>NZ_SHKK01000001.1:0-4800000 GCF_004217135.1 Micromonospora violae
CCGGGGCCCGCCGCACTGGACCGGGGCGAGTTCGTGCTGCACTACCAGCCGATCGTGTCGCTGCTGGAGGGCACCATGCTCGCGGTGGAGGCGCTGGTCCGCTGGGAGCACCCGGAGCTGGGCCTGATCGGGCCGGACCGGTTCATCGGCCTGGCCGAGGAGACCGGCCTGATCGTCCGGCTCGGCGAGTGGGTGCTGCGGCGGGCCTGCGCGGACGCCGAACGGTGGTGGCGGGAGTTCCCGGACGCCAGACTGGTGGTCAGCGTCAACCTGGCCGCCCGGCAGGCCGACGACCCGGCCATCGTGGACACGGTGGCCGACGCGTTGCAGACCAGTGGGCTGCCCGCGGAGCTGCTCCAACTGGAGTTGACCGAGAGCGCCGTGATGGGCAGCGCCGGTGAGCCCCTGCGCAGCCTGCACCGGCTCGCCGCGCTCGGGATTCGGTTGGCCGTGGACGACTTCGGCACCGGGTACTCCAACCTGGCGTACCTGCGTCGGTTGCCGATCCACTGTCTGAAGCTCGCCGGTCCGTTCGTCGAGGGCATCCGCGCGGACGGGGCCGACGCGGTGGCCGACCACCGCGACGAACGGATCGTCGACGCGTTGGTCCGGTTGGCGCACGCCCTGGAGCTGTGGGTGACGGCCGAGGCGGTGGAGACCGGGGTGCAGGCGGAACGGCTGCGGGCGCTGCGGTGCGACACCGGTCAGGGCCGGTACTTCGGTGCGCCGGCCCCGGCCGACGTGATCACCGCTCGGCTGGGCGGCGGAGGGGCGGCGGCGTGGACCTGACGGACTCGCAGACGGTGGTGACCGTGGTGGCCGGGCTGGCCATCGTGGCCGGGTTGGCCGGCGTCGTGGTGCCCGGTCTGCCCGCGCTGCCGCTGTGCTGGGGCGGTGTGCTGGTCTGGGCGGTCTTCGGCGGGGCCGGTCTGGGTGGCTGGGCGGTGTTCGCCGCCGCCACTCTGGTCGCCGGGGGCGGCGCCGTGATCAAGTACGCGTGGCCGGGCCGGAACCTGAAACGCACCGGTGTGCCGACGTCCACGCTGCTCGCCGGTGGGGTGCTCGGCATCGTCGGGTTCTTCGTGGTGCCGGTCGTCGGGTTGGTGCTCGGCTTCGTGGGCGGGGTGTGGGCGGCGGAACGGCTGCGGCTGGGCAGCAACCAGCTGGCGTGGCCGTCCACCGTGCAGGCCCTGAAGGCTGCCGGCCTGTCGATGCTGGTGGAGTTCGCGGCCGGCCTGCTCGTCGCGGCCCTCTGGGTGGCCGGCCTCCTGCTGACCTGACCGATCCGGCCATCGGCCTTCCGGCGGAAGCGGGGGGCGCGGGGCACTGTCGGGTACGGCGGATCGCCGTACGTGAGAGAGAGGCGTGCCCCGCGCCACCGTGTCGGGCGGTCCGAGCGCCCGGGGTGGGCCCTGATCGGGCCTGGTCACCGGTCCAGGATGCGGGGCGGGGCGCCCGGACGGCAACGCAATTAGGCAGGCGGCGGGCGACCTCGGCGCCGGCCGACGGCCCGGCCTGACCCGCACCCGGCGCTGCCGTCCCTCCAGGTTTGCCATCCTCGCCGCCGGGGGCATTGACGGTGATCCGGTTTGCCAGTAGACCTTGGTGATGGAGGCCCGCGAATGAGGAAAGCCCCGTTCACGCTGGAACAACTGCGGGTCGCCGTCGCCGACGGTGAGATCGACACGGTCGTGCTGGCCCTGGTCGACATGCAGGGCCGGTTGCAGGGCAAACGGTTCCACGCGCCCTTCTTCCTCGACCAGGTGGCCGAGCACGGCAGCGAGGGCTGCAACTACCTGCTCGCCGTCGACGTCGACATGAACACCGTCGACGGGTACGCGATGTCGAGCTGGGAACGCGGCTACGGCGACTTCGCGATGGTGCCGGATTTCGCCACCCTGCGCCGGATGCCCTGGCAGCCGGGCTCCGCGTTGCTGCTGGCCGACCTGGCCTGGCTCGACGGCTCCGGTGACGTGGTCGCCTCGCCCCGACAGATCCTGCGCCGGCAACTGGACCGGTTGGCCGAGCACGGGCTGACCGCGTACGCGGGCACCGAGTTGGAGTTCGTGCTGTTCCGCGACTCCTACGAGGACGCTTGGCGGCGCGGCTACCGCGACCTCACCCCGGCCAACCAGTACAACGTGGACTACTCGCTGCTGGGCACCGCCCGGGTGGAGCCGCTGCTGCGCCGGATCCGCACCGAGATGGCCGCCGCCGGGCTCACCCCGGAGAGCGCCAAGGGTGAGTGCAACCTCGGTCAGCACGAGATCGCTTTCCGGTACGACGAGGCGGTGGCCTGCGCCGACCACCACGTGATCTACAAGAACGGCGCGAAGGAGATCGCCGCCCAGGAGGGGATGGCGATCACCTTCATGGCCAAGCCGAACGAGCGGGAGGGCAACTCCTGCCACATCCACTTCTCGCTGCGGGACCGGTCCGGCTCGTCGGCGATGCTCGGTGACGGGCCGGCGCAGCTGTCGTCGACCGGGCAGCGGGTGCTCGCCGGGCTGCTCGCCACCATGCGGGAGTTCAGCCTGCTCTTCGCCCCCAACATCAACTCCTACAAGCGCTACCAGCCCGGCTCGTTCGCCCCGACGGCGCTGCGCTGGGGTGTGGACAACCGCACCTGCGCGCTGCGGGTGGTCGGGCACGGTCAGGGCATGCGGGTGGAGAACCGGGTGCCCGGCGCCGACGTCAACCCGTACCTGGCGATAGCCGGTCTGGTCGCCGGCGCGTTGCACGGCATCGAGCAGGGGTTGGAGTTGGGGGAGGAGTGCACCGGCAACGCGTACGACGACCCGGAGGCCGAGCGGGTTCCCGGCACGCTGCGCGACGCCCTGGCCCTGTGGGAGGGCTCGACGGTGGCCCGGGAAGCGTTCGGCGACGAGGTGGTGGCCCACTACGCCAACCAGGCGAGGGTGGAACTGGCGGCCTTCGACGCCGCCGTGACCGACTGGGAGTTGACCCGTGGTTTCGAACGCCTCTAACGCCCCGCCCCGGGCTGGCCGTGTCGATCATGGAGTTGTGGTGGCCGAAGTGCGGTGGATTGCGGCTTTCGCGAGGCACCACAACTCCATGATCGACGGGGAGGGGCAGGCGGGGCGGGCGGGGCGGGGAGGGGCGGTGGGGGCGTGACGTTGGTTGTTGATCCGGCTTCTGGGGTTGGTTTTCGGGAGGTTCGGGGGGCGTCCACCGGTGAGGTTGACTCGGCGATCTCTCGGGCTTCTCGGGCATTCGAAACCTGGCGGGGCTTGGCTCCTGGGGATCGGGGGCGACTCTTGCGGCGGTTCGCCGCTGTCGTGGACGCGCATCTGGACGAGTTGGCCCTGCTGGAGGTGCGTAACTCCGGACACACCATCGGCAACGCCCGGTGGGAGGCGGGCAACGTCCGCGACGTTCTGGACTACTACGCCGGCGCGCCCGAGCGGCTGACCGGACGGCAGATCCCGGTGCCCGGCGGGCTGGACGTCACCTTCCACGAGCCGCTCGGCGTGGTCGGCGTGATCGTGCCCTGGAACTTCCCGATGCCGATCGCCGCCTGGGGGTTCGTCCCGGCGCTCGCCGCCGGCAACACGGTGGTCCTCAAGCCCGCCGAGCTGACCCCGCTCACCGCGCTGCGCCTGGCCGAGTTGGCCCGCGAGGCGGGCCTGCCCGACGGCGTCTTCACCGTCATCCCGGGGGCGGGAGCGGTGGTGGGGGAGCGGTTCGTCAGCCACCCGGCGGTCCGCAAGATCTGCTTCACCGGCTCCACCGAGGTCGGCACCCGGATCATGGCCGGCTGCGCCGCCCAGGTGAAGCGCCTCACCCTGGAGTTGGGCGGCAAGAGCGCGAACATCGTGTTCGCCGACGCCGACCTGGAACGCGCCGCCGCGACCGCGCCCGGCGCGGTCTTCGACAACGCCGGCCAGGACTGCTGCGCACGGTCGCGGATCCTGGTCCAACGTCCGGTGTACGACAGCTTCCTGGCCCTGCTCGAACCGGCGGTACGCGCCGTGCGGGTGCAGGACCCGTCGCTGGAGACCGCCGAGATGGGTCCGCTGATCTCCGCAGCCCATCGGGACCGGGTCGCCGGCTACCTGCCCGGGGCGACCGTCGCCTTCACCGGTTCCTGCCCGGACGGCCCCGGGTTCTGGCACGCGCCCACGGTGCTGCTGGCCGACTCCCCGGCCGACCGGCACTGGCGGGAGGAGATCTTCGGCCCGGTGGTCTCGGTGCTGCCGTTCGACGACGAGGCCGACGCGGTCCGGCTCGCCAACGACACCGAGTACGGCCTCTCCGGCTCGATCTGGACGCGCGACGTCGGCCGGGCCCTGCGCCTGGCCCGCGCCGTCGACTCGGGCAACCTCAGCGTCAACTCGCACTCCTCGGTGCGCTACTGGACCCCGTTCGGCGGGATGAAGCGGTCCGGGTTCGGCCGTGAGTTGGGCCCGGACGCGCTGCACTCCTTCACGGACGTCAAGAACGTGTTCATCGCGACGGAGGAGTGAGGCCAGTGCAGGGTCGATTGCAGGACCGGGTGGCCGTGGTCACCGGAGCGGGCAGCGGCATCGGATTGGCCACCGTACGGCGGTTCGCCGCCGAGGGGGCCCGGGTGGTCTGTGTGGACATCGACACGGCGGCCGGTACGAAGGCCGCCCAGGAGTGCGGCGGCGAGTTCGTGGCCACCGACGTGGCCGACGAGTCGGCGGTACGCGACCTGTTCGACGGGGTGGCGGACCGGCACGGCCGGGTGGACATCGCGTTCAACAACGCCGGCATCTCACCGCCGGAGGACGACTCCATTCTGGACACCGGACTGGACGCGTGGGAACGGGTGCTGCGGGTCAACACCACGAGCGTCTACCTGTGCTGCAAGTACGCCATTCCGCACATGCGTCGGCAGGGCAAGGGTTCGATCATCAACACGGCCTCGTTCGTGGCGCTGATGGGGGCGGCGACGTCGCAGATCGCGTACACCGCGAGCAAGGGTGGGGTGCTGGCGATGACCCGGGAGTTGGGTGTGCAGTTCGCCCGCGAGGGCATCCGGGTCAACGCGTTGTGTCCCGGCCCGGTGGCCACTCGGTTGCTGCTGGAGCTCTTCGCCGCCGACCCGGAGCGGGCCGCCCGTCGCCTGGTGCACGTGCCGATGGGGCGCTTCGGGTCACCGGAGGAGATCGCCGCCGCGGTGGCGTTCCTGGCCAGCGACGACGCCTCATTCATGACCGCCGCCCAGTTCGTGGTCGACGGCGGCATCACGGGTGCCTACGTCACTCCGCTGTGAGCGCGTGGAGCGAGCCGGGCCGGTGCGGGGGTGTGACAGGGATCGCCGCCGCCGGTCGGTGGCACCGGTGGGAGGATCGGCGCATGGGCAAGGTTTATCCGGAGATCGACGGTCGACTGCGTGACTTCATCGAGGCCCAGCCGCTCTTCTTCGTGGCGACCGCCCCGTCCGACGTCGAGGGGCACGTCAACGTGTCGCCGAAGGGCATGCGGGGCACGTTCGTGATCCTCGGCCCGCACCGGGTGGCCTACCTCGACTACCACGGCAGCGGGGCGGAGACGATCGCCCACCTGCGCGACAACGGCCGGATCACGGTGATGTTCTGTGCCTTCGACGGCCCGCCGAAGATCGTCCGGCTGCACGGTCGGGGCAGCAGCGTCGCGGTGACCGAGGAGGCCTTCGCCGACCGGCTCGCCGCGTTTCCCGCACCGCCGGACGTGCACGCCGTCCGGGCGGTCATCACGATCGACGTGGAGCGGGTCAGTGATTCCTGCGGCTACGCGGTGCCCCTGATGGACCTCCGGGCCGAGCGCGATCTGTTACTCACCTCACACTCGCGTCGCAGCGCCGATGACCTCGTCGTCTACCGGGCCACCAGGAACGCGGCGAGCATCGACGGGCTGCCGGTCTTCTGACATGTCAGGGGCACCTGGTCCCACCGGTTGACGCCCCGCACTGTCCGGTGCCCGACCGCGCGCGCCCGTGATCAGCGTCCGCGTGTCCTGATGCGTTACGTTCCTGGTCCGCCGGGGTACAAGTCGGAGCACAGCGGGTGAAGATCAACGGTCGAGGGGCACGGCCGGAGCGGGAGGCTGCATGAGCTCGGCCCAGGGGGGCGCGGACATGGGGCATCCCACTGTGTCCGGCGGCGAGACTCCTCCGATACTGGCGGCCGCGTTCGCGGCCGGCGGCGAGATGGGCGAGCGGCTGGCCTCCTTCGACTGGTCCGCCGGTCCGCTGGGAGAACCCGCTCAGTGGCCCCCGGCGCTCGTCAACGCGGTCGGCATGATGCTCGCGTCCAGCGCGCCCATCGTCATGTTCTGGGGCGACGAGCAGTTGGCCTTCTACAACGACGCCTACCGGCCGACCATCGGCAGTAAGCACCCGGACGTGATCGGCCAACCGGCCCGCTCGAACTGGGCGGAGACCTGGGCGGTGCTCGGCCCGCTGCTCGACGGCGTCCGGAGCACCGGACGCTCCTACCGGGGCGAGGACCACCCCTTTCTGCTGGACCGGCACGGCTTCGTCGAACAGACCTACTTCAACGTCTCGTACGACCCGATCCGGGGTGACGACGGCACGGTCGGTGGCGTCTACTGCATCGTCAGCGAGACCACCGGGCGGGTGCTCGGCGAGCGGCGGCTGCGAGCGCTCTCCGAGCTGGGCGCCGAGCTGAACGACATCGGCAGCGCCGCGGAACTGGGCCGGACCGCGGCCGACGTCCTCGACCGGCACCGGGCGGACGTGCCGTTCGCCCTGATCTACCTGGTCGACGACAGCGACCAGCTCACCCTGGCCGGTCACACCGGCACCACCCCACCCGCCGTCGACGTCGCGGCGCAGCTGCTGGCCCGGTTGACCGGCGACGGCGCGCCCGCCACGGTCGAGGTCGCCGATCTGCTCGATGCGTTGCCGGTGGATGCGGCCGATCAGGCCCTCGTGCTGCCGCTCACGGCGACCAGCCAGACGGTCGGTGCGTTGGTCGTCGGCGTGGCCCGCCAACTGCCGCTCGGCGACGACTACCGGGACTTCCTCGACCTGGTTGCCGCCCAGATCTCCCGGGCGCTCGCGACGCAGCGGGCGTACGAGCAGGAGCGGGCCCGCGCCGCGGAGCTGGCCGCGCTGGACCGGGCGAAGACCAACTTCTTCGCCAACGTCAGCCACGAGTTCCGCACCCCGCTGACCCTGGTGCTCGGCCCGCTGGAGGATCTGCTGGCCGACCCGGGGTTGCCCCCCGCCCAGACCGACCGACTGACCATGATGCACCGCAACGCGCTGCGCCTGCTCAAGCTGGTCAACACCGTGCTGGACTTCTCCCGACTGGAGTCCGGTCGGCTCGCCGCCCGCTACCAGCCCACCGACCTCGCCGGCTACACCGCCCGACTGGCCAGCACCTTCCGGTCGGCCACCGAGCGGGCCGGGTTGCGACTCGTGGTGGACTGCCCGCCGCTGCCGGCGCCGGTCTTCGTCGACCGGGACATGTGGGAGAAGATCGTTTTCAACCTGGTGTCGAACGCGGTCAAGTTCACCTTCGACGGCGAGATCCGGGTACGAATCCGGGCCGTGGACGGCGGCGCCCGGCTGGAGGTGACGGACACCGGCATCGGCATCGTGCCGGACGAGCTGCCGCACGTCTTCGAACGGTTCCACCGGGTTGCCGGGGCGCGGGCCCGCACCCACGAGGGCACCGGGATCGGCCTCGCGCTGGTTCGGGAACTGGTCGAGATGCACGGTGGCGAGGTCGGGCTGACCAGTCAGGTGGACCAGGGCAGCACCTTCGCGGTGACCGTTCCGTTCGGGTCGGCGCACCTGCCCGCGGACCGGGTGGCGACGTTCGACCCGCTGCCCGAGGGTGAGCCCGAGCAGGCCCGGCTCTTCGTGGCGGAGACCGCTCTGTGGGCCGGTGTGGCGCCGACCCGCGGGTTCGACAGTCAGCCGACGCACGGTGCGCCGGCGGGCCGGATCCTGGTCGTCGACGACAACGCGGACCTGCAGGAGCACGTCAGCCGGCTGCTCTCCCCGACCTGGGACGTGGTCACCGCGAACGACGGGCTCGACGCCCTGCCGCTGGCCCGCGACGGCGGGTTCGACCTGGTGCTCACCGACGTGATGATGCCCCGGCTGGACGGGTTCGGGCTGGTGAGCGCGCTGCGCGCGGATCCGCGTACCCGGCATGTGCCGATCGTGCTGCTCTCCGCCCGCGCCGGATCCGCGGAAGCTGTCGCCGGTCTCGCCGTCGGCGCTGACGACTACCTCACCAAGCCGTTCTCCGGGCAGGAGCTGATCGCCCGGGTACGGGCCAACGTGGAGCTGGGCCAGTTGCGCGGGCAGATCATCCGCCGGCTCCGGGCCCTGGCCGACGCGGCGGTGGCGGTGAACACCGCCCGATCCACCGCCGACGTGCTCCAGGTCGCCGCCCGGCACGCGTTGAGCCTCGCCGAGGCGGCCCGGGTGGTCGTCGCCGCGGCCGAGGCTCGCTTCGAGGCGGACGCCGGTGGCACCACCTCCGCCGACCCGTCCTTCGTGGCCGAGTTGACCGGCACCACCGGCAAGCAGCTCGGTGAGCTGCAGGTCTGGCGGGCGGCCGGCGACGAGGCGCAGACCGACGACGCCGCGCTGGCCCAGCTGGCCCGGCTGGTCGGGGTGCGCCTGGAGAACGCCCAGCTCTACGAGGCCGAACACCGCATCGCCACCACCCTGCAGCACAGCCTGCTGCCCCGGTCGCTGCCGCAGCTGCCCGGCGCGGTGGTGGCCAGCCGTTACCTGCCCGGCAGCGCCGACGTCGAGGTCGGCGGCGACTGGTACGACGCGATCGCGCTGAACGGCGAGGAACTGGTGCTGGTCATCGGGGACGTCGTCGGTAAGGGCGTCCGGGCCGCGGCGGCGATGGGTCAACTGCGCAACGCGCTGCGGGCGTACGTGCTGGAGGGCTTCGATCCGGGTGAGTCACTGACCCGGCTCAACCGGCTGGTCGGCTCCACCGAGGCGCGATCCTTCGCGACAGTGGTCTGCCTGGTGTTCCACCCCCGCACCGGTCGGCTGCGGTACGCCAGCGCCGGTCACCCGTCCCCACTGTTGATCACCGGAGGTGATGTGGCGTTCCTGCACGACCGGGCGCTCGGTCCACCGGTCGGCGCCCTCCCCGACGTGACATACGAGTCGGTCGAGGGCGAGTTGCCGGCCGGTGCTCGCCTGCTGCTCTACACCGACGGGCTGATCGAGGACCGGCAGCTGGGCATCGACGCCTCACTGGCCCAGCTCCGCGTTGACGCGGCCACCCCCAGTGAGCACGTGGCGGACCTGATCGACGCGGTGGTGGCGCGGTTCACCGGACGGCCGCGCCGCGACGACGTGGCGGTCCTCGCCCTGGAGGCGGCCGAGCTGAACCGCTTCGCGCTGCGGCTACCGGCGGACCCGACCCGGCTCAGCGTGCTGCGCAAGCGGCTGGAGGACTTCCTGGTCGCGCACTCGGTTGGCGAGACCGACCTGTTCGACCTGACCGTCGCCGTCTCCGAAGCCGCCGCCAACGCCATCGAACACCCGGTCCACCCCGCCGAGGCCATGATCAGCGTGGAGGTGGCCATCGAAGGTCGGACGGTGACGGCCACGGTGCGCGACAGCGGCCAGTGGCGGGAGTCGACCGGCTCGGGCTTCCGGGGCCGCGGCCTGACCCTGATCAGAGCGCTGGGCGACCTGTCCGTGCGGCGTACCGACCACGGCACCGAGGTGACGCTGCGCCGGCAGCTGCGGGACTGACCGCCCGCCCGACGGCGGCCGGGCACCTCGGGGTGCCGGCCGGGGACTGCGCCGTCGGCCTTCAGGCCGGGTCGAGCCAGCTCTGCTCGCCCAGGCCGGAGATCTCCAGCACCCGACGAACCTGCCGGGACGGACGAACGGTGAGCGTGCCCGGAACCTGCTGGGCGAGCCGGACCAGGGCGTGGATCGCGGCCGAGTCGAAGAAGGTGACCGCGCTCAGGTCGAGGGTGATCGTCTCGGCAGGCTCCCGCAGCGCCGTCTGGAGCATCGTGTCCGCGGTCGCCATGTCGACCTCACCGGCCACCACCACGTGGAGGTGATCGCCATCGATCTCCGCGCTGGCGGAGAAGACGGGCGGTGCTCCCCCTTGATTCACGCAGACACCATGGCACAGCGGCCCAGGCAGGGCAACAACCCCCACCGGCCGGCCGTGGCGCCCGTCACCGGCGGTCCCGGCGATAGGCTTGCGGCATGACCGTCCGTCCGCCGCTGACACCAGGCACGCTCTCCCCGATGCGACCGGTGCCGTCCCAGATCGCCCGACCGGAGTACGTGGGCAAGAAGCGCCCACAGGAGTGGCGGGGCTCGCACGTGCAGACGCCGGAGACCATCGAGAAGATGCGCGTCGCCAGCCGGCTCGCCGCCCAGGCGACCCAACTGGCCGGCGAGCACTGCAAGCCCGGCGTGACCACCGACGAGATCGACAAGGTGGTGCACGAGTTCCTCTGCGACCACGGCGCGTACCCGTCGACGCTGGGCTACAAGGGCTTCCCGAAGTCCTGCTGCACCAGCCTCAACGAGGTCATCTGCCACGGCATCCCGGACACCACCGTGCTGCAGGACGGCGACATCATCAACGTCGACGTGACCGCGTACATCGGTGGGGTGCACGGCGACACCGACGCCACCTTCTGCGTCGGCGAGGTCAGCGAAGAGGCCCGGCTGCTGGTCGAGCGGACCCACGAGGCGATGATGCGCGGCATCCGCGCGGTCGCCCCGGGCCGCCAGATCAACGTGGTGGGCCGGGTCATCGAGTCGTACGCCAAGCGGTTCGGCTACGGCGTGGTCCGCGACTTCACCGGCCACGGCATCGGCGAGGCCTTCCACAGCGGCCTCTACGTGCCACACTACGACAGCCCGCGCCCCACGGACATCATGGAGCCGGGCATGACGTTCACCATCGAACCGATGATCACCCTCGGCACCTACCAGTACGACATGTGGGACGACGGGTGGACCGTCGTCACCAAGGACCGGAGATGGACGGCGCAGTTCGAGCACACCATCGTGGTGACCGACGACGGCCACGAAATCCTGACCCTTCCATGACGGACACCCCGGCGGCGCTGCGCGAAGCGCACCACGCGGACGTCTCCGGCGGCTGGCTGCGCCCCGCCGTCTTCGGCGCGATGGACGGCCTGGTCACCAACATCGCCCTGATCGCCGGCGTCGGCGGCGGCGGGGTGTCGCCGCACAGCATCGTGCTCACCGGCAGCGCGGGCCTGGTGGCCGGGGCCATCTCGATGGGGCTCGGCGAGTACACCAGCGTGCGGTCCGCCAACGAGCAGGTCGCCGCCGAGGTGGCCAAGGAGCGGCGGGAGCTGGAACGGCACCCCGAGGCGGAGGCCCGGGAGTTGGCCGACGCGTGGGTGGCCCGGGGCCTGCCCCGCGATCTCGCCACCCAGGTCGCCGAGGCGGTACGCCGCGACCCGGAGGAGGCGCTGCGGGTGCACGTGCGGGAGGAGTTGGGCGTCGACCCCGACGACCAGCCCAGCCCGTGGGCGGCGGCGATCTCGTCGTTTTTGTTCTTCTCGATCGGCGCGCTGGTCCCGCTCCTGCCGTACCTGCTCGGCGCCACCGTTCTGTGGGTGGCGCTCGCCGTCGGCGGGCTCGGGCTCTTCGCCGCCGGTGCCGTGGTGGCCCGCTTCACCCACCGTCCGTGGTGGACCAGTGGGCTGCGCCAGCTGCTGCTGGGTGCCGCGGCGGCCGGCGCCACCTACCTGGTCGGCTCGCTGATCGGCGTGCCGGGCGGGCTGTGACGCACCTCAGGTGCTGAGCAGTTCCTCGACGGTGCCGTCGACGGCACGACCACGGGCGGCCAACTCCTCGGCCTGCCGGGCCAGCACCGCGCCCACCTCGGTCATGTCCGCGCCAGCCAAGCCGGTGCGCCGCACCGCGTCGCCCGGGTCACGGAAGTAGGTGCGACTCAACAGGCCGGCCACGGTGGCCGCCGCCAGCCGGGCCTCACCGAGCATCAGCAGCGCCTGGTCGGTCTCGTACCACTCGGCGAGCCGGGCGGCCCGGGAGTGGGCCGCGCTGCCCCGGTACCACGCCTGCCGGGCCGCGGTGCTGAACTCCGCCGGCCGGGCCCGCGCCAGCCGGCCCAGGTGCTCGTCGCGCAGCGTCCGCAGCCAGCCCGTCGGATCGTGCAACGCCTGCGTGGTGACGTACCGGTCGGCGGTCAACGGCCAGAGCGGCGACAGCACCCGGGCCTGGGCCAGGTAGTCCTCGGCGGCGGCCACGGTCAGATCGACGAGCACCCCGTCCACCCGCCGCGTCGCCGGCGGCGGGCCGGTCCCCGGTCGGTAGGTGACCACCAGCATGCCCGCCTCGTGGTCACCGCCCCCGTCGTCGTCACCGTGCGCCAGGGGCCCGTGCACCGCGATCGCGAGCGCGTCGGCCGGGAACCGCCGCCGGATCGCCTCGGCGACCCGCTCCGCGACCGCCCACCGTCGATCGTCGAAGCCCCGGTCGACACCGGACTGTTCACCCACGGGTCCGCCTTTCGCTACCGAGCGTCAGACTAGTCAGCCGGCGGTGGACCGTCGGGCGCGCCGCGCCCGGCCGGGGCCAGTCGGAAGATGTGGATCTCCCGACCGCCGGCCCGCTGCACGTACGTGCGGTACGCGGGCCACTCGGTGACCAGCAGTTGCCACAACCGGTCCCGTTCGGCGCCGGACGCCCGCTCGGCTCGCACAGCGATCCGTCGGCCCTTCACGGCCACCTCGGCGACGGGGTCGGCGAGCAGGTTCATCGCCCAACCGGGGTGGTGGGTCTGCCCCCAGTTGGAGCCGATCACCACGTACGCGTCGCCGTCGGGCACGTAGACCAGCGGGTTGCTGCGGGGCTTGCCGGAGCGGCGGCCGGTCGTGGTGATCACCAGCGACGGGATCAGGCCGAGCGCGACGACCCGGCCCCGGGTGAGCCGGCCGACCACCCGGTCGGCGGGGACCAGCAGACGTGCGGCCGCGCCGAACCACCGATGATGACCGACCCGACGGGTGATGTTTCCCAGCACTGACACGCCGATCAGTCTGCCGGTCGCCCGGCCCCGACGGCACCCCCGCGCGGTCCCGTTTCGGCACCGGCGGATCAGTCAGTCCAGCCGCCGTTCGATCGGCAGCCGGGCCCGGGTGAACAGCCCCGCCCCGAGCATGGCCACCACCGGCACCAGCACCAGCACCCCGAGCGCGGGCCACGGCACCAGGAAGGGGTACGGGGCGGACACCGGCCAGTCGTTGGCGTACTGCCGGTTCACCGACACCAGCACGATCGCGGCGGTGCCGAGCCCGGCCACGATGCCGAGCACCGAACCGAGTCCGGCGATGACCCCGGCCTGGCAGATCGCCAGCAGCCGACGTACCCCCGGGGCCGCGCCGACGGCCGCCAGGGTGGTCAGCTCGGCGCGCCCCTCGGCGGCCGCGAGGGCGGTGGCGATCCCGGCCGCCCCCACCGTGATCAGTCCGGCCGCCACCGCGAGCAGCAGCAACAGCGGCGAGACGTCGCGTCGGGCGCCGCCGTACTCCACGTTCAGCGTGAACGTCCCGAACGGGCGCAGCGCCGCGGCGAACCGTGCCTGCCGCTCCTCGTCGGGCGGGGTCGTGGTGCCGACCACCCAGCCGGCCGAGGACCAGCTCAGACCGAGGCGTCGGGCCGCGGCGGTGGAGAGCAGCAGGCGGGAGGGGCCGGCCGCCTCGGGCAGCGCGTACCCCGGCAGGTCGCGGACGGTGGTCGACGCGTCCGGGTTCCCGTCCGCGTTGGAGACGCGGACGGTCACCAGACCGTCGTGCAGGTAGCGCGGGTCGGTCACCACCACGCCACCGGCGCGCAGCACCGCCGAGGCGGCGGCGGTCGTCGCCGGGTCCGCGCCGGTGAGAAGTGGCAGCGCGGTGCCGTCGTCCACCCCGGGCTCGACGTAGCCGCCGAAGTAGTCCACCTCGGGGATCCGGCAGCGGGGGTCGGCCCGCGCCTGCTGGCGGTGTGCGGCGGGGAGGCGGTCGCCGGGTTGCCACGGACAGGTCTGGCTCGGCGGAAGGACGGGCGCGACGTCGCAGTAGACGGTGCCCGTCGCGTCGCAGTCGGGCGCGTAGACGGTGGCGACCACGTCGACCCCCAGCTGGTCCCGGGCCGCGTCGGTGACCTGCGCCAGGGTGGGCTGCCCGTCCGGCCTGTTCGCGTACATCAGGAGGTGGCCGGTCGGCAGCGCCGGCCGGTAGGCGCGCGCGTCGCGGACGCCGTCGCTGGCCAGGTATGCGCCGAGGGCAACGCTGCTGGCGACGGCGGCCATCACGGCGCAGATGGCCGGTGCCGCCGCGGCCCGGTTGCGGCTGGCGTCGCGCAGGGCGATCCGTGGTGCCAGCGGCAACACCCGGCCCAGGCGGGCCAGCGCCCCGAGCAACGTGGGCGTGCAGCACACCAGGCCCAACTCGCCGAGGATCAGCCCGGTGAGGATCACCGCCGGGGAGGTCCGGGTGGCCCCGAACGCCGCCAGCCCCGCCCCACCCAGCACCAACGCCACCCCGACCGTCAACCACCGGCCCCGGGATGCCGGTGGGGTGCGTCGCCCGGCGAGCCCGGCGCTGACGTCCTGCCGGGCGGCGGTCCAGGCCGGTGCCAGCGCGGCGAGCACCCCGGCCAGCACCGCGACCCCGCCGAGCAGCACCAGCGCGGTCGGCCAGCAGCGGTAGCCGCCGAAGCGGGTGCCGAAGACGTACTGCTCCATCAGCGGTCGACCGGCGAACGCCGCGCCGACGCCGACCAGCAGGCCGGCGGCGGCGCCCAGCAGGCCCAGCACCACGCCGTCGGCCAGCACGACCCGGCGCAGTTGGGCGGCGTCGCCGCCCGCCACCGCGACCAGCGCCAGATCCCGCCGTCGGCGACGGACGCCGACGGCGAAGGCCGGCCCGACCAGCAGGACGACCTCCAGCAGCCCGAGGCCCGCGATCAGGACGCCGGTGCTCAGATCGTTGGCGTTGCTCCCCCCGATCAGGCCGAACCCCGTCCGGTCCGCTCCGGTCCGCGTACCGATCGGGTCGCGTGCGGTGATCACCACCCCCCGGTCGTTGAGTCGGGAGACCAGCGCGGCGTCCACCGGTGCGGGCAGGTCCGCCAGCCAGACGCTGCCCGGCGCCGGACCGGTCGTCGGCACGGCCCCCGGGTGCAGCGCCACGACCGGCCCGAGGTCGTCGGGGAACTCGACCACCCCCACCACGGTGTACGCCCGGCTCCCGTCGGCGGTCGCCACGGCCTGGCCGAGGCGCAGGTCCAGGCGGCGCAGCGCGGCCGGACTGACTGCGACCTCACCGGGCTGCTGCGGCGGCCGGCCGGCTCGGAACCGCACCAGCCCGCGGGCCAACGGGTCGGTGAGGTCCAGCACCCGCCCGTCCACGATCTCGTCACGGCGCGGGCCGCGCAGCGTCAGCGGAACGCGCGGACGCACCTCGGTGACCCGGCTGCCCGGCCCCAGCAGGGCGGTCATCTGCGCGGCGGTGACCCGCGCGGGGGGCTCGCCGTCCTGGACGTACCAGCCCGCACCCCACTCGTCCTGTCGTACCGGGGCGCTGGCGATCCACTGCAACTCCGCGTCGGCCACCCCGAGCCGGCGCGCGACGCGTTCCTCCGGGGTCAGCTCGGCCATGTCGTAGCTCGCCGCCAGGAAGGCCAGCGCGGCGACCGGCAGGGCGATCATCGCGAGCACCAGCGCGGTCCGTCGCGGGGCCCGGCGTGACTCCCGCCGGGCGATGCGCAGCGCCGCCCGCCAGGAGCCGGTCAGCTCGGCGAAGCGCCGTCGGCGGACCGGAGTGGGCCGCGCGACCGGCCGGGGCGTCGTGGTGTCGGCCTGAGCGGGGGCCCGCGTCGGCCGGCGGATGGTCACCGGTCGCTGCCGGCCAGCAACTGGTCGACGCTGCCCAGCGGTGCCGTGGTGTCGACCAGGACGCCGTCGCGGAGGAACACCACCCGGTCGGCCCAGCCGGCGTGCCGCGCCTCGTGGGTGACCAGCACACCGGCGGCCCCCGCGTCGATCCGGCGGCGCAGCAGGTGCAGCACCGCCTCGCCGGTCTGCGAGTCCAAGGCCCCGGTGGGCTCGTCGGCGAGCACCAGTCGGCGCTCGCCCACCAGCGCGCGGGCGATGGCCACCCGCTGCTGCTGCCCACCGGAGAGCTGGTCGGGGAAGCGGTCACCCAGTGCGGGCATGCCCACCTCGGTGAGCGCCGCCCTGGCCAGCGCCCGGGCGCGGCGTCCGCTGGTGCCGTCGAGTTCCAACGGGAGCGCCACGTTCTCCAGTGCGCTCAGACTGCCCAGCAGGTTGAGCTGCTGGAAGATGTAGCCGATCCGGCGGCGGCGCAGCTGGGCCAGCCCGCGCCGGTCCAGGGCCCCCAGCGGTTGCCCCTCGACCCGGACCTCGCCGCCGGACGGACGGTCCAACCCGCCGGCGAGGGCCAGCAGGGTCGACTTCCCCGACCCGGACGGCCCCATCACGGCGACCAGCTCGCCGGGCCGGACGACCAGGCTGACACCGCGTAACGCGTGCACCGCGGCCGGTCCGGACCCGTGGGTTCGGTGGACGGCGCGGAGGTCCAGCACCGCGTCGTCCGACCCGCTCACCGTCGTGCCTCCTCGCCGGTCCATCGTGCCGCGTCACCCGCGTCGGTGTCGCTGGGCCGGGAGACGGGAGGGGCCGGGCCGCTGGGTTGGTGTCGCACCAGACTGGTCTCGCAGTGGTCCAGCCAGCGCACCTCCGCCTCGGCCTGGAACACCATCGAATCCAGCACGAGCCGCCACGGGAGGTCCTCCGGTCGGTTGCTGCCGTACTTCAACCGGGTCAACTCCTGAAGAGCCCGCATCGTTGCGCTGCGTTGGGCCTGCACCACCGACCGGACGTCGACCCCGGGGGTGGTCAGCGCCAGCGCCAGTTTGATCGCCAGCTCGTCGCGGGGTCGGTCGGTACGGCTGATCGGGGTGGCGAACCAGAGCGCCAGATCCGCCCGGCCGGCGTCGGTGATCTCGTACGGGCGCTGCCCGGCCTCGCTCTCCGGCAGCGGGCGCACCAGACCGTCCCGTTCCAGCCGGGACAGCGTGGTGTAGACCTGCCCGATGTTCAGCGGCCAGGTCGAGCCGGTCGACTCCTCGAACGCGGCGCGCAGCTGGTAGCCGTACATCTGGCCGCGTTCGAGCAGGGCGAGCAGCCCGTGACGGATGGACATGGCAACGGAGTATGCATACCTGGTATGCGGACCGCAACCGGAGCAGAGAGGTTCAGGCCGGTCGACCGGGAAACGGGACAGTCAGCGGGGTCGACCCGGCCGTCTTCCGCCAGCGGGTGGCCCGCACGGCGTACTCGACCAGGGCGGCCAGCGCCTGGTCCCGGTCGGCGCCGGTGGTGGACGCCAGGGCGGCCCGCCAGTGCGCCGCTGTGCGCTCCTCCACCTCGGCGGCGAGCCGCAGGGCGCTCGCCCGATCGGTGACCGGGAACGGCAGGGCGTACCCGGCGCGGTCCGCCGGGACGACGCCGCCGGCCGTGGTGAGCTGCACCACCAGGGCGTCGCGCCGACGTCGATGGGCGGCTTCCGCCTGGCGTGCCGCGTCCCGCGCCGCTCCGCTGAGCCGGACGCCGATCCGTCCGTAGGCGTAGATGGCCGCGTACTCGGCGGACAGGGCGGCGGCGAGCGCCTCCTCGGCGGATGGCTGCCTCACTTCAGTGCCTCCTGGTGGGTCGCCCGGGCGGCGACGATCGACCCGAGCAGTGCGGCCCGTTCCGCGGGTGCCGCGGCGCAGGCGGCGGTGGCGGACTGCTGGGCGGTCTTCTCCAGCGCCCGCAGCGCGGCGCGCGCGCCGTTCGGATCGGCCGCCGGGGCGGCGGTCGGGGCGGCGGAGGCCGCCGACGGCAGCGTCACGCCGATCACCCGGGCCAGCTCGGTGGCGTGTGCGGTGTGCGTCTCGGCGATCGGGTCGAGCCGGTCGGCGAGTTCGGGATACGCGGTCGCGCTCGCCCGGTACGCGGCGGCCAGCGCGAGCGCCTCGTCCACCATCGGCCGCAGCGGGTCGGGCGGTGGGGCTGGTTGGTCGTCACGGTCGAAAAGATCACAGCCGGTTAGCGGCGTCACGGCGCCGCCGAGCACCAGCAGGGCCCCGGCACTCAGGAGTTTTCGCCGGGAATGTCCGGATGCCTGGCCGCGCTGCGTCGTTCTGCCGATCACCACCGGCCAAGTCAACACCATGCGTGCCGGTCCGGGGGTCACCGGCGTCGGTGCGCCGCCCGGTCCGCCACCGCGAAGGCGCGTTACGCTCTGCGCAACCACCGGCGTGTCCACTCCGGTGGCGTGCCGGCGTGGCGGGACGACCGGTCACCGTCGACCAGGGAGAGGGTGCGGAGATGACGCAGCGTGGCCGTGCCACCAGGCCGACGGGGCGACCCCGCGACGCCGCGGGTCCCCGCGGCGGTGACCTCGCCGCGCGGCGGACCCGACTGCGGGCCGTGATCGAGCCGGTGGTCAACGACGCCGGCTACGACCTGGAGGACCTGTCGGTTTCCCGGGCCGGCCGCCGCCACGTGGTGCGGGTGATGGTGGACACCGACGGCGGGATCGACCTGGACGCCGTCGCGGACGTCTCCCGCGCGGTCTCGGCCGCGCTGGACGCCGCGGAGGAGACCGGTGGCGACATCGTCGCCGGTGAGTACCAGCTGGAGGTCAGCTCGCCCGGCGTGGACCGACCGCTCACCCTGCCCCGCCACTGGCGGCGCAACGTGGGGCGCCTGGTCAAGGTCACCGTCCGGGGCGCGGCAGCGCTGCCCGGCCAGCGCGGCGAGCAGCCCGCCGGTGACCGTCAGCTGACCGGCCGGGTGGTCGCGGCCGACGACGAGGGCGTGCACCTGGAGACCGACGACGGCTGCGCCGCCTGGGCGTACGCCCAGCTGGGCCCCGGCCGCGTGCAGGTCGAGTTCACCCGGCTCGCCGAGCTCGGTGAGCCGGACGACGAGTTCGACGACGCGGACGATTCCGACGACATCGACGATTCAGACGACATCGACGACGAAGATGATGTGGAGGACGAGGAGAGGTGAACATCGACCTCGCGGCGCTGCGCGCACTCGAGCGCGAGCGGGAGATCCCGTTCGACACGATTCTCGCGGCGATCGAGACCGCGTTGCTGACCGCCTACCGGCACACCGACGGGGCCGAGCCGCACGCCCGGGTGGAGATCGACCGCAAGTCGGGCGCCGCCCTGGTGTACGCGCAGGAGCTGGACTCCGACGGCAGCCTGGTGCGGGAGTGGGACGACACCCCGCACGACTTCGGCCGGATCGCCGCCATGACCGCCAAGCAGGTGATCCTCCAGCGGTTGCGGGAGGCCACCGACGAGGTGCACTTCGGTGAGTACGTGGGCCGCGAAGGTGACCTGGTCACCGGCGTGGTGCAGGCGCACGAGACGCGCACCGAGAAGGGCATCGTCAGCGTCGACCTGGGCAAGCTGGAGGGCGTGCTGCCGCAGTCCGAGCAGGTGCCCGGCGAGCGGTACGCGCACGGCGAGCGGGTCCGCTGTGTGGTGGTGCACGTGGCCAAGGGCATGCGCGGGCCGCAGATCACCCTGTCCCGGTCGCACCCGGCGCTGGTCAAGAAGCTGTTCGCGCTGGAGGTGCCGGAGATCGCCGACGGCACCGTGGAGATCGGCGCGATCGCCCGTGAGGCGGGCCATCGCACGAAGATCGCCGTCCGCTCCACCACCCCCGGAGTGAACGCCAAGGGCGCCTGCATCGGCCCGATGGGTCAGCGGGTGCGCGCCGTGATGAGCGAGCTGCACGGCGAGAAGATCGACATCATCGACTGGTCGGACGACCCGGCCACCTTCGTCGGCAACGCGCTGTCGCCGGCCAAGGCGCTGCGGGTCGAGGTGGTCGACCTGGCCGGTCGGGCCGCCCGGGTGACAGTTCCGGACTTCCAGTTGTCGCTCGCGATCGGTCGGGAGGGGCAGAATGCCCGACTCGCGGCCCGATTGACCGGTTGGCGGATCGACATTCGCTCCGATGCGGAGCAGGCGGCACCGGCAGTGCGCGGGGCAACTGATCACGTGCGGGAGCCGGGCGGCGCGATCTCGGGTAGCTAGGGGTAGACTTCCTCCAGTGGTACGACGCGCGCAGCCGGAGCGCACCTGTGTGGGTTGCCGGCAACGTGCGCCGGCCAGCGAATTGCTGCGGATCGTCGCGGTCAGGGACGAGGCTGGTCACAGCCTCCGGCCTGATCCGCTCCGCAGGCTGCCGGGTCGGGGAGCGAACATGCACCCGGATCCGGCCTGCTTCGCGCTGGCAGTGCGGCGTCGCGCCTTCGGGCGTGCGCTGCGCAGCACCGAGGTCCTTGACCACGGTGTGCTGGCAGAGCACGTCGATGCGCCAACCACTACGTCCGGTCAGCCCGACCGGGCGAGGGTCGCTAGCAGGGTAGGACGACCGACATGAGCACACGATGAAGTCCCTGAAATGACCAGGCTTCAAGTGCACGAGTGAGGTCGCTGCGGGTGCTGCCCGCACGACCTCGGAGTGAGGAGTGCAGTGGCAGGCAAGGCCCGCGTACACGAGCTTGCAAAAGAGCTCGGGGTCGAGAGTAAGACCGTTCTCGCCAAGCTGAAGGAAATGGGCGAGTTCGTGAAGTCCGCGTCCAGCACCGTCGAGGCGCCCGTCGCCCGGCGGCTGCGCAACGCATTCGTCGCGTCCGCCGGTGCCCCGGCTCCGGCCGCCCCGTCGGCGCCCGCGTCGACGCCGGCTTCAACCCCGACCCCGACGCCAACCCCGACCCCGGGCGCACCCCGGGTCTCGGCCAAGCCGATGCCGCCTCGGCGGCCGGCCGCGCCGACACCCGGTCCGAAGCCCAAGGGTCCGGTGCCCGCAGCGCCGCAGTCGGCGACCCCGGTCGCCAAGCCGGCGAGTGCCCACGACATCGAGGTGGCGGCCGCGGAGGCGCGTGCCGCCGCGCTGAAGGCTGAGCAGGAGGCCGCGGTCAAGGCCGCGCAGGCCGCCCGCCAGCAGCAGCGGGAGACCCCGGTTCGCCGGGAGCCTCCGGCAGACGGTGGCAACCGCCCCGGTCCTCGGCCGGGTCCCGCGGCGATGCCGCCCCGTCCCGGTTCGCCGGCAGCTCGTCCGAGCGCGCCGGCTCCCGGTCCGGGTGCCCGGCCGGGCGGTCGTCCGCCGGCGCGCGGCGCCGGTAACAACCCGTTCGGCATCCAGGGTGGCCAGCAGCAGCGGCCCCCGGCCGCCGGTGCGGGTGGCCCTCGGCCCAACACCCCGGCGGGTATGCCGCCGCGGCCGAGCCCGAACTCCATGCCGCCGCGGCCCAGCCCGGCGTCCATGCCGAGCCAGCGTCCGGCTGCCGGTCGTCCCGGTCCCGGTGGCGCCGGTCGCCCCGGTGGCGGTGCCGGTCGTCCCGGTGGCGGTGGCGGCGGTTTCCGTGGCGGTCCCGGCGGTGGCGGCGGCGGTGGCGGTTACCGCGGCGGCCCCGGTGGCGGCGGCGGTGCCGGCGGTGGCGGTGGCTACCGTGGCGGTCCCGGCGGCGGTGGCGGTGCTCCCGGTGGCGGTTTCCGTCCGGGTGCTCCGTCCGGCGGCGGTGGTCGTCCGGGTGCCGGTGGTCGTGGCCGTGGCGGCGGCGCCGCGGGTGCCTTCGGGCGTCCGGGTGGCCGGCCGACGCGCGGTCGCAAGTCCAAGAAGCAGCGCAGACAGGAGTTCGACAACCTGTCGGCCCCGACCATGAGCTCGGGTGCTCCCCGGGGTCAGGGTCAGGTCGTCCGGCTCTCCCGTGGCGCCTCGCTGTCGGACTTCGCCGACAAGATCAACGCCAACCCGGGTTCGCTGGTCCAGGAGATGTTCAACCTGGGCGAGATGGTCACCGCGACCCAGTCCTGCTCTGACGACACCCTGCAGCTGCTGGGTGAGCACCTGGGCTTCGACATCCAGATCGTCAGCCCGGAGGACGAGGACCGCGAGCTGCTCGCGCAGTTCAACATCGACCTCGACGCGGAGGTGGCCGAGGAGCGTCTGGTCAGCCGTGCGCCGGTGGTGACCGTCATGGGTCACGTCGACCACGGTAAGACCAAGCTGCTCGACGCCATCCGTAAGGCGAACGTCGTCGCCGGTGAGGCGGGTGGCATCACCCAGCACATCGGTGCGTACCAGGTGCACGTTCCGCACGATGGTGTGGACCGCGCGGTGACCTTCATCGACACCCCGGGTCACGAGGCGTTCACCGCCATGCGTGCTCGTGGTGCCCAGGTGACGGACATCGTGATCCTGGTCGTGGCGGCCGACGACGGCGTGATGCCGCAGACCATCGAGGCGTTGAACCACGCCAAGGCGGCCGACGTGCCGATCGTGGTCGCGGTCAACAAGGTCGACAAGCCGGAGGCCAACCCGGACAAGGTCCGCCAGCAGCTGACCGAGTACGGCCTGGTCGCCGAGGAGTACGGCGGCGAGACCATGTTCGTGAACGTGGCCGCCAAGCCCGGCATCGGCATCGAGGAGCTGCTCGAGGCCGTCCTGCTGACCGCCGACGCGTCGCTGGAGCTGACCGCTCCGATCGACGGGCCGGCGCAGGGTGTGGCCATCGAGGCGCACCTGGACAAGGGCCGCGGTGCGGTGGCGACGGTGCTGGTGCAGAAGGGCACCCTGCGGGCGGGCGACTCGATCGTCGCCGGTGGGGCGCACGGCCGGGTCCGGGCCATGCTCGACGAGAACGGCAACCAGCTCTCCGAGGCTGGGCCGGCGCGTCCGGTCATGGTGCTGGGTCTGACCGCGCCGCCCGGTGCGGGTGACACCTTCCTCGCCGCGGCGGACGACCGCACGGTGCGGCAGATCGCCGAGCAGCGACAGGCACGGCGGCGGGCGGCGGCATTCGCCAACTCCCGTGGTCGGGCCACCCTCGAGACGCTCATGGAGCAGCTCAAGGAGGGCGAGAAGACGTCGCTCAACCTCATCCTCAAGGGCGATGTCTCCGGTTCGGTGGAGGCCCTGGAGGACGCGCTGTTCAACCTCGACATCCCCGAGGAGGTCCAGCTCAAGGTCCTCGACCGGGGCGTCGGCGCGATCACCGAGAGCAACGTCATGCTCGCGAGCGCCTCGTCCGAGCCGGTCACGATCATCGGCTTCAACGTGCGGGCCTCGAACAAGGTCCGTGAGATGGCCGACCGCGAGGGCGTGGAGATCCGGTACTACACCGTCATCTACCAGGCCATCGAGGAGATCGAGGCAGCGCTCAAGGGCCTGCTCAAGCCGGAGTACGAGGAGGCCGAGCTGGGCACCGCGGAGATCCGCGATGTCTTCCGCTCGTCCAAGATCGGCAACATCTCCGGTTGCATCGTCCGGTCGGGCATCATCCGACGCAACGCGAAGGCTCGCCTGCTTCGGGACGGGACGGTCGTGGCGGACAACCTCACGATCACCTCGCTCAAGCGGTTCAAGGACGACGCCACCGAGGTCCGCGAGGGCTTCGAGTGCGGTCTGACCCTGGGTGGTTACAACAACGTCCAGGTCGGCGACGTCATCGAGACCTTCGAGATGCGGGAGAAGGTTCGCGCCTGATCCGGCAGTGACACGCTGATCAAGGGGTTTACGCCAGTCGGCGTAAACCCCTTGATCATGCGGGGCGGGTTGGCGGTATCGTCCGGGGCGATGTTCACCGGAACCGCGGTCTTCGACCTGCTGCTGCCGGGCGACTCCCGGTCGCTCAAAGCCAAGAGATCATATGTACGGCCGATCGTGGCGGCGCTGCGCCGCTTCGAGGTGTCGGCCGCCGAGGTGGGTGCGCTCGACCTGCATGGTCGAGCGCAGCTCGCGGTGGCCGTGGTGGCCGCCGAGACGGCGCACGTCCGCGAGGTGCTCGACTCCTGTGAGCGCCTGGTGGCCGGTCGCCCCGAGGTCGAGTTGCTGTCCGTCCGACGCCGGCTCTACGGCGCGGACGACGACTGACCATGGTGCTGGCTGTGCCGGGCGACCGGGGCGGCCGCGAAGGTAGTGTTCGAGATGTTGGCCGGTCGGCCGGCGGCCTCCGGGCCGCCGGCCGACCGGGAGCAGGACGCCGTGGAGGTGGCGAGATGTCTGATCCGGCCAAGGTACGCCGGCACGCCGAGCGGGTGCGTGAGCTGGTCGCGTCGGTGGTGCGGAGCCAGATCAAGGACCCGCGGCTCGGGATGATCACCATCACCGATGCCCGGATTACCGCCGATCTGCGGGACGCGACGGTCTTCTACACGGTGCTCGGTGACTCGGTGGCCCAGGCGGACACCGCGGCGGCGTTGGAGAGCGCCAAGGGGATGCTGCGCAGCACGGTCGGCAAGGCGCTCGGGCTGCGTCACTCGCCGACCCTGACGTTCGTCCTCGACGACGTGCAGGACCAGGTCAAGCACATCGACGACCTGCTCGCCGCCGCCCGTAACGCCGATGCCGAGGTGCAGCGGCTCGCCGCCCAGGCGACGTACGCGGGTGAGGCCCAGCCGTACCGGGTGGAGGACGAGGACGACGAGACGGACGAGGCCGACGAGGCCACCGACGTCAAGGAGACCCCGCGGGGTGGGGAAACGCGGTGACCAGCACCGCCAGCGCCCCGCTCGCCGGGGCAGCCGGGCTCGGCCCCGCCGAGGCGGACTGGGCCGCGGCCGAGGCGTTGGTGCGGGCTCTTCCGCCGACCGCCCGTACGCTGCTGATCTGCCACGTCAACCCGGACGGCGACGCGCTGGGCAGCATGCTCGGCTTCGGTCTGGGCCTGCGGCAGTTCGGCGTACGCGATGTGCAGGCGACCTTTCCCGGGCCGCCGGAGGTGCCGGAGCCGTTCCGTGGGCTGCCCGGTCTGGACCTGCTGGTCCCGGCGGACGCCGCCGACCCGGCGCCCGACCTGGTGATCTGCTTCGACGCGGCGAGCGAGTCGCGCCTCGGCGAGTTGGCCGGCCGGTTGTCGTCGGCGGGTGCGGCGCTGGTGCTCGACCACCACGCCTCGAACCCGGGGTTCGGCACGGTGAACCTGGTCGACCCCCGCGCGGCGGCCACGTCGGTGGTGGCCGAGCAGTTGTTGGCCCGGCTCGGAGTGGTGGTGGATCCGGCCATCGCCGAGTGCCTCTATGTGGCGCTGACGACGGATACCGGCTCGTTCCGGTTCGAGGCGACCACTCCGGCGGTGCATCAGATGGCGGCGCGGTTGTTGGCGACCGGCATCTCGCCCGGTGACATTTCCCGGCGGGTCTTCGACACCCGGCCCTTCGGGGCGGTCCGACTCTTCGGTGAGGTGCTCGGCCGAGCCCAGCTGGAGCCGGCCGCCGCCGGGGGTCGCGGGCTGGTCTGGACCTTCGCCACGCTGGACGACCTGGCCCGGCATGACCAGCGGCCGTACGTGCTGGAGGCGCTGATCGACTCGGTGCGGTGCACGGCCGAGGCGGATGTGAGCTGCGTGGTGAAGCAGACCAGGCCCGCCGAGTGGGCGGTGTCGATGCGCAGCAAGGGCGCGGTGGACGTCAGTCGGGTCGCGGTCGCGCTGGGCGGTGGTGGGCACACCTTCGCGGCCGGGTTCACCGGTCGGGGCACCGCCGAGCAGGTCATCGAGTCGATCCGCGGTCAACTGGACGCGGCGCTGATCGGCTGACGCCGCCTGTCGACCGTCGTCGATCGGTCGGTCGGCGAAGATCAGGGTCAGCTCCGGGGAGTGTCGGTCTTCCCGCGCTCCGTGAGACCGGGAAGAATTGCGGGATGGAGCAGCCGCACGATCTCACGGTGGAGGCCCCCCGCGCCTGGGACCGGCCTGCCGTCTCGGTTCCCGTCCTCGTCTGCCTGTCGCTCGTCGGTGGCCGGTTCGCGTCCTTCTCCACCGAGGCGAATCTGTTCACTCTCGGCACCGGGGGGGTGCTGATCTGGCTCGGTCTGAGCAACCGGGTGCCGCGCCGGCCGGCCCCGCGCCGGTTGGGCGCGGGGGCAGCCTGGTGGGCGGTGCCGGTGGTGGTCTTCGGGGTCTTCGAGGGTGTGACCTTCGTGCTGGCTGCCGGCGATGAGTTCCCCACCTTCTCCCGGTTGGCCGACCCGCTCCTGGAGGATCACCTGACCCGGTCGGCTGCCTGGTTCGCCTGGTTGGCCGCCTTCTGGGGGCTGGTGCGGCGATGATGCGCGCGCTGGCGATCGGTGGGTTCCTCACCGCGTTGGTTCTCTTCGCGGTGGTCGAGTGGGTGGCCCGGCGGGAGGGTTCCCGGATCCCGACGCTGGGCGAGGTCTGCGCCTACGTGATGCGCTACGAGGTCGGTTCGGTGCCGGTGGGCCGGATCGGTCTGTTCGGCTTCTGGTGGTGGCTGGGCTGGCACTTTCTGGCCCGCTGAGCCGGGTTGCCGACCGTCCAGATGGCGGGAACCGTAAGCAGTATGTGGACCTGAACGATAACTTGGGAGAAGGCCGGTGCCGCCTGGCGGTGCAGGTCATGGGTGGTGGTGCCACACCCCGTGCCGCCTCCCTCCAGGGTCGGATCGACCCGGGCTCACGCTGCCCAGTCGGCTGCTCCGGTAACCCCGGACCGTCGTGGGGCGCTCAGCACGACCGCCCGTGAGGGTCGCCGCGCGTCGGCGGCTCGCGCCCTGGAAGAGGAGCGCCACCATGCCCAACAAGCCCAAGCCCGAGACCACCACCGACGATGCCCGCGAGCAGGCTCGCCGCGCGCTGCAGACGTCGATGGACACCCGTCAGTGACCCATCTCGACCGGTGGTGACGCCGCCGATGTGCCACGCCGGCAGCGTCACCATCCGTCCGATTTCGATGCCCTGACCGGTCACGGTCCGCCGCGACCGGCCGGTGCCGGCTCCCCGTCTGGTCGTCCGGGGGAGTCGTTCAGGACAGGAACTTGTCCATCGCTGCCTCGATGGTGCCGGCGTCCGGCGTCGCGTACGCCCGCATGGTGGCCTTGTCGTACGAGATGAAGCTCGGGCACCTGCTGGTGGGGGCGGTCACGGTGCCGCCGTCGCCGATCCTCTCGGCGGTCTTGGCCGCGTGGAAGGTCAGGGTGTAGCGCGACGAGACGTAGTCGACGGTGACCTGCTTGTCCGACTTGTCCTTGTACTGACACTTCTTCGGGGTGCCCTCGCTGCCCTCCTCGTACTTCAGGCAGCCGACCACCGACACCTTCTGGTAGTCCTCGCTCTTGGCGTAGTAGGGCTTGTCCGAGGGGACGTACTTCGACGACCAGGACGTCGGCCGTCCGGGGTTGTTGGAGAACGCGTACGCCTTGGCGCTGGCCGGGCCGCTGTAGGGCGCCGCGTTGAGGATCGGGCTGCCCTCGCACACGTTCGACAGGTCGCTGGAGTAGCGGGCGGTCATCGAGTTGTTGTCGTTGGTGTTCGGCGGGTCCGCCGCACCGGGCGTGGGGACGGCCGCCGTGTCCGGCGTGCTGCCCGAGCCGTCGCCGGTGCCCAGGGTGGGGCCGGAGGACGTGGCCACCACGGGCTTGTCGTCGTCGTCATTGGCGAGCAGGAGGCCGATTCCGGCGCCACAGAGGGCGAGGACGACGACCACCGCGCCGGCGACCAGACCGATGATCAGGCCCTGGTTCGACTTGTTCGGTGCCGGTGGGACCGGTGTGCCGTACTGCGGCGCGGGCGGTGGCTGTCCGTATGGCGGGTAGCCGCCCTGCTGCGGTGCGGCTGGCGGGCCGCTCCAGGGGGTGACGTTCGGGCCGGGCTGCTGCTCTCCGTACGGAGAGTAACTGTCGCTCAATGTAATGAAGGCCTATCGCTGTCATGGTGCTCCCCGGTTGGGAGCCTCGGACAGGGTAGTGAGCGTCGCAAACGGGGATGGCGGCGACAGGGGGCGCGTTCGGGCCGGAAGCGGAAGTCGACCGCCGACAGGTCGGTAAGCGGGCGGATGCGTAAGCCACCAGTGGTCTTGCGATCCTTACAAGGCACGTGCGAGGATCGGCGACGATGAGCCAGCTGACCCCCACCGCCACCACCACCGACGGGTCCGCCTCGGCGCGCCGGATCGCCAGCCTCGCCCTGCCGGCCCTCGTGGTGCTCGCCGCCGAGCCGCTCTACGTGCTGGTCGACACCGCCGTGGTCGGTCACCTCGGCCGGGTGCCGCTCGCCGCGCTCGCCGTCGGTGGCACGGTCATGACGCTCACCGCCTGGGTGGGCACCGTGGTCGCCTACGGCACCACCGGGCGCGCCGCCCGCCGCTTCGGCGCGGGTGACCGGGCCGCCGCGGTCACCGAGGGCGTCCAGTCGTCCTGGTTGGCGTTCGGGGTCGGGCTGCTGATCGCGATCGGCATGCAGGTCGGCGGAGGCGCGCTCGCGCGTACCCTCGCCGGTGGTGGTGGCGAGGTGGCCGACGCCGCCGCGCAATGGCTGCGGATCGCGGCCCTCGGCGCCCCCGGCCTGTTGCTCGCCGCCGCCGGCAACGGCTGGCTGCGCGGTGTGCAGGACACTCGCCGCCCGTTGCTGTTCGTGCTCGGCCCCAATCTGCTCTCCGCGCTGCTCTGCCCGTTGCTGGTCTACCCCGCCGGGCTGGGTCTGGTCGGCTCGGCGGTGGCGAACGTCGTCGCGCAGACGCTCTGCGGGGTGCTCTTCGCCGCCGCCCTGGTCGCTGAGCGGGTGTCGCTGCGGCCCCAGCCCCGCATGATCCGCCAGCAACTGGTGCTCAGCCGGGACCTGCTGATCCGGGGCCTGGCGTTCCAGGCCAGCTTCCTGTCCGCGACCGCCGTCGCGGCCCGCTTCGGTGCCGCCGCCGTCGGCGCCCACCAGATCGCCCTGCAACTCTGGTTCTTCACCGCGCTGGTGCTCGACGCCCTGGCCATCGCCGCGCAGTCCCTGGTCGGGGCCGCGCTCGGGGCCGGCGACGACGCGGGCGCGCGGGCGCTCGCCCGCCGGGTCGGGTTGCTCGGTGGTGTCTGCGGCGTGGCGTTCGCGCTGCTCGTCGCCGCCGGCGCCGGCGTCGTGCCGTCGTGGTTCAGCTCCGATCAAGGGGTACGCGAGCAGGCCATGGTGGCCTGGCCGTGGTTCGTCGCCATGCTGCCGCTGGCCGGGGTGGTGTTCGCCCTCGACGGCGTGCTGATCGGCGCCGGCGACGTGCGTTACCTGCGCAACCTCACCATCGTGGCCGCGCTCGGCGGTTTCCTGCCGGCCATCTGGCTGGCGTACGTGTTCGATCTCGGGCTGGGCGGTATCTGGGCCGGGCTCACCCTGTTCGTGGTGATCCGGCTGGTCGCCCTGCTGCTGCGACTGCGCAACGGCAGCTGGGCGGTGACCGGCGCGGTCCGCTGAGGGCCCGTGTTGGCGCCGCGGGTCACGCCGGGCCTGCCCACGCGGTGCGGGGTGGGTGCCATCTGGCAGGCTTGGCAGACGTGAGCACCGATGGTCTGATCGTGGTCGACAAGCCCGGCGGCATGACGTCGCACGACGTGGTGGCGCGGATCCGCCGGCTGGCGAAGACCCGACGGGTCGGGCACGGCGGCACCCTCGACCCGATGGCGACCGGCGTGCTGGTGATCGGCGTCGGACGGGCCACCCGGCTGCTGACCTACGTGATCGGCGCGGGCAAGAGCTACACCGGCACCATCCGCCTCGGTCAGACCACCGTCACCGACGACGCCGAGGGCGACGTGACCGCCACCGCGCCGGCCGGTCAGGTCACCGACGACGCGATCCGGTCGGCGCTGGCCGGGCTGAGCGGCGAGGTCGACCAGGTGCCGAGCGCGGTCAGCGCCATCAAGATCAACGGACAGCGCGCGTACAAGCGGGTCCGCGACGGGGAGAGCGTCGAACTGCCGGCGCGACGGGTCACCATCTCCCGGTTGGAGGTGCTGGCGATCCGCCGTACCGAGCCGGACGTGGTGGACGTGGACGTGGACGTGACCTGCTCCTCCGGCACGTACATCCGGGCCATCGCCCGCGACGCCGGTCTGGCGCTCGGCGTCGGCGGGCACCTCACGGCGTTGCGGCGTACCGCGGTGGGTGGCTTCACCCTCGCCGAGGCGGCGACCCTCGACGAGTTGGAGCAGCGCGCCCCCGACGTGGTGAACCTGCCACTGGACGCGGCGGCCGACCGCTTCTTCGCGCGCCGGGAGGCCACCCCCGACGAGGCCCGGGTGCTCGCCCACGGCGGACCACTGGACCCGGCCGGCCTCACCGGCCCGTACGCCGTCTTCGGGCCGACCGGTGCTCTGATCGCTATCGTCAGCGAGCGGGACGGGCGGGCGCGGGCGGAGATCGTGCTCGCCCCGGCCTGACGCGGGGCGCAGGTCCGCCGGCCCGCAGCCGGCGGTGTCGACCCGCCGGCCGGCGGGACAGCAGAGAGGAACGGCATGCAGCGGTGGCGGGGCTACGACGCGGCGCCCGGCGGATGGGGACGCTCGGTGGTCACCATCGGCGTCTTCGACGGCGTGCACCAGGGGCACCAGGCGACGATCGGGCACACCGTGGCCCGGGCCCGCGAGCTGGGCGTGCAGTCGGTGGTGGTCACCTTCGACCCGCACCCGGCCGAGGTGGTCCGCCCCGGTTCGCACCCGGCGATCCTCACCGAGCCGGCCCGTAAGGCCGAGCTGATCGAGGCGCTCGGCGTGGACGTGCTCTGCGTGGTGCCGTTCACCCCGGAGTTCTCCCGGGTGCCGGCCGAGCAGTTCGTGCACGACGTCCTGGTCGAGCACCTGCACGCGGCGTTGGTGGTGGTCGGCAGCAACTTCCGCTTCGGGCACCGGGCGGCCGGCGACGTGGCGTTGCTGGAACGGCTCGGTCAGACGTTCGGCTTCGGCGTCGAGGGCGGCCCGCTGGTCGCGGCGGACGGCACGGTCTTCTCCTCCACGTACATCCGTTCCTGCGTCGACGCCGGCGACGTGGGCGCGGCGGCCGCCGCGCTGGGCCGCCCACACCGGGTGGAGGGTGTCGTGGTCCGCGGCGACCAGCGAGGGCGGGAACTGGGCTTCCCCACCGCCAACCTGCTCTGCCACCGCTACGCGGCGGTGCCCGCTGACGGGGTCTACGCGGCCCGGCTGATCCGTCGCGGCCAGCATGAGCCGCTGCTGGCGGCGGTGTCCGTCGGCACCAACCCGACCTTCTCCGGCCGGGAGCGGCGGGTGGAGGCGTACGCGCTGGACTTCAGCGGGGACCTGTACGGCGAGCGACTGGCCCTGGACTTCGTGGCGCACCTGCGGGGTCAGGTCCGGTACGACTCGATCGAGCCGCTGATCGCCCAGATGCATCAGGACGTCGAGCGCACCCGACGCGCGCTGGCCTGATCGTCGCGGGGGTGACGGGCCGCCACCGAGGCCCTTCGCCGGGTGTTACCGGTGAGTGCTGGTAGTCTTGCCGGGACGTCGGGTGACCGGCGTGGGGCCTCGCGTGCCTGCTCGACGCCGCGGGTGCGAGGAACCGGTCCGTTCCCGGTCCATCGGGACGACGGACACCCACTTGATCAACCCATCGAAACAGGGAGAACATGGCGCTCGATCAGGAAGCCAAGGCCAGCATCCGCGCGGAGTACGCGACCGCCGAGGGCGACACCGGTTCGCCGGAGGTTCAGGTCGCGGTCCTCACCAAGCGGATCGCGGAGCTGACCGAGCACCTGAAGGTGCACAAGCACGACCACCACAGCCGCCGTGGGCTGCTGCTGCTGGTCGGCCGGCGCCGTCGGTTGCTCAACTACGTCCAGAAGAAGGACATTGCCCGCTACCGGTCGCTCATCGAGCGGCTCGGTCTGCGCCGGTGACGTGACGGGGGAGTGGCCGGACGGCCGCTCCCCCGTGCCGCGTCCCACCTGAAGAAACACGGGCCGCGCGACCACCCGAGAGGGAGCCGGTCAGCGTACCGGTCTCCGGTAGTGGCCCCCGGGAACCCGGCATGATGCCGACCACCCGGGCGCTTCGATCGAAGACCGGCCGGCTGAGCAGCTCTCCGATGTCGTGGGCCCACGACGCGAAGGAGCACGACAGCACATGACCGAGACCAAACTCGGCACCGAATCCCGCACCGCCGTGATCGACAACGGGTCCTTCGGCACCCGCGAGATCACCTTCTCCACCGGTCGGCTGGCCCGCCAGGCCGCCGGTTCCGTCATCGCCCAGCTGGGCGAGACGGTCGTTCTCTCCGCCACGACCGCCGGTAAGCACCCGAAGGAGCAGTTCGACTTCTTCCCGCTGACCGTCGACGTCGAGGAGCGGATGTACGCCGCGGGCCGCATCCCCGGCTCGTTCTTCCGCCGGGAGGGTCGCCCCAGCGAGGACGCCATCCTCACCTGCCGGCTGATCGACCGGCCGCTGCGCCCGTCCTTCGTCAAGGGCCTGCGCAACGAGGTCCAGGTCGTCGAGACCGTCCTGGCGCTCGACCCGCAGCACCCGTACGACGTCGTGGCGATCAACGCCGCCTCGATGTCGACCAAGCTGTCCGGCCTGCCGTTCTCCGGCCCGATCGGTGCGACCCGGGTCGCCCACATCGACGGCCAGTGGGTCGCCTTCCCGACCCTGGAGGAGCTGGCTCGGGCCACCTTCGACATGGTCGTGGCCGGCCGCACCCTCGACGACGGCGACGTCGCGATCATGATGGTCGAGGCCGAGGCCACCCCGAACGCCGTCGCCCTGATCTCGGCCGGTGCCACCGCCCCGACCGAGGAGATCGTCGCCAGCGGCCTGGAGGCCGCCAAGCCGGCGATCCGTGAGCTGTGCCGCGCGCAGAGCGAGCTGGCCGAGGTCGCCGCCAAGCCGGTCACCGAGTTCCCGGTCTTCCTGGACTACCAGGACGACGTGTACGACGCCGTCTCCGAGCTGGCCCGCGGTGACGTGGCCGAGGCGATCACCATCGCCGGCAAGGCCGACCGCGAGGAGGCCCTGGACCGGGTCAAGGCCCGGGTCGCCGAGGAGCTGGGTGCTCGGTTCGAGGGTCGGGAGAAGGAGCTCAGCGCCGCCTTCCGGTCGCTGACCAAGTCCGAGGTGCGCAACCGGGTCCTGCGCGAGCAGGTCCGGATGGACGGGCGTGGCCCGCGTGACATCCGGCCGCTGACCGCCGAGGTCGGCGTGCTGCCGCGGGTGCACGGTTCGGCGCTGTTCGAGCGGGGCGAGACCCAGATCCTGGGCGTCACCACGCTGAACATGCTCCGCATGGAGCAGATGGTGGACACGCTGTCCCCCGAGAACCGCAAGCGCTACATGCACAACTACAACTTCCCGCCGTACTCGACCGGTGAGACCGGCCGGGTCGGCTCGCCGAAGCGGCGCGAGATCGGCCACGGCGCTCTCGCCGAGCGTGCGCTGATCCCGGTGCTGCCGTCGCGCGAGGAGTTCCCGTACGCCATCCGGCAGGTCTCCGAGGCGCTCGGCTCCAACGGCTCCACCTCTATGGGTTCGGTCTGCGCCTCGACGCTGGGCCTGCTCTCCGCGGGTGTCCCGCTGAAGGCGCCGGTCGCCGGCATCGCGATGGGGCTCATCTCCGACGAGGTGGACGGCAAGACCGAGTACGTGACGCTGACCGACATCCTCGGCGCCGAGGACGCGTTCGGTGACATGGACTTCAAGGTCGCCGGCACGCCGGAGTTCGTCACCGCGCTCCAGCTCGACACCAAGCTCAACGGCATTCCGTCGGACGTGCTGGCCGCCGCGTTGCAGCAGGCGAACGAGGCCCGGCAGGTCATCCTCGGCGTCATGAAGGCCGCGATCGAGGCTCCGGCCGAGATGTCGGACTACGCGCCGCGGGTCACCACCGTCAAGATCCCGGTGGACAAGATCGGCATGGTGATCGGCCCGAAGGGTCAGACCATCAACGCGATCCAGGACGAGACCGGCGCCGAGATCTCCATCGAGGACGACGGCACGATCTACGTCGGCGCCACCAACGGCCCGTCGGCCCAGGCGGCCGTCGACCGGATCAACGGGATCGCCAACCCGACGCTGCCGAAGCAGGGCGAGCGGTTCCTCGGCACGGTGGTCAAGACCGCCGCGTTCGGCGCGTTCATCTCGCTCCTGCCGGGCCGTGACGGCCTGCTGCACATCTCCAAGGTGGGCGACGGCAAGCGGGTCGAGCGGGTTGAGGACTTCCTCAACGTCGGTGACCGGGTCGAGGTTGAGATCGCGGACATCGACGCCCGCGGCAAGATCTACCTCGACAAGGTCCGCCCGGAGGGCACCGAGGCTCCGGCCGCCGGTGAGGCCGCCGCTGGTGACCGCCCGGCTGGGCGGGACCGGGGCGACCGGGCTCCGCGTGACCGCGGCGACCGTGAGCGCGGCGGCGACCGTGGCGGGCGTGGCCCGGAGCGCGGCGGCGAGGGTGGCGGCGGAGAGGGTGGCGAGGGCGGCGAGCGTCCCCGTCGCCGGACCCGGCACAGCTGACCGTCGCACATCGCATCACCCACCCCTCGTCGAACCGGGAGCACCACGTGAGTCGGGCCTTCAGCGCGCCGTTTCCACCGGATCGACGGGGGGTGGCCTCGACTGGCTGGCAAGCCAGTGAGTCGAGTCGAGTTCGGGACACCGGGGCGGGCCGCTCCGGCGGCACCGCCCGCGCGGTGACCCGGACAATCAGCGACGACCCGCTGGGCGGCACGGTACGACGTACCGTGCTCCCCAGCGGCCTGCGTGTCCTCACCGAGGCGATTCCGGCGATGCGGAGCGTCTCGTTCGGCATCTGGGTGGCGGTCGGCTCGCGCGACGAGACCGGTCCGCAGGCCGGTGCCGCGCACTTCCTCGAACACCTGCTCTTCAAGGGCACCCACAAGCGCACCGCGCTGGAGATCTCCTCGCAGATCGAGGCGGTGGGCGGTGAGACCAACGCCTTCACCACGAAGGAATACACCTGCTACTACGCCCGCGTGCTGGACGAGGACCTGCCGCTGGCGATCGACGTGATGTGCGACCTGGTCGCCGACTCGCTCCTGGAGCCGGCCGACGTCGAGACCGAACGTGGCGTGATCCTGGAAGAGATCGCCATGCACGACGACGAGCCGGGTGACGAGGTGCACGACCTCTTCGTCCAGGCCATCTACGGCGACCACCCGCTGGGTCGGCTGATCTCCGGCACCGCGGAGACCGTCACCCCGATGACCCGCCGGCAGATCCAGAACTTCTACCGGGGTCGCTACACCGCGCCGCAGATCGTCATCGCCGCCGCCGGCAACCTCGACCACGCCGCGGTGGTGAAGCTGGTCCGCCAGGCCGTGCGTGGCACCCCACTGGACAGCGACCCGGCCAGCCCGGCGCCGTACCGCGCGGCGACCCCGGCGGTACGCACCAAGCCGGCGACCACCCTGGTGGAGCCGAAGGAGACCGAGCAGGCGCACGTCATCCTCGGCTGCCCCGGCATCGACCGGCTCGACGATCGACGGTTCGCCCTCGGCGTCCTCAACAACGTGCTCGGCGGCGGCATGTCCAGCCGCTTGTTCCAGGAGATCCGCGAGCAGCGCGGTCTCGCGTACTCGGTCTACTCCTACGCCAGCCAGTACGCCGACAGCGGCCTGTTCGCCGTCTACGCCGGCTGCGCGCCGGGCAAGGTGGACGAGGTGCTGGCCCTGACCCGCGCCGAGCTGGCCCGGGTGGCCGCCGAGGGGCTGACCGAGGCCGAGGTGGCCCGGGGCAAGGGGATGAGCAAGGGCTCCTTCGTGCTCGGCCTGGAGGACACCGGTTCCCGGATGAGCCGGCTGGCCAAGGGTGAGCTGCTCTACGGCGACCTGATGCCGGTCGACGAGCTGCTCCGCCGGGTCGACGAGGTCACCGTGGAGGACGTGAACGTCCTCGCCGCGGAGCTGCTCACCCGCCCGATGTCGCTGGCCGTGGTGGGTCCGTTCGGCGCTAACGACTTCGCGGTCTGAGGGGGCTGTCACTGCCGGTCCGGCTCAGCAGCGCATCCCGACTGGGATAGGTTGTGCCCCGTGACTGACGAGCAGGAGAAGACCCCCGCCGAGCTGGTGCGCGTCGGCGTGTTTGGTGCCCGCGGCCGGATGGGCATCGAGGTCTGCAAGGCGGTCGACGCCGCCGACGACCTCGAACTCGCGGCATCGATCGACCAGGGCGACAACCGCTCCGCCGTTTCCGGCGCCCACGTGGTCGTCGACTTCACCACGCCGGACGTGGTCATGGACAACCTGCAATGGTGCATCGAGCAGGGGATCAGTGCGGTGGTCGGCACGACCGGCTTCACCGAGCAGCGGCTGGCGCAGGTGCGCGGCTGGCTCGCCGACAAGCCCGAGGTGGGCGTGGTCATCGCCCCGAACTTCGGCATCGGCGCGGTGCTGATGATGCAGTTCGCCGCGCGCGCCGCCCGACACTTCGAATCCGTCGAGATCATCGAGCAGCATCACCCGCGCAAGCTGGACGCCCCCAGCGGCACCGCCACCCACACCGCACGGCAGATCGCCCAGGCCCGGGCCGAGGCCGGCCTCGGCCCGTCGCCGGACGCCACCAAGGACGAGGTGCCGGGTGCGCGCGGCGCCGACATCGACGGGGTACGCGTCCACGCGGTGCGCGCCACCGGCCTGGTAGCCCACCAGGAGGTGCTCTTCGGCGGCACCGGCGAGACGTTGACCATCCGGCACGACTCGTACGACCGGGTGTCGTTCATGCCGGGCGTGCTGCTGGCCGTCCGCGCGGTGCGCAACCGCCCCGGCCTCACCGTCGGCCTGGACGCACTGCTCGACTGACCGCTCCGCACCCCCGCCCGCCAGTCCGTGCGTGTCTGCGGGCCCGCGCCCGCGACGCCTGTGCACCGTGCAGATTTTGGACACTTTCCGTTAGCAGCTAACGGAAAGTGTCCAAGATCTGCGGGTACGGGTCGGGTAGCATCCGCCGGATGATCGGTGGGGAGCACGTGGACCGGAGTGGGCGGCGCGTCACCCTTCGGCCGGTCGACGACGACAACTGGCGGGCGGTGGCCGATGTCGCCCCGCGTGACGACCAGCGCACGTTCGTGGCCGCGCTGGGCGCGCGCTACCTGTTGCTCAGCAGCCGTTCCGAGGTGTGGACCTCGTTGGCGGTCTACGCGGACGAGACCGTCGTCGGGCACGTGATGTGGGGCGTGGACGACGACGGCTCGCACTGGATCGGTGGGATGCTGATCGACGCCGCCGAGCAGAACCGTGGTGTCGGACGGGCGACGGTGCGAACTCTGGCGGCCTGGCTGTCCGCACGGGAGGGCAACCCCCCGGTCCGCCTGTCGTATCACCCGGACAACACCCAGGCCGCTGCCCTCTACACCTCCCTGGGCTTCCACCCCACCGGCGACACCGACGACGAAGAACTAATCGCCGAGCTCCACCCCTGACAACCAACCCAACCCCCCCCTGACCCCGTTGATCATGAAGTTGTTGCCACGACACGCCGGTGGGACGGGCAACAACTCCATGATCAGCTGGAGGGTGGGGGAGGGGGATCGGGACGGGGTCAGGGCGTGGTGGTTGTCAGGGGGCGGCGTTGGGTGGGGAGGGATAGGGGCGTGGGGAGGCCGTGGACGGTGGCTTCGCCGCTGCGGTCGACAGTGACGTTCACCGGGGTGTTGGCCACGCGCAGGCCGTTGGCCGTGACGGCACCGAGCTCGGCTCCCGCCAGGGGTGCCAGTCGGACCGTGCCGCCCGGTACGTCCGGGTAGAGCCCCGTGGCGGCCTGGAGCAGCAGCACCGCGCCCGCCGCCGCCCACGCCTGCGGTCGGCACGCGGCCGGGTACGGCACCGGCCGATTCACCAGTGCACGGTCGTCGCCGCCGTACAGCTCCGGCATCCGGTAGTCGAACGCCTCGGCCGCGCTGAGCAGCCCGTCGGCCAGGCCGAGCGCGGCCTCGCGGTGCCCGGCGCGGGCCAGCCCACCGAGCACGATCGCGGTGTCGTGGGTCCAGATCGAGCCACAGTGGTACGACAGCGGGCTGAAGCCGGCGTCGTCGCTGGACATGGTTCGTAGCCCGAACCCGGCGGCCAGGGTGTCGGTGGTGAGCAGTTGGGCGACCTGTTGCTCCTCGTCCCGGTCGAGCAGGCCGGTGCCGAGCAGGTGGCCGATGTTGCTGGTCAGCGAGTCGACCGGGCGCTTGTCGCGGTCGAGGGCGAGCGCGGGTTGCGGGCCGTGGCGGCCGTCGACCCAGAAGCTCTTCCGGAACCGGCCGACCAGCGCGGCGGCGTGTTCGCGCCAACGGTCGGCGCCGGGGCGGCCGAAGGCGTCCAGCAGGGCGGCGCCGTTGACGGCGGCCTCGTGCGCGTACCCCTGCACCTCGGCCAGGACGATCGGCGCGGTGGCCAGGGTGCCGTCGTGGAAGCGGACGGCGTCGCCGGAGTCCTTCCAGCCCTGGTTGGAGAGCCCGTGCCCGGTGGTGTCGATGTACTCGACGAGGCCGTCACCGTCCGGGTCGGCGTGCTCGCCGAGCCAGCGCAGCGCCGCCTCCAGGTGCGGCAGCAGGGGCTCGACCTGCTCGGCGGGCATTCCCCAGCGCCACGCGTCGTGCAGCAGGTTGACCCAGAGCATGGTGGCGTCGACGGTGCCGTAGTAGGCCGGTGGAAGGCGCAGGCCGTTGTCGGGCAGGGCGAACGCGTGGCGGCGCAGCTCGTGCAGGATCTTGCCGGGGGCCTCGCCGGTGGTCGGGTCGACCCGGGTGCCCTGCCGTCGGGCGAGCACGCGCAGGGTGCCGGCGGCCAGGTCGGTGCCGAGCGGCAGCATCATCCGGGCGGCCCAGAGGCTGTCCCGGCCGAACAGGGTGAGGAACCAGGGCACCCCGGCGCCGAGGAACACGTCCCCGGGTGCGCCGGTCTCGGCCAGTCGGAGGCCGCGCAGGTCGTCCAGGCTGCGGTCGAGCAGTCGGACCAGGCGTCGGTCGTCGGCGGTCACCGTGGGGCGGGACCATTCTGGTTCGCCGGCCGGGCTGACGACGACGGCGCGCGGGTCGTCGACGGTCACCTGCCAGCGCAGCACGGCCGCACCGCCCGGGGGCAGGTCGATGGGCCAGGCCAGCCGGGGCGCGGTGGCCCGTTCGCCGTCGGCGAGTACGTCGGCGCCCGGTGCGGTGACGGTGACGGTGATTCCGGTGGACGACCAGGTGAGCGTGCCCGGCTGGCCGGTCGTGGCCGTCAGCGCGTCGGTGGCGCCGCCGGACTTGACGACCTCGATGGGTGCCAGGTCGCAGCCGAGGTCGATGGAGACGGTGGCCCGTACGCCGACCGTGGCGGTGGAGACGATCCGCAGTTCCTCGGTGAGGCCGTTGTGGGTGGCCCGACGGACCCGGTCGACGCGGACGGTGGGGTCGGGCGTGGGGTCACCGAGCCAGCGGGCGAGGCTCACGAAGCGCGCGCCGTGCGGGCCGTCGTCGCCGCGGGTCAGCCCTTCGAGCTCCCGTTCGTCGACCCGCAGCTCGGCGCGGGACAGCACCCGGGCGTCGGCGTGGAAGACGCCCTGGACGCCGGTCGGGCGGATCTGCCCGGTCGCGTCCCCCAGCGCGCTGGTCGGGGCGAAGAGCACCCCGACCAACTCGTGCAGGAGGGGTTGCAGCTGGCGTTCGATCACGGTGTGGCTCCAGATCCTCGGGGTGCGGGGCGGGCATCTTGACAACGCGCCCCCGGCGGTGCAAAGTGCGAAACATTCCAGAAACTTGAACGATCCAATCCTGCCTTATCCAAATTGGATCGTTCAAGATGGCGAGAGGGATTAAGTGCCCGAAAAGGTGACCATCGCGACGGTGGCCCGGCATGCCCGAGTGAGCCGGCAGACGGTGTCCAACGTGCTCAACGCGCCGCACATCGTGCGGCAGGAGACCCGTCAGCGGGTCGAGGACGCGATCAACGCGCTCGGCTACCGAGCCAACCAGGCCGCCCGACAGATGCGCACCGGCCGGTCCCGCCTCATCGCCGCCCGGATCGACCCGACCCGCGACGGCATCAACGGCTCCGTGCTCGACCGCTTCCTGCACGGCCTCACCGAGACCGCGGACGCCGCCGGCTACCGGGTGCTGCTCTACACCGCCACCGACGACGACCGGGAGATCGCCACGTACGGTGATTTGCTCGGCACCTACGAGTTGGACGCGTTCGTGCTGGTGGGCACCAAGTACGGCGACCCGCGTACGACCTGGCTCGCCGACCGGGACGTACCGTTCGTGACCTTCGGTCGCCCCTGGGACGCGCTCGACGCGCACCCCTGGGTGGACGTGGACGGCGCCGCCGGCACCGCCCAGGCCACCCGGCACCTGCTGGACGCCGGGCACCGGCGGATCGCGTTCATCGGCTGGCCGAACGGCTCCGGTGTCGGTGACGACCGGCGGGCCGGCTGGCGTGACGCACTGCGCGCCGCCGGCGTCGACCCGACCGGGCTGCACCGGGAGACCGAGGACGGCATCGCCGAGGGCGAACGTCTGATGCGTGACCTGCTCGTCGCCGTGACGCCGACCGCCGTGGTCTGCGCCAGCGACTCACTCGCCCTCGGTGCCCTCCAGGCCATCCGCGGCGTCGACCCGCCCGTGTCGGTGATCGGCTTCGACGACACGCCGGTGGCCGCCGCGGTCGGGCTGACCAGCGTCAGCCAACCGCTCGGCGACGCCGCCGCCCGCTGCGTGGACCTGCTCACCGGGGTCCTCGACGGCGACCACGGCACCCCCACCCCCGTGCTGCTCCAGCCCTCGCTGGCGCTGCGGCACACCGCGTAGTCACCCCCCCCACCAGGAGAAACCATGGCACCTCGACCCTTCACCCGGGCAGCGGTGGCCGGCCTCACGGCCGTCGCCCTGTTCGGCTCCGCGGCCTGCGGCAGCGGCTTCGACGATTCGTCCGGCGACGCCGCCCAGTCCAGCGGCCCGGCCAGCCTGCAGATCCTGATCGGCTCGTCCGGCGAGGCCGAGACCAAGGCGGTGCAGGACGCCGCCGTGAAATGGGCCACCAGCTCCGGCAACACCGCGACGGTCACCCCGGCGCAGGACCTGACCCAGCAACTCGGCCAGAGCCTGGCCGGCGGCACCCCGCCGGACGTCTTCTACGTGGACGCCGCCCGGTTCGCCGACTACGCCAGCGTCGGCGCCCTGGAGCCGTACGGCGACAAGATCAGCAACTCGGGTGACTTCTACGAGAGCCTGCGCACCACGTTCACCTACGACGGCAAGCTCTACTGCGCACCGAAGGACTTCTCCACCCTGGCCCTGCAGATCAACACCGACCTGTGGACCAAGGCTGGGCTCACCGACGCCGACGTCCCGACGACCTGGGACCAGCTCACCGCCGTCGCCCAGAAGATCAAGGCCAAGGGGCAGGTCCCGCTGGCCCTCGGCGACACCCGGGACCGGATCGGCGCGTTCCTGGTGCAGAACGGCGGCTGGCTGGTGAGCAAGGACGGCAAGCAGCCCACGGCGGACACCCCGGAGAACCTGGCCGCCCTCCAGTACGTCAAGACGATGCTCAGCACGGGCCTGGCCAAGTACCCGAAGCAGCTCGACGCCGGCTGGTCCGGTGAGGCGTTCGGCAAGGGCAAGGCCGTGATGACCATCGAGGGCAACTGGATCAAGGGTGCCCTGCAGAACGACTTCCCGAACGTGAAGTACAAGGTCGTGGCACTGCCGGCCGGGCCGAAGGGGCAGGGCACGCTCTCCTTCACCCAGTGCTGGGGCATCGCCGCGAAGAGCAGGTACAAGGACCAGGCGATCAAGTTCGTCGAGGCGATGACGAGCGGCGAGCAGCAGATGGCCTTCGCCACGGCGTTCGGTGTCATGCCGTCCCGCCAGTCGGTGCGTGACCAGTACACCGCGGCCTTCCCGGCGGACAAGGTGTTCATCGACGGGGCCGCGTACGCCCAGGGCCCGGTCAACGCCCCGAAGATGGACAGCGTCCTCAAGGACCTCGACACCGGTCTGCAGAGTCTGACCAACGGCGACCCGAAGACCGTGCTGCAGAACTTCGACAAGAACGCCAAGGCGGCGCTCGGCGGCAGCTGAGGTGTCGGCGGGGGCCCCGGCGACCACCGGGGTCCCCGCCACACGTCGGTCGCAGAGGAAGGGAGGGACGATGGCAACCGACACACAGGCCGCCGTGGCGACCGCGCCCGGACCGGGCCCCCGCCGGCGCAGGGGCGGCATCCGGAGCAACGAGAACCTCGCCGGTTGGCTCTTCGTCACGCCGGTGATCGCCATTCTGGGGCTGTTCCTGCTGCTGCCGATCCTGATGGCGCTCTGGGTCAGCCTGACCGACTGGAACGGCCAGGGCAGCCCCTTCACCGGCGACGTCCCGTTCGTCGGCGCGCACAACTACACCCAGTTGTTCACCGAGGACGGGCTGGCCCGCCGCGACTTCATGACCAGCATCCGCAACAACATCTACTACGTGACGATCGTGGTGCCGACGCAGACCGTGCTCGCACTCGGCCTGGCGCTGATCGTCAACAACCGGATGCTCAAGGGCAAGAGCTTCTTCCGCAGCGCCTTCTACTTCCCCTCGGTCACCAGCTCGGTCGCGATCAGCGTGGTGTTCCTGTTCCTGTTCGCCAATTCCGGCGCCGTGAACGCGCTGCTCGGCGTCGTCGGAATCGACGGACCGGAGTGGTTCGCCGACTCCCGCGGCGTACTGCACCTGCTGCTCGGCGTGGTCGGCGTGGACTCGCCACCGGCGGCACTGGCCGACGGCGGCCCGTTCGGGCTGACCTGGTGGGACTGGTTGGCTGGCCCGAGCGTGGCGATGATCTCGATCATCACGCTGGTCGTCTGGACCACCTCCGGCACCTTCATGCTCATGTTCCTGGCCGGGCTGCAGAACGTGCCGGTCACGCTCGACGAGGCGAGCACCCTCGACGGCGCGTCCCGGTGGCAGCGCTTCCGGCACGTCACCCTGCCGCTGCTGCGGCCCACCACCTTCCTGGTCCTCACCCTGGGCATGATCGGCTCCTGGCAGGTCTTCGACCAGGTGTACGTGATGAGCCAGGGCGACCCGGCCAAGACCACGCTCACCCCGGCCTACCTGTCGTACCGGACCGCCTTCCGGGACTTCGACTACGGCTCCGGCGCGGCGATCTCCTTCGTGCTGTTCCTGATCATCATCGTGCTCACCGTGATCCAGCGCCGGGCGCTGGCCGAACGGGACACCGACCGGCCGCGACGCGGCTGGTGGCGTCGACGCGTACCGGAGAGGTCCTGAGATGGCCGTGCTCACCGACCGCCCGGCGGCGGCGCCCGCGCGGCGCGACGAACGCGCGGCCCGCACCCTGGCCACCCGCTTCCTGGGGTACGCCACGCTGGTCTTCTTCGGGCTGGTGTTCCTCTACCCGTTCGTCATCCAGATCGGCAACTCGCTCAAGACCGAACCGGACGCGGCGGCGAACCCGCTGTCGCCGTTCCCGGACCCACTCACCCTGGCCGGCTTCGAACGGATCTTCGCCGGCACCAACTTTCCCCTGTGGCTGGGCAACTCGCTGCTGGTGACGGTGCTGGTCACCGTCGGTCGGGTCTTCTTCGACTCGCTCGCCGGGTACGCGCTGGCCCGCCTGCGGTTCCGGGGCCGCAGCGGCCTGTTCGCCGCCGTCATCGCGGTGATGGCGGTGCCCGGGGTGGTGCTGCTGATCCCGAAGTTCCTGGTCCTCAACCAGTTGGGCATCTACAACAGCTACGCCGGTCTGGTGGTGCCGCTGCTGGCGGACGCGGCCGGCGTGTTCATCATGAAGCAGTTCTTCGAGTCGATCCCGGTGAGTGTCGAGGAGGCCGCCCGCATCGACGGGGCGAGCATCTTCCGCACGTTCTGGTCAGTGGTGCTGCCGATGGCGAAACCAGCGCTGATCACCCTCACCATCCTGTCGTTCCAGGGCTCCTGGAACGAGTTCCCGCACAGCCTGGTGTCGGTGCAGGACCCGGACCTGTTCACCCTGCCACGGGGTCTGGCCGACCTGGTCAGCGGTTCACTCGGCAGCGGCACCCAGTACCCGCTCAAGCTCGGCGCCGCGCTGCTGGCCACCATCCCGGTGGCGATCATCTTCGTGGTGTTCCAGCGGTACTTCGTCCGCGACGCCAACGACGGCTCGGACAAGGGCTGACCCGGGTCGGTGTGGCGGCCCCGACCGGGGCCGCCACACCGGTCACTCGACCTTCTCGGCCGGTACCGCCACGTGCAGGCGCACCTGAGGCACCAGCATGTCGTCGACATCCAGCGCCCGGGCCGCCCCGTCGGGCTCCCACCCGGTGCTGGTGAGGAACGAGCGGGTCGCCTCGTCACCGTCGAACGCCCAGGCCACCGCCCGACTCATGCCGTCCTCCCGCCACAGGTCGACGGTGGCGGCGAGCAGCCGACTGCCGTGCCCCCGCCGACCCCAACGCGGCTCCACCAGCAGATCGGTCACCGCCGCCACGTCGGGGCCGAGCGCGTCGGCCGGCTCGCCCGGGGCGAGGGCCTCGCTGTCGGCCGGGCCGGAGGCGGCGAACCCCACCAGATACGATTGCTCGGCCTGTTCGACGGCGACCAGCACCCGGTGCGCGCCCGAGGGGGGCTCCAGCACCGCGGCGCTCCACCGCCGGGCGAGGAACGCCTCGTCCAGGTTGTCGAGCACATGCCGAGGCAGGATCCGGCGGTACGCGACCCGCCAGGTCGCGAGCTGGATGCGTGCGATCTCGCCGGCGTCCTCGGGACGCGCCGGGCGGACGTACCCGAGAGCCATGGGACGGAAGCCTACGCAGGGCGAGGGGGACGACGGTGGCGCAGGGTGCCAAGAAGACGACCGCGCAGGTCGTCGGGGTGGTGGTGCTCGCCGCGGCGGTAACCGGGTTCCTCGCCGTCGCCGCCGTCCGCCACGGGTTCTTCGACCTGAAGGTCTACTACGGCGCGTTGACCTGGTGGGTGCGCGACGGCGGGGAGATCTACGACTACCTCAAGCCGGGCACCCAGTACGGCTTCACCTATCCGCCGTTCGCCGCGCTGGTCATGCTGCCGATGGTGTACCTGCCGTGGTCGGCCGCGATCGTGGTGAGCGTCCTCGCCAGCGTGGCCACCACCACGGTGCTGATCTGGTGGTTGGTGGACCCGATCGCCCGCCGCGCCGGCTGGACCCGGTGGTTCGCCCTCGCCGTGGCGCTCTGCCTGGCCGCCGCGTTCGAGCCGATGCGGGAGACCGTCAACTTCGGCCAGGTCAACACGCTGCTGCTCTTCCTGGTGGCGGTGGACCTGCTGCGGCTGCTGCCGGCCGGCAACCGGTGGACCGGAGTGGGCATCGGCCTCGCCACGGCGATCAAATTGACCCCTGGCGTGTTCATCGTCTACCTGCTGGTGACCGGGCGGTGGCGGGCGGCGCTCACCGCCAGCGGCACGGCCGCCGGGGTGTCGCTGCTGGCCGCCGCGCTCTTCCCGGACGCGTCCCGGGAATTCTGGACCGAGGCGCTGTGGAACACCGGGCGGGTCGGCGAGCTGGCCTTCGTCTCCAACCAGTCGTTGCGCGGGGTGGTCGCCCGGCTGAACCCGGAGCACCCGAGCACCCTGCTGTGGTTGCTGTTGGTGCTCGGCACCCTGGCGCTGTGGGCCTGGCGGTCCCGGGCCGCGGTCGCGGCCGGCGACGAGGCGACCGGGCTGGCGCTGACCGGCGCCGTGATGTGCCTGGTCAGCCCGGTCACCTGGGTGCACCACCTGGTCTGGCTGCTGCCCGCGTTGATCCTGCTGGTCGACAACGCGATGGCCGCGCCGGCCGGCCGCCGCCGGCGGGTCCTGCTGGTCGCCGCGACCATCGGGTACGCGCTGCTGATCAGCCGAACCGTCTGGTTCTGGGAGAAGGACTTCACCGGTGTCGACGGCTTCCTGGGCAGCAACGCCTACGTGTGGATCAGCCTGGCGCTGCTGGCCTTCCTGCCGATCCGCCGGTGGTTGACCCCGGACGGGTCAGCGGTCGAGGCGTCCGGCGTACCGCAGCTCGACCAGCCCGACCGGCGGGCCCCCGCCGGCCAGAGGCACCTGGTAGGTCGACCGTTCACCGTCCGGTGACAGTCCGGCGCGCTCGCAGAACCGGCGGGCCCGCTGGTTGTCCGCCAGCACCCACGCCCGGTACCCGGCCCAGCCCCGCTCGGTGAGCCCCTCGCGGGCGGCGTCCAGCAGCGCGGCGGCGGTTCCATCACCCCAGCAGCGGGGCTCCACGTACAGCCCCACCACCTCGCCGACCGTCGGGTCCAGGTCGTCCCGGTCCTGGTTGCGGCGGTACGGCCCGAAGGTGGTGAAGCCGACGACCACCCCGTCCACCTCGCCGAGCAGGGTGGTGAACGGGTGCTCCGGATCGGCCGTGCCGACGTCGCGACGGCGCTGCGCCCAGGCCACCACGTTGAGCCGCCCGAGCACCTCGTCCGGCATGAAGCCGGCATAGCCCGCCTGCCAGCCGTGCACGTGCACCCGGGCGACCGCCTCGGCGTCGTCCGGCTCCTCTCGGCGGATGGTCAGCATTGCACCGTTCTATGCCCCGTCGGTCGTCACGTCCAGCTTCCCGCACCGGCGTCGTACCGATGAATTAAGGTCGCCGACGATGACCGCACCGGAATCACTATCGCTCGCGCAGGCCCGCCGCGTGGCGCTCGCCGCCCAGGGCTTCGCCGACCCGGCGCCGACGGGCGTGCCCACCCGCCGGCACCTGCGCCGGGTGCTGGGGCGGGTCGGGTTGATCCAGATGGACTCGGTCAACGTGCTGCAACGCGCGCACTACCTGCCGCTCTACAGCCGGCTCGGGCCGTACCCGACCACGTTGCTGGACCAGGCCGCCTACCGACGCCCGCGCGAGCTTTTCGAATACTGGGGCCACGAGGCGTCGCTGGTCCCGGTGGAGCTGCACCCGGTGCTGCGCTGGCGGATGGCCCGCGCGCACAGCGAGTCCTGGGGCGGCATGCGGCGGATCGCCCAGGAGCAGCCGGAGCTGGTCGCCTGGGTCCGGGACGAGGTGGCCGCCCGAGGGCCGTTGACCGCCGCCGAGATCGAGCACGACGCGCCCCGGGAGACCGGCAACTGGGGGTGGAACTGGTCGGCGGTCAAGCGGGCGTTGGAGTTCCTGTTCTGGGCCGGTGAAGTGGCCGCCGCCGAACGCAGCACCTCGTTCGCCCGCCGCTACGACCTGCCCGAGCGGGTGCTGCCCGCCGCAGTGCTGGCCGCGCCCACCCCGAGCGACGCCGAGGCGTACCGCACGTTGGTGGCCCTCGCCGCGAGGTCGCTCGGGGTGGCGGCCGAGCCGGAGCTGCGCGACTACTTCCGGTTGCCGCTGGCCGGTGCCCGGCAGGCCGTCGCGGAGCTGGCCGAGGCCGGTGAGCTGGTGCCGGTCACCGTGGCGGGCTGGCGACAGCCGGCGTGGCTGCACCGGTCCGCCCGGCTGCCGCGCTGGGTGCGGGGCAACACACTGGTCAGTCCCTTCGATCCGCTGATCTGGGAACGTGCCCGCACCGAGCGGTTGTTCGACTTCAGCTACCGGATCGAGATCTACGTCCCGGCGCCGCAACGGGTCTACGGCTACTACGTGTTGCCGTTCCTCCAGGGCGACCGGTTCACCGCCCGGGTCGATCTGAAGGCCGATCGCAAGGCCGGGGTGCTGCTGGTGCCGGCGGCCTGGCGTGAGCCGGGCGCCGACCCGGGGGAGACCGCGCTGGCGCTCGCCGCCGAGCTGTACCGGCTCGCCGGCTGGCTCGGTCTGGACGCGGTGGCGCCGCCCGTGGCCGGTGACCTGGCCGGTCCGCTCACCGCCGCGTTGGCCAGCGTGTCCGGTGTACCGTGAGCGCGTGACGAGCGCTCCCGGACCGGTCGACCAGCCGCAGCCCGCCTCCGGAGTGGTCCACACCGCGCCGGCCGACGGCACCCACAGCGACCTGGGCCCCAGCGGCGTAGGCCCTGGTGGCGTGGGTCCCGGTGGTGTGGGTGCCGGTGGCTTCGCTTCCGACGGCTGGGGTCCGCAGGGCTGGCCGACGACGCCGCCGGCTGGCTACGCGACGCCTGAGCCGGATCGGCTCACCCGGTTCGTGCTGCGGCTCTACGAACGGTCCCCGCGCTGGGCGGTGCCACTGGCCGCGCTCGGCTGCGTCGCCGTCGGCATGAGCTACGCGCTGCTCAGCAACCCGACCCACGCCGACCCGGACGCTGCGCCCACCTGCCTGCTCAAGCTGACCACCGGCTTGGACTGCCCGGGGTGCGGTGGCACCCGCGCACTCTGGTACGTGCTGCACGGCGACCTGCCGGCCGCCGCCCGGCACCACTTCCTGTTCGTCTTCGCGCTGCCGTTCCTGGCGTACCTCTTCGTGGCCTGGGCGGGCAACCAGGCGTTCGGTTGGCGACTGCCCGAGCTGCGGATCAGCTCGAAGGTCATCACCGGTTTCCTGGGCGCGTGGCTGGCCTTCTCGGTGCTGCGAAACCTGCCCTGGGCGCCGTTCACCTCGCTCTACGTCTGACCCGCTGCGGGCCTGCTGGCCCGCCGGCCCGCTGCCTGCCGTCCGCCGTTCGCCGCTCTGTCCCGCGGGTCTGGCGCTCGGCGGGCATCCGGTGGTCGGGCTCCCTTTGGAGCTGAATCGTTTACGACATCACCCGCTGCCGCCCCCGACCGGCTCTCCGCCTGTGCCGCCTCCACCTGCTCAGCTTCGGCTTCCCAGGTGTTGCGGTGGATCTCGTGGTTGACGCCCTCGGCGACCCGCTGGGCGTGGCTCCACCGCGTAGCTTCCCGTCTGCGCCGCCTTCGTCGACCGTCGGTTGGTCGCCCACCTGTTCGGGTGGTTGGGTGGGCGCCGGCGTTCCTCACCCTCAACCGGGCGATGTTCCTCAGCCGGTCGGTGTTCGGGTCGTTCGGGTCGCGCTACGGTGCGCTGAGGGGTCGGCCCCAGCTGCCGAACGGTCCTTCACGGCCCGGCACCTGATGATCAACTCGTCATTCAGGAAATCGGGCCATCCGCCCGCCCCGGACACCCCGACTTTCAGTAACCCGGAAGCGGCTACCCGGGTCGCTCGGACAGGCTTGGGCAGGCGACCCGGGTAGCCGGGTGCTCGCCGGATGGGCACCGGGAAGGCCGGCTCCGCGCAGGCTCGGGGTGTTCGGCCAGGCTTGGGCGGCGTCCCCCAGGGCTGATGTCGTAAACGATTCAGCTCCAAAGGACGCCGACGTAACCGTCCGCCCAGCCCCAGCCCCAGCCCTGGCCCTGGCCCTGGCCCCGGCCCCGGCGTCGGCCCGACGGACGGCGCGGACCTTGGCCACTCGGGAGGCTTGTCGGCTTCGGTGCTCACTGAGTGATCGTCATTGCAGGGGGCGCGCCTGAGTTGGGCTGGGCGGCACCCCACCACTACAGTCCCAGGAATGCCGGACATGGTGCAGCCCCAGGTCAAGTTGATCGCGTGGACCCAATTCGCGGCCCCGGACGACGTGCCGTGGTCGACCGACGCGGAGGGTGGCCAGGCGCTCGCCGAGTTCGCCGGCCGAGCCTGCTACCAGTCGTGGAAGAAGCCGAACCCGGCGACCGCCACCAACGCCGGCTACCTGGCGCACATCCTCGAGGTGGGCCACCTGAGCGTGCTGGAGCACGGGTCGGTCACCTTCTACTTCACCGGGGTGTCCCGCTCCTTCACCCACGAGCTGATCCGGCACCGGCACTTCTCGTACTCCCAGCTGTCCCAGCGCTACGTCCCGGAGCGGGACGCGGCCATGGTCGAGCCGGCGGTCATCGCCGACGACCCGGAGCTGCACAAGAAGTTCGTGGAGGCCGCCGAGGCGAGCGTTCGGGCGTACACGGAGTTGTTGGAGGGCCTCGAGCAGCGCTTCTCCGACGAGCCGAACCCGACGCTGCGCCGCAAGCAGGCCCGGCAGGCGGCCCGGGCGGTGCTGCCCAACGCCACCGAGACCCGGATCGTCGTGTCCGGTAACTACCGGGCCTGGCGGCACTTCATCGCGATGCGGGCCACCGAGCACGCCGATGTGGAGATCCGTGAGCTGGCCGTGGAGTGCCTGCGCCAGCTTCAGGGCGTCGCCCCGAACGTGTTCGCCGACTTCGTGATCTCCACGCTGGCGGACGGCACCGAGGTGGCGGCCAGCCCGCACGAGGCGTCCTGAGCCCTTCCCCGGCGGGCCCCGGCTGGTCGTCCGCTAGGTTGGAGGGTATGACGCACGACCACCTAGACGCCGCGACCCGACCGGCGTCCCGCCCCTTCGGCCGGCTGCTCACAGCCATGGTGAGCCCATTCACCCCCGACGGTTCCCTCGATCTCGACGGTGCCGCCCGGCTGGCGAGCCACCTGGTCGACGAGCAGGGCAACGACGCGCTGGTGGTCAACGGCACCACCGGTGAGTCGCCGACCACCACCGAGGCGGAGAAGGAGCACCTGATCCGGGCCGTGGTGGAGGCCGTCGGTGACCGCGCCAAGGTGGTCGCGGGCGTCGGCACCAACGACACCCGGCACACCATCGAGCTGGCCGCCGCCGCTGAGAAGGCGGGTGCGCACGGCCTGCTGGTGGTCACCCCGTACTACAACAAGCCGCCGCAGAGCGGGTTGCTGCGACACTTCACCGCGGTGGCCGACGCCACCGGCCTGCCGGTGATGCTGTACGACATTCCGCACCGCTCTGGCGTGCCGATCGAGACCGAGACGTTGGTCCGGCTCGCCGAGCACGGCCGAATCGTCGCGGTCAAGGACGCCAAGGGCGACCTGACCGCAGCCAGCTGGGTGACCAGCCGGACCAGCCTCGCCTTCTACAGCGGCGAGGACGCTCTCACCCTGCCGGCGCTGGCCGTCGGATGTGTGGGCGTGGTGGGCACCTCGACGCACTTCACCGGGGCGCTGACCGTAAAGATGATCGAGGCGTACGACGCGGGGGACATGCCGACCGCGCTGGCCCTGCACCGGCGGCTGCTGCCGCTGTTCACCGGCATCTTCCGTACCCAGGGCACCATCCTGGTGAAGGCGGGCCTGGCATCGCTGGGCCTGCCGGCCGGCCCGGTGCGACCCCCGCTCGTGGACGCCACCGACGACGAGATTGCCCAGCTGCGCGCGGACTTCGCGGCAGCGGGCCTGGAGCTGCCCGAATGAACGAACGACACGATGGACGTCGAGTGACGGCGTCGCAGAATGAGGTGGACGCGTGACCGAGGCGCACATCGAGGCGGAGCTGCCCCCGCCGTTGCCGGAAGGCGGCCTGCGGATCATCCCGCTCGGCGGGCTCGGCGCCATCGGCCGGAACATGACCGTCTTCGAGTACGACGGCAAGTTGCTGATCGTCGACTGCGGGGTGTTGTTCCCCGACGTCGAGCAGCCGGGAGTGGACCTGATCCTGCCCGACTTCGGTCCGATCCTGGACCGGTTGGCCGACGTCCAGGCGATCGTGCTGACGCACGGTCACGAGGACCACATCGGCGCGGTGCCGTACCTGCTCGCCCACAAGCCCGACATCCCGCTGGTCGGTTCACAGTTCACCCTCGCCCTGGTCGAGGCGAAGTTGGCCGAGCGGCGGATCCAGCCGTACACGCTGACCGTACGGGAGGGCGGCCGCGAGCGGCTCGGCCCGTTCGAGTGTGAGTTCTTCGCGGTCAACCACTCGATCCCGGACGCCCTCGCGGTGGCCATCCGCACCCCCGCCGGCCTGGTGCTGCACACCGGTGACTTCAAGATGGACCAGCTGCCGCTGGACGGCCGGATCACCGACCTGGCCGGCTTCGCCCGGCTCGGCGCCGAAGGCGTCGACCTGCTGCTGTCCGACTCCACCAACGCGGAGATCCCCGGTTTCGTCACCCCGGAGCGGGAGATCGGGCCGGTGCTCGACTCGATCTTCGCGAAGGCCAAGGGCCGGATCATCGTGGCCTCGTTCGCCTCGCACGTGCACCGCGTGCAGCAGGTCTTCGACTCCGCCGTGGAGCACGGTCGCAAGGTCGCGCTGATCGGCCGGTCCATGGTCCGCAACATGGGCATCGCCCGGGACCTCGGCCTGCTCAACATCCCGGCCGGCCTGGTCATCGGGATCGAAGAGGCGACCACGCTGCCGCCGGAGCAGATCGTGCTGATGTCCACCGGTTCCCAGGGCGAGCCGATGAGCGCGCTGGGCCGGATGGCCAGCGGCGACCACCGGCACATCACCATCGCTCCCGGTGACACCGTCGTGTTGGCGTCCTCACTGGTGCCCGGCAACGAGACCTCGGTCTACCGGGTGATCAACCGGCTGGCCCGCGCCGGCGCGGTGGTCGTGCACAAGGACGTGGCCAAGGTGCACGTCTCCGGGCACGCCCCCGCCGGGGAGTTGCTCTACCTGCTCAACGTGGTCCGCCCCAGCAACCTGATGCCCGTGCACGGCGAGTGGCGTCACCTGCGCGCCCACGCCCGGCTCGGCGTCGAATCCGGGGTCGCCCCCGACCGGGTGGTGCTCTGCGAGGACGGCGACGTGGTCGACCTGGTCGAGGGCCGCGCCAGCCTGGTCGGGCACGTGAAGAGCCGGTACGTCTACGTGGACGGCCTCGCCGTCGGTGACGTCAGCGAGTCGCTGCTCACCGAACGGCGGATCCTCGGCGACGGCGGTTTCATCGCCACCACCGTTGTCGTCGACTCGGTCACCGGCAAGGTGGTCGGCGGCCCGACGCTCTCCGCGAAGGGTTTCTCCGAGGACCCGGAGGCGTTCAACCCGGTGGTGCCGCTGGTCACCGAGGCACTCAACCGCGCTGCGGCGGACGGCATCACCGACCCGCACCAGCTTCAGCAGATCGTCCGGCGGACCGTGGGGCGGTGGGTCAACGACAAGTACCGTCGTCGGCCGATGATCGTGCCGACCGTCGTCGAGGTCTGAGCACCGCCCGCTGACGCCGGTCCACCCGAACGGGGTGGGCCGGCGTTCGCCGTACCCGGGTGGTCAGGGCAGGGTGGCGACCGCCTCGGCGTACGCGACGCCGGTGGCGATGGCGGCGTCCATGAGGACCCGCAACTGCGCCGGGGCGACACCGTGCGCCAGGTCCGTGGCCACGTCGCCGGCCAGCACCAACTCGTCGCCGAGGTCGTGTGCGTACGCCTTGGGCAGCAGCCGGTCGTGGTTCCACGCGTTGCAGAAGGCGTACGCCTCGGCGCGGCGGGCCGCCGGCAGTCGACGGTTGGCCATGGCACGGGCGTGCAGCACCTCACCGCGCTCACCGGCCCGCCGGAACTGGATCACCGCGCCCTCCCAGTGGCCGACCACGGTCTCGCCCGCGTCCACGAGGTACCGGTCGCCGCGCCCGTCCAGGATCGCGGTGATCATGTCGAGGGACAGCGCGGACACCTCACGTTCGCCCAGCTCGGCCGCAGCGTCGACCGGGTCGGTGGCCGGCTCGTCGGGCTCGTCCGGGCCGTCGTCGGCGGGTAGGGGAACCGACGCCGCGAGCGGGCGCTCGGCCAACCAGGCGGCCATCCGTCCGGAGTGGTGCCCGGTGCCGTTGCGCGCGTCGAAGCTGCCCGCCAACTCGCTGGCCACCCCGAGCAGCAGCGCCCCGAGCGCGGCGACGTCCAGCTCGGTGGCCGCCCGCTCGCCGTACGCCGGGCGGGGGATTGTCCGCCCGCCCAGCCCGGCCTCCACGGCCAGCCCGCAGACCAGCGCCCCGGCGGCGGCGAACTCCATGGCGGCGAGGTCGTCGGTCGGCCGGTCCAGCCGGGGCAGCTGCTCGGCCAGAATGGTCAGCCCACGGTCCAGGTGCCCGCCCAGTGCGCAGAACCGCAGGTGCGCGGCGAGGTGCGGGAACGCTGCGGGCTCGTGCCGGTGCCGGCGGTACGCCCGCACGTGTGCCGTCGCCGCCCGCGCCGGCTCCCCGGTGCGGAGTGCGGGCAACAGGCCGGCGACCAGGTCGCGTTCGGGCTGGTCGGTGCAGGACTGCGGGGCGTCGTCGGCTTCCGCGAGTTCGGTGAGCGCGGCGCTCCACTCACCCCAGCCGGCCAGCAGTTCGGCGCGCCGGGCCGAGGCGCAGCCCGGGCAGCCGCCGGCCGGGCCGGGCGGTTTCCCGGCCCACCGCTCGTACCAGTGCCGGGCGGTGGGCTCGTCGCCCAGGTGATCGGCGACGCGGCAGTGCAGCTCCGCGACGGTCGGCGTGTCCGGGCCCTCGGTGCCGACGCGGTGCGCCAGGTCGTGCAACAGGGACCGGGTCTGGTCCAGCCCGACCCGGGGGGTGCCGAGCAGCGCCTCCACCGCGTACCGCTGGTAGCGCAGCAGCAACCCGGTCTCCGACTCGGTGAGCAGGTCGGGCCGGTGGTCGGCGGCCGCCCGGCAGCGCCGGACCGGCTCGACGAGCCGCCACCGCTCCCCGTGCAGCAGGTACGCCTCGATCAGCGCGAACCGGGCGTCCATCCCGGACCGGACGTCGCCGGCCGCGTCGGCGCGCTCCGCGAGCCGTTCCAGCGCCACCTGCCGGGCCGGGCCGTCGGGGAGGTCCCGGGCGTCGGCGAGCGCGGCCTCCAACGCCGGTACGCGGCCCGGACCGAGGCGGTCACCGGGGCCGAGGGGTGGCGTGCCGGTGCGGCTGCCGGTGAACTCGTCCCGGCCGGTCACGACGGCACCGCGCCGGGCAGGCGACGGACCGCCACGGCCAACTGGCAGCCGGTGGAGATGCCACAGTCGAGCAGTTGGTCGAGCTGGTGTGGGGTAACGCCGCGTTCCAGGTCGGTGATCACCTCTCCGTACACCCGGGCCCGGCCGCCGTCGTCGACGTGCACGAACGCCTTCGGCCAGAGCCGGTCGTGGTTCCACGAGTTGCAGAACGCGTACAGGTCGGGCACCCGTTCGATGCCGAAGGTCGGGTCGACCATGGTGCGGATCTGAAGCAGCTCCCCGTCCCCGCCGACCCGCAGGAACCAGATCATGTTGTCGTCGAAGTGGCCCACCAGCTCGCCGTCGGGGGTCAGGCCGACGGACCGGCCGCGGGCAGCGAGCACCGCGGCGACCAGTTCGCCGGTCAGCGGACGCAGTGCGCCAGGGTGCCCGGCCAGCGGATCGTCCGGATCGCCCTCGATTTCCGGCGACGCCATGGGGCATCCCTTCTGAGGCGGATATCACGACCGGCGGTGGGGTTCGTGTTACGACGCGCGGACACGACCCGGAAAAGCGGGGATCTGCCCGGCCCCACCGTTACCGTGACTCTATGGCGGGCCGTACCTCTCAGGCGAGTCGGCGGCGCGGCGCGTCGCCGCGCGGTGGCACCAACAGTCGTGCCCGTCAACCGGCGAAGAAGACCCGGGCACCGGTCCGACGTCGCACCACACCGCCCCGCCCCGGCCCGGCGGTCTACGTCGGTCGTGCGGTCGGTGCACTGTGGATGGGGCTGGCGCACGGGATGGGGTGGGCTGTGCGGGCCGCCGGCCGGCAGGCCGCTTCGGCCCGTGACCTCGACCCCGAGCACCGTCGAGATGGCGCGGGTCTGTTCCTGTTCGGGTTCGCCCTGCTCTCCGCCGTGGCGCTCTGGTTCTCCGGGGCGGGGCCGGTGGGCACGCGACTGGCCGACACGATCCGGCTGTTCCTGGGCGCGATCTCGGTGGTCGTACCGGTGTTGCTGATGATCGGGGCGTGGCGGCTGATGCGTCAGCCGGCCGATCCGGAGCACCGGGGCCGCGGGTTGATCGGCTGGGGTTCGCTGCTGGTGTCGACCGCCGCGCTGCTCCAGATCGGCCAGGACCCGGCGGACACCGTGGAACGTGACTTCGCGGGCGGCCTGGTCGGCGCGGGCGTCGGCGGGCTGCTGGAGCGGGCGGTGACCGCCTGGGTGGCGGTGCCGCTGCTCATCCTGCTGCTGCTCTTCGGCCTGCTCGTGGTGACCGCCACGCCGATCAACAAGATTCCCGAGCGGTTGGGCCTGCTCGCCGGTGGGTTGGTCAGCACGCCGGAGGCCGCCGAGGAGGCGGACGAGCCGGCCGCCAAGCCGGCACGTAAGCGGCCGGCGAAGCGGATGCCGCCGCCGCTGGACCCGGACGACTTCGAGGACCTGGACGGCGCGGACCTCCAGGAGACCATGGTGCTGCCGCGCAAGTCTCCGGCGAAGGTGCCGGCGAGCCGCAAGCCGCCGGTCGAACCACCGGAGCACTCGCCCGCCCCCACCCGGGCCGAGCAGCTCGCGTTGACCGGGCTGGCCGGGGACTACACCCTCCCGCCGGCCAACATGCTCAGCACCGGGGCCGCCGCGAAGACCCGCAGCAAGGCCAACGACGAGGTGATCGCCGCGCTGACCGGCGTGTTCGACCAGTTCGATGTGGACGCCGCCGTCACCGGCTTCACCCGTGGCCCGACCGTCACCCGGTACGAGGTGGAGTTGGGGCACGGCGTCAAGGTCGAGCGGATCACCCAGCTGTCCCGCAACATCGCGTACGCGGTGAAGTCGCCGGACGTACGGATTCTCAGCCCGATCCCGGGCAAGAGCGCCGTCGGCGTGGAGATCCCGAACACCGACCCGGAGAACGTCGCCCTCGGTGACGTGCTGCGCTCGCGGGCGGCGACCAGCGACCACCACCCGATGGTCGTGGCGCTCGGCAAGGACATCGAGGGCGGCTACGTGGTGGCCAACCTCGCGAAGATGCCGCACATTCTGATCGCCGGCGCCACCGGCGCGGGGAAGTCGAGCTGCCTCAACACTCTGCTGGTCTCGATCCTGACCCGGGCCACCCCGGACGAGGTGCGGCTGCTGCTGATCGACCCGAAGCGGGTCGAGATGACCGGCTACGAGGGCATCCCACACCTGGTCACCCCGATCGTGACCAACGCCAAGAAGGCGGCCGACTCGCTGGACTGGGTGGTCCGCGAGATGGACATGCGCTACGACGACCTCGCCGCCAACGGGGTCCGGCACATCGACGACTTCAACCGCAAGGTCCGCAACGGCGAGATCAAGGCCCCGCCGGGCAGCGAACGCGAGATGCGCCCGTACCCGTACCTGTTGGTGATCGTGGATGAGCTGGCCGACCTGATGATGGTCGCGCCGCGCGACGTGGAGGATTCGGTCGTCCGGATCACCCAGCTGGCCCGGGCCGCCGGCATCCACCTGGTGCTCGCCACCCAGCGCCCCTCGGTCGACGTGGTGACCGGTCTGATCAAGGCGAACGTGCCGTCCCGGTTGGCGTTCGCCACCTCCTCGCTCGCGGACTCCCGGGTCATCCTGGACCAGCCGGGCGCGGAGAAGCTGCTGGGCCGTGGTGACGGGCTCTTCCTGCCGATGGGCGCGTCCAAGCCGGTCCGCATCCAGGGCGCCTGGGTCACCGAGCGGGAGATCGCCGATGTGGTGAAGTTCTGCAAGGACCAGCGTGAGCCGGAGTTCCGCACGGATGTGCTGACCCCGGCGCAGGAGAGCAAGAAGAAGATCGACGAGGACATCGGCGACGACCTGGATCTGCTGGTGCAGGCGGTCGAGCTGGTGGTCACCTCGCAGTTCGGCTCGACCTCGATGCTCCAGCGCAAGCTGCGGGTCGGTTTCGCCAAGGCGGGCCGGCTGATGGACCTGATGGAGACCCGGGGAGTGGTCGGGCCGTCCGAGGGGTCGAAGGCGCGCGACGTGCTGGTCAAGCCGGACGAGTTGGACGAGGTCCTGGTCGGCCTGCGCGGCGACGGGGACTGACCGGCGGCCGACCCCGCACGTACGACGGGCCCGCCGGTTGTCCGGCGGGCCCGTGTCGTGGGGAGCGGTCAGTTGTTGATCAGAGCGCCGAAGATCACCAGGCTGATGATCGCGGCGACCACGCTCGCCACGGCCGCGTACCAACCGAGCGGCTTGTCACCGAGCACCGCGCCGACGACGCCCGCGATGACGCCGAGGACGCCGAAGATGATCGGGTTGAGCAGGAGAGCCAGGACCGCGAAGACGAACCCCACGATGGTGAGGATGCGGGCGGCGTTGCTGCGGGGACGAGCGGTGCTCGGCATGTCGGCCATGTCTTCCTCCGGGTGAGAGCCTGTCGGGACGAACCGATCACTACCCACTGTGGGCACCGGCCACGCATCCCGACGGGGCAGCTCAGTGGAAGATCTTCAACCCGATCACGCCGGCGACCACCAGCAGGAGGCAGAGGACGCGGGGCAGACTCGTCGACTCGCCGAGCGCCAGCATCCCGACCAACGCGGTGCCGACCGCGCCGATGCCGACCCAGACCGCGTACCCGGTGCCGACCGGGATGTCCCGGAGCGCGTACGACAGCCCGGCCATGCTCAGCAGCAGGGCCACCGCGAACACCACGGACGGGACCAGCCGGCTGAAACCGGCGCTGCGGTCGAGGGCGACCGCCCAGGCCGCCTCCAGCAGTCCCGAGATCACCAGTACGAGCCAGGCCATCGTCCACCTCACCGGATGCGCCCGGGGCTGCCGCGCCGGGACGGGTCGAGTCTGCACATCACGCGGGGCGTCTTGGCCTGACCGGGTACGCCCACCACTCGTCCGGAGCGGCCACCAGCATCCGGCCACCGGTGCCGACGCTAGCACCGACCCCGGCGGCCTGGCGGTGATCGCCGCCACGGTCCGTTGACCTCTACCTGACTTCAACATGCAGTATCGCCAGCATGACCATGCTCTACGCCGACCCCGAGGTGGCCGCCGCCCTGGACGCCACCACCACGGTCGACGCCATGCGCGCCGCACTCCTGGCCGCGTACGAGGGACGCCTGATCGCGCCACCCCGGGCCGCCGCACCGCTGGGCGGTGGGCGGATGGTGCTCACCGCCGGGCACCTGGTCGGCGAGTGGTACGGCTTCCGCTCGTACGACACCTTCGGGCACCCGCAGGGCGAGCAGCTGGTGGTCCTGCACGACGCCCGGACCGGGGCGATCCGGGCGGTGGCGGTCGGCGAGGAGCTGGGCTCCCGTCGTACCGGAGGGTTGGGGGGCCTCGCGGTCGACGCGCTGGCCCGCCCCGACGCCGCTACCCTCGGTGTGATCGGCTCCGGCCGGCAGGCGTGGACCCAGGTCTGGGCCGCCGCCGCGGTCCGTCCCCTGCGCGAGGTGGTGGTGCACAGCCGCTCCGCCGCCCGCCGGGACGCCTTCGCCGCCCGGGTCCGTGCCGAGCTGGGCGTACCGGCCCGCGCGGCGGCCGACCCGGGCTCGGCCGTCGCCGGACGGGACCTGGTGGTGCTGGCGACCACCAGCCCGACCCCGGTGCTGTGCGCCGCCGACCTCAGCCCCGGCACGCACGTCAACGCGGTCGGCTTCAAGCAGCGCGACCGCAGCGAATTCGGCACCGACCTGCTGGACACCGCCGACCTGCTGGTCACCGATTCGCCGGCCCAGGCGGCGGACTACCAACCGCCGATGCTCGCGGCCACGCCCCCGTACGCCGGTCGGTTGCGCGACCTGGGCGGCATCCTGGCCGGCGCGGTCCCCGGTCGGACCACCGCGGACCAGATCTCGGTCTTCTGCTGCACGGGCCTGGCCGGCACCGAGGTGTTCCTGCTCGACGCGCTGACCCGCGTGGCCGCCGCGGCCCGTTGACCGGCTGGCCGGGCGGGGTCGACCGAGATGGTGGCGATTGTCTCCGCAGCCCGCGTGCGTGGGGTTACCCGACCGGCCCGGTACCCTCGGATGGTGTCTGCCACCTCTCCTTCTCCCGCTGATCACGCCGAGGGCCGTCGCGTCGCCCTGCTGACGCTGGGCTGTGCCCGCAACGAGGTCGACTCGGAGGAGCTGGCTGCCCGCCTGCACGCCGACGGCTGGCAGGTGTCCACCGACGGCGAGGGCGCCGACGTGGTGGTCGTCAACACCTGCGGTTTCGTGGAGAAGGCCAAGCAGGACTCGATCCAGACCCTGCTCGCCGCCGCCGGAACGGGCGCCAAGGTGGTCGCCGCGGGGTGCATGGCCGAGCGGTACGGCCGGGAGCTGGCCGACAGCCTGCCCGAGGCGCAGGCGGTGCTGAGCTTCGACGACTATCCCGACATCGCCGCCCGGCTGAACGCGGTCGTCGCCGGTGAGCAGATCAACGCGCACACCCCACGGGACCGGCGCGAGCTGCTGCCGCTGACCCCGGTGCGGCGGCGCGACAGCGGCGTGTCGCTGCCTGGCCACGGCACCGTCACCCGCACCGCCGTCGACACCGACGAGCACACCCCGGCGCACCTGCGGCAGGTGCTGCGCCGCCGGCTCGACACCGGCCCGGTGGCCTCGCTGAAGCTGGCCAGTGGCTGCGACCGTCGCTGCGCGTTCTGCGCCATTCCGGCCTTCCGGGGGGCGTTCGTCTCGCGTACCCCGGACGAGCTGCTCGCCGAGGCGGAGTGGCTGGCCAAGACCGGCGTACGGGAACTGGTGCTGGTCAGCGAGAACTCCACCTCGTACGGCAAGGACCTGGGCGACCCGCGTGCCCTGGAGAAGCTGCTGCCGCAGCTCGCCGCGGTGACCGGCATCGTCCGGGTGCGGGCGAGTTACCTTCAGCCGGCCGAGACCCGGCCGGGTCTGGTCGAGGCGATCGCCACCACCCCGGGCGTGGCACCGTACTTCGACCTGTCGTTCCAGCACTCCAGCGAGCCGGTGCTGCGCCGGATGCGGCGTTTCGGCTCCACCGACCGGTTCTTGGAGCTGCTGGCGGGTGCCCGCGCGTTGGCCCCGGAGGCGGGGGCCCGGAGCAACTTCATCGTCGGTTTCCCCGGCGAGACCCGCGCCGACGTCGACGAGCTGGTCCGGTTCCTGACCGAGGCCCGGCTCGACGCGATCGGGATGTTCGACTACAGCGACGAGGACGGCACGGAGGCCGCCGGCCTGCCCGGCAAGGTGTCCGCCGCGACGATCAAGCGGCGCTACGACCGGCTCAGCGCGCTCGCCGACGAGCTCTGCTCGCAGCGGGCCGAGGACCGGCTCGGCTCGACCGTCGAGGTGCTGGTCGACTCGATCGAGGACGGCGTGGTGGAGGGCCGGGCCGCCCACCAGGCGCCGGAGGTGGACGGGTCCACCACGCTGGTCGCCCCGGCCGACGGCGGCGTCGACCTGGCCGCGCTGCGCCCGGGTGATCTGGTGCGCGCAACGGTGACCGGCACCGAAGGGGTGGACCTGCTCGCTGTGCCGGATGAGATGATCTCGGCGGCGCCCGGCGCGGCACGGTGACGGCGGGCCCGAGCGGAGCGGGGGACCCAGGTGGTGCGGTGCCGGGAACGCCACGGCGGCCCGAGCGGAGCGCGGCGGTGACGGGGGCGACGGAGTCGACGCCGGGCCGGGTGGTGGCCGTGGTGCCCGTGGTCAACGCGGCCAACGCGCTGACCGCCCTGCGGCTGGTGCTGGTGCCGGTCTTCGCCGTCTCGGTGATCATGTCGGGGATGACCCACACCGGTTGGCAGATGGCGGCCTGCCTGATCTTCGCGGTGGCCTCGGCGACCGACCTGGTGGACGGCTGGATCGCCCGCCGCTTCGGGCTGGTCACCTCGGTCGGCAAGGTGGCCGACCCGATCGCCGACAAGGCGCTCACCGGGGCCGCGCTGGTGCTGCTCTCCTGGTACGACCAACTGCCCTGGTGGGTGACCGCGCTGATCCTCGTCCGCGAGCTGGGCATCACCGGGCTGCGGTTCTGGGTGATCCGGCACGGCGTGATCGCCGCCAGTCGAGGCGGCAAGGTCAAGACCGCGCTCCAGATCCTGGCCATCGCCTGGTACCTCTGGCCGATGCCGGCCGCGCTCGCCGCCGTCGGCCCCTGGATCATGGCCGCCGCCGTCCTGGTCACGGTAGCCACCGGCTTCGACTACATAACCCAGGCCCTCCGCCTCCGCCGCCGCCCCCACTAACAGGCCCCCGGGCCTCCCTCACCCCCGTTGATCATGGAGTTGTCACCATCCGGCACGGCGTGTCGCGCCGCTAACCGCATGATCGATGCGATCGGGGGGTTGGGAAGGCGTGGGGTGGGGGAGGGTGTTGGGGTGGACGGTGTCGGGGTGGACGGTTTCGAGACAAGCGATTTCGAGGTAGGCAGTGCGGCGGCGGCGGTCGTGCATCGGCTGGCCGAGCGGCACGAGACCATGGCCACCGTCGAATCGCTCACCGGCGGGTCGCTGGCCGCTTCGATCGTGAACATCGCCGGGGTCAGCGGGGTCTACCGGGGTGGCCTCGTGGTCTACGCCACCGAGTTGAAGGCGACCCTGGCCGGCGTCCCGGCCGACCTGCTGTCCGAGCGGGGACCGGTGGACCCGGAGGTGGCGGCAGCGCTCGCCGAGGGCGGCCGGCAGCGGTGCGGCGCGGACTGGGGGCTGGCCACCACCGGCGTCGCCGGCCCCGAACCGCAGGACGGAAAGCCGGTGGGCCTGGTCTACGTCGCGGTCGCCGGCCCGAACGGCAGCGAGGTCCGTCAGCTCGACCTCGGCGGCGGGCGCGACCACATCCGCGCGGCGGCGGTGGTCGACGCGTTACGGCTGCTCACCGAGCGGCTCGTCGCCGCGACCCCGTGAACCCGGTTCCGTTCCGCCCGGGATGGGGCGGAAACGGGCGGCGGTACGCCCCGGGAAGCCTTCCCCGGCGAACCGACGGGCGGGGCGGGATGTCGCCCGGGCCCGCAACGGGTACGGTTGCGGGAAGGCTCCGACGTTCGGGGCCGGCGCGGTCCGCCGCGACCGGCTGCCCAGCGCCGGGCGCGAGGTATCCCTCAGGGGGAGGTGCGATGATCCTGCTACGCCGGGTGATCGGTGACGCACTGCGAGCGCGCCGGCAGGGGCAGCAGCGCACGCTGCGTGAGGTCTCCACCGCCGCCAACGTCAGCCTCGGCTACCTCTCCGAGATCGAGCGGGGGCACAAGGAGCCGTCGAGTGAGCTGCTCGCCGCGATCTGTGACGCCCTCGGTGCCCGCCTGTCCGAGTTGCTGCGAGAGGTGAGTGACACCGTGGCGCTCGCCGAGCAGATGCCCGGGGTGCTCGTTTCGATGCCGGACGAGTCGGCCGACGCCGCCGCCACCAAGAGCACCAACCGGGGTGTCCGTCAGGTCACCTCCGACGGCAAGGTGGCCGTCTCCGTCCGCCAGGACTCCCCACTCAAGGCCACACTGCGCAGCACCCGGGTCCGCCCGACCGAGCGCGACCGCGACGTGGTCTGCGCCGCCTGAGCCGTCGATCCCGTTGCCCATGGGCGGGTTGGCCCCGGCCGCGTAGGGTTGCTCACAAGAGTTGCCGGTGCTGTCGACCGCCCGGTACGGATGCCCCGTTGGCGTTCGGCTGGGACGATGGAGGCCGGCCGGTGACGGTCGGTCCGTTCAGCCGGCCCGGCCGTGGTGGAGCGACGCTACTGAGGGGATACCACGGAGATGGCGAACCCGTTCGTCAAGGGTTGGAACTACCTGATGGCGCTCTTCGGTGCGAAGATCGACGAGCATGCCGATCCCAAGGTGCAGATCCAGCAGGCCATCGAGGATGCCCAGCGGCAGCACCAGGCGCTGGTTCAGCAGGCGGCCGCGGTGATCGGCAACCAGCGTCAGCTGGAGATGAAGCTGTCCCGGCAGATGTCCGAGGTCGAGCGGTTGCAGGGCAACGCCCGGCAGGCCCTGGTGCTGTCCGACCAGGCCCGAGCCAAGGGCGACGAGGCCGAGGCGGTGCGGTTCGAGCAGTCCGCGCAGACGCTGGCCAGCCAGCTCGTCTCCGCCGAGCAGGCCACCGAGGACCTGAAGACCCTGCATGACCAGGCGCTGGGTGCCGCCGCTCAGGCCCGCCGGGCGGTCGAGAACAACTCGATGATCCTCCAGCAGAAGCTCGCCGAGCGCACCAAGCTGCTCAGCCAGCTGGAGCAGGCCAAGATGCAGGAGACAGTGGCCCGCTCGCTGGAGTCGATGTCGTCGCTGACCGCGCCGGGCACCACCCCGTCGCTGGACGAGGTGCGCGACCGCATCGAGCGGCGGTACGCCAACGCGATGGGTCGCGCCGAACTGGCCGGCAACTCCGTCGAGGGCCGTATGTTGGAAATCCAGAAGGCCACGATCGACTCGGCCGGCTCCGCCCGACTGGAGCAGATCCGGTCCAGCATGGCCGGCGAGCAGCTCGGCGGCGCGGCCCAACGCCCGGCCGTGCCAGAGGCCGAGAAGGCTGGCCCGGCCAACGATCCGACGGCCGCCGCCCGACTGGACGAGCTACGCGCCAGCATGGCCCGTGAGCGGGGCACCGGCGACCCGACCGCCGCCGGCTGAACGACCGGACCGAGGAGGTCAGGGTGGCAGACGAGCGGACCCGGTACTTCCGGCGCTTGGACCGGCTGCGCCGGTCGGCCCGCCGGTGGAGCGTGCTGGCCGGTGGGCTCGGCGGCGCGGCGGCGGTGCTGACTCCGTACGCCGGTCTTGGTCTGCCCGACGCGGCCTGGGCCGGCGCCGCGGGCAGTGCGGTGGCGCTCGCCGCCTGGCGCTGGATCGACGCACGAGCCCTGGCCGCCCAGCCTGCGCCCCCCGCGCTCGACCCGGCCGAGGCGGCGGCCCGGTCGCGGGCCCGGCTGATCGCCGCCGTCGAACGGCTGCCGGTCGGCCCGGGTGTGCTGGCCGAGGTGCGCCGGGTCCGTTCCCGGATCGCGCTGCGCGGCACCAGCGCCGGGGAGCAGTGGGTCCGACTGGACCGGGCGGCGCTCACCCTGGCCGGGATGGCCCCCCGGCTCACCGGGCTGGCCGAGCCGGCAGTGCGGGAGGCCGCCGCCGCCGACCGATCGTTGCGTGAGCTGGCCGCCCGGGTGGCCAGTGTCGAACGCGCGCTGCGGCTGGCCCCGGCCGACGCTCGCCCGCCGCTGGCCGAGGCGCACGCCGCGCTGACCGCTCAACTGGAGGGCGGGGTGGCGGCGTACGAACGGCTGGTGGTCGCCGCCGCCGGCTACCTGGCCGAGGACGCCCGCCCGGAGACCGCCCACCCGGCGGCCGACCGGCTCACCGAGGCGACCGACCTGCTGCACGGGGTCGCCGGAGCCCTGGCCGAGCTACGGACCGTCGGTACCCCGCTGCGCGCGCCGACGCGCTGACGCCGAGAACGCGCGCCGCCGCGCTGACGCCGCATCCGCCGAGACCGCGCGCCGCCGCGCTGACCGCACCGAGGCTGGCCGGTCACGGTGGTGTCGTCACCAGGACCGGCCCGGTGTACGGCGAGGTGCCCACCACGTTGAACGACCGGATCCGGTAGTGGTAGGTCACACCCCGGGCCAACCCGGTGTTGGTGAAGCCGCGGCCGGTCACCGTGAAGGTGGCCACCTCGTGGTCGAAGGTCGGGTCGAGCGCCCGCTGGACGGTGAAGCCGGACCCGGGGCCGCCGGGTGTGCTCGCCACCCAGGCCAGGATCACGGTCGCGGTGTCCGGCCCCGGCGCGCTGGCGGTGGCGCTCACCCCGGTGGGGGTGCCCGGCGCAGGGGGCGACGTCACCGTGGCCACCGTCGACCAGGCCGAGGCGGCGCCCAGGTAGGTGGTCCGCACCCGGTAGTAGTACGTGGTGTCGGGTGCGACGGTCGCGTCCAGGTGGTTGTCGCCGACTCCGATCGCCGTGGTGCCCGGGCCACTGGTGAACGTCGGGTTGGTGGCCCGCTGCACGTCGATGCCGGTGGCGAACGAGCGGTTCGTCCAGCGCAGCGCCACCCGCAGCGGCGCGGCCGGCGGGAGCGTCGCCACCAGCCCGCTCGGCGCGGCCAGGTGCACCGAGGCGGGCACGCCGTTCGACCAGGACGAGTAGCTGACCGCGTTCTCCGCCCGGATCCGGTAGTGGTAGGTGACCCCGGGGGTGACTGTCGCGTCGGTGTACCGGGTGGCGGCGGCCGCGACGGTGATGGTGGTGACGTCGCCGCCGAAGGTCGCGTCGGTGGCTCGTTGCAGAAGGTGGCTGGTGGCGGGTGGGCGTCCGCCGTTGCTGGTCCAGGCCAGCGCGATCGCGGGCAGCGCGGTGGCCGAGCCGGGCACCGGTGTGGCGGTCAGCCCGGTCGGCGCTCTCGGCGTCACCCGCAGCACCAGCGGTCGGGTCATCCCACTGTCGCGGTGGCCGGCGAGCTGGCTGTGCCAGCGATACTCCCAACCCAGGTTGACCAGTTGGTTGACCACTGTGGCGGGTCGCCCGTCGGCCGGGCTGACCGGCGTCGACCCGGTCCGGGCGCCGGCCGGGCGGCAGAGGTCGAGCAGCCGGACGCTGTCACCGAGCTTGAACGGCAGCACCGGCGCGACCGGGCGCAACGCCACCACCACGTCCTCCCGGGGGTTGACCCGGATGATTCCCTTCCAGCCCAGCTCCGTGCCGTGCGGCAGGCGCAGCGTCCCGTCCCACCCGACCCGGTTGATCACCTGTACGTCGCAGCCGCCGACGTGCAACGCCTCGGTCTGCCGGACGTTGCCGCAGATCCGCCAGAGCTGCGTTCCGTCGGTGGGGGCACCCACCGGCACGGCGGGGTCGGTGGCGAAGAGCACCTCGGTGACCGGGTCGGTCGGGCCGAGCGGCAGCGTCGCCGGGCTGAGCGGCCCGGCGTGCGGGTGTCCGACGCCGAGCCGGCCGACCAGCCGGCCGTGGTCCGGCTCGACGATCTGCTGCGCGGCCTTGACCGCGATCGGCAGGGTCACCGGGCCGGTACCAGCCGTCGGTGTGAACGTCACGGTGGCGGCGTGCACCGGCACCGTCGTCTGCGCCGCGGTCCGGGTCCCGAACGCCGGGTCGTACGCCGGCTGCGGGACGATCGGTGGCCGCTGGCTGGCCGCGTACGCCAGGGGTAGCCGTTCCCGCAGCCGGCTCAGGTCGTACGGCGGCGCGGGCGTCCCGGTGACCCGGAACTGGAGCAGGGTGCGGGTGTTCGGGCCGTACCCCGGTTCGGTCGGGCCCGGGCCGCCCTCGGCGCTGCGGTCCGGGGCGTCGGTGTGCTGGTCGTAGCGGGGGTCGAAGCCGGGCAGCGGGGCTGGAGCGTCGTTGTAGAGGATCAGCGTGCTGCCCGGCGGCACGGCGGAGAAGTCGACAAGCACGTCGGCACGCTCACCCGGGGCGAGCAGCAGGGTGTGCCCGTCGACGTTCAGCACGGTCGGGTCGAGCCGGTCGTAGCGGTAGCCGATCGGCCGGTTCGGCAGCACCACCGGCGCCGGCAGGAGGCCGGCCTCGTTGCCGATCTGGACGAAATCCGGGCCGGCCGCGCGCGGATCCGGCACCCCGCCGTCGCGTCCGTCGGTCGGCCACCCCGCCGGTCGGTCCGCCGCCCGCGTTGCGGGCACCATCGGCACCTCACCGGCGTCGGGGTCGGCGAGCGCGCCGTCGACCGTCCACATCGCCGCGTCGGAGCAGGCGCGGTAGAGCTGGAGGTTGAGGCTGCGGTCCAGGCAGGCGTTGAGGATCCGGAACCGGTACGCGCGCGGCCGCACCTCCAGGTACGGGTAGGCGACACCGTTGACGAGCGGGGTGTCGCCGTACGCCTCGGGGACGGCCGACGGGTGCGGTACGCCGGGGCTCACCGGTGGTTCGTCCGGCGCGTCGACCGGGTCGTGGTACGGGTTCGGCACCCAGCCGTCGGCGTGGGCGTCGTCCGGGGCGCAGGTGCGCGACCAGGGGCCGTAGTCCCACCGGCCGGTCGGGTTGCGTCCGCCGGAGCGGTACGGGTTCTGTCGGGGTTGGTAGACGTGTGGGTGCCAGAGGCTGCCCCGGGCCCCCCAGCGTTCCCGGTCCCAGGTCGGATCCTCGGCGGCGAGTTGGGTGTCGTCCGGAACGAACGTCTTGTCCTCGATCACCAGGGGCACCTGGTCGGCCGGCAGTACCGCGTCGGCGACGAGCTGCTCCTCGGCCGGGTCGGTGAGAAGGTAGAGCGCGAGTTGTCCGCCGTAGACGGTGAGCCGGGCCAGGCCGAGGGTGTTGTCGTGCAACCACAGCAGCCGGCCGCTCTGCTCGTTCGGGAAGTAGAGGGTGGTGGCTCCGGTGCCGGGCGGTGGCATGTCCGGCACGTGGGCCAGGCCGGGCCCGGTGGGGTACGGGGTGATCTCCCCGGCCGGGGTGATCCACTGCCCGGGGTTACCCGCGCTGGTCCAGCCGGTCTGGGCCCCGGCCAGGTGCAGCACGGCCCGGTTCTGCGGGTACGGGGCCGGTCCGTCCAGGGGGCCGAGGCCGGCCCCGTCGATCGTGTCGTCGACCGGCAGGAACAGCTCGCCGGCCCGACCGGTGGGGAGTTGGTTGATGAACTTCACCCGGACCGGTCGACCCCGACGGGCGAAGATCATCGGCCCGAGGTGCCAGGGCCGGTCCGGAGGCGCCAGCGTGTTGTGTCCGGCCGGGTCGGTGCCGAGGTTGAGCTGCCGGTAGCCGCGCAGCCGGGTGGCCGGCAGGTCCCGGTGCAGCCGTTGGGCGTACTCCTGGAGGCCGATCTCGTAGTAGTCGCAGCCCGGATAGCTGATGGTGTCCGGTGCGGCCACCGGGAGGTGGCTGCCGAGGTCGCCGCGCACCTGTTGGCCGGGGATGGGCAACGGGTCGACGAACTTGCGGAGCCCGGTCCCGGCCGTCACCTGCCCGTCGGGGTCCCGTCTCGGGCGGGGGCTGTGGGCGAAGTTCGGCACGGGGCCGAAGTAGCGGGGGACGACGGCCGGGTCCAGGCTCGGCGTCGGCACGGCCTCCTCGGCGGTACGCGCGGCCGGCACGGACGCCGCCCGGCCGTTGGCGCGGGCGTCGGTGTCGCGGGTGGTCCGCTCGAAGAAGGTGGAGCGGAGTCTGCGGAAGATCGCCATGACTCTCCCCGGTTCGGGGCGCGAGGTCCGCCACCCCGGCGTGGGGACCTCGGCACTCTGCTGACGGTCGGTGAGCGCTCAACCGCAGCATGCGACTTCGGCGGCCGGTTAGGAATTACCCAATCGTCCGTTTCTGGGGTGGGTCTTGTTCGGTCCGATCCTGGTCAGCCGGGTGACGGCGGGCCCGGGTGCTCCGGCTGGCAGACCGGGCACCAGTAGGTGACCCGTTCACCCAGCTCCTCCTTGCGGATCGCGGTGCCGCACCGGCGGCAGGGTTGGGCGCGGCGGCCGTACACGTAGCTGGTCTGCCCCCGGTGCAGCGAACCGGTGCTGCTCTGCGTCCACCGACCGCGGTTGGCGGCGAGCAGCCGTTGGCTGAGGGCCACCAGGCCCGGCAGATCGGGCACCCCGGCGACCGGGGTCCACGGTGACACGCCGCGCAGGAACAGCACCTCGCACTTGTAGAGGTTGCCCACGCCGGCCAGGTTGCGCTGGTCGAGCAGTGCCTCCCCGATGGTCTGCTCCGGGTGCTGGGCGAGCCGACGGACCGCCTCGGCCGCGTCCCAGTCCGCGCCGAGCAGGTCGGGGCCGAGGTGGCCGACCAGTTGGTCCTCCTCGGCGGTCGGCACCAGGCTCAGGTCGTGCAGGTGGTAGCCGACCGCGACAGCGCCGGGGCTGCGCAGCACCACCCGGATCAGGTGCGCTGGTCGGCCGCTCCACCGTTCCCCCGGGGCGTACGCCCGCCAGGCGCCGTCCATCCGCAGGTGGGAGTGCAGGGTCCAGTGCGCCTCGGTCGGAGCGCTGAGCCGCAGCAGCAGGTGCTTGCCCCGGCTGGCCGACTCGCGGACGGTCCAGCCGGCGAGGGCGGTGGTCGCCAGCTGTGGCACCCGGAAGTCGCTGCTGGTGATCCGCGCGCCGGCCAGCGCGCGGTGCAGCACGCGCGCGGTGTTCCAGACGGTGTCGCCTTCGGGCACTCTGCCATTCTCCCTCCATTGAGTAAGATTCGCATGTGTCGCTATTTGTACACAGGTTCCTCATGATCTCCTGACATGCGAAGGTCAGGGGGTTCTGAGGAGAATGCCCATGACGCGACCCCGTTGTCGTATCCCATCCGTCGCCCTCATCGCCACCCTCGCCCTCCTGCTCGTCGCAGCGCTCCTACCCACCACCGGTAACGTCCCGGCCGCCGGCGCACCGATCGCCCTCGTCGCCGCCGCACCCGGCGGCGAACGGTGGAGCGCCGACCTCACGATCGTCGACCGCGACGATGTCAACGTCCGACGCACCGCCGCCGGCCTCCGCCTGCGGGAAGCCCGGCCCACCGGGCGCGGCGCCCGCACCCCGCACAGCGCCGTCGCCGAGGGGATGCTGCTGACTGCTCCCCGCACCCTCGCCCGGCCGGCCACCCGGGTCCGCGCCGAGGTCAATGCCGCGGTCCCGACCGGGGCGACCGTGGAGGTGCAGGTCCGCGGCTGGCGGACCGCCGGCTGGACGGAGTGGCGGGCGGCCACCGTCGGCGCCGTCTTCGACCGGCCCGTCACCCGCGTGCAGGCCCGGGTGGTGCTCACCGCCCCCGATCGGGGCACCACGGCGACGGTACGGGCCGTGCAGCTCACCGCCGACGCCAACGCCGCCGTGTCCGCCGCCACGCCTGGCCGCACCTACCGGGTGTACGCCACCCGGATCGGGCTGGTCGGTGAGTTGACCGCCAACGGCCGTACCGTGCAACCCCGGGACCACTTCGCGGCGCTGCCGTCGCGGCGCGGCCTCTCCCCGCTCAACACCGGCGACTACACCGTGCGGGTCTGCACCACCACCGGCTCCCGCTGCGAGTACGCCCCGGTCTGGGACGTCGGGCCGTGGAACACCCGCGACGACTACTGGAACCCCTCATCGGTGCGGGAGAACTGGAAGAACCTGCCGCAGGGTCGACCCGAGGCGCAGGCCGCGTACCAGTCCGGTTACAACGGTGGACGGGACCAGTTCGGCCGGACCGTGCTCAACCCGGCCGGCATCGATCTGGCCGACGGCACGTTCTGGGACGGCTTACGGCTGACCACCAACTCCTGGGTGGACGTCGCCTACCTGTGGACCGGCGGCGGACCGCGCGGCGTGGTCGGTGACGGCCCGCTCAACATCCGCACCGGGGCCAGCACGTCGTCCTCGATCCGTGGCCTCGCCGCCCGGCTGGCCCACGTACCGATCCAGTGCTACGTCACCGGCCAGTCGGTCGCCGGCCCCTACCGCACCACCACCCGGTGGAACCGCCTGGCCAGCGGCCAGTACGTCAGCCACGCGTACATCTCCACCGTGTACGGCGGCAGCGTGCCGGCCTGCTGAACCATGCTCACCCCGTCGGGCGCCCCGTCAGATGTCAGGGGCGCTCGTCGGGGCGGGCCGTCCGCACCATGTCCTGGTAGCGCGGGTGGCTGGCACCGTAGACGGCGTAGTTGAGGCGGGCGTGCGACAGGCTCAGGTCGCCGTTGGGGCCACCCCGCACGGCGTCGGCATCGGCATCGGTCTGGCCGTCGTCGGTCCAGAAACAGACGGGGCACGTCCCCCCGCCGGTCCGGGATGCACAGCAGGGACAGCCCACGGGAACCACATGCTCACCCACCGGAGAAGCATTCCACAGTCGAATGTCAGCCGGAAACCCGCAGGAGGTCCCCCGGCGACGCGGCAAGAAGGTCCGCTGCGCGCCCGCCGTTGACCGCGACCGCGACCAGACCGGCCGAGTCGACGTACGCCACCAGACCACCGGCCGGGGCGTCGCCGAAGGTCCGCCCGTGCACCGCCACCAGGGCCGGCGTCGACCCCGGCGGACCCACCCGGAGCATGGCCGGCAGCGGGTCGAGCAGGTCGGCCGGTGCGGCCAGTTGAACGTTGCCGAAGTGGTCCACGGTCAGCACCTCGGCGGTGAACCCGTCGGCATCCCGGGTCAGCGTCGGCGTCGGTAGCCGCACCAGCCCGGCCGGGTCGACCGGCGGGCCGGCCTCGGCCAGCGGCGCGCCGAGCGCCAGCCGCGCCGCCACCGGCGCGAAGACGTCCCGGCCGTGGAACGTGCCGGAGACCCGGGCGGCCAGCCAGCGCGGCTCGGTCAGCTCGACCGCGTCGGTCACCCCACCCAGCGCGGCGGCCGCGTCCAGCAGCAACCCGTTGTCCGGGCCGACCAGCAGCCCGCCCGGGGTGGCCAGCGCGACCCCCCGTCGGGCGGTGCCCACGCCCGGATCGACCACCGCCACGTGCACACCCACCGGCAGGTACGGCACGGTCTGTGCCAACACGGCGGCACCGCGCCGGACATCCGCCGGCGGCACCAGGTGGGTCACGTCGATCACCCGGACGGCCGGCGCGATCCGGGCGATCACCCCGTGACAGGCGGCCACGAAGCCGTCGGTGAGACCGTAGTCGGTGGTCAGCGAGACCCAGGGCACGGCGGACATGCCCGCAGGCTAATGGAACCGCGGGTACTGGCGGATACGGGACAGCGCAGTGGCCGACCGGCCCCTCCCGCCGCCGGATGACGTTGGGCAGACTGCCCTGGTGACAACTCGGAACCTCCCCGCGGTCGGAATCCTGCTGGTCGCCGTGGCCGTCACCGCCGGCTGCGGCGGTGGCGACGCCGATCCGTCGAGTGCGGCCCCCACGGCCTCGTCATTCTCGGCCCCGGCGGCCACCGGCCTACCGAGCGCGCCGACGCCCTCGGCAGCGCCGCCCAACGCCAGCGGTGCCGCGTCACCGGCGGCCCCACCGTCCGTCGCCCCGGAGGGGCCCACGCAGCGCCGGCCGGCCAGCCCACCGCCGGTGGTGCTGCCCAAACGCCCGACGGGTGCGCCCGGGGCGAAGCAGGTCGTCGACGCCTTCCGGGCCGCCGGCCTGAAGGTGCCGCACCCGAAGGACCGCTCCGTCGACTGTGGGCCGGACGGCCTCGGCCTGGGCTGCTCCGAGCTGATCGCCACCGACGCCGTCACCGTCTACGTGTTCCCGGACGAGACCAGCGCCGGCGACATCGCGGAGACCTGGGGCGGCCAGTCGTACCGGCGGGGCGCGGTGGTGTTGAACTACCTGGAGGCGAAGACCCCGGCCGCCGACCGGCCCCGCTACGAGAAGGTCCTCGACAGGCTGGGCTGAGCCATCGGCGTGGCCGAAGCATGTCGTTCTCTTGACTGTGATGTCTGCGAGTCATCGTGATGACTCACAGACATCAGGCTCTGTGCGGGATTGCCCTCGGCCGGGCCTTGGCTGGCCGGTTGCGCATCGGGCGCCGATCGGCGTGCCCTCGTCCGCGTTGTGCCGAGGGCGGCCGCGCAAGCCCGGCCCACAAGGGTGGTTCGGAACTGGCGGGTCAGCCGCGTAGGCGCAGGCCGCGGGGGGTGGCCCGGAAGCCGGCGGTGGTCAGCGCGTCCCGCAGCGGCGATGAGTGCACCGCCTCGCCGTCGGCCCGCTCCACCGACATCGCACCCAACGCCCCGGAGTGGACGGCGTCGGCGAGCGCCTTGCCGGCCGCGGCGAGCGTGTCGGTGTCGTCGCTGAAGGAGAGCAGCGTCCGGCCGCCGCGTTCGACGTAGAGGACGAGGTCTCCGCCGACCTGGACCACCAGGGCACCCGCCTTCCGGCCGGCCCGGTGCCCGGTCGCCGGGGTGGCCCCGTCGCCCGAGTCGACCACCCGTTCCGGCCAGGGCAGCGCCGCGCCGTACGGGTTGGCCGGATCGGTGGCGGCGAGCACGGTGGCCACCGCGCTCCGGCCGCCGACCCCGTCGGTCGGTTCGGCCAGCGCGCGGAGCCGGTCGACCGCACCGGGTACGGCGAACTGCGCCGCGCCGAGCCCTTCGACGAAGTAGCCCCGACGGGCCGCGCCCCGCTCCTCCAGGGCCGAGAGCACCGGGTAGACCGCCGAGAACCCGCCAACCACCTGCTCGGCCATCACCGCGCCGCGGGTGACCACCCCGTGCCGCTCCAACAGCAGGTCGGCGAGTGCGGCGGCCCGCCGGGTCGGGTCGAGATCCCGCTCCGGGAGACGTGACCAGCGGCCGGCGACGGTCGGCGGACCACCCCGGGTGGGCAGCGCCACCCGACCGGGCCGGCGGTAACGGGTGCGCGGCGCGGACGGCCGGGAGCGGTGCGCCCCGCCAACGCCGAGCACCGCGCGCAGCGGGGCCAGGGTGTCGTTGCTGAGGTGCCCAGCCCAGACCAGATCCCAGATCACCGCGGTCAGGGCGGCGTCGTCGGTCGAACCGACCCGGTCGGCGAGCGGGCGGAAGAACAGCGCCTGCCCGTCGCCGAGCGCGTCGAGCACCGCATCGTGCAGCGGGGTGCGGGTCAACGCCTCGTCCGGTGGCGGGAGCAGCAGCGGCGCGGTGTCCGCGTACGCCAGGGTGACCCAGCCGTCGCCCCCGGAGATCGCACCCGACCCGGCCCAGAGCACCTCCCCGCTGGCGCACAGCTCGTCGAGCTGGGCGGGGGAGTAGTCCGCGACCCGGGCGGGCAGCACCAACCGCTCCAGGGCGGACGCCGGCACCGCCGCGCCCTGCAACTGCTCCACGGTGGCGGCGAGCGCCTCGACACCCCGGGCCGACGAGCCGACCTGCTGCCAGCGGGGCAGGAACGTGGCGAGGGCCCGGGGCGGCACCGGCTCGATCTCCCGGCGCAGCGCCGCGAGCGAGCGGCGGCGCAGCATCCGCAGCACCTCGGCGTCGCACCACTGGGCACCGGCCGAATCCGGGGTGAACTCCCCGGAGACCACCCGCCCGGTCGCGCCGAGCCGGCGCAGCGCCTGCTCCACGACGAACACGCCGAGCCCGAACCGGGCCGCGCAGCTGGCCGCGGCGAACGGCCCGTGGGTGCGGGCGTAGCGGGCCACCAGGTCGCCGAGCGGGTCGGCCACCGGGGCGAGGTACGCCTCGGCCACCCCCACCGGCATCGCCACACCCAGGGCGTCGCGCAGGCGGGCCGCGTCCTCGACGCCCACCCAGCGTTGCTCGCCGGCGATCCGGACCCGCAGCACCCGCCGGGTCGCCTCCAGTTCGGTGAGCCACGTCTGCGGCACACCCCGCTCGGTCAACTCGGCGTCGCTCAGGTCACCGAGCACCCGCAGCAGCTCGACGACGTCCTCGGCGTCGCGGGGGCGACGCTGCTCGGTCAGCCACCGCAGCTGCCGGTCGGTCTCGGTGAGCACCGCCGGGTCGAGCAACTCACGCAGGTCGACCCGGCCGAGCAACTCGCCGAGGAGCGTGGAATCGAGGGCGAGTGCGGCGGCACGGCGTTCGGCGAGCGGGGCGTCGCCCTCGTAGAGGAACGCGCCGACATAGCCGAAGAGCAGCGACCGCGCGAACGGGGACGGCGCGCTGGTCTCCACCTCGACCAGCCGCACCTTGCGGGTGGCCAGGTCGCGCATCAGCCCGGCCAGCGCCGGCTGGTCGAAGACGTCCTGGAGGCACTCCCGGGCGGCCTCCAGGGTGACCGGGAAGTCCGCGTACTCGCGGGCGACGTCGAGCAGCTGCGCGGCACGTTGCCGTTGCTGCCAGAGCGGCTGGCGGCGGCGCGGGTCGCGGCGCGGCAGCAGCAGTGACCGCGCGGCGCACTCCCGGAAACGGGCGGCGAAGAGGGCCGAGGTGCCGACCGACTCCTCCACCAGCTGGGTGATCTCGTCCGGCTCGAAGACCACCACGTCGGCGCCGGGAGGCTCGTCGGCGGTGTCCGGAAGTCGCACCACGATGCCGTCGTCGGAGGGCATCACCTGGGCGTCCACCCCGTACCGCTCGGCCAGCCGGCGGCCCACCGCGAGCGCCCAGGGGCCGTTGACCCGGGCACCGAGAACGCTGTGCACGGCCAACCGCCAGTCACCCAACTCGTCGCGGAACCGCTCGACCACGACCGTGCGGTCGTCGGGCAGCGAGCGGGTGGCGTCCCGCTGCTCATGCAGGTAGGCCATCAGGTTGCCGGCGGCCCAGTCGTCCAGCCCGCCGTCGCGCAGCGCGGCCAGTGCCGCCTCGTCGGTCTGTCGCAGCAGGGTGCGCACCCGGGCACCGATGGCCCGGCCCAGCTCCACCGGCCGGCCCAACTGGTCGCCCTTCCAGAACGGCATCCGTGCGGCCTGCCCCGGCGCGGGCGAGACCAGCACCCGGTCGGGGGTGATCTCCTCGATGCGCCAGGACGAGGAGCCGAGCAGGAAGACGTCGCCGACCCGGGACTCGTAGACCATCTCCTCGTCCAGCTCACCGACCCGGGCGGCGCGCTCGGCACCGGCCAGGAAGACCCCGAACAGGCCCCGGTCGGGAATGGTGCCGCCACTGGTCACCGCGAGCCGCTGCGCGCCGGGGCGGCCGGTGAGCAGGTCGGTGGCCCGGTCCCAGACCAGTCGGGGGCGCAGCTCGGCGAAGGCGGTGGACGGATAGCGGCCGGAGAGCATGTCCAGTACGGCGTGCAGCGCCGAGTCGGGCAGCTCGGCGAAGGGCGCGGCCCGGCGGACCAGCACGGCCAGGTCGCCGAGGGCCCACGGCTCCAGCGCCACCATCGCGACGATCTGTTGGGCCAGCACGTCCAGCGGGTTGCGCGGGTAGTGCAGCTCCTCGATCGCGCCGTCGGTCATCCGCTCGGCGACCACCGCGCAGGAGAGCAGGTCGCCGCGGTGCTTGGGGAAGACCACCCCGCGCGAGACGGCACCCACCTGGTGCCCGGCCCGACCGACCCGTTGCAGCCCGGCGGCCACGCTCGGCGGCGCCTCGATCTGCACCACCAGGTCGACCGCGCCCATGTCGATGCCCAGCTCCAGGCTGGACGTGGCCACCACCGCCGGGAGCTGGCCGGACTTGAGCGCCTCCTCGATGTGCTTGCGCTCCTCCCGGGAGACGCTGCCGTGATGGGCGCGGGCGATCACAGGTGCCGCGCCGGTGGCCGCGCCGGCTTGGGCCATCACCTCGGCCGGCGGCCGGTTGCGCACCGGACCGGCGGGGCCACCCCACCGCTGCGCACCGGCCGCCGGGTTGCCGTCGCCGGCCGGGTCGTCGTCGGTCGACACCCCCTCCGGTACGCCGATCGCGCCCTCGGCCGCCTCTTCGGCGGCCAGCTCGTTGAGCCGGGCGCAGAGGCGTTCGGCGCTGCGGCGGGAGTTGGTGAAGACGATGGTCGAGCGGTGCTGCCCGATGAGGGTGAAGACCCGCTCCTCCACGGCCGGCCAGATCGACGCCCGCCGTGGCCCGGGGCCGCCGAGGTCGTCCTCCGGTGGCTGCTCCTGCTCGTCCAGGCGGGTCATGTCCTCCACCGGGACCTGCACGCTGACCTCGATGGTCTTGGGGGTGGCCGGTTGCACCACGTCGACCGGGCGGGCGCCGCCGAGGAACTGCGCGCACGCGTCGATCGGCCGGACGGTGGCCGAGAGACCGATGCGCTGCGCCGGGGCGGGCAGCAGCTCGTCGAGGCGTTCCAGGGAGAGGGCGAGGTGGGCCCCGCGTTTGCTGCCGGCCACCGCGTGCACCTCGTCGACGATCACCGTCTGGATGCCGCGCAGCGAGTCGCGAGCCGCGGACGTGAGCAGCAGGAACAGCGACTCGGGCGTGGTGATGAGGATGTCGGGCGGGGTGCGGGCGAAGGCTCGTCGCTCGTCGGCGGGCGTGTCGCCGGTGCGCATGCCGACGGTGATGTCGGGTGGTGCGACGCCCAGCCGGGTGGCCGCCTGTCGGATGCCGGCCAGCGGGGCGCGCAGGTTGCGCTCCACGTCGACGGCGAGGGCCTTGAGCGGGCTGACGTAGAGCACGCGGCACCGCTGGCGGGCTTCGGTCGGCGCGGGTTCGCGGGCGAGCCGGTCGAGTGACCAGAGGAAGGCCGCGAGCGTCTTGCCCGAGCCGGTGGGTGCCACCACGAGCGCGTTGCGACCGGCGGCGACCGACCGCCAGGCGCCGGTCTGCGCGGCGGTCGGGGCGGCGAAGGCGTTGTCGAACCAGGCGCGGGTGGCCGGGCCGAACCCGGCGAGCACCGCGCCGGCGTCTGCGTCTGCCCCGGTCACCGGTCCATCGTGCCCCGCCGGTCTGACATCCACGAACGACCTCACGGCGGAATGGGCGAGCAAAAGGCAAAAAGCGTGGAACGTGCGCTTAATACGTTAAGTCTCACTTAACTGCTTGCTTCTGAGGAGCAACATAAAGTAACTTCACTCGCAACGCGAACCGGGGTGAGGGGATTTGATGGCCGGCGAGCAGCGCACCGTCGAACCGGGCACCGACGTGCTGATTCGCAAGGTTGACAGCCACCTCGCCACCCTCCGCGCCGGCCTGCACGGCCCCGAGCTCGAGCTCGCCGAACGTCTCGCCCGCTGCCTGCGCGAGTTGGTGCTCTGCACCGCCCAGGCCAGCGCCGCCGATCGTGGTCAGGTGCGCGTCGCCGTCCACTACTTCGTGCTGCGGCGCGAGAGTCGCGGACGCCTGCTCTCGGTGCGGTCGCTGACCGCCGCCGAGCGGGTGGTCGACCGGGTCGCCCGCCAACTCGGCCGCTCCGACCTGCTGGCCGAGCTGCGTCGCGACCGCCCCACACCCGACGACGCCCAACCCCTCAACAACGCCCTCCTAACCTGACACCCCACCCCCACCCCCACCCCCACCCCCACCCCCACCCCACCCCCGCCCCGCCCACCCCCACCCCGCCGGCCCCACCCGCCGGCCCCATGTGCCTCGGTGGTCCCACCCCCGTCGATCATGGAGTTGTGGTGGGTGACAAATGCCCCGCGAAAGACCAAAGCAGGCACCACAACTCCATGATCGACGAGGGCGTGGCGCTCGTCTCCCGCGATCTTGCGCTTGCTGTCGCGGCGTAGGGGACATTCTTCGCAGCTCGACGGTCGAGCCTGCAAGATCGGCGCGAGCCGGGAGGTTGCGAGGCCGGGAGGGCTGGGGCCGGGAGGGCCGAGGGCTGAGGGCTGAGGGCTGAGGCTGAGGGCCGAGGCTGAGGGCCGAGGCTGAGCGCGAGGGCGAGGGCTGAGGGCGTGCGGGTGGGGTTTGGGCTTGGGGTGGGGTTCTGGGCTGGCGGGCGAATTCCCGCAAAACCGCCCGGCGAGGCACGAACTGTCGTCTGATCGCTGCTAGGCGCCACCGCTGCCACGGGCGTCGGCCATGTCGATCGGGAGCGCAGGTGCTGGTACTGCTCATCCTCCATCTCGTGGCGGCCCTCGCCGCGCCCCTGCTCGTCCGCTGGTGGGGTCCGCGCGCGTGCTACCCGCTGGCGCTTGCGCCGGCCGCCGCGTTCGGCTGGGCGGTGGCCCGCACCCCGGCCGTCGCCCACGGCGGGGCGGTGGTCGAGACGTACCCGTGGATCCGGCAGTTGGATCTCGACATCGCGTTGCGGGTCACCACGCTGTCCTGGTTGATGACGCTGCTGATCGGCGGCGTCGGCGCGCTGGTTCTGGTCTACAGCGCCCACTACTTCAGCGAGGGCTCTACCGGGTTGGCGCGCTTCGCTGCGGTCCTGGTCGCCTTCGCCGGCGCGATGCTTGTCCTGGTCTTCGCCGACGACCTGCTGCTGCTCTACGTCGGCTGGGAGCTGACCACGATCTTCTCGTACCTGCTGATCGGGCAGAGCACCGAACGGCGGTCCAGCCGCTGGGCGGCGGCGCAGGCGTTGACCGTCACCACGCTGGGCGGCCTCGCGATGCTGGTCGGCTTCATCATGCTCGGCGAGCACGCCGGCACGTACCGCTGGTCGGAGATCAGCGCCCAGCCGCTGCCCGGCGGCGGTTACCTGGTGGGTGCGGTGCTGCTGATCCTGGCCGGTGCGCTCTCCAAATCGGCGGTGCTGCCGTTCAGTTCCTGGCTGCCGGTCGCGATGGCGGCACCCACGCCGGTGAGCGCCTACCTGCACGCCGCCGCCATGGTCAAGGCGGGCGTGTACCTGGTCGGGCTGCTCGCGCCGGTGCTCGCCACGGTTGGCCCGTGGCGGCCGGTGGTGCAGGTCGCCGGGGTGGCGACCATGCTGCTGGGTGGGTGGGCCGCGCTGCGTCAGACCGACCTCAAGCTGCTGCTGGCGTACGGGACGGTCAGCCAGCTCGGCCTGCTGGTCGCGGTGACCGGCTCGGGCACCCCGGACGCCGCCCTGGCCGGCACGGCGATGCTGCTGGCACACGCCCTGTTCAAGGCGGCGCTGTTCCTGGTCGTCGGCATCATCGATCATGCCGCCGGCACCCGTGACCTGCGCGAACTGTCCGGGCTGCGGCACTGGTCCCGGCCGCTGTTCGTGGTCGCCGTGCTGGCCGCCGCGTCGATGGCCGGGGTGCCACCGCTGGTCGGCTTCGTGGCCAAGGAGGCGGTGTTCGACGCGTTCACCGACCACCCGGTGCTCCTCGCCGGCCTGGTCGCCGGGACGGTGCTCACCGTCGCGTACAGCGCCCGCTTCCTCTGGGGCGCGTTCGCCGACCGGGCCGGTGTGGAACCGGTCCCGCCGAAGTCGATCGCCGCGTCGCTGCTGGTCCCGCCGGCGGTGCTCGCCGGTGCCGGCCTGCTCGCCGGCCCGGCCGCGAGCGTGCTGGACGACCTGCTGCGTCCGTACGCCGATCTGCTCGGGGGAGTCGACGCGCACCTGGCGCTCTGGGCCGGACCGACCCCGGCGCTCGGCCTGTCCGTGGTGGCGCTCCTCGGTGGCGGCCTGCTCTTCGCGGTGCGTGGGCCGCTCGCGCCGGTGCTGGCCCGGCTCCGGTCACCGGTCGGGGGCAACCAGGGGTACGAGTGGGTCGTGGGCCGGTTCGACCGGCTGGCCATTGATGTCACCGGCGCGACCCAGCGCGGCTCGCTGCCGCAGTATCTGGGTGTCATCCTGCTCACCCTGGTGCTGGTACCGGGCGCGGCGATGCTCTCCGCCACCCCCTGGTGGTCGCGGATTCCGCTCTGGGACAGCCTGCTGCAACCGGTGGTCGTGCTGGTGATCACGGTGGCGGCGGTGCTGGCGGTCGGTGCCCGTCGTCGGCTCACCGCCATGCTGCTGGTGGGCATGACCGGCTACGGCACGGCGATGCTCTTCGTGCTGCATGGAGCGCCCGACCTGGCGCTCACCCAGTTCCTGGTGGAGACGTCGACGATCGCGGTCTTCGTGCTGGTGCTGCGTCGCCTGCCGGAGCGGTTCTCGGCCCGCCCGCTGCGCCGTAGCCGCTGGGTCCGTCGGGCGATCGGGGCAACTGCGGGGGTGGTGGCCGCCGGGTTGGCCCTCACCGCCGTCGGTGCCCGCCGGGCACCGGGCATCTCCGCCGCCTTTCCGGATCTGGCGGTGGCGCACGGGTACGGCCGCAACGTGGTCAACGTGACCCTGGTCGACATCCGGGCCTGGGACACGATGGGTGAGTTGGCGGTGCTGGTGGTGGCCGCGACCGGAGTGGCCAGCCTGATCTTCGAGCGTTCCCGCACCGGCCCGCGGCCGCGCCGACCCGAGCCGGGCCAGCGGGTGAGCAGACGCGGCCGGGCGGTGTGGCTGCGCGGTGGCCCCACTCTCCACGAGGAGCGCCGCTCGATCGTGTTGGAGGTGGTCATCCGGCTGATCTTCCACACCGTGGTGCTGTTCTCCCTGTTCCTGCTCTTCTCCGGGCACAACGCGCCGGGCGGCGGGTTCACCGGCGGCCTGGTGGCGGGTCTCGCCCTGGTGGTCCGCTATCTGGCCGGCGGCCGGTACGAGCTGACCGAGGCGGTCCCGATCGGTGCCGGCCCGATTCTCGGTGCCGGACTGGCCATGGCGGTGGGCAGCGGCGTGGTGGCCCTGCTGCTCGGTGGGTCGGTGCTGGAGAGCGCGAAGGTCGACCGGGCTCTGCCACTGATCGGTGACGCCCACCTGGTGACGTCGATCTTCTTCGACATCGGCGTGTACCTGGTCGTGATCGGGCTGATGCTGGACATCCTGCGCAGCCTCGGGGCCGAGGTGGACCGGCACATCGAGGCCACCGGAGCGGCCACGGGTGGGCTGGCCGTCGACAAGGGAGACCGGACATCATGACGAGGGGCGACGCGGGGCCGACGTTGGTGCTGGTGCTGGCCGTCGCGGTCCTGGTCGGGTGCGGGGTGATCCTGCTGTTGGAGCGCAGCCTGACCCGGATCCTGCTCGGTGTGATCATGCTCGGCAACGGGGTGAACCTGCTGATCCTGCTGGGCGGTCGGTCGGGCGGGGCGCCGATCGTCGGCACCGGGCCGGTGGGGCGGATGAGTGATCCGTTGTCGCAGGCGATGGTGTTGACCTCCATTGTGATCACCTTCGGGTTCACCGCGTTCCTGCTCGCGGTGGCGTACCGCAGTTGGTATCTCTCCGGCGACGACGAGGTGCCCGACGACCTGGAGGACCGGCAGATCATCCGCCGGGCCGGGCGTAACGAGGTGGGCGCGGTCGACCGCGGTGGGGAGGGCCCGAACGGTGACCCGGAGCAGGTCGATCCGGAGCCGGCCCGGCGTCGGCTGCGACGCGGGGATGAGGTGTGATGCGCGCGCTGGTGCCGTTGCCGGTGGTGGTGCCGCTGCTCGGTGCGGCGCTGACCCTGCTGCTGGCCGGGAAGCCGCGACTTCAACGCTTGACCAGCGTGCTGTGCCTCGGTGGCACGCTGACCGTGGCGGTGCTGCTGCTGGTGCAGGCGTACCGGTACGGGCCGGTGGTGGTGGCGGTCGGGGGGTGGCCGGCGCCGGTCGGCATCGTCCTGGTGGCCGATCAACTCGCCGCGCTGATGCTGGTGGTGTCCTCGGCGGTGACCCTCTGCGTGCTGCTGTACTCGATCGGCCAGGGTCGCAGCGAGACGAGCGAGATCTCCCCGGTGTCGATCTTCCACCCGACGTATCTGGTGCTCACGGCGGGCGTCACCAACGCGTTCCTGGCGGGCGACCTGTTCAACCTCTTCGTCGGGTTCGAGATCCTGCTGGCGGCGAGCTTCGTGCTGATCACCCTGGGTGGGACCGAGACCCGGATCCGGACCGGGTCGACGTACGTGGTGGTCAGCATCCTCTCCTCGATGCTCTTCCTGACGTCGGTGGGCCTGGTGTACGCGGCCACCGGCACGCTCAACCTCGCCCAGCTCGCCCAGCGCCTCGACGAGTTGCCCGGCGGCGTCCGGTTGACCCTGGAGCTGATGCTGCTGCTGGCGTTCGCGATCAAGGCGGCGGTCTTCCCGCTGTCGGCCTGGCTGCCGGACAGCTACCCCACCGCGCCAGCCCCGGTCACGGCCGTCTTCGCGGGACTGCTCACCAAGGTGGGCGTCTACGCGATCATCCGCACCGAGACGTTGCTGTTTCCTGGTGGGCGTGCCGACGTGCTGCTGATGGTGGTCGCCGGGTTGACCATGGTGATCGGCATCCTCGGTGCGGTGGCCCAGTCCGACATGAAGCGACTCTTCTCGTTCACCCTGGTCAGTCACATCGGCTACATGATCTTCGGGGTGGCGTTGAGCACCGCCGCCGGGCTCTCCGGCGCGATCTTCTACGTGGTGCACCACATCACCATCCAGACCACGCTGTTTCTCGTCGCCGGGCTGGTCGAGGAGCGCGCCGGCAGCACCGACCTGCGCCGCATCGGCGGGCTGGCCCGGGTGGCGCCGCTGCTCGGTGTGCTCTTCTTCGTGCCGGCCATGAATCTCGCCGGAGTGCCACCGTTCTCCGGTTTCCTCGGCAAGATCGGCCTGCTCCAGGCCGGGGTGGCGGCCGGCGGGCCACTGCCCGGGGTGCTGGTCGCGGCGGGCACGCTGACCAGCCTGCTCACCCTGTACGTGGCGTCCCGGGTGTGGAACATCGCCTTCTGGCGCGCGCCCCGGTTGGCCACCAGCGAGCCGGTCGTCCGGCTGCCGAAGCTCATGGTGGGCGCCACGGTTGCCCTGGTCGCCCTCGGGCTGGCGTTGACCGTGCTGGCTGGTCCACTCTTCGACGTCACCGCTGACGCGGCCGTGGACCTGCGCCTGCGTACCCCGTACGTCCGTGCCGTGCTGCCCGGCGGCGTACCGTGACCGGCTCGCCGCCGACGGCCGGAACATCCCGACGGCCGGGAGCGCTGCGGCGCCGGCTCGGGCGCTGGCGGGACCAGGCCGTGGCGCTCGGCTGGCTGGTGGTGGTCTGGACCCTGCTCTGGGGTGACATCACCTGGGCGAACCTGGTCGGTGGCCTGCTGGTGGGCGGGGCCGTGCTGGTGTTCTTCCCGCTGCCGGCGGTCAGCTTCGGTGGCCGGCTGCGACCACGGGCGCTGCTGGCGTTCGCGGGCCGGTTCGTCATCGAACTGGTCAACGCGAGCCTGCACATCGCCTGGATCGCCGTGCAGCCCGGCTACCGGCCGCGCGGGGCGATCATCGCGGTCCGGTTGCGGATCGCCACCGACCTGAACCTGGCGCTCACCGCCGAGGCGGTCTCGCTGGTGCCGGGCACGCTGATCCTCGAGATAGACCGGGACTCGGGGACGCTCTACCTGCACGTCCTGGACACCCACGACCGGGCGGACCTGGACGTGGCCCGGGAACACGCGCTCGCCGTCGAGCGGCGAATCGTCCGCGCGGTGGGCTCCAACGCCGAACTGCGCCGCCTCGACGTCACTCCACCCGGAAGGGAAACCCGCCCGTGACCACGTTCCTGGCTGTCGTCCTCACCGTGCTGCTGTCGATCACCGCGCTCCTCGCGCTGGCCCGCCTGTACCGCGGCCCGTCGCTGGTGGACCGGGTGATCGCCGCGGACATGCTGCTCGCCACGATGGTCGGCGCGGTGGGCGCCGAGGCGGCGGTCAACCGGCACCCCACCACCCTGCCCGTGCTGGTGGTGCTCTCCCTGCTCGGTTTCGTGGGCTCGGTGTCGCTGGTCCGCTTCGCCGTCCGGGAGCAGCGGTGATCGCCACGATCGCGGACTGGCTCGGCGCCGGCTGCGTGGTGGCCGGAGCGCTGCTCGCCCTGGCCGCCGCGATCGGCGTGCTGCGTTTCCCGGACGCGTTGTCCCGGATGCACGCGGCCACCAAGCCGCAGGTGCTCGGGGTGCTCCTGCTGCTGCTGGGCCTCGCGTTGCGGCTGCGGTCCCCGGGGGACCTGGGCATGATCCTGCTGGTGGCGGTCTTCCAGTTGGCGACCGCGCCGGTCGCGGCGCAGATGATCGGGCGGGCCGCGTACCGGTCGGGGCGGCTCGACCGGAGCCTGCTCGACGCCGACGAACTGGCCGAACGCGGCTCGGGCGGTGGGTCGGCGGGGTCGGCGTGACGACCGGTGAACCGGACGATTCGCTCCTTCGGCCCACCCTCAGCGGAGTCCCAGCCAGCGCCGATAAAATGGCGGCATGATCGACTCTTCTGCCCAGGAGGGCAGCAGTAGCCAGCCGGGTCGTGCCCGGCATATCCCCGCACCGACGACCCCGGGAGCCCTGAGCAACCCGTGCTGATCGTCGTTGGTCTCCTTCTGATCATCATCCTCACTGCCGCCACCGGCTACTTCGTGGCGCAGGAGTTCGGCTACGTCGCGGTGGACCGGGGCAAGCTGCGCCAGCTCGCCGATGACGGCGACCAGGCCGCCGCCCGGGCCCTGACCGTCACCAGTCGGCTCTCCTTCATGCTCTCCGGCGCCCAACTCGGCATCACCGTCACCGCACTGCTGGTCGGTTACGTCGCCGAGCCGTACCTGGGCGGTGGGCTCGCCGACCTGCTCGGCGTGGCCGGCGTCAGCGAGGCGGTCAGCCTGCCGCTGTCGGTGGCGTTGGCCCTGGTCATCGCCACCATCGTGCAGATGGTCCTGGGTGAGCTGGCCCCGAAGAACCTGGCCATCGCCCGGGCCGAGCAGTTGGCCCGGGGGCTGAGCCGATCCACCCTGATCTACCTGGCCGTCGCCGGGCCGCTGATCCGGCTCTTCGACCGGGCGGCGGTCCGTCTGCTGCGCCGGGTCGGTATCGAACCGATCGAGGAGCTGCCCAGCGGTGCCACCCCGGCCGACCTGGAGCAGATCATCGCCGAGTCCCGCGAGGAGGGCAGCCTGGACGCCGAGACGTCCACGCTGCTCGACCGAGGTCTGGACTTCCGCGAGCTGACCGCCGGCGAGGCCATGGTGCCCCGCGTCGACGTGCACACCCTTCGGGCGCACGAGCCGGTCAGCCGGGTGGTCGAGCTGTTGGACACCGGCCACTCCCGCTTTCCGGTGCGCGGTGCGGAGGGCGTCGACGACCTGCTCGGCATCGTCGGCATCGCCGACGTGCTCGGCGTACCCCCGGAGGAGCGCGCCACCACCCCGGTGAGCGCGGTGGCCGGGCCGCCGCTGCTCGTACCGGAGACGTTGCCCCTGCCCACGGTGCTCGACCGCCTGCGGTCCGGGCACCGGCAGATGGCGTGCGTGGTCGACGAGTACGGCGGCTTCGCCGGCGTCATCACGCTGGAGGACATCGCCGAGGAGCTGGTCGGCCCGATCCGCGACGAGGACGATCCACCGGAGCGGGCTCCGGCCCGGCAGGACGACGGGTCCTGGGTGGTGCCGGCCCGCTGGCGGATCGACGAGGTCGCCGACAGCACCGGCATCGCCCTGCCCGAGGCCCCCGAGTACGACACCCTGTCCGGGTTGGTGATGCGGGAGCTGGGCCGGGTGCCGGAGGTCGGTGACCGGCTGGAGATCAGCCTGCAACCCGAGGGGACGGACGGCGAGGAACACGACGCGGAGCCCCGGGCGCTGGTCGAGGTGCTGGCCGTGGACCGGCACGTGGCCGATTCGGTGCGGTTGCAGTTGACCAAACCCGGGGTGACCGCATGAGCGCGAGGAACGAGCTTGTGAGCCCCGCGGTCGCGACTGAAGGAAAGCACCGATGAGCCCCGGGATCGCGCTGTTCAGTTCGGTGATCCTGCTGGCGCTCAACGGGTTCTTCGTGGCCGCCGAGTTCGCCCTGGTGGCCAGCAAGCGGTACCGCCTGGAGCAGGCGGCGGCGAACGGCGGTCGGGCCGCCCGGGCCGCGCTGGACGGCGTCCGCGAGCTGTCGCTGATGCTGGCCGGCGCGCAGCTCGGCATCACGCTGTGCACCCTGGGTCTCGGCGCGCTGGCCGAACCGGCGATCGAGCACCTGGTCAGCCCGCTGCTGCACGCGGTGGGCCTGCCGGACGCGGCGAGCCACCTGGTCAGCCTGATCTTCGCGCTGGCGCTGGTGACCTTCCTGCACCTGGTGGTGGGGGAGATGGCGCCGAAGTCGTGGGCGATCACCGACGCGGAGCGTTCGGCGACACTGCTCGCGCTTCCGTTCCGGGCCTTCGCGCGGGTCTCCCGACCGGTGCTCTCCGCGCTCAACGCCCTGGCCAATTCGATCCTGCGACTTCTCGGGGTCACTCAGCAGGACCAGCTCGCCCAGGTGCACGGCCCGGACGAGCTGCGCATCCTGCTGGAGCAGTCCCGTGAGCACGGGCTGCTCGGCGCCGAGCAGCACCAGTTACTGACCAGCATGCTGGAGTTGCAGGGCACGTCGGTGGCGCAGGTGATGGAGCCGTTCTCCACCATGGTCACCGTCCGCCGGGACGACCCGGCCGAGCGGATCGAAGAGGTCAGCCGGGACAGCGGCCGGTCCCGGCTCGCGGTGCTCGACGAGGCGGGCGACGTGTGCGGGCTCGTGCACGTCCGGGAGGCGGTACGGGTGGTCACCACCGGCCGGGTCGCCAAGGCCGGTGACTTGATGACGCCCGCGTTCACCCTGCCCGCGACGTCGTCGGTCACCGAGGCGGTGACGGCGATGCGGGCCCGTCAGTCACAGCTGGCGTTGGTGCGCAACGGCGGTGGGCCGGCCCGGCCGATCGGCTTCGTGGCGCTGGAGGACCTCCTGGAGGAGGTCATCGGCGAGTTCGACGACGAGACCGACACGGTGCCGCGCGGGCGGCGGATGAGGTGAATCGGATGGGTGGTCACTTTCCGCCGAAGTGGGGGTGACCGCCCGCCTGGTCCGCGAGAGTTGAGGTGACCTCACAGCGGGTGGGGTTGTGGAGCCTGACCTGGCGGAGGGCGCGGTGCGGCTGACCGGAGTGTCCCCGGAGTCCGGTCGGACCGGGCTCTCCGTGCAGACCACGCTCCCCAACCCGAGCACCCGCCCGGGCCTGCGCCTGCCCGGGCGGGTGACCCTCGCAGCCGGCCCCGATGACGTGCTGGTGCGGCACATCCGGCTCGGCCTCGTCACCACTGTCGAGCCGGATGACCCGGCGGCGGCCCGGCGTCTCGTGCAGTTCTACCAACAGCCCATCGCCGGCCGGTTCGTGGTGCCGGCCGGTCGGCGGCGGGCGGTCGACTTCGCGCTTCCGCTGCCGTGGGAGACCCCGGTGACCATCTTCGGCGGGGTGCCGCTGCTGAGCCTGCGGATGGGCCTGCGGACCGAGGTGTCGCTCGACCCCGACCTGGATCAGGGGGCCATGGTGCCGGTCTTCGTGCACCCGATCCCCACCCAGCAGCACGTGCTGGCGGCGTTGGACACGCTGGGCTTCATGATCCGCCAGTCCGGGTTGCAGGAGGGTGGTCTGCCGGGGGTGGAGCACACCCTGCCGTTGCACCAGCGCTGGGGTTACTGGGTGGGGCCGCTCTACGCCGGCCCGATCACCGAACTGGAGGTGATCTTCGTGACCAACTCGGCGGGTCTGGAGGCGATCCTCTGGGCGGATCGCCGGCTGGCGCTGGCCGGAATCACGCACCAGAGCATCAGCCGGTTCCGGATCTGGCACGAAGGCGCCGACCGGCGGGACTGGGTCGCCACCGTGGACGGCTGGATCCGGCAGGCGATCAACCGGCATGCCACCGCGGCCGCGCACGCCGACTGGTCCGCGCAGATCGCGGGCTCGGCCCACGTCAGCCGCCACCCCGACGAGCCGGTCCGACCCGGCTACGGCCTGGGCGGCACCGCCGGCAGCGCCGGTGTAGGAGGAGGCGGCTCCGGCGGCGACGGCACCTGACGAGCCCTCCCCCCCCGTCGCCCCCGCCCCCGTCGATCATGGACTTGTGGTGGGATGAAAATCCCGTATTGCACCTTTTGCGAGGCACCACAACTCCATGATCGACCCGTGCGGAGCGGGGGTGGCGCGGGGCGGGGTTAGCCGGCGGTGGCGGTGGCCAGCTTGAGGCTGAAGGCCAGGAACAGTGCTGCCACGGCGGTGGTCCCGCCGGCGGCCAGCCGGCGACGTTGCCGGAACTGGGCGGCCAGGAAGGTGCCCGCGAAGATCAACGCGGTCAGGTAGAGCGCGCTGGTCACCTGGGCGATCAGGCCGAGGAGCAGGAACGACAGCGCCGGCCAGGCGTAGCCGGGGTCGACGAACTGGATGAAGAACGAGATGAAGAACAGGATCGCCTTCGGGTTCAGCAGGCTGATCACCAGCGCCTTGCGGAACGGGCTGCGCATCGCCGCCGGCTCCGCGGCGTCGATGAGCCGCGGCGTGCTCGGGTCGTTGCGGTCGCGCCAGCGCCGCACGGCGCCGAGCAGCATGGTCACCCCGACATAACCGAGGTACGCGGCACCGGCGTACTTGATCACCAGGAACAGCGGCGGGTACGCCTTGAGCAACGACGCCACCCCGGCGGCGGAGAGGAACATCAGCACCCCGTCGCCGACGAACACGCCCCCGGCGGCCCGGTAGCCGACCGCGACACCTCGTTTGGCCGCCGTGGAGAGCACGAAGAGTGAGTTCGGCCCGGGCAGCAGGATGATGGCCACGGTGCCCAGCACGTACGTCCAGATGTCGGTGATCCCCAGCACGCCCGCCATCATCACGCCACCGGTGCCGTTCGCAGAAGTCTTTCTCGCAGCCGGGCCTGTGCCGTCGGCCACTCGTCGACGGTCATCGCGTACTGCACGGTGTCCCGCCAGGAGCCGTCCGGGCGTTGCCGGTGCATCCGCAGGACCCCTTCCCGGGTGGCGCCGAGCCGTTCGATGGCCGCCTGGGAGCGGACGTTGCGGATGTCGGTGTGCCAGGCCACCCGCACCGCCCCCAGGTCGTCGAAGGCCCGGCCGAGCAGCAGCAGTTTCGCCTCGGTGTTGATGCCGGTACGCCACCAGGGCCGGCCGAGGAAGGTGTGCCCGATCGCCACCGCCCGCCGCTCCGGGTCGATCTCGTAGTAGGACGTGCTGCCCACCACCGCCCCGGTGGCCGCGCACCGCTGCACCCAGGCCACCCGCTCACCGCGGTGCTGGGCGGCCAGGGCGGTGGCGATCACCGCGGCGGTCCCGTCGGGCGCGGTGGGCGGCGCCACGCTGAGGTGCCGCCACACCTCCGGGTCTGCGGTGGCGGCGTGCAACTCGTCGGTGTGGTTCAGGTTCAGCGGCTCCAGCCGGACGTGGTCGCCGTGCAGCGGCACCGGGTCGTGCCACCGCGTGCGGGCCGTACGCAGGAACGCCGGCAGCGGTGCGGTGACGCCGGCGTCCGGCTCGGGTTGTCCGGGGGTCAACCGCAGCGGCAGCACGCCGGCCCAGTACGGCAGGTCCAGGTCGGCCTCGTCGTCGCGGACCCCGCCGGTGCGGGCCCGGACGGACACCTCACGCAGGGGCAGCGCCAGTACGGCGGTCTCGGCCAACTCGCGGCGGCTGGGCGGGCGGGTGTTCGTGCTGCGTCCCGCGCCGACCTTCTCGACCAGCGCGGTGAGCATGGCGCGCTTCTCCCGCTCGTCGGTGACCAGTCGGGCGGTGCCGTGCGCGACGACCGAGCGGTAGTTGGCGCTGTAGTGGAACTGGGAGCGGGCGTAGACCAGCCCGTCGAGCAGTGTCACCGCGACGCAGACGGGCAGCCCGTCGTCGCCCCGGGCGGCGAGCAGTGGCCGGCTGCCGGTGGAGCCGTGCAGGTAGAGCGTGTCACCGATGCGGACGTGCAGGGTGGGCAGCACCCGCGGCTGGCCGTCCACGGTGAAGCTGAGCGCGCAGTCGTACGCCTCGTCGAGCACAGCGTGGGCGGCGGCCCGGTCGTAGCTCATCCTGTCGCGGGAACGGTGGGGTGTGGTCCGGGCGGTGGGTGGGTACATCGCGCGCCCCTTTGTTCTAGTACAATCTCGTATTTGTGCCAGCACACTATCAGCTCACCGGTACGACAGCCGTCGAGATTTCGGCCAGCATCGAGTCGGGCATCCGCTCCGGCGCCCTGTCGCCGGGAGCCGCCCTGCCGCCCGTGCGGGCGCTCGCCACCGAGTTGGGGGTCAGCCCCGCCACCGTCGCCCGCGCCTACCAGGAGCTACGCCAGCGCGGTCTGCTCGCCACCGCCGGTCGGCACGGCACCCGGGTCCGCCCCCGCCCGCCGGTGGCCGCCCGCCGATCCGCGCTGCGTCCCCCACCGTTGCCCGGCACCCGGGACCTGTCCCGCGGTGAACCCGACCCCCGGCTACTCCCCCCACTGGGCCCGCATCTGGCGGCGCTCGCCGCCCACGGCGGCCCGTCGGTCGGCTACTCCGACGCCGGAGTGCTGCCCGAACTGGCTGAGGCGGCCCAGGCCCGGCTGCGCGCCGACGGCGTACCGGCCGGCGAGTTGACTCTCACCGGCGGTGCGCTGGACGGCATCGAGCGGCTGCTCGGCGCTCACCTGCGCCCCGGCGACGCGGTGGCGGTCGAGGACCCGGGCTGGGCCAACCTGCTCGACCTGGTCGCCGCGCTCGGGTTGCGCCCGATCGGCGTACCGCTGGACGACGAGGGTCCGTTGGCCGACGGGGTGGCCGCCGCGCTGGCTGCCGGAGCGCGGGCGCTGATCGTCACCAGCCGGGCGCAGAATCCGACCGGCGCCGCCGTCTCCGCGGCCCGCGCCGAGGCGCTGCGGACGCTGCTCGCCGGCCGACGGGACCTGCTGTTGATCGAGGACGACCACGCGGCCGAACTGGCCCGCGTACCCCTGCACCCGCTCGCCGGTGCGACCGCGAGTTGGGCCTTCCTCCGCTCGGTGAGCAAGCCCTTCGGTCCGGACCTGCGGCTGGCCGTGCTGGTCGGCGACGAGACGACGGTGGCCCGGGTGAGTGGCCGTACCCGGGTCGGCGCCGGCTGGGTCTCCACCGTGCTGCAACGCCTGGTGCTCGCCCTGTGGCGGGACCCGGCGGTCACCGAGTTGGTGCGACAGGCGGCGGAGAGCTACGAGCAGCGGCGCACGGGGCTGCTGGCCGCACTCGCCGCGCACGGCCTGACCGCGCACGGGCGCAGTGGCATCAACGTCTGGCTGCCGGTCGCGGACGAGACCAGCACGGTCACCGCGCTCCGCGACGCCGGTTGGGCGGTGGCACCCGGCGTTCTCTACCGGATCGCCGCCCCGCCCGCCCTGCGCATCACCGTCAGCTCGCTGGACACCGCCGACCTGGCCCCGCTGGCCGCCGCCCTGGCCCAGGCCGAGAACCCACCGCCCTCCTCAGGCTTTCCCACCTGACCTCGCGCGACCGGGGGTGGTCGGCGCAGAAAGTGCAGATCGCCAAGATTCGGGACGGTGTGGACGGGTATGCAGGCGCCCGGAGGTGTGGGACATGGCGTCTGGCGGGTCTCGTAAGGGTGTGTGGATCGCGGTGGCAGTGGCGATCATCATTATCATCATCGTGCTGATCGCGATCGCGTCCGGCGGGGACGGAGGCGGTAACGGGTACTGACGCGAAGCGGCCGGCGCGTCGGGGCGCAACCGGCAGCGAGTATCGAACGGGTATATAACAGTCGGCATGGCCGAGCAGACCGGAAGCGCTCCGGGCGCCCAGCGGTTCATTCCGCCCGACGCCGACACCATCGACGACCTGCGCACCGCCGCCGGCGGCTGCCGGGGCTGCGAGCTGTACCGGGACGCCTCGCAGACGGTCTTCGGCCGAGGCGACGAGAGCGCCCGCGTGGTCCTGGTCGGCGAGCAGCCCGGCGACATGGAGGACCAGAAGGGGCTGCCCTTCGTCGGCCCGGCCGGACGCCTGCTGCGCCGGGCGGTCGACGACGCCGGGCTGGACCCGGGTCACCTCTACCTGACAAATGCCGTCAAGCATTTCCGCTTCGAGCAGCGCGGAAAGCGGCGGATCCACCAGACCCCGGACCAGACGCACATCACCGCCTGCCGCCCGTGGTTGGTCGCCGAGTTCGCCCGGCTGCGTCCGGAGATCGTGGTGGTGCTCGGCGCGACCGCCGCCAAGGCGCTGCTCGGTCCGTCCTTCCGGGTCACCCGCCAGCGCGGCGAGCTGCTGCCCTGGCCGGAATCCGCCCAGCACCCGGCCGACTTCACCCGGGTGCCGGTGGACAACGCCGGAACGCGGGCGGACGCGCCGCCGGCTCGGCTGCTGGCCACCATCCACCCGTCCGCCGTGCTGCGGGCCGACGACCAGGACAAGGCGTACGAGGGATTGGTCGGCGACCTCACCGTGGTGACCCGCGCCCTACCCGGATAACGGGGAGATCGAGGACGGTCCGCTGGCGCGGCGGGCAGGCGGGCAGGCGGGCGGGTGGCGGCGTGGGTGCGCGAGGATGAGGCACCCCCGACGTGAGGAGCGCCGATGGCCAGCCACCTGACCGCGCCGCGTACCGCCGCCCGACCCGACGTCACGTCGATCCAGCGGCGCACCCTGCGACTGCTCTTCACCACCCAGATCATCGGCGGGATCGGCGTCACCATCGGTATCGCCGTGGGCGCGCTGCTCGCCGCACGGATCGCCGGGACCGCGGTGGCCGGTGTCGCGCAGAGCGCCGGGGTGGTCGGTGCCGCGCTGCTCGCCGTCCCGGTCACCCGGATCATGGCGCGGCACGGTCGCCGGCCGGGCCTGGTGCTCGCGTACACCGTCGGCGCTGTCGGCGGTGCGCTGGTGGTGCTGGCCGCGGCCACCCGCTGGGTGCCGCTGCTCTTCCTCGGCATGCTGCTCTTCGGCGGTGGCACCGCCGCGAACCTTCAGGCCCGCTACACGGCCGTGGACCTCGCCGAGCCGGCCCGTCGGGGGCGGCAGCTCTCCCTGATCGTCTGGGCGACCACCATCGGGGCGGTGGCCGCGCCGAACTCCGCCGCGCTGGCCGACCGGGTCACCACCGGCTGGGGGTTGCCGCCGCTGGCCGGCCCGTTCGCGTTCAGCGCGGCCGCGTTCGTGCTGGCTGCCGTCGTACTCCTCGGGTTGCTCCGGCCGGACCCGCTGCTCACCGCGCGGCGGCTCGCGGCGACCGCCGCCGATCCGTCGCCGGCCGCCGACGCGACGGCGACCGCTGTGGCGGCCGAGGCGCCGGCGGACGGTGGCCCGACCCGTGGTGGTGCGACCCCGGCCGCCGCGCCGGCCGGGGTGCGCGCGCCGCGCGGCGCCGGGATGTGGGCGGCCTGGTCGGTGGTACGCCGACAGCCCGCCGCCCGACTCGGCATCGCCGCCGTGGCGGTGGGCCACCTGGTGATGGTGGCGGTGATGGCGATGACGCCGGTCCGGCTCGGTGAGTCGCACGCCGACGCGGACGTGTTGCGGCTGGTCGGCATCGTGCTGAGCCTGCACATCGCCGGCATGTACGCGTTCTCCCCGGTGGTCGGTTGGCTCACCGACCGGTTCGGTCGACGGGCGGTGATCCTCGGTGGGGTCGGGCTGCTGCTGGCCGCCTGCGCGGTCGCCGGCACCGCCGGGCACCACACCCCTCGGCTCTCGATCGGTCTGGTCCTGCTCGGGCTGGGCTGGTCGGGGACGATGGTGGCCGGCTCGACCCTGCTGTCCGAGTCGGTGTCGGCGGGGGTGCGGCCGAGCGTCCAGGGGCTGTCCGATCTGATCATGGGGTTGGCTGGGGCCGGGGCCGCCGTGGTCAGTGGGTTTGTCATGCAGTTCGCCGGTTATCCCGTGCTCACCCTGCTCGCGGCGGTCGCGGTGGTGCCCCTGGTGGCGCTAGCGTTGCGCCCGGTGCCGACCGGGGCGCCGGACGAGGAGGGCTGATCACTGTGCGGCTGACCGACTTCTGGGCGCGGTTGGACGAGGCGTTCGGGCCCGGCTACGCGGCCAGCATCGCCCGCGATCAGGTGCTGTCGCAGCTCGGCGGGCGGACCATCGAGCAGGCCCTGGCGTCGGGGGAGCAGACGCAGGTGGTGTGGCGGGCGGTCTGCGCCGCGTACCCCGACCGCGTGCCCGCCCGACTACGCTGAGCAGCCTTTTCGCCGGTTCCGCGTGTCGCTTGTCGAGTCGTACACCTGTTCGGCTATTGTCCACAGCGGGGTGCTCGTCCACAGCTCGCGGCCCGTCGGCTGGTTTTCTGTCGGACCTAGCGCCTAGCGTGTCCGCGTGACGCGAAGCTCAGCAAAGACGCCGGCGAAGGCAGGGGTGGCAACCATGGCAGCAGGGCCTGACCGGGAGAAGGCACTCGACCTTGCTCTCGCTCAGATCGACAAGCAATTCGGCAAAGGCTCGGTGATGCGGCTGGGGGAACGGCCGGTCATCCAGACCGCCGTGATCCCGACCGGTTCCATCGCCCTCGACGTGGCGCTCGGCGTGGGCGGTCTGCCGCGTGGCCGGGTGGTCGAGGTCTACGGTCCCGAGTCCAGCGGTAAGACCACGGTGGCACTGCACGCGGTGGCCAACGCCCAGCGGGCCGGCGGCATCGCCGCCTTCATCGACGCCGAGCACGCGCTCGACCCGGAGTACGCGAAGGCCCTCGGTGTCGACACCGACGCCATGCTGGTCTCCCAGCCGGACACCGGCGAGCAGGCGCTGGAGATCGCGGACATGCTGATCCGCTCCGGCGCTCTGGACATCATCGTGATCGACTCGGTGGCGGCCCTGGTGCCGCGCGCCGAGATCGAGGGCGAGATGGGCGACAGCCACGTGGGTCTCCAGGCCCGACTGATGAGCCAGGCCCTGCGGAAGATCACCGGTGTGCTCAGCAACACCGGCACCACGGCGATCTTCATCAACCAGCTGCGGGAAAAGATCGGTGTCATGTTCGGCAGCCCGGAGACCACCACCGGTGGTCGGGCGCTGAAGTTCTACGCCTCGGTCCGGCTCGACGTGCGACGCATCGAGAGTCTCAAGGACGGCACCGACGTGGTCGGTAACCGCACCCGGGTCAAGGTCGTGAAGAACAAGGTCGCCGCCCCGTTCAAGCAGGCCGAGTTCGACATCATGTACGGCAAGGGCATCTCGCGCGAGGGCTCGCTGATCGACGTCGGCGTGGAGCAGGCGATCATCCGCAAGTCCGGAGCGTGGTACACGTACGACGGCGACCAGCTCGGCCAGGGCAAGGAGAAGGCCCGGGAGTTCATGAAGGAAAACCCGGACGTGGCCGCCGAGATCGAGAAGAAGATCCTGGAGAAGCTCGGCGTCGGGGTCGGCGCGGGTGACGCCGCCGGTGGCCCGGAGCTGCCGCCGGTCGACTTCTGACCGGTCGCTGACCCATGGCAGGACGACGCGCCCGTACGGGGCGGGGCTGGGATGCCAGTCCGCCTCGTACGGGCGACGCCACCGACCCACCCCGCCCTCGACGAGGCCGCCGGGGTGGGTCCGAGGAGGCCGCCGTCGAGTCTCCGCCCCGCGACGAGTCCGAGGTGGCCCGCGAGATCTGCCTGCGCCAGCTCGCCGTCCGCCCGCGCACCCGGGCCGAGCTGGCCGGGGCGTTGGCCAAGCGGGGCATCTCCGAGCAGGTCTCGGCCGAGGTGCTCGACCGGTACGACGAGGTCGGCATCATCGATGACGCCGCGTTCGCCCGGGCCTGGGTGTCCAGCCGGCACGCCGGGCGTGGTCTGGCCCGCCGGGCGCTCGCCAACGAGCTGCGCCGCAAGGGCGTTGACGGCGAGGTGGCCACCGAGGCGCTGGGTGAGCTGGACGAGGAGACCGAGGCGGACACCGCCCGTGCCCTGGTGGAGCGCAAGCTGCGCACCGCCCGAGGTGAGCCGGACGCGGTCTTCCGCCGGTTGGTGGGCATGCTGGCCCGCAAGGGCTACCCGCCTGGCGTGGCCATCCGGGCGGTGAAGGACGCGCTCGCCGCGCAGAGCGCCGAGGCGGCCGAGTTCGCCGAGCAGATTGACGCCGACGCGCTCGCCGACGCCGAGGGTGAGATGGAGCGCGACAGCCGCTCGTCCGACTGACGGTTAGGCCCGGGTTGAGCAGGCCTGACGTGTTCGGCGGCCCGTACGCATCGTGGATTTTGTCCGCTCCTGTCCGGCGAGATGTCAGCGTGGCGTGACGATTCAACTTCTCTCCGTTCGGGGGGTTTGATCATGAGTCCTTGACCGAAGCACCCCCGGCGACCTAGCCTCGCCATACAGGCTCACATTGCCCGACCAGCGCAGGCTAAGCGCACAACATAGATCGCGTAACAGAACAGCATCACTTTGGCCGACTCCGCGGCCTTTGGCGGCAGTTCCGGACAGGCCGGTCCGGAACGCTGCGACAACTGCACCCGGTCGCCGACGCTGCCCACGGGCACCGCCGGCGGAGAAAGCTATCCACGGCCAGCCGCTCCGGTCGGGCGTCCACAGCCGCAGGAGTGTGCCCCCGGCACGGTCGCTGCGGTCTCGACGTTAGGGGAGGCGGCCATGGCGGGGCGGCGGCACAGGTTCATCGGTAGACCCGACGGGGTCCCGGCATGAACACCTTCGACGTCGTGCTCCTCGCGGCCGTCCTCGTTCTCGCGGTGGTGGTGATCGGCGCCGTGCTGGTCGGCATCCGGACACTGCGGCGGATGGGCGCCGCGCCCGCTCCGGAGGATCCCGCCTTCATCGCCGAGAAGGACCGCCAGGAGCAGTCCCTCGCCGCCCTGCGGACCGCGGCCGACGAGGCGAACAGCACGATCGACGTGGCGAAGTCCGCCGCCGCCGCGGCCCGTACCGAGGCGGCGGCGGCGAAGGCCGAGGCGAAGGCGGCCCGCGCCGAGGCGCGTCGGGTCCTCGACGACGCCCGCGCCGAGGCGGACACCGTTCTGGAACGCGCCCACAAGCAGGCCGAGGCGGACGCCGAGCAGCTGCGGACGGCAGCCCGGCGCAGCGGCGAGCGGGAGGTCGCGGTGCTCGCCGCCACCACCCGGGAGCAGGCCGCCGAGGTGGAACGCCGGGCGGCGCGGATGGACGAGCGGGAGCGGATGCACACCGAGGAGGTGGAGCGGTTCGCCGAGCGGGAACGGCAGCTCACCGCCGCGAAGGCAGCCCTCGCCGCCCGGGAGGCCGCGCTCGCCCAGCGGGAGGCCGAGCTGACCGAGTCGGAGGAGCTGCGCCGCCGGGAGTTGGAGCGGGTCGCCGGGCTCACCGCCGACTCCGCCCGGCTGGAACTGATCGACGCGATCGAGACGTCTGCCAAGCGGGAAGCGGCGCTGCTCGTGCGGGACATCGAGTCCGACGCGCGCAACACGGCCGAGCAGCGCGCCCGACACATCGTGGTGGACGCGATCCAGCGGGTCGCCAGCGAGCAGACCGCGGAGAGCGTGGTCAGCGTCCTGCATCTGCCCGGTGACGAGATGAAGGGGCGGATCATCGGCCGGGAGGGGCGCAACATCCGCGCCTTCGAGTCGGTCACCGGCGTCAACCTGATCATCGACGACACTCCCGAGGCGGTGCTGCTCTCCTGCTTCGACCCGGTCCGCCGGGAAGTGGGTCGGCTGACCCTGGAGAAGCTGGTCATGGACGGCCGCATCCACCCGCACCGGATCGAGGAGGTCTACGACCTGGCCCGCCAGGAGGTGGAGCAGCTCTGTCTCCGCGCCGCCGAGGACGCCCTGGTCGAGGTCGGCATCACCGAGATCCACCCGGAGCTGGTGACCCTGCTCGGCCGGCTGCGCTACCGCACCTCGTATGGGCAGAACGTGCTCAAGCACCTGGTCGAGACCGCCCACATCGCCGGCATCATGGCCGCCGAACTGCGGTTGGACGTGCCCATCATCAAGCGGTCGGCGTTCCTGCACGACATCGGCAAGGCGCTCACCCACGAGGTGGAGGGCAGCCACGCCATCATCGGCGCGGACCTGGCCCGCAAGTACGGCGAACACGAAGACGTGGTGCACGCCATCGAGGCGCACCACAACGAGGTGCCCCCACAGACCATCGAGGCCGTGCTCACCCAGGCCTCCGACGCCTGCTCCGGTGGGCGGCCGGGCGCCCGTCGGGAGAGCCTTGAGGCGTATGTCAAGCGGCTGGAGCGGATCGAGGAGATCGCCGCCGGCAAGCTCGGCGTGGACAAGGTCTTCGCCATGCAGGCCGGCCGGGAGATCCGGGTGATGGTCAAGCCGGACGACGTCGACGACATCGGGGCGGCCGTGCTGGCCCGGGATGTGGCCAAGCAGATCGAGGAGGAGCTGACCTACCCGGGGCAGATCCGGGTCACCGTGGTCCGCGAGTCCCGGGTCACCGAGATCGCCCGCTGACCGGCTGCGATCACCAGGAACTTACCGATATCGGGGTGTCCCCAACGCTGGGACACCCCGATATCAAGAAACTCGAGTCGATCACACGCCGGACGGCCCGGTCACACCATCCGGGCGGAGTCCTCGCCGACGCTCTGGGCGGGCAGCACCTTCGCCGCCGTCCGCCGGCTCTGGCCCATCCGCTTCTGCAACCACCAGGCCAGGATCGACAGCGCACCGCAGATGGCGATGTAGATCGCCGCCACGATCAGGTACGTCGGCACGTACGGCAGCCCGAACGGCAACCGGCCGCCGATCTGCTTACCCACGAAGAGCAGCTCGGGGTACGTGATGATGAAACCCAGCGCGGTGTCCTTGAGCAGCACCACGAGCTGGCTGACGATCGCCGGGAGCATCGACCGGACGGCCTGCGGCAGCAGGATCAGTCGCAGCACCTGGTTCTTGCGCATGCCGACCGCGTACGCGCCCTCGGTCTGCCCGTACGGCACCGCGTTGATGCCGGCCCGGAAGATCTCCGCGAGCACCGAGCCGTTGTAGAGCATCAGCCCGATGACCAGCGCCCACAACTTGTCGATCGACCAGCCGTACTGCAACGGCACGTAGTAGCCGAAGAAGATCAGGATGAGGAGGGGGATCGCCCGGAACAGCTCCACGACGAAGGTCGCCGGGGTACGCAGGATCCACTTGTCGCTCAGGCGGGCACTGGCGAACACCGCGCCGAACAGCAGCGCCAGGACGGCGGCGATGCCGGCGGCCTTCAGCGTCGCCCACAGCCCGCCGAGCAGTTCGCGTTGCACCGAGGCGTACTGGAACTGCTCCCACTTGCGGGCCTCGAACTGGCCGGTGTCGGCGAACTTGTAGCCGATGTAGGCGATGAGAGCGATGATGCCGACCGTGGAGGCGACGCCCAGGATCGCGTTACGCCGCTTGGCGCGAGGCCCGGGCAGGTCGTAGAGGATCGACGCCTGGCTCAACTCAACCATCCTTCGTTCGCGGCCGTGCGGCTCGCCAGCTCGCTCATCGGGCCACCCTCCACTTGCGCTCCAGGATCCGCTGCAACGCCACCAGCGGCAGGATCAGGATCAGGAAGCCGATGGTGATCCAGAGCAGGACGGCGAACTGCGGCTCGCCCCGCTCGGCCATGTACGCGGGGATCGCGCCGGCCTCCAGCACCGAGAAACCGGCGGCGATGGTGGTGTTCTTCAGCATGGCGATGAACACGCTCATCATCGGCGGGACCATCGCCCGCAGCGCCTGCGGCAGCACGATGAGCGTGAGCACCTGGCCGAAGGTCATCCCGAGTGCTCGGGCTGCCTCGGCCTGCCCGGCGGCGACCGTGTTGACGCCGGAGCGGATCACCTCGCAGATGAACGCCGAGGTGTAGACGGTCAGCGCGATGGCAGCGCTGGAGAAATAGTCGATGTTGACGTCGAGCTTCGGCACCGCGAACACGAGGAACGCGAAGACCAGCGTCAGAGGGGTGTTGCGCACCAGGTTGACGTAGGTGGCGCCGAACGCCCGCAGCGCCGGCACGGGGGAGACCCGCATCGCGCCCAGCAGCGTGCCGAGGACGAGGCTGCCGACCGCTGCGATCAGGAAAAGTTTGACGGTGTTGGTGAACCCGTCAACGAACAGTTGCCCGTTGTCCGTCAGTACGCGGAAGAACTCGCCCATGCCTCGCTCTCAGTCCTCGGACGGACGCCGGACGGGGACGAGCCCCGCCCGGCGCCACAACTCGTTGTCGAGCCGTTCGGTCAGTACCGCTCGAGGGTGGGCGGGGTGCCCGCCGAGCCGGACAGGCCGAGCGTGCCGTCGTAGATCTTCTGCCAGGTGCCGTCGCCGAACGACGCCTCGATCTGGTTGTTGACGTAGTCGCGCAGCGCCTTGTCGTCCTTCGGCAGGCCGATGCCGTACTTCTCGGTGCTGAACGGCTGGCCGACCACCTTCAGCTCGCTCGGGCTCTGCGCCGCGTAGCCCTTGAGGATGGCGTCGTCGGTGGTGACGGCGTCGACCTTCTTGTCGAGCAGCTGCGAGACGCACTCGGAGTAGGTCTTGAACTCGACGATGTTCTCCGGCTCGGTCAGGCCCTCGTCACGGACCTTCTGGATCGGGGTCGAACCGGTGGCCGAGCAGACCTTCTTGCCCTTGAGGGTGTCCTTGCCGGTGATCGACGACTCGTCCTTGCGGACCAGCAGGTCCTGGCCAGCAACGAAGTACGGGCCGGCGAAGGAGATGTCGTTCTTGCGCTTGTCGGTGATCGAGTAGGTGCCGACGTAGTAGTCGACCTCGCCACCCTTGATCGCGGTCTCCCGGTTGGCCGACGCGATCTCCTTGTACTCGATCTTCGCCGGGTCGATGCCCAGCGTGCTCGCCACGTACTGGGCGATCTCGATGTCGAAGCCGCACCGCTTGCCCTGGGCGTCCTTGTAGCCAAGGTTCGGCTGGTCGAACTTGACGCCGACGGAGACCTTGCCAGCCGTCTTGATCTTCTCGAAGGTCGGGCTGCCGGCAATGGCCGCGTCGGTCTTCGGAGTGAAGGTCGCGCCGGAGCTCTTGCAGGTGTCACCCTGAGCGGCGCCGGAGGCGGTGCCGCCCGCGCTCGGGGTCGGCTCACCCTCCTTGCCGCACGCGGCGGCCGACAGGGCGAGGGAGGCCATCATGGCGACCGCCGCCACGCTCTTCATACGCATACTCTTCTCCTTCTTCAACGGAGCCCACCGAGGTGCGGCGCGCTCCACTACGGACGCCTAGTGCGTGAGGATCTTGGAGAGGAAGTCCTTCGCCCGGTCGCTGCGCGGGTTCTCGAAGAACTCCGCCGGGGAGGCGTCCTCGACGAGCTTGCCGTCGGCCATGAAGATGACCCGGTTCGCGGCGTGCCGGGCGAAGCCCATCTCGTGGGTGACCACGACCATCGTCATGCCGTCGCTGGCCAGCGAGGTCATCACGTCGAGCACCTCGCCGACCATCTCCGGGTCCAGGGCGCTGGTCGGCTCGTCGAAGAGCATCGCCTTGGGCTGCATGGCCAGCGCCCGGGCGATCGCCGCCCGCTGCTGCTGGCCGCCGGAGAGCTGGGCCGGGAACTTGTCCGCCTGGTTGGCGATGCCGACCCGGTCGAGCAGGGCCAGGCCACGTTCGCGGGCAGCGGCCGGCTTCTCCTTGCGGACCTTGATCGGGCCGAGGGTGACGTTCTCCAGGATGGTCTTGTGCGCGAAGAGGTTGAAGGACTGGAAGACCATGCCCACCTCGCTGCGCAGCTTGGCGAGGGGCTTGCCCTCGGCCGGTAGTACCTGGCCGTCGAAGGTGATGGTGCCCGAGTTGATCGGTTCCAGTCGGTTGATCGTGCGGCACAGCGTCGACTTGCCGGAGCCCGACGGGCCGATCACCACGACCACCTCGCCCCGATCCACCGACAGCGAGACGTCGTCCAGCACGTGCAGCGGCCCGTACCACTTGTTGACCGCGTCCAGCACGATGAGCGGTTCGCCCGTCGTCACGTCGTTCACCGTCCCTGTCGTATCCCGGAGCGGGGTCGGTTGACCCCCGGTGCGGCCACTGTAGGCGGCGTGATGTGGCAGAACGCAACCCAGCGGGTCACGGAGCGGTAACACCGGCCACGATCGTTCTCGGGCGTCCGATTTCGGTCACCGATTGGTAGCCGCGGTGGCGATCGTGGCGCGTTGTCGAGATCATGGGGGGATGACCGAACCCGTACGGTTGACCAAGTACGCCCGCGGCGGTGGCTGTGCCTGCAAGATTCCCCCGGGTGAGCTGGAGATCATGGTGGCCGGCCTCGGTCCGGCGACCGGCACCGCGGAGTTGCTGGTCGGGTTGGATCACGGCGACGACGCGGCGGTGGTGCGCCTGGACGAGCGGACCGGCGTGGTCAGCACCGCCGACTTCTTCACTCCGGTGGTCGACGACGCGTACGACTGGGGTCGGATCGCCGCGGCCAACGCGCTCTCCGACGTGTACGCGATGGGCGGCACCCCGCTGGTGGCGCTCAACCTGCTCTGCTGGCCGAGGGACGTGCTGCCGCTGGAGTTGGCCCGTGAGGTGCTGCGCGGCGGTCAGGACGTGGCGCGGGAGGCCGGCTGTCACCTGGCCGGCGGGCACAGTGTGGACGACGACGGCCCGAAGTACGGGCTCGCGGTCACCGGCACGGTCCGACCGGAGGAGCTGATCACCCTGGACGCCGGGCGGGCCGGGGTGCCGTTGTCGCTGACCAAGCCACTCGGGGTGGGCGTGCTGAACACCCGACACAAGGCCACCGGTGAGAGCTTCCCGGAGGCGGTGGCCACGATGAGCGCGCTCAATCGGGAGGCCGCCCGCGCGGCGGTCGCCGCCGGCATCCGCTGCGGCACCGATGTGACCGGGTTCGGGCTGCTCGGGCACGCCTCGAAGCTGGCCCGGGCCAGCCGGGTCACGGTGGCCATCGACACCGCCCGGGTGCCCTATCTGGCTGGCGCGCGGGAGGCGCTGCGCGACGGGTTCGTCAGCGGCGGCAGCCGGCGCAACCTGGACTGGGTGACCCCGTGGACCGACTTCGGCGCGGCGGACGAGGCGGAGCGGCTGCTGCTGGCCGACGCGCAGACCTCAGGTGGCCTGCTGGTCGCCGGCGAGGTGCCCGGCGCGCCCGTGGTGGGCGAGCTGCTGCCCCGGGGCGAGCATCTGGTCGTTCTGCGCTGATCAGAGGCGGTTGACCGACCCGAGGACACGCGCTGGTGGTGGTGCGGATGGCGCACCATACCCGATAAACTGTCACCTTCCCGCTACTCCGAGCAATGCCGCTCAGGGAAATTTTGCCCGGAATGGTCACAGACCGGTAACTTGCCCCCGGCTGGGGTCAAATGCCCCCCACCATCGTGTGTAAGGCCCGATCCGGAGGCCGGTGGGGACGAACGCAGCGAGGAGGCGGAATGACCGAGCTGTGGAACTGGAGAATCGACGGGGCTCAGCCCGTGGAGGTCTACCCGGCGCTGGCCGAGGCGCTTGGTCGGGTGGTGATGCCGCTGGCGGCGGCCGACCCGGCGCGGCTGCCGGCATACGCGGTGGTGTGTGACGTCTGGCAGGCGCCGGGCGAGTTCGCGACGGTGGTGGACTGCTACGGGGTGCCCGAGGAGCTCTCCGAGCACGCCAGCATCGCCGCGCTGGCCCGATTGCTGGGCCGCAACTGCCTGTTGCGCGACGACACTCTCGACGCGGGCCGGCACCTGCTCGTCGCTCCGGACGGCACGGTCCGTCCGGTGCACTTCGACGTGCGGGACACCGATGAGGGTGAGGTGCTCAGCAAGCTGCGGCTCTGCTCGTTGGGCGACCCGGGTTGTCGGGGCTGGTCGCAGTGCCACCGCTCGCGCTGGGCACCGGACACGGTCGCACCGGCGCTCGCCGCGGCCTGACCCTCGCCCGGGTCGGGCCGGCCGGGTGTCGTGCCGGCGGGCCAGCCCGGGGCGGCGGTCAACTGGCGGCGGTGGCCGACCGGTCCGTGGTGCCCGATCCGGCGCCCCGTACCACCAGTTGGTCGAGCAGGGTGCGCGTCGCGGCGGCCACCGCGGCCACCGCGGCGTCGAACGCGGCGGCGTTGTGCGCGGCGGGCGCCCGGAAGCCAGAGATCTTCCGGACGTACTGCAACGCCGCCGCCTCGACGTCCGCGTCGGTCACCTGCGGGGTGAACGGTTCACGCAGCGTCTTGATGCTCCGGCACATGGCAACTCCTCCTCCACCGCGGCCTACCACTCGCCGTGCCGACAGTGGTACCGACGGTGACACTTGGTCGATATTTGTCTATCCTGGTCACGGACCAGAGCCGTTCGAGCCACAGCCGCCGCTCGCGCTCCCAGCGCCCCGGCCCCCGGAGACTCATTGTGGACCACGCACCCACCCGCCCATCCCGTCCCGACCTCGTCGATCTGACCCGCAGCCTGCACACCCCGCTGGAACGGGTCGCCGTCGAGCACGCCGATCTGATCGAGGCGGTGCGCCTGCGCGTCGTCACCAACGACTCCGCGCCGTTCGGCACCGTGGCCGTCGCCGCCTTCAACTCGTCCATCTGAGTGATGGTCTGCCGGTGCGGTCCATCCGCGATGGGCGGATCCTGCCGGCGGATCAGTCAGTTCGTGCTGAAGGTGCACAGCCGGTGTGACCTCAGCTGCGACCACTGCTACGTCTACCAGCACGCCGACCAGACCTGGCGTGGCCGGCCGGCACGGATGTCGCCGGCCACGGTCCAGGCCGCCGCACGGCGCATCGCCGAACACGCCCGCGAGCACGAGTTGTCGATCGTGCACGTCGTGCTGCACGGGGGTGAGCCGCTGCTGCTGGGCGCCGCCGGGCTGCGCGAGGTGCTGGCCGAGTTGCGCACCACGATCACCCCATGGGCACGGCTCGACCTGCGCATGCAGACCAACGGCGTCCTGCTCGACGAGGAGTTGTGCCGGCTGTTCGTCGAGTACGGCGTGCGGGTCGGGGTGTCCTTCGACGGCGACCGTGCCGCCAACGACCGCCACCGGGTCTTCGCCCACGGCGGCAGCAGCCACGACCACGTGCGGCGGGCGCTGGCCCTGCTCCGGCGGCCGGAACACCGCGCCAGCTACGCCGGCATCCTCTGCACGATCGACGTCCGCAACGATCCCGACCGGGTGTACGAGGCGCTGCTGGCCGAGAGCCCGCCCCGGGTCGACCTGTTGCTGCCCCATGCCACCTGGGACAACCCCCCGCAGCGCCCTGGCCCCAGCCCCACCCCGTACGCGGACTGGCTGGGGCGGCTGCACCGAAGGTGGGTGGACGACGGCCGCCCGGTGTCGATCCGGATGTTCGAGGCGCTGCGCCCGGGTGGCGGCGGCACCGAGGCGTTCGGCCTGGCCCCGGCCGACGTGCTGGTCATCGAGGCGGACGGCACCTGGGAGCAGGTCGACTCGTTGAAGACCGCGTACCACGGCGCCGCCGGCACCGGATTCGACGTGTTCGACCACTCGGTGGACGAAGCCGCTCGGCACCCCGGGGTCGCCGTCCGGCAGGACGGCGTGGACGGCCTCTGCACGACCTGCCGGTCCTGCCCGGTGGTCGACCGGTGCGGCGGCGGCCTGTACGCCCACCGCTGGCGCACCGGCTCCGACTTCGACAACCCGTCGGTGTACTGCGCCGACCTGCTCCGCCTGATCGACACCGTGGACGCCCACCTGCCGCCCACCCGACCCGTGCCGCGCCAACGGCCCGTCACCGGATCCGGGCCGGGTGACTGGTCCGCCACCTCCCCCCTCGACGAGGTGCTGGACGACCTGGCCACCGGGCACGGGTCCGCGTCGACCCTGGCGCTGCTCGCGGCCACCCAACTCTCCATCACCCGGGCGCTGCTGGCGGCCTGCCGGGACCGGTCCGGCACCACGGCCGCCTGGGAACTCCTCGTCCACCTCGACCAGGTGGCGCCGGAGGCGGTTCGGGCGGTCCTGGCGCACCCCTTCGTCCGGCCCTCGCTGGTGCATCGCCTCGGTTCGTCGGCCCCGCCCGGCCTCGCCACGGCAGTCGACCCGCTGCCGGCCCTGGCCATCGCCGCGGCCCTGCGCGCCGGGGTCGCGGCCACAGTGGACGTCCCGGCGCGGGCCGACGCGATCACGATGCCCACGCTCGGCAGCCTGGTGCTGCCGGGCCTGGGGGAGAGCGCCGAGGTGACCGTCCGGCCCGGCGAGTTCCAGGTCCGGGGCGGGTCGGCCGAGCAGTCGGTGCTCCTCGAGCCGCTGGCGTCGCCGTCGGCCGGTTGGCTTCCGACCCGCGAGGTGTCGGTGCCCGGTGGCCGGCTGCTCCTGGAGGACGGCGACCCGTACCGCGACTGCTACGGCCAGCCCGTGCAGCCCCGCCTGGATGCTCCGGCGGCGGGGGCGTTGGGGCGTACCCTGACGGCGGCCTGGCGGGTCGTGCAGCGGGACGTGCCGGCGCACGCGGCGGCGCTCGACGGCGGTCTGCGCGCCGTCGTCCCGTTGGCGCCCGACCCGGCGCGACCGCTGCGGAGCGCGACCGCCCGGCACGCGTTCGGCGCGGTCGCCGTCACCCCCCATCCCGACCCGGAGACGATGGCGGTGCTGCTCGTGCACGAGTGGCAGCACGCGAAGCTGGGTGCGGTGCTCGACCTGTACGACCTGGTCGAACCCGGCCAGGGCAGCCGGATCCGGGTGCCCTGGCGCCCCGACCCGCGGCCCCCGGAGGGCGTGCTCCAGGGGGTGTACGCCCACCTCGCCGTCACGCAGGTCTGGCGGGCCCGGGCGGCCACCGACCGGGGCGAGGCGTCGGCGCACGCGGCCCACTTCCTGGCCTGGACCCGGGACGGCGTCGACGCGCTGCTGGCCAGCCGGTCGCTCACCGCAGCGGGTGAGCGGTTCGTCGGCCAACTGCGCCACGCCCTGGAGGAGACCCGTGTCGGGTCCCGATGAGCACTCACCGCCCACCCTGGGCCGCCCCCGCCTCGCCGACGACCTGCGGGCGCTGGGCGTACGCCCGGGGGTGTGCCTGCTGGTGCACTGTGGCCTGCGTCGGGTGGGCCCACTGGAGCACGGCCCGGCGACCCTCGCCGGCGCGCTGCGCGACGTCCTCGGCCCGGCCGGGACGCTGCTGGTGCCCACCCACACCGACGGCAACTCGACCACCTCCCGGGCCCACCTGGCGGCCACCGCCGGCATGGACCGGGCGCAGCGCGAACGGTACGAGGCGGCGCTGCCGGGTTGGGACCGCCGGACCACCCCGTCGCAGCGGATGGGTGCGCTCGCCGAGTACGTCCGGTGCGCCCCCGGTGCCGTGCGCAGTGACCACCCGCAGACCTCGTTCACCGCGCTCGGCTCTCGGGCCCGACAGCTCACCGACGGCCATGACCTCACCTGCCACCTGGGCGAACGCTCACCGATGGGCAAGCTCTACGCGGCGGACGGGCAGGTCCTTCTGCTCGGCCTCGGCTACGAGGCGTGCACTGCCCTGCACCTGGCCGAGTACCGGCTGCCGGTGCCATCCCCCGAGCGCGACTACCACTGCTTCCGCCTCGTCGACGGGCGGCGGGTCCGCCTCGACTTCCGGGCTCTCGATCTGGACGACCGGGACTTCCCGACGGTGGGTGCCGCGCTCGACGCGACACCGTTGGTGCGGCAGGGCCGGGTGGGGCGGGCCAACGCCCGCCTGCTGCCGGCCCGAGCCGCTGTCGACTTCGCGACTACCTGGTTCGCCACGAACCGGTTGGCGGCGCGACGTTGACGTGGGGACTACGCTGATGGTCCGGCCGCGTGGGGAGGGCGGAGGGGCTGCGGTGAGCACAGTGGACGCACCCTCCGGCGCGCGCGCCCCGCTCTTCTTCATCAGTTACTCGGGCGCGCCGGTCGGCCGGGCCACCGGCCAACCCGCCGAGCACCTCTCCCGGTTCTTCGTGGACCTGTCCGTTCACGTCAGTGAACTGGTCGGCCCGGTAACCGGAGTGGACGCCGGTTTTCTGGACACCTCCATCGCCGGCGGGGAACAGTGGAGCCCGGAGCTTCTCCAGGCCGCCGGCACCTGCCAGGTCTTCGTCCCGCTGGTGTCCAGCGCGCTGATCCTCAGCGACTGGTGTGGCCGGGAATGGGACGCGTTCTCCCGGCGGCGGGTCACCCCGCGACACAGCTCCGCCTCGGTCCACGAGACGGCGATCGTGCCGGTCACCTGGTCGTCGACGAGCGGCATGGCACTGCCTCGGGTGCTCCGCGACATCCAGCGCTTCACCCCGACCGCGCCGGATCCCGGCATCGCCGCGCACTACCAGCGGGAGGGGGTCTATGGCTTGCTGTCCATGGAGTGGGAGAACATGTACCGGGTGGTGGTCTGGCGGCTCGCGCAGCGGATCGTGGACATCCACCGGTCGTACCTGGTCGAACCCTGGGTGCCAGCGAGCGTGGACGAGCTGTGCAACAGGTTCGTCGAGGAGCCGCAGTGAGTCCGCCGACGGGCCGGCGTCGCCCGGCGTCGCGCGGGACGTACTTCTTCCTCAGCTATGCCCACTCGGCGCCGGCACCCGGAGCCCGCGCCGACGCCGACGCCGACGCCTGGGTCCGTAAATTCTTCACCGACCTGACCGACGAGGTGCGGCGCCAGGCGCGACCGGTGGCCGGGATGCGGATCGGCTTCTTCGACCAGGACATTCCGTTGGGCGCCGACTGGAAGGCCGCCCTCGCCGAGGCGCTCGGTGACGCCGAGGTCTTCGTCCCGCTCTACTCGCCCGGCTACTTCAGCCGGCCCTGGGCACTGGGGGAGCAGGAGTCCTTCCGGGCCCGGCTGGCCGCCGCCGGGCCGGCCCGGGCCACCGCCGGTCACCTCACCCCGGTGCTGTGGATCCCGTTCCCCCCGTGGGAGACGCATCCGGAGTTGGATGCCGCACTGGACCTGGCTCGGGACGTCCCGGAGTACGCCGAGAACGGCCTCCGCGCGCTCCACATGCTGGATTCTTACAAAGGGCCGTACCGGCTGCTGCTGAGTCGACTGGCGAGCCGGATCGTGCACACCGCCGAGCGGCGACCGATGGGTCCGTCCCGGGCGCCCGGCCTGGACGAGGTCGTCCGCCCGACGCCGACCGACCCGGACCTCGTGGTCGCCGTGCTGGCCCCGACCCGGGACCGGCTGCCGACCGGTCGCGACCCCGCCGGCTACGCCGCCAGCAGCCGGCTCTGGCGGCCGTACGGGCGCAGCCAGCAGCTACCCGCCGCCGAGTACGCGGCCAGCACCGCCGAGCGGCTCGGGCTGTCGGCCCGTACGGAGGACTTCGCGCAGGCGTCCGCGCTGCTCGATCGGCGGCCGGCCGTGCTGCTGGTCGACCCGTGGATCGCGGCGACGCCGGACGCGGCGGCGGTCCTCGCCCGCATGCTGAGCGGCCTGCGCGAGTGGGTCGTTCCGCTGGTGGTCACCGACGACGACAGTCAGGACGCCACCCGCCGGGCCACCGAGGTGACCCAACTGCTGCAGAACGCCGGGCTGCCCCAGGTGAAGCGGGCGTGCAGCATGCGGGAGTTCGTCGACCTGATGCCGGCGCTGGTCACCGAGGCACGCCGGCAGTTCCTCAAGTACGGCCCGGTGGTCCCCTTCGAACCACCGGGCGAGCCGGTGCCGAGCCTGCGTGACGGTTTTCCCGCCGCCGGCTCGACCGTGCCCACCGACCCCGCGTCCCCGCCTGCTGATCCGGGCCCACCGCGTCCCCACGGAGAAGACCGATGAACAACGATCGCGACGGCCAGGTCGTCACCTTCTACTCGTTCAAGGGTGGAACGGGTCGGACGATGGCGCTGGCCAACGTGGCCTGGATCCTGGCGGCCAGCGGCCGGCGGGTGCTGGTCGCCGACTGGGACCTTGAGTCACCTGGTCTGCACCGCTTCTTCCACCCGTTCCTCGACGCCGAGGCGATCCAGGGCACCAGCGGCGTGATCGACATGATCCGTGACTACGAGTGGGAGACCACCCGGGTCGACGACCGGCCGGACCGCTGGATGGAGCAGTACGCCCGGGTCGGGCGACACGCGTTCTCGCTGCGCTGGAACTTCCCCGACGGTGGCGGCCTCGACTTCCTCTCCGCCGGCCGGCAGAACAGCGACTACGCCGTGTCGGTGAGCGGGCTGGACTGGGACAACTTCTACAACCGGCTGGGCGGGGCGCAGTTCTTCGAGGCGCTGCGCGCGGACATGAAGCGCCAGTACGACTTCACCCTGATCGACAGTCGGACGGGGTTGAGCGACGTCGCCGACATCTGCACCCTGCACCTGCCGGACACCCTGGTCGACTGCTTCACGCTCAGCGACCAGGGCATCGACGGCGCGGCCCGGGTGGCGCACTCGGTGCGGGACCGGTACCGGCGGCGCGACATCCGGGTCCTGCCGGTGCCGATGCGGGTCGACCAGGCCGAGAAGGAGCGCGCCGAGGCGGGTCGTCTGCTGGCCATGCGCCGGTTCGCCGGTTTGCCGGCCGGCATGACCGAGGCGGAACGGCGGCGTTACTGGGCCGCGGTGGAGGTCCCGTACCGGCCGTTCTACGCGTACGAGGAGACCCTCGCCACGTTCGGCGACCCGCCCGGCTCGCCGACGTCGCTGCTGGCCGCGTTCGAGACGCTGACCGGGGTCCTCACCGACGGCGCGGTGACCGCGCTGCCGGTGATGGACGAGTCGGTGCGGGAACGGGGCAAGGCCCGGTTCCGTCGACGCACCGAGGCGATCGACGACCAGATCGTGCTCCGGTACGCGCCGGAGGACGCCATCTGGGCCGAGTGGTTGGAGCGGGTGCTCAGCTCGGCCGGGATGCAGGTGGTGGAACCCACCGCCGCGGTCGGGTCGGCCGGTACGCCGGCCCCGCGGACGTTGACAGTGGTCTCGCCGGCCTACGTGGCGACCCCGTCCGGTGGTCTGCCGGAGCGTGACACCAGCACCGGCTCCACCGCCCTCGCCGTGTACGTCGCCGACCTGCGCCCACTGGCGGAGTTCCCGTCCCAGAGTTCCACCAACCTGGTCAACGTCAGCGCCGCGACCGCCGTGGAGCGGGTGTTGCGGCTGGTCGGCCGTCCGGTGCCGTCGTCGGCGGACGGGCCGGCGGGCGGGGCGACCCGGTATCCCGGCACCGAGCCGTTGATCTTCAATGCGCCCAACCGGAACGCCCGGTTCACCGGTCGTGAGGACGACCTGGCGCGGCTGCGCGCGCAGTTGCAGAGCGGGGGCAGCGCGGTGGTGCTGCCGGTCGCCCTGCAGGGCATGGGCGGTGTCGGCAAGACGCAGGTGGCCCTGGAGTACGTGCACCGGTTCAAGGCCGCGTACGACGTGGTCTGGTGGATCGTGGCGGACCCGCCGCAGTTCGTCGACACCGCGCTGGCCGACCTCGCCGGTCGCCTCGGCATCCTCGTCGGGCCGACCCTGCCCGACACGGTCCGGTCGGTGTTGCAGGTGCTCGGCCGTGGTGAGCCGTACGAGCGGTGGCTGGTCGTGCTGGACAACGCCGAAGAGCTCGACCAGATCGAGCCCTTCCTGCCGCAGGGCCCCGGGCACGTTCTGCTGACCTCCCGTAACCGCGCCTGGGGTGACCGGGCGAACCCGATCCAGGTGGACGTCTTCGACCGCACCGAGAGCGTGGCGCACCTCGCCCAGCGGGTGCCCACGATCAGCGCCGAGGAGGCCGACCGGGTGGCCGAGGCGCTCGGCGACCTGCCGATCGCGGTGGCGGCGGCGGGCGCCTGGCTCGCCGACACCGGCACGTCGGTCGCCGACTACCTGCGGCAGATCGAGCGGCACGGCCCCAGCGCCCTCTCCGTGGAGGCCACCTGGGACCTGTCGCTGAACCGCCTGCTCGAGCAGGCGCCCGCGGCGTACCGGTTGTTGCAGCTCTGTTCGGTGCTGGCCCCGGAGATCGCCCTGGACCTCATCTACAGCGACGAGATGGCGGCGGCCCTGGTGCCGTTCGACCCGTCGGTGTCGGAGCGGCTCGTGCGCGGTGCCCTGGTCCAGCAGATCAACCGCCTGGCGCTGCTCAAACTCGACGTGCAGGGCGGTCGGGTCCAGGTGCACCGGCTGTTGCAGGCGGTGGTCCGGGACCGGATGACCGATGACGAGATCGCCGCCGCCCGACACCAGGTGCACCTGGTGCTGGCCGCGTCCCGGCCCCGCGGCGACGTGGACGACCCGACCACCTGGGCCCGGCTGCGCATGCTGTGGCCGCACCTGGAGGTTTCCGAGGCGCTGACCTGCCCCGACGAGCCGGTGTGTCAGCTGCTGATCGACCGGGTCCGTTATCTGTGGCAGCGCGGCGGTCTGGACCAGGCCGACGTGTTCAGCCAGGAGGTGGACGAGACCTGGAGCGCCCGGCTCGGCGACACCCGCGAGGAGGTCGAGGCGTCGGCGCTGGGCCGGCAGCTGCTGCACCTGCGGTTCAACCGGGCGAACATCTTGCGCAGCCTGGGCCGGTTCAGCGAGGCCCGGGACCTGGACGAGGCGGTGCTGGCCGAGCAGCGCCGACTGCTGGGCACGTTGCACCCGCACAGTCTGATGACCGCCGGTAGCCTCGGCGCTGACCTGCGGGCGCTCGGCCGCTACGCCGACGCCCTGGATCAGGACCGGTCCACCTACGCCTCCTGGCTCCAGGGGTTCGGCGAGGACCACCCCCGGACGTTGAGCGCGGCCAACAACCTCGCCGTCTCGTACCGGCTGGTCGGCGACTACCGGTCGGCCCGTCGCTGGGACGACGAGGTGTTCCAGCGGCGGCGGGTGGTGCTCGGCCACAACCATCCCTACACTCTCGTCTCCGCCGTGCGGCTGGGCAGTGACCTGCGGGAGGCCGGCGAGTACGAGAGGTCGGCCACCCTGCTGCGCACGGTGTACGACACGTGCTGCGAGGTGCTCGGGCCGGAGGACGGCCAGAGTCTCGCCGCTCAGGTCAACCTGGCGGTGTCGCTGCGCAGCTCCGGTCGGGGCAGTGAGGCCGCGCCGCTGTTCGAGGCGGCCTACCGGGAGCTCGACGACCGCTTCGGTCCGGACAATCCAGACACGGTGGCGTGCCGGTCGAGTCGTGCGGCGAACCTGTTGGCGGTCGGTGACGCGGCTCGGGCACTGACCGAGATGACCGCGGTGCGTCTGGCGTTCGAGGAGCGACTCCGGCTCGGTCCGGAGCACCCGCACGCGTTGGCGACGGTGAGCAACATCTCGGCGGCGGAGCGTGCCCTCGGGCGCCGATCGGACGCGCTCGCGTCGGCGGCCCGGGCGGTCACCGAGTTGCGTAAGGTGCTCGGGCCGGACCACCCGCACACGCTCGCGGCCGAGGTCAACCAGGCGGTGTGCCTCGCCGAGGAGGGTGACTGGGCGTCGGCACGGGACCGGCTGCGGGAGACGGCCGGCCGGTTGGCCACGGTGATTGGCGCGGACCACCCGGACACGCTGCGCTGCCTCGGTGATCTCGCACTGGTGGCGCGGAGGGCCGGTGACGGCCCCGCCACCGAGGACGTCGGGGTGGTGGCGGACCGGTTGGCCGAGGTGATCGGGGTGGAGCATCCGACCGTGCAGACCCTGCGGGAACGGCGGTTCGTGGTCCGGGTGATCGACCCGCACACGATCTGACCGGGCACCCGGTCTGGCGGGTGCTCAGACTTGCGGGCTGGTCGCGAGGTCCGGCGTGGCCAGCCAGGTCAGGGTCTGCGGCAGGATCTCCACCGCCCCGAAGTGCGCGGCGCCGGGCTGCACCTGCACCTCGGCGCGGGGGATCTGCGAGGCGAGCCAGTGGGAGTGTTCCACCGGGGAGAACCGATCCTGTTCGCCGTGCCAGAGCCGGACCTCCGCCTGGATGGCGCCCAGGTCGAACCCCCAGCCGCGGCGGATCGCCAGCACGTCGTCGATCCACCCTTCGGGGCCGTGCCGCAGCGCCTCGGCGTACATGTCGGTCAGCAGTCGACGGATCGCGACGTCGTCGACGACCCGGATGTCCTCGTCGGGCAGTTGGGGGCGGAGGAAGTCCAGCAGCGTCATCGGGTCTCGGCGAGCCTCCTCCGCCCGGACCTTCAGGTTGAGCGTGAGCTCAGCCAGGTCCTCGTCGGCCTGCCCGTAGTCCTCGACGTTCGATTCCGCCATGCCCGCGTACCAGTCGAGGTCGGGTGCCCCGGCCGGGGCGAGCCCCACCAGCACGGCGGCCCGGGTGACCCGGTCCGGTAGCAGCGCGGCGCAGGCCAGGGCATGTGGCCCGCCACCGGATCGGCCGACCACCGCGAACCGGTCGATGCCGAGGTCGTCGGCGATCGCCGCCACGTCGGCCGCGGCGTCGGCCACCCGTCGACCCTCGTGCCGGTCGGAGTCGCCGTACCCGGGGCGGTCGTAGCAGACGAGGTGTACGCCGAGGCGGTAGACGACGATGCCTCGGGGCCGGGGGCCACTGCGGCTGCCCGGGGTGCCGTGCAACAGGAAGACGGCCGGTCCGTCCGGTGCGCCCGAGGTCTCCACCGCGAGGTGCCGTCCGTCCGACGTCGTGACGGTGCGCTGCGTCGCCTCTTGTCGCGTCACGGTTGGCCTCCCGCGGGTCGTCATGTGCTCCCCCGTGAACGGAGCCGCGCATCGTCGGCGCCGAGTGCAAAGCCCCCGAAATCGCCCAGAACACATCCTTGTTGTGCAGCGTACTGCCCGTCGTGGATGCCCGCCATGGGCCGGCGGGTCAATGCCGGTGGGTGGGGGTCACCGAACGGGCCGCTACCCTGGTAGCCCGAGGGGAAGGGGCACCAAGAGGGTGGCTAGGACCTACAACGTCGTGACGTACGGCTGCCAGATGAACGTGCACGATTCTGAGCGAATCTCCGGCCTGCTCGAACAGGCCGGCTACGTGCGCGCGGTGCCGACCGACGACACCCCGGACATCGTCGTCTTCAACACCTGCGCGGTGCGGGAGAACGCGGACAACCGGCTCTACGGCAACCTCGGCCGCCTGCGCCCGGTGAAGGACAAGCATCCCGGAATGCAGATCGCGGTCGGCGGCTGCCTGGCCCAGAAGGACCGGGGCGACATCGTTCGCAAGGCGCCCTGGGTGGATGTGGTCTTCGGCACCCACAACATCGGCGCGCTGCCGGTGCTGTTGGAGCGGGCCCGGCACAACGCCGCCGCCGAGGTGGAGATTCTGGAGGCCCTCGACGTCTTCCCCTCCACGCTGCCGACCCGCCGCGAGTCCACGTACGCCGGCTGGGTGTCGATCTCGGTGGGATGCAACAACACCTGCACGTTCTGCATCGTGCCGGCGCTGCGCGGCAAGGAGAAGGACCGGCGCCCCGGCGACATCCTCTCCGAGGTACGCGCCCTGGTCGACGAGGGCGTGCTGGAGGTGACCCTGCTCGGGCAGAACGTCAACTCGTACGGTGTCGAGTTCGGTGACCGGTACGCGTTCGGCAAGCTGCTGCGGGCGTGTGGCGACATCGACGGGTTGGAGCGCGTGCGGTTCACCAGCCCGCACCCGAAGGACTTCACCGATGACGTGATCGCGGCGATGGCTGAGACGCCGAACGTCTGCCACTCGCTGCACATGCCGTTGCAGTCCGGCTCCGACGACGTGCTCCGGGCGATGCGCCGGTCCTACCGTTCCGAGCGCTACCTGGGGATCATCGAGAAGGTCCGCGCGGCGATGCCGGACGCGGCCATCACCACCGACATCATCGTCGGTTTCCCCGGCGAGACCGAGGCCGATTTCCAGCGCACCCTGGACGTGGTCCGGGAGGCCCGGTTCTCCTCGGCCTTCACCTTCCAGTACTCGAAGCGGCCCGGCACCCCCGCCGCGACCATGGACGACCAACTGCCCAAGCAGGTCGTGCAGGAGCGTTACGAGCGGCTGGTCGCGGCCGTCGAGGAGATCACCTGGGCGGAGAACAAGCGCCTCGTCGGGGAGACCGTCGAGGTGCTGGTCGCGGTCGGCGAGGGCCGTAAGGACGAGCGGACCGGCCGGATGTCGGGTCGGGCCCGGGACGGTCGACTGGTGCACTTCGCCACCGAGACCGCCGACGGGGAGTCCCTCGCCGGGCAGATCCGGCCGGGCGACATCGTGCACACCACCATCACGTACGCCGCGCCGCACCACCTGAACGCCGACGGAGCACCGGTGGCGCACCGGCGCACCCGGGCCGGCGACGCGGCCGAGGCGGGTCGCTCCCCGCGTACCCCCGGGGTGTTGCTGGGTCTGCCGACGATCGGCGCACCGCCGGTCGCGCCGGCCCCCGCCGCCGGCTGCGCCGCGCACTGACCGCACGGAGGGGCCCCTGGACGAGGGGCCCCTCCGCGGTCAGACGGTGATCTTGCCGGCGCCGGCCCCGGCCGTGACGATGGACTTGACGTTGCTCGCGGTGTCCAGCTGGTAGGAGTACGGGATGCTGGCCACGCTGCCGCCGGCCTGGCCGGTGGGCGAGTTGACGAAGTGGTTGTTGCGGGCGACCAGGCTGCCCGGCCCCGAGTCGCCCTCACCGCGGTGGTACGGGTCGTCGACGTTCTCGAAGTAGTTGCCCTCGACGAGCACGCCGGCGTTCTCGGTGGACGCGACGCCGTAGCCGCCGTTGGCCCGGTAGTAGTTGTTGTACACGTGCACCGGGTTGCCGAAGCGCACCCGGGGGTTGCGTTGGTTGCTGCCGTCGAACCAGTTGTGGTGGTAGCTGACCCGTAGGTGGCCGACGTCCTGGCCGGCGTTGTCGTCGCTGTGGCCGAGCAGCATGGTCTTGTCGTGGCTGAAGACCCGGTTCCACGAGACGGTGATGAAGTCCGAGCCGCGCTTGATGTCGACGGCGCCGTCGTACCCGTTGCTGAAGCTGTTGTGGTCGATCCAGATGTTGGTGGCCGACTCCTGCACGTTGATCGCGTCGTCGTTCCAGTTGCGGAAGGTCAGATTGCGGATGATCACGTTGCGGTCGCCGTTGATGTTGAACCCGCAGCCGACGATCGTCGCCCCGTAGTTACCGATGATGGTCTTGTTGGACCGGACCCGCAGCATCCCCGAGCAGGTGATGGTCCCGGTCACCCGGATCACCGCGGCACCGGTGGCGTTCAGCGCGCTGGTCAGGCCCGAGGCGTTGCTGACGGTGGTGGTGCCGGCGTTGCCGCCGCCGGTGGTGCCGCCGTTCTGGGTGGCCCAGCCGACCAGCGTCGACGGCTCCTGGTTGGTGGGTGGGGGAGTGCTCGACGGTGGCGGGGTGGTCGACGGCGGGGTGGTCGGTGTGGTGCTGCCGGTGCAGGCGACGTTGTTCAGGGTGAAGCTGCTCGGAGCCGGGTTGCTGGAGTTGTTCCAGCTGGCGTTGAAGCCGAACGTGGTGCTGCCGTTGGTCGTCAGGGTGCCGTTGTAGTCGACGTTGGTCGCGGAGACCTGGCTGCCGCTCTGTGCGACGGTGGCGCCCCACGCCTGGCTGACCTGCTGGCCGGCCCCGTACGACCAGCGCAGCGTCCACCCGGAGACCGGGTCGCCGAGGTTGGTGACGGTGACGTTGCCGGTGAATCCGCCCGGCCACTGGCTGGCGACCGAGTAGGCCACCTGGCAGCCGGCGGCCGCCTGGGCGGACACGGAGGTCAGTAGCCCGGCGGAGACCAGGGTCGCGGTGGCTGCGGCGGTGGTGGCGATCAGCGTCATTCGACGCCGTCCTGTGCGCATGCTGCTTCCTTTCGATGAGGCGGACGGACCGTCGCGACGCCCATGCCCGGGGGCGGCGGCGGGTCTCGCCGGGACCGGTGGTCCTCGGCCCGCCAGTGCGGGTTCGTGAAGGAGAGCGGCTCCCGCGGGTGCGCCCACCAACAGGGAGGCAAGCGCTTTCCCGATGAAAGCATAGAAGAACCTTGATGTAAATGGCCGGGACGGCCGATGCGCACCGCATCGGCCGTCCCGGTGGTTCAGCAGCTGGTGCCGTTGAGTTTCACGGTGCCCGGCGCGCTGGCGGTGCCGTTGGCGGTGAAGCCCACGGTGACCGACCCACCCGCCGGAAGGGACGGGGCGTGCCCCGGAGCGACCGCGGTGACCGTCGTGCCGGACTGCGTGACGGTGGCGTTCCAGCCACTGCCCAGCGTCACCCCCGACGGCCAACTCCAGGTGACCGACCACGGGTTCACCGCGCCCGAGCCCGTGTTCTTCACCGTCAACTCGCCCTGGAAGCCGCCCTGCCAGGCATTGACCTGTCGGTAGGTCGCCGTGCAGGCGCCGGTCGGCGGGTCCGTCGGCCCACCGGTCGGCGGCCCGCTGGTGCCGCCACCGGACGGTGCGATCAGGTACGGCTGGAGGATCGCCTGCTTGGCGGTGTTGATGGTGGTCCAGTCGTCCAGCGCGATGCCGCCGGTGTCACCCGAGTTGGGGTTCCACGACCAGTAGGTGAACGACATCCCGGTCACCCCCGTGCCGGTGTAGGCCATCAGCCTCTCCAGCCACACCTTGTCCTTCGGGTCGACCAGGGTGCTGCCGAACTCGCCCATCATGATCGGTGCGATGTTCTGCTTGTACAGGTAACCGAAGTACTTGTCCCAGATGGCCGGCATGTTCGCCGGGTAGTCCGGGGCGTCGAACCAGGTCTGCCGGTACACCGAGGTGGCGTACTCGTGCGGCGAGTAGACCAGCCGGTTCGCCACGTTCAGCCGGACCGGGAACTCGCCCGCCTTGGACAGGTTGCCACCCCACCAGCCGCAGTCCTCGTCGTTGCTCGGGTCGTTGTCCCACACGTTGGAGAGACCACCGCTGGGGCAGCTCACCCCCTCCACGAAGATCAACCAGTTGGGCTGGACGCCGAGGATGGCGTTGCCGGCCCGCTCGGCGGCGAGCCGCCAGTCCCGGGTGGTGTCACCGCAACCCCAGCACGCGCCGGTGGCCGCCGGGTTGGTGCCCTCCGCGTGCGGCTCGTTGTGCAGGTCGGCGCCGATCACCGTCGGGTTGCCCGCGTACCGCTGGGCCAGCATCTTCCAGTCGTTGATCCAGGTCGCCTCGGAAACCGTCGAGGTGTACCAGAGCGGCGACTGCCCGGCCGACGTCGGCCGGTGCCGATCCAGGATGATCCGCATGCCCTTGCTGCCGGCATAGTCGATCACCTTGTCCAGGATCTGCAACGGCGACAGCCCGATCAGGTCCGGGTTGACGAAGTCGTTGATCCCCGTCGCGGTCGCGCCCGGCTTCAGCGCGTCGTTCGAGTACGGCACCCGCAACGTGTTGTAACCCAGCCGGGCCATCGTGTCGAGCTGTCCCCGCCACGGGTTGCTCGACCACAGCCCGTGGAAGGTCTTGTTGTCGGTCTCCATGCCGAACCAGTTGATGCCGGTCAGCCGGACCGTGGCACCGGTGCTGTCCACGATCTGGTTACCACTGGTGTGCAGATAACCGGTACCGGTGCCCGCGGCAACGGCCGGGCCGGTGCTGACGGTGGCGGCGAGGCACACGCCGGCCGCGACGGTGGCGAGCGCGGTGAGCGCGCCGCCGAGAGCTTTCGGACGGAACATTCGAGCTCCACTTCGGAGGTCCGACGACGTCCAGAAACGACGCCGGCGGGCGGCCGTCCGCACGTCCCGGTCCCGAAGGGGTACGCGGACAGTGCGCGACGGCCCAGGTCACGCGGACGTGGTCACTCGCGGAAGCTCACCGGCGACCCCCGACGGCGGTTGATCCGCCTTCGTCGCCCTCGTGCCGGTGGCCCTACCTGGCTCCGTCGCTCATTCTGATCAGCCCGGGTCGATGCGTCAACCAGCCGTCCGGCCGCCGTCCGCGCCCCCGAACGCGTCGATCATGGACTTGTGGTGCCCGACTTCGGGGCATTGTAGGCAATTTGTCCTCCACCACAACTCCATGATCGACGGGACAGGGGCGGCGGGCAGGGTTCGGGGTGGGGTGGACGTGGAAGAGCCCCCGGCCCCGTCAAGGGGCCGGGGGCTCCGGAACGTCGTCAGCTCAGCCGGCCTGCTCGGCGAGCTGGAGGAACTGCCGCTTGGAGGCGAGGGCCTGCTCGGCCTCCTTGATCCGGCGCGCATCCCCGGCGCTCTGCGCCCGAGCCAGCCGGTCCTCGGCCTCCGCCACCTGCGCCCGCATCTGGGCGAGCAGCGGGTTGTCCTCCTTGGTGGTGCGGCGCCACGCCGAGTCCATCACCTCGCGGACCTTGTCGTCGATGGCGCGCAGTCGACGCTCCAGCCCGGCCGCCGCCTCGCGGGGCACCCGGCCGGCCTCGTGCCACTGGGCCTGGATCTCCCGCAGCTTGGCCTGGGCGCCCTTCGGGTCGGCGTCGATGTCCAACGCCTCGGCCTCAGCGAGCAGGGCCTGCTTGCGCTCCAGGTTGCCGCGCTGCTCGTTGTCCCGTGCGGAGAAGACCTCGCTGCGCCGGCTGAAGAAGGCGTCCTGGGCCCCCCGGAACCGCTCCCAGAGCTTCTGCTCGGCCTCCTTCGAGGCGCGCGGAGCGGCCTTCCACTGGGTCATCAGGTCCTTGAGCTGGTTGGCGGTGGCGGCCCAGTCGGTGGAGTCCTGAAGCTTCTCCGCCTCGGCGACCAGCTCCTCCTTGACGGTCTGCGCCTGCTTGCGCTGCGAGTCCAGGGAGGCGAAGTGCGCGCCGCGGCGACGGGTGAAGCCGTCCCGGGCGGCGGCGAACCGCTTCCACAGCTCACCGTCGGCCTTCTTGTCGACCCCACGAATGGTCTTCCACTCGTCGAGGATCTCCTTGAGCCGATCCCCGGCGGTCTTCCAGCCGGTGGACTCGGCGGCCAACTTCTCGGCCTCCTCGACCAGCGCGGTCTTGCGGGCCAGGGCCTCGCCGCGAGCGGCGTCCCGGGCGGCGCGTGCCTCGCCGGCCTTCTCCTCGGCGAGGGTCGCCAGCTTGTCCAGGCGGGTGGCCAGCGCGTCGATGTCGCCGACCACGTTGGCCTCGGGCAGCGTGGCACGGATCCGCCGGATCGTGCTCAACGAGTGCCCGGCATCAGCCGCACCCGACTTGAGCCGCGCTTCGGTCAGGTCCACCTCGGTCACCAGATCGGCGAAGCGACGCGCGAAGTGCGCCAGGCCCTCCTCCGGTGCTCCCGCCTGCCAGGATCCGACCACCCGCTCGCCCTCGGTGGTCTTGACGTACACGGTGCCGTCCGCGTCCACCCGTCCGAAGGCAGTCCAGTCGCTCATGTGCCCATCCTCGTTCTCCCGGCGTCGAGGGATCGATCCCCCGCCGCCGCCACGGCGCAGCCAAGTTGCTTCCGGCATTGTCACAGGTCCGACCCGGTCCCCGTCGAGCGCCTATCGCCGACCGTGACCATACGGTGTCCTAGGGGCCGAATGACCGGATCGGCTCGGAGACGCACCGGGGATTCCCGCTACGGTGAACGGGTGCCACTGGTCGCCGCTGCCGTCTGCCCGCATCCGCCCCTGCTCGTGCCCGAGGTGGCCGGCTCCGCGGCCCCGGAGCTGGACGACCTGCGGGCGGCCTGTGACACCGCCGTACGCCGGCTGTTGGCCACCGGTCCGGACGCTGTGGTGCTGCTCGGCACCGGCCCGGTGACCGGCCCGATCCGCACCCCGGCGACCGGTTCCCTCCAGCCCTGGGGTGTCGACCTGGACGTGCCGTTGCCGCCCGGCCAGCCGGACCGGGGCGCGGTGCTGCCGTTGAGCCTGACCATCGGCGCGTGGCTGCTGGCCCGCCACGACACCCGAGCGCCGGTGACCGCCGTGCAGGTGGCCGCCGACGCCGGCGCGGCGGAGCGGGCCGCACTCGCCGACGAGGTGGCCGCCGCCGGTGACCGGGTGGCGGCGCTGGTCCTCGGCGACGGGTCGGCCTGCCGGGGCGAGAAAGCACCCGGGTACGACGACGCGCGCGCCCTCCCGTACGACCAGGGGGTTGCCGCGGCGCTGGCCGACGCGGACCTGGACGCCCTGCTGGATCTCGACCCGGTGGTGTCGGCGGAGCTGAAGGCCGCCGGTCGCGCCCCCTGGCAGGTGCTCGCCGGGGCGGCCCGCGCGGCCGGCGGCGGGTGGCGCGGCGAGTTGCTGCACGACTCCGCCCCCTACGGCGTGGCCTACTTCGTGGCGTCCTGGGAGCGGGTGTGAGCGGCGGGGTCGTGGCGGTGGTCGGTCCGACCGCGGCCGGCAAGTCGGCGCTGAGCATCGCCCTGGCGCACGCCCTCGACGGGGAGGTGGTCAACGCCGACTCGATGCAGCTCTACCGGGGAATGGACATCGGCACCGCCAAGCTGACAGTCGCCGAGCGGGACGGGGTGCCCCATCACCTGCTGGACATCTGGGACGTCACCGAGCCGGCGAGCGTCGCGGAGTACCAGCGACTGGCCCGCGCGGCGGTGGACGACATCCTGTCCCGAGGGCGGGTGCCGCTGCTGGTCGGGGGCTCCGGGTTGTACGTGCGGGCGGTGCTGGAGCGCTTCGAGTTCCCGGGCACCGACGCGGCGCTGCGGGAGCGGCTGGAACGGGAGTTGGCCGAGGTCGGGCCGGCCCCGCTGTACGCGCGGCTGCGCACCGTCGACCCCGTCGCCGCCGACAACATCCTGCCGGCCAACGGTCGGCGGATCGTGCGGGCCCTGGAGGTGATCGAGCTCACCGGCGCGCCGTTCGCCGCATCGCTGCCGCAGCCCACCCCGTACTACCCGTCCGTGCAGCTCGGCGTCGACCTCGACACCGGCCTGCTGGACGAGCGGATCGCGGTGCGGGTGGACCGGATGTGGGCCGACGGTCTGGTGCCGGAGACCCGTGAGCTGGTCGCCCGCGGGCTGCCCGAGGGGCGGACGGCGAGTCGGGCCCTCGGCTACCAGCAGGTGCTGCGCCTGTTCGCCGGCGAGCTGACCGAGGAGCAGGCGCGGGACGAGACGGTCCGGGCCACCCGCCGTTTCGTCCGCCGGCAGCGGTCCTGGTTCCGGCGCGACCCGCGGATCCACTGGCTCGACTCGGCGACCCCGGACCTGATCGGGGCTGCCCTGCGTCTGCTGCCGGCCGCTGCGCGATGATGGTCCGGTGCAGTTCACCAAGGGCCACGGCACCGGCAACGACTTCGTCATCCTTCCCGACCCGGACGGTCAGCTCGACCTGACCCCGGAGCTGGTCGCGGCGCTCTGCGACCGGCGTCGCGGCATCGGCGCGGACGGCGTACTGCGGGTGGTCCGCGCGGCCAAGCATCCGGACGGCGCGGGTCAGGCCGGCGAGGCCGAATGGTTCATGGACTACTGGAACGCCGACGGCTCATTCGCCGAGATGTGCGGCAACGGCGCCCGGGTCTTCGTGCGCTACCTGCTCGACACCGGGTTGGCCACGCCCGCCGGCGCGGCGCTGCCGGTGGCCACCCGGGCCGGCGTCGTGCGCGCGCTGGTCGAGGGCGACGCCGTGTCCGTCGAGATGCGCCGACCCCAGGTGTACGGCAGCTCCACCGCCACCCTCGGCGAACTGACCCTGACCGGCGCGGTGGTGGACGTCGGTAACCCGCACCTGGTCTGCGTCCTGCCGGCCGGTGTGGAGCTGCCGGCGCTGGACCTGACCGTCGCGCCCGGGTTCGACCCGGCGGTCTTCCCGAGCGGGGTGAACGTGGAGTTCATCGTGGCGGGCGACCCGGTCGACGGCACCGACGGGCACACACTGATGCGGGTGTACGAGCGCGGCAGCGCCGAGACCCTGTCCTGCGGCACCGGTGCCTGCGCGGTGGGCGCGGTGGCGCTGCGCGACGCTGGCCGGGACACCGGAGTGGTCGCCGTGGACGTGCCCGGCGGCCGCCTGACGGTCACCGTCACCGCCGACTCCTGCTGGCTCTCCGGCCCCGCCGTCCTGGTAGCCACCGGCGAGATCAGCCCGTCCGCGCTGCCCGCTGCCCGCTGAAGAAAGTTGATCAAGAGGTTTGCGTCAGAATCAGCGTGGTTGCTGACGCAAACCTCTTGATCAACAGAGGTGGCGGGCCGGCCGGGGAGCCGGTGGGAGGGGTGGGTGGGTTAGGGGGTTGCGCTGGCGTTGGCGGCGATCTCGGGGAGGTCCGCCGGGCCGGGGTCGGCGGCCGGCAGGGGGCTGGGGTTGTGCGCGGCGGCGCGTACGGCGGCGGCGACCGCCGGGGCGACCCGGGAGTCGAAGACGCTCGGCACGATCACCGTCGGGTTGATCTTGTCTTCGCCCACCACGTCGGCGATGGCCCGCGCGGCAGCGATCGCCATCTCCTCGGTGAACTCCTCGGCGTGCGCGTCCAGCATGCCGCGGAACACCCCGGGGAACGCGAGCACGTTGTTGATCTGGTTCGGCTGGTCCGAGCGACCGGTGGCGACCACGGCGGCGTGCTTGCGCGCCTCCCGCGGGTCGACCTCCGGGTCCGGGTTCGCGAGGGCGAAGACGATCGCGTCCTTCGCCATCTGCGCGATGTCGTCGCCGGTGAGCAGGTTCGGCGCGCTGACCCCGATGAACACGTCCGCGCCCCGGATCGCGCCGGGCAGGTCGCCGGAGTAGTTCTCCTTGTTGGTGTTCTCCGCCAGCCACTGCCACGCCGAGTTGAGCCCGGTCAGCCCGGAGTGCAGGGCGCCCTTCCGGTCGTACGCGATGATGTCGCCGACGCCCTGACGCAGCAGCAGCTTCATGATCGCGGTGCCGGCCGCGCCCGCCCCGGAGACGACCACCCGGACGTCCTCGAGCCGCTTGCCCACCACCCGCAGCGCGTTGGTCAGCGCGGCCAGCACGCAGATCGCGGTGCCGTGCTGATCGTCGTGGAAGACCGGGATGTCCAGCGCCTCGCGCAGCCGGGCCTCGATCTCGAAGCAGCGCGGTGCGGCGATGTCCTCCAGGTTGATGCCGCCGTAGGCCGGCGCGATCGCCTTGACGATCTGCACGATCTCGTCGGTGTCCTGGGTGTCCAGCACCACCGGCCAGGCGTCCACCCCGCCGAAGCGCTTGAACAGCGCGGCCTTGCCCTCCATCACCGGCAGCGACGCGGCCGGGCCGAGGTTGCCCAGGCCGAGCACCGCCGAGCCGTCACTGACCACCGCGACGGTGTTGCGCTTGATGGTCAGTCGCCGGGCGTCGGCCGGGTTCTCGGCGATCGCCATGCAGACCCGGGCAACACCCGGGGTGTACGCGCGCGACAGCTCGTCACGGTTGCGCAGCGCGACCTTCGAGGTCACCTCGATCTTGCCGCCCAGGTGCAGCAGGAACGTCCGGTCCGACACCTTGCGGACGTCCACGCCGTCCAGCGCGGTCAGCGCTTCGACCACCTGGTCGGCGTGACCGGCGTCGGCCGTGTCGCAGGTCAGGTCGACGATCACGTGGGTCGGGTCCGAGTCCACCACGTCCAACGCCGTGACGATCGCCCCGGCCTCGCCGACGGAGGTGGTGAGCCGGCCGATCGAGGAGGCGTCCGCGGTGACGGCGATCCGGATGGTGATCGAAAATCCGGCGCTGGGCAGTCGGGTGATGGCCACGGGATCCCTCCGTAACGGCTGTGCGGCCAGTCGACCGCCGCCCGCATTTCTACCGGGTTGTCGCCGCCGACCAGCATTCGCCCCCACTTTTGGCGACCTTCACCATGGGCATATAGCAGGTGCGTTCGGCGTTGAGTCATGTCAGGATTACGTTCTACTTATCAAAACGGACAGGAGAACCGCTTGCGAGACCAGGAGAGCTTTGTCCCCGTCGAGGACGAGCTCGACGACGTCACCACCGGCGAAATGGAGCTGTCGGAGCGGCAGTCCCTCCGACGCGTTCCGGGCCTGTCAACCGAGCTCACCGACGTCACCGAGGTGGAATACCGCCAGCTGCGGCTGGAGCGGGTCGTCCTGGTGGGCGTCTGGACGGAAGGCACGGTCACCGACGCGGAAAATTCGCTGACCGAGCTCGCCGCGCTGGCCGAGACCGCCGGTTCGCAGGTGCTCGAAGGGCTCATCCAACGTCGTACCCGACCCGACCCGGCGACGTACATCGGCCGCGGCAAGGTCGACGACCTCGGCGCGGTGGTGCTCTCCACCGGCGCCGACACGGTCATCTGTGACGGTGAGCTGTCCCCGTCGCAGCTGCGCAACCTGGAGCAGCGCACCAAGGTCAAGGTCGTCGACCGTACGGCGCTGATCCTCGACATCTTCGCCCAGCACGCCAAGAGCAAGGAAGGTAAGGCGCAGGTCGAGCTGGCCCAGCTCGAATACCTGCTGCCCCGACTGCGCGGTTGGGGTGAGACGCTCTCCCGGCAGACCGGTGGTTCCGGCCGGGGTGGCGGCGCCGGTGGCGGTGTGGGTGTTCGTGGTCCCGGTGAGACCAAGCTGGAGACCGACCGGCGACGCATCCGTCACCGCATCTCCCGGCTACGTCGTGAGATCAAGAGCATGAAGACGGTACGCGTGACCAAGCGGGCCCGACGCTCCCGCAACGCGGTTCCCGCGGTCGCCATCGCCGGCTACACCAACGCCGGCAAGTCCAGCCTGCTCAACCGCCTGACCGGGGCGGGCGTGCTGGTGGAGAACGCGCTGTTCGCCACGCTGGACCCGACGACCCGCAAGGCCACCGCCTCGGACGGGCGGCTCTACACCCTGTCCGACACTGTCGGTTTCGTCCGGCACCTGCCGCACCAGATCGTCGAGGCGTTCCGCTCGACGCTGGAGGAGGTCGCCGAGGCGGACCTGGTGGTGCACGTCGTCGACGGCACCCACCCGGACCCGGAGGAGCAGGTCCGCGCGGTTCACACGGTGCTCGCCGAGGTGGGCGCCGACCGGCTCCCCGAGCTGTTGGTGGTCAACAAGACCGACGCGGCCGACGAGGACACTCTGCTGCGGCTCAAGCGGCTCTGGCCGGACGCGATCTTCGTGTCCGCGCACTCCGGGCGGGGCGTCGACGGGCTGCGCGCGGCGATCGAGGAGCGGCTGCCGAGCCCGGCCGTGGAGGTCCGGGCCGTGCTGCCGTACGACCGGGGCGACCTGGTGGCTCGGGCGCACCGCACGGGTGAGGTGCTCAGCACGGCGCACCTGCCGGAGGGCACCCTGCTGCACGTCCGCGTCGGCGCGGAGTTGGCGGCGGAGTTGGCGGCGTTCGACCTGGAGAGGCAGGGGCAGGCGGCCGGCAGCCGCTCCTGAGCGGCCACGGCGTCATCCATCGGAAACGCGCGGCATGCGACACTGGCCGAATGCGCCGCGTTGTTTCCTCGGTCACGGTTGCCCTCGGCCTGTTCGGGGCAACCGTGGCGCTCGCCGGAGCCGCCGTAGCGGCTCCCGCCCCTGGGTCGTCCGGGCCGCCTGCCGCCAACCCTGGCCAGAAGCGATGCACGATCACCGACGAGCGCCTACGGGAGCTGTCCGGGCTGGTCGCCACCAAGAGTGGCTTCATCGTCATCAACGACAGCACCGAGAACGCGGCACGCAAGCGGGTCTTCTTCCTCGACAGCAAGTGCAAGGTCTCGAAGGAGGTCCGCTTCTCGGGGCAGGGTCCGTCCGACACCGAGGATCTCGCCCTGTCCAAGGACGGCAAGACCCTCTGGATCGCCGACACCGGTGACAACCCCGACTCTAAGGAGCGCCGCAGCCGCGTCGCGGTCTGGTCGATGTCGGTCACCGGCACCAGGCAGCCGACGCTGCACCGGCTCTCCTACCCCGAGGCCAAACCGCACGACGCCGAGGCGCTGCTCATCGGCGACGACGGGAAACCGCTGATCATCACCAAGGTGACCAGTGGCAAGGCCGAGATCTACACGCCGTCGGCGGCACTGAAGAGCGGCGACACCGAGCCGGTGCCGATGCGTAAGGCCGGCGAGATCACGCTGCCGAAGACCCAGACGGAGAACACCCTCAACACGTTCGGCCGGATCGCCATCACCGGCGCGACGCGGGCACCGGACGGCTCCCGGGTGGTTCTGCGCACCTACGCGGACGCCTTCGAGTTCGACGTGACCGACGGCGACATCGTGGGCGCGCTCACCACCGGCAAGCCGCGGGTGACGCCCCTGGCCGACCCGTTCGGCGAGGCCATCAGCTACTCCTCGGACGGCAAGTCGTTCCTCACCGTCTCCGACGCGGGCCGGTTCACCGAAGACGAGCCGCTGGAAATCCTCGGCTACACCCCGTCCACCTCCACCGCGGTGCCACTGAGCCCGGAGGAGGGCGGCAAGCCAGCCAGCTCGAAATCCTGGGTCGACGGGCTGAGCCTCGACGACATCACGTACCTGGTCGGCTCGGTCGGGCTGCTCGGTCTGCTGTTGGTCGTCGCCGGCATCTTCGGCATCCTCCGCGCCCGCCGTCGCCCGCCGGCCGCTGACGCGTCCGACCCGGATGGCGAGCCGTTCGCTCCGCGCGGGGGCCGTGGTGCCGTCGACGGGTTCCCGGCCGATGACGACCGCAGGGGTGGTGTCTACGGGGGCGGTGCGCCGGCCGGCGGTGCCGTCTACGGCGGCGGTGCGGCTCGTGGTGGCCCGGCCCCGGCGGGTGGTGCCGTCTATGGCGGTGGCCGGCCGGCTGCGGCTGACGGTGGCTACGGTGCGCCACGACCGGACGGCGGCGGTGCCGGCGTGTACGGCGGTGGACGTCCCCCGGCCGGTGGCGGTCGTCCGCCAGCTGGTGGCGGTCGTCCCCCGGCTGGTGGTGGTGGTCGTCCGCACGGTGGCGGTGGTCGCCCGCAGGGCACTGGCGGTGGCCGTCCCGGTGGCGGCGTGTACGGCGGCGACGGCGGTCAGCCTGGCGCTGGTCGCGCGGAGCCGCCACGGCGCGGTGGGCAGGAGCCCGACTACCGGGGTCAGCGGCCCGGCCGCCGACGCGACGAGGACGCGCCCGTCGACCCGTACGGGCAGTATCCTGGGGGCGGTCGCGGTCACCGGGGTGACCGTTACTGATCGGCGCTGACGCGCTCACCCGCCCTAGACGAGCGGTGCGGGTGAGCGCTGTGGGCACCCACCCGCCGCTCGGTCAGATCCGGCGTAGCACCGCGACGACCCGGCCCATGATGGTGGCGTCATCGCCGGGGATCGGGTCGAAGGCCGGGTTCTGGGGCATCAGCCAGACGTGCCCGTCGCGTCGCCGGTAGGTCTTGACGGTGGCCTCTCCGTCGAGCATGGCGGCCACGATCTCGCCGGAGTCGGCGGTCGGCTGCTGCCGGACGACCACCCAGTCGCCGTCGCAGATCGCCGCGTCGAGCATCGAGTCGCCCTTGACCTGGAGCATGAAGACTTCGCCCTCGCCCACCAGCTCGCGGGGGAGCGGGAAGATGTCCTCCACGGCCTGCTCGGCGAGGATCGGGCCACCGGCGGCGATCCGACCGAGCATCGGCACGTACGCCGGGGTCGGTCGTTGTGCCCTCGACAGCTCGTCGTCGATCGCCTCGCTGGGGGCGCGGACGTCCACCGCGCGCGGCCGGTTCGGGTCGCGGCGCAGGAAGCCCTTCTTCTCCAGCTCCTTGAGCTGGTAGGCGACGCTGGACGGCGACACCAGGCCGACCGCCTCGCCGATCTCCCGGACGCTCGGCGGGTAGCCGTGCCGTTCCACCCAGGTGCGGATGAACTCCAGGATGCGGCGCTGGCGGGCGGTCAGGTCGACCGTCGCCGGGTCGGGGAAGGCGCTGACCACCGGGGTGACCGGGCGCACGGCGGGCTGGCCCGTCCGGCTGCGCGCGGCGCTGCGGCGTCGGGTGGCCGGCGGGCCCGCCTCGGTGATCTGCTGCGGGCTCTTCGGCCGGCTGGCCCGGTCCTCGGTCACGTCCGTCCTCCCTGGTCGGCGCTGGGTGCCTCGTCGGCTCGTGGTGCGTGCGGTGGTGCCACGTTGTTCATGACCGTATAGGTGAGATCAGTCATTTTCAAACATCTGTACGACCTCTCATCGGCGTGTCGGGGTGAAAAAGCGCTCCGCTCGTACGGATGTTCTGATAAATGGTACGTCAGGTCGTACTAGTGTTCGATCTTCGCCCGTTTTCCGGCTCGGTTCGGCCGCCCGGCCGGTAACTCGGGCGGGGCCGTGGCGTTGGGTGTTCGGGTGTGGTGCGCAGCGTTGCTGACCGGTTGGTCCGTGACGCGCCGGACACGCCGGCCAACTTGACCCGGCTTCCGCGGCGACATACGGTCGACCCCTAGATGTAGTAGTGACACGGGCGTAAGTTGCCTACAGGTTGGGTCTGACTACCGACCGCACTTCCGTAACGTTGATCACGGCGGCGCCATCCGAGGATGGCACCGTCGCGGTGAATCGTGCCCGGGAGTGTCCGGTCTGCTCGCAGTTGATCATTTTTAGGAGGTGGGCGATGCGGTGTCCGTACTGCCGGCATGCTGACTCCCGGGTGGTCGACTCGCGGGAGGCCGACGACGGCCAGCTCATCCGACGGCGGCGATCCTGCCCGGAGTGCGGCAAGCGGTTCACCACCGTCGAGGAGGCGGTCCTCGCGGTCGTCAAGCGCAGCGGGGTGACCGAGCCGTTCAGTCGCACGAAGATCATCGGTGGGGTGCGTAAGGCGTGCCAGGGCCGGCCGGTGGACGACGACTCACTCGCGCTGCTCGCGCAGCGGGTGGAGGAGACGGTCCGGGCCAAGGGGGCCGCCGAGATCCCCAGCCACGACGTGGGCCTGGCGATCCTGGGTCCGTTGCGTGACCTGGACGAGATCGCCTACCTGCGGTTCGCCAGCGTCTACCGCTCGTTCGACTCGCTCGCCGACTTCGAGCGCGAGATCGAGACATTGCGGGCCGCGGCGCGAGCCCGGGAGCAGGGCCGGGCCGATGCGGTTGAGGCCGCCGGCCGTACCAGCTGAGTCTTCACAGGTTTTTCGAGAGATTGGGACGCGCGGTGGGTGACCGCGCAGACGAGGGGGGCGACGGCGTGACAACTAGCCGTTCACGAAGCAAGGCAGGCGCGGGGCTGAAGATCGATCGGGTGTGGACGACGGAGGGGGTCCACCCGTACGACGAGGTCTCCTGGGAGCGCCGTGACGTCGTGATGACGAACTGGCGCGACGGCTCGATCAACTTCGAGCAGCGTGGCGTGGAGTTCCCGGAGTCGTGGAGCGTCAACGCGGCGAACATCGTGACCACGAAGTACTTCCGGGGCGCGGTGGGGACCCCGGAGCGCGAGTGGTCGCTCAAGCAGCTGATCGACCGGGTGGTCACCACCTACCGCACCGCGGGTGAGGAGTACGGCTACTTCGCCAGCCCGGCCGACGCCGAGGTCTTCGCGCACGAGCTGACCTGGATGCTGCTGAACCAGGTGTTCAGCTTCAACTCGCCGGTCTGGTTCAACGTCGGTACGCCGTCGCCGCAGCAGGTCAGCGCCTGCTTCATCCTGGCCGTCGACGACTCGATGGACTCCATCCTCGACTGGTACAAGGAGGAGGGGCTGATCTTCAAGGGCGGCTCCGGCTCCGGGGTCAACCTGTCGCGGATCCGCTCGTCCCGGGAGCTGCTCTCCTCCGGCGGCAACGCCTCCGGCCCGGTCAGCTTCATGCGTGGCGCGGACGCCTCCGCCGGCACCATCAAGTCCGGCGGCGCGACCCGGCGGGCGGCCAAGATGGTCATCCTCGACGTGGACCACCCGGACATCCAGGAGTTCGTGGTCACCAAGGCGCGCGAGGAGGACAAGATCCGCGCGCTGCGCGACGCCGGGTTCGACATGGACCTCGGCGGCTCCGACATCGTCAGCGTGCAGTACCAGAACGCCAACAACTCGGTCCGGGTCTCCGACGAGTTCATGTCGGCGGTGGAGAACGGCAAGGGCTTCGACCTGCGCGGCCGTCTGGACGGTTCGGTGATCGACACCGTCGACGCCAAGACGCTGTTCCGCTCCATCTCCCAGGCCGCCTGGGAGTGCGCCGACCCGGGTCTGCAGTACGACGACACGATCAACGACTGGCACACCTGCCCGGAGACCGGGCGCATCACCGCGTCGAACCCGTGCTCGGAGTACCTGCACCTGGACAACTCCTCGTGCAACCTGGCCTCGCTCAACCTGATGAAGTTCCTCCGCGCCGACGGTGGCTTCGAGGTGGAGAAGTTCGTCAAGTCCGTCGAGTTCGTCATCACCGCGATGGACATCTCGATCTGCTTCGCGGACTTCCCGACCGAGAAGATCGGTGAGACGTCCCGCGCCTACCGCCAGCTCGGCATCGGGTACGCCAACCTGGGCGCCCTGCTGATGGCGACCGGCCTGCCGTACGACTCGGAGCAGGGCCGCTCGGTCGCGGCGGCGATCACCTCGCTGATGACCGGCACCGCCTACCGCCGTTCCGCCGAGCTGGCCGGCGTGGTCGGCCCGTACGACGGCTACGCCCGCAACGCCGAGCCGCACAAGCGGGTCATGCGCAAGCACGCCGCGGCCAACGACGAGATCAAGCCGACCACCCCGGTGGCCACCGCGATCGTCCGTGAGGCGACCAAGCAGTGGACCCAGGGCAACAAGATCGGTGACAAGAACGGTTGGCGCAACGCGCAGGCGAGCGTCCTCGCCCCGACCGGCACCATCGGCTTCATGATGGACTGCGACACGACCGGCGTGGAGCCGGACCTGGCGCTGGTCAAGTTCAAGAAGCTGGTCGGCGGCGGCTCGATGCAGATCGTCAACCAGACGGTTCCGCGCGCCCTGCGCAGCCTCGGCTACCCCGAGGAGCAGGTCGAGGCGATCGTCGAGCACATCGCCGACCACGGCCACGTGGTGGACGCCCCCGGCCTCAAGCCGGAGCACTACCCGGTCTTCGACTGCGCCATGGGGGAGCGGTCGATCGCTCCGATGGGCCACGTGCGGATGATGGCGGCCATCCAGCCGTTCGTCTCCGGCGCCATCTCCAAGACGGTCAACATGCCGGAGGCGGCCACCGTCGAGGACGTCGAGAAGATCTACTTCGAGGGCTGGAAGCTCGGCCTCAAGGCGCTGGCGATCTACCGGGACAACTGCAAGGTCGGCCAGCCGCTCTCGGTCGCCAAGAACAACAAGGCCACCGAGCCGGCCGCCGTCGACACCGCAGCCGCCGCGCCGGCCGCGGTGGAGAAGGTCATCGAGTACCGGCCGGTGCGCAAGCGCCTGCCGAAGAAGCGCCCGTCCGAGACGGTCAGCTTCTCCGTCGGTGGCGCCGAGGGTTACCTGACCGCGTCGTCCTACCCGGACGACGGCCTCGGTGAGGTCTTCCTGAAGATGTCCAAGCAGGGCTCGACCCTGGCCGGCGTGATGGACGCCTTCTCGGTGGCCATCAGCATCGGTCTGCAGTACGGCGTGCCGCTGGAGACGTTCGTCAGCAAGTTCACCAACATGCGCTTCGAGCCGGCCGGCATGACCGACGACCCGGACGTGCGGATGGCCGCCTCGGTGATGGACTACATCTTCCGTCGCCTGGCGCTGGACTTCCTGCCCTACGAGCGCCGCGCCGAGCTGGGCATCTTCACCGCCAGCGAGCGGGCCGCCCAGCTGCGGGCCGAGGCCGACGCGGAGGCCGCCGCCGTCACCGGTGCCGAGCTCACCGCGATGGCGTCGTCCGCACCGGTGGAGACCCCGGCAAAGCCGGAAGCTGTCGCCCAGCCGGCCCAGGAGATGGCCGACGTGGCCGCCGCCAAGCCGGCGCCGAGCGTCGGTTCCAGCACCGAACTGCTGGAGGCCGTGATCGGCAAGGCCGCCGACGCACCGCTCTGCTTCACCTGCGGTACGAAGATGCGCCCCGCCGGTAGCTGCTACGTCTGCGAGGGCTGCGGCTCCACCAGCGGCTGCAGCTGACGTACGCGAAACGCGTCGCTGCCCCGGTCTCCTTCGTGGAGGCCGGGGCAGCGCCGTTTCACCTGCCGACAGGGGCGGAATGGACTCGCGTTACCAGTGGCTGACAACGCTACCGGTACCACCGCCGAGGGTCTCGCGGATGGCGGTGATAAGGGTGGGTGACAGCGGCGGCCAGTTGAAGAACGTCACGGCGGGGGCGCCAATGAGCACGCTGAACTCGCTACACCAGTCGCCGATGGGTCCTGTCCAGCCGCACTGGTCGCATGTGAACAAGGGCTCATCGCCGGCGGTCCACCACTGTTCCAGCCAATCACCGTAGGTATCGGTGTAAACCGTTGGTGCCTCAGCCGCGCACTCGGGGCATCGCGGTGCCTCATCATTTTCCACCGGGTGATGGACATGACGCTCGCCATCGATGTCGACACCGTTGTTGGCCGTATCGAGGAAGGCGTCGAACCAGTCGACCGGCTCGGCGACTGCTGTCCGCGCTGCTGGGCCAGCCTTCCACGAGCTTGGCTGCCACGACGCGTCACGACGATCGTTGGGGGCGATCACTTGCTGAGCCAACAGGAGGTCCTGCACACCCAGAACGATCTTCTCGCGTTCGGTGGGCGAGGTACGGTCCAACCGGACCACGGTCACACTGTGCTCACTCATCGTCGAACACCTCCTGCTCGGCGGAGCGCATGATTGACCAGACCACCACGCCTTCTGGGCTTGGGCTAGCGGATGGTTCGAAGGAAACTCGTCCACGCACCTGTCGTGAAGCGGAGGGTCGAGCCGCTGGGATCCTTGCTGTCGCGAACCGTGATGCTCGTCCCCAAGGCGGCTACCTCGATGCAGGCACCGCCGTTGTTGTCGCTGTAGCTCGGCTTACGCCAGATCATGCGATCCGTGGTTTCCACGATTCCTCCCTCAGGTCTGCTGCCGCTCCCATCGCGGCTGCGATGACAAGGATGAGCTTGCGCGACTCTGCCGTCCCGAGAGCGGCTGCCAGGGGCCGGGACTACAGGCAAGCGTGGGCGGCGCACTACCTCCGGCTGGTGCCAATGGATCTCTGGCCCTCGCCGTCATGGTCGGAACCAGTCCGGCGCAGCATTCGGCAGGTGTAGCCGGGTCAGCGGTCTTCGTCGCCCTCGGTTGGGCGTGGTGGGCGGTTGTGCTTGGTCCACTCGTCTACCTCGTCCGCGTCCCAGATGGTCGTCCCGATCAGGCGGGCCATCGGCTCAGGGAAGCCGGGTCGGCGGGTGATCTGGAGTACCCGCTGCCGCGACACGTTGAACAGGGCGGCCAACTCGCCCGGCCCGTACAAGCGCGGTCGCTTCACAGCCTGATCGTAGGTGCGCGCTGGGCAGCGCCGGGGCCGGTGTCGCTGGAACCGCGACAGCAACGAGTGGGGCGGCAACGTCGACACAGGCACCGCCGGGCGGTGGGGGCTCCGCTTGCTAGCGCTTCAATTCAGAGAGAAACGTCGACCATGCCGCAGCGTCGAACCGAAGAGTCGGGCCAAGTTGGTCCTTGCTGTCTCGGACCTCCGCGGCTTGCCCATCACGCCTGACCTCGACACAGGCGCCGTTGCCGCCACTGCGGGTGCTCTTGCGCCACTGCGAGTCCACTGCCGCCTCCTACCTGTCGGGCCCCGCACCCTGGATGGCCTTGATCATCGCGATTGAGTCGCTGGGAGACAGGGCTGAGGCGCGCAGGCTGTTGAAGACCACGGTACAACGCCTCACATCGTCACCTTCCGCGTAGAGGTCGCCCGTGATGCCCTCGATGTAGACGACTCCGGGTCCGCCCGCGAAGTTGAGGATGTGGAAGCTCGACACCATTGAGGCGTAGGCGCCCGCCCGGAACGGGATGACCTGAAGGGTGACGTTCCACCGCTTGCTGGCTTCGAGCAGTGCGGTCAGTTGCCCAGCCATGACGGCCGCTCCGCCTATTTGTCGGTGCAGTACCGCCTCGTCGAGCACGGCCAACAGTCGCAGCTTCCCTGTCGCGATCAGCTCTTGGCGTTGCATTCGGACGGCGACTCGACGCTCGACCGCCTCGGGTGAGGGCTCCAGCGCGTCCTCGCTGGTCAAGGCTCGGGCGTAGTCCTCTGTCTGGAGCAGCCCTGGGACGACCAGTGTCTCGAAGTTGTGTACCTCCTCGGCCGCCGACTCCAGGCCGATGTACTGGCGGTACGACGACGGCAGGTCGCCGTACTTGGCCCACCAGCCGCGCTGCTTGCCGGTCTTCGCCATCGACAGGAGCGTGTCGCGCAGTTCGGCATCGGTGACGCCGTAACGGTCGAGCAGGGCGTTGAGCGCGGGTGCCTTGATACCGACGCGTCCGGCCTCGATCCGCCGCAGGGTGCTTGCCGAGACCTCGATGACGTCAGCAGCCTGTTCGGCCGTGACGCTGGCCTCTTCGCGCACCCGGCGGAGCTGCGCGCCGAGCTGGAAGCGAACGAAGGTCGGACTCTCCATGGCGGTCATTGTGCCGCTAACGCTGCCGCCCAGGATCGCCGGACACGCCCAAGCGCTATGACCGGTGGTCGTTGACCACCTAAATATGCGCGCGCAAAATGAGCGGGCAATCGAGGGTCCAAGGAGGATCGTCGGGAGGTCTGATGCCGGATCGGGTGCCGTACGACGACTACCTGCTGGCGGTGGCGCTGACCTTGGCTCGGCGGCATCGGCCGGTCTGGTCCTGGCAGCGGTGGCGGTGGATCTGCCGATGTGGGGCCGACCTGCCGTGCCGAGCCCGGCACCGCATCCCGATCCGGCGAGGCCACTGGCCAGGGGAGGAGCAGGAGTGACCGAGGATCAGGTCGGACGAATCTTGTCCGTGCACCTGCCCGGCGTCGACGGGCTCTGCGCCGGCTGTCGCTGGTGGTGGGCGCGGCTGGCCCCGTACCCCTGTTATCAGGCGGATTGGACGGCCCGCTGGCACGCCCGGTCGGTCACCCGCCGCTTCCTGGATGGCAAGCCGTGACCACCCACGGCCCGGTCCTTCCGGTGTGGACCTGCGGCGGTTGCAGTGCCCCTTGGCCCTGCCGGACCCGCCGCACCGAGCTGCGTGCCGAGTTCGAGGGCGCGCCCGTGTCACTGGGCCTCTACATGGGGTCCTACCTGGTCTGGGCGGCCGAGGACCTGACCTGGGTGCCCGCCGGGCTGCTGCACCAGCGTTTCCTCGGCTGGGTCCGGTGAGTCACGTGATGTTGAGTAGTTGTGGACGACCGGGCTACTCAGCATCACGTGACCTGGGTGACCGGGTTACTGGTTTGCGCGTTCGGCGGCGCGTACGGCGTTGCGGAACAGCATCGCGACGGTGGTCGGGCCAACCCCGCCGACCCGGGGCGTGATCGCGCCGGCGACCTCGGCGCACGCCTCGTCCACGTCCGGCAGCAACCGCCGCCCGTCGTAGCGCACGCCGGCGCCGATGACCACAGCGCCGGGCTTGACGTGCTCCGGCTGCACGATCCCGGGTACGCCGGCGGCGGCGACGAGGATGTCGGCGCGGCGGGTGTAGCGGTCCCAGTCAGGCACCCCGGTGTGGACGACGGTGACGGCGGCGTTGGCGGTGGGGCGCTTCTGGGCGAGCAGCATCGCCAACGGGCGGCCGAGGGTGGCGCCCCGGCCGAGGATGACGACCTCGCGGCCGGCGACGGGGATCTCGTAGTGCGCCAGGAGGGCTTCGATGCCGGCGGGGGTGCACGGCAGCGGGCCGGGCAGGCCGACGGCGAGACGCCCCATGTTGAGCGGGTGCATGCCGTCGACGTCCTTGTCCGGGTCGATGGTCTGCAGCGCCGCGTCGTAGTCCAGGTGCCCCGGTACGGGGTACTGCACGAGCAGTCCGTGCACGGCCGGATCGTTGTTGAATCGGGCGATGGCCTGGTGCAGGTCATCCTGGGTGGCGGTGGCCGGCAGGTGTACGTGCGGGGAGGCGAACCCGAGCGCGGCGGCCTGCCGCTGCTTGATGGCGATGTAACCGGCGCTGGCGTCGTCGTCGCCGACGAGGATGGTGGCGAGGCTCGGTGTGATCCCGCGGTCGCGCAGGCGGGTGGCGGCGTCGCGGATTTCGGCCAGGACGGCTTCGGCGACGGGTGCGCCCGGCAGGAGTCGGGCCGTACCCGACGGGGTGTGCTGCTCGACGGATGGGCTGGTCGTGGTCATGATGGTTCCTCGACGCAGGCGCCCAGGCGGTCGACGCCCGCGAGAGGCTCCCCGATGGTTTCACCATCCCCGTGCCGCCAGTCGCCGGTGCTTCGATAATGCCGCATCACCAGGGCGACTGCCCAACCGGACCCGCAGCGCCACCGTCCGGGCGGGGCAGACGTGTCGGATGGGTCGGTAACACCCGCGCCGCCCCGTACGAAGAAGAGGTGTGAAGGCGACGAGGGGGGACGGCCCGTGACTGAGCCGAGCCAAGCCGATGGTGACATTTCCGGCATCGGAGCCGACCCGGTGGCCTTCGAGGTCTTCTACCGGCGACACCTGGAAGCGGTGGGGCGGTTCGTGGCACGGCGGGTCGACGACCCGCACCTCGCCGCCGACCTCACCGCCGACGTGTTCCTGGCGGTGATCGAGTCGGCGGCCGGCTACCGGCCCGACCGGGGCAGTCAGATCGGCTGGCTGTACGGGGTGGCCCGCAACGTCATCGGCGACGAGCGGCGTCGGGCGGCCCAACGGCTGCGGGTGACCGGTCGTCTGGCCGGACGACGAGACCTCAGCCCTGATGACATCGCCCGCATCGAGGAGCGCATCGACGCCGAGTCGGCGGCCCGCCGCACCCATCGGGCGCTGAGCGACCTACCCGAGGGCACCCGAACGCTCGTCGAACTCGTCGCCGTGGACGGCCTCACCGTCGCGGAGGCGGCCACCGTGCTCGGGATGTCACCGGTCGCCGCCCGGGTCCGCCTGCATCGTGCCCGCCGCGTCGTCCGCGCCGTGCTCGCCCGCCCGGTCACCACCCTCGCCTGATCAGACGGAGATGACGATGAACGAAATCGAACGGTCGCCGCAGGGTTTCGAGGAGCAACTGCTCAGGGATCTGACCGCACACGTCGCCGCGCGGGCCGAGACGGCTTCGGCGGCCCGTCCGGCCGGACGTCGTACCCGGTTCCTGCGTGGTTGGCGTATCGCCGGGGCGTTCGGGTTGGCGGTCACGCTCACCGCCGGCGCGCTGGCGGTGCAGACCATGAGGCTGGGCGATCAGCGACCACCCACGGCCAACGCGTCGGAGATCTTCCACCTGGCGGCCGACGCAGCCCGGCAGCAGCCCGAGCTCACCGCCCGGCCCGACCAGTACGTCTTCACGGAATCCCTGGCCACGATCCGGGAGTTTCCGGACAGCGGCCCGTATCAGACCATCCGGAACCAGCTGTGGCAGTCGGCCGGGGGAGTCGCGTACACGCAGGCACGCTACCGACCGGAGGCCGAGCCGAACGGGTGGGGCGAGCTGAAGGTGCTCCGCGTGCGCGATTCCGCCTATCCCTGGAAGGAACTCGACGTATTCCAGCCGCCCGCCTACCACGGGGGTCTGCCCACCGATCCGGACGAGTTGCTTCGTTACCTCCGGGAGCACCCGGTCGAGCTGCACCTTGCCGAAGGCGCCGACGAGGAGGCCGTCTACGGGGACGAGAGCATGGTGTACACCACGGCGCGGTCGATGCTGCGCGGCTACGTGCCGCCCCGAGCGCTCGCGGCGCTGTTCGAACTGCTGGCACGGGAGCCCGGAGCGGTCGTCATCTCCGGCGACGTGGTGGACGCCGCCGGCCGGCACGGAGTGGCGATCCGGATGCCCGGCGTGATCGGTGGGAACCAGGACTTCCTCTTCGACCGGGACACCCACGTCTTCCTCGGCACCCGGGGGACGGTGGTGCGTAACGGCAAGGAAACCCTGTTCGACGCTGTGGCGCTCCTCCGCATCGCCATCGTGGACCGGCCCGGCCAGCTGCCCTGAGTGGTGCGGGGCAGGTCCCCGCCGAGCCGGCCCCGCGCCGCTCGGACCGGTCAGGGCTGGGCGAACAGGGGGCCGTAGTTGGAGCGGAACATCTGCTCGCCGAGGCGGCGCATCACCACGTCGCGCAGCGCGGGCGGAAGCCCGGTCGCCTTGTCGCGGCGGTGGGTCTGACTGAGCACCCAGTTCGTACGCGGGCGTCGCCGCACCTCGTAGCCGCGCAACGCCTCGGCGACGGAATCAGCGGTGACCAACGACGACGCGAGCACGACCGCGTCCTCCAGGGCCATCGCCGCCCCCTGGGCCATGTTCGGCGAGGTGGCGTGGGCGGCATCGCCGACCAGCAGCACCGGCCCTCGGGACCAGGAGTCGAGGACGACCTCCTGGTTCGGTCCGGCGTGCAGGGTGCGGTCGTCGTAGTCGAGGGCCTTGAGCATGGTGGCCACCGGCTCGGTGAACGTCGCGCCCAGCTCATCGCGCCAGTCGGGCCGGTCGGCCACCGGGCCGTCGTTGTAGTAGCAGTACACCTGATCGGCGCTGATCGGGATGGTCAGGAACTGCTTGCCGCGCCCCAACTGCACCGACCAGACCGGCTCGTCGTCGACGCGGGGAGCCACCCACCGGTACGCGTACTGGCCGAGGTCCCGGGCGGCCTGGCCGTCGAAGGTGAGCCGGCGAACCGTCGAGTTCACCCCGTCCGCGCCGAGCACCAGGTCGTACCGTCCGGTGCTGCCGTCGTCGAACTCGACGGCGACCTGGTCGCCCTCCTGAACGAGCGCGACCGGTTGGCGGCCCCAACGGATCGGGGCGTCGCCGACCCCGTCGAGCAGGGCCCGGTGCAGTTGGGCCCGGGGCAACGACACGCACGGCCCGACGCCCTGCCACAGCGTGGCCACGTCGATGTCGAAGAGGCGACGCCCGCGCTGGTTGGCGCTGCGCTGCCGGGTGATCTCCACGGCGACGTCGGCGACCGACTCCCGCAGACCGAGGACGTCGAGCATCCGGGTCGCGTTGCCGGTGAGGTAGATGCCGGTGCCGGAGTCGGTCGGCCCGGGCGCCCGCTCGACCACGTCGACAGTCGCGCCCCAGCCGCGCAACGCGGCCACCGTCGCCAGTCCGGCGACACCACCGCCGACGATCAGTACCCGAATACCGTCACCCTGCACGACACGTACCTCCCCGTTGCCCCTGCCCGCACCCCGCTGAGCTGCTGCTCAACGCTCGGGCCGACGCAGCACTCTACGAGGCCGGTGAGTCAGCACACCGAAATGGGGGCTGAAATGTCGAGGAATGGGCTGCGACGATGGGGCCATGACGACCGCTGGGGCGTACGCCGAGTTCGGCAGCCGTGAGGCGCGCGGCGCGTCACCCACGTACGAGCGCCTGTCGCAGGCCGTCGCCCGCGACGACGGCCTGCTCGCCCTGCTCGATGGGCTGCCGCCGGCCAAGCGGCAGCCGAATCTGCTGTTCGGTGTCGTCCGCTGGCTCGGTGGCCCGGTCGACGACCCGGTCGCCTTCCACGACTACGTGGTGACGCACTGGCCCGCCGTCGAGGCGGAGCTGCTCACCCGGGCCACCCAGACGAACGAGGCGGGTCGGTGCGCGGTCCTGTTGCCACTGCTGGCCGCGCTGCCGCAGCCTCTCGCCCTGTTGGAGGTCGGCGCGTCGGCCGGCCTGTGCCTCTACCCCGACCGGTACGCCTACCGCTACGGCGACCAGCAGGTCGGCTCCGGTGAGCCGATTCTCGACTGCGCGGCCGTGGGGTTGGTGCCGCCGGCCCGCGTACCCCAGGTGGTGTGGCGGGCCGGCCTGGACCTCAACCCGCTCGACGTGACCGACCCCGACGACGTGTCCTGGTTGGACGCGCTGATCTGGCCGGAGCACGCGCACCGGCGGGCCCGGCTGCGGGCCGCGGTGACGGTCGCCGCGGCCGATCCGCCGCTGCTGGTCCGCGGCGACCTGGTGGACGACCTGCCGGCGCTGGCCGCGCGGGCGCCGACCGACGCGACGCTGGTGGTCTTCCACACGTCCGTGCTCTACCAGGTGCCGCTGGCACGCCGGGAGGCGTTCGTCCGGCTGGTCCGTGGGCTGCCGGGGCACTGGATCGCGAACGAGGGACCGGAGGTGCTCCGGTACGACGGACTGCCCGACCCGCCGAACGATGCCCTGCACAACGTCCTCGCCCTGGACGGAAAGCCACTGGCCTGGGCCCGGGGCCACGGCCAGGAGATGACCTGGTTCGGCTGACGCCGGTCAGCTCAACGAGCCGGTTCGGGCATCCGGGCGCGCAGGGCTCGGATGAACCAGTCCACCGCCGGCACGGTCGGCTCGCCGGTCGACCAGCCGTTGAGCACCGCCAACAGGTCGAGGTAGCGGTCCCGGCGGGGGTCGTTGGCCGGAACCAGCCGGTCGAGCAACCGCTGGCGCACGTCGGCGTCGCCCGAGTGACAGTGCAGGCTCGCGTACCGGCTGGTGACGGCCGCCACCACCGGATCGGCGTCCGGGCTGGTCGGGTCGAGACCGGCCGCGAGGGCGGGGGCGACCGCATCCCGGACCACCGCGACGGCGTCCGGGCGGGGCAGGCCCGGAACGTCGTGGTCGGCGCCGTGCTGCCGCGCCAACCGTCGCATCCGGGCCTGGAAGTCCGGCTCCGGGCACAGTTCAGCCAGCTCCAGCCACGCCTCGACCTGCTCGGTGCCGGGGTCGTCGGGAAGCTCCGGTGTCAACGAGACGACCACGCCCCGGTACGCGGGCTGGTCGCCGAGGCCGGCGAAGACGCCGTCCAGGAAGTCCGCCACCAACTGCCCGCGTTCACGCGCGCTGAGCCGGGCCAACCGGTGCAACTCGTCCACCTCAGCCAGGCTCGACCCGCGCCCTGCCGCCACGGTGAGCACCGCCTGACGCAGCCGCAGCACCCGGATCTGCACCGCCAACGCCTCGGCGTGCGCGGCGGCCACCTCGTGCAGCGGCACCCCGTGGTCCACCACCCGCCGGATGGTGGCCAGGTCCAAGCCCAGCTCACGCAGCGTCCGGACCAGCTCCAGCCGAGCAACCGCCGCGCCGTCGAACAGGCGGTAGCCGGCCGGGCTCCGGTCGCTCGGCGGGACGATTCCGCTGTCGGCGTAGTACCTGATGGTCTTGACGCTCAGGCCGGTCCGTCGGGCCAGGTCGCCGATCGTGTGCCGTGTCTCCTCGCTCATGCCCCCACCCTCGCGTCTCCCCCCGGTGGAGACTCAAGCCGTTGCGCTGATCGGTCAGCGGACCCGCTCGTGACGGAGCAGGACCACGCCGTTGCCGAAGACGCGGCTCTCCACCAGTCGCAAGGCGGCTGGAGTCTCGGCGTCGGGAAAGAGCCGGCGGCCCCGACCCACCAGCACCGGGTGGACGTAGATCCGGTACTCGTCGATCAGGTCGTGTCGGGCGAACGTGGCGGCCAGGTCAGCCCCGCCGAGTGCCAGGTCGCCGCCCGGTTCGGCCTTGAGCTTGCGGATCTGCTCGACGTCGACCTCGCGCACCACCGTCGCGTTCCAGTCGGCGTGGTCGAGCGTGCGCGAGTAGACGATCTTCGGCATGTCCCGCCAGATCCGGGCGAACTCGCGTTCCGGGCCGCTGGCGCCCGGGGCCTGATCGGCGGTCGGCCAGTAGGCGGCCATCAGTTCGTGGCTGACCCGGCCGCTGAGGAACCCGCCCATCGGGGCGATCACGTCGTTGAAGTGCTGGTGCAACTCCTCGTCGACCTGGTGCCAGCCGATGTCGCCACCCGGGCCCTCGAAGAACCCGTCCAACGACAGGCTCATCTGCACAACGATCTTCCGCATCGTGTCCCCTCCGTACGCGTCGACAGGTGTCGAACCGATCGTCGTCGAACCGTACGACGAAACGACCGACCCACCGCGACGACGCCGGGGCATGTCGCGCACCCAGCCAGCGGGAGGCCGACCACGAACCGTCCCTAGACTGCTGTGGTGAGCGGAGAGCGACGACCCCTGGCCGACCGGCCGCTCACCGAGCCGCACCTGTCCCGGCTGCCGCCGGAGCACCCCGACCGGGCCCGGATCCTCGCCGCGCACACTGCCGCGCTGGCTGCCGGTGCGGCCGGCTACCTCGACCCGGCGAGCGGACTGTTCGTGCTCAGTGCTGGTTTCCTGGCCGGTCGAGGCACGTGCTGCGGGCGCGGCTGCCGACACTGCCCGTACGTGGATGATGCAGTGTCGGAATAGGGCATCAACGGGGGGTTCCGTGCGGCACCGACACCCCGTACGGTGTCCGACGGACACCCGGCGGGCGCTTCTGCCGTCGGTCGGCGAGAGGGTGGGATGTGCGCGGTCGGATCGTGGTCGCCGGGCTGGCCGGGCTGCTGTTGAGCGGCTGCGCCGACGAGGCGGAACCGGTGGCGGTGCCGCCCCCGGTGCCGATCGCGGTGGACGTCGCCGCGGCCTCGTCGGGCGGCGCGTGCCGTCTGCTGGACTTCACGGTGATCGAGCAGGCGGTGAAGGTGCGCTTCGACGTGGCGGCGTCCAGCGAACAGGGCGACACCCACACCTGCGTGGTCCGGGCCGCCGGCGCGACCCTGCCGGAGCTGACGCTCAGCGTGACCGAGACCACGATCGACAAGACCACCTTCGGCGCGGACGTGGTGCCGGACAAGGCGACGAAGGTCACCGGGCTGGGTCAGCAGGCGTACAAGCGGACCACCGCCGCGGCGAGCGGGCGCGGGCCGGTCGCCGAGGTGGGCTGGCTGGCCAGCGACGGACGGCTGGCCACGGTGAGCTGGACCGCACCCCGTGGCAGTGAGCGGTCGGCGGTGGAGAAGCTGACCGGCAACCTGACCGCGCTGGCGAAAAAGGTGGACACCCGGGCGTTGTGACGCGCGGATGCCCGGTTGGTCAGTTGGCGGCGACGAAGACCCGGGAGGCGACCTCGCGGGGCAGCCGGACCCGGTCACCGGAGCGGTCGATCGACACCCCGTCGCGCTCCTGGGCCACGGTCACCGTGACGCCCGGGTCGACACCGGCGGCGTGCAGTTGGCGCAGCACGTCGGCGTCCTTCTGCACGCTCTCGCAGATCCGGCGCACCACGACCGGCCCGGAGAGGCCGGGGAAGGCCAGGTTGCGCTCGCCCTCGGCCGCGTCGGTGGTCTCCGCCGCCGGTGAACCCAGCTCCTGAAGCCCCGGGATCGGGTTGCCGTACGGGGAGCGGGTCGGCCGGTTGAGCAGGTCGTACACCCGCTTCTCCACCGCGTCGCTCATCACGTGCTCCCAGCGGCAGGCCTCTTCGTGGGCCTCCTCGTAGGGCATCCCGATGACGTTGACCAGCAGCAGCTCGGCGAGGCGGTGCTTACGCATCACCGACACGGCGGTGCCGCGACCCAGCGCGGTGAGCGTCAGGTGCCGGTCACCCTCGACGGTGAGCAGGCCGTCGCGCTCCATCCGAGCGACGGTCTGGCTCACGGTGGGGCCACTCTGCTGCAGCCGCTCGGCGATCCGGGCACGCAGCGGTGGCACCCCCTCCTCTTCCAGTTCGAGGATGGTGCGCAGGTACATTTCGGTCGTGTCGACCAGGTCGTGAGACTTCATAACGTCAGCGGCCCTCCGGTGCACGATGCTACCTCGGAGAAGGGCCGGCGACCGCCGCCGAGCCGCGTGCCGTTGACGCGAATGGTGTTGGATGGTCGCCATGTCCGGTACCCAGGAGCTGTTGGTCGAGGTCGATCAGCTCGTCGCCGAGCTTGACCAGGCCGATCCGCCCACCCTGCTCGACGTCCGCTGGCGACTCGTCGGCCCACCTGGCCGTGACGACTACCTCGCCGGCCACCTGCCCGGGGCGGTCTTCGTCGACCTGGACACCGCGCTCTGTGGGGCGCCGGGCCTCGGTGGTCGGCACCCCCTGCCCGACCCGGGCGCGTTGCAGGCCGCGCTCCGGGCCGCCGGCGTCCACGCCGGTCACCCCGTCGTGGTGTACGACGGCGGCGACGGCATGGCCGCCGCGCGGGCCTGGTGGACGCTGCGGTGGGCGGGGCACCGCCCGGTGCGCCTGCTGCACGGCGGCTACCCGGCCTGGGTCGCCGCCGGCCGGCCCGTCTCCACCGACGCGCCGACCCCACCCCCCGGTGACGTCGTGGTACGCCCCGGTGACCTCCCGGTGCTCGACGCGGGGCAGGCCGCCGCACTGGCCGCCGCGGACGACGCCGTGCTGCTCGACGTACGGGCGGCGCCTCGCTACCGGGGGGAGGTCGAGCCGATCGACCCGGTCGCCGGGCACGTGCCGGGAGCGGCGAACCTGCCCGCCGGGGAGTACGTCGGACCGGACGGACGTTTCCTGGCCGCCGACGTGCTGAGCGAGCGGTTCGCCGCCGCCGGGGTGACCGAGGGGCGGACCGTCGGGGCGTACTGCGGCTCGGGAGTGACCGCCGCGCAGGCGGTGCTCGCGCTGCATCTGGCCGGCCACACCGACGCCGCGCTCTACGTTGGATCGTGGAGCAACTGGGTGGCCGACCCGGCCCGGCCGGTCGCCTCCGGGCCGACACCCGGCCACTGACCAGCGCGTGTGGCGCGCCCGCGCAGGTCCTCGTGCGACGATGGGCCCATGTCCGACGACACGGTGGTGGTGTGGGACGAGTCGCTGCTCGCCTACGACATGGGTGACCATCCACTCGACCCGGTCCGGGTGGAGCTGACCATCGCGCTCGCCCGCGAACTGGGCGTCCTGGATCGGCCGGGGGTGCGGGTGGTCAAACCGGTGCCCGCCGACGACGAGCTGCTCACCCGGGTGCACGCACCGGCCTACCTCGCCGCGGTGCGCAACGCGCCGCGCGACCCGCTCTTCGCCGGGTACGGGCTGGGCACCTCCGACAACCCGGTCTTCGAGGGGATGCACGAGTCCAGCGCGCTGATCGCCGGTGCGACGGTGGCCGCCGCCGAGGCGGTCTGGCGTGGCGAAGCCCGGCGGGCGGTCAACGTGGCCGGTGGGCTACACCACGCGATGTCCGCCCGGGCCTCCGGCTTCTGCGTCTACAACGACCCCGCGGTGGCCATCGCCCGCCTCCTCGACCTGGGCGCCGAGCGGGTCGCGTACGTGGACGTCGACGTGCACCACGGCGACGGGGTGCAGCAGATCTTCTGGGACGACCCGCGGGTGCTCACGGTCAGCCTGCACGAGACCCCACTGGCCCTCTTCCCGGGCACGGGTTTCCCGGACGAGACGGGTGGGCCGGGCGCGCAGGGCACCGCGGTCAACATGCCGTTGCCGCCGGGCGTCGACGACACCGGCTGGCAGCGGGCGTTCCACGCGATCGTGCCGTCGGTGCTGCGCGCGTTCCGGCCGCAGGTGCTGGTCAGCCAGTGCGGCGCCGACGGGCACCGACTGGATCCGCTCGCCGACCTGAACCTGACGGTGGACGGGCAACGGGCCACCTACCTGGCGATGCGGGCGCTCGCCGACGAGTTGTGTGACGGCCGGTGGGTGGCGACCGGCGGCGGCGGGTACGCGCTCGTCGAGGTGGTGCCCCGGGCCTGGAGTCACCTGTTGGCCGTGGCCACCGGTGACCCGATCGACCCGGCCACGCTCACCCCACCCGCGTGGCGGGACCTGGTCGCCGCACGCAGGCTGGGCCGGGAGGTGCCGCTGCGGATGACCGACGACGCCGACCCGTCGTACGAGCCGTGGCAGCCGACCGGCGAGCCGAACGCGGTGGACCGGGCGATCGCGGCCACCCGCAAGACGGTGTTCCCGCTGCTCGGGCTCGACCCGCACGATCCGCGGGACTGAGCCGGGCCGTTTCCGTGACGAGCCTGGACCAACCGGTCGACGTGCTGCTCAGCGACGGCAGCACCGTCCAGTTGCGACCGATCGACCCCGCCGACGCGCCGGGCATCGTGGCGATGCACAGCCGGTTCTCCGAGCGCACCCGCTACCTGCGGTACTTCTCGCCGTACCCGCGCATCCCGGAACGCGATCTGGTCCGTTTCGTCACCGTGGACCACCACGACCGGGAGGCGTTCGTGGTGTTGGCCGCCGACCAGATCGTCGCCGTCGGCCGGTACGAGCGGCTCGGCCCGCAGGCCCCCGAGGCGGAGGTGGCCTTCGTGGTGGAGGACGCCTACCAGGGTCGCGGCATCGGCTCGGTGCTGATGGAGCATCTGGCCGACGCGGCCCGCCGCAACGACATCATGAGCTTCGTCGCGGAGGTGCTGCCGGCCAACGGGACGATGCTGCGGGTCTTCGCCGACTTCGGCTACCAGGTCCAACGGGAGTACGCCGACGGCGTGGTCCACCTGAGCTTCCCCATCGCGCCCACCGAGGCGAGCCTGGAGGTGCAGCGCGGCCGGGAGCACCGTACCGAGGCCCGCTCGATCGCCCGGCTGCTCGCCCCGCGCGGCATCGTCGTCTACGGTGCCAGCGCCACCGGCCAGGGCGTCGGCGCGGCGGTGCTCGGGCACCTGCGCGACGGCGGGTTCACCGGTGCGGTGGTGCCGGTGCATCCGAGCGCGTCGACCGTGGCGGGTCTGCCCGCGTACCCGTCGGCGGTGGACGCCGGTGCGCCGGTGGACCTGGCGGTGGTGGCGGTCCCGCCGGAGGCGGCGACCGCCGTGGTCGCCGACGCCGCCGCCGCGGGGGTGCACGGCCTGGTGGTCATCTCGGCCGGCTTCGCCGAGGCCGGCCCCGAGGGCGCGGCCACGCAGCGGGCGCTGGTCCGCGCGGCGCACGCGGCCGGAATGCGGGTCGTCGGCCCGAACTGTCTGGGCGTGGCGAACACCGACCCGACGGTACGCCTCAACGCCACCCTCGCCCCGGCGCTGCCGCCGGCCGGTCGGGTCGGCATCTTCAGTCAGTCCGGCGCGTTCGGGGTGGCGCTGCTCGCCGAGGCGGACCGGCGTGGCCTCGGATTGTCCAGCTTCGTCTCGGCCGGTAACCGGGCCGACGTCTCCGGCAACGACCTTCTGCAGTACTGGCAGGACGACCCCGGCACCGACGTGATCATGCTTTATCTGGAGACCTTCGGGAACCCACGCAAGTTCGCCCGGCTGGCCCGGCGGATCGGCCGCGGCAAGCCCGTCGTCGCGCTCGCCTCACCGGCCCGCCCACCCGGGGTCGGCGACGCCGCCGGGCCGGACGAGGTGGCGGTGGCCGCGCTCTTCGCCCAGTCCGGGGTGATCCGGGTGGACACCGTGCCGGAGCTGCTCGACGTGGGTGTGCTGCTGGCCAACCAGCCGTTGCCGGCCGGCGGCCGGGTCGGTGTGGTCGGCAACTCCTCGGCCCTCACCGGGCTCGCCGCGACCGCCTGTCTCGGGCACGGCCTCGACGTGGCCGACGGTTACCCGCGCGACGTCGGGCCGAGCGCCGGCGCCGCCGAGTTCGCCGCCGCTCTCGCCGAGACGGCCGCCGACGATCGGGTGGACGCCCTGGTGGTGGTCTTCGCGCCACCGCTACCCGGCCAGCTGACCGAGGTGGACGCCGACGTGACCGCCGCGCTGCCGGCCGCCCTCGCGCTGGGCAAGCCGACTGTGGCGACGTTCCTGGTCGGGCGGCTACCGCCGGGGGTGCCGGCGTACGGCGGCGTGGAGGAGGCGGTCCGGGCGCTCGCCCGCGCACACCGGTACGCCGAGTGGCTCCGCCGCCCGCCCGGAGTGGCACCGGAGTTGCCCGACCTCGACCTGGCTGCCGCACAGGCCGCGCTCCGGGCCGACGCCACCGACCCCGGTGCGCTGCTGGCCGCGTACGGCATCGACGTGGTGGCCTCGGTGCCCGTCGACTCGGTCGACGCGGCGGTCGACGCGGCGGCGCGGCTGGGCTTCCCGGTGGCGCTCAAGGCGGCCGCCCCCGGGCTGCGGCACCGGCTCGACCTCGGCGCGGTGCGGCTCGACCTGGCCGACGAGCCGACCCTCCGTCGCGCGTACGCCGACGTGGCGGCGACCTTCGGCCCGGACGCGCTGGTCCAGCCGATGGTTCCACCCGGGGTGGCGTGCGTGGTGGAGGTGGTGGAGGACCCCGCGTTCGGGCCGGTGGTCGGCTTCGGTCTCGGTGGGGTCGCCACCGAACTGCTCGGCGATCGGGCCTGGCGGGCGGTGCCGCTGACCGACCGGGACGCGGCCGAGTTGGTCGACGAACCCCGGGCGGCGCCGTTGCTGCGCGGGCACCGGGGCGCCGCGCCGGTCGACCGGGCGGCCCTCGCCGATCTGCTGCTGCGGGTGGGTCAGCTCGCCGACGAACAGCCCCGGGTGCGATCGCTGACCCTCAACCCGGTTCTCGCCCGCCCGGACGGCATCTCGGTCCTGCACGCCCACGTCGGGGTGGGGGGCGTGGCCGCCCGCCCGGACACCGGCCCCCGCCGCCTGTGAGCCTGCCCGGTCAGGCGCGGCTGGAGATCTGCTGGACGCCCCAGGTGTTGCCGTCCGGGTCGGCGAAGAAGACGAAGCCGACGTTGTCCAGCGGATCCGGCACCGGCCGGGGGTTCTGACCCACCACCTGGATCTCGCTGACCTCCACACCCCGCCCGACCAACTCCTCGTGGGCCCGTTTCAGGTCGGGCACCACCAGTTGCAGGCCCTTGAGCGATCCGGGCGGCATCTGCGGTACGACGCCCTTACCGATCACGATGGAGCAGCCGGAGCCGGGCGGGGTCAGCTGGACGATGCGCGCCTCGTCGCTGATCACCGTGTCGTGGTCCACCGTGAAGCCGAGCTGGTCGGCGTAGAACGTCTTCGCCCGGTCCACATCGGAGACCGGCACGATCACCACTTCCAGGGTCCAGTTCACGGCCGGTCTCCTCGCGTCGCCGGTCAGCGCATAGGTGTTCCAGTCAACCATCCCGACAGCACGGAAGGCCCCGGCGAACCGCCGGGGCCTTCCGTGGGAACCGGTGCGTCAGCAGGCGTACGCCTCCAGGCGCTGGGCCCGCTCCGGGGCGCGCAGCTTCAACAACGTCACCTTCTCGATCTGCCGAATCCGCTCCCGGGACAGGCCGAACTCCCGGCCGACCTCGTCCAGGGTGCGCTGCCGGCCGTCATCCAGCCCGAACCGGAGCCGGATGACCGCCTGCTCCCGCTGGGACAGGGTGGAGAGCACGATGCTGACCTCGTTGCGCAGCTCGCCCTGGGCGGCGGCGTCGCCCGGCTCGGTACGCGGGTCCACCGAGGCCACGAAGTCGCCGAGCGCGCTCTCACCGTCGTCGCCGACGGCCTGGTCCAGGCTGACCGGCTCCCGGTCGTAGGAGATCAGCTCGATGACCTGGATCTCGGGGATCTCCAGCGCGCGGGCGACCTCGGCAACCGTCGGTTCGCGGCCCAACGTCACCGCCAGTTCGCGGCGGGCCCGGACCATCCGGTTGACCTGCTCGACCATGTGCACCGGAATGCGGATGGTGCGGGCCTGGTCGGCCATGGCGCGGGTGATGGCCTGCCGGATCCACCAGGTGGCGTACGTGGAGAACTTGTAACCCTTGGCGTAGTCGAACTTCTCCACCGCCCGGATCAGGCCGAGGTTGCCCTCCTGGATCAGGTCGAGGAACGCCATGCCACGGCCGGTGTAGCGCTTGGCGATGCTGACCACCAGCCGCAGGTTCGCCTCCAGCAGGTGGTCCTTGGCCGCCCGCCCCTCGGCGACGATCAGCTCCAGGTCGGCTCGCAGCTCCGCGGAGACCGGGGTGCAGGTGGCGAGCTTCTCGTCGGCGAACAGGCCAGCCTCGATGCGCCGTGCCAGGTCGACCTCCTGCGCGGCGGTCAGCAACTTCGTCCGGCCAATTCCGTTGAGGTAGGCCCGGACCAGGTCGGTGGAGATGCCGCGCTCGTCGGTGGCGTCCAGGTCGACCAGGGTCTCAGAGGCCCCGTCAGTGTCGGTCGTGGTGGCCGGGCGCGTCCGGTGTTCCGTCATCTGCAGGACCATCTCTATCTCCCCGTTTCCACGTCTGTGCCGCGTTCCCGGCCCAGCGGTGCCGGTGTGACAAACAGCTTGGCGGGCAGGGCGTAAAACGGGAGTGAGGCGATCGGGCACCCGACAGGAATTGGGTCGGATCGCTGGTGCGGTGTGTCGTCCCGCTGTGTGGTTGCCCGCCCCGGCTACCTTGCGGACGGTTGGCCACCTCTGGTCGGCTGCGGACGACAGATGGAGGACGGTGTGGTCTTCAAGCGGCTCATGAAGGCGATGGGCGTCGGTGGCCCGTCGGTGGAGACGGTGCTGGCCAACCCGAACTGCCGCCCGGGCGGTCAGCTGGAGGGCCGCATCCAGGTGTTGGGCGGCGACCACCAGGTCGACATCGACCACGTCGCCCTCGCCCTGGTCACCCGGGTCGAGGTCGAGAGCGGCGACAACGACTACGACACCACTCAGGAGTTCCACCGCCAGCCGGTCACCGGCGCGTTCCGGCTGGAGCCGGGGCAGCGCTACGACATCCCGTTCCGCTTCGACGTGCCGTGGGAGACACCGGTCACCGAGCTGTACGGGCAGCGCCTGCACGGAATGACGATGGGCCTGCGTACCGAGCTGGAGGTCGCCCGCGCGGTCGACAAGGGTGACCTGGACGCGGTGTCGGTGCACCCGCTGCCGGCGCAGGAACGACTACTGGACGCGTTGCTGCGGCTGGGCTTCCGGTTCGCCCGCGCCGATGTGGAGCGCGGTCACATCTACGGCGTACACCAGACGTTGCCGTTCTACCAGGAGATCGAGTTCAACCCGGCGCCGCAGTACGCGCGTTCGATCAACCAGTTGGAGGTCACCTTCATCGCCGACGCGCGGCAGATGCAGGTGGTGCTGGAGGTCGACAAGCGCGGTGGGGTCTTCACCGAGGGCCGGGACGCCTTCGGCCGGTTCACTGTCGATTACGCGACCGCCGACCGCACCGACTGGACCGCCGAGCTCGACAACTGGCTGCGCCAGTCCCTAACCCGCCGAGGCCTCTTCTCCTGACCCCACCCCACCCCACCCCATCGGCCTGCCCCGGTGATCAAGAGGTTTGCGTCATACCGAGCCCGAATCCTGACGCAAACCTCTTGATCACCGCTGTTGTCCCTAGAGGTCCAGGAGGAGGGTCTGGGGGCCGATGTTCTGGCTCTCCACGAGCATGTGGGCGCGGAAGCGGCCGGTCTCGACCTTGGCGCCTCGTTCACGTAGCGCGTCGACGACAGCTGTCACCAGTGGTTCGGCCACCTCGGCGGGGGCGGCCGCCGTCCAGCTCGGGCGGCGGCCCTTGCGGGCGTCGCCGTAGAGGGTGAACTGGCTGACCACCAGGATCGGCGCCCCTAGGTCGGCCGCCGACCGCTCGCCGTCCAGAATGCGGAGCTCGTGCACCTTGCGGGCCATCGTCTGAGCGGTCTGCGCGGTGTCGGTGTGGGTCACCCCGAGCAGCACCAGCAGGCCGTTCTCGATCGCGCCGACCACCTCGCCGTCCACCGTCACACTCGCCCGCCCGACGGTCTGCACCACGGCACGCATCAGTCGACCGCCGCCGGGATCGCTGCCGAGCCGGCCACCGGGCCCACCGCCGGCATCAGGCGCTCACCGGCTCGATGAAGCCGCGCTCCACCAGGTGCGCCACGATCGGGCCGGCGGCCTCGGCCATCTCGTCGGGCTCGACGTCGTGCGCCGCGGCGAGCAGGGCGAGCTGGTCGCGCAGCGGCAACCGGCCGTCTGCCCCGCCGACCAGCGCCAGTACCAGCGGGTCGATCTCCTCGGTCCAGCGCAGGCCGTGCGGCATCGCGAGGACCTGCCGGTCCACCCCCCAGCCCTCGTCGCCCATGGTGGCCTCCTGCCGCAGTTGCAGGCCCTCGGCGGCCCGGTAGCGCTCGGCGAGCAACGCTTCGGTGTCGCGTACCCGGAGAAAGTCCTGGCGGTCGAACCAGGCGGCGACCTGGTCACCCAGCGGTGGCTGCACCTGCTGGCGCAGATCCTCCACGCGGACCACCGGGTCGGCGTGGCCGCCCCGGCGCAGCGACACGATGCCGAAGCCGATCCCCTCCACCTTGTGCGCGTCGAACCAGTCCAGCCAGGCGGCCATCCGCTGCGGGTCGGCGGTCTCGCCGACGTCGGTGAGCCACAGGTCGACGTACGCCATCGGATCGGCCACCTCGCGCTGGATCACCCAGGCGTCCAGGCCGGTCCCGGCGAACCAGCCGGCCACCCGCTCGTCCCACTCCTCACCGGCGACGTGCACCCAGTTCGCCAGGTACTGCATGGTGCCACCCTCGGTGAGCAGGCCGGGGGCGGCGGCGGCCAGCTCGGCGCCGATCGCGTCACCGACCCGGCCCGAGTCGCGGTAGACGTGCGTGGTCGTACCCGGGCCGACCACGAACGGCGGGTTGCTCACCACCAGGTCGAACCGACGCCCGGCCACCGGGGCGACCAGGTCGCCACGGAGCAGCTCCCAGTCCTGACCGTTGAGGGCGGCGGTGGTCGCGGCGAAGCGCAACGCCCGCTCGGACAGGTCGGTGGCGGTCACGGACCTGGCGTGGGTGGCCAGGTGCAGAGCCTGGACGCCGGAGCCGGTGCCCAGGTCCAGCGCGGTGTCGACCGGCCGGCGCATGGTCGCGCCGATCAGCGTGTGGGTCGCCCCGCCGATGCCGAGGACGTGCTCGGCGTGCAACGGGAGACCCGGCCGGGCACTCGCCGGCACGTCGGCGAGCACCCACCAGTCGTCCCCGTACGGCTCCAGGTCGACGCCGGCGCGCAGGCCACCGCCGTACCGCTCGACCAGCCCGCCGGTCAGCGCCTCCGCCAGGCTCAGAGGTACCAGCGCGGCGGCCACCGCCGCCTCCGGCTCGGTCTGGTCGCAGATGAACACCCGGATCAGGGTGCCGAGCGGGTCGCCGTCCTCGGTGGCGCGCAGCGCGGCCCGATAGTCGTTGCGGGCGACCGCGGCGGTCGCCTGCGCGCCCAGCCTCTCGGCGATGCCGTGGCTGGTGAAGCCGGTCTGGACCAGCGCGGTGCGCAGCGCGTCGACGCCGGCGGGGGAGAGCAGCATGTCGTGTTCGTCCACCCCGACATCCTGCCCTCCGTGGCGTCCCGGGTCAGCGGCACCCGCCGGTAGGTGTCGGAGCGTCGGTGCCCGCCCGGATCGGCGTGCGAGGCAGGATGGTGCGCATGACCCTCGTACTGCCCATCGACCCGGAGGCCAACCAGCTGCTGGAGCGCAGCCCGCTGGCCCTGCTCCTCGGCATGGTCCTCGACCAGCAGGTGCCGATGGAGAAGGCGTTCTCCTCGCCGTACGTGCTCGCCCAGCGGCTCGGCCATGAGCTGGACGCGACGGAGCTGGCCGGGTACGACCCGGAGGCGCTGGTCGCGCTCTTCGCCCAGCCGCCCGCGCTGCACCGGTTTCCGAAGGCCATGGCGGCGCGGGTGCAGGAGGTCTGCCAGGTGCTGGTGGAGCGCTACGACGGGGACGCGGCGCTGCTCTGGGCCGAGGTCGCCGACGGGCCGGAGCTGCTGCGTCGGGTCTCCGCGCTGCCCGGCTTCGGCAAGCAGAAGGCGCAGATCTTCGTGGCCCTGCTCGGCAAGCGGTTCGGGGTGACCCCGCAGGACTGGCGGAAGGCGGCCGGGGACTACGGCGACCCGGGCGCGTACCGGTCGGTGGCCGACGTCACCGACGCCGACTCGCTGCGCCGGGTGCGGGAGTTCAAGCAGCAGATGAAGGCGGCGGCGAAGGCTGCGAAGGGCTGACGCTCAGGCGGCGGTGGGGTGCGCCAGCGAGGCCAGCGCGCGCCGGACGTCGGCCAGCGAAACGGTCGCCGAGTCGTCCAGGTCGGCCAGGCCGGCCTCGATCCACTGGCGCATCAGCGTGGTGACGCCGATGCCCCGGGCGTCGGCGGCGGCGCGGACCCGCTCGTAGGTGTCCAGCGGCAACCGCACCGAGCGGCTCACCATCGGCACGTCGCTGTCGGGGGTGGGCAGCTCCGCCGCCGGGCTCTCGTCGATCAGCTCGGCGATCCGGTCGCCGCCGCCGTGGAACTGCTTGGTCGCGTCGTTACGGTGCATCGTCACGGCCTCCTCATCGGCGAGATCTCCGCACGGCCTCGTCGTAGCGCTTGGACTCGATGTCGCTCAGCTCGCGGGCGGAGAGGATGTCCCAGTCGTTGTCGGTGCCATCGGCCTGGGCGAGCAGCACCGCCAGCCGGCGGCCCCTCCGGGCGGCGGCGTAGACCACCATCACGTCGTCGCCCAGATGGCGGATGACCCGTCGGGCGCTGTGCAGCGCCTCCCAGACTTCCCCGGGTGTGACGTCGTAGACCCTCAGGTTGGCCAACGCCTCGTCGGTGAAGCTGAACCTGCTGCCCACAGGCGGAGCGTACCACGCGCGTAACACGCGACGGGATGACGTGAAGTTCGCTGATCAGGGGCCTGCGGTGACAGGATGAGGCGTAACCCCCTCGAGGAGGTCCATGGTGAAGCGTCAGGCGTACCAGCCGATTCTGATCACCGACGCCTCGCGCAGCCAGGACGATCAGCTCAACAGTCGCCAGCGCCGCTATGTCCTGATGATGGGCATCCGGGTGTTGTGCATCATCGTCGGCGCGATTCTGGTCGGTGCGAACGCCCCAATGCTCTGGCTCTGGCTGCCGCTGTGCGGCCTCGGCATGGTGCTCATCCCCTGGCTGGCCGTGCTGCTGGCCAACGACCGGCCGCCGAAGGAGCAGCACCGGCTGGCCAACCGGTTCCACCCCAGCCAACGGGACGACACCCCGCCGATGAGCCTCACCGCCGAGGCGCGGCCGCACAAGGTCATCGACGTCGAACCCTGACCCGCGAGCGGGTCAGGGTTCGCCTCGTGTTTTGACCATCGAGGGGATTCGTGGTGGTCGAGGTCTAGCGGAATGGGGAGGACCCTGTCCATGATCTGAGTTCTCACACAAAGATCATCAATGGGCAGGGTCCTCGATGAGAAGCGTAACGGCTACCGGTGCCGGTGACAGCGAGCTGGGCCGGATCTTGTTGGATGCGTGGCGGCGGGAGTTGTACGAGGGCGTTCTCGCGTCCCGGTCACGGACGTTGTTCTCGCTGGTCGACGAGTTGGCCGCTGATCAGGGCCGGTGTGGTTGCCCGGCGCATCTATCGCTGAGCACGGTCACCGGGCACGCTGCGGCGTACCGGGCGTTACGTGACGGCGAGATCGACACCGGCCGGGCGTTACGGGCGGCGTGCGAGATCGCCACGCGGTCCGGTCTGCCGCGGGTGTATGCCGTTGACACCACCGCGTGGCCGCGGCCGACCGCAGCCACCAGCCCGGACCGGCAGCCGCAGTACACCCCCGGCGGGCCCCGCGGCACGGCGCTGATCAAGACGGGGTGGCGGTATCAGCATGTCGTGCGGCTGTCTCTGACTCCGGACTCGTGGGTCGTGCCGGTGCTGGCCGACCGGATCGCCTCCGACGACGATCTGGTGGAGGTCACCGTGGACCACATCACCCGAGTCTGCGCCCAGGACGGCGCCCGCCCGGCCGATCCGTCACTGTTTCTGCTGGACTCCGGTTATCCCGCGGCCCGGATCACCCATCTGCTGCGCGAGCGCGGGATTCCCGCGGACGTGCTAGTCAGGCTGGCGACTTCGCAGACCATGTGGACCCGGCCCGAACGCCGGGCCGCTCACCCCCTCGGAGGCCGGCCCCGCCGGCACGGGTTCCGCCTCGCTCTGCGCGAGCCCGGCCTACCCCCGGATACCGGTGTCAGCGGCCCGGTCGGTATCTACGGCACCGTCACCGTCCGGGCCTGGCATCAGGTCCATCCCAAACTCACCCGCGCCAGCCGGGGCTTCACCGGCCAGGGCACCCTCCCGATCGTCGAGGGCAGCGTGCTCCTCGCCCGGGTCCAACACCTGCGCCCCAGCCGCCGCGCCGGCGACCTCGCTCTCTGGTACTCCGGCCGCCGCCGCGACCTACTCACCCTGGTCATGACCTACCTGGCCCGCTTCGACATCGAGCACTACTTCCGATATCTCAAGAGCACCGCCCAGGCCCCGGACTTCCACCCCCGCCAGCCCGGCACCCTGACCACCTGGCTACGCCTGCACGCCTACGCCTACCTACACCTGTTCTGCGCCCGCACCCACATCACCCACCACCGACTGCCCTGGGAACCCGCCACCACCACCAGCCCGACCCCCGGCCAGACACGCCGGCAGGTTTCGCCCGCTCTGCGCAACGCCTGGCAACCACCAGGCAACCCGAAACCCGGACACCCCGGACCCGGCCGCCCCGCCGGGAAACGCCGCAAACGCCGAACCCGCTACCCGATCATCCGCAAAAACGCCGTCCACAAGGGCAAATGACAGCCCTCACCCACACCACCACGAACACACCCCCACCACACCGCCAAACCACCCTGCCCACAGAACGGTCAAAACACGAGTCGAACCCTGACCCGCGAGCGGGTCAGGGTTCGCGCACCCAGGGCGGTGGCGGTGCGCCGGCCGCCGCCGCTGCTACGGCTGTGGCCGTGCCCCGGCCGTGGAGACGGCCAGCGCGCCCAGGTCGGTGGCGCGGCTCAGCGCCGTGGCCGGGGTGGCGCCGGCGAGCCACGCGGTGAGCAGGCCGGCCGCGAAGGCGTCGCCCGCGCCGGTGACGTCCACCACCGCCACCCGGCGGGCCGGAGCCACGCAGACCGGCGTGCTGCGGTCGACCCAGACCGCGCCGGCCGCGCCGCGCTTCACCACGACCCGCCGGGCCGTCGCCGACAGCGCCCGCCCCTGCGCCGCCGGATCCAGCCCGCCGGCCAGCACCGCGGCTTCATCTGCGTTGACCAGGAGCAGGTCGATGTCGCGTACCCAACTCAAAAACGCCGCCGCACCGACTCGCCGCAGCGGCGCCGCGGAGGCCGCGTCGACGCTGATGGTGAGCCCGCGTTCGCGGGCGACGGCCAGCGCGCGCAGCCCCGCGCCGCGCGACTCGGCGTCCAACAGGGTGTACGCGGACAGGTGCAGATGCCCAGCGTCGGGCACCGCCGCGAGGGCCTGCTCGACGTGCGCGGCGCTCAACCGCAGGTTCGCGCCCCGCTGGCTGACCATGGTGCGCTCGTCGTCGGCGGCCAACACGATGACCGTGCCGGTCGGCGCGCCCTCGACCCGCTCGATCGCGCAGTCGACGCCCGCCCGGCCGAGCTCGGCCACCCGGTCCCGCCCGGCGTCGTCGTCACCGACGGCGCCGACCAGCGTGACGTCCACCCGCTGCGCGGCGACCCAGGCGGCGGTGTTGGCCGCCTGGCCGCCGCCGCCGACACTGATCTCGGCCCTGGTGTCCGAGCCGGCCGCGAGCGGCCCGGACAGCACGGCGACCACATCGGTGATCACGTCCCCGACGACGACCACCCGGGCCGCTCGGGTCATGCCGCGACGGTGGTGCTGCGGGCCGCCGAGGCGACCGCGATCCGCGCGGCCAGGTCGGCGTTGCGCAGGATGATCCGCACGTTCACCGCCAGGCTCGCGCCCTCGGTGGCCGAGTGGAAGTACGCGAGCAGGTACGGCGTGACGGCCTTGCCGGTGATCCCGTCCCGCTCCAGTCGGGCCAGGCCCTCGGCGAGCGTCCGGTCGTGCAACTCCGGGTCGAGCTGCTCGTCGACCGGCAGCGGGTTGGCGATGAGCAGCCCGCCGGTGTGCAGGGCGTGCTCGTCGCGGGCGGCCAGCACGGCGGCGACCTGCTCGGGCGAGTCCACCGACCAGTCCAGGTCGAAGCCAGCGTCGGTGAGGTAGAAGCCGGGGAACCGGCGGGTGCGGTAACCGAGCACCGCGACCCCGAGGGTCTCCAGGCGCTCCAGCGTCGCGCCCACGTCGAGGATCGACTTGACCCCGGCGCAGACCACCGCGATCGGGGTCTGCGCAAGGGTGACCAGGTCCGCAGACTCGTCGAAGGTGTGCGCGGCCTCCCGGTGCACCCCGCCCAGCCCGCCGGTGGCGAACACGCCGATCCCGGCGGCGGCGGCCACCGCGCTGGTCGCGGCCACCGTGGTCGCGCCGTCCGCGCCGGTCGCGGCAGCCACCGCGAGGTCGCGGACGGAGAGCTTGGTCACGCCGTCGACGGTGGCCAGCCTGGTCAGCTGCGCGTCGTCCAGGCCGACCACCAGCTCACCGGCGATCATGCCGATCGTCGCCGGGACGGCCCCGGCGTCCCGAACCGCCCGCTCGATCTCCCTGGCCACCCGGAGGTTCTCCGGCCGGGGCAGGCCGTGCGAGACGATGGTGCTCTCCAGCGCGACGACGGGACGGCCGTCGCGCAGGGCTTCGGCCACCTCGGTGCCGTAGCTGATGCGAAAGTCAGTCACACGGGCACCGTACGGGGTGGGGTCTCGGTCGGCCTCAAGTGGACCCGGCCGTGATGACCTGCCAAACTTGACGGTTGGAGGTGCAGACGTGAGCACAGAGGTTCTCGAGCGTCCGGAGCTGAAGGACGCCGATACCGGTCCCGAGATGTTCCATTACGTCCGTAAGGAGAAGATCGCCGAGAGTGCTGTCATGGGCACTTTCGTCGTCGCTCTCTGCGGCGAGACCTTCCCGGTCACCAAGGCGGCCAAGCCGGGTTCGCCGGTCTGCCCCAAGTGCAAGGAGATCTACGACTCCTACCGCGAGTGAACCTCGGCCGGTGCTCCGGCCGGCGACGTAGCCTGCGGCGGTGACCACCTCCACCGCCCTGCTCCTCGCCGACCTGACCGGAGTGGCGGTGTTCGCCGCGTCCGGGGCCTCGGCGGCGGTGGCCAAGCGACTCGACCTGTTCGGCGTCGCGTTCGTCGGCTTCGTCGCCGCCCTCGGCGGTGGGATCTTCCGCGACCTGGTCATCGACGAGGTGCCGCCGCTGGCCTTCGCCGACTGGCGGTACGCGGCCACCGCCGCGATCACCGCGCTCGCCGTCTTCTGGCTGCACCCGCAACTGGCCCGACTGCGGACGACCGTGCTGGTGCTGGACGCGGCCGGTCTGGCGCTGTTCACCGTCACCGGCACGCTCAAGGCGCTCGACGCCCGGGTGCCGGCGGTCGGCGCCTGCCTGATCGGCATGCTCACCGCGATCGGCGGCGGGCTCGGCCGTGACCTCCTCACCGCCGAGATCCCGGTCGTGCTGCGCCGGGAGATCTACGCGCTGGCGGCGTTGGCCGGTTCGGTGCTGGTGGTGCTGCTGTACGTCACCGGGAAGACGGGTCCCGCACCGCTCACCGCCGCCGCCGTACTGGTCTTCGGGCTGCGCCTGATCGCGCTGCGTCGACGCTGGTCCGCCCCGATCGCCACGCTGCGTCCGCCGCGCGCCGGTGGGGCGGATCCCCGCACCGACCGGGACTGGTGAGCCGGTCGTCGGATGTGACCAGCGTGGCGTCGCCTGGGCCCGACGGCCCGTCCTGGTTATGCTGAGTCGGCCTTCGCGGCAGCTTCTGCGCGGAGGCGTTTTCATGGGCGGCGGATCCTCGTGGCCCTCGCCCGGGGTCCGCCATCGTGCGGTCGGAGAGGAGCTTCGCGTGGCAGCCCGGACGCCGGTGCTCGAGACGTTCCCGGCGCTACGCGCCTGGCAGCGCAAGGCCCTGGTGGAGTACCTGCGTCGTCGTACCGAGGACTTCACCGCGGTCGCCACGCCGGGCGCCGGCAAGACGACCTTCGCCCTACGGATCGCGGCGGAGCTGCTCGGTGACGGCACCGTGGAAGCGGTCACCGTGGTCGCGCCGACCGAGCACCTGAAGAACCAGTGGGCCGAGGCCGCAGCCCGGGTGGGCATTCAGCTCGACGCCGCGTTCCGCAACGCCGACGTCCACTCCGCGGCCGACTTCCACGGGGCGGTCGTCACCTACGCGCAGGTGGGGATGGCCCCACAGGTGCACCGTCGGCGGACCATGACCCGACGCACCCTGGTCATCCTCGACGAGATCCACCATGCCGGCGACTCCCGATCCTGGGGCGACGGGGTGAAGGCCGCCTTCGAACCCGCCGTACGCCGGCTGATGCTCACCGGGACGCCGTTCCGCTCCGACGACAATCCGATCCCGTTCGTCACCTACGAGCGGGGCGGGGACGGGCTGATGCGCTCCCGCGCCGACTCGGTGTACGGCTACTCCGACGCGCTGCGCGACGGGGTGGTCCGGCCGGTGCTCTTCCTGGCGTACTCCGGGGAGACCCGCTGGCGTACCAACGCGGGGGAGGAGTTGGCGGCCCGGCTGGGCGAGCCGATGACCCAGGACCTGGTGGCGCAGGCGTGGCGTACCGCCCTGGACCCGGCCGGCGACTGGATGCCGCAGGTGCTGCGGGCGGCCGACGCCCGACTCACCGTGCTGCGCAACGCGGGGATGGCCGACGCCGGTGGTCTGATCATCGCCACGGACCAGCAGACCGCCCGCTCGTACGCCAAGCTGATCGAGCAGGTGACCGGCGAGAAGGCCGCCGTGGTGCTCTCCGACGACCAGGGCGCGTCCGCCCGGATCGCGACGTTCGCGGCGTCCGACCAGCGGTGGTTGGTCGCGGTGCGGATGGTGTCCGAGGGGGTTGACATCCCGCGACTGGCGGTTGGGGTCTACGCCACCAGCGCCAGCACGCCGCTCTACTTCGCCCAGGCGATCGGCCGGTTCGTGCGGGCCCGGCGGCCCGGGGAGACCGCGTCGGTCTTCCTTCCCAGCGTGCCGCACCTGCTCGGGTTGGCCAGCGAGATGGAGACCGAGCGCGACCACGTCCTCGGCAAACCCAAGGAAGCCGACGGTTTCGACGACGACCTGCTGGAACGTGCGCAGCGCGACGACCAGGCCAGCGGGGAGTTGGAGAAGCGGTTCGCGGCGCTCTCGGCCACCGCCGAGCTGGATCAGGTGATCTTCGACGGGGCGTCGTTCGGCACGGCGGCCCAGGCCGGCACCCCCGAGGAGGAGGAATATCTCGGTCTGCCCGGTCTGCTCACCGCTGACCAGGTTTCGCTGCTGCTGACGAAGCGGCAGGCCGCACAACTCGCCGCCCAACGCCGTCGTACGGCCGACAGGGCCGCTCAGCCGGCCGCTGCGCCCACAGCCGCACCACCGGCACCCATGAGCGCCGCCCAGCGTCGCGTGGCGCTCCGGCGGCAACTGAACGCCCTGGTGGCCGCCCGACACCACCGGACCGGCCAGCCGCACGGCAAGATCCATGCCGAACTGCGGCGTCTCTGCGGCGGCCCACCGAGCGCCCAGGCCACCATCGAGCAGCTCGAGGAACGCATCGCCACCGTGCAGACCCTCTAGACCCGGCCACCAGCGGCCGTGGGCCGGTGGTCTGGGCGTGGCCGGTGGCCTAGCCGTGGCCGGGTCTGGGCGTGGCCGGGTCTGGGCGTGGCCGGGTCTGGGCGTGGCCGGGTCTGGGCGTGGCCGGCCCTGGGCGTGGCCGGCCACGGCCGTGGCCGGGCGTGGCTGGTCGGGGTCTGCGCCCCGCGCTCGCGGCATGATCCACTCGGGTTTCTGGAAGACGCGGTGTCCGAGCGAGGCGGAAAGCGCGACTTTCAGGAAACCGAGTGGATCACGTGGGGTCGGGGAGCGTCCGGACAGAAAAAGCCGGCCGGAGGCACCCTCTGGGTGCCTCCGGCCGGCTATGTCGGTTTGCGGATTTAGTTCGCCATCAGATCGGCGCCACGCCAGCTGAAATCGGGCTCCGTTGCGAACCGCTCGGTGATCTTCACAAGATCCTCCGCGTACTTGTTCGCGTGGTGCCCGCAGAACACCAGCTCGCTCCCACCCGCCAGAGTGATCCGGAGCTTCCCGGCAGCATTGCAGCGGTCGCACCGTTCATCGGCGGCTGGGGGCGCCACCGTCTCGGGCGGCGGCGTGAGGGTCGGGGTCATCGCCTTCCTCCTCTGGTCGTCACCGATGAACAATCTCTTCGTTCGTTGCTCACCTATCGTGCAACACCCTTACTAGGCACTGCCTTCCCTGTGTGCCCGCGGGGGACCGAGGTCACACCTGGAAGGGACAGTGTGCCGTGCACCCAGGGTGCCACGTCAACGATCACATTCGTGCATCCGGACGATCACCATCCCGTGTTGCACACCAGGTGGTCAAAACGACACGTTCGGTTGACGAAACCCGGTCAGTCCAGGTAATCCCGGAGGACCTGCGACCGGGACGGGTGACGGAGCTTGGACATCGTCTTGGACTCGATCTGCCGGATCCGCTCCCGGGTCACCCCGTAGACCTGGCCGATCTCGTCGAGCGTCCGGGGCTGGCCGTCGGTCAGGCCGAAGCGCAGACGGACCACACCCGCCTCACGCTCGGAGAGCGTCTGCAGCACCTGCTGGAGCTGGTCCTGCAGGAGCGAGAACGAGACCGCGTCAACCGCGACCACGGCCTCGGAATCCTCGATGAAGTCGCCGAGCTGGCTGTCGCCCTCGTCGCCGATGGTCTGGTCCAGTGAGATGGGCTCCCGAGCGTACTGCTGGATCTCCAGCACCTTCTCGGGTGTGATGTCCATCTCCTTGGCCAGCTCCTCCGGAGTGGGCTCGCGGCCCAGATCCTGGAGCAGCTCACGCTGTATGCGGCCGAGCTTGTTGATGACCTCGACCATGTGCACCGGGATGCGGATGGTGCGGGCCTGGTCGGCCATGGCGCGGGTGATGGCCTGCCGGATCCACCAGGTGGCGTACGTGGAGAACTTGTAGCCCTTGGTGTAGTCGAACTTCTCCACCGCCCGGATCAGGCCGAGGTTGCCCTCCTGGATCAGGTCGAGGAACGCCATGCCACGGCCGGTGTAGCGCTTGGCCAGCGACACCACGAGGCGGAGGTTCGCCTCCAGGAGGTGGTTCTTGGCCCGCTCACCGTCCCGGGAGATCCAGCCCAGGTCACGGACCATCTCCCGGACGAGCTTCTCTTCGCCCTCGTCGGCGGCGCGCAGCCGCTCGGCGGCGTAGAGCCCGGCCTCGATCCGCTTGGCCAGCTCCACCTCCTGCTCGGCGTTGAGCAGCGGAACCTTGCCGATCTGCTTCAGGTATGCCCGGACGGAGTCGGCGGAGGCGGTCAGCTCGGCGTCGCGTCGCGCCTGCTTGAGGGCCTCGGACTCCTCGTCGTCCCACTCGAAGTCGTTGTCGGTCGCGGAGGCGGCGGCGTCGGTCTCGGCGGCCTGGGTCAGCTCGGCCGGCTCCTCGACCACCACGTCCTCGATCGCGGCGGCCAGCTCCTCCGGGTCGATCTCACCGTCGGCGCCCTCGCCCTTGGCCTTGCCGGCAGCCTTGGTCGGCTTGGCGCCGGCAGCCGCGGCCACCGTCGCCTTGGTGGCCCGGGTCGACCGGGTCGCCTTCGCCGGCGTCGCTCCGGCCTCGGCGCCGGTCGCCTTGCGGGCGGCCACCTTGCGCGGGGCCGGCGTCGACGGGGCGTCGTCGGCGGCGGGAGCCTGCTTCGGGGCCGGCGCGGCAGCCTTCTTGGTGGTCTTGGCGGTGGTGGCCCGGGACGCCGGCGTGGTCGAGCGGGCCGCGGCGACGCGGCGACGGGTGCTCGCCGAGCCGTCCACCACGACGGTCACGCCCGCCTCGGAGAGCGCCCGCAGGATCTTCTTGGCCTGGGCCGGAGTCACCTCGGCGGACTCGACGGTGCGCGCGAGCTGAGCCGACGTGAGCTGACCACCGGCGCTCTGCGCGTGGGCGATCAGGGTGTCGGTGAGCGAGCGAACGTCGGCGCCGGGCTGGCGGGGTTCTGTCACGAATGACCTTCCGGAGGCGAAGAGCGGGCACGGCGGGTTCGTCCAGCGCAGCGAGGGTTACCGTGCCGGGCGATGTGGTTGAGGGACCCTCGTGTCACGGTCCGGCCGGTGCTCGGCGGTCCGTGCCGCGTGGGCAGGGGTGAATTGTAACGCCGTCTGCGGCGATCATCCTGCTCCGCACCGCGTACCGCCCGCGGGGACCGTCAGTGCGGCGGAGATGTGGACTTTCCGGCAATGATAGCCACGCGCCCGGCGAAGGCTTTCGGTCGTCGAGCCGGCCGCCGGGTAGATCGTTGCCGAACTGCCGTTTGAGCAGCGCGTACCAGGTCAGTGTGGCGGTCGGGTGGGGCGCCGAGGGCGTTGGCGGTGCGGGCGGTCGGGTCCCCACCGGGTCGCGGTTGGGCAACGGCGGTGAGTCGGGCGTGGGCGGGGCGGTAAGCACTTAAACGACATTACCAACCTAAAGGGGCATATTGGCCGAGGACGGCCGGTCAAGCCGCGCGGCGGCGCGGTATGCCCCGCACAGCGGGTGCCCCGCACGAAGATCCTGGTCTGGTGCCGTCGCGCGGCGTCGGGAACGATGATCTTCGGAAGTCGGGTCGGGAGTTTCACCCATCCACTTGCACTCGGAGTGCGGAAAGAGGCGAATCATGACCAACTCGGCTACGACGCCGTCGGAGCTGCTGACCATCGCCATCACGGTGGCTCGGGACGCGGCCCAGACCGCGTACCGGATGCGTGCCGAGGGCGTCGTCGTCGCCGCCACCAAGAGCACCGTCACCGACGTGGTCACCGCCGCCGACCGGGCGGTCGAGCGGCAGATCCTCGACGCGCTGGCCGCGCTGCGCCCGGACGACTCCGTGCTCGGCGAGGAGTACGGCGAGGAGACCTCCGGCGCGCGCAGTGGGGTGCGCTGGATCGTCGACCCGATCGACGGCACGGTGAACTACCTGTACGGGCTGCCGCACTCCGCGGTCTCGATCGCCGCCGAGGTGGACGGGGTGGTGGTCGCAGGCGTCGTGCGCAACGTCAACACCGGCGATGAGTGGACCGCCACGGCCGGCGGCGGGGCCTGGCGCGACGGTGTCCGGCTGCGCTGCTCCGGCGAGGTCGACCTGGGGCAGGCGCTGGTCGGCACCGGCTTCGGCTACGACGCCGGCCGTCGGGCGCACCAGGCGCAGGTGGTGGCGGGGCTGATCGCACACGTCCGGGACATCCGCCGGCTCGGCGCCGCGGCGCTGGACCTCTGCCTGGTCGCCGAGGGGCGGCTCGACGCGTACTTCGAGAAGGGTCTGGCGGCCTGGGACCAGGCGGCGGGCGGCCTGGTGGCCACCGAGGCGGGGGTTCGGGTCGCCGGCCTGGCCGGTCGCCCGCCGGGGCCGGACCTGGTGGTCGCGGCCCCACCGGCACTCTTCGCGCCGCTGCACGATCGGTTGGCCGCGCTGGACGCCTCCGGCGGCCCGTGATCGGCCGGTCACGGCCGGCGGGTGGTCAGGCTGACCTGGCCGGGGCGTGATCGGCCGGCCCGCGCTGCGGCGGGCCGGCTACGCCGTCACTTCTTGGCCGGCGGAGACGGGCAGGAACCCGGGGGCGCCACCGGCGGACCCGAGTCGCCGAGCGACTGGTTCACCTCGGTCGTGGTGGCGAGCTGCTGGAAGCGGTTGCCCAGCACCACGTCCACGGTGTCGTCGGTGCGCTTCGGGTCGTAGCCCGGGACGGCGTTGTTGAGGAAGTACGCCTGGAGCAGGTGCGCGGAACCGACGCCCTTCGGGCCGAACCGCAGCACCGCGACGCTGTCGACCTTCTTCTCGTTGCCGGTCTTCTTGACCTGGAACTGCCGGTTGCTGAACTCGTCGGCGACGGTGTGGGCAAGGCCGGGCTGGTCGGTGGCGTTGAACACGTTGATCTTGACGTCCTTGCGCTCGCGCAGGGTCAAGTCCGCCAGCGGCCAGCCCTCGGGGCAACCCGCCGCAGTGCCCGCGTTGCCCTGGCTGTCGCGGACCACGGCCACGACGACGAAGACCACGGCGATGACCGCCAGCAGGCCGACGACGACGAGTGCTCGCACGCGCGCAAAACTCATCAGGGCACTCCCCGGGCCTCAGGTGGGTGGTGGCGGCCAGGAACGATCGCTCAGGCCGCCGGCCGTCGAATACGCCGCTGAGGTTAACGGTTGTCCGGCCGTCGCGTGGAAACAGCCCGACATGCCGGCGCGCCGACCGCGAACCGGGTACTACTACCCCTATCTTCGTGTCGCCTGAATCACATTGGGAACAACTTCGCGTGCGGGGGCGTACATCTCAGCCGCAAGGGCGGTATACATGCCTCGCCCAAGGGGGGGTAAGGTTCCGCGCTCGCAGGGGAGTCGCCCCAGCGAGCTCGACCCGTTCGGTCCTCGGGTCGGGTGCCCGACACAAGTGGTGGCCGGCCAGCGGAACCGAAACAGCGTCGTCCGGCGTTACAACCGGAAGCGACAACATCGATATGGGAGAGTGAAACCGATGGCCACCGACTACGACGCCCCGCGTCGCGACGAGGTCGACCTCGGCGAGGACAGCCTGGAAGAGCTCAAGGCCCGGCGCGTCGACTCACAGTCGGGCGCGGTGGACGTCGACGAGGCCGAGGTGGCCGAGAGCTTTGAGCTGCCCGGCGCCGACCTGGCCGACGAGGAGCTCACGGTCAAGGTGCTTCCGATGCAGCAGGACGAGTTCCGGTGCGCCCGCTGCTTCCTGGTCCACCACCGTAGCCAGCTGGCGGTCGAGCGTAACGGCGAGCTGATCTGCCGCGAGTGCGTCTGACAGTTACGACACCGGCGGCGGCCTCCTGAGCGGGGTCGCCGCTGCCGGTGTAGGCATGCGGCAGCGGTGGGTACCTGCTTGACTCGTAGCGGGTAGCCACAGCACCGGGAGGTCCGATGAGCGATCGAGGCGACACCACCGATGGCGGCGCGGACGATCGTGGTGCCACCCGCGGCACGGATGATCGTGATGCCACTGTTGGCGCGGATGATCTTGGTGCCACCGTCGCGGCGTTGACCGCGGACGACATCGAGCCGGCCCGACGCCGTCAACTGCTGACCCGGATGGTCGGGCAGGCCCGTGCGCGGGGCATCTCCGACCTGTTCAAGCCCCGCGCCGCCGTGCGGTGGATGGTCGACACCGTCGCCGAGATCGCCCCGCACGTCCCGGTACGGGACCGGGACACTCTGCGGCGGCACTTCCCCGGCCTGGACGACGACGCCCTGGCCGACCGGCTCATCCGCAACGCGTCGAGGACCACCGCCGCGATCGGCGCGGCCGGTGGGGGCGTCGCCGCCGTCGAGTGGACGGTGGCCCCGACCCTGCTCTCCGCGCCGGTGCTGCTCGCCGCCGAGACCGTGGCCGTGGTGGCCGTGGAGCTGAAACTGGTCGGCGAGCTGCACGAACTGCACGGTGTGGCGCTACCGGCCGGCGGCAGCCAACGGGCGGTCACACTGGTGCACTCCTGGGCCACTCAGCGCGGCGTGAACCCGATGGTGCCCGGCGTGGGAGTGGGAGCGGTGCTCGGCACCGCCGCCCGCAAGGAACTGCGCGAGATGCTGCTGCGGCGTTTCGGGCGCAACCTCACCACGCTCGGGCCGTTCCTGACCGGTGCGGCGGTGGCCAGCTTCCTCAACCGCCGGGCCACCCAGCAGATGGCCGACCAACTCCAGGTTGACCTGCGCCGGCGGGGCATCGCCCGGCCCGCGCCACCGACGGCCCTGCCCGGCCCGCCGACCGGCACCTGAGCCGGCCTCGCCACTGGCCTGGCACCTCAGCCGGCCTCGCCGCCGGCCCGGCATCCGAGCCGGCCCTCGGCGTCGGATCAGCCCGGCTCGCCCGTCGTCGGGTGGGGCGCCACCAGGGCGTCCCGCGCGGCCAGCACCGCCTCGGCCAGCTCGACCGGGTGGCGGGTGCTCACCACCCAGAACGGGGTCGGATCCGCGGGGTCGTCGAGGATCACCTGCACGGCGCCGCCGATCCACGGTCGCTGCACCACGAAGGCGAGCGGGTCCGCGCCGACACCGAGCACCTCACGTCGGCCGGCCACGTCCAGCGGCACCACGTCGGCCACGAACCGGACCGGCAGCCGGGCGTCGTCCACCCGCAGCTCCGCGTCGACGACCTCGACCCGGATCCGGCCCAGCCACCACAGCCCGGCCGCGGTGAGCGGCACCAGCACGGCGAACGGCAGCCAGGCGCGGACACCGGAGGCGCCCATCCAGATCTCGACGGCCAGCAAAGCGGCGGCCACCAGCCCGGCCAGCCACAGCCACCAGGGCAGATCCAGGCGCTCGCGGTACGCCGAGCGGGCGGCGACCGGCGGCTGATCGGCGGACGGGGAGGGCGACATGCTCACTCCTGCGAGGGTACGGCGCACGACGGCTCGACGAACCGGCAGGATGGCAGGGTCACCCCGAGAACCGGACGGAAGAGGGGACCCGTGACCGACGTCGTACCCGTGCCCGTGCAGCTGCTCGACCCCGAGCTGCCGCTGCCCACGTACTCCCATCCCGGCGACGCCGGGGCCGACCTGGTGGCGGCCGCGGACGTGGAGCTGCCACCCGGCGGCCGTGCCCTGGTGCCCACCGGCGTGGCCATCGCGCTGCCGGAGGGGTACGTGGGCCTGGTCCATCCCCGCTCCGGGCTGGCGGCCAGGCTCGGCGTGACGGTGCTCAACGCGCCCGGTACGGTCGACGCCGGCTACCGGGGTGAGATCCTGGTCAACCTGATCAATCATGATCGGGACGTGCCGGCGAAGATCTCCCGCGGCGACCGGATCGCGCAGCTCGTGGTCCAGCAGGTCGCACGGGCGCGGTTCGAACCGGTGGCTGAGCTGCCCGCGTCCCGGCGCGGGACCGGTGGGCACGGGTCCACCGGTGGACACGCCGGGCTGGTGCCGTCGCCGACGGGCCAGGACCGGGTCGAGCGGCGGACCGACGAGCCGGGCCGCGGGCAGACCGAAGAAGTGGCAGGGTGAGTGTGAACAGCGGAGGGCAGGCGCAGTGATCTTCTCCCGAAAGCGGGCCGATGCCGAGCGGCAGACCCGTGACGAGCGGGCCACCCAGGCCCCGGACCAGGGCGATGCGGCGCCGACGTTGGAGCGCGGCCCGTACGACATCTCCGAGAGCTACCCCGACGTGCCGCGACTCGACCTGGGCAGCCTGCACATCCCGGCGATCGCCGACGTTGAGGTGCGGGTGCAGGCCGACCCGCAGGGCGTGGTCCAGCAGGTGGTGCTGGTGCACGGCGACAACGCACTCCAGCTGGGCGTCTTCGCCGCGCCCCGGTCCGAGGGGATCTGGGACGAGGTGCGCGAGGAGATCCGGCAGTCGCTGCTCCGCGACGGCGCGAGCGCGCAGGAGGTCGCCGGCGAGTACGGCCCGGAGCTGCACGCCCAGGTACGGACCCCGGACGGCCCGACGAACCTGCGGTTCGTCGGGATCGACGGGCCGCGTTGGATGGTCCGTGGCGTGTTCCAGGGCCCGGTAGCCACCGACCCGGCGAAGGCCGGGCCGCTCGTCGAATGCCTGGACGGCCTGGTGGTCGACCGTGGGCAGGAGGCGAAGCCGGTCCGCGAGCCGCTGCCGCTGCGGCTGCCCCGGGAGGTCGCCGAGCAGGCCGAGGCCGAGGCGGGCAACGCCGCCGGCGCACCGCGTCAGGTCTGACCCGCGCCCACCGGCCCGCCGGAACCAGCCCCGTCGGCGTACGCTGGCGGCACGGTTCCGGCGCCGCCGGGGCCGGCCGGTATCGGCGAGCGTGGAGAGGGTGACGCGGAGGTCATGACGACCGACGAGAGCCGGGTGTCGCTGCGGCGCATCCTGCAGCGGCTCACCGCCAGCGAGGCCGAGATCGAGGCGCAGGAGCTGCGTCGGGAGAGCGCCGAGTGCGGCGGGATCCCCGCCCAGCAGTGCTCCCGAGGGCAGCTGGTCTCGGTCGCCGGTCGGCTGCGCACGGTGGTCTACACCCCGCGTACCAATCTGCCGACCCTGGAGGCGGACCTGTACGACGGCAGTGACGTGGTCACCCTCGTCTGGCTGGGTCGACGGCACATCGCCGGGATCGAGCCGGGCCGGCACCTGACCGCCCGCGGCAGGGTGGCATTGCGCGATGACCGCAAGGTCATCTACAACCCCTACTACGAGCTGGACTCGCCCAAGTGACGGCACTGCGGACGGAAGGCCGGCGATGACGACGGGACAGGACCGGGCGGCACAGCCGGAGACCGACCCTCAGGACGAGGAGAAGCTGCCGACGGTCGCCGAGCAGATGGCCGACCAGCTCGGCGGCTGGCGCGGGCTGGTCGAGTCCAGCATCCCGGTCGTGGTCTTCGTCCTCGCCAACATCATCGGCGAGCTGCGGCCCGCGGTGATCGCCTCGGTCGCCGTCGCGGTGCTGATCGCCGTGGTGCGGCTGGCCCAGCGCCGGCCGATCCGGCACGCCGTCAACGGGCTTTTTGGCGTCGGCGTGGGCGCGGCCATCGCGTGGCGCACCGGCGACGAGCGTGACTTCTACCTCCCCGGCATCCTCTACGGCATCGGGTACGGCGTCGCCCTGCTGATCTCGGCCGCGATCCGGCAGCCACTGGTGGGCTGGATCTGGTCGGTGCTGGTGGCCAAGGGCCGGTCGGAGTGGCGGTCCGACCCGAAGCTGGTGCGCACCTTCACCCAGCTGACCGTGCTCTGGGGTGTGGTCTGGCTGGCCAAGGTCGGTGTGCAGGCCGGGCTCTACCTGGCCCACCAGGACACCGCGCTGGGCGTGGCACGGCTGGCACTGGGCTACCCGCCGTACGCGCTGCTGTTGTTGATCACGGTGTGGACGGTGCGCCGGGTCACCCGGGAGGCGCCGCCGACCCCGCTGCCCAGCGCCTGAGCGAGGCCGAGCCGCCCAACCGCGTGCCCGGCGGGTCAGCGTGAGCCGCGGGTCCGTTCGACGCTGTCCGGCCCGAGGATCACCGCGCGGACCTCGTCCTCCACCTCGGCCGTGCAGACGAAGACCAGTTCGTCGCCGGCCTCGATCGGGTCGTCCGGGCTGGGCACCAGGACCCGCTTGCCGCGCAGGATCGCCACCAGCGCGGCGTCACGGGGCAGCGGCACGGCGTGGATCGGCTGACCGACGTAGGGGGCGGTCGGCGGCAGGGTGATCTCGACGAGGTTCGCCTCGCCCTGCCGGAAGGTCATCAGCCGGACCAGGTCGCCGACGGTGACCGCCTCCTCGACGAGGGCGGCCATCACCCGCGGCTTGCTCACCGCGACGTCCACGCCCCACTGCTCGGTGAACAGCCACTCGTTCTCGGCCCGGTTGACCCGGGCGACCACCCGGGGCACCGCGAACTCGGTCTTGGCCAGCAGCGACAGCACCAGGTTGGTCTTGTCGTCACCGGTCGCCGCGACCACCACGTCGCACCCGGCGACGTCGGCCTCCTCCAGGCTGGTCAGCTCGCACGCGTCGGCCAGCACCCACTCGGCGGCCGGCACCCGGTCCGGGCGCAGCATCTTGGGTTGACGCTCGATCAGCATCACCTGATGGCCGTTGTCGATCAACTCCTGGGCGATCGAGCGGCCCACGTTGCCCGCGCCCGCGATGGCGACCCGCATGGCTCAGTGCCCTCCTTCCGGCGGCGTCGCCGCCACCGCCGTGACCGTCGCCACGATGTCATCGCTGACCAGCATGAACACCTGGTCGCCCTCCTGCAGGACGGTGGAGCCGGTGGGCAGCGTGCCGATGCCGAAGCGGATCAGGTAGGCCACCCGCGCCCCGCTCACCTCCTCCAACGTCCGTGCTGGTCGACCGATCCAGTCCTTGTGAACGGGCACCTCGACGATCGACACGGTGCTCGTGGGGTCGCGGAAGATCTCCACGTTGCCCTCCGGCACCAGGTGTCGCAGCATCCGGTCCGCCGTCCACCGCACCGTGGCCACGGTGGGGATGCCCAGCCGCTCGTAGACCTGCGCCCGGCGCGGGTCGTAGATGCGGGCGGCGACCCGGGACACGCCGAACGTCTCACGGGCCAACCGGGCCGAGATGATGTTGGAGTTGTCGCCGCTCGACACCGCCGCGAAGGCGTCCGCGCGCTCGATGCCGGCCTGCCGGAGCACCTCGCCGTCGAAGCCGGCCCCGGTCACCGTGATTCCGGCGAAGTCGGGGCTGAGCCGGCGGAAGGCGTCGGCGTCCTGGTCGATCACCGCCACCGAGTGCCCTCGGGACTCCAGGCTGTGGGCGAGGGTCGAGCCGACCCGGCCACACCCCATGATCACGATGTGCACGCTGTCCCTCCCAAGGTGCGTACCACTCCCGCTGCCGGTGGCCTTCCGAGTGCGAGCCTGCCACGTCCCGGTCGCGAACGAGGACCGACCGTACCCCGCCGTCCTGGGCAGTGATGATCGCCCACCCCCGCGCCCCCGCCGTGGTGGTCGTACTCTTGGCGTTCGTGGCCAGTCCCACCTCGCTGCTGAAGCGGCTTCTTCTCGGTCGACCGTTCCGGTCCGACCGGCTGCAGCACACCCTCCTGCCGAAGCGCATCGCGCTGCCCGTGTTCGCCTCCGACGCGCTGTCCAGCGTCGCGTACGCGCCTGACGAGATCCTGCTGACCCTCTCCATCGCCGGCGCCTCCGCGTACTTCTTCTCGCCGTGGATCGCCCTGGCTGTGGTCGTGGTCATGCTCACCGTGGTGGCCAGCTATCGGCAGAACGTGCACGCCTACCCGTCCGGTGGCGGCGACTACGAGGTGGCCACCGTCAACCTGGGCCCGAAGTTCGGCGTCGGGGTGGCCAGCGCGTTGCTGGTCGACTATGTGCTCACGGTGGCGGTGTCGGTCTCCTCCGGGGTGGCCAATCTGGGCTCGGTGGTGCCGTTCGTGGCCACCCACAAGGTCCTGATCGCGGTGAGCGCGGTGGTCCTGCTGAGCGCGGTCAACCTGCGCGGTCTGCGCGAGTCGGGCACAGCGTTCGCCATCCCCACCTACGGCTTCGTCATCGTGATGGGCGGGATGCTGCTCACCGGGCTGTTCCGGGTCTTCGTGCTGGGTGACGATCTCCGTGCGCCCAGCGCCGACCTGGTCATCCAGGCCGAGCACAGCGTGACCGGGTTCGCGCTCATCTTCCTGCTGCTGCGGACGTTCAGCTCGGGCGCCGCCGCGCTCACCGGGGTGGAGGCGATCTCCAACGGGGTGCCGGCGTTCAAGGCGCCCAAGAGCCGCAACGCCGCCACCACCCTGCTGCTGCTCGGCAGCATCTCGGTGAGCATGCTGGTCGGGATCATCTGGCTGGCCCGGCTGACCCACCTGCAGTTCGTCGAGGACCCGAGCCTCCAGATCGTCTCCGGCCCCGAGGGGTACGTGCAGAAGACGGTCACCACCCAGCTTGGCGAGACGGTCTTCGGCTCCGGGTCGATCCTGCTCTACGTGGTGGCCGGGATGACCGCCCTCATCCTGTTCCTGGCCGCGAACACCGCGTTCAACGGCTTCCCGGTGCTCGGCTCGATCCTCGCCCAGGACCGCTACCTGCCCCGGCAGTTCCACACCCGGGGCGACCGGCTGGCCTTCTCCAACGGCATCGTCTTCCTCGCCGTCTTCGCGATCGTGCTGATCGTCGGCTTCCAGGCCGAGGTGACCCGACTCATCCAGCTCTACATCGTCGGTGTCTTCGTCTCGTTCACCGTCTCCCAGGCCGGCATGATCCGGCATTGGAACCGGCACCTGCGCACCGAGCGGGACCCGGAGGCGCGCCGCCGGATGCACCGGTCGCGGGCCATCAACACGTTCGGCGCGGGCCTGACGGGCACGGTGTTGGTGATCGTCCTGATCACCAAGTTCCTGCTCGGCGCGTGGATCGCGATTGCCGCGATGGCGGTGATCTACGTGCTGATGCTGGGGATCCGCCGCCACTACGACCGGATCGCCGTCGAGTTGACCCCACCGGACGAGGGCCGGGCCGTGCTGCCCGCCCGCAACCACGCGATCGTGCTGGTCAGCAAGCTGCACCAGCCGACGCTGCGGGCCATCGCCTACGCCCGCGCCACGCGCCCCGACACACTGACCGCGGTGACCGTCAACGTGGACGAGACGGACACCCGGGATCTGCAGGCCGAATGGGAGCGCCGGGAGATGGCCATCCCGCTCACCGTGATCGACTCGCCGTACCGGGAGATCACCCGCCCGATCCTGGACTTCGTCGCCACCGCCCGCCGCAAGTCGCCCCGGGACGTGGTCACCGTGTTCATTCCGGAGTACGTGGTCGGCCGTTGGTGGGAGAACCTGCTGCACAACCAGAGCGCCCTGCGCCTCAAGGGCCGGCTGCTCTTCGAACCGGGGGTGATGGTGGTCAGCGTGCCGTGGCAGCTCGCGTCGACAGCGAGCAAGAACCTGGACCGACTGGACGCCACGCTGTCCCGGACCCCGGCGCGGGGGCCGCGGCCCAGCGTGCCGCCGCTGGTCTCCACGCCGACCGGTGAGGGTGACCAGGGGGACAGCACGACGACGGGGAGCACACGTGACTGAGCCGGACGCGCAGCGGGGCCTGACCGAGGCGGACCGGGTCGAGCTGACCGTCGACGCGGTCGCCCCCGGCGGGCACTGTGTCGCCCGGGTCGACGGGCAGGTGGTCTTCGTCCGGCACGCGCTGCCCGGTGAACGGGTCATCGCCGAGGTCACCGAGGTGCACCGGGGGTTCGTCCGGGCCGACGCGGTGACCGTGCTGGAGCCGTCAGCGGACCGCGTCGAGCCGCCCTGCCCGTACGCGAAGCCGGGCGCCTGTGGCGGCTGCGACCTCCAGCACGTCGCTCCGGCCGCGCAACTGGCCTGGAAGACCGCGGTGGTACGCGAGCAGCTGACCCGTCTCGGCGGGCTGACTGACGACGAGCTGGACCAGCTCGGCGTCCAGGTCGAGGCGCTGCCCGGCGGACTGCTCGGCTGGCGATCCCGGGTCCGTTACGCGGTCGACGGCGCGGACCGGGCCGGCCTGCTCAAGCACCGCTCGCACGAGGTGGTGCCGATCGACCGCTGCCGGATCGCCCACCCGGCCATCCAGCAGCTGCCGGTGCTCACCCCCACCGGTGCCCGCTGGCCGGCCGCCGAGGCGGTGGAGACCGTCGCCAGCACCGGCGGGGACGTGACCGTCACGGAGGTCCGCGACGAGGTGCTCACCCCGGTCAGCGGCCCGACCGAGGTTCGGGAGGTCGCCGCCGGACGGGACTGGACGCTGCCCGCGTCCGCGTTCTGGCAGGTGCACCCGGCCGCGGCGGACACCCTCTCTACGGCGGTGCTGGAATTGCTGGACCCGCAGCCGGGCGAGATCGCCTGGGACCTCTACGGAGGTGCGGGGTTGTTCGCCGCCGGGCTGGCCCTACGGGTCGGCGGGACCGGGCGGGTGACCCTGGTCGAAGCGGCGGCGCAGGGTGTCGCTGCCGCCCGGCAGAACCTGGCCGACCTGCCCCGCGTCGAGGTGGTGTCGGCTCGGGTGGAGACCGCGTTGGCGCGCCGACGGATCACCGGCCCGGTCGACGTGGTGGTGCTCGACCCGCCGCGCTCCGGGGCCGGCGCCGCGGTGGTCCGCGCGCTGGTCGCCGCCCGCCCACGGGCGGTCGCGTACGTGGCGTGTGACCCGGCCGCCTTCGCCCGGGACGTGCGCACCTTCGCCGACCTCGGTTGGCGGCTGGCGGCGCTGCGGGGTTTCGACCTCTTCCCGATGACGCAGCACGTCGAGCAGGTCGGGCTGCTGCTCCCGCCGAACGCACCGGACTCGGGCCGAGCTGCGGAGTACCGGGCGGCCGATAGACTCTCCGGTCATGAGCGTTGAAGAGGACACGGCCAACGACGGCCGACTGCTGGGGACGGTTCGCGGTCCGCAGGACGTCAAGCGGATGTCCGGCGAGGAGCTGGACGTCCTCGCCGCCGAGATCCGGGACTTCCTGATCACTAAGGTCTCCCGTACCGGCGGGCACGTCGGCCCCAACCTCGGCGTGGTCGAGCTGACGCTCGCCATGCATCGCGTCTTCGACTCCCCCCGGGACCGGCTCCTGTTCGACACCGGCCACCAGGCGTACGTACACAAGATCATTACCGGACGTCAGGCCGGCTTCGACAAGCTCCGCCAGCGTGGTGGCCTCTCCGGCTACCCCAGCCAGGCGGAGAGCGAGCACGACCTCATCGAAAACTCACACGCCTCCACCGCGTTGTCCTACGCCGACGGCCTCGCCAAGGCGTACGCCCTGCGGGGTGAGGCGCGCAGCGTCGTGGCCGTGGTCGGTGACGGCGCGCTGACCGGCGGCATGTGCTGGGAGGCGCTGAACAACATCGCCACCGCCGGCAACTCCCTGGTGATCGTGGTCAACGACAACGGTCGGTCCTACTCGCCGACCATCGGCGGCCTGGCCGACCACCTCTCGTCGCTGCGGCTCAACCCCGGCTACGAGAAGGTCCTCGACACGGTCAAGGAAACCCTCGGCTCCACCCCGCTGGTCGGCAAGCCGATGTACGAGGTGCTGCACGCGGTCAAGAAGGGCATCAAGGACGCGGTCGCCCCGCAGGCCATGTTCGAGGACCTCGGCATCAAGTACGTGGGCCCGGTGGACGGGCACGACGTGACGGCCGTCGAGGCGGCGTTGCGGGCGGCGAAGAACTTCGGCGGCCCGGTCATCGTGCACGCGGTCACCCGCAAGGGCTACGGCTACCGCCCCGCCGAGGAGGACGAGGCGGACTGCCTGCACGGCCCCGGCGGCGCGTTCGACGTGGAGACCGGCGCGCTGCTGGCCGCCCCAGCGGTGAAGTGGACGCACGTCTTCGCCGACGAGCTGCTGGCCGTCGCCGACGAACGCCCGGACGTGGTGGGCATCACCGCCGCGATGGCCGAGCCGACCGGCATCGCCAAGCTGGCCCGCAAGTACCCCGAGCGGGTCTACGACGTGGGCATCGCCGAGCAGCACGCCGCCACCTCGGCGGCCGGGCTGGCGCTCGGCGGCCTGCACCCGGTGGTCGCGGTCTACGCCACCTTCCTCAACCGCGCCTTCGACCAGGTCCTGCTCGACGTGGCGATGCACAAGCTGCCGGTGACCTTCGTGCTGGACCGGGCGGGCATCACCGGCCCGGACGGGCCGAGCCACTACGGCATCTGGGACATGTCGGTCTTCGGGGTGGTGCCGGGCCTGCGGATCGCCGCTCCCCGCGACGCCGCCACCCTGCGCGAGGAACTGCGCGAAGCGGTGGCCGTCGACAACGGCCCGACCGTGGTGCGGTTCCCGACCGGCGCGGTCGCCGCGGACCTGCCCGCGGTGCGTCGGGTCGGCACGGTCGACGTGCTGGCCGAGTCCGCCCGTACCGACGTGCTGCTGGTCGCCGTGGGCTCGTTCGGCCACCTGGGCATGGAGGTGGCCGCCCGGGTCGCCGAGCAGGGCTACGGGGTCACCGTCGTCGACCCCCGCTGGGTGCGTCCCGTCCCGGCGGAGCTGGTCGACCTGGCCGCCCGCCACCGGCTCGTGGTCACCGTCGAGGACGGCGTCCGGGTCGGTGGGGTGGGCGACGCGCTCGCCCAGGCGATGCGGGACGCCGACGTCCGGGTGCCGCTCAAGGACCTGGGTGTGCCGGCCGACTGGCACCCGCACGGCACCCGCGCGCAGATCCTCGCCGACCTGGGCCTGACCGCCCAGGACGTGGCGCGCAACGTCACCGGTTGGATCTCCGGCCTGGACGCCAGCCCGGACCGCCTCACCCCCAGTGACGCGGCCGCGCAGAACTAACCCCGGCAAGTCAAGGACGGCAGGGCGGCACCTCATGGTGCCGCCCTGCCGTCCTTGCGCTGTCCCGCCCCGCGCTGTCCCGCCCCCGCCCCCGCCCTGCTGGGTCGATCATGCACTTGTGGTGCCTTACAAAAGGCGCAAATCACCCCTCTTTGCCCACCACAACTCCATGATCGACGGGGGTGGGGGTGGGGGCACCGCAGGACGGGCGGTGTTGGGGGAGGGCGGCGCTCAGCTGGGGGAGACCGAGCGGTAGTGGGTCTTGTCGGTGGTGGCGAGGCTGAACGTTTCACTGCGTTCAGGTGCCGGCACCACCGCCAGGCCGGGGCGCTCGACCAGCAGTGGGGTGCCCGGCGGGACGGAGAGGGAACTGCCCCGGGTGGCCCGCCAGCTGAGCACCACCAGCGGTTGGCCGGGCACCGGCAACTGGTACGCCTGCAACGGGGTGGCCCGGTCGGCGGGCGACACGACCGGCGCGCTCCCGTCGGCGGGCCGGTAGACCACAGCGGTCATGGCGCCCGCGTCCGTGTCCCAGGTGAGCTGCTGCAACTCGGCTGCCTCGCCACCGGCGAGGGCGACCTCTCCCAGCGAGCGAACCGTGAGCTTCGCCATCGGCCAGGACGTCGGCACCGAGCGCGGCGCCTCCCGGTCACCGATCCGGCGCGGGATGCTGCCGAACGGGCCCCGATCGCCGGCCAACACGCAGGTGTCCAGGCCGGTGAGTGCCCGCCGGCCGGTGCCGGACTCGTCCCGGACCAGTGGGTAGCGCGGATCGACGGTGCCGGTGCCCAGGTCGAGAAGCCGATCGGCGGCCCGCCCACGAGGCAGTGAGTCGGTGGACCGCAGGGTCGCGGTCACCGCGACAGCCGTGCAGGAGGGCACGTCGACCGGCGCGCTGAGGCCGTCGGCGATGGTCAACGTCCGGTTCTGTGGCCCGACCAGCGTCTGGACCCGGGCGGAGACCAGGTAGCGCCGACCGCCGGCGGTCTGCACCGGCAGGACGTCGGAGTAGACGAGGTAACCCGGGTCGGTGTACTCGCTGGCGCGGGTCACCGCGTACCGGTCGCCGTCGCGGGTGAGTTGCAGCAGCCAGGACGCGCTCTCGCCGGGGACGTCGGCGGCCACGAGGGCCATCGGGGCACCGTCGACCCGGCCGGAGAAGAGGATGCCGGACGAGGGCAGGTGGGCGCGGTCGTCGTCTGGTGACGTCCAGTCACGTACGGCCCGGGTGATGGCCGCCGTCGCCGCGCGGTCCCCCGAGAGGTCGCCTCGCGGCGGCCACACCGCCAGTGTGCCGTCCAGGCTGTCGTACCCGACCCGCAGGTCCTGCGGCTTCCGCTCGGCTACCGGACCACAGGCCGTGGTGGCCAGTAGCGCGCTCAGCAGGACGAGAAGCGCCCTGCCGTACCGACGGCCTGGAGTCACCTGGCCCGCCCCCGATCGCTCGCCGTCGCTGTGGGAAAGCGCCATAGTACGAGATGTCCGATGCGGGGCGTCGGTCGGCCGTCGCCCGACCCACCACATTAGACCTCACCGGGGCTTTAGCGTGTTTTGGTTGCTCCGGTAGACTCCGCCGACTGTGACGCCTGCCGAGTCCCGCGCCCTGCCCGCGCCGCACACGGAGGCCGCAGCCGGCTCCGATGAGATGGTGAGCTACCGCACTCCGGTCGGCGTTATCGCCGGCCCCGCCGCGCCGGCTCCCACCGAGACCCCGGCCGCGCCCACAACGCCCGCTGAGCCCACAGCACCGGTTGAGCCCACCACGCCCGCTGAGTCCACAGCACCCGCTGAGCTCACAACGCCGGCGGAGAAGGAACCGTCGGCCGAGGACGCGGGGGCCGCGCCGACCCGGTGGCGGTGGACCCGGCGGCGGCAGCACCTGGCGGTGGGTGGGCTGTTCCTGCTCGCCGCGCTCTGGGTGACCAGCCGGATCTGGCTGGACCCGTCCGGCCGGGTGGCGTCGCTCTACACCGGCGACCCGGCCCAGGTGCAGTTCTTCCTCGCCCACTCGGTACGCGTGGTGCTGCACGGCGAGTACCCGTTCTACACCGAGCAGTTCAACTACCCGGACGGCGTCAACCTGATGGCCAACACGGCCGTGCTGGCGCTGGGCATCCCGATGGTCCCGGTGACGCTGCTCTTCGGACCCGCGGTCTCCTTCGTGGTGCTGGTCACGCTCGGCCTCGCCGGCACCGCCATGGCCTGGTACCTCATGCTCTCCCGGCACCTGGTGCGGACCCCGCTCGCGGCGGCGGTCGGCGGCTGGTTCTGCGGGTTCTCGCCCGCGATGCTCTCGCACGCCAGTTGGCATCCGAACATCATCAGCCAGTTTCTGTTGCCGTTCATCGTGTGGCGTGTGCTGGTGCTCACCCGCTCCAAGAAGCCGGTTCGCGACGGCGCTCTGCTCGCCCTGCTGGTCACCGCGCAGGCCTTCATCAACGAGGAGATCCTCCTCTTCACCGCGCTGGCCTGCGGTGTCTTCCTGTTGGCCGTGCTCGCTCAGGAGCCGGCCCGGTGGCGGGCGGCGTGGCGGCCCCTGGGTGCCGGCGTGGCGACCTGCGCGCTGCTGGCCGGGGCGCTGCTGGCGTACCCCCTCTATGTGCAGTTCGCCGGGCCGATGGCCTACCACGGGCTCAGCGACGCGGTGCGGGACTATGGCAACGACATCGCGGCCTTCTTCGCCCCCGGCTCGCCCACCCTCGGCGGCAACCAGCGGGCCAACATCAACCTGGCGCCGAACTACTCCGAGGAGAACGCCTTCTTCGGCTGGAGCCTGTCGCTGCTGACCATCGGCATCGTGGTCTGGCTACGCCGAGAGTTGATCGTGCGGGCGCTCGCGGTGACCGGCGTGTTCTTCGCCGTGCTCTCCCTCGGCGAACGCGTCTCCTGGTGGGACCGGGAGCTGTTCACCGGGCCGTGGCAGTGGTTGGTGCACCTGCCGCTGCTGGACGCGGTGGTGCCGACCCGGTTCGGGCTGATCACCAGCGTGGTGATCGGTCTGCTGCTCGCGCTCGCCGTCGAGCGGGCCTGGGCGTTGCGGCCGGCCGACCGCCGTACCGTCCGGGTGCTCACCGCCGCGGGCCTGGCCTTCGCGCTGCTGCCGATCGCACCACTGCCGCTGCGGATGGTCTCCCGGCCGCCGGTGCCGGACTTCATCACGGCGGACCGCTGGCGGGCGTACGTCGGGCCGGACCAGACGCTGGTGCCGATCCCGGTGCCCAGCATGGGCAACACGCACGGCATGCGCTGGGCGGCGGCCACCAACCTCGACTTCAAGATTCCCGGCGGCTACTTCCTCGCGCCCCGCAACGGCAACACCGGTGACCCGGGTCGGTTCGGCGGTCGGCCCAGCGGGGTGGGTCAGATGCTGGAGGAGGTGGCGACCACCGGCCGTACGCCCACGCTCGACGACCGGCAGCGTCGGCGCTTCACCGACGAGTTGCGGCACTGGCGGGCGGCGATCCTGGTGCTGCCGCTGCGGCAGCAGAACGCCGAGCCACTGCGACGTGCGGTCGAGGAGCTGGTCGGCCCGGGACGCCAGGAGTTGGATGTCTGGGTCTGGGACGTGCGGGCGCTCAGCGACCGTTCGGTCTGATGACCACCGGGACGACGTCCCCGTACACCTCGTCTCCGGCGACGGTCCGCACGTCCCGCCCGGCCTGGTTGCGCGACGCGCTGGTGGTGGCCGGCTATCTGGGCCTGGCCGTGCTGGTGACCAGCGGTCAGTGGGGTCGTCCGTGGCGGCTGTTCCACCAGGCCGGTGACCAGATCCTCTTCGAGTGGATGTTGGCCCACGCGGCCCGTGCGGTGGTCGCGGGGGAGAACCCGCTCTACAGCACGGGGTTGAACGCGCCCGACGGGGTCAACCTGATGGGGAACACCTCGGTGCTCGGCCTGGGTGTCCCCCTCACCCCGGTCACCCTGCTCTTCGGCTCGCAGGTGGCGTTCTGCGTGGCGGTCGTCTGCTGCCTCGCCGGGACCGCCGTCGCGTGGTACGTGCTGCTGCGCCGCCGGCTGGTCAGCACCCGGGCCGGGGCCGCGGTGGGTGGGCTGATCTGTGGTTTCGCTCCGGGCATGATCGCTCAGGCGGGCGCCCATCTGCACATCGCCGCGCAGTTCCTGGTGCCCGCGATCCTCGCCCTGGTGTTCCGGCCCCACACGGGCGACGCGCGGCTCGACGTGTGGCGGCCTGGCGTCGGCCTCGGGCTCCTGCTCATCTGGCAGGTCTTCATCGGCGAGGAGGTGCTGGTCTTCCTGGCCCTCGCGGCCGGGGTCTTCGCGCTGGCCTACGCGCTCGCCGACCGGGTGGCCGCACGGCGGCTCGCACCGGCCCTCTTCGGCCGGCTCGCGGTGGCGGCCGGCGTGGCGGCGGTGCCGCTGGCGTACCCGCTGTGGTTCCAGTTCCACGGCCCGCAGCACTACTCCGGAATGGCGTTCGCCACCCGGGGTTTCCAGTTGGACGTCGCCTCGTTCACCGCGTCGGCGCGGCAGACCGTGCTGGGCGACGACTGGTTGCCGGGGCTGCTCTCGCCGAACCCGACCGAGGAGAACTCGTTCTTCGGCCCGGGCCTGCTGGTGCTCGCCGTGGTGATCGTGATCTGGCAGTGGCGGCGACCGCTGGTGCGGGCACTGACCGCGTGTGGCCTGCTCTTCGCCCTGCTCTCGCTCGGCGACGAGGTGCGGGTGGACGGTGCCGCCACCGGTGTTGCGGGGCCGTACCGGCTGCTCGGCGGGGTGCCGCTGCTCGACCTCGCGGTGCCGGCCCGGTTCGCGCTGGTCTGCGTACCGGTGCTGGGTGTGCTGGTGGCGCTGTCGGTGGACCGGGTCCGGGCCGTGCGCGGGCCGAGTGGGGCGGCGGGCCCACCGGTGCGGTTGCTGTGGGCCGGCGCGGTCGCCGCCGCGTTGCTGCCGCTGACTCCGACGCCGATCCGCGTGGTGCCGGTCGCGCCGGTGCCGGCGTTCATCGCCGACGGCGGCTGGCGTCCACTGGTGCCACCCGGCCGGACGGTGGTCGCGGTGCCCCCGGTCACCGGCGCCGCGCGTAGCCCGGTGATGCTCTGGTCCGCCCGTACGGGTCTGGAGTTCTCCGCGCCGGGCGGTTACTTCATCGGCCCCAGCGGCCCGGACGACCCGGCGGCCCGCTGGGGCGCGCCGGACCGGCCCACGTCCGTGCTGCTGCGGCAGGTGGCCGACACCGGCGCGGTGCCGGTGCTCACCGACGTCGACCGCCGCCAGGCCGTCGAGGACCTGCGGCACTGGCGTGCCGCCGTGGTCGTACTCGGTCGGCTGGAGCACGGTGACCCGGTCCGCCGTACCGTCGACGACCTGCTCGGCCCGGGCCGACCGGTCGACGGCGGCTGGTTGTGGGACGTCCGCGACCGCGTCGGCTGAGCCGACCGACGGCCCGGTCGTCGACTAACCCACCAGGGTGCGGACGTCCCAGACCCAGACGTCGTCGACCCGCTGCGGCGGCCCGAGCAGCGCGGTGACCAGGTCACGGAGCACCGCCTCGCGGGGGTGCGCCCCGAGCACCACCACCGACGCCCGCCAGAACCGCAGGTCCTCGACGGCCTGGCGGCGGTTCTCGTCGGTCAGCGCCGGGACCGTGCCGGTGTCCATGGTGGAGTAGATGAGGGTGCTGGTCGGCCGGTTCGGCGCGCCGAAGACCCCCTCACCCAGCTCGTTCGGGCCGATGAAGTAGCCGCCCGGAATGGGGAACTCCTGCCCGGTGAGCGCACTCCACCGCAGCGTCGGCAGGCCGTGCACATTGCTCGGGATCGGCACCGGCACCAGGGTCCGACCCACCGGCACGTACGGCCGCCAACCGCCCGCGGTGATGAAGTGCGGCGGCGGATCGATCTGCTGGGCGGGCAGTGGCCGGGGGAAGAGCGGCAGCACGGCGAGGGCGACCGCCGCGTACCCCACCGGGCGCAGCCACCGACGACGGCGCGGCGCGGTCGACGCGGCCGGGCCGGCGGGCGTCGCCGGGGCCGGTTCGCCGCCGCGCTGGGCCGGCACCCGCGGCCGGTCGACCACCGGGCGCCCCTGGCGGTACGCGGCGTCCCAGGTCAACGCGAGCAGGACGCCCACCGCGGCGGCGACCACCAGCGTCAACCGGGTCGGCATCATCATCTCGACCAGCGGCAGGTCGTCCGACACGTACGACCACGGGCCGCGAATGTCGGTCTCCACACCGTTGAAGCGCACCCACGGCCCGATCGCGGCCACGCTGAACACCACGATGAGCACCGCGACGATCCGGGTGGCCAGCGAGCGGCGTACCAGCAGCACCAGCGCCACCACCGAGAGCAGCACCAGCGGCCAACCGAACCAGGTGTTCTGCTCGGTCAGGCCGATCGTCTTCTCCACCGCCGGGTCACCGGCCCAGGTGTCCCGGGCGAAGGTGACGAAGGCGACCAGGTCCTCGCCCCAGTTGTGGAACACCCCGCCCTGCAGGCCCCGGTAGGACTGCGGGCCGTTGAACTGGAACCAGATCGGGTACGCGGTGAGCACCAGGGCCAGCCCGCCGGCGACACCGAGCCCGGCCAAAAACGTGCCGGCGGCGGCCCGACTGGCCCGCGGTCGCTGCACGACGTACGCCAGCACGATGACCAGGCAGGCCAGCGCGGTGAGCAGCAGCATCTCCTCGTTGATGAAGATCTGGTACGCCACCAGCGCGCCGAGCACCAGCCCGTTGCGCCGCCACCGGCCCGGCTCAGCCAGGGTCAGCACCCGCACCACGATCAGCGGGAGCAGGAAGTTGGACACGAAGTTCGGCTGGCCGTTGGCGTGGTGGATGATTCCCGGCGCGAAGCCGAGGAACGCGCCGCCGACGAACGCCGCCGCCCGGGAACGCACCAGGTGGCGGGAGAGCATCCAGTACCCGGTGCCGGCGGTGGCCGCCAGCGCCGCACCCAGGTAGAGCGCGTACATCACCTGGGGGCCGAGCAGCATGGTCAGCGGGGCCAGCGGCAGGGTCACCCCGAGCAGCGAGGTGTTGGCCATCATGTTCACCCCGTCCGGGGCGTTCTGACGGGCCGTGAAGAGCGGGTTCTCCAGGTGCCGCACCGAGTACTCGCCGTGCGCGAACAGCCACTCGAACCAGCTGTGGTCGGTGGGCAGGTGGGAGGAGACCCGGCCGTTGACGTCACCCCAGTAGTTGAGGCAGACGAAGACGCCCAGCAGCACATAGGCTCCGAGGGCCAACAGGTCGGCTCGGGCCGGACGGCGTCGAGGCCGCCGTGTCGACTCGACCTCGGCCGGGTCGGCGTCGGTCACGGGATTCAGCGAAGGGTCTATCACCGGCACAGCCACGACGCGCCATCGTACAGGCGAGGGTGCGTCGCTTTTGCCGGGCCGGTACGCCCACGGTCGGTTTGCCGGACGTTGCTCCCGTTACGCGGTGATGAAGGGACGTAGTTGTCGATCATCGAACTGGGCGAGGTCCGGGACGAGCCGGCAGCTTCTGCGCCGGCCCGCCGGCCGCGCGCCGCCGGCCGTCCGTCGCGCAGCGCGGCGGTGCTGGTGCTCGCCCTGCTGGGGTTGGGTGGTGCGGCCCCGACACCGCAGCGGACGGTGTACGTCGTGCCGGGGTCGCCGATCTCCTCGGCGTACCTCGCCGCGGACAGCGTCTTCGTGGTGGACCGGCCGGAACCCGAGGGGGGCCGCTACCTGACCGCGTACGCCCAGCCGACACCGACCGACGCTGGTGTGCGGCGGCGGTGGCGGGCGCCGCTGGCCCGCTCCGGTGACGTCATCGATGTCCGGGTCGAACGGCGGCTGGTGCTGGCGGTGGCGGTCAACGCCCCGAACCAGCAGTTCCAGACCACCGCCTACGACGCCGCGACGGGCCGGCAGCGGTGGCAGCAGCCGGGCTCCGTCGACCCGACCGTCCACGACGGTCTGCTGCTGACGAATGTCCGGGAGGACGAGTCGAGCGCGATGAGCGGGATCGACCCCGACTCCGGCGAGCTGATCTGGACGGTGCCGATCCAGTCCTCCACCGGCATCTCCTACCACCTTGTTGAGGGTCGGGTCGACCAGTTCGTGCTGCTTCAGCCCAGCGGCGCGGTGCAGGTGCACGACGCCGGGACCGGCAGACTGCTGCGCAGCGTCGATACGCTGCCCGCCGACCGGAAGGCGTACCAGCGGATTCAGGTCGTCGGCGACCTGCTGCTGCTCGTCCCACCCGGCGCCAACCGGCTGGTGAGCTACGGGCTGGCCGATCTGTTGCCACGGTGGACGGTCGAGATGCCGTTGGTGGCCTACGTGGTCGGCTGCGCCGGTCTGCTCTGCGTGATTCCGCAGACCGGCGGCCTCCAGGTGCTCGACCCGGCCACCGGGGCGGTGCGGTGGTCCGACCGGGGCCAGGACAACCTGGCCGACGTCCGAGATGGTCGGTTGTTGATGGCGAAGCCCGGCCGGGGGTACGAGGTGCGGGACGCGGCGACCGGGCAGGTACGAGCCGAGCTGGGCGCGTGGAGTCTGACGCGGGTGCTCCGACGGGTCGACCCGCTGGTCGGTGTGCGGCGGGGTGAGCGCGGTCGGATGCTCGTCGCCGAACTCGACCTGGTGGCCGGCGGAACACGGATCCTCGACGTGTTGCCGGGCATCGCCGGCGGTTGTCAGGCGTCCCTGCCGGTCCTGCTGTGCCAACGCCTCGACGGTACCTTCGGGCTGTGGCGGTTGACCCGATGACCGGGCCGGTGATCGACCTCGGCGAGTTGCGGCACGGCCCCGACCCGGAGCCGTCGCTGCGCCCACCCCGCGCGCAGAGTCGTCCGCTGCGCTGCGCGCTGGTCGTGCTGCTCGCGCTGGTCACGCTCGCCGCCGCCGACGTTGCGCCGCCCCGGCTGGCCCCGGTGACGCTGTCGGCCCGGCCCGGGTCCGACGTCATGATCGACGGTGACCGCCTCCTGATCCTGGAGCCGTCAAGCCAGTCGCGACCTGGGCGGCTGGCCGCGTATCACCTGCCCGGCGGCGAGCTGGTCTGGCAGGTGCCGCTGTCGACGGAGGCCCGGTACTGGGGAATGACCGCGCTGGCCGGGATGGTGCTGGCCACCGGGTACGAGATCGGTCCGCAGGGCCGGGGGAACCTCACGATGGCACTGGACCGGGCGACCGGGGCGTACCGGTGGCAGCAGCCGGGCACCGTTTTCGAACTGGTCGACGGCAACCTGCTGCTGCGCACCGGTGGTGAGACCGAACCGTCCGGTGTGCGCGCGATCGATCCGTGCTGCGGCACCGTGCGTTGGCAGCTCGCCGGCGTCAGCGCCGCGGTGACCCTGCGCGGCACCGAGCGCGGGGTGGACCGGGTGGTGTTCAACCAGTTGGACGGGCCGGTCGAGGTACGCGACGCGACCACCGGCGCGGTGCTGGCCCGCGCCGATCTGCGCCCGCCCGACGGCGGTCCGATCGATCTGGACGTGATGGACGACCTGCTGGTGGCGCACGACAGGGGCGCGGGCACGATCACCGCGTACGGGTTGGACCAGCTCGACAAACGCTGGACCCGCACGAGGGTGCAGATCGACTTCGCGTTGGACTGCGGCCCGGTCCTCTGTATGCGCGCCACCAACGAGATGCAGGCGGTCGACCGGATGACCGGCGAGGTGCGCTGGAGCAGCAGCCGGTGGGGGTGGGCCTGGCCGGCCGGCGGGCGGCTGATGGCCAACCTCAGCGGCGTCGGCCCGTTGGAGCAGTACCTGGTGCTCGATGCGCTGACCGGCCGGCAGTTGGCCGACCTGGGCCGGTGGGAGCTGTACCAACTTGGTCCTGGGGGCCGGCTGGTCGGCATCCGCCGGCATCCCGACGGCGGGGTGCTCGTCGGCGAGTTGGACATCGGCGCGGGAACGGTGCGCATCGTGGATGTGCTGCGCGATGCCACCGGGGAGTGTCAGGTGGTCACCGGTTACCTGGTGTGCAATGCCGCCGCGCCCAGCTCGTACCAGCTCTGGAAACTGGCCGGCTGATCACCAGTTGGCCTGGGCGGGCGGCGGCGGCAGCGGCACCGACGCGGGTCGCAGCACGTACGCCACCCCGCCGCTGCCGCGCTGCCAGACGGTCTCGAAACCCTGCCGGGGCACGGTACGACGGACCGCGTCGTCGTCCGGGGCGTACGGGTCGTTGAGCACCGGGTCGCCGTCGGTGGTGAAGCCGACCAGCACCATCAGGTGCCCGCGGGTGTCGTACCCGAGCCCCGGCACCTCGTCGGCCCGGAACGCGGCGGAGACGATCAGGGGGATGCCGGCGGCGATGAACGCCTCCGCCTCGTTCAGCGACCGCAGGCGGGTGACGAACGCGTCCACCCCGTGCAGTCCGGCGTACGCGGTGTTGAACGGCCAGTTGCCGGCCCCGGCGTACGCGTGGTCGTAGCAGTGTCGGGCAGCGTGCACCACCACCGGACGAGGGCCGGACGGCTCCACCCAGGCGTAGTGCTCCGGCGTCGGCTCGGCACCCCAGTAGGCGAGCACCATCGAGGTGCAGGTGGGGCTGCACCAGGAGTCGCCGCCGCCACCCCACTGCGGGTACTGGCCGGCGTGCAGCCGCTGCGAGTAGCGCGGCACGTCCAGCACGATCCCATGGGCGGCGGACGAGGCGGGCGACGGTGCACCGGTCGGGCCGGGTAACGCGGGGCCGGTGGCGACCGCGCCGATGCTGCGCAGCACCGGGCCGCTCGGGCTGCCGGCCGGTCGGTGCAGTGTCACCCGCGCCTGCCAGCCGGTGACCGTCGCGCCGGTCACGACCAGGGTGTCGGTGTCGACAGCGGCGTCGCCGTCGCGCTGCCCGGGTATCGAGGTGCGTCGTACCGCCCGGTCGTCGGCCGCCCAGCGGGCCAGCCGGTACCAGCCGGTGGCGGGCGCGTCGTCGTGCCAGCCGCGTAGCTCGACCTCGATCCAGCAGCCGTCCGGGGTGTCGGCGGTCCAGGACGGCACCACCTCGGCGACGGCGAAGCCGACCCGCACCGGCGGTGACGTCCAGGCGCTCCGCTCGTCGTCGCCGGCCACGCCCTCGACACTGCCCGCTGCCGAGTCGGCCGGTAGGTGGAAGCCCCGGTAGGCGATGTCCCGCCGGGTGGGTGGTGCCGCGATTGTCATGCCAGGTCCGTCCGTCGTTCGGTGCCGCCGGCCAGCATCGCGTACGCCGCGCTGGCCCGCAACGCCGCCCGGCGCGGACGGCGAGGGACGATGGTTGCCGGCCGGCACTAGGTTGTCGGTGGTCAGCAGCGAGGAGGCCGGGATGCGGGTACTGGTGGTCGAGGACGAGCGCAACCTCGCCGACGCGATCGCACGGGGGTTGCGCAAGCGGGGGATGGCGGTCGACGTGGCGTACGACGGCGACGCCGGCCACGAGGCGGCGTTCGTCACCCGGTACGACGTGGTGGTGCTCGACCGGGACCTGCCCGGCGTCCACGGCGACCAGATCTGCGCCGACCTGGCGGCCTCCGGCGCGTTGACCCGGGTGCTGATGCTCACCGCCAGCGGCACGGTGGCCGACCGGGTGGAGGGGTTGCAGCTCGGGGCGGACGACTACCTGCCCAAACCGTTCGCCTTCGACGAGTTGGTCGCCCGGGTGCAGGCGCTGGGTCGACGGGCCACCCCGGCCGCGCCGCCGGTGCTCGAACTGGCCGACCTGGTGCTCGACCCGGCCCGCCGGGTGGCCACCCGCGCCGGTGTGCCGATGGACCTGACCAACAAGGAGTTCGGCGTGCTCAGCGAACTGCTCAAGGCGCGTGGCGCGGTGGTCTCCAGTGAGGAGTTGCTGGAACGGGTGTGGGACGCGAACACCGACCCGTTCACCACCATCGTCCGGGTCACCGTGATGACACTGCGCAAGAAGCTCGGTGACCCGCCGTTGATCGAGACGGTGGTCGGGGCGGGCTACCGCACGGCCGAGGTGCGCGCGTGAGCGCGAGGAGTGAGCCGGGGTTGCGAGCCCCGCAGTCGCGAACCGAGGTGGCACGGTGAGTCGCCGACTGCGGCCTACGTTGCGGTTGCGGTTGACCGTGCTCAACGGTGTGCTGCTCATCGGGGCGGGCGCGATCCTGGTGCTGCTGGCCTGGCTGTTGGTCCGCGACGCGTTGCGACCCACCGACGAGTTGGTGCCTGGCACGACCGTGCTGCTCTCCGACGGCCGGGAGATGGACGCCGCCCAGTGGCAGCAGCAGTTGGTCGACGCCGCCTCGGGGGAACTGCTGGCCAAGGGCCTGGTCGCGTTGTTGGCGATCAGCGTGGTCGGGGTGGCCGGCGCGTACGCGGTCGCCGGCCGCGCGCTGCGCCCACTGCACCAGGTCACGGCGACCGCGCAGCGGCTCGGTGAGGCGACGCTGGATCAGCGGATCGGTTACTCGGGCGCTGACGACGAGGTGGCCGAGCTGGCCAAGACGTTCGACGCCATGTTGGACCGGATCGCGTCCGCGTTCGAGGCCCAGAAGCGGTTCGTGGCGAATGCCTCGCACGAGCTGCGTACCCCGCTCGCGGTGATGCGGACGGAAATCGACGTGACGCTCAGCGACGACGACGCGGACGCCGCCGAGTACCGCCGGATGGCCACCGTCGTCCGTGATGCCTCGGAGCGGGCCAACGGCCTCGTGGACGCGCTGCTGGTGTTGGCCCGCAGTGAGGCGCAGGCTGGGCGGCAGTTGGGCCGGCGTACGGAGTGTGACCTCGCCGCGGGCACGGCCAACGCGCTGTCGGCGATGCGCCGCGAGGTGGAACGGATCGGCCTTCGGGTGCAGACGTCGTTGGAGTCCGCGCCGGTGATCGGCGATCCGGGGCTGCTCGACCGGCTGGCCGGAAACCTGATCGAGAATGCGGTCCGCTACAACCACCTGCACGGCCGGCTCTGGGTGCGCACCGGCACCGACGGCGACCGATCCTGGCTGGTGGTGGGGAACACCGGCTTCGAGGTGGACCAGGCCGACGTGCCGGGGTTGTTCGAGCCGTTCCGGCGCGGTGGCCGGGAACGCACCGGGGCCCGGGGCTCCGGCCTGGGGTTGTCCATCGTCCGGGCGGTCTGCGCCGCGCACGGCGGTTCCGTACGGGTGGTCGCGCAGCCTGGTGGCGGCCTGGAGGTGACGGTCACCCTGCCGTCGGCGGACGCGCCGGCGGTGCCTGGCACGGTGGCTACCGCCGGCTGACCGGGGTTGCGCGCCTCGCTCGGCCGATGGCAAGATCGCATCGTCAGTTCGAGATGAAAGGGGGTGCGTTGATGTCCACCAATGTTGGCTCCGCATCCCGGGTCCACGCCGGCTGACGTCCCGGAGACGGAGCGCCCCCGCACGGGTTGGGCGCTGATCGCCCATTCGATGGGGAACCAGTTTCTGCGTGGTGTAACGCGCCCGGACTCGGGCGGCACCACGTGAACGCCGTGGAAGGACCACTGTGAGTTCGACGATCCACAACATCAGCATCGACTGTTCCGACACGTACGCCCTGGCCGGTTTCTGGTCGCAGGTCTTCGACTGCCCTCGGCAGCCTGACGACTTCCCCGGTGACCCGGAGGCGATGCTCCTGCCGCCGGGTGGCCCGGAGGTGCTCTTCATCGCGGTCCCGGAGGGCAAGTCGGTGAAGAACCGCCTGCACCTGGACCTTGAACCGGCCGACCGGACCCGGGCCGAGGAGGTCGAGCGACTGCTCGGCATCGGCGCGACGCTCGTCGACGACCGGACCCGACCGGACGGCACCGGTTGGGTGGTGCTCGCCGACCCGGAGGGCAACGAGTTCTGCGTGCTGCGCAGCGCTGCCGAGCGGGCAGCGGCGTCAGGCGCGTAGCTTCCGCCGTACGGCACGGGGCCCCGGCCACCCGAGGGTGGCCGGGGCCCCGTGCTCGTCCAGCTCAGGACTGCTGTTCGACCTGACCCCGGATCGCGGCGAACTCGGCCTTCGCCTGGTCGGCGGTCTTGAAGTACATCACCACCATGCCCAGACTGCCCCGGTCGGCCCAGACACAGATGCCCAGCGGCACGGTCTCGACCTTGCCGTTGCCGCAGCGCGCCTCACCGCCGAGCGGGCCGGCGTCGATGGCCGTCATGCCGCTCACCGTCAACTGCTCGTCGAGCCCCTGCACGTAGTCGTCGAGCGCCTTCTTCGGGTCCGCCAACAGCGCCGACACGCCCGTGATCATGACGAGGTCCTGCTTCGCCGGGTCACCGTAGAAGGCAGCGACGGTGCTCGTCTGGGTCCTCGCCGCCCCCTTCATCCCGCTGGCCGCCTGGTCGGCGGCCCGCTGCAGCTGCGGTTCGGTGAGCTTCGGCCGGCCGGCGAGGGTGGCCGGCGCGACCACCCGGGTCTTGCTGGCGTCCACGACCGAGCCCACGTCGTCCTTCACGACGAGCCAGGTGATCGCCGCGCCGCCGAGGCAGAGCACCAGCACCACGGCCAACACGATCAGAATGATCTTGCCGACGTTCGACTTCTTCGCCGGGGGCGGGCCACCGACCAGGCCCGGGTCACCGTAGGGCTGACCGGGCTGCGCGGACGGGAAACCGGGCTGTGCGGCCGGAAAGCCCTGCGGCGCGGCCGGGTAGCCCTGCGGCGCGGCCGGGTAGCCGGGCTGCGCGGGCGGGACGCCGGGCTGCGCGGGCGGGAAGCCCTGGGGCGGAGGCGGGAAACCAGCGGGCTGCTGCGGCTGTCCCTGCGGCGGCGGCCAACCGCCCGGCTGCTGTGGCTGCCCCTGCGGCTGCGGCGGCGGCCAACCGCCGGGCTGCTGCGGCTGGTTGGGGGAATCGTGCGGCGGACCGTAGGGATTGGCCGGCGGCTGAGACATCAGTCAGCTCCAAGATGGGGGTGCAAAACGTGTGATCCTAACCCGGGGCGCTGCCCGCCGTTGCCCCCGCACGGATCCGCACCCCGCGCTGGCCTGCCCACACACGACCGTGGTGGCCCCCGGCCGCACCCGGGCGCGGTGGCCGGCCGTCCACAAACGGCCGCGGTGGCCGTCCCGTGCACGAGGCACGGTCCGGCCACCGCGACGGTGGTACGGCGATCGGTCAGGCCGGCAGACTCGCCGCGCCGGGCGGCAGGAACCGCTGGCCGGTGACCCGCTCGGAGGTGCCGGTCCGGTCCAGGTACGGCGTGACGCCGCCCAGGTGGAACGGCCAACCGGCACCCAGGATCATGCACAGGTCGATGTCCTGCGCCTCGGCGACCACACCCTCGTCCAGCATCAGCCGGATCTCCTGCGCGAGCGCGTCGAGCGCGTTCTGGCGTACCTGCTCGGCGGTCAACGGCTGGTCACCCACGACGAGCAGCGCGGCGACCTCCTCGTTGACCTGGTCGTCGACCACGATCGGCTGGCCCGAGTCGGCGATCCGCTTGAGGTTCTCGCTGACCCCGAACCGGTCCGGGTACGCGGCGTGCAGGGTGCCGCCCACGTGGTACGCGACGGCCGGCCCGACCAGTTGCAGCAGGGCGAGCGGGCGCATCGGCAGGCCCAGCGGGTCCAGTGCGCTGTTCGCCACGTCCAGCGGGGTGCCGGCGTCGACGGCGGCGAAGACGGTGCCCAGGAAGCGGGTGAGCAGCCGGTTCACCACGAACGCCGGGGCGTCCTTGACCAGCACGCTCGACTTCTTCAACTGCTTGCCCACGGCGAACGCGGTGGCCAGGGTGACGTCGTCGGTGCGCTCACCCCGGACGATCTCCAGCAGCGGCAGCACCGCCACCGGGTTGAAGAAGTGGAAGCCGACCACCCGCTCCGGGTGCTCCAACTCGGCTGCCATCTCGGTGATCGACAGCGAGCTGGTGTTGGTGGCGAGCACCGCCTCCGGAGAGACGACCTTCTCCAACTCGGCCCAGACCTGCTTCTTGACGCCCAGGTCCTCGAAGACCGCCTCGATGACGAAATCCGCGTCGGCGAAGGCGCTCTTGTCGACAGTGCCGCTGACCAGGCCGTACAGCTTTGCGGCGGTGCCCTTGTCCATCCGGCCCTTGGTGACGGCCTTCTCGATCTGGGTGTGCACGTAACCGACGCCCTTGTCCACCCGGGACTGGTCGAGGTCGGTCAGCACCACCGGCACCTGGAGGCGGCGGGCGAACAGCAGCGCCAGCTGGCTGGCCATCAGGCCCGCGCCGACGATGCCGACCTTGGTGATCGTCCGGGCCAGGCCCTTGTCGGGTGCGCCGGCCGGGCGCTTGGCCCGCCGCTGCACCAGGTCGAACGCGTACAGGCCGCTGCGCAGCTCCTCGGAGAAGATCAGGTCGGCCAGGGCCTCGTCCTCGGCGGCGGTGCCGGCGGCGAAGTCGCCGTCCTTCGCCGACTCCAACAGGTCGAGCGCCTTGTACGCGGCCGGGACCGCGCCGTGCAACCGCTGGTTGAGCGTCTCCCGGGCGAAGTAGAGCACGCCCGCCCACATGTCCTTGTCGACAGCGGGGCGGGTCACGGTGACCTGACCCCGGACCACGTCGGCGGCCCACTCCAGAGACCGCTCCAGGAAGTCGGCCGGCTCCAACAGGATGTCCGCGATGCCCAGCTCGGCCGCCTGCTGCGGCTTGAGCATCTTGTTCTGCATCAGCGGGTTCTGGATGATCACCTGGGTCGCGGCAGGAATGCCGATCAGGTTCGGCAGCAGCTGGGTGCCACCCCAGCCGGGCACCAGACCCAGGGAGACCTCGGGCAGCGCGAGAGCCGCCGCGCCGCCGGAGAGCGTCCGGTAGTGGCAGTGCAGCGCCAGCTCCAGGCCCCCGCCCATCGCCGCGCCGTTGACGAACGCGAACGTGGGGACCGTGCTGTCCTTGAGCCGGGCGAAGACCCGGTGGCCGAGCCGGCCGATCTCCAACGCCTGCGCGCGGTCGGCGAGCTGCGGCAGGCCGACGATGTCCGCGCCCACGCAGAAGATGTACGGCTTGCCGGTGATGGCGATGAACGCCGGGTCCGCGGCGAGCGCGGCGGTGATCGCCTCGTCCAGGCTGGCCAGCCCACCAGGGCCGAAGGTGTTCGGCTTGGTGTGGTCGAGGCCGTTGTCCAGCGTGATCAGGGCGGCGGGCCGGTCCAGCCCCGGTACGTTCACCGCGCGCAGCAGCGCCCGGGTGACGACCTCGTTCGGTGCGGCGAGCGTGCTCACTTGTTGCCCTCCGTCCAGTGCGGGTTCTCCCAGATGACCGTGCCGCCCATGCCGATGCCGATGCACATCGCGGTCAGGCCGTAGCGGACCTCGGGGTGCTCGGCGAACTGGCGGGCCAGCTGCGTCATCAGCCGTACGCCCGAGGAGGCCAGCGGGTGACCGATGGCGATCGCGCCGCCCCACGGGTTGACCCGCGCGTCGTCGTCGGCGATGCCGAAGTGGTCGAGGAAGGCGAGCACCTGCACGGCGAACGCCTCGTTCAGCTCGAACAGGCCGATGTCGTCGATGCTGAGCCCGGCGAGGCGAAGCGCCTTCTCCGTCGACGGAATCGGGCCGACGCCCATCACCTCCGGCTCGACGCCGACGAAGCCGAACGACACCAGCCGCATGGCGACCGGCAGGCCCAGCTCGCGGGCGGTGGCCTCGTCGGCGAGCAGGCTCGCGGTGGCGCCGTCGTTCAGGCCGGCCGCGTTGCCCGCGGTGACCTTGCCGTGGGGGCGGAACGGGGTCTTGAGGGTGGCCAGCTTCTCCAGCGAGGTGTCCCGGGGGGCCTCGTCCACCGTGGCCAGGCCCCAGCCGCCGTCGGCGTCGCGGATGGACATCGGCACCAGGTCGTCCTGGAGCTTGCCGTTGGCGTACGCCTTGGCGGTCTTCTGCTGCGAGGCGAGCGCGAACGCGTCGGTGCGTGCCTTGGTGATGTGCGGGACCAGGTCGTGCAGGTTCTCCGCGGTGGCACCCATCACCAGCGCGGACGGGTCGACCAGCTTCTCGGCGATGATGCGCGGGTTGGGGTCGACGCCCTCACCCATCGGGTGGCGGCCCATGTGCTCGACGCCACCGGCGATGGCGATGTCGTACGCGCCCATGGCGATGCCGCTGGCCACGGTGGTGACCGCGGTCATCGCCCCCGCGCACATCCGGTCGATGGCGAAACCGGGAACGGTCTTCGGTAGCCCGGCCAGCAGGGCGGCGGTGCGGCCGATGGTGAGGCCCTGGTCGCCGATCTGGGTGGTGGCCGCGATGGCGACCTCTTCGACCCGCTCCGGGGGCAGCTGCGGGTTGCGACGCAGCAGTTCCCGGATGCAGCGGATCACCAGGTCGTCGGCGCGGGTGTTGGCGTACATGCCACCCGCCTTGCCGAACGGGGTACGGACGCCGTCGACGAAGACGACGTCGCGAACTTCACGGGGCACTGGAGCCTCCTAGCCGAGGGGCACGTTCCCCCGAATGCTACTCGTCAGTAACCAACCCCGTCCCCACCCCCCGGCTGTGGCCCACCCCACACCCTGCCCCGGTTGATCATGAAGTTACTGCCGAGACATGTCGGCCGCGCTGGCACGAACTTCATGATCAACCGGATATGGGTGGGGTGGTTCGGTTAGGTGGTTGGTGGGGTTAGGGCTTTGGTCAGGTCGGGGGTCAGGAGGCCGATCTGCCACTCGCGGGCATTGAGGCCGCGCAGGGTCTCCGCGACCGACTCCTCGGTGATCTCCTCCGGTGGGGTCCACGCGAGCCGGCGGACCGAATCCGGAGTGATCAGGTTCTCCGGCGGAAGGTTGTGCTCACCGGCGATGCGGATCACGACCTCCCGACAACGGGCCAGCCGACCGGCCGCCACCGGGTCCCGTTCGGCCCAGCGGTGCGGCGGGGGCGGGCCCTCCACGGCCGGCGAGACCGGCAGGGAGTCGTCCGGCAACTGCCGGGCGTCGTCGAGCGCGGCGAGCCAGGTGCGGGCCAGCCGACGGACCGACCGACCACCGAAACCGGGCAGGGTCAGCAGCGTCTTCTCGTCCTTCGGGTCCAGCTCGGCCGCGGCGATGATCGCCGAATCGGGCAACACCCGACCGGGCGCGGCGTCCCGCCGGGCCGCGATCTGGTCCCGGGCGTACCACATCGAGCGGACCCGGGCCTGAGCCCGCGCCCCCCGCAGCCGGTGGATGCCCGAGGTGCGCCGCCACGGTTCCGCGCGGACCCGCGGCGGGCGGGCCCCGGTGCGGACCAGTGCGGCGAACTCCTCCGCGGCCCAGGCCGACTTGCCCTGCCGGGTCAACTCGGCGTCGAGCGCGTCCCGCAGGTCGGTGAGCAGCTCCACGTCGAGGGCGGCGTACGTCAACCAGGACTCGGGCAGCGGTCGGCTCGACCAGTCGGCCGCCGAGTGGTGCTTCTCCAACGTGAACCCGAGCAGCTGTTCGGTGAGCGCGGCGAGTCCGACGCGCTCGAAGCCGGCCAACCGGGCCGCCAGCTCGGTGTCGAACAGCCGGCGCGGGCGCAACCCCACCTCGGCCAGGCAGGGCAGATCCTGGCTGGCCGCGTGGAGGACCCACTCGGCCTCGCCGATCACCGCGTCCAGCGCGCTGAGGTCGGGCAGGGGTAGCGGGTCGATCAGCGCCGTGCCCGCGCCGGCCCGGCGCAGTTGCACCAGGTACGCGCGTTGGCTGTAGCGGTAGCCGGAGGCCCGTTCGGCGTCCAGGGCGACCGGGCCGGTGCCCGCCGCGAAGCGGGCCACGACCTCGGCCAACTCGGCCGGAGCGGCCACCGGTTCGGGGGTGCCGTCACGCGGAGCGATCAGCGGAACGGGCCCACCGTCGGTCGGGTCGGCCCCCTCGCCCGCCGGCTGCGGCTGGGCCGACGGCGGGTGCTGGGGTGCGTTGCCCGGAAGTTCCTCGGTGGGCCGACGGTGCAGGGGTGGTTCGTCGGTCACCTGCCAACCCTAGTGCGCGCGGAGATCCGGCGTGTGCAGCCGGTCCGGCGTGTGTCGATCAGGTGTCCCGTCCCCACCCCGTCGATCATGCAGTTGTGGTGCCCCACAAATGCCGCACGAGCTCACATCTCGCCCACCACAACTCCATGATCGACGCGGGAGAGGGCTGGGGCGACGCGCGAGAGGGCTGGGGCGACGCGGGAGAGGGCTGGGGGAGAGGGCGGGTCAGGCTGCGCCGGCTGGGCGGCGGTCGGAGAGGGCAGTGACGCCGGGTGGGGGCAGGCCGGCGGTGGAGGCGAGGAGCGCGCACCAGCCGAGCAGGTGTGGGGTCAGGTCGTCGTCGACCGGTGTCCAGGACGCGCGGATCTCGATGTCACCGATGGTCGGCGGCCCGGCAAGATCGCCGAACCGGGTCGACATGGTCTGCGTCACCGTCCCGCCGATCGCCCGGTGGTCGGCGCCGTGGGCGTCCAACGCGTCGGTCAGCCACGTCCAGCCGACCCCGGGCAGCAGCGGGTCGGCGGCCAGGTCGACCTCCAACTCGGCGGTCACGTAGGTGACCAGCCGCAGGGTGCCCTGCCACGCCTCGTGCCCGACCGGGTTGTGCAGCAGGATCAGCCGGCCGGTCGCCACCTCGTCGTCGTCGCGCAGCACGGCCGCGGAGAGCGCGAACGCGTACGGGGCCAGCCGCTGGGGGGCGCCGACCTCCTCCAGGGTGATCTCCGGCCGAGGGGCGGCCGACCGCAGCCCGGCGACCGCGCGGGCGAACGTCTCCGGGAGCGCGATCGGGGGGGCCATGTCCGCAGCCTATGCCGCCGTCCGTCGCCCGCTTCGACGGCGCGCCGACGCTCATGAAGGGCGCCGGGCGTCCGGAACGGTGCCCTTCCTCTCACCCCCACCCGGTTGGGGGCGGCCGGCGTGGCACGATTGCGGCGATGACCACGGACACCACGGGCACTGTCGCCCGAGACGGAGATTCCCGCCCCGGCGGACCAGCCGACTCGCCCTTCATCCGGGCGTGTCAACGTCGGCCCGTCCCGCACACCCCGGTCTGGTTCATGCGCCAGGCCGGCCGCTCGCTCCCGGAGTACCGGGAGATCCGGGCGAGCGTGCCGATGCTGGAGTCCTGCCGCCGACCCGAACTGGTCACCGAGATCACCCTCCAGCCGGTGCGCCGGCACGGCGTGGACGCGGCCATCCTGTTCAGCGACATCGTGGTGCCCGTCGCCGCCGCCGGGATCGACCTGGACATCGTGCCGGGCACCGGTCCGGTGGTCGCCGAGCCGATCCGCACCGCCGCCGACGTGCAGCGGATCCGCCCGATCACCCGCGACGACGTCTGGTACGTGGACGAGGCCGTCCGGCAGTTGGTGGTCGAGCTGGGCGACACCCCGCTGATCGGGTTCGCCGGAGCGCCGTTCACGCTGGCCAGCTACCTGGTCGAGGGCGGGCCGTCGCGCACCCACGCGAAGACGAAGGCCCTGATGTACGGCGACCCGGAGCTGTGGCACGCGCTCTGTGCCCGGCTGGCCGAGGTGACGCTGGCCTTCCTGCGGGTGCAGATCGCGGCCGGGGTGTCCGCCGTGCAGCTCTTCGACTCGTGGGCCGGCGCGCTCTCCGAGGCCGACTACCGCCGTTTCGTGTTGCCGCACTCGACCGCCGTGCTGAGCGGCCTGGCCAACGCCGGGGTGCCCCGGATCCACTTCGGGGTGGGCACCGCCGAGCTGCTCGGCGCGATGGGCGAGGCCGGGGCGGACGTGGTCGGCGTCGACTGGCGTACGCCGCTGGACGTGGCCACCGGCCGGATCGGCGCGGACAAGGCGGTGCAGGGCAACCTGGACCCGACCGTGCTGCTCGCGCCGTGGCCGGTCGTGGAGGCTGAGGTCCGTCGCATCCTGGAGCAGGGTCGCGCCGCGCCCGGGCACGTGTTCAACCTCGGCCACGGGGTGCTGCCGGAGATCGACCCGGACGTGCTGACCCGGGTGGTCGCGCTGGTGCACGAGCTTTCCAGCCGCCGGACCGACCAGGGCTGACACGGTGATGCGGCAACCCTGGCGGGTGGCGGTGGTCGGCGGCGGGATCGCCGGGCTGGCCGCCGCGGTCCGCCTGCGGGAGCGCGCACCGACCGGCACCGAGATCACGGTGTACGAGCAGTCCGGCGCGCTGGGCGGCAAGTTGCGCACCGGGGAGCTGGCCGGGCAGCCGGTGGAGTTGGGCGCGGAGTCGTTCCTGATGCGCGATCCGACCGGCGCCGAGAGCGCGGCGGTGGCGTTGATCCGCCGGCTCGGGCTGGCCGAGAAGATCGTGCACCCCACCGTGGGGCAGGCCGCGTTGGTGATCGACGGAGGGCTGCGCCCCATCCCGGGCGGCACCCTGGTGGGCGTACCCGGGGATCTGGATCGGGTGGCCACGGTCGCCCGCCCGTCCGCGGACGCCGACACCGACGGTGGTCGGCCGCTGGTCGGGCCCGACGCGGACGTCTCGGTGGGTGCGTTGGTCCGGTCCCGGTTCGGCGACGAGGTGGTCGAGCGGCTGGTCGACCCGATGCTGGGCGGCGTGTACGCGGGCCGCGCCGACGATCTGTCCCTGGTCACGACGATGCCGGCGCTGGCCCGCACGGCCCGGGTGGAGCACACCCTGGTCGGTGCGGTGCGGGCCGCGCAGGCCGCCGCGCCGCGCGCGCCCGGCGCGCCGGTCTTTGGCACCCTGGTCGGCGGGCTGAGCACCCTGGTCGAGGCGGCGGTGGCGGCCAGCGGCGCGACGGTACGCCGCAACGCCGCTGTCCGCGAGGTGACCCGGACCGGCACCGGTTGGCGGCTCACGGTCGGCCCGACCCGCGACGCCGAGCTGGTCGACGTGGACGCCGTGGTGCTGGCGGTGCCGGCGCGACCGGCGGCGCGGCTGCTCAGCGACCCGGCGCCGGCAGCCGCCGCGGCCGTCGGTGAGCTGGACTACGCGAGCGTCGCGCTGGTCACCATGGCGTTGCCGCAGCCGCGGCTGCCCGAGCTGTCCGGCTTCCTGGTGCCGAGCACCGAGGGGCTGCTGATCAAGGCGGCGACCTTCTTCACCACCAAGTGGGGGCACCTGCGTCAGCCGGACGGGTTGGCCCTGGTGCGCGCCTCGGTGGGCCGGTACGGCGAGGAGGCGCACCTTCAGCGCCCCGACGCGGACCTGGCGGCCACCGTGCACCGGGAGCTGTCGGCGGTGCTCGGCACCCCGCTGCCCGCCGCCGTGGACGGGCACGTGCAGCGGTGGGGCGGTGCGCTGCCGCAGTACGCGCCGGGGCACACCGACCGGCTCGCCGCCGCGCGGGCGGCGTTGCGGGCCGCGCACCCCACCCTCGTCCTCGCCGGTGCCGGCTACGACGGCGTCGGCATTCCGGTCTGCGTCCGTTCCGGCGAGACGGCGGCCGAAGAGATCATCACAGCACTGGGAGGATCGGCGACATGACCGAGCAGACCAACGCGGCCCGGCTGCGGGAGCTGAACGAGAGCATCCGCTACACCATGTGGTCGGTGTTCCGGGCCAGCTCCCCGCTGCCGTCGCTGCGGGACAACGTCACCAGCGAGGTCGTGTCCCTCTTCGACGAGTTGGCCGGCAAGGACGTCGTGATCCGGGGCGTCTACGACCTCTCCGGGCTGCGCGCCGACGCGGACGTGATGATCTGGTGGCACTCCGCCTCCAGCGACGCCCTCCAGGACGCGTACCTGCGGTTCCGTCGTACCACCCTGGGTCGGGCGCTGACCCCGGTGTGGTCGCAGATGGCGCTGCACCGGCCGGCGGAGTTCAACAAGAGCCACATCCCGGCGTTCCTGGCCGGCGAGGAGGCCCGCCCGTACATCTGCGTCTACCCGTTCGTCCGTTCCTACGAGTGGTACCTGCTGCCCGACGCCGAGCGGCGCGAGATGCTGGCCGAGCACGGGAAGATGGCCCGCGGCTACCCGGACGTGCGGGCCAACACGGTCGCCTCGTTCGCGCTCGGCGACTACGAGTGGATGCTCGCCTTCGAGGCCGACGAGCTGCACCGGATCGTCGACCTGATGCGGGACCTGCGCGCCTCCGGCGCCCGCCGACACGTCCGCGAAGAGGTCCCGTTCTACACCGGCCGCCGCCGCTCGGTGGCCGAGATCGTCAACTGCCTGGTCTGACGCCCGCCGGCCGGCGTCGCACCCCCGCCCGGGTGCGACGCCGGACGGGGATCAACTGGTCGTGGTGCAGGTGACCAGTGGAACCGGGTTGCTGCCGTTCCACGAGCCGAGGAAACCGAACGTGGTGCTCGCTCCGGCGGCAAGGCTGCCGTTGTGGTTGGCGTTACGTGCGGTAACCGCCGTGCCGTTCGTGCTGACCGTCGCGTTCCACGACGAGGTGACCTGCTGGCCGTTGGCGTAGTTCCAGCTCAGCGACCAGCCCTGGATCGGTGAACCGCCCGCGGTCACCGTCACGTCGGCCTGGAAGCCACCGGGCCACTGACCGGTCACCTGGTACGTCGCCGTGCACGCGCCGGCCGGCGGCGGGGTGGTCGGCGGCGGCGTGGTGGGTGGGGGAGTGGTGGGCGGCGGGGTCGTCGGCGGGGGAGTGGTGGGCGGGTTGGTCGACCCGCCGCCGAAGTCGACGTCGCTGCACAGGTAGTACGACTGGTCAAAGTGGCTGGCCTGCCACACGGTGTAGACGATGTGCCGTCCGGTGCGTCCGGGCGCGCTCACCGGGATCTGGATCGAGACGCCACCGGTGTCCTGGTCCCACTGGGAGGCCGGGGTGTTGCCGATCTGGCCAGCCAACTCCAGGTTGCCCCAGCCCAGTGGCTGGGTGGCGGAGTTGAAGCCCTGCTTGGTCACGTACACCCGGATGTAGTCGGCGCCGTGGCTGGCCTGGTCGAAGAAGCGGAGCCGGAAGTTGTTCGACACCGCTGTGGTCTTCCAGGCGCCGATGGTGTCCAGCGAGTTGTAGCGCGGGCTCTGGGTGCGTCCACCGCTGCACAGTTGACCGTCCGGGACGGCCGCCTGGTGGTTGCCGCCCACCCCCTCGCGGAAGAGGCCGTTCCAGTTCCACATGGCGGCCGGGTCGGCCTGCCAGGCCTGCCAGCACATCGGGTCCTCGGTGGCCATCCGGGGGTTCTGGAAGTCGCCGCCCCAGCGTTGCCAGCAGCTGTAGTTACGCGAGGCCGGGTCGACGACCGAACCATGCGCCGAGGCGGGCCTGGTCAGCACGGTGGTGAGTGCGGTCGTCAACAGGAGCGTGGTGGTCGCCACGATGGCGAACAGCCAGACCACGCGTCGTGATCGGATGGAAGTGGACATGGAGCCCCCGGGGGGATGAGGTCGGACGTCGACACCCGGACCGCCGGGAGGTGCCCACTCCCGTGCCTCTCGCTGGCTCCCGCGATGGCTCTACCCGGCACCATGCCAGCCGGATCGTCACGCGTCAATGGGATCCCGGCGCATCGGGGTGTGCGGGATCCCGTCCTCGATGTACTCGGGGCCGCTCACCGCGAAACCGTGCCGGCCGTAGAACCCCACCAGGTGCGACTGGGCGTCCAGCACGCAGACCCGATTGCCCACCACCTCCAGTGCCGCGCTCATCAGCCGACCGGCGTGACCACCACCGCGCGCCGCCGGGGCCACCACCACCCGACCGATCCGGGCGACGCCGTCCGGGTCGGCCAGAATCCGCAGGTACGCCAGCGGCGCGTCGCCGTCGGTGAGCCAGATGTGCCGGGTGCCCGGCTCGACGTCGCGTCCGTCGAGTTCCGGGTACGGGCAGTGCTGCTCCACCACGAACACGTCGATGCGCAGCTTGAGCAGGTCGTGGAAGGTGCGGGCGTTCAGATCGGCGAACGAGGCGGTGCGGATCTCGGTGGTCTGCTGGGGCATCCACCGATGGTAGGTCGGGTGGGTTCACGCAGTGTCCGCCCGGTGGGGTGCGAGGTAGGTGGCGGCCACGGCGGTGAGCAGCAGGACGCCGCCGACGATCACCGGCAGGGGGAGCGGTTCGTGCAGCAGCGCCACCGCCAGCGCCGCGGCGGTGAGCGGTTCGAGCAGGGTCAGCACGGCGGCGACGCTGCCCGGTGTGGTGCGCAGCCCGGCGTAGAACAGGGCGTACGCGAGCGCCGTGGTGACCACGCCGAGGTGTAGCAGCAGCGCCACGGTGTCCAGGCGTACCGGCACGCTGACCCCGGCGACCAGGGCGAACGGCGCCAGGGTCAGCGCGCCGACCACGGTGGAGATGGTGGTCAGCGTCATCGGCGCGGTGCGCTGCGACACCTGGCGGCTGATCAGGGTGGTCACCGCGTACCCGAGGCCGGAGCCGGCCGCCGCGAGCAGGCCGAGCAGCGGGGCGGGCGCCGCCGCGCCGGGGTGTTCGGTGGCGCTGGTGATCAGAACGAGGCCGGCCACCGCCGCGACCAGGGTGCCGAGTCGCAGTGGGCCGGGGAGCCGGCGGGCGTGCGCCGACTCCCAGGCGGCGGCGAGCACCGGGGCCAGGCCCAGGCTGACGATGGTGGCCACGCTGACCCCGGCCCAGGCCACGGCGGCGAAGTAGAGCGCCTGGTAGAGGCCGAGGCCCACGCCGGTGAGCAGCAGCGGTACGGGGGCGGCGCGCAGGGCGGCCACCATCGTGGGGAGTCGGCCGGCGGTGCACGCCAGCAGCACGAGCGCGGCGATGGCGAGGCGGTGGAAGCCGATGCTCACCGGGCTGAGCCCGGTGCCGTCGCGCAGGAGTTGCACCGCCACGCCGGTGGTGCCCCACAGCACGCCGGTGACGGTGATCGGGATCAGGCCGCTGCGGGCGGCGGGGTGGGCGGCCGAGGCGGCCGGCAGCGCGGTACGGGTGGTGGACACGGGAGCGCTCCGTAGGGTGAGCCGTTGACGGGGGACGACGTCGACGGAGCGCGTACGACAGGGTGGCCGGGCGGGTCAGGTCACCCGCTCGGCGAGAGGCGCGGCGCTCCGCTCAGGAGCGCGGCGGGGGCAGGACGCCCAGGAATGGCCGCATGGCGACGACCGTACCCCAGTGCGGTGGTCGGCCCGGCCCGCAGCCGGGCGGGCGGGCGCGGTCAAACTGGTCAGGCTGGGCCGGCGTGGTCAGGCTGGGCGGGCGCCGACGGCGTCGCGGATCTCGGCACCCACCGTGCCCTCGACGGCGCGGGCGCAGTGCGCGCAGCAGAAGAAGCGGCCGTTGACCTCGACGCCGTGCCCGACGATCTTGACCTGGCAGTGCTCGCAGATCGGTGCCATCCGCTGGATCGCGCACTCGAACGAGTCGAAGGTGTGCACGTCACCGCTGACGGTGTGCACCTCGAACGCCATCCAGTAGTCGTTGCCGCAGACTTCGCAGGTCGCCACGGGAAACCTCCATTTAAGTGGACAATTGCCTACAGAATCCTCCGGGCCGCGTCGGCGTGGGGCGGAACGTCGCTGTCGCACCCCGGCCGGCGGCGTGTCGGTGTCGGCGTGTTGCCCCGCCGCGTCGGAAGGGTCGCGCGGCGACACCGGGGGCGGCCTGCCCGGGCGCTGCGCAGAAAACTGTCGTCATCGATGGATTTATCGATGAGAGTCTTTACTGTTAACAATGTTTAAATTACGTTGAGGGCACCTCACCGCACCTGGAAAAGGAGCTGCCCGATGCGTCGAAGAATCACCGTCCCGCTGGTGGCGGCGGGCGCTGTCGCCGCCACCCTCACCGTCGCCGCCCCCGCGCAGGCGCACGGCTACGTCTCCGCCCCACCGAGCCGGCAGGCGCTCTGCGCGCAGGGCCGGGTGCCCGACTGCGGTCAGATCAAGTACGAGCCGCAGAGCGTCGAGGGCCCCAAGGGCCTGCGCAGCTGCCATGCCGGCATCGCCCAGTTCGCCGTCCTCAACGACGACAGTCGGGGCTGGCCGGCGACCTCGGTGGGCAGTTCGCTGACCTTCACCTGGGTCAACACCGCCCGGCACGCCACCAGCAACTGGGAGTACTGGATCGGCAACACCCGGGTCGGCGTGGTCAACGGCAACGGCCAGCAGCCGGGCGCCACGGTGTCGCACACCGTCAACCTCGGCGGCTTCACCGGCCGGCAGAAGATCCTCGCGGTCTGGAACATCTCCGACACGGCGAACGCCTTCTACTCCTGCATCGACGTGCAGATCGGCGGTGGCGGGTCGAACCCGACCCCGACCCCGACGCCCACCCCCACCCCGCGGCCCACCCCGACGCCCACACCGACCAACCCACCCGCGGGTGGCAGTTGGGCGGCGGGCCGGGCGTACCAGGTGGGCGACCAGGTCACCTACGGCGGAGTGACGTACCGCTGTCGGCAGGCGCACACCGCGATCCCGGGCTGGGAGCCGCCGAACGTACCGGCGCTCTGGCTTCAGGTCTGACCGCACGGGTGCGGCCTCGGTTGCACCCGTGTCGCCGCTCTCGCGTGAACGGAGCAACCGGCATGCCCCGCCGTACCCCTCTGGCGTTCCTCGTCGCCGCGCTGCTGCTCACCGGGGCCTGCGCCGCCACGTCGAGCCCGTCGGCCCGGCCGCAGCCCGCCCCCGCGTCCCCGGCCGGCTCGGCGACGGCCGGGCCGTCAGCCGACGGGGACGCGATGAGCGGGATCGACGTGGTGTTCCTCAGCACCATGGTCGGACACAGCGAACGCACATTGCAGATCGTCCGGCTGGCCCGCGACCGGGTGCGCGACGACGCGTTGCGCACCCTGGCCGCCGCGATCGAGGCGACCGAGGCCGACGAGCTGTTCGTGATGCGCGGCTGGTTGCCCACGGCCGGGCCGGGCGCCAGCGCCGCCGCACACCACCACGACGGGCACGGCGACGACACCGCGCTCGACCGGCTGCGGACCGCTCCGGACCCGGACGTCGACCGTGTGCTGCGTGAGGTGCTCGCCGACCACCAACGATCGGCCGCCGACCTGGCCCGCGCCCAGGTCGGCGTCGGCCGCAACGAACGGGTCCGCGACCTGGCCCGGCGGATCGAGCAGTCCCGGACCGCCGAGGTCGAGCTCCTCAGGGGTACGCCGTGAGGGGCTCTGCGGTCAGCGGGGTTCCAGCTTGATGGAGACCGAGTTGACGCAGTGTCGGGTGTCCTTCGGGGTGAAGCCCTCGCCGTGGAAGACGTGCCCGAGGTGACTGTCGCAGCGGGCGCAGCGGATCTCCGTACGGGCCATGCCCAGGCTGCGGTCCTCGATCTCCTTGACCCGGCCCGGGATGGCGTCGTCGAAGCTCGGCCAGCCGCAGTGCGAGTCGAACTTCGTGTCGCTGGAGAACAGCTCCAGCCCGCAGGCGCGGCAGTGGTAGACCCCCTGGGTCTTCGTGTCCACGTACTCGCCCGTCCACGGGCGTTCGGTGCCAGCCTCCCGCAGGACGTGGAACTCCTCGGGGGTCAGTCGGACCCGCCACTCTTCGTCGGTACGGGGCAGTTCGTTGTCGTCAAGACTCACCCGTCAACGGTACGTCGAACGTCAGGGGCGTGGCATATGGTCGCGAGATGGCGGGCACCAAGGCTGCGGTCACCGAGGTCGAGGTGGCCGGGCGCAGCGTACGGCTGAGTAGTCCGGACCGGGTGATCTTCCCTCAGCGGGGGTTCACCAAGGCGGATGTCTTCCACTACTACCTCGCGGTGGGCGACGGGATCATGCGCGCCCTGCGCGACCGGCCGACCACCCTGCAACGCTTCCCCGAGGGCGTCGAGGGCGAGGCGTTCTTCCAGAAACGGGTGCCCACCCGTGGGGTGCCGCCCTGGGTGACCACCGCGCAGATCACCTTCCCGAGCGGTCGGACGGCGGCGGAGCTCTGCCCGGCCGACCTGGCGCACGTGGCCTGGGCGGCGCAGATGGGCACCATCGTCTTCCACCCGTGGCCCGTGCGGGCCGCCGACGTCGACCGCCCCGACGAGCTGCGCATCGATCTGGACCCGCAGCCCGGCACCGACTTCGCCGACGCGGCCCGGGCCGCCGGCGAGGTCCGCGCGCTCCTCGACGAGCTGGGCGCGACCGGCTGGCCGAAGACCTCCGGCGGCCGGGGCGTGCACGTCTACCTGCGCATCCAACCCCGCTGGACGTTCACCGAGGTGCGCCGGGCCACCATCGCGCTGGCCCGGGAGGTGGAGCGCCGCAACCCCGACCTGGTCACCACCGCCTGGTGGAAGGAGGAGCGCGGCACCCGGGTCTTCGTCGACTTCAACCAGATGGCGCGCGACCGGACGATCGCCTGCGCGTACTCGCTACGGGCCAACGCGCGGGCCACCGTCTCGACCCCGGTCACCTGGGACGAGCTACCCGACGTCGACCCGGACGACTTCGACCTGCGCACCGTGCCCGCCCGGCTCGCCGAGCGAGGTGACCCGCACGCCGGCATCGACGACGCACCGTGGGACATCACCCCACTGCTCGAGTGGGCCGAGCGCGACGCCGCCGCCGGCCAGGGCGACCTGCCGTACCCGCCGGACCACCCGAAGATGCCGGGGGAGCCCAAGCGGGTGCAGCCCAGCCGCGCCAGGGCCACCCCCGACAGCCCCTGACCGACCCCCGGCGGCGTCACAAGCGCGGCTGCGCCGTCCACGCCAGGAACCTGTCGAACAGCTCCCGTGGGTCCGGTCCCGGGTCGGGGTTGAGCGTGAGCAGGTCGGCTGTCGCGTCGTAGAGCTGGCTGGCCATGTAGATCGATAGCGCCACCCGATCCCCTTCGTACTCCACCCGCAGCAACATTCGGGCGAATGCGCATGGCCAGGTGGCGGCGCACACCCGGCAGAGCCACGACGGCCGACGCGGCAGGTGCTGATGCACCGGGTGTAGGTCGCTCAGCGGCTGATGGTCACGGCTGGGGGAGGCCTCCGGCGTAGTCATCTGTCAATCGTGGTCCGACATGTTGTCTGTGTCAACGCACTCCGTAGTTGTCGCAGTCTGGCGCCTGTGCCGCTGTCATCGTCAATGTGTGGACCTCGTCGGCGTGTCGGAGATTCGGGAGATGCTGGGGAACGTGTCCCGGCAGCGCGCGTCCGTGATCGCCAATCAGCGGAACTTCCCGGAGCCGGTCGCCGTGCTGGCGATGGGCAAGGTCTGGCGGAAGTCGGACGTGGTGGCCTGGATCCGCGAGCATCGTCCGGAGTTGACCGACGGCTGACCGGGCCTGGTTGGGCGATGTCGCGCACTCGGTGCGGCCAGAATTTGTCGTACACCTGTTCTAGAATTTGCCTGTGATCGATGAGTTGGTGCGGGCGGACAGTGCGGTGGCGACCTGCGCCGACGCCCCGGTCTGGGCCCTCTCCGAGCACGATCTGATCGCGGTGCTCGATGCCACGCACCGGTTGCAGCAGCGGCTGGCGGCCGTGCAGGTGGCCGCGGTCCGCGAGTTGGACGGTCGGGGCACCGCGGTCGCGCAGGGCGCCTCCTCGACGGCCGTGTGGTTGCGCCACCGCCTGCGACTCGACGTCTCCGCCGCCCGTCGGCTGGTCGGGCTCGCCGCCTCACTCGACGTCGCCCCACCCACCGTGCGCGAAGCCCTGGCGGACGGGGCGGTCAGCCTGGACCAGGCCCGCGTCATCGCGGACACGGTCGCCACCGTGTCGGCGTCCGCCGGGCCCGAGGTCGCCGACAAGGCGGTGGGCGTGCTGGTCGAGTGGGCCGCGCGGTTCGACCCTGTGGCGCTGCGCAAACTCGGCACCCGCATCCTCGACCACGTCGCACCCGAGGTCGCCGACGCCGCCGCCGCGGCGGCGCTCGCTGCCGAGGCTGCCCGGGCTGCCCGCGACCGGCACGTCACCGTCTCCGAGCAGACCGGCGGTCGGCTTCGGCTCAGCGGCACCCTCGACGCGGAAGCCGCAGCACTGTTGCGTGCGGTCATCGACCCGCTCAGCGCGCCGTCCGGGCCGGACGACACCCGCTCAGAGGGGCAACGTCGCCATGATGCTCTCGCCGACGTGTGCCGGCTGGCGCTGCGCACCGGCGAACTGCCCGAGAACGGCGGTGATCCGGCCCAACTCGTCGTCACCACCGACTACGACGGGTTGGCGCGGCAGTTGGGTGCCGGTGCCCTCGACATCGGCCTGGGTCTCACCCCCGACACGGTGCGCCGGCTCGCCTGCGACGCGGCCATCCTGCCCGCTGTGCTCGGCGGCACCGGGCAGGTGCTCGACATGGGCCGACAGCGTCGCCTCGTCACCGGCCCGCTGCGTCGCGCGCTGGTGCTGCGCGACGGCGGCTGTGCCTTCCCGGGCTGCGACCGGCCGCCGCGCTGGTGCGCCGCCCACCACATCCGACACTGGGCCGATGGGGGCCCGACCAGCCTCGACAACTCCGTCCTGCTCTGCGGCCACCACCACCGGCACATCCACCAGAGTGAGTGGGCGGTTCGGTTGGGCCACGACGGGCGCCCGGAGTTCGTCCCGCCGGCCTGGCTCGATCCCGACCAGATCCCGCGCCGCAACCACTACCACCGACGAACGTAGGCCGAGCGGCCCCGGCCATCGCACAAGCTGATCCACCGGGTGCGAACCTAACTCAAGCCGCGACCACCACCGCGACCGCGACCACCACAGCGACGCCGCGTCGCGCCTGTGCGGACAGTGCCGCGTCGCGCGAACAGCGACGGCGGTTGACCGTGACATCCGGTCAACCGCCGTGGAAACGCCGCAGGCCCTAGAGGCCGTAGACGGTCAGCTTCGTGCCGTCGGTGGCGTACACCCGGCCGTAGGTGACCACGAGCTGGTCGGTCGCGCCGGTGAAGGCTGGCGCGTTCAGCGTGGCGCCGTCGACCGGGTTCAGGGCGTACACCCGGTTGTCCTTGGCCGTGACGTACAGGACGCCACCGGCGATGATCGCCCGCTGGTGCTCGCTGCCCGTCACCTGCTTGCTCCAGATGATGGCGCCGGTGCTGCGGTTCAGCGCGAAGACGGTGCCCCCGGCGGAGGTGACGTACAGCCGGGTCGGGGTGACCACCGTGAACGTCGGGTTCAGGTCGGACGCGAGCCAGCTCAGGTTGCCGGTCGCCGGGTCGAGGACCTGCAGGCTGTGCCCCCACCCGACGTAGATCTTGCTCCCCGTCTCGTCCGTCGCGAGCGGCCGGTAGTCGCGGTACGTCGTGGTGTTGAGGGGCTCCCCGTTGCTGATGTTGACGACGGTGCTGGTCAGGGGACCGCCGTTGCCCGCGTATCCGGAAAGCAGGACGCGACCGTTCGCCGAGACCGGCTGATCCATGACGACGTCGTGCTCCCACAGCAGTTGCCCGTCGGCGATGCGGTAGGCGCGCGTGTCCGAGCTGTAGCGACCAAAACCGGAGACCACGACGACACCCCGGTCGACGAGGATCTGCAATGCCACGCCCTCGTCACGGAAGTCCCGGACCAGCGTGCCTGTCGCAGCGTCGATAACGAAGATCTGCGAGTGATCGGAGCCAGGCATGCCCCTGACGCTCGCCGCGAAGACGAGCTGGCCGGCCGTGTGGACGAGCTCTGTGGAGAACCCGAACTCTGTGGGCTCCAGGTCGAAGCGCCACTTCTGTGCGCCGGTCACCTCGTCGGTGGCCGTGACGCCGAGGTTATCCACCGCGTACACCAGTCCGTCGGCGACGACAGGCGCGCGCTGACCGGTCCGGGCCGGGCTGCCGGTGTGCTTGAGCTTGAGGTTCGGGACGGTCGGCACCGTCACGGCCGTCTCGTTGGGATTGAACGCGCTGTTGCTGACCAGGTAGCCGGACATGGACCACCAGCCCGTGCCGCCCGCGGCGGCCGGAGCCGCCGGCACGGCCACCGTCGCCGCGAGCACCGCGGCAGCGGTCAGCACCTTCACCGAACGCCTCACTCGTACCTCCCCCGTTGGCGCGGTGTCGAAGAACGCCGCGCTCATACACCGTTGAACTTTGTGACGGCGACCTGCGCCGCTGCTGCGTCGGGCCGCCGTGCCGGTGATCTTATGGCTGGGCGGGTGTCCATGGTGGCCCGCCGAACGGCCGGCTGGGCCAGACGGTCGGCCGGCACCGGCTGTCAGACCCGGGGGATAGCTTGCCGGCATGACGAGCCCCGAGCTGGATGAGTTGATCGTCGCGGACGCCGACGCCCTGCGCGTGTGGCTGTCGGCCCATCACGCTTCGTCACCCGGTGTCTGGCTCGCCCTGACCAAGAAGGGCGGCACGGTCACGACCCTGACCTGGCAGCAGGCGGTCGACGAGGCCCTGTGCTTCGGCTGGATCGACGGGCAGGCCCGCAAACGGGACGAGGAGTCGTCCTGGATCCGGTTCACCCCGCGCCGGTCCCGTAGTGCGTGGTCGCAGCGCAACGTGGCGAACGTGGCCCGGCTGGAGGAGCAGGGGCGGATGCTGCCACCGGGTCGGGCCGCGGTGGAGGCGGCGAAGGCGGACGGGCGGTGGGCGGCGGCCTACGCCCCACCGTCGGAGGCCGAGGTGCCGGCCGACCTCCTCGCCGCCATCGCCGCCGAACCCGCCGCGCAGGCCATGTTCGACGTGCTCACCAAGAGCAACCGGTTCTCCCTCATCCACCGCCTCAACGCGGTCAAGCGGGCGGAGACCCGGCAGCGCAAGATCGTCGAATTCGTCGCCATGCTGGCCCGGCACGAGACGATCCATCCGCAGAAGGCCAGGCCGGCGTCCGGGCCGACGCTGTCGTCACCGGAAGCCGGCTCACCGGCAACCGATTGACTTTCGATAGGTAACGAGCGAAACTCGATGCATGGTGACAGAGCATCGAGCGGTTGCCGCTCTCAGAGTCTTTCTCGTGGTGCTGTTCGGGGTGCTGGTCGTGTTCCAGACCCTCTCGCTGCCCGGCCAATTCGCGTACATGGCCCAGCAATCGCCGGAGGACGCCCACCTGCGCTGGCCGGCGACCATCGTGACGGTGTTCTGGGTGCTCTGCGTCCAGGTGGTCATCGTCGCGACGTGGCAGTTGCTCAGCCTGGTCAAGAGCGACCGCATCTTCACCGAGGCGTCCCTCAAGTGGGTGGACGCCATCGTCTGGGCCATCGCCGCCGCGTGGGTGGTGCTGGTGGGCGTCTTCCTCTGGGTCGGCTTCAACGCGGACGACCCGGGAGCGCCCCTCCTGCTGTTCCTCCTGACGGTGGGCGTCACGGTGCTGGGGCTCCTCATGGTGGTGATGCGGGCGCTGCTGCGGCAGGCGACCGCGCTTCGGACCGACATGGAAGCGGTGATCTGATGCCCATCGTCGTCCGGATCGACGTCGAGTTGGCCAAGCGCAAGATGAGCGTTGGTGAGTTCGCCGAGCGCGTCGGGCTCACGCCCGCCAACGTGGCGGTGCTGAAGAACGGTCGGGCCAAGGCCGTCCGTTTCAGCACCCTGGAGGCGATGTGCCGGGTGCTCGACTGTCAGCCCGGAGACCTGCTGGAGTGGGTCGAGGAGGAAACCCCATGAGGTACGTCCTGACCGTCGTCGCCGTCCTCGGGGTTGCGCTCGGCGTCGCCGCCGTCGTGCTCGGGGAGGCCGATGACTCCCCGGGCTTGCAGCTCATCGGCGTCCTGATCGCGCTCGGCGCGGTGGTGTTCGGCATTCGCAACCTTCGAGGTGGCAACTAGCCACCCGGCCTCGGCCGACGATTCTCGTAATAACGATCATGTAACGGGCGCGAACCTTTCCCGGTAGGTGGCCTGTCTTGATGGTCGTCGGCCCGCCAGGGCCAGGGGAGGCGTCGGATGAAGCTGGTGTGGAGACGGGCCCGCGAGGCGCGCGGGTTGCTGGTCGCGGCGGTGATCGCCGCCCTTGTCGCCGTCGCGTTGGTCACTGGGTTGTCCGACTACAACCGTCGGGCGGTGGACGCCGGGCAGCGGGCTCTCGTCGCCGCCTCGCCCGCCGAGGAGCGCGGCCTTCTGGTCAGCGGCTCGGGAGGACGGGACGCGGCCGAGTTCGCCACCCGGGACAAGGCGGTCCGAGCCGAGCTGGCCAGCGGGCTCGGCGGCGTGCCGGTCGGTGTCACCGCCGCCCGGTACGGCACCGGCCGGGAACTCACCGGCGACCTCGGGCAGATCCCGCGTACGGCCGACGAACCGGTCTTCGCGAACCTCGCCACGTTCGACGACCTCGCCAGCCACGCGGAGCTGACCAGCGGAGCCTGGCCCCGCCCCGGGGCGAACCCGGTCCAGGTGAGCCTGCCCGAGCGGGTCGCCGGCGCCCTGGGCCTGACCGTCGGCGAACGCGTCCCGGTGCGCGACCGGGCCACCGAACGACGCGGCGAGTTGGTGCTCGCCGGCACCTGGCGGCCCCGCGACCCGACGGACGCGTACTGGCTGCTGGCCCCCGGCGTGGGCGCTGGCACCGCCGGCTCCGGCACCTCGTACGGGCCGTTCACGCTCGACCCCGCCGACTTCGTGGCCACCTTCCCGGGCTCGGTGTCGGCGTCCTGGCTGGCCCAACCGGACCTCGCCAGCGTCGACACCGCCGACCTGCCCGCCATTCGCAAGGCCCTCACCGAAGCGACCTCGGCCGTACCCGAGGCCGCCCAACTGGGCAGCTCCGGGCAGGCCGTGACGAAGATGCCGCAGCTGCTGGACCGGATCGCCCGCGCCGACCTGGTGGGTCGCTCGTCGCTGGCCACCCCGCTGCTGCTCATCCTGGTGCTCGGCGGGTACGCGCTGGTGCTGGTCTCCGCGCTGCTGCACGAGGACCGCCGCCAACAGACCGCGCTCCTGCGCGCCCGCGGCGCCGCCCGCGGACAGTTGGCCGGCCTGGCCGCCCGTGAGGCGACCCTGGTGGTCGCCCCGGCCGCCGTGCTCGGCCCGCTGATCGCCAGCGAGGTTCTGCGGTTCGTCCGACCCGGCGGGTCGAGTGACCTCTCCACCGCCGGCGGCAACACCACACTGATCTGGGCGGCGGCAGCGGCCACCGCGGCCGGCTGCCTCGTCGCCATGGTCCTGCCGACGCTGCGCGGCGCCGGCACGTACGTCGCCGACATGGCGGCCCGGTCCCGACCGAACCGGTCGGCGAGCGTCCAACGCGCCAGCGTCGACCTGGTGCTCGTGGCGCTCGCCGTGATCGCCTGGGTGCAGCTCCGCCGGTACGCCTCCCCGCTGGCCGGGTCGGGCGGTCGGCTCGGGCTCGACCCGCTGCTGATCGCCGCCCCCACGCTCGGCGTGCTGGCCGGTGCCGTGCTGGCGCTGCGGGTGCTCCCGCCGCTCACCCGGTTCGCGGAGCGGTTCGTCGACAGGCGTCCCTGGACCGCCACCATGTTCGGCATGTGGCAGGCCGGTCGGCGTCCGCACGCCGGCCCGGTCCTGCTGCTCGCCCTCGCCGTCGGCGGCAGCACCCTGGCCTGGTCGCTGATCAGCACCGGCGAGCGGTCCCAGGTCGAGCAGGCCGGACACACGGTCGGCGCTGACGTGCGGGTGACCGAACGGACCGGGAGCGCACCAGTGACCCGGGCCGGTGAACTCACCGCGCTGCCGACCGTGAACCGGGTGCTGCCGGCGTGGCGGGACGAGATCCGGGTCGGGCGGGAGAACCTGTCGGCGACCGTGATCGGTGTCGACCCGGCCAGCGCCCCGGGTGTCGTCCGGCTCGCCGACCGCCTCAGCGACGGATCAGCGTCGGCGCAGTACCAGCGGATGGTCGACGCGGGCGGGGATCCCGCGGGCGTCGAACTGCCCGCGGGGACGCGCGCGATCACCGGCACCGTCCGTACGCCGGTGATCGGGAGCGTCGCGTCGTCCCGGGTCGCGGTGACCCTGCTGGTTACCAGGTCCGACGGGCTCGCCCTGCGGCTGCCGGCGGCGGAGGCCGACAGCGACGGCCGGGCCAGCCGGTTCACCGTGCAGTTGCCCGACGAAGGTGGGGCGCGACTGCGGCTGGCGGGATTCGAAGCCGACGGTGGGCCGGGCACCGGCAACCTGTACCGGCTCCAGATGCAGGGGCTGACGGCGGTCGGCACCGACGGCACGACCCGACCTGTCGAGCTGAGCGGCGACTGGATCATGACCACCCGCGGCGAGAAGCCCAGCCGGGTGCAGCCCAGCGGCAACGGGTTCACCACGTCCCACGCGGTGGAGATGATTCCCGACGCACGGTCCTCCGAACAGCCGTCCAGCCGGTTCGCCATCGTGCCGGTGGGAGTGAACAAGCCCGTACCGGTGCTGATGACCCCCGGAGTGAGCGCCGCACTCAGCCTCAACGTCGGCGACACCGCCGACCTGACGCTCTCCGGCGCGACGCTGCCGGTGCACCTGGTCGGTGAGCTGACCGCCGTACCGACCACCACCGGGGAGGGCGTGCTGCTGGACCTGCCCACCGCGGTCGACACGCTGATCCGCGACAGCGGCTCCGTCCGACCCGTACCGGAGTGGTGGATCGGCGCCAGCGACGCGACGGCCGCCGCCCGAGCGGCCGCTGAGCTCCCGGGCGTCACCGTGCTCAATCGGCAGGCGGTGATCGAGGCGGCCGCCGACGACCCGTACTGGCGCGGTTCCCGAACCGGGATGCTCGCCGCCGCGCTCGGCGCGGTGCTGCTCGCCATCGTCGGCCTGATGGTGGACGTGTGGGCCACCGCCCGGCGTCGGCTCGGCGAGTTCGCGGTCCTGCACACCCTCGGTGCCACGCCCCGCCTGATGGCTCGGGCGTTGCTGGCCGAACAGACGTTCCTCGCCGGCATCGGTGTGGGCGTCGGGTTGTTACTCGGCACCGCGGTCGGCGCGACGATGGCCCCACTGGTCATCCTCACCCCGGCCGCCGGCCGGCCGATACCCCCGCCGGCGTACGTGCTGCCGTGGGTGCCGATCGGTCTGACCGCGGTCGGTCTGTTGCTGGCGGCGCTCGCCTTCAGCGCGTTCATCGCCACCGGCATCCGTCAGCGGGTGGCGGCGGTGCAGCTGCGAATCGGGGGAGAACGATGAGCGTCGGGGCGGCCGTCCGGCGGGTCCGGGCGTACGGGGGGCAGTTCCTGCTCCTGGCGGTGCTGACCCTGGTGGTCACGCTGCTGATCAGTGGCGTGCCGAGGTTGGTCAACCGGCTTGCCGAACAAGGGCTGCGGGCGCAGCTCAACAGCGAGCCGGCCGCGCGCCGGGACCTCTCGTACACCACCAGACTGGAGCCGGCGACGTCGCAGCGGACGGCGATGGGCAACGCCGTCGAGCGGTTCGAGGCCCTGGCCGCGGACATGCCGCCGCAGGTGCGCTCGGCGGTGACCGAGAAGTGGTACACGGTCGAGACCGCGGGGGCCCGCGTGGTCGGGCCGGACCTGGCGGCCCGCAAGCTGCTGGTTGACCTTGGCCTACGGGCCATGCCCGACATCCAGAGCGCGAGCACCCTCGTCGAGGGGGCGTGGCCGAGCGAGACGTACGTTCCCGACCGGCCGATCGAGGTGGCGCTCGACGTCGACGTGGCCCGCAAGCTCAACCTGCGCACCGGTAGTCAACTGCGCATCGGTAGGACCGATAAGGACGGCAACTTTCTCGGCGGTGCCCCGCTGGTGGTTTCCGGGCTGTTCCGTCCCGTCGACCGTGCGAATGGCATCTGGGACGGGCTACCGCAGCTGCTGCAGATCATCGAACCGACCGGCGATGGCCAGCCGCTCGTCGGTGTCGGCGTCGTGGCGCAGTCGGTCCTCAACAAGCGGGCCGCGGAGGGGTGGCCGGTCCAGACCAACTGGCGGTACCGCCTGGGCGTCGACCGGGTCAACGCACGCGAGCTGGACCAGTTGATCGACGGTTTGCAGGTGATGCAGCGCACCCATCCGCCGGATCTCACGTTGACCCAGGGCGCTGACGTTCCGTTGCGCGCGTTCGCCGCCCAGATCGATGCCGTCCGGACGCTGCTCGCGGTGATCGCGGCCGGTGTCCTGGCCACCCTGGCGGGGCTCATCGTGCTCGCGGTCGGTCTCGCCACCCGACGGCGTCGCGCGGAGTTCGTGCTGCTGCGCGCCCGTGGGGGCGGGGCCACCGCCGGCGCTCGGCGCAGTTTCGTCGAGTCGGTGCTGGTGGTGCCGGTCGCCGCCGCGCTGGGCTGGTGGCTGGGCACCCTGGTCCCGGGTGCCCCGGACCCGACCACGCCGTACCTCATCGCGGTGACCGTGCTGGTCACCCTGGCGCTGCCGGTGGCGACGCTGGCCGTACCGGCCGGCGGAGCGGTCCGCCGGGACCTGATCCGGATGCGCCCGTCGGCCCGTCGGCTCACCGGCGAGATCTCCCTGCTGCTGCTGGCCGGGCTCGCCGCGGTGCTGCTGCGCCGACGTGGTCTGACCCTGGGCGAGGTGGACCCACTGCTCGTGTCGGTGCCGGTGCTGCTGGCGATCGCGGCGGCGGTGCTGGCGTTGCGGGCGTACCCCTGGCCGTTGTTGCTGGTCAGTCGGCTGGCCGCGCGGACCCGGGGCAGCGTGGCCTTCCTCGGCACGGCCCGCGCCAGCCGCGCCGCGATCGCCGCACCGCTGGTCGTGGTGGTGCTGGCGATCGGCACCGCGGCGTTCTGCGCCGTCGTGGCCGCTGGCGTCGACGCGAGCCGGGAACGGGCCGCCGCGCAGATCGTGCCCGCCGACGCGGTGATCCGCGGGGAGCGCTTCGCACCCGACACCGTCGACGAGCTGGGCCGGCTGCCGGGGGTCCGGGCCGTCACCCGGGTGCTGTTCGAGGACGATGAGCGGCTGGCGTCCGACGAGATCGGCACCGACGCCGCCATCGGGCAGACGGACGTGCTGCTGATCGACGGCTCGGGGTGGGACACGGTGGCCCGTGAAGCCCAGACGGGCCTGTCGGTTCCGGAGGCGCTGCGCACCGCCCAGCCTGGTCCGGGTCCGCTGCCGGCGATCGTCTCACCGGCGATCGCCGCGGATCTGGCGAAGGTGGGGCTGGCCGATTCCGCCTTCATCTTGGTGCAGGGCGAGCGGTACCAGTTCCGGGTGGCCGGCACCGAGGACGCCTTCCCGCTGCTGGCGGCGAACAACAACCGGTTCGTGATCCTGCCCTGGCAGGCACTGCCGAAGCGCATCACCACACCCGCGCCGACCAGCCTGCTGATCGCAGGGGATCCGCTGGACGCGGAGGCGCTCCGGGTCGCCGGCGACCAGGGGCAGGAGCGCTACCAGCGGGGCGGCGCGGTCGCCGGCCGGGAACGCCTCCTCGGGGTCACCGTCGACACCCGGGCGGATGTCCGCCGAGGGCTTGGCAACGGTGGGGCGAACGGGATCCTGGCCTTCGGGTTCACGGCCGGGGCCGTCGGCGGCACCGTGCTCGGGCTGCTGGCCATCGCGTTCACCGTGCTGGCCGGCGCGCGGTCCCGGGGCCAGGTGCTGTCCCGGCTGCGCACCCTCGGCCTGTCCCGCCGGCAGTGGCGAGGGCTGCTGCTGGTCGAGTTGACCCCGCTGGTCGCGGTGTCGGTGCTGACCGGCGCGCTCGTCGGCGCGGTCCTGCCCCTGCTGCTCAACCCGGTGCTCGGCCTGTCCGCGTTCACCAGTGGTGTGCCGGTCCGGGTGGCTTTCGAGCCCAGCCTGGTCGCCGCGGTGCTCGCGCTCGGGGCGGTCGCCCTCGGCTTCGCGGTTGCCGTCGAGGCTTTGAACAACCGCCGGTTGCGCCTCGGAGAGGTGCTTCGGCTCGGAGAGGAGAGCTGAGATGACCGCTACCGCCCAGACTCCACTGGTGCCTGACCTGGCCGCCCTGCAACAGCGGGCAGCGCAACGCGCCGCCGAGCGGGCCGGCGGGCAGGACCGCCTACGCGGACACATCGTCTGCGACGGCCTGGTGCGTATCTTCAAGACCGAGGGGGTGGAAGTGGTCGCCCTGCAGGGGCTCGACCTGGTCATCGACCGGGGTGAGCTGGTGGCGATCGTCGGTGCCTCCGGTTCGGGCAAGTCGACCCTGCTCAACATCCTCTCCGGCCTGGACACGCCGACGGCCGGTATCGCCCGGGTGGCCGACTACGACCTGCTCTCCCTGTCCGCCAAGCGGCGGCTGAGCTACCGGCGGCAGCTGGTCGGGTTCGTCTGGCAGCAGACCGGCCGCAACCTGTTGCCGTACCTCAACGCGCTGGAGAACGTCGAACTGCCGATGCAGTTGGCCGGCAAGCGCAGCCGCAAGGCCCGCCGGGAGCGGGCCCGGGAACTGCTCGACCTGGTCGGTGTGGGCTACTGCGCCGAACGCCGGCCGGGGCAGCTCAGCGGCGGCGAGCAGCAGCGGGTCGCGGTGGCGGTGGCGGTGGCCAACGACCCGGAGGTGCTCTTCGCCGACGAGCCGACCGGTGAGCTGGACGAGGCGACCGGCGCCGAGGTGTTCGGGGCGCTGCGCACCATCAACGCGGAGCTGGGTGTCACCATCGTGGTCGTCACCCACGACCACGCCGTGGCCACGCAGGTCCGCCGGACCGTCGCGATCCGCGATGGCCGGACTGCCTCCGAGGTACGCCGGACCGCCCGCATCGGCGCGGACGGCAACACCGAACTGGTCAGCGAGGAGTACGCGGTGCTGGACCGCAACGGTCGGATGCAGCTGCCGGCCGCGTTCGTCGACGCGCTCTCGCTGAAGGAGCGGGTCCGGCTCGACCTGGAGCCGGACCATGTGCAGGTACGGCCCGGCGACCGGGCCTCGGAGGAGCGGGGGGCGCGGGCATGAGCGGGCAGAACATGGTGGTGACCGGCGCGGCCGGGTTCAACGGCGCGCGCCCCGACGAGGTGGTCCGGGTCAGTGCGATCAGCCGGACCTTCGGCCGGGGTGAGCGCGCCGTCCACGCGGTGCGGGACGTGTCGTTCACGGCCAACCGGGGCGAGTTGGTCGCCGTCCGAGGTCGGTCCGGGGCCGGCAAGACCACCCTGCTGAACATGATCGGCGGCCTGGACCGGCCGGACAGCGGTCAGGTGGTGGTGGCCGGTCACGAGGTGACCTCCGCCGGGGAGGCGGAACTGCTGCGGCTGCGCCGGGGCACTGTCGGGTTCGTGTTCCAGACCTTCGGGCTGGTGCCGATCCTCTCCGCCGCCGAGAACGTGGGCGTGCCGTTGCGGCTGGCGCAGGTGCCGGCCGCGGAGCGGGAAGAGCGCGTCGCGGTGCTGCTGGAGCTGGTCGGCCTGGGCGGGCACGCCGCGCAGCGGCCGTACGAACTCTCCGGCGGCCAGCAGCAGCGGGTCGCGGTGGCCCGTGCGTTGGCCAACGAGCCGGACCTGCTCATCGCCGACGAGCCCACCGGTCAGCTCGACTCGGAGACCGGACGCTCCATCATGGACCTGCTGCGCGCGGTGGTGCACGCCCGCGGCATGACGGCGCTGGTGGCGACGCACGACCCGGCCCTGATCGACCTCGCCGACCGGGTGCTGACCCTGCGCGACGGCCGCCTGGTCGACGGCTGACCACTGCCGGTCAGGCGTCCGCGCGCTCGCTGTGGAGCTGATGTCGTCAACGAATCGCCAGGGGTGACTCGTCTGCGACATCAGCTCCACGCCGTCGGTACGGACGAGGCGCGACGCCGGGTCAGAGCGCGAGCTTCATGCCCTCGTGGCTGGCCACGAAGCCGAGGCCCAGGTAGAAGCGGTGCGCGTCCTCGCGGGTCTTGTCGGTGGTGAGCTGCACCAGCGCGCAGCCGCGCTCCCGGGCCTGGTCGATCGCCCAGGTCATCAGGTCCCGGCCCAGCCCCTGGCCACGCCGGTCGGAGCGGATCCGGACCGACTCGATCAGGGACCGCTCGGCGCCGTGCCGGCCGAGGCCAGGGATGTAGGTGATCTGCAGGCAGCCGACCAGGTCGCCGTCCTGTTCGGCGACGATCAGCTGGTTGCGCGGGTCCGCGTCGATCGCCGCGAACGCCCTCTCGTACGCGTCGTCGACCTCGGTGAAGTCACGGGCCTTGCCCAGGACATCATCGGCGAGCAGGGCGAGGACGGCAGGCAGGTCAGCCCGGACCGCCTCCCGGTAGATCATGTCACTCATGCCGGTGAGCCTGACACACGGTCAGCGGGGCGGGCAGCGCAGGCCCTCTCGGGGGACCGTGAGGTTGATCAGGTAGGCGTCGACCGCGTTGGTGATGCAGGAGGTCTGCGGGTACGCCGTGTGCCCCTCGCCCTCCCAGGTGAGCACCCGACCGACACCCAGCATCGACGCGAGCCGGGGAGTCTGCTCGTACGGTGTCGCCGGGTCGCCGGTGGTGCCGACCACCACGATCGGCGGTGCGCCGTGCGCCTTGCCGGTCGGGTACGGGTCACGCCCGCCCGGCCATTCGACGCAGCTCAGCATGCCGACCGCCAACGCCGGCCCGAACAGTGGGTACTTCGTGCGCCACTCGGACTGCAACTGCCGGATCTGCTGCCGGCTCGGCTTCTCCGTCTCGTCGGCGCAGTTGATGGCCAGGTTGGCGTCGAACAGGTTCGAGTAGTGCCCGTTGTCCTCCCGGCCGGCGTACGCGTCGGCGAGCCGGAACACGTCCTTCGGGTCGCCCTCGGCCAGCTTGTCGATCGCCTGGGCCAGCTCCTGCCAGCCGGATTCGGTGTAGAGCGAGGAGATGACGGCGTAGAACACCCAGCCGGCGGTGGCCTCCCGCCCGTCGTCGCCGCGTACCGGGGAGACCTTGGCCTTGTCGATGGCCGAGGTGACCGCGGCGCGGGCGTCCGGGGCGATCGGACAGCGGCCGGCGTTCGCCGCGCACCAGTTGGTGAAGTTGGTGAAGGCCCGTTCGAAGCCTCGGGCCTGGCTCTCCGATCCCTCGATCAGCCGCTGCTGCGGGTCGACCGCGCCGTCGAGCACCAGCGCCCGTACCCGCTGGGGGTAGAGCTGGGCGTACGTGGCGCCGAGCAGGGTGCCGTACGAGTAGCCCAGGTAGGTGAGCTTGTCGTCGCCCACGGCGGCGCGGACCGCGTCCATGTCACGGGCGGCCTGCTCGGTGCCGTACAGCGGCAGCTGGTCGCCGTAGCGGTCACCGCAGCCGCGCCCGATCCGCTGGCTCAGGCCGACGAAGCCGTCGAACGCCGACTGGCTCGCCGGGTCCGGGTCGTAACCGAAGCTGGCGTCCAGGTCGGCGTCGGAGATGCACTTCACCGGGCTGGACCGGGAAACCCCGCGCGGGTCGAAGCCGACGATGTCGAAGCGCTCGGTGATCGACGCGGGCAGCCCGCCGAACTGGGAGCCGAAGGAGAGGTAGACGGCGGTGTCGACGCCGGAACCGCCTGGACCGCCCGGGTTGATCACCAAGGAGCCGATCCGGTCGCGCTGCTTGGTGGACCGGGCCCTCAGCAGGGCGATCTCGAAGGTCTGACCGGCACCCGGCCCGGCGGTCGCTCCGGTGCCGTTGCCCCAGTCCCGGGGCACCGCGATCCGAGTGCACTCGTAGCGCATGTTCGGTGCGCCACGCCCGACCAGCTCGTCGGGCACCTCCGGGCAGGGCCGCCAGGTCGGCGTGCTCCCGGTCGGCGCGGCGACACCCTCGGCCTCCGTGCGCGGCGCGAACGCCGGCAGCGTGCAACCGGCGGTGAGTAGCGCGGCCACGACGAAGCCGGCGAGAGTGCGACGGGCCCGGCGGCTGCTCGCCATCCGAGGCTGGTCGGCGGTGCGGGTCACGTGGTCCTCCGGGATCGGGTCGACGGCCAGGCTACGCCGAGCCGGTGGCGGCTCGGTCCACGGTGGCCGTCGGGTCGCCGCGCAGCACCTGGTCCACGTCGAAGCGGATCGGCCGGTCGAGCTGGTCGTAGCGGCAGGAGCGGGGGTCGCGGTCCGGCCGCCAACGGACGAACTGGGCGGTGTGCCGGAAGCGTTCGCCCTCCATCGCGTCGTAGCCCACCTCGACCACCAGCTCCGGGCGCACCGGCTCCCACTCCAGGTTCTTCGTGCCGGTCCACCGGCTCACCCCACCCGGGATGCGTTGACCGCGCTCGTGGTCACCGTGCACCCACGGGTGCTCACCGCCGGTGTCCCGATAGGGCGCCAACTCGTCGAGCAACTCGGCGCGGCGAGCCATGCTGAACGACGCACTCACGCCCACGTGGTGCAGGACCCCGGCCTCGTCGTAGAGGCCGAGCAGCAGCGAGCCGACCACCGGGCCGGACTTGTGCCAGCGGAAACCGGCCACCACCGCGTCCGCGGTGCGGGCGTGCTTGACCTTGAACATCAGTCGCTTGCCCGGCTCGTACGGCAGGTCGGCCGGCTTGACGATCAAACCGTCCAGCCCGGCGCCCTCGAAGACGTCAAACCAGCGCCGAGCGGTGTCCGGATCGGTGGTGACCTGGGTGACGTGCACCGGGGGGCGCACCCCGGCCAGCGCCTCGACCAACCGCTCCCGGCGGCGCGGGTAGGGCTGGTCGAGCAACGCCTCGTCACCGATCGCCAACAGGTCGAACGCGACGAAGTCGGCCGGGGTGGTCTCGGCCAGCATCTTCACCCGGGACGCGGCCGGGTGGACGCGCTGGGCCAGCAGCTCGAAATCCAGCCGGGGCTGGCCGCTCGGCCCGTCGCGCCGGATCACGATCAGCTCACCGTCGACCGCGCACCGCGGGGGCAACTGCCGGCGGGCCTGCTCGACCACCTCGGGGAAGTAGCGGGTCATCGACTTGCCGCCCCGACTGGCCAACTCGACCTCGTCGCCGTCGCGGAACACGATGCACCGGAAACCGTCCCACTTCGGCTCGTAGGTCACCCCGGGCTGGGTGGGCAGCTTGGGAACGCTCTTGGCCAGCATCGGCTCGACCGGCGGGTTGATCGGCAGGTCCACGGCGACCAGTCAATCAGACGGCACCGACAGCCGTGAGGCAGATCACCGTGGGTGGCGGGGTGGCGTGTCCCGCGTTGCGCCCGCTCGTCCTGCCCGACCGAATCAAATATCCGCAGGTCAGAGCTACTTTCGCGAGGTGTCCGAGTGGGTCTGTGACTGCTGCGGGCGGTGGCGGGTGAGCATCGAGCTGATCCGGGGCCGCTACCGCTACCGGCTGACCCGCCGCTACCCGGAGCGGTTCGGCGGCGGACGCAACGTGCTCGGCGAGGTGGGCTCGGTGCCGGAGCTGGAGGAGCTGCTGCGGCGGCGTACCCCGTTGAGCCTGGCCGACCTGCGCGAGGCCGCCTGACCCCGCCGGCCGCGCAACGGCATCCGCTCGGCGCGAATCAGTAGCCGGCGAAGGAACGGATCGGGGCGCGCGGGCCGTACTTCGGTGCTCGGATGCCGGCCGCCTCCAGCAGCAGGCACACCCGGCCCCGGTGACCTCGGAACGGCTCCAGCAGGGCCATCATCCGGGCGTCGTCGCCCCTCGGCTCACCGGCGAGCGCCCAGGCCACCGTGTTCGGGATGTGGTAGTCGCCGACGCTGACCGCGTCCGGGTCGCCGTACGCGATGCGGACCACCTCGGCGGCCGTCCACGGCCCGATGCCGGGGATCGCGGTCAGCCGGCGGGTGGCGTCGGCGGCGTCGGTGCTGCGCTCCAGACGGTCGGCGAGCGCCGCGGCGCGACGGAGCGTGTCGGCCCGACGCTGTTCCACCCCGAACGGGTGGAACACCCAGTACGGGGTGGCGGCCACCGCGGTGGCCTCGGGCGGCAGGAGCAGCGGCTGGAGCGGGCCGGGAGCCGGCTCCCGGAAGTGCCGCACGGTCGCCGCGTACGCCCGGTAGGCCTCCTTGCCGGTGACCTTCTGCTCGAAGACCGCGCGCAGCAGCCGGGGGAAGATCTGCCCGGTGGCGGGCATCCGGAGCCCTCGGTGCTCCCGGGCCAGCCGGGCGACCAGCGGATGCGCCGCCGCCAGTTCGGTGAAGCCGGTCAGGTCGTCGCGCAGGCCCGCGATTGCGTCGGCGCGGTCGATGACGTGCTCGGCGCCGGGCCCGTACCCCTCGGCGAGCAACTCGCCGCCAGCCGGGCGCAGCGCGAGCGTGGCCGGACCGTCCGGGGTGCGGGTGGCCCACCAGAAGGTGCCGGCCGCCACCCGGGCGCAGGGGTCGTACGGGCTGAAGGTGAGCCCGCGGACCGACGCGGCCAGCCGGTAGCCGACCGGTGGGTGCAGCACCCTGGTCGCGGCGGGCTCGGTCTCGGTCACCCGCCAACTCTGCCACGTGCGGGGCGGGGCGCCAGCAGCACCGGTGTGCCGACGGCCAGCACACGACGGTGGCCGGCCGCGCCCTCCCCGGCGACGACCGACCACCGTGCCCTCGTGGGCGATCGGGCTCAGTACGAGTAGCCCGAGCCGCCGGCGTCGTCCGAGCCGCTGTCCGACGGCGGTGCGACAGCCTTCGGCGTGCCCTTCGGCAGGCAGCTCAGGTTCTTCTTGCCGTCCGGCTGGACCACGAACCAGGTGCCACCGACAGCCTGGCCCTTCCACTGGCCGGGCTTCTTGTCGCCGATGTAGCGGTAGACCGGCCAGCCGCCGACGGTGAGCTGGCGGGTGCCGTCCTGCCGGGTCACGCTGCTGACCTTGTCGTCGGAGACGCCCTTGAGCTCCGGGTTGCCGTCGGTCAGGGCCGGGGGCCACACCTCGGCGCACTTGTCGACGCAGTTCGACGACGGCGGGTCGGCGGTGTCCTTGTCGAAGCGGTACAGGATCCAGCCGTCCTGGTCGGTGACCACCTTGCCCATCCGGGCGACACTCTTACCGACCAACTTCTCGGTCAGGTCGACGTCCGCGGGCGGGGCGTCGGCGGCGGGCGCCTCCGCGGAAGGCGAGGCCTCAGGTTCAACCGTCGCGGTGGGCTCGGCCGCGGCGACGGCGACCGGCTCGGCGGCGCTGGAGTTCGCTCCGTCGTACCCCGCGGGAGCGCAGGCCGTTAGTGCGACCATCGCGCTCGCGACGATGACGGTCCGCTTCATCTGTGCCACGTGCCCTCCTCATTCTTGACAGGTCACCCATAGGTACGGCGGGCGGGCTGTCAAGGTTGAAGTAGTAACAGTGGTCAATTTCACTTAAGCCGATTGAACCGTTTCCGCCCGCGCTGCGTACGCCCCCGCGAGGGGCGGCCCCCCGCAACGACAGATCGGCGCCGGTCATTGTGACAATGACCGGCGCCGATACGGCAGGCGCACCTACATGGGTACGGTGACCAGCGGACTCGCCACACCATTGGCGTCCACCGACTGCACCTGGAGTTGCTTGATCTCCACCGGCAGAGCCGACGTCGAGGCGCTCAGTTCGAGACCCTGCGGTCGGGTGTTGGTGCCGTAACCACCATCCGGCACCGACCAGGTCGAGATGACCTCGGTGCTGGCGTTCTTGCGAATCACCACCAGTCGGCAAATGCGCGGGCCGGGCAGCTTCCGCAGGCTGAAATTGATCCGGGTGCCGTAATCCTTGGTCACCAGGAACATCGTGGTCTGCACACCCGTGGTCGGGTCGGTCGCCTCGACCTGGTCGCCCTCCACCTCGGTGCCGCCCACACCCGGGCCGCTCGGTGCAGCCGTCGGCACGCTCGTCGGCGGATCGTTGGGCGCGCTCGGCGTCGAGTCGGCGAGCACCCCCGGCGGCTGCTCGTTACCGGTCACGCTGACGAAGCCATACCCGGTCAAACCACCGAAGACCACCACCGCGGCGGCCGTCGCGAGCATCTGACGAAACCGGGTACGCCGCCGGTCGGCCCGGACCGCGCCGAGCGTCCGATCCAACAGGGCCGGGTCGGTCGCCGTCTGCTCCAGCGCCATCATCGTCTCGCCGTCGATGTCGGAGAGCAGCCCGACCACCGGCACCATCGTCTCCAACTCGGCCGCGCACGCCCAGCAGGTGGCGAGATGCTCCTCGAACCGCTCCGTGTCCTGCTCGTCGAGCACACCGAGCGCGTACGCCGCGACGTCCATGTGGTCCGGCCGGCTCATTCTGTCACCCCCCGCTCCTGCAGAGCCGTGCGCAGCGCGCGCAGCGCGTAGTAGACCCTCGACTTGGCGGTGCCCAGCGGAAGGCCCAACTCCTCGGCCGCCTCCGGCACCGTCCGCCCCCGGAAGTACGTCGAGATCAGGATCTCCCGGTGCGACTGACTGAGCGTACGCAGGGCGTCCGCCACCGTCATCGTGCGCAGCACCCGGTCGGTGCTGTCCGCCTCCGCGAACGCGGTGAGGTCCCGGTCGTACGTCTCCGGCGGCCGGGCCTCCTGGCTGCGGTGCTCGTCGATGGCGATGCGACGGGCCACCGTGACCAACCACGGCCGCAACGAACCCTGCCCCTGCGCGCCCAGCCGGTGCGCGTTACGCCAGGCCCGCAGCAGCGTCTCCTGGACGATGTCCTCCGCGCGCTGCCGGTCCCCCCCGGTGAGGCGCATGACGAACATCAGCAACGGGCCGGCGTGCTCGGCATAGAGCTGACGGATCAACTGGTCGGAGTGGCTGGCCTCGGTTGACGTCGCCTGATGGCGCCCGGGCGCCGGTCGCGGCGTCACCGGACCATTCTGGCGAGACGTCGCGCGTGCGTCGACCCCTCGGGCAGACGAGGTTGACCGTGACGAGGGTCGCGCCGACAACCAGTCAGCGCGGACCGCGTCGCCATGCCAACCGGCCGCCACCGCGTGCATGCAGACCTCCGGGATCTCCGTGACCAACGCCGGCCCACGAGGCGGGCCGCCCGGTGGTACGCAGCCCCGGTCCCAGCGGATCAACAAACGGCGGAAAAAATTCTGCGGCGCGCTCCGAACGGACGGTCAGCGGCGTACCGAGAACAGCCCCGGCGGCGGCGGATCGGAACCGGTCGCGTCGGCATCCCGCACCACCGGAGCGCCACCGGCGAAGCGGTCCAGCTCATCACCGGCGACCACCCGGCCCGGGAACCAGTCGCCGGCAGCACGTCTGGTCAGCTCCGGCACCGGCGGCGCGGACCGCCCGGCCACCAGCACCAGATTTCCGTACCGCCGCCCGCGCAGCACCGCCGCGTCCCCGACCAGACAGGCCTGCGGCAGCACCGAACGGACCGTGGCGACCTGCCCACGGGCGTGCCGCAACGGCGGGCCGTCGGCCAGGTTCGCCAGGTACCAGCCGCCGGGACGCAGCACCCGGGCCACCTCCGCCGCGTACTCCACCGACGTGAGATGAGCCGGGGTACGCGCACCGGCGAACACGTCGGCGACCACCACGTCGTAGCTGGCCTCCCGGGTGGACGCCAACACCGCCCGCGCATCCTCCACCCGCACCCGCAACCGGGCGTCCGACGGCCATGGCAACGCCCGACGGACCAACTCCACCAGCGCACCGTCCACCTCGGACACCCGCTGGGTCGACCCGGGGCGGGTGGCCGAGACATACCGGGGCAGGGTCAGCGCACCGCCACCCAGATGCAGCACCCGCAGCGGCGCGCCGGCCGGTGCGATCAGATCCACCGCGGCGGCCAACCGCCGCACGTACTCGAACTCCAGGTGGGTGGGGTCGGTCAGGTCGACGTGCGACTGCGGCGCGCTGTCCAACAGCAGCGTCCACGAGCCGGCCCGGTCCGGATCCGGGACCAGCTCCGCCAGCCCGGTGTCCACCTGCTCGACCACCCGGTCACCCGCCCGTTTACGCCCCACCGGAACCAGTATCCGCGATCAACGGGCGGCGCGGGCCGCAGCGGTCAACGCGCGGTGCAGCAGCCGGGAATCGCCGAGCAGGGCACGCAGCCGGCGCTCCAGGCCGGCGATCGGGATCAGGTTCTGCGGCGCCCGCGGATCCTTGTACGGGGTCGACGCGAAACGCGGCAGGGTGACCAACGACAGGTCGGCCAACTCGATCGCCGCCTCGACGGGCAGATCGGCCGAGCACTCCACCCGGACGATGCCCGCCCACGGCGCGCCGACCGCCACCGGTAGCCGCAAATACCACGACCAACCACCCCAGGCGGTGCCCAGCCGGAACACCGGAGACCGCTCACCCGACGCCAGACCGGTCACCACCGCGGTCAACCGGGCATCCAGGTACTGACTGTGCTGGGTCTTGATGTAGCCCAGCGTGCGCGGCAACTGCCGCCGACTGCGCAACGGGCCGTCCACCACCAACAGGTCACCGTCGACCCGGGCGGCGTCGGACACCGCCACCTCCAACGCGGTCAGCGGGGCCTGCACGGCCGCCGGCAGCTTCGCCAGCTCACCGGTGCCGCCCACCCGGTGCACCGGGTAACGGATCGCACCCGCCACCACGTCCTGCGCCGACGGGCTCGCGGTGAACAAACCCCGACCAACCCGGGTACCCGCCAACTGCGCCGCACCCCGGCCCAGGTCGCACCGGACCACCCCGGCCGCGTACGAGGCCGCCAACCCGGGGAACGACCCGCCGTCGGTCTCCGCCGTCCAGATGCTCGCGTCGATCCGGCGAACCCCGTCGACCAGCAACACCACGTCCGGTGCCCGCACCCCGGGGCGTACCCCGATTGCCCGCCAGTCCACGGCCGGCAACTCCACGTCCGCGTCGACCTGGGCGCTGCTCGGCGCCGCCGGGCCGGCCGTGGACGCCTCGAACGACGCCCCGTACGCCGGATCCCACGAATCCACGAAGAACGCGGCGTCACTCACCGGCCGGTCCGTCCCATCCGCGCCGCACTCCGCGCGCTCACCGGCCGGTCCGCTCGACGCGGGCCGACCGGGCATCCTTGCGCACCTCGAAGCGGACCGGGATCCGCTCGGCCAACGCCGGCACGTGGGTGACCACGCCGACCATCCGGTCGCCCCGGGCTGCCAGGTTTTCCAGCGTCGCCGCCACCGTGTCCAGCGTGGCGGCGTCGAGGGTGCCGAAACCCTCGTCCAGGACGATCGACTCCAGGCTCGCCGCCGTGGTGGACATCCCGGCCAACTGCTCGGACAGCGCCAACGCCAACGCCAGCGACGCCTGGAACGTCTCACCGCCGGAGAGGGTGCGTACCCCCCGCCGCAGCCCCGCGTCGTGGTGGTCGACCACCACGAACTCGCCCTTGTCGTGCACCAGCTCGTACTGCCCGGAGGACAGCTCCCGCAGAATCCCCGACGCGCCGTCGACCAGCAGGTCCAACGCCTCCGCCAGCAACCACCGCTCGAAGTTGTTGGCCCGCAGGTGCCCGGCGAGCGCGCGCGCCACCTGCGCCTCCCGCTCGTGCCCCGCCCGCTGCTCCCGCAACGCACCGGCCTGCTCACGACGCTCGTGCAGTCGCCGCCGGTCGGCGTCGGCCCGCTCCACCGCCACCGTCGCCGCGTGCACCGGGTCGTCCCCGACCGGCACGTCAACGGCGGCGAAGATGGCCGCGATGGCCCGCTGCACTCCGTCCGCCGCCGACTCGGCCTCCGCCACCGCCACGGCCCGACCGGCCCGGTCGGCGCGGCGACGGTCCGCCTCGGCCGTCGCCCAGTCGGTCAGCGCCGCCCACGCGGCCGCCACGTCGTCCCGATCGGTCACCGGCGGGCCGAACCGGGCCAACCCGTCCCGGGCGGTGTCGAAAGCCCGCCACGTCGCCCGCAGCCGATCCTCGGCGGCGTCCACCCCGGCCCGGGCCTGGCGAGCCGTCTCGCGACCGGCCCGGACCGCCGTCGCCGCCTCCTCCAACGCACCCCGCAGCCGGGCGTGCTCGGCCAACTCCCGGCGCAACACGGCCGGCTCGGCCGCGCCGGTGAGCTGCGCGTCCAACTCGGCCAGCCGGGCCTCCACCTGCTCCTGCCGGGCGCGCGCCTGCACCAGCAGCCGCTCCAATTCACGCGCCGCCGCGTCCCGCTCCTGCACGGTCGCCTGCGCGGCCTTGGTCGCGGCCCGCGCGGCCTTGCCCGCCGCCGTGGCGGCCGCCACCGCCGAATCGGCCGGCACCGCCGGCACCTCGGCCACCGGCTGCTCGCACACCGGGCACGCCGCGCCGGCATGCAGGTGCACCCGCAGACTCACCGCCAGGTCGGTGGCCTTCGCCTCCTCGTGCGCCCGGAAAGCCGCCTCCAACTCGGCGTCGGCCCGCTCGGCGACCGCGCGCGCGGCGGCCAGGGCCGCCACCGCCGCCGCGTGCTCGTCGTTCGCCGCACGCACCGTCGCGCGGATCGTGTCGGCCTCGACGGACAGCCGGTCCCGATCGTCGTACGCCCGCAGCAGCAGTCGCAGCGCGCTCTCGTCCCCGGCGCTGGCCAGCTCACCGCGCAGCTTCTCCTCGCGCTCCTCGGCCAGCGACACCCCGGTCGCCGCCGCCTCCGCCTCGGCCCGCGCCGCGGCGACCGCGCGAGCGACCTCGGCCACCCCGGCCGGCGCGCGAACCCCGGTCAGCACGGTCAGCTCGTCGTCCAGCGCGGTCAACGCCGCCGCCGCCTCCCGTGCCGTGGCCCGGGCCGCCGCCAGCTCCGGCACCGCGTCGGCCACCGCGCTCGCCAACTCGGTCATCCGATCGACCCGGGCGTCGGCCTCGGCCAACGCCTCGTCGTCCACACCGGTCAACCCGGCGAGCACCTGGTCGACCGCCTCCAGCCGGGCCTCCGCCTGCGCGGCGCGCGCCGTCGCCTTCTTCTGCACGTCCTCGTAGACGCCGAGGCCCAGCAGGTTGACCAGGATCTGCTGCCGGGTCGCCGGCTTGGCGTGCAGGAAATCCGCGAACTGCCCCTGCGGCAACACCACACAGCTGGTGAACTGCTCGTACGGCAGCCCCACCGCCTCCAGCACCGCCTGCTCCATCTCGGCGGGGGTGCCGGCCACCACCTCGCCGAGGTCGTCCGGGCTCAACCCGGTGTCCAGTTTGGTCACGTCGAAGCCGGCCGGCATCAACTGCAACCCGGCGTTCGCGGTCTTCACATTGCCCCGGCCATCGCGGCGGACCACCCGGGTCGCCACATACCGGGCACCGCCGGACTCGAACACCAGCCGCACCCGCGCCTCCGTCGCCGAGGGAGCGAGCGCGTTCGCCAACCCTCGGGCGCCACCCCAGCGCGGCACCATGCCGTAGAGGGCGAAGCAGATCGCGTCCAGCACCGTCGACTTGCCCGAACCGGTCGGGCCGATCAGCGCGAAGAAGTCGGCGTCGGTGAAGTCGATGGTGGTCTCGTCCCGGAAGACCGTGAACCCGGCCATGTCCAACCGCATCGGACGCATCAGTGCTCGACCTCCTCGAAGAGCTCGTCGAAGAGTTCCCGGACGCCCTCGTCGGCGTGGCCCCGGCTGTCCAGGTAGTCGGCGAACAACTCCCGAGGCGAACGCCCCGAGCGTTGGGCGATGCGCGCCCCACTGCCCGGTGCGGCCAACAACTCCGGGTCGATCCGGATCTCCAGCGCCCGGGGGAGCAGCTCCTGCACCTCCTCGCGCAGGCCCGCGCGGGGTTGCTCCCGCACGTACACCCGCAGCCACGCGTCCGGCGCCTCGATCTCGGCGAGCTGCGCCAGGGTGCCCCGCACCGTCCGCAACGCGCTCGCCGCCGTCACCGGCACCTCCCGCACCCGGGCGGCGGTGCTGGCCGTCACCTCGACGATCGTCACCGACGGGACGTTCTCCTGCTCACCGAAGTCGACAGCGAGCGGGCTGCCGCTGTACCGCACCGGGCACGGGCCCGCCACCCGCTGCGCCCGGTGCAGGTGACCCAGCGCCACGTAGTGCGCGGTGGCCGGGAAGACGGTGGCCGGAACGGCGTACCCCAACACGGTGTGCGCGTCGCGCTCACCACCACCGGTGGCCGCACCGGTCACCGTCAGGTGCGCGGTGACCAGGTGCACCCGGTCCGGTTCGGTGAAACCCTCGGTCAGTCGACCCAGCACCCGACCCAGGTGGTCGGCGTACGTCTGATTGGTCTCCGCGGCGGTCAGCTCGTACATCTCCAACGCGCGCACCGCGTACCGCTGCGACAGGAACGGCAACGCGGCCAGCCGCCACCGCTCACCACCGGCGGTGGTGCCGTCGATGACGTGCTCATCCGGGTTTTCCCGCACCCCGCCGCGCAGCGTGATGCCGGCGGCATCGGCCCACGGGCGCAACGCGTCCAACGCCGGACCGTTGTCGTGGTTGCCGCCGATCGCCACCACGTCCGCCCCGGTCCGCCGCAGCGCCGTCAACGCCCGGGTGACCAGGCGGGTCGCCTCCGAGCTGGGCGCGGCGGTGTCATAGAGGTCACCGGCGACGATCACCAGATCCGGCTGCTCGGCGCGGGCGATGTCGATCACCCCGGCCAGCACGGCCTTGTGCTCGTCAGCCCGGGACTGCCCCTTGAGCACCTTTCCCACGTGCCAGTCGGAGGTGTGCAGGATCTTCATGGTTGTTGCCGGCCCTCAGCTAGAACGGGATGTCGTCGTCGGAGCTGCCGCCGCCGGAGCCCACCACGGCGAACGGGTCGGCGGACTGGGTGATCGAGCGCAGCGTCTCCGATGGTGCCCGGCCCGCCTCGGAGACCCGGGTGGCCCAGGCCGGGAACGGGAATTCCAGGCAGAGCGGCACCGGGATGTCCGGCTGGTTGACGAACATGGTGCCCGGCTTGGCCAGCAGCGCCCGCTGGCGCTGCGCGGGCGGCAGGAAGCCGTACTCCGGGCGGGACGCCTCGGCCGGATCGAGCCGGCCGACCACCCGGATCGCCGAGTTGGTGACGATCCGCCGCTCCACCTCGCTCGCCGTCTGCTGCGCGCCGATCAGGATCACCCCGAGCGAGCGGCCCCGCTCGGCGATGTCGAGCAGCACCTCCTTGATGGGGGAGGAGCCCTCCCGGGGGGCGTACTTGTTGAGCTCGTCGAGCACGACGAAGAGCAGCGGCTTGGCGGTGCCGGCCTTCTCCTTGCGCTCGAACTCGCTCTTCAGCGTCACACCTACCACGAACCGCTGCGCCCGGTCCGGCAGGTTGTGCAGGTCGACCACCGTCACCTGCGCCGACTCGCTGGTGTTGATCGAGTGCGGGCGGCGGGCCGCGAGGTCACCGCGGATCAGCCGGGCCAGGTCCTTCTTACTGCCGATCAACCGCCGGGCGAACGCGTTGACGGTGCCCAGACCCACCGCGCTGCCCGCCCAGTCGGAGCGGGTCTCGTCGTCGTTGAGCTGGTCGACGATGTGGTCGACCAGATCGCCGTAGGAGCCGAGCCGCACCCCGTCGATGCTCACCCCGCCGTCGGCCGGCTGGGCGTAACGGGCCAGGTGCGCGGCCACCGAGTGGACCACCATCGTGTACTGCTGGCGCTCGTCGTCGGCGTCGGCGAAGACGTACGGCAGCAGGCGGTCGGTGCAGAACTCGCTCAGCGTCCAGTAGAAGCTGTCGACCCCGGTGAGCCGGCTGCTCACGTCCGGCGTGCCGGCCGCGTCGCCGACCCGGGGCGGGGCGTAGACCCGCACGTCGGGGAAGGCACCGGCGCTCAACCCGAGCTTCGCGTACGCCGCGCGGGTGGGCTCGTCGAGCCGGGTGTTGGGGTGGTCGAGGAACAGCAGGTCCTCACCCTTGACGTTGAAGATCAGCGCCTTGGCGTTGACCGCGTCGCCACCCAGCACCCCGGAACGGAACACCGAGTAGAGCAGGAAGGTGGCGAAGCTGGTCTTGGTCGCCACCCCGGATATGCCGGAGATGGAGACGTGCGCGCCCCGGCTGCCGTCGAGGAAGTCGGCGTTGAGGTAGACCGGAACGCCGTCGCGGCCCATGCCCATCGGGATGCGCCGCTCCATCCGGTCGAAGTGCAGCGCACGCGCCCGCGCGTCACCCTCGGCCCGGTGCACCACCGCGCCCGGCGTCGGCGGCACGTACAGCTCCGGATCGACCCGGGTCGTGGTGACCTCGGCCGCCTCCTGCACCTGCGCCGGCAGCGTGCCGTCGGCGATGGCGAACACGTCGGAGTCGAACTGCGCGCCCTCGTGCCGCGCGCGGACCTGGGTGACCACCCCGGCGATCGTCACCGGCTCCCGGTCCGGCAGGTCCCGTCGGGTGACCACCACGTCGTCGAGCTGGAGGTAGCTGCCGGGCGCCACGGCCGTCCAGAACTGCAACGGAGTGGCGTCGGCGGTGCCCAGCACCCGCCCGACCGCCTCGCCCGGGCTGTCGATGTCGGCGTCGGTCATCGGGCGACCCGGGTCGCTCGGGCATCACGGTCGGCGCGCATGCGTGCATCCTGCCCGAGGAGTACGACAGGTCGCCACGCGACGCGGCGGACGACACCATGCGCCGTCACACTCATTACGCTGCGTGCTCAAACGAGCTCACCACGTGGGCGGGAGTCGTGGCGCGTGGCGACACGCGAACTCAACTTCCCGGGCAGCGGTCGCGTTACCTAGGTATGGAGCACGCGTGAATGACGACTTCGCCACCTTCGTCGCTACCAGCGGCCCGCGACTGCTCCGCTTCGCCGTTCTGATCACGGGGCAGCGGGCGGACGCCGAGGACCTGCTGCAGGAGGTGCTGGAGCGGACGTACCCCCGCTGGCGTGCGGTCCGGCAGCGGCAGCCGGAGGCCTATCTGCGCCGCGCCATGACTAACCGGCTGGTCAGCCAGTGGCGCTCACCGTGGAGCCGACGGCGGGCCGGCCACCTGCCGGACGTGGTGGCGCAGCAGGACGAGATGGCTCGAGTCGACGACCGGGAGGTGCTCCTGGCGGCGCTGCGGGAGCTTCCGCCGCGGATGCGAGCCGTGGTGGTGTTGCGGTACTGGCTCTGTCTCTCCGAGGCGGAGACAGCTGCCGAACTGAACTGCTCTGCGGGCTCGGTCAAGAGCCAGGCGTCTCGTGGTCTGCATCGCCTGCGGGCCCGGCTGGAGGCTGCTGGTGTCACACCACTCGACGTCGACCTTGCGGAGGACAACCATGCGTGATCACGAGGTGGCTGGCCTGCTCGACGACGCTGTCGCGACCGTCGAACTGCCACCCGGGCTCGCGCGGCGGGTTGTTGCCGGAAGCCGGGCGCGTCGACGCCGGCACCTCCTGTTGACGGGTGGCACGGCGGCGGCGGTGGTCGCTGCGGTCACGCTGCTGCTCCCGCAGGTGGGCCCGCTTGGTCGCGATGGCGGCGGCGACGTCGGGGGCGCCGAGCCCAGGGCGGCCGTTGACGTCCCGGCCGGGGTCGTCGGTTCCGACGGTCGAGCGGTGACACCGGAGCAGGTCGTGGCCGTCGGTCGGGCCGGGACGGAGACGCTTGTGCTGGTCAAGAGGGAGCCACGCGCCGAGGAACGGGCCGTCGGAGGACGGGCAGCCGAGGTGTGGGTCGCCCCGGACGGGGGCGACGCGCGGCGGTTGCATGATTACCTCTCGTACGATCTGGCATGCATCGACGGTGATGTGGTCTGTGCGGCTGTCCGGTCCACCGGCAGCGGGCTGGGCGTGGCGGTGGCCCGGCGCTCCGGTGGCGGGCTCTACGTGCTCGTTCAGGCGCCGCAGGGGCGCACCGTCGAGGTCGTGGCCGGAGGGGTGCCGCACCCCCTCGGCCCGGCCCCGGGCGGCGCGGTGGCGGAGGTAACCGCCGCCGAGCCGTACGACGAGGTGCAGGTCTGGGCCACCACCGCGGACGGCCAGCGCTACCGAATCCCGTGGGCCCCGGGCGCGGTGCTCAACGACTGAGCCACGCGTCAGCCAGCGAGTGGGTCTTACCGGCGGGCGTGGCGGAGCAGGAGGACGCCGTCCTCGGCGGCGAGCACGTGGCGCAGCGGCAGGTGTCGGGGCGGGGCGGTGTCGCCGGCGGTGATCCGGCCCGGTCCGGGGCCGGCGAGCAGCGGCGAGACGGTGAGACACAGCTCGTCCACCAGGTCGGCGGCGGTGAGCGCGCCGAGCAGGTGCGGGCCGCCCTCGCAGAGCAGTTGGGTGAGCCCGCGTCGGTGCAGCTCGGCGAGGCCGGCGGCCAGGTCGACCCGCTCGGTGCCGCAGCGCAGCACGTCGGCGACGTCGGTCAGGCCGGGCGGCGGTTCGGCGTCGGTGTGGGTGAGCACGATGGGGCGGGTCGGCGCGTCGGCGAAGGCGGCCTGCGTGGGGTCCAGATCGAGCGACCCGGAGACGACCACCAGCGTCGGGTACTCGGCCAACCCGTTGGTATGACGCCAGGCGCGGCGGGTCTCGTCGAGGCGGACCGCCCGGTACCCCTCGTGGCGGAGCGTGCCGGCGGCCACCACCAGCGCGTCGCAGGCCATCCGCAGCAGGCCGAACACCCGCTTGTCGGGCTCGCCGGAGAGCCCGGCGGAGTAACCGTCCACGGTGACCGCGCCGTCCAGGCTGGTGACGAAGTTGACTCGCAGTCGGGGTTGGTCGGCACGGCCGTAGAGAGCGGTCAGCGCGGCGTCGTCGAGGGGCTGCGTCGACGGCTCGGGCCAGAGCCGCCGGATCGGAATTCTGACGGTCATTCGCCGGCCGGACCGGTGACCGGAGGGGTGGGTTCGGCGGTACGGTGCTGGCAGTCGCACCAGTTCCGGCCCGGGCAGTCGTCGTGTCGCCGGGCCCGGCACGCTCGGCAGATCATGCCTCGCAGCCTAAGCCGAGGGAGGACAGGGCAGCATGCCGCGTCAGATCTTCCAGCTGAAGATGTCCCTCGCCGGGACCCGCCCGCAGGTGTGGCGCCGGGTGCTCGTGCCGGCCGGTTACACGCTGGACCGGTTGCACCGGGTGGCGCAGCACGCGATGGGTTGGCGGGACTGCCACCTGCACTCGTTCGAGATCGACGCGGTGCAGTACGGCGAGCCCGACCCGGACGGCGAGTTGGCGCTGCACGACGAGCTGGACGCGCGGTTGGACGCGGTGCTCGGCAAGGGCAGCCGGTTCTCCTACACGTACGACTTCGGCGACTGGTGGGAGCACGAGCTGGTCGTGGAGGACGCGCTGACCGCCGACCCGGACGAGCGGTACCCGGTCTGCCTGGCCGGCGAGCGGGCCTGCCCGCCGGAGGGTATCGGCGGGCCGGTGGGCTACCAGGCGCTCCTGGAGGCCCTGGCCGACCAGACCGCAGCCGGCCTGGGCAACCCGCGGCACGCGATGCTGCGTGACTGGGCCGGTCCCACCTTCGACCCGTCCGGCTTCGACCCCCACCGCGCCACCACACTCCTTCGCCGCTTCTGCTGACCCGCCATCGGGAGGTGTCGCTGGGGCCTGCTGTTACGCGAGTGGTCAGCGGTAACGATCTGGGAACGCTCCCAACGCCCTATTGACACCCCCGTTACCCGCCGGCAATCTCATGGGAGCGCTCCCGGCGGTGGCGTGGCTCACTCACGGACCCCGGCCTGGCGCGATGAGACACCCCCCACCACACCCAATGAGCCTCACCACCGGAAAGAGGGGTCAGCGCATGAGTGTCACCACGCGGCGTACCCGCCTGGCGGCCGCTGCTCTGGCCGCGGTCACCGCAATCGGCGGTCTCGCGGCCTGCGGCAACGACGACGACGAGCCGGCGGCCGGCGAGAAGCCGGCCAAGCTGGTCGTCGACACGTTCGGCGAGTTCGGCTACGACGAGCTCGTCAAGCAGTACGAGAAGGACACCGGCATCAAGGTCGAGCTGCGTAAGACCGCGCAGCTCGGTGACTATCGGCCGAAGCTGGTCCGCTACCTCGCCACCGGCAAGGGCGCGGCGGACGTCACCGCCCTGGAAGAGGGCATTCTCAACGAGTTCAAGGCCAACCCGCGCAACTGGGCCGACCTCAACCCGCTGGTCGCCGACCACTCCAAGGAGTTCCTGCCCTGGAAGTGGGAGCTGGGCAAGGCGCCGGACGGCCGGCTGATCGGCCTGCCGACCGACGTCGGCAGCCTCGCCGTCTGCTACCGCAAGGACCTGTTCGAGGCGGCCGGTCTGCCTACCGACCGCGACCAGGTGTCGGCGCTCTGGCCGGACTGGAAGGGCTTCCACGACGCCGGTCTGAAGTACAAGCAGGGCAGCGGCGGCAAGGCGTTCATCGACTCGATCACCGCCGTCTCCAACGGTGTGATGTTCCAGGGCAACGGTGATCTGTTCTACGACAAGGAGAACAACATCATCGCGGACACCAGCCCCGCGGTGAAGAACGCCTGGGAGACCGCCACGTCGATGGCGGACATCTCCGCCAAGGCGGGCACCTGGTCGCCGGAGTGGTCGGGTGGCTTCAAGCAGGGCACCTTCGCGGCCACCTTCTGCCCGTCCTGGATGCTCGGCATCGTGGCGGACAACTCCGGCCCGGCCAACAAGGGCAAGTGGGACGTCGCGGCCGTGCCGGGTGGCGGCGGTAACTGGGGTGGCTCGTGGCTCGCGGTTCCGGAGCAGAGCAAGTACCCGAAGGAGGCGGCGAAGCTCGCCGAGTACCTCACCAACGCCAAGAGCCAGGTCGAGGCATTCAAGCTCAAGGGCCCGCTGCCCACCAACCTGGAGGCGCTGAAGAACGACGCGTTCATCAGCTACACCAACGAGTACTTCAGCAACGCGCCGACCGGCAAGATCTTCGGGGAGAGCGTTGCCAAGATCCAGCCGATGTACCTGGGTCCGAAGCACCAGGCGGTGAAGGAGAACGCGCTCGAGCCGGCCCTGCGGGCGTTCGAGAACGGGCAGGCCGACAAGGCCAAGGCCTGGGAGCAGTTCACGAAGGACGCAAAGACTCAGGGTGCCTTCTGAGTGATTCCCTGCCGGTGGCGTTCGGGGCTTCCCGGACGCCACCGGCCGGTCCCCTCCGCGTAGCGCCCTGCGCGAGGGCCCCCGGGCCTCGCCGGAAAAGGAAATTCGCATGAGCCTGTCGGCCACGACGGCACGGCCGTCGCCAGCAGCACCGCCTCCTCCCGACGATTCTTCCCGACGTCGACGGGGGAAGTTACTCAACCGCCTCGATGTCAAGTACTCGCCGTACCTCTACATCGCGCCGTTCTTCCTGATCTTCGGCGCCTTCGGGTTGTACCCGATGATGCGTACCGCCTGGATGTCGCTGCACGACTGGGACATGATCGGCGACCACACGTTCATCGGCTTCGACAACTACACCCGGCTGGTGTCCGACGAGTACTTCTGGAACGCGCTGGTCAACACGTTCGGCATCTTCGCCCTGTCGACCATCCCGCAGTTGCTGCTCGCCCTCTTCCTCGCGAACCTGCTCAACCGCACGTTCCTGCGCGCCAAGACCTTCTTCCGGATGGCCATCTTCATGCCGAACGTGGTGTCGGTGGCCGCCGTCGCGATCGTCTTCGGGATGTTGTTCCAGCGGGAGTTCGGCCTGTTCAACTGGCTGCTCAGCTTCGTCGGTGTCGACCCGGTCGACTGGGACGGGCACCGGTGGAGCTCCTGGATGGCCATCTCGTCGATGGTCAACTGGCGGTGGACCGGGTACAACACCCTGATCCTGCTCGCCGGCATGCAGGCGATCCCGAAGGACCTCTACGAGGCCGCGGCGATCGACGGCGCCAGCCCGTGGCGACAGTTCTGGCAGATCACCCTGCCCATGCTCAAGCCCACCTTCATCTTCGTGGTCATCCTCTCCACGATCGGCGGCATGCAGCTCTTCACCGAGCCCCTGCTCTTCGCCAACGGCAACATCATCGGCGGCAACCAGCGGGAGTTCCAGACGCTGGCCATGTACATGTACGAGATGGGCATCGTGAACCTGAACACCGCCGGCTACGGAGCCGCGGTGGCCTGGGCGATCTTCATGATCATCATCCTGGTGTCGCTGTTCAACTTCCTACTCGTCCGCCGCTCGGCGAAGTGAGGAGAGATCGATGATCTCGGCTTCCCAGCGCCTGTGGCGCACCAGCCCGCTGACCTACGTGGCGCTCGTCCTGGCGGCGCTGCTGTCGATCTACCCGTTCTACTACATGATGGTGATCGGCAGTCGCAGCCTGGACAACATCAACGACGTGCCGCCGCCGCTGACCCCCGGTGGCGCGTTCGGTGACAACTTCGGGCGGGTGCTCGACAACGACGCCGCCAACTTCCTCACCGGCATGATGAACTCGATCATCGTCTCCTCGGTGGTCACCCTGTCGGTGGTGCTCACCGGCTCGCTGGCCGGGTTCGCCTTCGCCAAGCTGAAGTTCCGGGGCAGCAACGCCCTGCTGCTGGCGATCATCGTCACCATGATGATCCCGACCCAGATGGGGCTCATCCCGCTCTGGGGCATGATGCAGGACCTGGGGTGGTACGACACCCTCTACGCGGTCACGGTGCCGTTCCTGGTCACCGCCTTCGGCGTGTTCATGATGCGTCAGTACGCCAGCCAGGCGATCTCCGACGAGCTGATCGAAGCCGGCCGCGTCGACGGCGCGAGCACGTTCCGGATCTACTGGAGCATCGTGCTGCCCGCGCTGCGCCCCGCCGCCGGCGTCCTCGGCCTGCTCACCTTCATGGAGACCTGGAACTCGTTCCTCTGGCCGTACGCCATCCTCACCCCGGAGAACCCGACCCTGCAGGTCTCGCTCTCCTTCCTCTCGTACGCCTACTACACCGACTACTCCCAGGTGTTCGCCGCCACGGCGGTCGGCACCATCCCCCTGGTCATCGTGTTTCTCGTGTTCGGCCGCCAGATCATCGGCGGGATCATGGAAGGTGCCGTCAAGTCGTGAGCAACCCCGCCAGCCCATCCGCCGTCGATGTCCTCGACGAGCGCTCCGGGCTGACCTTTCCACCCGGATTCCTCTGGGGGGCCGCGACGGCGGCGTACCAGATCGAGGGGGCGGCGGCCGTGGACGGCCGCACCCCGTCGATCTGGGACACCTTCAGCCACACCGAGGGTCGGGTCGTCGCCGGGCACACCGGAGACGTGGCGTGCGACCACTACCACCGGCTCAGCGACGACGTCGCGCTGATGGCCGAGCTGGGCCTGAAGTCGTACCGTTTCTCGGTCTCCTGGCCCCGGGTGCAGCCCGGCGGCACCGGCGCGGCCAACCCGCAGGGCCTGGATTTCTACCAGCGACTGGTCGACGAGCTGTTGGCCAACGGCATCGAGCCGTGGCTCACCCTCTACCACTGGGACCTGCCGCAGCCGCTGGAGGACGCCGGCGGCTGGCCGGCCCGGGACACCGCGGCCCGCTTCGCCGACTACACGACCCTGGTGGCCGACGCGCTCGGTGACCGGGTGCGTTACTGGACCACGCTGAACGAGCCGTGGTGCTCCGCGTTCCTCGGCTACGGGTCCGGCGTACACGCCCCGGGCCGCACCAACGGGGCGGACGCGGTGCGTGCCGGACACCACCTGATGCTCGGTCACGGCCTGGCCGTGCAGGCGCTGCGGGCCGCCCGGCCGAGCGCCGAGGTGGGGGTGACCGTCAACCTGTATCCGGTCGACCCGGCCAGCGACACTCCCGCCGACTCCGACGCCGCCCGGCGGATCGACGGGTTGGCCAACCGGTTCTTCCTCGACCCGTTGCTGCGGGGGTCGTACCCGGAGGACCTGGTGGTCGACCTCAGCACGGTGACCGACTTCGACCACGTGCGCGACGGCGACCTGGCGGTCATCTCCACGCCGCTGGACCTGGTCGGGGTCAACTACTACAGCCGGCACGTGGTCGCCGCGCCGGTCGAGGACGCGCCGGCCGACCCGGCCCCCTCGTGCTGGCCGGGCAGCGAGGACGTCCGATTCGTCACCCGTGGCGTCCCCGTCACGGACATGGGCTGGGAAATCGACGCCCCGGGCCTGACCGAGACGCTGCGCCGGGTGCACGGCTACACCGATCTGCCCCTGTACGTCACCGAAAACGGCTCTGCCTTCGTCGACTCGGTGGTCGACGGGGAGGTCGACGACGTCGACCGGCTGGCCTACTTCGACGCCCATCTGCGCGCCGCACACGCGGCGATCGACGCCGGGGTGCCGCTGCGGGGATACTTTGCCTGGTCGTTGATGGATAATTTCGAGTGGGCCTGGGGCTACACCAAGCGGTTTGGCATGATCCACGTCGACTACGACAGTCAGATCCGCACGCCCAAGTCCAGCGCCAAGTGGTACGCCTCGGTGATCCGGCGCAACGGTCTGGCCGCACAATAGGCTCGGGCCAGCAATCAGGACGGCTCCGGCGTCCACCTCTCGTAGGTGGCGCCGGGCCCGCCCGCCGTCGGAGGAGCAGACGATGACAACGCAGCGCACCCGGTCGCTCGGGCGCCCGACCCTCGACGCGGTCGCGGCGCGTGCCGGCGTCGGTCGGGGCACCGTCTCCCGCGTGGTCAACGGCTCGCCCCAGGTCAGCCCGGAGGCCCGGGCCGCGGTGCAACAGGCCATCGCCGAGCTGGGGTACGTGCCGAACCGGGCGGCCCGTGCGCTCGTCACCCAGCGGACCGACTCCGTCGCGCTGGTGGTGTCCGAATCCGGCGAGCGGGTCTTCACCGAGCCGTTCTTCGCCGCGATCGTGCGGGGGATCAGCTCCGGGCTGCTGGAGACGCCGATGCAGCTATGGCTGGCGATGGCGCAGTCGCCGGTGGAGCGGGAGCGGGTTGAGCACCACCTCACCAACCAGCACGTCGACGGCGTACTGCTGCTGTCGTTGCACGACTCCGACCCGTTGCCGACGCTGCTGGAGGAGCGCGGCCTGCCCGCCGTGCTCGGTGGCCGGCCCGCCCGGATGCTGCAACCCGGTGCCCAGCCGGCCTGGTTCGTCGACGTGGACAACGTTGGCGGGGCCCGGCAGGCGGTGGAGTACCTGACTGGGCAGGGACGGCGACGCGTCGCCACCATCGCCGGTCCGCAGGACATGGGTGCCGGTCTGGCCCGGTTGGCCGGCTACACCGAGGCGGTCAAGGCCACCGGGGCCAGCGTCAACCCCGACCTGATCGCGTACGGCGACTTCAGCGAGGGCAGCGGCGTGACCGCCATGCGTCGGCTGTTGGACTCCTGCCCGGACCTGGACGCGGTCTTCGTCGCCTCCGACCTGATGGCGTTCGGCGCGTTGCGTACCCTGCGTGAGGCCGGCCGGCGCGTGCCCGAGGACGTCGCGGTGATCGGCTTCGACGACGCGACGATCGCGCGGCAGGCCGAACCGCCGCTGACCACTGTCTTCCAGCCGGTGGAGGAGATGGGCCGGCAGATGGCCCGCCTGCTGGTGGCCCGGATCCGAGGCGAGGAGCTACCCGCCTCGCACATTCTCCTGGACACCCAACTGGTCCACCGAGCCTCCGCCTAACGGGGCCCAGGGGTCAGGGGGCCCAGCGGCGGAGTTCGCGCTTGGCCAGGGAGTTGCGGTGGACCTCGTCGGGGCCGTCGGCGAGGCGCAGGGTACGGGTCTGCGCCCAGAGGGCGGCCAGTGGCGTGTCCTGGCTGACGCCGGCGCCGCCGTACCCCTGGATGGCCTTGTCGATCACCCACTCCGCCATCGCCGGCGTGCCGATCTTGATGGCCTGGATCTCGGTGTGCGCGCCCTTGTTGCCGACGGTGTCCATCAGCCAGGCCGTCTTGAGCACCAGCAGTCGGGCCTGCTCGATGCGGACCCGGGACTCGGCGATCCACTCCCGGACCACGCCCTGCTCCGCGAGGGGTCGGCCGAACGCGACGCGTTCGTTGGCCCGGCGGCAGAGCAGCTCCAAAGCCCGCTCAGCCATTCCGATCAATCGCATGCAGTGATGGATGCGGCCCGGGCCGAGGCGGGCCTGCGCGATGGCGAAGCCGGTGCCCTCGGCACCGATCAGGTTCTCCGCCGGCACCCGGACATCGGTGAAGTCGATCTCGGCGTGGCCGCCGTGCGAGCCGTCGGTGTAGCCGAAGACGGTCATGCCCCGGCGCACGGTCACCCCGGGGGTGTCCCGGGGGACCAGCACCATGCTCTGCTGGCGGTGCCGGTCGGCGGTGGGGTCGGTCTTGCCCATCACGATGAAGATCTCGCAGCGCGGGTCCATGGCCCCGGACGACCACCACTTGCGCCCGTTGATGACGTACTCGTCGCCGTCGCGGGTGATCCGGGTGGCGATGTTGGTGGCGTCGGAGGACGCCACGTCCGGTTCGGTCATGCAGAACGCCGAGCGGATCTCGCCCTCCAGCAGCGGCATCAGCCACCGTTGCCGCTGCGCCTCGGAACCGAACTCGGCCAGCAACTCCATGTTGCCGGTGTCCGGTGCCGCGCAGTTGACCGCCTCCGGCGCGAGGTGCGGGCTGCGCCCGGTCAGCTCGGCCAGGGGAGCGTACTGGAGGTTGGTCAGGCCGGCGCCGTAGCGCGGGTCGGGCAGGAAGAGGTTCCACAGGCCGCGCTTGCGGGCCTCCGCCTTCAACTCGCCCAACACCGGGGTACGCGACCACGGGTCCCCGGCGGCCACCTGCTCGGCGTGCACGGCCTCGGCCGGGTAGACGTGCTCGGTGAGGAACCGGGTCAGCTCGTCGCGCAGCTCTTCGGTTCGGGCGTCGTATGAGAAGTCCATCACCGCTCCCTGGCGGCGGTCAGCCCGTGCGTGACCAGCGGTGCCACCATCTCGCCGATCCGGTCGAAGCCCTCGCCGAGCGTCTGCCCGAGCGTGTGGCGGTAGTGGATGCCCTCACAGATGACCGCGAGCTTGAAGCAGCCCAGCGCCACGTGCCAGTGCAGCGGCCCGACGTCCACGTCGCTGCGGCCGGCGTACCTGTCGATCAGTTCACCGCCGGTGGGGAAGCCGGCGCGCGGGCCGAGCCCGTCGGCCACGGGGTTGCCCGCGGCGGTGTCGCTGCCGCCCAGCACGTCCCAGTACGTCAGCAGCAGCCCCAGGTCGGCGAGGGGGTCGCCGAGGGTGGCCATCTCCCAGTCGAGCACCGCGTGCACGGCGACCGGGTCGGCCGAGGCGAGGAGGTTGTCCAGCCGGTAGTCGCCGTGCACGATCCGGCCGGCGTTCGCGCCCTCCGGGGCGGTCGCCGCGAGCAGATCACGCAGCTCGTCGATGCCGGGCAGTGCCCGGCTGCGGGAGCGGTCGAGCTGCCCCGCCCAGCGGCGGACCTGCCGGGCGAGGTAACCCTCGGGGCGGCCGAAGTCGGCCAACCCGACGGTGGACGGTTCGACGCTGTGCAGCGCGGCGAGGGTGTCCATCATCGCCATGGCGAGGGCCCGGCGGCGTTCGTCGCCCAGCGGGTCGGTCTGCGCGCGGGTGCGGAACACCTCGCCGGGCATCCGTTCCATCAGGTAGAACGGTGCCCCGATCACCTCGGGGTCGGCGCAGAGCAGCAGCGCGCCCGGGACGGGCACCTCGGTCGGTGCCAGCGCCGAGATGACCCGGAACTCGCGCGCCATGTCGTGCGCGGTCGCCAGCACGTGCCCCAGCGGGGGGCGGCGCAGCACGACCTCGCGGTCACCGAGGCGCAGCAGGTAGGTGAGGTTGGACTTGCCGCCCGCGATCAGGTGGGCCCGCAGCGGCCCGACGGCCAGCTCGGGTCGGTGCGCCGCCAGATAGTCGGCGAGCCGGTCCAGGGCGAGCCCCGCCGGGGAGGTGGAGACGGCCCCCGGCCGTGACGCATCGACGGCCGGATCACTCATCCGACTAGTTGATGGCAGCCCGCTCACGTTGTCAAGGTCGGAATTTGCCCTCGGGACATGCCGCTGCAACAGGGACGAAATGGTCAACTATCAGGCTGGGGACAGCCTGCCGGCGGCTCTTCTGCCGGCCCGCCGAGCGGAGGGACAGACATGTTGCTGCGAGTTCGGGTCACCCTGCCGGATCGTCCGGGCACCCTCGGCCAGGTCGCCCGCACGCTGGGCGTCTCCGGGGCGGACATCGTCCAGGTGGTGGTGCTCGAACGACTCGGCGGGCGCGCGGTGGACGACTTCACTGTCGTCTGGCCCGGCGCGGCGCGGGTGGAGCGGCTGCTGGCTGGGCTCGCGGCGATTCCGGGGGTGCGGGTGGACGGTGTGTGGCGGGCGATCGGCGCGCCCACCACCACCGGACAGGACGCGGAGCTGCTGGCCCAGGTCGCGGCGAACCCGGCCGACGGGCTGGCCACCCTGGTCGACGCGGTGCCCGGGCTGCTGGCCGCCGACTGGGCGGTGGCGGCCGTGGTCCCGGTCGACTGGGCCTCCCGGACCGACGGTGGTGGGGCGACCGTGGGGCACGCGAGCTGGCGCGCTCCCGTACCGCCGCGGTTGCCGGAGGTGACTCCGCTGCGCGGCCGGTCGATGACCACGCCCGACGGCACCCACCACGCGATCGCGCCGTTCGGCCGGGCGGGCCTGGTGCTGGTGGTGGCCCGCGAGCGCAGCGAGACCCTCACCGCGGCGGCGTTCCACGGCACCGAGGTGGATCGGCTCACCCAGCTCGTCCGCGCCTGCGCGGTGATCCTCGGTGACCGACTCGATCTGGTCGGCGCGCCGCCGGTGGTCGCCGGCCCCTGACCGGCCCGAGGAGTTCCCGGGCCGACACCGCCGGGCAACCGGGCGGCAACAGGCGGGGGTGAGGCTCTTGGTGGGGAAGGGAGCCAACCATGGCGTTGTGGCGGATCCGGGCGACGGTGGACGACCGACCGGGTTACCTGTCGGTGCTCACGGCGAGCCTCGCGCTGCGCGGGGTCAACATCCTCACCGTGCAGGTGCAGCCCACCGAGCGGGGCGCGGTGGACGACTTCCTGGTCGACGCGCCGGACGCGCTCGACGAGGCCGAGCTGATCGCCGCCGTCGAGCGGGGTCGGGGCCGGGACTGCTGGGTGGCGCGCAGCGAGGCGCGCGGTCTGGTCGACCAGCCCACCCGGGTGCTCGGGCTGGCCAACCGGCTGGTGCGTGACCCGGACGCGACGGCCGAGGCGTTGCGGACCCTGCTCGCCGCCGACGTGGTGAGCTGGCGACCCGCGTCGGTCGGCGTCGAACGCGGGATCACCGGGGCCACCATGCTGTTGGCCGACCCGGCGGGCGGTTCGTTCGCGCTGCGCCGGGCCGCGCCCGACTTCACCCCGGCGGAGTACGCGCGGGCGCAGGCCCTGGTCGAGTTGGCCACGACCGTGGCGCGTCGGGCCGCCGAACAGGTCACCCTGGTGCTGCCCGACGGCGCGGAGGTGGCGGTCCGGCCGGCCGCCGCCCACGACCTGTCCGGCGTCCGGGAGCTGCACGAGGCGTGCTCGCCGCGCAGCCGGCAGCGGCGTTACCTGGGTGGGGCGGCGCTGCCGCAGCCGGCCCGCCTGCGTCGGCTGCTGGAGCCGGTTCGCGGGTTGACGCTGATCGCCACGGCCGGCTCCGACGGTACGGCCGAGTCGGTGGTCGCCATGGCGAACCTGCTCGGCGAGGGTGACGAGGCCGAGGTGGCGCTGCTGGTGCGGGACGACTGGCAGCGTCGGGGGCTCGGTTCGGCGCTGCTGCGTCGGCTGGTCCAGCACGCCGACCGGTCCGGGTACGCGGCGTTGGTGCTGCACGTCCAGGCCGAGAACCACCCGATGCTGCGGACGCTGCGCGGCCTGGGCCGGCCCAGCTCGACGCAGCGCGACGGCGGGCTGCTCACCATCACCGTTCCGCTCGCGGTTCCCGCCCTGGCGGATCGGAGGGGCGCCGCCGGGTAGCCGGTGCCCCTCCCGCCGCCGCCGTTTCAGGTGCTGGGGTAGCTGGTGTAGTCGGGGAAGTTGCCGTAGAGCCGGTTGTCGCCGCCGACCGTGACGGCCTGCACCAGCAGGTCGCCGCCGACGAACGCGCCCTTCCAGGAGGCGCCCCGGCCGCCGAACGGTTCGTCCCGGTCACCGCGCGAGCGTGGCTTGTTGATGCCGACCTTGAACGCCTGGAGGTCCACGGCGAGCTTGCCGGCCTCGTCGGTGTCGTCGCAGGCCAGCGAGGCCACCAGCGCGCCGTTGGAGGCGTTCATCGCGGCCAGCAGTTCATCGGTGGTGTCCACCACGACGATCGTGTCGACCGGCCCGAACGGTTCGGCGTGCATCAGCCGGGACCGCCCGGGTGGGGCGAGCAGCACCGACGGCGCGACGTACGCCGACGTGTCCTGCCCGGGTAGGAACGGCGCGCCGGTGAGCTTGCCGCGGTGCAGGGGGATGGCACCGCCGCGGACCGCCTCGTCGACCTTGCGGCGTAGCTCGTCGGCCTTGGCGGCGCTGATCAGCGGCCCGAAGTCCAGTTCGGGCAGCGGGTCACCGGCGGCCCAGTCGTCGTCGACGGCGAGCGGGTGGCCGAAGTGGACCGAGCGGACGACCGGCAGGTACATGTCGAGGAACTCGTCGACCAGGTCGCGCTGCACCACGAACCGGGGGTACGCGGTGCAGCGCTGCTTGCCGTACTCGAAGCCTTTGCGCAGGTGCGTGGCGAGCAGGTCCCACTGGGAGAAGTTCCAGATGCCCCAGGCGTTGAGACCCTCCTGCTCGATGAAGTGCCGCTTGTCGGTGTCGAGCAGCGCGGCGGCCACCTTGCCACCGTTGGACCGGCCACCCACGAACGCCACCGCGCCGATCTCGGGGGCGCGGACCAGCACCTCGGACAGCTCCGCGCCGCTGCCGGAGACGAGCGTGGCGGGAAGTCCGGCCCGGCGCATCAGCGCGTGTGCGACGGTCAGGCACACCGCGCCGCCCTGCGACGGGGTCTTGGCGATGACCGCGTTGCCGGCCAGGAGTTGCACCAGTTCGGCGTGCACCAGCACGCTCATCGGGTAGTTCCAGGAGGCGATGTTGCTGACCGGGCCCGGCAGCGGCGCACGGCCGTCGGCGAGCATCCGGTCGATCTCGCCGACGTACCAGCGGACGCCGTCGAGCGCCCGATCGACGTCGGCGCAGGCCAGCCGCCACGGCTTGCCGATCTCCCAGACCAGCAGCAGGGCGAGCAGGTCGCGGTGGGCGGTGAGCGAGTCCAGGGCCTCGGCGACCCGGGCCTTGCGGTCGGCCAGCGGGGTCTGGGCCCAGCGCTGGTGCGCGGCGGCGGCGTGGGCGACCGCGGCGCGCGCGGTCGCGGCGTCGAGCCGGGGCAGGTTGATGAGGACGGTGTTGTCCAGCGGGGTGCGGACCGCGACGGGCTGGCCGCCCGCTCGCCATTCGCCTTCGACGAGGTTGTGCAGGGTGGTGACGCCGTCGACAGCGACGCCGAACGCTTCCGGGGTGAGGGCCACCGCGCGGGCCAGGGTGTCGGTCCAGGCGGTGCCGTCGGCGAGTCGTAGTGCCATCGCTTCTCCTCAGGGTTGACCGGGGAGCGGCGGCGTCGACGGCACCGCTGGTGAGCGGTACTGTCTCGTGCCCGGTAGCCGGTCAGCAACAGTACGTTTGTCCGGCTGGCCGCCGACGCCTCCGAACGGCGCGTGGATCTTTCTCGGGTCCCATCCCTTGAGCTGCGGAAACGGCGACCGTTAATAGATGTACGCCGATGGTGTGAAATGGTCCGCACTTGTTACTCGTGAGTACGAGAGGGTCCCCGCGCTGCGACATGGCCGGCAGGCTTCCCAACCGGCGACCCGCCCATTACATTGTCGGTTATCCATGGGAGCGCTTCCATGACCCCGTGGTCACACCGCCACCCCCGCTGTCGCCGGTGGCCGTGCCGCCCGTACGCCGTCCCGCGTCGGTGCGACCGCCGGCGGCGCCTCCGACAGGAGCCCGCCATGCGCCACCTGACCCGGCCGTTCCACGGCCAGCCCGGCCGGTCACCGGCCGCCGACCAACCCTGGCCGCGGCGGCTGCTGGCCATCGGCGTCGCGCTGCTCACCGGCGCGTCCCTCGCGGTGACCGCGCCGCCGTCCGGACCCGCCTCCGCCGCGCCGGCAGCGACCTACAACTACGCCGAGGCATTGCAGAAGTCGCTGCTCTTCTACGAGGCGCAGCAGTCCGGCCGACTACCCGACTGGAACCGCGTCTCCTGGCGGGGAGACAGCGCGCTCACCGACGGCGCCAGCGCGGGCCTCGACCTCACCGGAGGCTGGTACGACGCCGGTGACCACGTCAAGTTCGGTTTCCCGATGGCGTTCAGCGCCACCATGCTCGCCTGGGGCGCGGTCGAGTACCGCAGCGGCTACACCGCGTCCGGGCAACTGCCGCACCTGCTCAACAACCTGCGCTTCGTCAACGACTACTTCATCAAGGCGCACCCGTCGGCCAACGTCCTCTACGGACAGGTCGGCAAGGGCGACGACGACCACAAGTGGTGGGGCCCGGCCGAGGTGATGCCGATGGCGCGGCCCGCGTACAGGATCGATGCGAGCTGTGGCGGCGCGGACCTGGCGGGCGAGACGGCGGCCGCGATGGCCGCCTCCTCGATGGTGTTCCGGCCCACCGACGCGACCTACGCCGACCGGCTGCTCGGGCACGCCCGGCAGCTCTACACCTTCGCCGACACGGTGCGAAAGTCCTACCACGAGTGCATCACCGACGCCACGAGCTTCTACCGCTCCTGGAGCGGCTGGCAGGACGAGCTGGTCTGGGCCGCGATCTGGCTGCACCGGGCCACCGGCGAGGCCAGCTACCTGACCAAGGCCGAGAGTGAGTACGACAAGCTCGGCACCGAGAACCAGTCCACCACCCGCTCCTACAAGTGGACCATCGCCTGGGACAACAAGCAGTTCGGCGCGTACGTGCTGCTGGCCAACCTGACCGGCAAGCAGAAGTACATCGACGACGCCAACCGGTGGTTGGACTACTGGACCGTCGGGGTGGACGGGCAGCGGGTGCCGTACTCACCGGGCGGAATGGCGGTGCTCGACTCCTGGGGCGCGCTGCGCTACGCCGCGAACACCTCGTTCGCCGCGCTGGTCTACAGCGACAAGACCACCGACACCACCCGCAAGGCGCGCTACCACGACTTCGCCGTCCGGCAGATCAACTACGCGCTCGGCGACAACCCCCGCAACTCCAGCTACGTCATCGGGTTCGGCGCCAACTCACCGAAGAACCCGCACCACCGCACCGCGCACGGCTCCTGGTGGGACAGCCAGACGGTGCCCGTCGAGACCCGGCACACCCTCTACGGCGCGCTGGTCGGCGGCCCGTCCTCGCCCAACGACGCGTACAGCGACAGCCGGTCGGACTACGTGATGAACGAGGTCGCCACCGACTACAACGCCGGCTTCACCTCCGCGCTGGTCCGACTGACCTCCGAGTACGGCGGCACACCGCTGGCGAACTTCCCGGTCGCCGAGGTGCCGGACATCGACGAGTTGACCGTGGAGACCACTGTGACGCAGGCCGAACCTCGGGCCACCGGGCTCAAGGTGATGGTCTACAACAAGTCCGCGTTCCCGGCCCGCGCGCTGACCGACGGCCGGTTCCGGTACTACTTCCGGCCCGACGGCACCGGCCCGGTTCAGGTCACCGCCGGCTACACCCAGGGCTGCCCGTCCCCGACCACCGCCAAGCAGTTCAGCGGCGACATCTGGTACGTCGAGGTGGACTGCACCGGGTACACCATCGCCCCGGCCGGTCAGTCGCAGCACCGGATGGAGGTCCAGTTCAAGGTCGGCGTGCCCGAGGGCGGCACCTGGGACCCGACCAACGACCCGTCGTACCAGAGCACCGCCGGGCCCAACCGGAAGGTGCCGCTCTACTCCGGCACCACCCGCGTCTGGGGCGAGGAGCCCGGCCCGGCCGTACCGGACACCACGGCGCCGACCGTCCCGGGCACCCCGGTGGCGTCGCAGGTGACGCCGAGGTCGGTGACGCTGACCTGGACGCCGTCCACCGACAGCGGCGGCAGCGGCCTCGCCGGGTACGACGTGCGCGAATTCGAGGTCGGCAACGACGTGGTGGTCACCCGGCCGGTCACCCAGAACTCGATCACCATCACCACCCTGCTGCCGGAGCGGACGTACGAATACACCATCGTGGCCCGCGACGGCGCGGGCAACACGTCGGCCGCCTCGTCGAAGCTCAGCGTGACCACGCCACCGGCCGGCACCGCCGACACCGCCCCGCCGAGCACACCCGGCACGCCGGTCGCCTCGGCCGTCACCGCCACCGGGCTCACCCTGGCCTGGACCCCGTCGACCGACAACGTGGGCGTCACCGGCTACCGGGTCTACCGCGAGGCCGGCGCCACCGACGTGCTGATCGGCTCGCCGACCGGCACCACCCAGGTGGTGTCCGGGCTGACCGCCTCCACGGCGTACCAGTTCTACGTGGTGGCCGTCGACGCGGCCGGTAACACCTCCGCGGCGTCCACGCCGGTCGCGGTGACCACCGCGGCCCCGCCGGTCGGCGGCACCTGCTCGGTGGGGTACGCCACGACGGACTGGAACACCGGCTTCACCGCCACGGTGTCGATCACCAACACCGGCAGCACCGCGATCAACGGCTGGACCCTGCGGTTCAGCTTCCCCAGCGGGCAGGCCGTGAGCCAGGGCTGGTCGGCGACCGTCAGCCAGTCCGGCGCGGCGGTCACCGCGACGAACCTGTCCTACAACGGCACGATCGCGCCCGGCGCGTCGGTGAGCTTCGGCTTCAACAGCACGCACAACGGCAGCAACCCGAAGCCGACAGCCTTCACCGTCAACAACACCGCCTGCGCCATCGCCTGAGGCCAGGCCACGTCGTTCCGGCCGCATGGCATGAACATCGACTGAGTTGATCATCCAACCAAGACGTCCGGTCCCGCCTCGGCGCTCCGGGTGTTGGCCACCAAGGAGGCCAAGATGGCAATGAGCCCATCCGTTCATCGCGGCGGGACCCGGCGACTGCGATCACCCGTCGTCCGAGCGCTGCTCGGCGGCACGCTCAGCGTGGTGACAGTGGCCGCCGTCGCGGTGATGATGCCCTCGGCGAACGCCGCCGAGAGCACCCTCGGCGCGGCCGCCGCGCAGTCCGGCCGGTACTTCGGCACCGCCATCGCGGCGGGCCGGCTGAGCAACTCGACGTACAGCACGATCGCGGCGCGTGAGTTCAACATGATCACCGCCGAGAACGAGATGAAGCCGGACGCGACACAGCCCCAGCGGGGCCAGTTCAACTTCAACTCCGGTGACCAGATCTACAACTGGGCGACCCAGCGTGGCCTGAAGGTGCGTGGGCACACCCTGGCCTGGCACGCGCAACAGCCGGGGTGGATGCAGAGCCTCAACGGCAGCAACCTACGTCAGGCGATGATCGACCACATCAACGGCGCGATGGGCCACTACCGGGGCAAGCTCGCCGCGTGGGACGTGGTCAACGAGGCGTTCAACGAGGACGGCAGCCGCCGCCAGTCGAATCTTCAGGGCACCGGCAACGACTGGATCGAGGTGGCGTTCCGCACCGCGCGGGCGGCCGACCCGTCGGCCAAGCTCTGCTACAACGACTACAACATCGAGAACTGGTCGTACGGCAAGACGCAGGGCGTCTACCGCATGATCCAGGACTTCAAGTCCCGGAACGTGCCGATCGACTGCGTCGGGTTGCAGACCCACTTCACCGGCGGCAGCTCGCTGCCGAGCAACTTCCAGACCACGCTGTCCAGCTTCGCCGCCCTCGGCGTGGACGTGGCGCTGACCGAGGTCGACGTCACCAACTCCTCCACCACCCAGTACGCCGGGCTGACCCAGGCGTGCCTGAACGTGCCGCGCTGCATCGGCATCACCGTCTGGGGCGTACGCGACAGCGACTCCTGGCGCTCGAACGAGAACCCGCTGCTCTTCGACGGCAACGGCAACAAGAAGGCCGCCTACAACTCCGTCCTCAACGCGCTCAACGCGGCCCCGCCGACCTCCGGGCCGACCGTGACCCCGACCGTCACCCCGACCGTGAGCCCGCCGCCGAGTGGGGGCACCGGCCGGATCGCCGGGGTGCAGTCGGGCCGGTGCATCGACGTGCCCAACGCCTCGCAGACCAACGGCACCCGGGTCCAGCTCTACGACTGCCACAGCCAGTCGAACCAGCAGTGGACGTACACCTTCAACAAGGAGTTGCGGGTCTACGGCAGCAAGTGCCTGGACGCGAACGGCGCGGCCACCGCCAACGGCACCGGAATCATCATCTGGGACTGCAACGGCGGGACGAACCAGCAGTGGAACATCAACTCCAACGGCACCATCAGCGGCGTGCAATCCGGCCGCTGCCTGGACGTCTGGGGCACCGGCAACGGCCAACAGGTCCAGCTGTACGACTGCCACGGCCAGACCAACCAGCAGTGGCGGACCGACTTCGGTGGCGGCACCCCGCCGACGTCGCCCCCGCCGACCACCACGCCCCCGCCGACGGGTGGCTGCGCGCTCCCGTCGACCTACCGGTGGTCGTCGACCGGCGCGCTGACGAGCCCGAAGAACGGCTGGCTCTCGCTCAAGGACTTCACCAACGTCGTCCACAACGGCCAGCACCTGGTCTACGGGTCGTACGTCAACAGCAGCGGCCAGTACAGCTCGATGAACTTCGGCCCGTTCACCAACTGGTCCGACATGGCCTCGGCCAGCCAGAACGGAATGAGCCAGGGCACGGTGGCGCCCACGCTGCTGTACTTCGCCCCGAAGAACATCTGGGTGCTGGCGTACCAGTGGGGACCGACCTCGTTCAGCTACAAGACGTCGAGCGACCCGACCAACGCCAACGGCTGGTCCTCGGCGCAGACGCTCTCCACCGCCACCCTCTCCGACGCCCCGTACGGGGTGATCGACCAGACCCTCATCGGCGACGACCAGAACATGTACCTCTTCTTCGCCGGAGACAACGGCAAGATCTACCGGTCGAGCATGCCGTTGGGGAACTTCCCGGGCAGCTTCGGCTCCAACTACACGACGATCATGACCGACTCGACCAACAACCTGTTCGAGGGCGTCGAGGTCTACAAGGTGGCGGGCCAGAACCAGTACCTGATGATCGTCGAGGCGATCGGAAGCCAGGGGCAGCGCTACTTCCGGTCGTTCACGTCCACCAGCCTGAGCGGCTCGTGGACCCCGCAGGCCGCCACCGAGAGCAACCCGTTCGCCGGCAAGGCCAACAGCGGCGCGACGTGGACCAATGACATCAGCCACGGTGACCTGGTCCGCACCAACCCCGACCAGACCAAGACCGTCGACGCCTGCAACCTGCAGTTGCTGTACCAGGGCAAGGACCCCAACGCGGGCGGCGACTACAACCGGCTGCCGTGGCGGCCGGGTGTGCTGACCCTCCAGCGCTAGGCCCACCGCGCAGAACCGAAGCGCGCCCGGCACCCGTATGGTGCCGGGCGCGCTTGTCGGTGGCCCGTGCCGGGCCGGCGGGCGGACGGCGGCGATCCGGGGCAAGCTGGGTCGATGGAGCGCGCGTTGGTGACCGTCGGGCACGGGGCCGCTGGCCGGGACCAGTTCGGGGCACTGCTGGCCGGCGCGGAGGTCGCCCTGGTCGTGGACGTGCGCCGCTACCCGGCCAGCCGGACCAACCCGGACGTCCGCCGGGAGGCCATGGAACGCTGGCTGCCCGAACGGGGCATCGGCTACCGCTGGGAGCCGCGCCTCGGCGGTCGCCGGCACGTCCGCGCCGGCGAGCCGGAACCGGACACCTGGTGGACTGTCGCCGCCTTCCGGGCGTACGCCGCGCACACGCGCACGCCCGACTTCGACGCGGCCCTGGACGAGGTGCTGGCCGACGCCGTACCGCGCACCACAGCGGTGATGTGCAGTGAGAGCGTCTGGTGGCGCTGCCACCGGCGGCTGATCGCCGACGTCGCAGTGCTCGGCCGCGGGGTGCCGGTGTCGCACCTCATGCCGGACGGCCGGCTCAGCCCGCACCGGCCGGCCGAGGGCGCCCGCCGCCTGCCCGACGGGCATCTGCTCTGGGCGGGCTGACTCAGCCGACCAGATCCTCCGCGAGCAGGTCCATCAGCAGCGCGTCGTGCCAGCGGCCGTCCTCGCCGCGTTCGTAGCGGCGCAGCACCCCCACCGGGCGGAAACCCACCTTCGCGTACGCCCGGATCGCGGCGCTGTTGGCCGCCGCCGGGTCGATGGTGAACCGGTGGTGGCCGTACTCGTCGATCAGGTGTCGGGCCAGGGTGCGGATGGCGTCACCACCGAGGCCGGCACCGCGCTCCGCCGGATCGAGGAAGACGTCCAGGCTGGCGTGCCGGTAGTCCGGGTCCGACTCGGCGTACCACTGGATCGCGCCGATCACCCGGCCGTCGTGCTCGATCGCGTACACGTGCAGGTCGTCGTCGCCGAGGTCGGCGCGGACGGAATCGGCCAGGTCGTCGCCGCCGCGCCACCACCGGCGGACCTCCGGGTCGGCCCGGATCGCCGCGAGGGCCGGCACGTCCGCGACCGTCGCCGGTCGTAGGGTCACCGCCCGCCCCCGCAGCATCGGCTCAGCCCCGGATCTCGCCGTGCTCGACGCAGACCGCCGACCAGCCCACCGGCAGCACCTGCACCTTCATCCGGCGTCGACAGCGGGGGCAGAACCGGGGCGGCTCCAACTGGCGGGCCGAGGCGCAGGCCGGATGGGCGGTGGCCGTCGCCGACTCACCGCACCTGTCGCACCACAGCTCCGTCGTCGTCATGGTCGTCACAGCGTGGCGGAGAGCGCCTTGACCGGCATCTTCAGCTCGTTGAGCAGCTCCAGGTCGGCCGTCGCCGGTCGACCCAGCGTGGTCAGGTAGTTGCCGACGATCACCGCGTTGATGCCGCCGAGCAGACCATCGCGGGTGCCCAGGTCACCGAGGGTGATCTCACGGCCACCCGCGTACCGCAGGATGGTGCGCGGCATGGCCAGCCGGAACGCGGCGATGGCCCGCAGCGCGTCCTTGCCCTCCACCACCGGGCGGTCACCCAGCGGGGTGCCGGGGCGCGGGTTGAGGAAGTTCAGCGGCACCTCGTGCGGGTCCAACTCGGCGAGCTGCGCGGCGAACTCGGCCCGCTGCTCGACGGTCTCGCCGAGGCCGAGGATGCCACCGCAGCACACCTCCATGCCGGAGTCGCGAACCATCCGCAGCGTCTCCCAGCGCTCCTCCCACGAGTGCGTGGTGACCACGTTGGGGAAGTACGACCGGCAGGTCTCCAGGTTGTGGTTGTAACGGTGCACACCCATGTCGACCAGGTCGTCGACCTGCTCCTTGCTGAGCATGCCCAGCGACGCGGCGACCTGGATGTCGACCTCGGCCTTGATGGCGGCGACGCCCTCGCGCATCTGCTTCATCAGCCGGGCGTCCGGGCCGCGCACCGCCGCGACGATGCAGAACTCGGTCGCCCCGGTCGCCGCGGTCTGCTTCGCCGCCTCGACCAGCGACGGGATGTCCAGCCAGACCGAGCGCACCGGCGAGGTGAACAGACCCGACTGCGAGCAGAAGTGGCAGTCTTCCGGGCAGCCGCCGGTCTTGAGCGAGACGATTCCCTCGACCTCGACCTCCGGGCCGCACCAGCGCATCCGCACCTCGTGAGCGAGCTGGAGGGCGGCGGGCAGGTGCTCGTCGGGCAGGTTCAGCACGGCGAGGACGCCGGCCTGATCGAGGCCGACACCGTCACCCAGGACCTGGGTCCGGGCCTGGTCGAGGATCTCTGGCATGGCTCGTACCCTACTAGGCCTGTGCGAGAGCCCCTGGTCGAGCCGAGACGGAGTTCGGGCGGCGGTCCGGCAAGGCGGATGTTCGTCCGGATACCGGTGTTGTATCCGGACGAACATCCAACGCGGCCGGTCGTTGTCTGGGCCCGTCGCAGGCCGGCCAGGGGCTCTCGCACAGGCCTTGGGCCCCCCGATCAGCCGGAATGCCCTGGCAGTTCGCCGACAGCTCGCACCGAGTGGAATGGTCGGGCCGATGGTGGCGGGTGGTAATTTCGCCCGGCGGGTGTTCGGGCTGACCGGCACGCACAGCGGGGGAGGGTGACGGTGGCGGACTGGCTGGCGGCGCTCGACCGCCGCGCCCAACTGCGGGCGAAGGCCGGGCTCACCCGGCGACTGCATCCGCGCCCGGCCGACGATCAGCTGACCGATCTGGCCGGCAACGACTACCTCGGCCTGGCCACCCACCCGGAGGTCACCGCCGCGGCCACGGCGGCGCTCTCGGCGTACGGGCTGGGGGCGACCGGGTCGCGCCTGGTGCGGGGCTCCACCGACGCGCACCAGGCGCTGGAGGAGGACCTGGCCCGCTGGCTGGGCACCGACAGCGCCCTGGTCTTCTCCTCCGGTTACCTGGCCAACCTCGGCGCGCTGCGGGCGCTCGTCCAGCCTCGGACGCTGCTCGTCTCCGACGCGCACAACCACGCCTCGCTGATCGACGGCTGCCGCCTCTCCGGCGCGGAGACGGTGGTCACCCCGCACGCCGACGTGGACGCGGTCGCCGCCGCCCTCGCGGCCGCTCCCGGCCGCCCGGCGGTGGTGGTGACCGAGTCGATCTTCTCGGTCGACGGTGACCTCGCCCCGCTGGCGCGGCTGCATGCGGTGGCCCGCCGGCACGGCGCGCTGCTTCTGGTCGACGACGCGCACGCGCTCGGTCTGACCGGCCCTTCCGGCGCGGGTGCGGTGGCGGCCACCGGGCTGGCCGGTGAGCCGGACGTGGTGATCACCGCCACCCTGTCCAAGGCCCTCGGTGGGGCGGGTGGCGTCGTCGCCGGCCCGGCCGAGTTCGTCCGGCACCTGGTCGAGACCGGGCGTACGTTCATCTTCGACACGGCGCTGCCGCCGGCGGTCGCCGCCGGTGTGCACGCCGCGCTGCGCGTCGCCCGGGCCGGCGACGACCTGCGCGCCGAGCTGTCCGACCGGGTGAGCGTGGCGGTCGGTCGACTGCGGGCGGCCGGGCTGACCGTCTCCGCCCCGGACGCGGCGGTGATCTCGGTGACCGCCCCCGGGCCGGAGGCGGCCACCGCCTGGGCCGAGGACTGCCGGGACCGGGGCGTCGCGGTGGGCTGTTTCCGACCACCCTCCACCCCGGACAGCCGCTCCCGGCTGCGCCTGACGGTCAGCGCGGGGGTACCGCGGGCGGCGTTCGAGCGGGCGCTGGGTGTCATCGTGGACTGTGCCCCATGACCGGGTGGGCGGGGCCGGTGCTGGTTACCGGGACGGACACCGATGTCGGTAAGACGGTGGTGACGGCGGCGATCGCGGCCGCGGCCCAGGCTGCCGGGCTGCGGGTGGCGGTGGTCAAACCGGGTCAGACCGGTACGGCTGGCGGTGAGCCCGGCGACGTGGACGCGGTGAACCGGTTGGCCGCGCCGCTGACCGGTCGGACTCTGGTCAGCTACCCGGATCCGCTCGCCCCGTTGGCCGCCGCGCGGGTCGCCGATCTGCCGCCGCTGGAGTTGTACACGGCGGTGGACGCGGTGCGTGCGGAGGCCGACAAGCACGACCTCGTGTTGATCGAGGGCGCGGGTGGGCTGCTGGTGCCGATGGGGCTGCGACCGTCGGGTGAGCCGTGGACGATGGCCGACCTGGCGGTGTCGCTGGGCGCGCCCGCGGTGGTGGTGGCCCGCGCCGGGTTGGGCACGCTCAACCACACCGCGTTGACCCTGGAGGCGTTGGACCGTCGGGCGGTGCCGGCCGGTGTGGTGATCGGTGCCTGGCCGGCCCGGCCGGAGCTGGTGCACTGGACGAACCTCACCGACCTGGTGCCGAATCTGCTCGGCGCGCTGCCCGATGGCGCGGGCGCGATGGACCCGGGCGTGTTCCGGCGTTCCGCGCCGGGTTGGCTCACCCCGGCGCTGCACGGCGTGCTCGACGACTGGCGGGTGTGGGCCGAGGAGAGCGGCTGAACACCTGACTTTCGTCGGTGTCCGCCCAGGTCGCATGTGGGTAGCCTGATCGCCGTGCGGATCCTCGACTCTCGGCCACCCGGTCGGTTGGACCGGCGGCGTCGCCTGTTGTCGGACGCGCTGCTCTGGGCGGTGGTGGCCGCCCCGGTCGCCTATGCCGGTTTCAGCCCGCCCCATCCGCGGTACGCGTTGCCGCTGGTGGTCGGCAAGTTGGTGCTTCTCGGCGCGGCGGTGGTGGCGAGTCGACGGCAGTCGTTGGTCGCCGTCGTGCTGGTGGTGCTGGGGTCGGTCGTCGACGGCAACTTCGTGTTCGCGATTCCGGTCTTCAGCTATCTCGCCGGGCGGCGCAGTGCCTCGGTGGGTTCGGCGGTCGGGGTCTTCGTGCTGATCGTGGCCGGCGGCACGGCGCTCAATCTGGGGTTGCTCGGCGTCGGCGCGGCCACCTGGTTCCTGCTCGCCTCGGTGCTGCTCTTCGCCGCCGTGTTCCCCTGGTTGGTCGGCCGGTACCGGCGTCAGCAGCAGGAGTTGGCGGACGCGGGTCGCCGGCACATCGACGCGTTGACCCGCGAGCAGCGGGGCGCCGCCGAACGGATCCGGTTGCGGGAGCGGGCCCGGATCGCCGGGGAGATGCACGACTCGCTGGGTCACGACCTCAGCCTGATCGCGGTGCGCGCCGCCGCCCTGGAGGTCGCCGCCGGCCTCGACGACCGGCACCGGGCGGCGGCCGGGGAGTTGCGGGCCAGTGTCGCCGCCGCCACCGAGCGACTGCACGAGATCATCGGGGTGCTCCGCGAGGAGGCCGGCGCGTCGTTGCGTCCGAGCGGGGAGACCGTCGCGGACCTGGTCGACGGTGCCCGGGAGGCGGGCATGGCGGTACGGCTGGACGCCGCCCCGGCGGCGGCGGAGCTACCGGCGATGGCCGGTCACGCGGCTCACCGGATCGTCCGGGAGGCGCTGACCAACGCGGCCCGGTACGCCCCGGGTGCCCCGGTCGAGGTGCGCCTCACCCGTGACGGTGGCCGGGTCGAGGTGAGCGTCGTCAACGACGCTCCGCCGGCCGGCCCGTTGCCCGCCCCGCCGTCGCAGGGCAGTGGGCTGCTCGCCCTCGCCGAGCGGGTCCGCCTCGCCGGTGGAACGCTCGACGCCGGCCACCGCGCCGACGGCGGTTTCGCGGTACGGGCGGTGTTGCCCGCCACCGCACCGCCGGCCACCGCGTTGTCGGCCACCGCACTGCCGGCCACCGTCTTGCCGGCCATCGCACCGCCAGCCGAGGCGGCCGAGGTCGGGCAGGTGGCACGGTGGGACGAGCGGCCCGGTCCGGTGGAGCGGCCGGCGGATGCCGAGCAGCGGCTGCACGATGCCCGGCGGCGGGTTCGGCGCAGCCTGCTCGTGGCGCTCGTCGCACCTGTCGGTTTCGCTCTGGTGCTCTCCCTCGTCTACTACCCGGTGGCGACCGCCGGGACGGTGCTGGACCGGGCCACCTTCGACCAGTTGCGCGTCGGCGCGGCCCGGTCGGAGCTGGTCGGGCTGCCCCGGCGGCACCTGGAACGCCCCGCCGCGGGCGACCGGGCCGGCTGCGAGTACTACACCGACGGCAACTTCCCCCTCGCGGCGCCGACCTGGCGGCTGTGTTTCACCGATGGCCGGCTGGTCAGCAAGGAGTGGATCGCCTAGTGGACAGCGACGTGCCGGGGGCACCGCCGATCCGGGTGGTGCTGGCCGACGACGAGGCGATGATCCGGGCCGGCGTCCGGGCCATCCTGGCCAGCGATCCCGACATCGAGGTGGTCGCCGAGGCCGGCGACGGGCACGCGGCGGTGGAGTTGGTCCGTGCCCACCGGCCGCGGGTCGCGCTGCTGGACATCCGGATGCCGCGGCTGGACGGGTTGGCCGCCGCCGCCGAGATCCGCCGGGTCGCGCCGGACACCGCGACGATCATGCTCACCACGTTCGGTGAGGACGACCATGTGGCCCGGGCGCTGGGGCACGGTGCCAGCGGTTTCCTGCTCAAGGCCGGCGATCCGCGTGAGCTGATCGCCGGTGTGCACGCGGTCGCCGACGGTGGGGCGTACCTGTCGCCGAGGGTGGCCCGCCGGGTGATCGAGCTGGGGGCTGGCCGGCTGGCCCGTCGACCCGCCGCACGTGACCGTACGGCCGGGTTGACCGAGCGGGAACGGGAGGTGCTGGCCCTGGTCGGGGCGGGCCTCTCCAACGCCGAGATCGCCCGCCGGTTGCACCTCGTGGAGGGCACCGTGAAGAGTTACCTGACCAGCATCTTCACCCGTCTGGACGTACGCAACCGGGTGCAGGCGGCGATCCTCGCGTACGAGGCGGGGTTGGTGGACGGCTGAGCGGGGGCCGATCGGCCCCCGCTCAGAACACCTAGGCGTCGCGGCGACGCAGCGCGGTCCGGCCCAGCAGCAGCGCCGCGCCGGCCCACCCGGCGAGCAGGAGCAGCCCGACCAGGCGCGGGTACGGCTCGGTGTCGCCGACCAGGAAGTGCCCGCCGGCCACGCCGGGGAACACGTCGGCGATCCGGTTCAACACGTCGATGTCCGGCTCCTGGAGGGACAGCGGCACGATCATCAGGGTGGCCAGGAGCACGGTGAGGGTGAGCACCGCGCTGCGCAACGCGGCGCCGAGGCCCAGGGCGAGGACGCCGACCAGCGCCAGGTAGATGGCGACGCGCACGATGTCGCCGATCGTGGCGGCGGCCGGGGCGCTGCCCCACTCGCCGAGCACCGGCCGGGCGACCAGGACGCCGACGCCGCCGAGCAGCAACCCGAGCGCGAAGGTGACCGCGCCGGCGACCACGGCCTTGGCCAGCAGGACGCGACCGCGCGACGGAGTGCACTGCAACGTCGTACGGATGGTGCCACTGGTGAACTCGGCGGTGATCGCGAGCAGGCCCAGCGCCAGCACCACGTACTGGGTCAGCTCGACCGAGTCGATCAGCACGCTGCCGACGGTGACGATCCCCCGGTCGTCGGTCGGGTCGTCGTTGGTGTTGTCGTTCGCGGCGTAGATGGCCAGTTGGCCGGCGCTCGCGGCCATCACCAGCAGCCCGGCCAGCGCCGTCCACCAGCTGCTCCGCACGGAGGAGAGCTTGGTCCACTCGGCAGCCACCGCCGCGCGGAAGGCAGCCGGCGCACCGCCGGCCGGCGCGATGGCGGGACGGGTTTTCGTGTCGGTCTGTGCGCTCATCGTTGCCCACCTTCGATCGGGCCACCGGCGTACTCGACGCTGTCGGCGGTCAGCTCCATGAACGCCTGCTCCAACGACGCGGCGTGCGCGCTCAGCTCGTGCAGTCGTACACCGAGCTGGTGGGCCAGGTCGCCGACCTGGTCCGGGGTGACGCCGGTGACGCTCAGCTCGGTCCGGTCGGCCGCCTCGACGGTCGCCCCGGCGGCGGTGAGGCGCGCGGCGAGGGCGGCCAGCCCGTCCGGGTGCGGGCTGCGGACCCGGACCGCGACCGTACTGCGGGAGAGCACCTCGCCGATCGGCGCGTCGGCGAGCAGTCGTCCCCGGCCGATCACCACGAGCTGGTCGGCGGTGAGCTGCATCTCGCTCATCAGGTGACTGGAGACGAAAACGGTCCGCCCCTCGTCGGCCAGCGAGCGCGTCAGCTGCCGTACCCAGCGCACCCCGTCCGGGTCGAGGCCGTTCACCGGTTCGTCGAACATCAGCACCGGCGGGTCGCCGAGCAGCGCGCCGGCGATGCCGAGCCGCTGGCCCATGCCGAGAGAGAGCGTCCGCCCCGGCTTGGCGGCGGCCCGTCCGTCCAGGCCGACGGTGTCCAGCACCTCGTCGACGCGGCGCAGCGGGATGCCGTTGCTGTGCGCCATGGCCCGCAGGTGCGCCCGACCGGACCGGGCCGGGTGGATGGCCCGGGCGTCGAGCAGCGCGCCCACCTCGTGCAGTGGTCGGCGCAGCTCCCGGTACGCCCGCCCACCGACCAGGGCCTGCCCGGCGGTGGGACGGTCCAGCCCGAGGATCATCCGGAAGGTGGTGGACTTGCCGGCGCCGTTGGGGCCGAGGAAGCCGGTGACCCGGCCGGGCGTGATGTCGACGGTCAGGGTGTCGACCGCGACGGTCGACCCGAACCGTTTCGTCAACCCACGTAATGTGATCATGTGCTGACGCTAGGCGAGCGACCAGCTGTCCCGCCGCGCCCGAACGGCACCACCCACCCCTGACTTTCGTCAGGACGGCGACGGCCTGATCACCGTACGTACTGCTCCAGCAGTGCCGGGGTGAGCCCCGCCCGGTGGATCGCCTTCAACGCCGCGAGCAGGTCGTCCATCAGCGCCGGCCGGAAGTGCATCAGCAGCACGTCACCGGGTTGGACCACCTTCTCCGGGGTCTGGTAGCGCACCTTCCCCTCGTGGACGGTCTCGGTCCAGTGCAGAACCGCCTTCGCGCCGCAGTCGTGCGCGGCCTTCAGTGTCGTGCTGTCGTGCTCGCCGAACGGCGGCCGGAACAGGGTGGGCCGCTTGCCGAACAGCCCCTCCAACCTGTCGGCGCCACCGCAGATCTCCCGCTTCTGGTAGTCGTACGACCTGCCGGCCAGCGAATTGTGGCGGATGGTGTGGTTCTCCACGACCCCGCCCACCGCCTCGATCTGCCGGAAGTAGTCGGTGTGCTCGGCCGCCGCCGGAGAGTTGAGGAACATCGTGACCGGGATGCGCGCCTCCCAGATGAAGTCGATCACCCCTGGTGGGCGGGCCAGCCCACCGTCGTCGATGGTGATGAAAGCGACCTTCTGCTCGGTCGGCACGCGGTGCCAGAACGCGGCCGAACCGGTGCTGGGCAGTGGCACCGGTTGCGGCGGCGGCGCTTCGGGAAACGTCGGCACCTGCGACACGTACCAGGCCAGGCTCTTGAACGGGGGTTTCGCGGTCGGTGACGGCGACGCCGACGGGGTCGGGGACGGTGCGGACGCGGTCGGCGAGGCCGCGGTGATTTGCCGGGCGTGGGCCGGGTGGCCGGAGCCGACTGCGCAGCCAGTCAACGCCAGCAGGGCCAGAAGCGTTGCGACGGCAGGGATTCGACGGGTGGTGGTGGCTGACACGCCCGGAAACATACCGAGCGGAGGTCAGGATCCGGTCAGCCCGGTGTTGTCCCCGGGTGGCGGCGGACCACGAACGCGTCCGGCATCCGGAAGGTGAGATTGTCCGGGCACCAGGGCGCACGTAGGACGCTCACGTCGTCCAGCAGTGGCGCGGCCTCGGTCACCACCACGGCCGCCTCCATGCGGGCCAGCACGTCCCCGACGCAGCGGTGCGCGCCCGCCCCGAACGCCAGATGTCGGCGTGATCCACGCTGGCCCGGACGGAACTCGTGGGGCGACTCCACGACCGCCGGGTCCCGACCGGCGCGGCCCAGCCACAGCAGAAGACTGCTGCCCGCCGGCACCTCCGTGTCGCCCAGCGTGCTCGCCGTCGCCGCCACCCGCCGCCAGGTGACGATCGGCGGCTCCAGCCGCAGCCCTTCCTCGACCACGTCGGCCACCGCGACCTCGCCGGTGCGCAGGCCGGCCCGCACCGCTGGCTCGCCGGCCAACCGGTGCAACAGCAGAGTGAGGAACTGCGAGGTGGTCTCCTGCCCGGCGACCAACAGGAAGAAGAGCGCGCCGACCACCACGTCCGGCGGGTGCCCGGCCGCGCGCAGCTCGGCGGCCAGCCCGCCACCGACGGCCGCGAAGTCACGCAGTACGCGGTGGAACCGGCCCACCTCGGCGGCGAGCGCCACCTGCCGGTCGCCGTCCAGTGGCGCCCAGAACAACTCCAGCGCGGCGCGGGCGAACTCCTTGACCGCGCCCACCGGTGCGTCGGGTAGCTCGACCAGCCGGGCCAGCACCAGCAGCGGCAGGTCGGCGGCGAGGTCCGCGTACAGGTCGACCGGCGCACCGGTGTCGAGCGTGGCGTCGAGCCGGGCGGCCCGGTCGCGGACCAGCGCGGTGAGCCAGGGCCGCTGCGCGGTGACCCGGGTGGGGTGCAACGCCTCCGCGACGATCGCCCGGATTTGCGGATGGCTGGCACCCGAGTTGTTCGCCAGGGTCGGCGGCAGTCGGAACCGGTGCCCGGCGAGCACCCGCAACGCGGTCACCGGCATCGGTGTCACCGCGTCCAGCGCGTTGTCCGGCCGGTAGGTGACCGGGTCGGCGAGGACCTGGCGGACCAACGCGTGCCGGGTCACGACCAGGTGGGAGCCGCCGACGTGGTCCGGCACCCGGGCCACGTCCGGCCATGCGGGGTCGGACACCTGCGCCCAGCTGCGGAACAGCACCCGGACACGCTAGCTGGACGCCTCCGGCAGCCCGGCCCGCAGCCGCCAGACGGTGGTGCGCTTCACCCGCACGCTCTCCAGCGCCTCCGGCACCGGCACGTCGTACGCGGCCACCTCGTCGAAGCGGTCTCGGGGCAGGAACGCCCGATCGGGGTCACCGACCAGCGCCGGCGCGCCGGCCCGGGTGGCGCGCAGCAGGAACCGCAGGACCCGGCGGGCCATCTCCGCGCTGTAGAAGACGTCCCCGGCGAGCACCACCTCCGCGTCCCCGGCGTCACCGTCGAGGATGTCGCCGAACTCGGCGTCGACGCGTACCCCGTTGACCTCGGCGTTGAGGGCGACCGCCGCCACCGCCAGCTCGTCCACCTCGACGGCCCGCACGGACGCCGCGCCGGCGCGGGCGGCGGCGATGGCCACCAGGCCGGAGCCGGAGGCGAGGTCGAGCACCCGGCGGCCGGCGACCAGCTCCGGGTGGTCGGTCACGTAGCGGGCGAGGGCCTGCCCGCCGGCCCAGGCGAACGCCCAGAACGGTGGCGGCCGGTCGCTGGAGAACTGGCCCTCGGTCAGCTCCCACAGCCCGATCGGCTCGTCCGCCTGGTGCAGCCGCACCTCGGGAACGAAGGGGACCGGGGCCAGCCGGGCGTGCAGCCGGACGAACGCGCTGGAGAGCTCGGACACCGTGTGATTCTCCCAGCGGCCCGACTCCCGGCGTGTCGCGGGGGAGTGGTGACCGGTTCACCACGGTCGGTGAAAAGCCACCCTCTCCTTGCCGTCCGGTGCGAACACACCCGTCTGGTCGGGCCGGTGCCCCGCTCCTAGCGTTGCGGGGTGGAGGCGACCGAACGGAGGGCGGCGGTGGTGACGGTGTGGCGGTATGCGCTGCGGGCAGGGGTGGTGCTGGCCTGTCTGAGCGGGGTGGAGCTGGCGGCGGCCGCCCCGGCACAGGCGGCCTTCACCACCGAGATGAGCGGCCTGCCGGGGCGGTTCACCGCCGGCGAGCAGGTGCGGACGATCTCCGCGGTGGTCTCCCAGACGGACCGGCGCGGCGGGTGCGCGAAGGTGCGCTGGTCGATGGTGCTCACCGTGCAGGGCCTCCGGCTCGACCAGGTGAAGATGGACCGGGTGGAGGAGACCGGCGACTTTCCGCTGGAGATCCGTACCGAGGGTGACGTGGCCCGGTTGACCGACCGGCAGCTCGACCCGGGCACGCTCTGCCCGGGTCGCACGGTCACCGCCCGCTACCGGGTGGCCTTCGCCGAGGACGTCACCCAGGGGCGAATCACCCTCGCCGCCGAGGCGTACGACGCCAACCTGCGCCTGCTGGCCCGGCAGACCGCCACCCGCTCGGTGGTGGGGGTGGGCGGCGTCCGGACCGCCACGCCGAAGCCGACGCCGACGCGGCCGAAACCCACCGAATCCGCGAGCGCGCCGACCGAGGACGAGGGTACGGCGACGGAGGAGGCGGTCACGGATTACCCGGTCGACGCCGCACCGCCGACCGCCGGCCGGCCGGTCTCGCAGACCAGCCCGTTCGGCGTGGTGCAGGTCGCCTTCCTCCTCGGCGGGCTGTTGCTCTTCCTCGGGGTGGGGCTGTTGCTGCGGCTGCGGCACCTGACCCGGGCCGCGGCCGACGGTGCGGACGACGACCCACCGGTGGACCGGCGCTGGGAGCGTCCGGCGGTCGCTGACCCCTGGCGCCGGGCGCACCGCTGATCGGGGGCCCGTCCTTGGGGGCGCCCGGCGGTCGCTGGCGTCGGGCGTACCGCTGATCGGGGGCCCGTCGTTGGGATGGTCCGGCGGTCGCTGGCGTCGGGCGTACCGCTGATCGGGGGCCGTGGGGGCCGGCGGGCGACCGCCGGCCCCCACGGTGTCACTTCGAGAACGCCTGGAACTCGGCGATCCTGACCTGGTTGCGGGCCGGGCTGGCGGTCGCGCAGTCCGTCGTCGTGGCCGGGTCGTCGTCCTGCTCGCCCGCGTAGTGCGGGCCGCCGGTGCACTGGCTGGCCAGCACCTCGAGTCGCAGGTGGGTGGCACGGGTGGTGGGCACCGCGAACGTCCGGAGGTTGATGTCCCGGCTGTACGCCCGGTACGCCCCGCCGGGGAACGCGTCCGCCGCGCTGGTGTAGATGCGCTGCCAGCGCGCCGGGTCCGCGCAGTCGGTGGTCGTCGCGTTGCACGCGGACACCGCGAACGAGCGCAGCGCGCTGAGCGCGTTCTGGGCGCCGGTGTCGGCGTCGCCGGTGATCGCCGGGCGCAGCATCGCGCTGACGTTCACCCGCTTGACCGTCTGCGGGGCGTCCCCGGGCAGCGCCACGGTGAGCTGCCGGCCGGCGACCCCGTCCAGGGAGGCCCAGTTCGTCGCCTCGGTGTCGTCGACGACCCGGTCCAGGTTGACCCCGTCGCCGGTGATGGTCGCGCCGGACGCGGCGGAGGCGAGGTTGCGGCTCATCCGCAGGTCGACGTACCCGTTCTGGCCGGCCTTGGCGACCACGCTGAGCCGCTGGTGGCCGAAGCCGGGGGCCACGGCGAGCAGGTCGTACGTGCCGGCCACCAGCTCCACGGTGTCCGGGATCGGGGTCGCCGGGTCGGTGTCGGCCACCGGTACGGCCCGTGCCTCGTACGCCCCCACGTACACCCGGATCGGCGCGTCGGCGCTGTCTCCGCGCGGACGCAGGGTGAGCGTCGCGTTGCCGCCGCGCGGTGAGGCGAAACTCGGCGTCGGGTCGGTGTCGGCGGCGCCGTTGGTGGCGGCGTCGCGGCCCATGCCGGAGCGGGCGAACTCGGCCCAGATCAGGTCCTGGTTCGCGCCGCCGAAGCGCAGCAGGTCGGCGGTGATCATGTTGTCGCGCATGTCGAGCATGCTGACCTGGCTGGCGGCCTGGAGCAGGAACGAGTCGAAGACCAGCTGGGACCACCGCCGGTTGCCCGGGCACTGGTCGGCCGCGACCTTCCCCAACGCACAGTCGAGCTGCCGCTGCGGGGTGCCGAGGCCGTACCGCTTGACCAGGGCGGAGCGGACCCGGAAGTTGGTGGCGCCCCAGATCTCCCCGTCGGCGTGCACGGCCGGGCCGGCGGTGTTGTAGCCGATGTCGGAGTAGTTGAGCGGGCTGCGGCTCAGGTCGTAGTTGCGGATGCCGCTGACCAGGTTGCCGGTGACGTAGCCGCCGGTGATGAAGGGCGTCTCGCCGGGCGCGCGCAGCCCGTGCTGGAAGAGGTACTCGGCGGCGAGCAGGTCGCCCCACGACTCACCCATCGCGCCGCCCTGGTGGCCGCTGATCCCGCTGTCCGGGCCGGCGATCATCCGGTTGGTGATCGCGTGGGTGTACTCGTGGCCGATCACCGTCATGTCGTAGTCGCCGTCCACGCACGGCGGGTACGGTCCGCCGGCCTGCGGCTGCCAGAGGTACATGTTGGTGGTCGGTGGCAGCCCGTCGCGCGGGGTGCCCTGGTTGGCGTTGTTGCGGTTGCCGCTCAGCGCGCCCTGCTGGGCGCGGCCCTGCTCGGCGTCACCGCCCAGCCCGGACGGGGTGAGGTTGACCGCCTGGAGGTTCCACGCCGACTCGGTGAAGCCCAACTGGTACGACCAGTCGTGCATCCGGTTGTGCATGGCGAAGAGGTTGGCGATCGACGCGTCCGCGTCGTTGCGCTGGGCGGAGGTGAACACCGCCGGGTTGCACCGGGCCTGGTGCCACTGGTCGGTGAAGGGGTACTCGTAGCGGCGTTCCGGGCTGGTGGGGGCGGCAACGACCGGGGTGTTCGCACCCCAGGACAGCACCGTGTTGGCCGAGTTGCCGCGCGAGGTGAAGGTCGGTGTGCCGGTGCCCGCGTCGACATCCCACGGCTGGCCGGTGGCCGGGTCGCGGAAGGCGGCCTGGCAGCCGGGGGTCGGGTCACCGCACCAGCGCACCCGGGGGTCCTGCCCGGGGCCGAGGTCGCGGGGTGGGGTGGCCGGGAAGACCGCCCAGCTCGGGTTGTCGGAGTCGTAGTCGACGAGGTCCTCGCGGACCAGCACCTGCCCGGTGCCGCCGTCCACGTAGCTGGTGAACGCCGCCGGGTGCTCGGTGTCCGCCCCGATCATGGTCACCTCGTAGGCGGCCCGGGGCCCGTCCAGCGGGGTGGGCACGGCCACCGGCCGGACGGTGTGGCTGGCCACCGCGTCGGGGGTGAGTGCGGCGTCGGCGAGCGCGGCAGCGTACGCCTGCTCGGCGGTGCGGGTGGCCGGCGCCGGCGCGTCGGTGTCGCGGGCCAGCGAGGAGCTGACCGAGAGCACCGCGCCGTCGGCGATCGCGAGGGTGACCAGGCCGTCCGGCCCGGCGGGCAGGTCGCCGAAGCGTTGCCGGAGGGTGACCACGGTGCCGCTGCCGATCGGCCGGACCAGCACCCGTTCCATGCGGGCGACCGTGGCGGCGTCCATCCCGAACAGGTCGCGGTTGGCGACCAGGTAGGCGCGGGCGGCGGCCTCCGGGTCGGCGGGCAGTCCGCTGGCCAGCGGGGTGCGGCCGGGGCCGAGCGCCTGGGGAGTGCCGAGCCGGTTCCACCGGACATCGGGGTCGACGGCGCGGGCCAGGCCGCGTTGGCGGGCGTCGGGTGCCGCCGTACCGGTGCGGTTGTCGGCGTCGGCGGGCGCGTGCCCTTCGGCGAACGGCCCGGACCGGCGCTCGGTGGGGGCGGCGCCGCCGGTGGGGGCCGCCGTGCTTGCGCCGGTGGGGAGCAGCGCGGCGACCGTCGCCGTTGTCGCCAGGATGGCGATGAGCCGGCGTCGACGCCGGCTCATCGGGGGTGACCACTCCGGTTGTGGCACGGGACCTCCTTGTGGGAGAGAGATGGTCGGCGAGTCACCGACCACAAATGCGCGATGACGCATGCGCATCTGTGAATATCAGTCTCCCGAGGTCACGGCAAGGTCCCGAGCCGCTATCGCACCAACAGATCGAGATTTGCTCAGCTGCTCGGCGCCCAGTTGGGGTCGCGGCCGAAGGCGGCCAGCAGGTGGTCCTGCTCGTCGGCGTCGGCGGGCACCTCTACCCCGGTGCGGACCAGGTTGTCGCGCCGGTAGGCGTCGATCTGGCCGGCGAACCACTGGGCGGCGGCGTGCACCGCGTCCGGGTCGAGGCGCGGCTGCACGCCGATCGCCACCGCCACGTCCCATCCGTGTACGAGGTGTTCGGCGAGGAGCTGCTGGAGGTACTCGGTGGCCGGGGCGTCGCCGCCGGAGAGGTGCACGGTGCGGTCGAGCGTGCCGGGGTGGGTGGCGGCGATCTCGGACTGCGCGGCGGCCTCCCGCGCCGTCGCGATCGGGTCGTCGCCGAGCTGGTCACCGTCGAACCGGTCGCCGACCTCGTCGATGGTCCGGCCGGCCAGCAGCGGAACGCTCCACCGGTCCTCGGTCACCACGTGGTTGACCAGTGTGCGGAGGTCCCAGTCCGAGCAGGGGGTCGGGTCGGACCACTGGCCGGGCTCGATCTGGTCCACCCGATCGACAAACTCGGCCAGACTGCGGCGGTACGCCTCCAGGAGCTCCATGCTGCCGATTGTTCCGGTCAGCGGGGCGGGCCGAGTCCGTTTTGCCCGCCCTGGTGCTGGTCGTCTGGCTTCAGTCCAGGTCGGCCGGGTCCAGGCCGAGCTCCCGGGCGGTGACCAGCCGGACCCACTCGCCGAACTGTCGGCGGGAGATCACCCGGTCGTGCACGGCGAGTTGGACGGCGAGGCCGTCCATCACCGCGCTGATCCGCCAGGCGGCCCCGTCGGGGTCGGCGCACTGGAAGGTGCCGTCGGCCACCCCGGCGGAGATCACCGCGGCCAGGTCCTGCCGCCAGCGCAGGTCGAGTCGGCGGGAGACCTTCTCCAACTCGGGGGTACGCAGCGACTCGGACCAGCCGTCGATCCACATCGACCAGGAGGTCGCCCGCCCGGCCGGGGTGTAGAGCTTGAGGATCCGGCGGAGCTTCGTCAGGGGCGCGGCCGAGGAGCGGGTCACCGCGTCCAGTCGGGCCAGGTCCTGTTCGACGGCGTACGCGAAGGCCTGCGCGAGCAGCCGCTCCTTGGTGGCGAAGTGGTAGAAGACCAACGCCTGACTCACGCCCGCGGCGTTCGCCACGTCCGCCGTCCGGGTGTTGGCCAGACCGCGCTCCACGATCACGTCACAGGCGGTGCGCAGCAGGGCATCCAGGCGGATCTCGGCCGCACGTCTCGTCACGACCGTTACCGTAGCCCATCCACCCGAACACGAACAGTTACCACCACGCGCTGATCAGCGCCGCGACAGTCGGAAGCCGGACACTTTCTTCGGGTGTCCTGGGTCGTTCCACCGAGAGTGTTCGTCGAGGTCCGCCGCCCAGTGGAACGGCGTGGGGCCGGTGCTGCCCGGGCCTGCGACGCGATGATGACGATCGTTGCCTACTGGTGTCGGAGTGTGACGGCCGAGGGTCGATCCAGCCACCAGATCAGCCCCCTAGGAAGCTGGCCGACGGTGGCGACGATCCCGTCGCAACCACCCGGGACGCGCCGAGGCGACCCCGATTTGGCAGTCAAACACCTACTCGGCTAAAGTTCTCATCCGTCACCCGGGAACGTCCGGGGGCGTGCGGACGTAGCGCAGCTGGTAGCGCATCACCTTGCCAAGGTGAGGGTCGCGGGTTCGAATCCCGTCGTCCGCTCGGAGATGCCGCCACGCATGACGGGGGCAACCTCGGTGGGGTGGCCGAGAGGCGAGGCAACGGCCTGCAAAGCCGTGTACGCGGGTTCAAATCCCGTCCCCACCTCGGCAACAAGCACGGGCGATTGGCGCAGTGGGAGCGCGCTTCCTTGACACGGAAGAGGTCACTGGTTCAAACCCAGTATCGCCCACCACAGGAGAACGGCTCGTTACCGGAAGACCGGTGACGAGCCGTTTCGCTTTTGGGCGGCGTCGGTCCTGGATGAGCGGCGTCGCTCGTGGAAAAGGGGCGTCGATCATGGAGTTGTGGTGGGGGACAAACTCAGCAAGTGACCCTAAATCCGGCACCACAAGTCCATGATCGACGCGGGCGGGCCGGGCGGGCGGCCGGGCGGGCCGGGCGGGCCGGGCGGGCCGGGCGGGCGTCGCGGGCGGGCTGCGGTTAGTCGACGGTGAGCCGGTAGCCGATTCCCCGTACGGTGTGCACCCGCAGGGTGTCGTCGGCGGCGCGCAGTTTGCGGCGTAGCCGCTTCACGGCCGAGTGCAGGATCGACGTGTCGCCGAGGAACGCGCAGCCCCACACCGATTCGAAGAGCCGCTCGTACGTCCAGACGCCGACCGGTGCGGTGGCGAGTTGGGTGAGCAGGTTGCGCTCGAGTCGGGTCAGGGCCAGCGGCTTCCCGCGCCACGTCACCCGGTGCTCAAGCGGGTCAATGGTGAGGTCACCGAGGCTGATCTGGCCGGCCGCGCCGACAGGTGGAGCGGCGGCGGGCGTGGACGCGGTGGTGGGGAGCCGGGCCGGCCCACCGATGACCGGTCCGCCGATCATCGCCTGCAACTCCGCGAGGTCGGTGCAGATCACCAGAGTGCCGAGGCCGTTCAGGCGTCGGACCATCCGCTCGCGCACCGACACGTCAGCTGTCACACAGAACACGAGGGACACATCATCGATCACTGTCGTACCTCCCCAGGTGCCAGTAAAGACAACGCTGTCCCAACCCCGTAGTCAATGGTTTCTGGCGGGCCGCGCGCGCTGGCCCTCAAAATGTCAACAGACGGAACTCGCCCACCGGCCGGAAACCGAGGCTGCGGTAGACCGACTCACCGGCCGCCGACGAGGTGAGGGCGGCGGTGCGGACGCCCCGTTCAGCGGCCAGATCGAGCGCGGCCCTGGTCATCGCCGCGCCGATGCCCCGGCGGCGCTGCTCCGGCTGGGTGCCGACGAAGTAGAGCGTGACCAGACCGTGGCTGATCCAGGCGACGGCCGTGGCGACAACCCGACCGTCATCGAGGTGGCCGACCAGCCGATGCACCATGCCGTCGCCGGTGAACGCCTTCTCTCGTTCGACTGTCGCCGGCACGCCGTCCGCCGGAATTCCGGACACCCGGGCGTAGGCCGTGACGAACGTGGCGAGGTCGGTGCTCTCGGCGATGTGCACGCCGGCCGGAGTCGGAACGTCGGCTGCTTCCCCGATCCCCACGGTCATGATCGGCATGCGGGCGACCTGCGCGGCGCCGAGGGCGACCAGGCCGTCCGCCGTGCCGGCGTCGCTGTCCGGGCCAACCCACCAGACCCGGGGTACGCCGTGCAGGCGCCGCCGGGCCTCGGCGAGCGCGTCCTGTGGCGTGCGCCCGGCCACCCGCAGCACGCCGTTGAGAGGTGCGTGCGGCACGTCACTGCGGTAGGTCGGGAGGTCTGAGCCCCCGGCGACACCGATGTTCCAACCGAGCAGGTACGCCCGGTGCGCGGTCAGCACCGTGTCGAGAGGCTCCATGATCTGGATGGTAACTCGACTGTCGGAACCCTCCTGGTCAGCGGGAACGGCTCGTTTCGGCCGGCTGTGACCGGCGAAACTTTGTCGAGCGTTCCAGATAGCGGGTAGCGTTGCGCCGTGGCCCGCACCCGTGAGTTCGACCTCGACGCCGCGGTCGACGCTGCCATGGACGTGTTCCGGCGCAAGGGCTACGAGGGCACCTCCATGCGTGACCTCTCCGAGGCGACCGGTTTGGGCAGCGGCTCCATCTACGCCGCGTTCGGCAGTAAGGACGGCCTCTACCTGGCGGTGCTCGACCTGTACCGGCAGCGCTACGCCACCCCGATGGTCGATCTGCTGCGCTCGGGCAACGACGCGCGGGCGGTCATCCGTGAGGTGTTCATCGGTTCGGTTGACGACATCACCGGCGACGGCCGGCACCTCTCCTGCCTCATCGTCGGCGCGTCGATGGAGCGGGCCCACCAGGACGTACGGGTCGCCGACCGGCTCCGCTCGACCACCCAGTCCCTGGAGGCGGCGCTCTACGACCTGCTGGCCGAGGCGCAGTTGCGGGGCCAGATCACGTCCGACCGCAGCGCCACGGATCTGGCCGGCTTCCTGGTGACCAGCCTTCAGGGCCTGCGGGTGATGGGCGCCATCAACCCGGACCGGGCGGCGCTGACGCGCTACGCCGAGGTCGCGCTCACCTGCCTGGACTGACCGACGGGCCAGCCGCCTTCAGGAAGGCGGCCGGCCCGGGATCACTGTGATCCGCCGGCTCCGCCAGCGATTGGACGCGGTCGGGTCACAGCGGCGGGGCGATGTCCCGCCGCTCCTCGACCCGCTGGTACTCCACCGGCTGCTCCGTGGTGCTGACGACCTGGCGGCGACGACCCCAGATCAGCGTGGTCATGATCAGGCCGAGCACACCGGCCGCCATCAGGATCCAGCCGACCACATCGAGGTTGATGCCGCCGACGCTGGCGTCCAGTGCGAAGGTGAGGATCGCGCCGAGCGCGATCAGGAAGATGCTGGTGCCGATACCCACGACAGCCTCCTTAGGGGGTGTGGTGCGCTGTCGAGGGTGTTCAGTACCCCGCTGCCGACCGGCGCAATCGCCACCGCCGAGGGTGCCGTGCCAAGCGATCTTGGCATCGGGTAGAGTTCACCTGTCGCCGGCGGTTGCCGGGGACGTGCGGACGTAGCGCAGCTGGTAGCGCATCACCTTGCCAAGGTGAGGGTCGCGGGTTCGAATCCCGTCGTCCGCTCGCGATGTGCCCCACGGGGCCACCACGGGCGATTGGCGCAGTGGGAGCGCGCTTCCTTGACACGGAAGAGGTCACTGGTTCAAACCCAGTATCGCCCACCAGCTCTGCAAGCAGATCAGCTGACCCGTTGCCGGCTCTCCGGTAACGGGTCTCGGCGTTTCGGCTTCCGGTCACTCGCCGGCGCGGAGCACCTCACTCAGCCGATCGCGTCGCCGCAGCGCCGACTCGACCGGTACGACAGTGGTGGCCGCCGCCAGCAGCGCCACGCCCACCAGGCCGAGCAGCCACCACGGCAGGACCACCGCCGGGTCGGTGGCCTGGCCGGTGAGCAGCCGCAGGTCGAGCGGGCCGAGCGTCAGGCGGGCGAGCAGGGCCCCGAGGAGGGGGCCGCACACCGCGGCGACCACGACCGGCGGCAGCAGCTCTCCGGCGGCGACCCAGCGGACGTCGCGTGGTCGCAGGCCGAGGGTCCGCAGCCGGGTCAGGGTCTGCCACCGCTGCGAGGCACCGGCGGCGGCGGCGAGCGTGAGGCCGAGCAGCCCCAGCGCCAGCAGCACCGCGGCGGCCGTCCACGCCAGCCGCAGCAGCCCCGCGGTCAGTGGAGCCACGCGCTGCGCCCGCAGGACGTCCGCGCGCAGCACCACGTCGGCGGCGACGCCGGTGTTCGACACGGCCCGCGCCGCGCCGGGGCCGGTCACCCAGACGGTGTTCGGGACGGCGGGCAGCCCGGCGTCGGCGAGGGCGGCGGCGTCCACGATGACGACGTCGGTGGCGCCGCCGACGGAGGGAGCGGTGCCGACCGCGGTGAGTCGGATCGCCGGGGCGTCGTCGCGGGGCAGTTGCAGCCGGCTGCCGGTCCGCAGCTCGCCGTCGCTCGATCGGACCAGCGCGGGGACGTCCCCGGGACCGGGTGCCGTGAGCCGGGCCAGCGCCGGCGCGTCGGGCAGCGCGGTGGTGGCCAGCAGACGCTGGAACGCGGCGGTGTCCACAATGACCAGGCGTGGGGTGAGCAGTGTCGAGTCGCTGAAGACGCGGGCCGAGTCGGTCACCTGCGCGACGACGACCTGCCGTACCCCGGGTGCGGCGGCGATGCGCTCGGCGAGAGCCGGCGTGGCGGCGGTGGCGTCGGCACCGATGTCGAGGCGGGCGTCGGCGCCGACGGTGCTCCACGCGCCGTCGGCCAGCCCTCGGGTGACGGTGCTGCCGAGGATGAGCGCGAACGACGCGAGCGCCGTGGTGCTGACCAGGACCAGCAGCGGCAGCGCGCGCCCGGCCGTGGTGGCCGCCTGCGCGGCACCGAACACGGCCAGCGGGCGGCGCGAGCGCAGGGACTGGCGGAGTGCGAACCGTGCTCCGAGGGGCACGAGCCGCAGCAGGACGAGCGCGCCGACGAGCGCGCCCAGCGTGAGGGCGCTGACGGGCAGGATCAGGTCGCCGGTCAGCTCACCGGTGTCGCCGTCGGAGACGTCGGGCAGGAGCCCGCGTTGGTGCAGGGTGACGAAGGCGGCGACCGCGGCGATCAGGACGGCGGCCTCCACGGCGGCGCGGCGCAGGTGGCCGGTGGCCCGGATCCAGCGCCGGGCGGTCGGGTTGGCGGGTTGGCGTCGGTCGCGGCTGGCGCGGGCGGCGGCGAGGGTGCCGAATGCCGGCCCGGCGACGACACCGGCGAGGACCACGGGAACGGCCCAGGTCCAGGAGACGCCCGGAGCGGCCGTACGGGCGAGCGCGAGCCCGACAGCGGCGGCGGACAGGGACACCACTGTGGACTCGATGAGCAGCTCCGCGCCGAGGTCGGGTAGCGCCGCCCCACGCTGCCGGGCGGCGCTCAGCACCGGGGTACGGCGGCGGACCAGCAGGTCGGCGGCGAGCAGCAGGACCAGTACCGTGGCGGTCAGCACCCCGGTGAGCAGGCCGGCGGCCTGTGCCCAGGCGGCGCTGCTGCGATTCCGGGCATCGCGCAGGGCGGTGTCGAGCTGCGACTCCCACTTCAGGGATTCTGCGCGGTCGCTCGACGAGCCGGAGGTGGCCTTGAGCGTGACCACCTGGCCGGCGAGCGTCGTGGTGCTGTCCCAGGTGAGCGCATCGGGAACAGGTGCGAAATGGACGGTACGCCGCAGTTGGTCCTCGTCGAGGGCGAGCCGGGCGTCCGGTAACGACTCGCGCGACAGCAGGCCGGCGAAGCGGGTGGTCCCGACGCCGTCGACGCCGGGCACGGGGCGCAGCAGCTCCGGGGCGAGTTGCCAGGCGGGGTCGGCGCTCTCCGTGGGCCGGTAGATCCCGCTGACGCGGATGTCGTGGTCGTGACCCTGGTCGTCCTTGGCCGGGATTCGGTCGCCGGGGCCGAGGTCGAGTGCGGCGGCGTCCGCCTCGGAGAGGCCGACCTGCACCGGCCAGGGTGGTCCGCCGTAGGGGACCTCGACGTACTCGTCGGAGACGGCGGGGCCGGGCGCGGTGCCGGCGATCCAGGTCATGTCGGGGCCGCCGGGGTCGTCGGCCAGGTAGCTGAATCGGAAGGTACGCGGCACGTTGCCGGCGGTGATGCGCAGGATCGGGCCGTCGACGACGGCGACGGGCGGGAGCAGCGCGGCGTCCAGGTCGGGCCCGAGCGCGTAGGTCGCCTGGGCACGGAAGTCGTCGACCTCGTCGGCGAGGTCGGGCATCCGGACCCGCCCGCCGGTCGGTCCGTCGTCGCGTTCGAAGTTGGCGTGTACGAGGACGTTCGCGTCCGGCCCGGCGCTGCGGACCGCGTCCTCGACGGCGTTGTCGGCGGCGGCGCGCAGCAGCGCCGGCGCGGCCCCGGCGAGCAGCGCGACGGCCGCAATGACGGCGGCGGTGAGCAGCAGCGGTCCGGCGTCGGTACGGCCGCGACCACGGATGCTGGGCCAGTGTGGCACCGGCCGCCGGCGGGTCAGCCACCGCTTCACGGGGCCACCCGCAGGTGCGCGGCGTCGGCCCGGCGGACCTGGACGGTGACCACGACGGCGACCGCCAGCACGCATCCGGCCAGCAGGACGGCGAGCAGCGCGGCCTCCGCTGGCCACGGCCAGTGTGGCTGGGGGGTCGGGACGGGGGTGGCGCCGGTGTCGGAGCGTACGAGCAGGGGGGCGACGACGCGGGTGGCGAGCGCGCCGACGGTCGCGCCCGCCGCGAGCAGGGGCAGCAGCACGCCGGCGTGTTGGCCGAGCAGGACGGCCCGGATGTCGCGCCGGGACATGCCCAGCCCGCGCAGCCGCGCCACCTCGACGGCGCGGACCTGCAGGTCGCAGGTGACGTGCAGGACGACTCCGGCGAGCAGCAGCAGGGCGGCGGCCGGGACGATGAGCCGGAGTGCGGCCGGCAGCCCGGCGCGTAGCGGGCCGCCGACGAGCCGGGCGGTCTCCGCGTCGAGGGTCGCGACGCTGCCCAGGTGCAGGTTGGTGGCCCGCTCGGCGGCGTCGGGAGTGGTGGGGTGGCCGACCCACCAGGCGTCGACCGGGAACGAAAGGTCGCCGGTGACGACGCGTGCGCGCGACAGTGTGTCCAGGTCGGCGAGGATGGCGACGGCGCCGGGGGCGGACGGTACGGTCGGCACGACCTCGGTGACGACGATCGGGACGGGCGTGATGCCGATCGTGACGCTGAGCTCGCTGCCGCTGCCGGCGCCGACCTCGCTGGCGAAGCGGTCGGAGACGGCGACGGGCACCGGGCCGGGGTCGGGGAAGGCGGTGGCGACGAGGGTGCGGGCGGCGTCCTCGGCGCCGCCGAGGTCGACGGTCGCGGCCATCCGCAGCGCGGTTCCCGTCGGGGTGGTGGACACCGTGACGCTCGGGTCGCGCAGCCTGTTCGGGACCGGCGGTGCGGACGTGGCGGTCCAGTCCGATCCGTCGGTGGGCCGCTGCGCCGGCCCGCCGGGCGGCACGGTGAGCGTGACGGCCACGGCGACGGATCCGCCGACCGTGTCGGCGGTGACCGGCAGGGCGACCGCGACGAGGCGCAGCCCGTCCGCCGTCGCGCAGGCGGGCAGCCGAAACTCCTGCCCGTTCAGTGGTACGGCGGGAGCGGTGCAGGACGTGCGGAGGCCGGTGGCGTCCTGTAGCAGCAGCCGGGGTGTCACGGTGAGCGGTGTGTCGCCGTCGGCGGTTCCGCTCAGGACGAGCGGGGCGCCGTTCGGGATGGCGAGGCCGGTGATGTGGGTGCGTGGTGCCAGCGCGGCGCCCACGTCCGCCCATTCGCGGTCGTGGCCCAGTCGCCCGCGCAGCAGCGCGGTCGCGCGGGTGGTGTCGACGGCGACCAGGCGGGGCGCGTCGCCGGCGGTGCCGAGCCACTGACCGACGGTGGTGGCACGGTTGAGGGCGGGGCTCACCGCCCCCGTGGTGGCCGCGCTGACGGCAGCGCCGTCTCCGGCGGCCGGCGCCGCGCTGAGGGTGAGTGCCAGGTCGGTGCCGACGGAGAGCGCCGCCTGGTCGCGCTGCGACTGGTGCCAGGTGTTGTCGAAGGCGAGGCCGAAGGTTCCGGCCGCGCAGGCCAGCCCGACGAGCAGCCCGGCGGCGACCGCCTGTGGCCGGCGGGCGGCCTCGGAGATCGCCAGCGGGAGCGCCAGCCCGCGGGCGCGGTACGCCAGCCGGTCGACGCCGCGCAGGGCGGGCAGGATCACCCGCAGGGCCAGGGCGGCGCCCGCGGTGAGCAGGAGGGCCGGCGCGAGCACCCGGACCGTGTCGGCGCGTGGGCTGGCGGCGGTGGGCTGCGCGTACAGCTGCCACCATCCGGCGGCGGCGAACACCGCGAGCATCAGGTCGACGCCGGATCGGGCCAGCAGTTCGCGGCGGGTGCGTTGGTCGCCGGGTGCCGGGACGGGCCGGATCGCCAGGACGGTGAGGACGGCGGCGAGCACCAGCGCGCCGCCGGTGACCGCGAGGACCTGGGCACCGGCGATGATTGGTCGGACGGTCAGGCCGGCGTCGTCCAGCGGCGGCAGGTGGGTCAGGGCGGCGTGCAGGGCCGACGAGGCCGGTATGGCGAGCGCGGCGGCGACCGCCGCGACGAGCCCGGCCTCGAGTGTCGCGGTGGCGGCGAGTTGGCGGCGGCTGGTGCCCAGGGCGGACCGCAGGGCGGTCTCGTCGGCGCGGATGCCCGCGGTCAGCCGGCCGGCGAGGACGAGTGCCGTGGCGGCGAGGACACCGCCGAGGGCGGCGATGGCGAGCACGACGGCGGCGGTGACGCGCTGTTGGTCGTCGGCGGCGCGCAGGGTCAGCGGCAGGTCGGAGGCGACACGTGCGAGCTGGACACGGCCGCCGAGGGTGGCGGCCAGGCGGCGGTCGGCGCTGTGGATGGCCTCGGCCACGGTCGCCAGGTCGCGGCGGTTGTTGTGGGACAGGTCCGGATGGGCGGTGATCTCCATCCGGTCGACGGTGGCGCCGGTGGTGACCAGGTCGGCGAGGTCGACGAGGAACGGGCCGTAGGCGTTGACCGGCTGCATGAAGCGGCCGTCCCGGTAGCCGATGGCGGAGCCGGCCGCAGCCAGCGGGTCGCGGTCCCAGCCGCGCCCGGCGAGTGGGCGTACCACACCGACGACTGTCACGTCGATGGCCGGGACGGGCGCGTGGGCCAGCTCGGCGCCGAGGCGCACCCGGCGACCGGGGGTGAGGTCGAGCAGTTGTGCGGTGGACTCCAGCAGCACCGCGTCGCCCGGGTGCTGTGGCCAGCGCCCGGTGACCAACTCGGCTCGGGTCGGCAGGTCGTCCAACCCCGACAGGTATGCCTGGGCCGGGACGGTGGTGCCCTTGGCCAGCGCGGGCGGCAGCGCCCGCAGCACCGTCGACGCCCGGGCGGTGGTGGTCGCCGGGAACGGTGCGAGCGCGGCGGACACCTCGGTGCGGGTGTCGGCGGCGACCGACCGCGTGTCCGGGCCCTCGACGGTGCCGGTGTAGACGGTCACGTCGACGGTGGCGGGCGCGGCGCGGGCCATGGCGACCTCCAGCGCCCGCTCCGCGGTGTGGGTGATCAGCAGGGTGCAGGTACCCAGCAGGGTCGCGCCGATGGTGACGACCCCGAGGAGGGCGGCCAGCAACGGCCACTGCGCGCGGGCGCGCCGGCGGACCAGCCTCATCGTCGCGTCACCCGGCGTCCTCCGCAGGGGCGTACGACGGCCCGGCCGCGTCCTCGTCGAGGTGCCCGTCGTGGATGCGGATCACCCGGTCGGCCAGGGCCATCATCACCGGGTCGTGCGTCGACACCAGTACGGTGACGCCTTCGGCCTCCACGATCCCGCGCAGCAGGGCCATCACCGACAGGCCCGTCTCGGCGTCCAGTTGCCCGGTGGGCTCGTCGGCGAGCAGAAGCTGGGGGGAGGCGGCCAACGCGCGGGCGATCGCCACCCGCTGCTGCTGGCCGCCGGACAGCTCGGCCGGCCGCTGCCGAGCGTGGTCGGCCAGGCCGATCAGCTCCAGCAGCAGCTCGACCCGCCGCTCGCGCTCGACGGGGTCGACGCGGGCCATCCGCAGCGGGGCGGCGACGTTCTCCGCGGCCGACAGCACCGGGATCAACCCGAAGCTCTGGAAGACGTACGACACCTTCTCGCGCCGCAGCCGGGACAGGCCGTCCTCGTCGAGCGCGGTGACGTCGGTGCCGTCGACGTGCACGGTGCCGGCGTCCGGGCGGTCCAGGCCACCGATGACGTTGAGCAGGGTGGTCTTGCCGGAGCCGGACCGGCCGACGAGTGCCACCATCGAACCGGTGGCCACGTCGAACGACACGCCGCGCAGGGCGTGTACGACGGTCGGCCCGGTGCCGAAACGCCGGTGTACGCCGCGTACGCGCAGCAGCGCCTCGCCGCTCATTCGCCGCTTCCCGAGTCGGGGCGGATCGTGATGTGGTCGGGTTCCAGGGCCAGCCGAACCCGTCGGGTCAGCGCCAGCGCCTGACGGAACTCGCGGGGCACCTGGACCCGCCCGGCCCGGTCCATCACGGCGTACTCCTCGGCGATCATGTGGGTGTCGCCCTCCGCGTTGGTGGTCGTGCGGCGCAGCACCTCGCTGCTGGTGCGCCCGTCGCGGATCGCGACGGTCCGTTCGACCTGGCCGCTGACCTCCGGATCGTGGGTCACCACGACGACGGTGACGCCGTAGCGCCGGTTGACGTCGCGCAGCACCCCGAAGACCTCCGCGGACGTGGCGGCGTCCAGTTCGCCGGTCGGCTCGTCGGCGAGCAGGACCCGCGGCTGGTTGGCCAGCGCCACCGCGATCGCGACCCGCATCTGCTGCCCGCCGGAGAGTTGCCCGGGGCGCCGGTCGGCGCAGTCGGCGACACCGAGGCTGTCCAGCAGGTCGGCCGCGCGCTCCCGGCGTTCCGCCTTCGCGGTGCGGGCCGCCGTCATCGGCAGGTCCACCATCTCCCGTGCGGTCAGGTACGGGATCAGGTTGCTCGCCGTCTGCTGGCGGACGAACCCGACGGTGTGCCGCCGGTAGTTCACCCGGTCCGCGCGGGACATCGTCAGCAGATTCCACTTGTCGACCCGGACCCGCCCGGCGGTGGGGGCGTCGATGCCGGCCAGGATGGAGAGCAGCGTCGACTTGCCCGACCCGGAGGCACCGACGACGGCGACCAGTTCACCGCTCTGCACGGCCAGGTCCAGTCCCTGGAGCGCCTGCACCTCGATGGAACCGGTCTGGTAGATCCGCACCAGGTTCTCGCAGACGATGAGCGCGTCCCGGCCGAACTCGGGGGCCCGCGCGGAGGGTTGCGGCAGGGACAGCGGGGTGCTGGGCATTCCCTTCTCCGTCCGGGTCGTGCCGACGTCGCGCCAGCCTCGGGTAGCGGTCGGGTCCACCTGTCGGGCACCTGGTGTCACCTGGTCGGTACGTATGGTCACCGAATGCGTCAACCGCCTCGATTGCCCGTGCTGACGCGGATTGAAGCAGTTTCGCAACCGGCGGCTCTGTTGACCATGCCTGGGGTGGCTTTCCTGCATTCTGGACGGAGGTCCGCTCGTGAACGGGCCGCGTGAACCTGCCGGGCTCCGCCGCCGACTGAACAGGCGAAGGAGGGCCGATGAGCGATGAGTTGCTGGTGGTCCGCTGTCAGTTGGGTGAGCGGGAGGCGTTCACCGAGCTGGTGCAGGGCTGGCATCCGGCGGTCGAGCGGTACGTCGGGCGGATGCTGGGCCGGTCCGACGACGATGTGGTGCAGGAGATCTGGTTGGCGGTCGTCACAGGGCTGCCGAAGCTGCGGCAACCGGACCGGTTCGCCCCGTGGCTGTTCGCCATCGCGCGCCGCGCGGTGCTGAACCGGCTGCGGGACGCGTACCGGCGCCCGGAACCCGAGCCGATCGACGACCTGCCGGGCGACGACGAGGCGGAGGAGGTCGTCAACCGGGAGACGCTCGCCGGGGCGCTGGCGGCGCTCCCCGCCCGGGAACGGGAGGTGCTGATGCTGTTCTACCTGGAGGATCAGTCGCTGGACGCCTGCGCGCAGATCTGCGGCGTACCCGTCGGCACGATCAAGTCCCGCCTCAACCGCTCACGCGCCCTGTTGCGTCAGGAACTGCTCAGGAAGGGGTACGAGGCATGACTCCGGAAGAGGTGTTGGCGCGGCTGGACACGCCGTTGTCGCTGCGCAGGCGGGTCTTCTACCTGGCCGTGGCCTTCGCCGGTCTCACCGGGAGCGCCCTGATCGGTCTGCTCTGGGCCACCGAGCCCGGGTTGCCGACGCGCACAGGTGTGGCCTTCGGCGTCCTGGTGGCGATCGGTCTGGGCTGGGCGGCGTTCGGTGGCTGGGCGGTGACCCGACGGATGCCGCTGTTCGCCCGGGATCGGGTGGTCGCCGGTTGGCTCGGTGTCGCTGCGTGGGTGGCGTTCAGCGTTGGGGCGCTGGTCATCAGCCTGCTGCGACACGACCTGGAGCTGGCACTGCTGGGCGTTGTGCTCCTGCTCGGCGCGGTGGCGGCACTGAACCTGCGGGCGGCCCGTCGGGCGCGTGCGGTGCTGGTACGCCGCCGGAACGCGCTGGCCGCAACGGAGACGGATGAGTAGGTGAACGCCGACGCCCTCGACCCGACCGGGATCGCACGGCCAGCGCGCGCCTGGCGGTTCTGCCACGAGCAGATCCGCTACCGGTGAACAGGGGTGTCCTGGGCCAACCGGGGCCGGCACTGTGGAGCGCATGAGACTGCTGGTGCTGGGCGGTACGGGTTTCGTGGGCGGCGCGACAGTCATCGAGGCGGTGCGCCGCGGCTGGTCGGTGACGGTGTTCAACCGGGGGCTGCACGGCACGGTGCCGCCCGGCGTGCACCGGTTGCGGGGTGACCGCACCGCGCCGGACGGCCTGGCGGCGCTGGCCGGCGGCGAGTGGGACGTGGCGGTGGACACCTGGGACGGTGCCCCGCGGGCCGCCGGCGATGCCGCCCGCGCCCTCGTCAACGCGGTCGGCCACTACGTGTACGTGTCCAGCGGCTCCGTCTACACCGACCACGCCGCCACCGGGTTGCATGAGGACTCCCCGGTGGTGGACGCCGACCCGGACGCCGTCGACGGCGACTACCCGCAGCTCAAGGCCGGTGCCGAGCACGCCGTGCGGGGGGTGTTCGGGCAGCGCGCGCTGATCGCCCGGGCCGGTCTGATCCTCGGCCCGGGTGAGGACATCGGCCGGCTGCCCTGGTGGCTGCGGCGCATCGAGCGCGGCGGGGACGTGCTCGCCCCCGGGCCGGCCGACCTGCCGGTGCAGTACGTCGACGTCCGCGACCTGGCGGGGTGGATGGTGGACGCGGGCGCCCGGCGGGTGGGCGGCACGGTCAACGCGGTCGGCCGTCCGGGGCAGACCACCATGGGCGAGCTGCTCGACGCGTGCGTGGCCGCCACCGGTGCCGACGCCCGGCTGCGCTGGACCGAACCGGCGACCATCCTCGCCGCCGGCGTGCAGCCCTGGAGCGACCTGCCGATCTGGCTGCCGCGCGGCCACCCCTACCGGGGGTTGCTGGAACGGGACGTGACCCGCGCGCTGGCCGCCGGGTTGACCTGCCGGCCGGTGACCGAGACCGTCGAGGACACCTGGCGTTGGCTGCGCGAGGTCGGCGCGGTTCCGCCGCGCGCCGGCCGACCGCTGCACAGCTCGATCGGGCTGGACCCGGCCCGGGAGGCCGCCGTCCTGGCCGCCTGAGCGTGCCCCGGCGGGTCAGGCGGGCACCACCGGCAGGTCCAGCACCTCGTCGACGTCCCGTCGGGGGGTCGGTCGGCCCGGTTGGCCGTACCCGATCCGCAGCACCATCTGGGGGGTGCCGAACCGGCCCAGTGCCAGCCGCAGTTGTTCCCGCGCCGAGGGCACCTCGATCGGTTGGGAGAGCATCGACACGCTGAGCCCGGCGTCCGTGGCGGTGAGCAGCAGGCGTTGCAGGGCCTGCCCGGCGATCACCTGGTCCACGGCGGTGTTGCCGATCGAGCCCAGCACCCCCACCAGGGGTTCCGGCTCGAAGTCCCGCCCCGGTGCGCGGTCGTGCCCCCCGTAGCCGCGCGCCGGGAGGACGTCCTGTGGCTCGCCCTGCGGGCCGCCGGCCGAGCGGGGCACACCGTCCGGGGCGGACTCCCGGCGCAGCCAGCGTTCCCGTTCGGCCCGGTACGCGGGGTCGCGCTCCAACACCCGGTGCGCGCTGCGCGCGATCTCCCCGAACGCGGAGACCGCGCTCACCCCGATCAGCAACTCCAACCAGCACTGCTCGGCGTGGGCCGCCTCGCCGAGACGCCACCGCGCATCGGCCGGTACCGGGTCTGGCCAGAATGGCAGGCGGTTGCTGAACCGGCGTGGGATGGCCGCGTACAGGCTCTGCTCGGCGGGGGTGGGTCGGCGCGGAACGTCCGGCACCAGCCGGGCCAGCAGGTCCGGCTGGGCCGGGTCGGGGCGCAGCCGCACCTGGGCCGGGATGCCGGCGACGGCCAGGGCGATCCGCAGGTTGAACAGGGCCGCGCCGCCGGCGATCCGGACACCCCACCCGCTCGGGTCGGTCGCCGGCAGCCGGCGGGTCGGGTCGGCCAGCACCTCGATGCCGCCGTCGCGCAGCCGCAGCCGCCACGGTTGGGTGTTGTGCAGCGACGGCGCCCGGACCGCGTCCACGGCGGCGGCCCGTAGCTGGGCCGCGGTGTAGCCGATGTCCATGGTGGTGCTCCTCTCCCGCTGGGCTGGCCGTCGGGCGGTGGCCGGCGTACCTTCACGGTCCGTCGTGCGGGGATGGCTGGGCAGGGCCGGAGGTCCCGACCGGTCGGGTCCGAGGCCCGCCCGTTGCCGTGCCGGTCGGGACCTTCGGCCCGTGCGCTGCGCCGCCGGCAGCGGTAGAAACGAGAGATGATCCGTGTGTTCCTCCTCGACGACCATGAGGTCGTCCGCCGTGGCCTGGCCGACCTGTTGCAGAGCAGCGGCGACATCGAGGTGGTCGGCGATTCCGGCTCGGCGCAGGAAGCGGCCCGCCGCATCCCGGCGTTGCGGCCCGACGTGGCGATCCTCGACGCACGGCTGCCCGATGGCAACGGCATCGACGTGTGCCGTGACGTGCGCGCCGTCGACTCGTCCATCAAAGGGCTGATCCTCACCTCGTACGAGGACGACGAGGCGCTGTTCGCGGCGATCATGGCGGGTGCCTCCGGGTACGTGCTCAAGCAGATCCGTGGCACCGACCTGGTCGATGCGGTGCGCCGCGTCGCGGCCGGGCAGTCGCTGCTCGATCCGGCGATCACCGCCCGGGTGCTGGAGCGCATCCGCAACGGGGTCGAGCAGCCGCGCGAGCTGAAGTCGCTGACCGAGCAGGAGCGGCGGATCCTGGAGTACGTGGCCGAGGGCCTGACCAACCGGGAGATCGCCGGGCGGATGTTCCTGGCGGAGAAGACGGTGAAGAACTACGTCTCCAGCGTGCTGGCGAAGCTGGGCCTGGAGCGCCGTACGCAGGCCGCCGTGCTGGCCACGCGGCTGCTCGGTAAGACTCCCTGAGCCGGGTCGCCGGGAGTCAGTCGCGCAGCGGCACGGCCCAGCGCACCTCGGTGCCGTGCGGTTCGACCGCGACGATGGTGAAGGTGCCGGCCAGCCGGTCGGCGCGTTCGCGCAGGTTGACCAGGCCACTTCGGGCGGCGGCCGGGTCGCAGCCCACCCCGTTGTCGGTGACCGTCACGGTGACCTGGCCGGCGTCGACGCGGACGGCCACGTCGACGCGGGTGCACCGCGCGTGGCGGACCACGTTCGACAGCGCCTCGCGCAGCACGGCGGTGAGGTCCGGGCGGATGCCGTCCGGCACCGCGCTGTCCACCGGCCCGGCCAACTCCAGGTGCGGGGTGAAACCAGCGATTGCGCGGCGTCCTCGATCGCCGCGCGGATCTCGGTGCGCAGCTCGGAGGTCATCGGCGTCCGCAACTCGAAGATGGTCCGGCGGATGTCCCGGATGGTGGCGTCCAGATCGTCCACGGCGGCGTTGACCCGCTTGGCCACCTCCGGGCGTGCCATCGGCGCGGCGCTCTGTAGTTGCAGCCCGGTGGCGAAGAGCCGTTGGATCACCACGTCGTGCAGGTCACGGGCGATCCGCTCGCGGTCCTCCAGGACCACCAGCAGTTCCCGCTCCTCCTGGCCGCGCGCCCGCTCCATCGCCAGCGCGGCCTGCCCGGCGAAGCTGCCCAGCAGCGTCAGATCCTCCGCGCTGGCACCACCGCCGCGCTCCGGCCGGTGTGCCACGATCAGCACGCCGTGCCGGGTTTCGGCGGTGGCGAGTGGTGAGATCATCGCCGGGCCGGTGTGCAGCAGCGCCGGCCACGGGGCGGCGTGCGCCAGGTCGTCGACCTGGTCGTGCCGGCCCTCGGCGACCGCCGCGCCGAAGCTGGTGTCGACCGCGGGCAGGACCGCGCCGACGAGCGTGTGGGCCTGCTCGTCGGCACCGTCGACCACCTCCACGGAGAACTGCTCGGTGTCGCCGTCGTAGAGCAGCACCATCGCCAGCTCGGCCTCGGCGACCTCGCGGGCTCGGCGGGCGACCAGGGCCAACGCGTCGATACGGCGTACCTCACCGAGCAGCACCGTGGTGATCTCGGCGGTCGCGGCGAGCCAGCGTTCCCGTCGGTGCGCCAGGGCGTACAGGCGGGCGTTCTCGATGGCCACCCCGGCGGCGGCGAGCGCGACGACGATCTCCTCGTCGTCCTCCGTGAACTGCGCACCGCCCTGCTTCTCCGCCAGGTAGAGATTGCCGAAGACCTGGTCGCGGATGAGGACCGGCACGCCCAGGAAGCTGTGCATGGGTGGGTGGTTGGCCGGAAACCCGTAGGAGCGGGGGTGCTGGGTGATGTCGGGCATCCGCAGCGGCCGGGGGTCGTCGATGAGCAGGCCGAGCACGCCCCGCCCATGCGGTAGGTCGCCGATCCGCTCATGCTGCTCGGGCGTGATGCCGTGGACGATGAAATCGTGCAGCAGCCGGTCCGGGCCGACCACGCCCAGCGCGCCGTAGCGGGCGCCGACCAGCTCGCAGGCCGCCTGCACGATGCGGAGCAGGGTGCTGCGCAGGTCCAGGTTGGTGCCGATGCCGACCACCGCGTCGAGCAGGGCCCGCAGGCGTTCGCGGCTGGTGACCACCTCACCGACGCGGACCAGCATCTCCTGGAGCAGCTCGTCGAGACGGACCCGGGACAGCGGGCTCAGCCCGAGCGACGGCGCCGTGGACGGTTCCGGACGGGGTGCCGGCACGCTGCTGGTCACCGGGGGATGGTAGCGCCGGTGCGGCTCCTCCGGGGACCTCCTCAGCGGACGGCGGAGGTGTCGACCACCTGGGCGGTGGTCAACCGCGGCGTGTGCGGCGGGCCGGAGTGCGCCGGGTCCGCGATGCCCAACCGCAGCACGAGGTACGGGAAACCGAGCCCGGAGAGCAGCTGCCGCAGGGTCTGGCGGGTGCCCGGCACCTCCACCGCCGCGCTGAGCGGCACCACGGACACCCCGAGTCGGGTGGCGGTCAGCCAACCGGCGGAGAGCGCCTCGCCGGCGCGCAACCAGCTGTCGCGTTCGTCCTCGTCGCCGTGCAGCATCGCGTACACCGCCATCCGGTCGTGGCCCGGACCCATCGGCAGGTTGCCGGGACGGCCGAAGTCGCGGCCCGGCACGGTGGTCTGCGCGGGCTGCTCGGGCAGCACCTCCGCCGGCAGGCCGGTGCCGGTGTCAGCCCGGCTGGTCCAGTAGGCCAGCTCGGTACGCACCTCCGGGTCTTCGGCCTCGACCGTGTCGGCGTGCCCGGCGGTGGCGGCCACCTCCAGCACCTGGTCACGGTCGAGGATCTGCAACCGGCAGCCCTCCGCGGTGACCGCCCGGGTGATCTCCTGGATCGCCGTGGGTGGCACCGGTTCGTCGCTGACCGGCCGCCGGTCGGTGTGGCGCACCTGCATGCACTGCACCATCCGCATGGCGGCCGGGTCGACCGTGGTGGGGCGGAGGTCGGTCAGCCGAGCGAGCAACTCGGCGTCGTTCGGGTCAGGCAGTCGCTCCACCACGGCGCGCCACCCCTGGGCGGCCAACGCCAGCCGGGCGTGGTGCAGGGCGGTGCCGCAGCTGACCGCGAGCAGTCGCCCCTCGGGGTCGCTGGCGGTGAGCTGCCGGTCGGCGACGGAGCGCAGCTCCAACGCGTCGGGCAGCACCCGCCAGCGCCACGGCTGGGTGTTGTGCACGGAGGGGGCGTAGCCGGCGGTGGCGGCGGCCTCCGCCAGCGCGGTGGTCAGCTGACTGTCCTGACTCATTGTCACGACCCTTCCGTCTCTGCTCGTCGTGCGCGTCACCGTGTCGGGGGGTTGCCACCCCATCCTGTGCCATCCGGTGCGCGCCCGCAGGGGCCGGAGGTCCCGACTCCGCCGGGCCGTACGCCCGGTACAGGTCAGCGTTCGCGGACCACCGCGACGGGGCAGTCGGCGTGTTGGATGAGCTGTTGGCTGACCGAGCCGAGCAGCATGCCGGCCAGCCCGCCCCGGCCCCGACTGCCGACCACGACCAGCCGCGCGGCCCGGCTCGCTTCGATCAGCATCGCCGCCGGGCTGGTCGGCATCAGGTCGACGGTCACCGCCAGCTGGGGGAACGTCCGCCGCCACGGCTCCAGCGCCTGCTCCACGGCGGCCCGCTCGTCGGGCACCCCGGCCGCCCCGCCGGGGCCGGCCGTCCAGGCGTGCAGGACGCGCAGCGGCAGCTGCCGCTGCGCCGCCCGTTCGGCCGCGAAGCCGAGCGCCACCAGTGCGGGTTCCGAGCCGTCCACACCGACCACCACCGGGTCGGCCGACCCGTGGGCCGCTCCGTCCCGGACCACCACGACCGGGCAGTGGGCGTGCGCGCTGACCGACACCGCCGTCGACCCGACCAGCAGACCACCGAACCCGCCGTGGCCCCGGCTGCCGAGCACCAGCAGCCCGGCCTCGGCGGAGCGTTCCTGCAACACCAGCGCGGGCGGCCCGTCGTACACCTCGCCGGTGATCGTTATTCCGGGGTTGGCCGTGGCGGCGTCCGCGGCGGCCTTGCGGACCAGGTCGTCGACCTGCTGGCGAGCGGTGTCGTCGGGCCACACGCCGGGTGCCACGCCGGGGCCGACCCAGCCGGCCACGGTCAGCCATTCGAAGACGTACGCCAGCCGCACCGGCTGACCGCTGTGCCGCGCCTCCTCCACGGCCCAGTTCAGGGCCACCGAGGCGTCGGTGGAACCGTCGTAGCCGACCAGGATCTCCGCATCGCGCACGTCGTCCTCCTTCAGGGGGTGGTCGGGTCGGTTTCCCGGACCCAGCGCCACTCGGCGACCTGGGGGTCGTCCTCGCCGTACTGGCGGGTGTAGTCGCGGGCCGCCTGCCGGGCGTCGACCATCCGTTGGCGCAGGTGCGCGGCGCGGGCGGCCAGCCCGGGCACCCGGTCGATGACATCGATGACCAGGTGGAAGCGGTCCAGGTCGTTGAGCATCACCATGTCGAACGGGGTGGTGGTGGTGCCCTCCTCCTTGTAACCGCGCACGTGCAGGTTCTCGTGGTTGGTGCGGCGGTAGGTGAGCCGGTGGATCAGCCACGGATAACCGTGGTACGCGAAGATGATCGGCCGGTGCTCGGTGAAGATGGTGTCGAACTCCCTGTCGGTCAGGCCGTGCGGGTGCTCGGTGTCCGGTTGGAGTCGCATCAGGTCGACGATGTTGACCAGGCGCACCTTCAACTCCGGAAGGTGCTGGCGCAGCAGCTCCGCGGCGGCCAACGTTTCCAGGGTGGGCACGTCTCCGCAGCAGGCGAGCACCACGTCGGGCTCGGTGCCGCCGTCGTTGCTGGCCCACTCCCAGATGCCCAGGCCACGCCGGGTGTGCTGGATCGCCTCCGTCATCGTCAGCCAGTTCGGCGCCGCCTGCTTACCGGCCACCACCACGTTGATGTAGTGCCGGCTGCGCAGGCAGTGGTCCATGGTGGCGAGCAGCGTGTTCGCGTCCGGCGGCAGGTAGACCCGCACCACCTCGGCCTTCTTGTTGACGACGTGGTCGATGAAGCCCGGATCCTGGTGGGAGAAGCCGTTGTGGTCCTGCCGCCAGACGTGGCTGGAGAGCAGGTAGTTCAGCGAGGCGATCGGCTGGCGCCAGGGGATGGCCCGGGTCACCTTCAGCCACTTGGCGTGCTGGTTGAGCATCGAGTCGACGATGTGGATGAACGCCTCGTAGCTGGTGAACACGCCGTGCCGGCCGGTCAGCAGGTAGCCCTCCAGCCAGCCCTGGCACAGGTGCTCGGAGAGCACCTCCATGACCCGGCCGTCGGGGGAGAGGTGGTCGTCGCCGGGCACGGTGGCGGCCACCCAGGCTCGGTCGGTCACCTCGAACGCGGCGCCCAGCCGGTTGGAGGCGACCTCGTCCGGCCCGAACAGCCGGAACGTCTGCGGGTTGGCGCTGATGACGTCGCGGATCCACGGGCCGAGCACCCCGGTCGCGCCGGCGATCGGCGTACCCGGTTCGGGAACCTCCACCCCGTAGTCGCGGAAGTCCGGCAGGGCCAGGTCGCGCAGCACCACGCCGCCGTTGGTGACCGGGTTGGCGCTCATCCGCCGATCACCGTGCGGCGGCAGGTCGAGGAGTTCGCGCACCGGGGCGCCGGTGGCGTCGAACAGTTCCTCCGGCCGGTAGCTGCGCAGCCAGTGCTCCAACTCGGCCAGGTGCGCCGGGTTGTCGCGGACGCCCGACAGCGGCACCTGGTGGGCGCGGTAGGTGCCCTCCACCTGGGAGCCGTCGACCTCGCGCGGGCCGGTCCAGCCCTTCGGCGTGCGCAGAATGATCATCGGCCAGCGGGGACGTTCGACGACTCCGCCGGAGCGGGCCCGCCGTTGGATCTCGGCGATCTCGTCCAGCACGCGGTCCAGCGTCGCGGCGAAGGTCCGGTGCACCTGGGCGGGTTCGTCGCCGGCCACCACGTACGGCTGGTAGCCCGATCCGCGCAGGAGGTCGAGCAGGTCGGCCTCGGGGATCCGGGACAGCACGGTCGGGTTGGCGATCTTGTAGCCGTTGAGGTGCAGGATGGGCAGCACCGCGCCGTCGCGCGCCGGGTTGAGGAACACGTCAGAGAGCCAACTTCCGGCCAGCGGCCCGGTCTCCGCCTCGCCGTCGCCGATCACGCAGGCCACCAGCAGGTCCGGGTGGTCGAACGCGGCCCCGTAGGCGTGGCTCAACGCGTACCCCAGCTCGCCGCCCTCGTGGATCGAACCCGGCACGTCCGCGGCCACATGGCTGGGGATGCCGCCCGGGAAGGAGAACTGGCGAAAGAGCCGGGACATCCCGACCTCGTCGCGCGCCACGTCGTGGTAGCGCTCCGACCAGGTGCCCTCCAGCCAGGTGTTGGCCACGATGGCCGGGCCGCCGTGGCCGGGGCCGGTGACCAGCATGGCGTTGAGGTCGCGCGCCACGATCACCCGGTTGAGGTGGGCGTAGACCAGGTTGAGGCCGGGGCTGGTGCCCCAGTGCCCGAGCAGGCGAGGTTTGATGTCGTCGGGGGTCAGCGGCTCCCGCAGCAGCGGATTGTCCAGCAGGTAGATCTGCCCGACGGTGAGGTAGTTCGCGGCGCGCCAGTAGGCGTCCAGCCGGCGCAACTCGTCGTCGGTGAGGGCGCGGTGCACGTCGAGAGCGGTGTCCATCATGCTGCCTCTCGCGGGTAGGAGTGGGGCGTCCGGCGTCCAGCCTGGCGGCCGCGGACGCCCCGGGTCAGGGCCGTTGGTCCCCGGCCGGGCGGGCACCAGGCCCGGTCAGCGGCGCCTGGGCCAGGCCGCGGACGACGAACACCGGGGCCGGGGAGTGGTAGAGCAGGGACTGGGCGACCGCGCCCAGCATGGCCCGGCCCGGTTCGTCACCACGCGCGGCGACCAGCACCGCCTGCGCGCTGCGGGACGTCTCGATCAGCACCTCGGCGGGGTCACCGCGGACCACCCGACCCTCGGTCGGCACCGCGCTGTGCCGGCCGGTGTGCCGGGCCAGCGCTTCGGTGAGCTGCTCGGTGACCGCGTCGGCGTCCTCGTCGTACTCCACCACCCGCAGCGCCAGCAGGCGGGCGTCCCGGCGGGCCGCGCACTCCGCCGCCCACTGCAGAGCGAGGTGTGAGCTGGGCGAACCGTCCACGCCCACCAGCACCGGGCCCTGCGGCGGGGGCTCACGCCGGACCACCATCAGGGGGCAACCGGCCCGGGCGGCCAACTGCACGGCGGTCGTCTCGGCCGGAATGCACTGGCCGCTGCCCGCCATGCCGCTGTCGCCGACGGCCAGCAGGAAAGTGACCTCCGAGCGGCGGATGAGGGTGGGGAGCAGGGCGCTCTCGACGATCTCGCTGCGGACGGTCAGCCCTGGCTCGGTCGCGTGGGCGAGCTGGGCGGCGCGGCTGATCAGCTCCTCGGCCTGGTCGCGGGGCGCGGCGACGGTGTCCGCGGCGAAGGCCGTGTGCCAGTCGAAGGTGTGCAGCAGGTGCAGTGGCCGGCCGTGTCCGGCGGCCTCCTGAGCGGCCTGTTCGACGACCGGAAGGTCGAGTTCCGACCCGAGGCCGACCAGCACCGCGGCGTCGGCGGGTGCGGCCATCCGATATCACCTCCCGGGCGTCGCGCCCGGCACGACCAAGCTGTCCCTGACCGAGGGTAGTCGGATGGGCGCGGTGGCGGGCGGGATCGGGTGGCTCGGCGGTCAGGTCGGTGCGGACCGGAATGTGTCCACGACCGGACGCCGGGTGGCAATCATCGCGGGGATGGCGGTGAGCGCGGCGATGGCGAGCAGGACTCCGAGCGCGGTGGCGAGCAGTGAGGAGTGGGGTGGGTACTGGACCTCGCCGGTGCTGACGAACGTAACAAGCCCGATGCCGGCCGGGATGCCCGCGGCGACGCCGGGTACGGCGGGAAGCAGTTGCGCTACCGCCAGGCCCAGACCGGCCTGCGCGGGCGTCGCCCCGAGCGTCCGCGCGACGGCCAGTGGCTGCCGGGCGTCGAGGACTGCGGTCCAGGTGCTCACGACGGCGTTGATGAGCGCAAGGACGCAGAGTACGACGGTGAGCACGAGCGTGGCCTGCTCGCCCCGTTCCACCCGGGGATTGGCGAGTTCGGTGTAGCCGAGGTCGAAGCGCACCGCCTGGGAGTTGACCATGAGAATGCCGACGAGGGTGGTCGTGGTGATCAGGGTGTTCACGGTGACCAGCCGGGCGCGGCGCGGCCGGCGCGCGTTGATACGCACCCCGATCAGCAGGGCGGTGGGCAGCCGCCGCGACAGCCAGATGCGCCACCGCCGGCGACGCGGTGGCGTGGCGGTGTCGGCAAGCGCGTGAACGGTGCTGGTGGCGGCGGCGCGCAACACCGGCACCAGAGTCGCCGCCACAGCGATCGCGAGGGCAAGGACCGTGACGGCGACCACCATGCGCAGCGCAGGTGGCTGGGCGTTGACGGAGCCGATGAGTCCGGCGCTGGGGCGGATCAGCGCGGGTGCGGCGAGCCAGCCTGTGACCAGGCCCGTCGCGGCGGCGGCAAGCCCGATCGCGAGGTACTCGGCGAGGTGGACGGCGGCGATCATGGCTGGTCCGGCGCCGACGGCTTTGAGCAGTCCCACTCGGCGACGCTGGCCGATGATCCGGCCCGCGACGATGCCGGCGACGCCGGCCAGCGCAAGGCCGTTGAGCAGCCAGCTGCCGACGAGCAGAGCGATCTGCGCGTCGCTGTACAGCCGACCGTTGAGGTAGCTGATCGCCTGCCAGGTGGTGAGTTGGTCGCCGATGGGGTACGTGCTGCTGGCTGCCGGGTCGGCGAGTTTGAGGTTGAGGGTGTACGACAGCGGTTGGCCGCCCGCGAGCGTGGCGATGTCGCTGTGGTCGACCCAGACCAGGCCGCCGCGCTCGACCAGGACGCTGCCGGGGTAGTGCCACCCGGCGTAGGGGTACGTCGCTCTCGCGGCGGTGACCGCGGTCCCGATCACGCGCAACAGATGGCCGCCGATGTCGACCGTGTCGCCGGTGCGGATGCCGAGGGCGTCGGCGAAGGCGCGCTCGACGACCACGCCGCCTGGGCGTACCCAGGTGCCGTCGGTCACGGCGGGTCGGTCGATCGACGCGGGTGTGGTGTCCCGGCCCGCTACCACGGTGTGCGCGGACTTGCCGCGGGCTGTCATCGTCAGGTAGGCGATCGGGAAGGGGCCGCTGTGATCGGTGACGCCGGCCCCGGTGGTCAGCGATGCGAGCTCGTCCAGTGCGGCCTGGCCGGTCACCCGGGGTGTCACGATCACGTCTGGGCCGGCGGTGGCGGTCCGGGTCTGCTGGTACGGCCGGTCGGCGACTTCGTTGAGGCTGAGGCCGATGGTCAGTGTGGCGGTGGCGGCCGTGATTGCGGTCAGGAGCAGGATGGTTTCGGTTCGGCGGCGGCGCAGGTCCCGCATCAGCAGCCGGCAGACGAGCAGGAGGCGGCCGGCCATGTCAGCGCCGCCCGTCGTAGAGGGTGCCGGTGGTGGCGCTGGCAAGCCGGTTGTCGTCGACGAACGCGCCGTCACGCATGGCGATCACCCGGTCGGCGACCGCCGCGATGCGGGGGTCGTGGGTAACCACCACGAGGGTCTGTCCTGCGGTTCGCAGCTCCTCGAACAGCCGCAGCACGTCCAGGGTGGCGGCGCTGTCCAGGTTGCCGGTGGGTTCGTCAGCCAGGACGACCAGCGGCTCGTTGCTCAATGCGCGGGCGATGGCGACCCGCTGGCGCTGGCCACCCGACAGCGCCGAGGGCAGGTGCCTGGCGCGGTCGGCCAGCCCCACCCGGTCCAGCAGGTACATCGCCCGCTTGCGGGCCCGCCCCGGTGACTGGCCGGCCAGCAGCGCGGCCAGCTCCACATTCTCCACCGCGGTGAGTTCGTCCATGAGTTGGAACGACTGGAAGACGAACCCGAGGTTGTCACGCCGCAGCCGGGCCAGGGCGCGTTCGCTCATCGTGTCGATCCGACGGTCGGCGAGCCACACCTGCCCGTCGGTCGGCCGTTGCAGCCCGCCGAGCAGGTACAGCAGGGTGGACTTGCCGCAGCCGCTGGGCCCCATCACCGCCAGCGACTGTCCGGCCGGCACGTTCAGGTCGACCTGGTCGACCGCCCGGACCAGCGCGCGCTCACCGCCGTACAGCATGCTCAGCCCACGCGCCTGCAACACCGTCGACCCGGTCACGCCCCCGCCCTCCGTCCGGTCGGATCAAGTTCAGTCCACATGCGTTCACACGCCTCCAGCCATGCCAGGTCGGCCCGCAGCCGCAACACGACACCCTCGAGCAGCAACCCGGCAACCGGATCCACCGACCGGTCCAACGCGGCCCGTTGGGCGTCGCGAAGCCGGCGCAGCACCTCCCGCCGCTGCGCGTCGACCAAGGCCACCGGATCGGCCAGCCGGGCGGTCGCGGCAGCCACCAACTTGAGGTGAAACTCCGCGAGGTCCGGCTTCGGCCAGTTCACTTCGGCCAGCCAGGTGGCGACCCGCTGCTGCCCCTCCGGGGTCAGCGCGTACACCCGGCGTTCGGGCCGGTCCGGCAGGCCCTCGGCCCGCTGCGAGGTCACCAGCCCTGCCTTGCCCAGGCGGGTCAGCGTCACGTAGATCTGCCCGGCGTTCATCGCCTCGCCCAGCGGGCCGAGCGCGGCACGGAGCCGCCTGCGCAGCTCGTATCCGTGCGCCGGCTCCTTGGCCAGCATGGCCAGCACCACGTCCTGCACCAAGCACGTCCTTCGTCTAGATCGTTAATGGATAACGGCTAGCTATAGCGCTGTCAAGTAGGGCGGGGGTGGAGGTGGGGGTGCGGCGGGCGGCACGCGTTCGTCAACCATGGTTGACACGGAAGGGTTGTCAACGTATGTTGACGGCATGAGTCAGGCGACAGAACTCGCAGCGGCAGCCGGCAGCACCGACCCCCGGGTCGGGCTGCGTGCCGTCCGCGCGCTACGCCGGCTGCTTGAGCGCCTCGAGGTGGTCCAGGTGGACAACGCCCGACGACAGGGCTGGTCCTGGCAGGAGATCGCCGACGCGCTCGAGGTCAGCCGGCAGGCGGTGCACAAGAAGCACGCCGGACGACCGGCGGTCAACTCATCCTGGGAGGCGTGATGTTCGAACGGTTCACCGACCGGGCGCGTGACGTGGTGCGACGGGCGCTGGAGGAGGCGCGGGCCGAAGGCCGGCGGCCGGTCGGCACCGAGCACCTCCTGCTCGCCCTGCTCGCCGACGACGCCGGACTGGCCAGCCGGGTGCTCGCCGACGCCGGAGTCCGCGCCGACGACCTGCGTGAACGCGTCCGCCGGCACACCGCCGACGGCGGGGCCGGCCTCGGTGACGCGGACGCGGCAGCGCTACGGGAGATCGGCATCGACCTGGCCGCCATCGTGGCCCGCATCGAGCAGTCCTTCGGCCCGGACGCGCTGCGGGAGGCGGTGCCGGCGCCGCGCCGCCGCTGGGGCCGCAAGCGCTACCTCGGCGGCCCGTTCTCGCCCCGCTCAAAGAAGGCGCTGGAGTTGTCCCTGCGGGAGGCCCTGCGCCTGCGCCACCGCCACATCGGCACCGAGCACATCCTGCTCGGGGTGCTCCGGGAGGGCAACGGGCTGGGCGCGCTGGTGCTCACCGAGTCCGGGGTCGACCTCGACGATCTGCGCCGGCGGGTGGAGGTCGCGCTGCGCGCCGCGGCCTGACGGGTGGGGCCGTTTTGAAACCTGTCTGTGGCACTTCTGACGCCGGCCGTTCGCCGGGTCGCTGAAGCCGTACGGGTGCTGCACACTGGCGCCGTGGATGCTGGACAGGAAAGGCGGCCCGCAGGCGGCGACGGCGGGTTGCGCTCCGCCGTGGTGGTCAACCCGGTGAAGGTCGACGATCTCGACGAGTTGCGCCGTACCGTCGACGACGCCCTGACCGCGGCCGGGTGGCCCGCACCGCAGTGGTACGAGACGACCGTCGACGACCCCGGTCGCGGTCAGACCGAGCAGGCCGTCAAGGCCGGCGTCGACCTGGTCTTCGCCTGCGGGGGCGACGGCACCGTGATGTCCTGCGTCAGCGGGTTGGTCGGCACCGACGTGGCCCTCGCCGTGCTGCCGCAGGGCACCGGCAACCTGCTCGCCGCCAACCTGGGGCTCGCCACCGACCTGGCCGCCGGGTTGCAGGTCGCCGTCGAACGCGGTCGACGGCTGCTCGACGTCGGCGCTGTCGAGGATCAGTACTTCACGGTGATGGCCGGTATGGGCTTCGACGCCCAGATGCTCGCCGCCACCTCCGAGACCACCAAGGCCCGCATCGGCTGGCCGGCGTACGTGATGGGTGCCGTCCGTCACCTGCGGGACCGGCCGATGCGGGTGCAGATTCGCATCGACGACCGGCCGCCGGTGCGCCGCCGGGCCCGTTCGGTCCTGATCGCCAACGTCGGCCGGTTGCAGGGCGGCGTGACCCTGCTGACCGAAGCCGAGCCGGACGACGGCTGGCTCGACGTCGCCGTGCTCACCCCGCGCAACCTGCGGCACTGGCTCGCGCTCGGCTGGGCGGTGATCCGCCGCAGCGGTCAGGTGCCGCAGCTGGAGGTGTTCCGGGGTCGGCGCGTGGTGGTCACCAGCAACCGGGCGCAACCCCGGGAGTTGGACGGCGACCTGATCTCCCCGGGCCGGCAACTGCGGGCGGAGATCCGGCCCCAGGCGCTCTGGCTCTGCGTTCCGCAGCCCGAGGACGCCCCCGACCTGGCCGTCGATGTGCAGGGCGCCGGGGAGCGGGGCGAGCAGCTCATCGAGGAAGCGCGCCGTGAGTAGCACCCGGATCGTGCCGGAGACCCGGCTGATGGCCGACGAGGAGCTGTCCGCCGACGACGCCTGGCACACACTGCGCCGGCAGGGCGGGTGGCACCTGCTGCGGGACGCGTTCATCCGGTTCCGCTACGGCGACGGGTTCAGCCACTCCCGGGCCTTCGCGCTGCAACTCTGCCTCGCCGTGGTGCCGTTCCTGATCGCCCTCACCGGCCTGATCAGCGAGCTGGGCGTCGAAGAGGGCGGCCAGGTGGTCGCCGACACCGTCCTGGCGCTCACCCCCGGCCAGAGCGCACAGGTCGTCGGCGAGCTGCTCGGGGAGGGCGAACGCGTCGAGGACGCGGGAGAGCTGGCCCTCACCCTCGGTCTGCTCACCGGCCTGTTCGCGCTCACCAGCACGATGGCCCAGATCGAGCGGGGCGCCAACCGCATCTACGGCGTCGAGCGGGACCGCCCGGCGCTGCGGAAATACCTGCGGGCCGCGGTTCTCGCCGTCACCGCCGGCCTGCCCGCGCTCGCCGGCTTCCTCATCCTGGTCGGCGGCGGCGCGATGGGCGACTCCGTCCACGAACACTACGAGTGGGGCGCGCCCGCCCACGGCATCTGGGACGTGATCCGCTTCCCGCTGAGCCTCGGGCTGACCGTCGTCGCCGTCGCCGTGGTCTTCCGACACGCCCCGCGCCGCAACCAGCCCGGTCTGTCCTGGCTGCTGTTCGGCGCCGGCATCGCCACCGCGCTGTGGTGGCTGACCAGCCTGCTGCTCGCCGGATACGTGCGGTTCAGTGACGGTTTCGGGCAGACCTACGGCGCCCTGACCGGCATGATGGCGCTGCTGCTCTGGGCCAACCTGACCGGGATGGCGCTCTTCGGTGGGCTGGCCTTCGCCGCCCAACTGGAGGCGCTGCGCATCGGTGTGCCGGAGCCCGCCCAACCCGACCTGTGGGCACCCGACCCGGACCGCGCCGAGCTCTACGACACCGGGGACATGTCCGCGCTCTAGCGGCTCGGCGTGTACGACCGACCCGGATCGGGTAATGCGCCTCGCCAGAGTCGACAAGGGAGGTGCGGGGTGTCCCCGGTCAAAGAGGTGGCGCACCGTCCGATCGGTCATTTCGCCGAACGGAGCATTGCCGGTCTGGTGGCGGTCACCGGTGCCGGGGTGGCCTTCGGGCTGCTGCTGTTGCTCGTCCGGGTGCGGTGGAGCCCTCTCCAGGACGCCGACCACGCCCTCGCCGAGTGGTTCAACGGGCTCGTCGCTCCGCACCACGCGCTGGTCACCGTGCTCCAGGCGGTGACCGACCTGGGCGGTCGACCGATCCTCATCTGGCTGGTCACCATCGCCGTGGTGGGGCTGCTGATCCGACGGCAGCCCCGACTCGCCGTCTACCTGATCATCACAGGGGTCGGCGGCCTGATCCTCGACCCGTCACTGAAGACGCTGGTCGGCCGGCTCCGCCCGGTCGTCGACGTGCCGATCGCCAGCGCGCCCGGCAACAGCTTTCCGAGCGGGCACGCGCTCGGCTCCTTCGTCGCGTACGGGGCGCTGCTGCTGGTGTTCCTGCCCGCCATGGCGCCCCGCTGGCGTAAGCCGGCCATCGTCGGGGTCGGTGTGCTGGTGGCACTCGTCGGCCTGACCCGGATCGCGCTGGGCGTGCACTTCGTCTCCGACGTGCTGGCTGCCTGGCTGCTCGGGGCCGCCTGGCTGGGTGTCACCGCGTACGCCTTCCGGCTGTGGCGGCGGGAGCGGGGCCGGCCGGTGCCGCCGCTGACCGAGGGCCTGGAGCCGGAGGCGGGGCACGACATCGCCCCCGCCCCGGCCGAGGAACACGTGTTGGCCCACCCCCGCTCGGCGGTGGCCGAGCTGCTGGTCGGCTGGGTGATCGTGTTCGGGGCCCTGTACGGCTTCGGCACGTACGTCAGCTACCACGCCAAGGGCACCGTCTTCGACACCCTCGACACCGAGGTGCCGCAGTGGTTCGCCGAACGGCACACCGAGGTGTTGACCGAGGTCAGCTGGTGGTGGAGCAAGTTCGGTGACACCCATGCCATCCTGCTGATCTCGCTGGTGTTCTGCCCGCTGGTGCTGGCGGTGTGGCGGCGCTGGCGTCCGGTGCTCTTCGTGGCGCTGGCGATGGTGGGCGAGCTGACCCTCTTCCTCGCCTCGGCCCGCGCGGTCGACCGGCCGCGTCCGCCCGTGGAGAACCTGGACGGGCCGATGCCCACCTCGTCGTTCCCGTCCGGGCACATCGCGGCCACGATCTGCGTCTGGCTGGCGATCACCCTGATCGTGTTCCCGCGTACCGACCGGTGGTGGCGTTGGGTGTTCGTGGCGCTGGCCGTGCTCATGCCGGTCGGGGTGGCCACCTCCCGGATGTACCGGGGCATGCACCACCCGACCGACTTCATGGGCGCGATCCTGCTCTCCGCGCTCTGGATCGGGCTGCTCTACCTGGTGATCCGCCCGAACGAGGACCTGCAGGACGGCAACCAGCCGGCCATCGAGTCGGAGGACGTGAACACCCTCGACGACGAGCTGGCGCGGGCCGGCCGAGCCGACTAGGGCCACCGTCGTGCTGCGGGTGATGACCTGGAACATCCGCACCGGCGGTCGGGACCGCGGCGGCCCCGACCGGCTGGATCAGGTGGTCCAGGTCGTCGACGAGCAGGGACCGGACGTGCTGGCCCTGCAGGAGTTGCGCGGCTTCGACCGGGACGGGCTGATGGCCACCGTGGCGGGCCGGGTGGGGATGACACCGCACCTGGCCCGGTCCTGCTTCGGGCAGCCGGTGGCGGTGCTGGTCCGGCCGCCGTACCGGGTGGTCGACGCGGGGCCGGTGCGCCGCCCGTTCCACCACGCCGCCGCCCGCGTCGTGGTGGCCACGTCCGCCGGCCCGTTCACCGTGCTGGGCACCCACCTCTACCCGTACTCGGGGGGTCGGCGGCGGATGGAGGCCGACTGGTTGGTCGCCGCGTTGCGCCGCCACCGGGGGCCGTTGACGCTCATCGCCGGTGACCTCAACTCGCTCGACCCGAGCGTCGACCACACCGCTCAGCTCGCCGGCATGCCCACCCTCTACCGGCGGCGGCATCTGCGTCGCTCCGGTGCGGCCGTGGACACCCGAGCGGTCGCCCGGCTGCTCGCCGCCGGCTTCGTCGATCTCTGGCCGGCGGGCAACGTCGACGCGCCGGAGGCCGCCGGTCACACCGTGCCCACCCGCCTCGGCGGGGTCGAGTTCGCCGGGATGCGGCTGGACTACCTGCTCGGTAATGCCGCCGTGGCGCGGCGGGCGCACGACTGTCGGGTGATCCGCGGCGGCGCGGCGGACATCGCCTCCGATCACTATCCGCTGCTCGCCACGCTGGATCTGTCGGCCGGCTGAGGCCGCCTGTCGGTGCGGCGTCGCCGGCGCCCCCACGGCGTGGCGCAGACCGATTACGGTGCCACCGTGACCGATCGCCCCACCCTCCGCTCGTCGCTTCCCGACCCGCTGAGTAGTCCTCCGGGCACGCCGGTCGCCGTCGCCCCGCCGCCCGCCGGCACGGGCCAACCGGCCGCCGCCGAGCTTCCGCTCGTCGCGGCCGTCGCGCGGGGTGTGGCGCTGATCGTGGTGCTGCCGGTACGCCTGCTCTGGGAGCTGATCGCGGCTGCCGGCCGGCTGGTGTACCGGTACCTGCTCACCCCGACCGGCCGGTTCCTGCGCCGCTGGTTGCTGGCCCCGCTGGCCTGGGCCCTGCACCGGCTGGTCCTGCTGCCCCTGGTGTGGGCCGCCCGCCACCTGGTGTGGCTGCCGTTGGTGTGGGTGGGGCGGGCTCTCGGGTGGGTGGCCCGCACCCTGGTGTGGCTGCCGTTGGTGTGGGTGGGGCGGGGCCTCGGGTGGGTGGCCCGCACCCTGGTGTGGCTCCCGCTGGTGTGGCTGGCGTACGCCCTCGCCTGGGTGGCCCGCACGGTGATCTGGTCCCCGCTGCTCTGGTTGGCCCGCCGCGGGCTGCGTCCGCCTCTGCACGCGCTGGGGCGCGCGCTGCGCTGGCTCGCCGAGCACCTGGTCCTGCGGCCGCTGCGCTGGTTGGGCGCGGCGCTCACGCCTCTCGGACGGCTGCTGCGGCGCGGTATCGGCGCGCTCGACAGACTGTTCAGCGCCGCGTTCGTCGGGCTGCTGAGCGGGATCGGGTGGCTCGTCACCGGGTTCGTCCGGCTGGTCGTCGGGTTCGTCCGGCTGCTCGTCGCAGCGGTGGTCGGCGCGTGGCGGGCCGCCGGGTGGGTGCTGCGACTGCTCTACCGGTGGCTGCTGCGCCCGATCGGGCGGGCACTGCGCTGGCTGTGGCGGCACACCGTACTCCCGCTGTTGCGGGCGGTCCGGTGGGTCTGGTCGGTGACGGTCGTGCCGGTGGCGCGGGGCATCAGGGCGGCGTGGCGGGCCACCGTCGTGCCCGCCGCCCGCTGGGTCCGCCACGCGGTGCTCGACCCGGCCCGGCTCGCCTCCCGGGAGGTGCTCAGCGCCCTGGGCCTACGCCGCTGACCAGGGCAGGCCGCGCGGCACCGGCCCTCAGAGCACCAGATTGAGCAGGACGGTCAGCACGACCGAGGCCACGATCGAGAAGAGGATCATCAGGAGGCAGCCGAGGCCACCGCCGAGCGGGCGGATCTCCGTGTTGCCGAAGCGCATGATGGTCACCTGTCCGGAAGTGAGCGGGGCCCGGCGCGACCGGGCGGTCGGGTCGGCCGGTGGGCCACCGTACGACTCACAGCTGGCGCAGTCGAGGCAGCAGTTGCTCCTGCGCCCAGTCCAAAAACATCGGCTGGGTTTCCCCGCCGACCTGGATGATCGCCACGTGGGTGAAGCCGGCCTCGACGAACTTGCCGAACGCCTCGACGTGCGCGTCCACATCCGGTCCGCAGGAGATGCCCTCGGCGACGTCCTCCTCGCGGACGAACTGGGTGGCTGCGGCGAAGGACTCCGGGCCGGGCAGGTCCGCGTTGACCTTCCAACCCATCCCGAACCAGCGGAACTGGTCGTGCACGATCTTGCGGCACTCCGCCTCGTCGGGGCCGTAGCAGATGGCCAGCTGACCGTAGCGGGGCTGGCCCGCGCCCCCGGCGTCGTCGTACATCTCGATGATGTGCGGGTCGGGTTCGGTGGAGATGAGGCCGTTGCCGTACTCGGCGGCCAGCGTCGCGGACTGTCGACCGGACGCGGCGACGGCCATCGGCACCGGCCGTTCCGGGCGGTCCCAGATGTAGGCGTCGGGCACGTCGAAGTGGTTACCGGAGAAGGTCAGCGTCTCCCCGTTGAGCAACGGCCGGATGATCTGCAACGCCTCCTCGAACATCTCGTGCCGCTGCTGCACGTGCGGCCAGCCGCCGACCACGTGCTCGTTCAGGTTCTCCCCGGCCCCCAGGCCGAGGGTGAAACGACCGTCCGAGAGCGCCCCGATCGTGCTGGCCTTCTGCGCGACCACGGCCGGGTGGTAACGGCGGATCGGGCAGGTCACGAAGGACATCAGCTGCGCGCGGGTGGTGGCGTGGGCGACCGCGCCGAGCACCGACCAGGCGTACGGGGAGTGACCCTGGGAGTCCAGCCAGGGGTAGTAGTGATCGGACACCACCAGCTGGTCGAAACCGGCCGCCTCGGCCCGTACCGCATGGTCCACCAGCTGCTTGGGCCCGGACTGCTCGCTCATCAGGGTGTAGCCGACGCTGACCATCCTGGTATCCCCTCTCACCGACGGATCGTTCCGGGGATACCCCGGTGCGCGGCGGTCAACCCTCCCGTCCGGTTTGGCTGCCCTGGTGCTTGACGGATCGCCGTCACCCTGCCTACCGTCGGTCTTAACCGGTTAAGAGCCGGGCGTGGCGCACATCCTGTGGTGGGGATGACCGCCCCGTGACGGCCCGCGCCTGCGTGGGCCGTTGCGGCTGTCCGGGCTGCGGGCCCGCGAACTGAACCGGTTGCGAAGGCCATTCCATCGTCCTACGCTGATGCGTGCGCCGGGAGCCGGGCGCGGCTGCCGGGCTGCAGCCGCCTTCCCCTGTACGTCCCCACCCCTGTCGGGCACCGGGGGTCCTCCCTGAGGAAGGCCATGAAGACTCGACTCTCCGCCGCCGGCGCGACAGTGCTCGCGTTGCTCGTCGCCGTGCTGGCGTTCGGCCAGCCGGCGCACGCCGCGGCTGGTTTCTCCGTCGCTGGCGGCAAGTTGTACGACGCCAACGGCGCCGAATTCATCATGCGCGGCGTCAACCACGCGCACACCTGGTACCCGCAGCAGACCAGCTCGTTCGCCGACGTCAAAGCGCTCGGCGCGAACACCGTGCGGGTGGTGCTCTCCAGCGGCGACCGGTGGACCCGCAACACCAACGCCGACGTCGCCAACGTCATCTCGCTCTGCAAGACCAACCGGCTGATCTGTGTGCTGGAGGTGCACGACACCACCGGGTACGGCGAGCAGAGCGAGGCGATCACCCTCGCCCGCGCCGTCGACTATTGGCTCAGCCTGGCCGACGTCCTCAGCGGCCAGGAACGGTACGTCATCGTCAACATCGGCAACGAGCCGTACGGCAACTACAACTACGGCTCGTGGGCCACCGACAACGCCACCGCGATCAAGCGCCTGCGCGCCGCCGGGCTGACCCACACCATCATGGTGGACGCGCCGAACTGGGGCCAGGACTGGGGGTTCTTCATGCGCGACAACGCCGCGTCGGTCTTCGCCGCCGACCCGGCGCGTAACACGGTCTTCTCCGTCCACATGTACGGGGTGTACGACACCGCCGCCGAGATCAGCGACTACCTGGGCCGGTTCCGCGCCGCCGGGCTGCCGATCGTGGTCGGAGAATTCGGCTTCAACCACTCCGACGGGAACCCGGACGAGGACACCATCCTCTCGTACTCCCAGGCCAACGGGATCGGCTGGCTGGGCTGGTCGTGGAGCGGCAACGGCGGCGGCGTCGAATATCTCGACCTGGCCACCAACTTCAACCCGGCGAGCCTGACCGAGTGGGGGCAGCGCCTCTTCAACGGCGCCAACGGCATTCGGCAGACCGCCCGCGAGGCGAGCGTCTTCGGCGGCACCCCACCGCCGACCACCCCGCCCTCCACGACGCCGCCCCCGACCACTCCACCGCCGACGACGCCTCCGCCCACGACGCCTTCGCCCAGCGGTGGGTGCGCGGCGGCGTACACGGTGACCAACCAGTGGCAGGGCGGCTTCCAGGGTGAGGTGCGGGTGACCGCCGGCGCGAGGGCGATCACCGGCTGGACCGTCGGGTGGACCTTCGCCAACGGCCAACATGTCACCCAGTCCTGGAATGTGGCCCTCACCAGCAACGGCACCACGGTGACCGCCCGCAACGCGGACTACAACGGGCGCCTGGCCGCCGGGGCCAGCGCCAGCTTCGGCTTCCTCGGCAGTTGGACCGGCACCAACAGCCCGCCGGTACTGAGCTGCACAGCGAGCTGACGGTCGGACCGGTGGTCGGGGAAACATCGGACCCGGCCACCGGCACCAGCCCCGGTCAGTGCTCCCCGGTCAGTGCCCCCGGTCAGTGCTCCCGGTCAGTGCTCCCCGGCCAGGTTCACGATGACCACCCCCGCGATGATCAGCGCGATGCCGGTGAGCTTGGCGAGCCCCACCGACTCACCCAGGAACACCGCCCCGATCGCCACGATGGCCGCGGTACCCAAACCCGACCAGAGGGCGTACGCCACACCCACCGGAATCTCCTTGACCGCCTGGGCCAGCAGAAGGAACGCCAGCGCGTAGCCGCCGAGGCACGCCACCGTCGGCCCGAGGCGGCTGAACCCGGCGGTGCTCTTGATCAGGCTGGTGGCCAGCACCTCGGCGAGGATGGCGATCCCCAGCAGCACGTACGCCATACGTCCCCTTGGTCCTTCATGGTCGATGAACCCGTCGCTGCCCAGGCTAGTGCCGGCACCTCCCCGTCCAGCCAACCCGCCGCTGCGTGCCCGCCCCCGCCGCTGCGCGCCCGCCCCCGCCGCTGCGCGCCCGCCCTGGTTGTTTGTGTGCCTGCCCCCGGTTGTTGCGTGCCACGGCCCGTCGCCGCTGGCCCGACCGCCAAAGCGCGGCTCGCCCCGTCGCCGCGCACCCCCGCCGATTGACGTCCGTGCGGGCCCGACAGCTGTCACAGATCGCCTTTGGAGCTGATGTCACCAACGAATCGGCCTTCACCCACGGGATGGCCGTGCGCCTGGCACTGGCCCCAGCGGGTCGACCGTGCGCCCGGCACTGGTCCCGGCGGATGGGTAGTGCGCCCGGCGCCCGTGCTGGCGGATGAATCGTTTACGGCATCAGCTCCAAAGGCGGTCCGGGTATACCCACCCTGCGGCTCCGGGCGGCCTGCGGCTCCGGGCCTGCCGGCCCCGAGCGGCCCTGCCGGCCCCGAGAGGCCCTGCCGGTCCGAGCGGCCCTGCCGGTCCGGGCCGCGCCGTCGCCCAGGCCACGCCGTGTCCTCGGCCGTCACCCCCGGGCCGCGTCGCAAGCGCAGGCCGTCCGCGCCCGCGCCCGCCCGCGCCCGCCCGCGCCCGCGTCGAGCCGTGCCCGCGTCGCACTCCGCTGCTGTGCGTGTCGGGCACTGTGCGCGTTGGCTTTGTCCGCGCTGGACGACCCAATCCATCCGCTCGGTGAGCGAAGGCAATGGGTCCCGACCGTGCCGGCGACGCGGGTAGGGGCGGGGAGGGAGCTGGCTGGGTAGATCTTGGACAGTTTCCGTTACGAGGGCGGGCTCAACCGGTGGTTGCAACACCCTTCGGTGATTGTCGTTGGGGTGGTTATGGCGTCGAGGTTGAGCCCGCTGGAGCGGGAGCAGATTGGGTTGGGTCGGGCTGCGGGTGAGTCGTTGCGGTCGATCGCGCGAAGGTTGGGGCGGTCGGTGTCGACGATCTCGCGGGAGGTGGGTCGGTTCGAGCGCTATGGGCAGCGGTATCAGCCGTTGATGGCGCAGTGGGCGTCGTTTCTGCGGCATAACCGGTCCGGGCGGGTGCCGCGGTTGGCTGTTGACGGGCCGTTGCGTCAGGTGGTGCTGGATATGCTGCGACGACGTCGTTCGCCGCAGCAGATCAGTGCCCGGCTGCGGACGCAGTTCCCGGACACGCCGGAGATGTGGGTGTCGCACGAGACGATTTACCAGGCGATCTACCTGCAGGCGCGGGGCAATCTGCGTGCGGACTTGACGCGGCAGATGGCGTTGCGCTCGGGTCGGGCCGCCCGCCGCCGCCGGCCGGCGAGCGCCGGGGCGGTGCGTTCAGCTAGGCCCTGGGTGAACCTGCGCATCGCTGACCGGCCAGCCGAGGTCGCTGACCGGGCGGTGCCGGGGCATTGGGAGGGTGACCTGCTCGAAGGGGTCCGTCGGGGTGGGCGCGGTGGTTCCGCGATCGCCACGTTGGTGGAACGCGCTACCCGGTTCGTGATCCTGGTCGGGCTGCCCGAGGGCAAGGTCTCCGAACACGTCGTGTCCCAGCTGGCCACCGCGATGACCTGGCTCCCACAACGGTTGAGGGCCTCGCTGACCTGGGACCAGGGCGTCGAGATGGCCCGCCACCGTGACTTCACCATCGCCACCGACTGCCCGGTCTACTTCTGCGACCCCCACAGCCCCTGGCAACGCGGCAGCAACGAGAACACCAACGGGCTGCTGCGCCAGTACTTCCCCAAGGGCCAATTCGACTTCACCACCATCGACCAGGCCGGCCTCGACCACGTCGCCGACGAACTCAACGACCGCCCCCGCATGACCCTGGGCTGGGCCACCCCAGGTGAGAAGATGACCCAGCTACTCGGTGTTGCAACCACCGGTTGAGCCCGCCGAGCTAACGGAAACTGTCCAAGATTGCCAGAGGTGCGGGCGCATTTAGGGCTTGGCTGCGGCAGGCGGGTCGCCTTTGGAGCCGGAGGCCAGTCGGGCTGCCCGCATGGTCAGGTAGAGCTGTTCGGGGCGGCTGCTTGCGCGGGCCGCGGCGGCCCGGTAGTCGGCGATCGCCTGGGCCTGGTCACCGGCCATCTCGTGCAGGTGGGCGCGGGCGGCGGCCAGCCGGTGGTGGCCAGCGAGGTGCGGATCGTGGGTCAGCGCGTCCAGGGCGGCCAGGCCGGCGGCCGGTCCGTGCACCATGGCCGTCGCCACGGCGCGGTTGAGGGCCACCACCGGGCTGCCGACCAGGCGTTCCAGCACCTCGTAGAGCGCCAGGATCTGCGGCCAGTCGGTCAGCTGCGTGCTCGGCGCCTCGTCGTGCAGGGCGGCGATGGCGGCCTGCACCTGGTACGGGCCGACCGGGCCGCGCGGCAGGGCCTGGGTGACCAGTGCGACGCCCTCGGCGATCGCCGTCGCGTCCCAGCGGCTGCGGTCCTGGTCGGCCAGGGAGATCAGCTCGCCGGAGGGGCCGGTGCGGGATGGGCCGCGTGCCTCGGTGAGCACCATCAACGCCAACAGCCCGGCTGATTCGCTGTCGTCGGGCAGCAGCGTGTGCAGTGCGCGGGCGAGTCGAATCGCCTCCGCCGCCAGGTCGACCCGGCGCAGGTCCGGGCCGGCGGTACTGGTGTGCCCCTCGGTGAAGATCAGGTAGAGCACCTGGCGTACGGCGATCAGCCGGTCGGGCCGCTCGGCCGCCTCGGGCATCCGGAACGGCAGCCCGGATGCCCGGATGCGGTGCTTGGCGCGGCTGATCCGCTGCGCCATCGTCGCCTCGGGCACCAGGAACGCGCGGGCGATCTCGCTGGTGCTCAACCCGCCGACGGCGCGCAGGGTCAGCGCCACCGCCGACGTGGGCGTGAGCGCCGGGTGGCAGCAGAGGAAGAGCAGAACCAGGGTGTCGTCCCGCTCGGCGGTCAACTCCTCGTCCGCGGCCGGCGCGTACTGCCGGTCGCCTGGACCCTGGCGGGCGACCAGGTCCTCCCGGCGGCGTCGGGCCTGCTCACCGCGGACCAGCTCGATCATCCGCCGGTAACCGACCTGGATCAGCCAGCCACGGGGGTTCGCCGGCAGCCCTTCGGTCGGCCACTGGGTGGCGGCGGCGAGCAGCGCCTCCTGCACGGCGTCCTCGGCGGTGGCGAAGTCACCGAAGCGGCGGCTGAGCACGCCGAGGACCTGCGGCGCCAGCTCGCGCAGCAGGTCCTCGATGCGGGGATCGGTGTTCAGCCCTCACAGCTCCTGGGGAGGTGCGGACATCACCGGGTGCACCTCGATCGGCATGTTCAGTGGCCGGCCGCCGGGGCCGGGCGCCGTGGAGATGTGCGCGGCCAGCTCCACCGCCCGCTGCGGGCTCTCGCAGTCGACGATCCAGAAGCCGGCCAGGAACTCCTTCGTCTCGGCGAACGGCCCCTCGGTCACCACCGGCACCCCGCCCTCACCTGCCCGGACGATCCGGGCCTGCTGCGGGCCGCCGAGGCCCTGCCCGTCGACCCACTCACCGGCGGCGGTGAGCTTCTCGTTGACCTCGCCCATGAACGCGATGTGCGCCCGGACCTCGTCCTGCGTCCAGGTGTCGATGCTCGGGAAGTCGGTCCCGGCGGCGCTGAACTGCATCAGCAGCATGTACTTCATGGTCCGCTCCTCACGCCTGCGCACCTTCGTCGGTGCTCTCACCCTGAGGTAGAAGCAAGCCCCGCCGTTCTCGACACCCCGAGCAAAGAAATTTCTAGCCGACGGCGTCGACCTCCAGCACCACACTCTGCTCCGGATGCAGGGCGGGCAGCTGCACACCCACCCGGGCCAGCGCCGCCCCGCTGAGGGTGACACCACCCGCCAGCCAGGGGGGCGCCGACCGCTCGATGGTCGCCGGCGCCGGTACGCCCGACGCCGGTCGCACCCGGTACCGCCGGCCCGGCTCGAGGCCGGGCAGCCGCACCGCGCCGGGAACCTCCGTCACCGAGGTGGTCAGCCGTGCCACCGCGTACACCGCTCGGGTCTTGTCGTGAGCGATCACGCCGTGCGCCCAGACGGCCGGGTCGGGGTGATCGACCCGGACCACCCGGCCGGCGTGCAGCAGCGGGCGCAGCCGCTTGTGCAGCGCCACCCAGGCGGCCAGCTCGGTCTGCTCGGCGGCGCTGATCGACGCGACGTCCCACTCGATGCCGTGGTGGCCGAAGAGCGCGGTCGCCGCCCGGAAACCCAGGTCGTGTACGCGGTTGGTGGTGTGCGAGCGTTCCGGGCCGATGTGGGTTCCCATCAGCTCCGGCGGCAGCAGCAGACCGGTCCAGCGCTGGATGCTGAGCCGCTCCAACGCGTCGTTGCAGTCGCTGGCCCAGACCCGGTCGGTGCGCGCCAGGATGGCCAGGTCCACCCGGGCCCCGCCCGACGAGCAGCTTTCGATCTCCACACCGGGGTGCCGAGCGCGCAGTTCGTCGAGGAGCCGGTAGACCGCCAGGGTCTGCCCGTGCACCCCGGGTCGGCCATGGTGCCCGGCCTCGGTGAGGTCCCGGTTCTGGTCCCACTTGAGGTACCGGATGCCGGGGTGGTCGGTGAGCAGCGCGTCGAGGCGTTCCCGCACATAGTCGTACGCCTCGGGGCGGCCCAGGTCGAGGACCTGCTGGCTACGCCAGGCCGGCGGCAGCCGCCCCGGCACGGCGAGCAGCCAGTCGGGGTGCGCGCGGAACAGGTCCGAGTCGGGGTTGACCATCTCCGGCTCGACCCAGAGGCCGAACTGAAGGCCCTGAGCGTTCACGTGGTCGATCAGCGGTTGCAGGCCGTCCGGCCAGACGCCGTCGTCGACGTACCAGTCGCCGAGCCCGGCGGTGTCGTCGCGCCGACCGCGGAACCACCCGTCGTCGAGCACGAACCGTTCCACGCCGAGCTGCGCGGCCCGGTCGGCGAGCGCTCGCAGGCGGTCCAGGTCGTGGTCGAAGTAGACCGCCTCCCAGACGTTGAGGGTCACCGGGCGGGGGGAGCGCGGGTGCCCGGGGCGGGCCCGGAGATGCGTGTGCAGCACGTCGCTGAGCCCGTCCAGCCCGGCGTCGGACCAGACCGCGTAGAGCAGGGGAGTCTCGTACGACTCGCCGGGGCCGAGCCGGATCTCCCCGGGGGCGAGCAGCTCGCCGCCGCCGAGGGCCGACTCGCCGGTGGGCCGACGTTCGGCGTACGTGACGTGGTCGCCGCTCCACGCCGTGTGCACCGCCCAGACCTCGCCGTGACCGAAGCCGAAACCGGCGGTGCCGGCCACCAGCAGCAGCGGGGCGTCATGCCCGGTACGGCCGTGCCGACCTTCGCGGACCCAGGCGCCGTGCTGCCACTGGTGCCGCTGCGGGGACCGTTCCCGACACCACCGGCCGGTCAGGTCGAGCAGTTCGGTGGCGACCGCCGGCACCGGCAGGACCGGCGTCAGCTCTCGCAGCTCGTACGCGCTGTCGCCGTCGTTGCGCAGCCGGTGCCGAACAGTCAGCAGCCCGTACGGGTCGAGCGTGATCTCGATGGTCAGGGTCAGCCCGGCGGCCGGGTCCGACGCTCGCACCGTCAGTTGCGCCGTGTCGGACCCGCCGTCGCGCACGTCGAGACCGTCCAGCTGGAACGCCGTGGACCAGCCGGTGCCGTCGCGGTGCCCGGCCAACCCCGGTCGGCCGCTCCACCCGGCGCTCGCCTCCGGCAGCAGGGACAGCACGGTCGGCTCGTCGAAGCTGCTCGGCACCACCGGCGGTACGGTCGCCTCGGTGAGCTGGCGCAGGCCGTCGTCGTCGAGGTCGCCGACGTCGCCGCCCCAGTGCACGACCCGGGGCAGCCCCGGGCCGCTCGCGTCGAGCACCAGGCTGGTCCGTGCGCGGCGCAGGTGCAGGATCGTCATCCTTTGGAGGCTCCCAAGGTCAGGCCCCGAACGAAGTGCCGCTGGAGCATAAAGAAGATCACCAGGGTGGGGATCGCGACGAGCACGCTGCCCGCCGAGACCAGGTTGTTGTCGGTGAAGAACTCGCCGCGCAGGTTGTTGAGCGAGCTGGTCACCGGGAACTTGTCACCGGTGCGCATGAGGACGGTGGCCCAGAAGAACTCGTTGTAGATCCAGGTCACCTCCAGCGTCGCCAGCGCGGCCAGGGCCGGACGGCACAGCGGCATGGTGACCTGCCAGTACTGCCGCCAGATGCTCGCCCCGTCGACCATCGCCGCCTCGTACAGGTCGCGGGGGAGCGCCTTCATGTAGTTGCTGAGCACGAAGACGCAGAAGCCGCACTGGAAGGCCACGTTGATCAGGATCAGGCCCCAGTAGCTGTCGTAGAGCAGCTCCGAGTCGCTCATGAACTCCGGCAGCGGCACCTCGGTGAACAGCCGGAACAGCGGGATGAGCAGCGCCTGCTGGGGCAGCAGGTTGGCCGCGGTGAAGACGCCGAGCAGGACGAGGTTGAGCTTCCAACTGAACCGGGCGATGACGAACGCCACGCAGGAGGCGAGGAAGAGGGTGAGCAGCACCGCCGGCACGGTGATGTACACCGAGTTGAGGAAGTGCTGGCCGAACTCCGCCGTCCGCCAGGCGGTGACGTAGTTGTCGAAGGTCCAGCCGCCGAACGAGACGTAGCCGTTCGTGGCGGTGTAGTCGTACGACCGCAGCGAGGTCAGCACCGCCCAGGCGATGGGGAAGAGCCAGGCCAGCGACACGACGATGAGGAAGCCGTGCAGCAGTATCCGCGGCGGGGTCAGCCGACGGCGGCGGGCCGGAGTGTCGACGCTCATTCCCGGTTCTCCCTCATCACGGTCGCCAGGTAGATGGTGATGAAGACCAGCGAGACGACCAACATGATCGTTGCCAGGGCCGAGCCGAAGCCGATCCGGCTCGCCTCGCCCACCACGTTCTGGGTGACCAGCGCGGAGATCAGTTCCAAGCCGTTGCGGCCCTTGTTGACCACCCAGACCAGGTCGAACGCGCGCAGCGACTCGATCACGGTCACCACCAGCACGATGATGTTGATCGGTCGTAGCACCGGGAACACGACCCGGAAGAACGTCCGGCTCTCTGAGGCGCCGTCGACCGACGCTGCCTCGCGCAGTGACGGGTCGACGCCCTTCAGGCCGGCCAGGTAGAGCAGCATGATGTAGCCGACGTGCCGCCAGCCGGAGGCGACCATGACCGCCCAGATGTTGACGTTCGAGTCGCCGTACCAGTCGATGCTGCTGTTGAAGACGGCGTTGATCAGGCCCTGGTCCCGGGAGTAGAGCAACTGCCAGACGAAGCCGATGAGCGCGAGCGACAGCACCACCGGCAGGTAGAGCGCGGTCTGGTAGAAGCGGCTGCCGCGCAGCTCCTTGTCCAACAGCACGGCCAGGAACATGCCGAACGGGGTGGCGACCACGAAGAGCGCCGCCAGCCAGAGCAGGTTGTGCTGGATCGCCGGCACGAACGGCGGGTAGATGTTCACCACGTCGCTGTAGTTGCGCGCGCCGACGAACTCGATCTCGTTGAGGGGGCCGATGCCGTCCCAGTTGGTGCCGGAGAGCAGCACGGTGGCTGCCGCCGGCATCCAGACGAACCCGGTGACGATCAGCAGCGGGACGAGCACCATCAGCGTGATGACCACGCGGTCGGTGCGGGACAAAAGCCGTAGCCGACGGCGGCGACCACCCGTGGAGGTGGTCGCCGCCGGCGGCGGCACGGCGCGATCCGCTTGGATCAGGGGCAGGTCGGACACGATGTCCTCCCCCTTCCGCCGTCAGTCAGTGAAGATCGACTTCTTCTGGTTCTCGATGGACGAGGTGAGACCGTCGATGTCCTTGGGGTCCTTGATGAACTGCTGGAGCGCCGGGATGATCACCGTGGAGGCGAAGTCCGGCCGGGTGTCCCGGTCGAGGAACTGGGCGATCTCGGTGGCCGACCCGACCAGTTCGGCGGCCTTCTTCTGCAGCGCGGTGTAGCCGCCGACATCCGCGCCACTGTTGGCGACGAGGACGGCGGGGTCGTTCTTGAGGTTGATGTCCGCAGCGGCCTTGCCACCGAAGTACTCCAGCAGCTTGCGCGCGTTGTCCGGGTTCTTGGGCTTGCGGGCCATCATGTACCCGTCGATCGGGGCGTCGAGCGCCTTGGCGCCGATCGACGGGTCGATCTCGGGGAAGGTGAAGAAGTCGAGGTCGTCCTGCTCGTCGTTGTTGAACTGCTGACCGACGAAGAGGCCGAGCAGGTACATGCCGCTCTTCTTCTGCTGCAACGACTGCGCGGCCTCCTGCCAGGTCCGCCCGAGGCTGTCCGGCTGGTGCAGGGGGAGCAGACCGGCCCAGGTGTCGAAGACCTTCTTGACCTTGTCGGAGGTCCAGGCCTCCTTGCCGGCCATGAGGTCGATGTGGAACTGGTAGCCGTTGATGCGCAGGTTGAGGATGTCGAAGGTGCCCATCGCCGGCCAGCCGTCCTTGTCGGCGAAGGCGATCGGGGTCAGGCCGTCCTTCTTCATCTGTCCGGCGAGGGTGGTGAACTGGTCCAGGGTGGTGGGCACCTGGTAGCCGTGCTGCTGCCACACCGACTTGCGGTAGAAGACCGCCCACGGGTAGTACGTCGCCGGGACGAAGTACTGCTTGCCGTCGTCGCCGGTGGAGGCCTTCTTGAAGGCGTCGGAGTAGCCGGTGAGCTTGCCCCACACGTCGCTGATGTCGCCAGCCAGGCCCTTCTGGGCGAAGAAGCGCATCCGGTAGCCGGCGAACCAGGTGAACACGTCGTCCGGCTTGCCCTGTAGGTAATTGTTGATGTTCTCCTGGAAGGTGTTGTGGTCGACGGTGTTCACCGCGACCTGCACCCCGGACGACGTCTTGAAGCCGTCGGTGACCTTGACGAGCACGTCCTTCGGCTTCGGGTCGGACTGGTTCGAGCCGAGCGACACCTCCTTCGAGGAGCCGCCGGAGCCGGAGTCGTCGCCGCAGCCGGCGAGCAGGCCGGTGCCGAGCAGCGCGCCCGTGCCGGCCGCGCCGGCCAGCAACGATCGGCGGTTGAGGCCGGCGACTGAGGGCGGTACGAGCCGTGCCAGGTACTCGGCTTGGGATTGGGGACGGGACATCTGTGCCTCCTGCGGATGAAGAGGTGCTACGCCCAAGGGCCGTCAGGGGTGGTGAAGGCAGGTCCGGCGTCGTGATCACACATAAAGATCCACCGAGAATCCACATTGGCGAACACGAACGGCCATTGGGGCCTCAAGCTACCCTGCGGTCGGGCGCTGTCAAGAGGGCAGTTCGCCTCTGATAACCCAGTCGTGACACGGCCGTTACCTAGGAAAGCTTAAAACGAAGCTCAATGTTGGAACCTGTTGACTTCCGTGGACCAGCGGGTGCACCCTCAGCTGTCATGCGGCGATGGCAGGGTGACAGCATCTATTTCGGCGGCGACTACAACCCCGAGCAGTGGCCCGAGGAGACCTGGTCGGAGGACGTCGAGCTGATGCGTCAGGCCGGGGTCAACCTGGTCTCCGTCGGCATCTTCTCCTGGGCCCTGCTGGAGCCCACCCCGGGCCGGTTCGAGTTCGGCTGGCTGGACCGGGCACTGGACCTGCTGCACGACGGCGGCATCCAGGTCGACCTGGCCACCGCCACCGCCAGCCCACCGCCGTGGTTGGCCCGCGTGCACCCGGAGACGCTGCCCCGCCGGGCCGACGGCGCGATCCTCTGGCCGGGCGGACGACAGGCGTACTGCCCCAGTTCCCCGGTGTTCCGGGAGCGCTCGCTGGAGCTGGTGCGCGCGGTCGCCGACCGGTACGCCGAGCACCCCGCCGTGGTGATGTGGCATGTCTCCAACGAGCTGGGCTGCCACAACGTGCACTGCTACTGCGACGTCAGCGCCGAGGCGTTCCGTGGTTGGCTACGCGAGCGCTACGGCGACCTGGACCGGCTCAACGACGCCTGGGGCACCGCGTTCTGGAGCCAGCGCTACGGCGACTGGGCCGAGATCAACCCGCCGCGCACCGCGCCGACCTTCGCCAACCCCACGCAGCAGTTGGACTTCCTGCGGTTCTCCTCCGACGAGCAGCGCGCCCAACTGCGCGCCGAACGCGAGGTGTTGCAGACGCTGGTCCGGCAGCCCATCACCACCAACTTCATGATCGGCTTGGGCGTCAAGCACATGGACTACCACTCCTGGGCCGCCGACGTGGATCTGGTCTCCAACGACCACTACCTGACCGCCGCCGACCCGCAGGCGCACCTCGGGCTGGCGCTCGCCGCCGACCACACCCGGGGCGTCGCCGGCGGCGAACCGTGGCTGCTCATGGAGCACTCCACCAGCGCCGTCAACTGGCAGCCGCGCAACGTGGCGAAGCTGCCCGGGCAGCTTCGCCGCAACAGCCTCGCGCACGTCGCCCGCGGCGCCGACGGGGTGCTCTTCTTCCAGTGGCGAGCCTCCCGGGCCGGTGCGGAGAAGTTCCACTCCGCGCTGGTGCCGCACGCCGGGCCGGACACCAAGGTGTTCCGCGAGGTCTGCCAGCTCGGCGCGGACCTCACGGCCCTCGCCGAGGTACGCGGCAGCCGGGTCGACGCCGACGTGGCGATCCTGTTCGACTGGGAAGCGTGGTGGGGTGTCGAGTTGGACTCGCACCCCAGCGTCGACGTCACCTACGCCGACCGGCTGAACGCCCTGTACGGCTCGCTCTGGCGCGCCGGCGTGACCGCCGACATCGTCCACCCGTCGGCCGACCTCAGCGGCTACCGGCTGGTCCTGGTGCCGACCCTCTACCTGGTCCGGGACGCCGACGCCGCCGCGCTGCACCGCTACGTCGAGGCCGGCGGCACAGTGGCGGTCACCTACTTCAGCGGCATCGTGGACGACAACGACCACATCCGGCTCGGCGGCTACCCGGGCGCGTTCCGGGAGTTGCTCGGCGTCCGGACCGAGGAGTTCTTCCCGCTGCGCGAGGGCGAGCAGGTCCGTCTCGACGACGGCAGCACCGCCGACGTGTGGACCGAGTGGCTGCACCCCGAGGGCGCCGAGGTGCTCACGTCGTACACCGATGGGCCCTTGCCGGGCGTGCCGGCACTGACCCGGCACCGGGTGGGTGACGGCGTCGCCTGGTACGTCGGCACCCGCCTGGACGAGCCGGCCATGGATCGGCTCGTCGCCCGGCTGGTCACCGAGGCCGACGTCCGCCCGGCGGCGCAGGCGCCGTCCGGGGTCGAGGTGGTTCGCCGACGCGACGGCGACCGGACCTGGCTGTTCGCGATCAACCACACCGACACCGAGGTACGGCTGCCGGCGCACGGCATGGAGCTGTTGACTGGCGCACCGTGTGCCGGTGAGCTGACGGTGCCCGCCGGTGAGGTGGCTGTCATCCGTGAGGATCGGGCCTGATCCGCACGACAGGCACGGCGCGAAGGAGGTTCCCCAGATGCTCGCCCAGCAGCGGCAGACCGCCATCCTCGATCTGATCCGCCAACGCGGCGGGGTGCGGGTGAGTCACCTGGTCAGTCGGTTCGGCGTGTCCGACATGACGATCCGGCGTGACCTGGAGGTGTTGGCCGAGCGCGGCCTGGTGGACAAGGTCCACGGCGGCGCGACCCTCGCCGGGCCGGGCTCGGCCGAGGAGCCTGGCTTCGCCGCGAAGTCGATCCGCCAGCAAGCGGAGAAGCGGGCCATCGCCGAGCGCGCCGCGCGGATGGTGGAGCCGGGGATGGCCATCGCGCTCTCCGCCGGCACCACCACCGCCGCGCTGGCCAGGCTCCTCTCCGACGTACGCGGGCTGACCGTGGTGACCAACTCGATCCCGGTGGCGGACGCGCTCTACCAGAACCCGCGCGCGGACCAGACTGTCGTGTTGACCGGCGGCATCCGTACGCCGTCGGATGCCTTGACCGGGCCGGTGGCTGAGGCGGCGATCAGCGCGCTCAACGTCGACCTGCTCTTCCTCGGCGTGCACGGCCTCAGCCCACGCACCGGGTTCACCACGCCCAACCTGTTGGAGGCCGGGGTCAACCGGTGCCTGATCGGCGCGGCCCGCCGGCTCGTGGTGCTCGCCGACCACACCAAGTGGGAGACGATCGGCATCGCCACCATCGCCCCGCTGGAGGCCGCCGACGTGCTGATCACCGACGCCGGGCTGCCGGTCGAGGCCCGCACCACGATCGGCGAACAGGTAGGCGAACTGGTGATCGTGCAGCCCTAAAGCCGCGCCGTGCCCATCTTGCACTTTCGGACGTCGAGATGCGTGTAGTGCCCCTTAGTTCGCAACCAAAAACGCAAGATCGCGGAAGGGGAGCTGGGCCCGACCGCCTCACTGGCCGTCGTTGGGCCGGCAGGCTTCGGCGTGGTCGGCCGGCCGCCCGCAGCGGCGGCGGTCGGGCAGGACACGGTCGCAGAACACCCAGTGTCGTACGTGCTGCGCGTCCTCGGCCGAGACGGTGGTACCGCCGACGTCGACCTGCGGCGTGGAGGCCAGCGACCGGGCGAGCGTCCGCGCCAGATCCACCGCCTCGGCCAGGTCGGTGACCGCCACCGGCAGGTGGATCACATGCCGAGGCCCCTCCCGGTACGCCTCGAGAGCGAACCGCGGCAACTGCGTGAAGAGCCCGCTGTACTGATGCGCCCATCCCGGGCTCACGGCTGACGCCGCTCGGACCAGGCGCTCTGCCAGTCGCGCAGCGCGCGCTTCACCCGGGCGTTCTCCTCGCTGAGCCGAGCCACATCGCGGTGCAGCGTCGCCAGGTCGAGCGCCACGCGGTGCAGGAACCGTCGTACCTCCCTGGGGTCCAGGCCTCGTCGGCCGAGACCGACGACGGTGAACTGCCGGTCGCGGACCTGACTCGGGTGCAGCCGAGCCAGCCGAGCGCCGCCGTGCGGCGTGCCGTCGTAGAGCGTCCCTCGGGTCATTCATCACCTCGCGCGTCGTCGACCGATGGGCGGGTCAGGGTCGCGAAGGCGCCCTGTGCCGTGGTAGTTATTCGTTCAAGTCGGTTCGGAGCCGGGATTCGCACATCCCGACGCTCTAGTTGAGACCCGACGAGAGCCGGTATGCGCCTGCCACTCGCGAGGCCGTCTCTCGTCACCTTCTCGGCTGTTGGCACAGCCGCGGTTGCCGTGTTTGCACCGGGCGTCCCCGGGGGCCGGCGATCACCCTCACCCGAAGGCCACGTTTCCAGTGGCCCCGGTATTGGTGCAACGACACCAACAACATCCGTCTTGAGGGTCCGCGAGGAGAGGGACACCATGCCCGCCAGGCGTGAATCGTTCGTACAAACGCTGCGTGCCCAGTGGCTCGGTCAGCAGATGCGGCAGCTAAGAGAGCAACGCGGCATTACTCTCAAGCAGGCCGCCGAGTTCCTGGAGCGCGACTTTTCGTCCATTGCCCGTTGGGAGCGTGCCGAGTGGCCGTTCCGGCGTGGAGTCGTCGTGTCGCTGCTCGACCTCTACGGCGAGCACGACGGGCGCGAGCGGAATCGCTTCATCCAGCTTGCTGAGGATGCGTGGCGAACAGATCGGTGGGACGACGACTATGACGAACTGGTCGACGCCTCATTCATCGATTTCCCCTGGCTAGAGAGTAGGGCCGAGCGCATCTACTCGTGGGATGCCTTTCTCATGCCGGGCCTCATGCAGACGCCGGCTTACGCGGAGGCAGTGATCCGCAACGCGGAAGGCGAGGGCGCGACAGATTTCTCGGTCGGCAAGTGGCTTCAGCTCCGGATCGACCGTCAACGTGTGCTCACGCGAGACCCGGCTGTCCGCGTGGCGGCGATCATCGATGAAGCCGTACTGCGCCGACCCGTCGGTGGTCCTGCCGTGATGCGCGGCCAACTCCACCACCTGGGCGACCTGATTGGAAAACCGAACATTGACATTCGCGTGCTGCCATCACGGGTGGGGCTGCACGCCGGTCTCGATGGCTCGTTCGTACTCTTCGGGATGCCCAAGCCATACCCGGAGGTCGCCTATGCCGAGACGCTGGGCGGGCGCCGTTTCATGGAATCTCCAACGTCAAAGCGCTACGCGCTTGCGTACGATCGGCTTCGTGGTGTCGCGTTGGGTCGGCGCGAGGCGGCCGAGCTGATCGCGGAGATCAAGGAGGGACTGCCATGAGTGAAGCCTTACCAGCGGTGGCCTGGCACGTCAGCACCCGGAGCAACAGCAACGGTGGTAGCTGCGTCGAGGCGGGGCCGATCCTGGACGGTTCCGGTCGAGTGGCGGTGCGGGACAGCAAGGATCGCGCGGCGGCGACCCTCGTCTACCCGGCAGGCGGTTGGACGGCGTTCGTCGACGGGGTGAAGGACGGCGATTTCGCGCCCTGATGCGTGATCGAGGTCGACCGCCTGAATCGTTTGCGACATCAGCTCCAAAGCCTCGCCACCCGTCAACCGGCTCGACCCCGAAACGCCACGCCGGCGGAGCGTCGCGCGGCGCTTCACAGCCATCTCACAGGGGTGCTGGATAGGGTGCCGGTCGAGTCAACGTCCGACTCCAACCTGGAGCGGTCGGCGTCGCACAGGAGTTCCGATGGTCTTCAAGAAGATGTTGAGCGCGTTCGGTGTGGGCGGTCCCAGCGTGGACACCGTGCTGACCAACCCCAACACCCGGCCCGGCCTGACCCTCGACGGGCAGGTCAACCTCGTCGGTGGCGACGCTGAGGCAGCCATCGAGCAGGTGGTGATCGGCCTGGTCACCCGGGTCGAGGTCGAGGGACACGACACGGAGTACGCGGGCACGATGGAGTTCCACCGCATGGTGGTCAGCGGCCCGCTCCAACTCGCCCCGAAGCAGCAGGTCTCGATCCCGTTCCAGCTGCCGGTGCCGTGGGAGACCCCGATCACCGACGTGTACGGCCAGCGACTGCACGGCATGACGATGGGCCTGCGCACCGAGCTGGCGATCGCCCGCGCGGTCGACAAGAGCGACCTGGACCTGGTGGCGGTGCACCCGCTGCCGGTGCACGAGCGGATCCTGGAGGCGTTCCAGCGCCTCGGCTTCGGGTTCAAGCACGCCGACCTGGAGCGGGGTCACATCCGGGGTGTGCAGCAGACGCTGCCGTTCTACCAGGAGATCGAGTTCTTCTCGGCCCCGCAGTACGCCAGCACGATCCGGGAGGTCGAGCTGACCTTCGTGACCAGCCCGCACGGCGTGGAGGTCATCCTGGAGTGCGACAAGCGCGGCGGGTTCCTCAGTGCCGGGCACGACGCGTTCGGCCGCTACCAGGTGTCGCACGCCGACGCTGACCGGCTGGACTGGGCGCAGGTCGTCGACGGCTGGCTGCGCGAGACGACCTCCCGCTACGGCACGCTGCGCTCGCAGTACGGCGCGGGTCACGGCCACGGCCACGGCCACAGTCGTGGGTCCGGCATGGGCGGCATGGTGGCCGGGGCGGCCCTCGGCGTCGCCGGCGGCATGATCGCCGGCGAGCTGATCGAGGACGCGTTCGAGGGCGACTTCGGCGACTTCGGCGGCGACGAGTAACTCCTCCACACACGACGACAGTGGCCTCCGGGGAAGTTCCCGGAGGCCACTGCTCGTGTTTTGACCGTTCTGTGGGCAGGGTGGTTTGGCGGTGTGGTGGGGGTGTGTTCGTGGTGGTGTGGGTGAGGGCTGTCATTTGCCCTTGTGGACGGCGTTTTTGCGGATGATCGGGTAGCGGGTTCGGCGTTTGCGGCGTTTCCCGGCGGGGCGGCCGGGTCCGGGGTGTCCGGGTTTCGGGTTGCCTGGTGGTTGCCAGGCGTTGCGCAGAGCGGGCGAAACCTGCCGGCGTGTCTGGCCGGGGGTCGGGCTGGTGGTGGTGGCGGGTTCCCAGGGCAGTCGGTGGTGGGTGATGTGGGTGCGGGCGCAGAACAGGTGTAGGTAGGCGTAGGCGTGCAGGCGTAGCCAGGTGGTCAGGGTGCCGGGCTGGCGGGGGTGGAAGTCCGGGGCCTGGGCGGTGCTCTTGAGATATCGGAAGTAGTGCTCGATGTCGAAGCGGGCCAGGTAGGTCATGACCAGGGTGAGTAGGTCGCGGCGGCGGCCGGAGTACCAGAGAGCGAGGTCGCCGGCGCGGCGGCTGGGGCGCAGGTGTTGGACCCGGGCGAGGAGCACGCTGCCCTCGACGATCGGGAGGGTGCCCTGGCCGGTGAAGCCCCGGCTGGCGCGGGTGAGTTTGGGATGGACCTGATGCCAGGCCCGGACGGTGACGGTGCCGTAGATACCGACCGGGCCGCTGACACCGGTATCCGGGGGTAGGCCGGGCTCGCGCAGAGCGAGGCGGAACCCGTGCCGGCGGGGCCGGCCTCCGAGGGGGTGAGCGGCCCGGCGTTCGGGCCGGGTCCACATGGTCTGCGAAGTCGCCAGCCTGACTAGCACGTCCGCGGGAATCCCGCGCTCGCGCAGCAGATGGGTGATCCGGGCCGCGGGATAACCGGAGTCCAGCAGAAACAGTGACGGATCGGCCGGGCGGGCGCCGTCCTGGGCGCAGACTCGGGTGATGTGGTCCACGGTGACCTCCACCAGATCGTCGTCGGAGGCGATCCGGTCGGCCAGCACCGGCACGACCCACGAGTCCGGAGTCAGAGACAGCCGCACGACATGCTGATACCGCCACCCCGTCTTGATCAGCGCCGTGCCGCGGGGCCCGCCGGGGGTGTACTGCGGCTGCCGGTCCGGGCTGGTGGCTGCGGTCGGCCGCGGCCACGCGGTGGTGTCAACGGCATACACCCGCGGCAGACCGGACCGCGTGGCGATCTCGCACGCCGCCCGTAACGCCCGGCCGGTGTCGATCTCGCCGTCACGTAACGCCCGGTACGCCGCAGCGTGCCCGGTGACCGTGCTCAGCGATAGATGCGCCGGGCAACCACACCGGCCCTGATCAGCGGCCAACTCGTCGACCAGCGAGAACAACGTCCGTGACCGGGACGCGAGAACGCCCTCGTACAACTCCCGCCGCCACGCATCCAACAAGATCCGGCCCAGCTCGCTGTCACCGGCACCGGTAGCCGTTACGCTTCTCATCGAGGACCCTGCCCATTGATGATCTTTGTGTGAGAACTCAGATCATGGACAGGGTCCTCCCCATTCCGCTAGACCTCGACCACCACGAATCCCCTCGATGGTCAAAACACGAGCAGTGGCCTCCGGGGAAGTTCCCGGAGGCCACTGTCCTATGGAAGACGGGGTCAGTGCCGGGCCTTGCGCTCCTCGCCGCTGCGCCAGTTGCTGCCGGCCTTCGCGAGGCCACGGCTACCGAGGTAGCCCAGCGTCAGCAGGGTGATCAGGAACCAGGCGTTGTCGGCCCGGAAGATGTCCACCCCTGCGGAGTTCTTACCGACGACCTGCGACGCGCCCAGTACGGCGGCCACCGCGATCAGGTAGATCCAGAACTCGGTGGTCTTGAACGCCTGCTTGGTCTCCGTACCAGGTGCCTGCATGTCGTTCCGATGCCCGTCGTGCATGACCGGCATCTGCTGCGTGTTCCGCATCGCAGCGGGATTCTGCGGGTCGTTCATGGGCCGGTTCATCGGCCGGGTGGAAGCAGCCTGCGTGCTCATCTGGTCCTCCTCAGGATGCGATGAGTCGTACCTGCATTCCCTCGCCCCGCTACCGCGTTTCGGCCACGGCACGGTTCGCTTTCGTGGCGGGGACAACCCCCGACTACCCGAGGCCCCGGAGCAGGTAACACCGATCGCCGGCCGGAAAAATCCGGCCGGCGATCGGGGTGTGCGTCGGGTCAGCGCAGGCCGTTGCGGACGGCCACGCTCACCAACAGGTCCGGGTCGTCGGTGATGATGCCGTCGACGCCGAGGTCGATGACCCGCTGCATCACCGTCGCGTCATCGATGGTGTACGGGATCACCTTCAGGTCGTACCGCGTCTGGAGGGTCCGGACGTCCGGTCCGTGGAAGTACGCCGGATTCTCCCGCAGGTACCAGTCGGCCGAGGCCACGGTGCCCTGGTTCGGGTCGTGCACCTGCCAGTTGGCGGACACCGTGCCGGCACCAGCGGCCCGGGTCAGCTTGCCGAGGTCCCGGTACTTCCACCAGTCCAGTCCACCGGTCCACGGGCTCTTCACCGACGGGTTGCCGTAGGCCGCCTGCAACGAGCACTCGTCGGCGAGGGTCTTGCACTCCTCCGGCCCGTACTGCCAGACCAGCGCGACGGTGCCGATCCGCCGGTCGAGCTGGCGGGCGTAGGTGATGGTGCGCCAGTCGAACGACTGGATGGTGGCCCGGTTGGTGAAGCCGGCGCGCTGGATCGCGTCGACCAGCTTGCGGGTGAAGCTGCGGTACGGCTCGGTGTCGTCCACCACCGGGCTGATCTTCGTCTCGATGTTCATCCCGATGTCACTGCGGCCGCTGGCCTTCACCAGGGCGAAGACCTCGTCCAGGGTCGGGATCCGGGCACCCGGCGCGGGCACCTGGGCGGGCAGTTCGGGCAGTGTCTTCGTGCCGCAGTCGATGGTCTTGAGCTGCGCCAGGGTCAGCTCGTGCACGGGCTTGCCCACATACGGGAACATGCGGTCACCGCGGCGCACCGGCTTGGTGTCGACGCAGTGCGACCCGTTGACGGTGCGGTCGTGCAGCACCACGAGCTTGCCGTCGGCGGTCACCCCGGTGTCCAACTCCAGCGTGGAGATGGCCCGGTTGGACAGCGCGTTCGAGAACGCCGGCAGGGTGTTCTCCGGTCGGGTGGCCCGGCCACCGCGGTGCGCCTGGATGTCGAACGGCGACGCGTACGCCTTCGGCAGCCGGTAGCCGCGCTGAGCCAGCAGGCCGCGCAGCCGGTCCGGGTAGTCGGTGATGATGCCGTCCACGCCGTCGTCGATGAGCTTGGCCATGGTCGGCACATCGTCGACGGTCCACGGGATCACCTTGATCCCGTAGCGGTGCGCCTGGGCGACCATCTCCTTGGTGACGTACGGCTGGTAGCCCGGGTCGGTGACCGTGCCGTTCTGCGGCATGCCGTGCACCGGTGAGAAGGCGCTGGCGCCGAAGCTGCGGATCGCCTTGATCGGGTCGCCACCGAAGTCGTCGATGTCCAGCCCGCCCAGCCACGGCGAGGCTCCCGGCTGGCCGGTCTGCAGGAAGTCGTAGTTGGTCAGGGCCACCAGCGGCAGCTTCGGCTCGACCTGGCGCATGCGCATCAGCGCGCCCCAGTCGAAGCTCTGGATGGTGACCTGCTTGAGCAGCCCGGCGGCGCGGATCTCGGCCGCGGTGACCCGGACGAACTGCTCGCGGGGGGCGGTCTCGGTCGGGGCGCCCGCCTCGACCTTGGTTTCGACGTTGAACTTCACGTCCTTCGCCCGGTAGCGGTTGACCAGCGCGAACACCTCACGCAGCAACGGCATCCGAGCACCCGGGACGGCGACCTGCCCCGGCTTGTCCGCGAGGGTCTTCGACCCGCAGTCCAACGTGCGCACCTGGGCGAGGGTGAGCGTGTTGATGTACTTCCCGACGTACGGGAACTCCGGGTCACCGGGCGTCACCGGGGTGGTGTCGACGCACTTGGCGCCGCTGATCTTCCGGTCGTGGGTGACGACGGCCTGACCGTCCTCGGTGATCTGCACGTCCAGTTCGAGGGTGGTCACCCCGAGTTGGAGGGCGTTGCCGAAGGAGGCGAGGGTGTTCTCCACGCGCAGCCCGAGGCCACCCCGGTGGGCCTGCACGTCGAATGTCCGGTCCGGTCGCGGCTTCGCCTGGGCGGGCACCGCGAGTCCGGTCGTCACCGTCGCGGCCACCAGGGCCGCGACGGCGGTACGGCGTACTGTGCGCACGCTGTCCTCCCCTCCTGCCGGCGGGCGACTCCCACCGGTCGCCGGACAGCATGGACATCACGGGCGGCGGGCAGACGGCCAGCGGGCGGCGCGACGGTGAACCGCTGCGGACGACCTCCCGGTCACGCCGGGTTTGGTCGGCGGGTGGCCGGGCACGCAGTCAGTTCCACAGCTTCTGCGAGGTGATGGACGTGCGTGAGGACGACATGCGGCAGAACGCCGCCCGCGAGGCCGAAGACCGGATCGCCGGCGGCGTGTACGGCAAGGGCGCCCTCGACGAGGTGACGGTGCCCCGCACCGATGTGGAGAGCCAGATTCAGCGCGATGACCCGTTCGATCCGGCGAAGGAACGGATCGACCCACAGGTGTTGCGCGATGGTGGCCCGGTCGGCGGGCAGGGCGCGGTGACCACCACCGGCGGCACCGCCGGGCCGGCGAGCGTACGCCGGGTGGCCCGGCAGCCGGAGCGGCACCCGGGCAAGATCGCACCGACCACGACCGGCGACGCCACCACCGGCGGCCTCAGCACGCCGATGGGCGGTGGCACGAGCGATCAGTCCACATCGGCGACCGGCTCGGCCAAGTCCATCCAAGAAAGATCGCCCAACGACTAACCCCGGGCCCGCTCCAGCGTGATCATGAGGTTGGCGTGGCTGTTGGAGATCACAGTCCACGCCAACCTCATGATCAACGAGCGAGTTGGGGTGGGGTTAGGGCGGGGTGGGGTTAGGGGGTGGGGCGCAGGACGCCTAGGCGTTGGGTGGCGCGGGTTAGGGCCACGTAGAGGTCGCTGCGGCCCCGGGGGGACTCGGCCACCATCCGGTCCGGGTCGACCACCAGCACCGAGTCGAACTCCAACCCCTTGGCCTGCGCGACCGTCAGCACCACCACCCGGCTCTCCAACTCCGGATGCTCGCCCACCGCCGCCTCCGGCAGGGCGGCGGTCACCGCCGCGCCCAACTCGCCCACCCGGCCGGCCGGCACGAGCACCCCGAGCCGGCCCTCGGTCAGCCCGGCCGCCTCCCGGGTGGCCTCGGCGACCAACTCCGCCGCCAACCGCCCGTCGGGCACCGTCCGGTCCCACGGGGGTACGCCGCTCTCCCGCACCGAACGCGGCGGCCGCAGCGCCGGGTCGATCTCGGCGAGTACGTCGGCCGCGACCGCCATGATCTCGGCGGGGGTGCGGTAGCTGACCGTCAACTCGGTGAGCCGCCACCGCTGCTCGACGTACGGGGCGAGGGCGTCCGCCCAGGACGGCGTGCCACTGAGCGCGCCGGTCTGCGCGACGTCCCCGACGATCGTCATCGACCGGCTCGGGCAGCGGCGCATCAGCAACCGCCAGGCCATCGGCGACAACTCCTGCGCCTCATCCACAATGACGTGCCCGAACGCCCAGGTGCGGTCGGCGGCGGCCCGCTGGGCGGTGGTGAGCCGGTCGGCCTCCTCCTGCCGTTCCAGCAGCCGATCCGCGTCGATGAGGTCGGTCACGCCGAGGATCTCACCGCCCTCAGCCTCGTCCTCGACGTCGATCGACCGGGAACCTCGGGCGATCTCCAGCACACCCTCGGCGTACTCCCGTTCCATCAGGCGGATCCGGTCGCGCCGGGCGGCGGCGGCGCGTTCGTCCTCGCCGAGCAGCTCAGCTGCCTCGTCCAACAGCGGAACGTCGGCCGGCGTCCAACCGCCGCGCTCACGCCGCAGCAGCGCCCGCTCGTCCTCGGTGAGCATCGGCGCGGCGACGGCGATCCGGTCCGGGTCGGCGTACAGGTCGGCGAGCAGCCGCTGCGGGGTGAGCACCGGCCACAGCTGGTCGAGGGTGGCCCGGATCTCCGGCTCCTCGCGCAGCTCCCGCCGGATCTCGGCCCGGTCCGCCTCGTCGAGGAGGTTGTCCCCGCCGAGCGGGTCGGCGCCGATCCGCTCGGCCACCTGCTCGGCGAGCGCGTGCACGATCTCCACGTCGAACAGCGCGCGGGCCAGGTTGTGCGGTCGGTCGGTGCGGCGGACCCGGTCCCGGGCGGCGCGGACGACCTCCGGGTCGAGGGTGAGCGTCTCCCGCTCGACCTCGACCTCCAGCGGCTCGTCCGGCACCCACTGCCGGTCCCGTACGGCCCGCGCCAACACCTCGGCCAGCACCGCCCGGCCCTTGAGCGCCGCGGTCTCGGCCGGCTCCGACCGTTGGGCGCTCACCCCGGGAAAGAGATCACCCTGGGTACGCAGCAGCACACCGGTCTCGGCCAGCGTCGGCAGCACCTGGGAGATGTAGCGCAGGAAGGTGGCGTTCGGGCCGACCAGCAGCACACCGCGACTGGAGAGTTCGCGGCGGTGCGTGTAGAGCAGGTACGCCGCCCGGTGTAGCGCGACGGCGGTCTTGCCGGTGCCGGGGCCGCCCTGAACCACCATGACGCCCGGAAGTTCGGCGCGGATGATCTCGTCCTGTTCGGCCTGGATGGTCTCGACGATGTCGCGCATCCGGCCGGTACGGCCCGCGTTGAGCGCGGCGAGCAGCGACGCCTCCCCGGTCAGCTCCTCGTGCGCGCCGGGGGAGGCGGTGTCGATGTCGAGCACCTCGTCATTGAGGCCGGTCACCTTGCGCTGCCGGGTACGCAGGTGCCGGCGGCGGCGTACGCCCTGCGGGTTCGCGGCGGTGGCGAGGTAGAACGGGCGGGCGGCGGGGGCCCGCCAGTCCATCAGCAGCGGGTCGTAGTCGCCGGTGGTGTCGAAGATGCCGATCCGGCCGATGTAGCGGCGGGAGTCGTCGTCGCCGTCGAGTCGACCGAAGCAGAGCCCGTTCTCCACGGCGGAGAACTGTTCGACCTGATCGGCGTACATCGCTACCGAGCTGTCGCGCTGCGAGCGGTCCTGGAGGGTGCCGCCGGTGTTGTGCAGTTCGGCGGTGAGTCGGTGGGCGGCCTGCTCACGCAGCTCGTCCAGCCGGTTGTAGAGCATCGAGACGTACTCCTGCTCGCGACCGATCTCGTCGTCGAGCGGCAATTCGCCGGAACCGCCGGAGTGCCTTGACAAGCCGTCTCCCTAAAGATTAGAATCCTTTGCAGGAACGGCTTTTAGCCGTTCTTTTTTGTGCCCTTCGAACTGTTGAAGATAGCGCGTCCCGCCGGTTCTCACCAAGCCGCCCGGGCCGGCGCGCCGGTGATCGCGAGGTGGCGGCGGATGATCCTGCGGACCGGGCAACGGGTGGTCTTCGTCGGGGACAGCATCACCGATTGTGGTCGACGCGATGTCGCCGCGCCCTACGGCAACGGATATGTGAGCCTCGTGCGTGCCCTGGTCGACGCGCGGCACCCGGAGCTGGAGATCGAGTGGGTCAACCGGGGTGTGAGCGGCAACACCGTGCGGGACCTGGCCGCCCGTTGGGACGCCGACGCGATCGCCGAGCGCCCCGACTGGCTCGCGGTGCTGATCGGGATCAACGACATTTGGCGGCGCTACACCGACCGACCGGCTGAGGCCGTCGGCATCGACGAGTACGAGCGCACCCTGCGTGATCTGCTGCGGCGGGTGGTCGCCGCCACGGGATGCCGACTGATCCTTGGCGACCCGTTCTTCATCGAGGCCGACCGCGGCGACCCGCAGCGCGCCGACACCGACCGGTACGCGGAGGTCGTGGCGGGGTTGGCCGCCGAGTTCGACGCGGTGCACGTGCCCAACCAGGCGGCGTTCGACCGGGTGCTGGCGGTGAGCCCGGCGAAGCGCTGGGCCGACGACCGGGTCCACCCGTACCTGCCCGGCCACGCGGTCCTCGCCGACGCGTACCTCAGCGCCCTCGGCCTCCGCTGACCCGGGCCTCACCCACAGCAAAGCGCCGGGCCGACCGTCAGGTCGACCCGGCGCGAATACCGCGGAGATCAGCCGCGCGCGGCCTGGTAGAGCCGATCCGGCGTCACCGCTCCGGCGAGCACGCGGCCGTCGTCGGTGAGCAGCACGCTGAACAGCTTGGCGCTGAACAGTCGACCGCTGCCCCAGTCACCGCTGACGGCGGGCAGCCCGCCCAGCAGCTTCGACAGGTCCACGTCCGCGCCGGCCGGGGGAGCGGCCGGCTTCCGGGCGGCTGGCCCGCCGCCGACCGCCCCGTCCAGGCGGGCGACGAAGACCGTGGTCCAACCGTCGCCCACCGTGCGGACCTGCGGGTCGGCCGCCGACTCGACGTGACCGGGCTTGCCCGTCGGCCCCTCGGCCTTCTCCTCGGTGACCGTCACGCCGGGCGGCGGGTTGAAGGTGAACTGGTCGGCGTCGGGGCGGCGGTAGTCGACCTGGGTGAACGCCACCTCGAAGGCCGGCTGGTCACTGCCCTTCGCGAGCACCTCGAAGCGCAGCGGCACGTGCTGCTTGGCGTCAATGGCGATCCGCAGCTGGTGCACCAGTGAGTCCCGGTCACGCGGTTGGAGCACCAGCTCGTACGCGTCCTGGCCGGCGACGGTGGCCGAGCGGCCGACGCTGACCTCGGTGCTCGGGTCGATCGCGCCCAACGCCAGGTCGGCGGCCTGCTGTGGGGTGGCCGGCAGGCTCGCCGCCGGTTCCGGGGCGGGCTTGAAGGCCCCGGCCTTGTCGCCCAGCGCGCGGTGGGTGGCGGTGTTGGTGCGGCTCTGCCAGGTCCACAGGTCCGGGCCGTTGCGGATGATGTCCTGCTCGCCGAGGGTGTCCAGCAGCGCGACCCGCTGCTTATCCGGCCCGGAGTACCAGACCCGCAGGGTGTGCGTGCCGGTCAGCAGGGTGGTCAGCTCGTTGCCGGGGAGCAGACCGGCGAGCGGCGGCAGGCCGAGGTCGGCGCGCTGCACGACGGTCCCGGACAACCCCTCCAACCGGGATGTCTGCAGGTCGACCAGGAGCTGAGCGGCGGTTCGGGGCGGCAGGCTCGGCTCGGCTTCGGCGGCGAACGTGCCGATCGCCGCGCCACCGCCAATGACGGCGACGGCCGCGGTGGCCGGGACCAGCCACCGCAGGACGGGACGGCTTCTCAGGACGGACATGGTGGCACCTCCTGCGGCCATCCTGCCCTCTCCGTGCTGTGAACGCGCTGAGGACACCGAACCGCGCCGATTGACCCGGGTGGCACCCTTGAGCTGTGCGCGTGCTGGTGGTGGAGGACGAGACCCGGTTGGCGGCTGCGCTGCAACGCGGCCTGCAGGCGGAGGGGTTCGCGGTGGACCTGGCGGGGACCGGCCCGGCCGGCCTGGACGCGGCCCGGCACGGCGGGTACGACGCCATGATCCTCGACGTGATGCTGCCTGGCCTCTCCGGGTACGAGTTGGTCCGGCGGCTGCGCGCGGAGCGGCACTGGTTGCCGGTGCTGATGCTCTCGGCCAAGGACGGCGAGTACGACCAGGCCGACGGCCTCGACTGCGGCGCCGACGACTATCTGACCAAACCCTTCTCGTACGTGGTGCTGCTGGCCCGGCTGCGGGCACTGCTGCGTCGGGGCGCTCCGGAGCGCCCGGCCGTGCTGGCGGTCGGTGACCTGCGGTTGGACCCGGCCCGCCGACGGGTGACCCGGGCGGACGCCGAGGTGACGCTGACCGCGCGGGAGTTCGCGCTGCTGGACTACCTGATGCGCCGACCCGGCCAGGTGATCTCCAAGATCGAGTTGTTGGACCACGTCTGGGACGCGAGCCTGGAGACCGCGCCGAACGCCGTCGAGGTGTACGTCGGCTACCTGCGCCGCAAGCTCGGCCGGGACCGGCTGGAGACGGTCCGGGGTGCCGGCTACCGGTTGGCGACGTGACCGCCGCCGGCCCGACGCCCACCCGTCGGGCCTGGGCCGGCCGGTCGCCGGTGCTCGGGCTGCGAGGGCGGCTCATGGCGATCGGTGTGCTCGGCCTCACCGTCGGGCTGGCCCTGGGCGGGGTGGTGCTGCTCGGCACGCTCGGATTCGTGCTCCAGCGCACCGTCGACACCGAGGCGTTCCGCACCGCCGACGCCGTCGCCCTGCTCGCCGCCGAGGACGCGTTGCCGGATCCGCTGCCGGTGGCCGGCGGGCAGGTCCGGGTGCAGGTCGTCGACGGGCAGGGGCGGATCAGGGCGGCCTCGATCGACGCCGACCGGCTGGTGCCGATGGTCCGTCCGGAGCGACTGGACCGCGACGGTCGGCAGCGGTTCGAGGTGCCGTCCGAGCGGGTCGGACTCGTCGGCCCGGTCCGCGTGGTCGCCGTACCCACCGGCACCGCGGCCGACCCGCTCACCGTGCTGGTCGCCCGCTCGATGGCCGACGTGCGGCACAGCACCCATGTGGTCCGGACCATCCTGCTGGTGGCGTTCCCGCTGCTGGTGGCCGTGCTGGCCGGGGTGGCGTGGCGGGTGGTGGGCGCGACGCTGCGACCGGTCGAGGCGTTACGTCGAGGTGCCGAGGAGATCACCGGGAGGGCCGGCACCGGCCGGCTGCCGGTGCCGGCGTCGGCCGACGAGATCCACCGCCTGGCGGTCACCCTCAACGGCATGCTGGACCGGTTGGAGTCCGCCCGCGCCCGGCAGCGCGCCTTCGTGTCCGACGCCGCACATGAACTGCGCAGCCCGTTGACGAACATCCGGACGGAGCTGGAGGTGGCCCAGCGCCTGGCCGACCGGACGGACTGGACGGCGGTGACCGCCAACCTGCTCGCCGACACCGAACGGCTGAGCCGGTTGGTCGACGATCTCCTGCTGCTGGCCCGCCTGGACGAGGCGCCGCCGGCCCGGGGTGCCGCCCCGGTGGAGCTGGGCGCGTTGCTGACCGAGGTCGCCGCCCGCTACCCGTCGCCGCCGGTGCGGGTGGTGCCGCCGGCCGGCCCGCTCTGGACGATCGGCACCGTCGAGGAACTGCGTCGCGTGCTCGCCAACCTGGTCGACAACGCGGTCCGGCATGCGTACGCCAGTGTCGTGCTGACGGCCGAGGCAGCGGGACCGACGGACGGGCCCGCTGTCGGGGCGTACCACCTGGTGACGGTGACCGACGACGGCCCCGGCATCCCGGCGGCGGACCGGGTACGCGTCTTCGGCCGGTTCACCCGTCTGGATGACGGAAGGGCGCGCGACGACGGGGGCGCCGGCCTGGGGCTGGCGATCGTACGGGAGTTGGTGCGGCGCGCGGGCGGCACCATCACCCTGACCGACGCGCCGGAGCACGGGCTACGGGTGTGCCTGCTGCTGCCGGCGTTGCCGGCCCAGGACGGCCAAGCGCTGACCTCCCATGACGCCGCCCTGCCCCCACCCGCCCAACGGTGACCCGTTGCCGGCGTTGCCGGCCTTGTCGGCCGGGGACGGCCGTGGGTTGACGCCCCGTGACCGTGCGCCCTCCCCCCATCCGCCCGACGACGGCCCGTTGCCGGCCTTGCCGGTTGGGGACAGCCAACGGTTGACCGTGCGTGACGGCGCGCCCTCCCCCATCCGCCCGACGACGGCCCTTTGCTCTGCACCCGCGGGTGCGACAGCTACGTAACGTGAGCCTCGTTGGCGCCCGCCGAAGCGACAGCCGTGACGTTTTAGCTGGTCAATCGAGGTGGTGCATATAGGCAAGCAGAGCAAAGGCTTGGTGTGAGGGGTGAAAGGGTGCCTTGGGCGTTGCGGTTTGTAACGATGTGTCGCGGCTGGCTTGTCAGCCGACTGGCTCACGCTGAGTGAGGTCGGCAGGCTGGGTCGAGGTCTGGCGGGCCAGGGTGTGGCGGGCCAGGGTGTGCGGGCCGAACCGGGCCGGGGTGGGGGTGGCGCGGCAGGGCGGGCGGGGCGGTGGGGTCAGCGGCGGTGGGTGCAGACCTGCGGGGAACGGGCCACAGTGTCGGTGGACCAGGCGACAGCGACGGTGAAGCAGAAGTCGTTGGTGCGGTTGAGCGCGTAGACGACGAAGCTGGTGGTGCCGGCGGGCAACGTCGCGAAGATGTTGTGCTCCTGGCCGGTGCGGCCGCCCGCGATGATCACCGGGCCTTCGCTGCCGGCCGGGTAGGTCCAGTTCAGCGCGATGCTGTCCCGGGCGTCGCGGAGGGTCACCGCGCTGGGTGGGCTGCCGGGTGGTGCCGCGGCGGCGGTCGACGTGGGTTTCGTGCCGCCGGGTGCGGGCGCGGTGCTGGCCGACGAGTCGGCGGTGGGGGAGGCGGTGGCCGGCGGCGGGGTCGGCTCGTCGTCGCCGTCGACCCGGGCCACCCCGGCGATCACCGCCGCCGCGCCGAGGAGCACCACGACCACGCCCGCGACCAGCACCGGCACCAGCCGGTTGCGCTGCTCCGGTGGGGCGCGGTGCACGGGCACCGGCAGCAACCGCGACGGCGTGTACGGCTCGACCGGCCCATACAGGTCCGACCGTGCCCGCGAGTCGGACGACACGCGCGGATCAGGCGACGGGTACGGGTCGGACGACGCGTGTGGACCAGACGACGGGTACGGGTCGGGCGACGCGTGTGGACCAGACGACGGGTACGGGTCGGGCGACGCGTACGGGTCGGGCGGTGGGGGCGGGTCGGTGGGGGCGGTGGGCCGGTGCAGCCGGTACACCCCGGGCTGCTCCTCCAGGCCACCGGCCAGCCCCACCACCGACGGGGGCACCGGAGGGTCGGCGGGGTGGGGCGAGGAGTCCGGTTCAGACGACCATCCGCCTCCGGTCGATCCGACCGCCTCGTCCGAGGGCGACCGGGGGTTCGGAACCGCCCCGCCGTGGTGGGCCGCGGCCGCTAGCGGGTGGTAGCCGGATTCGGCCGGCCCGTCGTCGTGCGGTGGGACGCGGGCCGCCGGCACGACCGGGGTGTCCCGAGCCGTGGGCGGGTTGTCGGCGCAGACGTGGTCGGGATTCGCCGCCGCCCGGGCCAGGGCCGCCACCTGCGTGGCCAGCGGGTCGTCGGCGGCCAGATGCTGTCGGCACAGCTCACGGGCGAGCGCCAGGTTGTCGTGTGCCTCGGCGAACTGCCCACAGTCGCGCTGCATCGCCCCGAGCCGCGCCAGCATTTTGATGCCGCTGGGGTGTCCGTCGCCATACACCTCGCGGTGCAGTTCCCAGGCGTCCTGGAGGCGGTCGCGGGCCACCGTGCACTGGCCGCGCGCGTATTCGACGGTGGCCAGGTCGGCGTGCGCGGCGAGCACCCGCAGCGACTCCGGGCCGTCCTGCGCGGTCAGCTCGATGATGACTTCCTGGTAGAGCCGAGCCGCCCGGGAGTGACTGCCGACCCGGTGCAGCACCGCGGCCAGGGTCGCCGCGGCGGCCACCGTGCGCGGGTCGGCGCGGCCGTGCAGGCGGGTGGTGGCCGCGTACGCGAAGGCGGCCCAGCCCCGGGCCGAGTGCGGCTCACCGAGGGCGATCAGCACCCGTGCCTGGAGGCTGGCCGCCTCGGCCAGTTCGGGGGTGGCGTTGGCCGGGCGGGGGTCGGCGTCGGTGAGCGCGTCGGACAGCAACTGCTGTGCGCCGGCCAGATCGCCGGAGGACACGAGGTGGTGCGCCTGATCAGTCAGTTCACCGAAGCCGGAAGACACGCCCCATCGTGCTCATCTGACGACGGTAAGTACAAGACCCGCGCCGGTGCCGATCGGTCAGGATCCGGTCAGGTGCTCGGCCAGGGTCTCGCTGATTCGGCGCAGCTGGTCGATCTGGGCGGGGCTCAACGCGTCGAACAGGTGTCGGCGTACCCCCTCGACGTGGCCGGGTGCGGCGGCCGCGAGGGTGGCGAAACCCTCATCGGTGAGCAGCGCGATCTGCCCGCGCCGGTCGGTGGGGCAGTCCTCGCGGCGCACCCAGCCGGCGGCCTCCAGTCGGGCCACGGCGTGCGAGAGCCGGCTGCGGGACGACCCCGCAGCCTGGGCCAGTTGGCTCATGCGCAGTTGACGGCCGGGGGCCTCGGAGAGTTGGACCAGGATCTCGTAGTACGCGTGCGGCATGCCCGCGTCGCGTTGCAACTCGCGGTCGAGAGTGTCCATCAGCACCCGCGACGCGGTGAGGTACGCGCGCCAGGTGCGTTGCTCGTCGGGGTCCAGCCAGCGGGTCATGACGGCCATCATACCCCGATTAGTTGAACGTTCAACAAAAGCGCGCTAGTCTCGGGTCATGGGTATTCATCGACTCAACCACGCGGTCCTCTACGTCAGTGACCTCGCCCGCAGCGTCGCGTTCTACCGCGACGTGCTGGGCTTCCGCCCGGTGGCGATGACCCCGGACGGCTTCCGGGGCGCCACCTTCCTCCAGGCCCCCGACTCCACCAACGACCACGACCTCGGCCTCTTCGAGATCGGCGCGGCCGCCGGGCGGTCCACCGCCGGGCGGTCCACCGCCGGTCGGTCCACCGTCGGCCTTTACCACCTCGCCTGGGAGGTGGACACGCTCGACGAGCTGGCCGCCACCGCCGAACGGCTCGCCGCCGCCGGCGCACTGGTCGGCACGTCGGACCACGGCACCACCAAGAGCCTCTACGGCAAGGACCCGGACGGTCTGGAGTTCGAGGTGGTCTGGCTGATACCGGCCGACCTGCTCGACGACGCCGCACTGGCGGCCCGCAAGCAGATCGGTCGGCTCGACCTGGACGCCGAGCGGCAGCGTTACGGCGGGCAGACCCGGGGCGGGGTGGGGATCTCCGTCCCGGCCTGACTGTCCGTACGGTAGAACGGACCGATGCCGACCGACCGGACCACCGATTTCCTCCGCGAGCTGCTGGTCCGCCAGTTGACGACCTGGCTGCCCGCGGCCCTGCACCGCTCCCGGCGGGCCACCGTCGCCGTCGCGGGCGCCGACGCGAGCAGCGCGGAGGCCGCGCTGCGCCTGGTCGCCGGGTACGGCGACCAGGTGCGCGGCCGGCAGGTGACGGTGCTGCTGCTGTCCGCCGCCGCCGATCTGCCGGCCCGACTCGGCCCGATTGAGGCGGAGTTGCCCGCCGAGGTCACCGTGCACCTGCTGCCCGGCGACCCGTATCGTCTGCCGGTCGCGGTGAAGGCCGCCGGGGCGGCCGGCGCGCCGCTGTTCTCCTTCGTGGACCTGCCCGGCGCGGTGACGCCGAAGCTGCTCACCGCCGCGACCAACGGCCGGGCCGGTGAGCTGCTGCTGCACACCGGCGACAGCGCCCGAGACGTGCTCGTCTCCGCCGGCTTCCCCCTGGTCGCCGAGGTGGCGCCGGTGCTGCCGGACGGCGTGCCCGCCGGTGTGCTCGCGTTCGGCAGCCGCTCCGACCGCAGTCTGGAGGCGGTCCGTGAGGCGCTCTGGGCGGTCGGCGCGGACCTCGGCGTGCGCTACCGCGACCCCCTCGACCCGACCGGCACGACGGTCGACGTGGTCGGCGAACCCGACCTCGAACCGCTGGCCCACGAGCTGCTGGCCGAGTTGCGGGCGGGCGGGTCGCGGCCGGTCACCGAGCTGCGCCGACACACCCTCACCGCGACCGTCTACCGGGCGGCCGACGCCAACCAGGCGCTCGCTGACCTGCTCGACGCCGGCGAGGTGCGGCGGGAACGCGAGTCCGGGCGGCTGGCCGGCGACGAGATCATCACTGCGGCGCGCTGAGCGCCGCCCCCTACACGCCGAGCGGGGTGCCGGTGAATCACCGGCACCCCGCTCGACCCCCGGGATGCTTACGACCGGGACTTGTCCTGCTTCCAGGACAGCGGACCGGGCAGGTCGACCCGGTGCGCGCGCGCCCTGGAGTTCCAGGACCAGCGACCGATCTTGATGCTCCACGAGGAGAAGCCATTCTCGGTGAAGTTCAGAATGAGCGGACCGAACTTCTTGCGCTTGCGAAACATGAGGCCCATCGGAGGACTCCCCTCTTCACCGTTCCCTGCCGTGTCGGGATCGAACATTCCCGAACCGGCACTTTCTGAAACCCGCTCGCTGTCCGTCCTGGACGGTGCGAATCGAGCACTCCAATCTCTATCCATCAGATAGGTGTTGCGGCACGGTAAACGCTGCTCGCAGCGCTTTGTAACATCGCCAGCGACAGAAGTCTCATCTTCTGGAAGGCCATTGACGCCCCGTTCCGGTCCCGGGCAGCATGGGGTCATGTCGCAGCGGGATGAGCTTCTCCTCACCGCTCGTGTGCACGTCGACCTGGTCCGGCACGCGAGCGCGCTCTGTTGAGCTGACCGGTCCACCCGGCTCGGCTCCAGCGCCGCATTCCCACCGCCCGCCCGCTCAACGCGGAGCAGCGTGCCGTCACGCCCTCACCCGGGCGCCCCCACTTCCCTCGTGGTCAGATCAGGAGACTATTCATGTCCCCACCCCGTCGTGCCATTCTGCGTACCCTTGTCGCCGCTGCCGCGCTCGTCGTACTCGCTCCCACCGCCGGCTGCGGCAGCGGCGCGGCGGCCGGCGGCGCGCAGACCACCGAGCTGCGCTACCAGGGCTCGGTCGGTCAGGTCACCCTCCCCGAACTCGCCGCCGACCTCGGCTACCTCGGCGACGTCCGACTCAAGTGGATCGGCAACGTCACCGGCGGCCCGCAGGACATCCAGGCCACGGCCACCGGGCAGAGCGACGTCGGCGGCGCATTCAACGGCGCCATCGTCAAGCTCGCCGCCGCCAACGCCCCGATCACCGCCGTGGTCAGCTACTACGGCTCCGACGCGCAGACCTTCCAGGGCTACTACGTGCGCGACGACAGCCCGATCCGCGGCCCCCGCGACCTGATCGGCAAGAAGGTCGGCATGAACACCCTCGGCGCGCACGCCGAGGCCGTGCTCAAGACTTGGCTCGCTCGCGGCGGTCTCACCCCCGCCGAGATCAAGCAGGTCGAACTGGTCGCGCTGCCACCGGTCAACACCGAGCAGTCACTGCGCCAGCAGCAGATCGATGTCGCGGTGCTCGGTGGGGTGATCCGCGACAAGGCGGTCGCCAGCGGCGGCATCCGCACCATCTTCACCGACTACGAACTGCTCGGCGCGTTCAGCGGGGGTGCCTACGTCTTCCGCGACGATTTCATCAAGCGCAACCCGGAGACCGTCAAGACTTTCGTCACCGGGGTCGGCAAGGCCATCGAGTGGGCCCGCACCCAACCCCGGGAGACGGTCGCCGCCCGGATGCGCGACATCATCGCCAAGCGGGGTCGCAACGAGGACCCGTCGCTGGTCGCGTACTGGAAGAGCAGCGGCGTCGCCGGCCGTGGCGGCCTGATTAACGAGGAGGAGTTCGGCACCTGGATCGACTGGCTCGCCGCCGAGGGCGAGCTCAAGGGCGACCGTCCGAAGCCCGGTGACATCTACACCAATCGGTTCAACCCCTTCGCGGACGGGGGCAGCGCATGAGCACCGACAAGATCCTCTTCGATCGGGTGAGCAAGACCTTCCCGGTCCGCGCCGGCCGGCGAGGCGGCGCCGGCGCGGTCACCGCGCTGGACGAGGTCACCCTCGGGGTACGCCCCGGCGAGTTCCTGGTCGTCGTCGGCCCCAGCGGCTGCGGCAAGTCCACCCTGCTCGACCTGCTCGGTGGGCTCACCCAGCCGACCGCGGGGCAGGTGCTCGTCGACGGTCGCCCGGTCACCGGTCCCGGCCTGGACCGGGGCATCGTCTTCCAACAGTACGCGCTGCTGCCCTGGCGCACTGCGGCCGGCAACGTCGCGTTCGGACTGGAGGCCAAGGGGGTGCCCCGGGCCGAACGTGCCGCCCTGATCGAGCACCACCTCGACCTGGTGGGTCTGCGCGGGTTCGCCGACCGCTACCCGCACGAGCTGTCCGGCGGGATGAAGCAGCGGGTGGCCATCGCCCGCAGCCTCGCGTACGACCCGGACGTGCTGCTGATGGACGAGCCGTTCGCCGCCCTGGACGCGCAGACCCGAGACTTGTTGCAGGACGAGTTGGTGCGGATCTGGGCCCGTACCGGCAAGACGATCGTGTTCATCACCCACGGCATCGACGAGGCCGTCCACCTGGGTCAGCGGGTGGCGGTCCTGACGTCCCGCCCCGGGCGGCTCAAACAGGTCATCGACATCGACCTCGGCGACCGGGACGCGGTCGAGGACGTCCGCTCCACCGACGAGTTCCGCCACCACCGCCACCAGATCTGGACCCTGCTGCGCGACGAGGTGCGGGCCGCCCAGGCGGCCGAGGGCACCGGCGTCCGCCATCCCGAGGAGGCCCGCGTTGGTTGACATCGCCGAACGTCCCACCCGACTCGCCAACCCACCCACCGTGCCCCGAACGGCGACCGACCGACCCGCTGCCGGCCGCGCCGGTCGACTGCTCGGCGTCGGCGCGAAGGTGCTGCACCGCGGCGTCGCCATCGCCGCGCTGGCCGCGGTCTGGGAGGGCGCACCGCGGCTCGGTCTGGTGGACCGCGTCTTCCTGCCCCCGCTGTCGGAGGTGCTGGCGGCCTGGTGGGAGTTGCTGCGCAGCGGGCAGCTCGCCGAGCACGTGGGCGCGAGCCTCACCCGGTCGCTGGCCGGGCTCGGCCTGGCGATCCTCACCGCCATCCCGCTCGGACTGCTGATCGGCTGGTACCGGCCGCTCGCCGAGCTGCTCAGCCCGCTGCTGGAGGTGTTCCGCAACACCGCAGCGTTGGCCCTGCTGCCGGTGTTCGTGCTCATCCTCGGCCTGGGGGAGACCTCCAAGATCGCCCTGGTGCTGTACGCGTGCTCCTGGCCGATCCTGCTGAACACCATCGCCGGCGTGAAGGGCGTCGACCCGCTGCTGATCCGGTCAGCCCGCTCGATGGGCCTCAACCATCTGCGGCTGTTCCAGAAGGTGATCCTGCCGGCTGCGGTGCCGACCATCTTCACCGGCGTCCGGCTGGCCGGGGCGTACTCGATCCTGGTGCTGGTGGCGGCCGAGATGGTCGGCGCGAAGGCCGGGCTCGGCTACCTCATCAACTACGCGCAGTACAACTTCGCGATCACCGACATGTACTCCGGGATCATCACGATCTCCGCCATCGGCCTGGTCGTCAACCAACTCCTCGTCGCTGTCGAACGTCGCTTCTCCACCTGGCGCGTCGACGTCTCTGCCGGATAGGACAGCCACCCATGACCCGTACCCTGCACCTCAACGCGTTCCTGATGGGCGTCGGCCACCACGAGGCCGCCTGGCGGCACCCCCGCACCGACCCGCGTCGGGTCACCGACGTGCGGCACTTCCAGGAGTTGGCCCGCATCGCCGAACGCGGCACCCTCGACTCCCTGTTCCTCGCCGACGGCCTCTCCGTCGGGCCAAACCCCCGGCACAACATCCAGGCCGTCTTCGAGCCGCTGACCCTGCTCGCGTCGCTCGCCGCGGTGACCGAACACATCGGTCTCATCGCGACCGTCTCCACCACCTACAACGAGCCGTTCCACGTCGCCCGCAAGTTCGCCTCGCTGGACCATCTCAGCGGTGGTCGGGCCGGCTGGAACATCGTCACCTCCGCGCAGGAGCGGGAGGCGGTCAACTTCAACCGGGACAGCCACCCCGCGCACGCCGACCGGTACCGGCGGGCCGCCGAGTTCGTCGACGTGGCGATCAAGCTCTGGGACAGCTGGGAGGACGACGCACTCGTCTTCGACACGACCGCCGGGGTGTTCGCCGACACCGACCGGGTGCACGAGGTGGCGCACCGCGGCCCGGAGTTCCAGGTCCGTGGCCCGCTGAACATCCCCCGGGGGCCGCAGGGCCGACCGCTGCTCGTGCAGGCCGGCTCATCGCCGGACGGGATCGCCTTCGCCGCCCGCTACGCCGAGGCGGTCTTCACCGCGCAGCAGACCCTCGCCGACGGGCAGAGCTTCTACGCGGAGCTGCGCCGGCAGGTCACCGCCGCCGGCCGGGACCCGGACCTGGTGAAGGTCCTGCCCGGCATCGCGCCGGTGATCGGCGGTACCGAGGCCGAGGCGCAGGCCCTCGCCGCCGAGTTGGAGGAGCTGATCGTCCCGGACTACGCCCTGGCCCAGCTCTCCGGGATGCTCGGCATCGACCTGACCGGCCTGCCGCTGGACGGGCCGCTGCCGGAGCTGCCGGCCGCCGGCACCGTGCAGGCCCATCAGAGCCGCTACCAGCTCGTCACCGAGCTGGCCCGCCGGGAACAGCTCACCGTCCGGCAGCTGATCGGCCGGCTCGGCGGCGGCCGGGGCCACCGGGTCGTCGCCGGTACGCCGGAGCAGGTCGCCGACCAGATCGAGCTGTGGTTCACCCAGGGCGCCGCCGACGGGTTCAACATCATGCCGCCGCACCTGCCCGGCGGGCTCGCCGACTTCGTCGACCACGTGGTGCCGGTGCTGCGCTCCCGTGGGCTGTTCCGCACCGAGTACACCGGTCGGACCCTGCGCGAGCACTACGGGCTGCCCCGACCGGCCAGCGCGTACGCCGCATCGGCCCTGGTGTCGGCATGACCACCGTGGAGCGCCCCGCGGCGGAGATCGCCGAGCTGCGACCGGTGAACGCGGACCTGTTCCGTGCTCTGCTGCGCCGGCAGGCCAGCAGCGTCACGGTGGTCACCGCGGTCGCCCGCGCCACCGACCCGGCCTGCCTGGGTGGGATCGGCGCGCCCATCCGGGCCGGATTCACCGCGACCTCGTTCACGTCGGTGTCGCTGGACCCGCCGCTCGTGTCGTTCTGCCTCGGGGTGGCGTCGTCGAGCTGGCCGGTGCTCGCCCGCGCCGAACACGTCGCCGTGCACCTGCTCAACGCCGGGCAGCGGGAGGCCGCCGCGATCTTCGCGACCAGCGGCATCGACCGGTTCGCCGCGTACCGGGACTGGACGGCCGGACCGTTCGGGCTGCCGCTGCTCGACGGGGTGCTGGCCCGGCTGCTCTGCCGGGTGGTGCACCGGGTCCCGGCCGGCGACCACACGCTGGTGATCGCCGAACCGGTGGCGCTCGGCGACGGCTGCGACGGCCCACCGCTCGTGCACCACCAGGGCGGCTACACCACCGCGTTGACGTGACTGCGCCTGCCACGGCTGACCTGCTCGCGTTGGACCGGGCCGCCCAGGACCTGCTGTTCCGGGCGGCCCGCACGGCCAACACGTTCACCGACGAGCCGGTCACCGACGCCCAGGTCGCGGCGATCCACGACCTGATCCGGTACGGGCCGACCGCGTACAACGGTCAGCCGCTGCGGGTGTTGCTGCTGCGCTCGGCGGCGGCCCGGGCGCGGCTGCTGCCGTACGTCTCATCGAGCAACCGGGCGAAGACGGCCACCGCCCCACTGGTAGCGGTGCTCGCCGCCGACGTGGACTTCCACGACCGACTACCCGAGCTGTACCCGCACCGGCCGCAGGCCCGCGACTGGCTGCGCGACCGGGCGGCCCGTGCCGAGCAGGCCCGGTTCAACGCCACCCTCCAGATCGGCTACCTGCTGGTGGGCGTACGCGCTGCCGGGCTGGCCGCCGGCCCGATGGCCGGGTTCGACGCGGCCGGGGTGACCCGGGAGTTCTTCCCCGACGGCCGGCACGAGGCGCTGTTGCTGCTCAACCTGGGCCACCCCGGCCCGGACGCCTGGGCGCAGCGGCTGCCGCGACTCAGTACCGAGGAGGTGGTGTGGACCCGGTGAGAGCGCGCCGGGTCAGCGCGGCTCCCACGCGTCGGGCAGCGCGGTGAGCTTGCGGACGTGCGCGGGCAGTCGACCGCTGACGATCTCGGCGAGGCTCACCTCGTCGACGACCCGTCGGACGGCGGCGCGCACCGCCACCCACAGGCCGGGCAGATTCTGCGCCGAGCCTTCGTACTGGGTCTCCTCGGGGCGCAGCCCGCGTACCCCGGCGAGGGGGCCCTCCACGGCGCGCAGGACCGCGCCGACGGTGACCTCGCGGGGCGGGCGCGCGAGGGTGTAGCCGCCCTCGGCGCCGCGCTGGGCGCGGACGATGCCGGCCCGGCGTAGATCCGCCAGGACCGCCTCCAGGAACTTGCGGGGCATGTCCTGCTCCGCGGCGATGGCCTGGGTGGACAGCAGCGAGGGGTACGCGGTGGCGAGGCTCAACGCCGCCCGTACCGCGTAGTCGCCGCGCGCGGAGATCTGCACCCTGCCATCATGCCCGGCCGAGGTCGCCGGGCGGTCCGGCGGGCGGCCCCGGCCTGCTGGGGTGCCGGCCGTTGGCGAGTTCGCCGAGGGTGCCGGGGCGGAATCTGCCGCTGTTGGCGCCCGTCGACTCGGCCGGCGGTCGGGGTCGGACGACCCGGCCGGCCGCCGGTTGGTCCCGTGCGGCCCGGAACGCGCCGGGGCTGACCCCGACCTCGCGGGTGAAGAAGCGGCCGAAGTTCGTGGGTTCGGAGAAGCCGAGCCACCGGCCGATGTGGGCGATCGGCTGATCCGTGGCGGCGAGGAGCCGGCCGGCCTGCAACGCGACCCGCTCGTCGATGACCTGTTTGGCGCTGCGGCCGGTGACGGCCAGGCAGGCCCGGGTCAGGGTCCGCACCGAGCAGCCGAGCTCGGCCGCGTAGTCCTCCACCCGTCGGGTCTGCGGATAGCTGTGCTCCACCTCGCGGTGGAACCGGTGGAACGTCTCGTCCTCGGGCCGGGCGGGCGATTGCTCGGTGTGGGCCAGGGCGAGCCGCAGCAGCAGCACGGCCAGTTGGTGCCGGAGCAGCGCGCGGGCGGTGGGGCCGTCGGGGTGCCGTTGGCAGTCCACCGCCAACTGGCTCACCTCGCTGATCACCGCGTCCTCGTCCTCACCGGCCAACTGCCGCCAGGTCGCGGTCGTGGCCAGGTCGACGTCGACGCCGCGCAGCGCCGCGGGATCCCAGGCAACCACGGTGGCGTCGAACTGGGGGCCGGCACAGCGCAACACCTGGCCGGGGCGGACCCGCAGCAGCGTGCCGGGACGGCACGGCAGCAGATGGAAGTCGAGCTCCGCGTCGCCGTGCCCACGCGTGGTGAGAATCAACAGCTCCCGCTCGACGATCACCGGCCGACGCCAGCCCGGGTCGCCGGCAAGATCGGCCAGCGCGAACGTGGCGATCTCGTCGGGGACGGAAGACGCCGTTCCGATCGATGGGGCGGGGGAGGGATCGGTGGAGACCATCGCCTGCGACGGTAGCCCGAACCGCAGGTCACCGCATCCCGGTCGACGGTCGTCACGGAATCGGTGGTGCGGCACGGGGTTGTCCCGGTCCCGACAGCCGGGCTACGTTACCCGGCGGTAGCGCCGTCGGTCCGCGGTCCTCCCGGCACCCGCCGGCGACCCGACCGGCCGACGACCCCCGCCGACTCGCGATGGGATGAGCATGACGCAGCTGTTCTCGGTCGAAGGTAAGACGGTCCTGGTCACCGGCGGCTCGCGGGGGATCGGGCTGATGATCGCCCAGGGCTTCGTCCGCGCCGGCGCGCACGTGATCATCTCGTCCCGCAAGGCGGACGTCTGCGCGGAGGTCGCCACTGCCCTCTCCGCCGAGGGGCGGTGCGAGGCCATCCCCGCCGACCTCAGCGACGACGCCGGCGCCGAGATGCTGGCCGCCGCCGTGCGGGAGCGCTTCGACCGCCTCGACGTGCTGGTCAACAACGCCGGCGCGACCTGGGGCGCACCGCTGGAGAACTACCCCGAGGCCGCGTTCGACAAGCTCTGGGCGGTCAACGTCAAGGCCGTCTTCCGGCTCACCACCGCGCTGCTGCCGGCGCTGCGCGCCGCCGCCAGCGCCGACGACCCGGCCCGCGTGATCAACATCGGGTCGATCGACGGCATCAGGGTGCCGTTCATGGAGGTGTACGCGTACTCGGCCACCAAGGCGGCTGTGCACATGCTCACCCGCAGCCTCGCCCACCAGTTGGCCGGCGAGCAGATCACCGTCAACGCGATCGCGCCCGGCCCGTTCGAGAGCAAGATGATGGCGTTCGCGCTCGACGACCCGACGAGCCGGGCCGCCATCGAGCAGCAGGTGCCGCTGGGTCGCATCGGCAGCCCCGAGGACATGGCCGGCACCGCCATCTACCTCTCGTCCCGGGCTGGCGCGTACCTCACCGGAGCGGTCATCCCCGTCGACGGCGGCATCACCACGCACGGCTGAGCACCGGCCGACCCGGGCCGGGCTGTCCGCGTACCCCCGGGTGTGCCGGAGCCGCGCGGACTCGGCAGATCCGCGCGGCCCCAGGATGGCCGGTGTTGCTGTTTTTCGGGCGGTCAGCGACCGGCGAGCAGCCGGTTCACCGCCGTGTCGACGTCCAGGTGCTCGGCCTCACGGCCGCGCGGGACGACGACGTAGGTCCGTCGAAGGAAACGCACCAGGACGCTGCGCGGCACCTCGAAGAGGGCGTTGCCGTCCGGTGACGACAGGGCCAGCGCGACGAAGTCGCCGCGCGGTGTGGCCCAGGGCCAGACCCGCACATCTCCGATGCCGGCCGGCTCGTCCAGGCCGGTGACCAGAAGTTCGCGAGCGAACGACCAACTCACCGCCTCGCCCCCGGCCGATTCGGCATGGAACAGGACATGGACCGCATACGGGTCAGCAGGGTCGTAACGCAGACTGGCACGCACCGGCAAGGCGGTGGCGTCAGGTGCGACGAGCCTTAGCGACGTCTCGACCTCTACGGTCGTCGGTCGGATGACACTCATGGACGTTCTCCCCCCGGCACCGCTGCGGAACGCGCGTGTCCCGCTTTTCCCATACTCAGGTGCTACTCCTGGCTACGCTCCGCCATACGCTGACTTCACCCAGTGGTGGGAAGGGGGACGGAAAGGCCGCGTGAATGTGAGCATTCATGTAGAATTTCCGGTTCTGCCCAGTGCGTGATCCCGCCCGGTATCGGGTGGCTCAGTCGTCGACTTACTCCGGTAACGTCCAGTCGGCCGTTGCAGTGACGGGCCCGAGCGACACTGGGGGGTGAAATGGTGACGAAGCAATCCTCAGTGGATGCGGCGGCGGCGCCCGGCCCGCCGAACGTCGCGGTCCGATCAGCCGAAAAGCGGGGGTACGCAGTGCCGATGGAGCAGCCCGAGCGACCCGGACGGCCGACGCCTGACGCCGGCCGCCCCGATGGCGATCGCGCCGGTCGCGGTGGCAGCGCCGCCGTTGGTCGTGGCGGCAGCGCCGGTGCTCGTCGTGACGGTGACGCCGGTGGCCACGGCGGCGTCGCCGTGCAGGACCGGCCGCGCCGCCCCCGCTGGCGCGAGCGGATCTCGCTGACCCTCGAGCTCATCCGCGCCAACCCCACCGGTCGGATCGCACTCAAGATCTTCATCGCGATCGCCGGGGCGCTGGTGGTGACCATCGGCATCGCCCTCATCCCGCTCCCCGGGCCGGGCTGGCTGCTGGTGATCGCCGGCCTGGGCATCTGGGCCGTCGAATACCACTGGGCCCGCCGACTGCTCGGCTTCACCCGCCGCCACGTCCACGGCTGGACACGCTGGGTGACGCGACAGTCGCTGGTGGTGCGAATCGTGCTCGGGTCCGTCGGCCTGGTCTTCGTGGCCACGGTGGTCTGGCTGTCCCTCAAGTACAGCCTCGGCATCGACGTGGTGGCCGCGGCGATGCGGTACCTCGCGACGCACTGACCCCGGATTTCCGGTCTGGTTCCACGATCGGGTAGAGTCAGTGGCGCTGAGGGCGATTAGCTCAGTGGGAGAGCGCTTCGTTCACACCGAAGAGGTCGCTGGTTCGATACCAGCATCGCCCACCATGAATATCGGCAGGTCAGAAGCCCGTCACCGGAATCACCGGTAACGGGCTTCTGCCGTCATGTCCCTTAACTTGGGAGCAGATTGGGAGCAGGCCGCCTGGTGCTGGTGTCTGGCTGGGCAGGAGCCGTAGGGCGGCGGTGGGCGTTAATCGGCAATGCGCCGGTCGGTCTGAAGGTGTGGCGCGGCGTGGTTGGCTACCGCGGGGGTGGTGTGGCGGTGAGCCGGCTGTCGTGCTCTACCGGGTGCGAGCGGCGGGTTCAACATGGAGGGCTCGGCGGCTGCCGTACTAAGGGACGTCTCGTAACTCGGAGCAGCTCGACCGTTGTGATTCCGGAGCTCCGGGATCGACGGCTGTGTGTTGCTGGATGAACTGGAGGCGCGAGGCGACGTCCCTGCGGGGCAAGGTGCTGACTTCGTAGCCGTGTTGGGTGTAGGCGGCGACCATGGCGTCGTGGGTACGTACGGCTTCGGCGAAGTCTTGGTGTCGTTCGCTGTCGGTGGTGTAGATCTGTGGCCATGGCGGGGCGATGAACACACGCTGGTGGTAGCGGAACAGCTGCGCGGCGGCTGTCACGTGCGCGGGAACGGGCTGGCCGAGTAGGAGGTAGTAGCCGACCAGGTCCGGGATCCCTCGGTCGAAGAAGACGGGTCCGGGATGTTGGCTGGCTTGGCGGTAGGAGCGGATCTCCCAGCTGAGCATGATCTCAGCGAACAGTCGTGAGTCGCCGGCTTACAGTGCCCGACCGCCGATCGACAGCTGGTCCTGGATGATCTGTCGTCCCGCTTCGTCGACGCAGGCGTGACCGGCACGCCGCAGGCTCTCGATCAGCGTGGTCTTGCCGGCACCGGGTCCCCCGGTAATGACGATGTACTGGCTGCTCACGTCGTCCTCTCTGATAGACGTGCACTCCTCATGACCCCAGCGTTCGTCCGCTGAGGATAATCACCGAGGATGCGTGGGTGCAGGTGATCTCCGCAGCTCGCAAGGAGTGGATCCTCCCGTTCACTGGGCTGACCCCCGCCCAGTTCCGCAAGCTGGTCCGCTTGGTCGCCGAGCGTGGTGGGCGCGGAATCGCTGACGGTCGGCCGGGCCGACAGTGGGCCCTCGATCTTCCCGACCGGGTGCTGCTGGTGGCCGTCTACTGGCGCACGAACCTGACGATGCGGCAGATCGGCGCGCTGTTCGGAGTGTCGCATTCCGCCGCGCACCGAGTCATCGACACCCTCCGCCCGCTGCTGGTTCTCGCACCTGTGCGCCGCCGGCCGGTCGACCAGATCGCCATCGTCGACGGCTTTTCATCCCGACTCTGGACCACCGCCTTGCGGCGCCGAGCAAGAACTACCGGTACTCGACCAACCTCCAGGTCGCCATCGACGCCAGCGCGCGGCTGGTCATCGCCGTCGGCGAGCCCCAGCCGGGCAACCGCAACGACACGATCGTCTACCGCACCTCGGGCATCGACCAGACGCTGGCCGGACGGCCCGTCATGGCCGACGGCGGCTACCGCGGCAACCCCGAAGTGATCATCCCGTCTCGCAGGAACCGCGACGGCAGCCCACTACCGTCCTGGAAGCAGGACCTGAATGCCCAGCACCGCACCGTCCGAGCACAGGTCGAACACACCCTGGCGAGGATGAAGAACTGGAAGATCCTGCGCGACTACCGCCGAGCCGCCCGCACATTGACCGCTGCCGCTTCCGGCATCGCCAACCTCCACAACATCGCCCTGACCTGGTGATCACAGACCCAGGGCCCAGCCAACGCCTCCGCCCAGTTACGAGACAGCCCTTAGCTTGGTTTTTAACCTGTTCGGCGTGGACGGGGATTAGCGGTCTTCGTTTTCTTGGTGTCCGGTTTGCTGGTCTTCTTGGTCGTCGCGATGTGGACGTCGTGACGTGGGGTGGGCTGGGTGTTGCGGCGACCGGGTGGTCGTCCGGGTCCTGGCCGGGAGGGTTTCGGTGCGCTCGCGGGGCAGGTGGTCTTCGTGCGGAGGTGTCGAAACCCTCGTCGGACGCGGGCCGGTGACAGGCGCTGGGGTGGGGTGGGTTTCTCCCAGGGGCGGCGTAGGTCGGCGGCCGCGGCGCGGGCCAGGCGGAGTTGGGTGTGGGCGGCGAGGATCAGCCAGGTCCAGAGGTCGGCTGCCCGTGGGGTGCGGGTTTTCGGGCAGGTCCAGCCGAGGGTCTGTTTGAACAGGCGGAATGTGTGTTCGATGTCGAAGCGGCGCAGGAAGGTTTGCCAGAGCCGGTTGACGTCGGCGGCGGTGGGATCGACGCCGGACCACCACAGCCACACCGGTTTCGGGGTCGCACCGCTGGGCAGGTGGCCGACCTCGAGGCGGATGACGGTTCCCTCGATGATCGGCAGTGTCTTCGCCGTGTCGGTCCAGGCGTTGCGGTGGGTCAGCCTGGGGTGCAGCCGGTTCCAGGCTCGGGCCCATGCGGTGCCGTAGAGGCGGGTGTCGGTGATTGTGGCTGCGTCGGGTTCGGCCCAGGTGGCGGGATCGCCGAAGACGAACTCGCCGCCGTGGCGGGGTGGCCGGCCGTTCGTTCCCGGCAGGCGGGGCGGCGCGGCCCGGCGTAGTACCCGGTCCGAGCGCATCCGGGCGAGGACTTGCACGGGCAGGTCGGCCAGGAGGAACGCCAGGCGGGGCGCGTCGTAGCCGGCGTCGGCCACGACCAGGACGTCCGGGTCACCTGCCTGCCACTGCCCGGCCGCGACCAGCCGGCCCACGATGTCGCGCACCTGCCCGGCGGTGATCGCCGCCGCGTCAGCACCGGGCGCCAGCCGCACCGCGTCCAACGGCGCGGTCCACGAACTGCGGCCGGACTCCAAGGCCACGACCATCGAGTACGGCCAACCCGGGACCATGATCGTCTGGTCCTTGCCGCGTCCGTAGGTGTGACACAGGACCCGCTGCGGCGAGGTGTGCGCGTCCGGCCGCAGCCAGCAGGTGACATCCACTGCCAGCACGAGACGCCCGTCGGCCGCCCGAGGCAGCGGCAACCCGGCAAGAGCGGTCCGCAGCCGATCGATGTCCAGCCGTCCGCAGGCGAGGGCGTCGTACAACGCGCCGTGACCGCGGCGGTGCTCACCCACCAGCGACAACTCCACCAACGACCGGACCGGCCCATCGGCGCACAACACCGCGTCGGTCAGGTCGAACAACGCGTCAGCCCGAGCAGTCAGGCAGTCGTAGAACACTCGCCGGAACCTGTCCAGGTCCCTGACGGCATCAGCCACACCACGATCATGCACACTGGTCACCAGAACAGCCCTTGGTTATCGATGTTCTTCCCTAGACAAGAAGATCATCGACCAAGGGCTGTTTCCGTGGCCAGCCAGGGTCCCCAGAGGACCCACGGAGGTTAAAGATCAAGTTAGGGAGGCCGTGTTTCACAGCGTGTGGCCGCAGCCATGTCGGATGTTATCTACTCCTTGACCATGGGTGGAACAGGGCTGAGCGTCCCGAGGCGCGGCGGACTGACGACTGGGTGTTCGTCGAGTTCCACGGCCTGCCCAGGGCCTCCTCCACCACCTGGGCGGCTCGGGTCGCTGCCTCCGTGTCGATGATGCCGTCTATCTCGACGCAGAGGCGATGACCGCGTGGATTGCCCCATCCCGACTTTCACGTCAAGTGAATACCACTATCCCGCCTGGGTTCGCTGCACGGCCGGTCAGAGTCACTCGTTGATGGCAACGATGTGGAGTGTGGTCTGGTAGCGCGCGACGAGCAGCCGTACGTTGTGCGGTACCCTTTACCTAATGTAGCGCCGAGCTAGACATCAGAAGAGGTTTCTGCTTTTGACTCCTGGAGCACGCTGCCAACGAGCTCGTGCACATCGATTGCATTCGGAGAGGGCCTCCTTCGACCCTCCGCAAACGCCAATCTCGCGGCCGCTAAGTCAGCAAGCCGAACCGCTTGAATCACAATTACCCGTCGTAGGCCAGGCGAAACTTCTCCACGCTCGTGCGCGACGGCCGAGACTCGGGCTAAAGTCTCGGCGCGGCGGGCTATTCTAACGTCCGGGTGCTCGCGATCGCTCCTCAATTCTTCCGGCACTAAGTTGAAGCGGTATGAGCGCGGCAATTCCACAGGGTTGGCTGCAAGCGGGATCTTCTCGTTCAAGATGGCGCGGTACTTCGACTGGCTGATAGCCGATCGATATGCGGAGTATTCGATAGCGTTCAACTTCGCTATTTTGCCTGGGTCATTTCGCAGATATTCTGCAGGCCACAGCTCCACCTCCGCAACCTCGAAGGGATCGAGAATTCGGTAGGCCAAAGTGTCAGTACGTTGGCTTGTAAGATGCCTTCCGATGCGTTCGCTGAACTTAGCCCACGTCTGTCCCACGTAGATTGGTTCGCCATCGTAATCGTAGAAGCCGTATACGCCGATACACTTACCTAGTTTCTGCCCACTAGCCGCGTCGATGGACTCCATCACTCCCTTGAGCAGCGATCGGAAGCCTCGTACAAAGGGTATAGGCATCGAGGCAAGGGGCGGAGGTTTGCGTGCGGGCTCGTTGTACGAGGCGACACCGTGACTAGCCACCTAACATACCTCCCAGCTCGGCTTGGAAGAGTCACTGTCCGGCACGGCAGTCTACGACGTAGCGGCGAGGCATGGGGTGACACGGTTGGGTACCGGACCGCCCGGTCCGCGAAAGGTTCCACAACTGCAGAGACGAGCAGCGGTGCAGGTTGCGTCGGCTGCAGCGGGCAGATTGTGGTTGCCTGTCGCCGCTCAGGCCGACGAAGCAGTGGAAGGCGGTTCGCGACGTCCGGGCTTGCCTCCGCTCCGTCGACTATCGAGAAAGCACCAGGCGTCTGACCCGGGCAGCCGCCTCCGCTACCATCTCATGCTCCCAAACCCTGACGACGGCCCACCCCGCCTCATTCAACTGGTGGTCAACGGCGGCATCCCGCTCGCGGTTTCTTCGAATCTTGGCGTGCCAGTAGCCGGTGGGATCGGAGGGCATACGTCCGTGGTCGCGACATCCGTGCCAAAAGCACCCGTCGAGGAATACCGCAACTTTGCGCCGCGGGAAAACCACATCGGGACGAACCCTCCTTTGCTGCAGCTCAATCTGAAGCGCCACGCGGTACCGAAGTCCATGCCGGAACAGCTCACGCCGCAAAGCGAGCTCAGGTTTGGTGCCGGAGCTTCGGTTGGCCCTCATCGCCTTTGTAGCGCTTGACGGTGGCGGAGTTGGGGGGAGCTTGACTGCAGGCAATGGGCCGCCTATCCGATCGTGGGGAAGAGGCCTTCGGGCTCTTCCACCACTCCTTCGGCACCTTCGACTTCGATTACGCCGTCAAGTGCCTCGTAGCGAGCCCGTGCCAGTTTGTTGAGCCGCTCGGTCTGCGTTAGGAGCGTGCGCCTGAGACCCCGTGACACCCTGCGCTCGCTGATGTTCTTGGCTAGAAGCGAGATGGTCTGCGCGCGCCTGGCGATCCGGACATCTGGATGGCTGCGGTCAGGAAAAATGCTGTCCGGAATAATAACGCAGGTCAACGGCTCCGGCAGCTCCACTGGCTCCGCTTCGGGAATGTCACCTTCGTTTAGGATGGCGTTGAATGCGCTCGCCTTGAGCAGCTTCTGGTATACGGCGTACTCGTAGGGGTCGAGAGCGGATTTCCGGGATTTCGAGGGTAGATCGCCAATGTGAGGCAGCGACCACATCGCGACGGGTGTGGACTTCGAACGGGTCGAGCACATACTTTGCCACGGCGTCAGACCGTTGGCCGGTCAGGTGCCGCCCGAGTCTGACGCCGAAGCCCTCCGCCGTCTGTCCGACGTAGATTGGCTCTTCGTCGTAGTCGTAGAAGGCGTAGATGCCGGCCTTCGCCTTCCCGATGGTCTGGCCGGGGCGCTGTGGGTCCGGTTGCCTGAGGGCGGTGGAAATCGCGTCCCGGATCGCCTGGACCTCACGAGGCAGCAGCGTCGTTGTGAGGTCGATGCGGTGTGAAGACATCGGCGCCTCCAGGCGATGAGCAGGTTCGCCCCGGAAGGCTACTCGTCGCCGGGCCGATTGTCTGGCCGCAGCACGGGGATCAGGTAATTCTTGCCGATCCAGCGGACGACGTCGACGACGACGGCGTCGCCGAAGCCGAAGAGCTGCTGGTTAGGTGTGCCAGCGACGAGTTTGTAGTCTGCGGCACCCATGAGGTTGGCGTACTCGCGCGGCGTCATCCAGCGGATCCTCGGCTCGCGGCCGTGACCTAGTTCGACGAGCGCCTGCTTGCTTGAGCCGCCGCCTGTTGTCCGTAGGCACCCCGCGATTGCGTCGCGGCGGAGTTCCCACATCGAAACGCCTTGCCGGGTGCGTCGGTAGGCCGTTCGGTAGGAGAGGCTCTCGGCAGTACGCAGAGTCTCGAAGCGCGCTGCCTGGCCTTCGCTCAGGGAGCCGACGAAGGCTCTGACGCGCTGCTCATCCCACCACACACCCGGCGGCACGTCATGCTCCACGATCGCCCTCAGATCCTTCGGTCCTTCAGGGAGGCCGGGAAGATCCAGGTAGTGCATGTTGATGTCTTCGTGGTGCGAGTCGTGGATCTTCGTCACCCAGGCGGGCCGTACATCGCTGGTCTCGGGAACCCCCACGTGAGCGTTTTTCGGTAGCTCCTCTTTGAGGATTCCGAGGATGAACATGCGAGGGCGGGACTGCGGGACGAAGTGCCGAGCATCGATAGCAAGCACATCGAGGGAGTAACCCAGGCCGCTCAAGCGATGAAGCGCGTCGGTAAGGTCCTTGCCGCCATGGCTTGTCGCGAACCCGTATACGTTCTCGAGCAGGACCATACGCGGCCTTGTTGACATCTCCTCGATCACTCGAGTGAACTGCCAGAACATGCCCGATTGTTTGCCGACGAGGCCAAGGCGATTACCCGCGAGGGAAAGGTCGATGCAGGGGAAACTGCTGGTGGCTAGTTCGACTGAGGAAGGAAGAGACGAGCCTTCAACGTTGCAAATGTCATCGACCTTGAAATGGTCCTTGGCGTCGGGGTAATTTGCATGGTACGCGTCGAACTTCGCCTGCTTGATATCGTTAGCCCAGACGATGTTCACCCCAAGCGGTTCTAGGGCCGTCCGCACGAGTCCAATACCGGCAAAGAACTCTGCGGCATTGATAGACTTAGCTTCCATGCGTCCTCCACCGCCGATCATCGTCGCCGCAGTCTATAGCTCCTCTGTCAAGCTGACGAGTAGCGACGCTGGCCTGTGACCAATCCGATCACCGGCAGCCTTCGTTGTCTGGCACCCCGGCTGGCCAGCTACTCAAGGTAACTAGAAGCTGCTTCTAGCGTGACGGGGTGAGCTGAGCGTCCACTGCGTCCTCATGCACCAGCCGGCCGCCACAAGGGGCGGCCGGCTTCGCCCTAGCGATGCTTCCAGTGGCATCATCGATCATTGAGGGCCAGGCCGAGGGCCTCTCGACCTCCCTGTCAAGGTCCTGGCCTCTGCGCGGCGAGCATTTTACGCTGCTTCTTCACTCTTGTTTATCAACGATCGCTGCGTTCTGGCGCGAGGTCACTTTGGTTTCAAACAAAATAAGACGCTTGTCGCTGCCAACGGCGGATTCGGGCGCAACTAAGCGGAATGCCAAAGTCACCTCGTGCGGGCTTAGCTCGTCGTTTGCTTCGCCACTGAGAGACTGTTGTCCTTCCTTCGCTCTGTCAACGACCGGGTAGATCAGAATCGATCCTGACCGGGGTTCGACATGCCGTTTCGCTTCCTCCTCGCCGATCTCGTTGTTGTTGGAGGTTGTGTCGGCGGCTGCCAACGGTGCTCGTTTGATGACCTCGCCGGGGCCGCGATGCTCAAGCTTGCTGATGCCGCCGTAGTAGTCAGGCTTTTGTCTGGTCCTGGCGTGGATGCTGAGCTGGTCGTGCCCCAGGATCCGCCGGATAGCTGTTGAGCCTTTGTGCTGTGGAAGGATGACCACCCAGCCGCTGACTTGCTCCTCGGTGAGCGAACTGAGCCACCGCAGATCGGGCCTCAGCGCGTCGTCGGTCGCGAGGCGAAGCGATTGCAATACGCTAAGTAGGACGGGATGGCTGACCCTGCCGATCCAGGCTTGGTAGTCCCAGCTGTCGGGTGTTTGCTCCGACTCGCTGTCATGAGGCTTCGCGACGCAAGGCAGTTGCCCGTAGAGGTGGGCGTGAGTCTTCGCGGCATCGAGAAGCGGCTGGAATGCTCTGGTGTTGGACTCGATGCGCTTGGGATCGGAGGGCCACCGTCGTGGCTCGACGGCAATGCCTGGTGATCGACGTTCGGCGAGGGCGGCGTTGTACATCTTGTTCGCTGCGGTCGGTTTAAGCCAGTCAAGGTGCTGAGCGACGAGAGGCGGCACTTGCGCGGGCGTGAGCTGGGATTTGCCGTCCACGGGGGCGCCGTAGCGGCGGAGCTCGGTCCGGAAGTGATCCTCGTCGCGGCAGCTCGCTTCGAAGGCGGTATGCAGGGACGGGGTGATGTAGAGGCGGATGAGATCGCGATAGTGCGGTCGGAAGCCGAACCAGCGGCCCATCTGCATGAGGGTGTCTTGCTGTTTCGTCAGTCGTCGATAGTAGGAGATTGTGAGGCCCTCGACGGTGAAGCCGCGAGCGAGGCTGTTCCCGCCAACGAGAATCTTCCACACGTGGTGCTGATCGAAGTCCAGCTGTTTGTTCTCGAGGCTCTTGTCGCTGTTGACGACGATGACTGGGTCGCCGCCCTGGCTGATATTGCGGACTGCTTTAGCGACGTAGGGCGTCAGCTCTTCATAAGTGTCGGGGAAGCTGTCTCCCTGGGCGAGAGCCTGGCTGACCTGGCGGATGTCGTCGTCGTAGAGCTTGCGCAGCCGGTCAGTGCTGGCGGGCGCGAAGTAGCCGCCAGTGTCCCACAGCTTGCGCACCTCCGCGGCCTTGTCCCCGTGAACCGTGCGGTGCATCGCGTGGTGCACCAGCATGGTGTGGTGCCGGAAGGCCCCCTCTCCACGATCCTGCCGGTAAAGCTTGAGCGCTCCTGTTAGCACGAAAGCGTCGAGGGCTTCCCGAAGATGCGATTCGTCATCCGGGTCGTCGGGGAGGGGACGGACGTGCGCCTTCTCCTTCGAGTTCGCGAAGTCGCGTTCGGCGTCGTCGAGGTGAGTGTCGAGGTCGTGAAAATCTGCTGCCCCCATGTACCCCGGTGGGGGATCGAGGGAGATGATGAAGTTGCTTGGGAAGATGTCCTCGGTGTCGCTGGGGTCAACGAAGACATTGGCGAACGGCGTCGCGGTGTACCCGACGTACTGAGCGCGCGGCAGCAACGTCAGCAGCTCGCTGATGCGCTTATTGATGCTGGTTCGCTCCTTCTGGTCTTTCTCCCACTTCTTCGGGTTGCTGGTGTTAGGGGAAGCTTGATCGGACTCGTCGTCGATGATCAGAGCCGGGATGTCAGCGAGCCGCGTGGTGATCTTACGTAGATCCTTGACTAGCTTGGTCAGCACGAGGTTGTTCTTCTTCACGACGACCAGACGTGCATGGCTGCCCCTCAGATTGACGCCGTCATACAGCGGACGAAACCGATCCGGCCGCTCGAAGTCCAGGGCGCTGATGCCCTGCTGCAGGCTTCGATAGTCGAAGTTCCGCGTGGTGAGACGGACGACATCGGGTTGGCCGACGTCGCGAGGCAGCACCCCGTGTCGAACGAACTTGTCTTCCTGCCAGTCTCGATCAGCGAAGTAATCAAACGCTTCGGTGTCATGCTCGCTGATGCCCCGAAGCAAGTTCTCGCGGCCAACGAGCTCCATGTCAAGTCGCCGCTGTGTCTGGGTTCGCAGTAGGTTCGCGCTGCCGCTCAGCACGATGATCAGCCGGTAGCCGGCGTCGACGGCCTTGGCGATTACCCCGGTGAAGTTCGCTGTCTTGCCGCTCTGGACGTAGCCGACGACAAGGCCCTTGGCTTGGTGGCGTTTGGCAGCGCTGGGATCCGCTAGCCGCTCCACCACTTTGGTGGTGGAGGCGTCGAGCGCGGCCACTGCGGCGGGGTCGAAGCCGCGGGCGTGGAGCAGGTGGCTGCGATAGTGGTCCCAATAAAAGTCACGGTCGCGGCGAAGGTTCTCGGTATACCACGGAGTCCACTCGCCATCAATGATCGTGGCTCCATCAGCTGCGATGGGGACCAAGTCGAGCAGCAGCGCAGCTGCTTTGTCGCCGAGGCCGAGCAGCGAGACGACACGCTCCCGCCGCTGCGGCGTGCGTTGTTGTGTGCCATCAGCCCAAGGGCTGTCTTCAGCGGCGTCCCAGGTGGCGAGACGCACGGCGAGGTCTTTGCGGAGGCTGTCGTTGGGGTCAGTGGCCGCGAGATGGGCGCAGAGGCTGTCGTCGTCGGCGTCGATCGACTGGTCCTCGGTCAGCGCCGCCACTAGCGCGTGCAGACGCCGGGGCCCGCGTAGATCCATGGCCTTAAGCGCTTCGCGGTAGCTGGTCGTGAAGAGTTCGGTCATGCGTTCACCTCGGTGGCGATGACGTCAGCGAGCGGCTCCGGGATGGGCGCGCCCGCTTCTTGATGAGACAAATCGATGCGGTACCTGACGTCGGTGACGTGGCTGTAGTCGTACCCTGTGCTGGCCAGCTGGCGCGCGGTGAGCCTTGGAAAGCCGTCGTTGACGAGAAAGGCGCGCGTCGGGCTTCGCCGCCGCCAACGCGTGACGCACAGCTCATCGAACGGCTCAGCCCAGCCTGCCATGGCGAGCTTGGCGTCGAGCTCAAGGCCAGCGGTCGAGGTGGCGGCCGCATCTCGCACAGCGGCTACGAGCTCGCCCAACCTCCAGCCCTGTCCCGGGCCGGCTTCGGTGAGCTGATGAGAGACGAGCCACAACGGCGTCGGCGGCGTCGCTTGCAATTGGGTCAGCGAACCTATCCAGTGCGAGCGGCTCTCCGAGGCGGTGGTCTTGACCTCGACGTCAACGTCCCCGATGGCGAAATCATGCTCTTCGCCGTGCGGCCCGCGCCAGGAGGAGACAGCGGCCTGCGGGCCAAGCCGTCGACAGGCACCAATCAAGGTCAGCAACTCGCCGCAGAGGCCTAGCTCGTGCTCCCGCGAGATGGATCGGCTGTGTCCCATCAACCGCGTGAGCAGTCGAAGCGTCTCTGTGACGGCGACCCCGAATCCTTTACCGTCCAGTTGGGCACGGTCTGCTATGGCGCAGAGGATGGGATAGGCGTCGACGAAGAGCGCCGGCTCTGTGATCACGATCTGCAGCTGGCCAGGATCGCGAGGCGATAGCCGCACGCTGAGATGCTCCAGGCGCAACCGCGGAACGCCCTCGCGATCCGCGAGCGGCCCCTGCAGGATGATGGCGCGATGTTCTGGATCGATCGTGAGGGTCAGGGGAGGCCTCTTGCCCATCGGGTGCGCCATGGGAACGCCAGCGGCAAGGTATTCACGGAAACCAGCCACGCTGAGGTGCCGCCTAGCAGAAATCATGAGGCTGCGCCACGGGCGTGCTGGGATCGGGCGGCGCTCGTGAGAATCTCCTGCCACATGGCGATGTTGTCCTTGTCCTTCGCGCCGAGGTACTCGCCCTCGAACACGTCCTCGAGAAGGAGGTACAGCAGCGCTTTCACCAGGGGCGCATCGTTGAGGCCGCCGCGCCCGTTGCCCGTCGCGGCAGGGCGGTAGTGGTCGTTGAGCCACAAGGTGCGGTTCTCACGATCCACGGCAAACAGGTCCAGGCTCTGAAACCGGCGCCATCTAATGTCGATGGGGTCCTCGCCGGGCATGAACGGAACCTCGTCGCTAATCGCCCTCCGGATTAGCGGGTCAAATCCCTTGCCGGGAGGAAGCATCCGACGCCGGTCCCGGCGGCGTTCTCGTGACTGTTTGTAGGCGGCTTCAGCCTCCCGGAGGTAGGAGGCCACGCGGGTGCCGTCGCCATCACGAGCGGCTTCGGCGAGGTGAGCGAAATCGGCCCCGACCATCACCCGGGACTTCTCGGGGTTCATCGAGAACAGACCGGTCGCGTCATCGGTGATGTCGACGGCGACGCGGGCGAGTTGCAGCCGGGCGTCGGCAGCGGTCAGGCCATCCCAACCGCCAGCCTGCAACAGCCGATCAGCTCGGTAGAAGTACAGTCCCTGCCGTTCAACGGCGCCGCCGTGTAAACGGAAGTTTGGGGACTTCGAGCGGCCGGGCCAAATGTGACAGTTGAACGCCACACGATGGCCGTTGTGCTCCGCCACGAGCGTCTTGGGGTAACCCGGGTGTCCGGTGTGGTGGTAAGCGAACGGGTCGATCGGCTCGACTTCGAACGGCGCGCCAATGACGGCGCGATCTGCGTCGGCGACATCGAGGGCTATCCGCAAGGCTCCTCGGGTCAGGAACCGGTGAAACACCAGTCCAAGGTGGTCAAGGATTCTCGAGATGGTCACGCTGAGGAATGTTTGCACGCGGTCCGGGTCGTCCGTCACCGTGAATCCGGTGATGTCGTCCCAGCGGATGACCGTGCTGCCGCCTCCGCCGGCTGCTCGGAAACCCCAGTCTTGCGCGAGTTCGCCATCGACGAAGTCGGTTGGCACGATGTGGCATCGGAAGTTCGAGAGGTCATCTAGAGACCATCGGCGACCGTTGAGCTCACCCTCGGCGTGCCGGCTCAGAACAGTCAGGCCGCGGGCCTGGCTAAACGATGCGGCTTTCATGCCGAGGCCGAACTTGCCAAGGCTTCCGTTTTGGTAGTTACGCCGTCCACCGACGGTCATTGCGGAGTCAATGAGCTCCGAGGAGATGCCATGGCCGTTATCGGCAACGTATAAGGAGCTCAAACGGCCACGGCGCTGCACGAACCTAATAACGACCTCGCTCGCGGCGGCGTCGATCGCGTTGTCGACAAGGTCTGCAAGAGCCGTCTCGATGCGATGATTTCGCCCAAGGCCGTCTAGCGCGTGCGGATCAGGGGGCAGGCTCACCGAGCCCGTTGTTGGAATTTCTTCTCGCCACGTCGGCAACTCAGATCCTCACCCGGGGCTCACCCTGCAGTTGACGCCAGACTCTATCCGGTCGCCCCGGGGACACGCATCGGTCAGTTGGCGTGGCGGGCGGCAAGTTCGGGGGCCTTCACCCCGGTTGGTGGGGATGAGGGCGGCGGCGCGTTGGCCAGGACGGCATGGCCGACATGGTGAATCTGCGACCTGCGGGGGTGTCCCTATGGGTTTGGTCAAGCGGGGACGGGGCTGGTGGGGCATGGTTGGTAGGGGATCTTGTCGCGGAGCATGGCGAACAGGGCCTCGCGGCGGCGGGCGAGGCAGATGAGGGCGGCGTTGTGGCGTTTGCCTTCGGCGCGTTTGCGGTCGTAGTTGGTCCTGCTGACCCGGCGAGGTCGTCATCGAACCCGACCAGGACCTCCAGCTCAGCGAGGGCATCGTCGTTGACGTCGGCCCGCCGCAGCGTCTACTGCAGGGTCCGGGCGGCCGGCGATGAGATAGGCGTCGCGGGCGTCGGTCTTCGTCGAAACGGGGTGCAGGTCAGCGATCCGGCGAATGGCCAGGCCAGGCAGGTAGGCCACTTGATGAATACATGATCGAGCCACCACGACCGGCAAGGTGCCGATCGAAGCGGGCTGGTCGACCACCACCAGAACCCGGCCGTGACGGGCGAGCTTGTCGTACAACTGCCGCAGCCGGGCCTCAGTGTTCGGCAACGCCGCGTCGTGCAGCCGCTTGCCGTCCGGCGAACCCGACCGCGTGGTGACCCTCTTTGCCGACGTCCAAGCCGAGATAGACGCCGTACCCGTCGTGCACCAGAACCGCCTCCACGCATCGCCCCCGTGGCCTCGGCCGCTGGTCTGAGCGTCGGACTGCCGGCAGCCACGTCACGAAGAGACCTACCCCGAACACGGGTAGCCGTGTCCCTATCAGCGGTCCACCGACGCCACCCGACCCGGTGACAACACCCTCCGGATCATCCGAACGACAGGGGCAGGAAGCCATACCGGGCCGGGCAACCGAGGGCCCCCGCCTGGGGACGATCAAAGAGGTAACGGGGGTAGTGGCCCCGCTCCACAGCCGAGGAAGGATTCGTAGCCCAGCACACCGGCGGGGTCCCGCTGCAGGTTCATGGGTGCGGTGCATTGGGCGCAGTGCAGCAGGGCTGATGACAGGAACATTCGTGCACCGGCGGTTCCAGTGCACCCAGCACGTGGCCTCATGCTGGGCTTCACTTCGCTGCTGGAGACGGCTGCGGCTTGGGCCGACCGGGTGGAACCGGTCAGCGCGACGACATCGCGGGCCCGTCCGCTCGGACGAGTAAGCTCCTGGTCCGGCGGGGCAGGTCTTGAGGAGCCGTTCCACACTTGGCGGGCCGTCCGAGCCGGAATGGCTCCTGTGTGCGCGAATCCCTTGCCGCAGTGAAACACGATACGAGGACTGGCTCGTACCTTCGGTCCGGTAAGGAGGACGCCAGCGGGATGCATGCCCTATCCGGCGTTGGCTACGTTCGTGATGAAACGTTCGGCGAAGGTGGGGTCCACATGAGTCTCGGGTCTGGTGTGCTGCTACTCAACAGCCGCTACAAACTCATTGGCTCAGAGATCTCCAAGGTCGGCGACGGCGGACTCTGGGGCGCACTCGACCAGGAGGAGGTCTCCAAGCCGCTGCTGCTGAAGACCTGGCCCTTCACCGAGGACCGGCCCGACGACGTCCAACGGGCCTTGTGGGACGCCGAGCTGCGAACGCTTTACAGGGTACGTAGCACGCCGGGCTCCGAGGAGTCGCTGCTGCAGCTGCGCGACGTCGGCATCGATCACGACGCCCGCTGCTTCGTGATGGCGTTCAAGACAGAGGGACTGCAAAACCTGGCCAGCCTCCTTGGTTCGCAGCGTGGCCACCATGCGTGGCTGAGCGGGCGGCCGGAGGACCGGGTCGCGCTGTGGCAGATGCTCGAACGATTTGCCGACGGGCTGGGACTGTTACACGACCAGCAGGTAGTGCACCGCAACGTGGTGCCTGAGTCGGTTTTTCTTGAGCCGGGCGACGGGCCTGAGTCGGCCCGTCTTGGCGGTTTCGAATGGAGCATCAGGCTTGGCAGGCCCGCAGCACGGGCGGCGCGAATCGGCTGGGAGACCGTTCCGGAGGCGTTCGCTGGGCGCGCTCCGTTCGGGCCGGACGCCGATTGGTTCGCATTCGGGATGCTCGCGGCCCGGTGCATGCTCAACATCGAGCAGTTTGACGCGCCCTCCCTCGCGCCGTGGGACCGGTACCGCGGCGTCCTGAAGCTGCTGGCCAAGCCCAAGGGCAAGCTTATCGCGCTGGAGGTCGACTTTATTAGTCGGCTGATCGCCGAGGATCCGGCGACGCGGCTGCGGCATCAGTCGGACATCTCGGCGACCATCAGGGAGATTATCGGTGTCCTACAGGATCCGGAGCAGAGCGAGGACACCTCCCGTCGGCACCTTGTTATCATCGATCCGGCCAACCGCCGGCTGGTGACCGACTGCCTCGACCGCGGCCTCGACGAGTTGCTACGGCTAGAGCCGGGCGACACGTTCGACCCGAAGCGGGCGGAGCATCGCGGTGCCCTGCACACCTTCCTGTACAAGGATTTCGCCGACGGTGCCACCCTGACTCCCGTTCTCAATCGCGAGAAGTACGTGCTCTCTGGCCGGCGGATGCATTTGATCATCGGCCCCTCAGTCAGCGACGTCGACGGCAGGCCGACGTGGCAGAACGCGTTTTGCACCGGCACCTCCGACTACCTATCGACGGCGGCGGCGAACCAGGTGAGCATCCCGCCGGGACAGCTGGAGTTCTTCAGCACCCGTGACCGGCGATCCCTTGGCTCGCGCCTCGCCGCTTCGGCCCGGTGGGAGGCCCTGCTGCCGCGCGTCGACAAGGCCCGTGAGCGGCGCGAGGAGCAGGCGCGCTTCAGCGATTTCCTGCGCATCACCAATCAGGTCGACATCCTCGTTAGGGACGCCGAGCTGTTCCGCTGCGAGGTTGTCGAGGTCGAGGAGGAGGACGGCAGCTGCACCCAGGTCGAGGTGCGCGAGATCCCTCGAGAGCACCCACCGTCGGGGATGTTTGCCATCGACGGCGGTATGGCGGAGTTCCTATTCCGTGAGAAGCACAGCGGCAAGCCAGGCAGCAACCTGATCCAGCTCTGCTCGCCAAACTCAGAGAGCATTGAGGATCGGCCGGTGGATCCCGAGTGGGTGGTGCGCAGCGTCGACATACCCGGACGTACCGCGAAGCTAACGCCGAACCAAGACCTGCCGAGAATGCCAGAGGTCGGCGATGTGCACGTGCTGCGGACCAACGGGCTCGGCGGGCAGGTGCTGCAGATCAAGCGACGCAAGGAAGCGATCGCCAAGCTCGCCAAGCACACGTACCTGCTGGAAAGCTTGACCACGCCGGGACAGGTGCTCATGGACAGCGGTCCGGTTCGGTTGCCGGTTCCGCTGGGATCCAAGACCGTCGACTCGAGCAAGCTCACGCAGATCGAGACGATACTCGGCGTTCGGCCCATCTACACGGTCCAGGGACCTCCGGGCACCGGCAAGACGCACATGGTCGCTTGGCTTCTGCGGGAGATTCTGGAGGAGGATCCCGTCGCCCAGGTGCTCATCACGGCCCAAGCGCACCACGCGGTCGACGTGTTACGGGCCAAGGTCGAGCAGGATGCCTTCGCCGACGTTCCTGAGGAGCGCCGGCCGCTGACGATCCGGCTGCGTCGCGCCAAGCCGGACCAGTCCGGCGGCCTCGGCGCTGAGGAGCAGGGTTCGGAACAGCAAGTGACCCGGGAGCTGCTGGAACAGACGATCAACCGGATTGAGGCCGATCAGCCCGCCGGTGCCGCCTCGCCCGTGCAGGCGGAATGGCTGGCCATCTGCAAGCGGATGGTGGCGGAACTAAACATCCGTGATGCCTCGACTCCTAAGGAGTTCCGCGAGCTGGTCAAGCGCAGCGCCAGCATCACCTACAGCACGACGGGGGATGGCGACCTGGCGGCATTGGCTGGGGAGGTGTCCTACGACTGGGCGATCGTGGAGGAGGCGGGGAAGGTCCACGGGTTCGAGCTTGCCCTGCCGCTCTTCCTCGGGCATCGCTGGCTCCTCATTGGTGACCCAAAGCAGTTGTCGCCGTACCGGATCGAGGACTACGAAAAGGCGGTGGCCGAGCTTAGCTCGACGGTTTTCGCCCTCGAGGCGTTGCCGGCGCCAAACAAGAACGTCGACCGGGAGGTACTGCTCGGCTGGCGTGACCGAACCCCGGAGCAGCGTGGGGAATTCCAGCAGTACTGCAAGCGCTGGCTGCGGCTGTTCGCTCAGCTACACAGGCTGTGTGCCTATCACGAACCGCAGGAGGGGCTACTCACCGGACAGCACCGGATGCACCCAGACATCGGCGAGCTGGTGTCCGAGGTCTACTACAAGGGGAAGCTCTCGCACTACACCCGTGATCCCGACACGGGCCAACCCAAGCCTGGCATCCTGCACCACCTGCACGCTCCACCAGAGGTAGACGGCCGGGCCATAGTTTGGCTGGACCTGCCGATGGCGTCTGCGAACGACACCCGGGCCATGGAACATGGCACTCCGAAGTACCGCAACCCCGCAGAGGCTTTCGCGCTTGACCGGTTCCTACGCACCCTGCGCTCTGACAACAAGCCGCCGTTGGACCTCGCAATCCTCTCGCCGTACGCGCAGCAGGTCGGCTATCTGCGCCAACAGCTCGACGGGCCGGAGTTCCGTGAGATGCTCGCCGAAGCGGGTCTGCGCCTGGCACCGGATCCGCAGCGGTCGCAGTACGACACCGGCACGCAGGCCAGGGACGGCTTCTTCACCGTCGACTCCTTCCAAGGCAACCAGGCCGAAGTGATTGCGATCAGCCTGGTCCGCAACAACACCGCCGCCAGCGGGGCAGGACTGGGATTCCTCGTTGAGCCGCAGCGCATGAACGTGCTCATGTCCCGTGCCGAGCGGCTGCTGGTGCTTGTCGGATCGTGGGAGTTCTTCCGCTCGCAGGTCCACTACGTCTCGCGAGACCCGCAGCAGTTGGCGTCGCTGCAGCACCTTGCACTGATGGTCGATCGGCTGGAAGCGTGGTTCAAGGAGGGACGGGCCGTGCTGATACCGGCCGACCTGGCCGGATATGAACCCCCGGCCACCCTTGTTCGCCCTGAGCTTCCTGTTGAGAGGTGAGCATCATGACCATGGTCCGGACCCTGGTGCCGCTGAACATGTACGTGGTCACCTACCAGCTCGCCTACGGCCGTCCGTACAGCAAGTTCGAGGAGCTGTTGCTTAAGGCGATCAACGAGTCGACGGACACGGGCGGCCGCACCTCACGCGAACTCGGGGACATCTTCAAGGTCCATGTCCGGCTCCTGACCGAGGGCCTGGTGACGCTAATTCAGGAGGGGTGGGTCGCGATGGAGCAGCGCGGCTCCGAGATCTACTACCTGGTGACCGAGCAGGGACGTGCGACGGTCGCGTCCGGGCGGCGGCCGAGCAATCTGCGGGTGCGCACTGCGCACGCAAAGATCGTCCGGGAGCGGCTGACTGGCCAGATGGCACGCGCCTCAGAACTACCGTTGATTACGGTAAATGCGCTGCGCCGGGCCGCCAACCGGCCGGTGCACAAGGAGGCGTTGCAGCCGCGCGTGATCCGTACGAAGATCAACGGTGGCGAGGCTGAACGCCTGCTGCCTCGCTCCGACCAACATCAGGAGTGGGTGCGGTGGATCGATTCGGCGGCTCGCGTGAGCCAGGACCTGCACTACCTGCCGGTGCGGGTGGACCTCGACAGCGGCAAGGTGCTCGGCCTGCCCTACCGGTGGCAGCACCTCGCGCAGATGATCTGCCAGGAGGCCCGCGAGCGGCGCGAAGAGTTTGAGGCCGACCCCGCGTTCCAGGCCGAGCTGCAGCGAGTCATGCAGGATTCGACGGACGCCGTGATCGACGACGTCCCGACCATCGCACATTGGGCTGCGCCGTACGCCCAGGCATTCGTCACGTGCGCTGACCTGACACTGCGGGGTGACCACGGTCGTGCTCTCGGGGAGGAACTCCTAGCGCGGGCCGAGGGCAGCGTGCTGATCGTCGCCGGCAACCTGGACGAGCCAACGGCGGTCGCCACGAAGGACGCGGCGATCGCGCTGCGCCGACGCGGGGTGCATTGCGACGTGCTCTGGTCATGCGAGGACGAGGCGGCGGTCGACTCCATACAGCGACGGATCACCGCGATCCGGGCCGACGACTCGCTGCCGGGCAAGGTGCAGTTCAACCGGACACGGGCGGAACGGGTCGCGGACATGATCATCACTCTTACGGCGGACGGGCCAGTGGCCGCCATCGGAGCAGGTCTTTTCGGTGGGGCAGAGCGAGACGGCGAGCTGCGGCCTGCACTGCGGCTGACCGATCCAGGGACCGCCGCGGCGCTGGCCCGGGTCTGCGCCGGCTGGTGGGAGGAGCTTCCAGCGAACGAGGGCGCGCTGCCTGCACATCGGTGGAAGCACTTGGCCGAACAGTGGGCCAGCGAAGCCGCCACCGCGCAGACACCCAGCCAGACCACCGTCGGGGTCTGCTGCCCGGACAACCCGTCAGTGGAGTGCACCGGCCGGGCGATTGTGGTGGTCGGGCCTCAGCAGGCGGCGTTTCAGGCCAACCTATCCGCTGAGGCTGGGCAGCGGTACCTGCGCACAGAGCCGGACGAGCGCATTGACCGTCTAGTAGCCGAATCAGCCCATCTGCCGGATGCAGTCGGCAGACTCTACCGGGTCATCGGCGGCACCGACGGATGGCGGACGTTGCGCCGCAAGGGAGACTTGTGGTCGGTGGAGGTCACAGAGGCACCACCGCCAGCGCGGTCCCAACGACTGCTCGCCGTAAATGGGCAGTGGCTGGTGACATGCGGTGATCCGGCGCGGTCGAGCGTAGCTTTCTGCGTCGAGGGGCACGTCGGCGAACGCGCATGGGTGCGCGCGATGAACCGTTCCTGATAGCGCCCGCCGCCCTCGCTCCTCGGACAGAGGCAGGCGGCCGCAAGGCGTTGCCAGGCGAGGGGGCCGGCACAAGAGCCAACGAGGTGGCCATGGCTGCGCCGATCAGCATGGCCAGCGACGCGGTGGTGATGAGGTGTGGTCATCGTGCCGCAACCTGTCGGCCAGGCAGGAGCACGCCTGAACCCGGGCGAGGTAGGGCCGCAAATTGCCGACTGCGCTGTCACCGGTCCTCGATGGATGCCGCCGCTGTGGCGGTCCACGACTCGCTGACAGGTCGCCAGCATGAGACCGGCCCCCGCGTAGCCCTGACCGGTCGCGCATGACGGAATCGGGAGTAGAGCTGCACCATAGACACTCTTATCGGTGCACCTCTCTGTAGACATAATTGTCATTCCGGGCGCGCCGGTGCTCTACCGCAGCGCGAAGACGCCATCGTGCCTGCCCCGTCCGGCGGTGAGCTGGTCTCGTTGCATGGTCATCTGATGGACAGCGGCGAGTTCGATCGGATGGACGAGCTGTTCTGCGACGAGGTCGTCTACGACGTCATCGCGTTCGAGCTCGGCGAGCCGCGCGGGTACGAGCCGATCAGCGAAGCCAGCCTGGCGGCAGGGACGGGCATCGGTGGGTGGATTCTTCTAACGACGCGGGGCGGTGGATGTGGTCTATCGGGCGGTGGCTGCCGATGGTGAGGCGGCCGGGGGACCCGGCCGCGTACCGCTTTCGGTGGGGTTGGCGGGCCATGGTCGGCCGCCGGCAGGTCGATGCATGCCCAGCAAGGTAGGACCGTGGGGGAGACGGATCGGGGTCTGCGCCCGGTAGCCGTAGCGGGTGAACAGGTCGCGGTCACGGACGGTGACTTCCGCCCAGGCGGGCATCTCGGTGCGGTCGATGCGGGTCAGGTAGTGGGCCAGCATCACCTCGTCGAGACCGCCCGCGTCCTGCGGTGGGGTGGCGAGGGTCGCGAGGTGGTGGTGCGCGTCGGTCGGCCGGTGGGCTGCCAGGACGGTGTCGAGGGTGCGGAAGCGCTGAAGGTAGGGGCCTGCGGCGTTGGCGAGGCGGGGCGGGTAGTTCGCTGGTGGTGGCAGTGGGCGTAGCCGGTGCAGGCTGACGGTGGCAGCGGTGAGGTCGTCGGTGACGTGGATGTCGCCGAAGAACAGGGCATGTTCGACCCAGATCTCGGCCACGGCCGTGAGGACCCGTAGCCGGTGCGCGGCATCGGGTACCAGCCATTCTCCGAGGCAGCCGGGGTGCAGAGCGGCGGCGACGACACCTGCCATGGCCTGCCGCTCGGCCCACCGCAGGGTGCGGATGCGGGGCGTGTTGTCCATCGAAGGTTGTCCTGTCCTTGTGCTCGGGACGGGTGCTTATCGGTAGGTGGCGGTGGCGAGGTCACCGACGGTGGCGTCCACGGCGGCGGTGACGGCCCGTACGGGCTTGTAGTGCTGGTCGGCGACGGTGCGCAGCCGGGCGGGCAGGGTGGCGGTGTCGTCGTCGAGATACAGGTACGGCGATAGGCCCAGCACGGCGACGAGGCCGGCGAGAGCGGCGGTGTGGTTGTCCGGCTGCTCCCGGCCCCGGGCCAGGGCACACAGCCGGGCGCGGGGGACGACTTGCCAGCGGGTGTGGCTGGGCAGGTAGGTGTCGGCCCGCACCAGTCCGGCCAGGCGGCGCCGCTGCTGGTGGCGAAGGATCCCGGCGGCGAGTAGGCCGGCGCGGGTGCGGTCGTACAGGTCGTCGCTGAACGCCCTCAGCCAGCCCTGCAGCGGCGGTGGCGTGGTGGCGTGCCGGATGGAGGCGATGGCGGTGTCGGCGATCAGGTCGCCGACCGGCCGGTCCTGGTGAAGGTCCAGGGTGAGGTCGCCGCCGGGGCGGGTGGTGGCGTTCGGGTTCAACACCACCCGCCCGGCGAGGAACAGGTCGATCAGGACCGCGCCGGCCATGCCTAGGGCGAGGGCTTGGCGGTGCACGTGGGGTTGTCCGGTGTCCTCGTCGTGCCCGAGCAGGAACACCTCGTCCCGCAGTGGCAGCGGGGGAGTCAGCGCGGTCATCGCGTGCTCGCCGTCTACCGCGGCTCGGCCGCGCGCCGCAGGCGGGCGTGCACTCCACCGTAGGCGGCGTAACCGCCTGACAGCAGGGCCGTGTCGACCATGGCCAGGACGGTGTAGTTCGGGTCGCACACGTTCCCGATCGGCGCCCGGCCGGCCTGCGACACCAGTTGATAGGCGTCCAGGGTGTCCATGCCGGTCAGGTCGGCCGCCCAGCCGACGAGATCGGTGTGGGCGATGCGGTAGGCGTCTTCGAGGGGTCGGGCGCAGCCGATGGAGGCGATGGCGGTGTCGGTCTCTAGCCGTGGCCACACCGTCGGCGTCTTCTTGACCACCTCCACGGCCAGGGTGGTGACGGTGGCGATTTCCACGCCGACGCCGCAGGCCTCACCCTCGCCCTGGCGGGCGTGCCCGTCGCCGAGGGCGAGCATCGCCCCGTGCACGTTGACCCCGAGATACACGGTGGCGCCGGCCCGGATTAGCGGCGTGTCGAGGTTTCCGCCGTGGGTGTCCGGGACGATCGTCGCCCGGGCCTCGAACCCGCCCGGGGCCACACCGATCGTGCCGATCATCGGCTCCAACGGCAGATCCACCCGGTGGTCACTGCCCGTGGCCTGGAACCGAACCGTGCCCGCGGCCCGGTCGATGCCGTACACCCACACCCGCTCCTCTAGCGGCGGTTGCAGGGTGGCCGTGTGGGAGGTCGACGTCAGCGCCCCGAAGCGCGGGAACGTGGACGATACTCCCCACTCCCGGCCCGGGGTGATCGACATGATGTGCACGGCGAGGGTGTCGCCGGGCTCGGCGTCCTCAACGAAGAACGGCCCCGACACCGGATTCAGATACGGCATCTGACACACCTGAGACGGCAGGTCCGCTGGCCCGCGCACCCGCCCACCAAAGCAGTCCTCGGTGAACACCTCCAGCACGTCGCCCGAGCGTAGGTGCGCCACCGGCATCCGCCCGCCGAAGGTGTACGCCAACTCGTCCCGGACCGGCCGGTAGACAATCGTGTCCACGACGGTCACACCCTCTGCATCTCGTGCCGGGCCGGCTCCGCCGCCGCCAGCCCTGAGAGGGTGGTTCGGGAGGCTTTGTCCGATGCGGGTTTGACGGTTCGTTAGCGGCCCTGGTGGTGGGGGTTACGCGGACGCCGTCGGTGGGGCCAGGGTGAACAGTCCGGCCTCGGGTTCGGTGAGGATCTGGCGGGCGACGAGGCGTTTGAGTTTGGCGCGGAGATTCTCGGTGTCCTTCGCGGTGGTGCCGGTGCCCAGCGCCTGGCAGATGTCCTTGGCGCGCATCGGTGCGGTGGCGCTGTGGAACACGGCGAGGATCTGCTGGTAGGCGGGGCTGGCGACGGTCGGGTCAGCAGGTGCCGCCGGATCGAGTGGGCCGCCCAGGCTCAGGAGCGTCTTGCGGGTGATGGCCAGTTCGGCGACCTCGGTCTCGGCCGCGGTGAGTTGCTCGTCGAGGGAAGCGATCTGGGCGCGGAGCCGCTCGACGGTGAGGCCGGCGGCGGTCTCGCGTTCGGTGAGCAGGGTCAGCAGCGTCGGGTGCGTCACCGTTGGTCGCGCCAGGACGTGGTGGCGGTGCCGGTCAACCGGCGGACGAGGTTCGCCGTCGAGGCCCACCAGGTGCGTGACACCGCGGAGGCGGGTCGGCTTTCGTACTCGCGGACCAGACGGCGATGCAGCATCAACGTGCCGTTGGTCTGCTCCACCACCCACCGGCGTGCCAGCGGCACGAACCCGGCCGTCGTGTCGGACCGAAGGACCTGCTCGACATCGATACCTCGGACCGCGCCGTGGATCTGCACGTCGTCTTTGAACCCGGCATCGACCCACGCCTTGGTCACCGTCGGCGTGTGCGCCACCACGTTGTCCAGCAGCCGCACGCCGATCGCGTTGTCGGTGACTGACGCGGCGGTGACCACCACCGCGATGATCAACCCGAGGGCGTCGACCGCGAGGCCCCGTTTACGCCCCGGCACCTTCTTCGCCGCGTCCTTGCCGGTCGTGGCGGCCGGAACGTGGTTGGCCGCCCGAATCGACTGAGTGTCCAGCACCACCGCGGTCGGATCCTCCCGACGGCCGGCCTTCTCCCGCGCCTGACAACGAAGCAGATCATGAATCACCTGGTCAGTGCCGTCATCACGCCACCGGGCGAAGTAGTAATACGTCGCGGACTTCGGCGGCAGATCGTGCGGCAGGTACGCCCACTGACAACCCGTCCGGTTCTGATAGAAGATCGAATTCACGATCTCCCGCAGCTCGTAGCGACCCTGATGCCCCGACACCGACGGATGCCGGTCCTTCCACGCCTGCAGGAACGGACCCACCACCGCCCACTGCTCATCGGTCAGGTCACTCGGATACGCCGCACGCTCACCCATGATCAGCCCAACGCCGGCCGGACCCACCGGTTACGACCACGGCTCACATTCACATGCCGACCCAAACCCACAATGGACGAAAGCTACCGAACCACCCTCTCACGCTACGGGCGTGCGGCGTTGGGTGCTGGTCGGGGCGGTTGTCGCGTCTCTGATGGTGTCCCTGGTGCCGTACGTGCCGGCGCAGACGGCGGCGCAGCGGCAGGCGTCGGCGCCACCTGCGGAGGCACTCGATCACGATGGTGGTCCGGTGGCGGCGGGTGAGGTGTGGCGGCAGAGCCGGGTGACCTCGGCCCCTTCGCCGGTACCGAAGTTGCCTGCTCCCGCAGCCGCGCGGGTCGACCTTGCTGGGGCGTCGGCGCGGGCGGCCGGTAGCCGTGGTGTGCAGGCCGGGTCGCTGCCGGTCTGGGTTGGCCGGGGCACTGGCAAGGCGGGCGAGCCTCTCACTGAGCTCGATGTGAAGGTCGTGGACCGGGCAACGCTCCCGCAGGCGTGGCGTGACGGTCTGATGGTGCAGGTGGTCGCTCCGCAGGGCGCACCGACCGGCGTGGCGAAGGTGTCAATCAACTACAACTCCTTCCGGTACGCGGTCGGCGGGTCGTGGGCGTCGCGCCTGCGTTTGTGGCAGGTGCCGCAGTGTGCGGTGAGCAACCCCGCCAGCGCGGGCTGCCGGTCGGTGCCGCTGCCCACCGTGAATGACACCGCTGCGGGTATCGCGACCGCCGACGTGAGCGTTTCCTCTGCCTCGACCTCGTCCGGGTCGTTGCTGATGCTGGCCGCCGCGCCTGCTGGAGCCGACGGTGATTTCGGCGCGACCAGCCTCGCCCCCTCGTCCACCTGGTCCAGCGGCGGTAGCGCTGGCGGCTTCACGTGGGACTATCCGATCCGTGTGCCGCCGGCGACCGGTCCGGTGCCAGCGGTAAACCTAAGCTACTCATCATCGACGGTGGATGGCCGGTCGACGGTCACCAACAACCAGCCGTCGTGGATTGGTGAAGGGTTCGACTACTCCCCGGGCTACATTGAGCGTCGCTATATGCCGTGCGTCGACGATATGAAGAACGGGGCGACCAACACGGCGAGGACCGGGGATCAGTGTTGGCGGTCCGAGAACGCGACGATGAGCCTGAACGGTCACGGCGGTGAGCTCATCTACCAGGCGGGTAGGGGTTGGCACTCCCGCGTTGAGGACGGGTCGACGATCGAGAAGTTGACCGGTGCGGCCAACGGTGACTCTGGTGACGCGACCTACGGTGACGTGGGGGAGTACTGGAAGGTGACGACGACCGACGGCACCCAGTACTTCTTCGGCCGGCACAATCTGCCGGGCCAGTCGACGGGGACGAACTCGACCTTGACGGTGCCGGTTTTCGGTAACCACGCGGGTGAGCCGTGCGCGAAGGGCACGTTCGCCGGGTCGGATTGTGTGCAGGCGTGGCGGTGGAACCTTGACTACGTCGTCGACGTGCGCGGCAACACGATGTCGTTCTGGTATGGCAAGGAGACCAACAAGTACGCCCGTAACGTGACCGATTCCGACGACGTGACCTACGACCGGGCTGGTTACCTCACCCGCATCGATTACGGCACGTACGACCGGACTGCCGCGACGCACGGTGTCACCGAACGCAGCACCACCCCGTACGCGCAGGTCCTGTTCACCACGGACATGCGGTGCTTTACCAACTGTGGGACCGAGGCCGCTCCGGTGACCGCGAGTTGGAAGGACACCCCGTGGGATCAGGACTGCAAGGCGTCGGCCACGTCCTGCCCCCAGCAGTACACGCCTACCTTCTGGACCGCCAAACGGCTGAAGACGGTCACTACCCGCGTGTGGGACACCACCAAGTCAACCCCGGACTGGCAGAACGTCGAATCCTGGACCCTGGGGCACACTTTCTCAGCGACGGCCGACTCAACCCATGAGGGCCTGTGGTTGGACCGGATCGACCACGCGGGTCTGGTCGGTACGGTCATCAACCTGCCGCCGGTGACGTTCGGTGCGGAGTCGCTGCCGAACCGGGTGTACACCGAGCACAGTGCGACCGACAACTGGTTGCGTCTGTCGAGCATCGTCACGGAAACTGGCGCCCGTATCAAGGTCGACTACTCGTCGCCGGAGTGCACGGCCGCGATCGTCGGTGCTCTGGCGCCGCACACCAACACGCGGCGCTGCTATCCGGTGCGGGTGCCCGATCCGCAGGACCCGACGGGCAACACGTTGGTCACCGAGTGGTGGCACAAGTACCGCGTCGAGCACGTGGCCCAGGATGACGTGCAGTTGCCGAAGGGGAAGTCGCCGACGACGCACACCTGGTACGACTACGTCGGTTCGCCGGCGTGGCATTTCGACGACGATGACGGCCTGACCAGGCCGGAGCGGAAGACGTGGGGGCAGTGGCGCGGCTACGGGCAGGTCAACACCCGGGTCGGGGACAGCGGCAACCCGCAGACGTTGACCGCGACGACGTTCCTGCGCGGTATGCACGGCGACAAGCTCAGCCCGTCGGGTGGCACCCGCAGCGTGATCGTGCCGGCGTCGGTGGGCTCGGAGACCGTCTATGACGAGGACCAGTTCGCCGGGCAGATCCGGGAGCAGGTCGTCTACAACGGTGTCGCCAGCAAGCCGGTGTCGAAGACGGTGAACGTGCCGTGGCGGTCGAACCCGACCGCGAGCCGCACCATCAACGGCGACCTGGTGGAGGCGCGGTTCGTCAACACCCAGACCACCTACGCCGCGACCGCGTTGGGCGTCGACGGGTCCCGGGGGTGGCGTACCTCGCGTGAGACCAGCGACTTCGACCAGACGTACGGCACGGTCACCTGGTCGCAGGACGACGGCGAGTATCCGAAGACCGGCGACGAGACGTGCACCACGTACACCTACAACAGGAATGCGGACAAGAACCTCACGCAGCTGGTCAAGCAGACCACGACCACCGCGTTGGCCTGCGGCGCGAACCCGACCAGCGTCGACGACGTCATCTCCGACACCCGCGTCTACTACGACGGCGCGACCAGCGTCGACACCGCGCCCACGTTCGGCGCCGCGACCAGGACCGAGGAGCTCAAGGACTGGAGTGCCGGCACCGGCACGGTGTGGCAGACGACCTCCCAGGCCAGCTACGACGTTGCCGGTAAGCAGCGGACCTCGACCGACATCAGGGGCAACGTCACCACCACCGCGTACACCCCGGCGGTCGGCGGGCCGATCACCCTGGTCACCAGCACCAACCAGCTGAACTGGTCCTCAAAGGTGCAGACGAACCCGTACTGGGGCTCGACCACCCAGACCACCGACCCCAACGGCAAGGTCACCTCGACGATTCAGTACGACGCGCTCGGCCGCGTGGCCAAGGTGTGGACCCTGGGGTGGACGCAGGCGGCGAATCCGAGCTTCCCGTCGGCGCAGTACACCTACACGTTCGCCGCCGGACGCGACGCCTACCCCTACGTCACGTCGAAGACCCTGAACGTCGACGGTGCCTACGTCACCTCGTACCAGATCCTCGACGGGCTGCTGCGGGCGCGGCAAACCCAGTCGCCGTCGCTGGGCGGCGGCAGCGACCGTGTCGTCACCGACACCCTCTACGACGAGTACGGGCGGACGGCGGCCAGCTACGCCGCCCACGCCGAACCCGGCATCCCGTCCGGCGTCTTCTGGTCCGAACCCGACTGGTCCGTACCCGCGGTCTCCCGGACGGTCTACGACCAGGCGTCCCGGCCCACCAACAGCATCTTCCTCGCCGGCGACACCACCACGAACCTGCTGGAGAAGTGGCGCACCGTCACCAGCTACGAGGGTGACCTGACCAAGGTCACCCCGCCGACGGGTGGCACCCCCACCACCACGGTCACCGACGTCAAGGGCCGCACCGTCGCGCTGCGGCAGCACACCACGTCCTCCGGTGTGAACGGCGCCTACCTGGAAACCACGTACGCCTTCAACCGCAAGGGCCAGGCGACGAAGAACACCGACCCGGCCGGGAACGAGTGGATCAACGAGTACGACGCCAAGGGCCGCCTCTGGCGCACCACCGACCCGGACAAGGGCACCACCACCAGCAGCTTCTACGACGACAACTCCCTGCAGAAGACCGTCGACGCCCGCGGCGAAGCACTCTGGTACGTCTACGACCAACTCGGCCGCAAAACACAACTGCGCGACGACTCCGCCACCGGACGCCTGCGCTCCGAGTGGAAATACGACGCTCCTTACGGCGAGCCGGACAGCGCCAAGGGGTACCTGAGCCAGAAGATCCGCTACGACTACGACTCCGCCGGCACCGCCAGCACATACAAGTGGCAGATCCGCAACTTCACCGAGCGCTACCAACCAACCGGCGTCAACTACGTGATGCCGTGGAACTCCGACCTCGGCGACACCTACGTCTACGGCTACACCTACTCCCCGTACACCGGCACTCCCACGAAGATCGCCTACCCGGGCGGCGGTGACCTCGTCAACGAGGAACTCACCACCGACTACGACGCCACGACCGGTATGCCGGTGCGCCTGGACACCAGCCTCACCGGGTTCGTGGGCACGTTGGCGACCGCCAGCTACACCGCGTACGGCGAACGTAGCGGTTCGATCTACAAAGTTCCCGGGAGCAGCAACTTCACCCAGGACACCGTCTACCGCGATGAGGCAACCCGCCGCGTCGACCGCACCATCATCGAGCGCTCCACGGTTGCCGGCACCGTTTCGGACCGCCGCTACTCCTACCAGGACGCCGGCGCCATCGCGTCGATCACCGACACGCCCCAGGTCGGTGAAGCGGATACCCAATGCTTCCGCGACGACGCCCTCGGGCGTCTGACGACCGCCTGGACCCCGAAGGCCGGGGTCTCCTGCGAAACGGATCCGGCCGTCGCCAACCTCGGCGGGCCGGCACCGTACTGGCAGGACTGGACCTTCACCGACACCGGCAGCCGACGCACCGAAACCAGCCACGACAGCAGCGGGAACACCACCCGCAGCTACAGCGTGTCCGACGGTGGCCCGGGAGTCGTCCGACCCCACGCCGTCACCAACATGAACACCGTCACCCCTACCAAGGGGATCGTGAACCACAAGTACACCTACGACAACGCGGGCAACACCACCTGCCGGCCCGGCAACGTCCTCCCCAACAACTGCGTTAGCGGCACCAACAGCCAAACCCTCGACTGGGACGCCGAGGGCAAGCTCGCCACCGTCAGCGCCGCCGGGAAAGCCACCGAGACCAACCTCTACGACACCGACGGAGTCCGGCTCATCCGCCGCGACGCCACCGGCACCACCCTGTACCTACCCGGCCAGGAAATCCGCTTCCAAGATGGCGTCACCACCGGCACCCGCTACTACGACTTCGCCGGCACGACCATCGCCAGCCGCACCGCAGGGTCGGCGGTCACCGACCTGACCTGGCTCTACAACGACCACCAAGGCACCCAACAGATCGCCATCAACGCCGGCACCCAACAAGTCGACATCCGCCGGCAAACCCCCTACGGCACACCCCGCGGAAACAACCCCACCTGGCCCAACGCCAAGGGCTTCGTCGGCGGCGACACCAACCCCACCGGCCTGATCAACATCGGCGCACGCCAGTACGACAAGACACTGGGCCGGTTCATCTCCGTCGACCCGCTCATGGACCTCGCCGACCCACAGCAATGGAACGGCTACACGTACGCCAACAACTCGCCGGTCACCCGCAGCGACCCATCAGGACTACTGTGGATCAACGACGGAGGCGGCGCATACGTGCCGCCCGCCACCACAGCGGCACCGTCGAAGCCCAATAAAAGCTTCTGGGGCCAAGTCGGCAGCGGAATGCTAACCGGCGCGAAACGCGCCGTGATTGATCCCCTCAAGGCGACCGCAGGGCGGATCAAGGACGGGTATATCTCCACCTACAACGACTTCAATGCCGTGATAGACGGCGAAATGTCGATCACGACTGCACTGGCCAACATAGGAAAGATTTACGTATCGAACACCGTGTCCGCCTACGTCTCGCTGCCGATGAGTGTCATCGACACCTACAAGGGATTCGGAAAAACCTGGAAGAGCATCGCTAACAGGGACTGGGAAGGCGCGGCCGCTAGCTGGACGGAGTCGGCCATCACAGGGGTAGGACTCGCGGCCGGCGCGCGGACAGGCTTCAAGGGCAAGGGCTGTCTTCTGCACAGCTTCGCACCTACCACCCCGGTACTTCTCGCGGACGGTACCTCCCGGGCCATCGGCGAGGTAGCGGTCGGCGACCTCGTCCTCGCCACCGACTCAGCAACCGGCGAAACCACCGAGAAGCCGGTGACCGACCTGCACGAGAACCAAGACAGTGACCTCACCGATCTGACCGTCCTAGACGAGAACGGCGAGTACGACACCCTCCACACCACCCAGCACCACCCGTTCTGGAGCGAAACCCGCAAAGAATGGGTCGACGCGAAGGACCTCCAACCTACCGAGCGGCTACGGACCGCAACGGGCGAGGTGGCAACTGTTGCCGTAGTCCTCAGCTTCACCGGCGAGCAAACGATGCGCGACCTTACCGTCGCCGACATCCACACGTACTATGTGCTCGCCGGCAAAACCCCGGTACTGGTTCACAACTGCGGCGGTAGCACAAACAGTCACTTGTCAGACCTGCCGGTGCATCCCGACATCAATAAGTTCAATGTTCGAGCTGGCGAGCTAGTCAACAACAGATTCGAAACGCACGCGCTGAATCCGCACCAAATGAATGGCGGTGAAGTTGCCGGGCATGGTGGTGTCAGGAATCTAACGAACGACGAACTTATTATGCCGGGTGGTCCGCAGGGTAACGATCCAATCAGGGGTGCACGCGATTGGGATCCAGGAGACTGTGGGTGTTATCCTGCGTCTCGGGTGTACATCACCGGCGGCCACCACCGAACGGCCGAGATCGCGAGAAGGGTGAGAGCGGGAGACATGTCGCCAGGTACCTTGATCGAGTTTGTGATTTCGCCTCCGTGATGACGTCATTCAAGTATTTGATCAGTGGCGAGCAGCGGTTCGTTGCCGTAGTTTTGGCTGGTGAAGCTGACACCCGGCTGTGGATATGTTTGGTGCCGGACAACCCGACGGTCGGAAGTGGCTGGGTCGGCTGCTGGAGTAGTGGCACGGGGAAGACGGAGACGGCGTATTCCCTCGGGCGGCTACTCAAGGAATTGAACGCAGAAGTGGCGCGTGTTGGGCGCATGGGACCGTTTGGCGCATATCTCGACGATCACCTCTTCTTCGACGGGTGGGATGCTTGGGGAAGTGGAATTCCGGCACCGATATCCAACCTGGACCCGGTCGATGTGCTGGCGCGCGCGGAAGGCTGCCGGTCGAGCGATGACCTTGTAAGTAGGCTGTTTGGCAGAGAAAAGCAAACCGCTGATTCTCCTGAGTAACAAGAAAGATTCATGCGTGGTTCGGGCGGGTATTCCGGTAAGGTGCTCGCCCGGCCATTCCGCTTCGATCCGTGACCACGTTCCGTGCCCAAGGGCGCTGGGTGCCTGCCGCCGTCTGACCGTGTTGTCGTCAGGGTTGCCGTCACGACGACGGTGAGATTGATGATCATGAACCGGTGATCGGGCGGGCTGGTTCGGTGCTATTGATCTATGGCTATGGTTCTTTGTTGGTTTGGTGCGGACGGCGTGCGCGCGGGGCCGTAGGCCTGAAGCGCGTGCGCGCGGCCCGGCCTTGCGCCGGGCCGCCTTCTTGATTATGTAGAGCAGATTTGGGCCAGGTTCGGTTCCAGCCCACGTGTTTGGCGTACGTTGTCCGTACAATCGGGTGATGAGTGCGAAGGCGGAGCGGCTGCATCTGCGGGTTGATGCCGAGCAGAAGGCGCTGTTAGAGGCGGAATGCGGGCGCATACGTTGTGTCGAATTTCGTAGCGGTCGCGCCGGCCGGCACTGGCGATTGGTTGGGGATTCGTGTCTGAGAATGGTGTATGTCGTGGCCAAGTGAGCTTCCTTGACCAAGAGGACGGCAGTGTTCGGTATGAGTCGGATGACTTCTACGAATTCGCCTCCACAAAGGGACTTCAGATAGGCCACTGATATCGATTGAGTAGATCGTCTGGTCAGTGCCGTCACCACTACTGTTCGTCGTGACGTCGTAATCTGGTGCGTCGGCGTACGTGGTGGTTTGCGGGGGTTGCTGGCAACCACTTGGAGTGCATGCAACCACCTGGATGTGAGCAAGTTCTGTTGTGGATGGACGCCACGCTCGTGGCTCGTAGATGACGGCTCCCGGGCGAGGCCGGCTGGGTTGCTCGGTGGCGCGGATGCGCCAATACGCCGCGACCAGCAGCACCCGATCGGCGAGGTCCAGGGCCCACTGCCGGCCCGGCCGACCGTCAGCGACACCGTCACCGCCACGCTCGGCGACCACCCGGACCAGCGTGCGGAACTGGTCGGGCTGCAGCCCGGTGAACGGAAAGATCCACTCCGAGTGAGCTGCCGTGATCACCTGAACCCCGGCATCCTGCCTGATCGTCCTCAACAGACAGACACCAGGGTTACGAGACATCCCTTAGCTTGATCTTTAACCTGTGCGGCGTGGCCGGGAATTGACAGTCTTCGTCTTCTTTGTGGCCGATGTTTTGGCGTTCGTGGTGGTCGCGATGTGGACGTCGTATCGCGGGGTGGGGTGGGTGTTGCGGCGGCCGGGTGGTCGCCCCGGGCCTGGCCGGGCGGGTTTGGGTGCACCGGCCGGGCAGGTCGCCTTCGCGCGGAGGTGCCGAAACCCTCGGCGGACGCGGGCGGGTGACAGACGCTGCGGTGGTGCGGGTTGCTCCCAGGGGCGGCGCAGGTCGGCGGCGAGGGCGCGGGCCAGACGGAGCTGGGTGTAGGCGGCGAGGATCAGCCAGGTCCATAGGTCGGCGGCTTGCGGGGTGCGGATCTTCGGGCAGGTCCAGCCGAGGGTCTGTTTGAACAGGCGGAACGTGTGTTCGATGTCGAAGCGGCGTAGGAACGTCTGCCAGAGCAGGTTCACGTCATCCGAGGTGGCGTCGACGCCGGACCACCACAACCACACCGGCTTCGGTGTCGCGCCGCTGGGTAGGTGGTCGACTTCCAGGCGGATGACGGTCCCCTCGATGACCGGCAGTACTTTAGCCGCGGCGGTCCAGGCGGATCGGTGGGTCAACCGAGGGTGCAACCGATCCCAGGCGCGGGCCCACGCCGTGCCGTAGAGACGGGTGTCGGTGACCGTGGCCGCGTCGGGCTCACCCCAGGTGGCGGGATCACCGAAGACGAACTCGCCGCCGTGGCGGGGCGGACGGCCGACCGTTCCCGGTCGCCGGGGAGGCGCTGCCCGGCGGAGTACCCGGTCTGAGCGCATCCGCGCGAGGACCTGCACGGGCAGGTCACGCAGGAGGAAAGCCAGTCGAGGTGCGTCGTAGCCGGCGTCGGCCACGACCAGAATGTCCAGATCCCCGAGCCGCCACTGTCCGGCCGCGATCAGCCGCCCCACGATGTCTCGCAGCTGCCCGGCGGTGACCATGGCCGCGTCATCACCAGGCGCCAGCCGCACCGCGTCCAACGGCGCGGTCCACGAACTACGGCCCGACTCCAGGGCCACGACCATCGAATACGGCCAGCCCGGGATCATGATGGTCTGATCCTTTCCGCGTCCGTAGGTGTGACACAGGATCCGCTGCGGTGAGGTGTGCGCGTCCGGCCGCAGCCAGCAGGTGATGTCGACCGCCAGGACGAGACGGCCGTCGGCTGCCCGGGGCAGCGGCACCCCGGCGAGAGCAGTGCGCAACCGGTCAATGTCCAACTTCCCGCAGGCGAGGGCGTCATACAACGCCCCGTGACCCCGGCGGTGCTCACCCACCAGCGACAACTCCACCAACGACCGGACCGGCCCATCGGCGCACAACACCGCGTCGGTCAGGTCGAACAACGCGTCAGCCCGAGCGGTCAAGCAGTCGTAGAACTCCCGCCGGAACCGGTCCAGGTCCCCGACGGCATCAGCCGGACCACGGTCATGCACACTGGTCACCAGAACAGCCCTTGGTTATTGATGTTCTTCCCTAGACAAGAAGATCATCAACCAAGGGCTGTTTCCGTGATCGTTCGGGGTCCCCGCGGGACCTCAGAGGGTTAAAGATCAAGTTAGGGCCATGACTCTTGCTGCCAACCGGTGAAGCCAGGGGTCCGGCGAGTGATCTCCTCGATGACGTGGTGCGGCACGTCGTGAGGCACGTCGATCGCGTCACTGAACTCGGCAGGCATGTCCAGGATGTCGCTGCCATCCGTGGCGACGGCAACGACGCCGAGTGCCCTGGAAGCCTCCCCGGAGTAGATGCAGTGCAGGCAGAGAGTCTCGGGTTGTCCGCCGTAGATCGGTCCCCGGTAGCGGATGTGCCGAAGTTGCCCGCAGACGCTGCATTCGTGCTCAATCCGCATCGCCGAGCCCGTGGCCAAGGGATCAGGCTGGTATCGAAACACCGGCTCGGTCACGAGCCCATCATGCCAACTATTGGTCACAGCCCCGACAGGGCTGCTGGTCCTACCACCTCGCGCACGCCTTCAGGCCCGGTTGGAGGACCGTCGATCTGGTGGGTTCGATGCCCGTCGGCGCCCTGTTTTGCCGCGACCCGCGGTCTATCTGTGGGGACTGAGCCTCGTCAGACGGCGACGGGGCCGATGAGACTGTCATTGGTCCTCTGTGTTGAACCGCTGCCGGCGAAGCCAACGTCCGCCTGCCGCCGTCGCCAGCCCGCATGCTGTGGGAGGGACGCGGGTGCGGACGACTGGGATCATGGGCCGATGATGCATTCGTTCCATCTCGCGCTGCTTCCGCCGGCCTTGACCTTGCGCACACTGCGTCGCAGGCCTCGGGCGGCTGGGCTGCGGCACGCCGAATGCCTCGCGCTCATGCGACTCGGCTCCCCGGCGTTGTCGGTGGAACGGATGCAGCTGCGACGCCTTGCGATGTTCGCCGAATGGGACGACGAATCGGCGTTGGAGCGGTTCCTCGCAGACGACGATCTAGGGCGGCAGCTCGACGACGGATGGCATGTGCGACTGCAGTACCTGCGGCGTTACGGCGAGGTGGCCGCCCTCGCCGGCCTGCCGGTGCAGGCGGGCCGGTGGGATCCGCAGGAGCCTATCGTGGCCGTCACCCTCGCCCGGCTCAAGGCTCTCGAACTACCCCGGTTCCTGAAGTGGGGACGGCCCGTCGAACGCTCGGTCGCCGGTCACCCCGGCACCACCTTCGCCACCGCAGCGGTACGCCCGCCCCACACGTTTTCCACCTTCACGATCTGGCGCAGCGTCCGCGAGATGACCGACATGGTCCACGGCCGCAGCGCCGTCCCACAGGCCCATACACACACCGTCGCCATGGCTGAACAGCACCGCCGGGACTTCCACCACGAATCAACGTTCATGCGGTTCCGCCCTCTGTCCGAACACGGCACCTGGGAGGGGCACACCCTTCTCCCCTGAGTGACTCGAGAACCACGCTTGATCAGATGCACACACATGCCGCTGGTCGCGCGGTCACGCCGAAGGTCGGGCGCCTTGCCGGGCAGACGCATGTCGGTTGTGGCGCCCGTGCACCATCAAGGCATGAGCGCGTTGATGGACCAACTGCCGGCTTTGCTCGGCGTCCTCGTCGGAACAGGCGGGACCATCCTCGCCACCTTGATCGCGGACCGCTCGCGGTGGCAGCGCCAGCAGGCGGCTCGGTGGGACGAGCGCCGGCTTCAGGCGTACGTCGAGTTCGCCAACGCAGTCAAGGAAGTGCACACGTACGCGCTCCGGATCGCCAACCTGAACGCGCTTCGTCACGGTGTCGATCGTGAACACGCCCTGGCCAGGATGGAAGAGGCCGATATCCGGCGCACAAAGACATGGGAGAGTGTCCTCCTCCTGGGCGACGCCACATCGATCACTGCGGCCCGCGAGTGGCGCGCCGCAGTGACGGACATCGCCCGTTACGCCCGCGGCATGACTTCCGCGGGGTTCGAGCTGGCTGCTGGGCTCGGCCATGCCAACGAGACACGCGATCGCTTCTACCAGGCGGCCCGGGCGAGTCTCGGCATCCGGGGATCGGCCGTGCCCCAGTCGGACTGGCTGGCGGGAAAGTTGGACATCCGCACACAGCAGGACGCCTGAGCGAGCGGTACGCGTCGGCTCTCGCCCTGGAGAGCCCGTCGGGATCGACTCTTCGTTGCGGCGGTCTCCCGCCTGATGGCAGAGCGAGCAGCACGGCGTAGCACACCAAGGTCAGATACACCCTTCCGCCGCTGATGAGGCGCGGTGATCGTGGGTGTGCTTCCCGATCGACCGATGCGGCTGAGGGAGCCAGCGCTGGTGCCGACCGTAGCGCTGGGCCGGCAGGTCACGAGCGGTCGGCGGCCCGGTGCGAGCCCGGTCTAGGGGGAGCAGGTTGGGAGCAGCGGGCTGCCCTGAACGGCCGTGAACTGCGCGCAACGGCATCGAACGACGCTGAACTGCACCCACCCCTGCCTGCGGCTCCACGTTGCCGCAGGTCAGAGTCGGCGCGGCGTCCTGTTTCACCGCGGAGTACTCAACGCCATTGGACGGACTTCAACGGTTCTCTATCTCGCCTGATGGGGGAGTGTGAGCAGGTCAGCGCGGTAACGACCTGGTGTGGTGGTTGGGCCTTGCGTTGGGAGCAGATTGGGTGCAGCTCGGCGAAGTGGTCACCGTAGCGAAGAGGTCACCCAGGTGCGTCCTGGCCAGGCCGCTGACCAGCAGCGCTGGTGCGCTCCGGAGCGGTTGACCTCCCAGTGAACGTCGAAGTGGTCAGGCGTCTTTGCTCCCGGGCCGCGGGCGCCGGCCGGCCGGTGTCTGGGGTCGCCTAACGTCACGCCCGTCGGTGTGCTGCAGGTCGAGGTGAAGCGTCGCGGAGGGCTTGCTGGGGCACGCCGTGGTTCCGTCATCTGAGACACCGATCCCACGGGCAATGCCCTGACCAGGCCCTTCAGACTGGAGACATCTTCGGTGGATCCGAAGGCGTCAGCATTGGCGTGCCCGCGCGGAGTGCTCGCCGTCGCTGTCGCCTCCGTGGCTACCGGTTCCTCCGTGAGTACTCGGCGTGCAATGCGATGTAAGTCCGGCGTTGGTCGAGGAGGCTCCGAGATTCGGGCTTGTCAGGCCGTCAGGCAGGTGCCGAGGCGTGCCAGAGGCGAAGGGCTCGATCGCGAAGCGGCTGGGAGAGTTCGCGCGAGTCCTTCATGTCGGCCAGTACGTCGCGCAGATCCCGGGTGGGCCAGCCGGCGTCCAACCAATCGAGCGCCAGTGTCGGCCAGTAGCTTCCCCATGCGGTGAGCGCGAACCGCACGAGGGCGGGAAGCGGTGTGTCGGTGACAGGCACGTCAGACAGTTCGGCACTGACGTCGCTCGGGGTGCGTTCCAGCAGTGGCAACAGCCACACGAGCCGGTGCCCGGCCGGGTAGACCAGCCCGTCGGCGGCGCCGTGGATTAGCCAAGTGCCGACATCATCCCGTACGAGGAGCAGGCCGTTGTTGATCTTCAGCCTTAGGTGGAGACGATCATCGGCAGAGCCCATGATGAACAGCCTGTCATGCCGCGGAATGCTCGTCACCGAGCGCAGTCCGCGCCGGTCGTCGGGCATCCGGAGGTGCTGGGAACAGTGCGGATGCCGGCGCTCGCGGGATCAGGCCCCGTCAGCAGAGCCTGTGGCCGTCTCTGTCTGGGTTAGCCAGTCCAGGCACCACCGGTCGAAGGTTAGCCGTTGGCCAGCCGGATCGGTCAATGGCGACAATGGCATCTCACCTGCTCGGCCGGGTCTGCTGCACCGATAGGTGACAGTTTCAGTCACGCGGCCTGACTGGCCGGTGGGGTCATGATGGTCTCGTACTCGATTGGGGTCAACCGGGACAGGGATCGTTGGCGTCGGCGGCGGTGGTAGGTCCGTTCGATCCAGGTCACGATCGCGGTCCTCAGCTGCTGCCGGGTCGTCCAGGTTCGGCGGTCGAGGACGTTGTTCTGTAGCAGGCCGAAGAAGGATTCCATGGCGGCGTTGTCGCCGGCGGCGCCGACGCGGCCCATCGACCCGGTCATGTGGTGTTGGTGGAGGGCTCGGACGAATTTCCGGCTTCGAAATTGCGACCCTCGGCCGGTGTGCAGCACGCAGCCGGCCACGCCACCACGGCGGGCTACGGCGTTGTGCAGGGCGTTGACGGCCAGCCTCGATTTCATCCGTGAGTCGATGGAGTAGCCGACGATCCGGTTGGACCACACGTCCTTGATCGCGCACAGATACAGCTTGCCCTCACCGGTGCGGTGCTCGGTGATGTCGGCCAGCCACAACCGATTCGGGCCGTCGGCGGTGAAGGCCCGCTGGACCAGGTCGTCGTGCACTGGTGGGCCTGGCTTGCCGCCCTTGCCCCGACGCTTGCGCTTGCTGAACGCGCTGAACCAGCCCATACCGGAACAGATTCTCCAGGCGGTGCGCTCGACCATCGGCTGGCCGGCAGCGCGGGCCTCATCGGCCAGGAACCGGTAGCCGAACTCCGGGTCATCACGGTGGGCGTCGAACAACGCGTCCGTCCGATACGCCTGCGCCAGGTCGGCGTCGGTGACACGGCGGGCACGCCACCGGTAGTAGGGCTGACGAGCGATGTTCAATACCCGGCACGTCACCGCCACGGGTACCCCGTCGGCGGCCAGCTCGCTCACGAGCGGGTAGAGCCTTTTCCCGGCAGATTCGCCTGCGACAGGTACGCCGCGGCCCGACGCAGGACCTCGTTCTCCCGCTCGAGCAACTTGATCCGCTTACGGGCCTCCCGCAACTCGGCCGAGTCGCTGCCACTGACGCCAGGCGTGGTCCCAGCGTCGACGTCGGCCTGGCGCAACCACTTGAACAACGTCATCGGATGGACCCCGAAGTCCTTAGCGATCTGCTCGACCGACACGCCCGGATCACGGTCACGGGCCACCCGCACGACGTCGTCGCGGAACTCACGAGGGCCACCCGAGGGTGCACGTCCAGGTCCGCCAGGAGCGAGGCGCAGGTCCGCCGGGCGTGATCCGCCGCCGTGATCGAGGCTGAATCTCCACAGTGGCACGTACATTCGAGGTCGCGCTCGTCAGTCTCTACACACACGAGGTTGAGGTCGCCTGTCGCCGCGACGGCAAGCTACGCCGCGGCCTACGCCCATGTGGGGCGTACCCCTGGCCGACCGAGCGTCGCCCTGGTCAGGGCTGGACGATGCACATCCCGCCGGGGGCGGCCCGGTCCATCGCGGCCAGGGCGTCGGGCACTTCGGCGAGCCCGATGGTACGGGTGATCAGCTCGGCGGGGCGCAGCACGCCGGCGGTGACCAGCCGGAGCAGCTCCGGGTAGGCATGCGCGGCCATGCCATGGCTGCCCCGCAGTTCCAGCTCGTACGCGATTACCAGGTCCATCGGCAGGGCCGGGCGGCCCTGGGCGGCGGGGAGAAGGCCGACCTGCACGTGCCGCCCGCGCCGGCGCAGGCTCTCGATCGAGGCAGTGCAGGTGGCGTGGCTGCCCAGGGCGTCGAGTGACAGGTGGGCGCCGCCGCCGGTCACCTCACAAACGGCTGCGGCCACCGCGCTGGGTCCGGTGAGGGCAGCCCCGTCCAGACACACCGCGGCCCCGAAACGGCGGGCCAGCTCGAGTGCGCCGGGGGCAACGTCGACCGCCACCACCCGCGCGCCGCACGCCGCTGCGATCATCACCGCCGACAACCCCACACCGCCGCAGCCGTGCACCGCCACCCACTCGCCTGCGGCGACCCGCCCCTGACCGACCACCGCCCGGAACGCCGTGGCGAACCGGCAGCCGAGCGCCGCCGCGGCCGGGTAGCCCACCTCGTCGGGAAGCCGGACCAGGTTGACGTTGGCGTGTTGCACCGCCACGTACTCGGCGAACGAGCCCCAGTGGGTGAAGCCGGGCTGCGTCTGCCGCTCACACACCTGCTGGTCGCCAGAGAGGCAGGCCGGGCACTGCCCGCACGCGCAGACGAACGGCACGGTGACCCGGTCGCCGAGGCGCCAGCCGCGTACACCGTCGCCGACCGCCGTGACCACGCCGGTGAACTCGTGGCCAGGCACGTGCGGCAGGCGGACGTCCGGGTCGTGTCCCTGCCAGCCGTGCCAGTCGCTGCGGCACAATCCGGTCGCCTCGACCCGGATGACGGCACCCCCGGGCGGCGGCACCGGGTCCGGCACGTCGCGGACCTCGGGTCGGGCACCGAACTCGTCGAAGATCACGGCACGCATGCGCCGCATCCTCACATGTGCGAGACGACCGGTCGACGGCAGCCCGCCGGGGTGACCGGGCCCGGCGGCCCGCATCGACTTCGCCCATGGCCGGATCACCACCAATGCCGTACCGGCCCTGCGCAGCGGCGGGCCGGTCAGCTTCCTGGTCGGTCCGGACCGGGTGGTGATCCGGCCGATCGAGGCGGTGCCCGGCTACGGGGTGCCGGACGGCGAGGCGGCGACCGAGATGACCGCGAATTCGCCACAGGGGAGTGGCGCTGCCCGGCCCGGACCCGACGTCGGTGTGGGGTGACCGACGAGGAAGGCGGCAGGGGAAACGTCGGGATGGGCGTAATGCCGGTGCGACCCGACCTGCTGGGGGAGACCTGCGTTCAGAGGTTGAGCGGCCCCGGGTCGCTGGCCAGCTCCCGGAACCGCTCGCGCGGGTTGGCCACCAGCCGCCGGGCGGACAGGTCGAGCAGGCCACCTACCCCGGTCAGCGTCGCCACCGGGGTGCCGTCCGGGCGGGCGTAGTCCTGGTCGATCTGGAAGGTCTTGCCCTCGCCCCAGCGGAACCCGCAGGACACGTCCACCTCGTCCGCGCCGCGCAGCTCGCGTAGGTAGCGCACGGTGACCTCCAGGGCGACCGGCCCCACCCCGCTGGCGATGAGCCGCTCCTGTGAGATGCCGGCGGCGCGCAGGCACTCCCACCGGGCGTGCTCGCCGTACTGGAGGTAGACGGCCTGGTTCAGGTGGCCCTGGGTGTCCAGCTCGTAGCCACGAACGGTGATGCGCACCCGGAACGGATCTGCCATGAGCGGGAGCGTAGCGGGGCGCGGTGACACCGCCGCCGTTCACCGCGCCGCCATGGCCACGGCGCTCGTGGCCGTCACCGCCACGCCCGTGGACAGGACCTGCCGTCCACAGCCGGTTCAGCACGAGTGCACGCCCGGCTTGGCCTGTGGACGGGAGGAGCCGTCCACATGATGCTGTGAGGATGCTTGCCAACCACCTTGGTGATGATCTTAGGTCTCATCGTGGCGATGGTGGCGGGCAACAGTTGGCGCTGGTGGCTGACTACGGGCGGCGCGGCGCTTGCGGTTCTGCCGCTCGGGCAGGGTGCGCCCATGGTCGTTGTAGTGGCGGCGATCTGCGGCTTGGTCGTGGTCGGGGCCTGGGCGTGGGGTACCCGTAGCGGCCGTGCCATCGGCGTGGCTGTCGGCGTCGTCTTCATCGCAGGGCAGGCCGCCGCGTTCGCCGTCTCGCAGTGGCCCCGGGGCTCGGTAGCCGCGCCATGGCTTGACTGGTTCGGGGTGTGGTTGCTGGTCGGCGTCGTGTGCCTGGCCGCGTTGGTCATCGATCGGAGCCTGCACGCCGTCTCCACCCCTCACCTCGACGGGCGGAACCGGACGGCGGGCGAAGTTCAGTGGGTTGCCTCGATGGCGACGTTGGTAACGGTGGTGCTGCTGTGCGGCTGCGGGGTCGGCGTGGTCGTCTTCGACGGCGACGGCAGGCTGCGGTTTCCTACCCGCGAAGATGAGGTTCTCCCACTGCCGGCGTCGCTGCGCCTGGTGTCGGCCGACACGTGCGCCGATGGTGGCAGCAGCGGCAACTGCACAGCCGAGTTCGTGGTTATGGCCGCCGATGGTGCCGACAGGGCAACGACCGTTACTCGGCTCGTCGAGCATCTCAGCAGCCGCGGTTGGCCGCTTCAGCACGAAAATGGCGTCTATCGCGGTTCCCGGGAGACGGGCGGGATCCTGAACTGGACAGCGCACAGGATGTGGCTGTACGCCGACGTCGAGCCGGCATTGGTGCTGCGACCGGCGCAACCGTCGGACGCGGTTGTCATCTACATCGACAACCTATGACACGGTTGCCGCGCCTCGACCAGTACGCACTCTTCTGCCGCGTACCGCGCGGGCCGGATGCGCCTCGCCGCGGTTGATGACCTCGGCAGGAACCTGCGCCTCCTGCCACGCGCCCCGAAACTGAGTCACCGGCGGCATGTCGAGCAAAACGCCGTGAACACTGACCGATGAGCGCGCTCGTCTGCGCAGATCCGTCGGTGGCCGGTGTCGTTACGAACGGACGAGATCGTGGGCCCGGGCCAGGTCGTCACTCCAGGGCATGGCGTGGTCACGCTCGAACGCCCGATACAGCCGGTCGCGGACCGTTTCGCGGCGCAGCCAGGCGGTTAGCAGGGTTGGCCTCCGGTCGGCGAAGTTGAGTCCGTTTACCGTGTCGGCCAGGTGGTGATCTGCCGCCGAGTTGAGCGTGACGTCCCAGACGCCGAGGAATCGGGTGACGCTCTCGCCGCCGGCAACGACCGCGTCGAGGAAAGTGGTCGGGTCGAGGAACGACCCGACCTGAGACGGGTACGTTCCCAGCAGCGACCGCCACACCGCGTCGAGGTAGCCGTCAATGGCGTCCTGCTCGGGTGCGGGCCAGGTGCGCCACTGCTCGCGAGGCAGCTTGCCCAACACGATGGATGGGTCGAGTTCCGTGGTGGTGATCATGCGGTCCAGCAAGAGGGGCAGCAGACTCTTCAGGTCGTCCCGGCTGCCGACCGTGTTGCCGAGGCTGATGCTCAGAGAGAACAAGTCATGCTCGTCGACCCGCGTCTGCCTCCGGCAATGTGGGCAGCCATCGAGCACCGCCCTGCGCGGATACCGGACGAACGCCTCCTGAAGCTGTGCGATCGCCGCACGAAGATCCCCGTCCACCAACCGATCCTCGCAGCCCGCACCGACTCACCATCGGCAACCTCGGGAGGAGCACGGCCACCGCCTCGTGGACATGCTCGGCAGGGAGGCGAAATTCCCTCTCCGTCTCGTCCCGCTGTCGCAAGAAAATGCCCAGGCCCCCGACTAGCCGCGGACGACCGCGGCCGTGAGCGACCCACAATGTCGTTGTCTCGCGGCAAGGCCCGGGGCAGCACGATCGCGCCGGGCATGTGCCAGCCCCAGCGCTCGATCAGGCCTACCTGCCGCCGGCCCTGCCCGAACCCGAACCCTGCACCGGGGCCGGTTACCGAGCGTGGCGCAGCCTGATCAGGTCTTTGGGGTGTCCTGAACGGCATTGAACTGCGTCCAACGGTGTCGGACGTCCAGCTGCGCTCCTGCCTGCGGCTCTACACTGCCGCAGGTCAGAGCTGGTCTGGCGTCCTGATTCGGAACTCCCCACCAGATTGTGAAGGGTACGGGCTGGCCGGCCATCGATCCGTCGCGGTTGAGTGCGTACGCCGCGAGCGGCGAGCAGCCCTGGCTCCGGGTCATCGGCTTGGCAACCAAGGTGCCCCGGGAGGCGAAACGTTGCACGCTGGCGGGAAGCCAACGCCAACTAGGACCGTGACCTGCCCAAGCTCGCCAGTTCGCGGATCATGCTGATCAGCTCAGGAGAGCGGGGACCACGTTGCTGTAACACCGTCTTGAGGTGCTCCTAGGCGTTACTCCCAGCGAACTGCATGCTCGGCCCTCTCGCGGGCAGCACGATGCCCACGTAGGCGCGCCGCTCATCCGTGGTCTCCACCACCGCACCGTCGGAATCCACGCCCCACGAATGCTGCCGCCAGAGTTCGTCGGCGGACAGTGCGTAGCCCGTGCCGATCGACTCGATCGCACCGTCGATCCAGCACACCGCGACGTTGCGATGACACTTGCCGGCATCGCCCTGCACGCATTGCACCGCGGAGCCGAACGCAGACCCGCTGGCAAGCAGTTCCTCAAGATCGAAGTCGGGCCTGGCCGGCGGAACGACGAGTGAGCCGCCAAACGACAACAAAGTCCCGCACCAACTCCGCCAACGCTGTCTGTAGCCCGCGTCCACGCCGGCGTAGGTGTCAACCCGGTCTCGGTAAAGCGACAGCAAGCGCTCGCGCTCGTCGCTAGGTAACGCCACCGGCAAAGGGTACAGCGGTACCGGGGCCACATGATCACACCGACTCATTTGCCGCTGGGCGCTCGGATGCGCTACGGGCGACAACCGCGAAGCTGACCGCCGTCAACGTCTGGTGCTATACGGCACGAACCTGGTTCGCATCCAGGCACACAGGCTGTCGTATCCCTGTGGTGAAGTGCGTGCCATGGGTGTGCTGTACGACTACTTCCGAGCCAAGGATGACGCTGCGGCTGTCAGGTTGATGAAGGACTTCGAGGGCGGACCTTTCGCTGCCAGCCGCAGCGGCATGGCTGTGGATGCGGTTGATCTGAAGGGCATCGAGCCGGCCGTGACCCTCGGCAAGCTGGTGAGCCTGGTTCGACAGGTCGACTGGAATGTGAGCCTGGTCGACCTTGAGTTGTTGTGGAGTGGGGACGAGCAGGAGGGGCCATGGCTGATGTCGCTGGACCGGGCCGCGCGGGACACCCTCGCCGCTGTCAGCCACGGCCAGGTGCGGGAGTTGTCGGCGCAATGGGGGCGGATCGAGGAACTGGCGTGGAGTGGGCCGCTGTCTGACGACGAGATGCTGCCGGTCATCGAGAAGGTTGCCGCCCTTGCTCAGCGCGCCCGAAACGCGGGCGAGGACCTGTACTGCTGGTGCTGCCTGTGACTTACAAGCAGGCGGTACCGGGCCCGGGCAGGGGAGCAGACTGGGAGCAACAGGGTGCCCTGAACGGCCTTGAACCGCGTCCAACGGCACCGAACGGCGCTCAACTGCACCCACCCTTACCTGCGGCTCCACGTTCCCGCAGGTCAGAGCCGGTGCGGCGTCCTGTTTCACACCGAAGAGGTCGCTGGTTCGATACCAGCATCGCCCACTCTCAGTCGGGCTGTCTTCATGCCCGCGCCACGCCCAACGCCAAAGCCAAGTGACGTTGGAGTACTAATCCGCGTCGAAGTGCTCGGGCCCACAGGCCGCCTACCGACTTGCTCGACGGGCACCACCCACCCGCGCCACCACGATCGCTGGCAGCCTGACCTGGTGTCCCACGGGCAACAGGTAGAGCAGCAGCGCCCCACTCATCGCGAGACCGAAGGTGACCAGCTCCAGGACGACCGCGATACCGACGTGGAACACCAGCCCGGCGACCAGGAGCAGGCGGCGCAGCTCGGCGGGCATCAGCCGGGCGAGGGCCAGGGCGAACTCCAGCACGAGCACCGACCAGGTGAACAGCGTCACCCCCACTGCGGAACCGGTGACCGCCTCGATGAGCGGACGCAGGAAGTCGGGTGGCTCGTAACCGGGTGTGCGTAGCCAGTAGAACATCGCCGTACCGTCGGCCCACTCGGTGACGCCGAGCTTCGCGATGCAGGCGTGCAGATACACGACGGCGACCTGGAGCCAGACGAGGACCAGAGCGGCGTACGCGACCACTCGGCCGGCGCCGATCGCGGTGCCCGCCGGGGGCGGTTGCCAGTGCCACCGCCGGGGGTCGGTGAGGGCAATCGGAAGCAGCAACAGGCTGAGGGTCGCGGTGATGTGGTCACCGCCGTCCAACGCGGACAGGTTCGCGATCACGCTCCACGAGATGTACCAGTGCGGCAGTGCCGTCCAGCGGGGCCGCCAGCCGCTGGCCACCACTACCAGCACGGCGATCGCCACCCACGCGGCGTGCTGCCCCTGCCGGGCGGGCAGCACGCACCAGATGCCGGCGGCGGCCGGCCCGGTGCAGTCCTCGGCGCTGTCCATCGACAGCAGGACCGCCGGCGGGTTGACCAGTAGGGTGGCGCAGGTGCCGGTGGCCAGCAGCGTACGGGCCAGCCCGAATCCGCTCGACCAGGGCGCGACGGCCAGGGCGGGTCGGCAGCGCCGGCCGAGCCGGGCCAGCCACCGGTCTAGCAGGTCACCGTGAGCCGGGCCACCCGGGATGGGAGCACGGTCGGCAGGTCGTTCCAGGCCCATGGCAGTACCTCCTGAAGGACGATCCCGACGTCGGCGCAGAGCGTGCGTACGGTGGCGGTGTTGGCTACCGCGGTGGCCGGGGCGGCGGCCAGGCAGGTGGAGGGTTCCCCGTCACACCGGGTCCACGAGGTTCCGTCGAGTCGGCGGGTCAGCAGCGAGATCTCGGCGCTGCGGGCACGGTCCCGCTTGTCCAGGCCGGCCGGGCCGCGGCTGCTGCTCGAGGCGGGCCGCCACCGGCCGTCCCGATCCGTCGTGTAGGCCACCGGGCTGGGCCGGCGGGGGTCGCGGGTGAAGAACGCCCAGCCTTCCGGTACGAGTGCGCGGGCCACCGTCCGGCCGGGCGGGGCCGGCATCGCAGCCACCGGCAGCACCGCCCTGGTGAGGTAGCCCACGAGGAGCATGGCGACCACCGCGATCCCGGCGATCCACCGGCCCAACCGGGTGTCGTCCACGGTCGACTACCCGGCTCGCAGGTCGCGGGCGATGGTCGCGATGAACTGGTCCTGCACCAGTTTGGCCCGTGGCGCTGGGTTGCCGGCCATGTCCCAGGACCAGTCGGCGAAGCCACCGGCGAAGACGGCCCGGATCGTGCCGACCTCCAGCGGGGTGCGGTTGTTGTTGTCCATGTCGATGTAGGAATCTGCCCGGACGACCTCGTACGCGTTCTCCAACAGGGCGTCGTTTACCAGGAGCACGGCGGAGTCCACGGTCTCCTTGCCGAATGTCCGGTTGAACACCTCGCGGGCCAGTGCGACGAGGGTGACGAGCCCGTCGCGCACCACGACCGGGTTGCCGCTCTGTACCCGTTGCCCGATCATCACGTCGGACCAGGTGCCCCGGCGGGTCAGCTCGGCGTTGAGCGCGCTCTGGGCGTACCGCAGCGCCGATGTCCACCGGGTCGGCGGGCGCTGCAGGTAGACCAGTCGGAAGGCAGCCGGCCCGTCGTTGAACAGGATCGCGTCGGAGAGTTCCGTGGCCCGGTGTCGCGGCGGTGGGCCCGGCCAGCCGGGGTCGGCCTGTCCGCGCGCCCCGAAGCCGAGGGAGACCGTTGCCAGGGCCAGCACGAGCAGGCCGAACCAGATCTTGCGATGCATCATGACTTCCTCCCGCACAGCAGTGACTCTTCCGGAGCACCCTGCGCCCGGCCGTCCCCGATCGATCCCCGGCTCGTCCCCGGCGGCGCCGAAACACCACGGAACAGAGCCATCGACAGTTAGCTGTGCAATAGCTCGTAGCGGTGGGAAAATCCGCGGTGGCGGGGCTCATTCGGCGGTCCCACGCGGTTCACGGAGAACAGCTCGTGCGGCGCGGACGAGGGCGGGAGGTACGTGAGGTTCGAGGCGCTGGGCCCGCTCCGAGTACGACTCGACGGTGGCCAGATCTCCCTGGGCGCAGCACGGGAGCAACGGATCCTGGCCGCCCTGTTGCTCGACGCGAACCAGGTGGTGCCGATGTCGCGGCTGGTCGACGTGATCTGGGACGAGCATCCGCCCACCAGCTCGGTCAAGGTGGTCCGCAACTGCGTGTCGACCTTGCGGAGGCAGTTGGCGCGGGCTGGCGAGATCGTCACCCACTCCGGCGGTTACCTGCTTCGCGTCCCGGACGACGAGATCGACCTGCGGGTCTTCGTCGAGCGCGCACGGCAGGGCCGCCGGCTCGCTGCGGCCGGTGACCTGACCGGCGCGGTCGTCCACCTGCGGGAGGCGCTGGCGCTGTGGCGCGGGTCCGCCTTCACCGGAGTGACCGGCCGGCTGGTCGAGGCGGCGGCGGCCCAGCTCAACGACCAACGCCGCAGCCTCCAGGAGGAACGCCTGTCGCTTGAACTCACGCTGGGCGGCGGAGCCGAACTCGTGGACGAGATCGCCGACCTGGTCGCGGCGGAACCACTGCGCGAACGGGCCCACGGGCAGCTCATGCTCGCCCTGTACCGGTCAGGCCGCCGGACCGAGGCGCTCCAGACGTATCACCAGGTACGCCGACTGCTGGTGGGTGAACTAGGGATCGAGCCGGGACCGGAACTGACCGAGCTGCACCGGGCAATCCTCAACGCCGACCCGCGACTGGCACCGGTCACGGCGCCCGCGGCAATCTCCCGGCCGGAGCCCAGCCAGCTGGAGGCATCGACCACGACCAAGCCGGTTCCGGCGCAGCTACCCGCGTCGCCGTACGCCTTCACTGGACGCACCGCCGAGCTTGCCGAGTTGTCCGGGCTGCTGGACGCGGGGGCTCGGACCCGCACGGCCATGGTGGCAGTCCTCTCCGGCATCGCGGGGGTGGGGAAGACGGCCCTGGCGGTCCGCTTCGCCCGCCTCGTGGCCGACCGGTTTCCGGACGGCCACCTTCACGTCGATCTGCGCGGCTTCCATCCGACCGGTCCGCCGCTTGACCCCGGTGAGGCGGTTCGTGGCTTCCTGGATGCGTTCGAGGTGCCGGCACAGCACCTGCCCGAGGGGCTCGCCGCCCAGTCGGCGTTGCTGCGCACGCTGCTGGCCGGTCGTCGGGTCCTGCTGGTGCTGGACAACGCCCGCGACAGCGAGCACGTCCGCCCGCTGCTGCCGGGTGGACCCGGCTGCCTCACCCTGGTCACCAGCCGCAGCAGGCTGACCGGCCTGGTGATGACCGAGGGGGCCCATCCGATCACCGTCGACCCGCTGCCGCTCGGCGACGCGCACAGTATGTTGATCCGCCGCCTCGGAGCGACCCGGCTCACCGCCGAGCCGGCAGCCGTCGCGACGATCGCGGCCCGGTCGGCGGGGCTGCCCCTGGCGCTGGCCATCGTTGCGTCCCGGCTGGTCGACCACCCCCGCTTCTCGCTGCGGGCCATCGCCGAGGAACTGGACCTGGCCCACGGAGGTCTGGAGGGGTTCACCGACGCCGAAACCGACGTCCGCTCAGTCTTCTCCTGGTCGTACCGCGCCCTGAGCGGTCCGGCCGCGCGCCTGTTCCGACTGCTCGGCATCCATCCCGGCCCGGATCTGGGTGTGGTCGCCGCGGCCAGCCTCGCCGGTGTTCCACCCGCGCGGGTACGCCCGCTGTTGGCTGAGCTGGCGCACGCGCACATGGTCACCGAGCACACGCCCGGCAGGTACACGATGCACGATCTGCTCCGCGCGTACGCCATGGAACGGACGGACATCGAGGAGGACGGCGCCGAGCGGCTCGCGGTGACCAACCGGATGTTTGACCACTACCTGGCTGGCGCCCACCTCGCCGACCTGCGACTGCATCCGCATCGGGATCCGATCCGGCTACCACCGGCGGTGGCGGGCGTGACCGTGGCGGCCATCGGCGACCGCGAGGCGGCCCGGACCTGGTTCAGCCAGGAGTACCCGGTGCTGCTCGATCTTCTGCGACGGGCCGGCGGCGACGGGTACGACGTCCACGCGTGGCAGCTCGGCTGGGCCCTGACCACGTTCCTGGACCGGTGTGGCCGCTGGCATGACCAGGCAATCGTTCAACAGCTCGCGCTGGAGGCGGCCTGCCGGGTCGGGGACCGGGACGGGCAGGCCCGCGCACACCGCAACATCTCCATCGCGCATCTGCGTCGGGGTCTGCACGGCGAGGCCCGCGACCACCTGTGGCACGCGGTGCGGCTCTACCGCGGGCTCGGCGACCAGGTCGGGCAGGCCCGCACCCTGCTCAACCTGGGTACGGTCGCCGAGCATCGCGGTCAGCCCCGGCTCGCCCTGCGCTACGCCGAACTGGCGCAGCGGCTGTTCCGGGCGGCCGGGCACCGAGCCGGGCAGGCGAACGCCCTGAACAACGCGGGTTGGTACCACAGCCAGCTCGGTGACCACGAGCTTGCGCTACACCACTGCCAGCGGGCGCTGCTGCTGCAACAGGAGGCCGGTGACCGCTACTGGCAGGCTCACACCTGGGACAGCCTCGGGTGCGTGCACCACCATCTGGGCCAGTATCCCGAGGCCACCGAGTGCTACCGACAAGCCCTGTCGCTCTGGCGCGAGGCGGGCGAACGCTACTACGAGTCAACCACGCTTACGCACCTCGGCGACACCCATCTCGCTGTGGGTGAACGGTCCGCGGCGCGTGGGGTGTGGCGGGAAGCGCTGGACATCATCGTGGAGTTGGGCCAGGACGCCGACCGCATTCTGGAGAAGATCCGTACGGTGACGACTGGGTGAGGCTGGCCAGGACGCACGCCCGCTCGTTAGCGGCTACCTCGTCAACTCGCGGATGTAGTCGTCAACGCATCCCGGGAGGACGCGGCGGTACTTGCCGTCCTTGATAGAGCGCGGGTGCCGTGCCGTCTTGGCCGTGCGCGCTACGCCGACATGGCGCCTGTCCGCCGAGGCGGCCAGGCGGGGATTGACCGTCACCACCGAGGCCGCTCCCGAGGTGGACTCTCCAGAATGCGTGATGCCTGTGAATCATCATGATGACTCACAGGCATCACGCTCTCTGCCGTGTTGTGGTGGGGGTTGGGCCGCGCGAGGCCGTGGCAGAAGCGGGCGAGCCGGGTAGCGGGGACGGGACGGGTCAGCGGTGGGGGCCGAACGCGTTGGTGTGCTCCCGCTGCAGGGCCGGGTCGAGGCGGCCGATCAGGTAGGTGGCTGATCAAATCGGCCGCCTGTTCCCCGCCCAGCTCGGCGAGGCTCGCGCGGACCCGTTCGTCCAGGCGGGCGTGTTCGCGGCGGCGGAGGTCGTGGTTCGTGCGGCGGCCCCGGTGAGCCAGGCTTCGTGGGCAAGTTCTCCCGACCGATGCGCCTGCTCACGCGTTGCTGACTTGCGGCGGTGTCGGTGCCCATGGGCCGTCCGAGGTGCCAGCAGACGTCGATGAGGCGCGGGAGGTGGTCTGGGACGCCCGTTGGTCGACACGGTGCAGGGTTCGAGGGGCCCGATCTACGCTTCGGCCGTCAGTCCGAGGTCCGAATCTGCTCCAGGCGCGTCAGAGGTTCCCGGAGGTACTCCATGAGCTCCCGCAGCGCGTCCTTCTCCGCCGTGGTGATCACGACGTCCTCCTCCCACAGGGCGCCGACGAGCGTCGTGATCGCGTGGTCCCAGGCGCCAGCGCCTCTGGCCCTCAAGACCATCGACCGGTACTTCGGGCTGATCTTGGGTGCGACCTGGTCGACGATCCGAGGGCTGAGCCGGATGTAATCGTTGACTTCCATGGGTCTCCCGTCGGTGCGGTGGTTAGGCCGGCGGGTTGGTTCTGACGCCCTCGCCGCTGATGGGGTGGCCGCCGGAGATGCTGCCGTCCTTGTCCAGGATAACGACGCAGGTGATGCCGTCGCGGGTGCCGGTGACGACCCAGCCGTCGCCGCCGGGACGCGCCTCCGGGCGGCTGTCGGGGTTGGTGGCGATGCTCTTGAACCAGCCCTCGACCTGCTCCTTGGTGGTGCCGGGCGGGAAGAGCGTCTTGCCGGGCTCGGTGGACGAGGGCTTGTGGTCGCCATTACCCCTCCCGTCGCCGTCCCAGATCTTGTCCAGCGCCCCGTCGCCCATCTGACCGAAGCGGTCCATGTCGTACTTGGCGTCGGTGAACTCGGGGTCGTCCCAGGGGTTGGTCCTCTTGGGTACCTCGGGCTCGGATGTGTCGGCGTCCTTCGGGCGGCCCTCCTCGGCGCGCTTGATGCCGTGCTGCTGGGCTGGTCCCACGCGCTTGGGCATCATTGCGGGGTTGAACTTGGGAGGCTTGGAGCCGTCACCGCCGTGCGGTGGGGTGGAACCTGAGGGGTGCTTGTGGAGGCCCGCCACAGCGAACAGGACCACCAGGACGGCGGTGGTCCGCAGAGCCGCCATGAGTTGACGCATCGAGGGCCGCCTAGACGTCGAGGAGTGCGCGAAGGGCGGAGAGGCTGGCGATCAGGCCCATCAGCCAGCCGAAGATGCGGCCGGTCCAGCGGACGACGGCGACCGCGAGCTGAGAGGCGACCAGCGGTGTGGCGAAGCCGACAGAGAAGACCACCTCGGCCAGCCACACCACGACCTTGGCGATGCAGTCGGCGATGAAGGCGCGCACGACCTCCCGCACTATCTGCACCACGGTTCCCGCGCCACGGGTCGCGGCACCCATGCCGGCGGCCGTGCCCGCGAAGATACCGGCGACGTCGATGTTGATGGTGAGGATGTCGCGGTAGGCATCGGCGGCGGCGCCCTGCCATCCGTCGAGGTCGCCGACCAGCCGCGCCTTGAGGTCCTCGGCGATGGAGAACAGCTCACTGGCCATGTTGTCCCAGGTCATGGCGTGCGTCTCGATGGTCTCGGGATCACCGGCGAGCCAGTCGAGTGCCTGCTTCAGTGGCTCGACCTGCTCGATTGCCCACTCGATGCCCATCGACAGGAGCGTGCTGAACGGGTCGATGGCGATGGCCGCCCCGTCGAGAGCGGCGCCCAAGCCCGCGATTGAGCCGTCGATCCAGCTGCCGGAGTCGATGGCGTCCTTGATGCCCATGTAGTCGTCGGCGAGCGGCAGGCCGGTCCAGCCGTCGCGGTGCGCAGCGCTGGTCGAAGGGATGTCGGAGGTCGTGGCGACCAGTGGGTTGCTCATGAGAGGATGCCGGGCCGGCTCAGGTCGCGGAGTGGAAGGAGTTGAAGCCGTCGGTGGTCGACTCCTCGGTCCGCTCGTAGGCGTCGGCGGTTTTCTTGATTCCTGCGGCGAGCAGCGAGATGTTCTCGGCGAGCATGTCCACGCCCTTGTCCTGGTCCCGGTGGCGTCCCTCCAGGATGGGCGGCAAAAACTGGCAGAGCTGCCCGTAGGCATCGTCGGCCTGGAAGATGGTGCCGCTCGCGGCCTTGACGGCGGCGAAGCGGTCGTGAATGGCCATCATGGCCGTGGCGTGCGCGCGCAGGGCCTCGACGTCGACCTCGAACCCCCCGTGCATCAGTAACGCCCCTCTTCGTCCTCGGTGTCGGCGGTCCGGAATCCGGCCAGCAGGGCCCGGCCGGTCGCCGAGTCGGCGCCGACCGTCTCCCGCACGACCTCGGCGGCGGCCTCGGCGAGCTTGACCCGCGCGTTGCGATAGGCGCCCATGATCGCCTGCTGCGTCTGCTCCAGGCTCACGCGCTGCACCCGCGCGGAGAGCCGGACGTCGGCCATCGCCCCCGTGGAGTCGACGGTGACCTCGACGATCCCGTGGGCGTCGGTGGCCGCGACCCGCAGCGCGCGCAAGCCGGCAGCGGCGGCCTGCGTGTCGGCGGCCCGACGCACGGCGTTGGCCTGCCATGCCTCCAGGCGTTCCCGCGCATCCTCGGCGTCCAACAGCGGATTAGCCATCGCGCCTCCGTTTCCGTTGCCGAGCAGGGAATTTACCGGCGTCAGTGTAGCCGCGGCCCGCCGGCAGGTCGTGTCCGTACTGCCGGGCCACCGCACCGAGTCCGGAATCGGAGAGGTACCCGGCCAGGGCCGGTGTCATCCAGGATGTCCAGCCCGACACCGAGCCCTTGCGGATCATCCGCGGGGAGGGGCTTTTCCGATGGCCGTCAGGCCCGCCTGTCGTACAGCAGCTCACACAGCTCCTTGCGCTCGCCCGTCTCGATTTCTTCGCGGGGCGGGTGATCATGGAGCGCAGCCCAACGATGGCGGCACATGTCTGCGGGCATCCGCGCCGTGAGTATTGCGGAGCAGGGGTCGAACCAGCTCCGGCGAACGACACCGGACCAGGACGCCCTGCGAGGGAGGTCGTGGATCAACACCACGCCATGAATCGCGTATCGTGCTGCCCGTGTCTGACCAGCCGGCGTCGAAGCCGAGCCGCAAGGCCACGGTCGCTCTCGTTCTGGCCAGCCTGAGCCTCGTGCTGTCTCTGGTCTCGTGTGGCTTCGTGGCCGTTACAGGGCTTGAGGACTTTGATGATTCGCTTCAGTCACCGCCGCAGCCAGCAAGCGCGTCGGAGGTCGAAGCCTTCGCCCACGTGACCTTCCCGCCGGGCACGGTGTTCCTCTCGGCCGCCCAAAGTAACGGACTGGAGACCTACCTGTCGGCGAGGTTCCGGATTCCTCGCGAGGCCCTCGACACCTTCCTCACTGACGGGGATTTCGCCGCCGAGTTGACCCCCGGGCTACGCGCCGTCAGCAAACAGGACGACGTCGGCGGAGGAAGCAACTGGCACCCCGAGACACCGGTTCGAGTCTCCGGCCTGGACGAAGAAACACCGGGACCCAACGGCACCTACCGTCGTCTGCTGGTGGACCTTGATGCGGAAGACACCGTGACGGTGTACCTCCGCGCGACCCAGCCCTGATATCCGACGCTCGCGTCGACGAACGGTCCCTGCCGGCTGTCGACGCCGGACGCCGACGGACGAGGGATGCGTTCAGGCGGTCCCATCAGTGGGAGGCGGGTCTGAACGGTGTGTGGGGAGGACCGACTTCGCGGTCCTCAGCGACGCAGACAGCAGGGACGTCAGCCCGCGCTCGGTCAGCCGACCATCTTGGCGTTGTTGGAGCGCCCCGATGACGATGACCGCGATGAGCGCTGCGACCAGGACAACCGGAAGGGTCCACCAGTCCAGCAGCCGAGCGGTGACCAAGAAGAGTGTGACGACGACGGCAAGGCAAACGAGGTAGAACAGTCCAGCGCGCCAAGGTCCCTGGTTCGCGAGTCGTTGACGCTCAAGTTCCCGTACTACCTTGACCACGTCGTCGGCGCGACGTCCTGAGACGCGATAACCAGATCGGCCGACATAGGCGCCGCACTCGGGGCAGGAGTTGCCGACAGCGGGTGCGCGACAGTGGGGGCAGACGATCAGGTCCGTTGGACCCTGGTCGTGAGGTTCTCGCGCCATGGCACTGATTTTCACCCAGCCGCGCAAGATGATGGTCTCATGATCCGGATCGAGCAAAGGGCGATACGGCCTCGATGTCGATCGCGAGGAGACCGGCATCATGCCCGATGACAATGGTCTGCCCGACGACTGTCACACAGCGGGGATGCACGTCGAGTGGGACAAGTGATGCGGAACCCCGTGCGACTTCCCAGATCCGTAGGGTCCGGTCGGTGCTGCTGACCGTGACGACGGCGATACTGCGGTCGAACGGCAGCGCGGCAATACCGACCACGTCGCGGTGGTGGGGATCAGGTGGCAGGGGTTCGTTCAGGCGGACCCCGAAGGTCTCCCACATCGAGACCGTGCCGTTGCGGTCGGCCAGCAGGACCGGCGCCCGGTGACCGAGGCGCCGTGGAGCGACGACGGCGCCGACGATGTGCTCGTGACCGATCGCCGCCAGGCTGGCCGAGTCGGGCACCATGGTGGAACGGTCGCCCTGTACCGCTGCTGACACCCACACGTCGACGACAGTGTCGCCGTACAGCACGATCAGGTCGCTGCCCGTCCACGGCCACTGGTCGACGAAATCAAGGGCGGTCAGGTCGACCACGGATCGGTCCGCCTGCCGGAACAGCTCGACATGTGGCCTCCCGGCCAGCGGCTCCCACAATTCGACCCCGCCGCCAGCGTCACCGACCGCAAGTACTCGGCGCCCTCGTAGCTGGGAAAGCCATGACACGGCGCGCTGGTCCAGGTCGTCGGGCACGAGTACCGCCGCCAACGACCGCACCGGTGTTCCACCGCGTCGTACGGCGTGGCCGAGAGGCTTCGCCGTCGACGCTTCCCACCCGAGCAAGGCACCGTCCGGGGTCGCGGTGACGATGACGCTGTCGTCGGCTACGCACACGCTGACCGCGGGGCCGGGCATGGCTGACAGCGCCGGGCCGCCGGACACGACCTCCCAGGCGGTGGTTCCGGCCGGACCTGCCGCGAGCACCGCCCGATCTCCCAGCGCAGCGAGTGCGTCGACCGGGCCGCCGGCGACCCGCCACCGCACCTGCGCCCCCAGGGCGGCTGGAGTCAGAACCCGGCCCGGCGCAGGTCGGAATCCGGCCACACCGTCGGCGAGGGTCTCCGCCGGCACTGAGGCCGGATCAATGGGACCAGCGTCGCCTCGTTCATCGATCAGGTCCGCGATCGAATACACCAGACCGCACTCGAGGCAGCGCGCGTGCCCAGCCAGGCGGGCGAGCGTACGCGCCCACGGCGCCGCGTCGCCGCCGGTGATCGCCACCATCGCGGCGACCAGGCACCACACCGAATCGGCTGGGACGTGCGTGGGCACACCAGCGGCGGCCACTCGCCGAGCCGAGTCAAGGAAACCCGACCAGCCCGGCCCCAAATCCACGTCGTCAATGGCCTGGGCGACCTTCTGCCACGGCTCGAGGCCGATCGGTGGCAGGTCCACGACCGGCGGATCCACAGCTCCCGCCGGGCATCCGCTGACAGGACGGGCACCAGGTCAATCAGGTGCGGAATGGCCGCCGACGTCACGCCGTACACCGTGCCCTGATGCAGCAACTCATCGCACAGCTCTCGCCACGGCTCGCTTAGCCGCCGCGCGGAAATCACCTCACGCAACCGGGCGACGGCGTTGGCGCTCGAGTAGCAGGCTGACAACCCGTCCCACAGTTGGCTGTCCAGCGGCAGCTTGACGATCACCCGGGCACCCTAGTCCACCGCAGCGACCCCACACCCCGGATGGAATCAGCTAACCGCCCTCGCACCGGCACCACCAAAGGCCGACGCTTGGCTGCATCCCCTTCGGCGGCTATGCGTTGTGCGAGATTGATTGATTGGCGCCACCACCAGCGGCGATCAACTTTGCGGTTCCGTAGAAGTGGACGGCGGGACGGATCTCAACCAACCCCGTCCCGGAGGAGTGGAAGTCATGATGCTGCGCAAGGCGTTCGGAGCGCTGCTGGCGTTGCTGACGTTCGGCACGGTGCTGGTCGGCACGGCGGCCCCGTCGCAGGCGGCAGTGGCCTGCTCGGGCACGGTCACCTACAGCTACGCGTACCCGCCGAGCAAGCCCGTTGTCGAGCTGGTCATCTACTACAACAGCACCAACGGTGGCACGAACAGCGCCTGCATGTACCACCGCGGCGCGGCGTACGGCTCCTCGGCGCGGACCTCCGTGCAGATCGCCCGGTGCGCGGAGAAATCCGGCACTGGCTCGTGCACCGCCACCGCGGTCTCCACCAAGGACAACGACGACTACCTGTACTACGCCGGGCCGCGCGGAGTGACCGGCACGGCGAACAACTGCGTCGACGCGTACGGCGAGATGGACTGGGCCGGCACCACCTACTGGATCCACTCCGGTCGACAGGGCTGTTGAGTTTGGTGACGCCTGACCGGTGGCCCGGTGGGATCCGTTCCGCCGGGCCACCGGTGGTGGCCGTCCGCGTACGCCCCGATCAGGGGTAGAGGCAGGCGGTACGGCGGGCCGCGAGCCGCTGGTCGGCGGCGAGCGGCAGGGCCTCGGCGGTGCTGGAGCCGTCGGGGCGGGCCACCCGCACGTCGAGTACGTCGGTCGGCGCGCCACCGCCGAGACAGGCGACCGCGGCCACCGGGATCTCGGCGGTGGGTGCGGGTTTCACGGACCGGCGGTCGAGCTTCCAGACGAGGTCGAACGGCGGGGCGGCCGTGCCGGTCAGTCCGATCTGGTGCCAGCGGCGCTCCGCCGGCAGCGCGGGGTCGTGCGCGTAGTAGGCGGCGAAGCCGACGATCTCCACGTGCGTGCCGGTCGCGCTCAGCCGCCACCCACCCGGGCCGGCCACATCGGGGGCGATCGCGAGAGCGATCGCGGCCGGCCCGGGTCGGTCGCCCTGGCAGCGGGACGGTTGCAGGCCCGTGGGCGGGTTGCCGTGCACCACCCCGGAGGCGATCAGACCACCGTCGGCGAGGGTGAACCAGCGGATGTCGGGGGTCTGGGAGGTGGAGTCGGTGATCCGCTCACCCAGGCAGTAGCCGGTGAGCCCGACCACGCAGCCGGGCGGAATGGTGTAGAGGATGCCCTGGTCGCGGCGGGGCTCGCTCCGGACGTGCGCGCCACCGCCGTACGTGACGGCGGCGAAGGCGGCGTCCGTGGTGGTCGCCGGGCAGGCTGTGGTGGTCGTCGTGCCAGCGGCCGACGTCGCCCCCTTGGCCGCCCACCTCGGCTGGGTCATCGGCACCACGGCGGCCGTACCGGCGAGACCGGCGACCGTCACCGCCGCCAGCGCCAGTCGCCGTCGGCGTTTCCGGCGCCGCAGGGGGCTCGCGGGCCGATCGTGGGTCGGTCCGGCTGCGCCCCTGGTGCCGGTTGGCTCACCCGTAGCCGGGGCGGGTGGATCTCCGACAGCCACAGTGGATGGTGAGTCCGCGAGGGGTGTGGCGATCGGTTCGGCCGGCGTCGGATCGGGTGTTTCTGCCCTCGCCGGGTCGGCTGGTGCGCTGGCCGAACTGGCGGGCCGCAGTTCCTCGTCCAGTTCGAGCCAACGCTGCCTCCACTGGGCGGTGTCCCCGCCGCAGGCCCCGACGTACGCGAGCAGCACGTCGAGGCTGGGTTGCCGGATTCCGCTGGCAGCGGCGGAGAGGGTCGAGGCGCTGTAGCCGGCGACCTCGGCCAACCGCCGGTAGGTGGGGTTGCCCGCTTCGACACGTAACTTCCGTAGCTCAAAGGCGAAGGACGACAACGGTCCAGCCGTCGGATCTACGGGCCGCTCGTGCCGAGCCATGCCGCTCCCCTGTTCCGGTGGGCGCCCTGGAGCGGGGGTGCCGCAGCACAGGGCCCATGTTTCCTGGTAAGTCATCCAAAGTAGAGAATTATATTGAATTCCTCGACTGGCAGACGACGGCTACCAGTGCGCGGGGGATGGCGTGGGACCGGCAGTGCGCGCTCAGCCGTTGGACGTCGTCGGGTGCGGCCCGCCACGCAGGTCACGCTCCAGCGAGCTGATCGCATCGACCTCAGCGGCGCTCAGGTCGAGGTCGAAGACGTCGATGTTTTCCTTGATCCGTCCGGGTTGACCGACTTCGGTACCACGATCCGGCCCTGCTTGAGATGCCAGCGGAGGACCCCCTGCGCGCCGGTGCGGGCCGTATGCCGCTGAGAAACCGACTCCACGGTGTTGACCTAACCAGGGGATCCGCTATGACGAGCACGTCGGCGGAATCCGAAGGCTCCGTGCTCCTCTGCCAGCTGGCATGGCTTCAGCGGAGCCGGACAGCGTTAGGGATCCACTTGATGCGTTGCGGATCGCTGTCACTTGATCCGCGTAAACGATCTTGGCTGTTCCTTGTCTCAGGCTACTGGTGTTCAGTCCCAGAAGTTGAACAGCAGCTCGCCGACTGTGGTCGGTTTCCAGTAAGTAATCTGGTCGTGTTCGTGCGGGTTGAGGGCGCTCAGGTCAACCTGTGCCAGGGGGGTCCGTAGCTGCTGGGTGGTGAGGGCCTGGGCGTCGGTCAGGTTGGTGAGGGCAGCGGCGAGGCCGGGGTGGTCGACGAACCTCACCATGACGTCGCCGTTGGCGTGGGGGCGGGCGAAGGCGATGAACGGCACGGTGGTGTGTCGCAGCACCGCGATGTGGTGCTGGTCGTCAGCGATATCGACCGTGTGGAAGTTGGGTATGACTCCGGCGGGAGTGACGCCGGTGATGGTGGCGTCAATGGCGCGGGCGGCCTGGTGGCAGACGGCGGTGAAGGCCCTGAGGCCCGCTGGGGCGCCGGGTGGCGGGTTGAAGCCGGTGGCTCCGGGCGGCAGTTTCATGGTCGGGCTCCGTGGTCGTCTCGGTCGGTGCAGGCTATTCGACGCTGTCGCGGAGGCTGAGGATTGCGGACCTTGAACCGGGCGATGATCTTGGTGGTCGTGCGAGGCACTTCGGTGAGGAGGAGTTGGTCGCCGTCGTGGATGCGGAGGGGGGTGTCGGCGTTTTCGACGGTGAGGGTTCGATTGGCGTGGCCGATGCCGACGCGGGCCTTCCGGCCGGCGATGACGAGGATGCCGCCGCTGCTGACGCGTGTGGTTCGGGTGCTGGGGTGATGGGTGTTGCCGGCGGGGGAGGCTGATCAGGCCGATGGGGTTGACGATTCGGTCGACCTCGACGGAAGCCCCACCTTGAGCAGGTCGGTGGTGACTGGGGGCGGGCCGGCGGTGCGACCTGCGGTTAGGGGTTGGAATCCCTGGGCTCCACCAGCACTTGCCCTGGTCGATTTCGGTATCGAGTAGAGCCAACGGTTCGCCGTAGCCCGGCTATTGAGATCGCAGGCGCCCGAGAATCCGTCGAGCCTCCTCGCGCACGCCGGCATCTTCATCCACCGTTAGCTCCCGAAGGTGCCTGGTCAGGCGATCCGCGCCGTCGGCCGTCATCCAGTCAGGGTTGCAGTCCAGGGCGGCTTGGATCTCAGCGGCGGTGGCTTCGTTGGCGGCATAGCTGCGGGCTAACAGCACCAGGCGCAGGCCCACCGAGTCTTTGCGATCCAGCAGCGCCTCGGCCGTTTTCCAGGTCACCCCAGTATCTTCGGGATCCAGGAGTAGGCGGTGGAGGACGTCCGCGACCTCATCGATCCCACGAGATTTCGCAAGGTGCCGCCCGGCTGCGGCGCGAGCTGACCAGGTAGGAGAGCCGGCATTCCTGATCGCGGTGCCCAGTCCTTGATCGTCGGTGAACTCCATGTCCCCAGCGTGCCAGGCGATCGAGGGGTGCCAAGCAGGGTTTCGGGTTCAAATGCGGCTTGATCCTTGCCTGAGGTCAAGGGGTGGCAGGCTCAACCTGTCGTCCGAGCGAACAAAGCGGACCGCTCAACGGCCTCCCCTCGCAGCAGCTCATGTGCTGCCCCGGGGATGACAGCTGCCGATACGATGCCGTCGGTGGGCTCTGCTGACCGACATAGTAGAAGGTGTCGTAGATGTCATACCCTCAGACCGGCTCGCGTCGCAGAAATGAGCCCGCTAGCCAACGCTCTATGCGTGACTGGATCAGCGACGTTGCTGTCAATGTGGTGGCCAATCTTGTTGCAGCGGCCGTTATTTGGCTCCTTGCGAGCGCGACGGGCTACGTCAAAGGGAATGCGACGCTTGCCGCGATAGCGACGGTGATCATCGTGTCGGCTCTGATCATTGCCCTCTCGGAGTTCGCATCAGGGGTGCATCGGCGCGTCGAGCCGGGGTCTTTGTCTAGCTTCCGAATGAACTTCCTCAGATCATCACCGGCGTTGCTGTGCTATTTGACCCTGGCAATAGGAGTTCCATTAATAATCTGGGATATTCCGCGCGACATGAATTTGGCGTGGAGGGAAATCCCGTCGTCGCTTAGAACCGTCCTGATACTAGTTCTCGTCGGAACGGCCTATTCGGTCGGATTTCTGCGAGCACGGATTCTGGGCCGCAGAAGCGAGCTTGAAGGCGAGGTCCCGCTGCCCCCGCTGCCAATGTTGCTAAGAGTGATTCCCGCATCGCTTATTGTTGTTGCGGTGGGGTCTACTGCTTCAATCATTAGGTACGGCTTGCATTGACCGCAGGTCTATTGATGAGCCGGCCATGTTGACCTAATTGGTAGGTGGAACGTGCCGCTTTGCTCTCCCGCTCCTCCCGCAATGAAAGCGCTACCTGTGGATGCCAGTACAGGGAGCGCAGTTCGTCATGGTCGTTCCTCAGGGAGGCCTCGACCCTGCGGTCACACGAGCAGTAGCTGCTGCCTGCTTGCATCGAATGCCTGCGCGAGCAACGTTGACAGCAACGGAGCCGAACCGGGACGACAAAGCCGCGCGTCGTCGGCAATTTGCTCATAGCGGTAACGCGGCGGCACGTGGGTTCTCACGTGCTGTTCGGCGTGTGCTGGTTCGCCGCGTTACCCGACGCGAAGTGACGCTCCGCCTCGTGCCGATGCTGGTCGGCGCTGGCTTGGCGGGCGGCCGTCGAATCCTCGTCCGAAGAGAGCCGGCTTCGGTCTCGCCAGCCGACGAAGACGGCGAGGGCGACCACCAACGCCACGACCACCGCGAGAGCTACCACCACTGCCGTCATGCCATCGACGCTACGGCATGCGCGCGAGCGGGTCTGCTGCACCGATAGGTGACATCTGAGATGGCTTGGAGAGTGGCAGGCTTTGTGGGGACACCGGTACGAAGCGGGGGCACGGGGCTTCGCCGGGTCCAAGATCCGTAGGATGCTGATGTGCGACTGGTCAAGTTCACCCATGCCTGTGTCCGCCTTGAGGACGCCGAGCGGCGGCTGCTCATCGATCCTGGCGTCTGGACCGAGCCGGAGGCCTTCGACGGGGTCACCGACATCCTGATAACTCACGAGCACGATGACCATGTCGACCTGGCGCGGATCGTGGAGGTGTCGGCCTCTCGTCCGGTGCGACTCTTCGCGCCGGAGCCGGTGCGGAAGCTGGCTGAGAAGGTTGGGTTGGCGGATACGGTCACCGTGGTCGCGGCGGGTGGCGAGTTCAGTGCCGGCGGCTTCCGGGTGGCGGCGGTCGGTGGCGAGCACGCGGAGATCTACGATGGACTGCCAGGCTGCGCCAATCTCGGCTATGTGATCGAGGGTGTCTACCACCCCGGCGACTCGTATTTTGTACCTCACCAGCGGGTGACGACCCTTCTCGCGCCGGCCGCAGCGCCCTGGGGCAGGCACCGTGAGGCCATCGACATGACCCGGGCGATCGCCCCGGAGCGGGCATTTCCCATTCATGACCGGGCACTGTCGGCGGACGTCGGCTACGAAAACTTCGATGGCTGGATGGAGTACAAGGGCGCAACGGAGTACCGGCGCATTCCCGTCGGCGACAGCGTCACCCTCTAGCCGAAGCTGGCCGGGACCGAGCTGTACTGCGACCGGCGGCTGGTGCTCGATCGGCCGTCCGAGTTTGCCCGAGAACCTGCGCGAAGCAGGAGCAGGCAGGCGGATCATCATGCACGGGGTGCACTCGGTGGTGGACTCGAGCCTCTGATGAGCCTGATGATTCAGGAACATCACGATGACTCACAGACATCAGGCTCATCAAGGATCCCGACCCCAGCCCACCGGCTTCACCGCCACGCCGGCGCCGTGTGGTCGGCACGGTCAGGTCGGCACCGTGAGGTCGGCGCCGCGTGAGGTCGGCACCGTGAGGTCGCTGAGGCTGTTCATCTGCACGGCTTCCGCGTGACCGGCCCGTCCGGTGAGCAACAGGCTGCGCGTGAAGCCGCATACGCGGAGGCAGTACGGACCATGGACCCGCCGCGGACGTTCCGGATGGGGCCGGATGGGACGATGCGCGAGGTCAGCCGCGACGGCTCTTAATTCGCCAGCGTCATACCGGTCCTGATACCGATCAGCTCCCGAGACCGGACATGGCCTGGTCACTCGGTGAGGGTGAAACCGCGATGGTCGTCGGTGGGGTGCACGGTGACGTCGAAGGTGCTTGCGTCCTCGAAGCGCAGGGTGAAAACGGGATCGAGGTCGCAGAGGAACGCGAAGCCGTCCAGGTCCTTGTTTGTGGACGAGTTGGCCCACCAGTCCAGCCAGCAGCGGCCTTCGAAACGGTCCATTCCGTCACCTCTCGGAGGGTCGTCGGGCCAGGATGTGGTCGGCCGTGTTTACGGAGTCGGTTCGTGGAGGTAAGGAGAAGGCATGAGCGACTGGAACGAAAAGATCATCGCTGAGTTTCGCGCCAACGGTGGCGAAGTCGGCGGTCAGTTCGCTGGCGCGCCGCTGCTGCTGTTGCACACGGTGGGCGCCAAGAGCGGCCAGCCTCGCGTGAACCCGATGATGTACCAGAAGGTGGACGGCGGCTACGCCGTGTTCGCGTCCAAGGGTGGTGCGCCCACCAATCCCGACTGGTACCACAACCTGCTCGCGAACCCGAAGGCCCAAGCGGAGATCGGTACGGACACGGTCGAGTTGGTCGCCCGGGTCGCCGCCGGGGACGAGCGGGAACGGATCTGGAGCGCACAGAAGGCCGCGTACCCGGGCTTCGCCGACTACGAGCAGAAGACCACCCGTCAGATCCCCGTCGTCGTGCTCGAACCTGCGCCGTAGGCGGAGAGGCACTACCGATTGCTCACCTGCGCGCGAAAGCGGGCGCGTCAGCGGACGATGGTCAGGTTGGCCATGTCGACGACCGGTCGGTAGCCGAGGGCGGCGTAAATCTTGTTCGAGGTCGGGTTGGCCTGGTCGGTGAACAGGCAGACCCGTGCGCCTTCAGCCTGGATTCGTCGGGACACCTCGGCGACCGCGTTGCTGGCCCAGCCGCGCCCGCGTTGCGCCGGCGGCGTGTAGACCGGGCCCACGCGGGCCACCCCGAACGACGGTGGGTTGGCGCCGGTGAGGTGCACTCGTTCTCCTGTGTCGTCGACCCAGAACCACAGCCGTCCAGCGTGAATCCGGCGCAGCATCTCCGCGCGGTCGGGCACCTCGTGTGCACTGGTGCCGCGCGGCCGGCCGGCCTGTTCGTCGGCGTCGCCCATGAGCGCGCCGAACCACTCCGTGGCCAGTTCCACGTCGTCCGCGGTGGCGGCAACCAACCCGCCGGGCACAGGTGTTGGCCACACCAACTCGCCGAGCTCGTGCAGCCGCGTGTGCTGGGTGACCTGGACGTGACCCCCGCCGAGCCGGGTCAGCTCGGCGGCGCACAGGTCAACGGCGGGCAGGGCGCCGTTGATCGCGAGTGTCTCCTCATCGCGCGCGTGCAACGCGTGGGCCAGCGCGACGGCGGCATCGTCTGGCATGGGCAGCAGAAACGGCGGGTAGGGGGCGTACGGCGCCGTGCGCATCCCGGCACCGACCACGGCACCGGAGTCGTCGCTGATCACCAGCCACCAGTTGCGGTCGGGCTGCGAGATCCCCTCGGCCCGCTGCGACAACTGTCGGTGCGCGACGGTGGTCACGACTGTGCTGAGAACCGGATCGGCGGCCAGGTAGTCGCCCGCAACCGCCAGGAACTCGCCCGGATCGGTGAGGAACCGCAGCCGTGGTCCGGCCATCGGGATAATGCCCATCTGCGTACGCTAGCCATCGTCGTGCCACCTCGACACGCGAATTTTCACGGCCGAGGACCTGCACCTCGCTGCCCGCTGGTGCCCTGGGGCATGCCGCCTCCGACGCGTGCCAGGGGGCCCGTCGGCGGACGTGGTCTCGCCGACGGGGCCGCGCCGGGTGACTGCGCCTACGGCTTGCGGGCGAGGAGCCCGACGAAGGTGTGATAGGTGTCGGTCTGGGGCAGAGCGGGCGCACCCGGCTCTGGACGCCACTCGGCCAGTGGCACCAGCCCCGGCTCCAGCACGGTCAGCCCGTCGACGAACGAGAGGATTTCCTCGTCCGTACGCCAGCGGCCGGTGCCCAGCGACTCGTTGAAGACCCGCTCGACCTCGCGGGCCTTGCGGGAGCCCTCCGGGTCTCGCTCACCCGGGTCGCGGAAGTGCGAGATGGCGACGTAGCTGCCGGAGGGCAGCGCGTCGATCAACTCGGCCGCGACCGCTCGCGGGTCTTCGTCGTCACCGAGGTGGTGCAGGATGGCGAAGAGCAGCAACCCGATCGGCCGGTCGAAGTCGAGGAACCGACGTGCGTCCGGATGGTTGAGGATCTCCTGCGGCGACCGGATGTCCGCCTGGATCACCGTCGCGGTGCCTTCTGCGGCGAGCAGGGCGCGCCCGTGCGTCAGCACGATCGGGTCATTGTCCACGTACACCACTTGGGCTTTGGGGTTCTGCTCGGTGGCGACCTCGTGCACATTGCCCTGGGTGGGCAGCCCCGACCCGATGTCGAGGAACTGGTCGATGCCCCCTTCGGTGACGAGGTGGCGGATCACTCGACGCAGAAAGGCCCGGTTGGCCTGGCCGGCGGCCGGCCCATCCGGTGTGATCCGCAGAGCGTGCTCGGCGACCTTCCGGTCGGCCTCGAAGTTGTCCTTGCCGCCGAGGAAGAAGTCATAGACCCGGGCCACGCTGGGAATGCGGGGGTCGATGCCAGGGGGGGCCGCTTTGTCGCGGGTCACAGGCGTCTCCATTCGATTCAAATCAGCGCGGGCTGAGATCTGGGCGGCGGTGCCGGCGTTGCGGCGAGTGTAGCGATCGGGAGGGCTGAATTTTCACCCCGGCTGGTACCGCTCCCAACGAACCGTCCCGTCAGCAGCAGTTCATCGCCCGACATGCCGGAACTGACGCCGTGTGGCCGACCCGGGTCGTACCCGTGCGGTCAGGTCGAATGGGCGATCAGCTGGCAGGCGCGGGCGATTGCTGCGCACCTCCTGGCGGGTGTGCGGTGACCGCCCGCGACCCGGCCCTGCCAGCGTCATGATCAGGTGACGGTGAGGATCAGCAGGTGTGCGTCTGCCAGGTCACCTTGGTCACGAACGCGGGCACGTACAGGTTTTCGCTGTTGTTGGGGCGGACGCAGATCTCGCCGGTGTGGATCGACCCGTTGTACAGGTAGGACCAGGTGATCTCGGCGTTGCGGGACGTGTAGTTGTAGAAGTTGAACGCGGGGACCCGGCCGGTCCATTCGCTGCTGGTCACCAGGGACGGAGTCTCGACCGGGCCCTCCGCCGGGTGGTTCCAGTTCGGCCAGATGCAGAAGGTGCCCTGCGGGCAGTTGCCGGCTGGCCACAGGCCGCTCGATGCGTGGGAAGCCGCTGCCGAGGCGGCGGGGGCGGTGGCCAGGACGGCTACGACGGACGTGGCGAGGGCGAGGGACTTCAACAGCACGGGCTACCTACCCCAGATAGACATCGATGGATGGCTATTGAGGTTACTGGTGGATATTTGCGTCGTCAATCACTGGGGATGGTCGCGCCCGTCAGCGGCGCCACGCGGTCGTCCGAGGGTCGCTCGGGCGACGGTGCCGCCCGGCGGTGGCGTTGTCCCTCCGACGGGCCGGGCGCGGGCCGGATGAGTCGTTCGCCGAGAGCCAGCACCAGAGCGATGACGCCGAGCAGGGCCCCGATCAGCACGGTTGCGCGCACACCGTGACTCGGCAGGGCCAGGCCGCCGACGAACGCGCCAGCGGTGATGCCGACGTTGACCGCGGCGGAGACCGTGGCGGCGGCGAGGTCGGAGCGCCCGGGGGCCACCTGCAGCACGAGGCCGCCGAGCGCCGCGGTGAACGCGGCGAACGCCAGCCCGGCCACCGCGATCAGGGCGACGGACACCGATGGCCGGTGGCCGAACGTGGACAACCCGAGCAGTGCCGCCGACTGCACGGCGACGGTCGCGAGCAGGGCGAGCCAGGGGCTGCGGTCCAGGAGCGCGCCGATGGCGAGGATGCCGAGCACGCTGGCGATGCCCCGCGCCAACAGGATGGCGCCGACCGACGAGGCGGAGAATCCGCTGACCTCGGTGACGAAAAGGGCCACATAGGTGTACGCGGAGATGGCGCCGGCGGTCGCCAGGACCGCCACCGCCACCAGCAGCCAGAAGCGTCGGGCGTCGGGCGTCGCACCTCGGGCGGCGTGTCCCTCTTCCGGCCGTGTCGAGGGCAGCAGCGCGGCCACCACGACCAGCACGACCGCGCCGAGCCCGGCCACGGCCAGGAACGAGGCCCGCCACCCGACACGGTCGCCCAACCAGGTGCCGGCGGGCACCCCCAGGGCCAACGCGACCGTGCCGCCGGCGAACACCACCGCGACCACCCGTCCGCGTAGTGCGGGCCGGAACAACTCGGCCGCGGCCGGCACCACGACGGCCCAGAACAGCGCGTGGGTCGCCGCGGTGACCATCCGGGCCGCCAGGAGCAGCGCGAAGGTGCTCGTCAGTGCCGCGGCGGCGGTGCTGAGGACGAAGCCGACCAGGAGTGCCGACAGGAGCCATCGGCGCGGGACCCGGCGGACCAGCGCCGTCAACGGGACCGAGGCGACCATCACCACCGCGCCGTACACGGTGACGAGCATGCCCACCTGTGGCGGCGAGACGGCCAGGTCCGCCGCCATCGGGAGCAGCAGCCCGATCGGCAGCGCCTCGGCGGTGGTGTAGAGGAACGTCCCGCCGGACAAACCGATCAGCGCTCCCACTGCCCGCCTGCGTTCCATCGAACCCTCCCGCCGTTACCAGTGAAACCAGCTATGGTGGAAACAGGCTAGTGGCACCCTTCGATGCGAGTCAACTGGTAAAGTGAGTTTCGATGGAAACACGTGCGGGCGTCACGCGGATGCGCCTGGTGGGCGGCAACCTCGCTCTGGACTTCGTCAACACCCGTAGCGGTCCGCCCGTCGGTGCTCCGGACGATGACGTGCTGACCGGCTACGCCGAGCTGGTCGCCTGGGGCGCGTACGCGGGTGCGCTCAGCGAGCCGGAGGCGCAGGCGTTACGCCGGCTGTCCCACGACGACCCGGGCGGCGCTCAGGCCGCCTTCGTCCGATCGCTGCGCATCCGCGACGATCTCGACGACGTGTTCCGGGCGGTGGCCGCCGGCCGCAGCCCGAGCACGTCCGTCCTGGCCCGCCTGCGGGACGATGAAGCGGACGCGCTCGGTCACGCACGGCTCGACCGTGGACGCGCGTTCGGATGGACCTGGCGAGACGACCGGACGCTCGACCGGCCACTGCGGCCGGTGGTGCACGCGGCGGTCCAGCTGCTCACCACCGGCGCACTCAACCGGATCAAGGGATGCGGAGGTTGTCGCTTCCTCTTCCACGACGAGAGCAAGAACCGCAGTCGCCGCTGGTGCAGCATGGACGACTGCGGAACGTCCGAGAAGATCCGCCGCTACGTCGCCGCGCGCCGCACCCGCGCCACGGGCTGAACCCGCGCCGCGCACCACCACCACCACCGCGTCGGCGGCGACCTCGGTACGGTCACCGCCGACGCGACCCGACGTCAGAGCCGGGAGGTGAAGGTGGCCAGGAAGCGGTGTGGGGTGACCACGCCGGCGTTGTCGAAGCAGATCACGTCCACGTCGGCGTTGGTGGTGTACGTCCACGACTGGGTGAGGTGGCAGTAGTTGCTGCCACTGCCCTGCGCCACCACCTGGGCGTGTGTCTCCTTGACGCCGATCTGCGGGAAGGTCGCCAGGTAGCGGCCGGCGGGCGCCAGCGGCACCACCGTGTTCGCGCCGACGCCGAGCACCGAGTTGTCGTTGGTCGGCCCGCCGACGGCGGTACCCAGGTAACCGAAGTACGTCGGCGGCCCGAGGGAGCCGATCACCGGCCGCCGACGGTGGTACGAGACGGTGAAGTCGGTGTTGATGAAAGCGCCGGCCTGGTCGTAGCAGAAGACGTACACCTGCACGTCGCTTCCCACCGCGCTCCAGGTGTAGACCTTGCACCGGCGCGGCCCGGCGTTCGGCTGTACGGCGGTGACCTGCACGTTGCCGGCGAGCACCCCGGCCACGCCGACCCCGGGCAACCGCACCACGTACTGCCCGACACCCACCGGTCCGGCCGCGTTCGCCACACCCGTCGAGTTGTACGACTGCACCACCGCGCCAGCGCCCCACTGCACGTACGCGTGGGAGGTGCCGGCCGGCAACACGCCCGAACTGGTCGTCCAGAGCACGGTGAACGGGGTGTCGTCGCGGGTGCCGCCGGGCTTGTGGCACTGCACGTCGACGATCTCGTCGGCACCGGACTGGAACCAGCGAACCACCTCGCAGTAGTGCCCGGTCCGGTTGACGGGGGTCACGTGCGGCACGCCCCGCGAACCGGCGCCCACCTGAGGGAAACGCACCTGGAACCGGCCGGGCGCGAGCTTGATGCCGTCGGCCCAGGCGGCCGGGAACGCGGTCTTCCAACTACCCCACTGCCGGCTGGTGTCCAGCACGGTCCAGACCGCGACGGTGGGGTCCTTGACGTACGCGAAGCCCCAGCGGTCGGCGGTGGCCGCCGCGGCCGGGGACGCCGGCGTGAGTGCGCCGGCGGCCAGGACGGCGGCCAGCGCAGCGGTGACAAACGATCGGAGACGCATCTGTTCCTCCAGTCGACGGGAACATGTCGGGGAGGAGTGTGCGCGCGGTGAAGCCATGGTCACAGTCGGCTACTTCGTGCTCTGCTGTCGGCTGTGCGGCTACGCGCCACGGCTTCCACGCCGATTCCTTTCGCGTACGCCGCCGGTCGATATCCACATGACTGCGATACGAGAGATGTACGCCCGCTGGGCCGCGGGGGACATGGGCGAGGACGACCAGTGGGGAGACGTCACCGCCGAGCCACGCGGCCTGGACTACGCGGAGGTGTCCGCCGACGGCGTACCGGCGATGTGGCTCATCCCGCACGGCGTCGGCCCCGACCGGGTGATCGTCGCGCTGCACGGTGGCGGGTTCGTGAGCGGGTCCATCTACACCCACCGCAAGATGTACGGACACCTGGCGAAAGCGGCCGGGGTACGGGTGCTGCTCGCCAGCTACCGGCAGGCGCCCGAGTTCCGCTTCCCGGCGCAGATCGAGGACGCGGTCACCGCGTACCGCTGGGCGGTGGCGCGTACCCAGGTGGTGGCTCTGGCGGGCGACTCCTCGGGTGGCGGCCTCGCCGTGCAGGTGGCCCTCCGCGAACCCGGTGTCGCCGCGCTGCTGTTGCTGTCGCCGTGGATCGACATGGATCCGGCGCAGACGGCGACCTCATACGAGGAGAGCGCCGGCACGGATCTCTTCTTCACCCGTCCGATGGTGCAGGGTCTCATTGCGCAGTACCTGCCGCAGGGCCACAGTGGTCTGGCACCAGAGGTCAACGCCTTCCACGCCGACCTGTCCGCGCTGCCTCCCCTCTACGTGCAGTGCGGCGGTGAGGAGAGCGGCCGTGGTGACAGTGAACGCCTCGCGAAGCTGACCGGGGCCCAGATGGACGTCTTCGACGGGCAGTTGCACACGTTCCAGATGGCGGCCGGGCGGGCACCGGTCGCCGACGAGGCGATCGGGAGGTTGGCCGCATGGGTACGCCCGAAGCTGGGGCTCTGACCGAGGCGTTCGAGGTCGAACGTCGAGGGTTGTTCGCCCACGCGTACCGGATGCTCGGCGCGTACCACGAGGCCGAGGACGTCGTGCAGGACACGTACGTGCGGGCGCTGCGCGGGTGGGAGACGTTCGAGCGGCGATCGTCGCTGCGCACCTGGCTCTACCGGATCGCCACGAACGTCTGCCTCACCGTCCTCGAGGGCCGTGGGCGGCGCGCGCTCTCCCTCGGTCTCGGTCCGGACGGCCTGGGTCCGTGGCTTGAGCCGTTACCGACGGATCCGGTCGACCTGGTGACCGCGCGGGAGAGTGTGCGGCTCGCCTTCGTGGTGGGGTTGCATCACCTCGCCCCTCGGCAGCGGGCCGTTCTGCTGTTGCGTGAGGTGTTGGCCTTCTCGGCGGCCGAGACCGGGGAGGCGCTGGGCATGTCCGTGCCGGCGGTGAAGAGCGCCCTCCAACGGGCCAGAGCCCGACTCGCCGAGGTGGCGCCGGCCCGCGACGACGTGCTGGACGTCACCTCGCCCCGGGCCCGGGAGCTGCTCGCCAGGTACATGGCGGCGTGGGAGACATCCGACGCGGACGCGTTCCGCGAGGTGTTGCGCGCGGACGCGTCCATCGAACCGGTGGGCTCGCCGGTCTCGTACGCCGGTCGGGCGGCGTGCCTGGCCTTCGCCGGGCCCGCGCTGGGCAGTGCCGGGGATTGGCGGATGGCGGCGACCGAGGCGAACGGCCAGCCCGCAGCCGTGGCGTGGTTCCAGGGCGAGCCCTACGGTGTGGCGGTGTTGACGGTCGCCGACGACGGGATCGTCGCGATCACCCTCTTCGGGAACCCGAAGGTGGTGGAGCCCTTCGTCCGCGAGCCCGCTCGGGGTCGGTGATACGAGGGCTGCGGCCCTGCGGGTCTCCCGAGTGCTCAGCGGTTGAGGTACGCGGTGAGGCCACCGAGTTCCTCGCTGGCGATGAACACCGACCGCACGTTGAGGATGGCTTCCTCCACGTGGGTGGAGCAGCCCCACGCCGAGTCGCCCCACGAATCGGCGATCTTGATCTCGGCCGGCGCGGCGCACCCGGCGGCACCGCCGAGCTGACAGTGCTCGGGGTGCGGCGTGGCCGCCTGCGCGACAGCGGCGGCACGCATCTGCGCGGCGAGTTCCGCCGCGGCGGCGGCGCGCTGCTCAGCCTCGGCGCGCAGGTCCCGCTCCACGCGTAGCACCTTGGCCAGCTCGTCGTTGGCCGCCTTGGCGCGTGCCTCGGCGGCGAGTTTCGCCTGCTCGATGTGGTGGCGTTCGATGGCCAGGGCGGCGGTGCCGGCGAAGAGCCGGGCGAGCGCGAGGTCGGTGTCCTGCGGGACGCGCGGGGTGCGGTGATACATCGCGAAGGTGCCCAACAGGCCGCCGTCGCGGCCCAGGATCGGGGTCGACCAGCAGGCCGCCAACCCGGCCTGGTCAGCCAGGTCCCGGAAGTCGTTCCAGAATGGATCGGTGGTGATGTCGGTGACGATGACCGGTTCCCGCCGGTGCGCGGCGGTGCCGCACGAGCCGACACCCTCGCCGGTCGCGATGCCGTCGATGGCCTTGTTGTAGAAGTCGGGCAGGCTCGGCGCGGCGCCGTGGCGCAGGTGCCGGGCGTCGGGATCGGCGAGCAGGACGGAGACGAGCACCTCCTGCGGTGCGAGGTTCTCGATACAGCGGGCCATCCCGTCGAGCACCTCGACCAGCGGTGCCTGGCGGGCGATCTGCTCCAGCAGGGCACGGTGTTCGGCCATCAACCGCTGGGCATGCTTGACCTGGGTGGTCTCCACACCCAGCACCCGAACGCCGATCACATTGCCGTCGGCGTCCCGGCGCGGCTCGTAGGTGAAGTCGAAGAACGCCTCGCGCGACTGCGGGCCGCTGCCCAGCATCACCCGGACGTCCCGCCCGGTGTAGGGCTCACCCGTGCGCAGGACCTGATCCAGGAGCGCGATGAATCCCTGATCGGCCAGCTCAGGCATCAGTTCGGCGAGCGCGACCCCGACCCGGGCCCGTTCCTCGCCGACGGTGGCGAAGAACGCCGGGTTCGCCGTCTGCACCACGTGTGCGGGCCCCGCCAGAGACGCGAAGACGGCGATGGACTGCCCGAACAACGCCCGCAGGTCCTCCTCCGCTGCTCGCTCGGCAGCCGCCGGACCCGCAGCAGCGGTAGACCGTTGGTCTGGCACCGCGGTCATGGTGTGGTGTCGCCTCTCGTCTGCGGATAGGGGAACGGCCGATGGCGCCGCCGGGGGAGTGCGGGTCGCCGCGGTGCGGTGGCGATCGGCAGAAGCTGTCGCCGGTGCAGCGTACCCACGCCTGCCATCGGGGCCTTACCCACCAACCACGCACCGCAACCCGTCGCCCGAACAGCCGGTGCGGGCCGGGGTTTACTGATGCCAGGGGTCACCGGACGCGCCGGCGGCGAGGTGTCGTTCGTAGCTGGCCACTTTGCCGTTGATGAGGTCGAGGCAGTCATGCAGCTGCGCGAGCTGCCCGGTGATGTGGCGCTGGTGTTCGCGCAGCAGCGTGAGCCGTTCCGCCTCATTGCCGCTGCCCTCCCGGACGAGTTGGGCCAGGCGGCTGATCGTGGAGAGCGGCATCCCGGACGCCCGAAACTTCACGCAGTTCGTCAACCACTCGACATCCCAGGCGCTGTAGACGCGCCTGCCGGCCCCGTCGCGCCGCACCTCACTGGCGAGCAGACCCGCACGCTCGTAGAGCCGCAGGGTGTGCACGCTCAGCCCGGTACGCTGCGCCACCTGTCCGATGCTCAGGCCGCTGTCCGCCATGGCATCGACCGTAACCTGTTGACCTAGACCTCGGTCTAGCACCTAGCGTCCGCGACATGACCCACACCACATTCGGTGCCCACAGTACGACCGGCGACGTCCTCGCCGGAATCGACCTGACCGGCAGGACCGCCCTCGTCACGGGCGGCTACTCCGGCCTCGGTCTCGCCACGACCCGCGCGCTCAGCCGTGCCGGGGCCCGGGTCGTCGTGCCCGCCCTCCGCCCGGACGTGGCGCGGCAGGCCCTCGCCGACGTGGCCGGGGTCGAGGTCGACCAGCTCGATCTCGCCGACCTCGACTCCGTCCGCGCGTTCGCCGAACGGTTCCGCCGCCGCCACCCCGCCCTCGACATCCTGATCGCGAGTGCCGGAGTCATGGCCTGCCCGCAGCGGCGGGTCGGGCCCGGCTGGGAAGCCCACTTCGCGATCAACCACCTCGGCCACTACGCGCTGACGAATCTGCTGTGGCCCGCGCTCACCACCGCCGACACCGCCCGTGTCGTCTCGGTCGCCTCCGGCCGTGACGCGACGTGGCGTTTGCGGTGGGACGACGTGCAGTTCGAACGCGGCTACGACAAGTGGGCGGCATACACCCAGTCCAAGCTCGCGAACATCCTGTTCGCCCGCCACCTCGACATGCTCGGCAGGGCGCGGCGGGTCCGCGCCTTCGCCGTCAACCCCGGCTGGATCCTCACCCCGCTGCAACGACACCTCGCGGTCGAGGAGATGGTCACGGCCGGCTGGATCGATGCGGACGGCACGCCCGCGCCGGGCCTGTTCAAGACCGTCGAGCAGGGCGCGGCGACCCAGGTGTGGGCCGCCACGTCACCGGACCTCGACGCGAACGGCGGCGAGTACTGCGTGGACTGCCGCGTCACCCCCGGCAGCCCCACGGACGGTGTCGAGGCGGCCCGCCTCTGGGCGCTGTCGGCCGACCTGACCGGCCTCAACATCGTCGGCTGAGCCTCGGCCGGCGCGGCGGACGTGGGTTGTCGACCGTCAGATCAGGGCCGCGGCGAGGGCGCGGAACCCGTCGGCGGGGAACGACGTGTCGTCGCCACCGTTGAGGACCTGGATCGCCACCTCGTCCGCGCCGGCCTGGTAGTGCTTCTCCAGCCCCGCCGCCACCTTCTCGACGGTGCCCCAGGGGATCAGCGCGTCGACGAGGCGGTCGCTGCCGCCGTCGGCGAAGTCCTCGTCGGTCCAGCCGAACCGCCGCAGGTTGTTGGTGTAGTTGGGCAGCGCGAGGTACCCGCTCGTGTACTGCCGGGCGGTGGCGCGCGCGGTGCTGGCGTCCGGGTCGAGGACGACCGCGACCTCGGGGGCGAGCAGCCGGTCGGGCCCGATCGCCGCCCGGGCCTCGGCGGTGTGCTCGGCCGGGACGAAGTACGGGTGCGCCCCGCTCGCACGGTCGCGGGAGAGTTCGAGCATCCGCGGGCCCAGCGCGGCCAGGATGCGCCGCTCGGGCGACACCCCGGCCGCGTCGAGGCCGTCCAGGTAGTCCACCATCCGTGAGTACGGCCTGCGGTAGTCGGTGCCGCCGCCTTCCACGATCACCGCATGGCTGGCGCCGAGGCCGAGCAGGAAGCGGCCGGGGTGCGCCCGCTCCGCGTCGTGGGCGAACGCCGCCACCTCGGGGGGTGTCGAGTGCCAGATGCTCACGATTCCCGTTGCGACCCCGATGCGCGTCGTGCCGTCCAGGATCTCCCGGAAGCGGGGGGCGACGTTCTCTCCGAAACCGCCGGAGAACCAGATCCGGGCGTAACCGAGGTCCTCCAGTTCGGTCGCGGCGGCGACGGCCTCGCCCGCACTCTCGCTAGCCAGGAAGAACGGTTGCCACACACTGACGAGTCGTTGTGTCATAGCAAAACCCTACGACCCGTCAGCCGCTGTTGCGGGCAGCCCCGACTGCTCCGCACCGATTCACCGGTCACGGCGCAAGGCCGGCCTGGATCGCCAAAATGGCGGCCCGTACGCGATCACGGCTGCCGGTCTTGGCCAGCACGTTGGTCACGTGGGACTTGACGGTGCTCATGGACAGGTAGAGGCGTTCGGCGATCTCGTTGTTGTTGAGCCCGGCACCGATCAGGGCGAGCACGTCGGTCTCCCGGGCGGTCAGCTGGTAGGCCGCCAACTCCACCCGGGTGGCCGGCCCGGTCGTGCGGACCCGATCGAGCACGGCGCCGGTGACCTCGGCGGAGAGGACCGCCTCGCCGGCCGCGACGGTGCGCACGGCGGCGATCAGGTCGCGGGCGCTGGAGCGTTTGAGCAGGAACCCTCGGGCGCCGGCGGCGATGGCGTCCAGGACGTAGGCGTCGTCGTCGAAGGTGGTGACGACGATGACGGCCGGCGCGTGCGGGATCCTGGCCAGCTCGCGGGTGGCTTGCAGGCCGTCGAGTACCGGCATGCGGATGTCGACGAGGGCGACGTCGATGCGGGAGTCGCGACGCACGGCGTCGAGGAACTGCCGACCGTCGGCGCTCTCGGCCGCGACCTGGATGTCGGGTTGGGACCGCAGGATCAGGCTGAAGCCGTCCCGGACCAGCTCCTGGTCGTCGGCGATCGCGACCCGGATCATGGGGTCGCCGCCGGCAGGTCGGCCTGCACCACCGTGCCGCCGCCGGGGCGCTGGCTGAGCTGCCAGCTCCCACCTCGCGCGGCGACGCGCTCTGAGATGCCGAGCAGCCCCGAGCCGCTGGTGGGTGCGCGGGGCGGTCCGATGCCGTCGTCGCTGACCCGCAGGCGGACGTGATCGCCGACGCGGACCAACTCGACCCAGGCCGCCGTGGCTTTCGCGTGCCGGGCGATGTTGGTGAGGGCCTCCTGGGTGATGCGGTAGGCGGTCAACACACCGACCTCGTCCAGGCCCGGCTCGGGGTCCAGGTGGACCCGGACCGTCACACCCTGTTGGCGTAGGGGCTGGGCGAGCAACTCGTCGATGTCGGAGAGGCGCGGCGGCGCGCTCACCGCGATCGACGCGTTCGGATCGCGCAGGTGCACGACGAGTGTGTCGAGTTCGCTCAGCGCGGTGCGACCGCTGTCCGCGATCGCCCGCAGGGCCGCCCCCGGGTCGGCACTGAGCTGGCCTGCCTCGGCCTGCACCACCATGGCGGTGACGTGGTGGCCGACCACGTCATGCAGCTCGCGGGCCAGGTTGGTGCGCTGTTCCCGCCAGGCCGCCTGGTCACGCAGGTCGCCTGCCTCGCGGGTGAGGGCGTAGCCCCGTGCCCAGGAGCGCAACAGGATGGCCAGGAGGTAGCCGGCCGTCACGAAGAAGAACGGCTGCTCGTACAGCCCTCGCTCGTTGACGAGCGCGGTGACGAGGGCGCCGGCCGCGCCGATCAAGCCCGCCACCCACCCCCGCCACGGGTGTCGGGCCGGGTCCTCGCAGACGGAGACGAACACCAGGCCGGCGGCGGCGAGGCCCAACTGCACCGACTCCCCGGTGCTCACGATCGCCACGAACCCCGCGCAGGCGGCGAAGACCAGGGCCCGGTGGCGGGGGCGCAGCGCGATGGCCCCGAGGCCGACCGGTAGCACCAGCCACGCCCAGCCCGCCGCAACGGAGACGCCGCCTTCGACGGTGGTGACCACGGCGGCAATGATCAGACCCGCCGCACCGTAGGCGAGCCGGCGCACCCGTTCGGGGTCGCGCAACCGTTCGCGGATTGCAGTCAGCACCTGCACAGTCTCCGCGACCCGCCGAAGGACCGGCTAGTACCCAGGTACCGGATCGGCCGGCACCCCGGTACCACCGCCGCGACCGGCTCGGCACCGCGGCACGTTCCGCGACGACGCTGACCGCACGACCCTTCAGGGGTGACTCTCGTTGACTCCCGCGCCGCCACCACCGTCGGCCCGCTGCGGACGGTTCCCAACTACATCACCGCCATTCGCACGGTCGCCGCGGTCACCGTCGGTATCGCCGCCCTCGTCTCCGGTTCGTGGATATTGATGGCTGTATCGTACGGTATTTACTGGCTCGGTGACGTGCTCGACGGCTGGGCCGCCCGTCGGCTCGAACAGGAGACCCGAGCCGGGGCTGTCTTCGACATCGTGAGCGACCGCGCGTGCACCGCCGTACTCTGCGTGGGCCTGGTCGCCCTCGTGCCCGGGGTCGCGGTCGTGGCCCTGGTCTTCCTGCTCTCGTTCCTGGTGTTGGACACCATGCTGTCGCTGGCGTTCCTGTGCTGGCCCGTGCTCAGCCCCAACTACTTCCACCTGGTCGACCGGCGGGTGTGGGCGTTGAACTGGTCGCCCCTGGCCAAGGTCGCCAACACCGCCGGGGTCATCGGCGCCATCGCGATCGGGCAGTACCCGCTCGCGCTGGGCGTCGCCGTCGCCGTCGTCGCGGTCAAGCTGTGGTCGGCCGCAGCGGTGGTCCGGCTGCTCGAACGGGACGGCCGGGCGTGAGCATCCTCGCCGAGGCCGCGGTGGCGCTCGGCTACGGTCTCGCTTCGGCGCTCGTCCCGGTCGTCAACTCCGAGGCGTACGCCGTGGTCGCCGGGCACCGTGGCGGTCAGGCCATCATCGCCGTGGTCGCTCTGGCGCTCGGGCAGACCGCCGGCAAACTGCTCCTGTTCGAGTCGGCCCGTCGCGGATCGGGACAACTGGCCCAGAAGATCGCACAGCGGAGCGGAGCAGGTCGCGCGGCGGCTCGGGCCGCACGGTGGACCGAGCCGATCCGGCGCTGGCTTTCCCGCCGCCGCACCGCCCTACCGACCGTGCTGGTCTCCGCCGCCGTCGGGGTTCCACCGCTGGCCGTCGTCAGCGTCGCCGCCGGCACCACGGGCCTTCGACGCGGCGAGTTCGCCGTCGCGTGCCTCCTCGGGCGGGCGACCCGTTTCGCCCTCCTCGCCCTGCCCGCGCTGCTGGCCTGACAAGCAGGCGAGACGGCGGGTGCTCAGATGATGCGACGGAGCACCGTCTCCACGGCGTCGATCAGCGGATCACCATCGGTGCGCGGGTGCCGTGCGAGACCGAACTCGACGTCCGGTAGGACGGGCAGGGCATCCGGGTCGCGGCAGATCATGGCCGGTTCGACATTGGCGGGCATCAGCGCCGCGACGCCGAGCCCGGCTCGTACGGCGGCGAGGACCCCGACCAGGCTGTTGCTCTCGAAGGCCACCCGCCACCGCCGACCGGCACGTTCCAGTGCCTCCAGCACCGAGGTACGCCACGAGCACGGGTTGGAGAACAGCACCACCGGCAGCGGATCGGCGCGCACGTCCACCCCCTGCCCGGTCGCCCACACCAGCGGGGCGCGCATCGTCCAGCGCGGTGGCCCGGGAATGTCCGGTACGGCGTCGAGGACGAGTTGGATGCGGCCCGCGTCGTAGGCCTCCCGCATGGCGGCGTTGGAACAGCTGAGCACCTCCAGGGTCGCGCCGGGATGCAGCCGGGCAAGGTCGGCGAGGGCCTGCGGAAGCTGGGACGCGGCGAGGTCTTCGAGTAACCCGACGCCACAGTGGCCGGTGAGCGCGCGGCCGGTTTCGGCGAGTGCCTGTGCGGAGAGCGAGAGGATGCGTTCGGCGTACGGGAGGAGCTCCTCGCCCGCCCGCGTCGGCGAGACACCGGACGACGACCGGTGCAGCAGCGGACGGCCGACGACGCTCTCGAGTTTGCGTAGCTGTTGGCTGAGACCGGGCTGGGTGTGCCCGAGCGCGGCCGCGGCGCGGCTGATGCTGCCCTCGCGCACGGCGGCGACGAACGAGCGCAGCAGAGCGGTTTCCAGGTCCCTGGCCATAAGCATTGATTATGCCGACCTCAACAAAGTGGTGTCTTCTTATGGCGCGCGGGAGGAATTAGCGTCATTCGGGTGACCAGATACCGGCAGGTGCTCGCCGTGCCAGGGATGGCGCCGCTGCTGGGCGTCTCGCTGCTCGCCCGCACCGCGATAACGGCCGACGTGATGGCGCTGACCCTCTTTGTCGTCCTGGGCCTGGAGCTGAGCTACGCGGCGGCCGGTGGTGTCGCGGCGGCCCTGACCGTCGGCGTGGCGCTGGGCGGGCCACTGCTCGGTCGCCTGATCGACTCACGGGGCCTGCGGTTCGTCCTCCTGGTGACCGTCGCCGCGCAGATCGTGTTCTGGCTGGGCGTGCCCGTCCTGCCGTACCGGTTCCTGTTGGTCGCCAGCTTCATGGCGGGCCTGCTGATGGTGCCGGTAACGGCGGTGAGCAGGCAGGCGATCGCCGCGATGACGACGGCGCAGCAGCGCCGGGCCGCGTTCGCGCTGGAGTCGGTGCAGGGCGAACTGTCGTACATCGTGGGGCCGGCGGTGGTCATCCTGGGCGCGGCGACGGTGTCGCCCAAGGTGGTGGCGTGGGGGGTCGGTGCCGCGATCCTGGCTGGCGGCGTCGGCATCGCCGTGCTCAACCCGCCCATGCACGCCGAGGACGAGGCGGAGGCCGCCGCGACGGACCGACCCCCGCGCCGGCAGTGGCTCGGCGCCACGATGATCGCCACGTTGACGATGGCGTTCGGGACGACGACGTTGCTCAGCGGGGTCGACCTCGCCATCGTCGCCACGTTGCGGGAGGCGGGCCAGGTGTCCTGGGCCGCCGTCGTGGTCGTGGTGTTCGGCGTGTCGTCCGTCATCGGCGGGCTGGTCTACGGCGCGCTGACCCGGCCGCTGCCCACCTGGCTGCTGCTCGGTCTGCTCGGCGTCCTGACGATTCCCGCCGGGCTCGCCCACGACTGGCCCTGGTTGTGCGTGGCCGTCGTCGGCAGTGGGCTCCTCACCGCGCCCACCCTCGGCACGGTGGCCGACGCGGTGAGCCAGCTGGCGCCGCCCGGTGTGCGGGGCGAGGTGACAGGTCTGCAATCGTCGGCGCAGAGCGCTGGTTTCGCGCTCGGCGCTCCGCTCGTCGGTGTGGCGATCGACCTCACCGTGCCGGCGGGCGGTTTCGCGGCGGCCGGCCTCGCCGGCCTCGCCGCCGCACTGACCGGATACCTCCTGTCCCGCACGGCGTCACACCCGGCGCGTACCTCCGCCCGCAGCCGAGTCCGGCTGGTCAACAGGCCGACGCTCAGCTGGGGGAGTGGTGCCGGCCGACTCCGGCCGGGCGCGGCCGCGACGCGTGTCCACCGCGAGCAGGGTGAGCGCGGCCAGTGTTAGCAGCCCGCCGGCGAGTGCCAGCGGGCGTGCCCCCGAGAGGGGCAGGAGGGCACCACCGAGCAGTGACCCGCCAGCGATGCCGGCATTGAAGGCGGTGCTGACACCGGCCGACGCGATGTCGGTGCTGCCCGGGGCCAGGTGCAGCATCCGGTTCTGCACCGCGGAGCCGAACGCCGCGTACGCGAGGCCGATCCCGGCGAGGAGCGCGATCACACCCGGCCGGAGCGCGCCGAGCGCGTACAGCCCGAGCAGCGAGGCCGCGCCGATGCTCAACGGCGTCAGCAGCGAAGCGATCGGTCGGGTGTCCAGCGTCCGGGCCGCGACGAGGGTGCCGACGACGCCGGCCGCGCCGGAGACGAACAGCAGCGGCGCCAGTAGCGCGTCAGCGAAGCCACTGACGTCGAGCAGGAATGGTGTCACGTAGGTCTGCAGGGTCATGAAGCCGCCGATGCCGAGGGCGGTGGCGATCAGCAACACGGCGAAACGCCGTCCGTCCGGTGCGCTGCCCCGGGCGGCGCCGCCGGCGGCCGGGGGATAGGACGGCAGCAGCACCACCACCGCGGCGGCGATCGCCAGGCCGACCCCGGCCAGCACCGCGAACGCCGCCCGCCAACCGGCCTGCTGTCCGAGCCAGGTGCCCAGGGGTACGCCGAGCACCGGCGCGAGCGTCGCCCCGGTGGCGAACAGCGCCACCGCCCGGCCGCGCACCGCGACCGGAAACGGCCCGATCGCGGTCGCCGTGGCGATGGACCAGAACAGCGCCTGGGCGAGGGCGGTCACCAGTCGGGAACCAGCCAGCACGGCGTACGTCGGCGCGAGCGCGGCGGCGGCGTTCGCGGCGGCGAACAGGAGCATCGTGACGCCGAGCAGGTGCCGCCGGGGGATCCGCTGGGTCAGCCGGGTCAGCGGTACGGACGCCAGCACCACCACCACGGCGTACCCGCTGACCAGCAGACCCACCTGTGAGCGGGACCGGTCGAGATCGGGTGCGATGTGGGTCAGCAGACCGACCGGCAGCAGCTCGGTCGTGATGAACGCGAACGCGGCGAGGGAGAGCGCGACGAGCACGGCCCTGGCCCTTCGCGGCGACACCTGCGGCGCCATGACCCACCCCCCCGTTTCCGGGGTCACCGTAATGGAGGCCCCGACCCCTGCTCCGCTCGCGGTCAGGGTCGTGCCCGGAACGGGGCAAGGACGGCACGGATCTGCTCGGCCGCGCCCCAGTCGTCGTCGAACTGGGCCAGCACGGCGAGGTGTTGTCGCAGCTGGATGACCGGCATGCGGGCCTCCCAGTCGTCGTCGAGCGAGGTCAGCTCCGCGTAGACCTCGAACATCCGTCGTGCCTCGGGCGGGGGCGAGGTGGACCACACGTGCGCGAGGTCGACCTCGGCCCACATGTACGACACGGCCGGGTCGATCAGCGCGGGCTCTCCGTCCGCGGTGGCCAGGATGTTCTGTGCCCACAGGTCACCGTGCGTCAGACACGCCGGTCGGTCGGGCAGCAGGTCCGGCAGCCGGTCACAGAGCCGTTCCAGCGCCACTCGGTCTGCCGCGTCCAGCGCCGCCTCGACGCGGGGCTGATCGAGCCAGCGAAGCAGCCGGTGTTCCGCGAAGAAGGCGAAGCCGTCGTCGTTCCAGGTGTTGATCTGGCGACGACGGCCCAGCCAGTTGTCGTGGTGCCAGCCGAAGCGGGGATGGGTCGTGCTCAGGTGCAGGCCGGCGAGCAGGTGCGCGAACCGCTCCCAGAAGGCCTCGCTGCGCGGCCTCGCGCGCAGCACCGACAACACCAGTAGGTCCCGATCCGCCAGGATCACCTCGGGTGTCGCCACCCCGCCGAGCTCGCGCAGCGCGGCCAGCCCTTCGGCCTCGGCGGCGAAGACGTCGTCGGCGGGCGGGTCGGCGAAGCCCTTGACGAACACCGGCGGGGCATCCCGACGGGTGGCGATGCCGGCGAGCGCCGCGAGCCCGCCCGTCACCGGCTGCACCGTGACGACCTCACGCATACCGGCCCGGTGCAGGCGCTCCAGCAGGGTCATGCTTCCCCCATCAGGCGAAGCGGTCGGCCAGCTTGGTCAGCTTGCTGACATAGGCCGGCCAGTCGTAGTCCTCGGGAATGATGCTGCTGTCCTGGCGCAGGCCGATCGCCATATCGTGCTGTTCACGCATGATGTCGGCCTGCCCGGCGTGACGGGCGAGATCGCAGGTCACGTGGATGATGATCCGCTGTAGCGTCACGTCCTGCGTACCCGGCCGAAACCACGGCACCCGCCCCGGCGCGTCGAGCGGTAGCTCTTCGATCGTCTCGTCGGCGAACGCGCCGACCCGGCGGTACAGGTCGATCAGCCCGTCCTTCGTCTCGTCCTCCCGGGCGTACCAGTCGGCCTGGGGGTCCTCGTCGAACGCCGCCATCGGGACCAGCTCGTCGGGCGTCGGGAACTCGCGGCCGAAGGTGGGCCCGAAGTAGCCGGCCTCCACGTTGAGGCAGTGCTTGAGGAGGCCCAGCAGGTTGTTGCCGGTCGTCGTGCGGGGCAGTCTGACCTCGCGTTCGCTGAGCCCGTCGAGCTTCCAGATGAGGTCGTCCCGGGTTCCCTGGAGGTAGGCGCGCAGCGCGGCCTTCGGATCGCTCAGGTCAGCAGCCATGCCCGCCAGTCTTCCCTACCCGCCGGACCGTCGCGCACCCACGGCGGGCCGGTGCCAGGGCACCGGCCCGCCGAGCGAATCGACGTGTACGGGGTGTCAGCTTCCGGCGCAACTCGCTGTGGCTCCGCCGCCACTGCCGGTGCCCTGGAAGCCGAAACTGGTGGCCTGACCTGCGGCCAGTCGCCCGTTGTAGCTCTGGTTCGCGACGGTGATGGTCCCACTGGTGCCGCTGGTGACGCCGTTCCACAGTGAACTGACCGACGCGCCGCTGGGCAGGGTGAGAGTGACCCGCCAGCCGGTCAGCGCAGCGGATCCGGCGGTGACGCTGACGTTGGCGACGAAGCCGCCGTTCCACTGGTCCTGAACGGTGTAGACGGCGGTGCAGGTGGGGGTGCCGCCGGTGGGCGGCGGGGTGGTGGGAGGTGGGGTGGTGGGCGGCGTGTCGTCGTCGAGCGTCAGGTTCTTCTGCTGGACGCTCCACTGGCTGCCGCACAGACCGCAGTTGGCGCCGACGAAGTTCCGGCCGGCGGTGGTGTCGCCCTTGAGACGCCACTTGAAGTACAGCGTCGCGACCCGACCGAACTCGCCGCCGTTGGTCTGGTCGTAGGTGCCGCCATGCCCGACGTTCAGGTTTCCCATGAAGGCGGGCAGGCCGGCGGGCAGCTTGCCCCAGTCATCCATCGCGTTCGGGTAGGCGATGTCGCTGGGACCGCCGATGAAGTAGGCGATCGGCTTGGTCAGCCTCCTGAGCTGGTAGTCGTCGGCGTCGTTCAGCAGGCCGCTGCTGAAGATGCCGGTCGTGGTGACGCGCGGGTCGTTCGAGACGGCGTACGCCTCCAGCCCTCCGCAGGAGAAGCCCGCGACGGCCACTTTGCTCGTATCGATCTTGTTGTAGTACTTGCTGCCCTGCCGGGAGTTCTCCGCGACCGCCCAGTCGATGGACTGGGTGAGCATCTGGGCGTTGGTGGAGCCGGAACCGTTCGGTGCGCCGTTGGCGATGGCGAGGAAGCCGTGGGAGGCGATCTCGCGCAGGAAGTTGCCCTGGGAGAGGCCGTTGGCCGAGCACGCGCCGTTGCCCCACACGACGATGGGCAGGCGTTCGGACGGAAGGTTCTGGGGTCGGAAGATCGTGTGGTTGGCCAGGGTGGCCGAGGTCTCGTAGTCGGCGGGGTACGGACCGGAACCGCCGATGGCGGCGGACGCGGGTGTCCCGCTGAACGCCATGATCACGGAGGTGACCGGGACGATGGCGGCTGCCAGGCCCGCGTAGATCTTCGATCGCCTTTTCATTGAACCCTCCAGGAACAGTCACGGTGGCGCTCCCTGGGGTGGTGGTGTCATCCGCACCCCGACGAAGGCGGTCGGCGCTGGCCACGGGTCTGGTCGACAGGGGCGCGTCGCGGCCAGGGCGGTGGCCGTGCCCTCGGCCACCACTGCCCGCTCGTCCGGCGCCGGCGACCGCCCGGCCGCGGTCCCCACAGGCGATCCGATGGGAGCTGTGTGCAGTTACTATCACTCTGGCAACGAAAAGTGTCAATGTCTGGGCCGTTCTGGCCGGCCTGCGACCGGTCAGCGGACAGGTGGCCTGCCGCCGATCGGCTCCGGGCGCGAGGGGTTCCTCGACGCCCGGAAATGGGTGATCCACGACGAGGCCTCCGGCCAGTGCGGCGTCGTCACCTCGACCAGACGCGCCTGAGCGAGCGACCCGAGGGTGGTGTGGATGTCCAGGAAGGTCTCCCTGGCCTCGGGGCGAGGCCAGGGCTTCGGCAGCAGATGCGCCGGCAGGTCCGGGTCGACGTCCGCGAACTTCCGCCAGGAATCCATCGCGGAGGTCCGCGCCACCAGCGCCCGCGCCCCGTCCACCTCCCCGTTGCGCGCTGCCGCCCGCAGTTGCGCGTACTGCTGCACGAAGTCTGCGTACGCCGAGGCGAGAGCGGTCAGGTCGTACGCGGCGGCCGGACCGTGTGGCCCGCTCTCCTCGTCGAACCGGGCGTGCAGGACCGACCACCGGGCGCCCTCCACGTGGTGCAGCAACCCACGCAGCGCCTCCTTCACCGGCGCGGCGTCGGACCCCGGCCGGATCCACACGCTGTCGTACAGGCCCACGAAGCCCAGTGCGCTCAACGACCGGCGCAGCGCGTGACGGGACGCCTGGGCGGAACTCGGCAGGGAGAAGGACGCCAGCAGCCACTCGCCGGTCCAGGGCACCGGGTGGGAGCCGAAGTTCAAGAAGTGCTGCATCCGGGAGCGGTGCTTGGCGATCGCCTGCGGCGTGAGGTGGTAGACCGGCGGCCGTCGGTTCCCGCGCGTGGCGATGAGACCGCGCTTGACCAGCCGGGACAGCGCGGCACGGGCACTGGACTCGCTGACTCCGAACTCGCCCAGCATCGCGATGACCGCCGTCGACGGCAGGTCGGCCTCCGAGGAGTCGAGGTACTCGCCGAGCAGGGTCGTCAGAAGGTGCTGCGGGCTGGACCCGGCCTGGGACCGGGGCACTCGGACGTCGGCGGTCTGGTGGGGGTTCACCTCACCAGATTGCCGCACCGCGACGCGCATGGTCTCGTCACGAGCAGGGCGGGGTAACGCGCTACCACTGGCGGACGAGGGCACTATCGTTCTGGCGTGCACATCCGCTTCGACGTCCCCGCCGATCCCGCCTACCCGGGCCGGGTGGCCGCCGCGCTCGGCACCGTCCGGTTACGCAGATTCGGCTATATCGGAGCGGTCCTGACCGCGGTCGGGGTTATCGGCCTCGTCGTCTCGCGGGGGTTCGGGTGGGGTGAGCGGATGTCACCGCTCTGGACGACGCTGGTCATAGCCGGCGTGCTGTCGATGCTGTACCGGCCGTGGGTGCTGGCGCGCGCCCGCCGCCGCTCCGGTAGCTACGCCGTCTCGGGCGCCTACGACATCACCGACGACAACATCATGATGCGCAGCGGCTCCGAATCCGGTGGCATCGCCTGGGACGGGGTCGACCAGGTGCGCGACGTCGGAGATTTCTGGGTCGTGTACGTCGGTCGGAACCCGGCGACCGTGATCCCGCGCTGGCTGATGTCCGCCGAGGATGCCGAGACGTTGCGCGCCTTTCTGACCGAACGAGGGCTGCTGCGACGTCGGTGAGCTCAGCTGCCGCAGGCCGCTGGGGGATCGGGCTACCGCGTCTGGGTCGGTTGCGAAGGGGCGGCGAGGAGCGCCTCGTACCGGTGAAGATCATTGTTCGTGCCGATGTGCCGGAAACCGGCACGTTCGAGGGTGCGTTGGGAGGCGATGTTGTCGCTGGTGGTCTCGGCGACGACGCGGGACAACCCGTGCTCGGTCGCGAGGCTGAGTAGGGCGGCGAGCGCCTCCGCCGCATAGCCGTTCCCCCGGGCTGACGGGGCAAGGCCGTAACCGACCTCGATGCGTCCGTTGTCCGGCCGACCCTTGAAACCGATTCCTCCGATGGCCTTCCCGTCGGCGGTCCGGGTGATCCGATAGTGCCCGAATGGGCGTCGGTCGCCGTAGGCGGCGGTGGCGGCGAGAAAGCCCCGGACGCCGAAGATGTCGCCGTCGAATGGAAAGTCCTCGGCCCAGTCATCTCCGGCCTCGGCACGCCGCTCGACGATGCGTTCACCCTCCGCTGTGTCGATGGGGTGAAGGCGCAGTCGGGGCGTACGAAGATCGGTCACGGGCCACAGCGAAGCAGCCCTCGGGAACCACCACAAGCCAATTACCCGCCCGGCGCGGACCGGTTTCGCGGAATCGGTAGTAGTCCGTGTCGGCATCCGCGCCCCCGAACGGTTGCGGCTACCTATTCTCGACGGGGATGCACCACGTCCGGGTAGTGCCGTCGGCCCGACGGCTCACAGGAGGCCGTCATGAGCACCAAGGATCGACCTGCGGGGATCAGCCCCACAGCGGTGGAGTCGGCACCAGGGCTGTGGCGGGTCGATCTGCAACGACACGACCTCAGCATTCCCGGGCGGGAGGTCATCCAGGCTCGGGTGGAGTTCACGCCGGATTCTCCACCGTTCAAGCACTTCCACCCGGGCGAGGAAATCATCTGCGTGCTGCAGGGAACGCTGGAATACCGGCTTGAGGGGCAGCCGCCCACGGTGTGCAATCCCGGCGACGCGCTTACCGTCCCGTACGGGGTGCATCACGAGGCCCGAAATGTTGGTGACGGTGTCGCTGTCGAACTCGCCACGTACGTCGTCGAGAAGGGGAAACCACTTCTCACCAAGGTGGAGTGACATGCCGTCGGGGCCAGGTGGGTCGCCTGGCCCCGAACGATTCGGGCTGGGTCAGCCCAGGTATTTCTCCCACGGACCGGTGATGGCCAGGGTGAGACCCGGGTCCTGCATGTTGACGAAGAGCACCTTGCCGTCCGCGCTGAAGGTCGGCCCGCAGAACTCCGAGTCGTTGAGTTGGTTGCGGGCGATCGCGTACGTGGGCCCACCCGGGATCGTGCTGAGCACGTGCGAGGCGCCCGTGCCGTCCTCGGCGAGTACGAGGCTGCCCCACGGGGTGACCGTCACGTTGTCGGGGCCGTCGAAGGTGAGGTCGGTGTACTTGACCGCCGCACCCTCCTCGGACTGGGTCTGGTGCGGGAAGTACGTCACCAACTGGATGGTCTGGTTCTTGAAGTTGTAGAACCAGACCATGCCGTCGTGCGGTGCCGCGTCCGCCGGCAGGTCACCCTCATCCCAGGCGTACGAGTTGACCACGTACACGCCCTCGTCGGTGGCCCACACGCCCTCGAACTTCCGCCCGCGGGTGACCTGGCCGTCGGCGAACTGCTCGCGTACCGACTTGGTGCGCGCGTCGCGGTCGGGCACCTCGATCCACCGGACCGGGAAGGGGCGGCCCAGCTGGGCGGAGGTCAGGTACGCGACGTCCGGCAGCACCGAGCCGTCATCCATGATGATCTGCATCGCGGCGAGGACACCGGCGTTCGGTGCGAGGCGGGTGAGCACACCCGGGCCCAGCTTGACCCCGTGCGGGGCCGTCCAGCGGTAGAAGAGGCCGTTGGGGCCGTCGGCGTCCTCGGAGAGGTAGATCCGGGTGCGGTCCTGGTCGACGGCGAGGGCCTCGTGGGAGTAGCGGCCCAGGCACTTGATCGGCTTCGGGTCGGCGCTGCCGTCGGCCCACACCTCGAAGACGTAACCGTGGTCCTTCTGGTAGACGCCGGACCGGCCGCCCTCCTTCCACGTGTCGCCGGCGCGGTCCTCGGCCTCCTCGCAGGTGAGCCAGGTGCCCCAGGGGGTCGGTCCACCGGCGCAGTTGGCGATGGTGCCGGAGAGCGCCACGAACTCACCCAGGTTGCGGCCCGCGAGGTCGGTCTTGATCACGGTGCAACCGCCGGCGTCGACCGCGCCCGCGTCGTAGACCGTGCCCTTGACGTGCGGCACGCCGAACTCCGCGCCCGGGTCGATCTCATGGTTCTGGATCAGGGTGTAGCGGCCGTGGCCGGCGTCGTAGACGGCCATCCCGTCGTGGTCCGACGGGGTCACGCCCTGGCCACGGTCGAGCCGGGTGACGCCGGTCCGGGTGACGATGGTGTAGCTGAAGCCCTTGGGCAGGGCCAGGATTCCCTTGGGGTCGTCCACGAGCGGCGGGAAGGGCACGTTCCCGGGCTTCACGGGCGGGTGCGGCCGGGTCGGGCTGGCCTGGGCCAGGGACGGCAGGCCGCCCGCGACGGCAAGGCCGACACCGGCGGCGGCACCGCTGGCGAGGAAGGTACGACGAGAGGTAGGCACGGGGGGATCAGCTCCTGTCGAGGCAAGTGCGTCGACCAGCAGCCGACTCCGGCGGACGGACAGCGACACGTCACTCGTGGGAGCGGGCGGTGACATCGGAGTGAAGAGTCAGGGTCGCTCACGCGCCGACCTCATCGCCGGCCTGGCCGAGCAGGCATACGCCTCGGGCGACCCGCGGTCAGCTCTGCTGGTAGTTCACCGCGGCGAACCCGCACGGCTGGTGCAGGTGCAGGTAGTAGGCGCCGTCGCCGACCTCGTGCAGGTCGGCACCCCCGATCAGGCCCAGGTAGTCCATCGGCTCCCCGCAGCCGGGACAGTCGGGGTGCTCGGCGTCCTGGATCCAGTCGGGTCGGCCGCCCAGGGTCGAGCCACCCTGATTCCAGGCGCTGGCCTGGTACGGGCTCGCCAGGGCCGGCCCCGGAACCGGGATCAGCGTCGGCGGGTCCTCTGGTCCGGCGTCACCGCCCAGGTAGCTCGGACGGGTGTTGTCAGCCCACCAGGCGGTGGCGCCGGACGGTGTGACCCGGCTGTACAACGTCGTGTAGCAGGCGCAGAAGTGGCAGGTCTCGATGACCAGGCGGCCGGACCAGCCGGTGTGGGCCAGCGCGGCGCGGATCGTGGGGTCGCTGGTGTCAAGGTCGGCGGCGACCCAGAGGGGTGACGCGCACCAGGGGCAGGCGGGTCGGTCGGCCGGCGCGGGCCCGTCCCGCATGACCCACCGGTACGCGAGGTCAGCGCACAGGTCCCGGCGGTTGCCGTCCGGGCCGATCGTCCAACCGCCCTCGAGCGCATAGCTCAGCACACCCACGTGCAGGTCGTCCGCACCGGTTGGCGGCTGCGTCGACCAGCGACGCAGGGCACGCTCGGCGAGCGGATGCGCGCTGTGGGCCAGGATGAGGAGCAGGTGGTTGAGCCGGTCCGGCGTACGCCCGCCGTCGATCTGCTCGATGACCCGGCTGACCACGTCGGCGTTCGCCGCCTGGTACAACGTCGCCGGCCACAGCAGGTCGAGGTCGAGCAGGCTCGCATGGTACGGCGACAGTCTTTGCGGATCGGCCGCACCGATCTCGGTCAACTCCTCGATCGCGTCGTCGTCCCCGTCCGCCGCTCTGCCGATCAGTTCCTCGATCACCGGCGGATGGTAGCCGGGTGGCAGCCGCGCTTCGTCCGCGGTCGATCGAGTCGACCTCCGCCGCAGGCCACCCGTCTCCCGGCGCTCAGCGTCCGGCTGCCGGGGCCGGTTGAGGTCGGCGATCCGCTGACGCATCGGGCGTGGCCCGCCACCATCGGCGGGACGCCAACGCCGTCAGTCCGGCGCCGGCGGCGTTGAGCAGGACGTCGTCCACCGACGACACCCGGTCGAGCCGGAGGACGTACTGGGCGGTCTCGACCAGGATCGAGGAGCCGGCCGCGAGAGCCAGGATTCGCGGTACCGACGCCAGCGCCCGGAACCGCAGCGGGGCGAAGAACCCCACTGAAGCGAAGACCAGTAGATTGCCGACGACCTGGACCGTCGCTGTCAGCGGGCCTCCGTCGGAAAAGATCGTGAGCAGGTCGCGCAGCGGCACCAGGGCCACCCGGCCGGGCACCACACCGGCCTGGTCGCCCGGCAACATGATCATCCAGACCCACGGCACCGTGCCGTAGACGATGCCGACGTCGGCCAGCGACGTCCGCCACGCCGAGGTGGTGCCGGCGGAGCGTCGACGGCGCGCCACCGCCCACACCGTCAGCGCGGCCAACGGCAGGAGGAGCACCGTGGTGAGGACGACGCCGTTGATCGTGCCGAGCCAACCGTGCCAACCCTTGACCACGCGCCCCCGCCTCTCGCCCGGCCCCGAAACCTACCCGGACCGGCGGCCGGCGTTCGCCCGTTTGTGACACCCGCGCGCCGGGCACACACCAGCGTGACGATGGGACGGGTCGGGCAGATCCTGGTGATTCAGGGAGCCGGTGCCGGCGTACATGACGAGTGGGACAACCGGCTGGTGGACAGCTTGCGCCGTGAGCTCGGGGACGGGTGCGAGGTCCGCTACCCGCGGATGCCCGACGAGGACGACCCGAGCTACGTCACCTGGAGCGCGGCCATTCGGCGGGAGATCGCGGCGCTGGCCGACGGGGCGGTCGTCGTGAGCCATTCGCGCGATCACCAGCTGAACGATGACCTGCGCGAGGTGGCCGCGGTGATCCGGCGCGATCCAGCGACCGCGGCGGACCGTGTTCCGCCGCGCTCGCCGCCCGTCTGAACCGAAGCTGGTGCTCAGCGCAGCACGGGCTCATCGGGTTCGCAACCGCACCTCGGGCCTGTGGCGGCGGGCGAGGTGACTGACGCCGGTAACGGTGGCGGCGATCACCGTGATGAGGATTGCCAGCGGTAGCGGCTGACCGTCGAAGTGCCGCATCGCCGTGTTGACGAGAAGCGGGTCGGGGATGAGCCATCCGGCCAGGAATCCGGTGAGTCCGACGCCGACGATGACGGCGGGCCGATGGCGGCGGACCGCGAAGGCGGCGACGACAGCGGCGGTGGCGGCGGTGAGGATCCCCAGGACCGTCGGCACGGCGTCGAGAACGTGGACGCCGTGGCGTCCCCATGCTCCGGTGCCTTTCCAGGCGAGGATCCCGAGCGGAACGAGGGCCCACCAGAACAGGCGCGGCCGGGGCGCGGTCCACCGCTCGCGGGCGGCGATCACGAGCAGGACGAGGATCGAGACCGGTACGGCGATGGTGAAGAGTTGTTGGCCGAGGTCGGTGCCCATGCCGCCGCCGTTGCGAGCATCGACGACGAACCAACCGACGGTGGCCGTCAGGAATATCGCCTGCACGGTGAGGGCGGTCCGGGCCGCGCCGCACAGCCAGGCGATCAGCGGTGCGAGGGGCAGCAGGCCGAGACCGACCATCTGCGGCCAGCTGGCGATGATGGCCGGCATGTCGGTGGCGAGGACGGCGCCGGTGAAGAGGTCCAGGGTCTGACCGGCGGGCTGGGTGCCGGCGGCGACGAGCAGGGCACTGAGGCCAGTCGTGAGGGCTGTGGTGGTGACGGGCGTGGTGAGTCTCAGCCGGATCGCCAGGGCGACGATGTGCAGTGTCTCGTGCCAGCTCGGGTGCCGGCGGCCGTGGTCGAGGTCCAGCAGCAGTCCGAGCAGTTCCTCGCCGCGGGCGGTGCGGTGCGCGGCTGGCAGCAGCCGCAGCAGCCGTCGATATCCTCGCTCCAGACTGCTCATGCCCGGGTTCATCCGGTGGTCCCGAGGCGCGGAGTGTTGCGGGCGGCACGCTTGCTGAGGCGCTCCTCGGCGAGCCGGACCGCTCCGGCCATCCGTTGGCTCTCGGCACGGATGGCGTCTGCCCCCGCGTCGGTCAGTTTGTAGAAACGGCGCAGCCGACCCTTCTCCACCTCGTCGTGGTCGGGGGCGATGAGCCCCTGGGCGACGAGGCGGTCAAGGGCTCCGTAGAGGGTGCCGGCGCGTAACCGGATCCTGCCGTCGGTCATCTGGTCGACCTCCCTCACCACTGCGTAGCCGTGCCGGGGTTGGTCGGCGAGGGCGGAGAGGATCAGGAACGTCTGCTCACTGAGGTCCATGGACGATATATATCGCACCGCGATGCATAAAGCAACGATGTCGGTGTGAGACGTCGCCGGTCGTGCCGCCCCCGGCTGCGTTGCGGGGGCGGCGCGACCGATCAGTGGGTGGGTCAGCTGCGGGTGGACCACTGCTGGTTCGTGCCGCCGTTGCAGGCCCAGAGGATGATTTTGGTGCCGTTCGCGGTGGCGGCGCCGTTGGCGTCGAGGCAGAGCCCGGACTGGACGCCGGTGATGGTGCCGTTGGCGTTGACGTTCCACTGTTGGTTGGTGCCGCCGTGGCAGTCCCAGATGATGGCTTGGGTGCCGTTGGCGGTGCCCTGGCCGGAGGCGTCGAGGCACTTGGTGCCGTACACCTGGAGTTGTTTGCCGGCCGTGTAGGTCCAGCGCTGCGCGGTGCTGTTGCTGATGCAGTCCCAGAGTTGGACCTGGGTGCCGTTGGTGCTGGTGCCGTTCGGCACGTCGAGGCAGCGGCTGGACTGGGCACCGACGACCTGGACGTTCTGTTGGGGGTTGCCGCCGCCGGCCGGCGCGTAGGCGGCGGCGGCGATGTTGGCCTGGACGGCGTTCTCGGTGGCCGCTGTCGGGTAGCCGGAGGTGAGTACGCCCTCGAAGAAGGTGCCGCGGCCGGTGATGCTGTTGTCGCCGCCGATGCCGAGCAGGATGGCCCCTTCCTTCTTCATCGGGTGGTATCCGTTGGGGCGTGGCCCGTCGAAGTAGGTGGTCAGGCCGCCCGACTGGGCGTTGCCGCCCCGGATGGCCCAGTGGTTCGGCTCGCCCTTGACCATGGCGGTGACGAAGCGGTGGTTGATGGAGGCGATGTTGTTGTAGCCCGCGTTCACCCCGGAGAACAGCCCCCACTCCAGGTCGGCCATGATCCAGGGGCCGGCGCCGGCCCCGTAGCCCCACTGCTTGTTGGCGCCGAAGTAGACGGTCTCCATGATGGCGCGTTCGTCGGCCAGGTTGTTGGTCTGCGCGTTGCCGTAGTCGAAGCAGCACCACTGGTTGTAGTGCGTGCCGTCGACGACGGCGTAGATGCCCTCGGGCTGGTCGCCGGTCGCGACACCGTTGGTGTTGTTGTTGCGGTAGCCGGTGCCGGGGGCGATGTAGACGCCGTACGCCTTCTGGCCGCCGACGGTGACCGGTGCGGCCTTCGCGTCGGCGAGGTTGTCCCACCCGCCGGGGGCGGGACCGACGAAGTAACCGGGCGGTGCCTGGGTGAGTCGGTTGTTGCGGCCGGACTGGTCGTAGATGATCGTGATGACGCAGTTGGTGTTGGCGCAGAACGAGTCATGGGTGGCGGCGTTGGCGTAGCCACCCTCGCTCAGCACGCCGACGTCGCGGGTGGTGTTGTCCGACGATCGGCGGACCTGGTAGAGCGGGCCGTTGTACGCGCCGTACAGCGCGCGGGTGGTGCTGTGCGCGGCCACGCACGGCGTGCCGCCGGACGCGTAGATGTCGCACGGACCGGTGCCGGCGGCGTGGGCGACGTCCGGCGCGTCCGCGACCACGGAGACGCCCGCGCCGACGACGAGGGCCAGCAGGGTCGCTGCGGCGGCCATCGGCCGACCCATCTTTCTCTTCACATTCATCGGATCCTTTCCGGTTCGCGCTGAGGGCGGTGGCGGTGTGGCGGTCCCATTGACGTCACACGTCATACCTGTGACATTAATCGGCATCCATCTCTGTGCGCTAGCTGCCCCGAGTTGGTCATCGATCGATGAGCCTGAGGACGGATATGCTGACCAGCCGAGCAAGGTGCGTCCCCGTGTCGGGGCAAAAATCGATTCGAGGGCGACTGATGAACATCGGGGAGATCGCTCGCCGGGCGGGGGTGTCCCGCAGCACCGTCTCCTACGTGCTCAGCGGGAAGCGCAGCGTGTCAGAGGCGACCCGGCAACGCATCCAGTCGGTCATCGACGAGCTGGACTACCGGCCGAACGCCAGCGCCCGTGCTCTCAAGGAGGGGCGCACCCGCACCCTCGGGTTGGTCATCCCGCCGGCCAGCCAGCGGTTGACCGACATGCAGCTGGGCTTCGTCGCCAGCGTCGTCGAGGCCGCCGCCCGCCACGACCTCGATGTGCTGCTGTCCCCGTCCGGCGGCGACCATGACCGGTCGTTCGAGCGGATCGTCGCGGGGCGTCGGGTCGACGGCGTCGTCCTGATGGAGATCCGGTTGGCGGACGACCGGGTGACCCGGCTGACCAAGGCCGGGCTGCCGTTCGTCACGATCGGTCGGACCGCCGAGCCGCACGGGATGAGCTGGATCGACATCGACTACGCCGGGCTGATCGCCCGGTGCGTGCAGCACCTGGCCGACCTGGGGCACCAGCACGTGGCACTCGTGAACCGGTCCGCCGAGTTGGTCGCCGCCGGATACGGCCCCAGCCACCGCGCGCTGGCCGGTTTCCGGGCGGCGGCGCTGGAGCGGGGCGTGACCGGCGTGGAGGTCTCCAGCGGCGACGACACGGCCTCCGGCGAGGCGTGTATGGAGCAGTTGCTCGCGACTCATCCGGAGGTCACGGCGGTGGCCACCATCAACGAGGCGGCACTGCCCGGAATACAGCGCGCGCTGACCGGCGCCGGGTTGTCAGTGCCCCGCGACTTCTCCGTCGCCGGAGTCGCCGCGCAGCACTGGGCGGAGGATTTCCGCCCGCCGCTGACCGCCGCCGACGTGCCGATGGTCGAGATGGGCGCCGAGGCGGTGGCGCTGTTGCTGGAGATCATCGCGGCGCCGGGCGCCGTGCCACGACACCGCCTCTACAGCCCGCCCATCTCGTTGCGGTCCAGCACCGGCCCGGTCCGGGCCCGCTGACCCGGCCCGGCTACCCGCCCCTGGCCCGCCGCTCCTCCCGAGCGGCGGCGAGGATGAGATAGCTGCTGGCGGTCCAGGTGTAGGCGCGGTCCCGAAGGCCGGTGCCGGTCTCGGCGTCGAAGTTCTCCGCGAAGCCGGACTTCTCGCACAGGGCGAGGAATCGCCGGCTGATGTCGTCGGCGATCCTGGTCTGCCCGGCCCGGCGCAGACCGTCCTCGACCAGGACGGTGGAGGGCGCCCAGATCGGGCCACGCCAGTAGCCGTCGGCGACGTAGTGGGCCGAGTCCGTCGGCTCGGTGGCCAGCCCGTGCGTGGTCAGGTGGGCCTCGACGCCCCGCGCCAGCGCCGCGGCGACCGGGGCCGGCAGGTCAGCCCCGAGCGCCACCGGCATCAGGTCGAGCAGGCTGCGACTGCTGCGCCGCCGCCCGGTGCGGGGATCACGGGCGCAGAAGCGTTCGCCGTCCCACAGATCGCGCAGCATGGCCGAGTGGATCCGGTCGGCCTCCCGGGACCAGCGATCGGCGGGCTCACCCAGCTCGGTGGCGAGGTCGGCGAGGCAGCGAAGTTGCGAGACCAGGAACGCGGCGAGGTCCGCCGTCTCGATGACCCGGTTGTCGTCGAAGGTGGTGGCGTTGTCCCAGCCGCTGTCGTTGCCGTGCTGGTAGTGCGGCAGGTCCTGGCCGGGGGCGCGCCGCGCGTCCAGCCAGAAGCCGGTCCAGCGGGCCAGCCGGTCGTACGTCTGCGTCAGCGCCGCCCGGTCCGGCGGCTGGGGAAGGCGGCGGCGCAGGTGTCGCAGGGCCCAACCGTGGATGGGGGGCTTGACGTAGTTGTGCAGCACCTCGGAGTGGGTGACCGAGTCCGGCAGCGCGCCCGCCTCGTCCTGGTGGTCGAAGGGCAGCTGGAACTGGTGCCAGGCCAGCTCCGGCTCGCCGGCCGCCAGGGCGATCGCGTTGAAGCAGTGGTCCCAGCTCCACACCTTGTCCATCCAGTGTTTGGACATCAGGACGGCCGGCCGGGTCACGAAGCCCGCCGGGGCGACCGTGGCCGACCACAGGACGTACGCGGCCAGCTCGGCGGCCGGGGTCTCCGGCCCACGCCAGGGCGCGATCGCGTCGACGAACGCGGTGAACTCGGCGACCCGGTCCCGGCAGAGCTGCGCGAAGCTGACGGATCCGGCGTACGGACGGCGTGCCGTGGCGTACTCCTCGATGGCGATCTCCCAGGGCTGGTCGCCGGGAAGCTCCAGGGACCGGTCGGCGGTGCCGAGCGCCTGCGCGCCGTTGGTCCGCAGCAGAGCGCCGGAGAGCACCGTGATCCGGTAGCGGCGACCGGTCTCGTACGAGGTGAACACGTGTGCTCCGTCGACCGGGTCGTCGTACAGGTAGGTGCCGCTGAACGGGGTGAGGGTGGGCGCGGCGGCGGCCACCCGCAGGCCGAGCCGGCGCCCCCGGATCCGCAGGGTGTCCGGCCCGTCGTAGACGGCCTCGATCCGGCCGGCCTCGTTGCGCCAGGTCAGCAGCGCGGGTGTCGCCACGACGGTGGTGCCGGCGACCGTGGGGGAGAGGCGCAGGACGGGGTGCAGCCCGTTCTGGTGGGAGACCAGGTGCAGGTCGTCGGCGTACGTCTTCTCGGCTACCACGGGGGAGATGTTGAACCAGGATCCGCGGTAGCTGAACGGGATGTCCTGGATTGCGAACTCCGGACCGGACGGGGCGACGGTCATGGGTGGCGGGTGCCTTTCTGTGGTGCGGGTGGTCGGTCCTCGACCGGTCTGGATGGTCAGTCCTTGACGGCGCCGGCGGTGACACCCATCGAGACGTACCGCTGGGCCAGGATCAGCAGCACGGCGGCGGGAATCGAGGCGACGACGGCGGTGGCCATGATGGCGTTCCACTGCTGGTTGTTGTTGCCGATGTAGTGGTAGATGCCGAGGGTGATCGGTTGGTGGTCGCCGCCGCCGGCCAGCGTCGAGGCGAAGATGAAGTCCGACCAGGACCACAGGAACGCGAAGAGCGACACCGTGACGATCGAGTTGCGGCTGACCGGCAGCACGACCGACCAGAAGGTGCGCAGCCGACCGGCGCCGTCGACGACGGCGGCCTGGAGCAGCTCGTCGGGGATGCCGGACATGAAGGCCGTGAAGATCAGGACGCCGAACGGCACCGCGAGCGTGGTGTCGGCCAGGATCAGGCCGGGCAGCGTGTTCAGGACGCCGAGGGTGAGGAAGATGGCGTAGAAGCCCATCGCCATGATGATCCCCGGGATCATCTGCGCGATCAGCAGCACGAAACTCAGCGCCGGGCCGCCGGGTGGCCGCAGCTTCGCCAGCGCGTAGCCGGCCGGGGCGGCCAGCGCGACGGTCAGCGCCACCGTGCCGAGGCCGACCAGGAAGCTGGTGCCGAGGTACGGCAGCTGCTGGTCGAGCACCGCCCGGTAGCCATCCAGGGTGCCGTTGGTGGGGAACAGGTGCGGGGGACTGGCCCGCATGTCCTGGTCCCGGGTGAGGGACACGTTGACCATCCAGTAGACGGGGAAGAGCATCAGCCCGGTCAGCACCAGGCCGACGCCGGTCTTCCACCAGGCCCGAGGCGTCGAGGTGGTCATCGCAGCTGCTGCCTCCGCTCGATCCGGATGTAGCCGAGGCCGGCGATCAGCGCCAGCACGATGAGCAGGTTGCCGATGGCCGCGCCCGGGCCGAACTCGGGCAGCAGGTTGCCGAAGCCGAGCCGGTACGACCAGGTGGCGAGCGTGGCGGAGGAACCGGTCGGGCCACCCCTGGTCATGATCCAGATGATGTCGAAGACCTTCAGCGTGTAGATCAAGCCCAGCAGCAGCGTGATGGCGGAGACGGGCCGCAGCAGCGGGAAGGTGATGCCCCAGAACCGTTGCCACCCCGTCGCGCCGTCGAGCGCGGACGCCTCGTACATCTCCGCCGGGATCGCCTGGAGGCCGCTGTAGAGCACCACCAGGTTGAACGGGATGCCGATCCAGATGTTCGCGATGATCACCGAGGTGAGCGACCAGCCCGGTGAGGTGAGCCAGTTGACCGGGTCGACCCCGACGACACCGAGCGCCGCGTTGACCAGCCCCGAGTCGCTGTTGAGCAGCCACGACCAGGTCGACGCCGAGACGATCAGGGGCAGCAGCCACGGTACGAGGATCAGTGCCCGCAGCGTGCGCGACAGCGGGAAGTACTGGTGGAAGAAGAGGGCCAGAGCCATGCCGATGGTGAACTGGAAGGCGAGCGAGGCCGCGGTGAAGACCACCGTGTGCGTCAGCGTCGACCCGAAGGCCGGATCGGTCAGGATCGTCCGATAGTTGTCGAGGCCGGCGAAGGGCGCCCCGCCCTGCACGAACGAGCGGACGGTGTACTCCCGCAGGCTCAACTCGACGTTGCGGTAGAGCGGGTAGGCGTAGAAGGCGGCCAGGTAGACGGTCACGGGTGCCAGGAAGGCCCACCCCCACCAGCGGCCGGGCCGGCGGGTACGGGACGGGGGAGACCCGGGCGGAGCGGCGGTCGCCGCCCCGCCCCGGTCTCGTACGGCGGTGGTGGTCTCTGTCGTGGAGGGCATGGTGTCGGTTCGGATCGCTTACCTGGTCGCGGCCGCGCGCTGTGCGGCGGTCAGTGCCTCCTGTGGCGACTTCCCGCCGCTGAGGGCCGACTGCACCGCGGTCCACAGCGATTCGGAGATCTTCGGGTACTTCGTGCCGAGGTTGTCACCGGTGCGGCCCTTGGCTGCCCGGACCGCCTCCACCCAGACCTTGAGCTTGGGGTCCGCAGTCGCCTGTCGCTCCTGTACGGCGGCGACGGGCGCGACGTAGGAGAGCGTGGTGTCGGTGGTGAGGAGGTTGTCGGCGTTGGTCAGACAGGCGACGAGCTGCTGCGACGTCTCGTACCGGCCGGTGTTCTTCTGCACCGGGATGGAGACGAACTCACCACCGGTGGGTGCCGGGGCCGGCCCGCCCGCCAGGGCCGGGATCGGGATCGTTCCGTACGCGAAGCCGAGCTTCTCGGCGTTGGCCAGTTGCCAGGTGCCGTTCTCGGCGAAGGCGTAGTCGCCGGTGGCGAACTCCTGCCAGCTGGTCGTCTGGGTGTTGTTGATGACCGAGTTCGGGGCGTGGCCCTGCTTGACCCAGTCGGTCCACAGCGTCAGCGCGGACACCGCCTGCGGTGAGTCCAGACTGGTCAGTTGGGCGCCGGATCCCCAGAACCAGGGCAGGAACTGGAAGCTGCCCTCCTCGGTGCCGATCGCGGAGAAGGTGATGCCCTTCTTCCCCTTGGCCTTGACCGTGGTCAGCGCCGCGGTCAGCGACGCCCAGTCCTTGACCGCGGCAGGGTCGACGCCGGCGGCGGTGAGCAGATCCTTGTTGTAGTAGAGGGCGAGGGTGTTCGCGCCGATCGGCACCCCGTAGGTCTTGCCGTCGCTCTGGCCCGCGCCGAGCAGGTTCTTCTCCATGGCCGAGACGTCGAGCTTGTTGTCGTCGGTGGTGGTGAGCGCCCCGGCTTCGGCCAGCGTCGAGATGACCGGGTTGTCGACGATCAGGACGTCCGGTGAGTTTCCCTGCTGGGCGGCGAGCAGCGCCTTGTTGGTCAGGTCGGTGGTGTCGTAGCCGGTGCGCTCGACCGTCACCCCCGCGGCGGTGCCGCACTTCTTGAGCAGCGCGACCCACTCGGAGTCGTCGGCGAACTGCGGGTACGGGTCCCAGACGAGATAGGCGCCCTGGTCGGCGGGGCCGTCGGCGGACGACGAGCAGGCGCTGGCGGTCACTGCGGCGAGAGCTATCACGGCGACGGCGGCCAGGCGCCGCCGACGGCTGAGTCCGGTCATCTGCTGCCTCACTTCACATCGATCGTCAGGTGGGGTGGGCGGGTTGATCGTCGCGGGTTGGGTCAGCCCAACCCATGAGGCGAACCGATTCGACGAATCGATTCGCCCGAAGATAGGTCTGGCTGTGCCCGAAGGTCAAGGGTCAGGCGGCCGCTCCGGGTGGATCGCTGGGCAACATGGCCGTCACCGGGCCGTCACTTCATTGACATCGTTCAGTTCGCAGTCCTACGATCCGTGCGAATCGATTCGCAAGAGCTGCCCTCCGGAGAGCGTCCCCCGCGCCCCACCAAGGAGCCGCCCGTGAAAACCCCGTCCCGCAGCAGGCCAGGACGAGCCCGTGTGCTGGTGGCCCGACTCGCCGTCGGTCTGCTCGCCGCTGCTGCCACCGTCACCGTCGTCTCGTCCCCCGCCCGGGCCGCCGACGAGTCGATCAGCGTCAACTTCGCCACCACCAGCGGCGCGCCGACCTACCGCGCTTCCGGCTGGATCTATGGCATGACCGAAAACGCCAGCGGTCCCGCCGACCACTTCTACCGCGACGTCAAGTTCCAGTACATGCGGGCCGGCGGCGCGCAGCTTCCGGGAAGTGGCTGGGTCGGCGGCACCTACGACCGCCGTTGGAACTCCACACTCGCCCAGGCGCGACGGACCGCCGCCCTCGGCGGGACGTTCATCATCCTGCCGCATGATCTCTGGGGTGCCGACGGCGCCGGAATCTCCCGCTTCCCCGGGGACAACGGCAACTGGAGCGACTACGACGCCTTCCTGACCCGCCTGATCAACGATGTCCGGGCGTCCGGGCTGTCGGTGCAGTGGGACATCTGGAACGAGCCCAACATCACCATCTTCTGGAACCGGCCGATCTCCCAGTACCTCGAACTCTGGCGGCGGACCTACCAGCGCCTCCGGGCCGAGTTCCCCAACCAGCTCATCGTCGGGCCGAGCTGTGCCTGCGTTCCGTCGACCACGCACACCTTCTGGAACCAGTACCTGGACTTCGTCCGCTCGACCAACACCGTGCCGGACATCATCAGCTGGCACTCGCTCCCCGGCGACCCGGTCGCGAACGTCGCCGCCGCCAACGCCACCCTGGACCCCCGTGGCATCGCCCACCCGCGTCCGTACCAGATCAACGAGTACGGCGCGCCCGACGAGCAGAACCCGGCCGACGGCGCCTGGTACATCGCGCGGTTGGAGCGGGCCCGGGCCGACGGCCTGCGGGCGAACTGGGCCAGCGGCGGCAGCCTGCACAACGACCTCGGCAACCTGTTGATCCGTAACTCGGCCGGCCAGCACCAGCCCAAGGGTGAGTGGTGGAACTACCGCTTCTACGCCTCGCAGGTCGGGGAGAACGTCGGGGTGACCCCCAGTCAGTCGTACGACGCGTACGCCACGAAGGCGGCCGGGGTGGCGAAGATCCTGGTCGGTGGTGGTCGCACCACCGGCAACCTGACCGTCAACCTGCAACGCCTCGACACCACCAGTGGCATCGTGCAGAACAACCAGGTCCGGGTGCTCACCCAACGCATCCCGCACAACGGTGGCGGTGCCGTGGCAGGCCCGATCACGGTCTCGAACAGCGTGGTCGGCGTGTCCAACACCAACGCCACCGTGACCCTGCCGTACGCCAACCAGACCGACACCTACGCCGTGACGCTGCTGCCTCCCTCGGAGGGCGGCTTCCAGTCGGTGGCGGTGGCGCAACACTCGCAGCAGTGCCTGAACAACCCCGGGCTGAGCACCGCCGACGGCAACGTCCAACAGCAGAACCACTGTGACGGCGGTGACCAGCAGCTCTGGAACTTCCGACCGGTCGCCGGCGTGGCCAACACCTACACCGTGGTCAACCAGCAGAGCGGCAAGTGCCTCGATGTCAGCGGCGTGTCCACCGCCGACGGCGCGGCCGTGCACCAGTGGACCTGCCTCAACGGTCTCAACCAGCAGTTCACCCTGCGCAAGGTGACCTACTCGGGCAACGACTCGCACGACTACCAACTCGTCGCCCGGCACAGCGGCAAGTGCGTCGACGTGGGCTCGGTCTCCACGGCGGCCGGCGCGGCGGTCCTCCAGTGGACCTGTCGGGCGGCCAACCAGGGCAGCCCGCTGAACCAGACCTGGCGGATCCTGGGGCGGTAGGCACCCTACGGGGGAGGTGACGCGCTGACCGTCCGCCCGGCGGTCAGCGCGTCGCCTGGGCCACCGCATTCATTGACATGAATTAAACAAAGGTCATACGATTCGCTGCGAATCGATTCGCCATCGCCCACCACCCCCATGGCGCGTCGACAATCCCCCGCGCCTCCACGACTTCCGAGGAGCACCTCGTGCGAACCCCGTCCCCCAGCGTGCCCGGAAAAGCCCGTGACCTCATCCCGAGACGTCATCGCACCCGACGGCTGACCGCCCTGGCGGGTGCTCTGGCCGCCGTTCTCGTCGGCATCGGAGCCGCCCCGGGTGCCCCGTCGCCCATCGCCGAGGCGGCCGCCGCCCCGATGGCGGCCGCCATCGAACCGGGGCAGAGCACCCGAATCATCGGCACCCAGTCCGGCCGCTGCCTCGAAGTGCCCAACTCCAGCACCACCAACGGCACCCAGACGCAACTCTGGGACTGCAACGGCAGTGCCGGCCAGACCTGGACGTGGACGTCGAGCAAGCAACTCCAGGCGTACGGCAACAAGTGCCTGGACGCCTCCGGCCGAGGCACCACCAACGGCACCCAGGTGATCATCTGGGACTGCAACGGCCAGAACAACCAGCAGTGGAACGTCAACAGCAACGGCACCATCACCGGCGTGCAGTCCGGGCTCTGCCTCGACGCCAACGGCGCCGCCACCGCGAACGGCACCAAGATCATCCTGTGGGCCTGCAACGGTGGTGCGAACCAGCAGTGGGCCTCGCCGACCACCACCCCGCCGCCGACCAACCCGCCGACCGGCGCTCGCCCGTGCGACATCTACGCCTCCGGCGGCACCCCGTGCATCGCGGCGCACAGCACCACCCGGGCCCTCTTTGAGGCGTACGCGGGCAACCTGTACCAGGTCCGACGCTCCTCGGACAACACGACCCGCAACATCGGGCTCACCGCTACCGGCGGCACCGCCAACGCGGCGACGCAGGACTCGTTCTGCACCGGCACGACCTGCGTGATCACTGTCGTCTTCGACCAGTCCGGGCGCGGAAACGACCTCTGGTACCAGGGGTCGAGCGTGGTGCCGGGCTCGCCGCAGAGCAAGCCGGCGATCGCGACCTCGGAGTCGCTGACCGTGGGCGGCGCGAAGGCGTACTCGCTCTACATCAACCCCGGCAACAGCTACTGGCGCGACGGGCACCTCACCGGCGTGCCGACCGGCGCGGCGCCCGAGGGCATGTACATGGTGACCAGCGGGACCCACGTCAACAGCGGCTGCTGCTTCGACTACGGCAACAGCGAGACGACCCGCAAGGCCGACGCCGCCGGCGCGATGGACGCCATCAACTTCAGCAAGCAGTGCTGGTTCGGCGGTTGCTCCGGCAGCGGGCCCTGGGTGCAGGCCGACCTCGAGTGGGGTCTCTTCCCGGGTGGCAGCAGCTCCTGGAACCCGAACCAACGCGCGTTCACCAGCAAGTTCGTCACCGCGACGCTGAAGAACAACGGCACGACCCGCTTCGCCATCAAGGGCAGCGACGCCCAGTCCGGCAGCCTCTACACGCTGTATGACGGCTCGCTCCCGCCGGGATACAGCCCGATGAAGAAGCAGGGCGCGATCATCCTGGGCAGTGGCGGTGACTGCTGCAAGCCCGACGGCGGGGCCAACCTGAGCGCCGGCACCTTCTACGAGGGTGCGATGGTCGCCGGTTACCCGTCCGACGCGACCGAGAACGCGGTGCAGGCCAGCGTGGTGGGCGCCGGTTACCGCTGACCCGGTGACGCCGGAACGGGTCGTGCGCCGGTCACCACCTGCATGGTGACCGGCGCACGGTCTTGTTGACGCCAGCCTGGTCTCAGGCGATGGTGCAGGACGCGCCGTTGAGCGTGAACGAGGACGGTCGGGCGTTGTTACCGGTGTGGGTGGCCTGGAAGCCGATGGTCACCGAGCCGTTGGCGGGGATCGCGGCGTTGTAGCTGACGTTGCGGGCCGTAACCTGCCCGGAGCTGGGCGAGTAGGTGGCGTTCCAGCCCGAGGTGATGGTCTGCCCACCCGGCAGGGTGAAGGCCAGTGACCAGCCGTTGACGGCACTGGTGCCGGTGTTCGTGATGGTGATGTTCTCGGTCAGCCCGGTGTTCCAGGCATTGAGGTCGACGCTCACCCGGCACGCGCCCGACGTCGGCGGCGGGGTGGTCGGCGGGGGAGTGGTCGGCGGCGGGGTGGTCGGCGGCGGGGTGGTCGGGGGTGGCGTCGTGGGGTTGGTCAGTCCGAAGAACGTGATGGCGGACGCGGCCATGCCGCCGGAGGGCAGGCTGTGCCCGGCCCCCTGGATGCTGTACGCCTCGACCTGGACCGTGCCGCTGCTGTCGGCGTACCGACGGCGGTTCCAGTTGGCCTGGGGAGTGTCGGTGGAGGTGGGTGTCTGGCTCAGCCCGAACACGTTGGTCCACTGCTCGATTGCCTCCTGCAACAGCGAGTACGGCACGAGCGTGTCGTTGGTGCCGTGCCACAGCTGCACCCGTGGCCGGGGCCCGGAGTAGCCCGGGTACGCCTGGCGGACCGCGTCGCCCCACTGCTGGGGAGTCCGGTTCATGTTCCCGCCGGTGCACTGGCTGCTGCCGGGCGGGTAGTCCGCCGCGTTGGCGAAGCAGTTGAACGGCACGCCCATGAACGCGGCGCCGGCCTTGAACACGTCGGGGTAGAGGGCCAGCATGTGGTTGGTCATCATGCCGCCGGACGAGCTGCCGGTGGCGTAGACCCGGTCCGGGTCGGCCGCGTACTGCTGTTGGGCGTACCGGATCATCGAGATGATCGAGACCGGGTCGCTGCCCCCACCACGCCGTTTGGCGGCGTCCGACCAGGTGTCGAAGCAGTTGCCGAACCCGGCCTGCTGGGTCGCCGACGGGTAGATGACGATGTATCCGTAGCGGTCGGCGAGGCTGGCGAACTCGCTGCCGGAGTAGAAGCCCGGGCCGGACCCGCCGCAGCCGTGCATGGCCACCACGACCCCTGGCCGCGCCGGTCGGTTGTCCGGCACGTAGATGTGCATGCGCATCCGGCCCGGGTTGTCGCCGAAGCTGGTCACCTCGGTCAGTGACGCCGCGTACGCGGGCCCGACCGTGGGGGCCACCAGGCCGGTCGCCACCAGCGATGCGGCCAGGGCGAGTAGCAGTTTCCTTCTGATTTTCACCGCACGACTCCTTTGATTGGCGGTGCAGGCTGAATTGGCCGTGCGGTCCGGTCGCGGGGCTGCCCGATTCCCGCGGTGATCGCACGATGCCCGGTACCTGTGGCTCGCCCAGCCCGGCTTCGGATGGCGTCGCGTGGCAATTAGTGTTCCCTCCGGACCAACAAGTGTCAATCGAGGATTCTCTATGTGGTGAGTCGCGGTGCTCCGTCTACAGTCGTCATACCGTCCCCGAGGAGCACGGAGCGCCTGTGGCAAGCCTCTTCGACATCGACGAGATCTATCCGGACGACGGAGACCACCCACTCCGGCTGCCCCGAAGGCAGGTCGGCAACTCGCCCCAGGGTGTCGCGGTGACCCTGCTCGCCGACTACACGCTGCGGACCCGGGTCGCCCTTCCGTCCGCCGCCATCGTGGCGCTGCTCGGGGAGACCGGCGTGACGACGGCCGGAGCCCGGACCGCGATCAGCCGGTTGGCCCGCCGCGGCGTCCTGGAGGGCAGCCGACTGGGGCGACGCAGCTCCTACCGGCTCAGTCGCGCCGCCGCCGCCAACCTCTCCGCCGGTGGGCACTGGATCCTCGCCTCCACCACCTCCACGGCGCGGTGGGACGGGTGCTGGACCATCGTCGCCTTCTCGCTGCCGCAGGATCGCAGTACGCAGCGCCGGGCGCTGCGGGCACAACTTCGGTGGCTCGGTTACGCGCCGCTGTACGACGGGTTGTGGATTTCGCCGCAGGAGCTGACTCCTGCGGCTCGGGCCGAACTCGATCGGCTCACCCTCGGCGCCGTGACGGTGTTTCGCGGGCGACAGACCGCGCTCGCCTCGACCATCCACCGCGCGCCGATCGAGGCGTGGGACATCGAGGCGATCAGCCGGAGTTACGACGCGTTTCTCCGGCGCTGGACGCCGTTGTTGCCCGGTGTGGTGTCCGGGCAGGTCGACGGCGCCGCCGCGGTGCGGGCGCGTACCGAGGTGATGGACACCTTCCGGCGGTTCCCCGTCCTCGATCCGCAGTTGCCGGTGGAACTCCTCCCGCGCGACTGGCTCCGGCGTCCGGCGCGGGAATTGTTCGCGGCCATCTACGACGGGCTCGCCGCACCCGCCGAGCGACACGTCCGGGCGGTCGTCGAGCAGTTCGCCGACGCCGCGCAGCCCGGCATCGAGGCGCACACCACCGCCGACCTGGTGGCCGGCATACGCGCCGACGGGCTGCGTGGTCACCTACCCGGCCGGGCGCAGCCGTCTCCGAGCGGATCGGCCACCGGCTGCTCGTGAACCGGGCGGTGCGCCGCCGGGTCGTCGTCGGCCGACGACTGTGAGCGATAACAGGGTCGCAGTCCGGTCCGACCCCGGCAGCGCGCTGGTACGGCTCGTCCGCTGGTCAGGTGGTGACTGAGCACAGCTGCTCTGCGCGTCTGGTGCCCTGCGAAACATGGCGTTGCGGGGGATCGACGTGACCGGCCCGTTACGTCTTGACGAACGGCATGTTATCGCTCACTCTCGATATAGAGGGCGATCGCTGCCTTGGCTCACCGGGCGAGCCGCACGGGGTCGTACCTCCGATCACGACGTCCGCAAGGGCATGTGGACGTCATCGGGACCCGGCAGGTGCCGGTGACAGCCGTTTCGGACTGTGCGTTCTGATGCCGGGCGGCCAGGATGACCGCCCCGCTCGGTCGTCCCGATGGAAGTGGCACATCACCACCACCGATGCAACCACTGAGAAGGAACGCCATGAAATCCAAGAGAACGATGCTGGCGGCGGCGACCATCGCCGTCGCCCTCACCACCGGTATGACGGTGGCGCTGACTCCTGCCGCCGGCGCCGGCACGACCCTGAAGGCGGCCGCCGCCGAGAAGGGTCGCTACTTCGGCGCGGCTGTCGCCGTCAACAAGCTCTCCACCAGCGCCTACACGACGATCCTGAACCGCGAGTTCAACAGTGTGGTGCCCGAGAACGAGATGAAGTGGAGCTCCACCGAGCCGCAACAGGGCGTGTTCACCTACTCCAGTGGTGATCGCCTGGTCAGTCACGCGCAGGCCAACGGCATGAGCGTGCGGGGCCACACGTTGTTGTGGCACGCACAGCAGCCGGGTTGGGCGCAGGGCATGTCGGGCAGCGCGTTGCGCAACGCGGCGATGAACCACGTGACGCAGGTGGCGACGCATTTCCGGGGCAAGATTCACTCGTGGGATGTGGTGAACGAGGCGTTCGCCGATGGTGGTTCTGGTGGGCGGCGGGACTCGAATCTGCAGCGCACCGGTAATGACTGGATCGAGGCGGCGTTCCGGGCGGCGCGGGCGGCGGATCCGGGTGCGAAGTTGTGTTACAACGACTACAACACCGACGGGATCAACGCGAAGTCGACGGGGATCTACAACATGGTGCGGGACTTCAGGTCCCGTGGTGTGCCGATCGACTGTGTGGGGTTCCAGTCGCACCTGGGCACCTCGCTGGCCGGTGACTACCAGGCGAACCTGCAGCGGTTCGCTGATCTCGGTGTGGACGTGCAGATCACCGAGCTGGACGTGATGACCGGCGGCAACCAGGCCAACATCTACGCCGCCGTCACCCGCGCCTGCCTGGCTGTTTCGCGCTGCACCGGCATCACCACCTGGGGCGTGCGCGACTGCGACTCGTGGCGTGGCTCCGACAACGCCCTGCTCTTCGACTGCAACGGCAACAAGAAGTCCGCGTACAACGCCGTGCTGGACGCCCTCAACGGCGGCTCCACCCCGCCCACCACGCCCCCGCCGGGCTCCGGGGTGGACACCAGCGCCTGGTACGTGTTGCTGAACAGAAACAGCGGCAAGGCGCTGGACGTGTACGCCGCAGCCACCAACGACGGCGCGCGGATCAGCCAGTGGACGCGCAACAACGGCAACAACCAGCAGTGGCAGTTCGTCGACTCGGGCGGCGGCTACTACCGGGTGAAGTCCCGCAACTCCAGCAAGGTGCTGGACGTCAGCAACTTCTCCACCGCCGACGGTGGCGCGATCGTGCAGTGGTCCGACCTCAACGGGACGAACCAGCAGTTCCGACTCGCCAATTCGTCCGATGGTTACGTCCGGTTGATCAACCGCAACAGCAACAAGGTCGTCGAGGTGCAGGGCGCGTCCACGGCCGATGGTGGCAACATCGTGCAGTACGCCGACTGGGGCGGCACGAACCAGCAGTGGCAACTGGTCCGAATCGGCTAGCGATCGTCACCACCGACCCGGGGGAGAGGGGGCTGCCGGCCGATCGGGATCCGGCCGGCGCCCGCCCCGGGGAGGTGTGACGACAGGCGGCCCGCCCGGTTGGGCGGGCCGTCATAACCGTCGCGCCGACGTCAGTTCTAACGATCACTTGGATCGACGCCAATCATTTGACGTATGACGTTTCAAGCGCTAATTTTCACCCGCGGGCCGAGCGGCCGTCGGGAGCCAGGACGGCACGCCGTGCGGTTCGACGCGGGCCTGCCGCGAAGCCCGGATCGTGGCATCGCCATCGACGTACGCCGCTGGCCGCAGGTTGCCCGCACCACACCCCCGAACGTGCTGACGCCACCACCCGGACGCCGGCACACCCGCCAGGGCACGCGTGGGCGCTCTGCCCGCCGGTGACCCCGATCGAAGGAGTGGACCATGAATGCCCTCGATGAGGCTCGTCCCGCCTCTCGACAGAGACGTCGCTGGCGGTCAGGGTTGGCCGCAGCGGCGGCCGCGGTGCTGGCCGCCGGTACACTCGTCGCCGTCAACGCAGCACCCGCGGCGGCCGCGACGGTGGACACCAACGCGTGGTACACCCTGGTCAACCGCAACAGCGGCAAGGCCCTGGACCTGTACGCCGCAGCCACCAACGACGGCGCGCGGATCAGCCAGTGGACCCGTAACAACGGCGCCAACCAGCAGTGGCAGTTCGTGGACTCCGGAGGCGGCTACTACCGGATCAAGTCGCGGCACTCGGGCAAGGTGCTGGATGTCAGCAACTTCTCCACCGCCGACGGCGGCGCGATCGTGCAGTGGTCCGACCTCAACGGGACGAACCAGCAGTTCCGGCTGGCCGATTCGGACGGTGGTCACGTTCGGCTGATCAACCGCAACAGCAACAAGGTCGTCGAGGTGCAGGGCGCGTCCACGGCCGACGGTGGCAACATCGTGCAGTACGCCGACTGGGGCGGCGCGAACCAGCAGTGGCAACTCGTCCCCGTCGACGGCGGCAACCCTCCGCCGACGGGTGGCAGCGGGTGCGGCAAGGCGCCGACGCTGTCCAGCGGGACCCACACGATCCAGAGCAACGGCAAGAGCCGTACCTTCATCCTGCGGGTGCCTGCCAACTACAACAACAGCAACCCCTATCGGCTGATCTTCGCCTTCCACTGGCGGGGCGGCACCATGCAGGAGATCTCCTCCGGCGGTACGAGCGGGGCCGCCTGGTCCTACTACGGGCAGCAGGAACAGTCGAACAACAGCGCGATCCTGGTCGCCCCCCAGGGATTCGGCAACGGCTGGGGCAACTCCGGCGGTGAGGACATCACCTTCGTCGACGACATGATCAGCCGTATCGAGAGCAGCCTCTGCGTCAACCCGAGGCAGCGGTTCGCGCTCGGCTTCAGCTGGGGTGGCGGCATGAGCTACGCCGTCGCCTGCGCGCGGGCCACCGTCTTCCGGGCCGTCGCGGTCATCTCCGGCGCGCAGATCAGCGGTTGCAGCGGCGGTACGCAGCCGATCGCGTACTTCGGGCTGCACGGCATCTCGGACAACGTCCTGAACATCTCCCAGGGCAGGGCGCTGCGCGACACCTTCGTCCGGAACAATGGTTGCACCGCCCAGAGCCCGCGCGAGCCGGCCGGCGGCAGCCGTACGCACATCACCACCGCGTACTCCGGTTGCCGGGCCGGTTACCCGGTGCAGTGGGCCGCGTACGACAACGGTCACATGCCCGGCCCGGTGGACGGCACCTATGCCGAGAGCGGCATCACGACCTGGACCAAGGGTGAGATCTGGCGGTTCTTCGCGCAGTTCTCGTGACACGGGGTCGACCCCAGCTGGCGGCGCCCACTCCGGTATCCGAGGTGGGCGTTGCCCCGTGCCGGTCAGCGTGCGAGGCGATCCGGGTTCCCCGAGCCGCTGCGGCGGACCAGCCAGGCCTCGGTGATGTGGGTGAACATCGCCGCTGCGGCGCCGTCGGAGTCGTGGGCGGCGATGCGTTCGTAGATGCGTCGGTGGCCCTGGTTGGACGCCACGCACAACGCGCGTTCGGTGCGGCCCATGTAGCGGGCGGTGTTGATGACCTGGCTCTCCAGCGCGCGGACGACGCCACGGGCGATGCGGTTCCCGGACGCCTGCATGATCGTGTCGTGGAAGGCCCGGTCGTGGTCGTGGTAGGTGACGTGGTCGTCGACGAGTTCGTCCATCCGGTCCACCATGGCCCGCAGTTGGTCGATGGTCTCGGCGTCGGCGAGGCGGGCGGCGACGTTCGCCATGTCGGACTCCAGCACCCGTCGGGTGACGACCAGGTCGTCGAGGATGGCGAAGCTGTCGTCCACCGCGATGGTGGCCGCGAGGACGAGCTCGTCGAGCATGTCCCAGTGTGACGGTGGGGTGACCATGGTGCCGGCGCCCTGGCGGACCTGCACCAGCCCCTTCTCCTGAAGGATCTTGACTGCTTCCCGGACGACGGTCCGGCTCACACCGAAGGTCTCGCAGAGGATCGGCTCGGGGGGGAGGGACGTCCCGGACGGGTGGACGCCGCGGACGATGCGCTCCACCAGTTCGGCGGTGACCGCCCTGGCGAGGTTGGTCGGCCGACGCACCCATGCCGGGGTCCCCGGGCTGTTCAGGGCTGTCTCCTGCGGTGGCGTCATGTCCCCCTCCGAATGGCTCGCCGTGGCACGACGTCTGGGTCAGTGTACGGCCGAGTGTTGACGTCACACGTCATACGAGTTACCTTCCCGTCAACATTGGCTCGCGGGGCACCCGCCGGCCATCCCCCATACAGAGGTGACAACTGATGAGACAGCGCGCAATATGGTCGGCCGTCCTCGTTGTGGGCCTGGCCCTGGCCGGTTGTGGAAGTGCTAGCGATTCGGGCAAGTCAACCAGCTCGGACGGCAAGCTGGTGGTGTGGGACTGGAAGTCCGGCGAGCCGTTCGCCAAATCCTATCTGGACAAGGCCAAGGCCGACTTCAAGAAGAAGCACGCCGACGTCGAGGTCGAGTTCGTCGCCCAGCCCTTCGACCAGTACTACACCCTGCTCGGTGCGGCGATTCAGTCCGGCAAGGGCCCCGACGTCATGATGTTCAACGGCGGCGGCCAGATCCGCGACCGGGTGGACGCGCTGGTGCCGATCACCGACTACGTGGCCGAGGACAAGCAGCGGCTGGCCGGGTGGGAGGCGTTCACCAAGGACAGCAAGGTCTACGGCAGCCCGGTGACGCTGCAGGGTTACCCGATCTACTACAACAAGGACATCTACCAGAAGGCCGGCCTCGACCCGGCCAGCCCGGCCACCACCTGGGACAAGTTCGTCGCGGACTGCGCCGCCGTCGCCAAGGCCGGCTCCAAGTGCTTCGCTCTCGGCAACAAGGAGGGCGTCGGCATCCAGTTCTGGCTCTCCAGCATGGGGTCGGTCACCCTCACCGCCGCGGAGTACGACGCCTGGATCACCGGCAAGCGTGACTGGACGTCGCCGAACGTGAAGCGGGTCTTCGAAACGTGGAAGGAGACCGGCGACAAGAAGATGAACACGGACGGGGCCAACTCGACCGCGATGTTCAACGACTCCTTCGCGGCCTTCCAGTCCGGCAAGGCCGCCCACGTCATGGGCCTGATGTCGGACGTCGGGCACTGGAAGGCCTTCAACGAGTTCCTCACCCCGGAGAAGCTCGGCGTCATGAAGCCCCCGGTGGTCACCGCCGGCACCACCCCGAGTCTGCCGTACGACGGTGGTATCGGATACGCGGTCGCCAAGTGGACGAAGGACCCGAAGGTGGCCGCAGACCTGGTGCGCTCGCTGACCTCGGCCGACGCGTTGAAGGCGTTCTACGCCGATGCCGGCGCGATCGCCGCCGACACCACCATCGACGTGTCGCAGGCCGGCCCGGCCGCAAGCACGATCGTGAGCGAGCTGAAGAGCGGTAAGCCCGCTCTGCACGTCGCGCTCTCCTCGAAGACGATCGACCTCATGGGACGCCTCTCCCAGCAGCTGCTCAGCGGTTCGATCACCGTCGACGAGGTGGTGAAGCAGCTGGCTGCTTCCGACCAGGCAGGCTGACCTCGTGCCGATCGGAAACACGCAACCGTCGGTCCGCCTGGCTTCGGCCGGGCGGGCCGGCGGTCCGGCGGTCACATCCCCCGCGCACCGCGGTGGCGCACGCCCCCGTGGCGGCCTGGGCGCCGAGCGCTACGCCCCCTACATCCTTGTCGCTCCGGCCGTCCTGATCATCGTGCTGCTGCGGCTCTACCCGCTGATCCTCGGGGTCAACTTCTCCTTCACCGGCGACGGTGACCAGAACGGAGAGGCGGTCGGGTTCGGCAACTACCAGGAGCTGTTCGGTGACCAGCTGTTCCGGACCGCGCTGCGCAACGTCGGGCTGCTGGTGCTGCTGCTCCCGGTGGCGGTGGCCATCCCCGGTCTGCTCGCCACGTTCATCTATCTTCGGGTGCCCGGCCACCGCTTCTACCGCAGCGTCTACTTCTTCCCGGCGGTGCTCTCACCGGTCATCGTCGGTGCGATCTTCAACCTGCTGCTCGCCTTCGACGGCCCGCTCAACGCGGTGCTCGGGTCGTTCGGCGTCGGTGCGGTGGACTGGCTCGGTGACCCCGACATCGCCATGTTCATGGTCGTGGGGGTGCACATCTGGGCAACCTTCGGCATGGCTCTGGTGGTGTTCCTCGCCGGCTTCGCCACGCTCGACGCCGCACTCCTGGACGCCGCCCGGGTGGACGGGGCGTCGCTGCGCCAGGTCGTCTGGCACGTGATCGTTCCGAGCCTCGCCCGGACCATCCAGTTCGTCTTCGTGACCACGATGATCGGGATGCTGACCTCGATGTTCGGGCTGCTGTTCGTGATGACCAGCGGTGGCCCGGAGGGTTCCACCTACCTGCCGGAGTACTACATCTGGATCCAGCAGGGTCAGATGAACCGCCCGGCGCTCGCGTCGGCCGCGTCGACCATCCTCTTCGTGATCATGCTCGTGGTGGGGCTGCTGCAGATCAAGCTGCTCGACCGGTCCGGGAAGGAGGACTGATGCGCCGGGCTCGTCTGGGATGGTGGTTGCTCGCCATCCCCATGTCACTGCTCGCGCTGGCGACGATCTACCCCCTGCTCTTCACCGCCAACGTCGCGTTGAAGACCCGCCGGGAGTACATTCTCGACCGGTTCTCCCTGACCGACTCCCTGAACTGGGCGAACATCAGCACGGCGTGGACCAGCGCCGGGATGGGCCGTTACTTCGTCAACTCGCTCGTCGTGGTGACGCTGTCGGTCCTCCTGTTGCTGCTGCTCGGGTCGATGGCCGGCTTCGCCCTGAGCCAACTGCGGTTCCGCGGCTCGTCGGCGTTGTTCCTGGGCTGCCTCGCCGGGCTCTTCATCCCGTTCCAGGTGGTCATGGTGCCGCTCGCCCGGATCATGGCGGACACCGCGCTGATCGACACGTACCCCGGCCTGATCCTGGTCTACGTGGCCCAGTTCCTGCCCTTCACGGTCTTCCTGATGACCAGCTACTACCGGGGCATCCCGCCGGAGATCGTCGACGCCGCGCGGATCGACGGCAACACGGTGTACGGCGTCTACCGCCGGATCATGCTGCCACTCGGCACCCCGGCGCTGCTGTCGGTGGGCATCCTCAACACCCTGTTCTGCTGGAACGACGTCCTCATGGCGTTGGTGATGATGCCCTCGGCGGAGAACCGGACGCTCATGATCGGGGTGACCTCGTTGCGCGGCCAGTACTCCGACAACATCCCGACCTTCGCCTCCGGGGTGCTGATCGCCGCGATACCCGTCCTATTGGTCTACCTGTTCCTCCAGCGCCAAATTGCCGACGGCGTAGCCGCCGGTTCCACGAAGGGTTAACATGCGGATCACTGGATATCGGACGCTCACCACGGTCCAGGAATGGGGGCGACCCGTCGGCGACGCCAACGGTGTGTTCGCCGACGGGCAGGTTCCGGTCTCCATCGTCATCGTCGACACCGACGAGGGCATCTCGGGAGTCGCCCTCGGACCGCACGTCGAGATCGAGCGGATCTTCGCGGCGATCGAGGGCGAAGACCCCCGTGCGGTGACGACCCTGTACGACCGGATGCTGCGGCACACCTTCAAGGCGGGCCACGCGGGGCCGGTCTTCGGCACCATCGGCGCTCTCGACACCGCCCTGTGGGACATCAAGGCGCAGGCTGCCGGCGAGCCGCTGTGGCGGCTGCTGGGCGGACGGGACCGGCAGGTCACCGCCTACGCGTCCGGCCTGGACATCGGGCTCACCGACGATGAACTCGTCGCCGAGTACGAGGTCTACGCGAGCCACGGCCTGCGAGCGGCCAAGCTCAAGGGCGGCCTCGACATCGAGAGCGACCGGCACCGTCTGAGCCTGGTCAGGGAGGTCCTGACCGAGGCCGGGCGCGGCCGGCGGCCGGGCCTGATGCTCGACGTCAACGAGGCGTGGACCCGCAAGCAGGCCGTCCGGCACGTCTGCGAGCTGGAACGCACACTGGATCTCATCTGGATCGAGGAGCCGGTGCGGCGGTGGGACGCCGAGGGTCTGGCCGCGGTCAGCCGGGGCGTGTGCGCGTCGGTCGCCACCGGTGAGAACCTCACCGGGCTCGAACAGTACCGGCCGCTGATCGCCGCCGGCGCGGTCGACATCGTCCAGATGGCGGCCGTCTGGGGCGTCACCCACTTCCTGCGGGCGTCCGCCCTGGCCCACGCCCACGACCTGCCGGTCAGCCCGATCGGCAACAGCCCGGTCGGGCTGCTGCACGCCGCGACGTCGGTGCCGAACCACCTGACCAGCGAGTTGCAGGACCTGCACCCACCGGTCGGGATCTCCATCGACCTGCACGTCGAGGACGGCGCCTTCATCCTCGGCGACTCACCCGGGCTCGGGATCCGGGTGGACGAGGAGCGGATCCGGGCGGCCAACCGCCGCCCGCAGGCGCAGACGGCCGACAGCCCCAACGTCCGCCCGGAGCGGGCCGGGCGGCGGCTGCTGGCCGGGTTCGACGGGGTGATCCCCACCCGTCAGGTGCCGGTCGTACCACTGAACCCCCGCAACGAGGTGTCGCCGACCGTACGGCACTGAGCTGACCACCAGAACAGGGACGGCGTGGGTGCATCGCGACGGCGGTGCACCCACGACCATGCCCGGTCGGCACGACCGACGTACCGACCGTCGAGACGGAGGAACGATGAAGGCAGTCGTCTACCGGGGGGCACGACACCTCGGCATCGAGGATCGTGACCCGGAGCCACCAGGCCCCGGCCAGGTGCGGATCGAGGTGGCGTACACCGGGATCTGCGGCACGGATCTGCACATCTACCACGGCGACATGGACGCCCGGGTTGGTGACTCCGCGATCATCGGGCATGAGATGTCCGGGCGCATCGCGGCCGTCGGCGAGGGCGTGACCGGCTGGAACCTCGGTCAGCCCGTCACCGTGATGCCGACCCGCCCCTGCGGGCGGTGCGCCGCCTGCCAGCGGGGCAACTCCCACATCTGCCACGCGATGAACTTCCTCGGCATCGACTCGCCGGGTGCGATGCAGTCCTCCTGGACCGTGCCGGTGGAGTTGGTCCTGCCGCTTCCGGAGGACCTGCCCCTGGACCACGCCGCGCTCGTCGAGCCGGTGGCGGTCGCCGTGCACGACGTACGCCGGGGGAACGTGACCGCCGACGACCAGGTGGTCGTGGTCGGCGGTGGGCCGGTCGGTGTCCTCATCGCGACCGTCGCGCGCGACCGCGGCGCGCGGGTCCTTCTCGTCGAGCCGGACCCGTTCCGGCGCGAGGTGGCGGAGGGGATCGGGATCGAGGCCGTCGACCCGCGATCGACCGATGTGGTGGCGCTGGTCAACGACCGTACCGAGGGCGCGGGCGCCGACATCGCCTTCGAGGTGTCCGGCTCGCCGGCCGGCGTCAGCACGGCGGTCGACGTCCTCACCACTCGCGGGCGGCTGGTCATGGTGGCGATCCACCCCCAGCCCCGGGAGGTCAACCTGCACCGGTTCTTCTGGCGGGAGCTGGAACTCCTCGGTGCCCGGCTCTATCAGCGCGACGACATGGTGGAGGCGATCCGGCTGGTCGCCTCGGGTGCGATCCCGGCACAGCAGCTCATCTCCCGGGTCGAGCCGGTCGGTGCGGCCAGCGCCGCCTTCGCGGCGCTGGAGGGCGGCGGCGTCATGAAAGTGCTGCTCGATGTGCGGGAGGTCGACCAGTGACGCCGTTGTTCGACCTGTCCGGCCAGACCGCGGTCGTGACCGGGGCACGGCGCGGTATCGGCCTCGCCATGGCCGAGGCCCTGGCCCTGGCCGGCGCCGACATCGTGGGCGTCTCCGCCCAGCTCGAAGCCGACGGCAGCGAGGTCGAACGCCGGGTGCGCGCCACCGGCCGCCAATTCACCGCCCTGCGCGCGGACCTCGGCGACCGGGCGGCGGTGCACGGGCTGGCCCGCGACATCGTCGCTCTCGGACCGGTCGACATCCTGGTGAACAACGGCGGCACGATCGCCCGCACGCCGGCCGCGGAGCACCCGGACGAGATGTGGGACCACGTCATCCAGGTGAACCTCAGCAGCCAGTTCGTCCTGAGTCGGGAGATCGGCCGGACGATGGTCGAGCGCGGCCGAGGGAAGATCATTTTCACCGCGTCGTTGCTGAGCTTCCAGGGCGGCATCACCGTTCCCGGTTACGCCGCGTCCAAGTCGGGCGTGGCCGGCCTCACCAAGGCGCTGGCGAACGAGTGGGCGGCCCACGGGGTGAACGTCAACGCCATCGCGCCCGGCTACATCGCCACCGACAACACCCGGGCGCTGCGCGACGACCCCGACCGCAACCAGGCGATCCTCGGCCGGATCCCGGCCGGGCGCTGGGGCCGGGCCGACGACCTCGGCGGGGCCACCGTGTTCCTGGCGTCGTCCGCGTCGGACTACGTCAACGGGATCGTGTTGCCCGTCGACGGCGGCTGGTTGGGCCGATGACGAGCGCGCAGGGGCCCGGACGAGCCGGAATCGTCGACGCGCACCACCACCTCTGGGTTCGCGCACAGCACCCCCAACCGTGGATCGACCCGGTGACCATGGCGGCGATCGACGCTGACTTCGAACCCGCCGACCTCGCGCCCCTGGCGCGGGCGGCCGGGGTCACCGCGACCGTGGTGGTGCAGTCCATCGCCTCGGCGGTCGAGACGGTGGATCTGCTGACCGTCGCCGCCGACGACCCCCTGGTGCGGGGGGTGGTCGGCTGGGTGGACCTGACCGCCGATGACGTCCCGGAGCGCCTCGACCTGCTGCGGGCCGGCCCGGGAGGGGACCGTCTCGTCGGCATCCGGCACCTCGTGCAGAGCGAGCCGGACCCGGCGTACCTGGACCGTCCGGACGTCCGTCGGGGCATCGCGGCGGTCGGTGCCGCCGGCCTCGTCTACGACGTGCTGGTCCGCCAGCACCAGCTCCCCATGGCCGCGCGTCTCGCGCGCGACCTGCCCGAGGTGAGCTTCGTCCTCGACCACCTGGGCAAGCCCGCCCTGGGCCGTCCGGAGTTCGCCGAGTGGCGGCGGGACCTGCGGGCGTTCGCAGCCTCGCCCAACACCACGGCGAAGCTCTCCGGGCTGGTGACCGAGGTGCCGCTGCCGCACTGGACGCCGGCGGACCTGCGACCCGCCGTCGAGGACGCAGTGGACGCGTTCGGGCCGGACCGACTGATGTACGGCTCGGACTGGCCGGTCTGCCTGCTCGCCAGTTCGTACCAGCGGTGGGTCGACACCCTGGCGGAGCTGCTGGACGGCCTGGACGCGGCCGACCAGGCGTCGGTGTGGGGCGACACGGCACGTCGGGTCTACCGGCTGGCGGCGTCATGATGGCCCGCGCACTGCCCCGCCGCCCGCAGGTACGCCTCAGCGAGCTGGGCTTCGGCGCCGCCCAGGGCGGCAACCTGTACCGGACCACGACGGACGAGGAGTTCGCGGCGGCGGTCGACGCCGCGTGGGAGGCGGGCGTCCGGTACTTCGACACCGCGCCGCACTACGGTCTCGGGCTGTCCGAGCGCCGACTCGGCGCCGCGCTGCGCCACCGGCCACGCGACGAGTACGTGGTGTCGACGAAGGTCGGGCGGCTCCTGGTGCCCTCGCCCGAGGACGCGCACCTGCGGGACTCCGACGGGTTCGACGTGCCCGCGACGCATCGGCGGGTGTGGGACTTCAGCCGCGACGGCGTCTACCGCTCGATCGAGGCCAGCCTGGAGCGGACCGGGCTGGACCGGTTCGACATCGTCTACCTGCACGACCCGGACGACCACTGGGAGCAGGCCGCACACGAAGCCGTACCCGCCCTCATCGACCTGCGGGACCAGGGCGTCGTGGGGGCCATCGGCGCCGGCATGAACCAGTCGGCGATGCTGGCGCGGTTCGTGCGGGAGACCGACGTCGACGTGATGATGTGCGCCGGGCGGTACACCCTGCTCGAGCAGGGTGCGGCCGACGACCTGCTGCCGGCCGCCGAGAACCGGGGGGTGGGCGTGGTCATCGCGGGCGTCTACAACTCGGGGCTGCTGTCGCGGGACCGGCCACCGGCCGACGCCGTCTACAACTACGAACAGGCCCCGGCGCAGTTGATCGAGCGGGCCCGGCGGATCGCCGCGGTCTGCGAGACGTACGGGGTCACCCTGCCGCAGGCCGCGCTCGCCTTCGTCCGCCGGCACCCGGCCGTGGTGTCGACGGTGGTCGGCGTCCGCACCGAGGCGCAGGTGGACGAGACGGTGCGACGGTCCGGAATCGTGGTGCCTGAGGAGCTGTGGGATGCCCTGGCTGCGGCCGGGTTGCTCGCCGCGCCGCCGTCTCAGCACTCCTCGACCCTGCCTGGTTGACGGCGGCGTTCGCCTTTGCTCTGCACCCGCGGGTGCGACGGTGACGACGACGTCCCGGCCGGGACCGGCTCCGATTCTCGGATACCGGTCCCGACCGGGACGTCAGCCGTTACCGCGACAGCCCGCCGCCGGTCACAGTGCGGTGAACCGCCACTGCTGGTTGGCGGCCCCGTGGCAGGTCCACTGCAACAGCCGGGCGCCGTCGGTGGTGGCAGCACCGTTGACGTCCACGCAGAGCCCGCTCAGCACATTGCGCACCGTGTACACGCCGGAGGTGCCCGTCGCGGTGGCGGTGAACTTCTGCTGGTTGCCGTTGTTGCAGGTGGCCTGCTGGAGGTAGGCCCCCGCCGTGGTGGAGCTGCCGATCACCTCGACGCACTTGCCGCTGTGCACCGCCTTCAGGTAGACCGCACCGTTGCCGGCGTCGACCGCCTGCCACCTCTGGTTGTTGCCGCCGGTGGCCGCCCACTGGGTGATCTGGGCGCCATCGGCGGTGGAGACCCCGCTGACGTCCATCAGCTTGCCGCTGTGCTGCGCGGTGACCGTGTAGGTCTTCCCCGCCAGACCGCCGCCACCGTTGGTGGGTGTTCCGACGCCGTTGCCGCCAAACGTGTGCGAGTCCAGATCGAACGAGTTGTTGGCGTTCTTGAACACCATGTAGAGCGTGTGCGTCCCGCCGAGGGCGGCGACGCTCACCGGTGTCGTGGACTGGTAGTTGTCCCAGCCACCCGTGCTGGGCACCGTGGTGGTGGCCAACAGGGTGCCGGTCGGCGAGTCGGCCCGCAACTCGATCGAACCGCCACCGGAGGGCGACGACAGCCGGTAGCTGACCGTCGAAATCCCGGACAGGTTCATCGGGTTGAACGCGATCCAGTCGTTGCTGGAGATGTCACCGATGCGCTTGGTGCTCTCCGCGGCCGCCTGGTCGATCACCCGGATGCCGGACTGGCTGCTGAAGTACTCGGACTGCTTGTGCTTCGGCTGCAGGATCGCCTGCGCGGTGCCGGTGAGTGGAGCTGCGCCCCCCGCGCCGCCGCTGTCGGTGTAGCGGGCGTTGAGCACGTAGAACAGGTTGGCACCATCGGGGTGCCCACCGAGCAGATCCGTGGAGATGGTGCCCGAACAGCCCGGGTACTCGGTGGTCTCGTGCGCGTGGTCGTCGTGACCGAGCGCCGGGTTGAGGAACACCTTCGAGCAGTCGACGGTGCCGCCGTCCGGGTCGGTGACGGTGATCTGGTACGGCACCCGGTCGCCGAAGGTGAGCATGCCACCGTTGGGCGGAGTGGTGATGGTGACCACCGGCGCGCTGTTACCGACGGTGATCTGGACGTTGGCGAAGCCCGTCTTTCCGGTGTTGTCGGTGACCTTCAACTGGGCCGTGTAGTTGCCGTTGGCGGTGTACACCTTCGACGGGTTGGCCGCCGTGGAGGTGGTGCCGTCGCCGAACGTCCACTGGTAGCTCAGCGTGTTGCCCGGGTCCGGGTCGGCCGTGCCCGCGCTGCTGAACTGAACGGTGAGCGGCGCGCTACCACTGGTCGGCGTGCCGGTGGCCTTGGCGATCGGCGACCGGCCGCCCTGGATGTAGTCGATCCGGTAGAGCCCGGAGTCGCTGTTGCCGCCGCCGAAGTTGGTGCCCCACTCCAGCAGGTAGAGCGAGCCGTCCTTGCCGAACTCCATGTCCATCGGCTTGTTGAATCGGGTGTTGGGCAGGAACGGGTTGGTCCGGGTCACCGCGGAGGACGAGTCGAAGTGCACCTCCTTGATGTAGTTGCGGGCCCACTCGTAGAAGAAGTGCACGCCGTCGTAGTAGGGCGGGAACTTCGTTGCGGACGGGTTCGACTCGTCGTACCGGTAGATCGGCCCGCCCATCGGCGCCGAGCCACCGGAGCCCAGCTCCGGGAAGGTCGGCGAGGTGCCGTAGCCGTACCAGATGTTCGGTGCGACGACCGGCTTCAAGCTGGTCAGACCGGTGTTGTTGGGTGAGTTGTTGACCGGTGCCGAGCAGTTGAACTTCGCGCCGACGACGCCGGTGTCCGGGTTGAACGGCGCGTACGGCTGGTTGTCACCGTGACAGAACGGCCAGCCGTAGTTGCCCGCCTGCTTGATCACGTTGAGCTCGACCAGGCCCTCGGGCCCTCGGTTCGTGGTGGGCGGGTTCCGGTCCGGTCCGTAGTCGGCCAGGTAGACCCAACCGTTGGCCGGGTCGATCGAGAAGCGGAACGGGTTGCGGAAGCCCATCGCGAAGATTTCCGGCTTGGTCTGCGCCGTGCCCTGGGGGTAGAGGTTGCCCGACGGGATGGTGTAGCCACCGCCGGACGAGGGCCGGATGCGCAGCAGCTTGCCGCGCAGGTCGTTGGTGTTACCCGCGCTGCGCGCGGCGTCCAGGTTGGACTTGCCCGAGCGCCAGTCCAGCGGGGCGTACCCCTGCCAGTTGGGGTCGAGGTTCGGTGGCGTGTCGTCACCGGTGCCGATGTAGAGGTTGCCGTCCGGGCCGAACTTGATGTAACCGCCGGTGTGGCCGGGCTCGGGGAAGGTCCGGTCCCGGTACGCCGGGATGTCGATGATCGTCACACCGCTGGAGGTGTTGAGCGTGTCACCGCTGACCGTATAGCGGGAGACGCGGTTGACGTCGGTGCTGCTGCTCGCCGGCGAGTGGTACAGGTAGATGTAGCCGTTGCTGGCGAAGTTGGGGTCCAGTGCCATGCCGGTGAGGCCGTCCTCACCGCCGGTGTAGACGCTGATCGTGCCGGCGGTGACGGTGCTGTTGGTGGAGGGCTTGAAAATCTTCACCTGGCCGCCGCGCTGGACGTAGAAGACGCGACCGTCCGGTGCCACACCCAGCGCCATCGGGTCGACTGTGTTGTCGTCCAGGGTGCGCTTCTCGAAGTTGCCCCAGACGGTGCCTCCGCAGTCGCCGGCGGCGTTGCCGGCCGCCCACTTGACACCACCGAGGATGTGGTTCTGGAAGTTCGTCTCGCTGTAGGAGGCGATCGCGTGGCCCATCGCGGTGGCCCACACCCGCCCGCCGCCGGTGTTGCGGCACCAGGAGATCGGGTGATCGGGGCCCATCGCCCGGGATCCGGGGTTGTAGGTGCGCTCGTCGGCGGTCACCAACACGTGGACGTTGCCGCGCGGGTTGGCGTCGAAGTTGTACCACTCCTCGTTGCGTACCCACCGATCCGGCAGGTTGGTCGTCGACGGGTGCTTCTTGTCGGCGACGATGGCGGTGCCCTGGAGCACCCCGGGCGAGTGCTCGGGCATGTGGGCGCCGGCGTTGATGGTCTGGTCCCACCACGGGTATTCGGACTCGATGCCCATGTCGGTGGCGTTGTGGATGCCGACGATGCCCTTGCCGCTGGCGAGGTAGCCCTCCACCGCCTGGCGCTGGGCTGCCGAGGTCCAGACCATGCCGGAGGTCTGGAACATGATGATGACGTCGAAGGTCGCCAGGTTGCTGGCGGTGAAGACGCTCGAGTCCTCGGTCTGCACCAGCTCGAAGTTGTTCGCTGCGGCCTGCTGTTGGAACATGGAGATCCCGGCGGGGATCGAGTCGTGCCGGTAGCCGGTGGTCTTGGTGAACAGCAGGGCGCGGAAGGCCGGGGCCGCCGACGCGGGTGGGGCGAGTCCGAGCGCCAGTAACAGGCCGGCGATCACCGAGATGAGCAATGTGTTACGACGCATGCCGTCTCCTAGGTTGGGTGCGCGTAGGGATCGCGACCACGGGTCCCAGGACGTGTCAGGTCGGCCCTGGACACGTGAGGGGACACGGGCGCGCTGGTCTGTCCTCGTGCCGTTCGCCGCAACGGCAGTCAGACCTGCTGGACGTCACACAGCGTGATGGTGACTGTGGTTCCCGTCCCGGGGTCCACGAGGTCAGGATGAGCTAGAGATCGATGACTGTCAATCCACAACGTAACGTCCGACGTCCTGCCCGGTGGACGGCGTCCGCGCCCAACTCCCTTTGCTGCGGCACCGCCCGTCGATCCCGGCCCGACCTGGCAGTCAGGCTTGATCGAGGATTGCGGACCCGCATCCAAACATCTATCTTCATACGTGTGATGTTTCGTCGATGTCAAGGAAATGTTTGCACCGCAAGAACGTAAGTCGCCGCTGTCGCCACGAAAGCTTGCTGTTCAACGCCCCAAAGCCGCCGTAGGGTGGCATCTAAACTGGTCAATGACTACTGTCTGTGAGGGCTTTCGGGATGTCAGATCCGCCGCCGACGCCGCTTCTCACCCTTCGGGGCATCGGCAAGTCCTTCCTCGGGGTCCGTGTCCTCGACGGTGTCGATCTCGATGTCAGGCCGGGCGAGGTGCACGCCGTGGTCGGTGAGAACGGTGCCGGGAAGTCGACCCTCATGAAGATCGTCTCGGGTGGGTACGCCCCGGACGGCGGCACCGTCGAGTTCGCCGGTGCGTCGCGGACGTTCCGTGGCCCGCGCGACGCGCAGCGGGCCGGCATCGGCATCATCCACCAGGAGTTCAACCTGCTCCCGGAGCGCACCGTCGCGGAGAACGTCTACCTGGGCCACGAACCGGTCCGGCGCGGGCTCGTCGACCGTCGGGGGATGCTCGAGCGCACCACGCGGCTGCTCGCCTCGATCGGTGAGACCACGTTGCCGGCGGACGCCCGGGTGGGGCAGCTGGGCGTCGCCCAGCAGCAGGTGGTCGAGATCGCCAAGGCGCTCGCCCTGGACGCGCGGCTGCTCATCATGGACGAGCCGACCGCCGCACTGGCCGACCACGAGGTCGAGTTGCTCTACGGGCTGGTGCGCCGACTCCAGGAGCGGGGCATCGGGCTGCTCTACGTCTCGCACCGGCTCGCCGAGGTCTTCGACCTCTCCGGTCGGATCACCGTTCTCAAGGACGGCCGCCGGGTCACCACCGTCAACACCGCGGACACCACCGCAAACGAGTTGGTGCGGCACATGGTCGGCCGGGAGTTGTCCAGCTACTACCCGGACCGGGCCGCCCCCGAGGACCGGGGGCCGGTGCGGCTCAACCTTCGCGACGCGGGAAACCGCAAGCTGCGGGACGTCAACCTCCAGCTGCGCGCCGGCGAGGTGCTCGGCATCGGCGGTCTACAGGGTTCCGGGCGGTCCGCGCTGGCCCGCGCGATCTTCGGGGTGTCGCCGTTCACGACCGGCGACGTCACGCTCGACGACCGGCCGGTCCGACTGCGCTCGCCCCGCACCGCGATGCGGGCCGGCATCGCCTACGTCACCGAGGACCGCAAGGGCGAGGGGATCGTCCCCCGGCAGTCGGTGCTCGACAACGCCCTGCTCGCGAGCCGGGCCGTCTTCGCCGCGCGATCCGGCCGTGCCGCGAGGACCGTCCGGGTACGTGAGCTGCTGGCCGCCGTGGAGGTCCGCTCCGCCGGCGACGACCAGGAGATCCGTTTTCTGTCCGGGGGCAACCAGCAGAAGGTCGTGCTGGCCCGGTGGCTCGCCCTGAACCCGCGGATCCTGCTCTTCGACGAGCCGACCCGGGGCATCGACGTGGGCGCGAAGTCGGCCATCCACGACCTCGTGCGCAGCCTCGCCCGGGACGGCGCGGCCGTGCTGATGATCTCGTCCGATCTGCCGGAGCTGCTGGGGATGAGCGACCGGATCGTCGTCATGCGCGACGGCCACGTCGCGGGCGAGCTGCCCGCCGGCGCGACCGAGGAGGAGGTCGTCGCGTTGGCGGTCGGCACCACGCGTGAGGCCACCCGGGAGATCGTCCAGTGAGCGCTCTGTCGCTGCTGCCGGCCCGGCGTCCGGTACCGGGCGTCTTCGTGGCCCTGACCCTCACCCTGACGATCGGCTGGCTGGTCGTCCTGCTCGACGGTGGTCAGCTCTTCAACCAGTCCACCACGGTGAGTCTGCTGCACGTCGCCGCCGGTCTCGGGTTGGTCGCGGTGGGCCAGACCCTGGTCATCCTGGGAGGGTCGCTCGACCTCTCGGTGGCGTACGTGATCAGCCTCAGCACCCTGGTCGCGGCCGAGACGATGAACGGCAGCGACGGTGCGATACTGCCGGCGATCGGCCTGGTGCTCGTCGTCAGCGCCGGCGTCGGGCTGCTCAACGGGCTCCTGGTCACCAGGTTCCGGGTCAACGCGTTCATCGCGACCCTCGGCGTCGGGCTGCTGCTCAAGGGCTACCTCGACAACGGTTACGACGGCCCGGCCGGTGCCACCGCACCGGGGCTCGTGCAGTCGCTCGGCTACCAGCGTGTCGGGCCGGTGCCGGTGTCGTTCCTGCTGCTGATCGCCGTCACCGCGGCGGCCTGGTTCGCGCTGTCGCGGACCCGCTTCGGCCACCACCTGGTCGCCGTCGGCGGGGATCCGGAGGTGGCCCGGCTCTCCGGCGTCCGCAACGACCGGGTCCTCGTCACCGCCCACATCCTCTGCTCGATGTGCGCCGGGCTCGCCGGCATCTACCTCGCCAGTCGGCTCGGCTCGGGCGCCCCACGGGTCGGCACCGAGGGCCTCTACGACCTGGAGTCGATCGCCGCGGTGGTGATCGGCGGGACTGCCCTCGCCGGTGGGCGCGGCGGCGTCATCGGCACGGTCGGTGGTGTGCTGCTGCTCGCCAGCATCGACGCCATCTTCAACCAGCTCGAGGTCGACGCCTTCTTCAAGCAGGTGATCCGGGGCGTCATCATCATCGCCGCGGTCGCCGTCTACGCCCGCCGGGCCATGCGAAAGGCGGCCTAGCCATGCAGACCGTCCAGCCCCGTTCCCTGCCGCTGCGTCTGCCGCGGGTACGTCCCGGTGGTGTCCTGCCGATCCTCGCGATTCTCGCGGTGCTGTTGGTGCTCGTCGGTTTCCGGCAGCCCGACTTCCTGGCTCCGCCGTCGCTGATGTCCTTCCTCGGTCGGTCGGCGCCGATCATCCTGCTCGCCGCCGGTCAGTACTTCGTGATCGTGTCCGGTGAGTTCGATCTCTCGGTCGGGTCGCTGGTCACCGCGCAGGTGGTGGTCGCCGCCCGGCTGATCGACAGCGACCCGGCGCGCACCTGGCCGGTGGTGCTGCTCCTGCTCGCCTTCGGAGCACTGGTCGGGCTGGTCAACGGCCTGGTCACGACACGGCTGCGGGTGCCGTCGTTCATCACCACCCTCGGCATGTTCCTGATCCTGGTGGGCGCGGTCTACCTGTGGTCCGATGGCGCCCCGAAGGGTGGGCTCTCCGAGGAGTTCCGGCGGTTCGGCCGGCGGGCCTTCGAGGACGTGCCGCTGCTGGGCCGCGTGCCGTACGCGCTGCTGGTGCTGGTGGTCCTGGCGGTGGGGGCCGTGCTGCTGATGCGGTCGGACTTCGGTCGGACGCTGGTCGCGGTCGGCGACAACCCGCGCGCCGCCGAGCTGAGCGGCGTACGCGTCTGGCGTACCCGGACCGTCGCCTTCATCCTCAGCGGGCTCGCGGCGGCGGTGGCGGCGATCCTGCTGGGCGGCTACAGCGGCGTGTCGTTCCAGGCCGGGGCAGGCCTGGAGTTCGGTGCGATCACCGCGGTCGTCCTCGGCGGGGTGGCGCTCGGCGGGGGTCGCGGCGCGGTCGTCGGGGCGATGCTCGGCGCGCTCACCCTCGAGCTGCTGTTCGCCCTCATGAATTTCTACGGCGTCTCCGGCGCCCTCAAGTCGACCGTCCAGGGCGGGATCATCCTGCTCGCCGTGGCGGTCTCGGCAACGCGTTCTTCGTCGAGATAAAGGGGAACCATAGTGCGACGTTCCATGGCGGCTCTGGCCGCCGTCACCCTGCTGTCCCTCGCCGCCTGCGCCACCGACGAGCCGGCCGCCAGCCCTTCGGAGAGTGCGTCGGCCGCCGGATCCGGCACCGGGGAGCAGTCGAAGTTCTTCGTGCAGGCCGACTACGACGCCGAGCTCGCGCTGCTCAACGCGGCGCCGACCGGCCCGGCCGACAAGCCGTGGGAGCAGGCGCTCAACCCCACGATGGTCGACACGGCCAAGTTCAAGAAGAACGGCCCGTACAAGATCTGCTTCTCGAACGCGGCCCTGAACAACCCCTGGCGGCAGGTCGGGTTCAAGACCATGCAGGCCGAGGTCGAGGCGCAGAAGAGCCGCATCAAGGAGTTCGTGCACGTCGACGCCGAGGGCAAGGACCAGAAGCAGATCGCGGACATCAACGACCTGCTCGGCAAGGGCTGCGACGCGCTCATCGTCTCGCCGAACACCACCGCCACGCTCACCCCGGCCGTCGAGGCGGCCTGCCAGGCCGGGCTGCCGGTCGTCGTCTTCGACCGCGGGGTCAACACGAAGTGCCCGGTGACGTTCATCAACCCCATCGGCGGTTACGGGTTCGGCCACGTCGGTGCCGAGTTCGTCAGCCAGAAGATGAAGCCCGGCGGCAAGGTCCTCGCCCTGCGGATCCTGCCCGGCGTCGACGTCCTGGAGACCCGCTGGTCGGCGGCGAAGGTGGCGTTCGACAAGGCGAAGGTCGACGTCGTCGGCGTCGAGTTCACCGATGGTGATCCGGCCAAGACCAAGAAGATCGTCGACGACTACATCCAGCGGTACGGCACGATCGACGGGGTCTGGATGGACGCCGGAGCGGTGGCCGTCGCGGCGGTCGAGGCGTTCCAGGACGCGGGCAAGCCCGTTCCGCCGATGAACGGCGAGGACCAGCTCGACTTCCTGAAGATCTGGAAGGACAAGCAGCTCACCGCCATCGCGCCGACCTACCCGACCTACCAGTGGCGGACGCCGATCATCGCGGCGCTGCGGATCCTCGACGGCCAGCAGGTGTCCAGCCCGTGGAAGCTGCCGCAGCCGACGGTCACCCAGGACAACCTGGACCAGTACCTCGACGCGAGCATGCCGCCGTTGCACTACGCGATGTGCGGCTGCACCGACCTGCCCGGTTACCCGCAGCGCTGGAAGTAGGGCCTGATGTACGCCATCGGCGTCAACCCCTGGGTCTGGGCCTCGCCGGTCGACGACAAGGCCCTGGCCGAGCTGATCCCACGGATCGCCGCGTTCGGCTTCGACGCGGTGGAGTTGCCGATCGAGCAGCTCGGCGACTGGGACCCGATCCGTACCCGGGACCTGTTGGCGGCGCACGGCCTCGTCGCCGCCGGGGTCTGCGCGGTCACCCCGCCGGGTCGGGAACTCGTCGACGCCGCGCCAGCGGTCGTCGAGTCGACGGTGGCGTACCTCAAGGGCTGCGTGGCGAGCGCGGCGGCCGTCGGCGCTGGATGCGTCGGCGGCCCCGCGTACGCCTCGGTCGGCCGCACCTGGCGGATGTCACCGGCGGCTCGCGCGGCCTGCTACGCGGACTTCCGGCGGGCCTTGACGCCGGTGGCCGAGCAGGCCGGCGAGGTGGGCGTGAGCATCGGTGTCGAGGCGTTGAACCGCTACGAGACGAGCGTCGTCAACACGATCGAGCAGACCGTCGAGCTGATCGACGGGCTACCGCCGAACGTCGGCATCATGATCGACACATACCACATGAACATCGAGGAGGCCGACCCCTACGCGGCCCTCGCCGTCGCCGGCCCGCACATCAAGCATGTTCAGGTCAGCGGCACCGACCGGGGCGCTCCCGGTGCTGACCACTTCGACTGGCCCCGCTTCTTCACCGTCCTGCGGGACACCGGCTATCAGGGCGCGATCTGCATCGAGTCGTTCACGGCGGAGAACGAGACCATCGCCACCGCCGCCTCGATCTGGCGTCCGCTGGCCCCCTCGCAGGACCGTCTCGCCACGGACGGCCTGCGCCATCTCCGGGAGATCCTCGGATAACCGCCTCGACCCGTGCCCCCGCGCTCGTCGAGGCCGTCCGCCCACCCCCACCCTGTTCTCACGTCAGGAGCAGCCTTCCGTGTCCTCGTCCCTTCCGCCGCTGCGCCGACTGCTGGCCGGCGCCGCTACGACGGCGGTGACCGCCGTGGTCGCGGTGACCGTCTCGGCGTCCCCGGCCGCCGCGGCCACCACCACCCTCTACGCGTCCCCCTCCGGCACCGGCAGCACCTGTTCGGCCAGCCAACCGTGTTCGCTGACCGCCGCCCAGACCGCGGTGCGGGCGATCAACAGCGCGATGTCCGGCGACATCGTCGTGGAGTTGGCCAACGGCACGTACCGGCTCTCGTCGCCGCTGCGGTTCACCGCGGCCGACTCGGGCACCAACGGCTACCAGGTGATCTGGCGGGCCGCCGCGTCGGCACGTCCGACGATCACCGGTGCCCGGGCCGTCACCGGTTGGTCGCAGGTCGACGCCGGCAGGAACATCTGGCGGGCCAACGTCGGCGCCGGGCTGGACTCCCGTCAGCTCTACGTCAACGGGGCCGTCGCCACCCGGGCGCGGACGGCGGTGAACCGGTCCGACTTCACCTTCACCACGACCGGAATGCGGTTCACCAACAGCGCGCTCAGCTACCTCAACAACCTGGGCAACCAGAACCGCGTCGAGGTGGAGAGCGTCGGTTCGTTCACCGACCGGTACTCGCCGGTGCAGAGCATCAGCGGGAACTTCCTGACGATGCAGCAGCCCGCGTGGAACAACAACACCTTCGGGTTCGACACCCTCTCCAGCCCGCACCGCGCCGGCCCCTTCTACCTGACCAACGCGTACGAGTTCCTGGACTCACCGGGGGAGTGGTACCTCAACCCGGGCAACGGGCAGCTCAACTACATCCCGCTCGCCGGGCAGACCATGAGCTCCGTCAGCGTGGAGCTGCCGCAGTTGCAGTCCCTGGTCAACGTCGGCGGTAGCTACGACGCGCCAGCGCACCACATCTCGTTCAGTGGCATCACCTTCACCGGCACCAGTTGGCTCGGCCCCAGCAGCAGCAACGGCTTCGCCGACCAGCAGACCGGCGCCCACATCACCGGCACCTGGTCCCGCCCGTCCGACGCGTTGACCTCCTGCCAGGCCGGCTGCCCGCAGTTCGAGGCGACCCGGCCGAACTGGAACCAGATGCCGGCCGCCGTGCAGGTCTCCGCCGCCAACACCATCACCTTCAGCGACTCGCAGTTCGTCAACCTCGGGCAGACGGCGATCGGCATCGGCAACGACGCCAACGCCCACGCCAGCGGCGTCGGCCTGGGCGCCAGCAACATCACCGTCACCCGTTCCGAGATCGCCCGGAACTCCGCCGGTGGCATCGTGGTCGGTGGCGTGCGGGCCGACGCCCACCACCCGAGCGACCAGCGGATGGTCAACCGGAACATCACCATCAGCAACAACCGGGTGCACGATCTCGGCCTGGAGTACCGGGGGGTCGTGTCGATCCTGACCACCTACGTGAACACGGCACTGGTCTCACACAACGAGGTCTACAACATGCCGTACACCGGTCTGTCGGTCGGATACGGCTGGGGTGCCAACGACGCCGGCGGCAGCCAGCACTACGCGAACCGGGGCCTGTACAACTACCAGCCGCGGTACACCACGGCGACCACCGCGGCCAACAACCAGGTGATCGGCAACTACGTGCACGACGTGATGCAGCAGATGACCGACGGCGGCTGCATCTACACCCTCTCGGCGAACCCGGGCGGAACCATCAACGAGAACTACTGCCTGCGCAGCAACGGCTGGTTCGGGCTCTACTTCGACGAGGGCTCCCGCTACTACACCGCCCGCAACAACGTGTTCTCCTCCACCGGCACCTGGGCCACCGCGAACTACTGGTACGCGGAGAACATGGGCAACTTCACCGTCACCAACAACTGGTCGACGAACAACAGCACGAACGTGACCAACGGGGACCGCGGCAACGTCGTCAACGGCAACGTGACGGTCAGCAACGGCAGTTGGCCGTCGGGCGCGCAGACGGTGATCAACGCGGCTGGAGTGCAGAGCGGCGGCGGCACCAACCCGCAGAACGTGCAGATCGTGGGCGTCCAGTCGGGCCGCTGTGCCGAGATCGGTGGGTCGAGCACCACGAACGGCACGCAGGCCCAGATCTGGGACTGCATCAGCGGGGCCACCAACCAGCGGTGGACCCACACGGCCAGCCGGCAGCTCATGGTGTACGGCACCAAGTGCCTGGACGCCTCCGGCCAGGGCACCAGCAACGGCACCACGGTGGTGATCTGGGACTGCAACGGTCAGGCCAACCAGCAGTGGAACATCAACGCCAACGGGACGATCACCGGTGTGCAGTCGGGTCTCTGCCTGGACGCGAACGGCGCCGCCACGGCGAACGGCACGAAGTTGATCCTCTGGTCCTGCAACGGCGGCACCAACCAGCAGTGGCAGTTGCGCAGCTGACGTAGGACATCGGCAGGTCCGGGCCGAGGCGTTCGCCTCGACCCGGACCTGTGCGCCTACTGCCCTACGCCTGCCCTCGCCGGGTCCACCGTCAACCCGGTCGCGGCCTGGTAGCGGACGGGGATGGGGTCGGTGAGCTCCCCGACGAACGTCTCGTCGACGTGGTCGAGGAAACCGATGAGCGACCAGTCGTCGGCGGGCCCGGGGACCAGCCGGGGCGCGTACAGGTGTGGGTGCGCGAACGGTTGAGCGGACGCGATGTCCCACGGGCCGAGGGTGGTCTCGCCGGTGGCCACCCAGATCCGGTGGTCCTCGCGCCGGGCGCTCTTGGTGGCCTCGGTGGAGAACAGCAGCAGCGGCTGACCGTCGAGGACGGCGACCTGGGGCACCTCGAGGTGACCGAAGCCGGCCGGTGTCGACAGCGGCGGCCCGACGGTCCAGGTGACGAGGTCGGGGGAGGTGGCGTGGCCGACGACGCCCCGGCTGTTCGCCGGCCCGGTGTTGGCGCGGGCGGTGATGAGCATGTGCCAACCGTTGCCGTCGGGGTCGGGGAACACCCACGGGTCGCGCCACGCCTGCTCGTACCACAGCTCCTTGTCCAGCAGCTCGTACCAGGTGGGGTCGGCCTGGACGATGGGTTCGGTGCCGTGCCGGTGCCAGGTCGTGAGGTCGTCGGAGACGGCCAGTCCGATGCGTTGGACGAGCCCGTCCTCGGCGCGGCCGACCCCGGTGTAGAACAGGTACCACCGGCCGTCCGGCCCCTGGACGGTGCAGCCGGTCCAGGTCGCCAGGTCGTCCCAGCTGGGCGCGTCGGCGGGCACCACGGCGTCGGCGACCAGGCGCCACGAGTGCAGGTCCGTCGAGACGGCGTGGCCGATCGTGGCCCGGCGGTGGCGGCGGTGCGGGTCGTGCAGGGCGCGGGACGCCCGCAGGAAGAACACGTGCCAGAGGCCGTTGTCGTCCCGCGCGTACCAGCTGTCCCACACCCAGTGGTCGGGTAGACGAAGCATGGTCGGAAACCTAGCACTAAACCGTTTTAGCGGCGGCCGAGGTCGGCCCGAGGGGGCGACCCGGAGGGCCGGTGGTCAGCCGGCCGGAGGTGCGATGGACCGGCGTCGGCGCAGGGGCATCGGCACCAGCGAGGGCTCGGCGGCACCCCCGTCCAGGAGCAGTTCGACCGCGCGCCGCCCCATCTGCTCGTGCGGCAGCGCCGTGGTGGCCAGGCTCGGACGCAACCAGGCGGCGATCGGATCGTCGTCGAACGAGATGACCGAGATGTCCTCCGGTACGGACAGCCCCGCCTCGCCGAGCGCCTGATAGGCGCCGAAGGCCAGCCGGTCGTTCATGCAGATGACCGCGCTGGGCCGTTTCGGCTTGCTCAGCAGGCCGCGCATGGCGGCGTAACCGTGCTCGGGCAACCATTCGGTGCAGAAACACTCGGCCAGGAGGCTGACGTCCGCCTCGTCCAGCGCCTGCCGGATGCCGCGCAGTCGGGCACGGGCGGCGAGCGAGACCTCCGGGTCGTCCTCCTTGAGTCGGTTGCGGCCGATGAGCGCGATCGCGTCGCGGTGACCGAGCTCCAGCAGGGCGGTGGCGACGATGCCGCCGGCCCCCTCGTCGTCGGGGACCACGCTGGGTAGGCCGTCGGGGCTGGTGGCGTTGAGCAGCACCACCGGGCCGCCGAGGATGGCCGCCGGCACCGTCAGCCGTCGGGTCGCCATGGCCGCGTAGATCACCCCGTCGACCTGCCGGTCCAGGACGGCCTCGATGGCGTACTGCTCGAAGGTCGCGTCGCCCTGCGTCTCGGTGATGAGCAGGACGTGGTCGCGTTCGCGGGCAGCGTCGAGGGCGCCGCGGATGAGGTCACCGGCGAACCGGGTGGTGGCCACGATGTCGGAGACGAACGCGATGGTCGCCGTCTTGCGGGTGCGCAGGCTGCGCGCGGCGAGGTTGGGCCGGTAGCCGAGCTCCTCGGCGGCGGCGAACACCCGCTGGTGCGCCTCGGCCGAGAGGCGGGTGCCCTCTCTGCCGTTGAGCACCATCGACGCGGCGGTCTTGGACAGCCCGGCTCTGCGCGCGACGTCGGCGAGTGTTGCTCTGTTGCGGCCCATCAGTCCTCCGAATCAGGGGCGGTGCCACAGGCCCCGCTCCTGCTCATCATGGTGCGTCGCCGGCCGGGATCGAGCGCCGGTCACGTCGGCGTGGTGTGAACGTGGCGTTTCCGCACCGTTGCCAAGTTGTCCTTGACAGCTTCCCGTGCCGCGCGCATGCTCTGCTAAATCAGTTTAGCGACCACTTCCGGTGCATCCAGAGGCGCCTTCGGTGGCCGTGCCGGGTTCTTTTCTGCTGACGGTACGGGTGCTGCGCCCGGGTGACAGGTCACGGCGTACGTGTCGGGACCGCCACCCGGTCGCGGTGTCCCGGTGGAGCCGTCGCGCGGCCCTGGTCGCGCGACGCGTGGCGATGTCAAGGAGTCATGAAATGGCAGAATTGCTGACAAAGTTTCCGCGACGGAGAACCGTGCTCCTCGCGTCGCTGCTGGCGGTCGGGTTGACCGCGACGGCCTGTAGCGCGCCGGGGGAGGACCGGTCGTCGACCCAGAAGTCCGATGCCGCCGTCAAGACGGAGCTGGGGACCGACCCGATCACCCTGGAGATGTACGCGGAGACCGGCTTCCCGCTGGCCAAGGCGTTGGCCGACGAGTTCTCCAAGCAGCACTCGAACGTCAAGTTCAACATCCGCGAGGACCAGTTCACGGTGATCGTGGAGAACGCACCCCGGGTGATGGCCTCGGACAACTCGCCCGACATCATCCGGCTCCCCACCATGGCCGACCTGGTCAAGGACGACCTGCTCAAGAACCTCGACCCGTACTTCACCGCGTACGGCTGGGACAAGTTCCCCGCCTCACAGCTGATGCAGCTGCGCGTCGGGGAGAACACCCGGGGCTCCGGTTCCCTGTACGGGATGGGGCTCGGATACAGCGTCACGGGCGTCTTCTACAACAAGAAGCTGGCCGCTCAGATCGGCATGACCCAGCCGCCGGCCACCGTCGCCGAGTTCGAGGATCTGCTGGCCAAGGCGAAGACCGGCGGGGTCCAGCCGATCATGCAGTTCAACAAGAACACCGCGGGCATCAACTTCCCGCACCAGGCGCTGCAGAACCAGTTCGGCGACCCGACCCAGGTCGCGGACTGGATCTTCCAGAAGCCGGGGGCCACGTTCGACACCCCGGCCGCGCTGAAGGCCACCCAGACCATTCAGAAGTGGGCCCAGGCCGGCTACTTCCCGAAGGACGCCAACGCCCTGGACTACGCGGGCATGGTGGGGGAGTTCCAGAAGGGCAACGGCCTGTTCATGTTCAACGGTGACTGGGAGTCGGCCAACCTCGACAAGGCGATGCCCGGCAACGTGGGCTTCTTCCTCTTCCCCACCGAGTCCCCCGGCGGGAAGCACGTGGCGATGTCCGCCCCCAACACCTTCGGCGTCTCCGCCAAGGCCAAGAACCCGGACGCCGCCGCGTACTTCCTGAACTGGGTCCACACCAACGCCAAGGCCCGCGAGATCTCGGTGACGGTCGGTGGCTCCAGCCCCGGCGGCCCGAGTGACCTGCCGGTGCCGAGCGCCGCCCCGAACACCGTGCTGGCCGAGACCCTGAAGGCGTCGCAGCAGCTCGGTGCGGAGAACGGTGCGGTGGACTTCACCGCGAACGCGACCGGCGGCATCTTCGCCGCCGCGATCACGCCGGAGATGCAGAAGCTGATCGCCGGCCAGCAGACGCCCGAGGGGTACGTGAAGGCGGTCCAGGCCGAGTACCAGAAGGAACTGTCCCGATGACGTCTGCCCTCGGCAGCGCACCGACCGGGCGGGACAGTCGTCGCGCCCGTCCGATCCCCACGCGGGCCCACCGATTTCGGTGGGCCCGCGCGGCCGGGACCGGCTGGTTGTACGTCCTGCCCGCCCTGGTGATGTACGCGGTGTTCGTCCTGCGCCCGCTCGCCCTGACGCTTCAGTACTCGCTCTACAACTGGAACGGGATCGGGGTGGCCCGCTGGGTGGGCCTGGAGAACTACCTCACCGTCTTCACCGACAGCGATCTGCTGAAGATCATCGGCAACGCGATAGTCCTGATCGTCTTCTTCAGCTTCATCCCGGTCGCGCTCGGGCTGTTGGTGGCGAGCATGGTTCGTCGGATCACCACCGGCGCGTTCGGCACCGTCGTCCGGACCATCCTGTTCCTGCCGCAGGTCATCCCCCTGGTGGCGGCGGGCATCGCGTGGAGTTGGCTGCTCTCCTCGAACGGTCTGATCAACCAGGTGCTGCGCGCGCTCGGGCTCGGTGTGGTGGCCCGCGCCTGGCTCGGCGACTTCGACACGGCGCTGCCCGCCGTCGGCGTCATCGGGGCCTGGGTGCTGCTCGGCCTCTGCACGATTCTGCTGGTCACCGGCATGAGCAAGATCGACCCGGCGCTGTACGAAGCCGCCCGGCTCGACGGTGCCGGTCCGGTCCGCGAGTTCCTCGCCGTCACCCTGCCCAGCCTGCGCCAGGAGATCGGCGTCTGCCTCACCGTGACGATCATCGCGGCGCTGGCGAGCTTCGACATCGTCTACATCTCCACCAGCGGTGGCCCCGGCCTCCAGACCACCGTGCCGGGCCTGGAGATCTACCGGCTGGCCTTCTCGCAGCGGCAGGTCGGGCTCGCCTCGGCGCTCGCCGTCGTGCTCATGCTGCTGGTGCTGGCGTGTGTGCTGCCCATCCAGCGTCTGAGCCGAGGGGAGAAGCCGTGAACCTGAGCCGCCGCGAACAGGTGACCGGCCGGGTCTTCCTGATCGCCCTGATCGTGGTCACCCTGCTGCCGTTCGTGAGCATGCTCTCGGCGGCGTTGCAGCCCCGGGGCACCGTACCCAACGGACTCGAGTGGCCGTCCGACCCGCAGTGGGGAAACTTCGCCGACGCCTTCACCGCCGCGAACATGGGTGCCCTGCTCCGCTCCAGCCTGCTCATCGTGGCCGGTGTGGTGCCGGTGTCGGTGCTCATCGCCACCATGGCCGGCTTCGGGCTCGGTCAGCTGCGGGTGCCCGGCGGCCGATTCGTCTTCGGCCTCTTCCTGCTCGGCCTGACCCTGCCGTTCGAGGCCGTGGTCACCCCGCTGTACTACCAGATGCAGGACCTCGGCCTGCTCAACACGCGCTGGGCCATCATCCTGCCGCTGATCGGCCTGTACATGCCGTTCGCGGTGTTCTGGATGCGGGCGCACTTCACCAACGTGCCGGTGGAGTTGTCCGAGGCGGCCCGGGTGGACGGCAGCAGCACCTGGCAGTTGTTCTGGCGCGTCCAGGTGCCGCTCGCCCGGCCGGCGATCGCGTCGCTGACGATCCTGATGTTCCTCTGGACGTGGAACCAGTTCCTCCTGGCCATCGTGCTCGTCGACGACGCCACCAAACGCACCATGGCCGGGGCGCTCGGCGCGTTCCAGGGTCAGTGGGGCACCGACCTGGTGCTGCTGTGTGCCGGGTCGTTGCTGATCCTCACCCCGACCCTCATCGTGTTCCTGATCTTCCAGCGACAGTTCATCAAGGCCCTGATCCAAGGGTCAGTGAAGGGGTAGGCAGTGCGCACACCGCCGCAGATCCACGGCGACGTCGACGACGGCTACGGGCGCGTCGCCGATGTCTTCCGCGACAACTTCACCTCCCGGGGGGAGGTCGGCGCCGCCGTCACCGTCTACGTACGGGGCCGCAAGGTCGTCGACCTGTACGGCGGGGTCGCCGACACCCGTACCGGACGGCCCTGGGACCGGCACACGCCGGTGGTGGTCTTCTCCTGCACCAAGGGAATCCTGGCGATCTGCGCCTACCTGCTGGCCCAACAGGGCCGGCTCGACCTGGACGCCCCGGTGACCCGCTACTGGCCGGAGTTCGGCCAGCACGGCAAGGCGCACATCCCCGTGCGCTGGCTGCTCACGCACCAGGCCGGGCTGCCCGCATTGGACCGACAGTTGACCCTCGACGAGGTTCTGAGCTGGGATCCGGTCATCACGGCGATCGAGGCGCAGGCCCCGTTGTGGGAGCCGGGCACCGCGCACGGCTACCACTCGATGACCTACGGCTGGCTGGTCGGAGAGGTGATCCACCGCATCACCGGGCAACTACCCGGTGCGTTCTTCGCCGACACTCTCGCGGGCCCGCTCGGCCTGCGCACCTGGTTGGGGCTTCCGGCGGGCGAGAGGGACACCGTCGCCTGGGGCCTGGCACCGCCACCGGACCCGGACCCGTTCGAGGACCCGGTCGCCGAACGAGGCATCACCATGGGTGGCGCTTTCGCGTTCCCCGCCGACGCTGACGGCCTGGTGAGCTTCAACGACGACGCCATCCGGGCCGCTGGGGTCCCCGGCGCGGGCGCGGTGAGCACCGCGGACGGCCTCGCGCGTCTCTACGCCGCCTGCGTCTCGGGCCTTCAGGGTGGACCGCTGCTCGCCGCAGCGTCGGTGGACGACGCGGTCGTCGTTCGTTCGCGTGGTCAGCAGCGGCACGGCCCGCCGGACACCGGGCAGCGGTGGGGTACGGGTTTCCTGCTGCACTCGCCACCGGCCCGGCCCCTGCTGGGTGAGCGCAGCTTCGGCCACGACGGGGCGGGCGGGAACCTGGCCTTCGCCGACGCCGAGCATCAGGTGGGCTTCGGGTACGTCATCAACCAGATGCGCGGAATGGGCGACGAGCGCGCCAATTCCCTCACCGCAGCCCTGCGCTCCTGCCTCCCCACCTGACCCGTCCACCCCGGGCCGGCCGCCCTCGGTGATCATGAAGTTGTTGCCCCGACACGCCGTGGTCGGTGGCAACAACTTCATGATCAACCGGGGTGAGGTGGGGTGGGGGTGGTGCGGGTGGACTGTCCATTGTGGAGGGCGAATGGTGTTACGGGGATATCTCGGGCAGGTTTCATTGATGCTCTTGACAGGTGTTGTTAGCGATAACACGATGGCCTTCACGCCGCTCTCGCGTTTGGAGCTCGTCTTGGTCCTGTCGGTCCGCCCGCGTGTCCTGAACTCCTCCCGCATCTCTGCTGTGAACAGCGCGAACGCCATCGCTCGTCGCCTCGCTGGCCGGCTGATCCGGCCGCTGTCCACAATGGTCTCTCGTCGCTTTCGTCCACTGTGCGCGTTCGCATCGGCGAGTGCTCTCGTGGGTGCGGGCCTGGTGATCACCCCCGCTGCCGCGCACGCCGCCGACGGCTGGGCGCCCCGATCGTCGTACACCTCCACCGACACCGGCGCCGGCACCTACTCGGTGCCGTTGCTCAACGCCGACGTGCCGGACATCAGCGTCGAGCGCGTACCGGCGGCCGAGAACGACGAAGGCCGCGACATCTACTACATGATCAGCACGACGATGCACCTGAGCCCCGGCGCGCCGATCATGAAGTCGTACGACCTCGTCAACTGGGAGATCGTCAACTACGTCTTCGACCGGGCGAGCATCGGCGACTCCTTCTCACTGCGCAACGGCCAGAACTCGTACGGGCAGGGCCAGTGGGCGTCGTCGCTGCGCTACCACGACGGGATGTACTACGTCGCGTTCAACACCAACAACCTCAACGGGGCGTACCTCTACCGCACCGACGACATCGAGAACGGCACGTGGCAGCGCACCGCCCTCGGCCGTGGCCTGCACGACCCGTCGCTCTTCTTCGACGTCGACGGCACGGCGTACATCTTCTACGGGTCCGGCGGCACCAGCGCCGTACGCCTCAACGCCGACCTGACGGCCATCGCGCAGGACTACCCGAACATCTTCACGGCGAGCAACTACGCCGGCCAGCCGTTCATCGGTGGCCTGTTCGAGGGCGCGCAGTTCTACTACATCGACGGCTGGTACTACGCCGTGATCATCACCTGGCCGTCCGGGCAGGGCCGCCAGGTCGTGATGTTCCGGTCGCGGGATCTGCTCGGGCGCTACACCTCGGCCGGTGGGGTCAACACCTACGAGGCGCGCGGAGTGCTCAACTCCAACGGCTTCGCCCAGGGCAGCCTGGTGCCGATCAGCCGCCCGGGCGGCGAGACCGACTGGCACGGCATGTTCTTCCGCGACACGTTCCCGATCGGCCGGATCCCGGCGCTCATCCCCGCCACCTGGCAGGACGGGTGGCCGACCTTCGGCACAGGCGGGGTCGTGCCGGTCAACGGACTGTTCGACAAGCCGATCCGGCTCAGCCCGGCGGAGGAGGCGTTCGAGCGGCAGAAGAGCATCGTCGCCTCGGACGACTTCGCCAACGACGCGCCGCACAAGGCGTACCAGGACGAGCAGTGGACCGTCCCAGCACCGCTCGACCCGGCGGAGGTCGCTCCCAACGGGTCGCGGCTGGACCTGGCGTGGGAGTGGAACCACGCCCCGGACAACCGGTACTGGTCGCTCACCGACCGCGACGGCTGGCTGCGGTTGACGGCCGGCAAGGTGGTCACCGGCCAGTACGTCTACACGAAGCTGTCCAACCGGGCCGAGCTGGCCTGGTTCGAGGAGGCCCGCAACACGCTCTCCCAGCGGACGTTCGGGCCACGGCAGTCGGTCCAGACCCGGATGGACATCTCCGGGATGAAGAACGGTGATGTGGCGGGTCTGGCGGCCTACAACCGCGGATTCTCGTACGTGGCGGTCAAGCGCGTCGGTGGCGTCAACACCCTCGGCGTGGTGAACCGGTCGCAGCCGTTCGCGGTCGACCTCGACCAGTCGACGCTGGAGAACTTCGTGTCGGGCACGACGGTGCCGCTGGACGACGCGACCGAGGTGCACCTGAAGGCCGACCTCGACTTCGCCTCGCCCGTCGGCCAACTCTGGACGACGTTCTACTACAGCCTGGACGGGGTCCAGTGGACCCGGCTGGGCAACCGGGTGGGCCCGCAGGCGCTCGACGGCAGCCTCGCGCACTTCATGGGTCACCGGGTGGGCCTGTTCAACTACGCCACCCAGGAGACCGGCGGTCACGTCGACTTCGACAACTACCTGCTCAGCGACGTGCTGACCGCGCAGGGCCGGCCGCTGGACAGCACCGCCCTCGACGCGGCCATCGCCCACGCGCAGACGCTCGACGCACGCCACTACCCGGCCGACGCCTGGGCCACGATGCAGGCCACGCTCGCGGCGGCGACGTCGGCGCGGGCCGGCCAGTTCGGCACCCAGAACGAGATCGACGCACCGGAGCGGGCGCTCAGCTACCAACTGGCCCGACTCGGCGTGCTGGCGGCGCTGCCCGTGACGGCCACCGCCCAGGTGCGCTGCCTCAGTGGCAGGACGTACGTGGCCGTGCAGGCGCGCAACGACTCGACCGAACCGGTGGAGATCACCGTGGAGATCCCGTACGGAAACCGGTCCTTCCCGGCCGTCGCGCCGGGGGCGAACGTCTACCAGTCGTTCAACACCCGTACGGCGTCCGTGCCGGCCGGCACGGCGACGGTCCGGGTCACCGGCACGGTCGCCGGTCGGGACGTCACCACCGTCCACTCCACGCAGCACCCCGCCAACACCTGCGGCGGATAACCCCACCACGAGCCCTCGGCTCACTGATCAGCACCACCGGCAACCGGCCGGGCGGCGCGGCACAGCGGACCTGTCCCGCGCCGCCGGCCCTGGTCGGCCGGCGGTGACTGTTCGACCCCTGATGTCCGGACCACCCACGGAAGCACACCACCGATCCCCCGTACACCGATGACCGCATGTCAGAGATGAAGGAGGATGTCTCGTGGAACAACGAATGCGACGGGCGACCCGAGGTCGGGTCGCAGCGCTCGCGACAGTCGGCCTGCTGCTGGCCGCGACGTTCGGGGCCGGGTCGGCCCCCGCCCAGGCCGCCGACACGAACCTCGTCGTCAACGGCGGGTTCGAGGACGGCCTGGCCAACTGGTTCGTCAACAACGGAAACGCCTCCGACGGCGCCCAGTTGTCGGCCACGTCGGACGCCTACTCCGGCGCGAGCGCTGTGCTCGTCACCAGCCGGTTGACCACCGGGTCGGGCCCGATGCAGGACCTCAGCGGCAAGGTGCAGGCCGGCCAGGCGTACACCCTCACGGCCCGCATCAAGTACGAGAACGAGAGCGGACCGGCCACGAAGCAGTTCTTCGCCACCATGCACTACGGCGGCGGCACCTACACCAACCTCGTCAGCGTGACCGCGACGAAGGGTCAGTGGGCGCAGTTCAACGGGACGTTCACCATCCCGACGGGGCAGAGCGTGTCCACGGCGCGCCTGTTCTTCGAGACCCCCTGGACGAGCACACCGTCCACGGACCCGGCTCTGCACCTCATGGACTTCACGCTCGACGACGTGTCGGTGATCGGAGCGGCGCCGCCCGCGCCGGCGTCGAAGACGATCGAGGTGGTCGGCAAGCTGCCCGGTGAGCACAACCCGTTGATCGGGCACAAGTTCGGGGCTGACGGCTTCGGCCTCGTGCACGACGGCCGGGTCTACATGTACATGACCAACGACACCCAGGGTTACGCTCCGAACCCGACCACCGGCGTCTCGCCGGGGATCAACTACGGCGACATCGACCAGATCACGGTGATCTCCTCCGAGGACCTGGTGAACTGGACCGACCATGGTGAGATCCAGGTCGCCGGCCCGAACGGGGTGGCACCGTTCACCACCAACTCGTGGGCTCCGGGCATCACCAAGAAGGTGGTGAACGGCGTGGAGAAGTTCTTCCTCTACTACGCCAACGGTGGTGGCTCCAGCAACGTGATCACGGGTGCGTCGCCACTCGGCCCGTGGACCAGCGAGCGCACGAGCACGCTGATCGACGGCCGTACCCCCGGCGCCGAGGCCGTCGCGTGGAAGTTCGACCCGGCCCCGTTCGTCGACGACGACGGCCAGCCGTACCTCTACTTCGGTGGTGGTCCCGCGTCGACGAGCATGCCGCCGGCCGAGCGCTTCAACAACCCGAAGAACATCCGATCGATCGAACTCGGCGACGACATGGTCTCGACCGAGGGGACGGCCGCGGTGGTCGACGCCCCGGTCGCCTTCGAGGCGGGTCACGTCTTCAAGCGCCAGGGCAAGTACTACTTCTCGTACTCCTCGCACTTCGGCGGGAACGACTTCGGCGGCAGCCAGCAGCCGCTGCCCGGTTACCCCGGTGGTGGTCAGATCGGTTACATGATCTCCGACGGTCCGATGTCGTGGCCGAAGGAGACCTACGCCGGTGTGCTCTTCCCGAACCAGTCGCAGTTCTTCGGGGCCGGTACCGGCGGAAACAACCACCAGTCGGTGTTCGAGTTCGGGGGCAGGTACTACTTCACCTACCACGCCCCGACGCTGAACAAGCGGATCAACGGGAACACCACCCAGGGGTACCGCAGCCCGCACATCCAGGAGTTGACCTTCAACCCCGACGGCACGATCCAGCAGGTCGTCGGCACCTATGCCGGCGTCGACCAGGTCCGGGACTTCGACCCGTACCGCGTCTTCGAGGCCGAGACCTTCGGCTGGAGCAAGGGCGTCGCGACCAGCAAGGTCGACGGCAGCTCCGCCCAGTTCGGCGGCGCGGCACCGAACCTGGTGGTCCGTGACATCGACAACGGCGACTGGACGGCGTTGTCTTCGGTGAACTTCGGGGACGGCGGCGCGCAGAGCCTGACGGCGCGGGTGCGTGCGCTCGCCACCGGCGGGCAGGTCCAGGTCCGGCTGGACGACGTCAACGGGCCCGTGGTCGGCACGATCGCGGTGGACACGCCGGTCGGGCAGTGGGCCGAGGTGAGCGCCGAGCTCGCGGGCGTCAGCGGCGTGCACGACGTCTACTTCACCTACACCGGCCCGGCCGGTGCCGACCTCTTCGAGATCGACACCTGGGCCTTCCAGGCGGCCACCCTCGACCTGCCCGTCACGGTCACCGCGTCGACGCGGTGCGTGAGTGGCAGGACGTACGTGGCCGTGCAGGCGCGCAACGACCACGACGCGCCGGTCGACATCGCCCTGGAGACGCCGTACGGCGAGCGGTCGTTCGTGGCCGTCGCGCCGGGTGCGAACGCCTACCAGTCGTTCAACACCCGCGCCGTGTCCGTTGCGGCGGGTTCGGCGACGGTCCGGGTGACCGGGGCGATCGGCGGACAGGCCGTGACGACCGTGCGCACCGTGCAACACCCCGCCGGCACCTGCGGCGGCTGACCCCTGATGGCGGAGAACGGAGATCACATGAACATTCACAAACGGCGGCAGACGCTCGCGGCCTGCGCCGTCAGCGCCGCGCTGACCGGGGCGGCCGTCCTGCCGTCGCCCGCACTGGCCGAGCCCGGCGACGACGCCAGCGTGCGGGTCACCGTCGACATCGACGAGATCAGGGAACCGGGAGTGCTCGCCATGTCGATCGCCGGCGACGCCGTCGCGCTGTCCGAGGACGGCTCGACCCTGCTGGTACGCCAGTTCGTCGGTACGCTGCCGACGGTGACGGTCACCGACACCCGCGTCGCCGACGAGGTGCCGGACGGCGCCGGCTGGGCGGTGCTCGGCAGCGCGACCGACTTCGCGGGCAGCGCCGGCCAGGCACCGATCACCGCCGACCACTTCGGTTGGAAGCCGCGCCTGCTCGACGGCGGCGAGACCGGCCTGGTCACCGAGGGCGAAGAGGTGGTGACCAGCCTGGACGAGCCGACCCAGCCGGGCAACAATGTCGGCCTCGTCGACCAGGAACTGCTGGTCTCGGCGTTCGACTCCAAGGCCGTCGTCAGCGACTCGTACTCGGTCAACGCCGACCTGTATCTGCGGACCCCCGCGGAGGTCGCCGCCGGCGAGTACAGCTCCACGCTCACGCTCTCACTGTTCGAGTAGTGGCCTGGGCGGGGGCCCGGATCGGGCCCCCGCCCAGCCCCGTGCCGAAGGGTCGCCTCATGACCGTCACCCCGCTGCGCCGGGCGCTCGTCGTCCTCGCCGTCGCGTCCCTCCCGGTTGTGGCCGCGCCGAGCGCGGCGGCGGCGGAACCGGACCCGAAGGCGCTGACCTGGACGGTCCAACCGGCCACCGCGAGTGGCCCGGACCAACGCCGGTGGATCAACGCCAGCCTCGACCCGGGGCAGAGCGTGACCGAGCACCTGGCGGTACGGAACTTCAGCCGCAGCGCCGTCGCCTTCTCCCTGAAAGCCGCCGACGGCTACCTCACCGACAAGGGCCGCTTCAACATGCTGTCGTCCGACCGGCCCTCGGTCGACGGCGGCACCTGGATCGACGTGCAGGAGAAGGTCACCGTCGGCCCCAACGAGACGCGGGTGGTGCCGTTCACGATCACGGTGCCCCGAGACGCCACACCGGGCGACCATCCGGCCGGCATCGCCGCGACCGTCACCAGCACCGGCGGCACGGTCAACGTCGAGAGCCGCGTCGGGTTCCGGGTCATGCTGCGGGTCAACGGCACCGCGCGGGCGGCCCTGGCCGTCCGGGGGCTCGGCGTGACGTACTCCCCGTCGTGGAATCCGTTCGCCGGTGGGCGCGTACGGGTGCGATACACCGTCGAGAACGACGGCAACGTCTGGGTCAGCGGAACGAGTCGGGTGGCGATCTCCGACCTGCTCGGCCGGACCGGCCACGACGCCACCGGCGCGGTGGAGGAGTTGCTCCCCGGCGGCGGTCGGCAGGTGGAGACGCGGGTTGACGGCGTCTGGGCGCTGGGCCGTCTCCGTACGACCGTCAGCACGTCGCCGACGCTGCTCGGCGACGCCCAGGCCGGGGCCGACCTCCGGCCGGCGTCCGCCACCGTCACCACCTGGGTCGTGCCGTGGGCGCAGCTCGCCCTGCTGGGTCTGCTCGCCGTCGCGCTGCTGGGGCTGCGGGCGGTGGCCCGGCACCGGCGGCGTCGGCTGGCCGGGCTGCTGGCCCGCGCCCGACAGGAGGGCCGGCAGGAGGGTCAGGAGGCGGTGCTCGTCGGGGGCGCGCCCGCCGGTGCCGAGCCCGACGCGGGCGACGCCCGCCGGTAACCCCCGACGCGAGGGGATCGCGTCGAGGGCCCGTGGCGGGGCGTCGCCCGGCCCACCAACTCAGGGCTTGGTCTGGTCGAGCAGCCAGCGCAGGATGCTGGCGTCCTCATAGGTCGGCCCGAATGCCGCGTGGTAGTCCGGCGACGAGAACGCGACGTCGGCGTACTCGGTGTAGCGCACCAGGTCGGCGGCCTGCTCGGCGGTCTTGCCCCGGGCGACGTACGCCTGTCGCAGCATCGCGCTGGAGTTGCGCGCGCCCGAGACGTTGAGCAGGTGGTCGTGCTCGCCGTGCGTGATCCACACCGGCACCTCGGCCGCCGCGATGGCGGTCGCCTGGGTGGCGTTGACCGGGAAGCCACCGGTCACCAGCCCACCGGCGAACAGGTCCGGGCGCTTGGCGAACGCCTCCCAGAGCAGTTGGGAGCCGTACGACACGGTGCTCGCGTACACCCGGCTGGTGTCCACCGCGAACTGGCCGACGAACTGGTCGAGCAGCTTGACCAGCAGCTCCGCCTCGGCGACCCCACCGACGCGCTGGTGCTGGGGGGCCAGGACGATGACGTCCTCGGAGGTGCCGGTCCACTGCGGTTGGAGCCACGCGGTCGCCGGAATGTCGGCGGCGAGTTGGACACCGAGGTTGTCGCCGTCCCAGCCCATCCCGTGGCCGGGCAGGATGACCATCAGCGGGTACCGGCGGCCCGGCTGGTAGTTCTTCGGCAGGTGGTAGTGGTACGGCAGCACCATGCCACCACTCAGGAACGAGCCGTAGCTGAACTCGTCGACCAGCTGGTTGACCGGCTTCTCGGTGAGCGGTCGGGATTCGCCCGGGGTGGCTCGGGCGAGCACCGGCCCCTTGCCGACCCCCCGGCCGGGCTGCCCGTGGACGTCCTTGCGTTGCACGACCCGGGTCGGCAGCTCGGGGTTGACCTTCACGGTGCAGAGGAAGGTCGGGCACTTGGAGACGATGACCGTCGAGCCACCGGTGTCGGCGGGGTCGAGCTCGACGATGACGTACCTGCCCGGTGCCGATCGGTGGTCGGCGCGGGTGCCCGGTACCTCGTTGGTGTAGGTGTGGGTGATCGTCCGGTCGGCGAGTTTCGGCAGGTCCTCGATGGGGTTGAAGCGGAAGTTGTAGATGGTGTCGGTGACCGAGAACGTGCCGGTGTCGAGGGTGCGGGGGTTGACGGCGGCGCCGTACTCGATCGCCACCGCCGAGACCTTCTGGCCGTACGTGTAGACGGTGGTGATCGGGGTGATGCTGCGGATTCCGTCGGCGTCACCCGGCCCGCCGTTCGGGCTGCCGTACGCCGTGCCGGAGGCGCCGGCCAGGACGAGGGTGGCGGCGAGCGGGATCAGTCCTTTGCGCAGTCTCATGCGAGTCCTTTCTCGAAGGTGGTGCGATCAGCCAGCGACGTGGACCGCGACGGGGACGGCAGGGGTCGGAGCGAGTCGGTCGCTAAACTGATTTAGCAGAGCATCGATGGCGGGCCCCGGCGGTGTCAATACCGCGCCCGCAACACGCCGGAGACCTGCCTCGCCGAGGGCATGGCCCGCCCGATCGACCTCCCGCGCGCACTGCAACAAACCTGCAAGCGTCAGCTATTGCCTTGAGGGAAACCGCTTTCCTACGATTGCGTTACATCGATGTTTCGGTTAGCGCTCAGGCGAGTAGGTGGCACCAGGAACACCCCACTCGCTCGACACATCCCTGCTTCCACCAGGGCTCGAGATGCCTCGATGACATTCCCGCGATTGACTACCGCCAATTCCTAAAGGGCGCCTGTCGGTGGATGCGGTTGCGATGGCGACGACCGTCGAGGTGAAGCCCTGGAACGAAGACGAATGCGAAGGTGAGGCGACATGAGGCGATCAGTTGTGTTACGAGGTCAGGCGGTGCTGGCGACCGCCGCCGTGGTGATCGCGGTCGGGGTGAGCCTGCCGAGCCCGCAGGCGTCGGCGGCGGTCGGCAGCGCCACCGGCTACGCCACACAGAACGGTGGGACCACCGGCGGCGCGGGCGGGCAGACGGTGCGGGCCACCACGGGCACGGCGATCCACGCGGCGCTGTGCGGTCGACCCAGCAGCAGCACCCCGATCACCATCGAGGTCACCGGGACCATCAACCACGGCAACACCAGCAAGGTGTCAGGGTCGAGCTGCAACACCGCGGCGGGCGTGATCGAGCTCAAGCAGATCAGCAACGTCACCATCATCGGGGTCGGCAGCGGTGCCCTCTTCGACCAGCTCGGCATCCACATCCGCGACTCCAGCAACATCATCATCCAGAACGTGACCGTGCGGAACGTCAAGAAGTCGGGCTCGCCCACCTCCAACGGTGGGGACGCCATCGGCATGGAGAGCACGGTCCGCAACGTGTGGGTCGACCACGTCACCCTGGAGGCCTCGGGCGGCGAGTCCGAGGGGTACGACGGCCTCTTCGACATGAAGGACAACACCCAGTACGTGACGCTCTCCTACAGCATCCTGCGCAACTCCGGCCGTGGCGGACTCGTCGGGTCCAGCGAGAGCGACAGGTCCAACGGCTACATCACGTACCACCACAACCTCTACGAGAACATCGACTCCCGGACTCCGCTGTTGCGCGGCGGCATCGCCCACATCTACAACAACCACTACGTGAGCCTGCGCGAGTCGGGCATCAACTCCCGAGCCGGTGCCAGGGCCAAGGTGGAGAACAACTACTTCCGCAACTCCAAGGACGTGCTGGGCACGTTCTACACCGACGAGCGCGGGTACTGGCAGGTCAGCGGCAACATCTTCGACAACGTGACCTGGTCCAGCGCCGGCAGCGAGAACTACCCCGCCGGCCCCAACCCGACCTCCACCACCACGGTCAGCATCCCGTACTCGTACAGCCTTGACGGGGCGAGCTGCGTGCCGGAGATCGTCCGCCAGACGGTCGGCGCCAACACGGGCCTGAAGGTGTCGAACGGCAGTTGCTCGCCGCAGACTCCAGGGCCCACCACGCCGCCGCCGACCACGCCTCCGACTACGACGCCGCCGCCGACCACGCCGCCGCCCTCCGGCGGGACGAACCTCAGCATCGGTGCCGGCTCAGACGGCTCCAGCAAGGCCAGCGGGACCAGCTACGGCAATGTCCGGGACGGCAACCTGAGCACCTACTGGTCGCCGACCGGATCGACCGGCACCATCTCGATCAAGTGGGGCTCCGCGACCCGGGTGAGCCGCGTGGTGATCCGTGAGCCGTCCGGCACCCAGGGCTCCATCGGCTCCTGGCAGCTGATCAACAACGACAACGGGGCGGTGCTGGCCGCCGGCAGCGGGGCGGGTTCGATCACCTTCTCCGCGACCGCGATGAGCAAGATCAACTTCAAGATCAACAGCTCCAGCGGTACGCCACGAGTCGGCGAGTTCGAGACGTACGCCAGCTAGGGGTTGGTGCGCGGGTGGGAACGGCCGGTCGTGCCGCTCCCACCCGCGGACGTCTGTCAGGAATCCGTGGGCGGCAGGGTGTCCATGAAGGAGCTGACCGAGAAGACCGCCCGCCCCGGCCCGGCGGGACCGTAACCGGGCGGGCTGGACAGCCCGTGCGCGTCCATCGTCGCCCGGTAGACCTCCAGCAACCGGACGTGGTATTCGAGCGGCGCGCCCTGCGGGTTCGTCCGGCCGAGCGGGGTGGTGGGCTCCGGGCACCAGGTGGTGAACCGGGGTGTGATCCCCCGGGACATGAAGTAGTCGAGCCCCTCGGCGGTGGAGTCGATCGCCTCGTCGACGCTGGTGAAGCCGTGCGGGGCGGCCATCTCGACGCCCGCCACGAAGTTCGGAATCACGTTGCGGGGGCCGAACACCTCGGCCGAGTCGAGGATGCGCCGGTGCCACTCCTCCCGGCCGACGTAGCGCTCCTTGCCCGGGCAGTACAACTCGAACAACCGCTTGTCCCACACCTCGTAGTTGGGGTGGTAGATGCGGATCCCGTAGTCGTGGAAGCGCTGCACGTCGGCGCGGGGCAGCGCCTGGGCCACGACCTTACCGATCCAGCGGCCCGGGAACCGCTCCTCGATCGCCTGCGCGTACCGGCCGTAGAAGTCGGCCTCGGCCAGCCCGTTGACCTGCGAGGTGATGCTGCCGCCGGTCAGCGTGTACGCCTGTGACGTGCGCTCGGTGTCGTGCCGGTCGATGATCTCCAGGGCCTCGAGGACCTCGTCGACCGGCTTGACCCCGGTGTACGGCCGGCCGGCCTGCTTGTGCTGCCGCCAGTTGTGGTTGATGTCGCAGTACTGGCACTCCTCCTTGGCACCGAAGTACTGGCAGACCCGGAACGCGGTGAGGTAGATGAGATAACCCCACTGGATCGTCGGGGCGACCTCCATCACCGATTTGCCGTTGCTGAGCGTGTGGCGGTAATACGCCGGCATCGGGGGCAGCCCGACGTCGGCGATCGGCCGTCCGTCCAGGAACAGGCGCAGTTGACCGTTGCTGTCGGTGCCGACGCGGTACGGCGAGCTCGGGTTGGTGCGCACCGACACGACCGTACGGCGAAGCTCGTACGGGCCACCGGTGAGCACGATCTCCTCCGGTGGCCGGCGCAGCGCGGCCGTCCCCAACTCCGGGAGCGTCCGGTGGTCGAAGGAGAAGATGAAGTACGACTTCGGCTTGACGTCGCCGTGCTCGTTGTCGGTCAGCGCGGCGTCGTCAAAGGCGAGCCCGCCACGCAGCAGGTCCTCCTTGATGACGGCTTCCCGCGGCACGTGTGGGAAACGGCTCATCAACTCTTCGATGAGGTCGGTGCGCGACGCCATGCGGTTCCTCCCGAACGTGGTGCGCCGAACCGGGTGGCCGGTGCCACCCGGTAGCGGCTGATCAGCCCTGCTTCGTCTCCCAGAAGATCTTCGAGATCTCCTCGATCTTCCCGAGGAGCTGCTCGGCGACCGCCGGGTCCGCGGCGCCCTTCGCGCCGCCGGCACCTGCCAGCTTGGTCGCCTCGTTGAAGAGGCCGTGCAGCTGGGGGTACTTCTCGAAGTGCGGCGCCTTGAAGTAGTCGGTCCACAGGACCCAGAGGTGGTGCTTGACCAGCTCGGCCCGCTGCTCCTTGATGAGCAGCGCCCGGGTGCGAAACTCCGGATCGTCGCTGGCCTGGTACTTCTCCGAGATCGCCTTGATCGACTCGGCCTCGATGCGGGCCTGCGCCGGGTCGTAGACCCCGCAGGGCAGGTCGCAGTGCGCGCTCGCGACGGTACGCGGGCGGAGAAGGCGGGACAGGTGCATCGGAATCCCCTTCGACGGTAGCGCTCAGCTGACGAACGTCCGGACGCGGCGGCCCCGACGTGATCATTCAGGGACGCTAGAACCTCAACCGCGGTTCATGTCAAGGCCGAGGTGATCACGAGCGCTGCTTCCGGATGAGGGTCAGCAGTGCGGTGTGCGTCCGCTCGTCCGCGGCCACCACGAGACCGTCCCCACCGGCGCGCAACGGCTCGCCGTCGAGCCCGCTGATCACACAGCCGGCCGCCTGGCAGAGCGCGATCCCGGCCGCGAAGTGGACGCTGTTGCGCAGGTCGTGGCGGTCCGTCACATAGGCGGCGCGCCGGCCGGCGGCGACCCAGGCCACGGCGAGGCTGGTGGAGACCACCCGGGGTCGGAACTGCTCGATGAAGCCCTCGTCCGTGAGCATGCGGGCAGCCAGGAAGACGTCCCGGTTGGGGAAGGGCGGGTCGAGGTTGAGGTCGACAAGCGTCGACTCGGCCGACGGTACGAGTCGCTCGTCCGTCCCCGCACCCCGGACGTACGCGGCGCTGCCGTCGGTCCAGAACACCTCATCGGCGAACGGGTCCGCCGAGGCCGCCACGGCGACGTCCGGCCCGCTGCGCAGAGCGACGTTGACCGAGGCCAGCATGGTCCGCGCGGCGAAGTTCAACGTGCCGCACAGCGGATCGACTAACCAGGTGCGCCCGTTGTCGCCCGTACCCGTGCGCCCGCTCTCCTCGGCCACCACGGCGTCGTCCGGATGCGCCTCAGCCAGGACGCCGAGGATGGCCTGCTCGGCCTCGACGTCGGCGGCGGTGGCGAAGTCGCCGCCGGTCTTCAGGACACGTGGCAGTGCGGTGCCGTACCGGGAGCGGACGACTGCGGCACCAGCTTGCGCCGCCGCGACGGCCAACTCGTGATCTGCGATCGACATGCCCGCACCATAGGCGCTGCGGGAAACGTCGACGACGGCCGCACCGGACGCGGGTCAGTCCGGCAGTTCGACGATCGGCCGCTGGCTGATGACCGCCGTCATGATCATCGGAGCGTCGCCGTCACACTGGTTGACCGAGACCGCGACCCACCGGCCCTCGGTCGCCGTCGGACCCCAGACCGTCAGGGTGCCGTAGCAGTCCAGGTCACAGAGCGACTGGAACAGCGCCGGCATGGGTTCACCAGCCTGGTTCCGAAACAGCGGCACGTGCATGGAGACCTCGCGGTGCGCGCCCCAACGCCGGTCCAGCTCCCGGACGACGAGGGCCAGGTTCGCCGCAGCGGCCTCCTCGGCCTGGTTCCACTCGACGCCGTACACGCCGGTGAGGGCGTCGCTCTCCCAGAGCGGAACGATCCGGAAGCCCGGACCCGACGTGCCGGTCCACTCCCCGGTGGCCGGGTCCCCTTCGCTGACTGGCACGCCGTCGGTGGGCAGTTCCGCCGTGCGGAGCGCCTCGATGTCGGACACCGCCCGACCGATGTCGAACACCTCACCGATCCGGGCCGTCACCGAGCGGCTCGTCTCGCCGCTGGCGACCCGCACCACACCGTCCGCATCACACGCCTCCTTCAGATTCCGGCCCTCGATCATCGCGCAGGGCACCGTCATCCGCACCGTCCAGACGCCTGCGGCGACGGATCGACGGTGGATCAGGACACCGCAGCCCGCACCAGCTCGGTGATCTTCTTCTCCACGGCCGGGGTCCACTTCTGCAGCGCGTACGACACCGGCCAGAAGTCTCCGTCGTCGATGTTGGCCGTGTCCTGGAAGCCCAGCGTCGAGTACCGGTAGTTGAACTTCCCGGAGTCCTGGAAGAAGACCACGATCTTGCCGTCCGCGTTCGCGTAGGCGGGCATCCCGTACCAGGTCTTGGGTGCCAGGTCCGGGGCGGCGGCGGTCACCGTCACGTGTACGCGCTCGGCGAGGGCCCGATCCTCCGGGTTCATCTGCGCGATCCGGTCGAGGACCGCCTGGAGCCCGTCGGCCTTCTTGGCGCCCTTCTTGCCCTCGGCGCGCAGCTCGGCGGCGCGCTCCTTCATCGCGGCGCGCTCCTCGGCGGTGAAGCCGTCGGACTCGGTGCTGGTCTTCGTGGACATGCGTGGTCTCCCTCTCGTTGTCCGGCTCGGCATGCCACCGGCCGTTCTGAGGAAAGGCTAGGCGGGACGCCGGCCTCGGGGCTTCTTGATTCCTGATCGGTACGGAGCACCGCCGACCGCCCGAATCGTCACGTTCGCCGGTGTCACGAATTGCGGGCTAGGTTGACGGAGTTTTCCGGACGACAGTTCCATGGGGGAGAGCAGGCATGAGCACCACCACCGACCGGTTGGCGACGGCGTACTCCGACGCCATGGGAACACTCTGTCGGGTGACCCCGAAGGGCTGGTACGCCGAACGGGGCACCGCTCGTGCGGGGGTCACCCACGTCGGCGTCGCGTCGCTCAACGTGGTCTTCGACCTGACCAAGGACCCGGATATCGGCTCGCTCGACGAGTTGGCAACCGAGGTCAGCGGGCAGGTCCCGCAATGGTCGATCATCGTGCGGGGTGAGCCCAGCGCCGGGATCGTCGACCTCGCGGCCCGGCACCGGCTCAGCGAACGCAGCGCTCTCACTCTCCTGGCCTGCGCCGCGAACGACATCGTGTTCCGGCCCGGCTCGGCCCAGCGGACCCTGGTACGCCGGGTCGGCGCCGCCGAGAGCGACACGTACACCGCTGCGTTCACCGAGAGCTTCGAGGTGCCCGAAGGTTCGTTCGGCTCGTTGATGGGCGGCGCGGTGCTCGACACCGACGGCGTGACCGGCTACCTGGCCGAGGATTCCGGCCGTCCCGTCGGCACCGCCCTCGGAATGCTGACCCCCGGCGTGGTCGGCGTGTTCAACATCGGCGTCGTCCCGGCCGCCCGGGGCCGCGGCCTCGGCCGGGCGCTCACCGAAGCGGTGCTGCGCGACGGCATCGCGGCCGGCGCGGACGCCGCCTACCTGCACACCAGTCCGATGGGCCGGCCGCTCTACGAGTCGATGGGCTTCGCACTCGTGGAGACCTGGACCATGTTGTCGTCGCGACCGAGCGAAGCGTGACGGGTGAGAAGGCCATGACCTTCAGCGAGAAGGTACGTTCGGCGTTCCGGCGAGGCGACACCGACGCGGTGGTGCGGATGAGCGCGGCCGAGATCGTGCGGGCCCGGGCGGCCGGCGACCCGGCAGGTGAGGTGGAGGCCCGATACAGCCTCGCCCGGGTCGCCATTCGCGGAGGTGACCTGCCCGGCGGCGAGGCCCGGGCCCGGGAGGCTCTCGCGGTGGCGCTGCGCTCCGGAGACCGATCCCTGGAGGAGCGGCCGAGGCACGTCCTCGCCGCCGTGGCGCGCATGTCCGGCGACCTGCTCCGGGCCCGCGACCTGTACCGGGAGAGCATCGCGCTCAACGAGGCGCTCGGCCAACCCCGGACGGTCAACTCCGAGCTCCACAACCTCGCGTTCTGCGAGTTGGGGCTCGGCAACCTCGACGTGGCGCGAACGCTGTTCGCCGAGAACCGCGAGCGGGTGTTCCGCAACGGCTGGGCCGACTTCGTGCCGTACGTCTGCGTCGCGGCCGCCGCGCTCGCGTCCGCCGAGGGGGACCACTCCCGCGCGGCCCGCATGATCGGTGTCGCGGATGCCGCGTTCGCGGCGCTCGGCCAGGTGCCGGACCCGGACGATGCGGCGGACCTGGCCAGGATGCGTGCCGCCGCGATCGGGGCGCTCGGCCCGACCGCCTTCGACGAGCGGTACGCCGTGGGTCAACTGCTCGAACCGAGGGCGGCGTTCGGCACCGAGTGACGTCGGCCGCGACCTCGACTAGGACCCTGTTCGGGCCGCGTTGATCGTCCGTCCCCGCTCCGATTCCGGGAAGCGGTCGAGCATGGCGCGTACCTCGTCGGCGCTGACGTTGGCGCCGAACAACTCGCTGCCCGGTTCGAGTCGTACCCCCTCGGCCAGCGGGCCGGCGACGACCGGATCGAAGCCGAGCGCGTCCACCAGGGTCGCGACCTCGGTGAGGTCGGCGCTGTCGTCGCCGGCGATCGCGATGGCCTTGCGGCCGGTCGTCCCCGCAGGCCGGGCCTCGTCCTCCAGGTCGTGGTAGCCCATGTGGTTGAACGCCTTCACGACCCGCGAGTCGGACAGGAACGCCTGGACGATCTCGCTCGACGAGGTCTGCGGGTTGGTGAGGTCGTCGCGGATGCCGTCGATCTCCCACCAGTAGTTCATGGCATCGACGACGAGCTTGCCGCGTAACGCCTCGGCGGGGACGCTGCGGTACTTGCCCAGGGGCAGGGCGAGGATGACGATGTCGGCGTTGGTGGCCGCGTCGACCGCCGTGGTGGCCTGCGCCCCCGGGGCGAGCACCTCGACGGTGAGGGCGATCTTCGCCGGGTCGCCGGAGCCGGCGACCTGCACCCGGTAGCCGGCGGCGACGGCGAGCCGGGCGAGTACGGTGCCCACCTTGCCGGCACCGAGGATGCCGAGGGTCGCCGGCCGGCTCCGGTCGTTGTCGAACATGGTCGTCCTCTCGCTGGGAAGTGGTGGTCAGGCCAGCAGGTCGCGGACCATGGGGATCACCTTCGAGCCGTACAGTTCCACGGCCCGCAGGCGGGCGCTCACCGGTTGCGCTCCGGCCGAGTAGATGAGGTCGAACCGGCCGACGCCGAGGCTGCGGATCGCGCGGGCCATCCGGCGGGCCACGGTCTCCGGCGAGCCGATGTAGAGGGAGCCGTTCTCCACCTCGGAGTCGAACTCCTGGCGGCGGATCGGCGGCCAACCTCGCAGTTTGCCGATCCGGTCCCGCATGATCCGGTAGTGCGGCCAGTAGATCTCCTTGGCCTGCTCGTCGGTGTCGGCGATGAAGCCGGGCGAGTGCATCCCGACCGGGTGCGCGGTCGTACCGAGCTGATCGGCGGCCCGGCGGTACAGGTCGATGTAGGGCGCGAACCGTTCGGGCGCGCCGCCGATGATGGCGAGCATGAGCGGGAGCCCGTACTGGGCGGTGCGGACGACCGACTGCGGCGAGCCACCCACGCCGACCCAGGTGTCCAGGTGACCCGATTCGGTCTTCGGGAAGACGTCGGCGTTCTCCAGCGGGGCACGCAGGGTGCCGCTCCAGGTGACCGGCTTCTCGTCCAGCAGCTTCACGAACAGCTCGATCTTCTCCTCGAAGAGCGTGTCGTAGTCGCGCAGGTCGTACCCGAAGAGCGGGAACGACTCGGTGAACGAGCCGCGACCGAGGATGACCTCGGCTCGGCCGTTCGACAGCGCGTCCACGGTGGCGAAGCGCTGGAACACCCGTACCGGGTCGTCCGAGCTGAGTACTGTCACGCCGGAGGCCAACCGGATCCGCGAGGTGCGGGTGGCGATGCCGGCCAGCACCGTCTCCGGGGTGGAGACCGAGTACTCCGGGCGGTGGTGCTCGCCCAGGGCGATGACGTCGACCCCGAGTTGGTCGGCGAGCACGGCCTCGTCGACGACCTGGCGGATCGCCGCCGCGTGGGAGACGAGCTTGCCGGAGTCGTCCTCCGGTACGTCGCCGAAGGTGTCCAGGCCGAACAGGAGATCAGACATGGTTGGGCTCCTTAGCCAACAGCTCCCGGACCCGCGGCGCGACCTCACTGCCGAGCAGGTGGATGGTGCGCGCGCGTGCCTCGCGGGGCAGGTGCATGATGTCGTACTTCAGGTCGAAGCGGCTCAGCCGCAGGTCGCGGGCGACAGTGGCGATCTTCTGCGCCACCGTCTCGGGCGAACCGACGAAGAGCGCCCCGGTGTCGATTTCGGCCGCGTAGCGCGCGCGGTCCGGTTTGTAGAAGCCGCGTTCGGCGGCCAGGGCCGCCGCGACCGGCTGCCAGTAACGCCACCACGTCTCCACCGCCTCCTCGTCGGTGTCGGCGACAAGGCCGAGTGAGTGCTGCCCGATTGGCTGGCGGGTATGCCCGAATTGTTCGAGCGCCCTGGTGTAGAGGTCGACGTGGCCGGCGAAGCGCTGGGGGCGTCCGCCGATGATGGCGAGCATGAGCGGGAGTCCGTACCGGGCGGCCCGGATCACCGAGTTCGGGCTGCCCCCGACACCGATCCACGTCGGGATGCCGCCGGGACGCATCCGTGGGTGCAGGCGCTGCCCGGTCAGCGGGGTTCGTACCGTGCCGGACCAGGTGACCGGTTCGTCCTGCTGAAGCCGCAGGAAGAGGTCCAGCTTCTCCTCGAACAGCCGCTCGTAGTCGGTCAGGTCGTAACCGAACAGCGGGAACGACTCGGTTGCCGACGCGCGGCCGAGGACGATCTGGGCGCGGCCGTTGGAGACGGCGTCGAGGGTGGCGAACTCGTGGTACAGCCGTACCGGATCGTTGGTGCTGAGCACGGTGACCGAGGTGCCGAGGCGAATGCGCTCGGTCGCGGTCGCGGCTGCCGCCAGCAACACGGGTGTGGCCGAGTCGTTGTGGCCCTCGCGGTAGTGCTCACCGACGCTGAACACGTCGATTCCGGCCGACTCGGCGAGCCGTGCCTCGTCCACGAGTAGCCGTACGGTCTCGGCGTCGCTCAGGGTCCGGTCGCCGTCGGTGGCCACCTCCCCGAACGAGTTGAGCCCCAGCTCGAAGGTCGCAGCTGTCATGGTCTCCTCCTCGGTGCGGTCAGCCGGCGGCCCGCCGAAGCGGACCTACCAGTTGACGTGTCAATGATGCTAACTTGGCGATTGACGCGTCAATTCCCGGGAGAGTGAGATGACGGAGGCCACACCGGGCCGGCGGAGCGGACGCCAGCTCCCGACCGCCGACGAGCTGCGGATCTGGCGGGACTTCATCGAGACCACGGCAGCGCTCAGCTCCCGGCTCGAGTCCCGCCTGCAGAGCGACTCCTCGCTCTCGACGGGGGATTACGCCGTGCTCCTCGCCCTCACCGAGGCGGAGAGTCAGGCCATGCGCTCGTCCGACCTCGCCGCGCACATCGGGTGGGAGCGGAGTCGGCTCTCCCACCACCTTGGGCGGATGGAGCGGCGCGGCCTGATCCGCCGCCAGGAGTGCGCGACCGTTCCCCGGGGGTCGGAGGTGCTGCTCACGACGGCTGGAGCCGAGGCGTTCCAGGGCGCCACCTTCCCGCACCTGCGCGCCATCCGTGAGCTCTTCGTCGACGCCCTCACCCCGGACCAGATCGTCGCGGCGGGCGAGGTCGCGGCGGCACTGCGTACGCGCCTCGACGCCCTGCCCAAGGGGTGAGCACCTCGCCTCGGTAACCACGTGTGCTCAGATGATTGCCGAGAGCGACATTCGGGTGGTCCAATCCTCCAGAAAGCCGCCACCCCGCCGGCCCGGCGGTGGATGGCGACGGTTGCGCTGCCCCCGGAGGTACGTCCATGAGCGAGACCGCCACCGCAGACGCCCACCGCGTCACGCCGGACAAACCCCAGCCCGGGCGCACGGAGTCGGTGCTGCCGGAGCTGCGGGAGATGTGGTGGGAGACGGGGGTACGGGCGCGCGCGGAGGCCGGCGTCTTGGCCGTCTTCGCCGAGCTGCCCAGGCTCGTCTGGACCGCTCTCGGCATCAGTTGGCGCGCGGACCGGCTCCGTACCGGTGTGGTGGCTGCGGCGACGGTCGGCGCGGGGATGATGGCGGCGTTCGGCCTGCTGGCGACGCAGCGGGTGCTGGTGGAGCTGTTCGCCGGCGGGCCGACCGCGGAGAAGGTGCGGGCGGCACTGCCCGCGCTGGCCGTGCTGGCGGCGACGGTCGCGCTCCGCGCCGGGATGGGCATCGCCACCGGGTACGCGCAGAACGGGCTGACGCCCCGGGTGAGCCGGGAGGTGGAGCGGGGCCTGTTCGAGGTGTCCACAGCGGTCCGGTTGGAGGCGTTCGACGCCGACGCGTTCGCCGATGACATGGAACGCGCCTCCCGAGGCACCGAGTCGACGATCGGGCTGGTGCAGGCGTCGATGAACCTGCTCGCCGGGCTGGCCGGGCTGCTCGCCGTCGCGGCCGCCGTCGTCATCATCCATCCGCTGTTGTTGCTGGCGCTGCTCGTCGCCACGGTGCCCACCGCGTGGGCGTCGCTGCGGGCCGGCCATCTGCGCTACCAGACGTACACCGCCGGATCGGTACGCCGACGTCGCCTGTGGCTGCTGCAAAAGTTGATGGCCGAACGTGCCTCGGCCCCGGAGCTGCGCAGTTACGGGCTGCGCCGCTTCCTGCTCGACCAGTACGACCGGGTGATGCAGGTGGAGACCGACATCCAACTCGCCCTCGCCCGGCGGGTCACCACGACCACCACGGTCGGGGCGATCATCGGTGGCCTCGCCACCGGCACCGTCTACGCCCTGCTCGGCCTGCTGCTCCTCAATGGGCAGATACCGCTCGCCGCCGCGGCGACCTGCGTCATCGCGGTGCAGTCCGCGCAGCGATCCCTGGCCATCGCCACCTTCCAGGTCGACCACGTCTACACCCAGGGGCAGCACTTCGGTGACTACACCGGCTTCATGACCCGCGCCGACGCCTACCTGCCGGACAGCGCGGGACCCGGACGCGGGGCCGACCCGGACCGGCTGCGCGAATTGGCAGTCAACGAGGTGAGTCTGCGCTACCCCGACCGCGACATTCCGGCCGTCGACGGCGTCACGTTGACGATCACCGCCGGGCAGACGGTCGCGTTCGTCGGGGAGAACGGCTCCGGCAAGACGACCCTCGCCGCGATGATCGCCGGCCTCCGCGCCCCCAGCACGGGCACCATCGAATGGAACGGTCGACGGTTGTCGGAGTGGGACGTCGACGGGCTGCGGGCCCGGGTCGCGGTGGTGACGCAGGAATACCACAAATGGCCGTTCACCGCGGCCACGAACATCGCCATCGGTGACGTCGACAGCGAGGCCCGGCAGGATCGCATCGAGGCCGCCGCCGGCCGCGCGGTCGCCCACGACATGATCAACGACCTTCCGTACGGGTACGAGACGCTGCTCGACCGCACCTTCGCCCGAGGCCAGGACCTCTCCGGTGGGCAGTGGCAGCGCATCACCGCGGCCCGCGGGTTCCTCCGCGACGCCGAACTGCTGGTCATGGATGAGCCGTCGTCCGCGCTCGACCCTCGCGCCGAGGACGCGCTGTTCCAGACCATTCGGGACCGCAGAGGTCGCGCCACCACGATCCTCATCACGCACCGGCTCGCGAACGTCCGGCACGCCGACCGGATCTTCGTCCTGCACCACGGTCGGCTGGTCGAGGCCGGCACCCACGCCGAACTCGTCGCCGGCGGCGGACGGTACGCCGAGCTGTTCGCCCTCCAGGCCGCCGGCTACGACGCGAACCTGGGCGACGGCCACCATCCCGCCCCGACCGCCCACTGACGACGCGCCGCCAGGCGCGGTCGTCGACCTTCTCCCGGCCACCGACGGGACGTTAGGCTTCGGCGCATGGCAGGGTGGCGGAGCCGGGTGGCGGACGTGGCCCTGGTGCCCGCCGTTGCGCTGGTCGCCCTCGTGGGCCTGGTGGTGCAGTCGGGCGGCATCGACACCACCGCCGAGTGGGCGGCGCTGCCGGTGGTGCTGATCTCAGCGGGCGCGCTGTACCTGCGCCGCCGCCACCCGGTGCCGGTGGGTGTCGTGGCGCTTCTCGCCGTCGGTGCGTACGGTGCGCTGCTGCACCGCCCCGGACCGATCATGTTGGTGTTCGTCGTGGCGCTCTACACCGTCGTCGACGAGGGGCACCTCACCGTCGCCATCGGGCTGGGTCTCGCCTCGGTGATCGCCTTCGCGGTCGCCGACAGCGGCAACCGGTCGCCGAGCACCATGAACGGGGCGACGCTGCTGCACGCCGGCTGGCTTGTCGCCGTCATCGTCGGGGTGACCCGCAACCGCCGCGCCTACCTCGCCGAGGCGCGGGCCCGAGCGGCCGTCGCCGAGCAGCGGATGGAGGCGGAGGCCCGGCGACGGGCCACCGAGGAGCGGCTGCGCATCGCCCGGGAGCTGCACGACGTTCTCGGCCACCACCTGTCGCTGATCAACGTGCAGGCCAGTGCCGCGTTGCACCGCCCGGACCCGGCGCGGTCGGAGCAGGCCCTCACCGCGATCAAACAGACCAGCAAGGAGACGTTGCGGGAGCTGCGCGCGGCACTCGGCGTACTGCGTCAGGAGAATGCGCCAGCGGTCCTGCCCGCGCCCGGTCTGACCCGCCTCGACGACCTGATCAGGACGGCCGGTCGACCGGAGTTGGAGATCCGCGCCGAGCTGGCCGAGACCCGCTCGCTACCGCCGGAGGTCGACCTCGCGGTGTATCGGATCGTCCAGGAGGCGCTCACCAACGTGGCGCGGCACGCGGGTGCCACCGCCGCGGTGGTCCGGGTCCGACCCGACAACGACGATGTGCTCGTGGAGGTCGAGGACGACGGCACCGGTCAGCCGGGTGCGCCGGGCAGCGGAATCCTCGGCATGCGGGAACGGGTGCGGGTGCTCGGCGGTTCGCTGATGACGGGCGCACAGCCCGACGGCGGCTTCCGGGTTCGGGCCCGTCTGCCGGTGCGACCCGGCCCGGCGGGGGAGCGGCCGTGATCCGCCTCCTGCTCGTCGACGACCAGACCCTGGTCCGTGCCGGCTTCCGGTCCATCCTGGATGGTGAGGACGGCCTCCAGGTGGTCGGTGAGGCGGCTGACGGTGCCGAGGCGGTGCGGCTGGCCCGGCAGCTACGGCCGGATGTCGTCCTCATGGACATCCGGATGCCCGGGCTGGACGGCCTGACCGCCACCGGTGAGATCAGCGCGAGCACCGATGCGCGCGTCATCATCCTGACCACGTTCGACCTGGACGACTACGTCTACGGCGCGTTGCGGGCCGGTGCCAGCGGCTTCCTGGTCAAGGACACCGAACCGGCCGAGTTGATCCACGGAGTGCGGGTGGTGGCCCGGGGTGACGCGCTGATCGCGCCGTCGATCACCCGCCGGCTGATCGCCGAGTTCGCGGCCCGGGCCACGCACCCCGATCCGGGGCCGCGACTGAGCGTGCTCACCGAGCGGGAGCGTGAGGTGCTGGCGCTGGTCGCCGCCGGCCTGTCCAACGACGAGATCGCGGCGCGGCTGGTGCTGAGCCCGGCCACCGCCAAGACCCACGTCAGCCGGATCATGACGAAGGCCGGTGCCCGGGACCGCGCCCAGTTGGTGATCCTCGCCTACGAGTCCGGCCTGACCGTGCCGGGTTGGGTCACCCGCTCCTGACCACCGCGTGTGGATGGCCGGTGCGGCCGGCACGGGGCACACCCCGCGGCGGGACCGGTCAGCCCGTTACCCGGTCAGCCCGTCGGTGCGGCGGGCCCGAGCCAGAGCGAGCCCACCGAGGACCGCGCTGACCAGCCCGACCACCACGGCCAGGTAGGCCCCGCCCCGCCCGTTCCCGGTGCCGATGCCACTGTCGGAGGTCGCGACCACCAGCGCGCCGAGCGCCATGCCGAGCAGACCGGCCGCCACGGCCAGGACCGCTCCCAGGCGGCCCGACCCGGCACCGAGGCGACCGGTGGGGCGGGCCAGTGCCACCCCACCGATGATCGCGCCGGCGAGCCCCAGCAGGACGGCGACACTGGCGCCGACCCGTCCGGAGCTCATGGAGACAGTGGCGGCGGTCGACTCGGCCGAGGCCGGGGCGGCTACGGCGGTGACGAACAGGTGGTGGACGGACATCGTGGTTCCCCTCGGTCGGTTGACGGCTACAGCGGCAGCGTAGGAACCGCACCGCCCGTGAGTCGTCAGGCCGGAGTTGCCACCGGGCCTACCACCCGGGGTGTACGCGCTGCGGCTGTCGTACCGCAGCGGTTGTCCCGTTGGCCGGGCAGCGCATCACGGCGTTGGGGAGCCGCCCTCCGATCTGGGCTCCAGCACCACCACCGGGGTCTCCGACGATCGACGCGCCGCGTGGGCGTCGAAGTTCTTGTCCGCCTCCTGCCAGCGTGGCCACAGCCGGGACCGCTCGTCGTCGGTGGCGACGCGGGCACGGACCAGTCGCCGCCCGTCGGGCAGCTCGACGGATGCGTCCGGGTGGGCCTGCAGGTTGAGCCACCACGCGGGGGCGCCCTCGCCCCACCCGTTCATCGCCACCCCGACCAGGTTCGGGCCGTCCTCGAAGTACGCGATGATGACGCTGCGCTGCTGACCGGTCCGGCGGCCGGTCGTGGTCAGTCGCAGCGTGCCCCAGCTGTTCTCGCGCGGTCGCCACAGCCCGACCCGGCTGCCGGTGACCCGGTACAGACCCCGGTGCACCACCCAGGCAAGACGGATGAACCACCGCGGCGGAAGCCACGGCGCTTTCGTTTCCTGACCGTCCGGCATGACGAAACCTCCCCTAGCAGCGGATGTCTGGACTGGCGTTACCCGTGCCGTGCGACGTACGCGGCGAAGTGATCAGCCCAGCGGCGGGTGACGACCTCGACGGGTTCGAGCCACTGGGTCGGCTGGCTGGGCAGTGACAGGCCGACCGACTCCAGGAGGCACTCGACCGGGATCATTGAACGGCTTCGCGAGGGCAGCAGACTGAGTTCGTCTCGGAGCCGCTCCAGACGGTCGCGCGCTCCGAGACGTAGTGCGGTGCAGCATTCGGCAAGACCGTAGCGGTACCCGATCTCGCCCGTCGACGCCTCGTCCAGCGTCCGTATCCGGTCGATGGTCAGCGCGTTGTCCGTCGGGGCCGACCGCCCCAGCAGGACCGTGGTCAGCAGCGCGGTGCGGGTCGCGATCAGGTGGCCGGAGAGGTCGGCCTGATCAACGAAGTCGAGCATCTCGTCGGTGCTCACATCGCCGCGGAAGAACGTCCGCCGCATCAGCAGTGTGCCGACCTCATCCAGGTACTCCCGCTGGCGGCCGGCGTCGCGCAGCTTCGCCATCTTGTCGGCGACCTCAGCGAAGTAGCGCTCTGGCCGGCCGTGGGCGTACTCGGCCACCCGCGTGATGAAGTCCCGCACGGGGAGCCCTTCTGCGGCCTGCTCGGCATCAATGAAGCGCCGGGCCAGGCTCAGAACCTGCGGGCCCTGTCCCCGGTGCAGTGGCGTGGGTTTACGTGCAACCAGCTCGTCGAAGACGGCGAGCGCCTCGTCCCAGCGCTGGCACAGTCGCAGCGTATAGCCGAGGTGGCGGCCCGCAGGTGCCTGGAGCGGGTGATCAGAGTCGAAGATCTCGCGGAGCAGGCTCAGCCGCTCGTTCATGGGCGTCTCGATGGACTTGGCCGCGATGAAGTTCAGGACCAGGCGTCCGTACTCGGTGCGGCTCGCGGCCGGCACCCGGGACCGTAGGCCCTGCACCGAGGGACTGAACACGATGGCGCGTGACAGCCAGTCCTCGTAATTTTCGCTCGGAGCTGGCTCCAAGGTCGTGCTCTGCTCGCACACCAGCACGATGGCGACACCGATCAGGTCCAGGACCTCTCGATTATCCTCGCGTTCCTTGGCATCGTCGTGCAGACGCCGGACCACCGCCGCAGCCCGGCCGGCGGCCAGCTCCCAGTCGCGCTCGGACCAGCCGCCGGAGATCTGGTGGTCGGACTGGCGGATCGCCTCTCGGACGGCGTCGTGGATCCGGTACGGGAAGCGGTCGCTGTGGTGGTGGTCGATCATCGGACGTCGAACGGCCCGCTCGGCGCAGCCGTGGTCGACGTCCGCCGCGGCTGCCATCAGATGAGTGTCGAAGACCCGGAACAGGCACGCCGCCCGGATGGCCCGCTGCTCGTCGGCGGGGACGTCGTCGAGGATGCGCATCACCAGCGAGCCGAGGGAACCCGTGACGTCCTGCGCCTCCACCTGGCGTCCACTCCCGGCATCCTTGATCGAGATGGCGACCTGCCGGGCCAGTTCCAGATACTGCGGTAGCCCGGCGGACGATCGGACCAGCTGCTCGACGACGTCATCGCTCATCGGCAGGTCGAGCTGAGCACGTCCACGCAGGATCAACGCCCGGGTGTCCGAGGGGGAGAGGTTGCCCACGAGATGCTGCCGAGGGTTGTCCGAGGCCCCCGGCACGAGCCCCGGCCAGGTCCATGGGCCGCGGTGCGGAAGGTCGACGCGGCCCTCGTCGTGCCAGCTCAGCAGATCGCGCCCGGTCAGCACGAACAACACGTTCGGCATGCCGTGGACCAGCCGGTTGAGGTGCCCCTCCGAGACCCGTCGCGGGTCGAGGGCCAGGCGCTCGGTGGTGTCGACGAACACCGCCAGCAGGGGTGACGGAACGATCTGGGCCAGCTCCCACGACAGGGCAGCGGCGAGCTCACAGGCCAGTGCTGGTCGAGGCTCGGTGGGGCTCGGTTCGTCGGCGCACCGGAGCAGGAACTCCTCGAAGCCCGGGAATCCGTCGACCGCGAGTCGCAGGTCGCGTCGACGTCGGACTTCGCCGACCACCTTCCGGACCCCCCGCACCGCGAGCGAGGTGGCCGTGCCACCGGCGAGGTCCGCCAGCGAGCCGAGGTCCTTGAGCACCTCACCCACCGTCTCCGCTACGGAGTTCTCCAGCTCGTCCCGTCCCCGGAAGCGGGGCAGCGACTCGCCGGGACGGAGCGCCGACCAGTAGGCCGTGAACGCCAGGTCGAAGACCGGCCATCGGCGACGGATGCTGGCCACACCGGCCCGCAACGCGAGCAGCGCGGCTGGAAGGTCCATGCGGCCGACCGAGCCGTGCAGGTCGATGCGCGCCGTTGCGTCGACGTGGGTGGCGGGAGCCGGCCCCCAGCCATTGACGAGCGGAAGGTCGTGACGGACCCAGGCGTCCAACCGTTCGGAGAGCGCGGTCTTACCGATGCCACCGAGGCCGTAGAAAGTCAGTACGTTATGGCGGGTGATCCCGACCTCGTCGTCGCTGTCGAGCAACTGGCGAAAACGGGTCAGCGTCGACTTGAACGCTTGAGACTCGCTCTCCCGGTCGGTGAACAGTTCGCCGGCATGGGGCGGGCCGTCGCGGTGCGTGCCGGTGCCCGGGGGAGAAACCTTCATCAGCCGCCACATCCAGGGTCGGTAGCTTCACTGTGGACCGAGATCCCCTAGTCTCCGGGCGCGAGCGCGACCCGGGTCCAGGTGTCCATGATCCGACGGAAGACCAGACCGATCGGTGGAGTCGTTGAGGGCGGCGACTCCGGCTTACCGCTGCCAGGCGTCGATGGCGCGTACGCCGTCGCGCACGACCCGGTCCAGGATGGCCGGGTTGCCGCTGGTGCCCTCCCACCCCTGGTCGTTGAAGACCGTCACTGTGCTGTCGACGCGGGCCACGGCGATCTGGCTGGACGCGGTGCCGCCGGTGCGTTCGCCGTTCAGGCTCGTCTCCGGCCAGGTTCGGGTCAGCAGCAACGCCTCGCCACCGACCCCGGTCAGCACCTCGCTCTTGACGGTGACCCGGGTTCCGGCCTGGTCGTACGAGGGGCACGCCTGCACGGCGGTGCGGAGCCGGTCCAGGTAGGCCGAGGCGCCGGCACCGTCGAAGGTGAAGATGGTCTGGTGGATCATCCCCTGCGGCACGTTGCTGGCGGGCTCGCCGGCCGTCTGGTAGGTGACGGTCATCGCGGCGCTCGCGGTGACCTGTCGGCCGCCGGTGCCGAACTCGTTGCCGCACAGCGTCGGCAGAGCCTGTTCGACGGGTGTCGTCCGTCGTGGAGACTTCCGCAGCTCGGCGGGCAACTCGACGAAGGCCGAGGTCGGGATGGTCACCCGAGGGCTGCTCGCGCTCGGAGACGGCGCGTCCGTCGGGGGCGCTGCCGCCGCCGTGCTGGACGGTGCGGTGGGCGCCGGGGCCGAGTCGGGCGGTTCCTCGGTGGTGGTGCAGGCGGCGGCCAGCGCGATGGTGCCGAGCAGCGGGAGCAGCGCGAGCGCGCGCCGGGTACGCGCCGGTGGCAGTGGTACGGATCGGCTCATCATCACCCCTCATCTGTGCCGGGGGAAGTGCCCTGCGCCGAGCCGACCGAAACGATCACGCGGCGGCCCGGAGATCGACCGGACCACCGGATCTGAGGCGTCATCGCATCGACCGGGCCGTCAGGTCGCCCCCGCGTGACCAGCGTAATCGCTCAATGCGCTACCGGAATGTCGGATGACGTCCAGGCGTGCGGAGTCGGCTGCTGCCGGCCGAGCTGACGCCCGGACCCCGCGACAGGGGCTGGACCGCGCCGGAGCGGATGTGACGGGCGACCCCTCGGGCCGGTCAGCGGGTCCGCTTCGTCGCCCGCTTCCGGGGCGGCGTCAACAGGTCGGCGATCTGCGCGATCGCGGAGGGCACCAGGCGGTAGTACGCCCAGACCCCGCGCTTGTCGCGTTCGAGGAGGCCGGCCTCGGTGAGGATCCGAAGGTGATGACTCACGGTCGGCTGGGAGAGGTTGAGCGCCGAGGTGAGGTCACTCACGGACGCCTCGCCTTCCGGCGCGGACTGGATCAGGCTGAGTAGCCGGAGTCGCGCCGGATCGGCGAAGGCCTTCAGGACCCCCGCTAGCTTCTCGGCATCGGCCCGCTTGATTGGGTCGCCGGTGAGCGGCGAGATCGCAGGCATGGCAGTTTTCGCAGTTCCCACGCCTGCCATAGTGACACCAACACCATCAATAAACCGGTAGAACCGGCACCAGTCCTCCGATGGCGTCCGGATGGCGGACCGGAACCACCGAACGTGAGTCGACCGTCGACGTCCGCGGTGACCCGCGGGCCGTGTGGAGCTTCGCGAAGCTCCACACGGCCCTACGCCGACGGACGCGTCAGCGGTGCGGTTTGGGGGCGATGCGGGGCAGCACGTACGGCGGCCCAGCGAAGATCAGGTCGGACTTCAGTTCGTGGTACGCCCGCTTGGGCTGGTAGTTCTCGTCGTAGATGGTGGCCAGACCCTCCGGCGGGTCGCTGAACCAGCCCGGCACCCAGGAGTGGTTGTCACTGAAACCCCACACCGTGTACGACAGGCAGCTCCGCACCGCGAGGCACGCCTTCATCAGCACGCTGAAGTTGGCGGCCGACGCCTGAAGCCGGGGGTTGATCTCTTCCGAGTTGCCCGCCTGGACGCCTTCCGTCAGCTGGCTGCGGACGTCGACCTCGGTGAACGCGGTCGCGACGCCGAGCCCGCTGAACTTCTTCAGCGCGGCGGTCACCTGGAGGGTGTCGTAGTTGCCGTACTGGGTGCCCAGGTGGCCCTGGGAACCGACGCCGTCGATCGGGACGCCCTGGGCGCGCAGGCTCTTGGTCATGTCGTACACGAACTGGGTCTTGTCGTCGGCCGGGTTGCCCGAGCCGAACGCCTCGATGTTGTAGTCGTTGTAGAACAGCAGGGCCTTGGGGTCGGCCGCCCGTGCCCAGCGGAACGCGTCGGCGATGTAGCCGGGCCCGAGGTTCTGCGCCCAGAAGCCCTTGTAGTGCAGGGTCGACGGAGTGTCCCAGGGGTCGCTGACCGCCTCGTTGACCACGTCCCACTGCCAGATCTTGCCCTTGTAGCGCTTCACGACGGTGGTGATGTGCTTGCGCAGCAGCTCGCGCAACTCCTGCTTGCTGATGGAGCCGTCGGCGACGCCACTGGTCAACCAGGCGGGCAACTGGTTGTGCCAGACCAGTACGTGGCCGCGCACGCTCTGCCGGTTGCGCTTGGCGAACTCGATGAGCTCGTCGGCCGGCGCCCAGTTGTAATTGCCGCGGGTGGGCTCCAGGCTCTCCCACTTCATCGCGTTCTCGGCGGTGACCGAGGCGAACTCGGTGGCGGCCAGCTTGCGGTACTGCGGGTCGCTGGCGTCGTTGAGGGCATCCATGCTCACCGCGGTGCCGACGTGCAGGCCGTGGCGCAGGCCAAGGGCGGCGAGGGTCTGCGTCGTGGGGTCGTACGGCCGACTCGCGGTGGCCGGCACGGCGTTCAACGTCGCGACGGTCGCGACGGCGACCAGGCCGACGGTCGACCACTGTCTCACGTTCATGTGCCTTCCCTTCCAGACGATCAATAGATGAATCTCGATCTAGGAGGTGAGGGTCCGTCCAATGTTGGCGGGCGGGGGCGCCGGCGAGGTTGGTGACGCCGGTAGTTCCGGCCGGAAACCGGAAACTCGCTCGAAACATTAAGCCGGTCAATGTCTGGGCGTCAACGCTGAAAACTTCCGGAAATTCATCACATGAGCTGGGCGGCCCCGAGCGGTGAGCGGTCGAAACTTTCGGCTACCGGCGGTCCGGCGACCGGCTGCCGGCGGCGCAGGGTGCGGCGGACCGACACGTTCGCGCGATGCCGCCATCGGGGCGCACGACGACCGGCATCGTCGACGGGTGGGCCGACGATGCCGGGTGCTGCGGAGAACCGGTCAGCGCAGGCCGGCGAAGAGGTCGTCCTCGGGGGTCGGCGCGCCGGTCCGGTCCCGGACCCGCAGGAACGTCTCCATACCCATCAGCTCGGTGAATCGCTCCTGGCCCAGTTGCAGGAAGAAGATGTTCTCGGTCTGACTCGCGTGCGTAGCCAGCGCGCTGAATTTCTGCACGCCGTACCTGCTCGTGTCCACCCAGGTGGTGATCTCATCGTCGGGCAGGCCGAGCTGCGGCTCCGTCGCGTCCGGCTCGGCCCACTCGACGCCGAGCTCCTTCATGATCCGACCGAACTCCGCGAACGCCGTACGCGGCACCGTGGTCCAGTAGACCTTCGCCGGGACATCGGTCTGCTCGACGGCCGCCATGGTGATCCGATGGGCCTGGATGTGGTCCGGGTGGCCGTAGAAACCGTTCTCGTCGTACGTGACGATGACGTCCGGCTGGTACCGCCGAATCAGCTCCGCGAGTCGGGCCGCCGCCTCCGCCACCGGCGTCGTCCAGAACGCGCCCGGCAGGTCGTTGGTCGGCCAGCCCATCATCCCGGAGTCGGCGTAGCCCAGGGTCTCCAGGTGGGTGACGCTCAGCGCCGCGCAGCTGGCCTCCAGCTCGGCCTGGCGCATCGCCACGACGGCGGCCGGGTCGTGCCCCGCATCGCCCGGCTTGACCCCGCCCGGACCGTCCCCACACCGCCCGTCGGTGCAGGTCACCAGCACGGTGGTAACCCCCTCGGCGGCATAGCGGGCAAGAACGCCGCCGGTGCTCGTCGCCTCGTCATCGGGGTGGGCGTGCACCGCCATCAGGGTCAGAGGTCGCTCAGCCATGCCATCACCCTACGGTCACCCGACCGCGACCCCACGACCTCCACCGGGAACGTCACCGGGGCGTCGGGCGTTCCACCCGCACCGGATCGCCGCGAACCAGCCGGTCGTGGATCCGCCACCGGGCGGTGGTGACGGCCTGCCGCGCCGCCTCGTCGCCGCGCTCGATGCGGTGGCGCAGCAGATCCAGGGCAACCCGGCGGTTGAGGCTGAACTGTCGTTCCTCGTCCACCACGACCACGAGGCCCGAGGGACGGTGGGTCGCGCGTACCGCTGTGCTCGCCTTGTTCCGGTGCTGACCACCCGGCCCGCCGGTACGGCAGGCGACGATGTCGACGTCCGCCTCCCGGAACGACGTCGGCGCAACGTCGCGTTCGGGCGGTTGGGCGGTGACGTACCAGTTCTTCCGGCCGGTGCCCGACCGGTACGGGCTGGGGGCCTGCCAGCACAGCGTCCCGGTCCAGGAGGCCGCGAACGCCTCGGCGTCGACGCCCGAGATCCGGATCAGCACCGACCGGTAGGTGCCGGTGCGGTCACCGGGCACCGCCTGAACCTGCTCGATCGTCAGACCTCGGCGGGTGCCCTCGCCGCGCAGACGGTGCAGCAGCTGACTCAGCGCCCACGCGCATTCCTGCGGCCCACGTCCGGCCGACAGCAGCAGGAGCATGTTCACGACCGGCCTCGTCTGCCGCGGTGGCCCCGCCGGTCCGGTCGTGCCGCGGACCCGAGATCGGGCGTCTTGTAGGTGACCAGGGGAGTCGTGCTGACCACCGGCGTGGCCAACTGGTGCGCCACCAGGTCGGCGATCACCTGCTCGATGCGCTTGTACGCCGTGGGCGCCTCCTCGAAGAGCAGTTGCCGGTCACCGCACACCACCAGCGACCCCACCGGCGTGCGGCGGAGTTCCTCGACCGTGTGCTTGGCCCGGCCCCGCCGCAGGGCGTCGGCGCGCGACATCTTGCGGCCAGCACCATGGGCCACGGAGTGGTTGGCGTCCGGCCCGGCGTGCGCGGCCACCAGGTAGGACGCCGTTCCCCGGGTGCCGGCGACCAGGACATCGCGCCCGTCGCCGGGTGCCGCGCCCTTGCGGTGCAGGTAAACCCCGTCCCGGACCTCGACCAGGTTGTGGCACTGATCGACGATCGGCGCGGTGGGCTCGGCCCCCAACGCGTGCGCCACCCGGGCGGCCAGCACCCGCCGGTTGAGCGATCCCCAGCGCACCGCGTCGTCGTGCTGGCTCAGGTAGGCGGCGGGGTCGGGAGCCGCCCCGGCGCCGTGCGCCTCGGTGTGCGCCCGCAGGATCCGCTCGCCCAGACCGCGGGAACCGCTGTGCACGATGAGCACGAGATCGCCGGCGTCGAGCCCGAGCCGGCTCGCGTGCCGGACGTCGAGGATGGTGTCGACGCGGGCCAACTCCACGAAGTGGTTGCCCCGGCCCACCGTCCCGAGACCGTCCAGGTGACCGGCTGGAACAGCGCCGTCGACGGCGGCCCAGGCGGGGTCGTCGGCGTCCCGTACCGGGTCGAGCGCCTGGTCGAGGTCGGGGAACCGGGCGGCGAGCCGTTCCGGTACGGCGCGCTTGAGCCTGATCGGAAACACCGCGATGCCGCAGCCGATGTCGGAGCCCACCAGGAACGGGTACAGCACTGTCGACGCCATGGCCGCGCCGATGGGCGCGCCCTTGCCGGGGTGCAGGTCCGGCATCGCGGCGACGTGCCGCATGCCGTCCAGGGCGGCGACCTGCCGGCACTGTGCGATCGCTTCGGACTCGATCCAGCTCGTGGGAGAGGCGAACACCGTGACGGTCGCCGGGGTGGACGGGGGCAGGGGCTCCCGAGGGAGGTGGTGCTGGGACAAGGAGGCTCACTTCTCGCGGCGAACGTGGGAACGGACGGCGTCACGGCCCCCGGGAGGCAGCACCGGTGGCGCGGAGCAGGGGAGGGTGTCCGTCAGTACGTCATGGACGTCACTCTGGCCGAGGCGGGCCGGGCACGACAACCGATTTTGCTTCACCCGTACGCTGCCGCGATGAGCGCACCGCGTCGCATCCTGGTCTACGGGGTGTACGGCTCCGGCAAGTCCACTCTCGCCGCGCGGTTGGCCGACCAGCTCGGACTGCCCTGGTATCCGGTGGACGACCTGCTCTGGCAGCCGGGCTGGGTCGAGGTGCCGGTCGATGAGCAGCGCAGACGGATCGAGGAGATCTGTCGACGGGACCGCTGGATCATCGACGGGGCGTACCACGGTTGGCGGGACGTCCCGCTGGCCCGCGCCGATCTGGTCGTCGGCCTGGACTATCCGCGGTGGTGCTCGTTCGGGCGGTTGCTCCGCCGCACCGTGCGCCGGGTGGTGACGGGCGAGGTGATCTGCAACGGCAACCGCGAGTCGCTGGGCAGCGTGCTGTCCCGGGATTCGATCCTGCTGTGGCACGTCACCGCGTTCGGTCGGGCCCGACGGCGGATGCGGGCCTGGCAGGCCGACCCGTCCGGGCCGTCGGTGGTGTTACTGCGCTCCCCGGCGGACCTGGACGTCTGGCTCACCGGGCTGTCGGGGCCGGTTTGACCGCGCGGCCGAGGACGCAGGGGGAGGAGGGGCTGTTGCTGGTGGCCGGGAACCGGAACCGGCGCAGGTCCGCCACCTCGAAGCCGGCCGCCGCGATGGCGGCGACGGTGTCCCGGGCGGGGTGGCAGCCGCCGAACAGCGTCGGCCACAGTGTGGCTTCGACGAACCGTTGGGCGCGGCGCAGACCGCTGCCCTCCTCGGCGGCCACGTGCTCGAAGAACCGCACCTGGCCCTCGGGGCGCAGCACCCGGCTGATCTCGGCCAACGCGCTCGCCTGATCGGGCACGGTGCACAGAACCAACGCGACCACGGCGGCGTCGAACTCGCTGTCCCCGGCGGGCAGCGCCTGGGCCAGGCCGTCGACGACAGTGACCGGCACCGGCGCGTCCGCCGCGGCGCGCTCGGCGGCGGCACGCAGACGCCGCTCCGGCTCGACCGCGAGGACCTGGGTCACCCCCGGCGGGTAGTGGGAGAACATCCGCCCGTTGCCCGCACCGACCTCGATCACCCGGCCGGACAGGCCGGCGACCAGGTCCCGTCGGAACGCCGCGGTGCCGGCGCGGTCCATGGCGACGCTGAGTCGCTCGTACACCCGGGCGAACACGGGGTGGGACACCGCGGCCACGTCGACCTCCTGATCTCCGTCGAAGTGTTCTCCGGCGATTGTCCTGCATCCGCGCACGCTTTCCGTCTTACTGGTTGGCGGGCACGATTCCACCCAGCGCAGACAGGACGGTTCGACCATGAAGATCGTCGTCATCGGCGGCAGCGGCCTGATCGGTTCCAAGCTCGTGGCCCGCCTCGACGAGCAGGGCCACGAGACGGTGGCGGCATCGCCGAAGACCGGCGTGAACACCCTGACCGGCGAGGGGGTGGACGATGCGCTCACCGGCGCCGAGGTCGTCGTGGACGTGTCGAACTCGCCGTCGTTCGAGGACAAGGCCGTGCTGGAGTTCTTCGAGACGTCCACCCGCACACTCCTCGCCGCCGCGTCCGACGCCGGGGTGCGGCACTACGTGGCGCTCTCCATCGTGGGGTGCGACCGGATCCCCGACAGCGGGTACATGCGCGCGAAGGTCGCCCAGGAGAAGCTCATCGTCGCGTCCGGAATCCCGTACTCGATCGTGCACGCCACCCAGTTCTTCGAGTTCCTCTCCGGGATCGTCGACGCCGCCACGGACGGCGACACCGTGCACCTCGCGCCGGTGCTCATTCAGCCGATGGCGGCCGACGACGTCGCGGCCGCGGTGGCCGAGGTCGCGCTCGGCGCACCGACGAACTCCGTGGTCGAGGTCGCCGGCCCGGAGCCGTTCCGCCTCGACGAGTTGGGCCGGTCCCTCCTCGCGGACCAGCAGGACCCTCGGTCGGTGGTGGCCGACCCCGACGCCCGGTACTTCGGCGCCAAGCTGGGCGAACGCTCGCTCGTCCCGGCCGACGGCGCCCGCCTCGCCGGCACCGGCCTGGACGACTGGCGTACGCGGGCGAGCCGCGGGCGGTGAGCCGGCCCGCTACCTCGGCGGCCCGGGCGGGTCGCCCCGCCGTTCGAGGCGCTGCGCCAACTCCCGTACCACCGAGGTGAACGGCTCGTTGGACTCGTCCGGCCAGTGTCCGTGGATGGGTGGGGCGACGCTCTCGCCGGGGGGTGCCACCAGGCCGTGGGGATCACGCTGTCGGCGATCCACTCCGGTTGCCGGGTCCCCTGTGCTGACCGACGCGGGTGACCGGCTCTTGGAGAAGATCCAGCCGCCGATGGGGTCGGTGTCGCGCCACAGGTTCACCCAGCGCCACCCCACCTTGCGGCCGATCTCGCGCAGTGCCGCGTCGTCCAGGTAGGCGGGGAAGGGCCGTGTGCAGAAACGGCGCAGCGGTGATCCGTGGGTGAGCAGGGCGACCCGGCCGCAGATCTGCGGCGGCAGTTGAAGCACCGCGGCGGCGAGCAGAATCGAGCCATGGCTGTGCCCGGTCAGCACCACCCCGTGGCCGCGCTCGACCAGGTAGGTGATCCGGCGGGTCAGTTCCGGCACGGCCCGCCTGGAGTAGCAGGGCGGCGCGAACGGGTGTGCGGCCCGGGGCCAGTAGGTGCCAAGGTCCCAGAGGACACCGATGTACCGGCGGTACGGCTCGCTCCGGTACGCGAAGATGGCGCCGATGATCAGGCCGAGGAGTACTGCCGCGATCACCCAGCTGCTGAGCGCGATGATGAACGTGGTCGCCTCCGCCGGCAAGCCGATGTTTCGCTCGATGACGTCGCCCGGTTGTTGCCCGAGCAGACCGACCGTGGTGGTGGCCGTGCCGAGTCCGGCGAGGCAGCTGTAGACCACGGCCAACGGCACCAGTTTCTCGGTGAAGCGAGCGCGGGCTATCGCGTCTCGGACCTGCCTCAGTCGGGGCTCGGCCTCGGCCGGCGGGTTCGGGAAGTCGCGCGCGACGATCGCCGCCGCAGCCCGGCGTCGACTCCGGCGGGAGATCAGGACGACGAGGGCGGCGACGATCGCGGTGATCAGCACCGCACGGAAGAAGCCGTAGATGGCCCAGGTGAAGGCCCGAGGCGGGCCGGAGGTGATGCCCTCGGTGGTCGCCACACCGCGATCCAGGTAGTCCGCCACCCGGCAGACCAGCTCCGCGGAGTACGCCACCGCCATGCTGATCCCGGTGGCGGCGACAACGAGAGCGCCGAGCCCGAACAACGGAGTGGTGCCGCGCTCCCGGCGCCGGTGCCAGAGCAGCGCCACGCCCAGGGCGACCAACAGTGTCGTCTGCGCCGCGAACACACCGACCAGGGCCGGGTCGTAACCCGGCAGCCCATGCTGCTGCGGCCACGGCTGGGTACGGGTCGCCACGTGCGCCACGACGACCACGGTCAGGACGATGGCGGCGTTCCGGAGGGTACGGGTGATCCGGTCGAGCCGCTGGTCGGCGGGGGACCGGTCCAGCAGCTGCGGTGTGCAGAGCAGCCCCACGCAGACCGTGAGGATCACCCCCGTGATCGCCGTCAGCGCGATGGTGACGCCCGACGCGTGGCTCGTGCCCTGGGCCAGGAGCAGGACGAGGCCCAGCGTCGCGAATGCCGTAGCGACGTGGATGGCGCGCAACCGGCCCACCAACGGCTCGGCGTCCCATTGGCCGACGGTGTCGAGCCGGGACGCGGAGCTGCCGTGATCGGGTGCGCGAAACGCCTCGTAGGCTCGCCCCGGACGACTGCTGACCCGCCAGATCGCGCCGATCGCGGCGGCCGGGACCAGCGCGAGCACCGCCAGCCGCAGCCCGATCGTGCGCCCACCCAACCAGGACAACCAGCTGCGTCCGGCGAGGCAGTCCGGTGAGGCCAGGCATTTCCATCCGAGGAGATCCAGGGCGACGCCGGCGACGGTGAGCACGTACAGCACGGTGAGCGTGAGCCCCAGCACCCGGCACAGTGACTTGACCGTCGCCTCGGACCCGGGGCTCGCCGGGCGCATCCAGATCGCGACGTTGACCAGCATGAAGGGGAGCATGAAGACCACCGCCAGGGTGCGGGCCACGGTGCCCGACGGCAGGTCGCCCCAGCGGTACGCCTCCACCGTCACCCCGGGCGTATCGGTGTCGGAACACGGGGGGCGCGGCCGGTAGAACCCGCCACTGCGGTCACCGGCGACCTGCCTGGTCTGCTGCAGGCCCAGCACCTGTGTGGGGCTCGCACCGGAGACCCCGTGCACCCGTAGCTCCACGACGTCACCGGAGCGGTCATCCGGCCCGCTCAACCGCGCTGACCCATCCGACGTCCCCCCGAGGCGTCCCAGTTCATGGCCCGCGACCGAGCCCCGACGTCACGCGTCGGCACCGCCGACCGCTGTGACAGCGGAGCCGGGTCTACCCGATCCGGACGCCCTCAATCCCGGCGGCCGGCCTTCGCCATCTCGGCCCGGTAGGCGCGCGGCGAGAGGCCCGTTGTGCGCTTGAAGGCCACGCTCAGCGCGCTCTCCGAGCCGTAACCGACGGACTGGGCGATGGTGGCGACAGTGTCGGTGCCTCGCCGGATGCGGTCCGCCGCGAGCTCGATCCGCCACCTGGTCAGGTACTCCAGTGGGCCCACCCCGACGACCTTCTTGAAGCGGGCGGCCAGTGTCGACCGGGAGACGGTGGCTGCCCGGGCCACCTCGTCCACCGTCCACGGGTCTGCGGGTCGCGCGTGCATCGCGCGTAGCGCCGGAGCTACCACCGGGTCGGTCAGGCCGGCCAGCCACCCCGAGGTGGGCTGGTCGTCGCGGGCCAGATGCAGCCGCAGCACCCGGATCAGCAGGACCAGCGCCAGATGCTCGGCGACGAGGCGGGAGCCGAGTCGCGTCGATCGTAGTTCCGCGTCGATCTCGCCGAGGGCCCACTGGACGGTATCGGCCTCCGGGGTGTCGGCGGGCACGTGGATGACCGGCGGGAGGTCGTCCAGCAGCAGGCCGCGCGCCCGTCCGCCCAGGGCGAAGGCGCCACCGATGAGGAACACGTCGTCACCGTGGCCGACACGCGCGACGCCGTCGACGGCGGCCGCGAAGATCGGGTACGCGGGCTCGACCGGCGCCTCGGGGTCACTGAAGAGCGTGTAGGCCGCCGGGCGGGTCAGCAGGAAGCAGTCCCCCGGACCGAGAGCGATCGGCTCGGCATGGCCCTCGACCCGCAGCGCGCATCGGCCGCGCCGGACGGCGTTGAACTTGGCGCCGGCCGGTGGGTCGAAACCGACTGCCCAGCGCCCGCCCCCGACCAGGCCGGCGGAGACGTGGCTTGTCGCGCCGAGCAGCGACAGGACGTCCTCCAGGGGATCCATCCCCACCTCTTCTGGACTCTCACGAAAGTATGAAGGACTCCAGACTATAGGCAGTCCGAGGTGCCCGTTCTTAGCCTGGGTTCCATGACACTGAACTCACGCCTCACCACCCCGTTCAACGCCCGCACCACCGCCGCCGAGATCCTCGACGGTGTCGACCTCACCGGGCGCCGGATGATCGTCACCGGGGGCGCCTCCGGCATCGGTGTGGAGACGGTGCGCGCGCTGGCCGGGGCCGGCGCCGACGTCACCATCGCGACCCGGAATCCCCGAGCGGCCGACCGGCTCGCCGAGGAGTTCGCCTCCGACGCCACCCCGGGCACGGTCCGTTCGGCCGCCCTCGACCTCGCCGACCTGGCGTCGGTCGACGACTTCGTCGCAGCCTGGCAGGGCCCGCTCGACGTGCTGGTCGCCAACGCCGGAATCATGGCGATCCCGACCCGTCAGCTGACGGCCGTGGGCTGGGAGCTTCAGCTCGCCACGAACCACCTCGGTCACTTCGCGCTGGCCCGGGGGCTGCACGACAACCTGCGCGCCGCCACGGCGGCCCGGGTCGTGGTGGTGAGCTCCGGGGCGCACCTGGCCGCGCCGTTCGACTTCGACGACCCGCAGTTCGAGCGGCGCCCGTACGACCCGTGGTCGGCCTACGGCCAGTCGAAGACCGCTGAGGTGCTGCTCGCTGTCGGCATCACCCGCCAGTGGGCGGCTGACGGGATCACCGCGAACGCCCTCAACCCCGGGTACATCTTCACCAACCTCCAGCGCCACATCGACGACGACACGATGCGTGCGATGGGCGCGATGGACGAAGCGGGCAACCTCATCGAGGCGGATTACTACAAGACGCCCGCCCAGGGCGCGTCGACGACCGTGCTGCTCGCCGGCTCGCCCCTGCTCGACGGGGTCGGCGGCCGGTACTTCGACGACAACCAGGAGGCCGAGGTCGTCAGCGGTGGCCCCGACGCCACCGGCGGGGTCGCCGCCTACGCCCTGGACCCGGCCGCCGCCGACCGACTCTGGGCGTACGCGGAGAAGACGCTCGCCGCACGCTGAGGGCGCCGACGCCCGCGGGCGAGGATTGAGCCGGTCGTGGCGGGGTAGGTGCCGCCATGGTCGCTGCCGGTCGGCGCGGAGCGGACGCGGGCCCGTCGACCGTCGTCCGGCTCTCGGACCGCGTGCTGGCCATGCTGCGCGACCGGCTTCGTCGGGTGCGGACCATCGGCGGCCTGGCCCTGCAGGCCGGCCTGGCCGCGGCGTTGTCCTGGTTCGTGGCGCACTCGGTGCTGCAGGTGTCGCAGCCGGTCTTCGCGCCGATCTCCGCCGTCTCGACGCTCGCCGCGTCCGTCGGCCAGCGGTTGCGTCGCACCGTCGAGCTGATCATCGGTGTCACGGTCGGGGTGTTCATCGGCGACCTGCTGCTCGTGGTGATCGGCACGGGGTGGTGGCAGCTCGCCCTGATCGTCGTGCTGGCGATCGTCGTCGCGCTGTTCCTCGTGGGCAGCGCGGCGGTGGTGATCCAGGCCGGAGCGACGGCGGTGCTCATCGCCACGCTCAGCCCGGCGGTCCGGGATCTGGAGATCCCCCGGTTCGTGGACGCGCTCGTCGGGGGAGGGGTGGCGTTGCTGGTCAGCGCGGTGCTGCTGCCGCTGAACCCGTTGCGGGTGCTCAACCGGGCCGCACGGCCGGCATTGGATCTCCTCGTGACCCAGCTCGACGCCACCGCCGCGGCGTTGACCGAGCGTGACGCGGCGCGCGCGCGTACCGCCCGGGGGGAACTGCGTCAGAGCGCGGGCCGGTTGAAGGCGTTCGTCGAGGCGACCCAGGGCGCCCGGGAGGCGAGCGTCCTGTCACCGGTGTACTGGCACCATCGGCGCGGACCGGTGGGCCGTTACGCGCAGGCGGCGGAGCCGATCGACCGGGCGATGCGCAACAGCGGCACGTTGATCCGGCGGTCGGTGACACTCATCGAGGACCGCGAGCCGGTGCCGGAGTCGCTGCCGAGGTCGGTGGCCGATCTCGCGGAGGCCGTCCGCTTGTTCAAGCGGCAGTTCGCCGCCGGCGCTGAGCCGAACCGGGCGCGGGAGCAGGCGCTGCGGGCGGTCCGGATGGCCGGCGACGCCTATCGGGGCGGCGTCGGGTTCTCGGGTGCGGTCGTGGTCGCCCAGGTCCGTACGACCGTCAGTGACCTCCTGGTGGCCTCCGGCCTGACCCAGGAGGACGCGAACTACCTGGTCCGGGGCGCTTTCGGCGACCTCTGAGCGACCCAGTGACCCTCGGCGGAGCCAAGTGGCGGCACCTGCTGAGCCATGACTGTTGCATGCTGAGCCAAAGTGGTGCCATCATGGTGCCATGGAGCTGAGGTCATACGTCGAGAACCTGCGTGACGAGTTCGCTGTGGCCGCGGAGGGCGTGGATCCGGAGGCCCGGGCGCTCGCCGAGCGGCTCTTCGCACAGTTGGAGGCGGCCACCCGTCTCACCCTGCTCGAAGCGTTGTCCGACGCGGCCGACGAGATCACCCGCGACCTCGCGCCCGGGTCGGTGCACGTTCGGCTGCGTGGCCGCGAGCCCGACTTCGTGGTGACGCCGGCCAGCCCACCGGTCGAGGTCGTCACCGAGCCGATCAGCCCACCACCGCTGTCGGTGCCCGTGGCCGCACCCGACGGTGACGAGGGCGGCACCTCACGGATCAACCTCCGGCTCCCCGACCACCTGAAGGCCAGCGTCGAGGACGCCGCCGGGCGCGCCGGTCTCTCGGTCAACGCCTGGCTGGTGCGGGCGGTCGCCGGTGCCGTCGGGGCCGGCGAGACGGAGCGTCGTCCACCCCGCCGGCCGGAGCCGCGCTCCGGCCAGCACTTCACCGGCTGGGCCCGCTGACTTCCGTACCCCTGCTCACCGCGCCGCTGACCTGCGGCGACCTTCGCCGATCACCTTTCGGGAGACCCCCATGCCTGTTTTCGAGACTCCAGAGCCGATCTCCGTGCAGATCGAGTTGCCGGTCGGCGACGCCTGGGTCGCCGCGAGCGACCGCGCCGACACGGTGGTGACCGTGCGGCCCCGCGACCCGTCGAGCAAGGCCGACGTGACCGCCGCCGACCAGACCACCGTCGAGTACGCCGCCGGGAAACTGATGATCAGGGTGCCGAAGAGCTGGCGTCGCTACGGGTTCGGGCCGGGGCCGTCGGTCGACGTCCTGATCGAGCTGCCGTCCGGGTCGGCGGTGCACGCCGAGGCGTCGTGGGCCGCATTTCGCGGCGAAGGTCGGCTCGGCGAATGCCGGATCAAGACCGGGAGCGGCATCCGGCTCGACGAGACCGGGCCACTGGATATCGACAGCAGCCACGGCGACGTCGCCGTGGAGAGAGTCGTGGGATCCGCCCGGGTGAAGGCCTCCTCCGGCAAGGTACGCATCGGCGCGGTCGACGGTCCCGCCGAGATCAAGAATTCGTCCGGCGACTGCTGGATCGGACGCAGCGGCGGCGACGCCCGGATCAACACGGCCTACGGCGACATCACCGTGGACACGTCGCTGGCCTCGGTGACGGCTCGGACCGCCTACGGCAACCTCCGGTTGGGTGAGGTCGTCCGGGGGGCGGTCGAGTTGCAGACCTCCTACGGCGCGATCGAGGTCGGCGTCCGTCGCGGGACGGCCGCCTGGCTCGACGTCAGTTCCCGCCACGGCCGGGTGCACAACGCGCTGGAGTCGACCGACAGCCCCGCACCGTCCGACGAGACGGTCGAGGTCCGGGCGAACACCTCGTACGGCGACATCATGATCCGCCGCGCCTGACCCACCCACCACGCCGAGTACGAATGAGGAGACCATGACCAGCTCCCTGAACCCCGCGATCGTCGCCACCGACCTGCGGAAGTCCTACGGCGACAAGGTCGTGCTGGACGGCATCGATCTGATGATCACCGAGGGCTCGATCTTCGCGTTGCTCGGTCCCAACGGCGCCGGCAAGACCACCACCGTGCAGATCCTCTCCACCCTGGTCCGGGCCGACGGCGGCAGTGCCCGCGTCTTCGGCCACGACCTGACCCGCGAGCCCGACGCGGTACGCGCGCTGATCGGCGTCACCGGCCAGTTCTCCGCCGTCGACAACCTGCTCACCGGCCGGGAGAACCTGGCCCTGATGGCGGACCTGTGCCACCTGGACAGGAACGCCGGTCGACGGCGGATCGCCGACCTGCTCGACCAGTTCGACCTGACCGAGGCGGCGGGCAAGCCGGTGTCGACGTACTCCGGTGGCATGCGCCGGCGGCTCGACCTCGCGATGACCCTGGTCGGCGAGCCCCGCGTCATCTTCCTCGACGAGCCGACCACCGGGCTCGACCCGCGCAGCCGTCGGGCCATGTGGCACATCATCCGCGCACTCGCCGCCGAGGGCGTGACCATCCTGCTCACCACGCAGTACCTGGAGGAGGCTGACCAACTCGCCGACCGGGTGGCGTTCCTCGACCATGGTCGACTGATCGCCGAGGGCACGCCGCGCGAGCTCAAGCGGCTCATCCCGGGCGGCCACGTGGTGTTGCACTTCGCCGACCAGGAGGGGCTCGACTCGGCGGCCCGGACGTTCGAGACCGGCACCCGGGACGACGCGGCGCTCACCCTCCAGGTGCCGAACGACGGCGGGGTCGGATCGCTGCGCTCCCTGCTGGACCAGATCGATCGCGCCTCGATCAGTGTGGCGGGGCTCTCCGTGCACACCCCCGACCTCGATGACGTCTTCCTCACCCTCACCGGGCAGCCGGAGGCTCCGGCCAGCCGACCCGACCACGAAAGGGCTCCCGCGCGATGAGCACCCTCTCCCTCGCTGTCCGCGACTCCAGCACCATGTTGCGGCGCAATCTGTTGCACATGCGGCGGTACCCGTCGATGACGTTCCTGCTCATGGGAATTCCGATCATCATTCTGCTGCTCTTCGTCTACGTCTTCGGCGGCACGCTCGGCGCCGGCCTCGGCCCGTCCGGCGACCGCTCCCAGTACGCCAACTACGTCACCCCCGGGATCCTGCTCATCACGGTGGTCAGCGCGGCGCAGGGCACCGCCATCTCGGTCGCCATGGACATGACCGAGGGGATCATCGCCCGGTTCCGCACGATGTCGATCTTTCGACCGTCGGTTCTGACGGGCCACGTGCTGGGTAGCCTGATCCAGACCATGCTCAGCCTTGCCGCGGTCACCGTTGTGGCGCTGCTGGTCGGGTTCCGACCCACGGCCAACCCGGTGGAGTGGCTTGCCGCGGTCGGTGTCCTGGCCATGATCACTTTTGCGCTCACCTGGTTGTCCGTCGCCCTCGGCCTGGTCAGTGACAGCGTCGAGACGGCCAGCAACCTCCCCATGCCGCTGATCCTGCTGCCCTTCCTCGGTAGCGGGTTCGTCCCGACCGACTCCATGCCGACCGCCGTGCGATGGTTCGCGGACTACCAGCCCTTCACGCCCGTCATGGAGACCCTGCGCGGCCTGCTCCTGGGCACCGGGATCGGCGTCAACGGCATCATCGCGGTCGTCTGGTGCGTCGTCGTCAGCGTGGGCTGCTTCCTCTGGGCCAAGACCCTGTACAACCGCAACCGGACGGCCTGATCCGACCGGCGCGTCCCGGTCGCCGCGGAGAGCCGGCGGCTCGGCCCACAGGGGTCGGGCCGCCGGCTCGTGGCGTCGTGCGACCGGCGGCGCGAGTGTGTGGTCGGGCGGCGGGTCGGCGGCGCGAGTGCGTGCTCGACCCGGCTTTCGGAAGCACGCCGCCTCGCGCCCCGCCCCGCCTCGCCTCGCCTCGCCCCACCCCTGCCACCCCGCCGCGGACGGCCCTGCCGCCGTTGGCCGTCGTGCCCAACGGCTAGCCAGGGATGAGCGCTGGAACCGCATCCGCTAATGAGCGTGATGTCGGTGAATCATCACGATGACTCACCGACATCACGCTCATCGGAGTGAGGCCCGCCAGGTCATGCGCTCGGCGTTTCAGGGCGCGCGGATCGCGCCGCCGCCCGGCATCAACGAGAGCTGCGCGACCTGAGCCAGCGTCAGTTGGCCGCGTTGGCCGAGGTCGACCAGGCCGCGGTGGCCCGGTTCGAACGCGGCCCAATTACTCCGCCCGCGACCCCCCCCGACGTGACAGAGCCCGAGTGGAGCTTTGCCTCCGGGTCGCCCGACGCGCCGTCGGCCGCGCGCGGGTCGACCGGGCGGGGGGGGCAGGCACACCAAGACGTTGAATGTTATCGATAACACCGGGCCGGTCGCCCGGCTTCGCGTCGGGTGGGTCGCCCTCCGGGGCGCTCAGCCATGAGCCCACATGGTCGTCGATGGCTGTCGGGCGGATCCGAGCACGCTGCCGGGACGCCTCGGGAATGTTATCGCTGCCATCATCGCCGGGGGAAAAGTGGCCGCTATCGGACGGCGATGTCGCAATGTGCGGCGGACCAGACCTGTTACGTCGCCTGTCGGCGGCTCTCCGGGCGGCGCTCGCATCGGGCGAACGCCCCATTCGTCAGATGGCTGCCGCGGTGGAGGGCGAAATGTTGGTTCTGCGCCGGTCCGCTATCAACCCTCCCGAGTCGGTCCGCCTTCTGCGTTCCGTTACGGAGCTGTTGCGGGTAGATGTCTTGACGAGCCTGGATGTGAACGTTAACACTATCCCCGTTAACGGTGGAGGTGAACATGAACCCGGTGGACGGAGCTGACGACCGCTATGTCGTCGGTGTCGATTACGGCACCCTGTCCGGGCGAGCTCTGGTGGTCCGTGTCGGCGATGGTGCCGAGCTGGGGACCGCGGTGCACGAGTACGGCGATGGCGTGATCAGCACGGCGCTTCCGGGAGGGCGGACGCTGCCCCCGGACTGGGCCCTACAGAATCCGCAGGACTACCGCGACGTGCTGCGGTACGCCGTCCCGGCGGCGGTGTCCGCCGCAGGGGTGGACCCGGCGGCGGTGGTCGGCATCGGCATCGACTTCACCGCCTGCACGGTGCTCCCGACGCTCGCCGACGGCACCCCGCTCTGTGAGACGCCCGAGCTGCGCGACCGACCGCACGCCTGGGTCAAGCTGTGGAAGCACCACGCCGCGCAGCCGCACGCCGACCGGATCAACGCGCTGGCCCACGAGCGGGCCGAGCCGTGGATCGGCCGGTACGGCGGCAAGATCTCCGCCGAGTGGCAGTTCGCCAAGGGCCTGCAGATCCTGGAGGAGGACCCGGAGGTCTACGACCGAGCCGAGCGCTTCATCGAGGCGGCTGACTGGATCGTCTGGCAGCTCTGCGGCACCGAGACCCGCAACGTCTGCACGGCCGGATACAAGGGCATCCTGCAGGAGGGGCACTATCCCTCCGAGAGCTTCCTGACCGCGCTCAACCCCAACTTCGGCGACTTCGTGGCCAAGCTGGACGGTCCGTTGCTGCCGCTGGGCGCCCGAGCCGGCGCGCTCACCGCCCAGGCCGCCGCATGGACCGGCCTGCCGGAGGGGATCGCGGTGGCCGTCGGCAACGTCGACGCGCACGTCACCGCAGCGTCCGCGCAGGCGGTGGAGCCCGGTCGGCTCGTCGCCATCATGGGCACCTCGACCTGCCACGTCGTCAACGGCGCGGAGGTCGCCGAGGTGGCCGGCATGTGTGGCGTCGTGGACGGCGGCATCAGCCCCGGCGCATGGGGCTACGAGGCCGGGCAGAGCGGTGTCGGTGACATCTTCGGCTGGTTCGTGAAGCACGCCGCCCCGGCCGGCATCGACTCGCACGAGCGCCTCACCGAGCTGGCCGCGAGCCAGCCGGTCGGCGCGCACGGCCTGATCGCCCTGGACTGGTGGAACGGCAACCGTTCCCTGCTGGTCAACCACGACCTCAGCGGGATGATCGTTGGCATGACCCTGGCCACCCGGCCGCAGGACATCTACCGGGCTCTGCTGGAGTCCACCGCGTACGGCACCCGGATGATCATCGAGGCGTTCGTCGACGCCGGAGTTCCGGTGAACGACCTGGTGATCGCCGGTGGTCTCACCAACAACGCGCTGCTGATGCAGATCTACGCCGACGTCACCCGGCGACCGCTGAACATCATCGCCTCGGCGCAGGGGCCGGCGCTGGGCTCGGCGATCCACGCCGCCGTCGCCGCCGGTGAGTTCCCCTCGATCCACGAAGCGTCGCAGGCGATGGGTCGGGTGCACGAGGCCGTCTACCGGCCGGACCCCGAGCGGGCCCGCGCCTACGACGCCCTCTACGCCGAGTACCGCGCGCTGCACGACCACTTCGGTCGCGGCGGCAACGACGTCATGCTCCGCCTGCGGGCGATCCGCAACGCTGCGGTCGAGACCGCCGCGGCCACGCACGAGGCCCCGCTGGAGGTGGTGGCGTGAACGCCGACGTGACCCGACAGATCGCCGAGCTGCGCGAGACCGTCGCCCGCCTGCACGCCGAGTTGACCCGGAACAACCTGGTCGCCTGGACGTCCGGCAACGTCTCCGCGCGGGTGCCCGGCCAGGATCTGATGGTGATCAAGCCGAGTGGGGTGAGCTACGACGACCTCACCGCGGCCACGATGGTGGTGTGTGACCTCGACGGTGTTCTGATCGAGGGCGACTTCGCCCCGTCCAGCGACACCGCCGCCCACGCCTACGTCTACCGGGCCATGCCCGAGGTCGGTGGGGTCGTGCACACGCACAGCTCGTACGCCACCGCCTGGGCCGCCTGTGGGGAGTCGATTCCCTGCCACCTCACCGCGCAGGCCGACGAGTTCGGCGGCGAGATCCCCGTCGGTCCGTTCGCGCTGATCGGCGGTGACGACATCGGCAAGGGCATCGTCGCCACGCTCGCCGGGCACCGCTCACCCGCGGTGCTGATGCGCAACCACGGCGTCTTCACCATCGGCCGCAACGCCCGCGCGGCGGTCAAGGCGGCAGTCATGTGCGAAGACGTGGCCCGCACCGCTTACCTGGCCCGCACACTCGGGCGGCCGGTCCCGATGGCGCAGGCCGACATCGACTCCCTCTACGACCGCTACCAGAACGTCTACGGCCAACAACCAGTCGCACCGGCGGGTTCCTGACCCCTTCCCCGGTCATCGGGGACCCGCCGGTCTGCACCACGACGCACCAGCACGCACCACCCGCGTACGCCGCTTCTTCGCACCTCGGCGGTTGGCGCGGTTACCCACCACATCCAGCCAAGGAGATTCGATGGGAAAGATGCGAACGCAGTCCGTCCGGTGGCGCGCTGTCGCCGTCCTCGCCAGCGTGCTGCTGGTCGGGGGCGTGGCGGCCTGCGGCAACAGTGACACCGGCGGCGGCGGGTCCACGGACGACGGCAAGATCACGATGGGCTTCTCCCAGGTCGGTGCGGAGAGCGGGTGGCGTACCGCGAACACCACCTCGATCAAGGAGTCCGCGGCCGCGGCCGGGATCGAGTTGAAGTTCGACGACGCCCAGCAGAAGCAGGAAAACCAGATCAAGGCGATCCGCAACTACATCCAGCAGAAGGTCGACGTGATCGCCTTCTCGCCGGTGGTGGAGTCCGGATGGGACACCGTGCTCAAGGAGGCCAAGGACGCCGGCATCCCGGTCATCCTGACCGACCGCTCGGTGGACTCGGCCGACAAGTCGCTGTACAAGACCTTCCTCGGCTCGGACTTCGTCAAGGAGGGCCGGCTCGCCGGTGAGTGGTTGGTCGAGCAGAAGAAGGACGCCACCGGCCCGGTGAACATCGTCGAGCTGCAGGGCAACACCGGTGCGGCGCCGGCGAACGACCGGAAGAAGGGCTTCGGTGAGGCGATTGCCGCCAACCCGAACCTGAAGATCATCGCCTCCCAGCCGGGTGACTTCACCCGGGCCGGCGGCAAGCAGGTCATGGAGCAGTTCCTCAAGGCCAACCCGAAGATCGACGTGCTGTTCGCGCACAACGACGACATGGGCCTGGGCGCGCTCGAGGCGATCACCGCTGCCGGCAAGGAGCCCGGCAAGGACATCACCATCATCACCGTCGACGCGGTCAAGGACGGCATGCAGGCGCTCGCCGACGGCAAGTTCAACTTCATCGCGGAGTGCAGCCCGCTGCTCGGCCCGCAGCTGATGGAGCTGGCCAAGAAGGTGCACGCGGGCGAGGAGGTGCCTGCTCGGATCGAGACCGAGGAGACCACCTTCACCCAGGAACAGGCCAAGGAAGCTCTGCCCAACCGTAAGTACTGATCGACGACGGGGTCGCCGCGCTCGCGTGGCGGCCCCGCCGCGTCGCTTCCCTAACCGAAACGGACCGGGCTTGGCCCGCGACCACCGCGTACCACGCCCGTCCGGGCGACCCGAGAGGGCGACCGGGCGGGCGTCGCGGGAGCGTAGCGGCCCTTCCGTGTCGACAACCCAGAAGAGGTCTGATGGGATGACGGATAGCCGTCCGGTCCTGACGATGACCGGGATCAGCAAGTCCTTCCCCGGGGTGCGCGCACTCCACGACGTCAACTTCCGGCTCTTCCCCGGCGAGGTGCACGCCCTGATGGGCGAGAACGGCGCCGGCAAGTCGACCCTCATCAAGGTGCTCACCGGTGTCTACGACACCGACGCGGGCGCGATCACCCTCGGCGACGAGCCCGTGTCGTTCACCGGGCCGATGCAGGCGACCGCCGCCGGTGTGAGCACCGTTTTCCAGGAGGTCAACCTCTGCACCAACCTCTCGGTGGCGGAGAACATCTTCATCGGCCGTGAGCCCCGGCTCCTCGGCGCCGTCCGCTGGGGTGAGGTTCGCCGCCGTGCCCGAGCCCTGCTGGCCCGCCTCGACCTCGACCTCGACGTCAGCGCGCCACTGGGCTCGTACTCCCTGGCGATCCAGCAGATGGTCGCCATCGCCCGCGCGATCGACATTCAGGCGCGGGTGCTGATCCTGGACGAGCCGACGTCCAGTCTCGACGCCGGTGAGGTGGCGCAGCTGTTCCGCATCATGCGGCAACTGCGCGACGAGGGCATCGCCATCCTGTTCGTGACCCACTTCCTCGACCAGGTCTACGAGATCGCCGACCGGATCACCGTGCTGCGCAACGGCGGACTCGTCGGCGAGTACCCCACCGCCGAGCTGCCCCAGCTCTCCCTGGTCGAGAAGATGATCGGCAAGGAGCTCGACGCCCTGGAGGGCATCGAGGAACACTCCCGTCGGGACCTGGCCGCGCTGGAGGAGGGCACCCCGCTGGTGGCGGTGTCGAACTTCGGTCGGACGGGAGCGGTCGAGCCGTTCAGCCTCACCATCCACGCCGGCGAGGTGGTGGGCCTGGCCGGCCTGCTGGGCTCGGGGCGTACCGAGGTCGCGCGGTTGTTGTTCGGGGCCGACCGGACCGACGGCGGTCAGGTCGCGATCGACGGCACGGCGAGCAGCCTGCGCACCCCCGCCCAGGCCATCGACCACGGGGTGGGCTTCTGTTCGGAGAACCGCCGGGCGGAGGGCATCGTCGCCGACCTGTCGGTCCGCGAGAACATGATCCTCGCCATGCAGGCGGCCCGCGGCTGGCTGCGGCCCATTCCGCGTCGTCGCCAGGACGAGCTGGTCGACAAGTACGTCAAGGCCCTCAACATCCGGCCCGCCGACCCGGAGGTGCCGGTACGCAACCTTTCCGGCGGCAACCAGCAGAAGGTGCTCCTGGCCCGGTGGCTGATCACCGAGCCGCGGCTGCTGATCCTCGACGAGCCGACCCGGGGCATCGACATCGGCGCGAAGACCGAGATTCAAAAGCTCGTGACGCAGCTGTCCGACGGGGGCATGGCGGTGCTGTTCATCTCCGCCGAGCTGGAGGAGGTGCTGCGCCTGAGCCACAAGGTGGCCGTGATGCGGGACCGGCAGATGGTCGCGCAGCTCGCCAACGACGAGAGCCTCGACGCCGACCGCGTCATGCAGACCATCGCCAGCGGATCCCACCGGGAGGAGGCAGACCGATGAACGACACCACGAGCCGCTATCGGACGATGATCGGTCACCGGCTGTTCTGGCCCGCCGCCGTGCTGTTCGTCATGCTCGCCGCGAACACGATCTACCGGCCCGGGTTCCTGTCCATCGAGGTCAAGGATGGGCACCTGTACGGCACGCCGATCGACATCCTGCGGCTGAGCGCGCCGCTGATCCTCGTCGCGCTGGGCATGACCCTGGTCATCTCGACTGGCGGCATCGACCTGTCGGTCGGGTCGCTCTGCGCGATCAGCGGTGCGGTCGCCTGCATGTACATCAGCAAGCAGCCCGACCAGAACAGCGTTGGCGTGGTGGTGACCGCGCTCGCGATGGCGATGGGGATCTCGCTCGTGCTGGGCGCCTGGAACGGGGTGCTGGTCGCCGTGATCGGGATCCAACCGATCATCGCCACCCTGATCCTGATGGTCGCCGGTCGGGGCCTCGCCCAGTTGATCACCGAGGGTCAGATCATCACCATCAACTCCGAGCCGTACCGGGCGATCGGCCTGGGGCACGCGTTGACCCTGCCGCTGGCCATCTTCATCGCCCTCGCCGCGGCCCTGCTCGTTGCCGCGTTCACCCGGCGGACCGCACTCGGCATGATCATCGAGTCGGTGGGTGGCAACGCCGTGGCCAGCCGGCTCGCCGGCATCCGGTCCGGTCGGATCATCTTCCTCACGTACGTGATCAGCGCCGCGTGTGCGGCTGTCGCCGGGTTCATGATGACGGCCAACGTCTCCAGCGCCGACGGCAACGCCGCCGGCCTGTGGGTCGAGTTGGACGCGATCCTCGCCGTCGTCATCGGCGGTACATCCCTCGCGGGTGGCCGGTTCTTCCTCAGCGGGACCATCATCGGCGCGCTGATCATCCAGACCCTGACCACCACGGTGTACGCCATGGACATCTCGCCGCAGACCTCGCTGCTGTTCAAAGCGGTCGTCGTCATCGCCGTCTGCCTCATCCAGGCACCGGCCTTCCGGGCCCGGTTCAGCCGCCGTAGGCGCAACGTCCCGCCGCCCGCCGCCATCGCCGACAAGCCGAAGGAGCAGGTGCCGGCATGACCACTGGATCGCTTACCGCCGGTCGTACCCGGTTCCGACTGCCGAGGAAGCAGATACCGGTCCTGGCGACGCTCGCCCTGCTGCTGGTGATGTACGGCATCGGCGTCTCGCAGTACACGGCGTTCTCCAACGTCCAGGTCATCTTCAACGTCTTCATCGACAACGGCTTCCTGCTCGTCGTCGCGGTGGGCATGACGTTCGTGATCCTCACCGGTGGCATCGACCTGTCGGTCGGGTCGGTCGTCGCAATGACCGCGATGGTGTCGGCCGCGTTGCTCTCCGACGGCATGCCGGCGGCACTGGTGCTCGTCATCGCCCTGCTCATCGGTCCGACGCTCGGCCTGTTGATGGGTTGCGTCATCCATTTCTTCGAGATCCAGCCGTTCATCGTCACGCTCGCCGGGATGTTCTTCGCCCGGGGCATGTGCACGTTCATCTCCGGTGCGTCGATTCCGATCACCGACGGCTTCTGGACCGCGATGTCGCAGGAGCGGATCGGCAACCCCCGGGGCAACTTCGTGTCGATCAGCGTGCTGATCGCCTTCGTGGTGGTCGCCATCGCCGCGTACGTGCTGGCCTACACCCGGCTGGGACGCAACGTGTACGCCATCGGCGGCAACCCGCAGTCGGCGCTGCTGATGGGCCTGCCGGTGGGGCGGACCCGGATCGCCGTCTACACGATCAGTGGTCTGTGCTCGGCCATCGGCGGGATCCTGCTGTCCTTCTACACTCTCTCCGGGGCGCCGCTGATCGCGGTGGGGATGGAGCTGGACGTCATCGCCGCCGTCGTCATCGGTGGCACGGTGCTCACCGGCGGCGCGGGTTACGTCTTCGGCACGGTGCTCGGCGTGCTGGTCCTGGGCGTGATCCAGACCCTCATCACCTTCGATGGGAGCCTCAACTCCTGGTGGACCAAGATCGTGATTGGCGGTCTGCTCTTCGCGTTCATCCTCCTGCAGCGCCTCATCGGAATCCGTTACAAGTGACCGCCCCTCTCGCGGAAGGCAACCCCATGGCACCACACACTGAACCCGAGATCTGGTTCCTCACCGGCAGCCAAGGCATGTACGGCGAGGAGACGCTCCGCCAGGTGGCCGAGCAGTCCCGTCAGATCGCGGCAGCGCTCGACGACTCGCCGCAGATTCCCGCCCGCGTGGTCTGGAAGCCCGTCCTGACCAACAGCGGTGAGATCCTGCAGGTCTGCCGGGACGCCGCCGCTCAGGGTGCCGTCGGGGTCATCGCCTGGATGCACACGTTCTCGCCGGCCAAGATGTGGATCTCCGGTCTAGACGCGTTGCAGACGCCGCTGCTGCACCTGCACACCCAGGCCAACGTTCTGCTGCCGTGGAACGACATCGACATGGACTTCATGAACCTGAACCAGGCGGCGCACGGCGACCGCGAGTTCGGGTACATCCAGACCCGTCTCGGTGTGGCCCGCAAGACGGTGGCCGGGCACGTCAGCGACCCGCGGGTGACCACCCGGGTCGGGGCGTGGGCACGCGCCGCGTTGGGCTGGTCGGCGATGCGGTCGCTGCGCCTGGCCCGCTTCGGCGACAACATGCGCGACGTCGCGGTGACCGAGGGCGACAAGGTCGAGGCCGAGCTGCGGTTCGGGGTCTCGGTCAACACCTACGGCGTGAACGACCTGGTCGAGGTGGTCGGCGAGGTCACCGACGCGCAGGTGGACGATCTGGTCAAGGAGTACGAGGACACCTACCGCATCGTCGGCGAGCTGCTGCCCGGCGGCGAGCAGCACGACTCGCTGCGGTACGCCGCGCGCCTGGAGTTGGGCATGCGCGCCTTCCTGGACGCGGGCGGGTTCCGGGCCTTCACGACGAACTTCGAGGACCTCGGTGGGCTGCGTCAGCTGCCGGGCATCGCCGTGCAGCGGCTGATGGCGGACGGCTACGGCTTCGGCGGCGAGGGCGACTGGAAGACCTCGGTCCTGGTGCGCACCCTCAAGGCGATGTCGGTGGGCGTGAGCGGCGGCACGTCGTTCATGGAGGACTACACCTACGACCTCACCCCGGGCAACGAGCTGGTGCTCGGCGCCCACATGCTGGAGGTCTGCCCGACCATCGCGTCGGACGTGCCCAACGTGGAGATCCACCCGCTGAGCATCGGTGGCCGGGAGGACCCGGTCCGGCTGGTGTTCGACGCCGCACCCGGTCCGGCCGTGGTGCTCGGGCTGGCCGACATGGGGGAGCGCTTCCGGTTGGTGGCCAACGAGATCGACGTGGTGTCGCCGCCGCAGCCGCTGCGCCGGTTGCCGGTCGCCCGGGCCGTCTGGCGTCCGCGCCCCGACCTGCCGGTCTCGGCGGAGGCGTGGATCACCGCGGGAGCCCCGCACCACACCGTGCTGTCGCAGGCGGTGGGCGTGGAGGAGCTGCACGATCTGGCGGAGATGAGCCGCACCGAACTCGTCGTCATCGACGCCGAGACGCAGACCCGCCGCTTCGCCGACGAGCTGCGCTGGAACCAGGCCTACTACCGGCTGGCCCGCGGCTTCTGATCTCGCGCGGCCCGGCCGCGCACCGCACGGGTGGTCCCTCCCTGCCTGACATCCCTCGGGCAGGGGCGGGCCACCCGTTTCGCATGTGCAACGGCGTCTTCGCCCGAGCCTGCCGTCCCGTAGTAGCAGCCGCACGAACCGACCTGGTTACGACTTGACTACGAGCGTGTTATCGCTCACAGTCTATACGCAAGATGGTCGATGTCTGTGGCTGGCCCGGCCGCGATCGTGTCTACTCCCCGTGTTTTGGCAGCTGATCGCCCGCCAATTCGAAGAGTGTTGTTAACGATCACATTCGGCGGTCGGGCCAGTTCGGCACACCGCCCAGTGCCGCGGATACCGACCCGGGCCGTCTTGAACGTTTCGTCGAAGGAGGATCATGGTTGCCATCGGTCGGGTTCCCTGGAGAAGACCACCGGCGCAGGGCCGTCGCTGGCTGTCGCGGGTCGTCGCCGCCGCGGTAGCGGTGGTGGTGGGCGGTGCCCTGGCGGCTGTCGCGCCGACCACCGCGTCGGCGGCGACAGTCGACACCAACGCCTGGTACGTGCTGGTGAACCGCAACAGCGGCAAGGCGCTGGACGTGTACGGCAACGCGACGAACGACGGGGCGCGGATCAGCCAGTGGACGCGCAACAACGGCGCGAACCAGCAGTGGCAGTTCGTCGACTCCGGTGGTGGCTACTACCGGTTGAAGTCCCGGCATTCGGGCAAGGTGCTCGACGTCTACAACTTCTCGACCGCGAACGGCGCGTCGATCGTGCAGTGGGCCGACGGCAACGGGACCAACCAGCAGTTCCGGCTGGCCGACTCGGACGGTGGCTACGTCCGGCTGATCAACCGGAACAGCAACAAGGTGGTGGAGGTGCAGGGCGCCTCGACCGCTGACGGCGGCAACATCGTGCAGTACGACGACTGGAACGGCGCGAACCAGCAGTGGCAGCTCGTCGCCGTGGGCGGTGGGACCGACCCCACCACGCCACCCCCGTCGAACGGCACGTTCTCCAACCCGGCGATCTGGCAGGACTTCGCCGACGTCGACATCATCCGGGTCGACAACGTGTACTACCTCACGTCCTCCACCATGCACTACTCGCCGGGCGCGCCGGTCCTGCGCTCGTACGACCTGGTCAACTGGGAGTTCGCCGGGCACGCCGTGCCCCGACTCGACTTCGGCTCGAAGTACGACATGAGCGGTGGCAACGCGTACGTCGACGGGATCTGGGCGTCGACGTTGAACTTCCGGCCGAGCAACAGGCAGTACTACTGGGCCGGGTGCATCGACTTCGCGCAGACGCACATCTACACCGCGTCCGCCGTCGACGGCACCTGGAGCAAGCACGCCACCATCCCCAACTGCTACTACGACGCCGGCCTGCTGTTCGACGACAACGACACCCCGTACGTCGCGTACGGCAACGGCACCATCAGCGTGGCCCAGCTGTCCGCTGACGGGAAGTCCCAGGTCCGCGCCCAGCAGGTCTACCAGACGCCGTCGAGCATCGGCACGCTGGAGGGCGCCCGCTTCTACAAGCGCAACGGCGCCTACTACATCTGGCTCACCCGCCCGGCCAACGGCCAGTACGTGCTGAAGTCGACCAACGGCCCGTTCGGTCCGTACGAGCAGCGTCAGGTGCTGCTCAACCTGCCCGGCCCGATCTCCGGCGGCGGTGTGCCGCACCAGGGTGGGCTGGTGCAGACCCAGAACGGCGACTGGTACTACATGTCCTTCGTCGACGCCTACCCCGGTGGTCGGATGCCGGCCCTGGCGCCGATCACCTGGACCGGCGACGGTTGGCCCGTGCTCCAGACGGTCAACGGCGCGTGGGGCAGCTCGTACCCGAAGCCGAACCTGCCCGCGCCGCCCCGGACGGTCAAGCCGCTCACCGGCACCGACACGTTCGCCGGCACCACCCTCGGCCCGCAGTGGGAGTGGAACCACAACCCGGACAACAGCAAGTGGTCGGTGAACAACGGGCTGAACCTCCAGACCGCGACCGTCACCGGCGACCTGTACAAGGCGCGCAACACGCTGACCCACCGCATCCAGGGCCCCACCTCGACCGCGACCATCGAGTTGGACTACTCCACCATGCGCGACGGTGATCGCACCGGCCTGGCGGTGCTACGCAACTCGTCGGCCTGGATCGGGATCCGACGCGACAACGGGTCCACCCGGCTGGTCATGCAGAACGGCCTGACCATGGACGGCAACTGGAACACCACCAGCACCGGCAGCGAGGTGGCGAGCACCGCCGTCTCCGGTGGCCGGATCTGGTTGCGCGCCAACGCCGACATCAGACCGGGCTCCGGCCGGCAGGCTCGCTTCTCGTACAGCACCGACGGGGTCAACTTCACCTCGTTCGGCAACGCCTTGACGTTGGCGAACAACTGGCAGTTCTTCATGGGCTACCGGTTCGCCATCTTCAACCACGCAACGCAGGCGCTCGGTGGCGCGGTCACCGTGCGGCGGTTCGATCTGACCACTCCGTGACGCCGGTCACACGACGACGGGGTTGACCGGTGGCGCTGGCCACGCAGGCCTGCCGGCCTGTCGGGTCCGCGTCACCGCGTCGGGTCCTCGCCGGCCTGCTCCGCGCTCTGTCCAGGAGTGCGGGCAGGCCGGCGTGCCACGTCGGGAGCGGTCCCGGCACGGGTTGGCTGGTGCTCCGTGCGGGCATCGCGTTGTACGGCTTCGGCGCGTCGCGCAGTCCACGCCCAGGCAGGCCGTGTTCGCGGCCGTTGCTGGCGTAGACTATCGGCGATCCAGCGCTGGTCACCTGGGATTCAGCACCGGCGTGGTGACTGAGCGAGGGGGATCGGGCCGGACCGCTCCAGTCAACGTCGACGGGCCGCGGGCCGGAGATGTAGCGGGGGGAGCGAAATGGCCGTCCACGGTCCCGCGATGACGGACGTTGCTCGTCTCGCCGGTGTCTCCCATCAGACGGTGTCGCGGGTGCTCAATGGGCACCCCAACGTCCGTGAGCAGACCCGGCTTCGGGTACGAGCGGCGATTGCCGAACTCGGCTACCGGCCCAATGGCGCGGCACGCGCCCTGGTGACCGGTCGATCACAGGTCATCGGCGTGGTCGCGCAGAACACCACGCTCTACGGTCCGGCCTCGCTGCTGGCCGCCTTGGAGCAGACGGCCGCCGCGGAGGGTTTCGCGGTCAGCGTCGGCAGCGTGCGCAACCTGGACCACCGTTCCATCTCCGCGGCCGTGGAGCGGCACCTGTCGCACCGGGTCGCCGGCATCGTGGTCATCGCTCCGGTGGAGTCGGCCGGTGAGGCGCTGGAACGCCTGCCCAAGGATGTCCCACTGGTCACCGTCGACGGTGACCCGAACAGGCCGGTCCCGCTGGTGACCGTCGATCAGGTCGCGGGCGCCCGAGCGGCGACGCAACACCTGCTCGACGCGGGGCACCGCACCGTCTGGCACGTCTCCGGGCCGTCCGACTGGTTCGACAGCGTCGGCCGGATCGACGGCTGGCGGCAGGCGCTGCTGGCCGCCGGGCTGGAGCCGCCGCCGCCCATGCCGGGGGACTGGTCCGCTGCGTCGGGTTACCGGTGTGGGCAGATGCTGGCGCGGATGCCGGAGGTCACCGCCGTCTTCACCGCCAACGACCATCTCGCGCTGGGCGTGCTGCGGGCGCTGCACGAGTTCGGCCGGCGGGTGCCGCACGAGATCAGCGTGGTCGGCTTCGACGACGTGCCGGAAGCGGCGTACTTCATCCCGCCGCTGACCACCGTCCGACCGGACTTCGACGCGGTGGCGCGGGCGAGCCTGCAGATGCTGCTGTCCCAGATCGAGTCAGGCACCGGTGGGGCGCTGCGGGAGACCATCGCCCCGACCCTGGTCGCCCGCGAGAGCGTCGCCCCGCCGCGTCACTGACGGCCGGAGCGAGATCGGCGGCCGGAGCGAGATCGGTGCGGTGGGTCAGCCGCGCCGTCGCGCTGCGGTGAGTGGTGCGAGCGGTCGGGTCAATCTGCGCTCATTCCCGGCTTCTTCCTCGCTAAGACGCGCCTCGATGGGTTTCCGCGTCAGGCTATCGATGCGCAGCGATGTGCCGGCCCTCAAGGTATTGAACCTCGTGAAATGTCGCCGTAACATGATGGGCGCTCTGTTAACGCTAACAAACATCGGCGTCAAACTATCGGCGTGCAACCGAAGATCATAGTCGCGGGCGGACGCCACCGACAAGGAGGTTCGATGAACCGCATCACCCGAGGTCGTCGCTGGGGGAGCGTGCTCGCGGCCGGCATACTGCTCGCCGGCGCCCTGGTCGGCCTTCGCGCCCCGGCGGCACAGGCGTTGGACAACGGAGTGGCGCGCACTCCCCCCATGGGCTGGAATTCATGGAACTCGTTCGGGTGCAACATCAACGAGGCGTTGATCCGGCAGACGGCGGACGCGATCGTCAGCAGCGGTATGCGGGACCTGGGCTACAACTATGTCGTTGTCGACGACTGCTGGTTCAACCCCAATCGGGACAGCTCCGGCAACATCCAGGGCGACCCCGGCCGGTTCCCCAGCGGAATGAAGGCGCTCGGTGACTACCTGCACGCCCGGAACCTGAAGTTCGGCCTCTACCAGGTGCCGGTCGACAAGACGTGCGCACAGTACTTCGGCTCCTACCCCGGCGCGACCGGCAGTCGGGGTCACGAGGTACAGGACGCCCGCCAGTTCGCCGCCTGGGGTGTCGACTTCCTCAAGTACGACTGGTGCTCGCCGGAGGGCAGCATCAACGACCAGGTGGCCACCTTCGCCAAGATGCGTGACGCGCTGGCCGCCACCGGCCGGCCGATCGTCTACAGCATCAACCCCAACAGCATCCACGCCAAGACCGGCCCGCAGCGCAACTGGGGCGACGTGGCCAACATGTGGCGAACCACCGAGGACATCACCAACGCGTGGGACACCGGCCAGACCAACGGCTACCCGATGGGCATCCAGAACATCATCAACGTGACCGTTCCGCTGGCGTCCTACGCGCGACCGGGTGGGTTCAACGACCCGGACATGATGGAGGTCGGCCGTGGCGGCATGAACGACACGGAGATGCGCAGCCACTTCGCGATGTGGGCGATCATGGCGTCGCCGCTGATCGCCGGCAACGACGTGCGCAACATGAACGCCGCGACGCAGACCATCCTCAAGAACGCCAACCTGATCGCGATCAACCAGGACTCGCTCGGGTTGCAGGGGACGCAGGTGTCCTTCGACGGCACCCGTCGGGTGCTGGCCAAGCGGCTCGCCAACGGTGACGTCGCCGTCGCCCTCTTCAACCAGGGCGGCTCGACGACGACGATCTCCACCACGGCCGCGGCCATCGGCAAGTCCGGCTCGTCGTTCACGCTGGTGGACGCGTGGACCGGTGGCACCAGCTCCAGCACCGGAACCATCAGCGCCAGCGTCCCCGCACACGGCACGGTCGTGTACCGGGTCAGCGGGGGTGGCACGGTTCCTCCGACGACGCCGCCGCCGACCACGTCGAGCGCGTACGCCAGCGCCGCCTCCGGCCGCTGCCTGGACGTGCCGAACAGCAACACCACCAACGGCACCCAGCCGGTGATCTGGGACTGCAACGGCGCCGCCAACCAGCGCTGGACCGCCAACGGTCAGACGCTGCAGTCCCTCGGCAAGTGCCTGGACGCGCCGCTGAACGCGACGGCCGGGTCCAAGGTGCAGATCTGGGACTGCAACGGCGGAACCAACCAGCAGTGGACGCGCAACGCCAACGGCACGATCAGCGGCGTGCAGTCCGGTCTCTGCCTGGACGTCAACAACAACGGTACGGCCAACGGCACCACGGTGATCCTCTGGACGTGCACCGCGGCGGCCAACCAACGGTGGTCGCAGCGGTAGTCGACCGGGTCCGTCGCCCGTAGCGGTCGCGACGACCCAACCTGGTTCGGCGGTAGTGCTGGTGCCCGCGGACGACAACCGTCGTCCGCGGGCATCACGCTGTGGGGGGTCGCCGGTCGTCGGAGAGTCGCCGTATCCTCACTTCCGGCCGATCGAAGCGATGGCTACGCTCGCCTGGATGCTCCGTTACGAGACCGTGACACCGGTATTTCGGATCAGGTGTTGACGCAAACTATGTGAGCGCTAACACTACCCGAAAGATGACAGTTGGCCCCGGCAGTCGGCGGGGGAGTCCAGAGAGGAGAACCCCGTGGGCAGGAAATTCCTGGTTGCTCTCGGCAGCGCGGCACTGGCGCTGAGCTTGGCGGCGTGCAGCGGTGAGGGTGCGGGCAGCGGTGGCACCACCGGCAGCGAGAAGCCCAGCGACTTGACCATCGGTGTGTCGATGCCGACCCAGACCTCGGAGCGGTGGATCGCCGACGGCAACGCGGTGAAGTCCAAGCTTGAGGCGAAGGGCTACAAGGTCGACCTCCAGTACGCAGGCGACGACATCCCCACCCAGTCGCAGCAGGTCGACCAGATGATCACCCAGGGCGCGGACGTCCTGGTCATCGCGGCGATCGACGGCACGGCGCTCAACAGCCAGCTGCAGGCGGCGGCCGACGCGAAGATCCCGGTCATCTCCTACGACCGGCTGATCCGCGGTAGCAAGAACGTCGACTTCTACGTCAGCTTCGACAACTACAAGGTCGGCGTCGCCCAGGGCACCGCGCTGCTCGTCGGTCTCGGCCTGCTGAACAAGGACGGCTCGAAGGGCACGGCCAAGGGCCCGCTGAACGTCGAGCTCTTCGCCGGGTCGCTGGATGACAACAACACCCAGTACTTCTTCAGCGGTGCGATGGACACGCTGAAGCCGTTCATCGAGGACGGCACGCTCGTCGTCAAGTCCAAGCAGACCACCCCCGAGCAGGTGGCCATCCTGCGGTGGCAGCAGGAGACCGCGCAGAAGCGGATGGAGAACCTGCTCACCTCGGCCTACAACGACGGTTCCAAGGTCGACGGCGTGCTCTCCCCGTACGACGGCATCTCCCGGGGCATCATCACCGCGCTGCAGAACGCCGGCTACGGCAAGGGCGCCAAGAAGCTCCCGGTGGTGACCGGCCAGGACGCCGAGATCGCCTCGATCAAGCTGATCAACGACGGTGTGCAGAACTCCACGGTCTTCAAGGACACCCGTCTGCTGGCCGAGCAGGCCGTGAACGCGTCCGAGGCGTTCCTGCAGAAGAAGCAGCCGCAGGCCAACGACACCGAGACGTACAACAACGGTGTCAAGGTCGTCCCGTCGTACCTGCTGCCGATCGCGACCGTCTACAAGGACGACATCAAGGCGACGCTGATCGACTCCGGCTACTGGACGGCGGAAGAGGTCGCCGCCGGTCAGGCCAAGAAGTAACCCACTCGTCGGGCCCGGCGGTCACCCGCCGGGCCCGACGCCTGGGCGCGTACCGCGTCCAGACCTGACGGAGGACAGTGACCATGGACGACACCATCCTCGAGATGCGTCGCATCACCAAGACCTTCCCCGGCGTGACCGCGCTGGAGGACGTCACCCTCTCCGTGCGCCGCGGGGAGATCCACGCCATCTGTGGTGAGAACGGCGCCGGCAAGTCCACCCTGATGAAGGTGCTGTCCGGCGTCCACCCGTCCGGCTCGTACGACGGCGAAATCCTCTTCGACGGCAAGCCGATGCAGTTCCGCGGCATCCGCGACAGCGAGGCCAACGGCATCGTCATCATCCACCAGGAGCTCGCCCTGGTGCCGTACCTGTCGATCGCGGAGAACATCTTCCTCGGCAACGAGCGGCGTGGCCGCAGCGGGCTCATCGACTGGAACTTCGCCAACGCCGAGGCGGCGAAGCTGCTGGCGTCCGTCGGCCTGCACGAGAACCCGGTCACCCCGGTCATCCAGCTCGGCGTCGGCAAGCAGCAGCTGGTCGAGATCGCCAAGGCGCTGTCGAAGAAGGTGCGCCTGCTGATCCTGGACGAGCCGACCGCCGCGCTCAACGACATCGACTCGGCGCACCTGCTCGACCTGTTGCGGGCCCTCAAGGAGCAGGGCATCACCTGCATCATGATCTCGCACAAGCTCAACGAGATCACCGCCATCGCCGACTCGACCACGGTCATCCGCGACGGGCGCACGGTCGAGACCCTCGACATGAAGTCCGGAGACGTCACCCAGCAGCGGATCATCCGGGGCATGGTCGGGCGCGACCTGGACAGCTTCTACCCCGACCGCGAGTCGTCCCCCGGTGACGAGGTCCTCCGCATCGAGGACTGGACGGTGCGACACCCGGTCCAGGACCGGATGGTCGTCGAGAACGTCGGTCTGTCCGTCCGCGCCGGCGAGGTCGTCGGCATCGCCGGCCTGATGGGGGCCGGGCGCACCGAGCTGGCCATGAGCGTGTTCGGTCGGTCCTACGGTCGTGACATCCGGGGCCGAATCTTCGTCCACGGGCGGGAGGTGCACGCGCGCACCGTCGCCGAGGCGATCGACAACGGCATCGCGTACGTCACCGAGGACCGCAAGCGCTACGGTCTCAACCTCATCGACGACGTGCGGCGCAACGTGTCCGCCGCCGCGTTGGACCGGCTGTCCCGCCTGGGCTGGGTGAACGGCAACGAGGAGATCAAGGTTGCCGAGACCAGCCGCAAGGAGATGAACATCCGCACGCCCAGCGTCATGGCGGTGGTCGGCAAGCTCTCCGGCGGCAACCAGCAGAAGGTCGTGCTGTCGAAGTGGCTGTTCACCGACCCGGACGTGCTGATCCTCGATGAACCCACCCGGGGGATCGACGTCGGCGCCAAGTACGAGATCTACACGATCATCAACCGGTTGGTGGCCGCCGGAAAGGCGGTGATCGTCATCTCCTCCGAACTGCCGGAGCTGCTCGGCATGTGCGACCGCATCTACACCCTCGCCGCCGGCCGGATCACCGGCGAGATGCCGGTGGCCGAGGCGACTCAGGAGAGCCTCATGGAGCTGATGACAAAGGACAAGGAGCTCGTCGGATGACCAGCATCAAGACCCCTTCGACGGAGCGCCCGACGCCCCCGGACAACACGTCCACCGCCGCCCTGCACAGCGGGACGAACGACCTGCGCGCGTTGGTGTTGAACAACCTGCGGCAGAGCGGGATCTACGTCGCCCTGGTCGTCATCGTCGCCCTCTTCGCGGTCCTGACCGACGGGGTGTTGCTGAGCCCCGGCAACATCACCAACATCGTCCTCCAGTACTCGTACATCCTGGTCCTCGCGATCGGGATGGTCATCCTGATCATCGGCGGGCACATCGACCTGTCGGTCGGGTCGGTGGTCGCGCTGACCGGCGCGGTCTCCGCCGTCCTGGTGATCCAGCAGGGTCACCCCTGGTGGATCGGCGTCGTGGCCGCGCTGGTCGTCGGCGTCGCGGTCGGTGCGTGGCACGGGTTCTGGGTGGCGTACGCCGGCATTCCGGCCTTCATCGTGACCCTGGCCGGCATGCTGCTGTTCCGGGGTCTCACCCTGCGGGTGCTCGACAACATTTCGCTGTCGCCGTTCCCCTCGGAGTACCAGCAGGTCGCGGCGGGATTCCTCAACGGCCTGCTCGGCGGCAACGGCTTTGACGCCTTCACGTTGCTGATCGGTGCGATCGCCGTGGCCGGCTACGCGGTCAGCGGCTTCCGTACCCGGGTGGCGCGGATCCGCTACCAGCAGCCCGTCGAGTCGTTCCCGCTGTTCGTCACCCGGGTCGTGCTGGTCGGCGCGGTCCTGATGTACTTCGCCTGGCAGTTGGCGCACGCCCGCGGGCTGCCGATCGTGCTGATCATCCTGGCGTTCCTGGTGCTGGTCTACGGCCTGCTCACCCGGCGTACCGTCTTCGGTCGCCAGGTCTACGCGATCGGCGGCAACCTGTCGGCGGCGGCGCTGTCCGGGGTGAAGGTCCGCACCGTCAACTTCTGGATGTTCGTCAACATGGGCTTCCTGGCGGCGGTGGCCGGTGTCATCTACTCGTCGCGGTCGAACGGCGCCCAGCCCGCCGCCGGCAACATGTTCGAACTGGACGCCATCGCCGCGGCCTTCATCGGCGGCGCGGCGGTCACCGGTGGTGTGGGCACTGTCGTGGGCGCGATGGTCGGTGGTCTGATCATGGCGGTGATGAGCAACGGCATGCAGCTGATGGGCATCGACCAGTCGACCCAGTCGGTGGTGAAGGGTCTCGTCCTGCTCGTCGCGGTGGCCTTCGACGTCTACAACAAGCGTCGCGCCGGCACGGCCCGCTGACGCCTGACGGTTCGAACGTGCCCCCTGCCCGCCTCGCGGACAGGGGGCACGCGTCCGTCAGTGGCAGGTGCCGGTGCCGCTGTCGGAGTAGGTCTGCCCGGCCACCGGCACGAACTGCCAGTCGTAGCTGCCGGAGTGCAGGGTGAACTTCAGGACACCCCACGCCGAACTGTTGCGCGCCTCGCTGTTGGGCTGGATGGTGCCGAAGCTGTAGTGACCGGCACCGCCCATCCCGGCGACGAAGCTGCGCAGACCCCGGCTGGAGTCGGCGCCACCGGACGGGTTCATCGGGGCGAACCGCTCGTACACGTGGTTGTGCCCCCACACCACGACGTCGGCGTTGTAGTCGTAGAGGGCCTGGTACAGCGGACGGGTCGACGTCGACGGCGCGTGGTTGGAGCTGGACGTGAAGAGCGGGTGGTGCCAGTACGCGAGCGTGCACGGCTTGCTGCTGGCGGCCAGGTCGGCGCGCAGCCACTGCTCCTGCGTCGACCCGGCCGACATGCTGATGTTCGAGTTCAGCGACACGACGTGCCAGTTGCCGAGGTCGAACGAGTAGTAGCCGCGACCGCTCGGGCCGGCGGACGTACCGAAGTAGTTGTAGTAGCCGGTCGCGCCCGACGTGTTGTAGTCGTGGTTGCCCGGCGACGGGCGGGTGCGGGACTTGTGCCGACCCCAGGTGGGCTCGTAATAGTTGGTGAACTGCGACGCCGTCCCGCTGTCGTACACGTTGTCGCCGGTGGTGAAGACCGTTCCCGCGATGGTGTCGAGCAACGTCGCGGTGGCGCTGTCGCCGGAGCCCGAGTCGGCGATGTCACCGGCACCGACGAGCACCGGGTCGCCCGACGGGGGTGGTGTGGTGGTCCCGGTGGTGACCACCAGTTGCGGGGCGTCCGCGCCACTCTCGCGCGTGTCGTAGTAGGCGCCGTCGCCGCTGGCCGAGGTGGCGCCGAAGCTGTACGTGCCGTTGCCGGTGACCGCGGCCGTGACATCGACCTCGTACCAGGTGTTGCCGCTGACCGCGCCGATCGTGCCGAGCGTGGCCCCGTCGATGGCCGGCTGGTTGTTCCAGGTGGTGCCGGTCTCCGACCAGGTCGTGTTGGACATTCGGCGGAACGTGCCACCGGCGTCACTACCGCTGTTGCCGCTGATCGTGCGCAGCCGCAGCTTGGCGCTGGTCACCGTGCCGCTGACCCCGCTCACCGTGAAGCGCAGGAACGAGCGCCGCACCGGTGAGTTGTCGACCACGACCTGCGTGGACGTGCCGTAGTTGGTGGCGGCCGTGTCGCTCTGCACGTAGGTGTCGGCGACCGGCGTGAAGGTCACGCTCGCCGCCGACGCCGCGCCAGCGCCGGTCACGACGACGGCGGCGGTCGCGGCGACGATCACCGTGACCACCCCGAGCGTCACCGACGGACGGGGAAATCGAACAACCATTCAGGACTCCTAAGTTCGTGGAGAGAGGCGCAAGGAATGTAGGAAGGTCGATGAACCGCCGGGCGGCGAGCGGGTGAACAGTGCGTCCCGGCAGGCGAACACCTCGGTGTTGGGAACTCGTTCACCGGCCCCTCGCCCGGATTCCACGCTCGGTCCGTTGTGCCCGCTCCACTGAGTACGGACGATGGCTGCCCATCAACCGTCGATCCGAGGAGATGCTCGTGTACCTGTCGACCGTCTCCCGACCGGTCACCGACCAACCCGGATCGGGTCCCCGACGCCACCGGTTCGCGATGGTCAGCGGCAACGTCGTGGCGCTCGGCACGGTCAGTCTGATCACCGACGTGTCGGCCGAGATGGTGGCCGCCGTCCTGCCGCTCTACCTGGTGCTGGGCCTGCACCTCAGCCCGGTGGCCTTCGGCGTGCTGGACGGCGTCCACACCGGCGCCACCGCGTTGCTGCGGGTCGTCGGCGGGTTCGCCGCCGATCGGTTCCGGCGACGCAAGCTGATCGCCGGCATCGGGTACGCGCTCTCGGCGGTCGCCAAACTGGGTCTGCTGCTCGCCGGCCGGTCGATCCCGGCGATCGGTGCCGTCATCGCCGTCGACCGGCTCGGCAAGGGTGTGCGGAGCGCGCCGCGCGACGCGTTGATCACCCTCTCCACGCCGCCCGAGGCGCTGGGTCGGGCGTTCGGAGTGCACCGGGCGATGGACAGCGTCGGCGCGTTCCTCGGGCCGCTCGCCGCGTTCGCTGTCCTGCTGGTCGTCGGGCAGTCGTACGACGCGGTGTTCGTGACCAGCTTCTGCATCGCGGCCCTGGCCGTGGTCGTGCTGGTGCTCTTCGTCCGGGAGCGGCCCTCCGGCGAGGTGACCGACGGACCGACCGGAGCGAAGGTCACCGTCCGCGAGGCGTTCGGGCTGCTGCGTGCCGGGCCGGCCCGGCGGCTGGTGCTGGCCGCTGCGATGCTCGGGCTGGCCACCATCGGCGACGGGTTCGTCTACCTGTTGTTGCAGCGCCGGGAGGATCTCGGCCTGCGCTGGTTCCCGCTGCTCGCGGTGGGGACCAGCCTGGCCTACCTGCTGCTCGCCGCCCCGCTCGGTGTGCTCGCCGACCGGATCGGTCGCCTGCCTGTGGTGACCGGCGGCTACACCGCCCTCGGCGCGACGTACCTGCTGCTGGCCGGCCCGGTCGACGGGTGGCCGCTGGTCGCCCTGGTACTGACGCTGTACGGCGTCTTCTACGCCGCGACCGACGGCGTGCTCATCGCGCTCGCCGGCCCGGTGCTGCCGGCACGGCTGCGGACCACCGGGATCGCGCTCGTGCAGACCGGGCAGGCGATCGCGTACCTCATCTCCTCTGTGCTGTTCGGTCTGGCCTGGCAGGCGTTCGGGCCGGAGACCGCGATCCGCGGGGCGGCCGTCGCCGTCGCCGGGGTCCTGCTCCTCACGCTGCTTCTGCTGGCCTCCCCGTCCCGCTCGACCACCCGGAAGGTGCTCCGATGATCGCGATGTCGACCCGAGCGAAACTCGGCGTGGTGGTCGCCTCGGCCGTGCTGCTGGGCAGCGTGGCGGCCGGCTACGTGGCCATGGCGGCGGAACCCGCCCCGACGCCGCCTTCGGCCACTGGCGACCTGACGGTCACCCTGACGCCCGGCCCGCGCCTGCTGGCGATCACCGACCGACACGTCTCGACCGTCGCCACGTCCGATCCTGCTGGGCCGCGCACCGTCGCTGGCCTGGAATGCCTCCGGGTGTACGCCGCGGCCGGCACCGGTGTCTGCCTGAAACCGGAGACGGCGTGGTCGTACCAGGTTGTCGTGCTCGACGCGGCGCTGCGCCAGACCCGGGCCGTCAGCGTGCCGGGTCTGCCGAACCGGGCCCGGGTCTCGGCCTCCGGCCGGATGGTCTCCTGGACGACGTTCGTCGGCGGCGACTCGTACACCTCCAGTGGCTTCTCCACCCGCACCGGGACCCTCGACACCCGCACCGGTGCCACGGTGGCTTCACTCGAGGAGTTCGCGATCACACGGGACGGCCGGGGCTACCGCAACCCGGACGTCAACTACTGGGGTGTCACCTTCACCGCCGACGACAATCGTTTCTACGCGACCATGTCGACAGGTGGTAAGCGGTACCTGGTCCGGGGTGATCTCGCCGCCCGTACGGTCGAGACGCTGAAGGAGAACGTCGAGTGCCCGTCGCTGTCCCCGGACGGCACCCGGCTCGCGTTCAAGGAGGCGGTCGACGCCGACCCGGCGAAGGGCTGGCGGCTGTCGGTGCTCGACCTGGCCAGCATGCGGGTCACCGCGACGGCCGAGACCCGCAGCGTCGATGACCAGGCCGCCTGGCTGGACAGCGGGGTGCTGGCCTACACGCTGCGCCGGGACGATGGTCAGCCCGACATCTGGAGCGTCCCGGCGGACGGGTCCGGCACGCCGACGCTGGTGATCCCCGGCGCCGAGTCGCCGTCCCCGCTCACCTGACAGCGACCGCGGGCGGCACCACCCACCGAGCCGAGCGGGGCCGTTCAGACGGCCTGGTCAGGCGGGTCGTCGACGTTGGTCACCCCGCCGTTTCCGGGGCGGGACGACGGGGTGGCCACGGCGCGCAGAGTGATCGACTGGTCGGTGTGGTCGACCTCGAACAACGTCCCGGCCGGGAAGGCCGCCGACGTCTCGGGTGGCAACTGGATCGTGCCGTCACCGGCGACCACGGCGAAGTCCCGGCCGTCACGCCCCTCGGCGCCCACCCGGCCGTCGCGGATGGTGACCGCCCGGCCCAGTTGGGCGCCCACCTCGCCGTCGTGGGTCACCACCACCACGGTGGTGCCCCGCTGCGCGTTGACGGTGGTCAGCGCGGCGAGCACCTCGTCGCGACCGGCCACGTCGAGCTGACTGGTCGGCTCGTCGACCAGGAGCAGGCCGGGCCCGGCGGCGAGCCCCTGCGCCAGCGCCGCCCGCTGGCGCTGCCCCGGGGTCAGGTCGCCGACCCGCCGCGCGCCGGCACCGGCGAGACCGACCAGCTCGAGGATCGCCTCCGGTGGGTCGAGCCGGCGTCTGGCCGCGCGCGCCACGGCTCGCTGCGCCAACCAGATGTTGCGGGACAGCGACAGGTACGGCAGCAGGTTGCGTTCGGCGCCCTGGAGCACGGTGCCGACCGTGGCCCCGCGCAAAGCGGCCAGGCCCTTGGCGGGGAGTCGGGACAGCTCGTGGTCGCCCACATGGACTCGCCCGGCGGAGGGCTGCATGAGCCCACCGAGGATCGCCACCAACGTGGACTTGCCGGAGCCGGACGGACCCACCAGCGCCAGCATCTCACCGGCCGCGATGCTCAGGTCCACGCCGGAGAGAGCGACCACGTCGCCGGTGGCGGTGGGGTAGATGTGGATCAGTCGATGGCAGGTGACGGCCACACCCTCGGCCGGCTGTGCGGCGGTCACCGGCGCGTCCTGCCGGGCGGCGGTCATCGACCGCTCCGGCGCCGCACCGAGGCGGCGATGATCCGACCGAGCACGACCGCGGTGAGGGCGAACAGGACGACGGCCGGCACCGCGGCCAACAGCAGCCGGTCGACGGTCGGCCAGTCGGGTATCGGGACCGGTGAGCGGCCGTCGCTGAACAGACGCTGCCCGCCCCGGGTGAGGAGCCAGATCACCAGGGTGACGAGAGCACCCGACCCCACCGCGAACGCGACCAGCCACCCGTAGCCGCCCCGCACGGCGCGTGGTGGCAACCCCTGCCGACGCAGCGCCACCAGCGTGGCCACCCGGGCGCGTTGCTCGGCGGAGGCCGTCGCCACCATGCCGGCCGCCCCGATCAGCACCCCGGCCAGCGCGGCGAAGACGTTGAAGCGCAGCGCCAGGGCAGCTCCCTGTCGGTCGAAGTCCGCTTGGACCTGGGGGATCGTCCGGTCGCCCCGCACGACCAGGCCCTGTTCGCGAAGCCGGTCGAGGACGTCAGGGGGAGCCGACTGCGTCAACCAGACCTCCTCGGTGCCGGTCTGGCTGGCGACGGAGAGTCGGTCCGCGTACTCCAGGTCGACGATGAGACCGGTCGCGCCGAGTCGCGGCAGGCGGTCGACCAGACCTCGAACCGACCCGTTGGTCGGTGTCCCGTCGACACCGTCGTGCGGATGAGACCGGCCGAGCCCGGTCCCCTTGGACCGGGTCAGGTAGATGGGCAGCGGGAACGGAGCGTCGACGACACCGACGCCGGCCGGCTTCGCCAGCCGGCCTTCCAGGATGTCGATGATCATCGCGGCCCTCGGTGCGCTCTCGGCGTCGAGGAACGTCGTATCCGGAGTGAGCTGCCGCCACCGTTGCAGATCGGCGAGTTGTGCGCCGGTCAGCACGACCGTCTCGGCTGCGCCCTCGGCCTCGGCCGTGCGCAGCTCCTCCAGGCGGATCTTGACGTCCCGGACCACCACGGGAGCGTCGATCTCGATCTTGACGAGTCGGCAGTCCCGCGTGCACTCGGGCACCTGGAGGACGTAGTTCTTCCGGTCGGGCTTGATGTCGTCGCGGGCGAGGACCACCCGGGTGCCGTTCCGTCCGGAGATGGTGATCGCCAGGCGGACCCGATTGCCGGCGAATGCCTTGGCGTCGAAGTCGGCGGAGAGCGCCATGATGAGCTGTCGACCCCGCAGCTGCACCGGCTTCCCCGGTGCGGGCGGGCGGATGTCCCGGGCGATGTCCGTCAGGGAACCGCCGTAGGACGGATGCGGCGCGGCCACCGTCGCCAGCCGATCGGAGTCCACTGCCAGCAGCGGTGTGCCGGCCCCGGCGGGCGTGCCCGACACCACGGCTGCCATCGCGAATCCGCCCTCGGGGTCGACAGCCCGCACGGCTGCCAACAGGTGTGCACGCGACGCCGCGTCGACCTCGACGACGCGGGGTGCGCCGGACTCGACGACCGACCGGTCGCGGTAGGCGACCGAGGCGACCTCGCTCGTCGCGACGGTGAAGGCGAGCATGGCGACGGCCACGGTGAGCAGGGCGATCAGGGGCCGGAACCGTGGTTGCCGGGCCACCTGCACCAGGGCGAGGCCGACCGCTGTGCGGCCACGCGCGAGCAGCGCCGCACCCACCGCGGCGCCGGCGAGCATCGCGACCCGTGCCAGCAGCACACCTGCGGCGAGCGCTCCGGCGATCGGTGCCACCAGGGCCAGGCCACTGGGCGATCCGCCGGAGCGCAACTGCACCACGGCGGCCACGGCGATGGACACCGCGACGACGTCGCCGATGGTCGCTCGCCACCCTCGTACCCGGGCCGGCACTCGGCGTAGCAGGTCGACGACCGGCGCGGACATCATCCGAGCCTGGGCCAACAGCACTGCGGCGAGCGCGCCGACGGCGCCGATGGTGGCGAAGACGATTGTTGTCGCGTCCACCGCGACGTCGGCGTGGGTCGGGAGGGCCCGCGCGGCGAGCAGGTCGGCGGCGGCCAGACCCGCCAGGCAGCCGAGGGGAATCGCGACCAGGACGGGCACGGCGTGCTCGCCGATCGCCAGCGCCCACAGTCGTCGGCGCTGCACGCCGCGGAGCACGAGCAGGCCCTGCTCCGGTCGCCGCTGGTCCGTCGCGGAACCGACAGCGACGAAGAGCACCAGCCAGCAGAGCAGGACGAGCAGCCCCGCGCCCAGCGCCACGCCGTCGGCCAGCTGGTCGCGTTGCAGCGTGACGCGATCCAACAGACTCGGCAGGCTGTTGCCGGCTCCGTAGCCTTCACGGCCCCCGTCGCGCTCCAGCACCGCGATCGTCGCCCGCAGGTCCGGCACGGATCGGCCGTCCAGCAACCGTTCGGTGGCGTAAAGATCGGCGGTCGACCGGAACAGGATCACGTCGTCGTCGACGAGGGGGGAGGACTCGGCGCTGAAGATGGCGTCCTCGGCGCTACCCGGGATCGACGTGCTGGTCGTGTCCGCAGCGGGCGGCCGGATGAACTCCTCGCCGAGCCAGTACGGATCCTGGACGTCCTGCGGTTGGTAGACGCCGGACACCCGCACCGGCACGAGGCCGAACGTGAACTGATCCCCGACGGCGACACCGAGCCGCGCCGCGGTGTGCGTACTGACCATGACCTCGGGAGCCTGACCCCTCGCTGTGGCCCGAGGGCAGGCGCCGGTCACGGTGACCCGCTCGCAGACCCCTGCCCGGTAGGTCAGGTTCGAGGTCACCCTGCCGGCGCGACCGGTGGCGACACCGCCACTCCGGGCGCCCAGAACGACGTCGAACCCGGCCGGCGTCAACTGACGGACCTTGTCGGCGAAAACCGTCCTGGTCGGATCGCCGGGCATACCCGCATGTTCGACGGGCTCGGCGAATCGCACCCGCCGCTCGTTCGGCTGCGCGGTGGACAGTTCGTAGCGCCACAGGGCCTGCCCGGCCGCGGCGGTGTAACTCGGTGCGGCCGCGGCGGCGGCACTGGCGAGCAACGCGAGCAGGAGCACGGCGGCGGCCTGTGCCCGACGGGCCGCGAGCGCTGCCCAGATGATGGTCAGCATTGACGGCGATGCTATCGGCGGAGCCTCTCGCCCGCCGCCCCGTGCGAGTGGACTGAGGCCTGCCGGTTACCGCAGGTCCGTCAATCGCGGACGATCTCCGCCCGGCCCTCGACGAGATGCAGCTCCGCTTCGCAGGCGGCGGCCACCTCCGGGTCGTGGGTGGCGAACACGACGGCCACGCCCCGGAGTGCCTCGTCGTGCAGCAGATCCAGCACCCGCTGCCGATTGCCCGCGTCCAGCTCGCTGGTCACCTCGTCGGCCAGCAGCACACCGCCGCGCAGCGCCAGACCGCGAGCGATGGCTGTCCGCTGCTGCTGGCCGCCGGACAGCTCCTCGACCAACTGGTCGGCCTGGCCGGAGAGGCCCAGCCGATCCAGCATCGCGGCGGTCTGCTGGCGGGCCTTTGCCGCTGCCACACCACCGGCGACCAGTGCCACCTGCAGGTTCTCGGTGGCGGTCAGGATCGGGGCCAGGCCGTTGTCCTGCGGGACGAGGACGATCCGGTGCTCGACCGCGTGGTCGCGGTCGCGGAGCGCCTGCCCGTCGACCGTCACCGCACCGTCTCGCGGGCGCAGCAGCCCGGCCATCGCGTGCAGCAGGGTGGTCTTGCCGGCACCCGACGAACCGGTCAACGCCAGCACCCGACCCGGACGGACCGTCACCGACACGTCCCGGAGCACGGCCGGCGCGTCGCCGTATCCGACCGACACCCGTTGAAGAGTCAACATCTGCGCTCGCCCCCTCCGGTACCGGCGTTCCGCACAGTGCCACGCCCTACCGCATCGCGCAATCCTCGTTCGGGGGTGGTGCGGCGCGCAGCCCGGCCGAGGCCGGCGCGGGCGCGAATCCAGTGATGAAGAAAACCTTCGATAGGTTCGTTGACTTCGACGATTTGCTACACAACAATCTTCGTCAATATCGACGTTTGCCTTTCGATTGTCACCCGGTGAGAGGCACCCCGTGTCGGAACCCGACGCCCGCGAACCCATGCGAAAGTGAGGCCACGATGAGACACGGTCGACGACTGGTCGGCGGCGCAGCCGCGGCCCTGTTGATGGTCACGAGCCTGATCGGGGCCGCGCCCAGCGCCGCTTCGGCCGTCACCCCGGCGCTCACCGCCGCGGTGACCGCCAAGCTGCTCGGCTCCGCCGAACTGTCCGCGGCCGGCGCGCGACCGGAAACCCGGGTCACCGTCAGCCGCACCAGCGGCCGGTGGGCGTTCGGCACCGCCGTCGCCCTCGCGCCCCGGCAGGAGGACGCCCACCCGACCGGGTCGATCTTCATCGCCCGGTCCGAGCCCGCCGGGTGGCGGATCGCCTTCGACGGCGAGACCGCCTTCGGCATCCTGGCCGCCGAGTCGCCACTGCCGACCGCGCAGGAGAGGGACGTGCTCACCACCACCCCGACCCCGATGTACGCGGGCGGCGACTACCGGACCGGGATGGCCCTGCCGTTCGGCGTGGGCCAGACGTGGACGCTCACCAGCGGCCCGCACGGCTGGGGTGGAACCGAATCACCGTACAGCTCGGTCGACCTGGCCGGCGGCGACCAGGTGGTCCGCGCCGCCCGGGCCGGCGCGGCGTACACGATGTGCCAGGGGTGGATCCGGGTGATCCACGACCGGGGCTACTCGACCGACTACTACCACCTGTGGAACAGCATCTCCGTCAACGGCGCCAGCGTCGGCCAGGGCGCCGTCCTGGGTAACACCGGCACCGACGTCACCTGCGGCGGCGCCGCCTACGGTCGGCACGTCCACTTCGGGCTCCGGCAGAACAGCGCGTACGTGCCGATCGCCGGGCACGACATCGGCAAGTGGGTGCTGGCCAACGGCGCCGCCGCGTACCAGGGCGGGGCGCGGCACGGCTCGGCCTGGGCCGGCGCCGGTGGCGGTCTTTACAACTACGGCGCGCTCGGCTTCAACCAGGGAGTGGTCGATGCGAACGGCGGCGGTGTGCTCACCCGACGGGCCGGCCCGGGAACCGGCTACGGCTCGCTCGGCTCGGTCGCCGACGGCGCCACCGTCACCATCTCCTGCTCCGCCAACGGCACCTCGCACACCGGCCGGTACGGCACCACGGCGCTCTGGAACCGGTTGAGCGACGGCAGTTGGGTGTCCGACGCCTACCTGTCGACAGGTGTGAACGGGCCGGTCAACGGCTGGTGCTGACGAGCCCGACCCCGAGGTGGGCGGCCCCGCGCCGCCCACCTCCGTCACCGCGAGGAGTGCTGATGTCCGCTCCAACCTCCCACCGAAGCCGCTTCCTGCTCGCCCTGACCACCGCCCTGACCGGAGTCGTCGCGGTCGCGTCACCCGCCATCGCCGACCCCGATCGCACGCCAGCGCCGGCCGCCCCGTTGGCCGTCGCGTTCGACACCGCCGCCGCCCGCTACGACGTTCCGCGCGACCTGCTGGTGGCGCTCGGGTACGCCGAGTCGCGGCTGGACATGCACGGCGGCGCGCCGAGCGCGGCCGGTGGGTACGGGCTGATGCACCTGACGAGCAACCCCGAGGTGCACACCCTGGACGAAGCCGCCACGCTCACCCGGCTCAGTCCCGCCGCGCTGCGCACCGACGCGACAGCGAACGTCCTCGGGGCGGCGGCCGTGCTGCGCGCGTACGCCGATCAGGCCGGCCGCACCGGCGCGGACCGCGACGACGTGAACGCCTGGCACCCGGCGCTGGCCCGCTACGGTGGCGCGCACGACCCGTCGGTGGCGCGGCTCTACGCGGACAGCGTCTACGACCTGCTGCGTGCCGGGTTCACCGGGCGCGGCGAGACGGTGCCGGGCCGACCGGTCGCGCCGCGCCGAGGCGCTCTGGAGCACCCCGGCGGGGTCGGCACGCTCAGCACCGACTACGGGCCGGCCGTCTGGACGCCGGCCAGCACCAGCAACTACACGGTGGCCAGTCGACCGGGCAGCCACCCGGTCACCCGCATCGTCATCCACACCGCGCAGGGCTCATACTCCGGCACCGTCGGCTGGTTCCAGAACCCGGCCGCCCAGGCCAGCGCGCACTACACCTTCCGCTCCTCCGACGGAGCCGTCACCCAGTCGGTGCGGGAGAAGGACATCGCCTGGCACGCCGGCAACTGGACCTACAACACCCAGTCGATCGGCATCGAGCACGAGGGGTACGTCGACAATCCCGCTTGGCTCACCGACGCGATGTACCGCGCCTCGGCCGCGCTCACCCGCAGCCTCACCACCAGGTACGGCATCCCGAAGGACCGGGCGCACATCATCGCCCACCACGAGGTGCCCGGTGCCACCCACACCGACCCGGGCCCGAACTGGAACTGGACCTACTACATGCAGTTGGTGAACGGGATCACCGGCATCGGCTCCGGCACGGTGATCGCCACGGCGTCCAGCCTCAACGTGCGCTCCGGCCCCGGTGTCAGCTACCCGGTTGTCGGCTCGGTCGCCGACGGCGTCACCGTCGCCGTCTACTGCCAGGCCGTCGGCAGCACGGTCACCGGCCCGTACGGCACGACGGCCGTCTGGAACCGGATCGGCACCAACCGCTACGTCTCCGACGCCTACGTGCTGACCGGCTACGACGGGTACATCCCGAACGTGCCGCGCTGCTGAGGGCCGGCCCGGTACGACCACTGCCGCTCAGGCGGCCGACGACGCGCCGAAGAGCAGGTCGAGGTGGGCGTCGAGCGCGTCGAGCGCCTGCGCGGTGGTGTACTGCCCGCCCAGCAGGTAGACACCGAGCCCTTCCATCAGGGCCAGCAGGCCCGCTGCCGCGGCGGAGCCGTGGCGGTCGGGCAGGAGGCCGGCGATGAACCCGGTGAACTGCGCGGTGTCCTCGTGCAGGCGGGGCGCGGCCGACGGTCGTACCGCCGTGTAGGCGAGGAACGCGAGCGCCACCCGCCCGTCGTCGCGGGTGCGCTCGTCCAGCGGCAGCAGCGCGGCGAGCATCGTACGCAGCAGCCGCCGAGGCGGGGGGTTGTCGCCCAGCCGGGCCACCGCGTCGGTGACCCGGGCCTGGCTGCGCTCGCGCACCACGCTCAACGCGAACGCCATCATCTCGTCCTTGGTCCGGAAGTAGTGCTGGACCATGCCGGCGGACACCCCGGCCGCGGCGGCGACGTGTCGGAGGCTGACGGCCTCCAGCCCCTGGGCCGCGGCGACCCGCATCAACGCGTCCGCGATGAGGGTGCGTCGCTCCTGATGATCGACCTTCTTGGGCATGGCCTCGATCGTTTCACAGTGCTAGGCCCGGTGACGCCGCCAGCGGCGGCGGTCACCGGCTGACGGTGATGCTCGTGGGGGTGCCCCGGGCGCTGCGCAGCAGGCCGTCCGGGTCGTCGGCGTACAGTCGCAGCTCGTTGGTCGGCACGGACCCGCCCCTGGGCAGGTCGAAGGTCAGCGGCCGGCGCAACAGGACGTCGATGCTGGTCTGGCTGCCGACCGAGATGGACACCACCCGACGGTCGCCTTCCTGCTCGACCTGCACGGACCGGCTCGACGGCAGCGAGCGGTAGCGCTTGCGCAGCGCCTCGACGTCCGTCCACGGGATGAAGATGTCGATGCCCGAGTTGAGCCGCACCCGCAGGCCACGGTCGCCGACGAGGTGGGGGTGGATGGTCATGCTGGCGAACAGGCCGATCATCCAGAGCAGACCCCAGGTGCCGAGGCCGAGCACGATCCAGCGGGCGGGCCGCCAGGGCACCACGTGGGTGACCACGACGTCGAAGATCGGGATTTCCACGGCCGAGAGACCGATGAAGATGCCCAGGATCGGCTTGACCACGCCGAGGTAACCGAACGGCTCTTCGCCGGGCTCCAGCGGTAGTGGGCGGCGGCGCGCCCACAGGTACAGGCTGCGCCAGGTCGCGGCCTCGGCCCGCGCCGCGCGGCGCAGTAGCGGGCCCACCCGTGCCCTGGTCGGGGCCTTCGTGTCGCTCATTGTCGTCCTTCTCGGTGGCTGTCGACGGTCAGTGGGGCGTGACGGTGCCGGCGGCACCGTCCACGGTGACGACCTGCCCCGTGCGGATCGTCCGGGTGGCGTCGGGAACGCAGATGACGGCGGGGATGCCGTACTCACGGGCCACCGTCGGGCCGTGCGCCATGATCGCGCCGGTCTCGGTGACCAGCGCCGCGGCGGTGAGGAACAGCGGCGTCCAGCCGGGGTCGGTGGTCGCGGCCACCAGGACGTCGCCGGGCTCGATGTGCGCGGTACGCGGGTCGTGGACGACCCGGGCTGGGCCGGTCACCCGGCCCGCCGACGCGCCCACGCCGGTCAGCGTCCCGTCGCCGGCGGGCGCAGCCGGCAGGACGGCCTCGACGTCCGTGCCGTCGGAGAGCAGCGCCACGGGCACCGCCGCGCGCCGTAGTTCCCGCCGGTGCACGGCCCGTCGGGCGGTGACTGTTGCACGCGGATCAACCCCCTGGTGTACGGCGCTGTGCACCTCGTCGAGAGTCAGGAACATGATGTCGTCGGGCTCGTCCAGCAACCCGGAGTCGTGCAGGTCGGCGCCGACGAGCAGCAGTTGACGGCGCGTCTCGCGCAGGGGGTAGAGCCCGGCGAACTTGCCGGCCTCGCGCAGGCCGGCCAGGGACCGTGCCCGGCGCAGCAGGAAGGCGGCGATGGTGCCCCGCACCGGCCGCCGGCGGCGGACCCGCCGGGTCAGCTCCTCCAGAGCTGTCTCCGCTGCGGAGGCGGCCCGTTGGAAGCGTCGGTCGGGGCCCTGCTGTGGATCGGTGACCCGGAGGTAGTTCGCGACCGCCGCGAAGACCGGAGTGGGGTCTTCCTCCCAGCGCGGTACGCCGAGGTCGACCTCGGCGACGCCCCGGTGGCCGTAGACGTCCAGGAAGGCGGTCATGCCGATGTCGGGCAGGGTTCCGCGCAGGTGGCGCGCGGCCAGCTCGGCCGGCGGTGTGTCGAGGAGGAGTTGACGGTGGTCGCCCGCGCTCTGGGCGAGCCGCCACAGTGCCAGGTCCATCTCGATGGTGACGTTGTGCGGCATGCCGCCCAGCACGGTGTGGATCTCGTCCGGGCCGGCGATGCCCTTGAGTAGCGCGGCCGGCAGCGCGGCGGCGAGCATCCCCGCGACGATCGGCCACATGATCGCGTCGGCGGTGTCGTCGGCGTCGGCGTCGGCGTCCCGTGCCTGCACGAAGCGCAGCCGGTCGGCGGCGGAACTCAGGTCGGCCGGGGCGGCCGATCGTGTCCTCATCTGCTCGATCGCCTCGAACATCCGGGTCCGCGCGGTGTCGGGACGGGCCAGGGACCGCAGGATCCCCACCACCGCCCGCCGGGCCGTCCGCAGCGACGCGGCCGTCGGCGCTCCGCCGCGCCGGGCGCTGCCGCTGGTCGGGGCGAAGCGGGGATCGGCCAGCACGTGCTGCATCACCGCCTGGGCGCGTGGCCCGAAGTCGACAGCCAGGAGCTTGACCAGCCGCTTGCGGGACGACCGGTCCCGAGCCAGGTCCGTCAGGTCACCGTAGAGCCGGCCACCGATGTCGACGATCTCGACCCGCACCCCCAGCGACGCCAGCATGGCGGCGATCTGTGTCCGCAGGGTCGACATGCCCATCGGGGTGACCGGTTGCCGCATGCCCTGGACGTGACCGAACTCCAGGTAGACGCGGGTGAGAGGTTTGTCGGTGGCGGGCGGCTGTGGAAACAGGCTGGTGATCGGCCGGGACTGGAGGAGCCACTGGACGTCGTGCGCGTCGATCGCCCATTCGATGTCCTGCGGGCAGCCGAAGTGGGCCTGGAGTCGCTCGCCGGTGGCGCGCAGGTCGGCCAGGTGCGCGGACGTCAGGCATCCGGTGTCGTCCCGGGCGACACCGTCGAGGACGTAGTGGTCCACTGTCGCCGCGCCGTCCACCACTGTCGTGCCGACACCCGGAGCCGCATCCACAGCCATCTCGTCGCGACGTCCGGTGAGCGGGTTCGCTGTGAAAAGCACCCCGGCCGCCCGGGGCGTGATCATGCGTTGCACCACGACGGCCATCCCCACCTGCCGGTGGTCGATCTGGCGGGCGTCGCGGTAGGCGGTGGCGCGGTCGCTGTGCAGCGAATCCCAGCACTTCTCGATGGCGGCGATCAGCTGGGTGGTGCCGACCACGTCGAGCACTGTGTCCTGCTGTCCGGCGAAGCTCGCGTCGGGCAGGTCCTCAGCGGTGGCGCTGGAGCGTACGGTGACCGGGCCCGCCCCGAGCCGCTCGTAGGCGGCGGCGACCTCGGCGGTGGGTATCACGCCGAGCCGGTGCGCCTCGGTGGTGACGCAGAAGCCCTCGGGGACCCGTTCACCCCGCCGGATCAGCTCGCCCAGCCCGGCGGCCTTGCCGCCGACCAGGCCGAGCATCTCGGTGGTCACCTCGGACAACGGGATCACGCGCATCGGGGAGCCCACTCTCGTTGCAATACGACTGCATTGCGGTCGACCGTAGCTCGTTTACGATGCGACTGCAATGTATCCGATTCGGGAACGAACTGGGGGCGACCCGGAGCCGCGACGTTGTCGGCGTCTGTCATGCTCGGGCCGGTGACGACCGGCCGCCCCGCCAGAGCCCGCACCCACCGCCGCCCGCGAAGCCGAATTCTCCTCGTTCTCCTCGCGCTCGTCGCTGCGGCAGCCGTCCTCGGCGTCGCGTTGGTCGTGGTGCCGATGCTGCGACCGGCGGGTCCGCGCCCGCTGTTCCAGATGCCCGTCGCCTGCGGCGAGACCTGGCAGCTCAGCACCTATCCCGGCCACGACGACTACGACGTCGACTTCTTCCCCATCGAGGGCGAGGCGTGGGGGCGTCCGGTCCTCGCGTCCTATGCCGGGACGGTCACCGTGGCCGGCATCAACGGGTCGCTCGGTGGTCGTACCCCGGAGAACCCGGAGGGTCCACGCGGGCGCGGCGGCGGTTACTGGGTGAAGATCGATCACGGCGGCAAGTGGGAGACGCAGTATCTGCACCTGCTCGAACCACCGCTGGTCGCTGTGGGTCAGAAGGTCGCCCAGGGTGAGCAGATCGGGAAACTCGGCAGCACCGGCAACTCCGGTGCCCCGCACCTGCACTACGAGCAGCGGCGCGGCTGGGAGAAGGTCGAGACCTACTTCGACGGTGAGCCGTCGGGGATCACCACCGACGACCGTGAACAGATCCTTCGGCGGGTGAGCAACAACTGTCCGGCCGTCTCCTGAGGGCGGCGGTTTGCCCGCCGCGTCCCGGGGCACTGATTCGGGCAACAGTTTCGGTCGCAGGGAGGAGCCGGCCATGGCCAAGGGTGACGTCGACACGTACCGCGAGGACGGGCAGTGGAAGAACAAGCCGGAAGGCAACGAGCGGGCCAGCAGCACGCATGAGGTGAAGGCCGACGCGCAGGCCCAGGGCCGCGAGATGGCGGCCGACCGGGGCGTCGAACACGTGGTCAAGAAGCAGGACGGCACGATCGGGGAGAAGAACACCTATCCCCGCAGTCGCGATCCCCGGGACATCGAGGGCTGACCGCCCTCGTCCTTGTTTCTACGGACCGACCCCTTCGGCAGGAGCCGACGGGGGTCGGTCCGTTTCCGTCGAGGCGTCGTCGGCCTCTGGTTGTTATCCGCGTACCGAAAATATGGGCGGTTTGGGGGGTTATAGTCCGAATCGGGACTGAAGTGAAAGCTGGGAGTGGGCATGTCGTTGTGGGGCCGGCGTCGTCCGACCAGTGCCGGCGCACTGGTCCTTGTCGTGCTCGTGGGGACTCTCGCGTTCGGGCCGGTCCCGGCGTCGGCGGCCGGCTCCGTCCTGTTCGACCAGCCGTTCCACAACAACACCGCGAACGGCATCGGCGCGGTTGCGGTGCCCGCCGTGCCCCTCGCCGGCGGCACCAACGCCGCCTGCCTGAGCGCCGCCGGCAACACCACCACCGGCCCGCTGCTGAGTTGCACCACCTCCACCGACCCGCAGGGCGCCGGCAAACTGCGCCTCACCCCCGCCACCGTCAACCGGCAGGGCGGGGTGTTCGCCGCGGTGAGTGTGCCCACCTCGCAGGGCCTGTACCTGACCTTCAACACCTACCAGTACGGCGGCAGCAACCCGGGTGCGGACGGCCTCGCCTTCGCACTGGCCGCCGTTGACCCGGCCAACCCCAGGTCCCCGTCGACCCTCGGCCCGTCGGGCGGCTCGCTGGGCTACTCGGCGGCGTTCAACGGGGTGTCAGCCGGCCTCTCCAACGGCTACCTGGGCATCGGGCTGGACGTCTTCGGCAACTTCAGCAACAGCACCTACCAGGGCACCGGCTGCACGAACCCGCCGTACATCTCGACCACCAACGGGCGGGTCCCGGGCCAGGTGGTGGTCCGGGGGCCGGGCCGGAACGGGGTCGGCTACTGCGCGATCAACAGCACCGCCGGGAGCACGTCGACTCCCGGCCTGCCGCTGCGGGCCAGCACCCGGGCCGCGTCCGTGGTGCCGGTCGAGGTCGTCATCAACACCACCGCCTCCCCGTACACCACCGACTCCGGCATCACCACTCCCGCCGGTCAGTACCGGGTCAGGTTCACCCCGGTCGGTGGGTCCGCCCGGACCCTGGAGGGCGCCCTCCCGGTCGTGTCGCCCAGCCTGTATCCGTCGCCGACCTGGTTGAACGCCAGCGGCTACCCCCGCCAACTCGCCTTCGGCTGGGTGGGCTCGACCGGCTCGGTCACCGACTTCCACGAGGTCGACAACGCGCGCGCGGTCAGCTTCAACCCGGTGCCGGACCTGAACGTGTCGCAGACCAGCGCGGTCGGGGCTTCCCCGCAACCCGGTGACCCGGTCACCTACTCGATCACCGCGGGGGTCGACGCCGGGGCCACGGAGACGGCACCGATCTCGGTGACCCAGACCGCGCCCACCGGTGTCGTACCGCGCGCCGCCTACGGGTCCGGCTGGGTCTGCGGCGCACCGTCCGGGCAGACCATCACCTGCACCAACAGCAACGGCCCGTTCGCCGGCGGCACCTTCCTGCCACCCATCACTGTCGTCGCGACCGTCACCGGCACCGGCGTGACCCCGGCGCAGATCCAGACCGCGACCGTGGCGACCTCGTCGTCGATCGACGCGAACCCGGGGCTTGCCACCGGCACCACCCCCGTCGCCCCGGCGACCGCACCGACCGGCGTCACCGTCACCCCGGCGCAGAGCACGATCTCCGGCGGCATCGCGGTCACCGTCGGCGGTAGCAATCTCACCGGCGCGACCGCGATCACCATCGGTACGACCGCCGAGCAGCAGGCCGGCACTTCGGTGGTGCTGTTGCCGTGCAGCTCCGGCCCGGCCGCCGGCTGCTTCACCGGGAACCCGGACGGCACCCTCGGCATCTCCGCCATGCCCGCCCGGTCCAGCCCGGCGACGGTCACGGTCAGCGTGCTCACCCGAGGCTCCACCGGATCGGCGAACTACGTCTACGCGTCCGCGCCGGACAGCCCGGCCACACCCACCGCGACCGCGGGCATCACCAGCGCCACCGTGAGTTGGACCGCGCCAGCGAGCAACGGCAGCCCGATCACCAGCTACCTGATCACCCCGATCCGAGACGGCGTCACCCAACCGACCCTCACCTTTGACGCCTCCACCACCAGCCGCACCCTGACCGGGCTGACCGTCGGCGCGTCGTACACCTTCCGGGTGGCGGCGGTGAACGCGTACGGCACCGGGGCGACCAGCCCACCCTCGGCGGCGGTGGTCCCGTACACCCTGCCGGGAGCGCCGACGAACACCACCGCCACCGCGGGGACCACCGCCGCCACGGTGAGCTGGACAGCCCCGGCCAACGGAGGTTCGCCGATCACCGGTTACACCGTGACGCCCTACCTCGGTGCCGTGGCACAGACCCCCCGGGTCTTCAGCGGGACCGCCACGACCCAGATCGTCACCGGGTTGACGGCCGGCGCCACGTACACCTTCCGGGTGGCCGCGACGAACGCCGGCGGCACCGGCCCACAGTCGGCCCCCTCCGCGTCGGTGACGGTCAACCCGCCGCCGACGCTGACCTTCCCACCGCCCCCACCGGGCAAGGCGTACGACCCGTACCAGTACCAGCTGACGGTGACTGGCGGTACGGGCCCGTTCGCCTGGGCGCTCAGCGCGGGAAGCCTGCCCGCCGGGCTGACCCTCGACCCGGTGACCGGTCTGCTCTCCGGCACGCCCACCGCGTCCGGGACGTTCCCGTTCACCGTCCGGGTGACCGACTCGTTCGACCAGTCCGCGACCCGACCGGTCGACCTGGTCATCACCCCGCTCGGTGGGCTCTCGATCAGCGTCCCGGCGGTCTCCGCGCTCGGCACCGTCACCTCGGGCACGACCGGTGTCTCGGGCCAACTCGGCCCGGTGACCGTCACCGACGACCGCGGGCCGTTCTCCGGAAACTGGGTCACCGTCGTCGCGAGCACGAGCTTCACCACGGGTTCCGGCTCGGGCGGCGAGACCATCCCCAACAGCGACATCACGTACGCCTCCGGGGCCGCCCTTGCCAGCACCGGGGCCGGATCCTTCGTCCCGCAGCCCGGGGCGGTGCTGAACACCCCGCGTACCGCCGCCCGGTGGGCCGGTCAGTCCGGAGGCCCGAACTCCGCCACCTGGAACCCCACAGTGTTGGTGGCTCTCCCGTCCTCGGTGGTGGTCGGCGACTACACAGCAGTCATCACACACTCAGTCATCTAGAAACGTGGGTCGGTGACGGGCAGTTGGCCGGGTGTTCGGGCTTGCCGTCGAAAAAGCGGTGCCACCGAACCCCCACCGCCCCGCCCCGCCCCGCCCCGGTCGATCATGGAGTTGTGGTGGGTGACAAATCACGTTCATGGGGTTTAGCCGGGCACCACAACTCCTTGATCGACCCGGTGGGTGCGGTGGGACGCCGCTGCCCGGCCGCTCGTGGGGGAGCGGCCGGGCAGGTTCGGGGCTGGGACGTCGGTCAGGCCAGCCGGGTCCGTCGCTGGCGGAACAGGTACCAGCCACCGAGGGTGACCAGCGCCAGCAGGGCGATTCCGCCGACCGAGTAGACCAACCAACTCGCCCCGCTGGTGGCCGAGACCGTCATCGGCGCCGCCACGGGCAGGACGATCTTCCCGGTCGCGGTGCGCTCCACCGTGCCGCTGGCGAGCTTCGCGTGCACATCCCAGGTCCCCGCGGGCAGGGTCTGGTTGACCTCGATTCGTACCTGGCCGCTCTGGCCCGGCAGGATCGTCACGCCGTTGGTCACCTTGAACGGTCCGGCCTGGACCGCCGTCTTGGTCAACGACAGCGTGCCGGTCATGTCCAGTGCGCGTTCACCGGTGTTGGTGACCTCCGCGGTGACCACGGGAAACTCGCCGGTGCCGGGCTCCGCGGCCAGCCCTTCGATCCGGAAGTCCGTCGGCGGCTCACCACCGGGGCCGACGTCGAGGTAGACCCGGATGCCGACCCGGTGGATCTGGGTGACGTTGCCGGTGCGTTCCTTGGCGCTGGTGACCTGCGCCCAGATCGCTGCGTACCGCTCGCCCCTCGAGGCCTTCTCCGGCACGGCGATCTCGACGGCGACCGGTCGCCGCTCGCCCGGGTCCAGCTCCATCGTGGCGGTCTTCAGCCGAATCCACCCGCTGAGTTCGTTGCCCGTGCGTCCTCCGGGAACGGTGAAGGCGTTGTTCTCGACCGACGCGGCCCCGGCGTAGAAATCGATCTTCTGCGTCTCGGCGGAGGTGTTCTGCACCTCGACCCGACGGTTGATCGTCGCCCCGGGCTTCAGGTGATCCACGATGTAGACCTGGGCGCGGGGATCGTGGACCCGACTGGCCGGGATGTCCAGCATGCGGATGCTGATCGCGGCTTCCTCGGCCGGGTCCGGTCGCTGCTCCCGCACGGCGACGGCTGGTGCCGCCGAAACCCCGAGCGCCACGAGGACGACCGAGGCCAGCAGCACCAGCCGGCCGAGCGGGTCAGAACACCTGATGTGTCACCGTCCCCGTGTAGACACCCTGGACGGTGCCGTCCGGCACGTTCACCACCAGGGTGGGGTTCCAGGTGGCGAAGTTGTTGCCGGTGCCGCCGGTGTGGCTCATCGCCGTTCGGGGCACGTTGATGATCACCTGGTCACCGGAGTTCGGCTGACCCGGCGTGAAGGTGCCGCCGCCGGCGGTCGCCGTCGGGTTGCCGGACCAGTACAGGACGTTGATGTTCGCGATCGTCTCTCCGGAGGTGCCGCCGCCGGTGGTGAAGTCGGTGGAGAAGACGTTGACGGTCCAGTTCGGGGTGAGTGACCCGCGCTGGTCCAGCACGGTGACCGGGCCCAGCTGGCCGCTGATGGTCGAGCCCTCTACGCCGTGTCCGATGTTCGCCGTCGCCGGCACCGTGATCGACAGACCACCGGCGGCGTCGACGGTGAGGGTCACGATCGTTTCGCCGGTGGTGTCCGCTGCGGCGGGCCCGGCGAGCGCGACCACGGCGGCGACGCCGGCCAAGCCCGCGAGAATCTTTCTACGCATCGAGTCTCCTTCGTCCTGGAAAACCTGGGAAGTGCTTCCGAGACTAGTGGCGTAAACCGCCCAAAATGGGACGAACGGAGCGAGCGTCACCCGGTTGTCGGGCGATCCCGGAAGTGGCGCACGGCAAAGGGTTCGGTGCCGTGCTGGCCGCCGAGCCTCGCGAGCAACGTCAGGCCGGGACCACGTACGGGAAGGTGGCGGCACGGGCGGCCTTCGTGACCTCCGCGGTGAGGCCGGACGTGGTGCCGGTGTTGAGGACCAGGGAGAACATCACCTCAGGCGCGTTGTCCGCCAGGGCGCGCCCGTTGCGGGCCGCGAAGCCGAAGTTCGCGGCCGTACCGACCTTGTACGACAGCAGGTCGGGGTAGAGCTGCCGGGCGACGCTCCAGCCGTACGCTGACGGGTCCGCCGCGGTGCCGTTCGCCTTGACGACCCCGGCGACCGCGTTCGCGATCTCCTCGCCGCCTTCGGCGAGGTCGATGCCGGGGTGCCGGAAGTTGGCGGGGTTCGAGAAGTCGGTGTCGTGGGGCCAGAAGATCGGCCACATCATGGGGTGGCCGGCGCGGTTGATCTGTCGCCATCCGCCGGCGTCGGTGGCCAGCATGGTGCGACACCACACGCCGATCTCGGTGCCGTCGCGCAGCAGTGGCTCGTCCTGGGAGACCTCCAGGACGATCGACTCGACGGTGGTGCCGGCGAAGCTGTTCTTGGCCTGGTCGACCCGCCACGCTGAGCGGTCCACCCGCGAACCGTTCTGGACCGCTGCGTTGATGGTGGCGAGTTCGTCGAGGTCGATGAAGAACGGGTCGGTGATCCGGCCGGCCCAGATCCGGACGTTGCGGCCGGCCGTCACCTCGCCGGTGCGCCCTTCGGCGACGGGGGTGCCCATCGCGGCGTCGTCGCGGGCGTCCGCGCCGGTGAGTTCGTACAGTTGGAAGGTCTGCCTGGCGTCGCCGTCCAGCTCGCCGAAGGCGAATCGGTAGGTCAGGTCCTCCCGCTCGCCGCCATTGACATGAATCTTGATCTCGTAGCGCGCCTCGGCGTGGAAGCCGCGCTTGATGTCGGCCCTGGTCACCGAGCTGTTGACGTCCATGACGAAGACCGTGGCGCGGTCGCCGTTGAAGACGAACAGGTCGTTGAGGTACAGCTGACCGCCCTGGGCCGCGAGGGGGGTATCGAGGTGGTGCGACATGGGCTCACTCCCAGAACTGCCGGATTGTGGATTAATCCGAACATAATGGGCGTGGGCCCGGCCTCCCTCCTCATCGCACAATCCGGTCTGCGGAGGCCCTCGTACGGCGGTGGGCCGCCCGAACTGTTCTCGGACGGCCCACCAGTCGGTGCCCGTGTCGTCAGATGCGAGACCACTTCTGGTTGGCGGCGCCGAGGCAGTCCCACAGGTGCAGCTTGCCACCGTTGTTGGGGTTGGCCTCCCGTACGTCCACGCACTTGTTGGCGTTGAGGTTGACCAGGTCGCCGGCGGCGTTGAGGGTGAAGCGTTGCGCGGTGTTGCCGTTGCAGCTGACCAGGTTGACCTCGGTGCCGTTGGCGGTGCCGGCCCAGGCCGGGTCCATGCACTTGCCCATCGCGCGGATGGTTCCGTCCGAGGCGAAGGTCCAGCTCTGGGCCGCCGTGGTGTTGCAGTCCCAGATCTGGAGCTTGGCGCCCTCGACCGGGTTGGCGCCGGGGATGTCGATGCAGCGACCGCTCTGCGCGCCCCTGATCCGGCTGGTGCCGGGGGCCGGGTCGCCCCCGCCCGAGGTGTAGCTGGAGACCCGGACGTAGTCGACGAGCATCTGCTGCGGGAACTGGGTCGAGCCGTCCGGGTAGCCGGGCCAGTTACCGCCGACCGCCACGTTGAGGATCATGAAGAAGGGGTGGTCGAACACCCAGCGGTTGCCGCCGAGCCGGGCGGGGTCGACCCGGTGGTACTGCACCCCGTCGACGTACCACGTGATCACGTTCGGTTCCCAGTCCACCCGGTAGGTGTGGAAGGTGTCGGCGAGCGGCGCGCCGAGGGTGCGGCTGCCGGTGATGCCGCCACCACCGGAGTAGCCGGGACCGTGCACGGTGCCGTAGACGGTGTTGGGCTCCCGGCCGATGTTCTCCATGACGTCGATCTCGCCCGCGTCGGGCCACCCGCCGCCGGTGCCGAGCATCCAGAAGGCCGGCCAGATGCCCTGACCGCGCGGGATCTTGATCCGGGCCTCGAATCGCCCGTACGTCTGGGTGAAGGTGGCGGCCGTCAGCAACCGCGCCGACGTGTACTCGCAGCGCCCGTAGTGGCACTGGTAGTTGGCGGGGTTGTCCCGGCGGGCGGTGATGACCAGGTTGCCCTGGCCGTCGTGCACGGCGTTGCTGGTGCTGTTCGTGTAGTACTGCCGCTCGTTGTTACCCCAGCCGCCGCCGCCGATGTCGAACCGCCATTTGTTCTGGTCGACGGGCGTGCCGGCGGGGGAGTTGAACTCGTCCTGCCAGGTGATGGGGCCGATGGCGGCCTCGGCGCGGTCGGGGTGCGCCGGGAGGACGAGCGCCGTCGTGGTCGCGAGGATGGCGGCCGCCAGGAGTACGAGGGGGCGGAAGCGGAGGCTGGGCCGGGCTGTGAACACGGGAGGCTCCTCAGCGTGGGGGTGGTGAAGGCGGTTTACCAGGATAGAGAGCGCTCTCTAAAGCGAAGCATGTCGATATAGTGTCTTTCTGTCAAGAGTGTTTCCAATATCACGACCGTCCGTTACCGCCCGATGCTGAGCAGTGAGCGACGGTGTGCCGGGTCCGGTCGTCACCCGGTGATCGATCGACTCCTCCGAGATGGACGGCGCTGACTCATCGACCGAGTTTCGGCGCGGTCGAGTGTTACTCGATAGCGGTCGAATCGACCCTTCCTATTGCCGAGGGGCGTCCACGCGGGACAGGATGACGAGGCGTGCTGGAAACGTTTCCGTAACCTGCGCGCTGCTGGTCTCTGTCACAAGGAAGTGGGAGTCAGTCATGAGCGAGGCGTCGACGGCGCTGGGTGTGCGCCTCTACCCGGATCTGGTCGAGCACGGTGGTCTGGCCCCCGCGCTCGTCGAAACCGCTGCGCGGCACGGGCTCGATGTCGGCCGCGTGACCGCGCCGGAGCAGGGGCGGGCCCGGTTCACCTGCGCCGAGCTGCACTCCGACGAGGGCGTGGTCTGCGTGAAGCTGGGCTCGCAGGCCCGATACTTCATGATCGACCTTCGCGTCTCGGGTGACGTCCTCGCCCGCGGTGACGTCATGGACCTCAAGCAGGTCGTCCAGGTGGCGGCGGCCTGGCGAGCCGGCATGACGGTCGCCGAGCTGACCGCCCGGTTCCCGTTCATGGAGGAGATCAAGCACCGCCCGGCGCCGGTGGCCCAGGTCAGCTGACCGGCGTGTTCGGCCAGGTCAGCAGCGCAGCCGAGGTGGCAGTGCTGACTCGGCGGCGACGGCGCGGTTGAGGTAGGTCGACTGGACGAAGGCGACGAAGCGTTCCGCGTCGGTCGCCGTGGAGGCCAGTCCGAACGAGACACGGACCGCGCCGCCGGTCGGCAGGCGCAGCGCGCTGAGGTACTGGTCGATCGTGTCGATCCCCGCCAATCGCCGCTGCCGCGTCGACGTCCGGCTGATCCCGAACGCGCCCTCGCCCGCGCCCGGGTTGCAGAAACAGCCGGTACGCAGCGAGAAACCGGCCGCTGCCGCCTCCCGCGCGACGAGCCGCTCGTCGACCAGGGTGCCGTCCGGTTGGCGGAGGTTGAACGTCACCGTGCCCCCGCGCCCCGCACCCGTCGTCGGCCCGTACACCTGGACCAGGGGCCCACCGCTGTCGTGCCGCAGGGTGGTCAGCCGCTCCAACAACCACTCGGTGAGCAGGCCGACCCGGGCGTGGACGAGGTCCACGCCGATCGAGTCGAGCCAGCGCAACCCGAACTCCACGTCCGGGATGCTCAGGAAGTTGAGCGTGCCGTCCTCGAACGCCGACTCGTCGTCCATCGGCCGGTGCCAGTCGCCCTGCACGCTCACCGCGCGGATCGTGCCGCCGGCGAACCACGGCCGGCGCAACCGGGCCAGCGCCGTGCGGCGGGCCAGCAGCGCGCCGACCCCGGTGGGGTAGCCGAACAGCTTGTACCAGCTCAGGCACACGAAATCCGGGTGGGTGACGCTGAGGTCCAGCCGGTTCGTCGGCGCGAAGGCGGCCGCGTCGAGCAGCACGTCGTAGCCCTGCTGGTGGGCCAGCTCCACCCAGCTCAGCGGGTGCTGCACCCCGGAGAAGTTGCTCTGTGCCGGATAGGCGAACAGCCCGCGACGGCCGGGCCGACCCCACCGGCGGGCCCGGCCGGCGTGCAGCGCCGCGACCAGGTCCGACTCGGCGACCCGCAGCTGCGGCCCGCTCAGCGGCACGTAGCGTACGGACGCGCGGGCCGACCGGGCGTACTCGCGGATGCCGTTGACCGAGTTGTGGTTGTCCCACGTCAGCACCAGCGGTGAGGACCGGCCGAAGTCGTACGCCTCGCCGACCAGCCGGCAGGCGCCGCTGGCGTTCGGGGTGAAGACGACCGCGTACTCGGCCGGGTCGGCGCGGAAGAAGTCGAGCACCGCGCGTCGCGCCGACTCCACCAGCGAGCCCGCCGCCACGCTCGTGGGGTTCTCCGAGTGCGGGTTGCTGTACAAACCGGCGAGCAGCCGGTCGTGATGGGCACGGACCTGGGCCTGGGCGGCCACCCCGGCCCCGGCGTAGTCGAGGTACACCTGCCCGTCGCTGTCCAGGTGTCGGTACTCGGTAGCGCGTAACTCGTCGATCCGGCCGGTGGCGGCGTATCCCGGCAGGGCCGTGGGGGAGGCGTGCGGCGTCGGTTCAGGACGCACGACGGGAACCCCGTCGGACCAGCACCGCCCAGGCCGCGCCCAGGAAGAGCAGCACGAAACCGCCGAGCACCAGCCAGTTGACCCACACCGGCCGGGAGAAGCTGTCGCCGTACGTGGCCAGCAGGGGTGGGCCGAGCGGGGAGCCGCCGTCGCGCCAGAGTCGCTCCACGCCGGCGGTGTGCCCCAGCCCCTCGAACGCCCACCGGTTCGACATCGCGTAGCTGAGCCACTGACCGCCGACCGCCATGGCCGGCACCGGCAGGATCGCACCGACGAAGAGCACCTGTGGGAAGCACAGCATCGGCAGCATCAGCGTCGCCTGCGCCGCGTCGGACACGGCTGCCGAGCACAGCAGACCGAGGGCGAGCGCCGCCGCCGAGGAGAGCAGCAGGGTCGTGTACAGGGCGGCGAAGTCGGTGCCGTCGACCGGCGGCAGCCGGTCCATGCCGCGCAGGACTCCGAGCAGGGCCAGGTCCACGACGGCCAGCAGCGGCAGCAGCACCGCGACCTTCGCCAACAGGTACGGGGCGAGCCGGACACCGGCCAACCGCTCCCGGCGCAGGATCGGCAGCTCGGTGCAGATCTGGAGAAGCCCGTAGGTCAGCCCGAAGAAGAAACCGCCGAACGCGATCCAGAACAGGATCATCACGGTCACCGTCGGGCTGGGGTTGGTCGGCGCGAACGCCCCCGGACGGAACAGCAGCGCGAACATGCCGAGCACCATCAGCGGGGAGCCGAGCAGAATCGCCAGGGTCAGCCGGTTGCGGACGACGATCTCCGCGTTGCGCGCGCTGAGGACCGCCCACTGACGCAGCCGGCCGACCCGCCGGGGCGGCGTCACGGCGAGGTCGCCATCGTCGGTGGTACGGGTCGACGGCGCGGCCTCGTGCTGCGTGGCCTCGTGCTGCGCGGCCTCGTGCTGCGCGGCGAAGCGATCGGGCCACTCGGTGGGTCGCGCCGCCTCGTCGAGCCGCAGGTGCACCTCGACGAGGGACCGCAGGTTGAAGAACTCCCGGGCGGCGGCCGGGGTGCCGGTGAACGCCAGCCGGCCCTGACGGGTCAGCACGACGACGCGGTCGCAATGGTCCACGTCGGTGACCTGGTGGGTGGTCAGCACGACCGTGGCGCCGGTGTCGGCGAGCGAGCGGAGCACCCGGAGCAGCTCCACGGCGATCGCCGGGTCCAACCCGGAGGTGGGCTCGTCCAGGAAGAACATGCCGGGGCGGGTGAGCAGCTCGACGGCGATGCTGGCGCGTTTGCGCTCACCGCCGCTGAGCAGCCCGACCGGAGTGGCGGCCCGGTCGGTGAGTCGCAGTTCGGCGAGCACCTCCGCGACCCGGGCACTGATCTCGGCCGGCCCGGTGGCGGAGGGCAGGCGCAGCCGGGCGGCGTGGCGCAGGGTGCGGGCCAGGGGCAGCTCGCGGTGGATGATGTCGTCCTGCGGAACGACTCCGACGGCGCCGGCCGCGGCGCTGCCGTCGTACGTCACGGTGCCCGTCGCCGGCTGTTGCACTCCGGCGAGTATCTCCAGCAGGGTGGTCTTACCGGCGCCGCTGGCACCGATGATCGCGACCACCTCGCCCGGCGCGATGCTCAGGGAGATGTCGGCCAGAATCTGGTGACCGTTTCGGACGCTCTGGCCCAGCCGCTGAGCGGCGATGCCGACACCGGCACGCGGAGGAGACGTGGTCTGCTCGGTCGTCATGTCGAAGGCTCGATCCGGTCGGGGAGTGGTCGGCCTGAATATCGTGCCTCGCCGATGTTACTGAGCGACCGCGCAGTACGCCCGCAATGGACGGTCAGGGACCGTCGTCCGTTCAGCCGGTGGTGGTCCGTGCCTGCGCCGGCACCTGGAGGAGATCCAGGCAGTTGCGCCACAGCGTCTCGAGCTGAGCCGGGTCGTTGAGCAACTTCGCGAGCAGGACCCGCCCCTCGATCTGGGCGACGATCGACCGCGCGGCTTCCCGGGCGTCGACCGCCGGGCCGGCCAGCCCGCGCTCCTTCGCCTCGACGACGACCTGCTCGATGAGGCTGATCTGCTCCTCGAAGATCTGCTGGAGTCGACCGCGGATCTCCTCGGCCTGGTTGCTGAGTTCGAGGGCGAGGTTGCCGAACAGGCAGCCGGCGACCACGCCGGCTTTCTGCTGGCCGACGCGCTGGACCTCCTCGGTGGCCTCGAACAGGTCGCGCAGCCGCTGGAGCGGGTTGCGCTCGCTGCCGAGCAACTGCTCCCACTGCCGGCGCTGGGTGACCCAGTGCTCGTCGATGACGGTGCGGGCGAGCGCCTGCTTGGATTCGAAGAAGTAGTAGAAGCTGCCCTTCGGCACTCCGGCCGCCGCGCAGATCTCGGCCACGCCGAGGGCCGTGTACCCGCGCTGCTCGATCAGCGTGGCGGCCGCGTCGAGGATCTTGTTCTTCGCGTCACTGGTCCGTCCCATGCTTTGACGATACACGACCGGTCGGCTAGCTTTTAGTAGACCAGTCGTCTAGTGAAGGTGGTTTGCTCATGAACAGCAGTCCGAAGGTCGTTGTCATCACCGGCGCTTCCCAGGGCATCGGCGCCGACCTGGTGAACGCCTACCGCAAGCTCGGGTACGGCGTGGTCGCGACCTCACGCTCCATCGGCGCGTCCGACGACCCGCAGGTCGTCACCGTCCGGGGCGACATCGCCGAGGCCGACACCGCCGAGCGGCTGGTCCGTGCCGCTCTGGACACGTTCGGGCGGATCGACACCCTGGTGAACAACGCCGGCGTCTTCGTCGCCAAGCCGTTCACCGACTACACCGACGAGGACTTCGACCAGGTCACCGGGATCAACCTCGCCGGGTTCTTCCACCTCACCCGGCGCGTCCTGCCGCACCTGGAGGCCAGCGGCTCCGGCCACATCGTCACCATCACCACCAGTTTCGTCGACCAGCCCAACTCGAACGTCCCGTCGGTGCTCGCGTCGCTGACCAAGGGTGGTCTCAGCTCCGCGACCAAGTCCCTGGCCATCGAGTACGCCCGTCGTGGCGTACGGGTCAACGCCGTCGCGCCCGGCGTCATCAAGACCCCGATGCACCCGGTCGAGACGCACCAGACGCTCGCGGGCCTGCACCCGATGGGCCGGATGGGCGAGACCAGCGACGTGGTCGACGCCGTCGTCTACCTCGAGTCCGCCCCGTTCGTCACCGGCGAGATCCTGCACGTCGACGGCGGCCAGAACGCCGGTCACTGAGCCCACCCCACACCCGAGAACGGAGTAGACGATGCCGATCGTGACCATCCAGATCACCCGTGAGGGCAGCACCGCCGGCGCGTCCGCGGCGACCGCCGAGGAGAAGGCCGCCCTCATCAAGGGCGTCAGCGAGCTGCTGCGCGACGTCCTGAACAAGCCGCTGACGTCGACCTTCGTGGTGATCGACGAGGTCGAGACCGAGAACTGGGGTCGCGGTGGCCTCCCGGTCGATCAGTTCCGCCAGCAGCAGGCGCCCGAGTAGGGCGAGGGTGCCCGCCACCACGCGGGGGGCGTCGCCGCGGTCAGGGTCTCGCTGGGCCGCCGGAATCCGACCGGCTCAGCGAGGCCGCGTCCGGCCGTGACCACGGGTAGGCATGAACGGCCCAGTCGGGGGAAGGCCGGCCGCTCCAGCGCCGAACAGGAGACCCGGGATGAGAGCCGTCGTCTACACCGACGTCCGGACGGTCGAGGTGCGGGAGGTGCCCGACGCGACCCTGGAGGCGGAGACCGACGCGCTGGTGCGGATCACCTCCACCGCCCTGTGTGGCACCGACCTGCACATGTACGACGGACGGACCAGCGCCGAAGCCGGCCTGGTGCTTGGTCACGAGCCGTTGGGTGTGGTGCAGCAGGTGGGCGCCGCGGTGCAGACCGTCCGGCCGGGCACGCGCGTGGTGATCCCCACTCACCTGTTCTGCGGGACGTGTGTGATGTGCGCCCGTGGGCTCTCGGCGGCCTGTCTGCGGGCCCGAGCCGAGGGGCCGGGCGCGGCGTACGGGTACGCGGGGATGGGCCCGTACCGGGGTGCGCAGGCCGACCTGCTGCGCGTGCCGTGGGCCGATGCCAACTGCGTACCCCTGCCCGGCGAGCCGGGGGACGCGTACGAGGACGACTTCGTGCTGCTCGCCGACGCGTTCGTCACCGGGTGGCACGCCGCCGCCACCCTCGCCGAGGTCGAGCCCGGTGACACCGTGGCGGTGTTCGGCGCCGGCACCATCGGCCTGCTCGCCGCCTACTCGGCGCTGCTTCGCGGTGCCCGGGTCGTGTACTGCGTCGACGCCGTCGACGCCCGACTCGACAAGGCTGGCGAGATCGGGGCCGTGCCGATCGATTTCCGCCGGGGCGACCCGGTCGAACAGATTCGCGCCGACCGGGCCCGGGCCGGGCTACCGCTCGGCGAGGAGAAGCTGGGCGGGGTCGACAAGGTCATCGACGCGGTCGGGTTTCAGGCCCGCGACCGGGAGCACCCCGGGCGGGAGTGCCCGAACCAGGTCATCACCGACGCGGCCCGCCTCGTGAACACCGCGGGCGCGATCGCGGTCGCTGGTGTGTACCCGGACCGGGGCCCGCACCCCGGCCCGGGGGCGGACAGTCAGGAAGACCTCGTCGCGCCGTGGGGCAGCCTGTTCAGCAAGGGGGTCGCGGTCCGGTTCGGCCGTACCCACGACCGCCGCTACACGGTGCTGCTGCGCGATCTGGTGGTCGCCGGCCGCGCCCGGCCCAGCGTGGTCGTGACCCACCACGGCACCCTGGCCGACGCGCCGGAGTTGTTCCGCCGATTCGACCGCCGGGAGGGCGGGGTGATCAAGGCGGTGCTGCGCCCGAGCTGACTGCGCGGACGCGGCCGACAACCCCGAATCGGCCTAACAGGGCGTTACGTCGCGGATCCCCCTGCTGGTGGCGGCCGTGCTGAGTCGATCATCGTCGATTCAGCGATTCAGGAGAGAGGTGGGTCACACCGTACGTCGAGGGTCGACGTGGCGTCCCGGGGGTGGTCCGGGCGTTGCGGCCCGATCACCACCATTCGATGGTGGCGAGCGCGCCGGTGCATCCTCGCCCGGTTGGCCGCTGTGGATCTTTCCTGGTGGTGGGCCTTGTCAAGGGGTGGCCGGGCCGATCGCGGTGCCGCCGGCATTTGACAACGTTGCCACCGACGCGCGAAGGTGCCGGGAGGGGCCGCAGCGACGCCTGTGACGGGCGAATACTGCGTTACATCTATATTGCCGGATTGTTACCTTTTCAACAGTCTCTCGCCTTGCGGATGGCCCTCCGGCCGCAATACGTTGCCGTCAACAACAAAACCAAGTGAAGGTTCAACCTTCCGGAGGCAACCGATGACGTTGGCGAGGTGGTACGAGCGATGAGCAACGTGCCTGTCCTCCTTGAGATGCGCTCCATCACCAAGGAGTTCCCCGGAGTCAAGGCCCTCTCCGACGTCAACCTGGTGGTTCGCGCCGGCGAGATCCATGCCATCTGCGGCGAGAACGGTGCGGGCAAGTCCACGCTGATGAAGGTCCTCAGCGGGGTCTACCCCCACGGCACCTATGACGGCCAGATCGTCTACCAGGGGTCGGAGAGCAGGTTCTCCGACATCCGGGCCAGCGAGAACGCCGGCATCGTGATCATTCACCAGGAGCTCGCGCTCATTCCAGGGATGTCGATCGCCGAGAACATCTTCCTCGGCAACGAACCGCGCAAGCGGGGCGCGATCGACTGGAAGGCCGCGAACCGGATGGCGCTGGACCTGATGGCCCGGGTCGGTCTGGAAGAGGACCCGGACACCCTGATCAAGGACATCGGAGTCGGCAAGCAGCAGCTCGTCGAGATCGCCAAGGCGTTCGCCAAGGACGTCAAGCTGCTCATCCTCGACGAGCCCACCGCGGCCCTCAACGAGGCCGACTCCCGCCACCTGCTGGACCTGCTGCGCGGGTTCCGCTCCCGTGGCATCACCTCGATCATGATCTCGCACAAGCTGAACGAGATCGAGGCGATCGCCGACCAGATCACCATCCTGCGCGACGGCCGGACCGTGGAGACCCTCGACGTCAAGGCGGACGGGGTCGACGAGGACCGGATCGTGCGGGGCATGGTCGGCCGCGAGCTGAGCAGCCGGTTCCCGGACCACACCCCGAAGATCGGTGACGTCTTCTTCGAGGTCCGCAACTGGAACGTCCGGCACCCGATCTCCGCTGACCGCCAGGTCTGCAAGAACGAGAGCTTCGTGGTGCGCCGCGGCGAGATCGTCGGCTTCGCCGGTCTCATGGGCGCGGGCCGCACGGAACTCGCGATGAGTGTCTTCGGCCGCTCCTACGGGGTGTACGAGTCGGGCACGATCATCAAGGACGGCAAGGAGATCGTGCTGAAGTCGGTCGCCGACGCGATCGACAACGGTCTCGCGTACGTGAGTGAGGACCGCAAGGCGATCGGCCTCAACCTGCTCGACGACATCAAGTCGTCGACGGTGGCCGCCAAGCTCTCCAAGATCAGCCACCACGGCGTGCTCAGCGAGGTCGAGGAGTACCAGGCGGCCGAGGCGTACCGCAAGGAGTTGCGGACCAAGGCCCCGTCGGTCGACGTGGGCGTCTCGAAGCTCTCCGGCGGCAACCAGCAGAAGGTCGTCCTGGCCAAGTGGATGTTCACCGACCCGGACCTGCTGATCCTCGACGAGCCGACGCGCGGCATCGACGTGGGTGCCAAGTACGAGATTTACGGCATCATCCAGCGGCTCGCCGACCAGGGGAAGGGCGTCGTCGTCATCTCCTCGGAGTTGCCTGAGCTGATCGGGCTCTGCGACCGCATCTACACCGTGTTCGAAGGCGCCATCACGGGCGAGATCGCCCGGGCGGACGCCACCCCGGAAAACCTCATGAAGCAGATGACCTCGACAAAGAAGCTGGCCACCCGATGAGCCGATTGAAGGACCTTCAGAAGAACCTGTTCGGAGGCACGACCTCCAACGCTCGTCAGTTCGGAATGATCTTCACCCTGGTGGCGATCGTCCTGATCTTCCAGGTCTGGACCGACGGCCTGACCCTGCGGTCGGACAACCTGATCGCGCTGTTCCAGCAGAACTCGTACATTCTGATCCTGGCCATCGGCATGCTCATGGTGATCGTGGCCGGGCACATCGACCTCTCGGTCGGCTCGGTCGCCGCCTTCGCGGGCATCCTGGTCGCCAAGTCGATGACCGAGTGGAATCTGCCCTGGCCCGTGGCCATCGTGTTCGGTCTCGCGATCGGTGCGGTGATCGGTGCCTGGCAGGGCTTCTGGGTGGCCTACGTCGGGGTCCCGGCGTTCATCGTCACCCTGGCCGGCATGCTGCTCTTCCGTGGTGGCAACCAGTACATCGGTAACGCCAACACGATTCCGGTGCCGGAGGGCTTCCGGGAGATCGGCTCCGGCTTCCTGCCCGAGTTCGGGCCGAACACCGGCTACAACAACGCCACGCTGCTGCTCGGCCTGATCGCGGCGGTGGCGGTGGTGTGGCGCGAGATCCGGGCCCGCAACACCCGCCGGGCCATGGACGCCGACCCGACGCCCATGTGGATCTCCATCCTGCGGATGGCCATCATGGTCGGCGTGATCGCCTTCGCGGCGCTGCGCTTCGCCAGCGGCCGCGTCGGCACCAGCTTCCCGATCTCCGGCATCATCCTGCTGGTCCTGGTGATCGCGTACTCCTTCTACACCCGTAACACCGCCGGTGGCCGGCACATCTACGCGGTGGGCGGCAACTCCCGGGCGGCCGAGCTGTCCGGCGTGAAGCTCAAGCGGGTCAACTTCTTCGTCATGATGAACATGTCGATCCTGGCTGCGCTGGCCGGCATGATCTTCGTGGCCCGTTCGGCGGCCTCCGGACCGCAGGACGGCAACGGCTGGGAGCTGGACGCCATCGCCGCGGTCTTCATCGGTGGCGCGGCCGTCGCCGGCGGTATCGGCACCATCAGCGGCTCCATCGTCGGTGGTCTGGTCATGGCCGTGCTCAACAACGGTCTCCAGCTCCAGGGTGTGGGCACCGACAAGGTCCAGATCATCAAGGGCCTGGTGCTGCTGCTGGCCGTCGCGATCGACGTCTACAACAAGAGCCAGGGGCGCTTCTCCATCATCGGGAGCCTGATGCGGCCGTTCCGCCGCGAGGACTCCGCCCCACCCGCCTCACCGCCGGACGCGGAGCGCGAGCCCGCCAAGGCAGCGGTGTCCGGCTGACGGCCACCGACCCCTCCACCCGTTCCACATCAAGAAAGGCAAGTCCTCACCATGCGTAAATTCTTTGGCACGTCGGTGGTCGCGGTCAGCGCCGCCGCCATGCTGGCCCTCGCGGGCTGCGGCTCCGGCCGCGACGGTGACAGCGGCTCCAGCGGCGAGGCCGCCAAGGGCTTCCCGGCGAACTCGCTGATCGGCGTGGCCCTGCCGGCCAAGACCTCGGAGAACTGGGTTCTCGCCGGTGACCTGTTCACCAACGGCCTCAAGGAGGCTGGCTTCCAGGGCAACGTGCAGTACGCCGGCGCGTCGACCACTGTCGCGGACCAGCAGGCGCAGATCACCTCCATGGTGACCAAGGGCGCCAAGGTCATCGTCATCGGCGCGACCGACGCCGCGCAGCTGTCGACCCAGGTCGCGGCGGCCCACGCGGCCGGTGTGAAGGTCATCGCCTACGACCGGCTGATCACCAACACGCCGGACCTCGACTACTACGTCGCGTTCGACAACTTCAAGGTCGGCCAGCTCCAGGGCCAGGCCCTGCTGGACGGCATGAAGGCCAAGAAGCCGAACGGCCCGTACAACATCGAGCTGTTCTCCGGCTCGCCGGACGACAACAACGCCGGTGTCTTCTTCAACGGCGCGATGGACGTTCTCAAGCCGGAGATCGACAAGGGCAACGTCGTCGTCGCCTCGGGTCAGAAGGACGTCAAGCAGACCGCCATCCAGGGCTGGAAGGCCGAGGGTGCGCAGGCCCGCATGGACCAGCTGCTGACCTCGACCTACGGCAACAAGGAGCTGGACGGCGTCCTCTCCCCGAACGACACCCTGGCCCGCGCCATCCTGACCTCGGTCAAGGGTGCCGGCAAGCCGACCCCGGTCGTCACCGGCCAGGACTCCGAGGTGGAGTCGGTCAAGTCGATCGTCAAGGGCGAGCAGTACATGACGATCAACAAGGACACCCGCAACCTGGTGAAGGAGACCATCAACATGGTCAAGGCCCTCCAGGCCGGCGAGAAGCCGCAGGTGAACGACACCACGTCCTACAACAACGGCAGCAAGGTCGTCGACACGTTCCTGCTCCCGCCGGTCGCCGTCACCAAGGCGAACGCGGCTGAGGCGTACGCCAACGACCCGAAGCTCGCCCCGCTCACCAAGTAAGCACCGCACGGTAGCTAGCAACGACGATGGGTCCCGGGGTCTCCTCTTCCGGGACCCATCGTCGTCCCCGCACCCCGCACCAACCGGCACCGACCCGGAAGGAGGTCTGACCGTGGCGACACCAGTACGGTCCAGGCCAGCCGGCGTCGGCCGCAACACCGAATCCCCGTTGCCGGTGCTCCCGGGCGCCAGCCAGGAGGAGATCCGGCGGCAGAACCTTGGCGCTGTGCTGCGCTACGTCCACCTGCACGGGCCGACATCCCGGGCCGAGCTGACCAGCCGGCTCGGCCTCAACCGAAGCACCATCGGCGCCCTCGCGGCCGACCTGGTCACCAGCGGCCTGGTCACCGAGGACGCCCCGGCCACCACCCGCCGCGCTGGCCGCCCCTCGCTCGTGGTCAGCCCTCGCTCGGACCGGGTCTACGCCCACGCGTTGAGCATCGACGCGGACCGGCTGCGTGCCGCCCGGGTCGGCCTCGGCGGCCAGATCCTCGATCTGCGGGAGATCCCTCGACCCAGCGGCATGTCGGCGATCGACGCCGTCGGGCCCCTCGCCGACCTGGTCCGTCACATGGAAGGCTCCGTGGTCGGCGACGCGCTGCTGGTCGGTGGTGCCGCCGCGGTCACCGACACCACCCGTGACCCGGACGGCAGGATCCGGATCGCCAGCATCGACGAGACGCTCGGCGCGGCCCTGGAGGCGGAACTCTGCACCAGCCCCGGTTTCGTGGCCGGTGACCTGGCCGACATCGCCGGCCTGGCCGAGCACGTCCGGGGCGTGGCGGTCGGCTTCGACGACGCCATCTACCTGCACGGCGACCTGGGCATCAGCGCCGGCATCATCGTGGGTGGCCGACTGGTGGTCGGCCACCGGGGTCACAGCGGCAAGGTCGGCCACATGGTCGTCAACCCCAGTGGCCTGCCCTGCGGCTGTGGTTCCCGCGGGTGCTGGGAGACCGAGATCTCCGAAGCCGCCCTGTTGCGGCACGCGGGCCGTGACCCGAGCGACCGCGCGGCGGTGGCCGAGGTACTGCGCGCCGCTGCGGACGGCGACCCGACCTGCCGCGCCGCGGTCGAGCAGGTGGCGGACTGGCTCGGCTTCGGCGTGGCGAACCTGGTCAACGTGGTCAACCCGGACGCCGTGGTGTTCGGTGGCTCGCTGCGCGACATCTTCACCGCCGGGGCGGACGTGGTCCAGCGCCGGCTGGACACCATGCCGCTACCCTCCGCCCGCGAGCACCTGCAGTTGCGCGCGGCGGCACTCGGCCGCGACGCGGTCCTGATCGGTGCCGCCGAGTTGGCGTTCGACAAACTCCTGGCCGACCCGCTGAACGTCGGCGTCGCGGGCCAGGTCGCGACGTAGTCGCCGAACCGAGCACCCGAGCGCGCGGGTCGGTGTCGTGTCGGTGGTCGCCGTTAGGCTCGCCGGCGTGGGTGTGCACCGACTCGATCGGGCCCAGGCACGGCGGATCGCCGTCCGGGCCCAACTGCTGGCCGCTCCGCGTCCGACCGACCTGCTGGCCGTGGTCCGCCAGCTGACCCTGGTGCAGATCGACCCGACCGCCGCTGTCGCGCCCAGCGCCGACCTTGTCTGCTGGAGCCGGCTCGGCTCGTCGTACCAGCCCGCGCAGTTGCGCGAGGCCCTGGAACGGGACCGGACTCTCTTCGAACACCACGCGATGGTCCGACCGATGGACGACCTGGGGCTCTTCCTCGCGGCGATGGCGGCGTCGCCCGGCCACGAGCGCCACCGCGAGTGGCTGCGTGCCAACGACTCGTTCCGGCGCGACGTCCTCGACCTGCTCAGCCGTTCCGGTCCGCTGCTCTCCCGCGACATCCCGGACACCAGCGTCGTGCCGTGGCCGTCGTCGGGCTGGACCAACAACCGTAACGTCACCCAGATGCTGGAGTTCCTGGTCCTGCGCGGCGAGGTCGCCATCGCCGGCCGCCAGGGCCGACAGCGGCTCTGGGACGTGGCGCAGCGGGTCTACCCGGCCGGCGTGCCCGCCGTCGAGCTGGAGCAGGCGCGCCGGCTGCGCGACGAGCGACGGCTGCGGGCGCTGGGCATCGCTCGGGCGAAGGCGGTGATCGTGCCGGGCGAGCCGGCCGAGGTCGGTGACGCCGGCGAGCCAGCGGTGATCGAGGGCGTCGCGGGGGAGTGGCGGGTGGACCCGGCCGCGCTCGGGCAGCCCTTCGCCGGGCGTACGGCACTGTTGTCGCCGTTCGACCGGCTGGTGCACGACCGGGTCCGTCTCGCCGACCTCTTCGAGTACGAGTACGTGCTGGAGATGTACAAGCCCAAGGCGAGTCGACGGTGGGGCTACTTCGCGCTGCCGATCCTGCACGGCGACCGGCTGGTCGGAAAGGTCGACGCCACGGCCGATCGTCGGGGCGGCACGCTCACTGCGCACGCCGTCCACGAGGACGTGGCCTTCACCCCGCAGGTGACCCGGGCCGTGCACGACGAGCTGCACGACCTGGCGTCCTGGTTGTCGCTGACCGTCGCGGGCCTGCGTTGACGGGTGCTCGCTGAGGCCCCCGCGCCCCGACGAGCACCCGTCGCCGCCTACGCGATCCGCCGGACCCGGCGGATGGCGAGGTAGAGCAACAGCAGGGCCAGGGCGACGAAGAGGCCGGTCTCGATGCTCTGGAACAGCCAGAACCGGTCCGCCGGCTGATACAGCTGCCAGTTGTACGCGCCCGGTTCGAGGCCCAACTCGGCCCCGCAGGCCCGACCGTCCGGTCCTGTTCCGCCCACCGGGCACTGGATCCGGGTGTCCTCCGCGATCATCGTCCCGTCCGGGTTCCGGACGCCCTGGGTGAGGATCCAGTCCCCCCAACTGGTCTCCGGCAACCCGTCCACCTCGATCGGGAAGGTCTTGGTGTGGGCGGGCTGGTAGCGCGGTCGGGCCAGGATCTCCACCGCCGCCCGTACGCCGATGAACCCGGCGAGGGTGATGCCCATGGCGGGCAGCATCCGCTTCCACACGGTGCCGGCGAAGACGCCCAGCGCGACGGCGAACAGGGTGTAGCCGATCGGGACGATGCCCTGCAAATCAAAAACGATCATGCCGAGCCGACCCTCGTGGGTGGCCTGCGTGAGCGGTTCAACCCACCACGACATGCCCAGCCCGTAGACCGCCGCGAGAACCACGACGGCCGCGCCCACCAGCCCGAACTTCACCAGGGCCCAGCGGGTCCGGCCGACGCCCTGGGTCCAGACGAACCGGTGCGTGCCGTGCTCCACCTCACGGGCGACCAGCGGGGCACCCCAGAACAGACCGACCAGCGCCGGCAGGGTGATCAGCAGTACGGCCACCAGGTTGAGGCCGCTGTATTGGTTTCCAAAACGGTGGAAGCCCGCGTCGCAGGCCTCCCGGGTCGCCTGCGCCACGTCGGCGCGGGCGAGCTGTGCCGCGCAGTCCGCCAAACCAAGGTCGCTGAAGGTGTTGCGCATCGACAGGCCGATCGGCACCAGCAGAGCGGCGAGTGCCGCGAGGCCCAGCAGGGTGTAGAGCGCCTGCTTGCGGTGTTGCCGCCAGGTCAACCAGATCATGCCGGCACCCCCCACTCGCTGTGGCTGCTCTGCGTGGTGCCGTCGGCCAGGTAGGCCAGCACGATGTCCTCCAGGCTCACCTCGCGGATCGTCCAGGCCGGATCGGTGACCGGCCCGTCGGTGCGAACCAGCAGGGTGGACTGCCGGTCGGTGTGGCTGGCCCGGACCACGGCGGCGACGCCCCCGATGTCGCCGCCGTCGTGCCGGGGACCGAGCAGTTGGCGGTGCTCGGCGACCAGGTCGTCGACCGCGCCGGTGAGCTGCACCTGGGAGGCGTTGAGCACGATCAGGTAGTCGCAGACGCGCTCCAGGTCGGCCAGCAGGTGTGAGGAGAGCAGGACGGTGGTGCCGGACTCCGCGACGCTGCCCATCAGCGACTGGAGGAACTCCCGTCGGGCCAGCGGGTCGAGGCTGGCGACGGGTTCGTCGAGCAGCAGCAGCCGCGGCTGCTTGGCCAGTGCCAGGGCGAGTGCCACCTGGGCCCGTTGCCCGCCGGAGAGCTTGCCGACCGGCTTGTCCGGCGGTATGCCGAGCTGCGCCAGCCGTTGGCGGGCCAGCGCCGCGTCCCACCGCCTGTTCAGCTTGCCGCCGGCGACGACCAGCTCGGCGGCGGTGAAGTCCCGGTAGAGCGGCGTGTCCTGGGCGACGAAGCCGATGTCGGCCAGGCCCTCCGTGTCGCCGTACGGGGACCTGCCGAACACCCGGACCGCGCCCGCGTCGGGCTTGAGGAGCCCGACGGCCAGGTGCAGCAGGGTGCTCTTGCCTGCGCCGTTCGGCCCGACCAGCGCGGCGATCCGGCCGGCCGGCAGGTGCAGCGAGCACTCCCGCAACGCCCAGGTGCTGCCGTACCGCTTACCGAGCCGGTCTGTTTCCAAGACCATGTCCATCCCTTGTCCTCTCGTTCTGCTCATGCGGGCTCCTTCTGTGGTGGGTCGTCGGCGAGGGTGGCGCGAAGCGTCGTCTCCACCAGGGCGATGACGTCCTCGGCGGTGAGGCCGGCGGTTTGCGCCCGGTGCAGCCAGGCGACCAGGTCGTCGCGCAGCTCGGCCTGATTGGGCAGGGACGCGCCGGCCAGGGTGCGCTGGACGAACGTGCCCACCCCGGGTCGGCCGCCGACCAGACCCTCGATCTCCAACTCCCGGTACGCCTTCAGCACCGTGTTCGGGTTGATCGCGAGGGATTGCGCGACGTCCCGGACCTTCGGCAACTGGTCGCCCGGCGTCAGCAGGCCGACCCGCAACGCCTGTTTCACCTGCTGCACGAGCTGCATGTAGGTGTTCACCTTCGACCGGCTGTCCAGTACGAACTCGATCACTCCCGATGATCCTTCCTGTTGTCCTACGACAGTAGGACTAATAGACAGCTTCATCGGTGACCCACCACCTGTCAAGCCCGGCACGGCGGCGGCCCTCCTGGCACCGGCGGGCCAACGGTTGGCACCGACGGGTCAGCCCGAGGGGAAGGGACCGGCAGCGATCCGCGTACACGGGGAGGTGTTCGATGGTCACCAACGAACTGACCACGTCGAGGGCGACTCCACTACAGGCCGCTCGCGCCCGGGGTCGGGTACGCGGGCGGCTCATCCTGCTCGGCCCGGCGTTCGTCGCAGCCGTCGCCTACGTCGACCCCGGTAACTTCGCCACCAACTCCGCAGCCGGTGCCCGGTACGGCTACCTGCTGGTGTGGGTGGTGGTGGTGGCCAACCTGATGGCCATGTTGGTGCAGACGCTCACCGCGAAGCTGGGTCTGGCCACCGGGCGCAGCCTGCCCGAGCTGTGCCGGGAACGCCTACCCCGGCCGCTGAACCGGGCGATGTGGGTGCAGGCCGAGTTGGTCGCCATGGCCACCGACCTGGCCGAGGTGATCGGTGGCGCGGTCGCCCTGTACCTGCTCTTCGGCATCCCCCTGCTGCCTGGCGGGATCATCATCGGCACGGCCGCGTTCGCCGTGCTGGCGCTGCGCTCACGCGGCTACCGCGCCTTCGAGGTCGCCATCGCCGTCCTGCTCGGTGTGATCGTGTTGGCCTTCGCCGCCAACCTGCTCGCCTCCGGCTCCGATCCCGGCTCGGCCATGGCCGGTCTGGTGCCGCGCCTGCAAGGCACGGACAGCGTGTTGCTGGCCGCCGGCATCCTCGGCGCGACCGTCATGCCGCACGTCATCTACGTGCACTCCGCGCTCACCCGTGACCGTATTCCGGCCGCCAACGACACCGAGCGCCGGATCCTGTTCCGTGGTCAGCGCACCGATGTCCTGCTCGCCCTGAGCGCGGCCGGCGCGGTCAACCTCGCCATGCTGCTGATCGCCGCTGCCAGCTTCCGCGGCGGCGGCCCGGGTGGCGCGGACAGCCTGGAGGGGGTGCACGCCGGGCTCGGCCAGACCATCGGGACCGCCGCCGCGTTCGGGTTCGCCGTCGCCCTGCTGGTCTCGGGGCTGGCCTCCACGAGCGTGGGCACCTACGCCGGAGAGGTGATCATGCAGGGCTTCCTGCGGCGGCGGGTTCCGCTGTTGCTGCGTAGGCTGGTCACCCTGCTGCCCGCGCTGGCCGTGCTGGCCATCGGCCTCGACCCGACCCGGGCGCTGGTGCTGTCGCAGGTCATCCTCAGCTTCGGTATCCCGTTCGCGCTGATCCCGGTCGTCGCCTTCACCCGCCGCCGCGACCTGATGGGCAACCTGGTCAACCACCCGCTCACCACCGCCGCCGCGTCCCTGGTGGCCGTGCTGGTGGTAGCGCTCAACGCGTTCCTCCTCTGGCAGGTCGTCGCCGGCTGAGCCGGCTGGTCGGCGCTGCCGGCTGAGCCGGCTGGTCGGCGCTGCCGGCTGAGCCGGCTGGTCGGCGCCGTGGGCTGAGCCGGCTGGTCGGCGTTGCCGGCGGAACGAGGTGGCTGTCTGGGCCCGGACATCCCGACGAGCGTGATGCCGGTGAGTCATCAAGATGACTCACCGGCATCAGGCGTTGGAGACCATGTCGGGCCAGGACCGCGTGGGTGGACAGCCCGGTGGTGGCGGTCGCCAGCCTGTGCGGCCGAAGCCGGCCGAGCCGGCCGAGCCGGCCGAGCCGGCCGAGCCGGCCGAGCCGGCCGAGCCGGCCGAGCCGGCCGAGCCGGCCGAGCCGGCCGAGCCGGCCGAGCCGGCCGAGCCGGCCGAGCCGGCCGAGCCGGCCGAGCCGGCCGGGCCAGCCGAAGCCAGCCGGGCCAGCCGAGCCGGCGGGAGCGGGCGTGGTCAGGTGCGGCGTCCCTCGTCGCGGGTCGGGATCTCCTGGCGCTGTTCGAGGGCGTCCGCCGGGTTGGCGTCGGCCGGCAGTGACGTCACCTCCTCGAGCGTGCCCGCCGGGTAGGCGCCCTGCTCGGCCAGGTCGGCTTCGGCAGCCTCCGGGTCCACGTCACCCGACACCCGGTCCGGCGGCCCGACGTCGAACGCGTCCTGTCGTTGTTCCAGGGCGTCCGCCTCCGGCGGAGGGATCGTGCCGCCCTGTTCGTCCCGGTACGTGCTCATCGGAGCCTCCCACCCGGCGGGTGTCGACAGACCGCCGGGCCGCTGCGTACCCGCCACCGCCGCACTCAGGCCGCCTGGCCGCCCGTCAGCTTCACCACCAGGCAGAGCGACAGCACGTGGACCATGGGTCCGGGCGCGTCCCCTCCCGATGACCGCCGCCGGTGGCCGGGATCGGCCAGGATGGGCGGGTGGCCGGCCACGGCCGCGACGAGGAGGGTGGGCGATGCGGGTACGCGGACGGTTGACCGGGGGGCGGCGTGCTCGTGCGGCGGCGGTGCTGGCCGCGCTGCTCGCGGGAGCGCTACCGCCGGCCGTGGTGCTCGTGCCGGGCGCTGCCACGGCCGGCGCTGCCACGGCGGGCGTGGCGGTGGGGACCCCGGTCTGCCAGGTGCGCGACGACCGGCTCCGCGAGCTCTCCGGGATGGTCGCCACCGACGACGGGTACGTGGTGATCAACGACGGGGCCGACGACGAGGCCCGCCGGCGGATCTTCTTCCTCGACCAGCGCTGCGCGGTGGTGCGAACCGTCTCCTTCCCGTCCCGGCCCCGCGACACGGAGGACCTGGCCATCGGCCGGGACGGCACCATCTGGGTCGCGGACATCGGCGACAACGACCGCTCCCGGCAGACGGTCGGCGTGTGGCGGCTCGCGCCCGGGGCGAAGCAGCCGGTGCTGCACCGGATGACCTACCCGGACCGTCCGCACGACGCCGAGGCGCTGCTGCTCGACGCTTCCGGTCGGCCGCTGATCATCACCAAGGGTGGCAGTGGCAGCGTCTTCCTGTACGCGCCGACCACCGCGTTGCGGCCGGACGCGACGACGCCGCTGGCCGCGCTCGGCCAGGTCACGGTGCCGATGACCACGACCAGCAACCCGTTCTCGTTCCTGGGCCGCGCGGTGATCACCGGCGCGGCGAGCGCACCGGACGGACGGCGGGTGGCGCTGCGCAGCTATGCCGACGCCTTCGAGTACGACGTGCCCGACGGCGACGTGGTCCGCGCGTTGACCACCGGCACCCCACGGATCACCCCGTTGCCGGACGAGCCGCAGGGTGAGTCGATCACCTACAGCCGGGACGGTCGTTCGTTGCTCACCGTCTCCGAGTCCGCCGGACAACCGTCCAACCGTCCAACGATCCTGCGCTACCCGGCCACCGCCACCGGGGCCACCGCCGCGCCCCCGACCGAGTCCGTCGGCCCGGTGGCACCCACGGCGGCCCGCCCGGCCGCCAACGAGGTCGGCGGTGCGGGCGGGCGGAACTGGCCGCTGGCGATCGGAGCCGGGGTGCTGCTGGTCCTGCTCGGGCTGGCCGGCGTGCTGCGGTGGAGGCACACCGCGCGCCCGTGAGCGGACCGCGCCTGCGGCAGGATGGGAGGATGTCCGTCCTGTCCGCGTTGCGCCACCCGATCATCGCCGCCCCGATGGCGGGCGGCCCGTCCACGCCCACGCTCGTGGCCGCCGTGTCCGCAGCGGGTGGGCTCGGCTTCCTCGCCGCCGGGATGATCGACACCGGCCGGCTGGTCGCCGACATCGCCGAGGTTCGGGCGCGTACCGATCGGCCGTTCGGTGTGAACGTCTTCCTGCCCGACCCCGGCGGCGTCGACGAGGCCGCCATCCGGACGTACGCCGAACGGCTCGCCCCGCAGGCCGCGCAGCGCGGGGTGAGTCTGGGCGATCCGGTCGGCGGCGACGACGCGTACCCGCAGAAGGTGGCCGCGCTGCTCGCGGACCCGGTCCCGGTGGTGTCCTTTGTGTTCGGGCTGCCCGACCGGGCGGTGGTGACTGCCCTGCGCGAGCGGGGCACCGAGGTGTGGGCCACCGTCACCCGCCCGGACGCCGCGACCGCCGCCGCCGAGCTGGGGGTGGACGCGGTGGTGGTGCAGGGCACCGAGGCGGGTGGGCATCGCGGCGGCCTACCGGACGACGACGACTACGGGCTGCTGCCGTTGCTCCGGCTGGTCGCCGCCCGCTGTGACCGGCCGCTGGTCGCCGCGGGCGGCCTCGGCGACGGCCCCGCGGTGGCCGCCGTGCTGGCTGCCGGCGCCGCCGCCGCGCAACTCGGCACGGCCTTCCTGCGCTGCCCGGAGGCGGGCAGCTCGCCGATGCACCGGGCGGCGGTGGCCAGTGCCACGCCGACCGCCCTGACCCGGTCGTACACCGGCAAGCGGGCCCGGGGTGTGGCCAACGACTTTCTGCGCCAACACGACCCGGCGGCACCGCGCGGCTACCCCCAGGTGCTTCACCTGACGCGTCCGCTGCTCGCCGCCGCCCGGCGCGACGGGGACGCCTCGGTGGCCAACCTGTGGGCCGGGCAGGCGCACCCGCTGGCCCGGGACCTGCCGGCGGGGCAGGTGGTCGCGGAGGTGAGCGCCGCCGCCCGGGCCGCGCTGGCCACAGTGGTCGAGCGGTCCAGCCGCTGGGGCTGATCAGGACACCGGGCGGGCGGGACAGGCCGGGTGGGCAACCCGTTAGAGTCTCGCCGTGATCGAGATCGGTGCGCAGATCGACCTGTCCCACCCGGCCGAGCGGGTCTGGCTCGCACTGACCGATCGGGAGTTGCTCGGCCGGTGGTTCGCCGAGGCCGAGACGGTCGAGGGCGTACCGGACCGGCTGGTGCTGCACACGGCCGGCCTGGCCGGCTTCGAGGCCAACGTCGAGGTCGAGGTGACCGAGCGGCAGGAGCCGGACCTCCTCGTGCTGTCCTGCGACGAGGCGGGCCGGCTCAGTGAGCTGACCTGTACGGTCACGGCCACGAAGCAGGGCTGCCGGTTGGAGTTGCGGGAGGTCAGCACGCACGGCGCGTGGTCGGCCGAACAGCACGAGCCCCGCGAGCAACAGCTGCGGCAGGCGCTGACCGTGCGGCTGCCGGCCATTCTCGACTGGCTCGCGTTCCAGCAGGTCGACCTGCGGCGCGGCGACGCTGGGCTGACAGCGGAACTGCCGCTGATCGGCGTCCGTGGCCGGGCCGGCCGCAACCCCCGTCGGCGTCGTACCCTGGTCGCCGTTGTTGCCGGGGCGGTGCTGGTGGCAGGGACGGCGGCCTGGGTGGCCTTGCCGCCCGACGCGAAGCCGACCGCCGCGCCGGCACCGACCGCCACCGCGTCGCCGACCGTGACAGCTGGCAGGCCGACCGTCGCGCCCACGGCAACCCCCTCGGCGCGCCCCACGCGGACCACCGCCTCGGCCACCACCCGCCCGAGCCTGACCCCGTCGGCGAAACCGTCGCGGACGGCCGCGTCGGTGCCGCCACCGCCGTCGCCGACGCCCATGGTGGCCCGGTACCAGACCGACTCCACCCGTCTGTTCGGCTACACCGGCGAGATCGTCGTCCAGAACCCCGGTGACGCGCCGGTGGCGGACTGGGCCGTGGTGGTCAGCCTCGCCGAAGGCACCACAGTCGACGACGTTGACGGCGCGAACTGGCGCAAGGACGGACGGTCGATCATCTTCACCGGAGCGGCCGTGCGGCCCGGGGGAACCCAGACGATCAGCTTCGACGTGCGCGACAGCCGGCCGAAGGCACGCGAACCGGAGAGCTGCACGATCGGCGGGCAACCCTGCGCGGGCCTCTGACTAGGCTGCCCGCATGGCACTACTGCACAAGGCGACCCTGCGCCCAACAAAGCTGGACCTGCTGACGACCTGGTTGCCCGGCCGACCCTGGTTCGCCGGAACGCCCGGCGCGGAGGTGGTGAGCCGGGGCGCCTACCGCTTCGACGACCCGGCCGGCGAGGTCGGTATCGAGACGATGCTGGTCGGTACCGCGGACGGGCCGGTCCACCAGGTTCCGCTCACCTACCGGGCCGCGCCCCTCGACGGCGCGGACAGCTGGCTGGTCGGCACCACCGAGCACTCGGTGCTCGGCCGGCGTTGGGTGTACGACGGCTGCGGCGACCCGGTGTACGCCACCGCGCTGGCCCACGCGATCCTTACCGGCAGCGGCCAGGCCGAGGAGTACTTCGAGGTCGACGGCCGACGCGAGGCGCGTGCGTCGACGGTGACGATCGTCGTCGACGGCGCCGCCGACACCCCCGTACCGGCCGTCGGCGCGGTGCGACGGGTGGTCGACGAGGACCGCACGCTGATCGACACCGACACCGTCGAGCTGGTCGTCGTGCGCCGGCCGGTGGCCGGGGCCGACGCGTCGGCCGGGGTCACGCTGAGCGGCAGCTGGGACGGTCAGTCGGCGACCGTGCCGCTGGCGTACGCCAGGACGCGCTGAGCTGTGGGTGCGGTGGGCGGCCCGACCTCGCGGGCCGCCCACCGCTCTCACCACCGGGCCGGAGGCGGGGGCGGCGACACGGGTGGCCGGTCGTCGCAGGTGATGGTGTTGGGCAGCAGCCACGGGGCGAGCCACCCGCCGTCGTTACCACCGAGGTCGGTCAGTGTGAACTCCGAGCCGGCCGGGGTGAAGTGGAAGGACCCGCAGTTGTTGACGCCGACCGCGCCCACGTTGCGGGCGTCCACGTTGGCGAACGAGGCGGACCCCGCCGTGCGGGCGCTGACCACCGAGGTGCCGGTGCCGTCGACGCGGACGTTGCGGAACCGCACGTCGGAGATCGAGTAGAGGTCCTTCACCGGCCAGTCGCTGACCAGCATGATCGCGTTGTACGTGTTGTCCAGGTACGCGTCGCCGGTCACCTCGATGCGTGCCTCGATGCTGCGATCCAGGGCGAAGATCCAGATCGCGCCCAGGCCGATGTTCCAGTTCAGCTCGTACGTGCCGGCGCGGGCGGTGGTGTTGTTGGTGAACCGCAGGTGCCCGTTGAACGGCTCCGCACCGAAGCGGGACCCGGCGTGCAGACCGCTGCCCTCGCGTACCGGGTCTGCGACCAGGTTGTGCGAGACGGTGGTGTCGGTGCCGCCGTAGATGGCGATGCCGTTGGCCAGGGTCGGCGACTGCACCGTGTTGTGGTCGAACGTGTTGCGGGCGTTGGCCGTCTTCTCCGACCACATCGCCAGGCCGTCGTCGCCGGTGTTGCGGACGAAGGTGTGCGACACCCGGGAGTCGGTCACGCCGGTGTGGAAGTTGAGCGCGTCGGCGATCTGGTCGACGATGATGGTGTTGGTGACGCGGACGTTGCGCATCGGGCCGTCGAACCAGATGCCCACCTTGGTGTGGTGCAGGTAGAGCCCGTCGATGGTGGAGTCGTTCATCGCCCCACCGATCGCGTTGACCTGGTCGGTGTCGATGCGCTCCCGTACGTCGCCCTCGATGGCGAAGCCGGACAGGTGCACGTTACGGCTGCCGCCGTCGGCGGCGTCCCGACCGTAGAACCCGACTCCGGTGTGCACCGAGCCGTCCGGCGCGGGGGTCGGCAGGGCGACCTCACGGCCCTTGATGATGGTGTGCCAGTTGCCGGCGCCCTCGATGGTCACGTCGTCGACGATGATGTGCCGGTTGACCTGGTAGGTGCCCGGCGGGATGTACACAGTGAGGTGGGTGCGCCGGGCGAAGGCGATGGCCCGGTCCAGCGCGTCGGCGGAGTCGCGCCGGCCGGTGGGATCGGCGCCGAAGGCGAGCACGTTCGCCGCGAGCAGCCGGACGCGCGGCGGCGCGACCAGTTCGGAGTCGAGCAGGTCGATGACGGTCCAGGCGGCGCTGCTGCCGGGCGGCGCGGTGAGCCGGATCGTGTCGCCGGCCCGGTAGGTACGCCCGAGCAGTAGTCGCTGCTCGTCGTAGAAGTGGGTGGGCCTGAACGGCGTGCTGATGCTCGGGTACGGCGTGGTGGCCGCCGGCACGCACTGGCATTCGGTGATCCACCAGTCCGGGTGCAGCAGCCCGGCCTGCGGGTCGTTGGTGAACGGGTACTGGTTGTAGAGCCACGAGTACTGCGACGTGAGCGTCATGGTGTGCAGGTGTTTGCCGTTGACGGCGACCCGCAGCGGTGCGGTGATCCCACCACCCTGCGGCGCGTCCGGGATGCTGTACCGCACGGTGATCCCGTTCGCCGCGCGGGGCAGGACGAACTCCACGTACTCCCCGGGGGTGAGCCGGACCGCCCGGCGGCCGGAGGCTTCCGAGGCCAGCGTGTAGGCGGTCCGGTCGGGCCCGATGATCTCGCCGTTGGTGTGGGCGTTCTCCGCTTCCTGCTCGAGAAAGTCGACGTCCGCGCCGCGTCCGGCGACCAGCGCCGGATCGAGGGCGGCCCGGGTGACCACCGGTTGCCGGCCGGTGGACCCGGGTGGACTGGCGGCGGCCGTGGTCGGCCCGGCGACCAGCACGGCGAGGCCGGCCACGAGCGCGACGGCGGTGCCGCTGGGCCGGCCGGGGCGTTCCCGCGTCGGCGTGAGGCTGCGAAACATCGGTGACCCTCCTGGGTGGATGGTGGTGGAGGTCCGCCCGGCGTTCCCCCGACGCCCGACATTGATCGTCATGATGCAACACCAGACATGACACTGCAAGACGCCTATCGAACAACGAAAATAAACGACTATCCGACTGCAAGAAATGGACGGTCGTCGAGTTGAGATGGGCCTTTGCTCTGCACCCGCGGACGCGACACCCGGCGCGCGTCGCCCGCCCCGACCAGCGCACGTCCGGCGTAGGCTGATTCGCGTGGATCAAGAAGATCGGATCGCCCTCTTCCTCGACTACGAGAACCTCGCGCTGGGCGCGCGCGACCATCTCGGTGGCGCGCCCTTCGACTTCCGGCCCATCGCCGACGCGCTGGCCGAACGAGGCCGGGTGGTGGTCCGCCGGGCGTACGCCGACTGGTCCTACTTCGACGAGGACCGCCGAATGCTCACCCGGTCCCACGTCGAGCTGATCGAGATCCCGCAGCGGATGGGCGCGTCCCGCAAGAACGCCGCGGACATCAAGATGGCCGTCGACGCGATCGAGCTGGCGTTCGAACGCGACTACCTCTCCACCTTCGTGATCTGTAGCGGTGACAGCGATTTCACCCCGCTCGTGCACAAGCTGCGTGAACTCAACAAGCGGGTCATCGGCGTCGGGGTCGAGGGGTCCACATCGGGGCTGCTACCCCCGGCGTGCGACGAGTTCCTCTACTACGACCGGCTGGAGGGCGTGGACATCCCGCCGGCCCGTGGCCGGCGCGCACGTCCCACCAGCCGGCAGGCCGGCGCGGAGCAGCGTCCACCGGAGTCGGAGCAGGAGACGGACCGTCCGGCGCGGGAGGCGGAGCCCGATCGGGACGTGGACACGCTCGCGGTGCTCGTCGCCCAGTCAGTCGCCGGCTTGCAGGGCAGTGCCAACGGCGACGTCACCGCCTCCCGGCTGAAGCGCACCCTGCTGCGCAAGGACCCGACCTTCAGCGAGTCCGACTACGGCTTCCGCACCTTCGGCGAACTGCTGCGCCACCTCGCCGAGCGCAACGTGATCGAGCTGGCCGAGGGCCCGGCGAAGGGTGACCCCGAGGTGTCGTTGCCCGAGCACGGCGACCGGGAGGTGGCGTTCGGCCTGCTCCGCGGCGTCGTGGCGGACCTGGGCAGCGGCGGAAACCCGGTGGCGTTGTCCGGGTTGAAGAACCAGGTACGCCGGGCCCGTCCGGACTTCAGCGAGAAGAAGCTCGGTTACCGCAGCTTCCTCCAGTTCTGCAAGGCCGCCGCCACGGCCGGCGTACTCGACCTGCGCTGGAGCCCCGAGGCCGACGACTACCTCCTGACCACCCAACCCTGACCCCCTTTTTCGCGCGTTGATCAAGAGGTTTGCGTCATCGGGAGCGCGTTTCGCGACGCAAACCTCTTGATCAACAACGGCTGAGGTGGGAGTTGCGGCGGCCGGGCAGAGTGGGACGGGGTTTCTGATCTGCGAGTTAGGAGCGAGAGAACGGCCCTCGATGGTTTCGAACCGTCAACGGTTGGCCCGAAACGCGCCTGGATTGTCACTCTTGTCCCGGTCAGTGCACACCTGCGCCGTACCCTCCGCGCGGGAATTGCTATACGGTCGGCGAATGAAGGTGGAGGAACACTGGTGGAACGGAGACACGACCCCGCGCGGGCGCCGGGACGTGTACATCCGTACTGATGGGCAGGGTTGGGAGGTCCGCGCCCAGATCGGTGGGGCGTCGGGTCGTGAGCGGGTGCAGCAGTGCCCCAGCCGGGCCTCGGCGGCCATCCTCGCCGACGCCTGGCGCGGCACCCACCCATCCTGGCGCGAGCTGAAGCAGCGCTGATCCGGCACCGGGCCGGGTCGGCAACGCTCCCGGGCTATCAGCCCGGCGCGCCCGCCGACCGGCCCGGCGCTCGGTAACGAGGCTCCGCCGAAAATGCTTCCAGCGGCCAGCCGTACGACGATTCCTCCGTGTTCCCGCCCTCAGGTCGGGTACGCGGGGGTCTGCCGGTCGATGGAGGTCGCTCATGTCGCAGGGTCCTGATGAGGAGAACCCCAGGCTCGACGACGAGGTCCGCGAGGCCGAGCGTCGGCTCGCCAACCTCGCCACCTCGTCGGACGACGTGCTGACCGACGACGACGCGCGGGCACCGGACGGCGCCTACTCGGAGGAGACCGCCGACTAGGGGCCTGCCCGGCGTTCTGCCGGACAGACCCCGAGGACGGGTCAGCGTTTGAGCGTGAAGGTGAAGTCGCCGGAGATCCTGCCCCTCAACTGGACCGCCGACACCACCTTCCCCTCCGTGATGAGACGGTCGACCTCGGCCCGCGACAGACCGAACCCGTCGGCGATCAGTCGGGTCGGGCGGACCGGGATCCGCGCCGCGAAACGGACCGCGACGTCGATCACGTCGTGGTCCAGGTGATCCGATCCGCCGGTGTCGAGACGCCAGGCGTCGGTCCAGTCCAGGGCGAACCGGTTGCGGTGCTGGACACCCGGATCCTGGAGCAGTTCGGCGATCAGGCCGGGGTCGTTGGCGTGCAGGCGGTCCAGCAGGTCGGTGGGGATGGTGCGTACGGTCATCCGCTCCAGCAGCGTGAGCTTCGCCGTCTCCCCGCAGACGATGCAGAGCGCGAGAAGCCAGGCGTCGAGGAGCTTGTGGTTGGCGTTGACCCGGAACTTGCCGCTCGCCCGAAGGCGTTGGGATGCGCACCCGTGGCAACGGCGGCGAATGATGGGCAGGCAGGTGGGCACGACGGCCCAATTGTTGAGCACAGAAGTACACCGGTCTCAGTGAGAAGTCCGCAGCAAGAAGGAGCGCGGCGCAGGTACGCGACGCGCGACAGATCAGCTCTTGGGGGGTCTCACAGGGTGTACAACGGCACGTCCTTGCCTAGCCGACCGAGGTTGCGCAGCACCGTATCGACGCACGGGGGCGCCGTTCCACTGGTTTTCGGGTACGCGTCAGCAGCCCCGGTGATGAGGGGATGCTGACCGGTCGGGTATCAGGCCCTGGTCAGTCGGTCGGGACCGGCAGCACCACGCCCTCGGCCGCCGACCGGTGCGCCAGCTCAATCAACTCGACCGTGTCGACCGAGTCCCGGGGGTCCACCGGCATCGGTGCGCCGTCGCGCAGCGCGGACGCCACCTGCGCGTAGAAGCTCTGGTACGCGCCGGGCTCCGTCGGCACCGGCCGGAGGTCACCGTCGACGCCGAGCAGGCCGTAGCGCTCCGGCGGGACCTCGCCCCAGCCCGGCTGGTCCGGTCGGCCGCCACCGTGCAGCGCCGCCTCCTGCACGTCGAGGCCGTAGCTGGTGTAGCCGGCCCGGTCGCCCAGCACCCGCAGGCGCGGGCCGAGTTGGGCGGTCACCGCGCCCATCCACAGGTGCGAGTGGACCCCGCTGGCGTGGGTCAACGCCACGAAGGCGTCGTCGTCGACAGCTGCGCCCGGGCGGCGACGGTCGACCTCCGCGTAGACGCGGTCGACCCGACCGAACAGCTGCACCGCCTGGTCGACGAGGTGGGCACCGAGGTCGAAGAGGGCGCCGCCGGCCTCCTCCGGACCGGCGAGCTCACGCCAGCCCGGCTTGATCGTCGGACGGAACCGCTCGAACCGGGACTCGAAGCGCAGCACCTGCCCCAACTCGCCCTGCTCGACCAGGCGTCGGACGGTCAGGAAGTCGCCGTCCCACCGCCGATTCTGAAAGACCGTCAGTGGCACCCCACGCTTGGTCGCCTCGTCGATCAGCGCGTGGCCCTCGGCGGCGGTCGGGGAGAGCGGCTTGTCGACGACGACCGGCAGGCCCGCGGCGAGCGCCGCGCGCGCCATCGGTACGTGCTGCCGGTTCGGCGTCGCCACCACGACCAGGTCCAGGGCGTCCGGGGTACGCCACAACTCGTCGACGTCGTCGACCAGGCGGGCGTCCGGGAAGTGCTGTCGTGCCTGCTCGCGCCGCTGCGGATCACGGGTCACGATGGCCTCGAGTCGCAGCCCCGGCGTCGCGGCGATCAGCGGTGCGTGGAACACCCGGCCCGCCAGCCCGTACCCCAGCAGACCTACCCGCAGCGCCTTCGCCATATCGTGCCCCCGTCTCCCTGGTCCGCGCCCTGACCTGGCGTCGGTACCGCTGAGGTGAATCTACGCCCGGGGCGGCCGGGCCCGATCTCGGCCCGGCGCTGGTCAGCGCAGCGGATCGGAGCGCAGGTAGGTGAGGACCGCGAGCACCCGCCGGTTGGTGTCGTCGCTGGGTGGCAGGTCGAGCTTCAGCAGGATGTTGCCGACGTGCTTGCCGACCGCCGCCTCGCTGACGTGCAGCCGACCGGCGATCGACGCGTTGGATCGTCCCTCGGCGAGCAGCGCCAACACCTCGCGTTCCCGGCCGGACAGCGCGGAGAGTGGGTCGCGGGGGCGGTGCAGCAGTTGCCGGACCACGTCCGGGTCGATGGCGGTGCCGCCGGCCTCGACCCGGCGCAGGGTGTCGACGAACTCGGTGACCTCGGCGACCCGATCCTTGAGCAGGTAACCCACCCGTTGACCGTCGCCGCTGTCCAGCAGCGCCGCCGCGTACCCGGTCTGCACGTACTGGCTGAGCACCACGACCGGGAGGTGGGGTCGCTCGGCACGCAGCGCGACGGCCGCGCGCAGCCCGTCGTCGCGGCGGCCCGGCGGCATCCGGATGTCGGTCAGCACCAGGTCCGGTTGGTGTTCGCGGGCCGCCCGCAGCAGGTCCGGCGCCGTGCCGACGGCCGCGCACACCGTGAAGTCGAAGCGGGTCAGCAGCGCGACCAGGCCCTCTCGCAGCAGCACCTCGTCCTCGGCGAGCACCACCCGGGTCACCGACGACATGGCAGCTCCACCCGGACCACTGTAGGACCGCCGGGCGGGCTGGACAGCAACAGCCGCCCGTCCACCGCGGCGACCCGGTCGGCGAGCCCGGTCAGGCCGGTGCCCCGGGCCGGGTCGGCCCCGCCCCGGCCGTCGTCGGTCACCTCGACGACGAGGTCACCGCCGGCCCGGGTGAGGCGTACGGCGGCGCGGGTCGCCTGGGCATGCCGGGCGACGTTGCCCAGGGCCTCGGACACCACGAAGTAGGCGGTGGTCTCGACGATCTCCGGCAGCTCGTCGCGCAGGTCGGCGGAGACGTCGACCGGGACGGTGGCGGCGTCGGCCAGCTCGCGGACCGCACCGGCCAGGCCGAGGTCGGTGAGGCTCTGCGGGCGGATGCCGTGCACCAACTGCCGCAACATCGCCATCAGGCCCCGCGCCTGGTCGTGCGCCACAGCGAGCGGGCGGGCGGCCGGGGAGTCCTCGGGTACGTCCAGCCGGGCCAGCCCCAGCTGGAGGGTGAGGCTGGTCAGCCGGGGTTGTGCGCCGTCGTGCAGGTCGCGTTCGATGCGGCGGCGTTCGGCCTCGTACGCGCCGACCAGCCGGGTGCGGGAGCGGGCGACCTCGCGCAGCGCCGCCGCGTCCACCGGGCGGGCCAGCACCCACCGGACCACGGCTGCCTGGAGCGCGGCGAGCAGACCGGCGGCGTACCAGAGCGCCGGGATCAGCAACACACCCACGATCGCGTACGGAATAGCTTCGCCGGTGCTGTCGATCGGACGCCAGATCACCACTGGCTGGTTGGCGTCCCCGGCCAGCAACGGGCTGGAGATCATCCCGAGGTCGAGCAGCACCAGCACCAGGAACACCCAGTAGGCGACCGGCGCGAACCCGCCCAACCAGAACAGGTACGCCACCTCCCGCCAGGTCGCGGCGCTGCGGTAGCGGGCGACCAGGCCGGGCCACGGCGACGAGGCCAGCGGACGACCGTCGACCAGCCCGACCCGCCACCGCTCGACGGCGGCCACCGGAAAGCTCACGATCGGGGCCAACGCCAGCAGGGTGAGGCTGCCCATCGCCAGGAACAGCAGTAGCGCGATGCTCGGCGGTCGGCCGTGCAGCCGCAGCCCGTTGACGGCGGCCAGCAGGGGTGCGCCGATGACGAGCAGCCCCACGCTGAGAATGCCGGCGATCGGCACGGTGGTCACCAGATAGGCCAGCGCTCGCCAGGGCCATGCGGAGAGCAGCCAGCGGCGGCTGCGTAGCGCCTCAGCCAGGTGTGAAGGGTGTTCCGTGGTCATGCAGCAGACGCTAATCGGGGGCGACCGGGTGCCCCAGCCGTCCAGATCCACTCTTCGGGGTATGCCCAGCACTACCGCCGAACGGGTGTGCGGCGCAGGCGTACGGCGTACGGCTGCGTTGGTAGGATGGCCGCACCATGGCGAGTGAGCGCAAGGCGACCGCGGACCCGGCCCGCAGCCTGGCCCTGCTCTGGCGCACCCGGGAACCGACCAGTCGCAGCGCCGGTCCGGCGCTCAGCGTCGACCGGATCGTCCGGGCCGCGATCGAGATCGCCGACTCCGAAGGGCTCGACGCGCTGACCATGCGCCGGGTCGCCGAGGCGCTGGGTGTCGGCACGATGTCGGTCTACACCTACGTGCCGGGCAAGGCCGAACTCGTCGCCGTCATGGTCGACACCGCGTACAGCGAGATGCCGCGGCCCGCCGTCGAGGGCGACTGGCGTACCCGGCTGGAGCGGATCGCCCGCGACAACCTGGCGCTCTACCAGCGGCATCCCTGGATGCTGCGGGCCGAGACGACCCGACCGGTGCTCGGCCCGCACCTGATGGCCAAGTACGACCACGAGCTCCGCGCGATCGTCGACATCGGGCTCACCGACGTCGAGGTCGACGCGGTGCTCACCCTCGTGCTGGGGCACGTGAAGACCGCCGCGCGGGCCGCCTCCGAGGTGGTCGACCTGGAACGCGAGACCGGCATGACTGACGACCAGTGGTGGCAGTCGCACGCGCCCCTGCTGGAGACGTTCATGACGGCCGGCGCCTACCCGACCGCGTCCCGGATCGGCACCGCCGCCGGCCAGCAGCACGGCGGCGCGTACGGCCCGGAGTACGCCTTCGAGTTCGGCCTGCAACGCGTCCTCGACGGGGTCGCGGTGGTGGTCGCCGAGCGCGCAGCCGACCGGTAGCCGGCCCGCTCAGCGGCGGCCGCCACCGCCGTCGACAGCCCCCGGCTCGACCGAACCGACCCGGGCCCGGCCCACCGGGTGGTACGACTGGGGCGGCGGCAGCTGCGGGCCGGGGAAGGATGGCGATGGCGGGCGGGCTTCCGGGACGACTACTGCTGCGGCGGGAGAACCCGGGCAAGACGTCGTTCCTGGAGCTCTTCTTCGACCTGGCGTTCATCTTCGCGCTGACCCGGCTGTCCCGGGCACTGCTCGACGACCTCAGCCTCACCGGCGGTTTCCGGGTGCTGCTGATGCTGGCGGCGCTCTGGTGGGTGTGGTTCGTGACCGCCTGGTCGGCGGACTGGTTCGACCCCCGGGCCCCGCTGATCGTCACCCTGCTGCTCTGGGTGATGTTCGGCGGCCTGCTGATGGCTGCGGCCGTACCCACCGTGTTCGACGGGCACGCCATGGTGTTCGCCGTCGCCTACGTGGCCATCCACCTGGGCCGGGCGGCGATCCTGCTCCCCGCGTTGCAGGGGCACCCGCTGCAGGTGCGCAGCCTGCGGGTGGCGGTCTGGTTCGCGATCTCCGGGGTGCTGTGGGTGGTCGGGGCGGCTGTCGCCCCGGCCCGGGAGGTGCTGTGGGCGTTGGCGCTCGTGCTGGAGTACTCCCTGGCCCGACTGCGCTGGCCGTTCCCACGGCTCGGGCGTAGCACCTGGCCGGAGCTACAGGTGAGCGGCTCGCATCTGTCCGAGAGGTACCAACAGATCTTCATCATCGCCCTGGGCGAGCTGATCCTCGTCACCGGCGTCACCTACAGCCAGTCCGGCCTGGACCGGTACAGCACCGTGGCCTTCGCCCTGGCGTTCGTGACCGTGGTGGCCCTCGCCCGGCTCTATCTGGTGCCCGCCGGTGCGCGGCTGGGTGCCCGGATCGAGGCGGAGGGCCCGCCCGGCAGCAAGCTGACGCTCCTGGCGGGCTACCTGCATCTCGTCATGATCGTCGGCGTGCTGGGCACCTCGGTGGCGATGGAGATCGCGATCGCCGATCCGAGCGAACGCGACCCGGGGCAGTTGGTGGTGGGCGTCGTCGGCCCCGTGCTCTTCCTGACCGCCCGGATCCTGCTCGCGGCGGTTGTCGACGGCACCCTGCCCTGGGCGCGCCTGATCGGTGTGCCGGCCATCATCCTGGGCGGGCTGGCGGCCTGGAGACTTCCGCCGGTCGGCACCAGCGCCGTCGTCGCCGGAGTGTTGCTGCTGATCGTCCTGCTCGACGCGATGCCTGGACTGCGCCGACTCGTCCGGCCGGTCGGCGGCCGCGACGCACCCGACCAGCGGCCGGGGGTACGTCCCGATGCCTGAGGGGGAGCCGGACGACGATGACCAGCCGCGAAGCGGCGACGGCCATCAGCCGCAGAGCGGCGACGGCCACCAGCCGCAGAGCGGCGACGGTGACCAACCGCGCAGTGACGACGTGGTGGAGTTGCGGGTGCACGGCGTGTCCGGGGCCGACCCCACGGTCATCCTCGACCGGGCGCCGGTCCGGCAGGTCGCTGGCGACGACAGTGGGGGCTTCCACCGCCCCGACCGGTCGGGCACCGACCCGGACGGGGTGACGCTGGAGGCGTACCGCTGGGGTGACCTGCCGTCGGGCACCGTGGGCCGGACCGTCTCCATGGTCTTCCTGCTGCCGTTCATGCTCAGCAACGTGGCCGTGTGGATGCGGCCCACCGGCCACCCCCGTGCCGCCTGGGTCACCATGCTGTGCCGGCTCCTCGCACTCAACCTCACCGTGCTGTACGTGGTGTCCGTCGCCGGAGTCGCCCTCGACCTGCTCGCCTGGCGGTGTCTCGGCGCGACCCGCTGCCGCGAGCCCTTCGACACGATGACCGAGCTGCACGGCCGGCACGTCGGGCAGCGGCTGGCTGCGCTGGCGCTCCTGCCGATCGCCGCCATCGCGTTCCTCCGGCTGCTCGGCACCCGCCGGTCCCGCCCGGTCGGCAACGCTCCGTGGGCCATGGAACCACTGGTCCGGCGGCTGCGGGCGATCCACGTGGCCGCCGCGCTCGCCGTACTCGATCTCATCCTGCTGGTGGCCCGTCGCGCCGCGGGCGCGACGGTCGGGACGACGCTGCTGCTGACACTCAGCGTGGTGGTGCTGCTGACCTGCGTCGGCCTGCTGGCCGCCCCAGGGCTGATCGACCGGGCCGCGACCGAGCGCCTGGCGGAGCGGACCGCCCGCACCACAGGTGTCGTGGCCGGCGGTCTGAGTGTGGTGACCCTGATCGTCGTCGCCCGCGACGAGCGCGACTGGCCGTCGTCGGCCACACTGCCTGGCTACGGTGAGCTAGCGGGAGGGGCCCTGCTCGGTCAGATGACCCTCCTGGTGCTGCTCAGCGCGTTGGTGCTGTGGCACCGAGGTTGGTCCGGCGGGCGGGCCACGTTGCGGCGTGGGTTGGGCGCGGCGGTCATCGCCGCGTTCGCGGTCGGCCTGGCCGGCGGGCTCTCCGCCGGCCTCGTCTACCAGACGGGGGAGTTGCTCGGCGGTTACCGTGGCGACGGCGGGCCACCGCTGCCGTACCGGTGGACGCTGCTGGCCTTCTTCCTGCACGCGGTCGCGGCGGTGCTGCTGTCCGGCGTGCTCACCCTCATGTCCCGACGGCGGCGGCGTCGGGCGGCGACGGCGATCACCCGGCTCGACTTCCCGGTCGTGCCGGCGGAGGCGTCCGGGCGCTTCCGGTTGACGATGACGACGATCGCTCGGGCGCGGTTCACCGAGTGGCTGGGCCCGCTCGCGGCCACGTACGCGGTACTCGCGGTGATCGGACTGGTCACGAGCCTGTTGGGGCGTGCTGGGCGGGATCCGGAGGAGTTGACGCGGCAGCTGTTCGGGTTGCCGGCGGGAGCCGTCGAGATGGGGCTCACCGGCAGCACCTACCTCCTTGCCGCGGTGCTCCTCACGCTCCTGTCCGGCGGTGTGTTCGCCTACCGGACCGCGTGGTTCCGCCGGCACGTCGGCATTCTGTGGGACCTGGGCACCTTCTGGCCGCGTGCCGCGCACCCGTTCGCACCCCCGAGCTACGCCGACCGTGCGGTGCCGGAGTTGGCCAACCGGATCACGCAACTGACCGAGCGACACCGCGGGGTGCTGCTCTGCGGGCACAGCCACGGGTCAGTCCTGCTCGCTCTCGCGGTGCTGCGGCTGCCTCCGCGCGTCCGCGAGCGGGTCGCGCTGCTCACCTACGGGTCACCGCTGGACCGGCTGTACGCCCGGCTCTTTCCGGCCTACCTCAACGAGGAGGTGCTGCGCGAGGTGGGCGAGCGGGTCGAGTGGCGGTGGCTCAACCTGTGGCGGGACACCGACCCGGTCGGCGGGTGGATCTTCGCCGCGCACCGGCCCGGCGACCCACCCCCGGACCCGGCCGATCCGGCGGGCCAGGTCGACCGCCGGTTGCGGGACCCACGGGACCTGCTGCCGGGGCCGGGAGAGCGGTCCGCGCCGCCGCTACGGGGGCACCATCCGGGCGAGACCGACCCCGAGTTCCGGGCGGCGGTGCGCGAACTCACCGCACGCCTGTGCGGCGCCGGCTGAGGGTGCCGGCCGCACGGCGGCTGAGGGTGCCGGCCGCACGGCGGCGACGCTGGTCACCGTTCCATTTCGGGAATCCGATCCGTCTCCGCCACCGTCGCTCTGACCTTGCGGAGGGTGGCGTCGGGGGCGCGGATCGCGGCACGCCAACGGTCCAGCGTGCGAGTGAGCACCCGGACCACGAACTGCAACTGGTTGACCTGCTCGCGGAGCACACCCAGCTCGGACCGCGCGCTGAGCGCCTCGCCCTCCAACTGGGTGATCCGCGTCTGCAACGGCTGCACCAGGGTGAGGGCGGCCTCGGTGAGCGTGTCGGCGGCATCGGCTTTGAACTTCCCTCGCTGCACCACGACGGTGGCGATCGCGGCCAGGCCGGTGCCTCCGCCGAGGATACCGAGCACGCTGAGCGCCACCTGCACCCACTGCGGCGCGGCCGGCGCGGGTCCGGTATTCACGTGACACCTGCCCGGAGTTGGTCAGCGGGGACAATGCCGCAGGCTCGGGCCAGGCGATGCAGGTCGATGGCGATCTGCGCGGCCCGCCAGAACGACCCGACCGTCACCGCCATCACGAACGACGTCGCGGCGATGGAATTTCGCCCCGACATGACCAGTAGGGCGACCGCGTACATGCCGGTGATGGTGCCGAGCACCAGCACCGACGCGAGTTCGAGGCCGAGCCCGGTGGAGAGTCGGCCGGGCCACAGGATGCCCAGTAGGCCACCGACGCCCACCGCGATCAGGCCCAGCTCCCAGGCGAGTTGGATGGGTGCTGGCATGGACGTCTGCACGGACGTCGGCCGGACGTCGAGGGTCATCAGCAGAATGCCGCACAGGGGTGCCGCGGCCAGGACAGCGATCTCGTACGGTTGGTGGCGGGATCGGATGCGTAGGTACCCCACAGCGACTCCTTGGTCAAGGACCGTCGTCCGTCACCGCCCGGTGGGCCGGTGCCGTTCGGTCGCGATCCTGGTGTGGCGGTCCGTACGGCCAAAGCCCGGTGGCGCGGCTGCGGGTGAACGATCGTTAGGCGAGGAGGTGCAGCGACTCGCCGTCGTTGGCTGCCGGTAACTGCCTGTGTATCACCAATGACCGGTTGGCGTCCACCTGGTGTAACGTCGTGTTTGCGCAGGTCAGAGCCGCCTTGACAGCTTTTTGGGTGCCCCGGGCCGGAGGCGGCCCGGCCGCACCGTCACCCCGCGACAACGAGTGTCGGATATCTTGCCGAGGGGATCACCGTGGTGTGGTCGGGCCGCCGATCGATCAACGGGCCAGCAGGGAGCGCACCGCCCGGAGCACCTCGGCCGGCGCCTCCTCGGCCATGAAGTGGCCACAGCTGACCGTCTGGTGCTCCAGGTCCGGGGCCCACGCCCGCCACACCGCCGCCGCGTCGTAGCCCAGCGCCGCGCCCCAGTCCTGCTGGAGCACGGTCACCGGCATCCGCAACTGGTTGCCGGCCGCCCGGTCGGCGCCGTCGTGGGCCACGTCGATCCCGGCCGACGCCCGATAGTCGGCGACGATGGAGGGGATCGCGGCACGGGACGCGCGCAGGTACGCGGCCCGCACGTCCGCCGGCAGGGCCTCCGGGTCCCGGGTCCAGATGTCCAGGAAATGACCGAAGAAGGCGTCCGGGCTGCCCGCGATCAACTCCTCGGGCAGACCGGGCGGCTGCGCCATCAGGTACAGGTGAAACGCGACCGCGGCGCTGGTGCCGTGCAGCACGTCCCACATGTCCAGGGTGGGCAGCACGTCGAGCAGGGCCAGTTGACTGATCGCCGCCGGGTGGTCGAGGCCGGCGCGGAACGCGACCAGCGCGCCCCGGTCGTGCCCGACCAACGCGAACCGATCGTGACCGAGCGCGCCGGCCAGCGCCACGATGTCGGCGGCCATGGTGCGCTTGGCGTACCCGGTGCCATCGGTGTCCAGGGGCTTGTCGCTGTCGCCGTAGCCACGCAGGTCGGGGCAGATGACCGTGTGGTCGGCGGCCAGGTCGGCCGCGACGTGCCGCCACATGAGGTGGGTCTGCGGAAAGCCGTGCAGCAGCACGACCGCCGGCCCGGAACCGCCCACGGCGGCGTTGAGCGTCACACCGTCGGCGACGGTGACGCGTCGGTAGTCGAATCCGGTGATCCTGGGGTCCACGGGGAACCTTCCTGGTGAGCAGTGCCGGCGGGGGCGGTGGCCCGTCGCCGTCGTACCTCGTCGAGCCTGCCCAGCGGTGATCAGCAGCCGGTCAGCGTCGGATCAGTGCCGGCCTAGATTGGTGCCATGACCAGACAGCTGACGGCGCCCGTCGCGGTGACCTTCGGCGTCCTCGGGCCGGTGACCGCCGCGACCGAACGCGGTCCGGTCCCGCTGCGGGGACACCGGCAGCGCCTGGTGCTGGGCCGGCTGCTGATCGCCCAGGGGCGGGTGGTGCCGGTGGATCGGCTCGTCGACGACCTCTGGGAAGTCGCTCCGGACGGGGCGGTGGGCGCGATCCGGACCTTCGTCGCCGATCTGCGCCGGGCCCTGGAGCCCGATCGACCACCCCGGCAACCGCCCCGGATCCTGGTCACCGAGCCGCCCGGATACGTGTTGAAGGCCGCCCCGGACGCGGTGGACGCCGGCCGGTTCGAGGCGGCCGTCGGGGAGGCCGGCCGGCTGTTGGCGGCCGGACGTCCCGCGCCGGCCCTCGCCGCGCTGGAGGCGGCGCTCAAGCTCTGGCGCGGGCCCGCCTACGCCGACTGCGCCAACGAGTCCTGGGCGATCGCGGAGATCAACCGGCTGAACGAGCTGCGGAATCTCGCCGTTGAGCGGCGGGCGGAGGCGCTGCTGGCGGTGGGCCGGCCGGACGAGGCCGCCGCGGACCTACCGGCACACCTGGCCCGCCATCCGCTGCGGGAGGACGCCTGGCGGCTGCTGGCGATCGCCCGGTACCGCGCCGGCCGGCAGGGCGACGCGTTGGCCGCGCTGCGGGAGGCCCGGGACGTCCTGGTGACCGAGTTGGGCGTGGACCCGGGGCCCGAGCTGCGGCGGCTGGAAGCCGACATCCTGGCCCAGGCGCCGCACCTCACCCCGCCCGTCGACCCAGCCGCCACCCCCGACCTCGCCGAATCCGGTCGACCCGCCGCGGCCGGGCAGCGGCCGTTCGTCGGCCGCGCCGCCGAGCTGACCCGGCTGCGGCGTGCCGCCGAGGCCGCGTCCCGACACCGCCAGCCGACGCTCGCCCTGCTCAGCGGCGACCCGGGCACCGGCAAGACGGCGCTGGCCGAGGCCCTGACCCAGCGACTCGCCGCCGAGGGCTGGCACACGGCGTGGGGAGGCAGCCCGGAGTACGAGGGTGCCCCGCCAGCCTGGCCGTGGACCCAGATCACCGACGCGCTCGCCGGGCCCACCGCCCCCGCAGCCGTCGCCGACCGTGCCGACGGCCCGGCGGACCCCGCCACGGCGCGGTTCCGTCGGCACCGCGCGGTGGCGTCGCTGATCTCGGCGGTCGCCGACCGAGGGCCGGTTCTGCTGGTCCTCGACGACCTGCACCGCGCCGACGGTGACACCCTGGACCTGTTGACCGCGCTGCTCGCCGGTCCGCAGCCGGCCAGCGGGCCGGTGCTGATCCTGGGCACCTACCGGGCCACCGAGATCAGCCCGGAGCTGACCGCCGCCCTGGCCCGCGCGGCCGGGCTGGAACCGGTCCGGGAGTACCTCGGCGGCCTGCCCGCGTCGGCGACCGGTGAACTGGCCGGCGTCATCGTCGGGGCGGAGCTGGACCCGGCCACCGCCCAGCTGATCCACCAGCGCAGCGGCGGCAACCCGTTCTTCGTCCGCGAGTTGGCCCAGCTCTACGCCGGTGCCGGGGAGGCGGCGCTGGCCTCCGTGCCGCCCGGCGTCCGCGACGTGATCCGGCACCGGTTGGCGCAGCTGCCCGACTCGACCCGTACCGTGCTGCGGCAGGCGGCCGTGCTCGGACGCGACGTCGACCCGGACGTGCTGGGCGCGTTGGCCGGCGACCCGACGGCAGCGCTGGACGCCGTGGACCGTGCCCTGGCGGCCGGGTTCCTCAGCGAGCGGGAGCCCGACGGGCGGCTGCGCTTCACCCACATCCTGGTCCGCGACACGCTCTACGCCGACCTGTCCGCGCCGCGCCGTTCCGCCTGGCACGCGGCCGTCGCCGCGGTGCTGCGCCAGCGGAAACCCGTCGAGCCGGCGGCCCTCGCGTACCACCTGCTGAGCGCCGGTGGGCCGGTCGCCGCCGCTGAGGCGTCGACGTACGCCGCGATGGCGGCCGAGCAGGCCGAACGGGGCGGTAACCCCCACGAGGCGGCCCGCCTGTGGGGTCAGGCGGTCGACGCGTACGACCGGGCCGGTGGGGTCGAGCCGCGCGGGCGGGTGACCGCGCTGCTCGGCCTGGGGCGGGCGCTGGCCGTGACCGGCCGGCTGGCCGAGGCGCGGCGGCGGCGGGCCGAGGCGATCAGCGCCGCCGAGTCCACCGGCGACCCGCTGCTGATCCAGGAGGTGCTGGCGGGCTTCGACGTACCGGCCAGTTGGACGCGTAACGACGACGACGTGCTCTCCGGGCACATCGTCCGCGCCGCCGAACACGCCCTGACCGCGATCGGCCCGACCGGCTCGGCGCAGCGCAGCCGGCTGCTGAGCACGCTCGCGCTGGAGCTGCGCGGCACCGCCACCGATCGGGGCCGCCGCGCGGCCGAGGAAGCGGAGACGATCGCCCGCCGCATCGGCGATCCGGGGCTGCTGGCCTTCGCGCTCAACGCCCGCTTCATGCACGCCTTCCACCGCGTCGGTCTGGCCGACGCGCGGGCCGGCATCGGCGTCGAACTGGTCGACCTGGCCGCCCGGCACCACCTGGTGACCTTCGAGGTGCTCGGCCACCTCGTCCTGGTCCAGGCCAACTGCGCGGTGGCCGACCGGTCCGGCGCCGACGCACACGCACGCGCCGCGGACCGCCTCGCGCAGCGGTACGAGCTGCCGTTGGTCGGCGTCTTCACCGGGTGGTATGCCGCGCTGCGCCTGGCCCTCGACGGCGAGTCGGACGCGGCGGCCCGGGCGTACCGTGCGGCCGCCGAGCGGGTGAGCGCCGACGGCATGCCGGGGCTGACCCAGGGGCTGCTCCCACTGGCCCTGCTCGGTCTGCGGCTGGCCGACACCATCGGCGCGCAGCAGCCGACCACCGGGCTCGCTGGTGCCGGTTCGATCGTCGGCGGGCCCGGCGCGGAGGACTGGGCGGAGCTGGACTGGGGGCCGCACGAGCCGTGGGTCCGACCGTTGCTGCTGCTCGCCGCCGACGACCGGAATGCCGCCGCAGCCGCCCTGCGCGCGGTCCCGGAGGGGCCGCACGACCTGCTACGCGAGGTACGGCTCTGCCTCGTCGGTCGGGCGGCGCGCGCCCTCGACGACCGGGCCACGATGACCCGGGTCCACGCCGACCTGCTGCCGGCCGCCGACGAGATGGCCGCCGGCAGCGGGGTGCTCACCGCCGGCCCGGTGGCCGGGCACCTCGCCGATCTGGCCGCCGCGCTGGGCCGTGCCGAGGAGGCGGCCGAGCACCGCCGTCGGGCACGCGCGGTGACCGCCCGCGCCCGCGACACCGCCTGACCGTCCCCCACCGCCACGGATCACTCACGGCCTTGCCGGTTTCCGCCGGAACCCGTCGCTGGGTGCGGTCAGATGGAACCACCGGCGCGCCCACCGTCGGTCCGGTCCGAGGGGGTACGCGTGGAGGCGCTGGTCCTGATCGTGGTGCTCGGCGTCACGGTCCTCGTCGGCACCACCCTCGGCGGTCGGTACCGGGTGGCCCCGCCGGTCCTGCTCATCGCGTTCGGCGTGCTGCTCGGGCTCACGCCGCCGCTGTCCGAGGTCATCCTGGAACCGGACCTGGTCCTGCTGATCTTCCTGCCGGCGATCCTGTACCGGGAGAGCCTCGCCATCAGCCTGCGGGAGATCCGGGCCAACCTGCCGGTGATCGGGCTGCTCGCCGTGGTGTTGGTGGTGCTCACCATGGTCACGGTGTCGTTCGCCGCGCAGGCGTTCGGGGTGAACCCCGCCGCCGCCTGGGTGCTCGGCGCGGTCCTCGCGCCCACCGACGCCGCAGCGGTCACCGGGTTGGCCAAGCGGCTGCCCCGCAAGCTCCTCACCACCCTGCACGCGGAGAGCCTGGTCAACGACGGCACCGCGCTGGTGATCTTCGCGGTGACCGTGGCTCTGCTCAGCCACAGCGCCGAGCCGGGCGTGCTGGGCATCAGCGAGGAGTTCGTCGGCGCCAGCCTCGGTGGTGTGGTCGCTGGTCTGCTGGTGGGGGCCATCGTGGTGCTGGTCCGCAAGCGGCTCGACGATCCGCTGCGCGAGGGCGCGCTCAGCGTGCTGACACCGTTCGGCGCCTTCCTGCTCGCCGACTCGGTGCACGCTAGCGGTGTGCTGGCGGTGGTGGTCGCCGGCCTGGTGCTGTCCTACGCCGGCCCACGGGTGATCCGCGCCCGGTCCCGGGTGTTGGCGTTCGCGTTCTGGGACCTGTCCACCTTCCTGATCAACGGTGGATTGTTCGTCCTGCTCGGCACGCAGATTCCCCGCGCGGTACGGGGCATCACCAGCACCTCGACCGGGCGGGCTCTGCTGATCGTGCTGGTGGTGACAGCGGTCGTGATCGGCACCCGGATGTTCTTCGTCTACCTGACCGCGCAGATCGCACGGCTGCGACGACGCCGCATCACGGACCCGAACCAGGGGCCGTCGAACTGGCGGGTGGGGACCGTCGCGGGCTGGTCCGGTTTCCGCGGTGCCGTGTCGCTCGCCGCCGCCCTGGCCGTCCCGACGATGACGGTCGACGGTCGACCGGTTGTCGAACGCGACCTGATCATCTTCGTCACCGCCCTGGTGATCGTGCTGATCATGCTGCTCCAGGGCACCACCCTGCCGTTGGTGGTGCGCTGGGCCGGGCTGCGCGGTGACCCGGAACGCGTGGACGAGACCCGGCTTGCCCGTCGGCGGGCGACCGAGGCGGGCCTGGCCGCCCTCCCTGAGATCGCCGCCGAGGTCGGTGCCGAGCAGGAGTCGGTCCGTCGGTTGCAGGCCGAGTACCAGCGGCACCTGGTGGACCTTGAGGAGTGCGGTGGGGACACCGCCGAGGAACGCCGCCTGGAGCGGCAGCTCCGCCTTCGCGTCCTCGCCCACAAGCGCCGTGAGGTCACCCGCCTGCGTGACAACCGGGAGATCGACGACCTGGTGCTCCAGGAGCTCCAATCCGCGCTGGACAACGAGGAGATCCGGCTGCTGGGGCGCGGGCCCAACGAGTGACCGGGTGCCGGCAACCCCCGTCGGACCCCAACGTTCGGGGCGAACGGCGGGTGAACGGCGTACGTCGGTCAGCGGCGTCGAGGGCGCCGGGCCAGCCGCAGGTCAGCGGCTTACGGTTCCCGCTCGAACCGATCTGACCTGGGCCGCTGCGGTCGGCCGCAGTTGATCTCAATGATGACCAGATGTTCGCCCTCCGGTGGCCCGGACGGTGGGTTGATCTTCGTACGGTGTCGGCGCCGTCCGCTGGACGGGTCGAAGGTCGAGGAGAGATCCGTGTCCGTCATCCCCACCGTCAGGTCGCCCGAACCGGGCCGAAGCGTCGTCGCCCAGTACGCGGTCTCGGCGTACCCGCCCGCCGGAGTGCTCGACCAGATCGAACAGCACGCCCGTCGGTCCCCCGACCGGCCGGCGCTGTGCGACGACGCCGGTGCGATCGGCTACGCCGACCTTCTCCGGCGGATCGACGCGTTGGCCACGGTGTTGCACGGGCACGGGGTCGGCCGGGGCGCACTGGTCGGCGTCTGCCTGCCCCGGGGGCGTGACGCCATCGTGGCGATGCTGGCCGCGATCCGCGCCGGGGCCGGTTACCTGCCGCTGGATCCCGCCTATCCGTCGAACCGGCTGGCGCTGATGGTCGCCGACGCCCGGCCCACGTTGGTGCTCACCGGTCACGGTGCGGCGGAGCTGCCGGCCGGTACCCCACTGCTGAGCCTCGACCGGGAGGTGACCGTCTCGCCCGGAAGAGCGCCCGCCAGTGTGGCGTCCGACCCCGAGGACCCGGCGTACGTCATCTTCACCTCCGGTTCGACCGGCCGGCCCAAGGGGGTCAGCGTGCCCCGGCGGGCCCTGCAGCACTTCTGCCGGGCGGCCGGTGAGTGCTACGACCTGGGCCCCGACGACCGGGTGCTCCAGTTCGCCTCGCTCAGCTTCGACGCCAGCATCGAGGAGATCTTCCCGCCGCTGTGCGCGGGCGCGACAGTGGTCATCCGGGACGAGGACGCGATCAGCAGCCCCCGCCGGTTCCTTGAGCACTGCGCCCGGCACCAGATCACCGTGCTGGACCTGCCCACCGCGTACTGGCACGAGGTGGTCGCCGCTATCGACAGCGGTGACGCCACGCTGCCGGCAAGCGTTCGGCTGGTCATCATCGGCGGAGAGGCGGCACAGGCCGGCGCGGTCAGTCGCTGGCAGGCCCGGGTGGGGGCCCAGGTCCGGCTGCTCAACACGTACGGACCGACCGAGGCCACTGTCGTCGCCACCTGCGCCGACCTGACCGGGTGGTCCGGTGCCGGGCCGGTCCCGATCGGCCGTCCGCTGCCCGGGGTGAGTCTCCGTGTGCTCGGCGAGGACGGCCGTCCGGTGGCCCCCGGTGAGCCCGGTGAGCTGCGCATCGGCGGACCGGGCGTGGCCACCGGCTATCTGCGCCGTGCGGAACTGACCGCCGAGCGTTTCCCGCTCGATGCCGACGGGCGGGTCACGTACGCCACCGGTGACCGGGTGCGGGAACTGTCCGACGGCCAGTTGACCTACCTGGGTCGGCTGGACGACCAGGTGAAGATCCGCGGGTTTCGAATCGAGCTGGGCGAAATCGAGGCGGCGTTGCGTCGGTTGCCCGAGGTCACCGACGCGGTGGTGCTGGTCGACCAGGGCAGCGGGCAGCCGCGGCTGGTGGCGCACCTGCTGAGCACGGCCAGCACCACCCTCGACCCGGCCGACGTACGCCGAAGGCTCGGTGTCGACCTGCCCGCCCACCTGGTGCCGGCGGCGGTCCTCGGACACCGTGCGTTTCCGCTCACCGCGCAGGGCAAGGTGGACCGCGCGGCGCTGGCCCGTCTGCCGCTGCCCGCCCCGGCTGGGCCGACGGCTGCCACGGGCACCGACACCGACCCGCTGGTGGCGGCCCTGGCCGCCCGCTGGACCGACGTGCTCGGCCTGCCAGCGGTCGGCCCGGACGACGACCTGTTCGCCCTGGGCGTGGACTCGCTCGACGCCATCCGGCTGATCAGCGTGGTCCGCCGCGACCACGGAGTCGAGCCGACGCTCACCCAGCTCTACGCCGCGCCGACACCGACCCGGCTCGCCGCGCTGATCCGTACCCTGGCGACCGCCACCGCCCCGACGGACCCGCCTGCCGTGACTCCCACTGTGGAGCCGGACGGTGCCGTGCGGCTGCCCCTCGCCGGCCTGCAACAGGACTTCTGGATCGCCGAGCAGGTCTGCGTGGATCTGCCCGCGCATACCCTGGGCATCCGCTACCGGCTGCCGGACGAGGCTCGCGCCGACCTGCTCGCGGCGAGCCTCGACGATCTGGTGCGGCGGCATCCGGCACTGCGCTCGCGCGTCCTGCTCGTCGGCGACGAGCCGCACCTGCGCGTCGAGCGGTCCGGGCGACTGCCGCTGACCGAGGTGGACCTGCGCGACGTCGAGGTGACGCGACGGGCGCAGCACGCCGCCGAGGTCCGCGACAGGGCGGTACGGCAACCGTTCGACCTCGCCGTCGGGCCGCTGGCGCGGGCCGTGCTGATTCGGGACGGGTCGGCCGACGAACTGCTGCTCGTGGTGCACCATCTGGTCTTCGACGGATGGTCGGCAGGTCTGTTCGGCGACGAGCTGGCCGAGCGGTACGCCCACCACAGTGCGCGTACCGGCGATTCCGTGACCGCCCCGGTCGAACCCGCTGGCGACCCGACGGCGCTGGCCGCGCTGGCCCGGCTGCGCGTCGCCAGCGCGGCCGACCCGGCTCTTGTCGACTACTGGCGCGAACGCTTCGCCGACGCGGACCTCGACCTGGAACTCCCCGCCGACCGGCCGCGCCCGGCCACGCGGTCGTTCGTGGCCGGGCGGGTGTCCCGGCAGGTCGACCCGAGCCTGCTCGACGCGCTGCGCGCACACGGACGAACGCACCAGGCCAGCCTTTTCATGGTGCTGCTCGCCGGGCTGCAGACAGTGCTGTCGCGCTACACCGGGCGCACCGACGTGACAGTGCTGGCGCCGGTGGCCGGCCGGAACCGGCCGGAGCTGGAGCGGGTCGTCGGTGCGGCGCTGAACATCCTGCCGATGCGCGGCGACGTCAGCGGCGAACCGAGCTTCACCGACCTGCTGGGACGGGTCCGCGCGGCAGTCCTGACCGACCTGGATCACCAGGACCTGCCGTTGCCCCAAATCATCACGGCCACCGGTCGGCAGGCGTCGGCGAACCGCAACCGGCTCACCGGGGTGATGCTCACCGTGCACAACACGCCGGTGCCCCGCGCCGGGGGCCTGCGGTACGCCGGCGAGGTCGCACCCGCCGCGACCATGGTGGACCTCGCCGTCGGTCTGGACTTTCCAGTGGACGGCCCGGTGCTCAGCATCGACTACGCCACCGAGCTGTTCGACGCGGAGCGAGTCGACGCACTGCTGGATCACCTGCTCACCCTGCTGACCGCAGCAGTTACGACGCCGGACACCCCGGTCACCCGGCTGCCGATGCTGAGCCCCGCCGAGACCGCCCGAATCCTGCACGACTGGAACGACAGCGCCGCGCCGCTGCCGGCCGTCACCGCACTGCACCAGCTCTTCGAACGATGGGTGGCGCAGCGTCCGGACGCGCCCGCGCTGACCTGGCGGGACGAGACGATCACCTACGCCGAGCTGAACCAACGGGCCAACCGGTTGGCCCGGGTGCTGCGCGCCGACGGTGTGCTGCCCGGCAGCCGGGTCGCGATCTGCCTGGACCGGGGCATCGAGCTGTTCGTCGCCATGTGGGCGGTGCTCAAGGCCGGCGGCGCGTACGTGCCGCTGGACCCGGCGTACCCGGCCGACCGGCTGCGCTACATGATCGATGACAGCCGGGCCGCAGTCCTGGTCACCCGCCTGGACCTGGCCACCGCGCCGGCCGCCGGAGCGTCGGTGCGGGTGGTCGCCCTGGACCGGGACACGGACCGGCTCGCCGCCGCCGACGACGGCGACCTCACAGTGGTCACCGCCGGGGCCGATCCGGCATACGTCATCTACACCTCCGGTTCCACCGGCCGTGCCAAGGGTGTGGTGGTCAGCCACCACAACCTGGTGCACGCCGCCGACATGTGGCAGCGGGCCTACCACCTCGAACCCGGCTGGACCTACCAGCAGGCGGCGAGTTTCTCGTTCGACATGTTCGTCGGGGAGACCTTGCGGGCGCACTGCACCGGCGGTCGACTGGTGGTGGTGCCCCGCGAGACCCTGCTCGACCCCGCCGCCCTGTACGCGCTGATGCGTGCCGAGCGGGTCGAGTGCACCGAGCTCGTTCCGGCGGTGCTGCGCACCCTGCTCGCGTACGTGGCACAGGCGGGGGAGCGGTTGGACTTCGTCCGCCTGCTCATCGGCGGCGGCGAGAAGTGGCATGTGCGGGAGTACCGGCAGGCCCGCGACCTGGTCGGGCCGGGCGGTCGGGTGGTCAACGCCTACGGGGTCACCGAGGTCAGCGTCGACAACGTCTTCTTCGACGGGGATGTCGACACGCTGCCCGACGACGCCCCACTGCCGATCGGCCGACCGTTCCCCAACAACCGCGTCTACGTGCTGGACGCGCACCGCCAACCGGTGCCGGTGGGTGTCGTCGGTGAGTTGTACCTGGGCGGGGTGGGGGTGGCGGTCGGATACCACGACCGGCCTGAGCTGACCGCCGAGCGTTTCGTCACCGACCCGTACGTGCCGTCGGCGCGGATGTACCGCACCGGCGACGGCGCGCGGTTCCGCCCCGACGGCACCGTGGACTTCCTCGGTCGGCTCGACGACCAGGTGAAGGTCAACGGTTACCGGGTGGAGTTGGGCGAGATCGAGGCGACCATCGCAGCCCTGCCCGACGTGCTGGCCTGTGCGGCGGCGGTCCACGAGGGGCAGCACGGGCTGGCCCGGCTGGTCGCCTACCTGGTGCCCCGACCCGGCGTCACCCTCGACGAACGGGCGGTACGCGACGCGGCGGCCGCGACCCTGCCGGCGCACATGGTGCCGGCCCGGCTGCTGACCCTGCCCTCCCTGCCGCTGACGCCGAACGGCAAACTCGACAGGCGGGCACTGCCCGCGCCACCGGAGGTCGACGCCGCCGCCACGGGAACGCCGCCGGGCACCGACACCGAACGCCGGATCGCCGACGTCTGGTGCGCCGAGCTGGGTCGCGTGACGGTCGGCATCGACGACAGCTTCTTCGCCCTCGGCGGCGACTCGTTCGCCGCGCTGCGGCTGGTCCGCCGAATCGACAGCGGGCTGGCGCTGGTGGAGTTGTACCAGCACCCCACCGTCCGCGCCATCGCCGCTCTGCTCGACGAACGGGCCGCCGGCGCGGACCGGGGCGAGGGTCTGCTGCACCGGCTCACAGCGAGCGACGCCGACCCGGCCAGCGGCGGGATGACCATCGTCGCGGTGCCGTACTCCGGGGGCAGTGCCATCTCCTACCAGCCGCTCGCTGACGCGTTGCCCAGTGGCTGGGCCCTGTACGCCGTGGAGTTGCCCGGACATGACCGCAGCCGACCGGACGAGGCGACGCAGCCCGGTGCCGAGGTGGCCGAACGGGTGCTCGCTGAGCTGCGCGACATCGCCGGCCCGGTGGTCCTCTACGGGCACTGCCTCGGCACCGCGGTCACTCTCCAGATCGCCCACCGGGCCGAGGCGGAGGGAGTGGATCTGCGTGGCGTCGGGTTGGGCGCGAGCTTCCCCACGGCCCGGCTGCCCGGCCGGCTCTTCGACTGGTTCTACCGGCTCGTGCCGACCGACCGGTTCACCTCGAATCGGGAGTACCTGTCGTACCTGCGGGCCCGGGGCGGTTTCACCGACGTGGCCGACCCGGCCGACGAGGCGTTCGTGCTGCGCAACGTCCGGCACGACGCCCGCGACGCCGAGGAGTACTACACCGCCGCCTACCGGAACCCGGACCACCCCCGCCTGCGTGCGCCAGTGCTCGCCGTGATCGGCGAGCGGGACCGGGTCACCGAGCTGTACCAGGAGCGCCATCAGGAATGGACGCACGTCGCCGAGCAGGTCGAGCTGGCCGTCCTGCCCCGGGCCGGGCACTTCTTCGTGCGTACCCACGCCGTGGGTCTGGCCGAGGCGTTGGTGGGGCACGCCTCGCGGGCGGTGCCGACGACCGACGTCGCGCCCACCCCACCGCCCGGGCCCGCGCCGGCCGTCGTGGCGCAGCCGGGTGGCCCGGCGCCCAGCCTGTCGCGGTTCGCGGTGGTCGCGTTCGGCCAGTTCGTGTCGATGATCGGCAGCGGGCTGAGCACGCTGGTGCTGAGTATCTGGGTCTACCAGCAGACCGGCGCGATCACCGACTTCGCGGTGGTCAGCGCGGTCGGCATGCTGCCCGGCATCCTCGCGGGGCCGATCGCCGGCGCGGTCGCGGACCGTTGGGACCGGAGACGGGTGATGCTGGTCAGTGACGCCGTCGCGGCAGCGGCCATGGTGGCGCTGGTGCTGCTGGTCACCGTCGGCGGCGGACTGCGGCTGTGGCAGATCTACCTGGCCGTGTCGGTCACCTCGTTGGCCGGTGCGTTCCAACGCCCGGCGTACCTGGCGGCGGTGGCCCAACTCGTGCCGAAGCGCTACCTGGGGCACGCCAACGGGATCAGCCAACTCGGCGTGGGCGTGGGCCTGGTCTTCGCGCCGTTGCTCGGCGCCGGTCTGATCGGTGTCATCGGCATCCGAGGGGTGATCCTGATCGACGTGTCGACGTTCTGCGTCGGCGCGCTCACCCTGCTGCTGGTCCGTTTCCCGGACCGCCTCTTCCGCCGCCGGGAGGAAGCCTTCCGTACCGAGGTGGCCAACGGCTGGCGTTACGTCGCCCGCCGACCCGGGCTGCGGGCCGCGTTGCGGTTCTTCGTCATCGACCACGCCTTCTACACCCTCGGCTTCGCGGTGATCACCCCGATGCTGCTGATCGAGCAGTCCCCGGTGGCGCTCGGCCTGGCCCTGTCCGCCGGCGGCGTCGGGGGTCTGCTCGGCAGCCTCACCATGGGTCTCTGGGGCGGCACCGCGCGGCGAGCCACCGGGATGATCCTGTTCATGGGCGTGGCCAGCCTCGCGATGGCCGTGGTGGGCATCGGCGCCAGCCCGGCCTTCGCGGTGGTCGGCATGTTCGCCCTCACCTTCGCCGAGTCCCTGATCGACGGGCACTGGATCGCGCTGATTCAGACGAAGGTGGGCTTCGACCTGCAGGGTCGCGTCCTGTCGATCTTCATCACCGTGATGATGCTGACCATGCCGCTGGGTTACCTGGTGGTCGGCCCGCTGGCCGACCACTACGTCCAGCCGCTGCTGGAGCCCGACGGCGCGCTGGCCGCCACCGTCGGAGCGGTCATCGGCACCGGGCCGGGTCGCGGTCTGGCCCTGCTCGTCGTCCTCAGCGGTCTGCTCCAGCTCGGCTGGGCGATCCGGGGCTGGTGCAACCCCACCCTCCGGCTGATCGAGGACGCCCTGCCCGACGCCCTGCCCCCCGCCGAGATCGGCGACCGGGACGACCTGCAACGCCAGGCCGACGCCCTGCTCGCCGCCGGTGCCCCGGCCCGGTCCTGACCCCACCACCCCCTCACCTAGGAGCAGCATGTCCACGGTCAGCATGGCACCTGTCGACGCGCCCACCGACGCCTTCGGAACCCCACTGATCGAGGCGACCGGCCTGGTGCCCGGCGTCCACATCCTGATCAAGGACGAGACCCGGTACGCGTCCGGCAGCCACAAGGAACCGGCCGCACGCGCGGTGGTGGCCCGAGCCGTCGCCGAGGGTCGTACCGAGGTGGTCGTCGCCACCTGCGGCAACTACGGCCGGGCGATGGCCATGGCCTGCCGGGCAGCCGGCATGACCTGCACCGTCGTGCTGCCCACCGGGTGGAGCGACGGCGGCGAGTTCATGCGCGCCGCCGGGGCCCGGGTGCACCTCGTCGAGGGCAGCTACGAGGACGCCGTCGACGAGTCACGCCGACTCGCCCAGGCGCCCGGGGCGGTCGACGGCAACGTGGACGGCCCGTACGTCAACGCGGTCCTCGCCGGGCACGGTGTGGTGGTCGCGGCGCTGCGCGCGGCACTCGACGAACCACCGGCGCAGCTGTGGATCCCTGTCGGCAACGGCACCACCGTCATCGCCGTGCACCGGCGGCTCCGTGAGCTGGGCTGGCCGACAGTGCTCCAGGGCGTCTGCTCGGCCGGGAACAACCCGGTGGTCACCAGTTGGCCCGGCCCGTACCGGATGTTGCCGCCGGACGCGGTGACCACCACCGACCACAACCAACCCCTGGTCAACTGGCATGCCCTCCAGGGCCCGGAGGCGATGGCCGCGATCTCCGACACCGGCGGGGCGGTGCACGGGGTCGACGACGACCAGCTCCAGCGCGCTCGGGAGTCGCTCGCCGGTCACGGCGCGTACCCCACCACTGCCGGTGCGGTCGCCCTCGCCGGGCTGCTGGCCCGCGCCGAAGCGCCGGGCGGGCTCTCCGCCGGCACCCACGTCGTGCTGCTCAGCGGTCGCTGAGCGCCCTGCCCACTGCTAAGGACCTCGGATGACGATCACCGCCCCGCCCGCCGCGACCCGCCCCCCGGCCACACCGACCGGTGGACCCGCCCTGCTCTTCCGCCGCGCCCGGGTCAGCCGCGCCGATGAGCGGATCTTCGTCGGCAAGCTGGCCCTGCTTGCGGTGCTGACCGCGGTCGGTGCGGTTCTGGCGCTGCGCTCCGAGCCGCTGTCGATCGTGGCCGGCGTGCTGCTGCTCGCCGCCATGTACACGCACGCGGTCGAGTTGCAACATCAGTGCCTGCACCACTCCGCGTTCCGCCGTTCGTTGCCGCACCGGCTGGTCGGTGTGCCACTGGGCATGCCGCTGCTGGTGGTCTACTCGCACTACCGGGTGCGGCACCTTCAGCACCACCGTTACCTGGGCACCCCGCAGGACACCGAGTTCTTCGGCTTCGACACCCGCCGGCCGTTGACCATCGGGGTGCTCGTCCGCGGCCTGTTCGACTACCCCCGACTCGGTGCTGTCGGTCTGGAGATCCTGCGCGCCGCCGCCGGCCGCTGGCGCTACGCCCACGGCGAGATCGCCCCCGCCATGCGGCGGCGGATCGTCACCGAGCACCTGCTGCTGGGTGTCGCGGTGCTGGCCGCCGTCGGCCTGGCGTTGACCGGGCACGGCGCGTACCCGCTGCGGCTGTGGGTGCTGCCGCTGCTGGTGGCGGTGCCGTTGCACTTCCTCGTGGAACTGCCCGAGCACCTGCTGTGCGAGACCGACACGACCGACGTGCTGCGCAACACCCGGTCGATCCGGGGCAGTTGGCTGAGCACGTGGTTCACCAACGGCAACAACCTGCACATCGAGCACCACGCGGCGATGAGCGTGCCGATCAACCAGCTGCCGTCGCGGCACGAGGAGACCCGCCGGTACGGTCAGCATGTGCAACGCAGCTACGCCGAGTTCTACCGCCTGCTCTGGGAGGCGGTACGTCCCCGGGCCCGGGCCTGACGGACGCCCGCAGTCAGAGCACCTGGTCGAGGAACCGGCGCAGCCGCGGATGCTCGGCCCGTTCGAAGATCGCCTCGGGCGGCCCGGCTTCCAGCACCACGCCCCGGTCCATGAAGGCGACGGTGTCGGCGACCTGCCGGGCGAAGCCCATCTCGTGGGTCACCACCACCATGGTCATCCCGGCGGCGGACAGGTCGGCCATCACCCCGAGGACGCCCTTGACCAGCTCCGGGTCGAGCGCCGAGGTCGCCTCGTCGAAGAGCATCACCTCGGGCCGCAGCGCCAGCGCGCGGGCGATCGCCACCCGCTGCTGCTGACCACCGGAGAGCTGCGCCGGTCGGGAGTTCGCCTTGCCGGCCAGCCCCACCAGGTCCAACTGGGCGCGGGCGACCGCGTCCGCCTCGTCGGCACCGAGCTTGCGCAACCGGCGCAGCGCCAGCGTCACGTTGCGCAGGACGCTCATGTGCGGGAAGAGGTTGAACTGCTGGAACACCATGCCCACCCGCTGCCGCAGCGCGTCCGGGTCGTCGCCCAGCACGCTGCGCCCGTCCAGCAGCACGTCGCCCCGGTCCGGTTCGATCAGCCGGTTGATGGTGCGCAGCAGGGTGGACTTGCCCGACCCGGACGGGCCGATGACGCAGGCCGTCGCGCCGCGCGGCACCGCGAGGTCGACGCCGCGCAGCACCCGGTTGGGTCCGAAGGCGAGGTGTACGTCGCGGACGTCGAGGCTCACCGAGGTGGTCGTTTCGATGGCGGTCATCGCCGGTCTCCCTGGGTGGCGGCGGGCAGCAGCAGCTCGTCGGCCTCGTCGTCCGGCGCGGTGGCCGGTCGTCCGTGGCGCAGCCGCCGGTCGATCCAGTTCACGATGTGCGTCAGCGGGACTGTCAACGCCAGATAGCAGAGCCCCGCCAGCAGCAGCGCCGACTCGTTGCCGGTGGTGGCCGCGTAGTCCTGCCCGATCCGGAACAGCTCCCGCTGGCTGGCCACCAGGCCGAGGAAGTAGACCAGGCTGGAGTCCTTGATCAACGCGATGAGCTGGTTCACCCAGGCCGGCAGCACCCGCCGGATGCCCTGCGGGATGATCACCAGCCGCATCGCGTCCGCCCAGGAGAAGCCGAGCGCCCGCGCGCCCTCCAACTGGGCGGCCTCCACCGACTGGATGCCCGAGCGGAAGATCTCCCCGATGTACGCGGCGGCGATGAGCGACAGCGCCAGGATGCCCAACGGGTAGGGGTCCGGCCCCCACACCTGCATGCCCAGCGGCGCCAGCCCGACGCCGATCAGCAGGATCGTCGCCGCGGCCGGCAGCCCCCGGAACACGTCGGTGTAGACCCGCGCCGGCCAGCGCAACCAGCGGCTGCGGGAGATGCCGGCGACGGCCAGCAGCAGGCCCAGCACCGAGCCGAGCAGGGCGGCGGAGACCGCCAGGATCAGCGTGTTGGGCAGCCCGACGGTCAGCATCTCGGGCAGCGCCTCGCGCATCGCGTCGGCGTCGAAGAAGGTCTCCCACAGGGTGCTCAACGGATCCATCGGTTGCTCCTCCTGCCGCCCCGCTCGCTCGTCACCGGCTCAGGACGCGGCCGACGCGGACGCCGACGGCGTGGTCGGCCCGGTAGGCGTGGTCGACGCGGCCGAAACCTTCACCGTGCCGCTGCCCGGCGTGAAGTCCGCCGGGATCGGCCGGCCCGGGTAGTACTGCTGCTGCAACCGGGTCCAGGTGCCGTCGGCGATGACCTCGTCGAGGGCCCGGTTCAGCGCCTCGCGCAGCTTGTCGCTGCCCTTGGCCACGGCGTACGCGGTCGGTGCCGGGCTGAGCTGCTTGGCCGCCACGGTGATCTTGCCGTTGCTGTCGGTGGCCGACTTCTCGCCGATCTCCGCCGGGGCGATCCAGGCGTCGGCGGTGCCCGCCTTGAGCTGGTTGATCGCGCCGTTGTAGTCGGGTACCCGCACCGGGTTGAGCTGCTTGCCGGTGGCGTAGTCGTCCTGGACCGTGCCCTGCACCACCACGACCCGCTTGCCGGTGAGCTGGTCGAAGCTGGTGATCGGTGAGCCGGCGGGGACGTCCAGGCCGAAGTAGCCGAAGTCGTAGCCGTTGCCGAAGTCGACGGTCTTCTTGCGGGCCTCGGTGATGGTGATCGAGGAGCTGCCGACGTCGAACTTGCGGTTGTTGACCTGGCTGAGCAGCGCGGAGAAGTCGGTGCCGACGAACTCGACCCGGAGCCCGAGCTTGCCGGCCACGGCGGTCAGCAGGTCGTTGTCGAAGCCGGTGAACTTTCCGTCCTTGAGGTACACGTTCGGCGGGGCGTCGGTCAGCGTGCCGGCGCGCAGCACGCCCGGCTGGGCCAGACCGTACGGGTTGGCGGTGGCGTCGGACGAACTGTCGTCGCCGCAGGCGGTGAGGGTGACGGCGGCCAGGATCGTGGCCGTGCCCAGGGCGGCGGCGCGGGTCAGGGCAGGAAGGAATCGCACGGGTGTCTCCGAAGGGTGGTGTCTCGGCGCGCACGGACGTGCGCAACCGACGGGGCGCCCAGTGGGCGTACCGGTGGAAAGGAGCTCGGGAGGGGGTGAGCTAGCGCGTGCTGCCGCGACAGGCGGCGCTGCACATTCGCATCAGGTCCACGTGCCGTCGCCGGGTCAGAGTGGGCGAGGGTCGACCGGTGCGGACGTCCGCGATGGCGGTCGGTGGGGCGGTGCTGAGGATGCGCATGGTTCTCCCGGGTCTGTGCTGACCTGGGTGCCAGGCCACGCTTGCACCGACGTCGTGTCGGTGCCTGGTCTTCACCCGGGGCACCCCACCGCGGAGGAGGGTTGCCGGCCAGCGAGCCGGGGCTTCGCGCTGGCACTCATGACCTGCGCCGAGGCTAGCAGCAGGAACGGGCGGGCCGTCCAGTCGATATGACCACGCTCACCGTGCGCGTTCGCAGGTCAGCCGGCGTGCACGTGCGGTCGACGGTGCGGGTCGGGCTCCTGGCGGCGCAGGATCTCCCGGGTCACCGAGGCGATGGCGCCGTCTCCGAACGCCAGGTAGCGCAGCACGTTGCGAGCCGGGCCGCCCTCGGACCACTCGAAGTAGATGTGGGGGCGTCGTCGGCTGCGGTCGCGGATCTCCAGGAGCAGGGCGGCGAGCGCGGTGGGCACCGAGGAGCTGGCCAGGCTGAGCACCGGGAAGCGGCCGTCGGCCACGCTGCCACGGACCAGCAGCTCGGTCTCGAAGTCGGACGGGTCGGTGACCTCGACCTCGACGAAGATGACGTCGCTGTCGTCGGGGAAGTCGTTGTCCGCCATCGTCTGCGCCAGCTTGGCGCGGTACTCCGCCTCGTCGCGCCCATCGGGTTCGTGGGCGATGAGACGGATCCGTCGTCCGGCGCGTTCGTCGATCATCCGGGTCGCGGCCGGGTCCAGCTCGACGTGGTCGACGCGCAGTTCGTAGGCCCGCATCAGCCGGGACAGCACCGACACCAGGATGATCCCGCCGATGAAACACCCCGCGATCTTGACGCCACTGGGGCGCTCCACCACGTTCGCCACAGTGGTGTACACGAAGATCACCGCGATGACTCCGAACGCGATGGTGCGACCGCGCTGCCGCTGCCGCAGCGCCGCGAGCGTCACCGCCGTCGCAGCCGAGGTGATCAACACCAGGACCCCGGTGGCGTACGCACCGCCCTGCGCGTCCACGCTGGCCTCGAAGACGACAGTGATCAGGAAGGCCACGGCGGTGAAGACCAGCACCAGCGGCCGGACGGCTCGCGCCCAGGCTGGCGCCATGCCGTAACGGGGCAGGTAGCGCGGCACGAGGTTGAGCAGGCCCGCCATCGCCGACGCCCCGGCGAACCAGAGGATTCCGATGGTGGAGAGGTCGTAGGCGGTGCCGAACACCTCGCCGAGGTGGGCGTGCGCCAGGTAGGCCAGTGCCCGCCCGTTCGCCGACCCGCCCGGCTGAAAGGCCTCCGGCGGGATGAGCACGGTGGTCGTCACGCTGCTGGTGATCAGAAAGACGCTCATGATCACCGCTGCGGTGGTGAGGAGCCGGCGTGCGCCACGGATCCGGCCCAGCGGTCGTGCCTCCGAATCCGTCGGGTCGCCCCGTACGGTGGGCATGACCGCCACCCCGGTCTCGAAGCCGGACAGACCCAACGCCAGCTTGGGAAAGACCAGCAGCGACAACCCGACCACCAGCCACGGATCACCATGCCGGGTGGTCAGCATGGTGGTCCAGTCGCCGACCGCGCTCGGATGCGTCACCACCCGCCACAACGCGTCGGCCACCACCACCGCGTTCAGGCTCAGATAGACCGCGACCAGGACCACGGCGATCCCGACGGCCTCGCTGAATCCCTTGAGGAACACCGCGCCCAGCAGCGCCACGAGCAACAGCGTGAGCAGCACCTCGTGACCCTTGAGCCCGCTCGGCCAGAACGGGTTCTCGTCGATGTGCGCCGTCGCGTCGGCGGCCGAGAGGGTGATGGTGATGATGAAGTCGGTGGCCGCGAAACCGAGCAGCACCAGCACCAGCAACTTGCCCGGCCAGTAGCTCAGCAGGCGTACCAGCATCGCGATGGAGCCCTCACCGTGCGGGCTCTCCACCGCGACCCGTCGGTAGACCGGCAGCGCGCCCAGCAGGGTCACCAACACCAGCACCAGCGTCGCCACCGGCGAGAGCGCGCCGGCGGCCAGCGCGGCGATGCCGGGCTGGTAACCCAGGGTGGAGAAGTAGTCGACGCCGGTCAGGCACATCACCTTCCACCACGGGTGGTGCCGGTGCTCCGGTGGGCGTCCGTGCGGCCCCGGGTGCCGCAGGGCCTGGTCCGAGCCGGCGTCGAGCAGCCACCCCCGTAGCCGGCCGGTGCCTCTGACCTTCACCGGCGCGTCCCCCGTCATCCCGCCCACGGTCACCGTGAGTATCCGCCCGTCGGGCCGTCCCCGTCCCCAGGTGCGCGGAACCCAGCCGACGGCACGGCGGGTTTCGGGCCCCGGGCAGGGGGGAAGCAGCGCCCCGGGCTGGACCGGACGGCACCGGGGGAGGGGACGGGGCATGGTCGGTGGCCGGCGCTTCCGCCCGGGTGGTGGCTTCGGCCGCCAACTCGACGAGTACGAGACGAGGGTCGGGGTGGCGGCGGCCCCGGAGTCGCCCGCCGCGCTCCAGGGCGGTCTGGTGGACAGCGCGGTCTACCGGCAGGGGCACCGGTTCGCTTCGCCGTCCGGTCTCGCCGAGACGTACCGCTGCCTTCAGGAGCAGGACGGCGCGATGGCCTGGATCGGGTTGTACCGGCCCGACATCGGCCAGATCACCTCGCTGGCCCGCGAGTTTCGGCTGCACGACCTGGCGGTCGAGGACGCGATCAACGCCCACCAGCGGCCCAAGCTGGAACGCTACGGGCACACCCTGTTCGTGGTGCTGCGCGCCGCCCGCTACGACGACCTCCGGGAGGAGGTCGAGTTCTCCGAGCTGCACCTGTTCATCGGGCCGGGCTTCGTGATCACCGTCCGACATGGTGAGGCGCCGGATCTGGCCGCGGTGCGCCGGCGGATGGAGACCGAGGCGCAGATGCTCGCCCGGGGCCCGGAGGCGGTCCTGTACGCGATCCTCGACCAGGTCGTCGACGGGTACGCACCGGTGGTGGCCGGACTGGAGAACGACATTGACGAGATCGAGACCCAGGTGTTCGGGGGCGACCCGAACGCCAGCCGTCGCATCTACGGCCTCAGCCGCGAGGTCATCCAGTTCCAGCGGGCCGCCCGTCCGCTGCTCAGCGTGCTCGACGCGCTGGCCGACGGCAGCACCAGCGCCGACGAGGAGCTGCGCCGCTACCTGCGCGACGTGACCGACCACCTGACCCAGGTGGTGGAGCGGGTGGACGGTTTCCGGCACCTGTTGCAGAACATCCTCACCGTCAACGCCACCCTGGTGTCGCAGCAGCAGAACGAGGAGATGCGCAGTCTCACCGCGGCCAGCTACAGCCAGAACGAGGAGCTGAAGAAGGTGTCCTCCTGGGCGGCGATCCTCTTCGCTCCCACGCTCATCGGCACCGTGTACGGCATGAACTTCGTCCACATGCCGGAGCTGCACTGGCGCTTCGGCTACCTCTTCGCGCTGCTGTTGATGCTGCTGGTCTGCGGCACCCTCTATGTGATCTTCAAGCGGCGCGGCTGGCTCTGAGTCGCCCCGGGTGGCGGGGCGCTGCTGAGCGGCCCGGCTCTACTCGATGCCGCGCAGGATGTGCCGCTCGTCCTCGACGTCGTCGTCGCCGGCGCTGATCCGACCGAGCAGTACGGCGGCCGCCCAGATCGTCAGTGGCGTGGCCGCCCCGGTCATTCCGCCGCCGGTCTGGTCGTCCCGGGTCTGGCTCCGCTCCGTGCGCGGTGGCCTGCGCTGAGCCTGCATGGGCCCTGCCTCTCCTCGTCGAAGCCGCCGTGGGCGCCGCGAGGTGACCCCGCGCCGCACCACCGGGTGAACCGCCTACGAGCAGCTCCGGTACGACAGCCACTCGAACCTTCCCACGCCCGGCGGCATCCGCACCGCTTGTTTTCGGGTTTCCGACTGACGCCCGCCAAACCGGACATTACGCGTCGACGGTCGAGGCCCGGTCAAGCCAGCGGGTGGGCGATGCCGCGCGCGTGATCGGTGAGCGCCGCGCCGACCACCGTCGCGGCCAGCGGCAACACCTCCAGGCAGCGGCGCACCGCGGCGGCCATCAGTGTGTTCGGCACCCGCATGGAGAGCGTGCAGTGCGGCACCCAGCGCCCCGGCTGGTAGTGCTCGGCGAGGGGGATGCCGGCGGCGGCGAGCCGGTCGTGCACCAGCCGGTGGTGCGCCAACAGCTCCGTCGTGGCCACCGGGCCGAGCCAGAGCACCCGACCGACGAACTGGCCGGCGTGCTGGAAGTCCAGCCGCAGCGGGGCGGCCACCGTCGTCCCCTGTAGCGCCTCGGCGACCTGCTCCGGGTCGAAACGGGGGGCCACCGCGAGCGAGACGTGTGGACGGTGACGCTGCTCCAGCAGCGAGCGCATGCTCTGCACCCCCTCGGCCTCCAGCGCGTCCCAGAGCACCCGGATCCGGCGGGTGGCATCCGGGTCCAGGTACAACTCCAACGCGGCGACCATTTGATCACCGTAGCGGCCGAGGTTTGCGCGCCCCGGCGCGGCGGTACCTGGTCGGCAACCGACCAGGAAGGCGGAGCCGGTGAATGTGAGTGACCTGCTGACCGAGGCGTACGACCGGCTGCCCGACCTGGTCCGTGCAGCCGTCGCCGGACTCAGCCCGGAGCAACTGCGCCATCAGCCCGCGCCGGACGCCAACTCGATCGGTTGGCTGGTCTGGCACCTGACCCGGATCCAGGACCACCACGTAGCCGACCTGCTCGACCGCGACCAGATCTGGGTGAGCGGCGACTGGGCGGGTCGGTTCGGGCTCACCGCCGACCCCGACGACACCGGCTACGGGCACTCGCCCGCACAGGTCGCGGCGGTTCGGCCGGAGAGCCCCCAGGCGCTGATCGACTACTACGAGGCCGTCGCGGCGCGTACCGGATCGTTCCTGGCCGGCCTGCGCCCAGCGGACCTGGACCGCGTGGTCGACGAGGCGTGGGATCCGCCGGTCACCCTCGGCGTCCGGCTGGTCAGCGTCGTCGAGGACGACCTGCAACACGTGGGCCAGGCCGCCTACCTGCGGGGCTTGATCGAGGCCGGCTGAGGAACCCGCGCCACTCGCGGCACCTCACCCGTTTCGGGTGAACCGCGCTCACCCCGACCCGGGTGATCCTGCCTGGAGCCGTGGGGAGGGGACCTGATGGGCGCGACAGCGGAGCAGTACCTGCAACAGCTGGACGCTGACCGGCGTCCCGACCTGCCGGAGACCACCGTGGGGACGCTGCGGCTGGACGTGCGCGACGACGGCAGCACCGATCACTGGTACCTGACCATCCGCGACCAGCAGGTCCAGGTGGCGCGGTCGACCGAGGACGCCGACCTGGTGGTCGGCGCGGACCGGTCGGTGTTCGACCAGATGGCCAACGGTGAGTTGCATCCCGGTGCCGCAATGCTGCGCAACGAACTGACCGTGCAGGGCAACATGCGACTGCTGATGCTGCTGCGGCGGATCTTCGCAGGGCCGACCGGCGCCCGTCATCCGCGAGAGCTGGGCCAGCGCGCGGTGGACGCTCGGGAGGAACGGTCGTGAAGCAGGAACTGCTGCACGTGATCGCCGGCAACGTGTTCGCGATCTTCGACGCCCAGGGCGACATCGAGGCCGACCCGCGGGAACCGGTCGGGCTCTTCGCGTACGACACCCGCTTCCTGTCGCACTGGGTGCTCCGGATCAACGGCGAACGCATCAACGCGCTCTCCCGCGACGACATGACGTACTTCGAGACCCGGTTCTTCCTGGTCCCCGGCGCGGCCAGCCACTACGTCGACGCCGACGTGTCGATCATCCGCCACCGCTCGATCCACGACTGTCTGCACGAGAAGATCACCGTGCTCAACCACTCGCCGCAGCCCGCCGACTTCACGATACGAATGGAGATGGGCAGCGACTTCACCGACATCGCCGAGATCGGGCACCCGCGCGAGCGGGCCGTCGAGATCACCGCCGACTCGGCGAACCGGCAGCTCATGCTGCGGTATCAACGGCAGCGCTTCGTCCGCCAGACCACCGTGCGGAGCACCGTCGACGCCGACGTGGACGAGCGAGGAATGACGTTCCGGATCCGAATCCCCCCGGAGGGGAAGTGGGAGACCGACCTGCACGTCGCCCTGACCATGGGCGGCGCGGACGGGCAGGACATCCGCGACTCCCTGGAGTCCCACCAGCGGGCCGTGCGGACGGGGATGCGCGAGAGCCTGACGGACTGGATGAACCAGGCGCCGCAACTGGTGGCCGAACGCGAAGGGCTGGAAGAGATGTACCGGGGCAGCCTCGCCGACCTGGCGGCGCTGCGGTACCGGCCGCTGTCGTACGACACCAGAGTGCCGATCGCCGGCCTGCCGTGGGCGATGTGGTTGTGCGGACGGCACAGCATCTTCACCTGTCTGGAGACGCTGGCGTTCACCCCGCAGCTGGCCCCGGCGACGCTGCGGATGCTGGCCTTCATGCAGGGCGGCCAGCTCGACGACGATCTGGACGAGGAGCCGGGCAAGATCCTGGCGCACCTCCGCTACGGCGAGTCCGGCGCGTTCGGCGACCGGGCGAGCGCGCTGTACTACGGCGCGGCGGACACCACCCCGCTCTTCGTCGTCCTGCTCGACGAGTACGAGCGGTGGTCCGGTGACGCGGACCTGGTACGCGAGCTGCGCCACCCGGCCCGGATGGCGCTGGACTGGATCGACGAGTACGGCGACCTGACCGGGGACGGCTACGTGCGGTACCAGCGTCGCAACGAGCGGCACGGCGCGATCAACCAGGGCTGGAAGGACTCCCCGGACGGGATCGCCAGCGCCGACGGCCAGCAACCCGCCTTTCCCCGCGCCACCTGCGAGTTGCAGGGCTACGCGTACGACGCGAAGCGGCGCGGCGCCCGGCTGGCCCGGGAGTTCTGGGGCGACCCCGCGTACGCCGACCGGCTGGAGCGGGAAGCCGCCGCCTTGAAGGACCGTTTCAACCGGGACTTCTGGCTGCCCCGCCGGGAGTACTACGCGTTGGCGCTCGACCCGTACGGTGAGCCGGTCGACGCGCTGGCCTCCAACATGGGGCATCTGCTGTGGAGCGGCATCGTTCCGCCCGACCGCGCGGAGGCGGTCGCCGAGCACCTGGTCGGACCGCGGTTGTTCAGCGGTTGGGGGGTGCGCACCTTCGCCACCGGGCAGCGCCCGTACAACCCGGTCGGCGTCCACCTGGGTGCGGTGTGGCCGGCGGACAACGCCCTGATCGCCGCCGGGCTGCGCCGTTACCGCTTCGACACGCAGGCCGCCACGGTCGCGGGCAGCATCTTCGACCTGGCGCAGACTCTCGGTGGGGCGGTCCCGGAGGCGATCGCCGGCCACGAGCGCAGCCTGACGAAGTATCCGGTCCAGTTGCCGGGGGCCGCCCGCCCGCAGGCGTGGTCGTCCGGGGCGCTGCTGTCGCTGTTGGCCACCACCCTCGGGTTGCGACCCACCGGCGACAACCTGCTGGTGAACCCCGCGGTGCCCGAGGGGCTGGGTCGGCTGGAGCTGCTGGACGTCCCGGGCCGCTGGGGCCACGCCGACGCCTACGCCAGGGACCGGACCAGCGAGAGCCGGCACCACGCCCGGCTGCGCTGAGGCCGGACGCGGTCAGCGCGCGGTCAGCACGCGCCGACCGCGCACGCCAGGGTCAGCCCATCGTCCTGGCACCGTCGATCGACTCGCGCAGGATGTCGGCGTGCCCGGCGTGCTGGGACGTCTCGGCGATCAGGTGCAGCAGCACCCGGCGGACCGTCCAACTCGCTCCCGGCTCGAACCAGGGTGCCTCCGGCAGCGGGTGGGCCGCGTCCAGGTCAAGGGTGGCGACCAACTCGTCGGTCTGGTCGGCCACCTGCTGGAACCCCTCGACCAGCCCGGCGAGGGTCTCGCCCGGCGCCATCTGGAACTGACCGACCCAGTCGACCTCCTCGCGGCTCATCGCCTCGGCGCCGCCGACGGCGAAGAGCATCCAGCGGTGCTCGACGCCGGTCACGTGCTTGATCAGGCCGCCGAGGCAGAGGCCGCTGACGGTGGGACGGGTGGCCGCCTGCTCGTCGGTGAGCCCGTCGACGGTCTGCAAGAGGAAACCGCGGTGCCGGCGGAGCGCTTGCAGGAGGTCCGTGCGCTCACCGGTGAGCTGCCGCGTGCTGGTCATGCCGCCACCCTTCGTTGATGTCCACTGGGTGTCACCGTAGGGCGAGGGACCGACACTTCCGGGCACCACACCTGTCGACGCACGACCCGCCAGCGGTTGCCGATCCGCGCCGATGGCTGTCCACTGAACAACATGGGTGTCATTAAGGTGGGCACGTCGTCCTGGGCGGACCAGTCCCTGTTGCGCTCCGGGTGGTACCCCCGCTCGGCCAGCACGCCGGCGCGTCGGCTGGGCTTCTATGCCAGCCGGTTCCCGTTGGTCGAGGTGGACACGTCCTACTACGCCATCCCGGTGCCGGAGACGACCCAGGGCTGGGTGGCCGCCACCCCGGACGACTTCACCTTCGACGTCAAGGCGTTCAGCCTCTTCACCGGTCATCCGACGCCGGTGGCCGTGCTACCCCGGGACCTGCGTCCGGCCGTCGGCCCGAGCCGGATCCGCCGCCGCGACCTGCCCGAGCGGACGTACGACGAGCTGTGGGCCCGGTTCCGCGCGGCCCTCGACCCGATCGCGGCGGCCGGCAAGCTCGGTGTGGTGATGATGCAGTTCCCCCCATGGCTGGTGCGCAGCCCCGCGGCCGAACGCCGGATCGTCGAGCTGGCGCAGCGCTGCCGCCCGTGGCGGGTGGGGGTGGAGCTGCGGCACGGCTCCTGGTTCGACGCCGCCGCCGCGGCGGACACACTGGACCTGCTCCGCGCCCATGACCTGTCGGTGGTCTGCGTCGACATGCCGCAGGGACACCCGTCGTCGGTGCCACCGATGCTGACCATGACGGCCGAGCCGGCGATCGTCCGGTTCCATGGACACAGCGACGCCTGGGGCGACGGCGACAAGGAGGACAGGTTCCGCTACGCGTACGCCGACGACGAGCTGCGGCACTGGGCCGGGCTGCTGGCCGCGTTCGCCGGTCACCCCGATGAGGTGCACGTGCTGTTCAACAACTGCTGCGCCGGGCAGGCGCAACGCGACGCCACCCGGCTGGCGCAGCTGCTCACCGAGACGATGCTCGCCGATCACGCCGTCCCGACGACGAGCTGATCGTCGCGTTCCGTGCCGCCCGGTCGTCGGACGGCCGGGCGCGGGTCCGCTCAGGAGCGCCGTCCCCGGCTACGGAGCGCGTCCTGGGTCGACTCGCCGATGTCCGCGTCGTCGGGGAAGCTCCGGCCGCTGGGGGCGGGGTCGGGTGGGGCACCCGGTCCGGCCATCGTTGTCCGGGTCGGCTCGACCGAGCCGAAACCGTGTCGTCCCGCCGGGTCCGACCGGCCCGTCGGGGCGCCCGCGCGCCGTTCGCCGCGCCGCCCCTCGGGCACCGCGGTCTCCTCACTGCCCTCGTCCATCGGGGAGTCGTCGCCGGTGCCCCAGGGCGCGTCGGCGTCGAAGTCGTCGCCGGTGCCCCACGGCCTGGTCGCCTCCGGCTCCAGCCGGTCGTTGTTCCCGCCGCGTCCCTCGTCCGCCGTCATGGCCACCCCGCTCGTCGGTCCGCCGCTACCGGCGGACGATGTGCCGTCCTCGGGCCCGGACCGCCCGCCCGATCTCGTCGCACGGCCGGTCAGCGCCCCGCCGTCGAGGTGGCGGCGGGACGCCGGCCGGCCCGGCGCTTCAGCGTCCGGCCATCGCCATCGGTCGCTTGCCGTTGCTCATTCCCGCCATCTTGATCATGCTCTTCGAGGCGCCCTTCATCCCACCGGCGCGACCGAGCATCCCGCGGAACACCTGGCCGGGCTTCTGCTGCTCACCCATGTACGCGGTGACCACCACCAGGGTTCCGGTCAGCGCCGGAATGGCCCACTGGAGCAGCTTCATCTGCCGCTGCGACGAGGCCACACTGGCTGGGGTCTGCTGGTTCGGTTCGGTCGCGCCGCTCACCGACGGGCCGCCGGCCTTCTCCAACCGCATGCCGACCAACCGGCTGTAGCCGGTGACCGCCAGCGCGCCGATGGTCAACGCGGTCTTGATGGCGCTGGCCCGGCCCACGCCGGACTGGGCCGCCACCCGTGGGCTCTCGGTCACCAACTCGCCGACAGCGCCGGCCAGGTGGGCGCCGATCGCGGCCGCGTTGACCGGAGTCCACTTGGACCATCCGGCCGAGGCGACCGGGAGCCGCTGGGTCGAGTCGCTGATTCTCGCCGCCGCGCCGTTGACGCCGAAGGCACCCATGAGGGAGCCGCCAAACCAGGCCGCCAGGCCCAGATCGTGCATCGAGCGCAGTGCGGTGTGCCGTTCGGACATGTGATCCCCTTCCGCCGTGTCGGGCGGTGCGGCTTACCCGCCGCTCGGGCGGCTAACCCCGCCCCGGGCGGGCCGATCCACGCCGTGACGGGCAGCTACCCGGACATCCGGGGCGTCGGCGGGTCGACCCCGCCCGGGCAGGAGTCGTTCGCCCGGTGGTGGGTAGATCCCGAGCGACGCCGACGAGAGGGGAACGCGATGTCGCAGCCGGACGAGAACCGGGAGAAGACCCCCAAGACTGACGCGGTGCTCATGCACCCCGGCAACGACCCACACCGCAACACCGCCGAGGTCGCACCCCGGAAGGAGCACGCGGAGATCCAGGTGGAGCGCGACGGCGAGCTGGTGCCGCTGGACCAGGACGAGTAGCGGGCCGCCGCTCGCCGACCGACCGGTACCGGTCGCGGCACGCCGATCGGGCCGGTGTCGGTCAGCGGGGCGGCAGGTCGCTGGCGAACCCGGCGATCCGCCGCGCCAGCGGGCCGCTCGCGCGGACCCAGGTGAAGTGGTCCAACGCCGTCCCGGCCTGCGCCACTGTGTACCGCTGCCGGGTCACCGGCGCGCCGTCGAGCTTCGCGCAGAGGTGGTCCATGGTCTCGTGCGGGGTGTACTGGTCGTCGTCCACGCTGATGGCGAGCACCGGGGTCCGGACCGCGTGGACGGCGGCCTCGGTGTCCGTACCGTCGAGCCGGGGGAACCGGCCGGTCCGCGCGGTGTACGCCCAGTCACGGATCACGCCGCGCGCCTGTCGACCGCCGAAACCCCAGCCCGGCCAGACCCGGAGCAGCGCCGCCGTGGCGGCGATTCCCTGGGTGTAGGGCAGCACGCCGAGGCCGCGCCGGCCCGGGTACGTCCGCCAGTACGGGATGCCGACCGCGATCAGCGCCAATCCGTCCACCTCGTCGCCGCCGTGCAGGGCGAGGTGCAGCAGCGCGGCCTGCCCGCCGAGCGAGTGCCCGAGCAGCAGTCGGGTGCGTCCGTCCAGCCGCGGCTTGAGGGCGGCCAGGACGGCGCCCACGTCGTCGGCCAGGTCGGCGTAACCGTGCCGGTCCGCCCGGCTCGGTGCGGGCGTGCTCGTCCCGGTGCCACGCAGGTCGGCCACGACCACGGCCAGCCCGGCGGCGCGCAACTCGGCGGCGAAGGGCCGGTAGTACCGGGCGCGCACGCCCATCGCGGGCCAGATCACGACCACCGGCGCGTCCGTCGCTCCGGCCGGCTCCGGATAGACCTGCACACCCAGCCGGCCACCGGCGACGTCGACGAACTCCTGCGCGTACTCCGGGTCCCCGTTCACCGGCCCAGCCTACGTCCTGACGTTACCGGTGGGTAGCGGTCGGCGGCGGACGCGGCGGAGGGCCCCGCCGGTTGGCGGAGCCCTCCGGATGGCGGTGCGGTCAGGAGACCGAGATCGTCCCGTTGCTGGCACGGACGCAGGCCACCGACCGGGCGCTGGTGGACGCCGCTCCGCTCAGGCACTGGCCGAGCACCTGGTGCCCGGTGGCGTTGGGGTGCCACGACTCCTGGCAGGTCTGGAAGTAGCTGACGCAGGTGTTGGCGATCCGCTGGATGGCGATCTTGTCCTTGCCGGCGAGGCTGGTGACGAAGGTGCCGGTCGCGCCGTCCTGCAAGCGGATCGGAGTGGCCAGCGCGCCGGTCGGGCTGCTGGTCTGCTCGCAGAGCCGCGCGCCGTTGAAGGCCTGCTGCACGTTGAGGTACACCAGGTCGTCGCCGGGGAACTCGGCGGCCAGGGCGTCCCTGGTGGACTTCACGATGCCGCCCAGACCCTGGGAGAAGCGGTGCCCCGGCGCCAGGCTGGCCCGGTGGATCGGGCATCCGGCCGCGTACCGCTCGGCACCCAGGGCGCGGAACTTGTCCCGGGTGTCGTCCCGGCTGTCCTCCTCGTGGAACTGCTGGTTCAGGTCCAGCGGCAGCGGGTTGGTGTAGTCCTGGAACACCACCCGGTGCTGACCGTCCGCGTCCACCTCATCGAGGGTGGTCAGGATCTGGCGTACGGCCGCGGTGGTCTCCGCGGTCGCGGCGCTGAGCTGCGCGGCGGTGGCCAGGTCGGCGTCGCTGCACGGCTTCTGCTCCACCGGCCCGTTCAGGTACGCCCAGAACTCCCACCAGCCGGTCCAGGCGTCGGCGATGAACCGGTTGGCGCACTTCTCCGCGACGCTACCGAAGGTGAACGAGCTGTTGTTGGACCCGAGGCCGATCAGCACCAGGTCGATGTCCTGGGTCTGCGCGACGGCACGCAGTTGGCTCAGCTGCGAGGCCACCGTACGACCGTTGGTCCGCGACTGGGAGGCGTTGGCGATGTCGTGTGGCTGGCCACCGGAGCAGGCCAGGTTGAACCGGTTCTGGATGCCCGGCAGGTTGGCCTTGTGCAGCGAGGCGTTCGCCGAACGGTGGCAGAAGAACGCGTTGTTGTTCGCCGCCGTCCAGCCGGGGAAGCCCTGGCTGACGCCGTTGGCGTCGACCACCGGGGTGTACGCCCCGGCGCCCTCGCCGCTGATGAAGCTGTCCCCGAGTGCCACCGCGGCGGTGGGCAACGCGGCCGAGGCGGGTGCGGGCAGCGCGACGGCGGTCGACAGCGCGGCCATGGCGATCGTCAGTCCCGCGGCGAGCGCGGTACGCCGGAACCTGGGCATGGGGCCCCCATACATCGAAAGATGAAAGATTCTCTGAGGCGCGATCAGATCACCTCGGCGCGACGGGCGTCAATGGCCTGTAACAGATTCGTTCGATGAACGACACGCGCCGGTAGGCAGGACGCCGTAGCGCGTCGAGGCCGGCGCGTTGCGCTGTCCGCAGCCGCGCGGTGCCACCCGGGGGGTCGGGGCGTCGCGCTGTCCCTGCGTGGTTTCATGATCAGTCGGCGGGTGTTCGTTGGCTCACGTCCGGCGTGCCACGCGCGGCGGGTCGCGTAGGTCCTCCTGGCGTTGTCCTAGCCTCGGGCTAGGCTCGCTGCGGCGCGCCACGCCGGCTGATGTCGCCGGTGACCGGCAGCACACCGCCGAGACCGGGGAGTACGACCAGTTGACCGCAGAGCCTGACACCCTGTACGGGGCCGATGACCTCACCCACCTTGAGGGGCTGGACGCTGTCCGCAAGCGGCCCGGCATGTACATCGGTTCCACTGACAGCCGTGGCGTGGGTCACCTCGTCAACGAGATCCTCGACAACTCCACCGACGAGGGTGTCGCCGGTCACGCCAGCCACGTCGAGGTGATCCTGCACCCCGACGGTTCGGTGCAGGTCGACGACGACGGCCGGGGCATCCCGACCGACGTGCACGCCAAATCCGGCATCTCCGGTGTCGAGCTCGTGCTGACCCGGTTGCACGCGGGCGGCAAGTTCGGCGGCTCCGGCTACAAGACCTCCGGCGGTCTGCACGGCGTCGGCGCGTCGGCGGTCAACGCGCTGTCGCGCCGCTTCGACGTGACCGTCCGCCGGGCCGGCAAGGTCCACGCCATGTCGTTCCGGCACGGCGTCCCGGGCATCTTCGACGGCGACGGGCCGGATGCGCCCTTCACCCCGGGCCCCGGGCTCCAGGTGATCGGCGCCATGAAGCGCGGCCAGCGCACCGGCACCTCGATCCGTTGGTGGCACGACGCCCGCTACTTCGAGACCGGCGCGGCGCTCGACGTCGACGCCGTCCGGATGAAGCTGCGCAACACCGCGTTCCTGGTCCCCGGCGTGACCTACCTGCTGCGCGACCTGACCGGCGAGGCGCCCGCCGAGGAGCGGTTCCACTTCCCCAACGGGCTCAGCGACATGGTGGAGTTCCTCGCCCCGGCCGGCGACCGGCCGGTCTCCGGCATCCTGCTGGTCAACGGCGAGGGCACCTACCGGGAGAACGCCGCCGACGCCAACGGCGTCATGCAGTCCAACGTGCAGCGGCGCGCCGAGGTCGAGGTGGCGTTCCGGTGGGGCACCGGCTACGAACGCACCGTCGAGTGCTTCACCAACACCATCCGCAACGCGCACGGCGGCACCCACCGCAAGGGTTTCGAGCGGGCCCTCGTCCGCGCGCTCGCCGACGCGATCCGCAACACCCGTGGTCTGCTCAAGGCCAAGGAGGAGCCCCCCACCCTGGACGACGTCCTGGAGGGGATGACGGCGGTGGTGCACGTGCGGATCCCGGAGCCGCAGTTCACCTCGCAGACCAAGGACGAGCTCTCCACCACCGGCATCACCAAGGTGCTCCAGTCCCTGGTCGACGCGCACGTCAAGGCCTGGCTGGAGGACCGACGCACCAAGGCCGAGGCGCGCACCGTCCTCCAGAAGATCGTCGACGCGGCCCGGGTGCGCCTGACCCAGAAGCAACAGAAGGACGCCGCCCGGCGCAAGACCGCCCTGGAGGGCGCGTCCATGCCGCCGAAGCTCGTCGACTGCCGGGCCACCGGCATCGACCGCAGCGAGCTGTTCATCGTCGAGGGTGACAGCGCCCTGGGCACGAGCCGGATGGCGCGTTCCTCGGAATACCAGGCGCTGCTGCCGATCCGGGGCAAGATCCTCAACGTCCAGAAGGCCAACCTCCAGCAGGTGCTGGACAATGCCGAGTGCGCCGCCATCGTGCAGGTCCTCGGGGCCGGCTCGGGCCGGACCTTCGACCTCGCCGCGCTGCGCTACGGCCGCGTGCTGATCATGGCTGACGCCGACGTGGACGGCGCGCACATCCGTACCCTGCTGATCACCCTCTTCGCCCGCTACATGCGGCCGCTGATCGAGGCCGGTCGGCTCTACGCGGCGATGCCGCCCCTCCACAAGATCACCACCAAGGGGCGCAGCCCGCAGACGACCTACACCTACACCCAGGCCGAGATGGAGGCGACGGTCCGCAAGCTGGAGAAGGCCGGCAAGCAGATCGTCACTCCCATCCCACGGTTCAAGGGTCTCGGTGAGATGGACGCCGACGAGTTGTGGGACACCACGATGAACCCGGCCACCCGTGCCGTTCGCCGGATCACCCTCGACGACGTCGACGCCGCCGAACGCATCCTCGAACTGTTGATGGGCGAGAAGGTCGAGCCGCGCCGCAACTGGCTCATCGACTCCGCCGACCGCGTCGACCGCGATGCGATCGACGCATGATCACCTGTCTTGTCCAAGGGGAGAGCTGAGTCATGGCACGCCGCAAGGAAAACAAGGTCGACCTCTCCTCGTTCGACCAGGCCGGCGCGCGGGTCTTCGACAACCCGCTGGTCACCGAGGTCTCCGACTCCTACCTGGAGTACGCGTTCTCGGTCATCCACTCCCGCGCCCTGCCCGACGCCCGCGACGGCCTCAAGCCCGTGCACCGGCGCATCCTCTGGTCGATGTACGAGCAGGGCTACCGCCCGGATCGCGGGCACGTGAAGTCTGCCCGAATTGTCGGGGATGCGATGGGCAAGTATCATCCACACGGCGACACGGCGATCTACGACGCGATGGTCCGCCTCGCGCAGGACTTCTCCCTCAACGTGCCACTCATCGACGGGCATGGAAATTTCGGCTCCCCGGACGACGGCCCGGCTGCCAGCCGTTACACCGAAGCGCGGATGTCCCGCGAGGCCATGCTGCTCGTCGGTGAGCTGGGCGAGGACACCGTCGACGTCGAGCCCAACTACGACGGGTCGCTGACCCAGCCGACCGTGCTGCCGGCGGCCTTCCCCAACCTGCTGGTCAACGGCGCGTCCGGGATCGCGGTCGGGATGGCCACCAACATGATCCCGCACAACCTGGCGGAGGTCGTCTCCGCGGCCCGCTGGCTGATCAACCACCCGGACGCCACTCTGGACAAGCTCATGGAGTTCGTCCCCGGCCCCGACCTGCCCACCGGTGGGGTGCTGCTCGGCCTGGACGAGGTGCGTCGGGCGTACGAGACCGGGCGTGGCGTGGTGCGGATGCGCGGCAAGGTGGAGATCGGCCCGATCGAGGGCAGCCGGGGCCGTCAGGCGATCACCGTCGTCGAGTTGCCCTACGGCGTCGGCGCGGAGAAGGTCATCGCCGCGATCACCAACGAGGTCACCAAGACCAAGCGGCTGACCGGCATCGCCGACGTCAAGGACCTTACCGACCGGGAGAGCGGCACCCGGCTCGTCGTCGAGTGCAAGGTCGGGGTCAACCCGCAGGCGCTGCTCGCCGACCTCTACCGGCTGACCCCGCTGGAGCAGTCGTTCGGCGTCAACAACCTGGTCCTGGTCGACGGGCAGCCGCGCACGCTGGGCCTCAAGGCGCTGCTGGAGGTCTTCCTGGCCCACCGCTACGAGGTGGTCACCCGACGCACCACGTACCGTCGGCGTAAGCGTCAGGAGCGGCTGCACCTGGTCGACGGTCTGCTGATCGCGCTGCTGGACATCGACGAGGTGGTCCGGCTGATCCGGGGCAGCGACGACGCGCAGGCCGCGAAGGACGGGCTGATGAGCCGGTTCGGCCTCTCCGACATCCAGGCCACCTACATCCTGGACACTCCGCTGCGCCGGCTGACCAAGTTCGACCGGATCGAGCTGGAGACCGAGCAGGAGCGGCTGCGCGCCGAGATCGCCGAGCTGAGCAAGATCCTCGACGACGAGCGGGTGCTGCGCAAGGTGGTCTCCGACGAGCTGGCGGCCGTGGTCAAGCAGTTCGGCACCGACCGTCGTACGACGCTTGTCGACGGTGACCTGAAGGAGGTGCTGGCCGCGTCCGCGCCGGCCGGCCCGCTGGAGGTCGCCGACGACCCGTGCCAGGTGATCCTCTCCGCGACCGGGCTGGTCGCCCGGACCGCGGCCGAGTCGGAGGAGAGCGCCGAGGGGCGTCGCCGCAACGGCCGGGTCAAGCACGACACGGTACGCGCGATCGTGCACTCCACGGCCCGTGGTCGGGTGCTGCTGTTGACCAGCGCCGGTCGGGCGTTCAAGGTCGACGTCCTGCCGCTGCCGGTGCTGCCCGAGCAGGCCGGCACGGTGTCACTGCGCGGCGGCATGTCGGCGGCCGAGTTGGTGCCGTTGGCGGCCGGGGAGACCGTCGTCGGCCTGGCCCCGCTGGGCGCGCAGGCGGAGGGCTCGCCGGGGCTCGCGCTGGGCACCCGGCAGGGTGCGGTGAAGATCTGCGCGCCGGAGTGGCCGGTGCGTTCCGACGAGTTCGAGGTGATCGGTCTGCGCGACGGTGACGAGGTGGTCGGGGCGACCTGGCTGACCGACGGCACCGAGACGCTGACCTTCGTCACCTCGGAGGCGTCGCTGTTGCGCTTCCCCGCCACGTTGGTCCGTCCGCAAGGGCTCAAGGGCGGCGGGATGGCCGGCATCAACCTGCCGGCCGGGGCGCGGGTGGCGTTCTTCGGCGCGGTCCGCACGGACGATCCGGTGCACGGCGAGCCGATGGTGGTGACCTCCACCGGGGCGACGGTCAAGGTGACGCCGTTCAAGGCGTACCCGGCGAAGGGGCGGGCGACCGGCGGCGTGCGCGCGCACCGCTTCCTCAAGGGTGAGACGGACGTGGCCGTCGCCTGGGTGGGCCCGCGACCGGTCGGCGCGACCGCCACCGGCGACCCGGTGGAACTGCCCGCCGCGGATCCCCGCCGCGACGGCAGCGGCTTCGCGGTCATGCTCGGCCCAACGGTGGTAGGCCACCTCATCGAACGCGACTGACCCGCAGGCCCACACCTGCGTCGATCATGACGTTGTTGCCCGGACACTCCGGTGTTCCGGGCAACAACTTCATGGTCAACCAACTCGCTGGGTGCGCGGTATGGTGAGGGCCTTGTTCCCGGTGATGGTTCGGGTGCACCGCTAAGCACCTTCCCGATGATGTCTGTTCTGTCCGGCGGAGTCGCCGGCGCGGCGTGAGCGCCGCTATCCGGGTCCGGCCGAGGCGTGAGCTGCGCGCCGCCCGCCGGCCCCGGCCGCACCGCTGCTGGGGTCACCTGATCGCCGCGCCACTCTGGCCGATGCACGGCGCGAACCTGGGCACCCTGTTACGTACCTGCGACGCGGTCGGCGCCTGCCTCGCCGTGCCACCGTTCCGCTGGGTGGACGAGGCCATCGCGCGGGGAAACACGTTGCGGCGGCCGGGCTGCGTTCACCGGGTCGGCAGTCCGCTGCGCTGGCTGGCCGCCGAACGGGCCGCCGGCACCCGGGTCCTCGGGGTGGAGTTGGCCGACGAAGCCGTCCGGCTCGGTGATCTGCCCGCCGCTCGGGGCCGCACCGTGGTGCTGTTGGGCCACGAGGCGACCGGCATCCCGCCCGAGGCGCTCGATCATCTGGACGCGGCGGTGGAGATTCCCATGGTCGGCCATGGCCACAGCCTGAACGTCGCGGTAGCCGGCTCCCTGGTCCTCTACAAACTGGCCGGCCTCCTCTAGGGCAGCCGCCGTGCCAGGTGGTACGAATAGGTCCGGACCCATCGGGTCCGGACCTACCGTGCGCGGGCGAGGGGTGGATCAGCAGGCGTAGGACTTCGCCCAGCGGTAGTCGGCCTTGGCCTGCATGTCGTTACCCCAGAACGCGCCGTAGTAGCAGAGCGCCGCCCAGGTCTGCGGGCCGACCCACCCGTCGACACCGATCCCCGCCGCGCGCTGGATCTTGATGATCGCGGCCTCGGTCTTGGGGCCGTAGTGGCCGTCCCGGGCGATCGGACCGGCTTCGCGGCGGGCCGAGTTGGTGATCGAGATGACGTTCGCGATTCCCTGGATCGCCTTGACGCAGTTACCGCTACCGCCCAAGCCGTACGTGTACTGGCGGCATGGGGCCGTGGCGGCGGAGGCCGGACCCGCCGTCACGACCATCGTCGTGAACGTCAGTGCGACAGCCGTCAGTAGCGCACCAATCCTGGAATTCATTAACTGTGATCCAATCCGGGTTGGGATCGTCGTGCGGCCAGGCCGGATGGCCCGATGCTCGTCGATGGGGCGGTGTGGACGGTGGAACGGTACGGTGGGGCCGGTACAACCGCCGCACAATTGGCGTACATACCCGCGTTGTCCGGGTGTGGTGCGTGCGGCGGCACATGGCAGTGCCCACAGGTGAGGTGCCTGGTTGCGTTTCGAACTCCTTGGCCCGTTCCGCGTGTACCGCGACGGCCGGTCGGTTCCACTGGGCTCGGTGAAGCAGCGTCTCCTGCTGGCGACCCTGCTGCTGCGCCCGAATGAGGTCGTCGGCACCAACGAGTTGACCGCGATGCTGTGGGGCGACGAGGAGCCGGCGTCGGCCGCCGCGAACCTCCGCACCTATGTGCGCGGGTTGCGGCGCTCGCTGGGCGGTGGGGCGACCTGGGACGGGATAACCGCCGCGGGCGGCGGCTACCTGCTGCGGGTGGGCCCAGACGAACGGGACCTGGACCTGTTCGACGCCGCGGCGGCGCGGGGCCGGGAGGCGTTCGCCGCCTCCGATCTGGACCGCGCCGAGGCCGAACTCTCCGCCGCGTTGGGCCTGTGGCGTGGTGCGCCGTTGTCCGACCTGCCGCTGCGCTCGACGTTGGCTCGGCGGGTGGCGCAGGTGGAGGAACGTCGGTTGCTCGTCGAGGAGGACTACGCCGAGGTGGTGCTGGCCCTCGGCGCGCCGGCCGACGTCGTACACCGTTTGCGCGGCCTGCTCGAACGGCACCCGCTGCGGCAGCGGGCGTGGGGCCAGCTGATGGTGGGCCTGTACCGCATCGGAGACGTGGCCGGCGCGCTGGATGCTTTCCGGCAGGCCCGTCAGACGCTGGCGGACGAGACCGGCCTCGATCCCGCACCCGAGCTCGTCACCCTCTACGACGACATCCTGCATCACCGCCCGGGGCTGGCGGCGCAAGCACCACCGGGGCCGGACCGGCCGGCGCCGGACACGGCAGTGGAGCCGCTCATTCAGCGCCCCGAGCAACTGCCACGTGCGGTGCCGGAGTTCGTCGGACGCAGCGTCGAACTGGCGGCCCTCGATGGGCTTCTGGGCACCGGGGCTGAGGGGCCGACGAGTGTGGCCATCTCGGTGGTGTCCGGCATGGCCGGAGTTGGCAAGACGGCCCTGGCGTTGCACTGGGCGCACCGGGTCGCCGACCGTTTCCCGGACGGCCAGCTCTACGTGAACCTACGCGGCTACGACGAAGCGGGCGTGGTGTCCCCGGCCGATGCGCTGTCCGGTTTCCTCGAAGCGCTCGGCGTGCCCCACGCCCGGATCCCCTCCGACCTGGAGGCCCGGACCGGTCTCTACCGCAGCCTGCTGGCCTCCCGTCGAATGCTCCTGGTGCTCGACAACGCCCGCGACTCCGCCCAGGTGCGTGCCCTGCTGCCCGGTGCGGGCAGTTGCCTGGTCGTGGTCACCAGCCGGGACCGGCTCGGCGGCCTGATCGCCGCCGAGTGCGCCATCCCGTTGACACTGGACGTGCTCACGGCGGACGAGTCGATGAGCCTGCTCGCCAGACGTCTCGGGGTCAGCCGGCTCGCCTCCGAGTCGGTGGCGGTGGCCGACATCATCGATACCGCCGGGCGCCTCCCGCTGGCACTGTCGATCGTGGCGGCGCGCGCCGCGACCCATCCCACGTTTCCGCTCAGCGCGATCGCCGCCGAACTGCACTCCGCCGAGGCGAGGCTGGACGCGTTGGCCGACGGCGACGTCCGGCGTGTGTTCTCCTGGTCGTACCTGGCCCTGGGCGCGGACGCGGCCCGGCTGTTCACCCTGCTGGGGCTGCATCCGGGCCCGGACCTGACCGTCGCCGCGGCCGCGGCGCTCGCCGGTGTGTCGGCCGCGGCCGTGACGCCGCTGCTGCGGGAATTGACCCGGCTCAACCTGCTGGCGGAGCACGCGCCCGGCCGGTTCGCCTTCCACGATCTTCTGCGCGCGTACGCGGCCGAGCTCGCCCACTCGTCGGAGCGCGGCGACGAACGCGGCCTGGCCCGACAGCGCCTGTACGACCACTACCTGCACGCCGCGTATCCGGCTGCGTTGCTGCTCCAGCCGCAGTGGCCGCGGATCGAGCCGGTGCCGCCGCTGCCGGTGCCCGCCCGGCGGCCGGTGACCGACCACGACGGCGCGCTGGCCTGGTTCACGGCGGAGCATCGGGTGCTGGTCCGGGTGGTCCGACAGGCCGCCGAGAGCGGCTTCGAAACGTACGCCTGGCAGCTCGCGTGGGCGCTGAACACCTTCGTGGCCCCGCGCGGTCTCTGGCAGGACCAGCTCGCCATCCAAGGGGTCGCGCTGGCGGCCGCCGAGAAGATCGACGACCTCGCCGGTCAGGCCGTCGCCAACCGGCTGGTCTCCCGCGCGCTGACCCGACTGGGCGACCGCGTCATGGCCGAGTACCGGCTCAAGCGCGCCCTTGAGCTGCACGAACGTCTCGGCGACCCGATCGGCCAGGCCCAGACGCTGCACAACTACTGCGAACTCTGCTATCTGGACGGCCGGCTCGACGAGGCGCTCGCGCACGGTCGCGAGGCGCTGCGGCTCTACCGGCTGGTCGGCAACCACGCGGGCGAAGCCCGGACGCTCAACGCGATCGGTTGGCTGCTCGCCAGCACCGGCGACTACGTCCAGGCCATCGCCAGCTGCACCGAGGCCCTTGAGCAGCAACGACGGACCGACGACCGCAACGGTCAGGCCGCGACGTTGGACAGCCTCGGCTTCGCCTACGACCGCCTCGGTGACCGGGACCGCGCGGCTGACTGCTACGAGCAGGCGATCACGCTCTTCCGCGACTCCGCGGACCGGTACCACGAGGCGGAGACCCTCATCCGGCTCGGGGACACCCGGGAGGCGATGGGCGACCGGAACGCCGCCGCTGCCGCGTGGCGCCTGGCCGCGCGGATCTACCAGGACGTGGGCGACCCGGCAGCCGAGGAGGTCCGCGGCCGCCTCGAACGTCTGGTCCCGTCCTAGCTGTCCCACGGCCGCTCGAAGCGGGCAGCGGGTCGCCGGCTCAGGCGACGTTGTGGGGGCGGAACTGGACGCTCACCCGGGGGCCGACCGGACGGGTGGTCTTGGGGATGGCGTGTTCCCAGGTGCGTTGACAGGAGCCGCCCATCACGATCAGGTCGCCGTGGCCCACCGGGAAGCGCAGGCTCTCGCCGCCGCCGCGGGGGCGGAGCAGCAGCGGTCGGGGTGCTCCGAAGGAGACGATCGCGACGACCGTGTCGGTGTGCGCCGAGCGGCCGATGGTGTCGCCGTGCCAGGCCACGCTGTCGCGCCCGGAGCGGTAGAGGCACATGCCGGCGGTGACGAAGGGTTCACCCAGCTCCGGCGCGTAGTGCCCGCTCAACGCCGCCCGCGCGGCCGTGAGCACGGGGTGGGGGAGTGGCCTCGCGCGGTCGTACCAGCAGAGCAGGCGGGGCACGTCGACCTCGGCGTCATACATGGTGCGCCGTTCGGCACGCCAGGGCACCTGGGTGAGCAGGGTGTCGAGGACCGCGTCGGAGCCGCGCACCCAGCCGGGCAGGTGGTCGACCCAGGCGCCCCGGCTGAGCTGGTGCCGGCGGATCTGGCCGGGCAGCGGCCCCAGGGTCGGCCCGGCGTCGGCCAGGTCGAGCATCGACGGCTGGTAGGCGACCTGCGTCATACGGCCACCCTAGCAGCACTTTCGTACACCCGTGCTAGCGCCAACCCGCCGCTCCCCGGCAAGGCCCCCTGGCCCGTCGATCACCCCTGACCCGTCGATCATGGAGTTGTGGTGCCTGAATTAGTGTGACACGGGTGATTTGTCACCCACCACAACTCCATGATCGACGGGACGACGGGGCGGGGGCAGGGGGCCGGGGGCGGGCGGGTGTTAGGCGTTGGCGGGGTGGGTGGCGTTGAGTACCGCGTCTACGACTCGTGTGCGGCCCTGACCGTCGACGGTGGACCAGGCGCGTGCGGCGAGCGTCGCGCGGCGCTGCGGTGAGCTGAGCAACCCGTGCAGGGTCCGCGCCGCCGTGGCGCGGGCGGCACGTCCGGCGACGCCGGCGGTGGTCAGCGCCGACAGCTCGCCGAGGCCGGCGGCCAGGCCGTGCCGTACCACCCGGGTGTACGACTCACGTTGGTTGTCGACCACGCAGACCAGTGCGCTGGGCGCGCCGAGGCAGCAGAGTTCCCAGGTGGACGTGCCGGCGGCGCTGATCACCAGGTCGGCTCCGGTGATCAGCGCCGGCAGTTCGGTGGTGGGCGGGACCGGTCGGATGATCTGCCCCCGGCCCGGGGCGACGTCGTCGACCTGCGCCTCGATCTCGGGTCGCCCGACGATGACCGTGAGGTCCATCGGGTGACCGGTGGCCACCAGCACCCGGGTCAGGACCGGGGCCGCGCCGACCGCGTCGGTGCCGCCGAAGAAGGCCAGCACCCGGGGGCGGCTGACCTCCGTGGCGGGCGGGACGACCGGTGGCCGGGCGCTGATCACGGTGTCGCGCAACAGGGCGTAGCCACTGCCGGCGAGCAGCCGGCCCGGCAGTCCTGCCCGGGAGCCCAGGCCGGACAGCTCCGCCCCGGAGCCCAGGCCGGGCAGCTCTGCCCCGGAGCCCGGAGCCGGCAGCTCTGCCCCGGAGCCCGGAGCCGGCAGCTCTGCCCCGGAGCCCAGGCTCGGCTGCTCCGCTCCGAAGTTCTGGTCGAGGTAGAGGTCCGCGACCTGGCCCCGGCTGTCGCCGTCGATGATGGCGAGGGTGAACACGCCGGCGGCGCGCAGCGCGCCGGCCCCGGCCGGGTCCAGCTCGTACGAGTCGAGGACCAGCACGTCCAGGTGGTGTCGGCGGGCTGCCTCGACCAGTTCGGCCGCCGAGTCCGGGCCGGGGAGCAGCGGAATGCCGCGCGCGGCCAGCTCCGCGACGGCCCAGTCGAGCCGTTCGACGGTGCCGAACACGGTGACGTCGGCGCCACGGGCGAGGAACTCCTCGGCGAGCGCCAGGCAGCGGACGAGGTGACCGACGCCGCGCCGCGGCCCCGCGTCGCACCGCAACCCGACCTTCAGGGTGCTCAGGACTCCTCCAACAGCTTCTGTCGTACGTCGGCGTTGAGGGCCCGCAGCCGGGGTTGACCGTCGAGCCAGTCGGCCAGCTTCGTCAGCGGCACGCTGATGTCCCCGAAGTGGTCGATGATCGCGCTGACCAGGGCCCAGTCCTGTTCGGTGTCGAGGGTGAGCCGCAGCGCGGAGCGGTCCGGGGTGAGTGTCACCCCGAGCACCCGGAACAGCTCCGGATGGGTGTACGCGTACGAGGTGACGTGCACCCGGTGGTGGTCGGTGGCGAGCTGGCCCAGGGTGCGCAGGGTCTCCGCTCGGATGATCTCGACGTCCAGCCCTCGGGGCAGGGTACGGGCGATCGACGTGCTCGCGTAGTCCAACCCGGGGACCGCCCGGTACACCGACGCGACCAGGGTGATGATCTCCGGGTCGAGCAGCGGGCAGTCGGCGGTGAACCGCATGACGGCGTCCCCCGGGTGCGCCGCGAGTGCGCCCACGAACCGGTCCAGCACGTCGTCGACCGGGCCACGGTGGCACGGCACGTCCAGCCGCGCGCACTCGGCGGCCACCGCGTCGTCGACCGCGTCGGTGCTGGTGGCGACCACCAGGTCGGCCAGGACGCCGCTGTCGCGGGCGGCGCGGACGACCCGGCCCAGCACGGAACGCCCGGCGAGAGGGCGGAGCACCTTGCCGGGCAGCCGGGACGAACCCATGCGCGCCTGCACGATGCCGACGATCCGTGGCGCCGCGCTGCCCCCAATCGGCGGTACGTCGGTCACTGCTGCTCCTCCTGCTTGGGGGAGAGCGCCGCGGTGGCCCGGCGTTTGGCCGCGCGGGCACCCCGCTTGGCGAGCCGGGCCGGGGTGATGGCGAGCCGGCCCACCCGGTAGCTGAGCGACCCGCTGAGCAGGCCGATCGTCGCCTCGGCCCGGCGCAGCGCCCGTTCCCGCGAGGTGAGCAGCTCCTCGGTCCATGCGGTCAGCGCGGTCAGCCGGGTGAGTTCCTCGCGCTGGCGCAGCCACGCCTCACGCAACTGCTGGTAACTGTGCTGCCCGGCCGGCGGGTCGGTCGGCGCGACGGCGTGCAGGTCGGTGGCGAGGTCGACCCGGCCGGCGACGTCCAGCCCGTGCAGCGCGGCGGCGATGGCCGCCTCGGCCTCGACCGCCGCACTGACTGTCGCGCGGTCGAGGTCGTGGCCGGCGAGGCCACCGAGCACCACGGTCAGGCCGGCGACGTCGAGAGTGGACGGCCACGGATGGGCGTACCCTCCGGTGAGCAGGCCGGCGGCGAAGCGCCACAGCCCGCGGGCCAGCACCACGTCGGCGGGCAGCGCGGCGGCGGCCCGCCAGCTGGGGTCGAGCACCGCGTACCGGTCGCCGTCGACCACCACGTTGTCGGTGCCGGCCAGCGCCGCCGCGCCGGCGATCCGGCCGTCGGGGTCGGCCTGGTCGGTGAGCCAACCGGCGTACCCGCGCAGCAGCGCGCGTACGGTGACCAGGTCGCGGCGCAGGGCCGCGTCGAGCAGCAGGGTACGCAGCAGCCGGCCGGCCGGCACCGGCCCGGACAGCGCGTCGGCGTCCCGGTACGCGGCCGTGCGGCTGGCGAACGGCGCGGCGGTCGGCGTCGTCGCGTCGGTGGCCGGGATGAGCCCCCAACGCCAACCGGAGGGGCCGTGCAGGACCTCCAGCACACCGAGCCCGGGGCGTCCGGTCTGCACGAGGGCCACCGGCAGGTCCCGGTCGACGGTCGGAGTGGCCGGGTCGGTGGGGTCGGCGGGCCGGTGGGCGAGCGTCAGCCAGCCCGGTGCGAGGTCGGCGGCGCGCCCGGCGTGCAGCGCGTCCACCGCCAGTCGGGCCGGGTCCTGGAGCACCTCTGCACCGGTGAAACCCCCGGCGCAGGCGCCGTGCAGGACCGCGTCGAACAGCCCGGAGCCCGCGTCCCGGTCGAGGTGGTCGGCGTCCAGCAGCGCCGTCGGGGCACCGACCTCGGGGTACGCGGCCCAGCAGGCAGCCGGTCGCAGCCCCACCACGGCGAGCCGCTCGCGCAGTTGGTCGCGGTTGGCCGGGTGGGCGCGGTCCAGCACCCCGCCGATCTCCCAGGCGGAGTCGTCCCGGCGGGCGTACCAGGGGGTGCTGTCGACCAGTCGGTGCAGGCCCAGCGGGTTGTCCAGGTGCAGCAGCAACGCGCCACCGGGTCGCACCGCGGTGGCGAGTCGGGCCAGCACGCCGTCCCAGCCGAGCCGGGTGCCCTCCACCGACTCCACCGGGTCCAGTCCGGCGGCGGCGATCACCACGTCGTACGTCTCGTCGGCGGGCAGCCCGGCCGGGCCGCCCACCACCACCCGCGCGGCCCGGTGCGCCAACGCCACCGCGTCCGGGTGGCTGCGCAGCAGGCAGGTCACCTCGGCGTGGCTGAGCTGGTCGAGCAGCGCCGGGTCGTGGGGACCGGCCACCAGCACCCGGGTGCCGGGCGGCACCAGCCGGGCGGCCAGCGCGGCGACGGGCCCACCGTTGGCCAGCCGGTCCTGCGGCAGGTCCGACCAGGCCAGCATCTCGCCGCCCGGCAGGGTGATCCGGCTGGCGGGTGCCGTCTCAGTCGTCACGGTCTTCCTCCTGGAGGTTCGCCCAACCGAGCAGCTCGCGGAGCTCGGCCGGCGTGCAGCGGTGGTCGGTGCCCAGCTCGGCGCGGGCGATCTCGACCGCGGTGGGCAGGTCGACCGTGGTGCCGTGCAGCTGCGGCCACTGCCGTCGGATCCGAGCGGTGCCGCCGAAGGTCGGGTCCTCGTTGGACAGGATCATCGGGTCGCCGTAGACCGCCGGTTCACAACCCGCCGCGATGCCGTAGAAGATCGCGCTGGTCAACCGGTTGGACGCGACCCGACGATGCCGGCGCAGCTCGGTGAGCTGCCGGTCGAGGAACTCCGGGTCGGTGTCCTTCCACCAGTGCCCCCGGTAGCCGTGGCAGATGACCCGGAACCCGGCGCGCTCGTAGAGCCGGCGCACGTTGCGCATCCGGTACTCGTGCCAGTAGAGGCAGACCGTGACCGGGCCGGGCTCGGTGTCCCGGATGAGGGCGATGAGTTTGCGGTGGTCGCCCTTGACGTGCTGGCCCTCCCAGCCGTGGAACGGGTACCAGATGGTGCCCGCCCGCTCCTCGGCCGGTGGTTCCTCGGGGCGCAGGGCCAGCAGGTAGCTGAACGGCGCGCCGATGACGACCACGTTGCGTCGCCCCACCGACCAGGCCCGGCGGCGGGTCTGGTCCGACCAGAGCAGGCTGGGGGTACGTTCGGCGTACGGGTGCCCGGGGGCCAGGCCGTCACCGATGTTCCAGCCGTGCTGCACGTACCCGTTGATGCGTGGTGGGTGCCGGTCGCCGAGGCCGGCGTAGCGGGCCAGCACGTGGGCGTGGCCGTAGAAGTGGTTGGCGTGGTGCATCAGGTTCCCATCAGGCGGCGGAACGCACCGAGCCGACCCGGACCGCGGCGGTCAGCGCGTCGATGACGCGGTCCTGGTCGGCGTCGCTGAGCCCCGGGTAGAGCGGCAGCGACAGCTGCTGGGAGTAGAACGACTCGGCCACCGGGCAGGAGCCGCGCCGGTAACCCAGGTCGGCGAAGGCCGGGTGCCAGTGCACCGGGATGTAGTTGACCTGCACGCCGATGCCGGCGGCCCGCATCCGGTCGTACACCTCGCGGCGGCGACCGTCGAGCACCCGGATCGGGTAGAGGTGCCAGGCCGGGTCGGCCCACGACTTGCGGTTGGGCAGCAGCACGCCGTCCAGGTCGGCCAGCGCCTCGTCGTAGCGGGCCACCAGGGCGCTGCGGCGGGCGGTGAACTCGCCGAGTCGACGCAGTTGGCTGCGGCCCAGGGCGCAGAGCACGTCGGGCAGTCGGTAGTTCAACCCGAACTCGTGGACCTCCTGGTGCCAGCCACCCTCGTCCGGGAAGCGCAGGTCGTCGCGGTCGCGGACCACGCCGACGCCCCGGAACCGACGGGCCCGCTTCAGGATCTGCGGGTTCAGCGCCGCGACGGCGCCGCCCTCGGCGGTGGTCAGGTTCTTGGTCGGGAAGAACGAGAACGTGGTCAGGTCGGCGAGCGACCCGACCGGCCGGCCGTGATAGGTGCCACCGATAGAGTGCGCCGCGTCGGCCAGCAGCAGCGCGTCGCTGCCCCGCATCGACGTGCGCAGCGCGTCGTAGTCGGCCGGGTGGCCGGCGTAGTCGACGGCGGCGACGACCTTCGTCCGCGAGGTGACCGCGGCGGCGGCCGCCGCCGGGTCGAGGCAGAACGTCTCGTCGTCGACGTCGGCGAACACGACCGTCGCGCCGAGGGCGACCGCGCTGCTCGCGGTCGCCACGAACGTCATCGGCGGTACGACCACCTCGTCGCCCGGTCCCACCCCGGCCGCCGCGTACGCCACGTGCAGCGCGGCGGTGCCGTTGGAGACGGCGGCGACGCCGACCCCGCCGGTCCACCGGGCCAGGTCAGCCTCGAAGGCGTCGACCTGCGGCCCGGTGGTGAGCCAGTCGCCGCGCAGCACGTCGGCGACGGCCGCGACGTCGTCCTCGCTGATCGACTGCCGGCCGTACGGGAGCATCCCCGTCATCAGTTGAGGCCGAGCATGTCGCGCAACTGCTCGACGCTGAGCCACTCGTCGTTGGTGTCCGACTGGTAGGCGAAGCCGTCCGACACCGGGTCGCAGCCGACCGGCGGCTGGTAACCCCAGGTGGCGATCGTCGGCTGGACGATGAACCGGCCATCGGCGCGCAGCGTCCGCCGGCTGTCGTCGGGCGCGATCATCTCCTCGTGCAGCTTCTCGCCCGGCCGGATCCCGATCTCGTGCGTGGTGGCGTCCGGGGCCACGGCCTCGACCAGGTCGAGGATGCGCATGCTCGGGATCCGAGGCACGAACAGCTCGCCGCCCTGCATCTGGTCGAACGAGTCCATGACGAACTGCACGGCCTGGTCGAGGGTGATCCAGAACCGGGTCATCCGCTTGTCGGTGATCGGCAGGCTCTTGCCCTCGGCGGCCAGCCGGCGGAACAGCGGGACGACCGAGCCGCGGCTGCCCACCACGTTGCCGTAGCGCACCACCGCGAACCGGGTGGGGTGCTGGGCGGCGTAGTGGTTGGCCGACACGAACAACTTGTCGCCGACCAGCTTCGTCGCGCCGTACAGGTTGATCGGGCTGGACGCCTTGTCGGTGGAGAGCGCGATGACCTTCTTGACGCCGGCCTCGATCGCCGCGTCGACGACGTGCTGCGAGCCGGTGATGTTGGTGGCGATGTACTCCGAGGGGTTGTACTCCGCGGTGTCCACCTGCTTCAGCGCGGCGGCGTGCACCACGTGGTCCACGCCGTGCATGGCCCGGGTGAGGCGGTGCCGGTCCCGGATGTCGCCGATGAACCAGCGCAGTCGCGGGTCGTCGCCGAGCTGCTGGCGCAGCTCGTACTGCTTGAGTTCATCGCGGGAGAACACCACCACGCGGGCGGGGTCGGCCTCGTTGAGGATGTGCCGGAGGAACGTCCTACCGAAGGAACCAGTTCCCCCGGTGATCAGAATGGACGATCCATTCAACTCACTCAATGTGGTGCTCCCGTGTTCGTGGATGAACGAGCGGCCCTGGGCCGGCCGACCGGGGTGACACGCTAGCGATGGCGGGTTAACTCCCCGGCGCTCACGGATGAACCGCAATCTCTGCTCCCGTGAATGCCGGACACCGTGTAGACGAACACTTCCGGCCGTCCCGAATGCGGGCTGACCTGGCCCGATCGGGCCGTTACAGTGACCGCGCGGACGACCCGGCGCGCCCCGCGCGCGGGGCCAGGTCCCGCGTTCACCCGACATCCACACCTGCTCGGTGCGAGCGGGCCGCCCCGGCGTCGTCGACGCCGGCCGGCGGGCCCGTCGAATCGGCGTGGGCCCGTTCCGGCCGGTAATTCTGGAGGCGCTGATGGCACCCGGTAGTGACGTGATCGAGCGGCCGGTGGTGGAGCCCGGCACGTCGAGCGGCCGGCGTTGGCTGGTGCCGGTGCTGCTGCTCGTCGGTTGGCTGCTCAGCGTCGCCTGGCGGATGTGGTTGTCCCGACACATCGTGCTGCCGATCGCCCACACCGACGAGGACAGCTACCTGAACACCGCCCGCGCGCTGGCCGGCGGTCCGGGTGGCTTCAGCAGCGAGAACGACCTGCTGCGCCGGGTCGGCTACCCGATGCTGATCTCGCCGGCGTTCCTCGGGGACCGGGACTTCACCGACAGCTACCGGATCGTCCAGCTGATCAACGCGATCGTGAACTCGACGATGCTGCCGCTGGCGTACCTGTTCGGTCGCCGCGTGTTCCGGCTGCGCCGCTCGTACGCGCTGCTCGGCGCGGTCGTGGCGGCGACCCTGCCGGCCACCGCCTTCTACGCGGGCGTCGCCATGATCGATACCGTGATGGCGCCGCTGGTGGTCGCCTGGCTGCTCGCCGTGCACCGCTGGATCGCCCGCCCCGGCCTGCTCACCGCCGCCACCGTCGGCCTGCTGGTCGGCGGGTTCCATCTGCTGCACTCCCGCGGCCTGGTGATCGTGGCCGTGCACGCCGGACTGGTGCTGCTGCTCCTCGTCCGCCGCCGGATCAACCCGCCGACCGTGCTCGCGGCGCTGCTGCCGGTCCTCGCCCTGGCACTCGTCAACGAGGCCGCCATCCGCCACCTCGGCGGCAGGGTCTACCTGCTCGGCAACACCCCCGGCGGCAGCACGTTCGAGGCGCTCGCGTCGGCCCAGGGGGTGGTGCGGGTGAGCGCGGGGGTCACCACCCAACTCTGGTACCTCGTGGTGATCACGTTCGGTATGGCGGGGGTGGCCTGGGCCGGTGCCGTTCGCGAGCTGTGGCGTCCACGGCACGGCGACGCGACCCGCTGGACGATGGGCGTGGCGTTGGTGGTGACCGTCGGGGTGGCCGGCGGCGCGTCGGTGATCCTCGCCGGCATCACCGGCAAGCCGTTGGACGCGATCTACGGCCGCTACGTGCAGATGCTGGCGCCGTTCTGGCTGCTGGTCGGGGTAGGGGTGCTGTTCACCGCCGGGTGGTCGGTGGTGCTGCGCCGGGCGGCCGTCGCGGTGGCGCTGCTGGTCGGTGGTGGCGCGCTGGTCGCCGCCCGACTCGCGTACGTGGCCAGCCAGGGCCACCGGTTGCGCTACGGCGGGTTCAGCGCGCCCGACCTGATGGCGCTGACCGGGGGGTGGCGGGAACTGCGACCGGTGGTCGGGTCACTGGTCGGCATCGGCGGCTGTGTGCTGCTGGTCGCCGCGGCCCGGGTGCCCCGCCTGCGGCTGCCGATCCTGGCCGCCCTCGTGGTGGTCAACATCGTCACCATGCAGGTGATCGACAAGCGGATCGTGTGGCCGACCGCCGAGCGCACCGCGCCGACGCCCCGGGTGGCCGACGTCGGCGTACGGCCCGGCGAGCGGGTGTGGGCCTCCACCGGCGTGCACTACGTCCTGCGGTTCAACCTCAGCCACCAGGTGACCTGGACCGACGTCCGGTGGTTCGACGACGAGCAGCCGCCGGCAGCGGCGCAGGTCGTCTTCGCCCGCTGGGCCCCCGGGCAGGCCGACGACTGGGACGGCACGGCCTACGGCTTCGTCCGGCTCGGCGGCAACCCGGAGCAGCACTGGGCGGCCTGGCGCCGGGTCTGACCGACCACAGCCCGGTGGGCGCCGCTATTCGTGAACGGCGGATGTCCACCGGGCGCACGGTCGGTTAATGGTGTCGGTCCATACGCGGAAAAGTGTCCGACAATCACCGCTGACGGCGGTCGGCCCGAGCCAGAGAAATCGGGATGACGGTGATGTCCCGGCCGTCGGACAACTCCTGCCGTGGGGTGCCCTCGACGAATCGAAAACGCCGGTTCATCTGTCGTACGACGGTATTGTGGCTGAGCACCTCGCCGTCGAGTCGGTCCAGGTGCAGCCCGTCGAAGGCGTACTCGACGGCCTCCCGCATGACCCCCAGCCAGGCCGGCAGCGTCTCGCCCCGCCGGTCCAGCCCGTCGGCGTCCAGATAGAAGCCCCACGCGCCGGTGCGTGGACCGTCCAACCGCAGGTCGAAGAAGGTGACCACACCGCAGGGTCGGTCGTCGCGGACGTACATCAGCACCCGCCGGGACGGGTCGTCGCGGACCGCCGACCACCACCGGGCGTGCTCCTCGGGAGTGATCTCGTGACGGGTCTTGCTGACCTGCCGATTGGTTTCCTGATTACGCCAGGACAACATCAGATGAACGTCGTCCGCCGTCGCTTCGCGCAGCACGTGCGTCTCTCTTTCCTTGCCGTTCACGTCGGATCCCGGCACCTTACCCGGGCCTACCGGGAAAGCAGATATCCATTCGTTGGGTTGTAGACTGCGGCGCATGAACGAATTGAGTCGCGCGCAGATCCGCGACCTCATGGCTCAGGTGCTGAAGAATCAGGACAAGGAGCTGCCGGCGGGCGACGAGGCGCAGTTGCGGGAGATCGGCTTCCGGTCGCTCGACTTCTCCGAGTTGGCGCTGCGGGTGGAGGACGAGACGGGGGAGGAGCTCAACTTCGACGCCCCCGGGCTGCGGCGCATCGCCACCGTCGGGGACGTCCTCGACTTCCTCGTCGAGCTCCAACACCAGTGACCGTCGCGACGACGCGCCACCCGGCCCCCGCGCACCCGGAGCCGGCCGGTGTCGACAACCGGCTCGTCGTCGGTGGCGCCGCGCGGACCTGGCGGTCGCTGCCGATGCCCACGCTGCCCGATCCGGCGGCGGTGCTCGCCCACTCGGCCGTGCACGCGCTCACCGCGGCGCGGCAACACGCCGTGCACGGCACCGAGCTGCTGATCAGCACCGCGAGTCGGGTGGACGCCACGATGCGCGCCGAACTGTCGGCGGCCGGGTTCACCGTCAGCGTCCTCGACGACGACGGTGTGCGGCCGAGCGCGCCGACCCGGCCCCGAGTCGCCGAGCCCGGCCGGCTCTGGCTGCTGACCTCGGGCTCCACCGGGCGTCCGAAGCGGGTCGGGCACACCCTCGACACGCTGACCACCGTGCGGGCCGACCAGCCCGAGCGGACCTGGCTCTGCCCGTACGCCCCCGGCACGTACGCCTGGTGGCAGGTGGTCACCCTGTCGCTGACCCAGCCCGGGCAGCACCTGGTGGTGGTCGAGCCCGACGAGTTGGACGACTGGCCGTCGGTCGCGGCGGCGCACGGGGTGGACGCGGCCTCCGGCACCCCGACCTTCTGGCGGCGCACCCTCCACCGCGACGCCGACGCGCTGGCCCGGGTGCCGCTGCGTCAGATCACCCTCGGCGGAGAGCCGGTGGACCAGGCGATCCTGGACCAGCTGCGGGAGGTCTTCCCAACGGCCCGGATCTCCTGGATCTACGCCTCCTCCGAGGTCGGGGCGTCCATTGTGGTGCACGACGGGCGGGCCGGGTTCCCGGTCGACTGGCTGGACCGGGAAACCCCGGGCCGGCCGACACTCTCGGTCCACGATGACGAACTGGTGGTCACCTCCCCGCACCACGGGGTCGGTCTGGCCGGCCCGATCCGCACCGGGGACCGGGTGCAGGTGCTCGACGGCCGGGTGCTGATCACCGGCCGACTCGACTCCGACGAGATCAACGTCGGTGGCAGCAAGGTCTCCGCCGGTCTGGTCCGCGGCGTGCTGGCCGGTCATCCGGCGGTGGCCTGGGCCCGGGTGACCGGCCGCCGCGCCCCGGTGCTCGGGCGGATGGTGGTCGCCGAGGTGGTCCTCGCCCCCGCCGACCCGGCCGGCGCTGACCCGGCCTCCGCCGACACCGGTGTGCCGGACGAGGCCGCGCTGGTCCGCTGGTGCGCCGACCGGCTACCCGAGCACGCGGTGCCGCGCCGCATCCGCGTCCTGACCGACATTCCCGTCAAGGAGACCCTGAAGAGCGATGTCTGAGCCCGCCGACACCCAGCTCGTCCCGCCCAGCTCCGTGGTCCTCGTCTCCGGGGGCTCCCGTGGCCTGGGCCTGGCCATCGCCACCGACCTGCTCGACGCGGGCGTACGCGTGGCCGCGTTCGCCCGCACCGTCACCCCGGAGTTGGAGAAGCTCGCCGCCGAGCACCCCGACCGGGTGCACGTCGGCTCGGTCGACGTCACCGACCTGCGCGCCGTGCAGAGCTTCGTCCGCGAGGTGGAGCAGCGTCTCGGCCCGATCGACGGCATCGTCAACAACGCCGCCGTGGGGCAGGACTCCCTGCACGCGCACACCGCCACCGACGACATCGCCCGGATCATCGAGACCAACCTGACGGCCCCGCTCCAGCTGACCCGGCTGGTGATCCGCCGGATGCTCGCCAAGGGGCTGCGCGGGCGGATCGTCAACATCACCTCGATCTGCGGGCAGCGCGGCTTCCCCGGCCTCGTCGCGTACTCGGCCACCAAGGGCGGCATGGACGCGGCCACCCGCTCGCTCGCCCGCGAACTGGGTGGCCGGATGCTGGTCAACTCGGTCGCACCCGGCTTCTTCGCCTCGGAGATGTCCGCCGTGCTCGGCCCGACCCAACTGGACCAGATCGTGCGCCGCACCCCGACCGGTCACCTCACCGAGCCGGAGGAGGTCACGCCGGTCGTGCGGATGCTGCTGCGCGAGCACACCAACATCAACGGCCAGGTCATCGTGGTGGACGGTGCCGCCTCCAGCTGACCTGGACCGGCGGGTCCGCCCCCGTCCGGTGCCGGGGCTACTCGTGGCCGCCGAGCGGCATCTGCGCATCGGCGGCCCCGCCGACCTGGCCGACGCGGTGACCCGCAGCCACCTCGACGACGGTCGCTGCGTCGGCTGGTACGGCCCACCAACGCCCGGATGGCGGGTGGCGATCGACGCGGAACGCGCGAACGCCGCGGTGCCCCCGGCGCTGGCCCGCCGGTTCGGTGTGCAGGATTTCTGGGCGCGCTGGACCCGCGCCGAGTGCTGCTGCAAGCTGAGCGACGTGCCGGTGGCGGCCTGGTGGCGGCGTCACGGTCTGAGCACGCCGGCCGACGGGTCAGCGGTCTGGCGGACCCTCTGGGTGGCCGACCTGGTAGTCACCGTCGGCTTCACCCCCACCCCACCCACCCCCTAACAACCCGCCCCACCCCACGCCGCCCCCGACTCCCCGCCCCGACTCCCCGGTCGATCATGGAGTTGTGGTGCCTCACGAAACGGGCAGTGGTGGGTAAAACACCCACCACAACTGCATGATCGACGGGCGGGACCGGGCCAGGCCGGGCCGGGCAGGTGGGAGGCGAGGGGACGGGGTTAGATCAGGTTCCAGTTCAGGGGGGTGCCGCGCGGGACGTCGGTGGTGAAGGTGCGGCCCAGGACCCGGTCGATCTCCACGGGCACCAACCCGCCGGCCGGTCGGATTGAGCGGACGTTGTGCGTGGTCACCGGGTCGCCGGCCCGGACGTCCTCGACGACGTAGAGCGACCGGCGGAAGCGCAGCCCCTCCCGTTCGGCGGGGGTGGGGCCGATCGCGGTGCCGCCCAGCGCCGCGTACGCCCGGCCGGACTCGGCGACCAGGGCCGCGAGTTCGGTCGGGTTGAGGGAGAAGTCGGAGTCGACGCCGCCGTCGGCCCGGTCCAGCGTCACGTGCTTCTCGATGAAGCAGGCGCCGAGCGCCACGGAGGCGACCGCCACCCCGATACCGGGCGTGTGGTCGGAGAGCCCAACCGGCAGGTCGAACGCACCGGCCAGCACCGGCAGTCGGCGCAGGTTGCTGTCGGCCGGGGGTGCCGGATAGGACGCGGTGCAGGCCAGCAGGACGATGCCCGCCGCGCCGCCGGCTCGCGCGGTGCGTACGGCGGCGTCGATCTCGGCGACCGTCGCCATGCCGGTGGAGATCACCATGGGCTTGCCGGTGCTGGCCACGAGTCGGATCAGCGGCAGGTCGACCAGCTCCGACGAGGCGATCTTGTACGCGGGCGCGTCCAGCGACTCCAGCAGCTCCACGGCGGTCGCGTCGAACGGTGACGAGAAGACGGTCAGGCCACGCTCACGGGCCCGCTCGAAGATCGGGGCGTGCCACTCGTACGGGGTGTGCGCGCGCTGGTAGAGGCGGTACAGGTTCTCCCCGCCCCACAACTCGTGCCCGCTGGAGATCCGGAACGCCGGGGTGTCGACGTCGATGGTGATCGTGTCCGGCCGGTACGTCTGGAGCTTGAGCGCGTGCGCCCCACTCTCGGCCACCGCGTCGACGATGGCCAGCGCCCGGTTCAGATCGCCGTTGTGGTTGCCGGACATCTCGGCGACCACGAACGGTCGCTCGCCGGCACCGACCGCGTGCGGTCCGATGGTGATTGTCGCCGTCATTCCGACCTCTGCTCGGGTACTCCCGCACCGGTGTGCGGTGGTGCTGTCGTCGTCCGCCCGGCGGGCGGACGACCTGGAAAAGCGGGGCGCCGGGAGTCGTCCCGGCGCCCGGCGCGGTGCGGGGTGGGGGCGATCACGGCAGCTGACCACCGGCCAACGCGTCGAGTCGCCCCGGCGCGAGCGCACCGTCGCGCGTCGGCGCGGCGGCCGCCCGACGCCCCGGGTCCTCATCGCCGGTGAGCGAACCGCTGTCGGCGCCGCCCAGGACGGCTTGCCCGGGCTGACCCAGGGGCTGCTCCGGGCCGGGCCGACGCAGCCGCCCGGCGACCCGGTGGGCCTGGCGCAGCGCCGAGTACGCCAACCAGTCGCCCCGCCCGATGAGGCGGTGCTTGACCCCGGTCACGCCCGGGGGCAGCGGGTAGCCCCCGGCGGGCAGGTACCGGCGGTAGTGCGCGGTGGCCCGGTGGAAGAAGTCGCGCCGCAGGTGCGGGTGCAGCCGGCTGTCGTTGCCCACCACCACCAGGTAGTGGCTGATCATCAGCTCGAACAGTTCGGCCTGCCACCGCTCGTCCGGGTGCTTGCGCGCGACCCAGGCCATCAGCCGCTCGTACTGGGCGAAGGCGTCGAAGTGCCGGTCGCTGCGGGTGGAGGTGATCGCGCCCTGGCGGCCCTGGCGGTACAGGTAGCAGACCCGGTCCAGCACGGAGATCTTCTCGGCCCCGATCAGCAGCGGGTGGCTGAACGGGATGTCCTCGTACCAGCCGGGGAAGAACCGCAGCTCCAGCTCGTCCAGGAAGTCCCGGCGGATCACCTTGTTCCAGGCGGTGTGCTGCACCCGCAACAGCTGCGGCTGGTCGGCCAGCCGGGTGACGCCGGTGATTCCGCGCAGCAGCGGACTGCTCGCGTCGACCTCCCGCCGGCCGCCCTCGTGCACCCGCAGGTGGTCGAGCATCAGCACGTCGGGCTGGTGCTGACGCAGCCGGTCCAGCACCGCCGCTATCGTTCCGGGCGGCAACCAGTCGTCGCTGTCGATGAACCAGACGTACCGGCCGGTGGCCACGTCGAGCCCGGCGTTGCGGGCCAACCCCAGACCCACGTTGCTGTTCAGGTGCACGACGCGCACGCCGTCGCGGCCCACCGCGTACGAGCGGAGCATGTCGCCGCAGCCGTCCGGGGAGGCGTCGTCGACGGCGATCAGCTCGACCGCGTCGGATTCGCCCGACGGGATGTCGGCCCGGATCGACTCCAGGCACTGGTACAGGTACGCCTCGACGCCGTAGACGGGTACGACGATGCTCAGCAGCGGTGCGTGCATCGGCTCATTGACCACGCCCGCCACCTTCGATGGCCCGGGTGGCCGGCCCCGGAACCTGACGTTGCCGCCGACTGTGGAATCTCTGAACTCCCGCCCGGTGACGGGTTAACGCCGGCTGTCGGGCGGGTGGGACACGTCCGGTTCGGCCGGGAGTGACCCGGTAGGGTGCCCCGGTGCGGCCCTGCCGGGCCGTCGCGGGCGTCGCCGTCGCGCCGTCCGACGCCGCGCCGAGGAGGATACGACCGTGCTGGTGACCCTGCCGAGCGTCGGGCTCCCGGCATGACGAGCGTCGCCGCGGGGTCGGTCGCCCGACCCACCTCCGCCCCGCCCCGGCTGCCCTCGTTGACCGGGCTGCGGTGGATCGCCGCCCTGCTGGTCTTCGGTTTCCACGCGGGCACCATGCGGATCATCACCGAGCCGGACTACAAGGCGGTGGTCGACGGGCTGTTCACCCTGGGCCTCTCCGGGGTGCAGTTCTTCTTCATCCTCAGCGGTTTCGTGCTGGTCTGGTCGGCCCGGGTGGGCGACTCCCGGCGTACCTTCTGGCGGCGGCGGTTCGCCAAGATCTACCCGAACCACCTGGTGTTGTGGGGGGCGACGCTGGTGGTCGCCTGGTGGTTCGCCGACCCGGTCCTGCCGGCGGCCGCGCTGGAGAACCTGCTGCTGCTCCAGGCGTGGGACCCCCGGCCGGGCTGGTTCTACAGCATCAACACCGTCAGCTGGTCGCTCTCCTGCGAGTTCTTCTTCTACCTCTGTCTGCCGCTGGCGTTGCCGCTGCTGCGTCGGGCCCGACCGAAGCTGCTCTGGGCGCTCGTCGTCGCGCTGCCGTTGCTGATCCTCGCGCTGTGGCCGGCGCAGGAGCTGGTGCCGGAGGTGAGCCGGTGGTGGTTCACCCAGATCTTCCCGCCGGTGCGGTCGCTGGAGTTCTGGTTGGGCGCGGTGGCGGCCGAGTTGATGCGTCGAGGACTCTGGCGCGGTCCCGGCCTGCCGGTGGCCAGCGGGATCTTCGTGGTCACCTGGGTGGCGGCCGCGCAGTGGATCCCCGCCGAGTGGTGGACGACGCTGCTCGCGGTCGCGTACCTGTTGGTGATCACCGCTGCCGCGGACGCCGACGTGCGGGGCCGGCGCTCGCCGTGGCGGTCCCGGCCGCTGGTCTGGCTCGGCGAGGTGTCGTTCGCCTTCTACCTGGTGCACGTGCTGGTGATGACGAGCGTGCTGCGCTGGAGTGGGGACTGGGGGACCGGCTTCGGGGGCTGGCGCGGCCCGGCCGTGGTGCTCGGCTTCCTGGTGGCGAACCTGATCCTCGCCGGGCTGCTGCATCGCTTCGTCGAGACCCCGATGATGCGCCGGCTCGCGCCGCGCCGTCCGGCCCGTCCGGCGTCCGTCCCCCGACAACGCACGGCCGCCGGTACCGACGACGCGCCACACCCCGGAAGCGGGGTCCGAGGTGCGGCCGACGAGGTCGGTCCGGCCGGCGGTGGATCAGCGTACGTCGACTCGCGCTGACAGCGTCCATCCTGGTCAGCGGGTCGGCGCGGCGTGATCCGACACGCCCGTGGTCGGTGCGTCCGGGTCGGCGCGACGGTAGCGTGGGGACGTGCTCCCGGTCGCGTTCACCTGTCCGCTGTGGTGGGTTGCGCGCTGGGCGACGCGGGTGCTGACCAGTCTCGCCGTCGTCGCGGCCCTGGCGCTCGGCGCAGGCCCGGCCACGGCCGCCACGTCGACGCCCGGCCCGGTGCCACAGTCGAGCATGGTGCCACAGTCGAGCGCACGGCCGGCCCCGGTCGCCGCCGGGCCGCTGGCGGCCACCGTCCGGCACGCCGCGCCATCGGCACCAACCGCCACCAACGCCGGCCGTGCGCCGGGCGTCGGTGGTGCGGACGCCACGGGGTCGTGGGCACACGGTGCGGCCCGCCCGGCCCCGGCGAAGGCGGCCGGGGAGTCTGCTCCGACCTGGTCGGTCGACACGCCGGTGACGCTCCCCGGCGACCAGCGCACGATCGCGGTGCGCGTGCCGTCGGTTCGCGCCGCCGAGTCTGACCGGCTGCCCCTCGCCGATGGTGCGAGCGGCCGGGCTTCCCGGGCCCCACCCGGGCGCTGAGCCACCGGGACGACCGTCCCACCGCCGCGCCCTGTCGACCCACCCGCTCCCTGACCCGCTGACCGTGGCCCACCAAAGCCCCGCCGGTCGGCGCGGCTTTCATCGCACTGCTCTCTCCCCGAGGTGCCGACCATGGAGACCGTCGTCTTCTACCAGTTCGTGACCGAGGTGCCGCAGGCCGCCGCCATCTGGTCCACCCTGATCCTGTTGACCCTGGGCCTGCTCACCGTGCTGGCCGCCCGCCCCGAACGGGACCAGCCCACGGACGACCCGCTCCCGGCCGAGCCCACCGCTCGGGAGGTGGCCGCCGCCGAGGCCGTCGACAGGCGCCGCTACGCCGAGGAGGTGGCCGTCGCCGCGTCCGGCGCGGCCACCACCGCCCGGCGGCGACGCGCCGCCTGGCTGACCGCTCAGGAGCAGCTGGAGCGGGCCTGGAGCAGGTACGACGAGGCGGACGCCGCCGCGCGTCGCTTCGCCGGCGGCCGGGCGTTCCCCACCCCGCAGACCCCGCACACCCCCGCCGAGTACGCCGCCCGGGAACGCTATCTGCACCGGGCGGCGATGGCGGCGTACTGGCGGGGTGACCTGACGATCGCGCAGCTCGGTGACGTGTTCGGGCACCGGCACGGCTGGGATCCCCGACGACACCCGGTCGAGCAGGAGGCGCTGATCAGCCGGGTGATCCGCGATGCGCGGCTGGCCGACTACCAGGTGGCCGCCGGCCGTGAGCGGGCCGCGTGGCGCGACGCGGAGTTGGCCGCCGAGTCGGCGCGCACCCTCGCCGAGGAGGCGTACGCGGCGGCTGCCCGGCTGCGCCCGACCCCGGCACCCGCTCGCCGGACGGTGGCCGGGGCGTTGCGTCCGGCTGTCGTGGCCCGGTGGCGCCCGGCCCGCGTGGGTTGAGCCCGATCCGTTATGTGAGCCCGGTCACGCGCCGGTGAAATCGGACGCCCGACGCGATCAGCGTCATTGTTCGCGCGATTGTGGTCGCGTTCTTTGCGGCCCGTCCGGTTGTCGCCCGCAGGCGTCTCCGTAACCGGATGTCCCATCGAGTCACATCATCGGCAATACGCGCAGAAATTGGCGTGCCAATTGAGGTTTACGCAGGTGAACCTGGCTTGGCAGGGCGCGAAGCGGCCAGTAGTGTCGTGCCGTCCGATGCGGTAACCGATCGCAAGAGGCGACGCCGCGTCGACCCGCTTAATCGTGATCAACGAACCGGGGACCCATCAGCAAGTCCGGGGTGAATCCGCGCGGCACGGCCCGCGGTAGGGCGATCTTCCCGCCCGAATCCGTCAGCTAACCCGGTAGGCGGTGTCGGAAGGAGTCTCATCCTCGTGCAGCACCTTTCCACCCCTCGGTTGTTCCCTCGCCTCCACGGCGCGGCGGTGCGCCCGCTCATTCGTCTCGTGACGGTGAGCTGACCCCCCGGGTCATCGCCTTTCCCGCCCGGCCGCGCCGGGCGTTCCCCTGAGCGGTTCACCATCCGCGGACCACGGTCCGCGCGCTGGCGCCTGCCCGGATACCGGTCCGGCCCCGGTGTGCCGCTCTCCCCCCGATCCGTGGAGGACCCGTGAAGCACACCCTGCAGCGTCAGCTCCGCCGCCTCGCCACCGAGCGCCCGTACCAGATCGTCGCCGCCTCCGCCGCGGCCCTCGTGATCGCCACCACCACCGGAGCCCTGCTCACCACGGCCGACGACGCCCCGGCCGGCCAGCGCACCGCGACCACCGTCGCCGAGCTGCGCAGCGACGTCGCCGCCTCCCGCGGCGACGCCCGGGACGCGTCCCCCTCGGCCAGCGCCGCGCCGACCACGGGTGCCCCGGCCAGCAGCGCCGCGTCCCCCGCCGCCAAGGCCGCGAGCAACCCGGACCTGACCCGCAAGCCGAAGCCGAAGCCGCCCGCGACCAAGGTGCTCGACTACGACTACGAGGCGCAGAACACCTACTACAACTGCGGCCCGGCGGCCACCCGCAACGCGCTCAGCGCCGCCGGCATCGACCGCACCCAGGACGAGCTCGCCGCCGAGCTGGGCACCACCGAGATGGGCACCAACTCGGCCGAGGACACCACCCGGGTGCTCAACGCCGAGGTGAAGGGCTCCCCGTACCGGACCCGGATGTTCCCCACCGCGCCCAGCCCGGCGCAGATGGACCGCCTCCAGGCCGACGTCATGAAGGCCATCACCGACGGCCGGGGCGTGGTCGCCAACGTCGTCGGGGACGCCACCGACACCGACGGCGGCTGGCACTCCTACGGCGGCGGGCACTACATCGCCGTCGTCGGCTACAAGGACAACGGTCGCACCGTGCGGATCGCCGACTCGGCGAACCCGGCCGACCCGTCGTACTGGATCACCACCATCGACCTGGCCAACTGGATCACCAGCCGGGGCTACTCCGCCTGACCCAGGCACGCTGAACCGTCACGGGCGTCGTCCCCCACAAGGGGCCGGCGCCCGTGGCATCTCCGCATGTCGCGGCCGGGCGTCGACGACTCTCGTACCGGGCCGTGAACCGTGGCAGACTGCGGCCGTGGTGGATGAATCGGGTGGTCCCGCCGGTCGTGGGCGTGTCCTGCTGCTCCTGCACGGAATGGGCACGACCGGGGACGTCTGGTTGCCGTGGGCGCCGCTGCTGGAGCAGCGCTGGGCGGGGCGGTGGCTGGCACCGGACCTCGCCGGCCACGGCTGGGCGGAGCCGCTGCCGTCGTACACCTTCGCGGGGTTCGCCGACCGGATAGCGCGCGGCCTGGCACCCGGCGACCGGCTGGTCGTGCTCGGGCACTCGCTGGGCGGGGTGGTCGGCCTCGCGCTGGCCGCCCGCGCCGCCGGGACGCCCGTGGACGCCGTGGTCGGGCTGGGCATCAAGGCCGTCTGGTCACCCGACGAGCTGACCCGCGCCGCCGACCTCGCCGCCCGCCCGGTCAGCTGGTTCGCCACCCGCGCCGAGGCCGCGCGCCGCTACCTTCGGGTGTCCGGCCTGGCCGGCCTGGTCCCGCCGGACCACCCGGTGGTGGACGCCGGGCTGCGCCAGGTCGACGGCCGGTGGCGCCTCGCCATGGACCCGACCGCCTTCGCCGTCGGCGAACCCGACCTGGCCGGGCTGCTGGCGGCGACCGACGTGCCGGTGGTGCTGGCGCGCGGCGAGAACGACCCGATGGTCACCGACGAACAGCTCAAGGAGTACGGCGTACCGGTCGCCACGCTGCCCGGTCTCGGCCACAACGCGCACGTGGAGGACCCGGCGGCGGTGCTGGCCCTGCTGGATCCGTACCGCTGAGCGGCTACGCCGGCGTGGTCGCGGCCAGTGTCGCGGCCGGGGTCAGCTCGCGGCGGGCGGCGCTCAGGAAGGCTTCGGCGTACGACTCGGCGGGGAAGTCGCCCAGGTAGCGGCGGCGGGTCGCCCAGCGGGCCTCGGCCAGCGGGTCGGTGTCCAGCAGGTCGGTCAGCACATCGTCCACGTTGGACATGTCCCGGCGCAGCACGTAACCCGACCCGGCCAGCGGGAACCGTTCCACGAACCGGTCGCCCTCGCCACCCATGTCGGTCACCGCGTACGGCTTGCCGGAGTAGAGGAAGTCCGAGATCACCCCGGAGACGTCGGAGACCAGCGCGTCGGCGGCGTTGACACACTCGGTCAGGCTCAGCTCCCGAGCCGCCGATCCGAACACGTGCTGCCGGCCGGTGCGGGCCCGATCGGCCGTCAGCAGCTCGTGCAGCCGGCCCAACTGGCGTGCCGACGCCGGGTTCTGCGTCGTGTACGGGTGGGCCCGCAGGATCATTGTCGCGCCGCGCTCCAGCAGCCGACGCAGCAGCTGCTCGGCCACCGGCAGCGAGCAGTAGTCGGCGTCGGCGTGGTGCCCGGTCCAGGTGGGGGTGTAGAGCACCGTGGGGGCCGCCAACCCGCGCGCGGGCTCCGGGCGTACCTGGATCGACTCGACCTGTGGGCGACCCACCACCACGAACTTCTCCGCCGGGATCCGCACCCCGGCGCGGGCGTACCTGTCGATCGCCGCCTGACCGGCCACGAAGATCCGGTCGAAGATCCCGGACACCGGGTTGGCGCTCGGTGCCTTGTCGCTGTCGCCGTGGTGCAACTGCACGTGGGTGAGCTGGGTGAAGCGGATGCAGTGGCTGTTCTTCGCCCCGTGGTTGACGTAGAACGCCGCCCGCAGGCTCGGCACCAGCGCCTCGTCCATGGCCCGCAGGGTCGGGCAGTAGACCACCGGAGCGTCGGTGGCCGCCGCGATCGGAGCCAGGAACTCCGGCTCCCGCAGCACGACCAGGAACGGCCGGCCGATCCGTTGCAGGTACGGCAGCCACATGGTGACCTGGTACTCCGAACCGGGCGGCGCGGAGAAGTAGAGCAGGAACTCCGGCTGGTGCCGGCGCAGCGCAGCGGCCACCGAACCGCCGCCGGCCCTCGGCCGGAACCGCCGCCGGGCCAGGTCCAGCGCGACCGCACCGGCGCCCGCGCCGACCAGCAGGCTGACGGCCAGCGCCACACCGGCCGGCAGGGTGAGCGCGGCGGCGAGCGCCAGGGCGGCGAGCAGCCCCAACAGGGCCGTGTTGAGCCGGTCGGCGATCAACGGGGTCCACGCGCGTACCGGAAGGTTGGCGGCCCGGATCTCCAGACCGCCGGCGGTACGCAGCGGCCCCACCAGCAGCACCAGCCCCAGCAGGACCAGCCCGGTGGCGACCAGCGCGAGGTCGAGCCCGTCGTCGAGCCGGCGGGAGTAACCGACCAGGATCGCCGCGGCGATCAACGTGGTCTCCGCCACCAGGTCGGCGCTGGGCCGGATGCGCTGCTCGACGGCCGAGGCGGCCAGCGCGGCGACGGCCAGCGCCAGCCCCCAGCCGGTGGCGCCGGTGAGCGCCAGCACGACGAAGGCCAGCACGGCCAACCCGGTGGTCAGGCACCGGGCGGCCAGCTTTCGAACCAGGTCGCCGCGCATGTCGCTCCGTTCGTGGTTCCGCAGCCGTCGGCGTCAGTTCGTGGACGTCGCGCCGGCCGGTGCGTCGACCTGGCCCGCCCCGGACTGGGCCGGCACGGTCGGCGTGGGCCCGTCGCCGGGTGCCCGGCGTACGTCGATCACCTGACCGGTCAGGTCGGAGATCAGCACGTCCAGCGACGACTGGGCGACGGCCTCCGCGGCGAGCAGGGTGTTCTCCGGCTCCTCGCCGAAGGCCCGGGTGCGCATCGGGGTGGCGGTGCGCTCCGGGTTGATGCAGTTGACCCGGACGCCGACGTCGGCCCACTCGTCGGCCAGCGCCTGGGTGAGGTTGACCAGGGCGGCCTTGGTGGACGAGTAGAGCGCGTAGCGGGCCCGACCCCGGGTGTACGAGCTGGAGGTGTAGAGCAGCAACTGACCCTTGGTCTGTTGCAGGTACGGCAGGGACTGGCGGGCGATGGTCACCGGGCCGACGAAGTTGACCTGCAACACCCGGTCCATCGTCTCCTCGTCCATCTCGGCGAGGGCGCCCCGCTCCAGGATGCCGGCGGTGACCACCACGTGGTCGATCCGGCCGGTGGCCTCGAAGGCGGTCGTCAGCGCGGCCTCGACGTCCTCGGCCCGCTCGACGTGGGTGCCGGTGCTGGAACGGCTGAACGGGAAGACCTGCGCGCCGTAGCGCCGGGCCAGCTCGGTCAGCTCGTGACCGATGCCGTAGCTGCCGCCGAACACCACGATGGTGCGGCCGGTCAGCTCCTCGGTGTAGCTGCGGTGGTCGGTCAGTCGGGGTGCCTGCGCCGCGGCGAGCTGGAAGAGCTTGTCCGCCAGGTGCACGTCGACCGGGTGGGTGACCTTGATGTTCTCGTCCGAACCGTCGATCACCTTGATCGGGGTGCCGGGAAGGTAGCGCAGCACCACGCCGCAGTCGTCGGTGGCGGCGAAGTCCGGGTCGTCCTCGGCGATCCGGTACGCCTCCCGGATCGTGGGGGAGCGGAACGCCTGCGGGGTCTGGCCCCGGCGCAGCCGGGAGCGCACCGGGATGTCGGTGATGCAGTCGTTGTCGTCGACCTGGATGATCGTGTCCGCGGAGGGGATGGCCACGTCCACGGCGTCGTAGCTCCACAGCGCGTTGACGCACTCGCGCACGATCCGGCCGCTGAGCAGCGGGCGCACCGCGTCGTGGAAGAGGATGTTGCAGTCTTGCGGGCCGACCGCGTCCAGCGCGATGCGGGTGGTGGCGTTGCGGGTGTCACCGCCCTCGATCACCTTGGTGACCTTGCGCAGACCGGCCTTCTCGACGATCTGCCGGGCGTCCTCGACGTGGCCGGTGGCCATCAGCACGATGATCTCGTCGATCTCCGGTGCCGCCTCGAAGACCGCCAGGGTGTGCTCGATGATCGGCTTACCGGCGATCTTCAGCAGCTGCTTCGGGATGCCCAGGCCCAGCCGGGTCCCGGTGCCTCCGGCCAGAACCACCGCCACTGTCCGTGTGGGCCGCCACGGGGTCGGGGTCTCCGCTTCGGCGTCCGGGCCAGTGGTCTGGTCCTGCGTCATTGCCGGATCCTCACTCTCAGGGATGCGTTAACGGAAGGTTCCGCCCGAGCGGCGACGGATTGAACCTTAACGCGCGGACCGCGTCGCCCCAACGCGGGCGACGCGGTCCTCGGGCGTCGTGTCGATGCCGGCCGGTCGCGGAACTCTACTTGCTGTTCGCGTACGTCTCGTACGCCCGAATGACCTCGTCGGTCGGACCATCCATCCGGATGACGCCCGATTCCAGCCAGATCGTCCGTTCGCAGGTGTCGCGTACGGAGGAGAGCTGGTGGCTGACCAGGAACACCGTCCCCGCGCCCTCCCGCAACTCCCGCACCCGCTGCTCGCTGCGCTTGCGGAAGCCCTTGTCGCCGGTGGCGAGCGCCTCGTCGATGAGCAGCACGTCGTGCTTCTTTGCGGCGGCGATGGAGAACCGCAGCCGGGCCGCCATGCCGGACGAGTACGTGCGCATCGGCAGGCTGGCGAAGTCACCCCGCTCGTTGATCCCGGAGAACTCGATGATCCCGGCGGCCTGCTTGGCCACGTCGTCGGGGTGCATGCCCATGGCCAGGCACCCGAGGGCGACGTTGCGTTCCCCGGAGAGGTCGTTGAGCAGGGCGGCGTTGACGCCCAGCAGCGACGGCTGCCCCTGGGTGTGGATGGCGCCCCGGTTGACCGGCAGCAGGCCGGCGATGGCCCGCAGGATGGTGGACTTGCCGGAGCCGTTGCTGCCGATCAGCCCGATCGCCTCGCCCCGGTACGCGGTGAAGGAGACGCCCTTGACCGCGTGCACCTCCCGGATGTTCGGCGCGTGGGTGCGCTTGACCAGCCGCCGCAGCGCGGCCACCGGCGTGGTGCCACCGGCGGCGCCCTGGTGCACCCGGTAGATGATGTGCGCGTCGTCCACGACCACGGTCGGGATGCGCTCCTGCGTCTGGGTCATCGTCGCGCTCGCCTCGGGGCGGGCGTCGAAGTGCTCAACCACGGCCGTACTCCTGTTCGCCGCGCCAGAAGTAGATGAAACCGCCGATTCCGGCCACCAGCGTCCAACCCGCCGCGACCAGCCAGAGCTGGGTCAGCGACTCGTTGAGCAGCGGCGCCTCCTCGAGCAGCGAGTACCGGGCCAGCTCGATGTAGACCAGCAGCGGGTTGTACTGCACCAGCGTCGTCGCCCAGCCGGGCAGCCGCTCGAAGAGGCTGACGCTGTAGAGGACGCCGGAGCCGTACATCCAGGTGCGCATGATGAACGGCATGACCTGCTTCAGGTCGCTGGACTTGGAGCCCAGCCGGGCGACCAGCAGCACCACGCCGGCGTTGAACCCCGCCTGGAGCAGCAGTGCCGGCACCAGCAGCAACCACTGCCAGGTGAGCGGCTCACCGGTGACCAGCACGATGCCGATCAGCACCACCATCGAGGCCAGCAACTGCTGGAACTGGGTCACCGTGGTGGACAGCGGCAGGCTGGCCCGGGGGAAGTGCAGCGCCCGGATCAGCCCCAGGTTGCTGCTGATCGACTGGGTGCCGGCCAGGACCGCGCTCTGGGTGAAGTTGAAGATGAACAACCCGGTGGTCAGGTAGGCGATGAAGTTCGGGATGCTCTTCTGATCGAGCACCACCCCGAAGATCAGGTAGTAGACCGCCGCGTTGGTCAGCGGGGTGAGCACCTGCCAGAGCTGCCCCAGCTTGGCGTTGCTGTACGAGGCGACAAGCTTGGCGTTGGCGTACGCGGCGATGAAGTGCCGGTAGGCCCATAGTCGGCGGCTGTACTCGACGAGGCTGGGGCGCTCACCGGCGACCCGTAGCCCGTGCCGAGCGGCCAGCTGCGCCTGGGTCAGGCCCGTGGCGGGGTCGACCAGCGCGGTGGTGGCCATGGAAATGGCGCTCCGATCTTTGTGCAGACGGGGGTTGCTCGCGACGATCGAATCCTAGTGGGACAGGTGCGCGGGACGCCGCCTCGTCGCTGCGAGGACAGTAGTCCGAAACACGTCGGGACGCAACCGTACCGTCGTTGCGCTACGCTGTCCGGCGTGACCTGCGATAAGAGCCCTCGATGACGACCGAGAAGAGGCGGGCGCCAGCCGGCGCGGCGGTGCTCCGCGGCGAGATCACCACGGCGATCCGGCGCGCGCTGATGCAGGAGCTCGCCGCGGTCGGCTACGGCCGGCTCTCCATCGAGGCGGTGGCCCGGCGAGCCGGCGTCAGTAAGACGGCGGTCTACCGTCGGTGGAGCTCGAAGCTCGACCTGGTGCTGGACGTCGTCGCCGCCGCGGCACACGGCAAGCTCCCCGCACTGGACACCGGCACGCTGCGCGGTGATCTCGCGCTGCTGTTCCAGGCGGTGGCGCACGCGCTCCGGCACCCGGTGGCCTCGCAGATCATCCCGGACCTGCTGGCCGAGGCCGCCCGCAACCCCAGCATCGACGCGACCCTGCGTCAGGTGCTGCACGCCCGTCAGCAGGAGATCGGCGGTCGCCTGGTCCGCCGTGCCGTCGAGCGTGGCGAACTGCCCGCCGACACCGAGCCGGACGCCGCGATCGACCTCATCGTGGGCCCGCTCTACTGGCGGCTCGCCATCGCCCGGCTCCCGCTCACCGACCGTTATCTCGACAATCTGGTCGAGTCCGTGGCGGCCGGGCTCGGCGCCGAGAGTGTTCTGCCCCGTCCCCGGACGGCCCCGATGTCGGGTTGACCAGCACTCCGACACTCGGCCGTCGCTAGCGGTGGCCCCCCTGCCCAATTCCGCTACGCTGCCCCCTTGACACCCGGCCGTCATCGTGCCGATGCCCCTGATTCGCCCGACGAGTAAGGACGCCCGTGGCCAACGTCGACAGCATCGCCGTAGCGCCCGCCGAACCGGATCCGACGCCGCGCAGCGGGCAGGTAGCCCGGCCCGCCAACGATCGCGCGGGCTGGTCCCGGGTACGCGCGCTGGTGGCCGCCGCCCCGGCGATGCTCACTGATGGCGCGGTGATCGCGTTCGCGCTCTTCACCGTGCTCTACCACCTCGCCTTCCTGGGGGACCTGCGCCCGTCGGTGACCTTCCGGATCTGGCTGGTGGCCTGTGTGGTGCTCGCGGTCGTGGCCGTGCTGCGCGCCCGCCGCCGCGTCGGCGCCGCAACCGACAGCGCCGCAACCGACAGCGCCGCAACCGACAGCACCCCGGCCGACAGCACCCCGGCGGCTCAGGAGGAGCCGGGCAGCGCACCGCCCACCGACCGCCGCCTGCTGATCGGGGTCCTGGTCGCCGCCGCCGTGGCCGCCGTCTCCGCCGGTCTGGCCGGCACCAGCGTCAGCGTCTCCTGGTGGATCCCGGGCGTGGCCGGTCTGCTCGCCGCCGTCGGTGGGCTCCTGCTGGTGCGCCAGGCCTGGCTGAGCGGCCCGGTGCCCACCCCGGCCGCCCCGGCCGTCACCGCGACCCAGTCGGCGTACGCGCTGGTCGTCTCGGTGCTGGTCGGCATCTCCTCGTTCTTCCTGGCCCGCAACACCCCGGACGACGTCTACTACGTCGGCAAGTCGGTGTGGATCGCCGAACGGGACCTGATCCCGCTCAACGACTTCCTGTTCTCCGAGAACGTGCTGCCGCCCATGGGCTCGCAGCCGCCCGTCCCGTCGATCGAGGTCTTCGACGGCGCGTTCGCCAACGTCGTCGGTATCCACGCCAGTTCGGCCCTCTGGTACGTGCTGCTGCCGATCATGGCGGTGTTCGCGGTGCTGGCGCTGTGGCGGTTGACGCACCGGTGGGCCCCGCGTCGTCCGATGCTCGCCTTCACCGTGGCGATCGCGTACCTCTACCTCGTCGCGGGCGGGGACGCCGCACTGGGCACGTTCCACCTTCCGCGGCTGCACGAGGGCAAGGGCATCTTCGTCTCGGCGGTCATCCCGCTGATGTGGCTCTACCTGACCGAGTGGTTCGACAACCGGTCGCGGCGCAGCCTGCTGCTCATCGTGGCGCTGTCGATCACCGCGATCGGGCTCACCAACACCGCGGCGATCATCCTGCCGATGCTGGTCGGCGCGGCCGGCTTCGCCATGCTGCTGGTCGGCCGGTGGAAGGCGGCCGTCGTCGCGGCGGTCGCCGCCCTCGCGTACCCGATCGGGTCGTTGGTCGTCTCCCGCCTGGCGCTCGGCGGGATGAGCGCGACCGGTGCGGACGATGTCTTCTTCGACGCGGCGTCCACCTACCGGCGGACCCTGCTCTTCGGCGTGGTCGGGGTGATCAGTGGTCTCGCGCTGTGGTGCGGCGCGTTGCTCGCCCGCCGGCGTACGCCCGCGCTGCTCGCCGCCGGCGCCACCCTGGCGATGAGCGTGCTGTTCGTGCCCGGCGTGCTGCAGTTGCTGAGCGCGTTGAGCGGCATCTCGGTGGTGCTCTGGCGGGTGCCGTGGCTGCTCGCCCTGCCGACGCTGATCGGTCTGCTCTGCACGGTGCGCGTGCCGGCGCCGACCCGGGCGCTGCGTCGGGCGGCGTCCGGGGGGATCGCGGTGCTGCTGGTCGCCTCGTTCGCGCTGTTCGCCACCCCGATGTGGTCGCCGAAGAGCTGGGTCGAGGTGCACGAGCGCCCCACCTGGAAGCTTCCGCAGCAGCGTCAGTCGATCGCCTTCTGGATCAAGGACCTGGACCGACCGCAGGGCCTCCTGCTCGCCCCGAAGACGATCATGCGCACCACGCCGATCGTCACCAGCCAGGTCCGGGTTGTCCTACCTCGCGACTTCTATCTCGTCGAGTACGACCTCACCTCCCAGTTCGCCAAGGACCGACTGTTGCTCGCCGAATTCGCGGACGGCACCGCCAGCCCGACGCCGGCCGAGCTGGCCCCGGCACTGGACCGCCTGGACGTGGGCACCATCTGCGTCTACAACGGCAACCAGTACGCCCGCGACACCGCCCCGCAACTGGGCTATCAGGAGTTCGCCAAGCGCCCGAAGCCGGGCGCGATGACCTGCTTCCGGCGGGCCGACTGAGCGCTCTCCCCGCACCGGCCGCCCGACCCCGTGGTGGGGTCGGGCGCGCCACGGCGCGGAACTTTGCCCGAAATGATGCCGGATACCCGAGCGACACCGAGCTGTCCGCTCGCGTTAAGGTCGCAGTCACCCGGAGCCGGACGCGAATGTCCCGCTGCGGCGACGGGGGAGTCACGTCGGCCCATCACGGGCACCGCCCGCAACGAAATCTTGTAGGGAGCGAACTCGTTTGTTCGGCACGTTGACAGGACGCCTCGGAGTGGCCGCCCAGAGTGCGCTGCTGGTACTGGCCTACCTGGTCATGCTCGTCGGTGGCGTATTCGGATGGGTCGGCCTGTTCGCCGTCGCCGGGCTGGCCGCCATCATCGGCGAGTTCGCCGTCGCCCGCTGGTCACCGCCGTCGCTGCTGCTGTTGGAGAAGGTGGGGCTGCACTTCTCGTACCGACAGCTGACCCGCGACCTCGCCGCCGTGTTGCTGGTCGCCGCCGAGGTGCGGCTCAGCGACGGCGAGCTGACCCTGCTGCTGGTGCTGCCGGCCGCGGTGTGGGTCGTGTCGGTCTTCGCCGGTGCGTTCTCCACCATGATCGAGCGGCGTAACCCGCTCTCCGCCATGGTGCGCAACATCGAGCTGGGTCCACTGTCGAGTGCCCCGCAGCCGCCCGCCTGGGCGGCGGCGGTCGCCGGCGACCGGATGCCCCTGCTGAACCTGCTGCTGGTGCCGGCGGGCGTGGCCGCCGCGGTGCAGCACGATCCGACGCCGTTCTTCGTGGCCGGCGCGGTGGCGGTCGTGGCCACCGGCCTGGTGGGCGCGATCATCGCGCTGACCTGGCTCCGTGGGCGGGGCGCGGGGCAGGGCCCGCTGCTGCCGGCGGTCCAGCGGTGGTTGGACACCTACCGGCCGGAGGTGGCGCTCTACTTCGCCGGTCCGGCCAAGGACGTCTACCAGGCGAACATGTGGCTGGCCCCGACCGAGGCGCTCCAGCAGCGCGCGGTGGTGCTGATGCGCAGCCGGGAGGCTTTCCTGGAGCTGGCCGACACCCGGCTGCCGGTGATCTGCGTACCGGCCGGGGTTGACTTCATGAACCTCGACCTGGGCGGGATCCGCGCGGCGCTCTACTCCGCCAACGTCGGCGCGAACATCCACATGCTCCGCGAGCCGGGTACGAAGCATGTCTTCGTCGGTCACGGTGACAGCGACAAGCAGGCCAGCGTCAACCCCTACAGCAAGGTGTACGACGAGGTCTGGGTCGCCGGCCTGGCCGGCCGGGAGCGCTACGCGCGCGCCGGCGTGGGGGTGCTCGACTCGGACATCGTCGAGATCGGCCGGCCGCAGCTCGCCGGGGTGCACACCTTCGGCGCCGAGTCGGTGGACCGGCCGTTCACCGTGCTCTACGCGCCCACCTGGGAGGGGTGGCTCGACGACGACCCGTACCACACCTCGCTGGTGCTGATGGGTGAGCGGATCGTCAAGGGGCTGCTCGCCGCGAATCCCCGGGTTCGCCTGATCTACAAGCCGCACCCGCTCACCGGGTCGCGGTCCCGGGCGGCGAAGTCCGTGCACGAGCGGGTCGTCGCGGCGATCCGCGCCGCCGGCGGCAACCCGGACGCGTCCTCGTTGGACGGCACCGCGCACCTGGTGGTCACCGGCCGCACGCCGGCGCTGTTCGACTGCTTCAACCAGACCGACCTGCTGATCAGCGACGTGTCCAGTGTGGTGTCCGACTTCGTGCAGAGTCAGCGGCCGTACGTGGTGGCCAACCCGGCCGGTCTGTCGGAGGACGACTTCCGCCGCGAGTACCCGACGGCGCGGGCCGCGTACCTGCTCTCCAAGGACTGCGGCGAGTTGGAGAAGATCGTGACGGTCACGCGGGCCGGTGACGACCCGATGACCGAGGCCCGCCGGGAGCTGAAGACCTACCTGCTCGGCCCCGCCGAGGCGAACCCGATGGACCGGTTCCAGCAGGAGATCGACCGGCTCTGCCGCTGAGCCTGCGAACGGCATCGACCGGCTCTGCCGCTGAGCCCCGCGAACGGCAGCTTGCGCCCGGCCCGACACTGTCGGGTCGGGCGCGGTCGTGTCAGCCCACGATCGGCTCAGCTCAGCAGGGCGGCCACCGCGTCGGCGGCCGGAAGGTCCGCCGGCAGCGCCCGGGCCGCGACCACCGCGTCGACCGGCAGCGGACCGTACACGTGTGGGAAGAGGTGCCCGCCGCGTGACGGCTCCCACCGCAGCGCGTCACCCAGTCGCTCCTCCTCGACGCTGAGCAGGGTCAGCCCGGTCACCCCGCTGAAGTGCCGCCGCGCCGTTTCCACCACCTGGTCGCCGCCGGAGAGGTGGATGAAACCGTCCTGCCGGTCCACGGCGGAGCCGGCGAAGGCACCGGCGGCGAGGGCGTCGTCCCACTCGGCGCTCGACAGCAGTTTGTAGATCACCAGAGCAGCGTACGGGGTCGCCGTCGGCGCGCTCGCCCGGTTTTCGCCGGTACCGCCGCGCCCGTCGCCTCCCGCCGGGCATGCTCAGGGTCAAGGGCCGCGGAGGGATGGGCGATGCAGAGCTACGACGATGACTGGACCGACAGCCAGCGGGCGCTGTACGACGAGTGCTACCGGGCCGGCGGCGAGTGGGCCGAGGACCCGGACACGCCGTCCGACGACGTCCAGCACGTGATCAACCTGGCCGAGGCGGACGACGACGCCTTCGACGATGCCGAGATCGACTTTCCGCCGCTGGTCGACGCGGTCACCCAGGCCAGCGGAGTCACCGTCACCAGCGTGCCGGCCAGCCACGAGGACCCGGGCTTTCGTGGGTTCACCGACGGCGTTCGGGACGCCACCGCCGACGACGTTTTCGGCCTGTAGCGGCCGGTAGCCCGTCCCAGGCGGGCGGGCTACCGGCCGCCTGGGACGGGCTACCGGCCCAGGCGGGCGGGCGGCCTCCCGGTCGGCGCGCGCTTCTGCCACCATTCGCAGAACGGCGCTGCGACGGACGGGGGTATGGGTGCGGATCCTGCTGGTGGAGGACGACCGCCGGGTGGCTGCTGCGCTGTCCTCCGCACTCAGCCGTCGGGGGTACGAGGTCGAGCACGCGGCCACGGTCGCCGCGGCGCTCTCCGCCGCCCCGTGTGACCTGGTGCTGCTCGACCTGACCCTGCCCGACGGGGACGGCACCGACCTGTGTCGGGAGTTGCGTCGGCGCAGCAGCCAGCTCGGCATCATCGCGGTGACCGCCCGGGGTGAGGAACGTGACCGGGTGTTGGGCCTGCGCCTCGGCGCGGACGACTACGTGGTCAAGCCGTTCTCGATGGTGGAGTTGCAGGCCCGGATCGAGGCGGTGCTGCGTCGCGCGGCGAACGCCGCGCCCGAGCGGCACCTCATCGAGGCCGGGTCGGTCCGCATCGACGTGGCCGCCCGGACGGTGACCGTCGACGGCCGTGCTGTCACGTTGACCCGCAAGGAGTTCGACGTGCTCCTCTCCCTGGCCCGCCAGCCCGGGGTGGCGGTGCCCCGGGACCGGATCCTGCTGGACGCCTGGGGCACCACCTGGGCCGACCGGCACACCGTCGAGGTGCACGTCGGGTCGCTGCGCGGGAAGCTCGGTGACGCCCGACTGGTGGAGACCGTACGCGGCATCGGCTACCGGCTGCGCGACGCGTGAGGAGCTGACGTGCGCCGCCGCCTGGTGATCAGCTACCTGTTGCTGATGGTCCTCGTTCTCATCGCGTTGGAGACCCCGCTGGCCGCCACCATGGCCGGCCGTGAGACCGAACGGGTCCGTGCCGACCGACTCGCCGACGCCACCCGGTTCGCCTCGCTGGCCGGGCCGGCGTTGCGCGACGGGGGGCCCGGCCCGATCGAGGCGGAGCTGAGCAGCTACGACGACCTGTACGAGATCGGTGCCGCGATCGTCGACCGGGATCGGAACATCCCGGTCTCGTCGCCGAGGTGGCGGCCCAGCCCGGGGACCACGACGGTGCTCGACGTCGCGCTGTCCGGCCAGCAGAGCAGCGCCCCCGAGTCGGTCTGGCCCTGGACGACCGACCCGGTGGTGGTGGCGGTGCCGATCAACGACGGAGGTGAGGTCCTCGGCGCGGTGGTGATCGTGACCCCGGCCGGCGCGATCCGCCGAGCTGTCGTCTCGTGGTGGCTGCTCCTCGCCCTGGCCGGTCTGCTCGCCGTGCTGGCCTGCGTGCTGACCGCGTTCGGGCTGGCCGGGTGGGTGCTGCGTCCGGTCACCGAACTGGACGCGGTCACCCACGAGATCGCCGAGGGCGACCGGAGCGCCCGGGTGCAGCATCGGCTGGGTCCGCCGGAGCTGCGCCGTCTGGCGGCCAGCTTCAACCACATGGCCGACGTGGTCTCCGACGTGATGGACCGGCAGCGCGCCTTCGTCGCGCACGCCAGTCATCAACTGCGCAATCCGCTCACCGCGCTGCGGCTGCGGGTGGAGGAGTTGGGGCCCAGCCTCACCGACCCGGACGGTCGCTCGGAGCACCAGTTGGCGTTGGAGGAGACCGACCGGCTCGCGCTGGTGCTCGACGCGCTGCTCACGCTGGCCCGGGCCGAACGGGAGGAGAACGAGCGCGTCACCGTGGACGCCGCCGCGGTGGCCGCCTCCCGGGTGGCCGCGTGGGCCCCGTTGGCCCGGCACCGGTCGGTCGCGTTGCGGCTGGCCACGACCGACGCCCCGGCGTACGCCCAGACCGTGCCGACCGCCGTCGACCAGGCGTTGGACGCGCTCATTGACAACGCGGTGAAGTTCAGCGGGGCGGGCGGGGCGGTGACGGTGACGGTGGCCCGCCGCGACGGCGGGGTGGTGCTGGAGGTACGCGACTCCGGCCCCGGAATGACCGAGAGTCAGCTCGGCCAGGCGACCGAGCGGTTCTGGCGGGCCCCGGACGCGCAGAACGTGGACGGCGCCGGGCTCGGCCTGACCATCGCCGCCGTGCTGGTGGACGCGTCAGACGGGCGGCTCACCATGCGGCCGGGGGAGTCGCGAGGGCTGGTCGCCGCCCTGTGGTTCCCCGCGCCAGCCCTCTCGGTGGAGCCGGTGGGGGAGGAGCCGGTGGACGAGGAGCCGGTCGCCGACCTACGGCCGTCTCCGGCGCGCTGAGGGGCCCCGCCGTCACGGTTTGGTGTCGCGGTACCAGCCGGCGGCGCCCGGGTGCAGCGCCAGTGGCGCGGTGACGATCGCCGAGCGGGGGCTCATCCGTCCCGCCGCCGGATGGGCGGCGGCCAGTTCGGCGCGGCGGTCCATCAGCAGTCGGGTCACCTGCCGGACCAACCGGTCCGGCAGGTTGGAGCGGACGATCAGGTAGTTCGGGTCGGCCACCGTGGTCACCGCGTCCACCCCGTACACCGTGCGGGGGATGTCCCGGGAGACGTAGACCTGGCCGTAGCGCGAGCGCAGCGGCTCGGTCCACTCGCTGAGGTCGACGATCCGGATGGCGCTGGCCCTGGACAACTGCTCGATGCCCCGCACCGGCAGCCCGCCGGAGAAGAAGAACGCGTCGATCCGACCGGAGCGCAACGCGGCCACCGAGTCGTCCAGACCGAGCCGTTCCCGGCGCACCTCTTCCCCACCGAGGCGGGCCACCTCCAGCAGCCGCATCGCGGTGATCTCGGTGCCCGAGCCGGGCGCGCCGACGGAGACCCGCCGGCCGCGCAGGTCGGCGACCGTGCGGACCGGACCGCCGCTGGTGGTGATCAGGTGCAGCTGGTCGTCGTACACCCGGGCGATGGCGTCGACCGTCGGGTTTCCCGCCGGCGTGGTGGGCAGCACGTCCGCCTGGGTGAAGCCCAGCTCGGCCCCGCCGGAGCCGACGAGCTTGACGTTCTCCGCCGAAGCGGCGGTGACCACCACGCTCGCCCGTACGCCGGGGAGTTCCCGGTTGAGGATGGCCGCCAGGGACTGCCCGAACGCGTAGTAGACAGCGGTGGGGCTGCCGGTGGCGATCCGGATGGACATCGGTTCGGTCGGCGTGTCCCGGCAGCTCGCGATGGCCAGGTTCGCGATCAGCAGCACCGTCGACAGGGCTGCCAGTCGGGCGTGGGTGGACGAGGTACGACTCACGCGGTGCACTGTGCGCCGCCGGGCCGGCCTGCGCAAGCCCGAGCCGTTGCGCACGACCGGATCCCGCTCAGCAGGCCGGGCGATCTGCCGGGCGCGCCTGCTCCAACGCCGCGCTGTGCAGGATCCGCTCCCGGTCCGGCCCGGCGGCCACGCTGACCAGGAAGCAGCCGGTGCCGGGGCGGAGCCGGGCCGGCACGTCGAGCACGGCCGCGCTCCGGATCAGCACCGCGGCGAGTTCCCGGTCGGTGAGCCGGACACCGAGGATGTGCCGGCGGACGTGCCGCCCGGCGGCCAGCAACGCCGAGCGCCAGGCCGCCTCCGCCAGCCGGGTCACCAGCCGCCGGCGGGCCGGTGAGGCGCCGGGCAGCGGCCCGCCGAGCAGTTCGCGCCGCCCCTGCCACCAGCCGGCGTCCAACATCCGGGTGTACGTGCCCCGGTGCTCCCGGGGAACCCAGAGCCGGTGCAGTTCGTAGCGGCGGCGCAGGCCGCCGACGGCCACCTCGTGGGTGACCGGGATGTCCAGCCGGCCGAGCAGTTGCCGCATCCGCTGGGCGGGGTCCTCGCGGTTGAACTCCACGGCGGGGGTGTGCTCGGCACGTACCGCGCTGCGCCGGGTGGCGGTCGGTGGTGGTGTGCAGCGCAGCAGGCAGGCAGCCTCGAACGCGTCGCCCAGTGTCAACCAGCCCATCGGAGTTGGGGGCGTCGGGGAGTGGGGCCGGTCGAGCAGTGCGGGTTCGCGGGTCAACGAAGGCTCCCTTGTCGGAGTCTGGGTTGCCCTACCGTGGCCCCTGGCGCGCCGTTACGGAACTGGTCCGGCCCAGCCTTGAGCAAATCTTGCGGCTACCGCGCCGCTACAGATCGGTAACCACCAGGTCCACCTGCCGAACCCGGCCCGCCGTGCCGCCCTGCTCCACCACTGTGTACTTCAACTCCCGCAGGGTGCCCACCAACTCCGCGGCGGTGCGCGGCCGGGCGCCGGCGATGAGCAGGTCACGGACCAGCCGGCCCTTGGTCGCCTTGTTGAAGTGGCTGACCACCGAGCGGACCGGCACGCCGTCGACCTCCCGCTCGTGCAGGACCCGCACGGTGACCGTCCGCTCAGCCAGCTCCCCGCGCGGCGTCCAGGTGGCCGCGTACGCGCCGGAGCGCAGGTCCAGCACCGGGCGGCCCCGCCCGGCGGCCCCGTCCACCGCCGGGGTCAACTCCCTGCGCCAGTACGTGGACAGCGCCCCGACGTCGGGCAGGCGCGCGCCGATCGGGCAGCGGTACGGCGGAATCCGGTCGGCCAGCCGGACCGCTCCCCAGAGCCCGGAGCTGATCAGGATCGACCGGCGGGCCGCCCGTTGCGCCGTGGCCGGCAACGAGGCCAGGTCCAGCGCCTCGTAGAGCACCCCGGTGTAGAGCCGCTCGGCCGGCGCGGTGGCCGCCTCCCGCAGTCGGGCGTTGCGCCGCAGCTCGCCCCGCTGGCCCTCGCTGAGTCCGAGCGCCGCCCGCGCGGCCTCCTCGTCCGGCCCGGCGCTCAGCGCCACCAGGGCGTCCAGCACCCGTTCGCGGGCCGGGTTCAGCTCCGGCAGCGAAAGTCGGTCCGGGGCCCAGCGCCGTCCGGTGCCGGCGTCGGCCTTCCCTTCCGAGGGCGGCAGCAGGATGAGCATGGGTCTCCTCGACGGGCGAAAACGGCGGCGCCCCACGCGCCGGCCCGGCCAGCGTACGACCAGGCCCTACCGCCAGGGCCGCACCGGGGTGTCGGGGTGGTACACGCGATAGCCGCCGACCTCCCGCACCGGCCCGGCGTCGGCCCGGTCGGCGAGCAGCGCGCGCAACCGCCGGTCCATCGGCGAGTCGATCTCCGTCACGTAGCCCGGCCGCGCTGCCCGACCCACCTGCCGCCAGTACGGCCGGTAGCGGTTCTGCCCCGGGGACAGGTCGGCGTCGAGCACCCCGCAGATCACCGACTCATCCGTGTTGAAGATCAACCTGTTGCAGGTCCAGTAGTCCCCGTACACCTCGTGGGGTCCGTCGGCGCGCAGCGCGGCGGCCAACTCCCGGGCCTGGCGCTCCTCGGTCCGCGACGCCGCGGTCCCGGTGGCCGCGAAGAGCACGGTGATCACCAGCATGGCCACGGTCAGCGCGGCCAGCACGGCGACCGACAGCGCGCCGGCGAGCCGCCCGAGCACGCTGCAGGTGCCCCGCCAGGCCGTCAACGCCGCCACCCAGAGCGGCCACAGCACCGCCGGCAGCGACAGTTGCAGCACCGACAGGTAGCGGGCGTTGTCCAGCGGGCTGGTCGCGGCGAGCGGGCTGCGCACGTACGACAGCAGGGTCAACACCGCGCCGGCGACCAGCGTGAGTTGCACGACCGGCCCGACCCGCTCCCCGCGCGGCCCTCGGCCGGCGCGACGGTACGCGAGCACCGCGAGGGCCGCGCCGGCCACCAGCAGCACCGGGTACAGCACGCCGAACCACTGTTGCCAGCGCCCGCAGCCGTCCACCGGGCAGAGCCCGTGCGCCAGCGGCACCCCCTCCAGCAGGCCGCCCCGGATCCGGTCGGACCAGGGCGGCAGCGGGCCGGTCTTGGTGCTGACCTCCCGGAACACCGAGAGCGAGTCGTCACCGGGCCCGGCCCGCAGGTTGTCGACGATCATCGGGGCCACGCCGACGACGGTCCCCGCCACCAGCAGCAGACCGGACCAGCCGAGCAGGTCGCGTCGTACCGCCCAGACCAGGGCCAGCCCGGCCACCGCGAGGTACGGCAGGATCAGCCAGTCCGACCAGACGGCCAGCCCGACGAGCAGCCCGAACAGGCCGATGGCGAGCCGTCGGCGGTGCACCGTGCCGGCGGCCAACCCCACGGTGATCAGCAGCATCAGCAGCACCGCCGGCTTCACCTCCGGCCGCCCACCGACGACGGTGAGCTGGTCGCGCACCACCCGTTCCGGCCCGAGCGCGAGCAGACCCACCACGAAGGTGGCGAACCACGGGGTGCAGAGCCGGCGGGTCAACCGGTGGATCAGGTAGAGGAAGACCGCGTACAGCGCGAGCATCGGCAGCCGCAGCACCGGCCAGCTCGGGCCGAACAGCGCCACCAGGGGAGCCGCCAGGTACGACTCCACCATCCCCATGTAGTGCTGCCCGTAGAGGAAGACCGGATGTTCCCGGCCCTGCCCGATGTGCAGCGCGGCCAGACCGAAGGTCGCCTCGTCGCTGTTCGACACCGGCACCGTGAACAACGTCAGAACCAGCCGGTAGACGACACCGGCGAGCCCGAACAGCAGCGCGACGAGCGCCGGCCGGTCGAGTCGCGGACGCCATCGCCCGCGGTGCTGCTCTGGATGCGACACGACCAACGCCCCCGTCGTCGTCCCGACCGGAGTGTTTCACGTCCGGCCGGGCCGGCGAGGCGGATCGGCGCAGCCGGGGTGGGCCGGAGCCGCTCGACGGGGGCCGGGCCGGGCCGGGTCGGCGCGGCCCGGGTTGGCTCCCGTGGCCGTAGGTGTCGACGTGTGGCAGGGTTGGCGCGTGCCACCCACTCCCGCCGGCCAGCTGGCCGTTCCGAACCTGCACCGGGCAGCGCGGATCGAGGACGCCGTGCACCAGCTCGTCGAGCGCCGGCTGCGGCGCACCGGCTGGCGGATCAACATCGTCGCGTACACCGGCTACGGCGCGCCGGGTTGGGTGCGGGTGATGTGTCGGGTGCTGCTGGGGCGTCCGGACACCCGCCAGCGGGGTCGGCTGGACAAGGTCCGTGGCTGGCGCAGCTTCGCCACCCTGCCCGCCAAGCACGTCACCGTGATCATCGAGGCCGGCGGGGTGTGCCACGAGGCGCAGGCCGACCGCAGCGGCTTCGTCGACACCCTGGTCGAGGCCGACCTGCCACCCGGTTGGGGTACGGTCCGGCTCAGCGTCCCGGACGCCGAGCCGGTCGACGCGCCCGTGCGCATCCTCGCCCCGGACGTCAGGTTCGGCATCCTCTCCGACATCGACGACACGGTGATGGTGACCGCGCTTCCCCGACCGCTGCTCGCCGCGTGGAACACGTTCGTGCTCGACGAGCACGCCCGCGCGGCCGTGCCCGGCATGGCGGTGCTCTACGAGCGGCTGGTCACCGCGCACCCCGGCGCGCCGGTCTTCTACCTCTCCACCGGCGCGTGGAACGTGGCGCCCACGTTGACCCGCTTCCTGTCCCGGCACCTCTACCCGGCCGGGCCGCTGCTGCTCACCGACTGGGGCCCGACCGCCGACCGCTGGTTCCGCAGCGGCATGGAACACAAGCGCTCCACCCTGGCCCGGCTGGCCAAGGAGTTCCCCGACGTGCGCTGGCTGCTGGTCGGCGACGACGGCCAGCACGACCAGGAGATCTACCGGGAGTTCGCCGCCGCCCACCCGGAGAACGTGGCCGGGGTGGCGATCCGCCGCCTCTCCCCGACCCAGTCGGTGCTGGCCGGCACCCTGCCCGCTCCGGCCGGCCGGACGGCGTCGGGGCCGGTGGGGCAGAAGTGGCTCTCCGCCCCGGACGGCGCCGGCCTCTGGCAGCTGCTGCGCGACGCCGGCCTGGTCTGACCGGCTGGTCGCGTCAGCTTCGGCGGAGCCAGATGACGCCCAGCGGGGGCACCTGGAGGGCCGCCGAGGCGACCATCCCGTGCCACGGCACGTCCTCGGCGCGCACCTCACCCAGGTTGCCCACCCCCGACCCGCCGTAGGGGTGCGCGTCAGTGTTGAGCACCTCCTGCCACGTCCCGCCGGCCGGCAACCCGATCCGGTAGTCGTGCAGCGGCTGGGCGGAGAAGTTCGCCACGCAGACCAGCGTCGAGCCGTCCGGGGCGATCCGGACGAACGACACGGTGTTGTTGGCGACGTCGTCGCCGGCGATCCAGCGGAACCCGGCCGGGTCGGTGTCCTGTGCCCAGAGCGCCGGGGTGTCCCGGTAGATCCGGTTGAGGTCGCCGACGAGCCGTTGCACGCCGGCGCGGGCCGGGTCGTGCAGCAGGTACCAGTCGAGGCCGCGTTCCTCGCTCCACTCCCGGTCGTCGGCCAGCTCGGAGCCCATGAAGAGCAGTTGCTTGCCGGGGTGCGCCCACTTGTACGCCAGCAGCGCCCGCACGTTCGCCAGCCGCTGCCAGGTGTCGCCGGGCATCTTGCCGGTTAGTGAGCCCTTGCCGTGCACCACCTCGTCGTGGCTGATCGGCAGCACGTAGTTCTCGCTCCAGGCGTACGCCAGGGAGAAGGTGAGCTGGTGATGGTGGTGCTGGCGGTAGATCGGGTCCTTCGAGGTGTAGAGCAGGGTGTCGTGCATCCAGCCCATGTTCCACTTGAAGCCGAAGCCCAGCCCGCCCTCGGCAGTGGCCCGGGTGACGCCCGGCCAGGCGGTGGACTCCTCGGCGATCATGACGACGCCGGCGTGGTGCTTGTAGACGGTCGCGTTCACCTCCTGGAGGAACGCGATGGCCTCCAGGTTCTCCCGGCCGCCGTACTGGTTCGGGGCCCACTCGCCGTGGTTGCGGGAGTAGTCCAGGTAGAGCATCGAGGCGACCGCGTCGACCCGCAGCCCGTCGATGTGGAACTGGTCGCACCAGTAGAGCGCGTTGGCGACCAGGAAGTTGCGCACCTCGTTGCGGCCGAAGTCGAAGACGTACGTGCCCCAGTCGGGGTGCTCGCCGCGCCGCGGGTCGGGGTGCTCGTACAGCGGTGTGCCGTCGAACCGCGCGAGGGCCCATTCGTCCTTGGGGAAGTGCGCGGGCACCCAGTCCAGGAGTACGCCGATGCCGGCGGCGTGCAGCCGGTCGACCAGGTACCGGAAGTCGTCCGGGTCGCCGAACCGGGAGGTGGGCGCGTAGTAGCCGGTCACCTGGTAGCCCCAGGAACCGCCGAACGGGTGCTCCATCACCGGCAGGAACTCCACGTGCGTGAAGCCCAGCTCGGTGACGTACGCGGTGAGCTGCTCGGCCAGCTCCCGGTAGCTCAGGCCGGGCCGCCACGAGCCGAGGTGCACCTCGTAGACGCTCATCGGTTCCTGGTGCGGCTGCCGTTCGGCCCGCCGGGCCAGCCAGTCCGCGTCGTTCCACCGGTAGGTGGAGTGGTGCACCACCGAGGCGGTGGCCGGCGGCACCTCCGCGTACGCGGCCAGGGGGTCGGCCTTGTCCCGCCACTGCCCGTCGGCGCCGAGCACCCGGTACTTGTAGCGGGCCCCGACCCGGGCGTTGGGGACGAACAGCTCCCACACCCCGCTGGAGCCGAGTGACCGCATCGGCCAGCCGTCGTCGGGGGCCCAGCCGGTGAAGTCGCCGACCACCTGCACCCCCTGGGCGTTGGGCGCCCAGACGCTGAACGCCACGCCCTCGTCGAAGACCCGCGCGCCCAGCGCGTCCCACAGCCGCTCGTGCCGGCCCTCGCGGATCAGGTGCAGGTCCAGCTCACCGAGGGTCGGCGGGTAGCGGTACGGGTCGTCGTGCGCGGTGCCGTCGACCTCCACCCGGTAGTCGAGCACGACGCCGTCGACCCGGGCCTCGAAGACGCCCACGTCGTGCACCCGCTTCATCGGGTGCCGGTCGTCGCCGACGAGCAGCACCACGTCGCCAGCGCCCCGGCGCAGGGTGCGGATCGTCGTCGAGGAGCCCGTGGGGTGCGCGCCGAGCAGCGCGTGCGGGTCGTGCGTCGCGCCGGAGATCAGCTGGTCCATCGGGGGTCCTTCGGTGCGGGAGCGGTCGGCGCGATACGGGGCGAGCGGCCGGTAGCCGGGCGCACGGTCAACACGTGCGCGGGTTGCAGGTACGGGTCGAGGCGTACCGCGTTGCGTTGACCCCAGTCGTAGCTGGTGCCGGTCAGCTCGTCGTACACGGTGAACCGTTCGTGCCAGTCGAAGCCGAGCGCCGGCATGTCCAGGGTGGTGTTGCCCCACTGCACGTCGCGCGGGTCGAACGAGCAGACCACGATGACCGTGTTGCCGGTGTCCGGGTCGTGCTTGGACCAGCAGAGCAGCGCCGGGTTGTCGATCTCGTGGAAGCGCAGGTTGCGGAGCTGGTGCAGGGCCGGGTTGTCGTGGCGTACCCGGTTGAGGGTGGCCAGAAACGGCGCCAGCGAGCGGCCCTGCGCCTCCGCGCCGGCCCAGTCCCGGGGGCGCAGCTCGTACTTCTCGTTGTCCAGGTACTCCTCGGCGCCCGGCCGGGCCACGTGCTCGAACAGCTCGTAGCCGGCGTACAGGCCCCAGGAGGGCGAGAGCAGCGACGCCAACACCGCCCGGATCTTGAACATCGGCGGGCCGCCGTGCTGCAACGACTCGTGCAGGATATCCGGGGTGTTCGGCCAGAAGTTCGGCCGCATGTAGTCGGCCGCCTCGATCAGCTCCTCGCAGTACTCCCGCATCTCGGCCGCCGTCGTGCGCCAGGTGAAATAGGTGTACGACTGCGTGAAGCCGATCTTGCCGAGGCCGTGCATGATGGCCGGCCGGGTGAACGCCTCGGCCAGGAACAGCACGTCCGGATCGACCTTCTTGACCTCGGCGATCAGCCAGTGCCAGAAGTCGAACGGCTTCGTGTGCGGGTTGTCCACCCGGAAGATCCGGATGCCCTCGCCGACCCAGTGCAGCACCACCCGCAGCACCTCGGCCCGGATGCCCTCCGGATCGTTGTCGAAGTTGACCGGGTAGATGTCCTGGTACTTCTTCGGCGGGTTCTCCGCGTACGCGATGCTGCCGTCGGCCCGGGTGGTGAACCACTCCGGGTGCTCGGTGACCCAGGGGTGGTCCGGCGCGCACTGCAACGCCAGGTCCATCGCCACCTCCAGGCCGTGCGCCGCCGCCGCCTGGATGAAGGCCCGGAAGTCTGCCGGCGTACCCAGATCGGGGTGGATCGTGTCGTGGCCGCCCTCGGCGGCGCCGATCGCCCACGGCGAGCCCACGTCGGTCGGGCCGGCGGTGAGCGCGTTGTTGCGGCCCTTGCGGTTGACCCGGCCGATCGGGTGGATCGGCGGCAGGTAGAGCACGTCGAAGCCCATCGCGGCGACACCCGGCAGCCGCTCGGTGGCGGTGGCGAAGGTGCCCGACCGGTCGCCCGCCGCCCCTTCGGAACGAGGGAAGAACTCGTACCAGGCCGAGTAGAGCGCCCGCTTACGGTCTACCCAGATCGAGTACGTGTCACCGGCGGTGCGCAGCTCCCGCACCGGGTGCTCCCAGAGCAGGTCGGCCAGGGCCAACGCCGGGTCGACCCGCTGCGCCAGCGGCAGGTCGGTCTCCGCGAGGGCGGTGAGCGCGTCAGCGACCCGGGGCCGGTCGGCGGCCGGGACGAGGTCCCGGGCGGCGGCCAGCACCCGCGTGCCCTCGGCCAGGTCGTTGGCCAGGTCCTCCGGCCCCTGACCGGCGGCGATCTTCTTGGTCACCGCGTTCTGCCAGGTCAGGTACGGGTCCTGGAACGCCTCGACGGTGAACGACCATTCGCCGACCGCGTCCGGTGTGATGGTGGCGTGCCAACGGTCCTGGCCGGGCTCACCGGGGCGCATCCGGGTGAACGGCCGTTGCTCGCCGTCCGGGCCGCGCCACACCACGTTGCAGCCGAGCGCGTCGTGCCCCTCCCGGTAGGCGCGCGCCGACACCGGAATCGGCTCGTCGACCACCGCCTTGGCCGGGTACCCCCCGCACGAGACGACGGGGGAGACGTCTTCGATCGGGAACCGTCCAGTCACCCCGCCAACCTACTGCGCGAGATCCGTTCGCGCGCGGCCAAGCACCCCCGTCCGCCCTCCTGCGGCCGCCGGCCCTCCAAGATCCACTCGGGTTGCAGGAATCCGCGGTGTCCACGCGACCCGGACCCGACGGTTTCCTGAAACGCGAGTGGATCTAGGTCGGGCGAGGGGTGGAACGACGTCAGGCGGGCGGTTCCGCCGCCACGAACGACCCCTTGCCCTGGTGTACCTCGATCCAGCCCCGCTCATCCAAGATCCGCAGGGCAAGCCTGATGGGCGTGGCGCTGGCCCGGTACTGCTCGCCGAGTTCCGCGATGGACGGCAGCTTGTCGCCGGGCTGGAGCGTGCCGGACTGGATCGAGCGGATCACGTCATCGATGACCTGCTCGTATACGGGTTGTCTCGGCATGGCGGGGCCACCTCTCGTCAGCCCTCTGAGCATGCCAGCGCACATGACACTCTGTGCATCCTGTGTTGACTCTGTACTCACTGCACTCTAAGTTGAATTTCAAGGTTCTCTCGTCAGCAGCGGAGTACCTGCACCTGGTCAGGGTGGGTGGTGCCCCCGCGTTACCCACCCTGACCTGCAGCCCGAGTGCCACCTGCATCCCGCCCACCCGCCGACCGCCACCCACCGACCGCTACCCACCGACCGTCACCCATCCACCGACCGTCACCCGACCGTCACCCATCGACCATCTCCCTCGTGCCGTGAGGAGGCACAGTTGGACGAGCGTTTGCCGGACGGGCCGTTGCCGCCCGCGTACCCGATCGCCGGGGCACGGCCGCCGCAGCCGGACGGGGGATCGGGTGCCTGGTCCGCCCCGGCCGACGGGGGCGCCGCTCACCCGGCGGCAGTATTCCTACGGACTCGTGATCGCTGTGGTCGTACTCGTGCTGCTTGTGGTTGGGGTCGTGCGGTGAGCGCGACGGGCCGGCGGTGAACGAGCTGCCGGTGGGCCGCCGGGTCGCGCAGTGGCGGGTGCGGCGGAACATGACGCAGCAGCAGTTCGCCGACCGGCTCGGCAAGTCGAAGAGTTGGGTGGACAAGGTCGAGCGTGGGGTACGCCGGTTGGAGCGGGTGTCCAACCTTCGGGAGGTCGCTGAGACGCTGCGTATCGACGTGGAGGTCCTGCTGGGGGCGCGGCCCACCCGGCCGACGCCGGTCGTCGCCGGGGTGGACGGGATCCGGACGGCGTTGGCCCGGTACCACCTGCCGGGCACGGACCGGCCGCCGCTGGCCGAGGAGGTGGTTACCCGGCTGGCGCATGCCGAGCAGAGCTATCGGCATGCCCGGTACGCGGCACTGCTGATGCTGCTGCCCGACCTGCTCGACGACGTGCGCGAAGCGCGGGCAGCACACCCCGGCACGACGGACGGGCTGCTGGTGTCGGTGTACGCGCTCATCGCCCTGGTGCTGATCAAGGTCGACCAGGGCGAGCTGGCCTGGCTGGCCGCCGACCGTGGCATGAGTGTCGCCCTGGCGACCCACGACCCGCAGCTGGCCGGCACCGCCACCGTGCCATTGAGTCAGGCGCTGCGGTCCCGGGGTCGACGGCGGTCCGCCCTGGACGCGGCGGTCGCCGCCGCCGACCGCATCGGTGCGCACGAGTTCGGCGTCGGGTCCTCGGCCAACGTGGCGCTGCGGGGGACGCTGCTCCTTCAGGTCGCCCTCGCCGCCGCAGGCGGGAGAGACGAACGCCTCGCCCACCAGTCACTCGACCAGGCCGAGACGATCAGCCGAGACATCGGCACGGACGGCGGCGGAAGCTTTTCCCGGGCGGCGGTCGAGGCGGCCCGCGTGATTGTCGAGGTGGCCCTCGGCGACAGTCCAACGGCGATGGCGCGGCACGAGCGGCTGGTGGCCGGAGACGAGTGGCGGTGGCTCCCGCACGAACATCGGGCCGCGTACCTCCTCGACGTGGCCCGCGCGTACGCCCGGGTCGGCGACATGCTCCGGGCGGGCCGGACGCTGCTCGACGCGGAGCGCACCGCCCATGGGGAGGTGCACGACCGGCCGGTGGTCCGGAAGCTGGTCGCGGTCGTGTGGCGGTCCGCCGACGCGCCGGTCGGCCTGGGCCAGCTCGCCGCCACCCTCGGTGCCGCCTGATCCGCGCTGCGCTGTTCTGCGCTGCTGTTCTGTGCTGTGCTGCGCCTCGTTGGTCGGCCGGTTGCGCCGGCGGCTATCTGCGCCGGTGGTAGTGGTTGCGGCGGGGGAGCTGGTCCGGGTCGAGCCACGCGGGCGGCGTGAACTCGGGGTGGCCGTCGCGGCCGAGTTGGACGGCCCAGTCGCTGCGATGGATATGTCGGTGGTGGTGGCCGCAGAGCAGGACGGCGTTGTCGAGGCTGGTGGTGCCGCCGTCGGCCCAGTGCCGGATGTGGTGGGCGTCGCACCAGCGGGGTGGTCGGTCGCAGCCCGGGAAGGCGCAGCCGCGGTCGCGGAGGACGAGTGCGCGGCGGAGTGGGCCGGTGATGAGGCGGCGTTGTCGGCCGACGTCGAGTGGTTGGCCGGCGCCGTTGAGGATGGCGGGGAGGATGGCGGCGTCGCAGGCGAGGCGGCGCACGGCCTCGGGGGTGAGCTGAAGCCCAGTGTCGAGGGCGCCGGCGCTCAACTGCCGGGTCAACCCGTCGAAGCTGGTGGTGACGACGAGTTGGGCGGGGTCGCCGCCGTTTTCGGGTAGGTCGCTGGTGCGCAGGGCGAGCCGGCACACGTCGGCCAGGGCGTCGTGGCGGCGTTGTCCGGGGGTGCGCGCGTCGTCGGGCCCGGTCGGTGTGGTGAGGGGGTCGATGGCGGCGCGGAGCGCGGCGGCGGTTTCGGTGTCGAGGATGCCGGTGAGGCGCAGCCGGCCGTCGGTCTGCTCGCTGATCGTGATGTGCCGGTCGCGGGTGGTGCGTGACTCCTGTGCTCTCAGCGCGGCCTCGGTGGCGGCGTCGGCGACCTCGGGGGCGACGTGGTCGAGGATGCGGGTGCCGAGGCGGCGTAGCTGGGTGGCGTCGAACTGTGCCGCCCAGTTGACGAGGACGCCGACGGCCTTGTCGGCGGCCTGCGTGCCGGCGGCGGTGTGGACGGTCTGGACCGTGTCGGCGATGACCCGGACCTGCGCAACGTCGACCGCTCCACCGGCTAACGCGTCCCGCACGGCGGGCGGGGCGGTGTCGAGGGTGGCGGCCAGCTCGACCAGACGGCGGGCGGCGCCGACCGGGAGTCGTAACCGGTCCCGCAGCCACACCGCCGTCGAGGACGCGCCCTGGGCGGTGGCGGTGCCTCGACCATCCAGCTCCCGGACGAGGGCGAGCTTGACCGCGGCCAGGCGTTGCTCGAGCCGGTGCGCGGCATCGAGCGCCGCGACGAGATCACGCTCACCGGCGGCCCAGACGGGCGTGTCGAAGCAGGCCACGACAGCGGCCTCGGCCTGCTCCAACGCATCGATCACAGGCAGAGACTAGAACAGATGTACGACAGCTTCCGGCCCGTTGCAGCATCCCGTCGGGACGGACCGTCGAACCGGAGGTGACGTAGCCTTCCGCCATCATCAAACGGGTGAAGGTCGCCGTTGTCGGCGTCGGCAACAACACGTCGGCACTGGTGCAGGGGCTTGCCCTCTACCGCGACAGCGGCAGCCTGGTCGGCATCCGTCGACCCGTGATCGACGGGCTCGGCGTGGGGGACATCGACATCGTGGCGGCGTTCGCCACCTCCGCGGAGAAGATCGGTCGGGACCTGACCGAGGCGATCTTCCTGCCGCCGAACAACTTCCCCCGGCTGGATTGCGACCTGCCCAGCGCGGGTGTGCCCGTCACGAAGGGCCTCGTCGACGCGAGCGAGGTGCCGCGGGTGGCGGCGGCGCTGGCCGGGGCGGAGGTGCTGCTCTACTCGGCGCCCAGTGGCCGGCCGGAGACCGCCCGGGCGTACGCCGAGGCGGCGCACACGGCGGGCGTCGCGTTCATCAACACCACCGCCGACCCGGTCGCGCGCGATCCACGGCTGCTGGACAGGTTCGCGGCGGCCGGGCTGCCGCTGATCGGCGACGACCTGGCCAGCCAGTTCGGTACCTCGGTGCTGCACAACGCGCTGCTGCGGCTCCTGGCGGAGCGGGGCCTCACCCTGGTCAGCTCCTACCAGGTCAACCTGGGCGGTACCGAGGACTTCCGCAACCTGGTCGAGAACCCCAACACCAAGGCGCAGTCCAAGCTCAACGCGCTCTCGGCTGCCGACAAGGTGCAGGTGGCTCCACTCGGCTACCTGTCACAGCTGAAATCGCAGAAGGTGGCGCACCTCAACCTGGAGGCGCAGGGATGGGGCGGGACGGCCGTGAGCGTCGACGTGAAACTGACGGTGCACGATCCGAGCGGTGCCGCCGGGGTCAACATCGATCTGATCCGGCTGGCGGCCAGCGCCCTGCGCACCGGGCAGGGTGGCTATCGTGCCGAGGCGGCTTCGCTGCTCAAGTCCCCGCCCGGCACGGCGATCTGAGGTGAGTGCCGCGGCGAGCGGCTCAGCCCGACCGGATCGGCCGCGGTCACGACGCGAATTTCCGCGCGAGCCGCCACAACCAAAACGGGTCCGGGACCACTCCTAGTGTTTCGGGAGGCCGGATTGCGCAATGAACGAGAGTACGTCGAGTACGTGCAGGCACGCATGCCGTGGCTGCGACGACTGGCGTACCGGCTGTGCGGGCAGTGGTCGGCCGCCGACGACCTGGTGCAGGAGTGCCTCGTCGCGCTGTACCGGCACTGGCGTAGGGCATCGGAGGCGGACTCCGTGGACGGCTACGTCCGGGTGATGCTGGTCCACACCTACCTGGCCGAGCGGGAGCGGTCCTGGACCCGCCGGGTACGGCCGGTGGCCGACGTGATCGGGCCCGCGACGCCGCCGCTCGCCGGCGCCGAACACCGCATCGACCTGCTGGCCGCGCTCACGAAACTGTCCCGTGGACAGCGCGCGGTGCTGGTCCTGCGCTACTGGGAGGACCTCGACGTCGCGCAGACCGCGGCGGCGCTGGGCTGCTCGACCGGCACCGTCAAGAGCCAGACCTCGTACGCCATCGCGGCGTTGCGCCGCCTTCTGTCGAACTACGAGCCGGAGGGGTCGGACACGCCATGAGAGAACTGTTCGCCACCCTGCCGGACGATCCGCCGCCGTTGCCGCCCGGTTACCTGGACGGCGTGCTCACCCGGGCCCGCCGCTCGGTTCGGCGCCGCCGGCTCGGCGTCGCCTCGGTGTGGGTGGTCGCCGTGCTGGTCCTGGCCGTCCTGATCGTGCCCGGTGTGCAGGGTTCCGTTCAGCCAGCGGCCCCGTCGACGAGGCCGAGCCTGCCGGACCGTCTCGCCGGGTATTCACTACTCACCAGCACCGTCGCGAAGGCTCCGCCCGGCCGCGCGATCGCCCTCTACGGCTACGGCAACGGCGAGACGTTCAACATGTTCCAGTCACTGGTCGTCGGGGCCGACGGAAACACCTATCGGCGGGTCGACGCCAGTGAACAGCGGAACCGCCCCTCGGCGCTCCTCGCCCCGGACGGCACTCACGTGCTGCTCGGCGACGACCGTGGTGCGACCGACAACCTGATCCTCGAGGATCTGACCACCGGGGGGCGCCGATCCCTCCCGCTCGGCGAAGCGGTCGGCGTGCGGCTGCTGGCGTGGTCCCCCGACGGCGGTCACGTCGCGTACAGCGCGGCGCCGCTCAGCAACTCCGGCGAGTTCGGCAGCGTCAACGTCGTCGAAGCCGAGGTGGCCCGCACCGGCACGCTCTGGCTGCTCGACCTGGCGACCGGACGCCGCACCGAGGTGCCGACGATCAAACCGGCGTGGACGGCGGCGTTCGCGCCGGACAGCCGCCGCCTGGCCGTGCAGGTCGGCCAGACGGCCCACCTCATCGACCTGGACGGGCGCGAGTACGGCAAGGTCCAGATCCCGGCCGGACGCGAACTGGCGGCCGAGGTCGGCTGGTCGCCGGACGGCAGGTTCCTTGCCACCGAGCAGTGGATCACGGATGGCCCGTTCAACGGCACCACCGGCGGAGACACCGGCCGCCACGGCACCTTCCTGTGGAAGGTCGGCGACGTCGACTTCCTGCCCGTCACGGACGCCTTCACACCACCGGCGGCGGTCCAGGACGTCGTGCAGCTGCTCGGCTGGCGCTCGGCGGACACGATGGTCGTCGCGACAGGTGACTCCGCGGGTCACCTGTCCCTGACCGAGGTGCAACTCGGCACCGGTGCCCGACGGACGCTGTCCCGCTTTGACACCGGCCGTACCTGCGAGTTGGGCATGCAGAACTGCGAGGTCTTCGACCTGCACCTAGCTGCCGGCCTGCTGCCCGAGCTGACCGTCCGCGACGCCGGCCGTCCACAGCGCGGCCCCTGGCCGACGCCGGTGAACGTCGTGGTCGCCGTGGCCGTCCTGGGTGCCGGGTACCTGCTGTGGCGTCGGACACGTCGCTGAGCGCTAGCCCGTCGCCCCGACCGAGCGGTACACCTCCAGGGTCTGCCGGGCCACCGCGTCCCAGGAGAAGTGCTCGACGGCCCGTCGCCGCCCGGCCAGGCCGAACCGTTCGGTGCGCGCCGGGTCGGCGAGCAGCGAGTTGATCGCCGCCGCCAGGTCGGCCACGAAGCGGTCCGGGGCCAGGGGAGTGCCGGAGCCGTCGGTCGCCTGCTCGATCGGCACCAGCAGGCCGGTCTCGTTGTCGGCGACGACCTCGGGGATGCCGCCGGTGGCGGTCGCCACCACGGCCGTCTCGCAGGCCATCGCCTCCAGGTTGACGATGCCCATCGGTTCGTAGACCGACGGGCAGGCGAACACGGTGGCGTGCGTGAGCACCTGGATCACCTCGGGCTTGGGCAGCATCTCGGCCACCCAGACCACACCGGAGCGGTTGGCCCGCAGCTCGGCGACCAGCTCCTCCACCTCGGCGGCGATCTCGGCGGTGTCCGGCGCGCCGGCGAGCAGGACGAGCTGGGTGTCCGCCGGCAACTCCCGGGCGGCCCGCAACAGGTACGGCAGCCCCTTCTGCCGGGTGATCCTGCCGACGTAGACCACGCTGGGGCGCGACGGGTCGACACCGAGCCGGTCGAGCACGTCGGTGCCCTGGTCCGGGGCGTACTGGATGGTGTCGATGCCGTTGTAGACCACCCGGACCCGGTCGGGGTCGATCTGCGGGTACGCGGTGAGCACGTCGGTGCGCATCCCGCCGCTGACCGCGATCACCGCGTCGGCCGCCTCCATGGCGGTGCGTTCGATCCAGGAGGAGAGCGCGTAACCGCCGCCGAGCTGCTCGGCCTTCCACGGCCGCAGCGGCTCCAGGCTGTGCGCGGTCACCACGTGCGGCACCCCGTGCAGCAGCTTCGCGGTGTGCCCGGCCAGGTTCGCGTACCAGGTGTGGCTGTGCACCACGTCGGTGCCGGCCGCGCCGGCGGCCATCTCCAGGTCCACGCCCATCGTGCGCAGCGCGGCGTTCGCGCCGGTCAGGCCGGGCGGTTCGGCGTACGCGGTGACGCCCGGCTCGGTGCGGGGCAGGCCGAAGCAGTGCACGCGTACGTCGGTGTGGTGGCGCAACTCCCGAGCCAGGTACTCGACGTGCACGCCCGCGCCGCCGTAGACCTCCGGCGGGTATTCGCGGGTGAGCAGATCGACGCGCAGGGGAGTGGGTTCCGTCATGACCCCGCACCCTAGTGCAGAAGAGTCCCCGTACGAGTGGTGAAGTGCGACGCGGGTGGATAGCGTCGGAGCATGGCTGCCAAGGTGCTCGCGATCGTCCTGGCGGGTGGAGAGGGCAAGCGCCTGATGCCACTCACCACGGACCGGGCCAAGCCGGCCGTCCCGTTCGGCGGGATGTACCGCATGGTCGACTTCGTCCTCTCCAACCTGGCCAACGCCGGCTATCTCAAGATCGTCGTGCTGACCCAGTACAAGTCCCACTCCCTCGACCGGCACATCACCAAGACCTGGCGGATGTCCACGCTGCTCGGCAACTACGTCACCCCCGTGCCCGCCCAGCAACGCCGGGGCCCGTGGTGGTTCGCCGGCTCGGCCGACGCCATCTACCAGAGCTTCAACCTGATCAACGACGAGCAGCCCGACTACGTGATCGTCTTCGGGGCCGACCACATCTACCGGATGGACCCGCGGCAGATGGTGGAGGACCACATCGCCTCCGGTGCGGCGGTGACCGTCGCCGGCATCCGCCAGCCGCTGTCGACCGCCGACCAGTTCGGTGTCATCGAGGTCGGCGAGGACGGCAAGCGAATCCGGGCGTTCCGCGAGAAGCCCACCGACGCCGTCGGCCTGCCCGACGCACCGGACGAGATCTACGCCTCGATGGGCAACTACGTCTTCACCACCCGGGCGCTCTGCGAGGCCGTCGAGCGCGACGCCGAAGACAAGACCAGCAAGCACGACATGGGCGGCAGCATCATCCCGATGCTCGTCGAGCGCGGCGAGGCCAACGTCTACGACTTCCGCGACAACGAGGTGCCGGGCAGCACCGACCGCGACCGCGGCTACTGGCGGGACGTGGGAACGCTCGACTCGTTCTACGACGCGCACATGGATCTGATCAACGTGCACCCCGTCTTCAACATGTACAACTTCGACTGGCCGATCTACACCGAGCAGCCGCCGTGGCCGCCGGCGAAGTTCGTCCACCAGTGGGGTGAGCGGGTCGGCCGGGCGGTCGGCTCGATGGTCTCCCCGGGGGTGGTCATCTCCGGTTCGTTGGTGGAGAACTCGATCGTCTCGCCGAAGGTGCGGGTGCACTCCTGGGCGCACGTCGAGGGCTCGGTGCTGATGGAGGGTGTGGAGATCGGCCGGCACGCCGTCGTCCGGCGGGCCATCCTGGACAAGAACGTGTTCGTCCCGGAGGGCGTCGAGATCGGCGTCGACCTGGAGAAGGACCGGCAGCGCTACACGGTCTCCGACAACGGCATCGTGGTCATCGGCAAGGGCCAGAAGGTCGAGCCGTGACCGACCCGCACTCCCCGAGGAGGTTCCCGCAGTGACCCACCCCCGTGCCGGCCAGCCCGCTGAGCCCGCCGACCTGGTCGACGTGCCGCGCCTGGTGACCGCCTACTACGCCGAGCATCCGGATCCCACGGACCCGGCGCAGCAGGTCTCCTTCGGCACCTCCGGCCACCGCGGCTCCAGCCTGCGCAACGCGTTCAACTCCGACCACATCCTGGCGGTCAGCCAGGCGCTCTGCGACTACCGGCGGGAGCAGGGCCTGGACGGGCCGCTGTTCCTCGCCCGGGACACCCACGCGCTCTCCGCCCCGGCCGCGGTGGACGCCCTGGAGGTGCTCGCCGCCAACGGGGTCACCGTGCTGGTGGACAGCCGCGACGGCTACACGCCGACCCCGGCGCTGTCGCACGCCATCCTCACGCACAACCGGGGGCGCACCAGCGGGCTCGCCGACGGCGTCGTCATCACCCCGTCGCACAACCCGCCCGACGACGGCGGTTTCAAGTACAACCCCACCAACGGCGGGCCGGCCGACACCGACGTGACCCGGTGGATCCAGGACCGGGCCAACACCATCCTCGCCGCCGGGCTCAAGGAGGTCCGCCGGGTCACCTACGCGCGGGCGCGGGCCGCCGACACCACCGGGGAGTACGACTTCCTCGCCAGCTACGTCGACGACCTGCCGGCGGCGATCGACATGGACGCCATCCGTGCTGCGGGGGTCCGGATCGGCGCGGACCCGCTGGGCGGGGCGAGCGTGGCGTACTGGGGTGAGATCGCCGAGCGGCATCGTCTGGACCTGACCGTGGTGAACCCGACGGTCGACCCGACCTGGCGGTTCATGACCCTGGACGGCGACGGCAAGATCCGGATGGACTGCTCCTCGCCGAATGCGATGGCGTCGCTGATCGCCGCGCGTGCCGACTACCAGATCTCCACCGGCAACGACGCCGACGCCGACCGGCACGGCATCGTCACCCCGGACGCCGGGTTGATGAACCCCAACCACTACCTGGCGGTGGCGATTCGGCACCTGTTCCGTACCCGCACCGAGTGGGGTCCGGCCGCCGCGGTGGGCAAGACCCTGGTCTCCTCGTCGATGATCGACCGGGTGGCCGCCGACCTCGGCCGGCCGCTGTTGGAGGTGCCGGTCGGCTTCAAGTGGTTCGTGCCCGGCCTGCTGGACGGGGCGGTCGGCTTCGGCGGCGAGGAGAGCGCCGGGGCGTCGTTCCTGCGCCGCAACGGCTCGACCTGGACCACCGACAAGGACGGCCTGCTGCTCTGTCTGCTCGCCGCCGAGATCCAGGCGACCACCGGCCGCAGCCCGAGCGAGCACTGGGCCGAGTTGGCCGAGCGTTTCGGCGCGCCCGCGTACGCCCGGATCGACGCCCCGGCCACCCGGGAGCAGAAGGCCGTGCTCGGCAAGCTTTCCCCGGAGCAGGTCACCGCCACCGAGCTGGCCGGTGAGCCGATCACCGCGGCGCTGACCACCGCCCCCGGCAACAACGCGCCGATCGGCGGCCTCAAGGTCACCACCGAGTCCGGCTGGTTCGCCGCCCGCCCGTCCGGCACCGAGGACGTCTACAAGATCTACGCCGAGTCCTTCCAGGGCCAAGACCACCTGAAGCAGATCCAGGAAGAAGCCAAAACCCTGGTAGACCAAGCCCTAACAAGGTCCTGACCCCCGCCCCGGCTCGCGTTGATCATGAGGTTAACGGGGTTTTTGATCTCCAATCGTCCCGTCAACCTCATGATCAACGCGAGCGGGGGTGGGGTCAGCAGGGTGGGGGGTCGGCGGGTGGGGGTAGTTGTTGGCCGCGTCGGCGTAACTCCTCGGGGAGCAGTTCGCGGAGCTGCTCGGGGAGGAACGGCAGGTCGAGGAGCGTCATCTTCAACTGATTGCGCTCCTGGTAACGCAACGGGTCGAAGCGGACCACCAGACCGGCATCGCGGCGGTACGAGATGTCCACCGTCCCCTCCGTCGCCGCGTCGCGGAACACCAGCCCGTCCATCTCCACCACGACCGGCGACGAGTTGGGCTGTAGCTCCAACCGGATCTTCTCGTCCGGGGAGAGCACGACCGCCCGGGAGATGCCCGCCATCGGCGCCGCCGGCGTGATCACCACCGAGTCCGCCGCAGGGGAGATCAGTGGACCACCGGCGGCGTAGCTGTACGCCGTCGAGCCGATCGGAGTGCTGACCACCACGGCGTCGCTGCGGTAGTAGCCGTACTGCTGGCCGTCGATGGCGAGCGTGACGCTGACGAAGCCGGCGCCCGGCTGGCGAACCAACGCGATGTCGTTGAACGCCACGACGTCGTCCCCGCAGACATCGCAGGCGAGGCAGGCGTGCGACTCGACGGTGAAGTCCTTGGAGAGCAACCGGCTCAGCGCCTCGGGAAGCTCCGGCGGTTCGACCTCGACGAGAAAACCCAGGCGACCCAGGTGTACGCCGAGCACCGGCTTCGGGTCGAGCACGGCGGACCGCAGCGCACCCAACATGGTGCCGTCCCCGCCGATGCTGATCAGCGCGTCGGCGCGGGCCGCCACCTCGTCCGCCGGCACCGGCTCGACGGTGGACGGGACACGGTGCTGGTCCTCCTCGCGCACCATCAGCGTCTTGTGGTTGCGCGTCGCCCACCGCTCGATGATCCCGACCACCTCGGTGACATCCCGGGTGGGGTGCAGCACAAGTCCCAGCCCCGACACCCGTACAGCTCACCACATCGGCGGCGACCACACCTGGCGTACACCGAAGGTGCGCCGACGGTCCGGGGACCGTCGGCGCACCTCGCCGCCGTCAGGGGCGGGATTGACCGGTGAGGTGGGTCAGCGAGCGGGCGACCAGGTCGTCGCGGGCCGCCGGAGGCAGACCCTCCAGCCCGAAGCCCAGGTACACGGTGTCCGCGGTGACCACCACCGAGCCCTCCTCGAACGCCTGCTGGCTGCGCGACCAGTCGTTGGCGTTGCCGGCGGTCCCGGCCGGCGGTCCGGCCACCGTCCAGCCGCCCAGGTCGGCCGACTCGAACGAGGTCTGCGCCACCGTCGCGCCGTCCACCACCACCCGGGCGTCGTCCAGGAAGACACCGAGACCCTGGGTGGCCCAGTCCGAGGCGTACGTGATCGACACCTCGACCTGCTTACCGGCGTAGGCGGACAGGTCGACCACGAACTCCTTCCAGCCACCCGACGACCCGGTCGCCGCGTTCCAGCTGCCGGTGCTTCCGGTGGGGGAGCAGTCCGCGCCCTGGTAGTGGGCGAGGAACGGGTGCAACTGCTCCACCCAACCCTCGACGCAGCTGTCGCCGGTGACCGTGCTGGTCTTGCCGTTGGCATCCGGCAGGGTGGTCCAGTCGTCGCTGCCCACCTCGTGCGCCTCGACGAAGAAGAAGTCCCAGTCCTGCTCGATCTCGTACGAGGTGAAGAAGCGCAGCTCGCCGCTGCTCGCCCCGGTGAGATCCACGGTGCGGCTCAGCCGCTTGTACGCCTCGTCGGCCTGCCCGCTGAACAGGTACCACTCACCGGTACGCGGATCGAACGGGGCACCCCCCGGTCGGGTCCAACCCACCGGCGCGGAGCTGGCGAACTGGGGGAACTCGTCCGGCGGCAGGAAGGTCGAGGTGGTCAGGAACGACGCGGTGTGCGCCTGGTTCTCCGCCGACCCGGGCGCGTTGAGCTGCCCGCTGAAGCCGGTGAACGGCGCGTCGGTCCCGGCGACGGGGAACGGCTCACCCTCCGGCGAGGTGCCGCCGTCACTGACGTAGGTGTGCGCGCCCAACCAGTACTGCTGGAAGTCGTTCAACAGCGGCAGACAGGTCGCGTCGTCGGGGTCGGTGCACTCCGCCGGCGCGTCCGGGTGATAGACGTACGAACCGTTGGCGCCTTGCGCGAACAACGCGTACTGGCCGCTGACCAGCAGTTTGCCGCCCTCGTTCAGGTAGTCCCGGACGGCCAGCTCGGTGTCCAGCGCCGCCCGGGCCGCCGTGCCGGCGACCTGACCCTGGGAGCGCAGGATCACGTCGTCGCCGGTCTCCCACACCACCGCCGGGTAGTGGGACAGCACCCCCAGCGGGTGCGGCGCGGTGCGGCCCATCGCGTCGAAGTCGTACACGTCGCTGCTGCGCCCGGCGGCGCTCAACGACGCCGCGACCTCGTCGGCGTACTTCGCGGTCGTGCCGGTCTGCGCCGGGCTGAGACCGGTGACGTCCTCCATGGCGAGGACCAGCACGTCACCGCCGATGTCGCTGTGCACCCGGTAGGTGAAGTGTTCGCTGGCCACCACCCCGGTACGGGGTTTGTTGCCGGTGAACCAGACCTCCACCCGGTCACCCGGCTTCGTGCCCTTGACGGTGCCGCGAAGCTCCGCGTAGTAGTCGTCGTGCGTGTCGCCGTACCGCTCACCACCGCGCCACTCGCGGACCGCGACTGTCTTCGGCCGCCCACCGTTGACCGTGTAGTGCATCTTCACGTTCTTCAGCGCCCGCCGGGTGATCGAGGCGACCTGCTGGGTACGCCCGTACGAGGTGTCGAACGCGTCCACCACGAAGTCCGGGGTGCTGCGGCCGACCACCGAGACCGGGTCGTCCGGGTCCGCCGCGGAGCGCGCCACGGCCAGCGCGAACGGCAGGTTCTTGCCCACCTCGCCGGCGATCAGCGCCTCGTCGTCGGGGAAGATGAAGCCACTGACGCAGTCCTCCGGACGCCACTGGTCGTCCGGGTCGACCGCCGAGGCGGCCTCGCAGGTGGACATCTCCGGGGTGAAACCCAGGGTGCCGTACTTGACGGTGGCGTGGCTGTCGGTGTCCCCGTTGGTGGTGTAAAGCTCGGCGGAGATGTCCGGGTCGTAGCCGGGCACCGCGGGGTGGGCGTCATCGCCGACCATCGCCTGGTAGATCACGTCGTCCGGGCTGGGCGTGCTCACCTGCCAGCCGATGCCGTAGAGCAGCAGTTCGGCGGCCGAGTGGTAGTTGACGAAGAACTCGAACCCCACCCGCTTGAAGAGCCGATCCAGGGCTTTCGTCTCCGGTTCCGAGTTGGGGCTCGGGCCTCGGTAGGTCTCGCTGTTCGTCTCGGGTGAGGAGCCCTCGTTGTCGTACCCCCACTTGTAGCTGAAGTTGCGGTTGAGGTCGACACCGTCACCGGAGGTGATCTGCCCGTCTCCGTTGTTGTCGCGCAGGTTCTTGCGCCACAACCGGTTGCCGGGGGTGAAGGTGAAGTCGTAGCCGTCCGGGTTGGCGACCGGCAGGAACCACAGCTCGGTCGTGTCCAGCAGCCGGGTGATCTCCCGGTCGGTGCCGTAGCTGTCGAGGACGTGATGCATCAGCCGGCGGGTCATCTCCGGTGTGATCCACTCGCGGGCGTGCTGCGCGCCGGCGTAGAGCACCGCCGGTCGCTGACCGTCGGCGACGTTCCGCGCGTTCTTGGTGACCTTCACGGCAAGGATCGGCTGACCCTGCTGGCTGCGACCGATCGTCTGCACCTGGGCCAGCTTCGGGTACCGCGCGGCGGTGGCGTTCAGTTCGTCCCGCAGGCCACCCGGCTCACCGTAGGGACGGAAGCTCGTCCAGCCGGCCGCGGCCTGCTCGCGCAGCGCCTGCGACGCGTCCTTGCCGCGGACCTTCTTCACCGACAGCGGCACGCCCTGGTCGGTCAGCCGCTTCGCCTGCCGGCGGCTGAGCACCGTCTCGACCGCCGTGCGGCCGGTCGAGTCCGTCTTCGCGTCGTGGCCGAGGTCGACCCCCGCCGCGCGCAGTTGTTCCCGCTGCTTCGCGTCGACCGTCCCGACGTACACCTCCAGACCGTCGCGAGCGCCCGGATCCGATGGTGGCCGCGCACCGGCCGGTGGGGTGAGTGCCAGTGCGCCGAGCAGGGTGACCACGCTGGCGATCGCCAAACGCTTCGGTCTCATCGCGCCTCCCTGAGTGAAGGAACTGTAGGCGCGAGCCTTCGGTGCGGGGTGATCGATGTCAATAGGTCGATGGGCGCGTCGTGGCTGACCGTGTCGGTGTCTGCGCTGCAGGTGACGGGTTGGTCCCGGTCGGCGGGCAGCGTGCGGGTCGGCCTCGTAACTGGCATTTTGCCGCCTCGTTGAACGGTTGCTGAGAAACGAGCGGAGCTGGGGAGTTCAGTTCTGCTCCCACGGGTGGCAGCGAAGCCAGGAGGCGAATCAAACGTGCGTGCGCTGATGGAGCGCGGGTGGCTGTTCGCGGAACGCCGCCGGCGTCTGGAGCGGAAAATCGCCCTGTACAACGAGCCGTTGTCCCGCGCGGAGATCGAGCGGATTCAGGTCGAGCGCTTCAACCGAATCTGGGCGTACTGCCTGACGCAGGTGCCGTTCTACCGGTCCTGGCGCAAGGAGCACGGACTCCCCAGCGGCATCTCTCGGCCGTCGGACCTGCACTACTTCCCGGTGCTCGACAAGGAACTGCTGATCAGCCGCTCTGCGGAGGTCTTCGCGCAGGCGTCGCCGAAGCAGGTCTACAGCACCGGTGGAAGCACCGGCCAGCCGACCAGGTTTCCGCGCGGTCGCAGCGAGTCGACCGACCGGTGGGCGAACAACTATCTCGGCCGAGCATGGCGGGGAATCCGACCGTTCGAGCCGCAGGTCCTGCTGTGGGGGCACTCGCATCTGTTCGGCGACGGGATGGCCAGCCGGGTCGCCCGGTTGAAGCGGGACGTCGCGGACCGACTGGTGAACATCACTCGACTGAACGCCTACGACCTCAGCGACCCCGCGCTGCGCGGTCACTACGAGGAGATCCGGTCCCGGCAGCCGGTGATGCTGGTCGGGTACACCTCGGCGATCTTCAAAGTTGCCCGCTACATCGAGCGCAACGGGCTGGACCTGGGCGACATGAGTCGGCTGCGGGCGGTGATTCTGACCGCGGAGACGGCCAGCGACGCGGACATCGCACTGATCGAACGGGTCTTCGGAGCGAGTGCGGTGATCGAGTACGGTGCCGCCGAGACCGGTTTGATGGCGATGTCCCGTGCGCAGGCGCGGCCCATCCAGGTCATCTGGGACAGCTACATCTGTCTCGTCGACCAGGACGGCTCGCTCGCGGTCACCACCCTCGACGACCGTCTGTTCCCACTGGTCAACTACGCCATCGGCGACCAGATCGAACCGACTGACGTCGTCGACGGCAACGTGTTGAAGATCCATTCGATACTCGGTCGACAGCAGGAAATCGTCCAGGTCGGCTCGGCGAGCGGGATTCTCGACCTGTCGCCGATCCTGCCGGTGCACATCCTCAAGACCCTCCCGGGCATCGTCGGCGTGCAGTTCCGTCAGGAGCGACCCGACGCGCTGCACATCAACGTGCAGGCCGACCACGAGCTCGACCTGGAAGCCGTGCACCTGTACTTCGTTCGCGAGCTGCGCAAGGACCACCCTGATCTCAGCGCGGACTCGATCACCTTTCACCAGGTGGCCGATCAGACACGCACCCGCGCCGGCAAGCACGCGCTGTTCGTGTCCTGATCGTCGCCGCGCGGCCAGCCCAACGGTCTACCTACCGACGAGGTCGCCGGACGACGCCGGCTGACGCTTCTGGTCAGACGCGACCGGGCGGGGGCGGTGGGATCCGCGCCGCCGATGCCGACGGGTCACCGTGGCCAGCAGCAGGGCCGCCGCCACCAGCATCTCCGCGACGGGGGTCGCGGCGGCGGCGCCTGTCGGTCCGAGCGTCGCCGCCTGGATGAGGAGCGCGCCGCCCACCAGCACCGCGATCGACAGGCCGAGACGACTGGCGGCGACGTATTTCCCGTCGCCGATGCGGTTGAGCGCAACGGCGCGGTTCATGGTCGTGAACGGTAGGGCGAGGGCCAACAGTTGCAGCCAGAGCGCCGATTCGGGTATCGGCAGCGAGAGCAGGCTCGAGGTGAGCCAGGGCGCGGTGGCGATGACCCCGGCGGCGATGATGGTCGCGCCGACGACGGCGATCATCTCGCTGTCCCGGTTGATCGCCTGTCGGGGACCGAGGTTGTGCCGCCGCCGGGTCCGCAGCGCCATCGGCACCCGGAGTCCGCTGAAGGTGACGGCGACCAGTGCCTGGTAGATGTTGACCAGGGCCCCGTAGCAACCGACGACGTGGGGGCTCGCCACCAGGGAGAGGGCGATCGTGCTCGCACGGCCCGTGAACGCCTCGGCGAGACTGTACGTGTACAGCCGGCGGCTCATCCCGAAGGCGCGCCCGGCGGCGCGCAGCGACAGCCCTCTCCACATCGCAGGCGCGGCGGCCGGCCCGTGGCAGGCGAGGACCTCCGTGCTGAGCAGGTAGGTGGCCGCACCGACCAGCAGTGCGGTGGTCAGTGGCAATCCGGCGAGCAGCAGGACCATGGAGAGAAGCCGGGTGCTGACGATCGCCGCCGAGGCCGCGACGAAGCGCATCTGTCGGGCGAGGTCGCCGAAGCGCAGGTCGGCGAGGCTGTTGAAGATCATGACGCCACCGGCACTGAGCAGGGCGACCAGGCCGTACTCCGCGTGGATGTAGAACGCGGCGATCAGCAGGGTGGCGGTCGCCATGGCCGGCACCGCCACCAGCAGCCGCTGACTGTGTGCCGCGCGACGCTCCTCGTCATTGCCGGACACGTACAACAGGGAGGACCCGCCCATGATCAGGTTGGCTACCCAGGTCAGCGCCGCCGTCATCACGCTGTAGGCCGCGATCTCGGCGGTCTGGCCCTGTCTCGCGCTGTACGCGAGGATCCCGGCGTTCAACAGGCCGCTCACCAGGCTGGACACCGACGCCACGACCGTGGTGGACCGCACCCCCGGCCGGCGACTTCCCGGCGAGCGGAGAGGCTCGGTGGGCTCGGCGAGCGTCTGCTCCGACGTCGACCGTTCCTTCAATCGTGGTCCTTTCACGGCGGCGGTGCGCTGCCCGCCGCCGGGCGCGGGTCAGCGTTCCGCGACTGTCAACCGGATCCGGTCGAGGATGTTCGGCCCGGCGGTCTCGGCCCGCCAGGACCGATAGGCCTGACCCGCCGCGCGGCGTGCCGCAAGCCGTTCCTCCTGGCCGCGCTGGGCGAACTGGTCAATCTGGTGAGCCAGAGTCGCCACCGTGGCATCCGTCAGGACGACTCCACCGCCGGCCCGGAGCACCGGGCTCCAGGGGGTCTCGTCCGAACAGATCACCGGGCACGACGCGGAGAGGCTCTCTGCGATGACGTGGCCGAAGTTCTCCCCCTGGGTCGGAAAGACGAACATGTCGTACCGGGCGAAGGTGGACCGGACCGCCTGGTGGGCGAGTTCTCCCCGGTAGGAGAACGTCACGGACGCCGGCAACCGCTGGGCGAGCAGTTGGCATTCGGCCCAATAGGGCCGGTCCTCAATGGGGCCGTAGACGTCGAACACCACCGGCCGCGTCACCAGCGTGAGGGCCTCGATCACCTTCGCCAGATTCTTGATCGGGTTGATGCGACCGATGAAAACGAGACGCGGAGAACCGCCGTTGTCGGCCGGGGGGATCGGCTCTGCCGGAAGTGACACCTCGTTGCGTCGGGTCTCGATCCGGGCCCAGGGAAAGAGGTCCCTGATCAGTTGCGCTTCGTGCGGGTTGGTGGCGTGCCACTGGACCCGGCGCCGCCTGAGAATGGGTCGCCAAACGCTGAGGAACAAGCGCTTCTTGCGGCTCTTGACCCCAAGTGCGCTCGCTGCCAACTCACCTCTTGGCGCAACGAGTATCCGTTCGACCCGGATGATGCGTGTGATCGCGGCGAGAATCGGCAGAATCGACGACATCGCCCAGAGGCTGTTGACGTAGAGCAGGTCGAAAGGGCTCGATCGGAGCGTTTTCAGCAATGCGTACCACTGCCGGAGTCGGCCTGGATCAAGGTAGTAGATGCGGGCCGGACCGCGGCGCGCCCAGTGACCCGACAGGCCGGGATACGGCTCCGTCGAGCCGAGGTCGCGGTCCCTCGTCACCATCGTCACCTCGATCGACGGCGATACGGTGTCGAGCAGTTGGGCGACGGATCGGACCGGACCGCCGGCCCGAAATCCCGGTTCGAAGAAGTCACACGTCAGCAGGACGCGGTACGGCGGCACGGGTGATTCGGTGGGATGGGCGACACCACCTGGTTCGGGAACCATGCGGGAGGAATTGTGAATTGCGTTCGCGGCTGCGGGGGTGCCGTCGCCGCGCAGGACCTCGAAGGTGTCAGCCACGTTCGGCTAACGATGGCGGCGTGGATCGGTGACGGTGCCGTATCGGTCCGAGATGATGCGGCAAAGCCCGGTCCGAAATTCGTGAGACAAGCGGCCGAATGGCATATCCGAATATATGCTCCGCTCTCATGGAGTCATTGACAGGGGCGCGCGCGATGGCAGGTGGGAATCGAGGCGTGCACCCGCGTCACGCGCGCGGTGTGCCCGACGATCGCCTGCGGACCCCGCCCAGCGGCCTCTGGCGCCTCCTCCTCGGGCTGGCCTGGCTCGGGCTGGGCGTGGCGTGCCTGCTTGTCCAACCGAACCCCTCGGCGGCGTGGGACAGGGACGGAACCCTCGCGATGAGCTTCCTGGCGACCCTCTTCGGCGCGTGGGTGTTCTGGCGAGACGGCGGTCGCCGGATCACTGCGGTGGGGCTCTACAACCTTGCCTTCGCGTTCTTCGTCGGCTTCAGCGGGCTCTACCAGACGGTGAAGGCGTGGACGCTCGATCCCGGCATTCCGCTCTTCACCGCCGTCGCCATCTGCTACTTCGCCCAGGTGGTGACGTGGTTGCTGTTCTGGAGCGGCGATGGCTCGCGTCGGCAGCCGACGAACGCCGGGCAGGCGGACGGCAGGACGGCCGGTTGGGCGGTGAAGTCGGGCCTGATCCTGCTGGTGCTCGCCGTGGCCATGGCAACGGTCGCGCCGGATTCGATGCCGGTGGCCAACCCGATCGGCTTTGTCGGCGTCGTGCTCCTCGCCGTGGGGCTGTTGCGGGGGCCGATGGCACACCACACGTTCCTGTGGGGCGTGGTTCTCCTCATCGCCTTCGCGGTCTACTTCACCTATCTCTTCACCGGCTTCGGACGGATTGTCGTCGGCACGTTGGCGCTCGCGCTGCTGGTGATGTCGGCCCACAGTGGTCAGCGGTCGTACACCAAGCTCCTCATCCTCGGCGGGGCGGCCCCGGCGCTGCTGTTCCTTGCCGGGCTTCGTGCCACCGCCTCGCAGGGCTCACCGTTCACGGTCGACCAGGATGGATTCGGGTCCGCGATCAGTCCGCTGCGCGCGTTCGCCCAACTCCTGGCCCTGGATGAGGTGGGGCTGCTGCCCCGGGGCTGGGGGGAGACGTTTGCCAATGCGGCGGTCGGTCTCGTGCCCCGCGCCATGTGGGAAGGCAAACCGATCGGCTTCGGCGCCGACCTCGTCGCGTTGCTGTCACCGGAGCTGGTTGGCACGGGGCACTCCGCGGCGGCGCTCGCGCACGGGGAGTGGTTGTACAACTTCGGCGTGCTGGGGCTGGGGTTGATGGTTCCGGTGGTGGGCCTCGCCGTCCGCTTCATCGACAGGCTGCTGGCCTGGGCCACGTCCAGCCCACTCACCACGCCGTACGCCGTGGGCGCCTACGCCGGGGCGATCATCATCGCGGTCGGTCTGTTCGACCTCCTCTGGGTGGGCAGCTTCACCTACGTGGTGCGTGGCGGTGGCCGACTGCTGGTGCTGGCCGCGGTGATCCTGGTGATCGGTTGGCGGGTCGCGGAACCGACGATCGCGAACCACCTGGCGGGCCCACGTCGGCCGCCCGTGGTCCGCCGTCCCCAGCCGGCGGCGCGTACCCGATAACCGCGGCACGCGAGCCGAACCAGTCATTCCTTTAGTCCCGTTTTCAGGCGTTTCTCCAACGAGGTTTCGTTCGTTGCGGCAGTTGTGGCCGCACTACGGCCTCGACCAGGACGGCCTACGCGAGCCACCACGAACGAACGGAGCGTCAGTGAGTTACTTGACCACCGGACGCCGGGTCCTGATCACCGGCGGCACGGGTTCCTTTGGACAGACGATGGTGCACCGGCTCCTCGACTGCGGCGTCAGTGAGGTCCGGGTGCTCAGCCGGGACGAGGCCAAGCAGGACGCGATGCGTCGGCTGCTCGGCGACGAGCGGGTCCGCTACTACGTCGGGGACATCCGGGACTACGACTCGGTGCTCAAGGCCAGCCGGGGCATCGACTACATCTTCCACGCGGCCGCGCTCAAGCAGGTGCCGTCGTGCGAGTTCTTCCCCCTTGAGGCGGTCCGGACGAACGTGCTGGGCAGCAGCAATGTCGTCGAGGCCGCCGAACGCAACGGTGTCGGCTCGGTGGTGGCGCTCAGCACCGACAAGGCCGTCTACCCGGTGAACGCGATGGGCATGAGCAAGGCGATGATGGAGAAGGTCATCCAGGCGCACGCCCGCAACAACCCGAACAGCGCCACCACCGTCTCCTGCGTGCGCTACGGCAATGTCATGTACTCGCGCGGGTCGGTGATCCCGCTCTTCATCGAGCAGATCAAGGCCGGTCGGGCGCCCACCGTGACCGACCCGGCAATGACCCGGTTCGTGATGTCGCTGGCCGACTCCGTCGAACTGGTCGAGCACGCGTTCCAGAACGCCCGCCCCGGTGACATCTTCATTCGTAAGGCCGCGGCGTGCACCGTCGGCGACCTGGCCGAGGCGGTGTGCCAGCTCTTCGATGTGCCCGCCAAGCTCGACGTGATCGGCATCCGGCACGGCGAGAAGCAGGCCGAGACGCTGGCCAGCCGGGAGGAACTCGTACAGGCCGAGGACTTCGGGGACTTCCTCCGGGTGCCGCTGGACGGCCGCGACCTCAACTACTCGCTCTACGTCTCCGAGGGCGAGTTCGGCGACGGGCTGACCGAGGACTTCAACTCGTCGAACGCGCCGCAGCTCGGCGTACCCGAGATCGTCGAATTGCTGAAGACGCTGCCCGAGGTGCGGGCGGAGCTGGCCCTGCGGGACCCGGTGTTGGCGTGCTGAGGCTCGCCGTCACCGGCGGTGGCGGTTTCCTCGGCTGGCACGTCCGCGTGCTGCTCCGGGCGCTGGGGTGGCCGGAGCCGACCGTGCTCAGCCGCGCCGACCTGGCCGACCCCGGCGTGATCGCGGCGAAGATCGCCGGCCACGACCGCCTGCTGCACCTGGCCGGCGTCAACCGGGGAGAGCCGGCCGAGGTCGCCGCCGGCAACGTCCAGCTCGCCACCCAACTCGCCGATGGGCTCAAGCACTGCGCGAACCCGCCGGCGCGGGTGGTCTACGCCAGTTCGGTGCAGGCCGGCAACGGCACGCCGTACGGCGACGCCAAGGCCGCCGCCGCGCGGGTGCTGGCGGACACCGGCGTCGACCTCGACGACGTGTTGCTGCCGAACCTGTACGGCGAGCACGGCCGGCCGTACTACAACTCGGCGGTGGCGACCTTCTGCCGGCTGCTCGCCGAGGGCGGGCGGCCCGATGTGCACGCCGATCGCGAGCTGAGCCTGGTGCACGTCACCGACGCGGCCGCGCGTCTCATCGGGGTGCCCGGCGGTGGCTCGTGGGATCCGGCCATGCCGGCGCTGCGCATCGGCGTGCAGGCGCTGGCGGACCGGCTCACCGGGATGGCCGCGACGTACCGGACCGGGGAGATCCCCTCCCTGTTGAGCCGGCACGACGTGCGGCTGTTCAACACGTACCGGTCGCACTGCTTCCCGGCGCACTATCCGATCACGCTGCCCCGGCGGGCCGACGCGCGCGGCGAGTTGGTCGAGACGGTCAAGGCGCACGGCGGGGCGGGGCAGACGTTCTGTTCCACCACCCGTCCGGGAATCACCCGGGGAGAACATTTCCACCTGGCGAAGGTGGAGCGGTTCGTGGTGCTGCGCGGCTCGGCCGAGATCAGCCTGCGCCGGGTCGGCGACCCCGAGGTGCTGCGGTTCCCGGTGAGCGGCGCCGAGCCAGCCCTCATCGACATGCCCACCATGTGGGCGCACAAGCTGGTGAACACCGGTACGGACGAACTGGTGACGATGTTCTGGACCAACGAGCTCTTCGACCCGGACTGGCCGGACACCTGGGCCGAGCCGGTGGAGGCGGCCCGGCCGGCGGCACTGGTGGCAGCAGAGGGAGGACGGGCATGACCCGGATCATGACGGTGGTCGGCACCCGACCCGAGATCATCAGGCTCTCCCGGGTGATCGCTCGACTCGACGACACAGTGGATCACACGCTGGTGCACACCGGGCAGAACTGGGACAGCGCCCTGTCGGACGTGTTCTTCAAAGAGCTGCGCGTGCGCGAGCCGGACCGGTTCCTCCGCGTCGACACCTCGTCGCTGGGGCGGGTCCTCGGCGGGGTACTTGTCGGCATGGAGGCGGCGATCGCCGAGGAACGGCCCGACGCGCTGCTGGTGCTCGGCGACACCAACAGCTGCATCGCCGCGCTGATGGCCCGCCGGATGCGGGTGCCGGTCTACCACATGGAGGCCGGCAACCGGTGCTTCGACCTGAACGTGCCGGAGGAAACCAACCGCCGGCTGGTCGACCACGTGGCCGACTTCAACCTCGTCTACACCGAACACGCCCGGCGCAACCTGCTCGCCGAGGGCCTGCACCCGCGCCGGATCCTGCACACCGGCTCGCCCATGCGGGAGGTGCTGGAGCACTACCGGGAGCCGATCGCCAACTCGACCATCCTGCGTCAACTGGAACTCACCTCGGGCCGCTACTTCCTGGTCAGCGCACACCGCGAGGAGAACGTGGATCACCCCGAGCGCCTGCGGAGGTTGCTGGACTGCCTGGTCGCGGTCCGCAACCGGTGGGGCTTCCCGGTACTGGTCTCCACGCATCCGCGGACCCGTAAGCGGCTGGAGGCGCTGGCCCCGGATGCCACCGCACTGGACGGCATCGCCTTCCACGACCCGTTCGGGCTGCTCGACTACGTACATCTCCAGGCCGAGGCCTACTGCACCCTCTCGGACAGCGGCACGATCAGCGAGGAGGCCGCCATCCTCGGCTTCCCCGCGGTGACACTGCGCGAGTCGATCGAACGCCCCGAGGCGCTCGACGCCGGCGGCATCATCATGACCGGCCTCGACCCGCAGGGCGTGGTCGAGGCGGTCGAGGTGACGGTGGCGCAGGTCGCCGCCGAGGGGGTGCCGTGCCCGGTCGACTACCAGGTGCGAGACACCTCCCGACGGGTGGTCGACTTCCTCCTCTCCACCGTGCGCCGCCACCACGACTGGGCGGGCATCCGCCGCTGACCAGCTGGACACCGGGGCTGGCGATCACGAACCTGTGGTTGCCAGCCCCGGTCTCTGTGCGCTGTTCCGGTCCGGGTTCCGGCTCCGGCCGCGCACGGAGGGTGGGCCGGCGCTGGCCGTCCCGGCGAAAGCGGAACGGGGTGACGCCGCGCGGCGTCACCCCGTTCCGTTCCACCGCAGCAGCGGCGGGGCCGATCAGCTCAGTGCGACTGCAGGGGTACGCCCCGCGGGCCCTTGACCACCGGACCGACCGGCTGCGCGCAGAGCAACGCGAGGTGCTCGACGATCTTCGCCGCGTCGTCGTACGGGTCGAGTCCGCTGACCTCTATCGGGTCGAGCGGCGGAACGGCCACGTGTGACACCAGCGGATGGAACGGCCGAGTGTCCATCTCGCCGGTGCCGAGCAGGTCTTCGTGCAGCTTCTCGCCGGGCCGCAGGCCGGTGTAGACGATCGGAACGGAGCTGGACGCCTGGTCGGCCATCTGCCGGGCCAGGTCCGTGATCCGGACCGGCTCGCCCATGTCGAGCACCAGTGCCTCACCGTCCTGCCCGATTTCGGCGGCCTGGAGCACCAGGTGGACGGCCTCCTGGACGGTCATCAGGTAGCGGGTGACGTCCGGGTGGGTGACGGTCAGCGGCTTGCCCGTCTCGATCTGCCGCTGGAAGGCGGTCACCACCGAACCGCGGCTGCTCAGCACGTTGCCGAACCGGACGCTGAGGAACGTCCCCGGGAAGCGGGACGCGGCGTGCGCCGTCAACCGCTCCGTGATCCGCTTCGAGTAGCCGAGGACGCTGATCGGATCGGCCGCCTTGTCAGTCGAGATGTTGACGAACTTCGCCACGTCCCGGCAGGCGTCCAACACGGAGAGCGTGCCCCAGACGTTGGTCTTGATGGCCTCGCCCGGGTGCCGCTGCAGCAACGTCAGGTGCTTGAGCGCCGCCGCATGAAAGATGATCTCCGGGCGGCGCTCCCGGATGATCCGTCGGATGCCCTCGTCGTCGCGCAGGTCGGCGAGGATCAGCTCCGGACCGTCCAGCATGGCCCGCCCGGCGAGCGACATCTGGAGGCTGTGCAGGGCCGACTCGTCCCGGTCCAGCATCATCAGCTCACCCGGGTTGGCCTTCATCACCTGACGGCAGAGCTCCGAGCCGATCGAACCGCCGGCGCCGGTGACCAGGATCCGTCGTCCGGTCAGGCTGTTGCTGCTCAGCGGCAGGTCGCCGACCACCTGACGGCGGCCGAGCAGGTCGTCGATCTGCACGTCCCGGACGTCGGTGACGGTGATCCGGTGGTCGACCAGGTCCCGCACCGGGGGCAGCACCTTGAAGACCGCGCCGGCCTCAAGAGTGGCCCCCCGGATCTGGCGGATCAGCGCGGCGTCCGCGTTGGCCACCGAGAAGATGACGGCGCTGGCGCCGGTACGCCGGACCGAGGCGGCGACATCGTTGCGTCCGCCCAGCACGCGGACCCGGCCGATGCGCAGGTCCCGCTTGTCAGGGTCGTCGTCGAGCGCGCCGACCGGTAGGTACCGACCGCGCGGGTCGCTGAGCATGGCCCGGAGCAGCCCTTGGCCGGCGTCTCCCATCCCGAACAGCAGCACCGGCGTCGACGACCGGACGTCCGGCCGCATGGCGAGGTCGTGGCGGTGCCGGTACACGAACCGGGCGCCGAGCATGAACAGCAGGGCGAGCGCGCCGCCGACCAGAGGGGTGCTCGCCGGAACCGGTCGCTCGCCGGAGGGCAGCAGGCCGAGCAGCACGATAGCGGCCGTCGTGATGGTGGTGCCGGCGAGGCCCTGGACCTCCTGAAGGCTGCCCAGCGGGTGTCGTCCGGAGTAGAGCCGGCGCAGCGCCGCCACCGCCACGTGGATGATCGCCGCGGCCATTCCGACCGTTGCGGCCCGGCCGAGTTGGCCGGGAGGGAGCTGGAACTCGAATCGGGTCCAGGCGGCTGCGACTGAACCGCCGACCCAGGCGGTGGTGTCGGCCGCGAGAAAGCCGATCGCCCGGCGGCGCGCCTTGGCTCGCCGCGTCCGCTGGTCCAACCGCTCCGTGTGCTCCGTGTCCTGCGGCATGTACTGGCTCCCTGTCCCGTCTTCCGACTACTTCCACCGCCAGGCAGAAGGAGCTTTGCGCTCCTTGTCCTTGTTACAGGGAGAAACGGCATCGTTGGCCGTTTTCGGGTTATCTGAGCTGAAGGTCCGGCTATCCTATTGGCCGCCCAGTGCGCGTGGCCGCCGTCGCGGACAGCGCCGCCTCCGTCCGGCTTCGTCCACCGGTGCCGCGGTGGTCACCGACCGGCCGGAACGTGGTTCCGGGCCGCCTTCACCAGGTGCTCGGCGAGGGCGACGCTGCCGACCCGCTCCGAGAGCCGCTCCAGGTAGAACTGCCGGCCGCTGCGGCCCAGCTCCTCGCGCTTCTCGGCACCCAACTCGTACATCCGGCGGATCGCGTCGGCCAGGGCGTAGCTGTCGCCGGGCGGAGCGACGAACCCGGCGCCGGACGCGTCGACGAGCTCGGCCGCGTCACCCGCCAGAGCGGCCACGATGGGACGGCCGCACGCCAGGGTGCTCTGCACCTTGCTGGGCATGATCGAGCGAAGGAAAGGCTGGTCGCGCAAGGAGATCAACTGGACGTCCCCGAGCGGCATCAGTTCGACCATCCGCTCGATCGGCTGCTGGCCGAGGAAGACCACCCGGCCGGGTTCGTACCGTGCGGCCGATTCGCGTAGCCGCCCCTCTTCCACACCGCTGCCCGCGAACACGAGCGTCAGGTCCGGGATGTCGGCGAGATGCTCCAGTGCGTCGACGGCGACATCGAGGCCCTGGAGGTTTCCCATGCTTCCGGCGTACATGACGACGAAGCCCTCCAGCCCGAGGGTCGCCGCCAACTCAGGATCAGCTGGTCGTGGGCGGAACAGGCGCTCGTCGACCCAGTTGTAGACGACCGAGAGTTTGTCCCGGGGGACGCCGCGGCTGTTCAGGATGTCGGCCATACCCGGCGCGATGACGGCCACCGACGACGCGTTGCGATGCGCCGAGTCGCAGAACCGGGTGAGCAACCGGACTATCAGGTCGGTGCGACGGCCAGGGCGGACGTAGTCGCTCTGCGCCAGGGTGTCCGGCCAGAGATCCTCCATCAGGATCACGTACGGGCGTCCGTGCAGCCAACGGGCCAGCATCGCCGGCAGCGTCACAGTTGCCGGCGAGGAGTAGACCAGCCACACGTCGACCTTGCGGAGCAGGTCCAACCGGACCGCCGCCGAGGCCGCGAAGCTGAGATAGTTGGCAGCCCGTCCGACTGCCGACCGGTCGTGGCTGGGCACCAGCGGCACCCGGTGCACCGAGACGCCGTTCATCATCTCGAACTGGTACGGGCGTAGCCGGTAACCCGGAGACAGCCGGCCGGACGGGTAGTTCGGGAACCCGGTGAGCACATGCACCTCGTGCCCGAGTGCGACGAGCGACCGGCTGATGATCCCCGGAAGGACGGCGGAGCCACCCTCCGGGTCGTACCACTGCGTGATGATCCCGATTCTCACCGCGCTGCCACCGCAGCCGGAGCAGCCGCTGCCACCGCAGCCGGAGCAGCCAAGGAACCGAGCAGGCCAGTCGAGCCTGACACGGGGGTGAGAGTCATGGAGAACCTTCCTGTTGGGGCGGGGCTACTGCGTCAGCGACCGGTTGTGCGCGCCGCGCTGCTCGTCTCGACCGGTTGCGAGTCACCTGTTCGGGGCCGCGCCACGCCGTCAGCGTTCGGTGCCGACGCGGATGTCGGCGGGGTGCCCGCCGTCCGCAGCCGCTCCCATGCCTCGGGGTGCAGCTGGGGTGCCAGCCCCTGGTCGGCGAGCCAACCGGGCGTCTGCCGCTTGCCGAACAGGAGCATGTCGACCCGACGGGCGTGCGCGTTGGCGTTCAGACTCGTCCGGCCGTACGCGGCGAGGCAGCGGGTCGCGTACCGCGCCACCCGACGCGGGATGTGCCGTGGCTCGCGGCCACCGAGAAGGCGGAGCAGAAGCCCGGTTGTCATGCCGTTGTGGGGCTGGACCACGATGGGCGGCACCGGGCCGTCGACGAGCCCGAGGTGGGCGATCGCCGCGGCGACATCGTCGATGAGGACCTGGGGCGTCGGCGCGGTACCGTCCCCGGCGACGCAGCTCAACGGCGACTGTGCGAGCCGGATGAGCGCCCGGGTGTTCGGCCGATCCACATCATGGACCCAGGTCGACCGGTAGATGACCGAGTCGATGTGGTCCTCGCGCTGGAGCAGGCGCTCGCCGATCGCCTTGGAGCGCGAGTACGGCGAGAAGGGCAACGTCCGCGGTGTCTCGTCGAGATCCATGGCGCCCTGCGCCGCAGCCGAACTGACGTGGACCAGCCGGCCGGCGTTGACCAGCGTGGCGGCGCGGGCGACCAGGGTGGGGAGCAGTGAGTTGCCGCCGTACAACGCGGCACTGTCCGGGGCGGACCCGTTTGGCAGCCCAGCCGTGTTGATCACGCTGTGCGCACCGTCGAGCTGGGCGGCGAGGGCCTCGACGACGTCTCGCTGGAGATCCGCCGGCACCGACTCGCTTCGGAGCGCCTCGACCAGCGGCCACGCCAGGCGTGGTGTGGTGACGAGATGGACCTCGGCGCCCCTGCGGCGCAGCTCGGCGACGACCGCGCGGCCGACGAAGCCGCTGCTGCCGAGCACCGCGACCTTCTTGACCTGTCGATTCCCGGCGCCGCCCAGGTCACCGGCTCGTTGAGCTGACAGTTCTGGCATGGATCGTTCTTCCTTCCGGTGCGGGTTGGGCCCGTGAAGCGGTGAGCCAGGCGGGGGCGGTGAGGTAGGCGGCGAGGATCGCGAGGGCCGTGGCGTCCAGTGCGGCCCGCACGAGTGGCCCGCTGAACGACGCGACGACCAGGCAGCCGGCCACTGTCGCCCCGGCGATAGCGGTCAGCACGGTGACCCGCTGATGTGACCGACCAGCGTCCGTCAGCCGCTGATAGGCGTGGTTGCGGTGTGGGCGGTACCAGGCCTCGCCCTTACTGATGCGGCGCAGGAGCGTCCAGCCGGTGTCGGCGAGGTACAGCGCGAGGGGCGCCACGGCCGCCTCCGGCGGTACGCCGCGAACGATGGCGTACGCGGCGATCGTGCTGAGTGCACCGCCCAGGGCGTACGAGCCGACATCACCGAGAAAGACCTTCGCGACCCAGGCGTTCCAGGGGAGAAACGTCAGGGACGCGGCCGCGATCAGACTGCCGGCCGCGGTCAGGAGCGGGAGGTCCGTGAACACTCCGAGTGCGGCGTACACCGCTCCACCGAGGATCGCGTGCACCGTCGAGATGCCGTTGATGCCGTCCATGAAATTGAAGGCGTTCACGTACGAGGTCAGCCACGCCGCCAGGGCGAGTACGAGGAGCACGTGGACGTACCACGCCTGCCCGCCGGGCACCAGGACCAGTCCCGTGGCGACACCGGCGAGCAGTTGCAGGAGCAGGCGCAGGCGGATCGGGGCGCCCCAGAGGTCTTCCAGGAGCCCGATCGCCGCGAAGAAGAGCAGCGGCACGGCGATGGATCGCGCGTGCTCGTTGAGGAGAAGTGCGAGCCCGGCCGCCGCGGCGACGCCCACGCCGCCGCCGCGCGGGATCGGCGTGCTGTGCGAGGACCGCTCGGACGGTATGTCGAGAACGGCGGCCGATTTCAGCAGGCGAAGGATCAGCGGCTGCAACAGGGTGCCGACGACGAGTGCGAGCACGATTCCGCCTGCGAGCGGAACATTCAGCACGGCGTGATTCCTGACGGAAAAAAGTGAGGATCCTCTTGAATATGTACGAGATTCACCACTTGTGCCTTTGGGTTGAACCGGTCATAGACGGATGAATCAATCATAGGAGGTCGCTACTATGGACAAACGACCGTTCCGCGTATTCGGTGTGCGACGCGCAGCTGAAACTGCTCACGCTGGCGTCGAAGACGTCCGGCAGCCCGGCGCGGGCGTTGACCTCGTCAGTCAGTCAGCCGCGCCGAACGGGACGGCGGCCGCCCACCGAAGGTGCGATGGGGCGGCCGGCCTGGTCACCGTCGTGGTGCGGCAGGCCCGGTGGTGGAACCCGGCTCGCCGGTCCCGTCGTCCAGCAACCGGGTGAGCAACGTCCGCAAGGGGATCGACTCGCCGTCGCGGCCACCCGCCCCGACGATCAACGGTGCCGGGCTGGGCTGGGGGTCGACCCCGAAGAGCCAGGCTCGTGGACCGCCCGGCACGGTCAGCAGGTGGAACCGGCCGGCCACGTCCACCGCCCGAGTCTCGGCCCGGTCGACGTACCAGCCGGTCAGCCCCGTCCGGTAGCGTCCACGCCCGTCGTACCCGTGGGCGAGCAGCCGGGTGGTGGGCAGCCCTCGCCGGGTCGCCTCGGCCACGAACCAGGCCACCAGCTCCGCCGCCTCCGCGTGCTCGGCGGCCCGCCGCCGCGCGTCCGCGTCGGCGTGCGCCCGCACCGCCTGCCGCTGCTGATCCCGCCACTCCCGGGCGTCGCGCTCACCCACGACGCCGACGGTACGCGACCGGCTCAGTCGAGGACGGCCCGCAGGGTACGCCGGGCGATGGCGGCCATCACCCGGTTCGTCTCGACGTAGTACGGCAGCGCGTTGATCGCCTGTAGCAGCGCCCAACCGCGCCCCCGCTCCCAGGTGTCGTTGTCCACGCCCAACGCCCGCCGGTACGTCTCCCGCGCCCCGGCGTCGAGCAGGTTCCACGCCGGCATCAGGTCCACCGCCGGATCACCCACGTTGACGGTCTCCAGGTCGATGACGGCGGCCAGCCGGCCGTCGCGGACCAGCAGGTTGCCCGGCATCAGGTCGGCGTGGATCCACACGTCACGGTCGTCGCGCCGGGGAGCCTCCCGGCACCGGTCCCACACGACGGCGAGCCGGGCGGTGTCGGTGAGGTGGACACTGTCGGCGAGAGCCGACCGCACGTCGACGTCCAGGGCCACCAGCGGCCCGCCCCGGCCGGACCCCGACCAGGTCCGCCCGCCCGTGTCGATGCTGCGCAGTGCGACGACGACGCCAGCCAGGTCGCGGGCGAACGTGTCCGGGTCGCCGATCAGGTCAGGCCGCGCCGGCTCGCCGGCGATCCAGCGGTACGCGGTCCACGGCCCGGGGTACCCCGCACCCGGCTCGCCGAGGCCGAGCGGTTCGGGCACCGCGATCGGCAGGTACGCGGCGAGCAGCCGGGCGTACTCCTGCTCCCGTAGCAGCTCGGCGCGCAGCTCCGCGTCGGCACCGGGTTGCAGCGGGAACCGCAGGACGATCTCCGGGCCGAGCCGGAACAGGGCGTTCACCGTGCCGCTCGACGGAACTGGGTGCACCGGGAGGGCCCGCCACTCGGGGAACTGCGCGGCCACCAGCGCGGAAACCACGTCCACGCTCACGTCCACCTGATCGGCGTGCATCCTCACCGCGAGATCATCACCCCGAACCTCACGGTCACGCGAGCGGATTTCCCGACCTCGCTGAGCCAGGGGGCCGGCTCGGCTTCGTCGATCATGGAGTTGTGGTGCCTGGCTTGGCGCTGTGCGGGCGATTTGTCACCCACCACAACTCCATGATCGACGGGCGGCGCGGGGTTGACGTACTGAGCGGGATCAGGCCAGGCCGGCGCGGCGCAGGGCTTCCGCCATCGCGTCGTTGGCCGGCGCCGGTGCGCCGTGGCGCTGCCCGCCGCCGCGACCGCCTTGGCCACCGCGACTGTCCTGCCTGCCGCGACCGCCCTGCCCGCCGCCACCGCTCTGCGGGCCACCGGACGTGCCCTGCCTGCCGCGACCGCCCTGCCCGGCACCACCGCCCTGCGGTGCGCGCTGCGCCGGACCGCCACGCCCCTCCTGGCTCGTCCGACCACCACCGCCGCCGGCCGGAGCCTCGTCGTCCAGGCGCAGGGTCAGCGAGATGCGCTTACGCGGTACGTCCACATCGAGCACCCGGACCTTGACCACGTCGCCGGATTTCACCACCTCGCGGGGGTCCTTCACGAAGGTCCGGGACATCGCCGAGACGTGCACCAGGCCGTCCTGGTGCACGCCGACGTCCACGAACGCGCCGAACGCGGCCACGTTGGTGACCACGCCCTCCAGCACCATGCCCGGGTTCAGGTCGCTGACCTTCTCCACCCCCTCGACGAAGGTGGCGGTGCGGAACTCCGGGCGGGGGTCCCGACCCGGCTTCTCCAACTCGGCGAGGATGTCGGTGACCGTGGGCAGACCGAACCGCTCGTCGACGAAGTCGGTGGCCCGCAGCCCGCGCAGGATGCCGCTCCTGCCGATAACCGAGCGCAGGTCCTGCCCGGTGCTGGCGAGGATGCGGCGCACCACCGGGTACGCCTCGGGGTGCACGCTGGAGGAGTCCAACGGGTCGTCCCCGTCCGGGATGCGCAGGAAGCCGGCGCACTGCTCGAACGCCTTCGGCCCGAGCCGGGCCACCTTCTTCAACTCGGTACGCGACCGGAACGGCCCGTTGGCGTCCCGGTGCAGCACGATGTTCTCGGCCAGGCCGGCACCGATCCCGGAGACCCGGGTCAGCAGGGGCGCGGAGGCGGTGTTGACGTCCACCCCGACCGCGTTGACGCAGTCCTCCACCACCGCGTCCAGCGACCGGGACAGCTTCACCTCGGACAGGTCGTGCTGGTACTGGCCGACGCCGATCGAACGCGGGTCGATCTTGACCAGCTCCGCCAGGGGGTCCTGGAGGCGGCGGGCGATGGAGACCGCGCCGCGCAGCGACACGTCCATCCCGGGCAGTTCCTGCGAGGCGTACGCGGAGGCGGAGTAGACCGACGCGCCCGCCTCGGAGACCATCACCTTGGTCAGGTTGAGCTGCGGGTGCCGGGCGATCAGGTCACCGGCGAGCTTGTCGGTCTCGCGGGAGGCGGTGCCGTTGCCGATCGCGATCAGCTCCACCCCGTGCGCCCCGGCCAGCCGGGCGAGGGTCTCCACCGACGCGTCCCACTGCCGGCGCGGCTCGTGCGGGTAGATGGTGTCGGTGGCGACCACCTTGCCGGTGGCGTCCACCACGGCCACCTTCACGCCGGTCCGCAGGCCCGGGTCCAGGCCCATGGTGGGTCGGGTGCCGGCCGGCGCGGCGAGCAGCAGGTCCCGCAGGTTGGTGGCGAAGACCCGGACCGCCTCCTCCTCGGCCGCCTGCCACAGCCGCATCCGCAGGTCCGCGCCGAGGTGGATGAGGATCCGGGTACGCCACGCCCAGCGGACGGTGTCGGTCAGCCAACGATCGGCGGGGCGGCCCGCGTCGGACACCCCGAACCGGCCGGCGATGGCTGCCTCGTACCGGGTCGGGCCGGTCGCCACGGCGTCCGCCTCGCCCGCCTCATCCGGCTCCATCGTCAGGTCGAGCACGCCCTCCTTCTCGCCCCGGAACATCGCCAGGATCCGGTGTGAGGGCAGCTTCGGGTACGGCTCGGAGAAGTCGAAGTAGTCGGCGAACTTGGCACCGGCCGCCTCCTGACCCTCGCGTACCCGGGACACCAGACGGCCCCGCGACCACATCTGCTCGCGCAGCGTGCCGATCAGGTCGGCGTCCTCCGCGAAGGTCTCGATGAGGATCGCCCGGGCGCCCTCCAGCGCGGCGGCGGCGTCGGCGACGCCCTTCTCCGCGTCGACGAAGGCGGCGGCGGTGGCCCGCGGGTCCTGGCTCGGGTCGGCCAGCAGCGTCTCGGCCAGCGGGGCGAGGCCGGCCTCGCGGGCGATCTGCGCCCGGGTCCGCCGCTTCGGCTTGTAGGGCAGGTAGATGTCCTCCAGCCGCGACTTCGAGTCGGCGGCCATGATCTGCGCTTCCAGGGCCTCGTCCAACTTGCCCTGACCGCGGATCGACTCCAGGACGGCCGTCCGCCGCTCGTCCAGCTCGCGCAGGTAGCGCAGCCGCTCCTCCAGGGTGCGCAGCTGGGTGTCGTCGAGCAGGCCGGTGGCCTCCTTGCGGTAGCGGGCGATGAACGGCACGGTGGCGCCGCCGTCGAGCAGCTCCACGGCCGCCCGCACCTGACGCTCGGCCACGCCGAGCTCGTCGGCGATCCGCTGATGAACAGACTGGGTCACGATCTCGATCCGCCTTCGACTCGATCCGCCCTCAGAGAGCGGGTACGCCTGCATTCTGCCGGGCGGCCCGGGACGCTGTCGCCGCGCCCGGCCGGCGCGGGGGACGAACCGCCGCACCCGGCCGGGGTGACCGGCGGCGGTCCGGTCAGGCGTGGGCTAGCGTGGCGATCATGGAATCTGCTGCGGAGCCGCGCGCCCGGCGACTCTTCGGCGGCAGCGCCCGGGCCCTCGGCGACCTCACGGCCAACCCGTTCCGCGCCGACCGGGACCGGATCGTCGGCTCGCCGTTCTTCGCCCGCCTCGGCGGTGTCACCCAGGTGATCAGCCCGGTCGGCTCCGGGCTGCTGGTGCACAACCGGCTCACGCACAGCCTCAAGGTCGCCCAGGTGGCCCGGGCGGTCGCCGAGCGGTTGAACGCCGACGAGCGGTGGCGTGACCTGCTGGACGACCTCGGCGGCTGCGACCCGGACGTGGTGGAGGCGGCGGCCCTCGCCCACGACCTCGGTCACCCACCGTTCGGGCACCTGGGGGAGCGGGTGCTGGACCGGCTGGCCCGGCAGCGCCTCGGTCTCTCCGACGGTTTCGAGGGCAACGCGCAGTCGTACCGGATCGTCACCAGCACCGAGATCCGCGGCGCGGCCACCACCGGGCTGGACCTGACCGCGGCGGTCCGCGCCGCGATGTTGAAGTACCCGTGGACCCGCCTGGACCACCCCGACCCGCACCCCCGCACGATGGATCCCCCGCCGCGCGGAGCCACCCCACCGCCGGACGACCCGGAGAGCGGTTCGTCGAAGTTCGGCGCGTACCGCACCGAACTGGACGACCTGCGGCAGGCCCGGGAGCCGTTCGCCGGTCGCATCCCGGAGTGGCAGCAGACCGTGGAGGCGTCCGTGATGGACACCGCCGACGACATCGCGTACGCCATCCACGACGTGGAGGACTTCTACCGGGTCGGTGTGCTCCAGCAGGGTTCGGTCTCCGCCGAGTTGATGGCCTGGCAGCGCGAGAGCGGGCACTTCCGGGCGATCACCGACGCGGCGCTGGCCACGGCGGCCCGGCGACCCGGGGCGGCGATCGAACGGCTCCGCCGGCAACTGCACCGCAAGGACGCCTGGATCGCCGACGACGACGCGTTCGCCGCCGCCGTCGAGCACGTCCGCGAGGAGCTGGTGGACGGGCTGCTCGCGATGCCGTTCGACGGCTCGATCGAGGCCGAGCAGTACGTGGCCCGGTTCTCCGCCCGCTGGTCCACCCGCTTCGTCGAGGCGATCACCGTCACCGGTCAGCCGTCGGTGCGTTCCGGGTACGTGCTGTTGGGCTGCGCGCAGTGGCACGAGGTGCAGGTGCTAAAGTTCGTCCACCACCGGTTCGTGCTGGCCCGTCCGGACCTCGCCCTGCACCAGCGCGGCCAGGCCCGACTGCTGGGCACCCTGGTCGAGGCGCTGTGGGAGTGGCTGCTCGACCCGCAGGAGGAGTCCCGGCTGCCCCGCCGGCTGCACGACCTGGTCGAGTTGGCCGAGGCGGAGCTGCACCCGCGTACCCCGGACCGGATCGGTCGGGCCCGGGGGCGCGCCATCGTGGACTTCGTCGCGCAGCTCACCGACGGTCAGGCGGTGGCCATGCTGGACGCGCTCTCCGGCCGGTCCGGCGCCCTCTGGACCGACGCCTTCGTGCTCTGAGGGGCCCGCCCGTCAGGCGATCGCCTGCCACCAGCCGTCGACGGCCGGTGGCTCGTCGACCACGACGCGCTCGCCCGGACGGGGCACGGCCAGCTGCACGTCGCGGGCCTTCGCCTCGGCCCACAGCCGGTTGACCGGCTCGGACCAGTCGTGCAGGGCCAGGTTGAACGTCGCCCAGTGCACCGGGATGAGCAGCCCGCCGCGCAGATCCAGGTGGGCGTCGACCGCCTCCTCCGGGAACATGTGGATGCTCGGCCACGCCCGGTCGTACGCGCCGATCTGCATCAGCGTCACGTCGAACGGCCCGTGCTCCGCGCCGATCGCCGCGTACCCGTCGAAGTAGCCGGAGTCGCCGGTGTAGAAGACCTTGCGGAACGTTCCCTCGATCACCCAGGAACTCCAGAGGGTGCCGTCCCGGCGCAGCCCTCGGCCGGAGAAGTGCTGGGCCGGCGTGGCCGTGATCTTGAGCCCTCCGGTCTCGTGACTCTCCGACCAGTCCAGCTCGATGATCCGTTCGGCCGGTACGCCCCACCGGTCCAGGTGCGCGCCCACCCCGAGCGGCACCAGGAACGGCGCTGACTGCCGCGCGACCAGCTCCCGGACGGTGGCCATGTCGAGGTGGTCGTAGTGGTCGTGGGAGATGAGGATCGCGTCGAGTCGCGGCAGCTCGTCGAGGCGTACCGGGGGTTCGTGCAGCCGGCGGGGACCGACCAGGGTCGACGGTGAGCAGCGCTCGCTCCACACCGGGTCGATGAGCACCCGGTGCCCCTCGATCTCCACGAGGGCGGAGGCGTGGCCGTACCAGATGACGCCCAGTTCCCGGTGGGTGTCGGTGGTGGCGGGCTCGTCGGTCGGACGCAGCAGCGGCACCGCGGTGCTCGGGCGGCGCTTCTGCTTGCCGAAGATCAGCTCGCGGAGCAGGTTGCGCCCCGGCTCGGCGACCATCGCGCGGCTACCGGCCCGGTTGTGGAAGGTGCCCTCGCGGAACTGGGGCGAACGGGCGGCACGTTCGGCCCGCGCTCCGCTGAGTCGGCCACCCAGCGCCGCCGGCACATCCCGGGCGACCCAGGCCAGGCCGGCGAGCGCGGCCAGGCCGGCCGTGCCGCGCATCCGCCGCCCGAGCGACCGTTCGACATCCGTGCTCCGCGCTCGTGCCATTGCCGTCCCTCCGACGTGTCCGCCCTACACGGTAGTCACCCGGACCGGCCCGTGCCCCGGCGGTCGCCACGCCGGGTCGGCCGCCGGTGGCGGCGACCGACCCCGGATGGGCGCGGCGGAGTGCCTCAGCCGCCGTTGCTGGGGCGGGGGGCGGTGATCCGGAACGTCCTGCCCACGCCCGCGATCCGATCCACCGCGGCCAGGAACTTGGGGCCCATGGCGGCCCGGGCCTGCACCGCCGGGTGGGTCGCGCCGAAGTCGTCCGGGTTGGCCTGCCCGTCGGCGAAGAGCGCGTAGGTGAGCACCGCCGCGCCGGAGCGGTCGAAGATCACGCCGGCCTCGTGCCGGGCGTCGGCAAACCAGCCGGCCTTGGTGGCGATCCGGGCCCGGTCGTCGGAGGACATCGTGCGCCGGATGCCGTCGGTGAACGCCACCGGGGAGCGCAGGATGCCCAACAGGAACGCCGTCGAGGCGGGGGAGAGCAGCGTGCCAGCGACCAGGGCGCGCAGCAGGTCGTGCGTCTCCCGGGGGGTGCTGGTGCCGAGGAAGAACCGGTTCGGGTTGGCCACCGGCTCGACCTGGGTGTTCGGGAAGCCCTTCGCCACCAGAATCGAGTTGATCTCGGCGGCCGGGGCGACCAGCCCGCACAGCCGCACCGCCGTGTCGTCTGAGACGGTCAGCAGGTTGGCCAGCACATGCCCGAGGGTCACCAGGCTCGGGTACGCGCCGTCCAGACTGAAGATGCCGTCACCGCCCGGTACAACGATCGCCGCGCTCACCTCGACCTGCTGGTCCAGGGTGAGCAGCCCTCGATCGACCTTGTCGAGCACCGCCGTGGCGACCGCGATCTTGTTGACGCTGTACGCCTCGATCCGCCGGTCCGCGTCGGCCTGCACCGCGACCACCGGCGTGCCGGCCGGGTCGGCGACGCTGACGTACGCCTGCCAGTTGCCGCCGGCGTCGGCGCTGTGCCGGGCGAAGATCGCGGCGACCCGGCGGGCAGCCCGAGCGGGAGTGGTCGGCGACGCCTCGGTGGCCTCGGCGGCACCCGCCGGGGAGGCGGCCCCCAACACCGTGCCGGCGGCGGTCACCGTGCCCAACCCGAGCGCCGTTCTGCGGTTCAGTCGCATGGTGAATCGTCTCCCCCATCGTGGTGCGCCAGAGCGCCTGCTGGCCCACCACACTAGGCGAGTTGATCGATGCATGATGCCCCCGGACAGCTCAGCGGAGTCGTCGGCGCAGTGCGGCACCGACCACACCGACCGGCCCGAGCGCGAGCTGCCGCAGGTCAGGAAGGTGACCGCCGCGTACCGCCGCGCCGGCCGGGTTCGGAGCGAAGACGCTGCCGTCGTTCGCGGCGACCGACCGTCCACTCAGGCCCGCCAGCCGCATCAACGGCCCGACGAGGACGTCGTACAGCCCCGGCAGTACGGTGAAACCGGCGCGCATCACCACGTTGAACCGGCCCACGGAGACCTCCCGACGGGGCCGGTCCGCACAGTCCACGATGGCCCTGGCCACCCGCTGTGGGCTGCCGATCGGCGGCGGAGGCCGCCCGACACGGCCCAGATAGTTGGCCGCCTGCTCGTACACCGGAGTGTCCACGCTGCCCGGGTTGACCAGACACAGCCGGATCTCCGGGCTGTCGCGCAACTCCTGCTGCACCGTCCGCGCCAGACCCTGCAACCCCCACTTGCTCGCCACGTACGCGCCCAGGTACGGCGCGGTGATGTGCCCCAACACCGAGCCGGTGAGGATCACCGTGCCGGCCCCGGCGGCCCGGAAGTGCCGCAGCGCCACCCGCACCGAACCGGCCGCACCGAGCAGATCGGTCCGTACCACCTGGTCGAAGACCCGCCCGGGCAGCTCGTCGAAGCGCCCGTAGGCCATCACCGCCGCCGTGTGCACCCACACGTCGATGCGGTCGAAGCGGTCCACCGCCGCGTCCGCGAGAGCGTCCAGCGCGTCCGGCTCGGTCACGTCGGTCGGCACGGTCAGCACGTCGACGTCGGCGCACTCCGCGCGTACCTCGGCCAGGGGCGTGGCGGCGCGGGCGGCGAGGACCAGGCGGTCACCGCGCTCGGCGAACGCCCGGGCCGCCGCCCGGCCGATCCCACTGCTCGCGCCGACGATCACGACCACCCGGCTCACGGCACCCTCGCGCTCATGGCTCGAGTACGACCTTGATGCAGCCGTCGTCCTTCTTCTGGAACATCTCGTACGCCTGCGGCGCCCGGGCCAACGGCACCCGATGGGTCCGCAGGTCCTCCACGCCCAGCGGGTCCCCGTCACCGGCGAGCAACGGCATGATCTCGTCAGTCCACCGGCGGACGTGACACTGCCCCATCCGCAACTGGACGCCCCGGTCGAACATCTCCATCAGCGGCATCGGGTCCGCCTCGCCCCCGTACACCCCGGAGATTGACACGGTGCCACCGCGACGAACCCCCTTCACCGCGGCGTGCAGGACCGACAGGCGGTCCATGGCGGCCCGGTCGGTCATCGGCCGGGCCAACGTGTCCGGCAGCAACCCGACGGCGGCGTGGGCCAGCTTGCCCACCGGTGAACCGTGCGCCTCCATCCCCACCGCGTCGATCACCGCGTCCGGGCCACGGCCGTCGACCAGGTCGATCAGCGCGCCCGGCACGTCCGGCAGTTCGCTGACGTCGAGCACCTCGATGCCGTGCCGGCGGGCCAACTCCAGCCGCTCGGGCACCAGGTCCAGCCCGATCACCCGGCCCGCGCCGAGGTGGCGGCCCACCCGCGCGCAGAACTGCCCGACCGGACCCAAACCGAAGACGGCCAGCGTGCCACCCGGTGGGGTGTCCGCGTACTTCACCGCCTGCCACGCGGTCGGCAGGATGTCAGACAGGTACAGGTAGCGCTCGTCCGCACCAGTCTGCGGGACCTTGATCGGCCCGAAGTGGGCCTGCGGGACGCGCAGATACTCGGCCTGCCCGCCCGGCACCGAACCGTACAGCGAGGTGTAACCGAACAGGGCCGCGCCCTTGCCCTCGCCGGTGACCTGAGTGGTCTCGCACTGGGCGTAGAGCTGGCGCTGGCACATCCAGCACCCGCCGCAGGCGATGTTGAACGGCACCACCACCCGATCGCCCGGCTTCAGCCCGGTCACCTCCGACCCGACCTCCTCGACGATGCCCATCGGCTCGTGGCCCAGCACGTCACCAGGCTTCAGGTACGGCCCGAGCACCTCGTACAGGTGCAGGTCGGAACCACAGATCGCGGTCGAGGTGATCTTCACGATCGCGTCGGTCGGCTCCTCGATCCGGGGATCCGGGACCTCCTCGACCCGTACGTCCCGCTTGCCCTGCCAGGTGAGCGCCTTCATGTCCCTCATCCCTTCCCACTGCCGTCTGGGAAGACTGCTACCCGGGCTCAGGCACTTGAACCTGCCGTCCGTCCCGGGTTCCTGCCTCCGGGTCTGGTCTGCCTCGGAGTTGGCGGTGGTTGGGTGGGGGCGTCCGTCCTCCTCGGGCTGGCGGTGGTTGCGGTGGGGGCCCGGGGGGCGTCCGTCCCCCTCGGGCTGGCGGTGGTGCGGTGGTTGCGGTGGGGGCCCGGGGAGCGTCCGTCCTCCTCGGGCTGGCGGTGGTTGCGGTGGGTGCCTGGGGGGCGTCCGTCCCCGGCTTCGGGCGGTCAGGCTTGATCCCTACGCCGGGGACGGCCGCCCCCCAGGCACTCGCTGATGGGCTTCCGCCTGTGCGTCTCCGCGCAGACCCCGAGTCCTGACGTCGGTTGCTGCCGGTCGACGTGGCACCGCCGAAGGTCACCCGGGGGTGGTTCAGTCGGGTGTGCGTGGCCTTTGGGTGTGGAGGTTCGTGGGCCCTGACGTCGGTTGCTGCCGGTCGAGGCGGCATCCTCGAAGGTCATCCGGGCGTGGTTCAGTCGGGTGTGCGCGGCCTTTGGGTGTGGAGGTTCGTGGGCCCTGACGTCGGTTGCTGCCGGTCGTGGCGGCACCTCCGAAGGTCACCCGGGCGTGGGTCACCCGGATGTGCGCGGCCATTGAGTGGCGACTCGTCCGCCTTGCCCCCTTTGTCGTGATGGTGTGGGGGTCAGCTGGGCCGAGATCGAGTTGATCCACTCGCGTTTCATGAAATCGCGGTATCCGACGTGCGGTAACCGGCCGACTTCCTGAAACCCGAGTGGATCATGCGATGCGGACGAGCCGCGACCGGGATCAGGGCTGGGGCGACCGTCCCCGGCGGAGGGATCAAGCCTGACCGCCCGGAGCCGGGGACGGTCGCCCCAGCCCCACCGCAACCAACGCCCGAGAGCCAGCCCGCCAACGGCCGAGGTCCAGCCCGCCAACGACCGAGAGCCAGCCCGCCAACGGCCGAGGTCCAGCCCGCCAACGACCGAGAGCCAGCCGCCAACGACCGGGGGCCGGCCCGCTCAGGGCCCAGAAGCGTCAGACGCCCGACCGCCGTACCCCGGAAAGAGCGTGGGGTACGGCGGTCGGGCGTCTGGTACGGCGGACCCTCAGGAACCGGGGGTGTTGTTGGTGCCCTTGGCGGTGGCCGTGAGGTAGTCGCGGTTGAGGCGACCGATGGTGTTCAGTGGGATGCCCTTCGGGCAGGCCGGGGTGCATTCGCCGGCGTTGGTGCAGCCACCGAAGCCGGCCTCGTCGTGCGCGTTGACCATGCCGATCACCCGGGTGTAGCGCTCGGGTTGGCCCTGCGGCAGCAGCGAGAGCTGGGTGAGCTTGGCGGCGGTGAAGAGCATGCCGGAGCCGTTCGGGCAGGCCGCGACGCAGGCGCCGCAGCCGATGCAGGCCGCCGACTCGAAGGCGGCGTCGGCGTTGGCCTTGGCCACCGGGGTGGAGTGGGCTTCGGGTGCGCTGCCGGTCGGCGCGGTGACGTAGCCGCCAGCCGCGATGATCTTGTCGAAGGCGCTCCGGTTGACGACCAGGTCCTTGACGACCGGGAAGGCGCTGGCCCGCCACGGCTCGATGTCGATCGTCTCGCCGTCCTTGAACTGCCGCATGTGCAGCTGGCACGCGGTGGTGCCGCGCTGCGGCCCGTGCGCGTCGCCGTTGATCATCAGGCCGCACATGCCGCAGATGCCTTCGCGGCAGTCGTGGTCGAACGCCACCGGGTCCTCACCCGCGAGGATCAGCCGTTCGTTGAGGACGTCGAGCATCTCCAGGAACGACATGTCCGGGGACACGTCGTCGACCGGGTAGGTCACCATCCGACCCTTGTCCTCGGGGCCCTTCTGGCGCCAGATGCGCAGGGTCAGGTTCACTTGTAGCTCCGCTGCGTGGGGTGGACGTATTCGAACTTCAGGTCTTCCTTGTGCAGCACCGAGGGCTCCCCGTCGGCGGTGAACTCCCAGGCCGCCACGTACGCGAACCGGTCGTCGTCGCGCTGCGCCTCACCGTCGGGCGTCTGGTGCTCGGCCCGGAAGTGGCCGCCGCAGGACTCCTCGCGGTGCAGGGCGTCGATGCACATCAGCTCGGCCAGTTCGAAGAAGTCGGCCACCCGGCCGGCCTTCTCCAGCGACTGGTTGAGTTCCTCGCCGGTGCCGGACACCTTGACCCGCTGCCAGAACTGCTCGCGCAGGGCGCGGATCTCGTCGATCGCCTTGCGCAGCCCGGCCTCACTGCGCTCCATGCCGCAGTGTTCCCACATGATCTGGCCCAGTTCCCGGTGGAACGAGTCCACGGTCCGGTCGCCGTTGACGGCGAGCAGCCGCTGCACGCGGTTCTCGACGTCGGTGCGTGCCTCGACCGCCGCCGGGTGGCTGGCGTCGACCTTGTCGAGGGGACCGGAGGCCAGGTAGTTGGCGATGGTGGTGGGCAGCACGAAGTAGCCGTCGGCGAGGCCCTGCATCAGCGCCGAGGCGCCGAGCCGGTTGGCGCCGTGGTCGGAGAAGTTCGCCTCACCGATCACGAACAGGCCGGGGATGTTCGACTGGAGGTCGTAGTCGACCCACAGGCCGCCCATCGTGTAGTGCACGGCGGGGTAGATGCGCATCGGCACCTCGTACGGGTCCTCGCCGGTGATCCGCTCGTACATCTCGAAGAGGTTGCCGTACTTGGCCTCGATGGCCTTGCGGCCCAGCCGGCCGATCGCGTCGGCGAAGTCGAGGTAGACGCCGAGCTTGGTCGGCCCGACCCCCCGACCCTCGTCGCACACGTTCTTCGCGGCGCGGGAGGCGATGTCGCGGGGGACCAGGTTGCCGAAGGAGGGGTAGATCCGCTCCAGGTAGTAGTCCCGCTCGTCCTCCGGGATGTCCTTGGGGCTGCGGTCGTCACCCTTGGTCTTGGGCACCCAGACCCGGCCGTCGTTGCGCAGCGACTCGCTCATCAGGGTCAGCTTCGACTGGTGGTCGCCGGAGACCGGGATGCAGGTCGGGTGGATCTGCGTGTAGCACGGGTTCGCGAAGTAGGCGCCCTTGCGGTGCGCGCGCCAGGTGGCGGTGACGTTGCAGCCCTTGGCGTTGGTGGAGAGGTAGAAGACGTTGCCGTAACCGCCGGAGGCGAGCACCACGGCGTCGGCCATCTCGGTGCTGATCTCGCCGGTGACGAGGTCCCGGACGACGATGCCCCGGGCCTTGCCGTCCACCAGGACCAGCTCCAGCATCTCGTGCCGGGCGTTCATCTCCACGTTGCCCAGGCCGATCTGCCGCTCCAGGGCCTGGTACGCGCCGAGCAGCAGCTGCTGGCCCGTCTGGCCCCGGGCGTAGAAGGTGCGTTGCACCTGGGCGCCACCGAAGGAGCGGGTGTCCAACAGGCCGCCGTACTCGCGGGCGAACGGCACGCCCTGGGCGACGCACTGGTCGATGATGTTGACCGACACCTCGGCGAGGCGGTGCACGTTCGACTCGCGGGAGCGGAAGTCGCCGCCCTTGACGGTGTCGTAGAAGAGCCGGTGCACGGAGTCGCCGTCGTTGCGGTAGTTCTTCGCCGCGTTGATGCCGCCCTGTGCCGCGATGGAGTGCGCCCGCCGTGGGCTGTCCTGGTAGCAGTAGGACTTGACGTGGTAGCCCTGCTCGGCGAGGGTCGCGGCGGCTGAGCCGCCGGCCAGGCCGGTGCCGACCACGATCACCGTCATCTTGCGGCGGTTGGCGGGGTTGACCAGCTTGGCTTCGAAGCGCCGGGTCTCCCAACGCTTCTCGACGGGGCCGGCGGGAGCCTTGGTGTCGGCGATCGGGTCGCCCTCGGTGAAGAGTTCCATGTCAGGACACCAATCCGGTGAGTACGGCGAACGGGACCACCAGGTACCCGGCGCAGAGCAGCACGGCGAAGATCAGCGCTGCGGTACGCGCTCGGCGCTCGCCGCGGGGCGTCTGCTGGCCGAGGCTGCGGAACGCGCTGAACGCGCCGTGGCGAAGGTGGAAGCCCACCGCGAGGATGGCGAGCGTGTAGAAGAGCGTGACGTACCAGCGCTCGGGCGCGAAGTCGGCGACGACGTTGCCGTACGGCTTGCTCTCGTTCCCGACCGGGTTCAGCGTGCCGGTGGTCAGGTCCAGGAGGTGGTAGATCACGAAGAGCAGGATGATCACCCCACCCCAGCGCATGGTGCGGGCCGCGTAGCTGCCGTTGACCTTCTTGCGGTGGGCGTACTTGACCGGCCGGGCGGCGCGGGCGCGCCGGGCCAGCACGGTGGCCGCCACGATGTGGGCGACGACCGCCACCACCAGCACGGTGCGCAGGATCCACAGGAACCAGACGCCGGGCAGCAGTGGCTTGCCGATGTCGCGCAGCCAGTGCGCGTAGTGGTCGAACGAGGTTTCCCCCGTGAACACCTTCAGGTTCCCGAGCATGTGGGCGATGAGGAACAGCACCAGCAGGATGCCCGTCACCGCCATGACGGCCTTGAGGCCGACGTTCGAGCGGATGGGCGACCGAGTTTTCGTGATTACCACAAGGCCGACGCTAGGAGCACTTCGATCAGTCGTCCAATGCATCAAACTCGCAGTGTTGATAGCCGTAAGCTATTTAGATGCAGCTCCATCAGCTCCGGTACTTCGTCGCGGTGGCCGAAGTACGACATTTCACCCAAGCCGCCGACCTGGTGGGCATCACGCAACCCTCGCTCAGTAAGCAAATTCACGCCCTGGAGGCCGACCTCGGTGCCCCGCTGTTCGAGCGGGTAAGGGGCAACATCGCGCTCACCGCGGCGGGTGAGGTGCTGCTGCCGTTGGCCACCCGGATCCTCGCCGACGTGGAGACCGCGACCCGGGAGGTCCAGGAGTTGGTCGGGCTGCGCCGGGGCCGGGTTCGGCTCGGCGCCACCCCGAGCCTGGCCACGTCGCTCGCCCCGCCGGTGCTGCGCCGGTTCCGCGACGCGCACCCCACCATCGACCTTCGCGTCGAGGAGGGCGGCTCCCAGGACCTGGTCCGCGACCTGCTCCGCGGTGATCTCGACCTGGCCCTGATCATCATGCCGGGTCAGGGCGCCGACCCCGGGCTGCGCGTCGACCCGATCCTGCGGGAGAGCCTCGTGGTGGCCTCGGTGGGAGAGGTGGCGACCGCGTCGACGACCGGCGAGCTGCGCATCACCGACCTGCGGGACCAGCCGATGGTGATGTTCCGGGAGGGGTACGACCTGCGCGACGCCACCATCCAGGCGTGCCGGGAGGCGGGCTTCGAACCGACCTTCGCGGTGGACGGCGGCGAGATGGACGCGGTGCTCAGCTTCGTTGAGGCGGGGCTCGGCATCGCGCTCGTGCCGGGCATCGTGCTGGCGCGCCGCCCGGGCGTACGGATCACCCCGCTCGCCCCGCCCGGGGTGCGACGGACCATCGCGGTGGCCCGCCGACGTGACGTCGTACCCACCCACGCCGGGCGGGAGCTTCGGCGCATCCTGCTCGACTACGTCCAGTCGGCGATCCACCTCGGCGAACTACCCCCCGGCGTCGAGCCACTGAGCTGACCCGCCGGGCCGCTGGCGCTCAGCGGCCCTCGGCGTCGTCCATCGCGCGGTAGATCCGCTGCTCAGACACGGGGTACGGGGTGCCCAGCGCCTGGGCGAAGACGTTCACCCGCAGCTCCTCGATCATCCAGCGGATCTGCCGGACGGCCGTCTCCTGGCGGCGGGCCGGCGGCAGGTTGGCGAGCAGGTCGGCGTACTCCTTCTGCACCACCGCGATCCGGTCCTGCTGCTGGCGGTCCCGCTGGGGGTTGCCGCCGAGGCGGTCCAGTCGACGCTCGATGGCGGTCAGGTAGCGCAGCAGGTCGGGCAGGCGCGCGTACCCGGTCTCGGTGATGAAACCGGCGTGCACCAGCCCGGCGAGCTGGTTGCGGATGTCGGCCAGCGCCGCCACCACGGCGAGGTTGCGGGTCGCGCCGAGCCGCTGCTCCACGGCGTACGCGGCGGCGAGGACCTTGCGGACCCGGTCCATCACCTCGACCACGGTGTCGACCAGGTCGGCGCGGACCTTCTCGCGCAGCGCCGCGAAGCCGTCGGCGTCCCACGCCGGCCCACCGGCCGTGCCGATCAGCCGGTCGATGGCCGCGCCCGCCGCGTCCTCGATCAACTCCTGGACGCCGCCGTGCGGGTTGCGGCTCAGCGCCAACTTCGCCTCGTTGTCCAGCCGCCCCTGCAGGAACCGCGCCGGGGACGGAACGGTGAGCCGCAGCAGCCGACGGGTGCCGGCCCAGTGCGACGCCTCCGCCTCGGCGGGGGAGTCGAACACCTTCACCCCGACCGTGGCGCCCTCGTCGACCAGCGCCGGGTACGCGGTCACCGCGTAGCCGGCACGGACCTGCTCGATGGTCCGGGGCAGCGTGCCGATGCTCCACTCGCGCAGCCCGGTGCGGGCCACCTGGGGAGCGGCGGCCGCCACCACCTGGCGTACCTCCTGGCGGAGCTGACGTTGCAGGGCCGGCAGGTCCTTGCCCTCGGCGACCGGTTTCTCGTTGTCGTCGAGGATCCGGAACGTCACCCGCAGGTGCGCCGGGAGCTTGCCCGGCTCCCAGGCGTCGCGGGGCACGGTCACCCCGGTCATCCGGCGCAGCTGCCGGGTGAGCGCGTCCAGCAGCGACTCCTCGCCGGGAGTGATCGCCGCCAGGGCGGCCCGGGCGTAGTCGGGCACCGGGACGAAGTTGCGGCGGATCGCCTTGGGCAGCGAGCGGATCAGCGCGATCACCGTCTCCTCGCGCAGCCCCGGCACCTGCCAGTCGAAGCTCTCCGCCGGCACCTGGTTGAGCAGCGGCAACGGGATGTCCACGGTGACGCCGTCGTCCGGTGTGCCCGGCTCGAACCGGTAGGTCAACGGCAGGCTCACCCCGTGGGCCTGCCACTCGTCCGGGTAGTCGTCCTCGTCCACCCCCGGTCGGCCGTCGTTGACCAGCAGGTCGCGGGTGAAGGTGAGCAGGTCGGGTTGCTCGCGCCGGGTCTTCTTCCACCAGCTGTCGAAGTGCCGTCCGGAGGACACGTCGGCCGGGATCCGCTGGTCGTAGAAGCCGAAGATGGTCTCGTCGTCGACCAGGATGTCCCGGCGGCGGGCCCGGCTCTCCAACTCCTCGATCTCGGCGAGCAGCCGCTTGTTGTCCGCCCAGAACTGGTGGTGCGTCTGCCAGTCGCCCTCGACGAGGGCGTGCCGGATGAACAACTCCCGGCTCAGCGTCGGGTCGATCCGCCCGAAGTTGACCTTGCGGGAGCTGACCAGCGGGACGCCGTACAGGGTGACCTTCTCGTAGGCCATCACCGCGGCCTGCTTCTTCTCCCAGTGCGGTTCGCTGTAGCTGCGCTTGACCAGGTGCTGGGCGAGGGGCTCGACCCACTCCGGCTCGACCCGGCCGGCGATGCGGCCCCACAACCGGGAGGTCTCCACCAGTTCGGCGGCCATCACCCAGCGCGGCGGCTTCTTGAACAACGCCGATCCGGGGAAGATCCCGAACTTCGCGCCCCGGGCCCCCAGGTACTCGTGTTTCTGGGCGTCCTTGAGGCCGATGTGCGACAGCAGGCCGGGCAGCAGCGACTGGTGCACCTTCGGGGTGTCGATCTCCTCCGGGAGGTCCGCGCCACCACGGCGGCCCCGGCCGGCGTCCGCGCCGTCGGAGGTGTCGCGCGCCGGTCGCCCACCACGCCGGTCGCCGTCGGACGGGGTACGCAGCACCTGGCGCAGTTGGCTGACGATGTCCTGCCACTCGCGGATCCGCAGGTAGTTCAGGTACTCCGCCTTGCACATCCGGCGGAACGCGCTGGAGGACAGCTCGCGCTGCTGCTCGCGCAGGTAACGCCACAGGTTGAGGTAGGCGACGAAGTCCGACTCCTTGTCGGCGAACCGGGCGTGCGCCTGGTCGGCCTGGGCCTGCTTCTCCGCCGGCCGCTCCCGTGGGTCCTGGATGGAGAGCGCGGCGGCGATCACCAGCACCTCGGTGGCGCAGCCGTTGCGCTCGCCCTCGACCACCATGCGGGCCAGGCGCGGGTCGACCGGCAGTTGGGCCAGCCGCCGGCCGAGGGCGGTGAGCCGTTTCGCCGGGTCGGCCTCGGTCGGGTTCAACGCGCCCAGCTCGTGCAGCAGGTGGACACCGTCGGTGATGTTGCGCTTGTCCGGCGGGTCGATGAACGGGAACGCGGCGAGGTCGCCGAGCCCGATCGCGGTCATCTGGAGGATGACCGACGCCAGGTTGGTCCGCAGGATCTCCGGGTCGGTGAACTCGGGCCGGGAGGCGAAGTCCTGTTCGTCGTAGAGGCGGATGCAGATGCCGTCCGACGTACGGCCGCACCGGCCCTTGCGCTGGTTGGCAGAGGCCTGGGAGATCGGCTCGATCGGCAGCCGCTGCACCTTCAGCCGGCTGGAGTAGCGGGAGATGCGGGCGGTGCCCGGGTCCACCACGTACTTGATTCCGGGCACGGTCAGCGAGGTCTCCGCCACGTTGGTGGCGAGCACCACCCGGCGCGAGGAGTGCGCGGCGAAGACCCGGTGCTGCTCGGCGCTGGACAGCCGCGCGTACAGGGGCAGGATCTCGGTGCCGAGCAGCGAGCGCTTCTTCTGCACCAGCTTGCCCAGCGCGTCGGCGGTGTCCCGGATCTCCCGCTCGCCGCTGAGGAAGACCAGGATGTCGCCGGGGCCCTCGGCGGCCAACTCCTCGACCGCGTCGCCGATCGCCTGGATCTGGTCGCGGACGATCTCCTCGTCGCTGTCCTCCTCGTCCTCGGCGAGCTCGACGAGGGGCCGGTAGCGCACCTCGACGGGGTAGGTGCGCCCCGACACCTCGACCACCGGCGCGGGTACGCCCGCCGGCTCGTCGGCGGTGGGCGGCCCGGCGAAGTGCCGGGCGAACCGGTCGGTCTCGATGGTCGCCGAGGTGATGATCACCTTGAGGTCGGGTCGGCGGGGCAGCAACTCCCGCAGGTACCCGAGGATGAAGTCGATGTTGAGGCTGCGCTCGTGCGCCTCGTCGATGATCAGCGTGTCGTACTGACGCAGCATCCGGTCGGTCTGCAACTCGGCCAGCAGGATGCCGTCGGTCATCAGCTTCACCAGGCTGCGCTCGCTGACCTGGTCGGTGAAGCGCACCTTGTAGCCGACGACGTCGCCCAGCTCGGTGCCGAGCTCGTCGGCGATCCGGTCGGCCACCGTGCGGGCGGCCAGCCGCCGGGGCTGGGTGTGCCCGATCAGGCCGTGCACGCCGCGCCCCAGCTCCAGGCAGATCTTGGGGATCTGGGTGGTCTTGCCGGAGCCGGTCTCACCCGCCACGATCACCACCTGGTGATCCCGGATGGCGGCGGCGATGTCGTCCTTGCGCTCACTGACCGGCAGACCCGCCGGGTACGTGATCACGGGCACCGCCGCCTGGCGGGCCGCCAGGCGCTGCTCGGCCCGGACCACGTCGGCGGTGATCTCGGTCAGCGCCGCCTCCCGACGCTGCGGGTCGCGCAGCTTGCGGGCACCGTCGAGCCGCCGCTGGAGCCGGCGCTGGTCGCGGAACATCAGAGGGGTGAGGCGGCGGTGCAGCTCGCGAACGGGATCGGACGCGACGGAGGCGGTTGGATTCTGCATGTCGTGCCCAAGGATAGGCAGCCCGGCGGCGCACCGCCCCTGGGTTATCGGCGGCCGGCTCGTCGACAGGTCCTAGAGTTGGCGGCCGACATCGAGCGTTGGGGGAGCCGGGATGGAGATGCGGGACACCGACCGCGCGCTGGTGCAGGCCGCGACGGCGGTCGCGAAGCTGCGCTGCCGCAGCCCGCACCACACGGTCGCCTCGGCGGCCCGGACCACGGACGGTCGGGTCTTCACCGGCGTGAACGTCCAGCACGCCAGCGGGGGGGCCTGCGCCGAGCTGGTCGTGATCGGCACGGCCGCCACGCAGGGCGTCACCGCGTTGGAGACGATCGTCACGGTCGCCGACCGGGGCCGCGAGGTCAGCGTGCCGTGCGGCGACTGTCGGCAGGTGCTGCACGACCATTTTCCGGCGCTGCGGGTGATCGTCGGCCCGGTGGACGACCTGCGGGTGGTCCCGCTCGCGGAGCTGCCGGCTGAGGCTGAGCGCGGCACGGCCGGCTGAGGCGGACGCGCCTCAGTCCCCGGATGCCGCCGCCAGCATCGACTGCGGCATCGGCACGCCCTCGAACCGTAGGTTGCCCTCCGGCACCAGCCAGCTCATCACCCGTGCGACCAGCTGCCCGGCGCGCACCGCCGGGTCGTTGTGATAGAGCTCTCGGGCCTCGTCCGGGGCGATGGAGAGCACGGCGAAGCCCCGCAACTGCTCGTCGTCGGGGTGCAGGAACGGCCCGGCCGCGAGCACCAGCCCCTGCTGCACGAGGCCGGCCTGGTGGGCCAGGTGCGTCTCCTGCAACCGGTCGATGGCGTCCTGCGGCAGCTCCGGCGGATCCGCCGGTCGGATCAGGAGGACGACCGTGTGCTGGTCGAATCGCATGCCCACACCCTATGGCGCGAATGTCCCTCTTCTGGGTGTCATCGGCTATCTGTCCGCCCTGGGACCATCCGCGAATCTCATTCGGCGGTGATCCCGGCGGGCTGGGCCGCATCGGCCCGGGCGCTCGCCGCAGCCACGCCACTGGACGCCCGCGGGCGGCCCGATGGGCACCGCGACCGCATCGACAAACTCCGGTTAGGCCGCTTTCTGCAGCTCGGCTAAGGTTAGGCGAACCTAAGCCCGAACACGCAGGAGACTCGTGACCACCCTCGCCACCCGGCCGACCCTGGCCCGCAACCGGTCCGGCACCCGCACCGGCCGCCGGGTGGCCGTCACCGTCGGGGCCGCGCTCGTGCTGCTGCTCACCGTGCTGGCCAGCTTCGCCCTCGGCAGCCGACAACTCGGCGTCGACCAGGTCTGGCACGCGCTCGTCGCCCCGGACGGCGGCGAGGCCAGCACCATCGTCCGTGAGCTGCGGATGCCCCGGACCGCGCTCGGTCTCGCGGTCGGGCTCGCGCTCGCCGTCGCGGGGGTGCTGTTCCAGGCGCTCACCCGCAACCCCCTCGCCGAGCCGCGCATCCTCGGCATCAGCGCGGGCGCGTCGTTCGGGGTGGTGCTCGCGATCTCCGTCTTCGGCGTCGGCACGCTCGCCGGGTACGTGTGGTTCGGCATCGCCGGAGCCCTGATCGCCGGGCTGCTGGTCTTCGCCATCGCCACCCGCGCCCGCGACGGCGCCAGCCCGGTCACCCTCGCGCTGGTCGGCGCGGCGCTCGACGCCAGCCTGGCCTCCGGGGTGTACGCGCTGCTCAGCATCGACGCCCGCACCTTCGAGGAGTACCGCTTCTGGGTGGTCGGCGGGCTGGCCGGCCGGGACCTGTCGGTCGCCGCGCAGGTGCTGCCCTTCGTGCTCGCCGGGCTGGTGCTGGCCGCCCTGGTGGCCCGGGGCCTGGACGCGCTGGCCCTCGGCGACGACGTGGCCCGTGGCCTCGGCCACCGGATCGGCCTGGTCCGCCTCGGTGGTGGCCTCGCCGCCGTGCTGTTGACCGGCGCCGCGGTGGCCGCCGCCGGCCCGGTCGCGTTCGTCGGGCTGGCCGTGCCGCACCTCGCGCGCGCCCTGGTCGGCGCGGACCACCGCTGGACCCTCGCGGTCTCCGCCCTGCTCGGGCCGGCGCTGCTGCTCGCCGCCGACATCGTCGGTCGGCTCGTCGCCCCGCCCGGCGAGATACCGGCCGGGATCGTCACCGCGCTGATCGGTGCGCCACTGCTGGCCGTGCTGATCCGCCGCGCCCGGGTGGTGACCGCGTGACCACCACCCAGCGTCCGTCGGGCCCGCTCGACGCCGCCGACCTCGCCGGCACCGCGTCCACCGGCGCGGGCGCTCGCCTGTCCGGGCGGTCGCTGCTGCGGATCGGCCCGGTCAGCCTGCTGATCCGCCGTCGCGCGGTGCTGGTGGCCGCCGTGCTGACCGTGCTGCTCCTGCTGGCCGTCGTGCTCAGCCTCTCGCTGGGCACCCCGTACGTCGCCCCGGCCGACGTGGTGCGGGCGCTCTCCGGCGCGGGCACCCCGTACGACCTCGTGGTTCTGGATCTTCGGCTGCCGCGGGTCGTGCTGGCGGCCGTGGCCGGCGCTGCCTTCGGCGTGGCCGGCACGCTTATCCAGAGCGTGGCCCGTAACCCGCTCGCCAGCCCGGACGTCATCGGCATCACCCAGGGTGCCGGCCTGGCCGCGACCGTGGCGCTGACCAGCGGAATGGCCGCGGTGCTGGTGGCGCCCACCGCGCTGGTGGGCGGACTGCTCGCGGCGGTGCTGCTGTTCGCCCTCGGTGCCCGGCACGGGCTGGCCGCACAGCGGTTCGTGCTCGCCGGGGTGGCGGTCGCGTTCGGCTTCCGGGCGCTCACCGAGGTGGTCATGCTCACCGCCGACCCGATCGACGGGCTCCGCGCGCAGATCTGGCTGATCGGCACCCTGGCCGGCAAGGGCTGGACCGAGGCCACCTGGATCGCCGGCACGCTGCTGGTGCTGCTGCCGGTGCTGGCCTGGGCCGGCTGGGCGTTGAACAGCACCGCCCTGGACGACGACACCGCCCGGGGTGTCGGGCTGCGCCCGGTGGCCCGCCGGATCGGCCTGGCCGGCACCGGTGTGCTCGTCGCCGCGATGGTCACCGCCCAGGTCGGCGCCGTCGACTTCGTGGCGCTGGTCGCCCCGCAGGTGGCCCGCCGTCTGGTCCGCGCCGAACGACCGCCGCTGGTCTGCGCGGCGCTGCTCGGCGCCCTGCTGCTGGTGCTGGCCGACCTGGCCGGCCGGCGGCTGTTCGCACCCACCCAACTCCCCGCCGGCGTACTGACCGCCGCGATCGGCGGCCCGTACCTGATCTTCCTGCTGCTGCGCGGCCGGCGGCGGTCGTCGTGACGCCTCAAGGAGTCGTGTGATGCTCTCCACTCGCGACCTGGTCGCCGGCTATGACGAGCGAACCGTGCTCGATGGGCTCGACCTCGACCTGCCCACCGACGCGTTCACCGTGATCGTCGGACCCAACGCGTGCGGCAAGTCCACCCTGCTGCGCACGATGGCCCGGCTGCTCACCCCCCGCCGGGGCACGGTGCTGCTGGACGGCAGCGCGATCCGCGACCTGCCGACCCGGGAGGTCGCCCGCCGCCTCGGCGTCCTGCCGCAGAGCCCACTGGTGCCCGAGGGCGTCACCGTGGCGGACCTGGTCGGGCGCGGCCGACAGCCCTACCAGCGGTGGTGGCGGCAGTGGTCGTCGGAGGACGCCACGGCGGTGGACCAGGCGATGGCCCTCGCCGACGTCACCGACCTGGCCGACCGGCCGGTGGACAGCCTTTCCGGCGGTCAGCGGCAGCGGGTGTGGATCGCCATGACACTCGCCCAGGACACCGATGCCCTGCTGCTGGACGAGCCGACCACCTTCCTCGACCTGGCCCACCAGGTGGAGGTGCTGGATCTCCTGCACCGGCTGCGCGCCGAGCGGGGCCGCACCGTGGTCGCCGTGCTGCACGACCTGAACCAGGCCGCCCGCTACGCCGATCACCTGGTGGCCATGCGCGCCGGTGCCGTGGTCGCGGCCGGACCGCCCCGGGAGATCCTCACCGCCGACCTGGTCCGCGACGTCTTCGGGCTGGCCTGCGTGGTCGTGCCCTGCCCGGTGACCGGCGCACCGCTGGTGGTGCCCGCGTACACCGGTGGCACCTCCGCCCCGACCGCTGCGGCTGTCGCCGCCGGCGGCACGGGCTCTTCCGATCCATCGGTCGTGTCCGCACCGGACGCCCGACCCGCCATCGGCGACGCGGTCAGCCCGCTCGCCGGCTCGCACCCCTCGAAAGGACTCTGATGCGTCGTCTCGTCGCCGCTCTCGCCGCGGCCGCCGCCCTCGGCGTCGGACTCACCGCCTGCGGTGAGAGCGACCCGGTCGCCGGCTCCGCCACCGGGGAGACCCGGGAGATCACCCACGCCATGGGCACCACCAAGGTCCCGGCCGAGCCGAAGCGCGTCGTCGTGCTCGACACCGACAAGATCGACACGGCGCTCTCGCTGGGCGTCACGCCGGTCGGCGCCGCCACCGCCGGTGAGGCCAAGAGCTGGCCGACGTACTTCGGCGCGGACAAGCTCGCCGGCATCAAGGAGGTCGGGGTGCTCACCGAGCCCGACCTGGAGGCGATCAACGCGCTGAAGCCGGACCTCATCCTCGGCAGCAAGTTCCGCCAGGAGAAGTTCTACGACGAGTTGGCCGCCATCGCGCCGACGGTGTTCACCGACAAGGTGGGCATCACCTGGAAGGAGAACTTCCTCCTCGACGGCAAGGCGCTCGGCCACGAGCAGCAGGCCAAGGATCTGCTCGCCACGTACGAGAAGCGGGCCAAGGACTTCGGCGCGACGCTCGGTGACGCCGCCGCGCGCAAGGTGTCGATCGTGCGGTTCCTGCCCGGCAACATCCGGGTGTACGGCCCGGACTCGTTCTCCGGCATCGTCATCGGCGACACCGGCCTGGGCCGCCCCGAGCGGCAGCTGCTGGCCAACAAGGAGGACAAGCGCTTCGACCTGGTCAGCCCCGAGCGGATCAGCGAGGTCGACGGTGACGTCATCTTCGTGACCGCGTACGGCGACAAGGCCGCCGCCGAGCAGTCCAAGGTGGTCGGCGGGACCCTCTGGAAGGGCCTCGGCGCGGTCAAGGCCGGTCGGGCGTACCCGGTCGCCGACGAGGTCTGGATGACCGGCATCGGCGTCGGCGCCGCCAACAAGATCCTCGACGATCTGGCCAAGTACCTCCCGGCCGCCTGACCCACCTCACGTCAGGAATCCGGCGACACCATGGAGGTGGTGACCTCTCCCCCTGGGGAGGTCACCACCTCCATGGCCTGCGGATTCCATCGGCAACCAGGCCAATACGGATCGTAACCACCCCTGCCTTCGCCCCGTTGTGTCAGCGACGCGAATTCGGCATGGGGTGGGAAAACGAATGACACGAACGGCCGTGCGACCGGAAGCCAATCCCCGGGCCGCGTTCCGAGGCGATGTGGAAGGGCTCCGGGCCCTCGCCGTCGTTCTGGTGCTCGTGGGACACGCCAGCCAGCAACTGGTGCCCGGTGGCTTCGTCGGCGTTGACGTCTTCTTCGTCATCTCCGGATTCCTGATCACCGGCCTGCTGGTGGCCGAGGTGAATCGCACCGGCCGCCTCTCGCTGATCGGCTTCTACGGCCGGCGTGCCAAGCGACTGCTTCCCGCCGCCGTCGTGGTCCTCCTCGCGACCCTGCTGCTCACGTTCGCCTTCCTGCCGCGCACCCGGTGGTCGTCCACCGGCTGGGACGTGGTGTTCAGCGGGCTGTACGCGATGAACTGGCGGCTCGCCGAACAGTCCGTCGACTACCTGGCGGCCAACCGCGCGCCCAGCATCCTGCAGCACTTCTGGTCCCTCGGCGTCGAGGAGCAGTTCTACCTGGTGTGGCCGCTGCTGCTGGCCGCCGCGGTGTGGTTCGGCCGGCGGCGCTACGCCCGCACCGGCTACCTGCTCTTCGCGCTCACGCTGGTCGCGGTGCCGTCCTTCGCCTGGTCCGTCTGGCTGACCGACGACAACCCCGCCCGCGCGTACTTCGTGACCACCACCCGGATGTGGGAGCTGGCGCTCGGTGGCTTCCTGGCCCTGCTCGCCGGACACCTCCAGCGTCTACCCCGACTGGTCGCGGCCGCGCTCGCCTGGTGCGGGCTCGTCGCGATCGTGGCGTCCGCCGCACTGCTGACGGAGAGTTCCGCGTTCCCCGGCTACCTGGCGCTGGCCCCCACCCTGGGCACCGCCGCGGTCATCGCCGGCGGCCTGGCCGCGGGCGGCTTCGGCCCGGACGTGCTGTTGGCGCTGCCGCCGGTACGCGCGGTGGGCGCGATCTCCTACTCGCTCTACCTCTGGCACTGGCCGCTCCTCGTCGTCGCCGAGGCCCGGTTCGGGGAACTCAGCACCGTCACCGGCCTCGCCGTTGCCGCGTTCGCCGTGGTGCCGGCCGCGCTCACCTACCGGTTCATCGAGAACCCGATCCGGATGTCGACGACGCTCACGTGGGAACCGGCGCGGGCACTACAGCTCGGCGCGCTCTGCACCGGAGTGTCCCTCCTGGCGGGGCTGGCCTTCCAGTTCACCGTTCCACCCACGAGCACGCCGATGCCACCCACCCTGGCCGTGCCGACGGTGGGCGGCACCGGGGTGCCCGTGGCGGCGGCGCCCACGGTTCTCGGCGCGGCCGCTCTGGGCGGCTCCCCGGCCAGCAGCGACGCCGGCGTCCCGGTGGACCGCGTCGGCTCGTTCGTGCCGGATCCGCTGGTGGCCAGCAAGGATGGTCCCGACGCGTGGCGGGACGGCTGCCATGCGGACCAGCGCAGCAGCGCGGCCAAGGCGTGCCAGTACGGGGACCCGAACGGATCGTTCACCGTGGCTCTCGCCGGGGACTCCCACGCCGCCCAGTGGCTGCCGGCGCTCCAGCGGGTAGCCGAGTCGAAGAAGTGGCGTCTGCGGAGCTACACGAAGTCGTCCTGCCCGTTCATCGACGGCGTCGTCGCCCTGGACAGCCGGCCGTACCCCAGTTGTACGGAGTGGAACGAGAAGCTCCGCGCGCAGCTGACCGGGGCGGAGCGACCCAACGTGCTGGTGGTGAGCAGCTCCTTCTACGTGATGATGGAAGACGGCGAGCGGGTCACCGGTCAGCCGCAGGCCGCCTTCGCGGAGGCGCTCCGGCGGACCTGGGCCGCGACGGTGGCAGCCGGGATTCCCGTGATCGTGCTGCGCGACACCCCCTACCACGACCGGGACATCGCGGAGTGTGTGTCCGAGAATCCGAAGAACCTGACCCGCTGCGCCTCGCCGCGCGACAAGGTCCTCGCGGGTGGCGGTGGCCCGGCCCACGAAACGGCCGCCCGGGACAACACCAAGGTGCACCTGGTGGACCTGAACTCGGCCATCTGCCCACGGGAGCGATGCGCGCCGGTGATCGGTGGCGCGCTCGTCTATCGCGACAACAACCACATCACCGCCACGTACGCCGCCACCCTCGCGCCCCGGTTGGCCACGGCGCTCGACCGCGTCCTCGGCTGAGGCGCACCGAGCGCACCGAGCGCACCGAGCGCACCGAGCGCTCCGCAGGCATCGCGCGCACTGCACGCTCCGCCGCCTTCGGCGGGACGGAGGCCGCGCACACCGGCGACATCGCCCAGGTCGCGGTGGGGCCCAGCTCCACCATGAGGCCACCGCCCGAGCGACGAGCCGGACCGGTTGACGGCGGCAGGTGCTCGGGCGGTGGCGGGGGTCAGGCGGCAGGTGTCAGGTGGTGCGGGTCAGGCGGCGTCTGACCAGATGGCGCGGAAGGCGGCGGCTTCGCCGGCCAACCAGCGTTCGATCTGGTCCGGCTTGGCGTCGGTGGGCATGTGATGGGCCTGGCCGCGGCGGACGTCGACCAGGACCGGCTCGGCGTGGGGGAGCACCGCGTCCATGTGTCGGGCCATCAGGTGCAGGGTGGCGAGCACCGACTCCTCGCTCGGTGGGGTCTCGTCGAAGTGCAGGCGGACGGCTTCGGCGCGACCGTCGGCGTGGCGTACCCCGAAGTGAGGGTTGATCTTGACGGGTAGGTCGCCCAGCATCGCCAGGGCGTCCCGGGTCTGGGCGAGATCGATGGCGGCCGGCTCGCCGAGGGAGTGCAGCCAGGCCGTGGCGCCGGGAACGAGCGCCTGGTAGAGCGGGCGCCAGCGGGGCTTGACCACATCGACCACCCCGGTCAGGTGGGTGCCGCCGGTGTGGAAGGCGATGTCGGCCTTGAGCGCCTTGACGAACTGGCCGTGCGGGTTGAAGCCGGAGCGGCTGGCCCGCTGCTTGCGAAGGCCGCCCACGAAGGTCGCCTTGGTGGGGCCGCTGCGGTCGACGTAGCGGGTGAAACCGAGCAGGGTGGCGTAGGGGGTGAGGGGCGTGGAGGCGGGCGCGGTCACGGGCGTCCTCCTGGATCGTAATCCTGCAGGTCAGGAACTCGATTAGTACATACATTCTAATCGACGGGTCTGACATTGCCCAGCGAAAGAAGCGGGTGCTGCGGTGGGTCGACCGGAGGCGGATGACGGCCGCTGCGGGTCAGTCGGCCCGGGGTGGTTCCGGGGCACGGAAGGCGGCGATCAGGCGGCTGATGCCGAACTCGAACGCCTCGTCGAGGTCGCCGCCGAGGTTGAAGGCGCCCGCGTGCTCCATGCTGACGAAGCCGTTGGCCCAGGCGGTGAACATCCGGGCGGCCTCCAGCGCGTGCTCGGGCCCGGCGAGGTCGGCGGCGACGCGCAGGGCGGGGGCGCTGGCCCGGCTGAGGGTGTCCAGGCTGGGCCGGGTCTCGATGTTGCCGTTGGCGAAGATCAGCTGATAGCCGGCCGGTTGGGCGTGGGCGAACGCGCGGAAGGTGCGGGCCAGCTCGCCGAGGTCGCGGCCCGGGTCGCCGCTGCTGGCGACGGCGCCGAGCTGCTCACCCAGGTCGTGGACGACGGCCTCGGTGACGAGCTGGATCAGGGCGTCGCGGTTGCGGACCCGCTTGTAGAGCGACGGAGCGCGCACGCCGACCCGCTCGGCGACCGCCTGCATGGTGAGGCGCGCGAGTCCTTCCGACTCCAGGATGCCGCGGGCGGCCTCGACGATGTCGGCCAGCGACGTTCGATCGGGGGTCGGCATACGAGCGCTCCTTCCGGGTAGGGCGACGGTCGTCACCATGATAGCTATAGCCTTTAGCCATCATGGCTATGTATCGTAGCCATCAGCATGTGACGTCATCTCGGAGGCACCCATGAAGCTCGGGCCACACCTGCACCGCATCGGCAACGACATCGTCGCCGTCTACCTGATCGAGACCGAGGAGGGGGTGACCGTCGTGGACGCCGGGCTCTCCGGTCTCTGGCCCGAGCTGGTGGCGGAGCTGTCCGCCATGGGCCGCTCACTCAGCGACATCCGAGGTCTCATCCTCACCCACGGCGACACCGACCACCTCGGCTTCGCCGAGCGGCTCCGGCGCGATCACGGTGTGCCGATCTACGTGCACGGCGCGGACGCCGCCCGCGCCCGCGGCGAGTTCAAGCCCAAGGCGTCCTTCGGGAAGATCAAGGTGGGCGCGACGGCGGGCTTCCTCTGGTACGCGGCCCGCAAGGGCGGACTGCGCACGACCTACCTCACCGAGGTGACCGACGTGACGGACGGTCAGGTGCTCGACCTGCCCGGTGCTCCGCGCGTGATCGGAATGCCCGGCCACTCGCCGGGCAGCATCGCCGTGCACGTGCCGGTCGCCGACGCCGTGTTCGTCGGGGACGCGCTCACCACCCGGCACGTGCTGACCGGCGTCCAGGGCCCGCAGCCGGCGCCGTTCACCGACGACCCGGCTCAGGCACTCGCCTCACTCGCCCGCATCGAAGACCTGCCGGTGACGTGGATCCTCCCCGGTCACGGCATCCCGTGGAACGCAGGCGTCCGCGAGGCGGTGCGCCAGATCAGGACGGTGGCCGAGGTGGGGTGAGTGGGGTGGGGCATCGCGTCAGAGCTGGCCGACGTCGGTGACCCGGACGACCGCCGCGCCGACCTCGTCCGAGGCGGCCAGGTCGACCTCGGCGCTGATGCCCCAGTCGTGGTCGCCGTCCGGGTCGTCGAAGATCTGCCGCACGGTCCACCGCTCCCGGCCCTGCTCGATCATGATCAGCGCCGGGCCCCGGGCGTCCGGCCCGACCCCGATCGAGTCGTACGCCTCGAAGTACGGCGTCAGCGCGTCAGCCCACGCGTCGTAGTCCCAGCCGTTCTCGGCGTCCAACTCGGCGAGCAGGTCCCAGCGGCGCAGCGCGGCCAGCTCGACCCGGCGGAACAGCGCGTTGCGCACCAGCACCCGGAACGCCCGCGCGTTGCGGGTCACCGCCGGTGGCTGGTCGGTCAGGGCGGCGTGCGCCTGGGCCACCTCGGCCACGTCGGACGGGTTGCGCAGCCGCTCCCACTCGTCGATGAGACTGGAGTCGACCTGGCGGACCAGCTCGCCCAACCACTCGATGAGGTCGATCAGCTCCTCGGTCTTGGCGTCCTCGGGCACGGTCTGGCGCAGCGTCTTGTACGCGTCGGCCAGGTAGCGCAGGACGAGACCCTCCGAGCGGGTCAGCCCGTAGAACTGCACGTACTCGGTGAAGGTCATGGCCCGCTCGTACATGTCGCGGACCACGGCCTTGGGGGAGAGCTGGTGGTCGGCGACCCACGGGTGCCCCTGCCGGTACATCTCGTACGCGGCCTCCAGCAGCTCGGCCAGAGGCTTCGGGTGGGTCACCTCGTCGAGCAGTTCGAGGCGCGCCTCGTACTCGATGCCCTCGGCCTTCATGGCGGCGACCGCCTCGCCGCGCGCCTTGAACTGCTGGGCGGAGAGGATCTGCCGGGGGTCGTCGAGGATCGACTCGATCACGCTGAGCACGTCGAGGGCGTACGACGGGGACTCGGCGTCGAGCAGCTCGATGGCGGCCAGCGCGAGCGGGGAGAGCGGCTGGTTGAGGGCGAAGTCGAGCTGGAGGTCGACGGTGAGCCGGATCCGCCGGCCGGTCTCGTCGGGCTCGGCCAGCTCCTCAACGACACCGCCGGCCCGCAGCGCCCGGTAGATGGCGATCGCCCGGCGGATGTGCCGGCGCTGCGCGGCGGGCTCCTCGTGGTTGTCGGTGAGTAGGTGCCGCATCGCGGTGAACGCGTCCCCGGGCCGGCCGATGACGTTGAGCAGCATCGAGTGGCTGACCTGGAAGCTGGACGTCAGCGGCTCCGGCTCGGCGTCGACGAGGCGGTCGAAGGTGGGCTGGCCCCAGCCGATCGAGCCCTCCGGCGGCTTCTTGCGGACCACCTTGCGCCGCTTCTTCGGGTCGTCGCCGGCCTTGGCGAGCGCCTTCTCGTTGTCGATGACGTGCTCCGGGGCCTGCACGACGACCCGGCCGATGGTGTCGTAGCCGGCCCGGCCGGCCCGCCCGGCGATCTGGTGGAACTCGCGGTTCTTCAGCAGCCGGGTGCGGACCCCGTCGTACTTGGACAGGCCGGTGAAGAGCACGGTGCGGATCGGCACGTTGATGCCGACGCCGAGGGTGTCGGTGCCGCAGATGACCTTGAGCAGGCCGGCCTGGGCGAGGGTCTCCACCAGCCGGCGGTACTTCGGCAGCATGCCGGCGTGGTGCACGCCGATGCCGTGGCGGACCAGCCGGGAGAGCGTCTTGCCGAAGCCGGCGGTGAACCGGAAACCACCGATCGCCTCGGCGATCATGTCCTTCTCGGCGCGGGTGCAGACGTTGACGCTGGTCAGCGCCTGGGCGCGTTCCAGCGCGGCGGCCTGGGTGAAGTGCACGACGTACACCGGGGCCTGCTTGGTCTCCAGCAGCTCCTCCAGTGTCTCGTGCAGCGGCGTCATCGCGTACGAGAAGATGAGCGGGACCGGCCGCTCCGCCGAGCGCACGACGGCGGTCGGCCGCCCGGTGCGGCGGGTCAGGTCGTCGACGAACCGGGTGGTGTCTCCCAGGGTGGCGGACATCAGGATGAACTGCGCCTGCGGCAGTTCGATGATCGGCACCTGCCACGCCCAACCCCGGTCGGGTTCGGCGTAGAAGTGGAACTCGTCCATGATCACCTGACCGACGTCGGCCTTCGCGCCCTCGCGCAGCGCCAGGTTCGCCAGGATCTCCGCGGTGCAGCAGATGATCGGGGCGTCGGCGTTGACGCTGGCGTCGCCGGTGAGCATGCCGACGTTCTCGGCACCGAAGACCTCGCAGAGTGCGAAGAACTTCTCCGACACCAGGGCCTTGATCGGGGCGGTGTAGAAGGTCGTCCGGCTGTCGGCGAGGGCCGCGAAGTGCGCGGCGATCGCCACCAGGCTCTTGCCTGAGCCGGTCGGGGTGTTCATGATCAGGTTGGCGCCGGAGACGATCTCGATGACCGCCTCCTCCTGATGGGGGTAGAGGTCGAGGCCGCGCTCCTTCGCCCAGCTGGCGAACGCGTCGAAGAGGGTGTCGGGGTCGGCGCTTGTCGGCAGCGCGGCGGTGAGCGTCATAGCCTGTCCATGGTGCCTGGATCATGCACCGATACGCCAACCCGGCCTCCACCGGACCCCGGTCCGGGCGCCCGGGAAGTGCCGCCCTGTGCCGGTTCGGGCGTTTCGCCGGTCACCGTCGGCGGTACAGCAGGTCGGCGACCGGCCGGCCGGCGGTGATCGCCCGCCGCTCGAACTTCGTCACCGGGCGGTGCGCCGGACGCGGCGCGAACCCGCCGTACGCATCCACCAGCTCCGGGTCCGCCTCCAGGGTCTCCCGCATCGCCTCGGCGTACTCGGCCCAGTCGGTCGCGCAGTGCAGCGTGCCGCCGGAGCGCAGCCGGGACCGCAGCAGCGCCACGTGCGTCGGCTGGATGATCCGTCGCTTGTGGTGACGCGACTTCGGCCACGGGTCCGGGAAGAAGACGTGCACGGCGTCCAACACGCCCTCGGGCAAGCCGCCGACCAGGGTCAACGCGTCGCCCTGCGCCACCCGTACGTTGCCCAGGCCACCACGGTGCACCAGGTCGAGCAGGTTGGCGATTCCCGGCGTGTGCACCTCGACCGCCAGATAATCTCGATCCGGGTCGGCGGCGGCCATCGCGGCGGTGGTGTCGCCCATGCCCGAGCCGATCTCCAGCACGACGGGTGCCCGGCGACCGAACAGGTCGGCCAGGTCGACCGGCACGACAGGTCCGTCCGGCACGTCCACGCCGTACACGGGCCAGAGCCGGCTCAGCGCGTCGGTCTGCCGGTCGCTCATCCGACCCCGACGGGGGTGGAACGTGCGGATCGTCCGGCTCGCGAGCGGGACGGCGGGGTCATGGTCGGTGGCGGTCACAGCGACCCGAGCCTACGCGACGCCGTCGGCGGATCGGATGTGATGTGCGACCGGAAATGAGAGGATCCATCTGGTACGGCAGGTCGGGTGTTCCGCTGCCCGACTCGGCCGCACGGCGTCGAGAGGGGGCATCGTGACCGTGACCCGCGGCGTCGTGACCCTGTCGCTGGTGACCGTGTTCGCCGGCCCCCTGCTGGCCGCCGCGCCCGCCCTCGCCGCTCCCGTGCCGGTCGCCTCGATGCTTGCCGCGCCCGCGCCGCAGCCTGGCGGGCCGCCCGGCGGTGCGCCGCAACCAGGGCCGTCGACGGACATCTTCGTCGAGGTGAGCCCCAGCACGGTGCAGCCCGGCTACCTGGTCGGCATCCGGGCCAGTTGCCGGGACAACTCGGTGGGCGCCACCGTGGTCTCCGACGCCTTCGGCGCGATCGGCGTGCAGCCGCAGCGCGGGGTGCTCACCGCCGCGCCGATGGTGCGCGAGCGCACCCGCCCCGGCAACTACCGGGTCAAGCTGGAGTGCCGCGACGGCGAGACCGCCTCGACCATGCTCCAGGTGGTCAAGAAGATCCCCGTCCACCCCAGCCGTGGTCCGGCCACCGGCTTCGGCGGGAGCGCCGGCGGGATGACCGGCAAACTGCTGCTGCCCGTCGGCGCGGCAGTGACCATCAGCGGGCTGGTCCTCGCCGTGGTGGCACTGCGCCGACCGCGCACCGCCCGTGGCACTGCGGGTCGGTGAGGCGGCCATGGTTTTCCGACCCCCACCGCCCTCCGCCCGCCCCCCGGCGTCCCGCCCGTCGGTCGCGGCCCACGTGTCGACCGACACCCGCCTGTCCACCGACGCTCGCCTGCCCGGAGGTGCCCGTCCGCCGGTCGACCCGTCGGTGGCGGCGCGTCCGCCGACCGCCGTCGCCCCCCGGCGTAGTCGGCCGCCCGGCCGCCGCCCCTGGTCCGTACCGTTGGCGGTGGTGTTGGTGTTGGTCGGGGTCTTCGCCACCGGGGCGGGGCTGGGCCGCTCGGTCGGCCCACTCGACTTCGCCCCGGCCGGCGGCGACCGGCCGGCCCGCAGCGAAACGGTCGGGTTGTCGGCCAGTCGGCCGGTGCGCCTGTCGGTGCCGGCGATCAAGGTGGCCGCGCCGGTGGCGCCCGTCGGGCAGGCGCGCGACGGCTCGATCGCCGTACCGCCGTTGGAGCGGCACAACGAGACCGGCTGGTACGACCGTGGGCCCACACCCGGCGAGCCCGGCCCGGCGGTGATCGTCGGGCACGTGGACACGAAGACCGGCCCGTCGGTCTTCTACGACCTGGGCAAGCTGCACCCCGGCGACCTGATCGAGGTGGCTCGGGCGGACGAGTCGGTGGTGGTGTTCCGGGTCGACACCGTCGAGCACTTCCCGAAGGACCAGCTGCCCGCCGAGCGGATCTACGGCCACGACGGGCCACCCGCGCTGCGGTTGATCACCTGCGGCGGGCAGTTCATCGGGGGCCGCACCGGCTACGCCGACAACGTCATCGCCTTCGCCACCATCGCGTCCACCCGCAAGCCCTGACACCGCGCCAGAGGGCTTGATCGACTCGGCTTCCTTGAAATCGGGGTGTCCCACTGACCCGGACGCCCCGATTTCCGTGAACCCGAGTGGATCAAGCGTGGGCGGCGCGGCAACCGGTCAGGGCTGGGGGACGTGCAGGGCCACCTCGAACTCCAGCAGGCTGGCACCGGTGGAGACCGGGGGACGGGGCTTCTCGCCGGGGGCGGTGGCGTGCGCGGCACGCGACGGGCCGGCGGCCCACGCCTGGAAGGCTTCTTCGCTCTCCCACTTCGTGTAGACGAAGTAGCGGGTCTCGCCGGCCACCGGGCGGAGCAGTTCGAAGCCGAGGAAACCGGGGGAGTTCTCCACCGCGCCGGCCCGGGCGGCGAAGCGCTTCTCCAACTCCGCGCCGCCACCGGGTGGGACGTCGATTGCGTTGATCTTCACGACTGCCATCTGCCCACCCTAGCCAGGCTCAGAACGTCTCGACGGCGGGCACCAGATCCGCGTCGACCACGATCGGCGCGTGGTCGGAGGGGCCCTTGCCCTTGCGGGCCTCGCGATCCACGTACGCGGCCCGGACCGCGCGGGCGAACGGCGCGGACGCGTACACCAGGTCGATTCTCATGCCCTTGTTCTGGTGGAACATGCCGGCCCGGTAGTCCCAGTAGGTGAAGGGGTGCGGGCCCTTCATCGGGGTGGGCACGACGTCGCTGAGGCCCAGGTCGCGCAGCGCCGCGAGGGCCGCCCGCTCGGCCGGGGTGACGTGGGTGGAGTGGGCGAAGACCGCCGGGTCCCAGACGTCGGCGTCGGTCGGGGCGACGTTGAAGTCGCCGCAGACCGCCAGCGGCAGCCCGCCGGTCAGCTCGGCGTCCAGCGCGTCGCGCAGCGCCGCGAACCAGGCCAACTTGTACGCGTAGTGCGGGTCGTCCGGCGTCCGGCCGTTGGGCACGTACACCGACCAGACCCGCACCCCGTCGCAGGTGGCGGAGATGGCCCGAGCCTCCGGCTCGGGAAAGCCGGGCTCGGCGGTGAACCCCACCCGGACGTCACTCAGCCCGACCCGGGACAGGATGGCGACCCCGTTCCACCGGCCGTCGCTGTGGCTGGCCACGGTGTAGCCCAGCTCGCCCACCTCGGTCACCGGGAAGGCGCCGTCCGGGCATTTGGTCTCCTGCAGGCAGACGACGTCCGGCCCGGTGTCGGCCAGCCAGGCCAGCAGCCGGGGTAGGCGGGCCTTCACCGAGTTGACGTTCCAGGTCGCCAGGCGCATGCCCCCAGCCTGCCGCATCCGCGCCCGTGACGCCGGGTCAGCTACCCGGGGTGTCGCCGGGACGGGTCTGTTCGGCCAGGAAGCGTTCCAGTTCCGCGCCGAGTTCGTCGGCCGTCGGCAGCGGGCCGGCGTCCGGGGCGAGCAGGCTCTTCTCGCCCCGACCTCGGGCGAACGCGTCGTACTGCTCCTCCAGGGCCTGGACCAGCGCCGCGGCGTCCTCGGTCTGTGCGACCTGTCGGTCGATCTCGACCCGGACCACCTCGGCGGCCGAGCGCAGCCCGTCGCCGGGCAGCAGCAGCCCGGTGCTGCGTGACACCGAGGTGAGCAGCACCTCGGCGGCGGCCGGGTACTCGGTCTGCGCCACGTAGTGCGGCACGTGGGCGGCGAAGCCCAACGCGTCGCGGCCCTGCTCGCCGAGGCGGAACTCCAGCAGGTGACCGACGCTACCGGGCACCTGGACGCGTTGCAGCCAGGGCTCGTAGCCGGCGATCAGCTCGGGGCGGGTGGCGTGCGCGGTCACCCCGGTCGGCCGGGTGTGTGGGACCGCCATCGGGATCGAGTTGAACCCCACGGTGAGCCGGACGTCCAGCCGGGCGGCGAGACCTGCGACGGCGGCCACGAAACGCTCCCACTGCAGGTCCGGTTCGGGGCCGGTGAGCAGCAGGAACGGGGTCTCGTCGTCGTCGTGCAGCAGGTGCAGCTCCAGCGTGGGTGCGTCGACGCTCTCCCAGTGGTCCTCGACGAAGGTCATCACCGGTCGTCGCGACCGGTAGTCGAAGAGCTGGTCGACGTCGAAGGTCGCGATCGGCCGACCCTCCAGCGAAGTGAGTAGCTGCTCACGCGCCAGTCGGCTGGCGTTTCCGGCGTCCACGAACCCGGTGAGGGCCTGGATCAGGACCGGCTGCCCGAGGTCGGGCAGATCGTCGGTGAGCTGGTAGAGCTCGTGTGGGTCGAGCACCGGTGCGGACCTCCCTGAAATGTGCCTGCGGAGTGCCGTCGCGACGGAGGGCACCCGTTCGGGCAACGTACCCGCCATCCTGGTGCATTCCTGCGCCGGGCGATCCGTTGGCCAGGGGATGGGCGTGACCGGACTAATCGGCTGTTTGTGTCACCAGGCCGGGCTTCTGTGCCACCAGGCCGCACCTCGTGACCGATCGGCCGAGGGGTGGTTCCGCCCAAAGGCCGAGTTTGTCGATCATGTCAGGCTCGGAGGTCGGATGCCCCGGCCTGCGCTGGTCCGTCCCGGTCCGCGTGCGCCGACAGCTTCATCCGGTACGCGAGGTACGTTCCCCGGGCGGGTCGCCCCGGCCGAGTCGTCCACCAGTGGCTCTGAAATCTGTGTCGAGCACCACGTGATCACCGTGTGTAATCAGAGTTGTGGCCTGCCTAGCCTCGGTTGATGCGTGACGACGGCACCCTCGACGACCCGTACGCCCCGAGCAGCCCCACCGCCGCGATGGAGGACGGCACCTCAACCGAACGGACAACCGCCGCGAGCCGGCTCCTGGCGTACGCCCGGGAGCTGACCGGTCGACGCCGGGCGCAGGTGGCCCTCGCTACCGGTGTGGTGTGCTGCCTCGGCTTGACCGCCGTCGTCCAGGTTCGCGACGGTGACGCCGATGCGGCGAAACGGGGCGGAACGCTCTCCAGTTCCGAGTTGGCGCAGCGCGCCGAGCAGCAGCGCGCCTCCCGTTCCCTCGACCGCACCGCTGCCCCGAGCACCTCGGCGGATGCCCCGTCCGCGGCCAACTCCGCCGACCCGGACACCACGGCCCGCAAGGCCGCACCGCCTCGCCCGACCAAGCCGGCCCCCGTCGCCGGGCTGGACGAGGACCAGATGGAGAACGCCGAGGCGATCGTCCGTACCGGCCGCAAGATGGGGGTGCCGCGCCGGGGTCTGGTGATCGCGGTGGCCACCGCCATGCAGGAGAGCAACCTCTACAACGTGGCCAGCGGGGTGCTGCCCGAGTCGCAGAACCATCCGCACCAGGGTGTCGGCTGGGACCACGACTCGGTCGGGCTGTTCCAGCAGCGTTCCAGTAGCGGCTGGGGGCCGGTGGGTCGGTTGATGGACCCCGAGTTCGCCACCCGACAGTTCCTCACCGCGCTGGAGCAGGTGCCCGGTTGGGAGCGGATGCGACTCACCGACGCCGCGCAGGCCGTGCAGGTCTCCGCGTACCCCGAGTACTACCAGCAGCACGAGTGGCGGGCCACCCGGGTCGTTGACGCCATCATGTCGGCGGGGCGGTAACCTACCGCCCACTATGGACGGTCGGGGTTGAGGCTGCCGCATCCCGGGTACATGTGTTGCGGGTTCGGGGTACACATGACCAAGGGATCGTCGACAGGAGGACGCCATGTCACTGATGCAGCGGATCACCACGTTCCTGAGATCACCGAAGGGGCAGCAGTTGGTCGAGCGAGGTCGTCGGGAGATGGCCAAGCCAGCCAACCAGCAGAAGCTGAAGGGGTTGGCGGCGCGGCTGTCCAACCGCCGCCGCTGACCGCGCCACCGGCCGCCCTGTCCACCGTTTCCACCCCTGGGGAGACCTGGTGACCGACACCCCGCCCACCGGCGGCCAGCCCGCCGCCCCTGCCCCGCAGCCGCCCGCCGACCTGCCGGCCGGGCCGGTGGACGCCCCCGAGGGGCCGCCCGCCCGGCTCTGGGACCGGATGCGGGACGACCCGCAGTACGCGCCGGAGCACCTTGCTCTGGAGGCGGTGCGTCGCCTCGGGCCGGAGGCCGTGCAGTGGGCCGGCCGGGCCCGCGCCGAGCAGCCCGGGATTTCCGCCGACGCCCTGGCCGACCAGGCGGCCCGTAAGTTCGTCAACCTGGCCCGGCTCTCCGGCGCGGTCTCCGGCGCGGCCGGGCTGCCCGGCGCCGTGATCGACGTGGGTGTGCTGGCCTGGACCCAGGCGCGGATGGTGCTGCACATCGCCGCCGCGTACGACGTCGACCCCCTGCACTCCGATCGGGCCACCGACCTGCTGGTGCTCCAGCGGGTCCACAAGGTCGCCGAGAGCGCCCGGCTGGCGCTCGGCGTGGCCGCCGGCCGCGAACGCGCCGACGCGCTCTTCGGCCTGGGCGGCCAGCGTCCGCTCGGGCGGGTGATGCTGCAACTCGGCATCCGACTGGCCCAGATGGCGGGTGTCCGGGCCGCCAAGCGGATGGTTGCCAAGATCGTCCCGGGTGCGGCCATCGTGCTCGGCACCTGGGCCAACTCGTCGGCCACAAAGGACCTCGCCCAGCGATCCCGGGCCCTCTACCGCTCCCGCGGCAGCGCAGTCCCGGAGCCGCGTCAGCCCTGACGTCCCGACCGGGTCACCTGACGGCCCGACCGGGTGATCAGTTGGCCAGGCCGGAGGAGTGCCAGGTCACCTCGGCGATGCGGCTCTGGCCGCTGGCGTTGGGGTGGAACCAGTCCAGTGGGTTGAGCAGGTCCAGGGTGAACCGGACCTTGTGCAACGCCCCGCCGTCGTGCCGGCAGCGTGCTCCGTACGCCCGGCAGGCCGCCTTCAACTCGGCGTTGTACGCGTCGATCCGCTCTCGGACGGCGGCCCGGCGTGCCCGGTCGGCGGGTGCGGTCGAGGTCGCGTCGGCCAGCAGGGCCGGGCAGATGCCTCGCCGCCACGCGCGGGTGGCCCGGGCGTCGTCGTGCCCGACCTCCCAGAGCCGGTACAGGTCGGGAATGCTCACCACCAGCACCCGGGCCTTCGGCCGGCCGGTCCGCAGGACCCGCAGCCCCCGGTCCACGTCGGCCCGGAACGCCGCCACCGGGGTCATCGCGTCCAGCCCGCCCCGGCAGACGTCGTTGGCGCCGATCAACACGGTGACATAGTCGGCGCGGTCGCGTACCGCCGCCTGGGCCTGACCGGCAAGAGCGTCCGCGCGGGCGCCGGGACGGGCGTGGTTGTACCTCCGGTCGCGGATCGCCGGATTCTGTTCGAGCAGCCGCCGGTAGTGGCTCTGCACCCGCAGCCCGTCCCCGGTCGACCAGGAGTTGCGCTCGCACGAGGTGAGCACCAGGCAGGAGGCGAAGCCGGTGCTGATCGAGTCGCCCAGGGCGGCGATGCCGCCGGGCCCGCTCGACGGTGGGGCGCTCGTGGTGGGGCGGGGTGTCGCGGAGTTGCCGCCCTCGCAGGCCAGCGCGACCAGCGCGGCGAGACAGGCCAGGGCGGCGACCCAGCGTCGAGGCATGACGTCTCCCGTTCCGGCAGCACAGAGCGACAGCTCGGTAACTCTATGCGTAGGACGTGGTTTGCCGGGAAGTTGCTGTCGGGTATGCGGCAGAGCGCCGACGCAGGAACCCTGGAAGTGCTATATGTCCCGCCGCGGTGCCGGCTGTGCTGGTTAACCCGGCCGATCAGGGGTAGGTCGGTAGGTATGACGAGATCGCAGCCCCGGCGCGCCCGTGGCACGGTCGGCCACGCGAACAGCGCGCTGAACCTCCGGCTCACCCTCGCCAGCTTCGGGCTGGTGATCATGGTGATCTTCGCGGTGCTGGCGTTCTGGGCCGGCATCGCCTGGCTCGGCGTACTCTGCGCGATCTTCGCTGTGGTCGCCGTGGTCGACCTGGTCGTGATCCAGCGCCGCCGCGCCGCCCGCCGCCGCGAGGAGCCGGGTGTACGACACTCGTTGTTCGAGTGACAGGAGGACGAGATGCCCCACATCGCCACCACCAACCCCGCCACCGGACAGGTGCTCAAGACCTACGAGGCGATGTCCACCGAGCAGCTCGACGGTGCCATCGAGCGCACCGACCTCGCGTACCAGCAACTGCGGGCGACGACGGTCGACCAGCGTGCCCGGTGGATGAACGCCGCGGCCGACCTGCTGGACGCCGAGCGCAACGAGATCGCCCGGATCATGACCACGGAGATGGGCAAGACGTACGTCGCGGCGCAGGCCGAGGTGATCAAGTGCGCCACGGCTGCCCGCTTCTACGCCGACAAGGCCCCCGCGTTCCTCGCCGACGAGCCGGCCGACGCCGCCGCCGTGAAGGCGACCAGGGCGTTCATCCGTTACCAGCCGATCGGTGTGGTGCTCGCGGTGATGCCGTGGAACTTCCCGCTCTGGCAGGTGATGCGCTTCGCCGCCCCGGCGCTGATGGCCGGCAACACCGGCCTGCTCAAGCACGCCTCCAACGTGCCGCAGACCGCGCTGCTGCTGGAGGACGTGTTCCGGCGGGCCGGCTTCCCCGAGGGGGCGTTCACCACCGTGCTGGTCGGCTCGGACGCTGTCGACCGCATCCTCAGCGACCCCCGGGTTCGCGCCGCGACGCTCACCGGCAGCGAGCCCGCCGGCCGGTCCATCGCTCAGATCGCCGGGCGGGAGCTGAAGAAGACAGTCCTCGAACTCGGCGGCAGCGACCCCTTCGTGGTGATGCCCTCGGCCGACGTGGACCGGGCCGCCGAGGTGGCCACCACCGCCCGCTGCCAGAACAACGGCCAGTCCTGCATCGCCGCGAAGCGGTTCATCGTGCACACCGACGTGTTCGACGCCTTCGCCGAGAAGTTCGCCGCCAACATGGCCGCGCTGCGCGTCGGTGACCCGATGGACCTGAACACCGACGTCGGGCCGCTGGCCAGCGAGCGGGGCCGCGACGAGGTGCACGCCCAGGTCCGCGACGCGGTCGACAACGGCGCCACGGTCCTCTGCGGCGGAGAGCTGCCCGGCGGTGACGGGTGGTTCTACCCGCCGACAGTGGTCACCGACCTCACCCCGCAGATGCGGATGTGGTCCGAAGAGGTGTTCGGCCCGGTCGCAGGCCTGTTCCGGGTGTCGTCGTACGAGGAGGCGATCGAGGTCGCCAACGGCACCAACTTCGGGCTCGGCTCGAACGCCTGGACCCGGGACCCGGCCGAGCAGGAGCGCTTCGCCACCGACCTGGACGCCGGCAACGTCTTCATCAACGGGATGACCACCTCCTACCCGGAGCTGCCGTTCGGTGGTGTGAAGAACTCCGGTTACGGGCGGGAGTTGTCGGCGCTGGGCATGCGGGAGTTCTGCAACACCAAGACGGTCTGGGTGGGCGAGGGCGCCGCCTCGGCCGGCGCTGGCGCGCACGCCGAGTAGTTCGGGGCGTGGGGTAGTTCGGGGCGTGGGGCAGTTCGGGGCGCGGGCACGCATCAGCCGGCGCCGTCGTGGGTAGGAAGTGCGCCCATGACGTCGTTCGGGTTTCACGCCTCGCATGAGCAGATCGGTCCGCGCGCCCTGTTGGAGGCGGTGATGCACGCCGAGCGGGCCGGCTTCGACGCCGCCATGTGCTCCGACCACTTCTCCCCGTGGAGCGCCCGGCAGGGCGAATCCGGCTTCGCCTGGTCCTGGCTGGGCTCGGCGTTGCAGGCCACCGGCCTGCCGTTCGGCGTGGTCAACGCGCCCGGACAGCGCTACCACCCGGCGATCATCGCGCAGGCGATCGGCACCCTCGGCGCGATGTACCCGGGCCGGTTCTGGGCGGCCCTGGGCACCGGCGAGGCCAGCAACGAGCACATCACCGGCGACCCGTGGCCGCGCAAGGACGTCCGCGCCGCCCGGCTGCGCGAGTGCGTGGACGTGATCCGGGCCCTGCTGGCCGGCGAGGAGGTCAGCCACGACGGCCTGGTCACGGTGGACCGCGCCCGGCTGTGGACCCGCCCCGAGCAGCCACCCGCGCTGGTCGGCGCCGCCGTCAGCGTCGCCACCGCCCGCTGGTGCGCCGAATGGGCGGACGGGCTGATCACCGTGAACGCCCCGGTGGCCCACCTGCGCGAGATGATCGACACGTACCGGGACGCGGGCGGGCGTGGGCCGCTGCACCTACAGGTGCACGTCTCCTGGGCGCCGGAGCAGACGCAGGCCGAGGCGCTCGCGTACGACCAGTGGCGCAGCAACATCTTCGCCCCGCCGGTCTGCTGGGACCTGGAGACCGTCGAACACTTCGACGTGGTCTCCGCCGACGTGCCAACGCAGCGGGTCGCCGACGTGGTGAACATCTCGGCGGACCTGGGCCGGCACGTCGGCTGGCTGGAGGAGTACGTGCAACTCGGCTTCGACCAGATCGCCCTGCACCACGTCGGGCAGGAGCAGCGCGGCTTCATCGACGCGTTCGGCGCGGAGGTGCTGCCCAAGCTGCGCCCGGGCGGCTGATCAAGGCCGGACACGGCGTACCCCTAGGCTCGTACCCCATGGAAAGCCTGTTTCCGGTCGTCGTCTTCCTGGCGATCGCCACCCTGGGTGCCGCGTTGGCCCGCCGGCTCGGTCTGCTCGCGCCGATCGTGCTCGTGGTCCTCGGCCTGGCGCTCTCGTTCGTTCCGGGCTTCCCGCAGGTGGAGCTCGACCCGGAGTTGGTGTTGGTCGGCATCCTGCCGCCGCTGCTCTATGTGGCGGCGCTGGAGACCTCGGTACCGGCGTTCAAGAACAACATCCGGCCGATCCTGCTGCTCGCGGTCGGCCTGGTGTTGTTCACCGCGTTCGTGGTCGGGTTGGTGCTGCACCTGCTGATGCCGCAACTGCCGTTCGCGATCTGTCTGGCCCTCGGCGCGGTGGTCGCCCCACCGGACGCCGTCGCCGCCACGGCCGTCGCCCGCCGGGTCGGGCTGCCGCGGCGGGTCGTCACGATCCTGGAGGGCGAGAGCCTGGTCAACGACGCGACCGCGCTGGTGCTGCTGCGGGTCGCGACGCTCGCGACGGTCGGCCAGGCGATCGACGGCGCCGACATCGCCGTCGAGGTGCTGCGCTCCACCGGCGGCGGCATCCTGATCGGGGCGCTCGGGGCGATGGTGTTCGGCTTCCTGCACAAGCGGATCACCGACCCGCTGCTGGACAACGCGCTCTCGCTGATCATCCCGTTCGCGGTGGTGTTCACCGCCGAACACCTGCACGCCTCCGGTGTGGTCGCGGTGGTCGTCACCGGTCTGGTCCTCGGGCACAAGCTGCCCCACCTGCTGTCCGCGGCGTCCCGACTGCAGACCGGCGCGTTCTGGCGGCTGGTCCGTTTCCTGCTGGAAGGCCTGGTCTTCCTGCTGGTCGGGCTCCAACTGCGGGAGGTGCTGCGCGAACTCGACGAGCCGATCGGTTCGCTCATCCTGATCACCTTCGCGGTGCTCGCCACCGTCTTCCTGACCCGCTTCATCTGGCTCTTCCCGGCCACCTACCTGGCCCGGCTGGTCCCCCAGGTCCGTCGCCGTGACCCCCGACCGTCACCGAAGTTCCCGATCATCATCGGTTGGGCCGGCATGCGGGGAGTGGTCACCCTGGCCGCCGCGCTGGCCCTGCCACTGGCCCTGGCCGACGACGAGGCGTACCCCCGGCCGTTGTTCATCTGGTTGGCCTTCGCCGTGATCGTTTTCACCCTGGTCGGCCAGGGCGCCACCCTGCCGCTGGTCGCCCGCCGGCTGAAACTGCCGCAGGACGACCCGGTGCAGGACGCGCTCTCCGCGGCCGCGGTGCAGCAGCAGGCCAGCAAGGCCGCCCAGGACCGCCTCGACGAACTGGCCGACAGCGCCCCGGAGGCGGTGGTGGCCCGACTGCGCCGAGCGGTCGACGACCGGACCAACATGGCCTGGGAACGACTCGGCGGCGACGAGCGGGAGACCCCGTCACAGGCGTACGGTCGGCTGCGACAGGAGATGATCGACGTCGAGCGGGACGTGTTCCGGGCTGCCCGGGACTCCGGTCGGATCCCTGAGGAGGTTCTGGTGCGGGCCTACCGTGACCTGGACCTGGAAGAGTCATTGCTGCGAGAGGTAGAGAAGTGAGCTGTCAGCACCTGACCGAGGCCGGCACCGCGGAGCCGCGCACCCCCGACCAGTGCGCGGACTGCGTCGCCACCGGCGACACCTACTGGGTGCACCTGCGCACCTGCCTGAGCTGCGGGCAGGTCGGCTGCTGTGACTCGTCACCGAACCAGCACGCGAGCAAGCACTTCGCGTCCACCGGCCACCCGGTGATCCGCTCCGCCCAGCCGGGCGAGGCCTGGCGCTGGTGCTTCGTCGACGAGGAGATCGGCTGACGGTCAGCCCAGGTGTGGTGACCGGCTGCCCAGGGCGCGTCGGGTGAGTGGCGGCACGGCGAGGCCGGTGAGTGCGAACAGCCCCGCCAGCGCGAGCCAGCCGATCGGGCCGCCGTCGATGATCAACCAGGTCAGCAGAGCGGGGCCGGCCGCGCGGACCAGCCCGGCGAGCAGTCCGTCGACCCCCTGGTAGGCGCCGAGGGCGTCCGGGGCGGCGAGGTCGTAGGCCAGCGCCGCCCCGGCCCCGGCGTGCCAGAGGTCGCCCATGGTGTAGATCACCGTTGCGCCCAGCAACAGGCCGATCGCCGCCGTGGTGGGCACAACCGCACTCGCGGCCCAGAGCAGCATCCCGGCCGCGAGCACCAGCCCCGCCCGGCGCATCGTGGTCGCCGCCGGCAGCGCGTGCCTGGCGCTCCCGCTGAGCCGTACGGCGAGCAGCACGGTGAGTAACGTGTTGACCAGCAGGAGGGCGGAGACCGTCACCGGCGGCGCATCGGTGTGCGCCACCACCCACAGCGGCAGCACCAGCGTCAACGCCACGTGGTGTACGGAGAGCACCGCCGACGCTCCGGCGACCGCGAGGAACGGCCCGTCGCGTAGCGCCCGGCCGGGTCCCTGCCGCTGGGGCCGCCGGGACGGCGGGTACGCCGGGAGCCGCATGATCAGCGCCGCTGAGACCAGGTAGGTGGCGACGTTGCCGAGCACCAGTAGCCGGTACGCCCACCCCGTGTCCGCCACCAGCGCGAACGCGGCGAGCCCCGCGCCGAGCGCCACGCCCAGGTTGGCCACCGCGCGCAGGGTGGCGAAGGCGTGCACCCGGCCCTCGGGCCCGCCCACAGCGGCGACCAGCGCGCCCCGGACCGCCAGGTTGCCGCAGATCAGCAGAGCGTCCAGTGTGGCCACCAGCAGAAAGACCGGGAAAGAGTCGACCAGTAGGTAGGTGGCGGCGACGGCGGCCTGGGCCAGTTGCAGGACGGCACGCAGGCTCCGGGGGTCACGTCGGTCGGCGAGCCCGCCGAGCGGCACGCTGGCAGTGAGCCCGACCAGGCCGGCGAGAGTGAGCCCGAGCCCCACCTGGGTCGGGGTCAGACCCACCGCACGGGTGAGGAAGAGCGCCGCACCCGTCACCCAGAGGCCGGTGCCGACCGTGTTGGCGAGGGTGGCCAGCGACAGGGTGCGCAACCGACCGGGCGGCGGTAGTGGCGACAGCGACCGCCAACGGCCGCGAACCTCTGCCGTGTTGCCCACGCCTCGACCGTAGGGCCGACGGATGCTCGCGGATGTCCTGACGGGTGCGGCATCCGTCACAGCCCGCCCCCAGGTCGTTTGTCGGCTGTGAACCGAAGGCGGGTTGCGGCTTGTTCGGGGCCTCCGGTTTGTTCGGGGCCTTCGATTTGTTCGGCGACGTCGGCTTTGTTGCTGGAGTCGGACCGGTGTTGGTTCACGTCCGCCGGTGGTAGTGGTTGCGGCGGGGGAGCTGGTCGGGGTCGAGCCAGGCGGGTGGGATGAACTCGGGGTGGCTGTCCCGGCCGAGTCGGACGGCCCAGTCGCTGTGGTGGAGGTGTCGGTGGTGGTGGCCGCAGAGCAGGACGGCGTTGTTGAGGCTGGTGGTGCCGCCGTTGGCCCAGTGGTGGATGTGGTGGGCGTCGCACCAGCGGGGTGGTCGGTCGCAGCCGGGGAAGGCGCAACCCTTGTCGCGGAGCACCAGGGCGCGGCGTAGTGGGCCGGTGATGAGGCGGCGTTGTCGGCCGACGTCGAGTGGTTGGCCGGCACCGCTGAGGATGGTGGGGAGGATGGCGGCGTCGCAGGCGAGGCGGCGCACCGTCTCGGCGCTGAGGTGCTGGCCGACGTCGAGAGCGCCGCTGCCCAACTGTCGGGTCAACCCGTCGAAGCTGGTGGTGACGACGATTTGGGCGGGGTCGCCGCCGTTCTCGGGCAGCTCGCCGGTGCGTAGGGCGAGCCGGCACACGTCGGTGAGGGCGTCGTGGCGGCGTTGTCCGGGGGTGCGGGTGTCGTCGGGCCCGGTGGGTGCGCTGAGCGGGTCGATGGCGGCGCGGAGCGCGGCGGCCGTTTCGGTGTCGAGGATGCCGGTGAGGCGTAGCCGGCCGTCAGGCTGCTCGCTGATGGTGACGTGCCGGTCGCGGCCGGTGCGTGACTCTTGGGCTCGTAGCGCGGCTTCGGCGGCGGCGTCGGCGACCTCCGGGGCGACGTGGTCGAGGATGCGGGTGCCGAGCTTGCGTAGCTGGGTGGCGTCGAACTGTGTCGCCCAGTCGACGAGGACGCCGACGGCCTTGTCGGCGGCCTGCGTGCCGGCGGTGCCGTGGACGGTCTGGACCGTGTCGGCGATGACCCGGACCTGGTCCGCGTCGGCCGATCCAGCGGCCAACGCGTCCCGCACTCCGGCGGGGGCGGCGTCGAGGGTGGCGGCCAGCTCGACCAGACGGCGGGCGGCACCGACCGGGAGGCGAAGCCGGTCCCGCAGCCAGACCGCCGTGGAGGACGCGCCCTGTGCGGTGGCGGTGCCTCGGCCGTCCAGCTCCCGGACGAGAGCCAACTTGACCGCGGCCAGGCGTTGCTCGAGCCGGTGCGCGGCATCGAGCGCTGCGACGAGGTCAGGCTCTGGAAGAGACCACACCGACGCGTCGAGGCAGTCGACGATTGCCGCCTCCGCCTGCGTCAACTCCTCCAACATGGACTGAGAATAGAACAGGTGTACGACACTCTTGGTTCCTTGGCGGGCCAGCCTGGCTGCGTCGGCCGGCGGCAGTGGGCGGCTGTGCGGAAGGTGCTCTTCGCCGAGCCCGGTTCAGTGGCTGGTGGCGTCGACGAGGCGTTCGGTGGCGAGGCAGGAGACGAGGCAGCGTTCCTTGGCGTCGCCGGTCAGCCGGGCGGTCCAGTCGGTGAGGCCGCCATCACCGATCTCCAGGTCGCCGCCGAGGAGGCTGATCCGTAGGGCGCAACCGGTGTAGTAGCCGCGACCGCGCGTGCGCTCCGGCTCGTCCACGAGCGGCACCGCACCCCCGGCGAGCGCCGGTCGGACGGTGTCGGCTAGCCGTTCTCGGACGACCTGGTCGCCGAAGTGGGTCACGTGCAACTGCGGGACGGCCGCCGGGGCCAGCTCGGCGAGGACGGTCCGCCAGTAGCTGAGGTGCCGGACCAGCAGCCGGGCCTCGGTCCCTCCCGAGCCGGTGCCCCGGGCGCTGGACACCAGGGCGAAGAGCCGGAAGTGCGCCGACGCGGCACTGCCGAAGTCCTGCGCCCGCAGTACCCGGTGGGCGGCGGCCAGGTGCACCTCGCTCTGTCGACGGCGACGCACTGCCGCCTCGATGGCGAGGGCGTTGGTGGGATCGCTCAGCACCTCGCTGGCGCGCATCGTGGTGACGACCCTGTTCTGGCTGACCGGTGCGACCGCCGAGCAGGTGCCGACCGGTACGACCGGCGACAGCTCCACTCCGGCGACGTCGGTCGGCAGCAGCTCCCACATCCGGGCCTCCACCCGAGCGAGCACGCGCGGGTCCGTGCGGGCCGGGCGAACGAAGCGGTCCTCGCGCCAGCGGCGTACCACCTCGGACGGGCGCGCGGTCGACGCCCGGTCGCGGGCCACGGTCAGCAGCAGACTGCGCAGGTCCGCACCGGACAGTCCGGCCAGTGTGCTCCGCGTTCCCGCCGGCATCGCCGCCCACACCCGACGCTCCGCATCCGCCAGTTCGTCGCCATCCATGGGCCTCACCATGGCTGACGCCGCACTGCCGCTCCACCGGTTTTGCTGCCAGTCCGGTGATTCGTCCACGTCATCAGCTCGACAGCGCCGCCATGAGGGACGCCGACCCCCGGCGACCCCATTTAGGCTCCAGCGACACCGCGACCGCACGACAGCGACCGCACGACAGCGACCGCACGACAGCGACCGCACGACAGCGACCGCACGACAGCGACCGCGACGAGGAACGGGGACAGACATGATCAGCACGGTCTTCTTCGATGTTGGCGGCACCATTCTCGACGAGTCCCGCGAGTTCGCCGACTGGGCCGACTGGCTCGACGTGCCCCGGCACACGTTCTCGGCGGTCTTCGGCGCGGTGATCGCCAGGGGTCTGGACTATCAGGAGGCGTTCCGGGTCTTCCGGCCCGACTTCGATCTCGCCACGGAGTTGGCCCGTCGGGAGGCCGCCGGCCGGACGGAGTCGTTCGGCGAGGAAGACCTGTACCCGGACGCGCGTGAGTGCCTGGCGTCCTTGAAGGACCAGGGCCTGTTCGTCGGCCTGGCCGGCAACCAGCCGGCTCACGCGGAGGCGACCCTGCGCGAACTCGACCTTCCCGTGGACGTGATCGGCACGTCGCACGGGTGGGGCGTGGCGAAGCCGGCACCGGCGTTCTTCGCGCGGGTCGTCGACGCGGGTGGCGGTGTCGCGTCGACGATCCTGTACGTCGGCGACCGACCCGACAACGACGTGCGCCCGGCCCTGGAGGCCGGCATGAAGACGTGCCTGATCCGGCGGGGCCCGTGGGGGCACATCCTCGACCCCGCCACCGTGGCCGAGCGGTGCCTGTTCCGGATCGACTCGCTGGACGAACTTCCCGGTCTGGTCGCGAAGCACAACGCGGCCGGCGGTTGACCCGCCGACCGCGTGATCGTGCGGTCCTGGTGGCCACCTTCCCCTGGCGGCCACCAGGACCGGGCTCAGGTCAACGAGCAGGCCGCCCCGTTGACGGTGATCAGGCCGGGGCTCGGGTTGGCGCCGCCGGCGGTCGTCGCGTTGAAGCCGAACGTCACCGATCCGCCGGGTGCGATCTTGGTGTTGTACGACTCGTTGCGTGCGGTCACCGTCGCGCCGGACTGGGTGACCTTCGCCAGCCAGGCCTCGCGTACCCGCTGGTCGCCGGTGAACGCGAACCGCACGTTCCACCCGTTGACGGCCGTGGCGCCGGTGTTGCGGACGGTCAGCTGGGCGGTGAACCCGGTGCCGCCGTGCCAGGTGCCGTAGTTGGTGTAGTCCACCGAGCAGGTGGTCGCCGGCACCGCGCCGGAGTCACCCTGGTCGGCCAGGAACGAGGCGATCCAGGTCAGCGCCGAGTTCCAGTTGATCGCCACCTCGTTGGTCGAGTACGAGTTGATGTCGTCGACGTAGCAGAACATCGGCTCGCAGCCGGCCAGCAACTGTGCCACGAACGGGTCCTGAAGGGCCGCGTTCGGGCCACCGGCGAGCGAACCGGCGGGCGGTCGGGGCAGGCTCGGGTTGAGCTGGTTGCCGAAGATGCGGCTGTGCTGGTTCTGCGCGGCGTGCTCACCCCACCCGGTGATGTAGGAGATGTTCAGCGCGTTGCGACCGAGGATGTAGTCCATCGCCTGCACCGCGCCGTCGCGGTAGGAGGCGTCGCGGGTCAGGTCGAACGCGGTGGCCAGCACGACGGCATTGTTGATGACGTTGCTGTTGCCGCCCCAGAAGTAGCTGTTGGCGTCACCGGGCATCGGCAGCCCGTACGCCTGCCGGCGTAGCTCGGCGAGGTACGTGTCGGCGGCGGCGGTGACCGAGGCGCGGACCCGGGCCAGGTCGGCGGCGGGCAGCCCGTTGGGCACGGTGGCCAGGTCGAGGCGGCCCAGCGCGGCGACGCTCTGCCAGCCGAAGCCGCGCGGGTCGAACACGTTGCCGGTGTGGTGCGGCGACGCCGTCAGGTCGGTCAGGTAGGTCGCTGCCCCGGTGGTCAGGTACAGCTCGGCCGCCGCCCAGTAGAACTCGTCGGTGACGTTGCTGTCGTCGTACGCGCCGCCGCCGTTGCCGTCGGTCGGGCTGGCGTACACCGCCGGGTGGGCCTTGGCGGCGCTGTAGGCCGTCTTCGCGGCGGTGGCGCAGCGGTTCGCGAACGCCGCGTCGTAGGGGGCGAACAGGCGCGCGCACTGGGCGGCGGTGGCGGCCATGTTGAGGGTGGCCGCGGTCGACGGCGGGTGCAGCTCGCGCGGCTGCGGGTCGTCCTGCGGGGCCAGCGGCAGCCCGGTCCAGTTCTGGTCGTGGATCTTGTGGTGGACCATTCCGGCGAGCGGCTTGCCGGCGGGCACCTGCATGCGCAGCAGGAACTCCAGCTCCCAGCGGGCCTCGTCGAGGATGTCCGGTACGCCGTTGCCGCGCTCGGGCACCCGCAGGGTGCTGTCGCCCAGCGCCGCGCCGCCGTCGGCGGTGGCCGCCGTCTTGGTCCGCTCGAAGGTGCTCAGCAACTGGTAGGTGGCGATGCCGCCGTTGACCACGTACTTGCCGTGGTCGCCGGCGTCGTACCAGCCGCCGCGCACGTCCAGCGAGTAGTCGCAGACGCCCGGCTGGCAGGGCACGTTGGTGTCGCCCTGGTTGGGTGCGACGCCGAGGTGGCCGGCGGGGCGGGCGTACTCCTCGCCGATCAGGTCACCGTCGATCGCGATGCCGCTGCGCTGGGCGTAGAAGAACTGCAACGAGTCGGAGCGCAGCTGGTCGTAGAGGGTGCCGGAGATGTCGAACGGGTGGCTGGTCTCGCCGTCCACGGTGAGCGTCAGGCCGCGCGCCGGGGTGCGGTAGCTGGAGAAGTCGACGGTGTGCACGTTCTGCCCGGAGGCGGCGTCGACACCGCGCGCGGTGGTGGTGCCGCTGGCCACGACGGCCCCGGCGGCGGAGCGCAGCTGCCAGGGCAGCGCGGTGGTGGCCTCGGTGACGACCGTGGCGTTCTTCGGGCCGCCGGGCAGGTAGCCGACCTGGTTGACCCGGACCCGTGGCCCGGTGTCCGGAACGTACGGCTCGGGTGGCTCGCCGCCGCGCAGCGAGACGTCGTCGAGGCAGATGGTCTGCGCCTCGGGGGAGCCGCCGACCTGGAAGATCAGTTGGGCGTTGGGGTTGTCGTCGGGGACGGTGAAGGTCTGCTCGACCCGCTGGAGGGTGCCGGTGGCGGTGGCGTCCACTGCCGCGTACGTGGTGTACGGGGCGCTGCCGAGCTGCAACACGGCCTTGACGGCGGCGCCGGGCGTGGCGGAGACCGCGAAGCCGAGGGTGTATTCGGCACCGGCGATCAGCGGTACGCCGTCCTGGCCGATGCCGGCGTCCCACGGGTTCGCCAGCCCGCCGGCGACGGTGGTGCAGAGCTGGCCGTCGGTGACCGCCAGCGAGCCGGTGCCGAAGGAGAACCAGGGGCTCACCCCGGCGCTGAAGTCGCCGTTGTCGATCTGCTCGGGGGCGTCCGGTGGTGGGTCGGCGTGGGCCGCGCCGGCGCCGGCGCCGGTGAGGGCCAGAGTGGTCGCCGCAGCCAGCAGGAGGCGGCGTCGGGATGGCGTCACGGGGAGTCCTTCCGGGACGGGAGGGGGACGGTGGTGGCACGGTGGAGCTGCGAATTTTCTGGGAGCGCTCCCAGGTGTCTGCTCGATGTTTCCAGTGCCGGTACGCCATGTCAATTGATCTGGTTGGATGGGTTCGGGCATTCGACGAGGGCGGTCAGCCTGGCGGGCGCCGCCCGACGCGCCACCACCCGGACGTGAGATTGGCCGCGCCACGCGCCGTCGTCCTGATCTCCTAGAGACAACTGCGCCCTTCGCCTGGCAGGCTGCCTCCCATGACCCTGAAGCTGCGTTCCGTGGGAACGAGCGACCGTGGGCTGATCCGCAGCGGAAACCAGGACGCCCTGCACGCCGGCACCTGGCTCGTCGCCGTCGCCGACGGCATGGGCGGGATGGCCGCCGGTGACCTCGCCAGCGCCCTCACCATCGACGCGGTCGCCCCGTTGGATGTGGAGACACCTGAGGACGCGCTGGTGGCCGCGCTGGAGGGTGGCATCGCGTTGGCCACCTCCCGGATCCGCCAGGCCGTCGCCGAGGATCCCGAGCGCCAGGGCATGGGCACCACACTGACCGCCCTGCTCTTCGCCCGTACCGGCAGCTGCCTGGCGCTCGCGCACGTCGGTGACTCCCGGGCCTACCTGTTCCGTGAGGGCGTGCTCAAACAGGTCACCCGGGACGACACGTTCGTCCAGATGCTGGTGGACCAGGGCGTGATCACCGCGGACCAGGCCAGCAGTCACCCGCGCCGCGCCGTGGTCACCCAGGCCCTGCAGGGCGATGAGGTCTCCCCGTCGTACGCGACGATGGTGCCCCGGGCCGGCGACCGGTGGCTGCTGTGCAGTGACGGCCTCTCCAACGTGGTCCGTCCGGACACGCTCACCGAGGTGCTCAGTGGCTATCCGGACCGGGACGCCTGCGCCGGCAAGCTGATCGACCTGGCCCTGCACGCGGGCGCTCCGGACAACGTCACCGTCGTGGTGGCCGACGTCGTCGAGGAGTAGCCCGGCGCTCAGCGCCGGCGTGGCGTGGCGTGCCGGGTGGGGGTGGCCGTTCCCGGATCCTCCGGCCACGGGTGCCGGGGATAGCGCCCGCGCAGTTCGGCGCGGACCTGCGGATAGCCGGTACGCCAGAACGACGCCAGATCCGCGGTGACCGCCACCGGCCGGCCGGCGGGGGAGAGCAGGTGCAGCAGCACCGGCACCCGACCGTCGGCGATGCGGGGGGCCGCCGGCCAGCCGAACGTCTCCTGGAGCTTCACGGCGAGCACCGGCGCCCCCGGGTCGCGGTAGTCCAGCCGGATCCGGGAACCACTCGGCACCTCGATCCGCTCCGGGGCCAGCTCGTCGAGGCGGGCGGCCTGCGCCCAGGGCAGCAGCCGACGCAGCGCCGACGACACGTCCACCCGCGCCAGGTCGGCCCGGCGTCGGGCGGCGGCCAGCTCCGGGCCCAGCCAGCTCGGCGCGGCGTCGAGCAACGGCGCGTCATCGACCGCCGGCCACGGATCACCCAGGTGGTGCCGGAGGAACGCGAGCCGCTCGCGCAACGCCCGCGCCGCCGGTGTCCAGGGCAGCAACCCCAACCCGTCCTGACGCAGGCCCGTCAGCAACGCGTCGGCCACCTCCGCCCGGTCCGGTCGGTCCAACCGGCGCTCGACCAGCTCGATCGCGCCCAGCCGGGTCACCTCCCGGGCCACCACGTCCCCGTCGGACCAGCCGACCTCGCGACCCGTGCGCAGCAACGGCCCGGCGGCCTCCCGGGCCGTCGCCTCGTCCACCGGGGAGGCACGGCGGATGCGGGCCGACGGCGCGCCGGGGGTGCGGTCGGCGACCGCCACCGCCAGCCAGTCGGACCCGGTCAGCCCCGAGCCGGCGGCCAGCTCCGCGGCGGTCCCGCCGGTCATCAGGTACGCCGAACCGCCCGGCCGCCGCACCCGGGCCAACCGTTCCGGGTACGCCAACCCGACGAGCAGCCCGGCGGCGAGATCGTCGCTCAGCCGTCCCGAGCCGGCGAGGTCGGTGGCCTCGGCGCGGCTCCTGGGTGTGGCGTCGCTCGGCAGGGCGGCGCGCAGCCGGCGTACCTCGGTGCGCCAACGCGCGGTCGCGCCCGCGTCCACGCCGGTGCGCAGCCGACGCCAACCGGCGACCAGATCGTCACCGGGGCCGGCCGCGCTCTCCTCGGCCAGCAGGGCGACCACCTCGGCGGCCCGGTCGGCGCCCACCCGACCGGCGCCGTCGAGCAGCGCACGGGCCAGCCGTGGGTGCGCCCCGGCGGCGGCGATCGACCGCCCCCGCGCCGTGATCCGACCGTCGGCGTCGACCGCGCCCAGGGTCGCCAGGGTGTCCCGGGCCACCGTCATCGCGGCGGCCGGCGGCGCGTCGGGCAACGCGAGCCCCACGCCGTCCGGTCGGCCCCAGGCGGCCAACTCCAGCGCGAAGCCGGTCAGGTCGGCGGTGGCGACCTCCGGCTCGGCGCGGGCGGGCAGCCGTTCGTGGGTCGCCGCCGACCAGCAGCGGTAGACGTATCCGGGGGCTTCCCGGCCGGCCCGACCGGCCCGCTGGGTGGCGGCGGCGCGGGAGACCGGCACGGTGACCAGCGCGCCCAGCCCACGGGCCAGATCGATCCGGGGCACTCGGGAGAGCCCGGCGTCCACCACGATCCGCACGCCCGGCACGGTCAGGCTGGTCTCGGCCAGCGCGGTGGACAGGACCACCCGTCGTCGGTCCGCGCGACGCAGCGCGGCGTCCTGCTCGGTGCCGCGTTGCCGGCCGTGCAGTGGCAGCAGCGCGACAGTGTCCCGCAGGTCGGCCAGCCGGCCGGTGACCGCCGCGATCTCGCCGGCCCCGGGCAGGAAGACCAGGACGTCGCCGTCGTGCTCGCGCAGCGCGCGGCGGACGGTGGCGGCCACGTGGTCGAGCAGCGCCCGGTCCACCGGCCCGGCCCCGGGCGGGGCGATCGGGCGTGCCGGGGGCGCCCAGATCCGCTGCACCGGATGCAGTGCCGAGTCGGCCCGGACCACCGGGGCCGGGGTGGGCCCGCCCAGCAGCGCGGCGAACCGGTCGGTGTCCGGGGTCGCCGACATCGCCAGCAGCCACAGGTCCGGTCGGAGGGTGGCGCGCGCCTCCACGGTGAAGGCCAACGCGAGGTCGGCGTCGAGTTGCCGTTCGTGGCACTCGTCGAGCAGCACGGCGCCGGTGCCGGGCAGTTCCGGGTCGTGGTGCAGCCGTCGGAGCAGCAGGCCGGTGGTGACCACCTCGATCCGGGTGGCCGGGCCGACCCGGCGTTCCCCGCGCACCGCGTAGCCGACCCGTTCGCCGACCCGTTCGCCGAGCAACTCGGCCATTCGCCGGGCCGCGGCCCGAGCCGCCACCCGGCGAGGTTGGGCGATCACCACCCGACCGGTCACCCGGTCGGCCACGGCCAACGGCGCGAGGGTGGTCTTACCGGTGCCCGGCGGGGCCACCAGCACGGCGGCCCCGGCCGCGCCGAGCGCCGCGACCAGCGCCGGCAGCACCGGACGGACCGGCAGGTCAAGGGTTACGTCGGAGAGCACGGCCCAGTCTCGCACCGGCGCGGGCGGATCAGCGGCGACGGACCTCGTCGACGCCGAGCACGAAGGCCCGCCAGGCCGCCGCACCGAAGGCGAGCACCGGGCCGGAGCGGTCCTTGCTGTCCCGGACGGCGACCTGACCGTCGATTGTCGCGACCTCCACGCAGTTGCCGTTGCCGCTGCTGCGCGTGCTGGTGCGCCAATCTGCTCGGGTCCGGTCGTACGCCGTCATCCGCGGTACCTCTCGTCTGCGTCGGCGTGCCGCAGAAGCGGTCACGCAAAGTTACGAGAAGCCTCCTCAAGACGGGTCAGCGACGCCGTCGGATCGAGCGCCATCCGGCACAGCTCCTCGTGCAGAAGGCTATACCCGAGCACTTGATCGGCTTCCTCCAGAGCCAGTCCCATCGTGAGGTTATCCAGGTAAACCACGGACGCGTCGGCGGCGTCGGCGAAGTTGAGGATCACGTACGGGGTGCTCATGGCCGGATGGCCGCCGGCCGCGAATGGAAGTACCTGAATTGTCACGTTGGGTAGTTGAGCGATCCGGCTCATGTGGACCAACTGTTCGGCCATCACCGCGGTGCCGCCGACCGGGCGCAGGAGCACCGCCTCGTTGAGGATCACGGACAGGTCGACCGGGTCCTCGCGGCGCAGCACCTCCTGCCGGTGCAGCCGGGCGGCGACCTTGCGCTCCAGGCCGTCCTCACCGGCGGTGCGGCGGAAGATCTCCCGGGCGTACGCCTCGGTCTGCAACAACCCGGGCACCGACTCGGCCTCGTACGTGCGCAGCGCCGCCGCCTCGGCCTCCAGCCCGACGTAGAACTCGAACCACTCCGGGAGCACGTCGCTGTACTTCTGCCACCAGCCGCGCTGCTGCGCTCCTCGAGCGATCTCGATCAGCGCTTCGGCGTCGGTACCGGTCACCTCGTACAGGGCGAGGGCGGCGCGGACGTCGCGCGGCTTGATGCCGATCTGCGCGGTCTCGATCCGGGAGAGGTTGCTCTTCGACATGTCGAGCTGGCGGGCGGCCACATCGAGTGTCATGCCCGCGCGTTCCCGGAGTTGGCGGAGTTCCCGAGCGATGCGGCGGCGTCGGACGGTGGGGCTGGCGGCGGGTCGGATGGTGGGAGTGGCGGTCACCGTCCGAGTCTGCCACGACAAGATCCGCAGGTCGCGCCTGCACGGAGTGCAACTTTCAAATGTGGGAGTTGCGTTGCAGTAGCTGTCGGTGCATCCTTTCTCGGTCGCGATCACTGTGGACACACCTGTGCGGGAGGACCGTTGCTCATCGCCGACGAGTTCTTCCTGATCGCGCACAACGACAGTCGCGGTAAGGCCAAACTGCACCCGGCGGCGACCGGGCTCGGGCTCGCTGGCGGCCTCCTCGGCGAACTGATCCTTTATGGACACATCACCGTGCTGGCCGGGCAGATCACCGTCATCGACCGGCGCCCGCCGGCCGACGCCCTGGCGCACACCGTGCTGGACCAGTTGGTCGGCGAACCCCATCACCAGGAGCTGCGGACCTGGCTCAGCTTCCTGGCGCAGAGCGCGACGACCTCGGTGGGGGAGCGGCTGGCCCGTGCCGGGGTGCTGCGCCGCCAGGAGAGCCGCCGGCTGCTGCGTACCACCGTCAGCTACCTGCCGATCGACCTCAACGCGGTGGCCTGGCCGGCCACCCGACTGCGGGCCCTGCTGGACCGGCCGGACCCACCGGGCGTGCCGGACGCCCTGCTGCTGGGCCTGGTCGTGGCCGCGGGCCTGACCCGGGAGGTGCTGTGGAGCGCCGGCCCCCGGGCGCATCACCGGTTGAACGTCCTCCTTCCCGCGTTGCCGGCCCCGCTCAAGGAACTCGTCGGGCACACCGAGGCCGCCGTCGGCGCCGCCGTGCTGCGCGGCATCCCCTGACCCCCCTGGTAACCCCCAACCCTCCCCTCGACCAATCGGAGTAGTCGTATGCCCCCGACATCGACAAGCGACCGACCCAGCAACGTCTCTGAAGCCCTGGCCCGAGGTCGCCTCGGCATCCCCTCGGTGATCTTCTTCGTCCTCTCCGCCGCCGCGCCGCTGACCGTGGTGGCCGGCGTCGTCACCACCGGCTACGGCGTCATCGGGGTGACCGGAATCCCGCTGGCCTTCCTGCTGATCGCCGCGGTGCTGGCGCTCTTCGCGGTGGGTTACGTGGCGATGTCCCGCCGGGTGGAGAACGCCGGCGCCTTCTACGCGTACGTCTCCCGTGGCCTCGGTCGACCGGCTGGCGTGGGCGCCGCCTGGGTCGCGCTGATCGCGTACAACGCGTTGCAGGTCGGTCTGTACGGCACCATCGGCGCGGCGGCCCAGCCGGTGCTCGACCGGATCTTCGGCGGGCACCCGCCCTGGTTCGTCGTGGCCCTGGTGGCGTGGGCGTTGGTCGGCCTGCTCGGCCTGCTCCGGGTCGACCTGAACGGCATGGTCCTGGCCGCGCTGCTGATCGCCGAAATCGTGGTGGTCCTCATCTTCGACCTGGGACAGCTCGGCAACCCGGCCGACGGGCAGATTAGCTTCGCCTCGTTCTCGCCGGACAACCTCTTCGTGCCGGGCGTCGGCGCGGTGCTGGTGCTGGCCGTCCTCGGCTTCGTCGGTTTCGAGTCGGCGGTGGTCTTCAGCGAGGAGAGCAAGGACCCGAAGCGGACGGTGCCGCTGGCCACCTACCTCTCGGTGGCGATCATCGCCGGGGTGTACGCGCTGTCGTCCTGGACCATGACGGTCGCCGTCGGGCAGGACCGGATCGTCGCCGAGGCCGGCGAGCAGAGCATCGAACTGATCTTCAACCTGGCCGCCGCGCACCTCGGCAACACCGCGGTCACCATCGGGCAGGTGCTCTTCCTGACCTCGGTGCTGGCCGCGATGATCTCCTTCCACAACACCACGGCGCGCTACACGTTCGCACTCGGTCGGGAGCGCGTGCTGCCGGCGGTGTTCGGGCAGACCTCGGCCCGGACCGGGGCGCCGCGCGCCGCCTCGGTGGCGCAGAGCATCCTCGGGCTGCTGGTCATCCTGCTGTACGCCGTCAACGGCTGGGACCCGGTGGTCCAGCTGTTCTTCTGGATCGGCACCACCGGCGGCTTCGGTGTCCTGCTGCTGATCGCGACCACCTCGGTCGCGGTGATCGCCTACTTCGCCCGCTCCGCCGGCGGCGAGAACCTCTGGCGACGGGCCATCGCACCCGGCCTGGCCACCATCGCGCTCTTCGTGATCATCTGGTTGGCCGTGTCGAACTTCGCCAACCTGCTCGGTGTCGCGCCGGACTCCACCCTGCGCTGGGCGCTGCCCGCCGCGTACCCGATCGCCGCCCTGCTGGGCATCGGCTGGGCCCTGCTGCTGCGCAGCAACCGACCCGACACGTACGCCCGGATCGGCCTGGGCGCGGCGAGCGCCGCCGCCGCGGTCAAGCCGGCGGAGCCGGCCGCCGTGGAGGTGACCCGATGAGCGTGGTCATCGAGCGGCTCGGACCGGAGGAGACCTCCCTCGTGGCGGGTCGGATCGCCGAGGCGTTCACCGTCCTGGAGGTGACGAAGTGGCTGGTCCCGGACGCGAGCAAGCGGGAGGCCGTGCTGGCCGGGGACTTCGAGATCCTGGTCGGACACGCGATGCGACACGGCATGGTCCACGCCACGGCGGACCGGGCCTCGGTCGCGGTCTGGTTTCCGTCGGTCGGCGAGCCGGCGCCGCCGCCGGCCGACTACGACGCCCGACTGGCCGCCGCCTGCGGCGACTGGACCGACCGGTTCCAGTACCTCGACGAGCTGTTCGCGGCGAACCACCCGCATCCGGATCACCACCACCTCGCGTTCCTGGCGACCCGGCCCGACCGGCAGGGGCAGGGGCTGGGTACCGCGCTGATGCGCCACCACCACGCCTGGCTGGACGCCAACCGGATGCCGGCGTACCTGGAGGCGAGCAGCCCGAGCAGCCGGGACCTGTACGCGAAGCACGGCTACGTGGCCGGCGAGCCGTTCCGGGTGCCCGACGGCACACCGTTCTGGCCGATGTGGCGGGAGCCGGTCGGCAACTGATCAGGCCGGCCGGGTCGACGCGACCCCGCCGGTAGGCGTCACGGTCCGCGCTGTCACGCGGATGTGACAGCGCCGACGTGCGGGAGGGACCGGGTCTGTCGACCCGGCCCCTCCCGCACGCGTATTGGTCAGCAGGTGCCGTCGAGCTGGCCACGCAGCTTGGTCAGCGCCCGGGTCAGCAGCCGGGAGACGTGCATCTGCGAGACGCCGATCTGCTCGGCGATCTGCGACTGGGTCAGGTTGCCGTAGAAGCGCAGGGTGAGGATCTTCTGCTCGCGCTCGTCGAGGGTGGCCAGCGCGGGGCCGAGTGCGACCCGCAGCTCGGCCAGCTCGAACTCGCTGTCCTCGCCGCCGAGCATGTCGCCCAGCTCGGTGGCGCGCTCGCCGTCGCCGGTCGGGGTGGACAGCGACACCGCGTTGTACGCGCGGGCGCCTTCCAGGCCCTCCAGCACCTCCTCCTCGGTGAGCTTGAGGTGCGCGGCGATGTCGGCGACCGTCGGCGAGCGGCCCAGCGTCTGCAGGAGCGAGCTGTTGGCGTCGGAGATGGCCAGCCGCAGCTCCTGGAGCCGGCGGGGCACCCGGATGTCCCAGGTGCGGTCGCGGAAGTGCCGCTTGAGCTCGCCGATGATGGTGGGGATCGCGTAACCGGCGAAGTCGACACCGCGCGAGGGGTCGAACTTGTCGATGGCCTTGATCAGGCCGATCGCGGCGGTCTGCGCCAGGTCGTCGTTCGGCTCGCCGCGCCCGCTGTAGCGGTGGGCCAGGTGGTTGGCGAGCGGCAGCCAGGCCTCGATCGCGCGGTCCCGCAGCGCGGGGCGCGACGGGTGGTTGGCGGGCAGCGCGGCCATCGCGTTGAGCAGGTCGGCGGCGCTGTCGGTGAGCGCGCGGGGGTCGAGCTTGGTGCTGGCCTTGACGGCGGTGCTCGGCTGCTCGGTGATCGTTGGCGCGGTCATGGGTGGTCCTCCCTGCACCTCGTCCGCGGACAAAAAAGCGTGACGCTTCGGTTTAGCTCCCAATGGGCCGTTCGGGAGTCACCTTAACCTGATCGTCTCCTCAAAATCTAGCCGAAAGGCTGATGTACTTAAGGGGTGTTCGGCTACAAAGCAGGCAATCGGTGCGGAATCTGAGACGGTTGTGAGGATCCTTACCCGCACTTTCCGCACATCCGGTCGTCCAGCCGCTGCCACCGATCGGCCCCGGTGTCACGTCGACCGGTCAACATGAAATCCGACAAGTCGGCAGGAGTGTCGACTATCCGTCCTTGTCCCGCTGGCGGGACTGGCCGTAGCGTCGCGTGTACACACCCGGTTCGGAGGCACCGTGCTCGATCCAGCCGCTCCCCAGCTCGTCGTGAACAGTCGCACCCTCTACTTCAGCTGGTTGCCGGCGGATCCCGACGCGGTCGCCGCCCTGGTGCCCCCGGGGCTCTGCCCCCGCCCTGACCGGCAGGTCTTCCTCAATCAGTACGTCGTCGACGACGAGACCCAGACCTCCGGCTTCGGGGCGTACTCGCTGACCTATCTCGGCGTCTCGCTGCTCGGCGTCGACGCTCCCGGCGGCCTCAACCCGGGTGGCTGGTGGACCCACTACGTGGCCTCCAGCCGGCGGGTCCGTGAGTACGCCGTCGCCCGCGGCGCCCCGGTGCTCGCCGGGCGCACCCGGATCGAGGTGAACGGCGACGACCTGCTCTCCGAGACGGAGATCGACAGCACGCCGTTGATCAGGGCGCGGTGTCGGGTGGGGGAGACCGGCCATGTGATCAGCGCGGGGCACCACCGCTACTTCACCCGGCGCGACGGCCAACTGCTCAGCTCGGCCTACCCGTTCATCGCCGAGCCGGTCGCACCCTTCGAGATCGAGTCGGTGGAGTTCCTACAGCCCGGTCACCCGATCTACGCGCTGCGCCCGGCCAACCCGCTGACCATCGGCTTCGGCTACTACTCACCGCGCTCGTCGTTCGCCTACCCCGGCGGGCTGAGCGTGCACGCGGTGGCGGCGCCGGAGCCGACCCGACCGCTTCACCAGGTGCCGGCCAGCCTCGCCCGCAGCGGCCTGCCGTCCGGGTCGTAGACCAGCCGGTACACCGGTAGCGCCCAGGCCCGGGTGTACCACGGCAGCCGCTCGGGGCGGTGCGGGCGCAGCCGCCCGGGTGGGCGTTCCCCCCGCTGGCCGTCGTCGTACCACCGCTGGAGCGCGTCGGCGGCGGCGGTGACAGCCGCGACGGCGTCCGCCGGGTCCAGCAGGTCGGCGTCGTCCGCGCCGTCCGGATCACGGTCCAGGTGCTCGCGCCACAGCCGCAGTCGCAGGTCCCGGGCGAAGCTGCGCGCGCCGTCACCCTGCCCGGCCGGGTCGGTGGGCTCCCGCTGGTCCAGCGTGTCGTCGAGCACCGCGCAGGACAACTCGCTGTCGTGCGTCCAGGACCGCCGGTTGAAGTTGTCGCTGCCCACACTGGCCCAGACGTCGTCGACCACGCACACCTTCGCGTGCACGTAGACCGGGTCACCGGCGTGGTTCTCCACGTCGAACACGTGCACCCGGTCCGGTGCGGCCTGTTCACACAGCGACAGCGCCTGCTCACGGCCGACCATGTTCGGCGGCAACGCCAGCCTGCCGTCCACGTCCGGGTGGCGGGGGACGACGGCGATCAGGTGCAGGTCCGGGTTGTCCCGCAGCGCCTGCGCGAACAGGTCCGCGACCTCGGCCGACCAGAGGTACTGGTCCTCCAGGTAGATGAGTCGGCGGGCACGGCGGACCGCCTTGGTGTAGCCCCGGGCCACGGTCCGCTCCCCGTCCGGTGCGAACGAGTAGCGGGGACGGACGGCGGGGTAGGTGCGCAGCACCTGGATCTGGTGCGGACCGCAGGGTGGCGGATCCGGCGGCTGTTCGGGTAACGGGTCGGGGTGCAGGTCTGAGCCGCGCAGCCGATCCCGCAGGTAGGCCATCGGGTTCTCCGAGTCCAGGGGCATCGGGTCGGTCCACCGTTCCCGGAACAGGGTGTCCAACGCGCCGACCACCGGACCGCGCACCGCGAGCTGTACGTCGTGCCAGGGCGGGTGGGTTCCGTACCGGGGGGACATCAGCACGGGTTGCCGGTCGCCGCGGTGCGCGGCGTCGTCACGGCGGCTGTGGCACAGGTCGATCCCGCCGGCGAAGGCCACGTCCCGCTCGGGCGCGCCCCGGTGCCGCAGCACCACGAGCTTCTGATGATGCGAGCCACCGCGCCGGACCCGTTGGTCCAGCAGCACCTCTCCACCGGCGGCCGAGATCGTCTCGCCGAGGTCGCGGTTCTCCGCCTCGCTGTAGGCCAGCACGTCGAGGTGCGAACGCCAGATCAACCCCTTGACCACCACGCCGCGCTGCGCGGCCTGGGCGAAGAGTTGGGCCACGGTCGGACCGTCCGGGCGTAGCCGCTGGTCCGGGTCACCCCGCCAGTCGGTGAAGAACAGGTGATCGCCGGAGCCCAGGGCCTCGACCTCCGCCACCAGCCGATCGAAGTACGCGGCACCGTGAATCAACGGCTCGGCGAGGTTTCCCGTCGTCCATACGGGTATCCCAGAGACCGGGTTGGCGCGTTCCTCCGCGGTGAGAAACCAGTCCTGCAACGGCACCGTCAGCCCTCCCGGAGGTCGGCAACGTCCTCACGGTAGGACCCCCGACGCGGGTCCGCACGCCAGGGCGACCGTGACCGGCGACCTGGCCACCGCCAGCGGAAGTGACGCGACAACAGCCGAGGAGGCCACACCATGCCCCGCGACACGACGAACCCCGTGACCGAGAACCGCGAGCCGGCGGTGGAGAGCGAACGGGGTGCGCTGGTAGCGGTGTTGGTGATGGTGATTCTGGGCGTCGCCGGGATTTTTGCGGTCTCCTGAGGCGGCGCCGACGCCTCCGGGGTGAACCGGGGGCGTCGGCGCCGACCTCAGCGCTCGACCGTGGTCAGGGCCGAGTGCCCTGGCCGCCGGTGTGCGGCAGCCGCTCGGCGGGAATCACACCGAGCCGGCCGGCCTGGAAGTCCTCGAACGCCTGGAGCAACTCGTCGCGGGTGTTCATCACGAACGGGCCGTACTGTGCCACCGGCTCCCGGATCGGCTGCCCACCCATGATGTAGAGGTCCAGAGCCGGGGTGTTGCTGTCCTGCGCGGTGTCGGCGCTGAACCGCAGCGCGTCACCCCGCCCGTGCACCGCGAGCTGGCCGGTCCGCACCGGCCGCCGGTCGACGCCGACCGTGCCGCGACCGCCCAGCACGTACACCAGGGCGTTGAAGTCGGGTCGCCAGGGCAGGTCGACCTGCGCGCCCGGCTGCACCGTGACGTGCGTGATGGTGATCGGGGTGAAGGTCGAACCCGGGCCACGGTGCCCGGCGACCTCACCGGCGATGACGCGGATCAGCGCGCCGCCGTCGGGCGTGGTGAGCAGCGCCGACTCCCGACCCCGGATGTCCTGGTATCGGGGTGGGTTCATCTTGGCCGAGCGGGGCAGGTTGACCCACAGTTGGGTGCCGTGGAAGAGGCCGCCGCTCAGCACCAGGTGCTCCGGCGGCGCTTCGATGTGCAGCAGGCCGCTGCCCGCCGTCATCCACTGGGTGTCGCCGTCGGTGATGGTGCCCCCACCGCCGTTGGAGTCCTGGTGGTCGAAGACGCCGTCGATGATGTACGTGACGGTCTCGAAGCCGCGGTGCGGGTGCCACGGGGTGCCTTTTGGCTCGCCCGGCGCGTAGTCGACCTCACCCATCTGGTCGAGGTGGATGAACGGGTCCAGGTCGGTGGTCGACACCCCGGCGAAGGCGCGACGGACCGGGAAGCCCTCACCCTCGAAGCCGCTGGGCGCGGTGGTCACCGTGCGGACCGTGCGGATCGTGGCGGCCTCGTCGAGTCGAGGCAGGCGGGGAAGGACGAGAACGTTGTCGACGGTGATCGCGGGCATGTCGATGGCTCCTAACGTGGGGCAGGGGTGGTCGAGCTGGCCTGCGATGCCCGCAGGCGCTCGCCGAGCCGGTCGAAGACCCGGGTGAGGCAGGCGACCTCGGCGTCGTCGAGGTCGTCCATCAGGTGGGTGCGTACCGACGCCAGGTGGTGGGGTGCGGCTTCCCGCAGGGCGAGCAGCCCGGCGGCGGTGAGCACCGCCTCGCTGCCGCGCCGGTCGTCCGGGCAGGGCTCCTTGCTGACCAGGCCACGGCGCTGCATGGAGGAGACCTGGTAGGTGAGGCGGCTGGGCGAGAAGATCAACCGGCTGGCCAGCTCGCCCATCCGGAGGCGCTGCCCGGGTGCCTCCGAGAGCAGGACCAGCACGTGGTAGTCGGCGAAGCTGAGGTCGCTGTCGACCCGCAGATCCTCCTCCAACTGGGTGTAGAGGCGCTGGCTGGCCTCGATGTAGGTCCGCCAGGCGGCCTCTCGGGTGCGGTCCAGGCTCTCGGTCATGCCCACGACAGTAGCACTCTTTCAAAATTTAACTAACGGGTTTGTTCGTTGCCTGGATCACTTCTCTACGCTCTACGGGTAGAGCCGTCCAACTTTGAACAAAGTCTGCGGTAATTCGGCGGCGCGCAAGCCGTACGGTGTGCCAGACTCCGGCCTCGTGGAACACGTGGAACTCACCGCCGCCGACCTGTTGCTGCGCCCCTGGCGAGACGAGGACGCTCCCGCGGTGCGTGACGCCCTGCGCGATCCGGCCATCGCGCAGTGGAACCCGCAGGGTGACGGCCAGATCGACGACGAGGTCGCGCTGCGGTGGGTGCGCCGCCGAGCCGACTGGTCCACCGGCACCCATGCCTCGATGGCGGTCACCGCGGCGGCCGACGGCAAACTGCTCGGCTCGGTGTCGCTGCACAGCATCCACGACGGCGGCGCGTCCATCGGCTACTGGACGGTGCCCGCGGCACGTGGGCGTCAGGTGGCGGTGCGGGCCGTCGTGCGGCTCACCGACTGGGCGTTCGCGGACCTCGGGCTGCACCGGGTGGAGTTGTGTCACGCGGCGGCCAACCCGGCGTCCTGCCGGGTGGCCGAGCGCGCCGGCTACGCGGCCGAGGGCACGCTGCGCGAGTCGTACCGCTACGGCGACGGCCGCCGCTACGACGAGCACCTGCACGCCCGCCTGGCCACCGACCGCTAGCCGCGGGCCGCGCTCCGGGCGGCCTCCAGGCCTGAGGCGAGGCGTGCAGGTCCCCGCCGTGCCTGTAGACCTGCCCCACAGGTGGGGCAGGCGTCGGTGTGGTTGGGCATGGCACGGTGTGGAAGGGGTGGACCAGATATGGGGCAGCTCTACAGGTCGACACCAGTGCGGCCCGGGCTGCGCGGACAGGCGCCAGCCGTCACCCGGTGACCTTGCGGAGGAACGCCGCGAGGGCGGCATTGACGCGGTCGATCCGCTCCGGCAGGGGCAGAGGCTCGGGCGCGGGGGGCCCGGCGCGCTTCTTGCCCCGCAGGTAGCACGAGCAGGCCAGGTCGGAGCACAGGTACGTGCCGACGGAATCACCCTGCCGTCCGCTCGGGCCGGCCTTGGGGGCGGTCATCAACGAGACGCCTCCGCCCAGGTGGGTGGTCAGGCAGAACGAGCACATGCTGTGCCGCACGCGCCCCGTCTGGTGCGTGGCAGCCCGCAGCACCACCCCGGCCAGCCCGCCGTCGGTCTCGGCCACCAGGTAGGCCCGCTGTGGTGCGGACGGGTCCCGCCAGCCGAGGAAGTCGAGGTCGTCCCACGGGCGCATTTCAAGATCATTGGGTACGGTCAGCCGCTTCGCCTCGCCCCGACTGCAGTTGATGAAGGACGAGCGGATGGCGGATTCGGTCAGGACCAACATAGGTAGTAGTCTAGCCCTCCTAGGCAAGTGATTATTAGGGATAGGTTGGGAGTGTGCGGCATGGCACGTGCCGGGGTTACCGCCGAGCGCCTGACGCTGGCCGCGGCCGAGCTGGCCGACGAGGTGGGCGTGGAGAACGTGACGGTCGCCGCAGTCGCACGCCACTTCGGGGTCAAGGACGCGAGCCTGTACTTCCACATCAAGAACGCGCGGGACCTACGTGTCCGGATCGCCCTGCTGGCCCTGGCGGAACTGGCCGACCGGGTCGCCACCGCCCTCGCCGGTCGCGCCGGCAAGGACGCGCTGGTGGCCTTCGCCAACGCGTACCGGGACTACGCGAGGCAACACCCGGGCCGCTACGCGGCGATGCAGATCGACCTCGACCCGGAGACCGCAGTGGCGAGCGCCGGCCCTCGGCACGCGGAGATGACCCGGGCCATCCTGCGTGGCTACCGCCTCACCGAGCCCGACCAGACCGACGCGGTGCGGATGATGCACAGCACGTTCCACGGGTTCGTCAGCCTGGAGAAGACCGGCGGCTTCCGGCACACCCCCCGTCCGACCGACGACTCGTGGACCCGCACGTTGGACGCCCTCGACGCCGTGCTGAGCAACTGGCCGTCACGCTGACGGCCGAGCGGGTACGCGATGCCCGCCCGGCCGATCTTCATGGTTGTGCGCGGATCAGGGCGTCGCCGGTGCCGTGACGTTCACCAGCCAGTCGGTTCCGACTGGTAGAACCGCATCGCCTGTCGAGCGTTGCCGACGAACGTGGGATAGGGACTGACCCGGGCGGTCATCGTCCCGCCTCGGCGGTGAGCGGGCGGCGTCGGGCGGTTCGCTGCCGGAGCAGGACGAATCCGAGGCCCGCCAGGAACCAGGTGGTGAGGACGGCGAGGGGCGCCACTGTGTGTGCGCCGGAGAAGTAGCCGAAGTTGTTGACCGCTCGTACGGCAGCGCCCGGAGGAAGCTTTCCCGATATCGCCTGCGCCCACTGCGGTAGCAGGTCGACCCCGATCGTGGCCCCGCTCGTCGCGTTGCCGATCGTCGTGAGGGTGAGGACGGCCAGGGCGATGCCCGCCGGCCCGAGCCATGCTCCCAGAGCCTTCGTGGTGAAGGCGCTCGCGGCGGACAGGAGGATGAGCGAGAGGGCGAGCAGTGGGAACGGGGCCGTCAGTGAGCCGTAGACGGGACCTGCGACGGTCGCTGCGATCACACCGATCGCGACAGCGAACCCACCCATCGCGTAGAGGCGGTGGCGAAGGCGGACCTTTGCGGCGGCAGCGGTGAGCCCTTGCGCGAGGACGAACGACGACAGGGTGACGCCGAACACCACGTAGAAGGCGGACAGGCCTCGGCTGTCGTAGGTGGCAAGCGGCACGATGTCGTTCTCCTGGACGGTCGCCCCCGTCTTCGTGGCGAGGCCGGCCGCGAGTTGACGTGCCGCACCGCTCTCGCTGAACCCGCTCGCGCCCGCGTACTCGAGTGTCAGCGTGGTGGGGGAGGGCGCGCCGAGGACGGCGACGGCATCGCCGTGTCGCACCATGGCCCGGCCGTCCGCGACGCTCGCGACCTCGGTGACGGCCACTGTGTTGCCGAAGCCGGCCTGGGCGTTGTTCGCCAGTTGCTCGCTGACCACGGCGATCGGCAGTCGGCTCGGCTCTGGGTCGCGTTGCAGTCCGACATAGATCGCGATGAAAGCGGTGCCGATGATCAGTCCGGTGATGACGAGCGTCGTCCAGGCTCGGCGTTGGTCGACGAGAGTTGCTGCGTCGGTGCGTGGTTCAGGTGGCGACGTCATGGGCGCTTCCTCGGGTAGTGTGGTTTGAATGTCCAACCAAGCGAACCGTAGCACTGACGGTTTGAAATCCAAACCGGAGCGGGACTCTCTCGCTGTGGCGCTCGACGCGGTCAACGACAGGTGGTCGCTGCACATCGTGCGAGCGCTCGCATTCGGCGCCTCCCGGTACACCGAGATCCTTCGCGTCGTCGGCGCGCCCAGGGACGTTCTCGCCGCCCGGCTGCGCAAACTAGCCCAATCCGGCATCCTCCAGGCATGTACCACCGAGAACGGCAAAGTCTCGGGGTACGAACTCACCCAGAAGGGCAAGGACCTTGGGCAGGTCATCCTTGTTCTCAAGCGCTGGGGGGACACCTACAGTGACGACGACGTGCCCAGTGTCGACTTCATCCACACCGTCTGCGGCCAGGAGTTCGTCGCCGAGGTGCGCTGCCAGGCGTGTGGCAGGCCCCTCCGGTCCGGCGAGTTGTCTTTCGGCGAGGACCCGGCATGCTGACTGACCTTGAACTGGCCGACTGGCGGGAGCGGGTGGCCCGGCTGTACCTGTCCGACGTCGACCTGACCGGGTTCCGGGCACAGCGCGACGAGCTGTTCGCCACCCACCCGCAGAGTCCGATCCCGCCGGCGGAGCGAGCCGACTTCACCGGCGTCCGCTACTTCCCCGCCAACCCGGACGCCGTGCTGGAGGCGCCTCTGCGCCCGGCCAGCGGCGAGCTGCGCATCGACACCGGCGGCCCGGACGGGGTGGTCGCCTACCGGCGGGTCGCGGTGGCCGAGACATCATGGGGGCCGCTGACCCTGTGGTGGATCGAGGCGTACGGGGGTGGGCTGTTCGTACCGCTGCGCGACGGCACCTGCGGGCGGGAGAGCTACGGGGGAGGCCGGTACCTCACCGACACGGTGAAGGGCACCTTCGGCCGGGGCGTCGAGCTGTTGCCCGGCGACCGGGTCCGGCTGGACGCCAACTACCTCTACAACCCGAGCTGTGCCTACGACGACCGCTGGGCCTGCCCCCTCGCACCCCCGGAGAACCGGGTCGACGTGCCGCTGCGGGCCGGTGAGCAGGCGTACCACGACTGAACGGCCGCCCCGACGTGCTGCCGGGACGGCCGGTCGATCGTCGGTCAGCGGGCATCCGCCGCCGAACGGGGCAGCTGCAACCGAGCGAGCAACTGTCGCGCCTGGTCGGCGAGCTGTGCGTCGACGGTCACCGCGTACTGGCCGGCGCGCAGTGAGCTGGCCGAGGTGAAGTCGCGCTGCCCGCCGGTCATGGCGTGCGCGACCGCGCCGAACACGGCACCCCAGATCGCGCCGATGACCAGCCCGACCAGGATCACCGCCAACCAGTTGCCGACCGTGAAGATGCCGAACAACAGGCCGATGAAGAGCCCGAACCAGGCGCCGGTGCCGGCGCCGAGCAGACCGGCGCGGCCGGTCGTCATCCGCCCGAGCACCGTCTCCACCAGGGTCAGGTTGGTGCCGACGATGGCGCTCTGCTCCACCGGAAAGCGGTTGTCGGCCAGGTAGTCGACGACCCGCTGCGCGGTCGGATAATCCGGATACGAGCCGATCGTCACGGTCGGCGGGCCGCCCTGCGGCCCGTGGCCGTCACCGGCCGGTGTCGACAGGCGGCCGGCCGGGCCGGACGGAAGCAGGTCGCCACCCTGTGTGCCGGGCCGCCAGGCGGCGGTCGGCCCCGAAGCTGACGTCATGAGCATCCTCCCTCGTCAGCTGCCCGGGTTCCCCCGCAGGCCGACCGGTAACGCGTGGTCGCCGCTCCGGCCGCGGGGGAATGAGCCCGCACCGCCCGGGTAACCAGTCAGGTGCAGAGCGGACAGATCAGCGACTACGGCTTCCTCGCCGACGGCCGCAGCGCCGCACTGGTGGACCGCACCGGCTCGGTGAACTGGTGGTGCCCGGGCCGGTTCGACGCCCCGTCGGTGTTCGGGCGGTTGCTCGACGACGGCGCCGGTCACTGGTCGATCCGTCCGGAGGGCGACTACAGCGTTGAACGCTGCTATCTCAAGGACACCCTGGTGCTGCGGACGGTCTTCCGCACCGCCGACGGGGAGGTGGCGCTCACCGACGCGCTCGCCTTCGAACCCGGCTCCCGTGGTCACGACATCGGACTGCACTCACCGCAGGTGCTGGTCCGCTCGGTGCAGGGGCTCTCCGGTGCGGTGCCGATGCGAACGCACTACCGGCCGCGCTTCGAGTACGGCCGCACCATCGCGTACCTGGTCGAACGGGACGACCGGCTGGACGCCATCGCCGGCGCCGCCCGGCTCACCCTGCGCTGCGGCGGCGTGCGGATGACCCCCACCGACGGCGAGGCCACCGCGACGTTCGTCGCCAGAGCCGGCACCACGTACAACTTCGCCCTCGGGTACGCCCCGACCTACGACGCGCCGCCGCCCGAGGTGCCCGAGGCCGACCAGACCATCGCCGACACCGTCGCCGGGTGGCGCTCCTGGACCGGAGAGCACCAGTACGACGGCCTCTACGCCGAACAGGTGCGGCGCAGCGCCCTGGTGGTGCAGGGCATGACGTACCGGCCCAGCGGCGCGGTGGTGGCCTCGGTGACCACCTCGCTGCCGGAGAAGCTCGGCGGAGACCGCAACTACGACTACCGCTACGTCTGGGTCCGCGATTTCAGCCACACCCTGCGGGCGCTGTGGCGGTCGGCCTGCTACGACGAGGTGGAGCGGCAGTTCGCCTGGTTGGGCCGGGCGATGGGCCGGGTCGAGGAAAAGCCGGTGCCCATCATGTACGGGGTGCTCGGGGAACGGGACCTCACCGAGCACGAACTGGACCAGCTCGGCGGTTACCGGGACAGCGTGCCGGTGATGATCGGAAACGACGCGTGGCGGCAACGGCAGAACGACGTCTTCGGCGAGACGATGGACGCCGCCTGGCTGATGCGCGACCGGCTGGAGCCCTTCCACCCGGACGTCTACCACCTGCTCCGGGTGCTCGCCGACCAGGCCGTGCAGGACTGGAAGCTGCCGGACGCGGGAATGTGGGAGGAGCGCGGCGTCGAACACCACCACGTGTCGTCGAAGGTGCAGTGCTGGGTCGCCCTGGACCGGGCGGTGCGCTTCGGTGACCTGCTCGGCGAGCCGCAGGACGTGGCCCGCTGGGCGGCCGCCCGCGACGAGGTCCGCGCGACAGTGCTCGAGCGGGGGTGGAGCGAGCGGCTCCAGTCGTACACCGGGATTTTCGGATCCGACGAGCTGGACGCGTCGGTGCTGGTCATGCCCCTGGTGGGGTTTCTGCGGGCCGACGACCCGCGGATGCGCTCGACGATGCGGGTGGTGGAGCAGCGGTTGTCGCACGACGGTCTGCTGCGGCGCTGGGACGGTGACCCGGCGGCGTTCGTCATCTGTTCGTTCTGGTTGGTGGGCTGTCTGGCGCTGGCCGGTGAGCGGCGTCGGGCACACGACCTGTTCCGGGCGTTGGCCGCCCGGGTCAACGATCTGGGCCTGTTCGCCGAGCAGATCGACCCGCTGACCGGGGAGCAGCTGGGCAACTTCCCCCAGGCCTTCTCACACATCGGTCTGATCAACGCCGCCGGTGTGCTCACCGACGTGGAGCGGGACCCGACGCTGCGCGGCCGGGGCATGGCACCGTCGCACTTCACCCCGACGCGTTCCTGAGAGGGAGAATGCCGGCATGCGGTTGGTGCTCACGGCGGACACCCACGTACCGAAGCGGGCCCGGGACCTGCCCGGCCCACTCTGGGCGGCGATCGAGGCGGCGGACGTGGTGGTGCACGCCGGCGACTGGGTGGACGAGACGCTGCTCGACGCGATGACCGCGCGGTCGCGTCGACTCATCGGGGTGTACGGCAACAACGACGGCCCGGCGCTGCGCGCCCGGCTGCCGGAGGTGGCCCGGGTCGACCTCGACGGTCTGCGGGTCGCCGTGGTGCACGAGACCGGCCCCCGGACCGGACGGGAGAAGCGGTGTGCCGCCCGCTTCCCCGACGTGGACCTGCTGGTCTTCGGGCACTCGCACATTCCCTGGGACACCGAGGCGCCGGGTGGGCTGCGCCTCCTCAACCCCGGCTCACCCACCGACCGGCGCGCCCAACCGCACGCCACCTACCTCACCGCCACCATCGGTTCCGGCCGCCTGACCGAGGTGACGCTGCACCGGCTGACCCGTGGCTGACCGTCCGCGCGCCGGTCGTTCATGCGCCCCGATCCGGCCACCTACGATCACCTGATGACGGTGGGCCGGTCGGGTGTGGTCGTGGTCGGGGCGGGCATCGCCGGCATCGCCTGCGCGGTGGAGCTGGTTCGCGCCGGGGTGCCCGTGCAGGTCCGGGAGCGGGGCCACGTCCGTGGCGGCCGGATGGCCAGCAAACGATTTGAGGGTCGACCCGCCGACATCGGCGCGGCGTACTTCACCGTCGACGATCCGGACTTCGCCGCCGAGGTCGAGCGGTGGCGCGCCGCCGGCCTGGTCCGCGAATGGACTGACACCTTCCAGTCGTACGACCGCGACGGACGCCAGGACGTGCCCGGGCCGATGCGCTTCGCCGCGCCGCGTGGGCTGCGGTCGTTGGTCGAGCACCTGGCCGGCGCGGTGCCGGTGACCGTCGACCGGTTGGTGCTCACCGTCGAGCCCGGCCCGGTCGTCGACGGGGAGTCGTGCGCGGCCGTCGCCCTGGCCATGCCGGGCCCGCAGGCCGCCCTGCTGCTCGACCCCGCCCTGGCCGACGCCACCCGGGTCGTGCAGGCGCAGCGCTGGTCGCCGTCGCTGGCCGCGGTGCTGCGCTTCCCGACCCGACGCTGGCCGGACTTCCGGGGTGCGTTCGTCAACGACCATCCGGTGCTCAGCCTCGTCTGCGACGACGGCGACCGGCGCGGTGACGGCGCGCCGGTGCTGGTCGCGCACACCGTGCCGGAGTTCGCGGCCGGGCACCTGGCCCTACCCACCGGGGCCGGCCCGGCGATCGAGCAGGCCGTCCGGGATCTGCTCGGACTGCCCGAGCAGGCCCTCGACGTGCACGTGCACCGCTGGACGTACGCGAAGCCGACCACCGCCGCCGGCAACGCCACCTACCACCTCGACGCCGACGGGATCGGCCTGGCCGGCGACGCGTTCGGCAAGCCCCGGGTGCAGAGCGCCTGGCGCTCCGGCCGGGACCTCGGCCGGGCGCTGGCCGCCAGGCTGACCTGAGGCAGCCGTGCCCGGCGGGCCTGAGACAGCCACGCTCAGGCGTGGCCGGCTGCCGCCACCGGTCGAGCGTCGGTGCCCCGCTCGGCCGGGTCGGAGGTCCGCTCGCCCTCCCGGTCCAGCAGTTGCATGACCGGGGTCGCCGTGATGCCGTGCACCACGACGGAGACGAGCACCACCAGCCCGACGGTCGCCCAGAGCAGCTCGGCCTGCGGGAAGTCGGCCTTGGTGGTGGCGTACGCCAGGTAGAAGAACGAGCCGACGCCGCGAATGCCGAACAACGAGATGACCCAGTGTTCGGCCGGGCGTCCCGGGGCGCCGCGCAGCGACAACCAGCCGATCAGTGGCCGCACCAGGAACACCAGCGCCAACCCGACGGCCGCCGCCGGCCAGGTCAGCGGGCCCAGCAGGCCACCCACGATCGCGCCGCCGAGGAGCAGCAACAACACCAGGGTGAGTAACCGTTCGACCTGCTCGGCGAAGTCGTGCAGCACCGAGTGGAACTCGTGGGTTCGCTCGGCTGCCCGGATGGCCCGGGCGGCCACGAACACCGCCAGGAAGCCGTACCCGCCGACCACCTCCACCAGCCCGTACGCCAGGAACGTGGCGGCCAGCGCCAGGAAACCCTCGGCGTGCCGGGCCAGTCGTAGCTCGCTGGGCGCGCGGAAGAACAGCTTGCCGAGCAGCCAGCCGATGAGCAGGCCACCGCCGACGCCGACGCCGATCTTCCAGAGCACGTCCACGGTGAACCATTCGGCCATCCAGTCGCGCGGGGCGAGGCTGGTCGAGGCGATGGCGATCGCGGCGTAGACGAACGGGAACGCCAGCCCGTCGTTGAGGCCGGCCTCGGAGGTCAGCGCGAAGCGGACCTCGTCCTCGGAGTCCTCCACGTCGGTCGGCTCGCCGACCTGCACGTCGGCGGCGAGCACCGGATCGGTGGGGGCCAGCGCGGCCCCCAACAGCAGCGCGGTGGCCGGCACCAGCCCCGCCCACCACCAGCCGAGCAGCGCCACCGTCGCGATGCACAGGGGCATCGCGACGGCCAGCAGCCGCCAGGTGGACGACCACCGCCGCCAACTCAACGGCCGGTCGATCTTCAGCCCGGCACCCATCAGCGCGACGATCACGCCGATCTCGGTGAGGTGGGTGGTCAGCTCCGGGTGGGCCAGGGGATCCGGTGACGGCAGCCCGACCGGCAGCAGGAAGACCAGCATGCCGAGGGCGAGGAAGGCGATCGGCATGGACAGCGGGCGGCGCTCCAGCACCCGGGGCAGGATGCCCGCGAGCAGAGCGCCCAGGCCCACCAACGCGAACGCCACATCCACCGGCTCCACGGCACCACCCTCCAGCCGCACCCGCGAGGCGCGGGCAGGTGGTGAGAGACCTTGCCCCGCAAGGGCTCCGGCTATGCGTGGCCGTGCCGGTGGATCGGAGTGACCCTCAGCGTGGTCGGGCGATCGGGGAGTCGGCCAACTCGGCCAACAGCGCGCCCGGGTCGTCGTACACCGCCACGGCACCCGCTCCGGCCAGCTCGCCACGGCTGGTACCACCGCAGGTCAGGCCCACACACGGGATGTTCAACGCCCCGGCCGCGACGATGTCCCACACCGAGTCGCCGACGAAGACCACCCGCTCGGCGGCCAACCCGGACTGCGCCAGCGCGGCGACCAGGATGTCCGGTGCCGGCTTGCTCTGCTGGGCGTCCGCGGAGGAGGTGATCGTGTCGATCACGTCATCGGCCGCCAACGCCCGCCGCAGCGCGCCCACCTCGGCCTCCGTGGCCGAGGTGGCGAGCACCACCCGCAGCCCCCGGTCGGCGCACGCACGCAACAGATCCGCCGCCCGGGGCAACGGGGTCAGTCGTTCCCAGTACTCGGCGTAGAGGGTGTCGTGCGCGTCGCGCAGCTTCGAGTCGGCGTCGCGGTCCCGCTCCGGGCCGAGAAGGTGGTCCAAAAGTTTGTCCGATCCCATCCCGATCGAGCGGTGCACCGTCGCCATCGGCACCGGCTGATCGGTCTGGCGTAACGCCTCCCACCAACTCACCGTGTGCAGGTAGGTGGTGTCGACCAGGGTGCCGTCGACGTCGAAGAGCACTCCGGCGGGCCGGTCGGTGGTCACGGCGTTCTCCAAACCGATTCGTGGTCTCAGCGGCGCCCGGTCGGTGGCGTGAGGATCTCGAACCAGACCGTGGAGCCGCGTACCGACGGGTCGGTGCCCCAGGCGTCGCTGAGCTCCTCGATCAGGCCCAGGCCGCGGCCACGGCTGCTCAGCGTGTCGGTACGGGCCCGGGTCACCGTGCCCCGGGTGCCGGAATCAGCGACCGAGACGAGCAACCGCTCGGCGCTGAGGTCGATCTCCACCCGGGCCGCCGTGCCGGCGTGCAGCAACGCGTTGGTGGTCAGTTCGCTGGTGCAGAGCACCGCCGCCCCGATCACCGACTCGGGCACCTGCCACTCGGTGAGCTGGCCGGTCAGCCAGTGCCGGACCCGGCTAGGCGCGGTCGGCTCCGCCGGCACCTCCATGCTCGCCGAACGACTCGGTGTGAGTGCGTGCTCTACCGCCAACACGGCCACGTCGTCCTCGGTGCCGCCGGGGACCGCCGCCGTGGCCACCGCGCAGAGCGCCCGCGGGTCGCCGCTACCGGCCTTGGCGACGGCCTCGCTCAGGGTGGACAGCCCGGCGCTCAGGCTCTGCCGGCGACGCTCCACCACCCCGTCGCTGAACAGCAGCAGGGTGTCACCGGGCCGGAACGCGACGGTCGTGGTGCCCGGCCGGCCGCCCAGCCCCAGCGGGGGCCCGGCCGGAACGTCGACGTACTCGGCGTGGAACCGACCATCCGGGTCGGCGCGACGGATCAGCGGCGCGGGGTGACCGGCGCTGGACAGGGCCAGCTCCCGCCGCTCCGCGTCGATCACACCGAACGCCACGGTGACGAAGAGTTCGTAGGTGCCGGCCTCCGCGCCGAGGCTGGCCACCAGCCGGTCCAGGCCGGCCAGGACCGCGTCCGGTGCCGGGTCGGCCAGGGCCAGGGCGCGCAGCGCGGCCCGGACCTGCCCCATCCGCGCGGCGGCCTGCACGTCATGCCCGGCGACGTCGCCCAGCACCACCCCGAGCGAGCCGTTGGGCAGCAGGAACGCGTCGTAGAAGTCGCCGCCGGCCGCGTTGCCGTCCACGCCCGGGTCGTAGCGGGCCGCTATCCGCAACCGGGGCAGATCCGGTAGGTGCTCCGGCAACATGCTGCGCTGCAACAGCTGGGCGGTGCCGTGCTGGGTCTCGAACCGGCGGGCCCGCTCGGCCGCCTGGCCGATCAGCTCGGCCGAGGCGGCCAGCAGCGCCCGCTCGGCGGGTGACCAGGTGTGCGGGACCTGGTAGCCGACCGCCAGACCGCCGCGAACCACCGAGGTGCCCAACGGCAGGGCCGCCATCGAGCGGACCTTCTGGTCGTGGCGGTCCACGGCGGTGTCCCGCAGCGGTTGCCCGTCCCGGGTGAACGACGGACCGCCGGAGCGTGCCGCCTGCACCACGGGGGCCGGCCAGTCCGCCGCCGCGCGCCGCCAGAGCGGGGGAAGCCGCTCGTCGGCCTCGTCCAGCAACTCGCCACGGACCCGACGCACCATCCGCCAACCGCCGCCGCCCTCGTCGACCGCGAACGAGGCCTGGTCGGGGTCGAACGTGGTGATCGCGTACCGCAGCGCCACCCGGGCCACGTCGTCGAGGGTGAGGGTGCCGGCGAGCGCCGCGGCCACCTCACTGAGGCTCTGCAACTGCTCGGTGACGTGGGTGGTCTCGGCCGCGACCGTCAACACGCCGACGATCCGCCCGGCGCTGTCGCGCACCGGCGAGTAGCCCCGGGTGAAGACCGCCTGCTCCACCGTCGCGGAGTGCCCACGCACCAGCGGCAGGGTGGACTCCTTCTCCAGGAAGGGCACCCCCTGCCGGTAGCTGCGCTCGATCACCGCACCGACGCCGGGCAGCGCCCAGATCTCCGCGAACACCTCGGCGGCCGGACGGCCGAGGGCACCCGGGTGCTTGCTGCCCAACAGGTCGGCGTAGCCGGCGTTGTAGAGCAGCACGAGGTCGTCGCCGTACGCCAGGGCCATCGGCATCGGCGAGGCGAGGATCAGCTCCACCACGGCGCGGAGGGCGACGTCCCAGTCGTCGGCCGGGCCCAGCGCGGTGGTGGACCAGTCGTGGGCGAGCACGCCGGCGGCCGGGCCGGTGGGTGCGCCCGGGCCCGGAGTTGCTGGCGTGGGGACCCGCCCGACCGTTCCTGGCATGTTCGCAGCCTAGTCGGCCGATCGGAAAAGGCGTCCGATCACGGCGGCGGGCCGTCGTCGCGTCGGTCGCGGTGACCGTTCGGGCAGTTCAGAACCCCGGTCCGGAGGTCTCTGGCAAAAAACGCCACGCGCTGCGCGGACTGCTGGACGGGTTGCCGGGTATGCGCCCGGCGCAGTCCATGCGACAGGAGGGACATCATGCTGAAAACCCTCGCGGTCCGGCAGGCCGACATCGGCGATGCCATCGCCGACACCTGGAGGTCGGTGCTGCTCTTCATCCCGAAGGCAGTGGCCTTCATCGTCATCCTCGTGGTCGGCTGGATCATCGCCAGAGCCGTCCTGAAAATCGTGGATACGGTGCTGGAACGGGTGCGTTTCGACCAGGCGGTCGAACGCGGTGGCATCAAACGGGCCCTGGAGAGAACGAAGTACGACGCCAGCGACATTCTGGCCAGGTTGGCGTACTACGCCGTCCTGCTGTTCACGCTGCAGTTCGCCTTCGGAGTCTGGGGGCCCAACGCGATCAGTGACCTGATCAGCGGCGTGGTGGCCTGGCTGCCGCGTGCCTTCATCGCGATCGTCATCGTGGTGGTGGCGGCAGCGATCGCCAACGCGGTGCGCGATCTGGTCACCGGGGCGCTGGGCGGGCTCTCGTACGGCAAGATCCTGGCCGACCTGACGGCGATCTTCATCATCGCGCTCGGTGTGATCGCCGCCCTGAACCAGGTGGGTATCGCCACCACGGTGACCACTCCGGTGCTGATCGCGGTGCTCGCCACGGTGGCCGGCATCCTGATCGTCGGCGTCGGCGGTGGTCTGGTGAAGCCGATGCAGAACCGCTGGGACGGCTGGCTGCACCGGGCGGCCCAGGAGGCTCGGGCGGTGCAGCAGCAGCGGCAGGCCACGGCGGCCGGTCGCAGCGACGTGGAGCGGCAGATGGCCGACCGCGGGGGCGACCGCACCCAGGCCATGCCCCGGGTGGACGAAGCCCAGCAGTACCGCTCGTAGCGGGCGAAACGGCACGACAGGTGGGGAGGGTGTCCCGCGGACCACGCGGGGTGCCCTCCCCGCGCGCGTCAGTCCCGGTCGAGGGCGCGCGCCAGGGCGCAGACCGCGACCAGGCGGGTGAGCGGCCAGTCCGGGTGGCTCCAGTCCACCGGCCCGGTGGGCGGCGTCCACCCGTGCTCCAGGGCGGCGGCCCGCACCCCCTCTGCGTAGCCGGCCAGGGCCGCGACGGTCAGCGGCGTGCGGTCCCCGTCGAGGCTGTCCCGAATCGCGGCCGCGTGCTGGTCGACGAGGGCCAGCAGCCCCGGTCGTGCGGCGGCGGCGGTGAGCCCGACAGTGCCCACGGAGACGGTGAGGGCGGCCAGGGTGGACCGCGCCGAGTCGACGGCGGTACGGGGGGCGACCCGGGTGAACGGCACACGCATGGTGACCGAGGCTAACCGACCGGTGACCGGGTCGACCTCGGCCGCTCGGTGGATGTCGGCTGCGCCACTGAGGCAATCGCCGCTGGCCCCGGGGGTTGATCCGGCACAGACGGGGCAGCAGGAGAAGCACGCACGGATGGCGGCACACGGCACGGAGGCACGGATGGCACAGCAGGCGGACGGACCGGATGAGCGGCACCGGCGGCCGGACGGGGTCAGCGACGCGACGGTCGCCGCGCTCGGCAAGCTCAGCGAGGCGCTGGAGTGTGTGGAGCGGGCCCGGGGGCACCTCTACTCGATGCACCAGTTGATCGGCCACGCCGACCTGATGCTCGACGACGCGGTGCAGCGGTTCCGCGCCGCCGGGCATCCGCACCTCGCCGACCGGATCGCCACGGAACTGCGCGGCCGCAACGTCATCGCCGGACGGTGGACGTTCCAGATCGTCGAGGACTTCGACGACGGCTACCACGCGTTGTTTCGGGAGGTGGACCAGCAGGCCCGCGACGACCTGGTGGGCGGGCGGCGTCACCTCTACGAGGCGGAGATGAAGGAGCGCCGCCGAAGCCCGGGTCGGCCGGGCCACGAGGCCCAGCCGGGTAGCGCAGGCTAGTCGCTGGTCGCGTCGGCCGGGCGTCGCCGGGCCGCGTCGTCGGCGATGATCACGGTGGCCACCATCAGCGCGACGCACAGGCTGAACAGCCACGACTCGTCGGCGACGAGCCAGGCGGACACGGGCGCCTGGAGCGCGGCGAGCAGGAACCCGAGCCAGGCGAGCCGGCGCTGACGCGGGGAGAGGATTCCGGGGCCTTGATGCATCCCGAAATTCTTACGCGAAGTCTCCGGATTGCCGTCCTCCGATCGGCCGATTCTGGCTGAGCTGTCCGTTTTTCCGACCGTACGGACGCGACTTCTTCGCGCGCCGAGGGCTCGGCTGCCGGCGGCGCTAAGGTGCCCTGCGGCAGGATGGTGTCTCGTGTCCACCCCGTCCGCGCGCCCCCGCGCCGCACTGCTCCTGCTGTCCTACCTCGCGTTCGTCAGTCTCGGCCTGCCCGACGGACTGCTCGGCGTCAGCTGGCCCTCGATCCGGGGCGACTTCGACGTGCCGACCGAGGCGGTCGGATGGGTGCTCACCGCCGGCACCCTCGGCTATCTCACCTCCAGCGTGCTGGCCGGCTTCACGCTGGCCCGGATCGGCGTCGGCGCCCTGCTCGCCGGCAGCACAGCGCTGGCCAGCCTGGCGCTGACCGGCTACTCGGTGAGCCCCGTGCTGGCGGTGCTGGTGGGCTGTGCGCTGGTGCTCGGGCTCGGCTCCGGCGCTGTCGACTCCGGGCTCAACGCGTACGCCGCCGGGGCCTTCGGGCCCCGCCACATGAACTGGTTGCACGCCTTCTTCGGCCTCGGCGTGGCCATCGGTCCGCTGATCATGACCGGGGTGCTGAGCAGCGGGCTCGCCTGGCGCTGGGGGTACGGCATCGTGGCCGCCGCCCAACTCGTCCTCGCCGCCGCGTTCGTGCTCACCGTGCGGGCCTGGCACCGTGACGTCCCGGCCGGCGCCGGGACGGATGCCGCAGCGGGCGCGACCGGCCAGGACGAGCCCGCCGCGACGGACGCCGGGCCGGCACCGATCGTCCGGGTTCCGGTTCGGGACACCCTGCGGCTGCCGGCGGTCTGGTCGGGGACGCTCGCCTTCGTGCTGTACGTGGCGATCGAGGTGTCCGCTGGGCTGTGGGCGTTCCTGCTGCTGACCGAGGGTCGCGGGCTCGGCGCCGCGCTGGCCGGGGGCTGCGTCTCCGCGTACTGGGGCAGCCTCTTCGTTGGCCGGGTCGTGCAGGGTCTGGTGGCCGAGCGCCTGGGGGCGGGCCTGGTGCTGCGCGTCAGCCTGGCCGGCATGGCCGTCGGCGCGGCGCTGGTCGCCGTGCCTGGGCCGGCCGCCCTGGCGGTGCTCGGCCTGGTCGTGGTCGGCTTCGCCGCCGCGCCGGTGTTCCCGCTGCTCACCCTCACCACCGCGGAACGGGTCGGCGCGGCGCACGCGGACCGCGCCATCGGGCTCCAGATCGGCGCCGCGGGCACCGGTGCGGCGCTCGTTCCGGCCGGGCTGGGTGTGCTGATCGGCAACATGTCGGTGGAGGTGCTGGGCTCGGCCCTGCTGGTGCTCGCGCTGGCGCTGGTCGCGCTCTACGAGTGGGGCGCCCGCCGACCCCGCGTCGGACCCCCCGCGCCAGCGGTGCCCGCCCAGCCCACGGTCGAGGCTCAGACGTCCGGCCCGGTCCGGCCGGTGGTGGACGGACGGTAGGCGCGCTGCGGGTCGGTGTCCTCCCGGCTGTTGCCCTGGGCCTGCCCGGCCCGGTCCGACGCGGCCGGCCCGTGCCCGAACGCGGCCTCCTCACCGGCGTCGTTGCCGGTCACGTCGTCGGCCTGCCCGTCGAGGCTGGAGCCCGACACGGCGCGCTCCAACTCCTCCAACGGAAGTCGCTCCTCGTCCCGCCACACCCTGATGTTGTCGTCGGTCATACCTTCTGCGGTACCCGGGCCCGATGATCGCAAACTGGCTCGGATACGGCGATGGCCGCCGGGAATCCCGGCGGCCATCGCAGGTCACTGCTCAGGGGTCACGGCTGGGGCGGTCGACCTGCCCGCGCCAGGCGCCGGTCTCCTGACCACGCCGCTCGATGTAGGTCTTGAACCGCTCCAGGTCGCCCTTGGCCCGCCGGTCGACGATGCCGAGCTTGTCGCCGGCCTGCTCGACCACACCGTGCGGCTCGAACTCGAGTTGCAGGGTGACCCGGGTCTTGTCCTGGTCCAGTCGGTGGAAGGTCACCACGCCGGCCTGCTGGGTGCCGCCGGTCGAGCGCCAGGCGACCCGCTCGTCGGGGAGCTGTTCGGTGATCTCGGCGTCGAACTCCCGCTTCACCCCGGCGATGTCCACCGTCCAGTGGGTCATCGTGTCGGAGAGCTGCCGGACCTCCTGCACACCCTCCATGAACTCGGGGAACTCCTCGAACTGCGTCCACTGGTCGTACGCGGTGCGTACGGGCACGGAAACGTCCACATGTTCGGTAACGCCACTCATCGGGGAACCTCCTTCAGCCGCCGGTGGCGTGTCGGGTCGGGGGCGACCCGGCTCACCAGCGAGTTGTCTCGTTCTTGTGGCCCAGCGCCGCCCACACCTCGGAGACCGTCTGATAGACGGTGCCGTCGGGCAGCCGTTCCAGCGCCGCCACGATGTCGTCCGGCGCCTCGTTCTCGCGGGCGCTGGCGATGAGCACCAGACGGTCGCCCGGCAGCGCGCTCATCGAGATGAACCGGCCGAGCCGGCTGCGCTGCTCGACGTCCGTGGAGCTCATGCCCTGTGGGGTGCCGGTGCGCAGGTCACCGGCCGGGGCGGTGGTCGTCTCCGGCTGGTCCTCGCCAGCCGGCTCCGGCACCCGCGACTCATCGACCCGAGAGCCACCGGTCCCCGGCCCCTGTACCAGGCCGCTGACCTCCTGACTCATCTGTTCGTCGATCCTCGGTCCGTGCTTGCTGTTGCCACGCTCCATGCCTTCTGCGCTACCCGGCACCCCACCCGATAAACCGGCACCGGGCCACGAACCGGCCCTCGCCCCGGGCGCGGACCGGACAGTCGCGCCGAAACCGGAGACTCAGTCGTCGGCGGGGCGGCGCGGCGGCAGCACCGGCTCCTCCGGGTCCGGGTCGCCGGCCTGCAACTGCCGCCCACGCTGCACCTCGGCGTTGATCTGCACGCCCAGCATCAACGCCGAGTTGGACAGGTAGAGCCAGACCAGGAACGCGATGGCCGCGCCCAGGCTGCCGTAGGTGGTGTCGTACGAGCCGAAGTTGGCCACGTAGAGGCCGAATCCGAAGGAGGCCGCCGCCCAGGAGACCAGGGCCACCGCACCGCCGGGGGTGAGCCAGCGGAACCGGGGCTGGCGTACGTTCGGCGCGATCCAGAACAGCAGGGACAGCAGCACCATCATGATCATGGCGAGGGCCGGCCACTTCGCCACGCTCCACGTCGTACGGGCCAGACCACCGGCGTTGATCAGGTCGCCGACCGCATCGGTGACCGGCCCACTGACGATCAGGCCGAGCGCGACCACCGCGAGCAGCACCAGCGTGATCGCCGCCAGGCCGATCTGCAGCGGCCGAAGCTTCCAGACCGGGCGGCCCTCGGTCACCCCGTACACGGCGTTCGAGGCCCGGGTGAACGCGCCGATGAAACCCGACGCGGACCACAGCGCGCCGAGCAGGCCGAAGCTCAGCAGCAGCTTCGGGTTGCTCTGCTCCAGCACCACCGACCGGATCACCCCGACCACGCCGCCCTCGTCGTCGGTCAGCACCGACCCGGCACCCACCTGGTTGGCCAGGTCGACGACGGTGTCGACGGTCTGCTCACCCGAGGAGACCAGGCCGACAAGCGCCACCACCACGATGGCGGACGGGAAGAGCGCGAGCACGCCGTAATAGGTCAGCGCGGCAGCCCAGTCGGAGCAGTTGTCGGTGACGAAGTTCCGCACGCTGCGCACCAGCACCCCACGCCAGGTCCGCCAGCTCAGCTGCCGCATCCGCCGGGGCACCCGGGCGGGCCGGGTGCCGCCGCCGAGCGTCGTACCGGGGTCCGTGGTCGTCATGCCCGCTCCCTGCGCCCCGGCCACCGGATGACCGGTCGTCCGGTCTGGCCTGGGCCGGCGGTACCCGGATGGGGAAATCGACAAACCCGCCCAGCTCCCGGGCGGTGCCGCTAGGGTTTGCCGCCGCGTCACCGGGGAACGGTCACAGTGACCCTGTCGACACGGAGGAGGACGAGATGCCCGGGCGCGAGGACCTGCCCAGCACGCTGCGGCGCTCCCCGGAGAAGGCGCAGCGCACCTGGGAGAAGACGCACGACTCGGCGGTCGAGACCTACGGCGAGGGGGAGCGGTCGCACCGCACCGCCTTCGCCGCGGTGAAGCACCAGTTCGAGAAGGTGGGCGACCACTGGGAGCCGAAGGGCCGCAAGGGCCCCAGCGACCAGCAGGCCGCCGGGGGCGGGCCGGAACGACGGGCCCCCACCGCCGGTGGCGTGGACGCCAACGCCACCAAGGACCACCTGATGTCGGTGGCCCGCAAACTCGACGTACCCGGCCGGTCCGGCATGACCAAACCGGAGCTGGTCACCGCCATCGAGAAGGCCAACAACCGCGCCACCCGCAAGGCGCGCGGCGACTGACCGCCGCCGCACCGGAACACAACCGACGCGGTACGGGCGGACGCGCCACCCCTGCGTCCGCCCGTACCGTCTCACCAGTGCCCGCCGCCCGGCGCCTCGATGTGCACCGCCTTCGTGGCGGTGAACTCGTCCAGCAGCTCCGGGCCGTACCCGAAGCCCTGGCCGCTGGCCCGGCGCGGATGCGCGGCACCGCCCGGCGCGCCCCCGAACACCGCGTTGACCTTGACCGTGCCCACCGGCAGCTCCCGCCAGGCCCGCTGCGCGTGGCTCATCGACGTGGTCAACACAGTGGCGGCCAGCCCGTACGGGGAGTCCGCCGCACAGCGCAGCGCCTCGTCGAACGAGTCGACGACCACCACCGGGGCGACCGGCCCGAACGTCTCCTCCCGAACCAGCGGCGTGTCGTGGCGGCAGTCCGTGACGACGGTGGCCGGGTAGAACGCCCCCGGCCCGTCCGGCACCTCGCCGCCCACCAGGACCCGGGCGCCGTCGGCCACCGCGGCCGCCACCTGCCCGTGCACGTGGTCCCGGTGCCGCCGGTCGACCAGCGGGCCCAGCTCGGTGCCCGGGTCCCGGCCCGGCCCGACCCGCAGCGCTTCGGCACGTCGTACCAGCGCGGAAACGAAGTCGTCGGCCACCTCCCGGTGCACGTAGAGCCGCTCCACCGCCACGCAGATCTGCCCGGCGTTGGCGAACGCGCCGAGCGCGGCCTGCTCCGCCGCCCACTGCGGGTCGACGCCCGCGTCCACGATCAACGGGTCACTGCCGCCGTTCTCCAGGAGCACCTTCGCGCCGGTGCGGGCCGCCGCGGCGGCGATCGCCCGCCCGGCCGCGGTTGAGCCCACGTGCGCGACCACGTCGACCTCCTGCGCGGCCAGCGCCGCACCGACCTCCGGGCCGCCGGTGAGCAGCGACAGCACCCCGGCCGGCAGGGCCTGATCCAGTGCCCGGGCCAGCAGCCACCCCGTCGCCGGTGTCCGTTCGCTCGGCTTGTAGAGCACCACGTTCCCGGTCACCAGGGCCGCGCCCAGCAGTCCGCAGGAGACCGCCACCGGGTCGTTCCAGGGGGTGATCGCCGCGACCACCCCGCGCGGCTGTGGGGTCAGGAAGTCCAGCGCGTCGGTGTCGCCGTTCAGCGTGCGCCCACCGCGCAGCGGCGCCAGCTCCGCATACTGTCGCAGGGTGCCGATCCCCGCCTCGACGCCGCCCCGAGCGTCCGCCAACGGCTTGCCCATCTCCGCGGTGACAGCCGCCGCCAACTCCTCGGTGACCGCCGCCACCGCGTCCGCGGCCCGGTGCAGCGCGGCCGCCCGTTCGGCCGGCGCGGTCGCCGCCCACTGGGCCGCCACGTTGCGGGCCGCCTGGGTCGCCTTGCCCACCTCGTCGGCGGTGGCCACCGGCACCGTGCTCACCGGCGTGTCGTCCGCCGGGTCACGCACGACCAGTTCGCCGCCGTCGCCGCCCGCACCCCACACCCCGCCCACCAGCTGCGCAACCGTGTACATGCGGCGCTGGATGCCCCGGCCCCGGCGAGGCAAACACGTTTCGCCCGGTTGCGCGCCGGGTAGGCGGATCCGATGACAACCACCGCCGCGCAGAGCGCGGACGCCGTCATCATCGGTGCCGGTCACAACGGCCTGGTGGCGGCGAACCTGCTGGCGGACGCCGGCTGGGACGTGGTGGTGCTGGAGGCGACCGCGGTGCCCGGCGGCGCGGTCCGCTCCGCCGAGGTCACCGCGCCCGGCTACCTGAGCGACCTCTACAGCTCGTTCTACCCCCTCGGGTACGCCTCACCGGTGCTGGGCGGCCTCGACCTGGGTCGGCACGGGTTGTCCTGGCGACACGCGCCGGACGTGCTCGCGCACCTGATGCCGGACGGCCGAGCCGCGGTGATCAACCGGGACCCGGACGTCACGGCCGCGTCGCTGGAGCAGTTCGCGCCCGGCGACGGCAAGCGGTGGCTCACCGCGTACACCGACTGGCTCGACGTGGCCGAACCGATGCTGGCGACGATCACCTCGCCGTTCCCGCCGGTACACGGCGGGCTGGGTCTGCTGCGTCGGTTGCGCGTCGCCGGCGCGCTGCGGCTCGCCCGCCGGCTCGTCGTGCCGGTCCGCAAACTCGGCGACGAACTCTTCGACGGTCCCGGCGGGCCGGCCCTGCTGGCCGGCTGCGCCCTGCACACCGACCTCTCCCCGGAGGAGGCCGGCTCCGGGGTGTACGGCTGGTTGTTGGCCATGCTCGGCCAGCAGGTCGGCTGGCCGGTGCCCGACGGCGGCGCGCAGCAGATCACCAACGCGCTGGTGGATCGGCTACAGGGGCGCGGCGGGACGATCATCTACGGCGCCCGGGCCGACCGGGTGCTCACCGCCCGGGGTCGGGCGATGGGGGTCCGGACCGTCGGTGGTGCGCTGTGGCGGGCCCGCCGGGCCGTGCTCGCCGACGTGCCGGCGCCGGCGCTCTACCTCGACCTGGTCGGCGCGGCGGCACTGCCGTCCCGGCTGGTGGAGGACCTGGCCCACTTCCGGTGGGACGGCTCCACGCTGAAGGTGGACTGGGCGCTCTCCGCGCCGGTGCCGTGGACGAACCGGCAGGTGGCCGGCGCCGGCACCGTGCACCTCGGCGCGGACCTGAACGGGCTCACCCACTACGCCAGCGAGCTGGCCCGTGGTGAGCTGCCCCGCGACCCGTTCCTGCTGGTCGGGCAGATGTCGGTGGCCGACCCGAGGCACTCCCCGCCGGGCACCGAGTCGCTCTGGTCGTACACCCATCTGCCGTTCCGGCGGAACTGGCGGGCCGAGGACGTCGCCGGGCACGTGCAGCGGATGGAGGACGTGCTGGAGGCGGCCGCCCCGGGTTTCCGGAACCTGATCGTGGGTCGACACGTGGCCGGGCCGGCCGACCTGGAGAAGGGCAACCCGAGCCTCGTCGGTGGCACGCTCGGCGGCGGGACGGCCGCCGCCTACCAGCAGCTCTTCCTGCGCCCGATCCCGGGCCTGGGCCGGGCGGACACCCCGGTGGACCGGCTCTTCCTGGCCAGCGCGTCGGCGCACCCCGGCGGCGGGGTGCACGGCGCACCGGGCGCGAACGCGGCCCGCGCGGCGCTGGCCCGCGACTGCACGCTAACCGGCCGCGCCTACGCCACAGCCATCACCACCGCAAACAAAGCCATCTACCCCGCCTAGCCCTGGCATCCGTGCCCCCGGCCCGCCCCTGGCCCGCCCCTGGCCCCCGGCCCGCCCGCCCCGCGCACCCCCGCCGCCGTCGATCATGGAGTTGTGGTGGGTGACAAAGCACTTATCCGGGTGCTAAACGGGCACCACAACTCCATGATCGACCGGGGCGTGGGGTGGGGCTTGGGGCTCGGGTGGGGTGGGGTGGGGTGGGGTGGGGCTTGGGTTAGCGGGTTATGTTGCGGTGTTTGCTGCGGAGGCGGAAGGGCATCAGGGCGCTCTCGACCTTGGTTGCGGTGGTCATCTTGGAGACACCGTCGCGCCGCTCCTCGAAGCGGATCGGCACCTCCAGGATGGTGTGCCCCAGCTTGGTGGCGAGGTAGTGCATCTCCACCTGGAAGCTGTAGCCGTTGGACTGCACCCGCTCCAGGTTGATGTCGCGCAGCGCGTCGGCCCGCCAGATCTTGAAGCCGGCGGTGAGGTCCCGGATCCGTACGCGCAGCAGCGTGTGCACGTAGAGGTTGGCCCAGCCGCTGAGCGCCCGGCGGTAGAGCGGCCAGTTCTCGTCCAGCTCGCCGCCGGGCACGTACCGGGAACCGATCACCACGCTGGCCTGGGTGGAGAGCAGCGCGCCCAGCATCCCCGGCAGCGCCTCCGGCGGGTGCGAGAGGTCGGCGTCCATCTGCGCCACGTATTCGGCGCCGCCCTCGATCGCCCGGCTCATCCCGTCCACGTACGCCCGGCCGAGACCCTCCTTGCCGGCGCGGTGCACGACCTCGACCCGGTCAGGGTTCTCGATGGCCAGCTTGTCCGCCACCTCCCCGGTGCCGTCGGGGGAGTTGTCGTCGGCCACGAGGATGCGCAGCCCCGGCAGTGGCAGCGCGAGCAGCCGCTCGACCAGCGCCGGCAGGTTGCCCGCCTCGTTGTACGTGGGCACGACGACGGTCAGGCGTGCGTCCCCCCACGGCGACGGCAACTGCACCGGCTTGATCATGTCGGTCATCCTCATTTTGCGGACAAGGGTCATGGAAAGGGTATCCAGTTCCCGCTTTCGCTCCGAGGCAGGCACCCCTCCCGGGCGTTGCGGGCCCGCGCCCTGCGCCGGGTTCGGAGGCAGAAGCCCTGGTGAGGGGCTTGCGCTGGTCAGCGTCGTCGGCGAGCGACCGCGGTGAGGGCGAGCGCCGCGACGGCGAGCGCGACACCGGAGAGGGCCGGCTTGTGTGTGCCGACCCAGAGCGCGGCGGAACGGTCCCGCGACTGGTCGAGGAAGACGCCCGCGGTGCCCCGGTCCGTGTCCGCGTCCACGGGGTGATCGAGATTGTCCCGCCAGGTCGCCTTGTCGATCTCCGTGGCGGTCTGTTGGCTGTCGTAGCCGTCGCGGGCCAGCTTCCGTTCGAGCAGGCCGGGGAAGAGTACGTCGGCCAGCCGGGCCTGCCAGGTCGGGCCGCCCACGTTCAGCTCCCGGACGCCACGGTCGGCGGCCCAGACGACGGCCCGGGCGGCCAGCTCCGGAGTGAAGATCGGTGGCACCGGCTGCGGATGCCGGGGCAGCCGGGTGCGGACCCAGCTGAACTGCGGTGTGTTGACGGCGGGCAACTGCACCATGGACAGCTTCACCCCCGGGCAGTCGTGCAGCAGTTCGGCGCGCAGCGAGTCGTTGAACCCCTGGACGGCGTGCTTGCTCGCGCAGTACGCCGACTGCAGCGGGATGCCCCGGTAGGCCAACGCCGAGCCCACCTGCACGATCGTGCCCCGCCCGTGCGCCCGCATGTGGCGCAGCGCGGCGAGGGTGCCGTGCACGGTGCCCAGGTAGGTGACCTCGGTGACCCGCCGGAACTCCCGCGCCGGAATCTCCCAGGCCGGCGCGAAGACCGACGCCATCGCGTTGTTGATCCACACGTCGACGCCGCCCCAGCGGTGCACCACGTCGTCGGCGGCCTGCTGCACCGCGCCCGCGTCGGCCACGTCGACCCGGTACCCGCGTACGTCGGTCGCGCCGCGCAGCCGGCACTCCCGCTCGGCGGCGGCCAGACCCGCCTCACCCCGGGCCAGCAGCGCCAGCCGGGCGCCACGGGCCGCGTACGCGTGGGCGACGGCCCGGCCGACGCCGGCGCTCGCGCCGGTCACCACCACGGTCGGGGTCACGGTCACCCCTTCTGCCGGGTGGCGATGTCGGAGAGCCGGGCCAGCGTCTCCCGGTTGCGCCGGTGCAACACCAGATCGTTGATTTTGTTGTGGACCCAGCGCAGCGGTCCGGCGGCGAAGTCCTCCCCGAGGCGGACCCGGGTTGCCCCCTCTCCCACCGGCTCCAGGGTGAAGGCCACGATCGCCTCACCCGCCGGCCAGAGCCCCGCCTTGAGCACCAGCCGGTGCGGTGGTTCGCAGACCAGCACCGTCGAGGCGTCCTGCAAGGAGAGCGGCCAGGGCCCGGCACGGTGGTGCAGCTGACTGCCCACCCGGGGCCAGGTGTCGTCCACGTCGCGCATGTGCGCCGTGCCGACCACCCAGTCGCTGTACGTCCAGCCGTCCGCGAGCACGTCGAACACCTGCCGCGGGGAGGCGTCGATCACTTTCTCCACAATCGCCACCGGGATCCGATACCCCCAACGCGGCCGGGGCTAACAGTCGGCGGGGTTAGCTTCTGCGGGGCGGCGGGTAAGGCCGACGCGGGGCATCGCTGGCGGCGCTGGTCCACCGCCTCGACGACGACGTTTACTCCTCGGGGCGCAGGGAACCCGCCGGCTGTGCGACAGGACCAGGAGGATCCGTATCAGCGCAGGTCAGCCCAGGTGTACGCCGTTGCTGACCGCGCCGGTTCCGGGTCTGTCGCAAGCCCTCGACCGGTGCTGTACGACGCGGTGCTGCTGGACCGCGACGGCACCCTGATCGAGGACGTTCCGTACAACGGTGACCCGGAGAAGGTGCGGCCGGTGCCGGGCGCCCGGGCGGCGCTGGACCGGCTGCGTGCGGCCGGGCTGCGGCTCGCGGTCGTCACGAACCAGTCGGGCCTGGCCCGGGGTTACTTCACCGGTGCGCAGATGCGGGCGGTGCACGCCCGGGTCGAGGAGTTGCTGGGCCGGTTCGACGCGTGGCTGGTCTGCCCGCACGACGACGCCGACGGCTGTGCCTGCCGCAAGCCGGCCCCCGGTCTGGTGCACGCCGCCGCCCGCGAGCTGGGCACGACCGCGTCCCGGTGCGTGCTGGTGGGCGACATCGGCCGGGACGTCGCCGCCGCGCTGGCCGCCGGGGCGGCGGGGGTGCTGGTGCCCACCCCGGTGACCCGGCCGGAGGAGATCGCCGCCGCCGGGTGGGTGGCCACCGATCTGCCGGCGGCGGTGGCGGAGATCCTGCGCCGCCAACAGGCCGTGCAGCCCGCGGTCCCACCCGCCGAACCGGTACGGACGGCGCTGGTGGTCCGCTCGGACTCCGCGGGTGATGTGCTGGTCACCGGCCCGGCGATCCGCGCGGTCGCGGCCGGAGCGCAGCGGGTGGTACTGCTCTGCGGGCCGCGCGGTCGCGCCGCCGCCGACCTGCTGCCCGGCGTCGACGAGATCATCGAGCATCCACTGCCGTGGATCGACCCCACGCCGGGGCCGGTCGATCCGGGGGCCATCCGGGGCCTGACCGCCCGGCTGGCCGCCGTCGGCGCGGACCAGGCGGTGGTGTTCACCTCGTTCCACCAGTCCGCCCTGCCGCTGGCGCTGCTGTTGCGGATGGCCGAGATCGACCGGATCGCGGCCATCAGCGACGACTACCCGGGCGCGCTGCTGGACATCCGGCACCGGGTGCCGGTCGGCGTCCCCGAACCCGAACGCGCCCTCTCCCTGGCCGCCGCCGCCGGGCACCGGCTGCCCGACGGCGACGAACCCGTCCTGCGGCTGCGCCGAGACGCCGTGCCACCGCGCCCGGCCAACCTCGGCGACCCGGGGTACGTGGTGCTGCACCCCGGATCGGCCGCGTCGAGCCGGGCCTGCCCGCCCGAGCTGGCGACCCGGATCGCCGGGGCGCTGACCAGGGCCGGGCACCGGGTGCTCGTCACGGGCGGCGCGGACGAGAGGGCGGTCACCGCCCGGGTCGCGGCGGCCGGCGGCATCGACCTGGGTGGCCGCACCGACCTGGCCGGGCTGGCGGCGATCGTCGCGGACGCCAGCGCGGTCGTGGTCGGCAACACCGGGCCCGCGCACCTGGCGGCCGCCGCCGGAGTGCCCGTGGTGAGTCTCTTCGCGCCGACCGTCCCCTTCGGCCAGTGGGGGCCCTACCGGGTGCCCACCGTCCGCCTCGGCGACTCCACCGCGCCCTGCCGGGACACCCGGGCGGCCAGCTGCCCGGTCCCCGGGCACCCCTGCCTCAGTGACGTCGACCCGGACGAGGTGGTCGACGCGCTGCGGACGTTCGCCGTCAGTGGTGGTGGCGGCCGATGAACATCCTGCTCTGGCACGTGCACGGCTCCTGGACCACGTCGTTCGTGCACGGCAGCCACCGCTATCTGATTCCCACCACACCCGACCGCGGCCCGTACGGCCTCGGCCGGGCCCGCACCTACCCGTGGCCGGACAGCGCGGTCGAGGTCACCCCGCAGGAGTTGCCGGACACCGATGTCGACCTGGTCATCCTGCAACGCCCCGAGGAGATCGACCGGGCCGAGGAGTGGCTGCGCCGTCGGCCCGGCCGCGACGTCCCCGCGATCTACGTCGAACACAACACCCCCAAGGGCGACGTGCCGAACACCCGCCACCCGATGGCCGATCGCGACGACCTGCTCATCGCCCACGTCACCGGGTTCAACCAGATCTTCTGGGACACCGGCGCCACCCGCACCACGGTGGTCGACCACGGCATCGTCGCCCCCTCCGCGTCCTACACCGGCGAGCTGGAGCGGCTCGCCGTGGTGATCAACGAGCCGGTACGGCGTGGGCGGGTCACCGGCACCGACCTGCTGCCCCAGTTCGCCGAGATCGCGCCGCTGGACGTGTTCGGCATGGGCGTCGCCGGCCTGGCCGACCACCTGGGGCTGCCGGCGGACCGGCTCACCAGCCACGACGACGTGCCCCAGGACCGGATGCACGCCGAACTGGCCCGGCGGCGGGCGTACCTGCACCTGTGCCGGTGGACCTCTCTCGGGCTCAGCCTCATCGAGGCGATGGCGATCGGTATGCCGGTCGTCGCGCTCGCCACCACCGAGGCGGTGATGGCGGTGCCCCCGGAGGCGGGGGCGCTCGCCACCCGGACCGACACCCTGCTCGACGCCGCCCGCCGGTTCATCGCCGAACCGGCCACCGCGCGTCAGGCCGGAGCGGCGGCGCGAACCGCCGCGTGCGACAGGTACGGCCTCGACCGTTTCCTCGCTGACTGGGACCGGCTGCTGGAGGAGGAAGTATGCGGATCGCGATGATCTCGGAGCACGCCAGCCCGCTCGCCGTCCTCGGAGGGGAGGATGCCGGCGGTCAGAACACGCACGTCGCGGAGCTGTCCGCCGCGCTCGCGGCCGCCGGGCACGAGGTGCGGGTCTACACCCGCCGCGACGCGCCCGATCTGCCGGTGACCGTGCGCAGCCCGGACGGCTACGACGTGGTGCACGTGCCGGCCGGCCCGGCCGAGCCGGTGGTGAAGGACGCGCTGCTGCCGCACATGCGGGAGTTCAGCACCTGGCTGATCGAGCGCTGGCGCGGCGGCGACTGGGTGCCCGAGGTGATCCACGCGCACTTCTGGATGAGTGGTCTGGCCGGGCTGACCGCCGGCCGGCAGACCGGGGTGCCGGTGGTGCAGACGTACCACGCGCTGGGCACGGTGAAGCGCCGCTACCAGGGTGTGCAGGACACCAGCCCGGCCCGCCGGGTCTCCTACGAACGGGAGCTGGGCCGCTCGGTGGACCGGGTCGTGGCGCAGTGCCGCGACGAGGTGGGCGAGCTGGTCCGGATGGGTGTGCCCCGGTCCCGGATGACAGTGGTGCCCTCCGGGGTCAACCTGACCACCTTCGCCCCGCTCGGGCCGGCCGCTGACCGGGAACCGGGCCGGGCCCGGATCCTCACCGTGGGTCGGCTGGTCGAGCGCAAGGGTTTCCAGACCGTGATCCGCGCGATGGAGTTGGTCCCGGACGCCGAGTGCGTGGTCGTCGGCGGCCCACCCGAGGGGCTGTTGGAGACCGACCCGTACGCCCGCCGGCTGCGGGCCCTCGCCGAGTCGTGCGGGGTGGCCGACCGGGTGCACCTGGTCGGGGCGGTGCCCCGGGAGGAGATGGGCCGCTGGTACCGCTCGGCGGACCTGCTGGTCGCCGCACCGTGGTACGAGCCGTTCGGGCTGACCCCGTTGGAGGCGATGGCCTGTGGGGTGCCGGTCGTCGGCACGGCCGTGGGTGGCATCCGGGACACCGTGGTCGACGGGACGACCGGTGACCTCGTACCGGCCCGGGACCCGCACGCGCTGGCCACCGCGATCCAGGGGTTGCTCGACGACCGGATCAGGCGCTTCGCGTACGCGACGGCGGCGCGGGAGCGGGCCCGGACGCGCTACTCGTGGGCGGCCACCGCCGAACGGCTGGTCGAGGTCTACAGCGAGGTGGCCGCCGTGCGCCGGCCGACCCGGGTGGTGGCCTGATGCCGACGGGCAGTCCGCTCGACACCCACCTGACGAATCTCGCGGCGGCGCTGGTGCCGTACCGACGGTGTGAGCGACAGTTGGCGCGCTGGGGCGCGGACCTGGCCCACCGGCTGGCCGCCGGCGCTCGCCTGTTGGTGGCCGGTAACGGCGGCAGCGCCGCCGAAGCCCAGCACCTCACCGCCGAACTGGTCGGCAAGCTGCGCGACGACCGTCAGCCGCTCTCCGCGATCGCGCTGCACGCCGAGACGAGCGCGCTCACCGCCATCGCCAACGACTACGGCTACGGCGACGTGTACGCCCGTCAGGTGCGCGCCCACGGTCGCCCCGGCGACATCCTGCTGCTGTTGAGCACCAGCGGAACCAGCGCCAACCTGCTCGCCGCCGCGCAGGCCGCCCGCGACGTCGGGGTGACCACCTGGGCGCTCACCGGCACCGCCCCCAATCCGCTCGCCGACGTCTGCGACGACGTGCTGGCCGTCGCGTCCCCGGACAGCCAGGTCGTCCAGGAGCTGCACCTCGTGACCAGTCATCTGCTCTGCGAGTACCTCGAACAGGAGTTGCCCGCCGCGCTGGCGGCGGTCGCCGAGCCGGCGGTCGCCGAGCCGACGGTCGTCCACCCGGTGGCGGGGGAACCGCCACCGGTGCGCACCGGGGTCGAGGTGGTGCTCGACGGCGGGCCCGGACAGCAGGTCGACGCGTGAGGATGAGGAGGCAAGCGTGAGGGGACCGGTGGTGGTGCTCGGGGACACCCTGCTCGACCGGGATGTGGAAGGCGTGGTGAACCGGCTCTGCCCGGATTCCCCGGTGCCGGTGCTCGACGAGACCGCGGCCACCGACCGGCCGGGGGGCGCCGGGCTGGCGGCGGTCTTCGCCGCCGCGCAGGGCGCCGAGGTGGTGCTGGTGACCGCGCTCGCCGACGACGCCGGTGGGGCCCGGCTGAGCACGTTGCTCACCGCTGCTGGCGTGCAGGTGTACCCGCTGGCCCTCGCCGGAGCGACGCCGGAGAAGATCCGCCTGCGGGCCCGGGGCAGGGTGCTGCTGCGCCACGACCGTGGCGGCACGTCCGGGGAGCCGGGTCAGCCCTCCGACGAGGTGCTCCGGGTGATCGGCGCGGCGTCGGCGGTGCTGGTCAGCGACTACGGTCGCGGGGTGGCCCAGCAGCCCGCGCTGCGCGAGGCGCTGGCCGCCACCCGCGCACCGGTGGTGTGGGATCCGCATCCGCGAGGCCCGGCGGCGGTGCCCGGCGTGCACCTGGTCACCCCGAACGAGTCCGAGGTGCGTGAGTTGGTCCCCGCGCTGCCGGGTGCCTCCCGGCTGGCTGCCGCCTCCCGCGGTGCCCAGGGGCTACGGCGGCGCTGGCGGGCCGGCGCGGTCGCGGTGACGCTGGGCGGCGACGGCGCGTTGCTCTGCCACGCCGGGTCGACACCGCTGGTGGTGCCGACGCCGGGCAGCGCTGAGGGGGACACCTGCGGTGCCGGTGACCGCTTCGCGGCGGCCGCCAGCCTCGCGCTGTCCGAGGGCGCGTTGGTCTCCGAGGCGGTGCAGGCGGCGGTCGCCGAGGCGTCCGCGTACGTGGCGGGTGGGGGAGTGGCGGCGGCGCTGGCCGCGTCGGCGCGGGCGGGGAGCGCGCCGGGGGTACGAGCGCCGCGCTCGGGAACGCCCGGCGCCGCGGCGACCGACCGGGTGGGGGTCGCCGCCGTCGCCGCCCTGCTGGGTGAGGTACGGGCCGCGGGCGGGACCGTGGTGGCGACCGGCGGCTGCTTCGACCTGCTGCACGCCGGGCACGTCGCCACCCTGGAGGCCGCCCGGCAGCTCGGCGACTGCCTCATCGTCTGCCTGAACTCCGATGCCAGCGTGGCCGGGTTGAAGGGGCCGGATCGGCCGGTGTTGTCCGAAGCCGACCGCAGCCGGCTGCTGGCCGCCCTGAGCTGCGTCGACGCGGTCCTCATCTTCGACGAGCCGACCCCGGACGCGGCGCTGTCCTGGATACGCCCCGACGTCTGGGTCAAGGGCGGCGACTACGCCACCGGCGGTGGGGACGCGAGCGCCACCCTGCCGGAGGCGGCTGTCGTACGCCGGTGGGGTGGGAACACCGTGGTGGTGCCCTATCTGGACGGTCGTTCCACCACCGACCTGATCGTCCGTACGCTCGCGGAGCGGACCCGATGACCGCCACGCGGCCCGGCGCCGGGCCGACCGTCCTGGTCACCGGTGGGGCCAGCGGGCTCGGCGCGGCGGTGGTCGCGGCGGTGGCCGCCTCCGGTGGCCGACCGCTGGTGCTGGACCGGCAGCCGCCGGTCGACGGGGTGTCCTGGACCGAGTGCGACCTGGCCGACACGCGTGCCGCCGAGGTGGCCACCCGGCACCTCGCCGAGCAGGCCGGCGGCCTGGACGCGGTGGTCACCGCCGCCGGCACGGACGTGCCGGGCCGGCTCGCCGACGTGCCGGGGGAGACCTGGGACCGGATCGTCGCCGTCGACCTGCTGGCCACCGCGGCGGTGATCCGGGCCGCGCTGCCGTTTCTGCTGACCTCCCGGGGTCGCATCGTCACGGTCGCCTCCACCCTGGGTGTCAAGGCGGTCAGCGACGCCACCGCGTACTGCGCGGCGAAGTTCGGCGTGGTGGGGTTCACCCGGGCCCTCGCCGCCGAGCTGGCCGGTCAGGTCGGCGTCACCCTGCTCATTCCGGGTGGGATGCGCACCGCGTTCTTCGACGAGCGTGACCCGCAGTACAAGCCGGGGCCGGACGCCATCCTCAACGAGCCCGCCGACACCGCCGCCGCGATCATGTTCGCGCTCAACCAGCCGGCCGGTTGCGCGGTGCGCGAGATGGTGGTCTGCGCCGAGCAGGAGACCTCGTACCCGTGATCCTCGTGCTGCGCGCCCTCGGCGTCGGCGATCTGGCGACCGCGGTGCCCGCGCTGCGGGCGCTGCGGGCCGCGTACCCTTCGCGGGAGCTGGCGCTCGCCGCGCCCGGCTGGCTGGGCCCGCTGGTCGACCTGGTCGGCGGCGTCGACCGGTTGGTGGACACCGCCGGGCTGGACCGGCCCCTGCGGGTCGGGTCGGCCCCGTTGCTCGCGGTCAACCTGCACGGGCGTGGCCCGCAGTCACACCGGTTGCTGGCGGCCACCCGGCCCGGCCGGCTGCTCGCCTTCGCCAACCCGGAGGCGGGGTGGGTCGACGGGCCGCGATGGGCCGTCGACGAGCACGAGGTGGACCGGTGGTGCCGGCTGCTGTCCTGGTACGACATCCCGGCCGACCGCGCCGACCTCAGCCTGCGTCGGCCCGGGTCGGCGGGGCTGCCCAGCGGTGCCACGCTGCTGCACCCGGGCAGCAAGATCCCGGCCAAGCGGTGGCCCGCCGAGCGGTTCGCCGCGCTGGCCCGGTCGTTGACCGACCAGGGGCACCGGGTGCTGCTCACCGGTTCGACCGACGAGCGGGCGTTGGCGGCCCGGGTCGCCGACGCCGCGGGTCTGACCTCGGACGCCGTTCTGGCCGGCCGGACCGGTCTCGGCGCGCTCGCCGCGCTGGTCGCCGACGCCCGGCTGGTGGTCAGCGGCGACACCGGCGTCGCGCACCTGGCCACCGGGTACGGCACCCCGTCGGTGGTCCTCTTCGGGCCGGTGCCACCGGCGCACTGGGGGCCGCCGCCGGACCGGCCACGGCACCGGGCGCTGTGGGCCGGCGGGGAGGATTGGGCCAGGTGGGACGGGGTAGGAAGCCACCCCACGATGACGGCTCTGCGTCTCGATGAGGTGTTGGCCGCCGTGGCCGAGGTGGAGAGGGTGGTGCGGGTCTCCGGTGCGGTTGCGGCGTAGCGACCCGGGTCGACCGGGGTACGGGCGGCGGCGGCGCGGACGGGGCTGGGCTTTCGTCGACCCGTCCGGGGCGCCGGTGCGCGATTCCGACGTCCTGGCCCGGCTGCGGGACCTGGTCATCCCACCGGCCTGGCAGGACGTCTGGATCGCGCCGCACCCGAACGGCCACATCCAGGCGATCGGCATCGACGCGGCCGGTCGTAAGCAGTACGTCTACCACCCCCGGTGGCGGGAGAAGCAGGACGAGGCGAAGTTCGACCACATGCTGGAGGTGGCCCGGCGGCTGCCGGCGCTGCGCGAGCGGGTGGGCCGCGACCTGGACGGCCGTGGACTGGGCCGGGACCGGGTACTGGCCACGGTGGCCCGGCTGCTGGACATGGGGATGTTCCGGGTCGGCAGCGACCAGTACGCGGCCGGCGACGACCCGACGTACGGGGTGTCGACCCTGCGCCCCGAGCATGCCCGGTCCCGGGGCGGCTGCGTGGTGTTCGTGTTTCCCGCGAAGGGCGGCATCGAGCAGGTCCGCCGGATCGAGGACCCGGAGCTGTGCCAGGTGCTGGTCAATCTGCGCCGTCGTCGGCGACGGGCCGAGCGGTTGTTCGGCTACTGGGACGGCCGGGAGTGGCGCGACGTGCGTAGCGACGAGGTCAACGGCTACCTGCGGGACGCCAGCGGTGGGGAGATGACCGCGAAGGACTTCCGCACCTGGCACGCCACCGTGCTCGCGGCCACCGAGTTGGCCACCACCGGGCCGGCCCGTTCGGTGACGGCCCGCCGCAAGGCGGTGGTGGCCGTGATGCGGGAGGTGGCGGATCTGCTGGGCAACACGCCGACGGTGGCTCGTGCGTCGTACGTGGACCCCCGGGTGGTCGATCTCTATCACGACGGGGTGGTGGCGTCGGTGGACCCGCGGGCGTCACGCGAGGAGGCGGAGCGGGTCGTCCTGGAGCTGCTGGAGAAGTCCTGACCGGCCCCGCCAGCGATTCTGGGGGAAAGCACGGCGGAGCCGGAGCCTCAGGCGGGACCGGGATACCACCGGGCGGCCGCCCGCCGCTCGCGCGGCGGGCGCCTCGCCACGGCCCCCGTTCGCGGCCCACCTGGCGATGGTCGGCCGCGCTGGTGTCAGTCTGCCGGCAGCGAGTTGACCGTGGACGCCCGGCGGTTGACCATCCGCGCCAGATCCGAGCCACTCTCGCGGTGATCCTGCGGGGGCGTTCCGTAGGCGGCCCGGAACGCCCGGCTGAAGTGGGCTTTGTCGGAAAACCCCCACCGCGCCGCGATCATCTGCACGGGCTGGCTGCGCAACGCCGGGTCGGTCAGGTCGCGCCGGCACCGGGCCAGCCGCAGATCCCGGATGTACGACGCCACCGTGGCGTCCTCGGCCTCGAACAGCCGGTGCAGGGACCGTACCGAGATGTGGTGGGCGTCGGCGACGACCTGCGGGCTGAGTGTCGCCTCGCCGAGGTGGCGGTGGATGTACGCCTGCACCTGGGTGAGCAGCGCCCGGCGGCGGACCTCGGTGGGTACGGCGTCCTCGGCGACGAGGTGCCGGCCGAGCATGGTGGTGGCCAGGTCGAGCCCCACCGCGCCGAGCCGGCTGGCGTCGGCGGCATGGTACTGCTCGGGGTGCCCGGTCACCTGGAGCAGGAACTGGGCCAGCAGCGCCCCGATCCCCTCGCTGCCGGACATCCGGCCGCCGTAGAGCGCGGCCATCCGCTGCGGTGGCAGGGGCAGCGCGGCGTGCGGGATCATCGTGATGATCGAGCTGGCCTGGTCCCGCTCCGGCTCCGTCGCGTGGTGGCCGAGGTCGTGCGGACGAGACGCGTTGTAGAAGGTGAACTCACCGGCCTGGATCTCGCTGCGGCGGCCGTCCTGGCTGGACGTGCCGACGCCGCCGGTGGTGAGGGCGAGAATGTACAGCTCCGGGTCCGATTGGCGAATCAGCTTCGGGGTCCGGAAGGCGTCCAGTGACGGGTAGTCGTAGCTGATCAGCTGAATCGGCCCGAGGTCGACGAAGTCGGCCCGGGCGATGAAGTCCTCGTCGTGCTCGGACCGGACCCGCATCGGCGCCGAGGTGCGTGCGACCAGTTCCAGCCACATCCCGAATCGTTCACCGGGTGGCAGGACGGTGGTGTCGAGGGTTTCTCTCGGCAGCATCCGGCGCCCTCAGCCCGCCCGGCGCTGGATCAGCGCCTCGACGCCGTCGAGGATCCGGTTTAGGCCGAAGACGAACTCGTCGTCGGGGTCGTCGGCCTGGTGGAGCACGCCGGCGGCGAGCACCCGGTGCAGCGCGGGGAAGCGGGCCGGGTCGATGAGCCGGGCCACCAGTTGGCCGTACGCCGGCATCACCTCGCCGGGGTCCACGCCGGCCGCCCGGCTGCCCTCGGCGACCTGCGAGGTGAGGGTGGCCTCGTTGCGGACGTACCCGGTGATCAGCAGGAGCACCGACATCTTCTCGCCCTCGCCGAGGGTGGTGCCGTCAAGGCAGCGCAGCCCGTCCTCCAGCCAGCCGAGTTGCTGCGGCGTGATCGGTGGGCCGCTGATCGGGACGTGCAGCAGCCAGGACCGTCGTCGCAGCACCTCGTGCTCGGCCCAGGCCCATCGGGTGAGGCCGGCGCGCCAGCCGTCCTCGGACCCGGGCGGGCCGGGGGACGGGCCGTAACCGGTGTCCACCATGAGGGTCAGCAGCTCGTCCTTCGAGCCGACGTACCGGTAGAGGGCCATGGTCGCGGCGCCCAGCTCCTTGGCCACCCGGCTCATCGAGACGGCCGCCAGGCCGTCGGCGTCGGCCACCCGGACGGCGGCGTCCACGATGGTGGGCACGCTCATTCCCGGCCGGGGGCCCTTGGGTGGTCGTTCCCGCAGGCCCCACGCGCTCTCGATGGCCGGCGGAAGTACCGGCCCGCTGTCGTCTGTCTTCGCCGTCACATGTCCTCCTTGCCTCGCCATCGTAGTTCTGCGTATGGTCTACGCAGAACAGCGTACGGCATACGCAGAAGGAGTCATGATCATGAAGGCCACCACCACACCGGCAGCGCGAGCCGGCCGACGGGAGTGGATCGGGTTCACGGTGCTGATGCTGCCGTTGCTCCTGGTCTCGATGGACGTGTCGGTGCTCTACTTCGCCGTCCCGTTCATCAGCGCGGAGCTGCGGCCGACCGCAACCGAGCAGCTCTGGATCTTCGACATCTACGGCTTCGTGCTGGCCGGGCTGCTCATCACCATGGGCGCCCTGGGCGACCGGATCGGCCGACGCCGGCTCCTGTTGATCGGCGCCAGCGCGTTCGGGGCGGCGTCACTGCTGGCCGCGTACGCCGACAGCACCGCGACGCTGATCGCCGCGCGCGCCGTGCTCGGCGTCGGCGGGGCCACCCTGATGCCCTCGACGCTCGCCCTGGTGCGCAACATGTTCCCCGACGCCAAGCAGCGCGGCACCGCCATCGCCGTCTGGACCGCCACCCTCACCGGCGGCATCGCGATCGGCCCGGTGCTCAGTGGCATCCTGCTGGAGCACTTCTGGTGGGGCTCGATCTTCCTGATCAACATCCCGGCGATGCTGCTGCTGCTCCTGCTCGCCCCGCTCCTGGTGCCGGAGTTCCGGAACGCGGCGACCGGGCGTTTCGACCTGATCAGCGCGGCGCTGTCGCTCGGCGCGCTGCTGCCGGTGATCTACGGCGTCAAGGAGATGGCGCGCGACGGCGTCAGTCCGGTGCGGGTGCTCGCCATCGTCGGTGGCCTGCTGGTGGGCGCGCTCTTCCTGCACCGGCAGCGGACCGGGGCGTACCCGATGGTCGATCTCACCCTGTTCCGCCGGCACGGCTTCGGCGGGTCGCTCGCGGTCAACCTGCTGGCGATGTTCGCCATCGTCGGCTTCGCCATCTTCACCACCCAGCACCTCCAACTGGTGCTCGGCCTCAGCCCGCTGCGGGCGGCCCTGTGGAGTCTCGTGCCGTCGCTGGCCGTCGGCGGAGTCGCACCGGCCGCCGCCGCCCTCGCCCAGCGCGTCGAACGGGCGTACCTGATCGGCGCGGGGTTCGGTATCGCCGTGGTCGGCTTCGCGGTGTTGACCCGGGTCACGCCGGCGACCCCGCTGTGGCTGCTGCTCGTCGGCGCCAGCGTCTACGCGGGCGGCCTGGTGATGGTGATGTCCCTCGTCACCGAGCTGGTCCTCGGCGCGGCGCCGCCCGAGCAGGCCGGTGTCGCGTCGGCGCTGACCGAGTCCAGCAGCGAGCTGGGCGGTGCGCTGGGCATGGCGATCCTCGGCAGCGTGGGCGCGGCGGTCTACCGCCGGGAGATCGTCGACGGCCTGCCGGCCGGGCTGCCCGCCGACGCCGACGGCGTGGCCCAGGAGACCCTGGGCGGTGCGCTCGCGGTCGCCCAGGGGCTGCCGGCGGATCTGGCCGACGCGGTGCGCCACGCCGCCGGGGTCGCGTTCACCGACGGGCTGCACCTGGCCGCGTACGCCGCCATGGTGGTGATGCTGCTGGGTGCGGTCACCGCGCTGGCCGCGCTGCGCGGCGTCCGACCGGCCGACTCGGCGGCGCTGGCCGCTGAGCCGACCGGTCCGGCCGATACCTCGTTGTCGTCGATCAGTCGGTGAGCACGTGCGCGAGCCGGTCGCGGAACCGCCGCTCGGAGTCGCTGACCGTCTCGCCGCCGATGCCCAGCAGCCCACCGCTGGACGCGGCGCCCACCACCTGCTCGGCGATCGTCACCAGCCAGTGCTTGTACGCGCCGGCCGCGCCCTCGTCGACGCGGCCGGCCAGCAGCCCGGCGGCCTGGCCGGCCCGCAGCAGCACGTCGTCGATCAGCTCGCGCGGGTCGTCGGGCGCGATGACCGGCAACTCCGCACCGCTCTCCGGGTCACCGACCCGGGTGATGATCTCGCCGGCCACGGCGGCGACCAGCGGGCTGGCCGACTCCCGGCCGGCGGCGATGGTCTCCAGCCCGGCCGCGGTCTCCGCCATGGTCCGGCGGGTGCCGTCGGACTCGGCGGCGCTCGCCGCGGTCAGCACCGACTGCGGCAGGCCGACCAGCAGCCCCCACTCCTCGTCAGAGAACCCGAACCCGGTGTACGCCGGCTGCTCGATCACGGCAACGCCCCTTCCGCCCTGCTCTGCTTGGTCAATCGGTGCTCTGCTTGGTCGATCCACCGGGCTGGACACCGGTGCCCGGGTCAGGCTAGTCCAGGGTCAACAGGCCCTGTTCGGACACCACGCGCACCGACAACGTCTTGTACCCGACCTCTTCGAAGAGAACCGTCATCTTGTCCTCCTCGTACGAGAGCACCAGGCCCTGCCCCCACTCCGGGTGACGCACCTGGCTGTGCACCGGGAACGGGCCGACCGCCCCCTCGTCGGCCACGCTGGTGCCGTTGTGGCAGTTGTCGCAGTGGCCGCAGACCTGCGTCATCTGCTCGCCGAAGTAGGCCAGCAGGGTCTGCCCCCGGCAGGCGGTGGTCTCGGCGAAGGCCCGCATCATGTCGGTGCGGGACCGGGTCACGGTCTGCTGGCGCTCCGCCTCGGCCAGCGCCGCCGCGCCGGCGTCGACCGGGGTGGGGGAGTAGCGGGGAGCGCCGATGCGCTGGCGGGCGCGCGGCTCGGCCGCGCCGACCTGCTCCAGCAGGGAGAGGTACTGGCCCAGCTTGCGCGGCCCGAGGCCGGTGCTCTCGCGCAGCTCGGTCTTGGTGGCCGGCTTGCGGCGCAGCAGCGCGGCGAGGTCGCGCAGCTCGTCCACGTCGGGCAGACCGCCGGTGAAGAACCGTTGCAGGCCCACATCCTCGGCCTGCCACAGCAGCAGCACCCGGGCCGGTTGCCCGTCGCGGCCGGCCCGGCCGATCTCCTGGAAGTAGCTGTCCGGCGAGTCGGGCAGTGCCATGTGCACCACCCAGGCGATGTTCGGCTTGTCGATGCCCATGCCGAACGCCGAGGTCGCCACCATGATGGGGACCTGGTCGGCGAGGAACGCCTCGTGCAGGTCGGCGCGCGCGCCGGCCGCCATCCCACCGTGGTAGAACTGCGCCGGGAAGCCGGCGTCGGTCAACCGGGTGGCCAACTCCTCGGCGGCGCGACGGGTCGGCACGTAGATGATCCCGGGCCGCTCGTCGTCGCGCAGCAGCGCGATCAGACGCCGCCACCGGTAGTCCTCGGTGGGGCAGTGCGCCACCTCGACGAAGAGGTTCGGCCGGTCCAACCCGGAGACCACCACCTCCGGCTCGCGTAGCCGCAGCCGGGCGATGATGTCGTCGCGTACCGGAGGGGAGGCGGTGGCGGTCAGCGCGACCACCGGCGGTCGGCCGATGCCGTCGATGAGGTGCCCCAGCGCGAGGTAGTCGGGGCGGAAGTCGTGCCCCCACGCGGAGATGCAGTGCGCCTCGTCGATCGCCACCAGGGCCGGCTTCAGCGCGGCGACCTCGGCCATCCGTTCGGGGTTGCTGAGCTGTTCCGGGGTGATGAAGAGGAACTCCGCCCGGCCCTCGCGGACCTCGGTGATCGCCTCGGCCTGCTGGGTGGGCGACTCGTTCGAGCTGATCCGCACCGCCCGCAGCTCCGGCCGTTGCCGTTCGTTGAGGGAGGCGATCTGGTCCTGCTGGAGGGCCAGCAGGGGGGAGATCACCACGGTGGGGCCGGGTATCAGGCTGGCCGGGATCTGGTAGATCGCCGACTTGCCGGCACCGGTGGGCAACACCACCAGCGCGTCGCGTCGCTTCATCACCGCGCGCATGGCGGCCAGTTGGTTGGGCCGTAGGGCCTTCCAGCCGAACAGGCTGCGGGCCGCGCGGCGCAACGTCATCGAGTGCGTGGACAGTTTCATCGAGGGCCGGAGGTACCCGAGCCCATGACCGCCGAAACGCGTTCGGACGATCACCAGCTCGGGGATCGCCGACTCAGCGCAGCCGGGGCAGGACCTCGCGTTGGTAGAGATCGAACAGGCCCTGGTAGTGCGGGCCGGTGTTGGCCACGTAGAGCTCGTCGAAGCCGGCCTTGGCGTACTGGTCGATCATCTCCAGGTGCGCGTCCGCGCTGTTGCCGCAGACGAACGCCTCCTTCAGCATCTCCGGCTTGACCAGCTCGGCGGCCTGCTCGAAGTGCCGTGGTGAGGGGAGCACCTGAGACAGCTCGCCCGGCACCCCCGCGTTCGGCCAGCGCTCGTACGCGATCCGCATCCCCTCGTCCTCGCTGTCCGCGTACGCCGCCTTGAAACCGGCCTGGCACGGCTTGTCGCCGCCGCCGTTCTCCCGGAAGCGTCGGACCATCTCGCCGTCGGGCATGGTGCTCACGTAGCCGTCGCCGATGCGCGCGGCGAGGTCGATGGCCTTCGGTCCGAAGCCGGAGACGTAGATCGGCGGGGGAGTGTCGGGCAGCGTGTAGATCCGGGCGTGCTCCACGGTGTAGTGCTTGCCGTGGTGGTTGACGAAGTCGCCGCCCCACAGCGCGCGCAGCACCTCGACGGCCTCCTCCAGCATCTCCAGCCGCACGTCGGCCTGCGGCCAGGCGTCGCCGAAGATGTGTTCGTTGAGCGCCTCGCCGGTGCCGACGCCGAGCACGAACCGCCCACCGTGCAGCACCGCGCTGGTCGCCGCCGCCTGTGCGATCACCGCCGGGTGGATCCGCAGGGTCGGGCAGGTCACCGCCGTGGTCACCGGCAGCGAGCAGACCTGGCTGAGCGCGCCGATCATCGACCAGACGAACGGGCTCTGGCCCTGCGCGTCCACCCAGGGGTGGTAGTGGTCGGAGATCCACAGCGCCTCGAAGCCGGCCCGTTCGGCACCGCGCGCCTGCTCCAGCAGCTCGGCTGGGGTGAACTCCTCACTGGACAGAAAGTATCCGATCTTCATGGCTTCCCCTTCGGCGCGCGGACCTGCTGATGGGAGAGCCGTACCCCGGCGGCGAGCTGTCACACCGGTTCTCGCCGTCGGCCGGGTCAGCGTCGACCGAACATCGCCCGGATCGCGGCGAGCAGGAGAAGGGCGCCGACCACCAGGCCGAGCAGGCGTACGCCGGGGATGTCGGCCGCGCTCGTCGCGTCGGCCAGCGGAACGGGATCCATGCCCCGCACTCTCCCCGGGGAGCGGGCCGCCAGGCAACTGTAAGGTTTATTGACTATTGATTGGCTCAGTGTGACCATGGCAGGACCGCCTGCCGGTGGCGGTGCGCCGAGGGCGCGCGAGAGACGGGGTACGGGGGCCGCATGAGCGAGCGCAACCAGCGGGTCGACGGGTTCGCACCGTCGCCGGTGATCGACATCGATCACCGCGAGGGGGCGGCGTGACCACGACCACCGGGCACCTCCCGGCGCTCGCCGCCGCCGTCCTGCAACCCGGCTTCGTCGGCACCACCCCACCGCCGTGGGTGTGCCGCTGGCTCGACGAGGGTCTCGGCTCGGTGGTGCTCTTCGCCCGCAACGTCGTCGACACCGAGCAGGTGGCCGCGCTCACCGCGACGCTGCGCGCGCAGCGGCCGGACGTCATCGTGGCGATCGACGAGGAGGCCGGCGACGTCACCCGGCTGGAGTCGGTGCACGGCAGCTCCCGGCCGGGCAACTTCGCCCTCGGCGCGGTGGACGACCCCGAGCTGACCGAGGCGGTCGCCCGGGACCTCGGCACCGAACTGGCCGCGGCGGGCGTCACCCTCAACTACGCCCCGGACGCCGACGTCAACTCCAACCCGGCCAACCCGGTGATCGGCGTCCGCTCCTTCGGTGCCGACCCGGTGCTGGTCGCCCGGCACACCGCGGCCTGGGTCCGCGGGCTCCAGGCCGGCGGCGTCGCGGCCTGCGCCAAACACTTCCCCGGGCACGGCGACACCCGGGTCGACTCCCACCACGACCTGCCCCGGATCACCGCCGACCGGGCCCGGCTCGACGCCTGCGAACTGGCCCCGTTCCGCGCCGCCGTGGCCGCCGGGGTGCAGGCGGTGATGACCGGCCACCTGCTGGTGCCCGCGCTCGACCCGCACCTGCCGGCGACGCTGAGCCAGCGCATCCTGAGCGGGTTGCTCCGCGACGAGATGGGCTTCTCCGGCGTGGTGGTCACCGACGCGGTGGAGATGCGCGCGGTCGCCGACCGGTACGGCTTCGCCGGTGCCACGGTCCGCGCCCTCGCCGCCGGGGCCGACGCGATCTGCATCGGCGGCGAACGGGCCGACGAAGAGTCCGCCCGCGAGCTGCGCGACGCCATCGTGGCCGCCGTCGTCTCCGGTGAGCTGCCCGAGGAACGTCTCGCCGAGGCCGCCAAGCGGGTCGGTCAACTCGCCGCGTGGACGGTCGCCGCCCGCAGCGGCGGCTCGAGCGGGCGCGACGCCACCGACGTCGGGCTGGCCGCCGCCCGCCGGGCCGTCCGGGTCACCGCCGCCCCGGACACGACGGTGACGCTGCCCCTGACCCGAGCGGCGCACGTCGTCGAGTTCGCGCCGCCGCGCAACATCGCCATCGGCGCCGAGACCCCCTGGGGGATCGGCCGGCCGCTGGGCGAGCTGCTGCCCGGCACCAGCACCGTCCGCTACGCCGAACCCGACGTGCCGGCCGACCCGGGCGCCGGGGCGGGCAGTCGCCCCCTGGTCCTGGTCGTGCGCGACCTGCACCGGCACGACTGGATGCGCGCCGCCGTGCACCGCGCGTTGGCCGCCCGGCCGGACGCGGTCGTGGTCGAGCTGGGCGTGCCCGAGCTGGTCACCGGGGCGGTGCACCTGGCCACCCACGGCGCCACCCGGGCCAGTGGACAAGCCGCCGCCGAGGTGCTCACCGGCGACCGCTGACCGGCCCGCGCTACGTGAGGTCGGCGACCAGGTCGGCGTACTCGGGGTGCTTGTCGATGAACGCGGCCATGAACGGGCACTGCGGCACCACCTTCGTGCCCCGGGCGCGCAGCTGGTCGAGGGTGCCGCGGATCAGCGCGCCGCCCACCCCCTTGCCCTGAAACCCCCGGTCCACCTCGGTGTGGGTGAAGACCAGGGCCTCCCCGCGCGGCAGGTACGCGGTGAAGCCGGCCAGCGCGTCGTCGACCAGGATCTCGAAGCGGCGCTTCGCCGGGTTGTCCTCGACCAGGGTGCTCATCCGGCCATTCTCCCCGCCCGTTCGGCCAGCGCGTCGAGTTCGGCGAGCAACCGGTCCACCTCGTCGGCGGTGTTGTAGTGGTAGATGCTGGCCCGCACCGCGCCGCCGCTGTCCCGCAGCCCCATCAGCTGGAAGTACTCGTAGGCGTAGTAGTCACCGACGGAGAGGCAGAACCCGGCGGCGCCCAACGCCTCCTGGGTGGCCGCCGGCGACAGCCCGGCGACCCGGAACGACACCGTCGGGCAGCGCCGTGCCGGCGAGCCGTAGACGGTGACCGCCGGCCGCTGCGCCAGCCCGGCGAGCAGCCGGTCCAGCAGCGCCTCCTCGTGTGCCTGGGCGGCGGCCAGCCCGGCCCGCAGCCGCGCCCGCCGGTCGCCGACCGCGTCCGGGTCCAGCCCCGCCAGGTGATCCACCGCGGCGGCCATGCCAGCCAGCAGCGGGAAGCTCGGCGTGCCGTACTCGAACCGGTCCGGCACGGCGTCGGAGGACGGCACCAGCTTCGCCGGGCGCAGCCGCGCCCACAGGGCCGGGTCCGCCACCATCGCCGCCAGGTGCGGCCCGGACCACTTGTACGCGCTGGTGACCAGCACGTCGGCGCCGAGCGAGGTCAGATCGGTCGGCCCGTGCGGAACCGAGTGCACCCCGTCGACGTGGACCAGCGCGCCGACCGCGTGCGCGGTTCTGGCGATCGCCGACACGTCCGGCATGGTGCCGATGGCGTTGCTGCCGGCGGTCACCGCGACCAGCCGGGTCCGCTCACCGACCAGGTCGGCGTACTGGGCCGCGGGAAGCTCACCGGTGTGCCGGTCGACCTCCGCCCAGCGCACCGTCGCCCCGGCCGCCTCGGCGGCCTGCACCCACGGCCGCACGTTCGCGTCGTGGTCGAGCCGGGAGACGACCACCTCGTCCCCCGGGCGCCAGGCCGCCCCGAGCGTACGGGCCAGTTTGTACGTCAGCGCGGTCGCGCTCGGGCCGAGCACCACCCCTGCCGGGTCGGCGCCGAGCAGGTCGGCCACCGCCGAGCGGGCCCCGGCCACCAACTCCAACGACCGGCGACCCGCCACGTTGGCGGCGCTGCGGTTGCCGACCGCCGACCGCATGGCGTCGGTGACCGCGTCGATCACACCGGCCGCGGTCTGGGTGCCCCCGGCACCATCGAAGTGGACGAAACCCTCGGCCAGGGCGGGGTAGGCGGCCCGGGTGCGGGCGATGTCGAACGGCATGTCCCGGACCCTAGCCGGGGCGGCTTCCACGCTCGCCGTCGCCTCGTCGGTGCTGTCGCGGGCGTCTCGTACCCTTGGCGAGGTGACGAACCGACCCGCCACCATGCCCATTCCTTCCGTCCGTCGCGCCGCCGGCCTCGCCGCCGCTCTGGCGCTCGGCCTCGCCGTGCTCGCCGGGTGCAGCTCCGAGGGCGCCTCCACCGACTGCGGGCTGGACGCCTGCACGGTCACCTTCGACCGGGGTGTCGAGGCGAGCGCCAGTCTGTTCGGCGTCGAGGCCAAGCTGGTCGGCGCCGAGAATGACCAGGTGACCGTCGAGGTCGCCGGTGAGCAGCTCACCCTCACCATGGGCCAGCAGGCCGCCGAGGCCGGAGGCTTCGCGGTCACCCTGGACAGCGTGACCGACCAGCAGATCAAGATTCGCGTGTCGCGCAACCCGGGTAGCTGATCCGGGCGGGCGGCGGTGGCCGACGTTTGGGAATCTTCCGAATCGGTGATTGTGACGCCATGTCACTCACCCGTAGCGCCGAAGCCACCGCCTCCCGCACGGCGGACAACCGGTGGCTGGAACTCCTCGCCCGGGCCGGCTTCATCGGCTACGGCATCGTCCACCTCCTCTTCGCCTGGTTGGCGTTGCAGATCGCGTTCGGCACGTCGTCCGACGACGGCGACCAGTCCGGCGCGCTGCGTACCCTCTCCGCACAGCCCCTCGGCAAGTTCCTGGTCATCGCCGTCGCGGTCGGCCTGCTCGCGATGGCGATCTGGCAGGCGCTGGAGGCGGCCGGCGGGCACCGCGCCGAGCGCGGCAAGGAGCGGGTCATGGAACGGCTCGCCTCGGTCGGCCGGACCATCGTCTACCTCTACTTCGCCTGGACCGCCTTCAAGGTCTTCTCCGACGCCGGGTCGAACAGCGCCGACCAGCAGGAGGCGTTGACCGGCAAGCTGATGACCTCCAGCGGTGGCCGCTGGCTGGTCGGGCTGGCCGGGCTGGTGCTCGCCGCGATCGGCGTCGGCCTGGTGATCTACGGTGCGCGCAAGAAGTTCGAGAAGCACCTGAAGACCGGCGAGATGAGCCCGAAGACCCGCCAGCTCGCCCGCCGGCTGGGCATCGCCGGGTACGTCGCCAAGGGCGTCGCGTACGGCATCTCCGGTCTGCTGGTCATCGTGGCAGCGGTGAACTACGACCCGGAGAAGGCCCGTGGTCTGGACGCCGCGCTGCACACCCTGCGGGAGCAGTCGTACGGCACCTTCCTACTGACCCTGGTCGCCCTGGGCATCGCCGCCTTCGGCATCTACTGCTTCCTCCAGTCCCGGTACCGCAAGGTCTGAGCTGGGGTCGACACCGCGGATGTCGGGCACTGTCGGGCTTCTGCCCCCAGTGCCCGACGCCTGGTCGAAAGGGGAGCACCGAAACCGTGCAGAACTATCTCGAAACGGCCGTCGCCGCGCTCGTCGCGGCGACGGCCGCTCTCTTCCTGGTCGAGGTCGTCCACCGGGTGACCCGGCGGTTCGGCCGTCGGTCACTGCTGTTGACCGAGCTGACCGACCACGCGCACCGCCCGTTCCAGGTCGCCGCAACGGTGCTGGCGGTGCAGTTCGCCGTCCGGTTCAGCACCGGGTACGCGGTCGGCGAGAGCTGGCGACGGCTGCTGCTGCACCTGCTCGTCCTCGGCGTCATCGCCACCACCGCCTGGTTGGTCGCCGGTCTGCTGGTCGTCGTGGAGGACACCGCGTTGGCCCGCTTCCGGGTCGACGTACCGGACAACCGGCACGCCCGCCGGGTGCGCACCCAGGTGGTGATGCTGCGCCGACTGACCATCGCGGTGATCGCCATCCTGACCGTCGGCGTGATGCTGATGACGTTCCCCAGCGTGCGGGGCATCGGCGCCGGTGTGCTGACCTCGGCCGGGGTGGTCGGTGTGGTGGCCGCGCTCGCCGCGCAGAGCCTGCTCGGCAACGTCTTCGCCGGCCTGCAACTCGCCTTCAGCGACGCCGTCCGACTCGACGACGTGGTCGTTGTGGAGGGGGAGTGGGGTCGCGTCGAGGAGCTGACCCTCAGCTACGTCGTGGTGCAGATCTGGGACGACCGCCGGTTGATCCTGCCCACCTCGTACTTCACCAGTAAGCCCTTCCAGAACTGGACCCGGACCGAGGCGGCGGTGCTCGGCACCGCCGAGTTCGACGTGGACTGGGCGGTCCCGGTGCAGACCATGCGCGAGGAGCTGCGCCGCCTGGTCGAGGGCACCGAGTTGTGGGACGGGCGGGTCTGCGTCCTCCAGGTCACCGACGCCACCGGCGCGATGGTGCGGTTGCGCGCGTTGGTCAGCGCCGCCGACGCGGGCAGCCTCTGGGACCTGCGCTGCCTCGTCCGCGAGCACCTGGTCGGCTGGATCCGGGACAACCGTCCGACCGCGATGCCCCGGCTGCGCACCGAGCTGGGTGACTCGACCAGCAACCTGTCCTGGCAGTGGGTGCAGCCGAGGCGGCCAGCCCGCCGCCGGTCCGACACCGAGGCGCCCGACGACGCCCGCGTCTTCGGCGGCAGCGACGACGGCGACGCCCGCAGCGAAGCCTTCGTGGGCCCCGACGAATCCCGCCCCCAATAGCCCTGTAGTGGCCTCCACCGCCGTCCAGGCCACGACAGCCAGGATCGAGCGCGATCGTGCGCGGCCAACCCCGACGATCATGGACTTGACGGGTGAGTACGCCTGCTTTGTCCCCGCCAACCTCATGATCGCCGCTGCGGGGGGCCGGGGTGGGGTGGGGTGGGGTGGGGACGGGCCGGGGGGGGTTGGGGGTTGGGGGCGGTCGGTTCTGGGAGGTTTGGTTGGGGGTGGGTGGGGGATGTGCTGCCGGACGTCTCTGGCGTGATCGCGGCGACTGGCCGCGGATCGGCGGCGCGGCGTCCGGACAACACCGACGGTGAGCTGCTTGGCGCGCTTTAGGATTGACCAGCGGCGACTTCGGGCATACAGCGCGGTGATAACGAGAGGAGGACAGCATGGCTGACGTGGCGAAAGCCCGCACATCCCAGAACGGGAGCGAGCCCTCCACCGCCGAGCTGGTGCAACGGGCCACCGAGCAGATCTCCCGCCTCGTGCGGGACGAACTGACGCTGGCCCGAGCGGAGTTGACCCAGAAGGGTAAGCACGCCGGCATCGGGATCGGCCTGTTCGGCGGCGGTGGCGCGCTCGCGTTCTTCGGCCTCGGCGCGCTGGTCGCCACGGCCATCCTGCTGCTCGACCTGGTGCTGCCCGCCTGGGCCGCGGCGCTGATCGTGGCGGTGGCCTGTTTCCTGGTGGCCGGCATCCTCGCCCTGGTGGGCAAGAAGCAGGTCAGCCGTGCCGTCCCGCCGGTGCCCGCGGCCACGGTCCGCAGCCTCCGGGCAGACATGGACACCGTCACCGCCGCGGTGAAGGACAGGGGGCGGCAATGACCGGTAACGGGACCGGCGACACGGAGGCCCTCCGCGAGGAGATCCGCCGCACCCGGGTCGAGCTGGGCGAGACGATGGAGGCGTTGGCCGCCAAGGCCGACGTCAAGGCGCGTCTGCGGGAGTCCGCCGACCAGGCCAGGGAACGGATGCGGGAGCAGGCGGCGAACGCCGTGGCCCGGGTCCGCGGCCAGGCCGCGCGCGGCGCCGGGATGGCGCGGGCGCAGGCGTACGAGAAGGGCGAGTTGGTTCGCGCACAGGCGTACGACAAGAGTGAGTTGGTGCGCCGCAATCCGGTGCCGTGGGCGGCCATCGCGGCCGGTGCGGTGGCCACCGTGGTGGTGCTGATGATCGTGCGGGGGAGGCGTAGGTGAGCAAGAGCATCGGCAGGGTCGCGTACCGGCCGGTCGGCGTGTTGTTGGGTATCGCCGCGGGCACGGTCGCCGGGGCGATCTTCCGGCAGGTCTGGAAGGTCACCGCCGGCGACGGTGAGGCGCCCAACGCGACCGACGAGGATCGCGGCTGGGGCGAGATCCTGGCCGCCGCGGCGTTGCAGGGCGCCATCTTCGCGGTCGTCCGGGCCGCTGTGGACCGGGGCGGCGCGGTCGGCGTACGCCGGATGACCGGCAGTTGGCCGGACTGACCAGGCAGCGATGTCAGCCCTCTTCCCGCATCGATGGGAAGAGGGCTTTCGCATGGCATCGGACGCCGCCCAGCGCGCCTGAGGCATCCGTCAGGTCACATGTCGGAGAAATTCGTCGGAGAGGTCGTGACAGACTTTTTGCGTACGTGATTTGCTGGTCCCCGCTGTTGCGAGATGGCGTGGGTTGAGAGAAGTCTCCTTCGTGGGGCCGCCTCAGGCACCGCTGCTCAAAAACGGCCAATCGGCCGGACGGCGTGCACGGCCGCCAGTTTTTAGAGGGAGATACACATGGCTCAGGGAACCGTGAAGTGGTTCAACGCTGACAAGGGCTTCGGCTTCATCACCGTCGATGGTGGGGGTGCTGACGTGTTCGTCCACTTCTCGGCCATCCAGACCAGCGGCTACCGCTCGCTGGAGGAGAACCAGCGGGTGGAGTTCGAGATCGCTCAGGGTCAGAAGGGCCCGCAGGCCGAGCAGGTCCGTCCCATCTGAGTAAGACGGCCGGCCCCCGCCGGTCATTGGGACGATCCGGCCCAAGGGTCGCTGTAAAGCCCCGCATCCCAACCGGGATGCGGGGCTTTACGCGTACGCGGACTGCCGTTCGGATTGCGCGGTCAAGCAGCCGCTCAGCGTCGACGCGAGCGCAGACCGAGCCAGAGCACCACCAGCCCGGCCAACGCCACGAGCGGACCGACAACCGCCCAGATCTTCTGGTCGGTCATCACGCTGCCATCGACGTAGCCGAGGCCCTGGACCGTCCACACCGCGCCGATCACCACAGCCAGCAGGCCGAGGGTGAGCGGAAGCCAGCCCCTCATCGCGTCCCCTCTCCGCCGCCCGGGGCGGCGCGCGGCCGTCCAGCATCACCGGCCGGGCGGCGCGACGCGGGCACCCCGGGTGCGCGGGTCACCACCGGTCGTGCACCTGCGGGCGGATCAGCTCGTCGTAAATTTCGCGTACGGCTGCCAACTGCTCGTCGGTGAGCGGGGACAGGGCGGCCGCGGCGGCGTTGCGTCGGGCCTGGTCGGCGTCGCGGGCGCCGGGGATGACCACGGTGACGCCCGGTTGGTCCAGCACCCAGCGCAGCGCGAACTGCGCCATCGTGCGGTCCGCGTCGACCAGCGGGGCCAGTCGGTGTACGGCGGCCAGACCTCGATCGAAGTCGACGCCGGAGAACGTCTCGCCGACGTCGAAGGCCGCGCCGTGCCGGTTGTAGTTGCGGTGGTCGTCGGCGGGGAACTGGGTGTGCTCGTCGTAGCGGCCGGAGAGCAGCCCGCTGGCGAGTGGCACGCGGGCGATGATGCCGACGCCGGCTGCCGCGGCGGCCGGCAGCACCTGCTCCAGGGGCTTGTGGCGTACCGCGTTGAGGATGATCTGGACGCTCGCCACCCCCGGTCGGGCGATCGCGGTGAGGGCCTGGTCGCAGGTCTCGACGCTGACGCCGTACCCGGCGATCGCCTTCTCGGCGACGAGGGTGTCCAGGCCGTCGAAGACCTCGTCGGAGGCGAAGACCTCGGTGGGCGGGCAGTGCAACTGGACCAGGTCCAGGGTGTCCATTCCCAAGTTGGCCCGGGAGCGGTCGGTCCACTGCCGGAAGTTGGCCAGGGTGTACGCCTCCGGCCGCTGCTCGACGCGGCGGCCCATCTTGGTGGCGACGGTCAGCCCCGCGTCGGGTCGGGTGCGCAGGAAACGGCCGATCAGCTGCTCGCTGCGGCCGTCGCCGTACACGTCGGCGGTGTCGAGGAAGGTGACGCCGGCGTCCACGGCGGTGGCGAGCACCGCCATCGCGTCGTCCTCGCTGACGGTGCCCCAGTCGGCGCCGAGTTGCCAGGCGCCCAGGCCGACCGCGCCAACGGTCCGGCCGAGCCGGTTGAAGCTGCGCTGTTCCATGCCCTGAGCCTAGTGATCGGGTTGCCGGCCTGCCAGGCGAGTCGTACGCTAACAAGACGGACGTACGGTTTGGGAGGCGATGATGTGGGATCCCACCACCTACCTGCGCTACGGCGACGAGCGGTCCCGGCCGTTCCACGACCTGGTCGCCCGGATCCCGGCCGAAGAACCCCGCACCGTGGTCGACCTCGGCTGCGGCCCCGGCCAGCTCACCGCCACCCTCGCCGAGCGCTGGCCGACGAGCCGGGTGCGCGGCCTCGACTCCTCACCCGACATGATCGAGCGGGCGGTGGCCCTCGGCGCGCCGGTCGACTTCGCGGTCGGCGACCTGCGCGACTGGCGTCCGTCCGGCGACGAGGACGTGGTGGTCAGCAACGCGGCGTTGCAGTGGGTGCCCGGCCATCAGGAGCTGCTGCGCCGCTGGGCCGCCGAGCTGCCCGCCGGCGCGTGGCTCGCCATGCAGGTCCCCGGCAACTTCGCCGCCGACTCACATCGCGCCCTGCGGGAGGTCGCCAACCGTCCGGCGTGGCGGGCCGACCTGGCCCCGCTGCTGCGCGCGGACCCGGTCGACGACCCGGCCGACTACGCGGCGCTGCTGACCGCCGCCGGCTGCGCGGTGGACGCCTGGGAGACTACCTACGTGCACCTGCTGCCGGCTCGACCCGCCGCCGCGCACCCGGTGCTGGCCTGGATGGAGGGGACCGCGCTGCGTCCGGTCCGGGCCGCGCTGGACGCCGCCGGCTGGGCCGCCTTCCGGGCCGAGCTGGGGGTACGGCTCACCACGGCGTACCCGGTGCGGCAAGGTCAGGTGTACTTCCCGTTCCGCCGCGTCTTCGTCGTCGCCCGCACCGGCGACCATGCTCAGGAGAACCTGTGACCGACCTGCCCACCTTCATCGCCGGCCTGCCCAAGGTGGAGCTGCACGTGCACCACGTCGGCTCCGCCTCGCCCCGGATCGTCGCCGAGTTGGCCGCCCGCCACGAGGGGCGTACCCCCGTGCCGGCCGACCCGGACGCGCTCGCCAACTACTTCGAGTTTCGCGACTTCGCGCACTTCATCGAGGTCTACCTGAGCGTCGTGGACCTCATCCGCGACCCGGAGGACGTCTGGATCCTCACCCACGAAGTGGCCCGGGAGCTGGCCCGCCAACAGGTCCGCTACGCGGAGCTGACCATCACCCCCTACTCGCACGTCCGACGGGGCATTCCCGCGCCGGCGTTCTGCGAGGCCATTGAGGACGCCCGCAAACGTGCCCTGGCCGACTTCGGCATCGAGCTGCGCTGGTGCTTCGACATCCCCGGCGAGGCCGGCCTGCCGGCGGCCGAGGAGACGCTGCGCATCGCGCTGGACGAGCGCCCGGACGGGCTGGTCAGTTTCGGCCTGGGCGGCCCGGAGATCGGCGTACCCCGACCGCAGTTCCGGCCCTACTTCGACCAGGCCCGCGCCGCCGGTCTGCGTTCGGTGCCGCACGCCGGGGAGACCACCGGGCCGCAGACCGTCTGGGACGCGCTGAACGAGCTGGGCGCCGAACGGATCGGCCACGGCATCTCCGCCGCGCAGGACCCGCAGCTGCTCGCGTACCTGGCGGAGCGGCAGATCGGGATGGAGATCTGCCCGACGTCCAACGTCCGCACCCGGGCGGTGGCCACCCTCGACGAGCACCCGCTGCCCCGGCTGGTCGAGGCCGGGTTGCTGGTCACCATCAACTCCGACGACCCGCCGATGTTCGGCACCACCCTCAACGACGAGTACGCGGTGGCCGCCCGCCTGCTGGGTGTCGGCACCGAGGGTCTGGCCGGGCTGGCCCGCAACGCGGTGACCTCGTCCTTCCTCGACCCCGCCGGCCAGCAGCGGATCCTCGCCGAGATCGACACGTACCTCGCCACCGCCGGCTGAGCTGGTCAGCCTGTCGGCCGGTGAGGGCTGGTCGGTCGAGCAGGGCGCGCGGCGGGAGCGTGGGGTGTGGGGGGACCTGTGGCTCCCGCCGCGCGCGCGGCTCCACCGGCCGTGGTGCGGGTGCGCTCGGCCGGGGGAACTGGTGGGTTCGTGCTCTGATCCTGTCAGCCCGCGGCCGTTGCACCGTGCTCGTTAACCGCGATCTAAGGAAGACTTGCGCCGCCGCACAGCCCCGGGCTCGGCCGGGTCAGTCGTCGGTCGGGCGCTGCCGGGGCCAGCGACGCCCGCTGGCCTTCGTGTCCCGGGCGTCGCGGGCCATCCGACCGACCAGACCGAAGCGGCTGACCTGCCGGGGCGTCGCCTCCGGGTCGGCGAGCAGCATCACCACGCTGGCCCCGCCCAGGCGGGCGCGGTCGATGCTCACCGAGCCGTTGGCCTGCAACGCCACCCGCTTGGCGATGTCCAGGCCGAGCCCGGTCGAGCCCTGATCACTGGCACCCCGGCGCAGCGCCCGGTCCGGGTTGGCGATGCCGGGGCCGGCGTCATCGATCCGGATCGCCACGTAACCGTCGCGCCGGGACACCGCCACCTCGAACGCGGTGCCCTGCGGGGTGTAGCGGAAGACGTTGCCGATCACCGCGTCCAGCGCGGCGGCCAACTCGGCCCGCGGCACCGGCGCCGGGATGCGCAGCTGCGCCCCGTTGACCCGGTGCGGCCGGTTCTGGTCGCCAGCGAGGGCCGCCCAGAACACCATCCGGTCCCGGACCACCTCGCTGACGTCGCACATCGCCGGCCCGGCCTCGTGCGCCACCGCCTTGCGGGTGGTCTTGATCAGCACGTCGATCTCACCCTCCAGGGTGACGATCGCCTGCCGGATCCGCCGGATCCCGCGGAGCCGGTCCAGCTCCGCCTGGCTGAACGAACCCACGCTGGTGTCGTCGGACTCCAACGCCTCCGCGTCCAACCGCAGCACCGTCAACGGGGTACGCAGCCGGTGCGACAGATCGGCCACCAACTCCCGCTCGTCGGTGCGGGCGGCGTCCAGCCGGTCCGCCATCCGGTTGAAGGCGTACCCGGCCTCGGCCAGCTCACGCGGACCGGTCGGTTCCACACGGACACCGAGGTCGCCGTCGCCGATGGAGAGCGCGGCCTTGACCAGACCCCGGGTCGAGTCCACCGCCCGGGCAGCGACCCGGTCGACCACCAGCACCGCCGCGCCGACCAGCGCCGCACCGACCGCGAACAGCAGCAGCCAGGTGCCGCCGGCGCCCTCGCCCAGCGTCGAGGCCGGCAGGAACACCTCGACCACGGCCGTGCGGTCACCGAGCACGACCGGGTCGAGCCGGGCCACCCCGCCGTCGACGTCGACGACCAACGACTGGCGCTCGGCGCGGGCCCGGTCCAGGTCGCTGCCGCGGGCCCGACCGGCGGACTCGTCCAACCCCAACCCGTGCACCACGGCTCGGGTGGGGGCACCCTCGGCGCTGGCCACCACGGCCCGCTCGACGACCGTCGGGTCGGTGCTCACCGCCAACGCGCCGGTCACCAGCGCGCTGCGCCGCGCCGCGTCGGCGATCGCCTCGTCGCGGCTCTGCTCCCGCAGGCTGAGCCCGAGCGGGATCAGGAACGCGAGCGCCACCAGACTGCACATGCCGGCCGTGAGGAGGGCCAGCGCCGTCCTCAGTCCGGCGCCACCAACCGGAACCCGACCCCCCGCACGGTGCGCAGGTAGCGCGGCTTCGCCGCGGACTCGCCCATCTTTCTGCGGAGCCAGTACAGGTGAACGTCGATGGTCTGATCCTCGCCGACCGATGGCTGCCGCCATACCTCCTCCAAGAGCTCCCGGCGGGACACTACCCGCCCAGGTCGTGCGGCGAGATACGCCAACAGGTCGAATTCCTTGCGGGTCAGCGCCAGCGGCACCCCGTCGAGCTGGGCGCTGCGCTCGCCCACGTCCACCCGCAGCCCACCGACGCTGTGCACCGCGGGCTGCACCGACCGACTGGCCCGGCCGGCCCGGCGCAGCACGGTGGTGATCCGCGCGTCCAGGTGCGCCCCGGTGAACGGCTTGACCATGTAGTCGTCGGCACCGGCGCGCAGTAGCTTGACCACCGACTGCTCGTCGTCGCGAGCGGTGGCGATGATGATCGGAACGTCGGTGATGCCGCGCAGCATCCGCAGCGCGTCCGAGCCGTCCAGATCAGGCAGGCCGAGATCGAGCACCACCAGGTCGGGTGTCTCCGCGGCCACCCGACGCAACGCGTCCAACGCCGTACCCACGGCGTGCACGGCGTGCCCCCGGTCGGTGAGGGACCGCAGCATCGCGCCGCGTACGACGTGATCGTCTTCGACCAGGAGCACGGAGGCCACGACAAGACGGTACTTGGCCTGGCAAGTTGATCGCGTTGCGACGTGCCTGACGACCGGGCAAGCTGGTACGACGATGTCGTTCACCCTGTTCGTCGACGCCCGTCTGGCGCTCGCCCGGGACAGCCTCGCCGGTCTCTCCACCGGTGACGCGCTCGGCGCGCGGTACTTCCTGCCCGACCCGGCACCGGTGGATCTTGCCGCGGACGCCCTGCCGCCAGCACCCTGGGAGTGGACCGACGACACCGAGATGGCCTGCTCGGTCCTCGCCGAGTTGGCCGAGTCCGGCGGCATTGACCCCGACCGGCTGGCCCTCTCCTTCGCCGAGCGGTGCGCTCCCCGCCGGGGCTACGGCGCGGGCGCGATGCTGATCCTGGGGCTGATCCGCACCGGCACCCCGTGGCCGTTGGCCGCCGCCTCCGCCTTCGACGGGCAGGGCTCCTGCGGCAACGGCGCGGCGATGCGGGTCGGCCCGCTGGGCGCGTACTTCGCCGACTCGACCGCGCGCGCCGCGGCGCAGGCCCGCGCCTCCGCCGAGGTGACGCACGCGCACCCGGAGGGGATCGCCGGAGCGGTCGCGGTGGCCGTCGCCGCCGCGCTGGCCGCCCGAGCCCGCCTCGACGGGCACCGGCCCGCCCCGGAACGGCTGCTCGCCGGGATCGCCGCCGCGCTCGACCCGGGCACCGAGGTACACCGGGGCGTACACCGGGCGGCTGGGCTGCTCGGTCGGCCGTTGCCCCGGGTGGTGGCGGCGCTCGGCAACGGCTCCCGGGTGACCGCCCAGGACACCGTCGGCTTCGCCCTCTGGGTGGCCGCCACCCACCTCGACGACTATCCGGCGGCCATCGAGACGTGCGTACGGGCCGGTGGGGACGTGGACACCACGGCCGCCATCGCGGGAGCGGTGGTGGCCGCGCACACCGGCGTCGGCACCCCGGGCGGGGTGCCCGAGCCCTGGCTGGCCGCTCGCGAGCCGCTGCCGACCTGGGCGCCCTGACCGCCCCGCCCGGGCCGGCCGTGCGCCGGCCGCGTGTCCCGGCCCGGTCCGGCGTGGCCGGGTCCCGCGTGGCTGGGTCCGGCGTGGCCGGGTCCGGCCCGGCGCGGCCTGATCCGGCGTGGCCTGGCCCCTCCCGGCGTGGTCCGGCCCGGCGTGGCCTGGTCCGGCGTGGCCTGGTCCGGCTGGTCGGGCTGAGATCAACTCGGCTTTCTGTAAATCGGGGTGTCCGTGCGCTCGGGATGCCCCGGTTTTCAGAAACCCGAGTGGATCACCAACCCCGAGCCGATAAACAACCCGAGTCGATCACCGAAACCCGAATCGATCACCGCGAGGCCGCGGAGGCAGCGGGCGTGGAGGACGCGGAGGCAGCGGGTGTGGAGGACGCGGAGTCGGCGGGTGTGGTGGCGGCGGGCGTGAGGGCCGCGGGGGCGGCGGGTGTGGAGGAGGCGGGTGTGAAGGAGGCGGGCGTCGGGCCGGCCGGCTCTGTCCTCTTGGCTGCGCGGCCGGTGATCTCGGCCAGGGTCGCGGCCTCAGCGCTCGGCCCGGCCGCCGTCGCGGCCCCATCCGCCGTCGCGGCCTCGGCCGGCGCGCCGGTCACCTCGGCGAGCGCCGCGTCCTGGGCCGGGTCGCGTCGACGCCACCAGCTGACCAGCCAGCCGATTGCCGCGCCACCGCCCAGCCCGGCCAGCAGGCCGGCGGCCAGCATCCCGTCGGCGTTGCCGGAACCCTCGTCAGCACCGCCCGCCCCGGCCGCCGGCGCGGCGTCCCCGCCACTGTCCGAACCCGCCGGAGCCACCGGCGCGCCTCCCACCGGTGCGCCTCCCGCTGGTGCGCCTCCCGCCGGTGCGCCGTGGCCGCCGTGCCCGACCGGTCCAGCCCCGCCGGCGGCCGGCGGCAGCAGGGTGAGCGCCGGGGCCCGGTGCGCTCCGGTGGCGTCCGCCCACCGGACCACCGTGCCGTCGGCGTAGGTCTGTACGACCTCGAAGGTGAGCCGGTCGGTCTGCGGCATCGGCCCCATGGAGAGCGCCAACCGGGCCGGCCCGGGGTCGCTCGCACCGACGCGGACCCAGGTCACCGCGGTGGTCACCGTGCTCACCCCGGACGAGTGGATACCGGCCACCGGCTGGTCCAGGGTGCGGGAGCTGATCCGGGGCGCCCAGCCGTTCACCGACATGGGGTAGACCTCGGCGATGGGCGTGTCGGCCGGCAGCCGGACCTCGATCTGGGTGGTCTTCGTGCCGGCGCGTTCCTCCGGCACGCTGAACTCCAGGCGTACCGCGTCGCCCTGGCGGGCCTCGGTCGGGGTGGTCGTCACGTCCGCCGCGTACGCCGCGCCGGGCCAGAGCAGCAGCCCAGCGGCGGTCACCGCGGTCGCCACCACGATCCGCCGCCGCCGGCCACCGCCGTACGTGCTCGCCATCTCGTGCCCCCATCCGTGTCGACGCGGCCGGCACTGGTTTCCGGCCACACCTTCTAGTTCGGCTGGGCGGCGCGAAAGGTTCAACGGCGTCGCTAAGGAAGGTGCCCTTCCCGGTCGGGGGCGGGGCGACCGATAGCATCGGCAGGAGCCGAGGATCGGCACCGTTTCGTACCGCTTGGAGGAGTCACCGTGTCCGCACCCCGTACCCCCGCCGTGGCCGACCCCGTCGTCGTCGCCGCCGGGACGACGGCGGCCGACGCGGTGGCCGCGGCCGGACTGCCCGCGAACGGCCCCAAGGCGATCGTCGTGGTCCGCGACCCGCAGGGCCAGCTGCGCGACCTGGACTGGACGCCGGCCGAGGAGACCGTCGTCGAGCCGGTCAGCCTGGACTCGCCCGACGGGCTCAACGTGCTGCGCCACTCCACCGCGCACGTTCTCGCCCAGGCCGTGCAGGACGTCTTCCCCGAGGCCAAGCTGGGCATCGGCCCGCCCATCGAGAACGGCTTCTACTACGACTTCGACGTCGACAAGCCGTTCCAGCCCGATGACCTCAGCAAGCTCGAGAAGCGCATGCAGGAGATCATCAAGTCCGGGCAGCGGTTCCGTCGCCGCCGGTTCGGCAGCCTGGACGAGGCGCGCTCCGAGCTGGCCGACGAGCCGTTCAAGCTGGAGTTGATCGAGGTCAAGGGCGAGGGCCTGGACACCGACGAGGTGATGGAGGTGGGCGGCGGCGAGCTGACCATCTACGACAACCTCGACAAGGAGGACAAGGTCTGCTGGTCGGACCTGTGCCGGGGCCCGCACCTGCCGACCACCCGACTGATCGGCGCGTTCAAGCTGATGCGCTCTGCCGCCGCGTACTGGCGCGGGTCGGAGAGGAACCCCCAACTCCAGCGGGTGTACGGCACCGCGTGGCCGACCCGCGACGAGCTCAAGGCGTACCTGAAGCTGTTGGAGGAGGCCGCCCGGCGCGACCACCGCAAGCTCGGCGCGGACCTCGACCTGTTCAGCTTCCCCGACGAGATCGGCTCCGGCCTGGCGGTCTTCCACCCCAAGGGGGGCATCATCCGCCGCGAGATGGAGCACTACTCGCGGCGGCGGCACGAGGAGGCGGGGTACGAGTTCGTCAACACCCCGCACATCACCAAGGCGCAGCTGTTCCAGACCTCCGGTCACCTGCCGTACTACGCGGACACCATGTTCCCGCCCATGCAGCTGGAGGGCGCGGACTACTACCTCAAGGCGATGAACTGCCCGATGCACAACCTGATCTTCAGGTCGCGCGGGCGGTCGTACCGGGAGCTGCCGCTGCGGATGTTCGAGTTCGGCACGGTCTACCGGTACGAGAAGTCCGGCGTCGTGCACGGCCTGACCCGGGTCCGTGGCCTGACCCAGGACGACTCGCACATCTACTGCACCCGTGAGCAGATGGCCGGTGAGTTGTCCACGCTGCTCAGCTTCGTGCTCGACCTGCTGCGCGACTACGGCCTGGACGACTTCTACCTGGAGCTGTCGACCCGGGACGACTCGCCCAAGTTCATCGGCGCCGACGAGGACTGGGCGGAGGCCACCGAGGCGCTGCGGACCGCCGCCGCGACCTCCGGCCTGGAGCTGGTGCCCGACCCGGGCGGCGCGGCGTTCTACGGGCCGAAGATCTCCGTGCAGGCCCGCGACGCGATCGGCCGGACCTGGCAGATGTCCACCATCCAGGTCGACTTCAACCAGCCGGAGCGGTTCGCGTTGGAGTACCAGGCCGCCGACGGCAGCCGGCAGCGGCCCGTCATGATCCACCGTGCGTTGTTCGGGTCGATCGAGCGGTTCTTCGGGGTGCTCACCGAGCACTACGCGGGCGCCTTCCCGGCCTGGCTGGCACCGGTGCAGGTGGTGGGCATCCCGATCCGCGAGGACCACACCGACTACCTGCACGGCTTCGTCGCCGCGCTGCGCGCCGAGGGCATCCGGGCCCAGGTGGACGCGGGTGACGACCGGATGCAGAAGAAGATCCGGACGGCACAGCAGCAGAAGATCCCGTTCATGGTCATCGCCGGTGACGACGACGTGGCCGCCGGCACGGTGTCGTTCCGCTACCGGGACGGCTCCCAGCGCAACGGGGTGCCGGTCGCCGAGGCGGTGACCCACGTACTGGACGTGGTCAGCTCGCGGACCAACATCGGCCCGTCCGCCGCCGCCGAGTAACGCGGACCGTGGCGCGGTCTTCGTCCGAAGGCCGCGCCGCGGGTCACCGGCCACCGTTCGGCGCGGCGGCGGTCTTTCCCGGCGACGGGGTGTCGCGGCGTGCCCACGGGGCTCCGTAGGATCGGCTCGTGACAGGGGCGGAACGGCACACGGACACCAGCGGCATGGCGGACGGCCTGGAGCGGCTCTGGACGCCGCACCGGATGACCTACATCTCCGGCGAGGACCGTCCGGCCGAGGGTTACGAGAAGCCCACCGGCTGTCCGTTCTGCCGGGGGCCGCAGCTCCCCCCGGACGAGAGTCTGGTGGTGGCCCGTGGCGAACACGTCTTCGCGGTGCTCAACCTCTACCCGTACAACCCGGGGCACCTGCTGGTCTGCCCCTACCGGCACGTCGCCGACTACACCGACCTGGACGTGCCGGAGACCACCGAGCTGGCGTCGTACACCCAGACCGCCATGCGGGTGATCCGTAAGGTCAGCAACGCCCACGGCTTCAACCTGGGCATGAACCAGGGCGGGGTGGCCGGCGCCGGCATCGCCGCGCACCTGCACCAGCACGTGGTGCCGCGCTGGGGTGGCGACGCGAACTTCATGCCGGTGATCGGCCGTACCAAGGTCCTGCCGCAGCTGCTCGGCGACACCCGCGACCTGCTCGCCCGCGCCTGGCCGTCCTGACTTCTCCGCCGTGCCTGATCTCCTGGCCGCTCTGACCGCCGGGCGCGCCGGGTCGCTCGCCCGGCGTCCGCGCCGGTCCGGCTAGTCGGCGCGCAGCAGCGGGGTCAGCTCAGGCCAGCTCTCCACCCGGTGTACGTACGGCAGCAGCGCGGCGTGTGCGGCGACCTCGGCCCTGCGGGGCCGGAACAGGAAGCGCTGCGGCACCGATTCGAGGTAGCCGAGCACCTCCAACTTGTCGTCCACGAAGTGGGTCAGGCCGAGGCGACGGGCGATCGGCGCCTTGTCCGGCCGGGTGCGGCAGAAGTGCACCCGCTCGACGGGGATGCCGGTGCGCGCCGGAAAGTCATGGTGGGCCAACCACTCCCGGGTACGCCGCTCGGTGGGCTCCCCGCACTTGGACACCAGGTGCACCTCATCGAACGCCGGGCCGAGCGCCGCGAGCGCGTCGAACGCCCCGTCGACCATCGGGGTACGCAGGTAGTGCGCGCCGAAGAAGGAGGTGTCCGCGTCCCCGTCGGCCGGTTCGATGATCACTCCGCCGATGTCCACCCCGAGCCGTCGCATAGCGGTGATCATTCCGCACAGTGACCGTCGCCGTACATCCGCGGGTCCGCCGGTGGATCTGCTACGCCGGGGCCTCCCCGAGGTGGCACGATCGGCCGATGGCAGTCACGACACGGATGTTGGGGCGCAGCGGCATCGAGGTCAGCGCCCTCGGCATGGGGTGCTGGGCGATCGGCGGGCCCTGGTCGGAGGGCACCCAACCGCTGGGCTGGGGCGCGGTCGACGACGACGAGTCGGTGCGCGCCGTACGCCGGGCGCTCGACGAGGGCATCACCCTCTTCGACACCGCCGACACGTACGGGGCCGGGCACAGTGAGCGGGTGCTCGGCCGCGCGCTCGCCGGTCGCCGCGACGAGGCCGTGATCGCCACCAAGTGGGGCTACACGTTCGACGAGGCGAGCCGACAGGCCACCGGAGAGGACGCGTCGCCCGCGTACCTGCGCAGTGCCGTGATCGCCTCGCTGCGCCGACTGGGCACCGACTGGATCGACCTCTATCAGCTGCACCTGGCCGACCTGCCGGTGCCGAGGGCGCAGGCGCTGATCGGCACCTGCGAGGACCTGGTGGCCGAGGGCCTGATCCGCGCGTACGGGTGGAGCACCGACCGCCCCGACCGGGCCGCCGCGTTCGGGCACGCCGCCGCCGGGGCCACCGCCGTGCAGCACGCGCTGTCGGTGCTGCGCGACGCCCCCGGACTGCTCGCCGTCTGCGACAAGTACGACCTGGCCAGCATCAACCGGGGTCCACTCGGGATGGGGCTGCTCACCGGCAAGTACTCGGCCGGGTCGACACTGCCCCGCGATGACGTACGCGGGTTGGCGCCGGGCTGGTTGGAGTGGTTCCGGGGCGGCCGACCGGCACCGGAGTGGCTGCGCCGGGTCAGCGCGGTCCGGGCCGCGCTCACCGCCGACGGGCGCACCCTCGCCCAGGGCGCGTTGGGCTGGATCTGGGCGCGCAGCGGTCGCACCATCCCCATTCCGGGCTGCCGCACGGTCGCCCAGGTCGTGGAGAACGCCGCCGCTCTGCGCCGGGGCCCGCTGCCAGCGGACCAGTTCGTCGAGGTGGAGCGTCAGCTCGCCGCCGTCCGCACCGCCGCCCTACGCGACGCCGACCGCCCCCACTGGCCCCGCCCCGCCCACCCCACAGTCCACCCGTAACCACCCGCCCCGCCCCATCCCGCCCCGCCCGGCCTCGCCGACCTCGCCCGTCGATCATGCAGTTGTGGTGCCTCACAAAAAGGGCATGAGGTCATGTTTCGCCCACCACAACTCCATGATCGGCCCGCGCTGGCCGCTCCAGCTCTTCCTGGTCCTGCGCTTACTGACCGGAGCGGGGGTGGAGCGGGGCAGGGGGCCGGGTCAGGGGAGTTGTTCCTTGCGGGCCTGGTCGGCCAGGTGAGCGGGCATCGGGTCGTGGCGGACGAAGTGGCGGCGGAAGGTGCCGATGCCGGCCGTCATGGAGCGCAGCTCGACGGCGTACCGGAGGAGTTCGGTGGCGGGCACTTCGGCCCGGACGAGGGTGCGGCCCTCGGTGTCCGGGTCCGGTTCGGTGCCGAGCACCCGGCCGCGTCGGCCCGACAGGTCGCCCAGGACGGTGCCCACCGAGCCGTCCGGAATCCGGATGGTGACCTCGTCGATGGGCTCCAGGAGGGCCGGCTGGCCACGCTCGGCGGCGTCGCGCAGCGCCAGCGCGCCTGCGGTCTGGAAGGCCGCGTCGGAGGAGTCGACGCTGTGCGACTTGCCGTCGACCAGGGTCACCCGCAGGTCCACCACCGGGTGGCCGGCGACCAGGCCGCGTTCGAGTTGGGCGCGGACGCCCTTCTCCACCGACGGGATGTAGTTGTGCGGCACCGCGCCACCGACGACCCGGTCGACGAACTCGAAGCCACTGCCGCGGGGGAGCGGCTCGACCTCGATGTCGCAGACCGCGTACTGGCCGTGGCCGCCGGACTGCTTGACGTGGCGGCCGTGCCCCTTCGCGGGCACGGTCAGCGTCTCGCGCAGCGACACCTTGACCGGCTCGGTGTCCAGCTCGACGCCGCCGGCGCGCAGCCGGTCGAGCACCACGTCCGCGTGCGCCTCGCCCATGCACCAGAGCACCATCTGGTGGGTTTCCGGGTTGCGCTCCAGCCGCAGCGTGGGGTCGCCGGCGACCAGCCGGGCGAGGTTGCGGGCCAATGCGTCCTCGTCGGCGCGGCTACGGGCGACGATCGCCACCGGCAGCAGCGGCTCGGGCATCTCCCAGGGGGCGATCAGCAGCGGGTCGTCCCTGGTCGAGATGGTGTCGCCGGTCTCGGCGCTACCCGACTTGGTGATCGCGCAGATGTCGCCGGCCACGCAGAGCGACACCTCCCGCAGGGTGGCGCCCAGCGGGGTGTAGATGTGCCCGACCCGCTCGTCGGCGTCGTGGTCGGGGTGCCCGCGGTCGGCCATTCCGTGACCGGAGACGTGCACGGTCTGGTCGGGGCGCAACGTGCCGGAGAAGACCCGGACCAGTGAGACCCGACCGACGTGGCGGTCGACGGTGGTCTTGACGACCTCGGCGACGAGCGGTCCGTTCGGGTCGCAGCTCAGCGGCGGACGCGGTGAGCCGTCCACGCCGGTCACCGCCGGCAGCTCGTGCTCCAGCGGTGACGGGAACGCGGCGGTCAGTACCTCCAGCAGCACGTCCAGCCCGACGCCGGTCTGGGCGCAGACCGGCACCACCGGGTAGAAGTGGCCCCGGGCGACGGCCTTCTCCAGGTCGTCGATGAGCACCTCGGTGCTGATCTCCTCGCCGTCGAGGTAGCGGTCCATGAGGGTCTCGTCCTCGCTCTCGGCGATGATCCCCTCGATCAGCTCGTTGCGGGACTCGTCGATGGCCGGCTGGTGCTCCGGGTCCGGGTCGCGGACGTCGGCGGGGAGCCCGGCGCTGTAGTCGAAGACGCGACGGGTGATCAGGCCGAGCAGACCCTCGGTGGAGACCCCGTCGTCGCCGAGCATCGGCAGGTAGAGCGGCATCACGTTGTCGCCGAAGAGGCGTTGGCAGAGCGCCACCGTCTCGTCGACGTCGGCGCGGGGCTGGTCCAGACGGGCCACCGCGACCGCGCGGGGCATGTCGACGGCGGCGCACTCCTCCCACAGCGCGACGGTGGCCGCGTCCATGCCGCCCGCGGCGGAGACCACGAAGAGGGCGGCGTCGGCGGCGCGCAGCCCGGCGCGCAGCTCGCCGACGAAGTCGGCGTACCCGGGGGTGTCCAGCAGGTTGACCTTGATGCCGTTGTGGAGCAGCGGCGCGCAGGACAGGCTGACCGAGCGCTGCTGGCGTACGGCGGCGGGGTCGTGGTCGCCGACCGTGGTGCCGTCGACCACGGTGCCGGCGCGGCCGATCGTGCCGGTCGCCGCGAGCAGGGCCTCGACCAGGGTGGTCTTGCCCGCCCCGGAGTGCCCGACGAGCACCACGTTGCGAACCTGCTCGGGCTCGGTCACCACCGGCGTGCCGCCGGTGGAACCCTTGTCGTGACTCTTCTGCGCCATGGGGCGCACCTCCCTCAGCCGGTGGTGGTGGCGACCGCCGCGCGACGGGTAGCGGCCCGGGGCGAGTGCGCGGCGTCATCCTCCGGTGGTCTGCTGCACAGCGGGAACGGGACGGGCGGACGGGTGAGCTGGCTCACCTCCCGGCTCGATCTCACACCCGTTGCCGGGTAGGCACAAGCCTCCCCCGGGCGGGTCGGCGGGACCGTCCGTATCGCCGGACCTGGGCGGACCGTTATCGTGGGGACCGCCATGGCGAAGATCTTCCAAGTGTCGGCCCGCGCGGGGATGACCCGCGTCGTCGAGCCGATTGCCCGTGCCCTCCTGCGCGCGGGCGTCACCCCCAATGCCGTCACCGTCGCGGGCACCGTTGGTGTGCTCGTCGGCGCGCTCGGCTTCGGTGCCCGCGGCCACCTGGTCGCGGGCGCGTTGATCGTCACCCTGTTCGCGCTCACCGACCTGCTCGACGGGACGATGGCCCGGATGAGCGGCGGCTCCACCAGGTTCGGGGCGTTCCTCGACTCGAGCATGGACCGGGTCGCCGACAGCGCCGTCTTCGGCGCGGTGGCGTACTGGCTGGCCACCCAGGGCAACCACTCCGGCGTGGCCGCCGCGTTGGTCTGCCTGGCCGCCGGCAGCCTGGTCTCCTACGTGAAGGCCCGCGCCGAAGGGCTCGGAATGACCTGCAACGTGGGCATCGCCGAGCGCACCGAGCGGCTGCTCATCGTCGGGGTCGGCGGAATCCTCACCGGCCTGAACGTGAAGCCGGCCCTGGAGATCGCGCTCTGGCTGCTCGCCGCCGTGTCGATCTTCACGGTGGGGCAGCGGATGACCCACGTCTACCGCCAGGCCCAGCAGCTTCAGCCGGATGGTCAGGCGTGAGTGGCGTGCCGGCGACCGGCGGCCGAGTCGCGTGAACCTCACCGAGCTGGGCTACATCGCCGGGTGGCGGGTGGTCCGCGCGCTACCCCGGCCGTTGGTGGCGGCTGCGTTCCGGGCGGGCGCGGACCGCGCCCACCGTCGCGGCGGCGGGGGTACGGCCCGACTGCGCGCGAACCTGCGCCGGGTGGTCGGCCCGGAGCTGCCCGACGCCGAGTTGGACGATCTCGTCAAGCGCGGCCTGCGCTCGTACGCCCGCTACTGGATGGAGGCGTTCCGGCTGCCGGCCCTGAGCCGGTCGCAGATCCTGTCCGGGTTCCGGCTCGACGGTGCCGAGCTGCTGGCCGCGGACGTGGCCGCGGGCCGGGGCGCGGTGGTGGCGCTGCCGCACGCCGGCAACTGGGACGCCGCGGGCGCCTGGGTGGCGGCCACCGGTTGGCCGATCACCACGGTGATGGAGCGGCTCAAGCCGGAGGGCGTGTACAAGCGTTTCCTGGCCTTCCGAGAGGTCCTCGGGATGGAGATCCTGCCGACCCACGGTGGGCCACGTCCGGCGTTCGACGTGCTGCTGGACCGGGTCCGTGCCGGTGCGGTGGTGCCGCTGCTGGCCGATCGGGACCTCTCCGCCCGAGGGGTGGAGGTGGACTTCTTCGGTGGGAAGACCCGGATGCCCGCCGGGCCGGCGTTGCTCGCGCTGCACACCGGCGCGCCGCTCTACGTGGCGTCGCTGTGGTACGAGGCGGACGCCGCCTGCGCGTCGCTGGTCGGTCCGCTGCCGGTGCCGGGGCCCGAGGTGGGGCCGTTGGACCAGCGGGTCCGGTCGCTGACCCAGCTGATCGCCGACCGTCTGGCGGCGGGTATCGCGCGGCATCCGGAAGACTGGCACATGTTGCAGCGGATGTGGTTGGACCAGGGAAAGGCGGGGGAGGGCGCGGCGCTGCCCTCGTCGGCCCCCGGCCAGGCCTGAGGAGGTGGGCTGACGCATGCGGATCGGCATCGTGTGCCCGTACTCCTTCGACGTGCCCGGTGGGGTGCAGAACCACGTGGTGGACCTCGCCGAGGCGCTGATCGCGCTGGGCCACGAGGTCAGCGTGCTCGCGCCGGCCGACGAGGATTCGCCGCTGCCGGAGTACGTGGTGTCCGCCGGTCGCGCCGTTCCGCTGCCGTACAACGGTTCGGTGGCCCGGATCGCGTTCGGCCCGGTCTCGACCGCCCGGGTGCGGCGGTGGATCACCAACGGCGACTTCGACGTGCTGCACGTGCACGAGCCGCTCACGCTGAGCCTGTCGCTGCTGGCGGTGCTCTCCGCCCGGGGCCCGGTGGTGGCCACGTTCCACACCGCGATGACCCGGTCGCGGGTCCTCGCCGCCGCGCAGGGTGTGCTCCAGATCGTGTTGGAGCGGATCACCGCCCGGATCGCGGTCAGCGCGCTGGCCCGCAAGGTGCAGGTCGAGCACATGGACGGCGGTGCGGTGGAGATCCCCAACGGGGTGGCGGTGGCCAAGTTCGCCGACGCCGAGCCGTTGCCGGGCTGGCCGGGGGAGTGCGCGGCCGGCACCGGCGGCACGCTCGGCTTCCTGGGCCGGTTCACCGAGGCGCGCAAGGGCTTCCCGGTGCTGCGCGACGCGTTCGTGGCGTTGGCTCCCACCCGACCCGGTCTGCGGTTGCTCGTCGCCGGCCCGGGTGACCCCGACGACCTGTACGACCAGTTCCCCGCCGAACTGCATGAGCGGATCACGTTCCTCGGCCTGGTCAGCGAAGCGGACAAGGCACGCATGTTGTGCAGTGTGCACCTCTACGTCGCACCGAACACCGGTGGCGAGTCGTTCGGCATGATCCTCACCGAGGCCCTCGCCGCGGGTACGACGGTGGTCGCCAGTGACCTGGACGCGTTCCGGCGGGTGCTCGACGGTGGGCGGGCCGGTCGACTCTTCCCCACCGGTGACGCGGTGGGGCTGCGTGACGTGCTGAGCGATCTGCTGGACGACCCGGACGGGCGGGCCACGCTGAGTGCCTGCGGCGATCAGGTGGTCGCGAATTTCGACTGGCCGGTGGTTGCTCGCCGCGTTCTGGAGGTATACGCAGCGGCGATCGAGGCAACCGACGGGCGGGTCATCGACCAGGAATGGGTGGGTCTGGGCTGAGCCGGGTGTGACGGATGGTGCGGTGGTGACCGGCGGGACCGGTCCGGCCGCGCCCAATCGGACGAAACGGAGCAGCACTACGATGCCGCACATGTGGTGGGTGGTGGCCGCGAGCGTGGTCGTGGGGCTGATCGCGGCGTACCTCATCTGGACCGCCGGCCGGGTCGAGCGGTTGCAGGGCCGCGCGGAGCTGGCGGCGCGGGCCCTCGACGCCCACCTGCTGCGCCGCGCGGCGGCGGCCGCGGTCCTGGCCGAGCGGCGGTTCGGCGTCGAGCTGTACGCGGCGGCCCGGATCGCCCTGGACGCCGGCCCGGACGAGCGGGAGGCGGCGGAGAACGACCTCACCCGGCAGCTGCGCGGCGTCCAGTTGGACGCGACCGACCCGGACTGCGCGGCGGTCATCGCCGCGAGTCGCCGGCTCGCGCTGTCCCGGCAGGTACACACCGACCTGGTCCGCGACGCCCGCTCGGCGCGCAGCCGGCCGCTGGTGCGCCTGTTACGGATGGGGCGGGGCCGGGAGTGGCCACGCTACTTCGACATCGACGACCCGACCCTGGCCGTCCCGGCGGACGTCCCCGCCGCCTGAGCTTCGACGGCTACCGCCTGCTCCCGGAACGGGCCCGGGGCGGCCGGTGACCACTGCCACAGTGCAGGCCACCGGGGGTCTGATTGGCTGTCGGTACGGCGTTGCACCCCGCGTAGCATTTTCGCGGCAACCCCCTCAGCACGTCCAAGGAGCGATGACCCGTGCCCGAAAACACCGTCTCGAACACCGGTACCGCCCCCGTCGTCGGCACTGCCCGCGTGAAGCGTGGCATGGCCGAGATGCTCAAGGGCGGCGTGATCATGGATGTCGTCAACGCCGAGCAAGCCAAGATCGCTGAGGATGCCGGCGCCGTCGCGGTGATGGCCCTGGAGCGGGTGCCCGCCGACATCCGCGCGCAGGGCGGGGTGTCCCGGATGAGCGACCCCGACATGATCGACGGGATCATCGAGGCGGTCTCCATCCCGGTGATGGCCAAGGCCCGCATCGGCCACTTCGTGGAGGCGCAGATCCTCCAGTCGCTCGGCGTGGACTACGTGGACGAGTCCGAGGTGCTCACCCCGGCCGACTACGCGAACCACATCGACAAGTGGGCGTTCACCGTCCCCTTCGTCTGCGGCGCGACGAACCTGGGCGAGGCGCTGCGCCGGATCACCGAGGGCGCGGCCATGATCCGCTCCAAGGGCGAGGCGGGCACCGGTGACGTCTCCAACGCCACCACCCACATGCGCAAGATCCGCCAGGAGATCCGTCGGCTCTCCTCGCTGCCGGCCGACGAGTTGTACGTCGCGGCCAAGGAGTTGCAGGCCCCGTACGAGCTGGTCAAGGAGGTCGCCGAGAGCGGCAAGCTGCCGGTGGTGCTGTTCACCGCGGGCGGGATCGCCACGCCGGCCGACGCGGCGATGATGATGCAGCTCGGCGCGGAGGGTGTCTTCGTGGGTTCCGGGATCTTCAAGGCGGGCAACCCGGCTCAGCGGGCCGCCGCGATCGTCAAGGCGACCACCTTCCACGACGACCCGGACGTGCTGGCGAAGGTCTCCCGGGGCCTCGGCGAGGCGATGGTCGGCATCAACGTCGACGAGATCCCGCAGCCGCACCGCCTGGCCGAGCGCGGTTGGTGAGCAGCACGTCGACGGTCGATGCTGACGCGGAGAGGATTGGTGTGCACGTGACGGCACCCGTGATCGGTGTGCTCGCGCTCCAGGGCGACGTTCGCGAACATGTGGCGGCGCTGGCCGCGGCGGGCGCGGACGCCCGCCCGGTCCGCCGCCCGGGAGAGCTGGACGCGGTCGACGGCCTGGTCATCCCGGGCGGCGAGTCCACCACGATCAGCAAGCTCGCCGACATCTTCGAGATGCGCGAGCCGATCGACAAGCGGATCGCCGACGGCATGCCGGTCTACGGCTCCTGCGCCGGCATGATCATGCTGGCGACCGAGGTGCTCGACGGCCGACCCGATCAGCGGGGGTTCTCCGGCATCGACATGACCGTCCGGCGCAACGCGTTCGGCCGGCAGGTCGACTCGTTCGAGGCGCCGGTGCAGGTCGCCGGGGTCCCGGGCGAGCCGTTCCACGCGGTGTTCATCCGCGCGCCCTGGGTCGAGCGGGTCGGTGCCGGGGTCCAGGTCATCGGTGTGGTGACCGGCGGTCCGGCCGCCGACCGGATCGTGGCGGTCCGACAGGGCAACCTGGTGGCCACGTCGTTCCACCCGGAGTTGACCGGTGACCTGCGGGTGCACGCGTACTTCGTGGACCTGGTCCGCGCCGCCTCCTGAACGCCGACGGCCACGGCGGGGTCCGTGCGGCCCGCCGTGGCCGGGGTTTTATGTCCCGTCTGCCCTGCTCCGTGGGTTCGGGTGGTCTGGGCGCGCGCGGTGCATGACAGCGCCCCGGGGGACGTCGGTAGGATTGCGGAGATTCGGCAGGGCCATCTGCCCGCCCGGCTTCCACCAGAGCTGACCGGCACCTCCGCGTGCGCCGGCGGGAGCGGGGCGTGAGCGGTGCGGTCGATGCAGACGGCGGGTAGCAACGGAGGTAGAAGATGTCCGGCCACTCAAAGTGGGCGACGACCAAGCACAAGAAGGCCGTCATCGACGCCAAGCGCGGCAAGATGTTCGCCAAGCTGATCAAGAACGTCGAGGTGGCCGCGCGGACCGGCGGTGGTGACCCCTCCGGCAACCCGACGCTCTTCGACGCCATCCAGAAGGCGAAGAAGAGCTCGGTGCCGAACGACAACATCGATCGCGCCGTCAAGCGCGGCTCCGGCCTGGAGGCCGGCGGCGCCGACTGGCAGACGATCATGTATGAGGGGTACGGCCCGAACGGCGTGGCCATGCTCATCGAGTGCCTCACCGACAACCGCAACCGGGCGGCGACCGAGGTACGCACCGCGCTGACCCGCAACGGCGGCTCGCTCGCCGACGCCGGCTCGGTGTCGTACATGTTCTCCCGCAAGGGCGTGGTGATCGTCCCCAAGGAGGGCACCAGCGAGGACGACGTGATGCTCGCCGTCCTGGACGCCGGCGCCGAGGAGGTCAACGACATCGGTGAGGCGTTCGAGGTCGTCTCCGAGCCGACTGACCTGATCCCGGTGCGGACGGCGCTTCAGGACGCCGGCATCGAGTACGAGTCGGCCGAGTCCTCCCTGATCCCCAGCGTCAACGTGCCGCTGGACGAAGAGGGCGCGCGCAAGATCTTCAAGCTGATCGACGTTCTGGAGGATTGCGACGACGTCCAGAACGTCTACGCCAACTTCGACGTCAGCGACGACGTGATGGCGGCGGTCGACGCCTGAGTACGCTCCGATGCCTCTCCGCCGCGATCTTGCACTTTCTGCCCCGACATAACGGGTCAAGCGCGGCATAGCGTCAACACCAAGTGCAAGATCGCGGCAGGGGGAGGGGCGGCCCGGCAGCCCGACCCCGCCTGGGCGGCGCCCCCGCTGCCCGCCGACTGGGACCTGGTGCCGCACGCCCGCTGAGCGGCGGTGCTGTCAGTCATCCGGCAGCGCGGTGACCAGGAACACCTGATCCGGGCCGCCGGTGCACGGCTCGACCAGGGCCGCGGCCGACACGCCTCGGTCGTCGTCGCGCAGGCCGACACACAGGTCGCTACGGTCGGGTCGGATGCGGTACGTGTCGGGCGTCGTTCCGGTTGACTCGAAACGGAACACCTGCTGCGGCCTGCTCGTGCTGCAGTCGTCCTCGTTCCAGGGCTCGAGCAGGTTCCGGCCGGGATCCTCCTCGCGGACGGTGAGACAGCCCTTGCCGAACACCGGATGGAACCACTTGATGAAGTACCGCCCGTCGGCCACCGGTTCCAGCGAGGTGTCGGGTGGGGTGGCCTCCGCGCAGGGCCGCTGGACCGCTATCTCCTTGGTGTACCGACCGGTGTCATCGCGGCCCTCGGTCAGGCAGAGGTGCGGGGTGCGGGCGGGGCGGATCTGGCTGCGCCCCGCCCTCGGCGTGCTCGACGACGGGGCACCGCCACCCGCCGAGGCGGTCGGATCGGGAAGTCGCGTTGCCGTTCGTTGCTCGTCGTCGCGCCGCTCGATCCAGAAGCCCACGCCGAGCGCGGCCACCACGGTGACCACGAGTAGCACCAGCGGTGCGGGCCGGGCGAACCAGCGTGGGCGGGGTGTCTCGGTACGCTCCGGGGCGGCCACGGTCGTGACTGCGTCGACCGGCGGCTGGTCCGATGCCGGCGGTGGCGGGGCGAACCGACCTGCGGCGAGGCGGTGTCGCGCCCGTAGCCACGTCTCGACCTGATCCTCCGCGCCGCAGGCCCGAACGAACGCGGCCACCACCTCGGGGCGTGGCAGTGTGGACCGGCGCAGGATGTCGGCCGCGGTGCTACGGGCCAGCACGTCACCCGCCGACGCGGCACGCTGCTCCAACTGCCGGTAGGTGAGCCCGGACCGGTCCTTGAGCTGACGCAGCATCTCGACGAACCCGGCCGGGTCGGACGCGTCGTCCGGGTGGAACTCCCCCGTGATCATCGCCCGATTCTCCAGATGCCGCGAACGCGGGAGCAAGTCGGGTCCCAGTGACTGTCCGAGATGGTCGGACAACATCCGGACATGCCGCCCTGAGCTGCCCGGACAGCGCGGCGGCGCGACCAGGGCATTGTCCTCGCTCACCGGCTTACCTAGCGTCTCTTCTCGATGGCCGCGCCGCTGACCGGCGTACGGCCGACGGGCCCGCACCGGCACTGGTGCGGGCCCGACCACATCAACCACACGGGGAGATCCGATGGATGACGCTGCCCGGAATCCGGTGCCGCAGCCGACCACGGCGGGGGAGTACGTGGCGTCGCTCAGGGAGGTGCGGCGCCAATCCGGTCTGACCTATCGGGAGCTGGCCCGGCGCGCCTCGGCGGCTGGTCACTGGCTGCCACCGAGCACCCTCGCGACGATGCTGGGGCGCACCACACTGCCCCGGGAGCGCACCGTCGTCGCGCTGCTGGCCGCCTGTGGCACCCCGGCCGTCGAGGTCGACAGGTTGCTGGAGACGCGACGGGACCTCGAGGGCCGCATCGCCGAGCGGGGCCGGGGGGAGCACGACGCGGCGCGGACCCCCGCCGACCCGTCCACGACTGTCCCGGCGAACATCCGCCCGAGCGTCGGCCCGGTCCCGCCGCGACCCGGGCCGCCCGGGCCCACCCGTCGCTGGCTTCGGCTGGCGCTGCTGACGGTGTTCGGCGTCCTGACGGTCGGGGCGTCCGGGGCACTACGACCTCTCGCCACCCCTGCCGTGGACAGTTCGCCGACCGACGGCTGCCCGGCCGTGCTGCGCCAGGGCATGTACGGCCCCTGCGTGCTGAACCTTCAGGAGCACCTGGTGGCCGACGGCCTCACCGTGCCGGTCGACGGCTGGTTCGGCCTGGACACCACCGGTCGGGTGATGGTGTTCCAGGCGTTCGGCGGCCTGCCGGTCAGTGGCGTCGCGGACGAGCGGTTGTTCGACGAGTTGGCCGGTGATCGGAAGGTACCCGCCGCCTGGTCCGAGGACCGGATCGGCAAGCACCTGCGGCGGACGTTCCCGGAGGATCCGGCCGGGGCGGTGCAGGTGGCGCGTTGCCTGTCCGGGTTGGACCCGTACCGGGTGGAGGTCGGCGAGGACGGGTCGCGGTGGTGGGGGTTGTTCCAGTTCAGCGACGTGGAGGTGTCCCGGTTCGGTGTCGACCACCGGACGGCGCTGGACCCGGGCTGGAACATCCGGGCGGCACGGGAGATCTGGTCTCGTACCGGCGACTTCGGCCACTGGAACTGCGCTCGCGCGTGATGCTCCCCGCCCGGTCCACGAACCGGACGGGGAGCATCCCCCGTCACCCCGACTGACGACTCACGGGCGCAGGCGGTTGGCGACCACGTACGCGCCCACGGAACGTCCGGTGGCGAGCCCGGCCTCGGCGTCGAACCGATAGTGCACGCCGAGGTAGAGCCGGCTCAGCGCGTTCTCCTCGGCGGCGTGGTCGAAGCCGGTCATGTGCCGGATCACGTCCACGGCGTGCGGATCGTCGGTGGTGGCGTCGAAGGCGATCGCGTCGGTGCCGAAGAATCCCTTCATCACCGCCGACCAGGCCCCCGCGAAGGTGGCGTGCCCGGAGACGTAGGCCGGGAACGCCGGCGTGTACGGCACCCCCTCGCGGGTCTGCGACAGCGGCTGCCAACCGGGGCCCTCCGCCGCCTCGATGGCGCTCACCGGCCGCCACAGGTCGATCGACGTCTGGTACTTGGCGTCCCAGGCGGCGATGGCGGCGTCGGCGAGGGAGAGGGCGACCAGGCCGAAGAGCCGGGCGTTGGACAGGATGCCGAGCTTGCGCTGCTCTGCCACGATCCGGGTGTGCGCGAAGAGTTGGCCCGGCGGTTTGTACGTGCCGCCCAGGTCGTTGGCCCAGAAGAACGCGATCTGCGTCTGGTCGGCGGTCCGTAGCGCCGACGTCCGACCGCCGTAGTCGCGGACCTCCTGCACCTGGGCGCGGTACTCCGTCTCGGTGAGCAGGTCGGCGTACCCGGTGGCGGCGGCCGGTGGACCGGGCCGGAACTGCCGGCCCGAGGTGAGTGCGAACGGGGTGACCAGCCCCCAGTTCGGGCTGACCGCCGCCTTACCGTTGGTGGGCCGCCACGAACCGGGCACACCGTCCAGTTGGTACGGCGTGTTGTTGCCGGAGCCGTCGTTGGCGCGGGCCTGGAGGTTGGCGGTGGCCGCCGCCGCGCCCACGGTGTCACCACGGGCGACCTCGGCGGCGTTCACCCCGGACGGCCGCAGGGCGACAGCGCCGGCGAGAGCCTGAGAGTAGGACTGACCCTGGCCGCCGTACAGGGCGGTCAGCACGTCGTACGCGGCACGGTCGATGGCCGCGTGCAGGGACGGTGCCACGACGTTGTCCATGGTGCCCGGGTAACTGACCGGCACCCGTACCCGATAGGGGTTGCCCACTCCGGTGACCGAGACGGCGGCGTCGTGCATCGCCGCGTGCAGGATGGCCGCCTCCCGCGACGAGGTCGTGGGTGGCAGGTCCAGCGCCCGGTAGGTGGCCAGCAGGACACCGTTCCAGTACAGGATCGGGTCGGTGGCCGGGTCCACGGCCAGCGGGGTCAGCGAGATGTTGTCCAACCGGACCGTCGAGGCGGCCTGGCCCCCGAAGTGGAACAGCAGCACCGCCTTCGGGTCACCGAACGGGGACACGAAGTCGAAGGTGAACCGACGCGTCGTGGGCGTCAGCGCGACGCTCTGGTCGACGGCCGAGGTGAAGGGCGTGTCCACCTGGGAGACCGAGACGCGCACGGAACGGTTGACGTCGGCGGAGGCGTCGAACTGCAACCGGTACGGCTGTGCGGCCGTCACCCCGAACTCGAAGTGACCGACCAGGTCTTCCCAGACCGGTTTGCCGACCGTGGAGCTGGTGCGGACGCGCAGTTGACCGGTGTTGACCGTGGTGCTGGTCGAGGCGAGCCGGGTCCACCAGGGCTGGGTGCTGCCGCTGTCGAACGTGCCGTTGAGGATGAGGTTGCCCGCGGCGGCGGCGGCCGGCGATGGGCGGACGAGGGCGGCGAGGGTGCTGGCGAGGGCGACCGCGAGCAGCATGCTGAGCAGACCGCGGAGTTGCCGTGCGTTGATCGGTGGGGACATTGAGAGCCTTTCCGGTCCGGAAACCGGCGACGACCAGGTCGCCGCCGTGAGGATCGGCTCACCGTAGGAGCGTTCGCGCTGTTCACGGCCTCCGAACAATGCTCGGAACGGTGCCGTACGGCAGCGGGCGTCGGCGTCCGTCCGGACACCGACGCCCGCGCGGGCGGATCGTCGTGCTCAGCCGATCGTCTCCCGCTCCCGCCAGGCGGTCCGCAGCGAGGTCCGGCCGTTGGTGCGCAGGAGCGACCCCTCGTACACCCGGGCCCCGGCGAGGACGAACGCGCCGGCGGTGAGCACCAGGACGACCAGCGAGACGATCGGCTCCCATCCGGCCGCGTCGCCGGTGAACAGCCGCAGCGGCATGGCCGTGGGCGACGAGAACGGCAGGTAGGACAGCACTCGCATCGCGGTGGCGTTGTCGTTCAGGAAGATCACCGCGAAGAACGGGATCATGACGGCGAGCTGCACCGGCGTCGAGACGGCGGCGATGTCCTCCTGCCGGTTGGCCAGCGCACCGGCCGCCGCCCACATCGCGGCGAGCAGCACGAAGCCGATCAGGAAGAACGGCACGAACCAGCCGATCGCCGGGGCGAGCAGGGTGAGCAGACCTCCACTGTCGCCGATCTGCAACCCGACCACCGCCACCACCGCGATCAGGGCGATCTGCGCGAACGCCAGGATGGCCCCGGCCACCACCTTCCCGGCCAGCAGGGCCCGGACCGGTACGGCGGCGACCAGGATCTCCACGATGCGGGTCTGCTTCTCCTCGATGACGCTCTGCGCGATCTGCACGCCGAACGTCTGCGAGGTGAGGAAGAAGACGAACGCGAAGACGAACGGCACCAGGAACGCCACCACCGGATCGACCGCGTCCGGGTCGAGCAGGCGTACCGTCGGCTGGCTGCTCAACGCGTTCACCACGTCGTCGGGGGCGTCATCCATGGCCAGGACGGCCGGACCGGTGACCACCGCGGCGTCCACGTCGTCGTCGCGGACGGCCTGCTCGGCGGCCCGGTCGTCGGGGACGACCCGGACCTCCAGCCCGGCGTCGCGCAGCGGCGCGGCCAAGCTCTCGGTGACCGCCACAGTGGACGGCCCGCCGGCGAACAGCGGGGGCAGGATGGTGCCGGCCGCGGCGATCAACAGGAAGAACAGCGTGCCGAACAGGAAGGTGCGGTCGCGGAGCTTGACCCGGATCTCGCGTTCGGCGACCAGCTGGGTGGCCTGGGTGACGTTCACTGGGTGACCTCTCGAAAGATCTCGGTGAGCGAGGGGCTGATCGGGCGGAAGGCGCGGACCGGGCCGCGCGCGAGGGCCGCCTGCAACACGGGCTGTTCGTCGGCGCCGGCCGGCAGGTCGAAGACGACCCGCGCGCCGTCCAGTTCGACCACTGTCACCCCGGGGTGGTCGCGGACCCAACCGGCGTCGTGCTCCACGACCAGCTCGAAGCGGGGCATGGTGTACGAGTCGCGTAGCTGCTGCCGGCTGCCGGCGGCCCGGATCACCCCGTCGCCGATGATCACCAGGTCGTCGCAGAGGCGTTCCACGACGTCGAGCTGGTGACTGGAGAAGAGGACCGGTACGCCGGCCGCGGCCCGTTCCCGCAGCACGGCCACGACGGTCTCCACGGCCAGCGGGTCGAGGCCGGAGAACGGTTCGTCGAGCACCAGCACCTCGGGGTCGTGCACCAGCGCGGCGGCGATCTGGGCGCGCTGCTGGTTGCCCAGCGACAGCGTCTCCAGCAGGTCGTCGCCGCGCTCACCGAGCCCGACCCGGTCCAGCAGCGCGTCGGTGGAGCGCCGGGCGGCGGCGGCGTCCAACCCGTGCAACCGGCCCAGGTAGGTCACCTGCTCGCGGGTGGTCATCTTGGGGTAGAGGCCCCGCTCCTCCGGCATGTAGCCGAAGCGCCGACGGTCCTGCCGGGTCAGCGCCGTGCCGCCCCAGCTCACCTCGCCGGCATCGGGGGCGAGGACACCCAGGATGATCCGCATGGTGGTGGTCTTGCCGGCGCCGTTGGCGCCGACGAAACCGGTCATCCGACCCGCGGACACCTCGAAGGACACGTTCCTGAGCACCTGACGGTCGCCGAAGCTGCGGTCGACGCCGTCGAGGCGAAGCGTTCTGGTCACGCATCCACGCTAGATCGAATGCGGTGGCACGCCGTCCGTCCGACGGTTGAACGGGTGGGTCCACCGCGCGACGGACGCCGGTCACCCGCCGGGGCGGACCACCCCGTTCTCGTACGCGAACACCACGGCCTGCACCCGGTCGCGCAGGTCGAGTTTGGCCAGTACGCGACTCACGTGCGTCTTCACGGTCGCCTCGCCGAGGTGGATGGCTGTGGCGATCTCCGCGTTGCTCGCGCCGGCGGCGAGCAGCATCAGCACCTCCCGTTCGCGCGGGGTCAGCTCGGCCAGCGCGGCCTCGGCGTCCGGACCCCGGTGTGCGGTGCCGGTCGGGTCGCCGGGACGGGCGAACGTGGAGATCACCCGGCGGGTGATCTCCGGGGCGAGGAGACCGTCGCCCCTGGCCAGCACCCGGATCGCCTCGACCAGCTCCTCCGGCGTGCCGTTCTTGAGCAGGAAGCCACTGGCTCCGGCCCGCAGCGCGGCGAAGAGGTAGTCGTCGCGGTCGAAGGTCGTGAGGATCAGCACCGCGGGCGCGCCGGGGCCGTCGGCGACGATCTGCCGGGTGGCCTCCAGGCCGTTCATCCCGGGCATCTCCACATCCATGAGTACGACGTCGGGCCGGGTGGCCCGGGTCATGGTGACGGCCCGCTCGCCGTCGGCGGCCTCACCGACCACCTCGATGTCGTCCTCCACCTCCAGGATGACCCGGAAGCCGGTACGGACGAGGTGCTGGTCGTCGGCGAGCAGCACCCGGACCATCGGGCCCGCGTCCGACACGTGCGGGGCTGACGCGCTCATGCCGACAGCTCCGCGCCGGCTGCCACCGCTCGCCCGTCGACCGGCTCCCGCTGCGGCTCGACCGGCGGGTCCGCCGGGGCCGCCAGCGGGAATCGGGCGCGTACCCGCCAGCCACCGCCGGCGCGCGGCCCGGCCTCCAGGTCGCCGTCGTGGGCGGTGACCCGTTCGCGCATCCCGATCAGGCCCAACCCGGCGGCGTTCGCCCGGCCACCGCCGCGTCCGTCGTCGGTCACGTCGACCTCCACGTCGTGGGCCAGGTAACGGACCCGCACGTCCAACAGGTTTGCTCCGGCGTGCTTCAGGGTGTTGGTGACCGCCTCCTGGGTCACCCGGTAGGCCGCCTGCGAGACCGACTCGGGCAACGCGACAGCGTCGCCGTACACGCCGAGGGTTGCCGTCAGGCCCGCGGCTCGGGCCCGCTCGACCAGCTCGCCAATGCGTTCGACGCCGCCGGTCGCCGGCGGTTCGGCGTCGGCGCTGGCGGAGGCCCGCAGCACGCCGAGCATCCGACGCAGCTCGTCGACGGCGGTGCGGGCGCTCTGTTCGATGGCGGTGAGGGCCGTGCGGGCCTTGCCCTGGTCGCGGTCGAACACCCGGCGGCAGGCGGACGCCTGCACGCCCATCACCGACACGTGGTGGGCGACCACGTCGTGCAGCTCCCGGGCGATCCGGACCCGTTCGCCGAGCACCGCCCGTTCCCGGGCCTCGGTCTGTGACCGGCGCAGCTCCTCAGCCTGCTCGCGTAGCTCGTGTTCGCGCCGTGCGGCCACCCAGGCCGTCTCTCCGAAGAAGTACGCGAACCCGAAGAACAACCCGTTGAGCAGCACGCCGGTGACCATCGCGGCGAGCACCGGCGGCACCGGCCCGGCCGCGTCGGCGAAGGCGTCGGGCGGGATGTGCTCGATCGACGCCGTGTAGGAGATGCCCAGCCAGGCGAACATCGTGACGATCACGCCGATCCGGAGGCGCCGGGCGAGCTGACGGTGCCTGCCCCAGGCGCCGACCGTGTAGAGGGCGCCGAACAGCGCGCCCGAGGAGAGTTGGGTCTCCGGGGCCGAGCGTGCCTGCGCGGCGATGAACGCCACCGCGACGATCAGCAGGGTGGCGGTCGGCCAGCGCCGCCGCCCGACCAGCGGCAGGGTCACGGCGACGGTCCAGAACAGCTGTTCCAGCCCGGACGGCGGGGATCCCAGCAGGAACAATCCGGCGCTGCGGGTCAGGGTGAGGCTGACCACCGCCAGCCCGGTCACCGCCAGCCCGATCCACAGGTCGTTTCGGCGCTGTTGCGCCGTCGGACCCGGGCGGCGCCATTCCTCTCGCGGTGCCACAGTCATCCCGGAACGATGCCACGCCGCCACCAGGGCCGTCGACCGGGCGGGCCAGTGTCGGTCCGGTGGACGGGCGGCGGCCCGGCGCGGGGTACGCGCCGGGCCGCCGCCTCGGGTGTCGCTCACGCCGTCTGGCGTCGAGTCTTGATCGCGGTGTCGATCAGGTCCCAGACCGCGACCACAGCCGCGCCCACCGCGATGGCCAGGCCGAGGACGTCCCGGTTGTCCGCCTCCGCCACCCAGCTCAGGCGCTCGCCCAGGGCCGGGTTGAGCAGGCGGTCGGAGAGCGCCAGCCACGCCAGCGGCACCGCGAACGCCAGGTTGAGCAGCGCCCTGATGCCGAACAGCGGCCAGGTCCAGCGCCCGATCCGGTACTTGACGATCTCGAACACCATGGTGGTGGCGAGCACGACGATCAGCGCCGGCAGCCAGAACGACCACAGCGCCGGGTCGAGGATCGGAATGTTCTCGCCGTCGGTGCCGCGTACCCAGGACTGGTAGTGCTGGAACGGCAGGTACGCGATGGTCAGCGCCAGCATGATCACGGATGCGATGGTGTCGGCGAGGGGGATGCCCCGTCGCACCGGTGCGTCAGGCAGTTGGTCGACTGTCCACTCCGGCAGGTCCACGGTCGCCTGGGAGCGTTCGATGATGGCGAAGGTCAGGGTGAGCCAGAAGGTGATCTGCACGGCCACCTGCATGGCCACGACGATGCCGGGCCCGATGGCACCGAAGCCCTTTCCTGCGGCGGCCTCGACGATTGTGAAGATCGTGCCGACGAGCGCCGGGATGAAGCTGAGCAGCAGCTTCAGCAGCCGCAGCCAGATCAGGTAGTAGGTCGGGCCGATGAGTTGCAGCCGGCGGTCGGCGTACCGGGCGGCCAGCACGTCGGGGTTGCCCAACTCGGTGAGCACCTCGCGCTCGGCGGTGGCGGTGTCCTGGCCGCCGTCGGTCCGAGCCTCGATCATGTCGTCGATGGAGGCGCGCAGCTCGCTGGCGATCTCGTCGCGGCGCTGGGTGGGCACCGATCGCAGGGTGGCGGCGAGGTAACGCTCGGTCAGGGTGTTCATCGGTCCACTCCTTGGATCAGCCCGGTGATGGAGGTCTGCACGGCGGCGAGGTCGTCGAGCAGGCGGCTCAGCATCGACTCGCCCTCGTCGCTGGTCCGGTAGAACTTGCGCGGTCGGCTCTCCTCGGTGTTCCACTCGCTGGTCAGCAGGCCCTGGTCCTCCAGGCGGCGCAGCAGTGGGTAGAGCGTGTTGGCGTCGACCGGGAAGCCGTGGCCGGTGAGCCGTTGCAGCAGTGCGTAGCCGTAATCCGGTCGGCGGAGCGCGACCAGGCTGGCCACCACGACGGTGCCTCGACGCAACTCCTGTAGGTGCGTCCGTAGAACGTCCTCGCTAACCATGTGTCACACCATACTGTGTGGCACACACTGTTGTCTAGACCGACATCATCGTGTCCGCCCAACCTTCGCTGCGGCCGGTACGACGTGCGGGGCGCCCGGTCGACACCGGACGCCCCGCACCTGGGCCGATCAGCAGGCCACGCCCTGCCGGAAGTTCCGCTCGACGAAGCTGGCCGGGCCGACCTGGAAATAGCCCACCCCGGGCCGGATCGGGTGCCCGGTGAACAGCTCCACCCGCGACCCGATCCGAACCAGGTACGCCTCGGCGTCCCCCGCGTCGTTGCGGATCAGCGACCCCCGCCAGCCGTAGGTCGCCTCCAACTCGGCGAAGGACATGCCGACCGCCGCGCCGGCCGGAGATCGCGGCGGCGCGGTGGCCGTACCGACCTCCACCAGCCGCCCGTCCCGGAAGGCCAGCAGGATTACGCCGGCCCAGGCGCCGGTCGCGCCGGCGTGCACCACACCGTCGCAGCCCGGCGCGGTCCAGTCGATGTGCCCGTTCGTGGTGAGCGCCGCCAGGCTGGCGCCGATGCGGTACACGCCGGCACCGCCGACACTGAGCACCTGCGGGTGGCTGTGCCCGACGGCGACGGCGGGGCCGCGCGCCGAGGCGGACGCCACGCCGCCGGCCGGGGGTGCCGCCGCCGCCGGGCCGGCGACGGTGGCCGGGACGAGCGTGCCGAGCGCCAACGCGGCGGTGGTGAGGAGGATCGACTGACGGTTCATGGTGGCTCCTTCGGTGATGGGTCTCCTGCCCTGTTAGTCACCGCGCCGGGGCCAACGGTTCGCCAGGTTCGCGCCCCGTCCGGTCTACTGTGCAGAGAAGCGCCGGCCGGGGGTGATCACGGTGACGGCTCCACAGCGGATCGGGCCCTACGCCGTCGAGCGGCTGCTCGGCGTCGGTTCGTTCGCGACGGTCTGGCTCGGCCACGACGAGGTGCTCGACGCGTACGTGGCGATCAAGGTGCTGGCCGAGAACTGGAGCCACGACCTACGGGTGCGGGAACGCTTCCTCGACGAGGCCAGGTTGCTGCGCCGGCTGGATCACCAGCGGCTGATCCGGGTGCACAGCGTCGGCGAGTTGCCCGACGGCCGACCGTACGCGGTCCTGGCCTGGGCGGACGGGGGCAGCCTGCGGGACCGGCTGGTCGCCGACGAGATCCCCACGCCGACGGCGCTGCGGCTGCTCGGCGAGGTCTGCGCCGGGGTGGCCGTGCTGCACCGCCACGGCGTCGTGCACCGCGACCTCACCCCCGGCAACATCCTGTTCCGCTCCGCCGACCCCGGCGGCGTGGAACAGGTGCTGATCGCCGACCTCGGCCTGGCCAAGGCGCTCGCCGCGGCCTCCGGGCTGACCGCCCGAGCCGGCACCCCGGGCTACATGGCCCCCGAGCAGGACGATCCCGGCGCGGTGGTGGACACCCGCGCCGACGTGTACGGGCTCGGCCGACTCGGCATCCGACTGCTGGCCGCCGACCCGCCGGCCGGGAACCCGACCAGGCCCGATCCGCCTCGGCGCGCCCCGCAGATCCGACTGCGGGACGACGTGCCGCCGGCGGTCGGCGCGGTGCTGCTGCGGGCCACCGCCCACCGTCCGGCTGACCGCTACCCCGACGCCGCGACCCTGCACGCCGCGTTGACCCGCGCCAGCGGCCCGGCTGCGGCGACCGTCCCCCCGCGGCAGCCGTCACCCCGGCCGCGGGTCGGCCGTCGGCTGCGACTGGCCGGGGCCGCGGTCGTGGTCGTCGCCGCGGTGGGTGCGATGGGCGCCGAGCCGGGTGACACCCGGTCGGCTCGGCCGGTCGACGGCACGTACACGGCCGGGCCGTTGACCGTGGTGTTGCCACCCGGCTGGTCCGCCACGGGCACCACCTGGGCCGGTCAGTACGACGCCGACGGCGAACCCGAACCGGCCCTGGTGATGTCGCCGCAACCCCGCCGGTGGGCCGCCGACCCCCGACTGCCCGGCGCGTTCGTCGGCCTCTCCGCCGCCACGGCGGCGCGGACCACGCCGGCCGGGTTCCTGGCTGAGCGGACGCACGGCGACTGCACCCCCGCGCCGGCCCGCACCATCCGGCAGGCGGGCGTCGATTGGACGGTGGTGGCGTACCGCTGCGACCGGGGTCGGCCGAGGATCGTCGAATCGGCCGCTCTGCACCCCGACCGGCCCGCCCTGGTGTACGTGCAGATCGCCCCGCCAGCCGACAGCCCACCCGCCTTCGTGGACACCCTGCTCGCCGGCGTACGCCTGCGGTAGGCGCGGACGCCCGCGCTCCAGCGGACCAGCGCGGACCACCGCGCGCTAGCGGACCACCACGGTGATGGTGTGCTCCCGGCCCTCCTTGGGGATGGTCACGGCGACGGTGCCGGTGCGGACGAAGCGGATGTCCACCACGCCCGCCTCGTACTGCTGGGCGACCAGATCCGGACGGTCCACGGTGACGAGCCCTGGCCCGATGCCCTGGATACGCAGGACCGCGCCGGTGCCGAAGCAGAGCGATGTCAGCAGCTCGATCTCGGTCTCGGCGAGCGGCAGGTCGTAGCGGACCGCGCCCTGGCAGGCCGGCGTCGCGTCGGTCGGCGGGGGAGTCGTTCGGGGCGTACCCCGGGTTCTGGTGGGTGCGGGCGGTGCGGCGGCGGACGGGCGCGCGCCGCTCGGCGGCGGTCGGGACGGCGACCCGGCGGGTGGGGGGATCGGGGAGGTCGCGGAGGGGGCCGGCGTCGACCGGGTCGGGTCGGGCGGTTGCACCGGCAGCGGCGAGACGGCGTCGGCGCCGCAGGCGGCGACCCCCACGGTGGCCGCGAGGACGACGACGACCCGGCGCAACGACGTCGGGCTCATTCGGCGGCGAGCCGTTGCCGGACCTGCCGTCGGGCCAGGTGCAGCCGGGACTTCACCGTGCCCACCGGTACGTCGAGCAGGGCGGCGATCTCGGGGTAGCTCAGCCCGAGGACGTCGCGCAGGGCCACCACCTCGGCGAGGTCGGGGTGCACCGCGTCGAAGGCGTCGAGCAGGTCGAGGCGGGTGCCCGCGACCACGCTCGTGCGACGCGGGTCGGCCTGGTCGGGCACCGGCACCCCCTCGGCCTCCAGCCGGCAGCGGCGGCGCAGCGTCCGGTACGTGGAGCGGGCCCGGTTGGCGGTCAACCGGTGCAGCCAGGTGCGGAACGAGGAGCGCCCCTCGAACCGACCGATGCCCTGGGCGAGCGCCAGCAGCGTGTCCTGGCAGGCCTCCTCGGCGTCCTCCCGGTTGGGCAGGAACCGGGCGCACAGCCGCAGCACCTGCGGGCGGACCGCGACCAGCAGGGCATCCAGCGCCGCCGGGTCGCCGCGCGCGGCGGACCGGGCCAGCGCGTCGATGTCGTCCGCGTCGGGCATGCCGGATGTCCAATGCTCGCCGGTGCGGATCGAGCGTACGGCCGGCGACGGCGGCGCGGACCCCTTCGGTCCGGGACCCGACGCGCTACTCGAAGCGGGACACGTCTCCGGCGCCCCGGCGCAGGATCTCCGGCTCGGGCCCGGACAGGTCGATCACGCTCGTCGGCTCCATGCCGCAGTCACCGGCGTCGAGCACCGCGTCGAGCTGGTGGTCGAGCCGTTCCTTGATCTCCCAGCCCTGCGTCATCGGCTCCTCGTCGCCGGGCAGGACCAGCGTGCTGGACACCAGTGGTTCGGCCAGTTCGGCCAGCAGCGCCTGGGTGACGGTGTGCCGGGGCACCCGTACGCCGACGGTGCGCTTCTTCGGGTGCAGCATCCGGCGGGGCACCTCCCGGGTGGCCGGCAGGATGAAGGTGTAGCTGCCCGGGATGGACGCCTTCACCAGGCGGAAGACCGAGTTGCTGATCTGGACGAACTGACCGAGCTGGGCGAAGTCGTGGCAGACCAGCGTGAAGTGGTGTCGATCATCGAGGTGCCGGATCTGCCGGATCCGGTCCAGCCCGTCCTGGTTGCCCAGCTGGATGCCGAGCGCGTAGCAGGAGTCGGTCGGGTAGGCGACCAGCCCACCACCGCGGATCAGGTCGGCGACCTGGCCGATGACCCGGGGCTGGGGGTTCTCCGGGTGCACGTCGTAGTACCTCGCCATGCTCCGAGACTAGTCGTGGGGGAGACGAGGGCCACCCTCGGCGCGGACGGTGGAGCCGCCGAGATCACCTCGGTAGGGTAGGTGCCGGTCGGCTCCGACCAACAAGATCCACACCGCCGGGGGGCGCCACGCATGGCTGATTCGTTCGCGCATCTGCACGTGCACACCGAGTACTCGATGCTCGACGGAGCGGCCCGACTGAAGGACCTGTTCGCCGAGGCCAAGCGGCTGGGCATGCCCGCTGTGGCGATCACCGACCACGGCAACATGCACGGCGCGAACGACTTCTACAACCAGGCGATGGCCGCCGGGATCACCCCGATCCTGGGCGTCGAGGCGTACGTGGCGCCGGAGTCGCGCTATCACAAAGCACGGGTCAAGTGGGGTCGCCCGGAGCAGAAGAGCGACGACATCTCCGGTAACGGAGCGATCACCCACAAGACCATGTGGGCCAGGAACGCGCAGGGCCTGAAGAACCTCTTCACCCTCAACTCGCGCGCCTCGATGGAGGGGCACTACGTCAAGTGGCCCCGGATGGACATGGAGCTGATCGCCGAGCACGCCGAGGGGATCATGGCCACCACCGGCTGCCCGTCCGGCGCGGTGCAGACCCGGTTGCGGCTGGGCCAGTTCGACGAGGCGCTCAAGGTCGCCGCCAGCTACCAGGACATCTTCGGCAAGGACAACTACTTCCTGGAGATCATGGATCACGGTCTCTCCATCGAGAGCCGGGTCCGCGAGGGGCTCACCGAGATCGCCCGCAAGCTGGACATCCCGCCGGTGGTCACGAACGACTCCCACTACACCCACGAGGCGCAGGCCACCGCCCACGACGTGCTGCTCTGCGTGCAGACCGGCAGCAACATCGACGACCCCAACCGGTTCCGGTTCGAGGGTGGCGGCTACTTCATCAAGAGCGCCGACCAGATGCGCGCGGTGGACTCGTCCGAGCTGTGGCAGGAGGGCTGCCGCAACACCCTGCTGGTCGCCGAGAAGGTCGACCCGAAGGGCATGTTCGAGTTCCACAACCTGATGCCGCGCTTCCCGGTGCCCGAGGGGGAGACCGAGGAGTCCTGGTTCCGCAAGGAGACCTTCGCCGGCCTGGCCCGCCGCTACCCGAACGGCATCCCCGAGGGGCACGTCGTCCAGGCGGAGTACGAGCTGGGCGTGATCAACCAGATGGGCTTCCCGTCCTACTTCCTGGTGGTCGCCGACTTCATCCAGTGGGCGAAGAACCAGGGCATCGCGGTGGGCCCGGGCCGTGGTTCGGCCGCCGGGTCGCTCGTCGCGTACGCGCTGGGCATCACCGACCTCGACCCGATCCAGCACGGCCTGATCTTCGAGCGGTTCCTCAACCCCGAGCGGGTCTCGATGCCCGATGTCGACATCGACTTCGACGAGCGTCGGCGCGGCGAAGTGATCAAGTACGTCACCGACAAGTGGGGCGACGACAAGGTCGCGCAGATCGCCACCTTCGGCACGATCAAGGCGAAGGCCGCGATCAAGGACTCGGCCCGGGTCCTCGGTTTCCCGTACGCGGTCGGCGACCGGATCACCAAGGCGATGCCACCGGCGGTGATGGGTAAGGACATCCCGCTCACCGGCATCTTCGACAACAAGCACCCCCGCTACGCCGAGGCGGGCGAGATCCGCGGCCTGTACGACTCCGACCCCGACGTCCGCAAGGTGATCGACACCGCCAAGGGCATCGAGGGGCTGATCCGGCAGACCGGTGTGCACGCCGCCGGCGTCATCATGTCCGCCGAGCCGATCATCGAGCACATCCCGTTGATGCGCCGGGACGCCGACGGGGCGATCATCACGCAGTTCGACTACCCGACCTGCGAGTCGCTCGGGCTGCTGAAGATGGACTTCCTCGGCCTGCGCAACCTGACGATCATCGACGACGCGGTCAAGAACATCGAGCTGAACCACGGTGAGAAGCTCGACCTGCTGGCCCTGCCGCTGGACGACAAGGCCGCGTACGAGTTGCTGGCCCGCGGTGACACCCTGGGCGTGTTCCAGCTCGACGGTGGGCCGATGCGGTCACTGCTGCGGTTGATGAAGCCGGACAACTTCGAGGACATCTCGGCGGTCCTGGCCCTGTACCGGCCCGGCCCGATGGGCGTCGACTCGCACACCAACTACGCGCTGCGCAAGAACGGCCTCCAGGAGATCACGCCGATCCACCCGGAGTTGGAGGAGCCGCTGCGGGAGATCCTGGCGCCCACCCACGGCCTGATCGTCTACCAGGAGCAGGTGCAGCGCGCCGCGCAGATCCTCGCCGGCTACACCCTCGGTCAGGCGGACCTGCTGCGCCGGGCCATGGGTAAGAAGAAGAAGGAGATCCTCGACAAGGAGTTCATCCCGTTCCGGGACGGCTGCCGCGAACGCGGCTACTCCGATGAGGCGATCCAGGCGGTGTGGGACGTCCTGGTGCCGTTCGCCGGGTACGCCTTCAACAAGGCGCACTCCGCCGCGTACGGCCTGGTCTCCTACTGGACGGCGTACCTGAAGGCGCACTACCCCGCCGAGTACATGGCCGGGCTGCTCACGTCCGTCGGCGACGACAAGGACAAGATGGCGCTCTACCTGTCCGAGTGTCGCCGGATGCGCATCCAGGTGCTGCCACCGGACGTGAACACCTCGGCCGGGCCGTTCACCCCGGTCGGCAAGGACATCCGCTTCGGCCTGGCGGCCGTGCGCAACGTCGGGGCGAACGTGGTCGCGTCGATCATGCGCTGCCGGGAGGAGAAGGGCGACTACACCGACTTCTACGACTTCCTGTCCAAGGTGGACGCGGTGGTCTGCAACAAGAAGACGATCGAATCGCTGATCAAGGCGGGCGCGTTCGACTCGATGGATCACCCCCGCAAGGGCCTGCTCGCGGTGCACGCCGACGCGATCGACGCGTACGCCGACGTCAAGCGCAAGGAGGCCGTCGGCCAGTACGACCTGTTCGGCGCCGGCTTCGGTGACGCCGACACGGGCAGCACCACGGTGATGCCGACCATCGGCGACAGCGAGTGGGACAAGCGCGACAAGCTCGCCTTCGAACGGGAGATGCTCGGCCTGTACGTCTCCGACCACCCGCTGTTCGGCCTGGAGCACATTCTCAACGCGGCGGCTGACACCACCATCGCCTCCCTGGCCGAGGAGGGCGCGGTGCTTGACGGGGCGGTCGTCACCCTCGCCGGCATTCTCTCCGGGGTGCAGCGCCGGGTTACCAAGCAGGGCCGGGCCTGGGCGTCGGCCACCCTGGAGGACCTGGCCGGTGGGGTGGAGGCGCTGTTCTTCCCGAACACCTACGAGGTGATCGGGCAGTACATCGCCGAGGACGCCATCGTGGTGGTCAAGGGTCGGGTGGACCGCCGCGACGACACCCCACGGATCATGGCGATGGACATGTCCATGCCGGACGTCAGCACCAGCGCCACCAACAAGCCGGTCACCCTCACCATCCCGGTGCACCGGTGCACGCCACCGCTGGTCGAGCGACTCAAGGAAACCCTGGTGCTGCACCCGGGCGACACCGAGGTGCACGTCAAGCTGCTCAACGGCGGGCGCACCACCACCCTGCGGCTGGGTCCGTTCCGGGTGGCGGCGACGACCGCGCTGATGGGCGACCTCAAGAGCGTCCTCGGCCCGGCCAACGTGAGCTGACCCACCCCACCCACCCCCACCCCACCCACCCGCCCCGCCCGTCGATCAAGGAGTTATGGTGGGTGACAAAGCGCCCAGAAATGCGCTTAATGGGCACCACAACTCCATGATCGACGAGGGCTGGTGGGGTAAGGAGTGAGCGGCGTTGCGGTTAGGCCCGGTCGGGGGCGCTGATCTCGCGCAGCTGGCCGTCGGCCAACCGCAACCAGCGCTGCACGCCGATCTCGGCGAGGAACCGCTCGTCGTGGCTGACCACCACGAACGCCCCCTGGTACGCGGCGAGCGCGCTCTCCAACTGGCCGACGCTGACCAGGTCCAGGTTGTTGGTCGGCTCGTCGAGTAGCAGCAGTTGCGGTGCCGGTTCGGCGCAGAGCACACAGGCGAGGGTGGCGCGCAGCCGTTCACCGCCGGAGAGCACCCCGACCGGCAGGTTCACCCGGGCACCCCGGAACAGGAACCGGGCGAGCAGATTCATCCGCTTGGCGTCCGGCAGGTTCGGCGCGTACGCGGCGAAGTTCTCCGCCACCGTACGGTCGAGGTCCAGCAGGTCCAGCCGCTGCGACAGGTACGCGATCCGCCCGTCGGCCCGCCGGATCTCGCCGCCGGCCGGGTCCAGGTCGCCGTTGACCAGGCGCAGCAGGGTCGACTTGCCGACGCCGTTCGCCCCGGTCAACGCGATCCGTTCCGGCCCCCGGATCACCAGGTCCGCGCCGTCGCCGCCGAACAGGTCCCGGTCGTCGAAGCGGGCCCGCATCCCCTGACCGGAGAAGACCGTGCGTCCGCCCGGGACGCTGGTGTCCGGCAGGTCGACGGTGATCCGGTCCTCGTCGCGTACCGCCCGCCCCGCCTCGTCGAGTCGGGCCTTGGCCTGACCGAGCCGGGCGGAGTGCGTCTCCTGTGCCTTGCCCGCCGACTCCTGCGCGCTGCGCTTGAGACCGCCGGCCACGATCCGGGCCAGGCCGGCGTTCTTCAGGTTCTTCGAGGCGTTGCTGGCCCGCCGGTCGGCGCGTTCCCGGGCCTGCTGCATCTCCCGCTTCTCCCGCTTGACCTCCTGTTCGGCGTTGCGCAGGTTACTCTCGGCGACCTCCCGCGCCGCCTGCACCGCCTCGGTGTACGCGGTGAAGTTGCCCCCGTACCAGCGGATCTCGCCCCGGTCCAGTTCGGCGATGCGGTCCATCCGGTCCAGCAACTCCCGGTCGTGGCTGACCAGCAGCAGACACCCGGACCAGTCGCTGAGGACGTCGTAGAGCTTGTGCCGGGCGGCCAGGTCCAGGTTGTTGGTCGGCTCGTCGAGCAGCAGGACGTCCGGGCGGCGCAGCAGTTGTGCCGCCAGGCCGAGGGAGACCACCTGACCGCCGCTGAGGGTGTGCAGCCGGCGGTCGAGCGACAGCTCGTCGAGGCCGAGCCGGTCCAACTCGGAGCGGGTGCGTTCCTCGATGTCCCAGTCGTCGCCGATCGTGGCGAAGTGCTCCTCGCTGGCGTCGCCAGCCTCGATGGCGTGCAGCGCGGCGATCCGCTCGGCCACGCCCAGCACTTGCGCCACGCTCAGGTCACCGGCCAGTGGCAGCGTCTGCGGGAGGTAGCCGAGCAGTCCGTCGACGGTGACGCTGCCGCCGCTGGGCCGCAGCTCCCCGGCGATCAGCCGCAGGAGGGTGCTCTTGCCGGCGCCGTTGGGCGCGACCAGGCCGGTGCGACCGCCCGGGACGGTGAAGGACAACTCGGAGAAGACCGGGGTGTCGTCCGGCCAGGAGAAGGACAGGTTGGAGCAGACAATGAACGCATCAGACATGCGAATGACCTCAAAGGGTGGGCTGGGCGCGTTCGAGCGCGCCCGACGACAAACGGGACCGGTGGAACGACGTCATGGCCACCGCGGCTGCGCAAAGCGCGCCGAACCGATGGCCGAACACATCCGGTCTCACCCGGAGATGTCGTCGTCACCCGCCATGTCTGGTCTCCCTGGTCGTACCGCTGACCCAACGCCGCCCAGTCTAACAACGGATCTTCGATCCGCCACCGCAATAGCGCGCAGCGCGACCGACTGCCGCCGCGATCCCGGCCCACCCGGCCCACCCGGCCCACCCGGCCCACCCGGCCCACCGGGCCCACCGGGCCGTGATCCACTCCATTTCCTGCAATTCGGGGCATCCGAACGGCCCCGACACCGCGACTTCCTGAAAATCGAGGTGATCTGCGGCTGGATCGGCTGAGCGCGCCGCGCTACGGCGTGGTGTTCTTGTCGCAGGCGACGCCGATGCCGAGGTCGACGCGGTAGTCCCGGCCGCCCGACGTCACGGTGAGCGGTACGCACGCGGCTCGCGCGACCCAGGTGCCGCCGACGAAGGCCATCCACTGAGCCTGCTCATCCTCGGGCGGGCAGGCGTGCACGGTGGCGGTCGCCGCGGGCGTGCCGGTGCCGCCCCATCCGAGTCGGGCCTTGTCCTGCCAGCCGGGTGCCACCCGCAGATCGACGACTCTGCCGGCGCGGACGACGAGCCCCCATTTGGCGAACAGTCGCGCCGCCGGATCAGCCTCCCCGGAGCTTTCCACCGACATCACGGGGGCGTCGGGCACCGCCACGTCCTTTCCCACCAGGCGGTAGCCGGCCGGCGGCGCCGCGAGCGCATCGACCGCTGTCGTACACGGCGGCCCACCGGCGCTGGCGTTCGTGGACGGTGCCGCCCGGTTGGTGGGCGGCGTGGTGCGCTGGCGTGCGTCGCCGCTCGGCGTGCAGGCGGACAGGAGCACCGTCACGCACAGGAGTCCACACCCGAGCGAGGCCCACGCGCTGTGGCGCTCCGTGCAATTCGAATTCACTCGATATTCATAACACATTACCGATATACGCGTTGGTAACATTGCGGTGGGCGACAGCGCTCGCGCCGATAATGGAGTTATGTCTAAATGAACGATCGGTCAGCAGTCGATCTTGCATGTGACAAATCCAACTGTCGCTTTTCCACCGGTCGCAAGAATTGGGTACGTAAACTTCGCCAGGTACCTTCCTGGCGTGCCAGACGCCTCTCAACAGTTGATTGCCGATCGCTATCGGCTGGTCCGTCCCCTCGGCCAGGGCGGGATGGGCCGGGTGTGGCAGGCCCGCGACGAGATGCTCCAGCGGGACGTCGCCATCAAGGAGTTGGTGGCGCCGCCCGGCCTGCGCGACGACGAACGCCGGGAGATGCGCGAACGGTCCATGCGCGAGGCGCGGGCCGTCGCCCGACTGGGCCACCCCAACGTGGTACGCGTCTTCGACGTACTGCACGCCGGCGATGATCCCTGGATCGTGATGGAGCTCGTGCCGTCCCGGTCCCTGCAGCAGGTTCTCGAAGCCGAGGGGACGATGCCGGCCGACCGTGCCGCGCGGATCGGGCTGGGCATTCTGAGCGCGCTGCGAGCCGCGCACCGGGCCGGCGTGCTGCACCGGGACGTCAAGCCGGCCAATGTGCTGCTCGCCCACGACGGCCGGGTGGTGCTGACCGACTTCGGTCTGGCCACCCTCCCCGGCGACCCACGGATGACCCAGACCGGGATGGTGCTCGGCTCGCCGGCGTTCCTCGCGCCCGAGCGGGCCACCGACGGCGACGTGGGGCCGGCGGCGGACCTGTGGTCGCTGGGCGCCACCCTCTACGCGGCGGTCGAGGGACGCACCCCGTACCACCGGTCGTCTCCGCTCGCCACGCTGGCCGCCCTCGCCACCGAGCCGCCACCGCCGGCGCAACGAGCCGGCCGACTGACCCCACTCCTGCAAGGACTGCTGCGCCGGGAGCCGGGTCAGCGGATCACCGCCGAGGAGGCGGACCTGCTCCTGCGCCAGGCCGCCACCCCGGACGTGCCAGCCGTCGAGGTGAGCACCGCCGGCGGCCGCCCGGCCGCCCGGACCCCTGTCGCTGGCGACAAGCTCCGTCCGGCGATCGTGCCCGAGTTCGTCACCGCAGAGTCCGGCCCGCCCGCGTCGCCGGCTGCCCCGGCCGCGTCGACTGCCCCGGCCGCGTCGACTGCCCCGGCCGCGTCGGCGGCCCCGGCCGCGTCGGCGGCCCCGGCCGCGTCGGCGGCCCCCGCCGCGTCGGCGGCCCCCGCGGCGCCGGTTGTCCCCGCGTCGCCAGCTGTCCCCGCGTCCCCGGTTGTCCCCGTTGGGCCGGGGGCCAAGACGAGCCGCCCGGGTCGGGCTCGGCTGATCGGGTCGATCGGGGCCGCCGCGCTGCTCGTCGTCCTGCTGGTGACCGCGTCCCTGCTGAACGGCGGGCTGTTCGGCGGGTCGGGTGACGGTGAAGCGGCGGCGCCGGCGGTGAGCCAGTCGGTGCTCGCCGAGTCGCCGGTGTCCAGGACGTTGTCACCGCCGCCCGCAGGCTGGCGGTACTACCGCGACGATCCCCGCTTCCTCGTACCGGTGCCGGACGGCTGGCAGGCGCGACGCGACGGTGAGCGCGCCGAGTTCCGGGAGCCGGACGGCAGCCGCGTGCTCATCGTCGACGAACTCCGGTCCACCCCAGCGAACCTGGTCGCCGAGCTGCGGGAGTGGGAAGGGACCCGACGCGGGCGGTACACCGACTACCGGCAGGTTCGGCTCGACGCGGTGCGCTACCAACTGCGGGCCGCCGAGTGGGAGTGGACGTACACCGACCAGACCGGCACGCGGATGCGCACACTGAACCGTGCGTTCGTCGGCCACAACGGGCACGCGTACTCGATCGGCTGGACCACGTCCGCCGCCGAATGGTCCGCGAGCAAGCCGGTCTTCGCGCTGATTACGGACGGTTTCCAGGGCCTACCGGTGGTGGGTGCCCCGCCGTCCGGCCCCGCCAGCGCGCCGCCGTCGACGAGCGCGGGCCCCCCGTCGCCCGGAACGGGCAGCGGGACGACGACCGGTCCGGGGAATCCGACCCAACAGCCGGTCGCCCCGCCGCCTCCGACCCAGAGCAGCACCCCCGCCGGCAAGCAGATCTCCAGTTTCGCCAGCGACCGCTGCATCGACATCCCGGACGGCAACGCCGTCGCCGGCGCGCGGCTGCAGATCTGGGACTGCCGTCGGACCGCGAAGCAGCTGTGGACCTTCCCGGCGGACGGCACGGTCCGATCGATGGGCAAGTGCCTGGATGTCGCCGGCCACTCCACCCAGGACGGGGCCGCCGTCCAACTCGCCGACTGCTCCGGAGCGTCCTCGCAGAGGTTCACCCTCAACAAGGCGCACGACCTGGTGAACATCAAGGCGGACCGGTGCGTCGACGTGCTCGACGGGAACACGAACAACGGCACCCGGTTGCAGATCTGGCAGTGCACCGGCAACGCCAACCAGAAGTGGCGGGCAACGTGAGCGCTGACGGCGGGCGCTGCGGTGGTTACGGTCGTGGATGCCGAGGTTTCCCGACCGTTCGAGGAGTGATCGCATGCCCGCCTCTCCGTCCCGGCTCTTCGCCGAGATAGCGACGGCCGAACCGCCGGCCGAGACCAGAGTGGTCATGCGACGGGCGGTGGTGCTCGGTGGCAGCATGGCCGGGCTGCTGGCCGCCCGGGTGTTGAGCGACCACGCCGAGGAAGTGCTGATCATCGAACGGGACCCGTCCGATGTCGACGCCGGGCCCCGGCCGGGTGTGCCCCAGGGCAGTCAGGTGCACGCGCTGCTGCCCGCCGGTCAGGTCCAGTTGGAGCGCTGGTTTCCCGGCATCGCCGAGGAGGCACTCGCGCTCGGTGCCCCGCCCCCACCGCGCGACCCCAGCACGGCGAAGATCTTCGTGAACGGCATGGTGGGCCTGCCGCCCGCGCCGACCGGCACCGGGCCGGCGTTGATCACCACGCGTCCGTTCCTGGAGGCGCTGGTCCGGCGACGCACTCTCGCCGTCGACAACATCCAGATGGTGTACGGGCGGGCGGACGGCCTGCTCCTCGACGAGCGGCGGGTCACCGGCGCCCGGTACGTGCCCGAGGGTGGCACCGAGCCGATCGTCGAGGCGGCGGACCTGGTGGTCGACGCGATGGGGCGGTCCAGCCGGTTGAGCGACTGGCTGGCCGAGCAGGGGTGGCCGCGCCCGCCGATGCACCGCATGCCGATCAAGCTGAACTACGCCACGGCGCTCTTCCGACGCGACGAGGCGGTCAGTGACGCCTGGGTGGCCGTCTTCCACACGATGGCGGGCAAGGGGCGCACCGCCCGGATCGGTGGGATCAACTCGGTCGAGGGAGACCGCTGGATCATGCTGGTCGCCGGCTACGACGAGGACCGGCCCAGCCGCGACGTCGCCGACTTCACCGCCCGCTGTCGGGAGCACTACCCGCAGATGTTCGGCGACATCGCCGAACACGGGGAGATGCTCGGCGGGGTGATCACTTACCACCAGGCGGACAGCCGACGTCGCGACTTCCACAAGCTCGACCGCCTGCCCGCCGGGTTGGTCGCCGCCGGTGACGCGGTCGCGTCCTTCAACCCGGTGTACGGCCAGGGCATGACCTCCGCGACGCTGCACGCCTCCTGCCTGTCGACGTACCTGCGCTCCGGTCCGAAGCCACACGACGAGCCGGCGCGGGCGTACTTCGACCAGGTCCGCGTGGTGGTCGACGCCGCCTGGCAGGTCTCCACCACCGCCGACATCGAGCTGCCGCACGTCGACGGGCCGTACCCGCCCGGCTACAAGATCACCAAGTGGTTCGGAGACCTGCTCTTCCGGGCGTCGCTGACCGATCCAGTGCTCAACGCCCGGCTGGGCCGGGTCACCACCATGCTCGATCACCCGGCCGCGCTGAGCCGGCCCGGCACCCTGTTCCGGGCCCTCCGGCTCGGCCTGCTCGGCCGCTCCCGGCGGTGATTCGTCGCCAAAGCCGCCGCCCACCCCCGGGCCCGGTGGAGAATGGTGGGCCGGGGAGGGACGCTGCGACGAACCGGGGGAGCAGCCGTGTTCGGAACCAGCCTCCTGGGTCGGCTTCGGCGCCGTGACCCTGGTGGCGCCGTCCTGCGACGCGCGACACGCCTGACCCTCGTCGCGTCCCTCGTCTTCTACGGCTGTCGGTACGGCGCGGGCAGCTCGACGCTCGCCACGTACGGGTTGTTCGGCACGATCGCCGCCGGGTCGTTCGCGCAGCTGCCGGGTCCGGCACCGCAACGGGCACGGATCCTCGTGCTGTCGCTGCCGGCGGTGTGGGTGCTGATCGCGGTGGGTTCGCTGCTGGCGTGGAGCACGTGGGCGGCCGCCGCCGGCATGCTGGTCGTCGGGTTCGTCGTGGCGTTCGCCGGGGTCGGCAACCCGCGCCTGGTGGGGTTGGGGAGCGCCTTTCAGCTCTTCTACATCCTGGCGTCGTTCCCGCCGTACCAGCCGGGCACCCTGCCGGAACGACTCGCCGGGGTGACAGTCGCCATCGTGCTGCTCGCCGCGGCCGAGGTGCTCCTCTGGCCCGACCCGGTGCCGGTCTCCTACCGGCAGCGCCTCGCCGACGCGGCGGACGGCGTCGCCGCCTTCCTCCACGCCGCCGCCGAGAGGTTGACCGACCCGCACGCCGCCGCCGGTGCCCAGGACAGGCAGCGCCAGCGGGCGTACGACGTGGTGGCGGCGACCGAGTTGGACCGCGACCCCCCGGGGTGGGCGCCCACCGCGGCGGGTGCTCAGGACCGGGCGTTGCGTATTTGCAAGGTCGCGTTACGGGAGGTGCTCGCCGAGGCGGATCGACTGGCGGCGGACGCCCCGCCGGAGCCGATCCCGGACCTGGCGGCGGCGCGTCTGCTGCGCTCCTGCGCGGACACGACCCGCGCCGCCGGCCGGAGCCTGTCGCCGGGTGCCCCGGCGGTGAACCCCGCCGACCTGGACGTCGCTGTCGAACGCGCCGACGCGGAGTACCCGGTGGGAACGAGTGGTGTCCGCGAGGCGGTCGACGTACCCCGGTTGTGCCGGGACGCGACCGCGCTGGCCCTCGCCGGCCAGGTGCGGGTCTTCGCGGTCGGATGCCGGGTGGCCACCGGGGCGCGGCTCGACGCTGAGGACGCCTCCGTGGGCTTGTTCGAGTACGCCCGGCGCGGCCCGTGGACGCTGTACCGGTGGCAGTTCCGCTCCCACCTGGCGCCGCGCTCGGCCCACCTGCAGAACTCGCTGCGGCTGGCCGTGGCGCTCGCCATCGCCCGGGTGGCCGCCGGGCTGTTGCAGCTGACCCACGGCTTCTGGGTGCTGCTGGCCACCCTCACCGTCCTGCGGACCTCGGCCGCCGACACCCGCACCGCGCTGCGGCCGGCCGTGCTGGGCACGATCGTCGGTGCGGCCGTCAGCGGCGGGGTGATGCTCGTCGTCGATGAGCCGATCGCGTACGCCATCGTCCTGCCGGTCACGCTGCTGCTGGCCTTCGGCCTCGGCCGCCTGCTCGGTCCGGTGTGGCAACAGGCGCTGTTCACCCTGCTGCTGACGGTTGTCTTCGCCCAGCTCAGCACGGAAGGGTGGCGACTCGCCGAGGCCCGCCTCGTCGACGTTGTGCTCGGCGCGGTGATCGGCGTGTTGGCCGGCGTGGCGATGTGGCCGCGCGGCGCGGGTTACGACCTGCGGGCGAACGCCACCCGCTACCTGTCGGCCAACGCGGACGCGGTCGAACAGACCGTCCACGCGGTGCTCGGCGCTGCGCCGCCACCCGACGACGCCCTCAACCGGGTACGTCGCCGGATGGTCCTGATCGACTCGTCGTACTGCCAATACCACTCGGAACGCCACGATCCGCGCCACGAGCAGGTGAACTGGGACGCGGTGCTGAGCGCCGGGCACCACGTGGTGCCCGGCGCGGAGGCGTTGCTGCGGCGCAACCCGCCGGGCTGCCTCGCCGGCTGGCCCGAAGCGGAGGCGCTACTGCGGGACTCCGTCGGGCGCCTGCGGTCGACGTACCGCGCCGTCGCCGACGAGGTCGCGCACGGCCAGACACCGCACCCGACGCCGCCCGCGACCACCTGCGCGGACCAGTTGGACCGGATCCGTCCGCTGCTCGGCGAAGCCGACCCCCGGTCGGTCCGGCACCTGGTGGAGGTCGACCGGTGGCTCGCCGGCCTCGCCGACAGCCTCGCCCAGGTCCACCCGCGCTCGTCGATGTGACCGATCCGGTGTGCCAACCAGTCAACACCTGTGGAAAGCCATCGGGGCCACGGGAGGAAACATGGATCAGAACCTGCGCGTGCTACGGCCCGACGACACCACAGAGCTGCACGTCGCCCTGCTCCAGGCATTGGCCACCCTGCCGGTCCGCGACCAGGCCATCGTGGTGCTCCGGCACTGGGAGGATCAGAGCGTCGAGGCGGTCGCCAGCACCCTCGACATCTCCGTGTCGGTGGTCAAGATGCAGAACGCTCGCGCGCTGACAAAGCTGAGGACACTGCTAGGCCAGGACTTCGTACGGATCTGACAGGCCGCCGGTCGCCGATTGGCCGTGCCCGTCGGGCGCCGTTCGGCCTAGCGTCGACGGCATGGAGATCGAACAGGCGCAGAAGCTGTGGCAGCCGGAGCCGGGCTGGTTGAACACCGCCAGTTACGGGTTGCCGCCGGAGCCGGCGTGGACGGCGTTGCAGGACGCGCTGGCCGACTGGCGGATCGGTCGTACGTCGTGGGAGGGCTGGGGTGAGTCGACGCACCGGGCCCGTGTCGCCTTCGCCGGCCTCGTCGGGGTGCCGGTCGGTGACGTGGCGGTCGGTGCGACCGTGTCCCAGCTTTTCGCGCCGGTCGCGGCGGCGCTGCCGGCCGGTGCCACGGTGGTGGTTCCCGAGGTGGAGTTCACCTCGAATCTCTTCCCCTGGTTGGTGCAGGAGGAGCGTGGCGTCACGGTCCGCACGGTGCCGTTGGAGTCGTTGGTCGACGCCATCGACGCCGACACCGACCTGGTCGCGTTCAGTCTGGTGCAGTCCTCCGACGGGGCGGTGGCGGCGTACGACGAGATCGTGGCCGCGGCCCGCGCGCACGACGCGTTGGTGGTGGTGGACGCGACCCAGGCGTGTGGCTGGCTGCCGTTCGACGGGAGCCGGGCCGACGTGGTGGCGGTGGGCGGCTACAAGTGGTTGATGAATCCGCGCGGGACCGCGTACGCCTATCTGGCGCCGGAGTTGCGCGAGCGGTTGCGTCCCGACGCCGCCGGCTGGTACGCGGGCCGCGACCCGCACGCCTCCTACTACGGCCCGCCGTTGCGGCTGGCCGACGACGCCCGCCGGTTCGACATCTCACCGGCCTGGTTCAGTTGGGTCGGGGCGGTCCCCGCCCTGGAGGTGATCGCCGAGATCGGCGTGTCGGCGATCGGTGCGCACAATGTGGCGTTGGCGAACCGGTTCCTGGCCGGGCTGGGTCGGCCACCGGGGGAGAGCGCCATCGTCAGCGTGGACGTGCCCGACGCGCAGCAGCGCCTCGCGGCGGCCGGCATCCGGGCGGCGGTGCGCGCCGGACGGGTCCGCGCCTCCTTCCACGTCTACTCCACGGAGGCCGATGTGGACGCCGCGTTGGAGGCGTTGACGGGATGACTCCGTTCAGGCGAGGTGCCCACCGATCTTGGTGTACCCGCGCAGCAGGTCCCGGGAGATGATCAGGCGCTGCATCTCGTCGGTGCCCTCGAAGATCCGGTAGAGCCGGACCTGCCGGTACCAGCGTTCGATGGGCAGCTCCCGGGTGTAGCCCATGCCGCCGTGGATCTGGAGCACCCGGTCGACCACCCGGTTGACCATGCCGGCGCCGTAGAGCTTGCCCATCGACGAGGCGTGCCGGGGGTCCAGGCCCGCATCGACCGTCCAGGCCGAGCGCAGCACCAGCCAGCGGGCCGCCTCCAACTCGGTCTCCGAGTCGGCGATCATCCACTGGATGGCCTGGTTGGTGCCGATCTTCGCGCCGAAGGTCTCCCGGGTGTTGGCGTGGTCGATGGCCATTTGCAGCACCCGTTCGGCGATGCCGATGGCGTGCGAGGGGATGGTGTAGCGACCCTTGCCGATCCACTCCATGCCGAGCGTGAAGCCCTGCCCGATCTCGCCGAGGATGTTGCGGTGTGGCACGCGTACACCGTCGAAGATGAGCGACGCGGGCCCGCCCTCGCCCATCGTCTGGATGAACTCGGAGCGCCAGCCCATTGACCGGTCCACCAGGAAGGCGGTGGCGCCGCCGTTGCGGGCGCCCTTCTCCCGGTCGGTCACCGCGACCACGATGGCGAAGTCGGCGTCGTGACCGCCGGTGATGAAGGTCTTCTCGCCGTCGAGGATCCAGTCGTCGCCGTCGCGGCGCGCGGAGAGCCGGATGTTGGCCGCGTCCGAGCCGGCGCCCGGCTCGGTGATCGCGAAGCAGGAGCGCCGCTCGCCCTCGATGGTCGGGATGAGGAATTCCCGCTTCTGCTCCTCGGTGGCGTGGAACAGGATGTTGTCCGCCTCGCCGCCGAAGCGGAACGGCACGAACGTGCGGCCCAGCTCGGTCCAGATCAGGGACTGGAGGACGGCCGGCAGGTTCATCCCGCCGTACTCCTCCGGGGTGGCCAGGCCCCAGAAGCCGAACTTGCGCGCCTTGAGTTGCAGCTCGCGCACCTCGGAGTGGTCCAGACCCGGCTGGTGCGCTCGTTCCCGGCGGAGCACCTCGGCTTCCAGGGGCATCACCTCGCGGGTGATGAACGCGCGCACGGTGTCTCGGACGGCGCGTTCCTCTTCGGACAGTGCGAAGTCCACGGTTCCCCCTCGGTCGGCGTGGCGGTGCGCCGCTACGGGCCGCAGCGGTTCCCCATAAACTAGCGGTGTAAGTTTTCATTCGTCCAGACCCCATCTCTGGCCGACGTGGTGGCACCTGCGCGCAGGCGGTCCCGGATAGGGTGCGTGAACAGGTGGTTCCCACGGGGAGGGACAGCCCCACACCCCGAGGAGTTCTGACGTGCCCCGACCTCGACGGCCTCTGCTCACCCGCGACCGGATCGTCGAGACGGCGCTCGCGCTGATCGACGCCGACGGGCTCGGCGCGCTCTCCACCCGCCGGCTCGCCGCCGCGCTCGGCGTGCAGGGCCCCTCGCTCTACAACCACTTCGCCACCAAGGACGACATCCTCGATGCGGTCGCCGACGAGGTCACCGGCGGCGTCGACACCAGCGGCTTCGCCAGCCGGGACTGGGTCGCCGCGCTGCGGGAGTGGGCCTGGTCGTACCGGCGGGCGCTCACCGCGCACCCGAACATCGTGCCGTACCTGGCACAGGGCCCGGGGCGTCGACCGGCCGCCCTGGCGATGGCCGACGCGGTCTACGGCGGCCTGGTCCGGGCCGGCTGGCCGCCGGCCCGCGCCACCCACATCGGCGCGGCACTGCGCTACTTCGTGGCCGGCTCGGCGCTCGGTTCGTTCGCCCGCGGTTTCGTCGAGGACCCGGAGCTGTACGCGGCGCACTACCCGCATCTGCGCCAGGCGCACCGGCTCGCCGAGCACCAGCAGAGCGTGGACGAGGGCGCCTTCGCCCTCGGCCTGGACGCGTTGCTGCACGGTCTGGCCGCCGAGTACGCCCGCACCGTCGACGCGGTGGAGTCCGGCCGGCCCAACGGGTAGCGTCCAAACTCCCAGCGCTAGTTTCATCGTCCGTCGCGACCCCGTCGCCATCGCCCACCCCCGAAGGGACGACATGGATCTCGCCGCCCCGCCGTCGCAGTTGCCCGACTCCCTGCGCCTGCGGCACCACCTGTACATCGGCGGGGAGTGGACGCCTCCCGCCGACGCTGATCTGATCGACGTGGAGAACCCGAGCACCGGGGAACTGGTCGGGCAGGTTCCGGCTGGCACCCCGGCCGACGTCGACCGCGCCGTGGCCGCAGCCCGGGCCGCGTTCCCCGGCTGGTCGTCCGCCACCCCCGCCGAGCGTTCCGCGCACCTCGACCGGCTGCACGCGGCGCTCAGTGCCCGCGCCGACGACCTGGCCCGCGCCGTCGCCGTGGAGCTGGGCTCGCCGCTCAAGCTCGCCACCCGGGTGCAGGTCGGGCTCCCGTTGACCGTGCTGCGTGACCACGTCGCGCTCGCCGCCCGCGCGCCGGTCGAGGAGAGCATCGGCAACTCCCTGGTCGTCCGCGAGCCGGTCGGCGTGGTCGGCGCGATCACCCCGTGGAACTACCCGCTGCACCAGGTGATGGCGAAGCTCGCACCCGCCCTCGCCGCCGGTTGCACGGTGGTGCTCAAGCCCAGCGAGTTGACCCCGTTGACCGCTTACCTGCTCTTCGACGCGGTCACCGAAGCCGGGTTGCCGCCGGGCGTGCTCAACCTGGTCCCCGGCACCGGGCCGGTGGTCGGCGAAGCCCTCGCCGGGCACCCCGACGTCGACCTGGTCTCGTTCACCGGCTCCACCGCCACCGGCGCGCGGATCATGCGGCTCGCCGCCGACCGGATCGCCCGGGTGGCGCTGGAGCTGGGCGGCAAGTCCGCCAACGTGATCCTCCCCGACGCCGACCTGGCCACCGCCGTCAAGGTGGGCGTCGGCAACGCGTTGCTCAACTCCGGGCAGACCTGCACCGCGTGGACCCGGATGCTGGTGCACCGCGACCGCTACGACGAAGCGCTGCACCTGATCACCACGGCGGTGGCCGGCTACCGGCTCGGCGACCCATTCGACCCGGCGACCCGGCTCGGCCCGCTGGTCTCCGCTCACCAGGCCGAACGGGTGCGCGGCCACATCGACCGGGCTCTCGCCGACGGCGCCCGGCTGGTCGCCGGCGGGCCCGACGCCCCGGTGCCGACCCGGGGGCACTTCGTCGCCCCGACCGTCTTCGCCGACGTGCACCCCGACAGCGCGCTCGCCCAGGAGGAGGTCTTCGGCCCGGTGCTCGCCGTCATCCCGTTCGCCGACACCGACGAGGCCGTCGCCATCGCCAACAACTCGAAGTACGGGTTGGCCGGCGCGGTCTGGTCCGCCGACACCGACGCGGCGCTGGCGGTGGCCCGGCGGCTGCGTACCGGCGCGGTCGACATCAACGGCGCCCCGTTCAACCCGCTCGCCCCGTTCGGTGGCTACAAGCAGTCCGGCCTGGGCCGGGAGTTGGGCGTGCACGGGCTGGCCGAGTTCTGCGAGCTGAAGGCGATCCAGCGATGACCGACCCCGAGCTGTCCCCGGCCGCGCCGGGCGGCGGCACCGAGCCGGTGTCCGAGCCGGTCATCGTTCGCGCGCTGGTCGCGCGCGGGTCCGGTGCGGAGCTCAGGGTCGAGCCGGTACGGCTGCCCGCGCCCGGCCCCGGCGAGGTGCGGGTGGCGATCCGGGCGGCCGGTGTCTGCCACTCCGACCTGTCCATGGTCAACGGCACCCTCGCCGCGCGGTTTCCGCTGGTCCTCGGGCACGAGGCGACCGGGGTGGTGGCTGCGACCGGGCCGGGCAGCCAGCTGACGGTCGGCACCCCGGTGGTGCTCAACTGGGCACCGGCCTGCCGGGCCTGCTGGTGGTGCCAGCGCGGGGAGCCGTGGCTCTGCGCCGCCACCACGGCCCCGACGGTGCCGCGCGGCGAGACCGACGACGGGGTCCCCCTGCACCTGACCCTCGGCCTCGGCGCGCTCGCCGAGGCGGTGGTGGTACCCGAGCGTGCCGTCATTCCGATCCCCGCCGGGCTGCCGCCCGAGCAGGCAGCGCTGCTCGGCTGCGCGGTGCTCACCGGCGTCGGCGCGGTCCGGAACACCGCCCGGGTGGCGCCCGGCGAGTCGGTCGCGGTCGTCGGGCTCGGTGGGGTCGGGCTCGCCGTGTTGAGCGCGGCCCGTCGGGCCGGCGCCACGACGATCCTGGCCGTCGACGTCGCCGAGGCGAAGCGGGGCCTGGCGCTTGCCGCCGGGGCGACCGACTTCCTGCTCTCCGACGACCGGCTGTCCAAGGAGGTACGGGCGCGCACCGAGAGCCGCGGCGTCGACCACGCCTTCGAGTGCGTCGGTCGGGCCGCCACCATCCGCGCCGCGTGGCGGCTCACTCGGCGTGGGGGAGCGGTGACCGTGGTCGGCATGGGCGCGAAGGACGACATGGTCAGCCTCGGCGCGCTGGACATCTTCCACTCCGCGCGTACGCTGCGCTCCTCGGTGTACGGATCGTCCGATCCGGACCGGGAGGTGCCGGCGCTGGCCGCCGAACTCGCCGACGGCGCACTGGACCTGCGGGTGCTGGTCAGCGGAACGGTTCCGTTGGACGAGGCGCCGGCGGCGTTCGACCGGCTGGCCCGGGGCGAGGGTGCGCGCTGGGTGGTCACGCTGAGCTGAGCACTATGACGTCGCGGGCCTGCACGTCGGGGCGGATGCTGCCGGTCGAACCAGGCCGCGAGGGCGTCCCCGAAAATCGCCGGGCGCAGGACTTGGAGGGCCTCACTTCAATGAGCGTGATGTCTGTGAGTCATCACGATGACTCACAGACATCACGCTCAGCAGCGGATGTGGCTCCGGCGATCGTCGTGCTGGGCGTTCGCCGCACCGACCAGCTGGATGTCCTGGTGGCGACGCCGGAATGACCAGAACCGGCCCGGCAGCACATGGCCGACCGCGGCATCGACCGCCGGGCGTCCTCGCCCATCAGCGCCAGCATGACGCCACCCTTGCCACTCTTGAGGCCCTGGACCACGACCTTGCCGGTGCTGCCGGCGGGCAGCTCCAGGGTTCGCGGCACCACAGCCGCCGGAACGGCGATTCCACCTACCTCTCATCCCGGGGGCGTTGCGCCCGAGACTATACCTAGCAGTACTATGCATCATACCTCTAGGTTTGGAGCTGGGAGGCTTCGTGAAGGTCGCCAAGGATCTGGTCGCCGCCTCGGCGACACCGATGGTGCTCGGCATCCTGGCCGAGGGGGAGAGCTACGGGTACGCCATCATCCGGCGGATCAACGAGCTGTCCGGAGGCGAGCTGGAGTGGACCGAAGGGCTGCTGTACCCGTTGCTGCACCGGCTGGAGCGCCTCGCCTATCTGGAGTCGAGCTGGCAGTCGGTGGCCGGCGAGCGGAAGCGCAAGTACTACCGCATCACCGACCGGGGCCTGGCCGAGCTGGCCGAGCAGCGCCGGCAGTGGGACACCGTCGTGGGTGCGCTCAAGGAGATCTGGCACGACTGCGCGCCGCTGACGGCGCAGCCGTTGGAGGGCCTCGCATGACGCCGCCCGACGGGCCGGAGGAACTGGAAGCCCAGTTCGAGCAGTGGCGCCGGTACGTGCTTCGCCGCAGGGAGTTGCAGGCGGTGGACGCCGACGAGCTGGAAGACCACCTTCGCGGCTCGGTGGACGAGCTCGTCGCCGCTGGCCTGAGCCCGGACGAGGCGTTCCTGGTCGCGGTGAAACGAATGGGCAGCCTCGACGACCTCTCCCGCGAGTTCGCCCGGGAGCATTCGGAGCGGCTGTGGAAGCAGTTGGTGCTGACCGGCGACCACGACAGCCCGGTCGGCGGCACCCGCTCCCGGCGGGACCTGTGGGTCATGCTCGGCTGTGCGGCGGGCGCGCTGGCGTCGGTCAAGGTGCCGGCGCTGTTCGGGCTGAGCTTCGCCGACGACGGCTCGTTCTACGCGCGGAACTTCACCCTGTTCGCGCTGCCCTGGCTGGCGGGTTTCCTGGCCTGGCGTCGGGGAGCCCGGAGGTCGATGGTCGCCGTGCTGGCGGCGCTCTTCGTCCTCGGCGCGGTGGCGGCCAACGCCTACCCCCTGGCTGACGATTCGCAGTCCGTGGTCGTCACCGGCGTCCACCTTCCCATCGCCCTGTGGCTCGTGGTCGGTCTGGCGTACGTCGCCGACGACTGGCGCTCCTCCCGTCGGCGCATGGACTTCATCCGGTTCACCGGTGAGTGGTTCATCTACCTGGTGCTGATGGCCCTCGGCGGCGGCGTGCTCGCCGCGTTCCTGTTCAACACCTTCGCGGCCATCGGAATCGTCCCGGAGGAGTTCATCTCGCAGTGGCTCCTGCCCTGCGGTGCCGCGGCGGCGGTCGTGGTGGCCGGGTGGCTCGTCGAGGCCAAGCAGAGCGTCGTCGAGAACATTGCGCCGGTCCTCACCCGGCTGTTCACCCCGCTCTTCACGGCTGCGCTGCTCGCCTTCCTCGTCGCTGTCGTCTGGACCAGCCACGGCATCGACGTGGAGCGTGAGGCGCTGCTTCTGTTCGACCTTCTCCTGGTCGTGGTGCTGGGGCTGCTGCTCTACTCACTCTCGGCCCGTGAACCGCTGGCCCCGCCCGGCCCGTTCGACAAGCTCCAACTCGCGCTCGTGGTCAGTGCGTTGGCCATCGACGTGCTGGTGCTGCTGGAGATCACCGGGCGCATCACCGACGCGTACGGCAGCACGCCCAACCGGGCGGCCGCGCTCGGCGAGAACGTGATCCTCCTGGTCAACCTCGCCTGGTCGGCGTGGCTCCTGCTGACCTTCATCCGCCGGCGCACGCCGTTCACGACGCTCGAACGGTGGCAGACCGGCTACCTGCCGGTGTACGCCGCGTGGGCCTGGATCGTGGTCCTGGTCTTCCCGCCGCTGTTCAGCTACGCCTGATCGGCGCGATCGACCGTCGGCGCGGGTCGGCTTGACGGTGACGCGGCAGCCGGCCCACCCGCCACGGGTGGGCCGGCTGCCGGTCACTTGCCCGTGACGATGCCCGGGTTGATGCAGAGCCCCGGGTTGGCGCCGTTCTTCTCCGCGATCTCCAGACAGCGGGTCACCTTGTCGACCTTCGCGTTGGTCTCGGTGATCTGCTTGGAGATCTCGGCGTTCTTGCGGTCCTGCTCCAGGTTGCGGGTCTGCGCCAGCTTGTCCTGGAACGCCTTGATGTTGCCCTCGGTCTTGTCGTCGTGGTTCACCCGGGTGATGGTCACCGAGAGGATGTCCACATCGGTGGCGAGTCGGGTCTCCGCGCTGGTCTTGATGCTCGCGGCGAACGGCTTCAGGTCGACGTTGAGGTCACCGGTCTTGTCGTCGATCTTCTCCAGCGGGTTGTACGCGGCGAAGGCGTCGTTGACCGCGCTGTCGAGCTGCACGCCCACCCGCTGACCCCGGAAGCTGTCGAAGTCGCCCTTGTAGTCCATGAACTGCTTCGGCGCGTCCTCCGGCTTGACCTGCCATTCGACGAGCACCTCGACGCACGCGTCGGCGAGGGTGCCGGTGCGTACGCGGACGCAGTTGTTGCCGCCGATGTGGTCGTACTTCTGGCGGCCCGCGTCCCACTCCCCGACCTTCTGCCACGGTGCCACCCACTTCAGGCCGGAGCCGGTGACCTCGCCGGTGGGCTTGCCGAAGCTGGTGACGATGCCGACCGAGCGGATCGGCACCGAGTGGGCGCTGGAGGCGATGCCGATCACCAGGGTGAGGGCGAGGAAGCCGAGCGACGCGAGCGCGGCCATCCGCTTCAGCGGCCGGGCGGGAGCGACGAGGGCGACGACGGCGCTGACCGCCAGGGCGACGGCGAAGAGGATCGCCATGGTGAAGCCGACGGGCATGGGGTGGAGACCTTCCGCTGGGCTGTGTGGATCATCAACCTAGGGGGTCCGGTCAAGTCGACGGCCCGCGGGAGTGGCGTTCGCGCACGTCAATCGTGGGTGGAACGTGAAGTCCATCGACATGGTTCGACTCCCTCCCCTCTGGGGTGGGGTGCCGGCTGGAGTGCGTCGAGGCGTGGGGCGGGTTGCAGACGCCGCGCACCGGTCGCGCCTGCGGGTGACGCCCACCACATACGATACGGATCGGTGCCGTATCGTTAATACGCGTCGTAGGCTGATTCGCGTTACGAGTCTGACCCGTATCGTATTTCGTCGCGGGTGATCAGCGTGGGGGGAAAGCCAGGCATGGAACTGCACAACAACACGGGACACCCGAGGCGGTGGGCGATCCTGGGGGTGCTGGTGATCAGCCTCCTCGTGGTCGTCCTCGACAACACGATCCTCAACGTCGCCCTGCGCACCCTGGCCGACCCGGTGCACGGCCTCGGCGCCAGCCAGGGCGAGCTGGAGTGGTCCATCAACTCCTACACCCTCGTCTTCGCCGGGCTGCTGTTCACCTTCGGGGTGCTCGGCGACCGCGCCGGCCGCAAGCGCTTCCTGATGATCGGTCTGGTGCTGTTCGGCCTGGCGTCGCTGCTCTCCGCGTACGCCCAGAGCCCCGGACAGCTCATCGCGGCCCGCGCCCTGATGGGGGTCGGCGGCGCGGCCATCATGCCGGTGACGCTGTCGATCATCTCCAACGTCTTCGACCCGCGCGAGCGTGGTCGGGCCATCGGCGTCTGGGCCGGCGCGGTCGGTCTCGCCGTGGCGATCGGCCCGATCCTCGGCGGTGCGCTGCTGGAGCACTTCTGGTGGGGCTCGGTCTTCCTGATCAACGTGCCGGTGATCGTCGTCGGCGTGGTGCTGGTGGCGCTGCTGGTCCCCGAGTCGCGTGACCCCCGGCCGGGCCGGGTCGACGTGCTCGGCGTCCTGCTCTCGGTGATCGGCCTGGTCGCCCTCTCCTACGGCATCATCGACGGCGGCGAGCACGGCTTCGGCCGCCCGGTGGCCTGGGGCTCGATCCTGGTCGGCGTCGCGGTGCTGGCCTGGTTCGTGCAGCACGAGCGGCGCAGCGACCACCCGTCGCTGGACGTGCGCCTGTTCAAGGTGCCCCGCTTCGCCGCGCCGGTCGCCATCGTCGGCCTGGTGTTCTTCGCCGCGATGGGCTCGATGTTCTTCGGCTCGTTCTACCTGCAACTGGTGCGCGACTACAGCCCCTTGCAGACCGGTCTGCTCTTCCTGCCCTTCGCCGGCGCCCAGCTGGTCTTCGCGCCGCGCAGCGCCGCGATGGTCCGCCGCTACGGCGGTCGGGCCGTCGCCGCCGTCGGGTTGGCGCTGACCGTGGTGTCCCTCGGCGCCTTCGTCTTCATCGGCGCGTCCACCCCGATCTGGATCGTGCTGCTCGTCTTCCTCATCCAGGGCGCCGGAATGGCCAACATCATGCCGCCGGCCACCGAGTCGATCATGTCGGCGCTGCCCCGGGAGAAGGCCGGCGTGGGCTCCGCGGTCAGCAACACCATCCGCCAGGTGGCCGGCGCGCTCGGTGTGGCCGTCCTCGGCTCGGTGCTCTCCGCGGTCTACCGCAGCGACATCAGTGACGCACTGACCGGCCTGCCCGGCCAGGCCCGCGACGCCGCGAACGAGTCGATCTCCGGGGCGTACGCCGCGGCGGGCCAGCTTGGCCCGGCGGCACCGGGGCTGATCTCGGCCGCCAACGACGCCTTCGTCACCGCCATGCACTGGGCGGCCGGGCTCTCCGCGGTGATCGCCGCGCTCGGCATCATCGTGGTGCTGCGCTGGATGCCGGGCAAGGAGGAGACGAGCGTCGCCCCGGTGGCGCCGGTCGCCGAGCCCGAGTTGGCCGGCACGGCGTAGGTGCGGGAAGAATGTCGGACATGACGTCCACTGCCGATGCTCCGCGGTCGCCCGGGCGACCGCGGAGCATCCGCGCCGACGAGGCGATCATTGAGGCGACCCTCGACCTGCTCGCCGAGGGCAGCACCGTCGAAGCGCTCTCGATCGAGGCGATCGCCGCTCGCGCCGGGGTCGGCAAGGCCACCATCTACCGCCGCTGGGCCGGCAAGGACGCGCTGCTGCTGGACGCGTTGCGGCGACTCAAGGGTGTCCTGGCCAAGCCGGCCGGCCACTCCGTCCGCGACGACCTGGTGCTGCTGGTCGGCGCGATCGGCAAGAACGTCGACCCGCGCGCGGCGAAGATCATGCCCTGTCTGGTGCCCGCGGTGAACCGCAGCGACGACCAGTTCCAGCTCTACCAGAACATCATCGCGCCCCGGCGGCAGCTGATGCGCGAGGTGCTGCGGCGCGGCATCGACGAGGGGACGCTCCGCGCCGACATCGACGTCGAAGTGACGATGGCGCTGCTCACCGGGCCGATGCTGATCCAGCGGGTGCTCCAGTGGAACCCGGACCTGAACGAGCAGACCCTGCCCGAACAGGTCGTCGACGCCGTGCTGGAGGGCATCCGGGCCCGCTGACGGCAGGTGCCCGGTCAACGGCTCCGGGCCCGCTGACGCTGGTGTTCCGGCGTCAGCCGGCCGGCGTGCGCAGCCGGTGCAGGCGCAGCGCGAGCTGCACCTCCAGCGCCCGCTCGGGCCGCTGCCAGTCGACGCCGAGCAACTGCCCGACCCGCTCCAACCGCTGGGTCACCGTGTTGACGTGCACGTGCAGTTGCTCGGCGGCCCGGGCCAGGCTGCCACCCACCCCGAAGTACGCCTCCAGCGTCTTCACCAGGGCCGTGCCGCGCCGGGCGTCGTAGTCGAGCACCGGCCCGACGGTGGCGCTGAGAAACTCGGTCACGTCCTTCTCGCCCCGGTCACCGACCGTGCCCAGCAACAGCCCGACGAAGCCCAACTCCACCGTGCTCGCGCCCTGCCCGGCCCTGCCCAGCGCGCCCAGCGCCGTCAGGCACCGGTCCGCCTCCTGGAACGTCCCGGCCAGCGCCGCCGGCGTGTTCGACGGGCCACTCGCCCCGGCGGTCACCGGTCGGCCGGTCACCCGGGACAGGTCCCGGGCCACCGCGCGGGCACTGCCGCCCGCGTCCAGCCCCGGCAGCATCAGCACCACCCGACCGTCGCGCGCGGCGGCCAGTCCGCCGCGCGCCGAGGCGTACGTGGTGGCCCAGGAGAGCACCCGCTGCCGCGCCGAGCCGGTCGCGGCGATCGCGTCGTCGCCCACCGCCACCAGCACGTGCGGCGCGTCCAGGTCCACGCCCAGCCGCCGGGCCCGGCTGCGCAACGCGTCGGTGTCGCGCAACGGGCGGGCGATCAGGTCGTCCAACAACTCGCCCCGCACCCGGCCCTCCGCCTCCGCCACCGTCCGGCGGAACAGCAGCAGCAGCGCGGTCACCAACGCGGCCCGCTCCAGGATGCGCTGGTCGGCGTCGACCAACTCGTCGTCCGGGCGCAGCACCAGGGCGCCCAGGTTCTCCGCGCCGGCCACCACCGCCGCGTACCAGAGGGGACCCCGGCGTACGCTGCGCCCCTCGGTCCGGGACGCGGCCACCGCCTCCACGATGTCCGCGCGGTCCGGCTCCTCGATCTCACCCACCCGGGCCAGCAGGCGGCCCTCGGCGTCCAACGCCAGCAGCGCGCCGCCCAGCACCTCGGTCACCGCGGCAGCCACGTCCTCCACCCCGCCGCCGCGCAGCACCAGCGCGGTCATCCGGTCGTGTGCCGCCGCGGCCCGCTCCACCGAGCTGCTGTGCGCCCGGATGGTGGTGTTCGCCGCCGACAACTCGGCCAACGCCGAGCGGGTCTCGGTCAGCAGCCGGGCGGTGTCGATCGCCACCGCCGCGTGCGCGGCCAGCGACACCAGCAGCGCCACCTCCTCCCGGACGAACGGCCGGGCCGAACGGTTGGCCGCGTAGAGCACCCCGATCGAGGTGGAACCGAGCCGCAGCGGCACCCCGAGGATGGCCACCAGACCCTCCTCGCCCACGCCGGCGTCGATCTCACCGGTGTGGTGGAAGCGCGCGTCCTCGCCGTAGTTCGCGGTGACGTACGGGGCGCCGGACTGGGCCACCAGGCCACCGAGGCCGGCCCCCATCGGCAGGCGCAGCCGCTGGAAACGGGCCGAGACCGACCCGTCGGTCACCCGCATGTAGGTGTCGCCGCGTTCGTCGTCGTTGAGCGTCATGTACGCCACGTCCGCGCCGAGCAGGTGGCGGGCCCGGTGCACGATCGCCCGCAACACGTCGTCCAGGTCGCGCAGACCGGCCAGGTCGCTGACGGTGTCGTACAGGCCGGACAGCTCGCTCTCCCGGCGGCGGCGACGCTCCAGCAGCGCGCGGACCCGCAACGCCACCGACTTGGCCTGCTCCAGCTCGGCCAGCCGGTCCGGCGGCAGCCCGGCGGCCCGCGCGGCCACCAGCGGCCCCTCGAACTCGACCGGCGCGGCCTCTCGGGCGAGCAGCTCCAGGAACTCCACCGGCGATGACATGGTCGACATTGTGCGCAGCCCCACTAGTTGGCCGTCCAGCCCCCGTCGAGGGCGATCGACGCGCCGGTGATGAACGCCGCCGGCGGCGAGCAGAGGTACGCCAGCAGCTCGGCGACCTCCTCCGGCTCGATCAACCGTTTGATCGCGGCCCGGGCCAGCATGATCTTCTCGATCACCTCGACCTCGTCGATGCCGTGGCTGGCCGCCTGGTCGGCGATCTGGCTCTCCACCAGGGCGGTCCGCACGTACGCCGGGTTGATGCAGTTCGCGGTGACCCCGTGCGAGGCACCCTCCAGCGCGACCACCTTCGACAGCCCCTCCAGCGCGTGCTTCGCCGAGACGTACGCCGCCTTGTACGGCGAGGCACGCAACCCGTGCACCGAGGAGATGTTGATGATCCGCCCCCAGCCCTGGGCGTACATGTGTGGCAGCGCCCGGCGGATCAGCCGGAACGGCGCCTCCACCATCACCCGCTGGATGTACTCGAAGCGTTCGACGGGGAAGTCCGGCAACGGCGCGACGTGCTGGAGCCCGGCGTTGTTCACCACGATGTCCACGTCCAGGTCGAGTGAGTCCACCGCCGCGGCGTCGGACAGGTCGACGCCCTCGGCCCGGCCACCGACCTCGGCGGCGACCGCCTCGGCGGCCTCCAGGTTGCGGTCCACCACGAGCACCGTGGCGCCGGCCGCGCCCAGCCGCAGGGCACAGGCCCGCCCGATGCCGCCGCCGCCCCCGGTGACCAGGGCGGTCCGACCGGCGAGGTCGACCTGTACGACGTGGGGGACCACCACGGGTTCTGCCGTCATGGCGCAAGAAGTTACGAGCTGCATGCCCCAAGGCACATGGGCCACCACCACATATCCCACACCAGTTCTGTGTGGCCCCCCACGCGCGGCACGTCCCCGGCCGCTCTCGTCGATCATGGAGTTGTGGTGCCCGATCGGTGAGCCTTCGCGGCCTTCGTGACCCACCACAACTCCATGATCGACAAGGGTGGGCGTGTCTCTTCCCTGGGCTTGGGGACGGGGCAGTAGGGTGTCGAACACACGTACTGCTGGCGGTGGTGGAGGGGGGCGGCGTGCGGGTTCTCGGGGTTGACCCGGGGCTGACCCGGTGCGGGGTTGGTGTGGTCGAGGGCGTGCCCGGGCGGCCCTGCACGCTGGTCGCCTACTACGTGGTCTACACCGACCCGGCCGACGACCTGGCGCTGCGCCTGCTGCACCTGGACCGGTCGCTGACCAAGCTGGTCGCCGAGCACCAACCGGAGAGCGTCGCGGTCGAGCGGGTGTTCAGCCAGCACAACGTCCGCACCGTGATGGGCACCGCGCAGGCCAGTGGCATCGCCGTGCTGGCCGGAGCGCGGGCCGGGCTGCCGGTGCAGACGTACACCCCGAGCGAGGTGAAGGCGGCCGTGACCGGGTCCGGTCAGGCCGACAAGGCGCAGATGACGGCGATGGTCACCCGGTTGTTGCGGCTGGCCGAGCCGCCGAAGCCGGCCGACGCCGCCGACGCGCTGGCCCTGGCCATCTGCCATGTGTGGCGCGGCGGGACCCGCTCCAAGCTGGCCGCCGCGGCCGACCGGGCACGACGAGGAGGAGCACGATGATCGCCAGCGTGCGCGGCACGGTGACCGCGACGGGTCCGGACCAGGCCGTGATCGAGGTCGGCGGTGTCGGGCTCGCCGTGCACTGCGCCCCGGGGACCCTCGCGGAGCTGCGGGTCGGCCAGGTCGCCCGGCTCGCCACCAGTCTGATCGTGCGGGAAGACTCGCTGACCCTCTACGGCTTCGCCGACGACGACGCCAAGTCGCTGTTCGAGCTGCTCCAGACCGCCAGCGGGGTCGGCCCGCGACTGGCCCAGGCGGTGCTGGCGGTGCACACCCCGGACGCGGTCCGCAAGGCGATCGCCAACGCCGACACGGCCGCCCTGACCCGGGTGCCCGGGATCGGCAAGAAGGGTGCCGAACGCCTGGTGTTGGAGCTGCGCGACCGGGTCGGCCCGGTGCCGGTCGGGGCCGACGGTGCCGCCGGGGTGACCCGCGGCAGCTGGCCCGACCAGGTCCGGCAGGCGCTGGTCGGGCTGGGCTGGACGGCCGGTCAGGCCGATCAGGCGGTGGCCGCGGTGGCGGAGTCGATCGAGGGCGAGACCCCGCCGGTGCCGGTCCTGCTCAAGCAGGCCATCCGGCTGCTCGGTCGCACCCGATGAGCGCGGGCAGGTGGGCGCCGCGCCGACGCACGGTCGTGCCGGGTAAGGGGGTGGCCCGGTGAGCGAGACCGAAGGGCTCGTCTCGGCGTACGTCAGCGACGCCGAGCGGGACGCGGAGGCCACCGTCCGGCCGAGGCGGCTGGCCGAGTTCATCGCCCAGGACCGGGTCCGCGACCAGCTCGACCTGTTGTTGCAGGGCGCCATGCGGCGGGGGGCGCCGCCGGACCACATCCTGCTCTCCGGCCCACCCGGGTTGGGGAAGACGAGCCTGGCCAACATCGTCGCCGCCGAGCTGGGCGCGGGCATCCGGGTGACCAGTGGCCCGGCGATCGAGCGTTCCGGTGACCTGGCGGCGATCCTGACCAGTCTCGCCGAGGGTGACGTGCTCTTCATCGACGAGATTCATCGGATCGCGCGACCGGCGGAAGAGCTGCTGTACAGCGCGATGGAGGACTTCCGGGTCGACGTGGTGGTGGGCAAGGGTCCGGGGGCGACGGCGATTCCGCTGGACGTCGAGCCGTTCACCCTGGTCGGCGCGACGACCCGTTCGGGGTTGTTGACCGGGCCGATGCGGGACCGGTTCGGCTTCGTCGCGCACCTCGACTTCTACGCCCCGGCGGATCTGGAGACATTGTTGCACCGCTCGGCGCGGATCCTGGGGGTGCCGATCACCCCCGAGGGCGCGACCGAGATCGCCGGTCGGTCCCGGGGCACCCCGCGGATCGCCAACCGGCTGTTGCGCCGAGTCCGCGACTACGCCGAGGTGCGTGGTGACGGGGTGGTCGATCTCGATACCGCCCGTGCCGCCCTGATCGTGTACGACGTGGACCCGCTGGGCCTGGACCGGCTGGACCGGGCGGTGCTGACCGCGTTGGTCGACTCGTTCCGGGGCGGGCCGGTCGGGCTGTCCACTCTCGCCGTCGCGGTGGGGGAGCAGCCGGACACGGTCGAGGAGGTCTGCGAGCCGTTCCTGGTGCGAGCTGGGCTGTTGGCACGTACGCCCCGGGGTCGGGTGGCGACCGAGGCGGCCTGGCGGCATCTGGGACGCACACCGCCGAATGGTACATTTGGTGCGGATAGTCCACCTGTGCCCGATCTGTTCTCCTTGGATGTCGATCAGCCGTGATGTGAACGTGATCTGTGCCGCATTCGGCGTTCCCAGGTGCAGGGTTTAGACTTCGCCGCGGTCTGTACAGGACGTGAGAATCCGCCTCCGCTCCGGCACCCACGGTGCCGGGCAGGTGGCCAATGGGAAGGTCAGTAACCGTGCATTACGCAGCAGCGGGCGGCGGGGCCGGCAGTTTCACGCCGATCCTGATGATCGCCCTGCTCTTCGGTGTCATGTATTTCATGATGATCCGGCCCCAGCAGAAGCGCCGCCGTGAGGCGGAGGCGATGCAGTCCAACCTCGGCCCTGGCGACGAGGTCGTGACCATCGGCGGGCTCTACGGCACGGTCACCGGCATCGAGGACGACACCGTCCTGATCGAGGTCGCACCGGGCGTGCAGACCCGCTACGCCCGCCCGGCCATCGCGCGGGTCGTCACCCGTGCGGAGCTGCCGGCCGAGCCGGTCACCGAGGACGCGGACACCGTCAAGGACTGACCCCTCCTCCCGGGAGCGGCGATTTCGGCGTACGGCCGGTCGATCGGCTTCCGGGTCGTGGCGCCCCCACGGGGCAGCGGACGAGACGTGAAAACTGGATAGTTGGGTCGACGCCGGGCGTCGGCACGTTCCCGCGATCGTCGGCGTTCCGCGCCGGGGTGCCCGGTCCTCGTGTCGGCATCTCGTCGACTCAAGGCAGACCCGTCGGGCGGGACCCCCGGCCCGACACCGCCGCCGCTGCGACAGCGGCGCGACCGTACAGGGAGACAGGACAGCCGTGGCACCACCTCAGGGACAGATGCGCCCCGGGCGGCAGCTCGCCGTGCTCGGGTTCATCTTCGTGGTCCTCTATCTTTTGGTGTTCTTCGCCGGCGCCAGCGGCAGTTGGAAGGACCGGCTCGAGCCCAAGCTCGGCCTGGACCTCATCGGCGGCACGCGGGTGACACTGGAGGCGACCAACAGCGTCGACGGCAAGCCTCCGACGGCGGAGAACCTCGAGGAGGCCCGCGAGATCATCGAGAGCCGGGTCAACGCGTTCGGCGTGGCCGAGGCCGAGGTGGTCACCGAGGGCAACCGCAACATCGTCATCTCCCTGCCCGGTGAGAACCGCAACCTCGACGACGTGGGCGAAGCGGCTGAGCTGCGCTTCCGTAAGGTGCTCAAGGCGGCCTCCGGCAGCGGTGTGGCCGAGGCTCCGCCCGCCGCCACGCCGACCCCGTCCGGGAGCGTCGCCCCGTCCGGCAGCCCGACCCCGTCCGGCGCCGCGACCCCGACCCCGACGGGCAGCGCCTCGCCGAAGGTGACCTCGTCGCCCAGCGGTGGTCAGGGCGGCATGGCCCCGGCGTCGCCCAGCGCCACGCCGACGCCGACCCCCTCCGCGTCCGCCACGGCTTCGCCGAGCGCCAGCTCCGAGCCGGTGCCGGCCAGTGTTGAGGAGCAGCGCAAGGCCGTCGAGCAGAAGGTCGGCGCCGCCGCGTGGCAGGCCGCCAACGGGCTGCAGGCCCCGGCCGACCTGAGCGCTGACCCGTCGCTGGCCGACAAGCTCAAGCCGTTCGGCACGCTGTCTCCGCAGGAGGTCGCGGTGCTGCCGGCGCAGATGCAGTTCAACGTGCCGACGATCGGCTGCGCGCAGCTCGACCAGCGCCCCCCGGCGTCGATCTCCGACCCGAAGCAGCAGGTGGTCTCCTGCGAGGACGGCGCTACGAAGTACCTGCTCGACCAGGCCAAGGTGCTGGGCACCGACGTGTCCGACGCCGACGCGGTGCTCGACCAGACCAACGCCTGGGTGGTCAGCCTGGACTTCACCGGCGACGGCCAGGGCAAGTGGACCTCCCTGACCCGTGAGGCGTTCAACAACGAGGGCCAGGCCTGCGACGCCACCGCGCTGGGCCAGGACGGCAAGTGCCGGGTCGCCGTCGTGCTGGACAACAAGATCGTCTCCTCCCCGGAGATCCAGGGCGTGCTGACCGGCAACTCCCAGATCACCGGCAACTTCAACCAGAAGGACGCCAGCACGCTCGCCGGTCAGCTCCGCTACGGCGCGCTGCCGGTGACCTTCGAGCAGCAGGAGGCGCAGAACGTCACCGCCACGCTCGGTGCCAGCCACCTGCGCGCCGGTCTGCTCGCGGCCGGTATCGGCATGCTGCTGGTCATCATCTACGCGTTCTTCTACTACCGGCTGCTCGGCTCGGTGATCTTCCTGAGCCTGATCCTCTCCGCGTTGCTGGTCTTCGGCGCGCTGGTGGTGCTCGGCCGGCAGATCGGCTTCACGCTCACCCTCGCCGGCATCGCCGGCATGATCGTCTCGCTCGGTGTGGCGGCGGACTCGTTCGTCATCTACTTCGAACGGTTGAAGGACGAGATCCGGGAGGGGCGCAGCCCGCGCAGCGCGGTGCCCCGCGCCTGGATCCGGGCCCGCCGCACGATCATCTCGGCCAACGCGATCACCCTTCTCTCCGCGGTGGTGCTCTACGTGGTCTCGGTCGGCACGGTCAAGGGCTTCGCGTTCGCCCTCGGTCTGGCCACCGTGCTGGACCTGGTGGTCGTGTTCCTCTTCCGGCACCCGATCATGACGATGTTCGCCCGGACCCGGGCGTTCCTGTCCCCGCGGGTCAGCGGTCTGGGCCGGGCACTTCCGGCCCGCAACCAGCCGACTCAGCCCCGCAACCCGCGCGCCAAGGAGGCCTGAGATGGCTGAAAACGGTCTGGCGAGCCGCCTCTACAACGGCGAGGCCGGTCTCAACATCGTCGGTCGGCGCAAGGTCTGGTTCGGCGTCGCCGGGCTCCTGATCCTGATTGCGATCCTCAGCTTCTCGATCCGCGGGTTCAGCCTGGGCATCGAGTTCGCCGGCGGCAACTCGTTCCAGGTGCCGGCCAGCGTCGGCACGCTGGACGACGCCGAGCGGGAGGTCAACTCGGCCCTCGCCGCGCAGAACACCGGCGTCGAGGTGGCCACCACGCAGAAGGTCGGCGACGCCTACGAGCTGCGTACGTCGCAGCTCGACGCCGAACAGGCCACCGCGGTCACGGCCCAGATCGCCGAGGACCTCGGCATCAACGTCAACGACATCAGCAGCAACCAGGTCAGTGAGGCGTGGGGCAGTCAGGTCACCGAGCGGGCCGTGCTCGGTCTGGTCATCTTCATCGCACTGGTGATGGTCTACCTGATCCTGCGCTTCGAGTGGCGGATGGCGGTCGCCGCGGTCGTCTCGCTGATCACGAACCTGATCCTCACCGCCGGCATCTACTCGCTGGTCGGCTTCGAGGTCACCCCGTCGACGATCATCGGTTTCCTCACCATCCTGGGCTTCGCGCTCTACGACGTGGTGGTGGTCTTCGACAAGGTCCAGGAGAACACCCGGGGCATCACCGCCAACAACAACCAGACGTACGGTGAGGCGGCCAACCTGGCCATCAACCAGAGCCTGATGCGGTCGCTGAACACCTCCGTGGTCGCCCTGCTGCCGGTCGGCGGTCTGCTCTTCATCGGTGCCGGCCTGCTCGGCGCCGGCACGCTGAAGGACCTCGGTCTGGTGCTGTTCGTCGGTATGGCGGTGGCGTTCCTGACCTCCATCCTGGTGGCCACCCCGCTGCTGGCGCTGCTGAAGAACTACGACCCGCGGATCCAGGCGCACAACAAGCGCGTCCTGACCCGGCGGGGCGCGGTCAGCCGCGGCGAGGTCACCGGTAAGGGTGCCGCGAGTCCGGCAGCCCGGGCCGACGCGACCGACGAGCCGGTCGACCCGGACGCCGCCGCGCTGGCGGGCGCCGCCCCCAAGGTGGGCGCTCGGCCGGCGGGCAAGCGGCCGACCGGCGCCCGGGGCGGTCGCCCGGGTGGCGGCGGCAACCGGCCGGGTGGCGCCAAGCGGCGCTGACCCACCAGAGCACACCTGAACGGCGTCCGGCATGCTGTTGCCGGACGCCGTTCGTCGTCGAAGGAGAGCGAAACAGCCGTGACGGAGACCCACAGCGCCGCAGCGCGCGGGGACAGTGGTCCGGAGGCCGCCCGACTGGTTGCCAGTCGCGTGCTGGACGTGCCCGACTTTCCCAAGCCCGGCGTCCTGTTCAAGGACCTGATGCCGCTGTTCGCCGACGGCAAGGTCTTCCGTGAGGTGATCGACGGGATCGTCGCGTACCACGGACGGGACACCTTCGACGTGGTGGTCGGCATCGAGGCGCGCGGGTTCGTCGTCGCGGCGGCCATCGCGTACGCGACCGGGGTGGGCGTGGTGCCGGTGCGCAAGGCCGGCAAGCTGCCCCGACCGGCGCACTCGGTCTCCTACGCGCTGGAGTACGGCGAGGCCACCCTCGAAGTGCACGAGGACGCCTTCACCGCCGGGCACCGGGTGTTGGTGGTCGACGACGTGCTGGCCACCGGCGGCACCGCCGAGGCGACGCTGGACCTGGTCGAGCGGGCCGGTGGCACCGTCTCCGGCTTCACCGTGCTGCTGGAGCTCGGTTTCCTGGGTGGGCGTGAGCGACTGGCGCCGCGTCCCGTCCACGCCCTGCTGACCGTTTGAGCCCGTCGATCCTCTACTGACCGTTTGATCCCGGACCCGTCGGATGGACCCGCGCCGACCGTCCGGCGGAGCGGCACTGGACCGTCTGTGCGGGTAGCATTGCCCTTTGCTGACGCCGGCGGTAACCCGTCCGGCGGGCGAGACCAGGTCGGCCGATCTTCGGCCGGCGTGTTTCCGGCGAGCGGTGAGGAGGCCGGTGTCCCACGATGTCGTCCCTCCGGCGGAGGGCACGGTGCACCCCACAGGCGACGCTGACGGCTCGGTGACAGACCGGACAGGCGACGCGCCGTCCCGGGTGACGGGCAACGGCTCCGGCAGGGTTTCCGACGCGAGCACGGTGCGTCCGACCAGTGGCCCGTCGAGCGCCGAGGCGTCACCCGGCGCCGACGGTGTCGTGGTGCCGTTCCCGACCGATGCCGGCCTCGACCCGTCGCCCAGCGGTGGCTTCGGGTTCTCCAACGCGCCCACGGGCCGACGGGTCCGGGCCCGGCTGGCCCGGTTCAACGCGCCCTGGCAGACCTCCCAGGTCAGCGAGGTGCTGGAGCCGCTCATCGCGAGCCACCGGGACAACCATCCCAAGGCGGACGCCCGGCTGCTCCAGCGCGCCTTCGACACGGCCGCGCGGTGGCACTCCGGGCAGTACCGCAAGTCCGGTGACCCCTACATCACCCACCCCCTCGCCGTGGCGACGATCCTCGGCAACCTGGGCATGGACACCACCACCCTGGTCGCCGCGCTGCTGCACGACACCATCGAGGACACGGAGTACACCCTCGACCAGATGCGGGCCGACTTCGGTGGCGAGGTCGCCCTGCTGGTCGACGGCGTCACCAAGCTCGACAAGGTCAAGCTCGGTGACGCGGCCAAGGCCGAGACGATCCGCAAGATGGTCGTCGCCATGGCCAAGGACCCGCGGGTGCTGGTGATCAAGCTGGCCGACCGGCTGCACAACATGCGCACCCTGACATTCCTGCCCCGCCCCAAGCAGGAGCAGAAGGCCAAGGAGACGCTGGAGATCCTGGCGCCGCTGGCGCACCGGCTCGGTATGAACACGATCAAGTGGGAGCTGGAGGACCTGTCCTTCGGCACGCTGTTCCCGAAGCGCTACGAGGAGATCAACCGGCTGATCGGGGAGCACCAGCCGCAGCGCGAGGCGCTGCTGCGGCAGGTGACGCAGAAGGTGCAGACCGACCTGAAGGCCGCCAAGATCAAGGCGGAGACCACCGGGCGGCCGAAGCACCTCTACTCGATCTACCAGAAGATGATCGTGCGGGGTCGCGACTTCAACGACATCTACGACCTGGTCGGCGTGCGCATCCTGGTCGACACGGTTCGCGACTGCTACGCGGCGCTGGGCGTGATCCACGCCAACTGGCAGCCGGTGCCGGGCCGGTTCAAGGACTACATCGCCATGCCCAAGTTCAACATGTACCAGTCGTTGCACACGACTGTCATCGGGCCCACCGGCAAGCCGGTGGAGATGCAGATCCGCACGTACGCGATGCACCGCACCGCCGAGTTCGGCATCGCCGCGCACTGGAAGTACAAGGAGCACAAGGGCACCCAGATCGTCGGCCCGCCGGCACACATCGACGAGATGACCTGGCTGCGGCAGCTGCTCGACTGGCAGCGTGAGGCGGCCGACCCGAGCGAGTTCCTCGACGCGCTGCGCTTCGACCTGTCCAGCCAGGAGGTGTACGTCTTCACCCCGAAGGGTGACGTCATCCCGCTGCCGACCGGGTCGACGCCGGTGGATTTCGCGTACGCGGTGCACACCGAGGTGGGGCACAAGTGCATCGGGGCGCGGGTCAACGGCAAGCTGGTGCCCCTCGAGTCGACGCTCTCCAACGGCGACGTGATCGAGATCTTCACGTCGAAGTCCGAGACGGCCGGCCCCACACAGGACTGGCTGGGCTTCGTCAAGAGCCCGCGCGCCCGTACGAAGATCCGGCAGTACTTCAACAAGGAGCGCCGCGAGGAGGCGATCGAGGCCGGCAAGGACGCGATCGTCAAGGCGATGCGCAAGCAGGGCATGCCGTTGCAGCGGATGCTCACCTCCGACGCCTTGATGTCGATCGCCCGGGACCTGCACCTGGCCGACGTGGCCTCGCTCTACGCGGCGGTCGGCGACAGCCAGGTCTCCGCGCAGTCGGTGGTGCAGAAGCTGATGGCCGCGTACGGCGGCGAGGAGGGCGCGGCGGAGGACATCGCCGAGACCGCCGTCGCCACCCGGCCGCCGCGCAGCCGGCAGAGCAGCAGCGACCCGGGCGTGGTGGTCCGGGGCGTCAGCGACGTCTGGATCAAGCTGGCCCGCTGCTGCACCCCGGTCCCACCGGACTCGGTGTTCGGTTTCGTCACCCGCTCCGGCGGGGTGAGCGTGCACCGCGACGACTGCGCCAACGCCGAGGACCTGCGCGCGCAGAGCGAGCGGGTGGTCGAGGTGAGTTGGAAGCTCACCTCCGCCTCGACGTTCCTGGTCGCCATCCAGGTGGAGGCGTTGGACCGGCACAAGCTGCTGGCCGACGTCACCCGGGTGCTCTCGGACGAACGGGTCAACATCCTCTCCGCCACCGTCACCACCACCCGCGACCGGGTGGCGGTGAGCCGGTTCAGCTTCGAGATGGCCGACCCGAAGCACCTGGGCCACCTGCTGGCCACGGTCCGCAAGGTCGACGGCGTCTTCGACGCCTACCGGGTCACCTCCGGGGCCTGACCACCCGTACCCCGAACACGACAGCGCCCGCCGGCTCAGCCGGCGGGCGCTTGGTCGTCTGCGCGGGTGTCAGCTCTGCGGCGGGCTCATCGTGAGGTCCTTGATGATGACCTCCTTCTTCGGGTGGCCGCCGCCGGCCTGCTGGGCGAACGCCCCGTCGTCGCCGGCCTTCGCCACGTCCTGGACGAGATCCATGCCGCCGGTGATGGTGCCCAGCACGGTGTACGCCGGGTCCAGCGGGGAGTCGCCGAACACGATGAAGAACTGGCTGCCGGTGCTCCCCGGGTCCTGGGACTTGGCCATCGCGATGACACCCTCCGGGTACGGCGGGCGCTTGTCGGTGGGCAGGTTCTCCTCGGCCATGCGGTAGCTCGGGCCGCCCTGGCCGTCGGTGTCCCGCCAGCCGTTGCCGGTGGCGCTGGGGTCACCGCACTGCAACACCTTGATGCCCTCGGTCACCAGCCGGTGGCACTTGGTGTTGTCGAAGAAGTTCTTCTCCGCGAGGTAGGTGAAGCTGCCCGCCGTGCACGGCACCAGCGACCGGTCGACCTTGGCGGTGATCGGGCCGAGGTTCGTGTCGATCGTCATGGTCTGCACGCCCGTGGAGGACTGCTGACTGCCCGGCACCCCCACGTCCTTGATCTGCGGGGGCCGCTGCTCGGTGGGCAGCGCGTTGTACGCGCACTCCGCCATGCCGGCCGCCGGCGCGGCGGTGTCGCTCTTGTCGTCGTCGCCGCCGAGGCTCACCGCCAGCCAGACGGTGCCGGCGACCACGAGCACCAGCGCGGCGGCCGCGCTGACGATCGCCGTCGTCTGGCGGCGCTTGCGGGCCTTGGCCGCGCGCTCGGCCATCTCCTTCTCGAGCCGGGCGCGGGCCGCCGCGCGCTGCCGCTCTCTGGTGGACGTCACGCCTGGATCCTCCTGGCTGTCTGCTGCTGAGTGCCGCTTGAGTGGGTGGTGGCGCCCGGTCAGCCGGCGCTCGGGCTGCTGGCCGGGGTGCCAGAGGCCGACGGCGCCGGTGCCGCACCGGTGACCGGCTCACCGACCGTGAGGCTCTGGATCGTCACATCGGTGCTGGGCTTGACCTTCGCCCCGGTCCCATTGTCCACGGTCGGGAGGGCACCGATCTTCTCCACCACGTCCAGCCCGCCGGTCACCCGGCCGATGACCGGGTACTTCGGGTCGGCGGTGGTGAAGTCCTTGAAGAAGATCAGGAACTGGCTGCCGTTGCTGCCCGGCGGGTTGGAGACCATCGCCACCGTGCCCTTCGGGTACGTCGGCGGCTGGCCGGGGGCCGGGGTGGCCGACGGTGACGCCGACGGCACGGTCGGCAGTTCCTCGTCGTAGAACGAGTAGGTCGGCCCACCGAGACCGGTGCCGCTGGGGTCGCCGCAGTGCAGCGCGCCCTCGGCGGTGATCTCGTGGCACTTGGTGTTGTCGTAGAACGACCGGCTGGCCAGGTGGGCGATGCTCGCCGCCGCGCACGGGGAGTTGGTCAGGTTCAGCTCCGCGGTGATCGGCCCGCCCTGGTTCGTGGTCACCGTCATGGCCCGGGTGCCGTCGGTGGGCAGGTCCTTGGTGGCCGGCGTGCCCACGTCCTTGAGGTTGGTGTTGGCCGTGGCGTCCTGCGGAGTCCAGAGGCAGGTGTCCTGCGCGGCCGTGTTCTGCTCCGGGTCGGAGTCGAACGCTCCGAGCGCCCAGGCCGAGCCGGCCACGACCAGCACGAGGATCAGAGCCGCGCCGACGCCGGCCTGGATCTGCCGTCGGCGCCGCGTAGCGGCGGCCCGGCGAGCCATCTGCCGGTCGAGCTTGGCCCGCGCCAGTTTGCGCTGCCGGTCCCTGCTGGAAGCCACCCGTGCTCCCCTTTCCTCTGCCTGGTCGTCGTCGGCGGCCGGTCGCTCCGGCCGTCCGAGCGTCACGTGTGCCGCGCCACACGCCCGCCAGAGTGTACGGCTAGTGACTGGGAATGTGGTGTACGAGGTCCACCCCGTCCCGAGCAGCGCTTATCGGAGGTTGTCACTGTGCCCCACGGGACGCCTGGGACGGGACGCGGCGAACTCGCTCGGCCGGCCCGATAGGCTGCTGGGCAGGACGACAGCTGCTCGACGGAAAGGACAGCGCCCGTGCTCGTGGCCGGCTTTCCCGCGGACGCCTTCGGCACCAACTGCTACGTGGTTGCCACCGCGCCGGGGGAGCAGTGCGTGGTGGTCGACCCCGGCATCGGGGTGCTCGACCAGCTCGACGCGCTGCTCGCCGAGCACCGCCTGCATCCGGCCGCCGTGCTGCTCACCCACGGCCACCTCGACCACACCTTCTCGGTGGCGCCGGTCTGCGGTGCGCGCGGCATCACCGCGTACGTGCACCCCGGCGACCGGGAGATGGTGGCCGACCCGTCCAAGGGCCTCTCGGCCGACCTGACGTCGCTCTTCGGCGGCCGGCTCAGCTACACCGAGCCGGAGGACGTGGCGGAGCTGACCGACGGCGCCACCCTCACGCTCGCCGGCCTGGAGATCGCCGTCGACCACGCCCCGGGCCATACCGGCGGGTCGGTGCTGTTCCGACTGCCCGGCACGGGGTCGAGGTGGGAGGCCGACGAGTTGTGCCTCTCCGGGGACGTCCTCTTCGCCGGGTCGATCGGCCGCACCGACCTGCCGGGCGGGAGCATGCCGGCCATGCTCACCAGCCTGCGCGACAAGATTCTTCCGCTGGCCGACGACACCGTCGTGCTGCCCGGCCACGGCCCGAGCACCACCATCGGCCACGAGCGCGCCAGTAACCCGTACCTCATCGAGGTGGCCGGCACGTCGCCGGCCGCTCCCACCCGGGGCCTCTAGATCTTCGTCCGCGCCGCGCGCGGACCCACGACACCACCGCGCCGCGGGCGCGGAACCGCAAGGAGTACGCCGATGAGCAAGCCCACGCCCATCTCCGGTTTCCCGGAGTGGACCCCCGGTCAGCGGATGATCGAGCAGTTCGTGCTCGACAAGATCCGGGCGACCTTCGAGCTGTACGGCTTCGCACCGCTGGAGACCCGGGCCGTGGAGCCGCTGGACCAGCTGCTGCGCAAGGGCGAGACCTCGAAGGAGGTCTACGTGATCCGGCGGTTGCACGCCGACGCCGAGGGTGCCGGTTCGGACGATCAGCTCGGCCTGCACTTCGACCTGACCGTGCCGTTCGCCCGGTACGTGCTGGAGAACGCCGGCAAGCTGAGCTTCCCGTTCCGCCGCTACCAGATCCAGAAGGTGTGGCGGGGTGAGCGGCCGCAGGAGGGCCGCTACCGGGAGTTCGTCCAGGCCGACATCGACATCGTCGACCGGGACACCCTGGCGTCACACCACGAGGCGGAGATGCCGCTGGTGATCGGGGACGCGCTGCGCTCGTTGCCGATCCCGCCGGTGACCATCCAGGTGAACAACCGCAAGATCTGTGAGGGCTTCTACCGGGGCATCGGGCTGACCGACCCGGAGGCGACGCTGCGTGCCGTGGACAAGCTCGACAAGATCGGGCCGGCGAAGGTGACCGAGCTGCTGGCCCAGACCGCCGGGGCGAGCGAGGCGCAGGCCAAGGCGTGCCTGGCGCTGGCCGAGATCTCCGCCCCGGACGCCTCGTTCGCCGACGCCGTCCGGGCCCTCGGGGTGAGCGACCCGCTGCTCGACGAGGGCATCGAGGAGTTGGCCCGGGTGGTGGAGACCGCCGCCGAGCACTCGCCCGGCCTCTGTGTGGCGGACCTGCGCATCGCCCGTGGTCTGGATTACTACACCGGCACCGTCTACGAGACCCAGCTGCGCGGCTACGAGCGCTTCGGCTCGATCTGCTCCGGCGGCCGGTACGACAACCTGGCCAGCGCCGGCGCCGTCTCGTACCCGGGGGTGGGGATCTCGATCGGGGTGACCCGCCTGCTCGGGCTGCTCTTCGGCGCGGGGGAGCTGTCGGTGTCCCGGGAGGTGCCGACCGCCGTGCTCGTCGCGGTGACCAGCGAGGAGCAGCGTACGGCCAGCAACCGGGTGGCCGAGGCGCTGCGGCGGCGCGGGGTGCCGACCGAGGTGTCGCCGAGCGCGGCGAAGTTCGGCAAGCAGATCCGTTACGCGGAGCGGCGCGGCATCCCGTACGTCTGGTTCCCGGGTGCCGAGGGGGCGCCGGACGAGGTGAAGGACATCCGCTCCGGTGAGCAGGTCACGGCGGGTGCCCAGGAGTGGATGCCACCCCTGGCGGACCTCAAGCCGGCGGTTGGTTGAGCGGCCCCACTGGCGCTAACGGCCGCGGGGACCTACGGTAGCGTAAGTTACGCCACCGTAGGGAGTTTCTCGTGACCGTCAGCACCACATTGAGTCAGACCGCGCTGCTCGTCGAGTTGGAGCCGGTGGTCGCGCGCAACCTGGACCGCCATCTCTCGCTCGCCAAGGAGTGGTTCCCGCACGAGTACGTGCCGTGGAGCGAGGGGCGGACCTTCGACGGGCCGCTCGGCGGCGAGGCGTGGTCAGCGACCGACTCCACCATCCCGGACGTGGCCCGCACCGCGCTGATCGTGAACCTGCTGACCGAGGACAACCTGCCCTCGTACCACCACGAGATCGCCACCCTGTTCGGCCGCGACGGCGCGTGGGGCACCTGGGTGCACCGCTGGACGGCCGAGGAGGGCCGGCACGGGGTGGCGATCCGCGACTACCTGACCGTCACCCGGGCGGTCGACCCGGTGGCGCTGGAGCGGGCCCGGATGACGCACATGTCGGAGGGGTACACCAACGCCCACGGCGACGAGGTGCTGCACTCGCTGGCGTACGTCTCGTTCCAGGAGCTGGCCACCCGGATCTCGCACCGCAACACCGGCAAGGCCACCGGCGACCCGGCCTGCGAGGCGCTGCTGGCCCGGGTGGCTGCCGACGAGAACCTGCACATGGTCTTCTACCGCAATCTGCTCGCCGCGGCGTTCGAGTTGGCGCCGAGCCAGGCCATGCGGGCCGTCGCCGACGTGGTGGCCGACTTCCAGATGCCGGGCAACGGCATCGAGGGCTTCGCCCGTAAGTCGGTGGCGATCGCCCTGGCCGGCATCTACGACCTGCGTCAGCACCGCGACGAGGTGTTGCAGCCGGTCCTGCGTCAGTGGGACGTCTTCAACGTGACCGGCCTCGACGCCGACGGCGAAGCCGCCCGCGAGCAGCTGGCCGCCCAGATGGAGACCCTCGACCGCGCCGCCAGCCGCTTCGAGGAAAAGCGCGACGCGCGAGCCGCCCGCCTAGCCCCCCGCTAACCCCCACCCCCACCCACCCACCCCCACCCCCACCCACCCCCCCTCCCCGCCCCCTCTGCTCGTGTTGATCAAGAGGTTTCGGTCACCGGAAGCCGGTTTTCTGACGCAAACCTCTTGATCAACCCGGCTTGGGCGGGGGCCCGGGGGCCGGGGGCCGGGGGTGGGGTTTGGGGTTGGGTTAGGGGAGGGGGAGGAGGAGGCAGGTGCTGGTGGCGTGGGCGATCAGGCGGCCGGCGGCGTCGGTGATGCGGGCCTCCGCCAGAGCCGTGCGGCGACCGCGTTGCAGCACCGTGCCCTCGCAGCGCAGGGCGCCACTGTCGACGGTGACCGGGCGGAGGAACTTCACGTTGAGGTCCAGCGAGGTGTAGCCGACGCCGGCGGGCAGGGTGGTGTGTACGGCGCAGGCGGCGGCGGTGTCCAGCAGGGTCGAGAGGACGCCACCGTGGACGCTGCCGAGCGGGTTGTAGTGGAACTCCTGCGGGGTCAGTTCGACGACGACGCGACCCTCGTCGGCTTCCATCCGAGCCATGTCGAGAAGGTGCATCACCGGCGGCGCGGCCAGGTCACCGGCGATCATCGCCCGGAGCATGTCGAGGCCGGTGCGTTGACCGACCTGGGCGGCGTTGACGGACGGGTCCGCCCAGGTGAAGGTACGGCTGCGCGCTGGTTCCTGCGTCTGCGTCATGGACGCAGCCTGGCAGCAGGTTGCTGAGTCTGTCAACGAGATCTAGCCTGGTCGCATGCGACCCGCGGCTCTGGACTGGTCAGTGGAGAACTGCACCATCGCCCGGGCGATGGAGATCCTCGGTGAGCGGTGGACGCTGGTGGTCCTCCGCGAGGTGTTCACCGGCGTACGCCGCTTCGACGACATGCGGGTGCGCACCGGCATTCCGCGCCAGGTCCTGACCAACCGGCTCGCCAGCCTGGTGGAGCAGGGCCTGTTGAGCCGTGAGCCGTACCGGGAGCCCGGCAGTCGGCTGCGCCACGAGTACCGGCTGACGGAGAAGGGTCTGGATCTGTGGCCGGTGCTGGTCGCCGTCCTCGGCTGGGGCGACCGGTATCTCGCCGACGCGGAGGGCCCGCCGCTCAGTGTCCGGCACCGCGACTGCGGTGCCGAGGTGCGCGCTGAACTGCGCTGCGCCGACGGGCATGACGTCAGTCGGTCACGCGACGTGGTGCCCAGTCCGGGGCCCGGCGCCCGTCGGCGTACCCCCTGATTCCCCACCCGCCGCAGCGCCCGTCCGGCCGCACCGCCGTCGGCGGCGCGCCAGGCAACACCAAAGGCATCGATGATCGTGCGCGCCGAGAGTGGATCGGGCGTCGATCGGGTGTGACGCCGACTGTTCACCGGTGGGTCTGAAGTGTTGCGGCCGTGTGGCCGGCCAAGATCGGGAAATCCGGGCGAATTCAAACCTTGTTAATGATCTTAAGTATGTGAATACTTCAGTCTCAGCCGGCCGGTTTCCCCAGATCGGCCGGGTTGCCCTCGGGTCAGCCGCCCCCGGTAAGACCCGCTCCCCCGCCCAGGAGGTTGTTACATGCGACCCACGAGGTCATCATTCCGTGTTGCGGCTACAGTCGCCGTTTCCGGAACCCTGGTCGTCGGCTCGCTCATCGGCGCGCCCGCCCAGGCCGCTCCCGCCGCGTCGCCCGACGCCGCCGCCGCGATCTCCGCGGAACTCGGCGACCGCTCCGCCGGCTCGTACATCGACGCCAGCGGCAAATCCGTCGTCACGGTGACCGACGCGGCCGCCGCCAGCAAGGCGAGCAAGGCCGGCGCCGTCGTCCGCTACGTCACCCGCGGTGCCGCCGAGCTCAACCGGGCCACCGCCGACCTGGAGCGCTCCGCGAAGATCCCGGGCACCGCCTGGTGGAGCGACCCGGTCACCAACCAGGTCGTCGTCTCCGTCGACAGCACCGTCACCGGGGCCAAGCTGGAGCGGGTCAAGGCCGCCGCCGCGCGGGCCAACGGCGCCGTCCGGGTCGAGGCCGAGGCGGGCGTGCTGAGCACCCGGATCTCCGGCGGTCAGGCCATCTACGCCGGCGGCGGCGGGCGTTGTTCGCTCGGCTTCAACGTGCGCAGCGGCAGCACCTACTACTTCGTGACGGCCGGGCACTGCACCAACATCTCGTCGAGCTGGTACTCGAACTCCGGCCAGACCGCGCTGCTCGGCACCCGTGCCGGCACCAGCTTCCCGGGCAACGACTACGGCATCGTGCGGCACAGCAACTCGGCCAACGCCGCCGGCAACGTCTACCTCTACAACGGCAGTTACCGCGACATCACCGGTGCCGGCAACGCCTCCGTCGGCCTGTCGGTGCAGCGCTCGGGCAGCACCACCGGCCTGCGCAGCGGCTCGGTGACCGCGACCAACGCCACGGTGAACTACGCCGAGGGTTCGGTCTCCGGCCTGATCCGCACCAACGTCTGCGCCGAGCCGGGCGACAGCGGCGGCTCGCTCTTCTCCGGCAGCACCGCCCTGGGTTTGACCTCCGGCGGTAGCGGCAACTGCCGCACCGGTGGCACGACCTTCTTCCAGCCGGTCACCGAGGCGCTCAGCCGCTACGGCGTCAGCGTCTTCTGATCCCCGCACCGCTCGCGGGCCGCCGGAACACTCCGGCGGCCCGCGTCGCGTGTGCGGCCCGTCTCAGGCCAGCTGATCCGGACCTTCCGCTGGTCGCAGGGGATCCGGGGGTACGACGCCAGGCAGCGCCGGACCGACTGAGGTGGTGCCACCGGTCGCCCACGCGAGGTGTGCCCGCCGTGCGGAAAGGACCGCCAGCAGCGGCCACAGCGACACCGCAACCGCCGTGACCCGCTCCGCCAACCCGGTGCGGGATCCGCTGGTCACCTCGAAGGCGCACCAGCCGAAGAGGGCGAGCAGCACGAGCGTGGCGCTCAGTCCCACGCTCCGACGGAACGCCCACGGCGGTTGCGCGACCCCTGGGTGTGCCCAGTCCCGGCCGCGTGGCAACCGCAGCGCCGAACCCGCCGGCCACAGCGCCAGGGCGAGGACCGCCACCGTCGCGGCGATGCCGTGGCTGAGTGACCCCCCGACCGGCGGGCGGGGGAAGGCGACCAGCGCGATCGTGGCCACCCCACCGACCGCGAGCAGGAACCGGCTCGGCAGCCCGGCCGCGTGCAACACGGCGGCGACCGACAGGTAGCAACAGCCGAGCAGCACCAGGGCCACCACCATGATCCAGGCGTCGGTGGCGTCCTGGCCCGCCAGCTCGCTGATGGTGTCCCGGACCGGGTCATAGCCGGTGGGCTGCCGCACCTGCGCCACCGTCCAACCGGCCACCAGCACTACGGGCGCGGCCGCCGCCGTGGCGACGGCCCAGTTCGGTACGGCGCGCATTTCGTCACGTTAACCGGCGAGACGGCCGGGGGAGCCGGGTTCGCCCGGACCCGGGTTGGCCCGGCGGTCAGCCCTCGCTGACGGCGGCAGCGGTGAAGACGACCGACCCGCCCGGGTACTGGCACTGGACGCGAAGCGTCAACTCGTCGGCACCCTCGACGTCCGCCACGAGGTCCCGTGGAGTGTCCATCCTGGCGTCGAACTGCTGCCCGCGCGTCACCCGGGTGATCGTCCCGTCGGTCTGGCGGGTCGCCACCTGCGCATAGACGTGGACAACACCCGCACGCTCGTCCGGAGAGGGAAAGAACGGCCGTACGGTCGACGTCAGATCGAGGTATCGGCGGTGCAGGCGAAAGGTGACGTCCCGCTGCTTGTCCGCGCCCGAATTCGACGGACAACCAATGACGATCGGTCGGTCGTACTGAGGCTGACCGGCCAATTGTCGGGGGAGCTTTACGAGATTCGCCGCGCCAGCCTCGACAGCCAAGGTGTCCAACCGGACGGACCCCGACGCATTTGTCGGCGGCGGTGTGCCCGTCTCGGGGCCGACGCTTTCCGGACCGGCAGGTGAGGGGTTGGCGGGCCCGGCACCCGCCGCCGGCGAGGTGGCCGCCGGCGTGCCCGACCCCGCCCGCCAGTCGAAGACGTCCCGCGCCAGCGCGACCGTCGCGACGAGCACCCCGGCGGCGGCGAGGCCCGCCGCCCACGCCGCGCCGCGGCGGGACGACGCCGACGTCTCAGTGGAGTCCTGCATATCCGGCATCTACCTTTCCGCCAGGCAACGTGGCACGTGGATCGCCGGCGACTGACAACTTTCCGTCAACTCGCGTCGGCGAAGAATACTCTCTCCCGGGCGGTGGCGAGCGCCTGATACGGTGCCGACCCCAGCCTGAATAACGAATTTCCCCCATCCGACGTTGACTTCTGGCGATGCAGGAGGTTTTGCGGTGAGCCACCCAGGTCCGCAGCCAGAAAAGCGCGACCCCACCCCCGTTCCTCCGTTGGCACCGCCTGCGGGTGCCCCGCCCGCGCCCCCGGGGCAGGCCGGGCCGGCGCCCTTCGCGAGCGGCGTCGGCCTCGGTGCGCCGCCACCGGCCGCGCCCAGAGGCAGCAGCAGACTGGGTGTGGTGGTGATCGGCGTTGCCGTCCTGGCGCTGCTGCTCGCCCTCGGCTCCGCCGCCGTCTCCTGGCGGGCGCTGGACCAGGCGCAGACCGCCCGGGACATCGCCTCCGCCCGCGGGCCGGCGGCCCCTTCCGCCCCCGCAGCCGAACCGATCCCCTCCGGCCCAGCTGTGTCTGCCGACCCGGAGCAGACGGCCGCATCACCTGAGGAGCCGCCGCGATCGCCGGGAACGCCGCCCGAGATCACCGCGGAGACCGTCTACAAGCCCAAGTACGAGAACCAGAGCCTCACCCTGAAGACGGCGGATTGCTTCGCGAAGATGCAGGTCGATCTCGACGAGCCGCGGGCCAACGTGGGGTCGGGCAAGGCAGACGTGGAGCTCGGCTGTCGAAACAACACCCCGTGGTTCGAGTTGGCACCCGGCGTGGAGGGCAGCGAGGCCGCGAAGGCCGGCATGAAACCGGGCGAGTGCGGGGACGCCATCCGGTCGGCTCCGATCGCGGCGCAGACCCGGGTGCCGCTGCGTAAGGGCTCCTGGCTCTGCGTCACGACCAATTTCCAGACCGCGTCGGCACAACGGGACGAGTGGCGGATGATCCTGGTGGAGATCGTGTCTATCGGTAATGACGGCGCGGTCGTCATCCGGGCCACGGCCTGGGACATTCCGACGGACTGAACCGTTCGGCCACTCGTCGACCCGCCCCGCTCGGGTGGCGGGGTCGGCGGGTGGCGCGGATGGTTTCCGACGCTCCTGACAGAATGCGGAGGCAGACCGCACCGCAGATGAGGAGACGTACGTCGTGATCCGTACCCATGATGCCGGAAGCCTGCGCGCCGCGGACGCCGGCTCGACGGTGACGCTCGCCGGCTGGGTGGCCCGCCGCCGCGACCATGGCGGGGTCATCTTCGTCGACCTGCGCGACGGCTCCGGGGTTGTCCAGGTGGTGTTCCGCGAGGAGGACGCGCACGCGCTGCGCAACGAGTTCTGCGTGAAGGTCGTCGGCGAGGTGACCCGCCGGCCGGCCGGCAACGAGAACCCGGACCTGCCCACCGGTGAGGTCGAGGTGACCGCCGTCGAGCTGGAGGTGCTCTCCGAGGCGGCGCCGCTGCCGTTGCCGGTGGACGACCAGATCGAGGCCGGCGACGACATCCGGCTGCGGTACCGCTACCTGGACCTGCGCCGCAGTGGCCCGGCGAACGCGCTGCGGCTGCGCTCGCGCGCCAGCCAGCTCGCCCGGGGTGTGCTGCACGAGCGGGACTTCCTGGAGATCGAGACCCCGACGCTGACCCGTTCGACGCCGGAGGGCGCCCGCGACTTCCTGGTGCCGGTGCGCCTGCAGCCTGGCAGCTGGTACGCGTTGCCGCAGTCGCCGCAGCTGTTCAAGCAGCTGTTGATGGTCGGCGGCATGGAGCGGTACTACCAGATCGCCCGCTGCTACCGCGACGAGGACTTCCGCGCCGACCGGCAGCCGGAGTTCACCCAGCTCGACATCGAGATGTCGTTCGTCACCGAGGACGACGTGATCGACCTCGGCGAGGCGATCGTCTCGGCGCTGTGGAAGGACCTGGCCGGGCACGAGATCACCCGACCGATCCCGCGGATCACCTGGCACGACGCGATGGCCCGGTACGGCTCCGACAAGCCGGACCTGCGCTACGGCGTCGAGCTGACCGAGCTGACCGACTACCTGCGCGGCACCGAGTTCCGGGTCTTCGCCGGGGCGATCGACGCGGGCGGCTACGTCGGCGCGGTGGTGATGCCGGGCGGCGCGGCGCAGAGCCGCAAGGAGCTGGACGGCTGGCAGGACTGGGCGAAGGCGCGCGGCGCGCGCGGCCTGGCGTACGTGGTGCTGGACGCGGAGACCGGCGAGGCGCGCGGGCCGGTGGCGAAGAACCTCTCCGCCGAGCACCTGGGCGGGCTCGCCGACGCGGTCGGGGCCAAGCCGGGTGACGCGGTCTTCTTCGCCGCGAGCGCCACTACCCGCGAGGCGCAGGAGCTGCTCGGGGCGGCCCGGGTCGAGATCGCCAAGCGGTCGGGTCTGATCGACGAGAGCGCCTGGGCGTTCTGCTGGGTGGTCGACGCGCCGATGTTCGAGCGCACGGACGAGGGTGGCTGGACGGCCGTGCACCACCCGTTCACCTCGCCGAACGCCGAGTGGGTCGACCGGTTCGAGGAGGCTCCGGACCGGGCCCTGGCGTACGCGTACGACATCGTCTGCAACGGCAACGAGATCGGCGGCGGGTCGATCCGTATCCACCGCGGTGACGTGCAGAAGCGGGTCTTCGACCTGCTCGGCATCACCGCCGAGGAGGCGCAGGACAAGTTCGGCTTCCTGTTGGAGGCGTTCAAGTACGGCGCGCCGCCGCACGGCGGCATCGCGTTCGGCTGGGACCGGGTCTGCATGCTGCTCGCCGGCGCGGACTCCATCCGTGAGGTCATCGCGTTCCCGAAGACCCGGGGTGGCTTCGACCCGCTGACCAGCGCCCCCACCCCGATCACCGCCCAGCAGCGCACCGAGGCGGGCATCGACGCCAAGCCCAAGCCGGCAGCGACGGCCCACACCGGCACCGCCGGCCCAGCAGCCCCGGTAGCCGACCCGGTCTAACCCCCCCGGGTATCTCCCCCTCTCGCCTCGTTGATCATGGGGTTGGCGGGCCCACGCGTCGGCGTGTCGCTCGTTAACCTCATGATCGACCTAGGTGGGGGAGTGGGCTGGCATGCGGGTGCTGGTCGCCGAGGTGCGGCCGGACACCGTGGTCGCGACCCCCTATCGGTACGACGACTGGGCGGTCACCGCCGACGGGGCCGCGTACGTGGCCGTCGCCGCCGTCGAGGTGGGGGCGCGGCTGGTGCACGTGTCCAGCGACGCGCTGCACGCCGGACGACCTGTGCCGTACGGCGACGACGAACCCCCCACGCCGGTGCACGCGTACGGTGCCGCGAAGGCCGCGGCCGAGACCGCTGTGCGGGCGATCGACCCGGGTGCGGCCCTGGTGCGGACCTCCCTGATCGTGGGGGAGGGCAGCAAGCAGATCCAGCTCTGCCGGGACGCTCTCGCCGGCCGGGCCACCCTGTTCAGCGACGAACTGCGCTGCCCGATCGACGTCACCGACCTGGCCGACGCCGTGCTGGAGCTGGCCTGCTCGTCGTACGCCGGGCTGCTCAACGTGGCCGGCCCGGACCCGGTCAGCCGGGCGGAGCTGGGCCTGCTGGTCGCCGAGCGGTACGGCATCGACCCGGCCGGGCTGAAGACCACCACCAGCGCGGCCACCGGCCTGATCCGCCCCCTTGACGTACGCCTCGACTCCACGCGCGCCGCTGGCCTGCTGCGGACGCGACTGCGTGGAGTGCGTGAGGTTCTCGCCCGCTGACTGCGTGCACACTTTCTATGCACAACACTTGTGCATAGAAAGTGTGCAGAGATAGTGTGCAGTCATGGCGAACGATGAAGACGTTCCACGGGCGGCACTACGTGAGGTCCGCATCGACAAGCGGCAGGTCCGGGTCCTGGCGCACCCGCTACGAATGCGGCTGGTTGGCGCTCTGCGTGTGAAGGGGCCTGCCACCGCCACCACCCTCGCCGAACTACTCGGCACCAACACCGGCGCGACCAGCTACCACCTGCGCCAACTCGCCGAGGTCGGGCTCGTCGTCGAGGATCACGACCGGGGCAGCGGGCGGCAACGGTGGTGGCGGGCGGCGCACGACGTCACCAATTGGGAGCCGAGCGACTTCGACGACGACCCTGACGCGCGGGCCGCGATCGAGTGGATCCAGGGTGACCAGGTGCGTCTCCTCGTGGAGACCGCCGAGCGCTGGTTCGCCCGCCAGCACGAGTGGTCACCCGCCTGGCGGGACGGCTTCGGCATGGGCGACATCTTCATGACCATCCCGCCCGACCGGCTGGAGGAACTCAAGGCGGAGGTGTGGCAGGTGCTGGAGCGCTACCACCGCGAGGCCGAGCCCGCCGCCACCGACCCCGAGGCCCGCCCGGTGCAGGTCTTCCTGGCCGCCTATCCGCTGCGCGAGGGCCTCCAGTGAGCGCGCTGACCGTACGCCAGGTTCGGCGTCGTTACCTCACGCTCTACGGCCTGCGGTGGCTGCCGACCGGTCTGATGATTCCGGTGATGGTCCTGCTGATGCAGGAGCGGGGCCTGTCGCTGCCGCAGATCGGCCTGGTCTACACGGCGCAGGGCCTGCTGGTCCTGGCGCTGGAACTGCCCACCGCCGGGGTCGCCGACGCCCTGGGGCGTCGGCCCGTGCTGCTCGCCGCCGGAGTGCTCAACCTCGCCTCGCTGGCGCTGTTCGCGGTGGCCGACTCGTTCGTGCTGTTCTTCATGGTCTGGGCCTTGCAGGGCATCTATCGAGCGCTGGACAGCGGCCCGTTGGAGTCCTGGTATGTCGACGCCACCCTGGCCGCCGACCCGGAGGCCGAGTACGAGCGCGGCCTCGGCTACGGCGGGACCGTCGTTGGTGCGGCCATCGGCGCTGGCGCGTTGCTCAGCGGCGGCCTGATCGCGCTCGGCCCGATCGGGCCGGTCACCGCGCTCACGGTGCCCGTGCTGGCCGCCATCGTCGCGCAGGTGGCGGCGCTCGTCGCGCTGGTGGTGCTGTTGGTCGAGGAGCGGCCGGCCACCGGGGTCGCGGCGATGCGGGCCTCGGTGGTCCAGGCGCCCCGGATGATCGGCCAGGCGGTCGGGTTGCTGCGGCGCTCCCGGGTGCTGCTGGCGTTGGTGGCCGTCGAGCTGTTCTGGGGTTTCGGCATGGTCACCTTCGAGTCGCTGCTGCCGGTACGGCTCGCCGAGGTGATCGGTAACCCGGAACGCGCCGCGGCGCTGCTCGGGCCGGCGAACTCGGCCGCCTGGCTCGCCTCGGCCGCCGGCGCGGCCCTGACCCCACTGCTGCTGCGCTGGTTCGGCGCTGCTCCGGGCGCGGCGCTGCTGCGCATCCTGCAGGGTGTGACGGTGGCCGGGATGGGGTTGTTCGCCGGGCCGGTCGGCGTGCTGGTGGCCTACCTGGCCTGCTATGCCGTGCACGGAGCGTCCAACCCGCTGCACAGTGGGCTGCTGCACCGGCAGGTCGACGGCCCGTACCGGACCAGCGTGCTCTCGCTGAACTCGATGATGGGGCAGCCGGCCGGTGCGCTCGGCGGGGTGGCGCTCACCGCGCTGGCCGCCGCCACCAGCATCAGCACCGCGATGGTGGTCGGCGCGGTGGTGCTGGCCGTCGCCGCCCCGCTCTACCTGCCCGCCTGGCTGGCCGGCCGTCGGGCCGCACCCGCCGTCGACCAGACAGCGGTCCCGGTTCCCGCCGCCGATCGTTAGCGAAGACGCCTCGCCTGACCGGCCGGATCGCCGGTCAGGCGAGGCGGATCGAGCTGAGCGGGAGGGTGTTCGTGTAGCCGAGGCGACGGTACAGTCGGGCCGCGCCGACGTTGTGCGTGTAGACGCCGAGCCCCACCAGGTCGTGGCGCGCCAGCAACGCCCGGGTCATCCCCGCGGTCAGCGACGCGCCCAGCCCTCGCCCTCGGCGGTCGGGGGCGACGGTCAGGCCGGCGAGGAAGCCGATGTCACCCTGGCTGCGGTCCGCCCCGCACGCCACCAACCGGTCGCCGGCCCGGATGCCGTACCAGTCGATCACCCGTGGGTCGCCCGGCCGCGAGGTGCTGCTGGGGAACGACTCGTCGACCAGCGCCGCCAGCGCCGGCTGGTCGGTGTCGGTGAGGCGGACCACCGGCTGCTCGTCCGGCTGGGGTGGTGGTGACGTGTCGGTCCAGTGGAAGTCCCAGTCGCTGTGCTCGGCCACCGCCAGCCGGCCGGCCAGCTGACCGCGCTCGTGTCGAGGCAGGTGCAGCCGTTGCCCGGGCTGGAGCACCCCGTCGGCGGCGAGCGCGACAGCGATCTCCAGCGCTGGTTCGGCCGGGCCGATCGCGCAGCCGGCCGGTCCGTACTCGGGTGGGACCAGCCACAGCACGGCGCCGTCGCGCCGGTACCCACGCGCCGGCGTGGCCCGTCCGAGCGCGTGCCGGGCGAACGGGTGACGGCCGACGGCGGCCAGAACGGCGCTCCGGTCCTCGAGCACCTGGTCGTCGATGATCATGCTGCCCAGCCTAGGAGCCCGTGGTGGGACGCCCGCGCCGGGCCGTCTCGGCACGGCCACCTCCACCGTGGAGATTGGCGAGTCGACCGATTGGGTACATCACGCGCCGACCTACTGGGAACCCCCACCGGAGGACCGACATGCTCGCCATTCTCGCGGCCATCGTCTTTGGCTTCGCCCTGCTGCTCGACCTGCTCGGCACCGACTTCGGAGCGCCGGACCTGTTCAACTGGAACACCCTCGTGCTCATCGGGCTTCTCCTGCTCTCGCTCTACCTGGCCGGCGTGGGCAGCGGCCCGCGCGGCGGTGGCGGCGGCCGCTGGTACCGGGGCCGGCGCCCCGGTCGTGGCTGACCGGAACCGATCACCGGTGGCGGGTCCGCGGCGCGATTCCGGCGTCGTGGGCCCGGCCCGGTACTGTCTTCGTGATGGAGTCCGACGCCCTCTTCTCCCTCGGTGAACCCGCCGGGTCGCGCAGCGCGCCCGCCGGCCCCGCCGGTGTCGACGGCTTCACCGCGGTGGCCGACGATTCGCCCCTGCCCGTACGGATGCGCCCGGTGACCCTCGACGAGTTGGTCGGGCAGGAGCACCTGCTCGCTCCCGGCGCACCCCTGCGGCAACTGGTCTCCGGCGGTGCTCCGATGTCGGTGATCCTCTGGGGCCCGCCGGGCAGTGGCAAGACCACCATCGCGCACCTGGTGGCCGGGGCGACCGAGCGCCGCTTCGTCGCCATGTCGGCGCTCTCCGCCGGGGTGAAGGACGTCCGGGCGGTGATCGAGGCGGCGCGCCGCCAGCGCCGTTCCGGCGGCCCGCAGACCGTGCTCTTCATCGACGAGGTGCACCGGTTCAGCAAGACCCAACAGGATTCGCTGCTCGCCGCGGTCGAGGACCGTACGGTCACCCTGCTGGCGGCGACCACCGAGAACCCGTACTTCTCGGTCATCTCGCCGCTGCTCTCGCGGTGCGTGCTGCTCACCCTGCAACCGTTGGACGACGAGGCGGTGCGGGGCCTCCTGCGCCGCGCGGTCGCCGACAAGCGTGGCCTGGACGGCGCGCTCACGCTGACCACCGAGGCCGAGGACCATCTGGTCCGGCTGGCCGCCGGTGACGTCCGCAAGGCGCTCACCGCACTGGAGGCGGCGGCGGCCTCCGCCACGGCCCTGGGCAGCGCGCGGATCGACCTCGCCACCGCCGAGCAGGCGGTCGACGTGGCGGCGGTGCGCTACGACCGCGACGGTGACGCCCACTACGACGTGGTCAGCGCCTTCATCAAGAGCATGCGCGGCTCGGACGTGGACGCGGCGGTGCACTGGCTGGCTCGCATGCTGGTCGCCGGTGAGGACGCCCGGTTCATCGCCCGTCGCCTGGTCATCTTCGCCAGCGAGGACGTGGGCATGGCCGACCCGACGGCGTTGAGCGTCGCGACCGCCGCCGCGCACGCGGTCGAGTACGTCGGGCTGCCCGAAGCGCAGCTCAACCTGGCCCAGGCGGTGATCCACCTGGCCACCGCGCCCAAATCCAACTCGGCCACCACCGCCATCGGCGCGGCGATCGCCGACGTCCGGGCCGGTCGCGGTGGCCCGGTGCCGCGCGGGCTGCGCGACGCGCACTACGCCGGTGCCCGAGGGTTGGGCCACGGGACCGGTTACCGCTACCCGCACGACGACCAGCGCGGCGTGGTCACCCAGCAGTACGTCCCGGACGATCTGGTGGGCACCGACTACTACCAGCCCAGCCCGCACGGCGCGGAGCGGTCGGTGGCCAGCCGACTGCCGCTGCTGCGCCGGATCGTGCGTGGTCTGCCGGCCCCGGCCGCCCGCCCGGAGACGCCGACATCCGAGGCGTCCGTAACGGCGCAGACCGCGCCAGCGCTATCCCTGGGGGCCGTCCGTCCGACGACGGCCACGGGTGCCCCCGGCACGATGCAGGACAGCGGCACCGACGCCGCAGGAGAGGGTCAACAGTGAGATCGCGTGGTGGGGACCGCCCGGACGAGGGCCCGGACGAACGGCGCGATCCCCGCGCCAAGACCCGCCGTTGGGGTCGCGGCCGGGCGGCGGAGCCCGAGCCGGAGGAGCCGGTCGCCGGCGAGGAGTTCGGCTGGATCGACGACCTGCGCTCGGCCAAGCAGCAACGCACCGAGCTGGGCCCGGACGGCGCGCCGGCGCAGCCGAACCGAGCCCGCGCGGGCATGCCACCGGCCGACCCGGCGGCACAGCCCGGCCCCCGCACGCCAGCCGAGCCAATCGGCGCGCGCGGCAGCGGGCCGGAGCCCTCGACGCCGCCGCCCCCGCGCCAGAACGACCCGGCCGCCCGTCGGCCCGTCGACGGCCCCTGGCCGGGCGAGACGCCGCCAGCCGGCCGCCGCCCGGATGACCGGCCACCTGCCGCAGGCCCCGGCGCGGCGGGGCAACCCCCGCGTCGCGGCGTGCAGCCGCCGCCCGGCGCCCGGGCTGCCGTACCGCCGTCGCCACCCACCGCTCGCCCGGGCGGGGGTGACCCGACCGGCCCGCAGGGGCCTCGCCCGGCACCCGACGCCCCCGGCGGCCCGGCCCGTTCTCGCGGTGCGGCGGCCCCGGCCGGCCCGCCCGTCGGCCCACCGTCCTCAACCACCCCGGCGGGTCGTCGCCCGGACACCGCCGCTTCGCCGGGCCGTCGCCCGGAGACCGCTGTTCCGCCGGGCCGTCATCAGGACGCCGCCGCGCCGGCTGGCGTGGTGCCACCGGTCGCCGACGGCCCACGGCCCGACCCCGCCGCCGATCGTGACCCGCGTACCGCCCGCCGTCGGCCGGGTCCGGCCGACCCCGCCGCCGCCGAGCCCACCGGGCGGCGCGCCGCCGAGCGTCCCCGCCCGGCAGCCGGCGGGCGTCGCCGCGCCGCCGAACCCGACGAGCCGGTGGTGCCCCGCTCGGGCAACGCGCCACCCGTGCCCCGCCCGGGCGACACATCACCGGTTCCCCGTCCGGGCAACACACCGTCGATGCCCGAGGCGACCGGCACGCACAGCGGCGCCCTGCCCACCACCGGCACGCACAGCGGCGCCCTGCCCACCACCGGCCCCGCCGACGGCACCGGTCGCCGCCGGGTCGTCTCCGATGAACCGGAACGCCGAACGCCACCCGGCGGCGAACCCCGCCTGGACCGCCCGGAGCGGCCCGCGGACTGGCTCCGCCAGGCCGGCCGCCTGCCACACACCGACCCCGGCCTACCGGTGGTCAACCGCCGCGACGGCAACCCGCCGGCCGGGGGTCATCGCGCGGCACCGCCCACCGGGGCGGGGGACCTCGCCGACCAGGCGTCCGGTCGGCTCGCTGCGCCGGACCCGGCCGCGGACCGCACCGCCGCCCGCCGGCCCGCCGGCCCACCGGTCGACCCGGGCGCGGACGCGACGCCCGGTCGTCGCGCCGTCCGACCCGACGCGTCGGGATCCGCCGGGGAGCAGGGGGCGGCACCCTATCCACCGGCCGCTGAACGGCCCGCCCGTGGGCGGGGCGCAGCGGTGCCACCCACGCCGGACGCCACCGGTCGTCGTGGCCGTGCCGTGGCCGGGCAGCCTGGCCCGGACGCACCGCCCACCCCGGACCCGACCGGTCGTCGTGGCCGGGCGGCGGCGCAGCCTGGCCCGGACGCACCGGCCACCCCGGACCCGACCGGCCGGCGACGTCGTCCACCAGCCGAGCCCGGCCCCGACGCAACGTCCGGCCCCGGTCGACCCGGGCCCGCGAGCGACCACGGCGACGACACCTACACCGGCGGGCGGCCCGGTTCCGGTCCTGCGATTCGGGGCGCCGCCCGCTCCGCTCCACCCGGCCGCGCCCGACCCATCCCCGGCGACGCGCCGGCACCCGGTGCCGGGCGTCGCGGCGCTGACGGCCCACTGCGCCCCGGCCCGGGTGTCGAGGCGGCACCCCGGGACGTGACCCGTCCGGACGGTCCGGCTCGTGCGGCGGTGCCGCCGGGTGTGGACGGTCCGCCACGTTCGCGCCCGGACGGTCCGGCCCGCGCCGCTGTCCGCCCACCCGGCGCGCCGCCGCCCATCGACGAGCGGCCGACCGGTGAGCCGGGGCCGACCGGCCCGGCCCGTGCCGGTGCGCCGGTCGGCCGGCCCGCGCCGGCCGACCGTGCCGCCGGACGTGCCCTGCCTCCGCACCGGGAGCCCGGTCGTGCCGAGCCGAGCGGTGTCGCACCCGTGCCACCACCCGGACGCGCTGGCGAGCCGGTCGGTGTGGCCCGGGCCGCGGCCGTGGTGCCCTCGGCGACCGGCCCGATCGAGCGGCCAGCTCCGGATCTCTCCGACGGGCCGGCGTTGCGCGCGGCCGGCCAGGGCGCTCCGGACGACGACGCCGCACCGGGCGCCCGTTCCGAGGAACGCCGGCAGACCCGGGAACGACGCCGCCTGCGTGCGGCGGCGTTGGTGCTGGTCAGCGTCGTGCTGCTCGGTGCGGTGCCGCTCTTCTTCGGCATCCGGACACTGAGCCGTGACCCGGTCTTCGACAACCTGGACCAGCTCGGCGTGCCCGGTTGGGCGGCCGCGAAGACCGTCGACGACGTCAGCGGCAGCCGGTGGTGCCTGCTCGACTGCCGGCTCCGTGAGCGCACCGTGACCTCGGAGAAGTCGCCCGAGGAGACGGCGAAGGTCTACGAGGACGCGCTGCGCCAGGACGGGTGGCGGCCGTGGAAGGTGAGCCGCTGCCCGGAGCAGCAGACGAAGGGCAGCTACACCTGCTGGCGTCGCGACGAGCTGACCCTCGACCTGTGGGTACGTGAGCCGACCTGTGTGCCACCGCCGGTCGACGGCGAGCCGGCAGTCGTGCCGTCCGACGATTCGTCGGCCGCTGCGACCGAGTGCACCGGCTCGTTGGTGTCGGTGAAGGTGCGCAATGCGATCGACGACGAGCGGACCAGGCCGCAGCCGACGAACGACCCGTCACTGACCGGTGAGGATCCGTTCCCCACGGTCAGTGGGGATCCGCTGGGTGAGCTGACACCCTCACCGTCCTGAGCCGGTCTCCATCACGGACGGTAGGGTCTGGGGCTGGCGGGCACGCCCGCTACCGGTGATCGTCGACGGCTCGGCGGCCGGTACGGGTGCCATGGTTGTGCGTTCCGGGGACGTCGGGTCCTGCGGAACCCTGCTTGAGGAGGACAGGCGTGGGCGACATTGGAGCGATCGCGGCGCTGATCGCGGCATGCGCGTTCGCGGTGCTGGTGCTCATCCTGACGCTGCCCATCCTGCGGTTGCGACACACGGTTGACGCCACCACTCGCATGATCAACGAGCTCAACGACCGGACCGCACCGCTGCTCGACGACGTGAACGCCACGGTGAAGAACGTCAACACCGCGCTGGAGCAGGTGCAGACCTCGCTCGACGGTGTGAACCTGCAACTGGCGAAGGTCGACACCATGACCAGCCACGCGCAGAACGTCACCGCCAACATCGCCAACCTGACCGCCGTCGTCTCCGCCGCGGCCGCCAACCCGCTGGTCAAGGTGGCCGCGTTCGGCTACGGGGTGCGCAAGGCCGCCGCCGGCCGCCGGCACGCCGAGACCGAGCGCGAGGTGCGCGACACCATCAAGCAGCAGCGCCGGGCCGCGCGCCGCGGCAACAGCTGACCGGCCGGCCCACCAGGAGGTAGCGAGACATGAGGCGCTTGTTCTGGCTCGGTATCGGGGTGGCCGTCGGTGTGATCGTGGTCCGCAAGGCGACCCGGACCGCGCAGGCGTACACGCCGGCCGGCATCGCCAGCACGGTGACACAATCCGCTGGCGGGCTCGTCGAGTCGTTGCGTAGCTTCGTGGAGGACGTCCGGGTCGGGATGGCCGAACGCGAGCAGGAGATCCACCACGCGTTCGCCCAGGGCGAGGCGTTCGACGATCAGTTCGCCGACCTGCGGGAAGACCCGCGAATCGGCGATCGAAACATCTTTCCGGAGGAACACCAGCGATGAAGACGGCGGAGATCAAGCGGCGGTACCTCGCGCACTTCGAGGCGAATGGGCACACCGTGGTGCCGTCCGCTCCGCTGCCCGCCATCAGCGATCCGAACCTGTTGTTCGTCAACGCCGGCATGGTGCAGTTCGTCCCGTACTTCCTGGGTCAGCAGACCCCCGCGTACCAGCGGGCGGTCAGCGTGCAGAAGTGCATCCGTACCCCGGACATCGACGAGGTCGGCAAGACCAGCCGGCACGGCACGTTCTTCCAGATGAACGGCAACTTCTCCTTCGGTGACTACTTCAAGGCGGGCGCGATTCCGCTGGCCTGGGAGTTGTCCACGAAGCCGGTCGCCGAGGGTGGTTACGGGTTGGATCCGGAGCGGATCTGGCCGACGATCTACCTCGACGACGACGAGGCGTTCGAGATCTGGCGGTCGGTGGGGGTGCCGGCGGAGCGGATCGTGCGTCGGGGTAAGGCGGACAACTTCTGGTCGATGGGCATTCCGGGGCCGTGTGGTCCGTCGTCGGAGCTGTTCTACGACCGGGGTCCGGAGTACGGGCGTGAGGGTGGTCCGGCGGTCGACGAGGACCGCTACATGGAGTACTGGAACCTCGTGTTCATGCAGTTCGAGCGGGGTCCGGGTACGACCAAGGAGGATTACCCGATCCTGGGTGACCTGCCGGCGAAGAACATCGACACCGGCATGGGCCTGGAGCGGATGGCCTCGATCCTGCAGGGTGTCGACAACCTGTACGAGATCGACGAGGTCCGGCCGATCCTGGCCCGGGCGGCCGAGCTGACCGGCAAGCGGTACGGCGCGCACTCCGGGCACGTGGCCAGCGAGTCGCACCCGGACGACGTCCGGCTGCGGGTGATCGCGGATCACGTGCGGACCGCGCTGATGCTGATCGGCGACGGCGTGACCCCGTCGAACGAGGGTCGCGGTTACGTGCTGCGCCGGATCATGCGCCGGGCGATCCGTTCGATCCGGCTGCTCGGCTGGCAGGAGCGGGCACTGCCCGAGTTGCTGCCGGTGGCGCGGGACTGCATGTCCCCGTCGTACCCGGAGCTGGCGACCGACTTCGACCGGATCGCGGATTACGCGTACGCGGAGGAGGAGGCGTTCCTGTCCACCCTGCTTGCCGGCACGACGATCCTGGACACCGCGATCGCGGAGACCCGCACCGCGGGGGGCTCGGCGTTGTCCGGGGCGAAGGCGTTCCAGCTGCACGACACGTACGGCTTCCCGATCGACCTGACCCTGGAGATCGCGGCGGAGCAGGGCCTCACGGTCGACGATGAGGGGTTCCGGCGGCTGATGGCCGACCAGCGGACCCGGGCGAAGGCGGACGCGCAGGCCCGCAAGACGGGGCACGTCGACCTGTCGGCGTACCGGTCGGTGCTCGACGCGGGTGGGCCGGTGACGTTCACCGGGTACAGCGAGGTGTCCCGTGAGTCGACGGTGCGGGCGCTGCTCGGCGTCGACGGCCCGCGTCAGGCGGCGACCGAGGGCGACACCATCGAGTTGGTGCTGGACACGACCCCGTTCTACGCCGAGGGCGGTGGCCAGCAGCCCGACCAGGGCATGATCACGGTTGGTGGCGGGCAGGTCGAGGTGCTCGACGTGCAGCAGCCGGTGCCCGGCCTGATCGTGCACCGCGCCCGGGTGATCCGGGGTGAGGTACGCGCCGGTGAGGCCGGCTTCGCCGAGATCGACACGACCCGGCGTCGGGCGATCTCCCGGTCGCACACCGCCACCCACCTGGTGCACCAGACCATGCGTAACTTCCTCGGCGAGTCGGCCACGCAGGCCGGGTCGTTGAACGCGCCCGGTCGGCTCCGGTTCGACTTCAACACCCCGACCGGGGTGTCGCCCAGCGTCCTGCGGGACGTGGAGCAGCAGGTCAACGAGGTGCTCCTGGCTGACCTGGAGGTGCACGCCTTCATCACCTCGTTGGACGAGGCGCGGCGGATCGGCGCGATGGCGCTCTTCGGCGAGAAGTACGGCGAGGAGGTGCGGGTCGTCGAGGTGGGTGACTACGCCCGGGAGCTGTGCGGCGGCACGCACGTGGCGCGTTCGGCCCAGCTCGGCCTCGTGAAGATCCTCTCCGAGTCGTCGATCGGTTCCGGTGTGCGCCGGGTCGAGGCGCTGGTCGGCATGGACGCGTTCGGCTTCCTGGCCAAGGAGCACCTGCTGGTCTCCCGGCTGGCCGAGCTGTACCGGGTGCCCAACGATCAGGTCGCCGACCGGGTGGAGCAGACCGTCACCCAGCTTCGTGACGCCGAGAAGGAGCTGGAGAAGCTGCGCGCCCAGCTGGTGCTGGGTGGCGCGGCGGCGCTGGCGGCGCAGGCCAAGGACGTGCGCGGGGTCGCGTATGTGGGCACCGAGGCGCCGGAGGGCGCGGCCGGCAACGACGTGCGCACCCTGGCCCAGGAGATCCGCGGCAAGATCGACCCGGCGCGGCCGGCGGTCGTGGCGGTGGCGGCTCGATCGAACGGCAAGGCGTCCCTGGTGGTGGCGGTCAACGCGGCGGCGCGCAGCCGCGGCCTGGCCGCGTCGGATCTGGTGAAGGCGGCGTTCTCCGGGCGCGGTGGGGGAAGCCCCGACCTGGCCCAGGGCGGCGGTCTGCCCGCGGCCGAGGCACCGAACCTGCTGCTCACCGTCGAGAAGGCGATCACCGAGGCGTGATCAATCATTACTGTGGGTCAGGGCGGGCCATCTGGTCCGCCCTGGTTCGTACCCGGCCGGTGGTGACCGTCGGTGGCTGAGCTGACGCGTGGGGTGCGGATCGGCGTGGATGTCGGTCAGGTGCGGGTGGGTGTCTCCCGCTCGGACCCGGACGGGATCCTGGCGACGCCGCTGGTCACCCTGGCCCGCGATCTCACGGCGGCGCCGGACGCGGTGCCGAGCGACCTCGCCGAGCTGGCCGCGTTGGTGGCCGAGCACGAGGCGGTCGGGGTTGTCGTCGGCCTTCCGGTCAATCTCGCCGGCAAGCACGGCCCTGCGGCCGCCCACGTGAAGGCGTACGCTGACCGACTGGTCGATGTGATAGCGCCTGTCCCGGTAACGCTCACTGACGAGAGGATGTCGACCGTGGTCGCCTCTCGTAGGCTTGCCGAACGTGGCGTCCGAGGTAAACGTCAACGTGCGGTTGTCGATCAGGCGGCCGCGGTGGAGATCCTGCAGAGCTGGCTGGATGCGCAGCGGAGGCGGACGTAATGATCGACGATCTGGACCTTGGGTTCGACGAGCCGGAGCGGGGGGAGAAGGGCCGGCACCGGCGGGGCTTCCGCAAGCGCAAGAGCGGGTCCGGCGGCGGCCGGGGCAAGACATTCCTGGCGCTGCTGATGGCTCTGCTCCTGTTGGGCACCATCGGCGGCGGCGCGTTCTACGGCTTCGACCGCATCCAGAACTACTTCGTCACCCCCGACTATGACGGCAGCGGGAAGGGCGAGGTCACCGTCGAGATCAAGAACGGCGCGCTGCTCGCCGACATGGCCGACGCGCTCGTCGCGGCCGACGTGGTGAAGAGCCAGAAGGCCTTCATCGAGGCGGCCGAGGCCAACTCGCGCAGCAAGAACATCCAGCCGGGCACGTACAAGCTGCGCAAGCAGATGAGCGGCGCGAGCGCCATCACCGCGATGCTCGACCTGAAGAACAAGATCGTCAACGGGCTGACCATCCCCGAGGGTCGCACCGCCAAGAACATCTACAAGTTGCTCTCCCAGAAGACCAAGATCCCGGTCAAGGACTTCGAGACCGCCGCGAAGGACCCGGAGGCGCTCGGCGTCCCGGACTGGTGGTTCAAGCGCGACGACGGCAAGAAGGTCGTCAAGTCCATCGAGGGCTTCCTCTTCCCGGACACCTACGAGATCCCGCCGAAGGCCACCGCCGAGAGCATCCTCAAGCTGATGGTGACCCGATTCCTCTCGGTGACCGGGGAGATGAAGTTCGCCGACCGGGTGCAGGAGGAACGCAAGGTCAGCCCGTACGAGGCGCTCATCGTGGCGTCCCTCGCTCAGGCCGAGGCGGGCAACAAGGACGACCTGGGCAAGGTCGCCCGGGTGGCCTACAACCGGGTGTACGGCGAGTTCAACTGCAACTGCCTGGAGATGGACGTCACTGTCAACTACTACCTGGAGTCGATCGGCAAGCCGACCAAGACGTCCGGGCAGATGACGGCGGCCGAGCTGGACGACGAGAAGAACCCGTACAACCGCAAGCTGCGCGGCATGATCCCCACCCCGATCAACAACCCCGGCAAGGAAGCCCTGGACGGGGCGATGAACACGCCGCCGGGCAAGTGGCTCTACTTCGTGGCGATCGACAAGCAGGGCCACTCGGCTTTCGCCGAGACGTACGAGCAGCAGTTGCGCAACGAGGCCAAGGCGAGGGCGGCCGGGGTCATCAAATAGCGGGCAGGGCTGACGGTTCCCTTCCTGGTGGCGACCATAACTGCGGTCGCATCGGGAAGGGAGAGCCGTATGGGGGAGTGGGAAGTGATGTCGACAGTGACCGGGCCGCCGGCCCCGACCGGCGGTGATCGTGTCGACCCGTAGGGCCGCCGTGCTGGGCAAGCCGATCGCGCACTCCCTCTCCCCGGTGATCCACACCGCCGGCTACGCCGCCGCCGGGCTGACCGGGTGGTCGTACACCCGGATCGAGTGCGCGGCTGCGGAGCTGCCGGATCTGGTCGCCGGTTTGGGCCCGGAGTGGGCCGGGTTGTCGGTGACCATGCCGGGCAAGGAGGCGGCGCTCGCCGTGGCCGACGCCGTCTCGCCGGTCGCCGCCGCCGTCGGTGCGGCCAACACGTTGGTACGCCGTCCCGACGGCTCCTGGTATGCGGACAACACCGACGTCGCCGGCATGGTGCAGGTCCTGACCGACGCCGGCGTGACCGCCGGTGCCGCCGTGACGGTGCTCGGCGCCGGCGGGACGGCGCGCGCCGCGCTCGCGGCCGCCGCACAACTGGCCTGCTCGTCGGTGACGGTGGTGGCCCGTCGGCCGGAGGCCGTCGAGGAGTTGCGTCCGGTGGCGGACGCGCTGGGTGTCGTGCTGACGCCCGCCCGGTGGGCCGATGCGCCCGGGCGGTTCTCCACCGCCGACGTGGTCGTCTCCACGGTGCCGAAGGGGGTCGCCGACCCGTTGGCCGCCGTGGTGGCCTGGCGGCCGGGCGCGGTGTTCTTCGATGCACTGTACGACCCGTGGCCGACACCGCTGGCGACCGCCGCCGACGCGGCCGGTTGCCGGATCGTTTCCGGGCTGGATCTGCTGCTGGCCCAGGCGGTCGGGCAGTTCGAGCAGTTCACCGGGGTGGCCGCGCCCAGGGCGGCGATGGCCGCCGCGTTGGCTGCCGCTCGCGCCGCCTGAAGCAGCCGCACCTTAGCTGACGGTTAAGACGCGCTTACGGAAAACTGTCCTACCCCCGACATGCCCTGGTCATCGATACGCTGCTCACCGTTATGGACGCAGACACAGGGAGTTTCCTTGACCAGGCACGGACTGCACCGCATCACCCGGTTCCGTTCCGGACCCCGGCGTAAGGCGATTGCCATCGGCGTGGTCGGCGGTTCGGTGGTGGCCGGCATCGTGGCGACCATGATGCCGTTGCTGGCCAGCGACGACCTGTCGATCCGGGCGGCGGCCGACACCACCGCGACCACGGTGACGCAGGACGGTGACAACGCGGCCAAGACGACCCTGGCTACCTGCGCGACGCGCTGCGACGGCAACCCGCGCGGTGGCCGCGAGGCAGTCATCGAGTTCGCGGTGACCACGCTGCCGGCCGCTGCGGTCAACATCCGGGCGACGCTGCGGGTGCACGCCTGGCAGCAGTTCGCCGCCACGGTGACGGCGCACGCCTCGCCGCTGAGCGCCCGCGAGTCGCGGCCGCCCCTGACGCCGGCCGGTGCCGCGCTGGACAGCGTGACCAGTGTGTCCAAGGGCTTCAACGAGTGGGACATCTCCAAACTTGTCACCGGCAACGGCACCTGGACGGTCTCGTTGGCGCAGAGCGGCCTGGAGAGCCGGATCTACTGGGCGTCGGTCGAGAACCGCAACCCGGACCTGCGGCCCAGCCTGGTAATCAGCTACGACCTGGGGGCCCGGCCGTCGCCGGTGACGACCACCCGGCCGGCACCGCCGCCGTCACCGAGCCCGTCGCCGACCACCGCCGCACCGAAGCCGTCGCCGACCACCGCCCCGACCCGGACGGCGACCCCGAGCCCCAGCGGCACCCTGCCGGCCGGCAAGTGCGGGTCGGTCTCGGACAAGCTCGTCCCGTCCTGCGGCGCCTGGTGGGGCATGTACTCGCCCGCCGGGGCGTCCGGCGGTTGGGACCACGGCAAGGCCGTCGCCGACGTGGAAGCGCAGGTCGGGCGCAAGTTCGACATCGTGCACCGCTACCACGACTTCTCCAACGCGGGTAGCAACGGCGCCTTCCCCGACGTGTACGAACAGCAGCAGATGCGGGAAGGTCGGCTGATGTTCTTCGCCTGGGAGTCCCGCGACTTCTCCGCCGGCACCACCCTCAAGTGGTCCGATGTCTACAGCGGACGGCACGACCAGACCATCGACGCGGTCGCCGGCCGGATCCGCGCCACCGGCGTGCCGGTGTTCATCGGCTTCGACCACGAGCCGGAGGATGAGCCGAACAAGGGCAGCGACGCCGACTTCGTGCGTGCCTGGCGCTACGTCCACGAGCGGTTCGCCAACGCCGGCGCGTCCAACGCGGTCTGGGTCTGGACGATGATGGGCTGGTCCGGGCACTACTCCCGGTACGCCGGCCTGTACCCCGGTGACCGGTACGTGGACTGGGTGGCCTACGACCCGTACAACTTCCACGTCTGCAACGGCAGCACGGTGTGGAAGAGCCCGAGCACGACGGTCGGGGGCTTCTACCGGTGGTTGGACGAGAATGGCATCGGTGCCGGCAAGCCTCGGATGCTCGCCGAGTTCGGCACCAATTTCAACTCCGCCGACCTGGGCGCCAAGCAGCGCTGGTTCCAGGATTTCCCGGCGGCCCTGAAGGCGCACCCGAAGATCAAGGCGGCCATCTACTTCAACTCGGCCGGCATGACCAGCCGTACGTCGACCTGCGACATGACGATGAACCACGACGCCTCGGCGGTCGCCGGCTTCGCCAAGGCCGGGCAGGACCCTTATCTGCGGCAGCCCACCGGAGGTAGCCGCTGACGGTCGAAACGCACTGACGGCACGGCGGTTCGCCGGGGGTCGGGCATCCGATCCTCCGGCGTTCTGTCGGCTTGCGGATTCATGCACCGCCCAATCGGCGGATTTTGTTAACCAGGCTGGACGAGGCACGCTACCTCGGGTTCTCATCCAATCTGGAGGCGTAGCGTGCCCAAACTTCCGCACTCATGGCGTTTTGCAGGACGTCGTACTCGGGCGGGGATGGTCGCGTTGGCGATCACCGCCGCAGCTCTGGGCGTGCCCACCACCGCGTCGGCCGCTGTGGTTCCGGTCCCGACGACGGCGACTCTGGTGTCGGCGAACCCCGCCGACGCGACCCCGCACGCGCGAGACGGTGAGACCCGTGCCTTCGCGCAGGTGGGCAACACGGTCTTCGTCGGCGGCAGCTTCACCCAGCTCCGGCAGACCGCCAGCTCCGCGTGGATCACGCAGCGCTACCTCTTCGCGTACGACCGGACCACCGGCACCATGTCGACCACCTTCCTGCCGGTGCTCGACGGCGCGGTCAACACCCTCATCGCCGGCCCCGGCGGCACGCTGATCGTGGGTGGCGCCTTCAAGAACGTCAACGGCGTCTCGCGCAAGAACCTGGTGGCGCTCGACCCGTCGACCGGTGCGATCATCGACAGCTGGGTCGGGCGCTCCGACGGCGGCAACGTCCGTGACCTGGTGCTCAACGGCAACTGGTTGTACGTGGCCGGTGCGTTCAACTGGCTCAACGGCACCGCGCACGCCGGTCTCGCCCGGCTCAACGCGACCACCGGCGCGATCGACCCGAGCTTCACCATCGACGCCACCGTCGGGCGGCACGGCACCGCGTCGTACGTCTGGGCCATCGACGTCACGCCGGACGGCGACACGCTGGTCGTCGGCGGCAACTTCACCCTCGTCAACGGCCTGTCGCGCAACCAGATGGCGTTGGTGGACGTCTCCGGGACCCCCACGGTGCTCGACTGGAGCACCGACAAGTTCGTTCCGCCGTGCGCGTCGCCGGCGACCTTCGTGCACTACGTGCAGGACGTGCGGTTCGGTGGCGACGGCAGTTGGTTCGTGGTCGGCACCAACGGCGGCGGTGGCTGGCCGGCCGCGTACTGCGACGCCCTGGTTCGGTTCGAGACCGCGGCGCGGGGCAGCGGCCAGCTCGCCACCTGGGTCGACTTCACCGGCAACGACACCATCACCTCGGTCGAGGTGGCGGACAACGTGATCTACCTGGGCGGGCACTTCCGCTGGCTGAACAACCCGAACGCCAGCGACAAGGCCGGCACGGGCGCGATCGACCGGCTCGGCATCGCCGCCGTCACCCCGGCGACCGGTCTGCCGGTGAACTGGAACCCGCGCCGTAGCGGCAGTGCCTCGATGCCCTCGGGCACCAGCAACTGGGGTTCGTCGGTGCCGGTGCTCTGGCGCGGCTCGGACGGCCTCTACTTCGGGCACAACTCCGACGGTATGGGCGAGGAGTACCACGGTCGGCTCGGCATGTTCCCGGCTGCCGGCGGACGCACCATCGCCCCGAAGAACCCGCCGTCGGCCACCACCGGCAACCTCTACCTGGGCACCGGCTCGGGCACCCTGGCGAAGGTGCCGTTCGACGGCACCGCGCTGGGCACCGCGACCACGGTCAGCCAGCCCGCGTACACGGCGGCCGGTGCGACCTGGCGGGTGGACGACCGGATCTACTGGTCGCACACGGTGGCTGGCACGCCCACCGGTAGCCGGATCGACGTCTCGCTCTTCAACGGGGGCGCGATCGGCTCGCCGTGGGAGGCGTCCGGCTACAACGACTGGTACAACCCGGCGCTGCTGACCGGTGCCTTCTTCCTCGACGGCCGGCTCTACTACACCCGTACCGGGGCCAACAACCTCTACTACCGCTACTTCGAGATCGACGGCAACTACCTCGGTGCCACCGAGTTCACCCTGCCGAGCACCGGAGTGACCTGGTCGGCGGTGCGGGGCATGGCCTGGGTGGGTGGCAACATCGTCTACGGCTCCACCGACGGTGCGCTGCGGAGTGTGCCGTTCGACCCGACGGCCGCGCCGAGCGCGGTGGTCAACGGCACCGCGGCGACCGTCATCAGCAGTGCGACGCCCGAGTTGTCCTGGTCTACCCCATCGACGTTCTTCTCCGTACAGTAACGGTCAACGGTTCGTAACGGAGCATCGGTAGATTGTTCACGTTGGGCCGGTGGCGGGTACCACCGCCGCCGGCCCCGCGATGTGGGGGAGGGTCGTTGCACGGCGCCGCTGGCATCCGAACGAGACGTCTGGTGCGTCTGGTCTTCGCGGTCAAACGCGGCTGGTACAAGCTCCGTTACCGGCGGTTGACACTCGGCCGGGACGTGGAGATCCGCGGCCGGATCCGGTTGCGGCGCGGCGTGCGGGTCACCATCGGTGACCGCACCCGCTTGAACAAACTCGTCCGCTTCGCCGGCCCCGGCGAGGTACGCGTCGGCGCGGACTGCCTGCTCAACGCCACCTGGATCGGCACCTGGACGTCAGTGACAGTGGGAGACCGATGCCTCCTGTCGGACTGCGAGCTGCTCGACAACGACTTCCACAACCTGCCCCCCGAGCAGCGGCACGAACCGCCCGGCCCGCTCACCCGTGCCCCGATCGTCCTGGAGGACAACGTCTGGGTCGGTGCGCACGCCCTGGTCCTCAAGGGTGTGCGGGTCGGCCGGGACAGCGTCGTCGGAGCGGCCACGGTGGTCCGCACGGACGTAGCACCCGGCGTCGTGGTCGTCGGCAATCCTCAACAGACGGTGAAGAAGTTCCATGACTGATGCAGCGCCCGGCCCCTGGCCCACGGACGGACCGTCCGCCGGCACCTCGCGTGCCGTGACACTGACCGACCTGCTGCGGGTGCCGATGCACCGGTTGCGGTTGGTGGTGGCGGTCGCCATGGTCGGTCTGCTCGCCGCGCTCGGCTACGTGCTGCTGGTGCCGGCGGCGATGACCGCGAGCGCCGTGGTCGCGGTCCGGCCGGTGGTGACCGACGCCTTCACCCCCAGCGGCGCGGGTGCCGACCGCGCGGTCAACATGAACGTGGAGAGCGGCATCGCCACCGGCACCGAGGTGGTGCAGCGGCTCGCCAACTCGGCCGGCGGCGATCCCCGCGACATCCGCAACGCGCTCGAGGTCGAGGTGCCCACCGGTGGGCAGATCCTGCGCTTCAGTTACCAGGCGCGCGACGCGCACCAGGCCGTGCAGAGCGCCAACCTGGCCGCCGAGGCCTACCTGAGCGTGCGCCGGGCCATGTACGAGCAGCAGCGCGCCGAGATGCTGCGCTCCTACGACGAGAGCATCACGAAGGTCGTCGCCCAGCAGACCGCGTTGCAGAAGCGGGCGAACACCGCCAAGGACACCGCGGCCGGCGACGCGCTGGTGGCCGAGCTGTCCGGGATCAACAACCAGCTCACCCAGCTCAACGCCGCGCGTACCGAGATCGCGGCGGTCGACGTCAACCCCGGCTGGGTCACCCAGACCGCCGAGAAGGCGCTGGTCACCTCCGCCGGGCACCGGCCGCTCTATCTCGTCGCCGGCCTGCTCGGCGGGGCGCTGGTCGGCATCGTGCTGGCGTACCTCTGGGAGTCGACCGACCGGCGGGTCCGTTCGGTCGCCGACGGCCGGGACGCCTCCGGTCTCCCGCTGCTCGGCACGGTACGCCGACCGGCGTTCCGGGGCAGCCCTCGGGCGGTCGACGCCGACGTCCGGTACGTGGCGATGGCGGTCGCCGAGCGGGTCCGGCAACCCGCCCGGGTGGCGCTGGTCACCGCCCGGGAGGACGCCACCGCGCTCACCGCCGGCCTCGCGGTGGCGCTCGCCGTGGACGGCCGGGAGGTCTTCGTCGCCGACGACAGCGGACGGGTCGAGCGGCTGCGGGCCAGTGTGCTCGCCGACCGGGGGCGGCTGCCCATCGACCCGTCCCGGCCGCTGGTGCCCAAACCGCGACCCGCCGGCAGCACACCGGCCGCCGGTGCCGCCGCGGACACCCCGCCCGCCCGCCGACCCTCCCCGCACCCGCCCGGCGCTCGCCCGTCCACCGACCCGGACGCCACGCTGACGCTGCCCCGGGTGTCGTCCGCCCGCCCCGACAACGGTCGCGTCATCGGCCCGGACGAGGTCGCCGTGGGGATGGGCAGTGTCCGGTTCGGCACCTGGCGGCAGGGCGCGGACCACGGGCTGGTCCTGTTCAACGCCCCGCCGGCGGAGTCCGACGAGCGCGGTGTGGCCGTGGCCCGGCAGGGCAGCGCGGTGGTGGTCGTGGAGCGCGACCGCACCCGGCAGAGCGACCTGCGACGCCTGGTGGAGCGGCTGCGCGCCGCCGGGGTCACCCCGCTGGGCTTCGTGCTCACCCGCAACGGTCGGGCCTGAGCGTGTCGGTGACCCGCGCCCCGGCGACCGAACCACCGCCCGGGGGCGCTTCGGCGGAGGTCGCGCCGCTGCCGCCGTCCGCGCCGCCACAGCTGCCGCTCTGGCCGCTGTCGATGATGTTCGGCCTGGTGCCGCTCTGGTGGCTGCTCGGTGCGTTCTACCTCGGCTGGCCACTGCTGGGTGCGCTGCTGCTCGCGTTGCTGCTCACCCGGGGGCGGGTGCCGCTGCCGCCGGCGGTCGGCATCTGGCTGCTCTTCCTCGCCATCGTGGTGGTCAGCGCCACCCAGCTGTCGTCGCCCGCCTCGCTGCTCACCTTCGCCCTGCGGCTGGCCTTCTACCTGACCGCGCTGGTGGTCGGCGTCTACGTCTACGCCGCCGCCCGGGAACGCGCCAGCCTGGTGGCCGTGCTCACCCCGCTCTGCGCGTTCTGGTTCGGGCTGGTGGCGCTGGGCTGGCTCGGGGTGCTGGTGCCCCGGCTGGCCATGACGACGCCGATGGAGGTGCTGCTGCCCGGCGGGGTGGCCAGCACCCCGTTCATCCAGGACATGGTGCACCTGACCACCGCCGAATACAGCGCCCGTTCGCTCAACCCGATCTTCCGGCCGGCCGCGCCGTTCGCGTACACCAACAACTACGGCAGCGCGTACGCCATGACCCTGCCCTGTGTGGTGGCCTTCGCGATGCTGCGCCGGCAGGGGGTGCTGCGCTGGGCGTTGCTGGCGTCGCTGCCGCTGTCGCTGGCGCCGGCGTTCCTCACCCTCAACCGGGCGATGTTCCTCAGCCTCGGCGCCGGCCTGGCGGTGCTCGGGGTGCGGGCCAGCCTGCGCGGCAACGTCCGGGTGGCCGCGTCCATCGTCGGGGTGGTGGTGATCGGCGGGCTGGCCACGTTCTTCATCCCGATCACCGAGCTGATCAACAAGCGGGTCGACTCCAGCGACACCAACACCGACCGGCTCTCGCTCTACACCGAGGTGATCCGCCGGGTGCAGGAGTCGCCGTGGTTGGGCTACGGCGCTCCGGTCAACGTCGACACCGTCTCGGCGGCCGCGCCGATCGGCACCCAGGGGCAGTTGTGGATGGTGCTGTTCAGCCACGGCGTACCGGCGCTCATCTGTTTCCTGGCCTGGTTCGTCGCCGCCGCGGTGATCTGCGCCCGGGCGACCTCGGCGGCCGGGCAGTGGCTGGCGGTGGTGCCGGTGGTCTGTCTCGTGCAGATCCCGTTCTACGGCATGGCGAACCAGAACCTGGCGGTCGCGTTCTTCGCGGTCGCCTTCGCGATGGCGCTGGCAGAACGCGAACGGCTGACCCGGTTGGCCGGGTCGCCTCCGACGGTGGCGCCGACCGCGCCGGTGCCGGCATGACCGCCGCCACCCGGCCGCCGGCCGGGGCCGACGAGAGCCAGCCGCCCGCCGTCGCGTCGGAGCAGGCCACCCCGTCGCCCGCCGGTGACTCCGGGTCGGCCGAGACCCGCCGCAGCGCGCGCAGCGGCGTGGCCGGCCTGCTCGGCGCGGCCACCAGCGGGTTGTTCGGGTTCGTGCTGGCCGTCGTGATCACCCGGGCGTACGGCACGGCCGGCGCGGGCGCGTTCTTCGCCGCGATCGGGGTGGTCACCGTGGCCACCGCGATCTGCACGCTCGGCGCGGAGACCGGTCTGATGTGGGCGCTGCCCCGCCGCAGCGCCGGCGTACGCGGTGACGCGGCCCGGGTCCTCCCGGTGGCGCTGATCCCGCCGCTGCTGACCGGGCTGCTGGTCGCCGGCGTGGGTGTGCTGGCCGCCGACGCGCTCGCGCCCCGACTGCTGCGCGGCTCCGGCGCGAGCGGCCACGCGCTGCTCACCGTCACGTTCGCCGCGGTGCCGGTGGTCGTCGCGATGACCCTGCTGCTGGCCGCGCTGCGCTGCGTGCGGCCCATCCGGGCGTACGTCGGGGTGCAGTTCCTGCTGCTGCCGGTCGCCCGACCGGTGCTGGTCGGCGCCGCCGCGCTGGCCGGTGGTGGGCTGCTGGCCGGCATGAGCGGCTGGTTGGTGCCGGCGGCGTTGGCGCTGCTGGCGTGCCTCATCCTGGTCGCCGGCCCGCTCGGGCTGGGCCGGGGCGCGGCGCTGCGTCCGCGCCGCGGCGACTGGTCGACGTTCTGGCGTTTCGCGCTGCCCCGGGCCGCCTCGGCGGCGATCGACGCCGGCAGCATGTGGGTGGGTGTGCTGCTCACCTCGGTGCTGGCGGGGCCGGCGGACGCTGGCGTGTTCGGTGCCGTCGGCCGGTACGTGCTGGCTGGTCAGCTGGCCATGCAGGGGTTGCGGGTGGCGGTGTCTCCGCAACTGTCCCGGCTGCTCGGGCGGGGCGAGCGGGGCGCGGCGGCGGCCGTGCACCGGCAGTTGACCACCTGGGGGCTGGTGCTGTCCTGGCCGGTGTACCTGCTGCTGGCGGTCTTCGCGTTGGCCTTCCTCCAGCTGTTCGGGCCGGAGTTCACCGCCGGGGTGCCGGCCATGACGGTGCTCGCGGTGGCGATGTTGGTCAACACCGGAGTGGGCAACGTGCAGAGCCTGCTCCTGATGGGCGGGCGCAGCGGGCTGCACCTGGTCGCCACCGTGGCCGGGTTGACGATGACCGTCTCGCTGGGTCTCTGGCTGATCCCCGACCACGGCGCGACGGGCGCGGCGGTGGCCTGGGCGGCCGGCATCGCCACCGAGAACCTCACCGTCGCCGGGTTCGCCCGGTCGGTGGTGCGGGAGCCGCTGTTCGACGCCGCGATGGTGCGGGCCGCGGTGGCCACCATCGCCGGTGTGGGCCTGGCCGCCGGTGTCGGCGTGCTGGTGGGCGGTCGCGGCCTGCCCGGCCTCGCGGTGGCGCTGGCGGTGCTGCTGGCCGGCTGCGTCGGCATGTTGACGTTGCCCCGGGTACGAGCCGGCATCCGGGGGACCATGAGGCAGATCCGTGGAGGGGACAACGCGGCCGCGGCCGCCAGGCCCACCTCGGCATCGACGAGAGGCAGGTGAGGTTCGTCGTGGTGTCCATCCGTGACCGGGTCAAGCAGCTGGTTCCGACCCAGGTGACCACCCGGGTGAAGGAGTCGCTGGTCGACTACGGCGTTCGCACCAGCGATCGCCGGCCGCTGCCGGACTTCCTGATCATCGGAACGAAACGGGGCGGCACCACCTCCCTGTGGAACTACCTCATCCAGCACCCGTTGGTGCCCCGGCTCTTCCCGGCGTGGAACACCAAGTCCGCGCACTACTTCGAGGAGCACTGGGGTCGCGGCGAGGCCTGGTACCGTTCGCACTTCCCGACCGAACGGCAGCGCGAGGCCCTGTCCAAGCGGCACGGCGGGCCGGCCCGGGTCGGTGAGGCCGCCCCGCTGTACATGTTCCACCCGCTCGCCGCGCAGCGGGTCGCCGCGCTGATGCCGACGGTGAAACTCATCGTGCTGCTGCGCGACCCGGTGGAGCGGGCGTACTCGCACTGGAAGGAACGCCGCACCCACGGCATCGAACCACTGGACTTCGCCGCCGCCCTCGCCGCCGAGCCGGAGCGTACGGCGGGGGAGCGCGAGCGGTTGATCGCCGAGCCGGAATCGTTCAGCGAGCCGTACGACTGGTACACGTACCGGGCCCGGGGGCGTTATCTGGAGCACCTGGAGCCGTGGCTGGAGCGCTTCGCCCGGGAGCAGATCCTCTTCCTGCCCAGCGAGGACCTGTACCGCGACTCGCGCGCGACCTACCGGCGCACCCTGGACTTCCTCGGCCTGCCGGCGTACGACCTGCCCAACTTCAAGGTCTACAACGACCGGCGCTCGGCACCGTTGGAGCCCACGGTGCGCGCCGAGCTGACCGACTACTACCGACCGTACAACGACGCGTTGCGTGCGCGGCTCGGGCTGGACCTCGACTGGGCGGACCGGGCGGCGTGACGTCGCGGGTGGGGCCGGTGACCGACCCGCGGTCGCGGGTGGACGGTCTGGGTTGGGTGAGCCGCGCGGTGTTCCCGGACGACCGGGTCGGCCTGACCGTGGCCGGCCCCCCGCCGGCCGGCCACCAGGCGGTGGCCCGGTACGCGGTGGTGCCGTCGGTCGCCCGGGCCCGGTTCCTGGTGCCGTTGGGCGCGCCCCGCGCCGGTGCGGCCTCGCTGCTGGCGTACAACGCCCTGCGGCCACCGAAGGTACGCGCGCTGCGGGCGGTGCTCGGCGGGTTGGCCCGGTTCGGCCGGGTGGGGCTCGCACCCTTTCCGACGTTGACCGTCTCGGTGCCGGCCGGGGTGCCGGCCGTGGAGCTGCTGCTGAGCGAGCGGCTCTCCGCCGATCTGGGTGACGCGCCGCTGCTGGCCGCGTTCGGGGTCCGCCCACCCGACCCGAACGGCAAACCGACCCTGCAACTGTTCAGCAGCGACGGACGGCCCCGGGGTTACGCGAAGATCGGCTGGAACGACGCGACCCGGGCGCTGGTCAGCGCGGAGGCGGCGGCGCTGCGGGCGTTGCGCGCGGTGGTCGGTGTCGCCGACCACCCGACGCCGCCGAGGCTGCTCACTGAGACGGCGTGGGCGGGCCAGGTGGTCGCGGTGATCGAGCCGTTGCCCCCGGCGGTACGCGGGGTGCCGGTGGACGACCCGCCGCGGATCTCGGCGCTGCTCGCGGTCGCCCGACGGGGCGGCCCGGCGGGCGCGCCTCGACCGCTGGCCGGCTCGACCTTCCTGCACCGGCTGGCCGATCAGGCCGGCCGGGCCGCCGCGACCGAGCCCGCCGGTGCGCGGGCGGTCGCCGCGGTCTCCGCGTTGGCCCGCCGGCATGGCGACACCAGCGTCGAGTTCGGTCACTGGCATGGTGACTGGGTGCCGTGGAACCTGGGCTGGCACGCCGGCCGGCTGGTCGCCTGGGACTGGGAGCACAGTGGGCCGGACGTGCCGGTCGGTTTCGACCTGGCGCACGACGCGTTCCAGCGGGCACTCGTGCTGCGGGGGGAGCCGGCGGACGTCGCCGCGTCGGCGGTCGACGCGTATCTGAGCCGGCACGGTGAGCGGCTCGGCCTCGACGCCGCGCAGCGGCGGCTCGTCGCCGACGCGTACCTGGTGGAGATGTGGTTGCGGACCTGGCGCCTGGCCGACGCGGGCGCGGGCTGGAACGCCGCGCTGCATCCCGCACTCTTGGACGTCATCGAGAAAAGACATAGCGGCTGATCGGGAGGAATCGCGGCGTCGGAGGCGCGCCGCAGAGTGACGACAAAATCGCAGGTGGTGATGACCGTCGATGGGACCTCGGACGTTCGGTGCGCCGAACCGCCCGCTGCGGAGATGGTCAGCTCGGCCGGTCGCGCTATTCAACGACCGGGCGTCGTGTGATCTGCTTCTGCCTGGCGTGAACTGAAATTCCAAGCGAACTTGTGGGGAGTCGCGTGGACACGAACAACGACGACAGCGCGGCGCCGGTGGTGCTGCTGGTCGGCTCCAGCGGCGGCCATCTGGCCCAGCTGCTGGCTCTGCGACCCTGGTACGAAGAGCGGCGGCGCTGCTGGGTCACCTTCGACACCCCGGAGGCGGTGTCGCTGCTGGCCGGCGAGGACCTGGTGCCGGCGCACCACCCGACCACCCGCAACGTGCCGAACCTGCTGCGCAACGCGCTGCTGGCCTGGCGGGTGCTGCGGGCCCGGCGGGTCGCCGCCGTGGTCACCACCGGCGCCGGGGTGGCGGTGCCGTTCGTGGTCCTGGCCCGGTTGCGGCGCATCCCGACCGTCTACATCGAGGTGTACGACCGGATCGACACCCCGACGTTGACCGCTCGGCTCTGCCGGCCGTTCCTGTCCGCGATGCTCGTGCAGTGGGACGAACAGCGCCGGCAGTACCCCGAGGCGACAGTCGTCGGGACGCTGCTGTGACCGGCGAGACGGGCACCGCCCGGCGTCCGCAGCCCCGGCCGAGCGCCGACGCGGCCCGCCTGCCGCGCCAACGCGACAGCTCGGCGGTCGCCCAGCTCCGACTGCTGGCCGCGGTGGGCACCGACAAGCACCGCTTCGACCGGCTCGTCGACTGGTTGGCGCAGTGGCACGCGCAGGCCACCGGCCCGATCACGCTGACCGTGCAGCACGGGCACACGAACGCGCCCCAGCTGCCCGGGGCGGTGCCGTTCCTGGGCCACGACGCGTTGCAACAGGCGATGATCGACGCGGACCTGGTGGTCTGCCACGGTGGTCCGGCGACCATCCTGGAGGCCCGCCGACACGGCCACCTGCCGATCGTGGTGCCCCGCGATCCGGCCCGCGGCGAGCACGTCGACAACCACCAGCTCCTCTTCGCCCGCCGGCTCGGCGCGGCCGGGCTGGTGGCGCTCTGCGAGACCCGGGAGGCGCTGCACGAGGCGTTGACCGCCGGGGCGGCCGACCCGTCCCGGTACGCGGTGGCCGCCGACCCGGACGCGCACGAGGCGCGACGGGCGGCGGTGGCCCGGGTCGGGCAGATCGTCGACGACCTGGTGACCCGCTCGACCCCGCGCCCACCCCGGTGGCGGGTCTGGTCCCGGCCCCGCCCGGGTACGGAGGAGATTCGATGACCCAGCAGCCGAGCGTCAGCGTCGTGGTGCCCACCCGGGACCGCCCCGAGCTGCTGCGGGCCGCGGTGCGCGCGATCCTGGCCCAGGACTACCCGGGCCCGATCGAGGTCGTGGTGGTGTTCGACCAGTCCGCGCCGGACGAGTCGCTGACCGAGCTGGGGAGCGCCCCGGCCCGTGCGGTACGGGTGATCCGCAACGTCCGTACCCCCGGGTTGGCGGGTGCGCGCAACAGCGGAACCCTCGCGGCCGAGGGTGAGCTGGTCGCGTTCTGCGACGACGACGACGAGTGGCTGCCCGGCAAGCTGGCGGCCCAGGTCGTCGCGCTGGCCGGCGAGCCGGCCGCCGAGTTCGTCTGCTGCGGCATCCGGGTCAGCTATGACGGGCACACCGTCGACCGGGTGCTCGACAAGGACCGGATCACCCTGGACGACCTGCTCCGCGACCGGATGACGGAGCTGCACCCGTCGACGTTCCTGATCCGCGCCAGCGCGCTGCGCGACGGGTTCGGGTTGGTCGACGAGGAGATCCCGGGCAGCTACGCGGAGGACTACGAGTTCCTGCTCCGGGCCGCGCGCAGCGCGCCGCTGATCAACCTGCGGACCCCGTCGGTGCTGGTGCGCTGGCACAAGCGCTCGTACTTCGCGCAGCGCTGGGACACCATCTCCGAGGCGTTGCAGTGGTTGCTCCAGCGTTACCCGGAGTTCGCCAGCCAACCGGCCGGCGAGGCACGGGTGGCCGGGCAGATCGCGTTCGCCCAGGCCGCCGCCGGCGACCGTCGGGGCGCGGTGCGGTGGGCCCGGCGCACCCTGCGCAGCAACCCCCGGGAGCCGCGCGCCTATCTGGCGCTCGCCGTCGCCGGTCGGGTGGTCCGGGCCGACGCGGTGCTGCGCACCCTGCACAAGCGCGGTCGGGGGATCTGAGCCGCCGCCCGCGCGAGCGGGTGGCGGCGTCCGCAGGGCGGGACGCCCCGGGGAGCGCGCCGCGCCGGTGGCCCGTCGTGACAGACTGACCGCTGTGTTGCGCTGGTTGACTGCAGGTGAATCGCACGGTCCCGCCCTCATCGCGATGCTGGAGGGGGTGCCGGCCGGCATCGAGGTGACCACCACCGAGATCGCCGACGAGCTGGCCCGTCGGCGGCTCGGCTATGGCCGGGGTGCCCGGATGTCGTTCGAGCGGGACGAGGTCGAGCTGCTCGGCGGCCTGCGGCACGGCGTCACCCTGGGCAGCCCGGTGGCCATCCGGGTGGGCAACTCCGAGTGGCCGAAGTGGCAGACCGTGATGGCCGCCGACCCGGTCGACCCGGACGAGCTGGCCCGGCAGGCCCGCAACGCCCCGCTGACCCGCCCCCGGCCGGGCCACGCCGACCTGGCCGGCATGCAGAAGTACGGCCACACCGACGCCCGTCCGATCCTGGAACGCGCCAGCGCCCGGGAGACCGCCGCCCGGGTGGCCGTCGGCACGGTCGCCAAGGCGCTGATCCGGCAGGCGCTCGGCATCGAGATCGTCTCGCACGTCGTCGAGTTGGGCCCGGTGGCCGCGAAGCCCGGCCTACGCCCCACGCCGTCCGACGCCGCCCGGATCGACGCCGACCCGCTGCGCTGCCTCGACCCGGAGGCCAGCGCCCTGATGGTCGCCGAGGTCGATGCCGCGAAGAAGGCCGCCGACACCCTCGGCGGCGTCGTCGAGGTGCTGGCGTACGGGGTGCCGCCGGGGCTGGGCAGCCACGTGCAGTGGGACCGCAAGCTCGACGCCCGGCTCGCCACCGCGCTGATGTCCATCCAGGCGATCAAGGGCGTGGAGATCGGCGACGGCTGGCAGCAGGCCCGGTCCCGCGGCTCGTCGGCGCACGACGAGATCATCCCGTCGGCCACCGGCGTCCGTCGGGTCACCGACCGGGCCGGCGGGCTGGAGGGTGGCATCACCACCGGTGAGCCGCTGCGGGTCCGTGCCGCGATGAAGCCGATCTCCTCGCTGAACCGTGCCCTCTCCACCGTGGACGTCGCCACCGGCGAGCCGGCCACCGCGATCAACCAGCGCTCCGACGTCTGCGCGGTGCCCGCCGCGGCGGTGGTCGCCGAGGCGATGGTGGCGCTGGTGCTCGCCGAGGCGGCGACCGAGAAGTTCGGCGGAGACTCGATCGCCGAGATCCGCCGCAACCTGGCCGGATACCTCGACGCGCTGGTCATCCGCTGATGGCGCCGGTCGTCGTGCTGGTCGGCGCGCCCGGCTGCGGCAAGACCACCGTCGGCCGGGCGCTCGCGGCCACCCTCGGCGTGGAGTTCCGCGACACCGACACCGACATCGAGCAGATGGCCGGCAAGCCGATCCCGGAGATCTTCATCGACGAGGGTGAGGCGCACTTCCGTACCCTGGAACGGGCCGCCGTGGCCGCGGCGCTGGCGGCCGGCACGGGCGTGCTCGCCCTCGGCGGCGGCGCGGTGCTGGCCGAGGAGACCCGGGCGGCGCTGGTCGGGCACCGGGTGGTGCACCTGTCGGTCGAGCTGCCCGACGCGGTCAAGCGGGTCGGGCTCGGCGCCGGTCGGCCGTTGCTGGCGATCAACCCCCGGGCCACCCTCAAGCACCTGCTGGACCAGCGCCGACCGCTCTACGCCGAGGTGGCCACCGAGACCGTGGTCACCGACGGCCAGACCCCGGCAGCGGTGGTCGCCGAGATCGCCGCGCTGCTGCCCCGCTGACCCCACCCCCACCCGCCCCACCCCACCCCGCCCCCGCCCCCGCCCCAACCCCGTCGATCATGGAGTTGTGGTGGGGGACGAACTGCCTGTGGACCCGCAAACCCGGCACCACAAGTCCATGATCGACGAGGGTGGGCTCGGCCGGCGCGAGATCGACGCGAGATCGGCGCATCGGTCAGCTGCGGGCGATCAGGTCGAGGACGTCGGCGAGGGCCTTCGGCTCGCTGAGCATCGGCCAGTGCCCGGTGGGCAGCTCGTGCAGCTGACCCGCGGCCAGGCCGGTGAAGAACGGATGCTCCTCTCTGATCATCTGCTGCACCACGCTGAGCGGGAAGGTGCTGGCGACCAGCGCGGTCGGCACCGGGTGATTACCGGTGCGTCGGACCGGGTCGGTGGCGGTCCGCAGCGGCTGCGGGGTGGCCCGGGCGCGCAGCAGCGCCAACGTCGGCTCGTCCAGGCCGGCCAGGTTGGTCGGGTCGGCGGCCGGGTCCCAGGCCGGCGGCGGCAGCAGGTGACCGTCGCCGATCGCGGCCCGCAGCCGCTCCTGCTCCGCCGGTGGCACGGTGTCGAACTGCGCGGTGCCGTCCGGCAGCGGCCCACTCTCCACGTAGACCACCCGGGCGACCCGGTCCGGGACGCGGTCGGCGGCCTGGGCGACCGGCATGCCACCGCCGGAGTGCCCGACCAGCAGCACGTCGCGCAGGTCCTCGACCTCGATCAGCCGGACGATGTCGGTGGTGTGCGTGTCCAGGGTGACCGTCGGCCCGGCGAGGTGGTCGCGCTCGGCCAGCCCGGTCAGGGTCATCGGGTGGACCTCGTGCCCCTGCGACCGCAGTGCGACGGTCACCTCCCGCCACGCCCAGGCGCCCAGCCAGAACCCCGGCACCAGTACGAATGTCGCCATCTGTCGCTCCTTTTCTCGGTTACCGACAGACCGTACGATCGAATCCGGAAAGGATCCGCCCGGTTTCAAGGAGTGGTCCGTGTCACATCCCGCAGGCCGGGTGCTGGCCCTGCTCGAACTGCTGCAGACCCGGCACCGGTCGACGGCCCCCGAGCTCGCCGGCCAGCTCGGGGTGGACGAGCGGACCGTCCGCCGGTACGTGGCCACACTGGTCGAGCTGGGTCTACCCGTCACCGCCGACCGGGGCCGTCACGGTGGCTACCGGCTGCACGCCGGTTACAAGCTGCCGCCGCTGATGCTCACCGACGACGAGGCGGTGGCCGTGCTGCTGGGCCTCGTCGTCGCCGAACGGGTCGGGCTCGCCACCGAGCAGCCCGCCACCGCCACCGCGCTGGCGAAGATCCGCCGGGTGCTGCCGGTGGCGCTCGCCGACCGGCTCGCCGCCGTGCAGGAACATCTCGGCTTCACCCTGCGTCGGGCCGAGCCGGAACGCGGACCAGCGTCGGCCACCCTGCTCGCGCTGGCCTCGGCCACCCGGCACCGGCAACGGGTCGCGCTGGACTACCGCTCCTGGCGGGGCGAGCAGTCGCGGCGCGAACTCGACCCGTACGGGCTGGTCTTCCACTCCGGCCGTTGGTATGTCACCGGCCACGACCACCGGCGCGGGGAGGTCCGCACCTTCCGACTGGACCGGATCGGCACGGTGACGCCCGGCGTGGCGACGTTCACCGTGCCGGCCGGCTTCGACGCGGTGGCCTGGGTGACCCGGTCGCTGGCCGGGGTGCCCTACCGGCATGAGGTGGAGGTCGTGCTGGAGACCGACCTGGTCGCCGCCCAACGCCGCATCCCACCCAGCGTGGCCGAGTTGACCGCCACCACCGACGGGGTGGTGCTGCGGGCCCGGGCGGAGAGCCTGCCCGGCCTGGCGGCACTGCTCGCCGGGCTGGGCTGTCCGTTCACGGTGCGATACCCGGACGCGCTGCGCGTCGCGGTGGCCGAGCACGCCCGCCGGCTGGCGGAGTGGGCCGCCCGGCCAGCAGGTGGACAGCCGCCGTCGCCGCGCCGCCCGCTGGACTAGGCTGCCGGCGATGGACGAGGTGACCCGGATTCCGGTCGGCGGCGAGCGGCCGTACGACGTCTTGGTGGGACGTGACCTGCTGGGCGCGCTGCCCGGCCTGCTGCCCGGCGCGACCCGGGTGGCGGTGCTGCACGCGCCTCCGCTCAAGGCCCTCGCGGACGCGGTCGGTGAGCGCCTGCGCGCCGCCGGCGTCACGCCACTGCCGATCGAGGTGCCCGACGCCGAGTCGGGCAAGCACATCGACGTCGCCTCCGCCTGCTGGGACCGACTCGGCGCGGCGGGTTTCACCCGTACCGACGCGGTCGTCGGGGTGGGTGGCGGCGCGGTGACCGACCTGGCCGGCTTCGTCGCGGCCTGCTGGCTGCGGGGGGTGCGCTGGGTGCCGGTGGCGACCTCGCTGCTGGGCATGGTCGACGCCGCGGTGGGCGGCAAGACGGGCATCAACACGGCCGCCGGCAAGAACCTGGTGGGCGCGTTCCACCCGCCGGTCGGGGTCCTGGCCGACCTGGCCACGCTGGACAGCCTGCCCGCGGTCGACCTGGCGGCCGGGCTGGCCGAGGTCGTCAAGTGCGGATTCATCGCCGACCCGGCCATCCTGGATCTCATCGAGGATGACCCGGCGGCCGCCACCGACCCCCGTGGGCCGGTGAGCCGGGAGCTGATCGAGCGGGCGATCCGGGTCAAGGCCGACGTGGTCTCCGGCGACCTGCGCGAGTCGGGCGTGCGGGAGGTGCTCAACTACGGTCACACCCTGGCCCACGCGATCGAGCAGAACGAGGGCTACCGCTGGCGGCACGGCCACGCCGTCGCCGTCGGTCTGGTGTACGCGGCCACGCTGGCCCGGCTCGCCGGGCGGCTGGACGCGCCGACCGCCGACCGGCACCGGGCCGCGGTGACCGCGCTGGGCCTGCCGGTGAGCTACCCGGCCGACGCCTGGCCGCAGCTGTTGGCCGCGATGCGGGTGGACAAGAAGACCCGGGGCAGCCGGTTGCGCTTCGTGGTGCTCGACGGGCTGGCCCGCCCGGCGATCCTGGAGGGCCCGGACGACGCGTTGCTGGAGGCCGCCTACCAGGAGCTGGCGGCCCCGTGAGCGCGAGGAGTGAGCCGGGTCTGCGAGCCCCGCAGTCGCGAACGAAGGAAGGTCCCGTGAAGGTGTACGTCCTCAACGGGCCGAACCTGGGTCGGCTGGGCACCCGCGAGCCCGACGTGTACGGCGCGACCACGTACGCCGATCTGGTGGCGCTCTGTGAGAGCACCGGTCGGGAGTTGGGGCTGGCGGTGACGGTCCGGCAGACCGACGCGGAGCACGAGCTGCTCGGCTGGCTGCACGCGGCGGCCGACGAGGGTGCCGCGGTGGTGCTCAACCCGGCCGCCTGGTCGCACTACTCGGTCGCGGTGCGCGACGCCTGCGCCATGCTGCGGGGGCCGCTGGTGGAGGTGCACATCTCCAACATCCACACCCGCGAGGAGTTCCGGCACCATTCGGTGGTGTCGGCGGTGGCGACCGGGGTGATCTGCGGTCTGGGCATTGACGGCTATCGTCTCGCTCTGCACCATCTGGCCACCCGCTGAGCGGCCGCCCCGAGCGGGGGCCGGGCGATTCGACGCAGCTAGTAGACTCGTAGGGTCTGTCCGCCAATTGATGATCAAGGCAGGAAATGGCCTCCACCAACGACCTCAAAAACGGCCTGGTACTCAACCTGGACGGCGAGCTCTGGTCCGTCGTCGAGTTCCAGCACGTCAAGCCCGGTAAGGGTGGCGCCTTCGTGCGCACCACGCTGAAGAACGTGCTGTCCGGGAAGGTGGTCGACAAGACCTTCAACGCGGGCACCAAGGTCGAGACCGCGACCGTTGACAAGCGCACGATGCAGTACCTGTACGCCGACGGCGAGGACTTCGTCTTCATGGATCTGGAGACCTTCGACCAGATCACCGTGCCCGGTGGCACCGTCGGTGAGGCAGCCAACTACCTGCTGCCCGAGGCGGAGGCGACCGTCGCCCAGCACGAGGGTGTGCCGCTCTACATCGAGCTGCCCACCAGCGTCGTGCTGGAGGTCACCTACACCGAGCCGGGCCTGCAGGGCGACCGCTCGACCGGCGGCACCAAGCCGGCGACCGTGGAGACCGGCGCCACCGTGCCGGTGCCGCTGTTCATCACCACCGGCGAGAAGATCAAGGTCGACACCCGCGACGGCCGTTACCTCGGCCGCGCCTGATGGCTGAGGGTTCCAAGCAGCAGATGCCGGCGCGCCGCAAGGCGCGTAAGCGGGCGCTGGATGTCCTCTACGAGGCCGACCTACGGGACAAGCCTCCGGTGGAGGTGCTCGCCGGCTACGTGCAGCGGATCGAGCAGCCCCGACCGGAGCACCTGGGTTACGCGGTGGGCCTGGTCGAGGGGGTTGCCGAGCACCTCGACCGGATCGACGAGCTGATCGCCAGCTACGCCGAGGGTTGGACGCTGGAGCGGATGCCGGTCGTCGACCGCAATCTGGCCCGGATCGCCGTCTACGAGTTGCTCTACGTCGACGAGATCGACGACGCGGTGGCGATCAGCGAGGCCGTGGAGCTGGCCCGGCAGATGTCGACCGACGATTCGCCGCGATTCCTCAACGGGGTGCTCGGCCGGATCGCCGAGTACGCCACCCGCTGAGCGTCTCCCCAGCGAGCGCCGTACGCGAAAGGGCCCGTGCCAGCCGGCACGGGCCCTTTCGGTGAAGCGGCAGATCAGGTGAAGCGGCAGATCAGGATGCGAAGAACGCCCGCGGGTCGGCCACCAGCACGCCGTGCTCGGTGAGCCGCTCGATCAGGCCCGACGGTGAGGCGTCGTAGACGATCGCGAGCGCCCGCAGGTCGTCGGCGCGGATGGAGAGCACCCGGCCGTTGTAGTCACCGCGCTGTTGCTGGATGGCGCGGGCGTAGCGGGCCACGTAGGCCAGGTCCTCGGAGGCCTCGTCGTAGAGCCGCTCCAGGTCCAGGACAATCTTGCTGGTGGGCTCGTGACGGACGCCACTGCCGTCAGGCAGCAGCTCCGAGACGGGTACGCGGTAGAACTCGGCCAACTCGGCCAGACGGGACACCGTCACGGCCCGGTCGCCACGCTCGTACGAGCCGACCACCACGGCCTTCCACCGCCCGTTCGACTTCTCCTCCACACCCTGCAGGGAGAGACCCTGCTGCTGGCGGATGGAGCGCAGGCGGGCGCCCAGCGACTTGGCGTATTCAGAGGGCATTCGGACACTCCCAGTGCTGCTCGGGGTTCTCCCGTCGATCGCTACGGAGCGTGACGGTACGGGGAATGCGACACGTGGTCAAGTGGTCGTGACCCTACCGTTGGGGAGCGTCCGGGAAGTTTTCCCCTTTTCCGGTGCCTGACCCGGTGGTCAGCAGCCGCCGTCCATCGGCCCGGTGACCACTGGTAACGTGGCGGAAGCCCCGGCCCAGGTCTGCTGACCGGTCCGGCCGGAGGTGCCCGACATCCTTTAACGACCCGTCCCGTGAGGCGGGGAAGGAGGTCCGCCGTGGCCTACCCACCGGCTGCCCGCTCGTCACCACCGCGACAACCCTCGGTGAAGGTGATCCTCGCCAGCGCCGACGTGCAACGCGTGGTCGACCGCATCGCCCACCAGATCCTGGAGAAGACCCAGGGTGCCGCGAACACGGTGCTGCTGGGGATTCCCACCCGGGGCACCCCCCTCGCCCGGCGGCTCGCCGACCGGATCAGCACCTTCGAGGACGTCGCCGTCCCGGTCGGTGTGCTCGACATCACCCTGTACCGCGACGACCTCCGCCGGCACGCCACCCGCGCGGTGGGGCCGACCGAGCTGCCGTCCGGCGGGATCGACGGCAAGCGGGTCATCCTCGTCGACGACGTGCTCTTCTCCGGCCGCACCGTCCGGGCCGCGCTCGACGCGCTCAACGATGTGGGACGCCCGGCGTCGGTGCAGCTCGCCGTCCTGGTCGACCGGGGTCACCGGGAGCTGCCGATCCGCGCCGACTACGTCGGCAAGAACATCCCGACCTCGCTCGCCGAGAGCGTCAAGGTGACGCTCGCCGAGGTCGACGGGACCGACGAGGTCAAGTTGTACGGGGGAACCGTCTCATGATCAAGCACCTGCTCTCCGGCGGGGACCTGGACGCCGACACGGCCACCGAGATCCTGGACACCGCCGCCGAGATGGCCACCGTCGCCGGCCGGGAGATCAAGAAGCTTCCCGCGTTGCGGGGCCGGACCGTGGTGAACCTCTTCTACGAGGACTCCACGCGTACCCGGATCTCGTTCGAGGCGGCGGCGAAGCGGCTCAGCGCCGACGTGATCAACTTTTCCGCGAAGGGGTCCAGCGTCACCAAGGGCGAGAGCCTGAAGGACACCGCGTTGACCCTGCAGGCCATGGGCGCCGACGCCGTGGTCGTCCGACACCCCGCCTCCGGCGCGCCGCACCGCCTGGCCAACTGGGTGGACGGGTCGGTGGTCAACGCCGGCGACGGCACCCACGAGCACCCCACCCAGGCGCTGCTGGACGCGTACACCATGCGGGCCCGGCTGGGCCGGCTCGCCGGCCTGTCGGTCGCGGTGGTCGGGGACGTGCTGCACTCCCGGGTCGCCCGCTCCAACGTGCTGTTGCTCTCCACCCTCGGCGCCAAGGTCACCCTGGTCGGCCCGCCGACCCTCATCCCGGTCGACATCGCGGGTGCCCTCGCGCCCGGCACCGACGTCTCCTACGACCTCGACTCGGTTCTTCCCAACGTGGACGTGGTGATGATGCTGCGGGTGCAGCGGGAGCGGATGAACGACTCCTACTTCCCCTCCGCGCGCGAGTACGCCCGCCGCTACGGGCTGGACGGGCCGCGGATGCGCCGGCTGCCCGAACACGCGATCGTCATGCACCCCGGGCCGATGAACCGGGGGATGGAGATCACCCCCGAGGTCGCCGACTCACCCCGCTCCACCATCGTCGAACAGGTCACCAACGGGGTCTCCGTGCGGATGGCTGTCCTTTACCTGCTGCTCGGAGGGAACAACCGGTGACCGCGTACCTGATCACCAACGTGAGTGTCGTCGGCGCCGAGCCGACCGACCTGCTGATCCGCGACGGCGTGGTCGCCGCTGTCGGTTCCGGCCTGACCGCGCCGGACGCCACCGTCGTCGACGGCACCGGCCTGGTCGCCCTGCCCGGTCTCGTCGACCTGCACACCCACCTGCGCGAGCCCGGTCGGGAGGACGCCGAAACCGTCGAGTCCGGGTCCCGGGCGGCGGCGCTCGGCGGCTACACGGCGGTCTGTGCGATGGCCAACACCTCCCCGGTGGCCGACACCGCCGGCGTGGTCGAGCAGGTCTGGCGGCTCGGCCGGGAGGCCAACCTGGTCGACGTGCAGCCGATCGGCGCGGTCACCGTCGGGCTGGCCGGCGAGCAGCTGGCCGAGCTGGGCGCGATGGCCGACTCGGCCGCCCGGGTGCGGATCTTCTCCGACGACGGGCACTGCGTCGCCGACCCGAAGTTGATGCGCCGGGCCCTGGAGTACGTCAAGGCGTTCGACGGGATCATCGCCCAGCACGCCGAGGAGCCCCGGCTCACCGAGGGCGCCCAGATGCACGAGGGTGAGGTCTCCACCCGGCTCGGCCTGATCGGCTGGCCGGCGGTCGCCGAGGAGGCGATCATCGCCCGGGACGTGTTGCTCGCCGAGCACGTGGGCAGCCGACTGCACGTCTGCCACGTCTCCACCGCCGGCAGCGTCGAGGTGCTGCGCCAGGCCAAGGCGCGCGGGGTGCGGGTGACCGCCGAGGTGACCCCGCACCACCTGCTGCTCACCGACGTCAAGGCCGAGACCTACGACCCGGTTTACAAGGTCAACCCGCCGCTGCGCACCGCGACCGACGTCGCCGCCCTGCGCGCCGCGCTGGCCGACGGGGTGATCGACGTGATCGCCACCGACCACGCCCCGCACGCGGTGGAGGACAAGGAGTGCGAGTGGGCGTACGCCCGACCGGGGATGCTCGGTCTGGAGACGGCCCTCTCCATCGCGCTGGACGTGCTCGGCCCCGAGTGGGACCTGATCGCCGAGCGCATGTCGCGCACCCCCGCACGGATCGCCGGGCTCACCGGGCACGGCGTCGACCCCGCGCCGGGTGTCCCGGCGAACCTGACCCTGATCGACCCGGCCGCCCGCCGCACCATCGAGCCGACGGAGTTGGCCAGTCGCAGTCGCAACACCCCGTACGCCCGCATGACGCTGCCGGGTCGCATCGTGGCGACCTTCCTGCGTGGCGAGCCGACGGTCCTGGACGGAAAGGCTGTCAAGTGAGCGCGAGGAACGCAGCGAAGCGGAGTCCCGCAGTCGCGAACGAAAGGCGGGCTCGGTAATGAGCAAGCGCAGACCCGCAATCCTGGTGCTGGAGGACGGACGCACCTTCCCCGGTGAGGCGTACGGCAGCGTCGGGGAGACCTTCGGCGAGGCGGTCTTCAACACCGGCATGACCGGTTACCAGGAGACCCTGACCGACCCGTCCTACCACCGTCAGGTGGTGGTGCAGACCGCGCCGCACATCGGCAACACCGGCGTCAACGGCGAGGACGACGAGTCCGCCCGGATCTGGGTGGCCGGGTACGTCGTGCGTGACCCGGCCCGGATCGGCTCGAACTGGCGGGCCACCGGTGGCCTGGAGGATCGCCTCGCCACCGAGGGTGTGGTGGGCATCAGCGGGGTGGACACCCGGGCGCTGACCCGGCACCTGCGCGAGCGGGGCGCCATGCGGGTGGGCATCTCCAGCGTCGACACCGACCCGCAGAGCCTGCTGGCCCGGGTCCGCCAGGCACCGCAGATGGTCGGCGCGGACCTGTCCGCCGAGGTGAGCACCGCTGAGCCGTACGTCGTCGAGGCCCTGGGCGAGCACCGGTTCACGGTGGCCGCGCTGGACCTGGGCATCAAGCGCAACGTGCCGCGCCGGCTCGCCACCCGGGGTGTGACCACCCACGTGCTGCCGGCGTCGTCGAGCATCGAGCAGATGCTCGCCACCGGCGCGGACGCGATCTTCCTGTCGCCCGGCCCGGGCGACCCGGCCACCGCCGACGCCCCGGTGGAGCTGGCCCGGGAGGCGCTGCGCCGGCAGATTCCGCTCTTCGGCATCTGCTTCGGCAGCCAGATCCTCGGTCGGGCGCTCGGCTTCGGCACCTACAAGCTGGGCTACGGCCACCGGGGGATCAACCAGCCGGTGCTCGACCGGGTCACCGGCAAGGTCGAGGTGACCAGCCACAACCATGGCTTCGCCGTGCAGGTGCCGGGTGCCGGCGTCGGCACGGTCGTCCCCGACCAGGTGATCGACACCGACTTCGGTGGCGTACGGGTGTCGCACGTCTGCCTCAATGACAACGTGGTCGAGGGGCTGCGGGCCGTGGACCTGCCCGCGTTCACCGTCCAGTACCACCCGGAGGCCGCGGCCGGCCCGCACGACGCGGACTACCTTTTCGACCGATTCGCCGATTTGATCGAGGGTCGTACCCACAGCAAGGGGCGCAGCAATGCCTAAGCGGACCGATCTCAAGCACATCCTCGTGATCGGCTCCGGGCCGATCGTCATCGGGCAGGCCTGCGAGTTCGACTACTCCGGCACCCAGGCGTGCCGGGTCCTGCGCAGTGAGGGGATCCGGGTCAGCCTGGTCAACTCCAACCCGGCAACGATCATGACGGATCCGGAGTTCGCCGACGCGACCTACGTCGAGCCGATCACCCCGGAGTTCGTGGAGCTGGTCATCGCCAAGGAGCGCCCGGACGCGATCCTCGCGACCCTCGGCGGGCAGACCGCGCTGAACACCGCCGTCGCCCTGCACGAGGGCGGCGTGCTGGAGAAGTACGGCGTGGAGCTGATCGGCGCGAACATCGACGCCATCAACCGGGGCGAGGACCGGCAGCTGTTCAAGGAGATCGTGGCGAAGGCCGGCGTCCGGCTGGGTGTCGACGACCCGAGCGCGCTGGTGCCCCGCTCGCGGGTCTGCCACTCGATGGAGGAGGTCGAGGCGACCGTCGCCGAGCTGGGTCTCCCGGTGGTGATCCGGCCGTCGTTCACCATGGGTGGCCTGGGCTCCGGGATGGCGCACACCCCGGAGGACCTGGCCCGCATCGCCGGTGACGGCCTCACCGCCAGCCCGGTGCACGAGGTCCTCATCGAGGAGAGCGTGCTCGGCTGGAAGGAGTACGAGCTTGAGCTGATGCGGGACCGCCACGACAACGTGGTGGTGGTCTGCTCGATCGAGAACATCGACCCGATGGGCGTGCACACCGGCGACAGCGTCACCGTGGCCCCGGCCATGACGCTCACCGACCGGGAGTACCAGCGCCTGCGCGACCTGGGCATCGCCGTGCTGCGCGAGGTCGGGGTGGACACCGGCGGCTGCAACATCCAGTTCGCGATCAACCCGGCCGACGGCCGGATCGTCGTGATCGAGATGAACCCGCGGGTGTCGCGCTCCTCGGCGCTGGCCTCCAAGGCGACCGGCTTCCCGATCGCGAAGATCGCCGCGAAGCTGGCCATCGGCTACACCCTCGACGAGATCCCCAACGACATCACCCTGAAGACGCCGGCGGCGTTCGAGCCGTCCCTCGACTACGTGGTGGTGAAGATCCCCCGGTTCGCGTTCGAGAAGTTCCCCGGCGCGGACCCGGAGCTGACCACCACGATGAAGTCGGTGGGCGAGGCGATGAGTCTCGGTCGCAACTTCACCGAGGCGCTGAACAAGGCGATGCGCTCGATGGAAACCAAGTCGGCCGGTTTCTGGAGCGTGCCGGACCCGGCGGGCGTCACCCTGGCGGACACTCTCGCCGCGCTGCGCGTCCCGCACGACGGCCGGTTGTACACCGTCGAGCGGGCGCTGCGCCTCGGGGCGTCGATCGCCGAGGTCGCCGAGGCGTCCGGCGGGATCGACCCGTGGTTCCTGGACCAGATCGCCGCGTTGATCGAGCTGCGCGCCGAGATCGTCGACGCGCCGGTGCTCGACGCCGACCTGTTGCGCCGCGCCAAGCGGGCGGGTCTGTCCGACCGGCAGCTCGCCGCGCTGCGCCCGGAGTTGGCGGCCGAGGACGGCGTACGGACCCTGCGGCACCGGCTCGACGTGCGCCCGGTCTACAAGACCGTGGACACCTGCGCGGCCGAGTTCGAGGCGACCACGCCCTACCACTACTCGACGTACGACCTGGAGACCGAGGTCGCGCCGTCGGACCGGCCGAAGGTGCTGATCCTGGGCTCCGGCCCGAACCGGATCGGGCAGGGCATCGAGTTCGACTACTCCTGCGTGCACGCGGTCCAGGCGTTGCGGGCGGCCGGTTACGAGACCGTCATGGTCAACTGCAACCCGGAGACGGTCTCCACCGACTACGACACCGCCGACCGGCTCTACTTCGAGCCGCTGACCTTCGAGGACGTCCTGGAGGTCTGGCACGCCGAGGACTCGTCCGGCCGGGCGGCCGGCGGACCGGGCGTGGTCGGGGTGGTCGTGCAGCTCGGCGGGCAGACCCCGCTGGGGCTGGCGCAGCGGCTCAAGAACGCGGGTGTGCCGATCGTCGGCACCTCCCCGGAGTCGATCCACCTGGCCGAGGAGCGGGGCGCGTTCGGCGCGGTGCTGGCCCGGGCCGGGCTGCGCGCGCCGGCGCACGGCATGGCCACCTCGTACGACGAGGCCAAGACGATCGCCGACGAGATCGGCTACCCGGTGCTGGTCCGGCCGTCGTACGTGCTGGGCGGTCGGGGCATGGAGATCGTCTACGACGACCCGACGCTGCGCGACTACATCGGTCGGGCCACCGACATCTCCCCGGACCACCCGGTGCTGGTGGACCGCTTCCTCGACGACGCCATCGAAATCGACGTGGACGCGCTGTGCGACGCCGACGGTGAGGTCTACATCGGCGGCGTGATGGAGCACATCGAGGAGGCGGGTATCCACTCCGGCGACTCCTCCTGCGCGCTCCCGCCGATCACCCTCGCGGGCTCGCACCTGGCCGACGTTCGCCGCTACACCGAGGCCATCGCCCGTGGCGTCGGCGTCCGCGGCCTGCTCAACGTGCAGTACGCCCTCAAGGACGACGTGCTCTACGTACTGGAGGCCAACCCTCGGGCGTCGCGGACCGTGCCGTTCGTCTCCAAGGCCACGGCGGTGCCGCTGGCGAAGGCGGCGGCCCGGATCGCGCTCGGGGCGAGCATCGCCGAGCTGCGCGCCGAGGGGCTGCTGCCGGCGACCGGGGACGGGGGCACGATGCCCGCGGACGCGCCGGTCGCGGTCAAGGAGGCGGTGCTGCCGTTCAAGCGGTTCCGGACCCGCGCGGGCAAGGGGATCGACTCGTTGCTCGGGCCGGAGATGAAGTCGACCGGCGAGGTGATGGGCATCGACACCAACTTCGGGCACGCCTTCGCCAAGAGCCAGTCCGCCGCGTACGGGTCGCTGCCGACCGCTGGGAAGATCTTCGTCTCGGTGGCGAACCGGGACAAGCGCGGCATGATCTTCCCGATCAAGCGGCTGGCCGACCTGGGCTTCGAGATCGTCGCCACCGCCGGTACGGCGGAGGTGCTGCGCCGGCACGGCATCGCCTGCGAGCAGATCCGCAAGCACTACCAGGCCGGTGCGGGCGACGACGCGGTGTCGCTGATCGGCGGCGGCCACGTGGCGCTGGTGATCAACACGCCGCAGGGTTCGGGTGCCAGCGCCCGCTCCGACGGGTACGAGATCCGCAGCGCGGCCGTCACCGCGGACATCCCCTGCATCACCACGGTCCCCGGCGCCGCCGCGGCCGTGATGGGCATTGAGGCGCGGATCCGCGGCGACATGCAGGTACGCCCCCTGCAGGACCTGCACGCGATCCTCCGGGCGGCCCAGTGACAGTGTTCGAGCGGGTGGTGCGGCCGGGGTTGTTCCGGCTTGGTGGCGGGGACGCCGAGGCGGCGCACGAGTGGACACTGCGGCGGTTGGCGGCGCTGTCCCGGCGGCCGGCCGCACTCGGCGCGCTCCGAGCCCGGTACGCGGTCGACGCGCCGCGCACGGTGTTCGGGGTGCGGTTCCCCAACCCGATCGGGTTGGCCGCCGGGATGGACAAGGACGGCGCGGCGCTGCCGGCCTGGCCGGCGCTCGGCTTCGGTTTCGTGGAGGTCGGCACGGTCACCGCGCACGCCCAGCCGGGCAACCCCCGGCCGAGGCTGTTCCGGTTGCCGGCGAGTGAGGCCGTGGTCAACCGGATGGGCTTCAACAACGCCGGGGCCGCCGCGCTGGCCGCCCGGCTCACGGCGTTGCCGCGCCCGCTCGGGGTGCCGCTGGGCATCTCGCTGGGCAAGTCCAAGGTGACAGCGCTCGACGCCGCGGTCGAGGATTACCTGGCCTCGTACCGGGCGCTGCGCGGGCACGGTGACTACTTCGCGGTGAACGTGTCCTCCCCGAACACCCCGGGCCTGCGCTCGTTGCAGGACCGCGCCCACCTGGACGCGCTGCTCGGCGCGCTGGTGGGGGAGAAGCCGGTGCTGGTCAAGATCGCACCAGATCTGACCGAGGCGGCGATCGCCGAACTGTTGGAGGTCTGCCTGGCCCGTGGTGCTGCCGGGGTGATCGCCACCAACACCACCCTGTCTCGGGACGGGCTGGCCAGCGTCGACGTCGAGCGTGGCGCGCAGGCCGGTGGCCTCTCCGGTCGGCCGCTCACCGCGCGGGCCCGCGACGTGGTCGCCTTCGTCCACCGGGAGACCGGCGGTCGGCTGCCGATCATCGGCGTCGGCGGTGTCCTGGATCCGGACGACGCGACCCGGATGGTCGATGCCGGCGCCGCCCTGGTGCAGCTCTACACCGGCTTCATCTACCGAGGCCCGGCCCTGGTCCGCGCCGCCGCTCGCGCGGCTGCCACGTCGACGGCACCGGATCCCGTCGCGGGCCGGTGACCGCCTCCGGCCTGGTGCGGGCTCGGCGTAACCGGGTGCCGAGTCCGCTCCAGGCCCGGCGCCGCCGGGTGCCGAGTCCGCTCTGGGCCCGGCGCCGCCGGGTGCCGAGTCCGCTCCGGGCTGAGGAGCCCGCGTCCGCTGTTGTCCCTTTGCTCTGCACCCGTGGATGCGCCACCCGCAGCGCGCCACCCGGCCCGCAGCGTGCCACCCGGCCCGCAGCGTGCCACCCGGCCCGCAGCGTGCCACCCGGCCCGCAGCGTGCCACCCGGCCCGCAGCGTGCCACCCGGCCCCCGGGCGGCGCGTCCGCGGGTGCAGAGCAAAGGCGTCGGGGGTGGGAGTGGCGTCGGCTGCGGCTGCAAAGGCGGCGGGAGTGGCGTCGGCTGCGGCTGCAAAGGCGGCGGGAGTGGCGTCGGCTGCGGGTGCAGAGCAAAGGCGGCGGTAATGGAAGCGGCGGCGGCGGAGGCGGCGGCGGTGCTGGGATTCGACCCGGCCGTCGGACGTCCGCCGTCCGGACCGTTCAAGGCGCAGAGGAGTACGCGTGACACCCGAGGAGATCCTGACCGCCGACCGGGCGCATGTCTGGCATCCGTACGCCGCGTTGCCGCCGGCGAGCCGGCCGTACGTGGTGCGCAGCGCCGAGGGGGTACGGCTGACCCTGGCCGACGGACGTGAGGTGGTGGACGGGATGTCGTCCTGGTGGGCGGCGATCCACGGCTACCGACACCCGGTCCTGGACGCGGCGGTGACCGACCAGCTCGGCCGGATGAGCCACGTGATGTTCGGCGGGCTCACCCACGAGCCGGCGGTGCGGCTCGCCCAGACCCTGGTCGAGCTGGCCCCGGACGGGTTGGAGCACGTGTTCCTGGCCGACTCCGGCTCGGTCAGCGTCGAGGTGGCCGTGAAGATGTGCCTGCAGTACCAGCGGGCCATCGGGCGACCCCAGCGTCGCCGGCTGGCGACCTGGCGGGGTGGCTACCACGGCGACACGTTCCACCCGATGAGCGTCTGCGACCCCGAGGGCGGGATGCACCACCTCTGGGGCGACGTGCTGCCCCGGCAGGTGTTCGCCCCGGTCCCGCCGGGCGGCTTCACCGACCCGCCCGACGACGCGTACCTGGCGGCGCTGGTGGAGACGGTCGAGCGGCACGCCGACGAACTGGCCGCCGTGATCGTCGAGCCCGTCGTCCAGGGTGCCGGCGGGATGCGCTTCCACCACCCGGGTTACCTGCGCGTGTTGCGTGAGGTGACCCGCGCGCACGGGATTCTGCTGATCTTCGACGAGATCGCCACCGGGTTCGGCCGTACCGGTGCGATGTTCGCCGCCGAACACGCCGGGGTGACGCCGGACGTGCTGTGCGTGGGCAAGGCGCTGACCGGCGGGTACCTGACCCTCGCGGCGACCCTGTGCACCCCGGAGGTGGCCCAGGGCATCTCGGCGGCCGGCGTGCTGGCGCACGGGCCCACGTTCATGGGCAACCCCCTGGCCTGTGCGGTGGCGAACGCCTCCATCGGGCTGCTGCGGGCCGGAGACTGGGCCGGACAGGTCGCCAGGGTCTCCGCCGGCCTGCGTGCCGGCCTGGAGCCCCTGCGTGGCGCGCCGGGGGTGGCCGATGTACGGGTGCTCGGCGCGATCGGCGTGGTCCAGCTCGACCACGAGGTCGACCTCGGCGCGGCGACCGCGGCCGCGGTCGCCCAGGGGGTGTGGCTGCGTCCGTTCCGCGACCTGATCTACACGATGCCGCCGTACGTCACCGACGACGCCGACCTGGCCCGGATCGCGACCGGGGTGGCGGCGGCGGTGGCGGCCGGCTGAGTCGGCCCGGCCACCGGGTCGACGGGTTACCCGGGCGGGGCAGCCGCCCGGACGAGGAGAGGGGAACACTGGCCATGGAGAGCTTCGGTACCCGGCTGCACCGGGCGATCACCGAGCGGGGCCCACTCTGTGTGGGCATCGATCCGCATCCCGGTCTGCTGGCCCAGTGGGGCCTCCCGGACGACGTCGAGGGGCTCGACCGGTTCAGCCGCACCGTCGTGGAAGCACTCGGTGACCGGGTTGCGGTAGTCAAGCCTCAGTCGGCCTTTTTCGAGCGGTTCGGGTCCCGAGGTGTGGCGATTCTTGAGTCAACTATCCGACAGTTGCGAGATGCCGGCTCGCTCGTTCTGCTCGACGTCAAGCGCGGCGACATCGGCTCGACGGTGAGCGCGTACGCCGCCGCGTACCTCGATCCATCCAGCCCGGTGTATGTCGACGCGGTCACCGCGAGCCCCTTTCTCGGGGTCGGCTCGCTGGCGCCGATGTTCGAGCTGGCCGCCGAGCACGGCGGCGGCGTGTTCGTGCTGGCCCTCACCTCCAACCCCGAGGGCGCGGCCGTGCAGCGCGCCGTCACGGCCGACGGTCGCACCGTCGCGCAGACCGTGATCGACGAGATTTCCCAGCTCAACAGGGGTGCGAGCCCGCTCGGGAGCTTCGGGCTGGTGGTCGGCGCGACCATCGGTGACACCGGTCACGACCTCTCCGGAGTGGGCGGCCCGCTGCTCGCCCCGGGGCTCGGCGCGCAGGGTGCCGGCGCGGCCGATCTGCGTACCGTCTTCGGTTCGAGCCTCGCCTCGGTGCTCCCGTCGTACTCCCGGGAAGTGCTCTCGGCCGGCCCTGATGTGGCCGCGCTGCGGGCCGCAGCGGAGCGCGTGTTGGTCGACTGCCGGGCCGTCCTGCCTGCCCGGTGACTGACTGACGGGTCGGTCACTCTACGGTGATCATGCGGCCCCCACGTTGCCGAAAGCTCCGTTGGCCGCTAGTTTTCCCCGCGCTGGGAACCATGGACCCCTTGGTTCACAGCGACACCACGTTTCACAGATGCGGCGGTGCGCCCCGCCCGCCGCGATAGGGACCTGAGGAGAACTGGTGCCGCTCCCGTCACTGACCCCCGAACAACGCGCTGCCGCGCTCGAGAAGGCCGCGGAGATCCGCAAGGCCCGTGCTCAGCTGAAGGAGCAGCTCAAGCAGGGCAAGACCACCCTCGGTGCTGTCCTCGAGCGGGCCGAGAGCGACGACGTCGTCGGCAAGCTCAAGGTGTCCGCCGTCCTGCAGGCCATGCCGGGCATCGGCAAGATCCGGGCTACCCAGATCATGGAGAAGCTCAAGATCGCCGACAGCCGTCGCCTGCGTGGCCTCGGCGAGCAGCAGCGCAAGGCACTGCTTGGAGAGTTCGCCGCCAACTGAACCTGGCAGCGTGTAGAAACAAGCAGTGAGCACGGATGACGAGGCGCGCCCGGCGGCTCGGCTCACTGTCCTGGCTGGACCTTCGGGTTCCGGCAGGGAGAGTGTCGTCGAGCTCGTCCGGGCGCGTTCTCCGTCCGTGTGGATCCCGGTCGCGGCGACCACCAGGCCGCGCCGGGAGTCGGAGGTCGACGGGGTCGACCGCGTCTTCCTCGCCCCCGCCGAGTTCGATCGCCGGGTCGTCGACGGCGAGCTGTTGGAGTGGTCCCGGATCGGTTCGTACCGCCGGGGCACCCCGTTCCCGCCGCTGCGCGCCCGGCTCGACGCCGGCCAGCCGGTGCTGCTCCCGCTCGACCTGCGCGGCGCCACCCTGGTCCGTGCCCGCCTGCCCGATGCCCGGCTGGTGCTGCTGAGCCCACCCGGGTACGCGCCGGACGCCACCGTGGCCGTCGCCGTCGAGCACACGCTGACCCACGACCACACCGAACGGGTGGTAGAGGAGCTGGTAGGCTTACTCGGTTCTTCTTATCCGGATCCGGCCTGGTCGCGCGTGCGTGGCTGACGGCCGGCCGCCGTTGAGACTCAGCACCGCGTCCGCGCGGCTCGAAAGACGCAGAGGTTAATTCGTGGGATCCATCGCCAACCCCGAAGGCATCACCAACCCGCCGATCGACGAGCTCCTCGAGAAGACGACGTCGAAGTACGCGCTGGTCATCTTCGCCGCCAAGCGCGCGCGCCAGGTCAACGCCTACTACAGCCAGCTCGGTGAGGGTCTGCTGGAGTACGTCGGTCCGCTCGTCGAGACCACTCCGCAGGAGAAGCCGCTCTCGATCGCCATGCGCGAGATCAACTCGGGCCTGCTCACCGCAGAGCCGACCGACCAGCCGTAAGCCCTCGCTGGCCGATGTCCGCCTCGATCGTTCTCGGGGTCGGTGGCGGCATCGCCGCCTACAAGGCGTGCGAGCTGCTGAGACTCTTCACCGAATCGGGTCACCGGGTTCGGGTTGTGCCAACCGCGTCGGCGCTCCGCTTCGTCGGAGCGCCGACCTGGGCCGCGCTCTCCGGTCAACCCGTCGCCGACGACGTCTGGACCGACGTGCACGAGGTGCCGCACGTCCGGCTCGGTAAGCAGGCCGACCTCGTGGTGGTCGCGCCGACCACCACCGACCTGCTCGCCAAGGCCGCGCACGGCCTCGCCGACGACCTGCTCACCAACACCCTGCTGACCGCCCGCTGCCCGGTCCTGCTGGCCCCGGCCATGCACACCGAGATGTGGGAGCACCCCGCCACCGTGGCCAACGTCGCCACGCTGCGGTCCCGGGGTGTGCGGGTCATCGAGCCCGCCGTCGGCCGGCTCACCGGCGCCGACACCGGCAAGGGTCGGCTGCCCGACCCGGCGGAGATCTTCGCCGTCGCCGGTCGGCTCCTGGCCCGCGGTGCCTCCGCCCCCGCCGACCTGGCCGGTCGTCGGGTGGTCGTCACCGCCGGTGGCACCCGTGAGCCCCTGGACCCGGTCCGTTTCCTGGGCAACCGCTCGTCGGGCAAGCAGGGGTACGCGTTCGCCCGTGCGGCGGTCGCCCGGGGCGCCCGGGTCACCCTGATCGCGGCCAACGTCGACCTCGCCGACCCGGCCGGCGTCGACCTGATCCGGGTGGGCACCACCGCCGAGCTGCGGGAGGCGACCGTCAAGGCCGCCGTCGACGCCGACGCGGTGGTGATGGCGGCGGCTCCGGCCGATTTCCGGCCCGCGACGTACGCGACTGGCAAAATCAAGAAGTCGGACGACGGCGTCGCACCCACCATCGAGCTCGTCACCAACCCGGACATCGCGGCGGAGCTCGGCCAGCGCAAACGACCAGATCAGGTGTTGGTGGTGTTCGCCGCCGAGACCGGCGACGCCGAGGCCAACGGCCGGGCGAAACTCGCCCGGAAGCGGGCCGACCTGATCGTGGTCAACGAGGTCGGCCCGGACCTGGTCTTCGGCGCCGACACCAACACCGTGACGGTGATCGGCGCGGACGGTTCGGTGAGCCGGCTGCCCGAGCAGGCCAAGGACGCGGTGGCCGACGCCGTCTGGGATCTCGTCGTGGCGCGGCTGGCCAACCGCTCCTGACGGGTGGAACAGAGCGCGACCGATCCCGACACCGGCCGCAGTGGTGATTAGACTGCCGCGGAACGACCCCACACGCTTAGGAGTGCCGTGACACGCCGTCTCTTCACGTCCGAATCGGTCACGGAAGGCCACCCGGACAAGATCGCTGACCAGATCAGCGATGGCATCCTCGACGCGCTGCTGACCGAGGACCCCCACAGCCGCGTCGCAGTGGAGACCATGATCACCACCGGTCAGGTGCACATCGCCGGTGAGGTGACCACCAAGGCGTACGCCGACATCCCGACGATCGTCCGCCGGACCATCCTCGACATCGGCTACGACTCGTCGAAGAAGGGCTTCGACGGCGCTTCCTGCGGGGTCAGCGTCTCCATCGGCGCCCAGTCCGAGGACATCGCCCAGGGGGTGGACAACGCCTTCGAGCTGCGGACCGGCGCGTCGGAGAGCGCGCTGGACGCGCAGGGCGCCGGCGACCAGGGCATGATGTTCGGCTTCGCCTGCTCGGAGACGCCCGAGCTGATGCCGCTGCCGATCGCGCTGGCCCACCGGCTGGCCCGCCGCCTCTCGGCGGTGCGCAAGGACGGCACGATTCCGTACCTGCGGCCGGACGGCAAGACCCAGGTCACCATCGAGTACGAGGGGCTGCGCCCGGTCCGGCTGAACACCGTGGTCGTGTCCAGCCAGCACGCCGCCGACATCTCGCTGGACTCGCTGCTCACCCCGGACGTCCGCGACCACGTGATCGCTCCGGAGCTGGAGAGCCTCGGCCTGGACACCGACGGCTACCGGCTGCTGGTCAACCCGACCGGCCGGTTCGAGATCGGCGGCCCGATGGGTGACGCCGGGCTGACCGGCCGCAAGATCATCGTCGACACCTACGGCGGGTACGCCCGCCACGGCGGCGGCGCGTTCTCCGGCAAGGACCCGTCCAAGGTCGACCGCTCGGCCGCGTACGCGATGCGCTGGGTGGCCAAGAACGTGGTCGCCGCCGGTCTGGCCGAGCGGTGCGAGGCGCAGGTCGCCTACGCCATCGGCAAGGCGCACCCGGTGAGCCTGTTCATCGAGACGTTCGGCACCGAGACCGTGCCCGTCTCCTCGATCGAGAAGGCCGTCTCCGAGGTGTTCGACCTGCGCCCGGCCGCGATCATCCGGGACCTCAACCTGCTCCGCCCGATCTACCAGCAGACCGCCGCGTACGGCCACTTCGGCCGGGAGCTGCCGGACCTGACCTGGGAGAGCACCGACCGGGCCGCCGACCTCAAGTCGGCCGCGGGAGCCTGACCGCCACCAAGCGCAGCGACCGGCGACCCGCGGATGGGTCGCCGGTCGCGCGTGTCTGCGTGGATGTCGGGCTGGCGCACCTGGACCGGCCGTTCGACTACCTGGTGCCGGCGGAGTTGGACGAGGTGGCGGTGCCCGGTACCCGGGTGAAGGTGCGCTTCGCCGGGCAACTCGTCGACGGGTGGTTGCTGTCGCGCGCCGACGACTCCGGGCACACCGGGCGCCTCGCGTACCTGGAGAAGGTGGTCTCGCCGGAGCCGGTGCTGGCCCCCGAGATCGCCCGGCTGGCCCGGGCGGTCGCCGACCGGTACGCGGGCAGCCTCGCCGACGTGCTCCGGCTCGCCGTTCCACCCCGGCACGCCCGGGTGGAGAAGGAGCCCCGCGACGACCAACCCGCCCCGGCGGCCCCGACGGCCCCGGCCGAGGCGGTCGACCCGCGCGGGTGGCGCGACTACCCGACCGGCCCGGCCCTGCTGCGCGCGCTCGCCGACGGCCGGGCGCCCCGCGCGGTCTGGTCGGCGCTGCCCGGTGAGGACTGGGCGGCCCGCTACGCCGACGCGGTGGCGGCCACCGTCGCCGGCGGGCGCGGCGCGGTGGTCGTGGTGCCCGACGCACGGGACCTGGACCGCCTCGACGCCGCGCTGACCGGCGTGCTCGGCCCGGGAAGGCACGTCAGCCTCTCCGCCGCGCTCGGCCCGGCCCGGCGTTACCGGGCGTTCCTCGCCGCTCGCCGTGGCCAGGTGCCGGTGGTGATCGGCACCCGGGCGGCGATGTTCGCCCCGGTGGCCCGACTCGGCCTGGTCGCCATCTGGGACGACGGTGACGACCTGCACTCCGAGCCCCGGGCGCCCTACCCGCACGCCCGCGACGTGCTGCTCACCCGGGTCCACCTCGCCGAGGCCGGCGCGCTGGTCGGCGGGTACGCCCGGACGGCGGAGGCGCAGTTGCTGGTGGAGACCGGCTGGGCGCGGGAGGTGGTCGCCGACCGGAGCACCGTGCGGGCGCGGATCCCGGCCATCGCGCCGACCGGCGACGACCCGCAACTGGCCCGTGACCCGGGGGCCGCCACCGCCCGGCTGCCCAGCCTGGCCTGGACGACCGCCCGGGACGCCCTTCGGCAGGACCTGCCGGTGCTGGTGCAGGTGCCCCGGCGCGGCTACCTGCCGTCGATCTCCTGCGCCGACTGCCGCACCCCGGCCCGCTGCGTGCACTGCGCCGGCCCGCTCGCGCTGCCCTCGGCCGGCGGCACCCCGGCCTGCCGGTGGTGCGCCCGGGTGGCGGCCGCGTACGCCTGCCCGGAGTGCGGTGGGCGGCGGCTGCGGGCCGCGGTGACCGGTGCCCGGCGGACCGCCGAGGAGTTGGGCCGGGCCTTCCCCGGTGTCGCGGTGCGCACGTCGGGGCGCGAGGAGGTGCTGACCGACGTGCCCGGCGGCGCGGCCCTGGTGGTGGCCACCCCGGGCGCCGAGCCGGTCGCCGAGGGCGGGTACGGCGCGGTGCTGCTGCTCGACTCGTGGGCTCTGCTGACCCGCGCCGACCTGCGCGCCGGCGAGGAGGCGCTGCGTCGCTGGCTGGCGGCGGCGGCCCTGGCCCGCCCGGCGCCGAGCGGTCGGGTGGTGGTGGTCGCCGACGGCGCGCTCGCCCCCGTGCAGGCGCTGCTGCGCTGGGACGCCGGCTGGTTCGCCGGCCGGGAGTTGGCCGAGCGCCGCGAGTTGGGTTTCCCACCGGCCGTGCGGATGGCGAGCGTCACCGGCGCGGCCGAGGCGGTGGCGGACCTGCTGGCCGCGGCCCGGCTGCCGGAGGACGCCGAGGTGCTCGGGCCGGTGCCGGCCGAGGAGGGCCGGGAGCGGATGCTGGTCCGGGTGCCCCGGGCCCGGGCTGCCGCGCTCGCCGACGCGTTGCACTCGGCGGCTGGCGCTCGGGCTGCCCGCAAGGCCGCCGATCCGGTTCGTCTCCAGGTCGATCCGCTGAGCCTGTTCTGAGGAGTTTCGGCCGGTGCCGGGGGTGACAAACCTCGCCAACCGCAGTGGCCACCGCACACCGCGTCCGGTAAAGCGGTGGCATCCGAGTGGTAGCATCGCCCGTCATGCCGAGGCGTACGACGGGCTCCCGATCACGGGAGAGCGTCAGAGGCGCCGAGCTGGAGCCGCCGCGGGATGACGCGGGGATGGCAGGAACGCGTCGGTCGGGCGCGGGGGTCGATATGTCAATGAGCCGGTGATCAGGGGTGGACCAGTCGTGACCGTTGGACAATCGATCGTCTTCAACGGCGACCTCGGCAGTGGTAAGAGCACCGTGTCGGTCGAGATCGCCAAGCGGCTCGGCATGCGCCGGGTCAGCGTGGGGGACCTCTACCGGGAGATGGCGCAGCAGCGGCAGATGACCGCCCTGCAGCTCAACCTGCACGCCGAGCTCGACCAGGCCGTCGACGGCTACGTCGACCAGCTCCAGCGGGACATCGCCGCCTCCGGTGAGCGCCTGATCATGGATTCCCGGCTGGCCTGGCACTTCTTCACCGACGCGCTCAAGGTGCACATGATCACCGAGCCGGGTGAGGCGGCCCGCCGGGTGCTCGCCCGCCCGTCCGGGCCGGCGGAGAGCTACTCCTCCCTGGAGGAGGCGAAGGCCAAGCTGCGGGAGCGCAGCGCGAGCGAGCGCAGCCGGTTCATCATCCGTTACGGGGTGGACAAGGCCCGGCTGCGCAACTATGACCTGATCTGCGACACGACCCGGGCGTCCGCCGCCGAGGTGATCGAGCACATCGTGGCCGCGTACGAGGGCACCCTCGGCGCCGAGGTGCTGCGCGACGCGCCGCCGCTGCTGTTGCTGGACCCGGCCCGGGTCTACCCGACCGAGGACATCGCCACCCTGCGGGATCTGTGGGACACCGACTTCGTCGGTGACGTGGCCGAGGGGGGCGACGAGGCCCTCGAACCGTTGAAGATCGGGTTCACCGGCGAGTACTTCTTCGTCGTCGACGGTCACCGCCGCCTCAGCGCCGCCCTGCAGAACGGGTTCTCCCTGGTTCCGGCCCAGTTGGTCGCCGAGGTCGACGAGCCGGTCGTGGGTGGGATGACCGCGATCGACTACTTCGCCGCCCAGGTGCGCCCCGGCCTGATCTACGACTGGGAAGCCGCTCACAAGATCCAACTGCCGTTGCCCGAGCCCGCGCTGCTCCGTGGCGACGCGGTGCTCGCGGGGGACCCGGGCGCCAGCGTCTGACCCGAGCGCGAGGCCGGGCCGACGCGCGGGGTACGCGCACCGGCCCGGCCACCGAGTCGTACGGCGGTGGGGGACACCGTCGGTGCGGTACGCACCTGGCGGCCTGCCCGGGGCATTCTCGACGATCTCGATCACCCGGACGTCGAACGGGTGCGCGGTCTGTTGGCCCGGGCTGCCGGCCGGTGACGCTGGGCACACCGGTGCTGGCTGATCGAGGTGCGCCGCCCGGCGCCCAGCCGGGCACTCCGTAGACTGGTACGGCACCGCTCGTCCCATCCGAAGAAGGAGTCGTCCCGCGTGACCGTCCAGCCCATCCGTCTGTTTGGGGATCCGGTGCTGCGCACGCCGGCCGATCCGGTGGTCGACTTCGACGCCGAGCTCCGTCGGCTCGTCGCCGACCTCACCGACACGATGCGTGAGCAGAACGGCGCCGGCCTGGCCGCGCCGCAGCTCGGTGTGAGCCTGCGGGTGTTCACCTTCGACGTCGACGACGTTCTCGGGCACCTGATCAACCCGGTGCTGGAGTTCCCCGACGAGGAGGAGCAGGACGGCCCGGAGGGCTGCCTGTCGATCCCCGGGCTCTACTTCGACACCAAGCGGCGGCAGAACGTCGTCGCCAAGGGCTTCAACTCGTTCGGTGATCCGATGCAGATCGTCGGCACCGGTCTGATGGCGCGCTGCGTGCAGCACGAGACCGACCACCTCGACGGCGTGCTCTTCCTGGACCGACTGGACGCCGAGGGGCGCAAGGAGGCCATGAAGGCGATCCGCCAGGCCGAGTGGTACGACGCGGCGGCCCCGCCCACGGTCAAGCTCAGCCCGCACACCGGCGACCCCTTCGGTCTGGGGCGCTGACCCGGATGCGCGTGATCTTCGCCGGTACGCCGGCCGTCGCCGTTCCCGCCCTGGCCGCCGTCGCCGCCTCCCGACACGAGCTGGTAGCCGTGATCACCCGGCCGGACGCGCCCGCCGGGCGTGGCCGGGGTCTGTCCCGCTCCGCGGTCGGCGCGTGGGCCGACGAGCACGGCGTCGAGGTGCTCACGCCGGCCCGTCCCCGCGACCCGGACTTCCTCGACCGGCTCCGCGAGCTGGAGCCGGCCTGCGTGCCGGTGGTCGCCTACGGCGCGTTGGTGCCGCCGGCGGCCCTGGAGATCCCCCGGTACGGCTGGATCAACCTGCACTTCTCCCTGCTGCCCGCGTGGCGTGGCGCCGCGCCGGTGCAGCACGCGGTGCTGCACGGTGACGAGCTGACCGGGGCCAGCGTGTTCCAGCTGGAGGAGGGCCTGGACACCGGCCCGGTCTACGGCACGCTGACCGACGAGATCCGCGCCACCGACACCTCGGGCGACCTGCTGGAGCGGCTCGCCGATTCCGGTGCCGGGCTGCTGGTGGCGGTGCTGGACGCGATCGCCGACGGCACCGCCCGCGCCGAGCCGCAGCCGGCCGACGGGGTGTCGCTGGCACCGAAGCTGACCGTGGACGACGCGCGGGTGCGCTGGGCCGACCCGGCCTTCGCCGTGGACCGGCGGATCCGCGCCGGTACGCCCGCGCCGGGCGCCTGGACCACCTTCCGCGACGAGCGGGTGAAGCTCGGCCCGGTCGTCCCGGTGCCCGACGGCCCCGAGCTGAAGCCGGGGGAGTTGCTGGTCGAGAAGTCCCGGGTGCTGGTCGGCACGGCGACCGTGCCGGTGCGTCTCGGCGAGGTCCGCGCCGCGGGCAAGCGGGCCATGGGTGCGACCGACTGGGCGCGCGGCGTCCGGGTCGGCACCGGAGAGGATTTCGCGTGACAGCACCGGAGGGAACCCGACCGACGCGCTCCGGCCCGTCGACCGGCCGTGGCGGGGAGCGCCGCCCCGTCCGACCACCGTTGGACCGACCGCGCCGCGCCGCGTACGAGGCGGTGGCGGCGGTGCACCGTGACGACGCGTTCGCCAACCTGGTGCTGCCCACCATCCTGCGGGAGGAGGCGCTGGTCGGTCGGGACGCGGCCTTCGCCACCGAGTTGACCTACGGCACCCTGCGCCACCTCGGCACGTTGGACGCGATCCTGACCGACGCGGCCGGCCGGGACGTGGCCCGGATCGACCCGCCGGTCCGCGACGCGCTGCGGCTCGGGGCGTACCAGTTGCTGCACACCCGGGTGCCGGCGCACGCCGCGGTCTCCTCGACGGTGGACCTGGTCCGGTCGGTCGCACCGGGTGCCACCGGCTTCGCCAACGCGGTGCTGCGCGAGGTGTCCTCCCGTGACGTGGACGCGTGGGTGGCGAAGCTGGCCCCACCGATGGAGACCGACGCGGTCGGGCACCTCGCGTTGGCGTACAGCCACCCGCAGTGGATCGTGCGGGCCTTCTCCGAGGCGCTGGGCGGCGACCTGGGTGAGACGGCCCGCCTCCTGATCGAGGACAATGAGCGGCCGCCGGTGCACCTGTGCGCCCGACCTGGCTTGATCGACCCGGTCGAGCTGGCCGACCAGGCCGGCGGTGCGCCCGGCGCCTTCTCGCCGTACGCCGTCTATCTGCCCGGCGGCGCGCCCGGTGACATCCCGGCGGTGGCCGACGGCCGTGCGCACGTGCAGGACGAAGGCTCCCAGTTGGTGGCGGCCGCACTCGCCGGCGCGCCGTTGGACGGCCCGGATGGGCGGTGGCTGGACCTGTGCGCCGGCCCGGGTGGCAAGGCCGGGCTGCTCGGCGCGTTGGCCGCGCAGCGCGGTGCCCGGGTGACCGCGGTGGAGGTGGCCGAGCACCGCGCCCGGTTGGTCGCCCAGGCGACCCGGGGCCTGCCGGTGGCCGTGCTGACCATGGACGGCCGGGATGTCGGCGGCGACCCGAAGCTGCCGGAGCAGCACTTCGACCGGGTGCTGGTGGACGCCCCGTGCACGGGGCTGGGCTCGCTGCGGCGTCGGCCGGAGTCGCGGTGGCGTCGCCAGCCGTCGGACCTGCCGCCGCTGACCCGGCTGCAACGGGAACTGCTCGGCGCGGCCCTGCGGGCGGTCCGCCCGGGTGGCCTGGTCGCCTACGTGACCTGCTCGCCGCACACGGTCGAGACGCACGTGACGGTGACCGAGGCGGCCCGCCGTAGTGGGGTCCCGGTGGACTTCGTGGACGCCCGACCGCTGCTGCCGGCCGGGATGCCCGGTCTCGGCGACGGGCCGACCGTGCAGCTCTGGCCCCACCGCCACGGCACCGACGCGATGTTCCTCGCGGTTCTGCGCCGCGGCTGAGTCGACCCTGAGTCCGGCCGGTCGGTGCGCCGACCGGCCGGACTCAGGTGACCGGAAGACCCTTGGTGCCGGCGTTCTTCATCGAGCGGGTCAGGTTCCGGTCGGAGATCCAGAGGAAGCACTGCACGCCCCGGTTGCCGTTGCGCCACTCCTCCTCGTACGGCTGGTAGTAGATCGTTCCGGCCCGGAAGTCGAGCTGGGAGTTGTCCGGAACCTTGGCGTACTTGGCGATCATCGTCTGGCAGGCCCGGTGGGTCCGCTTGGTGCTGCGGGTGAAATCGGCGTAGCTGACGTCCGGCGCCTGCCAGACGCCGACGAACTCGGCGTGGTGCTTGGCGGTGCAGGAGACCGGCACCATCTCGTCGATGTCGTCCTTGACCAGCTTCGGGTTGAAGCAGCGGTACGCCAGCGGGGCCGCGCCGGACAGCGCGCCCCGGAGGCTGCCGGTGCGCAGGTCGACAGCGGTGTCGTCGATGCTGGCGATCTCGGTGACATCGCAGCGGTACCAGCGGGCGCCGCCCGACCAGGCCGGCGGTGACGGCAGCACCACGGTCAGGCCGAGCCGCCCGGACCGCCAGTCGGCGCCCACCGCCTTGTTGACCGCGGTGTCGCACCCCGCCTGCGCGGCCCGCATGCCGGGCGAACCGGTCTGCGGGGGCGTCGCGCCCGTGGCGCCCGGGCCGGTGAGGGTGCCGACGTGCATGGTCTCCACCCGGTGCGCCTCGGTGCACGCCGTCGGGTTGTAGCCGGTCAGGAAGCCGACCTGCTGGGAGCTGTGGTGGCAGACGTCGGCGGCGGGAACGAACTGCTGCGCCGCGACGGGCGCCGGCCAGTCGTCGATGAGGTCACGGTCGAGTCCGGCGGGTGCGCCGCACCCGGCCAACGCCAGGGCCAGGGCCGCACCCCCGGCGAACGCCGCCAACCACCGTCGCATCCCGACCTCCCGCCGCCGGTGACCCCCGACCGGACCCCGCCGGTCGGTAGCGCCACGGCGCAGCAGCATACGGCACCGCTGCTCAGATCGCGGGCAGTCCCTCGGGGCCGGCGTCGCGCATCGAGCGGGTGAGTTTGCGGTCGTCGCTCCACAGGAAACAGCGCACTCCACGGTCGCCCTCCTCCCACTCCCGCTGCGACGGCGGGTAGTAGATGGACCCGGCCCGGTACGGCAGCTCGCTGTTGTTGGGCACCTTCGCGTAGTCGGCGATCAGCGCCATGCAGCGCCGGTGCGCCTGCTCGGCGGACTTGGCGAACTCCGCCCAGCTCATGTCCCGTTCCTCGTAGACACCCACGAACTCGGCGCGGTGCGGCTCGCTGCAGAGCACCGGCGCCATGTAGTTGAGGTTGTCACCGATCAGCTTGGGGTCGAAGCAGCGGTGCGTCAGGGGCGTGTCGCCGATCAACGCGCCGCGCAGGCTGCCGGTGCGGTTCACCGGGCGGGTGTTGTCGATGCTGCCGGTCTCGCTGAGATCGCAGCGGAACCACCGGGCACCCCCGGCCCAGGCGGGCCCGGACGGCAGCGCGAGGGAGAGCGCGAGCCGGGCCGTGTGCCAGTCACCGCCGAGCACCTGCCGGGCCCGCTGGTCGCATTCGGCGCGGGCCGTCCGCAGCGCCGACGATCCGGGTGCAGGTCGGGTCTCGGTCAGCGCGTCCGGCCCGACGAAGGTGCCGACGTGGATGGTCTCGGCCAGGTGGTTACGCGCGCAGTCCACCGTCTCGTACGTGCTGGCCTGCACGATCGTGGTGATGCGCGGCAGACAGGTGTCGGTGGCGGGGGTGAACGGCTTCGGCACCCGCAGCGTCGGCCAGTCGTCGGTCAGATCACCGTCCGCGCCCCGCGCTGGCCCGCAACCGGCCAGCAGCATCGTCGTGACGCCGGCCAGCACCAGCGCTGGAAGCCACCGTCGCATCGTCCGCCCTCCCGGGAGCTGGCGGCCGGTCGCCGCGCCCCGCAGCGAAACCCCGGCGGGCGTGCAGCCTACGGCACCGTCCCGGTTGGAGTGTCGTCGCGTTTCCGTCGATCGGCCAGCCACTGATGTCTGTTCGTCCGGATTCGGGGGTCCGGAGCGCTCAATTCTGCACCACTGGTCACTACTGGGTCACAGCGCGTCCCCGAGGGTGGCGCGATGCGGGTGGCGGGTGGCCACGTTCGTACACTGGCCCGGTGACCGTACCGCCGCCGATCGTCGCGCCGAGCATCCTGGCCGCCGATTTCTCCCGCCTCGCCGAAGAGGTCCGTGCCGTCGAGGACGCCGCGGACTGGTTGCACGTCGACGTGATGGACAACCACTTCGTGCCGAACCTGACCATTGGGTTGCCCGTGGTGCAGAGCCTGCGGGCGGTCACGGCGATGCCCTTCGACGTGCATCTGATGATCGAGGACCCGCGCCGGTGGGCGCCCGGGTACGCCGACGCCGGGGCGTACAACGTCACCTTCCACGCGGAGGCGTCCGACGACCCGGTGGCGTTGGCCAAGGACCTGCGCTCGGCGGGTGCGAAGGCGGGCCTGGCCATCGACCGGGACACCCCGATCGAGCCCTACCTGGACCTGCTGCCCAGCTTCGACACCCTGCTGATCATGACGATCAAGGCGGGCTTCGGTGGGCAGCGGTTCATTCCGCAGCTGCTGGAGAAGGTGCGGACCGCCCGACGGCACGTGTCGAGCGGGCACCTGGAGCTGCGCATCGAGGTGGACGGCGGAATCGCCGCCGACACCATCGAGCAGGCGGCCGCCGCCGGCGCCGACGCGTTCGTGGCCGGCACCGCCGTGTACGGGGCGGCCGATCCGGCGGAGGCGGTACGGCACCTGCGGGCCCTGGCGGAACGCGCGGCACCCGGGGCCTGAGGTGGAGCCCGAGGCCGACCGCAAGGACGTCATCCTGGTCGTCGACGACGACGAGGACATCGCGCGTTTCGTCGAGTTCAACCTGCGACTGCACGGCTTCGAGGTGATCCACGCCAGCGACGGCCAGGAGGCCCTGGAGGTCATCGAGCGCCAACGGCCGGACCTCGCGGTGGTCGACCTCATGATGCCCCGGATCGACGGGCTGGAGCTGACCCGGCGGCTGCGCGCCGACCCGATGACCTCCGCCCTTCCGGTGATCATGCTGACGGCCAAGGGGATGACCGTCGACAAGGTGCACGGACTCAGCGCGGGCGCGGACGACTACCTGGTCAAACCGTTCGACACGGCCGAGCTGGTGGCCCGGGTTTCGTCCACGCTGCGCCGCAACAAGGAGTTCCGGGAGGTCTCCCCGCTGACCGGGCTGCCCGGCAACAGCCGGATCCGTCGGGAGATCAGCGACCGGGTCCGCAACGGCGTGGACTACGCGGTCGGCTACGTCGACATCGACCGGTTCAAGAGCGTCAACGACCGGTACGGCTTCGTCCGTGGCGACGACTTCATCTCCGCGCTGGCCCGCAGTCTGCACCGGGCGGTGGTGGGCGTCGGCCTGCCCCCGGCCTTCCTCGGTCACGTCGGCGGCGACGACTTCGTCATCGTCTGCGCACCGGACCAGGTCCGTCCGTTGACCTCCCAGGCGGTGGTCGACTTCGAGACCGCCGCCGACGCCCTCTACGACCCGACCGACCGGGAGCGCGGCTTCGTCGAGTTGAAGGACCGGCGCGGCAACATCCGGCGCGCGGCCCTGGTCACGCTCTCCATCGGGGTGTCCCTCTCCGACGCCGGCAAGCGGTTCTCCGACCCCCTCGAGGCGATCGCGATGGCCTCGGAGATGAAGACCGTGGCCAAGAGCCAACCGGGCTCGTACGTGGCGGTGGACCGGCGTCGCGGCGTCACCTGAACGTGATAACGCTGTGAAGTAGCTCGCCTAGGTGGCGGCGGAGCCGGATCAGCGTGTAAGACTTCCGGTGTACCCACCACGCGCTGGCGGGACTCGGTGAAATTCCGAACCGGCGGTGATCCACGGTCCAACCGTGGTCAGCCCGCGACCCGGACGGCTCTGCCGTCCGGTGGACCTGGTGAAAATCCGGGGCCGACGGTTGGGGGCGGTTCGTCCGCGCCCAGACAGTCCGGATGGGAGACAGCGCGCGGGACGGACGGGTCCGAGCCGGCCGCTGGCTTCAGCGTGCCGTGCCGACCCTCCCGGGGCGGCTGTGCCGTTCCCGGAATCCGCCACCGCCTGCCCGTGGCCCCATGGCCACCGCCTCCCTGACCGCCCGCGCGCGGACCGGCGAGTGAGAGGGCAGGGGCAAGGCGATGGCCAGCGTCTCCGTTGATGAGGCGATGCGGCGTGCGATCGAGTTGGCGGCGCGCGGGCTCGGCACCACCAGCCCCAACCCGGTGGTCGGGTGTGTCCTGCTCGACGAAGACGGCGAGGTCGTGGGCGAGGGCTTCCACGCGTACGCCGGCGGGCCGCACGCCGAGATCGTCGCCCTCGCGCAGGCCGGCCGGCGGGCCAAGGGCGGCACCGCCGTCGTCACTCTCGAACCATGCGATCACACCGGCCGCACCGGCCCCTGTAGTTCCGCGCTCGTCCAGGCGGGGGTGGGCCGGGTGGTCATCGCCGTACCGGACCCCAACCCGGTCGCTTCCGGCGGTGCCGCCACCCTGCGCGCCGCCGGGGTCCGGGTCGATCTGGGGGTACGCGGCGAGGAGGCCGAGGCCGGCAACGTCGCGTGGCTGACCTCGATGCGCCGGGGCTGGCCGTACGTGATCTGGAAGTACGCCGCCACGCTCGACGGGCGCTCCGCCGCGGTCGACGGCACCAGCATGTGGATCACCTCGGAGGCGGCCCGGATCGACGTGCACGCGCTGCGCGGCACTGTCGACGCGGTTATCGCCGGAGTGGGCACCGTGCTCGCCGACGACCCCCGGTTGACCGCCCGCAACCTGCGCGACGGCAGTTTGGCCATCCGGCAGCCGCTGCGCGTGGTGGTGGACTCCTCGGGGCGTACCCCGGCTGACGCCCGGGTCCGCGACGGCGCCGCGCGGACGTGGATCGCGACCGCCGACGAGGTCGGCGCCGACCCGGACGGCCGGGTCGACCTGCCGGCGCTGCTCGCGGCGCTGCACCAGCGCGGGGTCCGCGCGGTGCTGTTGGAGGGCGGTCCCCGGCTGGCCGGCGCGTTCCTGAAGGCCGGCCTGGTCGACAAGATCGTCGGGTACGTCGCGCCGCGGTTGCTCGGTGCCGGTCCGACCGCTCTGGTCGACGCGGGAGTGACCACCATCGCTGAGGCCATCGATCTGGAGTTCGTCGACGTTACGCAGATCGGTCCGGATCTCCGGATTACCGCTTTGCCCCGCAAAAGGGAGGGCTGACATGTTCACCGGCATTATCGAGGAACTGGGCGAGATCGTCCGGGTCGCGCCGACGGCGGGCGATTCGGCGTTGCTCGGCGTACGTGGCCCGTTGGTCACGTCCGACGCCCGGCACGGCGACTCGATCGCCGTGAACGGTGTCTGCCTGACCGTCGTGGAGGTGGCCGACGGCGTCTTCACCGCCGACGTGATGGGGGAGACGCTGCGCCGCTCCGCCCTGGGCGCGCTGCGCCCCGGCGACCCGGTCAACCTGGAGCGGGCCGCCGCGCTCGGCAGTCGACTGGGCGGGCACCTGGTGCAGGGCCACGTCGACGGCGTCGGCGAACTGATCTCCCGGGAGCCGGCCGAACAGTGGGAGACCGTCCGGTTCCGACTGCCCGCCGCCCTGTCCCGGTACGTGGTGGAGAAGGGCTCGATCACCATCGACGGTGTCTCGTTGACCGTGGCGGCCGTCGGCGCGGACGAGTTCTCCGTCGGGCTGATCCCGACCACGCTCAAGCTGACCACGCTCGGCGCGAAGGGCGTCGGCGACCCGGTCAACCTGGAGGTCGACGTGCTGGCCAAGTACGTCGAGCGGCTGCTCGGCGACCGGCTCACCGACACCCGCGAATCGGCGGCGAACCCGGGCGGGGTGGCCTGATGGGCCCGCTCGGTTGGCTCCTGGACGCCCAGGTGCAGGTCGCCGGCTCGCCGGTGCTGGCCCGGGAGATCGTCGGCAACGCGTTCGGGCTGATCTCGGCGCTGCTCGGGCTGCGTCGGCTGGTCTGGGCCTGGCCGGTCGGCATGATCGGTAACGCGCTGCTCCTCACCGTCTTCCTCGGCGGGGTGTTCGCCACCCCGCAGGAGCACGACCTGTACGGGCAGGCCGGCCGACAGGTGTTCTTCTTCACGGTCAGCGTGTACGGCTGGTGGCGCTGGCAGCGCAACCGTCGCGCCGACGCCGGGCGGGCGGCGGTCGTCCCGCGCTGGGCCACCGGACGGGAACGGCTGATGCTGCTGGCGGCCGCCGTGATCGGCACCGTCGCGGCGTACCCGGTGCTGAAGGCGCTGGGCTCGTGGGGCCCGCTGCCCGACGCCTGGATTCTCACCGGCAGCCTGCTGGCCACCTACGGCATGGCCCGCGGCTGGGTGGAGTTCTGGCTGCTCTGGATCGCGGTGGACGCGGTCGGCGTGCCGCTGCTGCTGCGCGGCGGGTTCTACCCGTCGGCCGTCATGTACCTGATCTACGGCGCCCTCTGCGTCTGGGGCTTCGCCGCCTGGTGGCGCACCTCGCGGGCGACGACCACCGTCCGCACGCCGATCTACCGGGAGGCAACCGCGTGACCAGCTTTGGGGATATCGAGCAGGCGATCGCGGACATCGCGGCCGGCCGTCCGGTCGTGGTGGTCGACGACGCGGACCGGGAGAACGAAGGCGACCTGATCTTCGCGGCCGAGCTGGCCACGCCGGAGCTGATGGCGTTCATGGTGCGGTACACCTCCGGGTACGTCTGCGTGGCGTTGACCGAGAGCGAGGCCGACCGGCTCGACCTGCCGCCGATGCACCACACCAACCAGGACCGGCGCGGCACCGCGTACACGGTGACCGTGGACGCCCGCGAAGGGGTCAGCACCGGCATCTCGGCGGCCGACCGGGCGTACACCACCCGGCTGCTCGCCGACGCGGCGACCGGCCCGACCGATCTGGCCCGCCCCGGGCACGTGGTGCCGCTGCGCGCTCGCGAGGGCGGCGTGCTGCGTCGCCCGGGACACACCGAGGCGGGGATCGATCTGACCCGGCTGGCCGGGCTGCGTCCGGCCGGCGTGCTCTGCGAGCTGGTCAACGACGACGGCACCATGATGCGCGTGCCGGACCTGGAGAAGTTCTCCGCCGAGCACGGCCTCACGCTGATCACCATCGCCGACCTGATCGCCTACCGGCGGCGGACCGAGAAGCAGGTCGAGCTGGTCGCCGACGCCCGGATGCCGACGAAGCACGGGGTGTTCCGGGCGCTCGGCTACCGCGCCGAGCACGACCCGGCCGAACATGTCGCGATGGTGCTGGGTGACCTCGGTGACGGCCAGGACGTGCTGGTCCGGGTGCACTCCGAGTGCCTGACCGGGGACGTGTTCGGCTCGCTGCGCTGCGACTGTGGGCCGCAGCTGGACGCCGCACTGGCCCGGGTCGGGCAGGAAGGCCGGGGCGTGGTGCTCTACATGCGTGGGCACGAGGGTCGCGGTATCGGGCTGCTGCACAAGCTGCAGGCGTACCAGTTGCAGGACCTGGGCCGCGACACCGTCGACGCCAACCTCGACCTGGGCCTGCCGGCCGACGCCCGCGACTACGGCACCGGCGCGCAGATCCTCTACGACCTGGGCGTGCGGTCGATGCGGCTGCTGACCAACAACCCGGCCAAGCGGGCCGGGCTGGAGGGGTACGGGTTGGCCATCACCGGCCGCGAGAGCCTGCCGGTCGGCGCGCATCCGGAGAACATGCGCTACCTGCGCACCAAGCGGGACCGGATGGGTCACCTGCTGGACGAGTTGGACGAGGGGGCCGAGGCGCCGCTGGGGCGTCCGGTCGCCAACGACGAGATCGGAGCATGACGATGGCGGGTTTCGGTGAGCCGGGAGTCGAGGCGGTCGACGCCGCGGGGCTGACCGTCGGGGTGGTGGCCGCCCGCTGGCACGGCGAGTTGACCGACCACATGCTGGAGCGGGCGGTGGCCGCCGCCGAGGCGTGCGGGGCTCGTTCCGTGGTGGCCCGGGTCGCCGGATCGGTCGAGCTGCCGGTGGTCGCGCAGGCCCTCGCCCGCCGCTGCGACGTGGTGGTCGCGCTCGGCGTGGTGGTCCGTGGCGCCACCGCCCACTTCGACTACGTCTGCCGCTCGGTCACTGACGGGCTGACCCGGGTGGCGCTCGACGAGGGCAAGCCGGTGGCGCACGGGGTGTTGACCGTGGAGACCATCGAGCAGGCCCGGGACCGCGCCGGTCTGCCCGGCTCGGCCGAGGACAAGGGCTGGGCGGCCACCGTCGCGGCGCTGGACGCGGCGCTGGCCGTGCGGACCGTGGCGGCGGGCAACGCCCAGCGGGTCGGCTTCGCGGGCTGAGCCGTTCACGGTTCGCGGGCTGCCCCGTGCACGGTTCGCGGGCCGAGCCGTTCGTGGTCAGAGCCGACCGGCCTCGATGATCCGGCGCAGGAACTGCCGGGTCCGAGGCTGGGTCGGCTCGCCGAGCACCTGCTCGGGCGGGCCGCTCTCCACGACCCGACCGGCGTCGAGGAAGCACACCTCGTCGGCGACCTCCCGGGCGAAGCCCATCTCGTGGGTGGCCAGCACCATCGTCATGCCGTCGGCCTTCAGGTCGCGGATCATCGCCAGCACCTCGCCGACCAGTTCCGGGTCCAGCGCCGAGGTGACCTCGTCGAGCAGCATCAGTCGAGGTGAGTTGGCCAGCGCCCGGACGATCGCCACCCGCTGCTGCTGCCCACCGGAGAGCCGGTCCGGGTAGGCGTCCGCCTTGGCGCCGAGCCCCACCCGGTCGAGCAACTCCCGGGCGTGCGCCTCGGCCTCCGCCCGGCCCCGCCGGTGTACGCGGCGCGGCGCGAGGGTGATGTTGTCCAACACGCTCAGGTGCGGAAACAGGTTGTACGCCTGGAACACCATCCCGATCCGCCGCCGGACCTGGTCCGGGTCCACCCGTGGATCGGAGATGTCCGCCCCGTCCAACTCGATGGTGCCGTCGTCGAGGTCGTCCAGCAGGTTGACGCAGCGCAGCAGGGTCGACTTGCCGGACCCGGACGCGCCGATCAGGGCCACCACCTGGTGCTCGGCGACGGTCAGATCGAGGTGGTCGAGGACGACGTGCCCGCCGTACTCCTTGCGCAGGCCCCGGCAGCGCAGCAATGCCATGGTCAGCCTCCCGACTGTCGGCGGGCCGCACGGAGCGTGACCCAGTCGGTGACCGCGATCAGCGGGATCGCGAGCAGCACGAAGAGCACCCCGGCCACGATGTACGGCGTGTAGTTGAAGGTCTGGGCGGTGGCGATCTGGGCGGCCCGGACCGCGTCGATCGGCCCGGCGAGGGAGACCAGCCCGACGTCCTTCTGCAACGCCACCACGTCGTTGAGCAGGGGTGGCGCCACCCGACGGACGGCCTGCGGCAGGACCACGTGCCGCATCGTCTGCCGGTGGGTCAGGCCCAACGAGCGGGCCGCCGCGAGCTGGCTGGAGTGCACCGACTCGATGCCGGCGCGGAAGACCTCGGCGAGGTAGCCGCCGTAGGTGAGGACCAACGCGATCCCACCCAGCACCAGCACCGGCGGCATGCCCTGCAACCGCAGGCCCGGCACACCGAGGGTGAGCAGGTAGAGCACGATGATCAGCGGTAGGCCGCGGAAGGTGTAGGTGTAGCCGGCGGCCAGCGCGCGGACCGGGAAGAAGACCGGTCCGCGCAGTGTCCGCAGGACGGCGATCACCAGACCGAGCAGCAGCGCGCCGGCCGCGCAGCAGACCAGCAGCCGTACGTTGAGCCAGAGCCCGCTCAGCACCGTGGGCAGCGCGTCGCGGGCGATCTCCGGATCCAGGAACGACCGCCGGACCCGGTCCCAACCGGGTGCCCCGGTCACCGCGATCACCAGCAGCGTGCCGAGCGCCGCCGTCGACGACGCCGCCACGAGCACGCTGTAGACGGTCTGCCGACGCCGGTACGCCGACCGCCGCAGTTGCGCCTCGGACGGCACGTGATCCAGAAGCGTCACCGCAGCTCGGCCGCCCCCGCCACCTGCGCCAGCCACTTCTGCTCCAACTCCTTCAAGGTGCCGGCCGAGGTGAGCTGACCGACCGCGCCGGTCACGCAGGAGGTCAGTGGCGAGTTCTTGTCCAGCAGCAACCCGAACGCCTCGGGCGTACCGACCTGCGGCACCTGCCCGACGATCTCCGCGTCGGTGATCTCCGCACCGGTGATGTAGAAGGCGGTCGGAAGGTCCACCACGAGACCGTCCAGCTGCCCGTTCTGCAGCGCCTTCTTGGCGTCGTCGTTGCTGTTGTAGACCTGCGGCTTGGCGGCTGGCTTGATCACGTCGGTGATCGCCTGGTAGCTGGTGGTGCCGACCTGCGCGCCGAGCCGAGCGTCACGCAGGTCGGCCAGCGACGTCCGGCCGGCGATCTTCGAGGACTTCAACGCGATGACGGTCTGCCGCACCAGGTAGTACGGCGCCGAGAAGTCCACCGCCTGCTTGCGCTCCTCGGTGATGGAGAACTGGTTGATGTCGAAGTCGAAGTCCTTCGGCCCGGGCGCGATCGCGGTGTCGAACTTGACCCGGACCCAGGTGACGTCGGCGCGGGCGTAACCGAGCTTCTCGGCCACCGCGTACGCGACCGCGGATTCGAAGCCCTCGCCGTTGTCCGGTTTGTCGTCGGAGAACCACGGCTCGTACGCGGGCTGGTCGGTGGCGATGGTCAGCTTGCCGGGCGTACGGGTGGGCAGGCTGTCCTTGGCGCAGGAGGGCGGGGCGGTGACGACGGGGGTGGGGTTCTCGTCCTGTGGGGCGCATCCGGCGGTCGCTACGACGGCGGCACCGGCGAGGGTGAGCGCGAGGAGACGTGAGCTGCTGGCCATGGCGGACAGCGTAGAGCTCCATGGGCGTCGATCGACAATTGTCCCACCACCTTGGTAGGAAATTGTCCGCTTGCTGGATTCCGGCGGACCCGGACGCGGGGTGCCGCCCGGGTGGCTGGAAGAATCGTTCCCCGTGAAGACGTTCGAGGAGTTGTTCGCCGAGCTGCAGGCCAAGGCCGCTGCCGGCACCCCGGGCTCGGGCACCGTCGCCGCGCTGGACAAGGGCGTGCACTTCATCGGCAAGAAGGTCGTCGAGGAGGCGGCCGAGTCGTGGATGGCCGCCGAGCACGAGGGGCCGGAGCGCACCGCCGAGGAGATCTCCCAGCTGCTCTACCAGGTCCAGGTGCTGATGCTCGCCAGTGGTCTCGAACTCAAGGACGTCTACCGACATCTGTGAGTGCCCCCACCCCGTTGATTGTCAACCGGATCGAAGGAGCACTCCGTCATGCTGCGTGTCGCCATTCCCAACAAGGGCACCCTGGCCGAACCGGCCGCCCAGATGCTGCGCGAGGCGGGCTACCGCCAGCGCACCGACCCCAAGGACCTGGTCTGCCGCGACGAGGCCAACGACGTCGAATTCTTCTACCTGCGCCCGAAGGACATCGCCACCTACGTCGGCTCCGGTGACCTCGACCTCGGCATCACCGGCCGGGACCTGCTGATCGACTCGGCTGCGCCGGCCGAGGAGGTCGTCGACCTCGCCTTCGGCCGGGCCACCTTCCGCTTCGCCGCCCGCCCCGACGACATCGCCTCCGTCCAGGATCTGGGCGGTCACCGGATCGCCACCGCGTACCCGGGGTTGGTCGAGCGGCACCTCGGCGAGGTGGGGGTCAAGGCCGACGTGATCCGCCTCGACGGTGCCGTCGAGAACGCCGTACGCCTCGGTGTCGCCGACGTGATCGCGGACGTGGTGGAGACCGGCGCGACCCTGCGTCAGGCGGGCCTGGTGGTCTTCGGCGAGCCGCTGCTGCGTTCGTCGGCGGTGCTGGTCCGGCGGGCCGGCGCGCCCGCGCACGCGCAGGCCGAGCAGTTGCTGCGCCGCCTGCACGGGGTGCTGGTGGCCCGCCGCTACGTGATGCTCGCCTACGACGTGCCGGCCGGTCTGCTGGACCGGGCCAGTGGGCTCACCCCGGGCATCGAGTCGCCCACCGTGTCGCCGCTGCACCGCGAGGGCTGGGTGGCGGTGCAGGCGATGGTGCTCCGCGACGACGTGCACCGCATCATGGACGAGCTGTACGAGCTGGGCGCCCGCGCCATCCTCGTCACCAACATCCACGCCTGCCGCCTGTAACCCCCAACCCCTCCCGCCACCCGCCGCACCCCCACCCCACCCACGCCAGCCCCGCCCCGCCCACGCCCGCCCAGCCCCGCCCCGCCCCGCTCGCGTCGATCATGGAGTTATGGTGGCCGGTTCAGGCGCTTTCGTGCCTTACGTCCCCCACCACAACTCCATGATCGACGGCGGGCGGTGGACGGCGGGCGGTGGACGGCGGGCGGTGGACGGCGGGCGGCGGGCGGCGGGCGGCGGATGGCGGGCGGCGGGCGGCGGGCGGCGGGCGGCGGGCGGCGGGCGGCGGATGGTGGGTGGCGGGCGGCGGGTGGCGGGCGGTTGACCGGCTTTGGGGTGGTGGCTCGGCGGGTGGTGCGTCTGCCGGGCGGGGGCGGGTGGCAGACTGGTGGGGTGAGTGAAACCGAGCTGGTCCGCCTCAAGCCCCGCCGCATCCGGGTGGTCTGCTGGTCGGCGGCGGCTGCCCTGGTGGTGGTCTTCGGTCTGGTCGCCACGTCGCTCAGTGGCCCGACCGGTGATGGTTACGGCAGCTTCCAGCGCGGCGATCAGATCGCCATGATCGGCCTGGGCGTCTTCGGCGCGCTGGGCTTCCTGCTGTTCACCCGGCCCCGGGTGGAGGCGGACGCGCGCGGCATCCGGGTGCGTAACGTCATCAGCTCCTACGAGTTGCCCTGGGAGGTCGTCCGGGGCGTGCGCTTCGACCGGGGCGCGCCGTGGGCCAGCCTGGAGCTGCACGACGACGACCTGCTGCCGTTGGTCGCGTTGCAGGCCGCCGACAAGGAGTTGGCCGTCGACGGGGTCCGCGCGCTGCGCCGGCTGCACGAGGCCCACCAGGCCCGGCTCGCCGACCGCGCCGTCGGCCGCTGACCCAGCCGACCGCCCGAAGGCCCGACCGCGCCGTCGGCCGCTGACCCAGCCGGCCGCCCGACAGCCCGGCCGCCTGACCGCAGGTCGTGCCCGGTTTGGGGCTGGCCGGGGCGCCGGTGTAGTGTTGTCGAGTCGACCAGGCTGTCTCCGCGTGCGAGCAGGCAGCCTTGAAAGCGGAGCGCCTGCTCCCACCCGAGTCGCCGCTACGGTGGCCGGGTCCGGTCACCGGTTCCGGGCATGTCCCGGTGCTGGATGCGCGATCCTTGTGATCGTGCTGACCGGTCGAGCGGGCCCTGGCATACGCCGGGGCCTTCTGCTTTTCGGGTCGGTTCCCTCCTGGGAGCCGCAGGGGTCGGCGACAGAGCAGAAACGACTCGAGGAGGCCCCATCAGCGTCGAACCACGCGTGAACGAGCAGATCCGGGCACGTGAGGTCCGACTGGTCGGCCCAGAGGGTGAGCAGGTGGGCATCGTCCCGCTGGAGCGCGCTCTTCAGCTGGCCGCGGACGTCGATCTGGACCTGGTCGAGGTTGCGCCGATGGCGCGCCCGCCGGTGTGCAAGCTCATGGACTTCGGCAAGTTCAAGTACGAGAGCGCACTCAAGGCGCGCGAAGCGCGGCGTAACCAGCAGCAGACCGTCATCAAGGAAATGAAGCTTCGGCCGAAGATCGACCCGCACGACTACGAGACCAAGAAGGGTCACGTGGTGCGGTTCCTCAAGGCGGGCGACAAGGTCAAGGTGACGATCATGTTCCGCGGTCGCGAGCAGAGCCGCCCGGAGCTGGGTTACCGGCTCCTGCGCCGGCTCGAGTCCGAGATCACGGACCTGGGATACGTCGAGGCCGCTCCGAAGCAGGACGGCCGAAACATGATCATGGTTCTCGCTCCGCATCGGGCCGTCAAGGCCTCCGCGGTCGCCGCCACGGCGTCTCGCGGTGGCCCACGGGACCGGGCTGGGGACGAGTCCGCCGCTCCGGCAGCCGATGAGACCGCGGCGGTCGGCGAGACCGCAGCAGCCGGCGACACCGGCACCGCCGCCACCAGCGGCGAGTAACAGGGGAGAAGACGTTCCACATGCCGAAGATGAAGAGCCACACGGGTATGGGTAAGCGGGTCAAGGTGACCGGCAAGGGCAAGATCGTTGCCCAGCAGGCCGGCCTCCGCCACAACCTGGAGAAGAAGCCCTCCACCCAGACCCGCCGGCTGACCGGCACGGTCGTGCTGGCCAAGGCCGACGTCAAGCGCATCAAGAAGCTGCTCGGCCGCTGACGCGCGCCACCTTTACGTAAGAAGGAGTTGAGATGGCACGCGTCAAGCGGGCTGTAAACGCCCAGAAGAAGCGTCGTACCCTGCTGGAGACCGCGAGCGGTTACCGCGGTCAGCGCTCTCGCCTGTACCGCAAGGCCAAGGAGCAGGTGCTGCACTCGATGCAGTACTCCTACCGGGACCGTCGCGACCGCAAGGGCGACTTCCGGCAGCTGTGGATTCAGCGGATCAACGCGGGCGCCCGGGCCAACGGGATGACCTACAACCGTCTGATCCAGGGCCTGCGTCTGGCCGGCATCGAGGTCGACCGCAAGATCCTGGCCGACCTGGCTGTCAACGACGCCGCCGCCTTCGCGGCGATCGTCGAGCTGGCCCGGGCCGCGGTCGCGGCCGAGGGCACCGGCGGCGCGGCGGCTCAGGCCGCCTGATCCCCACGCACCAGAGCGAGGCGTCTCCCGTGTCGGCACCGCCGTCCGGGGGGCGCCTCAATCGTGCCGGAGGAACGCACACCATGGCTTTCACCCCGCGTACCCCCAGGATCGTCGCCGCCCGCCGGCTGCACCGCCGCCGGGACCGCGACGCCACCGGCCGGTTCCTGGCCGAGGGGCCGCAGGCGGTCCGCGAGGCCCTCGCACGGCCGGGGGTGGTCACCGAACTGTTCGGTACGACCACCGCGCTCGACCGGTATCCGGAGTTGGCCGCCGAGGCGGCCCACGCCGACGTGCCGGTCTCCGAGGTGACCGACGACGCCCTCGCGGCGCTGGCCGAGACCGTCGCCCCGCAGGGGCTGGTGGCGGTCTGCCGGCACCTGGACGTGTCGCTGGAGCAGGCCCTCGCGGGTGGGCCTCGGCTGGTGGCGGTCCTCGCTGAGATTCGCGATCCGGGCAACGCCGGCACGGTGCTGCGCACCGCCGACGCGGCCGGCGCGGGTGCGGTGATCTTCGCCGGGGACGCCGTCGATCCGTACAACGGCAAGTGCGTGCGGGCCTCGGCCGGCAGTCTCTTCCACGTCGACGTGGTGCGCGCCACCGACCCGGTCGCGGTGGTCGACGCGCTGCGCGCCGCCGGCCTGTCGATCTTCGCCACCACGGGGTACGGCGACAGCGACCTGGACGACCTGACCGACTACGGTCGGCTCGTCGGGCCCACCGCGTGGCTGTTCGGCTCCGAGGCGCACGGCCTGCCCGAAGAGTTGACCGCCGCCGCCGACGCCCGGGTACGGGTGCCGTTGTACGGGCGCGCGGAGAGCCTCAACCTGGCTGCCGCCGCCGCGGTCTGCCTGTACGCTTCAGCGAGAGCGCAGCGCTGAGGGTGACCGTCTCGGTGCGACTGACAGCAGGGGAGAGCGTCCGTCCATGAACGCGACACGGCGTTCGTTTAGCCAGCCCGCCGGTGTCGGCGGGCGGCGGGCCTGACCTGCTCCCTGCGCAACTCCTACCGGCGGGCTGCGGCACAGCCGCGCGTCCGTAGACTCGCCTAGCCGCCCCGGTGAGGGCTGGCGCCGCCGTGAGGGAGTGCCCGTACGCCATGAGCTACCGCAACGATCCGTACGACCCGAAGCAGGTCGCCCTGCTCGACCCCGCCGCCCTGGCCGAGGCCGTCGCGGACGCCACGAAGGCGTTCGAGGCCGCCGCCGACCCGGACGCGTTGACCGCGCTGCGCTCGGTGCACCTGGGTGACCGGTCACCGGTCTCCCTCGCGCGCCGGGAGATCGGCGCGCTGCCGCCGGCCGCGAAGTCCGACGCCGGTAAGCGGGTCAACGAGGCCCGCCGGGCCATCGAGTCCGCCTACGCCGAGCGCGCCGAGGTGGTGGAGCGCGAGCAGGCCGAGCGGGTGCTGGTGGAGGAGCGGGTGGACGTCACCCTGCCCTACGACCGGCGTCCGCGGGGCGCCCGGCACCCGTTGAGCACCCTGATGGAGTCGATCAGTGACCTCTTCGTCGGGATGGGCTACGAGGTGGCCGAGGGGCCCGAGGTCGACCTGGAGTGGGTCAACTTCGACGCGCTGAACATCCCCGCCGACCACCCGGCCCGCGGGTTGATGGACACCTTCCACATCGCACCGGAGGGGTCGGGCCTGGTGCTGCGCACGCACACCTCGACGGTGCAGACCCGCACGATGCTCAGCCGCAAGCCGCCGATCTATGTGATCGTGCCGGGCCGGGTCTACCGCACCGACGAGATCGACGCCACCCACAGCCCGGTGTTCCACCAGGCCGAGGGCCTGGTCGTCGACAAGGGCATCACGATGGCGCACCTGCGGGGCACGCTGGACCACTTCGCCCGGGCGATGTTCGGCCCGGAGGCGAAGACCCGGTGGCGGCCGCACTACTTCCCGTTCACCGAGCCGTCGGCGGAGTTCGACGTGTGGTTCCCGGAGCACCGGGACGGCCCGCAGTGGGTCGAGTGGGGTGGTTGCGGCATGGTCAACCCGCGGGTGCTGCGGGCCTGCGGCGTCGACCCGGAGGTCTACTCCGGATTCGCCTTCGGCATGGGCATCGACCGGACCCTGATGGTCCGACACGGGGTCAGTGACATCCGCCATCTCTTCGAGGGCGACGTGCGGTTCAGCCGCGCGCTCGGGACCGGGGCGTAGGCGATGCGGGTACGAGACACGGGAACGGTGGTCTGACGTCATGCGAGTTTCTGTCAGTTGGCTGCGGGAGTACGTCGACCTCCCCGCCGACCTGCCCACGGGTGACCTGGAGCAGGCACTGGTCGACCTCGGCATCGAGGTCGAGTCCGTGGTGGACCTGGCCGAGACGGTCACCGGCCAGCTGGTCGTCGGTGAGGTCCGTGAGATCGAGGAGCTCACCGGCTTCAAGAAGCCGATCCGGTTCTGCCGGGTCGACGTGGGTGCCGCCAACGGCACCGGCGAACCGCAGGAGATCGTCTGCGGGGCGCGCAACTTCGCCGTCGGTGACCGGGTGGTGGTGATCCTGCCCGGTGGCGTCCTGCCCGGCGGCTTCGCCATCGGCGCGCGCAAGACGTACGGGCACAACTCGGCGGGCATGATCTGCTCGGCGAAGGAGCTGGGCCTGGGCGACGACCACTCCGGCATCATCGTGCTGGGGTCGGACGTGACCGCGAAGCCGGGCGACGACGCACGCCCGGTGGTCGGCCTCGACGACGTCGTGCTCGACCTGGAGATCACCCCCGACCGGGGGTACGCGCTGAGCATGCGCGGCCTGGCCCGGGAGCTGTCACACGCGTTCGACGTGCCGCTGCGCGACCCGGCCCTGGTGCCGGCGCCGGGCGGCACCGAGACGCCGGCGTACCCGGTGGAGGTCCGTGACCCGGTCGGCTGCGACCGGTTCACCGCCCGCCTGGTCCGTGGCGTCGACCCGACCGCGCCCACGCCGTCCTGGATGCAGCAGCGGCTCGTCACCGCCGGCATCCGCAGCATCTCGCTGCCGGTCGACATCACCAACTACGTGATGCTGGAGCTGGGTCAGCCGATGCACGCCTTCGACGCCGACCGGATCGCCGGGCCGCTGGTGGTCCGTCGCGCCGAGGCGGGGGAGAAGCTGACCACCCTCGACGGGGTCAGCCGGGTGCTCACCGCCGACGACATGGTCATCTGCGACGACACTGGGCCGATCTCCCTCGCCGCCGTGATGGGCGGCGAGACCAGCGAGGTCGTCGCCGGCACCACCACCGTGCTCTTCGAGGCGGCGCACTGGGACCCGGCGATGGTCGGGCGCACGGCCCGCCGGCACAAGCTGTTCAGCGAGGCCGCGAAGCGCTGGGAGCGGGGCGTCGACCCGGCCGTGGCGCTGGTCGCGCTGGAGCGTGCCGTGCGGCTGCTCACCGAGCACGGCGGGGGTACGCCGAGCGCGGAGATCCTGGACATCGACCACGTCCGCCCGCGTACCCCGATCAGCCTCCCGGCGGACCTGCCGACCCGGCGGGTCGGCGTCGAGTACCCGCCGGCGCGGGTGGTCGACCTGCTGGAGCGGGTCGGCTGCACGGTGGCGCAGGGCGCGGACCGGTTGTCCGAGGACCCGGGTGCGGTCGGTGTCGCCAGCGGCGTCGGGGTGGTGCTGAGCGTCACCCCGCCGACCTGGCGGCCCGACCTGACCGACCCGGCCGACCTGGTCGAGGAGGTGGTCCGCCTCGACGGGTACGACAAAGTGCCGTCGGTGCTGCCGACCGCGCCGCCGGGCCGCGGTCTGACCCCGCGGCAGCGTCGCCGCCGGGCCGTCGCCGACTCGCTGGCCGAGCGCGGGTACGTGGCCGTGCTCGCGCACCCGTTCGTGTCGCCGGAGCTGGCCGACCAGCTCGGCCTGCCGGCCGACGACCCGCGGCGGCCCGCGGTGCGACTGGCCAACCCGCTGTCCGAGGAGGAGCCGCTGCTGCGTACCACGCTGCTCGGTCCGCTGCTCGGCGTCCTCAAGCGCAACCTCGGCCGGGGTCACCGTGACCTCGCCCTGTCCGAGATCGGCGCGGTCTTCCACCCGCGTGTCGGCGCCGGCAGCCCGCCGGCGATGGGCGTGGACCGGCGCCCCACCGACGCGGAGTTCGCGGCCGCCGACGCGGTGGTGCCGGCGCAGCCGGTGCACGTCGCGGTGGTGCTCACCGGCGACCTGGACCCGGCCGGCTGGTGGGGGCCGGGTCGACCGGCCGGCTGGGCCGACGCGATCGAGGCGGGCCGTGACGTGCTGGCCGCCGCCGGGATCCCGGACGAGTGGGTCGAGGTGCGTGCCGCCGAGTACGCCCCGTGGCACCCGGGTCGCTGCGCCGAGCTGCGGGTCAACGGCTCGGTGGTCGGACACGCCGGTGAGCTGCACCCGGTGGTGGTCGCGGCGCTGGAGCTGCCCCGCCGCACCAGCGCGATGGAGCTGAACCTCGACGCGCTGCCGCCTACCCCGGTGCTGCCCGCGCCGACGGTGTCCGGCTTCCCGCCGGCGCTGATCGACGTGGCCCTGGTGGTGGACGAGTCGGTGCCGGCGGAGCAGGTGCGCCGGGCGCTGGAGGCGGGCGCCGGTGAGCTGCTGGAGGACGTGCGGCTGTTCGACGTCTACTCCGGTGCGCAGCTCGGCGAGGGTCGGCGGTCACTGGCGTACAAGCTGACCTTCCGGGCACCGGATCGGACGCTCACCGTCGAGGAGGCGGTCGCCGCACGGGACGCGGCGGTGGCCGTCGCGGCGGAGCGACTCGGCGCGACCCTGCGCGGCGCCTAACCCCCGTTCCCACCCTCGCGATCTTGCAGTTTGTGTTGCCGATCAGCGCCTTTGGTCGGCTACCCGGGCACAGTGAGTGCACGATCGCGAGGGCGGGGCGGGGGCTCTACATCATCATGCAGAGGGCTGTATTAACTTGCAAGAAACAGGTCGCCCTTGTTAGCCTTCGCTGCATAGTCATGCGGAGGTGAGTATGGGGATCCGAGTCGCGGTCGCCGGAGCGAGCGGGTACGCCGGAGGTGAGTTGCTGCGCCTGATCGCCGGGCACCCGGAGTTCGACCTGGTCGCCGCCACCGCGCACAGCCAGGCCGGGCACCGCGTCGACGTGGTGCACCCGCAGCTCACCGGGCTCGACCTGGTGTTCGGCACGACCGATCCGGCCAGCCTGGCCGACGCGGACCTGGTCTTCCTGGCCCTGCCGCACGGCGAGTCGGCGGCCCTCGCGGCCCAACTCCCGGCCGAGGTGCGGATCGTCGACCTGGGTGCCGACCACCGGCTCGCCGACCCGTACGCCTGGGCGCAATACTACGGCGGCACGCACGCCGGGCAGTGGGCCTACGGCCTACCCGAGCTGCCCGGTCAGCGGGAGTTGATCGCCGGCTCCACCCGCGTGGCGAACACCGGCTGCTACGCCGCCGCGATCACCCTGGCGCTCGCGCCGCTGATCGCCGACGGCGCGGCCAGCCCCGCCGACGTGGTGGTGGTCGCCGCCTCCGGCACCTCCGGCGCGGGCCGGGCGGCCAAGCCGCACCTGCTGGCCAGCGAGGTGATGGGCGACCTGTCGCCGTACCGGGTGGGCACCCACCAGCACGTCCCGGAGATCAAGCAGGCCACTGGGGCGACCGGCCTGTCGCTCACCCCGGTCCTGGCGCCGATGCCGCGCGGCATCCTGGCCACCGTCACCGCGGTGCCGGCGCGCGGCGTCGACCCGCAGGACGTGCTGGCGCGGGCGTACGCCGACGCGCCGTTCGTGCACGTGCTGCCGGAGGGGCGCTGGCCGCACACCGCCGCCACCCTGGGCTCCAACTCGTGTCACCTCCAGGCCACTGTCGATGTCGACTCGGGTCGTCTGATCGTGCTCAGCGCGTTGGACAACCTGGGCAAGGGCGCTGCCGGTCAGGCCGTACAGAACGCGAACCTGATGGTTGGCCTGCCGGAGACGACGGGCCTGTCGGTGTGGGGGGTGGCGCCGTGAGCGTCACCACCCCTCGGGGGTTCCGGGCGGCCGGGGTGGTCGCCGGCCTCAAGGCCAGTGGCGGCGCGGACGTCGCCCTGGTGGTCAACGACGGCCCGGACGCCGGGGTGGCCGGTGTCTTCACCACCAACCGGGTCAAGGCCGCGCCGGTGCTCTGGACCCAGCAGGTCGTGCAGGGCGGTGTGGTGCGTGCTGTGGTGCTCAACTCCGGTGGCGCGAACGCCTGCACCGGCCCGGCCGGTTTCCAGGACACGCATGCCACCGCTGAGCACACCGCCGCCGCGCTGACCTCGGTCAGCCCACGGTTGATCGTGGGTGCTGGTGAGGTCGCGGTCTGCTCGACCGGCCTGATCGGTGAGCGGTTGCCGATGCCGAAGCTGCTGCCGGGCGTCGGCGCGGCGGTGCGCGGGCTCTCCCGCGACGGTGGCCCGGCCGCCGCTGAGGCGATCATGACCACGGACACCCGGCCGAAGACCACGGTGGCCCGGGGGAGTGGCTGGACGGTCGGTGGCATGGCCAAGGGTGCGGGGATGCTCGCGCCGGGGATGGCCACCATGCTCTGCGTGCTGACCACCGACGCGGTGGCCGGGCCAGCGATGCTGGACGAGGCGTTGCGGGCGGCCACCCGGGTGACCTTCGACCGGGTCGACTCCGACGGTTGCATGTCCACGAATGACACCGTGCTGCTGCTGGCCAGCGGGGCGAGCGGCATCGAGCCGACGCTGGCCGAGCTGGCCGCTGCCGTGACGGCGGCCTGTCACGACCTGGCCCAGCAGTTGGTCGCCGACGCGGAGGGCGCCACCAAGCAGGTCGCCATCGACGTGGTGGGCGCGGCGGACGAGGACGAGGCGGTCGAGGTGGGTCGTACGGTGGCCCGCAACAACCTGGTCAAGACGGCGCTGTTCGGCAACGACCCCAACTGGGGTCGGATCCTCGCCGCCGTCGGCACGACCGCCGCCGCGTTCGAGCCGGACGAGGTGGACGTGGCGGTCAACGGGGTGTGGGTGTGCCGGGGCGGCGCCGCCGCCGAGGACCGCTCGAAGGTCGACCTGACCGGTCGGGACGTGACCATCCGGATCGACCTGCACGCGGGCACGTCGGCCGCCACGATCTGGACCAACGATCTGTCCCATGCGTACGTCCACGAGAATTCGGCGTATTCAACATGAGTCTCAGTAGCGACTTGGCTCGCGCCCAGGTCAAGGCGGAGACGCTGATCGAGGCGCTGCCCTGGCTGGCACGTTTCTCCGGCTCGACGGTGGTGGTCAAGTACGGCGGTAACGCGATGACCGATCCGCAGTTGCAGCGGGCGTTCGCGGCCGACATGGTCTTCCTGCGCTATGCCGGTCTGAAGCCGGTGGTGGTGCACGGGGGCGGTCCGCAGATCTCCGCCATGCTGGGTCGTCTCGGCATCGCCAGCGAGTTCCGGGGTGGCCTGCGGGTGACCACCGCCGAGGCGATGGACGTGGTCCGGATGGTGCTGGTCGGTCAGGTGGGCCGGGAGTTGGTCGGGCTGATCAACTCGCATGGTCCGTACGCTGTCGGTCTCTCCGGTGAGGATGCCCGGTTGTTCACCGCGGTGCGTCGTCCGGCGTACGTGGACGGGGCGCCGGTCGATGTCGGTCAGGTCGGGGACGTGGAGTCGGTGGATGTGTCCGCGGTGACCGACCTGATCGAGGCCGGTCGGATTCCGGTGATCTCGACGGTGGCGCCGGACGTGGAGGGGGTGTTGCACAACCTCAACGCGGACACCGCCGCCGCGGCGTTGGCCATCGCGTTGCGGGCCCGCAAGCTCGTGGTGCTCACCGACGTGGCCGGTCTGTACGCCGACTGGCCGGACACGAGCAGCCTGGTCTCGGAGATCGACGCGGACGATCTGGCCAAGCTGCTGCCCAGCCTGGAGTCGGGGATGGTGCCGAAGATGGAGGCCTGCCTGCGGGCGGTGCGTGGGGGAGTGCCGGCCGCGCACGTCGTCGACGGCCGGGTGGCGCACTCGACGTTGCTTGAGGTGTTCACCTCGGAAGGGTTCGGAACGATGGTGGTGCCGGGAGACGGGACGGACGCGACATGAGCACGTTGGCGCAGCGGTGGAAGCAGTCCATGATGGACAACTACGGCACGCCGCCGTTGGCGTTGGTCTCCGGCGCGGGTGCCGTGGTGGTCGACGACGCCGGCCGGGAATACCTGGACCTGGTGGGCGGCATCGCGGTCAACGCCCTCGGGCACGCCCATCCGGCGGTGGTGGCGGCGGTGTCGAAGCAGGTCGCGACCCTGGGGCACGTCTCCAACCTCTATGTGGCCGAGCCGCCGGTCGCCCTCGCCGAGCTGTTGTTGGCGCTCGCTGGCCGTCCCGGTCGGGTCTTCTTCGCCAACTCGGGTGCGGAGGCGAACGAGGCGGCGTTCAAACTTTCCCGGCGCACCGGGCGCACCCACGTGGTGGCCACCCGGGGTGGTTTCCACGGCCGCACCATGGGCGCTCTCGCGTTGACCGGCCAACCGGCGAAGGCCGATCCGTTCCGGCCACTGCCGGGTGAGGTGACCCACGTCGACTACGGCGACGTGGCTGCCCTGGAGGAGGCGGTCTCCGACGCCACCGCCATGGTGATCCTGGAACCCGTGCAGGGCGAGAACGGCGTCGTCGTCCCGCCGGCCGGCTACCTCGCGGCGGCCCGGCGGATCACCGCCCGGCACGGCGCGTTGCTGGTCCTCGACGAGGTGCAGACCGGCGTCGGGCGTACCGGGCACTGGTTCGCGCACCAGGCCGAGGGTGTGGAGCCGGACGTGGTCACCCTGGCCAAGGGGCTGGGCGGTGGGCTGCCCATCGGCGCCACGCTGGCTTTCGGTCCCGCCGCCGACCTGCTCACCCCCGGCTCGCACGGCACCACCTTCGGCGGCAACCCGATCAGCTGCGCGGCGGCGCTCGCCGTGGTGGCGACCATCGCGAACGAAGGCCTGCTTGACAACGTCAAGCGGGTCGGTGAGCGGCTGCGTCGCGGCATCGAGGCGCTGGGTCACCCGCTGGTCGCCGAGGTGCGCGGCACCGGTCTGCTGCTGGGCGTGGCGCTCACCGCGCCGGTTTCGTCGGTGCTGGCCGAGGCGCTGCGGGAAGCCGGCTTCCTGGTCAACCCGGTGCAGCCGGGCTTGGTGCGGCTGGCTCCGCCGCTGATCCTCACCGCCGCCCAGGCGGACACCTTCCTGGCGGCGCTGCCTGCCGCACTGGACGCGACCGCCCCGGCCGCCGCCGGAACCGACGCAGATCTTGGAGGGAAAGCGCCCCTCCAGGGGCCGAAATCTTCCAAGATCTCGACGCCGACACCCACGACCACGACGGGGACGACTCGATGACTCGGCACTTCCTCCGCGACGACGACCTCTCGCCCGCAGAACAGTCCGCGGTTCTCGACCTGGCTGCGCGGATGAAGGCGGACCGGTTCGGCCACCGGCCGCTGGTCGGCCCCCGCTCGGTGGCGGTGCTCTTCGACAAGCAGAGCCTGCGGACCAGGATCTCGTTCGACGCCGGGATCGCCGAGTTGGGCGGGCACCCTCTCGTGGTGGACACCCAGGTCACCCACTTCGGTCGGGGTGAGTCCCTCGCGGACGCCGGGCGCGTGCTGTCCCGTTACGTCGCGGCGATCGTGCTGCGGACCCACGGGGACGAGCGGATCGCCGAGGTGGCGGCGGGTGCCAGCGTGCCGGTGATCAACGCGCTCACCGACGGTTTCCACCCGTGTCAGCTGCTGGCCGATCTGCTCACCATCCGGGAGCGGTGCGGTGGCACGGCCGGCCGTACCCTGGCGTACGTGGGAGATGGCGCGAACAACATGGCGCAGTCGTACCTGCTGGCCGGGGCGATGGCCGGGATGCATGTCCGCATCGGCGGCCCGGCCGGGTTCGCACCGGACGCGGCGGTGGTGCAACGGGCGGCGCAGATCGCGGCGGACACCGGCGGGTCGGTGCGGGTGGTGATCGATCCGGCCCAGGCGGTCCGCGACGCCGACGTGCTGGCCACCGACACCTGGACGTCGATGGGGCAGGAGTCCGACGGGTTGGACCGGATCACCCCGTTCCTGCCGTACCAGGTCAACAAGGAGTTGCTCGGCCAGGCCGCACCGGATGCGATCGTGCTGCACTGCCTGCCCGCCCACCGCGGCGAGGAGATCACCGACGAGGTGCTCGACGGCCCGCAGAGCGCGGTCTTCGACCAGGCGGAGAACCGGCTGCACGCCCAGAAGGCGTTGCTGACGTTCCTGCTGGACCCCACGACGGCGGGGGCCGCGACCGACGAGCCAGCGACCGACGACACCGCGACCGACGACACCGCCATCGGGCTGCGACGATGACCGCGCCGCTGACTCGCGCGGCCCGGCACGCCCGGATCGTGGAGCTGATCCGCGACCGGGCGATCCGGTCGCAGACCGAGTTGGCCGACCTGCTCGCCGCCGACGGCGTGGGCGTCACCCAGGCCACCCTCTCGCGGGACCTGGAGGAGTTGGGCGCGGTGAAGGTGCGCGGCGGCGATGGTCCGGCCGTCTACCTGATCCCCGAGGACGGCCAGCGACCGTTGCGCGACGCGGAGGCCGCGCCGGCCCGGCTGGTGCGGCTGCTGCGCGAACTGCTCAACGGGGTCGACTCCAGCGGCAACATCGCGGTGCTGCGGACCCCGCCGGGGGCGGCCCAGTATCTGGCCAGCGCGTTGGACCGGGCGGGCCTGCCCGAGGTCGTCGGCACCATCGCCGGTGACGACACCATCCTCGTCGTGGCCCGTGAGGCCGTCGGCGGGGCCGCGCTCGGCGACAAGCTCGCCGGCTGGGCCCGCCGGGAGGACACCGTCGACGGGAGTGCCGCGTCATGACGCGGCGGAGTGTGAAGAGTGACCGGGCACGGCGAGTGAGCCCCGCAGTCGCGGGCGAAAGGCAACCAGAGCAATGATGGGCGACGTGGACGACAAGAGCCTGACCGAGAACAGCGCCGCCACCAACCGGACGAGCCTCTGGGGTGGCCGGTTCGCGGGCGGCCCCGCCGAGGCGCTCGCCCGACTGTCGGTGAGCGTGCAGTTCGACTGGCGCCTGGCCCCGTACGACATCGCCGGTTCCCGGGCGCACGCCCGGGTCCTGGCCGGCGCCGGTCTGCTCGACCCGGAGGAGCTGGGTCGGATGCTGGCCGCGCTGGACGACCTGGAGGCTGCCTGCGCCTCCGGGTCGTTCCGCCCCACCATCGACGACGAGGACGTGCACACCGCGCTGGAGCGTGGTCTGCTGGAGCGCCTCGGCAGCCTCGGTGGCAAGCTGCGCGCCGGCCGGTCCCGCAACGACCAGGTCGCCACCGACCTGCGGCTCTACCTGCGCGACCACGCCCGAGGTGTGGCCAGTCGCCTGGTGGAGTTGGCGGAGGCGCTGGTCGAGCAGGCCGAGCGGCACATCGACACCGCCGCGCCGGGCATGACGCACCTTCAGCACGCCCAGCCGGTCACCTTCGGGCACTGGCTGCTCGCCCACGTGCAGCCGCTGCTGCGGGATCTGGAGCGGCTGCGCGACTGGGACCACCGGGCGGCGATCAGCCCGCTCGGCGCGGGTGCCCTGGCCGGCTCCGGGTTGCCGCTGGACCCGGTGGCCGTGGCCAAGGAGCTGGGCTTCCGTACGTCGTTCGCCAACTCGATGGACGCCGTGGCCGACCGGGACTTCGTGGCCGAGTTCCTCTTCACCACCGCCATGATCGGGGTGCACCTGTCCCGGCTCGGTGAGGAGGTCGTGCTCTGGACCTCGCACGAGTTCGGCTGGGTGGAGCTGGACGACTCGTTCGCCACCGGCTCGTCGATCATGCCGCAGAAGAAGAACGCGGACATCGCCGAGTTGGCCCGGGGCAAGTCCGGGCGGCTGGTCGGTGGCCTGATGACCGTGCTGACCATGCTCAAGGGTCTGCCGATGACCTACGACCGGGACATGCAGGAGGACAAGGAGCCGGCCTTCGACGCGGTCGACACCCTGGAGCTGCTGCTTCCGGCCCTGGCGGGAATGATCTCCACGATGACGGTCCGGGTGGACCGCCTCGTCGCCGCCACCCCGGTCGGCTTCTCCCTCGCCACCGAGGTCGCGGACTGGCTGGTCCGCCGCAACGTGCCGTTCCGCGACGCGCACGAGATCACCGGTCAGCTGGTGGCGCTCTGCGCGGCCCGGGAGTGCGAGTTGGAGGACGTCTCCGACGAGGACCTGGCCGCCGTCAGCAAGCACCTCGACCCGTCGGTGCGCGACGTGCTCTCGGTCCGTTCGGCTCTCGCGGCCCGGACCACCCCCGGCTCCACCGGCCCCGGCCCGGTCGCCGACCAGCTCGCCGACGCGGCGGACCGGCTGGCGACCTGGCGGGAGTGGGCCACCGAACGGGTCGTCCCGCGCTGACCGTGCCGTGGCGTCGGTGGCTGCCGCCGACGCCACGGTTGGTTCAGGCCGTCGGGCGCTCCCGCTTGGGGAGCTTGGCCACCACCATGTCGTACGACGAGTCGACCGCCTCGGTCAGCTCCTCGTCGTCGATTCCGCCGTCCAGACGCAGGGTGTTCCATCCGGACCGGCCGATGTAGGCCATCACGCTGGCGTCGTCGGGGTGCCGGTGCAGCCATTCGTCGGCCACCTCCCGGGTGGGCCCGCACTTGATGCCGACCGTCGGCTTGCCGCCGTCGCGGCCGAGGAACGCGAAGATCCGGCTGCCCACCTTCACCACCTCGTCGCCCTCCCAAGGCTGGTCCAGCCACGCTCCCGGTTTCGCCAGGCAGTACGCCCGCATCTCGGTGCGTTCCATGGGTGCCTCCTCGTCGTGCGCACAGTGTGCCCGCCCGACCGCCGTCGCGGGCACGGCGTGCCGATCCGGGCGTCGATTCCGCCTGGGTCGGCTCAGGTGGTCTGCTCGGACGAGCGGGCGGCGACCCGCTCGTAGCGCTGTCGGGCCGCCTGGGCGCTGCCCAGGCCCAGCCCGTACGCGATCGCCTGCCAGGTCAGCCCCCGGTCGCGGGCCAGCGTCAACAGGCCCGCCTCCAGGGCGTCCAGCTCGGCGCGCACGTGGGGCAGCAGGGTCAGCGCGGCGGTGAGGTCGGCGGCGTCGATCGGCTCCTCCGCGGGTTCGCGCTCGGCTCCGCCGGCGGCCAGGGCGGTGACCAGGGCGACCGCCTCCCACGGGTCCAGCACGTACGGGTGGGCCCACCGGCTCCGCTGGGTGTCGGTGCCGGCGTGCCGCTCGCTGATGCGCTGCAACGCCTCGTACGTCCGGTGGGATCGCGCCCGGCCCGGGTCCGGCGCGGTGAAGATGTCCTCGGTCGTCATACCCCGAGCACACCCCATCAACGTGTCGTTGTCAACAGATTGTTTAAGTCCCGGCGGTCCGGTCGGCGGTCCGGTGTGCTCGGGCGAGCCGGCGCCCACACGATCGATTCGCGGGGTGGGTACCGTCGGGGACATGGCTCTGACCTCCGGTGACCGCACCACCGACGCCGACCTGACGGCGCTGGCGGACCTGCTCGCCGGTCCACTGCTGCCGGCGGCGCGCGGGTTGCTGGGCTGCCGACTGCACGCCGGCGGGGTCACCGCCCGGATCACCGAGGTCGAGGCGTACGCGGGCAGCGGCGGCGATTCCGCCTCGCACGCCCATCGCGGCCGTACGCCGCGCAACGCCGTGATGTTCGGCCCCGCCGGCCACGCCTACGTCTACTTCACCTACGGGATGCACTGGTGCATGAACGTGGTCACCGGGGTGGACGGTGAGGCCGCCGCCGTGCTGCTGCGCGCCGGTGAGGTGGTCGATGGGCTGGCCACGGCACGGGAGCGCCGGCCGGCCGTCCGGCGGGACGTGGACCTCGCCCGCGGGCCCGCCCGGCTCTGCTCCGCGCTCGGCATCGACCGCGAGGCGTACGGGGCGTACCTGCTCGGCGATGGTCCGGTCCGCCTGCGACCGCCGGCCCGTCCGGTGCCGCCGGAGACGGTGCTGGCCGGTCCCCGGGTCGGCGTGACCGGCGCGCACGATCTGCCCTGGCGGTTCTGGCTCGACGGCGATCCCACGGTCAGCGCGTACCGCCGGCACGTGCCCCGCGTCCGGCGCTGAGGCCGCCGTCCGGCGTGTGGGCGGCGGAGACTGTCGGAGGGTGTGGCCATAATCACCGGACCTGCTCACCGACGGTTCGGAGGACATCATGGCAACACTGCTCGCGATCGGCACAGCCAAGGGCCTGTTTCTCGCCACCAGCACCGACGACCGGCGCAGTTGGGAGATCACCGGTCCGCACTTTCCGATGACCGGTGTCTACGCGGTCGCGGTCGACACCCGTCGCTCGACCCCGCGGCTGCTGGCCGGCATGACCAGCTCACACTTCGGTCCCAGCGTCGCCACCAGCGACGACCTCGGCGCTTCCTGGGACGAGCCCGACCAGGCGCCGGTGGCGTTCCCGGCCGACACCGGCGTCTCCCTCGGGCGGGTCTGGCAGCTGATGCCGGCGGGCCCCGACGAGCCGGACGTGGTCTGGGCCGGCACCGAGCCCTCCGCGTTGTTCAAGTCGACCGACGGCGGTCGCAGCTTCGAGCTGGTCCGTTCCCTCTGGGACCACCCGCACCGCCCGCAGTGGGAGGCCGGCTTCGGTGGTCAGGCCGTGCACACCGTGCTGCCCCACCCGCGTGACCCGGCTCGGCTGCTGGTCGCCATGTCCACCGGTGGGGTCTACCGCTCGGAGGACGCGGGGGCGAGTTGGGCGCCGGGCAACACCGGCATCCGCGCCTACTTCATGCCCGACGAGTGGCCGGAGTTCGGCCAGTGCGTGCACAAGGTCGCCCGGGACGCCGCCAACCCCGAGCGGCTCTACGCGCAGAACCACCACGGTGTCTACCGCTCCGACGACGACGGCCGCACCTGGTCCTCGATCGCCGACGGGCTGCCCAGCGACTTCGGCTTCCCGATGGTCGCCCACCCGGGGCGCGGCGGCATGGTGTGGACCTTCCCGTTGGTGGCCGACGGCGAGCGGTTCCCGACCGACCACCGCTGCCGGGTGTTCCGTTCCGCCGACGCCGGCGGCAAGTGGGAGCCGCTCTCGGTCGGCCTGCCCGAGGGGCCGTTCTATCCGGCGGTGCTGCGCGACGCGATGTGCGCCGATGACGCCAGCCCCGGCGGGGTCTACTTCGGCACGCGTTCCGGCTCGGTCTTCGCCAGCCGCGACGAGGGTGACTCCTGGTCGTCGGTCGCGGCGCACCTGCCCGACGTGCTCTGCGTTCGCGCCGCGCAGGTCTGAGCATGGTCACCGTGCTGCTGCCCGGCCCGCTGCGCGGCGAGGCCGGGGGTGCGAGTCGCGTGAGCGTCACCGCCACCGGGACGCTGCGGGCGGTCCTCGACGAGATGGCCGTCGCGCATCCCCGGCTGGCCCGGCGCATCCGCGACGAGCGCGGCGAACTGCGCCGCTACGTCAACGTGTTCGTCGACGGGGAAGACTGCCGGCACTCCGGCGGGCTGGCCACCCCGGTCACCGACGGTGCGGAGGTGCAGGTGTTGCCGTCGGTGGCGGGCGGCTGAGCCGATCCGCCGCGTCGAGGACGTCGGCTGCCCAACCGGGTTCGGCAGGCTTGCGGCCGACGGTCGGGTGCCGGGCCGCGCCGGGCGGTGGTCGTCGTCCTACGACCTGCCGGTGGTCGGCGTCTCGGGTGGGAGGATCCGGTCGACCAGGTCGGCGATCATTTCGTCGCGCGGAAACGGCGCGAGCACCTCGGGCAGGGTGAGGTCGTCGATGAGCAGGCCGCTCATGGCGAGATAGAGCAGCAGCACTGTGGTCTGGTCGCCGGGCAGCGCGGCGTCGAGGTGGAACCGGATGCTGTCCTGGAGGTTCGCGCTGAACACCTCGGTGAGCGCCGTCTGGAGCTCTGGGCGTCGAGTGGCCTCCAGGCGCAGCTCCAGCATGGCCAGGTAGCTGCTCCGATCCCGCTGAAGCCGGCCGTACAGCTCCCGCATCAACTGGGTGACCAGGGCGCGGGTCGGCGGCGCCTGCATGGTCACGCTCACCTCCGCGTCCACCGGGGCCAGGCGTTCCCGGGTCCGCTGGGTCACCTGGCCGAGCAGATCGTCCCGGTTGGTGAAGTAGTTCGACGTCGTGCCGGTGGGCACCGACGCCGCCGCGTCGACGGCCCGGAAGGTCAGCCCCCGTGACCCCTCGCGGGCGAGCACCTCGATGGCGGCGTCGAGCAGCGCCGTACGCCGGGCCGGGTTCTGACGCATGAGACCTCCAGGCATGCTCAGGTTGACACTACTCCAAGTGTAGTACTACGTTCAGACCACTTCATGCGAAGTGCTTTAATCGTCCGGAAGCTCAAGCAGGAGGACGGGCAGGACATCTGGCTCTGCGGTGGTGGGCACCTGGCCCGCCAGTTGCTGCCGGAGATCGACGAGCTGGTGGTCAAGCGGTACCCGCTGGTTGTCGGTGCCGGCATCTCGATGTTCGACGGGCCCTTCAATCCGGCCCGCTTCACCGTCGCCAGCACTCGGACCTTCGAGTCCGGCGTTGCCATCAGCACGTACATCCGGACGTGAGCCGGGGTGTCTCCCCGGCTCGGCCGCGAGTGACCGGGGCCACCGGCGGGCCCGCCACTGGCGGAATAGTTGCGTCGTCAAATAAGTTGTGAGGTGCGTCCGGGCGACAGGAATGACCCGGTTCTAGCCGCAGGGAGCTGGTCATGCAGTTCGGAATCTTCACCGTCGGCGATGTCACGGTCGACCCGACCACCGGTCGGGAGCCGACCGAGCATGAGCGGATCAAGGCGATGGTCGCGATCGCGTTGAAGGCCGAGGAGGTCGGCCTGGACGTCTTCGCCACCGGCGAGCACCACAACCCGCCGTTCGTGCCGTCGTCGCCGACCACGATGCTCGGCTACATCGCGGCCCGCACCGAGCGGCTGCTGCTGTCCACCGCCACCACGCTGATCACCACCAACGACCCGGTGAAGATCGCCGAGGACTACGCGATGCTCCAGCACCTGTCCGGCGGCCGGGTGGACCTCATGATGGGTCGCGGCAACACCGGCCCGGTCTACCCGTGGTTCGGCAAGGACATCCGCGCCGGCATCCCCCTGGCCATCGAGAACTACGACCTGCTGCGCCGGCTGTGGCGCGAGGACGTGGTCGACTGGAAGGGCAAGTACCGCACCCCGTTGCAGTCGTTCACCTCGACACCGCGCCCGCTCGACGGAGTGCCCCCGTTCGTCTGGCACGGCTCGATCCGCAGCCCGGAGATCGCCGAGCAGGCCGCCTACTACGGCGACGGCTTCTTCGCCAACCACATCTTCTGGCCCAAGGAGCACACCCAGCGGATGATCGGGCTCTACCGCCAGCGGTACGCGCACTACGGCCACGGCTCGGCCGACCAGGCCATCGTCGGCCTCGGTGGGCAGGTGTTCATGCGCCGCAACTCGCAGGACGCGGTCCGGGAGTTCCGGCCCTACTTCGACAACGCCCCGGTCTACGGGCACGGGCCGTCGCTGGAGGAGTTCACCCGGGAGACCCCGCTGACCGTGGGCAGCCCGCAGCAGGTCATCGACCGCACGCTCGGCTTCCGGGAGTACGTCGGTGACTACCAGCGGCAGCTGTTCCTGATGGACCACGCGGGGTTGCCGCTGAAGACCGTGCTGGAGCAGCTCGACCTGCTCGGCGAGGAGGTCGTGCCGGTGCTGCGCAAGGAGTTCGCCGCGCTGCGTCCGGCGCACGTGCCGGCAGCGCCGACGCACACCTCGCTGGTCGCCGCGGCGGGCGGCGCGAAGGACAGCACCGTGCACGCCGTCGACGACGTGACGGGCAAGGCACCGGAGGGGGCGACCCGATGACCCGGCGCACCCTGGCCGTGGTCTCGGCGGGGCTGAGCCAGCCCTCGTCGACCCGGCTGCTCGCCGACCAACTCGCCGCGGCCACCCGCGACGAGTTGGTCCGGCGCGGCCACGAGGTGGAGCTGCACGTCGTCGACCTGCGGGAGTACGCCCACGACGTGGTCAACAACATGCTCACCGGGTTCGCGCCGGCAGCGCTGCGCGAGGTCATCGACACGGTGACCGGGGCGGACGGGATCATCGCCGTCACCCCGATCTTCAGCGCCTCGTACAACGGGCTGTTCAAGTCCTTCTTCGACGTGTTGGATTCCGAGTCGCTGATCGACCGGCCGGTGCTGATCGGTGCCACCGGCGGCACCGCCCGGCACTCCCTCGCTCTGGAGCACGCCGTCCGCCCGATGTTCGCCTACCTTCGGTCGGTGGTGGTCCCGACCGCGGTCTTCGCCGCACCGGAGGACTGGTCCGACGGCACCGCCGACGGCGCGTTGCGCGGCCGGATCCGGCGCGCCGCCGGTGAGCTGGCCGACCAGATCGAGCACCGGCCACCGGCCACCGGCCCGGCCGACCCGTTCGCCCTCACCACCGATTTCCTGCAACTGCTCGACCGAGGTGACGACACGCCGGTCAGCTGACCGGGTGGGCGACCAGCACCGGACAGGGTGCGTGCTGGATCGCCGCCTGGCTGACCGACCCGAGCAGCAGACCGGCGAACCCGGCCCGGCCCCGGGTGCCCACGACCAGCAGCGACGCCGTGCCGCTGGCCTCGATGAGCCCCTCGGCCGCGCCGGCCGCCCGGACCGGATGCTCCCGCACCACCAGGTCGGGATGCGCGGCGCGCACCACGGTCGAGGCGTCGGCCAGGAGCCGCACCGCCTCGGCCTGGTACGCGGCCTGCGACTCCTCGATCTCCTCCGGCACCGCCCGGGCCCCGTCCGCCGGGCCGACGTGCACCAGCACCAGCGGTACGTCCCGCCGCGCCGCCTCGTCAGCGCCGAGGCCCACGGCGACCCGGGACGACTCGGACCCGTCGACGCCGACCAGCACCGGCCCGTCCACCGGGATCGGCTGCTCTTCCGGGCGGACCACCAGCACGGGGCAGTGCGCGTGCGCGGCCACCTGCGCCCCGACCGAGCCGAGGAGCAGCCCGGCGAACCCGCCCCGACCACGGCTGCCCACCACGACCAACTCCGCCCGACGGGACTCCTCGACCAGGGTGGCGCCCGGGCCGCCGGCGACCTGACGCACCTCGACGGCGAGGCCCGGCCACCGCCCGGTCAGCTCGGCCGCCGTATGCTCCAACATCTTCTGCGCCTCGTCGGAGGGCACCGGCACCCCGACGTCGTACGGGTTGATCGGCACGCCGTACCCGAGCGGATGCAGGTAACCGTGCACCAGGAGCAGCGGTCGGGACCGCAGCAGCGCGGCGCGCGCCGCGTGTTCGGCGGCGACGAGGCTGGACGGCGATCCGTCCACGCCCACCACGACAGGTCGGTTCATCGGCGCTCCCTGGGTCGGTCAGGTCATTGTCGGCGTTGCCCGGCCGCCGTGGCGTCGAACGCGCCGGCCCGGGCCGACCGCCGCCGCCGGCGTCGGAGCACTCTGAGCCGGGCCGGAGCACTGGTGCGCGCCGCCGGGCCACCGGGTGTCAGCCCTGCTGAGTCTCGCGGCGACGCCGGACGACCACCACCGGGCTGTGTGCGTGATGCAGCACCGCGTGGCTCACCGAGCCGAGCAGCATGCCGGCCAGCGCGCCCCGACCGCGTGCCCCGACCACGGTGAGCTGCGCGGCGGCCGACTCCTCGACGAGGACCTTCGCCGGCCCGCCGTACGTGACGCGGCGCCGCACCGGCACGTCCGGGTACCGCTCGCACCAGCCGGCGAGGGCCTCGGCGAGCATCCGCTCCTCCTCGGCGGCGAGCGCTTCCACGTCGTACGCCACCGGCAGGAGGTCGCTCGGCGGGACCGGGATGATCCAGGCGTGCACGGCGAGCAGCTCGGTGCCCCGCAACGAGGCCTCGTCGAAGGCGAAACCCAGCGCCTGGTCGGACCGGGGCGAGCCGTCCACCCCGACCAGGACCGGCCCGTCGGCACGGGCCTCACCCTTGACGACGAGCACCGGGCAGTCGGCGTGGGCGGAGACCTGCACCGCGACCGAACCCATCAGCAGTCCGCCGAAACCGCCCAGGCCCCGGCTTCCGAGCACCAGCAGCGCCGCGTCCCGGGCCTCGGCCAGGAGCACCGGCGTGGCCGCACCGTCGACCACCGCGCCGGTGACGGCGACGTCCGGCGTGACCTTGCCGGCCTCGGTCACGGCCTCGGCGACCACCTGCTCGGCCTGTTGGCGAAGCCCGGCGTGCAGGGGAGCGCCCGGTGCCGGCGCGAGCGACACGTCGTAGAGCGGCCAGATGAACGCGTGCACCACCCGCAGCGGGCGGGCTCGCGTCACGGCTTCCCGGGCGGCGACCCGCACCGCCTCCAGTGCGGATGTCGAACCGTCCACGGCCACCACCACGGGGGCACCGGATCTGCTGGTCATCACGTCCTCCTTCGTTCGTCCGTCTTCATCCTCGTCGGGTGCCGGCCCGACGGTCAGGGGCGGACGGCAAGGGGGCGGGGGCCGTTGGTCCCGTCATCGCCTCGGTCGGCGTCGGTGGCCGACGATCGGGTCAGCCGCAGCACCAGCCCCGGCAGTACGCTGACCGCCGCGCAGGCCAGCAGCACGCTCGGTGCCAGCGGTTCGGTGCCGAGCAGGTCCCGCAGCGGAGCGAGTAGTACCCCACCGACCTGCAGCAGCGCCGACACCGCGACCGCGACGAGCAGGCCGGGGTTTCCGCTTCGGGTGCCCGCCGGCCGGGGTGCCCGGACGGCCAGTGCCACACCGAGTTGGGCGAGCCCGAGCACCACGAAGACCACCGACTGCCAGGGCAGGTCCCGGTAAGCGGCGAACACCCCGGCGCCGAGCACGACGGCGGCGATCAGCGCGCCGGTGAGCAGGACGTCGCGACCGAGCCCGGCGCCGAGCACCGATTCCTGCGGTGAGCGAGGTGCTCGGCGCAGCGTCCCGGGTTCGGCCGGCTCCGCGCCGAGTGCCACCCCGGGGACCCCGTGGGTCAGCAGGTTGATCCAGAGGATCTGGGCGGGCAGCAGCGGTACGGGCAGACCGAACAGCGGACCGATCAGCATCACCAGGATCTCCGCCACCCCACCGGAGAGGGCGTACCGCAGGAACCTGCGGATGTTGTCGTAGATGCGCCGGCCCTCGCCGATCGCGTTGGCCACGGTGCTCAGGTCGTCGTCGACGAGCACCAGGTCGGCGGCCTGCCGAGCGACCTCGGTGCCGCCTCCCATGGCCACCCCGATGTCGGCGCGGCGCAGCGCTGGCGCGTCGTTGACCCCGTCGCCGGTCATCGCCACCACCTCGCCGCGGGCCTGCAGACCGGCGATGATGTCGAGCTTCTGCTCCGGCTGGGTCCGGGCGAAGATCCGGGTGTCCGGGTGCGGCGTCTGGTCGTCGTCGCCGTTGGCGAGGGGGTCGCCGGCGCGCCAGAGGCCGAGACGACCACCGATCGCGGTGGCCGTGGCCGGGTGGTCCCCGGTGATCAGCAGCAGCCGTACCCCGGCGAGGTCGAAGCTGTCCGCGACCCGCAGGGCGCCCTCGCGCAGCGGGTCGCCCACGGCGACCAGTCCCATCGGCCGCAACCCGGTGGGGGAGGCGGGGTCGGGCACGGTCTCCACCAGGGCGGCGGCGACGGCGAGCACCCGCAACCCTTCGGTGGCCAACCGGTGGGCGGTGCTCGTCAATTCGGCGATCTCCTCCTCGGTGGCGTCGAGCAGCGGTGCGCCGAGGAGACTCTCCGGGGCGCCCTTGCAGACCACCAGGTAGCGCTGGTCGTAGGAGCGGTGCACGGTGACCATCCGGCGTTGCGCCTGGTCAAAGGGGTGATCGGCGACCCGGGGCCAGGCCGTGCGGGTGGCCTGCGGGTCGAGGCCACAGCGGGCGGCGAAGGCGACGAGCGCCGCTTCGAGCGGGTCACCCACGGCGCCCCACTCGGGTCGCTCGTCGTCCGGCGGCGACAGCGCGGCGTCGTTGCAGAGCAGCCCGGCCCGCGCCAGTTGGCGCAGCCCGTCCGGTACGGCCACCGCCTCCCCGTCCCGGTGCACGGTGCCGGTCGGGGCGTACCCGCTGCCGGTGACGCCGAAGCGGGTGCCGTCGCCCGTGACGGCCTGCTGCACCGCCATCCGCCCCTCGGTGAGGGTGCCGGTCTTGTCGGAAGCGATCACCGTGACCGAGCCGAGAGTCTCGACCGCGTGCAGTTGACGGGGGATGGCGTGCGCGGCAGCCATCCGACGCGCGCCCAGTGCCAGGGCCAGCGTCACCACGGCCGGGAGCGACTCGGGCACCGCGGCGACCACCAGGCTCACCGCTGTGATCGCCATGTCGACAACGGGCCGCCCGCCGACCACCCCGATGACGAAGACCAATCCGGACAGGGCCACCGCGACCAGCCCGAGCACCCGACCCAGGGCGGAGAGTCGGCGTTGCAGCGGAGTGCTGGTCGGCCGGGTGCCCGCGACCAGGGCGCTGATCCGACCGAGAGCGCTCGCGGCTCCCGTGCGCACCACGGTGCCGGTCGCCCGGCCGATGGTGACGACCGTCCCGGCCAACGCCTCCTCACCGGCGGTACGTGCGACCGTCACCGACTCGCCGGTCAGTGCGGACTCGTCCAGGTGCAGCCGGCTCGCCTCGATCACTGACAGGTCGGCCGGGACGACGTCGCCCGCCTCGACCCGGACCAGGTCACCCCGTACGAGGTCGGCGGCGGGCACCACCAGTTCCCGTCCCTCGCGGACCACCCGTGCGGTGGGCGCGGCGAGTTGGTCCAGCGCGGCGATGGCGCGGTCGGCGCGTACCTCCTGCACCACGCCAATCACGGTGTTCACCAGGACGACCAGGAAGATCACCGCGGTGTCCGGGTAGTCGCCGAGCGCCGCGGTGACGGCCGCCGCGGCGAGCAGCAATGCCACCAACGGGTCGGTGAGCTGGTGCAGGATCCGTGCGGTCACCGGCTGGCGTGGTGGCGGAGCGACAGTGTTGGGGCCGGTGGCGCGCAGACGGGCGGCTGCCTCGGCCGCGTCGAGCCCCACCGACACGTCCACATCAACGGGGTCCACCAGGATCCCGTCTCGTCCGCCGATCGTTGTCACCAGTGACCTCCCCGTCCCGCGCGGCGCGCCACTGGCCGCCGTCGCGTCCCACCATCCCGCTGCCCGATCACAGCGGACAGAGGCGTTGCACCTGTGGGGCCCGGGACCAAAGACCCGTCAGCGAGCCGCGGCGGCCCGCGGTTGCGTACCCTCGTCCGGTGACTTCTGAGCTGTGGCTGCGCCCGGTCCGTGAGGATGACCTCGTCGAGTTCTTCCGGCACCAGCAGGACCCGGAGGCCAACCGGATGGCCGCGTTCGGCCCCAAGGACCCGACCGACCGCCGTGAGTTCGCCCAGCACTGGATCCGGGTGCTGACCAACCCGGCGAACCTGGTCCGCACCATCGAGGTCGACGGCGACGTGGTCGGCTACGTGAGCGCCTTCCCGGTCGGCGACCAGACCGAGGTCAGTTACTGGATCGACCCGACGCGCTGGGGCCGCGGTCACGCCACGGCGGCCCTGACCGCCCTGCTGCGCGAGCTGCCCCGGCCGGTGCACGCCCGCGCCGCCAAGGACAACGCCGCCTCCCTCGCGGTGCTGCGCAAGTGCGGCTTCGTGGTGGTCGGCGACGACTCGGGGTACGCCAACGGTCGCGGCGAAGACGTCGAGGAGTGGCTGCTGGAGCTGCCCGCCGATGCCTCTGACCTGGGCGGGCACTAGTCTCGCGGAGTGAACTGGTTGGATCTCGTCGGCTGGGCCGGCTCCGCGGTGCTGGTCTGGTCGCTGCTGCAGTCGCGCATCCTGCGGCTGCGCGCGCTCAACCTCATCGGCTGCTTCGTGCTGATCGGCTACAACGCCGCGATCGAGGTCTGGCCCGGGGTCGGGCTCAACGTCGTGCTCGCGGCGATCAACATCTGGTACCTGCGCGGGATGCTCGCCACCCGACACGACGAGAAGACGTACCAGGTGGTGGAGGTCGGCGTCGGCGACCAGTTCCTCGCGCACACGCTGCGGGTGCACGCCGCCGACATCAACCGGTTCAACCCTGGCTTCCGCTGGGACCCGGACGCGTCCGGGTGCTCGGCGTTCCTCGTGGTCACGGCCGACGAGGTGGTGGGGGTGGTGCTGTCGCACGCCGAGACACCCGGCGTCGCCCAGATCGACCTGGACTACGTGACCCCGAAGTTCCGTGACTTCACCCCTGGCGAGTTCGTCTACCGGCGCAGCCACCTGTTCACCGAACGCGGCTTCCACCGGGTGGTCAGCCCGCCCCGGATGGTCGCCCCCTACTACCACCGGCTCGGCTTCCGCCCCGAGGGCGACTCGTACGTCCTCGACCTGCCGGCGTCACCGACCAGCGCCACGGCCTAGCCAACCTCGACGCCCACTCGGCGTTTGCGTCACCCGGGCAGGATTCGGCCAGGGCCGGACGGGGCACAGACAACGCCTACGCCGGGCGGTTCACCGACCGGCGGGCGCCGCGCGGACCGACCGGCGTCACCACCGGAGAGGGAGCGAACCGGGCGTGCAGAGCTACGGGAGCCAACTGGCCCTGGTCGGAATCCTGGTCGTGATCAACGCGCTCTTCGCCGGCAGCGAGATGGCGCTGGTGTCACTGCGGGACAGCCAGATCCAACGGTTGGAACGCACCAGTCGAGGCGGGCGGGTGCTGGCCCGACTCGCCAAGGACCCGAACCGCTTCCTGGCCACCATCCAGATCGGCATCACCCTCGCCGGTTTCCTGGCCTCCGCCGCCGCGGCGGTCTCGCTGGCCAAACCCCTCGTGCCGCTGCTCGGGGTGTTCGGCGGCGCCGCCGAGACGGTGGCGATCGTGGCGGTCACCCTCGCGCTGACCTTCGTCACCCTGGTCTTCGGCGAGCTGGCGCCCAAGCGAATCGCCATGCAGGCCGCCGAGCGGTGGGCGCTGCTGGTGGCCCGCCCGCTCGACCTGCTCGCCAGCCTCACCCGCCCGGCCGTCTGGGCGCTCGGCGCCACCAGCGACCTGGTCGTGCGCCTGGTCGGGCTCAACCCGAAGCACGAGCCGGAGGAGATCGGCCCGGACGAGCTGCGCGACATCGTCGCCGGTAACCACGGCTTCACCAAGGAGCAGCGCACCATCATCGCGGGTGCCGTGGAGATCGCCGACCGGCGGTTGCGGGCTGTCCTCGTACCCCGCTTGCAGGTCTTCACGCTCGACAGCGGGACCACCGCGGAGGCCGCGCGGCTCGTGCTGGCCGCCACCGGGCACTCCCGTGCGCCGGTGGTGCGCCACGGGGGCCTGGACGACACGGCCGGAGTGATCCACCTTCGTGACCTGGTGGGCGTGCCCGACGACCGCCCGGTGGACGAGATCGCCCGACCGCCGATGCTGCTGCCCGACTCGCTACCGGTCGTGGACGCGCTGCGTCAGTTCAAGGCCGAGCGTCAGCACATCGCGCTCGTCGTGGACGAGCGCGGCGCCGTCGACGGCATCGTGACGCTGGAGGACATCCTGGAGGAGATCGTCGGCGAGATCTACGACGAGACCGACCGGGACGGCTATTCGGTGCGCCGCGACCCGGACGGCGCGCTGCTGCTGCCGGGCACCTTCCCGGTGCACGACCTCCCCGACGTCGGCGTGGAGCTGCCGTCGCGCCCGGCGGGCGACTACACCACCGTCGCCGGGCTGGTGCTGGCCCGGCTCGGGCACATCCCCACCGTCGCCGGCGAGGACGTCACGCTGGACGGCTGGGTGCTGGTCGTGGCCGGCATCGACCACCGGGCCATCACCGAGGTACGCCTGAGCCGCGTGCCCGACGAGGCTGACACCGACACCGACGCTGCCACCGACGCCGAGCCGGTGCTGGACGAGGCGCGCAGCTGAGGGCCGGGGCGCTCAGTCGTTGGCGAGGTTCTGCAGACGGACCTGCCCACGGGCGACCAACCGCTCGTCGGCGTCGGTGATCTCCACCTGCCAGAGCTGCTGGCTACGGCCCCGGTGCACAGGAGTGCCCACCGCCCGCAACTCGCCCTCGCGGACGGCCCGCAGGAAGTCGGTCTGGTTCGACACCCCCACGACCCTGCCCCGGTCGGCCAGCCACAGCGCGCCGCCGATGCTGGCGGCGGTCTCCACGGCCGCGCAGTACACGCCGCCGTGCTGGATGCCGTACGGCTGGTGCAGCTCCGGCCGGACCTGCCAACTGACGACCACCCGATCGGCGCTCGCCTCCTCGAACTTCAGACCGAGCAGGGCGACGAGCCCACCCGTCACGTCCGGCATCTCCACGGAGAACTCCTCCTCGATCAACAGGGCGCAAGCCTAACCGTGGCGGGTTGGACGAAACCCGGTACGGGTCGACGTGGGCGATGGGGGAGAATCGGTGACCGTGACCGACAGCAGCCTCCCGCCCACCGGGCGGGCCTCCCTGACCGATGACCTGCTCTGGCGTGGCCTCATCCAGGACTCGACCGGCCTCGATGAGCTGCGCGAGCTGCTCGACGGCGGGAGCGCCGCCACCTATTACGTGGGCTTCGACCCGACCGCGCCGAGCCTGCACGTCGGCCACCTCATGCAGGTCACCATGGCCCGCCGGCTGCAACTCGCCGGCCACCGCCCGTTGCTGCTCGTCGGCGGGGCGACCGGCCAGATCGGCGACCCGAAGGAGACCGCCGAGCGCACGCTCAACCCACCTGAGGTGATCGCCGGCTGGGTCGAGGGGATCCGCGACCAGCTCGCGCCCTTCGTGTCGTACACGGGTGAGAACGCGGCGCAGCTGGTCAACAACCTGGACTGGACCGGCGAGATGTCGGTGGTCGAGTTCCTGCGCGACGTGGGCAAGCACTTCCCGGTGAACAAGATGCTGGCGCGGGAGGTGGTGCGGGCCCGCTTGGAGACCGGCATCAGCTTCACCGAGTTCAGCTACCAGCTGTTGCAGTCGAACGACTTCTTCGAGCTGCACCGCCGCCACGGCTGTCAGCTCCAGTTCGGCGGTTCCGACCAGTGGGGCAACATCACCGCCGGCGTCGACTACGTCCGCCGACGGGGGGCCGGGCCGGTGCAGGCGTTCACCACGCCGCTGGTCACCAAGTCCGACGGCACGAAGTTCGGCAAGACCGAGGGCGGCGCGGTCTGGCTCGACCCCACGATGACCAGCCCGTACGCGTTCTACCAGTTCTGGCTCAACGTCGAGGACGGCGAGGTGGACCGCTACCTGCGGTACTTCAGCTTCCGCACCCGCGACGAGTTGGAGGAGCTGGCGAAGGCGACCGCCGAACGGCCGGCGGCCCGGTTGGCGCAGCGGGCGCTCGCCGAGGAGTTGACCACCCTCGTGCACGGCGCCGACGAGACCCGACAGGCGATCGCCGCCAGCCAGGCGCTCTTCGGTCGCGGTTCACTGGACGAGTTGGCACCGGAGACCCTGCGCGCGGCCCTGACCGAGGCCGGCCTCGTACGCCTCACCGGCGAATTGCCGGATGTGGCAGGTCTGCTGCGGGACTCCGGGCTGGTGAACGGCCTCAAGGAGGCCCGGCGAGTCATCGCCGAGGGTGGCGCCTACGTCAACAACAACCGGGTGACCGAGGTGGACGCCAAGGTGTCGCCGGCCGATCTGCTGCATGGGCGATACCTGGTGCTACGTCGGGGCAAGCGGTCGTTCGCGGGCGTTGAGCTGGGCGAATAGCCGTCTGTCGACGGTGTGACGGGCGACGCGTCCGGCGGATTTGACGATCATCCCGCCGGACGCGTAACTTTCTCTCTGCCAGCGCGGAACGGACGAAACAGGCGAAAGCCTGAAACGGCCGGAGCGCCGGCCCAACGGCCTGGGGGTCGGGTGGGCATGCCCACCGGAGCCCCAACCGGGAGGTGCCACCAGAAACGCCGCGAGGCGGATTTGGCGCGGCGAAACCGACCGGGTATGGTTACGAGCCGGCAGGGCACCGGGCGGGTCGCGGGAAATCGCGACGGCCGGCCTGCTGGAACCCATGACGACTGCGGCGCAAGCCGGTCGAGACATGGTGCCCGCATTAATCGGGTGAAGCATGGCGAACCGCGAAATACCGGTTTGACACGGCGGAAACGAGCGGGTAACGTAGTAAAAGTGCCTGGCGCTGAAAGCGCCGGGGGCGCGGTTCGGAAAAGCCCCGGGATGGGTGCCGCTGTGTGTGGTGCTTTGATCGGTGTGTGGTTGTTCTTTGAGAACTCAACAGGGTGCTTGTAAAGCCAGTGCCAATTATGATTTATACCCCGGACTGGTCAGGCTTCGGTTTGGCTGGTTGGGATTCCTTTGGCAACAATTTGTTTGTTGTCAGGATTGTTTTCCAATTTTTTGTTGGAGAGTTTGATCCTGGCTCAGGACGAACGCTGGCGGCGTGCTTAACACATGCAAGTCGAGCGGAAAGGCCCTTCGGGGTACTCGAGCGGCGAACGGGTGAGTAACACGTGAGCAACCTGCCCCAAGCTTTGGGATAACCCTCGGAAACGGGGGCTAATACCGAATATTACTGCTGGTCGCATGGCTGGTGGTGGAAAGTTTTTCGGCTTGGGATGGGCTCGCGGCCTATCAGCTTGTTGGTGGGGTGATGGCCTACCAAGGCGACGACGGGTAGCCGGCCTGAGAGGGCGACCGGCCACACTGGGACTGAGACACGGCCCAGACTCCTACGGGAGGCAGCAGTGGGGAATATTGCACAATGGGCGGAAGCCTGATGCAGCGACGCCGCGTGAGGGATGACGGCCTTCGGGTTGTAAACCTCTTTCAGCAGGGACGAAGCGAGAGTGACGGTACCTGCAGAAGAAGCACCGGCCAACTACGTGCCAGCAGCCGCGGTAAGACGTAGGGTGCGAGCGTTGTCCGGATTTATTGGGCGTAAAGAGCTCGTAGGCGGCTTGTCGCGTCGACCGTGAAAACTTGGGGCTCAACCCCAAGCCTGCGGTCGATACGGGCAGGCTAGAGTTCGGTAGGGGAGACTGGAATTCCTGGTGTAGCGGTGAAATGCGCAGATATCAGGAGGAACACCGGTGGCGAAGGCGGGTCTCTGGGCCGATACTGACGCTGAGGAGCGAAAGCGTGGGGAGCGAACAGGATTAGATACCCTGGTAGTCCACGCTGTAAACGTTGGGCGCTAGGTGTGGGGGGCCTCTCCGGTTCCCTGTGCCGCAGCTAACGCATTAAGCGCCCCGCCTGGGGAGTACGGCCGCAAGGCTAAAACTCAAAGGAATTGACGGGGGCCCGCACAAGCGGCGGAGCATGCGGATTAATTCGATGCAACGCGAAGAACCTTACCTGGGTTTGACATGGCCGCAAAACCTCCAGAGATGGGGGGTCCTTCGGGGGCGGTCACAGGTGGTGCATGGCTGTCGTCAGCTCGTGTCGTGAGATGTTGGGTTAAGTCCCGCAACGAGCGCAACCCTCGTTCGATGTTGCCAGCGCGTTATGGCGGGGACTCATCGAAGACTGCCGGGGTCAACTCGGAGGAAGGTGGGGATGACGTCAAGTCATCATGCCCCTTATGTCCAGGGCTTCACGCATGCTACAATGGCCGGTACAATGGGCTGCGATACCGTGAGGTGGAGCGAATCCCAAAAAGCCGGTCTCAGTTCGGATCGGGGTCTGCAACTCGACCCCGTGAAGTCGGAGTCGCTAGTAATCGCAGATCAGCAACGCTGCGGTGAATACGTTCCCGGGCCTTGTACACACCGCCCGTCACGTCACGAAAGTCGGCAACACCCGAAGCCGGTGGCCCAACCCTTGTGGAGGGAGCCGTCGAAGGTGGGGCTGGCGATTGGGACGAAGTCGTAACAAGGTAGCCGTACCGGAAGGTGCGGCTGGATCACCTCCTTTCTAAGGAGCACCTTCCGACGAAAGTCGGTAAGGAGCCCGCGCTGCCCGAATGTGGTGGTGGGGTGCTCAGATGGCGGAGACACTGGCAAGTTTTTCCTCGGCAACGGCCGGGATCGCTTAGTACAGCCGCCCCTTGGGGTGGTGGGAACGGATCGGTTCTGGTGCGGCTGAGAAAGAATGTAAGCACCCTGTTGGGTCCTGAAAGAACAACCAGTGGTTGTTTCTTTCGGAGCCGTAGCGAGCCTGTGGGTTCGTGAGGTTGCCAGGCATGGCCTGGCTCCACATACCGCTGGTCTGAGAGGGCCGGGTTTTGGTGTGGGGCTGTTGGGGTTGTGGGTTGGTCGTTTGTTGAGAATTGCACAGTGGACGCGAGCATCTTTGTGGTCAAGTTGTCAAGGGCGAACGGTGGATGCCTTGGCACCAGGAGCCGATGAAGGACGTGGGAGGCCGCGATAGGCCTGGGGGAGCTGTCAACCAAGCTGTGATCCCAGGGTGTCCGAATGGGGAAACCTGGCACCAGTCATGTGGTGTCACCCACACCTGAACACATAGGGTGTGTGGAGGGAACGCGGGGAAGTGAAACATCTCAGTACCCGTAGGAAGAGAAAACAATTTAGTGATTCCGTGAGTAGTGGCGAGCGAAAGCGGATTGAGGCTAAACCGGCTGCGTGTGATACCTGTCAGGGGTTGCGTGGTCGGGGTTGTGGGACCCTGCTGAGTGTACTGACATGCACTCGAGAAGTTACAAAGTCAGTGGCTAGTCGAACAGTCTGGAATGGCTGACCGTAGACGGTGAGAGTCCGGTAGGTGAAAGTTGCTGACCTTCTGTGGGTGTTCCCGAGTAGCGGCGGACCCCTGAAATCTGCCGTGAATCTGCCAGGACCACCTGGTAAGCCTAAATACTTCCTGGTGACCGATAGCGGACGAGTACCGTGAGGGAATGGTGAAAAGTACCCCGGGAGGGGAGTGAAATAGTACCTGAAACCGTTCGCCTACAATCCGTCGGAGCCTTGCGGGGTGACGGCGTGCCTTTTGAAGAATGAGCCTGCGAGTTAGTGGCATGTGGCGAGGTTAACCCGTGTGGGGGAGCCGTAGCGAAAGCGAGTCTGAATAGGGCGATTCAGTCGCGTGTCCTAGACCCGAAGCGGAGTGATCTAGCCATGGGCAGGCTGAAGCGCGGGTAAGACCGCGTGGAGGGCCGAACCCACCAATGTTGAAAAATTGGGGGATGACCTGTGGTTAGGGGTGAAAGGCCAATCAAACTCCGTGATAGCTGGTTCTCCCCGAAATGCATTTAGGTGCAGCGTCGCGTGTTTCTTGCCGGAGGTAGAGCACTGGATGGTCTAGGGGGCCCACAAGCTTACCGAAATCAGCCAAACTCCGAATGCCGGTAAGTGAGAGCGCGGCAGTGAGACTGCGGGGGATAAGCTTCGTAGTCGAGAGGGAAACAGCCCAGATCACCAGCTAAGGCCCCTAAGCGTGTGCTAAGTGGAAAAGGATGTGGGGTCGCATAGACAACCAGGAGGTTGGCTTAGAAGCAGCCACCCTTTAAAGAGTGCGTAATAGCTCACTGGTCAAGTGGTTCCGCGCCGACAATGTAGCGGGGCTCAAGCACACCGCCGAAGCTGTGGCATTCACATTTTATCCTCGCTTGGACGTGATTCCTTGTGCAGGTGTGTGGATGGGTAGGGGAGCGTCGTGCCGCGAGTGAAGCAGCGGGGTGACCCAGTTGTGGACGCGGCACGAGTGAGAATGCAGGCATGAGTAGCGAAAGAAGGGTGAGAAACCCTTCCGCCGGATGACCAAGGGTTCCAGGGCCAGGCTAATCCGCCCTGGGTGAGTCGGGACCTAAGGCGAGGCCGAGAGGCGTAGTCGATGGACAACGGGTTGATATTCCCGTACCCGCGAAAGAGCGTCCCTGATGAACCTCGTTGTGCTAACCACCCAAACCATCCAAGACCTTCGGGTTGAGGGTGGGGAGCGTGGGAACCTGGCGGGTAGTAGTCAAGCGATGGGGTGACGCAGGAAGGTAGCTGAGCCCGGCCGGTGGTTGTGCCGGGGTAAGCGTGTAGGCCGTGGTGTAGGCAAATCCGCACCACATGAAGGCTGAGACGTGATGCCGAGCCGATTCAGGTGAAGTCAGTGATCCTATGCTGCCGAGAAAAGCCTCTAGCGAGTTCTTAGCGGCCCGTACCCCAAACCGACACAGGTGGTCAGGTAGAGAATACCGAGGCGATCGGGCGAACTGTGGTTAAGGAACTCGGCAAATTGCCCCCGTAACTTAGGGAGAAGGGGGGCCGGAGACGTGAAGCCCCGCGCGGGTGGAGCGTTGTATGGCCGCAGAGAGCAGGGGGAAGCGACTGTTTACTAAAAACACAGGTCCATGCGAAGAAGTAATTCGATGTATATGGACTGACGCCTGCCCGGTGCTGGAACGTTAAGGGGACCTGTTAGCTCTTCGGGGCGAAGCGGAGAACTTAAGCGCCAGTAAACGGCGGTGGTAACTATAACCATCCTAAGGTAGCGAAATTCCTTGTCGGGTAAGTTCCGACCTGCACGAATGGCGTAACGACTTCCCCACTGTCTCAACCACAGGCCCGGCGAAATTGCAGTACGAGTAAAGATGCTCGTTACGCGCGGCAGGACGGAAAGACCCCGGGACCTTTACTATAGCTTGACATTGGTACTCGAATTAGCTTGTGTAGGATAGGTGGGAGCCGGTGAAGTCCATACGCCAGTATGGGTGGAGGCAATCTTGAAATACCACTCTGGTTGATTTGGGTATCTAACTTCGGACCGTTATCCGGTTCAGGGACAGTGTCTGGTGGGTAGTTTAACTGGGGCGGTTGCCTCCTAAAAGGTAACGGAGGCGCCCAAAGGTTCCCTCAGCCTGGTTGGCAATCAGGTGTTGAGTGCAAGTACACAAGGGAGCTTGACTGTGAGACTGACAGGTCGAGCAGGGACGAAAGTCGGGACTAGTGATCCGGCACTTGCGAGTGGAAGCGGTGTCGCTCAACGGATAAAAGGTACCCCGGGGATAACAGGCTGATCTTCCCCAAGAGTCCATATCGACGGGATGGTTTGGCACCTCGATGTCGGCTCGTCGCATCCTGGGGCTGTAGCAGGTCCCAAGGGTTGGGCTGTTCGCCCATTAAAGCGGTACGCGAGCTGGGTTTAGAACGTCGTGAGACAGTTCGGTCCCTATCCGCCGTGCGCGTAGGATACTTGAGAAGGGCTGTCCCTAGTACGAGAGGACCGGGACGGACGAACCTCTGGTGTGCCAGTTGTCCTGCCAAGGGCACGGCTGGTTAGCTACGTTCGGAAGGGATAACCGCTGAAAGCATCTAAGCGGGAAGCCTGCTTCAAGATGAGGTATCCCACCCACCTTGGTGGGGTAAGGCCCCCAGCTAGACGACTGGGTTGATAGGCCGGAAATGTAAGCCCGGTAACGGGTTCAGTTGACCGGTACTAATAGGCCGAGGACTTGACTACTAAGCTGCTACGCGTCCACTGTGCAACTCTGAACGAGCGAACACCCACGTGATGTGTGCCCGGGGTTGTTTGATATGTTCATAGAGTTACGGCGGTCATGGCGGAGGGGAAACGCCCGGTTACATTCCGAACCCGGAAGCTAAGCCCTCCAGCGCCGATGGTACTGCACTCGTGAGGGTGTGGGAGAGTAGGACGCCGCCGGACAATCTTCCAGTCGAGGGCCGCCCCATCCGGGTCGGCCCTCGACTGCGTAGCGCCATTGGTGGCGCAATCAGGAAGGATGTACCTGTGAGTTCAGGACCGCAGGGCGGAGATCGTCCCCGTCGTTACGAAGACCGTACTGACGGTGCGGGCGGACGCGACCGCGGCCCGCGCCGCGATGACCGAGACCGACCCCGGGGAGACCGCGACAGCGGCGGCGCTCGAGGCGGATACGCCGGCGGCCGGGACTCTGGCTCCCGTGGTGGTGACCGGGACAGCTCGCGCTACGGCGCCCCCCGTGAGGGCGGCTACCGCGGCGGCGACCGCCGTGAGGGTGGTTTCCGGGGCGGCGACCGCGACGGTTCGCGTTCCGGTGCTCCGCGTGAGGGCGGTTTCCGGGGCGGCGACCGCTCGGGCGCTCCCCGCGACGGTGGGTTCCGGTCCGGCGCTCCCCGCGAGGGTGGCTTCCGTGGCGGCGACCGTGATGGGGCGCGCTCGGGCGGCCCGCGCGAAGGCGGGTTCCGTGGCGGCGACCGCGACGGTGGTTTCCGCGGAGGCGATCGCCGCGAGGGTGGTTTCCGTGGTGGCGACCGCTCGGGCGCGCCGCGTGAGGGTGGCTTCCGTGGCGGTGACCGCGATGGTGGTTTCCGTGGTGGTGACCGTCGTGAGGGTGGTTTCCGCGGTGGCGACCGGGACGGTTCGCGTTCGGGCGCTCCCCGCGAGGGTGGCTTCCGTAGCGGTGACCGCGATGGCGGTTCCCGGGGCGGTGACCGCCGTGAGGGTGGTTTCCGGGGCGGCGACCGGGACGGTGGTTTCCGGGGTGGTGACCGCCGCGAGGGTGGTTTCCGGGGCGGTGACCGCGATGGTGGTTTCCGTGGTGGTGACCGCCGTGAGGGTGGTTACCAGGGTGGCGACCGGACTCGCTCCGGGCCGCCGCGTGAGGGTGGCTTCCGCAGCGGCGACCGTGACGGTGGCTTCCGGGGCGGTGACCGCCGTGAGGGCGGTTTCCGGGGCGGCGACCGGGACGGTGGCTTCCGGGGTGGTGACCGCCGCGAGGGTGGTTTCCGGGGCGGTGACCGCGATGGTGGTTTCCGTGGTGGTGACCGCCGTGAGGGTGGTTACCAGGGTGGCGACCGGACTCGCTCCGGGCCGCCGCGTGAGGGTGGCTTCCGCAGCGGCGACCGTGACGGTGGCTTCCGGGGCGGCGACCGGCGTGAAGGCGGTTTCCGTGGTGGCGACCGGGACGGTTCGCGCTCGGGTGCTCCGCGTGAGGGCGGTTTCCGAGGCGGCGACCGGGACGGTGGTTTCCGTGGTGGTGACCGCCGTGAGGGTGGTTACCAGGGTGGCGACCGGACTCGCTCCGGGCCGCCGCGTGAGGGTGGCTTCCGCAGCGGCGACCGTGACGGTGGCTTCCGGGGCGGCGACCGGCGTGAAGGCGGTTTCCGTGGTGGCGACCGGGACGGTTCGCGCTCGGGTGCTCCCCGCGAGGGTGGCTTCCGGGGCGGCGACCGCCGCGAGGGCGGTTTCCGTGGTGGCGACCGGGACGGTTCGCGGTCCAGCGCTCCGCGCGAGGGCGGCTTCCGGGGCGGTGACCGCCGTGAGGGTGGCGACCGCCGTGAGGGTGGCTACCGGGGCGGAGAGCGCAGCGGGGGCTTCCGGGCCGACGAGCGGCCGCGTCGCGAGGGGGAGTTCCGTCGCGACGACCGCGCGGGTGGCTCCGAGTCGTTTGAGGGCGGGCGTAGTTCGGCCCCGGCACTACCGGACGACATCGTCGCGACCGACCTCGACAAGGACGTTCGCGCTGAGCTGCTCTCGCTGAACAAGCCGGTCGCCGAGACGGTGGCCCGGCACCTGGTCGCCACCGGACAGCTGATCGACGAGGACCCGGCCGAGGCGTTGGCGCACGCGCTGGCCGCCCGGCGGCTCGCGTCGCGCATCTCCGCTGTCCGTGAGGCGGTCGGCCTGGCCGCGTACCACGCGGGGGAGTGGCAGTCGGCGATCGCCGAGCTGCGCACGTACCACCGGATGAGCGGGTTGCAGAGCCACCTGGCCGTGCTCGCGGACTGCGAGCGGGCCCTCGGCCGGCCGGAGCGGGCCATCGACCTGTTCCGCGGCGCGGACCGGGAGAAGCTCGACCAGGCCGTGGCGATCGAGCTGCTGATCGTCGCCGCCGGCGCGCGGGGTGACCTCGGGCAGAAGGACGCCGCGGTCGCGATGCTCCAGGTCCCGGACCTCACCAGCGAGGCCACCGCGCCGTGGACGGCCCGGCTGCGGTACGCGTACGCCGACGCGCTGCTCGCGGTGGGTCGGCGCGATGAGGCCCGCGAATGGTTCTCCCGCGCTGCCGACGTGGACACCGAGGGCGAGACCGACGCCGCCGAGCGGCTGCTTGAGCTCGACGGTGTGGTCATCGAGGGTGACGACGAGGACGAGGCGGCCGAGGAGGTCGCGGCCGGCCCGGGCGCTCCCGGCGCGGTGCCGGCCCGCCCCGATGCCGACCTGGCCGGCACCGAGACCGACGAGGACGCCGACGACTTCGACGAAGACGACGCCGAAGACGACGAAGACGACGAAGACGACGAAGACGACGAAGACGAGGACGAGGACTTCGACGACGACGAGGAGGACGCCGCAGTCGGGCGTCCCGGCGACGACGAAGGCTTCGACGACGAGGACGAGGACCGGCACCCCAGCGGGAGCGGCGACGCCGACGCGGACACCGCTGGCGACAGCGGCGTGACGTCCGGCACGACGGCGGACGGGGACGCGGCGGACGCCGACCCGACCGCGCCGGCCCGGGATGACGAGTCAGGGTCGACGCAGCGGTGAGCGCGGGCGTGGGGGAGCGGCTGGTCGACGGGTACACCCTGGTCGTCTTCGACCTGGACGGCGTTATCTACCTGATCGACCGGCCGATCCCCGGCGCCGTCGAGGCGGTGGCCCGGCTGCACGCCGAGGGGCGTGGGGTGGCGTACGCCACCAACAACGCGTCCCGCCGGTCCAGCGAGGTCGCGGACCTGCTGACCGGGATGGGTGTGCCGGCCCGGCCGGAGGAGGTGCTCACCTCCGCCGCCGCTTCGGCCGAGTTGCTGCGCGACCGGCTGCCCGCCGGCGCGTCGGTGCTGGTGGTCGGCGCGGAGGCGCTGCGCGCGGAACTGCGCGCGGTCGGTCTGACCCCGGTCACCCAGGCCGACGAGAAGCCGGCGGCGGTGGTGCAGGGGTACGGCCCGCAGGTCGGTTGGGCTGACCTGGCCGAAGCGTCCATCGCGGTGCGGGCGGGTGCGATCTGGATCGCCACCAACACCGATCGGACCCTGCCCAGTGGGCGGGGACCGCTGCCCGGCAATGGTTCGCTGGTCGCCGTGCTGCGTACGGCGCTGGAGCGGGATCCCGACGTGGTCGTCGGCAAGCCGGAGCCAGCGCTGTTCGAAACCGCCGCCCGGCGCAGCGGCGGTGGGCGGAGCCTGGTGGTCGGTGACCGGCTGGACACCGACATCGAGGGTGCCCGCCGGGCCGGGCTGGACAGCCTGCTCGTGCTCACCGGCGTCAGCGGCGTACCGGAGCTGCTGGCCGCCGAGCCGCAGCGTCGTCCTACGTACGTCGCGAGGGACCTGGCGGGGCTCTTCGACCCGGCTGCTGCGGTGCGGGTCCCGGGCCCGGCGGACGCTGGCGGTTGGTCCGTGACCGACCGGGACGGCACGTTGGAGCTGACCGGGTCGGGTCGGGCGCTGGATGCCCTGGCCGCGCTCTGCGCGGTGGCCTGGGCTGCGCCGGTGCCGAAGCTGCCGAAGATCCGCCCGGTGGGCCCGGACGCGGCGCACGCGGTGGAGAGTTTCGGTCTGAGCGCGTCGGCCTGAGCCGAGGTGGTCGTCAGAGCAGCTTGCGCAGCTTGAGCAGGTCGAACGGGTTCGCCTTGATCGACACCCGGCGGGAGGTCACCGCGCTGGTGACGTCCAGGTCGCCGCGGACCAGGGCGAGCAGGTCGTCGCTGGAGGCGCTCAGCGCGATTTTCGCCTTCGGGTCGTCACCGTCGGCCAGCTCGACCAGCCGGCCGCCCGTGATCCGCCCGTGGAAGGCGGTCTCCAGGTCGGTGATCCGGCAGGCCAGTGTCCGGTCCAGGTCGATCCGTTCGCGTACCGTCTCGGCGTTGCGATCCAACCGGGCGGCCAGCTCCTGCAACGCCTGCCGGCACTCGTCCACGCTGGCCACATCGCCTCCTCGCTGATCGCCACGCCGTCCTCGGCACCGTACCGCACGGGTCGGTCCGAGGTGCCCGGTAGCGTGACACCTGCACACCCCGCCCCGTGGAAGGACTCAGGCATGCAGGACGCGTGGCGCGCCTACCTCGAGCTGGCCATGGGCCTTGCGGAGGCGCCTCGGAAGAAGGCTCAGGACGTGGCACGTCGCCTCGTCGGCTCCGGCGGTGCGACCGCCGCTCAACTCCAGGCCCTCGGCGAGGAACTGGTCACCACCGGCGCGGCCAACCGGGAGGCGCTGACCAAGCTGGTCCGCTTCGAGGTCGACCGGGCCCTCGGCGCGGTCGGTCTGGCCACCGCCGACGAGGTGGCCGAGCTGACCCGGCGAGTACACGACCTGGAGCGACAGCTGCGGGAGGCCCGGTCCGCCGAACCGGCCGGCGCGCCGAGCGCCCCGCCCACGGCACAACCCGACCCGACCGCCGCCGCGCGGCCCGGCGACGCTCTCGTGCCGTCCGACGCCCCGGCGGGTGCCCCCGTCTCCGCGCCGGTGGCGAAGAAGGCCGTCGCGAAGAAGGCCGTCGCGAAGAAGGCGGTGGCGAAGAAGGCCATCGCCAGGAAGCCGCCGGCGACGATCAGCCGCAGCGCCGACGAGGACGTCCCGACGCCGGCGGCGATGCCCGCCAAGAAGGCGGTCCGCAAGCGGCGACCGGACGACGCCGAATGAGCCGGCCCACTCCACCGCCCGGCGCGTCCTTCCCGGCCCGGCCCGGTCCGCCGGCTGGCGGGTCGTTTCCGGCCCGGCCCGGTCCGCCGGCTGGCGGGTCGTTTCCGGCCCGCCCTGGTCCGCCACCGGACGCCCGCCCCGGGCCGCCGCCGGATTTCGGCGACGACGAGACGCGGCACCCGGCGGTGGACGCCGCCGTGCGGGCCATCGCCAACGCGGCGACGCTCGCCCCCGCCGACCAGATCGCCCAGTACGAGGCGGCCTACGAGACACTGCGGGAAACCCTCGCCACCATCGACCAGACCTGAGCGGGACGACCAGGCCTGAACAGACCGGAGAACCACCCCATGGCACGTCGTAACCGGCTGGACGCCGAACTCGTCCGCCGCGGTCTGGCCCGCTCTCGTGAGCAGGCCGCCGCGTTGGTGGAGGCTGGCAGGGTCCAACTGCGGGGCGTGGTCGCCCGCAAGGCGGCCGCGATGGTCGACCCCGCCGACCCGCTCCTGGTGACCGGTGCGGACCCGGCCGAGGAGTACGTCTCCCGGGGCGGGCACAAGCTCGCCGGTGCGCTGGCCGCGTTCGCCCCCGGTGGGCTGCGCGTCGCCGGGCGGCGATGCCTGGACGCGGGAGCGTCGACCGGTGGGTTCACCGACGTGCTGCTGCGCGCCGACGCCGCCGAGGTGGTGGCCGTGGACGTCGGCTACGGGCAGCTCGCCTGGCCGCTGCGTACGAACGAGCGGGTGCGGGTTCTGGAGCGCACCAATGTTCGTACCCTCGACGCGGACGCGATCGGCGGCCAGGTCGACCTCACGGTGGCCGACCTGTCGTTCATCTCGCTGCGGCTGGTGCTGCCGGCGCTGGCCGGCTGCACCCGCGACGACGGTGACCTGGCACTGATGGTGAAGCCGCAGTTCGAGGTCGGCAAGGAACGAGTCGGCGCCGGCGGCGTGGTCCGCGATCCGGAGTTGCGCGCCGAAGCGGTGCTGGATGTGGCCGCGACGGCCGCCGGGCTCGGCCTCGGGCTGGCCGACGTGGCGGCCAGTCCGCTGCCCGGGCCGAGCGGCAACGTGGAGTTCTTCGTATGGTTGCGCCGGGGCGCACCGGCGGCCGACCCGCAGCGGGTGCGGGCCGTGGTGGCGGCCGGGCCGGACGGCTTGACGACGGCCGGCGACGTGCCGGACGCGGCGGCGGCGGAGGAGGTCGCAGGGTGAACGTGCACAGCGAGGGCGCCGCACCGGGCCGCGCGGTGACACGCGGCCGTGGCACGGCGACGGTGCCGGTGGCGCGCCGCCGCCCGGTCCGGGATGGGCGGGCCGCCCGGTGAGCCGGACCGCGCTGTTGGTGACCCACACCGGCCGTCGACGCAGCACCGAGCATGCCCGGTCGGTCGCCGCCGACCTGATCGACGCGGGGTTCGAGGTACGGGTGGTCGCCGACGAGGCCGACGACCTCGACCTGCCCGGTGTGGTGCCGGTCGCCGGCCCGCAGGCCGCCGAGGGCGCCGAGATCGTCTTCGCGCTCGGTGGGGACGGCACCTTCCTGCGCGCCGCCGAGCTGGCCCGGCCGGCGAAGGCACCGCTGCTCGGCATCAACCTCGGCAAGGTCGGCTTCCTGGCGGAGGCGGAAATCGACGACCTGGACACCGCCGTCCGCGACGTCGTCGGCCGTAACTACACGGTCGACGAGCGGCTCACCCTGGATGTGACGGCCGAGTTCGACGGTGGCCCGACCATCGAGTCCTGGGCGCTCAACGAGATCAGCATCGAGAAGGGCGAGCGGGCCCAGATGCTCGAGCTGCTCGTCGACGTGGACGGCCGGCCGCTGTCACGTTACGGCTGCGACGGTGTCGTCTGCGCCACGCCGACCGGCTCCACCGCGTACGCGTTCTCCGGTGGCGGCCCGGTGGTCTGGCCGGAGGTGGAGGCGTTGCTGCTGGTGCCGATCAGCGCGCACGCGTTGTTCAGCCGTCCACTGGTCACCGCCCCGACGTCCACCTTCGTGATCACCGTTGACCCGTTCACCACCCTCGCGGTGCTCTCCTGCGACGGCCGGCGGGTCTACGACCTGCCTCCCGGTGCGCGGGTGACGGTGCGCCGAGGTGCCCTGCCAGTACGCATCGTGCGGCTGCGTCCCCGCCCGTTCACCGACCGCCTGGTGGCCAAGTTCGGTCTCCCCGTGCACGGGTGGCGCGGCAGCCGTCGGTGACCGTGGCACCCACTGACGGTGGACACGGGTTGTCCACCTGACGACATGTCGCCGCTGCGGCGGCGGGCGACTAGTGACCCGGTGACGCGCTCCGTCGCAGACTCCGATCGGCCCTCATCTACGGATGGTGGGCCCTCAGGAGTAGAGGAGCGCATCGCATGCACTGGTCCCCACGCTGGCTCGCCGTCGGCGCGGTCGGCGCGTTGGTGGTCGGCGTCGCCGCACCGGCGTCCGCCGACCCGCCCGCCCGGCCCACCGGCCCATCGGGTACGCCCGCCCCGCACACCGCACCCGTCCGCGTCACCCTGATCACCGGCGACCAGGTCGACCTGGTGCAGGCGGCACCCGGTCGGGTCGCCGCCACCGTCCGCCCCGGTCCGGGGCGCAACCGGATCACCTTCCAGACCGTCGAGGCCGACGGCGGGTTGCGGGTGCTGCCCAGCGACGTCGTGCCGTACCTCTCCGCGGGGGTGCTCGACCCCGACCTGTTCGACGTTCAGGAGTTGGCGGCCGACGGCTACGGTGACGCCGCGCAGGGCGCGTTGCCGCTGATCGTCCGCTACCAGGAGCCGGCCGCCGGGCGGGTCAGGCCGCTGGCCGGCGCCACCGACGCGCGTCCCCTGGAGAGCATCAACGGCGCCGCGTTGCGGGTCGGCAAGGGGGACCTCGCCGGTCTGTGGACGTCGCTGCGCGGCGGGCCCGGTCAGCGGGTCAGCGCCGGCTCGCCGGCCCGGCTCGGCGCCGGTGTCGCCCGGGTCTGGCTGGATGGGAAGGTCCGCCCGACGCTGGAGCACAGCGTGCCGCAGATCGGTGCCCCGACCGCCTGGGCGGCGGGCCGCGACGGTGCCGGCGTGACGGTGGCGGTGCTCGACACCGGCGTCGACGCCACCCACCCCGACCTGGCCGGTCGGATCGCCGAGGCGCAGGACTTCTCCGGCAGCGGCAGCGCCCGCGACGGGCACGGCCACGGCACCCACGTGGCCGCCACCATCGCCGGCAGCGGTGCGGCGTCCGACGGGAGACGCAAGGGCGTCGCCCCGGGCGCGCGGTTGCTGGTCGGCAAGGTGCTCGACGACGCCGGCTCCGGCTACAGCTCGTCCATCATCGCGGGCATGGAGTGGGCCGCCCACTCCGGCGCGAAGGTCGTCAGCATGAGCCTCGGCGGCGACCCGACCGACGGCACCGACCCGATGAGCCAGGCGGTGAACGACCTGACCGCCGAGACCGGCGCGCTCTTCGTGGTCGCCGCCGGCAACGCGGGTGCCGCGCGTACCGTCGGCGCGCCCGGCGCGGCCGCGGCGGCGCTCACCGTCGGCGCGGTGGACCGCGCCGACAACCTGGCGGAGTTCTCCAGCCGGGGCCCGCGCCTCGGCGACAACGGCCTCAAGCCCGAGATCACCGCGCCGGGCGTCGGCATCGTCGCCGCCCGGGCCGCCGGCACTGCCATGGGTACGCCGGTGGACGACGCCTACACGACCGCGTCCGGCACCTCGATGGCCACTCCGCACGTGGCCGGAGCGGCGGCGATCCTCGCCCAGGAACACCCCGACTGGGCTGCCGCGAAACTCAAGGACGCGCTGGTCAGCACCACCAAGGCGAACCCGGCGTTGACCGTCTTCGAGCAGGGCGCCGGCCGGGTCGACGTGGCCCGCGCGCTCGGCCAGCGGGTGTACGGCTCCGCGACCGCCGACTTCGGCCGGCTCAGTACCGGTGGTGCGACGGTCGAGCGGAGCGTGACGTACACCAACGGCGGCACGGCCCCGCAGACCGTGCGGTTGGCCCTGGAACTGCGCAACCTGGACACCCGCGCGGCCGAGACCGACGGGGTGGCGGTCGGCGGCGCCGAGGTGACAGTGCCGGCCGGCGGCAGCGTCGCGGTGCCGCTGCGGGCGGACCCGGCCAAGCTGGACCGGGGGGTGCACGGCGGGTGGCTGGTGGCCACCGGCGCGGACGGCGTCGCGGTGCGTACCGCCGTCGCGCTGACCCTCAGCGGCCCGCTGCGCACCGTCACCGTGAAGGCGCTGGACATGAAAGGTCAGCCGGGTCTCGCGTCGGTGCTGACCCTCTTCGGTGAGCAGCCCGAATCCGACTGGCTCGGCTGGGTCGGCGGCGAGGTGCAACTCCAGGTCGAGGAGGGCCCCTACCTGGTCCAGGCGTTGATCGAGCACGGTGCCCCGCTGGACGAGCAGATCACCCTGGTCACCGACCCGGAGCTGCTGGTCGACCGGGACCTCACCGTGGTGCTCGACCCGCGCAAGGGCACACCGGTACGGATCGAGACACCGAAGCCGACCGAGCAGCGGTCGACGATCAGCTTCTACGAGCACCGGGTCTTCGGCAACGGCCGGCAGGTCGACCACGGGGTGATGACGTACAGCACCATCCAACAGGTCAACGTCACGCCGACCCGCCCGGTCCGCCAGGGCGAGTTCGAGTTCGCGTCCCGCTGGCAACTGGTCGCGCCGATGGTGGACGCGACGATCAGCGGGGTGTCCGGTCCGCTGGACATCAACCTGCTGGGCTACTCGCCGGCACCGGCCGACCGACGCAAGCTGCCGCTGGTCTGGGCCGGCACCGGCACCCCCGCCGAGCTGACCCGGGTGCGTGGCGCCGCGGCGCTGCTCACCGCCAGTCCGGACGCGTCGGAGGAGGAGCAGATCGCGGCGGCGGCCGCCGCGGGCGCTGCCGTGGTGTTGATCGTCCGGCCGGCGGACTTCAGCGCGTGGACGGTGTGGCAACCGCTCGGGGAGCGGCTGCCGATCCCGTCGATGGTGGTGGCCTACGACGACGGGCAGCGGCTGATCGCGGCGGCCAGGAAGGGCCGGGCGACGCTGGACCTGACGTTGACGGTGGACAGCCCGTACCTGTACGACGTGTGGCAGGTGTCGAAGGGTCGCGTGCCGGAGCGGATCACGCACACGGTCACCGGGAAGAACACGGCCGAGGTGACCGCCAGCTACGGCGACGTCGGCGGTACGCCGTGGGCCAGCGAGCAGCGGTTCGGCTGGCGTCCGTGGCAGGAGACCTCCTGGAACGACGACCAGCGCTTGGTGCGTACCGGCACCACCCGGCAGGAGTTCGTCAGCGCCGGGGACAACTGGTGGCAGCACCAGGTCCTGCACAAGGTCACCTGGTCCTGGGGGCGGCTGCTCGGCGGGCTCACCCAGCAGCCCCGGCAGTACGCCGCCGACGACCGGGTCGCCGAGACGTGGCACGCTCCGGTGATCCGACCGGCGGTGCCGGCCGGCGGCGGTGTCCCGGTACCGACCCGTAGCGGGGACACCTTGAACCTGCGGGTGGCCGAGTTCGTCGACGCCGACGGGAACTTCAGGGAGGCCGGCGGCAGCGACGAGTCGGACACCGTCGCGATCCGGGTCAGCCGCGACGGGCAGCAGATCGCCGACCTCTCCGGCGGGTGGGCGGCGGTGCCCACCACCGCGAAGTCGGCCCGCTACCGGCTGGACCTGACGACGCAGCGGTCCTCGGACGAGTGGCGCTACGGCACGCGGACCGACACCGCCTGGGAGTTCACCTCGGCCCGACCGGCGGGCGGCGCCACCACGCCGTTGTCGCTGTTGCAGGTGGACTACCGGGTGCCGGCCGACCTGTCCGGCACGGTCCGCGGCAACCGGTCGCACCAGCTGGGGCTGACCCTGCGGCAGCCGGCCGGGGTGCCCGCGCCGACCGGCACCAGCGTCCGGGTGCAGGTCTCCTTCGACGGGGGCGTCACCTGGCGCAACGCGCCGACGAAGGGGTCGGGCACCCGGTACACCGCGACAGTGCCGGCGGGGCGCGGAACGGTGTCGCTGCGGGTGCACGCCGCCGACCGGGCCGGGAACACCGTCGACCAGACCGTGCTCCAGGCGTACGGGTTGCGCTGATCCGAGGGGTGGGGTGGGCCGGCCGGGCGTCGGCCCACCCCACCCTCGGGTGGGCCGGTGCGACGACGGGCGTCAGAGCCAGCCGCGGCGGGCGACCTGGAACGCCAACCCGGGCCGGGTGTCCACCCCGGCGACGGCCATCAGGTCGGCGATGCGCCGTTGCACGGTCCGCCGGCTCACCCCGAGCTGGGAGGCGATGGACTTGTCCGGTACGCCGGCCACGAACAGCGACAGCAACCGCGCCTCGTCGGCGTCGGGCCGGTAACCGTCGCCCGGTTGATCCTCGGGCTCGGGCCGGCGAGGTTCGGGTGTCGCGGCGGCGAGGGGGTCGTCGAGCCGCAGTCGGGTGGCCACCCGCCAGTGACTCTCGAAGAGGGCGAGCAGCGCGTCGAGCAGTTGACTGCGCCCGATCACGGCGGCGCTCGGTTCGCCGCCGTCGCGGTCCGGAACCAGCGGGCAGATGGCCGTGCGGGCGTCCACGATGGCCAGTCGGACCGGCAGCCGGTCCAGGACGCGGGCCTGCTCACCGGCGGCGACGCCCTTGGCCAGGTCGGCCAACGCGCCCGGCGCCAGCAGCAGGTCCCGTTCGTAGATGGCCCGGTAGCTCACCCCACGGGCCAGCGCGTCGAACTCCTCGACATTCTCCGGGCCGGCCATGGCCAGGGGGTTGGCCCGGCAGAACCAGAGCACCTCGGTACGCGCCGAATTCTGCAGGTCGCGCAGACGGTCCCGAAGAACCCGGGCGCCGGTGATCACCTCCACGAGGTGGTCGACGTGGTGTCGGCGCAGCCCGGACCGGTACTCCTCGGCCAGTTGGGTGACGTGCCGGCGGGCCGTCTCCAGGTCCTCCTGGCGGCGCAGCAGCGTCCCGCCGAGGGCGACATCCGGGGCGGTCGGGCGCAGCGGGGCGTCCGGATCGTTGTCGGTGGGCTGTACGAGACCCTTGCCGCGCAGCGCCTCGATCTGGGCGACGACCTGCTCACGGGGGCGGTTCAGGCGACGGACCAACTCGTCGATGCGGGCCGTGGTGAGCTGGAGCAGGCAGCGGTAGAGCTCCTCCTCAGCCGAGGTCAGGCCGATCACGTCCAACACGGGGCAGAACTGTACGTCGGCCGGGTACGGGGCCTGCCCGGGCCCGTCGGCTGGTCAAGTGTCGGGGCTCGCGTCTACTGTCGGTGGCTGTGCTGGAAGAGCTGCGCATCACCGGACTGGGCGTCATCGAAGACACCACGCTGCCGTTGACCGGCGGCATGAACGTCATCACCGGCGAGACCGGTGCGGGCAAGACGATGGTGGTCACCGGCCTCGGGCTGCTCTTCGGCGGCCGGGCCGACGCCGGGCGGGTCCGTGCCCAACCCGGCCGGGCGGTGGTGGAGGGGCGGCTGCGGCTGCACGGGCGGGCCGCCGACGCCGTGCAGGCGCGGATCACCGACGCTGGTGGTGAGCCTGACGAGGACGGCTCGGTGCTGCTGAGCCGCACGGTGACGGTGGAGGGGCGCTCGCGCGCCCACGTCGGCGGCCGGAGCATGCCGGTGTCGATGCTCAGTGAGGTCGGCGAGCAGTCGGTCGCCGTGCACGGCCAGTCCGACCAGCTGCGGCTGCTGCGCCCGGCCGAGCAGCGGGCCGCCCTGGACCGGTTCGCCGGCCCGGCCCACGAGAAGCTGCTCGACGCGCTGCGTGAGGCGTACACGGGGTGGCGGCGGGTGGTCGACGATCTGGCCGACCGGCGGCGCAACGCCCGCGAGCGCAACCAGGAGGCCGATCTGCTGCGGCTGGGCCTCGACGAGATCACCCGGGTCGATCCGCAGCCCGGTGAGGATGACGAGCTGAAGACCGAGGCGCAGCGGCTGGAGCACGCCGAGGGCCTGCGGACGGCCGCGCAGATCGCCCAGCAGTGTGTGGCCGGCGGCGCGGAGGCCACCGACGAGACCCCGGACGCGGCGGCGCTGCTCGGCACCGCCCGGCGGACTCTGGAGGCGCAGTCCGGCACCGATCCGGCGCTCGGTGAGTTGGCGGCCCGTCTGGAGGAGGCGGCCACGTTGGTCACCGACGTGTCCGCGGAGCTGTCGGCGTACCTGGCGACGCTGGACGCGGACCCGGCCCGGTTGCAGCACCTCTACGAGCGGCGGGCGGCGCTGCGCGCGCTGACCCGCAAGTACGCCGACGACGTCGACGGGGTGATCGCCTGGGCTGATCGGGCGCGTACCCGACTGTCCGACCTGGACACGTCCGACGACCTGCTCGACGAGTTGGAGCGGGAGGGTCAGCGGCTCGCCGTCGAGGTGGCCGACCTCGCCGGGCGGGTGTCCACCTCCCGGCAGGAGGCGGCGGTCCGCTTCGCCGACCAGGTCACGGTCGAGCTGGCCGGGCTGGCCATGCCGCACGCGCGGATCGAGGTGGCGGTGCTGCCCCGTCCGGTCGGGCGTGCGGAGCCGACACTGGCGGTCAACGGCGTCGAGGTGGGTGTCACCCCGGACGGCGGTGACGAGGTGGAGCTGCGGTTGCTGGCCCACCCGGGTGCGCCGTCGCTGCCGTTGCAGCGCGGTGCCTCCGGCGGTGAGCTGTCCCGGGTGATGCTCGCCATCGAGGTGGTGTTCGCCGGCTCGGGCGGGCCGCCCACGTTGGTCTTCGACGAGGTCGACGCGGGGGTCGGCGGTCAGGCGGCGGTGGAGATCGGCCGCCGGTTGGCCCGGTTGGCCCGCAGCCACCAGGTGTTGGTCGTCACGCACCTGCCGCAGGTGGCCGCGTTCGCTGACCGGCACCTGGTAGTGGCGAAGGACACCGGCGGCGCGGTGACGACCAGTGGGGTGCGGGTGGTGGAGGACACCGAGCGGGCCCGGGAACTGGCGCGCATGCTGGCGGGTTTGCCCGATTCAGATCTGGGTATCGCCCATGCCGAGGAGCTTCTGGCCGTGGCCGCCAAGGAAAGGCGGTTGTGACGCCGCGTATTGTGAGCGCAAGCACACCGGCTTGTGCCGGTGTGTGCTTCCCTGGGTAGGCGGCCCTGCTCAGGCATGTCGCGACAGAAAAGCCTGCCTCACATGCCAGGATGGTCACGATGCGTCTACCCACGTTGCGCCGGAACCGGAACTCCGAACCGGGCAGAGTCCTCGGCACCGCGCGCCTTGATCGCCGGACGAAACGCCTGGTCGGTCGGCTGCGCCCCGGTGACATCGCGGTCATCGACCACGTCGACTTGGACCGGGTGGCGGCCGACTCGCTCGTCGCCGTCGGGGTCGCGGCGGTGCTCAACGCCAAGCCGTCGGTCTCCGGCCGTTACCCGAACCTCGGCCCGGAGGTGTTGATCGCCGCCGGCATTCCGCTCCTCGACGACCTGGGTGAGGGTGTCTTCGAGCGGATCCGCGAGGGCGACCAGGTGCGCATCGAGGGCAACACGGTCTTCGCCGGTGACGAGCCGGTGGCGCACGGCAGCCTTCAGGACGCCGAGTCGGTCGCCAAGGCGATGGCCGACGCCCGGGAGGGGCTGTCGGTGCAGTTGGAGGCGTTCGCCGCCAACACGATGGACTACCTGCGCCAGGAACGGGACCTGCTGCTCGACGGTGTCGGGGTGCCGGAGATCGAGACCCAGATCCAGGGTCGGCACTGCCTGATCGTGGTGCGCGGTTACGACTACAAGGCCGACCTGGACGTGCTGCGCCCGTACATCCGGGAGTTCAAGCCGGTGCTCATCGGCGTCGACGGCGGCGCGGACGCCCTGGTCGAGGCCGGTTACACCCCCGACATGATCATCGGGGACATGGATTCGGTCACCGACGACGTGCTGCGCTGCGGCGCCGAGGTGATCGTGCACGCGTACCCGGACGGTCGTGCGCCCGGCCTGCCCCGGGTCAACGGCCTCGGTGTGCCGGCGATCACCTTCCCGGCGGCGGCGACCAGCGAGGACCTGGCCATGCTGCTCGCCGACGAGAAGGGAGCCTCGCTGCTGGTCGCGGTCGGCACCCACGCCACTCTCGTCGAGTTCCTGGACAAGGGCCGCGGCGGGATGGCCTCGACGTTCCTGACCCGGCTGAAGGTCGGCGGCAAGCTGGTCGACGCCAAGGGGGTGAGTCGGCTCTACCGGCAGAGCATCTCCGGCTCCTCGTTGCTGTTGCTGGTGCTGTCGGCGATCGCGGCGATGGCGTCCGCGGTGGCCGTGTCGACAGTCGGGAAGGCGTACCTGGGTGTCGTCGCCGAGTGGTGGGACAATTTCGTGTTCCAGCTGTACCGGCTCTTCTAGTTCCCGACCGATCAAGAGGCTGCAAGCGTGATCAACTTCCGCTACCACGTGGTGTCCCTCACCGCGGTCTTCCTGGCTCTGGCGATCGGTCTGGTGGTCGGCACAGCCGCCCTCAACGGCCCGGTCGCCGACTCGCTCGAGGGGCAGGTCACCGGGCTGCGCAAGGACAACCAGCACTGGCGCCAGACGGTCAGCAACATGGAGAAGCAGCTGGCGCTGGAGGAGGAGTTCGCCGAGGAGATCTCCCAGGTCGTCCTGCCCGGCACCCTCACCGGGCGTCGGGTCGTGGTGCTCAGCCTGCCCAACGGGCGCGACCACACCGAGGGCGTGCTCAAGAAGCTTCAGCAGGCTGGGGCGACCATCACCGGCCAGGTGGACCTGCAGGACAAGTTCATCAACCCGGACAACAACTCCAACCTGCTGGAGTTGGCCGTCACCGCGGCCCGTCCGACCGCGCAGACCACCGGACTGCCCGGCAACGGGCACGGCGTGGAGACCTCCAGCGCGTTGCTGGCCAGCGTCCTGCTGGACCGGGCCCAGGGCGTCGCACCGGTCAGTGACGCCGACCGGCGGGCCGTGCTCGCCGCCTACAACAACGCCGGCTACCTGACCACCGACAGCAACAAGGTCACCGCCTCGGCGGAGGCCGTCGTCGTGGTCAGCGGCCAGCCGTACGTCGACAAGGACTCCGACAAGCGCGACGAGTCGGTCGTCAAGATCGCCGAACAGTTCGACCGCACCGGGTCGATCGTGGTGGCCGGCAACGGGTCGGTCGGCGGCAACCTGGTCGGCGTGGTGCGCGGCGACCCGGTGCTCGCCCAGACCATCTCCACGGTCGACAACGCCAACACCGTGCAGGGCCAACTGGTCACCACCCTCGCCCTGGTGGAGCAACTCACCGAGAAGAAGGCCGGGCAGTACGGCGTCGGCGACAACGCCCCGTCGCTGCTGCCTAGACTGCCCCAGTGAGCGAACGACGTACCCCCGTGTCCGAAACCGACGAGGTGCTGGCGTGAGCGCGCTGGGCCGGCTGTTGATCGCCGGCGCGGGTGCCGCCGCGGCCCGGTACGTGTTGCGTGAGGCGCGTACCTCGCCGGCCGGGCCCGCGTTGCAGCGCACCAACTTCCGCGGCCGTCCGGTGAGCCTGGCCGCCGGGCCGGCGCTCGCCGCCGGTGCGGCCGCCGCCGGCGCGTTCGGTGCCACCGGCGGCGCCGCCGGCGGGGCCGCCCTGGTCGCCGGTCTCGGCGCGGGCGGCGTCGGGCTGTACGACGACGTGGTCGGCGCGCGACCGGCGCAGAAGGCGGCCAAGGGCTTCGCCGGGCACCTCGCCGCCCTGCGGGAGGGGCGGATCACCGCCGGCCTGGTCAAGGTCGTCGGGGTGGGTGCCGCCGGGTTGGGCGCCGCCGCGCTGCTCGCCGCCGATCCCCGGGTCGCCGCGCACCCGCGCCGGCAGCGTCACCGGGCGTTCGGTCGGGGCGTCGACGTGCTGCTCGGCGCCGGAGTGATCGCCGGAACGGCCAACCTGCTGAACCTGCTCGACCTGCGGCCGGGCCGGGCGATCAAGTCCGGGCTGCTGCTCGCCGCGCCGCTGACCGGCGGCCCGCAGGGCGGGATCGCCGCTGGTGCGGCCGGGGCCGCCGCCGGCCTGCTCCGCGACGACCTGGCCGAGGATGTGATGCTCGGCGACAGTGGCGCGAACGCGCTCGGGGCGGTGCTCGGCGTCGCCCTCGCCGCCCGCACCGGCCCGCTCGGCCGGGCCGGCCTGCTCGCCGTTCTCGCCGGGCTCACCGCCGCCAGCGAGAAGGTCAGCTTCACGGCGGTGATCCAGCGGACCCCGGGGCTGCGCGAGCTCGACGCACTGGGCCGGCGCGCCGACTGACGTGAACAGACCGGCACCCCTCGCCGGCGCCGGCCGGCTGGCCGGGGCAGCCGCGCTCATCGCCGTCCTCACCGTGGCCAGCCGACTCGCCGGCTTCGGCCGTACCGCCGTGTTCACCTGGGTGGTCGAGCAGAGCGACCTCGGCGGTATGTACGTCATCGCCAACACGGTGCCGAACATCGTCTTCGAGATCGTCGCGGGTGGCGCGTTGGCCAGCCTGGTCGTGCCGCTGCTGGCGGGGGCGGTCGCGGCGGAGGACCGGCGGGCGGTGGCAGCGACCACCGGCGCCCTGCTCACCTGGACGGTGAGCCTGCTGGTTCCCCTCGCCGTGCTCGTCGTCCTGTTCGCCGACCCGATCATCTCGCTGATCAGCGAGGGACGATCGGCGGCGGAACTCGCCGCCGGCGCCCGGATGCTGCGCGTGTTCGCCCCGCAGCTGCCGCTCTACGGGATCGGCATCGTGCTCACCGGCGTCCTGCAGGCACATCGACGCTTCGCCTGGCCGGTCATCGCCCCGCTGCTGTCCAGCCTCACGGTGGTCGTCGTCTACGTGGCCTTCGGCGCTGCTCAGGGGCGGGGCGTTTCGGTGGCCCAGGTGGGCCGCAGCGGCGAACTGCTCCTGTCCGGCGGCACCACCCTGGGCGTGGTCGTGCTGTCGCTCTCGCTGCTGATCCCGCTGCGCCGGTTGCGGCTACAGCCCCGGTTCGGGTACGCCTTCACCGCTGACGCCCGGGCGCGGATCGGCGGGCTCGCGACGGCCGGCGCGGTGACGGTGGCCGCGCAGCAGGTGGCGCTCCTGGTGGTCCTGAACCGGGTCTCGGGCGGCCCCACCGGCTCCCCGCAGGTGTTCAACCTGGCCCAGGCGATCTACCTGCTGCCGTGGGCGGTCCTCGCCGTGCCGCTGGCGGTGGCGTCCTATCCCACCCTGGCCACGGCCAGCGCCGCCGGTGACGAGGACGGTTACCGACGGACCCTCTCCAGTGCGGTGCGGGGCGTGCTGCTCTTCAGCTTCCTGGGCGCCGCGGCGTTGATCGGTACCGCACGGCCGGTCGCTGCTCTCTTCTACCCGGACAATCCAGCGTCCACCGCGGCAGCCATCAGCGGGTTCGCGCCGGGTCTGCTCGGCTACGGCTTGTTCGCGATCCTGTCCCGCGCGCTGTACGCGCGCGGCGACACCCGGTCGGCGACCGTGGCGATCACGTTCGGCTGGCTAGTCGTTCCGGCTGTGGCGCTGCCGTTGACGGGACTGCTCCCCACCGCCGACCGGGTGCTCGCGGTGACGTCCGCCAACTCGGTGGGGATGCTGGTGCTCGGCGGGCTGCTGCTCCTGGCGGTGCTGCGCAGCGCCGGCCGTCCCGCCCTCGCGGGCGCGGCCCGGGCCGGGGCGGCCGGTGGCCTCGCCGCTGTGCTCGCCGGGCTCGCCGGGTGGGGCCTCACCCGGTGGCTCGACGCGCCGGGCGGCACCACCCCGACGATGGCGGCGGCGTTAGGTCAGGGCATGCTGTCCGGGGTTCTGGTTGGGGTCGTGTTCCTCGCCGTGGTCTGGTTCGTCGACCGGCGGGACGTACAGCCACTGCTCGCCGGGGCGCTGCGGCGTCTGGGCCGGCGGGGGCCGTCCGGCGGTGCGTCGCCGGAGGCGGGCTCCCCGCAGCGGGGCGACGGGAAGGAGACGGTGGGCCAGTGAGCGCGGAAAATGAGCCAGCTCTGCCCGCCGGGTGGTCGGGCACCGTCGCGTTGGTGCTCGCGTCCAGCACCGGCGGGGTCGGCCAGCACGTCCGCTCGGTGGCCCGGGGCCTCGTCGCGGGCGGTGCCACCGTCCTGGTCTGCGGGCCGGCGGCGACCCAGGAGCAGTTCGACTTCGTCGGTGTCGGTGCGCGGTTCGAGCCGGTGGAGATCCCGGCCAGCCCGACGCCGGCCGACGCCCGGGCGGTGGTCGCCCTGCGTCGGGTGCTGACCGCCATCGCGGTCGACGTGGTGCACGCGCACGGCCTGCGGGCCGGTCTGGTCGCCGTGCTGGCCCGCCCCACCGCTCCGCTGATCGTCACCTGGCACAACGCGGTGCTCGCCGGGGGTTTGCGGGGCGGGGTGTCCCGGCTCGTCGAGCGGGTGGTGGCCCGGGGCGTCCGGGTGGCGCTCGGCGCTTCCGCGGACCTGGTGCGACGGGCCACCGAGGTGGGCGCGGCCGACGCCCGGCTCGCCCCGGTCGCCGCCCCGACGCTGCCCGCGCCACGTCGACGCCCCGCCGCGGTACGCGCCGAGTTCGGCGTCCGCCCGGACCAGCAGTTGATCGTCTCGGTCGGTCGGCTGCACCCGCAGAAGCGCTACGACGTGCTGATCGACGCGGCGGCCCGCTGGCGGACGCGTACCCCGCCGCCGGTCGTGGTGATCGCGGGCAGCGGGCCGGCCTATCTGCCGCTCGCCGCACGGACCTCGGCCGCCCGCGCGCCGGTGACCCTGCTGGGGCACCGTACCGACGTGGCTGACCTGCTCGCCGGCGCCGACCTGGCGGTGGTGACCAGCGACTGGGAGGCGCGGCAGCTCTTCGCCCAGGAGGCGTTGCGCGCCGGCGTGCCGCTGGTGGCCACCGCGGTGGGCGGGCTCCCGGATCTGGTCGGCGATGCCGCCAGGCTCGTCCCCGCCGGCGACGTGGACGCGGTCGACGCGGCGGTACGCGCGTTGCTGGACGACCCGGCGGCGCGGGCGGAGTTGGGCCGGCGGGGCGCCGAACGGGCGGCGACGTGGCCGACCGAGGCGGACACCGTCGCCGCGCTCGTCACCCTCTACGCCGAACTGGCCGGGCACCCGGGCGGTCCGGCGGCCATCCCGGACTCCGACGCCCCGAGAACGGGACACCGGTGATGCTGCGCCGAATCGCCCCCGCCCTGCTGACCGTGCTCGTGGTGGCGTTGGGTGTCACCGCGCTCGCCGCCCGCCCACCCCAGGGCGCCCCGCAACGCACCGCCGACTTCGTGGTGCTCGCCGGGATCGCCGGGCTGCGCTGGGACGACGTGGACGCGCAGCGCACCCCGACGCTGTGGCGGATGGCCCAGGACGGGTCGATCGGCTCCCTGTCGGTGCGCTCCGCGCACCGGCCCACCTGCCCGGTGGACGGCTGGTTGACACTGGGCGCGGGCAGCTTCGCCGCGTGGAACGGCAGCCGGTCGGGCGATGGTTGCCCGGCGACGGCGGTGACGGTGGAACAACCGGACGGCATCGGCGCGAACCTGCCCGACCAGGAGAGCGTGGTCCAGTACAACCAGCAGCGGCTGCCCTGGGGTGCCCTGCCCGGTTCGCTGTCGGAGTCGGTGCGGTGCTCGGTTGCGGTGGGTCCGGGCGCGGCCGTGGCCGCCGCCCGGCCGTTCGGCCGCGTCGACCGGTACGCCTCGGCGCTGCCGGCCGACCCGCGGCCGCTGCTCGGCTCCTGCGTGCTGAGCATCGTCGACCTCGGCACGGTCGAGGGGGACGATCCGGCGACCCGGGCCGAGCAGGCCCGCGCGGCGGACGCCGAGCTGGCCCGGGTGTTGGCGGCGCGCCCACCGCGGTCGTTGGTGCTGGTCGCGGGGATCTCCGACACCACCCAACCGGCCCGGCTGCACGTGGCCGTGGCCGACGGGCCGGGCTGGGAGCGGGGGTGGCTCACCTCGGCCAGCACCGGCCGCGACGGGTACCTGCAACTGGTCGACCTCGCGCCGACCGCTCTCGCCGCGCTGGGCCGGCCGATGCCGGAGCGGCTCTTCCTCGGCCGTCCGGCGCTCAGCACCGGCGGCCGTCCGACCGACCTGGCCGAGGCCATCAACGCGCCGGCCAACGCCGACCGGGAGGCGGCCGCCCAGCGCTCTGTCTCCGGTACGTTCTTCGCGTTGCTCGCCGGGGTGCAGGTGCTGCTGGCGCTCGCGATCCTGCCGCTGCTGCGCCGGGCCCGCCCACACGCCGGCCCGACCGGCCCGACGAAGGTTCCCGAGCGGATCCTGACGGTGACGGAGCTGCTGCTGGTCGCCGCGGCGTTGACGGTGCCGGCGGCGCTGCTGGCCGAGGCGGTGCCCTGGTGGCGCGGCGAGCACCCCGGGTGGATCTTCGCGGGTGTGACCGCGCTGCTGGTGGCCGCCGGCACCGCGGCGGTGCGGTTCACGCCCGGCTACGCGGGCACTCTCGGGCCGGTCGGCGCGGTGGCCGGCCTCACCACGCTCGTGGTCGGGCTGGACGTGCTCACCGGGGCCCGCCTTCAGATCAACAGCGTGGTCGGCTACTCCGCGTTGCAGGGCGGCCGGTACGCCGGGCTGAGCACGGTGGGGCTGGGCGTGTTCCTCGCCGGCGCGCTGCTCACCGGCGGTTGGTTGGCGCAACGGGTGCACCGCGGCTGGCGGCCGGCGGTGATGGTGGCGGTGGGTGGTCTCGCCGTGGTGGTGGTCGGCAGCCCGTACCTGGGTGCCGATCCGGTCGGCGCGATCGCGCTCACCGCCGGGGTGAGCGTCGCCGCTGTGATCAGCGCCGGCGGCTGGTTGACGATCAGCCGGCTCGCCTGGGCCACCATGGCCGCGTTGGCGGTCGGCATCGGGTTCGCCGTGGTGGACCTGCGGCGTCCGCCGGCCGAGCGGGGCAGCCTGGGCCGGTTCCTCTCCGCGTTCGGTGACGGCACCGGCGGGTTCGCCGTGCACCGGTCCAGTACGGAGAACTTCGAGACGCTGGTCAACAGCCCGCTGACGGTGCTGGCGGTGGCCAGCGGGTTGCTGGTGTGGTTCGCCCTGTTGCAGCCGTGGGGTGGGCTGATGCGGCTGTGCGGCATCTACCCGGCGATCCGGGCCGCGCTGGCCGGCACGGTGGTCGCCGCGGTGCTCGGTGGGGTCCTCGACGGCGCGGCACTGGACGTGATGGGCGCTGCCGCCGCCCTGGTGGTGCCGCTGGCCGCCCTGGCGTCGCTGCGGGTGCTCGGGCACGCCGCGGACCGGACCCGCCCGGTAGCGGGCCGCTCGCGCGTCAACGGCGCCGACGACGACTCGGGGTCGGGCGGGGTCGGCCCGGTCGCCGGGGATGACGGCCCGACCGACGGCGGTGGGCCACCGGGCGCGGTGCACCCACGTCCGATCAGCGGTCCGCCCGCGAGCGCACCGGCGAAGCTCGCGCAACCGGCACCCGAGACGCCGGGCGACCGCCCCGGGGACGCCGACGAACCGGCCGACCCGACGGCGAGCCGGTCGACGTCGGACGCCGCGCCGACGGCGCCCGTACCGCCCCGGCAGGTCTCCCGATCATCGACGGAGGTTGCCGCGTCCTGAGCGCCGGGCCTCGTCCGGATGGCCCGGAGGTGTCGTAGCCGGGGTGCGGCCTGCGGGTACCCGCCCGGGAGGTGTTACCGTCGAATCCCGTGGATCGCGTGATCACGTTGCTGATCAAGCACGGCGGTCTGCATGACCGCGACAGACGACACGGGAGCAGGCCTTGGCCCCATCAGCACGGACGACCAGGCACATTTTCGTCACCGGGGGCGTCGCCTCCTCGCTGGGTAAGGGCCTCACCGCCTCCAGCCTCGGCAACCTGCTGACCGCGCGCGGGCTGCGCGTGGTGATGCAGAAGCTCGACCCCTACCTGAACGTCGACCCGGGAACGATGAACCCGTTCCAGCACGGTGAGGTCTTCGTCACTGACGACGGTGCCGAGACCGACCTCGACGTCGGGCACTACGAGCGGTTCCTCGACCGGGCGCTGTCCGGGAAGGCGAACGTCACCACCGGCCAGATCTACTCCGACGTGATCGCCAAGGAGCGGCGCGGCGAGTACCTGGGCGACACCGTCCAGGTGATCCCGCACATCACCAACGAGATCAAGTCGCGGATCCTGGCGATGGCCGACCCGGACGAGGACGGCCAACTCCCCGACGTGGTGATCACCGAGGTCGGTGGCACGGTCGGCGACATCGAGTCGCTGCCGTTCCTGGAGGCGATCCGCCAGGTCCGCCACGACCTGGGCCGCGACAACTGCTTCTACCTGCACGTGTCGCTGGTGCCGTACCTGGCGCCCTCGGGTGAGCTGAAGACCAAGCCGACCCAGCACTCGGTGGCGCAGCTGCGCAACATCGGTATCCAGCCGGACGCGATCGTGCTCCGCTGCGACCGGGAGATCCCGGTGAAGCTCAAGGAGAAGCTGTCGCTCTACTGCGACGTGGACGCCGAGGCGGTCGTCGCCGCCCCGGACGCCCCGAGCATCTACGACATTCCGAAGGTGCTGCACCGGGAGGGGCTCGACGCGTACGTGGTGCGCCGCCTCGGCCTCTCCTTCCGGGACGTGGACTGGGCCAGCTGGGACGACCTGCTGGAGCGGGTGCACCGCCCCCGGCACACGGTCACCGTCGCGGTGGTCGGCAAGTACGTCGACCTGCCCGACGCGTACCTGTCGGTGAGCGAGGCGATCCGGGCGGCCGGCTTCGGCCACCGGGCCCGGGTGCAGCTCAAGTGGGTGCCCAGTGACGAGTGCGTCACCCCCGCCGGTGCCGCCGCGGCGTTGGCCGGCGTGGACGGCATCCTCATCCCCGGCGGCTTCGGCGTACGCGGCATCGAGGGCAAGATCGGCACCGCCCGGTACGCCCGCGAGGCCGGTATCCCGCTGCTCGGCCTCTGCCTCGGCCTGCAGTGCATGACCATCGACGTGGCCCGGCACCTGGCGGGCCTGGACGGCGCGAACTCGGTGGAGTTCGACGAGCAGGCGGCCCACCCGGTGATCGCCACGATGGCCGATCAGGAGGACATCGTCGCCGGTCGGGGCGACCTGGGCGGCACCATGCGGCTGGGCGCGTACCCGGCAAAGCTGACCGAGGGCTCGATCGTCGCCGAGGCGTACGGCAGCACCGAGATCAGCGAACGGCACCGGCACCGCTACGAGGTGAACAACGCCTACCGGGACGCGCTGACCAAGGCGGGTCTGCACTTCTCCGGCACCTCGCCGGACGGCCGGCTGGTCGAGTTCATCGAGTTGGACCGGAGCCTGCACCCGTTCTTCGTGGCCACCCAGGCGCACCCCGAGTTGAAGAGCCGCCCGACCCGCCCGCACCCGCTGTTCGCCTCGTTCGTCAAGGCCGCGGTGACGTACTCGCAGGCCGATCAGCTGCCGGTCGACCTGGACGCGGCGGCGGAGGCCCCGCCGACGCGCAAGGCCGCCCGCAACGGGGCCGCGACGAAGGCCGCGTCGGCCTCGTGAGCGAGCGCGGCGGGCGGACCGGCAGGCTCGGTGCGGCGTCCCGCGTCGTCGCCGAGCGCGGCGAGGCGGCGGCGTGAGCGAGCGGGAGCACCGCTACGAGGTGCGGTCCCGACAGGAGCGGTACCGGGGGCGGATCTTCGACGTGGTCACCGATGAGGTGACCATGCCGGGCGGTGGGACCGGGCTGCGTGACCTCGTCCGGCACGTCGGGGCGGTGGCCGTGGTGGCGCTCGACGACGCCGGTCAGGTGGTGCTGATCCGGCAGTACCGGCACCCGGTGGGGCGGCACCTGTGGGAGCTGCCGGCCGGCCTGATGGACGTCTCCGGCGAGGAGTTGCCGGCGGCGGCGCTGCGGGAGTTGGCCGAGGAGGCCGACCTCACCGCCGGGCGGGTCGACGTGCTGGTCGACCTGCACAGCTCGCCGGGGTTCACCAACGAGATCGTCCGGGTGTTCCTGGCCCGGGATCTCGCCGACGTGCCGGTCGACGAGCGGCACGAGCGCCACGACGAGGAGGCCGACCTCCAGGTCGTCCGGATCGACCTGGACGAGGCGGTCGCCATGGTCCTGGCCGGTGAGATCACCAACGCGTCCGCGGTGGCCGGGCTGCTGGCCGCGGCCCGCGCCCGGGACACCGGTTTCACGTCCCTGCGCCGGGCGGACGCGCCGCTGCCGCGCTGAGCGTCGACGCCGGTCCCGCCGGCGAGGGAGTACGCGCGAAGGGGCCCCGCGGTCAACCGCGGGGCCCCTTTCGCTGTCTGGTCTAGGAGTCGCGCAGCGGACGGCCCTGCGCGTCCGTGCCGCCGTTGACCAGGATGAGGATGCCGTCGATGACGCCCCAGAGAGCGCCGAAGCCGCAGGTCGCCAGGCTCACGATGAGCTGGAGAACGGCGATCTTGGTGTGTCCGGTATAGAACCGACCGGCGCCGAAGGTGCCGAGCAGAATGCCGAGGAGACCCGCAACGATCTTGGTCTTGTCGGAAACGCCCTGGGGATACCCCGGCTGGGGGTACCCGGGCTGGTACGGAGGAGTGGTCATGGGCGGACACATTAGTGATCCACTCGCCGGCTGTCCGCACCGGTACCCGGCAGATGGGACGATAGAGGTGGAACATTGTCCTGACGGCTGAGGCGACCATGCACCGCCGACCCCGGCCGGGTGCCCTGACAGATCGTCAGGACAGCCGCGCAGCGGATGTCACTGTGCTGGCTCACGGCGGCGCTGGGCGCGCCTAGACTGCCGCCGCGGGACGGGTGTACCGCGGTGGCAAAGGGGCCGCCGCGGCACTGAGCAGTCGGGGGTGAGCAGCCCCGAAGAGAGGTGTCTGCATCGTGAAGGTCGGAATCCCACGCGAGGTCAAGAACCACGAGTACCGCGTGGCGATCACGCCAGCGGGCGTCAACGAGTTCACCCGCAGCGGCCACCAGGTCTTCGTCGAGTCCGGCGCCGGGGTTGGCTCCAGCATCACCGACGAGGAGTTCGCCGCCGCCGGCGCGAAGATCCTCGCCACCGCCGACGAGGTCTGGGAGACCGCCGAGCTGGTGCTCAAGGTCAAGGAGCCGATCGCCGAGGAGTACCACCGGATGCGCGAGGGGCAGGTGCTCTTCACCTACCTGCACCTGGCCGCCTCCAAGGAGTGCACCGACGCGCTGATCGACCGCAAGGTCACCGGCATCGCGTACGAGACCGTCGAGCTGCCCGACCGGTCGCTGCCGCTGCTCGCCCCGATGTCCGAGGTGGCCGGCCGGCTCGCCCCGCAGGTGGGCGCCTTCTACATGATGCGTACCGGCGGTGGCCGCGGTGTGCTGCCCGGCGGTGTCTCCGGCGTGTACGCCGCCAAGACCGTGGTCATCGGCGCCGGCGTCTCCGGCATGAACGCCGCCGCGATCGCGCTGGGTCTGCAGTCCGAGGTGCTGCTGCTGGACAAGAACGTCGCCCGGCTACGGCAGGCCGACGCGATCTACCGGGGCCACCTGCAGACCGTCGCCTCCAACGCGTACGAGGTCGAGCGGGCCGTGCTCGACGCCGACCTGGTCATCGGCGCGGTGCTGGTGCCCGGCGCGAAGGCCCCGACGCTGATCTCCAACGAGTTGGTCTCCCGGATGAAGCCGGGCAGTGTGCTGGTCGACATCGCCATCGACCAGGGCGGCTGCTTCGAGGACTCGCGCCCCACCACGCACGCCGACCCGGTCTACAAGGTGCACGACTCGATCTTCTACTGCGTCGCGAACATGCCCGGCGCGGTGCCGAACACCAGCACGTACGCGCTGACCAACGTCACCCTGCCGTACGCCCTGGAGCTGGCCAACCAGGGCTGGCGCGAGGCGCTGCGCAACGACCCGGCCCTCGCCCTGGGCCTCAACACCCACGCCGGTCAGGTCACCTACGGCCCGGTCGCCGAGGCGCACGGCATGGACGTGCTCCCGCTGTCCGACGCACTGGCCTGAACGGTGGCGGGCTGACCGGCGGCACGGACTCCGCCGGCGTGGGTGGCGCACCCACGCCGGCGCTGCGCCGTGCCGTTCGCGGCTACCTCGACCACCTGACCGTCGAACGTGGCCTGTCGGCGAACACGCTCGCCTCGTACCGTCGGGATCTGGACCGCTACCTGGCGACCCTGGTCGACGCCGGCGTCGCCGACCTCGCGTCGGTCGGTGCCGGCCTCGTCGAGTCTTACCTGGCGCGGCTGCGCGCCGGCGACGACGGACACCCACCCCTCGCCGTCTCCTCCGCCGCCCGCGCGGCCAGCGCCGTTCGCGGCCTGCACCGCTTCGCGCTGCGCGAGGGCCTGGCCAGCGCCGACCCGAGCCGCGACGTCCGCCCGCCCACCCCACCCCGGCGGCTGCCCCGGGCGCTACCGGTCGACGACGTGGTCCGGCTCCTGGAGACCGCCGGCCCGATCACCGCGACCGGCGACGACGCGCCCCTCGCGCTGCGCGACCGGGCGCTGCTGGAATTCCTGTACGGCACCGGCGCGCGCATCTCCGAAGCGACCGGCGCCGCCGTGGACGACCTCGACACCGACGAGGGCACGGTGCTGCTGCGCGGCAAGGGCGGCCGGGTGCGGCTGGTGCCCATCGGCGGGTACGCCGTCGACGCCGTCCGCGCCTACCTGGTCCGGGCCCGCCCCGGGCTGGCCGCCACCGGCCGGGGCACCCCGGCGGTGTTCCTCAACGCCCGCGGCGGCGCGCTGTCCCGCCAGGGCGCCTGGGGCATCCTGCGCCGTGCCGCCGCCGGGGCCGGGCTGCCCGTCGACGGGCCCGCCGCCGTCTCCCCGCACACCCTGCGCCACTCGTACGCCACCCACCTGCTCGACGGCGGCGCCGACGTCCGGGTGGTCCAGGAACTGCTCGGGCACGCCTCGGTGACCACCACCCAGGTCTACACCCTGGTCACCGTCGAGCGGCTGCGCGAGGTGTACGCCACCGCCCATCCACGCGCGCGGGGCTGAACCGGTCGGGGTCGGTGCCGACACGCCGGCCGGGTGCCGAACCCCCTGCTGGTCGGTGGCGTACAGTCGGCATCGGCGCGGACCTCCTGGAGCGACACGACCGGGGTGCGCAGCGGCGCCGCGAAGGACGTCGGACGGCTCCGACGCCGGGTGGGTCGTCGGGAGGGGGCAACGAGCACATGGCTGGCAACGGTGACCGTGCCGAGACCTGGACGTCGGAGCTCCGCGAGCAGCAGGCCACGCTCGGTGCGGACCTGGGTCCTGCGGACCCGGCTGCCTACACGATGCGCAAGCCCATTCCCGAGCCGATGCCCACCGACCGGCACGGCCCCGCACGCATCATCGCGATGGCCAACCAGAAGGGCGGCGTCGGCAAGACCACCACCACCATCAACCTGGGCGCGGCCCTCGCCGAATACGGCCGCAAGGTGCTGCTGGTCGACTTCGACCCGCAGGGCGCCCTCTCGGTGGGGCTGGGAGTCAACCCGCACAACCTCGACCTGTCCGTCTACAACCTGCTCATGCAGGACGACGTGACCGCCGAGGACGTCCTGATCAAGACCGACGTGGCGGGTCTGCACCTGCTGCCCGCCAACATCGACCTCTCCGCCGCCGAGATCCAGCTCGTCAACGAGGTCGCCCGGGAGATGGCCCTGGCCCGGGTCCTGCGCACGGTCCGCAAGGAGTACGACTACATCCTGATCGACTGCCAGCCGTCACTCGGCCTGCTGGCGATCAACGCGCTGACCGTCGCGCACGGTGTGCTCATCCCCCTCGAATGCGAGTTTTTCAGCCTGCGCGGTGTGGCGCTGCTGCTGGACACCATCGACAAGGTCCGCGAGCGGCTCAACTTCGACCTGGAACTCGAAGGCATCCTCGCCACCATGTACGACAGCCGCACCACGCACTGCCGCCAGGTGTTGCAGCGGGTGGTGGAGGCGTTCGGCGACAAGGTCTACCAGACGGTCATCACCAAGACGGTGAAGTTCCCCGAGTCCACCGTGGCCGGTGCCCCCATCACGACGATGGACCCGGCGTCCTCCGGGGCACGTAACTACCGTCAGCTGGCCCGCGAGGTGATCGCCGCCCAGTCGGAGCGGTAGCCGGAACGCCCGGTGCCCGCCTCGTGGACTACGGTCGTCCGGTGACCGCGCCACCCCTCGACCCACCCGAGACCGCCGCCGCGGCCGTGGTCGACGGTGTGCAGCCCGCCGACCCCGCTGCCACCGGGTTCACGGTTCGGCTGGCCAACTTCACCGGCCCGTTCGACCTGCTGCTGCAACTGATCGGCAAGCACAAACTCGACGTCACCGAGGTGGCCCTGCACACGGTCACCGACGAGTTCATCGCCTACATCCGGGCCATGGGCGACAACTGGGACCTGGACGAGGCCAGCGAGTTCCTGCTCATCGCCGCGACCCTGCTCGACTTGAAGGCGGCCCGGCTGCTGCCCGCCGCCGATGTGGAGGACGAGGCGGACCTCGCCCTGCTGGAGGCACGGGACCTGCTCTTCGCCCGCCTGTTGCAGTACAAGGCGTACAAGGAGGCGGCGGCGCACATCGCCGAGCTGGAAGCCGTCGGTGGCCGGCGTTACCCGCGCGCGGTCAGCCTGGAGCCCCGCTACGCCGAGGCGCTGCCCGACCTGGTGCTCGGCATCGGCCCCCAGCGGCTGCTGAAGCTGGCCGTGAAGGCGATGACCCCGAAGCCGGTGCCGGAGGTCTCCATCGCCCACGTGCACATGGTCCGGGTCAGTGTCCGGGAACACGCGGCCATCCTCACCGCCCGGCTGCGCCGGGCCGGCACGGCCACGTTCTCGCTGCTCTGCGCCGACTGCGAGGCCACCCTGGAGGTGGTGGCCCGGTTCCTCGCCCTGCTGGAGCTGTACCGGGAGGGTCTGGTCTCCTTCGTGCAGGAGCAGGCCCTGGAGGAGCTGACCGTCCGCTGGACCGGCCCGGCCGACGGCGACACCGAGCTGCACGTCGACGAGTACGCCGGAACCCCGGCCGACGACCCGGAGCCGGCGGGGGTTGCGGTTGCGCCGGCGGCGGGTGGGCCCGCGCCGGCGCGGATTGCGCCTGAACCGGCGGGCATTGGGTTCGGGTCGGTGGGGGAGGCCGGCGGGCCGGACGGGACGGAGACGACGGAGGGTGCGCGGGATGAGTGACGAGGAACGCCGGGATTCGCTGGCCGACCAGGCCGCCGCCTGGGTGCCCCCCTGGGCCCGCCCTCGCCCGCCCGCCGCTGACCCGTCCGCGTCGCCGGACGAGCCGGCACCGGACACCGACGAACCCCGAGCGGCACCGCCCCGACCGGACGCCGAATCCGCCGCCGGCCCCGGCGAACCGGACCTGGGCCCCTCTGAGCCAGACCCGGACGGGGTGGCCTCGGGCGAGGTGGACCCTGCGGCGACGGAGTTCGGTGCGGTGACGCCGCCCACGGCCGAGCGGGAACCCGGCGCGGCGCCGCCGGACCGGGTGGGACCGGACCTGGGTGCGGTGACGCCGCCCACGGCCGGACCGGATCTCGGCGCGTTGACGCCGGATCGGGCGGGGCCGGACGTCGGCGCGGTGACGGAGGACACGGCGGGGGAGTCGGGCGGCGCTGGGGACGTACCCCGGAGACAGCCGGCGGGGCGGCGGCGGGCGACGGCCACGCCGGAGCCCGCGCCCGACCTGTCCGACGCCGAGCTGCGCGGCGCGTTGGAGGCGATCCTGCTGGTCGTCGACGAGCCGGTCAGCGAGCTGGTCCTCGCCCAGGTGCTGGAGCAGCCCGCCGAGCGGGTCGGGCCGATGCTCGACGAGATCGCCGCCGGCTACACCGCGGCCGGGCACGGGTTCGAGCTGCGCCGGGCGGCCGGCGGGTGGCGGCTGTACACCCGGCCGGAATACGCTACGTACGTTGAGCGGTTCGTGCTGGACGGGCAGTCCGTGCGGCTGACCCAGGCGGCGCTGGAGACGCTCGCCGTGGTCGCCTACAAGCAGCCGGTGACCCGTTCGCGAATCTCAGCCATCCGGGGTGTGAACTGCGACGGAGTCATCCGTACGCTGGTTACCCGTGGCCTCGTCGAGGAGTGCGGCACCGAACAGGACAGCGGGGCGTTCCTCTACCGGACCACCACGTTGTTCCTGGAGAAGCTCGGGCTGAACACCGTCGACGAGCTGCCGCCCCTCGCACCCTTCCTGCCCGACGACGTAGAAGAGCTTGCTGATGCGACCCGATAACCGTGCCCCCAAACCCAACGCCCCCGTGTTCGAGGGGGCTGAGCGCCTGCAGAAGGTGCTCGCCGCCGCCGGCGTGGGTTCCCGACGCGCCTGCGAGGATCTGATCTTCCGCCGCCGGGTCACGGTGGACGGGCGGGTCGCCAAGCTCGGCGACAAGGTCGACCCGGCCAAGGCCGTGATCCACGTCGACGGAGAGCGCCTCCAGGTCGACACCCGGCTGGTCTACGTGGCGATGAACAAGCCGCGCGGGGTGGTCACCACCATGGCGGACGACAAGGGCCGCAACGAGCTGGCCGACTTCATCGGCAGGCGGCTGGACCAGCGGGTGTACCACGTCGGGCGGCTCGACGCGGACAGCGAGGGCCTGCTGCTGCTCACCAACGACGGCACCCTCGCGCACAAGCTCATGCACCCCTCGTACGAGGTGCTGAAGACGTACCTGGCCGAGGTGGTCGGGCCGATCCCGCGCAACCTGAGCAAGCGGCTCCTCGCGGGCGTCGAGCTGGAGGACGGGCCGGTCAAGGTCGACTCGTTCAAGGTGGTCGGCACCCTGGGCAAGAGCGCCCAGGTGGAGCTGAGCCTGCACGAAGGGCGCAAGCACATCGTCCGGCGGTTGATGGACGAGGTCGGGCACCCGGTCACCCGTCTGGTGCGTACCTCCATCGGTCCGATCCGGTTGGGCGACCTGCGCACCGGGCGTCTGCGGCGCCTGACCAACGCGGAGGTCGCGGCCCTGTTCCAGGCGGTGGGTGACTGACCCCCGAGTTCGGGGTACGGCAGCCGGTAGGCTCCACCGACGGCCGGGACGCGGTCGCCCGGGTGGCGTGGGTCGCCTCCAGCGGCGTCGCGCACGGGTTCGCCAGACGACCCGGGCATGATTGATGACGATTGAACAACCGCTTGCGGCGCCAGCTCACCGGGCGATCCGTGAGGTACGGGCTGAGGAGGACACGGTGCAGGAAAACGTACGGTTCGGACGATGTGTGGTCGCTGTGGACGGGCCGTCCGGTTCGGGGAAGTCCACCGTGTCGCGGCGGCTCGCCGCCGCCATCGGTGCGCGCTACCTGGACACCGGGGCGATGTACCGGGCGATCACGTGGGCCGTGCTGCGCTCCGGCGTGGACCTCACCGACGCCGCGTCGGTGGCGAAGGTCGCCGGCGAGGCCGATCTGCGCATCGGCACCGACCCGCAGGGGTACGGCGTGACCGTCGACGGTGTCGGCGTGGACGCGGAGATCCGCGGTGCTGAGGTGACCGGAGCGGTCTCCGCCGTCGCCGCCGTGCCGGCCGTCCGTGAGCTGCTCGTCAGCCGGCAGCGCGAGATGATCGCCAACGCTGGTCGGATGGTGGTCGAGGGGCGGGACATCGGCTCCGTCGTCGCGCCGGACGCCGACCTGAAGGTCTTCCTGACCGCCTCCGAGGCGGCCCGTGCCGCCCGGCGCAGCGCCGAGGACGCCGCCGACGTAGCGGCCACCGCTGCCGACCTGGCCCGGCGGGACCGTCTCGACTCCACCCGCAAGGTCAACCCACTGGCCCAGGCGCCCGACGCGGTGGTGCTGGACACCACCGAGCTGGGCATCGACGAGGTCGTGGCGCGGATGCGCGAGCTGCTCACCGAGCGGGGCGTGGCATGAGCGAGCGAATCATGTGGTGCAGTGCCGTGGTGTCTCATGACGCTCCGGAGCGAAGCGGAGGAGTGGCATGAGTAGCGATGGCGGTGGGTGGGTCGAGCTGCGTGAGCCCGACGTCGCCGTTGAGGAACAGGCCGGCCCGCAGCCGGTGGTGGCCGTGGTCGGTCGTCCCAACGTGGGCAAGTCGACGTTGGTCAACCGGATCATCGGCCGCCGGCAGGCGGTCGTCGAGGACGTCCCTGGCGTGACCCGCGACCGGGTCCCGTACGACGCGCAGTGGAACGGCCGGGCGTTCACCGTGGTCGACACCGGCGGCTGGGAGCCGGACGCGAAGGACCGGGCCGCGGCCATCGCGGCGCAGGCCGAGACGGCGGTCGTCACCGCCGACGTGGTGCTCTTCGTCGTCGACGCGATGGTGGGCTCCACCGACGTGGACGAGGCCGCGGTGAAGATGCTGCGGCGCAGCGCCAAGCCGGTGATCCTGGTGGCCAACAAGGCGGACAACAACTCCATCGAGATGGAGGCCACCTCGCTGTGGTCACTCGGCCTTGGTGAGCCGTTCCCGGTGTCCGCGCTGCACGGACGCGGCTCCGGCGACCTGCTCGACGCCATCCTCGGCGCGCTGCCGGAGGCACCGGCGATCGTGGAGAACCGTCCGCGCGGACCGCGCCGGGTGGCGCTGGTCGGCCGGCCCAACGTCGGCAAGTCCAGCCTGCTCAACCGGTTCTCCGGCGAGGAGCGGGCAGTCGTCGACTCGGTTGCCGGCACCACAGTGGACCCGGTCGACAGCCTGGTCGAGATCGGTGGTCAGACCTGGCAACTGGTCGACACGGCCGGGCTGCGCAAGCGGGTCGGCAAGGCCAGCGGCACCGAGTACTACGCCAGCCTGCGGACCGCCGGCGCCATCGAGGCCGCCGAGGTGGCCGTGGTGCTGCTGGACTCCAGCGAACCGATCAGCGAGCAGGACCAGCGGATCCTGTCGATGGTGACCGAGTCGGGTCGGGCCCTGGTCATCGCGTTCAACAAGTGGGACCTGGTCGACGCCGACCGCCGCTACTACCTGGACAAGGAGATCGACCGGGAGTTGCGCCGCATCCCCTGGGCGATCCGGCTGAACCTGTCGGCGATGACCGGCCGCGCCGTGGACAAGCTCGCCCCGGCCCTGAACAAGGCGCTGGCCAGCTGGGAAACCCGCGTGCCGACCGCGCACCTCAACCAGTGGCTGACCGCGCTGGTGCAGGCCACCCCCCACCCGGTACGCGGTGGACGCGCGCCACGGATCCTGTTCGCCACGCAGGCCGGTGTGGCGCCGCCACGGTTCGTGCTCTTCACCACCGGCCCACTGGACGCCGGCTACCAGCGCTTCGTCGAGCGCAAGCTCCGCGAGGAATTCGGGTACGAGGGCAGCCCGATCGAGATCTCCGTCCGCCCGCGCAAGAAGCTCGGCCCCGGCGGCCGAGGCAAGGCGCACGGCTGACCCACCCTGTTCTGTTGAAATGCCGGATGGGCCCTCCCGCCCATCCGGCATTTCTTCTACCCCACCCTCCTAGGACGCTCTAGGGGGTGTGCGGTGGTTCGGCTGCCTCGCGGTGCCGGTGGGGCCTGTGCGGAGGGGGCGAAGCTGCTGCGCTAAGCTGTATCGGCTGCCGCGGGGGAAACCACGCGGGGGCGGGACGTGGCGCAGCTTGGTAGCGCACTTGACTGGGGGTCAAGGGGTCGTCGGTTCGAATCCGGCCGTCCCGACGCAGGTCAAAGGGCTGATCCGGAAATTGGGTCGGCCCTTTCGCCGTTGTGGGGACCAAGATCAGTCAAGTTGGAGCGTGCTTAGCGTTGCTTGACCGCTGGTCAAGCTTCAGCGCCCAGTGCGGTTGATTGCCGAATTCTTCTCTCGCTGTAGTCAAGCGCCGCGCGAGCGCGGCGGATCGCGACCGCTCGCGCTCGGCCTGCTGGCGGCCGGCGCGGCGGTCCGCACCCACCGGCGGGGTTCCCAGGCTGCCTCCGGTGGGAGCGCTCAGGCTTCGGGGATGGCGCCGCGGGCAGGTCGCACGGCCTCAGCTTGCGGCCGTAGCGGTGATATAGGTGTGGAACGCCGCCACTTCTTCATCCGTGACAACCGGTTCGAAGTCCAGGTGCTCGCTCGGAACGATGCCGGTACCCGTACCGGTGACTGTCACGAACCAGGCGCCTTCGTGGCCGAACCAGTGCGCCTGCGCCAGGACGCCGATGTCGGCGCTCTCTGAGGGGTCATCCCGGTTCGCCACGGCGCTGATACGAACCCACTGCCCGTCCTGGCCGTAGGGCGGTTGCGGGACGTGCAGGGTGAGGTTGTCCGCGCCAAGGTTTTCACCGAACAGACGAGCTGCACCGGCTTGGGCCAGTGCCCAGAGATCTGCCGTCTTGCCCGTGCAGCCTACCTCCACCTCGCCGTCCGGACCCTCGACCAGTACGGCGTATGAGCGGTCAGGCTCGTGCCGCACCCGTGCTCGCACCTGCATCTCGGGCTCGCTCATCCGTTAATGATGCCGCAGCCGCTCCGGCGGCAGCGCCACCGTACAGCCATTTCTACAGCCAGGCCGGTCGACGGCTGCCGGCGGAGGGCGGCAGCCGTCGACTCCCGATGCAGGTCAGCCACCATCACGGACGCCAGCCGACCGGGCGCGCGGTCTTTACGCAAGGCAGGGGATCGCGGCGTGCCCGTTGCGTGCTCGATAGGGGGAGCCGAGGGTCAACGGCGATCAGCCCCTGGACGTGGGAGCCAGCATGGCCGGCGCAGGTCAAGCCAGGTCATTGCCGAACGACCCCCGGCCGTATCCACACTTCCTCAACCGTGCGCTGCGGTCATCGAGCGTGTCAGCCTCCCGGGGACCAAGTAGGGACCACACGGCCTGCGCGATGGTGCGCGGCACGACGTCGACCGCACGACCTGATCTTGGGGAAAGCGTGCGTGACGTGTGTGGACGTGTGGCGAAGCGTCCTGGGGGTCAAGGGGTCGTCGGTTCGAATCCGGCCGTCCCGACAGACAAAAAGCCCTGACCAGCGGAAACGCTGGTCAGGGCTTTAAGTTTGTCTATATGGTTTTGAGCCGTCCCCCGAAAACCCCCCGTTTACCGGGGGTCGGTAACCAGGTTCGTCATCCCTGTGCATCGTTGGGCAAGCCGGCTGGGGGATCTTGCCGCGTCCCGTGGTCGGTGCCGAGTCGCTCGAGGATGTCGGAGACGTCGGGGGCTTGGGCGGGTTTGGCGATGTAGTAGGTGGCGGTGACTTCCTCGCTGGAGTGTCCGAGCTGTGCTGCGGCGCTTTTCGTGTCTGTCTCTTCTTCGATGAGGGTGGCGACGGTTTTGCGGAAGGTGTGGGGGTTACCCAGGCGAGGTCGGTGTCGGCGCGGGCTTCGCGCCACTGGCGGCGGACGTTGTTGGGTGAGAGCCAGGTGCCGCGTCGGGAGGCGAAGATCGCGTCGTGGGGGTTGTCGGCGGTGACGAGCTTGCGGGCCATGATCATGCCGACGGCGAACCGGGGGAGGACGACCATCCGCCAGCCGGCGTCGCTTTTGGTCCAGGGTTGGCGGAAGAAGCCCTGGCCTTTGACGGAGACGAGCGTGCCGCAGATCGTCAGGGTGGGGCGTACGGCGACGAGGTCGAGGTCCTCCCACCGCAGGGCGAGGATCTCGCCGATGCGGGCACCGGTGGCGAGCATCAGGTCAACGACGTCCGGCAGATCGCCGCTGTGCCGTGGTCCAGGCTTACCGGGGATCGGCCGCTGCCAGTCACGGATAGCCGTCCGGACGGCCCGGTCCGTTGGCTGGACCTCGTACCGTCTGCGCGTCGGCACTCCGGTAAACCGTCGAAACCGCCACCGTGCTGGCCTCCGCCCTCCTGCCGGGCCGCCGCGATCGACCTCCGCTGCACCGATTGCCTCGCAGTCGGAGCTTCCTGCCGCTCAGATCGTTTCTGGTTGCCGGCACCGCGCTCGTCCCGGTACCTCATCAGTACCTCGGGGATACAGCGACGGACCGGATCTTGCCCGCGATGACAGGAGGCAGCGTCCGCTCATCGCCGATGTCAACGCGCAATCGACACCTCGGTGATGGTGGCCGTTCCTACCGCGGGTCGGCCCTCGTGCATGGTGATCGTCATGCCCGGCTGCAGGTGACGCCAGAGGGCGGGGGACAGCGGGCCCAGGCGGACCGACCCGGTTGCGCCGGGTGGCAACGCTGGCGCGGACTCCACCCAGACACGTGCCACGAGCAGATCGGGACCGCCCGCGGCCGTACGCCGGCCGAGGTTCCACAGCGGTCGGAGGATGCCCTTGCCCGGGATCGGTGTTCGTCGGCCACCTTCGGTGGCCGACACTCGTGTTTTGACCATCGAGGGGATTCGTGGTGGTCGAGGTCTAGCGGAATGGGGAGGACCCTGTCCATGATCTGAGTTCTCACACAAAGATCATCAATGGGCAGGGTCCTCGATGAGAAGCGTAACGGCTACCGGTGCCGGTGACAGCGAGCTGGGCCGGATCTTGTTGGATGCGTGGCGGCGGGAGTTGTACGAGGGCGTTCTCGCGTCCCGGTCACGGACGTTGTTCTCGCTGGTCGACGAGTTGGCCGCTGATCAGGGCCGGTGTGGTTGCCCGGCGCATCTATCGCTGAGCACGGTCACCGGGCACGCTGCGGCGTACCGGGCGTTACGTGACGGCGAGATCGACACCGGCCGGGCGTTACGGGCGGCGTGCGAGATCGCCACGCGGTCCGGTCTGCCGCGGGTGTATGCCGTTGACACCACCGCGTGGCCGCGGCCGACCGCAGCCACCAGCCCGGACCGGCAGCCGCAGTACACCCCCGGCGGGCCCCGCGGCACGGCGCTGATCAAGACGGGGTGGCGGTATCAGCATGTCGTGCGGCTGTCTCTGACTCCGGACTCGTGGGTCGTGCCGGTGCTGGCCGACCGGATCGCCTCCGACGACGATCTGGTGGAGGTCACCGTGGACCACATCACCCGAGTCTGCGCCCAGGACGGCGCCCGCCCGGCCGATCCGTCACTGTTTCTGCTGGACTCCGGTTATCCCGCGGCCCGGATCACCCATCTGCTGCGCGAGCGCGGGATTCCCGCGGACGTGCTAGTCAGGCTGGCGACTTCGCAGACCATGTGGACCCGGCCCGAACGCCGGGCCGCTCACCCCCTCGGAGGCCGGCCCCGCCGGCACGGGTTCCGCCTCGCTCTGCGCGAGCCCGGCCTACCCCCGGATACCGGTGTCAGCGGCCCGGTCGGTATCTACGGCACCGTCACCGTCCGGGCCTGGCATCAGGTCCATCCCAAACTCACCCGCGCCAGCCGGGGCTTCACCGGCCAGGGCACCCTCCCGATCGTCGAGGGCAGCGTGCTCCTCGCCCGGGTCCAACACCTGCGCCCCAGCCGCCGCGCCGGCGACCTCGCTCTCTGGTACTCCGGCCGCCGCCGCGACCTACTCACCCTGGTCATGACCTACCTGGCCCGCTTCGACATCGAGCACTACTTCCGATATCTCAAGAGCACCGCCCAGGCCCCGGACTTCCACCCCCGCCAGCCCGGCACCCTGACCACCTGGCTACGCCTGCACGCCTACGCCTACCTACACCTGTTCTGCGCCCGCACCCACATCACCCACCACCGACTGCCCTGGGAACCCGCCACCACCACCAGCCCGACCCCCGGCCAGACACGCCGGCAGGTTTCGCCCGCTCTGCGCAACGCCTGGCAACCACCAGGCAACCCGAAACCCGGACACCCCGGACCCGGCCGCCCCGCCGGGAAACGCCGCAAACGCCGAACCCGCTACCCGATCATCCGCAAAAACGCCGTCCACAAGGGCAAATGACAGCCCTCACCCACACCACCACGAACACACCCCCACCACACCGCCAAACCACCCTGCCCACAGAACGGTCAAAACACGAGCGTCGGCCACCTTCGGTGGCCGACAGGAGCCGCAACTCGGCGCGGACAGTTCCGTGGATGCTCTCCCAGCGGCCCCAGTGGCACCACGCGGCGGCGTCGGGGAGCCACATCAGCTCGGCACTGTCGATCAGTAGATCCCACCAAGCGGTCGGCGGTCGCCAACCCGTGTGGAGGTCTGCAAGGAGGTCGAGCGCGATCTCCCACTCGTCGTGGTCGAGGTACTCGCGTACGTCCATCACCGTCACGCCGGCCTCGTTGACCACGTCCGCCGGGACCATGGCCGCAGCTCGACGGAGCAGTTCGGCAACATCCACGCGCAGATTCTTCACCGTCGCCGCAGGATCAGCGCGATGGCTCCCACCGGCGCACTGGTCTGCCGCTGACCGGGCGCGTCAACAGCCGGTGCCCGCTCGGCGGATGTGCGTTGCTGGTGCGAGTGCCGGGTAGGGCTATGCCCAGGGTGGGATGTATCGGCCGATGTAGTCCCGCGCACGGGGGCGCGGGTCACGCCAGTACTGGTTCGGCATACGGTGGTGGTGCTTCTGGCAGAAATCAGCGAGACCTTCGGTGATCTTGAGGCGCGTGAGCGGTTGGCCTTCGAAGTCCGTGTTGACCGCCAGCAGTTGTGGTTCGGGATTCCAGCCTGAGTGGTCGAACGCCCAGCCGTCCCAGGCGGCGTAAGTATGGAAGACCTGCCGCTGACCCGGGAGGCACACCCCAGCTATCTCGATGGACCTTTCGGGATAGGATTCCCGGCAGACCCAGGCGAGGATGTGACAGGCTCCGGCAGCGAAGAAGGCCTGGTCTGTCCGGTCCCATGCGACCCGTTGGTCTGACCGCTCGATCGGCGTCCGACGAAACACTCCCGCTGCTATTGCTGCCACAGGCCGGACGGTAGTGGATGAGCTGACACACTCGACCATGCCGAATGGGGCGTCGCGGTAAGTAATCGGCAGTGGTGCCGAAGCCGTCCGGTCATGCCGATGTGCGGATGCCGAAAGACTTTAGAACGAAGGGCTACATCCCCGAATGCTTGAACTGGTCGCGGTGGAGCGGTCACAGCCTGCTGGCATGATGGGCGAGATGTTGGCCGCCCGGCGTTCCCGCCATGACCGTATTTCCGCCTCGCTCGCCGCCCGCAGCGACGCCGAGCTGGCGGCGTTTCTCGACGTCGCGCCCACCATAGCTGTGGGAGTGGGCGGCGAGTGCGTCATGCTCGACATTGACGGCGTGCCGGTATTCGCCAAGCGGATCCCGATCACCGACCGGGAACTGGCCAATCCGCACAGCACGGCGAACCTGTCCAACCTGCCATCCTACTGTCAGTACGGCATTGGCGGGCCGAGTTTCGGCGTTTGGCGTGAGCTGGCAGCGAACCTGATTGTTACCGAGGGAGTCCTGGCGTGTGAGACGGACGCGTTTCCACTGCTGCACCACTGGCGAGTGCTACCCGGCCGTCCACCGATAGCGTCCGAGCACCTCGACATCGACGCGGCTGTCGCCCGGCTCGGCGGCACTCCGGCCGTGCGTAGCCGCTTCGAGGAGTTGGCCAGCGCGACCTCCAGCCTCGTGCAGTTTTTCGAGTACGTCCCCTATCCGCTGCTTGACTGGCTAAACGAAGATCCGGTCGGCAGAGCAGAGACGGCCGAAAAGCAACTGTCCGAAGTTGTGGCGTTCCTGCGTAACCGCCAGCTGCTGCATATGGACGGGCACTTCGGCAATATGCGCTCCGATGGTGGTCGGATCTACCTCGTCGATTTCGGGCTGGCCACATCGCCCCGGTTCGACCTCTCCGGCGCTGAGCGCGACTTCGTCGGGTCCCACGTCGGCCACGATGCCGGGTACGCGGCGATGGGGCTGGTGAACTGGCTGGTCACCACCGTGTGCGGAGTGCCAGTGCCAGCTAGCGGCGGCCCCGTCGCCCGCAACTCGTACGTGCACCGATGCGCGAGCGGCGACATTCCGCACGGCGTGCCCGTGGCCGTGGCGAAGATCCTCGCCCGACATGCTCCCGCAGCGGCACGGATGAACGACTTCTACTGGCGGCTGTTCGGCGGCGAGGTGCACGCCGAATATCCCGGCCCGTAGGTTGGGCTCGCAACACCGCCGACTCCACGGTTCACTCATCTGCCGCCGACCGTGCGCGCTGCGCCTCGGCGCCCGGTCGCGCTGACTAAACGTCGGCCGCGTGCTGCTCGATGAAGACCTGCCGGAGCGAAGCCTCAGGGTGCCCGGACGACACGGCCGCGCGCCCAGGATTGGGGGAGCAGGGTGAGAGCAGACAGGTGTCCTGAACGGCGTTGAACTGCATCCGACAGCGCACAGTGGCCCTCAACTGCACCTGGCCCCACCTGCGGCTTCTCGTTTCTGCAGGTCAGAGTGGGTGCAGCGCCCTGTTTCACCGCGGAGTGCTCCGCGCTTCTGCGCCGCAATCGACGACGCTCCACCTCGCCTGGCGGGGTGGTGTACGCAGGTCAAGGCGGTAAGGAGCCATCGGTCGGCCGGGGCTTGCAACTGGGAGCAGATTGGGTGCAGGTTGGCGAAGCGGTCACCGCGCCCGAAGTGTTCACCGACGCCGGACAGAGATGAGGGTTTGACCTGCGTTGATGCGGTCTCACGGCCAACCGACACCACTCATGCCTGCCGACCCGGGCACCAGTCGCGAGCAGCCGCTCAAGCGTTTCTGACCCTGAGCATCCGCTCATGGCCGCGATGAATGCGCTGCGTGGCGGCGGGCCTGGGACGATCTCGTCATGGCCACCTATGAAGTTGCGCTGGTGCTCCTCGTCAATTCCTCGGAGGCGGTACTCCTGCAGCATCGCGATGATCAAACTTCGGCTTCTCCGAACCAGTGGAGCCTGCCGGGTGGTCATGTCGAGCCGGGCGAGACGCCTGAACAGGCGGCGCACCGGGAGTTATTGGAGGAGACGGGCCTGAGAACGGGTGAGTTGCGTGCGTTGTGGAGCGGCCCACGCCCGTACGAGGCCGGCTTCCCGCACACGGTGACTGTTCACGTCTTCCGCGGCAGGACCGATGCTCGGCAACAGAATGTGGTGGTCGGCGAGGGCCGCGCAATGGTGTTCGTCCCGCGGGATGAGGTTTTCGACCGCGACCTGGCCGTGACAACTGCCGCAGTCCTGCCGCTCCACCTCGGCAGCGCCGGCGAGACGCACTGATCTGCCGCTCCAGGTGGGCTGGTGTTCATCGCCGGTGGTGACGCACGGTGATGTATGACTACCTCGCCTGCTTCCGCTTCTCCTGTCGTACTGACCGATCAACTCATTGTGCGCGCCGCGGTGTCCGCTTTCCTGGGCCGTTACCGTGGCCAGACTCGCGTCCACACTGACTCCGACCTACGGGTCTTCCTCCGCTGGTGCGCCGACCACGACCTGGACCCGCTGGCGGCGGCGCGGGTGGACATCGAGCGGTACGTGCGCTGGCTACAAGACGTCCGCCGGTACCAGCCATCGACGGTATCCCGCCGGCTGTCGGTCGTGGTGGGGTTCTATCGGGTCTGCGTCATCGACGCCATCCTGGAGCACTCGCCAGCCGATTACGTCCGCCGGCCCACGGTGCCGTCCGAGTCACCGACCCTCGGACTGGGGCACCTGCAGTTCGAAGCCATGATCACCACCGCCCGGAAGTCCTCGAACCCGAACGACTTCGCCTTGGTCGCGCTCCTGGGCCTGCTCGGGCTACGGATCTTCGAAGCCTGCGGATCGAACATCGCCGAACTCGGTGAGGAACACGGTCACCGGGTCCTACGCGTACGTGGCAAGGGCGGCAAGGTCGTCCTCGTCCCGCTACCACCCGCGGTCGCTCGGGCTATCGACCAGGCCGTCGACGACCGCACCGCCGGGCCGATCCTGCGCAACACCCATGGTCGGAGGATGGACCGGCACGCCGCCACCCGCAGACTCAAGCACCTCGCCCACACAGCGGGCATCCGGATGCCGAGGATGCACCCCCACATGCTGCGGCACACGTTCGTGACGACCATGCTCGACGCTGGCGTCAGCCTCCGCGACGTGCAGATCGCCGCCCGCCACGCCGACCCACGGACCACCATGCGCTATGACCGGGCCCGCAAGAACCTCGACCGGCATCCCAACTACATCCTCGCCGCTTACATGGCCTCCGGAACATGATCAGCCGCTCACGGTTTTGCCGAAGAGAGTGCGTCTGCGTCTCGGCGATAAGCCGCGGTTAGCCGATATCCCAGGACGCGAGGTGAGTCCCGCAGTGCAGGCATTGGAACAGATACGCGGTGGGCTCACCGTTGCGATCGAGCCGGTGCAGGAACTCTTCGGTTTCCTCGGGTGACCAGCCCAGTTGTCGGTGGCTCGCCCGAAGCATGTTCAGGGCGTCCGGATGAGGTTCGACATCGCGGTACCCAGCCGGGCCGAGAAAAGCCGCGCCATCGCGGCAGTGGTAGAGCCATGACTCTTGCTGCCAACCGGTGAAGCCAGGGGTCCGGCGAGTGATCTCTTCGATGACGTGGTGCGGCACGTCGTCAGGCACGTCGACCGCGTCGCTGAACTCGGCAGGCATGTCCAGGATGTCGCTGCCATCCGTGGCGACGGCAACGACGCCGAGTGCCCTGGAAGCCTCCCCGGAGTAGATGCAGTGCAGGCAAAGCGTCTCGGGTTGTCCGCCGTAGATCGGTCCCCGGTAGCGAACTTGCCGAAGTTGACCGCAGACGCTGCATTCGTGCTCAATCGGCATCGCCGAGCCCGTGGCTAAGGGGTCAGGGTGGTATCGAAACACCGGCTCGGTCACGGGCCCATCATGCCAACTGTTGGTCACAGCCCCGACGGGGCACCAATCACGGGGCCAGTCTGCATCGATGCACTGCTCTGGCTGTCGTCGCGGTGGCGTCGGTACGGATCCCGTGAGCTGAGATCCAGATCCCACTGGCGAACCTCTGAGCAGGGCTTCCTGAACGGTGGCCTCTTTGGCGAGCCCGAAGGACTCAACAGCGGTAGCTTGCGCTTGCGGGCGGCCTGCGCCCGCTTGTAGCCCCACATCAGTGCGTCTGACCTTCGTGTGCAAGACGCGGCCAAGATCAACGCCAGGACCAGTGGCCCGTCATCCGGAGCGAACTACCACAAGACCATCAGGAGGACGGCCGGGGGCAGGCTGGCAGGAGACCGCGAACGTGCTCCCCGCCGGCTTTCCCTCCGGACGCTACTCGTCGTTCACGGTGAACGCTCGAAGCCCAAGGCTTGGTGCCAGCGCTTCGACAAGCCAGGTAACACGGGGGTCGCCAGCGGCCAGCCCAGCGCGAGCGACCGTGCACCAGTCGTCGCGATCGAGCAGGGAAAGGTAGCCGCTCAGAATGCGCTCTCGTCCGCCCTCGGGCCAAGCTATTCGTTCCGCCGCTGAATGTCGCAAGTGCTCAGCCAGTTGCGCGGCGATGACGAAACGCTCTACCGACGGCTCTAGGCGGCCGGCATGTTCGCAGTGGGCCTCTAGAACGGCGGATGCGGGCGGGTAGTGCTCGAGCGTGATGCCCGTGCCGCCGCTGTCAGCCATGATGGTCAGCAGCAGGCCGGTGTGATCGACCAACTCGCTGTCAGGATTCGCCGCGGTGATCGCCTCTTGCAGGTGCGCCGCAGCGGCGACCTTTCCGGCGAAGTAGCGGTTGAGGTAGTCGCCATCACAGGCGCGTCGCAGCAGCCAGGGACGCGCTGCGGTGCTGCCGATCGTGCACAGGGACTCCACGACATAGACCCGTCCCCAGCCCGTGACCCGCTCGGCTAGCCACAGCAATGCGTCCGAGCCGCCGCGCCACGACCGCCGTTCGAGCGCGCGGGCGGCCAGTGGGCCGAAGCGGTTCGACAACAACCCGATCGTTTTGATCAACTCGATGTCTTCGTCATCCCATACGGTGGTCAGCAACGCCAGGCCAACAGTCGCAGCGCAGCGATCGGTCGCGTGCTGGACAAGCCATCGACCGGTCGCTCGAACACGTTCAGCGTCCACCCTGCAGGCCGCAGCCATGATGTGTTCATTGGGATGAATCGGAACATAGATGTCATGGAACGCTCCGGCAAGATCGCCTGGAACAGCGAACGGATCGGCGAAATGCATGTCTAAAACGGCGGCGACATCAGCACCGCCGCGGCGCCGATCCTCCGGCTCGCGAGGATGCTTCCGACCTCGGTGTTGTCCATCATCCGGGTACGGCTCACCGTCACGGCAAAGCGGCGCGTCGGGTTCCTCGCGATGCATCCGCAACGCATGATCAAATAACGACATGTGGGGTCCGAGCAGTCCAGGCTCGGGTGTCACGCTCACCGGCGGACGGAGGACTCGATTCTCTTGATCATGCCTAGATCATGCCAGGCACTTCAGCCGACCATCAACCCCGCGCCGGCGCCCGCCGGCGACAACGCCGCCATGGAATCCTTCTTCGGCCTGCTGCAGAACAACGTCCTCGACCGCCGAACCTGGACGACCCGCCAGCAGCTGAGGACCGCGATCGTGACCTGGATCGAACGGACCTACCACCGCCGTCGACGCCAACGACCGCTGTCCCGGTTGACCCCTATCGAGTACGAGACCATCATGACCCCACCGGCCAGTCAGGCCGCGTGACTGAAACTGTCACCTATAGGTGCAGCAGACCCCAGGAACCTTGCCGGCGAAGCTCGGTACCTTCGCGTGATGCCAGCTCCCAGGCCACGGCGCAGGCGCCGCCGAGCCGGATCCACGGCTCAGGCGGGCGGGGACGCGTCCAGGACGATGCACGTCCACGCCGCCGGCGACGTGTATGTCGACAGCAGCATCAGCAACAGCAGCAGTACCGTCAGCTACGGCCCGGATCGGGCGAGTGTGGCTGACGACCTGATGCCGGCCGTGCTGACGGCGCTTCCGCTGCTGCTGGTGCTGCTCCTGCTGTCGTTGACCGGTCAGCACGTCCTCCTCCGTTCGATCGTGCAGGAGGGGAACCCGCTCGGCCTAACGGCTCTGCTGCTGCCGCTGTTCCTGCCGACCATCGCGGCGTCGCTTGTCTACCTTGCCCGGCAACGCGGCTGGCTGGGCTGGAGCCTCCGTGCCACCAACTGGGCGGCGGCCGGCCTCGCCGCCGGCTTCGCGATCTTCGTTCCGTTGAACTACCTGCTGTTGCAGCTCATCGCCTTCCTGGTGAGTCTCGGGTGGATCTGGGCCAGGCGGCGGCTGGCGCGGCGTCGCCAGGGCATCGCGATCGTCGCGATCATCGTGCTCGTGGCTCTGGTCGTCGAGGAAGGGCTCGCCGAGTCCGGATGGCCCCGCTACAGCTTGTCCCGGATCGCCGTCGGACGTGTGGTGGACGGTCTGACGCGGATGAACCTCGGAGACGCTGGCGCAAAGACGGAACGCTCGGTGCTCGTGGTGAGCGTCAACGACGGCTACGCGATCGTCGCCTCGACCGGCTATCCACCGAGGATGGAGAGCATGGCCCCGAGCGAATTGGCTGGTGGCCGGATCTGCCAGCTCAAGCCCCGGGGGATGCAACTCAGTCCTTCCCAATGGATCGGCAGGGTGGTCTCGGCGAACCGTCGGACGCCCCCGGCCGCGGAGTACTGCGTTGATCCCTAGCCATCGGCCTGCTGCAACCGGGGGTCCGTGATTGCGTCGATCTCTGCGGTGGATGTCGTCAGACGGCGGAGGAGGGTTAGCCATGCGTATCTGCGTCGCCTGCCGAGTGGACCAGCGCACCGTTGTTCGTATCGGCAGTTGGGGCGTTCCGCACGGTACTCCCGGGCACCAGGTCACCTACGGCTGGACCAGCCTGTCCGCCTGTCCATTGTGCGAGGCCGGGCTTCTCGTGCACTTCGATCATGACTGCTTCCACCAACCCTGGGAGGAGCCATGGGACATGAACTGGTCGTGGCCGGTCCCCGTTGACGGAGTTCAACAGCTGAACGCTGCTCTTGCCCGATGTCCGGATCCGCTGCATCCGTCGTGCGAGTGCCCTGTCCACCGGTCGTTGCGGGACAGCATCGAAAGCGCACCGCCACGTGAGGTTCCGCTGACGGTCGCGCTGACCGAGGAAGGGCTGCCACAGATTCGGTCAGCACCCATGCCGTGAGGCGCCACACGGTGGCAGGGCCAGCGGGGGCGATCAGACCTGGCGGGATTCTGTGTGGCACCCCCGTTTACCCCCCGAAAACCCCGCCCAATCATTGACGAAGGGTGACAAGGAGTGATGAGCGCCTGGCGGTGTCTTCGCAGCTCAGCGACCACTTTCGCCAAGCAATGACAAGCTTGGTTCGGTTACTGTCGGTAACAAGGGGTTTTGACAAGCAATGACAAGTCCCGAACGAGGCTCGGCGAGAGGTCTTCGTGGGTTCAAATTCCCCTCGTTCCCCACGAGTGCCTGGCTCCTAGTACGGCAGCCGCCGTTCGGGATCATGGTTGAAGTTCGAGGTTGAGGCGGCGTGTGTAGTGGGCTTGTCGGGCTCGGGCTTGGTGCTGGCGTCGCCAGCTTGACCAGTGCAAACGGTGGGCGAGATCGGTGATCGGGCGGATGAGGCAGGCGTTGATCAGGCGGCGGATCTCGTTGACGGTCAGCTTGATCAGCCGGCTGTCGGTTGAGTCGTCGGTCGCGTCGGCGGCGCAGATCGTCAGGACGGCGAGGGCTGCCAGGGCGAGGGTGGTGAAGCGGTGCCAGGAGTCCCAGCGGCGGACCTGGTGCTGGTCCAGGCCGACTTGGCCCTTGGCTGCCTGAAAGGCTTCTTCGACGGTCCAGCGGATGCCCGCGACCCGCACGAGCTGGGCGAGAGTGGCCGGGCGTGGGGTCCAGCAGCGGTAGAAGGCCAGCTCACCGGTGGTGGTGTTCTTTCTGATCAAAAGGCTGTGTCGGCCGCCGTCGTCGGGGTCAGCGTCGGTGCACACGTCATCGAGCCAGGCCCAGTCGTAGAAGCGCGGCCCTTTCGACCCGGCGCCGGCTGAGCGGCGCTGCCACGCCGAGGCCGGCAGGTCAGCGGCGATCCGGTCGGCCCGGACCCGGGCCTTACCGCCGTCGAGCGGCACCAGGTGACTGCGGGACACCGCCAGGACATAGCCGATCTCGTGTTCGCGCAGGCCAGCGCGAAAGACACTGCTGTTGCCGTAGGCCTCGTCCGCGGCGGCCCACCCGGCCGGCACTCCGGCGACCAGTGCGGCGGTGATCATCTCGGCGGCCAGCTCGGGCTTGGTGGCGAACTCGACCTCGTCGGGCACGCCAGCGGCTCGGCAGCGGTCCCGGTCGTCGGTCCACGACGCCGGCAGATACACCCGCCGGTCGATCAGCGCGTGCCCATCGACGCCGGCGTAGCCGAGGAACACCCCGACCTGGCTGTTCTCGATGCGCCCCGCGGTGCCGGTGTACTGGCGTTGCACCCCGACCGTGTGCACGCCCTTCTTCAGGTCCCCGGTGTCGTCGACGACCAGGACCGCGTCCGGAGCACCGAACCGGGCGGTGATCAGCTGCCGCAGGTCGTCGCGCACAGCATCGGCGTCCCACACCGCCCGGTACAACAATCGCTGCATCGCATCCGGCCGGGCATGCCCGGCCTCCTCCGCCAACTGCCAACACGTCTTGACCTCAAGGTCAGCCAGCAGCCCGGTCACGAACTGCCCCGCCGCACGACGCGGCTCCACCCGCCCAAACCGGCCCGCGAAGCAGCCCAGCACCTCGGCCAGCACCCCCTCCCACCGACCAACCGCTACGCTATGCCACGCGGCCACCGCAAGATCTGATGATGTGTCCACAACGCACAGACGATCACGCGGTGGCCGCCTCGCGTCCACCCCGCTTCACCAGCAAGATCTCAAACGGAGGCTGCCGTACTAGGGCCTGTCCTGCCGATCATGAGGACCCGACTTCCATCATTGACAGGTCACACTCCAGGGTTACTCCGCCGGTGCGTGCGCGTTGAGCAGTGCCTCAAAGGCGGGGAACTGGGCTTGCGCGGCGGCGATCACCTCAGTGGTCGACCGTCGGGCGGAGCCGGTGTGCCGCTGTGCGATTGTCGTCAACGCTGGGATGGGCTCGGGCACGCGCTCGATGCCGTCGACCGTCTCGAGCGGGCCGACGCCGTTCGCCAGCAGCCACAGGTAGTCGCCAAGGTCGCGCGCGATGAGGGTGTACTCGCCTTCAGAGCCCAAGAACACGACGGATTGGCGGTCGAGAGGGTGGCCTGGGTTGCGGAGCCAGAAGGCGGCTAGGCCACCGGTGCCGTCCTGGCCGAAGGCGCGGAATGGAGGAGCGCCGGCCATAGGGTCGTTCGTCCAGTTCTGCCACCACTCGATCATTTCGCCCGACCCCATGAACGTGTCGTACGGATCGAAGTCATGCCCACTGTGCTCGTGGAAGAACCCCGCCGTGTGTGCCTCGACGAGCACCGCAGGCAGCGTCAGGTTCTCGTCCGTCATCGACTCAGTCTAGATAGTGACGATCATGGAAGCCACATGATCGCGGCGATCAGGACCAGGCCGGCTCGGTAGAGGGATGCACGTTTGGCGTAGCGGGTGGCCAGGTCACGCCACTGCTTGAGGCGGTTGAAGCAGCGCTCCACCACGTTGCGCTTCTTGTAGACCACCTTGTCGAAGGTTGGTGGTCGGCCGCCGGCGCTGCCCATGGCAGCCCTACGGGCCATCTGGTCCGACCGTTCCGGAATGACGTGCCGAATCCCGCGTTGCCGCAGCGCCCGGCGGGTCGAGTCGTGCGCGTAGTCCTTGTCGGCGATCAGCACGTCGGGGCGTTTGCGGGGTCGGCCGGGGCCGGGTTCGTTGATCCGGATGGCGTCGAGCAGGGCCAGCAGTTGCGGGTTGTCGCCGGCCTGGCCGGGGGTGAGCAGGATCGACAGCGGTCGGCCACGTCCGTCGACGGCGAGGTGGATCTTCGTGCTCAGCCCACCTCGGGACCGGCCGATGGCCTCACCATCTTGCGCACCAGGCGTCGCCGCACTTGTCGCAGAGCCCCTTTTTTGCGGGCACCAGCGGCATGCTGGTGCGCCCGCACGATCGACGAGTCGATGCTGATCGTCCACTGCACCGGTGTGCCGTCGTCATGAACCTGCGCCGCGGCCAGGACCCGATCCCACGTCCCATCGGCCGTCCAGCGACGCAGCCGTTCGTGGCAGTTCTTCCACGGCCCGAAGCGTTCCGGCAGGTCCCGCCACGGCGCACCCGTGCGCAGCTTCCACAAGATCCCGTTGATGACCTGCCGGTGATCCCGCCACCGCCCACGCGCTCCGCCCGGCTCCGGCAGCAGCGCCGCGATCATCGCCCACGCCTCGTCGGTCAACTCACCACGACGCACCACCGGCACATCGTCAACGATCAACCACTACAAGATCGGCAGGACACGCCCTAAGCGGAGGTTGCGTCGGTCGTGGAGCTTACTACGAGCGAGCCGGCTCGCCGACTACGCCGCGGCACGCCTCGGTGGTGGAGACGTCCGTTCAGCGCGGCATGAACCGCCGATGGTGAACGTGCACCGTGGTGCGGCGTGAAGGGTCATTGCGGCGGACGGGCCCAGGGCATCCCATAGGGCTCGTTGGATTGGTTTTCGGCCGCCTGCGGATGGGGTGTTAGATCCACGATTCCTTCCTTACCCTTGGCTGCGCCGTCATTTGCTGGCGCCGACTTCGAGTTGTTAGTCGCCGGGGAGGATCACCTTCGTGTAGTCGGGTAGTGAGGTCAGCACGCGACGCTGGCCGGTGGCCGGATTGGCGGCGACCAGTTCAACGGCGTCTGCGGTCCAGCGTTGCAGGAGGACTGCGGTGCCGGCGAGGCCGATGAATTCCTCGCCCTCGTCGCCCTGGGGCGTTACGAGGTCGATGCGGCCGGCTGGTTTGCCGGACCGCAGATCGACTCCGACCAGCGTCATGGGAAGCGCCGCAGACGCTTTCTGCGGTTGGCTGGCTGGGCCGTCTTCCTGAGGGGCGACGAGAGCCCATACGGTCGGCGGATCGCCTCCGCCGCGTACGAGCGGGACGAGTGCGTCGCGGATGTCGCCGGGTCCTGCCTGTTGGGTGGTGGGGATCGACACCGAGCGGGCGTTGCGGCCGTCGATGTCCTGGATCGTGATGGTGAGTTGGCTGCGCGGTTGGTGGTTCGGGCCGAGGGCGAACTCGGTGGTGGCTACTTCGCGTCCGTCGATGAATGCGAGCATTCGGCGGGGTGGCATCGCGGGTAACGCAAGCGGGTGTAGCTCCCCGGTGGGCAGGGTGAATGTCGTGAAGGTCTCGCTGGTGCGGGTGCTTTGCCCGAGCAGCATCGTTTGTCCGTCGGACGACCATTGCCGTACCTCGTATCCGGGCGGGACGGCCAGGTCGGTGGTGCCGGTGAGGTCGCGGATCCACCATTGGCGGTCTCGGCGTTGGGCTAACCACTGCCCGTCGGGGGAGAGCGCCTGATTGACTTCGCCCATGGTGGTCGGCCCGACGCTGAATTGGTCACCGGTCGCGGTCACCAGGTAGGTCGGCAGTTGAGGTAATTCGCCGCTCGCCGCGGTGAAGCTGTTGGGGTCGCGGATTTGGTAGAGGAGGGCTCCCCGTCCGACGGCCCGGTCGGTGGGCAGGACGGTCGGGGTGGGCGGTGGCAGCAGCCGGTCGGGCAGCCCGGAGAGGAGTTCCGGGCCCGATTCCAGGGTGGGGGCTTCGGCGGAGGCCGGTGAGCGGGTGGCGATCGTCCGCCAGGCCGTCACCCCGGCGGCCCCGGCGAGCAGCAGCCCGGTGAGCGCGACCGCCAACCATCGCCGACGTCGGCGTGGTCCCGACGGCGTAACGGGTTCCGGTCCCGAAGCCGTGGATTCCATTGTCGTGCCCCCTCGATTCGGGTGTGCTGCCGGCGCACAGCACACGGGAGAACCGCCGGTGGGTCAACGGCCCGATCGGACCCGACGCCTAACCGTGATCTTGGGAAGTGTTGATCCCCGGTGAAGTACCTCGCGTAGCCGGGCGCGGAAGGCGCTCGGGTCCTACAAGGAGCCATTTTCATCCTGCGTAGCGGTGGGCTTCGACGTGGTGCAGGACGAGGATGGCCTGCATGATCGCGGTCGCTCGGCGTGGGCAGCAGCGCAGCTTGACCAGGCTTTTCCAGGTCTTGAGTGTGGCGATTGCGCGTTCGCCTCGGGCGTGGATCTTCGCGTGGGCCCGGTTGACCGTCTTCTGTCGGCGTGACAGCTTCGGTCGGAAGCGGCGCCGATTGAACGGGGTGCGCATGCTGCCGTGGGTGCCTTGGTGGCCCTTGTCCGCGAAGGTCATCACGTCGGCGCTGGTCAGGGCGTTGATGATGCCGTGGGTGCGGGCGGCGGTCAGGTCGTGCGTCGAGCCGGGCAGCGCGGCCGAGGCCCAGACGAGACGCCCGGCCGCGTCGGCGATGACCTGAACGTTCACTCCGTGACGCTTGTGTTTTCCGGAGTAGTACGGCTTCTGGTTGGCGACCCGGTCGATCGGGATCAGGGTGCCGTCGAGGATGGCGTAGGCGAGCAGCCGGATCCTGGTCATGGCCGTGGCCAGGTCGTCGGCGGTCGCGGCGAGCAGATCGATGGCCTCGCGGACATAACGCCAGGCCGTCGTGACGCCGATCTCGAATCCGGCGGCCAGGCGGGTCAGGTGTCGCCGTTGCGTAGGTGGGCCAGGGCGAGCAGGGCTTGCCGGCCGGGGTCGAGGCGTCGCCACCGGGAGCATCGCTGCTGGCGGCGGGTTATCGCCGCAGCCGCCGCCGGCATGTCCGAACGCGCCACCGCCGCGAAACTCGGCGTCGCTCAACCAACCGTCCACAGCTGGCTCGACGGCCGCAACGCCGCGCCCATGCCCGCGCCGACCATCAGCGGGCGGGTGTGGCCCCTCTTCTCCAAGCTCCTCCGCACCGGCATTCTCAACGACGCGCTCGTGCCGACCAGGGTCGTCTCTAGCGCAAGAAGTAAAAACGGCCGCCGCCCGCCTCGATCGGACCCACCCCAATCAGCCCGGTAGGGCCTCGGCGGCCTACGTTCGATGTGGCACGATCCCGGGCGTGGATCTACCTGGGGCAAGGTGACATGGCACTCGACATCACATACGGCCGACCTGAGTTGCTGGCGGTGCGTACCGCGGCCCGCGGTGGTGATTGGCCCGGCCTGATGGATGCGATCACGGCCGGCGTATCCGATGACGAAGATCGGTCAGACCGCGTCGAAGTTGCCGTGCAGACCTTGATCGGGCGATGGAAGGCCGTTGTCCCGGCCCAGTTCGAGCAGTACATCGCCTCGCTCGGAGCAGACGCTACCGCGTACCTGCTGCGGGGCGCGCTGGAAGTCGAACGGGCTTGGCTGTTACGCGGCGGGGCTCTTGCCCGCTACACCCGCAGCGAGCAGATGTCGAGCTTCCACCACGGTCTGCACTGTGCCCAGGAGCTGCTGCAGGCGTCGGCCGCGCTGGCGCCTGCGGACGCATCGCCCTGGGTGTGGCTACTGCAGCTGGCGCGAGGGCTGGAGATCGGCCCGGAGCGTACCGGCGAACACCGCGAGGAGCTGGCCAAGCGCAGTCCCTACCACTTTCGCGGGCACTATCAAGCAGTCATGTCCGTCACTCCGCACTGGGGATATTCCGCCGCCTTCACGGCACAGTGCGCGCGGGAGTGGACCGACGGCCATCCCATCGGTTCCCCGACTCACGCGTTGATCCACATCGCAAATTTCGAACGCTGGCGCCGCGACAACACCGGCACGCCCCTGCGGAAGGACGTCGACGCTCTCGAACGCACCCGGCAGGCGTCGACTCGGATGAACCTGGCAAGCTGCGAGCGGCCCGGCGAGATACTCGCTCACAACTATGCCGCCGCCTGGTTCAGCGTCATAGGCGACCGGAAATCGGCCAGGCCACACCTTGCCTTGATGCGGGGCCGGGTGACCCGATGGCCCTGGAACGACGTGGGCGCCAACCCCATGGCCGTCTACCGCGTTCACCGGCTGCGGGCAGCGCTCGGCATCTGATCCAGCGTGCGGTTAGCGTACCTCTGCGGTTTTGGGCAGCAGTCGACGGTGCCCTATGTGGCCTGGCAGGGAAGTGTGCGCAGGTCCTGGCGGTATAAAGCCATTGGTTGGTTTGGCCGTGCAACTGGGAGCAGATTGGGCGCAGGTTGGCGAAGAGCTCACCGCGACCGAAGTGCTCACCGACGCCGGACAGAGACGAGAGCGTTGAACTGCGGTGATGCGGTCGGGCGGTGCGGTGTGAACTCCCAGTAGAGGTCGAAGTGGTCAGGCGTCTACTGCTCCGGGATGGCTGTCACCGGCCGGCTTTAGCTCTTTGTCTGCCTCCTTGGAGCGCCGGTAGATCCGTTCGAGGTCACCGATCAGCTCCGCGGCGACCCGCCGTCGAGCCTTGCCGACCGCGTCACGGGGCCGGACCGCGGCCAGCAGTGCCTTGGCCTGGGCGGCGGACAGGTTCTTCTTCGCTCCGCCGGGAATCAGTTCCAGCAGCAGTTGGTGCAGCTGGACACCGTCCGGGTTTGGTCGACGCCGAGGGAGCGACGCCGGTCGACCAGGATCCGCAGCAGTGCGAGCTGCTCGTCGTTGACCACCGGGCGCAGCCCGGCCATGCGGGCGCCGACCAGCGCGATGGAGTGGGCGTCGGTGGCGTCGGTCTTGCGGCCCTGCCCGGTGGCGAACACCCGCGCCCTGGCCGACAGCCTCGGCGGGACGTCGACGACCTGCTCGCCGTCGGCCAGGAGCCGGCTGGCGATGTGCCGGCTTATCCCTTGGCAGCCCTCGATCGCCCAGATCCGGTTCGGCCATTGGTTGGCGTACTCCCTCATCGCCGCGTAGCCGTTGCGGTCGGTGTCGAACCGGCCGCCGCCGACGATGGTCTCGTCGCCGGCCATGACCTCGATCGTGGCAGAGCGCTTGTGCGGGTCCATCCCGATGACCACACGATCTGACGTGCCACTCACCGCGTCCTCCGATGCTCGATCCACCTGGGTTGTCGAGCCGGGAGGGCAACGCTACTTCGAGCCGAGCAGACCCCTCTTGAGCCTCTCCCCGCCCTGGGGCGACGCCCGGGCCGCGCAGGCCAAATGAGAGCCACAGCCCGGGCGCCTCGACCGAAGCCTGGCCGGGCCACGGTCGCAGGTCAATGAAACAAGTAGCCGTTGACAAAGTGCGGTGATCGTGGGCGTGCTCGCGCTGGAGCCAGTTGCCGTTCCCCGTTGTCCTCCCGGGCCCGCTGCCATGGCGGCTGTGGCGTCGTCGGTCATGCACTGGTAGACGATGTCGGACAGGCGTCGTTTCAGGGCGCGCATCACTTCCATCGATGTCTCGCCGGAGGCATTCTTGCGGTCGAAGTAGGCGCGTCCCTCGGTGGGGTTGCGTAGCTGGACGGTGGCCATGATGTGCAGCTGGCGTCGAGCGCGCTCCAGACAGACGGTCGACCATGCCATTAGCCGTAGGCAATTCCAGCGTGATCGAGTAGACGACACATATCGTGGAAACCCTCCGCGCAGGCATCAACGACAGCGTCATGCCGGCCGGAGGTCTTCGCGTACAGCAACAGGAAGTACGGATCGACGAGGTCGGGGGCATAGATGTTGGCCTCGACGACCTCGCCGCTCACTGCATTATCGAACTGGCAGTGCTCTCCGTGCGGGTACAGGTACCAGGTCGCGTCGTGATATCGCACAGACTCCGGGGGATCCGCGTCGATGTCGCTCGCAGGTGACGAACCAGCTTCCATCTCCGCGACGAGCGCGGCTGCTACCCGGCGGAACTCGGCGACAAGGTTCTCCAGAGCCGTGCGTACGGCAGCGGCTTCCGAGTCGCTGACGAGCTGCAGCACAGTGAGGATCGACCCCTGGCGTCCCGCGGAGGCGAAGACGGTCATATCGGGCTGGAGCGCAACCCGTAACGCCCGCGCAGCGGCCGTGGCAGCCGGCATCGTGACGGTCTCGTCGAGGACGACGATCAGACCGCGGCCGCGGGCGACCCGCCGACGAAGGTCGGCGGGGTCCGGCACTCCTGCGGCAATCGCGCCGGCCCCTGTGTCCATGCGGCAACGCTAACTCGAACACATTCGCCAATCGGAATGGCCGAGGGCACTCAACTCGGGCGTCGAGGAGTCAGCACTTAGCGCGATGGATGAGCTTGTGACGGTCAGGTCAGCGACCGGCCAACAGCATCGAGCCGAGGGCCTTCGTCGCCGCGCTGCTTGACGGGTGCCAATGACCCCAAGCAGGCGGTCAGAACCTGGCCGGTCCCGCTCAATCCTCGGCTGCCGGCGTAGCTGCCGGGCCCGCCTGATCGGCCTCCCGGCTCGCGAGCGCGAAGCGGCGGACGAACTCGACATCCTCGTCCAGGTGCAGGGCGGTGACTGGCGCATCCTCCATCGGCGGCGTCTCGGTGCCGACCGAATATCGCGTACGCACCACTTCGCCGTACGGGCCCTGCTCGTCGATCTCGGCGAGGATGAACGGGGTGCCGGCAGCCCACCTCCCGGAGGCTGTCCAGGTGTACCGCAGCTCGACCTCGCCGTCGCGGGGGCAATCCCAGGTGAGTTGACTCACCGCAGCGCTGCCGGTGTTGGCGACCGCCGTCCAGCCAGTGCCGTCACGCCGAAGACAGACCCAGCTCGACTCCATCGCACCGTAGTCGTACGGACTGCTGTCCCAGAATCCCACAAGGTTCTCGTCCCGCATGAAGAGCATGATCGCAGAAGCGAGACGACGGAGTTCCGACGCGGATCTCTCGCGTGCGCACCGATCGACCCAGCACTGGTTCGGCGTGCCCATGGTTCGGGCGGTGCGACAGCGCGCCGGCGCCGCGCTCACACCATCATCCCGACGACCGAGACGATCGCCTGAGGCAGGATTACGGCGGCCGGTGCGCCGGTGATCAAGGCGGCCAGGGGCGGGCCCCCACTCCGCCACTGCCACAGGTCGTACCGACCTGGTTCAATCCGCAGGACAAGCGAGCACGACAGGCGGAGGGCCAATGGGAAGCTGGGGCAACGGCAACTTCGACAACGACACCGCGGCCGACCATCTGGGGATCTTGACCGACCGACTCATCGCCGAAGTCGCCGAGGCGATGTCCGGCGACCCCGTCGAGATCGAGCCCGACGAGTACTGGGGCGTCGCCGTGCCCTGCAATCTCGAGCTGCTCCACCTCATTGCGCAACAGAACTACGTCGGGGCCAACCTGCCCGACCCGGACACCATCGCCGACTGGAGAACCAAGTTCCTGACCGTCTGGGAAGGGGCCATCGACGACCTGGAGCCCACACCCGACCACAAGGAACAGCGGCGCGCTTACCTCGTCCGAACCTTCGACCAGCTCGCCGAACTGGCCAAGGCCGAGCAGGCGTAACGCTCCGGCCGTCTCCCGGATCAGCGCGAGGGACGGCACTGCGGGCAGCACCGCCAGGCCACACAATGCGAACAGGTACGCGCCACCGCCGTCCGCATACCCGGCGTGGAACTTGGCGTCGCCCGCGATCAGCGGCACCTCGAACGCCCGTACCAGGTGCAGCGGGGATCAAGCCGGTCATCGCGCGCGCGAACGAACAAGTTCCCGGATGTGATTGGCTTTGCGTCGGGATATGGTCTTCGCGGGGAGGTCGTGCAAATGATTGCCTCGAACGTGGACGCGCGCCACGGCCTACTCGGACGTGATGCCGAGGTGACCCGGATTCGCCAGCTGTCGACTGCGCCGGGAGGTCCGGTGTTCGTCATGGTGACCGGCGAACCGGGCATCGGAAAGTCTCAGCTCCTCGCCACCTTCGCCCGGTTGACGGCCGACCGACCGGCGCTCGTCGGTCGGGCCACCGAGTTCGAACGCAATGCCCCGCTCGGACTGGTCCTCGACGTGCTGGCCGATGCGGATAGTGCGCTGTCCATGAACGTTCACCGGGTCGGTGACACGCCGGGCGGCGTGCGTTCGGATGAGGTGGTGAGGGCTCACTCTCGACGGCGGTGATGGAGACCGTTGAGAGTGAGGTGGGTGGATTGGCCGAGCCGGTACGGGCACGGCGGTTGACGGAGGACGAGGGCCGCAGGCTGCAACAACTCGTGCGACGAGGCAAGCATGACTCCGTCCGGGTCCGACGGGCGATGATCATCATGGCGTCGGCGTCCGGGACACCTGTCGCGTCGATCGCTCGGTTGGTCGCTGCGCATGAGGACACCGTCCGTGACGTGGTCCACCTGTTCAACGAGATCGGACTACGCGCGTTGGACCCTCAATGGGCGGGAGGCCGTCCCCGCCGGATCAATGACGACGATGAAGCGTTCATCGTCGCGACGGCCACTACGCGTCCGAGCAAGCTCGGGCGTCCGTTTACCCGCTGGAGCCTGCGCAAACTCGCCGACTATCTCGCTACCGACGCCAGCCGGCAGGTGATCATCGGCCGGGAACGGCTCCGGCAGCTGCTGCGCGACAACCAGGTCAGCTGGCAGCGCACGCGAACGTGGAAGGAATCATCGGATCCGGACTTCGACGCCAAACTCGACCGGATCGAAGAGGTGACCAGCCAGTTTCCGCAGCGGTGTTTCGCCTTCGACCAGTTCGGGCCGCTGTCGATCCGCCCGCACCACGGTGGTGGGTGGGCGCCGCGATCGCATCCGGACCGGCTGCCCGCAACCTACAAACGCACGCACGGTATCCGCTACTTCCACGGCTGTTACCGCTTCGCCGACGACCAACTCTGGGGGCGTGATGCGCCGCCGCAAGGGCGGCGACCACACCCTTGTCCGCCCTGAAATCGATCCGGGCCGCACGTCCGGACGGCGCGCCGATCTACGTCATCCTGGACAACCTCTCAGCGAACAAGACCCCGGCCATCCGCCGATGGGCGGCCCGGAACAAGGTCGAACTCTGCCTGACCCCGACCAGCGCGTCGTGGGCGAATCCGATCGAAGCCCAGTTCGGGCCGCTACGCACCTTCACCATGACGAACTCGAACCATCCGAACCACACCGTCCTGGCACGTGAAATGCAGAAATACCTGCGCTGGCGCAACGCCAACACCCGTCACCCCGACGTCCTGGCCGCCCAACGCCGAGAACGCGCCCGCGTCCGCAGCGAACGCCAACACCGCTGGGGCCGACCCCGCACCAAGGCCGCCTGACGACTCAGACCCGGCGAACGTTCATGGGCAGCGCACTAGAGGTGACAGAGATTCCCCTGGGCTACGCGCCCTACCGGGTTGCCGAGGACAAGTAGCGCCGGCCAGTGTGCCCCTTGCGTCAGTTCATTTCACGCCAGGCGGATGGTCGCGTCGATGTCACGCGTCCCTTGACACGCTGTGCGCTGCTGGGTAGACGGCTTTCGTGATTGCGTCGATCTCTGTGGTGGATGTCGCCAGGAGATGGAGGAGGGCTAGCCATGCGCATCTGCGTCGCCTGTCGAGTGGACCAGCGCACCGTTGTTCGTATCGGCAGTTGGGGCGTGTCAACGGCGGACTGGAACTGGATCTGGCCCACTTTCCGTGATCAGGACTGACCCGGCTCGGGGTACCAAGTCCACTGTGTAGGGTGCGTCGTGCGATCGGCTGATCTTGTTGCGGTCCTGCCTCATCTGGCACCTGTCGTGGTTGAGCGAGTGGATCGGCAGTCAGCTGGCCTGCGGATATGGGCGCGAGCGCGAGCCCGTCGTGCGGCGTGTACCGGTTGTGGGCGTCGGGCCCGGCGGGTTCACAGCCGCTACGAACGTCGACTCAGCGATGCCGCGGTGGCTGGCCAGCCGGTGGAGATCCGGTTGCGGGTCCGCCGGTTCTTCTGCGACACGGTGCGCTGCCCGGTCCACACGTTCGCCGAGCAAGTCAGCGGGTTGACCTGCAGGTATGGGCGGCGCAGTCCGCTGCTTCGCCAGACGCTGGAGAAGATCGGGCTGGCGCTTGCCGGTCGAGCGGGTGCCCGGCTGGCCGGCCGCCTCGGTCTGGTGACCAGCCGCAGCAGCGTCCTGAGGCTGGTCCGCGCCCTGCCCGACCCGCCGGTCGGGAGGCTCACCGCGGTGGGCGTGGATGACTTCGCCCTGCGCCGAGGCCACCGCTACGCGACGGTGCTGGTCGACGTCGACACCCGCCGGCCGATCGATCTGCTACCCGATCGTGAAGCGGCCACCCTCGCCACCTGGCTGGGGCAGCATCCGAGCGTGCAGGTTATCTGCCGAGATCGCGCCAGCGCCTACGCCGAGGGCGCCCGCACCGGTGCGCCCCAGGCTATCCAGGTGGCCGACCGGTGGCATCTGTGGCACAACCTCGCCGAACACGTCGAGAAGACCGTCGCCCGTCACCACCGCTGCCTCACCACCGCGCCGCCGCAGCCCGCACTGACGGCCACGGAGGACCTGATCCAGGTTGCCGTCGATGCCACTACCCAACGGGCAGAGCAGGGACTGTTGGTGCCTCGAACCCGGCGCCGTTATGAGCAGGTTCAGGCGCTCTGGGCTGAGGGCCACAGCATCCGGGAGATCACCAGGCGACTCGACCTCGCCCGCGGCACCGTGCGCCGCTTCGCCCGCGCCGGCAGTGTCGATGAGCTCCTGGCCAAACCTCGCGCCGGGCGGCCCAGCATCCTCGACGACCACCTCGACTACCTGCACCAACGCCTCAACGATGGCATCACCAACGCCACCGAACTGTTCGCCGAGATCCGCGCCCGTGGCTACCGCGGCAGTGCCACCACCCTGCGCACCTACCTGCAACCCCTACGAGCTGTCGCCACGCCACCACCAGCCCGACCCCGGCCGCCGAAAGTTCGCCGGATCACCGCCTGGTTGCTGCGCCACCCCGACGCACTGCACCCTGACGACCAAGTCGGCCTCGCCACGATCCGTGCTGCCTGCCCGCACCTGAACGCTGTTGCGGACCACGTCAACGCGTTCGCGGAGATCCTTACCGGCCGCCACGGGCACCGCCTCAATGCCTGGATCACCGCAGTGACCGCAGACGACCAGCCCGACCTGCACTCGTTCATCGCTGGTCTGCGCCGTGACCACGACGCCGTCCTCAACGGCCTGACCCTTCCCTACAGCTCCGGCGTCGTCGAAGGACACGTCAACCGAATCAAAATGATCAAGCGACAGATGTATGGCCGCGCGAACCTCGACCTGCTCCGCAAGCGAGTCCTGCTGAGCTGACCGGGTCAATCCCGATCACGGAAAGTGGGTCAGATCCCTGGAACTGACCCCCTAACGACGGATTGGGATTGACCCCCCGCAGGTCGTTCGTGCTACTTGTCGCGGTCCTTTGCGAGGAGTTCTCGGCGGGCTCTGGTGCGGTAGGACTCGCCTGCGAGGGTGAGGACTTCGGCGTGGTGCACGAGGCGGTCGATCATCGCGGCGGCGACGACTTCGTCGCCGAAGACTTCGCCCCACCGCCCGAACGGCAGGTTCGAGGTGACGAGGATGGAGCCGGTCTCGTAGCGAGATGCGACGAGTTGGAAGAACAGGTTCGCCGCGTCGGTGTCGAAGGGGATGTAGCCGACTTCGTCGACGATGATGAGTTTGTAGCGGCGGATCTTCTTCAGCTCGGCTTCCAGGGCGCCGCGGTGGTGGGCTCGGGCGAGGCGGTCGATCCAGTTCGTCGCGGTGTCGAACAGGACCGAGTAGCCGGACTGGGTGGCTTTGATCCCGAGTCCGATCGCCAGGTGGGTTTTGCCCAGGCCGGGCGGGCCGAGCAGGATCACGTTCTCCGCTTTCGGGATGAACGTCGCCGTGGCCAGGTGCGCGAGGACGTCCTTGCGCAGGCTCGGCAGGTGGTCGAGGTTGAAGTCTTCCAGGGTCTTGATCGCTGGGAAGTGCGCGGTGCGGATCCGCATCGTCGTGCCGGCGGACTCGCGGTCGGCGACTTGCCGTTCCAACACGGCGGCGAGGTACTCCTCGTGCGACCAGTTCGCCTGTCTGGCCTGGTCGGCCAAGGTCTCCCAGGTCCGCCCGATGGTGGGCGTCTTGAGGACTCTGGTGAGGTAGGAGAGCTTGGATCCCAGCCCGTCCGGTGTCGGTCTGCTCTTCGTTGTCGTGGTCATCTACGTCCCTTCGGCTGCGTTTTTCTGGACCGCCTCACGGTTGGGGCGGGGGTCGAAGTCCACGCCGAACAGGGCGTCGTAGTCCGGCAAGGCACGGATCGCCACGACGTGTCCATCGGCGTGAGAACGAGTCGAGGCCTGCCGCCGGCGGGCGGCCAAGTCCTGGCGCAGCAGCCGGGCGGTGGCCTGATGCTCGGGATCGGTGATCGTGCGAGCGTGACCCCAGTCGCGGTCGTGATCAGCCACGACCTGCCCGGCGCACGAGGCGACCATCCGGGCGGGGGTGGCGAGCACGTCGACGAACCTGCCGATGCACCGAGGGTCCACGGAGTAGTCGTTGCCGTCGATACGCACGTAGTAGTCCCGCCCTAGCCGCACCCGGTGCGTGAGCCCGATCGCCGGCGCCACCGGCGGCAGAGCCACCATCGCGGCCCGGTCCGCCGCCCACCTGGCCGTGGGCGTCGTCGAGCCGATCGCCCGCAGGACGCAGGTGTTCGCGCGCTGCACGAGCCAGTCGCTGATCTGAACGTTGAAGTCGAACGGCGAGGTGAACACCCGCCCGGGCAGGAACGAGGTCTCGAAGAACCCGTTGCGCCGCTCGACCAACCCCTTGAACTCCGGATCCCTGGGCGGGGCCAGGCGAATGCGCACCCCTATCGTCCCGGCGAACGACGCCGCCTCCGTCGTGAGCTTCCCGGTACCGCCGATCGCGGCCTCCCGGTCCCAGACCAACGTTCGTGGACAGGCGCCCCACCCGGCGACGATCTCCCACATCCCCGCCAGGATGTCTCCGGCCTTGCGACTGGGGATCATGACCGCGTCCGTGACTCGCGAGTACCCGCAGGTCATCGCGAGCACCGGCAGGATCCGCTCAGCCCCGCCACCAACCGGGATCGGCTGAGGTGGGAACCACAGGTCACACTGGGCAACCTCGCCCGGGTCGTACTCCACTCGATCGGTCGGGTCCGGTGGAACGAACAACGGACGCAGCTCCCGAACCCGGTCTTTCAGGATCGTCAGCGACTTCGTCCACCCGATCCGCTCAGCGATCACCGTCGCCGGCATCCGCGGGAACTCCGCGAGCAACGCCCGGATCTGCGGCTCGACCTCGTCCACACACGAACCGCGAGGGCCACGCTCACGCGACGGCGGCGCATCAGCCCGAAGCGCCGAACGGACCGTGTTACGCGCCAAACCCAACCGCCGCGCAATCTCCTTGATCGGAACACCCTCAGCCCGATGCAACCGACGGATCTCAGCCCAGTCTTCCAATGCGATCACCCCTCCAGCCTCGGAGGGGTCAGTCCCAATCCGCCGCTAGAGGGTCAGTCTCAGCGCGTCGTCGACAGGGGCGTGCCGCACGGTACTCCCGGGCACCAGGTCAACTACCGCTGGAGAAACCTGTCCGCCTGTCCTCGGTGTGGGGCCGGCCTTCTCGTGTACTTCGATCATGATTGTTTCCACCAGCCCTGGGAGGAGCCGTGGGACATGGACTGGTCGTGGCCGATCGCGGTTGACGGAGTTCAACGGTTGAACGCTGCTCTTGCCCGGTGCCCGGATCCGTTGCAGCCGTCGTGCGAGTGCCCTGTGCACCGGTCGTTGCGGAACAGCATCGAGAGCGCGCCGTCGCGTGCGGTTCCGGTGACGGTCGTGCTGACCGAGGAAGGGCTGCCACAGTTACGGTCAGCACCCATGCGGTGAGGTGGGCGCGGCACGGTGGCAGGGCCAGCGGGGCGATCAGACCTGGTGGGATTCTGTATGGGGCCCCCGGTTTACCCCCCGAAAACCCCGCTCAATCGCTGACGAAGGGTGACAACGAGTGATGAGCGCCAGGCGGTGTCTCCGCAGCTCAGCGACCACTTCGGCAAGCAATGACAAGCTCGATCTGATTACCTTCGGTAACAAGGGGTCGTCGGTTCGAATCCGGCCGTCCCGACCGGTTGACCTGGGGAGATGAAGATCTTCTCCGGTAACGGCGGTAACATCCGGTAACGGATGATCTTTGTTCGCCGTAACGGCGATGATCGTTGGCGACCATGCTGCTGAATTTCGAACGCTCTGACCTGCCGTTTCGTCTGCGTCCTGGACGGAGCGGCATTTCGGTCTCTAGATTCCGCGTCAAGTGCTGCAGCTGCTGCCAGATGTCGCTTCGTTGGGTGGCTCGGCAATCCTCCTCACGGCAGGGCCGTCGGCTGGCGCCTCGTGTTTCCGGGGAGTTGGTGGGCAGGGGGGCAGATCCCGCGGGTTCCGCGTCGTGGTAGGAAAAGGCCGTGCCGACCGCCGTTGATGATGATCTGTTCGACCGTGCGGGTGAGCTGAAGCAGCAGCTGGTGGCGTTCTCACAGCAGCGGCGTTATGACCGGGCGTTCGACGATGTGCTGGAGGATCAGCATGACGGTCGGGTTCCGCTCGACGAGCACACCTTGATGATTTTGTGGGACTACTTCGTCCTGGAGCATCGGCTGCCAGACGGCCGGACGGTGGTGGAACAGTTCGTCGCCGCGCACCCGGAGTTGTCCGAGCAGGAGCAGCGGATGCTGCTCGGGTGGCGGGACGTGGTGCAGGGGCCCTTCGAGGTGCAGAGGCGCGACGGGGCGACGCTGGTCGTGGTGAACCTCGTGGATGACCTGACCTACCGAGTGCGTTCCAACATGGGTCCGTCGGTGTTCCGACGCACGCCGCGTCGGTCGTTTCTGCTCGCTCGGCTGGTAGCGGTGGGCGAGGAGTGGATGATCAGCGGCCCGATGAGCGTGTGGCGGGCACAGGAGCGGGACGTCGCTTACGAGATGGCGTTGGAGATGTCGCTGCGTGTGCCGGAGGCGGTGTACCGGAACCCGGAGAAGCTGGCTCAAGCGTGGGAGCTGCAACGTCAGGATCGGGATCGGTTTGTGCGGTTCTTCGGCAGCGACCTGGTGGTGGTGACTGGCGATCAGGTGGCCGACCGGATGACCGGTTTCTACGCGTTCTGCCGTGCCGAAGTTTCTGGCACGTCGTCCTCTACCGTGGCTGCTGACGATGCGGTGTTCGAGTTGCCGCCGGATGTCGTGGATGCGGAGACGGTGGCGATGATTTACGACGAGGTCGACGGGTTGGGTTTCTACGCCGAGTTCGGGTTGGTGGAGGCGGCGTTCGCGGATCCGGATTTGCTGCGCCGCCGTCGCTATCGGGAGCACACGCTGGCGTACCTGCAGGATGACAGCGTCGGCCCGCTGGTGCTGCGTCGGCTGGCCGCGCGTGATCCCGAGCGGGCCAGTGTGGTGTTCCGGCGGCTGTTGAAGAAGCCGCGTTTCGACTGGACCCGTGACGGCGAGGTACTTCTCCGCGCATACAAGCCGGAGTACTCCCGACGGGCGCCGCGACCGCGGGTCAGCCCAGTCAGCGAGCGGCTGGCCGCGTACGCCGGCCGTCGCTGAGGCGCCGTCAGGTGCTGGGCCAGGTCCATTCGGGTCTGGGCCGGGCTGGGAACGGGGTGAGGCCGAGGTAACGCCGGTAGGCGGCGTGGATCCAGGCGGTCACCGTGTGCGGCGGGAACGCCAGGTCGGCGAGGGTGACCTCGCCCATGCCATCCGGGCCTTGGCAGGTGGCGGCGATGCCGCGTGCCTCGTTCGTGTAATCGATCGAGGTGACGGTGACCGGAGTGCCCAGCAGGGTGGCCGGGGTGGGATAGGGCGGCGCGTTCCCGCAGCCGAGTCGCGGTCTGCTGAGATGGACAGATGACCGGTGACGAGCTGACGGTGTTGGTGGATCGGCTGCGCTGGGATCGCCGGCGGGATCCCTACCGGGGTCGACGGGAGTACTCGCAGACCGCCCGGCAGGTGGCCGAGGAGTGTGATCGGTTGGTCGGCGAGGGTCGGGCGGATCTCGCGGTGCCGGTGTTGCGCAAGGCCGTCGACCGCATCACGCGGGCCCTGATGTATCTGGATGACTCCTCCGGGATCATCGGAGATGACCTGCAGGAGCTCATGGACCTGTACGCGAAGGCATGCGTGGCGGCACCGCCGAACCCGCTCACCCTGGCCGGTTGGCTGGTCAGGCTGGAGTGCGACGGTCCCGGCTGGCCCCGCGTCCGACTGGCCGACTTCGGTCCCGCGCTGGGGAAGCGGGGGATCGCGGAGGTGGAGCGGCTGGTCACCGAGCGGGCACGTGTGGCCGACCCGGAGTCGTGGACCGGCGCGTTCGCGGTGCGTGACCTCCGTGAGCAGCTCGCCGAGGTGTCCGGGGACGTCGACCGGTACGTCGCGGTGCTGGCCGAGCATCTGGCCAGCGCCGTGCAGTACCAACGGATCGCCGAGGCGTTACGTGCGGCAGGACGCCGGGACGAGGCGGTCGACTGGGCCCGGCGGGGCGTGGCCGCCAGCGCGGGCTCGCCCTACACCGACCGGCTCCGCGACATCCTGGTCGACATGCTCGTCGGCGCCGGCGACACGCCGGGTGCCGTGCGGGTCCGGCGGGAGGAGTTCGCACGGCATCCCACCGCTGCCGGGTACCGATCCTTGATCGACGCCGTGGAGACGGCCGGCGGCGACGATCCGACGACGTGGGCTCTGGGGGTGCTGCGTGAGCGGATCACCCAGCAGCCGGCGTACGCCTCCGAACTGGTCGACGTGCTGCTGACAGTGGGCCGTGACGACCAGGCATGGCAGGAGGCCCAGCGCCACCGGCGGTGGCTCGGCGGGCCGCAGTGGCAGACCTTGCTGCAGAGGCGGGCCGTGACGCATCCGGAGGAGGTGATCCAGCCGTACCGGGACCTCGTCGAGCAGGCGATCCTCGATTCGGCCGACAGACGGCGCTACCGGCGGGCGATCGCGTTGCTCCCCGCCCTGCGAGCGGCGTACCAGGCCACCGGTGAACATGCGGTGTTTGGGAAGTACCTCGCGGAGCTGCGGGTTGAGCACAAGCGCCGGCCGACGTTCCTCAAGACCCTCGACGCTGCTGGGCTGTAGCTGACCGGTCTCCCGATTCCGGGTTGCTGGTGCAGTAGTCAGTTCGCAGCCTGGGCCGCCGTGCTGCTGATCGGCCGGGCTGGCCGTCTCGCGGTCGAGACGGAAGTGGACCTACCGTGGTTGCCGACGACCACGGCAACGGGAGTGGACAGCATGCTCGATGTACGCCGCCTCGATCTCGAGGAAATCGCCACGGCGCTGCAGGACCAGAGCGCATACGAGTACCACTGGCTCATTGACCCGGCCAGTGGGGAGATCATGATGTGGACGGCCGACGGCGGCATCGACGGGAAGACACCGGTGGACCTCGACGACCTCGACCTGGTCCAGATCGAGGCGCTACCGTCCTCCGTGTGGCACCGCGACATGGCCGACTTCGCCGAGCGGGTCAGCGACGAGCAGGTGCGCCGCAGGCTCCAGCGAGCCATCCAGGGCAGAGGCGCGTTCCGCCGGTTCAGGGACGAACTGCACGCGGAGTACCCGCACCTGCTGACAGCCTGGCATGCCTTTCAGCGGGCCCGGGCTACCCGCCGGGCCATTGACTGGCTTCTCGACAACTCCCTGATCGATGATGCTGCCGCGCGCAACTGTCGAAGCGAGCACCGAGATCCGGACGTGCCGTGAGGCGAGCGGGCGAGTAGGCGGATCCGCGTGGCAGTAGGTAGGTCCCTACTCGATTTCTCCACGTAGTGCGGTCCGCCATGCGGAGACGCGAACCCGCATGGCGGCGATCTCATTCGGCGTCAGACCATAGTCGGCGAAGTCTTCGTCGTCGAAGCGGTCGACGTGGCGAAGCATCGCGGCGAACATACCTCGGTCGAATCCGTCGTCGGCGGCGTGTGCGAGCTCGCACAGCTGGTCGAGGGTGTACCGGCCACTGCCGATGGCGGCATCGATGTCGAGGAAGTCACGGGCAGCTGCGCGGTTGTAGAGGGCGTCCATCTTGCCGGCCATGACGTCGTCGGGGTGCAGGACCGGCCCGATGTCCATCTGGACGGGCGGCTGCGCGCGCCAGTTCGCAACCAGTTCCACACGGTGCTGCTGGTCCGGGCGGGCTGGGTCGGTGACGTGCAGCCGAGCGAACGTGTCGAGTCGAAGGTCGATGTCGACGCGGTAGCCTTCGGTGCGGTAGGCGGCGATCACCTCGTCCACGGCGAGGGGGAAGTCGGCGCGGCGTTGCCAGTCGGCGAACAGGTCGACATCTTCGCTGGGGCGGTCGAGGATTCCGTGTGCGGCGATCGCGTGCCCGCCGGCCAACGCGAACCCGTACCGACCGCCGACCTGCAGGGCGATTCGCGCCAGCCGGCGATGGATCGGTGGGGTCTTGTGGGCCACTACGCGGCGTGTCGGCGAGCGTTGGCCAGCTCGGGGAATCGTGCCTCCCACAGTTGGCGAACCTGCGGGGGTACCACGAGGCCCGGCCACAGACGCAGCAGGGTCGCGCCGTCCAACCATCGGGTGAGGTCGTCGGGTGCGGTGGCCTCGCGTAGCACGGTCTCGTACATACTTGCCAGGCGACGCGGGCTGTTCAGGTCGTAGCGCGCCCGCCCGGACCAGTCGAGCCGGCGATCCAGGCTCACCACCCCGGTCGTTGGTCCCCGTAGATCGTCGAGCCGGCCGGCGACGACGTAGGGCCGCTGGTCGGCGTAGCGGGAACCGGCCGGTGCTCCGCCGGTGTTGGCACCACCCATGGTTGACCAGCCTCCTCAGGCTGTTTCCTGACGACAACGCCAAGACCCACGTTAGTCGACGTTGCTACGGGGAGGGGATCGCGTCACTGTGTCGGGCCGTCCAGTCTGTGATCGACGGCCGGGAGTTGCCGGCGATCGCGCGACGCAGGTGCCCGGCCGGACTGCCTGGCATGGGAAGCGCTTGACGATCCGCGGTAACGAGCCCGGTAACGGAGAGGATCGCCACCTGCGGATGAGGCGGTAGGCCGCGGGACGGAACAGCATTTCGGGCCGCCGTTTATGTCTGCTTCTAAGGATATTTCGACTTGTTCCGACATTGCGTGACAGAATCGTTGTAAAACTGGGGGTCAAGGGGTCGTCGGTTCGAATCCGGCCGTCCCGACGCACGTGAGGGGCCATCTCGGAAGATCGAGACGGCCCCATTGTCGTACCTGGGTGACTAACTGAGTGACTACGCCTCAGCGGCGAAGATCCGGTCCGTGGCGACTGCGCCGCCCAGGAGCACCGGCCGTAGTTGGTGCCGGTAGACGGCTTCGGTGACCGTCGTACCGGAGTGGCCGCAGAGGTCCGCGATCTGTTCGAGGCTCATGCCGCTGTCCGACAGTAGGGACACGAAGCTGTGCCGCAGTTCGCGAGGAGTCCAGTCGCGCGGGTCGAGGCCCGCTTTGGCGACGACGGGGCGGAAGGCCCGAAGCACGTTGTGCCGATCGAGGGCCGTGCCAGCGGTAGAGGCGAAGACGAGGCGGTCAGCGGCAGGCTGGCCTTGGCGCTCGTGGTGGGTGGTGAGCGCGGTGACGCACCGGGCCGGCAGAGCCAGGGTGCGACGCGACTTCTTGGTCTTGGTGTCTCCGTCGGCGCGGACCGAGCGCCAGACCTGAATGGATGGCGGCACCGGGGGATCATTGTCCGGCTTGCCGGCGAGGTCGACGTGTGCCCAGGTGAGGGCTCGCAGTTCCTCGGTGCGAGCGCCGGTCAGTAGTGAGACGACGATGTAGGCGTGCAACGAGCTGCTCTCGGCAGCGATGAGAAGCGCCTTGGCGTGGTCGAGCGTCAGCGACTTCGAGGGACGGCCGCCGCGACCGGTGGGCACTTCGCAGAGTGCCACAACGTTGCGTTTGACCCTGTCGCGCGCCATGGCTCGATTGACGGCGCGGTTGAGCAGCGAGTGGAGGAGCCGCAGGGTGCGGGTGCTCAGTCGTTGGGCTTTGCCCATGAGCCAGCGGTCGACATCGGTCGCGCTGAGATCCCGCAGCTTCCTCGCGCCGAGGTCGCTGATGATGTGGGAGCGCACAAGGGTGGTGTAGTTGGCCTTCGTGCTCTCGGACTGGTTGCTCAGGCCGTAGGTGAGCCAGTCGGTGAGGGCGTCGGCCACGGTGTGTCCGTCTTGGACCAGGGCGAGGCCGTCTTCGTAGTCGCGGATCTTCTCGCGCAGTTTGGTGCGGGCTTCGGTCTTGGTTTTGCCGCTGCCTTTGCGCACGATGCGTTTGCCGGCTGGGGTGTAGCCGACGGTGATGGTGGCGATCCAGCGTTGCCGGGACTCGTCCCAGTGCAGGCCGCCTTCTCCTCGGGCGCGGCGTTTGGTCATCGGGTGCCTCCTTTCTGGGCTTCGTGTTCGAGCAGGTCGACGTAGGCGGTGATCGCGGCATCGGGACGAGGCGGGTGCGGCCTTGGTTCTCCTTGCTGCTGGCCTGCACCTACGATCCGAAGAAGCGGGCCGTGAAGAAGGTCGACGCGTTGACGCCGATCTACCGCAGCGAAGGGTGGCCTGATGCACGTCTCGACTGCCTCGGAGGCTGGCAACCCGAAGTCGCCCAACGAGGACTGGGCCATGGCCAGCGAGAACCTGATCGTGGTTCTCGACGGTGCCACGGCTCGCACCGGCACCGGCTGCGCCCACGGCATCGCCTGGTACGCCGCAAAGCTCGGCTCTGCTCTCGCCGGCCTGGCCGCCGACCGCGACTCGGAGTTGGTCAACGCGCTGATGTACGGCATCCGGTTCACCGCCGACCAGCACCGCGACACCTGCGACCTCAGCCACCCAGGGACACCATCGGCCGCCACAGCGGTACTCCGGCTCAAAGACACGGCGTTGGAGTACGTCGTTCTTGGTGACGTCACGGTGCTGATCGACACGGTCGACGGCATCCAGGTCATCACCGATGACCGGGTGGACAAGACCGCCCGCGCAGAACGTGACGAGGCCGATCGGCACCCGTTCGGATCGGCCGAGAAGCAGGCGGCACTGCTGCGGATGAAGCACGCCGAGTTGGCCGCTCGTAACCAGCCGGGCGGGTACTGGGTGGCAGCGGCCGATCCGTTCGCGGCTCGACACGCGATCACGGGAGAACTCCCACTCGACAGCGTCCGACGGGTCGCCGTGCTGACCGACGGAGCCGCTCGCCTGGTGGCCATGTTCGGTCTACTTGACTGGCCTGACGTGCTTGACGTCCTGGCCCAGGACGGACCGACCGAGCTGATCAGCCGAGTCCGGGCCATTGAGGCCGCCGACCCGTCTTGCATGAAGTGGGCGCGCAACAAGCGCAGCGACGACGCCACCGCCGTATACGCAGCCTGAGCAGCGATTCCGCGATCAGCACCGCCGGCTGCCGGCGTGTGACCCGACAACTGATGCGCGACGGTCCTCCGCCGGGTGATCTGCGACAGGCTCCAGCAATCTAGGGGCGGAGGTTGGGCCGACGAAACGCTTCGTCATGTCGATGCGCATGCGTCCGATCGCCGTGCGGATGCAGCCGTTGTGGAAGATTCGGACATTCGCCTACGGCACCAGATCGCTTGCGCTGATGGGTCATGCTGAGGCAACCGGGGCAGCGGCCGATTGGAGTGAGACCATGCCGACGTTCTGGCTCTGGACCGCAGTGGGCGGCGTAGCGCTGTTGCTCGTCGTTACGTCGGCCGTTGTCGTTGTGCGACGCCGGGTGGCCCGCGCATCGTTGACCCGTGACCCCGTCATGCGGAACGCACAGCGAGCTATGGCCGAGATGCAAAACCAACGCCGGCGTTCCAACAAGGGCACGATCCGGGGTGAAGGCGGCGGTGGGGACGCGAAGACAATGTATGACGCTGCATATGGCTCGGACACCTCCACCGGAGCCTAATCAGATCTACGCCCCCCGCGATCCGGCGCATTAATCTGCCGGGATTAGCGCGGAGGTGTCGCAGATCAGTTGGCGGAGGACCGTCGCACATCAGTCGACGGAGGACACGCCGGCTGCCGGCGATGCCTGGTCTCGGATGATGTTTGACGGAGCGGCGTCGGAGGATCCTTGACGCCAGGTCGTGATCGATTAGGTCTACTGCCTATGGCCGATGGTAGGGCTGGTCACCCGCGTGAGGCGGAAGGGCTAGCGTGTTTCGTGTGCCTGAGGAACCCGACGAATATTTTCTGATGCACGAGGAGTCGGTGTTGGCCAGTCTGGTCGAGCTGTCCGGCGTCGAGATTCTGTGGTGCGACGACTTCTACGATGGAGCGATCGACGGGCTGGCCCGGTGGGATGGGCGGGAGTTCTGGTTTGCGGGGGTCTATCCACTGGACCATCGCCCCCGGCGCTATGTCCTGCATGAGATCAGGGCCGTGGGCGTCGAGGCGGCGTCAGCGCTGCACCGTCAGCTGGGCGCATACGCTGAGGCCTCCCGCCACGGACGCTTGGACTCGACACAGGAGAGAGCGTGGGGCCAGGTGTGGGCGAGCCGGCCGGATTATCGCGGTGCCCCGGCTGTTGGGTGGTTCACCGCCTAGCCTCAGGCTCAAGGTTCAGCCAGTGGTGCTGATGCGGTGGTGCGCCTTGGTGCGGTTCAGGTCGGTGGTGCTGCGTCGGGGGACGGCTTTGATCGGAGTGTCGGCGTCGTAGACGGTGACGGTGTGCTCGTCCAAGGCAACGGCGACAAGCTTGCGGGCGTGCACGACGCCGACCTGGATGCGTTGCCCGGCGACGTGGATGCTGCCGTTGACCGACACGACCCGGTCGACCTCGACGGCGGTGGTCTGCTGTTCGACCTGAGGTAGTGGGGGCGGTCCGGCGGGAGTGCCGCCGTCGGCCAGGAGCCGGGCGAGGTCGCGTTGGGACAGCCGGGAGGGGCTGGACTTGATGCGGGCGCCGTCGGCGGTCAGGACGTGCAGCCGGTCGGTGCCGACCCAGATGGTGACCGGGGTGCCGGCGAGGGCGGGGCCGAGCCACACCTGTTGTTGGGCGACGGTCAGGTTGCCCGACGGTGGCACGACCCGAACGAGTTGCACCGGCTGGGAACGACCGGTGGACACGGTCACCGATCCGGCGTCGACCTCGACGACGGGTGGCGTCCTCGGGGCCGGTGGTGCGGTGGGCAGCAGCCCGGACGACAGGCGCAGCGGCAGGGCCTCTGTTCCGGAACGGTTGCGTGCAGGGGTGGGTCGGTGGAATCGGTCGGCGGGAAACTCGTCGTCGATGCCCTGGTGCGGCCGGTCGTAGTTGTATTCGGCGACGAACACGTCCACTGCGGCTTGCGCCTGCTCGATGGTGGCGAACACCCGCCCGTCCAGGCACTCGCCCTGCAGGCTCTGGTGGAACCGTTCGACCTTGCCGGTGGTGGTCGGGGAGCGGGGTTTGGTGTTGCGGGCAACGATGCCGTTTTCGGCAACCGGTGATCAGTACGGCATGGCCCGGGCGCTCTCCTCCCGGAGCTTCCGGAGCCGCTCAGCATCACCGGGCGCGGCCAGGCCGGTAGTACCAACCGAGACGTCCCGCCAATCAGGCGGCGACGGGCAGCTCAACGCACCGATGTCCCGGCCGGCACGTTCAACGATGACGAGCGCGGTGGCCGTGAACCCCTCGATCAATGACCGGAGAATCGGATGCCGGGATCCTATGTAGCGGCGGACGAGCACGTCGACGAACGCAGTGAATTCATCCGCGTTGATCCAGTATTCGTCGCGGATCAGCATCGGCTCAATACCGGTCGACACGCCTTCCGCCTGGGCTAGAGCATCGGCGGTACGGACGAAAATGTCGGCGACGCCGTTGGAAGGGTTCCACAAAGTCTCATCGCCGATCTTGAAGTCTTTACCCACGAGATCATGATCGTGTATTGAGCGACAGGTCGCCGCCCGGGAGTGCCTGGACAACCCTTCGCCTCCGGCGGGTAGGGCCTCCGGCCCTACGACCCGGAGCCTGCCTCCGGCGGCAAGGGCTACCCGCCCTTGGACCCGGGCGGCTCTGGGATGCCCGGCCGATCCGGTGCCACCCGCCGCACACCACAGGCAGCCAGACCGGGCCTGCCCGGTCCAGGTCGTACGGCCGGCGGGGCGCTCCACCTGGACCGGGCAGGCCCGGCCCGGCAGGGCGACGCCTGCGCGACGGGAAGCCGGCACCCTCAGGTGCTGCGGACGAACACAGCCAATGGCTGGATTCGCTGGCGCGAGAAAGAAACCACCAGTGCGACCGGGGACCAGTGGGGGACCACACGTCCAACCCGGGCGGGCACGGACAGCGCAGCCGCCGACGACCTGCCGTCGGGCCCACCGTTGCTGACGTGCACGAACGCCTACCGCGACGTCCTGGGGTCAAGGGGTCGTCGGTTCGAATCCGGCGGTTCCGACCGATTGACCTGGGGAGATGAAGATCTTCTCAGGTGACGGCGGTAACATCCGGTAACGGATGATCTTTGTTGGCGGTAACCGCGTGGATGGTTGGCCGTTGACGTGTCCGCTGCACAACGCTCTGACCTGCCGCTTCATCTGCGTTCCGGATGGAGCGGCAGGTTCGCTCTTGATTGCGCGTCAAGCGCTGCAGATGTTGCCACCTGTCGCTACGTCGGGCGGTCCCCAGGAGCCCTCGGCGCGGCAGGTGTTCGCGGGAGGTCCAACCGAGACGTTTATCCACAACTTCACCGAGCGGTTCGGCATTTAGAGGGCTCGCTCCGATCGTGGAAGCCAGGTGGTCGCGGCGATCAGGACGAGGCTGGCCCCGTGAGGTCTTCCGGTCTAGAGACGCGTCCGCAGGCGAGCGACGGCCTGGCGGAGCGTGAGGTCGATGACGACCAACCTGCCGTTCTGCTCCCACACTGTGAGGGCGTCAGCGTGGCGTCGAAAGCCAATTGCGCCGTCAGTGGGCGGAAACACCACGCGCAGTTTGCCGTCAGCGATTTCCACAGTGGTGTCGTCTGGACGATCGATGCGTAGGGCGGACATCCCGCAGCTGGCCAACAGTGTCGGCTTCGTCTCCAGATTCCGGGCCTCTGCACCGTGCCCAATGACGTTATAGGTGTCGGAGTGCTCGTCGTGGCTGGTAGTCATCAGCCTCGAGGAAGCGAGCACCGCGATGCTGGTGAGGCCGTTGAGATCAACTGTTCTCCTGGCCCGCAGCATGAGTGAGGGTAAGTCCCAGCGCCACACCTCGGTGCGGGCTGCGCCGGAGCCCAGTTGGTGGTTGACCCGGACCAGCGCGGCGAGGCTGGTCGGGCTCCGGGCGATGTCGAGAACCGCGATGGTGGGGTCCAGTTCACGCCAGGCGATGTGGGGGGTGTCGGCGGTCAGGTCGATGAATGCGATGCCGTCGTCGTCGACCACGGTGAGCAACGCACCGTCGTAGCTGGGCAGCACGTAGTGCGCGGTGATGACGACGGGCGGCCGGAGCCGGCGCGTGCTCAGATTCAGGCTGCGGATTTCGCAGGCGGGACCGCGTCGCGCGACGAGCAGGACGTTGGCACCGTGATCGGCGACGACAAGCTGGTGTGCGGGGGTGTCCCAGCTGGCACGGATCCGGCCATCCAGGCCGATCAGGCGTACACCGAATTCGCCGTGTGCGGTCAGGATGGTGCGGCCCGAGAGCAGGACTGCGTCGTGGATCGGCAGTTGCCCGGCCTCGTCGGTCGACGTGATGTCGATCGGGGTGTCCTGGGCAGGTGCTCGTCCGGCCGGCAGCGGTGGCAGGTCGGCGGCGGCCAGCCGGTCAGCCCGGCGCCGGAGCCTGCCGGCGATCCGCCTGCGCTCGTCGGCATCTCCGTTGGGATCACCTGCCGCATTGCGAACAATGAGACGCAGCGCGGCGGTGCAAAGCCGGCGGTCCTGTGCCTTGTCGGCGCAGTGCAGCTCGGACAGTGCCACCAGGAAGCCGCGTTGGGCCGGCGCCAATTCCTGGTCACGACCGTCGAGCAGCGTGATTGCGGTGGTCACCGTGTCGGTGTGCGGGCGCCAGGTTACGAGGTGTGCGAACAGGTACCCCGCAGTGTGGCCGCTGAGCGCCATGCCGGCCTGGAGGTTCGTCACCACGAGCGGGCGCAGCTCGGTGTCCGGCCATGCCGCGTCAATGGCACCGACATGATCGTCGGCGGCCTGTCGTGCGCGCACCCACTCGGCCCGCAACTGTCGGGCAGCCACTGCGTCGACCCGGGCCAGTCGCTCGACAGCTCCGGCAAATGCGCCCCGTGACCGCGCAACGTGCAGCGCACGGTCACGCTCGCCGGCCCGCCACCACAGTCTTACCGCCAGGTCCGGATCGAGCTCACGTCCCTCGGCGAGGGTGGCGGCAAGGCGGTACTTGCGGTGTCGCTCCAACAGCGCGACGGCCTCGCCCGGTAGACCAAGCAGGTCTGCGAGGACGAACGCGGATTCCTCGACGCGTCCGGCGCGGTGGAGCTCGGTGGCCGCCTGCCGGTAGAGCGTCCGCAGGTGTTGCTCGGCCCCGAAGCCGAGCGGGACCGTCGACCCGCCCTCGAGCTGGGCGTGCGGCACGAGATCCCCGGTGCGTGGTCGGGGAAGCCGAAGTGTCGGGCGCCCATTGGAACCACCGACAGCGATCGCCTCACGCAGCGCCCTGTCCCAGTCGCGACGCTCGAATGCGGCGTCGAGCCGCCGTAGGTAACGCTGCTGCGCGCTGATAGCCAGCCAGGCGGCCCGGCTGGTCAGCACGAGCCGAGCGAGCAGCGTGTTCCACCAGCCACCCGACGACGTGCCGCGACCAGTCTGCGTTGGGCCGTTGTCCGCCGCAGCGGCGGTGCCTGAAGCGATCACCTTGCTGAGGCCGTACAGCAGACCCGCACCGACGCCAATAACCAGCATCCGGAGCGGCGCCGCGACGAGCGTGGCAAGGCCAAACACGAAAACGGCCGCGCCGACCGCAGCGAGCTTCCCGGAAGCACTGGGAGAGAGCCGCATCCGACGGTTCGGACGGGTGGACGCGGCCAGCAGCCGGCGGATCCGCCGCGGCGGCGGCGCGACACCGGCCACCGCGCGCAGGCCAGGCGCGGGTGGAAGCGGCTGCCAGGGCGATGGCGCCACCGCCGCGACAACCGGGCCGTCCAATGCCGCGAGCGGCTCGATCCGCAAAGCGGTCAGGTCGGTCCAGGAATCCCGGTCGACGCGGGTCAGAGCCGCCCGGCTGACCCACGTCGTCGCACCGGCGCGCGGGATCAGCACGTCGCCGGGCGCGGCGTCCCCGACGGGTGTGCCGCTGAGGTGTAAGACGCCGCCGCTGTCGACGAGAACGAGGCCGGGAGCCAGTTCCGCGCGCACCTCGACCGCCTGGTCGAACTCCAGCAGCCACGCCCCGCCGGGTAGCTCGAACAGTGCGGCTGCGGGCTGCCAGGCCTCGACGACCCGACGGCGCGCCTCGGCCTCCCCGATCAGGCAGACGTCGATCAGGAGTGCGCGGGCCGGGAGCCGGCCGCGGAACGAGCTCATCCGGTGCTCCGGACCGTACGCAGGATTTGGTTCGTGGCGAGGTCGACGATGTCGATCAGCCCTTCCGGGCGTGGCACCGCCAGCCATGGCTCGGTCGGATGCAGGGCCGGCTCGGCGATACCACCCGACCAGCGAGTAAGGGTCTGGGTTCGAGCCGGCGAGACCAGGCGGACGATCAGTCCGCCGCTCGACAGGGTCACCAACTGCGGACCGCCGATGTCGACCATGCCGATCACCGTTGCCTCCTTCGTGAGTGTCACGTCGCCGACGAGACCGGCCGCAGCGTGGATGCGCCAGGTGGTGCCGCCCAGCGACCAGGCCGTCCTCTTCCCGGCTCCGAGGACGACCTGAGCATCAGCGGGGATCCGCGCCCCACCGGCCACGCCCGTGACCCCGATATGGGTGCCGGCCCGCCAGGCCAAGCGCGGGTCATCCATCTGCCTGCCGGGGGCAACCGTCACATACGACGACAGCTGATGGCTGCCCTCGGTGGACAGACTCCACCAGTTGCCACCGAGCTGGCAGAGCAGGACACCCCCCTGGAAATAGAGTGGCGACAGTGCCCCTTCCGTGGCTGCCTCGACCTCGCTGACCGTCATGCCAATCGCGGCCAGTGGTACCGAGAGCTCCTGCAGCCGGCCCAGCGTCTTACCAATCACGACCGCCCGTAGCGTCTCGTCGACCCAGGTCAGGACCACGAGCCGGCGACCCAACCAGGAGGCTGCCAGCGCCGGACCGGGCAGTTGGTGTCGTCGCGGTCGCCCGGTCGGCACCCGGACCGAGAGGATTTCAGCAGGGCCGTCGCCACGGGCGATCAGGTACGGCGCGGCGCTCGGGAACATCGGCCTCCGCAGGGGACCGGTGCCGGCGCTGACACCGACGGAGGCGTCACGGAAGCCGGTGCCGCGCAGGACCCGCAGGGCGACCTCACCGCGAGGCAACGGGAGGTCGAGATGCCGCTCGCCGACGACGACTCGTACAACGGCCGCTCCGTCGACACCCCATTCCTGCTCGTTACTCACCAGCACCCGGCTCCTGTCGGGCAGGTGACTGGCCAGTCGCGGCCCGGTCAGCAGCCAGGCCTGGTCGGCCGTATCCAGCTGCTTCCTCCACTCCCTTACGGTCGACGGGGTCGGTTCGGCAGCTTTGCGGGCGACCAGCCAACCGGCGAGCTGTTTACTCAGTTCACCGCCCCGCCAGCTGCCCGGCCGTTCACCCAGCACTCCGACCACCATTGACCGCCCCTGGCCGGCGGCCCGGCGATGCAGAACGATGAGCGCGGCGAGCTGGACCAGCCGGGCGGCACCAAGCTGCTCTGGGCCGGTGTCGACGAGGACGGCTACCCGTCCACGCGGCGCGGCCGATCGATTGGCCGGTGCCAGGTACAGAAGCTCTCCGCCGGCGGCGCGGCGAATGAACTCGTCCGGTAGCTCCTGCATCAGCAGCAACTGCGACGGGAGTAGCCGCTCGATGGCGCCCCGGGCTGCCAGGCCGTCGTACCCGTCAGGCTGGCCGTCTTCCGTCGAGCCGCCCTCCGTCACGGGAAACAGGTCATTGATCTGTCGTACCAACGGGCCCATGGCAAGTGCCACATCGCTGGTCAATGCGGACAGCGCCGACGCCCAGGGGACCAGCGCTGCCGGGAGGGCCATGCGGTCGGTCATGAGGGTGCCAGCCGTGCGGGGTCGAGTGGTTCCCGCGGCAGTGGGCCAGCCAGGACCAGTCCGGGCAACAATGCGATCAGTCCGGTCTGCTGGTTGGTGAGGTGGCGCAGAGGCTCGCGCAACAGATCCGCGCACGGCCACGGCTGGGCGAGCGTCGGTACCAGCACACCATCGTCCCAGCCGAGGTAGATGGCGCCGTCAGCCCACGGAAGTTCTGCCCGATCGCCAAGCACGATCAACCAGCTCTGTTCCCGGCCGGCGCAGGCACGTAGGTGGGCACCTGCAGTTACCCGCATCAGCGCGTCCGCGCGCAACTCCGCCACCACCGCACCCGACGCTGCCACAGCCGCGGCGGGCAGCGGGGTGTCGCGCCGACGCCACTGCAGGGACAGGGGAGGCGCGCTCACCGCCGGATCGCGGCGACCAGGAGGCCGCGCATGTCCTGCAGCGCCTGCGGGGCATCGGCCAGGATGAACCCCGCGTCGATCTCCCGTAGCGTCGCTTCGTAGCGCAGCCGGCCGTCGTGCGTCAGCGGCCCGGTGCCCAGCTCGTCGAGCAGGCGCCGGCCAGCCTCGACCAGCCGGGCTGCGCGGGCCTGCTGGCCCCGGGCGAACTCCTCCGCCGCGTACACCAGACTGGCGTTTCGTCCCTGCGCTACCAGGTCTGACAGCGCCTCCAGGGCCGAGGCTTGAGCGTCGAGTGTCGGCGCGATCAACGGAAGCACCCAGAGGTCGTCGGCAGTCGCCGCACCGCGTCCGTCCAGGGTCGCCGCAGCGGCCACCAGGCGCTGCGAACGCACCACCCGGCGGTCACTGAGCGGTACGCCCGCTTGGCGCATCTGACGGATCGCGGACGCCAGCAGGCTGTGCACACCCTTAAGGTCACATTCACGAGCCGCCTGAGAAAGCCGATCCAACGCCGGCAGCATCGATCCCGTCAGATCGGACGGCTGAGAACCCACGTTCCACCCCACCTCCAGCAGCTCGTCGAGTCGCGCGTCCGGGACCGGAGTGACGAAGACACGAGCCAGAAACCGGTCCGCGAACGCGGCGAGAGCGGGATCATCGGGCAGGCTGTTTGCGGCGCCGACGCAGACACGCAGCGGGCACGACAGGACACTTGATCCGCGCCGAAACACTCGTTCGTTCAGAATCCCCAGCAGTGTATTGAGGACCGCCGTCGAACCGAGAAAGACCTCGTCGAGGAACGCTATCTCCGCCTCGGGCAGCATGCCCGAGGTCTCGAACTCCACCGACCCCTCACGTAACCGGCGGAGGTCGACAGGGCCGAAAATCTCGTTCGGCTCGGTGAACCGTCCCAGCAGGTACTCGAAGTACCGGCCGCCGAGTTGGTCAGCCGTTCGCCGTACGGCCTCAGACTTGGCGGTGCCCGGTGCGCCGATGACGAGCACATGCTCGCCGGCGACGGCACAGAGCACGACAACCTCGGCGACCACCTCCCGGTCGACAAGACCAGTTTGTGCCCGCGCGATGGCTTCCCGAAGGACGATGGCGTCCGTCGACAAGGGGGCCGGCTGCATGGAGATCATTTGCACCGGCGAAGTCTACGAAATCAGAGCCTTCACCGAGTACCACAATCTTTGCCAGATGCGGTGCGACGATGCGCTTCGGTCGGCGTTCCCAGATGTGCCGCGCACGGGCCTGGCATGGAGCCCTGCAGCACCGCCGGGGTGGTGACGGTCTGCCTGGCTGCGTCTTTGCGACGAAACTACCCGAACCTGGCGGCACCAATGGTCCTTGACTTCTCGCGGTAACGGGACCGGTAACGACGAGAGTGTGCGGGTGGCGACGTGCCCATCACCGGATGGCAGGGGTCGTCATGGGGAGATATCGCTCTGTCCGGATTGGAGGACGTATAAATAGATTCCGGCATGCCGTGACACAATCGTTGTAAAAACTGGGGGTCAAGGGGTCGTCGGTTCGAATCCGGCCGTCCCGACAGACAAAAAGCCCTGACCAGTGGAATTGCTGGTAGTCATCCGTCTACGCCCGCCGTTATACGTAGCGTTCGGATGCCCATGCTTCGAGTTCTGCAACAAGCTCACGTTTCGGCTTCCCGGTCGCCTCAGCAAGCAACTCAAGCAGACGGAATGACACCCTGTTGTTTGCGTTCGTCAAGGTTGTCACAAGAGTGCCTGCCGCTGCACCGATTGCCGAGGCAGTCTCTTCGACCGTGTTCACGACCAGCTCCACCAGTACCTCCTGCCCGCTCTCACCGACCAACTGCCGCGCACGCCGGTAGTAGGGCTGTTCAGTGAATATCCGCTCGGCAAGAACCGAGGTGCCGAAGTCAAGCAGGTTGTTGCCGTAGACGTCTGTCCACTGCCTCAACTGGTCGCCCTCTTGGTCCGCGACCGTCGCGCCGAGAAGCGCGATGGCGCCATGCATGGCGCTTTCAACGGTCTGGGCTTCGCGTACGTCATCACTGGCCATAGAAGCGCCATCGTATCGAGGCCATGGCGACGGGTCGCACGCGCTCTGGACTAGTAAGTCCCAACGACCCCGAGGTGGGCGTAGGCGAGGGGCGTTGAAGATCCGGTTGTGACGACAGACCTCAACACCCTTCTGACCGCACTCTACGTGAAGATCGATGACTGGATCGGGCGTCCTCGCCCCCGACGGGAAGGTCGCCGCGAAGGGCACCAGTACGACCACCACCGGCGCAAGCGTCGGGTTCGTCGTGTACGGCTACCGAGGCTGTCCCGCCGCCGGCCCGAACTGTCAGCCCGGCCCTGATCGCATGCGGGCCGTGCTCTGGCCTGCCAGCAGCGGAGCAATCCCCGGTGACACGATCACCTACGACAACCGGCGCGGCGCCGACTACGACGTGGACCGGTTCCTGCGCACGCCGGTCACCGCCGGAGCGGTGCAGATCCACCACTAACAGCCCGACCGTCCGCTGGCGTTCGGTGTGGGCCGGCCCGTCTTAGCCGCGCCGGCCCACACCGAACATCATGGACACAAGATACGGAGGTCTGCGTGGCGACCCGACTGGGCAGCATCAACGCCACCCCCATGCTCGAGCGCTGTCTGATCACCATCATCGGTGCGGAATTCGACGTGTTCGACCACCCCGAGACCACCGCCCAACCCGTCTGCTGGGCCGGCACCGAACAGATCCACCTGTTCAGCGAGATCAGCAGCGGCTACCGTGCCCACGTCACAGTCGAAGCCTGGGACGGCCCCGCACCAGCGGAGACGGATGAGTGGGAGGCCCACGGCCGCGCTGAACTGCGCTCCACCAGCGGCACGCTGTGCATCAGCGCCCTGGACGAGCGGCTGCTCACCCCACCCCTGCCGATCGGCGAACCCGGACCGTACACCGTGGACGTACGTGTCATCGGCCGGCACCGGCTGCGCACCTTGTACGGGCGGGATGCCTGGTACGCGAATGAGCCCCCGACCGGCGTCGAACGATTCCGGGTCCGCGTCTGGCCCCAGCCTTAACCACCTCGCGCGGGTCCTCCCCAACGATACGCAGAGGACTACAGGCCGCCTCTGCTCACCGGGCTGCCCCGCGTCGAGGTCTGGCATGGGTGTGTGGACACGCTGCGGCGGCAATCTGGCACTGGCCGCCCGGATAGGTAGGCCCCGACAGATCACTTCGCACTTCAGCGGCGGCCACCACATTGCTCTCCGTACTGCGATCACCTCTAGGTGGTCGGGGTCGCGCGTACTCAGGCGGCGAATCCGGTTGCCGGCTCGGTCCATCAACGCCCTCGGCGTGATGGGTCGAGGCTGTCGGTCGTCGCTCTTATGATCACGACCATGTCGGCTGCCTTCACCGCTTTGTGGACCCATGACGTCTGCCGGGAGCTACGCAGGCACTGCCTCGGCCAGCGGCCACCGGTGGCGTTCAGCGGGGTGCATCAGTCTCTGCCCAGTTGGACCAGCGTCGGTGTCGGCGACGATGTCTTCGCACTGCATGTCAATCGATGCGTGGTCTACGTGGTGAGCCGTCTCCGTGTCGTCGACAAGCAGCGGCGCGCCTGTTGCGGCGCTGCTCCAGCAACGTGGCGCGACCCGGCCTATCCCGGTCACGACGACTGGGCGATGCTCGGCGCCGGCGGATGCGGGGCGAGCCCTGTGCATGTCGAGGCGACGCCGATCCGCTTCGACGTCGCCGTTCCTGGCGACCTGCTCCGCGCGCTGACCTGGCGCAACCGACGTGGAGAACAGCGCAGCTTGAAGTACGTCGTCGACGGTCGTCTCGAACGCTCCGTCAGCCTCCAGGGCGTCTATCGTCTGACCGACGAATCCGCGGCTCGATTGGGCGCCCTGCTCGACTGTTGACGGTTGACGCGCCTTGACGGCGGCAGATCTGTGCACCTCGAACTCATCGGACGAACGGCGTCGGCCGGTCATCCAGCTCACGGCGCCAGACCCGACGCCAGCGTTCCTCGCCTAGCGGGACACGCCAGCATGCGGCGGGGCCGCCCGGATGGACGCCACAGGTCGGGCATGCGCGACCCGGGCGGTGCCTTTCGATGCCGCATGCCAGGCAGTGCCTGTCGACGCTGACTCCGGCATCGTGGCGATCGAGGACCGCTTGGACGACCGTGGCGAGAGGCCCCGTCGGGTGGTGCTCAGGATCGGGACAGTAGGCGATCTGGGACCAGCCCCACGAGTTCCAGGGCGGCCGCGTCCCTGGGAGCCGCTTGCCAGTCGCCTTCTCTCGACGCCGCAGGGCGGCGTACTCCTGCGCACGCTGCAGAACCACGTCGCGTGTCCGCTGCAGCTCGTCAGCGGCGCGGACGAGCGCGTCGAGATCGTCGCTGAGCCTGCGTGGGATACGGGCGGCGACGATCAGGTGGTGCCAGGTGGCGCGAAATCCGTACGGGGCACAGTGCAGAGCGCACTCTCGCAATGCGTAGAGCCTGCGCTGCGGCGAGAGCGTGCTGTCACGGACGCGGCGCGCCTGCGCAGGGAAGCTGGTCACGAAGCTAATAATGGCGGTCTCCGTGGGACGGCACGACCAGGTTTCGGTGCCCGCACGAACCACAACGCAGGAGCAGACGGCCCTCGCCGCGAACACACGCACATCGCATGAGCGCGCACCACGTCGGGTCGTGGAGGCGCGTCCAGCTGAGAGGGCTCGCGCGTAAACATCGGTCCCGAACGCCTGGCCCGGCACCCGTCAAGGTGGGCTGATCTTCAGCTGGGCGGGATGGCGCCGATAAGGCGTATCCCACGTGGGGCATCAGTCCGCGGCGATCCACCGACACGACCCCCTTGCCCGGGTGGGCGAGTCGCGACGGACAGGCGCATGCTGTTTCCTGGTGACGGCGCGTCCCCGATGGTGGTGGAGCGGGGCGCGGTGGGAACCAGCGCTGCCACGTCGGCCGGTCCTCATTTACCCCCCGAAACCTCCGTCTGCCGTTGACAATCAGTGACAAGAAGCGACCAGTGTTTGGGCGTGCCTGTGCAGCTCAACGTCAAATTTTCGCCAGTTAACGACAAGTTCGGTTTGGTTACGGACGGTAACAAGGGGTTTTGACAAGCAATGACAAGCCTTGAACGAGGTTTGACATGAGGTTCTCTTGGGTTCAAGACCCTCGCTTCTCCGAGCGCCGGGTGCTGGGCCGGACGGCCCGGGCTCGTGCTGCCCAGAGCGAGGGGCGGCGCCGGACGGTCCGATGCCGTGCACGTCCATCAGGGTGGCCCCGGTGGACGCCACCAGTTCCTTGAGCTCCTTGTCGGCCTCCTTGGAGCGCCGGTAGACCCCGTTCGAGGTCGCTGACCAGCTCCGCGGCGACCCGCCGTCGAGTCTTGCCGACCGTGTCCCGGGGCCGGACGGTGGCCAGCAGTGCTCTGGCCTGGGCGGCGGACAGGCTCTTCTTCGCCGCACCTGGAATCAGTTCCAGCAGCAGTTGATGCAGCTGGGACACCATCCGGGTGTGGTCCTCTGCGAGTGAGCGACGCCGGTCGACCAGGATCCGCAGCAGGGCGAGCTGTTCATCGTTGACGACGGGGCGCAGGCCGGCCATGCGGGTGCAGACCAGCGCGATGGGGTGGGCGTCGGTGGCGTCGGTCTTGCGGCCCTGCCCGGTGGCGAACACCCGCGCCCTGGCGGATAGCTTCGGCGGACGTCGACGACCTGTTCGCCTTTGGCCAGGAGCCGGTTGCCGATGTGCCGGCCGATGCTTGGCAGCCCTCGATCGCCCAGACCCGGTGCGGCCACCGCCTGGCGTACCTTCGCATCGCCGTGTAGTCGTCCCGGCCGGTGTCGAACCGGCCGCCGCCGACGATGGTCTCGTCGCTGGCCATGACCTCGATCGTGGCAGAGCGCTTGTGCGGGTCCATCCCGATGACCACACGATCTGACGTGACACTCAAGGCGTCCTCCGATGCTCGATCCACTTGGGCTATCGAGCCGGGAGGGCAACGCTACTTCGAGCCGTACAAACCCCTCTTGAGCCTCTCCCCGCCCTGGGGCGACGCCCGGGCCGCGCAGACCAAATGAGAGCGACAGCCCGGGCGCCTCGACCGAAGCCTGGCCGGGCCACGGTCGCAGGTCGATGAAACAAGTAGCCGATGTGAGTGCGTTAGGTAAATCCGTACGCGCTGCGACGAGCGGGCGTCAGCCGTTGCCGTGCTGCCGTTCCTGCTCCGCCAGGGCAGCCGCTGCCCTGTCCAGGTCGTGGTGAGGAAACACAGGGATGCCCCGGCGGCGCAACGCCTCGGCCGCGACGCCACGCCCAGCGACGGTGACGCCGGTGAAGGTTCCGTCGTGAACGTAGGTGCTACCGCAGGTAGGGCTGCCCTCGACCAGGATGGCCAGCCCGACGCCGACCTGCAGTGCCTTGTCGACCGCCCGCTGCGCCGCCGCCTGGAACAGTTCGGTGACGTCACGGCCCGAGGCTTCGTGTACTCGGGCGCGGCCGTCGAGGACGTCGGCCGCGCTGCCGCCAACGATCTCGGCTGGCGGGCGCGGCACCGGGAATCCGACGGCCAGTTCTGGACACAGCGACACGAGGCGCCCTTCAGAAGCCCATCGCTGCCAGAGCGGAGAGGCGACCGGCACGCCGGTCTCGTTGAACCGGATCGGTGCGCCGCCCAGGCAGCCGCTGACCAGGATTTTCATCATGGCAACACCTGGGGCAGCAGCGCCGTCAGCGTCGCCGCGGTGTAGGTTGCCGTGACCCCCGGCGGCAGGCCGCCTCCAGCACGGTCGAGGAATGCCGTGTCGATACCCAGAGCGGCGGCTCCGGCAACATCAGACGATGCGGAGTTACCGATGTGGATCACGTCGCCGGGGCCCAGGCCGAGGCGGGCCAGCGCGAGCTGGAAAGGTTCAGGGCGGGGCTTGTATGCGCGGGCTTCTTCGCTGGTCACCGCAGCGGCGACGGCGAGGCCGTGCCACCGCAGCACCGCCGTCAGGTCGTCCTGGTCGACGTCGGAGACCAGGCACACCGGTACCTTCACAGCATCGAGGAATGGCCGGCTGTCGTCGTACAACGGTGGATGACGCCAGGAGTGCAGCTGCTTCCGGCAGATCGGCTCAAGCTCCACGAATGCCCCGAAGGTCGCCACAGCCTCGGTGAGGCTGCCGAGCGTTAGGTCTGCGAGCGTTCGAAAACCGGCCCCATACGCCATCTCGGCGCTGGCCTCCAGCCGTCGGGACCACTCCGCCGCGATAGCAGACGGATCGACTGCAATCAAATCTGCTAGCTGCATGCAGACGTCATTGACCGAGCCTTCATCATCGTGTACGAGCGTGCCGTACACGTCCAGCAGGATCGCCTGATACACAGTGAGACGCTACACGAGTGGATTTGACCCGGTCGATCGCCAGGCACCCCTCGTGCCGGCTGTGGCCGGTTCGCAGGAGGAGTTGTTCCGAGTGGCGTGTGACAGTGGTTGCGTACCTGCTTGGTGATGATCTTAGGTGTCATCATGGCGTTGGTGGCGGGCATCAGTTGGCGCTGGTGGCTGACTGGGGGCGGCGGTGCGCTTGCGGTGCTGCCCCTCGGGCAGGGTGCGCCCATGGTCGCTGTCTTGGCCGCGATCTGCGGCCCGGTCGTGGTCGGCGCTTGGGCGTGGGGCACCCGTAGCGGCCGTGGCGTCGGCGTCGGTGCCGGCGTCGTCTTCATCGCAATGCTGGCCGCCGCGTTCGCTGTCTCGCAGTGGCCCGGCGATCTGGTAGCCGCGCCATGGCTTGACTGGTTCGTGGTGTGGTTGCTGGTCGGCGTCGTGTGCCTGGCCGCGTTGGTCATCGATCGGAGCGTGCACGCCTTCCCGTTCCCTCGCCTCGGTGGGGGGAGGCTGACGGCGGGCGAAGTTCAGTGGGTTGCCTCTGTGGTGACGTTGGCATCTGTGGTGCTGCTGTGCGGCTGCGGGCTCGGCATCGTCGGGTACGACGGCGACGGCAGGCTGCGGTTCCCTGCCCGCGACGATGAGGTCCTCCCACTGCCGACGTCACTGCGTTTGGTGTCGTCCGTCACCTGTGCCGATGGTGGTAGCAGCGGCAACTGCACAGCCGAGTTCCTGGTGATGGCCGCCGATGGCGCTGACCGGGCAACGACCGTGACCCGGCTTGTCGAACACCTGCGCAGCCATGGTTGGCCGCTCCAGCCCGAGGATGGCGTGTATAGCGGCTCGCGCGAGACCGGCGGGATCCTGAACTGGACAGCGCACCGGATGTGGCTCCACGTCGACGTCGAGCCGGCAGCGCTGCGGCAACCGGCGTCACCACCAGGGGCAGTGCTCCTCTACATCGACAACCTCTGACGCGGATGCCCCACCTCGACCAGCACGCACACTCTTCTGCTGCCGTCGCGCGTTGGTGGCGCCTGGTGCCGTGCACTCTCATGTCGATGAGCAATTGTCTATGCCTGCGCGCTTTCCGGCGGTTCGACGCGCTGCTGTGCTGGATGGCGACGCTGACCTTCGGGTAGATCGGCCTGCCGCTGGTCTGATCGAAACGGCTCACCGGAGCGGTGCGTCGGTGATTCGGTATCGCCTGGGTGGGCAACGGATGTCAGGCGGATCAGGGTCACGCCGTAGGCGACGATCCACACGACCCAGATCAGCCAGCCGACGAGGCCGAGGAGACCAACCGGACCGGGGTCGTCGATGACCAGAGGGCTCAGCACGGCCGAGCCGAACTGGAGTGCGGCGGCCAGCAGGCCGATCCCCCTGTGCCAGCGGTGGATCAGGCCGGCGTGTCGGCCGCTGATGGACAGGCCGGTCATGGCCAGTGCCAGGAAGGTGCCGTTGAAGATGAACAGTGCGTCGTGCAGTGCCCAGAGCCCGGCGATCGTGCTGCTGTCCTGCGCGGTCGTTGACGCGAGCGCGAGCCGGGTGGCCATCACGCCGGTGAAGGTGATGTTCTGCAGGATCACCCCGGCAAATCCGACCAGGGACCAGGCTGTGCCTCGCTCGCGGTCGGATCGCCACAGCGCGGAGACCGCGCCGGCGCCGAACAGGGTGGCCAGTGCCCAGGCGATCGGTGCGAGTGCTGACGCGAGGCCGACCGTGTTCTGTTGCGTGGTGAAAAACTGGACAACGTCGTTGCTCTCCGCGCCGGTGTGGGGCAGGCCGGCTGGTACCAGGAAGGCGTTGATGCTGGCGATCAGGACGGCGAAGCCGAGCCCGGCGAGTCCGGCGATTCGTGAGAACGTCCAGGTGCTTCCGACGCCGAATATGCGCAACATATATTCAATATAAGGTCCGGAAACCAAAGGGGGCAAGCCATGACCGCCGAGGCAGGCAGGCGCAGATACGAGTCACTGCGCCGGGCGGCGCAAGCGGCAGAGACCAGGGGTGAGATCGCCAGCGCCGCTCGACGGCTGTTCCTCTCCCGGGGCTGGGCGGCGACCACGGTACGTGACGTGGCTCGGGAGGCCGGGGTCTCGGTGCCAACCGTCTACGCGGTTTACGGGAACAAGACCGGGCTGATCCAAGCCCTGGTCGACGCAGCAAACATCGCCGCGGATCCATCGCACTCGCTCGCTGAGCTGGAAGGGGCTGGGAACGATCCGGTGCGGCAACTCGCGGCGATGGCCGGCTACGACCGGCGCCTCTTCGAGCGCGCGGGTGACGTCATCGCGCTCGTGCGTGAGGCGGGCCGCACCGAGCCCGCGCTGGCGACCGCCTACCGCGACGGCCGTCAACAGGGGGACGAAACGAGGATCCAGGTGTTCTCGTCGTGGCCGGTCGGCGTTCTCCGAGAAGGATTGGACATACGGGCGGCTGTCGATATCTATGCGGCGATCTGCAACATCGACGTCTACACCACACTGACCGACGAACGCGGCTGGCAACCCGATCAAGTCGAACGCTGGTGGACCGAGGCCCTGGCCCGCGAACTCCTGACCTGACGTGCCAGGCGGCGCCTCATTTCAGGCCGTCCTGGTATCGGAAGATTACGAGGTAGACGGCGGCCACGAAGGCCACGCCATTTCGTCCCACGGGCACCGCTTCCAAAGCCGGGCGGGCACTGCCGACGATCCTCCCGGCGTGGCGGTCGTCGACGTCCGGCTGCCGCCCACGTTCACCGACGAAGGGCTACGCGCGGCATCCGCCGCCCGCCGACGCCACCCGGGCCTTCCGATCCTGCTCCTGTCGCAGTACGTCGAGCAGCTTTATGCCCGCGAACTGCTTGCCGACGGTGCTGGCACGATCGGGTACCTCCTCAAGGACCGGGTCTTCGACGCCGAGCAGTTCCTCGACGCGGTCCGGCAAGTCGCCGGTGGTGGAACCGTGCTCGACCCGGAGGTCATCACCCGACTGCTGCGCCGCAACGACGCCAGAGGAACCGTCAGCGCCCTGAGCGAGCGGGAACGTGACATGCTCCAGCTGATGACCGAGGGCCGCTCGAACTCGGCGATCGCCGCTCAGCTCCACGTCAGCGACAGCGCGGTCACCAAGCACATTGCGGGTATCCTCGGCAAGCTTGACCTGGCACCGTCCACCGACGACAACCGCCGGGTACTCGCTGTGCCTGCTTACCTCAATCAGTGAGCAGGCAGCAGGTGTCGCCCTGAGAGCGCGTTTGGTTTGTGCGTCAGTCGGGTGTGTCGCACAGTGGGTCCGGTCGATGGACGTAGCCGGGTCGGTAGGCAGGCATGGATCGCGTGCGGCGGTACCCCTCTGACCTGACCGACGCCGAGTGGGAGATCATCGAGCCGATGCTGCCGTCCCCGCAGTGGATGGGCAGACCGGAAAAGCATTCCCGGCGGGTGGTCATCGACGCCATCTTGTACGTGGTGCGTACCGGTTGCGCGTGGCGGTACCTGCCGGTCGACTTCCCGCCGTGGCAGACCGTGTACGCGCATTTCACTCGGCTGAACAGGCGGGGTGTGACCGAGCGGATCCTGACCGAGCTACGTGAGCAGATCCGGGTGGCGCACGGCCGCGAGCCCGAGCCAACCGCGGGGATCATCGACTCGCAGAGCGTGAAAGGCGCTGACACCGTGCCGCGCGCTACCCGCGGCTACGACGCCGGGAAGAAGATCAACGGCCGGAAACGGTTCATCGTCACCGACACCCTCGGCCTGCTGGTCACCGTCTGGGTCCTGGCCGCGTCCTGGCAAGACCGCGACGGAGCCAAAGGCGCACTACTCGCCACCTACGCGGCCACCCCCATCCGGCATGTCTTCGCCGACACCGGCTTCGCCGGCCGCCTCGTCGACTGGGCCCGCGACCTGCTGCGCACCACCGTCGAGATCGTCCGCAAACCCGCCGACCAACGAGGGTTCGTCGTGCACCCACGCCGCTGGGTCGTGGAGCGGACCCTGGCCTGGATCACCGCCCACCGCCGCCTGGCCCGCGACTACGAAACCCACCGCGCAACGTCAGAAGCCATGATCCGATGGGCCGCCCTCGGCGGCATGCTCCGCCGCCTTGCCAGAGGCGAACCCGCCACCCGCCAACAACGCCTCACCTTCAACACACCCGACTGACAACAATGTGAAACGCGCTCTGAGTACTGCGGGCGCCTGAGGCTGGACTTTGCACGATTACGTCGAGGCGGCGCAGCGGGACCCCTCGTCAGGGCTTTGCTGGGCAGCGGGCCATCGGCGATGTCAATCCGCCTCGACCACGGCGTGTTGCACCTGCGTGACGGGTGGCCAACCAGTGACGCGCGGTTGGGTGTTCGGACCTATCGATGTGCGGATGTCGACAACACCGCGGCTATCGTCTGTGCGCAGGTCTCGTCAGACCATCGGGGCTTCCGACGTGGTCAGGCAGAAGGGGTGGCCGGCCGGCTCAGCGTAGACAAAGCATTGTCCACTATTGGGTTGGAACTCGTATTTCGTTGCGCCGGCGGCGAGCACGCGCGCCTCGGCGGCGTCTCGGTCCTCGACCATGAAGTCGAGGTGCATCATGATCGACGCGGTGGGGACGCTCCTATGACGCGTCAAGTGGCTGGGGAGGGTTTTCGAGGCGCCGGTAGAGGTCTCGGGCGACGTAGCGTTTGAGGCAGCGTTTGATCTCGCGGTCGGTTTTGCCTTCGGCGCGGCGGCGCTCGGCGTAGGCGCGGGTGTCCTCGTCGCGTTGCAAACGGGTCAGGACGATGGTGTGTAGGGCGCGGTTGAGTTGGCGGTCGCCTGAGCGGTTGAGCCGGTAACGGACGGTCTTGCCGGACGATGCGGGGATCGGCGCGGCGCCAGCGAGCATGGCGAACGCGGCGTCGTTGCGGCAGCGTCCGGGGTGCGACCAGGCGGTGAGCACGGTGGCGGCGACGATCGGTCCGACGCCGGTGAGGTCGAGCAGGTCCGGGCGCCAGGAGCGGACGATCGCTCGGATCGCTTTTTCGTGTGCGGCGGCTTCGGCTTCGAGGAAGCGGACGCGGCGGGCGAGGTCCCGCAATACGCTCAGGCAGGTGAACACGTCGACATCGGCGCTGGTGGTGGGGCGTAGTCGGGTGGCGGTGGTAAGCATGACCCGGGTGCTCTGGCCGCGGAAGCGGGCTCGCACCACCTCCGGAGCGGTGATCACCAACGCGTGCAGCTGCCGTTGGGCATCAGCGCTGGCCTCCACGGCCGCTCGGCGGGCGGTCAGCCGCACCTGCAGCGCTGCGCGTTGCGCGCCGGTCTTGGGCTGCGCCAGCCGCGTGCGGGCCAGGGCGTCACGGGCGGCGCGTTCGGCGTCGATCGGGTCGGACTTCGCCCCGGCACGACGGGCTGGGCGCTGCGGCCGGTCCAATTCGACGACCAGCTCACCACTATCGGCCAGGTGCCGGGCCAAGCCAGCGCCGTAACCGCCGGAGCCCTCGAGAGCCCAGGCCCGCAGCCCCGAATGCTGTCCGGCTAGAGCCACCAACTGTGCGTAGCCGTCCGGGTCGGTGCTGACCGTGACACGGGCCAGCACTCCGCCCGTGCGGGAGTCGAGCACGGCGGCGGTGTGGGTGTCTTTGTGGGTGTCGACACCGATGACGACCTCGACCACGTCTGCCAGCATGGACATGCGTTCTCTCCTCACCGTGGGGACGCAATGGTCCGGTCCGGTGCGGAGATGGCAGGACTGTGATGAGACACGCCAGCCGCTAACTGGCGGTCAAGCTCCTGATCAGGCCAAACGTCTCCCGCCGGGCCGGCGCCGGCAGCAGCAGACGGACAAGTCCGGTCAAGGGCACGAAGCCAGTCAGGCCAAGAGTCACGCCCACCGCTGCCAGCTATCAGCTCACCACTGCTGAACCGACCCCGCCATGCTCACAGTCAGGCCAGGTTGGAGGCGTGTATCCAGGCACGGTCTGAAAATTGAGCCGCCCGGCCGGGCTCTGCACGCATGCCCACTCATCGCCGATCCGCGTCATCGTCCCGCCGGTGATGTCGGCGTAGAACTCCGCCAAGCGGATGGCATCCGAACTGTCCAGAGTGACTGCGCTGAGCCGCATCCTGTCGGACATGTCGCCTTCTTCTGGTCCAGGCCGTCAGTAGCCCCACTGGCAGCATTGGCATGACGGATTGCACCTTATCGAAGTCGACAGAGCCGGCACTCGAAGGTGCCTCCTCGCGAGCTCTCCCGGCGGACCACGGACCGATCGTCGCCACCCGGCACCGACTCATCCAGCGGGCTGACCGCGTGCGCCTGCAACTCGTGGTGTATCCCCGGCACGGGGTCACCGCCGACCCGCCCGCGCCAGGCGAACGGTCCAGATCACCCTGGCTTGCCCTGTCCGAACGTTCTGGACGGGGGCATACCGCCTATGCGGGTGGCGGCGCGGTCGATTCCCGGATCCGCAGTGACGGGCTGATGACGATCCGGTGAGTGGGGCGGTCGGGGTCGACGAGCCGGTCGGCGACGAGACGCACGGCGGCCCGTCCGATCGAGCGTCGCGGCGGTCGGACCGCGGTCAGCGGCGGGCTGAAGAGCCCGGCGACCTCGTCGTCGTACGCCACGATGGAGAGGTCGCCGGGAACGGAGAGGTGCCGCTCCTCGCAGTGCTGCACCAGCGCGATGGCCTCGGCGTCGGCGTGCACCAGCAGTGCCGTCGTCCCGGTCGCCTGGCACCGGTCGAGGACGTCGTTGAGTACGGTGTCCCGCTCCGGTGACCGTGCGTCGGGCACCACGGCCACCACTGTCGCGTGCGAATCGAGGCCGCACTCGGTCGTGGCGTCGAGCCAGCCGCGCCGCACGTGCTGGCTGGTGGGGCTGTTGGCGTCGAGCACCAGGCCGACCTTGCGGTGTCCGAGCGAGGTGAGGTGGCGTACCGCCATGGCTGCACCGAGTGCGTGGTCGGTGACCACCGATTCCATGACCGCGTGGTGGCTGCCCACCGAAGCGGTGCGTTCCAGTAGAACGACCGGGAGGCCGACCTGGTCGAGCCACTCGATGGTGCGCTCGGCGCTCGGGGCGTCCATGCTCGGCGCGATGATGAGCGCGTCGACGCCCATCCGCTCCACGAGACGGGCCAGTTGCGGCTGGTCGTCCTCGGTGTCGTAGGAGGAGCCGCGCAGAACCACGCGCATGTCGAGCTCGCGGGCTGCCCCCTCGACGCCGCGAGCCACGTCCGGCCAGTAGTAGTCCAACGAGGGCACGAGCATGCCGAGGGTGCGCCCGACCAGCGGGTCCAGGCCGGCGACAGGTGCCTCGTCTGCTGCCGGGGCGTCGTCCGGCAGGATCAGGGCGACCCCACCGTGGACGCGGCGAACCAACCCCTCGGCGGCCAGCTCCGCGATGTCGCGCCGGATGGTGACCGGCGCGGCGCCCAGCACGTGGGACAGGTCGGAGATGCGCATCGAGCCGTCCCGTTGCAGGGCTGCCAACAGTTGCTGGCGGCGGGCGACCTGAAGCGGCCCTCGGGAGCCCTCCGCCGTGGCGACGACAGGACTGTCCTTGGTCATGGGGGACCTCCGGGGAACGCTTCGTGCGGCGAGAGCTCTTGCAGGGTGCGGACAAGCTCGCCGGCCGGCTCGGACGCGGTGACGTTGATCGCGAGCCGGATCGGCTGATCCCCCCATCCGTCGAAGAGCATAGGAGTCGTGCTCCGCCGGGTCGTCGCGGCGCACGGCGCCGAACCCGGGCCGTCCAACGCGGAGGTCTCGGCGTGGCCGTCGCCGAGCTGTGCCTGGCCGGCGACGAGCAGGTGGATGTGGGGCGGCGAGGTCGCCTGGTCCGGGTCGAGGTCCCCGGCGTCGTCCGGCGACGTGAGCACCCGTGCCGGCGGTTCCGTCCGCTGGCCGCACCACACGGCGGCCAGCGGGTCCGCGAGGCGGTCTGCGACGGTCATGACTCCTCGGACGGTAGAGCGTCTGTGAACGACTGTGATCATATCAGAGCACTTGGCTTGCTGAAGCGGCATTGTGTGCTCTCTTGATCGGTTGTGTCCACATCGGTTTGAGAACGGCATTGACTTGCTCCGTTGTGAGCGTTTTACTTCGGAAACCTGGCGGATGTCTGTACGTCACATTCATGGGCAACGCCCCGCTCGCCACATTCCACGGAGACGGCTCGATGCGACAGGACCTCGGATGACGTTCGGGACGGCCGGCCGGCTGGCACCGGGGACGAACCCCGGTGCCCCCGCCGCCGCGACCTGGCACCGGGATGACTGGTTGACCCTCGCCGATCGGATGCTCGCCGCCGCCCGGCCGTTCGCGTCGCCCGGGCACGCCCTCGTCACCTTTCCCGGGCCGGAGGGCGGTTACGGGCGGGCCGTCGATGGCCTGGAGGGGTTCGCGCGCACCTTCCTGCTGGCCGGCTTCCGCATCGCGGGTGCCCAGGGGGTGGGCGTGGACGAGCTCGTCGACAGGTACGCGACCGGCATCGCCGCCGGCACCGACCCGAGTTCTCGGGACCGCTGGGTGCGCCTGGACGAGCACCCACAGGCCAAGGTGGAGGCTGCCTCCATCGCGCTGGTCCTGGACCTGACCCGCCCGTGGATCTGGGACCGGCTGCCGTCGGCGGTGCGGGAGCGGGTGGTGGACTATCTGCGCCCGGCGGTCGGCGACGACACGTACCCGCGGATCAACTGGGTCTGGTTCCGGCTGGTGGTTCAGACGTTCCTGCGGTCGGTGGGCGGGCCGCACTCGCTCGACGAGATGAACGAGGACCTGACCACGCACGACGGCTTCATCCGCGGGGACGGCTGGATGTCCGACGGGCCTGACCGCGCCTACGACCACTATGTGGGCTGGGCCCTGCACCTCTACCCGACGCTGTGGTCCCGGATGGCCGGCGCCGCCGACCTGGCCGAGCATCGCCGCGAACGGGACCTTGCCGGCCTCGACCGCTTCCTGAGCGACGCGGTCGCGCTCGTGGGCGCCGACGGATCTCCGTTGATCCAGGGGCGAAGCCTGACCTACCGCTTCGCCGCGGCGGCGCCGTTCTGGGTCGGCGCCGTCGCCGGCGTGCCCTCGGTCAGCCTCGGCCGGTTGCGCGGCGCGGCCACCCGCATCGTGCGCCACTTCGTCGCCAACGGCGCCCTGGACGAACGCGGTCTGCTCACCCTCGGCTGGCACGGGCCGTGGCCGCGACTGGCGCAGTCGTACTCGGGGCCGGGCTCGCCGTACTGGGCCAGCAAGGGCCTGCTCGGCATCGCGCTACCCGCCGACCATCCGGTCTGGACGACCCCCGAGGAGCCGCTGCCGGTCGAGGAGCGGGACACCGTGCGGGCTATTCACGCGCCCGGCTGGTTGGTCTCCGGCACCCGTGCCGACGGGGTCGTCCGCGTCGTCAACCACGGCACCGACCACGCCGTCGAGGGTGCCACCGTCTCAGATTCCCCGCTCTACGCCCGGCTGGGCTACTCCACCGCCACCAGCCCCGTCCTCGACGACAGCGGCTGGGCCAGTCCGCTCGACCAGTCCGTCACCCTCGTCGACGACGCGGGCCGGGTCACGCACCGCGCCGGCATGCGCCTGCTGACCGCGCGCGTCGACACCGACGGCGTGGGTGTGGCCGGGTCACGTGCCCTCGCCCACTGGGTCGACCCGAATCCGGGTCAGCGCGATCACGGCGGCGGCCTCCTGGGCCAGTCTCGACCGGCCGGGCACCTCACGGTGTACTCGCTGGTCCGCGGCCCCTGGGAGCTGCGTCTGACCCGCGTCGACGGCCTTGCCGACGGCGTCGAGGCGGCTGCGCTGCGGCTGCGAATCGGCGGCTGGGCCGTTGCCGGAGACGCGACGGCTGACGTCCACGGCGGTGTGGCGGCCGTGACCGGCGCCGGCCTGACCAGCGTGCTGGAGAGCGTGCACGGCGGCGGAACGGCCGGCGTCACCGCCGTCCCGCACGGCGGGCCCCTGGCCGGCGGGCTGGTCGTGCCCTGGCTGGACCACCCTGTCCGGCCGGGCGCATGGGTCGCCACCTTCACCGAGTTGTCCAGGATGCCGGTGGCCACGGCCAGGCGGGCATGCCAGGCCGTGGTCGACGAGGACGGCCACGGCCTCCACCTGGCGGTCGACTGGCCCGACGGAATCAGCACGTCGACCCGTCTGGACACGGAGCATGCCCGGCCCACCCAAGCGGCCTGGTAGCAGTGCGGGCCCGTCCGGGCCCTTGACCTGAAGGAGAGAGGGATGAAGCGTGCGATACCGGCCGTCATCAGCGCCGCGACGGCCCTGACACTTGTTCTCGCCGGTTGCGGCGGCGGAGACGAGCCAGTTGACCCCAACGCCCCGGTGACGATCACCCTGGCCGGCTGGAGTCTGTCGTCCACGCCAGAGTTCAAGACGCTCGCCGACGGCTTCAAGGCGACCCACCCGAACGTGACGGTGGAGCTCAAGGAGTACGCCGCAGGCAACGACTACGACACCCAGATGATCACGGACCTGGCCGCCGGCACCGCCCCGGACGTCTACGTCATGAAGAACCTCAAGAACTTCTACACGTACCAGAGCGGTGGTCAGCTGCTGGATGTCTCCGACGCCACCTCCGGTCTCGATTCGGTCCCGGCGCTGGCGTCGTACCAGGTGGACGGCAAGACGTACGCGGCGCCGTACCGGCAGGACTCGTGGGTGTTGTTCTACAACAAGGACCTGTTCGCGAAGGCGAAGGTGGCGCCGCCGGACGGCAGTTGGACCTGGGACGACTACACCGACGCGGCGAAGCGGCTGCACACCGGGCTGAAGGGGGCCGGCTCGAACGCGACAGGCGCCTACCAGCACACCTTCCAGTCGACGGTGCAGGGCTTCGCGCTCGCCCAGACCCCCAACGCCGACCTGCTCTCCGGGGACTTCGGCTACCTGAAGCCGTACTACGAGCGGTCACTGGATTTGCAGGCGGCCGGCGCGCAGCCGACCTTCGGCACCGCGAAGACCAACAAGCTCACCTACCAGGCGCAGTTCGGCAAGCAGCAGTCGGCGATGCTGCTGATGGGCACCTGGTACGTGGCCACGCTGCTCAACCAGCGAAAGAGCGGTGACGCCGACACGTTCCAGTGGGGGATCGCCCCGGCGCCGCAGTTCGACAAGTCCACCACCGGCACCTCCGCCACACCTGTCACCTTCGGTGACCCGACCGCCCTGGGGATCAACCCGAAGATCAGCAAGTCCAAGACCGCCGCGGCCAAGGACTTCCTCAAGTACGCGGCCGGCCCGGAGGCCGGCAAGGCGCTGGCCGGGATCGGCATCACCCCGGCCCAGGTCACCGACGCGGTCACCGCGTCGCTGTTCGGGCTGGACGGCGTACCGCAGGATGACCTGTCGAAGTTCGCCTACGCCACGCACACCATCAAGCCGGAGAACCCGGTGTCGAAGCACACCGCCGGCCTGCAGAACCTTCTCAACGAGACGCACTCGGCGATCCTCTCCGACAGCAAGGGCGTCGACGCGGAGCTGAGCAAGGCGCAGTCCCGCGCCAAGAACGAAGTCCTCAACCAGTGAGCTGATGGCGGGCCCGGCGCGCCTGAGCCGCACGCCGGTCCCGCCCCCAGGCCGAACGCTTCCGGAGACTCCCTATGGCAACATTGCCGCGCACGAGACCCAGGAACCGGCGGCTGGTGTCGCGCAACACGGTCGCCGGCTGGTCGTTCATCCTTCCCAACTTCGTCGGCTTCGCCGCGCTCACCCTGCTACCCGTCGCCGTGCTGTTCTACGTGGCCTTCACCAACTGGAACGTCTTCGGGGTGGCCGAGTGGACCGGCACTGCCAACTTCCGGCGGATGTGGAACGACGCGAGCTTCTGGACCGCACTGCGCAACACCGTCTACTACGCCGTCTTCCACATCCCGTTGACCCTCGCGGCAGCACTCGGGCTGGCGCTGCTGCTCAACCGCAAGCTGCGCGGCGTGCGGTTCTTCCGTACCATCGCCTTCTTCCCCTACATCACCTCGATCGTGGCGATCGCGGTCGTCTGGAACCAACTCTTCAGCCCGGAGTACGGCCCGATCAACGCTCTCCTCGGCGCCGTCGGGGTGGACAACCCGCCGGGCTGGACCGCGTCGGCGACCTGGTCGATGCCGGCGGTCATCATCGTCGGCACCTGGCGGTACATGGGCTACTACATGCTGCTGTTCCTGGCCGGCCTGCAGACCATCCCGGCCCAGCTCTACGAGGCGGCCGAGACCGACGGCGCCTCACCGTGGCAGCGGTTCGTGCACGTGACCCTGCCCGGCCTGCGGCACACCACGTTCTTCGTCACGGTGCTGCTCACCATCGAAAGTTTCAAGGTCTTCGACCTCATCCTCGTGATGACCGGCGGCGGACCGGGCCAGTCGACCCTGGTGCTCTCGCAGTACATCTACCAGAAGGGCTTCGAGGAGAACCAGTTCGGTTACGCCTCGGCGGTCTCCATCGTCCTGTTCGCCATCTGCTTCGGCATCACGGTCATCCAGTTCATGGTCAACAAGCGGAGGAATAGCTGATGACCGCGACCGACCTCGCCACGCCCGTCCGGGCCATCGCCGCGCCCGGCAAACACGGAACCTCCGCCCGACGTGTCAGGTCCCGGGGCGGGCGGCTCGTCGGGTACGCCGCCCTCGTGCTCGCGGCGGCCGGGCTCCTGCTGCCGTTCTTCTGGATGGTGGTGGCGTCGTTGAAGACCAACAACGACGTCTTCACCATCCCGATCACCTGGCTCCCCGATCCCGTGGTGTGGCGTAACTACGTCGACATCTGGCAGCGCTCGGACATGACGACGTGGTTGGGGAACACCCTGCTGTTGTCGGTGATCGTCACCCTCCTACAGGTGTTCACCGGCAGCTTCGCGGCCTACGGCTTCGCCCGTGTCCGCTTCCCCGGCCGTAACGTGCTCTTCCTGGCGTACGTCGGGACGATCGCCGTGCCCTGGCAGTCGTACATGATCCCGCAGTTCATCCTCATGTCGAAGCTGCACCTGTCGAACACGCTGTGGTCGATCGTCGCGATCCAGGCGTTCGGCGCGGTTGGCGTGTTCCTGATGAAGCAGTTCTACGAGACGATCCCCGAGGAGCTCAGCGAAGCGGCGCGGGTTGACGGGCTCAGCGAGTACGGCATCTACCGACGGATCATCCTGCCGTTGTCCCGGCCGGCGCTCGCCAGCCTGGCCCTGCTGATGTTCACGACCACCTGGAACGACTACCTCGGCCCACTGATCTACCTGCGCAGTCCGGAGCTGCGCACCATCCAGTTGGGGCTGAACACCTTCATCTCCCAGTACAACGCCGAGTACGCGTTGATCATGACGGGCTCCGTGCTGTCCGTGCTGCCCGTCGCGGTCATCTTCCTGCTCGGCCAGCGCTACTTCACCGAGGGCATCGCCTCGACCGGACTGAAGGGCTGAGGCCCATGCGTTCGCGCCACGACACCATCACCGCCGTCTTCGACGGCGTCTACACCGCGCTCGTCAGCAACCTGCTGCTGGTGCTCGGCTGCCTGCCGCTGGTGACGCTCGCGTTCACCACCGAGGTGGCGCGCTCCTGGCCGCTGTACGCGCTCACCGCCCCGCTCTGCGCGCCGGGGCTCTGCGCGATCTTCGCGGTCATGTCCGCCTACTCCGCCGGCGACTCCGGCGGGGTGCTGCGCACCTACGGCCGCGCCTGGCGAGCCACCGCCCGGCCGGCGATGCTCTGGACGGCCGCGGCCATGGCCGCCCTGGTCGTGCTCGCCGTCGACGCCCGCGCCGCGTGGGGCCACCGGGTGGGGGCACTCGCACTGCCGGTGCTGGCGACCCTGATCGTCCTCACCGTCGCGACCACGCTGCTCGGGTTGGTGACCGTCGCCGAGCGGCCCACCGCGCCACTGCGCGAGGTGGCTCGCGCCTGCGTGTATCTGGCGGTGCGCCGGTGGTACCTCACCGCCGCGTCGCTGCTCGTGCTCGCGCTGCTCGCCCAGCTTCTGGCGGCCCGCCCCGCGATCGCGCTCGGTCTCGCCGCCGCGCCACTGCTCTACGTCGTGTGGGCCAACAGCCGATTCACCATGCGCCCCGCTCTCGATCCGCTGGCGACCGCACCCCGAGCCCCGGAACACCACGTGCCGGCCACCGAGCCGGGACGCCGATGACACACCTGCCCGGCACCGACCGGACACACGAGGGAGAACAGCATCCATGACGGCGACCGACGTCCGTCCCAGCTCCGACGCAGAAGCCACGGCCGCCGCGGTGGCCGCCGCGATACGTACCGTCGACGCGAACATCGTCACCTTCGACGACCGGTACCCCGGGGACACCACCGACGCCAACCGCTATCTGCTCCGGCCACCGAGTGCCGGCCAGCCCGAGGGCGCCAACGTCGGCTGGACCACCAGCTTCTGGCCGGGCATGCTCTGGCTGGCACACGACCTGACCGGTGACGATCGTTACCTGCAGGCCGCGATGTCGCACGTGGACAGCTTCGCGGCCCGGATGACCGGCGGCATCGACCTGGACACCCACGATCTCGGGTTCCTCTACACCCTCTCCTGCGTCACCCCGGCTCGTCGTACCGGCGACCCGCGGGCCCGAGACGCGGCTCTCGCCGCCGCGGACCACCTGATGACGCGTGTCCTCGAACCCGCCGGAATCATCCAGGCCTGGGGCGACCTGAACGACCCCCGCCAACGCGGCCGCACGATCATCGACAGCCTCATGAACACGCCGCTGCTCTTCTGGGCCAGCAAGACCACCGGCGACGACCGCTACGCCGCCGCGGCCCGCCGGCACACCGCTCAACTGCGCCAGCACATCCTGCGTCCGGACGGCACCACCTTCCACACCTTCTACTGGGACACGGTCAGCGGTGCCCCACTGCGTGGGGAGACCGAACAGGGCCACGCCGACCACTCCTGCTGGGCCCGGGGACAGGCCTGGGGTATCTACGGCTTCAGCCTCAACCACCGGCACCTCGGCGATCCCGCCCTGCTCGCCGCCGCCAGGACCTGCGCCGACCACTTCCTCGCCTGCCTGCCCGACGACCGCGTCGCGTACTGGGATCTGGAGTTCGGCGACGGCAGCGGTCAGGAGCGGGACAGCTCGGCCGCGGCCATCGCCGCCTGTGGCCTGGTCGAACTGGCGGACGGCCTCACCGACACGGCCAGCGCCGACCGGTACCGCAGGGCCGCCGCCGAGATCCTGCGCTCGCTCATCGACCACTACTCCACCAACGGCCATCCGGCCTCGAACGCGCTGATCCTGCACGGCGTCTACGACAAGCCCAAGGGCGTCGGCGTCGACGAGGGAACCCTGTGGGGCGACTACTTCTACCTGGAAGCCCTCACCCGCGCCACCATCCCCGGGTGGGCCAGCCCCTGGTGACCCCGCGACCCACCCGTTCCGCCCCACATCCCGAAAGGTGACCATGGACTACCGCTACCACTGCACCATTCCCGCCGCCGAAGGCCGGAACACGCTGCCCGTCAATCCCTGCCGGCTGCTCGACTTCACCCTGCTGCGGCTGTCGGCCGGCGAGTCCTGGACCGGCGAGTCCGGGGACCGGGAGATCCTTGCCGTCATCCTGGGTGGAACGGCCAACTTCACCGTCGCCGGCCGCCACTTCCCGCAGGTCGGCCAACGTCCGGACGTCTTCTCCGGCAAGCCGCACTCCGTCTACCTCCCGGCCGGCTCCTCGGTGACCGTCGAAGCCGTCACCGCCGTGGAGATCGCCCTACCGAGCGCGCCCAGTGAGCTGGCCACCGACCCCTATGTCATCGCGCCGGAGCAGGTCGCGGGCGGGCGTTGGGGAGCGGCCAACTTCGGCCGTACCTACCACCAGATCCTCACCGAGATCTCCCAGCCGGAGCTGCCCGCCCGCCGGCTCATCGTCGGCGAGACCTACACGCCCTCGGGCAACTGGAGCACCTACCCGCCACACCGGCACAAGGTCGACGACCTGCCCGCCGAGGCCGCACACGAGGAGATGTACTACTACCGGGTCAGCCCGGCGAACGGTTTCGGCATCAGCCGGGTCTACACCGACGACGGGTACGAGGAGAACGTCACCATCCGTGACCATGTGATGCAGATGATGCCCGAGGGGTACCACACCGTCGTCAGCGCACCCGGCTACACCACCTACTTCCTGTGGTTCCTGGCCGGCACACAACGCACCCAGGGCGCACGCGAGGACGCCGACCTCGCCTGGGTGGGCCAGACCGTACCGACCCTGCGGGGCCTGGGCCTGTAGTGACGTCAGTGGGACCCCGGCTCGACCTGATCCCCGATGCGCGGAGCCGCGCCGACGCCACCTTCCGCGTGACCAGCTGAACCCCGACTGTGACCCCCACCGATTGGACATGTCATGACACAGAGGAAGTCGTTCCATGGACACGTATCGCCGAGCACCCGGTTGCGCCGCCTGCTGATCGCGCTGGTGACCGCGATGACGGCGATGGTTGGCGTCGTCGTCGTGGCGTCGTCGCCGGCCACCGCCGCCACGAGCCAGTTTCGGGGTATGAACTGGGCGGTTCTGGGTGACAACTTCAGTACTGGGCCGTTGGTGGTGCAGGGTTTGAGTTTGTCTGACAGCAATGCGACGGTGCGGGCGAAGGCCAACGCGTTGTACGACGATATGGCGTCCACCCTGGGGGTGAACACGGTCCGGTTGCCGATCAACACGCATACGGTGGGGACGGCGTGGTGGGAGGCGTATCGGGGTGCGATCGATGCCGCCACTGATCGGGGTTTCAAGGTCATCCTGGCGTATTGGGAGGATGGTGCGGCCTCGGGTGGTCGGATCACGAACCTCGCCGCGTGGAACGCGATGTGGTCCACGGTGACGAACACGTACGGTTCGAACACGAACGTGTACTTCGAGCCGATGAATGAGCCGCATGGTTACAGTTCGGCGGAGTGGCGCACGGTGGCGGCGAACTGGCTCAGCTATCACTACTCGGCGGTGCCCGGGCGGGTGTTGATCGGTGGTACCGGGTTCAGTCAGGACCTGCGCGACATCTGCGCGGACAGCCGGTTCGCCTCGACGCTGCTGTCGTTCCACTATTACGCGTTCTTCTACGGTGCGATGACCTATGACGCGTTCCGTAGCCACATCCAGGCCCGCCTGGGTGCCTGCGCGTCGCGGGCGGTCGCGACGGAGTTCGGTGCGCCGATGAGCGATGGCCGTAACTACGCCGACGCGGCAAGCGGCGACAACTTCGTGCGCTACATCCGGGCCATGGCGCAGGTGATGCGCGACAACCAGATGGGCGGCACGTACTGGCCGGCGCTCGGTGGCAAGCCGGGCAGCATCGGGTACGACTGGTACTCGATGTTCGCTCTCAGCGGCAGCGGCACGAACCTCAACCTGAGCGTGCGTAACACCTCCGGCGCGGACCAGATCCGCTACGCCTGGGGCGACACCATCGGCGGTGGTCCGACGACGCCACCGCCGTCGACGGGCACGTTCTACCGGATCACGGTGCGGCACAGCGGCAAGGCCATGGACGTCCAGCAACCCAATACCGACAACGGCGCACGCGTCGGCCAGTACACCTACAGCGGCAGCGCGTGGCAGCAGTGGCAGTTCCAGGACGCCGGCAGCGGCTACTGGCGCATCATCAGCCGACACAGCGGCAAGTGCCTCGACGTGGTGAACGCCTCAACCGCCGACGGCACCGAACTCATCCAGTACACCTGCGGCACCGGCACCAACCAACAATTCCAGATGATCACCAACGGCACCTACTTCCAACTGCGCGCCCGACACAGCAACAAGTGCGTCGACGTCCCCGCCCTCTCGACCGCCGACGGCGTGGTCCTCAAGCAATACACCTGCAACACCGGCACCAACCAACAATGGTCCCGCACCACCGTCTGACGATCGTTCCGACGTAACGACCGATTCACGATGGCTGTCCCGAGCCGGACAACGACAGGTTGCATGTCGGCAATCCGTCGTTGTCCGGGCGGCGGGCGGCTTCATAGCGTCATCACTACAGGGCAACCGGCAGCGGCTGCGCTGGCAAATCCTGTAGGGGAGTCTTCCACCGCCGCGCATGTTCACACCTGCATGGAATCAACGCGGCCCCGGTGAGCCTTCGGGGCGCCACGGGTGCAGCTTTCCCGACCGAGGCGAAGACCCTTCGGGATAGCAGCCGGGGCTGGCCGACGGACCGGACGTACCGAACCGGCAAGGCTCGTCCCCGGGCTAGTACTCACCAGGTGCGGCTGGAGTACTACAGTAGCCGTGCCCATCTGGGCTCCACGCCAACAACGCCCTGACATGACAAGAGGATTGACGGCTCCGACGGGGGCACCGCGGACGGCTCGCGGCTTACGATCACGTCGGCTGCGGCACTAGCGTTCGGGAGCACGAGCGTCGGCATTTCGTTGTCCTTGATCCCTTCGGGCTGGCCTGCTACCGGTTGGCGTGGTTCGATAACGTGTCATAACGAAAGGGGTGGCGGATGGGAGACGTCATGGTGACGCTACTAATTCGGATCAAAGACGATCAATCGACGTCAGAGCAGCTCGACGAACTTGCGATAGATCTGCGCGAGGTCATTCTTGAGTCCGGCGTCGGTAGCGCGGAGAGAAGGTCGGGCCAGCCCGTCCTGCCTGGCACGCGCGGGGTTGAACTTCTCGAGGTCGGTGCACTTGTCGTCCAGGTGGCTCTGGAGACCGGGCTACTAGCCGACGTAATTCAGCGGATCCGCGACTGGCGTGGCCGTCAGCAGGTCCAGCACGTAGAAATCGAGCTGAATGGCTCCCGGCTCGTTGTCTCCAACGCCACGATGGAGCAACAGCAGGCTTTGGTCGAGCATTTTGTCAAATCGACGTTGGAAAAAGCTCAGCGTGCGTAAACGAGCGCTAATCGTCGCCAACCAGAAGTACGACGACGACCGCTTCAGTGAATTACCTGGCGCTGCGGCCGACGCTCGTGAGCTAGCGGCAGTTCTGGGTAGCCGCACCATCGGCGAATTTGACGTCGCCGTAGTTCCGGATGCGGACAGCCGGACGGTGCGGAGACAGATCGAGGGCTTCTTCGCGAGCGGCACCAAGGACGATTTGCTGTTGTTGCACATGTCCTGCCACGGCCGCCGGGATCAACGTAACCAACTCTACTTCGTGTCCCGGGACACGGAATACGACTATCTAGCCGCAACCGGCATTGACGCCTCATTCGTCAATGAGCAGGTCGACCGATCGCGGTCCAGGCGGATCGTCCTGCTGCTCGACTGTTGTTACAGCGGCACCTACGTCAAGGGCGTCCGGACCACTCGCAGTGGGCCACCCGCAGTCACCCTTAGCGCTCACTTCGATGGCAGCGGAATGGCAGTGATCACGGCATGCTCAGCCCTACAGTTTGCCTACGACACCGACCTGTCCAGCGCGAGACGGGACCAACCGTCGGTGTTCACCTCGGCCGTGGTGGAAGCGTTGCGCACAGGTGCCGGCGATGTGGACGGCGACGGCTTTTTGAGCGTGCAAGACCTCTTCGCATACGTGCGCGAGGCGGTTCCGCAGAAGGCCCCAGATCAGACGCCCGAGTTCTCGGTCAACAGGCTTACCGGCTCGCTCTACCTCGCACGTAGCCCCGCCGCACTCACTCTCGGCGGCGAGATGGCGCAATTGTCGCCCACACTGCACCACGCAATCGTCCAAGGCGAGCCTTGGTTGCGCTTCGGCGCAACCCTCGCCCTCGAACGGCTACTGGAAAGCGATGATGTGCGGGGTCGAGCGGCGGCGCGCGAAGCGTTAGTGCCTCTGGCCCGTGACTCCGACGATGCGGTGCGGGAGCGGGCGCGGGCCGTCTGGGACGCTCACGTGACGGGGGCTCCACCCGTTGTAATCGGATCTACCCTTGCTTCCGACCAGGCGGAGCGTGTCCGCGGGCGATCGGTTGGCATTGATTTCGGGACAACCAACTCCTCAGTGGCGGTGGTAGAAGCCGGCACGTCCAGCATCATCGTGAACCATTTCGCGACGAGGATCACCCCCAGCGTGGTCGGTTTCTCGCCACGCGGCGACGTGCTCGTCGGCGAGCCCGCGAAACGGCGGGCGGTGCTCGCACCCAGACATACCGTTCAGTCAGTTAAAAGGAAGCTCGGTACTGACTGGCATTTGACGGTTGCTGGCCAAGAATATGATGCGGCGACCATAGCGACGCTGGTCCTCGAACGACTCCGGCTGGACGCGGAGTCCCAGCTCGGTGAGGCGGTGACCACTGCCGTCATCACGGTGCCCACCAAGTTCACCGTCGCTCAGCGTGAATCGCTTCGCCGGGCAGCCAAGGCGGCCGGTGTCGAGACATCTCGTTTCATAAACGAACCGACGGCTGCAGCGCTTGCCTACGGCCTAAACCAACCCAACGAGCAGACCGTTATGGTCTTCGACCTCGGTGGTGGCACGCTGGACGTGTCGCTGTTGGAGATTGGCGAAGGCCTTGTTGAGGTAAGGGCTACTTCCGGCGACGACCATCTCGGGGGCGACGACTGGGACCAGGCGCTTTTCGATTACCTCAAGGCGTTGTGCCTTTCCGATCTCGGGCTTGACGTGTCCGAGGACAAGGCGTCGATGCAACGGCTGCGGGAGGAGGCCGAGCGGACGAAGATTGAACTGTCTGAGCTGACAGAGGTGCCCATTAGTTTGCCCTACCTCGGTCATGTGCATGGTCAGCCTGTGCATCTGACTCGGATTGTGACCCGATCGCAGTTCGAGAGCATCACGGCTCATCTCATGGAGCGGTGCTGTTTGCCCGTGCAGCAGGTCTTCGCGGACGCAGGCATCCCGGCCGAAGATGTGGATCAAGTCATTCTCGTGGGCGGCTCGACCCGCATGCCGGCCGTGCGGGAGCTCGTCCAGGGCCTCACAGGTAAGAGTCCGTCGACTGCTGTCCATCCCGACGAGGCGATCGCGCTCGGAGCCGCACTGCATGCTGGCATGCTTACCGGCGAAATCAAGGATGTTCTACTACTCGATATGATTTCGATCTCGGTTGGAATCGAGACAGTGAACGGTCGCTTCTCGAAGATCATCGATCGGAATAGCTCCATTCCGACCAAGCGATCCGAGGTTTTCACGACGGCCGACGACAACCAGCCGTCCGTGGTGATCCAGGTCTTCAGCGGCGAATGCGAGATCGCCGCTGACAATGAGAAGCTTGCCACGCTCGAGCTGGCCGGTCTGCCTCCAGCGCCGCGTGGGGTTCCACAGATCGAGGTCACCGTCGACATCGATGCCAACGGCATTCTCCACATCTCAGCCAAAGATCTCGGCACTGGCAAAGAAGAGGCGATCGTTGTGTCGCGCGACTCCATAGAGGCCGCCGACTCACGGGACTGCCTCTTGCCGGCGATCATCCCTGACGCTCGCCCTTGGCCAGCCAGTCGAGAACCTTCGTAAACCCATCCTTGATCAGCCTCCAGGGCTCGCAAACTCGGATCAGGGCTGCGCGCGGTTTTGTCCGACGTCCACCCCGCTGGCACCGCAACGATCGAGGCCATGACGGCTTCGCTGGAGTACCTACTGCTACGCCGGGTCCTGCAGATACTCACCAACTTGCCCCCGACGGCGGCACCAAGGACGTTGAACTCCTGGTGCTGCGGCACCAGGTGGTGGTCCTGCGCTGGCAGGTCCACCGCCCGGACCTGCAACCCGAAGATCGGATGGCGCTGGCGACGTTTTCCCGGCTGCTGCCCCGAGCCCGATGACCGGTCCTCTTTGTCACGCCGGCCATGCTGCCGCTCTGGCATCGGCAGCTGATCGCCCGGCATGCGACGTATCCGCTAGGTGCGTGGTTGGGACCCGGCCTCCGGGGACCTGTGGTTCAAGATTGACCTCTGCCTCGGCGGCGTCAGGTAGTGGAGGCCGGGGCCGTCTCGCGGACCAGCGTGACAGCGCTGCGGTTGGCGGCCGGGATGATCAGCGCCGATGCGACGAGCGCGGCGACGGCGATGCCCAGCCATCCCCAGAAGCCGAAGGCGATGACCAGGCCGGAGAGCGCCGCCGGGCCGATGATGTTCTGCGTGATCACGTGCAGGTCGAACGCCCCCAGGTACTCGCCCTGAGCGTGCTCGGGGGCGAGGCCGAACGCGAGCCCCCAACCGGAGGCGGCCTGCATCACCTCGGCCACGGAGAGGATCAGCACGGCGGCGACGATCGCCACGGACGCCAGGACCACGTTGTCGTCGAGCGCGGTCACCGCCAGGACCGCGCAGCCGCCGGCCAGCCAGTAGCCGGAGCGCCGGGCGAGCCGACCAGCGCCGTGCACGGTGTCCGCGCCCCGGCTGGCCCGTACCTGGAACAGGATGACGAACGCGGTGTTGACGATCAGCAGCAGAGGAATCAGGAAGTGCGGCAGGTCGGTGCGGTTGAGCGCCCAGAGCGGCATCGTCACCAGGATGATGCTGACGTGCGAGGCGAGGATCGTCGAGACGCCGATCACCGCGAGGAAGCGTAGGTCGCGGACTGCGGCGAAACGCTTGAAGCCCACCGGTGCGGGACGCGGCGGCACGTCGGGCAGGCGGGTGACGAGCAGCGCGGCGCCGGCCATCAACGCGGCAGTGGTGAGGGGGATCAGCACGAGCAGCCGTTGGCTGAGGGCGGCGACGGCCGCCACGCCGATACCGATGCTGAATCCGATGTTGAACACCGACCGCATCATGGCCTTGAGTTTCACCCGCTCCTCGGCGGGCACGAGGTTGCCGATGAGGGCACCGTTGGTCGGGCCGGTGCCGTACTCGAGGAAGCCGACGGTGACCACCAGCGCGAAGAAGGCGGTCGCGCTGTCGACAAGGCTGTAGAGCCCGAATCCGACCGCCAGCGCGGCGAACAGGATGACGAGCAGGCGGCGGGCACCCACCCGGTCGGCGATCACACCGAACAGGACCGACGAGACGAAGGCGGACAGGCCGGCGGCCGACAGGCCCAGGCCCACCTGCCGGGCGTCGAGCCCGACACGCAGCGTGAAGTAGACGACGCTGCCGCTGAGGAAGACTCCCTTGCCGATGGACTCGGCCAGTCGGATCGCGATCAGCTTCCTGCGGAGCGGGTCGGTCGGTACCAGGCCGGCGACAACGTCCGTCACTCGTGACAAGGGCATGGGTCAATCCTGGCGGCGGCAGTGTCCGGCGGACAGGGCGACAGGTGTCGCGCGTACGGGACGACGTCCCGGATCGGCCGGGAAATTCCCCCGTGGACTCCCGGGTCGGTGGAACGTTGACCGCCCGTGAAAGGTCCGCTGTGGACGGCTTCGTCAGGGCCAGGACGGAAAGTTTGGTTCGGTTTTCCGATGCGTCAAAAGGCTGACCGAGCCCGTTCCCGGGATCACTTCTTGTGTTGTTCTGTTGGCCGTGAGTAGATGTTCATCACGACGCGGGGTCGGCGCTACCGCGGCGTTTCCCCGCGCGACTAAGACACCGCGGGCCGTTCGGACGGGGTGAGGTGGATAGATGGTCAGCGTTGGCTCGGCCTCGGAACTGGCTCGGAACATGAGGCGGCATCCGGAGGAAGTCACGGCGGAGACACAACCCGACGCGGTGACGGTGGCCCTGGCCGACGCTCAGCCGGTGGTGCGCAGGGGCCTGCACGCCCTGTTGTCGCCGTCGGCTGAGATCGCCGTGACAGGTGAGGCGGCGTCCGCGCGGGAGGCGTTGGCGCTGGCCACCGCCACACGTCCCGACGTGCTCGTTCTCGACGTCGAGCTGCCGGGGTTTCAGGCGGGGGTGACGATCCAGGAGATCAACCGGGTGTCGCCCTCGACAGCGGTGCTGGTCTTCACCGCGGTTGAGGACGAACACGCGATCCTCGCGGCCATGTGGGCGGGCGCCCGGGGCTACGTGCTCAAGAGCTGCCCGGGCGACGGCATCGTCCGGACGATCCGGGGCCTCGCGACGGGTGAGGTCATCCTCGGCCCCCGGGTGGCCGACAAGCTCATCGGACAACTGAGCCTGGAGCCCCGTAACCAGCAGCTCTTCCCGGAGCTGACCGCCCGCGAGCGGGAGGTGCTGGAACTGATTGCCTCGGGTATGCGCAACGTGGCGATCGCCGCGAAGTTGAATCTGTCCCCGAAAACGGTCAGCAATCATATTTCCATCATCTTTAGCAAATTGAATGTTTCTGACCGGTACGAGGCGATCGAGGTCGCCCGCCGGGCGCGGTTGGGGCGCCCCGGGCCGCCCGGCTCCCATTCACCACTGGTGCCTGGTGGCAGCGTTCTGCTGGCCGGCAGGCGTGGTGTCGTGGCGCCGGGCGCGGCCGCGTACGCCGGCGCGCGGTCGGTGCGGGGGTGAGCGGGATGAGCCTGGACCTGGACGCGATCGCCAACCGACTGGAGCCACGGTTCGGCCGGGCCGCGCACCGCTGGGTGGGCACGCTGCGCCAGCGGCTCGACGACCTCGTCGAGCAGTGGGAGTTGACTCTCGGTGACCCGCTCAAGTCCGGCAACTCATCGGTGGTGTTCCGGTGTGTGGGCCCGCTCGGCGACGCGGTGCTCAAGCTGTCCCCGGACAGCTACGCCGTGCGGGAGGAGGTGGACATGCTGCGCCAGTTCGCCTCCAGCGGACGGGTGCCGGCGGTGCGGGAGTCGGCCAAGGGCGCCGTCCTGCTCGAAGCGATCCACCCCGGCACCCTCGTGGAGAAGATGCCGCAGCCGCCCTCACCGCGGGAGTACGCAGCCTTCCTCACTGATCTGCACGGCGCGGGCGACCCGGCTGCCGCTCCCCGTCAACTGGCGGACTGGATCGATGTGCTGTTCAACTCGGCGACGCGCCGGGGCGCCGACCTGAGCGGGTCCAAGCGGCTGCGCGACGACCTGTTCGCGGTGCCCACCGACACCGTGCTGCTGCACGGGGACCTGCACCTCGGCAACGTGCTCAGCGGCGGAGGCAGGGGCCTGGTGGCGATCGACCCGATGGCCTGCGCTGGTGACCCCTGCTTCGACGCCGTGGACTACGTGCTGGAGGGTCTGGACCGCGCGGAGATGGTGCGCCGCCGCGACGAGCTGGCGAGCGCCGCCGGCATCGACGTGGGCCGGCTCGACGCCTGGTGCCGGGTGACGGCCCCGATCGGCGCCACGTACGTCAGCAATCCCGTGCACTCCGCCGAGCTGGCGGCCTTCGGGCGCGGCGAGTACTGACCGGCCGACCACCGCCCCGGTCCGACGGCAACGCGCGTCGGGCCGGGGCCGCGCCATGCCCGGGGACCTGCGTCGACGTGTCGCCGACGCGACCGGGAGCTTTTCCTGGTGGGGCAGGAGAACGTGCTCTGCCGCGCGGGACGCGCCGGACCGCACGATCGGTGCATGGTTCGTACCGGTCGTGCTTCCTTCGCCCAGGAACGCCTCTATTTCCTCGATCAGCTCCAGCCCGGAAACCCGGCGTACGTGGTGGCCTTCGCGGTGCACCTGCGCGGTGCGCTGCGACCCGAGGCCCTCCGCGCGGCCCTGACCCGGGTGGTCGCCCGGCACGACGCGCTGCGCACCACGTTCGCGATGGTCGACGGTGTCCTCACCCAGCGGGTGTCGTCGACGCCCGCTGTGGACGTCGACGTCACCGCCGACGGGTGGGTCGATCGCGCCACCCAGGAGGCCCACCTGCGGACGCTCGTCGCCGAGCAGGCCCGGCAGCCCTTCGACCTCGCCGACGGGCCGGTTGTACGGGCCTTCCTGCGCTCCTGGGGCCCGGACGAGCACGGCTTCGCGGTGCTCGTGCATCACATCGCCTGCGACGGGTGGTCGGTGGGTCTGCTCCTGTGCGACCTGGCCGCCGAGTACAACGCCGGTGTCGACGGGTCGGTGGCCGCCCACGACGAGCCCGCCGAGTCCTACCTGGCGTACGCCGAGCGGCAGCACGAGACGTGGCGGCGGGACAGCTCGGGTCTCGACTTCTGGCGTGCGGCGCTGGTCGACGTGCCACAACTGGCGCTGCCCACCGACTTTCCCCGCCCGAGCGTGCTCGGCACCACCGGCGCGGTGCTGCGCCGTCGGGTCGAGCCGGAACTGGTGCGGCGGCTGGGGGAGTGGGGGCGGGCGCGGGGCGCGACGCTGTTCGCGGTGACGCTCGCCGCGTACGCCTCGGTGCTGTCCCGGTACGCGCGGCAGGACGAGGTGGTGGTCGGCGTTCCGGTGGCGAACCGGATGGACGACGCCGAGGAGCGCCTGGTCGGCTGTCTGGTGAACACGCTGCCGATCCGGCTCGACGTGTCCGGCCGGCCGAGCTTCGCCGAGCTGGTGGACCGGGCACGACGGACCAGCATGGCGGCCTTCGCCAACCAGGACGTGCCGTTCGAGCAGATCGTGCGGGCCACCGTGGGGGAACGGCAGCTCAGTCACGCGCCACTGTTCCAGACCTCGCTGACGGTGCAGAACTTCCCGTTCGCGTTCCCCGAGTTCGCCGGGGTACGGCTGACCGAGGTCGACGTCGAGATCGACGTCACGAAGTTCGACCTGGGTCTGACCCTCGACGTCTCCACCGACGTGCCGTTCCTGCGCGCCGAGTACAGCACCGAGCTGTTCACGGCGGAGACCGTCGGCACGCTGCTCACGCACTACCTGACGTTCCTGCGGTCGATCGTCGACGAGGATCAGCGCGAGCCGTCCATGGTGGACGAGGCCGAGTGGGCGCAGCTCACCGACGGGGTGAACCCGCCGCTGGCGTCGGCGCCGGTCACGCACCCGTCGGTGCTGCGTCGCTTCGCCAACCACGCGGCGGCGACCCCGGACGCGGTGGCCGTACGCCACCGGGACGTCGAGATCACCTACGCCGAGCTGGACCGGTGGGCCGGGCGGATCGCGGCGGGCCTGGCCGACCGCGGTGTCCGCCCCGGCGTCCGGGTGGGGTTGCTGCTCGGCCGTTCACCGGCGGTCGTCGCGGCGATCCTGGGCGTGTGGAAGCTCGGCGGCGTCTACGTGCCGCTGGACCCGGACTACCCGCGCCAGCGCCTCGAACTGATCGCCGCGAACGCCGGGATGGCGGTGCTCGTGGTGGACCCGGAGACCGCAGAGGTGGCCGCGGCGCTCACCCACGACAGCGGCACCCCCCTGGCTGACGCGCACACCCTCGACGGAATCTCCGTGCTCGAGGAGACCTTCCCCGGGCCGGACGAGCCGGCGTACGTCATCTACACCTCCGGCTCGACCGGCGTACCCAAGGGGGTTCTGGTCGGGCACGGCGGCCTGGCGGCGCTGAACAGCCCGACCCCGGCGGGCCTGGACGTCACGGCCGCCGACGTGTGGTTGGCGGCCAGCTCGTTCTCGTTCGACGCGTCGGTGTGGGAGATGTGGGGCGCGCTGACCACCGGCGCCCGGCTGGTCATCGCCGACCGGGTCGACCTGGTGGACCGGGAACGGCTGGCCCGGCTGGTGCGTCGCGAGGCGGTCACCGTGCTGTTCCAGACCCCGGGCGCGCTCTACCGGTTGCTGCCGCCGTACCTGCGGGCGCTCGAGGAGGACGAGACCTCCCGCATCCGCTACGTCGTCCTCGGCGGCGAGGCGCTGAGCTGGTCGCGGCTGGCGTCGCTGATCGCGGACGCGCCGGGTCTGCAAACGGTGTTCGTCAACATGTACGGCATCACCGAGGGCACCATCCACGTGACGATCTTTCAGGCGTTGGCCGCCGACGTGCCCCGGGTCCCCGAGGGTGCCATCGGCGTGCCGTTGCCGTCGGCGCGCTGCTACGTCCTCGACGAGGACCTGCGGCCGACCGGCCTCAACGTGCCCGGCGAGCTGTACTGCGGCGGCGCGCTCGTGGCGCACGGCTACCTGGACAACCCGGAGCTGACCGAGGCGCGGTTCCCGCCCGACCCGTACGGCGGCGGGGTCATGTACCGCACCGGCGACGTGGTGAAGTGGGGTCTCGACGGGAGCATGGTGTACCTCGGCCGCAACGACACGCAGGTGCAGGTGCGCGGCTACCGCGTCGAGCTGGCCGAGGTGGAGGGCGCCCTGCTCACCCACCCCGCGGTGCGGTCGTGCGCCGTGGCCGCCGAGGACGACGAACTCGTCGCGTTCGTGGTCCACGGGATCGGCCCGGACGCCGAGCACGACCTGCGGGCGCACCTGCGCGAGACACTGCCGGCGTACATGGTGCCGTCGCGGATCCTGACCGTGGCGACCATCCCGCTCACCGCGCACGGCAAGGTGGACCTTCTCCGCCTGCTGGCCGACAGCCGCGCGGCACGGACGGCCACCGCGCCGTCGCGGCCACCGGCCGCGGTGGTCGGCACCGGGTTGGAGGAACGGATCCGGGCCTGCTGGGTCGAGGTGCTCCGGCGGCCCGACGTCGGGCTGCACGACAACTTCTTCGACCTGGGCGGGCACAGTTTCGCGCTGATCGCGCTCCAGCAGCGGATGTCCGAGGAGGGTCTGGACGTCTCGGTGACCGACCTCTTCCGCTGCGGCACGATCGCCGGCTGCGCGGCGGCGCTCCAGCACACCGCGCCCGTCGTCGCGGACCCCAACGCGGCGCAGCGCCGCCAGGGCCGCGCGCTGCTGGCCGACCGGCGGCGCAGCGTGGGAGCCGGCCGTGGCTGAGCTGGACGACAGCGCCGCGGTGGCGGTGGTCGGCATGGCCATCCGGGTCCCCGGCGCCGAACGCGACCTGGACCGGTTCTGGCGACACGTCCACGACGGCGTCGACGCCGTCAGCGTCTTCACGCCCGAGCAGCTCGTCGGTTGGGGCGTACCCAAGGATCTGGTGGAACGGTCGGGCTTCGTGCCGGCCCGCGCGGTGCTCACCGACGCGGACTGCTTCGACCACCGGCTGTTCAGCTACTCCCCGTCGGACAGCGCCCTGATGGACCCCCAGCAGCGGATCCTGCTGGAGTGCGCCTGGGCGGCCCTGGAGCACGCCGGCCACCCGCCGGTCGCCGCCGACGGCAACCGGGTCGGGGTGTACGTCGGCACCGGGCTCAACGTCTACCTGCTGGACAACGTGTGGCCCAACGAGCGCGCGGTCGAGGCGGCTGGTGGCCTGGGCGTGATCATCGGCAGCGACAAGGACTTCGCCGCCACCCGGATCGCCTACAAGCTGAACCTTCAGGGGCCGGCGTTGACAGTGCAGACCGCCTGCTCGACGTCGCTCGTCGCGGTGCACCAGGCGACGCAGGCGCTGCTCACCTACGACGCCGACGTGGCACTGGCCGGCGCGGCCACCGTCGCCCCGCCGACCCGGCGCGGACACCTGCACGAGCCCGGCGGCATCTTCTCCGCCGACGGTCGCTGCCGTGCCTTCGACGCCGCCGCCGACGGGACGGTGCCGGGCGACGGCGCGGGCGTGGTGGTGCTCAAGCGCCTCACCGACGCGCTGCGCGACGGCGACACGGTGCACGCGGTGATCCGTGGCTCCGCGGTCAACAACGACGGTGCCCGCAAGGCCGGCTTCACCGCGCCCGGCCCGACCGGTCAGGCCGCCGTCATCGCGGCGGCGTTGGAGGTGGCCGACGTCGACCCGGACACCGTGGGCCTGGTCGAGACGCACGGCACCGGCACCGCGCTCGGCGACCCGATCGAGGTGGCGGCGCTGCGGCAGGTGTTCAACTCCGCCCGGCCCGACCGGGCGCCCTGCGCGCTGGGCGCCGTCAAGTCGGTCGTCGGACACCTGGACACCGCCGCCGGGGTGGTCGGCCTGATCAAGACGGTCCTGGCCCTGACGCACCGGACGATCCCCCCGATCGCCCACCTCCGTACGCCCAACCCGGCGATCCCACTGGACGGCTCGGTGTTCGAGCTGCCGACGACCGCCCGACCCTGGGCGCCTGTCGACGGCGTACGCCGGGCCGGGGTGAGCGCCTTCGGCATCGGCGGCACCAACGCCCACGTGGTGCTGGAGGAGGCCCCGCCAATCCCGGCCCGACCCCGCCGGCACGTCCCGCAGCTCGTCCTGGTCTCCGCGAAGACCGCCGCGGTGGCGCAGGACAGCCTGGACCGGGTCACCGCGTTCGCGGCGGGAACCGCCCCCGGGGACCTGGCCGACCTCGCGTACACACTGCGGACCGGCCGCGCCGAGCTGCCCTGGCGGGCCGCCGTCCTGACCGGCGTGACCGACGGGGTCGCCCGGCTGCGCAAGGTCGACGCGACGGCTCGGGCGCGCGGAGTGGCGCTGCACCTCACCGGCGCCGGTGCGGTGACCGGCAACCGACCCAACTACGACGCCGACCCGGTGTACCGGCGGACCGTCGACGAGGGCGTCGCGCTGCTGCGTGGCCACGACCTGGACGATTCGGTCCGGGAACGCGGCGACCGGCTGCTGGCCTGCGTCGGCCTGACCCGGTCGCTGCGCAGCCGGGGCGTCACCCCGCGCGCCCTGGCCGGCGACGGCGTCGGCGCGCTGGCCGCCGCCGTCGTGGCCGGGGTGATGTCGCTCGCGGACGCGCTGGCGCTGCTGCGCGACACCGACGACCCCGGGGTACGCCTGCACCCCGCCGCACTGCCCCTGCTCATCGACGGGCGGCACGACGACAGCGCCTTCTGGCGGGCCGCGGCCCTGCGCCCCCCGACGTCGACGCCGCCCCCCGACGTGCCCGACCCGGTGCTCTGGATCGAGGTCGGCACCACCGTCACCCCGCACCTGGACGCTGATCAGCTGGCACTTCCCGCCAACCGGCACGCCCGACTGCTGGCGACCGTCGGCGCGCTGTGGCAGCTGGGTCTCACCGACGCCTGGGATCCCGTGCACGACACCGGCCGCCGCCGGCTGCCCGCCCCCACCTACCCCTTCGCGGCCACCCGGCACTACCTGGACGCACCCGGAGCCGACCCGACCACAGAGAGGCGACACTGATGCGCGACGTACACGACCGGACCTGGGTGGCCGAGTTCGAGGAGCTGTGGATGGAGGTGCTCGGCGTCGACACGGTCGACGACGACGACAACTTCCTCGACCTCGGCGGCCACTCGCTCAGCGCGCTGCGGCTGAGCACCCTGATCCGCCAGGAACTCAACCTCGCGGTGATGTTCGGCCACGTGCTGGAGAACCCCCGCTTCGCCGACCTGCGCAAGGTCGCGAGCGAGGTGCCGCTGGAGCGGTCCCCGGCGGAGACCGCCTGATGGTCGCCCCCGACCTCGCCGCCTGGGCGCCGCTCGCCGCGCGGGTGCTCGGCGGCACCCCCGAACAGGTGAGCGCGGCGGCCGCCACCGAGTCCTTCGTCGCTCTGGGCGGCACCTCGCTCCAGGCCATCGCCCTGGTCTCGCTGGGCCAGCGCGAGCTGCGGGCGGACGTGGACAGCGCCCGCCTGCTGTCGGCGCTGCCGCTGGCGCAGGCCCTCGCCGCAGCTGTCGACTTCGTCGACACCGCCCCACCGGTCGTCGCGCGGCAACCCACCGAGCGGGAGTTGCTGCCGGGTCAGCGGTCCATGCTGGCCGCGCACCTGCTGGAGCGGGACGCGCCGTACCACCTGATGTTCACCGTGGAGGCGGACGGACCGCTCGACCCGGCCCGGGTCCGGTGGGCGCTGCGCGAGCTGACCACCCGGCACGAGGCGCTGCGGACCCGCTTCGTCCGTGACCCCCGCCAGGCCCGGATCGTGCTGCCCGCACCGTACGAGCCGCGCCTGCTGCACCAGACGCTGCCCGACGACGACGCGGTACGCGCCGTGCACGACCTGTACGGCCCGGCCGCCGCGCGCCTGCTGCGCCCGTTCGCGCAACCGCCGGTGGTGTTCGTGCTGACCCGGGCCGGGCGGCGCGACCTGCTCACCATGCTGGTGCACCACACGGTGAGCGACGGCTGGAGCGTCGGCGTGTTCGCGCGGGAGTTCGCCGAGTTCTACGCCGGGGACGGCCCGGGCGAGGCAGCCCCGTCGCCGGACTGGGTCGGCACCCGGCTCGCCGCGCAGGAGGTGTCCGGCGCGCTGGACGCGGCCCTGACCCGGGTCACCGCGCGGCTGGACACCGCGCCGTGGACGGTGACGCTCCCCACCGACCTGCCGCCGGTCACCGAGGTCGACGGGCGGGGCGCCCGGCTGCGCTTCCACCTGGACGAGACGGCGGCGGAGGCGACGACCGGGTTGGCCCGACAGTGCGGGGTGACCGTCACGTCGGTGGCGCTGGCAGCCTGGGCGTTGACCGTGTCCCGCCGTGCCGGCCTGGACGACCTGGTGCTCGGGGTGCCGGCGGCGGGCCGGTTCGAGGCGGGCATGGACCGCCTGGTGGGCCTCTGCACCCGGGTCGTCCCGGTGCGCTGCGCCGCCACCGACGACCGCACCGTCCGGGAGTTCGTCCGCGGGGTCGCCGACGCCCTGGCCGCGGCGGTCGCCGACGCCGACGTGCCGTTCGAGCGGGTCGTCGCCGAACTGGGCGCCGACACCGACCCGGGTCGCAACCCGCTGGCCCAGCTCGGCTTCGCCGCCCACCACGAGCTGGTGCCCGACGAGCTGGTGGCGGGCGGGCGTACCTGGCGGGTGCACGAGGGCCACTGCGCCGGCGCGGTGTTCGACGCCCTGCTCTACCTCCAGTCGTGGTCGGATCGTCCCCGGTTCGCGCTGGAGTACGCGACAGCCCTGCTGACCGCCGCCGACGCCGGGGAGCTGGTCGAGTCGTTCCAGGAGGCCCTGCGGGAGTTGGCCGCCGACCCGGACGCCATCCTGCGGGAGGTCACCACCCTCTCGGCGGGTCAGCGCGCCCGGCTGTGCGAGCTGGGCGCGGGCGGGACGTACGAGACGGCCGACGACGTGTGGCACCGGTTCGCGGCGTACGCGGCGTCCTCGGGCGAGCGGACCGCGCTCGTCGACGCGCACACCGGGCTGACGCTCACCTATCGTGAGCTGCACGACGCCGCGGTCGAGCAGTCCCGTCTGCTGCACGGCCACGGGGTGCGCGCCGGTGACGCGGTGCTGCTGGAGCTGCCCCGCTCGGCCGCCGAGGCGGTCGCGGTGCTGGGTGTGCTGCGGCTCGGCGCGCACTATGTCGCGGTCGACCGGCACGCCACCGCCGAATGGCGTACCCATCTGGCGGCGACCGTCGCGGCGCGGGCCCGCCTCGGGGTGGGCGAGCCCTGGCCGGGAGTCGTCGACTGTCCACTCGTCGAGCCGGGAACGCCCGTCGAGGCCGGTGCGGTCGGGGCCGCGCCGAGGGATCCGGCGCGCACCGCGTACGTCTCCTTCACCTCGGGCTCGACCGGGGTGCCCAAGGGCGTCGTCGTGCCGCACCGGGCGGTGCTGCGACTCGCGGACGACCCGGGGATGTTCGCCGACCGGCCGGGCATGCGGATGCTGCGGCTGTCCCCGCTGGCGTTCGACGCGTCCACCCTGGAGCTGCTGGTGCCCCTGGCCACCGGCGACACGGTGGTGGTCTTCCCGCCGGAGGATCCGACGCCACGCGGGCTGGCCGACGTCCTGAGCACCGCCGGGGTCACCCACGCCTGGCTCACCTCGGGCGTGTTCCACCTGGTCGCCGACCATCGTCCGGACGCGTTCGCCGGGCTGCGGCAGCTGTTCACCGGCGGGGGAGTGGTGTCACCGCCGCACGTGCGCCAGGTGCTGCGGGCCTGTCGGGGCCTGCGCCTGACCAACGGGTACGGCCCCACCGAGAACACCACCTTCACCACGACGTACTCCGTCGAGCACGCCGACGCGACCCCGGACCCGCTGCCGATCGGCGGCCCGGTGCACGGCACCGACCTGTCCGTCGTGGACGCGTCGGGTCGCCTCGTTCCACCGGGCGCGGTCGGCGAACTGCTGGCCGGCGGCACCGGCCTGGCCGACGGGTACCTGGGCGACCCGACCAGGACGGACGCCTCCTTCGTGCGCCACGACGGGGTACGCCGTTACCGCACCGGCGACCTGGTGCGCTGGGGCGCGGACGGGCAGCTGCGCTTCCTGGGCCGCAACGACCGCCAGGTGAAGATCGCCGGACACCGGGTGGAACCCGTTGACGTCGAGCGCCGGTTGCGGGCCCAGCCGGGCGTCCGCGACGCCGTGGTGTTCCCCACCGGTGACCCGGCGACCGGCGTACGCCTCTGCGCGGCGCTCAAGCCCGACCCGGACGGCCTCGACGTGGCCGCCGTGCGCCGCGCGGTGGAGCCCGAGCTGGCCCCCTACGCCCGGCCGCAGCAGTGGGTGACGGTGGCGGAGTTCCCGCTGGACGGCAACGGCAAGGTCGACCTGCGGGCGCTGGGCGCGCTGGCCCAACCGACAGCGCCGTCGGAGACCTCGGCCGCGCCGGCGGACCCGCCGGCCCGGGTTCCCGCCCAGCGCTCGGCGTCGCTGGCCGAGTTCGAGGAGCTGGTGACGGGCGCCTGGGTGGAGGCGTTGGGCACCGACGACTTCGATGTCGACGAGGCGTTCTTCGACGTCGGCGGTGAGTCGCTGCGCCTGGCGATCGTGCGCCGGCTGCTCCAGGAGCGGCTGGCCGGCCGGGTCATCCCGCTCACCGACCTCTATCGCTTCCCGACCGTCCAGACGCTGGCCCGGCATCTGCACGCACAGACCGAGAGAGCAGGCGCACCCTCATGAACGACGACATCGCGATCGTCGGCCTGGCCGGTCGGTTCCCCGGCGCCGCCGACGTCTGGGAGTACTGGTCGAACCTGGTCGCCGGGAAGACCACTGTCAGTGCGCTGACCCGGGGTGAGCTGCTGGCCGCCGGGGTGCCCGCCGCCCGGCTCGACGACCCGGCGTACGTGCCGGCGCGCGGCGTCCTGGCCGACCCGGACCTGTTCGACGCGGCCTTCTTCGGCATCACGCCGAGGGAGGCGCAGACGATGGACCCGCAGCACCGGCTGCTGATGCAGACGGCGTGGGCCGCGCTGGAGTCGGCGGGGCTCGCCACCGAGCGACCGTTCGGTCGGGTCGGCGTGTTCGCCGGAGCCGGGTTCAACTACTACGCGATGCACCACGTGTTCGCCCACCCCGAGGTGGTCGAGTCGCAGGGGCTGCTGTCGGTCGTGCTGGGCAACGAGAAGGACCACCTGGCCGCGAAGATCGCGTACCGGCTGGACCTGGGCGGGCCGGCCATCACCGTGCAGACCGCCTGCTCGACGTCGCTGGTGGCGGTGCATCTGGCCTGCCAGAGCCTGCGCGGCGGCGACTCGGACGTCGCGCTGGCCGGCGGCGCCTGCGTGGCGGTGCCGCAGCAGGCCGGGTACCGCTACGAGACGAAGGGCATCCTGTCGTCGGACGGCACGTGCCGACCTTTCGACGCCTCGGCCGACGGCACGGTGCCCGGGAACGGGGTCGCCCTGGTGGTGCTCAAACGCGCCGAGGACGCCCGCCGGGACGGGGACACCGTGTACGCCCTGATCAAGGGGTCGGCGGTGAACAACGACGGCGGGAGGAAGGTCGGGTACACCGCGCCCGGCATCGTCGGGCAGATCGACGTGCTGACTCGCGCGTACGCCGCCGCCGCCGTCGAGCCGGCGACCGTGGGCTACCTCGAGGCGCACGGCACCGCCACCGAGGTCGGCGACGCGATCGAGTTGGCCGCGCTGACCGAGGTGTTCCCCAGCGGCGGGCGACGGTGCTCGATCGGCTCGGTCAAGGCCAACGTCGGGCACCTCGACGCCGCCGCCGGTGTCGCCGGTCTGATCAAGGCCGCGCTGGCCCTGCACTTCCGGCAGATCCCGCCGCTCGCCGGCCTGAAGCAGGCCCGGCCCGAGCTGCTGGACGGCTCGACACCGTTCACGGTGGACACTGTCGCCCGACCCTGGGAGGCCACCGACGGCCCGCGCCGGGCGGCGGTCAGCGCCTTCGGCCTGGGTGGCACCAACGCCCACGTGGTGCTCGAGGAGGCCGACGGTCCGGTCCCGTCGGACCCGCCGGGGGCCGACGGTCCCGCCGAGCTGATCGTGCTGTCCGCGCGGACCCCGGAGGCGGTCCGCGAGGCCGCCGAGCAGGTGCACGAGTACGTCCGGCAGCGCCCCGACCTGTCCCTGCGGGACGTCGCGCTGACGGTGCAGACGTACCGCCGGCACTTCCCACACCGGCTGGCGGTGGCCGCGCGGGACGTGCCGGCGGCGCTCGCCGGGCTGCGCCGGGCGCGGGTGCGCGCGGCGGCCCGCCGCCCCCGGGTGGTCTTCCTGTTCCCCGGGCAGGGCGCCGAGTTTCCCGCCATGGCGCGCGGGCTCTACGACCACTACCCGTCGGTGCGGGCCGACCTCGACCACGGGGCGGAGCTGCTGGCCCCGGTCCTCGGCCTGGACCTGCGGGATGTCCTCGTCGACGACGACCCGCACGGTGTCGTGCACCGCACCGACGTCACCCAGCCGGCACTGGCCCTGTACGAGGTGGCGCTCGGCCGGCTGCTGCTGTCGTGGGGCGTCCGCCCGGCGGCGATGATCGGCCACTCGGTGGGTGAGTTCCCGGCCGCCGCGCTCGCCGGTGAGCTGGCCGACGACGACATGCTGCGGCTGGTCGCCGCCCGGGGCCGGCTGATGCAGGACGCCCCGGAGGGTCACCTGCTGGCCGCGCTGGCCGGGCCGGGCACCGTGGCGGAGCACCTCGCGGGCCTGGACGACCTCGACATCGCCGCGCGCAACGCACCGGAGGTCACCGTCGTGGCCGGCCCGCCGGCCCCGCTCGCCGCGTTCCGCGAGCGCCTGGGCGCGGCCGGGGTGCCCTGTCGGGCGCTGCCCGCGCAGCGCGCCTTCCACAGCCGGATGATGACCGACGCGGCCCGGCTGCTCGGCGTGGCGGCCGACCAGGTGCCCCACCGACCCCGGACCATCCCGGTGGTCAGCAGCGTCGACGGCGCGCTGCTCGGCAGCGGCCAGTCGCGTGCCGAGGGCTACTGGGCGGCGCAGTTGCGCAGCCCCGTGCGCTACCACGACGCCCTGCTGACCGCGCTGGAGCTGCCCGACCCCGTGCTCGTCGAGGTCGGTCCCGGCACCGCGCTGACCGGCATGGCCCGGCAGACACCGCAGGGGCGGCGGGTGCCCGGGTTCGCCGTGCAGCCACGGGCGGCACAGCGCGCCGACGCCGCCGACGTGCTCGCCGCACTCGGCGGGCTGTGGACGGCCGGGGTGGCGGTGGACTGGCCGGCGGTGCGCGGCGACACCCCGGCACGACGGGTGGCGCTGCCCACGTACCCGTTCGCCCGTACCCGCCACTGGCTGGAGGCGACACCGCCACCGGCCCCGAACACCGCCGAACCGTCGCCGCCTCCCGCGGCTACCGGGGAGAGCACGGTGGTGGGCGAGATCGTGGAGCTGTGGGGCCGGTTGCTCGGCTCGCCCGACATCGGGCCGGACACCGACTTCTTCACCGTCGGCGGTGAGTCCCTGCTGTTCATCCGCATGGTCAACCAGGTGCAGCGCCGCTTCGCCGTCCGCATCCCGATGGAGAAACTGTCCGCGCGACCCACGCCGCGCGCCCTGGCCGAGTTGGTGACCGCATGACCGACCCCACCGACCTGGCACACGCGGCAGCGGTGGCGGCCGTGCTCGCTCACCGCCTCTGCGGCGCGACGTCGGTGACGGTGCGCGGCCCGCACGGCGACCACACGCTGCGCGTGCACCCGGACCACACCGCGACCGAGGTACGCGCGCAGACGCGGACGCCGTCACCCGAGCGGTCCCCGGTGGACGTGGTGCTTGTGACACCCGGCCCACCGGGCGGGGCGGCGGGAACGGTGGGCCCGGTGCCGGTCTGGCTCGCCGGCGACCACTGTCATCCCACCCATCTCCAGGAACGACTGGACACCCTGAGCGGATGGCTCACCGCCCACCCCGACCGCCCGGTACGGGAGGCGGTGCTCGTCGGTCCCCGGGAGCGGGCCACGCTGCTCGGCTTCAACGCCGCGCCGACCCCGGCCCCCCGGACACCCGTGCACGAGGCGATCTGCCGGCAGGCGCAGCGCACCCCGGACGCCGTCGCGCTGCGCGGCGGGGGACGCGACCGCAGCTACCGGGACCTGCTCGACGAGGCAGCGACGCTGGCCGGGCGACTGCGCGCCGAGGGCGTGGGCCCCGGCTCGGTCGTCGCCCTGTGCACCGAGCGGAGCCCGGAGATGGTCGTCGCGGTGCTCGGTGTCCTGCTGGCCGGAGCGGCGTACCTGCCACTGGACCCGTCCCACCCGAGGGCCCGGCTGGACCTGATGCTCACCACCGCCGACGCCGCGCTGGCGCTCGCCGACGAGGAGGGACGGGCCGCGCTCGGCACCGGCGCAGCCCCGGCCGTTCCGGTGCGACCACTGGCCGGCGCCGACCTGCCCGCCTCGCCCGTCGACTGGCGTGGCTACCGCGCGCCGCAGGAGGTGGTGGACGGGCTGTCGTACGTCATCTTCACCTCCGGGTCGACCGGGGCGCCGAAGGGTGTGCAGATGACCCATCTGTCGCTGGCCAACCGGCTGGCGTGGATGCAGGAGGAGTACCGCATCGGACCCGGCGACGTGGTGCTGCAGAAGACGCCGTACACCTTCGACGTGTCGGTGTGGGAACTGCTCTGGGCCTTCCTGGCCGGCGCGACGATGGTCACGGCCGAGGCCCAGGCGCACCGCGACCCGCAGGAGATGGCCGTCGTCATCGCCCGCGAGGCGGTGACCACAGTGCACTTCGTGCCGTCGATGCTCGCCCTGTTCGTCGAGGAGCCCGGGGTCGCCGCGTGCGCAGCCCTGCGCCGGGTGATCTGCAGCGGGGAAGCCCTGCCGCCGAAGCTCGTCAACAAGCTCACCGCCACCCTGCCGACGGTGCGGGTGGACAACCTGTACGGCCCCACCGAGGCCGCCATCGACGTCACCGCCTGGCCGTGCCGCCGACCCGAACCGGACCCCACCGTCCCGATCGGCAGGCCGATCACCAACGTCACGGCGTACGTGTTGGACGACGACGGCGCGCTGGCCCCGCTGGGCGTACCCGGGGAACTGGTGGTCGGCGGCGACTGCCTGGCCCGGGGGTACGCCGGACGGCCCGACCTGACCGCCGAGCGGTTCGGCACCGTGCACGTCGCCGGGCGTCCCCAGCGGGTGTACCGCACCGGCGACCTGGCCTGGTGGTCACCGCAGGGGTACCTGAACTACGGCGGGCGCATCGACACCCAGGTGAAGATCCGTGGGCAGCGGGTGGAACTCGGCGAGATCGAGTCGGTGCTGAACAGTCACCCGCTCGTCGCGAACAGCGTGGTGCTGCTCCGCGACGACCTGGGTGCGGCCCCGACCCTGGTGGCGTACGTGGTGATCGAGCGGCACGCCGACGCGGGCGACGTGAGCGAGACGGCGCTGCGGGCGTTCCTGGCCGAGCAGCTTCCCGACCACATGGTGCCGCTGCGCCACGTGGTGCTGCCCGAGTTGCCCGCCACCGCCAACGGCAAGGTCGACCGCAGGGCTCTGCCCGCCCCGCCGGCCCGGGTCCGCCGGCCGGTACGGGTCGGGTCACCCTCGGCGTAGGGCGTCGGGAGCGGAGAAACCGCCGTCGGGGTGCGCCACGCACCGTAGCTGCAGCGGGCTTGTGTCGGCATCAGGATCTGTCCAGTCGATTGCGGTCAGTGTGTTTGGATCTCCCAGGCCGGCTGATGGGGTTCGTCGTTGTGCACGACGATGTCGGCGTGATCGGTCGGACGGACCGTAGCGAAGTAGAGCTGTTGGGAGGGGATGTAACGCTCGCGCCAGCGCCGTTCGACGTCGGCCGGAGATGAAACCCAGCGTTCTCGGACCACGGCACGATCTACGGTCTTGTCGAGCGCGGCCGAGACGAAGATACGCAGGTCCCATTGATCGATCAGTTCCGGGCGCATGAGGAAGACGCCGTCGAAGACCAGCACGGCGTCGGCGGGGGCGGTACTGGGCGGTGGGGACAGGGCAGTGTCTGCAGTGCGGTTGTAGACCGCGTGTTGGAAGCGTCGATCTCCGCCTGGGCCGAGCGGATCGAGCAGAACCCGGTTCAGCGCGTCGTAGTCGTGGGTGTCGAAGTAGCAGCCTTCGGCCGAGTACTCGCCGCGTGGGTAGCGTTGTGCCCGGGGGAAGAGGAAATCGTCGATGGTTGCGCGGATGACGTCGCGGCCTTGCTTGTGCAAGGCGTCGGCCAGCTCGTCGGCGAGGGTGGTCTTGCCTGCGGCGGGGGGTCCGTCGATGGCAACCCGGGTCGGGTGGGCGACGGTGACGGATTCGACTGCCTCAGTCAGGCGGCCGAGCAACTCGGCGCGGGTTCCTCGGTCCATGTCCTTCCATCCTGAGTCTCGCAATGGTCGCGATGTCGGCGTCGGACTGAGCAGAACGCCGGAGGTGGTAAACAGGCGTGTGCCCGGTCGGCCACCGCGATCAGCAATGCTTCTCCAGCCACCTTACCGATGGGCGAAGACGAAGGCGCCTTCGACGTTCGGGGCCGCGCGATGCACCATCTCCGCCTCGACGGTGAAGCCGGCAGCGTCCAGCCAGGTCGCGACCCGCGCCGGTGATCGGCGGTGTACGTAGACATTCATTGGGTGGCCGCCGTAGCCCTCCGTCTTGAGCTTGGACCTCGGCGTCGGGGACGTGGATTAGAGAGAACCACGCGAGCAGGCCGGTCAGCGAGCCATCGGCCAGTTCGAGACCCGTCATGGAGCCGACCTCGAACCGCAGGCCGGGATGGTCCTGCCGGGCAATGTCGATCATCGCGGGGACAGGTTATCGCCGAACGCGTCCAGGCCGATGCCTCGCAGATAGGCGGTGATCCGACCCGGACCCCAACCAGGAACGCGCATGCGGAGCACGATAGCTCCGACTCACGCGGTGGCGTCGCCGCTGGCAATGCCGATCACTTCTCCTTTGGGGGCTATTCGCGGTGAGAGTGGGGTTGTAGCAGGCACGCAACCTGACGCTGCTCGTGCGGGAGCGGCACATTGATCTGCGGTGATAACTGAGGGCGGCGGGTCGGTGACGCTCGTTGGTATGGTCGTCGCCATGATGGCGCCGCGACGGGGGTGCGTCGGTCGGGTGTTCGCAGGCACCCCGATGGCGACAGTTCGCATATTGTCCGGAAGGGACCGGTCCGATGATTCCCGGATCGCGTGCGGCCTCGGACTCCGGCACTGGCCCTGACGTGGACGTCTACTCGCCGGACCGGTCTGTTCGCATTGCCGCAACCCGCCGGGGTGACATCGCGGTCCAGGTCGATGATCTGCATCGGCATACGGAGGAATCGCTGGCCCGGCAGGTGCGGGCCGCAGCCAGGGTCGCGTTGGCGTCGCTGCAACCGCCGGCGCATGACGTGGAGCCTCCGGTGAATGAACAGTGGTCTGGTTGGTGAGTGATCGGATGAGCAGGAGGATGCTGGCCGTTGTGGCTGGCGTTGTCGTCGTGGCCCTCGGGTTGCTCGCCGCGTGGCGGTGGGGGCCGTTCGCCGACGATGAGGTCGTCCCCTCGTGCACTGAGTTGGCGGGGGCCTTGCCGAGCGTCGTCGAGGGGGCGTGGACCCTGACACATGCCGAGCCGAACCGTGAGTCCAGCAATTCCCTGGTCGACTGCGAGTTTGACTTTTCGTCGGCCGACCGGTCGTACACGGGCAGGATCGCAGTGAGCCTCACCCAAAGCGACGACGAGTCATATCTGCGCAGGACGGCGATGGAAGGCCCCTGTTACGGGGAGGCAGTGCCGTACCCGAGTGCTGCCAAGTACCGGGTCGCGCGCTCATGCTCGGAGAAGATCAACGAGAAGATCTTCGCGGGCGTGTTCGTGGCATCTGCCGACCGGTACGCGCATGTCTACGCGGACTTCAGCAGCCCAGGGGCTCCCATCGAGCAGGTCGTCGCGTACGCGAACACCAGCGCTCAACGCATCACCGACCGGGCGATGACGCTCACGTCGACCGACTAGGAGCACGCCGTGGGCAAGTTGGAGCGCTACGTCGCGGACGTGGCCCGGATCCGAGCCGAAGGCGTCTCCGCCAACGGAGGGGTGACTGTCGTCCGGGCCACGACGCCGACCTGAAGGTCGAGGTTCGGCTCGGGATGCTGCGCCGGTGCAGTCCAGACCAGGTGGCGGCGCGGTGTTGCTTGCCTAATGCGTTGTCCATGAACGTTTACCGGGTCTGACTCGTCAGGCGGCCTTGGTTCGGGGGTGGCCCCAGCGGTGCTGGCGTTCGCCGCGGACGCGGGCGCGTTCCCGGCGTTGGGCGGCCAGGACGTCGGGGTGGCGGGCGTTGGCGTTACGCCAGCGCAGATACTTCTGCGTCTCAGGGGCCAGATGCGCGAACTCTGGACTTCCCGTGTGTTGACCCATTCCGGCGCCGAGTGTGCGATTATCGCACCATGGCTGATGGCTGGGACTGGCCCCTGGTCGGTGAGCAGGTACGACAAGCCCGCCTGTCGTTGGGGATCTCGCAGCAAGATCTCGCGGCGATGGTAGGCCTAGACCGCACCATGCTGGCCAAGGTTGAGGCTGGCAGCCGCCGTTTGGACGGCTTGGAGCTGGCTCGGCTTTCCAGGGCACTGAAGGTGTCGATGGAGTACTTGATTGAGCCGCCGCCAGCGGTGTTGTCCCGACGGGCGGCGCCGCTGACCGAGGAAACCGACACTGAGGCAGCACGGTCGTCGGAACGCCTCGAAATCGCCATGGTTGAGTGGCTGCGCAACGTCCAGCAGTTGCTGGGCCTTGGCGTATTACGTGTCCCTCCGCTGCTTCGCTACCCGCGCCCGGTGGCATCCGAGGATGACGCGCGTCAGGCAGCTCGGTGGTTACGACAGCGATTCGGGCTCGACGATCAGCCGATCGGTAGCATCATGGACGTCTGTGAGCGCGCAGGTCAGTGGGTTCTAGTCACCGACCTGCCAGGTGACGGCGCATCGCTCATCGAGGGCAACCTCGCCGTTGCTGTCGTGAGCACTACAGGCGATCCTGGCCGCCGTCGGGCTACCGCTGCACACGAGCTGGGGCATCTCATCATTGGTGATGAGTACTCCGCCGACCTCGGTGTGAGTGCCTCACGTGCAGAACGGGAGGCGGTGATCGATGCCTTCGCTGCGGAACTGCTGCTGCCCGTGCGAGCGGTTGCCGCAGCCGGAGCTCGTGGGACAGTGAGCCGGGATCAGATCGTGAGCTATGCGGCTCGATATCGCACCTCTTGGCTGCTGGCGTTGCGGCAGGCTGAGCAGGCAGGGGCCATCGACCCAGAGACGTGTAGGGCCTGGAGTCAGGTTCGGCCGACCCACGTGGAGTTCATGGAGGCGTTGGGCTGGGCACCGCAGCCCGACCTCGCGTCGGTACGGGTATCGCCCGCCTACGCAAAGGCTGTGATGGAGGCATTTCGGAGCAGGCGAATCACCCGGGCCAGGGCTTTGGAGTTGATGCATGGCCACATCGCCGAGGCGGATCTACCGCAGGACGACGACCTGGAGATCGCGCCGTGAGCAGGTCGGCGCGAGCCACCTCGGTCCTTGTGCTCGACACGATGGTTCTCAGTCACTTCACTCTCGCTGACCGGCTAGACGTCTTGCAGGATCTGCTGCTCGATGCCGATTGTTGGACGACTCAGGTGGTTCGGGAGGAGTTGCGGGCGGGATCTGAGGATCACCGTGAACTGGCCGTCGCCTGCGAGGCGGACTGGCTGGCTACTGCCCAGCTGGACACGCTCGATGAAGTGCGATGTTTTGCTAAATGGACCGTGCGGCTCGGCTCGGGCGAGCGCGACCTCGGGGAAGCGTCCGTCTTCGCGGCCGCGGAACTGCGGGGAGGCGTGGCCATCACGGACGATAGGAACGCGACGCAGGTCGCCCGTGCCCATGGCGCCCGTGTCCACGGCACCATCTGGCTTCTCGCTGGGGCCTGCCGCGACGGTAAGCAAACCTTGACGGCTGCGGGGAATCTCATTGAGGTACTGAGAGTAACCGGTGCTCGTCTGCCCTGCTCCGGAGCGGAGTTCCCGGACTTCGCCCGTAAGCACAACCTCCTGTAGTCGCTAATTGACACCTTTTGGGTTTAACAGAGGCCAGTGTCTCGTACACGGCGACTGGAGGTCTTCGCATGGTCAGCGCCCGCGTCGGTGTTGACGTGGCGTCTCGCGCCTGGCTTGTGGCGTTCGACCGGGCTCGGATTGGTTTTGGGCCACCCTTGAGCGCCCGGATGTGGAAGCCGTCGATCACCGCCCTCGACATTCCACGGAAGCGCGGTGTGAGGCACGAACAGGACCCCGCACAGCACTCTGGGGTCGCCGAAGGGGCTTGCGACCGGGGAAACCGGCCGGCGTGGTGGTCGGGATGGCAGCAGCGGTTTGACCTCGGCCCAGAGTTCGTCCGAGACGATCCACCGCGGCCGCTCACCCTCCTCGCGTTCAGTCAGAACGATCCTCGTGTCCCGAGGGCACGCCCACCATCACTTCGCGGTGGCGTCGATGGTGAAAACCACGTCTCCTTCGACGTCGTGGCGGGTGATGCCGGGTACGTCAGGGACGTTGAGCAGTGGTTCGTACGGGGTGCCTTGCACCCGGTTGCGCAGCAGGACGACGCTGCGGATGCCGAGCTGGTGCAACCGATCCAAGGCCGGCTCGCTGGGGAAGGTCGTCATAACGTCGCGGATCGCCTGACGGTTGGGTGTGGTGTAGCTGGCCGCACCGTTGACCATGGTGGGAAAACCGTCGGTCGACCAAAGTAGGACGTGGAGGTCGATGCCGTCGTCGGACGGCAATACCATGATCGGAGCGTGCGCGGAGGCTAGCGCCATTGCGGCCGGTTTGGCTGGGGTTTGAGGGTGGTCCAGGTCAGGCAGGCCCTCAGCTAGCACGAGGACCAGCAACGGAACGGTCATTAGCCGTGCCGCTTCCACCGACCATGCCGGCTTGGCGCCTCTGCGAGCCACCTCGGCCAGGTGGGTGACCAGGCCGGCCGCGAGGATGGCCAGGCACAGAGTGGGCCACAAGATCAACCGGCCTGGTGTACGGGATCCGTCGAACCCGGGCACGTAAAGATAGAGCAGGCGGTAGATCGGCCCGTTCGTGCCCAGCGCCAACAACACTCCGACGACCACCCCAGACAGCAGCAGAAGCCGTTGCATCGGTGACCAGCGGGACAGGAACAGGCCGGCGAAGGCCAGTAGATACAGTGCGTACCCGCACAGCAGCACTTTCTCATTCGATACGGCGCCGAGAGCGGTGCGGGCGTCGTTGTGCAGGGTGCCCCAGGGCAGCGAGGACTGCGGCGCCACGAGAAGACCGCGCAGTGTCGGGGAGAAAAACGCGACGTAGTCCCAGTCCCGGGTGACCTGTGGGTTGAGCTCGCGCACGTGTTGGTACGCGTACGCGAAGTATCCGGTCACCGCGGCGAAGACCAGCCCGCCGGCCAGATCACCGACGATCAGCCGGGGGCTGAGGCGTGGGCGGTGGATCAGCCAGGCGATCAGTGTGATCAGGCAGAGGGCGGCGAGGACGTATACGAATCCCAGCCCCACGCCGAAGCCTAGGCTGACCTGCCAGGCCGCGACCAGCCAGCCAGCGAACGCCCAGCCCGGCCGGACCCGTTCGGCAAGGTAGCCGCGGGTGAACGAGAATCCGTGGCCGCGTGCCAGCATCGCCAGGGCCAGAGTGATACCACCGGTGGAGAGAATATTCAAATGACCGTCGTGGCCGTAGCGCCAGGGCGCGTAGGCGAGGGCGGCCCCGGCTACCGCAGCGGCGACCTTATTCGCGCCAAGTTGGCGCAGGAGCGCGTAGCCGCCGAGGAAGGCGAGCGCGAAAGCCAGCACGAACAGAATGTTGTAGCGCAGCACGCCGCCGACTACACCGCTGCCTATCAGCCCTGCCGGGGCATAGCCGAGCAGGCTGTCGTTCAGGGCCAGGCCGTACGTGTCGGGATAAAAAGCGTTGGTATCCCACAGGCCACGCAGGCCGTGGGTGAGAGCGTGGCCATTCCATCCCACCAGCCATGCTTGGGCCGTCGGGTCACCCGCGTCACCGACGATGGTGTGGGCCGGGTCGGCGATCGGCACGGTCCTGGCGCCAGCAGTCATCACGCGAATCGCGTACGGCGGGATCAGCCAGGTCATCGCGACAGCGAGGAGCACCGAACCGAGGCCCGCGATACTCAGTTCCCGCCGATGGGCCCCACGTGTCAGCCAATCCCTCATGCCTCGACTGGCACGCGAGAGTCGGCCATCTTGTCCAATCTCGCTGAGAGTGACGGCTGATGTGGGGGCTTCTGCCGGTGGCTCTACCTGCGTCATCACATTGACCCTCACTGTTGCGCCGCCGCAGTAAATCATGAGCAGGGCGGCGCGTAGAGTCAAGACCTTGATCAATGCCGTCCAGGTAGCCGGTCCTTACGCTGTTTATCAAAGGTGTCCTGTCACGCAGGAGTCGCGATCGCGATCGCGGCGGTGGTTTCGGGATCGAGCCGCGTTGTGAAGACTGTCGCGCGGCACCAGCCTGAACGCCGACCGGGCCAGGCCCGGGGCCATGTGTCGACGGGGTCACCGGGCGGCGAGGACCAATGGCACCTGTCACCGGCCGATACGATCTACGATCTGCTTGCCACTGAGGACAGTGACACGGAGGTGCGCCCATCAAGCGGGACGCGTTCATCTCGTACAGCCATCAGCGGGACAAGCCGTTAGCCAAGGCCCTGGAGCATGGCCTGAAGCACCTGGCCCGCCCGTGGACCCGGCTGCCCGTCATCCGGGTGTTCCGGGACACCACGAGCCTGTCCGCCAACCACGACCTGTGGTCCTCGATCCTCGCTGAGCTCCAGGAGAGCCGATACTTCATCTACCTTGCCTCACCGGAGGCGGCCGCGTCACGGTGGGTTCGCAGGGAGATCGATTTCTGGGTCACCAACCGGCCCATGGAGCATTTTCTCATCGCCGTCAGCGCAGGGACTCTCGTCTGGGACCCCGGCGCCGGTGACTTCGACTGGTCGCGTACGGATGCCCTGCCGTCCACCCTACGCGGTAGGTTCCCGAGCGAGCCGCTTTGGGTTGACCTGACCGCGGTCCGCGTCGGTGAGAAGTATTCGCTGCGTCAGGGCGAGTTCCGGGACGCGGTCGCCACGCTCGCCGCGCCCCTGCACGGTCGTAGCAAGGAGGACCTCGACAGCCAGGACATCCGCGAGCACCGCCGGTCCACCGTGGTGCGCCGTGTCACTCTTGTCGTGCTCGCGGTCTCTCTGGTCATCGCCGTGGTTGCGTTCGGATTCGCGTGGCAGCAGCGCAACGAGGCGTTGGAGCGGGCGCACGTCGCTGCCTCGCAGGCCATGGCGGCACGGTCGATCGAACTGGCTGAGCAGGACCCCCGCATCGCCGCCCAGTTGGCGCTGTATTCCCGCAGCGCCCAACCGACAAGCGAGTCCGCGCGGGCCCTCGCTGTCGCGGTGGACGCCAACCAGAACGTCGTCCGGCATCTGCGGGGCGGCTCCAACACTGTGGCCGGCTTTCAGGGGTCGGCAGGTGGGAATTCCACAGAGGTGGCCATCAGCCGCGACGGTGGAACTCTGGCCTACTACTCGCACTATGACTCGGACCAGGCCGTTCACATCTACGACATCCGTACGGGCATCGAGCGCAGGTTGGCCACCGGCGAGTATCCGCTGGGCGGAGGATTCATCGAGCTCAGCGCCGACGGTGGGCTGCTGGCGCTTGAGGTCTGGCCCAATCAGGTCGAAGTCTGGGATGTACGCGAGGCGACGAAGCTGCGCACCCTGAAGGCCGGCGATCCCTCGGAGCTCGCCAACGCTGACGACGGACTGTGGGCTGTCGCCTTTTCACCGAGCGGACGCTGGTTGGCCGCCACGTATCACACTTCCGGCAGCGACGACCGCCAACTGGCTGTCTGGGACGTGCAGACCGGTGCGCCTCTGAGTCAGGGCGTGAGCCGCGCCGAGCGGCTGACCTTCGACGCGAGGGAACGCCTACTTGCCTGGGACTCGGGTCGACTCCGGCGGTTTACCACCGACACCCGGGCGTGGGCGGTCATCGGCAAGCCCCATGCGGCCAAGGCTGGGGAGGAGGTGCGGGCACTCTTTCCCGACGGCCGTGCGCTGATCAGCACAGACTCCGCCGGTACGACTGAGCTGTGGGACCTGCTCGCGGCTCGGCGGCAGGGGATCAACCGCGACGGCGGCAGGTTGGAGGCGACACTGCCCACCGGCGACGCTTCGACGGTCGTGGGGTCGCTCGATCGTGAGGTCGCGATCTACGACACGGCTCTTCAGTCGCGGGTGACCCTCGGTTCGTTTGCCTGGCCCACATCCAGTCTCGCTGTCTCCGGTGACGGGCGTTGGGTCGCTGCCGGATCACTCGATGGTGCGGTGACTCTTTTCGACGCCGCCAAGGCACACACCGGAGAGGTCCTGCCGAGCAAGGTGCCGAAGGCGGGGGACCTGGTCCCGCACGGGCGACTCGCCCTGCGGGTGGTCGGATCGACCACCGAGGTGTGGGCCGCGACGGACGACGACAGCGGTCCGCGTCGGCTGGGGCTTCTCCCGGTGGAATTCGACCTGCGGGACGACGCTCTCGCCGTCAACACCGATGGAACCCGAGCGGTGTTCCTTGACAAGAGCGACCCGCCGATCACCGCAGAGATGTCGTTGTGGGATCTGCGTACTGGCGAGCAGATCGGCAGGAAAGAGACCTATCTCGGCTATGACGTGTCGTTCCAGGCTGAGGCCGGCATCCATTTCCTGGCTGACGGAGTCCACATCGTCGTGCTCGGGCGGGACGGCCCACTGCTCATCGACACACGCAGCTGGATGCGGCGCCAGATTGGGGCCGAGGGCAGCGGAGCCCACGCGGTGGCGATCAGTGACGACGGCGGAACGTTGGCACTCCTGAACATCAGGGCCACAGTCACCGTCTGGCGATGGGCCGGCGGTAACCTCGACAAGATCCGGGAAATCTCCTTCGAGTCGCACGGCGCCGAGTTCGGCGCGGACCTGACGGTCAGCCCCCGCGGCGACAAGGTCGCGCTCATCGATGGTGACGGCCGTCTGGTCATCGCCGACGTCGACAGCGGTGACGTGGTGAACGGGCTGGCGGGGAACGGGGGCGACCACGCTGTCTTCAGCAGGGACGCCCGCCTGCTTGTGCAACCCGACCGGGCCGGGCCGGTCGTCGTGCTCCGATTCTGGGACACCAGCAGCGCCGAATCCGCAGGCAGTTGGACGATCCGGCAGAGCAGAGATGCGCGGATGACACTGACGACCGGAGACCGCATCCTCGTTGTCGCCTCCGACGGATCGGTCACCGCATCGAACATGAATATCGACGCGTGGAAGAACCTGCTCTGCGGGCTCCTCGACGCTCCAAAACCCCCAGCGCCCTACGACCGCTACCTCAGTGGGCTGGACATCGACAAACCGTGTCGAAGTTAGGTCCACCGCTCCGACGGCCACCGGCCGCGTCCCGACCTGACTCGGCGACCTACACGGGGGACTCACGACGTTGTTTCGCCCGACCGTTGGAACGCCCACCGCGAGGCCAATCGCAGCAGCGGCGGACGCCCGCCCACGTTCGACCGAGACCTCTACCGGATGCGACGTGCCGTCGAGAACAGCATCGACAGGCTCAAGCGCCACCACGGCGTGACCACCCGCTACGACAAGTTGGCCGTCCGGTTCCAAGCCGCCCTGACCATCACCATCATCTGCGAATGGCTCTGACCGGCCTTATCAAGCACGCCATAGTCCCGCTTGGCGGATCCGTCCCCCTGATGTTTGTCGGCGGTCACGAGGTTCGGGTGAATTACGTCGGATCATCGATCATCACCGGGTCGGATGGCAATCAGGTTCGTCCCGTCGGTGGTCCTGGCGATGAGTTCCTTGAACCTGACCGGGTCGGCTTCGGCGATAGCGCGGGCCTGGGCGATTCTGCGGTGCAGGTTCGACGGGTAGAAGGACTCGTCCAGAATGAAGCCTCGAGCCAGCCATTCGCGTGTGGCGTTGTGGTCGCACTCGACGAAGGCGGTGAGACAGGCTGCGCGATACCACGCGCGAAGGTCGGCAACCTCATCATCTTCGGCTTGGCTAACCGTCGTGGGCTGTCTGCTGGTCACCGCCTCAGGCGACTCGTACACGAGCGTGGCCTGCGACCAGTACCAGGCGCGGACTGCGCAGACGCGTTGCCCCAGTGATCCAGAGGTGACGACCGAAATGAGGTACTCCTGCTCCGCCCAGAGATGCTGGCGAGTCACGCAGGGCCGAAGTTCCAGTGCGGTGGCAGGACGCCATCGCAGAGGGCACAGGCAAAGTCGCCGTCTCGCACGATGTTGCGTTCCCCGCAGGCTGTGCAACGTCTGAACGTCAGCGCGGCGGTGAAGCCGCCGGGATGCGGCATGCCAAGGCGATCAAGTGCTTCGGCGACTGCTGGCCAGCAGTCAGGGTCTGGGCAGTAGCCGGTCGACTGGTTGCTGACCGCCTGGACGGAGTATCCGATGTTGCTTGCGGCGAAGCTGATCTCTCCGGCGGCCAAGACGTCCTGCCCCGCAGCGCAGGCAACGTGTTCGCTCTGGCGAGGTGCCACGCGAAGCGTGCCGTGAAGGTCGACGACGAATGTGGCAGGCTCGGCGAGCCCAGTCGCGCGCTGATCATCGAACCAGGTATCCAGGGCACCTCGCGTGTCAGCGATGACCATGCCCACCGGGTCCACCTGCCGGGCCAAGATTTCTGCCGGTCCGACATACCGATACCGATTGAGCCGCGTCACGACACGAAGCTATCCACGCTGGCACCGACCGTCCATCGAGATCGGCACGCAGAGACCGTGCAGGTACGCGGTGATCCGGCCCGGGCCGCAGCCGACGTCGGCGACCGTCCCGTTTCCCTGGGCCCGCACCAACTCGGCGAAGAGCGCAAGGATGCCGCGCTGAAACGGTTCATCGGCGAGAGCATCGCGCCGCATGGCGGCGTAGCTGACCGCTACCGTGTCGTAGGAAGTCCGGGTGTCGTCGAGCCAACCGGGAGCGGCCTGGGCGTGACCGGGCGGCCCGTGCCGGCCTCTACGACGTACGCGGTGAAATCGGTCGTGTCCTGGAGTTGGGATGCCTGGTCGTCGTACTGGGGTTGTCCGCCTTCGCGTAGGCGCAGTGCTTCGCGAAGGACCCGGTGCCAGCGCTTGTCGTAGTAGGAGAGGCCCCAGCGGCCGGCGCCTGACTTGGTGGTCATCTCCCCGGTGACGATCAGGTGGTGCAGGCGGGCGACCCCGAGGACGATCCAGCAGCAGGCGTAGTCGAGCTCCGGCCGCGGCGCGTCGGCGGAGAAGGTCGCGAGCTGGTTGGTGCGGGTGCGCCAGTAGGTGTCGAGGTTGTTGACGGTGTACGCGTGGAGGACATGCGTGTCGGTCCAGACGTCGAGGGTCGACAGCTCCGGGCCGGTGATCGTGACGCCGTGGCGGGCCAACTCGTGCCAGGCGACGAGTGGGTCCAGTTGCCCAACTCGGAACTCGCGGTGCAGCACCACAGGCACCGGTGGCAGGTTTCTCGGATCGGAGGCCAGGTCGGAGACGAGGACGTGCATCCCGTCGAAGTCGATCGGGGCGTACGCCGCCATCTGCTCGTGCGCCTGCCGCAGTTGCTCCACCTCGCCGTCGGTCGGCCGGTGGATGAGGGTGGCGACGAAGTCCACGTCCGACTGCCCCTCGATCCACTCGCCGAACCCGGTGCCACCGGTCAGGTAGAGGCCGGTCACCAGCCCCTTCGGAGCCAGCGAGAGGAAGTGGTGGCACAGGTCCTGGACGGCCCCCGGGAGATTCACGGGGTGACCCTACTCGCCGAGTTCGACGCCGAAAGCCGTCCGCCGGCTCGCGGAGTGACACATGATTGCCGGAGCCAACCGCGCCGACCCCACGGTCACGGTCACACAGGGTGGCGAGACCTTGACGCGTTGCGCTAGCGTCTCACCTGCAACGAGGTCGGGCTGGTTCGCGCCGTGCAACGACGTCTCCACCGAGATGAGCAACGCCAACCACGGTGCAGGGCTGAGGAAATCGGACGTGCGGCTTCGGTCCGGTTCGAGCCGGACCGAAGCCGCCACGCTTAGCGAAGTCGTCAAGGTTCGGAGAGTGCCGTGCGTACGGGTAAGGGTCGCCGATCGGTGCTGAAGTTCGCCGTCGCCGTGTGGATGGTCGGTGCGATGGTCGGAACCGGGGTGGTGGGCGTGCCAGCTCCGGCGTCGGCGGCTGACACGGTACGCGGCCTGCAGTGGTATCTCGATGCGCTGAAGATCCCGAAGGCCCATGAGATCACCAAGGGGCGTGGGGTGACGATCGCCGTCATCGACAGCGGCGTCGACGCGACGCATCCGGCGCTCGCCGGGCAACTGGCTGGCCGCCCCGGTGCTGCTCCGGAGGGATCTCCGCAGGGCTGGGTCGACCGGGACAAGGAGGCGGGGCACGGCACGTCGATGGCTGGCCTGATCGTCGGGCGGGGTGGCGACCGGAACCGGCAGCTCGGGATCGCGCCGGAGGCGAAGGTCCTGCCGATCGCGCTGAGCGGCAGTGGGGGCAACGGCTACGACGGTGAGGTGGCACGCGACATCCGTTGGGCCGCCGATGCCGGAGCCGACGTGATCAGCCTGTCCATCGGCTTCGAGCAGCCCGCGAGCGTCCGGATCGTCGAGGCGGTCCAGTACGCCCTGAGCAGGAACGTCGTACTCGTCGCGGCGACCGGCGCGGGCGGTCGGACGGTCAACTCCCCGGCCAACACACCCGGCGTGATTGCGGTCAATTCGACAACCAGATCGGGGGGCCTCGCCCGATCCTCCGTCGCCGGCCCTGAGGTGGTCCTCGCCGCCCCAGGCGACGAAATCATCGCTCCGGTGCCGACGGTGGTGCAGGACAACGGTTACGCGGTTGCCTCGGGCACTAGTCAGGCGACCGCCATCCTCGCGGGTGTGGTCGCGCTGGTGCGGTCACGCTACCCGGACCTGGACGCGGCGAACGTGATCAATCGCCTGATCCGGACGGCCCGGGACGTGGGGGCGCCGGGACGGGATCCGGAGTATGGCTTCGGCGCGGTGGACGCGCTCGCCGCGCTGCAGCGGCCGGTGCCGGCCGTAGAGGGCAACCCGCTGCTGGCGGCCGGCGCGCAGCCGGGTGCAGCCACGGCCGCCCCGAAGGGCGAGCAGACCGAAGGGCCGGCGGTCGCCATCAAGGTTAAGAACAAGACCGGCCTCATGGTCGTCGGCGTACTGTGCCTGGCCGTGGTCGTCGGCGCGGTGGTGCTGACCGTAGTCGTCGCCCGCCGCCGGCGCCGTCGCACTCCGCCGCCGTTCGGACCCGAACCGGGCGGAACGCTGGTGGGTGGTCCAGGGTTCCCGCCGCCGGGGTACGTGCCGCCGCCCGGCTACGGCCCACCGGGAGGTTCGCCGCCCTCGTCGTCGGATTTCGCGCAGCATCCTCATCCACATCAGCCCAGGCCGCAGCCCGTACCTCCGTTCCCTCCGCCCGCGTCGCTACCGGGGCAGCCCGGGACCGCGCCGCCCCAGGGCTCGGGCGGCCCGCACCAGCGCTGACACACCACCGACCGATCAACGGGGAGGACGGAGATGAGCGACGAGGGTGACAGCCCGCCGCAGGTGGAGGGCTGGATGCGGGTGCCGCCCGGTGTCGCCGACGCGATGCCAACGGGCAGCCCGTTGCGGCCCATTGCCACGGTGGCTGCGCACGGGCCGGCCGTGGGGTTCCGTCAGGATGACGTCCGCGCCAGCGCAGGATCAGCACCGTCGCAGCTCGTGGGCGGGCCCGGTCGGCGCGACGTCACCGAGTGGGAGGCGGACCGTCTGGAAGCGGCCGCCGACAACATCGAACGGTACGCGAGCTACCTACGCCGGCTCGCCGTCGACATGGAGGAAATCAAGGACCTGCTCGGCGGCGACGCGGCGCTGGCCAGCCCGGGCGGTGCGCTGGGTGGTTTTCCCAAAGGGCTGAGCCTGGCCGCCGCTCACCACGGTTTACACCGGACAACCTCGGAGTCGCTGACGACGCTCTCCGACGACATGTACCGGGCGGCCGATGCGCTGCGCGGGGTGAAGCGGAAGTACGACACCGCCGAGGACGCGAACAAGATGTCAGCGCAGGAGATGCAGCGGAACTTGATGGCCGGGGACCCGGATCCGAGCACGAGCGCGAGAGGCGCCTGACGTGGGCGCTCTGAGCTGGGAGGACATGGCGCGGCAGGTGCTGGTCGCAGGCCGGCCGGCCGACGTCGCCAGCGCTGCGTTGGGCTGGCAGGCGCTGCTGGGCAACATCGACGAGGTGAAGCGGCTGGTCGACGCCGACGTCCACGACCTCGGCGAGAGCTGGAAGGGCCCGGCGTACGACGCGTTCCGCACGCACATGGAAGGGCTGACCACGCAAGCCGGGGCGATCGTGGACGGTGCCCGGGAGGCGGGTGGCGGTCAGCACAGCATCGTGACCGTGTTGCAGACCGCCGCGCAGGATCTGGAGCGCGCGCAGAACGCGATGCCGGTCCCGCAGGGGTGCGTGGGTGACCTGGCGGCGGCCCGCAATGGTGCCATTGTCATCGAGACGGGGTTGTTCGAGGCGAGCATCCGGGCCGACTTCGCGGGTAGTTGGCCGATGGAGAAGCTCGGCCAGCTCAACGACTGGGTCGGCGAATTCTTCAACAACAACACCGAGGACGCGCGCAGAGCCTACGACCAGGTCAGCAGCGACTACGCAGCCCGGGAGCGGGAGACCCCCGGAGGCACTCTGTCGGAGCATCGCAGAGACAGCGGCCCGAGCGCCGTGGACCTGCAAGGTCCGCCAGGCACTGGCGGTGCCAGTGACGCAGCCGGCCTCGGCGCAGGGCCCTCAACCGGCGGCCTCGGCGGTGGGCGTTCCCCGGAAACCAGTCACACTGGCGCCGGCGGGGCAGGCGTCGGCTCGGGCGCCCACCCGGACCTCTCCTCTGGCACCGGCGGCTACGACGGCAACACCCCAACCGGCAGCGGCGCGTCCTCGGGCGTCGGCAACGACTTCGGTGACGGCGCTCTGGCCGGCGAGTACAGCAGCGGCTTGGCCGGCGCGGGCGCAGGTACGGGAACCCTCACCGGCGGGAACTCCGGGTTCGGTGCCGGCGGGGGCCTGCCCAACGCGACCGGCCCGGGTGCCGGGGGCGGCGGCCTTGGCGGCACGGCAGGCATGGGCGGGGCCGGCGGCCCCATTCCGGGCGGTGGTTCCCTGGGCCGCCCGGTCAGCCTCGGCATGCCCCCGATGATGGGCGGCGCGGCTGGTACCGGCGGTGCCGGGCGCGGTGCCAATCGTCCGTCCAGCAGGGGCGGCGCGGCGATGACGCCCGGCATGGTCGGCGCGGGTGGCCGGGGTGGGTCCGGCAGCTCGGGCCCCCGTGCGGGCGGCGGTGGCGTCCGGGGCGGCCTGACTGGGACGAACAGCGGGGCCGGTGACGGCAACGAAGAGTCCCAACACGGCACCTGGCTAAGGGAAGACGACGATGTATGGGGCGCGGACGACGACGGCACGGACGGCGTGTTGCGCTGAGGCTGGCAATCGACCGGCGCTATCCGCGCGTTGACGGCTGGCCGAGCAGTTTGGCGTGCATGACGAGGCGTCGTGGAACTCGAACCGGCAGGTATCGGCGGGGAGCGGAGCCCACGGCCAGCCTCGGCACGGTCATCCCACTGGGGTGAGGTCAGGCGACCCGACGGCCTGCCGGTGTTCGGTCGGGCTGAGACCACGTACCCGTTTGAACGCCGCGCTGAGGGCGAATGAACTGCTGTAGCCGACCTGGCGGGCCACCGCGCCGACGGTGGCGTCCGGTTCGCGCAACAGGTCGGCGGCCAGCGCGAGCCGCCAGTTGGTGAGGTACGCCATCGGAGGCTCGCCGACCAGTTCGGTGAACCGGCGGGCCAGCACTGCCCGCGAGGTACCGGTGCCGGCCGCGAGGGCGGCCACCGTCCAGGGCTTTGCCGGGTGGTCATGCAGCAGTCGCAACGCCCTGCCGACCACCGGATCGCCGTGTGCTCGGTACCAGGCGGGCGTCGCCGCCTCCGGCCGGGAGAACCAGGCCCGAAGCACGGCGATGAGCAGTAGGTCGAGCAGCCGGTCCAGGACCACATCCTGCCCCGGCTCGTCCTTGGTCATCTCGTCGCTCAGCAACGGGATGAGCGGGCTGTCCAGTGCTCCGGCCGGCAGCACCAGGAGATGGGGCAGGACCCTCAGCAGCCGTTGGCTGACCTCGCCCTCCAACTGGTATGTGCCACTGAGCAGCACCGCCATCCCGTCAGCGCGTTCGCCCCAAGTCCGGATACCCAGGTCCATCACTTGGCACAACTCGTCCCCGGTGGGCGTGGTGCTGTGCTCACCGGGATGGATCACCGCCCGCGGCGCCGTGGCCGGGTCGTCGGCGATCGTGTACGGCTCCGGGCCACGGATGATCGAGACATCGCCGGGGCGTAGCGGCACCGGAGCACCCTGATCTGGGACCACCCACGCCGTGCCGCGCAGCATGGTGACCAGGGTGAGGGGCGCGTGATCCTGGATCCGTACCGACCAGGGCGGGTCGAACACCGACCGCATCAGGAACGCACCGCGCGCCCTCGGCCCGTCCAGCAGCCCCGCGAGCGCATCCATGCGCTCAGGTTAGCCCTGTGACGGGGTCGGTCGAGACGCCGGGACATGCGATCGAGAGTCTCGCCCATTCCCGGTGTGCTCGCCCTCGACTTGACTGGTTGGCATGACGAAGACCGTTGATGAGCAGCCCATCCTCGTACTGGGCGGCACTGACATGACCGGCCGCCGGGTGGTGGACCGGCTCACCAAACTCGACCGGCCGGTCCGGGTCGGCTCCCACTCCGGCGAGCCGCCGTTCGACTGGCAGGACTCCGGGGTGACCTGGGCATGAACGCCACCCTGGCTGCCTGGTCGGCGGCGGTGACCCTGGTGGTGACGGGTGCGATCACCGGTGTCTACTACGCCTTTTCGGTGGCGGTGATGCCCGGCCTGAACGCCGCCGACGCTGGCACCGCGATCCGGGCCATGACGAGCATCAACCAGAGGATCCAGAATCCGCTGTTCTTCGTCACGTTCTTCGGCCCGCTCGTCGCCGCCACGGTGACCGGTGTGTTCCTGCTGATCCTCGGGAGGTGGTCGGCGGGTGTGCTGTTCCTGGTGGCCGCGGGGGTGTACCTGGTGGGCGCGTTCATTCCGACGGTGGTCGTCAACGTGCCGATGAACGAGACGCTCGACGCCGCAGGCGTGCCGACCGATCCTGCGGCGGTGGTCCGGGTGTGGGCTTCCTATTCGTCCGCCTGGACGTGGTGGAACTCGGTACGCGCCGGTGCCAGCCTGATCAGCCTGTTGCTGGCTGGTCTCGGGGTTTACCTCTCGGGCACGTCCCGATGACGTCGCCGCCTCCAGTCCGGGCAGGGTGGCCAGTTCCGGGCGGCCGGCGAGGAGGCGGGCCGACTCGGCTTCGCGTCGTGCGAAGACTTTTGTTGCTGAGGCAAAAAATCGACGTTCATCTCTGGCGTCGAGAGTGGTCGTGCGTTCATGATGTTGGCGGTACGGCTGCCCGGAGATCCGCCCATCCCCTGTCGGATGACGTGCTCGACAGGGCCGGCCGGTCCCGGGCACGTCGCCTTCGACAGGGAGGTACCCATGACACCGACGGGACCACGCAGGCCCGCCCTGCTCAGGTCCGGCATCGTGGCCGCAGCAACCGTGCTGGCTCTTGGTGCGAGCACCGCGCCCACAATGGCCGCCCCGGCCGAAGGTGACATCCGCGCCGCGGGCGGCCCGACCGCCGTGGCCGGCTCCTACATCGTCGTGTTGCGGGACTCCGCCGTCAGATCCACCGCCGTGGACACCACAGCCCGTGACCTCACCGCACAGCAGGGCGGCGGCGTCGGCCGGGTCTACCGGCACGCCCTGCGCGGCTTCGAGGCCCGGCTCTCCGAGCGCGGCGCCCGCCGCCTCGCCGCCCATCCGGCCGTCGCCTCTGTGACGCAAGACCACACGATGTCCGTTGCCGGCGTGCAGAGCCCGACACCGTCCTGGGGCCTGGACCGGATCGACCAGCGCGCGTTGCCGCTGGACAACTCGTTCACCTATCCTCGCGTGTCACCGGGCGTGCGGGCGTACGTCATCGACTCCGGAATCAATCTGACCCACACCGAGTTCGCCGGGCGGGCGGTGTCCGGCTGGGACTTCACCGACAACGACGCCAACGCCGCTGACTGTCGGGGGCACGGTACCCACGTCGCCGGCACGGTCGGCGGCACCACCTACGGGGTGGCCAAGAACGTGCAGTTGGTGGCCGTACGCGTCTTCGACTGCGACGGCCGCGGCACCGCCTCGAATGTTCTTGCCGGGGTCGACTGGGTGACCGGCGACCATGACCCTGGTGAGTTGGCCGTGGCGAACATGAGCCTCGGCGGCCCGTCGTACGCGCCCATGGTCGACGCCGTGCGGCGGTCGATCGCGGACGGCGTCACCTACGTGGTGGCCGCGGGCAACGAGAGCGCCGCCGACGCGTGTTCCTACACCCCGGCCTCCGTCCACGAGGCGATCACCGTCGCCGCCACCGATGCCACCGACGCCCGCGCATCGTTTTCCAACATCGGTACGTGCGTGGACCTGTTCGCGCCGGGCGTCGACATCACCTCGGCCTACGTCGGCAACAACACCGAAACCCGCACCGCCTCCGGAACCTCGATGGCCACCCCGCATGTCACCGGGGCGGCGGCGTTGATCCTGGCCGACAACCCCACCTACACCCCGACGCAGGTGACCCAGGAACTCCTGGCCGACGCCACCCCCGGCGTGGTGACCGATCCGGGCGTCGGCTCACCAAACCGGCTGCTCCACGTCGACGCCACCACGCCGGCCAACGACTTCGCACTGACCGCCACCCCCGCCAGCGGCACCGTCACCGCCGGCAACACCATCTCCACCACCATCGCCGCAACCGTCACGAACGGCGCGGCCCAACCGGTCTCCCTGGTGGCCCACGGCCTACCCGACGGCGCCGTCGCCACATTCCAGCCCGCGAGCGTCTCCTCCAACGACAGCACCACCCTGACCATCAACACAACGTCGACAACCATGGCCGGCGATTACACCATCACAGTGATCGGCACCGGGACCGGTGCGACCCGCGCGACGGCATTCCAGCTACACGTCAACGACCGGGCCGGCTGCGTCGGCTCGAACGGCACCGACACGGCGATAACCGAGAGCACGAGCGCTCTGGTCCCCATCACGATCACCGACTGTCCCGGCGCCGCCGCTGGCAACAGCACCATCGAGCTGCACATCGACCATTCCGGCATCGGAGACCTCGACATCCGGCTGATCTCACCCGCCGGCACCTGGTATTACCTGCTGGACCGCACCGGCGGCAACAGCGACGACATCGACTACACCTTCACCCACGACCTGTCGTCGGAGACCGCGAACGGCACCTGGACGCTGTGGCTCAACGACCTTCTGCACTCGGGCACCGGGTTTCTCGACTCGTGGCGGATCAACCTCGCGGGCGCCGACCTGCCGGCACCAGCGTGCGGTGGCCGCACCACCACCAACCTACGGATACCGGCCGCCGGCACGGTCGAATCGTCAATCAGCGTGGCCGACTGCGGCCTGGTGCCGTCGACCAGGAGCTACATCGAGCCCAACATCCGCCACCAGTACGGCCGAGACCTCCGAGTCTCCCTCATCGCGCCGGACGGGCAGGCAGTCCTGCTCAAGGACGCCTACGTGGGGTCGTACCGAGCAAACGTCCGCGAAACCTTCATCACCGATCTGTCAAGCAAGCCCACAGTCGGCACCTGGAAACTGCGGGTCGAGAACGTCGCCAACTATGAAGGCACGTTCGAAGGCTGGAAGCTGACCCTCGACGGCGGCACCACACCATCCCCCACCACGCCGCCTCCGACGACGCCTCCCCCCACCACGCCCCCTCCGGCGACGCCTCCCCCCACCACGCCACCGCCCACCACGCCCCCTCCGACGACGCCTCCCCCCGGCGGGAGCCCCGCCTGCACCGCCGTCTACTCCGTGCAGGACCAGTGGACCGGTGGGTTCGTCGCCAACGTCAATGTCACCGCAGGAGCCGCCGCGCTGACCGGCTGGCGGGTGACCCTCAACCTGCCCGGCGGCGCCTCGGTGACCTCGCTCTGGAACGGTGTCACCAGCGGCACCAGCGGGACCATCACCGTCGCGAACCAGAGCTACAACGGACGGCTGGCCGCAGGTCAGACTGCCAGTTTCGGATTCCAGGGCACCGGAAACGGCAACGGCGCCACCGTCACCTGCACCGGAAGCTTGAGCTGAGCGGTCTCGGAGTACCGGCACACGTACACATGCCGGCGAGGTCCTGCCGCACCCATCGGGGCACGATGATCTCGAATGTCGGTCGTGGATGGCAGAATCCCGCTCACTGCGCGGCGGGAGGAGATCAACATGGGCTGGCTGGCGGCCGGTGCCGACTACGAGGTGAGCCTGGAACGCGGGAAGGTGATCGCGCGTAACCGCCAGGGCAGGCTGCTCAAAGGCCTGCCGAAGGCGTTGCGTGACACCGACATGGTCGTCGGCTTGCGACAGCTCTCGGAGTGGCTGAAGCGGCACGAGGTTTCCTGCCGGCAGGAGGTTGAGCAGTGGATGGTGCGGTCGCTGCCCGTGCCGACCACCGTGATCTGCGAGGTGTGGGCAGACGAGGCATGGCGTACGTCCCTGCGTGATCTGGTCGTCGTGCCGATCGACGGTGCGGGGCGATGGGACACCGACCGCGCGGGGCTGCTGCGTGACGCGGACCCCGACAAGGGCCTCGGTGTGGTGGACCTGGACGGCGAGAGCGGCCGGCTCACCGCCGTGCAGGTCGTCCTGCCGCACCCGGTTCGTCTGCCTGATCTGGCAGATCTGCGGGAGTTCGCGGCGGACCTGGGGGTGCGGCAGGAGACGTTGCAGTTGTTCCGCGAGGTGTGGGCGCTGCCCGAGTCACTCGACGAGCGGCGGCGCGACCTGCTCCGATACGCCGGGGGCCGCTACAAGGAGTTGCGCCACGTGCAGGCGCGGGCGACGTCGGCGGGCTACCGCGTGCAGGGCGGCGCCGCGTCCGTGCGGGTGTGGGAGGACGGCGTCCCGGTGGTCGCGTCGGTGTGGATCGGCGAGGGCGATCCACTGTACGAAACCGAGACCGGCCCGCTCTATTTCACCGGTCCGGAGGGGGAGGCGGTGGCGTTGGCGGCTGTAGGGCCGGTGGTGTGGTCGGAAGGAATGCGGATGGCGGCGAATCTTCACGCCGGACGGGTTGTGGACGAGGACGGTGAGCGGGCGTGAGTGAGACGCTGTTGGAGGCGGGGGCGATCCTGCCTGGTGGTGAGGCGCGGACCGGGCGTGATGTGGTGGCCGCGCGTCGCTACACCCATCCGGCGCTCACCGGTCGGACCGTCGTCCGTCTGGCTGGGGCGGCCCTCGGCGAGGCCGAGGATCTGTCGATGGAGTTCCTCGGCTTCAGCCGTACCGCCGAACCGACGCCGGTGGGCACGGCCCGGCGGCAGTCGCTCGGGTTTCCGGCCTGGGCGTTGATCAATGATCCGGCGAATGGTCGGCACGCGCTGGCGATGGTCAAGGACATGGCCAGGCTTGCGCGAAGCGCCGCTTCCAAACCGGGTAACGCCCGCGATGGTTATCAGCAGCTTGCTGCCCGACTGGGTGCGGCGGCACCGCATTTCCTACCGACGTTCTGGGAGGAGGCCGGGCGGGCGTTCCGCGCCGCCGACAATCCCCGGATGGCCGGCGGCTGCTTCGCCGAGGCCCGGCGCGCCGAGCAGGTGCACGGGCTGCCGGTGGACGAGGAGCGGTTGCGGGAGGTGCATCTGGAGTTCGCCTTCGCGGGTGCGCTGACGGCGAAGATGCTGACCGAGTACTCCCGCTCGGTCGCGGCTCGGCGGCCGGCGCCCGAGGCGTACGAGCTGGTACGGACCCTGGCCATTCGTCGCGTCGCCGGCGGGCTGCCGCCGTATGCCGGGATGGCCGAGGACCTGCGGCGGCTGGCGAAGGCGGCCGGCGTGGACGTCGAGGAGCAGGCCGAGGCGGTGATCCGGGAGCTGCTGGCGTTCCCCGCGATGACCCGCTCGAGCGAGGCCGTGTGGAAGGCGTACCGCAAACCCCTGCTGCGGCTGGCCAAGCGTGACCCGGCGGTGCGCGCGCGGTTGGCGGAGATCCTCCCCGAGCCGCCCGGCTGGTCCACCGACGTCACCGACTTCTGGCTGGAGCTGCTGGACGCGGCGGGCACACTCGATCTGCTGCGTGACGAGGCGGCGACGGTGTCCGCGGCGCGGTGGCTGGAGCGGCTGATGGCGCTGCGGGAACGACGCAGCCGGCGTCGTTGTGAGCGGCTCATCCGCGTCGTCGCGGACCTGGCGCCGCGGCTGCGGGCGGAGGGCCGGCCGCTGACGTTGTGGACGACCTTCGCTCACCGGGCCGACCTGGACGTTCTCGACGTGTGTCTCGCGGGTGGGGTACCGGTGGTGATCGACACCGACAGCGGTGCGTTCAACGTGTCTCCCTGGGTGCACGACGTCGGCCCCGGCCGGCGGGACCTACGCGCCGTCGCCGCCGACCCCGGGTGTCGGGTGCTGCTGGCACGGGGGGCCGCCGACGCCCTGTCGGAGCTGCACAACAGGCAGGGGTCGGGGCCACTGCCGGCGCGGTTGGTCACCGAGACGCTGGGCGTGGCCGGCCTGCGGGAGGTGCTGGCCGAGCTGCTCGTCGAACGGGCTGCCCGGGTGCGGGAGGGCACCGTGATCGGCCTGGACGAGGCGCTGTCCCAGCTCGCGGCCGTGTGGTCGCCCGCCGGTGTGGCGCTGGCACCGGACGCGTTCACCGCGATGGCGAAGGTCGACGTGCCTGGGGTGCTCGCCCGGTCACTGCGGGCCGGTCTGGTGGCGGAGCTGTCCTGGCCGGCCTACGAGCAGGTGGCCGAGGACAAGCTCGGTCGACGCTTCGGCGACGCTTGGCCGCAGTTGGTGGTGCACGACAACCGGACCGCACATGTCGTCGACGTCGACGACGACGTTCCGATCAGTGAACACATCTTCCGGTTTCCGCCCTCGGACAGCCCGTACACGCGCAACTCCCACGCCGACGCCACCTGCCGCCTGGTCAACGGGCAGCTTCTGGTCACCTGGTACAGCACCGGCGGCCGGCTCGTCGGCTACTGGTCGGCGGCCCCGGATGAGCTGATCGACCCCGGCCAACCGACCGGCCACGCCCCGTGGGGCCGCCGGTCGCTGCCGATGCCGTTGCCCGATGGTGCGATGACCACGGGCAGTCGGCCCTGGCACGCCGGGGACACCCGCAGTCCGGCCGCGACATTTCCGGTCGCTGGTGACGGCGTCTCGTTCTGGCGGTGCGAACAGCCCGCCGACCCGATGACCAATGAGCGGCGCTGGCGGGAGTACGACCCGGCGACGGGCGAGGGCGGCCGATACAGCCTGCCCGCGTTCTTTGCCGCCGACCTGCCCCCGGGTGCGACCCTCCTCGCTGACCTGTGCGAGTTGCGGCCGGCACCGGCACAGTTCGCCTCGTCGCCACTCGGCTGGCGCGACGGGCTGGTCGGGTGGCGGGTGACCCGCCTGCCGGACGGAACGCAGGTGGGGGAGGGGATCGACGGTCGGCGGGTGTCCTGGCACTCGAGCGCGGTCCGGGTCAGCCGCAACCCGTTCCACAGCGACGCGCTGGTCGCCGGCCTCCGGCTACCGGGCAGCGACGTCGTGCTACCGGTGACCGGGCGACCCCATCACCGGGCCGAGTTGGAGCTGACCGTGTGGAGCGCCGACGGCCGAGACCCGGTGGACCGGTGCGGACCAACCCAGTACCTTCCGCCGCTGGCCTGGTGGCACGCACTGGCCCCGCGCGATGCGTCGGGCTCGGCCCGACTGCGGCGGCTCGACGCCACCGATGCGGCCCGACTGATGGCGATCGACGACACCGTCACGAAGTCCACCGAGATCAACGCGGTGGCGCTGGCCCTCGTCACCGAAGTGCTGACGGAGGTGACCGACCCGGTGCTGCGTACCGCCGTGGCGGAGAAGGTGGTGCGCGCGGTACGGCTGCGCCGGCGGTTGGAAGGTGTGCCGCAGCTGTTGGCGGCCGAACCGGTCGACGAAACCACTGTCGACGCCGTCGCCGACGATCTGCTGCGCACCGCCTGGTCCGGGCTGTTGCCGGCGTCACGGTTCACCTACTACAGCGGCAGTGCCCAGACGCGGCGGGAGATCCTTCGCCAGATCGGCGCGGTCGCCGATCTCCTCACGGCCGGGACGGTCGAGGACGTACCGCAGGCCAGCCCAACATGGGTGGACGCGCTCGGCGGGCTCGGCGCCCTGGCCGTCCGCGCCGCCGCGCCGGTCACCAGTGAGCAGGAGCGCTCAGCGCTGGCCCAGTTGCTGTCCACCCTGGCCGGCACCGTTCTGGCCGACCCGGCACAGGCGGTGCGGGTGCTCACCGCGACCTGGGACGAGGCGCCCCCGGAGAACCAGCGGGTCATCCAGCGCGACGGTGCCCAGGTCACGGTGCTGCTGCCAGAACATGGCACCACCTGGTACGCCGGGCGAGGCAAGCAGTGGCGGCGCACGGCCGTGCAGTTGTCCCCGAACGGGCAGTTCACCCCGCCGTCCGGTGCCACCGTCGAGGCGGAGACCGTCGCGGCCGGCTGGCGGGGCGCTGATCGCATCAAAGCGTTCTGCCGGCTGCTCACCGAGCAGGGCCCGGCCCCGTGGCGCGCGGAAGGCGTCGACGACCTGGTACAACGCACGGGCATGACGCGAGCCGAGGCCGCCCTGCTGCTGGCGGGTCTTCCCGGCATCGATGACTGGCAGGCGAACTTCCTCACCGCCGACCAGCGGCGCATCCTCGGGGTGACCAGCACCCAGGCGCGTACCGCCCGCGACGCGTTGAAGTCTCTGTCGTACGGGCAACGGATCGCGCTGGTGGACGCGACGATGCCGAAGGATCCGGCCGATCTGTGGCGCAACGGCCCGGACGTGGACCGTCTCGCAACGGCCTGGCTGGCACTGCGTGGCACCCGCGTCGTCATCGGCGAGCAACTGCTTGCCGACGCCACCCGGATCCTGCCCACGAACCGAGCGGCCGACATCCTGCAGACGATCGCCGACCCGGCACCCGGAAGCTGGCTGACCACCGATGGGGAGAGCCAGCCCGGCGACTGGGGCCGACTGGAGACCACCGCCACCGGCGGAACCCCGTTCGACGGCGCGCACCTGTACGAGTGCACGGTGGCGCTGCTGTGGCTGGCCTACCAGCTGCCGTGGGGCGACCCGATGCGCGACGCTCTGCCCCGGGCGTTGGAGCTGCTGCGGCAGCGGTTGCGTAACCCGCAGCTGCTGATCGGGGGCGGACGACACGAGGTGAACGAGCCACCCCAGGTGGGACCGGCGCTCGTGGTCGGGCACACCTTCGGGGACATAGTCACGCACCACCTCGCCCCGGCCCGCCTCAGCGGACCGCAGGACCCGGCGATCAGTTGCATCTCCAGCCCGGTCGCGGACGCGCTGCGGCTGGTGCTCTCACCGGACATCGCCGCCACACTGTCCAGCCCGGACGGGGCCAGCGGCGAACACCGCGACCCCCGGGTCGGCGCACCCGACCTGGTCGACACGGTCGCCGCTCACACCGGCCTCGACCGGGACTCGGCCGGCTACTACCTGCAGCTGCTCGCCCTGCCGAACCCCACCGATGTCAACGTGCGGGCCTGGAACGCATGGAAGTCCGCCGGCCTCAGGCACGCCCAGGCGGCGCTGCTCGACTCCGGACTGGTGGTGGCAGGCAAGCGGGAACGGGCCGGCCGCGGCGTCTTCCTGCCCGGCGGCTGGCTCGCGGCGAAGAACCCCAACCCGCCCATGGAGAGCTGGAAGCAGCCGCTGTACCTGTTCCTCAACGGGTTGACCCTGGTCAACCGCGCGACGCCGGAGCTGTTCCGCGCCGCGTGGGACCGCGTCAGCGCCGGTGACAAACCCCGCTACCTCGACCTGCAGGAGAAGGCGTGAACGCCCGACAGATCGACCCGCCGGAGCACCTGTACGCCGACGAGCTGGCGTTCCTGGCTGCCGCCGACCGTGGCCCCCGCCCGCCCGGTTGGAAGCTGACCCCCCAGGCGGTGGTCACGTTCATCGCCGGTTCCGCCGGCCGTCCCGTGCAGGGCCCCGACGGTCGTCAGGTCACCATCGCGGCGAAGTTCGTGGGGGAGCGGGCCCTGGTCGAGCGGTGTGTCGTGACCCTGGCCGGAGAACGGGGCCTGCTGCTCGTCGGCGAACCGGGCACCGCCAAGTCGATGCTGTCCGAGTTGCTCGCCGCCGCCGTGTGCGGCACAAGTGCCCTGGCCGTGCAGGGTACGGCCGGCACGACCGAGGAACAGCTGCGCTACGGCTGGAACTACGCGCTCCTGCTGGCCAAGGGGCCGTCCCGGGAGGCACTGGTGCCCTCGCCGGTGCTCACCGCGATGACCACCGGTGCCGTCGCCCGGGTCGAGGAAATCACCCGCTGCCTGCCCGAGGTGCAGGACGCGCTGGTGTCGATCCTGTCCGACCGTCGGTTGGTCCTGCCCGAACTCCCCGACGACTCCGTCGCCTACGCGGCTCCCGGCTTCTGCGTCATCGCCACGGCCAACCTGCGGGACCGGGGCGTATCCGAGATGTCCGCGGCGCTGAAACGGCGGTTCAACTTCGAGGTGGTGCCTCCGATCGCCGACTTCGACGCCGAGGTCGCCCTCGTCACCCGGCAGGCCCGCGCCACCGTGGAACGGGTCGGCGCCGCGTACACGGTGGACGAGGCGGTGCTGGAGACCCTGGTGACCGCCTTCCGCGACCTGCGCACCGGCAGCACCGTCGAGGGCTGGGAGGTGGAACGTCCGTCCTCGGTCATGAGCACCGCCGAGGCGGTCGCCGTCGCCGCGTCGATTGGCCTGTCCACCGCGTACCTGCCCGGCCCGGACCCGTTGTCGCTGCTGCCCGGGCACCTGGTGGGTGTCGTACGCAAGGACGACCCGGCCGACCATGCGCGGCTGTTGGCGTACTGGGACGGCGCCCTGCGCCGCCGCGCCGAGGCCGGCGGCCGGATGTGGCGGCAGCTCTGGGAACAGCGGGACGTCCTGCGTGACTGACGACAGCACAGCTGAGGACCCGCGCGCCGCCGTCGCGCGTCTGAGCGACACCGGCCGGGTCACCCTGATCGGAGTGCGGCATCACTCGCCGGTGCTCGCCGCGGCGATCCCCGCCCTGCTGGACACGGCAGCCCCGGACGCGGTGCTGGTCGAGTTGCCCACCGACATGCAGCCGTGGCTGACCTGGTTGGCGCACCCCGACACCCACGCGCCGGTCGCCCTGGCCGCCGCCAGCGGTGACGAGGGCGGACCGCTCGCCTTCTACCCGTTCGCCGATTTCTCCCCGGAGCTCGCCGCGCTGCGGTGGGCGCAACGGCGCGGCGTGCCGGCCCACTGCTGCGATCTTCCGCTGAGCGACCCGGCGTGGCAGGAGCGCTCGGCAGCCGTCGGACCGCGGATCAGCGGGTACGTCGACAACGTGCGAGCCACCCTGACCGGTCGGAGCGGAGACGACCTGTGGGACCGCTGGGTCGAGGCGGCGGCTCCCGGCTCGCCGCCCGAGGCGGTACGCCGGTCGGCGCTGGCCGTCGGCTGGGCGCTTCGCACCGATGCCGCCGACGGCATCGACGTCCTCGATCAGCGGCGCGAGGCGTGGATGCGGCAGCAGATCGCGGCGACCCCCGGCCGTGTCGCCGTCGTCGTCGGCGCCTTCCACGCCCCCGCCCTGACCACACCGGAACACCCCGCACCCACCACACCACCGACACCGGATGCCGAGGCGCCACCACCTACCCCGATCATCTCCCTGGTGCCGTACTCGTTCGACCTGCTCGATGCGCGGTCCGGCTATCCCGCCGGGATCCGTGACCCTCGCTGGCAGCAGGCTGTCCACGATGCTCACGCCGACCCCCGCACGCTGGCCGCCCACCTGCGCGGTTTCGCCGTCGAGATCACCCGGCACCTGCGAGAGCAGGGACACCCCACGGGACCGGCGGAGGCCGCCGAGATCACCCGGCTCGCCCACGATCTGGCCCGACTGCGGAACCTGCCCGCCGCCGGACGCGGTGAACTCGTCGAAGCGTTGCAGTCCGTCCTCGCCCAGGGCGAACCGGCCGGCCGAGGCCGAGCGGTCGCCGCCGCGATGCAGCACACCCTGATCGGGCAGCGCCGCGGTCACCCCTGCCCGGACACACCCGTCTGCGGGCTGACTCCCGCGACGACGGCCCTGCTGCGCGAGCTGCGCCTTCCCGGCCCCGGTGATCCGCCCCGCACCGTTCGGCTTGATCCACTGCGTACCCCACTCGACCGGCGACGAGAGGCCGCCCTGCAGCGACTGCTCGCCTGCCAGGTGCCCTACGCCGAGCCCGCCGAGCCCCCCACGGCCGACACCCTCACCACCCGCTGGCGGCTGCACTGGCAGCCCGGCACCGACGCCGGGCTGGCCGCCGCCAGCCCACACGGTGTCACCCTCGCCCAGGCCGCCGCCGGCATGCTGAGCACCCGGCGTCGCCGAGAGGTGACCAACGGCGGCCCCACCGCCGCTCAAGTTGTCGCCGGGCTCGCCCGCGCCGCTGCCTGCGGCCTACCCGACGCCGTCGACGTCCGCCTCGCCGACCTGCACACCGCCGTGACCGGCACCGCCACCCTCGCCGACCTCGCCACCGCGAGCCAACTGCTCCAGCGGCTGCACCGGGGGCACATCCCCGCCACCCCGTCACCACCGGCCGGCCTCGACGAGCACCTGACGCACCTGCACGCCGCGGCAGTCCGCGCCATTGACGGGCTCGCCGGATCCACCGACCCCGGGGACGCCCGCGCGCTGCTCGACCTTGTCCGGCACGCCGACGACAGCGGCCACCTGCTGCGCCTCGGCCACGCCGTCCGCCGCCTCGCCCGCGACGGATCACCACTGATGCGGGGTGCGGCCCACGCCGTCGAGGTACTGCTCGGCATCGCCGCCCCCCACGCGTTCGGCGTGGTGCTGGCGTCCTGGACCGAGATGCCGGCCGCAGAATGCACCGACCGGCTCCGCGGAGCGCTCAGCCTCGCCGGCGCCCTGCTCGAAGCCGGTGGGGACACGCTGGCCCCGCTGCTGAAGACCATCGACGGCTGGGACGACGACCAGTTCATCCGCCGGCTGCCAGCGCTGCGCGGCGGCTTCGACGCGTTGAGCCCCGCCGACCGGGACCGCGTGCTGGACACCGTCCGTCACCGCATCGGTGACGTCGACGCGACGGTGAGCGTCGCACCGAACCTGCTCGCCGACTGGCTCGCCGTCGACCAGTCGGGACGGCAGGCCCTGACCGCCCTCGGACTGCCGCCGGGCAGAGACGACCACACCGCCGAGACGTCGGCTCCACCACCGCCCCCGACGGAACCCCGCCCGGCTCACCGAGCGCACACGCTGCCCGCCGCGCAGCGTTGGCGGCTGCTGCTCGGTCGCCGCCCCGACGACCTGCCACCGCACGCCCGCCGACTCGCCACCGCACTCGACGAGCTGTACGGCAGCGGCAGGGGAGAGGGCTCCCACACCGCAGTCGGACCTAACGGTGGACGGCAACCCGCATACCCGCAGGTGCGGGAGTGGGCCGACGACCTCGAAGCGCTGTTCGGCGCCGCCGTACGCGACGAGGTGCTCGCCCGTGCCGCCGAACGCGGACGTGCCGACGCCCTGCTCACCATCGCACCCGAAGACGTCCGGCCCTCGGTGGAACTGCTGCACACCGTCCTGGCGTTGGCCGGCGGGCTTCCCGAGGCGCGGCTCAACCGACTGCGACCACTCGTCGCCAGGCTCGTCACCGAGCTTACCGAGCAGTTGGCCCGACAGATCCGACCGGCACTGACCGGGCTCGCCACACCACGACGTACCCGCCGACCCACCGGGCGCCTCGACCTCGGCGCCACCGTGCACGCCAACCTGCACACCGCACACCTCGACTCCCACGGCGCCGCGCAGATCCGCCCCGAACGGTTCGTCTTCCGCAGCCGCGGTCGACGCAGCGTCGACTGGCAGGTCATCCTCCTCGTTGACGTATCCGGGTCGATGGAACCGTCCACGATCTGGGCGGCGCTGACCGCGTCCGTCCTGGCCGGCGTGCCGGCCCTACGAACCCACTTCGTCACCTTCTCCACCGAGGTCGTCGACCTCACCGACCGGGTCGCCGACCCGCTCAGCCTCCTGTTGGAAATCAGCGTCGGCGGTGGCACCCACATCGCCGCCGCCCTGGGCTACGCCCGGCAACTCGTCACCACGCCCAGCCGCAGTCTCGTCGTGCTCGTCAGCGACTTCGAGGAGGGACATCCCATCGGGGGGCTACTGGCCGCCGTCCGGGCACTCGCCGACGACGGTGTGACCCTTCTCGGCTGCGCCAGCCTCGACGACCGAGGTCAACCCCGCTACAGCACCGCCGTCGCCGGGCAACTCGTGGCCGCCGGGATGCCCGTCGCCGCGCTGAGCCCCACCGAACTGGCCCGCTGGATCGGAGACCAGGTCCGATGACCCTGCCCGCCGTCGCACCACACGTTGTCGCCGACGCCGTCGCCGCCCTTCCCGCCCGGCTGCGGTCCAAGCTCGACCAGGCTCTCGAGAAGCACCCGACCTGGACCATCACCACGGCCGACTCTGGCGCGACGATCACCATCGACGACCACGTCACCGTCACCCTCACCACCCCGGTCGACACCGCCGAACGAGCCGCCTGCAACTGCCTGCTCGCACCACGCTGCCTGCACCGGGCGGCGGTGCTCAGCGCCGCCCCCGTCCTGACCACGCACCCCCACCACCCGGCCGCCGCCGGATCGGACGGGGCCACCGCCGAGGTCGTCGTGACCAGCGAAGCCGACCCGCCCGATCCCGCCGCACCGTCCGCCACCGCCGACGAGAAGGCCGCCGCCGCCCAGGTGCGCGACGTCGTTGCGCAGATCCTCGAACACGGGGTGGCCGGCGCCGGCGCGGTCACCCAGGCGGATCTGCTCCGCGCCATCCACCAGGCACGCGCCATCGGGCTGCCCCGGCTGGCGACAGCCGCGACCAGAGTGGTCGAACAACTCCGCGCAGCCCGCCGGAGCACCCCCGGGTTCCGGTTGGCCGACCTCACCGAAGATCTGCGCGAGGCACTTCTCGTCTCTCACCTTCTGAGCGAAGGTATCGGCGACCAGCGAGCCGCCCGGGGAACGAGCCGGCGCGGCTACGGCCCGGTCGGCGATCTGCACCTGTACGGGCTGTGCACCGAGCCGCTGCGCACCACCACCGGACACGTTGGCGCGATCAGCTACCTGACCGATGGTGATTCGACCATCTGGAGCCTGGCGCAGGCACGCCCCGGCGATGGCGACACGGCCCGCAACGCCGCTCAGGCAAGCGTGAACCTCGGCGACGTGACGATCAGCCACCGCGAGTTGGACGGTGCCGGGATCATCGTCATCAACGCCCATGCGTCCGTCGACCGGCGCCTCAGCCACGGCAGGGCAGTGCAGGCCGTACGAACCACGGGCCGCACCTGGCACGAGGAACCAGCCGACGCCCTCTGGCGGCAACCGATTCCCGAACAGGCCGCCCGCTGGCTGAACGCCTTCCAAGTCGCCCAACACGAGCGGCCCGCCGGTCACGACCTCGCCTTCCTCGACGGCGTCCTCGCCGCCGACCAGCGGGGCCTACTCCTGCGGACGGCGCAACTGCCTGGCCCGGTCATCGTCCTCGCTCCCCACGATGATCCGGTGCTCCCGTACGTCGCGAACCTGCGACTGCTCGCCGCCCACGCCACCGGCCTGCCGGTACGGATGATCGGACGGTTCCACGGACCCCGCCAGGTCCACGGTCTCGCCGTTGCCGGGCCCTGGCTGCCCGACCGCTTCGGCGGACACGTCAACCTTGGCGTCGACCAGCTACAGCGCGCCGACCTACCCGGCGCCGAAACCACGGAGCCTCTCGGTAACGATCAACCTCAACCGCCGCTGCATCTCCTCACCCACCACCTGCAACGAGTGGTCGCCGCCGGCCGCGCTGTCCTGGTGCCGGACGTCGACCGGGACACGCAGACGCTCCTGGACGCCCAACTGCCGACAGCCGCGTCCGTGCTGCGCGAACTACGGCGCGCGGGCCACCGACGTAGCCGCGACGCGTTCGGCCGCTTGCACCAGCAGGACTCCACAGCCCTCGCGGTGGCCTGGCTGACCGCTGCGGCCTACCAGTACGCCGCAGCGACAGCCGTGACCGCAGACTCATGGCAAGCCAACCGGGGTCGCGAGGTAGACGACAATGCCACCACCGTTTAGGCAGGCTGAGCAGCCACACCGTTGCCTCTCCGGTCGCGCCCGAACGCGGTGTCATCGTGGCGTTCTTCCGGCAGGCTCGGGTTTGCGGATTTGAACCGGGCGATCGGTTTGCCGGTGGTGCGGGCGACCTCGGTGATGAGCTGGTCGCCGTCACCCAGAAGGTGGTGTCGGCGGCTTCGACGGTGAAGGTCGATCCGGCGTGGGCGACCGCCGGAAAGGTTCTTCCAAGCTGGCGGTAGACCATGGAAGTCGATGGCCAGAGGCTGTGGGCGATGACAGGATGCGGTGATGGAATCGACCGTTCCAGCGGAAAGCCTGCAAGTCGCGGACGTCATCCGGCTGGAGAGGCCGCACGGAACGCTGCGAGCCCGGCTGATCGCCGTGCAACACCGGGTGCACGGCATCAAGATCGTTGGTGTCAACGAACAGGGCCGGCAGTGCTCGTTCGGGATGAAGTACGGAGAGTTGGCGGCGAGGCTCGACGGTTGATCGGCGACGGCGGTCAACGGGGATGACATGCCTTGGACGAGGATCGGCATGAGGTTCCCGTGGGTTCGATTTTCCTCGGTCGCCGGGTGTTCGGGTCTGCTGCACCGATAGGTGACATCTGAGATGGTGAGGAGCCGATCCATTTCGGCCACTGGCAGCGTCGGCGCCGCAGCGGCCGCGCACGCCACCCAATCGCTTGGATCCGCGACTAGGGCGCGACGCGCGTGGACCGGAAGGTTCGGGTGCGCGGCGACTGCGTGGCGAACCGTGCTGTCGGGGTCGGTGGCGAGGCGTTCGGCCAACTTGACGGGCAGGTCCAGATCTCGGGGGGCTGACAGATGTCGGCGTGTCGGTCGTCAGTTGTGCTCGCTGGTCGGCATAGTTGGTGTCGTGTCCACCCACCGGATCGGCCGGCTGATCATGGTCGGGAATCTGGTCACGGGAACGGCGGCCGAGGCCGGGGAGACCGTGGTGTACGCGCGGGTGTCGTTAGCCGATCAGAAGGCGGATCTGGACCGTCAGGTCGCCCGGGTGTCCGTGTGCGTCACCGGGCAGAAGCTCGGCGTGGATCGGGTGGTCACCGAGGTCGATGACGATCTGGTTTGCGACGTCACCGAGGTCCTGACGTCGCTGTGCGCCCGCCTGTGCGGTCGTCGCGCCGCCGCGAGCCGCGCCCGCCGCGCAGTCGAAGCCGCCACCGGGGCTCGGGTGTGAAGACGATTCAGGCGTATCGGTTCGCCCTCGACCTCACCCCGGGTCAGGAACGTGACGTGCTCGCGCATGCTGGGGCGGCCCGGGTCGCGTTTAACTGGGCGCTGGTGAAGGTGAAGGCGGTCATGGACCAGCGGACCGCGGAGCGATCGTACGGTGTGCCGGACGAGGCGTTGACGCCGTCGCTGTCATGGTCTCTTGCTGGGTTGCGCAAGGCGTGGAACGTCGCTAAGCCCGGGGTTGCGCCGTGGTGGGGTGAGGTGTCGAAGGAGGCGTTCAACACCGGCTTGGATGCCCTCGCGCGCGGCTTGAAGAATTGGGCTGACTCCCGCGGGGGCGCGCGGGCCGGGCGGTCGGTCAGGTTTCCCCGGTTCAAGTCCCGCCGCCGCAGCACTGCATCAGTGCGGTTCACCACCGGGGCGATCCGGGTCGAGCCCGACCGTATGCACGTGGTGCTGCCGAGGCTGGGTCGGTTGAAGCTGCACGAGTCGGCCCGCAAACTCGCCCGGCGTGTGGACAACGGCACCGCCCGGATCATGTCCGCGACCGTGCGGCGCGGCGGCGGACGCTGGCACGTGTCGTTCACCGTCGACGTCGAACGGGCCGAACGCTTCCCTGCCCGGCCGCGGTCGGTCGTTGGCGTGGACGTCGGGATCACGCACCTTGCGGTGCTGTCCACTGGCGAGTTGGTGGACAACCCGCGCCACCTGGCCGCCGCGCAGCACCGCATGCGCTCGTTGGGCCGGGCGCTGTCACGCAAGACCGGCCCGGACCGGCGTAGCGGAAGACGGCCGTCGAAGCGGTGGGAGCGGGCAGCTGCGCGGGCCGGTCGGGCGCACGCCCGGGTCGCTCATCTGCGCCGCGACGGGCTGCACAAGCTCACCACCCGGCTCGCGCGTGAGTACGCCACCATCGTGGTCGAAGACCTCAACGTGGTCGGGATGCTGGCCAACCGCACGCTCGCCCGGTGCGTCGCTGACGCCGGGTTCGCGGAGATCCGTCGCCAACTGGCGTACAAGACCAGGTGGAACGGCGGCCGGCTGCTGCTGGCCGACCGCTGGTATCCGTCCTCCAAGACCTGCTCGGGCTGCGGCACGAGGAAAACCAAACTGGCCCTGTCCGAGCGCGAATACACCTGCCAGGCGTGCGGTCTGGTCATCGACCGGGACCGCAACGCCTCCTTGAACCTGGCCGCCCTCGCGGCCGAGTTCGACACCGCCGGGAGTGGCCCGGTGGCAGCACGTGGAGCCGACCAGAAGACCCGCGTACGCGGGCAGGTGGCGACGAAGCGTGAACCCGGCACGGCATCCGCCGGTCAGACCGGGACCGTCCCGCCGCAAGGCAGGACTACCAACCATGTGTTTACTAAAGCGCACTGAGAGGTAACGGCCAGGCACCGCATGCGCGGATCCGGGTCGGTGGCGAACCGGCGCAGGGTGTGTGGTGGGAACGTGAATTCGTCGGCGGGCCGCCAGTTCGTCTTCTTCTTGTCTGGCTGGAACTCGCGGTCGATACGTTCGGCTGTGGTCAGGTCGACCAGGTGCGGGGCGTGTGTGGCCATGGTCGTACGGACGCCGCTGTCGTCGTCGTTGAGCAGCCGGATGACCGCGTCGGTCGGCAGCGCCCGGCTGCGTGCCGCGCAGCGACGGAGTCTCGCATGATCATCGCAGGCGGTGCTGCCCCGGTTTGGTTGGCCACCGCGGGAGTTGGGTAGACGCGGCAGGTATTCCATCGACTCGCCGGGCTCTGCTCGACCCCGTCCACCGCCGTTGCGGCCCGCGTCGGAGGGCGAGGGGCGTGGAAGTGCCTGCGCTCGGGAACCCACTCGACGTCCCTGGCCGCCCGGCAGGTGCCCAGCATCTACACTCCGCCCTCGTGCCGACGAAGACGACGAAGATGACGCCGCCGAGCAGGTGTCCGGCCTGTGCTCACGACCTGGTCCTGCTGGAAGCGGGGGCGCTGCGGTGGTGCCCGGCCTGTCGGTGGAACCTGGACGTGTATGACCCCGCCCTGGCTCCGTGGCGCGGCACCAGGATGGTCGGCCGGTGGGGGTTCCGCCGAGGGCTGGAGCTCGACCGGGCGACGCAGGAGGACCTGCTGGCGGACCCGGAGGCGCGCCCGGCGGAAACGTCGTCGGTGGAGGTGTGGCTGTTGGTGATCTCGGCGGTGCTGGCCCTGCTGGGGTTGGCCGCAGTGGGTTACCTGGTCTGGCTCGTCGTGGCCAGCGACCTGCCGCCGGGGGTACGGCTGGCTCTGGCGATCCCCGCTGTGCTTGTTGTGCTGCTGGTCAAGCCCTCGTTCGGGCGGGTGCCGAAGTATGGCGTGCTCACCGAGCGCGAAGCCCCGCAGTTGCATCGTCTGGTGCGGGAGGTAGCTGAACTCGCCGGGACACCGGTTCCCGATGTGATCTGTGTAGACCTGAGCCTCAATGCCGGCGTCGCCCGGTTGGGCTGGCGTCAGCGGTCGGTGCTCGTCATCGGGATGCCCCTGTGGGTGATGATGCCGCGGTCGGCTCGGGCTTCGCTTCTGGCCCACGAATTGGGTCACCTCGCAAACGGCGATCCGCTTCGGGTACGCAGGACCCTGCTGGCGAGGACGTTCGGCGCCCGGGCGGTAGCGGCCACCGGTGGGCGGAATCCCTGGCGGCGGGCTATGCGCGCGACGGACTCACTGGCTGAGCAGGGGAGCGGGGCCTTTGTCCTCCTCGGAATGATCGTCCATGGAATTGTTGCTCTGGCCAACGTCGCCGGTGCGACCGCGCAGCTGCTCGTCGACACCGTGGCGATGCCGGACAGCCGGCGCGCCGAGTACCGGGCCGACCTGGTCGCCCGCCGGGTCGCCGGCAGCGCGCCATTCCTCCGCTCCTGCGAGACGGCCCTGCTTGCCGACCGGATCTGGCAGGACCTGTGGCATCTGGCACCCCGGATCGACGGCGATCACATGGAGGCGATGGCTGCTGAAGCCCGGGAACGCCTGTCCGCTCACCTGCCGATGGCCCGTCAGCTCAGCCGGCGAACCACCGACCTGTGGAGTACCCACCCGGGCGAAGATCAGCGGATGCGGCTGATCGAGGCCCTGCCTGACGTCAACGGAGCCCTCTACGTTGACGATATCCGTTGGGCCAAGATCGACACTGAGCTCGCGCCGTGGCGCCGCGCCGCCCACAACGCCCTCCTCGGGACCCGGGACCGCTTCTGAAACGTTTGATGGCTGCCACTGACGCGGCTATGACGCACGTCACGGGATTCGCCTTCTTGACTGGCGTCGGTTACGTGGCGTAGTGAATCAAGCTCAGCATGGATCTGTCATAGATGGCGTGCGATTCCGGCGACGTCCTATGTGGATGCGGTTGTGTGGTGAGCGCCCAGGGGGACCATGCGTAGAGATCGGTAGCCCTATCGTCTCTGCCACTGCTCCTTGATCGATTGGACGTGTGGCATGGGACGTTGGCGCCGTCGTGGGCTGGTCGGGGCGGTTGTCGCGTCTCTGATGGTGTCCCTGGTGCCGTACGTGCCAGCGCAGACGGCGGCGCAGCGACAGCCGTCGACGCAACCCGCGGAGACACTCGACCACGATGGTGGCCCGGTGGCCGCGGGTGAGGTCTGGCGGCAGAGCCGGGTGACCTCCACCCCTTCGCCGGCACCGAAGTTGCCTGCCCCCGCAGCCGCGCGGGTCGACCTTGTGGCGACGTCGGCGCGGGCGGCCGGCAACCGTGGTGTGCAGGCCGGCTCGCTGCCGGTCTGGGTCGACCGGGGCACTGGCAAGGCCGGCGAGCCACTCACTCAGCTCGACGTGAAGGTCGTGGACCGGGCCACCCTCCCGCAGGCCTGGCGTGACGGCCTGATGGTGCAGGTGGTCGCTCCGCAGGGCGCACCGACCGGCGTGGCGAAGGTGTCAATCAACTACAACTCCTTCCGGTACGCGGCCGGTGGGTCGTGGGCGTCGCGCCTGCGTTTGTGGCAGGTGCCGCAATGTGCGGTGAGCAACCCCGCCAGCCCGGGCTGCCGCTCGGTGCCGCTGCCCACCGTGAATGACACCGCTGCGGGTATCGCGACCGCCGACGTGAGCGTCTCCTCTGCCTCGACCTCGTCCGGGTCGTTGCTGATGCTCGCCGCCGCGTCATCCGGGACCGACGGTGACTTCGGCGCGACCGGCCTCGCCCCCTCGTCCACCTGGTCCAGCGGCGGTAGCGCTGGCGAGTTCTCGTGGAACTATCCGTTGCGCGTCCCACCGGCGACCGGCCCGGCGCCGTCGGTAGCTCTGAACTACTCGTCCTCCACGGTCGATGGACGGTCGACGGTCACCAACAACCAGCCGTCGTGGATCGGTGAGGGCTTCGACTATTCGTCCGGCTTCATCGAGCGGCGGTATGTGCCCTGCGCCGAGGACATGAAGAACGGGGCGACCAACACCGCGAAGACCGGTGACCAGTGCTGGGGCTCCGACAACGCGACGATGACCCTGAACGGCCACGTCGGTGAGTTCATCTACCAGGCGGGTAAGGGTTGGCACTCTCGCTCCGAGGACGGCTCGACGATCGAGAAGCTGACCGGTGCGACCAACGGTGACAGCGGTGACGCGACCTACGGGGACGTGGGGGAGTACTGGAAGGTGACGACCACCGACGGCACCCAGTACTTCTTCGGGCGGCACAACCTGCCCGGCCAGACGGCCGCGACGAATTCGACCCTGACGGTGCCGGTGTTCGGCAACCACGCGGGTGAGCCGTGCGCGAAGGGCACGTTCGCCGGGTCGGACTGTGTGCAGGCGTGGCGGTGGAACCTTGACTACGTCGTTGACGTGCGCGGCAACACGATGTCGTTCTGGTACGGCAAGGAGACCAACAAGTACGCCCGTAACGTGACCGATTCCGACGATGTGACCTATGACCGGGCGGGCTACCTCACCCGCATCGACTACGGTACGTACGACCGGACGACCGCGACGCACGGTGTCACCGAGCGTAGTGCCACCCCGTACGCGCAGGTCCTGTTCGGCACGGATATGCGGTGCTTTTCCAACTGTGGGACCGAGGCCGCTCCGGTGACCGGGAGTTGGAAGGACACTCCGTGGGATCAGGAGTGCAAGGCGTCGGCGACGTCCTGCCCTCTGCAGTACACGCCGACGTTCTGGACGACGAAGCGGTTGAAGTCGGTCATCACCCGGGTGTGGGACACCACCAAGTCGACCCCGGGTTGGCAGAACGTCGAATCCTGGACCCTGGGTCACACCTTCTCGGCGACGGCCGACTCCACCCACGAGGGGCTGTGGCTGGACCGCATCGACCACGCGGGTCTCGTCGGTACGGCCATCAACCTGCCGCCGGTGACGTTCGAGGCGACGTCACTGCCGAACCGGGTGTACACCGAGCACAGTGCGACCGACAACTGGTTGCGTCTGTCGAGCATCGTCACGGAGACCGGCGCCCGTATCAAGGTCGACTATTCGTCGCCGGAGTGCACGGCCGCGATCGTCGGCGTTCTGGCGCCGCACACCAACACGCGGCGCTGCTATCCGGTGCGGGTGCCGGATCCGCAGGATCCGACGGGCAACACGTTGGTCACCGAGTGGTGGCACAAGTACCGGGTCGAGCACGTGGCCCAGGATGACGTGCAGTTGCCGAAGGGGAAGTCGCCGACCACGCACACCTGGTACGACTATCCCGGTTCCCCGGCGTGGCACTTCGACGACGATGACGGCCTGACCAGGCCGGAGCGCAAGACGTGGGGGCAGTGGCGCGGCTACGGGCAGGTCAATACCCGGGTCGGGGACAGCGGCAACCCGCAGACGTTGACCAAGACGACGTTCCTGCGTGGTATGCACGGCGACAAACTCAGCCCGTCGGGCGGCACTCGCAGCGTGCCCGCGCCGGCGTCGCTGGGCTCGGAGACCGTCTACGACGAGGACCAGTTCGCCGGACAGATCCGCGAACAGGTCGTCTACAACGGCGTCGACACCAAGCCGGTGTCGAAAACGGTGAACGTGCCGTGGCGGTCGAGCCCGACCGCGAGCCGTACCATCAACGGCGATCTCGTGGAGGCACGGTTCGTCAACACCCAGACCACCTACGCCGCGACCGCGTTGGGCGTCGACGGGTCCCGGGGGTGGCGTACCTCGCGTGAGACCAGCGACTTCGACCAGACGTACGGCACGGTCAAGTGGTCCCAGGATGACGGCGAGTATCCGAAGGCCGGCGACGAGACGTGCACCACGTACACCTACAACAGGAATCTGAGCAAGAACCTCACGCAACTGGTGAAGCAGACAACGACCACCGCCTTGCCGTGCGACAAGGCCCCCACCAGTGTCGACGATGTCATCTCCGACGCCCGCGTCTACTACGACGGTGCGACCAGCGTCGACACCGCTCCCACCTTCGGCTCCGGTACCAAAGCCGAGCAACTCAAGGATTGGACGTCCGGCACCGGGACGGTGTGGCAGACGACCTCGCAGGCCACCTACGACTTTGCTGGTAAGCAGCGGACCTCGACCGACATCAGGGGTAACGTCACCACCACCGCGTACACCCCGGCGGTCGGCGGGCCGATCACCCTGGTCACCAGCACCTACCAGCTGAACTGGTCCTCAAAGGTGCAGACGAACCCGTACTGGGGATCGACCACCCAGACCACCGACCCCAACGGCAAGGTCACCTCGACGATTCAGTACGACGCGCTCGGCCGCGTGGCCAAGGTGTGGACCCTGGGGTGGACGTACGCCGCGAATCCGAACACCCCATCGGCGCAGTACACCTACACGTTCGCTGACGGACGCGACAGCTACCCCTACGTCACGTCGAAGACCCTGAACGTCGACGGTGCCTACGTCACCTCGTACCAGATCCTCGACGGGCTGCTGCGGGCGCGGCAAACCCAGTCGCCGTCGCTGGGCGGTGGCAGCGACCGGGTCGTCACCGACACCCTCTACGACGAGTACGGGCGGGCGGCGGCCACCTACGCCGCCCACGCCGAGCCCGACATTCCGTCCGGCGTCTTCTGGTCCGAGCCCGACTGGTCCGTACCCGCGGTGTCCCGGACGGTCTATGACCAGGCGTCGCGCCCCACGAACAGCATCTTCCTCGGCGGCGACACCACCACGAATCTGCTGGAGAAGTGGCGCACCGTCACCAGTTACGAGGGTGACCTGACCAAGGTCACCCCGCCGAAGGGTGGCACCGCCACCACCACGGTCACCGACGTGAAGGGCCGCACTGTCGCGCTGCGGCAGCACACGACGTCCTCCGGTGTGAACGGCGCCTACCTGGAGACGACCTACGCCTTCAACCGCAAGGGCCAGGCGACGAAGAACACCGACTCCGCCGGAAACGAGTGGATCAACGAGTACGACGCCAAGGGTCGTCTCTGGCGCACCACCGACCCCGACACGGGCACCACCACCAGCAGCTTCTACGACGACAACTCCCTGCAGAAGACCGTCGACGCCCGCGGCGAAGCGCTCTGGTACGTCTACGACCAACTCGGCCGCAAAACACAACTCCGCGACGACTCCGCCACCGGCCGGCTGCGCTCCGAGTGGAAATACGACGCTCCTTACGGCGAGCCGGACAGCGCCAAGGGGTACCTGAGCCAGAAGATCCGCTACGACTACGACTCCGCCGGCAAAGCCAGCACGTACAAGTGGCAGATCCGCAACTTCACCGAGCGTTACCAGCCGACCGGCGTCAACTACGTGATGCCGTGGGACTCCGACCTCGGCGACACCTACGTCTTCGGCTACAGCTACTCCCCGTACACCGGCGAACGGACGAAGATCGCGTACCCGGGCGGCGGTGACCTCGTCGGCGAGCAGCTCACCACCGACTACGACGCCAGGACCGGTATGCCGGTCCGCCTCGACACCAGCCTCACCGCCTATGTGGGCACGTTGGCGACCGCCACCTACACCGCGTACGGCGAACGTAGCGGTTCGATCTACAAAATCCCCGGAAGCAGCAACTTCACCCAGGAGACCATCTACCGCGATGAGGCAACCCGCCGCGTCAACCGCACCACCATCGAGCGGTCGGTTTACGCCGGCACCGTGTCGGACCGCCGGTACACATACCAAAACGCCGGCACCATCGCGTCGATCACCGACACCCCGCAGGTCGGTGAAGCGGATACCCAATGCTTCCGCGACGACGCACTGGGCCGCTTGACGACCGCCTGGACCCCGAAGGCCGGGGTCTCCTGCGGCACGGATCCGGTCGTCGCCAACCTCGGCGGGCCGGCACCGTACTGGCAGGACTGGACCTTTACCGACACCGGCAGCCGACGCACCGAAACCAGCCACGACAGCAGCGGGAAGACCACCCGCACCTACCGCGTGCCCGACGGCGGCCCGGGAGCCGTACGACCCCACGCCGTCACCAGAATGACCACCGCAACCCCGGGTCAGCCGACGCAGACCCACAACTACACCTTCGACGAGTCGGGCAACACGACCTGCCGGCCCGCCACCAACGTCCTCAGCAACAACTGTGTGTCCAGCGCCAACAACCAATTCCTCAGCTGGGATGCCGAGGGCAATCTCGCCACCGTCAGCTTCGCCGGGAAGACCATCGAGACCAACCTCTACGACACCGACGGAGTCCGGCTCATCCGCCGCGACGCCACCGGCACCACCCTGTACCTACCCGGCCAGGAGATCCGCTTCCAAGGTGGCGTCACCACCGGCACCCGCTACTACGACTTCGCCGGCACGACCATCGCCAGCCGCACCGCGGGGTCGTCGGTCACCGACCTGACCTGGCTCTACAGCGACCACCAAGGCACCCAACAGATCGCCATCAACGCCGGCACCCAACAGGTCGACATCCGACGGCAGACCCCCTACGGCACACCCCGCGGAACGAACCCTACCTGGCCCAACACCAAGGGCTTCGTCGGCGGCGACAACGACCCCACCGGCCTGATCAACATCGGCGCACGCCAGTACGACAAGACACTGGGCCGGTTCATCTCCGTCGACCCGCTCATGGACCTCACCGACCCACAGCAATGGAACGGCTACACGTACGCCAACAACTCGCCGGACACCCCGAGCGACCCTTCGGGACTGCTCTGGATCAACGACCGAGGCAGGGCATACGGGCTGCCTGCCGGCACGGTGTGGCAACGCTCTGATGAGCCTGATGATTCAGGAACATCACGATGACTCACCGACATCAGGCTCGTCAGCAACCCCGACCCCAGCCCACCGGCTTCGCCGCCGACCCGCCGCCAGCCGGTTCCGGGGGGTCAGCCATTCTGGACTTCACCCAGGCATTGGCTGGCGAAGTCGATCCATCCTTTCGTCGGGCGTGACGCCCGACCCGGTTGGTTCGACGGGTTCACGGTCTCAGCCGACAGCGAGATACCATGCGCCCTCTCGCCGGCGGCCTCCCTGGTCACTGGCGGCAGCCGGTAGGTAAACACCTTTCGATCCGGGTCGTACCTCATCCGAACTTCGCCCTGATAGTCCGTCGCATAGATCCCGTAGCTCAGCGTTACCACAATGGCGGCGGGGTTTGCGTCCGTGTCGTCCAGCCGAACGACCACCTCGGGCCGCTCGGGCGGGTCGGGCGGTGGACAGGAGAGTGGATCCACTCGGCTTGGCGTCGCGGTTAGTGACCAGATCCCGGGTACCAGTTGCGCCGCCGCCCCGCCAGAGGCGGCCGATGGGGAAGTGGACACCACGGGCACCGCGGTCGGTGTCGGCGTGGAGGTGTCGGGGCGTGTGCCGCCCGCCGCATGCGGAGACATCGTCGTTGTCGGGAACCTGCCCGGTGGCACGCCCTGCCGCTCTTGGTCGAAGCAGCCAGACAGGATGGGCAGTAGGAGCAAACAGGCCACGACGGCTACGCCCTGCCGTCGGCGCAGTGCGCCGGTGATCGGACCTCGGCCCCGAATCACCGCGACCGTTTGTCCTCGACGTGTACGACGTCAAGCTCATGGCCGTCCTGGTCTCGCTTTCTGCGTCCGTACAGACCAACGGCCAGATCGCTGCTGTCCGAAATCTCGTCCGGCCCCACGTAGGTCAGCACGTCGTTGTGGTGGCCGTAGACCACCCAGCCGGGACCGGGATCGAGGGTGATGGTGCCGAAGTCTCCAGCCGGTGAGCCGCTGTGGACGGGGCCGTACTCACGCAGGATGTCGACGGCCTGCGCGGCGAGGTCAGCGTCGGGTCCGGGGTCTGGTAACACGACGCACGTGGCGTGGGCGAATACGACCCAGGACTTGCTGTCACCTTCGATGATGCGACGCCAGGTTCCGGCTAGATCATGCTCGGACATGGCGATGATCATCCCCGAGTTGCTGCACCAGCGCTACCCGCGAAGCGGCCCGAGGGACAGCGTGCGAGGGGGCAGCGGCGCACCGGCGGCGTGAGAGCGTCCGCGACCACTGGTTGGATGTCCTCATGGAGGATCTTCCGCTGCTGTCGGCCGACGAGTTGCTGGACATTGTTGACGAGCATGACCGGGTGGTGGGGCAGGCGCGGCGGAGCGAGGCGTACGCGGCGAGGTTGCGGCATCGCTGCGTATTCGTGCTGGCACGGGACGCCACCGGACGCATCTTCGTGCACCGTCGGACGGCGCGGAAGCTCGTCTTTCCGTCGCTTCACGACATGTTCGTCGGTGGTGTGGTTGGTGCGGGCGAGTCGTACGACGAGGCGGCGCTACGCGAAGCCGAGGAGGAGTTGGGGGTGCCGACGCTGCCCGCACCGGTGCCGCTGTTCAAGTTTCTCTACGAGACGCCGGAGCACACCTGGTGGTCCTTCGTCTACGAGGTGCGCTGCCCAGAGACGGTGACTCCGCAGGCGGAAGAGGTCGCCTGGCACGCGTTCTTGACCGAGGAGGAGCTGACACAGCGACTCGCCGAGTGGGCTTGGGTGCCGGACGGCGTGGAGGCGTATCGCCGGCTGCTCGCCTGGCGGGCCACCAATTGAGGGGCCGGGCCACCAACTGAGTGACACGGGAGCGCGCACACGACCGGTAAGGACGCGGTCAATCGCATCGTCGGATTGTGGTCTCGGCGAGCGCCTACCCCCCAAGAGTTTCATGGTTCACGTACGGTGGTGCTGTCTTCACAGGCGCCAACAGCGAGGTTCGTCTGTCTGACACGTTGGGGGGGGCGATGCGGTCACGGCCGAGCTATGAGGATCGGTTGACCCTGGCGAGCCTGGATTTCCTGGGGGATCTTCAGGATCTGCGGGAACGTGTCCAGCAGTTGCCCGATCAGCGAGGCGATGAGTTCCACGAAGATGCTCAGCATCAGGGCGCGGACCAATCCGACTCCGTCTGGGTCGGAGTCGACGCACGTGGACGTGTCACGAGCCTTGACATCAGCCGTCGATGGCGTGATCGCCTCGTGGTCAGCGATCTCCCGCTGGCGTTGTATGAGGCTTACACCGCCGCGGTGCGGAAGTCGATGGAGGCCGGTGCGCTGGCTTCGGCGCGAGGTGCGCCCGTTTCGGCTGACCGTCCACGAACGTCCCTGGCCCTGCCGGAGCCGGAGCTGGGTGATGACGAGTGGCGTCGAGCCCGGTGGGACCGACTCGACGCCATCAGAGCAGAGCTGCGTCGGCTGGCTGAGCGGGACCCGTCCCCTTCGCGGCAGGAGCGTGCGGTGTCCGGTCCAGACGGATACGTGACGCTGCGACTCCTGGGGGAGGATCTTATCGGTATCACCGGTGAGGTCGGCCGGATCGCCAGGGCGGATGTGGAACTGATCCGCACCGATGCTCTTGCCGCGTTCCAGCGAGCCGGGTTGTGTGCTGATACATGGACGGAGGGCTGGCATGCCTGATATCGAGGTCCTCACCGATGCTCTTCGGGACGAGGCAGGCAGATGGCGCAGGCTGGCGGAGGAGATGGGGGACGTGGAGCGGGCGGCGAGTCATCTCGACCTCGCTCCGACCGCTTTCTTCATCGGCGATGCCAACACGCTGTTGCACTCCTTTGCATACGACAGCTTCCAGTCGTTCATGTTCAATGTGATTGCCGGAGCGGTCGTGGAGTTCAGGCAGATCGCTGAGGCGCTTGACCGGGTAGCCAACGCATATGACCGGGCGGATGCGGTCGTCGAGCTCGACTTGAACGCCATCTATCGGGCGTAGTGCCGACCATTGATTGTCGGGGGAGGACACCAGCGGTGGCACCAACGAATGAGTTGGAGCAAGCGATCCTTGAACAGAAAAGTATGTTCCTCGACGCATTTCAGGCGATCGAGCCGGGGGCTGAGCTCCTGGTCGGGAAATTCAACGAGCTCGTCGGTGAGGTAGGTCAGTCGGCCTGGTTGCTCGGACCGGCCGCGACCTTCATGGTCAGGCGGGATCTGGGGGATATTCAGGATGCCCTTGAGCAGGTCATCGCCAAAGTAAAGTACGCCTTGGCGCATCAGGTCCCGGTGCTGTCCCTGATATCGGCCGGCGTTGACTGGCTTGCCGAGGTGAAGCGGCCGGTTTCGGAGCTTTCGGTCGCGACGGTCCGGCCGGACAACATGAACTTCGCCAAGTGGATCGGGGATGCGGCGAACGCCTACAACGCCGGGGTCGCGATCCAGCGGGCGGCTGTGGATGAGGTGACGAACAAGGCCGAGTTCATCAGCAAATGGCTATTTGACGTCATCACGGCCAATGTCGATTACGCGATCGGGCTTGCGAAGGTTGTCACGGACGTGTTGGGAAGAATCACTCAGGCGGTGCTCAAGGTGGGGGGTGTGATCACTATCCCCTGGGCCCTGGTGCAGTTGGAAGAGTCAATCGGCGATATCGTGGAGGGGTCGTTCAACTATCTGCTCACCATCGAACAGCGCCTCTTCGACGCCCTGGCGAGAATGCGGGACGTCGCAGGACAGATTGCGGACCACTCGAAGTTCCCGAACGGCAAGTGGCCGCAGATGGTCACTGGATGATGTAGTCAGGCCGCATCAGGCGGTCGGCACCAGGGCGAGTGTCCGTCGGAGCGCCCTCACCGTCTCCCGGGCCAGAAGCTCTGTGGAAACGAACTCGTCACCTCCGACGGCGAGCCAGACCTGCACGACCAGGTTGTCGTCCCGAGCCTGTGCCATGTACTCCGCATACTTGAACCCGGGTTGTGACTGTCGGGTGTATGCCTCCGCCTCGTCGCCGATGCCTTCCAGATCGCCCGCACGCCGCATGCTGGCACCCTGGCGGGCTGTCCCATACAAGCGCACTGCATCTTCGGTCGACGCCGGTGTCGATGCCTCAACCCGAAAATTCGCTTCGTGGCCGTCCGCCGTCTCCATTTCGACCAGACAGGCCGCACCCGGCGCCGCCTGCGGCGGGGTGGGATCTTCTCGCCGCACGGTGAGGGAGAGCGTGGCGAGCGGGATCAGGTCGCGGTGTTCGCAGAGACGTAGGCCAGCCGCGGTGAAGCTGCGAACGGGATCCGCTGGGGGAGTCGCGACGGGACTGGTCGTCTGCGGAGGAGGTCCCTCAGTCTTGGACGGGCCGCCATCCACAGTGTCGTCGCAGGCGGCAACAGCAGCGAAGATCGTCAGGATCGCGACCGCCCGTAGCAGGGGTCGGGGTAACAACGCCATCACACAGAGGATAGTCGGCGCGGCGGCCAACCATTGTCCCGGCGGTGGGCTTCCATCATCGTGACCGGTCGGCGCGTGGTCAGAGCCTCCCCGGCGACCCATGCCGGGGAGGCTCTGACCACTGCTAGCGAATTGTCCGGTCAACTCATAGGCGCGGGTCCTGCTGGACCTTCAGGGCGTTGAGGATCGGGTCGCCCTCGCCCTTCTCGCGGCGAAGCTCGATCGTCAGATCGCCGCCGGCGTGCTCAACGGTGGCCGTGTTCAGGTCCGCGGTCAGCGCACCCACCTTCGCCTGCACGTCGTGGTCGTAGAGCACGACCTTGCCGTCGGCCAGCACGTCGAAGGCACGCTTGCCGACCTTGACCTTCTCGATCTCGGCGAAGTCGAGGCCGATCCGGTACGTCCCGGCGGGGGCGTTCTTGAACACGTAGCTGAACGTCTCGCCGGTCCGCTGGGTGCGGAACAGCGCGTCGTCCTCGGTGCCAGCGATGTCGGCCTTGGTGGTGCGGGTCTTGCCGCCGACGTAGCCCCACGGCCCCTTGCCGAGTTGCTGGTCGGGCGACCAGACGAAGCCGTCGGTGCCGACGTGCCCGGCTCCGCCCACGTTGACGCCCTGCCAGTAGGCCGACGTGGCCAGGCGTACCGGCTTGAGCTGGGCATCGCCCTTGCCGGCGTTCGACGCCACGAGCACGTCCCCGACGAGCACGCCGGACGCGACGCCGGCGTTGTCGGCCGTCGCCGTGACCGTGGTGGACTGGCCGACCGCCAGCGTGACCGGGCCGGTCGCGGCCGCGCCCGTGAGGGTCAGCCACGGAAGGTCGGCGGCCTCGTGCCCGCCGTCGCCGGTGCGCTTCTGCTCGGTGAGCCGCACCTCGAGCGGAGCGGAGCCGGTGTTGGTCACCGTCACGTCGGCCGTCGCCTGCTGCCCCTTGTCCAGCAGCCAGTCGAACTGACCGCCGGTGACGGTGGCGATGCCCGTGGTCAACGCCGTGTCGACCACCTCGGCCTGGTCCTTCTTGGCGATGGTGACGGGGTGGCTGGCGGTGACGTAGTTCGGCGCCGACACCTCCACGGTGTTCTCGCCGACCAGCGCCTGAGCCTTCCACCGGCCCTTCACGTCGGTCGTGATGACCCGCTCACCGTTCGGCCCCTTGAGCGTGACGATCGCACCCTCGATCGGCTTGCCGTCGTTCTTGTCGGTGACCGTGCCCTCGATCGTGCCTGCGGCCGGGAGGGTGTACTCCACGCCCAGGCCGGCCTTCAGAACGGCCTGGTTGACGGAGTGCTGGCCCGCCGGGTTGCGGGTCAGGCTCTCCACACCGACCGTCGCCGACGACCCCTGGGTGAGGGGGTTGTCGCCGCCGACGCCGTCGCCGTACCCGATCTGGATGCGGCCGTCGGCGATCAGGGTGACCGAGAAGCTCACACGAGCCGTCCGGTCGTTGTAGAAGGCGACGTTGCGCCACTCGATGACTTCCGCCGTCAACCCGTCCACCTCGGTCCTACCGAAGTAGATACCGGCCTCGTCGTCGACGACGAGGTCGTCCCAGAACGGGTAGATCGCGTCGATCGGGTACGGCCCCGGCAGTGCCGTGTTGCCTCCCGAGGTGTTGGCGCGGTCGAAGGTCAGCGCACCGTTCGTCGTCACGCACACGCCGTCCCAGGCCGTGTCGTAGAACGGGAACAGGAAGCTGGTGTCGAACCACAGCACGCCGCAGAGGTCGTCGCCGTGCCACCCGGACTCCTGCGCCCCCTGACGGTAGAGCCCCTCGGTCACCTTCATCGTGTACGAGCGACCGGCGGGGGCCACCGGCACGGGGCCCGGCTCCGGCTGCTCGGGCTGGGGCTCCGGCTCCGCGATGTCGGCGCGTGGGTCGAGCGTCACCCGCAGGGCGGCGATGGTCGGGGGCTTCAGGCCCTTCGAGCCCCGCAGTTCCACGGTCAGCGGACCGCCCTCGTGCTTCACGACGGCGGTACGCCAGTCGGCGGCGTTCGGCCCCACAGCCGCGGCCGCGTCGTACGCGTACTCCGTCAGCGTGCCGTCCACGACGACGTCGAACACCCGCTTGCCCTTGGCCGCCTTGTCGATCTCGGCGAACCCGAGGTCGATCGTGTAGGTGCCCTTGGGCGCGTCGGGGAAGCGGTAGAACAACTGCTTGTCCGCCGTGGTGCGCTGCGTCTGGAACAAGGCGTCGTCCGCGGTACGGTCGATCCCGGACCTGGTGGAGGCGACCTTCGTCTTCCCCTCGTAGCCCCACGCCGTCTTGCTGGCGGCCTGGTCGGCGGACCAGGTGAAGCCGGAGCCGTCGGTGAACTTCGCGCCGCCGGCGTTGACGCCGACCTGGTACTTCGTGGTCGTGAGGGTCACCGGGACGTAGGTCTTGGACTGGCGTCCGGTGTCGGACCGCACCACGATGTTCGCGCCGAGGACCCCGGGCTTGGCGTCCTTGGAGGAGAGCGACACCTTGACGGTCGTCGCCTGGCCCGGGGCGAGGGTGCCGCCGGTCGAGGAGAGCGACAGCCACGGCAGGTCGATGATCTGGTCGTCCTCGACGTCGACGAGCACGACGTCGTCGGCGAGCTGGTCGGCCGCCCACAGCGCCCCGGTCGAGTCGGTCTCGAGGCCGCCGCCCTGGCCCACCTTCTGGCCCGGGAACCACCACGCGTTCACCAGCGAGCAGTCGTCGGGGTCGACCTGCAACAGGCGGGTGGGCCGGTTCGAGGTGAGGTCGGTGTACCAGATGGTGTCGGACGCCTGGTTGTAGGCCAGGCCCATCACCTCGGGCAACGGCGGGGCGCAGAAGGACAGCAGCGCACCCGCGTTGTCGTGCGACGTCCCGGCGACGGTGCCGATCATGCCGTTCCACCGGCCGCCGACGTAGAACACGTCCTGGGCCGGGTTGTAGGCCAGACCGGTCAGCGGCAGCGTGGACCAGTCACCCTTGATCTCCCGGGTCTTCTTCCCGGTGGTGCGGTCGAAGCAGTGGATGTAGCTGGCCGGGCTGTCCTCCATCTGGCACATGTCACCGGTCTTGGTGTCGAGCGCCATGTCGAACGCCCGGTAGCCCGGGTTCCACGCCGCGTCGAAGACCTTGCCGGTCGGCTTGCCCGTCACCGTGTAGGCGGTGTTGGTCCGCGCGTTGTAGTCGTGGACCCAGACGTCGCCGTCGTACCCGATACCGGTGGGCTCCTTCTCCGCGATGGTGCCCGGGATGGGGATCCGGGTGATGACGTCGCCGCCGGAGGTCGGGCCGACCTTGGCGGCCGCCTGTGCCTCCGCCTTGGCCACCGTCGCCGCCTTGCCGTCGACGTTCGACGGCTTCATGCCGCCCGCGCCGTTCTTCCACGCGGCGAGGTCGATGGTGCTGGCCCCACCCTTCGCGGTGCGCGCGGTGGCGTCGGCGGCGTCAAGCTCGGGGTGGCGCGCGGCCTCGCCCAGGGTGTACGTCAGCGGCGCCGAGCCGGTGTTGGTCAGCGTGAGCGTGCCGACGCCCTTCTGGTCGGTGCCCAGCACCGCGTCGAGGCCGTCGGCCTTCAGGCCGGCGACACCCGTGGTCAGCCGCGCGTCGACCGTGGCCTTGGCGTACAGCTTGTCGAGCGAGAAGGGGTACGCCGCGGTCGTGTAGTTCGGCGCCTCGACGGTCATCGTGTAGTCGCCGACCGGGAGCTGGCGGTGCACGATGCCCGTCCCGTTGGTCGTGACGCTCTCGACGAGCCCGTCCTTGTCGGCGAACGACACCTTGGCCCCGGACACCGGCAGCCCGTCGTTCTGGTCGACGACGGTCGCGTCGAGGTAGCCCCAGTCGGGAAGGTCGTAGGTGACGATCATCCCGTCATGCAGCACCGGGGCGTTGTCGGAGAACCGGATGCCGTCGACGCCGGCCCAGCCCTGGATGCCGGTGATGGCGCGGGCGCCGCCGGTGACCGGGTCGTCGGTGCCGACGCCGTCGCCGTACCCGAAGATCACTTTGCCCGAGCGGGTGAGCGTGGCCGAGAAGTTGACCGGCTCGGTGTACTCCGACCGGATCGGGTAAGCCCAGATCTTGGCGTTGCGGTACTCGACGACGAACGCGTCCTCACCGTTGACCCTGGTGGCGGCCGTGAAGATTCCTCCGCCGGGGGCGAACTCGACGGGGGTCTCGACGGAGAACGGGAAGATGCCGGCGCCGCCGCTGCCGGGTCCGGTGCTGGTGTCCGGGGAGATCACGCCGCGCAGGCCGATACCGAGGGTGTCGTGGCTGCCGTTGTAGAGCGCGACTGGGAACGGCAACTTCACCGTCGCCCACACTCCGCTGGTGATGGTGACCGGGTCGGTGCCGCGCAGGTACTCGCCTTCGGACACGGCACAGCTGTAGCCGCCCTCGTCGACGACGAGCCCGACCGGGATCTCGCGCGATTCGTTCTGCGCGCCGACGGTCAGCGGGACCGTCGTCGGCGAAAAGCAGGCGTTGGGCTTGACGCCCAGCGTGTACGTGCCCTCGGGGACACCACCGATCGTGAACGCGCCGTTGGCGTCCGTGCGTACCGGCTTCAGCGGCGTGCCCGTGATGGTGACGTCGGCGTTCGGCACGGACTGCTTCTTGTCGTCCACGACCCGGCCGCTGATGTCGTGTTTCGCGGCGGCCGTGAGCGGCAGCTTGACGGAGACGTCCTGGCCGAGGGAGATCGTGACGTTGGCGGTCGCGGTCAGGTAGCCGAAGACCTTGGTGCTGAGCTGGTAGTCACCGACCGGGAGGTTCGTGGTGAACCGGCCGTCCTTGTCGGTGCCGATCGACCGGCTGAACGGGCCGCTGATCGTGACCTCGGCCGCAGGGACCGGGGTGCCGTTGGCGGTGACGACACCGGTGAGGGTGCCGCCCTCCCGGGGCGCGAGCTCGAGGAGGCGGACGAGGTCGAGCCGGCCCTCGCCGTACTTGTTGTTGACCTCGGCGGTGCCGCCGCATTCGGTGTCGTCGACGTCGACGGCGGACTCGCCGAGCAGCCGGCGGGTCTCCTCGACCTGCCCGATGAGGGTCGGATCGTAGCTCCAGAGCGCCGCGACGGCGCCGGCGACGTGCGGGGACGCCATCGAGGTGCCGGACATCTCGGTGTAGGTGTTGCCCGGGTAGGACGACCGGACGCCGTCACCCGGCGCGGAGATCTCGGGCTTGACCCGGCCACCCTCACCCTCGCCCTTGCGGGAGAACGGCGCGAGCGTGCCATCCTCCGTGTACGCGCCGACGGAGTAGGCGCTCTCGGCGGAGCCCGGCGACGAGACGGTGTCGCAGTCCGCGTACGGCACGGTGTTGCCCGACGACCAGACGCTGAAGATGCCCGCAGCGCTCCAGGCCTCGTCGATGGCCTGGAAGAAGTCGTCGAAGTTGTGCTCGAGGGTCTGGCCCCACGAGTTGTTGATGACGTGGGGGCGCTTGGACGGGTCGGGGTTGTTCCCCTGAACGTCGGTCGGGGCGAGCAGCCACCAGCCGGACCGGAGCAGCGACTCGACGCCGCTGTTGTCGCAGCAGCCGTTCGTCGCGATCCACTGCGCCTCCGGGGCGACGCCGACGTGGTTGGTGCCGTCGTCGCCGACCATCGTGCCCATGGTGTGCGTGCCGTGCCCGTTGTCGTCGCACGGCGTACCCGTGCACGAGCCCCGGGTGGCCATCCAGTTGTAGTTGTGGTCGACCGTGCCGTCGGGTTTCGAGCCGCGGTACTGGTTCACCAGGGCGGGGTGGTCGAACTGGACGCCCGAGTCGAGGTTGGACACGGTGATGCCCGCACCGGTGGCGCCCATGGCCCAGGCCTCGGGGGCGTGGATGGCGTCCAGACCCCACGTGGTGGTGCCCTCCCCGGCGGCCTTCGGGGCGGCGGGGCGGGCGGCCTGGTCAGCGGGGAGCTTCTCGTCCACCGGATCGACCAGCGCGACCTGCGGCGTCGCGTGGATCTCGGCGACCTGCGTCTTCGCGGCCACGGTGAGGGCGAGCTTTTCGGTGCCGCCCTTGACGACCACGGCGTTGGCGATCGGGTAGGAGGTGTACTTGACACCGGCCCGGTCAAGTTCGCCGGAGATCGATGCCAGGGAGGTCTTCGCCGCCGCGGTCAGCGCGTCGTAGACGAACTGGCCGCGAGCGGTCCAGTCGGTGATCTTCTTCGCCGGCTCGAGGTCGGCGTTGGTGTCGAACGTGATCCAGAAGTCGGACGCCGGCTCCGTGCGGAACCGGTCCTTCAGGTTCGTGGCGATCTTGTTGGCCGCCGCCCCGGGATCGGGTTCGGCGGCGGACGCCGGTAACGGCTGGATCAGGCTGAGGCCGACCGCTACGGCCAGCGAGGCGGTGAGGGTTCTGAGTCTCATGCAGTGTCCTTCGGCCTACAGGGGCTGATAGGGGTCGTGGCTCGTGTGGTCGCCGACGCCGTCGGCGTCGCGGGCCTCGGCGTCGTCGTCGGCGCTGGCGCGCGGGTCGCGCGGCAGCTCGGCTGGTGGCTGATGCTCGATCGCGGAGTCGTCACGCGCGACAGGTCGCTCAGGCATTCATTGCCCTACGGCTATGGATCATGAAGTCATATTCGGCTGGCCGAATGGCCGTAGCTATCCAGCGGATACGTCAATTTTCACGACGGGTCGGTGCGGGAGTCCTCTTCCGCGAACACACCGGCCTCAACTGCCTTGACCGCGAGCGCGGTCCGCGAACTCACCTTCAGCTTGCGCATCGCCGCACGTAGCTGCTGATCCACCGTCGCCGGCGACTTGGCCAGGATCCGACTGATCTCCCGGTTCGTCTTGCCGGCGACGACCAGTTGGACCACGTCGAGCTCGCGAGGTGAGAGCTGGTCGCCGTACCCCCGTCGGCCGCCGCGCCACAGTCGCGGCACCTCTGCGCCGTGTTCGCGAAGCCGCTGGGCGACCCGGTCGGCGTCGCCGCGGGCGCCAAGCCGGAACAGGTGCTCGTACTGTGCGGCCAGCAACTCTCGGCCCTGGTCGACCTCGCCGTGCGCGATGAGCGCCTCGGCTTGACGCTCGCGGGCGAGCATCGCGTCGTAGGGGCGCGGCAAGGCGCTCCAGGCGCGCGCCGCCCGATCGAATGCCGTCGCCGCCCGGGCGTGGTCGCCGGCCGCGGCGAGCAGCAGGGCGCGGCACACGGTGAGGGCGGCGCGCGGCGCAGGCGCCGTACGGCCACGCAGTCCTCGGGCGAACTGGTCGCCCAGGCGTGTCGCGGCCGTGCGGTCGCCGGCGGCGAGGTACGCCTCGATCCTTGCGGGGACGAGATCCGTCGCCCAGACCCAGATGCCCTTTCTCAGGACGGTGTCCATCGGCTCGTTCGTGATCTGCAGCGCTCGGGCGCTGTTTCCGTCCGTCAGCCATAGCCTGGCCAGCGCGGCGGCGGCCTCCATGGTGTCGTCGGCGGCGCCGAGACGGGCCGACTCCTCGAGGACCAGCCGGAACTGTTCCTCCGCGGCGCGCCGTCGTCCGGACGCGGCGGCCAGCCGGGCCGCGAGGCGAATGCTGCCGAGGTAGTGCGCCGGCCGGTCGCGGTCGGCATCGGCGAGTGCCGCGCTGCGCTCCGTGAGACCCTCCCACCGGCCGGTGAGCCAAGCCAGGTTGGCCTGCTCGAGCCGGACGTTGTGCTGCAACCGGGCCGCCTGCTCGGCCTCGGCGAGACGCAGGGTGATGGCGAGGTGTTTCTCCGCGTCGGCGTACCGGCCCCAGATCAGCGCGCCGGTCCCGACGTTCGCGTGGATGCGGGCCACGTCGAGACGCTCCGCCGAGGTCGCGCCGTCGACGGGCAGGTCCGCGACGACGTCCCAGGCCTCCTCCTCGCCGAGCATGAGCAATGCGGCGGCACGGTTGCCGGCCAGGTTCAGCTGATCGGCGGGAGAACTGAAATCGGCGGTGAGCTCAGCGGCGCGATCCAGCCAACGCCGATGGGTCGACGCCGGCCACGGGCCCGCGTAGGCCCAGCCGAGATAGGTCATCGCCCGCGCCGCCTCGACCGGGTCGTGGTCGAGGTTGGCCACCGCCTGCTCCAGCTCGCGGAGTGCGGCCTGCGCCTCACCCCCGGTGATCAGGAGTCGACCCAGGGGGTTGCGGATCTCGGCCTGCTGGCGGGCAGAGAGACCGGGGGTCTCCAGCACCGAGCGCAGGGTACGGATCACGCGGTGGTAGACCTCGTCGACGGGTTCACGACGGCCCAGTGCGGCTGCTCCGGCGATGCGCGCGACTCGGGCCCGATCGGCCAGCGGCAGCGCAGACCACGACAGTAGATCGACCAGCAGGTCGACCGCCTTGGTGTGGTCACCCGAGGCCATGGCCAGTTCGGCACTCTGCTCGGCGTACCGCGCCCAGGACTGCGTCTCGCCGGCCTCCCGGAAGTGGTGGGCGAGGCGTGCGACAGGCGGCGGATGGATGGCCTCCAGGGCCCGGCCGGCCAGCAGGTGGAACTGTCTGCGGTCGGTCAACGGGATCGCTTCGTAGACAGCCGTGGCGGCCAGCACATGCCGGAACCGCCACTGGCCGCGGTCGTCTCCGTCCAGGACGCCGGCGGCGGCCGCCTCCGCGATCGCGGCGCGACACGCGGCTGGTGCCAGCCCGGCGGTCATCGCGATCGTGGCCACCGCCGACCGCTCCACCAACGTGGCCGCGGCTCGCAACACCTGCTGCGCGGTCGGCGACAGGCGGCCCACCCGCTCCCGGGTGGAGTCGCGCACCGTTGGCGGCACCTGTAGCTCGCGCAACTTCAGCCGGACCCACTGTCCGTCGCGGACGACGAGGTCAGCGCGGTCACACATGAGGCGAACCGACTCCTCCAGTGCCAGCGGCACCCCACCTGTCCGCTCGTGCAGGAACGTCGTGAACTCCTGCGAGATCGGGTTGCCGTCCAGCATCGAGGAGACCAGCGCGGCCGTGTCGTCGGGTCGCATCGGTGCCAGCGCGATCCGCAGCTGGGTCACGCCCGCCGGCAACCGGGACGTCAGCCGCAGCAACAGCGACCCGACGTCGACCTCCTCCGGCCGATAGGAGATCACCAGGCTGGGCCCGTCCGAATGCTGCCGGGAGGTGACGAACAGCAGGAACTCCAAGGTCACCTCGTCGGCCCAGTGCGCGTCCTCGAGCACGAGAACGTCGACCCGCAGCGCCCGCAGCAGCTCGTCCAGGGCGCGGAACAGGCGATGGCGGGCCGCCTTCGCGTCGTCCAACGGCGGCAGCGCGGGCGGCAGGTCCGACGACCATTCCGGGAACAGGGGCCGTAACGCCCCCGCGAGCGCGGTGAGCCGCAGTCGCGACACCGGGCGGTCGATCCCACGGAACGCGTCGACGACCGGCCCCAACGTCAGCGACTCGCGAAGCGGTGGGCACACCGAGACCAGGGCGGTGCGCTGCTCCGGCGCGGCCAACCACTCCCGCAGCAGTCGGCTCTTTCCGATCCCCGCTTCGCCCTCCACCAGCACGATCGCCGGTGGTCGGGCCACGGCGCCCCGAAGCGCCGCCAACTCCCGATCACGTCCCACGAACTGTGGTGTGGAAACCGTCGGTGAGGTCCCGTCGTCCTCGGGCGAGGGATCGAGCATGCGGAATGATCTCGCTTTTCGCTGCTCGGGCGCAACTGGGTCTCAGTAGAGTTTGCCTCTGCAGATCTCCCGGTAGGGCGCGCCAGCCGGTGCGATCTCCCGCCACCGTTCCTGGCTCAGCGGCGTCTTGACCAGCCCGCAGGCGACCTGCCAGGGATCCCTGTTGAAGGACGGCGGCCGCGGTTCGAGTGGTTGGACCGAGATCAAGGTTTCGCTCGTCTCCTGGGAGCCGTGCTCAAGAAGGCCCCACTCGCCGCCGTCTGCGAGGGTGATCCCCGAGACGTATTCCCGCTGAGATCGCAACTGCGGCGTGTCGCCGTCGGCGGGCAGGTCGTACACCCGGGTCCCCGCCGCGTCGTCGGCATAGACGAGGTGGCGGCCCGAGAACGACGCCCGTCTGCCGTTGTACAGCGCCCCGAGCTCGGTGGCTCTCGGCGTCCCGCGAAGGTGCCACACCTCGACCGCGTAGTCGTCCTTCCGTGCTCGCTCCAGCAGCATCCAGGACTGCGTCGCGTCGACCTCATCTGCGGTGAAATCCGCGGTGTCCGAGGAGATCGGGTTGGCCGGAAGCTCGGCAACCTCCCGTGGCTCGTCCGCGATGGTCCACAGCGTCGTCATGGGCGCCTCGTCGTCGTCAGCAATCAAGGCCCAGTCCCGGGTCACGGCGATCCAGGGGTCAGAACCGACCACGCCGACCTCGTGCACGCTCGGCGGGTCGGATCGCAGGTCGACCAGTGCCACGCTGCCGTCGGGCCGGGTGGCCGCGACCACATGGTCGCTTTCACCGGGGACGACGTCATTGACGCCGGCCAGGAACTCCTCCTTCGCGGGCTGTCCCGTGCGCTCGTCGATGAGCCAGCGATCCACGAGCCCCGAACCGTGGGTCACCGCGAGCGATTCGTCCGGCAGTTCGACGAGAGCGGTGACGTCGTCGCCGAGGGAGATGTCCTGCTGTCGTGCGTCCCGCTCGTAGAGCACTGCCGAACCGTCGGCTTGCGCGACAGCGAACCAGGTGGGGCCGAGCACGGCGTCGTCGACGACCTGGCTGTGCAGAGCGACATCCCGGCCCGAGCGGAGGACCCGGACCGTGAACACCCCGTCAGTCGAATACTGCACCAGCCCGGCTGACTGCAATTGTTCGTTCGGCAGCAGGCCGTCCGGGCTGATCTGTTGCGCTGGCCCGGATCCGTCGAGCGGTCGGGCTTCCAGACCGCCGCTGGATCGCTGATAGACGATCCAGCCTTCCGCGTCGTCCAGCAGCTGAAGGTCGGTCGGTCCGATCTTGACAGGCGCGGACTGCGGACGACGGAGGTCGGAGACGTAGGTGAGCCCGTCGATGCCTTGGTAGGCCAACCAGTTGGCCCGTAGCCTCAGAATCCAATCGATGTCGGCCGGCAGCGGGACCGCAGACAGCGGCGTGTTCTCGAAGTCGACAGTCGTGTAGCCACCATCATTCATCGAGAACACTCCGAAGCGGTCGTTGACCGCCTCCAAGATGACCGGCTGCGGGGACAGGACGACCGGAGCCGGCCGGCTGGCGGTCAGGTCCCAGGCCCGAAGGGGCTGCTCGACACCACGGGTGATCGCCCAGTGACCCACCGTGAAGACACTAGGAGGGCGCATGCGCGGCACACCGGCGGGTGTCTGCAGAACGGCGCCCAATTCGTTCTTCGAACTCGGATCGGAGTCGATCTCGACGGCGGCGATGCGCAGCCGCAGCGCGTCCTCGGGCGAGGTCATCTCGATCCGGTCGGCGACCAGGTCGAGCTCGTGGGCCTGAGCGCTGCGGACGCGTTGAAAGTAGTCGGTGACCTGATCGCGGACCACCGGCACGGTCAGCGTGCCGACGACCATCGGCACGACGACGCAGGCGACCGCCGTGCCGATCCGCGAGCGCAGAGACCCTGCGCGCTCGGCCCTTGACTGGGTCGCGAGGTCCGGGAACTCCCGGGCCTCCCGAGCGGGCCGTATCCGGCGGCGGATTCTCGGCTGTCCGGCCAGGTGCCGCTGCACCAGGTCGTGGCGGAACTGGTAGGCCGGTCCGACCTGCCGCAGGATGCCGCGCTGGTGCGCGTCGTCGAGGAAACCCATCAACCGCCACGGCAGGCGTCCCCAGATCGCCAACCAGGCCCGGGCCACCGTGTACGACGTCCACGGTGACCCCGCGCCCAGCAGAACCGAGCCGAAGACGGCCAGTCCGCCGAACCCGGCCGGGCCGAACGACGTTCCGCCCGAGTGCCCCGAGAAGGCGAGCAGTTCCGGATCCACGCGATGCACGATCGCAAGGCCGGATCCCGCCGAGATCCCGGCGGCCAAGGAGATGGTGAGGCAGGTGACGCGGTCGCTGCGCAGCACCGAGCGCGGCGAGACAGGCGCCTGATCGTCCAGGGGCGTGGCGAGCCACCGTCCGATGCCGATCGGAACGCCGATACCCACGGTGATGGCCAGGACCGTCCACATGGCGAGGGGGCCGCCATCGGCCATGATCGTGGCCCACATCTCCGCATCGGAGTCGAGGTCGTCGAGACCGACGATCAAGCCGACCAGGGCACCGATCGGAATCGCCAGGGCGAGCCCGGTGGCGATCCCGGACAGCAGCCGGGCCGGCAGTCTGCGCAGATTCCAGGACGGCCGGGTGGGCAACGCCTTGCGCCAGGTGCTGAGCACCGTGTTGATCAGGCTGAACGCGCTGGCCAGGGCCGCGACGAAGATGGCGTCCTGCAACGCGGTGAGCGGGTCCACCGACCCGCCGAGGTCGACGGCGTTGATCGTGTCGGCGACCATCGTGACCGGATTGACCGAGGCGCCGCTCTCGACCCGTCGGATGACCTCGGCGACGGTGGTGACGAGCACGACGGCGGCGAGCGCGTCGCGGGCCGTGGTGGCCACCACCCGACCGACCCGACGCAGCCGTCCCGGGTCGCCCACGTCGCGCCGGGCCCGGCTGCGTCCCGCGCCGAGGCCCGAGACGATGCCCGCGCCCAGGCCGAGTGCCGCGCCCAGTTGGGCATTGTCGCCCGCGGTACCCGGGAACGGCTCGATCAGGGCGCAGCTGACCGCCCCCGTCAGCCCGATCACGAAGGTGACCGTGCCGACGATCACCGCCGACGGCACCGCCCGGGGCAGGTCCCACCACGTCAGGGTCGGGCTGAACAGTCGATGCTCCAGATGGCGGGCCAGCGTGCTCAGCCACCGCTCCGGGCCGCGGGCCTTCTCGCGGCTCCCGTAGGTGCCGACCAGGAACTGGTCGAGCAGGTGACTCTCGGCCTCGGCCCGCGACGTCAGGTGGGTCAACTCGTCGGGGTCGGTCGCGCCGGGGCCGTAGACCGTCCGTGCCAGGGCGATCATCAGCGGCGTCGACAGTGCCTCGGCGAGCCAGCCGCCCGGTGCGGCCCGCATCACCCGCGCTATCTGCTCCCAGCGGCGACTGCCCGCCGGCTCCGGGCCGGTCAGGAACTCGATCGCATCCTCGACCGTGACCGGGCTGATCGTGACCTCGGCGGCCATCGGCAGGCGGCCCGCCTCGGCCACGATCTCCTCGTACTGGGCCGCCCGGCAGGTCACCACGGTGTTCAGACCGTTGCGGGTGGCCACATCACCCAGCTCGCGCGCCGCCGCCGCGCGCAGCGCCTGCGGCATCTCGTCGAGGCCGTCGAGCACCAGCAGCACCCGGTCGTGGTCGACCAGCGCCCGCGCCGCACCCGGGCCGTACTTCTGCTCGTTGGCCAGCTCGGGATAGGTGTCACCGATCCATTCGGCCGCCCAGCCACGCAGGTCCTGGAGGTCAGGGCGCCACCCGGCCAGCGGCAGCAGCACCGGCACCTTCTCACCCGGCTCCAGCGCGGCCATGGTGAACAGCAGCGCCAGTGTGCTCTTCCCCGAGCCGGGCGCGCCCAGAATGAGCAGCTGCCGGTTGGTCAGCGCGCGGAACTGCCGCACCATCCCGGCCGCCGGCACCCGGTCGGCCGGTTCCAGCAACTGCCCGTCGGTCACCACCGAGGACGTCTCACCAGCCGGACGGCCGGTGAGGACCCAGCGCAGGCGCAGCGGCCGAGGATGTTCGAGCCGCCGTGTCGCGATCTCCTGCTCCCACTGCCGGCGGACCCGATGGCGCAGCACGTCAGCCGCGGCGGTCAACCGGTCGGTCGGCGTACCCGTGGACGTCTGCGCCCGGACCCCGAAATAGATGGCCACCACCAGAGACAGGAGGCCCACGATGGCCGAGGCGACGCTGGCGAGTGAGTCGGCGGCGTCGCGTACGTTGGTGCGGCCGAAGCCCAGACTCAGCAGGAAAGCGGTCAGGGCCACCGCCACGGCAACCCCGCAGACCGTCCACTTAGCCGAGACGCTCAGCCGTCCAGGGATGCGCACGCCTCATGATTACCTACGGGGGGTCGGGCCGCCATGTCGACGACCCGATCGACCGGGCTCCGCGACACGGGCCTCAACCTCAGGTCTCTCCGCAGCCGGGGGCCTTCCGGCCGCAGTGGGGAGACCGGCGCGGTCACCCTTCTCCGTCTCGGGGCTGGCCGGCGGCGTCACGCCGTACGGTAGTGACCGGTGAGGCGGCCGAGCTTCATGGCCAGGTGCAGGCACAGCCGTTCGTTGCCGTCCTTGAGGTCGGTCCCGGCGAGCCGTTCCACCCGTTGCAGCCGGTAGTAGAGGGTGGTCCGGTGCAGGCGGAGCTTCTCGGCGGTCGCGTGCGCGTTGCCCGCCAGGTCGAGGTAGGCCTCCAGGGTCTCCAGCAGCACCTGGTGGGCGTCGTCGCGCAGCAGCCGCTCCAGGCCGGGGTGGACGCCCGCGACGTCGAGGTGCTGACTGTCCAGCTGGGACAGCACCCGGTAGATGCCCAGGCCGGCCCAGGAGACGACTCCGCCCAGCGCGGGTAGTTGCGTACCGACCCGGGCGGCCTGCGCGGCCTCCTGGTACGACTCGATCGCGCTGGACAGCCCGGCGCGGGGCTGGCCGATCCCGGTCACGGTGCGGTCCACCGAGGCCAGGCCCCGGGTCGCGGTGCCCAGCGCCTCGCTCAGGTGCCCTGCGGCGGCCTCCGGCGAGGGGCGGCCGGCGACCCGGTCGCCGCAGACCAGCAACACCCCGTGGTCGTGCCAGACGAGGTGCAGTGTCTCCCGCACTCCGATCCACCGGCGGGTGGTGACCAGGGCCTGTTCCAGGGCGATCCGGGCCACCTCGTCGGGCTGCCGTCCGCCGGCCGGCACGAGCTGGGCGACGAGAGCGACGGTCGACCCGTCGGCGGCCACCACGCCCTCCTCCAGCAGTGCCCGCGCCGCGTGCTCGCGTGCCTGCCGGCTCTCCACCAGCAGGGTGCGGGTGGCCTCGGTCTCCCGCTGCGAGGCGAGCTCACCGAGCAGGTTCTCCCGGTAGAGGGCCAGCGACAGGTCGGCGAAAGGGCCGGTCGCGGTGGCGATGTCGGCGTCGGTCATCGAGCCGTCCGCGTCGATGAACCAGACGAACCCGAGCAGCAGGTCGTCGTGTCGGATCGGCACGCAGACCCTCGCCAGCAGGTCCAGCTCGGGGCACGCCGGGGTGCGGACCGGCGCGTGCGCCGTGAGCACGCCCATGCCCCGGAACCAGGCGATCACCTCGGGCGTCGTCTGCCGGCGCAGGATCGATGTCCGGCGGACGTCGTCCATCGGGCCGTCGTGCTCGCTGTAGGCGACCACCCGCTGTCGCCGGTCCTCGATGAGGGCGGGTCGCCCCACCCGGGCGGCGACGGCGTCGACGATTCGCTGGAGCTCACCGTGCATGTAACTCCCCAGGTTGCGCTGGTGACAGGGATCGCGCGACCGCCAGTCCTTACCCTCCGGTGCGGGTGGGTCATCGCGCAAGGTCCACTGTCGAACTCTCGACAAAAAGACGGCCGGCCGCGCCACTGTTTCGGCATCTGTCCGAAGACCGCGGGCGACGGACGTTCCTAGGGTTCCGGTACGCACCGCACCAGCGCCGCCGCGCACGGTGCGATGCGGGGCGGTGCCGGCGCGGAAAGGGGACTTCCGAGTGGGAACTGGTCGGCCCTGGCGGGGCATGCTGGTCGCCATCACCACGCCGTTCCGTGCCGACCTGTCGGTCGACTTCGACCAGCTCCAGGAACACGTCCGGTGGCTCGCCGCCGAGGGGTGCCACGGGGTCGCGCCGTGCGCGTCGATGGGGGAGTACCGGGCCCTCTCCGACGACGAGCGGGCCGCCGTGGTGCGGGCGACGGTGCAGGCCGCGCCGTCCGGCTGCGCGGTGGTGCCCGGCGTCGGCGGTCACGGCAGCCGGCAGGCCCGCCGCTGGACGGAGCAGGCCGCCGAGGTCGGTGCCCACGGCGTGCTCGCACGGCCACCTGACGGGCCGGCCGCCCGCACCGCCGACGTGGTCGCCCACTACCGGGAGGTGGCGGCGGTCGGCCTGCCGGTGGTCGCCCACAACGAGCCGTACGACAGCCGGCTGGACCTCACCCCGGACCTGCTGGCGACCGTCGCCGAGATCGACGGGATCGTCGCGGTCAAGGAGGTCACCGGCGACGTACGCCGACTGCATCGTCTGCGGGACCTCTGCCCGCACGTCGACGTGCTGGTCGGCGCCGACGACGTGGTGCTCGAACTGGTGCTGTGCGGCGCCACCGGATGGGTCGCCACCCTGCCCAACGCGCTGCCCCGCCAGGCCGCGCGCCTGTACGACCTGTGCGTCGCCCGCGACCTGGGCCGGGCGCTACCGCTCTACACCGAGCTGCACCCGATCCTCGGCTGGGCCTCCCGGCCCGAGTCCGTGCAGGCCGTCAAGTTCGCCATGGAGTGCGCCGGTCGGTTCGGCGGGCGGTGCCGGCCACCGCGCGGGCCGCTGTCCGGGCCGGCCGCCGAGCGGGTGCGCCAGGACGTGCTGCGGGCCCTCGCGGCGACCGCCGATCCGGCTTTCGGGGACCGCCCTGGCTGATCCGCGGCGGGCGCTGGTCCTTCAGGTGTCGGAAGTCGTCGGCCCACCTGCCGACATCTGCACGGTGACCGGTACCGGCCCGCCCTCCTAGATTCGCTGCGCGGCCTGCTGACAGGTGTTCCGCGATACCCCCACCCGGACGCCAGCGCCGCGTTTCCCTCCGACGAGAGGTGGTTCCGTGCACCGTGCTACTCCCCATCGAACGCGGCTGAGGCGGGCCGTACTGGCCGCAGCCGTGGTGACCACGCTCGTGGCGACCGGGGCGGCGCAGGCCGCCGCCGCTCCGGCCAACCCGGCCGGCGGCACCGCGCCGTTCCAGGTCCTCGACCCGCAGGCCTGGCAGAACCCGGACACGATGACCTGGAACGACTACAAGGCTGTGCCCGGCAGGAACTGGGCCGACCCGAGCGTGTCGGGGTCGGTCCGCAACTTCAAGATCGCCCTGGTGGCGCTGGACTATCCCGACGAGACGTTCGCGGTGTCCCAGCGGGCCCGTTCGACGGTGTTCGGCAACCCCCAGTCCGTCGCGACCAACATCCCCCGGGCGGACGTGCCGCAGTTCTACCAGGACTTCCTGAACACCCCGAACGCCCTCAACAAGGGTCACACCCTGCACGAGTACTGGATGCAGGACTCCAACGGCCGCTACGGCGTCGACCTCGCCGGGTTCGGGCCATACCAGATGCCGGCCAAGTCCTACCAGTACGGTCTGGACAACGGGTTCAACCCGGGCGCCTGCCCGAGTGGGGACGTGTGCGGCAAGAACATCCGCACCGATGGCCTGGGCGCCTGGCGGGCGGCCGTCGGCGACGAGGTCGCCAACCAGTACGAGTTGGTGTTCATCCTCAGCGCCGGCCAGGACGAGTCGTCGACCTGGCAGGAGTTCGGGCAGATGATCTTCCAGAACAAGGAGGACGTGCCGGACGCCTGGGGCCCACCGGACCCCAACCTGCCGAACTGGGCGAAGACCCGCTACGTGGACTGGACCTCCTGGAAGGCGGCGGCGACACTGTGGCCGAACGCCGGCGGCGGTTCCTCGACGCAGGGGGAGAGTTCCGGCATGGGCGTCTACGCCCACGAGTTGAGCCATCTGCTGGGCATCGGCGACAACTACAACAACCCGTACGGCGAGCCGCTGCGCCGGGCGTACACCGGGATCTGGAGCATGATGTCGCGCGGGTCGTTCAACGGCCCGGGCGGTCCGCACACCCGCTGGCAGATCCCGCCCACCAACGGCGGGTCGATGGGCTCGCTGCACACCCTGCGGGACAAGCTCAAGATCGGCCTGCTCGGCGAGGAGCACGTGCTGCGGCTGTCCCGGGAGTCGCTGGCCTCCTCGGGCCTGGTGGTCGCGCAGGTCACCGCTCGGGCGGTCGATGCCGGCCCGAAGGGTCTCAGCGGCCTGAACATCGCGCTGAACAAGGACCTGTCGCCGGCGTGTGGGGTCACCACCGACCCGCTGTGCGACGGCGGCAACTTCAACAACTACACCGTCGAGGTCGTCGACCGGATGGGCGCGGACTCGTTCACCCCGGACAGCGGTGTGCTGCTGAGCAAGACGAAGAACGCCGACAGCGCGCCCTTCCAGTGGGTGGTGGACGCCAACCCGCAGGACATCGACATGGTCGACTTCTACCGGCCCGACGGCACCCCGCAGAAGATCACCATGGGTGACTACCGGCAGCTCTCCGACGCGCTGTTCCACGCCGGCGCGGACACCGGCAGCCAGTACGAGTACGTCGATGAGGCCAACCGGCTGCACTTCTACATCATCGACCTCAAGCGGGACTCGGCCGGCTCGCTGTCCTACACGGTGGCGGTGCGCTCGCTCGACGGCACCGGCGGGCCGAGCAGCCACGGCGTGACCCTGGGCAAGGGAGAGGTGACCAGCGGCGGCAAGCCCACCAACCGTGGGGTGACCTGCTCGTTCGAGCTGACCAACACCGGTTCCTACTCGGCCGGCGGGCAGCAGCACCCGGAGAACGTCAGCGCGTACCTGAAGTCGGACGTCTACCGCCTGTCCGCGGAGGTGGCCGGCAAGGGCTGGCGGACCTGGCTGCCCAACCAGCTCGCCACCGCGCAGTTCGGCAAGGCCACCACGGTGAAGGTGTCGGTGGGCGCCACCGCCGCCGCCGCGGACACCGGTTTCGTGAAGCTCACCGCGACCTCGGAGAGCGACCCGACGAAGACGGTGACCAAGCAGTGCCGGGTCGAGAAGTCCTGACCGGCGCCCGAGGTTGACCCCGTTCCTGCTGGTTCCGCGGCGGCCTACCGCCGCGGAACCAGCAGGCGGGCGAGAGGAGGATGACGTGCGGCGAAGCACCATGACTCTGTTGCCCCTGCTGGTGGCCGGCCTGACCGGCTGCGGAGCGGTCGGCGCCGCCCAGGAGAAGGTCTCCCCGACGACCGTCCGGGTCCTGGTTCGCGACATCAACATCCGGGCCGCCGGCGTGGACTGCGCCGGCACCGGTCCGTTCCAGCACTTCCACAACCGGGCGCCGTTTCGCGTGCTCGACCCGGACGGGGCGGCGCTGGCCAGCGGGCTACTGCCGGCGGGGACCGCGGTGGCCGCTTTCGCCGAGGACCTGGGAGTCGAACGCCTGCCCACCTACTGCGAGTTCGCCGTACCGGTACGCGTACCGCAGCGGGCCTCCTACCGCCTGGAGGTGGACGGCCGGCCGACGCTCGACCTGACGCCGGACGACAGCGAAGGCCCGGCGCTGGTGGCGGTGGTCCCGTCATGAGGCGGGCCCTCCTACCGCTGGTGCTGGCGGCGACGCTGCTGGCCGGATGCAGCACGCCCGAGCCCGCGCCCCCGCCGACGCCGGTCGGAGGAGCGGCGGCGCTGCCCGGGCCGGTCCCGGCCGACCTGGCCTTGCGCCCGGTGCCCGGCACCGCCCCGGCCGCCCCGGCGTTCACCGGCGCGCTGACCGACGGCACACCGTTCGCCGCCGCCGAGGTGTGGGCGCAGCGTCCCGTCGTACTCACCTTCTTCACCTCCTGGTGCACCACCTGCGCCAGCCGCCAGGCCGCCCTCAGTGAGCTGGCCCGCAGCTACCGCGACCGGGTGGTCTTCGTCGGCGTGGCCGGCGCGGACGAGGCCGACGAGGTCCAGGACTACCTACGCGCTCACCGGGTGGACTATCCGGTCGTCCTGGACGACCAGCAGACGATCTGGCGTTCGTACGCGGTACGGGAACCGCCGACCATCGTCCTGGTAGGCAAGGGTGGCGCCCTGCTCCGCGGCTGGCCGGGGGGCCTGGACGCCCCGGCACTCGACCAGCGGCTGCGGGAGTTGGTGCTGGCCGGCCAGCCGTAGGCCAGCCCGGTGCCGCGCGGACCTCCCCGGCGAGCGGGGGCCGCACCCGTCGAACCACACCGGGCGAAGTTCCTACACGTGCAGGTGGTGGCACCGGCCGGCGGCTCGTAGCGTACGCAGCCTCGGACATATCAAGGAGAATGCATGGCTACAGTGGGAACGCGCTGGCGCAGAGGCGTGGCCGTCCTGTCCGCGACGGTGCTCGCCGCCCTCGGCGCGGCGCCGCAGGCGCTGGCGGCGGACGGCCCGCCGTCGATCGTCGTCCAGGACGGCGTCACCCAGCCGGTGTTCGGCTACGCCGACGCCATCCGGGAACGCCTCTTCATCGACTCCACCTTCGACAGCGACAACGACGGTCTGCGCGACATCATCGCGTTCGACCTGATGCGGCCGGCGGCCACAGCGCAGGGGCTCAAGGCCCCCGTGGTGATGGACGCCAGCCCGTACTACTCGACGGTCTGCCGGGGCAACGAGTCGGAGTGCAAGGCGGACCTCGACGGCGACGGGCTGCTGGACAAGTGGCCGCTGTTCTACGACAACTACTTCGTGCCGCGTGGCTACGCGGTCATCCTGCTGGACATGGTCGGCACGAACAACTCCACCGGCTGCCCGACCACCAACGCCAACCAGGACAACCTGAGCGCCAAGCAGGCCATCAACTGGCTCAACGGTCGGGCCACCGCCCGTAACGCCGCCGGTGAGATCGTCAAGGCGGACTGGCACAACGGTAAGACGGGGATGATCGGCAAGTCGTACGACGGCTCGCTGGCCATGGCCACGGCGGTGACCGGCGTGAAGGGCCTGACCACCGTCGTGCCGATCAGCGGACCGACCGAGTACTACGACTACGTGCGCAGCAACGGCGTCGTCACCCGCGGCAACAGCTACGTGTCGTCGCTGGCCAACACGGTCACCAACCCCGAGCGCCGGGACTACTGCAAGCCGGTGCGCGACGCGATAGGCGCCGCCGACGGCGACGAGCACGGCGACTACACGTCCTTCTGGAACGAGCGAAGCTACGTCAAGAAGGTCCCCAACGTCACCGCCAGTGTGCTGCTCTACCACGGCCTCAACGACGACAACGTCCGGCCGGACCACTTCAGCAAGTTCTGGTACGCCCTGGCGGAGAACAACGTGCCGCGCAAGCTGTGGCTGTCGCAGGAGGGCCACGTCGACCCGTTCGACTCGCGCCGCGCGGTGTGGGTGTCGACGCTGCACCGGTGGTTCGACTTCTGGTTGCAGGGCGTCGCCAACGGCATCATGGACGAGCCGCGGGTGGACCTGGAGCGGTCCGCCGACGTGTGGGAGACCCACGCCGACTGGCCGATCCCCGGCATGACCGACACCGAGGTGTTCCTCCAGCCCGGCACCACGGGCGCGGGCGGTCTCGGGCTGGTGCCCACCGCGAAGCCGGCGACCGGGGCGTTCCAGGACAGCCGCACGCAGAGCCAGAACACCATGATCCTCAACCCGGACGTGGTGCAGCCCAACCGGCTGGCGTTCCTCTCCGCGCCGCTCTCGGCGCCGCTGCACATCTCCGGCACGCCCACCGTGCAACTGCGGGCCTCCGCCGACCAGACCGACACCAACCTCGGGGCGATCCTGGTCGACTACGGCACCGACGAGCGGGTCGCGCACCGGGCTTCCGGCGAGGGGATCATCACCCTGGACACGTCGGACTGCTGGGGCGAGAGCAGCCCGACCGACGACGGCTGCTACAAGCAGACGGCGAAGCGGGTGGCCACCGCCGACTACGAACTGGTCACCAAGGGCATCATGGACGCCCAGAACCGGCAGTCGATCCGGGTCGCGGTGCCGCTGGTGCCGGGGGAGTCGTACAACTTCAGCTTCCCGCTGTTGCCGGAGGACTACGTCTTCAAGCCCGGCCACCGGATCGGTGTGATCATCGTGGCCAGTTACCCGCAGTACTCCAGCCAGGCGGACACCACCGCCGCGAACCTGCAGGTCGCGTTGAAGAGCAGCAAGATCGTCCTCCCCGTGGTCGGCGGTACCCCCGCCGCTCACGCCGCCGGCCTCTGACCGGGTGAGCCGCGCCCACCCGGCGCGGCGCACAGCCGGGCGGCCCGGCGATCAACCCTCCGCGGAGGGCCACTGATCGCCGGGCCGCCCTGGTGCCGGCACCTCGCGAGGCTCAGCGGTTCGCCGTACCGCCGCCGGGGGTCGGCTGGACCCGCTCGAACCGCACCTTGCTCAGCCAGCCCGGCAGGTCGCTGAGCACGTAGAGTTCGCCGTTCACGTCGGCGCCGAACGCCGTCGGCTGGGTGGGGAAGGTGCCGATCTCAGCGGACTCGTAGCCACCCGTGGGCTTGGCCCGCACGGCGAACGCGCGGGTCGAGCAGTAGTCACTCGCGATGTAGGTGCCGCGCGCCTCCGGGGTGACCGACCCCCGGTAGACCAGGCCGCCGATGATGGAGCAGTTCTCCGTCATGTAGTGGTCGTACTCGACGACCGGGTCGGTCAAGCGCACGCCCGGGCGGCACTGCGTCTCGTCGAAGACCGGCGTGCCCTCTCGGCAGGACCAGCCGAGGTTGGCGCCCCGCTGGGACGGACGGATGTGGTTGATCTCCTCGATCAGGCCCTGCCCGACGTCACCGATCCACAGCGAGTTGTCGACCGGGTCGATGGAGAACCTCCACGGGTTGCGCAGCCCGTAGACCCAGATCTCCGGCCGCGCGCCCGGCGTGCGGACGAACGGGTTGTCGAAGGGTACGCAGTAGGGCTTTGCTCCGCAGGAGCGGTTGACGTCGATCCGCAGGATCTTGCCGAGCAGGGTGCTGAGGCTCTGACCGGACTTGAACGGGTCGTTCGCGTGGCCGCCGTCACCGAGGGACCAGTAGAGGTAGCCGTCGCGGCCGAACGCCACCTGGCCGCCGTTGTGGTTGCCGTACTCGGCGTGCTCCTGGGTGAGCAGCACCTGCACCCGCTCCGGAGCGTTGAGGGGCACCCGCGCCAGGGTCAGCGCGCCGGCCGGAAGGCTCGTGTAGGCCACGTAGAGCATCCCGGTCCGCGCGAAGTTCGGCGCCGGCGTGATGCCGAGCAGGCCGCGCTCGTTGTTCGACGTGTCGATCCGCGCGGTCAGGTCGAGCACCGGATCGGCCGTCAGGCCGGTGTCGGGGTGGTAGGCGCGGACGGTGCCGTTCTTCTCCGCGATCAGCATCCGGCCGTCCGGCAGCCCGGTGATCGCGATCGGCCGTTGCAGGCCGAACGCGACCCGTTCGGACACCACGGTCAGTTCGGCGAGTGGCGTCGCGCGGGTGTGGGATGTGCCGGCTGCTGCGGTGCCGGCCACCGATGCCGGTGGGAGCAGCATCGCGGTCAGGGCCAGAGTGAACAGCCCGGCCAGCATGGTGGCCGGGCGATACCGCCGTCGGGACATGTCGGCTCCTCGAGTGAGTGGGTGGTGGCGCAATCTGGGAGCGTTCCCACCCTACATCGACTCAAGTCAATGGCAAACCTGGTGGCGTCGCGGCGCTGGGCCCGCGCCCGTCGGGAGGCTGGCCGGCGGTGCGCTCACCGGTCACCGGCCCTGCAGGCGCTTCACGTTGTCGCCGAAGGTCCAGCCCTTCGATCCGTCCCAGTTCGCCGACCAGGTCATCAGGCCCTTGAGGCCGGGCACCGAGTTCCAGGCCTGCGTGACCAGCGACGTCGACAGGTGGCCGCCGCCCGCTCCGATCTGCGCGGGCAGGCCCGGGACCTGCTTGTCGTACGGCACCCGGATGGTGGTGCCCTGGATGGTGAGGCCGTTGTTGAGGCACTGCGTCTGGACCGTGAAGCCCTGCACGGTGCCCGCCGGGTACGAATCGCCGGCGCAGCCGTACATGCTGCCGTTGTAGTACTGCATGTTCAGCCACCAGAGCCGGCCGTTGTCCATGTACTTCTTGATGATCGGCAGGTACGCGCCCCAGATCGAGCCGTAGACCACACTCCCACCGGTGACGTAGGCCGTCTCCGGGGCCATGGTCAGGCCGAAGTTCGACGGCATCCGGGCCAGCACGCCGTCGATGATCCGGATCAGGTTGGCCTGCGACGTCGACAGGGTGGTGATGCTGCCGCTGCCGGTCAGGCCGGTTTCGATGTCGATGTCGATGCCGTCGAAGTGGTAGGCCGTCAGAATCGGCACGATCGTCGCGATGAACCGGTCGGCGACCGCGGTGGAGTTCAGGTCGATGCCGGCGGCGGCCCCGCCGATCGACATCAGGATGGTGGCGCCGGCCGCCTTGGCCTGGCACATCTCGGCCGGGGTGGCCACCTTCACGCCAGCGTCCATGCCGTTCTCCCAGAGGACCGTGCCGTCCGGGCGGATCACCGGGAACGCCGCGTTGATCACGTTGTAGCCGTGCTGGTTGAGCCGGCTGTCGGTGATCGGGATCCAGCCGAGTCCGGGGTGTACGCCGTTGGCGGCGCCGTCCCAGTTCTCCCAGTAGCCCTGCAACACCTTGCCGGTGGGGCGCGACTTCACCGCGCAGGTTCCGCCGGTCGGCGGTGGCGTGGTGGGGGGAGCCGTGGTCGGTGGTGGAGTGGTGGGCGGTGGGGTCGTCGGTGGCGTCGTCGGTGGCGTCGTGGTGGGCGGTGGGGTGCCTCCCGAGCACGCGCCGAGGTCACGCCAGAGTGACGGGGTCGCGGCGGGGTTCCAGCCGGCGCCGGGGTGCGCGGTGTGGGTGACCAGAGCCTGGTAGAGCCGGCCACCGTAGGTGACCTGGCCGCCCGCCTGGTAGGTGGTGCCCTCGGCCCAGGTCGGTGCGGTGCAGACGACCATCGGGACGGCGGTGCTCGGGGAGACCGCGGCCAGGCTGGTGGGGACGAAGGCGACGGCGGCCGTGAGGGTCATCGCCGCCCCGGCCACCACTGCGAAAATCCGACGGCTTCTCATGGCTCACTCCCCAGGCTTCGGCGACCCGTGACCTCCACATATTGACGCTCGTGACGATTAATATCAAGGGTTGTTTACAGATCTCGGGTCGCTGGTCCGGACGCAACTCCGCTGGCTGCCGGCTCGTTTGCTAGGAACGGGCGGACGGAGGCGGACGATGGCGGCGCGGGGTGCCGAACTGCTGCGTCCACCCGCCAGCTCGGGCCGCGCGACGTTCCTGGAGCTCTTCTTCGATCTGGCCTTCGTGGTGGCCCTCACCCGGGTCTCGCAACGATTCGCCAGCTTGGGCGATGACACCGGCTGGGCGCTTGTCAGCGGGTTCGGACGTACCCTGCTGCTCTTCCTGGCGCTCTGGTTGATCTGGTCGCACACCGCCTGGATCACCAGTCGCTATGAGCCGGAGCAGCCGATCATCCAGGCCGTCGTGGTCGGCACCATGTTCGCCGGGCTGATCATGGCGGTGACGCTGCCCCGTGCCATGGAGGAGCGGGCGCTGCCGTTCGTGGCCGCGTACCTGATGGTGATGGTGGTGCGGCCGTTGGTGATCGCCGCCGCGCTGCGTGGCCACCCCCGACGGCAGGTGCCGCTCCGGCTGGCGGCGTGGGCTTCCGTGAGCGCGCCACTGTGGCTGGCCGGGGCGTTGGGCCCGGACCGACTTCGCCTGCCGCTGTGGGCTGCCGCCCTCGCCGTCGACTACCTCGCCTGGGCCCTGGGTTGGCCGCTGCCGTGGCTCGGGGCCGCGAAGGTGCGCCAATGGCAGATCGCGGGGACCCATCTTGCCGACCGTCACCAGCAGATGTTTCTCATCGCCCTCGGTGAGTCCATTCTGGTCATCGGCGTGGTCTTCAGCGGCCGGGACTACTCCCCGATACGGGCCGTCGCCTTCGCGGTCGCGTTCACCACCAGCGCGCTGCTCTGGCGGATCTACTTCCACCGTGCCGGTCTGCTGCTGACCGACACGTTGGATCGGGCGGCCATGCCCGCCCGGCTGGGCGCGGCGTCGGAGTGGACGCACCTGCTGCTCGTGCTCAGTGTGCTCGTCACGTCGGTCGGTTACGAGCTGGTGATCGATGATCCGTTCGGACGGCCGCAGCCCTGTTGGCTCCTGTTCGTCGTCGGCGGCCCGCTGCTCTTCCTCGTCGCCCGTATGCGGCTGGAGTACGAGATCTTCGGCCGGGTCTCCCGTTCCCGCATCATCGGACTGGCGGTCCTGCTGCTGGCCACGCCGGTGTCGGCCCACGGGGTGCCGATGGTCGGGCTGATCGTGGTCGCCGCAGCGCTGGCCCTGGTCGCGTTACTCGACGCGCTGCGCAGCCGGGGGCGGCCACTGGAGGTGCCCGCCTCGCCGATCGGCGGGACAGCACCCGACGTTCGCGACCGCGAGGCGTGAGCGCGCGGCGGTGGCGGACACGTCGTACGGCTATCCGGCAGATCCGGTCGACTGACGCTCGGCATTGATCTCCAGAAGGCCGTCGACGCCGCGCAGGAAGGTCTCGGACACCAGCGCGGGGTCGAAAAGGCACCCGGCGGCCATGGCGCCGTCGCGGAGCATGACGAAGTGGCGCGCGGCTGGATCAGCCGTTTCCTGGTGGACCTGCGCCATCAGCGTGGTGAGCGTGTCCAGGAACCATTGCCGGTGGGCGATGATCTCCTGACGTACCGGGTGTTCCGTGGCGGGATACTCCGCCGCGGCGTTGAGGAAGGCGCATCCACGGAACCCGGGCGACTGGATGTTTCGGGCGATGGAGCCGGCAATCGCCCGGAGTGGGTCGACCGGCGACGAATGGGTGGCGATGGCCGTGTCGACCGCTTCGCGCTCCATCCGGTGGATCTCCCGCAGGTAGGCGAGGATGAGGTCGTCCTTGCTGGGGAAGTGCCGGTAGAAGGTCGCCCGGGTCACCTTCGCCTCGGAAATGATCCGGTCGATGCCGACGGAGTGGATGCCTTCGGAATAGAAGAGCCGGATCGCGGTGGTGAGCAGCCGGAGGCGCGCCTCGGAGGGCCGGGTGTCGGGTGTGCCGCGCGTCATCCGACCAGCGTAGCGGATAGAACGTTCGGTCTGGTGGAGGTGAAGGGACCTGGAGTACGGCATGACCGTGGAGGTAGGTAGAACGTTCGGTCTTGACAGGGCGGGTCCGGGGTGTCATTCTCGGAGAGACAGAACGTTCGTTCTACCTATCCCTCCGCTGAAAGGGTCACCCGTGACCACCATCGCTGCTTCACCCCGCCTCTCCCAGACCGCGTCCGCGCTGCGGCGGCTGTACTTCGTCCGCTTCGCGTTCGCCATCGTGTGGGCACTCGTGACGATCGCCACCGCCAAGGAGATCGGTCCCCTCGCGGTGACGTTGTTCGTGCTCTACCCGTTGTTCGACGTGGGCGCTGCCATCTACGACCTCCGGTCGTCGCGGGCCACCGGCTCGCCGGTCCTGCTGTATGTCAACGCCGCGGTGAGCCTGCTCACGGCGGTCGGAGTGGGTGTGGCGGGCGCGTCCGGTGTTCCCGCTGTCCTGCGGGTGTGGGGTGCCTGGGCGATCGTCGCCGGCCTGGTCCAGCTGATCGTCGGCGTCACCCGTCGGTCGATGGGCGGCCAGTGGCCGATGATCATCAGTGGTGGCATCTCGGTGTTGGCTGGTGGATCCTTCATCGTCGGCGCCTCGGCGGACCACCCGTCGCTGACCAACGCGGCTGGTTACGCCATCCCCGGCGCCATCTTCTTCCTGATCGCGGCCATCCGCCTCGGCCGTACGGCGAAGGACAACTGAGATGACCGCCATCGAGTACGACGTCGTCGTGATCGGCGCAGGTCCGGTCGGGGAGAACGTCGCCGACCGGGTCGTGCAGGGCGGGCTGACCGCCGCCATTGTCGAGCGGGAACTGGTCGGTGGTGAATGCTCGTACTGGGCCTGCATGCCGACCAAGGCGTTGCTGCGCAGCGCGTCCGCGTTGCGGGCGGCTCGCCACCTACCGGGTGCGCGTGAGGCGGTGACGGGCGACCTGGACGCGGCCGCGGTGTTGGCCCGGCGGGACTCCTTCGCCTCGCACTGGCACGACGACGGGCAGGTTTCGTGGTTGGAGTCGGTCGGCATCGCGCTGCACCGTGGTCATGGGCGGATCACGTCGGCCAGGGTCGTCGAGGTGACCGGCGTCGACGGCGTCGCGACGACGCTGACCGCGCGGCACGCGGTGGTTGTCGCCACCGGCAGCAGCGCTCTGTTGCCGGATCTCCCGGGCCTCCGTGCGGCCGCGCCATGGTCCAGCCGCGAGGCCGCTTCGGCCAGCTCGGTTCCCCGCCGGCTCGCCATCATCGGTGGTGGCGTGGTGGCGGCCGAGATGGCGACCGCGTTCGCCGCCCTGGGTTCGTCGGTGACGATGCTGGCTCGCGATGGTGTGTTGCCGTCGGCGGAGCCGTTCGCCGGTGCGCGGGTCACGGACTCGTTGCGCGACGCCGGCGTGTCGGTACGCCTCGGCGCGGAGGCGGTATCCGTCAAGCGCGACAACGGCGGAACCGTCCATCTCGACACCGCCTCCGGTGAGCGGATCGAGGCGGACGAGGTGCTGGTGGCGGTTGGTCGTACACCGAACACCCGCGATATCGGCCTCGACAGCATCGGGCTGGCGCCCGGTGCCTGGCTGGCGGTCGACGACACCATGCGCGTGGTGGGCGGCGGGGAGTGGCTGTACGCCGCCGGCGACGTGAACCGGCGGGCGCTGCTGACCCATCAGGGCAAGTACCAGGCGCGGGCGGTCGGCGATGTGATCGTGGCTCGGGCGACGGGTGCGACGGTCGAGGACGGCCGGTGGGGCCGGCACGTGGCGACGGCCGACGAGCGCGCGGTGCCACAGGTGGTCTTCACCGACCCGGAGATCGCGTCGGTGGGCCTGACGGCGGCCGCGGCCGAGGCGGCCGGACTGCGGATCCGGGTGGTGGACTACGACCTGGGCCGCGTTGCCGGGGCCGCCCTCCACGCCGATGGTTACCAGGGCCACGCCCGGATGGTCGTCGACGAGGACCGCAAGGTGATCGTCGGCTGCACCCTCGTCGGTCCGGACGTGGCGGAACTGATCCACGCCGCGACGATCGCCATCGTGGGTGAGGTCCCGCTGGACCGGTTGTGGCACGCGGTTCCGGCGTACCCGACCGTCAGTGAGGTGTGGCTGCGGCTGTTGGAGACGTACGGTCGCTGACGGTGCACCGGCCACCCGTCCAGCGGAGAGGTCAGGTGGCGGGTGGTTGCTCCGTCAGTGTCAGCTGTCCGAGCTCCTGGGTGCATCGGGTGAGCGCGACGTAGAGGCCGTTCCAGCCGCGCGGTTCGGCGGCGATGCCCTCCGGGTCGATGAGCAGCGTCGCGTCCCATTCCAAGCCCTTGGACTGGCCGGCGGTGAGGACCGGCGTGTCACCCAGCGCGGTCCGGAGTTCGGCTATGCGGCTCGCCGGGGCGATGACGCCGACCGTCCCACCGTGCCAGCGTCGCTGCAACTGCCGTACCGCTTCGACGGCGGCGGCAGCGAGCTCGGCGGGTGTGATCGCGAGCTCCCAGGGGGCGATGCCGGAGGAGCGCACCGCTCGTGGCGGGGTGTTGTGGCTGCCGGCCTTCGTCAGGACCGGGCCGGTGAGGTCCATGACCTCGCGCGGGGTCCGGTAGCAGATGGTGAGTTCCGCGGCGGTCCAGCGGTCTCCGAAGACAGCCTGCACCGCCTGTGCCCAACTGGTGTGCCGGTGCGCCGCCTCCGCCTGGTCGATGTCACCGACGGCGGTGATCGAGCGGCTGGGACAGCGGCGGAGAACCATCTGCCACTGCATCTCCGACAGCTCTTGAGCCTCGTCGATGACCACGTGGCCGTACACCCAGCTGCGCTGCCGGCGGGCACGGTCGGCGACGAACTCACCCGGTGGTGGTGGGGCGTCGACATCGCCGAGCAGGTCGGCGAGGGCGTCGAGCAGCGGAATGTCGCTCGACGCCCACCCGGCGGGCTCGGCCGCGACGGCGACGATCTCCTCGGGGGTCAACTGCGGTGCGAACCGGGCCAGCAGGGCGCGGTCGGCCAGGAAATCAGTCAGCAGGGTTGCGGCGTCGAGGGTCGGCCACCAGGCCGTGATGAACCGGGCGATGGTGGGGTTCTCGGCGATCCGACTCCGGAGCTGCTCGATCTCCTCCTCGGAGAGCAACCCGTCGGCGTCGCTGCCGGTGGCGGTCCGGGCGGGGAATTGGTCATGCCCCATGCTGTGGTCGACGCGGGCGAGGATGTCCTCGAAACCCTCCTCCATCTCGTCCATCAGCGCCTCGCGTTGCTCGGCGACGACGTCGGCGAGGAGGTGGTGGACCTGCTCGGCGAACGCCGCGCGGGCGCGGTGGTACGGCCGTCCCTGCACCGCCGAGGTGAGCGCCTGCGCCACAGTCTCGGCGGGAAGGACGTAGAACTCACCCTCCCAGCGCAGCTTCAGCTCGCGGGGCCGGGGGAGCAGTGACGCGACGTAGCCTTCGAGCGCGGACTGCCAGACGGCGCGACCTTTGATCTCGGCGAGAGGTCGGCTCTCGTCGCGGCTGACGTGGACGTCGGCCAGTAGGGTGTCGCAGGTCGCCGAGACGACGGCGGTCTCGCCCAGCGCGGGCAGCACCTGGGCGATGTACTGAAGGAATCGCGGCGAGGGGCCGAGGACCAGGACCGCCTGGTCGGCCATGGTCCGGTGGGTGAACAGCAGGTACGCGACGCGGTGCAGAGCCACCACGGTCTTGCCCGTGCCGGGACCGCCCTGAACGATCAGCGGGCCGGTCGCCTCAGCCCGGATGATGTCGTCCTGCTCGCGTTGCAGGGTGGAGATCGCCGTCGACATGCGACCGGTGCGCCGCTGGTCGAGGGCGGCCAGGAGAGCGCCTTCGCCGACGAGTTCCGCCGTTGTGGTCCCGTCCAGGGGTTCGTCGTCCACGCCGACGACTGTCGATCCCGTGGTGCGGATGTGCCGCCGCCGTGCCTGACCCTGTGGGTCGACGGCGGTCGCGGTGTAGAACGGCCGGGCGGCGGGAGCGCGCCAGTCCACCAGCAGTGGCTCACTGCCCTCGGCGTCGGTGCGGAGACCGATCCGGCCGACGTGGCGGACGGTGCCGTCAAGGCCGTCGAGGCGCCCGAAGACCAGCCCTTCCCGTGCTTGGCGAAGTTCGTCGTACTGCTGGCGGAGCAGCCGCTGCCGGGCCCCTTCCACCGCGTCCAGGGCCGGCGAGGAGAGCTCGACCTGAAGGTGGTCGGCCAGCGTGTCGCGCCGGGCCGCGGCCAGGTCCAGGAACGCCTGTTCCTCGGCGACCGCGGATCGGCGGGTGACAGCTGCCGCGGCGGAGGCCGTCGGTTGGCCGTCCGGTGGTACGTCCCTGACGCCAGCAGTGCCGTTGCTCAGGGCGGACTTCCGGCGCATTCGCAGATCCTCGTATCGGTGCTTCCCGCGACCCCGGCCGGGTCGTCGTGGGTTCGGCGGCAAGCATAGGGTCGGTTCCGCGCTTCGCCCAGGAGAAATTGCCGCCGCCGTGGGTCAGCTCAGCGTGAAGGTCACGTCGTCGACGTCGAAGGCGGTGGCGCCGTTGCCGGCCGTTTCGCTGGCCAGGAAGCTGGCCGTCGCGGTGCGCTCGGTCGTCGCCGTTCCGCTGGACATGGAATATTGCCGCCACTGCGCCCCGCCGTCGAAGGCCAGCGAGAACCTCGTCTTCGGGGGTATTCCGGTGACCGCCAGCCCGACGTTGAGGTAGTCGCCTCGGCTGGTCTCGGTGGTGGTGGTCCGGACCCAGAAGCTGACCGTCAGGTTGCAGTCGGGTGGCACGGTGACGGTGGCGCGCAGCAGGTCGGAATGCGTCACGTCCAGGCCCGCGAAGGCGGCGTACGCGCGGCCGGTGTGGGCGGGTCGGGCCGCGTCGCCGAGCACGACGATGCGGGGGCCGGCGGTCCAGCCGGTGGTGCCGCGCTCGAACCCCGGGTTCGGGTGGATCTGCCCGGCACAGGGTGCGTCGGCCGGTGGCTGGCCGTGGGATGCGCCGCCGGTGGCCAGCAGGAGGGCGGCAGCCGTGGCGGTGGTGAGGAAGGCTCTCATCAGTTCCTCCAGCGTCCAATATATTTGAGAACGTCGATGCGTGTCGACCATGCGTGATGGACGTGGGGGCGTCAAGCCCTTCCCGCCGTCCGGCGCGGCAGCGCCGGTGACGGACCGGTATGGCCGCGCTACCGGCGGCGGCGGGCGTCGGCCTCGGTGTCGAGCAGGTCGTTGAGCGTCAGCGCCGAGTTGATCAATGAGAGGTGGCTGAATGCTTGGGGATAGTTGCCGATCTGCTCCCCGGTCGAGGCGATCTCCTCGGCGTAGAGGCCGAGGTGGTTGCTGAAGGTGAACATCTTCTCGAAGGTGAGGCGGGCGTCGTCGAGGCGGCCGGAACGGGCCAGCGCCTCGACGTACCAGAAGGTGCACATGTTGAAGGTGCCCTCGTGGCCGGGGAGACCGTCGGGGGAGTGGACCGGGTCGTACCGGTGGACCAGGCTGTCGGAGACCAGTTCGCGTTCGATCGCCTGCAAGGTGGACTGCCACAGTGGGTCGCTCGGCGTGACGAATCCGACCGCCGGCATGGCGAGCAGCGCCGCGTCGAGCACCGACTCGTCGTACGCCTGCACGAAGGAACCGTGACGCCGGTCGTATCCGCGTTCCATGACCTGGTTGTAGATGCGGTTGCGTTGCTTGGTCCAGCAGGCCATGTCCCCGGGGCGACCGGTGCGGGTGGCCAGCCGGATGGCCCGGTCCAGCGCGACCCAGGACATCACCCGGCCGAAGGTGTAGTTGCGGGGGTGGTGGCGACTCTCCCAGATGCCGGCGTCGGGCTGGTCCCAGTTGTGGCACAGCCAGTCGACGAGCCGGACGGTGCTCTTCCACACCTGGTGCGAGACGCGGATGCCCTGCTCGTCGGCGAGGTGCATGGCGTAGAGCGCCTCGCCGTGGATGTCGAGTTGGAGTTGGTCGGCGGCGCCGTTACCGATGCGTACCGGCCGCGAGCCGCGGTAGCCCTCCAGATGCTCCAAAACCTCCTCGTGCAGGTCGGAGGAGCCGTCCACCCGGTACATGATCTTCAGAGGGTCCTGATGGTCGCCGGCCTCGCGGATCCGCTCGTCCAGCCAGTCCATGTACCGGCTGACCTCCTCGGTGAAGCCGAGGCCGAGCAGCGCGTGCACCGAGAACGAGGTGTCGCGGACCCAGGTGTAGCGGTAGTCCCAGTTGCGGGTTCCGCCGACCAGTTCGGGCAGCGCGGCGGTGGGTGCGGCGATCATCGCGCCGGTGGGCGCGTACGTCATGAGTTTCAGTGTGATGGCGGAGCGCTCGACCATCTCCCGCCAGCGGCCCGTGTAGCGGGAACGTTCGACCCAGCGCCGCCAGTAGTCCTGGGTCCACTCGAACATGCCCTGGATCTCGTCCGGCGAGATGATGCGCGGTTCGGTGCCGCCCGTCTCCAGGACCACCCCGCCGGTGTCGCCTTCATTCAGCGTGCTGTACCCGACCAGGTCACCCCCCTCAAGCTGGATGTCACCCTGTTCGGCGATCAACCGCCGCACCGGGTCGACCGGGTTGAACGTCAGCGTCGCCGTCCGGCCGCGGAAGACGTAGCCGTTCTGGTGGCGCTCCAGCCGATGCTCTTCGCGGGCGTAGTTGAACCGCGGCCGGCACTCCACCCGGAAGCGCATGCTGCCGCGGACCATGGTGACGGTGCGGACCAGGCGGTGCGCGTCGGTGGCGCGTTCGCCGGTGACCGGCATGAAGTCCATCACCTCGGCCACCCCGTCGGCGCTGATGAACCGGGTGATCAAGATGGGTGTGCCGGGGAGGTAGAGCTGCTTGGTCACGTACCGCACGTCGTGTGGCGCGATCTGGAAGTAGCCGCCCTTCTCCTTGTCCAGCAGCGCGGCGAAGATGCTCGGCGAGTCGAATCGCGGCGCGCAGAACCAGTCGATCGTCCCGTCACACGTCACCAGCGCGGCGGTCTGCAGGTCGCCGATAAGTCCGTGATCCTCGATCGCCGGATAGCTGTCCACGTCTCTCCCCGGTTCGGCTGCCTCCTGCGCATCGAACCTAGGGGGAGAATTCTCGCCTTAGGCGGGTTTCACGTTCCGCCACCCTGTCGCGTACCCCGGGCGCCCTGTCGCGTGCCCCAGTCAGTGCAGCGCGCGGCAGGACGAACGGATGACCAGTTCGGTGGGGAGCCGGATGTGGGTGTCCCGGTCGACGCCGGCGATCAGGTCGACGAGGAGGCGCAATGCCTCGGCGCCCATCCGCTGCAGCGGTTGCATGATGGTCGTCAGCGGCGGGTTGACCAGCGCCGACTCCGGCACGTTGTCGAAGCCGATCACCGAGAGGTCGTCGGGCACCGAGAGGCCCATGTCGCGGGCCACATTCATCGTGGAGATCGCGGAGAGGTCGTTACCGGCGAAGATCGCGCTCGGCCGGTCGGCGAGGGCGAGCAGCTCCGCGGCGGTGCCGGCGGCGCTCTCGATCCGGAATCCGCCGACGCGGACGAGGCGCTCGTCCACCGGCACGCCAGCGTCGGCCATCGCGCTGCGGAAGCCGGCCTCGCGCAGCCGCGCCGACTTCAGGTCGGCGCGGCCACTGATGTGCCCGATCCGCCGGTGGCCGAGGGACAGCAGGTAGTTGGTCGCCAGCACGGCGCCGGCGAAGTTGTCCGAGTCGACGGTGGGTAGGTCGGACGGCCCGGTGTGCGGGTCGACGGCCACGACGTGGAAGCTGTGTTCGGTCTCGACCACGGTCGGTGTGACGATCACGGCGCCGTCGATGAGGGTGCCGGAGAGACGGGCCAGCGAGCGCCGCTCCCACCCCACCGCGGCACCCTCGCCGTCCCCGCTGGAGTAGGCCAGCAGTTGGTAGCCGCTGCCCGCGACCTCCTGGGACGCCCCCTTGAGTAGCTCGGTCGAGAACGGCTCGAACTCCGCGACCAGGATGCCGAGCACGTTGGTGCGGTGGCTGCGCAGGCTCTGCGCCCCCAGGCTCGCCTCGTAGCCGAGCTCGTGGATGACCTGCTGGACGCGCTCCACGGTTGCCTGGGCCACGCCGTAGCGGCCATTGACAACCTTCGACACGGTCGCGACGGAGACGCCGGCTGTACGTGCCACATCCGACATCTTGACGCGCTGCTGAAACACCACGCCGATGATGATAGGGCCCCGCAAGGGGTCCATCGCCAGCGAGTCGAAAACGTTATCGATACCGATTGACATCAAGTTACGTGACTGTAAAACTTCGCCGCAGGCCGAGTACCGCGACTGACTAGTCGAGGAGACATCGATGGCAACGAAGCGGCGTAAAAGTGCCGTCCTTGCACTGTTAATGACAAGTGTTCTTGCTGCCGCCGGGTGCAGCGGCGGTGGCGAAGAAGCGGCACCGCAGGGCGAGCTGTACAAGGACCCGGTGACCCTGACGTGGTGGCACAACGCCTCGCAGGACGGGCCCGGCAAGACCTACTGGGAGAAGGTCGCCAAGGACTTCTCCGCACTCCACCCCACCGTCAAGATCGAGATCGAGGCGATCGAGACGAACCAGCTCCAGCGCACCCGGATCCCTGCCGCGCTGCTGAGCAGCGACCCGCCGGACATCTTCATGACCTGGGGTGGCGGCGAGATGATTGAGCAGGTGGAGGCCGACTACCTCAAGGACATCACCGACCAGGTCAAGACCGAGGTCGGCAACGTCGGCATCGCCGCGGAGACCTGGCAGGTCAACGGCAAGCAGTACGGCCTGCCGTTCCGGATGGGCATCGAAGGCATCTGGTACAACAAGGAGATGTTCGCCCAGGCGGGCATCGCGGCGCCACCGACCACCTTCGAAGAGCTCAACGCCGCGGTCACCAAGCTCAAGGCGATCAACGTCGTCCCGATCGCCGTGGGCGCCGGTGACAAGTGGCCGGCCGCGCACTGGTGGTACAACATGGCGCTGCGCGCCTGCTCGGTCGACACCCTCAAGAAGGCGGCCAAGGACAAGAACTTCGACGACCCGTGCTTCGTGAAGGCCGGCCAGGACCTCAAGACCTTCATCGACACCAAGCCGTTCCAGCCCAACTTCATCGCCACCCCGGGCCAGAACGACCCGACCAGCGCCAACGGCATGCTCGCCAACGGCAAGGCCGCGATGGAGCTCATGGGTGACTGGAACCGCGGCACGCTGGAGACCGTCGCCACGGACAAGGCGAAGCTCGCCTCGTTCATCGGCTGGTTCCCGGTGCCGGCGATCTCCGGTTCCCCGGGCGACCCCAAGGCGGTCCTCGGCGGTGGCGACGGGTTCTCCTGCGCCAAGAACGCCCCTGCGGAGTGCGTCGAGTTCCTCAAGTACATCGTGAGCCCCGAGGTGCAGAAGGGCTACGCCGAGACCGGCACGGGCCTGCCTGTCGCCAAGGGCTCGGAGGGCGGCGTGACGGACCCAGCGCTGAAGTCCATCCTGGAGGCGACTTCAGGGGCGAGCTACTTCCAGCTCTGGCTGGACACGGCCTACGGCAGCACCGTCGGCACCGCGATGAACGATGCGGTCGTCGCCATCTTCGCCGGCAACGGGACGCCTGAGAAGGTCGTCTCGGCGATGAAGGCGGCCGCAAGCAAGTGACCTCCGCCAACCAGATCCGTATGCCCGCCGGCGGCGCCCCCGCGTCGCCGGCGGGCCCCCGCAGGCCCGCGGGGGCCCGCCGCGCCGACAACCGCCGCAAGTGGTACGAGATCATCGGGCTCACCACGCCGGCCATCGTCGTCTACGTGATGTTCGTGCTGGTGCCGATGGGCTTCGCGGTCTACTACAGCCTGTTCCGGTGGCGCGGCGTCGGGCCGCCCACCGAGTTCGTCGGCCTGCGGAACTACACCCTCGCCTTCCAGGACCCGATCTTCCTCGACGCGTTGCGCAACAACGCCATCATCGTGTTCGGGTCGCTGCTTATCCAGGGGCCGATCGCCCTGGGCATCGCGCTGCTGCTCAACCGTCGCTTCCGCGGACGGTCGGTGTTCCGCCTGCTGGTGTTCGTGCCGTACGTGCTCGCTGAGGTCACCGTCGGCATCATGTGGAAGCTGCTGCTGACCGGCGACGGCACTGTCGACGCGCTGCTGCGGTCACTGGGAATGGGTGGCCTGGTGCAGGCGTGGCTGGCTGACCTGGACGTGGTCATCTGGACCCTGCTGGCCATCCTCACCTGGAAATACGTCGGCTTCGCCATCATTCTGCTCCTCGCCGGACTGTCCAATGTGCCCGACGAGCTGACCGAGGCGGCCGCCATCGACGGCGCGAGCTGGTGGCAGATCCAACGGCACGTCACGATCCCGCTGCTCGGCCCGACGATCCGGATCTGGATGTTCCTGTCCATGATCGGCTCACTGCAGATCTTCGACATGATCTGGGTGACCTCGGTGCCCGCGGTACGGTCCCTCGGCGCGTCGGCCACCATGGCGACCTACATGGTGGACAACGGGTTCTTCGCCCGGCTGTGGGGCTACGGCAACGCCGTGGCGGTCATCCTGTTCGTCATCTCCTTCGTCGCGGCGCTGCTGTTCCAGCGTTTCCTGCTCCGCCGTGACATCGAGGGCGCCATCACCAGAAGGGCGAAGTGACGATGGCCGTGAACACCGCTCTCCCCCAGCCCAGCGGGCGCCGACAGTTCTCCTGGGGCACACCGCTCACCTACGCGCTCGCCCTCGCGATCGCGGCCGTGTCGATCGCCCCGGTCGTCTATGTGGTCGTGGGCGGCTTCCGTACCACCCCGCAGATCGTTGCGAACCCGGCCGGCCTGCCCGACCCGTTCGTCTGGGACAACTACTCCCGGGTGCTGACCCAGAGCAACTTCTGGCAACAGGCGTTCAACAGCGCGGTCATCGCCTTCGGCACCACGCTCGCCGTCGTCGTGCTCGGGATGGCCGCCGCGTTCGTGCTCGCCCGCTACTCCTTCCGCGGGCGGGAAGGACTCTACACCTTCTTCACGCTCGGTCTGCTGTTTCCGGCCGGGGCGGCGATCCTGCCGCTCTACCTCATGCTGCGTGACCTGAGCCTGATCAACTCCTACTACGCGGTGATCCTGCCGCAGGTCGCCTTCTCCCTACCGTTGACGATCGTGATCCTGCGCCCCTTCCTCTCGGCCATCCCGAGAGAGTTGGAGGATGCGGCCGCCATCGATGGTGCGAGTCGACTCGGTTTCCTCTGGCGCGTCGCGGTGCCGCTGTCGCGGCCCGCGCTCGTCACCGTTGGCGTCCTGGCGTTCGTGGCCAGCTGGAACTCGTTCCTGTTGCCGCTGCTCGTCCTCAGTGACGTCAACCTGCACACCCTGCCGCTGGGCGTGCAGAACTTCTCCAGCCAATACACCACCGACACGGCAGGCGTACTCGCCTTCACCTCGCTGGCGATGCTGCCGGCGCTGCTCTTCTTCACACTCGCGGAGAAGCAGATCGTTGGTGGCCTGCAAGGTGCGGTCAAGGGCTGAGCGGCAGCGGTACGAGCACAACCAGAGGAAGGCACAGCATGACTGAGGTCCACGAGTTGGTGGGCGGATCGGCGCCGGCTCAGGCAGGTCCGAACCACAGCCGACAGGGCGGGCAGGACGCCGGGGAACGCCTACACGATCTCCTCGGCCGGATGACGATCGAGGAGAAGGTCGCCCAGCTCGTCGGCTTCTGGCAGAAGGCGGACGGCGAGGCCGTCGCACCGCTGCAGGGGGAGTTCGGCGACGTCTTCAAGCTCGAGGAGTTCTCCCGGCACGGGCTCGGTCACCTCACCCGCGCCTACGGCACGCGCCCCCTGGACCCGGCGGAACGCGCAGCCTGGCTGTGGAAGTTCCAGCGGGACCTGGTCACCAGGACCCGACTGGGCATCCCGGCGATCGTCCACGAGGAGTGCCTCACCGGGCTGTCGGCGTGGAAGGCCGCAACCTTCCCCACCCCGCTGGCCTGGGGTGCCGCGTTCAACCCCGAACTGGTCACCGAGATGGCCTCGGCGATCGGCGCTTCGATGCGGGCCCTGGGCATCCACCAGGGGCTCTCCCCGGTGCTCGACGTGATCCGGGACCCCCGCTGGGGGCGGGTGGACGAGTGCATCGCCGAAGACCCGTACCTGGTCGGCACCATCGGCACGTCGTACGTGCGCGGCCTGCAGTCGCAGGGGGTGCACGCCACCCTCAAGCACTTCGCCGGCTACTCCGCCTCGCGTGCCGGGCGCAACTTCGCCCCGGTGCACATGGGCCGCCGGGAACTGGCCGACGTGCTGCTCCCGCCGTTCGAGATGGCGATCATCGACGGCGACGCCCGCAGCGTCATGCACTCGTACACCGAGATCGACGGAGTGCCGGTCGTCGCCGACCCGACGATGCTGACCGGCATCCTGCGGGACCAGTGGGGCTTCGACGGCACGGTGGTGGCCGACTACTACGGCGTCGCCTTCCTCAACCTGTTGCACCAGGTGGCGAGCGATCACGCGGACGCGGCCAGACAGACGTTGACGGCCGGTCTCGACGTCGAGCTGCCGACCGGCGACGCCTATCTGACCCTGCCGGAGTCGGTGCGGGCGGGCAAGCTCGACGAGGCGCTCATCGACCGTGCGGTCCTGCGGGTGCTGCGGCAGAAGCAGGAGCTGGGTCTGCTCGACGCGACCTTCGACGACGAGCCGCCCCAGACGATCGACCTCGACTCGCCCGAGCACCGGTCAATCGCCCGCCGGCTCGCCGAGGAATCGATCGTGCTGGTCGCCAACCGGGGCGCGCTGCCGCTGCCAGCGGGTCGGCGGGTGGCCCTCATCGGCCCGAACGCCGACCGGCAGGGCGCGCTCTTCGGGTGCTACTCGTTCCTCAACCACGTCCTCGTCCAGCACCCCGGCGTGGAGACCGGCATCGAGGTGCCGACCGTACTCGACGCTGTGCGGGCCGAGTTCGGCGACGGCCTCGTCACCGGGGCGGCCGGCTGCGACGTGGACAGCGACGACCGGTCCGGCTTCGACGAGGCGGTCGCCACGGCGTCCGCCGCGGATGTCGCCGTCCTGGTCGTCGGCGACCACGCCGGGCTCTTCGGACGCGGCACGGTCGGCGAGGGCTGCGACCGGGACGACCTGGAACTGCCCGGCGTCCAGCGCGAACTGGTCGAGGCGGTGCTGGCGACCGGCACACCGGTTGTCCTCGTGCTGCTCACCGGCCGACCGTACGACATCGGCTGGGCGCTCTCCCGCTGCGCGGCGGTGGTGCAGGCGTTCTTCCCGGGCGAGGAGGGCGCCGGGGCGATCGCGGGAGTGCTCTCCGGGCGGGTCAACCCGTCAGGTCGGCTGCCGATCACAATGCCCGGGTCGGCCGGCGCGCAGCCGTACTCCTACCTGCACCCCACCCTTGGTACGGGCAACGAGGTGACCAACCTGGCCGCGACGCCCGTGGCGCCGTTCGGGCACGGCCTGTCCTACACCACCTTCGCGTACAGCGATCTCACGGTGGCCGCCACGGTGCCCACCGACGGGGAGCTCAACGTGACCGTGCGGGTGACGAACACCGGCGCGGTCGCCGGCGACGACGTGGTCCAGCTCTACGGCCGCGACGTCGTGGCCTCGGTGACCAGGCCGTTGGCGCAGCTGCTCGGCTATCGGCGGGTCCACCTGGAGCCGGGCCAGTCCGTCACGGTCGAGCTGACGGTTCCCACCACCCGCCTGGCCTTCTCCGACCGCACGTACACGCGCGTCGTGGAGCCCGGCGACGTCGACCTGTGGGTCGGCACCAGCGCGCGGCGCGACACCCAGGCGTCGACCACGTTGGTCGGTGAGACCGTCGCGGTCACCACCGCCTCCCCACGCTGGACCACCACCGCCGTTCGCTGAAGCCGGTCCGCCGACCATCCACGGGGGATGGTCGGCGGACCGGACCCGCCCACGTGCCGATTCCCGGGGTACGGCTGAATCCGGGCGGCCGCGATGATCGTCCTGGTCGCGGCCAACCTGCCGTCGGCGTCCTACCAGCCGTCGTGCGATCCGTCGTCGCAGCGCTGACCTGCGAGGTGGTGCGGGCCGAGCTGGCTGATCTCGTACCCGTCGGGGTAGCTCTTGGCCGTGATCCCGTCGGCGAACAACGGCGTCGTCCGGGGCGCTCCGAACCACCGCTGCAACCGCGAGCGCGTCTTCAAGGCCAGGTGCAACCCTGCCCGGATCGGCCAGGCTGGCGTGTCGACTCGCGTTGCGCGCCGCAGCGGCGCGTCGTACAGGGCGCTGACCAGTGCGTTTCCCAGTGGCGCGAGGGTTCGGGGGATTCGCGTGAGCATCAGCATGCGGGTGGCCCGTTCGATGGTCGCCGCGTCGTCGTTGGGCTGTAGGTGAGCCGCGTCGCGGGCGGTGAACCAGGTCTCGAACTCGTCGAACGACCCGGGGATGTCGGTGATGCCCATCCGTCGGCCGAGCTCGCGGTAGAACAGGTAGGTGGCGTGGCGTTCGTGGCAGCAGGGTGGGCGCCAGCCGTAGGCCTGCAACCAGCGGGTGGGGATCACGACCAGGCAGCCGAGGACGTAGCGGAAGTCGTCGTTGCTGATGTCGTAGGGGCGGTGGATCTGGTTGACGCGCCGCAGCGCGTCGCGGCCGCGGGGCTGGTCGAAGCCGTTGAGCACCATCTCGTACATCAGCAGGCCGGTGTCGTCGATCCGCTTCTGGGTGCGTTCGGTCAGCTCGCCGGTGGCGGTGTGCACAGCGGCGATGGCGGGGATGGAGAAGGACCGGTTGAAGGCGAGGTTGAGCCCGAGCTTCATGTCCCACGGAAACTCGTAGCGCAGCATGGTCTGGTAGATGTCCAGGTAGTCGCGCACCGGGTCGAGATCGCGGGTGCGGGTCAGGTTGTCGTAGCGGCCTCTCATCGGCGGGCGTCTCCAGTGCGCTGATGGGGGGTGGTGGTTTCCTGCGTCGCGGCGACGGTCTGCGCCCCCACCGGCAGCGCGACCTCAAGCTCGGCAACGATCTGCTCGCAGCGCCTGCGTAGTCGGTGCAACCTCACGTCAGCGTTCTCCTGCTCGTCGGTGTACTGCCACCGAAGGATCTGCATGGCTATCCGCGTTCGGCCGGCTCGGTGCTCGGGCCAGCGCCGGCGCCCGCAGCCACGGCTCGCAGTCGGGCCACCATCTGCTAGATGAGCCGGGTGTCCGTGGCGGAGAGTCCGTTGTCGGTCAACACCTGGCGCAGCGCCACCTGCTTGACATCCATCCGGCGCAGCTCGTTGAGCAGCGCGATCTGGTCCTCTATTCGTCGTGCTGCCGCATCGTCGACGAAGTAGCCCGAGTTGACCCCGAAGGCGGCGGCCAGGGCGCGGACGTGTGAGGTACGGGGGTCGCTGGCCACGCCGCGGCGCAACTCTCCGATGTAAGCGGCGCTGATCGTCACGCCCGTCTCCGTCGCCACTTCGTTGATTTTGTCGGCGATCTCTCTGTTGGTGTATCTGCGCCCCGACTCGTCGGCGTCGCTGAGTTCGTCGGGCGTCGGGCGGATGTTGTCGAAGAGGTACTCCAGCCTCGCGGCCAACGTGTCGAGGGGCGGCAGCTCCGGTTCTGCGTACCGATCGTCAACCATGATTCCTCACCCTTCAGTGGCCTAAACGGCAGTGTCGCAGACCGCCGGCATGGCGACACAGATGTTGACACGCGCACGGAACGTGAGCCTATGCTCGCTCCTGTTTGGAGCGGCGTGCGTTGAGTGCGAACTCGGTCGGCTCAACACCTGTTGCGTGCCGGACGAGGTGTGCGGTCCGGTCGGCCAAACCCGGGGAGCCATCGGTGGGAGGGGTTAGCTCCGCGAGGAGCACAACGGAGGGCTCCTCCCACGGCATGGCTGGCGCGTCGGGTCGGCGGCGGCGGACCGCCCCCATCCGGCAGCCGCTTGTTGGTGGGGGGTCGCTGGGCCGCTGCGGCAGAGGACGTCGTCTGCCAGCGGCCCAGCGACAGTGGCGCCTGGCGTCACCCCGGTCGGCGGGTTCCTCGGCGTTGATCAGTACGGGTAGCCGGGGACGTTGAGGCGCACGCTGTACAGGCCGGAGTCGCCCCACCTGCCCGACGTGATGAAGAGGGTCTGCCGGTCGGGGCCGCCGAACGCGACGTTGGTCGTGCCGGTGGTGCCCGGCCGGATCGTGCCGAGCGGGGTGCCGGCGGGGGAGTACACGTGGACCAGGGCGTCCGAGCCGGACGTCCAGTACACGTTGCCGGCGCAGTCGATCGTGCCGCCGTCCGGACCGCCGATGTAGTTCACGAAAACGGTGCGGGCGCCGGTGCTGCCGTCCGGCTGGACCTCGTACTTGTAGATCTTGTTTTCGGAGTAGGCGCCCACGTACAGCGCGGTCCCGTCCGGCGAGAGCGAGATGCCGTTGGGTTGGCGCAGCCGGTCGTCCACCAGCGACACCTGACCGCCGGAGACGCGGAAGACGCTGGTGCGCCCGTTCATCTGGTCCGGGCGGTTGCCGCGCTGGAAGTTCGGGTCGGTGAAGTAGACGACGCCGTCCGAGCGGACCGCGACATCGTTCGGCGAGTTGAACGCCCGACCCTGGTAGTTCGCGGCGACGGTGCTGCGGGCCCGGTCGCTCAGCCGGTACGCGGACACGCTGCGCTGGTCGTGGGTGGCAGCGATGAGCTGCTGGGCGTCGGCGCTGAGCGCGAGGCCGTTACTGCCGGAGTTGGCGATGAACGTGTCGAAGGACGCTGGCGGCGTCAATCGGCGGATCGTCGACGGCTGGACGTTGTACGGCCCGGTGCCGGCGGCCATGTCGGACATCAGCAGGTAGCCGCCGTCGGCGATCCAGACCGGCCCTTCGAGGAACGTGAACCCGCCCTGGATCCGAGGGGCCGTCACGGTGCTGGCCGGCAGCGGTGGGCCGTAACCGACCCCCGTCGGGCAGACCCCGGGCGGTGCGCCGGGCGGGCCGGCGAACGGGGCGTGAGCGCTGACCTGCGCAGCGTCGGCGGCAGCACCCGCGGGCAGTGTGGTGGCGGTGACCGCGAGGCACAGACCGGCCAGGGCGGCGATGGTGGGACGCCAGGTCATCGATACTCCAATCGGCGTCGAGGATGGCGATGGCCGGCGTGCAAGGTCGGGAGCTGGCACGGCGTGAGGGCGGGCCGTCGATGTGGCTGTTCGGCAGCCTAGGTCACGAACTACCGGCTCGCAGCGGTTTTTCGCCGTTGATTTCGGAATAGCATGCAAAGATGCTGGTCAATGCAATAACGTGCCGAAGAATTGTTCCGGTCAAACCACAGTGGATGGACGGACGGTGGCCCAGGGCGTCGGGCCGGGACGCAGCGCCTTAGGCTCGGGCCATGAGTGGCCTGTTCAGTGGTGCCCGAACCGCCTGTCACTGATGTCCGCCTCCAAGGGGTGGAACCTGGCCGGCCTGCGTGGCAGCCTGCTCGTCGCCGGTCCGGCCGCTGCCGGGGACCTCGCCCGCGTCCCGATCGGGGTCAGCGTCAGCACCAGCCACCTCGGCGTGATCGCCCACACCGCGGCCTTCCGCGACGGTGGCGAGTGGCTCGACGCCCTGGTGGCCGGCCTGGACGACAACCGCCGGCTCCTCGCCGCGCTGCTCGCCGAACACCTGCCGGCCGTCCGCTACCAACCCGGTCAGGCCACCTGTCTCGCCTGGCTCGACTGCGGTGCCCTGGGCCTCGGCGACGACCCGGCCGCCGTGCCCCTCGAACGTGGTCGGGTGGCGCTCAACTCCGGACTGACGTTCGGCACCGGCGGCGGCGGGCACGTCCGACTCAACCTGGCCACCGCACCCGAGCTCATCACCGAGGCGGTACGCCGGATGGCCAGCGCCGTCGGCTGAGACCGGCACCGGTGTCGGTCGGTGGCGCCACGGTGTGCCTGCTCGCCGGCCCGGTCGCGCCGGCCGGGTGGTCCGGCTTCCGACAGTTCTTCGACGGGGACGCAACCTGATGGTCGTCCGGTCCCGTCGAGCCTGCGGAGGAGGGAGCCTCAATGGTGGATGCCGAGGGTGAGTTCGTGGAGTACGTCTCCGCGCGACTGCCGAGCCTGCATCGGACCGCGTTCCTGATGTGCGGTGACGCCCATCTGGCCGACGACGTGGTGCAGCAGACGGTCACGGCGCTCTATGTGAACTGGGGCCGGGTCAGCCGGGCCGACAACGTCGACGCGTACGTACATCGGATGCTGGTGCACAAGCTCGTCGATGAGAAGCGGTTGAGCTGGGCGAAGGTTCGGCTGCTGGGGTCGGTGCCGGAGCCGGAGCGCTCGCCGGTGACGCCGCACGACGACCTGGCCGAGCGGGACAGCCTGCTCGCGGCGCTCGCCCGCCTTCCGCGCGGCCAGCGCACAGTGCTGGTCCTGCGGTTCCTGTGTGACCTGTCGCTGGCCGACACGGCCGCCGCGATGGGCTGCTCCGAAGGCAATGTGAAAGCGCAGACGGCCCGGGCGTTGGCAGCCGTCCGCCAGGTGCTCGACGTCGCCGAGATGTCAGTGAGGAGTCCGAGATGACCACCATGGACGAGCAGCGGATCGCGGAGCTGCTGCGGTCGGCGCCCGTACCGGAGCCGCGCGTCGACCTGAGCCGGGCGGTCCGCGACGGCCGGCGCCGCCGCCAGCGTCGCCGAGTCGGCGGGATCGCCGCGCTGACGGTGCTGGCCGGGGTTGGTGTCGTAGGCGCCGTCCAGGTCGGCGGGACCGCCAGCCCGCCGGCTCCCACCACGCCGGCTCTCGCGGTGTCACCGGCGGAGACCGGGCCCGCCGCGCAGCGCCCCACGGTCACCTGCCAGGCGTCATGGCTGCGGCAGCCGGTCGGCGGACCGGTCGCGGTGGCCAACGGAGTCGATCCCACCGGACGGCACATCGTCGGCGACATCGGCACCGGGCAGGAGGACGGACGGGTCGTGCTGTGGACCGACGGTCGGCCGGCCGTCCTGCCGGCGACCGCGCGGCACGCCGCCGCGGTCAACGCCAGTGGCCATGTGGTCGGCACCAATGGCGACGGCACCGGCTGGCTGTACCGGGATGGGAAGCTGCGTTTCCTGGCCACCCCGCCCGGCTACGACGCGGTGCTCGCGCACGCCATCAACGGTCGGGGCGACATCGTCGGCACGGCCCGCAGGTCCGACGACTCGCACCAGGCTGTGCTGTGGTCGACCGACAACCCACAGAAGTACCGACTGGTTGGCGAGCGGGGGTCGTCCGCGACCGGGATCACCGAGGACGGCACGATCGTCGGCACCGTTGGCGATCGGCCCTACCGGTGGACCCCGCAGGGCGTCGGGGCGGCGCTGGCGGTGCCCGACGGCTACCCGCGCGCGTCCGTCGAATCGGCACAGGGCGAATGGGCGATCGGCATGGTTCCCGGCGACGAGCAGGGCGGCGCCGTGCGGATGCTGCCGGTGCGGTGGAATCTCGCCACCGGGGCGGTGAGCCTGTTGCCCTTCCCCGGGGCGAGCGGCATCGCCGGCACCGGTGAGGTGCTGGTCGGCGACGGTGCGCCGCTGATCGTGGCCCCGGACGGCACCTCCCGCCGGTTGCCGGGCCGACCCGAGGTCCGAGCGACCGAGGCGGGCACGTACACGGCCGAGGGGATCAGCGACGACGGTCTGACGGTGGTCGGGGCCGTCTACGAGAACCAGGCGTATCGGCCGCTGGTGTGGCGGTGCACGCGCTGAGCCGCCAACATCGTCGGTGGCTTCCTGCTCGCCGTGGCGGTGCTGCGGCTGCTGCCGCGTGTCGGCGACGACCTGGGTCGCCTCGCCGGTCGGGCCGCCCCGATCGCGTGGGTGGTCGGCCTCGTGGCGCTGGTGACCGGCGATCGTCGTCGGTGTTCAGGGGCTGTTCACCCCGGACGGCTGACCGCGAGTCACCGGGTCACGTGGTGGACGGTCGCGGCGCCCAGGTGCCCACTGCGCTGGCGATCAGGAGTATCACCGCTGGTAGGAACGCGACACCGATGCCCAGCCCGAGCAGCAGACCCCATCCGGTGAGGACGAGCGCGGCCACCAGATCGGCGACCAGAGTCAGCCGACCGGCCCGTTGCGCGAGAACGGGTAGCAGCGCCGCGGCGACGGGAACGCCGAGCAGATAGCTGGCCGCTGTGCCCGAGTCGTCCACGGTGAACGGCGTCAGCGAGGCGGCCACCGGCACGGTGATCGCCAGGGCCGACCAGCGGAACACCGGCCGGGTGTCGGTCGGTCGACGAACCAGGACCACGAGACCGACGAGCAGGACGCCTACGATCGCGCCGACTGTCGCCACACCGATCATCACGTCCTCCTCGACCGCCGCACGTGGTGTTTCATCGAAGACAGCGGATCGTCGCCTCCGCATCTCACCATACGGCTGGTCGGGTCACCTGCACGAGCGCCGAGCGACAGGTGGGTCCGAGGCCGGTTTAGCCCGCAGACGTCAGCCGGCGTCCAGCACCTCCCGTAGTCGCGCGGCGAACTCCTCGGGCTTGCCCGCGTAGCCGAACTCACCGCCGAGGAACCCGCCGTGGTGGCTCGGGAACACCACGGCCTCCTGGCCGAGCAACGCCGCGAGGCCCAGGGCGGTGCGGGCGGTGTACGTGCCGGCCGACTCCTCGCCGACGGCGACCACGATCCGGGTGGGCGCGGCGGTGAGCAGCCTCGCGTCCGGGCGGTAGTCGGTGATCGCCCAGGAGTTCTTCGACAGCAGCGGATCGTCGCGGCTGCCGTCGTCGTCGGCGGCCATGCCGAACATCGCCGGGTCGGGGGTGGGCTGGGCGAAGTAGGCGTCGGTGAACTCGCCCTGCCAGGACGTCATCGCGATGAACGCGGCCATCCCGGCACCGGAGCCCTTCGCCTGGTACGCCTCGTAGAAGCCGGCTCGGGCACGCTCGGCGGCCGTGGCGTCGGGGAGCACGGCGTTGATCGGCGGTTCGTGCGCCACCAGGGTGGCGACGTCGCCGGGGTGACTGGCGACCAGTTCGAGCGCGGTCACCGCACCGCCGCTGCTCGCGAACACGTCGACCGGACCGACGTCGAGCGCCTCGACGAGCGCGTGCAGGTCGTCGGCCTGCTGCTGCGGCGTGTGGTCGGCCCGATCGTCCTTGCGGACGCTGCGGCCCAGACCACGCGGATCGTAGGTGAGGACCGTGCGGTCGGTGAAGTGCGGAGCGAGCGCTCCGAAGCCCTCCGCCGTCATCGGTTGGCCGATCATGAGCAGCGCACGATGGGCGCCAGCGGGCGGCAGCGGGCCGCGGACGTCGTAGACCAGGTCGACGCCGGGTATGACCAGGGTGTGCGTCTGGATGTCCGTCATTCGATGAGACTACGACCGGCTTGCGACGTCGGGGTGCTTCCCGGCCGGCGTGCCCGCCGGGTTCTCGGAGATCACCGTGCCGGTGCGGAGCGCGTCGTCGATGATGGCGGGCATCCGCCGGGCCACTCCGGCGAGGAGATCCGCGACCTGGACGCGCGGGTCGTCGCGGGAGTCGACCACCACCAGACCGGCCAGGGGTGACACCCCGTTCGGCAGCCCGCCGACCCGGCTGACGTCGGCCGCCGACGCGGTGCCGTTGTCGGCCAGCACCCGCTGGAGGCGGGTCAGGCGGTCGGCCGTCAGCGCGCTCTGCTCGTCGTGGGTCACCAGCACCTGCCGCCGGCCGCCGCTCCACGACAGCACCGTCTCGGCCAGTGCCGGCAGCAGCGGCTCCAGTGGGGGAGGGACCGCGCGGTCGTCGGTGTCGAGCCGGGCCACCACGGCCCGCACGTGGCTCGGGTCGAGCCCGTCGAGGACGGCGTCGGCCGCCGCGCCGACCCCGTGTCGCCGCAGCGCGTCCCGGGCCTGGAAGAACCGGTGCACCGTCTGGTCGACCGGAAGCCGCCGCTTCATCCGGACGAGATCGACGAACGCCGACAGGAAGGCGGTCCAGTCGCTGCCGGCCGCCCGTCCCGCCTCGTGCAGGGCGAGAGCGGCCGGCTGGAGTTCGGGAGCAAGTCGGGTGCCGGCCGCGTACGACGGCTCGGTCAGCAGGAAGTCCACGATTCGGGTGACGAGGAAGAACTCCTTGTCGATGAGGTGGACGTGTGCGCGGCCAGTCAACGCCGCCAGGAACCACTCCAGCGCGTCCTTCGCGCCTGAGCTGCGCAGGAACCGCCCGGACTTGAGCTCGTGCGGTGCGAACCGGAACCCGGACCGCAGGGCGGTGATGAGCGCGACCGCCTCGTCGCGGACGAGGTCTACGCTCGCGTGCGTGATCACCGGTGCGGTCGAGTGCAGCAGGTTCGTACCGGAGAATCCCGACTCGTCGCAGGCGATCTCCACGACGGCCCCGACCACCATCGCGGCGCCCGGCGGTAGGCCACCTTGAAGCGGCGATCTCACCGCCGCGCCCCTGCCATGCCGACCATGGTCACCTGTGTGCCGGCGGAGAACAAGCCGATTGTGTACGGGAGCTGCTGCCCGCGCTGTGCGGCAGGTCGGGCCCGCCGATGGAGGCATTGACCAAAGGCTATTTACAGATATGCTGACGGCACGCCGGCGACGCACCACCTGGGAACGGCAGAGCAACTGCCGTCCGGCATCCCGGTGGTGACCTTCCTACCAGCACCGCGCTACTCGCAAGACGGCTCAACGGGGGAGCTGACTGCGTGCCGTGTGTCGCACGCCCAAGCGCCTCCATCCGGTTCGGAGCTCACGATGAGGAGACGCTTGTGCCATTTCGTCGAACTTCCGCCAAACGCTCATCGATAGTCGCGGCGGCACTGGCCGTGGCGCTCGCCGCGGTGCAGGCGGTGCCGGCTCCGGCGCTCGCCCACTGGAACGGCACGGGCCAACTCATCGCGTACATCGGCATCTACCCGTACAGCTACAACAGCACCTGGATGACCCCGCTCAATCGGGCGCTGTCCAACTGGAACGCGACCGCCAGTCCCGCGTCCTTCTACAAGGACACCCTGTCCGGCTCCACCTTGACGGTCACGAACTACAGCGACACCTGGTACGGCTACTACCAGGCGTGCGGGTCCAGCTGCATGTACGTGCGCGTCAACTCCCGGACGATCAACCGGGACGCCAGCAACTTCAGCAATTTCGTGACGAGTGTGGTGGTGCACGAGCTGGGTCATGCGCTGAACCTCGCGCACAACAGCCTGTCCGCATCGATCATGAATCACAGCCGCAATCGGAACTCGATGACCACTCCGCAGGCCCACGACATCGCGGACGTCAACGCCTACTACTAGGCGGACGGCCGGCCGACACGATGCGCACCGGGACCAGCACCCAGGATTCATCGACTTGGACAGGAGTTTCGCATGAGGCCGCACCTGCTCGTCCGCGCCGCTGGCGCACTGTTGCTGGTGGCAGCAGCCGCCGCCTGTTCCGCCGACACTGACCGCTCCGACGCACACGCCCCGCAGAACGTTCTCTACCGCGCCGACTACCCCTCCTACACCAGCGACGACCAGCTCTTCGAGCGGGCGAGCCTCGTCGTGCAGGGCCGTGTCGAGCCCGCCAGCAAGGTCGTACGCCTGGTGCAGGCCGCACCTCAGGGGCAGGCGCTGCCCGCGCCGGTGGAGGCGGAGCGTCGCGAGGGAATGGTCGTCACCGTCCGCACGGTCACGGTCTCCCGCGTCTTCAAGGGTGACGTCAAGCCGGGGGACGTCGTGCAGGTCAAGCAGTTGGGCGGCAAACTGGACGGAGTCACCTACAGCGAGGAACACGGCGTTCCACTACTGGACAACGGTCAGTACACGCTCTTCCTGGAGACGTACCCGGACCAGCCGGCGTCGCTGCTCAACCCGGTGCAGGGGCAGTACCTGGTCGACGCGGGTAACGGCCTGCGCTCGCTGCCGGGAAATGAGATCACCACCTCGGTCAACCGGCTTGATACGTTGGCCGACAAGTAGCGGGTACGCGAATTCGCACGGGACAGCTCATCGGCGAAGGGGGTCAGCGGTGTCCGGCCTACGCTCCAGCTGGCCCCTCCTCTGCGCGGTGATCGGCGGCACTCTCGTCGTCGCCGCCTGCGGGCCGGGCGACGCCGAGGTTGCCTACTGGAGCAACGGCGCGGGGCAGAGCGAGGCCGTCGAGTCGTACGCGGGGTCCGAGCACTGTGACTGGCAGGACCTGACCTTTCTGCACATCGCCTGGCCGTTGCCGGGTCAGACCGGCCCGGCGGCGAACCGGCAGTACGTCCGGGACCCCGCGGGACGGCTCGCCGCGGAGGTCCGCGCCACCTACGCCCCGCGCGCCGAGTTGCCGGCGGACGCCCGCACCACCGATTACACCGGCCCGGACGGGCAGCAACTGTGGTTGGCGCCGAGCGACTCCGACAACCTGGCGTACGTGGTCTACCCGGATTCCCAGCGGGTGGAGGCCTGGCCTCGCACGACGCAGACACTGGGTTGCGACTGACGGGTCCCGACCGACGAGGAGCCCTGACCGGTGAAACAGCGGGTCAGGGCTCCTCTGTGTCGGGCGTGGCCCGCCCCGGCGGCTCAATGGTCGCGGCAGCCGACCTGGTCGCCGATCTCGGTGGGAATGCCGAACGGGGTGCATTCGAGTGCGCTGCCCTCGCCCAGCTTCTGCCACCTGCCGTCCGAGTGCTTGAAGACCAGCACACCGTCGCCCTGCGTCTGAGGGTCGACGGCGATCACGCCGGCGGTGGCCCACTGCCTCGCGCACTTGATGTGGTCCGGGTCGATCCGGTGGGTGCTGCTGTCCAACCCCGAGGCGCGTTGCAGGGTGGCTGCGCTCACCGGGCAGGCGGTCCTGGTGGTGTCGGGTGCCGCGCTGCCGCTCGGCGACGCGGCGACAGGGGTGGACGGCTGGGCCGACGGGGTGGGTGCGGCGCTGGCCGGTGGCGCGCTGCTCGCCGCCCCGGCTGTGGGGGCGGGGGAGGGGGTGGTGCACGCGGTCAGGCCGGCCAGCGCGGCGACGGGCAGCAGGGTGCGGAGCGCGGTCAGGTTCATGGTTCCTCCGGTGGCGTAGCAATCGGGATTTCCGACTACACGCCCTTGGGTCCCCCGGGGTTGCGCTGACCTTCAGCGGGTCCAGGTCGGAACGTGCGACACACCCGGGTCGGCTGCTCGCCCCCGTACATCTGATGTATGTCCGGCTGGGTGGGTCGTCGCCGGGACCGTTCGGGCGAATCGCCGCGCGGTGCCGCGCCGGTCCGCTGCTCCTCACCCGCCCATGCGTTCCGCTGACCGGCGAGAGCGGCGCAGTGTCCACCCATTGATCGACCGTTGCCTATTCTGTGGCCCCGGAGTAACCTTCCCGAAACACATCAGATGTCTGGCTCTGCAGTGGCCCGGCGTCGGTCTGTTCAGGCAGGGTCCCGGTTGGCCCCACCAAGCGGATCCCCGTGTCGAGTCGCATAGTTGTCACGCTTCGGGGTGGCCGGACTGGTCACCGTTTGGAGGATCGATGTCAGACCTGACCCGACGGCAAGCCCTCAAGATCGGCGCAGCCGGCGCGGGTGGCGCTCTCCTGCCGGTGCCCTGGACCGCCGTGGCCCAGGCGGACTCGGTGGCACCGCCGCAGGTGTTGGCCGCCGGGGATCTCGCGCTGTGGTACGACGAAGGGGCCGGCACCGACTGGCTGCGGGCGCTACCGATCGGCAACGGCCGCCTCGGTGCCATGGTCTTCGGCAACGTCGACACCGAGCGGCTTCAGCTCAACGAGGACACCGTCTGGGCTGGTGGGCCCCACGACCCCAGCAACCCCAGAGGCGCCGGCGCGCTCGCCGAGATCCGGCGGCTGGTCAACGCGAACCAGTGGACCCAGGCCCAGGATCTGATCAACCAGACCATGATGGGCAACCCCGGCGGCCAGCTGGCCTACCAGACCGTCGGCAACCTCCGGCTCGCCTTCGGGTCCGCCAGCGGGGCGTCCCAGCACAACCGGACGCTCGACCTCACCACCGCCACCGTCACGACGACGTACGTGCTGAACGGGGTTCGGCACCAGCGGGAGGTGTTCGCCAGCGCGCCGGACCAGGTCATCGTGATCCGGCTGACCGCCGACCGCAGCAACGCGATCAGCTTCACCGCCACCTTCGACAGCCCGCAGCGCACCACGGTGTCCAGCCCGGACGGCACCACGATCGGCCTCGACGGGGTCTCCGGGAACCAGGAGGGCGTCACCGGCCAGGTCCGCTTCCTCGCCCTGGCCAACGCGACCATCAGCGGCGGCAGCGTGTCCAGCTCCGGCGGCACCCTGCGGGTGACCAACGCCAACAGCGTGACCCTGCTGGTCTCCATCGGCTCCAGTTACGTCAACTACCGCAACGTCGGCGGCGACTACCAGGGCATCGCCCGGCAGCGCCTCACCGCCGCCCGGTCCAGCAGCTTCGACCAGCTGCGCAGCCGGCACGTGGCCGACTACCAGGCGCTGTTCGGGCGCGTCACTCTCGACCTGGGCCGCACCTCCGCGGCCGACCAGACGACAGACGTCCGGATCGCCCAGCACAACAGCGTCAACGACCCGCAGTTCTCGGCGCTGCTGTTCCAGTTCGGCCGGTACCTGCTGATCTCGTCCTCGCGGCCCGGCACCCAGCCGGCGAACCTCCAGGGCATCTGGAACGACTCGCTGGCCCCCTCCTGGGACTCGAAGTACACGATCAACGCCAACCTGCCGATGAACTACTGGCCGGCCAACACCACCAACCTGGCCGAGTGCCACAGCCCGGTGTTCGACATGGTCCGGGACCTCGCCGTCAGCGGGGCGCGGACAGCCCAGGTGCAGTACGGTGCCGCCAGCGGCTGGGTCACCCACCACAACACCGACGCGTGGCGGGCCACCGCGGTGGTCGACGGCGCGTTCTGGGGCATGTGGCAGACCGGCGGCGCCTGGTTGTCGACGTTGATCTGGGACCACTACCTGTTCAACGGCGACATCGAGTTCCTGCGGACGAACTACCCGGCCATGAAGGGCGCGGCGCAGTTCTTCCTCAACACCCTGGTGACCGAGCCGACCCTCGGTTACCTGGTGACCAACCCGTCGAACTCGCCGGAGCTCAGCCACCACTCGAACGCCAGCGTGTGCGCCGGCCCCACGATGGACAACCAGATCCTGCGGGACCTGTTCGACGCGTGCGCTCGCGCGAGCGAGATCCTCGACGTGGACAGCACCTTCCGGGCACAGGTTCGCGCCACCCGGGACCGGCTCGCGCCCATGAAGATCGGCTCCCGCGGCAACATCATGGAGTGGCTCTACGACTGGGTGGAGACCGAGCCCAACCACCGGCACATCTCGCACCTGTACGGGCTGGCACCCAGCAACCAGATCACCAAGCGCGGCACCCCGCAGTTGTTCGAGGCCGCCCGACGGACCCTGGCGCTGCGCGGCGACGACGGGACGGGCTGGTCGCTGGCCTGGAAAATCAACTTCTGGGCTCGGATGGAGGAGGGCAAGCGGGCCCACGACCTGATCCGCTACCTCGCCACCACCGCGCGGCTCGCGCCCAACATGTTCGACCTGCACCCGCCGTTCCAGATCGACGGCAACTTCGGCGCCACCGCCGGTATCGCCGAGATGCTGTTGCAGAGCCACATCGGTGAGCTGCACGTCCTTCCCGCGCTGCCGCCGGCCTGGCCGAGCGGGCGGGTGACCGGCCTGCGCGGTCGAGGCGGGTACACGGTCGGCATCACGTGGGCGAGTGGGCAGGCCACCGAGATCCTCGTCCGGGCGGACCGGGCCGGCACCGCGCGTCTGCGCTCCCGGATCCTGAGCGGCACCGTCACGGTCGTCGACACCGCCGACGGTACGACGCCCCGGACCACCCGGATCGACTCCGACCTGATCGACGTCACCGTGCAGGCCGGACGCACCTACCGGGTCACCAGCTCCGGGCCCACCACACCCACCCTGGAGCAGAGCTTCAGCAACGTCGGTATCACCAACGACAACAACACCAACGTCGGAAACTTCGACGGCGGCGGGGCGACGCTCTCCGCGCAGGCGCTGGCCCAGGCCGGCGCCAGCCCGGGCGGCACGATCAGCCGCAACGGGGTCACCTTCCGCTGGCCCAACGTCAGCTCCGGGTCCCCCGACAACGCCGTCGCCTCGGGCCAGTCCATCGGCGTGACCGGCACCGGCAGCACGCTCGGCTTCCTCCTGACCGGCACCTACGGCGCGGTGTCCGGGACCGGCACGGTGGTCTACGCCGACGGCACCCGCCAGACGTTCACGCTGAGCTCGCCCGACTGGTACGGCGGGCCGCACTCCGGGGGGACCGCGGCCATCGTGTCCGCGTACCAGAACCGGCCCAACAACGTCCGCCAGAACACCGCCGCGTGCATCTACTACGTGGGTGTCGGGTTGCAGAACAAGGCGGTGGCCTCGGTGGTGCTGCCCAACATCAGCGCCCGACCGGCGACGAACGTGCCGACCATGCACATCTTCGCCATCGCGATCGGCGGCTGACGACACGGGTTTCCGCACCGGGGGAGCACGACGGGCCCGTCCCCACTGGGGACGGGCCCGTCGCGGTCGTGGGCGTTAGGGGATGGGCTCCCCTCGGCTCTCGATCCGGAAGTAGTCGAAGGCGACGTCGAGGTCGGTGGAGGTGCCGGCCCGGTTGAAGGCCAGCAGCCCGGCCTTCGTCGGCTCGGTGTTCAGAGTGGTGGAGCCGAGGTAGCGGTAGACGCTTCCGTCGTTGGAGTAGTAGGCGCGGTAGCTGTTCCCGATCTTGGTCAGGCGGAGCCAGATGGCACCGTCGGCCCCGACGATTCGCTGGGCGTCGGCACCGGTGATCTCCAGGGTCGACGCCGTGCCGTTCTGTTCGCGCAGGAAGACGATCCGGGTCTTGTTGACGGCCGCGGTCGCGTTGGCCATCTCCCAGGCGAGCTTCACGTAGTTGTTGTCGTCCGCGTACCCGAGCACGCCGCCCTGCTCGTTGTTGCTGGCGAGGGGCCGGGAGAAGACGACCCGGGCCTCGGCCGTCCAGTCGCCGTCGACGTCCTGGAGGGCCAGGTTCCGCGCGGTGTTGGTGTTGCCCTGGAGGTCACCCTGCTGGGCGGTGACAATCAGGGAACCGTCGGCCAGGCGCTGTCTGCTCTCGTCCGGTCGGACCCACTGCCACTGCGGGCCGAGTTGGGCCGAGTCGAACTCGTCGCTGCCTGTGAGGGTGGTGTTCAGGTCCACGGTGTAGACCGACGACGCCCCGCCGTTCGTGACGGTGACCCGCGCCTGCCCGGTGGGGCTGGTCGCCTGCTCCACGGCGACCGAGGCGGCGGGGTCGGCGGCGCTGGCGGTGACCGTCGGGACGGTGGTGACGCCGGCCGGGGTGAGGGCGTTGTAGCGCAGCACGGTCGGCGAGAAGGACGCCAGCCGCTCGCCGTCGACACGCAGGGTCGTCAGCGTGGTGTCGGGGACCAGGTTGAAGACGTAGTTCTTCACGAGGGGGCCGAAGAAGCTCTCCGTCGTCACCTTGACGATCGCCTGACCGGGCACGCTGGCCGCCTGCGAAATGACCTTGTAGCGGGCCTTCCGGTCGGTCGTCCGCACCTTGGTGATGGTCGGCGACGCCCCGGCCGGCACCGGAATGGTGTACGAGGTGTCCGACAGGTTGAAGCCGCCGAACTGCTTCCCGTTCACGACGATCGTCGCCGACAGCGGCGCGTCGTCGACCGGGACGTCCCGCCCGCTGAACTCCTTCCAGTAGTTCACCGAGGTGTCCCGCCAGTCGGCGGCGTCCGCCTCGTGGACCGCCAGCTTGGCGCGGACCTCCGCGAACCGGCGTGCGTCGATGTGGGGCTGGAGGGTGTCCCAGGTCTCCCGCATCCAGGTCACGTACTGCACGCCCATCTGGTAGCGGTAGACCAGCTCATCCCAGAACGTCCGGCCGCTGTCCATCCGGTGGCCCCACGGCACGTGGTGGAACCACATCAGCAGGTTCTCCGGGACCGAGTCGATGTTCCCGTAGCGCTGCTGCAACCGGGGGAAGTACTGGGCGGCCAGGTTGCTGCCGGTGGGGGAGCGGTCGAAGCCCAACCCGACGCTGTCGGCCTTGTTGTAGTAGATCGGGCTCCAGTCGTCGCGGCCGGCCCAGTCGGCGGGGTCGGGGCGGTAGTGGGCGCCCTCGGCGAACTGGTGGCCGATGCCCAGCGGCGTCTGGTAGCTGACCAGCGACTCCCACGAGCCCATCATCATCTTCCGGATGGTGTCGACCACGCGCCGGTCGTTGCTCCAGGTCATCCGCGTCCATTCGGTCGCGATGTCCGCCGAGTCGAGCGTCCAGTCCCAGGCCTGGCGTCCGAAGGAGAAGAGGTTCGCCTGGGCGAAGTGGTGCCCGGTCAGGTTGTCGGCGTTGCCGAGGTTCGCGACACCCACGATGGCGGTGTCCGGGTGGTGCTGGGCGGTCCCGTCGACAATGTTGCCGACCAGTCGCTTCTTCAGCAGCTTCCCGGTCGCGTCGGTCGCGTACGTGTCGGTCTTCAGGATCTCCTCGTACATCGGGCCGAGGTAGGCCAGCATCCAGTTCTGGCCGGTGTACTCCTGCGTGATCTGAAGTTCCAACGCCTGGTTGGTGTTCTCCATCCGGCCGAACATCGGGTGGATGGGCTCCCGGGCCTGGAAGTCCAGTGGCCCGTTCTTGGTCTGGAGGAACACGTTGTCGGCGAAGCGTCCCCGGCTGCCGTCCGGCTGGACCTCGTCGTCGATTGGCCCGAACTCCAGGTAGGCCCGCTTGAGCCGGTCGTTGTCGACCTCGGCGTTGTAGACGAACGTGCGCCAGTGCACGGTCATCCCGAGCGGCGCCACGGCGGCGGCGATGGCGTTGGCACCGTCACCGTGGTCGTACCCGAAGTCCTGCGGCCCCGGCTGACCCTCGGAGTTGGCTTTCACGGTGAGCCCCATGAAGTCCGGGATCGCGCTCTGGATCTGCTGGGCCCGGCGGTGCCACCAGCCCCGGAAATCCGCGCCGTACGGGTCGAGTTGGCTGTTGGTCAGGGTGTCCGGCGCGAACCGGCTGTCGGTGGGCGCGGTGTAGCGGATCGACAGGCCGAGCCGGATGCCGTACGGACGCAGCGCGTCGGCGAGGGCAGCCTCCTGTGCGATGCGGGCGCTCGTCAGGTACGCGTTGTCGGCGTTGACGTTGTTGATGGTGATGCCGTTGATGCCCAGGGACGCCAACGCGCGGGCCATGACGAGGTACCGGTCGAGGATGACGGGCAGGTTCCGGCCGGCGCTGGCACCGGTCGCGGCGAAGTTGAAGATCGCCCCGCTCTCCCCGTTCAGCCCACCCAATCCGGAGGGGTTGTTGCCCGCGTAGAGGCGCTCGGTCTCCCAGTTGTTCAGCAACCGATGCTTGATCTTCGGTGACTCCGCCACGCGGAGGTGGTCGATGGGCTTCTGGGTCTGTAGGAGCCGGAGGAAGGCGAAGGTGCCGTACAACGCGCCGAGGTCGGTGTTGCCGGCGATGACGGTGAAGCGTTCCCTGCCCTTGGACACCGAGCGGACAAGGTAGCCCTCGTCGCCCACAGCGGCCAGGTCGCGGGCCGCGACAGTGCGACCCACCAGGGGCGAGCTCGTCGGTGTGCCCACCACGACCGCACCGTCGAGAACCGTGCCGTCCGGGACCGTGCCGCCGTCGCCGGTCGCCACGGGAATCGGCTGACCGAGCAGCCCACCCAGGCCGCGTACCAGTTCGTCCCGGGCGGCGCCCAGTGTGCTCTCGGCCAGCTTCTCGCGGGAACCGGGTGCCATGGCGAGGTCCGTCGTGTGCCGGTGCACAGTCGTGGCGTCGGCGTTCTCGACCACGATCGCCGTGGCCGAGCGACGGTAGTCGCGCAGCAGCTTCGCGTCGTCGACCGGCACGTACCGCAGCCACAGGTCGGAGCCGTTGTAGTCGTCCGCCGACGGGGCCGCGGCGGCCGGCGTGGTGGTGGCGACCGTGAGGGTGGCCGCGACCGTGGCGAGCACCGTGCCCACCACGATGAGGGTCCGTCGTAACCTGGGCGTCGAGCCTCGGATCATCGCGATCTCCTCGTTCGTCCACTCGGTGTCGTGCGGCCCGGCGCGCGAGCACGACGACGTCGACAGATCGGTGCGTGTCGATGCTGCTCGGTGCCACCGTGCCCGGGCAACGAGTTGTCGTTTCTTGTCGCGGCCCGCGCGGCCCTATTTCCCCCTCGGCGGAGTGGAACATGGCTGCGGAAATCTCGGTGGAACAGGCGAGGTGGTTCCGGGAGGATCGGTAGATGTCCGTTCCCGTCCGGCAGATCCGGGCCCACTACTCGGCCGACACCATCACCGTGTACCAGGCGTACTCCCCGCAGATCGCGGTGCCGGCGCTGGCCGCTGGCCGTTTCGTGGCCCCCTTCAAGCGGGACCGGATGACGTGGATCAAGCCGTCTTTTCTGTGGATGATGTACCGCTGCGGTTGGGCCACCAAGCCAGGGCAGGAGCACGTGCTCTCGATCGACATCACCCGGGAGGGATTTGAGTGGGCGCTGGCGCGAGCTTGCCTGAGCCACTACGACCGGGACCTGCACAGCGACCGGCCGAGCTGGTCGCGGCAACTGAGAGCCAGCCCCGTACGCGTGCAGTGGGATCCGGAACGGTCACTGGGGCTGCGGGCGCTGCCGTACCGTTCGCTGCAGGTTGGGTTGTCCGGCGAGGCGGTCGACCGTTACGTCGACGACTGGCTGGTGGCCATCACGGACATCACGCCCACCGTGCGCCGAGTGCGGGACCTTCTGCGCGCCGGCGACCAAACTGCTGCGGCGGCTCACCTGCCTGTCGAACGTGGCTACCCGCTGCCGGCCCAGATCACCGCCGGCATCAACGCCAGCCCGGACATCACCGCGAATGCTGTCGGGGAATTGTCGTAGCCGCTACGTAGGCTGCCGCGGTGAGTATGAACGGCAACTGGCTGCGCGTTTCGCCCGACGAGCTGGAGCGGGCGAGGGCAGACCTCGGCTGGGCCTACGAGCTGGCCATGACGCAACGGAACGACAACTCCGAACGCTGGGAGGGCACCGACAAGGCATGGGACGGGCTCGAGTTCCTCCTCGATCGGCTGGGCTTCGAGATTCCGCTGGTCTCGGGCGCGGAGCGGTTCGTGGAGCTGCCCGACGTCGAGCCCGACAGCGACGAGATGCTCGACTTCCTGGACAACATCGAAGACGACTGGGGGTACGGGCCGCCCTCTTATCTGACACCGGCCCAGGTCGCGACGGCTGCCGTGCGACTGGCCGAGCTCACTCAGGACGACCTCATCCGCGGCGTCGACCCGCAGGAGTTGGTTCGGGCCGACATCTACCCGGGAACCTGGGACCGGCCCAGCCAGCTCGCGTGGGTGGCCCACTACCTGCCCGACGTCCAACGCTTCTTCGGCGCGGCGGCCAGGGATGGCGCCGCGGTGATCTGCTGGCTCGACTGAGTGGCGGCTCAGCCCACCGGGGCGCCGGGCGAGGTGTCCCGACAGAAATCATCAATTTCGACCAGGAAGGGGCGTGGGACGGGTGGAAGACGCTGAGAAGAAGGCACTGTTGATGTTCCTGGAGGCGCAACGTGCCAGCGTGCTCGCGATTGTTGACGGCCTTGACCTCGAAGCCCTGACCACCGCCGTCCTGCCCTCGGGGTGGACGCCGTTGGGTCTCGTGGAACACCTCGGCTACGCCGAGCGGCACTGGTTTCAGGAGATCGCCACCGGCTCCACTTCGCCACTTGCCTGGCCGGACGACGACCACGCGCCCCTGACCACCCCGCGACCACCATCCGTGGTCTTCGCGTTCTACCGCGCGCAGTGCGAGCGATCCAACGCGGTCCTCGCCTCCACGCCACTGTCCGCGCCGGTGCGCGTGCGCCATCCAGGGTGGCTCGGAGACGAGGTCACCGACCTGCGGCGCATCGTTCTTCACATGATCGAGGAGACCGCACGCCATGCGGGTCACCTCGACGTCGTGCGCGAGCTGATTGACGGAAAGACAGGGCTCGGCCCTCGATAGCCTCCCCCCCCTCGACCGGGTCGCTCCGAACGTGACCGCCCGCTCAGGTCGCGAGGGCCCCGCCGTCGACGGGGAGCAGTACGCCGTGGATGTGTGACGCCTCGTCACTGGCCAGGAAGATCACGGCCGCGGCGGTGTCCTGCACGGTGCCCGTCCGCCTGTCCGGGTTGCCCTCGGCGAGCTTCTCCAGCAGGGGGCGGAGGTCTTCGTTGCCTTCCGTGAGGGTGGGTCCGGGGGCGACCGTGTTCACCCGTACACCGTCGGCGGCCAACTCCGCGGCCCACGACCGCGTCAGCGAGTGCAGCCCTGCCTTGCTGGCCCCGTAGAGCGAGGTGAACTTGATTCCGTCCACGCCGCCGATCGACCCCATGTTGATCACTGAGCCGCCGCCGTGCTCCACCATGGCGGGGACCAGGGCCGCCGTCAGAAGGTACGGGGCCTTGACGTTGACCTCCAGCACCTTGTCGATCTGCTCCTCGGTCGACTCTGTCATGGGGTGCGGCGGCACGAGAAAGGCCGCGTTGTTGACGAGGATGTCGATCGGCCGACCCGCCAGGGCCGTCGCCTCCTGTGCCAGGCGGCGGATCTCGGAGCCGCCTGCGGAGAGGTCTGCCTCGACGAAGTGGGCTACGCCGCCCTCCGCGACGATTCCGTCGACGATCCGAGCACCGCTTTCCGGGCCAAGCCCGGTCACGATGACGATGGCGCCCTCGCGGGCCATCGCCTCCGCCACACCGCGCCCAATTCCGCTCGTCGATCCGGTAACGAGTGCGGCGTGCCCCTCTAGGCGATTCATGTCGGTTCCTCCGGTGGTAACGGGTATGTCGGACGGTGGACGGCTGGAGCCGTCCGCCTGGACCACATAACTTGCTTGTGCAAGCAAGTATTCCCCGACGATCGTAACGCACGGTAACCGTAATATGCCGAGCTGACCCAGGGGCGGTGTTCACTGCTCCGAGGGAGGTGGCAGGCCTGCGGCGAGCGCCGGCCGCTGGCGTACCCACGGGCGGGGGCGACCCCCGTTCCGGTCGCGGGCGGCCGTCGAGTGGCGGACCACGAGGCGTACCGGCAGGACCATCGGCCGGCCAGTGTGCCCGGGGGCGCCCTCGATCATCGTGAGCAGGTGCCGGGTCGCCGCCGAACCCTCCGCGTAGAACGGTGCGGCGACCGTGGTGAGCCCGGGTGTGACGATGTCGGCGGCGAGGGTGTTGTCGAAACCCACCACGCTGACGTCGCCCGGAACATCGATGCCCATCCGGGTGAGGCCGCGGATGAGCCCGATCGCCATCTGGTCGTTGAAGGCGAGGACGGCCGTCGCAGGACGGGCGCGCAGCTCCTCGGCGGCCCGTTCGCCGCCCTCAATGGTCGGGCTGAACGGGCCGATCTGGCGCACTCTGATCTCGAGTTCCATGCCGGCTTCGAGCAGCGACCGCCAGCGGATGCCGTTCGGCCAGGACGCCTGCGGCCCCGCGACGTAGGTGATGTGGTCGTGCCCCAACTCCCCGAGGTGCTCAGCGGCCCGCCGGACCCCACGGGGGTTGTCCGTCACGACGCAGGGCACGTCGGCGACGGCGCGGTTGAGGACCACCACCGGCCGCTGCTTGGCGAACATCCGAATCGCCGAGTCCGACATCCGGCTGCTGGCGAGCACGATGCCGTCGACGGTCGACATCGTGCGTTCGATCGCGGCCCGCTCCACCCGGTCGGACTCCTGGGCGTCGATGAGCACAATGGTGTACTCGTCGTGCATCGCCGTCTCCTGCGCCCCGCGCACGATCCCGGCGTAGACCGGGTTGGTGATGTCGGCGATGACGAGCGCGATCATGCGCGTGCGGGACGTGGTGAGGGCGCGGGGAAGCGGGTTGGTCCGGTAGCCCAGCCGCTCGGCGACCTGCCGGATCCGTTCGGCGGTCTCAGAATTGACGCGACTCGGCCGGGAGAAGGCACGGGACACCGTGGACGGTGAGACGTCGGCCTCGACAGCGACGTCGTAGATCGTGACCCTCTTCTCGGGCGGCCTGGTGTGGTCGGGCATTGTCATGCTCCTCCCAGCTACGCGCAGTGATCATGCTATGGCGGCCGTGAATAGTCGGCAATGCCCCCGCAACAATCCCGCTCCGCCCGACCGCGTCCACGCGAGGCAATACATGGCAACCCGTTGCCGCCACGGCGCGCCGGCTGTCTCAATCACCAGGGATGACACCTGGCGGAGGGAACGGCTCATGGGTATGACACGGCGCGGCGCTCTCCTGGTCACGGCATCCTCGCTCCTGGTGGGCGCGGTCGGGTGCGGGGCACCCGAAGCCCCTGGCGACACCACGGGCGACACCACCGGCGAGGTGCCACAGCGGCCCGGCAAGGCGGTCACCCTCAACGTCCTCGACGTGGCGGGCAACCTCCAGCTGACCCAGGCGATGATCGACGAGTTCGTCTCGAAGAACCCCGAGGTGATCTCCCGGGTGACCTACTCGAAGGCGCCGGCGCCCGAGCTGGCCGGGAAGATCAAGGCCCAGCAGGGGGCCGACCGGGTGGACATCGGTCTCGTGCTGACCGGCGTCGACGGCCTGGCCGCCGGGATCGAGCAGGGGCTCTGGATCGACGTGCTGCCCACCTTCCAGGACCGCCTCGGCGGCATGCGCGACTACCTGGCACCGGCCGCCGCGATGCAGCAGCTCGCCGGCAACGCCGGCGTCACCGTCACCTACTACCCGTCCGGCCCGCTGCTCGAATACCTGCCGTCCCGCCTCGCGACACCACCGACCAGCGCGGACGCGCTGCTCGCCTGGGCCAAGGCCAACCCCAGGAAATTCCAGTACGCCCGCCCGGCCAACTCCGGCCCCGGCCGGACCTTCCTGATGGGCCTGCCCTACATCCTGGGCGACTCGAACCCCAAGGACCCCACCGCGGGGTGGGACAAGACGTGGGCCTTCCTCAAGGAACTGGGCCAGTACGTCGACTACTACCCGTCCGGCACCACCGAGACGATGAAGAACCTCGCCAACGGCACCGCACACCTGATCGTCAGCACCACCGGCTGGGACATCAACCCGCGGGTGCTCGGCACGGTGCCCAAGGAGGCCAGGATCACCCCGATCGACGGCTTCCACTGGGTCACCGACGCGCACTACGCCGTCATGCCCAAGGGCGTGTCGACCGACACCCAGGCCGCGGTGCTGGCCCTGCTGGCGTTCATGCTCACCCCGGAACAGCAGGCGAAGGCGTACGACGAGGGCTACTTCTACCCGGGTCCGGCGATCAAGGAGGTCCAACTCTCGTCCGCGCCGCAGAAGAGCCAGGACGCGATCCGGGAGTTCGGTCGCCCCGAGTACGACGCGCTGATCGCCGGGAACCCGACCGAGGTCCCGCTCGACGCGAAGAGCCTCGTGGCGGCGTTCAGCCGCTGGGATCGCGAAATCGGTGGCGGGAAGGTCAAGCAGGGATGAGCGCCTTCTCCCAGCTGCGGCTGGACGGGGTGTCCCGCCGGTTCGGCGGCCAGGCCGCGCTCACCGAGCTGGACCTGACCATCGAGGCGGGGGAGTTCATCGCCCTGCTCGGCCCGTCCGGCTGCGGCAAGTCGACGGCGTTGAACTGCCTGGCCGGGCTCCTGCCGTTGACGGCGGGGAGCATCTGGCAGGACGAGCGCCGCATCGACACGCTGCCACCGGAGCGGCGCGGCTTCGGCATGGTGTTCCAGAGCTACGCCCTCTTTCCGCACCTGACGGTCCGGGCGAACATCGCCTTCGGGCTGCGCATGCGGCGGCTGCCCAAGGAGGAGACCCGTCGGCGTACCGAGGAGGCGGTGCGGCTGGTGCGACTGGAGGACCACGTCGACAAGCTGCCCGGTCAGCTCTCGGGTGGACAGCAGCAACGCGTCGCCATCGCCCGCGCCGTCGTGTTCGAGCCGTCCCTGGTCCTCATGGACGAGCCGTTGAGCAACCTCGACGCCAAGCTGCGCCTGGAGATGCGTACCGAGATCCGCCGGCTGCACCAGTCGCTGGGGCTCACCACCGTCTACGTGACCCACGACCAGGAGGAGGCGCTGTCCCTGGCCGACCGGTTGGTGGTGCTGCGGGAGGGGCGGGTGCAGCAGATCGGCTCGCCGCGTGAGCTGCACACCCGGCCGGCGAACTGGCACGTCGCCGACTTCATGGGCTACCGCAACCTGTGGCGGGGACGGGTGGCGCAGTCCGACGGCGCCCGCGCCACCGTCGAGTCGTCCGGCCACCGCCTGCTCGGCGAGGTGGTGGGGGGCCTGCACGCCGGGGCGGACGCCGTGGTCGCCGTACGCCCCGAGGACATCCGCGTCGACGGGCCCGGCGAGACCCGCAACGCCATGTCGGCGACCGTCGAGGTGGTGGAGTACCAGGGCCGCGAGTTGGCGGCCGAGGCCCGCACCGACACCGGGCTGCTGCTGCACCTGCGAACCGAGCAGCGGATCGCACCGGGCGACCAGGTCAAGCTGGCCGTCGACCCGCAGCGGCTGCTCGTCTATCCCGCCGACGCGTCGGCCGAGACCGACCGCCTCCCGCACGCCTCGGGGGCGACGCGGTGAGCGGCGCCGGGCCCGACCGGCCGCTGGCGCACTGGCAGCACCGCCTCGCCGAGCGGGGCGTCGACCGTCAGCTCTGGTTGCTGGTCCCGGCCCTGGTCTTCGTCATCGCCCTGTTCCTCTACCCGTTCTTCTACGGGCTGACGCTCTCGTTCCAGCCCACCAAGGGCGGGCCGTTGAGCGACTACGCCCGGTTCTTCTCCGACTCCTACGAACGCGGCACGATCTGGATCACGTTGCGGCTCGCGCTACCCGCCGCGCTGCTCAACGTCCTCGCCGCGGTGCCGATCGCCTACCGGATGCGCGGCCGGTTCCGGGGCAAACGGCTGGTCACCACGCTGCTGGTCGTGCCGATCACGCTCGGCACCGTCCTCACCGCACAGGGGTTGTTGAACTTCCTGGGTCCGACCGGCTGGTTCAACCGGATCCTGCTGGCCACCAGCCTCGTCGATGAGCCGGTGCGGCTGACCCACAACTACTGGGGCGTTTTCTTCTCGCTGGTGATCACCGGCTTCCCGTTCGCGTTCCTGCTGGTGCTCTCGTACCTGTCCGGCATCGATCCGACCCTGGAACGGGCGGCCGCGACGCTGGGCGCGGACTGGCGACGCCGGTTCACCCGGATCACCCTGCCGTTGCTGATGCCCGGCCTCGCCACGACGTTCTGCCTGACGTTCGTCCTGGCGTTCAGTGTGTTCCCGTCGGCGGTCCTGGTCGGCAACCCGGCCGGTGAGACCCGCGTCATCTCCCTCGCCGCCTACCAGGCGGCGTACGAGCAGTACGACTACCCGTACGCGTCGGCGATCGCCATGATCATGGGCTTCGTCGAGCTGGTCATCATCGCGGTGGTGCTGGCCGCTCGCAGTCGTCTCTACACCGGCTCCACCGGAGGCAAGGGCTGATGGCAACGACCACCCAGGCGCCACCAGCACGACCCCCCGCCACCAGCCCCGACCGGCGGCGGCGCATCGCCGCGCGACCGGCCGCCTGGGTCGTGTGGGGCGTCGTCGTCTTCTTCTTCCTCAACCTGCTGGGCGTCGTGGCGTCCGTCCTGGTCAGCTCGTTCGGTCAGCGGTGGTTCGATACCTGGCTTCCGGACGGCTACACCACCAGTTGGTACGCCCGAGCCTGGGACGAGTTCGCGCTCCTACAGGTCATCATCGTGACGCTGGAGGTCTCCGTACTCGTCGTGGGCCTGTCGCTGGTGATCGGCGTGCCGGCCGCCTACGCCCTCGCGCGGCGCTCATTCCCGGGCAAACGGCTGATCTTCCTCGTGTTCCTGCTGCCCATCCTCATGCCCCCGATCACGTACGGCATCCCGCTGGCGACGGTCCTCTACAAGTTCGGCCTTGCCGGGCACATGTCCGGGGTGGTGCTCGCCAACCTCGTACCGTCGGTGCCTTTCGTCATCCTGACCATGACCCCGTTCATCGAGCAGATCGACCCTCGGATCGAGAGTGCCGCGCGCATGTGCGGCGCGGGGCTGCGCACGGTGTTCCTGCGGGTTCTCACGCCGCTGCTCGTGCCGGGCATCCTCGCCTCCGCGATCCTCGTGCTCGTCCGGACGGTGGGCATGTTCGAACTCACCTTCCTGACCGCGGGGCCCGACTCGCAGACCCTGGTGGTGGCGCTCTACTACTCGATGTCCGCGTCCGGCATCAGGGCCCAGCAGTCGGTCGACGCCATGGCCGTCATCTACACCTCGATGATGCTGGTGCTGCTCGTCGTCGCGCTGCGCTACGTCAACCCGACCCAACTGGTGGCCCAGGTCAAGGACGAGCCGGAGCACTGAGGCCGACGCCGCCCACCTCGTCGAGGATCTCGCCCAGGCGGTTCGCGACCGTGATGAGCGCGGGCAGCCTGGTCCGCAGACCGCGATAGGCGGCGGTGAGAGCCGGGTCGACCGCCACCGGCTCGCCGCCGGCGACCCCCGGATCGAGTTGGGTGACCGCCGCCGGGAGATCAGCGGTGTGGCCGATCGCGAAGAGCCCGAGCGCCGCCGCGCCGAGGGTGACATGGTCGGCCGGACCTGCCACGTGCACCGGGCAGTCCAGCACCGCCGCCATCACCTCGCGCCACAGCGGAGACCGGAAGGCCCCGCCGGTGAGGCGTACGCTGCCGATCGGCGTCAGGTCGGCCAGCCGGTCCCGGAGGCCGCCGAGTTGCAGGCAGACGCCCTCCACGGCGGCCCGGACCAGGTGCCCGCGCGAGTGCCCGCTGCGCAACCCCAGGAACGCGCCGGGCGGGGCGTAGCCCTCCGGTGACGCCTCGTCGGCCCGCAGGTAGGGCAGCATCACCAGGCCGTCGCTGCCGGGCGCGATCCGGGCGGCGAGATCCAGTAGCGCGGGGGTGGCGTCGTCGTCAGCGAGGACCCGTCCCGCCCACCGCACGACGTTGCCGCCGTTGCCGACCGCCCCGCGGACAACCCACGCGTCCTCGGTCAGCGCGCCGCAGGAGAAGGTTTCGGTTGGGTCGGTGCGGGGTGCCCCGACGACCGTCCGCAGGGCCCCGGTGGCGCCGAGCGTCAGGCCACCGACCGTGTGGCCGATCGCCGCCGCCCCCAGACTCCGCAACGGACCGTCACCGGCACCGACCACGACCGGGGTGCCCGACGGCAGGCCGACCGCGCGCCCGACCGTCGGCGACAGCCGCAGCACCGCAGTCGTGGGCAGGACCGGAGGCAGTTGACTCTCGGACACCCCGGCCAGATCGAGCACCGCTGAACTCCACGCCCGACGGTGCACGTCGAACATCCCGGTGCCGCAGGCCGACGACAACTCGGTCACCAACATCCCGGTGAGCCGATGGAGCAGGTAGTCCTTGAGGCCGACCCACCACCGGGTCGCCGTGCAGAGGTACGGCTCGTGGCGGGCGAACCACAGGAGCTTGCAGAGCGGGTTCTTCGGATGCACGGGCGTGCCCGTCAACCGGTGCAGCTCCCGGCTCTGGCCGGACAACCGCAGTGCACGGGCCGCCTCCGACGACCGCGTGTCACGCCGGGTCAGCAGCGGCGTCACCGGCGTCATCGCCGCGTCCAGCCCGATCAGGCCGTACCTGGCGGAACTCAGCGCGACGGCGACCACCTCCGCCCCGGCGGTGCCGGCCACACACGCCGACATCGCCGCCAGGGTGGCCGCCACGAGCACGTCCGGCTCCTGTACCTGCCAGCCGGGCGTTGGTTCCACCAACGGATACTCCCGGGTAGCGACGTGTCGTGCGGTGCCGTCCAAGGCGAACGCGACCGCCCGCGCGGCAGTGATGCCCACGTCGACTCCGACGATCACTCGACGCTCCGGCCCCATCCGCACATGGTCGAGCGGCGCTGCGCGGGCCGGCAAGCGGTTGCGCGCAGTTGTCGTCGCGCATGGCACGACAACGGGCATCGGCAAGGAGCCCTCCGTTGTCGGCGAAACGCAAGCAGCCCTGGTACTACTACGCGATCATCCAGCACATCGCGGTCTGCCTCGCGGTGGCAGTCGTCTTGGTCGGCGTGCTGGTATCCCTCCCCGAGCCAACTGAGCCGAAGGTCTACCCCATCCGCCCGGCCACTCCTGCCGAGGAGCGGGCGCACGAGGTTCAGCAACTGGCTGACCTGCTCGACGCCATCAGGCCGCATGGATAGCCATGCAGAGGGTCAGCCACTCAAACTGCGACGACCCGGCTAGGCAACCGGTGAAGCGTGCCGGAAGTTGGGCGGTGGAGGGGATCGTGGACCTCGCCCCAGGGGCACGGTCGATGAACACGAACGAAGCCGCTGAGACCCTGGGTGTCAGTCCCCGCGAGCTTCGGATGTTCCTGCGTAACACCTTCCGCGCGGTCGGGTCGGGAAATTGCCACCGATTCGCCCCGGCTGACCTTCCGACGTTGAGGGAAGAACTTCGCCATTGGAAGGAAACGGGGAAGCCTGATGCGACCCGTCCGACTCGTGACGAGGCGGTGTGGTCTGAAGATGGCCCGGTTTTGCTCGAAGACCTTAGCGATCCCGAGGTACGCAACAAAGTCCGGCGCATCGCGGCAGAGCAGGAAGCACTCCTTGAGCTGCGGTTGCTCGCCGCCGGCCTGCACATCACGCAGCGGGCGTAATGGACCACTCCGGCTGCGGACACTCGGCCACACCCGATGCGCGTCGTCGTTGCAGTGAAGGCAGGCCGCAGCGTGGCAGGTGGACCAAGGACGGCTATCAGCCCGAGTACCTGACCGAGTACGACCACGTACCGCCCCGACCGGACCCGTTCGATTCGTGGTGGGCACTGGCATAAAGACGGTGCAGGTTACCGACGCCACCGGAACAGCTCGGCTACAGCCTTGATGATGCTCGGTCGGTCCTTCGGGTCGGTTCCCCGCAGGGCCAAGGCGGTGATGATGATCTTCCCCGTAACCGGCACAGCGATGGCGGCAGCTATGACCCACGGGCCAGCGCCGACGAACGGCTCAAGATTTGCGAGCCCCACGACCCCATATCTCCTCACTCCGGTCGAGTGAGGTCGGTGCAGGGCACGGCTCAGCTCGACCAGTCGCAATCGACGTGACTGGTGTTCGCTGAGTCCGCGCTACCGGCGAAGCGGGATCTCATCCTCGGAACGGTCCCTTAACGGAGCAGTTCCGGCCTTACCTTCAGCTTGGTGGCTAAGTTTCGGTTTGTCGCCGGTGTCTCCGTCCTGAAAGAGCAGCCCGGAGAGCTTTGCGAGGCGCCACGGCGGCACCGCCACTTATCGTACTCGACCCCCGCCATGGGCGCGACGACCGCGCATAGAGGCACCTGAGGTCGCCGTAGAGACGCGGACCGGTTTCCGTCGGGGTATCACGGGCGACCTTACTGTGGCTGGCATGGCGAATCGGCGTTGCAGCGTCGTGCGAGCGGACTGCGGGTGCCGGATGCCCGGGGCATTGGAGGCGCGACGCACAGCTGGCGGCGTGCTGACGCCCTCGGTGTGGTCGCGTGTAACGCACCAGGCTGCGCCACGGCACGATGAAACCATGAGTCAGCCGAGGATGTACCGAGCAGACGAGAAGCCGTATCACCGACCCCGGGAATGCCCCGAGTGCGGCGAGCAGGAGGAGACACGGAGTTGGTCCGTCGACAGTCGGATGGTGGGCGCCTTCTACCTACCGAACGACGCCTGCACCAACCCTGACTGCCGTCGCGGCAGGGCTTCAGGCTTCGCGTGACGAGAAGCCCGGGGCGCGAATAATCCTCGCGTCCCGGGCTCTTCCGCAGTCGGGCGCGCACCGTGATGATGACCCGAACTGCCTGCGATCACCGAGGTCTTCCGTTGAGGCGGTCGAGCCGCAGCCTGGCCTGTAGGAATCGCGGGATGTCACTGTCCGTGACCTCTGGCTTGTGCAGCCAACGTGCATCGGGTGTAGCGGGAGACCTACTTTTGCCGCTTGGCGAGGGCTTCCAGGGCTTCCGTTCGGTGGTGCTTCCAGTCCATGAACCGCTGATCTCGCATGAAGTCGTTCAGCACCTCTTCCACTTCATGTCCCCCGCCAAGTGCTCTGCCCTTGATTCGCTCGTCCAGCTCTTCCCCCTTCTCGGCGATTTTCTGACGAAGTTCGATCAGTTCTACATCAAGCTCGAATAGGTGCAACTTCTTGTCTTCGAAGAACAAGAGGCCGCCCGCCGGGTAGAAGACGCGGATACCTACAGCTTTCGATTGCGGGTTCTGTGTGGCCGGCGTCTTGAAGATGTAGCGGTCCGTGATGTACCAGTCGGAGAAACACTCCGCTCCGCTGGCGAGATGCCTATCGAAGTACTCGTCGTAATGCTCGTAGGCGTCACGCACCAGCTTGACGTCGAGGATGGCTGAGTCGTCCTCTATCTCCAGCAGGTTCCGTAGTCTCTCGCCGCGCTCGTCGGCGAACTGTTGGCTCTGCTGTTTGGTCATGCCCGGATACTCCCTGACCGGACCCGGCTTCAAGAGTCGAGCGATGCAGATGGCGGCGAAGAGAGTGTTCTGAAGCGCACCCCACACCTTGGGATCTTGAGGGTGCTTCGTCTCGCGCCCTCGCATGACTGCGAAGTAGATGCTGCTGGTTGCCAACTCGGCTTGCCGGTCCAACTCCTCCAAGTAGTACTTGTCGATGGCGGCCTTCCGGGCATCGTCCGTGGCGAACCCGACGCTGACCATAGGTATGCGCTTCTCTCCAGTCACTCGGGCAGTATGTCCATGCTGGACATGGTGCGGCAACCCGTTACTGACGCCTTCTACATAAAACAGCCGCCTGCTGTCAAAGATGTGACGCCGCTCGTTGCGAGAACAGTTCTCGGGCCTTGATGACGAGCACCATCGCGGCTTGAACGCCCGAGTAGAGCAGCGGTGTGGGCGCGGTCACCCGGTATGTGCTGACGCCGGGCTCAAGCGGTCGGATCATCTGCAAGTCGAATAAGGGAATGATCCAAGTGTCGCCGTGAGCGACGGCGCTGCACATTTTCCACATGATGTAGACAGGGTTGCTCTCGCCGTCGATTAAGTCCACGAAGTGCCCCGACTCTTCCAAAAAGTCCTTGTAGCTGGGCTTGCCTCGCAACGTCGCCCGGTCGATCCCTGCCGCATCGGCCAGGCCAAGCACGCGGTCCTTTCTGCGCTGGAGGCCCCCGTCGTCCGGTAGGTGGGTCTCCGTACGCAGCGATTCGGCGTTTTTAGTGTTGGCGAGCTCGTACCACAGTCGACGCCGGACGCGCTCCTTCCGGTTGCTAGGCAGGAGCATCCAGATCGCGGCAGAGGCGTTCTCAAGTGCGCCGCGCGTCAGCGTGAACGGTGAGTAGGTGTGGAGAGTCAGTTGGTTGTTCTCGTGATCCCAGAGCGCCGACCTCATCGAGTGCAGGTGATCGACGGCGTTGCCGATCGACTGGATTGCTGCATGGCTTACCTGATGGGGGTGCGTCAGGGCGTTGTCCCTGGCTAGGGCGCTGCCGGGCTGTACCGCCGGGGCTTCCTGCTCCATCCACTCGTCGGTCCGCTTCAACAACTCCATGAGCTTGTTGATTAGTTCCTGGTCTTCATTGCTCGCCGTCACAATTAAGCACTGTATAGCCCGATTCTTCAGAGCGCTACTAGAAATCGTCGGAACCCAACCTGACAAACTCCGGGTTCCGCCGGAAAATGTTCCCCGGAACGTTTTTGCGGACCGGAGGGAGCGCTATGGGAGCTCGGGGAAAACTGCCGGAGTTCCCGGTGTCGCTGGATGTCTCTATGTCCGATGCTCAGCGGTTCCGACTGAAAAGCCTTGCCGCGAAGCGTGACGATTCCTTGGCGGGGACCGTTCGCTTGCTGGTGGACAAGGAATGGGAAATGCCTACGACTAGCGATGGGATGACGAATGCCGCACGAAAGGGCTGACGGAGAGGGCCGCGTGAGCGCCTTGGGACTGTTCCATCGCACGATCAGCGAAGTGGAGGATGCCATCTTGCAGGCGAAGGCGTGGCAGGCATACCGGACGGCGGGAGATTCGGCCGCCGACCTCAACCGCTGGCCCGCAGTGGGCAGCAAGGTGAAGCCTTGAACCCCTACCGGTCGGTGAGCGACCACCTGAACTCCCTCGTCGATCGCACGGGCGAAAGCGAGTTCGGCGGTGTGGCCGGACTGACGCAGCCGTACCCCCACGAGCCGACCGCCTCGGAGTCCCTCCGGGCGCTGTACCAGACCGACACCACCGACCACCTGGCGCAGGTCGACACCGACCAGCAGGCGCCTTCACCACACGGGAGCTACTGATGAACCTCTACGTCACGCGGCTCGCTGACATGCGGGCGGAGATTGACCAGGCGGAACTCAAGGCCGTTGACCGGGAGGACTTGGAACGGGCCTATGCCGCTGCGCGGAAGGAGTGGCGGGTCCATCGGAAGAAGAAGTACCGGGCCGGGATTAAGGCACGGGACGAGTCGCACGACGAGCTCGTCGACCGGGCGAAGAAGGCAGGGCTGAGGGAGCTTCTGCAGCTCAAGGCGGACTTGGAGGAGGGACGCCTCACGCCCCAGGAAGCCGAGGGCAAGATGCGGGACTTCGTCGCGGAGCACGGACGTCTGTCCGACTTGCACCGGTCACTGACCGAGGACGGCGACCGCCTGGCCGACCTCTTCGCCATGCCGCTGGACGAGTTCAGGTCGAGGCAGCAGCGAACCTGAGAGGGCGGTTCGCTGCCATGCCGAACTCCGGCCGCACGCTGGGCGACTACCTCAGCCAGGTGCGGGAGCCGAAGAACTGACCAAAGATCGGGAAGGGTCGGGCCACTCGCCCGGCCCTCCCTCGCAGATCACGCGGGATGGGAGGTGTGGTGTGGCGAATCGGGAACTGTCCCGGAAGCCTCGGCGGATCAGGGACCGGCTACGGCATGGAACTAACCCTGAACGGGACCTAGCGATGCTTGAAGAGATCGGCTACAAGCCCGTGTCTGAGTGGGATAACGAGGAACTGGCGAGAGGCAAGCCGCGGAACAGTCAAGGTTCGTTTTCTTGCCCATCGCCTTCCTGGCTGACTCAGGCCATCCAAACCCGCGACGATCTGCGTCCCGAGCCGCCACCCGGTGTACGTTATCTGTCGCCCTCCGCCACCGAGATGCTCTTCGCGATCGGTGCCGGCCCGCAGGTGACCGCCGTCGACGACCAACCGGGGTATCCCGCCGAGCTTGTCGACCTGGTGCTGACCTACGCGGGTCGGCCCATTCGAACGGCCCTGGAGATCGGCGCCGGAACCGGCAAGGCGACCCGGCTGTTCGCCGGAGCGGGTGTCGCGGTCACGGCGACGGAGCCGGACGCGGCCATGCTCGCCGAGCTGCGCAAGCACGTGCCAGCAGGCGTCGAGACCGTGCGGGCCGCGTTCGAGGACCTGCGGCCGGGCGCGAGGTACCACCTGGTTTACGCGGCGGCGGCCCTGCATTGGACCGCACCGGAGGGTCGGTGGTCACGGGTGGCCGGGCTGCTGGAACCAGGCGGTGTGTTCGCCTCGTTCGGCGGACCTCCCCAGCTGGCCGACCTGGCGGTGGCGGACGCTGTCCGCGCCGCCCGGGCACCCTTCCTGGAGAGCGACGAGATTCCCTCTCCCGACGGCACGCCTCCGGGGCAGGCCATGCAGTGGCCCGGCACGGAACTCCAACGGTCCGAATCGTTCACCCATGTGCAGCAGACCGTCATCGAGCGTCGGCTGACGATGAGTGCGCGCGACTACGTCGGGTACCTGTCGACGGTCTTGGCGTACCTCGAACTGCCGACCCCGGCGCAGGAGCAGCTCTTCCGCCAGATCGAGCAGATCCTGCCCGAGACGGTCGAGCTCTGCGCCGACATCGTCGTGCACCTCGCCCGTCGGCGCCCCGATCAGTAGCGCCCGAGGGGCGCTCAGACCAGGAACTCCTCCCGCATCCGCGCGCCCAGGTTGATCCCACCGACCGCCCGTGGGCCGGCCGGGTCGTGCACGGTGACGGTGTTGTTGCGCCGCATCAGCTCCCGCATCGCGGGCGGCAGGCGTGGCGGGTCGTCCATCGCTGCGAGGACCTGCCCCGCACTGACGATCAGTCGATCGGCCAGCGTGGCGGCGTCGGTGTCCACCCGCACCCGGCCGTACTCCCAGCCGGCGGTGGTGAGGTCGAGCACCTCGAACACGCGGGTCACCAGCGGGTTCGGGTCGGTCACCCGGTCGAGCCGGGGTGCCCGGCTGCCGACCACTGTGACGGCGGCGGCCACCTGCGCGTACGGGTGGAAGCCGCACGGCAGCGCGAAGAGCGGCCAGCGGAGGAACTGGCCGGCCTCCTTCCACAGCGGCCGGTAGTTGCGGCGGTGCACCAGCAGTCGTCGGCCGGTTCGGCGGTGGATTTCCTGGGCCTGGGCCTGAAGGTCCACGTGGGCCTCGTCGGCGACCTGACTCACGATTCGGGTCGCCACCACCAGGCCGTCGTCGCTGTCGAGCGATCCGGCGAGCGCTTCGACCTGTTCGGTGAACCGGATCCGCGCGTGGGCGCCGTACCGCGACTGGACGTCGTGCAGCAGCGCCTGCTGGCGTCCCGGGTCGAGCTGGACCCGCTTACCGCCCAGCAACCGACGGAGCCAACGCATGTCGCCTCGATTCAGCAGAGCCGTCGCGGACGGCGGCAATGCTAGTGCGTCGCCCTCCCTTGTGTTCTCAAGGGGGTTGATCGACTTCGCGGTCGGCGTCGACGGTCACCGACGGCGCGGCGTGATCAGCCCCGACTCGTACGCCCACACGACCAGCTGGGCCCGGTCGCGGCAGTGCAGCTTCGTCATCGCCCGGTTGACGTGTGTCTTGGCGGTCAGCGGACTGATCACCATCCGCGCGGCGATCTCGTCGTTGGTCAGCCCTCGGGCGACCAGCTCGACGATCTCCTGCTCCCGGGCGGTCAGCACGTCGCGTCCGGCCGTCGGCGCCGCCGGCGGTGGGCCGGCCACGAACTCACTGATCAGCGTGCGGGTGACGGTCGGCGCGAGCAGCGCGTCACCGCGCGCCACGACGGTGACGGCGTGCAGCAGGTCGGCCGGGTCGGCGTCCTTGAGGAGGAAGCCACTGGCACCCGCGCGGAGGGCGGCGAAGACGTAGGAGTCGTGCCCGTAGTTGGTGAGGATGAGCACGCGGATCGCGGCAAGGTCGGGGTCCGCGGCGATGCGTCGGGTGGCCTCGATGCCGTCGAGCCCCGGCATCTGCACATCCATCAGGACGACGTCGGGGCGCAGACACCGCGACAGGTGGACGGCAGAGCGGCCGTCGGTCGCCTCACCGACGACCTCCAGGTCGTCCTCGGCGTCGAGCAGTGCCCGGAAGCCGACCCGCATCAGTGCCTGGTCGTCGGCGATCAGCACCCGGATCATCCCGGCTCCTCCGCGCTGCGGGCGGTCAGCGCGGGCCGTAGCGGGAAGGTGGCCCGTACCGTGAACCCGTGGTCGTCCTGCGCGGCGGTCCGCAGCGTGCCGCCCAGTGCGCTGACCCGCTCCCGCATGCCGCGTAGGCCCACGCCCGGGGTCAGGGGCTCAGTCGGTGACGCCTGACCGTCGTCGGTGACCGCGACGGTCAGCTCCGTCGGCGCGTACGCCACCTGGACGTGCGCGGTGGCGGGGCCGGCGTGGCGGGCGACGTTGGTGAGCGCCTCCTGGATGACCCGGTACCCGGCCTGGTCGACCTCCTCGGGCAGGTCCCCGCGTTGACCGGTGACGGTCACCTGCACCGGTACGCCGACCGCCCGGGTCCGCTGCACCAGTTCGTCCACCCGGGCCAGCCCGACCCGGTCGCCGTCGGTGGGTGCGCGCAGGACGTCGAGGGTCGTGCGGAGCTCCCGCATCGCGGCGCCGCTGGCCTCCTGGATCGCCAGCAGCGTGGCCGACGGTTCCTCACCGTGTTTGCGGGCCAGGTGCACGGCGATGCCGGCCTGCACCTTGATCACCGAGATGCTGTGGGTCAGGGAGTCGTGCAGGTCCCGGGCGATGCGCAGGCGCTCCTCGCCGGCGCGCCGCAACGCCATCTCCTCGCGGGTGCGTTCGGCCTCGATCGCCCGCTGCTCGACCTGTTCCAGGTAAGCCCGGCGCTGTCGGGCGACGAGCCCGGCGACGTTCGCCGCCACGAACCAGCCGAGCAGCAGGGCCGTCCGCTCGGCCACCACCTGGCCTGGTCGGCCGGCCGGCGCGATGGAGATGTCGTGGGCCAGGAAGCCACCGAGGAAGGCGAGGCTGGCCACCGCGGCGGCCGACCGGTGCCCCCGCCAGGCGGCGAGGTAGACCGCGCCGAGCACGGGGAACGCGGCGGACGCCCCGGGGTGCACCCGCAGGTGCACGGCCAGCATGGCGACGGTGACCACGCCCAGCGCCACCACCGGGTAGCGCTGGCACGCCGCCAGGGCGACCACCATGGCCAGCACCAGGGCGACGTCGAGCACCTCGACCGTGGCGGCGTCCGGGGTGAGCACTGCGTTGCCGAGCAGGAGGACGCCGAGGGCGAGACCGCCGAGGGCGTACGGGAGGTCACGGCGCATGGTCGCACTGTAGAACGGCCGTCGGCGGTGGAGCATCCCGCGCACGTGGTAGTCGGGGCGTACCACGGACGCGGTAGGCGCGGCGGGGCAAGTGTCTGCGACGGAACGACGCTATCCCGGGCCGCCGCCGCGAGCATCGATCCCATGACATACCGCTTTTTCAACCCCACGCCGACGCGGGCGGCCACCGGCCCCACCGCGGCGGTCTACCAACAGTTGCGCGAGGACTTTCTCGGGCCGTTGCCGACCTTCCAGGCGCTCTCGGCCGTGCCGGAGGTGCTGGCCGCGACCTGGGCGCTGATGCGGGAGGCGTTGCTGGCCGGCGACGCGCCCCGGGTCGACCGCGAACTCGTCGCGGCGGCGGTGTCCCAGGCCAACCGTTGTCAGTTCTGTATCGACGCCCACGTGCTGCTGCTGCACGCGCTGGGCGAACCGGGGTTGGCCGAGGCCGTCGCCCGGGGCGACACGCCGTCCGAGCCGAGGCACGCCGAGCTGGTCCGCTGGGCGCAGGCGAGCCGCAACCCCCGAGCCGCCGACTGGACCAGCCCGTACGGCGCGGAGATCACCGGCACCCTGCTCGCCTTCCACTTCATCAACCGCGTCGTGTCGGCGTTGCTCCACCCCGATCTGCTCCCTGGCGGCCTGCAACGCTCCGCAGTGGTCCGCTCGGTCGGGGGTCGGCTCTACGCCAAGGCGGCCCGGGAGCCGAAGGAGCCCGGCCGAAGCCTCCCGCTCCTCGACACCGATGCCGACGCCACCGTGGCACCGGCGTGGGCGGGGGACAGCCCGGTGGGCGTCGCCTACGCGTCGTTACGCAACGCCGCCGCCCGGGGCGGGGAACTGCTGGGCGACGTGGCCCGCCAGACCGTCACGGCCACCGTGCGCTGGGAGGACGGCCGCTTCCCGGTCCGGCCCGCGGACTGGGCCATCGACCTGGTGCGGGACGTCCCGGGTACGGACCGCATCGGCACCCGGATCGCGTTGCTGGCGGCGTTCGCGCCCAGCGCGATCAGCCCCGGTGACGTGGCCCTCTGGCGGCTCTCCCACCCGGCCGACGCCGACCTCGTGCGGTTGGTCGCGTACGGGGCGGTCACGGCCACCGATCACGTCGCCCGGGCCCTCGCCTCGGCGCACCTCTAGGAGGTAATCCCGTGCGTAAGGCATTCTTCGTCAGCACCCTGGTGTTGCTCGTCGCGTTCGCCGTGCAGTTCATCTTCGCCGCCGTGGGCGGGTTCACGAGACCTATCGGCGACGACGCGTACGCCCTGCACAGCATCAACGGCATGGCGGTCATCCCGGTGCTCACAGTGCTCACCGCCCTGCTCGCCGCGCTGGCGAAGGCACCTGGCCGGGTCATCGGGCTGGCGGTCCTGCCGATCGGCCTGGTCGTTCTCCAGCCGCTCATCGCCATGCTCGCCGAGGCGCTCACGGACGCGTCGGGTGTCAGCACCCCGCTCGGCCTGATCATCGGTGGTCTGCACGCGCTCAACGGAATCATCGCGGTGCACGTCGTGGTCGGTGTGCACCGGGCAGCGCGACAGCTGAGCCTCGCGGTACCGGCCGGAGAAGCCCAGCTGGTTCCCCAGGAACGAGAGCCGGCATGACCACCGGTTCGCTGCTCGCGGCCGACCTCGTGATCGCGGTCCTCGCGGCCGCCGCCTGGCTGGGCGGCGGCGCCGCGTCGGCGGCCCGACGCCGCCCGCTCGCGTTGGGCCTGGCGGCGGTCGCTCTGCTCGCCACGCTGGCCCGAGCGGTCACGATCACCGCCCTCGCCCGCGCCGGCTGGTGGTTCGCCGCCGAGAAGGTCCTCATCGCCGCCCCCCTGTCGCTCGCGGCGGTGGGTGTCGCCGGTCCGCAGTTGCTGCGGGCCCGGGGGGACATCCGGGCCGCCGCGGTCGCGCTGCTGTTCGCCGGGTACGCCACGAGCAGCGCCCTGCTCGTGACGGTTCTGCACGGCTATCCGGCGTCGGCGGGGGCGGGGCTGCTCGCGATCTCCGGGGTCGTTGCGGCGACGGTGGTCTCGGGGCGGGCTCTCGGCGCGCACCCGTCGCGGCTGGTGTCCCGGGGGGCCGTCGTGGTGACGGTCGCGGCGCTGGTGACCGGAACCGGGCTGACCGTCGGCCCGGGCGCCGCGCCCGCCGTACCGCATGATCATGGTTATCCGGCAGTGGGGATCGCCGACGAGCCCGATCGGCGGTACACCCTCACCGCCGGGACCGCCACGGTGAACGCCGACGGCCGGAACGTCGCGGCGTGGGCGTTCAACGCCCAGGTGCCCGGACCGGAGTTGACCGCCACTGTCGGCGACATCCTGGAGGTGACGCTGCGCAACCGGGACATCGGGCGCGGGGTCACCCTGCACTGGCACGGGTACGACGTGCCCAACGATCAGGACGGAGTGCCCGGGGTGACGCAGGCGGCGGTGCGGCCCGGGCAGGAGTTCGTCTACCGGTTCCGCGCCGATCAGGCCGGGACGTACTGGTACCACACGCACTCGGCCTCCGACGTCGGCGTGCGGATGGGCCTCTACGGTGTGCTGGTGGTGCGGCCGGGGCCGGTGAGCGGCGTCGACGTCACCGTGCCGGTGCACACCCTGGCCGGCCGTCCGTTGCCCGCGCCGAGGGTGGAGCAGATCGAGGCCGGCACGCCGGTGCGGTTGCGGCTGATCAACACCGACAGCACGACACACCGGTACGCCCTGGCCGGGACCGCGTTCCGGGTGGCCGCGATCGACGGCGTCGACCTGCGGGGTCCGACGCCGCTGGTGGACACCGCCGTGCTCATCCCGGCCGGGGGCCGCTACGACCTGGTCTTCGAGGCGCCGGCGACCCCGGTCGCGCTGTTCGTCGATGGACGGTCGGTCTACTCGACGGGCCCGGTGTCGACGGCGACCGGCGGCTGGCCGGTGCTGGACCCACTCGGTTACGGCGCGACCGCCCCGGTGCCGTGGTCCCGGTTCGACACGACGTTCACCCTCGTCCTCGATCGGGGCCTGGACCTGCGCAGGTTGCTTCCGCGGTACGCCCACACCGTCAACGGCGCGGCCGACCCGGACATCCCACCGCAGGTCGTCCGCCGGGGTGACGTCGTGCGGTTCACGATCGTCAACCGGTCGCAGGTCGTGCATCCGTGGCACCTGCACGGCCACCACGTGCTGGTGCTGGCCCGCGATGGTGAGCCGGCGACCGGAAGCCCGCTGTGGCTGGACTCGTTCGACGTCCGTCCGGGCGAGGTGTGGAAGGTGGCGTTCCGCGCCGACAACCCGGGGATGTGGGCCAACCACTGTCACAACCTGGCGCACGCGGATGCCGGGATGACGCTGCATCTCATGTACTCCTGATCACGGATACCGGTAGTTTTCTGGCATGACTGAGGACACCTTCCGTTCGGTGGAGATCGAGCGCACCAGCCTGGGTAACTACGTCGTGCGGAATGTCCGGGGCGGGTCGGTGTCGCTGGGCACGGGCGACGACGGCAGCTTCACCCCGGTGGAGCTGCTGCTGGCAGCCATCGGCGGCTGCACCGCGGTGGACGTGGATCACATCACCAGTCGGCGCGCCGAGCCGACCGGGTTCGCCGTCGCCGTCACCGGTGACAAGATCCGGGACGAGGCCGGCGGGAACCGGATGCAGAACCTGCGGGTGGAGTTCACCGTGACGTTCCCCGAGGGCGCGGACGGTGACCAGGCTCGTGCGGCGCTGCCCCGGTCGTTGCAGCAGTCGCACGATCGGTTGTGCACCGTCTCCCGCACCGTCGAGCTCGGCACTCCCGTGTCGATCGTCGAGGCGGCCCGGCCCACCGGCGACTGATCGCCACTGAGCACCGCTACTCACCTCCCGTGCGCCCGTTCGTGCGAGGGTGACGGCATGCGTCGACTACTGGTGCCGCTGCTGATCGTCCTCGCCGTGACGGCAGCGTGCGCCGAACCGAACGCCCAGCCGGGTCACCCGGACGCGACGGTCGCGGCACCGGTGCCCACCGAACTGCTCGCCGACGGCAGCGTCCCCTGGGCCGACCTCACGATCACCGGCGAGGACCTCAACGGCCGCCCCGCCGAGCCGAGGCGGCCGGCGGTCGGCAGCAAGCCGTGCCGGGCCGAGCAGCTGTCCGGGCAGCTCACCAGCTGGACGCGGCCGGGCACTGCCGGGGAGAAGCCGCGCGGCTGGGACGCCGCCCTCGGCAAGCTCATCGGCGAGGTGGACGTGCGGAACTCGTCAACGGTGGAGTGCACCCTGCAGGGCGAGGTGCCCACGACCATGCTCGCGGGCGGACGCGAGATTCCGATGCTCTACACCCACGGCATCAACGAGGAGGGCCGCGCCCGGGTGGTCGCCGTGCCGGCCGGTGGCCACGCCAGCCTGCGCCTGGACTGGTCCGGGCCGTTCTGCCAGCCCGTCATTCCGCCGTTGGAGCTGGCGATCGAGATACCGCACGGCGGTGGCACGTTACGCGCACCGGTCACCGCCGATGACCTGCCGGTCTGCCCTCGGGGGGAGGGGGTCAACCCGCGCGCGCGGGCGTCGCTGTCGGCGAGCGGCTTCACCGAACCGCCTGTGGTGTCGGTGCCCCCGTCCTCGCCGCTCGACCAGCTGACCGTCGCTGTGCAGGGGCCGGCGACCGCCGTCGCCGGGTCGCGGCTCACCTTCCGGGTGACGCTCGGCAACCCCACCGACCGCCCCCTCGCGCTGGATCCCTGTCCGGGCTATCTGATGGAACGGTTCTCGCTCGGCGACGCGACCAACGACGCGGTGAATTCGGCCCAGCTGTACCGGTTGAACTGCCGCGCGCTCACGCAGATCCCAGCCGACGGCAGGGCCGTGTTCGAGATGGTCGCGGAGGTGCCGGCCTCGATGCGGGCCGGGCGCGAGCTGACGGTGACGTGGAAGCTCTATCTGCCGCACTACGTGCAGCGGAGCAACCAGTTCGGGGTGCTCACCGTCACCGTCGCGTGAGGAGCGCCGCTCCCGGGCGTGCCGGGAGAGGTGACCAGCACAGCGAACCAAGGGATAGATGTGGGTTGATGGTATGGGAGCGCTCCCGTAACATGCCTGTCGCGGCCTGTTAACGCTCACATTCGTCGCCGAGCAGCGACCACCACCACTGTATGGGCCGCCATCCCGCGAGGAGGGTGCTCTATGACCAGATCCAGAGCCACCAATTTCGGTCTGGTTGTGGCCGGCGTTGGGTTACTGGTGTCGTCGACAATCGTCGCAGCCCTGCCGGCGGGCGCCGCGGCCGAGGGTTGTTCGGTGGACTACGCCGTACCGTCGCAGTGGCAGGGCGGCTTCAGCGCCAACGTGGCGATCACGAACCTGGGCGATCCGTTGAGCAGTTGGACGTTGACCTGGTCGTACGGTGCCGGTCAGACGGTGACGCAGGCCTGGAACACGTCGCTGACGCAGAGCGGGTCGGCGGTGACGGCGAGGAACGTGAGTTACAACGGGTCGGTTCCGACCAACGGCACGGTGTCGTTCGGGTTCAACGGGTCCTGGACGGGCAGCAATCCCGCACCGACGAGCTTCGCCCTGAACGGCGTCACCTGCACCGGCGGCACGACGCCGACGACTCCGCCCCCCACGACCCCGCCGACCGACCCGCCGCCGACGACTCCGCCACCGACCCAGACGTGCGACCTCCCGTCGACGTACCGGTGGTCGTCGACGGGTGCGTTGGCGCAGCCGCGGTCGGGTTGGGTGTCGTTGAAGGACTTCACGGTTGCTCCGTACAACGGTCAGCAGCTCGTCTACGCCACCACCCACGACTTCGGGACCAGGTGGGGTTCGATGAATTTTGGGTTGTTCTCGAATTATTCGCAGATGGGTTCGGCGAGTCAGAACGCGATGAACTCGGGGACGGTGGCGCCGTCGTTGTTCTACTTCGCGCCGCGCAACATCTGGGTGTTGGCGTATCAGTGGGGTGGGCCGGCGTTCTCGTACCGGACCTCCAGCGATCCGACGAACCCGAACGGGTGGTCGTCGCCGCAGACGTTGTTCAGTGGGAGCATCACCGGGTCGGGTACGGGTCCGATCGATCAGGCGGTCATCGGTGACAGTCAGAACATGTATCTGTTCTTCGCCGGTGACAACGGCAAGATTTACCGGGCGAGCATGCCGATCGGGAACTTCCCGGGCAGCTTCGGGTCGAACTACACGACGATCATGAGTGACACGACGAACAACCTGTTCGAGGCGGTGCAGGTCTACAAGCTGCAGGGTCTGAACAAGTACCTGATGATCGTGGAGGCGATCGGGTCGCAGGGTCGGTACTTCCGGTCGTTCACGGCGACCAGCTTGGGTGGGTCGTGGACGCCGCAGGCCACCAGTGAGAGCAACCCGTTCGCGGGTAAGGCGAACAGTGGTGCGACCTGGACCAACGACATCAGCCACGGTGAGTTGCTGCGGACCAGCGCGGACCAGACGATGACGGTCAACGCCTGCAACCTGCAACTGCTCTACCAGGGCCGTTCCCCCAGCTCCAACGGTGTCGACTACGGTCTGCTGCCGTACCGGCCGGGTCTGCTGACACTGCAGCGCTGACACCGCCCACCAGCGGAAACGGGCGGGCTCGGCAGCACGCCGAGCCCGCCCACCGCGCTCCGGCCGGACGCGACATACGTGTAAAAATGGCGTGTGAGCTGTGAGTCAACAATGTCGGCGGCAGCCGATCCCACCACCCCTCCTCTCGTCCTGACCGGGGAGGGGATTGTGCTGCGCGACTGGCTCGACGCCGATCTGCCGCACCTGCCGGGCCTCTTCGACGCGCCAGACATCGCCGCCAACACCGATATTCCTTCTCCCTTCGACGCGGACGCCTTTCTGGTCAGAATCCGGCGGCGCCGTGCCCAGGGCATTGTCGACCTGGCCGTGACCCGTGACGGCGGGGAGCCGCTTGGCCTCGTCGCTCTGCACGTCGCGATCGGCGTGCTGGGATACGCCATCGGCCCGGCGCACCGCGGCCGAGGTATGGCATCGCGTGCACTCCGGTTGATGACGAGCTTCTGCCATGAAGAACTCGGCCTCACCCGACTGCGGCTGAGCATCGTGCAGGGCAATCTGCCCTCGCAGCGGGTCGCCGAGTCCGCCGGATACGTCCGAAGCGACGATGAGGTCGTCGAGAGGACGAATGGGCTGGGGCAGCCGAAGCTGCTCGAAACGTGGCACCGGATCGCTCCCGGTACGTCGGGCTGACAAAGACCAGATACGACACGCGTCATCGGGGCCGCCGGTGGCGGACGAGTTTGGGACGATGCGTCGGTCGACTACCGACACGACCCGACTCGAAGGGACCTTCGCGATGGCAAAGGTGATCTCCACACTGTTCGTCTCGGCTGACGGTGTGGCCGAGATCGACCCGGCCTGGCACTTTCCGTACTTCGACGAGAACATGGGCCGCGCCGTCACCGAGGACTACGACGCCGGCGACGTGCTGCTCATCGGCCGCGAGACGTACGACAGCTTCGCCGGCGCCTGGCCCGACCGGGAGGCCGCCGGTGGCGAGGACGCACCGTTCGCCAAGCAACTCGGGGACATGCGCAAGATCGTCGTCTCGCGCCAGCCGCTGGAGTTCTCCTGGCGCAACTCGGAGCTGATCAACGGGGGCCTTCTCGACGCCGTCGCCGCGCTCAAGGCCGATGCTGGCGTCCGGGGAGTCCTCATCCCCGGGTCGATCTCCGTGGTGCAGCAGTTGCTCGCGGCGGGCCTGGTCGACGAGCTGCGCCTGCTGGTGCATCCGGTGGCCGCACGGAAGGGTCGCAAGCTGTTCGACGAGGGCGATGCGGCGTACCACCTGCGGCTGGTGGCGTCGGAGGCGTTCCCGACGGGCGTCCTTCGCGTGATCTACGCGCCCGGCACGGCACCGACGCCGGTCGGCTACGACGAGGTCAAGGACCAGGTGCCAGCCGGAAACTAGGAGCGCGTTCTCGGAGCCGTCGTACGCCCGTGTGACGATCTCGTCGTGACTGAATGGACGTACAACGATCGCCCTGAGGGCGCGAGGTTCCTCACCGATCGGATCCCGGAGCCGGGCCGCACCGCCATCGACGACGAGCTCTGGGCCTGGATAGTGCGTGGTGAGAGCGACGCGGACGAGTTCGTCGACTTCTTCGACGACGACGACGACGAGGAGCGGTGCGGGGCCACGGACGATGAGCTCAGGGCGGCGTACGAGACGGCGTTAGCGGTTCGGCGGGAGCAGCAGCGCGAGTGGGGTGCGGTGCGTAGCAACCTCACCCGTGCGTTCGCTGAGCTCAACGATCTGGGGGTGGTGGCCCGGGAAAACTTCAGCTGCTGTGGCACCTGTGCGAGCGCCGAGATCCATGACGAGCGGGACGACTCCCGGCACTGGCACGGGTTTCTCTGGTACCACCAGCAGGACACCGAGTCGCTGCTCGCGAGCGCCGACGGCGAGGTCTATCTCGGCTACGGCGCCTATCCTCCGCCCGACTTCGACGAGGTCGCCTACGCGGCTCTGTCGGAGGCCGAGCAGCAGGCCAGCTACCAGGCCGACGTGGAGCGGCTGCTGGACGAGATCGCGTTTCCGGTGCTGCGCAAGCACGGCATGCGAGTGGAGTGGAACCGCAAGCAGTCCCGGCGGATCCGGGTCACCGGCGCCCAGTGGTATGCGTCAGTTGATTGACCACCACCGATTCATCCCACACTTCGGGCAGGCATTTAGTGAGGCTCATCGATATTGACTGGTGACGTCGGCGGCGACAGGATCTCGGGCACCACCACCACCGTGATCCCTCCTGGGAGGCGCCATGACCCGTCCCCTCCTGCCCCTGCTCCGGGCAGCCACCCGGTCGGCCGCACTCGCCCTCGCCACCGCCGGCGTGCTGCTCACCGTCGCCACACCCGCCAGCGCCGCCGTGCCCACCGGCCGCTACGTCGCGCTGGGCGACTCGTACACCGCGGGGCCGCTGATCCCCAGCCAGGTCGACCTCAACTGTCTGCGGTCCAACCGCAACTACCCGTCACTGGTGGCGGCGTCGGCCGGCTCGTCGTCGTTCGCCGACGTGAGCTGCTCCGGCGCCACCACGGACGACATCCTCTACGGCGGCAGCGGCCAACTGGGCATCACGCTGCCACCGCAGCTGAGCGCAGTCACGTCGAACACGGCCCTGGTGACGGTGCAGATCGGCGGCAACGACATCGGCTTCTCCGGCATCATCAGTGCCTGTGCGGAGGCGAGCGTCAGCAGCCCGCTGGGATCCCCGTGCAAGAACCGGTACACCGCCGGCGGTGTCGACCAGTTGCAGGCGCGGATCGTCGCCGCCACGCCCAAGGTCACCGCGGTGTTGCAGGGGGTCCGGCAGGCCGCGCCGGGCGCCCGGGTGGTCGTGCTCGGATACCCGGCGATCCTGCCCGACACCGGCTACGGCTGCTGGCCGGTCGTTCCGATCGCCTACCAGGACGTGCCGTACCTGCGCGGCATCGAGAAGTCGCTCAACGCGATGCTGGCCAGCGTCGCGAGCGCCAACGGCGCCAGCTACGCCGATGTCTACACCCCGTCGATCGGCCGTGACGCGTGCAAGAGCAGCGGCACCCGGTGGGTCGAGGGCCTGGTGCCGCAGAACTCGGCCGCTCCCTTCCACCCCAACGCCCGAGGTGAGCAGGGCATGGCCACCGCCCTGCTGGCCAGGCTGAACAGCTGATCAGGCCCGCCCTCGGGTGAGCTGGCCCCGCCGGACGCGGCGGGGCCAGCTCACCGGCCCCACCGTCGGCGCGAACGGTCGTCCCGACGCACGCCCGCCACCCGAAACGGCGGCGCGGTGCATCGGATCGGCCGGTCCGGGGTACCGACGGTGTCATGCCGAGTGTGGGGGAAGTCGTCGGAGACCGATACCGTCTGGTCGACAGCATCGCCAGCGGTGGGATGGGTGACGTCTGGCGAGCTGTCGACGAAACCCTGGACCGCTGCGTCGCGATCAAGATGCTGCGACCTCGGCTGGTCACTGATCCCGGCTTCGGCGAACGGTTCCGTCGCGAGGCCCGGGCGATGGCGGCCCTGCGTCACCCGGGTATCGCACAGGTCTACGACTACGGTGAGGTGTCCCGCTCCGGCGCGTCGGTTCTCGCGTACATCGTGATGGAGTGTGTCCAGGGGCAGCCGCTGTCGGAGCGGATCGCCGAGGTGGGCCGGCTGGGTGTGGCCGAGACGATGTCGATCGCCGCGCAGACCGCCCGCGCGCTTCAGGCCGCACACGACGCCGGCGTCGTGCACCGGGACGTCAAGCCCAGCAACCTGATCATCGAGCCGGACGGGCACGTCGTTCTCGTCGACTTCGGCGTCGCGGTGACGCAGGAGGCGGCGAGCCTGACCGGTACGAACCAGGTCGTGGGCACCGCCCTCTACATGGCGCCCGAGCAGGTCACCAGGAGCGAGACCACGTCGGCGATCGACATCTACGCGCTGGGGGCGGTCGCCTACCACTGCCTTGCCGGTAGGCCCCCGCACCAGGGCGAGAACGCGGTCGCGGTGGCGCTGCGGCATCTCGAAGAGGAGCCCCCGCCACTGCCCGAGGACGTTCCGGAGGCGGTCCGGCGGCTGGTCGCCACGGCGATGGCCAAGGAGCCCACCGGTCGCTTTCCGACGGCGGCAGCCATGGCCGCCGCGGCCCAACTGCTCGCGGACCCGACCGACGGGTTGGTGCGGACGGCGGTCGGAGCGACGGTCGAGCGTACCGAGGTCCGGCGGTCGATGGTCGGCGCGGCGAAGCGGTCGGGAGGTCCCGGGCCGAAGGCGCTCGCGGTGGTTCTCGGGTCGATGGCCGCCGCGGCGGCCGTCCTGGTGTTCGCCGATCCCACCGGGATGATGCCGGGCCCGACCGGGCGACCGTCGAGGGCACCCGCGGTGTCGTCAACGGGCCCGTCGCAGCCCGCGCCTGGCCCGGGCGTCGGTGGCGGCGAGTCGACCACCCGTGGCTCTGCGGGCCTGCCGGTCCGTGGGCCAGGCTCCCCGACCCCGACGGCCAGCGGTTCGACGGGTCCGGGGTCGGTCGACCAGTCGACGCCGCCGGACGCCACCCAGGACGCGTCCGAGCCCGCCTCGTCCGAGAGCCCGTCAGGGGGCCCGACGGAGGCCCCGACGTCGGCGGCGCCGACCGGAACAGCCTCGGAGGAGCCCGAGGACGAGCCCGGGGAGGAGCCGGCGGCGGCCCCGACGAAGGAGCCGTCCGAGGGGGGTCCGGCAGTGGACGAGACCGTGGCGCCGCAGGTCTAAGGCGAAACCAGTCTGGCGTGGCGGCCGAGGCCGCCACGCCAGAGGTGTGGTGTCAGGAACTGATCAGCGTCAACTGGTACGGCAGCTGATCGTTGGCCAGGTCCAGTTGCCATTGGCCATGATCGTCACGCCGAAGTTGTTGCCGTTGCCATTTGGTCTCGCGGTGACGGTGCCACTGCTGCCGCTGACCGAGGCGTTCCAGCTGTTCTGGATGTACTGGTTGCCGCCAAGGTTGAGGCTGACGATCCAGTTGTTGGTGCCGCTGACCGCGATGTTCAGGTTGAACCGGTCGCCCCACTGCTGGCCGGCGGAGATCGTCGCGTTGCAGTTGCCGGTCCCCGGGTTCCCCGGGTTGCCGGTGGTGGGCGGGGTGGTCGGGTTGCCGCCGCCGCCGCCCTCCCAGACGTTGATGTCGGAGCTGCCCTGGCTCTGGTACCCCTCGGTGGCCATGATCTGGTAGCTGTGGTTGCTGCCGAGGTTCAAGCCGGCGCGCGCCCAGGCGTCGAAGTGGTTGGCGGTGGTGATGGTGCCACTCGAACGCTTCTGCTGGCGGACGCTCCAGAACTGGTAGAACGTCTGGGTGCCGTCGATCGACGGGGCGTTGACCCGCTGGCTGCGCAGGATGTCGTAGGTGCCGCCGTCGGTGGTGACCGTGCCCATCCGCTGGGCGCCGCTGCTCGGGTTGTAGCTGCCGAAGTTCTCCACCACGTAGTACTCGATGAGCGGGTTGCGCGTCCATCCGTACAGGGCGAGGTAGGTGTTGTTGTTGCCCGGGTTGTAGTTGCCCGAGTAGCTGACCGTCCGGCGGTTACCGGTGGCCCAACCCTTGCCGCCAACCCAGTTGTTGGTGCTCCGGTCCCAACTGCTGGAGTAGCGGCCGTTCTCGCGCAACGTCATGCTGGCGTTGCCGCTGTCCTTCCAGAACGAGAAGTAGTAACCGTTGTGCGTGCCGGTCTGGTTCGAGCTGACCGTCCGGTCGGCCTCGGCGTACGCGTTGGTCGCCGTGATCGTGCCGGTGACGGCCAGGACGGCGGCGCACGCGGCGCCGAGGAGCAACCGCAGGCGGCCGCGCCCTCTCGGCGTGGTGTGGCTGGTGTCGGTCATGAAACTGGTGCCTCCTCGTGACGGCTGGCGGGGGCCAGCGGCGCGGTACGCCTCGGCAGGCTGCCGGTGGTCAGGTAACAGCCACGGCGTCGTACCGCTCGGTGGTGGTGGGGCCGGTCGTCCTGCACGACGACCGGAGAAGTGGGTCGTGGTGGTTGGCGCTGACGACTATCGAGTGCCGTCGATGGCGACCGTATTAACCAAGTCGTCTACTTGTCAACAATTTTCGGAAACAAGCTGGCCATGCTGCCGACATCCACGATCGGCATCCCGCCAGGTCAGTAGTCGATCAGGGGTTCCGGACGATCGCCACAGGATCTCGATGGCCGATCGCGGTCCGAGTGGGGACGCCGAAACTTCCGGGAACTTTCCGGACCACCCCGCATCGGCCGTGGTCATCGGTGCTGGCTGCGACCCGTCGTGGTCGTGTCCACCGTGGGGACGAAGCTGATCAGCACTTCTCGACATGGCTGTCTGGTTTTCGTCCCGCAGGTTAGCCTCGGGTGAATCGTCCATGGTTGGGGCACCTCAGCGGGCGCAAAACTTGATTCGTTCCAAAATAGTGAGCTAATGTTCGTACCCGTGATGTCCGACTTCGAGGCGCAGCTGCGGGCTGTCTCGTTGCGCGTGACCCGGCCCCGACTGGCGGTGCTCGCGGCGCTGCGCGACCACCCGCACGTCGGCACCGACGCGGTGATCGCGCTGGTCCGCGCGGAGCATCCGACGGTCTCCCACCAGGCGGTGTACGACGTGTTGCGCGTGCTCACCGAGGCCGGCCTGGTGCGGCGCATCCAGCCGACCGGGGCGACCGCCCGCTACGAGTCCCGGGTCGCGGACAATCACCACCATGTCGTGTGCCGCTCCTGCGGCGCCATCGCCGACGTCGACTGCGCCGTCGGCCACGCCCCCTGTCTCACCGCCTCGGACGACCACGGTTTCGCGGTCGACGAAGCGGAGGTCGTCTACTGGGGCACCTGCCCCGACTGCGCGACCGAACGCACGCCCGGAAGATCCGCAAGCTCGGAAGGAAGCACATGAGCGACACCCAGGACAACGGCCCCACCAGTGCGCAGGGCGTGGACCAGAAGGCAGCTGCCGGCTGCCCGGTCGCGCACGACTCGGTGACGGCGCACGGCAGCGAGAGCGAGAACCCGGCGATCGACTCGCCGACCCCGAAGACCGGCGGTCGTCCGCGCACCAACCGGGACTGGTGGCCCAACCAGCTCGACCTCTCGGTGCTGCACGCCCACTCGCCCAAGGGCAACCCGCTGGGCGCGGACTTCAGCTACGCCAAGGAGTTCGCGAAGCTCGACGTCGAGGCCCTCAAGCGCGACATCGTCGAGGTGCTCACCACCTCGCAGGACTGGTGGCCGGCCGACTTCGGCCACTACGGCGGCCTGATGATCCGGATGAGCTGGCACGCCGCCGGCACGTACCGCATCGAGGACGGCCGGGGTGGGGCTGGCGACGGTGGTCAGCGGTTCGCGCCACTCAACAGCTGGCCGGACAACGCCAACCTGGACAAGGCCCGCCGGCTGCTCTGGCCGGTCAAGCAGAAGTACGGCCAGAAGATCTCCTGGGCCGACCTGCTCGTGCTGGCCGGCAACGTCGCCCTGGAGTCGATGGGCTTCAAGACCTTCGGCTTCGGCTTCGGCCGAGAGGACGTCTGGGAGCCCGAGGAGATCTTCTGGGGTCCAGAGGACACCTGGCTGGGCGACGAGCGCTACGCCTCCGAGAAGGAGATGACGGCCGGCGTCGGCTCGACCGAGATGGGCCTCATCTACGTCAACCCGGAGGGCCCGCGCGGTAACGCGGACCCGGCCGCGGCGGCGCACTTCATCCGCGAGACCTTTGGCCGGATGGCGATGAACGACGAGGAGACCGTCGCCCTCATCGCCGGTGGTCACACCTTCGGTAAGACCCATGGTGCGGCCGTCGCCGACACCCACGTGGGCCCGGAGCCCGAGGGCGCCCCGCTGGAGGCGCAGGGTCTGGGTTGGCTGAGCACCCACGGCAGCGGCAAGGGCAGCGACACGATCACCAGTGGGCTCGAAGTGACGTGGACCGACGTGCCGACGCAGTGGAGCAACCGCTTCTTCGAGATCCTCTTCGGCTACGAGTGGGAGCTCACCACCAGCCCCGGCGGCGCGAAGCAGTGGGTCGCCAAGGACGCCGAGGCGATCATCCCGGACCCGTTCGACCCGGCGAAGAAGTACAAGCCGACGATGCTCACGACCGACCTGTCGCTGCGCGTCGACCCGGCGTACGAGAAGATCTCGCGCCGCTTCCTGGAGAACCCGGACGAGTTCGCGCTGGCCTTCGCCAAGGCGTGGTACAAGCTGCTGCACCGCGACATGGGCCCGATCGAGCGCTTCCTCGGGCCGTGGGTGGCCGAGCCGCAGCTGTGGCAGGACCCGGTGCCGGCCGTCGACCACGAGCTGGTGGGTGCGGCCGACATCGCCGCCCTCAAGGCGAAGGTCCTGGAGTCCGGTCTCACTGTCGACCAGCTGGTCTCCACCGCCTGGGCCTCCGCCGCGAGCTTCCGGCACACCGACAAGCGCGGCGGTGCCAACGGGGCGCGCATTCGCCTCGAGCCGCAGCGCAGCTGGGAGGTCAACCAGCCCGAGCAGCTGGCGACCGTCCTGACCGCCCTTGAGGGCATCCAGCAGGAGTTCAACTCCGCTGGCGGGGCGAGGATCTCGCTGGCCGACCTGATCGTGCTGGCCGGTTCGGCAGCCGTCGAAAAGGCGGCCCGGGACGCTGGCGTCGAGGTGACCGTGCCGTTCCGGCCGGGCCGCACCGACGCGAGCCAGGAGCAGACCGACGTCGAGTCGTTCCGGGTCCTGGAGCCGCGCGCCGACGGTTTCCGCAACTACCTGCGGGCTGGCGAGAAGACCCAGCCGGAGGTGCTGCTCATCGACCGCGCCTACATGCTCAACCTGAGCGCGCCGGAGATGACCGTCCTCATCGGCGGCCTGCGCTCTCTCGGCGCCAACGTCGGCGGCAGCCAGCACGGTGTCCTCACCGACCGGCCGGGCGTGCTCACCAACGACTTCTTCGCCAACCTGCTCTCCCCGGGCACGCGGTGGAGCGCGTCGAAGTCCGACGAGCACGTGTACGAGATCCGCGACCTGGCCACCGACGAGGTGAAGTGGACCGCCACCGCGGTCGACCTCATCTTCGGGTCCAACTCCCAGCTGCGCGCCCTCGCGGAGGTCTACGCCAGCCAGGACGCCCGTGACAAGTTCGTGGCCGACTTCGTGGCCGCCTGGGCCAAGGTCATGGAGCTCGACCGGTTCGATCTCGCCTGACAGGTCGCACCGACAGCCCCGGTCGATCCGCTGTGATCGACCGGGGCTTTTTCGGTACCAGACGGCCCGATATGGCCGATTTCTCGGCTGTCATTGGCAAGATGGGTACCCCCGGGGGTATGGTTGCTCCAGGAGGTGCCGATGAAGCTTCGACCGGAGATGACCTCGGATGCGCTGACCCGGCTCAAGCGGGCGCGTGGGCAGCTCAACGCGGTCATCGAGATGATGGAAAACGGTCAGGATTGCCGCGAGGCGCTGACCCAGTTGGCGGCGGTGTCGAAGGCGATCGACCGCGCGGGTTACAAGATCATTGCGTCGGGGATGCGGCATTGTGGGGCCGCGCGTGACCGTGGCGAGGAGCCGGAGATGACCGAGGAGGAGCTCGAGAAGCTCTTCCTGGCTCTCGCCTGAGGCGTCCCCGGGTCCGCCCTCCCGGGGGCGGGTCCGGACTGTCTCGTCGAGGTGCGGCGCGGCGGGGCGGGCTCGTCGTGCCCGAGGGCCGCCGCGCCCACTGGCAATGGTGTGAGCGGGTAACAGCGTGGGTGAAGAACCGGGCAGCAGTGTGTCGTCTACATACCCCCCGGGGTATTTGGAAGGAGCGCAGGACATGTCAGTTGAGGTTTCCGTCGTCGCCACATCCGCCCTCGGCGATCGCAGCTACCTCGCCTCGGACGGGCAGGTAGCGATCGTGGTCGACCCCCAGCGCGACATCGACCGGATCATGTACCTGGCGGGGAGAAGGGCGTGCGGATCACCCACGTCCTGGAGACGCACCTGCACAACGACTACGTTTCCGGCGGGCTGGAACTCGCGCGGATCACCGGCGCGCACTACCTGGTGGCAGCGGCCGACGAGGTCGGCTTCGCGCGGACGTCGGTCGCCGACGGCGACCAGGTGACCGTCTCCGACTCCCTGCGCCTGCGGGTGATCGGCACGCCAGGTCACACCTTCCACCACCTGTCGTAGGTCCTGGACGTGACCACCGACGGTGGCTGGGAGGCAACCGGCGTCTTCACCGGCGGGTCGCTGCTGTTCGGCACGACGGGCCGTACCGACCTGTTGGGCCAGCAGCACGCCCACCAGTTGGCCCAACAGCAGCACGCCTCGGCGAAACGGCTGGTGGATCTGCTGCCCGACGGTGCGCAGGTGTGGCCCACGCACGGGTTCGGCAGCTTCTGCTCGGCCACTCAGGCCGACGCCCCGGAGTCGACCATCGGCCGGGAGAAGGAGAAGAACCCCGTCCTGCGACTGGCCGCTGACGACTTCGTCACCGAGACCCTCGCCGGCCTCGACGCCTACCCGGCGTACTACGCCCACATGGGGGTGGCCAACGCCGCCGGCCCGGCCCCGGTCGACCTCACGCCGGTGACCCGCGCCGACGCCGCCGAACTACGCGAGCGGATGACCGCAGGGGAGTGGGTGGTGGACCTGCGCCACCGCAAGGCGTACGCCGCCTCGCACCTGGCCGGCACTGTCAGTCTCGGTCTGGACGGTCCGATGGCCACCTGGCTCGGTTGGCTGATCGAGTGGGGGGTGCCGATCACCCTGCTCGCCGAGACACCGCAGCAGGTCGCCGACGCCCAACGTGAACTGGTCCGCATCGGTATCGACCGCCCCGCTGCGCAGGCCACCGGCGACGCCACGCGGTGGGCGATCGACCCCGGTCAGCTGCGCGGGCTGCGGATGGCGGACTTCGGGGCCCTCGCGGCGGCGCGGAAGGGCCACGTCCCGGCCGGTCTGCCCGGCGCGGACGTGATCCTCGACGTGCGGATGACCAACGAGTGGCGGGCCGGCCACATCGACGGCGCCGTGCACATCCCGCTGCCCGACCTGCCCCGGCGGCTGGCCGACGTACCGGCGGGCACCGTCTGGGTGCACTGCGGCTCGGGCTACCGGGCCACCGTCGCCGCCTCTCTCCTGGCGAACGCCGGCCGCGAGGTGGTCGTGGTCGACGACGCGTTCGGGCACGCCGAGGCCGTCGGCCTGGACCTGGTCACCGTCGCCTGACCGGAACAGTACGCACCACCGGCCGACGCCACCGCCGCCGGCCGGCTTCCCCTGCCGTGACAGCTGACACCTCATCCAAGAAAGAAGAGAAATGAGCACTCCCGATACCACGCGCCCTGCCACGCTCGACGCCACCGGCCTTCGCGAACTGATCGAATCCGGTCGTGCGCCCCGCGTGCTGGATGTGCGTACCCCGGCGGAGTTCGAGACGTCGCACATCCCCGGCTCCTACAACGTGCCGCTCGACCTGCTCAAGGAGCACCGCCAGGAGTTGCGCGACCAGGTGGACGAGGACGTCGTTCTGGTCTGCCGCTCCGGTGCCCGCGCCAGCCAGGCCCAGCAGGCCCTGGCGGGGGTCGGCCTGCCCAACCTGACGGTGCTGGACGGCGGCATCATGGCCTGGCAGGCGGCCAACGCGCCGATCACGCGGGGCGTGCCCCGGTGGGACCTCGAACGTCAGGTCCGCCTGGTGGCCGGCTCGATCGTGCTGGTCAGCATTCTCGCCTCGGTGTTCGTGCCGCAGCTCAAGTGGGTGGCCGGGGCCATCGGCGCCGGCTTGACCGTCGCCGCCGTCACCAACACCTGCGCCATGGGGATGTTGCTCGGCAAGCTGCCCTACAACCGGGGTGCCAGCCGCGACCTCGACACCGTCATGGGCCAGCTGCGCGGGAGCGCCGTGGAGCGGGCATGACCGCCACAGTGGCGCTGACCGTCGGGCTGGCCGTGCTGATCGGGGTCAGCCTCGGGCTGTTGGGCGGGGGCGGCTCGATCCTCGCCGTGCCGCTGCTGGTCTACGTCGCCGACCTGCCCGCGAAGGAGGCCATCGCGACGTCGTTGCTCGTCGTCGGGGCCACCAGCCTGGTGGGCGTCATCCCGCACGCCCGCGCCCACCGGGTGCGCTGGCGCACCGGCCTGATCTTCGGTCTCGCCGGCATGACCGGCGCCTACGCCGGTGGTCGCCTGGCCGGGCTCATCCCCGGCGGAATCCTGCTCACCGGGTTCGCGGTGATGATGCTGGCCACTGCGGTAGCGATGATCCGTGGCCGACGCGAGGCCGTCGGCGTTGTGTCGCCGCACGAGCTGCCGGTACCACGGGTGATCCTCGACGGTGTGGTGGTCGGCCTGGTGACCGGCCTGGTCGGCGCGGGCGGCGGCTTCCTGGTGGTGCCCGCCCTGGCGTTGCTCGGTGGCCTGCCGATGCCGATAGCGGTCGGCACCTCGCTGGTGGTCATCGCCATGAAGTCGTTCGCCGGCCTGGCCGGCTATCTGTCCAGTGTGGACATCAACTGGGGCCTCGCGGCAACGGTCAGCGTCGCTGCCGTCGCGGGCAGCCTGGTCGGTGGACGACTCACCGAGCGGATCCCGGCGGATATCCTGCGCAAGGCGTTCGGCTGGTTCGTGGTGGTGATGGGCGTCTTCGTCCTCGGTCAGCAACTGCCCGACGACCTGCGGACCCGGCCGCTGCTCTGGGCCGGCGTCGGCGTCGTCGCCGCGATCACCGTGACGCTGACGGTCCTGCACACCAGGAGAGCGTCCGAGCCGACCGGACCGTCGTCCCTCCCCTGACACCCGGCCGGCCTGGAGGCACGGTGGGACTCCAGCCGTTGCGGCTGCGCGGGCTGTTCATCCGCTGGTCGACCTGGTTCCACAGCCGTCCACGTAGATGTCATCCGGATGGCATGTCACGAGTCACGAATCCCACCGATGATTTTTTTGTCTGGATGATCGGCTGGCGGACGGGTCCGTTCATGGCAAGGTGTTGATCTGCCCGGGCGCGGGCGCGCACCTAGTCACGCAGGGAGTCATCGTGGCCTACCCCGACCTGCAGACCGGCAATGTGGACCAGGGAACCGGACATCCTGCGATTCCCCGGCAGCGGGGCGAGGGTGTCGCGGCACGGCAGGCGCTCGACGCGTGGGCCGCCGGACGGGACAGCGCCGCAGCGGGTGCGAGCTGGCGTCCGCTGCGGATCGCGATGATCGGCCAGAAGGGGATGCCGGCCACCTACGGCGGCATCGAACGGCACGTGGAGGAGATGGCCAGTCGGCTCGCCAGCTACGGGCACGAGGTCACCGTCTACTGCCGCCGCAGCTACGGCGAGACACCCGCCGACGGCTACCGGGGCGTACGGCTGCGCGAGACCCACACCATCGCGAGCAAGCACCTCGACGCCATCGTGCACGCGGCGACCTCGACCGTGGCGGCGATGACCGCACGGCCCGACATCGTGCACTACCACGGGCTCGGGCCGGCTCTGGTCGCCCCGCTCCCGCGTGCCCTGTCCCGGGCGCGCGTCGTGCTGACCGTGCACGGGCTGGACAACCAGCGGGGCAAGTGGGGGTTCGCCGCGCGGGCGGTGCTGGGCAGCGCCCACTGGTTCAGCGGGTACGTCCCGCACCAGCGGGTGGCGGTCTCCCAGGGGCTCGCCGCCCACTACGGCACCCGGTTCGGCCGGCCGACGACCTACATCCCGAACGGCGTGAATCCGGCCCGACCGGTGCGGAGCCGTCAGATCCAGGACCGGTTCGGGCTGACCCCCGGCGGCTACCTGCTGCTGGTCGGTCGGCTGGTGCCGGAGAAGGCGGCCGACCTGCTGATCCGGGCCTTCCGCCGTACCGAGACCACGATGCGCCTGGCGATCGTCGGCGGGTCGTCGTTCACCGACGACTTCGTGGACCGGCTGCGCCGTGAGGCCGGGACGGACGACCGGATCGTCTTCACCGGGTTCGCCTACGGCGACCTGCTCGCCGAGCTGTACGCCGGCGCCGCCGGTTTCGTTCAACCGTCCCGGCTGGAGGGACTGCCGTTGACGCTGCTGGAGGCGGCCGCGTACGGGCTGCCCGTGGTCGCCAGCGACATCGCGCCGCACGTCGAGGTGCTGACGTCCGACGCCGCCGGCGGGCGGTTGTTCCGCGACGGCGACGAGGACGACCTGGTCCGGGCGTTGACGTCGCTGCTCGCCGACCTGCCGGGTGAACGGGCCGGTGCCGTGGCGCTGGGGGAGCGGGTCACCGCGAGGTACAGCTGGGACACCGCTGCCCGCGAGTTGGAGCGACTCTATCTCCGGTTGGCCCCGGAGCCGGGCCGGCGGGCCAGGGCACGGCTCGCGGGGTCCGCCGGCTGATCGTGCGGCGTTTTCACGCAGGGAGCGTCGGATCAGCTTCCCGGACGACGCGGCAGTCGGTGCAACGGCCCCTTCTGCCGTCGAGGCGACAGGGCTAGATTGAACCGATCTTGTGCCGGGAGGACATCGGTTGGCCGCGCCCGGCAGCGGCCGGGCAGAGCCGATTCAGTTCAGTGGGATCAGTGGAACAACACACGCAGCAGGTCACTCCGCTCCTGACCAGGCGGCTCGACCCGACCCGCCTCCTCACCGGCGGCGCGGCGCTGGCCGCCGCCGTCGTGGCCGTGGTCGCGGGTGTCTCGATGGCGGCCGGTGACCGTAAAGGCATGGTGCTGCCGCTCGCGGTGGTCGCGGGGATCGCGGTGGCCGTCCTCGCGCTGACCCGGTTCGCCGGGTACGTGCTGCTGATGCTCGCGGTGCGCTCCTGCGTCGACCTATTCAAGCTGACCGGGCCGAGCGCCGGCCGGGCCGACTCGGCCGGAGCGGCCCGGGCGATGGACCCCTCCACCCTGCTCGCGGTGCTGTTCCTCCTCGCCGCCGGGCTCTGGCTGGCCGCACAGCTGAGCCGGCACGGGCGGCTGCGCGGCTCGCCGCTCAGCTGGGCCATGCTGCTCGTCGGCGCCAGCAGCGTGGTCAGCGCCCTCGGCGCCAGTCGGCCGGCGAACAGCCTGCTGGAGGCGTTGCGGATCCTCACCGTGGTGGTGATGTTCGTGGTGCTGGAGCAACTCATGCCGGACACCGCGACGATCCGGCGGGTTCTGCTCGCCTGCTACGCCTCGCTGGTGCTGGCGCTGGGCTACACCGTCGTCCTGTCGCTGCTCGGCAACCCGCCGGCCGAGGTGAAGGGCGACTTCACCCGGATCAGCGGCACGTTCAGCCAGTCGACCACGTTCGGCCGCTACCTGATGTTCATGGTGATCTTCGGGTTCGCGGTGTACCGCTTCCTGGGTCGTCGACTGCGGGTGACCCTCGGGGTGCTGCTCGCGCTCTCGCTGCTGTTCCTGCTGCTCACCAATACCCGCAGCGCCCTGCTCGGCGCGGCGATCGGCCTGGTGGTGGTCGCGGCGCTGCATCGCAGCAAGCGGATGCTGGTCACCCTCTGCGTGGTGGCGGTCGCCGGGGTGGCGTTGGTGCCCGCCGTCGGCGAGCGGTTCGCCCAACTCGGTACGTCGCGCGCCGTCGGCGGAGACCCGACCGGGAACACCCTGGCGTGGCGGATCGACTACTGGACCGAGATCGTCACGCTCGCCGACCGCAACCCGGTGACCGGCATCGGGCCGAACATGACCCAGCGGGAAACCGACGAGGCGAAGAAACCGCACAACGACTTCCTGCGGGCGTACGTGGAGACCGGGTTGCTCGGTCTCGGGGCGTACCTGCTGATGCTGGTCGCCTTTCTGCACACCGCGCGGAGGGCGCTACGGCGGGCGCCTCCCGGCAGCTTCGAGCGTGGCGTCGCCGTCGGGTTCGCCGGCTGCGCCGCCGCCTTCGTGGCGATCAGCGCCGCCTCCAACGTCATTTCCAACGTGGTCACCCTCTGGTACTTCGTCGCGTTCGCGGCGGCGGCCAGCGTGATCGCCCGCCAACCGGCTCCGAACCTGACCGGCGAGCAGACACGACGCACGTCCGTCCCGGTTTGACTGAACGACAGCATTGGGGAAAAAGTGGAGATCGTCGACTACCTGCGGGTCGCCCGGCGGCGCCTCTGGGTACTCGTGGGAGTGCCGGTGCTCGCCACCGGCGCCGCAGCCGCCATCGTCCTGTTCGCGCCACAGCAGTTCAGCGGGACCGCGTACGTGGCGGCGCCGGCGCTGGTGGGCGGCGCGGCCGGAACGCAGTACACCGGTACGCAGGCGGCGAACCAGTTCGTCGCGGCGTTCGGCGCGGCGGTCACCTCACCCCGGGTCCTCGCCGACGTGGCCGGTGACACCGGGGTGGCACCGGAGCGGCTGCGGGACGGGCTGGCCATCACCCAGGTCGGCGCGAGCAGCCAGTTGGAGGTGACGTACACCGCCGGTGACCGGGGAAAGGTCGCCCCGGTGCTGACCGCGACCACCACCCGGGCGTTGGCCTTCCTCTTCTCCTCCCAGGTCGGCATCGCCACCGGCGAGGTCGATGCGGCCAGCGCCGACGTCACCGCGGCGACCAGGGCGATCGGCGAGTGGGAGAAGACGAACAAGGTCTCCCAGCCGGACCGGATCTACCAGGCGACGCTCAGCGAGCTGACCAGCCTGCGCCAGCAGCAGCTCTCCATGCAGGCGGTCGGCAACGGCCGCGGCGTGGACGCGGCGGCCACCGCGATCACCGCCGCCCAGAAGAAGCTCGACGAGCTGGGACCGAAGCTCCCCGACTACCAGGCCCTGCTCGCCCAGCGGGACGCGGCGACCAACGCCCTGTCCCAGGCGCGGGAGGGGTTGCAGGCGGCGCGGGCCCAGGCCCAGGCCGCCGACCCGAAGCAGGTGACCAGCATCGGCGAGGTGCACGAGGTGAGCCGGATGGCGGAGCTGGTGCGTACCGCCCTGCCGGTGGGCGGTGCGGGTCTGCTGCTCGGTGTGCTGCTGGTGGGCGTACTCGAACTGCTCTCCCGTGGTCGCGCCGCCGCCCGCCCGGCGGCGACCACCCTGGCCCCCTCTGTGCCGGCGCAGGCCGTGACCGCGGCACGGCCGTGACCGTCGGGGAACGGGCCACCGGGTGCGCGCGGTGACCGACCGGTCGCCGACCGCACCGGAGGCCGGCGACCAGCAGGTACGCGGCATGGCCCGCGGCGGTGTGCTGAACCTCGCCAGCGCCGTGTTCAGCCAGGTGGCGCTCTTCCTGGTCATGCTGCTGCTGGCCCGGGCCCTGGGGGTACCGGAGCTCGGCCGGTACGCCCAGGTCTACGCCGTGCTGTCGCTGCTGGGGCTGCTCTCGCTCTCCGGGTTCCGGGCCGGGCTGACCCGGTTCGTGGCGGTGCATCTCGCCGACGACGATTCGGGCGCCCTGCGGGGCGCGATCCGGCTCGGAGTCGGCATCTCGGCCGTGGCGTCGTCGGTGATCGCCCTCGGTCTGGCGGTCGGCGCGCCGTGGCTCGCCGACGCCCTGCACGACCCGCAGCTCACCACCGGGCTACGGCTGGTGGCGCTGTGCCTGCCCGCCTCGACCGTCTGCGAGGCCGCGCTCGCGGCCACCCGGGGTTGGCGCACCCAGCGGGCCTACGCGCTCATCGGTCAGGGCTACGAGCCGGCCGCCCGGCTGGTGCTCACCGCGCTGGCGCTCGCCCTCGGGGCGGGCCTGACCGGCGCCTTCTGGGCGCTGGTGGTGGCGAGTTGGAGCGCGGCCGGGTTCGCCCTCGTGGCGCTCGCCCGGATGGTGCGCCGGGTGCCCGCCGCCCAACCCGCGTACCGGCCGGGCGAGCTGTTCCGGTTCTCCACCGTCAGCTGGGTCTCCTCCCTGTCGTCCACCGGGCTGATCTGGGTGGACGCGCTGCTGCTCGGTTTCTTCGACTACGGTCCCGACGCGATCGGCGTCTACCACGTGGCGACCCGGCTGGTCACCATCGCGGTGTTCGTGCTCGCGCCGGTCAACGCCTCGTTCGGTCCGCACCTGGCGCACCTCTACCACCAGGGCCGACTGGACGAGGTACGCCGGATCTACCGGGTGGCAACCGGTTGGGTGCTCCGGCTGTCGCTGCCGGCCTTCGTGGCGTTGCTGGTCTTCCCGGAGCAGTTGCTGCGCCTGGTCGGCGGGCCGGGTCTGGCCGGCGGCGCGGCCGTCACGGTGGTGCTGGCGCTCGGTCAGCTCGTCAACGCCGCGACCGGGCCCTGCGGGACGCTGCTGAACATGTCCGGCCGGGTCTCGGTCAACATGCTGGACAACCTCGCCGCTCTGCTGCTCAACGTCCTGCTCAACCTCTGGCTCATCCCGGCGTACGGCATTCTCGGCGCGGCGGTGGCCTGGGCGGTCTCGCTGGCGGCGGTGAACATCGCCCGGGTCTGGCAGGTACGCGCCCAGGTGCACACCGTGCCGGTGACGGCGGGCATGATCAAGGGCCTGCTCGCCGCGCTGGTCGCGATGGGCGTCGGGTTCGGTGTGCGCGCGCTGGTCGACGGCGGGACCGCCCAACTCGCGGTCGGTCTGGCCGCGATCGTGGCGGCGTACCTCGCCGGGGTGCTCGCCCTCGGGCTCAGTCGGGAGGACGTGATGGTGCTGCGCTCGGTGACCCGCCGAGGCGGTCGACGTGCCGCTGATCCCACGGAACCGGTCGGTACCGCCCACACCGGAGTCGGTTCGTGACCGGCGTCGCGAGGCGTCAGGTCACCGACCGGCTGCGTCGGGGGGTACGCGCGGCGCGGGCCTGGGGGCGCGCCGCGCGGCCGGGCGACCCCGGACCGTTGCCCGACTTCCTGGTGATCGGTGGGCAGCGCTGCGGCACCACCTCGCTGTACCACCACCTCGCCGCGCACCCCCGGGTACGGGCGGCGAGCGGCAAGGAGTTGCAGTTCTTCAGCGTCCACCACGGTCGGGGGGTGCGGTGGTACCGGGGGCACTTCCCGCACCTCGCCCCCGGCGAGCGGACGTTCGAGGCGAGCCCCTACTACCTGTTCCACCCGAGCGTGCCGACCCGCGTCGCGGCGACCCTGCCGCAGGCCCGCTTCGTCGCGCTGCTGCGGGACCCGGTGCAGCGGGCGTACTCGCACTACCTGCACACCCGCTCGTACGGCGTCGAGCCGCTCAGCTTCGCCGACGCCCTCGACGCGGAGCAGGAGCGGTTGGCGCGGGCGACGCGGGGCGGCCCGGACGGGCCCGCCGCGCACCGGGCGTTGCGTCACTACTCGTACGCGGCGCGGGGCCGCTACGCCGAGCAGCTGCGACTGTGGTTCGCCCACGTGCCCCGCGAGCGGATCCACGTGGCCCGCACCGAGGACCTCCAGGCCGACCCGGCCGGCACGTACGCCGACATCCTGCGCTTCCTCGACCTGCCGGCCTTCACCCCCGAGGCGTTCACCCGGCACACCCGTCGCGTCGACCCGGGTGTCTCCGAGCTGACCCCGGCCCTGCGGGACCGGCTGGGGGAGCACTTCGCGCCGCACAACGCCCGCCTGGCCGCCCTGCTCGACTGGCCCGACCCCTGGCCCGGTTAGGCGCTGGCCCGGTTAGCGGACGGCGGCGAGGATCCGGTCCACCGGCTGGTCGGCGCGCAGCAGCACGGGCACGTCGGTCACGGTGGTGCCGGCGCCGGCCGCGCCCAGCGGGGAACCCACCGCCCCGGCCCGCGCGCCCGGCCCCGGCGGCACCGTCACCGGCGTGTTCGACGCCGACCAGAGCACCAGCGTGCTCGACCCGCCCCGGACGAACGCGACCCCGTTCAGCCGGCCGGCCACCGAGGCCGGCAACGGGGTGACGGTGGCGTCCCGGGCCGCGTCGGCGAGGCCCGCCAGCATCCGGCCGGCCTCGCGTTCGGTGCCGTCCGGGTCGAGCAGGCCGTAGCGGACCTCACTGCCGGCCGCGTTGTTCGGGTTGTACGCCAACGGCAACCAACTGATCTCGCTGATCCCGCCGGCGGCCAGCAGGCTGACCGTCTTGACCATCTCCACCGCCCGGCTGGCCGGCTCACCGTCGCCGTCGCGCCAGAACTGCCCGACCTCCCACGCCTGGATCGGCGTACCCGGCGGTGTGGTCGCTTGTAGGTAGTCCAGCAGCGGCGCCACCCCGGAGAAGTGCTCGTAGAAGTGCACCTGCCGGACGTCGACGGTGCGGTCGGCCAACAGCGACTCGGTCACCGCCAGGAACCGCAGGCTGCGGCTGTTCGTCTCGGTGCCGAGCGCCCTGCGCAGCTGCGCCTCCCCGGTCACCGCCGGGATCTGCTGCCCCCGCGTGCCGACCCGGCGCTGGAAGTACGCCTGGTAGGCGGCGATGGCCTCGGGCACCTGACCGGCGCGCACCAGCCGGTCGGCGACGCCCATGCCGTACGCGACGCTGCTGATGCCGGAGTCGACCACCAGCGCCTTCGGGTCGGTCGCGCGGATCGTCTCGGCGGCGGCCCGGACCAACCGCGCGTACTCCTCGGGGCTGCCGGCCCAGTAGCTCGGCGCGTTGACCTCGTTCTCGATGGCGTACTCCCGCACCCCGGACGGGCCGTAGCGCTGCACCACCGAGCGGACGAACCGCTGGTACGCGGCGAGGTCGGTGGGCATCGCCGACTCGGTCTTGTTGGCCGCGCCCCGGGTGTGGCGGGCGGTGCCGCCGGTCGCCCAGCACACGCCGGTGCGGATCTTCAGGTGCAGGGTGATGCCCAGGTCCCGGGTGCGCGCGGCGATCTGGTCCAATCCGGTCCAGTCCGGCCGGCCCGCGGTCCGTTCGATCTCGCACCAGGAGATCTCCTCGTACGTCGCCGAACCGGCGAGCCGGCGCAGGTACGGCCCGAACTGCTGGTAGCGCGACCAGTCCCAGTGCGCGCCGAACGGGTTGCTGACCTGCTTGACGGTGCGCTCCGGCGTGCCGGGTCCGGGTGTCGTCGTCGCGGAGGGAGCGGGCACCGGCGGCGGATCGTCGCCACCGGCGGTGCAGCCGGCGGTGAGCAGGACCGTGGCGGCCATGGCGGCGGCGACCGCGCGCAGCCGGCCCGGGCGGGTCACCGGTAGCCCAGCTCGCGCAGGGTCGGGCCGGAGAAGACCCAGACCAGCAGGCGGAGGAACGGGTCGAGCTCACGGCGGTAGGTGCCCACCCGGGAGCCGTAGATCGGCGCGGTGACGCTGGCGGCCGCCCGACGTCGCTCCGCCTCGGTGGTGTATTTCTGGGCGACGTCGTGCTGCTTGCTGTCGTAGTCGAGGATGCCGTCCTCCCACGGTTCGTCGAGGAACTCGAAGAGGGCCCGCATCGCCTTCTCCGGCTCGCTGACCGCCTGCTCGTACCGCAGCTCGTAGTAGCGGTCCGCCGGCAGGGTGGCGCCGACCGCCCGCGCGGCGCGGATGTAGCGCGGCCACTTCACCACGCACTTCACCGCGGACCAGTAGCCGAACCGTTTGCGGTGCGAGACCACCACATCGCGGCCGTCCCGGATGAGGTGCACGATCTGGGCGTCCGGGAAGACCTCGGTGACGAAGTCGAGCGACATCGCGTACAGCGGGGTCTTGTCGGCCCACCGGGTCTTGCCCCGCGCGGCGGCGTAGTCGGCGTGCACGCCGCCGAAGAAGTCCCGGATCCGGCGCAACCAGTCCTCGCGCGGGAAGCCGAAGCGGGCCAGCCGTTCCCAGTCCCGGCCGACGATGCGGCGCAGGTCCGGCAGGAACCGGGTCTCCGGCCCGCAGCTGATGCGCGAGTGCGAGTCCAGGACGAGACGCACCATCGTGGTGCCCGACCGTTGGCAGCCGACCAGGAAGATCGGCGCGGTCCGGGTTCCGGTCTCAGCCACGGTCGACCGCCTTCGTCGTCTCGGGTCGGGCGTCGGCCGCGGCGCGGTCGAGCCGGTCGGTCAGCTCGTCGCAGCGGTCCCGCACGCGCCTGTCGATCGGGAGCTGGCGGTGGGCTGTCGCGCCGTGCGACTCGCGTGGGGCGATGTGCGCGTGCAGCCGGGCATGGTAGGGGAAGTCGAGGAAGGCGCAGAGCCGCCGCAGCTGCGCGGCAGGGTCGGCGACCAGGCTGTCGTAGCGGCAGAGCAGCACGTCGCCGCGCTGGTCCAGGCCGAGGCGGAAGACGAGCGAGTTGCGGACGTACCAGAACAGCGCCGCGCCGCTGTGGGGATCCAACCGCTGCGGGTCGTGGGCCCGGATCAGCTCGACGGTGTCGGCGTCGAGCCGCTGCCCCTGCCACCGTCGGCCGATGCTGCCGTCGGCGATCGCCCGCAGGGCCCGCAGGTTGGCGTCACCGAACTTGGCGACCTCGGAGCGGGCCCGGTCGTCGACGTCGCGCCAGACCCAGAGCGCGCGCCCGGGTGTCAGCCCTGGCAGGGCCAGCAACTCGTCCACGCGGTGACTCTCGCAGAGCGGCTTGACCAGGACGTACGCGTGGCGGCTGCGCTGGATGACGGCGGTCAGCACCGGGTCCGGGCGGAGTTGGAAGCGGTGGAAGAGGGTGCTGTCGTTCTCGTTGCGGACCTCGACCTCGGGGGCGGCGTCCAAGCCGCGGACCAGCATGTTCGTGCCGGAGCGTTGCAGACCGACCAGGTAGACCGGCACCGCCGAGCCGGGCGACCGGCCGGCCCGCTGCCGCCAGCGTCGCTTCGCCAGTGCCGTGCGGACCCGGTCGACCGGGTTGAGGCGGTCCTCCTCGATGAGCCGTCCGATCCCCTCGGTACGCGCCCAGCGCAGGTGCCGCCCGATCCGGCGGGCGGTGTACGCGAGCGCGGAGGCCTCGTCGTCGGCTGCCACGGGTCCTCCTCGTCGGGCACCGGTCCGGCCCAACGGCGAGCGGATGCGACCGGCGGCAGCCAGGCTATCGGGAGATCATGGTGGGAGGCCAGGCTGCGGACCGCACGGGCAGACGAAGATCAACCGTTCAGCCACATGCCAAACACGAACTGGACTCGCCGACCCGCCCTGCATACCGTGGGCCCTGGCCGGGGCGGGCAGACCACGGTCATCACCTCCGGGCCTGGTTCGCCCGATCGACGTGAGCAGGCCGAGTCGATGCGCGTGCTGCATGTGAACAAGTTCCTCTACCGCCGTGGGGGTGCCGAGGGGTATCTGCTCGATCTCGCCGACCTGCAACGGGCTGCCGGTGACACGGTCGGCTACTTCGGCATGAGCCACCCGGAGAACGAGTCGCCGCTGCCGTACGCCGCGCGGTTCCCGTCCGAAGTGGAGCTGGAGCCGGCGCCGAGCGGGGTGCGCGCCCGCGCGGTGGCCGTCGGCCGGATGCTGTGGTCGCCGACGAGCCGCCGCGGGCTGGCCGGAGTGATCGACGACTTCCGGCCGGACGTGCTGCACCTGCACAACATCTACCACCAGCTGTCGCCGTCGGTGCTCGCCGCGGCCCGCGCGGCCGGTGTGCCGTGCGTGCTGACCATGCACGACTACAAGCTCGCCTGCCCGAGCTACCAGCTGCTGGACCGGGGCCGCCCCTGCCAGGCGTGCGTCACCGGTGGCCCGTTGCAGGCGGCCCGTCGCCGCTGCAAAGATGGATCTTTGTCGCGCAGTGGGCTGCTCGCGGTCGAGTCCTGGCTGCACCGGCAGCTCAACGCGTACGACCCGGTGCAGCTCTTCGTCAGCCCGAGCGGGTTCCTGGCCGACGTGATGCGCCGCGCGGGCGTCTACCCGGACCGGTTGCGGGTGGTCAACCACTTCGTCGACCTGACCGGCGTCGAGGCCAAGCAGACGCCCGGCGGCGGTGTCGTCTTCGCCGGCCGGCTGGCGCCGGAGAAGGGTGTCGACGTGTTGATCGGGGCGGCCACCGCGCTGCCGGAGGGGGTCGGTGTGGACGTCGCCGGAGACGGCCCGGCCCGCCCGGATCTGGAGGCGCTGGCCGCTCGCCGGGCGCCCGGCCGGGTCCGGTTCCACGGCCGTCTCGACAAGCCGCGCCTGCACGAGCTGATCCGGTCCGCGGCGGTGGTCGCCGTCCCGTCCCGGTGGCACGAGAACCAACCGATGGCGGTGCTGGAGGCGTTCGCCTGCGGCGTCCCGGTGGTCACCACCGACCTGGGTGGGCTCCCCGAGCTGGTCGAGTCCGAGGTGGATGGCCGTATCGTCGCCGCCGAGTCGCCCACCGCCCTCGCCGACGCGCTGCGCGGCATCCTGGCCGACCCCGAGCGGGCGTACCGGATGGGCCGGGCCGGCCGGGCGAAGATCGCCGCCCGGTTCGCTCCGCAGCGGCACCTGGACCAGATCCGTGGGCTGTACGCGGAGGCCGCCGAGGCGCTGCCGTCGCGGCGGCGGGCCGGTCGTGCCGCGGCCGGTGGGGGAGCGGCCCGGTGAGCCAGGTGCGGGTGCTCTACCTCGCCGGCAGTGGTCGCAGTGGCAGCACGCTGGTGACCACGGTTCTGGGGCAGTTGCCGGGCTTCTTCGCGGCGGGCGAGCTGCGGTACCTGTGGCGGCGCGGCATCCTGGAAAACCGACCCTGCGGCTGCGGGTCCCCGGTGGCCGACTGCCCGCTCTGGGCCCGTGTGCGCGCCGACCTGACCGACGCCGACCCGGCCGGGATCGCCGCCCGCCTGGCCGAGCGGCTGCGGCTGCGTCGGCTGCCCGCACTGCTGCGCCGCCACCGTCGAGGGCTGCCGCCGGTCGCCGGGCACCCCGACGACACCCACCTGGCCCGGCTCTACGCCGCGATCGCCGAACACGCCCTGGGCGGCCGGTCGGACGGTGTCATCGTCGACTCCTCCAAGCTGCCGCCGTACGGGGCCCTGCTCGGCGGCCTGCCCGGCATCGACCTGTACGTCCTGCACGTGGTGCGCGACCCGCGCGCGACCGCGTACTCCTGGCGTCGCCGACGCCCCCTCGACGGGCGCCCCGACGACCAGCTGATGAGCCGTCCGCCGGTCGGCAAGGCCGCGCTGCTCTGGCTGGTCTGGAACACCGCGACCGTACGACTGTGGGGCGGCCGCCGCGCGCCGGGCCGCTACCTGCGGGTGCGCTACGAGGACTTCGTGGCCGACCCGGCCGGCGCCACCGCCCGGATCGCCGGCTTCGTGGGCGCGAGCCCCGCCGAGCTGCCGTTCCCGACACCGAACACGGTGCGGCTCACCCCCACCCACTCGGTGGCCGGCAATCCGTCGCGGCACCGCACCGGGCTGGTCGACGTGGTCGCCGACACCGAGTGGCTGACCGGCCTGCCCACCCGCGCGTACGCCGTGGTGACCGGGCTGACCGCCGTCGCCCTGAGCCGATTCGGCTACCCGCTGCGCCGCCCGCCGGCCACCTCTCCCGCCGCCCGCTTCGGCGCGGACCCGGTCGTCTCCCCGTCACCCGCCACCCGGCAGGAAGGCTGAAGGATGCTCTCACTGGTGGTGGGCACCGGTCGCTGCGGTTCGACCCTGGTCCAGGAGCTGCTCTCCCGGCATCCCGCGGTCGGCTTCGTCTCCGGCCTGGACGACAAACTCGCCCGGCTCAACCCCAAGGGCAGGTTCAACGGCGCGCTCTACCGGCGCTCGGCGCCGCGCCCGCCGGGAATGACGTCGCTGCGACACAGTCGACGGCTGCTGGAGCGGGGTCGGTTCCGGGTGGCGCCGTCGGAGGCGTACCGCCTGCTCGACCGGCAGGTGCTGGCCGGCTTCTCCCGACCGTGCCGGGACCTGGTGGCCGAGGACCTGACGCCGTACGTGGCCCGGCGGCTGCGGACCTTCTTCGACGAGCGGATCGCCCGGCAGGGCTGTCAGCAGTTGGTGCAGCACATCACCGGGTGGCCGCGGACCGGCCTGCTGTACGCCGCGTACCCGGATCTGCGGGTGATCAACGTGGTGCGCGACGGTCGGGCAGTGGCCAACTCGTGGCTCCAGATGGGCTGGTGGGACGGCTGGCGCGGGCCGGACAACTGGATCTACGGCCCGCTCCCGTCGGACCTGCGCGAGGAGTGGGTCGAGTCCGGCCGATCCTTCCCGGTGCTCGCCGCGTTGGGCTGGAAGATGCTGATGGAGGCCTTCGCGCAGGCGCGGCTGCGGCACCCGGACGACCAGTGGCTGGACGTGCGCTACGAGGACCTGGTCGAGCAGCCGCGCGAGCAGGTCGGCCGGATGCTCGACTTTCTCGGCCTGAGCTGGTCGACCGCCTTCGAGAAGGGCTTCTCCCGGTACGACTTCCCGGCGGGCCGGGCGGCGGCGTACCGGGACGAACTCAGCCCGGCGCAGCTCGCCGCGGTGGAACGGTCGTTGGAGAAGCCGCTGGCCGAGTGGGGTTACCCGGTCTAGACGCTTCGGTCGCGGCGGCGGCGCCGTCGCGCGGGTGCGGCGACGCTATCGACGGGCATCATGCGGGAGGCTAATCTTTGGCCCCACATCATCGATGCGAGGAGATGCGATGGCGCGCCGTACCGGCCGACCCTCCTACCTGTTGGACAAGGCCGATGGCCGTCGTCGCCGCACCGTGCGCTCCGTGTCGGTCGCGGGCGCGATCGCACTGGTCACCGCGTTGCTGGGCGGGTTGGTCGGCTATCAGCTGGGCCGCCCGGACGCCACCGAGGCGACCATCGCGAGCCTCAAGCAGGCCGAGGCGAAGCGGGACGCTCAGCAGATCGCGGAATTGACTGAGACGGCCCGACGTGTCCGCGACCAGATCGCCCCGGTGCTGGCCGCCATCAAGACGGAGACGACCGCCGGACGTGCCCCGGACCCGGCACAGGCGCGCCAGTGGCAGGAGGTCATGCGCCAGGCGGCCGCGCCGTTCGCCGAGCCGCCGTCGGGGACCACCGCCACCAACGTGGCGCGTGGGGGCTTACGCGCGGCGGTCCAGCAGGCGTCGCTGGCCGTCGACGCCTACGCCCTGACCGCTGGCGTTCCGGCCGCGCAGCGCGCGGCCCTGCTGGACGTCACCGCGCGGCAGGCGGCCGAGGCCGCGACGATCTGGTCGGTCGCGGCGACCCAGCTCGACCAGGTCAGCGTCGACGCGGGCCAGGGCCACCAGCACGTGTTCTTGGACACAGACCCCGACGGTGGGGCGCTGACCCCGGACGGGGCGGCCGAGGGAACCGGCGGCTGAGGCGCTTTCCTGCCCAAGTGTCGGGTTTACCGGCGGGGGTGAACGTGCGGTATCGGCTGGTCGGCCGCAGCGTGATCTAGGGGCGACGCGCGAGATCGGGTACGGTCGCTAATCGCAAAGTCTATGAACCAGATTGGCTTTCTCCGCAATGGGAAGCCGAATCGGAGGGACACAGCGTGAGGTTTCCCAGCGTCGTCCGTCAGGCCGGTCTCGTCGTGGCCGTCACCGCCCTCGCGCTGACCGCGGGGTGCGCCAAGAAGGACGACAGTGAGGTCCAGGCGAGCGGTGTCAAGCTGGTCTCGGCGGGCAAGCTGACCGTCTGCACGCACCTGCCGTACCCGCCGTTCCAGTCCAAGGACGCCAGCGGCAAGGTGACCGGCTTCGACGTCGAGATCATGGATCTGGTCGCCAAGGAGCTGGGCGTCGAGCAGACGATCATCGACACCCCGTTCGAGGGGATCAAGTCCGGCCAGGACCTCAACACCGGCAAGTGCGACGCGGCTGCCGCCGGTATGACGATCACCGAAGAGCGGCGGAAGGTGATCGACTTCTCCGATCCCTACTTCGACGCCACCCAGGCGATGCTGGTGAAGACCGGCAAGACGTACAAGTCGCTCGACGACCTCAAGGGCAAGAAGCTCGGCGTCCAGGCGGCCACCACCGGTCGTGACTACGCCAAGAAGTACGAGGCCGAGAAGGGCCTGAAGCTCGTCGAGTTCGAGGACCTCGCCGCCCTGCAGCAGGCCGTCGCCAACGGCCAGGTCGAGGCCGCCATCAACGACCTGCCGGTCTGGACCGAGTACCTCAAGAAGAACCCGGGCGGGTTCGAGGTGGCCGCCGAGTTCGACACCGGCGAGCAGTACGGCTTCCCGGTGAAGAAGGACGCCAACCCGGAGCTGCTCAAGAAGATCAACGAGGTGCTGGCCAAGGCCAAGCAGGACGGCACGTACGACACGATCTACGAGAAGTGGATCGGCAAGCGGCCGAGCGCCTGAGCCGCAGAGCGGCCGAGCGCCTGAGCACCGCGTAGTACCGGAGGGCGTGCGTCCCGCGCGCCCTCCGTGTCGGTAATCTCCGGGAAGGCAACGAGCGAACGTGAAGCTGCGACGCCGCCAGCGGGAGCGGCTGTCCCTCGGGCTCCAGTACCTGGTCTTCATCGCCATCATCGCCGCGGTGCTCATCGCCGCGGACTGGGACAGACTGGCCGACGCGTTCTTCCGCGTCGACATCATCAAGTCGATGTTCCCGACGATCATCACCGTCGCGCTGCGGAACACCATTCTCTACACGTTGGGGGCGTTCGCCTTCGGCCTCGTGTTCGGCACCATCCTGGCGCTGATGCGGCTGTCCCGGGTGGCGCCGTACCGCTGGGTGGCGACGGCGTACATCGAGCTGTTCCGGGGTCTGCCGGCGCTGCTGGTGCTCTTCCTGGTCGGGTACGGCATCCCGATCGCCTTCCCGGAGCGCGAGATTCCGGGCGGGGTGTTCGGCTCCATCGCGATCGGCCTCGGCTTGACCGCCGCGGCGTACATGGCGGAGACGATCCGGGCCGGCATCCAGGCCGTGCCGAAGGGGCAGATGGAGGCGGCGCGAACGCTCGGCATGTCGCACTTCACCGCCATGCGCACGATCGTCGTCCCGCAGGCGTTCCGGATCGTGATCCCACCGTTGACGAACGAGCTCATCCTGCTCACCAAGGACTCGTCGTTGGCCTACGTGCTGGGTGTGACGGCGCAGACCATCGAGATCACCAAGTTCGGTCGGGACATGCTCAACGACCGGGTGAACGCGACCCCGTTGCTGGTGGCCGGCCTCGCGTACCTGGTGATCACCCTGCCGCTGTCGCAGGTGGTACGACGCCTCGAACTCCGCTACGCCAAGGCTCGGTGACCCCCATGACGACCACCCCATCCCGCCCCGCCGTGGAGATCCGCGACCTGCACAAGTCCTTCGGGCCGCTCGAGGTGCTCAAGGGCATCGACTTCGAGGTCGCCCAGGGCGAGGTGGTCTGTGTGATCGGGCCGTCCGGCTCCGGTAAGTCGACCCTGCTGCGCTGCGTGGACCTGCTGGAGGAGCCGACGGCCGGCAGGATCTGGGTGAACGGGGTCGAGATGACCGACCCGGACGTCGAGATCGACGCGGTTCGCCGCGGCATCGGCATGGTCTTCCAGTCGTTCAACCTGTTTCCGCACCTGACCGTGCTGAAGAACCTCACCGTCGCCCAGCGCCGGGTGCTCCGGCGGAGTCGGGCCGAGGCCGAGCGGATCGCGCGGGCCAACCTGGAGCGCGTCGGGCTGACCGACAAGGCCGACGCCTTCCCGGCGCAGCTCTCCGGTGGGCAGCAGCAGCGGGCGGCGATCGCCCGGTCGCTGTCGATGGAACCGAAGCTGATGCTCTTCGACGAGCCGACCTCCGCGCTCGACCCGGAACTCGTCGGCGACGTGCTCACCGTCATGCGCAAGCTGGCCGAGGACGGCATGACGATGATGGTGGTCACCCACGAGATGGCGTTCGCCCGTGACGTCGCCGACCGGGTCGTGTTCATGGACGGTGGGGTGGTGGTCGAGCAGGGGCCGCCGCAGGAGGTGCTCGGCGCGCCGAAGCACGAACGGACCCGCGCGTTCCTCTCCCGGGTCCTCGACCCGACCCACGTCGCGCAGCTCGGTCAGCCCGACCAGCCGCCCGCGCCCAGCCTGCCGGCGGGCGACCGCGACCACCTCTGATCACAGCTTCCGTACGTCCGCCCGCCGGGTTGCCTCATCGAAGGCAGCCCGGCGTCGTGCTGTGTGCTCCCGTGCGTCGACGGCGTGTGTCAGCTTCATGTCAATCGACGGACGTCGTGATGTCAAGGTAATCTTTTTGCAATCAGATCTGTACTTTCGTCGATGGATTAAATAAGTTTCTCTCATCCATCGAAAGTTCTGAGTCTTCCGAGCAAAGTTCGCGACGAGCCTCACCCTCAGTCGTGCCACCGCCCCCGTGCTCGGCGGTCGATGCACCCTGCCCTCGTCGCGTCTTCGCCCGGTCGGGAACGGAGACCCATGGACGAAAACGCTGGTGGCCCTCACCGCCACCTGTCCCGTCGATCGCTGATCGCCACCGGTGCGCTCGCCGCCGGGGCGCTGGGCGCGTCCGCCCCAACGATCGGCACCGCGTTCGGAGGCAGCCCCGCCCGGGCCGCCACCGGTGTCACGAAGAAGATCACCATCTACGCCGAGCAGTTGCCCGGCAACCTGTACGGATACGGCCTGGCACCCGGTCAGGCCACCGTTCCGGGACCGATCCTGGAGATGTACGAGGGTGACACCCTGGAGATCACCCTGGTCAACACCACCAGCCAGCGGCTGTCCATCCATCCGCACGGGGTGGACTACAGCACCGAATCCGACGGCAGCCCGTTCAACGCCTCGTTCAACAATCCCGGTGAGACGCGCACGTACGTCTGGCGCTCCCACGAGATGGTGGCGGCGGCGGGTCGGCGGTACATGCCGGGCAGCGCCGGCTACTGGCACTACCACGATCACGCGATGGGCACCGACCACGGCACCGGCGGTGTCGCGAAGGGGCTGTACGGGGCGCTGATCGTCCGGCGGCGTGGCGACATCCTGCCGTCGAAGCAGTTCACCGCCGTGTTCCACGACATGATGATCAACAACAAGATGGCACCGGCGACCCCGATGTTCGAGGCGAACCTGGGCGAGCGCGTCGAGTGGATCGCCATCGGCCACGGCAACCTGTTCCACACCTTCCACCTGCACGCGCACCGCTGGGCGGACAACCGCACCGGGATGCTGGAGGGACCGAGCGACCCGAGCCTGGTGATCGACAACAAGGACCTCAACCCCGGCAGCTCGTTCGGTTTCCAGGTGCTGGCGGGGGAGGGCGTCGGCCCCGGCGCGTGGATGTACCACTGCCACGTGCAGACGCACTCCGACGGAGGCATGGCCGGGATCTTCCTGGTGCGCAACGCCGACGGCAGCATGCCGCCGGGCGCCGAGGAGGCGATCCACCGGTTCCAGGGCCACACCCACACGCACGGAAGCTGACCGAACCGAAAGTGGGGACGGGCATGACCAGAAAACTACGACGAACCCTCGCCGCGGTAGCGGCCTTAGCGACACTGATCCCGGCGACGACGACGGCGGCTGCGGCCGCACCACGAACGGCGGCCGCTGCACCGGCGGCACAGCCACAGAGGACAGCGGTCCTGGTGTTCCACGGTCCGGTGGCCGAACAGCAGGACCCGGTCGCTCGCGCGGTGGACACCATCAAACAGCTTGGCGCCGGTCATGACATCGATGTCACGGCCACCACGGACCCGGGTTCCTTCACCGCGGCCGGGCTGTCCGCGTACCGCAGCGTGGTCTTTCTCTCCGCGACGGGCGCGGCGCTGAACCGCGACCAGGAGTCGGCGCTGCAGAGCTACGTCAAGGCCGGCGGCGGTTTCGTCGGCATCGCCGACGCCGCCCGCGCCCAGGTCGACTCCACCTGGTTCACCGGCCTGATCGGCACCCGCCCGGCCGGCGCCATCCCGGTGGCCGAGCCGGTGGCCCGGGTGACCGCCAATGGCGAGAACCCGCCCAACGAGACCAAGGAGAAGCTGACCGACGGCGACGCCAACACGAAGTGGCTCGTCCGCACCCCGACCGGGTGGGTGGCCTACGAGTTGGCCGCACCGAAGCGGGTCACCGGGTACGCCCTCACGTCGGCCAACGACTCGGCCGGCCGCGACCCGAAGGACTGGACCCTGCAAGGCTCCACGGACGGGCAGAGCTGGACCGATCTGGACCGCCGCACCGGGCAGATCTTCCCGGACCGGTTCCAGACCCGCCGGTTCGACATCGCCACCCCGCAGGAGTTCTCGCGCTACCGGTTGAACATCACCGCGAACAGCGGTGAGCCGCTGACCCAGCTCGCCGACCTGCGGCTGTTCACCGGCAGCACCACCGCCCCGGAGCCGCCCGCGGTGAACCGCGCGGTGGTGAACATCCTGGACCGCAAGCACCCGGCCACGGCGTCGCTGCCGCTGACCCTCACCCGCTCTGACCGCTGGGAGAACTGGGACCCGAACCCGATCGGCAGCGTGCACACCCTGGCCCAGGTGGAGGAGCGGCACTACGACGCGGGCGTGGCCGCCAACGGCGCGTTCCACCCGGTGTCCTGGTGCCGGGACTACGACGGCGGCCGGTCCTTCTACACCGGCATGGGCCACACCGAGGGCAGCTACGGGGAGGAGGCGTTCCGCGCGCACCTCGCCGGGGCCCTCAACTGGACCACCGGTCGCATCCGCGGTGACTGCCAGGCCACCATCGCCGCGAACTACAAGGTGGAGCGACTCACCGCCGCGAACCAGACCGGGCAGCTGGACCAGATGGGCGAGCCGCACGGGCTGACCATCGCCCCGGACGGCACGGTCTTCTACGTCGGCAAGGCGGCCTGCCCGAGCGGCCCGATCGCGGACTGGAACGACCCGAAGGTCGGCCTGGGCTGCGGCACCATCCACTCCTGGGACCCACGGACCAAGCAGGTCAAGCTGCTCACCACCCTGGAGGTGATGGGCAACCGGGGCAGCGGCTCCGAGCTGGTCAAGAACGAGGAGGGTCTGCTCGGCATCGTGCCCGACCCCAGGTTCGCCGAGAACGGCTGGCTCTACGTCTACTGGATGCCGCACGACTCGGTCGACCGGGTGAAGCGGGTCGGTCAGCGGACCGTCTCGCGGTTCACCTACGACCATCAGGCGCAGACCATCGACCAGGCGACCCGCAAGGACCTGTTGCAGTTCCCCGTGCAGATCCACAGCTGCTGCCACGCCGGCGGTGGCATGGCGTTCGACGCCAAGGGCAACCTCTACGTCGGCTCCGGTGACAACAACTCGTCGGAGGGGTCGCAGGGCTACGCCGGCAACAACTGGACCCAGGAGTACCAGGGCATCTCGTTCCAGGACGCCCGGCGCACCTCGGGTAACACCAACGACCTCGCCGGCAAGATCATCCGGATTCACCCGGAGCCGGACGGCACGTACACCATCCCGGACGGCAACCTGTTCCCGCCCGGCACCGAGAAGACCCGGCCGGAGATCTACGTGATGGGCGTGCGCAACATCGCCCGCCTCCAGATCGACCCGGTGCACCAGTGGCTGACCGCCGGCTGGGTCGGCCCGGACGCCTCGTCGCCCAGCCCCACCCTCGGCCCGGCGAAGTACGAGACGGCCACCATCATCACCTCCGCCGGCAACCAGGGCTGGCCGTACTGTATGGGCAACCGGCAGCCGTACCGAGACCGCAGCAACACCGACGCGACCGAGCTGACCGGCTGGTACGACTGCGACAACCTCAAGAACACCTCGCCGCGCAACACCGGACTGGTGGACATCCCGGCGGCCCGGGACAACATGATCTGGTACTCGCCCGACGGCGGCGGCCCGGTGTTCCCGGAGCGGACTGACGGCAGCGGCCTGCCGACCTACGTGGCCGCCGACGCCACCTACACGCAGCCCTACCTGCGCGGCGGCGGGCAGGCCATCATGTCCGGCCCGACGTATCACCGCAGCCTCGTCGACACCACCAGTGGCGTGGCGTGGCCGGAGCACTGGGACGGCAAGTGGTTCATCGGCGACCAGTCGAACTCCAACAACCGCGTCGCGGTCACCGTCGACCCGGCCGGCGTGCCGCAGGCCGCCCCACCGGTGTACGCCGAGTCGCTGCGGGCCATCATCCCCGGTGGCAACGGCGACACCAGGTTGCAGAGCTGGATGGACGCGAAGTTCGGCCCGGACGGCGCGCTCTACCTGCTCGACTACGGCGGCGGGTTCTTCAGCCTGCACCCGAACCAGAAGCTGATCCGGATCACCTACACCGGCGGCGCACCCACCCCGGCACCGGCGGCCACCTCGACCGCCGTGCAGAACAAGCCGTTGACCATCGCCTTCACCGGCTCCCGCTCCGGCGGCGTCAGCCACCGGTGGGAGTTCGGCGACGGCGCCACGTCGACCGAGGCGGACCCCCGACACACGTACGCCACGGTCGGCACCTACACCGCGAAGCTCACCGTCACGTACGCCGACGGTCAGAAGACGACGGTGCAGAGCACGGTGACGGTGGGCTGCGCGGTGCCTGACGACCGGCAGAACGTCTGGCTCGGCGACACCGACACCGGGGTGCCCAGTCGCACGGTCGGGCAGGGCTGCACGGCCAACGACCTGATCGACGACGAGAGCACCTGGGCCGACCACAACGGTTTCGTCCGGCACGTGACCGCGGTGGCCCGCACGTTGCAGGACGACGGCCTGCTCAGCAGCCGCGAGTCGGGCACCCTCACCCGGCTGGCCGCCGCGTCGGAGATCGGCCGGGACGGCCACACCGGGTACGAGGCGCTCTTCGACGGCACCGCCGAGTCGCTGCGTGGTTGGCAGCAGGCGCCGGCGGGGGAGTTCGGCATCCAACCGGACGGGTCACTGCGCTCCAGCGGCGGCCTGGGCATGCTCTGGCACACCAAGGAACTGGGCGACTTCTCGCTGAGGTTGCAGTTCCGGGACATCGCGCCGGGCACCGGCCGGGCCAACACCGGCGTCTTCATCCGGTTCCCGGACCTGCGAACGCCGCTCGACCAGCGCCCACCGGACAGCTGCGGCACGGTCGGGTCGGCGCGGACCTCGCAGGCCTGGATGGCCATCTACTGCGGACACGAGATCCAGATCTACGACGGTGACACCGGTGAGCCGCAGAAGACCGGATCGGTCTACAACTTCGACCCGGTGCCGCTGGGCCAGGCCGGGGTGACGCCGAAGAACGAGTGGAACGACTACGAGATCCGCGTGGTCGGGCAGCACTACACGATGATCCGCAACGGCGTGGTGATCAACGAGTTCGACAACACGCCCGGCAAGCAGTCGTCGCGCGCCGGCGACCCGCCGACCGACCTGCGGCAGTTCCTGCGCGGCTTCATCGGCCTGCAGAACCACGGTGACAACGACCTGACCGAGTTCCGCCACATCCGCGTGCGGGAACTCTAGGAGTGACGATGACCCGACGACTGAAAGCAGCGCTGGCGGCGCTCCTGCTCACGGTGATCCCGTTGGCAGCGGTGCCCGCCTCCGCCGCCCCGCGCGTCGCCGCCGACCAGGTGCTGACCTGGACCGCCGACGACAGCATCACCCGCTACAAGTCCGCGCCCACCACGGCAGTGGCCGGGGCCACCACGATCATCTGGGAGAACAGCGCGGCCACCGGCAACACCACCGGGATGCCGCACACCCTGACCTTCGACACCAGCACCGAGGGTTACAACCACGACGTCACCCTCAACATCCTGGCCAGCCCGTTCGACGCCAACGACGGCCGCCACCAGGCGACCGTCACGCTGACCCCCGGCCGCTACCGGTACTTCTGCTCCATCCCCGGCCACAGCTCGATGGTCGGTGAGCTGGTGGTCACCGAGGGCGGTGGCGGCGGCGACACCACCGCGCCGACGGTGACCGCCACGGTCTCCGGCGACCAGGACCAGGACGGCAACTACCTCGGCGCGGCGACGGTGACCGTGACGGCCACCGACGCCGACTCGGGGGTCCAGACCGTCGAGTACCAGGTCGACGACACCAGCTTCCACCCGTACACCGAGCCGGTGCGGGTGACCGCGATCGGCGACCACGCGGTGCAGTTCCGCGCCACCGACCAGGCCGGCAACACCAGCGCCGTCGGCTCGGTGTCGTTCCGGATCGTCGAGCCGGGGGAGGAGGACACCACCGCGCCGGTGGTCACGGCCGCGCTGACCGGCGACCGCGACGGTGACGGCAACTTCATCGGTACGGCCACCGCCACGTTGACGGCCACCGACGCCGGTTCCGGTGTGGCCACCATCGAGTACGCGTTGGACGGCGCCGCCTTCACCGCGTACGCGAACCCGATCGTGGTGAACACGGTCGGGATGCACATGCTGCACTACCGGGCCACCGACGTCGCCGGCAACACGTCGGCCGAGCAGATGGAACACTTCACCGTCGTCGAGCCGCAGGCCGCTGACACCACCCCACCCACTGTCGCCGCCACCGTGGCCGGTGACCGCGACGACGATGGCGCGTACGTGGGCGGCGCGACCGTGACCGTCACGGCCACCGACGACGAGTCGGGTGTGGCGACGATCGAGTACGCGCTCGACACCGGCGGCTGGACGACGTACGCCGCCCCGGTCGTCGTCCGCGCGCCCGGCGCGCACACGGTGCGGTACCGGGCGACCGACACCGCGGGGAACTCCGCCACCGAGCAGTCGACCACGTTCACCGTGGTGGCCGACGGCACCGACCGCTGCCCCGACTCCGACACCCGGGCCACCGTGATCATCGGCGGCGACGACACCGGTGTGCGCAACGTGGACACCGGCGACGGCTGCACCATCAACGATCTGATCGACGAACACGCCACCTACCCCGGCCACGCCGAATTCGTCCGGCACGTCGAGGCGGTCACCGCCGCGCTCGTCACCGGCGGCACGCTCGACCGGCGGCAACAGGGCGCCATCGTCCGGGCCGCGGCCCGATCGGACGTCGGCGCATGAACCCCCGAACCTCACCGACAGGGAGTACCACGATGCCCGGACGTACCGTCGTCAAGCTGGCCACCGTGAGCGCCGTCATCGCGGCCTCGGTGCTGGCCGTGGCGCCCACCGCACACGCCGACCTGGTCACCCACTGCATCGGCACCGGCGGCGCGGTGACCGTGCCCAACGACCTGCTCGTGCCCGCCGGCGAGTCCTGCTCGCTGACCGGCACCACGATCACCGGCAACGTCACCGTCGCGGCCGGCGCCAACCTGGTGGTGACCGGTGGCCGGGTCAGCGGTGAGGTACGCGTCGCCGGAAACGGCTACCTCGACGCGACCGAGACGACCATCGACGGCCCGGTGGTGCTCGCCGCCGGCGGGTACGGCATCTTCCTGAAGGATGCGCAGACCGGCAACGTCACGGTGCGCCCGAAGGGCTCCACGACCATCGACAGCTTCCTCTTCGCCGAGGCGTCCACGGTCACCGGGAACGTCACCGTCAGCGCCGGTGAGGTCCGGCTCGACGGGGGCACCCAGGTGCGGCGCAACCTCAGCAGCACCGGCACCTACTACACGGACCTGCACGACTCGTTCGTCGACGGCACGCTGTCGGTGCTCAACAGCGCCACCGGCAGCGTGGTGTGTGGCAGTGCGGTGCAGGGCCGCGCCACCTTCGCCGGCAACCTCGGTGGTGTGCAACTCGGCCCGAACGGTGGGCTCGACAGCTGCGCCTCCGGCGGTTACTGGGGTGGAGACGTGAGCATCACCAGCACCACCGGCGGCGTCACGGTCGACGACAACATCATCAACGGCCAGTTGACGGTGACGTCCAACGACCCGGCCGCCCAGGTGGCCGCGAACAACCGGATCCGTGGCGGCGTGACCGGTGACCAGGCCGCGGCCACCGCCAACCGGGCGGCGCGGGTGGCCGCCCCGGACCGGGAGGAGGCCGGCGACCAGCGGGCCGAGACCCGTCGTACCTCGGCGGTGCAGGAGGCCACCGAGGCGGGTGCCGCCCGGCTCTGACTGAACAACGCGACGGTGGTCGGTCACCCCGGTTGCAGGGGTGACCGGCCACCGCCGTCGTATTGGGCTATGAGGCGGCGGATAGGCCGCTAGTGTTGGGTGGCGGCGGCCTGGGCGCCGATGGCCTGTCCTGCGCTACGAGGAGGTCCGGGATGGATTCCTTGCCGGAGTTGACTTTCGGGCAGCGGTTGAAGGTCTACCGGGAGCGGTCGGGGAAGACCCGTGCGGTGCTCGGCGGATTGGTGGGGCGCAGCGCCGAGTGGGTCAAGGCGGTGGAGACCGATCGCATCCTGCCGCCGCGTATTCACATGTTGGATCGCATCGCGCGTGCACTCAAGGTCGAGGTGTCTGCCCTGGCCGGTGAGTTGGGCGCCCGGTCTGCTGTGGTCAACGGGCCGGAGCATCCGGCGCTGGCGTCGGTCCGGGACGCCGTGAACCGCTTCGCAATATCCGATGAGGCTTCTCCGGAGTCGTTGACGAGCCTGAGAAAGCGGCTTGCGATGGCTTGGCGGGCGCGTCATCAGGCGTCGGATCACCGGACGGTGCTGGGCGGGTTGTTGCCGGGGCTGTTGCGCGACGTGCAGCGCGCCGCGTTGGCGTACGAGAGTGATGAGCGTCGGCAGGCGCAGGCCCTGTTGGCGGAGACGTTCGGGTTGACGCAGATGTTCCTCGCCTATCAGCCCGCTGCGGAGTTGTTGTGGCGGGTCGCGGACCGGGCGATGGTGGCGGCGCAGGAGTCCGGTGACCCGGAGGCGGTGGCGTGCGCGGGGTGGTTCCTGTGCCAGGTGCATCGGGACGCCGGTGACTGGGACACCGCGATGGGGGTGACAGGGGACCTTCTGTCGGCGCTGGCGTCGCGTGCGGCCGACGGGAACACGAACCTGTTGGCGCTCTGGGGCGCATTGAACTTCGAGGCCGCGTACACCGCCGCCCGTGCTGGTGAGGAAGGTAGGGCTTGGCGGTACTGGGATCGCGCGGATCGGGTGGCGCAGCGCCTGCCAACGGGTTTCTATCAGCCGCAGACGTCGTTCTCGCAGGTCATCATGGGCGCCCATGCGGTGACCGTGGCGGTGGAGTTGCAGAAGTCCGGTGAGGCGGTGCGACAGGCGCGCCGCCACGATTCGGCGGCGATCCCGTCGAGGCCCCGCCGGGCACGCCATCTCATCGAGGTTGCGCGGGCGCACTACGGCAAGGACGACAAGGAAACGGCCGTGGCAACCCTCCGGCAGGCGTACGAGTCGGCCCCGGAGACGATTCGCTTCAACGGGTACGCCCGCCAGATTACCCTGGACCTGCTCGACGGCCCGCGTTCCACTCGTGACGACGCCCGTGACCTCGCGGTCAAGGTCGGGCTGCTCTCGTGACTCAGGGGTAGAAACCGTACCCATTCCGCCCCGCGACTCACCGTAGCTTCATGCTCACGGGATGCGGCGGGCGGTGCGGATATCGCCTGGTCGCCGCGTCCCCTCAGCGTCGAGGGCGGGAAGTCGTCCTCGTGCTCAAACGAGGGAGAGTCCGTGCGGCGCGTCTCGTATGACGAATACCTCTCGGCCACCGCGCTGACTCTTGCCCGCAGGCATCGGCCGGTGTGGTCGTGGCGGCTCTGGCGACATGTTTGCCGCTGCGGAGCAGACCTTCCATGCCGTGCCCGGCACAGGATTCCGATCAGTCGTGGCCATTGGCCGCAGGAAGGCGAGCAGTGAGTAACCGGCAGTGGGAGGCGATCATCGAGGTTGGCGTCCGATGGTTCGCCGGCAGGTGTAGCTCCGGCCTTCTGGCGGGTGCGCGGTGACCGTGCACGGCCCGGTCATGCCGATGTGGAGCTGCGGGGGCTGCGGCCTGCCCTGGCCCTGCCGGACCCGCAAGCGCGAGTTGCGCGCGGAGTATGCGGATGCGCCGGTGTCGCTGGCCCTTTACCTCGGGTCCTACCTCGTGCAGGCGACCGAGGACATGCCGTGGACACCGGCCGGTGTGCTGCACCGCCGGTTCCTCGGCTGGACCAGGGATGCCGAGCTGCCGAATCCAGCAGTACCGCAACAGTGTCAGTCCGTCCGAGCCGAGCCCTAGTCGACCAACGCCCTGGCCCGGCCAGTGTCGCCGCCGCCCGGTCCGCGCTTGTGTGGCGGTGCCGGCGTCGGAAGAATCCCCGGTCATGTCGGAAGATCACCAGCCGGAGTCCGGCGAGGACGAAATCGAGAGCTACGTCGTCGAGTGCGCCATCGACGCGGAGTTGGCCGGTCAGCTCATCGGGCTGGCCGACCTGCCGTGGCACGACCCGGGTGTCACCAGCCGGGCGATGCGGGACCTCGGTTGGTTCACCGACGGGGTGCCGACCGACGAGGCGCGCTTCGTCACCGGGGCCGGTCACGCCGTCTACACCGACTACGGTCTCTACCTGCCCTTCGTCCACTACTACCTGGTGGGCGGGGAGTTGTGGCCGGACGACTTCTGGGGCTCGCAGCCGGGCTGGTCGAGCCATCGGGGCGCCGGCCGTCCGGAGTTCGAGGCGTCCATCGACGCGGCCATCGACCGGTTCGCGCAACGGCTCGGTCCACCGGAGTGTGACGTCCGGACCGAGGGCAGGTACCTCGCCATCGGTAGCTACTCCTGGCGGTACGCCGCCTGGCGACGCGGCGGCACCATTCTCGTGGTCGGCCCGGCCCTGGACAGCTACTCCTACGGCCAGGACGAGGAGGCCGTCGTCTACATCGGCGAGTTCGCCCAGGACCGGCCGTTCCCGGCGGCCGCCGACTTCGTCAAACTGCTGCGCAAGTAGTCGTTGAGGCTGCCGTGCTCCAGCAGCGGGATAGCCTGCCTGTGGTGTCTCGAACCGCGGGACCGGAGGAGCCGGTGTTGGGATGACAGGTGGGCGACCGATGCCGACGCAGGACGACGTGCTCGGGTACTTCGACACGCTGTCGAACTGGGGGCGCTGGGGTGACGACGACGAGCGCGGAACGCTGAACCACATCACCGACGACGTCCGGCTGGCGGCGGCGCGGGCCGTACGCCACGGCCGGAGCGTGTCGTGCGCGTGGGAGGTTGCCGCACCGCAGGACATGGAGCGGTCGACGACGACGTGCCCGTGCGCCGCCGAGATGCCGGGTGCCGAGCACATGCCCGCGCACTTCCACGCCGACCGGCGGTGGGGTTTCTCGTCCGAGCGGCTCGGCATCTCGTTTCACGGCAACACCCTCACTCACCTCGACTCGCCGTGCCACATCTTCTGGGACGGCATGATGTACAACGGCCGGTCGCACTCGTTGGTCGACGCCGCGACGGGTTCGGCGTGGGGGGCCGTGACGGCGGCGGCGAACGGGATCGTCACGCGTGGTGTCCTGTTGGACGTCGCGCGGGCCCGGGACGTGCCGTGGTGGGAACCGGGGCAGGGGGTGTTCCCCGACGACCTCGAAGAGGCCGAGCGCCGTCAGGGCGTACGGGTTCGACCGGGCGACGCGATCCTCCTGCGTACCGGCTACGGCCGCTTCCGACACGAGAACGGTGCGACGAGCGGTTTCGCGCAGGCCGGGTGGCACGCGTCCTGCCTGCCGTGGCTGCATGAGCGGGGAGTCGCGCTGATCGGTGCGGACACGCCGCAGGATGTTCAGCCGTCGGGGTACGACGATGTGTTGATGCCGGTCCACGCCGTGAGTCTCGTGGCGATGGGTCTGTGGCTGCTCGACAACTGCGACCTGGAGGCGTGCGCGTCGACGGCCGTTGAGCTCGACCAGTGGGACTTCCACCTGGCGGTCGCGCCGGTCCGCCTCGCCGGTACGTCCGGCAGCCCGGTCAACCCGATCGCCACCTTCTGACCCGGCGACGCGAGGTCTCCGGCTTGCGTTTCGGCCTGGTCGCCGAACCGTCCACCGGAGACCTCGCTACTCTCGATCGCCAGCCGGCGACGATTCGCGGGTCAGCTCAGAAGTTGCCGGCCGAGTTGCACTTCACGCCCTGGTCGAGGCAGTTGCGCACCCGTGCGGCGAGCGCCTCGTCCTTCCACGCGTTGAAGAAGTCCGCGTGCATGGAGAACGACGTGCCGGACGCGAGGGTGATGCCGTCGGTGTTCGCGCTCAACGGGTACGAGATCACGAAGGAGACCGACGGGACGGGCACCGGGTGGCTCTTCGGGCACGCCCCGGTGTGGTCACCGTTGGCCATGTGCGCCTTGTGGTCCGGGCTGTCCAGGTGCTTGCCGTCCCAGCAGTCCGGGAAGGTGATCTGCCGGACGATGTTCGCGGTCTTGGCGCAGACCGGGAACGTCTTGTCGGCGCTGCGGCCGATCTCCCCGCCGATGCCGGCACACCAGAAGTGGTTGCCCTGCTTGTCCGGGGTGTCGACCTGATTCTTGGCGTTACCGGTGATCATTCGCAGGCCGAACGGGAAGGGCTGGGTCTTGCTCGGATCCTTCAGGCGGGAACCGTAGTAGACGGTCACCTCCTTCGGGTCCACGACCTTGCCGTTCTGGTACATCGTCGGCACCCAGTAGGCGGACTGGTCGTCCGGTGAGTTGCAGGTGGTCGCCTTCGCCGCCCGCAGCGATTCGGCGGTCGAGTTGGCGTTGGTCGACCTGTTACCCCAGAACGTGTGGTTGTGCGAGCCACCGATCAGCTTGGGCAGCACGATCGGGTCGTCGCTGTTGTGGTGGCTGGTCTTGCAGCCGACGTTGAATTCGGGCACCTTGACCGGGTTGCCGGTCACCGGCTTGGGCTTGCGGGCGAAGAACGCCTTCGTCGCGGCGGCCTGCGCGGCGGCGTCGATGGTGATCCAGCCACCGGATGCGGTGGGCGGAGCGGCGCTGGTCGGCGGCTTCGCCGGCTTGCCCGGCGCGGACGGGGAGGCCGACGTGCCCGGGGCGCTCGGCGTGGCCGACGGGTCGGCCGGGGTGGTGGCGGTCGGCGCGTCCGGGGCGGACGAGCCGATGCCGGTGTCGCTGGACGGGCCGGACGCGCCGGGAGTGGCCGGCGTTTCCTTGCATCCGCCGGCGAGCGCCATGCTCACCAGCAACAGGGCCGTGACGGAACGACGGCGTCGAGGGGTGGATCGGAGATCTATCAACGGGGGCGCACCTTCCTTCCGAGAAGGAAGAGTACGAGTTGACTCCCTGATCCTTTCTCGCTGAGACGATTAATTCTGCCTTAAATTGCGCTCAGCGATTGCCTGGTCAGCTTTGCGGAGCCGGCGCGGTGACATTTGAATCTCAATTCTTTGGTGGCTCGCAAAAAACTGTAATCGGCGACCGCGGTGGCACTCTGCTTTCCCGCTCAGCACTTGTCGCGTGCGGTGCGCAGGAAGGTCTCCCGCGACATGACCTTCGTCGAGTCCCGTCCGTGCGGCGCCAACACCTGGTCCGCGCCGATCCGGGACAGGTCCGCGAGGGTGAAGTCCACCCCGATGGCGTCCCGGCGACTCGACCCCTCAAGGCTGTAGGTGACCCCGGCGCGGAGTTCGGTGAGCATCTGGACGTCCACCATCACACCTGGCTCCGGGCCGGGGAAGTCGACCGGCTCGTTGACCTCCCAGCCGGCCGGCGGCTGACCCAGCAGGGGGACCTCCACGACCTCCGTCGCGGGTGGGCCGTCGACGCTCCACCTGATCAGGGGGCGGTTGCCCGGTTCATCCTGCTGGTCGTTCTCGTACACGCCGAGCCGCGCGACATCGTCGTCGCAGGTCACCAGAACGCCGACCGGTTGGCCGTCCTGGACGGCGAGAGCGACCAGCGGCTCGTCCGGCGGGGTGCAGGCGGTCAGGAGCAGGGGGAGTGCTAACAGAATCCATGGGTGTCGTCTTCTGCGCATGTCGGCAGCATGGCACGTCGCCAGCACGCTTCGATGCCCCGAGGATCACGGAAGAGAGGTGACACCGATGCGTGCCCGGCTGCCCGTTCCCCCCTTCGCGGCGTGATTGCCGAGAAACAGCGCGGGGTGCCGCCGACGCGGCGAGAATTGCCGCCACGGAGAAAACGGAAGCCGGGGGACGGTCGATGGGGTTACGTAGGCGAATGACGCTCATGGCGGTGATCGTCGCGGCGACGCCCCTGGTCCTCGCCGGGTGTACCACCGAGCGGAGGCCCGCCCCGCGTCCCGTCGTCGAGCCGGTGGCGCCGTCGCCCGAACTGACCCTCATGCCCGCCGACCTGTCCCGCGACGTGCCCCTGAGCGCCGAGGTCGTGCCGCGCGTCAGGGGCGGGACGATCAGCGCCGTGCGCCTCGTCGACGACCAGGGCGCGCCGGTCCGGGTGGAGCCGCGCGAGGACGGGTCGGCCTGGGTGCCCACGACGCCGTTGCGGCCGCAACGCACCTACACCGTCGAGGTGACCGCCACCGGCGACGCCGGCGGGACCACCACCCGTACCACCACCTTCACCACCATGGCGACATCGAACAAGCCGCAGGTCACCAGCACGCTGTACTTCGCCGACAAGCGGACGTACGGCACGGCGATGCCGGTGACCATCGGCTTCGATCCGCCCATCGACCGGGCGGCGCGCGCCGACGTACAGCGGCGGTTGTTCGTCACCACGAACCCACCCCAGCCGGGCGTGTGGTCCTGGGTGGACGACGGCAGCCAGGTCTACTACCGGGCTCCCGACTTCTGGCGGCCGGGCACGACGATCAGTGTCCGGGCCGGCCTCGAGGGCCTGCCGATCGGCCGGAACCACATCGGTGACGTCGACCGCACCGCGACCTCCAGGATCGGACGGCAGGTGGCGCTCGAGGTCGACAACGCCACCAAACAGATGCGCGTGCGGCGTGATGGCAAGCTGATCCGCACGATCCCGGTGAGCCTCGGCAAGCGCAGCACACCCACGTCCAGCGGCAAGATGGTGATCATGGAGAAGCACCAGAACACCACGTTCGACACGCGTGGCGAGCCGAACGGCGGCTACGTGGTGCACGTCAAGGACGCCCAACGGCTCACCTGGGGCGGCGAGTTCATCCACGGGGCACCCTGGTCGGTGTCGGATCAGGGCCACCGCAACGTCTCGCATGGCTGCACGAACATCTCGCCCGCCAACGCCGACTGGTTGATGACAGTCACCCAGATCGGTGACCTGGTCACCGTCACCGGCACCGAGGTCCGGCTCGAGTCGGGCAACGGCTGGACGCCCTGGAACGCCAGTTGGGGTCAGTTCGTCAAGGGCAGCGCGCTGCCCGTACCTGCGGATCTTCGACCGGCTCGGGCATCGGCGTCGCCGCCGCCCGCGGTCGCCGCTGGCACGCCGACGCCGGACCCGTCCGCCTCCAGCGGCTGACCCGCCGGGCACCGGGCAGGCTCTCGCCGCTTGCCGGGCCGCCCTACCCTCCGGGCCATGACGTACGAGCCGATAATGGTTCCCGACCGGAGGCCGAACCGGACTGTTCGTACGGTCCTGATCGTCCTCGGTGCCCTACTGGCGCTGTGCTGCGTGGTGGGCACCTGCGTCGGCCTCTGGTTCTACCGCTCGCTCAAGGACTCGGTCGAACCGGCCCGGGCGGCCACGACGGCGTTCGTCGACGACGTGCAGGCCGGCAACTACCCGGGCGCGTACGGGCGGCTGTGCGAACGGGTGCGCGACGGCATGACTCAGGAGGAGTTCGCCCGGGTCCAGGCCGCCCAGTTGAAGATCAGCAGTTACGAGATCACCAACGTGAACGTCAACAACTTCAACGGGCGGCTCACCGCGACCGCCACCGTCGTGGTGGTCCAGGAGGCCACCGGCGCGCGGGCCAGTCAGGCGGTGGCGCTGGTCAAGGAGGACGACGAGTGGCGGGTCTGCCAGTGAGTTCACCGCGCCGTCGCGGCATAGGAGCCAGCACGCTCAGCGAGAGCCCGGCCAGCGGTTGTGTCCAGACCGACACCCACGCGCAGGTGGCGTGGCGGCGCGGCGAGTCGGGCCCTGTCCCGGTGGCTGGGCGGTCGCGGCCCGGTCTAGGTTCGAGGCATGCGCGTGCGAACCGGATGGACCATGCCCCACCCGGCCGAGGTTCTGTGGCCGGCTCTCTGCGACTCGCGTCTTGAGCTTCAGCCACGCTGCCCGGTGTTCTACCTGGGCACGCCCCGACCCACCTCGTGCCGGCTGCCGGACGGCCCGGGCGAGGTCGGCGCCTCCCGGCAGTGTGTCTCGGAACAGGGCGTGGTGCGCCAGCGGATCACGGTGTGGGAGCCGCCGAGCCGGTTGGCGTTCCACATGGAGTCGACGGACCTGCATTTTCATCGTTTCGTCGACTATCTCGGGGACCTGTTCGAGTTGGTCCCGGTCAACGGCGGGACCCGGGTTACCCGGACCACGACGGTGACGGTCCGGGGGTACGGTCGCGTCGCGCTCGAACCGGCGCTCTGGGTCGGGCTGAAGTCGGTGCACCGCTTCGTGTTCCGCAACTGGCAGAAGATGGCGTTGTCGCCACCCGCCATCCTCTGACCTCGCGTCGATCGGTGGCAGCTCAGCAGGGCGTCGCTCGGCGTGTCGAGCTGCTCAGCTGCCAACGATCAAGGGATGGGCCAGCTCCGGAATGCCGTAGTGCTGGTCGAGGACCTGCATGGCGGCGCCCGCGGCGATCACGTCCGCGCCGAGGCTGGACAGGGTCACCCTCGTGCGGAGCCAGTCCGCGCGCCGCGCGTCGGCCTGCACGGCCTCGGTGACCGCCGCGAGGTAGGTCTGCGGGTGCCCGAGGAGGTCCGCGCCGGCCAGCACCACGTGGGCGAGGTCGAGGGTCTGGAGCAGGTTGACGACGCCCACGGCCAGCACCCGGGCGGCGTGTGCGACGTCCCCGGCCTCGGCGGCGTGGTGGTGCACGACCTCCAGGCACCCGTGCCGGCCGCAGACGCAGCGCGGCCCGGTCAGGTCGACGACGGTGTGGCCGAATTCGCCGGCGTTGGTGTGCGCCCCACGGTGGGCCGCCCCGCCCAGCCAGAAGCCCGCGCCGACGCCGGACTCGACCATGATGAGGGCCGCGTCGCCGAACGTCGCGCCGTGCCGCCAGGCCTCCGCCGTGATCCCCGCGGTGACGTCCTTGTCCAGGTGGACGGGCAGGCCCAGGTGCTTCTCGGCGATCTCGCGCAGCGGTACGTCGTGCCAGTGCCGCAGGCCGTGGGCGTCCCGGACCAGGCCGTTGGCGTGGTCGAGCGGGCCGATCATGCCGATGCCCAGCCCGGTGAGGCGGCTGCGCAGGTCGCCGACGCCGGCCATCGTGTCGATGCCGACGCTGAGGGCGTCGAGGAGTTGCGCCGGGGTGAAGTCGTGGGGCAGCGGGCTGACCGCCGAGTGGTGCACGGTGCCGGCCAGGTCGACCAGGACCAGCCGCAGCGTGCGCCGCGCCACGTGGGCGCCGATGGCGTATCGGCTGTCCGGGACGAGTTCGTAGACGACCGCCGGCTTGCCGATGCCCGGACGCCGCACGCCGGCCGGGCGGATCAGGCCGTCGGCGGTCAGCCGGGCGATGACCTTGGAGACCGCCTGTGGCGTCAGGCCGGTGGCCCTGACCACTGTCGCGCGCTCGAAGGTGCGAGCGGTACGCCCCACGGCCATGACCAGTGCCTGGTTGTAGTCGCGGAGGAAGGTGACGTCGGCAGTGACGCGAGTCATCTCACCACCCTATTACGCAACGCTGTTGCTAAATTTTTTCGGTGATCGAGTTGAGAACGGGTCGACGGTTGGCGGCCCTGGCCGCGCTGGCACTGGGCGGCGTCGCGGTCGGCCTGACCGAGTTCGTGGCGATGGGGCTGCTGCCCGACATCGCGCGCGGTCTACTCCCGAACGAGTACGCGCAGTCGCCGTCGGGCGCGGTCGCCCGCGCGGGTTGGATGATCACCGCGTACGCGCTCGGCGTGGTCGTCGGCGCGCCGCTGATCGCCGCGTTGAGCGCGCGCCTGCCCCGCAAGAAGCTCGTCCTCGGGCTGCTCGTGCTGTTCGCCGTCGGCACGGTGGCGTCCGCGATCGCCCCCACCTTCGACCTGGTGCTGGTGGCCCGGTTCGCGGCGGCGCTGCCGCACGGCGCGTACTTCGGCGCGGCCGGTCTGCTCGCGGCGACCCTGATGGGCCCCGGTAACGAGGCCCGTGGGTTCGCCACCGTGCTCGGCGGCCTGACCGTGAGCAACCTGGTCGGCGTACCCCTGATCACGCGGCTCGGGCAGGCGGCCGGCTGGCGGGCCGCGTACCTGGTCATCGCCGGCTTCTTCCTGCTCACCCTGCTGGCGGTGCTGGCGGTCGTCCCGGAGGTCGCCGCGGCGGTCGACGGCTCGCCGGCCGCCGAGTTGCGCGCGCTGCGGACCTCGCAGGTCTGGCTGGTCGCCGCGACCGGCGCGATCGGCTTCGCCGGGTTCTTCGCGGTCAACACCTACATCGCGCCGGTCACCACCGACGTCGCCGGCCTCTCCGCCGCCACCGTGCCGTGGGCGCTGGTCGCGGTGGGCCTCGGCATGACCGTCGGCAACGCCCTGGGCGGCTGGCTGGCGGACCGTGACCTCCAGCGGAGCACGGTCATCGGCTTCGTCGCGATGATCGTCAGCATCGCCGTGTTCAGCCTCGTGGCGTCGACCCGCGTCGGCCTCTTCGTGGGCGCTTTCCTGGTCGGTGCGACCAGCCTCTACCTCGGCCCGGTCCTGCAGGCGCGCCTCATCACCGTCGCGCCGGGAGCGCAACTGATGGGCGCGGCGCTCAACCAGTCGGCCATGAACATCGCGAACAGCCTGGGCGCGGCCCTGGGCAGTGTCGCCATCGCCGCCGGACTCGGCTACCTCGCGCCGGCCCGGGTGGGCGTGGTGCTGGCGGTCGTCGGGTTGATCCTGGGACTGGTCAGCTTCGCCGCCGGGCGACGGGTGCGCGAGCGGGTCCCGGCCACCGTCTGACGAGCGCGCGGACGGGCCCGGCCGACCCGAGGTGGCGGGGACCCGCCCGCGGGACGCGGTCAGAAGTCGTTCACGCTGACCGTCACCCGGTCGGTGCTCGACCGCCAGTTGGGCACATTGATCACCTCGTAGCCATCTTCGCGGCCAGGAGGTCCCCGACGGCGGCGCGGACCGGGTCCGGGTTCGACCAACTCCAGTTGGGGTGCGCTCGGTTGGTGAGCAGCGCCAGGACGAGTTTGCGGTCGGGCGCGACCAGGAGTGAGGGTCCGGCGAACCCGGTGTGGCCGAAGGTCCGGGCCGAGGCGAGCTTGCCCATGAACCAGCTCTGGTTGAGGACCACCCCGAGGCCGTGCGCCGAGGTCCGGTTGGGTCGCTCGGGGTCGATGGCGGGTTTGCCGGCGTTGTGGTTGCGGAGCATCCGGCGCACCGTCGCCGCGGCGAGGAGCTGCTTACCCTGGTGGGCGCCCTCGTTGAGGAGCAGTTGACCGATGGCCGCGAGATCCGTCGCGGAGGCGAAGATGCCGGCGTGACCAGCGATGCCCCCGAGGTGGTTGGCGACGTCGTCGTGGACGGTGCCCCGCAGCAGCCCTCGCGACGAGCGGGCGTCGGTGGCGACCAGGCGGCCGGTCTTGGCGGTGGTGGACATCCAGCTGGTGGGGTTGAAGCCGGTGTCGCGCAGGCCGAGCGGGTTGGTGAGGTTGGTCCGCAGGGCCTGGTCGAGCCGCTGGCCGGTGACCTTCTCGACGATCTTCCCGGCGACCATGAGCCCGACGCTGGAGTAGCGGAACGTGGCCCCGGGCACGGCGCCGGAGACCAGCGGCGTGGTGAGCACGGCGTTCCACCGGGCCGCGTTGTCGGGCAATCCGGTGACCTTGGCGCCGACCGGGAGGCCGCTGGTGTGGGTGAGCAGCATCTCGACGGTGACCTGCTGCTTGCCCGTGCCGGTGAAGGCCGGCAGGTAGTCGCGCACCGGGGCGCCGAGGTCGACCCGCCCCTTGTCGGCCTGCTGCAACAGCAGGATGGCCGTGTACACCTTGGTGACCGAGGCGAGGTCGAAGATGGAGTCGGGGCGCATCGGGACGCGCTGGTTCGCCGCGAGCAGCTTCGGGCCCGCCCCGTACCGCAGCGCCTCCCCGACAGCGGTGTGGACCGTCATCTTCCCGTCCACCAGCACCAGGGCGACCGCACCGGGGAAGCCCTTGTGCTGGATGGTCTGCGGTGTGGCGGGGAGGTGACGCCGCAGCAGGGCGGTCACGTCCGCCGCGTAGCGGGCCTGGCCGGCCGGTTGCGCGCCGCTCGGGGGGACCGGCGTGCCCGGGGCAGCCGACGGGGACCTGAGGTTTCCCGCCGTACCGAACCCGACCCGGTTCCCGGCGGCGTCCGTCCCGGTCACCGCGTCTCCGGCACCGGCCGCACCGGGGCTCGACCCGCCGGTGTCACCACAACCGACGAGAGTGGAGGTCGCGGCGGCCAGGCCGGCCCCGAGTAGAGTACGACGCGCAACGGGCATGCCGGAGATCGTGGCAGTCCGGCCTGCGGAGACGCCACCCGAGCCGGCCGAACGGTGATCCCGTCCAACCTCCTGTCCGACCCTCGGACCACGGACAGTCATCTGGCGGACACTGTCGGTAGACATTCGAGCGGTTGTGCGACGATCGGCGGGCATCACGTCGAACGACCGTCCACCGGTGACTGTCCGCGCACGGCCGCGAACAGTCACCGGGGAGGGCACACACCTCGTTACCCCCTTGGAGAGCACGATGTCCCTCTCCCCGTCCCGGGTCTTCGCAGAGCTGAACGCGGCTCGACCCCCTGACCGGCCGTCCCCGACGATGGGAACGGCCGTCGTGGTCGGCGGCAGTGTCGCCGGTCTGCTGGCCGCCCGGGTCCTCTCCGACCACGCCGACACCGTCGTCATCATCGACCGGGACGACCCGCAGGTGACCGGCGCGCGGCCCGGCGTACCCCAGGGGACACAGTTGCACGCCCTGCTGCCCGGCGGCCTCTTCCAGCTGGAGCGGTTGTTTCCCGGATTCCGTGACGAGGCAGTGGCGCGCGGAGCGGTCGAGGCACCGCCCGCGGCCCGGCGCAACTACCTCGACGGGCGTCTGAAGGTCGTCGTCCCCGACGACGCCGACAGTCTGGCCGGCAGTCGACCCCTCCTGGAGGGCCTGATCCGCCAGCAGGTGCTTCGACTGCCCAACGTCAAGACGATCACCGCCCGCGCCACCGGCCTCGTGTTCGACGGCACCGCGGTCACCGGCGTCCGCTGTGACGTCGGCGGAGTGCCCGGTGTGGAGCGCGCGGACCTCGTGGTGGACGCCATGGGGCGGTCCAGCAAACTGTCGGACTGGCTGGCGCAGGCTGACTGGGACCGGCCGGTCACCCGGCGGATGACCGTGCATCTCAACTACGCGACCGCCCTGTTCCGCCGCCCGGAGTCCACCCCGGACGCGACGGTCGTGCTGGCGCTGCACACCCCGAGGATGGCGGTGGACGTGGCCGGGGCCGCGTTCTTCGCCATCGAGGACGGCCAGTGGATGGCCATGATGGCCGGTTACGGCAACGACCGTCCGGGGCGCACCGCGCCGGACTTCGTCCGCCGCCTGCGGGAGCAGTTCCCACCGGAGTTCGGCGAGGTCGCCGACCAGGAGATGATTGGCGACGTCCAGACCTACCACCATGCCGACAGCCGGCGACGCGACTTCCACGCGCTCAAGCGGTTCCCCGCCGGCCTGATCAGCGTCGGTGATGCCGTCGCGTCGTTCAACCCGGTCTACGGGCAGGGCATGACGGCGGCGGCCCTGCACGCGGCCTGCCTCTCCACGTACCTCCGCTCCGGCCCCGACCTACGGGCGCCCGCGCGTCACTACCTCGCGCTCCAGAAGGTCGTGGTCGACGCCGCCTGGTCGATCTCGACCTCGGCGGACCTGGCGCTGCCGCACGTCGACGGGCCCTACCCGCGCGGCTACCGGCTCTCCAGCTGGGCCAGCCGGCAGATCATCACCGCGACCGTCACGGACGTGACGACCGCCCGGCGGTTCAACGACGTCGTCTCCATGCGCGAGCACCCGCGCACACTGGCCCGGCCCGGCGTGCTCCTGGGCGCCCTGCGCGCCAACCGGCGCGCCCACTGAACGGGCGACCCGGCGGCCTCGTCCCGAGGCCGCCGGGGAAGCCCTTACCGGGGAAGCTTGCGGAGGATGTCGACCACGAAACGGTGGTCGTCCAGCTGCGGCAACCCCGAGACACCGACCCAGCCCACCACGCCGGTGCCGCGCACCCGCAGCGGCACCGCGCCCCCGGCCGCCGCGTACCGCTCGGCCGGCAGACCGTACCGTTCGGCCAGCGTCACCTGCTTGTCCTGGCACAACCGGGCCATGTACAGCGACGAGTGCTCGAAGCGCATCACCACCCGCCCCTTGCGGCGCAGCCACGCGTCGTTGTCGGCCGTCGAGCCCGGCAGGCCACAGTGGAACAGCTGGCGCCCCGCCCGCCACACCCCGATCGACACCGGCAGCCGCTGCTCACTCGCGGCGGCGACGGCGAGCATCCCCAGCTCGTACGCGTCGGTCTCGGACAGGCCCGCGAGCTCCAGCTCGCTCTCCTCGCGCAGCAACTCGTCCAGCGTCGGCCACGCGTCACGTGCGTCTGACATGTTCTTCTCCTCGTCGTTGCGGTCGATCACCAGGCGCAGGGCGCGTAGTCCTTCAGGAAACAGCCGTACAGGTCCTCGCCCTGCTCGCCGCGGACGATCGGGTCGTACACCCGGGCCGCGCCGTCGACCAGGTCCAGGGGGGCGTGGAAGCCCTCGTCGGCCAACCGCATCTTCGTCGGGTGCGGACGCTCGTCGGTGATCCAGCCGGTGTCGACGCTGGTCATCAGGATCCCGTCGGTCAGCATCTCCTCGGCGCTGGTGCGGGTCAGCATGTTCAGCGCCGCCTTGGCCATGTTGGTGTGCGGGTGCCCCGGCCCCTTGTAACCGCGACCGAACTGGCCCTCCATCGCCGACACGTTCACCACGTACTTGCGGCGGGCCGGCGCGGCGGCCATCGCCGGGCGCAGCCGGCTGACCAGCACGAACGGTGCGGTGACGTTGCACAGCTGCACTTCCAGCAGCTCGACCGGGTCCACCTCCTGCACCCGCTGGACCCAGCTGTTGACCGAGTCGAGGTCGGGCACGAGCCCGCCGGCGTCGATGGCCGTGGACGCCGCGATCCGGTCCGGTGAGGCTGAGCGGCTGGTCAGTGCCAGCGCGGTGAGCGCGTGCGGGGTGAGCGCCGTCGACTGTGGCCCACCGGTGAGGGTGCCCACCGGGCCGCCCTGCCCGTCCGGCTTGGCGAACGTGATCAGCTCCGGTAGTGGGCCGTCCGGCAGGGCGGCGGCCTCCGCGGCGATGAGCTGCGCGTACGCCCCGGGGGACCGGCGGACGGTCTGCGCCGCATTGTTGATCAGAATGTCGAGGGGGCCCTGGCTGCTCACCGAGTCGGCGAGAGCGATCACCTGGGCGGGGTCGCGCAGGTCGATCCCGACGACGCGCAGCCGGTGCAGCCAGTCCCCGCTGTCGGGCATCGCGGCGAACCGGCGGACCGCGTCGTGCGGGAACCGCGTCGTGATCGTGGTGTGCGCGCCGTCGCGCAGCAGGCGCAGCGCGATGTACATGCCGATCTTGGCCCGGCCGCCGGTGAGCAGCGCCCGCCGGCCGGTCAGGTCGGTACGCGCGTCGCGGCGCTCCCGGTTGAGCGCGGCGCAGGACGGGCAGAGCTGGTGGTAGAACGCGTCCACCTGGCGGTAGCGCTGCTTGCAGACGTAGCAGCCGCGCGGATTGTGCAGGAAGCCCGCCGTCTCGCCCGCGACGGAGGACGCGAGCGGAATGCCCTGCGTCTCGTCGTCGATGCGACCGGGAGCGCCGGTGGCGGTGGCCTCGGTCACCGCCCGGTCGGCGGCGAGGATGGCGTCTCGCCGCTCCTCCCGTCGCCGCTGCTTGATCACCTTGTAGAGCCGGGCGGTGGCCCGCTGCACCCGCACCACGTCGGGGTGGTCGGAGGGCAGCGCCTCCAACTCCTCGAAGACGCTGAGGCAGGCCTCCAGCCGGCTTCGGTCAATACCCTCTTGACCGTTTTCGGTAATGCTGTCCACCGTCATGCGTCGTTGTCTCGTCCCGTATCCCGTGCCGGCTCCAGCCAGCCCCCAAAGTCCGACCCGAAACGGTACGCGCCCCCCGGCCTGCGACGCACGTCGCGGGCGGTCCGGCAGGCGCGTCGCGCGACACGGTCAGTCGGCGTCGGCGTGGCCGAGCCGCCAGTAGCCCATGAAGGCCACCGCCCGCCGGTCCAGACCCCGCTCGGCGACCAGGTGCCGGCGCAGGGTGCGGATGACGCCGGCCTCCCCGGCCAGCCACGCGTACAGCGGCGCCGGGGCCACCTCCTCGGGCACCTCCCAGAGGATCTCGGTGTCCACGTCCACGTCCGGCATGGGCGCAGCGGCCTTCGCCGCGCCGGGGGTCAGCAGTTCCCCGGCCGCGGCGACGACGGCGGGCACCAGCCGGCTGCCGTACCTGTCGGCCCCTCGGGACAGCCAGCGGACCTCGACACCGGACGGCGCGGCCAGCGGCAGCACGTCGGCGGCGTCGGGCACCTCCAGCACGACAGTGCCCCGGGCGTCGAGCGGAAGTCGCTCGCAGATGCTGCTGATCGCCGGCACGGCGGTCTCGTCCCCCGCCAGCAGCAGGGTGCCGCCGGCCGACGGTCGAAACTCGACCCCGCCGTGCTCGCCGGGGTAGCCGGCGTCCGGCCCGACGATGGCGAGTTCGTCGCCCGCGCTGGCCCGCCGAGCCCAGCGCGTCGCCGGGCCACTGTCGCCGTGCAGCACCAGGTCGACGTCGACCTCGGCCAGGTGGGGACGGACCGCCCGCACCGTGTACGTCCGGATCGGGTTGCGCAGGTGCGCCGGCAGGGCCCGCCAGGTCGCGTACCAGTCCGCCCCGTTCGGCAGGTTCACCCCGCGCTGGCCGGGCAGCGGTAGCGCCAGCTTGATCCGCTGGTCGTAACCGTTGTCGGCGAAGCGGTCCAGATCCGCCCCGGTGAAGGTCACCCGGGTGAAGGACGGGCTCAGTCGGCGTACCGCGCGCACGGTGACGGTGAACACGCGCCACGGCGCGATGGGCAGGGTCTCGGTCATGGTGCCTCTCTCGATTCGGGCGGCGTCTACCGGGTGGTGCTCGCCACGGCGCGGGAGCGCCACAGCAACCAGACGAAGTACGGGGTGCCGATCATGGCGGTGACCAGGCCGGCGGGGATCTGGGCCGGAGCGATGACCGTCCGGCCGAGAGTGTCGGCGATGCTGACCAGCGCCGCGCCGAGCAGGGCGGCCACCGGGAGCACCCGGGAGTGCCGCCCGCCGACGAGTGCCCGCGCGGCGTGCGGAGCGACCAGGCCGACGAAACCGATGACCCCGACGGCCGAGACGGCGGTGGAGGTGAGCAGCGCCGCCGCGCCGAGCGCGATCAGCCGGGTGCGTTCCAACCGGACGCCCAGCACCCGGGGGGTGTCGTCGTCCAGCGCCATCAGGTCGAGCTCCCGGCGGGCGGCGACCACGGCCGGGGTGAGCACCAGCAGGGCGATCAGCACCGGCAGCACCTGGGTGGGCATCCGGCCGTAGGTGGAGCCTGAGAGCCAGGTCAACGCCTTCCCGGTGTTCCACGGGTCGAAGGCGACGACCAGGAAGGTGATCACTGCCATGCCGCCCTGCCAGGCGCCGAAGCCGATCAGCACCAGCCGGTCGGAGCTCAGCCCGCCGCGCCAGGCCAGGCCGTAGACAAGCGCGAACGCCAGCATCGCGCCGAGCCCGGCGACGCCGGAGACGGCCCACACTCCGGCCAGTGGCACGAACGTGAGCAGCGAGACCGCGCCGAGTCCGGCACCGGCGGTGATGCCGAGGATGCCGGGTTCGGCCAGCGGGTTGCGGCAGACCGCCTGCACGGTGGTCCCGGCGACCGCGAGCGCCGCGCCGGCCAGGACCGCCGCGGCGACCCGCGGCCACCGCTGGTCCAGCACGAAGGTGTACGCGGGCCCGGTGCTGCCGTTGATCCAGTTGACGACATCCCCGAGCAGCACCCACGTGTCGCCGACGAGCATGCCGACCGTCACGGCGGAGATGGTCACGACGGCGGTGACGGCGACGACGCCGCGGTGGAAGGCGGCGGAGCGGACGGCCGCGTGCCCGCCGGGCGGGCGGCGGGTGGGGCCCGCGTCGCGGTGCCGGCGGGCCAGCCAGATGAGGATCGCCGCGCCGAACAGGGTGGTGACCACACCGGTGGGAATGTCGACCCCGGCCTGCCCGCCGAGCACGGCCCGCAGCAGCACGTCGGAGCCGAGCACGATGATGACCCCGGCGATGCCGGACAACGGCAGCAGGACGCGGTGCCGGTGCACCCCCGGCACCACGGGGGCGAGCAGCCGGACGATCACCGGGGCGCAAAGGCCGACGAAGCCGACCGGGCCGGTGAGGGTGACCGCCGCGGCGGAGAGCAGCACGGCCAGCACCATGACGGTGAGCCGGGTACGCCGCACGTCGAGACCGAGCACGGTGGCGGTGTCGTCGCCGAGGGCGAGGATGTCGAGGCGATGCCCGAGCAGCACGAGCACGAGGGCGGCACCGACGATCACCGGAGCGAGTTGGGTCAGCGCGGTCAGGTCGCTCTGCACCAGCGAGCCGTTCCCCCAGGCGAACAGCCCGATGGTGGCCTGCTCGAACAGGAGCAGCAGCAGGGTGGTCACCGACCCGAGCGCCAGCGCGGTCGCCGAGCCGGCGAGGATCAGCCGGGTGGTGCCGGCCTGCCCACCGGAGGACATCGCCATCACCAGGCCGGCGGCGGCCAGCCCGCCGCAGAAGGCGAGGCCACCGGAGGGCAGCGCCGGCAACGAGACGCCGAACGCGGCGACGGCGGCGATCGCCAGGTGGGCGCCGGCATTGACCGCAAGGGTGTCGGGGGAGGCGAGCGGGTTGCGGGCGATCGATTGCAACGCCGCGCCGGCGAACCCGAGCGCCACGCCGATGGCCAGCCCGGCGAGCAGCCGGGGCAGCCGGGAGGCGATCAGGACGCGGGCCGTCTCGTCGTCGCCGCCAGTCGCGAGCCGGAGCAGGTCGAGGGCCCCGACGTTCGAGGTGCCTTGGGTGAGGTGCACCGCGCCGACCAGGAGCAGCAGCAGGAGCGCCGCGACGAAGACCCCGGCGACGCGGGGTGCGGCCAGGCGCCCGTCCGGAGCCGGCCGGGTGGCCGGCTCCGGACGTGGGGGTGCGTTCAGCACGCTCACACCGCGTACGTCTTGACGAGTTCGTCGATGTACTGCTTGCCGGAGAGCGGCCCACCGAAGGTCCAGATGCCGTTGGGCATCTTGTGCAGGTTGCCCTTCTGCACGAAGGGCAGCGACTTCCAGATGGCGTTGCTGGCGAGCCCGTCAGCGAACACGTCGTCGCCGTCGGAGGCGTTGTAGAAGAGACGCATGTTCGGGTCCTTGAGCACGGTCATGCCCTCGACGTCGGTCTGGCCGAGGCCCCACACCTCATCGGTCTTGCCGGTCCAGGCGTTGGTGAGGCCGAGTTGGATGCCGATCTGGGAGACGAGCGCGCCCTCGCCGAACATCCGGATGCTGACGGTGCTGCCTTCCTTCCAGCCGTCGGCGATGGCGAACGGCTGGCCGGCGGCGCCCGCGTCGGCGATCTTCTTCCTGCCGTCGGCGATGGCCGTGTCGAAGTCGGCAAGCAGCTTCTCCGCCTGCGCGGTCTTGCCGACGGCCTTCGCGATCATGTTGAGGTCAGCGCGCATCCGGCCGAGGTTGTCGGTGGCGTCACTGGCCTTGGCGACCACGACGGGAACGAACTTCTCCAGCTGACTGACGATGGTGCCGCCCCGGTCGTCCTCCATCACGACGAGGTCGGGCTGGAGGGCGACGATCGAGTCGATGCTGGGCTCGCCGCGAGCGCCGACGTCCTTGACGCTCGGGTCGAGCTTCGCGGAGGTGACCCAGGTGGCGTAGCCCTTCGGGTCGGCCACACCGACGGGCATGACGCCCAGGCTGACCAGCATCTCGACCTCGCCCCACTCGAGCCCGACGACCTTGGTCGCCGGGGCCTTGAGGATGATCTCCTTGCCGCGGCTGTCGGTGACGGTGACCGGCCCGCCGGCAGCCGAGGCGGAGGTCTCGGGAGCGGCGGCCTTCTCGGTGGTGCCGCAGGCGCCGAGTGTCAGGGCGGCCACGACGGCGATGAGGGCGGTGAAACGGGTACGGGTCATGACGATCTTTCTTTGCTGGGGATGAGGGGTGTTTCAGACCAGGGCGCGGACCGCATGCCGCCCGACGGGGCGGGTGGTGACCAGTCCGCTGATCGGATCGGTGGTCACCTCGATGCGGATTCCGTAGGTCTCGGTGAGGGCTTCCTCGGTGAACACCGTGGCCGGGGTGCCGGTGGCGCGGACCCTGCCCTGGTGCAGCAGGACCACCTCGTCCGCCACGGCGGCAGCCTGGTTGAGGTCGTGCAGGACGACACCGACGGCGACGCCGTGGTCGTCGGCGAGGTCACGGACCAGGTCGAGGATCTCCACCTGGTAGCGCAGATCGAGGAAGGTGGTGGGTTCGTCGAGGAGCAGCACCGGGGTGTCCTGGGCCAGGCAGGTGGCCAACCACACCCGCTGCAACTCGCCGCCGGAGAGTTCGTCGACCGGACGCTCGGCCATCGCGGCGACGCCGGTGACGTCCATGGCGCGGGCGATGGCGGCGGGACCGTCCGGATCCTCGGTGCGCCAGCGCCCCCGGTAGGGGTGCCGGCCGTAGCCGACGACGTCGCGGACGGTGACCCCGCTGGGGACCGGCCGGCTCTGCGCGAGCAGGGTGACCCGACGGGCGAACTCCCGGGCCGCCAGGCTGGTGGCCGTGACCCCGTCGGTGAGGTGCACCGCTCCGGCCTCGATCGGGTGCAGCCGGGCCAGGGCCCGCAGCAGCGTGGACTTGCCGCTGCCGTTGGGCCCCACGAGGGCGGTCACCGCACCTGGACGGAGGTTGATGACGGCGGCGTGCACCACCGGCACGCCGTGATAGCCCAAGTGGAGGTCGACGCCGGAAAGGCTGCACTCCCCGTTGGCCGACGCCAACTCGCTCTGCATGAGGTTAGGCTAACCTAACCAATTGATGGCCTGTCAAGCCGGTCAAGCGACCGTGATCAGCCTGGTGGACCGGCGGCCGTCGGGTCCGTGCGCGCGTGGGGGATGCTGGGTCCGTGCACATCGCGACCCTCGGCCCACTCGCCGTCGACGGCCAGCCCGTCCGGGGTGAACGGCTCGCGGCAGTGCTCCGCGCGCTCGTCGACGCGCGGGGACGGGTGGTCTCCGTGAGCCTGCTCGTGGACGCCGTCTGGAACGGCGCGCCACCGGACGACGCGACCGGCGCCGTCCAGGCGCTGGTGTCCAGAGTGCGCCGTCTCGGGCTACCCGTGGTCGCGGTGCCGGGCGGATACCGGCTGCCCACCGAGGAGATCACCGTCGACGCGGTCGAGGCGCGCGCGCTCGTCGACCAGGCGGGCACCGTGGTCCGGTGCGGTGACATCCGTTCCGCCCGGAGCCTGGCCGATGAGGCGCGGGCCCTGTTCCCCGAGGTGCCGGAGCTGGTCGACGCCGAGGAAACCCGCCTGTTCGCGGCACTCGCCGCTTTGCGCGCGCAGACGGCACTCGCCGGCGTGGGCCCGTTCGACGAGGCCGACCTGCGCCGACTCGTCGCGCGTACGCCGCCGGACGAGCCGTCCGCCGCCCTGCTCGTCCGGGTGCTGGCTGCCCAGGGGCGGGAAGCCGAGGCGCTCGAGGTGGTCGAACGGCTGCGCGCCGATCTGGCCGACCGGTACGGCACCGACCCGTCACCCGTGATCACCGAGGTTCACCTGGCGCTGCTGCGCGGTGAACTCACCGCCCCGCCCGTCGCGGCGCAGCCCCGGCCACCGGCGCGGATCACGTTGCCGGCCGCGTGGCGCCGTCCGCTGGCCACCCTCGTCGGGCGGGAACGGGACATCGAGGCCGTCACCGACGCCCTCGCCGAGACACCTGTCGTAACGATCGTGGCGACCGGTGGCGCGGGCAAGACCCGGCTCGCCGCCGAGGTGACGCGGCGTACGGCGGCGGCCGGTCAGGCGGTACGCGTGATCGAACTCGCTGGCCTGCGCTCGCCCGACGAGGTGCTGCCCACGGTGCTCGCCGCGCTCGGTGGGGCGGACAGCACGGCGACCGGCGCCAACCTGGGTCTGGAACGACGGGTCCTCAGCCCGGAGGAGCGGCTGCGCGCGGTCGCGCCGGACCTCGACGGGCTTATCGTGCTGGACAACTGCGAGCACGTGCTCGACGCGGTGGCCGTCGTCGTCGCCGACCTGGTCGCGGCGGCCTCGCCGGAGGTCGCGGTGCTCGCGACGAGCCGCGCCCCACTGGGCCTGGTCGGCGAACTGGTGCACCGGCTGACTGCGTTGCCGGACGCCGACGCGCTCGCGCTGGTCGAGTCCCGGGCACGGGCCGGCGGCGCCGTGCCGACCTGGGACGCCGCCCGGGTGCTCGCGTTGTGCCACCGCCTCGACAACCTGCCGCTGGCCCTCGAACTGGCCGCCGCCCGACTGCGGCACATGCCGATCGACGACGTCCTCGCCGGGCTGACCGACCGGTTCGCGCTGCTCGATGACGCCCTGCGCGGCCTGCCCGAGCGGCACGCGAGCCTGTGGGCGCTTGTCGACTGGAGCCGGGAACTGCTTGCCGAGGACGACCGCGACCTGCTCCAGCGGGTCGCGGTCATTCCCGCGCCGTTCACCGCGGACCTCGCCGCCGCCGTCGCGCAGCGGACGGACGTACGGCGGGGGCTTGCGACGCTCGTCGAACAGTCCCTGTTGACCCTGGTCGAGGGCGACGGGCCACCCCGCTACCGGATGCTCGAAACCGTCCGCGAGTACGGCGAAGCTCGCCTGGACGCCGTCGGGGAGCGGGCTACGGCGATGGCGGGCCTCGTCGGTTGGGCTCGGAGTGCGGCCGCCGCGCTCGCCGGCCGTTTCGTCGGCCCCGGCCAGGTCGAGGCGCTCGAGCGCTGCGCCGCCGAGCAGGACAACCTGCTGGCGGCCCTGCGGTGGGCACTGGGGCAGGACGACGAGCCCGCCGCCGTCGACGTCGCCACCGCGTTGTTCCACCTCTGGACCGTGCGGGGCCTTCATCTCGAGGTCCTCGCGTGGGCGCGAGGGCTGCTGAACGTCGAGCACCCGCAGCGGCGACAACGGTCGGCGATCAGGCTCGGCCGGGCCAGCGGTCGGCCATTGCCCGACGCCGACCGACTCGCCTGGACGTGCGTGGTGATCAGCGTGAACTCCGGCATCAGTGGCGAGTTGCGGCTCGCCGCGCTCGCTCGACGGGCACTGCGGACGCTCCTGGCCGAGCGACCCGCCGAGGTGTCGCCCCGGCTGACCGCGCTCGCGTCGGCGTTGCCCGGCTTCGACACGTCCGATCTGGAGCGCAGCCTGAAGAGCGCCGACGAGATGATCGCGCATCCGGACCCGTACGTGCAGGGGCTCGGCCTGTTCGCACGCGCGGCGGTACGGGAGAACAGCGGCATGTCGGAGGATTCGATAGTCGACGCCGAGCAGGCGTACCACCGCTTCGAGGCCGTCGGTGACCACTGGGGCATGGCGGTGGCGGCACAGGCCGCCGGGCACTTCTTCGCCCCACGCGGTGACGCCCGCTCGACCGACTGGTTGACGCGCAGCGTCCGCCACATGGATCTCCTCGGTGCGACGCAGGACGCCCGGTCGATCCGGGTGATGCTGGACGTGCAGCTCGCCCTCGCCGGTGACCCGGAGGCCGAGCGGCGCCTGGATGAGGCCGCCACACCGGGCCACGGCGAGCTGACGGACGTCGCGCAGGCGCGCCTCGGCCTGGCCCAGCTGGCGTGGCAGCGTGGACGCTACGACGACGCACTCGCCCACGCCGACGAGGTGACCCACACCCTCGCCGGCTGGACCGGGCCACCGCCCCAGCCGCGCGTCGTACTCCGGGTCGCGGTGGCGGTCCTCCACCTGCGGGTGGCCGAGGCGCGGCGGGTGCCGGGCACCGAGGCCGCCGGCCAGGCCGCCGCGTTGCTGTCGCTCGCCCGCGACGAGGCGCTGGCCTCGAAGGACCTTCCGGTGATCGGCGCGTGGGCCTCGGGCGGCGCGGAACTCGCCGCGTGCCGCGAGGACGTCGGCACCGCCCGCCAACTGTCCGCACTCGCGACACGCATCGGCACCCACATCGAGATGTTCTTCCCCGCCGGAAAGGGCGAACGGCTCAACGCCGCCCTCGGGGACGAGGAGCAGCGTGAGCCGTTGCTGGCCGCCTGGCGTGAGCGGCCGGTCGCCGCGGCCGTCAGCCGGATCCGCGAGCTGATGGACGATCTGCTCGCGTGAGTTAGATCTTCTTGCGGTACATCCGCAGCGCCAGCGGCATGAACACCGCCACGAAGCCGGCGCACCAGGCGAGGGTCCACCACACGTGGTTGCCGAGCGGCGTGCCGAGGAACAGGCCACGGACCGACGCCACCAGGTGCGTCATCGGGTTGACGTCCACGAACGCCTGCATCCAGCCCGGCAGGGTGTCGGCGTCGACGAACACGTTGGACGCGAAGCTCAGCGGCATGATCAGCGCGAACATCAGGCCCTGCACGGCACCCGGGGTCCGCACCTTCATCGCCACGAGCACCGGCAGCCAACTCAGGCAGAGCGCGAACAGCACCGCGAGCAGACACCCGGCGACCGCCCGGAACGGGTCGGTGTCGATCCGGAAACCCATCACGTAGCCGATCGCGAGGGTCGACACCGTGACGATGACGTACCGGACGACGTCGCCCAGGACCGCACCGACCAGTGGTGCGGACCGGGGGATCGGCAACGACCGGAACCGGTCGAAGATGCCCTTGGCGATGTCGGTGTTGAGGTTGATGCCGATCGCGATGCAGCCGGTCGCGATGGTCTGCGCCAGGATGCCGGGCAGCAGGAACTGCAGGTAGTCGTGGGTCGATCCGGCCACCGCGCCGCCGAAGATGTACACGAAGATGATCAGGAACAGCACCGGTTGCAGGGTGACGTCGATCAGCGCCTCCGGCGTACGCCACGTCTTGATGAGGCTGCGCTTGGCGAGCGCCAACGAGTGCCGGACCAGCCGCAACGGCCGCGGATTCGGCACGGAGCCCGCGAGCGTACGGCCTTTCGTGGGCGCTGTGTCGATCAGGGTGCTCATGCCGCGACCTCCGTGGGGCGGGTGGTGTCGTCGTCGGATGCCGTACGCCCGGTGAGGGTGAAGAACACCTCGTCGAGGCTCGGCAGGTGCAGGGAGAGTTCGGTGACCGCGATGCCGGCCGTGGCGAACCGGGCGACGCTCTCGGTCAGGGCCGCGTCGTCGACGACCGGCACCGCGAGCACACCCTTGCGGATCTCGTCGGCCTGCGCGCCGGAGCCGACCTGGGTCAGGATCTCCGCGGTGCGGGGCAACTGCGCCGGGTCGGACGGCCGGACCTCCAGGGTCTGCCCGCCGACCACCCGCTTGAGCCCGTCCGGAGTGTCGTGCGCGATCACCCGACCGTGGTCGATCACCGTGATCGCGTCGGCGAGCGCGTCGGCCTCCTCCAGGTACTGCGTGGTGAGCAGCACCGTCGAGCCGTTGTTGACCAACGAGCGGACCACGTCCCACATGTCTTCGCGCTTGGCCGGGTCGAGCCCGGTCGTCGGCTCGTCCAGGAAGATCACGTCGGGGGAGCCGACCAGGCTGGCGGCCAGGTCCAGCCTTCGCCGCATGCCGCCGGAGTAGGTCTTGGCCGGTCGGTTCGCGGCGTCGGTCAGGTCGAACCAGTCGAGCAGCTCGACCGCCCGTCGCCGGGCGCCGATGCGCCCCAGCTCCAGCAGCGTGCCGAACAGCTCCAGGTTCTGCCGCCCGGTCAGGTCCTCGTCCACCGAGGCGTACTGGCCGGTGAGCCCGATGCTCTGCCGAACCCGCTCGGCGTCGCGTACCACGTCGAAACCGCCGATTCGGGCGGTTCCGCCGTCCGGGGTGAGCAGGGTGGAGAGGATGCGTACGGCGGTGGTCTTGCCGGCGCCGTTGGGGCCGAGCACCCCGAGCACCGTCCCACGGGGGACGGCGAGGTCCACGCCCTGAAGCGCCCTCGTCTTCCCGAACGTCTTCACGAGGCCCTCGGCCTCGATCACCAGGTCAGCTGTCATGCGGCGAGTCTGCGTGAGCTCGTTGACACCGCCCTGACACGCCACCGACACCGGCTGACACGGGCGCTGCCTCGGCGGAGGCAGCTCAATCGGTCCAGCGAATGAGCACGAAACTGGACCTTACCGCCGGACCGGCAGGGACTTACTGTTCCCGCACGACGCGTGCGGCGGCGCTGCCCGCACGCCGCACTCGCGGCGCTGCCGCCCGCGCGGCACGACCCGGATGTACGACGAGGAGGACCGATGGGCCGCACAGTGGTGAGCATGAGCGTGTCGGTGGACGGTTTCGCCGCCGGCCCGGACGTCACCGCCGACCAACCGATGGGCAGGGGCGGCGAGCGGCTGCACGAGTGGCTGTTCCGCACCGACGGGGATCGTGCGGTGGCCGCCGACGGGGTGACCCCGGTTGGCGTCGACGCCGCCCAGGTACGGGAGCGTCAGGCGACGACCGGCGCCGTGGTGATCGGCAAACGGACGTTCGACGTCGGTGTGGACCTGTGGCAGGACACGCCGTTCCCGGTGCCGTGCTTCGTGGTCACCCACGAGCGGCGTGACCCGATGCCGATGAAGAGCGGCGTCTTCACGTTCGTCAACGACGGGCTGGGCAGCGCCCTGCGCCAGGCGCGACAGGCGGCGGGCGACCGCGATGTCCTCATCATGGGCGGGCCCACCACCGCTCGACAGTTCGTCAAGGCCGGCCTGGTCGACGAGATCCACCTCCAACTCGTACCGGTGCTCCTTGGCGCGGGCACCCGCCTCTTCGACAATCTCGGCACCGGCGACCTCGACACGGGCCACATCGAACTCGAACGCGTCGCGGTGATCGAATCACCCCACGTCACGCACCTGCGCTTCCACGTCCCGAGGTGACCACCGGGCGTCGGTCGGCCCGCGCCCTCGACGAGTCCGGCGCAGACCGGCCGGGCTCCCTCGCGGTCGTCCACCTGCTCAGCTCGGTAGGCGGCCCCGCGTGGAGACGAAGTGGTACGACATGACGGCGAACCCGGGGTCACGGACCAGCCGCCGGAACGCGTTCAGTTGGTGGGGCGACAGACCGGCCGCCAGTAGGTCCGGTTCCAACTGACGTGAGTTGGTCTCGTAGAGCGAGGCCCCGGTCGACCCACCGGCCCAGCTCTGCGAGTGGGTGATGGTGTCCAGGTCGGTCAGACCGGCGAGGGCCATCTCGGTGTGCACGTCCTGCGCCCACCCCAGGTCGGCGCCGTGGTCCTCCAGGACACCCATCATGGCGTCCATGACCTGCCCGAAGAGCTTCGCGGCGTCGTCGCTCGGCGCGGTCAGCACCCGGGGCGGCGTGGTGCAGTCGAACTCCTCGACCACCAGCCACCCGCCGGGCGCCAGCGCGCCGGTGAGCGTACGCAGGACCCGCCGTCGATCGGGCAGGTGCAGCAGCACCAGCCGGGCGTGGATCAGGTCGAACGCGTCCCCGGGTGGCGGTTCGCTGCGGACGTCGTGTCGGCGTACCTGCACGTTGCCCTCGGCCACGAGGTGGGTGGGGTCGATGTCGGTGGCCAGCACATGACCGTCGTCGCCGACCGCGCGGGCGATCCGCCGGGCCATCGAGCCGCCTCCCGCCCCGACCTCCCAGCAGGTCGCGCCCGATCGCAGCACCGGGCGGGCCAGGCGGCGGGTCGTGATCGGGTCCAGGAAGGACTCCAGCGCGTGCATCTGGGGGACGGCGTCCGGTGCGCCGTTGTCGAACGTGTACGTGTCGTCGCTGGTAGCGGTTGCCATCGGTGTCTACCTCTCCGAGAAGGGTCGGGTGACTACGGGGTGTCGGCCCAGAGCCGGGGAGCCGGTCGGTTGGCCGGAGGCGGCGGTACGGCGGCGACGCTCACCATCGCCGCCAGTGGGGCCGGGTCGCGGCGGGCCTCCGCGGTCGGCCGGTCGTAGACCACCCGGCCGTACTCCAGCACCGCCACCCGGTCCGCGACCTCGATCGCGTGCTGGAGTTGCTGCTCCACGAGCAGCACGGTCAGGCCGTCGGCGGCGAGACCGTTGACGAGTTCGCGGACCCGCGCCGCCAGGTCGGGCGAGAGGCCCTCGCACGGTTCGTCGAGCAGCAGCACCCGGGGTTGGCCGAGCAGCGCCCGGGCTATCGCCAGCATCTGCTGTTCGCCGCCGGAGAGTTCGCAACCGCGGTGCCGCAGCCGCACCGCCAGCCTCGGCAGCAGTTCGAGGGTCCGGGCGACCGTCCAGCCCTCGCCGCCCGAGGTGGGGGCCCGCCACGGCGCGGCCGCCAGGTGCAGGTGCTCGGCCACTGTCAACCGGGAGAAGACCCGTCGGCCCTGCGGTACGAGGCCGACGCCGGACTGGGCGATGCGGTGCGGTTGTCGGCCGGCGAGGTGCACGCCGCCGATTTCGATGCGACCACTGGACGCGCGTACCAGCCCGGCGATGGTGTGCACGAGCGTGCTCTTGCCCGCCCCGTTGCGGCCCACCACGGCCTGGATGCTGCCCGGGCGTACCCGCAGGCTGACCTCGTGCAGGACGGTTCCCCCGGCGTAGCCGGCGCAGAGACGATCCACAGTGAGCATCAGGCCACCCCGTCGGCGTAGGCCTGCCGCACCAGCGGCGAGGTACGAATCTCGTCCGGCGTGCCGGCGGCCAACGTCTGACCGTCGCGCAGCACCGTGACCGTGTCGGAGAGGGCGTACACCAGGTCGAGTCGGTGTTCGACCAGCAGCACGGCGACCGCCCGGGGCAGCGCGTGGAGCACCTCGACGAGCCGGCCGACCTCGATGGCGGACAACCCGGCCGCCGGTTCGTCGAGGAGCAGCAGACGGGGGCGGCCGGCCAGGGCCATCGCGATCTCCAGCTGGCGTCGTTGGCCGTGCGAAAGGTGCCCGGCGGGCATCTGCGCGACGTCGGCGAGACCCATCTGATCCAGTAGCGGGCCCGCCTTCTGCTGCGCGGCGCGTCGGCGTCCGCCCGGCCACCACCGGCGGCGCGGGACGACCCGGGGCAGCGCGGCCACCAGGACGTTCTCCGTCGCGGTGAGCGTCGGGAAGACCGCGGGTCGTTGGTGGATGCGGTTGATGCCCCGTCGGGCCCGGGCCGCCGGCCCGAGCCGACCGACGTCGCGTCCGTTGAACCGCACCGTGCCGCGCTGCGGCCGCGTGGACCCGCCGATGACGTTGAGCAGGGTCGTCTTGCCGGCCCCGTTCGGGCCGATCAGCGCGTGCCGTTGGCCGTCGTGGATGCACAGGTCGACACCGTCGAGCGCGGCGAGCGAGCCGTACCGCACGCTGACCTCGTGGGCGGTGAGCAGGTAGGTCATCGGCGTACCTCCGCGACGGTGGCCTGCTCGGCGGCGGCGGGTTGGGGCGCCGGGGCCTGCGCCGGGCGCAGCCGGCCCCGAGCCTGGTTGACGCCGGTGGGCAGCAGGTAGACCGTCGCCACGAACAGTGCGCCCAGCACCAGCGGCGCGTGCCCCGGCAGCACCCCGAACAGCCAGTCCCGGGCGGCGATGACCAGCGCCGCGCCCACCAGCGCGCCGCCCACCGAGGCGGTGCCACCGATGACGACACCGAGCAGCAACAGGGCGGAGGTGTCGAAGCCGAAATCGGCGGGGGAGATGTACTGCTGGGCGACGACCAGCAGCGACCCTGCCGCACCGGCTATCGCCCCGGCCGCGATGTGCGCGCCGGACAGGTGCAGCGGCACCCGGTGGCCGCTGGCGCGCAGCCGCGTCTCGTCGTCGCGGCCGGCACGCAGCACCAGCCCGGCCCGGGTGCGCAACAGCAGCAGCACCGCGCCGATCAGCGTGGCCACCACGACCAGGGCGTACAGGTACCGGGCCTGATCGTTGGCCAGGGCCGGGAGCCCCCAGAACGGGCGGACCGCGGGGATGCCGGCCAACCCGTCCGTGCCGCCGGTCACCGATCGCCACCGCCCGAGGACGATGACGACGAGTTCGCCGATGGCCAGGGTGATCATCAGGACGATCACCCCTCGGGCGTGCACGACGAGCGGCACGGTGATCGCGGCCAGCAGCGCCCCGGCGCCCGCCGCGACGACGAGCTGCACGACACCGACGTCGGAGATTCGGCTGCCGACCACGGCACAGGCGTAGGCGCCGGCCGCGTACGGTGCGGTCTGACCGAGGGTGGGCATGCCGGCGACGCCGGTGAGCAGGGCCACGCTCACCCCGACCAGGGCCAGCGCCAGCGTCCGGGCGAGGATCGCCGTGGTGTAGTCGTCGACCACCCAGGGCGCGACGACCAGGCCGGCCAGGACGAGCGCCGCGATGCCGGCCCGCGCTCGACGGATCACCCCGCTCCTCATGCCGCGCTCCACCTGCCGGCCAGGCCGCGCGCCCGTACGGCCAACACCGCCGCCATGGCGGCGAACAGCAGGAACGGCGCGGCGGACGGCATCAGCGCCACCCCCAGCGTCTGGATCTCGCCGATCGCGAGCGCGGCCAGCAGCGTGCCCGCCATGGAACCGAGACCGCCGAGGACGACGACCACCAGGGAGAGCAGCAGCACGGTGTCGGCGGTGTCCGTGCCCGGGCCGATGATGGGCGCGCCGAGGACCCCGGCCGCGCCGGCCAGCGCGCCGGCGGCGGCGAGCACACCGGCGCGGATCCACGCCGGGCTCACCCCCAGGCAGGCGACCATCTCCGGGTCGTCGACGGCCGCCCGGACCAGCATTCCGGCCCTGGTGCGTCGCACCACCAGGTAGAGCGCGGCGGCGAGCACCGCGGCGACGACGATGAACACCAACCGGTACGCGGCGTAGCGGTGGCCGGCGACGACCACCGACCCCTCCAGGGCGGCGGGCACCTGGACCTGCGGGTCGTCGGGCCCGAAGCCGGCGACGAGCAGGCTGCCGCCGGCCAACGCCACCCCGAAGGTCAGCAACGCCTGACTCAGGTGATTGCCGGTGGCGATCGGTGTGAGCAGGCCAGCCAGGAGCACCCCCGCCGCGGCGGCGGCCAGCACACCGACCCCCAACGCCAACGCCAGGCTCACCCAGCCACCGTCGAGCAGCGCCGCCGCCGTGTACCCGCCGATAGCGTAGAGCAGGCCGTGCGCCAGGTTGAGGATGTTGGCGACACCGAAACAGAAGACCAGGCCCGATGCGGCGACGAAGACGAGCAGCCCGTAGGCGACTCCGTCCAACGCCGGGATCAGGTACGGGTCGATCCGGTTCGTGCCGGCCGCCACCGCTATCACCGGCCGACGGTCGCGAGGTCGCCCACGACGGTGTTGGACAGCGCCCGGCCATCCTGACGGACCTGCCGCAGGTACCACTTCTGCACCGGGGAGTGCGTGGTGGTGGAGAACTGCCAGGTGCCGCGCGGGCTGGCGATCTGGCCGAGTTGGCCGATGGCCGTGTTGATGGCCTCGGGGGTCGGGTCGCTTCCGGCGGCGCCGATGGCGCGGTCCAGCACCGCCGCCGCGTCATACGAGGCGAGGGCGTAGGTCGTCGGGGAACCGTCGTGCTTCGCCTTCCACGCGGCCACGAAGGCGCGATTCTCCGCGTTGTCGAGGTCGGGCGAGTAGTTGAGCACCGAGTAGATGTCCCGGGCCGCCTCGCCCTGCGCGTTGAGCACACCGCCCTCGGTGAGGAACCCGGCCGCGTACAGCGGGACGTCCTTGATCTCGGACTGGGCGTACTGCTTGACGAAGTCGACGGCGGCGCTGCCGGCGTAGAAGGTGTAGACGGCCGCCGCGCCGGAGGCCTTGATCCGGGCGAAGTACGGGAGGAAGTTGGTGGTGGCCGGGAACGGCGTGAAGGTGGTCTTGCCGTCGGGGTTCGCGAGCTTCCCGCCGATCTTTGCGAACGCGTCGGTGAAACCGCGCAGCTCGTCCCAACCGCCCTGGTAGTCCGGGCCGATCGCGTACACGGAACCCTTCACGTTGTCGCGGACGTGCTGGGCGATCGCCGCCCCGGGCTCGTCGGAGAGGTACGAGGTGTGCCAGACCCGGGAGACGTCCTTGAGCTCCGGCCGGCCGTTGGAGCCGACCAGTGGCACCTTGGTCTCGTTGAGCAGCGGGGTGACTCCGGCGACCGAGCCACCGCCGACGATGCCGGTGAGCGCGGACACGCGGTCCTGCTTGAGCAGCTTGGTCGCCGCCGGGACCGCGGTCTGGGCGCCGTTGCCCTCGTCGGCGACGACGAGGTCGACCTGCCGACCGCCGAGCTTGCCGTCGTGGGTGTCCAGGTAGAGCTGGAAGCCGTCACGGATCTCCGTGCCGACCGCCTGGTACGTGCCGGACAGCGACGCGAGCAGGCCGATCTTTATCGAGCCGCCGGCGCTCGGGCCCGCAGCGTCGTCACCGCAGGCCGTGCCGGTGGTCAGCACGGCGGCGAGCAGCGCGGCGGTGAGGGCACGGCTGCGCCAAGGCTTGGTGAGAGGCATGTCTGACTCCAGTGGAAGGGGAAGGGGGCACCGGCGTGGGGGCGCCGGGGTGGTCAGCGGCTGCGGGCGAGGGCCGCTCGGGCAGCGGGGGTCAGCGCGTCCCCGATGCGGTTGGCCAGCTCGGTCATTTCGTAGGAGACCTTGCCCACGTCGCACTCGGGGGCGGCGAGCACCAGCAGCGAGGCGCCGTCGTTGAAGGCCATCGAGAACATGAACCCGCCCTCGAGCTGCGTGACGTTGGAGATCACCGCGCCGGCGTCGAAGAAGGCGGCGGCGCCCCGCAGCAGGCTGACGAGACCGCTACCGGTGGCGGCCAACTGGTCGGCCCGGTCCGGTGGCAGGTCGCGGGTGGCGGCCACCATCAGGCCGTCGCTGGAGATGGCGATCGCGTGGCTGACCTCGGTCGCGCGCGCGGCGAAGTTGTCCAGCAGCCAGCCGAGATCCTGTTGATCGGTCACGTGCTCTCCTGTCGCGTCATTTGTTGCCGAGGTTGATCGGGGTGCGCCGTCGGTTCGCCACACCCCGCGCGTACGCGGCCATCGCCGTCGCCACCTGCGTCGGGTCGCGGTACTCGGAGCGTTGCTGTTGCTGCGGGACGGTCACGCCGCCGGGCACGAGGTGTCGTTGCGGCTGCCGTTTGGGCAGGCCGGAGTTGGTGGTCGTGGCGACCTCGGGGGTGTGCGCCTGGGCGGCCGTTCGCCAGGCGTCGTCGGCGGGGCTGGACCACCGCTGGCCGGCCTGACCGTCGGCGACATCGTTCTGGAACCAGTGGTTGACCTGTTCGAAGATGAGGAGCTCCTCGGTGGGCGCGTCACCCCGGTCCGGGGGCGCGGGAGCCGGTCGGAAGACCGGCGCCGCCGGCAGGGTCCGTTCGGCCGGGGGGCGTCCGGCGGTGGGTTCGGGGCGCGGCTGGTACGGCGGCGGCGGGTTGGTCGTGCGGGCCGCCCGTCGCGACAGCCGGCCGGGTGCGAGCAGGTACTCCTCCGGCGGCAGCGACCGGATGATCGCCGCGGGAAGGGTCGCCTCGGCGAGGATGCCGCGTCGGGGGCCGCGGCGCAGTTGGACGGTGACACCCAGCCGGGCGGCGAGCTGGCCCACGACGACCAACCCCATCGCCCGTACGGCCGCCACGTCGATGGCCGGTGGGCGGGCCAGCAGGTCGTTGAGCTGCTGCATCCGCTGCGGGGACAGCCCCACCCCCTCGTCGCTGATCTGCACGATGACGCGGTCACCCAGGCTCCGGCCGCTCACCCAGGTCTCACTGCCCGGCGGCGAGTACGTGGTGGCGTTGTCCATGAGTTCGGCGAGCAGGTGCACGACCTCGTCGACGGTCTTGGCGGCCACGGCGACGTCCCCGTCGATCATGCCGAGCCGGACCCGCGCGTAGTGCTCGATCTGGGACAGCGCCGCCTGGAGCACCTGTTGCAGCGGGACGTCACGCTGGCGTACGCGACCCACACCGACGCCGCCGAGCACCAGCAGGCTGGCGTTGATCCGACCCATCCGGGTGGCCAGGTTGTCCAGTGTGTACAGCTGCTCGAGCCGGTCGGGGTCGGTCTCGTCCCGCTCGACCAGGTCGACCTGGGCCAGGACGGCGTCGACGAGCCGCTGTTCGCGGCGGCTCAGGTGGATGAAGATGTCGGCCGTGTTGGCGCGCATGACGGCCTGTTCGGCGGCGGTTCGCACGGCAGCCTGGTGCACGGCGCTGAACGCCTGACCCAGTTCGCCGATCTCGTCGTCGCTGGAGGGTTCGAGGGCGGCGTTGGACTGTTGGTGGGCCAGCCGCTGGGGGTCGACGGTGGCGCTGCCGGGCTGCTGGAGTTGGGCCACCACGGCGGGGAGCTGCTCGAACGCCACGGCGTTGGCCGCGTCCCGGAGGCGGCGCAGCCGCCGGGTGATCTGCCGCGCGACGGCCCAGGTCACCAACGCGGTCAGGATCAGGGCCAGGAGGACACCGGCCGCCTCGGCCACGGCCCGGCGGCGCTGGTCGGCGTGCGCGGCCCGAACGTCGTCGCGGACCGCGTCGTCGACCCGGGCGCGGAGTTCGGCCAGGCGGGCGGCGCGGGTCTGCGTGGTGGACACCCAGGCGGCGGTCTCCAGTTGCAGCTGGGTGCCCGGCTGGGCCCGGGACACCTCGTCCTGCATCCGTTGCAGGGCGAGCGCCTCCTTGCCGGTGCCGGCCTGCTCCCACCAGACGCCCCACTCGGTGGGGGCCAGGGACAGGAACGACAGGCTCGACTCGGTGTAGCTGGTGCGGGCCGCGGTGATGTCCTGCTGCATGGCCGGGGTCAGCTCGCCGCCGGCGACGGCGCGCAGCACGGCCACCTGCTGCTGACCGATGGCCTCGGCCGTCTTCGACAGCGCCGCCGAGGCCCGGATCCCGTCCGCGAGTTGGGCGTCCACCACGCCGTGTGAGACGTTCTCCCGGAAGTTGATGAGGTCGGCGATCGCGATGCGGTAGCTGAAGGTCATCGCCGACACCGACGCGTGCGTGGCCGTACGGACCTGGGTGCGCAACGGAGCGAGGCCGTCCAGGGCCGCGTCGATGCGCTTCAGGAGCGCCTTGTCGCCGTCGTTGTCGGCGGTCAGTCGGTCCCGCTGCCGGCGGTAGCGCGCGACGGCGTCATCGGTGGCGGCCAGCTCCGCGCCGAAGGCGTCCTGCTGCTCGGGCCGGGCGTAGGTGAGCAGGTCGGCGGCGGCGATGCGTTCGCGTTGCAGGCGGTAGGCCAGGTCGCCGGCCTCGGCCCCGAGCTGGGCCAGGATCTGCAGGTCGCCGGCGCGGGCCGTCTGGCGTGCGCTCTCGGTCAGCGCGAGACCGGCGAAGCCGATCACGGCGACCAGCGGTGCCGCGACGATGAGGCGCATCCGACCGGCTATCTTCCAGCCGCGTCGGCGGGTCGGGTAGGGTCTGGCCGCGTGGGACCGGTTGCTCGACGCCAAGATTGACTCCCACGACTCGTCGATGACGGTCTATCCGCACGTTGCCGAATGCAAGTCCCATTCGGCCGGAAGCCGCGCTCGTAGACCAGACCTGGCCGTGGTACAAACTGCCCGTACCAGCATCTGTACCCAACGTCAGCGAGCGGTGACGCCGTGAGGTCGTGCCAGGCCCGACGGGTCAGTGCTGGTCGTCGATCGGCCCGGCCGGCAGCTGCCGTCGCTGCGGGTCGCCCGGTTCGGGTTGGCCGTTGAGCACCTGCCCGATCAGTTCACGCAGTTCGTCGATCGCGTCCACCACGGCGCCCGGGTCGCGCGCGTCACGCCGGCTGCGCTGTCTCGGCACCGGTCGATCCTGTCGGTCCGGTTCCGTGGCGCGGGGGCCACGGCGACCGTCGGCGGCCAGCTGCTCGGCCGCGACCTGGGGCCACAGTGCGGCCAGCCGGCCGCCGGTGCCGAGCACCTCGTCGCAGCGCAGCGCGAACTCGTGACTGCCGAACCGGCGACCCGACTCGACCGCCGCGACCGTCTCCCGACTGAACCGCACCAGATCCGCCAGGGCGCGCTGGGTCAGGCCCCGTTGGACGCGACAGTTGCGCAACTCCCATCGGAACCGCTGACTGGCCGCAGAGTGAGCCGCGCTCGACGGGGACGTGTGCTCCATGCGCTCACCTTCGTGGAACGGACATTCAGCGGCGGACGCCAGATCGAGATTGGCCGATGAGCTGAACATTCACAGAGAGCAATTCTTAACCGAGGATGCGATGGGTGTGAAGACGTTCACCGACATGGATCGCCGGGCAAAGCGCGAAAGGCGCGCGCCGGGCCCGTTGCCGCCGCCGTCGTGCGCCGGGTGGAGCGGGCGGTGACGCCCCACCGCGCGCGCGACCCGTCCGCAGGTCTGCACCGTCGATGCTCACGCACTCAGGCGGCCCGCACTTCGGCCGTCGCCCCACCTCGGGCCGCCGGTACGTCCGTGGACGCCGTCTTGTCGATTGTCGCGAGCAGTGCGCGGTGCGCGCGAAACGCGACATTGGGTTTGTACGAGCGACGGTGCTCGGGTGACAGTCGGAGGCCGGGAATGGCTTCGGCGAGGCGACTGAGGGCGATGCCGGCCTCCAGTCTTGCCAATCCCGCACCGATGCAGAAATGCGGCCCCTGGCCGAACGACAGATGATTGCCCACATCGGTGCGTTGGGGGTCGAACCGGTCCGGGTCGTGGAACGCCGCCGGGTCCCGGTTCGCCGCTCCGATCAACAGCAGGCACCGTGCCCCGGCGGGGATCGTCACCTCGCCCACTGTGACAACTCGGGTGGTGACTCGGAGCCACCCGTCGATGGCCGGCGCGAAGCGGAGCGTCTCGCCCACGAAGGCGGGGACGAGCCCAGGGTCGGCGGCGATCGCCGACCAGCGCCCAGGAGCGGACAGCGCCTGGTCGAGCGCGTGCGCGAGCAGTCCGGCGGTGGTCTCGTGGCCGGCGACCAGGAGGTTGAAGGCGAGGCTGGCCACCTCGGGCACCGTCAGCACGGTGTCGTCGTCGTCCCGGTAGGTCAGGGCGCGGCTGATGAAGTCGTCCCCCTGGTCAGCGTTGTCCATCCGCTGGCGGACCAGATCTTCGCAGTAGTGCCAGAACTCCAGCAGTCCCTGCGCCAGACGTACCTGCTCGGCCGGGTCCGGCTGGCCCCAGATGAGGGCGATCTGGCCGTCCGCCCACCTCCGGATCCGCCCGGTGTCGGCGTCGGGCACCCCGAGGATGTCCAGGACCACCAGCAGCGGAAGTTCGGTCGCGAACTCCGGGATCAGGTCGACCTGGTCACCCTGGCGGGCGGCGAGACGGGACACCAGTTGGTCGACCCGGCGTCGGACGATCGCCCCGTACTCGGCCTCGACCCGTTCGGCGGTGTTCGCGAAGGTCGCCCGCAGGGCCCGGCGGGTGCGCGGGTGTGTCGGAGGGTCAGCGGCGGCCGTCGTGGGGGGCGCGTCGATCTGCATGATGACGTTCAGCGCCGCTGGGCAGACCTCGTAGACCGGAGCGAGGGTGAGGGCGTTGGCGAATGTCGCGGCATCGGCGAGGGCCTGCCGGACGTGTGCGTGCCTGCTGATCAACCACAGGCCCAGATCCTCGGCGAAGTGCACCCCGTCGGGATCGTCGAGAATGCTCCGCCACCTGCTCGCCGGATCGGTGAGATAAACCCCGGTGAAAGGATTCAACCGCATGGAAAGCCTCCTGATGCACGCGGCGTGAAACCGGCAGCGCCTCCATTTGGCGATCCACTTCAGCCGAGCCGATAATGGCGCGCAGCTGCCTCTGGCTCTTTACGGTGCGCTGGCCAGCCGTGCAAGTCAAGATTGGTCTTCGTCTATTTGTGTATCAGCATAATTGCGAGTTGCAACGGCCGGGCGAATCTGGCCGGATGCAAGTTGCGGCACGGTCCTTGCCCTGAAAGGCCGCCCCTGCCGTACGGTGCAATCGACTCGCCGATTTCCCTCATGACTGGGGCAACGACCTCCGGGACGACGGGTGACGCCGCCCGGTCGTCCGGCGCTGTCTCCCGGCGCTGTCTCCCAGCCGGCGTCGCGCAGCCGGGCCGCCGCCAGGGTCAGCGCGCGGGCCGGGCGGGTCCGCACGACGCCCTGCTCCCGAGTTGACCCGGTCGGGCCGCGCGAACGACGCGGATCAGCATGATCCACTCGGCTTTCATGAAGTCGCGGTGTCTCCCGTCACCAGAAGCCGCGACTTTCAGGAAGCCGAGTCGATCACCCGAGTCGCCGCTGACGGGAGCACCCAGGCCGGGTGACAACGGCGCGGGGACCCGGTCAGGCCAGGCCCCCGCGCGTCGCGCCGTGCCGCCCGGGTCAGTGCCGCCCGGGTCAGTGCCGCCCGGGTCGACGTCGCCCGGGTCGACGTCGCCCGGGTCGACGTCGCCCGGGTCGACGTCGCCCGGGTCGACGTCGCCCGGGTCGACGTCGCCCGGGTCAGTGCCGCCCGGGTCAGCGCCGCCCGGTCAGCGCCACTGGGTCAGGGCGTCCACGGGGCGGCGATGCCCCAGGTGCTGTCGGCGGTCCACATCGTCGGTGTGTTGTAGGCGTCGCCGCCAGCGCCGTTGCTGAGCCAGACCTCCGCGTTGTAGTGCCGCAGGTACCTACCCCGGAAGTTGTACGACTCCAGCGACACGCCGGTGCCGGTCAGCCCGGTGCGGGCGCACCAGGTGGCGTCGGCACGCAGCAGTGCGGAGCCGTCGTCCGGCGAGTTGCGGACCCGGGAGTTCTGGTGGCGCAGGTACTGCCCGGGAAAGTTGACCGACTCGAACGAGTAGCAACCGGTGCCGGCCAGACCGGGTCGGATGGCGTACGTGGCGTCTGCCTTGAGCAGGCTGGGGCTCGCGGCGTCGACCACCTCGGTGTAGGCCAGGCTGTCCTGGTGGCGCAGGTACCGGTTGGTGAAGCCGGGCGTGGTCACCTGCAACGAGCGGCGGGTGTTGACCGGCAGGGCGACGGGCGCCGAGCTGCCGATGGTCTTCGAGGCGTTGATCAGGGCGGTGTTGGCGGCACGCACCCGCGCCTGGTCCATCTTGATCACCTGCCGGTCGTAGGTGAGGAAACCGTTCAGCTCACCCTCCAGGTCGGTGATCTCGGTGTAGATCGAGGCGCTGAGCCCCTTGCCGAGCATCAGGTTCTGGCTGCCCTGCACGAGCCCCACGTACCGGTCGGTGAGGGCGGTCGAGGTGGCCTGCCACTCGTAGGCGAAGAATTGACCGTTGGGGCTGTACTCGTGGCCCGGCGTGTGCAGGCCCAGGCCGCCGAACTCGCCGAGCACCGCGATCCGGCTGCTCGACGGTACGGGGGAGTCCGGCCCGAGGTAGACGTGCCAGTCGTCGATGTCGCCGTTGCCGGGGTTGCCGAGGGACTGGCAGCAGTTGTGGCCGCTGTGCGGGTTGACCAGGCGGGTCGGGTCCTGGTTCTTGATGTTCTGCGCGACCCGCCGGGTGTCGGCGAGGGACCGCTCACCCCAGCCCTCGTTGTAGGGCGTGTACGCGATCACGGCGGGTGAGCTGCGGTGCTCGTCGACGATCTCGCGCGCCTCGGCCTCGAACTGCGCCTGCTGGGCGTCGGTGGGGTCGACGTCCTGCGCGGTCAGCGACGGGATGTCCTGCCAGACCAGCAGGCCGAGCCGGTCGGCGTGGTAGAACCAGCGCTGCGGTTCGACCTTGATGTGCTTGCGCACCATGTTGAAGCCCAGGTCCTTGTGCTTCTGCAGGTCGAAGGCGAGGGCGGCGTCGGTCGGCGCGGTGTAGAGCCCGTCTGGCCAGAACCCCTGGTCGAGGGTGCCGACCTGAAACACGAACTGACCGTTGAGCTTGGGCCGCAGCACACCGTTGACCAGGCCGGTGGTGATCTCCCGCATGCCGAAGTAGTGCGTGGTCCGGTCAACGGTGGCGCCTGCGGCGTTGCGCAGGGTCACCCGCAGGTTGTAGAGGAACGGGTCGTCGGGTGACCAGCGGCGGGCGTTGGGCACCGGCACGCTGAAGTCGGTGAAGCCGCCGGTGGCCGAGCCGACCACGGTGGCGCCGTTCAGCGCTTCGGCGAGCACACTGTGGCCGCTCGCCGCGCCCCGGGTGAAGACCCGGACCCGCAGGGTGTTGGTGCTCAGGTTCGGGTAGACGTCCACGCTGCTGATCGAGGTGGCGGGTACCGGCTCCAGCCACACCGTCTGCCAGATGCCGGAGCTGGGGGTGTAGAAGATTCCGCCGGGTGTCTTGGTCTGCTTGCCGATGGCGGGCAGGCTGCCGTTCTGCCGGGTGTCGGTGGGGTCCCAGACCTTGACGATGATCTCGTTCGCTCCGGCGCGCAGCTGGGGGGTCACGTCGAAGGTGAAGGCGTCGTAGCCGCCGGTGTGCGCACCGACCCGGACACCGTTCACCCAGACGGTGCTCTGCCAGTCGACGGCGCCGAAGTGCAGCAGGGTCCGCCGCCCCGACCAGGTGGCCGGGATGGTGACGGTGCGTCGGTAGAACAGGTAGTTGCGGTTGTCGTTGGCGGCCCGTTGGATGCCGGACAGGGCGCTCTCCACCGGGAACGGGACGTTGACCCGCTCGGGCAGGGTGGTGCCGAACTGCGGGGCGTCGTCGGTCGTCGACTGGCGTAGCTGCCACTCGCCGTTGAGGTTGAGCCAGTCCGGCCGCGTCATCTGGGGTCGCGGGTACTCGGGCAGTGGTGTGCCGGCCAGGGCCTGGCTGGTCCAGGGGGTGGTCAGCGGCGGTGTCTTGGCCGGCGCGGCGTACGCCGACGAGGACGGCGCGGTGAGCACGCCGGCCACCAGGGCGATGACGAGCAGCAGCGGCAGGGCGGGGCGGATGGGGACGTGAGGTGTCATGGCGTCTCCGAGATCCATAGTGCCGGTGGTACGACCCAGAGAGGATGACCCATCGGATATATGGATCTCAATATGATGACCGCTATCTCGACTGCGGCGCGCTCACGAGGCGTGCCACCCTGATGCGGAGGAATGCATGGTTCGCTGGCGTACCCTCACTGGCCTGCTGGCCACCGCGTTGACCGCGGTGACCGCGGCCAGCCTCACCCTCACCGCGCCGGCCGCCGCGGCCGACAACCCCATGACGCCGAACGTCGTCGGCGGCACCCGCGCCGCGCAGGGCGAGTTCCCGTTCATGGTGCGCCTCTCGATGGGCTGCGGCGGGGCGCTGTACAGCCCCCGGCTGGTGCTCACGGCGGCGCACTGCGTGGGCTCGACCGGCACCAACACCAGCATCACCGCCACCCTCGGAACGGTCGACCTCCAGTCGTCCAGCCGGATCACCGTCCGGTCCAACTACGTCTACCGGGCCCCCGGCTACAACGGTGCCGGCCGCGACTGGGCGCTCATCCGGTTGGCCAGCCCGGTCACCGGGCTGAGCACGCTGCCGATCACCACCACGACCGCGTACGACAGCGGCACCTTCACCGTCGCCGGCTGGGGGGCCGCCCGCGAGGGCGGCGGCCAGCAGCGGTACCTGCTCAAGGCGACCGTTCCGTTCGTCAGCGACTCCACCTGCAACGCCAACTACGGCGGGGACCTCATCCCCGCCCAGGAGATCTGCGCCGGCTACGCCAGCGGCGGCACGGACACCTGCCAGGGCGACTCCGGTGGCCCGATGTTCCGCCGCGACGCCAGCAACGCCTGGATCCAGGTGGGCATCGTCAGCTGGGGCTACGGCTGCGCCCGGCCCAACTACCCGGGTGTCTACACCCAGGTGAGCTACTTCGCCTCGTCGATCGCCTCGGCCGCGGCGAGCCTCGGCGGCTGAGCGCAGGACCGCGGGCGGCCCGGACGGCACGGTCCGGGCCGCCCGCTCCTGCCGTCCCGGCCGGCGGGCGGTGAGTGGGCCACCCGACAGATTCGGCGGCCCGTCCCTGCGGTGCCGGTCGCAGCGGCGATGATGGGCCGGTGAAGATCCTCTCCATCCAGTCGTCGGTCGCCTACGGCCACGCCGGCAATTCGGCGGCGACTTTTCCGCTGCAACGGCTCGGGCACGAGGTCTGGCCGGTCCTGACGGTGCACTTCTCCAACCACACCGGGTACGGCGCGTGGCGGGGCCCGATGCTCCCGGCGGCGGACGTGGCCGAGGTGATCGCGGGCATCGGGGACCGTGGGGTCCTCGGCGACGCCGACGCGGTGCTCTCCGGCTACCAGGGCGACCCGGCCATGGGCGCGGTGATCCTGGACGCGGTGGCGACGGTGAAGGCGGCCAATCCGGCCGCGGTGTACTGCTGCGACCCGGTGATGGGCGACGTCGGTCGGGGCATGTTCGTCCGGCCGGGAATCCCGGAGTACCTGCGCGACACCGTCGTGCCACGTGCGGACATCATCACCCCGAACCACTTCGAGTTGGACTTCCTCGCCGGCCGTACGACGAATTCGCTGGCCGAGGTCCTCGACGCGGTCGACGTGGTGCGGGCGACCGGGCCGCGGCACGTCCTGGTGACCAGCGTGCTCCACGGCGACCTGCCACCGGACTCGCTGGAGGTGGTGGCGGTCTCCGACGAGGGTGCCTGGGCGGTGACCACGCCGCTGCTGCCGATCACCCCGAACGGTGGGGGTGACGTCACCGCGGCGCTGTACCTCGCGCACCTGTGCACGACCGGGTCACCCGAGGCCGCGCTGGAACGCACCATCGCCTCCGTCTACGGCGTGCTCGAGGCGACTCTCGCGGCGGGCACCCGGGAGATCCAGCTGATCGCGGCACAGGACGTGATCGCCGACCCGTCGGCCCGTTTCGCCGCCCGTCGACTGCGCTGACGGCGGGCGGCGGGACCGCGGACCAGGCGGCGGTCAGCGGCCCTCGGGGACGGCCATCTCGCCGAGCAGGGACCAGTCGTCCTGCGGCACGGTGACGTTCACGATGCGCGGCGTCTCGGCCAGGTGCGGCGGCAGGGTCTCCTGGGCCGCGCGGAAGTGGGCGGACTGGACGTGGGCCGCACCGGCCTGGTCGTCGCGGAACGCCTCGACCAGCACGTACTCGGTCGGATCGGTCACGCTGCGGGACCACTCGAACCACAGGCAGCCGGGCTCCGCCCGGGTCGCCTCGGTGAACTCGGCGGCGATCTGCGGCCACTGGTCGGCGTGCTCGGCCAGGATCCGGAACTTGGCGGTAATGAAGATCATGGCCCCAGGCTACCCAGCCGGGCGGGCGCGGGTGACGACCTCCTCGGGGGTCAGCGGCGTCTTCGGGTGGTGCGTCAGGCACAGCGGGGTGCGGACCTTGACGAACGAGAACCCCTCCCCGGCGGCGTAGAACTCACCGCTGTTGAGCAGGCCGATGTCCGGCAGCCGCCCGCCCTTGGCCTCGGCCAGTTGCCGGGCCGCGTCGATCTGCGCCGGCGCGTTGAGCAGCCCGAAGAACTGCGTGGTCGCGTTGCCGGAGATCTGGTTGTGCAGGCCCTTGGGCGCCTGGGTGGCGAAGACCAGCCCGAGGCCGTACTTGCGGGCCTGCGAGGCCAGCGCGATCGAACTGGCGGTGCAGGCCGTGGTGCCGGTCGCGGGCGCGAGCGTCTGCGCCTCGTCCATCACGAACAGCCCACCCAGCGGTCGGTCACCGGCGGGGTGCCGCTTGATCCACGCGAAGAGCGCCATCTGCAACTGGTTGACGAAGCTCTGCCGCTCCTGGTCAGAGGTGAGACCGACGAAGCTGATCACCGACACCCGGGCCCGCCGCCCCGGCGACGGCGTCAGCAGCAGCCCCGGGTCGGCCGGCGCGCCGACCCCACCGAAGAGGGGATCGGTGACCATGGCCGCCTTGAGCGCCTCGGCCAACTCCTCGGCGAGCTTCCCCGCCCGGGCCAGCCGACTGACCCCCTCGGGCAGGTCGGTGAGGAACTCGGTGAAGCCGGGCAGGCCCACCATCCCGCTGCGCGCGTACGCCTGGAGGGCCTCGGTGAGGACGGCCTTGCCCTGCTGCGCGAGCCGGCCCGAGCGGTCGACGCCGGCCCGCGGCGCGAGCGCCTCCACGGCGGAACGGACGGCCTGGTCGAACTCGTCGGGCCAGTCCCGCAGCGAGGTGAAGTCGGGCAGTGGCTGGAAGCTCAGCGGCCGGCCGGCGGTGACCCGGGGTGTCCACACCACCACCTCGGTGTGCGCGAGGTAGTCGGCGGCGCGTTCGGCGTCGCCGGGGCCCCAGCCGTCCGGCGGGTCGGGCCACGCGTCACCGAGCCGGGCGAGGTCGTTGTTGGGGTCGAGCACGATCGCGGAGACCCCCTCGCGGGCGCACTCCTCGACCAGCCGTCGGATCAGCACGGTCTTGCCCGAGCCGGACCCGGCGAACACCACGGCGTGGCGGCGCAGCGACTCCAGGGGCACCGTGAACGGATGACCGCCGTCGACGGTCCGCCCCAGCCCGACAACCGGACCGCCGGTGCCGACCACGACGTCGCCAACGTCAGCGGGCGCGGGCACGGCCACCGAACCGGTCGACGGATCGGCGGCCACGGCGGCGACCGGTTCGTTCGTCGGGTCGGATTCGGGGCCGCCCGACGGTGGCTCGCCGTCGTCGGGTGACCGGGGCGCGGTGCCGCCGCGCGTCCCGTCGGGCCCGGGCAGGACCGCGCGGAACAACTCGGTGCCGCTGGCCGGACGACGGGCCACCAGCCACTCCTGCAAGGCCGTGGACGGTTCGGTCGCCATCGCCCGCAGCGCCGCGAAGACCCGCAGGTCCGCCTCCGACACGGCGCACCGCAGGCCGCCGGCCGCGTCGAAACCGGTCAACACCTCGGTCGTACGCTTCCCGGTCGGCCACGGGCCGTTGCGCAGCAGGATCAGCCGCCGCTGTGGCAGGTCCCGATCCAATCCCGCGAGGGTGCACGCGGCCTTGACCCGGGCGGTGACGGCGATGGCGTTGGGGTGCGCGATGGCCCGGAAGCACCAGTGCGCCTCGTTCTCGGTGGCCTCGTCGAGCACCTCGATCAGCCGTCCGTGCAGCGCGGGTTTGCGCCCGGGCGGCGGATCGTACTTGTAGGTGGCGCCGGTCGGTGCCTGCTCGGCGATCCAGGCGGCCAGGCCGGCGGCGAGCAGCGGTGGCATGTGCTCGTCCTCGCGGGTCGGGTCGAGCGCGGCCGACACGTCCGCGGCCTCGACCAGCTCGGCGAACCGGGCGTCCAACTCGTGCAGGCGGCGCTCGTCCGTCGTCGGGTCGCCGGGGGCGTTGCGGACGGTGCTCACCGTCGGCATCGATTCGGTGCCGTCGATGAGCCGGTCCAACTCGACCACCTCGTCGCGGTCCCGGCACCAGGCGATGTGGCGGTCCACCCGGCGGAGCAGGGCGCGGGGTGTGAGGGTGGGCGCGTCGGCGAAGGCGGCGGGGGTGATCGGCCAGGTGGGGTGCGGTGGCCCGAAGTACATACCCGCGTAGGCGGCGGCGAGGCGCTTCGCCACGATCGCCTGCCCGATCTCCGGGGTGGGGATCCGGTCCGGCAGGGTCGACGTACGGAAGCGGTCGGCGACCGGGGTGGGCGCTGCGCGGGTCATCAGCACCCAGGTGTCCGGGAGGCACGAGACGACGACCAGGGTGCGGCGGGTGATGTCACGGAGCTTGAGCAGGCCGTCGGCGATCGGGCCGAGCACCATGGCCTGGGCGTCCTCCAGCCCCTGATGGTGGTTGAGCAGCGAGGTGCTGGTCTGGGCGAACAGCGTGTCGAGCTGGTCCACGGCGATGACCGTGGGGTCGAGCGTCAGGGCCATCAGTCGGGAGATGTCCTGCACGACCTGCTGCGGGGTGCGGATCGCGGTGCTCAACCCCCACGCCGCCCGCGCGGCCGGGTCACCGGGTTCGGAGATCAGGTGGGCGTAACCGACGTCCTGTGCCTCGAAGTCGATGGCGCCGTGCAGGACGAGCGCCCGGGCGGTGTCCTGGGTGTCCCGCCCGACCTCCCGGTCGCGCTCGCGCAGCGCCCAGATGAAGGTGTCGAGCTGTGCACGGGTCACCGGTCGGGTGCCGGCGATCGCGTCGCGGACCTCCACCGGCAGGCCGAGCTGGGGGGTGAGCCGACGCAGAAAGGTCTTCAACTGGGTGCCCCAGCCGACGTGGGCGCGGCCCATCCCCTCCACCAGGGCCAGGGCCACGCTCTCCCAGAACGTCTTGCCACTGACCATGTCGACCAGGAAGAAGTAGCCGCCGTCGCGCTGGATCCGTTCGCGGACCGCCCCGAGCAGGTGCGTCTTGCCGGCGCCCGCGCGGCCCTGCATGGCCACGCCCAGCGGCATGCTGGTGTCGTCGGTGCGGGCCCGCGCCACCCCGCGCAGGATCTCCGCGGCCACCTTCTCGTGCAGCTCCGGCACGTTGTGCGGGCTCGGTCGCCACACGTCGTCCGGGGTGACCGCCGGGTTGAGACTGACCGCTTCCAGCGCGGCCCGCTGGTCGTCGGAGATCACGCCGGGCCGATCGCCAGGGCGTGGTTGTCCTCGTTCCCGATCCGGACGGCCGCGGCCCGGTCCCGCGCGGTCAGGGACTTGGTGTTCGCCACCGGGATGATGCGCACGTCCTCCCGGCCGACCATCGCCCGCAACGCCGCGTCCAGGGCGGCCCGGTCGGTGTCGCCGAGCCGCTCCCGGACGTCGGCGAGCCCGACCCACGCTCCCGGTGCGGCGGCCAGCTCCCGGTACGCCGAACGCACCAGCGCCTCCACCTCCGCCGCGCACACCGGTGCCGCCGTCGGTGCCGCCGCCGTCGCTGACGCCGTGGGCGCCGGTGCGTCGTTTCGCGGTTCGCTGGGCGCCGGCGCCGTTGCCCCGGTCTGCTTGAAGAAGTCGGCGTGGCTGACCCGCAGCCGGTCCAGCGAACGGTGCAGGTTGGTCAGGACGACGAACAGCGACCGGGTCGTCGAGCCACCCTGCTTCGGCGGCGCGGAGGTGTGCAGCTGACGTGCCACCCGCCAGCCTTCGTCGGTCAGTTCGTGGGCGAACGGCCGGTGCGTGCGATCGGTGTCCACCAGTCCCAGGTCGACGAGCTTCTTGTTGTCCTTGCCGGTCAGGGTGAAGCCGGCCAGCTCCTTCAGCTCGACGTTGGTGAGTCGGCGCGCCTCGACCATCAGCACCACGAGGGCGTTGATCTGGTTCGGCGTCAGGTGCGGGACATCCGCCGGGCTCGTCATGATGTCTCATCTCCGTGGGGGTGCGTGCCGTCCAAGCGTCGCCGGGCCAGCAGCCGACGGATCCCGTCGACCACCGCCGGCGTGTCGGTCAGCACCTGTTCGTTGGTGAAGCGGAGCACGTCCAACCCGAGGAGTTGCAGCTGAACGTCTCTCCGCCGATCGTTGGCGAAAGCGATTCGCCCACGATGCTCCGGGCCGTCCACCTCGACCGCAAGACCCTCCGTGGGCCAAAACAGATCCAGTCGGTACGCCGCACCCAGGACGTGCCACTCGTAGGTCTGGTTCCACCGCCGGCCGCGCGCCCAGTCGTGCGGCGCGAGCGCGCGTTCCAACGCCTGCTCGGCGGTGCTGTCGCCGCGCGGCACTCCCGCGATCGGCGGCCAGGCCAACACCGTCGAGCCCGCCTCGGCGCCGACGGCCGGAATCTGTTCGGTCGTGCTGGCCAGCCCGGCGAATCGGTTGGGCAGCAGCACCGGTACCGAGCGCACCCGGTCGGCGTGGCGCAGCGGCCTGCCGGCCAACCACACCGTGAAGCCGCCGTGTCGCACGAGCCATTCGGCGGCGGCCACCAGCGTCCGCTCGGCGTCCGCCTCCAGGTGGGGCAGGGCCACCACGAGTACGCAGCTCTCCCGGTCGTACGCCTCGGCGATCACCCGGGCGAGCCCTGCGGCGCGTACCCCTGGGGCGAAGCGGGACCGGTCGCCGGGGTGGCGCGGATTGCGCAGCCCACGCTCGGCGAGGTCGGCCAGGAACGGGCCGAAGTGCCGGGATCGGGCGGCGGCGCGGGCCGCGAGGGCGCGCACCGCCGCCACGCCGAGCGGGCCCGCGCTGTCGAAACGGTCGGCCCCGCTCAGCCAGCGGGGGAACATCGCGAGGGCGGCGCTGTCCAGTTGGTCGAGCAGGGCGTCCACGAGATCACCGAGAGGGCCCACCGCGGTGGGCCGGTAGTGCACGGTCGCGGGCGCTGCCGGTGGCAACGGGTCGAGCGCCACCCGCAGCAGCTCCGGGTCGACGCCCGGCAGGTGACTCACCCGCCGCGTCGGCGGGCCGGCCCACCAGGCCCCGTTGGCGTCGCCGTTGGCCCGGACGGGGTGCGCCATGTCGGCACCCTACGACAGGTGCGGGCGCGACCGGGCACTACCGGTGTGCTCCGCGTTCAGCGCAGCCGGCGGATGTCGCCGTACGCGCGGTAGTAGCCACCGCGGCTGGACTCGCGCACCTCGGTCACCAGGTAGCGGGCGCCCGGCTCGCGAATCCCCTTGGGGAACTGCACGGACCAGTCGCGTCGGTAGCCGTCGGAGAGCACCTGGACCCGCAACCGGCCGCGATCGTCGCGGCACTGCACGACCACGCCGGCCCCCGCGTCGCTGGTCACCTCGACGATCGTCGGTTGCACCGGCTGGGGCGCCTGACGGGGGGCCTTGATGTCGCGCACCTGGGGCACCTCCCCGGCCTGCGCCGCGCGGATCGCCGGCTCGCTCGCGTCGATGCAGGCCAGGTGGCCGGCGGTGGTGACGACGTAGAGCCGGTCGTCGTGGTATTGCATGGAGTACGCCGAGCCGCAGCCGGTGCCGAGCTTCCACAGTCGGGTGCCCGCCGCGTCGAAGCAGTAGATCGAGGATGACTGTCACCGGCGAAGACGTACCGGCCGCCCTCGGCGGTGGCGCAGGAGAAGACCGGGGCGTCGCAGTGGTAGGTGCGTTCGTGTCGACCAGTCTTGGACAGCCGCACCACCTCGCGGGTGCCCGTCCCGGCGAACACACTGTCGTGCTCCTGCCAGCCGAAGAGCACCGAACCGGTCCGGGTGTGCCACAGCTCCTCGCCGGTACGCCACTGGTAGCCGGTCACGCCCTGCGAGTGGCCGTGGTAGATGGCGTCGTTGTCGCACCGCACCATCCAGGCCGAACGCCCCCGCCCGGGGCGACGCCACAGGAACTCGTCCTCGTGGTCGACGGCGGTGATCCCGCCGTCGGCGTCGGAGACGCCGAGGACGCCGTCGTGGATGTCCAACCAGTAGATGTCGATCTCCGGGGCGATCGCGTACGCCACCCTCGGCACCTTGCCGGACAGGTCGTAGACGTTGCCGTCGTCGCAGCCGGCGTAGATCCAGGCGTCGTCGGCGACGATGCACTTCACGCCGTCGGGGAGGCGGACCTGGCTGCGCACCTGGGCGTCGTGGTCGAGTGTCGTGATCACGCCGTGCTCGTTGCCGACCATGCAGTGCTGCCCATCGACGAAGATGCCGAAGGCGGGGGCGCCGGAGTCGTAGCGCCAGAGCACCGGGGCGGTGTGGGCGGTGGAGCGGGTGCTCACGATCTGCCGCCGGGACACGGTGCGCTTCTGACGGACGCCGCGGACCGCCGGCGCGTAGCCCTTGCGAACCTTCTCGCCGATCTTCTTCGCGGCGGCGGCCCGGGCCCGGGCGTTGTCCGGATAGGCGCTCGCCTTGACCTGCCCCTGGTCGCCGATCCGGCCGTAGCGCACCGTCAGCGTGGCGTCGTCGACGATGACCTCGTAGAACTTGTGCGCACCGTCCACTTCGGACAGTTCGAGGTAGGTCGTCTCCTGGGACATGGGGGGCCTCCGAGGGTCAGCGAGCGGCGCGACGTGGCCGGCGCGGCGACAGTGACCACACGTTATCGACGCCCCCCGACAGAACCGGCGTTCGGCCAGCGCAGCGCGTCGTCGCGGAGCACCGCGTGCGCGCCGACGCTCTGGTTGACGATCTGCGTCACCCGTACGTCGACCGCGATGCTGGCCAGCGCCACCGCGTCCGCGCGGCTGAGGCCGTGCAGCCGCTGCATCAGCGTCAGCATCGAGTCCAGTGCGGCGAACGTGGCGTCGTCGAGGGAGGGCCCGACGCCCAGCGTCAGCCAGGCGTCCGGGGTACGGGCCACCGGGCCGGTGAGCGGAAAGTCGTCGCGTACGTCGAAGGTCAACGTCACCTCGTCCATCGGACACTCGATCGCGGTGCCGCCGACCTCGCCGTCGCCCTGTGCGGCGTGCCCGTCCCCGACGGAGAACAGCGCCTCGTCCACCGGGATCGGCAGCAGGAGGGTGCTGCCGGCGGTGAGGTCGCGGCAGTCCAGATTGCCGCCCCAGGGGCGCGGTGGGATGGTTGAGTGCCGGCCGGGCTCCGCGGGTGGCATGCCGAGCACCCCCATGAAGGGTCGCAGCGCGACCGTGTGGCCATGCTGGTTGTGGCCGGTCATCGTCACCGGGTCCAACGTCCAGGCGTGCACCACCGGCTCATCCTGCACGCCGTAGCGCTGGTTGAACCCGCTCGGCCAGCCGCCGGCCACCGTGGTTCCCCAGCGGGCCGGGACGACCGCGTCGATGCGTACCGCGAGGGTCTGTCCCGCCCGCGCACCGCGGACCGCGACCGGGCCGGTCAACGCGTGTCCGTGGTCGGGTCGGTGCTGCGCGACCCGGGGCCGGTCCCGGTTCGGCCCGCCCTGGTACGGGCCGGCGGACCACCAGCAGTCCAGGGTGCGATAGGTGACGGTGTCGCCGGGTTCGATGGTGAGCACCGGCGGGAAATCGGGGGAGAAGTGGCCGTGCAGGCTGTCCTCGCCCGGGGTGAGGGTGTGTCGCATCAGTGCAGGCTAGTGGCGACTGGCCGGCACAGCGGGTCGCCCAGGTGCGCGGTGGGTGCCGGGCGCACCCACCGCGCACGTCTCAGTCGGGCGATGTCAACCCGAGGTGCAGGAGCGGATCTGGGGGCGGGCGCCGCTGTTGCCGTTGGTCATCGTGGTGAAGCCGAAGGTGTTGCCGCTGCCGTTGGACCGCATGGTCATGACATTGCCGCTGCTGTCCCAGGTGGCGGTGCCGTTCCAGATCGTGGAGATCCGCTGCGGTGGGGTGATGGCCACGACCACCGTCCACGTGTTGGCGCCGCTGACCGTCACCGAGGTGTTGTACCGGTCGCCCCAGACGTTGGTGGTGGTGGCGGTCGCGGTGCAGCTGCCGCCGGCGGGCGGCGGGGTGGTCGTCGGCGGGGTGGTCGGCGGCGAGGTGCCGCCGTCCGGTGCGACCGCACGGCCGGTGGACGGTGAGATCATGCCGGGGCACAGGTTGCGGCTGGTCAGGTTGGCCATGATCTGCGGGATCGCGTCGCGGGTGTTCTGGATCCCGTCGTGCATCAGGATGACCTGGCCGGCCTGGAGTCGGCTCGCGTTGGCCACGATCTGGCTGACGCTGGCGCCGTTCCAGTCCTGCGAGTCCACGTCCCAGAGCACCTGGCGCATGCCCAGCGACGAGGCGACGGACTGCAGGGTGGAGTTGGTCTCGCCGTACGGTGGCCGGAACAGCACCGGCCGGCTGCCGGTCGCCGACTGGATCGCCGAGCTGGTCTGGGACAGGTCCGACTGCATCTGCGACTGACTCATCGAGGTCATGTGGGCGTGGTTCCAGCTGTGGTTGGCGACCCACATGCCGGCGGCGACCTGTGCCTGTGCGGCGGACCGGTTGTTCTGGACGTTCTGCCCGACGTTGAACATGGTGGCCCGTACGCCGTTGTTGCGCAGCACGTTCAGCAGGGCGCTGGTGCTGCCGGTCGGACCGTCGTCGAAGGTGAGGCCGACGTACCCGTTGCAGGTGGCGGCGCTCGACGGGGTCGAGCTGGCGGCGAGGACGACGCCGCACATGGCCACGGCGGTGGCGAGGACGGCGAGCGCCGCGCGCAGCCGCCTCGACCACAGGGCCGTGCGGGGGAAGAGCCTGCTCATCTGGTGCCCCTTCGCGCAGGCCCGGACGCGCCCTGGTGGTGGGCGGCGCAGTCCGGACAGGTGTGGATGAGTGGGTCGGTGGACCCGAAGCCGTGCGAAGCCGTTGCATTGACCTCAGTGGATCGGAGTATTACAGCGAGAATTCCGACGCGTCAACAAGTTCCGGAACATCTTCGGAACAACGCAGAGGGCCGTTCAGGGTGTGGCCAGGCATGCCGTGGTCGGGGCGGGTTCTGGGCGCGACACGTGGCGGTGGTGCCGCCGACGTGATCCGGAAAGTAGCCGGAAATATCGACAGTGGTCATCCGGTCGCCCCCGTCGGATCCGCGCGGAATAGTAAAGACTCTGAACAGAAAATGTTACAGTCACTTCCGTCGATACCCGGCTCGGCTGTCGGCAGTGAGATCCCAGGAAGGAGTGATCACATGACGAGACTGCGCGCGCTGGTCGCGCTGGTGGCACTGATCGTCGCCGGTGGACTGGTCGCGGTCATCCCGGCCACGGCCGCGTCGGCGGCGGCCTGCTCCGCGGCATGGCAAGCCTCGGCCGTCTACTGGGGAGACGCCCAGGTCTCCCACAACGGCCGCAACTACCGGGCGAAGTGGTGGACCCAGAACGAGGCGCCGCCGGGTACCACCGGCGTCTGGGAGGATCTCGGCGCGTGCGGGGGAGGTGGCACACCACCCGGGGGGACCTGCTCCTACCCGAACTGGACCGCCGGGACCTGGTACGCCACCGGCGCCATCGTGCGGTACACCAACGGTCTCTACTACATCGCCGAGCACGACAATCCCGGGTACGACCCCATCATCAGCACCTGGTACTGGGAGCCCTACACCTGTGGCGGCCAGCCGCCGACCACCCCGCCTCCCACCAACCCCGGTGGCTTCGTGGTCACCGAGGCCCAGTTCAACCAGATGTTCCCCGGTCGCAACTCCTTCTACTCGTACGCGGGGCTCGTCGCCGCGCTCAGCGCCTACCCGGCGTTCGCGCGGACCGGCAGTGCCACCGTCCAGCGCCAGGAGGCCGCGGCCTTCCTGGCGAACGTGTACCACGAGACCGGCGGCCTCGTGCACATCGTCGAGCAGAACACGGCGAACTACCCGCACTACTGCGACCCGGGCCAGCCGTACGGATGCCCCGCCGGGCAGGCCGCCTACTACGGGCGCGGGCCGATCCAGCTCAGTTGGAACTTCAACTACAACGCCGCCGGTAACGCGCTCAACCTGCCGCTGCTGACCAACCCGTGGTTGGTGCAGAACGACGCGGCGGTGGCCTGGAAGACCGGCATCTGGTACTGGATGACCCAGAACGGGCCGGGCACCATGACCGCCCACAACGCGATGGTCACCGGCGCCGGATTCGGGCAGACGATCCGCAGCATCAACGGCTCGATCGAGTGCAACAACGGAAACCCCGCACAGGTGCAGAGTCGCGTCACCAGGTACCAGCAGTTCGTCGGCATCCTCGGCGTGCCCGCCGGAGCCAATCTCTACTGCTGATCCGGGGCCGGGCCTCGGCATTCGTCGTCGGACGCGGCCGGGGCCCGGTGCCTCGGCGGCCGGGTCGCGGTTGGAGTGGTGACTGTTTCGACGCGATCAACCCGTTGACATCGCCGTGGTGCTCCGGGAACTATCAGCGGCAGTCCGACGCCCCGGCTCCCGTTGCTCACCGACTCCGATGACAACGATGTCAGGGCTCGCAAGCTCCACTCTGCCCACACGTTCGACGTACTCGACCTGGTTCGAGGCGAAAGGCTTCCGTCCCTCATGTCGCACACCCCCCTTGCGCGTCCTCGCCTGCTGGCGGTGACGACAGCAGCCCTGCTACCGCTGGGCCTGCTCGTCGCCGCGCCCCTGGCGAACGCCGCGCCCCAGCCGGCAACGCCCGGCAACTTCACCTCCTCGTTCGAGCCCGCCGACCCGCAGCCCGCCACCAGCACGGTCGAGGTCGGCGCGAACGGAAAGCCGATCCAGGCCAACCTGAGCGGCAAGGTCTCCACCCTGCCCGGCACCCTGCTCGGCCAGGTCACCGCCGTGACCGCGAGCGACGAGTACCAGCCGAGAGAGATCGCCGCGAACCTCAAGGACGACGATCCGTCCACCAAGTGGCTCGTGTTCGCCACCACCGGCTGGGTGACCTACCAGCTCGCCAAGCCGGCGACCGTGGTGCGCTACTCGCTGACCGCCGCCAACGACGCACCCGAGCGAGACCCCAAGGACTTCGTCATCCAGGGGTCGAACGACGGCAAAGCCTGGACCGACCTGGACAAGCGCACCGGCGAGAAGTTCAGCGGTCGCTTCGCGACCAACAAGTACAGCTTCACCAACACCACCGCCTACAGCTTCTACCGGCTCAACGTCACCGCGAACTCCGGTGACCCGCTCGTGCAGCTCGGCGACTGGAACATCAGCGACGGCTCGGACGTCCCCCTGCCGGCCACGCCGATGGTCAGCGTGGTCACCGCCGGCCCGAACGACGGGTACACCACGAAGCCGGAAGCCGGCTTCACCGGGCTGGCCGCGCTGCGGTACGCCGGCGGCGCCCCGGGCAGTGGCCGCTCGTACGGGACCAACAAGCTCTTCGACGTCGACATCCCGGTCGGGCCGAAGACCCGCCTGTCGTACAAGATCTTCCCGGAGTTCACCGGTGGGGACGGCCAGTACCCGTCCACCTACGCCGCGCTCGACCTGCACTTCACCGACGGCAGCTACCTGAGCGGGCGCGCCCCTGTCGACCAGCACGGCAACCTGCTCACCGCCGCCGGCCAGGGTGCCTCGAAGGCGCTCTTCGCCGACCAGTGGAACCTCGTGCGGACCGACCTCGGCACCATCGCGCGGGGCAAGACGATCGACCGCATCCTGCTGGCGTACGACGCCCCCACGGCCACCGGGGACACCCGGTTCCAGGGTTGGCTCGACGACATCGAGGTGGAGGGCTCGCCGGCGTCGATCGACGGCTCGAAGCTGACCAACTACGTCGACACCCGACGTGGCACCAACTCGTCGATCGGCTTCTCGCGCGGCAACAACCTGCCGATCACCGCGGTGCCGAACGGCTTCAACTTCTTCACCCCGGTCACCGACGCGGACTCCGAATCCTGGGAGTACGAGTACCACCGCAACAACAACGAGGCCAACCTGCCCATGCTGCAGGGCCTCGCGATCTCCCACGAGCCGAGCCCGTGGATGGGTGACCGCAACCGGATGTCGGTCATGCCGGTCGTCGGCAACGGCTCACTGACCGGTGACCCCGCCAGCCGCGCGCTCGCCTTCAGCCACGACGACGAGATCGCGCAGCCGGACCTCTACCGGGTCACGACGCAGAACGGCCTCGTCGCGGAGATGTCGCCCACCGACCACGCCGGGATCATGCGGTTCACCTTCCCGGCCGGCCAGGCGACGGGAAGCCTGGTCTTCCACACCGGCACGTTCACCATCGGCACGGACGCCACGTTCACCGGCTGGGTCGACAACGGAAGCGGCTTCTCCGCCGGCCGCAGCCGCATGTTCGTGGCGGGCACGTTCGACCGGGCGCCGACGGCGTCCGCCGCGACCTCGGCCACCTTTGACCTCACCACGACCCGGGAGGTGACGATGCGCCTCGCGACGTCGTTCCTCTCCGTCGACCAGGCGCGCAAGAACCTCGACCTGGAGGTCACCGGCAAGAGCTTCGACCAGATCCACGCCGCCGCGACGGCCGCGTGGAAGGACCGGCTCGGCCGGGTCGAGGTGCGCGGCGCGACCGAGGCGCAGCTGGTCTCGATGTACTCGAACCTGTACCGGCTGAACCTCTACCCGAACTCGCAGTCGGAGAACACCGGCACCGCCGCCGCGCCGCGCTGGCAGTACGCGAGCCCGGTCTCGGAGCCGACCGGCACGTCGACCGCCACCCGCACCGGTGCGAAGATCGTCGACGGTCAGATCTACGTCAACAACGGTTTCTGGGACACCTACCGCACCGTGTGGCCCGCCTACTCGCTGCTCTACCCGGACATCGCGGCCAAGATCGCGGACGGCTTCGTCCAGCACTACCGCGATGGCGGTTGGATCGCCCGCTGGTCGTCGCCCGGCTACGCGGACCTGATGACCGGCACCAGCTCCAACGTGGCGCTGGCCCAGGCGTACCTCTCCGGGGTCAAGCTGCCCGACCCGCTCGCGGCGTACAACGCGGCCGTCAAGGACGCGACCGTCGCGTCCGGGCGTCCCGAGGTCGGCCGCAAGGGCATCGAAAACTCGCTGTTCCTCGGCTACACCCCGACCTCCACGCCGGAGTCGGTGTCGTGGGCGCTGGAGGGCTACATCAACGACTACGGCATCGGCAACATGGGTGCGGCCCTCGCCAAGGACCCGGCCACGCCGAAGTCGGAGCGCGCCCGGCTCAAGGAGGAGTCGCGCTACTTCCTGGAGCGCGCCCGCAACTACGTCCACCTGTTCGACTCGAAGACGAAGCTCATGCAGGGCCGCGACGCCGCCGGCAACTTCCTCGCCGGTGACCCGCTGGACTGGGGTGGCGTCTACACCGAGACGAACGGGTGGAACTTCGCCTTCACCGCGCAGCAGGACGGTCAGGGCCTGGCCAACCTGGTCGGTGGGCAGAAGGCGTTGCGCGACAAGCTCGACACCTACTTCTCCACCCCGGAGAACGCCGACCGCCCCGGCGGGTACGGCGGCATCATCCACGAGATGGTCGAGGCGCGAGCGGTGCGGATGGGTCAGCTCGGCATGAGCAACCAGCCGTCACACCACATCCCGTACATGTACAACTTCGCTGGCGCGCCGGACAAGACCCAGGCGGCGGTCCGGGAGATCCTGCGTCGCCTCTACGTCGGCAGTGAGATCGGCCAGGGCTACCTGGGCGACGAGGACAACGGCGAGATGTCGTCCTGGTACATCCTCAGCTCGCTGGGCATCTACCCGCTGCAGGCCGGGTCGTCCGAGTGGACCATCGGCTCGCCGCAGTTCACCAGGATGACCGTGCACCGCAGCACCGGCGACATCGTCGTCAACGCGCCGAACAACAGCGTCGCGAACGTCTACGTGCAGGACGTCAAGGTCAACGGCAAGAAGCAGCGCGGCCTCTCCCTGGACGTGTCGGCGTTCGCCAAGGGCGGCACCATCGACTTCCAGATGGGCCCGAAGCCGTCGTCGTGGGGCAGCGGCAAGAACGACGCGCCGCCGTCGCTGACCAAGGGCAACGAGGCTCCGAAGCCGTTGCAGGACGTCACCGGCCCCGGCCTCGGCACCGCGACCGCCACCGGCGGTCAGGACGCGAAGAAGCTCTTCGACGACTCGTCCACCTCGCAGCTGACCTTCACCTCGGCGACTCCGGAGATCACCTGGGCCTTCCGTGCCGGCAAGCAGAAGCCGACGTACTACACGGTCACGTCCGGGGCCGCTGCGGGCGATCCGGCGAACTGGCGCCTACAGGGCTCCAACGACGGCCTCACCTGGACCACCGTCGACTCCCGCACGGATCAGGTGTTCCCGTGGCGCAACCAGACCCGCCCGTACTCGATCGACAAGCCGGGACGCTTCGCGCAGTTCCGCCTCGCCGTGACCAGGACCGTCGGCGCCGCGCAGACCAACCTCGCCGAGGTCGAACTGCTCACCGGGGGTGACCTCGACCTCGGCGGCGGCGACATCGCGGTGACCGCCACGGAGGGCGTGCACGCCACCGCCGGCGCACCCGTCTCGATGCCGCTGGGCACCGTCACCGGCGGCGACGCCAACGGCTACCAGGCCACCATCGACTGGGGTGACGGCACGCCGGTCACCGCGGGCACGTTGACGTTGAGCTCCCGGTCGGTCTACCGCATCGGTGGGTCGCACACCTACGCCACGCCGGGCTACCACCAGGCGACCGTCACGGTGACTGACGGCGCAAGCCAGAGCGCCGCGACGGTCGGCGTCGAGGTGGCGTACGCCCCGTCCTCCGGTCTCGCCGCCGCGTTCGACACCGTCTGCGTCGGTGACGAAGCGGTCCTCGCGGCCGACTGTGACGCCAAGTCGTGGGCGTACTCGCGGGCCGCCCTGGCGGCCGGCGGTGCGATCCAGGGCCAGCCGCAGCAGGTTCCCGGAACCGCGCTGCGGTACACCCTGCCGGTGATCCCGGCCGGGCAGCCGGACAACGCTACCGGTAACGGGGCGACGGTCGTTCTCGACCTTCCGCAGGACGCGAAGAGCATCTCGTTCATCGGCGCCGGAACGCAGGGCAACCAGAGCACCACCGGTACGGCGACGTTCAGCGACGGCAGCACGGCCAGCATTCCGATCCAGTTCAGCGACTGGACGCTGGGCGGCAACGCCAACGGCACCCCGTCCTACGGCAACATCATCGTCGCCCGGACGGCGTACCGCCTGCACGGCCTGAGCCGGGACGGCGCCCAGCCGTTCCTGTTCGCCACTGCGCCGTACCAGATTCCGGCGGGCAAGACGCTGGTGTCGGTGACCCTGCCGACGCAGACCGGTGACCCTCGCTCGGCGGGTCGGATCCACGTGTTCGCCGTGGCCAACGACGGCACGCCCACCGCGGCGCTGGCCACCGTGGCCCCGAAGGACCAGACGGTCGAGGCCGGGCAGACCCTCGCGGCGAACCTCGGTACGGTGACCGGCGGTGTTCCCGGCGCGACGGGCTACCGTGCCCGCGTCCAGTGGGGTGACGGCACGATTCCGAACGACGTGACGATCGGTGCGTCCGGCGCGATGAGTGGCCAGCACACCTACTCGCGGGAGGGCACCTACACGGTGCGCGTCACCGCGTGGGACACGCAGTCGAGCCGCTCCGGGTCCTTCACCGTCACCGTGGTCCGCGGCGGATCGCAGCCGTCGATCGCGCTGTCCGCGTCCGGGACCGTCCGGGGCGGTGCGGCGATCACCGTCGCCGGCAGCGGCTTCGCCGCGGGTGAGCAGGTGACCGTCAGCGTCGGCACCGACCCGGGCCGGACCATGAAGGTCGCGGCCTCCGCGTCGGGAACGGTCCGCGTCTCGGTGCCGACCTCCGGCAACGCGCAACCCGGCCGGTACGCCGTCACCGCGACGGGCGCGTCCTCGCGTACGCCGGCCACGGCCACCGTCCAGGTGACCGGGGAGCCGCAGGCGCGGACCTACCGGCCGCGGGCGGCGCTGCTGACCCGCTCGGGGCCGCGCGGCACGGCGATCACGCTCGACGGCTACGGGTTCGCTCCGAACGAGACGGTCACCGTCACCTTCGGGAGCGGACTCGCGGTCAGCACGGTGCGCGCCAACGGTGACGGCGTCATCTCCGGAGCGACGGTCAGCGTTCCGGGTGTGGCGAAGGCGGGCGCCACCAGCGTCACGCTGAACGGTGCCACGTCGGCGACGACGGTGTCCCGACCGTTCACCGTCACCGGCTAACTACCGCCTCGCAGATCGGGAAAGGTCGCTCGTTGGACCTGTCGTGATGCGAGACGGGTTGACGAATCACGAGTGGGCCGTGCCGGCTCCCGGCCGGCGCGGCCCACTCGCGCGTCCCTGCTGCGGCCCCACCGGGTCCGCCCGCCGGGCTTGAAGACCGAGAGGATCGTCGCGGCCCACAGCAGGGTGGCGAACAGCCCCATGGCGCCGATCAGCAGCATCCCGGTGGTCCCGGTCTCGATCGGGCCGGATGCGCTGCGGGCCTCAAGTTCCTCGATCCAGGGGCCTTCGAAGACCGCGAGAAACGGTAGGGCGAGCGCGATAACCAGCTTGGCCAGCACCCACCTGTGTTTGAGCAGACCCCACGGGGTGCCGAGCGAAACCACGACACCGGTGATGATCGCCGCAAAGGCGCTCGGGATCGCCAGCATAATCTCGAACGTGTGCAGCAACAGGTAAGCCCCGTGCTGTAGCTCGTGGCTGTCGGCCACCGCCCCGGTGATTGCCAGCAACAGCATGCCGGTCGCGACGCCCAGCCAACCGACCCCGATGCCGACGTGCAGCGTCAGCCACACCTTCCGCGGCGTCCGCCCCAGGCGGGGGAAGCGCGGCTTCAGGCCGACCGCGATCGCCGAGGACAGGGCCATCCCGAGCCACGGGGTGGCGTGGGCGAGCAGAAACAGGAACTGCGCCGGCACGAAGAGCAGATGGAAGACGATCAGCACCTGCCGGGTACGGGCGGCGAGTGCGGGGTGCCTGAGCGCGAGCCAGCCGCCGAACGAAAGCACTGTGGCAAGCGCGTAACCGGATGTCGCCGCGGTCGTGAAGAGCGGATGCGGTGGATCGGGACGCAGCGCGGTCAAGGTGCCTGCGGTGAGGGCGAAAACACCGAAGACGAGCTGCATCATTCGCGGGTCGAGATGTCGTCTGGCCATGCCCCCAACCCTCGCCGGGGCGCGTCGCGCGGTGCGTCGGCGGATCCGACAGAACGAATCAATCTCTCGGTGATGACCGGCGGGGGTGGCGTACATCTTTAGGCCGATGCCTGTGCCCGTCGGTCGGCCCTACGCTGGCAGCATCATAATCTCGCGTCTCCTGAACCAGCTTCTGCGCTGGTCCCGCGGCCGGTCGATGATCGACGCGGTAGCGGCGTTCGCCATGGCAGCGTGCGCGGCGACCGGCCAGTTCGGGGTGGACTTCTTCGGTCCTGCCCTCGCCGGCTTCGGTCCCGGCCTTCCTCCGGTGTGGCTCGGCAGCTCGCTCGGCCTCGCGGTCGGCCTGCTGACCTGGCGGCGCCGACAGGCTCCGACGGTCCTGCTGGCTGGTGCCCTGACGGCGACCGCGCTCGTGTCGGCCCAGGCGACGGTGGTGCTCGCGCTCTACACGCTGGCAGAGCGCACCATGGCGTGGCCGAAGGTCGCCGTGAGCGTGCTGGTCTCGGTGGTCCTGGTCGGCACCCCGATATGGCGGTACGCCGGCGCGGACGGAGCGATCCCGGTCACCGTCGCAGTCTGCGTTGCCCCGGCCTTCCTCGGGCTGTACGTCGGCACCCGACGCGAGCTGGTCGAACGGATACGGGAGCGGGCCGAACGCCTCGAACGCGAACAGCACCAGCGTGTGGCCCAGGCCCGGAGCGACGAACGGGCCCAGATCGCCCGCGATATGCATGACGTCGTCGCCCATCGGGTGGCGCTGATTGTGCTGCAGGCCACCGCCCTGGAGTCGGCCGGGGGTGAGGACGCGGTGGTCCGGGGACGGCAGATCGGAGCGATCGGGCGTGAGGCACTCGCTGAGCTGCGCGCTCTGGTCGGAATTCTCCGCAGCGATGATGACGCGCCGATTACCCCGCACCCCGGCGTGGCCGATCTCGACGCGTTGGTCGCGGACTCTCGGCGGCTCGGTGTACCGGTCACCCTGAGCCTGGAGAAGGAAACCGCTGAACGCCTACCGCTGCTGGTCGAGCACGCCGCCTACCGCATCGTCCAGGAGTCCCTCACCAACGTGCACAAGCACGCTCCCGGTGCCAGAACCCGGATCCGCATCAGGCAGACGCGGCAGTCGCTTCAGGTGGTGATCAGTAGCGGCCGCGGACGGCCCACCACGACCCCGCCGCTGCCGGGCGGCCGCCACGGGCTCCTCGGCCTCGCCGAGCGCGTTCACCTGATTGGCGGGGAACTGACCTCCGGCCCCACGGCCGATGGAGGGTTCAGCCTGGTCGCCGAGCTACCGATCGCACCGGGAAGAAACCATGACCTCACCGACTAGAACCTTGATCGTCGACGACGAATGGATGGTGCGTTCGACGCTGCGCACCATCCTCGACGCGGCCCCGGACATCGCGGTGGTGGGAGAGGCGTCCGACGGAGCCGAAGCGGTCGAGTTCGCACGGACGCTCCGGCCCGACGTCGTCCTCATGGACATCCGCATGCCGCGGACCGACGGGCTGACTGCGATCGAGCGGATCGCCCGGCTCGATCGGCCACCGCACGTCGTCGTGCTCACCACATTCGATCTCGACGAGTACGTGCACACCGCCCTACGCTACGGCGCCGTCGGCTTCCTGCTGAAGGATGCCTCCGCCGAGGACATGCTCAACGCGGTGCGCAGCGCGGCGCGCGGTGACGCGATGATCTCCCCGAGGGTCACCCGCAGGCTGCTTCGACAATTCTCGGGCCCGACATCCCACCGGCGCAGCAATGCCGAACAACGACTAGCGGTGCTCACCGAAAGGGAGCGGGAAGTCCTGGTAGCTGTCGGTGGCGGATTGTCCAACACCGCGATCGCGGCCACGCTCTTCATGAGTGAGGCGACGGTGAAGACCCACGTCAGCCGCATTCTGGCGAAGCTGGGCCTGGCCAATCGGGTCCAGGCCGCGATTCTCGCCTACCAAGCCGGCGTGCTGGACTGACCTCAGCCTGTTCGCGGTGTGGTCAGTCGTAGGTGCCAGCGGGTGTCCGGGCTCGTGAGCCGGACAACGGCCAACGGCTCCACGTCTACCTGCCGGTATGTCGCCAAAGGCAGGTCCAGAGCGTGCACGACCGCGACCCGGATCACCAGCGGGCGCGCGATCGCGGTGACCCGTCGGCCGGTGCCTCGTTGCCCGTCCAACCAGCGACCGACCCGATCCCGTAGAGCCGCGACGGACTCACCGCCGTGCGGCGCGGAGTCAGCGCTGGAGAGGCACTCGTGCAGCACCTGCGGCTGCTCGACGGCGATCTCCTCGATCGAACGCCCGGCCCAGTCACCAGGGCACCGACGGTGTCACCGACCCGCGGTGTCGATCGGGTCGGAGCGGTAGCGGGGGCAGGGAGATTCGTCAGACCAAAAGACGACTGTGTCGGGGGCCGGCCACGTCGCGCGTTCCGCCATCTATGAACAGTCTGTTACCGCTAACATGGTCAATCTGCCAGATCGGTGGTGTGTCTCCGGGTTGGCCCGGTGGGGTTCGATCAGTGGCCGGGGCGGGGTGTGGGGTGGACGTGACGGCGCCGGGACGGGTCCGATGACGACGGGCGAACTCGCCCCGGTGGCCCGGGCCGCCGGGGCGGCGAAGACCGTGGTCGTGCAGTCCGTCGCCGTCCGGTCGGAGACTCCCGAGCTGCTGGCATCGCGGCCGACGACCCCCTCGTCGCCGGGGTCGTCGGCTGGGTCGACCTCACCGCGGCCGACGTCGGTCGTCGCCTCGACCGGCCACGCCGGGCGCGCGGCGGTGAGCGGCTGGTCGGCATCCGCCACCTGGTCCAGTCCGAACCAGATCCGACCTATCTCGACCGTCTCGAGGCGCGGCGGGGCGTCGCCGCCGTCGGTGCCGTCGGTCTCGTCTTCGACCTCCTGGTGCGTCCGCACCAACTGCCGGCGGCCACCCAGCTCGTCCGCGACCGCCCCAGGTACGGTTCGTCCTCGACCACCTCGGCAAGCCCTCGCTCGGGCGGGCCGATCTCGATGACTGGCGCCGCGACCTGCGGGCGCTGGCGGCCGAGCCCAACACGACGGCGAAGCTCTCCGGCCTGGCGACCGGGGTGAGGGTGGTTCCTGGACGGCCGCCGACCTGCGGCCCGCCGTCGAGCACGCCCTCGACGTGTTCGGGCCGGATCGGCTGATGTTCGGCTCGGACTGGCCGGTGTGCCTGCTCGCCACCTCGTACACCCGCTGGGTGGCGGCTCTCGGTGAGTTGCTGGCCCCGCTCTCCGACGGTGAGCGCTCGGCGATCTGGCGGCAGACCGCCGCCGGGGCGTACGGGTTGTCCCTGTCCTGAGGCGGCAGCGACTTCCGTCCTGGTGACATAGCATGTTATCGATAACATGCTATCGCTGGAGGTCGCTGTCGGTCTGGTCGGCCGGAGGCCTTCGGCGGCACAGGTAACGATGGCAAAACATGCCGGTAAGACCTTGGCAACATACGTGAATGCGTGGCAAGGTAACGCCTGATCGTGGGAAACATCCGACCTATCTCGATGGTTGTGCGGGCTCTCGACCGCGCTGCCTTCGCGCGGGTCGGTCGCTCACAGGCGTTCGGCTCGTCGGCGGGTCCCCGTCGGTCGCCGGCGCCACGCTTGGGGAGGTCAGGTCCGACGATGAGTAGCGTCGAGGCAACCGCCGGCACGCAGCGCGGCGAACTCAGCGACTGGTTGCGCGAACGGGTCTCCCACGCCGTCTCCGAGTTCACCGCCGCCACCGCGTTGGTCGTCCTGTTCATCGCCTTGACCTTCGCGAGTCCCTACTTCCTGACCGCGGACAACCTCTTCAACATCGGGGCGCAGACGGCGGTGATCGCCATCATCGCCACGGCCCAGACGATGGTCATCATCACCAAGGGCATCGACCTGTCGGTGGGGTCGGTGGCCGCGCTCGCCGGCGTGCTGGGTGCGATGGTCGTGCGCGATCTCGGCTTCTCGGTCTGGGCGGCGACGGCGGTCGCGATCGGTGTCGGCGCGCTGGCCGGTCTGTTGAACGGGCTGCTGGTGACTGTCGCTCGGATTCCGCCGTTCATCGCGACACTGGGGACGATGTCCGTGGGCCGCGGCCTCGTCTTCATCATCACCGGAGCGGTCGGTGTCTACGGCCTGCCGCGATCCTTCCAACTGCTCGGCAACGGGGAGATCCTCGGCATTCCGTTCGCCGTGGTGATCACCGTCCTGGTCGCCGTGGGGGTCGCCTTCCTGCTCTCCCAGACCCGCTTCGGTCAGTACACCTACGCGATGGGTTCCAACCTGGAGGCCGCCCGCCGCTCCGGCGTCCGGGTGGGACGGCACCTGACCGGGGTGTACGTGCTGGCCGGCGTGCTGGTCGGGTTGGGCGGCATGATCGCAGCCTCCCGGGTCAACTCCGGCCAGCCCAACTACGGCATCTCGTTGGAGCTCGACGTCATCGCCGCCGCGGTCATCGGCGGCGCCAGCCTCTTCGGCGGGCAGGGCCGGATCGTCGGCACCATCATCGGCGCGTTCCTCATCGCCCTGGTCCGCAACGGCGCCGTCCTGCTCGACATCAGCATCCACTACCAGCAGGTGATCGTCGGCGTGATCATCTGGGCCGCCGTCTACTTCGACCAGTACCGCCGCCGGCGGCTGGAATCACGCGGTTGACATGCCATTCCGAGAGTCCGAACGAGGAAGGACGCACACCATGGCACACACCACCACCAGCCGGCAGACGCGAGGGTCACTCCGGCGCGCGCAGGCGATCCTGGCCGCGGCCGCGGCGACCGCTCTGCTCAGCGCCTGCGGCGGGGTCGAGGTCCGCGACGGCGGCGGCGACGGCGCGACAAAGGACGCGAGCGGCCCGTTGAAGCTCGCCGTCGTACCCAAGGCGGTCGGGGCCGACTACTGGAACACGGTCAAGGCGGGAGCGGAGTGCGCCGCGCAGCGCGCGGGCGACGTCACCGTCCAGTGGGACGGGGTGACCGCCGAGACCGATGTCGAAGGACAGGTCAACCTCATCCAGAACTTCGTCACCAAGAAGGTCGACGGCATCGTCTACGCGGCGACCGACTCCAGCGCGCTGGCACCGGCGACCGACAAGGCGCTCGCCGCCAACATCCCGGTCGCCATGATCGACTCGGGCACCAGCCCGCAGCCGTCGAATGTGCCCCTCTACGCCACCGACAACCGCGCGTCGGCGGTCGAGGCGGCGAAGCTGCTCGCCACCGAACTCGGGCCCGGCAACCACGAGGTGGCGCTGGTCGAGTTCCAGCCCGGCTCGCAGACCAACACCGAGCGGGTCGACGGCTTCAAGGCCGGCCTCGCCCAGTACCCCAACCTGAAGCTGGTCGGTCAGCAGCCGAGCAAGAGTGACGTCAACGAGGCCCGCCGGGTCACCGAGAACATCCTCACCGCCAACCCCAAGCTCGCCGGCATCTTCGCGGCCAACGAGCCGAGCGTGCTCGGTGCCGCGCAGGCCATCCAGGCGGCCGGCAAGTCCGGCAAGGTGGTCATCATCGGCTGGGACGCGGCCCCGGACGAGATCGCCGGGGTGCGCAGCGGTCAGATCTCGGCGCTGGTCGTGCAGAACCCGTTCAAGATGGGCTACTTCGGCGTCGACAAGATGGTCAAGCACCTTCGGGACAAGGCGCCGCTGGCGTCGGCCGACACCGGCGTCACCTTCGTCACCAAGGAGAACATCGACTCGGCAGAGATCAAGGCGGTGCTCGAACCCAGCTGCGCCAACCCGCCGGTGCAGTGATGGGCACGATCCCCACGGAAACCGCCGACCGCGATCAGCACCCCACCGACGCGGAACCGCCGGTCCTCGAAGCCCGCGGCATCGTCAAGCGGTTCGGGCACGTCGAGGCGTTGCGGGGTGCCGACTTCACGGTCCGCCGGGGTGAGGTCGTCGCGTTGATCGGCGACAACGGCGCCGGAAAGAGCACACTGATCAAGACCCTGTCCGGTGTGCACCCGCCCGACGAGGGTGAGATCCGGGTCGGCGGCCGTCCGGTCCAGTTCTCCACCCCGGTCGACGCCCGTCGGGCGGGGGTGGAGACCGTCTACCAGGATCTCGCCGTCGCCGACGACCTCAGCGTCGCCGCCAACCTGTATCTCGGCCGGGAGATCCTGCGCTCCGGTCCGCTCGGTCGGCTCGGGCTGTTGGACAAACGCGCCATGCGGCAGGGCGCGGCCGCAGCCCTCGACGAACTGGGCGTACGGATCCCTCGGGTCACCACCCCGATCGCCATGCTCTCCGGTGGGCAGCGGCAGTGCGTCGCGGTGGCCCGCGCCATCATCTGGGCGACCAACGTGGTCATCCTCGATGAGCCCACCGCGGCGCTGGGGGTGGTCCAGACCGGGCGGGTGCTCGACGTCGTTCGACGGGCCCGCGACGCCGGCATGTCGGTGGTGCTGGTGAGTCACAACATGCCGCAGGTGCTGGAGATCGCCGACCGGGTCGAGGTGCTGCGCCTCGGCCGGCGCGCGGCCCAACTCCGCGCCGACGAGGTCACCACCGACGACCTGGTCGCGGCGATGACCGGCAGCACCAGCACGGATCGGGACGAGCGGTGACGGCGGCCGTCCAGCGGGGTGCGCGCGATCCCGCCCGTCGGGCGACCCCGAACACCGTCGGGTCGCCGCTGCGGCTGAGCCCACTGGGCTTCGGTGCCTCGCAGGGCGGCAATCTCTACCGGGCGACGTCGGATCAGCAGTTCGCCGCCGCGGTGGACGCCGCGTGGGCGGGTGGCATCCGATACTTCGACACGGCACCGCACTACGGGCTGGGCCTGTCCGAACGGCGGCTGGGAGCGGCGCTGCGCTCCCGCCCGCGCGACGAGTACGTGGTGTCGACGAAGGTCGGTCGGCTGCTCGTGCCGTCGCCGGAGACGGCTCACCGGCGGGATCCGGAGGGGTTCGACGTTCCCGCCGATCATCGCCGGGTCTGGGATTTCAGCCGCGACGGCGTGCGCCGTTCGTTGGCGGCGAGCCTTCGGCGTACCGGCCTGGACCGCATCGACGTGGTCTACCTGCATGATCCGGACGAGCACTGGGAGCAGGCCGCGCGCGAAGCTGTTCCGGCGTTGGTGGAGCTGCGGGAGCAGGGCGTGATCGGTGCGGTCGGCGTGGGGATGAACCAGTCCGCGATGCTGGCCCGCTTCGTGGCGGAGACCGACGTTGACCTGGTGATGTGCGCCGGCCGCTACACCCTGCTGGAGCAGGGTGCGTTGACCGACCTGCTGCCCGTCGCGCAGGCCCGGCACGTCGGTGTGGTGGTCGCCGGGGTCTACAACTCCGGGCTGCTGGCCCGGGAGATGCCACCGAACGACGCCGTCTACGACTACCGGCAGGCGCCGGCAGAGGTGATCGACCACGCCCGCCGGGTGGCGCGGGTCTGCCAGACGTACGGCGTCACGCTGCCCCAGGCGGCGTTGGCGTTCGTCCGTCGTCACCCGGCGGTGGTTTCGACATTGGTCGGCATGCGCGACGAGGCCCAGGTGACCGAGACGCTGCGCCGCTCCGGCGTGGACGTCCCGGATCAGCTCTGGGCGGCGTTGTACGACGAGGGGCTGCTCGACGTGCAGTCGTAGCGGCCGGCGGTCAGGACCGGGTCGCCTCGATGCTCGTATCGGCGTCGTCGGGTGACCCCTGCAACGATTCCTCCACGCCGATCAGGTGGTTGGCCATCCGGGTGCGGGCCCGCTCCGGGTCGCGCGCCACGAGGGCCTTCAGGATCGCCACGTGCTCGTCGTGGGTACGCAGGTCCGCGCCCTCCTCGTGCAGGCTCCGCCAGAGCCGGCCGCGGATGGTGCGCCCGGCGAAGGCTTCGATCAGGCCGACGAGCACCGGATTCTCGGCGTGCACGGCGATGATCCGGTGAAAGGCGATGTCGATTTCCATGATGCGCTCATGGTCCTGCGGTGACTGGCCGATCATCCGGGCCGCCTCGTCGAGCAGGTCCGCCGCCTGGGCCAGGGCCTCGTCGGTGATCCTGGTGGCCGCCAGCCGGGCGGCCTCGCACTCCAGCAGCCGTCGAACGGTGTGGATGTGCCGGGGGTCGCCCTGACCCTGGAAGTCCACCACGAAACCCATCGGGGCCAGCAGCTGCGGCGCGTCGAGGTTGGTGACGTAGGTGCCGTCACCCTGGCGGATGTTGACGATGCCGAGGATCGACAGGGCCGACATTCCCTCGCGTAGCGAGCCCCGCGAGACACCGAGCGACTCGGCGAGGTCCTTCTCGATGGGCAACCGGTCTCCGGGCCGGAACTGCCCTTCGAGGATCATCCGTTTGATGCCGTTGACCACTTCGTCAGTGCGAGACATGACTCCCCTAGCGCCCGGCGGGGGTGGCCGTCCCACCCGCGATCACGTACGCCGCCTCCGGAGATGACACGGTAGTCGGGTCTGTCGCCGCCCAGTAGTGGCCGTCGGGGAACCGGTAGAGCGCGACCGACTCGGGACGCATCCGGGTGGAGTAGCCCGGCGCGCTGGGCAGGACGTAACCGCTGCCCGAGCCGGTGTCGCGGATGATGCACGGGTCGGTGAAGTGCTCGTGCAGGTGGTCGACGAACTCGGTGACCCGGTTGGTGAGATCCCCGGAGATCGCGACGTAGTCGAGCACCGACACGTGTTGGACCATCTCGCACAGCCCGACGCCGCCGGCGTGCGGGCACACCGGGATGTCAAACTTCGCGGCGAGCAGCAGCACGGCGACGATCTCGTTGATGCTGGCCAGCCGGCCGGTGTCCAGCTGGCAGAAGTCGATGGCCTGAGCCTGGAACAGCTGCTTGAACATCACCCGGTTGTGGCAGTGCTCGCCGGTGGCGACGCCGATCGGCGCGACGGCGCGGCGGACGGCGGCGTGGCCCAGGATGTCGTCGGGGCTGGTCGGCTCCTCGATCCACAGTGGTGTGAACCGGGCGAGGGCGGTGACCCACTCGATGGCCTGGCCGACGTCCCACACCTGGTTGGCGTCGATCATCAGGTTGCGGTCCGGCCCGAGGATCTCCCGCGCGATCGCGCACCGGCGGATGTCGTCGTCGAGGTTGGCGCCGACCTTGAGCTTGACGTAGCCGTAGCCGCTGTCGACCGCCTCCTGGCACAGCCGGCGCAGCTTGTCGTCGTCGTAGCCGAGCCAGCCCGCCGAGGTGGTGTAGGCGGGGTAGCCGGTCCGGTCGAGCTCGGCGAGGCGGGCGGCCTTCGTGCCCTCCTTGGCCCGCAGGATGGACAGCGCCTCGTCCCGGGTCAGCGCGTCGGAAAGGTAGCGCAGGTCGGCGATGTCGACGAGTTGTTCGGGGGACATGTCGACGAGCAGCCGCCACAGCGGCTTGTCGGCGAGCCGGGCGACCAGGTCCCATGACGCGTTCAACACGGCGGCGAGGGACAGGTGGACGACACCCTTCTCCGGACCGAGCCACCGCAGCTGCGAGTCGGAGGTGAGCAGGCGGTAGACGGCGCCCATGTCCGCGGCCATCGTCGCCACGTCGAGGCCCACGAGTTGCTGTGCCTGGTGGACTGCCGCTGCCGCGACGATGTCGTTGCCGCGACCGATGGTGAAGGTCAGGCCGTGCCCCGCGAGCGGCGCACCCGTGCCGTCGACGCCGTCGGTGTGCAGGACGACGTAGGCCGCCGAGTAGTCACCGTCCTTGTTCATGGCGTCTGACCCGTCAGCGGTCAGGGAGGTGGGGAAGCGGACATCTTCGACGGTGACGGCAGTGATCTGCGGCATGCGCCCCTCGCCCAGCTCGGCAAAAGATCTGATGATCATTGGGAGTATACGGAGGGTTTCCTCCGACCGTCAACGTCGTCGATCGCCGGTCAGGTGCCAGACATACGATGTTTCCGGGTCTTCCGGACCCGGTCGGGGGGTCCGACGACATCCACACTCCACCTGCGGTCGCGGCCGCCTCGACGCCCCAGATCTTCGTCGATTGTCGACATCTTCGGGGGCCGCCCCGCCGTGCCCGGCGTCGGCGGGCCCTGGTGGTGACGGTGGTCACCGGCCGGCCGCCGACACGCCCGGCACCGACATGTGGGGTGTGACAACGGCTGCGTCCCTATATATGGTGTCGAGCGCAGCTGGTTCGGCCGCTCATCCGGCGCGGTCGAGGCAACAGGGAACCCGGTGGAATTCCGGGACTGTCCCGCAGCGGTGAGTGGGAACAACCGCCGTCATCAGCACTGGGCCATCCATCGGCCTGGGAAGCGACGGCCAGTAGGAGACCGGCGATCCCGGTCGTGCCCGCGAGTCCGAAGACCTGCCAGCGCGCCGCGTACCCGCACCCGGGTGGGCGGCGGTCCGAGGCCGCGTGGGACGGCTGACGCCACCTGACCCACGCCGGGCTGGCGTGGCGTCCGTCGGTGTCTGTCTCCTCGCGTCCGGGCCACCAGGTCTCGAACTCCGAGGAGCGAGTGGTGACAGTCACCGAGATAGTCCCGGCCAGCGGCGACGCGGCCGTACGGCGGACGCCGATGCAGGTCCGCAAGCGCGACGGCGGCACCGAACCCGTGGACGTCAACAAGATCGTCCGGGCGGTCGAGCGGTGGGCCGACGACCTGACCGACGTCGACCCGATGCGGGTGGCCACCCGCACCATCAGCGGCCTGTACGACGGCGCGACCACCGCCGAACTGGACCGGCTGTCCATCCAGACCGCGGCCGAGATGATCGGTGAGGAGCCGCAGTACTCCCGCCTCGCCGCCCGGCTGCTGGCCGGCTACGTCGACAAGGAGGTGCGTCGGCAGGGCATCACCTCGTTCAGCGCGGCGATCCGGGTCGGCCACACCGAGGGCCTGATCGGCGACGACACCGCCGTGTTCGTCGCCGCGCACGCCAGGACGCTCGATGCCGCCGTCGACCCGGACGGGGACCGCAGGTTCGAGTACTTCGGCCTGCGCACGGTGTACGACCGTTACCTGCTGCGCCACCCCACCAGCCGGCTGGTGCTGGAGACCCCGCAGTTCTGGCTGCTGCGGGTGGCCTGCGGCCTGTCCCGGACGGCCGACGAGGCCGTCGACTTCTACCGGTTGATGTCCAGCCTGGCCTACCTGCCCAGCTCACCGACCTTGTTCAACTCCGGGACCAGGCACACCCAGATGTCCTCCTGCTACCTGGTCGACTCCCCGCTCGACGAGTTGGACTCGATCTATGCGCGGTACGCCCAGGTCGCCAACCTGTCCAAGTTCGCCGGCGGTATTGGCATCGCGTACTCGCGGGTCCGCTCCCGGGGCGCGCTGATCCGGGGCACGAACGGGCAGTCCAACGGGATCGTGCCGTGGCTGCGCACGCTGGACGCGAGCGTCGCCGCGGTCAACCAGGGCGGCCGGCGCAAGGGCGCGGCCTGCGTCTACCTGGAGCCGTGGCACCCGGACATCGAGGAGTTCCTGCAACTGCGGGACAACACCGGCGAGGACGCCCGGCGTACCCACAACCTGAACCTGGCCAACTGGATCCCGGACGAGTTCATGCGCCGGGTCGAGGCCGACGAGCCGTGGTCGCTGTTCGACCCGCACGAGGTGCCCGAGCTGCCCGACCTGTGGGGGGAGCGGTTCGACGCCGCGTACCGGGAGGCCGAGGCGCAGGGTCGCTACGTGCGGCAGGTCCCGGCGCGGGAGCTGTACGGGAAGATGATGCGCACCCTCGCCCAGACCGGCAACGGGTGGATGACCTTCAAGGACGCCGCGAACCGGCTCTGCAACCAGACCGCCGAGCAGGGCAACGTGGTGCACCTGTCCAACCTCTGCACCGAGATCGTCGAGGTGTCCAGCGACGCCGAGACCGCCGTGTGCAACCTCGGCTCGGTGAACCTGGCCGCCCACCTCACCGCCGACGGCATCGACTGGGAGCGGCTGCGCGCCACGGTACGCACCGCGGTGACCTTCCTCGACCGGGTCATCGACATCAACTACTACCCGACCGCGCAGGCGGCGGCGAGCAACCCCCGCTGGCGGCCGGTCGGGCTCGGGCTGATGGGCCTGCAGGACGTCTTCTTCGCGCTGCGACTGCCGTTCGACTCGCCGGCCGCGCGGGAGCTGTCCACCCGGATCAGCGAGGAGCTGTACCTGACCGCGTTGGAGACCTCCACCGACCTGGCGCGGGAGTTCGGTGCGCACCCGGCGTACCCGCAGACCCGGGCCGCGCGGGGCCAGCTCCAGCCCGACCTGTGGGGCGTCGAGGGTACGCAGACCGCGCGGTGGGACGCGCTGCGGGAGCGGGTCGAGGCGTACGGGCTGCGCAACTCGCTGCTGGTCGCGGTCGCGCCCACCGCGACCATCGCCTCGATCGCCGGGTGCTACGAGTGCATCGAGCCGCAGGTGTCCAACCTGTTCAAGCGCGAGACCCTGTCGGGGGAGTTCCTCCAGGTCAACACCGCTCTGGTACGCGAGCTGAAGGCCCGCGGTCTGTGGACCGACCGGATCCGTTCGGCGATCAAGCGGGCGGAGGGATCGGTGCAGGACATCGCGGAGTTGCCGGCCGACGTACGGGAGTTGTTCCGCACCGCGTGGGAGCTGCCGCAGCGGGCGCTGATCGACCTGGCCGCCGCCCGCGCCCCGTTCATCGACCAGTCCCAGTCGCTGAACCTGTTCCTGGCCGCACCGACCATCGGCAAGCTCTCCTCGATGTACCTGTACGCCTGGAAGGCCGGCCTGAAGACCACCTACTACCTGCGCTCACGCCCCGCCACCCGGATCCAGCAGGCCACCGTCAGCGCCGTCGCGCCGGCCGCTCTCACCGTCGCCGTCGACGCCGAGGCGCTGGCCTGCTCGTTGGAGAACCCCGAGTCGTGCGAGGCCTGCCAGTGACCCCCGCCGACACCACCACCGACCTGAGGACCACGCACATGCTGCTCGACCCCGGGATGGACCTCACCCTCCGCCCGATGCGTTACCCGCACTTCTTCGACCGGTTCCGGGACGCGATCCGCAACACCTGGACCGTCGAGGAGGTCGACCTGCACGCCGACCTCGCCGACCTGGACAAACTGTCGCCGGCCGAACGGCACCTGGTCAGCCGCCTGGTGGCGTTCTTCGCCACCGGCGACACGATCGTCGCCAACAATCTGGTGCTCAACCTGTACCAGCACGTCAACAGCCCCGAGGGCCGCCTTTACCTGTCCCGGCAGCTGTTCGAGGAGGCCGTGCACGTCCAGTTCTATCTCAACCTGCTCGACACGTACGTGCCGGACGAGACCGAACGCTTCGAGGCCTTCGCCGCCATCGAGAACATCCCCTCGATCCGTCGCAAGGCCGAATTCTGCTTCCGCTGGATCGACTCTCTGGGCGACCTGCGGGAGCTGCGGACGCGCGAGGACCGGCGAGCGTTCCTGCTCAACCTGATCTGCTTCGCCGCCTGCATCGAGGGGTTGTTCTTCTACGGCGCGTTCGCCTACGTCTACTTCCTGCGCTCCCGTGGCCTGCTGCACGGCCTCGCCTCCGGCACCAACTGGGTGTTCCGCGACGAGTCCATGCACATGGCGTTCGCGTTCGACGTCGTCGACACCGTCCGCGCCGAGGAGCCGGACCTGTTCGACGACGACCTCGCCGACCAGGTCCGCCAGATGCTCACCGAGGCCGTCGAGTGTGAGGTGCAGTTCGCCGAGGACCTGCTGGGCCAGGGCGTGCCCGGTCTGACCCTGGCCGACATGCGGGAGTACCTCCAACACGTCGCCGACCGCCGCCTCGCCCAGCTCGGCATCGCGCCGCTCTACGGGTCGAGCAACCCGTTCGGTTTCATGGAGTTGCAGGACGTGCAGGAGCTGTCCAACTTCTTCGAGCGGCGGGTGTCGGCGTACCAGGTCGGGGTGAGTGGCACCGTCGCCTTCGACGACGATTTCTAGGCGGCGGCCGATCCGGGGGCCTGGCGTCGTTTGGTGAGCCACCGCATCACCTCTAGGGGGTGCGACGCCGGGTCCGGGATCGGGTGGAAGACGTGTTCGACTGCGCCGTCGGCGACGATCAGGGTCAACCGCTCGTAGAGCGTCATGTCACCCGCGGTGCGGGTCGGCAGACGCAGCGCGTCGGCCAGGGTCAGCCTCGGGTCGGGGATCAGCGGGTAGGGCAGCCGCAGCCGGTGCGCGAGTTCCCGCTGGTAGCCGGTCGACTGTGCGGACAGGCCGTACACCCGGGCGGCACCGGCCGCGCGCAGTTCCGCGTGGTGGTCGCGGAACCAGGCGGCCTGTTCCGTGCTGCCGCGCGCACCGTGGATCTCCAACAGGCCGTTGGGCAGGTCGACGCCGGGCCGCCCGGTCAGTGGGTACACGAAGATGACGGTGCGCCCGGCGCCGAGCGCGCTGAGATCGACCGGACGGCCGTCGGTGCCGTAGAAGGACAGGGGTGGCAGTCGGACGCCGACCAACGTGGTGGGGTCGGCGTCCGATTGCGGGTGATTGCCGGGTACGACCCGGGTCGCGGCGGCGTCGAGGCGCGCGTCCAGCGCGTCCCGCTGGGCGGTCAACTTGCCGATCCGTTCCTGGAGGCTGCCGATGGTGCTGCGGTACGTGGCCACCGCCGCCGCGCACACGTCGGTGTCGTCGGCGCCACCGGCGATCGACTCGACGAACGGGCGGGTCTCCTCGACGGTGAGGCCGAGCGCCATCAGCTCGCGGATCTGGGCCACCAGCCGCACCGCGATCGGGTCGTACTCCCGGTAGCCGTTGCGTAACCGTCGGGGCACGACCAGCCCGGCCGACTCGTAGTACCGCAGTGCCCGGACCGTCGTTCCGGTCCGTCGTGCCAACTCACCCACCCGCATCCCGCGACCCTAAACCCGCACCCCGGGGTACGGGTCAACGTGTCCATCGTCGCGGTGCGGAGGCCGTCGTTTCCTGCCAGTCTGGCGGCGAAAAGGCAGCTTGAACAGGGAGTGTGTGATGACGGCAATCAGCCGGGTGCGGGGTCGGCAGATCCTCGACAGCAGGGGCAACCCGACCGTGGAGGCCGACGTGGTCCTCGCCGACGGGTCGACCGGCCGGGCGGCCGTGCCGTCCGGCGCGTCGACGGGGGCGAACGAGGCGGTCGAGCTGCGCGACGGGGACCGGACGCGTTTTCACGGCAAGGGGGTCAGCAAGGCCGTCGCCGCGGTCAACGGCGAGATCGCCGACGCGGTGCTCGGGCTCGACGCGGAGGACCAGGCCCTGATCGACGAGACGATGATCGACCTCGACGGTTCCAAGGACAAGGGTCGGCTGGGTGCCAACGCGATCCTGGCGGTGTCCCTGGCGGCGGCGAAGGCGGCGGCGTCGGCCCACCGGCAGCCGCTCTACCGCTACGTCGGTGGCGTCGGCGCTCGTCTGCTGCCGGTGCCGATGATCAACATCATCAACGGCGGCGCGCACGCCGACAATCCGCTCGACTTCCAGGAGTTCATGATCGCGCCGGTCGGCGCGCAGACCTTCGCCGAGGCGGTCCGGATGGGCGCGGAGGTCTTCCACACCCTCAAGGGGTCCCTGGCCGCGGCCGGTCACCACACCGCCGTCGGCGACGAGGGGGGCTTCGCGCCGAACGTCACCGACGCCGACGAGGCGCTGCGGTTCGTGCTGCGCGCCATCGAGGACACCGGCTACGAGCCCGGGGTGGACGTGCAGATCTGCCTCGACCCGGCCAGTTCGGAGTTCTTCCGCTCGGGCGTCTACGACTACGTCGGCGAGGGACGCCAACGCACCGTTGACGAGCACATCGACTACCTGCTGGACCTGGTCTCCCGGTACCCGATCAGCTCGATCGAGGACCCGATGGCCGAGGACGACATCGCCGGCTGGAAGCGGCTGACGGCGGCGGCGGGGGAGCGCGTGCAGCTGGTCGGCGACGACGTCTTCTGCACCGACGTCGACCGGCTGCGCGACGGGATCGACGGCGGCTACGCCAACGCGATCCTGGTCAAGGTCAACCAGATCGGCACGCTCACCGAGACCCTGGCGACGGTGGACGCCGCCCACAAGGCGGGGTACCGGGTGGTGATGTCGCACCGGTCCGGGGAGACCGAGGACACCACCATCGCTGACCTGGCGGTGGCCGTCGGATGCGGGCAGATCAAGACCGGCTCGCTGTCGCGCTCGGACCGCACGGCCAAGTACAACCAGCTCATTCGTATCGAGGAGGAGCTCGACGGCCGCGCGATCTACGCTGGGCGGCGATAGCGGCGCGGTCGGTTGACCGGCGTCGAGCCTCGGGCCCGCGGGAAAGGACAGTGCTGATGGCCGACCTGGGCGGCGTTCGACGCCGCACGACTGAAAGCGCCGGCCATCACCTGACGGAGTCCTACGGGCGACGGTGCGGCGGCTCCCGCTAGCGTCGGCTGGCGCAGGCCACACACGTACGCGCTGACGGGCGGGCGACGAGACGCTCGGCGGGGATGGGGCGATGGCACCCTTCGCACACGCCGTAGCTGCCGTCGTCCACCCGTCGCAGCGCGACGTCCAGCTCGGCCAGGCGTCGGCGGGTGGCGTCGAGGACGGCGGTGAGCTGTGCGCGTTCGAAGGCGATGGTGCTGCCCTCGGGGTCGTGTTCGTCGTCGGCGTTGGACGACCGGGACGCCTCGAAGAGGCCGCGCAGGTCGTTCTCCAGTGCAGTGGCCTGCGCCTCGGTCTGCTCGCGCAGCCGTAGCAGCTCCCGGCGGACCGGGCTCGCGTACCTGTCCATGACCGCTCCACGGTACTGGGCCATGACCGTGGTCACATCCCTTGGCATTCCGAGACGACTGGTCATATTGTTCTGGGTGTCAGTCAGCCGCAGCCCGACCGGAAGGAGCGCCAAGCCATGGCACGATCGAAGTCGCCGGCCTCCGCCGGGACCAGGCAGCGGTTGTCCGACGCCGCGTTGGACCTGTTCCACCTGCGCGGCTACAACGGGACGAGCGTGCAGGACATCGTCGCTGCCGCCGGGGCCCCCAAGGGCACCTTCTACAACCACTTCGGCAGCAAGGAGGATCTCGCCCTCGACTCGGTGGCGAGATATTCCGAGGCGATGGGGCTGGAGATGCTCGACGGCAGGCAGGGTGGCACCGCGCGCGAGCGGATCATCGCGCACCTGCGCTACATCACCGGCCTCGCCGACACCATGGGTGACCGTGGTTGCCTGCTCGGCAACTTCGCCAGCGAGATTCCGGCACACAGTGACGTCCTGCGAGCTGCCGTCGACGCCAGCTTCGGCCGATGGGTCGCGACTCTCGGCGACGCCATCGAGCAGGCACGTGCGGCCGGTGAGCTACAGGGCGACGAACCCGCCAGGAGCCTCGCCGGTTTCATCGTCTCCAGCTACGAGGGGGCGGCGGCGCGGGCGAAGGCATCCGGTGACCCGGCCGCCCTGCGGGAGTTCTTCGACATCACCACCACCCGGATCCTCACCTGATCCGTTACTGATGATGCGGGCCAATCCCGCTGTCCCGGCGCGTATCCATTCCAAGACGACCGGTCGTACGCCTTCGATCGGACCACCCACACCCGCACTGAGGAGAAAACCATGAGCACCTACCTGATCAACCACCTGCGCATCCCGGGCGGGGTGCCGACCGAGGAGTCCCTGCGCTACCTGGAGCAGGTGCAGGCCACCACCGAGGCGTACGGCGCCAAGTGGCTCGTCATCGACGCCGAGGTGGAGGTCCTGGAGGGCAGCTGGCCCGGCTCGGTCGTGCTGATCGAGTTCCCGGACGCGGCGACCGCGAAGACCTGGTACAACTCGCCCGAGTACCAGGCGATCCTGTCGCTGCGCACCGCACACACCATCAACGACCTGATCCTGGTGGACTCCGTCGGCCCGGACTTCACGGTGGCCGGCTACGCGCAGAAGATCAGGACCCTGCTCGGCCAGTGACCACCGGCTGCTGACCTGTGGGACCTCGACCCCCGCGCACGACCCGCCGTGCGCGGGGGTCGCCTACATGAAGTTGCGGGTGTGCAGGGCGGAGAGCGCCGCCGCCTCGTCGGGCCGGAAGCCCAGGCGGACGAGTCGGCGCTGACGGCCCTGATCCATCGCGTCCTGCAGAGCCCGCACCCGGTCAAAGCCGGTGGACACGTCGTCCGGCCGCCAACCACCCGCCGCGAGCACCACCAGGGCGTCGAAGACGTCCGCGTTGAGGCCGGCGGTGTCGATCAGCGCGTCGTGACGGCGGTGGATGGCGGCCCGCAGCCGGTCGCGCAGCAGCGGATCCACCTGCGCCTGATGCTCCAGGTGCGCCATGCCGAACACCACGTGCCGGCGCTCGTCCTGCATGGCGAGCCAACAGATCCGCCGCGTCACCGGATCCGGGGCGAACTGGTGCAGGAACGAGAGCAGGTCGACGAAGCTCCCCTCGCCGAGCACGGAGAGCAGGAACGACGCCAACGCGAAGTCGGACTCCGCGACGAGCGTGAACAGCGACTGCCGGCCGCCCGCCGATGACGTGCCCAACTCGGCGCCGCGCAGCAGCGCCCGCCGGCTGAAGACCTCCATGTGCCGGGCCTCGTCGGCCATCTGCACCGCGAGCAGCTGCACCACCTCCCGGAAGTGCGGATGGATGCGCCCCACGAACCGGGCCGGTACGACGAGGGCGGCCTGCTCGTTCTCAACCAGGTAGGTCATCACCTGCACCACCGCGGCCTCGACGTCGGCCGGCAGCGCGAACGGGTCGTCCCACGGCACCGCGGTCTGCGGATCCCACTGTCGGGCGGCCGCCTGGGCGTACAGGTGGGGGGCGATGTCGGCCCAGACCAGATCGCGGTCGTCCAGGTCGAACCGCGCCTCGGGACCGCCGGTTTCGAGGAGCGCGCCGCGGGCGCCGAGCCCCCACCGCGCCGGCGGACGCCTGGTGAGCGCCGACGGCTGCGCCGGGCCGGCCCGCTCCGCGCCGTGCCAGCGGTCGTCGTCCGCCGAGCCCCGGACCACCACCGCGACGAGGTCGCTCCGGTCGTCCCGATCCGGCCATTCGACCCGATGGCCCCGGCCCCGACACCAGGCGGGCAGGTGTACGCGCAGCGCCGGGTCGCGGCCGGACACCGCCAACCGACCGCCGGGCGGCAGCCCGGCCAGGGCGCGTTGCACGAGCAGGTGCGCGCCCTGCCCGAAACCCAGGTCAGCGAGGTGTACCTCGGCGACCGGTGTCGCGCTCACGGCCGGTAGTCCGTGGCCGTCACCCGCCCGTCGGGGGAGTAGAAGCCGCTGGCGTCGACCGCCTCGGCGAGGGCCGCGTAGCCCGTGGTGCGGCCCTCCCGCCAGGCCGTCAGCCCCTCCAGGTCGAGCAGCGGACGCACCTGCGGATCGGCGTACGACATGCCGAGCAGCAGCGTGCCGAAGAGCCGGACCCCGTCGGACTCCGGCGCGCGGACCGTCATGTTGCAGTGGTCGTAGCGTGCGGTCTGCGCCACGATCCGGGTGCCCTCGGGCGGTAAGGTGCCCTCCCGTACGAACGCCAGATGGTTGGCGTCGATCATGCAGGCCGCGTCGACCTCGCCGGCCACCAGGGCGCGGGCCGCGTCGCGTTCGCCGCCGATGTGGTCGCCGTGCAGGCCGACGCCCACGTCGAAGCGGCGTACGTCGACAGTGACCCCGGCTGCCGCGAGGTGGCCCAGCGGAATGAGCGTCGCCTGTGGACTGTCGATCGCCCCGACGGCGACCGCCCGGCCGTTGAGGTCCGCGAGCTGCCGCACCGGCGAGTCCGCGCGAACCACCACGATCGAGGTGAGGTCCTGGTCGGTGTCGCGCATCGTGAGCGCGCGTACGGTCGTGCCGTTGGCGGCCGCCAGTCGTTCGGCCCGCAGCCAGGCCAGGGGCGAGTTCCAGGCCGCGTCGATCCGCCCGGCGACGAGGTCCTCGACCTGTCGCTCGTAGTGCGAGTAGAGGACGAAGTCGAAATCCAGGCCCCGGCCGCGCAACCAGGCGCGGAAGCCCTCCCAGATGGTCACCACCTTCGGGTCGTACGCCACCGCGCCCAGCAGAACGGTTGGCGCGGGCATCAGCGGTTGGCCTCGTCGAGCAGTGGCAGCCCGGTGGCGACACGACCGACGAAGTCGTGCAGCGCGTCGGTGGTCGGTGCCATCACCCGAGCCGCGCGGGCGTCCCGGAAACGGCGCTCAAGGCCCAACTCCTTGCGGAAGGCGCTGCCGCCGCAGAGCTGCATCGCGCCGTCGGTCACCTCGGCGACCGTTTCGCCGGCGAGCGCCTTGACCTGGAGCACCCGCAGCATCGCGTCGTCGCGGCCGGTCTCCAGGGCGGTGAGCGTGTCGCCCAGGAAGGCGCGCAGCGCGTCGGTGCGGATCATCAGTCGGGCGAGGTCGCGTCGGGTGACGGGCGCGTCGCGCAGGGCGGCACCGGTGTGCGTGAGCGTTGTTCTGGTCAGATGTCGGCCGGCCTCGGTCACCGCACTGTCGGCGAGGCCGAGGCAGAAGGCGGCGTTGAGCACCAGGAACCAGGGCAGGACCGCGCCGAGCGCGGTGTCGAGCCCGGCGCCGTCGGCCGCCATCATCGCCGCCGCCGGAACCCGGAGCCCGTCGGCGGTCATCGGCCGAGAGCCGTTGCCGCGCAGGCCCAGGCCGTCGAAGTCGCCGGTCACGCTCAGGCCAGGGCTGCCGGCCGGCACGAGCCACAGCGTCATCGGGCCGGCCTCGCGGGTCAGCGGAAGACTCGACCAGACGTAGCTGTCGGCCTCGCCGGCCGAGGTGACCCAGCTCTTACGGGCCTCCAGGAGGACCGTGTCGTCGGCGGCGGCGGCGGCGCTCGCGGTGCCGGTCGGCGACCAGAAGTGGCTGCGCGAGCCGTACTCGGAGAACGCCAGCGTGGTGAGGTGATCGCCGGCGGCGATGGCCGCGCGGACGTCGCGCGGGCCGTGCGCCTCGATGACCGCGGTCGCCGCGTAGTGCATGAGCACCACCATCGCGGTGGACCCGCACTCGGCGGCCAGCCGTTCGATGACCCCGGCGACCGTCCGCATGCCGTGGCCGCCGCCACCGACCTCGGTCGAGGAGGCCAGGCCGAGCAGGCCGGCGGCGGCGAGAGCGTCGACACCCGGGCGAGGGAAGGCCCCATCCCGGTCGACGATTGGCGCCTGCGGGCGGATCACATCGTCGATCACCGGGTCGAGCAGGTTGGCGGGTTCGGCGGCGGTCTGGGCATTGTCGACAGTGGCCGTCATGCCGGTACCCCCTCAGAAGGGCCGTTGGGACCGCCGTCGACACTATCCGAACGGGAGGACGCAGCGCGAGCGTCGGATTACCGTCTGACGCGGGCGTTGTCCCGATGAGGTCGACCGGACCCGTCGTCCCGGTCGATGCGCAGTTCCCGTTCCAACTCGGTGATGACCGCCCGCAGGTCGTCCAGCCGTTGGGTCAGCGCGATGCGGTCCACCTCGTCCGGTACGCCGTCGCCGTCCTCGTCGTACCCGGGAGCCAGCCGCTCGGTCATCTCCAACCGGCGGGCCTCCTCCATGGAGTTCACGATGACCGCGATGAGGATGTTGAGCAGCAGGTTGACGGTGATGACCACATAGCTGACGTAGTAGAGCAGCGTCCATGGTGAGATCGCCAAGCCCTGCTCGATGAGGTCCGGCAGCGTCTCCAGCGACAACAGCACGAACAGCGTCAGCAGTGATCGCCCGATGTCGCCGTACTCCTCGGGATACCTGTTGCCGAAGATCAGCCAGCCGGCCATGCCGTACACGTAGAGCGTCACCACGGCCAGGGCGAGGAACCCGGTGACGCCCGGCAGGCTGCGCCACAGCGCGGAGACGATGGTCCGCAGACCTGGCGAGAACCGCACCAGGCGGACCATCCGGGCGACCCGTACGACCCGCAGCAGGGCCGGGTCGCCGTGCAGGCCCGGGATGAAGATCGCCGCGATCACCACGAAGTCGAAGACGTTCCAGCCGTGCCGGAAGAAGTCCTGTGGGCGCTTGCCGTACGCCGTCAGCCGGACGGCGATCTCGACGACGAAGACGGCCCGGAAGAGCAGCTCCAGCGCGTGCAGCGCGGTGCCCGCCGGGCTCAGGTCGTCGTACGTCTCCAGGCCGAGCACGATGCCGTTGGCGAGGATGACCACCACGATGGCGATCTCGAAGGGGCGCGACCGGGCGAGTCGGTCGCAACGGTCGATCCAGCCCGAGCGGTGCCGCGGTGGCGCACCCCGCGGGGCGGGCACTGGTGCGTCACTCACCAGTCGGCCGGCCCGATCAGGCGCGCCGCGGCGGGGGTCGACCTTCGACGGTCGTCCGGGCGGTGCGGGCGCTCTGGCGGCATGCCCGTCAGCCTAATCAGGCGCCATGGCGGTGGCGCGATCCCTCCCGCCCGCACGGGCGGGGCAGCCCACCTCCGAGCGCCGTATCAGATATCCGACATCGTGCTGGCGTCGCTGATGTGAGTCTTTCGATGGAGGCTCGAACTGATCGGCTGGCAGTCGCGGTGTGCCGCCGGAGCGGAGCCGGGGGGTGAGGGACCATGCATGGTCAGAGTTGGCCTATCCATGACGCCGTGCACGGCGTCATCGACTTCGATGACCCGACACTGTTCGCCCGACGCGATCTCCTTCAACTCCTGCTGGAGTCCCCGCAACTGCAACGACTGAGGCGGCTCCAGCAGCTTCCCTTCGGCGACCATGCGTTCCTGTCCTCGACGCACAACAGGTTCTCGCATGCGGTGGGGACGGCGCATGTGGCGCTGCGACTGATGCAGCGCCTGCACCGGATGGGATTCTTCACCCCGGTGACGATGGCCGGACTGCGTGAGGCGGTGCCCTCCCTCGCCGACGGCGACGACGCGACGCTCATCCGCCGACTCGCCGAACACGTGGTGTTCGCCGGGTTGCTCCAGGACATCGGCGAGCTGCCGCACAAGCCGTCGGTGGGCCTGTTCCTTTACCCCCACGCGACGATCGCCACCCGGGTCGCCGCGGACTTGGAGGTGTCGACCCACGGAATGTCCGACAAGGAGTTGTTCACGCTCAACGGCATCATCGATGTGTTTCAGGTGCACGAACCGCTCCGTACCGGGCTGGACATCGGCGTGCTCGCCTACCTGATTGCCGGTCAGCCGACACCGGACATCCACGTTACGGACGCTCTGCTGGCGGTCCGTCAGATCGTCGATGGGGTGGTCGACGCCGACCGGCTGGACTACGTCCACCGGGACTCGCACCACTCGATCGACAGTGGCCTGTCGTCAGCGGCCCACGTCATCGAGTCGCTGATCACCTACGATCGCGACGGTCCGATCTTCAACTCGACCGGACCAGTGGCCAACTTTCTGATGTTGCGGGCGGTGCTACGTTCGCAGGTCTATTCGGCGCCCGCGGTGCGGTTCCGGGTCACGTTGCTGGCGGTCGTGATGTCGGAGCTGCTGCGCCGACAGCCCGACTGGATGACCAAGTACTTCGACGCCCGCTACGGGACGCTCAGTGGTGAGGCGTTCAGCCGTTTGGACGACACGTCCCTGTTCGCCGGTCTACGTCAGCTGCGCGCCGATCGGGAAGCAGAGGTACTGGACCGCCACGTGGCGCGCGCCGCCGACGAGCTGCTGGGTGGTGGTACGCCGTACGAGTATCACTGGTTGGACCGGCCGACCAGTGCCGAGTCGCCGGCGCAATTGGTCCTGCGACCGGACATCTTCGTCGACGCGTACTGGGACTACGAGACGCATCGTCTGTACCGCCCGGCGTCGGTGCGCGTGAGCGGGGCACCGTACGCCGCGCCGCTGGAGACGGTTCCGCTGGAGCGGACGGCCGGGCACGTGAGTGAGTTCCTGCAGATGATGTGGGACTCGCCGCCGGTCCAGAACAACGTGCTCTTTTTCGTGCCACCGCAGCGGACCGCCTGGTTCCGGGCCACTGTTGCTCGAGGGGCGGCGGAGCGGCGCGGGCTCTACCAGGCCGCTATCACCCGCGACGCCGAGGTGCGGCTCTCCGTCGTGGACGATACCCGTGCGGAGGAGACGCACAGCGGGCCGTCGATCTTCGTGTCGTTCTGCTGGGAGGACATCGACTCGATGCGGGCGATGCTGCGCCTGTTGTACGAGCGCCGTCGTCGGTACTACGCCTTCGTCGAGGACTATCACGGCCTGGGTGGAAACACCAAGAAGAACGGGTCGAGGTATGCGGCGCAGGCCGATGCCGCGCTCATCCTTCTCTCTCCTGCCTACGCCGAGCGGGCAACCGACCCGAAGGGCAACATCTACCCGGAGTTGATCGCGCTGGGCCGGAAGGTGCCGCCGGAGCGGATTGTTCCCGTGTCGCTCGATGCAAAGGCCGACTACCGGGAGGAGCTGGACCGGTTCCCCTGGGCGTTGATCGGTCACGAGGAGGTGCCGTTCCTGGGTGCTCCGATCCGCAACGCGACGACCAGTCAGATTGCCCGCGCTCTTGACAGCGCCCTGCAGGTGATCGACAGATCCTGGAAAGACTCGACGGACGCGACACGGTCGATGAGGTGACAAGCCTCCGCCTGACATCGCCTACGCTGCACGCAGCCGCCCCTATCTTCCCGACCGACGAAGGTGCATGACGACGATGAGCATCGGGACCGACCGCAATCTGAACATACTGGCCCTCGACGTGGACGGTGTGCTGGTTCATCCGAATGACCGGTTCGACGGCGGGCCGTGGGACACCCACATTCAGCACGATCTGGGGATCGACCCGCGCGCGCTGGGCCAGCGGTTCTTCAAGGTCTACTGGCCGGAGATCATTGTGGGTAAGCGTGACCTGCGGGAGACCCTCGAGACCGTGCTGCCCGAGCTCAACCCCGCCGTGACGGTCGACGATTTTCTCAATTACTGGTTCGTCAATGACGCGCGAGTCGACGAGGATGTCGCCGCCGAAGTCCGGATGTGGCGGGAGCGGACGGGGGGTACGGCCATTGCGGTGACCAACCAGGAGAAGTACCGGATCGCCTACCTGACCGACCAGGTGGGCCTCGGTGACCTGTTCGATCACATCCTGTGGTCGGGTGAGCTGGGCATGACCAAGAGCAATATCGACTTTTATCTCGCCGCTCAGGCGAGGACGGGATGCGACGACCCGCAGCGGATGTGGTTTTTCGACGATGACCAAGCCAACGTGTCGGTAGCGACGGAGGCTGGCTGGCGGGCCCACTTCTACACCAGCCTGGACGAGATGCGGCGAGTACTGTCGAGCGTCCGCTCGTAGGAGGCCGTGGGCGGAGGGGTGGGGCGGGCTCGACCCTTTCAGGAGACCGTGACGGCCAGGACCAGACCGAGCAGGATCAGGTAGGCCACGGCGAACACGACCGGCACCCACTGCTCAAGATAGGCCATTGGCCAGTACAGCGACCGATCCCTGCCGGAGCCGAGGCCCTTCCACTCCGCCCTCCAATACGGCGACGCCGGTAGCCGCTCCTCGAGTGCGCCGATCACGCGGAACTTGGCGGACGCCAGCTGCCGGTACGAGCGCAGAATCCACGACCACGCGGCGCACTGCGCGACGAGGATGGCCAGTGGGAGCACCAGTGCGGTGCGGGGCACCTGTACGCCCTGCGCCCAGATGACGTTGACCAGTGTGAAGACGGCGGTGTTCACGGCTAGGAAGAAGGTGTTCGTCGAGCCCCTCCGCGCGCTCACGCGGTCGGCCATCTCGACGTAGATCTTGTATTGTTCGAGAATCGCGCCCTGATACCGCTCGGTCTCGCCCCCATACGAGTCGGCGGTCACCTCGGACGTCCATAGCGCCGATCGAATTGCCGCAATGTCCACCTGGTTGCGTCCAAGGTACTGTCGTGCCGCGCCCGTCAGCATCCGCCGATTATCGGCATCTCTGCTCCTCTCGCCAAGACATTCGACGATCAACGGACAGAACTCGTCCGGCGCTTCGCCGACTCTTGTGTACGGGGCGCGTACCTCATAGTGTCCCATTCGCATCCAGTGACACTGGTCACTGCGCCGTCGGCCGTGCCTCGGCGGACGCGTCAGAGGAAGGGGTATGACGTGGCCGAAAGCGTCGCGAGCGATCTGGCTATCGCACGCCTTATTCAGAAACTCGGCGGCAGCCGGCACCGCAGCACCCTGGACGAGCAGTCGGCCGACCGCTCGCACCCGCCCTCCACGCCGGCACCGGACGCCCGCGACGAGCCCAAGCAGCGGTGATCCCAGGGTGGAGAGTCGGTGGCGCGACATCGTGGTGCTCGACTACGAGGTCGACTTTCCCACCGCTTCGCCGCTGGAACTCGCGCTCTACAGCACCGGCGCGGCGCTGGCGCCACGGATCCTGCTCGAGTGCGCCGACCGGTGGGGGGCGCACCGACGCCCCGGACTGCTCGACATTCCGGCGGGACACTACGACCGAACGCTGCACGAGTTCGGCAACCGCTGCGCCGAGCCGTCCTTCGTGGCCGGCCTCGCGGGACGACTGAGCAGGTGCGTTAGCCGGGTCGCCGAGGCCACCGCTCGGCTGGCCGGTGCTGATGCCCCGACAGCCGGCGGCATCCAGGCGGCGGTTGACGCGCTCGCCGAGCTGATGGCCTTCCACGTCCTGAACTGGGCGCTGCCGCTCACCGACATCGAGACCTGGTTGGCCGGCCTCACTCGTGACCCCCAGGCTGCCCGGGAGCTTCTCATGCGCCTTCTCGTGCCGAACACATCCGCGCACCTGACCGACTTCGCCACGCTCACGGCTGCCGCCCATCACGCCATCCACGCCGGTGGTTGGTCGAGCCAGCGAGCGGCGGAGCTCTCCGCGAGCATCGGGCATCTGCAGGCGCCCGGCCTCCCGCAGCGCCCGTTCGAGGACGCGCGGACCTTGGAGACGTACGTCCGATCGCTCGACCCGCCGGAGGTGGGCTACTTGGAAGCCATGCGCGACTCCCGGGACGCTGCCCGGCGGCGGCTGGCCCGGGACACGAGCATGCTGCTGCTGGCGGCCGGCGGCACGGGCCGGCGCGTGGCCCGCACCTGGGCGTTCGTGTCGATGTGTCGGCTCGCCGCCGAGGAGGAGGAGCAACGCCGCCGGTGGCAGGCCAAGACATTGCAGACGCTGCGCTCTGCCGCCGACCGTGGCGGCCTGGACCTCGGTACGGTGCTGCCGAGCGCCTGCGACACTGACGAGACCGCTGGGGACCGCCCGGTACTGCTCATCGATGCCACCGATGGAGCTTGGGCGTGGCTGCGCTCCTGACCGACCTGTCCGGACCCGCCACCGAGGTTGGCGGCAAGGCGTTCGGTCTGCGTGTCGCCGACGCCCATGGGTGGCGCGTCCCGCCCACCGCGGTGATTCCCGCTACCGCAGTTCCACAGAGCGGAGAGGCCGACCCGTCGTGGCTGCGGCAGAGCAGCATGGAGATCGCGGCGTGGGCGCGCGACAGCGGCGTCAGCCACCTGGTTGTGCGTTCGTCTGCGGAGGTGGAAGACCAGGCCGCGCACAGCTATGCGGGTGTCTTCGGCTCTGCATTCAGCCGGCTGGACCCGGTGGGCCTCACCGACGCCCTGACGTCGGTGATCGCCTCCACCCGGTCCACGACCCGGGCCGCCTACGAGGATGCCGTTGGCCTGCCACGGTCCGCCGGCCGGATGGCCATCGTGGTGCAGGCCACCGTGCCCGCCCGCAGCAGCGGAGTGGCATTCGGCTGGCACACACCGGACGGACCGCAGTTGCTCGTCGAGGGCACCTGGGGGCTGGCGGTGCACCTCGTCGAGGGCATCAGCGCCGGTGACTCCCACCGCAGCGGCCCAGTGGGCGGGCACCGGGTCCGACCAAAGCCGTTGGCCGTGTATCCGGTGCCGGACCACGCGCATCGACCCGGCGATGTCGTGGTCACCGACCACGGGTTTCCGGCCAAGGTCGTTTATGTCGACGAGCCAGCCGGGCTGGCCTACCTACGCCTGCCGCCGGCCCTGGCCGAGCGGGGTTGCCTGCACCCGGGGCTGCTCGCCGAACTGGAGCGACTGGTGGGTCGTCCGGTGCCCGGCTGTTCCAGTGGTGTGGACGTGGAATGGGTCGAGGACGCCAACGGCACGGTGTGGCTGGTGCAGTTACGCCCTCTGACCGCCCGACCGACGGAACCGACCGCATCCGATCGGCGCCGAGAGCCAACCGGAACCCTGCGCGGTGAACCCGGTGCGCCCGGTACGTGGCGCGGGCCAGTGTCCTCGCCGGCCGGTATCGGCCGGTACACCCCTGCCGACGGACGGGTTCTCGTGTGCGGGGCGGCCCGCCCCGAGCTGCTGCCCGCAATCGCCCGCGCGTCGGCCATCGTCAGCACCGACGGCGGGGTGCTGTGCCATATCGCAATCGTCGCTCGGGAGCTCGGTAAGCCCTGCGTGATCGGTATCCACGAAGCCACCACGGCGCTCCCCGAGGACATGGTGGTGACAGTGGATGGCACCGCAGGCACCGTCCGAGCCGCTCCCGTGCCGGAGGACATCGATCGCCCGGCCGAGCCGGCCGACGACGTCAGCGTCGGATTCCTCCCACCGGACCAGCCACCCGACCCGGCCGACGAGGTCTTCACCGCCTGCGACGTGGTCGTGTTGATCCTCACCCGCTACGGTTCGGTCGCCCCCGACGCCCTCGCCGCTGCCCCCGACCACCTGGTCGTCGTCGTCGCCACCACCGAAGTCGCCGAAACGCTGTGCCCCGAGCCCGGTTGGCGGCTTCGGCAGGTATCCGGCGGATGGTCGTTGCTGGCACGCGGGGTGGACCCGGATCTGCTGCGCCGGGTGTGCCGGCTGCTGTCCGTACCGGGTGCGCTGCAATGACGTACTCGTCGTTCGACCACTTCGAGGGACGCTTCCGGAATGCTGGCGACCGGGCGGTGCGGTTTCTGCTCGGCGGCGAGTTCCTCGGTCCGCTGCTCGCCTCTCCGCTGCGTGACCGACTCGCGCGAGTCGCGCAACTGCCGTACGTCCACGGGCCGGTCGTCGTGCATCCCGACGTCAGCGTGAAGCCCTTCGGTTTCCCCGCCGGCATCGCTCTCCACACCGAACCGGGGTGGCTGTATCCACTGTCGGCACCCGACATGGGCTGCGGATATCTCGTCGTCGACTCCGGCATCACCGTCGACCCGGACGAGATGGACAGGACGGCCATGGCGTCCGCGTACGACGGCATGCTGCGGCAAATCGCCGTGGACTCCCCGGACCGGCCCGACGCATCCTGCCACGTACGCGACGTACTTGTCGGCGGCCTCGATGCGCTTGCCGCGCCCGCCGCGTTCACCACCTCGGCAGCTCCGGCCGAAGAGCACAACGACTGGCCCACGGAGCTGGCGCTCCTCGACCCGGACTTCACCGACACGACCCTGCAACGCAGCCTCGGTAGCGCGGCTGGGCACTTCGTCGCCTGCTACGTCGTGCAGCAGCCGCTGCGGCCGAGCACACCATCCACCGGTCGGATCATCGTCGTCGTCCATGTCGGCGCGGCACCGATCCGCGACCACCTCAATCGGCGCGGCCTGTTCCTCGATCTCGCCCAGGACGCGGTCCACTCCGGCATCTCCCTGGAACACGACGCCGCCGACGGGCTGTTCGCCGTCGATCTCGACAGCACCCGAGGACGCGCCCTACTGGGCACCGCCATGGCGGCCCGGAACTTCGGCTACGCCAACCGGCAGATCGTCGCGGACCGGGTCATTCAGGCCCTCACCGCAGCCCTGCCCACAGCTGTCGTCGCACCGGCCGTACAACTGCGCCACGTCGACCACACCGCCTTCGAGCAGGTCGACGACGCGATCCGCGCACGGCGCGGGCTGCAACCGCTGCACGCCGCCCGGCCGGTGTTCATCACCGGCGGTGAACATACCCACGCCTATCTGTGCCACAGCGGAGATGACACGGCAGTCAGCGACGGGGTGTGCTGCCACGGCGCTCCCGTCCGCGAGACGCCCGCCGTCCCGCCGTCCGTCTGGGACCGCCCTGATCTGGACGTCAGCCCCGGCGCACTACGCGGCTGGGTCGACACGATGACCGCGAACACCCGCTTCGACGAAAGTCGGTTCTGGGCCGACCTGGGCAACATCGAGGGCGTCATCGGCCAACTCGCGAGCCTGGGGATCGCCCGCCCGGCCGCACGGCTGAGGCAGCTCATGAACTATCGGGAGCTCGGGCTGTGACAGCCTGGTGGATCGCCGATCCGACCACCGCCGATTCGCAGCGACAGCGGCTGCTCGACGACTACGCCGCTCACGTCGCGGACGACATCAGCGCACCCCTGCGGGCACTGCGGGCATCGATCCTCACCAACGGTGGCGACCGGGACCTCGTCCGGGATCCGGACGGCACCGCTTATCTCGACCTGCGGTGCGGCGCTGGTGTGGCGGCGCTGGGCCACCGCCCCCGGGCCGCCGTCGACGCGCTGCGGGACGCGCTGCGCACCATGGACATCGGCGACCAGCAACTACCCAGCCAACTCCGCGCCGACCTGGCCGCCGACCTCAGCACCACGGTGGGGGAGGGCCGGTGGCGGTGGCAGTTCTGCGGCGGCGGCAGTGAGGCCGCCGAGTTCGCGCTGCGTACGGCCATGGCGGCCACCGGACGGGATCGTGTCGTCGCGCTGCACGGCGGCTACCACGGGCAGGCCGGGCTGGCGGCCGCCGTGACCGACCCGCGGCACCTGCCCGGTCCCTACCCCCGACTCGCCGTCGAGCCGATCCGGATCACCCCGAACGATGATGTCGCGCTGGCGCTGATCGACGACCGGGTCGCGGCCGTGATCGCGGAACCGGTTCAACTGAGCGGCCGGATCTGTCTCCTTAGCGCGGAATGGCTGCGCGCGCTGCGGCTCCGCTGCGACACCACCGGCACCATCCTCGTCCTCGACGAAACCAAGTCCGGGTTGAACCGTTGCGGCCCGCTGTGGGCGCACGAGAACAGCGGGATCGTTCCGGACATCCTGCTCGTCGGGAAAGCGCTGTCCGCCGGGCTCTACCCGGTGGCGGCGTACGGGCTACGCGACGAGGGCGTCCTGCGCGACTGGCGTAGCCCGCTCCGATCCTCCTACGGCGGCAGCCTCCTTGGTATGGCGGTTGGCCGCGCCGCTCTGGCACAGCTCACCGACCCCGACAACCAACGGTGTTACCAGCGGACCGCCGAGGCGTTCGCCCTGCGCCTGCGTCATCACCTGGGCCACCCCGACGATTCCGGACGACAGCTGCGGCGCCACGGTGCGGCATTCGAGCTCGCTCTTCCCAATCCGGAGACCGCGCTCTTCGTCGCCGCCGACCTGCTGCACCGGCGGGTACTGGTCCCGATGCCCACCGCCAGCGCGCTCATCCTGCTTCCCGCGCTGACCGTCTCCGACGACACGGCCGACCTGGCGTGCGCACGAATCGCCGCCGCGGTACGGGCCGCGGCGGCGGCACTTCCCTCCGGAGAGGACGCGACAATATGTTGATCTCTGCCGACTCGCACATCCTCGACCCGCCACATCTGTGGGACCGCTGGCTGCCAGCGCGGTACCGGGACCAGGCACCGCAACTCGTGGAGGACGCCGACGGTGGGCACGCCTGGCGCTACGCCGGTGCCCGCGAACCGGAGCCGATCGGCCTGGCCGGCCTACCTGGCCGGCCCGACGACCAACTCCGCCCCAGTGGCGTCCGTTACGACGAGATCCGACCCGGCACGTTCGACGGCGCGGCGCGGCTCATTGACCAGGACGCCGACGGCGTCGCAGCGGAGGTCATCTTCCCCAGCGCCCGTCCGATGGGGCACTTCCTCGACGACCCCGATCCGGCCTTCGTGCTCGCCGGGGTGGAGGCGTACAACCGTTTCATCGTGGAGGAATTCTGCTCCGCGGCACCCGACCGGCTCTTTCCGGTGGCGCAGCTGCCCACCACCGGTGTCGACGACTGCGTCCGGACCCTCCGGTCCTGCGTCGAACAGGGCTTTGTGGGGGCGGTGCTGCCCTGCTGGCCCACCGGCGGCGACCATCTTGACGCGGCCAGCGCGCCGTTTTGGAGCTGCGCCGAGGAGCTTGGACTGCCCATCTGCATGCACGTCGGGTTCCGATCGCGCGAGGAGCGGCTACTGCTGCGCGAGCTGCAGGAGCGACGGCTCGACGACGAGCTCACCAGCGTCCGTTTCCACCCGCACAGGCCGGACCATGCTCCCCGACCGCTGGAGTACCACCACCGCGCCCCCAACTTCGGCGTCAGTCTGGGCCGCGCCGCTGCCGTTCTCAGCGATCTCCTGCTGTCCGGACTGTTCGACGCCCACCCAGGGCTGCGGATCGGGTTCATCGAAACCTGGGTTGGCTGGATACCACGGGCTCTGGAGGCTGTCGACGACATCTGGCGTCGGAACCGGCACCTGCGCCGGATCCTGCTGCGCCACCCTCCCTCGCACTATTGGCACTCGCACATGACCGGGTCATTCCTCGACGACCGCGCCGGCATCCAGAGCCGATATGCCATTGGCGTCGACAACCTCATGTGGTCCACCGACTATCCCCACTTCGGCACCTTCTGGCCGCGGTCCCGCCAGGTAGCGGAGGCGAGCCTCTCCGGTGTATCCGCCGAGGAGCGCCATCGCATCCTGGCCGGCAACTGCGTGCGTTTCTACGGACTGACCGACCGAATCCGCTCGACGTGACCGCTTGTCCATTGCCGTACTTCGCCAGCGTGGGCGCCGTCCTTGACCGGCTCGCCCTGCTGGACGTCAAACGTGAACTGCTCCACGACGAGCACCATCGACGCATCGCCGCCGTCGAAGCGGCTGGGCTCGATGCGGCATGGGCCGCCGCCGGTTTTCGCCCGCCGCGCACGGTGCCGGCATACGCGCTGCTCGGCTCGGTTCACCGGAGGTTGTGGCACCTGGAGAACGCAACGCGGACCGCGGAGCGACGTGGCGCGTTCGGACCGAAATTCCGGCACCTGTTCGCTGATATCCAGCGGTTGAACGCCGACCGGGCCGGGCACCGCCGCGCCGTCGACACCAGCTTCGGCGACGGCAGCGAAACTGCGCTCGTGGAGGTGGTCGTCGGCCTGGATATCTACGCAGACCAGATTGCCATCCAACGTGTACGGCAGCAGCGCCTGGGTGCGCCCACGTCGGCTGACGCGGACATGCTGAGCGAGATCTGGCTCGCGTACCGGCTGCCGGACATCTTCGCCGGTGACGCCTTCCGCCGACTCCATCTGGCCAATGACCGACTGTGGACGGTAAAGGCGGAGTTGGACGCCGGGCTGGCCGGGCGAGGTCCTTCGATCAACACCTGCCGCAGCCTGTACCTGGTGAACGACGCCCGGTGCCGGGCCAAGAAGTTCATCGCGCTGGCGCTCGAGTCGCCAGTTCGCGACGTCAAGGAGTATGCGCCGTACCCGTTGCCGACGGGCTGGGACGACGGCACCCTGAGCTGGCGGCCGGTGCCGCCGATCTAACCAACCGGAATGACTGCGAACAACGTTTGCAGTTTACAGTAGATCAGTGAGCGACGCACCCGCGAGTACCGGCCCCGACCGGCAGTCGATCTGGAGCAGGCCCGAGCGCGGCAGCCGTGGCCCCACTCCGGCGCACAGTCGGGACGCCATCGTGGTGGCCGCCATCGCCCTGGCCGACAGCGAAGGGCTCGCGGCGGTGTCGATGCGGGCCGTCGCCGGAGCGCTGGGCACCGGGGCCGGATCCCTCTACCGGTACCTGTCGTCCCGTGACGATCTGCTGGATCTGATGACCGACCGGGCCGTGGGGGAGTTGCGCCCCTACCCGCAGGTGGAGGGCGACTGGTTGGAGACGATGGTGGTGTTGGGTCGCCGGCAGGTGGCGCTGTTCACGGCCCATCCGTGGCTGCTCGACGTGATCCACCGGTCGTCCGGCATCGGCCCGGAGAGCCTGGCCTGGTTCGACAACTGCATCCGGGTCCTGGAACCCGTGCGCTGCCCGGCGGCCGCCAAGTTCGAGGCCATCGCCATGATGACCGGCGTGGCGAGCCTCTTCGCCCGCCGCGAGTCCGCCGCCGGGGCGTTCAGCTTCGCCGGGGTGGACCTCACGGCGTACCCGCACCTGGTCGCGGCCTTCAGTCAGCCCTCCGGGCCGGCGCCCCGAGCGGACCTCGTCGAGCGGACCCTGCGGGGTCTGCTGACCGGTCTGCTGCTCGCCGACTCGACCGGGGCGGGCTGACCGGCGTGCCTGTCACGTGGTGGTGAGGTACCTGCGGTAACCGACGGCGGACTGCGCGAACCCGACGGACGCGTAGAACCGGTGGGCGTCGGTGCGCGCGGCGTTCGACACCAGCTGCACCTTGTAGCAACCGGCCGCCGTCGCGTCGTCGAGCGCCGCCATGACGAGGGCCCGGGCGACGCCGCGACGACGCCAGTCGGGCGCGACCACCACGTTCTCCACCACCATGTACGGTCGCGCGCCGTGGGTGAGGTTGGGGGCGACGAGGGTGTCCAGGGTGCCGACGACGGTGTCCCCGGCGACGGCCAGCAGCAGGCGGCGGCCAGCTTGCGCGTGCAGGCCACGCCAGGCGGTGGCCAACTGGCTGGCGTCCGGCCGCGCGTCGTCGGGCGCGAGCTGCCACAGCACATCGAAGACCTGCTCGGGGTCGTCCGCCGCCACGGCGGCCCGGACGACGACATCGCGCCCGCTCACCGGGCCGACGCCAGAGTGTCCAGGTCGGACCGCGTGGGGTGCCGACGTGACGATCCGGCGGGCCGGGAGAGCTGGTCGTCGATGTGCCTCGCCATGCCGTCGAGGATACGTGCACCAGGTGGCGAAGCGGGCGACGGCGCCCGGAGGCTTCGTCGCCCGCTTCGGCGCGGACCCGGTCAGGCGCGCGCGGCCCGGATGGCGTCGCGCAGCGGGGTGCTGGGACGGCCCAGCAGTCGGCTGAGGTCGTCGCTGTCGGTCGCCAGTTCGCCGTTGGCGATCGAGTGGTCGAGCGCGGCGACGAACCTGGCGGTGCCCGCGTCGAGGCCGACGTTCTCCAGGGCCGAGGCCAGCTCGGCGGCGGACATGTCCTGGTGCACGACGGTGGTGCCGGTCACCTCCGAGACCGCCTGGGCCAGCTCGTCGAAGGTGAACGCGGTGCCGCCCAGTTCGTAGACGGCGTTGCCGTCCTCCTCGCGGGTCAGCGCCGCCACGGCGGCCCCCGCGTAGTCGGCCCGGGGCGCGGCGGAGATCTTGCTGCCGCCGGTGGCGCCGAGGATCGTGCCGGACCCGAGGTACTGCGGCAGCTGGTCGGTGTAGTTCTCGGTGTACCAGCTGTTGCGGAGCACGGTGTAGGTCAGACCGGACGCGGCGAGCACCTCCTCGGTGGCCTTGTGCTCCGGGGCGAGCGGGTTCGCGGTGGTGTCGGCCTTCAGGATGCTGGTGTAGACGAGACGCTCGACGCCGGCGAGCTTGGCGGCGTCGATGACCGCGGTGTGCTGCGCGACGCGCTGGCCGGGAGTGTCGCCGGAGATGAGCAGCAGCCTGCGTACGCCGGCCACGGCGCCGGGCAGCGTCGACGGGTCGTCGTAGTTGGCCTTGCGGATCTCGACCCCTCGCTTGGCCAGGTCGGCGGCCTTCTCCGGGCTGCGGACGATGGCGGCGATCTCGACGGCGGGAACACCGCTGTCGAGCAGCTGCTCGATCACCAGGCGGCCCAGCCGGCCGGTGGCGCCGGTGACGGCATAGGTGGGCATGGGAACCTCCGACAGGGTAGGGGCAAATCTGCATGCACTTACGAATCTATAGCACTTACTAATAGGATGGGTGCGCTAGGCTGGTGAGGTGAGCAACATGCCGGCCCAGGATCCGGCGGGGCCTACCCAGGAATTCGTCACCGATGTCTTCGCGCGCGGTTGCGCTTCCCGCGCGGCCTTCGAGGACGTCACCTCGAAGTGGGCCTCGCTGGCCCTGTTGGCGCTCGGCGAGGGCCGCTACCGGTTCAACGCGCTGCGTCGCCGCATCGACGGGGTCAGTGAGCGGATGCTCTCCCAGACCCTGCAGACCCTCGAACGCGACGGGATGCTCACCCGTGAGGTGCTCACCGCGATCCCACCCCGCGTCGAATACTCGCTGACCCCGCTCGGCACCCGCGTCGCCGAGCAACTGCGGGGCCTCGCCGATCTGCTGGAGGCGTCGGTGCCCGAGGTGCAGACCGCCCGTGACAGCCACGAGCGCGATCGGGGCTAGCGACGACCGTCGCGGTTACGCCCGCGTCAGTTGCTGTCCTGCGCGCAGATCGTGGTCATCTCGGCCAGATAGCTGGCCAGCGTGGGTAGGCCGGCCTCGGCCCGCCGCCGCTCGACACCCGGCTCATCCCTGATCGGGGTCGCCGGGACCGGGCCGCCCGGTCCGCAGCGGATCTGTGTGCCGTACACCTGGGGCTCGCCCTTGCCCACCGCGACCCGGTCCTCCAGGTAGGCCAGGTTGCCCGGCGATGCCTGGCCGGCGGCGACCGCGGCCCGCAGCAGGTCCAGTGCCTCCTGTTGGAAGGTCGGATCCTGGTCGGAGTGCTGGGCGATCGCCCAGGCGGCGTTGCCGCCGTCCTCACCCACCAGGGCGAAGGTCGGCCAGCCGTGAGTACGGATGATGTCCTTCAGCCGGGCGGTGCGCTCCTGGTCGGAGTCGGTCTGCGGGGTGCCCTCGCGGTCGGCCTGGTCGCGCTCCAGCATCGCGATCAACTCGTCGTGCAGCGCCGTGTCGAAGGCGTCCGAGGGTCGGGCGGTGGGGGAGAGGGCGCTCGGAGACGCCGACGGCACGCTGCTCGGTGGGTCACCGGCCGACCGGGACGAGGTGCCGCAGGCGGCGATGCTCAGCAGTGCCACCAGCGGCACCGCGATCGGCCTCGGGACCTTCACGTCGCCGATTGTCGTCGGGTCGTGGCCACCGACACAAGGCGCAGACCGGTGCCGTCTCTCAGGTGTGCAGGGTCTCGCGCGGCGGCACGCCGTAGCTCGCGTGGTATCGCGCGGTGAATCTGCTGTGGCTCGCGAACCCCCACCGACTGGCGATCGCCGAGACGGTCTCCTGGTGCGGGTCGGCCCGCACCAGATCGTGGTGTGCCCGAACGAGCCGGATCCGACGCAGGTGGGCCATGGGGGTGGTGCCGAGATGGCGGCGGAAGGCGAGTTGCACCGCCCGCAGGGAGACGCCGGCGGCACTGGCGATGTCGGCCGCGCTGATGTCCCGGTCGGCGTGTTCCTCCAGGAAGGTGATCGCCCGTCGCAACGTGGCGGTCGTGGCGTCGTGCCGGTCCGCGGCGGTCGGTTCGGTGAACGCGGTGTTGGGAAAGACCGCGAGCGCCGCTGCGGCCAGCATCCGGGCGGCGTTGCCGATCACCAGCGGTTGCGCCCCGGCCGCCGGGCTGTTCAGCACGATCTCACGGACGAAACTGGTGGTGTTGTGCCACTGCCGGGCGAGGGCCGCGCTGACCGGGCCCAGCTCGGTGAACTGGATGCGACCGGGCCGGCGGGCCGGCGCGGTGGTGGCCACCTGCGCCAGCACCGACAGGTCCAGGACGCAGAGCTCCACCTCACCGGGGTGCCAGCGGACGGTGCACGGCTCCTGCGGTCTGGTGACGAGGAAGGCTTCGCCGGGGCCGAACCGGTGGGTCGAGCCGGCGCAGGAGCGATCGACGCGTGCGGTGCGGGTACGACCGATGACCAGCCCGCCGAGGGTGGCGGCACCGATGTCGAGGTGCCCGGTCTGGCGGGTGGTCGCGATGGCGAAAGGACCGGTGTCCACGCGGCGATGGGTGAGCCGGTATCCGTTCCTGCTCTGGATATGCAGTTTCGGGTCGTACGTGGCCGACAGGAAATCCTGGATGGCCGCCGGGTCACGACTGTCGAACTGGTGGGTCTGCACTGGCGATGACGTCATCCGCTGTCTCCGTCCGGTGGAGTGCCGCCCGGTCGTGGAACGGTGCGACGGCAGGATCGGGACCTGCCGGGGTGTTCGGCGGTGACCCGGCACGTCGGTGGCCGGCGGTGCGGTGAGAGGGAGCGTCGCGAGCGGGACGGCAGCGACAGGGTCTCGGATCTGGTCGGACCATTCAGGAGCGCTGAGTCGCAAAATCTGTGTATGGGAATTTCACCATACGACAGTCAGCGACCCGCCGTCCCGCGAATCAGCGTGGTGTGTCGGCAGCTCGACTTCGTTTTCCGGCTAACGCGTCGAATGGTTCTGCGCCTGCGGGGCTAGCCACCCGCGTGGAGGACAGCGAAATCTTGTTCATGATTCGTCGGAGGACGTCCGGCTGGCTGCCGGGAGGCCGGCGTACGGAGGGGGGACGCGTTGGACGGTACTGATCCTGACCGGGTGGTTCGGTTGGCCGTGGCCGAGGCGCTGGCCCGAGTGGCGGACGAGGACAGCCTGGGTCTGGGGGAGGGGGACGTGCTGGAAGGGCTCGGGCGTGGGCTGCGTCAGGTACTGCGCCGTGCCCTCGACAACCAGGTGCCGCTGACCACCCCGCACTTCGTCGACCTCTGCCGCGACCTGGGTCTGAACCGTGACGCCTTCGACCTGCTGGGGCACTACCTGATGACCGCGTTGCTGGCCCAGCACGTGGGGCCGGACGCCCTGATCCGGGTCGGGGTGCTCTTCGGCACCGTCGGGCGTTACCTGCCGGGCGCCCGTCCGCTGGCCCACCGCAACCAGGGCCCCGTGTCCCGGCGTCGCGATGTGCGCTCGGACAACAGCGTCGTCGGCCGGTACCGCCGGGCCAAGCTGCCGGAGCACCTCCCCAACCCGCCGAGTTGGACCTGCACCGGATGCGGCCGCGAGTGGCCCTGCGCCACCAAGCAGAGCCAACTGCTCGCCGAGTTCGGTGGCGCACGCGCCTCCCTCGCGGTCTATCTCGGCTCCTGCCTCGTCGCCGCCGCCCAGGATTTGCCCACGCTGCCGCTGCCCCGGGCCCGGCTCCGCTTCCTGGGCTGGCTGCCCCGCGCCCGGCTCTGACCGGGCCGCCGGCCCCGCGCGCGGCCCGGCCGGGGCCTGGTCCGGACGGCGCACTCCACGCGAGTCACGAGGTGACCCACCGCTGCCCCGCCCGGCGCTGCCCACAGGACGGGGCAGGGTGTTCATCGCTAGCACCGGTCGCGTTCGGCGGCTGTTCACTGCCCTCTCCGAGGCTCCTTCATCGAAAGAGCATTCGCTTGATCGAGGAAAGGCTCTCAGGTGAGAGACAAGCATTCCGAAGAGACCGAGCACGCGCAGCTGTCCCGGCGCAAGCTGGTCAAGTACGCGGGTGTCGGTGCGACGCTGGCCGCCGCCAGCCCACTGATCGGTGGCGGCGCGGCCTGGGCCGACGAGGAGCGCCGACCCGGCGACGACAAGGACGACCGGGGGAACACGAAGAACCGGGCGTGGCGTGCGGGCGACCACCACATCCACTCCGAGTACAGCGGTGAGTTCGACACCACCAAGTCGCCGGTCGTCTTCCACAAGGGCGCGGACGCGGTCTACCCGATCGTCACCAACGCGATCATGGCGAAGCACTTCGGTCTGACCTGGGCGATGTGCACCGACCACGGTGGACCGACCCACTCGAAGGTGAACATCGAGCAGGCGTACCCCGACCTGCTGCGGTCCCGCAAGCTGGTCCCCGAGGTGCTCCAGTTCTGGGGCATGGAGTTCGACGCGCCCGCGCTGGACCACCACACGCTGATGATCCCGCGCCACGACGACGAGGCGAAGCAGCTCTTCGAGTTGGAGAGCCGGTTCGCCAAGTACGACGCGTTCCCAACCGACCCGGCGCGCGACACCGAGGCCAAGATGGTCGAGTTCCTCAAGGTCGCCCGGGGCATGCCGCACAAGCCGCTGGTGATCGCCCACCACGCGTCCCGTTCGGCGCCCGGTCTCGGTGTCTACGGTCAGGACACCCCGCGCGAGTTCCGCAACGGCAACAACGCCGCGCCGGACGTCTACATCGGCTTCGAGGGCGCCCCCGGCCACCAGGCCGGCCCGCTCAACGGTGGCGCGCGGGGCGGGTACGGCAACCACCCCACCTACGGTGGCTTCGACCAGATGACCGCCCGGGTCGGTGGCCTCTGGGACTCGCTGCTCGGCGAGGGTCGACGCTGGTGGATCACGGCGACCTCGGACTCGCACGTGCACTGGACCCGCGGCGGCTCCGACTTCTGGCCGGGCGAGTACAGCAAGACGTACGTGCACGCCCGCCAGGACTACGGCGACATCATGGACGGCCTGCGCAACGGCCGGATCTGGGTCACCACCGGTGACCTGATCCGCAGCCTCGACGTCACGGCCAAGTCCCAGGGCCAGACCGCCGAGGTGGGCGAGACCATCACGGTCAACCGCCGCAACCGCACCGATGTCGAGATCGAGATCAAGTTCCGTCCGCTGGACGGCGTCAACGGCAACGGTGACCGGCCCGAGGTCCGCCGGGTCGACCTGATCGTCGGCCAGATCACCGGCCCGAGCGCCAGCCTGGACGCCGACACCAACCCCACCACCAAGGTCGTCGCCCGGTTCGGCCCGCGCGACTGGCGTCGCCAGGGTGCGGACTACGTCATCCGGCACACCCTGCGCAACGTCGAGGCCGACACCTACGCGCGGGTGCGGGGCACCAGCACGGACGAGGCCGAGCCGCTCGCCGACGGGCTGGAGAGCCCGTGGAGCGACCTGTGGTTCTACTCGAACCCGGTGTTCGTGCACGTGCGCTGACCGAGCGCGGTAGCGACATTGCGGGCCTGTCCGGCACCGCTCGACGGACCACGTCGGGTGCTGCCGGGCGGGCCCGCGCCGCCCGCCGTAGCGGCAGGTCAGCCGGTGCCGCGGCGGCGGGCACGGGGGGTGGCGGCTCGTCCGCCCCGCACCGTCGTGGCACCGGTCTGGCGCGAAGTCGGTGCCTCCGCTGGCGCGGCGTCGTCGTGCACCTGCGTCACCACCTCGCAGAGGTCGCGCAGCGGGTCAGCCGCCTGAGCCGAACAGGCGACCTTCTGCAGCAGTGACCGCAGCGTCGCCGACTCGGTGGGCGTGAGCGCCCCCAGCAGATGTGACTCGACCCGCCGTAGTGCCAGTCGCCGCTGCTCCCAGGCGGCACGGCCGGCGTCGGTGACCTCGACCAGCCGGTTGCGCCGGTCGGCCGGGTCCGCCCGACGGGCGACGAACCCGGGCCCCTCCAGGTCATCGATCAGGTAGGTGAGGACGGTGCGGTCGATGCCGATCTCCTCGGCGATCGCGCCCTGGTTTCGGGCCGGCCCGTTGATCGCCGCCGTGAGCAGTTGGTAGCCGCGCGGGCCACCGGGGAAGTCGCTGAGCGCGTGCTCGGCCGCCCGGACGTAGCCGCGGAAGACGATCCCGAGCATCCAACCCAGGTCGTCGTCGAGCGGATCGGGCCGATCCGGCCGGTGAGTGGCACCCGTCATCCCCCGACAATACCGCAGCGAGCCAGACCTTGTTGGCAACAGATCTTCTGCCTGGCATAAGGTTATGGTCGCGGCGCGTCGCCCGAGGTGTCGCGGAATCAGGAGGTGCCCAGATGAGCGACTACGGCCACGACCTGGTCTTCGGGTCCTTCGTCACGCCCAGCGCTGGCGATCCGGACCGTACGGTCGGCGTCGCGGTCCTGGCCGAACAGGTCGGACTGGACCTGGTCACCTTCCAGGACCACCCGTACCAGCCGGCGTTCCTCGACACCTGGACGTTGCTGAGCTTCGTGGCGGCCCGCACCAGCCGGGTGCGCCTGGCGGCGAACGTGACGAACCTGCCCCTGCGCCCGCCGGCGGTGCTCGCCCGCAGTGTCGCCAGCCTGGACCTGCTCAGCGATGGCCGGGTCAGCCTCGGCCTCGGGGCGGGGGCGTTCTGGGATGCCATCGAGGCGATGGGCGGCCGGCGGTTGACCCCCGGCCAGGGCGTCCGGGCGCTGGAGGAGGCGATCGAGGTCATCCGGCAGTTCTGGGACGCCGAGACGCGCGGCGGGGTACGGGTCGACGGCGAGTTCTACCGGGTGGTGGGCGCCAAGCGTGGGCCCGCGCCGGCCCACGCGGTGCCGATCTGGCTGGGTGCGTACAAGCCGCGGATGCTCCAGCTCACCGGCCGTCGGGCCGATGGCTGGCTGCCCACGCTGGGCTACCTTCAGCCCGGTGACCTGGCCAAGGGCAACGCGATCATCGATGACGCGGCGCAGCAGGCCGGCCGGTCCCCGCAGGACGTGCGTCGACTGCTCAACATCGCCGGCGAGTTCTCGGCCGTCGGGCGCGGCCCGCTGAACGGGCCTGCCGAGCAGTGGGCCGAGGAGTTGGCCGAGCTGGCGCTGGAGGAGGGCGTCGGCACCTTCATCCTGGCCAGCGACGACCCCGACGACCTGCGTCGGTTCGCCGGCGAGGTGGCTCCCGCCGTCCGCGAGCTGGTCGCGGCCGAACGTGACCGGGGCGCGGCGGCGCAGAGCGCGCCAGCGCCGGGGAGTACGCCGGCGGCGGAGCGTACGCCGGAGCCGGAGCCGGAGCCGGAGCCGGAGCCGGCCGCTGCCGCGCCGGTGCGGGCGAGCCGCGCCACCGTGACCGGCGGGGCGTTCGCCGTGGTGCCGACCGCCGATGACGGTGTACGGCGAAGCGAGCGGCGGGTGTGGGACGAGTCGACCCGGCCGACCGGGCCCGCCCCCGACCCCGAGCGCACCTACACCCCGCAGGAGCAGGCGACCGGCGCGCACCTCGTGCAGATCCACGACGGCCTGCGCGCCGAGCTGGCCCAGATTCACGACCTGATCGAGCAGGTGGCGGCCGGCGAGATCGACGCCGGCGCGGCCCGGTCCCACATCAACACGATGACCATGCGGCAGAACCGGTGGACGCTCGGCGTCTACTGCGAGTCGTACTGCCGCATCGTCACCACTCACCACACCATCGAGGACCAGTCGTTCTTCCCCCGGTTGCGGGCCCGCGACCCCCGGCTCGGCCCGGTGGTCGACCGGCTGGAGCAGGAGCATCACGTCATCCACGACGTGCTGGAGGGCGTCGACCGCGCCCTGGTCGCGTATGTCGGGTCGCCGGACGGCCTCGCCGAGCTGCGGGCGGCGGTGGACCTGCTGACCGACGCCCTGCTGTCCCACCTCAGCTACGAGGAGCGGGAGCTGGTGGAGCCGTTGGCGCGGCTGGGCATCGCCTGATCGAGCGCCGCCGCCGCGGCGGCTCGGGGCTTGCCCTGACGGAACCTGAGAGACTACTTTCGAAACATGTCTCTCAAGAATCCGTACGGAGATTTCGAGATCACCGAGCCGCAGGCGCTGCGGGCGCTGGCCCACCCGGTGCGGCTGGCGATCCTCGAACACCTTCAGCGGCACGGCCCGGCGACGGCGACCGGGCTCTCGCCGCACGTCGGTGCCACGCCGTCGGTGGTCAGCTGGCACCTACGGCACCTCGCGACGTTCGGGCTGGTCACCGACTGGGATGGTGCCACCAGCAAACGGGAGCGGTGGTGGCAGGCTGTCGCCCGGGGCTTCCGCTTCACCGCGCCCGACAGCGCCGAAGGGCAGTCCGCCAGCCGACAGCTGCGCGGCGAGATGTTCGCCCGCAGAGCCGATGTACCCCAGCAGTGGTTGCTGCATGACGAGCCCCGACTGGACGACGACTGGCGCGCGCTGGCCGGCATGGCCGACACCCGGTTCGTGGCCACCGCCGACGAGCTGCGGCAGTTGGAGGAGTCGATCGAGGAGCTGATCGCTCCGTACGTGCGGCGCAAGGAGGAGTCGGCCCCGGACGGCGCGCGGATCGTCCGGATGCTGCGCTACCTCCTGCCCGAGCCCGGCGACGACGACCCGGCCACGTCATGACCGCCACCGTGAGCCCCCCGGTGCCCCCGCCGGCCCTGCACCGCGACCGACGGTTCCGCGCCTTCTGGGCCAGCGAGACGATCTCCCAGTTCGGTGACCGGATCAGCGAACTGGCTCTGCCGCTGATCGCCGTCTCCCTGCTCACCGCGACACCCGTGCAGGTCAGCGTCCTCACCGCGCTGATCTGGCTGCCCAACCTGCTGGGCCTGTTCCTCGGTGCCTGGGTCGACCAGCGCACCCACAAGCGGCGGCTGCTGATCATCGCGGACCTCGTCCGCGCCGCGGTGCTGTTCAGCCTGCCGGTGGCCTACCTGTTCGACGCGATCACCCTCACCCAGCTCTACCTGGTGGCACTGCTCACCGGCGTCGGGGCGGTGCTGTTCGCCATGGCACGACAGGCGTTCTTCGTCGCCCTGGTGCCACGATCGGCGTACGTGGACGCGACCAGCAAACTCAGCATGAGCCGGTCGCTGTCCTTCATCGCCGGCCCGGCCGTCGGCGGTGGGCTGGTCCAGGCGCTCAGCGCGCCGGTCGCGATCGTCGTCGACGCGGTGTCCTTCCTCGGCTCCGCGCTGCTGCTGCACCGCATCCCGGTGACAGAGTCACCGCCACCGCCGCGTCAGACATCCACGCTCGGCCTGGTCCGGGAAGGGCTCACGCTGGTGCTGCGACACCCGGTGCTGCGGGCCGCCCTCGGCTGCACCAGCACGGTCAACTTCTTCACCTTCATCGCCAGCGCGCTGCTGGTGCTCTACGCCAGCCGGGAACTCGACCTGTCGGCCGGCGCGATCGGCATCGCCCTCGGGATCGGAGCGCTCGGCGGGTTCGCGGGAGCGGCGCTCGCACCGCGGATCTCGCGCGCCATCGGCCTGGGACGCACCGCCATGATCGGCGCGGTACTCTTTCCCGCCCCGCTGGCGGCGACCGCGCTGGTGGCCGGGCCGACCTGGGCGAAGGTGGCGACGCTGGCCGCCATCGAGCTGGTCTCCAGCGTCGGGGTGATGCTGATGGACGTCAACCTCAACGCCCTCCTCACCGCCGTGACACCCGACGACGCGCGAGGACGCCGGGCCGGTGCCTACAGCGCCGTCAACTACGGCATCCGACCGCTCGGCGCGCTGGTCGGTGGCGCGTTGGGCACCACCATCGGGCTGCGGCCCACGTTGGCCATCGCCGGCCTGGGCGGCGCGCTCGCCGTGCTGTGGTTGCTCGCGTCACCGGTGCGCCACATCAAAACCCTCGACGAGCCGGCCTAACCCCGACCTACGACGGCGGCTGCCGGATCGGGGCACTCAGGCGTGGTCCCGGGCGGGCGGCCCGATCTCAACGGGCATCCGGTAGATCTGGACCGGGTAGTCGACGGCCGCGACCCCGCCGTTGAGCCCGGCGGTCAGGTGCAGCTGGGCCGCCGGCATCCAGAGCCGGGCATCGGCGTCGAGCCACATCGCGTCCACCCAGGCCAGTCGGGGGTCGGCGACGAGCGTCCGTACGTTGCGGTCGGGTGCGAGGACGAGGACGCGCCGCCGTTCCAGGTCGCTGAGGTAGATGGTGCCGGTGGCGTCGATGGCCGTGCCACCGGTGCTGGGTGTGTCACACCAGCGTTCGACAGTCCGGGCCATCTCGTCGGCGGACACCGACGGGTCGTCCAACCAGCGGGTGGCGATCCGGGACATCCCGCCGGAGGCCGGCTGGTAGTAGAGCCAGCGGCCGTCCGGCGACACCTCCAGTTGGTCGACGTGCAGGCGTACGTCGGCACCGTCCGGGTCACGCAGCACGCGACCGTCGGCGACCACCGGGCCGCCGGCCGTGCTCGGATGCCCGTCCAGCACGCGCCGGGGCCGACCCGAGTCGAGGTCGAGCACGATGAGGCCGGCGGCTCCGGCGTCGCTGAAGTACGCCATCCGGCCGTTGAAGCGGACGTCGTCGACATAGCTGCCCGGGTACACCGCCTCGTCGAGGTGGTAGACCCGCTCCACCTGGTCGCCGTCCAGGTTGACAGCGATCAGCCGGGCGCCGCCCGGCACCTGCGCTCCACCGAGCTGCGGCGTGCCCGAGTCGACGATCCACAACCGGCCGTCCGGGCCGCCGCGTAAACCGTTGACGTGCACGAACCCCTCACTCGGCGACCGGTTGGCACGGTTCCAGGCGACATCCGGGTACGGGACACGACGGCCGTCCGGCAACGCCTCGACCACTTGGACGCCGGGCCGATCCGCCGACGGGTAGCTCAGGAACACCCGCCCGCGCACTGTGGTCACGCCCGTGCACACCCGGTCTTCCTGGAACACCGGCGTCAACCGGTGGTCCTCCTCGGTGGGCAGCGACAACATCGCGCGGTATCCCCGGAGCGTGCCGGCCGAAACGCCGGTCGCAGGACACCGCCGGCGCTCAACCGGCGGCAGGGTGCCCTCGGCGCTCAGCGCATCGGCGGTGCCGGGGGGCCGACCTGGGTGGCGAGCCGCTTCGGGGCCAGCAGGCAGTAGCTCTCGGTCAGCAGCTCGCCGACCTCATCCCAGTCGGTGTCGTCGTCCAGGATCATGCCCACCACGGTCGGGCTCCAGTCCGGTTTGTAGAACGGGTGGCCCATGGCGAGCAGCCCGGCGATCTCGTCGAGTGGCGACCGGAAGGTCAGCAGGCAGGCCGGCTGGTCGAGTGCGGCAGCCCGGGCGTGGACCGGCTGACGATCGGGGTCGACGGTGAGCACGTGGGCGACGGTCCGTTTGCGGATGCGCCAGCGGGTGCCCACCCAGGCCGGCTCCTCGTAGGTCTCCGGCAGCCCGAGGCAGATCGGCCGCAGCCGGTCGAGGATCTCGGGTGGAACGTCTCCGGGTGCGGTCACGGCCAACGACGCTAACCGGTGGGTGTGACAAGTCCCGCCCGTCCAACCCGGGCCGGGCCGGTGGTGCGGGCCGTGCCGATCGGCCAGGATGGGCGGGGCGACAGTGGGCCGTCGCCCCGCCCGCCCCCCGTGCCCGCTGAGGAGTGCCGTGCCGTCCACCCTGCTCTCCCGCCGCGACCTCGACTTTCTGCTGCACGACTGGCTGCGGGTGTCCGAGCTCGTCGAGCGTCCCCGCTACGCCGAGCACTCCCGGGAGACGTTCGACGACGCCCTGGACCTCGCCGAGCGGGTGGCCACCGAGCAGTTCGCCCCGCACAACCGGGCCGCCGACCTCGCCGAACCCACCTTCGACGGGCAGCGGGTACGGCTGATCCCGCAGGTCCGCGCGGCGTTGGACAGCTTCGCCGAGACGGGCCTGCTCACCGCCGGGCTGGACGCCACGGTCGGTGGCCTGCAACTGCCGCAGGCCGTCGCGGCGGCCTGCTTCACCTGGTTCCAGGCCGCGAACGTGGCCACGTCGGCGTACCCGTTCCTCACCCTGGGCAACGCCAACCTGCTGCTGGCGCACGGCAGCCCCGAGCAGGTGGACACCTACGTCCGGCCCATGCTGGACGGCCGGTTCTTCGGCACCATGTGCCTGTCCGAGCCGCACGCCGGCAGCTCGCTGGCCGACATCACCACCCGCGCCGAGCCCCAGGCGGACGGCACGTACCGGCTCTTCGGCACCAAGATGTGGATCTCCGGTGGTGACCACGAGTTGGCCGAGAACATCGTCCACCTGGTGTTGGCGCGCATCCCCGGCGCGCCGCCCGGGGTCAAGGGCATCTCGCTGTTCATCGTCCCCAAGGTGCTGGTCGGTCCCGACGGGTCGCTCGGCGACCGCAACGACGTGGTGTTGGTCGGGCTCAACCACAAGATGGGGTTCCGGGGCACCACCAACACCCTGCTCAGCTTCGGCGACGGCGCACACACCCCCGCCGGCCGCGCCGGAGCGGTCGGCCACCTGGTCGGCGCGCCGCATCAGGGGCTGGCGCAGATGTTCCACATGATGAACGAGGCGCGGATCGGGGTCGGGGCGGGCGCCACCGCGTTGGGGTACACCGGCTACCTCAAGAGCCTGGCGTACGCGAAGGAGCGGCCGCAGGGCCGGCCGGTCGGCGCGAAGGACCCGGCCGCCCCGCAGGTGCCGATCATTGACCACCCGGACGTCCGCCGGATGCTGTTGGCGCAGAAGAGCTACGTGGAGGGGGCGTTGGCGCTGGTGCTCTACTGCGCGCGGCTGCTCGACGAGCAGAAGACCGCCCCGGCCGAGGCCGACCGCGAGCGTGCGCACCTGCTGCTGGACGTGCTCACCCCGATCACCAAGAGCTGGCCGTCGCAGTGGTGCCTCGCCGCCAACGACCTGGCCATCCAGGTGCTCGGCGGCGCTGGCTACACCCGCGACCACGACGTGGAGCAGCACTACCGGGACAACCGGCTCAACCCGATCCACGAGGGCACCCACGGCATCCAGGCACTGGATCTGCTGGGGCGCAAGATGACCATGCAGGGCGGCGCTGGTCTCGCCCTGCTGACCGCGACGATCGGTGACACGGTGGAGCGGGCCCGCAAGGCCGAGGGTGCGGCGGCCGAGCTGGCGGGCCGGTTGGCCGCCGCGGTGGACCGGGTCACCGCTGTCACTCGTCGACTCTGGGCCGACGGTGACCCGGTGCTCGCGTTGGCCAACGCCAGCGCCTACCTGGAGGCCGTCGGGCACGTCGTGGTCGCGTGGATGTGGTTGGAGCAGGTGCTGGCGCTGCCGCCGGAGGGGGCCGGCGACGCGTTCCACGCCGGCAAGCGGCAGGCCGCACGCTACTTCTTCACTGTCGAGTTGCCCCGGACCGGCCCGCAGTTCGACCTGCTGGAGAGTCGGGACCGGACCACGCTCGACATGCGGCCGGACTGGTTCTGACCGGTCACCGTCGGCGGGACTGGTTGCCCATCGCCTGCCGCCCCTTGACGAAGCCCCAGATGATCACGATCACCAGCGCGATCACACCGATGATGATCAGCCAGCGGACCGCCTCAAGGATCAACCCGAGCAGGATCAGCACGCCGGCGACCACGCCGACGACCCAGAGCAGCGCACGCATGTCGACCTCCCGTAACCGGCCGCCTGGTGCGGCGGGCCCCGGGTTCACGTTCCCCGTACGACCGACACCATGCCGATTGATCGACTCGGGTTCCTTGAAGTCGCGGTGTCCAGGGCCCGGCAACACCCCGACTTTCTGAGACCCGAGTGGATCAAGCGCGAGCTCGACCAATCAGGGCGAGCTCAGCCGTCGGTGCGCGCCACGTAGACGGTGTTGGCCGACTCCCCGCCGGTCAACGGATTGGCGAACGGCACGACGTGCGCGCGTACGCCCACGAACACCTCGGTGAGCGCGTCGGTGAACTCGGCGTCCGGCGGGTCGTCCGACCAGAGCGCGAAGACGCCCTCGGGGCGCAGCAGGGCGGCCAGGCGGCGCAGACCGTCCGGACGATAGAACGCCGCGTGGCTCGGGTGCAGGACGTTGCGCGGGGAGTGGTCGACGTCGAGCAGCACGGCGTCGAACCGACGAGCGGGCACCTCGGTGTCGAAACCTGTGTCACCGGCCACCGCCGCGAAGAAGTCGGCCTGCACGAAGCGGGTCCGGGGGTCCTCGGCGAGCCCTGCCGCGAACGGCAGCAACCCCCGCCGGTGCCAGTCGATCACGTCTTCGATCGCCTCCACCACGAGCAGGGACCGCACCCGGGGGTCGCCCAGCGCCGCACAGGCGGTGTAACCCAACCCGAGACCGCCCACCACCACGTCGAGGGAGTCACCGGTCACCTCGGCGAGACCGAGCCGCGCCAACTCGATCTCCGCGACCGGGAAGAGGCTGGACATCAGGTACTCGTCGTCGAGCTTGACCTCGTACACCTCGACCTGGAGCGCCGGATCCCGGCGTCGGCGCAGGCTGATCGCGCCGATCGGTGTCTCCCGCCAGGCCAGCTCTTCGAAACGCGCGCCCACGGGTGCCCTCTCGCCGCCGGATTCGTCCACGGATGGTACCGGTTGCCCGGCGACGGGCGGCCACGCAGGGTCCACGGGACATCGACGCAGCGCATATCCTGTGCCCCGTCGATCCACCGGAGGGGACTCATGCCGTCGCGGCAGGACCAGCTGCACTCCTACCAGTTCAGCGTCCAGCGGGCCGTCGCCGCCCTGGTCATGCGGGAGACCGATCCCGCGCAGTCACCGTTTCGGCGGCTGGCCGGCGCCGGGCTGGCCAGCGTTCTGGTGGCGGCGATCGGGCTCGGCGGTTTCGCCCTCTACGGCCTGTTCGCCGGCGGCGGCAAGGGGTGGCGCGACCCGGGTGCGGTGATCGTGGAGAAGGAGTCCGGCGCCCGGTTCGTCTATCGCGAGCAGAAGCTGCACCCGGTGCTCAACTACGCTTCGGCGCTGCTCATTGTCGGCGCGGACCGGTCGAAGACCGTGCTGGTGTCCCGCCGCACGATCGACGGGGTGCCGCGCGGGCTGCCGTTGGGCATCGCCGACGCCCCCGACTCGCTGCCCGCCCCCGGGCGGCTGGCCGCCACGGCGTGGACGGTCTGCTCGACGGTCCCGGCCGGCGCGGGCGCGGCGACGCCGCGCTCCGCGCTGCTGATCGGCACCGAACCGGACGGCGGCCGACCGCTGGGCGATGACGCGCTGCTGCTGCGTCACCCCGACGGTGGGCTGCATCTGCTCTGGCACCAGCGGCGCTACCTCGTCCGTGATCCCAGCAGGGTGCTGGCGGCGCTCGCCACCACCCGGGCCCAGGCGGTCCCGGTGGCGCCGGCACTGCTCAACTCGCTGCCCGCCGGCACCGACCTCGCCCCGCTTGCCCTGCCCGCGCTGGGTCGGCCCGCCACCCGGGTGCCGGGTGCCACGATCGGCGCGGTCTACCTGGTGAGCAACTCCGGTGGCGGTCGGCAGTACGCGGTGGCGCTCGACGCCGGCCTGGCCGGCATCACCGAACTGCAGGCGGGGCTGTTGCTGGCCCGCACCGGGCAGGGCGCGCCGCTGCCGATGACGTTGGGCCGGTTCGCCGCGCTGCCCACGGTGCCCGATCTCGCCCCCACCGGCCCGAACGCCCCGCCACCGACCCCGCCCCGGCTCGCGGCCGGTGACGGCGGGGCGCTCTGCACCCGCGTCGCCGACGACGGTGGGGTTGGCGAGGTGCGTTGGGGCGTACCGCTGCGGGACCTGGCGGCCGTGCCCCGCACCGCGCCGGCCGGCGGCGCGGTGCTGGCCGACCACGTGGTGGTGGAGCCGGGCCGCGGCGCGGTGGTCGAGGCCGTCGCCGCGCCCGGTGCGACCGGCGGTGCGGTCTCCGTCGTGACCGACCTGGGCCGACGGTACGTGCTGGCCGAGCGGGAGGTGCTCGCGATGCTCGGCTACCGCGACGTGCGACCGGTGCGGCTGCCGGCCGGGCTGGTCAGTCTGGTGCCGGCCGGCGCCACCCTCGACCCGACCGCCGCCCGCGCCGCCGCTGCCCCCGACTGAGGCGGCACGCTGGTGTCAGTCGGACGGGCGGCGCAGGACGCTGACCGCGAACGGGGCGTCGTCGCGCCACGGGCGCAGGTCCCAGGTGGCGAAGCGTTGCTCCACGCGTAGCCCGGCGGCCACCGCGTCGGCGTCGAACGCGGTCAGTGGGTAGCCGCGCTCGGTGCCGAAGCCCACCGTCAGCACCCCGTCGGGTCGCAGGTGCGCGGCCACCCGGCGCAGGACCTCCGGTTCGGTGCCGACGGCGACGAAGGCGAGCACGTTGCCGGCCAGCACCGCCGCGTCGAACGGCTCCGCCTCACCCAGCGCCGGGAGATCCAGCTCGGCGAGGTCGGCGACCAGCCACGTCGGGCCGGGATAGTCGGCGCGGGCGGCCTCCACCAGTGCGGGGTCGGCGTCCACCCCGACCACCGTGTGCCCCCGCTCGGCCAGCGCGGCACCGACGCGGCCGGTGCCGCTGCCGGCGTCGAGGATCCGGGAGCCGGGCGCGACGAGAGCGTCCACCAGCCGGGCCTCGCCGGCCAGGTCCGCACCCTCGGCCACGAGTTTGCGGAACCGGTCGATATACCACTGTGAATGCTCGGGGCCGGTGTCGGTCTCCCAGCGGGTCGGGTTGGCCATGTGGCCACCGTAACCGGGCCGGTGGCGGCCCGGCGGGCGACCCGGGACAGCCCGGATCAGGGCAGCTGGGCCACCGTGATGAACTCGTTGTAGGTGAACACCCGCCCCATCGGCCGGGCGAACGGGAACGAGTACTGCCGGGTGACGGTCAGGCCCAGCTCCTGACAGGTCTGCGCCGCCTCGGCGAAGCCGACGAACCGGACGTGTGAGGCGTCGCTGGCGTAGCCGCGTTCCTGCGGGGTGATGAACACGGCCTGCCCACCGGAGCGCACGTACGGCAGGTAGGACGAGATGACGTCCCGCGCCTCGTCGGCCGGCAGGTGCTCCAGCAGGTGCGCGGCGAGCAGCGAGTCGAACGCCCCCGGCCGGGCGTGCGGGCTGTCCTTGAACTCCTCCACCGTGTACGCCTCCAGCCCCACGGCCCGGGAGTGCGCCACCGAGGTGGGGTTGTGGTCGACGCCCACGCCGTTGCCGTCGAGGTTGGCGAGGTTGCGGCCGAGACCGGAGCCGACGTCGAGGGTGTGGCCCAGATTGAGGCGGCGCAGATTCCACCGGTAGGGCGCCTGCACGTCGAGCATCTGCTTCCAGCGGGCACCACCGAGGCGTTGCAGCCGATCGGTGTAGTCCTCGCCCGCGGTCTCGGTCGGGCGGGTCCGTCGTGCCTGGCTCATGCGCCAGCTCCCTCAGCTGTGCCGGATAAAGACGTGCCGATGGTACGGACAGAAGAGCGATTGTGGGGGGCGTCACAGCCCAGCGTTTCCGGACTGTGACGCCGACCCGCTCAGCCCTTCTCCGCGCCGCTGGTCAGGCCCTCGGTGAGCAGTCGCTCGCTGGCGAAAAAGAGGATGACGATGGGCAGGGTGAGCACGACCGACCCGGCCATCAGCACGGTTTTGGGCACCTCCACCCCGTCGGCGAGCAGGGACAGCCCCAGCGACACCGTCCACCGGTTGGGTTTGTCGACCAGGAACAGCAACGCGAACAGGAACTCGTTCCAGGCGATCATGAAGTCGTAGAGCGCGACCGCCATGATCGACGGTAGGGCCAGGGGCAGGCTGACGCGGCGGATGATGCCGAGCCGGCCGGCGCCGTCGATGGCCGCCGACTCCTCCAGACTGACCGGGATGGTCTCGAAGTAGTTCTTCAGCATGTAGACCGAGACCGGCAGCGTCTGCGAGATGTAGACCAGCACCAGACCGAACAGCGAGCCACGCAACCCGGCCCGGGTGAAGACCACGAACAACGGGATCGCGATGACGATCGACGGAAACAGGTAGACCGCCAGGAACAGGAAGTCCACCTGCCTGCGGCCGAAGAACCGCAACCGGGCCACCGCGTACGCGCCGGGGATCGCGACCAGGAGGGTGAGCACGGTCGCCGCGACGGCGACCAGCCCGCTGTTGCGGATGAAGGTGAGGAAACCCTGGCCGCCGTCGTCGGTGGCCTTGAGCACCTCGGCGTACGTGGCCAAGGTCAGCTCACCGAAGCCGACCACCAGCGCGCCGGGGTCGAGCAGCAGCCGCTCGATGGGACGCACCGAGAGCACCAGCATGTAGTAGAAGGGGAAGACGGTGATCAGCAGGAACACGGCGATCACCAGGCGGCGCACCCACCGCAGGCTCACCGTCTCGACGGCGTCCCGGTCCATCAGCCCACCCTCCGTCCGAAGAAGCGCAGGTAGATCACCACGAACACGATGAGCACCACGGCCAGCACGACCGCCTGCGCGGCGGCGGCCCCGATGTCGGTACGGGCGGTGAGGAACTCGTACACCCGCACGCTGACCACCTCGGTGCCGGCCGCGCCGCCGGTGAGCAGGTAGACGTCGTCGAACTTGTTGAACGTCATGATGAAGCGCAGGACGCCCAGCAGGGCGATCACCGGCAGCAGTTGCGGCAGCAGGATGTGCCGGAACCGCTGGGTGGGGGTGGCGCCGTCGACGCGGGCGGCCTCCTCCAGCTCGCCGGGCACGGCCTGGAGCCGGGCCAGCAGGAACAGGAACGCGAACGGGAAGTACCGCCACGCCTCGAAGACGATCACCGTGGCCAGCGCGGTCGACTCCTGGGTGAGGAACGGCACCGGGGAGTCCCAGCCGAGCAGGCGCTGCCCCCACGCGTTGACGATGCCGAGCTGCGGGTCGAGCATCACCTGCCAGACGAACGTCACCGCGACCACCGGTGCCACGTACGGCAGCAGCATGGACGCCCGGACCAGGGTGCGGCCCCGAAACGGTCGGCGGACGACCAGGGCGGCGACCAGACCGAGCACGATCGACCCGACGGTGCCGCCGATGCTGTAGATCAGCGTGACCCACAGCGTCTCGGCGAAGCCGGGGGTGTGCAGCACCCGGTCGATGTTGTCCAGGGTGAACTCGCCGAACAGCCCGGTCTTGCGCAGCGTGGCGAGCCGGACCCGTTGGAAGGCGAGCACCACGGTCCACACGATCGGGATGCCGATCACCGCGACGGTGACGAGCAGGGTCGGCGCGACCAGGGCGAGCCCGGCCCGGGATTCGCGGCGGCGCAGGGTCAGTGGACGGCGCCGGGGTGACGCCGGCCGCTCCCGGGTGGGGGAGCGGCCGGGGCCCGGCGCGGTGGTGGTCAATTGACGCCCGCCTTGATGGCGTCGACGTCCTTCGTGGCGCGGTTGGCGGTGGCCGCCGCGTCGGACTTACCGGAGATGAGGTCGCCCAGCGCCTTGGGGACGGGCAACTCGCCGAGCATGGCGCCGACCAGCTTGCCCTGCCCCTGGCTGAGGCCCCACCGCCCGAAGGTGTCCGGGCTGCGGCGCAGCGTGGCCAGCACCTCGTCGCCGTACACATCGGCGAGGGGCTTCTTCGCGTCCACGCCGGCCTGGCTGGTGTTCCAGGCGGTCAGGTACGCCTCCGGCTCGGTGGGGGTGCCCTTGCGTACCGGGAATCGGCCCTCCGGGGACATGCCGAACCAGCGCGGGTAACCGTCACTGAGCATGTACTCCACGAAGGTCTTCGCCGGGTCGGCCACCGCGCCGTCCAGCACCGCCCAGGAGCTGATCTCGCCGTACTGGGCCGGTTCGGTGCCGTTCGGGCCCTTGATCGCGGTGACGAACCCGCTGTTCTTCGCCAGGAACGCCGGGTCCGCCTGGCACTGTGGGCAGGTCGGTTTGGCGTCGTTGCGCAGCCCGGCCAGCTCGTCGAGGATGAACGGTGACCAGATCACCATGGCCGCCTTGCCCGCGAAGTAGGTGGCCCGGGTGGTGTCGACGTCCTGTGCGCCCTTCACCGAGCTGGTGCGGATCAGGTCACCGTAGAAGCGGAACGCCTCGACGCACCGCGGTGAATCCAGGCTGACCTTCCCCGAGTCGTCGGTGAGCTGGCAGCCGTTGGCCAGGGCCAGGTGCTCGAAGGTCTGCTGGGTGAACACGTCGCTGGGTGCGGTCGCCGCGGTGATCCCGGCGACGCCGCCGGTGTTCAAGCGCGCCGCGGCGGCGGCGATCGCCTCGTACGTGTCGGGTACGGGCAGGCCGGCCGCGGCGAACAGGTCCTTGCGGTAGACGAGCAGCTGCCCCCACCCGTCGCTGGGCACGGCGAGCTGTCTGCCGTCGTCGGCGGTGAGCTCCAGTGCCCGGGGGGAGAACGTCTGCCTGCCCAGCTTGTCGACGACCTCCGCGTTCGCCGAGGCGTGCAGCAGTTCGTTGCCGGCGAGCGTACGGACGCCGGCGAGGGAGACCGACCCGACCACGTCGGGCAGGTCGCCGGCGGCGGCGTTGGCGGCGATCAGGGAGGGGAACTGGTCCTCGTTGACGGTCACGAGGTCGACCTGGATCCCGGTCTTGGCGGTGAAGTCGGCGATGATCGCCTTGGTGGCGGTGACCCGGTCGGCCACGTCTTCCAGACTCCAGACGGTGATCTTCTTGCTGTTGCTCTCCGATCCGTCGTCGCCGCAGCCCAGCAGGGTGGGCGTGGTCAGTGCCAGGATCAGGGTGGTGGCGAGTATCCGCCTCGGAGGTGCTGACATCGATGGCACTCCTCTCGAAGGGTACATCACGGATCCAACACCGTCGATTGATCAATAGCAAGACATATGGCGATTTTTTGCTATCCTGGAGCCCAGTGCTACCGGGATGTGACACATGGGCAACTGGGTGGTCTCTCTCGCCGGGCCTCGACGCATCAGTCTCGAGCCCTGCCCACCAGATCCGCTCGGCCCCGGCCAGGTTCGAGTCCGCACCTGCTACTCGGGCATCTCCGCCGGCACCGAGCTGACCCTCTACCGGGGCAGCAATCCCCGGCTCAGCAAGGACTGGGACGACGCCGCCCGGATGTTCGTCCCCCGACAGACCCCGGTGCCCTACCCGTTGATCGGCTTCGGCTACGAAGAGGTCGGCGAGATCATCGAAGTCGCGCCGGAGGTCACCAACCGGCACCCCGGGCAGCTCGTCTGGGGCATCTGGGGGCACCGGGCCGAGGCCGTGCTCGCCGCCGACGCGGTCCGCACGCTCCCGGTCGGGCTGGACCCGCTCGCCGCGGTCTTCGCCCGCCCCGGCGCCATCGCGCTGACCGCCGTGCTCGCCGGCGACCTGCACCTCGGTGACTGGGTCGGCGTCTTCGGGCAGGGCGTCATCGGGCTGCTCGCCACCCGCCTCGCCGTGCTCTCCGGGGCCCGGGTGGTCGCCGTCGATCCGGTGCCCGACCGGCTGGAGCACGCCGCCCGCTACGGCGCGCACTCCACCGTGGACGCCGCGCGCACCTCCGCCGCCGCCGTGCTGCGCCAGGCCACCGACGGCCGTGGTGCCGACGTCTGCCTGGAGTTGTCCGGCGCGTACCCGGCGCTGCACGAGGCGATCCGATCCACCACCCACGCCGGCCGGGTCGTGGCCGCCGGCTTCTACCAGGGCCAGGCCGACGCGCTCGGCCTCGGCGAAGAGTTCCACCACAACCGCATCCAGCTGGTCGCCGCCCAGGTCTCCGGGCCGACCCCCGCGCCGAGCATGGCCGGCCGGTGGACCGGAGACCGGGTCGCGCAGACCTTCATGGACCTGGTGGCCGACCGCAGCGTCGACCCGCTGCCACTGGTCAGCCACATCGTCGACGCCAGCGCGGTCGCCGACGCCCTCGCGCTGCTCGACCGCGGCGCCGGTGACGTTCTCCAAGTCGTGCTGAGGTTCTGATGACCACCATCGCGCTGGCCTGTCAGGAACAACTCCTGCCGGGCACCAACCTGATCCAGAAGTACGCCCTCGCGGCCGCCCTCGGCTACCAGGGCATCGAGCTACGCGGCCACGGCGACCTCGCGTTCGCCCGCCGGCTGCCCGAGCTGCGCCGGGCCCGCGCCGCCGGGGTGCTGATGCCCACCGTCTGCGTCGAGATGGACCACTTCATCGGCGACTTCGACCCCGCCCGCTCCGCCGACGCCGTCCGCAACCTGCGCTCCCAACTCTCGGTGATCGCCGAGCTGGGCGGCGTCGGGGTGATGACCCCGGCCGCCTGGGGGATGTTCTCCCGGCGGCTGCCGCCGTTCGAGCCGCCCCGCCCGCCGGCCGGCGACCGGCAGGTGCTCCTCGACGCCCTCGGCGAGCTGGGCGAGCACGCCCGGGCCGAGGGGGTCACCCTCTTTCTGGAACCCCTCAACCGGTACGAGGACCACATGGTCAACCGCCTCGACGAGGCGGTGGCGCTCTGCGCCGCGCTCGGACTGCCGTCGGTGCGGGTGGTCGCCGACACCTTCCACATGAACATCGAGGAGGACGATGTGCACCGCGCGCTGCGGGCCGCCGCGCCGTACCTCGGGCACGTCCAGGTCAGCGACTCCAACCGGTACCAACCCGGCGCCGGGCACCTGGACTGGCCGGGGCTCGTGCGTACCCTGCTGGAGCTGGACTACCGGGGTTGGCTGGCCCTGGAGTGCCGGCTGCGCGGTGACCCGGTCCGAGCCCTGCAACAGGCCGCCACGGTGCTACGACACGCGCTGCCCCGGCGGGCCGCCGCGTGACCGCCGACGCCGGGCCGACCCGCGTCGACGCGACCGCCGGTGTCGACGGGATCGGTGACGCCGGGGCGACGCGCGCCGAGGCCGCCGGCACGGGTGGGCCGGCCGACCCGGCCGGGCTGCGTCGACTCGCGGTCGACACGCTCGACGCCAACTGGGAGCACGACCACACGGTTCCCTCGCGCACGCTCTACCCGCACCAGTGGAGCTGGGACTCCGCGTTCATCGCCATCGGGCTGGCCCACGTCCGCCCCGACCGCGCCTGGCGGGAGTTGGCGAGCCTGTTCCGGGCACAGTGGGCCGACGGGCGGGTGCCGCACATCGTGTTCAACCCGGCGCTGCGGGTCGGCGCGTACTTTCCGGGGCCCGAGATGTGGGGCACGGCCGACGTGCCGGGCACACCGGCGGTGGCGACGTCCGGTCTGGTCCAGCCGCCGGTGCACGCGCTCGCCGCGTTGCTGGCGTACCGGCGGGCACCCGACACCACCGGTCTGGCCGCGCTGCGCCGGCTCTACCCCGCGCTGGTCGCCCAACAGCGCTACCTGGCCGACCGGCGGGACGTGGCCGGGGACGGGCTGGTCTGCATCGTGCACCCGTGGGAGTCCGGGTTGGACAACAGCCCGGCGTGGGACGACCCGATGGCCGCGGTACCGGCCGAGGCGGCCGTCATGTCCGCGTACCGTCGGCATGACACCACGCACGCCGACGCCGCGCACCGCCCCACGGACCTGGACTACGCGCGTTACCTGGCAATCGTCGCCGCCTACCGCGACCACGGCTACTCCGACCGGGAGTTGAGCGCCGGTCACCCGTTCCTGGTGGAGTGCCCGCTGTTCAACGCGGCGTTCGGCGCCGCCGAACACGCCCTCGCCGAGATCGCCACGCTCGTCGGCGGCGACCCCGGGCCGCACCGGGACCGCGCGGCCCGGATCACCGAAGCCCTGCTCCGACGGCTGTACGCCCCGAACGCCGGCACGTTCCAGCCCCGGGACCTGCGCACCGACCGCCTGGTGAGCGCCCGTACCGTGCTCGGGCTGGCACCGCTGATCCTGCCCGACCTGCCGACCCGGCAGGCCGACGCGCTTGTCGTCGAGGCCCGGTCGGCGCGGTTCGGGGTGGCCCGGCGGATGGACCGGCCACTACCCACCTACGACCGCACCGCACCCGACTTCGAACCGCTGCGCTACTGGCGTGGGCCGAGCTGGCTCAACACCGGCTGGCTGGTCCGGCACGGGCTGCTCACCCACGGGCACCCGGACCTGGCCGCCGGCCTGCGCCGCTCGATGATCGGGCTGGTCACCCAGGCCGGCTGTCACGAGTACTTCCACCCGGACACCGGCGCCGGGCTGGGCTCACCGGCGTTCAGTTGGACCGCCGCGCTGCTGCTCGACCTGCTGGCCGATTGAGCGCGGCTGCGGTGGTAGCGTCCCGGACCCGGCGGCCGGAAGGAACATCGTGCGCGAGATCGACAAGGTGGCCTGGATCCTCGTCGAGGACGGGCGGGTGCTGAGCACCCGGTCGGAGGGCAAGGACGTCTGGTACCTGCCCGGCGGCAAGCGCGAGCCGGGCGAGACCGACCTGGAGACCCTGCGCCGGGAGATCGGCGAGGAGTTGAGCGTCGAGGTCGACCTGGCCAGCGCCGTCCACCTGGGCACCTTCACCGCACAGGCGCACAGCCACGCGGCCGGCGTCACCGTGCGGATGGCCTGCTATCGGGCCGGATATCAGGGGCAGCTGCGGCCGGCCAGCGAGATCGCCGAGATGGCCTGGCTGGGGTACGCGGACCGGCACCGCACCTCGGCGGTCGATCAGATCATCTTCGATTACCTGCTGTCCGAGGGGCTGTTTGTCGAGGCCGGCCCGGGGTAACCGCCCGAGCGTGACGGACGGCGACGGCTTCCCGTACTTCATCGACGCGGTGTCCCGCCGGTCCGGCCTGCCGTCCCCGCAGGCCGCCGTGCTCGCCCGCGCCGTGCTTCAGACGTTGGCCGAGCGGGTGACCGGCGGCGCGCCCGACGACCTCGTCGGGCACCTTCCGAACGACGTCGACGGATACCTGACCGGCCCGACCTCGGATGCCGCCGGGGCTGTCAGGCCGGATGCGGCTGGGGCCGTCGGACCGGATGCGGCTGGGGCTGTCGGGCCGGATGCGGCCGTCCTGGGGCCGGGTGCCGGTGCGGAGGGGCTGACCAGCGGGGTGGGCCTGGAGGTCGGTGGCGCAGCGGCCGTACCGCCGACGGACGCCGGCCCGGCGGAGTTCCTTCGTCGGGTGGCAGAGCGCGCCGGGGTGGACCCGGCCACCGCCCGCGCCGGGACCGGCGCCGTCTTCGCGACACTGCGCGAGGCGATGACCGTACGGGAGTTCCGGGCGATGGTGGCGCGACTGCCGCACGACGACGGGCGTTGACCTGCGGCTGGGCCGTGAGTCACGCCGCTCGGCTCGGCTCGGCCCGACACGGCCCGGCTCGGGGCGCGCCGGGCGAAATCGACTCGCCTTTGCGGAAGTCGGGGTGTCCAAGTGCCCGCGACACGCCGAGTTTCATGAACCCGAGTCGATCACCCAGGTCAGGGTGTCGGGATTGTCCGGACTGGATGGGATGCGGCATGGTACGAGTGCTCGGTGGATCCCGATGGTCGCCCCCGAGACGACGTCACCCGCCGATGGCGTCGTCGTGCGCTAGAACGCGCCTACGCGTGCCTCGCTGCTCAACTGCGCGAGGTCTCCGCCGCGCTCGCCGCCGGCGACCAGCGGCGGGCGGTACGCGCGTTGGACGCACTGCGCGAAATGGGCCCGGACCTCGACCGGATGCACCAGGCGCTCAGTGGCGCCGAGGAGGTGGTGAGCCTCGCGCCCGCCCGGTGGCTGCGCCGTAAGGATGTGGAGCGGTTCGCGCGTGCCAGCCAGCAGGTGGAACGCGTCATCGAACACAGTCGGGGAGTGGCCCGCCGGTCGGCGATGGCGTTGCAGTACGACGAGCCGATCCCCGCCGACCTGCCCGCCAGCGTCGGACGGCTCGCCGACGCGGTCGAGCTGCTGCGTCGGGAACATTGCGCCGGTCGGCCGACCGAGCGCACCCGCCAGGCCGCACGCGACGCCGTCCACCAGGCCGGTCGCGCCCGGGGGCGGGGGGTCGACGAGTTCGGCGACGCGGTGGTGACCCAACTGCGCACCGCCGCCAGTGACCTCCTGCGTGCCGCCGGATGCGACGCGACAACCGCGAATCAGCTGGTCCGGGAGGCCGCGCAACACGGCGAGGAATCCGTCGGGTCGGGTGGCGCATCCGGATGACCGGCACCTGGCCACGGGCGAGCACCCGGTCAGCCCACCTGGTCCTGCGCAAGCTGCCTCACTCCTCGGGCACCTCCTCGGGCTCGGCGACCCAGGCGGAGAAGACCGGCACCCCGTGCCACGGCCCGGTGGCACCGTCGGTCCGGGTGTCGGTGGCGACCGCCACCACCGCGTACGGGTGGCCGAAGCGCAGCTCGGCGGTGCGCGCCACGCCCTCCGGCGGCAGGCTGGTCAGCCCGAACATGCCGGTCACCGCGGCCGCCTCGAAGCCGTACCTGTCGAACCGGGCCACCGCCGTCTGCCGTGCCTCGAAGCGTTGCACCGGTAGCGCCATCGTCCTCGCCAGGGTCGCCGACGCGGCCGGAAAGCCGAGCGGCGCGGCGGTCAGGTCGTGCTCGTTCCGGGCCGACCAGCAGGGGAGGACGGCGTGGTGTCGCTCCTCGCGGCCGTCGCGGGCCCGGGTGCGGACCTGCTCCTCGCGCACCGTCCACAGCGGAGCCCCGCCGAGCGGCAGGTCGAACAGCGAGCGGCTGCCCGCCGGTTGCGCGCCGTCGGCCGCGCCGGCACTGAGGTCGTACGCGACGGCCAGCACCTCGGCCGGCGGCACCTGCGGTGCGGCGGCCACCGAGAGGACCACCAGCCCCGCGCCATCGGCTGTCTGAGCGGGTGCGGCGTGCACGATCACGTCACCGGCCCGCGCGGTGGACACGATGGCGCACCGGTGCCCCTGGCTCGGGCTGCGCAGCGCCCGCCGTAGTCGGCCGGCCCACGGGCTGTCGGCGCCGAGCGCGCGTGCGTCGGCGACGTCGAACGGGGTGGCCCAGGACACCCGGGTGGCCAACGCGCTGGCCAGGGCCAGCACCACGTCCGGCCCGACCCGCAGCGGAAACGTCTCGATCAGGCCGAGGGTGTGCTCACGCGCCCAGGCGTCCAAGCCGGCCTGGTCGGGCAGCACGCCGACCTCGGTCGCGGTGGGCAGCGCGGCCCGCCACGCCGTCGACCCGCCGTCACCCTGCCCCGGTCGGTGCCACAGCGCGGTGGCGGACCCGACCAGCGGGTGCGGCGCGTCCAGCAGCGTGCGGGCCGCCTCGGCCGCGCTGGCCAGGTCGGTGCCGAGGGCGCGCGCCAGGTCCGCGGCGGCACCCTGGGCGGCGGTCGGGTCGGTGTCGGCCGCCGCGGTGGCGCTGACCGCGAGCAGCAGCCACGCGCCGAGCGGGGAGGCGACGTGGTGCCGGTCGCCGACGGTGGCGTGCAGCCGCGCGGCGTACGCGGAGAGCGGCCCGTGCAGATCGGTCCTCATGCCCCCACTCTGCCCGCCGACCCCGCTTCCGACCACGGTTCGTACGGCTCGTCGTGGACGTGCTGTAGCGCGCGTTGGGGCGACGGGTAGGCTGCCCGCCGTGGCTGGTCTGTTGAGGAATGTCGCGGCGCGTATCTCCCGGGTCGGTGCGGTGATCCCGTCGCCCCGGCGTACCGGGCCGGCGCCCGCGCAGGTGGCCCGTCGCCGTCAGGTGAGCGCGTTGCAGCGTCGGGAGCTGACCTACGCCCCGGAGCGGGACGGTCAGGCCGACCCGGGCGAGATCGTCTGGACGTGGGTGCCGTACGAGGACGACCCCCGCCAGGGCAAGGACCGGCCGGTGCTGGTCGTCGGGCGGCACAGCCGGACCCTGTTCGGGTTGATGCTGTCCAGCCAGAGTGACCGCGACGGGCAGCGGCACTGGTTCGCGCTCGGGCCCGGTGAGTGGGACCGCGACAACCGGCCGAGCTGGGTCCGGCTGGACCGGGTGCTCACCATGCGCGAGGACAGCATCCGCCGGGAGGGCGCCGTGTTGGACCGGCCCCGGTTCGACCGGGTCGGGCAGGCGTTGCGCGCCGGCTACGGCTGGCGCTGACCGCGCCGGGTGCGGAGCTGCCCGGGGCGGTGACGTCCCTGGCGGTGAGGTCTATTCGCGGCTCGGACCGACCGCCGCGCCCATAGCGTCCGGCGGCGGGTACGGCTGGTCGGCGAGGAGCCGGGCCAGGTGTGCGCTGTTGAGCGCCAGTGCCTTCGTGGTGCGGCCGGTGGTGTCCGGCTTGGGGCCGGCGTCGCGGTAGTCCACCGTGTGCAGCGCCTCCCCGACCCAGTAGGTCGCGCCGGCGGCGGCGACGGTGAAGCCCACCTCGTTGAGCGCCCCCTGCACCTCGGCGATGCTGTGGTGCGCGCCGTCCTCGTTGCCGACGACCGCGACGCCGGCCACCTTGCCGTAGGTGAGCAGCCGTCCCTCGTCGTCGGTCTCGGACAGCTCGGCGTCGAGGCGTTCGAGGATCATCTTGGTGACGCTCGCGGGCTGGCCGAGCCAGATCGGGGTGGCGATGATGAGGATCTGGGCGGCGAGCAGCTTGGCGCGGATGGCGGGCCAACCGTCGCCGTGGCCCTCGTCGGTCGACACCCCGAAGCGCACGTCGTGGTCGACCACCCGGACGATCTCGCCGTCCACGCCCTGACGGGCCAGTTCGGCCAACACCTCGCGGCCCAGTTGCTCGGAGCTGGAGGGGCCAGGCGAGGGCTTGAGGGTGCAGTTGAGTACGAGGGCACGAATGCTCGGCACGAGGGGTTCCTCTCCGCGGTCGGCTGGGCCGTCCCTTCGCGTACCCGAATCATCTCCGCCCACGCCCCCCACCAGACACACGTGATCAAGAGGTTTGCGTCAGAATCCGGGCCGACAGTGACGCGAACTTCTTGATCACCGCCAGCAGGCGGGGTGGGGTGGGGCTGGGTCGGTGGATGTGGTGGGGTGGGTCCGGGGGGAGTTTGGGCTTCGGTTGTCCATGGTGGACACCGTTCTGCACGGGGCTGACTGCGGGCTCGGCTCTGGCGGGCTGACGCGGTGCTCGCCCCGCCCGAGTGCGACCTTATGTTCGTCCTCGGTGGGGTGCTCGCCTTCGCGCCGACAGCGCTGAGCGGCGGGCCTCGGGGGACGCTGTCGGGGCATCTCGGGGGCGGTCGGGGGGCCTCCGAGATGCGCGCCGACACGTCACACCGCAACACGCCGGTAGCCCGCAGACACGGGCACGCAGCGTGGTTATCGTCCGCCGCAACGTGCATCGAGCGGCGTCGCGGTGCGCCGGCTGGGCGAGGGCTTCCAGCTCGTCAGCCACGGCACCGAGAGCGGCGGGAGGATCTGGTGGCGAACGAGGCGTTGCGGGTGGCGATGGCCGAGGCGGGCGAGACGGTCGAGTCGTTGGCCGAGAAGGTTCGCGTCGACCCGAAGACGGCGGCGCGGTGGCTCGCGTCGGGGCGCATTCCGCATCCGCGTACCCGGGTGGCGGTGGCCGAGGTTCTGCGCCGGGACGCGGCCGACCTCTGGCCGGAGCCGTTCCGCCGTCGTGACCTGCCGTGGTTCCGGCCGTGGGCCGAACTGGAACAGGACGCCACCGGCATTCGGTGGTACGAGCCGTTGCTCGTGCCGGGACTGCTCCAAACCGAGGGGTACGCCCGCGCGGTGCTGAACACCGGTGGTCTGGTCGCACCGTCCGAGGTGGACCTGATCGTGGCGGGTCGCCTCGAACGGCAGGCGATCCTTCGCCGCGACGCTCCACCGCAGCTGGTTGCGGTGATCGACGAGGTGGTGCTGCGCCGGCCGGTCGGCGACCGCGCCGTGATGGCCGGCCAACTGGCCCACCTCGCGAGTGTGGCCGAGTGGGAACACGTGCAGGTGCGGGTCATCCCGGCCGAGTGCCCGTGGCACACCGGGCTGGCTGGACCTTTCATCCTGGGGCGGTTGCCCGACGGGACGGAATTGGCATATCTCGACAACCAACTCCGCGGTCAGGTCGTGACCGATCCCCTCGACGTCGCTAGCCTGGGACGCAGGTGGGAGAGCGTCACCGGTGAGGCGTTCCCCCGACGCCGGTCGATCGAGCTGATCAGGGAAGTGGCCACGACATGGACATGAGCGACGCCCGCTGGCGTACCGCGACCCGCAGCAGCAACAACGGCGGTGCCTGCGTCGAGGTGGCCGACAATCTGCCCGGTCGGGTGCTGGTGCGCGACAGCAAGCACCGTGACGGCGGCACCCTGACCTTCGCGCCGGCCGCCTGGGCGTCGTTCGTCGACGCGGTCCGCGTGGCGGGCCGCTGATCCACTCGGGTTCATGGAAAACGGGGTATCAGGGCAGCCCGGACACCCCGACTTCCTGCAAACCGAGTGGATCAAGCGCGAACGCCGAGCACCAACACCGGGCGCGGACGCCGAGCGGTCAGCGTTCCACGAGGAACGCGCTGTCGACCAGTTGTCGGGGTGGGCGGGCGCCGCTGAGGCTCTTCGCCTGGTACATGGCCGCGTCGGCGCGGCTGAGCGCGTCGGTGAGCTGGGTCGGACCGGTCACCGGGGCGAGCCCGACGGAGGCGGTGACGCGGACGCTGCACCCGCTCAGCCGGATCGGTGCGGCGACGGTCTCGGCGAGCCGGCGGGTGGAGTGCTCGATCCACACGCGGTCGACGGTGGGGCTGGAGAGCAGGCCGGCGAACTCGTCGCCGCCGAGGCGGGCGACGAGGTTGTCTCCGGCGAAGCCGGCGAGCCGTTCGGCCACGCTGATCAGCACCTGGTCGCCGGCGGCGTGCCCGTACCGGTCGTTGATCTGCTTGAAGTCGTCCAGGTCGAGCACCACGGCGATCAGTGGTTGACCGGCGGCGTCGGTGAGCAGGGCGGCTGCCAGCCGGTAGAAGGCGCGTCGATTGGGCAGCCCGGTGAGCGGGTCGTGACTCGCGGCGTGCCGCTCGGCGGCCAGCTCGGCCTGGAGGTGGCCGATCTCGGCCTCGGCGCGCAGCGCCCGGCGGCGTAGCTGCCAGGAGGAGAGCAGCGCGCCGGCCGCGCAGACGCCGGAGGCGACACTCATCGGATCCGGCACGAACCCTCCCATCGCCGCGACCGCCTCCAGCCTTCGGTTGACGCGGGGTGCCGCGTCGGGCCCAGTTTTGCCTGATCGTTGCCCGTGTGGGGGTAACACAAAGTGAACGGATGGGCACCGATCATGTGCGTTATCATGCTCGCCGTCGGATGCAGATGCAATAGCAGATGCACGTGCAGAACCGTCCAATGTCGATGCCGTACCCCCTCGCCGTTACCGCTCCTCCCACGGCCACCGGCGGGCTCGTAACAGAAAGACGCCTCCATGCAGCAGCCGCCCAATGGCGTACCGATCCATCAGTTGCCTCCGCTGAGCTGGCAGAAGAGCCGCCGTAGCAACCCCAGCGGCAACTGCGTCGAACTCGCCGAACTGCCCGGGGGAGCGGGCATCGCGGTCCGCAACTCACGGCACCCGGAGGGGCCGGCGCTGATCTACACGGTGGACGAGATCGCCGCCTTCGTTCTCGGTGCGCGGGACGGAGATTTCGACCATCTGATCAACTGACCGTCCGGGGGTGGGTCGTCCCGGCGACGGGATCGATTCACCGACGCGGAGGAGTTCACCTCACTGTCGGTCCATGGCATGCTTACACGTCGGCCGGGCCGGGGCGCCCGGCCGCCGTGGGTCGGTGTCCGGAGGTCCGCACGTGACGATGGTTCCCGCCGAGGGTGGCCCGACAACCGGGCCGACCGTGCTGCGCATGCTGCTCGGCGCCCAACTGCGCCGTCTTCGCGAGTCCAGCGGGGTGACCCGGGAGGGCGCCGGCTGGGAGATCCGCTCCTCCGAATCCAAGATCAGTCGGATGGAGCTGGGCCGGGTCGGCTTCAAGGAGCGCGACGTCGCCGACCTGTTGACCCTCTACGGCGTCACCGAGGAGCACGAGCGCGACGCGCTGCTCAAGCTCGCCCGGGACGCGAACAGCCCCGGCTGGTGGCACCGTTACGGCGACGTGCTGCCGTCGTGGTTCCAGTCGTACCTGGGCCTGGAGGCGGCCGCCGCACTGATCCGCAGCTATGAGGTGCAGTTCGTGCCCGGCCTGCTCCAGACCCGGGAGTACGCCCGGGCGGTCGTGCTGCTCGGGCACGGTGGGGCTGATCCGGGCGAGATCGACCGACGCGTCGCGCTGCGGATGCAGCGTCAGCAGCTGCTTCAGCGGGAGAGCCCGCCGCAGCTGTGGGCCGTGGTCGACGAGGCGGCGTTACGCCGTCCCATCGGTGGTGCGGAGGTCATGCGCGGTCAGCTCACCGCGCTCATCGAGGCGACCAAGTCGCCCCACATCCGGCTCCAGGTCATCCCGTTCGCCGCCGGTGGCCACGCAGCCGCCGGGGGCGCCTTCACCATCCTGCGCTTCGGCGACCAGGAGCTGCCCGACATCGTCTACATCGAACAGCTCACCAGCGCGATCTACCTCGACAAGCGCGACGACCTGGATTACTACGCGGTGGCCATGGAGCGGCTCTGCGTAGAGGCCGAACCGCCGGAGCGTACGGCGGAGATCCTCGGCCGCCTGCTGGACGACCTCTACCCGGCCTGACCCCGACCGCGCCGACCCCCGCTCCGCTCACGTATTGACCGACGCCGACTGGTCGGGTTAGTCTCTGTATCGATACAGACTGGATCGATACAGAGAGGTGCCGGTGAAACCAACACTGCAAGCCGTGGCCGACGCCGTCGGCGTCTCCCGCAGCACCGTGTCCAACGCCTACAGCCGCCCCGACCAGCTCTCCGCCAGCCTGCGTGAGCGGATCCTGGACGCCGCCCGCCAACTGGGGTACCCCGGCCCCAACCCCACCGCACGCTCGCTGCGCCGCGGTTTCGTCGGGTCGATCGGGGTGCTGTTCACCTCGCAACTGTCGTACGCCTTCACCGACCCGTTCGCGGTCCGTTTCCTCGCCGGCGTCGGCGCGGCGGCCGAGCAGCACGGCACGAGCATGCTGCTGGTGCCGCTGCCGACGGCGGTTACCGACGCCCGACGGGCGGTGGAGAACGCCGCGGTCGACGGGTTCTGCGTCTACTGCGTCGCCGACGAGGAGTGGGCGTTGGACGTGATCCGCCAGCGCGGGCTGCCGTTCGTCAGCACGGCCCCCCGCGACGACGCCGGCGCCGACGAACGGTTCGTCGGCATCGACGAGCGGGCCGCCGCGCACAGTGCCGCCGCGCACATCGCCGGGCTCGGGCACCGTCGGGTGGCGCTGCTCGCCGACTCGGTGCTGCCCGACGCGCCGGCCGGCCCGCTCACAGTGGCCGGGGTCGACCAGGTCCCACACCCGACCACCCGGGGCCGGCTCACCGGGTTCGCCGACGCTTTCGCCGAGGTCGGCGTCGGCTGGCCCGAGCTGACAGTGGTCAACGCCCCCGGCAACAGCCGCCCGGCGGCCGCCGCCGCCGTCGCCGACCTCTTCGACCAACCCGCGCCGCCGACCGCCGTGCTGGCCGGCTCCGACGTCCTCGCCCTCGGTGTGCTGGACGCCCTGGCCGCGCGTCCGGCCCAGGACCGCCCAACCGTCTCGGTCACCGGCTTCGACGACATTCCCGAGGCTGCCGCGGCCGGCCTCACCACCGTCCGGCAACCGGCCGAGGAGAAGGGCCGGATCGCCGCCGAACTGCTGCTCGACCCGCCCGCGGACGCCGCGGCCGGTCATGTGTTCCTGCCCACCGCACTCGTCGTCCGGAGCTCCACCGGACCTGTCCCAAGGAGTTGACCATGGAACTTCCCAGCGGATACGTCACCGCACTCGACGCCATGAACCGCCACGCCTACTCGGCCCGACCGGACGCTCCGGTCCAGGTCGAACGCCCCCGCCGGGCCCGGCTCGCCCCGACCCGGCAGGCCACCGCCCTCGCCCTGCGCCGACTCGCCGACCGCATCCAGCCGCGACCGCTGCCCGGCACCCCGCGCTGCTCCTGACCGCACCAACCCCATTCCGGTACGCACGGGACGAACAGTGTGGGGCCGGGCACGCAGAGTGGTCGAGGGCGGCGTCGCCAGGCAAACTGGTGAAGCCATGTCGCCGCTCATGCCCACTCTCCGCCTCCACGACCGCTACGTACTGCACGAGCGGATCGGTCTCGGTGGCATGTCCGAGGTGTGGCGAGGCGACGACGAGGTGCTGGGGCGGCCGGTCGCGATCAAGGTCCTCGCCGGGCAGTTCGCCACCGACCCACAGCTGCGGGCCACCATCCAACGCGAGGCCCGCGCGGCCGCCCGGCTGACCCACCCCCACGTCACCCAGGTGTACGACTACGCCGAGGCGACCCTGGCCGGCGGCGTCGTCGTCCCGTACCTGGTGATGGAGTTCGTCGACGGTCACAACCTGGCCGACCGGCTGCGGGGCGGGCCGATGCCCTGGCCGGAGGCGGTCCGGGTGGCCGGGCAGATCGCCGCCGCGCTGGCCGCCGCGCACCGCATCGGCGTCGTGCACCGCGACGTCAAGCCCGGCAACGTCATGCTCACCGACACCGGCGCCAAGGTGCTCGACTTCGGCATCGCCGCGCTCGGGGGCGTCGACAGCCAGTCCGGTGAACCGGTGATGGGCACCCCCGCCTACTTCGCCCCGGAACGGCTCACCGCCGGGCCGCCCGACCCGGCGAGCGACGTGTACGCCCTCGGCGTACTGCTCTACCGCACCCTCACCGGGCGGGCGCCACTGCCCGTGCAGAGCTGGGAGGACGCCCTGGAGGTGCACCGGCGGGGCACCCCGGCGTCGCCCCTGCGGGTGCCCGGCCTGCCCGCCGACATCGCCGAGCTGACCGTCGCCTGCCTGGCCACCAACCCGGCCGAGCGGCCGAGCGCCGCGCAGCTGGCCCGCCGCTTCGGTGCCGGTCAACCGGTCGAGCCGCCCACCGAGCTGCTGCGCATCCGGCCCGTCGCCCACCCGCCCACCCTGATCGACCGGTCGGTGGTGGCGCGTCCCGCCCCGGCCGCCGCCGCGCCGGCCCCACGCCGATCGCGTCGGTCCCTCGCCGTGTTCGTCGCGGCCGTTCTCGCCGTGCTGATCGGCGTCGGCGCACTGCTCGCGGAGGGCCCGTTGGGCAAGCGGGGCACCCCCGATCGGGCCGAGATCGCCGACGCGCCCGCCACCTCCGCCCCGACCCCCACCACGCACTCGCCGACGCCGGCCGCGCCACCCTCGCCGTCCTCCGCCGCCAGCACCGCGCCCCCGACCGTCGGGCAGCAGATACCGGTCAGCCTCCGGGAGGTGACCAGCGAATTCACCGCCGTCCTCGCCGCCGCGGTCGCCCGGGGCGACGTCGACCGGAAGACCGCCGAAGATCTGCGCGACGAGCTCGCCGACCTCAACCGCCGCACCCGCGACCGCGCCAAGCGCGTCGCCGACCTGCGCGACCACATCGCCGAGCTGGTGCGGCGCGACCGCCTACCAGCGCAGACGGGCGCGAAACTGGACGCTCTGCTGACGCAGGCCGGCACCTTCTCCACCGGCCGTACGGACGACTGATACCTGCGTCGATACCGCTGGCATGATGTCCCGATGCGGACACGTCTGATCTTCGTACGACACGGCGAGTCGGTCCACCAGATCGAAGGAATCGTCGGAGGGCCACGTGGCTGTCGGGGCCTCACCGCCCTCGGCCAGGAGCAGGCACACGAGCTGGCGAACCGGCTCACCGTCGAGGTCGCCGCCGACGGGCCGGTGGCGGTCTACTCGTCCGTGCTGCGCCGGGCGGTCGAGACCGCGCAACCGATCGGCGCGGCGTTCGGCGTCCGGCCGGTGGCCGACTGTGGTCTCTGCACCTGGCACACACCCCCGTACGCCGACGGCCTGCCGACCGCCCGGTTCCGTACCGAACACGCGGTGCCGGGCGGTGGCGTGTTCCGACCGTTCGAGGAGGGCAACGAGAGCTGGGCCGAGCTGGTGGTCCGGGTCAGCCGCGCGGTCATGGAGATCGCCCACCGGCATCGAGGCTCCACAGTGGTCATTGTCGGGCACAGCGAGACCGTCGAGGGCGCGTTCCACGCGCTCGCCGCGCAGCCGGTCTTCCGGTCGTTCGACCTGGACGTGCCGCCGGCCTCGATCACCGAATGGACCACCGACCACGACCCCGGCGGTTGGCCGCCGGCCCGCTGGACGCTGCGTCGCTTCGCCGACATGGGTGGGCGGGCCAGAGGCTGACCCGACCCATGCCGCGTGCGACGAGGTCGGTCGGCGCGATGCTACTCGGCAGCCAGGATCTGCTCGCGCAGGATCTCCGCGTGCCCGCAGTGCTGGGCAAGCTCGCGCAGCACGTGCAGGTAGACCCAGCGCAGCGACACGGGGCCGCGCCGGTGGCCGCGAAGCACGTCGTCGAGGCCCAGGGTGGACGTGGTGCGGCGGGAGGCTTCGCAGGCTTCCTGGTGTGCGCGCTGGACACTGGCGATCGTGTCGTCGTCGTCGAGGATGAACGACTCGTCCGGCGTGGCGGGGATGCCGATCTCCGAGCGGGGCCGACACGTGACGGCCTCGTCGAACCAGACCTTCTCGACGAACGCGGCGTGCTTCACCAGACCCAGCAGCGTGGTTCGGGACGGCACCAACGACCGGCGCGCCTGCTCCTCGGTCAGCCCGTCCAGGTAGCCGTCGAGTGCTCTGCGGTGCTCGTCGATGAACGTCTCGAACTGCTGTTGGGTCGGCTGGGCGACGACATCGTCGGCGAAGGTTCCCGGGAAGGACGTCATGCCCGAAGCATTCCAAAGATCAACGCCGGTGCGCAAACACCACCCTCACCCAAAGGACCTGCCGGACGCGTACGACGACAACGCTCACCGGATGCTGGCGCTGACCGACTCGCCCGGCTCGGTGCCCGCGCGGGCGTAGACCTCGCCGTCCGGCGTCCAGATTCCCGACCGCCCCGCGGCCTCCCGGTAGCCACCGCCGGTCGACCCGGCGAAGCTCGCCACCGCCACCCAGACCCGGTGCGCGGTGGCGATCCGGTGCGCCCGCTGGTCCGTCACGGCGGCGTCGTGAGCGGACTCCAGGACGCCCGCCGCGTACACGTCGACCCCGAGCCCGGCGGTCCGCGCCGCGTGCGCGGCCAAGCCGGTGTCCTTGCAGATCGCCAGCCCCACCCGCCAACCGTCCACATCGAGCACGACCGGCGCGTCGCCGGGCCGGAACCGGCGGGCCTCCGCGTCCCCCAGCCACATCTTGCGGTACGCCACCGTCGCACCACCTCCGGTCACCGCCAGCACCGCGATGTGGTCGCCCGCGACCGGCGCCCCGGCCAGGGCCAACGTGTTCGTCTCGGCGCACGCCTCGACCAGCGGCGTCAACCGCGGGTCGTCGACCGACACGACCGGCGCGTCCAACTCGTACCCGGTCAGCGACAGCTCCGGAAAGACCACCAGCCGGGCGCGCGCCGCGCGGACCGCGGCGGCGTGCGCCCGCGCGTTCGCCGCGACATCCAGGGGTACGCACAGCGGCTGCACCGCGGCGAGCCGCAGCGGGGTGCGGTTTTCCACACCCCCGCCGGTGCGGTCGGCCCGCGCGGTCGGGCGGTCCGCCTCATGGTCGACTCTCAGGATGACTTCGTAACGTGGGCGCATGATTCGAACGTCCCACGCCGTGTTCGCCACCGGAACCCCCACCGCCGCAGCGGAACCACCCCAGGATGGGATCGTCGGGTACGTCACTGACCTGGTGGAACGCCTCGGCGGGCCGGGTGCCGGCCTGGCGGTGGCGTTGGAGAACCTCTTCCCGCCGATCCCCAGCGAGGTGATCCTGCCGCTGGCCGGGTTCGTCGCGGCGCAGGGACGGATGAGCCTGGTCGGTGCGATCTTCTGGACCACGCTAGGCTCGGTGCTGGGCGCGCTCGCGCTCTACCTGATCGGCGCGGCGCTGGGGCGCGACCGGATGCGCGCCATCGTGGCCCGGCTCCCACTGGTGAAGCTCAGCGACGTGGACAAGACCGAGGCGTGGTTCCTGCGGCACGGTGTGAAGGCGGTCTTCTTCGGCCGGATGATCCCGATCTTCCGAAGCCTGATCTCCATCCCGGCCGGGGTGGAGCGGATGCCGGTGACGACGTTCCTGCTCTACACCACGCTGGGCAGCCTGATCTGGAACACCACCTTCGTGCTCGCCGGCTACCTGCTGGGCGACAACTGGCACCTCGTCGAGGGCTACGTCGGCACCCTCCAGAAGATGGTGATCGTGGTGTGCGTGGCGGCGGCCGCCTGGTTCGTCGGGTCCCGGGTGCTGCGCGCCCGTCGTGCGGCGCGGAATCCCGAGCCGACCGAACCCGAGCAGAGCGCGCTCAACGGGGTGCCTGACCCGGGCGGTCGCGGCACCCTCTACCGCAGCGGTTCGTGGGCCTCGGACGAGCGCTAGGCGGCCCCTCTGCCTTCCTTTTCCCCTTTGCTCTGCACCCGTCGAGGCGCCGGCCGCTCTCGCTCGGGCTGCTCACTCCATGGCGAACGGGACGTACCGCACAATAGGGCCCAGGAGCATACGAGCCTCGCCACCGGGCAACGGCTGCCCGTATCGAAGAGCGCGGTGGAGAAGCCCGCGCACACCGCTCGTTGAAGGCTGGTCGACTCGGGTTTCATGAAGTCGGGGTGTCCCGGCGTCCCGGATTCCCCGGTTTTCATGAACCCGAGTGGATCACCCGGGTGAGGGCCGATGTGACGCCGTCGGCCTGACGTGGTGTGGGTGGTTTGTCCGGTGGCGGGTGTTTGTGGGGTGTGGTCGGGTGCACCCGTGGGCCGGAATCGTGGCTGGCCCGGGTCGTTACACACCCTGACACTCGCAGCACCACCGCCCGCCCCGCACGGGTGCGGGACGCCGGTCCCGGCTGGTTGGAATGCCAGCCTCGGCCCGGTCGTTGCAGTCCCCACGACCGACCGCACCGCCTCGACGTGGGTGCCTGGCAGGTGGGCCAACCCCGGGAATGACCCCGGCCGCCCGGTCGTTGCAGTCCCCACGACCGACCGCACCACCTCGACGAGGGTGCCTGGCAGGTGAGTCGCCCCCGGGAATGACCCCCGCCGGCTGGTCGTTACACAGGGACCCGGCGCCACGAGCCCCCCCGCCCGTGAGGCCGCCGACCCCTGACACCCCGTGGGGTGTTCATCCCCCAAGACTTTCCCCTTGTTTGTGCAGCGCCGGACGAGGTGCTCACACCCCTGCCGCCGCCCCCCTTGGTGGTTCGGGTGTTCCTACCCCCGAAGGAGCTACCCCTCATGAACACGATCATTCGTAAGAGCGTGCTGTCTGTTGCTGGTCTCGCGTTCGCCGGTGGTGTCTTCGCCGGCCCGATCGCCGCCCACGCCGCCACCCCGACCGTGGACGCCAAGCCGGTCGCTATGGCCGTGCAGTCGGCGCCGAAGCCGCAGGGCGACCAGTCGCACATCACCCTGAACGACGAGCAGACCGCCAACGTCAAGGCGATCATCGCCGCCACGAAGAAGGCCGGTATGCCCGAGCGCGCCGCGGTCATCTCCATCGCGACGAGCCTGCAGGAGTCCAAGCTGGAAAACCTGGGTCACCTGGGTGACATGAACGACCACGACTCGCTGGGCCTGTTCCAGCAGCGCCCGTCCAGTGGTTGGGGTACCCCGGAGCAGATCACCAACCCTGAGTACTCGACGACGGCGTTCCTCAAGGGCCTCAAGCAGGTCGACGGGTGGCAGGACATGCCCCTGACCCAGGCCGCGCAGACCGTGCAGGTGTCGGCTTACCCGGACGCCTACGCCCAGTGGGAGCAGCAGGCTGCTGACCTGGTTGCCCAGTACTGGAACAGCTGACCCACAACACCACAGCACCACCCCACGGCAAGACCGCACGACACCGGCCGCTCGCCGGCACCCCCGCTACCCGGGGTGCCGGCGAGCGGCTTTTCCGTTTCCGCGGGGCGCGGCAGAGCGGGGAACAAGGTGGGGGTTCGGCTGGTTGTGGAGGGTGTCGGTGTGACTCAGTGTCCCCGGGCCTCACCTAATATCGCCCTCGCGGAATACCGTTCGGCTGGAGCCGCGTCGTGCCACTCGCCGAGAGGCGACCTGCACACCGACACCAGCGCCGCCCTCGGCTCACAAGGCCGGGGGCGGCGCTGTCGCCGGTCCAGGCACAATGTCCCGGTGACTGACGCGCAGCCGTGGTCGGAGCAGTCGGGCGTACTCGTACTCCCGAGTGGGGTGACGGTGCGAGGACGCCGCATCGCCGCCGCGACCTCGCCCGCCGACTTCGCCGTGCTGCTGGCCCCTGGTCCGGAACCGGCGTGGCCGCACCGGCGGATCCGGTGGCCTGATTTTTGGGTACCGCTCGACCGTGCTGAAGCCCTCGACGTACTGCGGGAGGCGCTGCGGCGGGCGCACGACGGTGAACGCGTCGAGGTGGCCTGTCGGGGTGGAATGGGCCGCACCGGCACGGCCCTGGCCGCCCTGGCGATCCTCGACGGCCTGCCGGTCGAGCGGGCCGTGCCGTGGGTTCGGGCCGGATACCACCCGAAGGCGGTGGAGACCCCGTGGCAGCGGCGCTGGCTGCGCCGCGTCACCTGACCGCCGCCCGGGTCGTGCACGACTACCTGCGGGGTCGCGGCGACGCGGATTGACCGCCATCCCGTCCCGCCGGCCGATCGTCGTGACTAGGGTCGGGCTCATGAGAGCTGCGCTGCTGGCGGCCACGACGTCCGCCGTCCTGCTCGCTCCCGTGCCGGTGGGTGCGGCGGGGGCGTCCGGCGCGCCGACGGTGCGCTGCCCCCGGGTGCCGTCGTCGGCGTCCCGCCCGCCCCGGCCGTCGCCTCCGCCCGCCGTCCCTGAACAGCGGGTGGTCGGCGGTGCCGCGTTGGACACGGCCGGTCTGGTCGTGCCGGCCGGCGTCGCCGCGCCGCCGAAGGTCACCGCCACCTCGTGGCTGGTCGCCGACCTGGACAGCGGCCAGGTGCTGGGTGGCTGTGGCCCGCACGAGTACGGCACCCCGGCCAGCGTGCAGAAACTCCTGCTGGCGGCGACGATGCTGCCCAAGCTTGACCCGACGCAGACGGTCACCGTCACGGACGCGGACATGAACATCGAGCCTGGCTCCTCCGCTGTCGGCCTGGTCGCGGGCGGCCGGTACACCATCGAGACCATCTGGCTCGGGTTGCTGCTCAACTCCGGCAACGAGGCCGCGAACGCGCTGGCCCGACTCGGCAGCGGGACGGACAGCGCCGCCGGCGTACGGGCCATGAACGAGCAGGCCCACCACCTCGGCGCGCTCCAGACGCACGCGGTCACCCCGTCCGGGCTGGATGGCAAGGGGCAGTTCACCAGCGCGTACGACCTGGCGCTGATCGCCCGGGCCTGCTTCGCCCAGCCGACCTTCCGCCGGTACGCGTTGACCAGGCAGGCGTCGATTCCGGTCCAGCCGGCGCAACGCACCAAGGGCTTCCAGATCCAGAACGAGAACCAGCTCATCTACCGGTACCCGGGTGCGCTCGGCGGCAAGACCGGGTACACGGACCTGGCCCGGCACACCTACGTGGGGGCGGCGGAACGCGGTGGGCGGCGGCTGGTGGTCACCCTGCTGGGCGCCGAATCGGCACCGGTGCGCGGCTGGGAGCAGGGCGCGGCCCTCCTGGACTGGGGCTTCACCGTGCCCCGGGACGCCGCCGTGGGCCGGCTGGTCGAACCCGGCGAGCTGACCGCCACCCCGTCGGCGGCCCCGTCCGCGCTGGCGGCGCCCGGCGCGCCCCGGCCGGCGGCGGCGAGCGGGCCGGCGCGTACCGGCTCGGGGTGGCTCTGGTCGGTGATCGCGGTGAGCGCTGCGACGGTGGTGGCGTTGTCGGGCGGTCTGCTGTGGCGGCGTCGCCGTCGGATGGCCTGACGGATCGACATCGGGCGCTGGCCTCCATAGACTCCGGTCTTTCTGGCACCACCAGTCCAGGAGGATCCCTGTGTCGAGTGAACTCGAACCGCGCCCCACGACGGCGGCACCCCGCCGGCCGGCGCGAGCCCTGACCCGCCTCGCGGGGGTGACCGTGCTCGCCGGGGCGCTGGTCGTCGGCGCGTCCGGCACCGCGCTCGCCGCGCCGGGCCCGTCGGCCGACGCGGTGCGGGTGTCCACCGCGCCGCCCGCCGCCGTCGACACCGCCAACCGGCCGCCGCGCACCACCCACGGCCCGTGTGCGTACACCGAGACCCCGGAGGAGCCCGCGGCCCGGCCGGTGCCGTTGCCGCCCGACCCGCGGCGCACCCCGGCCCGGGGCAGTGTCCGGGTGACCCTGGCGACCAACCACGGGCCGATCGGGTTGACCCTGGACCGGGCCGCCGCTCCGTGTACGGTGCAGAGCTTCCTGCACCTGGTCGGCAAGCGTTTCTACGACCGCACCGGATGCCACCGGCTCACCGCGTACCCCACGCTGAGTGTGTTGCAGTGCGGTGACCCGTCCGGGACCGGTGAGGGCGGCCCGGGCTACCGGTACCGCGACGAGTTGCCGACCGACCTGCCGCCCGCGCCCACCGACCCGACCGGGGAGCGTCGGGTGTACGCCCGGGGCGTCCTCGCGATGGCGAACGCCGGGCCGGACACCAACGGCAGCCAGTTCTTCCTGGTCTACGCCGACTCGGCGCTGCGCCCGAACTACACGATCTTCGGCGAGGTCGACGCGGCCGGGCTGGCCACGCTGGACCGGATCGCCGCCGGGGGAGTGGCGCCGACCGCCGACGACCCGGCACCGGTCGACGGCGCTCCCGCCCTGCCGGTGACCATCCGCAAGGCCACCCGCTGGCACCACCACCACTGACCGTCCGGCGCGGTGGGTGACCGACGGTCGCCCACCGCGCCGACCGGCGGGTACGGGCCGAGCCCGGAATTTCCGGGAACGGACCGGAACGGGTTCAACCGGTTTCCGGCGCAGTTCCGGCCGTCACGCCGGGGTGGGCGACCCGGTTGGCGGGGCGGCGGTGCTGTCGCGAACGACCAGTTCGGTGGCCAGCTCCACCCGGGGTGAGTCGATGCCCTCGCCCTGGGCGAGGCGGAGCACGGTGCGGGCCGCCAACCGTCCCATCTCGACCAACGGTTGGCGCACGGTGGTCAGCGGTGGGGAGGCCCAGCGGGCTTCCGGCAGGTCGTCGAAGCCCACCACGCTCACGTCGTCCGGGACGCGCAGCCCGCGACGGCGGATGGCCTCGTAGACGCCGAAGGCCATCTGGTCGCTGGCGGCGAAGATGCCGGTCGGCGGGTCGGCGAGGTCGAGCAGCGCCGTCCCGCCGGCGAAGCCGGAGGCGTGGTAGAAGTCGCCCGGGTAGATCAGCGCGTCGTCCACCGGCACCCCGGCGGCCTCCAGCCCGGCCCGGTAACCGTCGAGTCGCGCGCGGCTGCACAGCAGGTGTGTCGGCCCGGCCACGAAACCGATGCGCCGGTGCCCGATGGCGAGCAGGTGTTCGGTCGCGGCGAGCCCGCCGGCCCAGTTGGTCGCGCCGATCGTCGGCACGTCCATGGCCGGCACCCCGGCCGGGTCGACGACCACCACCGGCACGTTGAGGCGTCGCAGTTGGGCGTGCAGCGGTGGGCTCAGGTGCGAGGTCACGAAGATGACGCCGTCGGTGGCGCGGGTGCGCAGGTTCTGCAACCACTGCCGCGCCGCGGTGGGCTGCCGGTGGATCGCGGAGACCACCGTGCCGACACCCGCGCCGTGCCCGACATCCTCCACACCCCGGATGATTTCCACGGCCCAGGGGCTGTCCAGGTCGTTGAAGACCAGGTCGACGAGGCCGGCCCGGCGAACACTGCGGCTGGTGCGACGCCGGTAGCCGTGGTGGCGCAGCAGTTCCTCGACCCGCTCCCGGGTGTCCGGCGCCACATCGGAGCGTCCGTTGAGCACCCGTGACACGGTCGGCACCGAGACCCCGGCCTCCCGTGCGATCGCGGTGATGGTCACTCTGCGTCCGTCGTCCGCGCCCACCCGCGTCTCCTTCACCGAGCCGGAGGAACGACCGCAGGTCGTCGCCCCCGTGTGTCCCGGAACGGCGTGCACCGTTCCTCGCGTCATCTTGCCTCACCGATGGGGGTTGACGACATGCCGGATCGACCGAAGCTTGGCCCGAGTTGCGGAAAACTTTCGGATCTTTTTCGGCCACTTTTGTTGATTGCCTCGACAAATAGCCTCAGATCGGTTCGGCTTTCGGGGATTTGCGGTGTCTCGTGGCCAGGGACGGGCCGACTTTCCGCAAACCGCGTGGATCCTGGCATACCGTCCCTGGTTGGGCTGATAGACAGGACTCGTGCGCTACCGCCTGGCCGTCGTGCTCGCGCTCGTCGCGCTGCTCGGCGGCTGCTCGCGGCCGGAGCCCCGCCCCACGTCCGCCGCGCCGCAGCCGACGTCGGCGAGCCCCACACCCACGCCGACCCCCTCCACCTCCATCCCGGCCCCGCTGCCGGGGTTCGTGGTGCTGACCGACGTCGACCCGCGCATCCACGCCGACATCCGCTACGCGACGGCGCACAACTTCGTCGGCCGGCCGATCGCCGGCTACCGGGAGCCGCTGTGTCTGCTCACCCGGCGGGCGGCCGAGGCGTTGCGCCGCGTGCAGGACGCCGCGCTGGCCGGTGGGCACAGTCTCAAGGTGTACGACTGTTACCGCCCGCAACCGGCTGTGGACGACTTCGTCGCCTGGTCGAAGCGCCCCGATGAGCAGCAGACGAAGGCCGAGTTCTACCCGGACCTGGCCAAGAGCCGGCTCTTCGCCGACGGCTACATCGGGGCGCCCACCGCGCACAGTCGCGGCAGCACCCTGGACCTGACCCTGGTTGACGAGCCCGCCGCCAGCCAACCGCCGTACCGGGTCGGGCAGCCGCTGGTCGCCTGCACCGCGCCGCGCGCGCAGCGCTTCGCCGACAACAGCATCGACATGGGTACGGGCTTCGACTGTTTCGACCCGCGGGCGCACACGGCCGACCCCCGCATCACCGGAACGGCGCGGGACAACCGTCGGCTGTTGCAGCGGCTGATGACCGACGCCGGGTTCGTCAACTACGACCGCGAGTGGTGGCACTACAGCCTGCGCGACGAGCCGTACCCGGACACGTTCTTCGCCGCCCCGGTCGCCCGCTCCTCGGTCGGCTGACCCGCGGCCCGACCCCGCAGCCGCCGTCCGGCATGATCTTGTCAATGACCACCGAACGGATCGGCCCCCCGGTTACCGGCGACGAGCGGGAGACGCTGCGCGCGTTCCTCGACTTCCACCGCGCCACGCTGGCCCTCAAGTGCGAGGGTCTCTCCGACGAGGAGCTGCGCCGGCAGTCCATGCCGCCCTCCACGCTCTCCCTGCTCGGCCTGGTGCGGCACATGGCGGAGGTGGAACGCGCCTGGTTCCGCCGGGTCATCGACGGCGAGGACGTGGGGTTGGTGTGGTCGGAGACCGGCGACTACCAGCAGGCGTACGACGCCAGCTCGGCCACCCGGGCCGAGGCGTTCGCCGCCTGGGAGCGTGAGGTCGCGCACGCCCGCCGGATCGAGCGCGCGGCACCGTCGCTGGACGTGACCGGCTACAACGCCCGCTGGGACGAGACCGTGTCGCTGCGCTTGGTGATGCTGCACCTGATCCACGAGTACGCGCGGCACAACGGCCACGCTGACCTCCTTCGGGAGGGCGTCGACGGCACCGTCGGCGTCTGATCGGCGATTGACGCGGTCAGGTGAGAGGAATAATCTTTCGTCTATCTGTTAACAATGTGAACAGATAGACGTCGACGCGGCGATGCGCGTCCCCAGCGAAGGGACGATCAGGTGATCGCAGAACTCTCCTCCCGTACCCGAAGAATCCTGTCGTTGTTCGTCGCCCTGATCGTCGCGGCGACCGCCGGTGTCGCGGTCACCGCCTCGCGCAGCGCCCAGGCCGCGCCGACGTTCAAGGTCCTGGCCTTCTACAACGGCACCTGGGACGCCGCGCACATCGACTTCGTCAAGGACGCCCGAGCCTGGTTCCCGCAGGCCGCCGCCCAGTACGGCTTCTCCTGGGAGGCCACCAACAACTGGGGCCTGCTGAACACCGCCAACCTGGCCCAGTACAAGGTCGTCATGTTCCTGGACGACGCGCCGCCCAGCGGGCAGCGGGCCGCGTTCCAGCAGTACATGCAGAACGGCGGGGCGTGGCTGGGCTTCCACGTCAGCGCGTGGACCGACAACCCGTCGAGCTGGAGCTGGTACTACAACACCTTCCTCGGCACCGGCTCGTTCCAGACGAACACCTGGGGACCCACCCGGGTCACGATGCGCGCCGACAACCGCACCCACGCCGCCACCCGCAACCTCCCGGCGACCTTCCAATCGTCGATCAGCGAGTGGTACTCCTGGAGCAACGACCTGCGGCAGAACCCCAACATCGACATCCTCGCCTCGGTCGACCCGTCCAGCTTCCCGGTCGGCACGGACCCCAACCAGTCCTGGTACGGCGGGTACTACCCGCTGGTCTGGAGCAACCGGCAGTACAAGATGCTCTACGCCAACTTCGGCCACAACGCGATGAACTACAGCACCAACACCGGGCTGTCGTCGACCTTCGACAGCGCGCAGCAGAACAAGCTGCTGATCGACGGGCTGCACTGGCTCGCCGGAGTCGGCACCGTCCCCCCGACCACGCCCCCGCCGTCCGACGGCACGATCTCGCCGACCGCCTGGCACACCGTGGTCAACCGGGGCAGCGGCAAGTGCGTCGACGCGCGGGCCGCGGCGAGCGCGAACGGCACCGTCATCCAGCAGTACGCGTGCAACAGCAGCGCCGCGCAGCAGTACCAGTTCGTGCCCACCAGCGGCGGGTACCTGCGGGTCAACAACCGCAACAACAGCGCCCAGGTGCTCGACGTGACCGACCGGTCGACCGCCGATTCGGCGCGCATCCAGCTCTGGTCCTACAGCGGCGGCAACAACCAGCAGTGGCGGGCCGAGTCCGAGGGTGGTGGCTACTACCGCCTGGTCAACCGCAACAGTGGTAAGTGCCTCGACGTGCCGGGAGCGTCCACCGCGGACAGCGTCCAGCTCATCCAGTACACCTGCAACGGCACCGCCGCGCAGTCCTTCCGGCTGGTGTCCGTGTCGTAACCCGGCGGTCGTCGGTTCTTCGGCTCCGTCACCGCCACCCCTTGAGGACGGTGCCGGAGCCGGAGACGCGGGCGGCGGCGATATCCATTGCGGACGCGCCGCCGCGCTCCTACTGTCATCAGCGCAAGGTCGAGAGCGAGCCCGAGGGGAGTACGCCGTGCCACAACGTGTCCGCAACGGTGCCGCCCGGTGTCTGCTTCCTGCCGGCGGTTATCTGCTCACCGCATCCACGACCACTGCCGACAAACCCTTGCGGGGCACCGGGCCGGGGTGGCGCGACTGACGCCGACGCGCAGCGCGTCCGCCGGCCGCCCATCCCCACCGGGATCGGGCGGCCTTCTCGTTTCCCGTACCGCCGTGCCATCGGCCGGCGCTTGATCATTATCGGTCACCCCCCCGCACGACAGAAGGAGTTCACGATGGGATTCACCCCGCTCGCCGGCACCCGGGCGCCGGTCCGGGTCTGGACCGACCCGTACGCCATCGAGCCGCAGGCGGCCAAGCAGCTGCGCAACATCGGCGCGCTGCCCTGGGTGCAGGGTGTCGCCGTCATGCCCGACGTGCACTTCGGCAAGGGCGCCACGGTCGGGTCGGTGATCGCGATGCGGCAGGCCGTCTCACCGGCCGCGGTCGGCGTCGACATCGGCTGCGGGATGTCGGCGGTGCGCACCTCGCTGACCGCCGCCGACCTGCCGGACGACCTGGCCGGGCTGCGCTCCGCGATCGAGGCCACCATCCCGGTCGGCTTCGCCCAGCGCACGGACTCGGTCGACACGCGGCGGATCCGGGGCCTGGAGCAGGCCGGCTGGGACGACTTCTGGCGTCGGTTCGCCGGCCTGGACCGGCGGGTGGCGCAGCTGGAGACGCGGGCGCAGCGGCAGATCGGCACCCTCGGCGGCGGCAACCACTTCATCGAGGTGTGCCTGGAGCAGGGCGGCGCCGACGAGGGGCGGGTCTGGCTGATGCTGCACTCCGGCTCCCGCAACATCGGCAAGGAACTGGCCGAGCGGCACATCGGGGTGGCCCGAGGGCTGCCGCACAACGCCGACCTTCCGGACCGGGACCTGGCCGTGTTCCTCGCCGGGACGCCGGAGATGGACGCGTACCGGCGGGACCTGTTCTGGGCGCAGGAGTACGCGCGGCGCAACCGGGCGGTCATGCTGGCCCTGCTCTGCGGCGTGGTGCGCGAGCACTTCCCGCAGGTCGGCTACGACGAGCCGATCAGCTGCCACCACAACTACGTTTCCGAGGAGAGCTACGACGGGGTGGACGTGCTGGTGACCCGCAAGGGCGCGATCCGGGCCGGCCGGGGTGACCTGGGCATCATCCCCGGGTCGATGGGCACCGGGTCGTACATCGTGCGGGGGCGGGGAAACCCGGACGCGTACTGCTCGGCGTCGCACGGGGCGGGCCGTCGGATGTCCCGGGCGCAGGCCAAGCGGACGTTCAGCACCGAGGACCTGGCCGCGCAGACCGCCGGGGTGGAGTGCCGCAAGGACGCCGGGGTGGTCGACGAGATCCCCGGCGCGTACAAGGACATCACCGAGGTGATGGCCCAGCAGGAGGACCTGGTCGAGGTGGTCGCGCACCTCAAGCAGGTGGTCTGCGTGAAGGGCTGAGCGCCGCGCGGGTCGGGTTCACCGGCCCGCGCGGCAGCGGCTCAGAAGCCGACGAAGACCCTGCGCAGGTCGTCGAGGGTCACCGCGCCGGTCGCCTGCACCCCGGCGGGGGTGTACTGGGTTCCCAGCCGTCCGGTGGCCAGCCGCAGCCACGCCTCGGCCGGGGCCACCAGCTCCCCGTCGGGGCGCTCCGGCGCGTCGACGACGTCGACCTTCTCGCCCAACCGCAGCCCGAACGTCCGCTCGGGTGCGTGCAACCGGACCAGCACGGTGACCTCGGGCCCGGTCAGCTCCTGCGGTCGGCTGGTCCAGGCCAGCATGCCGCTGACCTGGTCGAGCAGCAGCGGCACCGCTCCCGGCGTCACCGCCGCGAAGGGGTTGAACGCCACCTCGGTGTCCCACTGGTGCAGGGCGAACTCGCTGAGCCGGAAGCGGGCCGCGGTGGCCACGTCGACCGGCTCCGGCAGGAAACCGAGGTCGACCCGCATCGAGGACCGCGTCTCGGCGTCCAGTGCCTCGTACGCCTCGACCAGCCGTTCGTTGGTGTCGAGGAAGCCGGCGGCGTGCTCAGCCGGGGACATCGCGTCCCAGCGTGCCCAGACGCCACGGTTGAAGTCACCGTCCGGGCCGGGCGCGCCGGTGCGGGCGGCGTCCAGCGTCGCCAGGTTGATCTCGGCGCCGCTGCCCAGGTGACTCAGCACCTGGGACACCTGCCACTCGCTGGCCCCCGACGGGCGCAGCAGGTCGTCCTCCTTGAGGTCCCGGACGAGCGCGGCGAGCTCCTCGTGGCCCGCGCGCAGAGCGGTGATGAGCTGGTCAGCAGGGGTCGACATGGATCTCCTCAAACGGGATTTCGACGATGGTCGGGACGTTACCGGACCTGGCCGCCGGCCGGTCCACCCCAGGTCGGGGCGCTCCGGCCGGCGGCCACGTCGGTCAGCTCAGCCCATGTGCACGGTGGTGCCGGTCGGGATGTCCTCCTTGCGGACCTTCACCAGGACCAGGGTGGCCAGTCCGGCGAGCACGATCAACGCCGCGCCCCAGCCGAAGGCCACCCGGTACCCGTGCACCAGGGCCTCCACCTGGTTGACCGGGTTCGGTGCCCGGCCGACCAGATAGGCGGCGACCGCGCTGGTGTAGAAGGTGTTCAGCAGGGCGGTGCCGAGCGAGCCACCGATCTGCTGGGTGGCGTTGAGCGTCGCGCTGGCCGCGCCGGCGTCGTGCTCCGGCACCCCCACCAGGGCGAGGCTGGACAGCGGAACGAAGGTGAAGCCCAGCCCCAGGCCGAGAATGACCTGCGCGGGCAGCAGGTGGGTGAGGAACGGGGTGTCCACGTCGATCTGGGTCAGCACCAGCATGCCCACCGCGGCGAGCGCCGCGCCGGCGACCATCAGCGGCTTGGCACCCAACCGGGGCATCAGCTGGCTGGCGCCACCGGCGGCGATCAGCACACCGGCGGTGACCGGCAGGGACGCGAGACCCGCTTCCAGGGGCTTGTACTCCAGCACCACCTGGAAGTAGAAGGTCAGGAAGAGGAACGCCCCGAACAGGCCGGCGCCGATCAGCGTCGAGGTGAGGAACGCCCCGCCCCGGTTGCGGTCCAGGAGGATGCGCAGCGGCAGCAGCGGGTGGCTGGAGCGCAGTTCGATCACCACGAAGGCGGCGAGCAGCACCACGCCCGCGGCGATGAAACCGAGCGTCGCGGTGGCGTCCCAGCCGTCCTCGGCGGCCTTGGTGAAGCCGTAGACCAGGGAGACCAGGCCGGCGGTGACCACGATCGCGCCCGGTACGTCGTAGCGGGTGTTGCCGTGCGCCCGGCTCTCCGGCACCAGCGGCAGCGCGAAGGCGATGGCGATGGCGGCGACCGGGATGTTGACCAGCAGGCACCAGCGCCAGTCGGCGTACTCGGTGAGCACCCCGCCGAGCAGCAGGCCGACGGCCGACCCGCCACCGGCGATCGCGCCGTACACCGCGAAGGCCTTGGCCCGCTCGGTGGCCTCGGTGAAGAGAACGGTGAGCAGCGCCAGCGCGGCCGGGGCGAGCAGCGCGCCGAAGGCGCCCTGCAACGCGCGGGCGGCGAAGAGCATCCCACCGGTGGTGGCCAGACCACCCAGCGCGGAGGCGAGCGCGAAACCGGTCATGCCGACCAGGAAGGTGCGCTTGCGCCCCCAGTAGTCGGCGATGCGACCGCCGAGCAGCAGCAGGCCGCCGAAGGCCAGCGTGTAGGCGGTGATCACCCACTGCCGGTTCGCGTCGGTGATCCCCAGGTCGGCCTGGGCCTGCGGCAGTGCGATGTTCACGATGGTGGCGTCCAGGACGACCATCAGCTGTGAGACCGCGATGACCGCCAGCGCGATCCAGCGCCGCGGGTGCGGGGCGCCTGTCGACGCCCCGGCGTGGGGCGCGCCGGGCGCGGTCGAGGTGGTTCCGGGCATGGTGAAGCCTTCCGTGTTGCGAATGTCGGTGAAATCAGGCCGGGAACGGACGGTCGTGCTGATAGCGGAGTACCGGGATCAGCACCTGGTCGACGACCTGGGTGAGGAACGCGTCATCGGCGGGTAGGCCGTGCGCGACGAGACGGGACATGGTGAGCGCGGGCGCGAGATCGTGGAACAGCTCCCGCTCGCCGGCTTCCGGCGGGATCTCCCCGCGGGCGGCGGCCCGGACCAGGATGGCGGTGCTGGCCACCCGCCCGGCTGGCAGCACCTGGTGGCGCACAAGGCGTTCCAGTTCGGGGTTGGTCCGCATGGCGAAGGTCAACGCCTGCATCAGGTCGCAGTCGGCGGTGCAGATCGCGGCCGTGGCCCGCAGCAACTCGATCAGGTCCCCGCGGAGGGAGCCGGTGTCGGGCGGGTTGTGCACACCCACCTGCCGGTCGCGCAGGGCGGCGACGACCAGCTCGGCCTTGCCGTCCCAGCGCCGGTAGATGGTGGCCTTGCTGACGTGGGCGCGGGCGGCGACGGCGTCGATGGTCATCCGGTCGAAGCCGACCTCGCGCAGGGTGTCGATCACGACGGTGAACAGGTCGCTGTCGGTGCAGCGCGGCGCCCGGGCGGCCGGCACCCCGGCACCCGCACCCACCTGCTGACCACCCAGCATCCCCGACGACCCCCCGCGAAACGATGTCGTACCGACCCTAGTTCGCGGATACCCGAACGTGCAGGGTTTCGTGAGTTGCGTCGCACGGAGCATGCGAAACGATTGCGTTTCGAGCGGGTGCCCGGCGGGTGAACGGGTGGGTCAGTCGCCGGCGGTGAGGATCACCGGTACGGCCGTCGTGTTGATCCGCGAGCCGTCGCGCGCGGACACCTCGTACACCTCGATCGTGCCCTTCTGTTCCCGGGTCGTGCGCCAGCCGACCTGCACCCGGTAGCCGCCTCGGCAGCCGCTGCCGCAACTGGCGGTGCCGAACCCGGTGGCCACCTCCCGGCCGGCGGAGTCCAGCACGCGGACGCTCACCGTGGCCTCGAACACGTCGGCGGTGCCGGTGACGACGAGCGGGGCGGCCACTCGTTCGCCGATGACCGGCCCGGTGACCACGATGGGCGGCAGCAGGTCCGTGTAGTCCGCCCGGTCGACCGACGCCGCCCCGTCGAGGCGGACCTGGCGCACGGTGGGGAACTGGGTGAGCGTCCACACCACCTGCGCCTCGCGCAGTCGCCGCGTCACCGGGTCGCCGGCGGACGGCACCCGCAGCGTCGCCACGCCGTCGGCGATGCGGGTCACCTCGACGCCGGCCGGAAGCACTGTGGTCATCCCGGTGGCAGCCTCCGCCGGGCTCGGCCCGGCGGCCAGCTCGGTGAGCGCCAGCCGGGACGTCGCGACCGTGGCCGGCCGGGTACGCCGGGTCGGCACGAGCCGCCCGGCGCGGACGTACCACAGCTCGATGGTCACCAGGTCCGGCCGGCGCGCGCCGGTGGACGCCGCCGCCGACGGACCCGGCGCCCGCGTGGTGGGTGGCGGCGTCGGCTCCGCGACCGGGGTCGGGGTCGGTTCCGGGCGGTCGGCGGGCGGGGTGCTCGTCGGTGGCGCGCTGGGCGCCGGGCCGAGGTCACCGGAGCGGGGAGTGCCGCAGCCGCCGACCAGGAGCGCCACGACGAGCGCCGGTACGCCCAGCCGCACCGTGCCGTGGCGGCTCATCCCACACCGCCGGCGGTACGCCCAACCGGACCCGGTTCGGCGGGGTCGTCCGGGTGCGGCACGTTCCGGTGCGGACCGTCGGTGGGCAGCTCCAGGCGGAACCGGGTGCCCTCGCCCGGTTCGCTGCGCACCCCCAGCGTGCCGCCGAGCAGGTCGGCGTGCTCCCGCGCGATGGCCAGCCCGAGCCCGCTGCCCGGCGCGGAGCGGGACGGGTCGACCTGGTGGAATCGGTCGAACACCCGGGGCAGGTGCTCGGCCGGGATGCCGGGCCCCTCGTCGGTGACCTCGAAGACGACCATGCAGCCCGCGTCCGCCACGCTGGCCGTGATCTCTCCACCGCCGTGCTCGACCGCGTTGGCGACCAGGTTGGCCAGCACGCGCTCCAGCCGACGCGGGTCGGTGCGCAACGCGACCGGGTCACCGGTGACCCGCACCCTCGGCGACCAGCCGCGCGCCGCGACGATGCCGGTCAGGAGGGCCACCGCGTCGACAGGCCCGACGGTCAGGTGCTCCCGCCCGGCGTCCAGCCGGGAGATCTCCATCAGGTCCTCGACCAGTCGGCGCAGCCGGACCACGTCGCCGACCAGCAGTCGAGCGGCCGGGCGGGCGTCGTCGGGCAACTGGTCGAGGTGCTCGCCCAGCAGCGACGCCGCGGCCACCAACGCGGTCACCGGGGTACGCAGCTCGTGCGCGACATCGGCGGTGAACCGCCGCTCGCGGGCCTGCGCGGCCGACAGCGCCACGATCTTCGACTCCAGTGCCTCGGCCATCTCGTTGAACGTCGACGCCCAGACGCTGAACTCGTCGCGCCCGCGTACCGGCAGGCGGGTGGCGAGCAGGCCCTCGGTGAGCGCCCGGGCGGCCCGGCTGGCCCGGCCCACCGGCTCCAAGGTGCGGCGGGCCAACGCGTGACCCACCGCGGCGGCCAGCGCCACCACGAGCACCCAGCCGGCCACCAGCGCGGTGCGCAGCTGACCCAGGTCGGTGGCCACGTCGTCCTCCACGGTGAGGACGTACAGCTCGGCGGTCGAGCCCGGAATGCGCCCGCCGATGACCAGCAGCCGGGGACGCTCCGCCGGCGCGGAGCGCTGGTAGCCGAGCCGCCCGTCCGCGACGGCGGCCCGTAACGGGCCGCCCAGCACCGGGGCGTACGCGGGGTGCGAGGCGCGGGCCGGGCCGTCGACGAGCACCACGTGCCGGCCGCTGGCCTCGAAGCTGGTGAGCAGGTCGGTGCTGCGTTGCTCGGTCAGCGGCAGGAACTGCCCAGCGAGCACGAGTTGGTAGCGGGCGTCGGCGGCGGCCTCCTGCAGCGACGCGTCCAGCCAGGACTGCCGCAGCAGCAGCCCGGTCCCGCCGGCGAGCAGCCCGGCCGAGACCCCCGCGACCAGGACGAACGCGATCGTCAGGCGGCGTCGCAGACGGCCCGGGAACACCGTGCGTCCGGCCATCGCCGCCCCCGTTCAGCCCGTCGACAACTTGTAGCCGGCACCGCGTACGGTCCGGATCAGCCGCGGCTGCGTCGGGTCGTCCTCGATCTTGGCGCGGAGCCGCTGCACCGCCACGTCGACCAGTCGGGAGTCGCCGAGGAAGTCGTGGTTCCACACCAGGTCCAGCAGCAGATCCCGGGTGAAGACCTGCCCGGGTCGGCGGGCCAGCTCCAGCAGCAGGCGGAACTCGGTGGCGGTCAGCGTCACCTCCCGGCCGTGGCGGCGGACCACGAAGCCGCCCGGGTCGATCTCCAGGGGGCCGACCTCGATGACGGTGGACGGGGGCGGCACGCTCACCCGGCGTAACACCGAGCGGACCCGGGCCACCAGCTCGGGCAGGTCGAAGGGCTTGCGCAGGTAGTCGTCCGCGCCGCATTCCAGCCCGACCACCACGTCGATCGTGTCGGTACGCGCGGTCAGCATCAGGATCGGCACCTGACTGCTGCGCCGGATCTCCCGGCAGACCTCCAGACCGTCCAGGACCGGCAGCATGATGTCGAGCACGATGAGGTCGACCGGGTGCGCGCGGAACGCGGCGAGGGCCTGCCGCCCGTCGACGGCGGTGTGCACCCGGAAGCCGGCGCGGCGCAGGCCGAGGGCGGTGACCTCCCGGATCGAGAAGTCGTCCTCGACCACCAACACGCGGCCCTCCATCACCCGAGGGTAGACCCGCCGCCACCGTGCGTAGGCCCGGCGAAACGGTCGACATCGGCGGCCGGCTGGCCCCCCTGCCGGCACTGTCCACCCGCTACGGTCAGGTGCCTTCGGCACCCCTGAACCAGCTCACACGAAAGGGCACGACGTGCAACGTCATGGCTGCGTGATCCGACTCCGCCCCGAGCAGCGGGAAACCTATCTGCGCCTACACGCCGCCGTCTGGCCGAGCGTCGAGAAGACGCTGCGCGAGGCGAACTTCCGTAACTACACGATCTTTCTGCACGACGATCTGCTCTTCGGTTACTACGAGTACGTCGGCGAGGACTACGAGGCCGATCTGCGGCTGATCGCCGCGGACCCGCAGACGCAGGAGTGGTGGAAGCTGACCGACCCGTGTCAGGAGTCGATCGCCGAGCCCGGCTCGGGAGACTGGTGGGCCCCGATGAAGGAGGTCTGGCACCTGACCGACGAGGCCTAACGCCCAGCGCCGTCGCGGCCCTGCGCGGTCGCGGCCCCCTGCGCGGTCGCGGCCCTGCGCGGTCGATCATGGAGTTGTGGTGCCTGATCTGGGTGGTCTGCGGCCACTTTGTTCCCCACCACAACTCCATGATCGACCAGGCGCGGAGGGGTCCAGGCTTGGTGTGGATGGCAGCTGTTGGGGGATTTCTTTTACTTGACAGCAAAATCTTTCTGGTTGAGCATCGATCGTGTTCGATTGATGTCGTCCTGGGAGGACAAGCAATGCGCAGAGCTGTTCATCGGACCGCCGCAGGTCTCGCCGCCGCACTGATCACCACGTTGACCGTGACGCTGCCGCCGTCGGCCGCAGCCGCTGGCGAGCCGGTCCAGAGCCCCGACCAGGGCCTGGTCTTCTACTCCAGCTACCCCACAGAAGTGGTCGGCAGGCAGGCCACGCCCGACGGCGTCTGCCGTCCGATCCCGACCGGGGCGACCTGGGTGCTCCCCTGGAGCGGTGGCTTCCGCAACGTCCCCGGCTACCGGACCCCCGACTGCAGTGGTCCGGGATCCGAGCTCAACAACTTCCACAGCTGGCCCGAGGGTCGCTACCTCAGCTACCGAGCCGGTTGACGGGTCGTCCGCCCGCACCATCCGTTATGTGACGACCCCTGCTGTCGGCGCTCACCTTCCGGTGTGGCTGACGGTCACTACGATGCGAGTGTCGGGTTTGGATGCTGGTGCTCCGGTGGGGCAATCGGATCACCACGGCATCGCGGGGGGCGACAGTGGCCGACCGGGGAAGCGGGGGCGACGACAGGCGTGCGCGCGCGACGACACCGCAGCGCCGCACCACCGTCGGGGTGGCCGTCACGCTCGGGCTGTTGGCGGTTCCGCTACTGCCGATCATGTGCCTGTCGGGCCTGGCAATTCTCTTGGCGCTGGTTCCGTCCGAGCCTTGCCGACCGCCATTCGTGGATGACCCGTCGGAATGCGGGCCCAATCCGCTGCAGTTGCTCCCGGCCGCGTTGCTGGCGGTCGCCTACGGCGCGGCGGCCATTGTCCTGGCCCTGCGAGGCAGCCTGCCGCCCTGGGCGCGCATCGGTGCCCTGTGTGTGGTGCCGGTGGCTGCCATTCCCCTCGTCTGGGTGATGTTCTTCTAACCGTCCTGATCCGGGTTCGGGCGCCGACAGCGACGGGTGCGGTAGCCCTCGGAGCCAGCGTGCCGTCGGCCGCACCTCGCTCGGCCACCCGCCTCACCCGGCGGATGGCCAAGCTGATCCGCGGCTCCGATCACCACTGGTGGGCGACGTCGAGCACCACCCGGCTGTGGGTGCCGGGGCCGGCGAGCACGAGCACGCGGAACGGCAACCGCGCCCGTACGCCGACGGCGAAGGTGCTGTAACCCTCGAAGCTGCCGCCGAAGACGACGTCGCGCAGCGTCGGGTAGCGCAGCAGGTTGGTCACGTGCTCGCCGACCGCGTAGGGCACGGTGCCCAGGTGCTCGTCGTCGTACGCCGGGGCCCGCAGCGAGACCCGCAGCAGCGCGCCCCCGGCGGTGTACGGCGACAGCGCCAGCCCCTCGCCCTCGGTCCACGTCTCGCCGTAGCCGATCGCGTAGCCGTCGACCGGGCCGGCGAACTCGAACACCACCCGGTCGTAGCAGTCGTGCCGGCCGGTGCGGACGTCGACCAGTGGGGCGTCGCTCAACGCGCCGGCCGACTTCTCGGTGCTGCCCCAGGTGATCCCGCAGTACGCCGCCGCGCTCGTGCCGCCCGCCGCGGTGCTGCTGCCGGCGCTGGCGACCAGCCCGGCGAGGACGACCGCCAACGCGGTCAGTGCGCTCCTGATCCTCATTGTGGTTTCTCCGTTCGGTGTCGGGGTGGGTGTCACGGCGGCGCTGCCGGTGACCCTCCGCCATCACCGTCGTCCTGCCCCGGCACAGGCGCTTCGCTGCGGCGTAACCGCTGGGTAACAGCCGTTGACCTGGCGGTATGACTCTTCCGCTATGCCGGACATCGACAGTCGTCGCTTTAGCATTCACGTACTTCGATGACCGGTGGCCGATGGTCGCCGGACGACCGCAGGGGAGTGCGTGATGCTTCGACGACAACTGAGACGGGCGGCGCTGGCCATGCTGGCGGCGATCCTGGCGGCGGCCGGAACGCAACTCGCCACCGGCGCGCCGGCCGCCGCCGTACGGACCGTCTACTACGACGCGAGCCGGACCGGCGAGTTCCGCACCAATGTCGACCAGGCGGCGCAGATCTGGAACAGCCGGGTCAGCACCGTCCGACTCCAGCCCGGCACCCCGGCGAGCATCACCATCTACGTCGACGACGGCTGGCCCCGCGCGCAGCCGACCGGACTCGGCTCGGGCCGGATCTGGATGGGCCGCCAGGCCGTCAACCAGGGCTACGACCGCAACCGCATCGCCGCCCACGAACTCGGGCATATCCTCGGTCTGCCGGACCGGCGCACCGGGCTCTGCTCCGACCTCATGTCCGGCAGCAGCGCCCCCGTCTCGTGCCGCAACGCGAACCCCAGCGCGACCGAGGCGAACCGGGTGAACTCGCTGTTCGCCGGCACCCTCGCGGCGCCGGTCAGCACGACGTACACCTGGAGCGGCACCTCGGACATCGGCCCGACGGTGGTCGGCGGCCGGCCGGCCACGGAAAACTACCCCTTCATGGTGTACGTGTCCGGCTGCACCGGCACGCTGATCAAGGGCAACTGGGCGGTCACCGCCAAGCACTGTTCGACGCCGTCCTCGGTGCGGGTGGGCAGCATCAACCGCTCCAGCGGCGGCAGCGTGGTGCGGGTGACCCGTGCGGTCAACCACCCGAGCGTCGACGTCAAGCTGCTGCAACTGGCCAGCTCGGTCACGTACGCGCCGGCTCCGATCCCGAGCACCTCCGGCGCGGTCGGCACCGCCACCCGGATCATCGGCTGGGGCCAGACCTGCGCCCCCCGGGGCTGTGGGTCGGCGCCGACCGTGGCCAACGAACTGGACACGTCCATCGTGGCCGACAGCCGCTGCTCCGGCATCAACGGCCCGTACGAGATCTGCACCAACAACACCAACGGCAACTCCGGTGCCTGCTACGGCGACTCGGGCGGGCCGCAGGTGCGCCGGGTCAACGGAGTGTGGAACCTGATCGGCGCGACGAGTCGGGCCGGCAACAACAACTCCACCTGCGCCACCGGCCCGTCCATCTACGTCGACCTGCCGTCGATCCGATCGTGGATCTCCACTCAGGTCGGTGGTTTGCCCGTCTGACCAGCTGGAGCACCGTGGGCGAGGGCGCGCGACGGACGCGCTCCCGCCCCGGTGTGCCGGTGTCACCACGCGATCCCACGATGCGATACGGTGCGTGGCATATCGGCATACCGGAGGTAACTTCATGCCTACCGTCGTCGTCCTCGCGTTGACCCTCGCCCTCGCGCCGGCGCCATCCCCGTCGACCACCCCCAACCTGCTCGGCGACATCATCGGTGGCGTCGGCCAGATCGTCGACGACCTGCTCGGTGGCGACGCGCCCAGTGCCGATCCGACGCCGAACGCCACGCCGACGACGCCGAGCGTCGCCCCGACCGGCGTGCCCACCTCGAGTCAGCCGCCGGCAGCCGACCAGCCCAGCCCGGTGACGTCCATCGCGATCCCGGTGCCCGCCGGCTCGGCCGGTGCTGTCCCGGCACCCGCCGACCCCGTTCGCCGCACCACCGGCGAGGACGCCGGCGCCCGTGAGGCCGCCGTGCCTCGGCGCGACGGCGAGACCCCCGAGCCGAGCGTCCTGCCGGCGCTCGCCAACCCCACCGGCGGCGCCTGGCCACCCGCGTCGTACCTGTTGGTCGTGGGGCTTCTCGCGTTGCTGGCAGTGCTGCTCCTGCGCCGCCGGGCCCCCGCCGCCGCACTCGCACCGCGCCCCGGTCCCGGGCCGGATTCCGCGCCGCGCCCCGGTCCGGTGCTGGACTCCGCGCCGGCGCCGGCGCCGGACCCGGACCTCGGCCCGGTGCCGGACAACGTCAGCCAGTTGCCGACCAGCCTCAACGTCATCTACGAGATGGGCCGGCTGGACGAGCGACTCGAACAGGAGCGCCGCCGGCGTACCTGAATCGCCCCGCCGTCGGTCTCAGCGCGCCGGGTGGGCGCCCTCACGCCGGGGGATCTCGTCGTCGTACGCCCCGACGGGCCCGCTGTAGCGGGTCTTGCCCAACGGGTACGGCCAGGCGTTCGCGGTGCAGCCGTGCAGGCCCAGCGTCTGCTGCTGCATCACCGGCGCCGGCCGGCCCCGCCCGGGGCACCGCTCGTGGCCGTACCCGAGCTTGTGCCCCACCTCGTGGTTGACCATGTACTCCCGGTAGGTCTCCAGGCTCGCGCCGTAACCCGGCACCCCCTTGACCCAGCGCGCCACGTTGAGCACCACGCGGGCACCGTTGCGGCAGGAGGTGTAGGCGTCCGGTACGTCCTGGCAGAGGGTGTCGCGGGTGCCGGGAGTCGCCAGGTAGATGGTGAAGTCGGTCCGTTCGCCGGCACCGACCCGACGCAGTCGCCACGCCCCGCCCGCCGTCCACCCGCGTGGGTCGTTCAGGGTCGTGGTGATCGCCGTGGCGATGTCAGCCGCCGGCAAGCCCCGAATGTCGCGCTCCACGGCGACCCGGTAGCGCAACAACCGACCGCTCGTCGCGCGTGCGGGCGTTGACTCGCCCGGCGCCAGCGACCAGCGGTTACCGCCGGTGGCGGGGTAGCTGACCGGGGTGACGGGCGCGGAGGTGGGAAGGACCTCGGCGGCGTCGGTCGGCCGGCTGGTGGGTGACGCCGGTCCGCTGGGCGGCGGCGCGGCGGCGACCGGTGCGGCGGCGACCGGTTCGGCGGCCGGCAGGCCGCACCCGGTGAGCAACGCCACCACCAGCAGCGACGCCATCGAGGCCGGACCCCAGCGGTGGGTAACCTTCAGCGGCATGTCTCTCCCCTCGGGCGTCGCTTGGCGGCGGCGCGGAGGAGAAGACGGGTGATCGTGGCGAAAAGTTGATGTGACCCAGGGCTCAACCTTTTCCCGGCCTCGCCCGTCTCTAGCTCTGTGGCACGGGGAGGGTTCGCGGTGGCGCGGGGGGACGCGGATTTCGTCGAGTTCGCGCGGGCGGCGTCCGCGCGACTGGTGCACGCCGCGTTCCTGATGACCGGCGACCACCACCAGGCTGAGGACGCCGCGCAGACCGCCCTGGTCCGCACCTACGCGTCGTGGTCGCGGATCCACGACGACGACGCCTACGGGTACGCCCGCCGCACGCTGGTCAACCATCTGGTCGACGGGTGGCGACGGCCGATGCGGGAGTACCCGACCGACGAGGTGCCGGAGCAGCGGCGTGGCGACATGGCTGACGACGTGGCCACCCGGCGCTGGTTGATCACCATCCTCGGTGCGCTCAGCCCTCGGGAGCGCGCCATCGTCGTCCTGCGCTACTACTTCGACCTGCCGGAGGCGCAGGTGGCCAGGGAACTCTCGGTATCCGTCGGCACGGTCAAGAGCACCAGCTCGCGGGCTCTGGAGAAGTTGCGCCGCGCCGCGCCGCGCCCGGCCGATGAGGAGGCGCGCCGATGAGCGAGTTGGAACGGCTCCGCCAGGCCATGCGGGCGACCGAGCGTCCCGACGTCGTCCTCGACCTGGCCACCGTGCTGCGCGAGGGACGTCGGTTGCGGACCCGCCGGCGCGTCGCCGGCGGCGCGGCGGCGACCCTCGCCACCGGCCTGGCCTCCGTGGTCGTCGTGGTGGTGGTCGGCGCGTCCGGGCCGGGCGGTTCGACGCCGACCGAGCGCCCATCACCGGGCGCCGTCGCCGCGCCGTCGGCCGGCGTGTCGCCGACGGGGGAGAGGTCGCGGGGCCCCACGGCAGCGCCGACGAGGGCCAGCGACGAGCCGCCGCCGAAGCCGCTGGGCCGGATCGTGGACAGCGGGGTGCGGCACGGGGCGGAGCGGCGGGTCTACTACCTCGTCCCGGTGTCGGTGCCCGGCGAACCCAAGGTGACCATTGGTCTGGCCGCCGGTCGCCAAGCTCCGGACGGCTCGTTGACCACGGACATCCTGGTCAACGACGTCGACGGCAGCGACCGCCGTGCCGGGTTCCACCAGATCGGCTACGACGAGCGCTCGGGCGGCACGCCGGTGCCCACCTTCGGCTACTTCGTCGGCCCGGCCCAGCGGATCGTCGGCACCGTCGACGGCCGGCAGGTCAACGCCCGGCTGGCGCCATGGAACCTCGACAAGCACGTGGTGATCTTCTGGTTCGACCCGGCGCAGCTCACCCCGGGGCGGCCGTTGGACGGCATCGTCGCCCACGACGGCAGCGGCCGCCGACTCTGACGCGCCGCCGGCGCTCAGCCCAGCCGGCGCTCGATGGTCACCGTCGTCCCCTCGGCGGTGGAGACCAGCCGCACGTCGCCGTAGGCGTTCATCAGCAGCGCGCCGCGTCCCCGGTCCATCGCCGGCCGGCGGTCGCGCCAGGTGCCGAAGTCCCGTACCGAGATCCGGATCAGGTCGCCACCCACCTGGACGCGCACCCGGACCTCCGGACGGCTGGGCCGTTGCGCGTGTTCGACGGCGTTGTTCACGGCCTCGGAGGCGGCGAGCAGAAGGTCTTCCAGCACGTCCGGATCGACGTTCAGCTCGCCCAGTGCGCCCCGGACGTCGCGGCGCATCGCGGAGGCCGAGGTGGGTGCGGACGGGTACGTCCACCCGACATCCAGGAGGTCGCCCAGCCCGTCGGGGTCGGCCGGCGCCGCGACCACTGTCGTGTCGCGCACGGGTTCGACCGCCGGGGCCGACCCGACGGGGCCGAGCGGGGTGGGTGGCGCCGACGGCCCCGCAGCGGCGACCGTCGCCGGGTCGCCGCCGTCCGCCACCGCAGGGGTGCGCTCGCGGGCGCGACGGATGCTGGCCCGGATCCGGGCGATCAGTTCGGTCGCGGCGAACGGCTTCACCAGGTAGTCGTCGGCGCCCAGGCTCAGGCCCTCCACGCTGGCCTCCCCGCCGGCGCGGGCGGAGAGCACCAGCACCGGCAGCGCCCTGGTGGCCGGGTCCGCGCGGAGCCGGCGTACCAGCTCGAAGCCGTCCAGCACCGGCATCATCACGTCGGTCAGGACCAGGTCCGGCAGGTCGCGGTGTATCTCGTCGAGGGCCTGCCGCCCGTCGGTGACGGCCCGCACCCGCCAGCCCTGCCCGGCGAGCAGCCGGGTGAGGTACGCCCGCATGTCGGCGTTGTCGTCGGCGAGCAGGATCCGTGCCCCGGCCAGCTCGTCCGTGGCCGGCCCGAACGCGGGGTCGGGCTCGGTCAGTGCCTCGCCTGGTTCGGTGAGCCAGCCCAACGCCTCCTCGACGGCGGCGCGGGCCGCGTCGCCCCGCCCGTCCACCGCCGGTCCGGTGGCCGCCGCGCGGCGCGCGGCCGACCAGGGCAGCGTCACGGTGAACCTGCTGCCGACGCCCACCTGGCTGGTTGCGTGAACGTCGCCGCCCTCCAGCCGCGCCAGCTCGTGCACCAGGGCCAGGCCGATGCCCGTGCCCTCGTGACTGCGCGAGCGGGCGCCCCGCACCCGGTGGAAGCGTTCGAAGAGTTTCGGCAGGTCCCGTTCCGCGATGCCGATGCCGGTGTCCGCGACGGTGAGGCGTACCTCTTCGTCGTCGGCGTCGAGGGTGACCCGGATGCGGCCGATGAACGTGTACTTCAGGGCGTTGGAGAGCAGGTTCGTGACGATGCGTTCCCAGTTGACCGGGTCGACCGCAACCGGCCGGGGCAGCGGTGGGCAGCTCACTTCAAGCGTCAGTCCGGCCCGCTCGACGGCGGCCCGGAACACCCCGGCGAGCTCGGCGGTCAGCGCGGCCAGGTCGACCACCCGGGCGTCGCTGCGCGCGCGGCCGGCCTCCAGGCTGGAGAAGGTGAGCAGGCTGTTGACCAGCGTGAGTAGTCGGGTGGCGTTACGCCAGCTGGTCTCCACCCGCTCCCGCTGCACCGCCGCGAGCGGGGCGGTGGCGTCGGTGAGGGCGTCGGTCAGCGGGCCGAGGATGAGGGTCAGCGGGGTACGGAACTCGTGGCTGACGTTGGCGAAGAAGTCGGTCTTGACCCGGTCGAGTTCCGCCATCGCCTCGACCCGACGCCGCTCCTCCTCGTACTCCTGGGCGTTGCGCAGCGCCACGGAGATCTGCTGGGCGAGGAGCTGGTGGAAGCTGCGGTACGCCTCGTCGAGCCCTCGGCTGGGGCTGACCCCGACGAGCAGGACGCCGAGTGGTTGGGTCTCGTCGCCGGAGGGCAGCGGCAGCGCCAGCGCGGTGCGGACCGGCTCGTTCCACGGGCCGGCGGGAAGCGGCAGCCGGTCGGCGACGTCGCTCACCTGGGTCGCCCGGCCCTCGGCGGCCGCCGCCAGCCCCCAGGCGGACGCGGCCGGGCCCGGGTCGGTCAGCTCGACGGTGTCCGGCAGGGCGTCGGCGTGCCCCTGGTCGCCGCCGGTGCAGGCGACCCGTCGCAGCGTCGTGCCGTCGCGCAGGTAGACGGCGGCGAACGGCACGTCCAGCGGATGGCCGTCGATCACGTCGATCAGTCGAGCGCCGGTGGCGTCCACGTCGACGGTGCGTCCGTCGCCGAGCACGGACAGGTCGCGCAGGAGGCGGAGCCGGCGTTCGCCGACCACCTGCTGGGTGACCTCGCTGCACACGGTGAGCACGCCGACGGTGCGGCCGTCGTCGTCGCGGGCCGGGGCGTGCGAGACGCTGAAGTACGCCTCCTCGCGGTAGCCGGCCCGCTCCAGCAGCAGTTGCAGCGCGGGGACCCAGCTGGCCACCCCGGTCGCCATGGCCTTCTCGACCAGCGGGGCGAGCACGTCCCAGCCCTCGGCCAGGGTCACCCGCACGTCGCCGCCGAGCGCGGCGGGGTGCTTGTCGCCGATCAGGGCGGAGTACGCGTCGTTGTAGAGCTGGGAGTAGTTCGCGCCCCAGAGCAGCAGCATGGGGTACCGGGAGGAGAGCACCAACCGGACGGCGGCGCGCAGGCTCTCCGGCCATTCGCTGACCGGGCCGAGCGGGCTGTCGGCCCAGTTGAGCTCGGCCATCAACCGCCCGGCGTCGCCGCCGTCGAGGAACAGGTCGGTGCTGGGTCGTGTCACGCTCGATCCGACCCCATCGCCAGCCCCCGTTCCGGGCCTGATGACCCCTGCCGCGTTACCTACCCATCCTGGCACCTCTACTTACCTGTGCCGACGCCGGTACCCACCGTCGAACCGGCGGCCGTTCAGGACGAACGACCGATGCTCAAGAAATAGATATCTGTAATTGTCTCGGGTATCTCTCCAACCCCGAGGAGCCCCCATGAGAGGCAGAACGCTGAGCGCGGGAGCCGCGCTCGCCGTGTTCGCCGGGATGACGGTGACGTTGGCCGCCCAGCCGGCGGTCGCGTCACCTCCGACCGCGACGACGGTAACCCGGTCGATCGCCGCGGCCGCCGCCGCGTTGGCCGCACCGGACATCTCCGTCACCAACGTCCAGGCGCACCTGACCCAGTTCAACGCCATCGCCACCAGCAACGGTGGCCACCGACGGGCCGGCTCGGCCGGCTTCACCGCCTCACTCAGCTACGTCAAGAGCAGGCTCCAGGCGGCCGGCTACACCGTCAGCGAGCAGTACTGCTCCAGCTGCACGTACCCCTCGAACAACCTCATCGCCGAGTGGCCCGGCGGCCCGGCCGACCAGGTGGTCATGTTCGGCGCGCACCTGGACGGCGTCTCGGCCGGACCGGGCATCAACGACAACGCCACCGGATCGTCGACCCTGCTGGAGAACGCGCTGGTCCTGGCCGCGCAGAACCCGACCATGACCAAGCGGGTGCGGTTCGCCTGGTGGACCGACGAGGAGCAGGGGCTCAACGGCTCCCGGTTCTACGTCAACTCGCTCAACGCCACCCAGCGCGGCTACATCAAGGGTTACTACAACTTCGACATGGTCGGCTCGGTCAACGGCGGCTACTTCATCAACCGGGTCACCTCCAGCACGGCCGCGCCGCTGAAGGCGTACTGGGACTCGTTGGGCCTGCAACCGGAGGAGAACGTCGAGGGCCAGGGCCGCTCCGACGACTACTACTTCCAGCAGGCGGGCATCCCCACCTCGGGCTACGCCGCCGGTGCCAGCGCCCGCAAGACCAGCTCCCAGGCGGCCAAGTGGGGCGGCACCGCCAACTCGGCGTACGACCCGTGTTACCACCGGTCCTGCGACACCACCGCCAACGTCAGCGCCACCGTGCTGAACCGGGCGGCCGACGGCGTCGCGTACGCGCTGTGGCAGCTCGCCGTGAGCGGCGGGGGTCCGACCTGCGTCGGCGGTCAGGTGGTCGGCAACGGTGGCTTCGAGAGCGGCAGCACCCCGTGGACGGCGTCCTCCGGCGTGATCACCAACGCCAGTGGGCAGCCGGCCCGGACCGGGTCGTACAAGGCGTGGCTCAACGGGTACGGCAGCACCCGCACCGAGAACCTGTACCAGTCGGTGACCCTGCCGGCCGGCTGCACCACCTACACGCTGTCGTTCTGGCTGCACATCGACACCGCCGAGACCACCAGCTCCCGGGTGTACGACCGGCTCACCGTGCAGCTGGGTTCGACCACGCTGGCGACGTACTCGAATCTGAACGCCGCGTCGGGCTACGTGCAGCGCAGCTTCAACGTGGCCGGGTTCGCCGGGCAGACGGTGACGCTGCGGTTCACCGGCACCGAGGACTCGTCGTTGCAGACCAGCTTCGTGATCGACGACGTGACGTTGCAGGCGAGCTGACCGCGTACCGACAGGCGGCGAGCCGCCGCCGGGGTTGCCTGGCGGCGGTTCGTGGCGTCGTGGTCAGGGAAGCTGTGGGTAGAGCGCGGCGACACCGCCGGACAGCCCGGCCTGCACCCGCCGACTGATGTCGTCGGCGACGATCTCGTACGCGTCGGCCTCGACACCGTCGACCGTGATCGTGGCGATCGCCGCCGGGTCGGACTTCGGGTCGGTGACCGTGGCCGCCATGTCGGTGTCCATGTAACCGACGTGCAGGGCGGCGACCCGGACGCCCCGCTCGGCGAGCTGGAGGCGCAGCGCGTTGGTCATCGCCCACTCGGCCGACTTCGCGGCCCCGTAGGCGGCGTGCTTCGGGAAGTTCACCCAGGACAGCACGGAGAGCACGTTGAGCATCGTCCCGCCGCCGTTGCCGGCGATGATCGGCGCGAACGCCCGGGCCATCGACAGCGTGCCGATGTAGTGGGTCTCCAGCTCGCGTCGGACGAGTTCCAGGTCGCCGTCGAGAAGGTCGGTGCGGGTGTCGATGCCGGCGTTGTTGATCAGCAGGTTCACGTCGCCGGCCAGCTTCGCGGCGGCGGCGACCGAGGCGGGGTCGGTGATGTCCAGGCGTACCGGCGTCACGCCGGGCAGGTCGACGCTGTCGGGGTTGCGGGCGCCGGCGTAGACGGTGGCACCTCGGGCGAGGAGTTCGGCGGCCAGGTGGCGGCCGAAGCCACGGTTGGCGCCGGTGACGAGGGCGGTGCTTCCGGAGATCTTCATGGCGGTCACGGTATCCGAGCTGGCTTCTGTAAAGCAAAGTCAGCTATCTCACCAGGATGGGAGACCGGATCGGGAATACGACCCGGACTCGGCCACAACCGGACCGGTGACGACTCGTATCCTTTCCGCGAACCTCCGTACGAGTTGAGATGGGAGACGGTGTGAGCAACCAGGCCGAAACGTTGGAGTTCCAGGCCGAGGCGCGTCAGCTCCTCCAGTTGGTGGTCCATTCGATCTACTCGAACAAGGACGTCTTCCTGCGGGAACTCATCTCGAACGCGTCCGACGCACTGGACAAGCTCCGGCTGGCCACCCTCGTCGACAAGGACCTCGTCGCCGACACCGACGACCTGCACGTCGCCCTGGAGATCGACCGCGACGCCCGCACCCTCACCGTCCGGGACAACGGCATCGGGATGACCCGCGACGAGGTCGTCCAGCTGATCGGCACCATCGCCAAGTCGGGCACCGCCGAACTCCTCCGCCAACTGCGCGAATCCGCCGACGCCCACGCCTCGCAGGACCTCATCGGCCAGTTCGGTGTCGGCTTCTACGCCGCGTTCATGGTCGCCGACCGGGTCACCCTGCTGACCCGCAAGGCCGGCGAGACCGGCGGCACCCGCTGGGAGTCCACCGGCGAGGGCACGTACTCGATCGAGGCGGTCGACGAGGCGCCGCAGGGCACCACGGTGACGCTGCACCTCAAGCCGGCCGACACCGAGGACAACCTGCACGACTACACCGCCGAGTGGACCGTCCGCGAGATCGTCAAGCGCTACTCCGACTTCATCGCCTGGCCGATCCGGATGAGCGTCGAGCGCCCCGGCGCCGACGGCGAGGCCGCCACCCACGAGGTGCAGACCCTCAACTCGATGAAGGCGCTCTGGGCGCGACCCCGCGACGAGGTCGACGCCGCCGAGTACAACGAGTTCTACAAGCACGTCAGCCACGACTGGGCCGACCCACTCGAGGTCGTGCACATGAAGGGCGAGGGCACCTTCGAGTACGAGGCGCTGCTGTTCCTGCCCAGCCACGCCCCACTGGACCTGTTCTCCCCGCAGGGCCGCCGTGGCGTCCAGCTCTACGTCAAGCGCGTCTTCATCATGGACGACTGCGAGGCGCTGGTCCCGACCTACCTGCGCTTCGTCAAGGGCGTGGTCGACGCGCACGACCTGTCGCTGAACATCTCCCGGGAGATCCTCCAGCAGGACCGGCAGATCCAGATCGTCCGCCGCCGCCTGGTCAAGAAGATCCTCGCCACTGTCAAGGACCTCAAGGCCAACCACGCCGAGCGCTACCGCACCTTCTGGACCGAGTTCGGCGCGGTGGTCAAGGAAGGGCTGATCGACGACACCGACAACCGGGACACCCTGCTGGACCTCCTGTCGGTGGCCTCCACCAACGACCCGGCCGAGCCCACCGACCTGGCCGGCTACGTGTCGCGGATGAAGGACGGCCAGAGCGACATCTGGTACGCCACCGGCGAGTCCCGGGCCGCCATCGAGAATTCTCCGCACCTGGAGGCCTTCCGGGCCAAGGGGCACGAGGTGCTGCTCCTCACCGACCAGGTCGACGAGGTGTGGGTCGAGCGGGTCGGCAGCTACGACGGTCGGCCGCTGCGCTCGATCGCCAAGGGTGAGATCGACCTGGACACCGACGAGGAGAAGAAGCAGGCCGAGGCCGAGCGCGAGCAGCAGCGACAGGAGTTCGCGGCGCTGCTCGAATGGCTGGGCACCACCCTCACCGACAGTGTCCGGGAGGTCCGCCTGTCGTCGCGGCTGACCACCTCACCGGCCTGCGTCGTCGGCGACGCCCACGACCTCACCCCGACCCTGGAGAAGATGTACCGCGCGATGGGGCACGAACTCCCCCCGACCAAGCGGATCCTGGAGATCAACCCAGGTCACCCGCTGGTGTCCGGGCTGCGCAAGGCCCACGAGCAGGGCAGCGACCCCGCCGCCCTGACCGAGACCGCCGAGCTGCTCTACGGCTTGGCGGTGCTCGCCGAGGGCGGTGAGCTGACCGACCCGGCCCGCTTCACCCGCACGCTCGCCGACCGGCTCGCGCGCACCCTGTAACCAGGGCGGACCCACCACCGTCAAATACGCGGACGCTCGGCCGATCCACTCGGCCGAGCGTCCGCGTGTCGACGCGGCCCGCCGTCACGCCGCGGAGGCGGCCTTCGATCCCCGATGCGAGGCCACCGGGCCAGCGTTCCAACCCCACCGGGGGGCCGGTACCGCGGCATCGCGGCGTCCGTCCGTGTCGACGTCGTCGCTGTCGGTTCCGTCGATGGTCAGCTCGACCGCGGTGGGTGTGTTGCGGGCCAGTCGCAGCGAGTGCTCGGCGCCGGTACGGGCCGTGCACGGCCAGGACTGCCCGACGCACTGAAGGTTGCGGCACCGTCCCTCGTCGTCCGGCTCGTGGGCGCTCAGCACGTCGATCGCCAACTGCCAGAGCAGCGGGTCCGTCACGTCGTGCGGGCGCTCGACGGTGCGGCTTGGTCGGTTGCTGGTGTCGTCGGACATCGTGGCCCCCCTCGTCAGGCTGTTCCCCCCAAGGGTCACCCGTCAGCCGCCGGCTAAACCGCCGACCTGCTGTGATGTGTCGCTGGTCGCAGCTTGGCCGTGGACGCCGCACGCGTATCGGTCAGTCGAGGCAGAACTCGTTGCCCTCGGGGTCGGCCATGACGAGATGACCGGCGCCCAACGGGGGAGTGGGCTCGTGCCGACTGAGCCGCTTGGCGCCGTGCGAGACGAGCCGTTCGGCCTCCGCCTCCAGGGCCGCCATCCGCTCGTCACCCGCCAGCCCGGGGGCCGCGCGTACGTCGAGGTGGACCCTGTTCTTCACCTTCTTGTGCTCCGGGACGCGCTGGAAGAACAGCCGTGGTCGCGAGCCCTCGGGGTCGACGACCGCCGACGCGTCGTTGCGGTTCTCCGGCGGCACACCCATCGCTTCCAGCGCCTGGTCCCAGGACTCGAAGTCGCCGGGTGGGGCCTGCACCTGGTACCCCAGCGCCTCGGCCCAGAACGTCGCCAATCCGGCGGGGTCGGCGCAGTCGAACGTGATCTGGACGTCGCGGGTCACGGCGGATCCTTCTTCCCTGCTCTGGTCGGTCATGATCCCAGCCTCTCGCGGATAGCGGACAGGATCGTTCCGCTATCCGTGCAACGATCGACGAGTGACCGTCGAGACGACGACCGAGCGGGTGCTGCGCCTGCTGGCGCTGCTGCAACGACGGCTGTCCTGGACGGCCGCCGAGCTCGCCGCCGAGCTGGGGGTCACCGGTCGTTGCGTGCGCCGGGACGTGCAGCGTCTGCGGACGCTCGGCTATCCCGTGCACGCGGTGTCGGGCGTCGGCGGCGGCTACCAACTCGGTGCGGGCACCCGGCTGCCGCCGTTGCTCCTCGACGACGAGGAGGCGATCGCCACGGCGGTGTCGCTACGGCTGGCCTCCGGGGGCACGGTCGCCGGGGCGGGCGAGGCGGCGCTGCGGGCTCTCGCGAAGCTCGATCAGGTGATGCCGTCCCGGCTTCGCGCCGAGGTGCGGGCGGTGCACGGCGCCACCGACACCCTCATCGGCCCGGTCGCCGAGATCGACGGGGAGCTGCTGGTGACCCTGGCCCGGGCCTGTCGAGACGGGGTCCGCGTCCGGTTCCACTACCCCGACCGGGGTGCGGGGGAGCGGGAGCGCAGGGTCGAGCCGATCCGGATGGTCACGACCGGCCGCCGCTGGTATCTGATGGCCTGGGACGTCGACCGCGACGACTGGCGTACGTTCCGGCTGGACCGGATGCGAGCCGCGACGGCCACGACCTGGCGTTTCCCGGTCCGCGAGCACCCGGATCCGGTCGTCTTCGTGCAGCGGTCGGTGACCGGCGCGCCGTACCGGTACCTGGCCCGGGTGCGGGTGCACGCCCCGGCCGACCGAGTGCGCGAGGTGGTTCCGCCGCAGGTGGGGCAGGTCGAGGACGACGGCGACGGCTGGTCGGTGCTGGCCGTCGGGGGCGACAGCCTGGACTGGCTCGCCGCGCACCTCGCCCGCCTGGATCACGAGGTGGAGGTGCTGGAGCCCCCTGAGCTGCGCGAGGCCGCGGGCCGGCTCGCCCGTCGCCTCGCGGTGCTGGCCGGTGTGCCGTCGGAACCCGGCGCGCGGTGACGCAGCGTGTAGTGGCGCAGCGACACCGCGCTGCCGTCGGGCGCCGCCCACGGTGCCGTGCTGGTGCCGATGCATCGCCAGCCGGTGCGCTCGTACAGCGCGGCGGCCGCCACACCACCGGCGGCCACCTCCAACACCAGGTCGACCCCCCGCTCGTTCGCCCACTTCCGGGCTCGGCCCAGCAACGCGCCGCCGAGCGCCAACCCACGGGCCCTCGGCGCCACGAAGAGACGGGCCACCTCGGCTGTCGGTCGGCCGGGCGGCCCACCCACCTGGTTGGGGATCCGATGCACCGCGATGTGTCCGACAATTCCGGCGTCGGCGTCGGCGTCGACAGCCACCCAGGCCCGCGCCGGGTGCGGCTCGCGTAGCCAGCGGTGCGGGTCGGCAGGCCAGTTCAGCGGGTACCGGTCGACCCGGTGCACCTCGGCGAGCGCCGCGACGCATCCGTCGAGATCGGTGGCGCGGCGGCGCCGAATGCGCGGTGGGATCACAGGTCGTCGAACGGACGGGGGTAGCGGAACTCGCCGCGAATCGACTCCCGCCACGCGGTCAGCGGCCGAGCCATGAAGTACTGCGGCCCCCACGGCTGCGGCGGGGTGACGCCCAGCTCGACGGCGGGCCGGAACCCGAAGCGCGGGTAGTAGTCGGGGTGCCCGAGCAGCACCACCAGCGGTTCGTCCCGCGCCTCGGCGGCGCCGAGCACCGCGTGCATCAACGCGCTGCCGACCCCACGGCGTTGCCAGTCGGGCAGCACACCGAGCGGGCCCAGGCCCAGCGCCACCGGCGCACCGGCCACCAGGCTGCGGGTGGCCACCACATGCCCCACCACCTGGCCGTCCGAATCGGTCGCCACCAGGGAGTACGCGGGCAGCCAGCCTTCGTCGGCGCGCAGCGCGTCGACAAGCGTCGCCTCGACCGGTGTGCCCGGACCACCGTCGGCCTTGGCGAAGGCGGCGGAGTGCACCGCCCGGATGGCGTCGACGTCGGCGGGTGTCTCGCGTCTGATCAGCACCGCGCCACCATAGACGCGGTGAGTCGCCGGCTCCACGCGTTTATCGCCGGCACCGATCTGCCGACGGTCGCGTCCTTCGGACGACGGTGCAACGGCGATGGTTGTGCCCGGCAGTCGTGGTGGCCGACGGTCGTCGTGACTGGCGGTCGTGGCGGCTGGCGGTCGTGGTGGCTGCCGGTCGTGGTTGGTGCCGGTCGTGGTGCGCGGGCGGGCCGCACTTCGGGGACATGGCGGGGAAACGGTTGATGTCTGTGAGTCATCAAGATGCCACCGAGTCATCAAGCTCTCCGCGATCCGCGATCCGCGATCCGCGATCCGCGATCCGCGATCCGCGATCCGCGATCCGCGATCCGCGATCCGCGATCCGCGATCCGCGATCCGCGATCCGCGATCCGCGATCCGCGATCCGCGATCCGCGATCCGCGCTGGCTGGGTGGCCGTGGCCTCAGCCGACGGCGGTGGCGGAGGGCGGGGCGCTGCCGCCCCGGGGTCCTTCCGGGACCATCAGCTGGATGATCTCCGCCTGGTCGGCGGGGGAGGGCAGCCCCCATTCGGGCCGGTAGCCGTACACCTGGTGCAGTGGGGTGGAGCCGGTGCGGCCGTCGAGGATCTCCACGGCGTCGGTCCCGATCAGGCCGGGGTGTTCGACGCCGCAGGCCTCGGCGACCTTGGTCAGGTCCCGGCGCAGCGTGCGCAGGTAGTTTGCCGCCCGGATCGACTTCGACGTCGGGTCCAGGCCCCGGGCGAGCCACGCGTTCTGGGTGGCGACGCCGGTCGGGCAGGTGTCGGTGTGGCACTTCTGCGCCTGGACGCAGCCGATCGACAGCATCGCCTCCCGACCGACGTTGACCAGGTCGCAGCCGAGCGCGAACGCCACGATGGCGTTGTCGGGAAGGCCGAGTTTGCCGCCGCCGACGAAGACCACCCGCTCGTGCAGGTCGTGCTCGGCGAAGATCTTGTACACCCGGGAGAAGCCCTGCTGGAACGGGAGCGACACGGAGTCGGTGAAGATCAGTGGTGCGGCGCCGGTGCCGCCCTCGCCCCCGTCGATCGTCACGAAGTCCACCCCCCGGCCGGTGTCGCGCATCAGGGTGGCCAGCTCCTGCCAGAAGCCCAGGTCACCGACGGCCGACTTGATGCCGACCGGCAGGCCCGTCTCGGCGGCCAGCAACTCCACCCAGTCGAGGAGGCTGTCGCAGTCGGAGAACTCGGCGTGCCGCGACGGGCTGACACAGTCCTGACCGGCCGGGATGCCCCGGGTGGCGGCGATCTCGGCGGACACCTTCGCCCCGGGCAGCAGCCCACCGAGGCTCGGCTTGGCGCCCTGACTCAGCTTGATCTCCAACGCCCGGACCGGTGCGCCGGCGACCAGGCTCTTCAGCCGGTCGAGGCTGAACCGGCCGTGCTCGTCGCGGCAGCCGAAGTAGGCGGTGCCGAGTTGGAAGACCAGCTCACCGCCGTTGCGGTGGTACGGCGACAGGCCGCCCTCGCCGGTGTTCTGCAGGCAGCCGGCGAGGGCCGCGCCCTTGTTGAGCGCCGTGATGGCGTTGCCGGAGAGCGAGCCGAAGCTCATCCCGGAGATGTTGACGACCGACTCCGGCCGGAACGCGCGGGCCCGTCCCCGCGCCGCACCGAGGACCTTCGCGCAGGGCAACCGTACGTCGTGCCCGGCGGTCGGCGACGACGGCGGCACCGCACGACCGAACGTGCGGTGCTTGATGATCGGGTACCCGGGGGTGTACTCGATGTCGTTGTCCGTGCCGAAGCCGAAGTAGTTGTTCTCCTGCTTGGCGGACGCGTACACCCAGCGGCGTTGGTCGCGGGTGAACGGCCGCTCCTCGTTGTTGCCGGCCACGATGTACTGCCGAAGCTCCGGCCCGATCGTCTCCAACAGGTAGCGGGCGCGGCCGAGCACCGGGAAGTTACGCAGCAGCGCGTGGTCGCGCTGGATCAGGTCCCGCGCGGCGAGCGCCGCGACGGCGGCGGCGACAGCGGGTACGGCTCGACGGACCCAGGTCATGCCGGAACTCTTTCCGCCCCGGCGACCGGTCAAACCGGTGCGCCGGCTGGTGGCGGTGCGGGTGCGCCCCCGCACCGCCACGACGGGCTCAGCGGTGCCGGAACGACTCGCGGACCGACCCGCCGACGATCGTGCACCACGTGCTCGTGCTGAGCTTGCCGTTGCGGGGCAGCCCGTGCAGCGCCTGGAGCTCCTGCACCGCCGTCCGGGTGGCGTGGTCGTACGCGCCGGTGACGGTGACCGCGTACCCCTTGGTGGCGAGGATTTCCTGCACGGCCGTGACCGGCGCTCCGCTGGCGTGCTGGTTCAACTCCGGTGCCAGCGTCTCCCAGGTCGGCGTGGTGAGCGTGGCGTCCACGTCCACCGCGATGCCGTTGCGGGCCTGCCAGTCCTGCACGGCGGTGACGGTCGCGGCGTCGAAGGTGCCGCTGACGGTCACCGGGTAGCCCCGGTAGGCGAGCAGGTGCTGCACCACCCGCACGGAGGGGGAGTTGACGAAACGCCACAGGTCCGGCCAGCGGCGCGCCGGCACGTCACCGAGCTTGGTGCCGAGGGCGGCGTGCACGCGTCGCCGCAGTTCGGGGAACTGTCGGTAGAAGGCGGCACCCGGGCATTCGGTGGTGCGGAAGTCCCAGTGGCCGAAGATGTCGTGCGCGTGCAACCCGTACTGGCGGCAGATCGCGACGCAGAGCTTGACCAGCGAGTCGGTCAACGCCTTCGGCGGCGTCTCGGTGACGTAGGTGCCCTCGTTCTCGATGCCGATGGCCCGGCCGTTCTCACCCGGACAGTGCGCCGAGATCATCTGCCGGTCGCCGGCTTCCAGCCGCTCCAGGCTGCCCCGGCGACCCTCCAGCACGTAGCCGCCGCGGCTCACCGTGAAGTGCTGGCCGGTGTCCGACCAACCGTTGCCGTCGATGTGTAGGTCCTGGCAGTCGTGGGCCAGCTTGACGGCCTGCTCGCGGGAGTAGTCGGTGACGTTCGGGAACGCCATGTGGTGCACGATGATCTTGTTGGTGGCGGTGGCGCTCACCGACAGCGGGTCCATCGGTGGGCGGGCGCCCCACTCGTCACAGCTGATGATCCAGTCCAGGTCGGTGCCCGGGGCGGCCTGCGCCGCGCGCGGGAACGCGAGTTCGCTCCCGACGACGGCGACCGTGGCGGCGCCGAGACCGGCCCGCAGCAGCGTCCGGCGATCCACTTCGGAATGGTCGACGTGCATTGCATCTCCTCCTGCGGCCGACGGCGGGGGGATGAAAAGTAGCTCCAGTGGCCGCACGCACTCCGGAGAATATTGCCAAGACTCGCCCGCGCGCTAGAGGGCGTCCGAGCCCGACGGGCGACCGGAAAACCGGTCGGCCAAAAGATCAACCTTCCGCTAACCTGGCCACTGACCCGGGGGTGGAAGATGAAACTTGGTGAGGCGCTGGCAGAACGCGCCGAGGCGGCACGACGGGTCGAGCAGCTACGGACCCGGATCAACGGCAGCGCCCGGTACCAGGAGGGCGAGCTGCCGCCGGAGGACGCCGCGGTGCTCCTGACCGAACTGGACCAGATCCTCGACCACCTGGAGTCACTGATCCGGCGCATCAACCGGACCAACGCCGCGGTGCCGGTCGACGACCTCGGCACACTCACCGACGCGTTGGCCCGGCGGGACATCCTGCGACTGCGGCACGCCGCCATCACGGCGGCCGCCGACGCCGCCGCCGGCAGCGGACGCGGCCACGTGACCCGGCAGCTCCGCTCCGAGCTGAAGATGCTCGCCGGCTTGCCGGTCGCCGAGCTTCGGGAGCGTGCCGACCGACTCGCCGGGGAGCTCCGGCAACTCGAGGTGCAGATTCAGCGCACCAACTGGGAGGCTGACCTGCTGGACTGACTGTGAGCATGGCGGGGTCGGTTCAGCAGTGGTGAGCTGATAGCTGGCAGCGGTGGGCGTGACTCTTGGCCTGACTGGCTTCGTGCCCTTGACCGGACTTGTCCGTCTGCTGCTGCCGGCGCCGGCCCGGCGGGAGACGTTTGGCCTGATCAGGAGCTTGACCGCCAGTTAGCGGCTGGCGTGTCTCATCACAGTCCTGCCATCTCCGCACCGGACCGGACCATTGCGTCCCCACGGTGAGGAGAGAACGCATGTCCATGCTGGCAGACGTGGTCGAGGTCGTCATCGGTGTCGACACCCACAAAGACACCCACACCGCCGCCGTGCTCGACTCCCGCACGGGCGGAGTGCTGGCCCGTGTCACGGTCAGCACCGACCCGGACGGCTACGCACAGTTGGTGGCTCTAGCCGGACAGCATTCGGGGCTGCGGGCCTGGGCTCTCGAGGGCTCCGGCGGTTACGGCGCTGGCTTGGCCCGGCACCTGGCCGATAGTGGTGAGCTGGTCGTCGAATTGGACCGGCCGCAGCGCCCAGCCCGTCGTGCCGGGGCGAAGTCCGACCCGATCGACGCCGAACGCGCCGCCCGTGACGCCCTGGCCCGCACGCGGCTGGCGCAGCCCAAGACCGGCGCGCAACGCGCAGCGCTGCAGGTGCGGCTGACCGCCCGCCGAGCGGCCGTGGAGGCCAGCGCTGATGCCCAACGGCAGCTGCACGCGTTGGTGATCACCGCTCCGGAGGTGGTGCGAGCCCGCTTCCGCGGCCAGAGCACCCGGGTCATGCTTACCACCGCCACCCGACTACGCCCCACCACCAGCGCCGATGTCGACGTGTTCACCTGCCTGAGCGTATTGCGGGACCTCGCCCGCCGCGTCCGCTTCCTCGAAGCCGAAGCCGCCGCACACGAAAAAGCGATCCGAGCGATCGTCCGCTCCTGGCGCCCGGACCTGCTCGACCTCACCGGCGTCGGACCGATCGTCGCCGCCACCGTGCTCACCGCCTGGTCGCACCCCGGACGCTGCCGCAACGACGCCGCGTTCGCCATGCTCGCTGGCGCCGCGCCGATCCCCGCATCGTCCGGCAAGACCGTCCGTTACCGGCTCAACCGCTCAGGCGACCGCCAACTCAACCGCGCCCTACACACCATCGTCCTGACCCGTTTGCAACGCGACGAGGACACCCGCGCCTACGCCGAGCGCCGCCGCGCCGAAGGCAAAACCGACCGCGAGATCAAACGCTGCCTCAAACGCTACGTCGCCCGAGACCTCTACCGGCGCCTCGAAAACCCTCCCCAGCCACTTGACGCGTCATAGGAGCGTCCAACTCCAGCACCGATGTGGAGCAGGTAGCCGTCGTGGGGGCGTGTACACACAGGGCCGGGCTGTAACCCCGGCACCCTTCTTGGCGCGCGGTGGGCAGCGCGGGGTTCGACTCCCCAGGCACGACGCAGCCCAGCACCGAGGACAGGTAACACCGCAGCACGTACACCACATCACCACGTACAGGTCCACGACGGCGAGGGCGGGTTCGGGGCACTCCACATCCGCGATCGCGTGCTGGTCGCTCACCAGCACCCGCTGGCGCGGGTGACAGTGCCTGCTCGGCGTTTCCGCGCGTCGGGTCGGGGGTAGGTCCGGGGCTGACCGTTCCGGCTGCCCTTAAGGAATGACCAGATGAGTGACAACGTCAGCGACGCGGTGGGCGACGCTCTCCGCTCGGTGATGCTCTTCCTGCCCAAGGCCGTCGCCTTCCTGGCGATCCTGGTGGCCGGATGGCTGATCGCCAAGGCCGTGCTGAAGATCGTGGAGAAGGTCCTCGAACGGGTGGGCTTCGACCGCGCCGTCGAACGCGGCGGCATCCGCCGCGCGTTGAGCCGCTCCCGGTACGACGCCAGCGACATCGTCGCGAAGCTCGCCTACTACGCGGTGCTGCTGTTCACCCTCCAGCTCGCCTTCGGCATCTGGGGGCCGAACCCGATCTCCGACCTGCTCGGCGCGGTGATCTCGTGGCTGCCCCGGGCCTTCGTCGCGATCGTCATCGTCGTGGTGGCAGCCGCCATCGCCAACGCGGTCAAGGACATCATCAGCGGCGCGCTCGGCGGCCTGTCGTACGGCCGGGTGCTGGCCACCATCGCCTCGGTGTTCATCCTCGGCCTCGGCGTCATCGCCGCGCTGAACCAGATCGGGGTGGCCACCGCGGTCACCACCCCCGTGCTGATCGCCGTGCTGGCCACGATCGGCGGCATCCTCGTCGTCGGTGTCGGCGGCGGCCTGATCCGTCCGATGCAGAGCCGTTGGGAGTCGTGGCTGACCCGCGCCGAGCGGGAGTCGCAGTTGATCGCCGAGCACGCCCAGGCGTACCGGGCCGGTCGCCGTGACGCCGAGGCCGAACTGGCCCGCGCGTCGGCCCCCACCAGCGACCCGGAGGCCACCCAGGTGGTGACCCGGCCCGCCGACACCGACGCCACCCAGGTCGTGCGCTTCCCGGTCAGCTCGGACGCCACGCAGGTGGTGGGCGCCGGTGCCGACCCCGACGCGACCCAGGTGGTCACCGGCGGTACCGACCGCGCGGTGCCCGGGCAGCGCAACAGCGACGACAGCGAGACCACCACTGTCATTCCGCCGGTCGACCGGCGCTGACATCCGGCGTTACGGCGGGGCGGGATCGACCTGATCCCGCCCCGCATCGCGTTCTCCGGCCGCCGAATGCGTTGGCCGCGGCCGCGCCGGTTGTCTAGCATCGCGGACATGACCTGGCGACATTGATCCAGCGGCGTAGGCCGATCCCGTGGGCCACCACGGTCACCGCACATCCGGTGTCCGTCTCCGCTCCCACGGGAAGGCCCCATGATCCCCATCGCTTCGCGCGTGCCCGACCCGGCGGTCCGTCGGCTGACGGCGACCCTCTACGGGTACGCGTTCCTCAGTGACCTCGTCCTGCTCTACCCGCTGTACGTGGTGTTCTTCGCCGACACCGGGCTGTCGGTGGGGCAGATCGCCTCGCTCTTCGTCGTCTGGTCCGCCGCCGGCATCGTGTTCGAGGTGCCCTCCGGCGCCTGGGCCGACGTGGTGTCCCGCCGGCTGCTGCTCAGCCTCGCCCCGCTGGTGACCGCCGCCGGGTTCGCGCTCTGGGTGCTGGTGCCGTCGTACCCGGCGTTCGCGCTCGGTTTCCTGCTCTGGGGCGCCGGTGGCGCACTGGTCTCCGGTGCCCTGGAGGCGCTGGTCTGGACCGAACTGGACCGGCTCGGCGCGGTCGACCGGTACGCCCGGGTGCTCGGGCGGGCGCGCACGGCCGGGGTGCTGGGTGTGGTGGTCTCCGGGGTGCTCGCCGGCCCGGTACTCACCGTCGGTGGGTACCCGACGGTCGGCGCGGCCAGCGTGCTCGCCGGCCTGCTCGCCGCCCTCGTCGCCACCCGGTTCCCGGAGCACCGGATTCCGGCGGCGGTGCCGCCCGCAGGCCCGGACGACGAGGGTGACCCGGGGTGGTGGGGCACGCTGCGGGCCGGAGTCTCGCAGGTCCGCACCCGCCCGCCGGTACGGTCGGCCGTGCTGCTGGTGGCCGTGGTCGCCGCCGACTGGGGCGCGCTGGACGAGTACACCCCGCTGCTCGCCCTGGACACCGGCGTCGGAGCGCAGGCCGTGCCCCTGCTGCTCCTGCTGCTCTGGGCCGGAGTGACCGTCGGCGGGCTGCTCGCCCCGGCGGGGGAGCGGCTGGGCAGCCGCGGGTACGCCGCGCTGCTGGGGCTGGTCGGCGTCGCGCTGGCCGGAGGTGCCCTGCTCCGGCACCCGGCGGGATTCGTGCTGCTCGCGGTGGCCTTCGGCGCGGCGCAGCTGGCCACCGTGCTGGCCGACGCGCGACTCCAGGCCCGGATCACCGGCACCAGCCGCGCGACCGTCACCTCGCTGGCCGGGATGGCCACCGACGTGCTGATCATCGTGACGTACGCCGGCTACGGCCTACTCGCCACGGTGGCCGGCAACGCCGTGGCGTTCGCGCTGACCGCCGGGGCGTACCTCGCGGTGGCGCTGGTGCTGCTGACCCGGCGCCGGACGACCATGCCCAGCGGCGTCGCCGCGGCGTCGCCCCAAGGCCGGGACTGACCGGGCCCGGTGGCGGTTGCCACCGGGCCGTGCGGTCAACCCGCCACGTGCAGGAACGACCACTGGTGGCCGTCGAGGTCCCGGAAGCCGCGCATGTACATCGGCCCGTCGGCTGTTCCCGGCCCGAGCGACTCCCCACCGGCGACGGCGGCCTGGTCGACCAGTTCGTCGACCTGGCCGCGGCTCGACGCCGACAGCCCGATGATCACCTCCCGGCTGGTCGCCGTGTCCGGCGTGGCGACCCCGGTGTACGCCTCGAAGCCGGAGCGGAGGTGCAGCACCAGTCGGGTGGTGTCGGAGACGGTGAGCACCATCGTGTCACCGGCCGGCTCGGCCTGGTCGCCGGTGAAGCCGATCGCGCGATAGAACTCGGTGGCGGTGGTCAGGTCGCGCACCGGCAGGTTGATGAAGGTCATGGTCATCGGCGTTCTCCGCCCAAACAGCCGTCAGGGTTGGTCACCATCAACGTAGACCCACCGACCGTCCTCGCGGACGAACCGGCTGTGTTCGGTCAACGTGCCGGGCCGGCCCGCGTCCCGGTAGTGGGCGTGGAACGTGACCGTGCCCGCGGCGTCGAGCAGGCCGCCCCGCTCGGTCTGCATGATCTCCAGTCGGGTCCACCGCTGCCCCGGGTCGAGCTCCAGGGCGGCGGGCCGGGTCGAGGAGTGCCAACTGCGCAGCAGGTAACCGGTGTCACCGAGGGCGAAGGCGCTGAACCGGGAGCGCATCAACGCCTCGGCCGTCGCCGGGGCGTCGCCGGCGTGCGCCGGGGCGCAGCACTCCGCGTACGCCCGGCCGGAGCCGCACGGGCACACCCGTCCCGTCGTCGCGTTCGCCCGCCGACGCCCCGCACCCTTACCCACGGCACTATCCTGCCGCACCCGCCCTGGTCCTGCGGCACCGGCCGGTCAGGCGGGTCGCCGGTCGGTCGACAACGACAGTTGACGATCGTTCCTATACTCGCCGACATGACGCGAGCCCCGGCCGTGCAACTGGCCCCGAACGTCTGGCGCATCCCCACGGTGGGCCGTTCGGCCGTCAACTCGTACGCCTTCGTCGACGACGACGGCAGTGTCACGCTTGTCGACTGCGGGCTGGCCAAGGCGCCGGCCCGGATCGTGCGCGGGCTGGCGGCGATCGGCAAGCTGCCGGCGGACGTGACCCGGATCGTGCTCACCCACGCCCACCCCGATCACGCTGGCGGCGCGGCGGAGTTGGCCCGCCGCACCGGTGCCCCGGTCGCGGCGCACGCCGCCGACGTGCCGTACGCGCAGGCGGGCCGCGCGCCGGTCAGCGACCCGGCCGTGACCGGCGGCCGGCTGTTCGCCCGGCTCAACAGTGGCCGTTTCCCGGCCGTCGAGGTGGCGCAGCCGCTGGCTGACGGGGACCTGCTCGACGTCGGTGGTGGCCTGCGGGTGGTGCACACCCCCGGGCACTCGCCCGGGCACGTGTCGCTGCTGCACGAGCCGACCCGCCTGCTGATCACCGGCGACGCGTTGTTCAACGTGCTCGGCGTCCGCTGGGCGCCGAAGTTGCTGTGCAGCGACTTCCGGCTGACCCAGGAGACCGCGCACGTCCTCGGCGAGCTGGATTACGACCTCGCGGCCTTCACCCATGGCCCGGAGCTGACCGACAAGCCCCGCGACCGCATCCGCGCGTTCCTCTCCGCGCACCGCTGAACACCCCCGTCGGCGGGCCTCACAGCCAGCCGGAGCGACGGAACAGGCGGTACAGGAACAGGGCCGCCGCCGCCATCAGGGTGAGGGCCCCGGCGTAGCCGTAGCGCCAGGCCAGCTCCGGCATGTGGTCGAAGTTCATGCCGTAGATGCCGGCGATGCCGGTCTGGGTGGCCGCGATGGCCGCCCAGGCGGCGATCTTGCGCATGTCGTTGTTCTGCTCGACGGCGAGCTGCGCCAGCCGCGACTGGACGATCGAGGTGAGCAGGTCGTCGTACGCGGCCACCCGATCCACAGCCCGGCTCAGTCGGCCGTCCACGTCGACGAACCAGCGGTGCAGGGCGCGCGGCGGACCGTCGGGTCCGAGCAGGGTACGCATCGGCGCCTGCAACGGCAGGACCGCCCGCTTGAACTCCACCACCTCCCGTTTGAGCTGGTAGATGTGCTGGATGTCGGCCGTGCGGTCGCGGGCGAACACCGCCTCCTCGACCCGTTCCAGGTCGCGTTCCACGTGTCCGGCCACCTCCAGGTAGGAGTCGACCATGCGGGCGCAGACGGCGTACGCCACCGCCCACGGGCCGGCGGCCAGCAGTGCGGGGCGGCGCTCGATGTCGGCGCGGACGCTGCGCAGCGCCCCGGCGGCGCCGTGTCGCACCGTGATGGCGAAGCGGTCACCGAGCAGCACCATGACGTCCCCGGTGTCGATCACCTCGGAGGTGTCGGTCAGCTCATCGTGCTCCACGTATCCGGCGGTGCGCAGGACCAGCAGCGTGACCGGCCCCTGTCGCTGCACGGTGGGCCGGTGCCCGTCGGCGAGCGCCTGTTCGACGGTCAGCTCGTCGAGGCCGAAGGTCTGCCCTACCGCGGCGAGCACGGCCGGGCCGGGGTCATGCAGTCCGAGCCACACGAAGGCGTCGCGGCCGTGCCGCGCCCTGGCGTACGCGTCGGCGTAGTGCGGTCGACCGGGCTCCCGGCGGCCGTTGACGTAGACGGCGCAGTCGACAACGGCGTCCGGGTTGGACCGACGGGGGTTGGGGGAGTCGCCATCGACCCGTCCGAGCAGTCTGCGGGCCAGGGCGCGTACGCCTCGACCGGCCCGGACCCGTACCGGTCGCTGACTCACCGCGTGCCTCCCCGTCGCCGGTGCACCATCTCGATCAGGGGATGGTGCCACCGCATTCTGACGAGCGGGGTCCGCCTCCCGACAGCGGGGCGCTGTGCTTCAGGCAGTGCGGGTGGCGAAGACGACGACGTTGTCGACGTAGTTGCCGGTGGTGGCGTCGAACCGGCCGCCGCAGGTGATCAGGCGCAGCCCGGCGGCGTCCGCCGGGCCGTAGACCAGCGCGGTGGGGAAGTGCTCCTTGGGGTACGCGCGGACGTCGTCCACGGTGAACGTGGCGACCTGCGCGTCGGCGCGGGTGACCTGTACCTGCTGCCCGGCGCGGAGTCGACCGAGGTCGAAGAAGACCGCCGGGCCGGAGGGTGAGTCGACGTGGCCCACCAGGACGGCGTTGCCGGTCTCGCCGGGGCTGACTCCGTGCCGGTACCAACCGGCGAGGGTGGGCCGATCCAGTGGTGGCACCTCCAGCACCCCGGCGGCGTCCGCGCCGACCGGGACGATGTCGGCGCGTACGTCGATCGCGGGGATCCGCACCCGGACCGGCGCGGCGGGTGGCAGCGGGGCCAGGTCCGGTGCGGGGTGGGTGCGGGTCGGGGCGTCGGCCGATGGTCGTGGTGGCCGGGCCGGGTCGGCGGTGAGGCCGACGGTGATCAGCCCGAGCCCGGTCACGCCGAGCAGGGCGACCACGGCCGGTAGGGTCCGCCGCCACCACACCTGGGCACCTCCGCACGGGATTGTCGGGGTGCCCGCACCGGTGTCACCGGCGCGGGCACCCGTCTCAGGGATGGAACGGTCGCCGATCAGGCGACAGTGGACACCGGACGACGCCGGCGGATCAGGATCACCGCGCCGGCGAGGGCGGTGCCGAGCAGCGTGCCGCCGGCGGCGAGAGCGCCGGTGTCGCGGCTGTCGCCCCCGGAGCCGGCCGGCGCGCCGCCGATCGGGGTGACGGTGAACGTGGCGGTGCCGGCCGAGCTGCCGTCGCCGCAGGTCGCCGCCACCGTGTACGTGCCCAGGGTGAATCCGGCGGTGAAGAGTTCGGCGCTGAGCCCGCCGCCGGCGGCGGCCGTGGTGGATCGGACGTTCTGGTCGCGGTTGGGGCCGGTGACCCGGAAGAGGGCGTCACCCGACTTCGGGTTGCAGGTCGTCGCGGTGAGAACGACGGTCCCCCCGACCGGGGTGGTGGCCGGTGACACCGTGGTGTCGGCCAGTGCGGCGCCTGGCAGCAGGAGCGTGCCGAGGCCCACGCCGAGCGCCGCCGAGCAGAGTGCTGTTGAGACCTTCATACGCGTCTTCCCTCACTTTTCGTCCGCTGACTGCGTGGGACGTCGTTCGGGTGGCCAACTCCGTGACGAGCACCGGTGTGCCCAACACTAGGTGGGTTGGGTCCTCGATCAGGTGAAAATGAGAAACCTTCGTTGCCGTCACGTGTCCACCCGAAGGCGGGGAGAGCTGCGGGCTGTCGCCGCTGGGTCGATGGCGAGGTATTGCCGGCGACGGCGCGAATACGCCGCCGGGTCGGTGTGGGCGGGCCTGCGCGGGCCATGGCTCAGCCGGCCTCTGCCGACCGCGCGGCGGGCACGACGGTGTGGCAGCGTGGTCCGGGTGACCGACTCCGCGCCGCTCGACGTCGACCTCGCGCTGCTCGGTGGTGGTGGCGCGGCGTCGTTGCTGCTCGCCGCACTGGACCGGCACGGCGTCCGGGAGTTGCGGATCGCCATCGTCGACCCGGTGCGCCGACGCGGTCAGGACCGCACCTGGGCGTTCTGGGGCCACCCCGACACCGACCTGGACCCGCTGCTCAGCGCGAGCTGGCCGCAGGTCGAGGTGGCGACGGCGGCGCGACGCCGCGTCCTGGACCTCACCCCGCTGCGGTACGCCATGCTCCGCTCCGGCCCGGTCTACGACCGGGCTGCCGAGGCCGAACGTCGCCTCGACGCCACCCGGATCGTCGCGCCCGCGCAGACGGTGCGCGACGACGGCTCCCGGGTGCTGGTGCGCACCGGTGACGGGCGCACCGTACGGGCCGGCTGGGTGCTCGACTCCCGCCCCCGCCCACCGGCGCGAGCGGGGCGAACCACCTGGTTGCAGCACTTCCGTGGCTGGTGGCTGGAGGCTGACCGGCCGGTGTTCGACCCGACCCGTGCGGTGCTGATGGACTTCCGTACCCCGCAGCCGCCCCGGGGCGTCTCCTTCGGGTACGTGCTGCCGGTCAGCGACCGTTACGCCCTGGTCGAGTACACCGAGTTCTCGCCGGACCTGCTCACCGACGCCGGTTACGACGCGGCGCTGGCCGGCTACCGGGATCTGCTCGGGCTGGATCCGGCCGGGCTGCGGGTGCGTGAGGTGGAGAACGGGGTGATTCCGATGACCGACGCGCCGTTTCCGGCGCAGCCCACCCCCCGGGTGGTCCGGCTCGGTACCGCAGGCGGCGCGACCCGCCCCTCCACCGGGTTCACCTTCTCCGCCATGTACCGCCAGGCCGACCAGGTGGCCCGCGCCCTCGCCGCCGGCCGACCGCCGGTGCCCGCGCCGGCGTACCCGCGCCGGCACCGCTGGATGGACGCGGTGGCGCTGCGGGCGCTGGACCGGGGCGGGGTCGGCGGTCCCGAGTTCTTCGACCGGCTCTTCGACCGCAACCCCGCCGAGCGGGTGCTGCGCTTCCTCGACGGCGGCACCACCCCGGCCGAGGAGGTCGCGATCATGAATTCGACCCGGCTGCTGCCGATGATCGCCGCGACCGCCGGTGACGCCGTCCACCGGGTCCGCGACCGGCTGCGCCCGACCCGGCCCGCGCCGGCCATCCCACCCGCGGTGGTGGGCGGGGCTCGGGGCGCGGCTCGGCGCGGCGGCCCCCCGAGCGGGCAGGACGACGTCCGCGCCCGGTAGGTTGCCGGGCATGGTGGACGCGGCGGCCGGTAGGGGCGTGCAGATCTGGACCGACGGGGCGTGCAGTGGCAACCCCGGGCCGGGTGGTTGGGGTGCGCTGCTGCGCTACGGCGATCACGAGCGGGAGCTGTGCGGCGGCGAGGCCACGCCCACCACCAACAACCGGATGGAGCTGATGGCGGCCATCCAGGCGTTGGAGAGCCTGAACCGGCCGGTCACCGTGGAGTTGCACACCGACAGCACGTACGTGCGTAACGGCATCACGAGTTGGCTCGCGTCGTGGAAGCGCAACGGCTGGCGTACCGCCGCGAAGCAGCCGGTGAAGAACGCCGACCTGTGGCAGCGGCTGGAGGCGGCCTGCGAACGGCACGAGGTCACCTGGCTGTGGGTCAAGGGGCACAACGGGCACCCGGAGAACGAGCGCGCCGACGGGCTCGCCAACAAGGGCATGACCGAGGCGCGGGCCGCGCTGACCAGCCGCTGAGGCGGGGTCAGCGGGTCGCGTCGGGGTGCCCCGGCATGGTGGAACCACCACCGCTGCTGCCGGACGAACCCCCGGCGACGCCCGAGTTGTCGGGCTCGGTCACGATGTCCGGCCGGGCGTCGGTGTCCGCCGGTGCGGGGACCTCGGTGTCCGCCTCGACCTGCACCAGTGGCACCTCGCCGGCCTCGTCCTCGCTCTGCTGCGGGTCGCCCGGCTGCTTACCCTGGCGATTTCGGTAGCCCACGCCGTGCCCCCCGTCGATGCCGGTCCGCGTCGGCGCTGGCTACCCGGCGTCGTCCCGGCCGAAACCTTCCGGTCAGCGGCGGCGGCCCCGGCGGGCGGGTGCGGCGGACCGGGCCGGTTGGGGGACCGGGGTGAGCGGCAGCGCCGTCCAGTGCGCCGGCCGGGTGAGCGTCTGCGGTAGCCCGGTGCGCGTGTCACCCCGGGCGGCGTCCAGCTGGGTCTGGTGCAGGAACAGCGTGCGCCGCAGGTCCGCGCCCCGCAGGTCGGCCCCGCGCAGGTCAGCACCGGTGACGTCGGCCAGGCCGAGGTCCGCTCCGCGCAGGTCGGCGCCGATGAGCAGCGCGCCGCGCAGGTTGGCCCGGCGCAGGTCGACGCGGCGCAGGTCCACCCCGAGCAGGTGCGCGCCCCGACGGTCCACACCTCCGGGGGCGCGGGCCGCGTCGCTGGCCCGGGACAGCAGCGGGTTGACCCGGTCCCGATGCCCGGCGACGTCCACCGCGCGAAGCTGCGCCGGGTCACCCTCGGTGAGCGTCAGCGTCTCGGCGCGGGCGCGTTCCAACTCGGCCCGCAGGTCGGCCGGTGGGCGTAGCGCCACCGCCTCGGTGAGGTACCAGAGCAGTTCGTGCAGCGGTCGCAGCACCGCGAACGCCTCCGCCATCGCCGGCAACGTCTCCGGCGCGTCCCGCCAGTCCCGCCCGCCGAAGGTCACCTGGGCGACCTGCTGCCCGGCCCCGAAACAGTCGAACACCGTGCAGCCGGGAAACCCGCGTTGCCGCAGCTCGGTGTGGATGCCGCAGCGGTGGTCGGGGCGCAGGTTGGGGCAGGGCGACCCGGCCGGTTTGTCGATGGCGAAGTCCGAGGACGCGGCGAAGGCGGGCACCACGCAGCACAGCCCGAAGCAGCGTCCGCAGTCGGCGCGCAGCTGCGCCGCCCCGGACGGCGGTGCGGTGGGGTGCGACACGCCGACGGTCCTCCTGGCATCAGGGTGGACCACCATTGTTTCCTGTGCCGAGCCGACCAAGCCGATCGGGGTCACCGTGTGTGCGCGTGGCCGGCCGTCGCGGTGCGGGGTGGTCAGCGCCACCGCGCAGGCCTTCCCGATGCCGGCGTCCGTCGACCGCGTACCGTCGCCTGATGCGTATCACCCGGTTCACGCACGCCTGTGTCCGCATCGAGCACGAGGGAGGGGTGCTGGTCGTCGACCCGGGGACGTGGAGCGAGCCGGATGCCCTGGTCGGCGCGGACGCCGTCCTGGTCACCCACGAGCACACCGACCACGTGGACGTGTTGCGGCTCGCCGGTCTCGGTGTCCCCGTGTACGCCCCGGAGGGTGCCCGACTGCCGGATCTCGCCCAGCTGCCGGTGACCCGGGTCCGCGCGGGGCAGCGGTTCACCGCGGCCGGCATGACGGTCAGCGCGCACGGTGGCCGACACGCCGCCATCCACGACGGGCAGCCCGACTGCCCGAACCTCGGCTATCTGATCGGCGGCGAGCTCTATCACCCGGGTGACGCCCTGCACGTGCCGGACGAGCCGGTGCGCACCCTGCTCGTCCCGGCCCATGGGTCCTGGCTGCGCCTCGACGAGGCGATCCGGTTCGCCGCCGCCGTGGGCGCGGCGGCGGCGTACCCGATCCACGACGCGCAGCTCAACGAACGCGGCCTGGCCAGCGTCGCCGGCTGGTTCACCGAGACGATCCCCGGCTACCGTCACCTGGCGCCCGGCGACACCGCCTGACTCCGGTCGTCACCGGCCGTCGTGGTGCGGAAACGGGGCGGTGGTGAGTGTGCGAACCGCACGGGTGATTCCTATCGTTCGGTGAGGGCGAGGGTCACGCCGAGCGCGACGAACGTGCCGGCGGCGGATCGGCGCAGCCAGTCGGTGACCCGGGGTCGGGTCAGCACCCGGTCGCGGACCCGGGCCGCGAAGATGCCGTAGCCGCTGAACACCACGAAGGTGAGCAGCATGAACACCGCGCCGCAGCCGAGCATCGCCCGGGTCGACCCCGGTGCCGTGGTGTCCACGAACTGCGGCAGGAACGCGACGAAGAACATCGTCGGCTTCGGGTTGAGCAGGTTGACCAGCACCCCGGAGACGATCACCCGGATGGCCGAGCGCTGTGGGGCCTCGGTCGTCGCCGTGAAGGCGTCGCGATCCCGCGCGATGGACCAGGCCAGCCAGAGCAGGTAGCCGACCCCGAGGTAGCGGACGATCTCGAACGCCGCGGCGCTGGTCTGCATCAGCGCGGCCAGCCCGGTCATCGCGGCCAGCAGGTGCGGCAACGTGCCCAGCGTGCAGGCGAACGCGGCCAGCACGCCGGCCCGAGCACCCCGCGACAGGCCGGCCGAGAGGGTGAAGAGCACCCCGGTGCCGGGGGTGACCACCACGATCAGGGTGGTGATCAGGAATGGGATGGTCACGGTTGTCCTCCGACGGAGTTGGCAGGTCTGGCTCCTGCTCACTCTGCTGCCACAATGGTCCGATGGGCAGAGCCAAACCAGCGGCCTCTGACAGGTCCATATCGGCCGGTTCCGACTTCCTGTACCTGACCATCACCGACGCCGCGCCGGGCGGGCGCGCCGACTGGTTGACCGACCGGCTGCGGCAGGCCATCGCCGAGGGCCGGGTGCCGGTCGGTGACCGACTGCCCCCCACCCGCGTGCTCGCCGCCGACCTCGGTGTCTCCCGGGGCGTGGTCACCGAGGCGTACCAGCGCCTGACCGAGGAGGGACACATCGCCGGCCGGGGCCGGGCCGGCACGGTGGTCGTCGCCGCGCCGGCCGCCCGCACACCCGCCCCGGCCACCGCGCCGGCACCGGTCGCGACCTTCCCGCCGGCACCGGGCACCGACATCTTCGACGCGGTACGCGCGGCGCACTCGACCATCGACCTGACGCCCGGCGTACCCGACCTGACCGCCTTTCCCCGCGCGGACTGGCTGCGCGCCGAACGGACCGTGCTGCGCCGCCTCGCCGCGGCCGACCTCGGCTACGGCGACCCCTGTGGCGCGCCCGTGCTGCGCCGCGCCGTGGCCGCCTGGTTGGCCCGCAACCGTGGGATCAGCGTCGACCCCGTCGAGGTGATCATCGTGGCCGGTGTCTCCCAGGCGCTCGGCCTGCTCGCCCAGGCCCTCACCGCTGCCGGTCTCGACCGGATCGCGGTCGAGGACCCGGGCTCCCTCGGTGTGCGGCAGCACCTGAACAACTGGGGGATGAGCACCCCGCCGGTCGCCGTCGACGACGCCGGGCTGCGGGTCGACGAGTTGGCCGCCGGCGGCGTACCGGCCGTGATGCTCACCCCCGCGCACCAGTTCCCGACCGGCGTGGTGCTCGACGGTGACCGCCGCCGCCAGCTCGTCGCCTGGGCGCGGGCCGGCGGTCTAATCATCGAGGACGACTACGACGCCGAGCACCGCTACGACCGTCCCCCGGTGCCGGCGCTGCGTGGCCTGCTGCCCGAGCAGGTCTGCTACGCCGGCAGCGTCTCCAAACTGCTCGCCCCGGCCCTGCGGGTCGGCTGGCTGCTCGTACCCCCGCGGCTGCGCGAGGCGGTGGTGGCCGCCAAGCGCAACGCCGACCTCGGCAACGCCGTGCTACCGCAACTGGTGCTGGCCGAGCTGATGACCTCCGGCGCCTTCGAGCGGCATCTGCGGCTGCTGCGCCGTCGACACATCCGCCGACGCGACGCCATGATCGCCGCGCTGGCCCGTGCGGTGCCCTCGGCGACGGTGCACGGCGCCGCCGCCGGTCTGCACTTGATGATCACGCTCGACGACGCCGTGGTCGACACCGAGCTGGCGGCGGCGACGCTGGCGCGCGGGGTGAAGGTGCAGCCGCTGTCCTGGCACTGCCAGCGCCCCTACCGACCGGGCCTCGTGCTCGGCTACGCGGCCCGTACGCCCACCGACATCGAGGACGGCGTCGCCGCCCTCGCCGCCGCCCTCAGCCATGTGCAGGGTTCCTGACCACGGGGAATGGGTGCCGGGAACACTCCCGCGTCGGCGGACGTGGCGGTTGCCGTCATATCCGGTGTGGTCTATGTCACGGTAGCTTCGGCGCACGCCGACGTCCTCGTTGGCGCTGCCGAGGAGAGCGCCCATGCCCACACCGCTGAAAGCCGCCACCACCCTCGCGGCCGTGCTCCTGCTGATCCTGACCGCCGCGGCTCCCGCCCAGGCCGCCAACCCCGCCACCAAACCCCCGGTCTCCGGGTCGCTGGGCACCTACAACGTCACCGGCGTCTACGTCGCCGGGGTCTCCTCCGGTGGCTACATGGCCACGCAGCTGCATGTCGCCTACTCGTCGCGGATCCGAGGGGCGGCCGTCTTCGCCGCCGGGCCGTACTACTGCTCCCAGAACACCGTCGCCCAGGCCCTCTACGGCTGCGGCGACAACCGGTACCCGACCAACGTGGGCGCCCTGCAGGCGTACACCCGGACCTGGGCGACGTACGGCTGGGTCGACCCGGTCGGCAACCTGTCCGGCGATCCGGTGTACGTGTTCCACGGCGGCAACGACACCACGGTCAAGAAGTCCGTCACCGACGACCTGGTCCGGTACTACCAGCACTTCGGGGCCAGCGTGCAGTACGACAGCGGCTCCGCCGCCGGTCACTCCTGGGTCACCCCGTACGGCACGCTCGGGTGCGCGGCGACTGCGTCGCCGTACCTCAACGACTGCGGCATCGACCCGCAGAACGCCCTCCTGCGCAAGCTGCTCGGCGGGGTCAACGCCCCGAACACCGGGGCACTTGGCGGCTCGCTCATCCGATTCAGCCAGAACACGTTCGCGGTCAACGGCTGGGCCAACGGGTTGAGCATGGACGCCAACGGCTACGCGTACGTCCCGTCGGCCTGCGCGGCCGGCCAGTCGTGTCGCCTGCTGGTCGCCCTGCACGGCTGCGTGCAGTCCGCCGCTACGGTGGGCACGGCGTTCGTCGACCGGGCCAACCTCAACCAGTACGCCGACACCAACAATCTGATCATCCTGTATCCGCAGGCCAGCACCTCCCTGAGCAACCCGAACGGCTGCTGGGACTGGTGGGGCTACCTCGGCGCGACCAACTTCCCGATCAAGGGCGGCGCGCAGGTCGAAACCATCATGAACATGGTCCGGCGGCTGGACGGCTGAGTGTCCCGGGCTGGCCGGGGCGGGCGACCGGTCAGCCCAGGAACAGCTGGACGAGGACCAGCACGGCGATCAGCGCCGGCCCGCGTGAACCCTGCCGCAGCAGGTCGACCGGGATCATCCCGAACGGCGTGTTCACCGTCGCGCCGCCGTAGTCGATCGGCGGGCGGGTGCCGGCCCGGAACGCGGCGGCCACCACCCCGAGCGCCAGGGTCGGCGCCAGCCACGCCGGCCCCGGGTCGACGGTCGGCAGGGTCAGCAACCACCACAGGCCCGCGCCGACAGCCGGCACCACCACGTGGATCCCGCGCAGCAGGTTGTCGCTGCCGCCGAGCGCCCGGCGCAGACCGGGTGAGCGGCTGACCGCCCGCAGACCGCCGGTCAGCCGGTCGGCGGCGAGGTACGCGAACACCACCTGCGCGGCGCCGGCCAACCCGGGCAGGGCGAGCGCGGCAGCGTACTGCACCCCGATCAGCGCCGCCCAGATCAGCACGGCGCTCGGGTGCCGGCGCAACCGGCGTACGTCGGCCTGCAACAGCGCCCACCAGCCGGGGCCGGGCCGGAAGCGGCGACTGCGGACCCGGCCGATCCGACGCCAGCGGCGGCTCTCCACCAGACCGGCGAGCAGACTCGGATCCAGCAGGATCGTGGCCGTTGCGGCGGCGTTGGCGAACTGCGCGCCGGTGGTCAGGGTGGCCCGGTCGACGCCGGGCAGCGCGCGTACCGCGCGGATCGTGCCCAGGACGGCGAGCGGCACGGCGAGGGCGACCAGCGCGATGGTCGGCGTCGTCGCCGGCCGGGGCAGCCCGTCGCCGAAGCGACCGACGAGCACGACCACTGCGGTGATCACGGCCGCCGCCGCCATCGGCACCGCCCCGACGACTGTCGGCCAGCGTCGCCCCGACCGGCTGCTCTGGGCGACGACGCTGAGCGCCAACGCGGCCGCACCCCACCCCGCTCCGGCCGCCGCCGCCCAACCCAGGGCCGTCGGGTCGCTGACTCCACCGAGCGCCGCCACGGCCACCGCGAGCGCCGCGGTGCCGGCCGCCGCGCCCACCAGCAGCAGGACGAAGCGCGGCGCCAGCCAGGCCCGCCGGTCGATCGGCCCGCTGACCGCCCAGCTCTGCGTGGCCGGGGTGACCAGCAGCGGGCCGAGCGCCCGCAGGCCCCGCCAGGCGAGCCCCGCGCCGGCCAGCAGCGCGGCGACGGCCAACCACCACCGCACACCCGGCTCGGCCCGCCCCACCGTGGGGGAGTCCAGCAGGTTACGGCTGGCGCTGATCGCGAACCAGCCGTACATGCCCACGAACAGGACCATGACGTACGCGTCGCCCAGCACGTCACCGAGGGAATGGTCGTGGTGCCGGCTGCGGGCCCGGCGCAGATGTGTCCGCACCTGGCGGGCGGTGGGCACCCCGGCCAGCGTGTCGGCGACCGTGGCCGGCCCGGCGGTCACTTGCCGATCTCGATGCGCTCGTCGACCACCGCGTCGATCAGCTCCGGGTCGTGCGAGGCCAGCAGCACGGCCGTGCCCGCCGCCCGTTCCCGCAGCAGCCGGTCGGCGAGCCACTGTCGCCCGCGTACGTCCAGCCGCTGCTCGGGCTCGTCCAGGATCAGCACCCGACGCGGCCGGACGAAACAGGACGCCAGCGCCAACCGGCGGCGCTGTCCGCTGGACAACGTCACCGGCAACTGGTCGCGGGCCGGCTCCAGACCCAGCTCGGCGAGGACCTCCTCGACCGGCTCGGCGTCACCCCCGTGGGCGTACGCGACCAACTCCAGGTGCTCGACCACGGACAGGTCGGGAAAGAAGTCGATGTCGTCCAGGGCGGCCGCCACCAGCGCCCGCACCTGAGGATCGGTCTCGTCGGCCCGGCGGCCCTGCACCAGCACCTCGCCCGCGTCCGGTCGGTCGGCACCGACGACACAGCGCAGCAGGGTGGTCTTGCCGCTGCCGTTGGGGCCCAGCACCACCGCGATCCGGCCCGCCGGGAGCGTGAAGCTCACATCGTCGAGCACGACCAGGTCGCCGAAGTTTCGGCTGAGTCCCCGTACCGAGAGCGCGTCCACGATCACAGAGTCTCCCAGAGCCCGGCCACCGGCCAACCCGAGCGACCTACGTCACGCGGCTCTCGGCGTCGTCCGTCACGCGGCTCTCCGGGTCGTCGTCGAGTCGGGCGTCGGCGGCGGCCAACCCCTGGGCGTCGGCGACCTCCTCGGCGAACGTCGCCGCGTCCGCCCAGTGCCGTCGCGCCTCGGCCGGGTCGCCCAGCGCGGCGCAGGCGTCGCCCAGGTAGAGCAGGGTGCGCGCCAGCCCGGCGGTCGGACGGGTCTCGTCGCGCAGCCGGCGGCTCTCGGTCAACAGCTCGTACGCCGTCCGCGCCTGCCCCGGTGTGCTGTTCAGCAGCGTCGCCCCGGCGTTGAGCAACGCCGTCGCCCGGCTGGTCGGGTCGTTGACCGACTCGTACTCACGCAGTGCGGCCCGCCACGCCTGAGCGGCGTCCAGGTGCTCGCCGAGCGCCGCGTGCACCAGCACCAGATTGGTCAACGCCGCCGCGTACCCGCGTGCGTCACCCACCGACCGGAACGTGTTGGCCGCCCGCACCAGGTGGTGGTGCGCGGTGTCCGGTTCCCCCCGGGCCAGCTGTGCCGCCCCCAGGCCCAGGTCGGTGAGGGCGTGCCCGGCCCGGTCGGCACCCGAGCGGTGTCGGCGGGACATCTCCAGGTGTTCCACCGCGTCGTCGAGCTGCCCCAGGTCGAGCAGGGCCAGACCGAGGTTCATCCGCGCCTGCGCGTTGCCGCGCCGACCACGCTCGTTGACCGCGAGGGTGAGCGCGGCAGCCGCCCCCTGCGGGTCGTGCCGGCGTCGGCGCAGCACACCCAGCTCGTTGTGGGCCCAACCGGCGATCTCCGGGCGGTCGTCGGCGGTCGGGGTGGCCAGCACGGTGCGGCAGACCTGCTCCCACTCGTCGAGCCGCTCGGCGTACGCCAGCCACCCGCACAACGCCACGGCCAGCCGGAACCACCACCGGCGGACCCGGCGGGGCAGGGTCTCCTTCGCGCCGGCCGGCACCCGCACCACCGCCAGCAGCAGCTCCTGGTGCAGGTCGAACCACCCGTACGGGTCGTCGTCCAGCGGCAGCGACCACTCTCGGTCCCCGGCCGAGCCGAGCACCGCCAGGTTGGCCACGTGCCGTTCCGCGCGGCGGGCCAGGTGCCGGGTCAGTCGGGCCTGCGCGGCGACCCGGGCCCGGACCGGATCGGCGTCGCGCAGGTGCAGTCGGGCACTGCCGGCCAGCAGGGGGCGGATCTCGTACCGGTCGCCGGGCGCGCCGACCACGAACGCCGCCGCGGCCAACCGGTCGAGCAGCATGGTCACCAGCTCGGCGTGCCGCCCGGCCAGCGCGGCGATGGTGGGCCGGTCCACCGGGGCGGGGGCTAGCGACATCAGCCGGTACAACCGTCGGGCCGCGCGGGGCAGCACCCGGTAGGCGATGTCCCGTTCGGTGACCAGGCGGGCCGCCGGCGAGACGGCGAGGCGCTGATGCGGGGGCGTCTGCACCGCGCGACGCAGCGCGTCCAGCACGTCGGAGTGCCGCCAGCCGTGCTGAGCCGTCCGGTAACCGAGCGCGCGGACGGTGCGTGGTTGCCGCCCGCACAGGTCGACGATGTCGCGTACCGCCGGGTCGGTGCGCGGGTCGGCACGCCGGACCCGGGCGGCGGGCGCGGCCCCGCCCGCCGTCGCGAACAGCTCCACCGCCTCGGATGTGCCCGGTTCGGCGATCCAGTGCGCGACCACCCCCTCCAGGCCGACCAGCGCCGGACCACCGGCGAGGAGCAGGCGGCAGGTGCGCGCGGTGGGCGGCAACAGTGGCTGGACCTGGTCGGGACGGTCGACGTTGTCCAGCACCAGCAGGATCTTGCGACCGTCGAGCTGCCCGCGTAGCGCGTCGGCGGCGACGGCGAGCGCGTCCGGCCGGCCGGAGGTCGGCGGTGCGGTGCCCAGGATCCGAGCCAGCGCGGTGAGCACCTGCCGGGCCGTCCGGGGTCGGCCGCGCCGCCGCAGGTCCAGGTAGTACTGCCCGTCCGGGAAGTCCTCCCGGCACCGGTTGGCCGCCTGCACCGCGCACGCGGAGGTGCCCACCGCACGTCGGCCCAGGACCGCCACCGCGTGTTTGCGCGCGAGCAGACCGACGACCGCGTCGACGTGCTGGGCGCGCCCGGTGAACTCGGCCGTGTAGGGCAGGGTGGGCGCCCCGGTGGCGGGCGTGGTGAGCACCTCCGTCGGCTCCGGGCCGACCTCCCGGCCGGCCCGGCGGCGGCGCACCTCGTACACCACGTACCCGACCACGCCACCGGCGGCCAGCACGGTGGTCACCGGCCCGAGCACGCTGGCCGCCAGCTCGGAGAGGAGGTTGCCGGCCAGGTTGCTGCCCACGTTGGCGAGGATGCTGCCGAGCACGCCGCCGATCGCGATCAGCGCCGGCCAGCGCGAACCGCCGCGCGCACCACCCGGCCCGGTCACCGCACGCCTCCGGAGACCAGCCCGGCGACGAGGTGCCGCCGGGAGAGGACCACGAGCACCACCGGCAGCACCGAGGCGAGCACCGAGCTGGCCGCCAACGCGCCACTGTTGCTCACGAAGCCGCGGGTCTGCTCGGCCAGGAACGGCCCGAGCGGCGACGCCCCCGGCCCACCGAACAGCCGACCCACCACCAGGTCGTTCCAGACCTGGACGAACTCCAGTACGCCGACCGCCACCACCGCCGACAGGTTGTGCCGGGCCAACCGGCGCAGGGTGTGCCACCACCGGCGCCCGCCCAGCCGGGCGTCGTGGACCTGCTCGACCGGCAGGTCGGCGAACGCGTTGCGCAGCACCAGCACCGCGAACGGCACGCCCAGCGCGATGTGCACCAGGGCCAGGCCCTGCGCCGTGCCGGACGAGAGCACCAGGCCCAGCACCTCGTTGACCGGCCCGGCGATGACCTGGATCGGCACCACGCTGGCCGCCAGCAGCAGCAGGCCGGTGGCCTGCGCGGCCGGCCCGGTCAACCAGGCCAGCGGGTACGCGGCCAGCAGCGCGACCACCAGCACCGTGGCGGTCACCGCGGTGGCCAACAGCAGGGTGAAGCTCAACGTGCGCCACAGCTCGGTGCCGGTGACCACGTCGCGGTACGACTCGACAGTCGGCGTCGTCGACCACCAGCCGCGCGCGGCGGCGTCCACCCGGCCGTGCGCCGACGTGGCGACCAGCACCGCCAGCGGCACCAGCCAGGCGATCGCGGCACCCGCCGCGAGCAGTCGGAACACCCGCCGGGGCGGGGCCGCCGGAGCGGGCTCCGGTGCCGCCTCGACGCGCGGCGGCGGCCACGCCTGCCGGACGAAGAGCGCGGCCACGATGATCCCGCCGATCACCGCCACCAGCCACACCACGCCGAGCGCCGCGCCGTCGCCGGTGGTGGTGCCCCCGGACGTCTGCCAGATCCGCAGCGCGAGCACCGAGGCCTCGTCGCGGACCGAACCGGGGGTCATCACCAGGATGAGGTCGAACGTGCGGCTGGTGCCGACCGCCACCAACGCGAAGACCACCGCCGTCGTGCGCAGCAGCAGGGGCCGCCACTGGGCGTCCCACAGCACATGGCGACGCCCGCCGCCGTAGGCACGGACCGCGTCGGCGAGACTCGGCGGCACCGCGTCCAGCGCGGACCGGAAGACCAGCACCGCCAACCCGACCCAGGCCCAGACGAACGCCGACATCAGCGCGACGGTGACCAGCCCCGGCCCGAGCAGCTGCGGCGCGTCGTCGACCGACCGGCCGGTCAATCGGGTCGCGACCAGGGTGGCCAACCCCCGGCTCGGGTCCGGGTCGTACATCAGCCGGAAGGTGACCCCGGTGACGACCAGCGGCAACGCCACCGGCACCAGGAGGATCAACCGGACCAGGCCGCCCTCCTGGGAGCGGCGCGACGCGGCGGCGAGCAGGTAGCCCAGTGCCGTCACCACCGCCGGCACCAGCAGGGCCCAGAGGACCGTCCGGCCGACCACCGCGCCGGTGCCCGGGGTGGCGAGCGCGGCCCGGAAGTGCGCCGCGCCGACCCAGCGACCGTCGGTGGTGACGCTGGCGTGCATGGTCCGCAGCACCGGCCACAGCACCAGCCCGCCGAGCAGCACCGCGGCCGGCAGCAGCAGGGCCGAGGTCGCCCCCGCCGCCGGATACGCCCGACCCCGTCGGGCTGGCCCGACGTCGTCGAGGACCGCCAGCTCCCCGAGGACCCGCACCTGGCTCATCGGCCGCCCCCCGCGCTGCGGGCCGCGGTGGCGAGCAGGCCGGTGGCCCGGCGAATCGCCTCGCTGGCGCGGACCCCGTCGGTGACGTCGGCGAAGAACCCCTGCATGATCCGCCAGATGCCGACCCCGTCCGAACCGGTGAACGCGCCGGGCAACTGGTCGGAGAGGTCGAAACGCAGCGTGCGGGGCGTCCGCATCTCCTCGGCGAGCCGCTGGCCGACCGCGTCCCGGTAGCTGTCGATCGTGACGTTGGTGTTGGGTGAGAGGTAGCCGCCGGCGCGCAGCCACGGCTGGAACGAGTCGGCCCTGGTGAGCCACTCGACCAGCTCGACCCCGCCCCGGGCGTCGGCGAACGCCACGGCCGCGTCCCCGCCGACGATCAGTGGGCCGCCGCCCGGCTCGGCACCCGGGAACCGGAACGTGACCGGCGCTTCCGGGCCGCGCTGGAACGGGTCGGCGACGTCGGCGGTGAAGTCGGCCCCGACCAGCATCACCGCCCGCTTCGTGTGCACCACCTGGATCACCGACTCCTCGTACTGGGTGAGCAGGGCGCGACGGCCGCCGCCGACGAACGCCCCCTTGATGCTCCAGAGCCCGGCGAGCCGGTCCAGTGCGTCGCGCACCGGTCTGCTCTGCCAGTCCGCGTCCGGTCGGGCCAGGGTGTTGTAGCTCTCCGGTGCCACGTCGGCCAGGACGTTCTCGAACCAGTCGGTCAGCACCCAGCCGTCGGCGGCGCCGATGGCCAGCGGCGCCGGCCCGCCGTCGCGCCGGGCGAGCGCGCCCAACTCCTGCGTACGCCGGACCAGCGCGTCCCAGTTGGCGGGCTGGACCGGCAGCATCGAGGGCAGGTGCCAGACCAGCGACTTGTGCGCCGCCTTGACCCAGACGCCGTAGCGCTGACCCTCGGCGGTCAGCAGTTCGCCCAGCCCGGCGGGTACGGCGTACTCGGTGGACCCGCGCACCGGGCTCAGCCAGCCGCGCTGGGCGTACTCGGTGACCAGGCCGGGGCGGGGCAGGATCGCCACGTCCGGGCTGGTGCCGGCGAGGTGTCGGGCGCGCAGGAACGCGTCGATGTCGTTGCCGGCGCTGACCACCTGCACGTTGGGGGAGTAGCCGCGGACGACGTCCCGGAACCGGTCCAGCTCGCTGGTGCTCCACACCACCGCGACCTGCACCGACCGGGACCCGCCGGAGCAGCCGGCGGCCAGCGCGGTGGCACCCGCGGCGGTGGCCCGCAGCAGCGTACGACGACTCGCCCGCAGCGCCGGCCTCATCGACTCGCCTCGCTCGGCTCGGTGACCAACTCGTGTCGCACCGGAATCTCGGCCAGGGTGGCCGGGTCGGCGGTGCAGACCAGCACCGCCACGCCGGGAGCGTCCGGTGGGGAGAGTCGAGGCATCAGGTCACCGAGGCGGCTGTCGCCGGCCGATCCGGCCGGCAGGTCCACCACCAGCACCTCGGGCAGGCAGGCCGCCGCCCGGGCGAGCGCCACCCGGAACCGCTGGGCGGCGGAGATCTGGTGCGGCAGCAGGGCGAGGGAGAGCGCCAACTCGAGTCGGTCGACCACGGTGGCCGTCCAGTCGTTCGCCACCTCGTGCACCCGTTCGCGTTTGCGCTGGCCGTACTCGATGTTGCGCCGCACGGTGAGCTGCGGCAGCAGCGCGCCACCGGCGGGCACGTAGCCGATCTGCCGGCGCGGCGGCGGCAGGCCGGTGACGTCCCGGTCACCGACGAGGACGCGACCGGTCACCGGCGGGGCCAGCCCGGCCAGCACCCGGGCGACCGCCGTGCCGAACCGGGGCGGCGCCACCAGGGCGGCGAGTGTGCCGGCGGGAACGTCGAAGGTCACCGGCCCGGTGCCGGGGACGGCGACCAGTGCGCGTAGCCGTAACGTGACCCTCACCTCCGGTGACGTCGATGACCGTCCCAGGGTGGCACATTGTGCCGACAATCGACGCCCCCGTCCCTTTCCACTGTGGATCAGGTGGGGGAGTAGAGCGCGGCGAGCCCGGCAGCCGTGGCGGCCAGCCGTTCCCGCAGCGCCGTCGGGGCGAGCACCTCGACGTCGGCGCCGAGGCGCAGCAGCTCACCGTGAGCGTGGGTGAGCGACTCGATCGGCAGCACCGCGGTCACCCAGCCCCGCGCGTCCGGTGCCCCGGCGCTGGCGTCCATCGCGGTCACCACCGGGTCGCTGGCAACCTCGCGCAGCCGCTCCCGCCCGGCCGGCGAGAGCCGGACGTGGGCCTCGTCGCGGTGCAGCCGGGCCCGGAACCGCACCACGTGCGCCCGCCACCAGGACGGCAGGTCGAAGTCGGCGGGGCGGTCGAACTCCTGCGCCAGCGGTGTCAGCGCGAGGATCTGGTTGACCCGGTACGTCGCCGGCGCGCCACGGCCGGGCTGGTCGGCCACCACATACCAACGGCCCCCCTTGAGCACCAGGCCGTACGGCTCCAGAACGCGGGTCACCTCGCCGTTCCAGCTGCGGTAGCGCACCTCGACGCGGTGCTGCCGCCACACCGCCTCGGCCGTGCGGGCCAGCTCGGGGGAGGCGTCGCCGTCGGCGTACCACCCGGGAGTGTCCAGGTGGAAGCGTTGTTGCAGTCGGGTCGCCCGGTCGCGCAGCGGCGCGGGGAGCGCGGCGTGCAGCTTGAGTTGCAGCGCCGCCACCACGTCGCCGTACCCCAACTCGTCGGCGGGGCCGGGCAGCCCGGCGAGGAACAGCCGGTCGGCCTCCTCGGCGGTCAGCCCGGTCAGCCGGGTCCGCCAGCCGTCGACAAGCTGATAGCCACCGGCGTGCCCGGCCTCTCCGTAGAGCGGGATGCCGGCGGCGTGCAGCGACTCGACGTCCCGGTAGATGGTGCGGGGAGAGACGGTCAGCCGCTCGGCGAGCTGCGCGGCGGTCATCCGGCCGTGCGACTGGAGCAGTAACAGGAGGGAGACAAGTCGAGAGGCCCGCACTCCCCTGACACTAGGTGTCAGGGGACCAGTCGTACCGTCCCGACATGACTGAGAACGCGACGAGCGGCGGCGCCGGTGGGACGACCGGCGACTTCGATTTTTTCACGGGCACCTGGAACGTCGTGAACCGGCGGCTGCGTAAGCGGCTGGTCGGCTCCGACGAGTGGGAGGAGTTCCCGGGGGTGTCGGTGGCGCACGGCTTCTTCGCCGGTGGCGGCAACTTCGACGAGATCACCTTCCCCACCAAGGGTTCCGCCGGCGCCACGGTCCGGGTCTTCGACCCGGCCCGGCAGGAGTGGTCGATCTACTGGATGAGCAGCGACATCGGGGTGCTGGGGCAGCCACCGATGGTGGGTCGCTTCGTCGACGGGGTCGGCCGCTTCTACGCCGACGACCAGCACGAGGGGCGTCCGGTCCGGTGTCGGTTCATCTGGTCGGAGATCAGCGCGACCACCGCGCGGTGGGAGCAGGCGTTCTCGGTCGACGGCGAGCAGACCTGGGAAACCAATTGGATCATGACCTTCACCCGGGCGTCCTAGCCAGGTCATTCGTCGCTGCCCTGCTGACCGGCACGGCACCCGACGTGTGAGGCGCCTCGCAGTCGCGGCCACACCTCGAACCAATCGACACGCGGTCGCATCCGGGACGGACGCACGTCCCGACCATGGAAGGCACAGCGTGATGAACCCCAACGATCCAGCCCACCACACCGGGATCACCAAGGAGGCCGCAACACAGCTCGCGGCCCAGACCAGCGGACCGGTGCTCCTCCCCGGCGGCGAGGGGTACGACGTCGAGTGCGCGTCGTACAACCTCGCCATTCCGCAGCAGCCGGCACTCGTGGTCGGCGCCACCAACGCCGCCGACGTCCAGGCAGCCGTCCGCTTCGCCGCCGACCAGGGCATGCCGGTGGCGGTGCTCGCCACCGGGCACTCCGCGCTCCCGTCGGCCGGAGCGCTGCTGATCACCACCCGGCGGATGGACGGGGTCGTCATCGACGCCGAGGCGCGAACCGCCCGGATCGAGGCCGGCGTGCGGTGGCAGCAGGTCGTCGACGCGGCGGCCAAACACGAGCTGGCACCCCTCAACGGGGCGGCGCCGAGCGTCGGCGCGGTCAGCTACACGCTCGGCGGCGGGTTGAGCCCGATCGGCCGCACCTTCGGTTTCGCCGCCGACCACGTACACCTGATCGAGCTTGTCACCGCGGACGGCGAGCTGCGCACCGTGACCGCGACCGACGAGCCGGAGCTGTTCTGGGCGCTGCGCGGCGGCAAGGGCAACTTCGGCGTGGTCACCGCGCTGGAGTTCGCCCTCTTCCCGGTCAGCCGGATCTACGGCGGCGGCCTCTTCTTCCCGGCTGAGCGGGCGGCCGACGTGCTCACGGCGTGGGGACGATGGACGGCCGACGTCCCCGACGAGATGACGTCGTCGGTCGCGTTGCTGCAACTGCCACCGCTCCCCGAGGTGCCCGAACCGCTGCGCGGCCGGCTGGTGGCGCACATCCGGATCGCCTACGTCGGCGCGGCAGAGGACGGCGAACGGCTGATCGCCCCGCTCCGCGCGATCGCCCCGACGCTGATCGACTCGGTGACCGAGATGCCGTACAGCGCGGTCGGCTCGATCCACGCCGACCCGCCCACCCCGATCCCGTTCGTGGACCGCTCGGCACTGCTGCGGGAGTTCACCCCGGAACTGGTCGACACGATCATCGCCCAGGCCGGCCCCGACACGGGCAGCCCGCTGACCGTCCTGGAGATCCGGCACCTGGGCGGGGCACTCGACCGCCGCCCGGAGCCGACGAACGCGATCGACCTGCGGGACGCCGCCTTCACCTTCTACGCGGTCGCGATCGGTGGGCCGGATCAGGCCGAGGCGTTCCACGGTCACCTGACCCGACTGTTGCAGGCCATCGCGCCGTGGAGCACCGGCGGGCGGTTCGTGAACTTCCTCGGTGCCAGCGACGCCACCGCCGACGGGGTCGCGGCCACCTACCCCGCGCAGACGTACGAACGGTTGGCGGCGGTCAAGCGCAGCTACGACCCGACCAACATCTTCCGCGTGAACCACAACATCGCCCCGGGCCGGGGCGAGTAGGTGCGAGCCCGCCGATAGTTCGTCGGCCGGGCGCGAGCGCGCCCGTGGCGGCTGCACCAGAACTACGCCTGGGACGCGTTGCTCATGCGGCACGGCCGGCTCGTCGACGACTTGGCCGACCCGGCCCGGGAGGTGGCCTGACCCGCCGTCAGGCCGGGTCGGCCGCCGTCGCAATCCGGTCGAGGTCGCGGCTGCGCACCAGCACGGTCACCGCCACCAGCGCGACCAGCAGCCCGGCGAGCACGTACACCGGGGCCGGCCCGAGCGGCGCGAGCAGCGCCAACAGGGCGACGACCGGGAAGGCCACGACCACCGTGGCGCGCTGCCGCCGGCGGACGTGCAGCGCCCAGACCGTGAGCAGGAAGACGGCGGTCGGGACGGCCACCGCGTACCCGGCGGTCCGTTCCGAGATGTGTGTGAGGTGCCGCTCGTAGTCCACCGACACGCTCAGGCCCGCGCCGACCGCGGCGATTGCCGCGAAGATCAGGTAGTGGCCGTACCCCCAGAGCAGGGAGTACGGCAGCTGGGCGGGCGCCTCGACGGGCCGGTCGAAGTAGAGCCACCACAGGGCGAACACGGTCACCGTGGCCGCTGCCGCCAGCGACCAGAGGTGCCGGTCGCCGGCGTCCACTCCGGTCTGGATGGCCACCGACGTGGCCAGCACCACGTCCCCGAGCACGATCAGGGTGAACAGCCCGTACCGTTCGGTGATGTGTCGCGGGTGCCAGGGAGTCATCCCCGGTCGCTCGGCGACCGCCGGCACCAGCAGGTCCGCCACGACCAGCAGCAGAAACGCCGCCGTCCCCCAACCCTGCGGCAGGGCCAGCCGCAGCAGCCAGCCGAGTTGAACGACGGTGACGCCGATCGCGTACCGCCGGGCCGCCCGGCGGTGCGCCGGGTCACCGGCCGCGGCCCGGCACCACTGCACGACGAGCGCGATGCGCATCACCACGTAGCCGTACGTGATGACACTGAAGTCGCCGTCGGTGAACGCCCGTGGCACCCCGGCCGCGATGATCAGCGCCCCGGCGATCTGCACCAGCGTCGCGATCCGGTAGAGGTCGTCATCGGTGTCGTAGGCCGAGGCGAACCAGGTGAAGTTCATCCACGACCACCAGATCGCGAAGAAGACCATCAGGTACCTGGTCAGCGCGTGGCCGAGGTGACCCTCGGAGACGTCGTGGTGCAGGTTGGCGGCGGCCTGCGCCACGGCCACCACGAAGCACAGGTCGAAGAAGAGTTCCAGCGGCGTGGCCGCGCGGTGCGGCTCGTCGCGACGCCGTGGCCGCATCGGCCGGTAGAACGGTCGCACCGACCGGGGCTGGGTCACCGCGTCTCCTCAGGTCGAACGCCGGGTCAGCGGCGCCGACGGCCGTGGGTCAACCCCTCCAGCACCAGGGTCAGACCGGCGCCGACCAGCCAGACGTCCTTGGCGAGCCCGGTGCCCTGCTGGGTCGGGCGGATGCTGCCGGGCTCCCGCAACCCGGGCGTCTTGAGGTAGAGCTGCACCAGGCCCGCACCGAACGCGGTCAGGCCGAGCCCGACCAGGGGGGCCGGGACGAACGGCGCCATCAGCGCGGCCCCCAGGGCGACCTCCGAGTACGCCAGCACCTTCGCGAAGCGCGCCGGCTCGAACTGGCTCAGCTGCGGCATGGCGGTGACCGCCATGCCGTGCATGCCCTCCGCGGCGTCGCCCTCCAGGTTGCGCTTGCCCAGACCCGAGTTGAGGAAGTACGCGCCGATGCTGAGCCGCAGCGGCAGGTGCGCGAGTTTCATTGTCACTCCCGTTGGCCGTGGTCGAATGCGGCCCGCGTACCCCGGACCGCCCGCGATAACCCGCCGGGGCGGCTGGGCTGGCCGTGGTGGTCACGGTAGGTTCGCCTCGGGCCCACCGCCGGGCCCGTGGCACACCGCCCACCCCGGCGTCCGGCCCTGCCGCAGACCACCAGCAGGAGGCGAAGTGAGCCAGGAAGTCCGGGGAGTCATCTCCCGCAGCAAGGGAGCGCCGGTCGAGGTCACTACCATCGTGGTGCCCGATCCCGGGCCCGGTGAGGCGATCGTCCGGATCCAGTCGTGCGGGGTCTGCCACACCGACCTGCACTACCGCGAGGGCGGCATCAACGACGACTACCCGTTCCTGCTCGGTCACGAGGCGGCGGGCATCGTGGAGCAGGTTGGCGAGGGCGTCACCGACGTAGCCCCGGGTGATTTCGTGGTGCTCAACTGGCGGGCGGTCTGTGGGGTGTGCCGCGCCTGCCGCCGGGGTCGGCCGTGGTACTGCTTCAACACCTACAACGCCAAGCAGCGGATGACCCTCACCGACGGCACCGAACTCGCCCCGGCGCTGGGCATCGGCGCGTTCGCCGAGAAGACGCTGGTGCACGCCGGGCAGTGCACCAAGGTGGACCCGGCGGCCCGTCCCGCCGCCGTGGGTCTGCTCGGCTGCGGGGTGATGGCCGGGCTGGGTGCGGCGATGAACACCGGCAACGTCACCCGGGGTGACTCGGTCGCGGTGATCGGCTGCGGTGGTGTCGGGGACGCGGCGGTCGCCGGCGCGGTCCTCGCCGGCGCCACCACGATCGTCGCGGTGGACACCGACAGCCGCAAGCTCGACTGGGCCCGCAAGTTCGGTGCCACGCACACGGTGAACGCCTCCGAGACCGACCCGGTCGAGGCGATCCGTGCCGCCACCGGCGGTTTCGGCGCCGACGTGGTGATCGACGCGGTGGGTCGACCGGAGACGTGGAAGCAGGCGTTCTACGCCCGCGACCTGGCCGGCACGGTGGTGCTGGTGGGCGTACCGACCCCGCAGATGCAGATCGAGCTGCCGCTGCTGGACGTCTTCGGGCGCGGCGGCGCACTCAAGTCCAGTTGGTACGGCGACTGCCTGCCCAGCCGCGACTTCCCGATGCTCACCGAGCTGTACCTGCAGGGCCGACTCGACCTCGACGCATTCGTCACCGAGGAGATCGCCCTCGACCAGGTCGAGAACGCGTTCGACCGGATGCACCACGGCGACGTGCTCCGCTCGGTGGTGGTGTTCCCGTGAGCGCCCGCGTCGACCACGCCGTCACCTCGGGCACGTTCTCGCTGGACGGGCAGACGTTCGACGTGGACAACAACGTCTGGGTGATCGGCGACGACCGCGAGTGCGTCGTCCTGGACGCGCCGCACGACGCGGCGGCGATCCGCGCCCTGGTGGGAGACCGGCAGGTGCGGGCGATCCTGGCCACCCACGCCCACGACGACCACGTCCGGGTCGCACCCGAACTGGCCGAGGCCACCGGCGCGCCGGTGCTGCTGCACGCCGCCGACCGGGTCCTCTGGGACATGGTGCACCCGCACCTGCCGCCCCACGGCGAGCTGCACGACGGGCAGAGCATCGAGGTGGGCGGCACCACGCTGCGGGTGCTGCACACCCCCGGGCACAGCCCCGGCGCGTGCAGCTTCCACGCGCCGGAGCTGGGCGTCGTGTTCACCGGCGACACGCTCTTCGCCGGTGGTCCGGGCGCGACGGGCCGCTCGTACAGCGACTTCGCCACCATCGTCCAGTCGATCCGTACCCGGCTGCTGACCCTTCCGGCGGAGACGGTCGTGCACACCGGCCACGGCGACGACACCACGATCGGCGCGGAGGCGCCGCACCTGTCGGAGTGGTTGGCCCGGGGCCACTGAGGCCCGCTTGCGGCGCGGTCGGCGGTTCAGCGTTCGTCGGCCGCGCCCAGCACCGGTTTGACGTCCAGGATCGGGGTGCCGTCGAGGGCCTCCAGGTCGGCCACCTCGACGCGCAGCCCGTCCACCGCCAGCACCCGCACCCGGTGCAGCCCGATCGGGTTGGGCCGGTGCGGGGAGCGGGTGCTGAAAACCCCGGTCTCCGGTCGGGTCTGGTCACCGCGCGGGTGCACCGCCAGCACGTCACGCCGGGCGCGGTCCAACCAGGTCAGCACCAGCAGTTCGGCGCCCACCCGCAGGTCGCGCAGGGCCCGTTCGACCAGCGGGTCGAAGACCAACCAGGCCGGCGGCGCGCCCTCATCGCCCTGTCGTGGTGCGCTCGCCGCGTCGGTCAGTGACGAGGCGACCCGGCCGACCGGGTGCAGCAGGTACGCGTCGTCGCTTCCTGTCTCGACCATCCTCGCTCCCTCCTGGACGGCCTCAACCTAGCCCCACCGCGACGTTAGGCTGCCGCGCATGGCCACCGACTCGCCCGTCCCCGCCGGCTCAGCCGTTCCCGGCGCCTCACCCGCCCCGGTCGTCCGTCAGCTGCGCCTCGTGGTGGAGGCCGCCGACCACGAGGCCGCCGTCGCGTTCTTCCGCGACGCGCTGGGTCTGCCGCAGGAGGCGGAGTTCATCAGCGAGGGGGATGCCCGGGTGGTGATCCTGGACGCCGGCCGCGCCACCCTGGAGATCGCCAATCCGGCGCAGAAACGCCTGATCGACGAGGTCGAGGTGGGTCGGCAGGTCGCGCCGCGCATCCGGGTGGCCTTCGAGGTGGACGACACGGAGGCGACGACCGCCCGTCTGGTGGCCGCCGGGGCGAGCGAGATCGCGCCGCCGACGCGTACGCCGTGGCAGTCGCTCAACTCCCGCCTCGACGCCCCCGCCGACCTTCAGATCACCATCTTCCAGGAACTCCCCGGACCGGACGAGGGCAACCTCACCCACGGTGTTGGCCCAGACGCCAACTCACGGTAGCGACAAACCACTAACTGCCCGCCATCCCACCACCGTGTTTTGCCCCTTTGCTCTGCTGCCCTATCTGCACCACGTCCCCCGAGCTGCGAAGACGTGCTTTCCGCCAGTCACGGAGGTATCGCGCCGGCGTTTCCGGACCGTAGCCGGTGCATATAGGGCAGCAGAGCAAAGGCTGATGTTCGGAAACTGGCCCCCGGTTCCGAAATCACCCTCCGTCACGGCCATCCGGCCTGATGTGCCCAGAGCCGCAATGTCCGACTCGGTGCCGTGACCGCGGCCGCACCCGGCCGAGATTCGGGCCTTTCCGGAATGCCCGACAGGTGAACCCGGTTGTGTCCCCCGTACCGCCGGAGACCAAACCCCTTTCCGCGGTCATCTCCCGAGGAGTGTTCACCCCGGAGCGCTTCGCACGATCGAAAGGGCAACCATCGTGAAGGTCGACTTCACTCGATGGCTCCCCGCCATCGCTAAGGATTCGTACCGCAAGACCGCGCTGAGCGTGGCGGGTGTGGCCGCCCTCGGCGGTCTGGCCCTCGCGCCGACCGCAACCGCCGCCCCGGTCACCTCCGGGCCGCACCAGGGCGCCGTCGCCGCCATCGACCTCGCCACCGGCAAGGCCGCCAGCTCGGCGAAGCAGGACGATCAGCCCGTCGAGTCGGGCCTGACCACCGGCTCCGCCACCGGCAAGCCGCCGGCGGGCAAGCCGAGCCGTGCGCAGCTGATTCCGCACGGCATCGAGGGCGCACAGTCGCGCGTACCGCTCGACGACGCCCAGCTGGCCAACGCCCGGGCCATCGTCGACGCCGCCAAGAAGACCGGCGTCGGTGACCGGGGCGCCGTGATCGGCGTCGCCACCTCGCTGCAGGAGTCGAAGCTGTACAACCTCGGCCACCTCGGCGCGTACAACGACCACGACTCGCAGGGCCTGTTCCAGCAGCGTCCGTCGTCCGGTTGGGGCACGCCCGACCAGATCACCAACCCGGAGTACGCCGCCACGGCGTTCTTCACCGCACTCAAGAACGTCGGCGGCTGGCAGAACCTGCCGCTGACCGCCGCCGCGCAGACCGTGCAGGTCTCCGCCTTCCCGTACGCGTACGCGCAGTGGGAGGAGCAGGCGGCGGACATCGTCCAGCAGCTCTGGTGACACCCGCACATCCGCGCCGGCCGGTCCCGTTCAGGGGCCGGCCGGCGTCGTCATGTCGTCAGCAGGCCGGGTAGAGGCGGCGGGTGCCGACCCCGGCCGCGTACGCCTCGCGGTCACTGAACCGGCAGCCGTAGTCCGGCCGGGCCACCACCGCCGGGTCGGTCACGCTGTCGCCGGCCGGGCGCTTGCCGGTGCGTACCCAGGACACCAGGTCGTCCCAGGCGGCGCCGGCCTCGGCCGGGGTGAACTCGCAGTGCTGCGTGGCCCGGATCGCCCGCTGCACCACCAGCCTGCTGCGACCGTGCCGTGCCACGTCGGTGGCGTACGCCTGCGCCATGCTGAACGGTACGAACAGGTCGCCGAGACCGTGCAGGCTCAGCACCGGCGCGCTCGGGCGGCCGGCGATCCGCGGCACCTCGGTCAACGTCGGCAGGAGCCGCTGACGCACGTTCTCCGGGGCCACCCGCCGCACGCTCGCGTTGACGTCGACCGGGCTGTTCGGGGCGTAGCGGGTGAGCAGGTTGGTGGAGAGCTGACCGGGCCGCTGCGCCGGGGAGTTGCCGCTCCCGGTGGGCACGCTGATCGAGAAGAGGAAGTCCTTCCAGAGCGCGAACGCCGCGTCCGCCCCCGGGCGCGGCCCGCCGGAACGGTTCACGGTGATCGCCCGCAGTTGCTTGCCCCGGTCCGTGGTGGTGTCCGGCCCGGTCGGGGTCAGCCCGGCCAGACCGAGCGCCACCTGGATGCGGGGTACCGCGTTGGTCAGGTAGTCGGCCGGCGTCGGGTACGCCGGCACCCCGGCGAGGGCCTGCGCGACCAGGTTGTAATCCAGGTAGAAGTCGAGCAGCGTCTGGTCGCCGAGCACCCCGCACATCGGCAACGCGCCGTCGTAGTAGCCGGGGTACTGCTCCAGCGAACGACCGATGACGTACCCACCCATCGACACCCCGGCGACGTAGACGTGCTGCGGCCGGCGGACGGTCCGCCCGAAGTGGTCGGCGAGATCCTTCGTCCCCAGCACCCCGGAACGGATGTCGAACCCGTTACGGTCGTACGAGGACGACGCCCAGGCGTACCCCTGCTCCAGGAGCCGCTGGCGCAGCTCGAACCCGGGCGGTTCCGGCGAGAGCACGGTGCCCTGACCGCGGTACCCGTGCGCCCACAGCACCAGATCGCCGTTCCACCGCCCGGGGACCTCGATGATGTACCCAGCGTGGCGGTGTACGCCCTGGCGTACCGTCGTCGATTTTCCTCCCACGACCAACGGGGCCAGCGGCGGATTCTCGATGGTGTAGCCGGGCAGCGGCTCGCTGCCCCTCGGGTCGCGACCGGTGGCACCGGCCGGCGCGGCACCGGCCAGCCCGATCGCGAGGGTGACCGTCGCGGTCGCGGCGAGCAACCGGCGCAGGGTGCGAACGGGTGTGGACAGCATCGACGCTCCCCATCGGACGGTTTGTCGCCCGGGGGCGACCAGCGGGACGGTTGCCTACCGGCCGGTAGCGTCCTGAACCTAGAACCGCCGTCGACCAGTGTCAATGGGTACGCTGATCGGCCGGTCAGGCACGACTGTGCAGCCGCTCAGGTCGCGTGGTATGCGCCGCGCGCGGGTCCGGCCGGCTGCGCTCATCCGTGGTGGCCGTGCCGTACCCGGTCGCGTGGGCCGGTCGGTCCGTCAGGTTGACTGGTCGTCGTGGACGAGTCGATCTGGGAGGCGGCCCGCGCGTCGCGCGGCTGGCTGGACGCAGCGAACGGAACCGGGCAGACCGAACTGACCTGCCGCATCCTCAAGCTGACCGAGGAAGCGGGGGAGGCGTCGGCCGCCTGGATCGGGCTGCTCGGGCAGAATCCGCGCAAAGGTGTCACCCACACCCGAGAGGATGTCGCGGCGGAACTGGCCGACGTCGCCTTCACCGCCCTGGTGGCCATCGAAAGCCTGGGGCTGGACGCCCAGACGGCCCTGAACGCCTGCGCCGCAAAAGTGCGCTCCCGCCTGAACGGCCCTATGTCCGCATTGTGAGTGCTGCGTCGGTCGGCATGATCGTGATCGACTCGGGTTTCATGAAGTCGGGGGGTCCCGTCCGTCCCGGATGCCCCGACTTTCATGAACTCGAGTGGATCACCCGAGTGAGGGCCGATTCGACACCGCCGGCCTGACGTCGGTTTGGGTGGTTTGTCCGGTGAGGGGTGGTTGTGGGGTGTGGCCGGGCGCACCCGTGCGGTGGAATCGTCGCTGGCCCGGGGTCGTTACACATCCTGACGATCGCAGCACCACTGCCCGCCCGGCCCGCACGGGTGTGGGACGCCGGCACCAACCGCCCGGCCACCATCTTGATGTGGGTGCCGGGAGGTGGGCCGCCCGGGAATGACCCTGGACCCGCGGTCGTTGCAGTCCCCACGACCGACCGCACCGCCTCGATGTGGGTGCCTGGCAGGTGGGCCAACCTCCGGGAATGACCCCGACCGCCCGGTCGTTGCAGTCCCCACGACCAACCGCCCGGCCAGCGCCTCGATGAGGGTGCCGGCGGACAGGCCGCCTCGGGAATGACCCCGGCCGCCTGGTCGTTACACAGGGACCCGGCGCCACGAGCCCCCGCTCGCAGGTCGCCGACCCCGACGCCCAGCGGGGCGTCACCCCCTCAGACTTTCCCCCTTGTTTGTGCAGCGCCGGACGAGGTGCTCACACCCTGCCGCCGCCCCCTGGCGGTCGGGTGTTCCTACCCCCGAAGGAGCTACCCCCATGAACACGATCATTCGTAAGAGCGTGCTGTCCGTTGCTGGTCTCGCGTTCGCCGGTGGTGTCTTCGCCGGCCCGATCGCCCACGTAGCCAACCCGGTCGACGCCAAGCCGGCTGCGGTCGCGGTGCAGGCTGACAAGCCCGACACCAGCAAGCTGATCCCGCACGGCACCCAGGGCGACCAGTCGCACATCACCCTGAACGACGAGCAGACCGCCAACGTCAAGGCGATCATCGCCGCCACGAAGAAGGCCGGTATGCCCGAGCGGGCCGCGGTGATCTCGATCGCGACGAGCCTGCAGGAGTCGAAGCTGGAGAACCTGGGTCACCTGGGTGACATGAACGACCACGACTCGCTGGGCCTGTTCCAGCAGCGCCCGAGCTCGGGTTGGGGTACCCCGGAGCAGATCACCAACCCTGAGTACTCGACGACGGCGTTCCTGAAGGGTCTGAAGCAGGTCGACGGTTGGCAGGACATGCCGCTGACCGAGGCCGCGCAGACGGTGCAGGTGTCGGCTTACCCGGACGCCTACGCCCAGTGGGAGCAGCAGGCTGCTGACCTGGTTGCCCAGTACTGGAACAGCTGACCCACAGCACCACCACCGCACCACCGCACGACAGGACACCGACCGCTGGCCGGCACCCGCAACCTGGGGTGCCGGCCAGCGGCCTCCCTGCTGTTGCCGCCGCCGCCCGCCGCCGCCCGCCGCCGCCCGCCGCCGCCCGCCGCCGCCCGCCGCCGCCCGCCGCCGCCCGCCGCCGCCCGCCGCCGGCTGTCGTTTGTCGGTCGCTCGATGCGTTCGTCGGTCGGGCGGGCTGGAGATGTAAGGCCCTCTCGGGGAGGCGAATGCGTCCTCTGGTCGGGGGTTGCCTGGAGATCTTGGACAGTTTTCGTTCGCACGGCGGGCTCAACCGGTGGTTGCAACACCCTTCGGTGATTGTCGTTGGGGTGGTTATGGCGTCGAGGTTGAGCCCGCTGGAGCGGGAGCAGATTGGGTTGGGTCGGGCTGCGGGTGAGTCGTTGCGGTCGATCGCGCGAAGGTTGGGGCGGTCGGTGTCGACGATCTCGCGGGAGGTGGGTCGGTTCGAGCGCTATGGGCAGCGGTATCAGCCGTTGATGGCGCAGTGGGCGTCGTTTCTGCGGCATAACCGGTCCGGGCGGGTGCCGCGGTTGGCTGTTGACGGGCCGTTGCGTCAGGTGGTGCTGGATATGCTGCGACGACGTCGTTCGCCGCAGCAGATCAGTGCCCGGCTGCGGACGCAGTTCCCGGACACGCCGGAGATGTGGGTGTCGCACGAGACGATTTACCAGGCGATCTACCTGCAGGCGCGGGGCAATCTGCGTGCGGACTTGACGCGGCAGATGGCGTTGCGCTCGGGTCGGGCCGCCCGCCGCCGCCGGCCGGCGAGCGCCGGGGCGGTGCGTTCAGCTAGGCCCTGGGTGAACCTGCGCATCGCTGACCGGCCAGCCGAGGTCGCTGACCGGGCGGTGCCGGGGCATTGGGAGGGTGACCTGCTCGAAGGGGTCCGTCGGGGTGGGCGCGGTGGTTCCGCGATCGCCACGTTGGTGGAACGCGCTACCCGGTTCGTGATCCTGGTCGGGCTGCCCGAGGGCAAGGTCTCCGAACACGTCGTGTCCCAGCTGGCCACCGCGATGACCTGGCTCCCACAACGGTTGAGGGCCTCGCTGACCTGGGACCAGGGCGTCGAGATGGCCCGCCACCGTGACTTCACCATCGCCACCGACTGCCCGGTCTACTTCTGCGACCCCCACAGCCCCTGGCAACGCGGCAGCAACGAGAACACCAACGGGCTGCTGCGCCAGTACTTCCCCAAGGGCCAATTCGACTTCACCACCATCGACCAGGCCGGCCTCGACCACGTCGCCGACGAACTCAACGACCGCCCCCGCATGACCCTGGGCTGGGCCACCCCAGGTGAGAAGATGACCCAGCTACTCGGTGTTGCAACCACCGGTTGAGCCCGCCCACAGAACGGAAACTGTCCAAGATCTCGCGTTTGGCGACGTGGCGGGATGAGGTGATCGACGCCAAGCGATGGTTGCCGGTCTTAACAGCGTGCTGGTGTCCGCCAGCAACCAGCGGACCCGCGCCGATGAGCCCGGACCAGGTCGGACCATGCCGCCAAGCCGCGCTGCGCCGATGAGCCCGGACCAGACCAGGCAGTGCCGACAAGCCCAGGCCGATGAGCCCGGGACCAGGTTGGGCCGCGCCGACAAGTCCGTGCCGATGAATCCCGGAGCAGGCCAGACAGCGCCGATGTGCGAGCGCCGACAGGGCGGTGCCGTGACGACCACGGGCTGGTGAACCCCGCCCTGCCCTGGCGGGAAGCGCCGGGGTCGTTGGTTGGCGTGAGCGTACAGTCGGGCGGTGGAGCGTACTGAATCGATGCTGGCGCAGACCCGACCGCCTGGCGTGGCCGACGTCGATCCCGGCAGTGTGTTGTTGCCCGGCCACGATGTGCCGTTGGGTCGGTACACCACGGTGCGGCGGCTGCTTCCGCAGCGCGCCCGCCGGATGGTTGGCGCGTGGTGTTTCGTGGATCATTTCGGCCCGGACGATGTGGCTCAGCGGCCCGGTATGGAGGTACCGCCGCACCCGCACACCGGGTTGCAGACGGTGACCTGGCTGCTTGACGGGGAGATCCTGCACCGGGACAGCCTGGGCAGTGTGCAGCCGATTGTGCCCGGCCAGCTGAACGTGATGACCTCCGGGAACGGCATCGCCCACTCGGAGCGTTCGCCGGCCACCCACCCGCCGGTGATGCACGGCGTGCAGCTCTGGGTGGCGCTGCCGGATCCGGCGCGGGCCGGGGCGGCGGACTTCGCGCACCACGCCGACCTGCCGCGTTGGCGCGACGGCGAGGTGGACGCCACCCTGCTGGTTGGCGAGTTCGCCGGGGAGCGGTCACCGGCGGTGGTGCACACCCCGCTGGTGGGGGTGCAGCTGGAGTTGGGTGGTGCGGCGCCGACGACGCTGTCGTTGCGGCCCGATTTTGAGTACGCGGTGCTGGCGATGTCCGGGTCCGCGGAGGCGGCCGGGGTCGGGTTCGAGCCGGGGGCGCTGCTGTATCTGGGTTCGGGTCGTCGGGAGCTGACGGTGCGGGGTGGGCCTGGGGCGCGGTTGCTGCTGTTGGGCGGTACGCCGTTCGAGGAGCCGTTGGTGATGTGGTGGAACTTCGTGGGCCGGTCGCACGAGGAGATCGCCGCCGCCCGGGAGGACTGGATGGCCGGCGCGAGTCGCTTCGGTGTGGTGGCCGACGATGCGGCGCCACCGCTGCTGGCGCCCGCCCTGCCCACGACCCGCCTCAAGGCCCGGGACCGTACCGGCGGCCTGCACGGTTGATGCCACCGGCGCGCCCGGCAAGGTGTGTGGCTGTCGGCGGCGCGGGTAGTCGCCGCCATGGCGACCAGTTTGATCACTCCGGTGGAGGACCGTAAACGTCTGGCGCGCCGGCTCGCCGGTAGCGGGCGGGGCTTCGCCGAGCAGTACGGGTTCCGGGTGACCAACAACCCGGCGAGCCTGTTCCAGGTTCTCTACCTGTCGGTGCTGCTGGCCCGTCGTGGTGATTTCCGGCGGGCGTTGGATGGGGCGCGGGCGGTCCGCGACGAGGGGTGGGACAGCGCGGCCCGGCTGGCTCGTTCGCTGCACGAGGACCGGGTACGGGTGCTGCGCGCCAGCGGCCAACGTGGTGACGTGGACGCGTTGGCCGCCGCGCTGGGGGATCTGGCCCGGACGGTGGTCGAGCGGTACCGGGGTGATCTGCGCAGGTTGCGGGCGGTGGCGCACCACGACCCGGTGCGGGAGCGGGCGCTGCTCGCTGAGCTTCCGGGCGTCGACGACCAGGTCGTCGAGCTGTTTCTCCGGGAGGCGCAGGCGTTGTGGCGGGAGGTGGCTCCGGTCGCCGACCGGCGGGCGTTGGCGGCCGCGCGTCGGCTCGGGTTGGGCCGGTCGGCGGAGGACCTGGCGGGCCTGGCCACGGGTGAGTCGGAGCAGTTGGCCTGGCTGGTGGGGGCGTTGGCCCGGGTCGACCTGGAGCACCGGTACGCGGAGGTGACCGGTCGGCCGTGACGTGCCCTGGCCCACACTTCCGCAAATTCTGACCAAACGGGGGATGTCCTGCCGTATGGTTGGACCCGGCAGTGCTGGCCGCTCGGTTCGGGTGGCCCTCCACCGCCAGGTGACCGTGACCGGTTCGGGAGCGGTTCACCGCCTGGGCAGGCGTCGTGGCGCCCTGGGTCGCGGTTCGTGACCAGGGGCGCCCGCCTGTCCCGGCGCTCCGATCGGCCCACCCCGTGTCGCGCTCCGGGGCCTCGTGGCCGAAACAGACCAGAGCCCACCGAACCAGGCCCGAGCCCCACCGGAACAGGCCACAACCTCACTTGGCCAGACCCGCCAGCAGGTTCACCGTCACGGCGATGATGAACGCCCCGAACAGGTACGACACCAACGAGTGCCGCAGCACCGTACGACGCATCTCGTTGCTGGTCAGGTTGGTGTCGGAGATCTGGAACGTCGTCCCAATGGTGAACGCGACGTACGCGAAGTCGGAGTAGCACGGCGGTTCGGGCTGGTTGAAGTTCACCCCGCCGTCCGGGCCCGTGTAGTAGATCCGGGCGTACCGGGCGGCGAACACGGTGTGCACCACGAACCAGGAGAGCACCACGCTGAGCACTCCCAGGCCGCTGTGCAGTTCCCGGGTCGTCCCGGGGGGCGCGTTCTGGGAGCTGGCCACGACCAGCCCCACGGCCAGCAGGCTGGCCAGGCAGGCGACGAGCAGCAGGGCGTCCCGGATCGCCCGGTTCGGGTCCTCGTGGACGGCGAGTTGGGCGGTGCGCTCGGCGTCCATCGGCCAGATCTTGTGCCAGACCAGCACGAGCCAGCTCAGCGCGCCGACGTCCCAGCCGACGAGGGCGGCGAGCGGCAGCGGCAGCAGTAGTGCGAAGACGCAGCCGGCGATGATGCCGACCACCGCCACGACGGCGAGCTGTGCCGCGGCCGGGAAGCGTACATCCGCTGGCCGGGACGGGCCGGTGCGGGTCATCCGTGCCGCTCCCCGGTCCGGGCGCTGGATGGTTCGTGCCGGGTGGCGACGACGGGATCGGGCACCGCCACCGCCGGGTCAGATGCCGCGCAGGTGCTGCGAGACCCGGTTGTGCTTCTTGTCCCGGGCCTGCTCGGCCCGCTGGGCGGGGCTCACCTCGGGTGCCGCTTCGATCCCGGCAGAGCGGGCCACCTCGGTCCCGTTGGCGTAGTCGACCGGCGGCAGGGCGCGGAGCGCCTTCAGCACGTCCGGCGGGGCACCTTCCCGTTCGGCTTCGCGGACCACGTCGTCCTTCTCGGCCGGGTAGTCCAGGCTCGACAGGTACTGCAGGACGTCGGCGTAGCTCGCCATGGCGTGGGCTCCCTCGGGCATCGGTGTGGTGACGACCGGCGGCGGTTACCCGTCCGCCGCCCGGTCACGCCCGCCGGCGGAGGAAACCCGGCGCCGTTTCTCCTCGGCCGCCGCGGGTACCCGCAGTCGCCGACGCGAGCCCAAGGGAGTACGCGATGAACTACGACACCTTCATCGACCAGGTTTCCCAGCGCACCGCCACGTCGTCCGAGCGGGCGGTGGAGTTGACGCGGGCCGTGTTGGAGACGTTCGCCGAGCGGTTGACCGGCGGCGAGGTGTTGGACCTGGCCGCCCAGTTGCCGCAGCCGCTGCAACTGGTGCTGAAACCGAGCCCGAGCACGGAGCAGGCGGACCGGTTCGGCGCGGCGGAGTTCGTGGCCCGGGTCGCGTTGCGCGCCGGTGTGCCGGAGCCGGCGGCCCAGGACGCCAGCCGGGCGGTCTTCACCACCCTGCGGGAGGCGATCACCGGTGGTGAGTTCGATGACGTGGCGACTCAACTGCCGCGTGACTATCGGGGTCTGATCGAGCCGGCGATGGCCCCGGGGGCGACGTTGCGCCGCGGCTGACGGGCTCCACCCACAGCGGTTTACCAGGGCAACCATCGATGTCCCGCTTGGCGTGGCGATTCCGCCTGGCCTAACCTGGTCGTGCGAGGGGAGTACTTCCCACGAACCATTCCGGTCAGTACGGCGCGCCCGGCGCGCCTCGGGTGGTTGTCCACCTTTTGGTGGGTGAAGGAGACCTCGAACATGACGGTGTTCGAGGAGACCTCATATGAGCCACCTTTCTTATCTGTCCGCCGCCAGTGACCTGTCGTCGGTGGGCACGCCCACGCTGTGGGCGGTCACCATCATCGGGGTCATCCTGCTGCTGGTTCTGGACTTCCTGGTCACGCGCCGCCCGCACGAGGTGTCCATGCGGGAGGCCATCGGCTGGTCGGCGTTCTACATCGCCCTGCCGTTGGCGTTCGGCGCCTGGCTGTGGTTCCGCTTCGGCTCCCAGCAGGGCGTGGAGTACCTGACCGGTTACCTGGTGGAGAAGTCGCTCTCGGTCGACAACCTCTTCGTCTTCATGCTGCTGTTGGCGGCGTTCGCGGTGCCGGCGGTGCTCGCCCAGCGGGTGCTGCTGTACGGCATCGCCGGCGCGCTGGTGTTGCGGGCCGTCTTCATCGCTCTCGGCGCGGCGGCGTTGCAGACCCTCGACTTCGCCTTCCTGCTCTTCGCGATCATCCTCATCGCCACCGCGGTGAAGCTGCTGCGCGACGCCCTGTCCGGGCACCAGCAGGAGGTCGACATCAACAACATGCGTTCGGTGAAGCTGCTGCGCAAGGTCATGCCGGTGGTCGATGAGTACCACGGCACCAGGATGACCGTCCGGCAGGGCGCGAAGCGGGCGCTCACCCCCTTCGCCCTGGTGGTGGTCGCGGTGCTGGCCACCGACATCGTCTTCGCGGTCGACTCGGTGCCGGCGGTCTACGGCATCACCGAGGACCCGTACCTGGTGTTCGCCACCAACGCCTTCGCTCTGCTCGGTCTGCGGGCGCTCTACTTCGTCCTGCACGCGGCGCTGAGCCGGCTGGTGCACCTCAGCTACGGCCTGGCCATCATCCTGGCGTTCATCGGTCTCAAGCTGGGCCTGCACTGGGCGCACGGCATCTGGGACAACGTTCCGGAGATCCCCACCCTGGCCTCGCTCTTTGTGATCATCGGCGTGTTGGTGGTGGTCACACTGACCAGCCTGCGCGCCACCCGGGGCGGTGACCTGCCCGCGGACCGCGAGGTCGTTGCGGACCGGCACTGACCGCGCCGCGCCAGCCGACGAGGGGGTACGCGGGAAAGCTCCCGCCCCGGCCGGCGCGGGTGGTACGACTGGGTGATGGGAATCGTGTCACCGGGCTTTCAGGGCCGGCCCCGAACGCAGGAGCCGGCGCTGCCACCGGGTCAGTATCTGACCGAGGACTTTCCGGTGCTCTCGGCAGGCCCGACGCCCCGGGTGTCCCTGGACACCTGGGAGTTCGTCATCTCCGCCGAGAACGGCAGCGAACACCGCTGGTCGTGGCAGGAGATGATGGCCCTGCCGCAGGAGACGCCGATGGTGGACATCCACTGCGTCACCCGCTGGTCCAAGTTCGGCACCAGTTGGCAGGGCGTCTCCCTGGACACGCTGCTCGCCGACGTCGACACGGGGGCGCACTTCGCGCTGGCGCACTCCTACGGCGGGTACACCACCAACCTGCCGCTGGACGACCTGCGCGGCGGCCAGGCGTGGGTGGTGCACACCTTCGACGGCGCTCCGCTGCCCGCCGAGCACGGCGGCCCGGCGCGACTGCTGGTGCCGCACCTGTACTTCTGGAAGTCCGCCAAGTGGGTGCGCGGCATCCGGCTCAAGACGATGGACGAGCCGGGGTTCTGGGAGACCGCCGGGTACCACGACTACGGCGATCCGTGGCGCGAACAGCGGTACCAGGGTGACTGAGCGCGCCGTGGCGACGAACACGCAGCGTCGGACGCCGAACCGTTGGCAGGTTGGCCGGCTGGTGGAGCGCCGGGTGGAGACACCGACCGCGCAGACCCTGGTGCTGGAGGTGCCGGACTGGCCGGGGCACCTGCCGGGGCAGCACGTCGACCTGCGGCTCACCGCCCCGGACGGCTACCAGGCGGCCCGGTCGTACTCCATTGCCGGGCCGACGGTGGACGGGCCTGGCGGCCCGCGCATCGAGGTGACCGTGCAGCGGGTGCACGACGGCGAGGTGTCGCCGTACCTCATTGATGTTTTTGGCGTCGGCGACCCGGTGGAGGTCCGCGGACCGCTCGGTGGCTGGTTCATCTGGCGACCCGAGGAGACCGCGCCGGTGCAGCTCGTCGCCGGTGGTTCGGGCATCGTGCCGCTGATGGCGATGATCCGGGCGCGGCGGGCGGCGGGCAGCAAGGCACTGTTCCGGCTGGTCTACTCGGTCCGCACCCCCGTCGACGTGATCTACGCCGACGAGCTGCGCCGCCGGGCCCGCGACGACTTCGGGCTGGACGTCGCGTACGTCTACACCCGCGAGGCGCCCGAGGGCTGGCGCGGTGAGCCGCACCGGATCGGGCTGGCGGACGTCAACACCCACGGGTGGCCGCCGGATCTGGAACCGTTGACCTACGTCTGTGGCCCGACCGCGTTCGTGGAGACCGTGGCCGACCTGCTGGTGGGCCTGGGCCACCCGTCGCGCAAGGTCAAGACCGAACGCTTCGGCCCCACCGGCTGACGCACGCCCTGTCGAGGAGATTCCGATGACCGAGATGTCGTACCTGGACGGCAACATGCTCGACGGCCCGATGCGTGAGCTGTTCACCGTCGACCTGAGCACCGCGGTGGGCCGCTGCGACAACTGCGGGATGACCGGGTCGATGGCCAGCCTGCACGTCTACTCGCACGCACCGGGCCTCGTCGCCCGCTGCCCGTCCTGCGAGGAGGTGATGATGCGTCTGGTGCGTGGGCCGGACCGGGCCTGGCTGGACATGCGCGGCACCACCTTCCTCCAGGTGCCGATGCCGATGGAGCAGACGTTCCCCGGCCCACTCTGACTGTTGGCCCGACACGCTCAGCCGACGGACGTCATCGGTGCAGAGCCCAGACCAACACGGTCGCGTAGGCCACCGTGAGCACAGCACCGAGTGCCAGGAACGCGATTCCGGTACGAAGTCGGGCGATCCTGCGCGCTTGCCGTTCCGGCCGGAAAGCGTCGAAGTCGCTCCTCGGGGCCGTCAGGTCATAGAGGAAGATCCCAGCGCCGATCAGCAGGGGCAGAACTGCCACGGTCGCGAGGCTCCACACCACCAGGTCGTCGTTGACCAGCGCCGTCACGGTCGTCGCGTTCGTCGTGAGGATGCGGACGACCTGAAACGCGCCATTGATCACCGAGAGCAGAATGCCCAGCCGTGCCAGCCACAACCACGGCCACGCCTGCTCCTGGTGGGACGCGGAGCCGCCAGAGGCCGTCATCGCCGACCTCGCGGTTCGATGGGAAACCGACCGATCCGCATGCGGGTCTGGGTGATCCGCAGCTCCAACCACCGTTCGTTCTCGGCAATCAGCGGAAGGAGTTCGCGGAGGATGTTCACCATCCCCGCCATGACTTTCTCGTCCCGATAGATCTCGGCGTTCAGTGGCGCCCGCACACCTTTCCGCAGGGAGCTCACCAGGATTGTGGGCAGTACGACGAATGCCGCCAGCGTGGCCGCTGCCCCGGCGTAGTGCGGCAGCACGGCGATGAGCGCGCAGACACCGGTGGCGAGGATCGCGGCCACGGCGATCCGCTCGATGAGTAGGTAACGCCGATAGCGGTCGCGCGCTCCATCCACGGTGGCTAGCAGCGCCTCGGCCTCCCGCAGGGAACGTTCGAAGTCGTCGCCGGACGTGTACTGCGATCCCGCCTCAGCTCTGGAGCCCACAGAACTCTCCCAGCGTGTTGTTGAAAGTGCGCTGCAACGCGTCGAACCTGGTGTCGTCGAGTTGCGAGGTCGCCTCCGCTACGGAGGGCAGGACGCGGAAGTTCTCACGCTGACCGGCGAAGGGGAGGATCGCCAGACGCGGCTTGGGCCCGGATCCGAATCCGCGGATGAAATCGCTGAGCAGCCGCCCGAATGGGGACAGCGGCACCGACGGATTCGGAATGTAGTACCGCTTGAGCTCGTCAAGCTGGTTCCTCCGGTGCAGGTCAACCTTTGTCACGGCGATGATGAGCCAGGCGTTCTGGGCAGCGCTGCCATTTCCCCAGGACTCGAGCAGCCGACGAGCGATCAACTCGAAGTGCTTGCACTCGTTGTCCATGCTCAACTGCCAGTACTGTTCAGACTGTGAGGGGGTTCTGCGGTCCACCTCCTGGTCGATGTCCGGTAGCTTTGCGCGAAGTTCCTCCGGCGACGGCTCGTGGTCGAGTGAATCGCGCCAGGCCTCCTCGAGCGCACGCTGCAACGACTCCCGCTGACCCGCCTCCATCGCGGCGCGCTGCTGCTCCACGATGTTGATCTCGTCCGCCGTCCACGACCGGGTCATCCGCTCAGCCACCACGTATATGACACCCGAGGGATAGTTGGGTGGCTGCAACATGGCGTTCCACGCGTCGATGTCGCCGTCCACGAACTCCTCGCCGACCTGCTGGCCCGGTGTGACCGCGACAAGAGCGTTCACCTTTCCCTTGCGACCGCGGATGACGACTTTGTGGGTGGTGTGATCCTTGGTCCGCTGTTGTACGTACCCGCTGCTGTTCGAGATTCGATGAAACAGCGCACTCTTGCCGGCGAACCGATCACCGACAATCATCATGGGCGTGATCTCCGCTACAGAGGTTGAAAGGCTGACGTCCGTCGGCGTGTTGGCGTGACCGATGTCGATGGGTTTGGTAGGCCGGGGGTATGAGGTATCCGGCTGGTGGTGGCATGAACGCGGCAGCCCGGGTCCGGCGTGAGAAGGTCCGGATCCAGGCCGCGGCGATGTTCGAGGAGTCCGTACCGACCGCGCAGATCGCTTCTGAGCTGCGGGTTTCGGAGAAGTCGGTGCGTCTGTGGCGGCGACAGTGGACTGCTGGCGGAACGGAGGCTCTGGCGTCGGCCGGGCCGGGCGGCTCGGACTGCAAACTCTCCGTTGAGCAGCGCAAACAGTTGGCCGAGATGCTCGATGAAGGTCCGATCGTGCACGGCTGGGCCGATGCCCGTTGGACTCTCACCCGGGTGGCCGAGGTGATCGAGCGTCGTTTCGGCGTCTCCTACACGCTGCGCGGGGTGTCCTACCTGCTGCATCGCCTCGGGTACAGCCAGCAGGTTCCCACTCGTCGGGCGATCGAACGCGATCCGGAAGCGATCGCCGGCTGGCATCGTGGGCGGTGGCCGTCGGTAAGAGGTTAGCGGCGGCGCAGGGCGCCTGGATCTGCTTCCAGGACGAGGCAGGGCAGGTCATGCGACCGCCGGTGGCCAAGACGTGGGCCCGGCGCGGGCACACGCCGGTGGTCGAGGTCTCCGGCAAGGGCTCCGGCCGGATCTCGATCGCCGGCCTGGTCTGCCTCAAGCCCGGACAGCGAGGCCGGCTGATGTGGCGAACCCGGCTGCACCGCGGTCGCGCCGGGGAGCGCGGCAGCTTCAGCGAGGACGACTACATCGCCTTCCTCGACCAAGCCCACCAGCGCCTGCACGCGCCGATAGTGCTGATCTGGGACAACCTGAACACCCACGTCAGCCGCCGCATGCACACCCTGATCGCCGCCCGGCCGTGGCTGACCGTGATCCGGCTACCCCCCTACGCCCCGGACCTCAACCCCACCGAAGGCGTCTGGCGCTGGATGAAACGCGGCCTGACCAACACCGCCGCCCGAGGCGTCGACCACCTCGCCCAACTGGTCAAACGCCGACTACGCGCTTGTCAGCAACAAACCGATCTCCTCGCCGGCTTCTTCGCCAGCACCGGCATGACCCTCGAACCCGAACCACCGAGATAGCCCGAACCTCGACCTTTCAACCTCTGTAGCCGAGGATGCCGCTGCACCTCGGTGATCTCGATGGTGCGCGGCAGCGTGTCGCTGGTCGCGGAGTCGACGATTCGCACCGTGCGATCCCAGCGTTGCTCGACTTCTGTCCAATACGGTGCGAGATCATCCAAGATCATCGGCTGGCCCCTGGGGTGTCATTCGCGACGGTGATCGAAAGAAGCTAACAGCGCAGAAGGCGGACGCGAGGATCTGTCGCGATGCCGACACCTGCGCTTTGTCGGCCTGCCCGACGACCCGGAATTTTGTGCCGCCGCGTTGGGGTTGGGGTGTGGCCCTGCCGCACCGGGGATGATCGCGCCGAAACTCGGGTGCGATCGGCCGGGCAGGCTCCTAGGCTCCCGCTGCGACGGCTGGCACGGCGTCCGGTCGGATGGGAGACGAGCGCAGCGATGACCGCACACCTGTTCGCGATCACCTTCGACGCGCGCGAGCCGATGCGGCTCGCGCAGTTCTGGTCCGGGCTCCTGGGGCGGGGGATCGTCGACGATCCACACGACGGCGTGCTGCTCCTGCCCGCCACCGACAACGCGTTCCACATCCGCTTCGCACCGAACCAGCAGCCGAAGGTCGTCCAGAACCGGATGCACTTCGACCTGACCAGCAGTTCGCTGGAGGACCAGCGGCAGACGGTGGCCAGGGCGTTGGAGCTGGGCGCGCGGCACGCTGACATCGGGCAGGGCCCGGAGATCGATCATGTGGTGCTCGCCGACCCCGAGGGCAACGAGTTCGACGTCATCGCACCGGGCAACAACTTCCTCGCCGGCTGCGGCTTTGTCGGGGCGCTGGCCTGCGACGGATCGCAGGCGGTGGGGTACTTCTGGAGCCGGGCGCTGGGGTGGCCGCTGGTCTGGGACCAGGACGAGGAGACCGCTATCCAATCACCGGATGGCGGCACGAAGATTACCTGGGGCGGTCCGCCGCACGCGCCGAACGGCGGCCGGGACCGGGTGCGGTTCGACCTCGCCCCAGCTGTCGACACAGATTGGCAGGTCGAGGTTGACCGGCTGCTCTCGCTCGGTGCGACCCGCGTCGACACCGGCCAGGACGGGCCGGGCCGGTTGGTGTTGGCCGACCCCGATGGTCAGGAGTTCAGCCTCCTGACGCACCGCTAGCGCGGCCCGTTGGACAACGGCGGCACCGGCCCGTCAGAGTGATCCGCCGTGAGATACCTGCGTACCGGTGGTCCCGCCGCGATCCGGCGACCCCGGCCCACCGACTCCGACGAGTTCATCGCCGCCGCGCAACGCAGTCGGGACCTGCACCACCCGTGGTTGGCCGCGCCGGCCAGCCCCGAGGAGTACGAGCTGTACCTGCGTCGGATCCGTCGCCGCGACAGCGCCGGTTACCTGATCTGCGACCGGGCCAGCGGCGCTATCGCCGGCTACGTGAACATCAGCGGGATCGTGCTCGGCGCGCTGCGTGGTGGCTACCTCGGGTATGCGGCGTTCCTGCCGTACAGCGGCACCGGGCACGCCTCGGCGGGCGTCGCCCTGGTGATCGACCACGCGTTCACCTCGGCCGGGTTGCACCGGCTGGAGGCGAACATCCAGCCGGGCAACGAGCCGTCCCGGCGGGTGGCCCGCAAGCTCGGTTTCCGGTTGGAGGGATTCTCCCCGGACTACCTGTTCATCGACGGCGCCTGGCGCGACCACGAACGCTGGGCGATCACCGCGCCAACCGCCGCCTGACCGCCGGCCCGGCCGCGCCGGGCCGACGGTCACGACGTCACTGCGGGAGTGGGCCGGTCTCCGGCGGCGTGGTGGGGGAGTCCAGCCACGTGTCGATGAGCGCGGTGAAGTCGTGGCCGGTCTGCTTGTTGACGTACGCGGTGAACGACGCCCGGGTCTGCTGGGTGTGCAGGTTCTCCTGCACCCAACCGCGGGCCAGCGCGAAGAACCGTTCGTCGCCCAGCGCCTGGTGCAGTTGGCGCAGCATCGCGGCACCGCAGGTGTAGACGTTCGTCGCGCCGAACTCGGCGGGGTCCGGCTTGCTCGGTGGGCCGTACTCCTTGCGCAGTTCGCCGTCGCGTTGCCGGCTCGACGCCACCAACTCGGCGTCGGTGAGCCCGTACTTGTCCTTCTCGTAGAGCTTCTGCGCGTAGAGGCCCCAGCTCTCGTTGAGCCACATGTCGCGCCAGTCGGTGAGCGTGACCGCGTCGCCGAACCAGTGGTGGGCGTACTCGTGCACGGCGGTCAGGTCGAACATCTGATCACCGCGGGCCGGCTGGACCTCACCCATGGTGACCATCTGCTGGGTTTCCATGGCCGAGGCGGACTCGACCATGACGAGGCCGGCGGAGTCGAACGGGTACGGGCCGAAGCGCTTCTCCAGCCAGGTCAGGAAGCCCGGGGACCGCTTGAGCATCGGCAGGTACTGGGCGTCCTTGGCGCGGTACCAGGTGGTCACCGGGATGCCGTGGGGGCCCTTGGCGGAGAGCTTCTTGTACTTGCCGACCGCCAGGGTCGTCGCGTACGACGCCACCGGGACGGTGCTGCGGTAGGTGAACGTGGTGCCGCTCTGCCCGACCGGGGTGCCGCTGGCCACGCCCGTCCACCCCTTCGGCGCGGTGATCGCGATGTCGTAGAGCGCCTCGTCGGAGGGGTGGTCGTTGGCCGGGTACCAGGTGAAGGCCCCGAACGGCTCCTGCATCGTCCAGATCCCACCGTCGCCGTCGACGGTCAGCCCGAGCGGGTGCGCGTCGCCCCGCTTGGAGGGCATCGGGGTGGTGGACGGCTTGCCGTGGTAGCCGACGACGAGGGTGATCGGGACGTCCGCCCGGACCGGCGTCTCGACCACGAGCTTCTCGTGGGAGACCGCGCCCTCGGCGTTCGTGCCGTCGACGGTCAGGGTGTCGATGGTGTACGGCTTGAAGTCCAGGCTCACCGACTGGGCGTCGCGGGTCGGGCGCAGGTGCACGGTCGCGGTGCCGGTGAGGGTGCGTGTGGTGGGCGACCAGGTCAGATCCAGTCCGTAGTGCAGCACGTCCACCGCGTCGGTGCCGCGCTCGGGGTAGAGCGGGTCGACGACCGGCTTCGAGACACCCGCCGCCCAGGCCGCGTACGGGCCGGAGAGCGCCGGCGCGCCGGCCGGGGTCGCGAAGGTGCCACCTGAGGTAGGTGCGGCCGGTGGGTCGGCTGTGCAGCCGGTGAGCAGCGTCAGGGACGCCAGCACGGCGACGGTGGATCGGGTACGCACCTGTGAGCTCCGGAGGTCGGGGACGTGTACGCGACCTCAAACGCCTTCGCCCCGCCGCTGGGTTGTCGCTTCCGACGTTTCGGTCCCGTTAATTCGTTCCTCAGATGTCCCGAAAGTTCCTGCGCACCGGGCGCATCCGCCGTCCGCCGAGTCGACCAGGGCTGACGCGCCGGACGTTTGTTCGGGGCTTCGACGGGAAACGGCCCGCAATGACGAAACCTCGTGTGGTGATCGTGGGGGCCGGGTTCGCCGGTTACCACGCGGCGAAGACGTTGAGCCGGATCGCCCGGGACCGGGCCGAGATCGTGGTGCTGAACTCGACCGACTACTTCCTCTACCTGCCGCTGCTGCCCGAGGTGGCGGCCGGGGTGGTCGAACCCAAGCGGATCGCCGTGCCGCTGACGGGGACGCTCAAGGGCGTACGGGTGGTGATCGGGGAGGCGGACCACGTCGACCTGCAGAACCGCTGGGTCGGCTTCACCCAGCCGGAGGGGGAGAAGAACCGGCTGGCGTACGACCGGCTGGTGCTCGCCGTGGGCAGCGTCAACAAACTGCTGCCCATCCCCGGGGTGACCGAGTACGCGCACGGCTTCCGCGGCCTGCCCGAGGCCGTCTACCTGCACGATCACATCGTCCGCCAGATCGAGTTGGCCGAGCAGGCCGAGGACCCGGCCGAGCAGCAGGCCCGGGCCACCTTCGTGGTGGTCGGGGCGGGCTACACCGGCACCGAGGTCGCCGCGCACGGGCAGCTGTTCACCGACGCGCTGCACGCCCAGCGGCCCCGGCTCGGCGTCCGCCCCCGCTGGATGCTGCTCGACGTGGCGTCGCGGGTGTTGCCGGAGTTGGACAAGCGGATGTCGGACACCTCGCACAAGGTCCTCAACCGGCGTGGGGTGGACGTGCGGATGGGCACCTCGGTGGCCGAGGCGACCTGCGACGGGGTGAAGCTCACCGACGGTGAGTACGTGCCGACCTGCACCCTGGTCTGGTGTGTAGGGGTGCGACCCGACCCGTTCGTCAACGAGCTGGGCCTGCGGACCGACCGGGGTCGACTGGTGACCGACGAGTTCCTCAACGTTCCCGGCTACCCGGAGGTGTACGCCATCGGTGACGCCGCCGCCGTGCCAGACCTGGTCAACCCGGGGAAGGTCTGCGGGATGACGGCGCAGCACGCCCAGCGACAGGGCAAGCGCGTGGCCCACAACATCGCCGCGTCGTACGGTTTCGGCCGGCGCAAGCCGTACAAGCACCACGACCTGGGATGGGTCGTCGACCTGGGTGGCAAGGACGCGGCGGCGAACCCGTTGCAGGTCAACCTGGGCGGGCTGCCGGCCAAGGCGGTCACCCGGGCGTACCACCTGATGGCGATGCCGGGAAACCGCACCCGGGTCACTGCCGACTGGGCCCTGGATGCCGCGTTGACCCGGTCCGCGGTCCAGTTGGGGTTGGTGCCGGCCAACGCGGTGCCGTTGGAGAGCACCACACCCGAGGTCACGACCCGGGCCCGCTGAGCGGGCACCCGGCCGGTCGCCGGGGAGGAGAGCGTCGTACCCGCGCCGGTCAGTCGGTGGTGCCGGCCGGTCGTCCCGGCCGTGCGGCCGGACCGGCCGGCGGGGCTGGCCGCAGCCGGCGCGGGCCGTACTCGCGCAGCAGGGTCTGGATGATGCCGGCGGCGGGGATGGCCAGCAGCGCGCCGAGCAGACCGGCCAGTTCCGCCGCGAGCAGCACGCTGACCAGCACGGTCAACGGGTTCAGCCGGACCGCGCGGGACAGGATGAGCGGTTGGAGCAGGTGGTTCTCCAGCTGCTGGTAGACCACGAAGAAGACCAGCACCACCACTCCGGCGGTGGGGGAGTGCAGGAAACCGGCACCGGCCGCGATCACCGCGCCGAGCGTCGCCCCGACCAGCGGTATCAGGTCGGCGACCGCCACCAGCAGGGCGATCACGGCCGCGAAGGGCACCCCGGTGAGGGCCAGCACCGCGTAGGTCAGCGCCCCGCAGATCACGCTGATCAGCAGGTTCCCGGTGAGGTAGCCGGTGACGGTGCGCGACACCTCGCGGCCCACCCGACGCAGCCGCTCGCCCTGACCGTCCCCGGCCGCCGCGAGCAGGCCGCGGGTGATCCGCGGCGCCTCCAACACCATGAGGTACGCGAGCACGACGACAGTGACCAGCCCGGCGATCGACTCGACGACGCCGCGCAGCACGCCGACCGCCGGTTGGCGCAGCTGCCCGCCGAAGCCGCGCAGCTGCTCGGAGTGTTCGCTGAGGTAGCGCCGCGCCCCGGTGCGCTCCAGCAGTTGCCCCACCGGGCCCCGTCCGGCGCGGGCGTCGCGCAGCAGCTCGGGGGCCCGGTCGGCGAAGCGGCTCAACTCCCCGAACAGCGGCACCAGGATGAGCGCGGCCAGGATCGCCAGCAGCACGAACGCGGCGAGGAACACCAGCAGCGTGGCCAGCGCCCGACGGCGGACCAGGCGACGTTGCAACCGGTCGACGAGGGGTTTGAGCGCGACCGCGAAGAACGCGGCGACCACCATCCAGACCAGCACCCGGCGGGTCGCGTACACGAAGCCCAGCGCGAGGGCGGTCGCCAGCACCAGACCGATCACGACCAGGGTGCGACGCGCGGTGCCCCGGTCGTCGGTGTTGCTCATCCGGCGGGCCTTCCCCGCGCAGACCGTCGGAAACCCGGCACGGCGGGCGCAACGGCGATCAGCGCCCGGAGGTGCCGTCCGCGTCGGTGACCGGGTGGGCCCCGGCGACGAACGTGTCGAGCGCGGCGGCGTGCAGCAGGCCCCCGGGCACCGGGTCGCGCAGGGCGGCCACCGCCAGCCGGGCCACCGGCAGCCCGCCGGGGCGTGACGTCGCGGCCAGCACCAGGTTGCCGTACCGGCGGCCCCGCAACATCCGCCGGTCACCGACCACGCACACGTCGGCGAAGACCGCCCGCAACGTGGCCACCTGCACCCGGGTGCCGACCAGTGGCGGCAGGTCCGTGACGTTGACCAGGTACAACCCGTCGGGGCGCAGGACGCGGGCCACCTCGGCGGCGAACTCGACGGTGCGGACGTGCCGGGGCATCCGGGCCGCCCGGTAGATGTCGGCGATCACCACGTCGTACCGGTTGTCTCCGGTGGCGGTGAGGGCGTCGCGGGCGTCGGCGACCTCCACCTGCACCTGCGGCGGCAACGGGGGCAGCTCCCGGGCCACCAGCTCGACCACCGCCGCGTCCCGCTCGACGACCCGTTGGGCGGAGCCGGGCCGGGTGGCGGCCAGCCAGCGGGGCAACGTCAACGCGCCGCCGCCCAGGTGCAGGACGCTCAGCGGCACCCCGGCGCGGGCCGCCGCCTGCACCGCCGAGGCGATCCGCCGGACGTACTCGAAGTGCAGGTGGCGGGGATCCTCGACATCCACGTACGACTGCTCGACCCCGGCGGACAGCAGTGTCCGCCCGGTCCGGCGGACCGGGTCGGCGACCAGTTCCAGCCGGTCGGCGGCGCGGTTCATATCCGGCACGCTAACCGAGGCCCCGGTGCCCGCGCCCGGGGGCCCGGTGCGGCCGACGGGCCGGCGCGGCGGGGTTACCCCCGTCCCGCCGGCCCGCCGATGTCGCGGTGGTCGGTCAGCCGCCGGCCATCCCGGCCCCCACCTCGTCGATCGCGTCGTCGACCTGGCGGGCGAGGTCCACGTCGAGTGCGGTCACCCCGTTGGCCTGGTTGGTCCGTACGGTCAACACGGCGGCGGTGTCTCCCGGACGTCCGATGCTCGGGCCGCGTCCGTTGTCCCGGCGCAGCCGGTCGAGGCGGGCGAGCACGCGGTCCAGGTTGTCGGGTGGCAGCGCGACCACCCGGTAGAGGCCCTGACTGTCGCCGGTCCAGTAGGGCAGGTCGTCCAACGCCGCGTTGATCTCGTCGGCGTTCAGGGTGGGTGTGGTGGTGGAGGCGCCCACCAGGCCGCCGCCGGCCTCCGGCGGGTTCAGCAGGTCACGCAGCCCGTCGGGTACGTGCAGCGACTCGACCAGGTCACCGTCCTGCTCGGCGAGCGCGGCGATCGTCGCCTCCGCCTGGTAGCGGGCCTGCTCCGGGGTGTTGCCGCTGATCCGGCCCACCTCGGCCAGGAAGCCGGGCAGCTCCTGGTGCCGCTCGACGCCGTCGACCGGCAGCACGTCGTGCAGCGACGCCGGCACCGCGGCGAGCAGCCGCTGCCGCTCGGCGGCCTCCAGGGCGAACGCGAGGACCAGCACGGTCGCCTCGGTGCCCACCTTGGCCGTCTTGAAGTCGACGCCGGCGCGACGCCGGACCTCGTCGACCAGCTCGTGGTAGCCCATGCTGCGCACCTCGGCCGCGCCGCTCGGCGGGGACGGCTGAGGGCGCGGGTTGTCGGCGCTACCGACCGGCGGCGGTGCCGGCCCGCCGCGCGTGGTGTCCGGTTTGTGCGGCCCGGCCGCTGGTGGGCCCGCGCGCTTGCCCGCGTCCAGGCTCGTGAGCTGCTTGGAGGCGCTCAGGCTGGCACCGATCTCGCTGGGCTGGCGACTCTGTTCGCGGGCCTGCCGGGCCAACGCCCGACGCCGCTGGTTGTCGCCCTCCATCTGCTTGCGCATGGTGCACCCCTTCCGCTGGGGATCGTGGCTGCGCCCGTCGCCTTCCCGCCGGCCCGGAGAAGGAAACAGGGCCCGCCGGCCGGGTCGGCCCGGCCGGCGGCATGCTTCATCCGCCGGGGGTGAGGGGTGCTCACCCGCAGCGCCCGCACGATCGGGTCAGGACCGGAGTTCTTCCGAGGTACGCGGAAGGAAGGTCGTCATGAAGGAGATTGTCGAGATCGTCCCCGCCCGACCCGGCTGGTACGCGCGCTGGCAGCTCACGCCCGAGGTCACCAGGTGTTATCCGGTGAGCCTGTGGGCGCTGCTGGAGGAGGCCGACGGGACCGGCCGTGAGGTGATCGGCATGGACTGCATCGGCCAGTGGCCCGGCGCGGACGACAACGAGGCGGGTGGGCAGTTCGTCCGTTACCTGTACCAGACGCCCGATTCGGGGGAGCCCGAGGACGTCGACTCGGCCCCGATCGGCGAGCTGCGTACGGACGGCCCACGGCTCCAGCCGATGACGGCACCCTAGACATTCCTCCGGCCCCCGACCCCAGGTCCCAGGGTCGGGGGCCATCCCCGTTCGCACCCGGGGATGGCCTGCGGATCAGCCGATGGCGCGCGGATGTCGTCGTCTGCCCGTCACTGTTCGTGAGATGCCGCTGTCCGGGTTCGGGCGTAGGGTGGGCTGGAGACTTGTGACGCTAGACGCCGGTTCCGGCACGGGTTCGGTGAACGAGAAGGAGTGAGGCTCAGCTGGTGACTGCATCCGACGTCAGGGACTGGGACCCGGGCGACGGAGCGCTCCCCACGCCGAGCACGGCCCGACCCTCGGCGCGCTCGGCCGACGGCCACCGCCCCGCCGTGGCTCTGCCGCCGCTGTCCCCGGACCGTGGCCAGGCCGCGTCCGACTGGTTCGAGGTCGTCGAGCACTTCCGGGAGGGCCTGGTGGTCTGCGACGCCGATGGCGTCGTGCGACACGTCAGCCCGGTGGCCGAGCGGTTGCTGCCCGAGGTGACACCCGGCGAGCTGCTCAGCGCGGCCGGCGTGCCCGGCCTGCGCGAGAACGCCCCGGGCGACTTCACCCACCGGGGGCGGCGGCTCACCGCGCGGCAGGTGCCGCTCTCCGGCGCCCGCTGCTGCTGGTACGTCGAGGACGTCACCGACAGTGTCAGCCGCGCCGACGCGCTGCTCGCCGAACGGCCGCGCTCGGCGTTCCTGGCGGTCGTCGGCGACAAGCTGGGCAACCCGCTGCACCCCGACCGGGCCGCCGCCGCGATCGTCCGACTCGCCGTACCGACCCTGGCCGAGGTGGCGGTGCTGGTGCTCGCCCCGCGCGCCGGTCGCACCCGCTGGTGGCGGGCCTCGCGTACCGACGACGAGACGCCGACGGTGGGCAGCGGTGTGCTGGCCGGCGGTGACCTGCCGGCCGCCATCGCCGACGGGTTGACCGGGGCCGAGCCGCACGCGGTGGACTGGCTGGTCGAGCAGGCGGTCGACGCCGGTTGGCTGCCCGGGCTCGTCGGTGCCGAGAGCGCCGCCCGGGTCGTCCCGCTGCCGGGCCGTGACGCACCGGTCGGTGTGCTGCTGGTGGCCCGTCGCGCGACCCGCTGGTACGACGAGGACGACGTGGAGCTGATCCGCGCGTTCGCGGCCCGCGCCGGCGCGGCGTTGACCACCGCGCTGCTCTACCGAGACCAGGCGGAGGTGGCCGACACCCTCCAGGCCAGCCTGCTGCCGGTCGAGCCGGTCGAGGCCGCCGGCGTGCAGTGGGGCACCGCGTACCGGCCCGCGCAGGCGGGGCTGCGCATCGGCGGCGACTTCTACGGTTCGCACCGGCTTGCGGACGGCGCGTCGGTGTTCTTCCTCGGGGACGTGTCGGGCAAGGGGGTCGAGGCGGCAGTCTTCACCGGCCAGCTGCGTCAGTGCCTCCAGGCGCTGCACCGGTTGGAGTCGCACCCCGCGCGGTTGCTGCGGCTGCTCAACGACGCGCTGTTGGAGACCACCCAGGCGCACGGCCAGGGCCGCTTCGCCACGATCGTGCTCGGCGTGGCCCGCCCGGAGCGCGACGGTGGCCTCACCCTGACCATGGCCGGCGGCGGGCACCTGCCACCGCTGGTGCTGCGCGCCTCCGGTGAGGTGGAGGTGGTGCCGTTGCGGGGCATGCTGATCGGGGTGGTGCCGGACCCGCGGGTCGGGGAGGTGACCGTGCGGCTGGCGCCGGGCGAGACCTGCCTGCTCTACAGCGACGGGGTGACCGAGGCCCGAGGCGGGCGGCGCGGCGACGAGCAGTTCGGCCCCGAGCGGCTGGTCACCGCGCTGACCGGCTGCCAGCGGATGCCCGCACCCGCCCTGGCCGAACGGGTCGAGCAGATCACCTGCGACTGGCTGGCGCAGGGCGACCACGACGACATCGCCGTGCTGGCGCTACGGGCGTCCGGTCCGGGTGTGCGCGGGGCGCGGCACCTGCACTCGGTGCCGGCCGGCGTGGACCAGACAGAGGGGACTGACGCGTGACCGCCGCCATGGCCGCTGCCGACCTGGGTGCGGCGTACTCCGGTTATCTGGCCCATCTCGCCGACGCCGACGAGTACGCCGCCACCGAGCTGGCGATCGGCCTGCTCGACGCGGGCGTGCCGGCGGAGCGGGTGCTGCTCGACCTGGTCGCGCCGGCCCAGACCGAGGTGGGCGAGCGGTGGGCGCGCAACGAGTGGAGCGTCGCCCAGGAACACGCGGCCACCCACATCAGCGAGCAGGTGGTGGCGGCGGTGTCCGGGCACGTCAGACCACGGCCGACCGGCGGCCGGGTGGTGGTCGCCTGCATGGACGGCGAGTGGCACGCACTGCCGCCCCGGCTGGTCGCCGAGGTGCTGCGGTTACGCGGCTGGCAGGTGACCTTCCTGGGTGCCAGCGTGCCGGCCGCGCACCTCGTGGCGTACCTGCACCGCTACGACGCGCACGCGGTCGCGTTGGCGTGCGCGCTGCCGATGCGCCTGCCGTACGCCCACCGGATGATCGAGGCCTGCCGCCGCTCGGACGTGCCGGTGGTGGTCGGTGGGCGCGGCTTCGGCGCGGATGGCCGGTGGGCGCGCCGCCTCGGGGTGGCCTGGGCACCGGACGCGCCGTCGGCGGCCGACCTGATCGCCGACGAGCGGGCGCTGCGCGGGGTGCCGCCGGCGCGGCTGACCCACCTGGCCGACGACGAGTACGCGAGCCTGGTGCGCCGTCGCGGTGAGCTGATCGACAGCGCGTTGGCGGACCTGCGGGAGCGGGTGCCGTCGGCCCGCGCGTACACCGCCGCGCAGCTCGACGCGACGGTGAGCGACCTGGGCCACGTCGTGGATTTCCTGGCCGCAGCGGTGTATGTCGACGACTCCTCGTTGTTCGCCGAGTTCGTCCAATGGCTGGCCGAGATCCTGGGCAGTCGTGGGGTGCCCGCCGGGGCGATCGCCCTGCCGTTGGCGCACCTCGCCGCCGTGTTGCGGGACTTCCCGCGGGCGGGGCGGGCGCTGGCGCAGGGAGGCGCCGCGCTGCCCGGCGCGGCCCGCTGACCGACCGCCGGTGGCACCCGGGTCGATCACCGCGCCCGGCGGCGCGGGAGCCTGCCGTGCGTATACTTGCCGGACTGCAAACGTCCACGCGAGGGTGGAGCGAAGGGGGACAACGGTGACGTTCAGCGTCAGCTACGTGGGGCGCGACGGCGGTGGTGCCCGCCTGCGCCTCGCGGGTGAGCTGGATCTGAGCACCGCCGGCGAGTTGACCGCCGCGATCGACCGGCTCACCGCCGCCGGCGAGACCCGGGTGCTGCTCGACCTCACCGACCTCACGTTCTGCGACTCGACGGGGATGGCCGTGTTCGTCCGGGGCGACAACCAGGCGGCGGCCGACGGGGGATGGCTCCGGATCACCGGTGCCACCGGGCGGGTCGAGCGGGTGCTGCGGGTGACCGGCCTCGCCGACGTGTTGCGCTACCAGACGGAGTCCGTTGACCCCGCGGCCCGCAGTGCTTCCTGATGGGCTAGATTTCCCCGCCAGCAATTCCCCGCCAGCGCGGTGACCGTCAGGGTCCCGTCTCCGCCGAACCCGAGGCAGGTAGTGATGGGCGCAGACAGCCCGCAACCGGTACGCATCCTGGTGGTCGACGACGACCCGGGTGACGTGCTGATGATCGAGGAGGCGCTGGCGGACTCCGACGTCGACAAGGTCATCGACGTGGTCAGCGACGGCGAGGAGGCGATGGAGTTCCTCCGCGCCGAGGGCCGGCACCCGCAGGCCCGCCGACCGGACGTCATCCTGCTGGATCTGAACATGCCGCGGATGGACGGTCGCCAGGTGCTCGGGGCGGTCAAGCAGGACGATGATCTGCGCACCATCCCGATCGTCGTGCTGACCACCTCCAACGCCGACACCGACATCGTGGGCAGTTACACGTTGCAGGCCAACGCGTACGTCACCAAGCCGATCGACCTGGACGACTTCAACGACGTGGTCCGCCGCATCGACGAGTTCTTCGGCCGGGTGGTCGTGCTGCCCAAGCGCAGCTGACGCCCGCGCCACCCGCGCGCATGCTGAATATTTTCCCCGAACCCCCTCGCCGTGAGCGGTCGCGGCCGAGGATCCAGGTGGGGAAGTAACAGCAGCTGCCTGGGGGCGACAGTATGAGGTTCTCCGTCGTTGAGACCGGTTACGACCAGCGGCAGGTGGATGACTGCCTGGACGAGTTGGCGATTCGGTTGTCCCGGCTCGCGGCGCGGGCCGAGAGGGCGGCCGGGGAGGCCCGGGAGTGGGACGAGATCCGCCAGGAGGCGGCCTGGCTCAGCGGCCTCCTGCACCGGCTGGACCTGGGCGATGCCGCCGTCGGCCGACGCGTCGGTGACCCGGGGCGGCGCGAGGCGCGGGTGGACGAGATCCTCGGCCAGGTGACGGCCGAGCAGGTGCCCCCCGACACCCCGACCGCGGCTGCCGGCGTACCGGGGAGGCGGGTCGGAGTCGGCGGCCGGGACGCGCAGCCGCCGCCGGGTCGTCGCTGAGCAGCGCGGGAGCGGGTGCCCGGCTCAGGCGGTCAGCGCCGCCGCGACGGTGGTCGCCCGGTCCTCGTGCTGGGCGTACGCGTCGGGGTAGGCGGAGATCTGCACCGACTGGGCGGCGGCGGTGATGCTCATGTCCTGCCAGCCGGGGATCTCCTTGAGGGCGGTGTAGAAGGCCCGAGCGGCGTACGCCGGGCGCATCAGCTGGGCCACCGTGCCCCAGCCGCTGCTGGGCCGCTGCTGGAACAGCCCGACCGAGTCGTGGTCGGACCCGCTGCCCTGGTTCGGGTACTGCGCCGACTCCGGCAGGACGTCGCTGGCCAGGTTGTAGAGGTTGCTCTCCTGCATGGCGGTGGCCAGCGCCACCACCAGGGCGCGGCGCGGCATCTTCATCTCCAGACCGACGTCCACGATGATCTTCGCGTTGTCCATCTGTGCCTGGTCGAGTCCGGCGACCGGGCGGGGGCGGCGGGGCTTGGCCGGCTTCTTGGGCGCCTTGCGCTTGGGGGTGGGCGTGGCCGTCGCCGTCGCCGTCGGGCTGGGCAGGATCCGGGCGGGGGCGATGTCGCGGTCCAGCGATCGGGAGGCGCGCTCATCGGCGATGGCGGCCCGGTCGGCCACCGCCTCGGCGAGCGGCTCGACCGTACGGGGTGTGTCGTCGCTGCCGCGCACGGCGGCGACCGCGGCGAGGCTGAGGCAGCAGGTGACACCGGTGGCCAGCGCCACCCGCAGCGGGGTCGAGCCGAGCAGGGTGCGGCGAGGCGGTTCGGGGGCGCGGTGACGGCCGATCGTCCGTTCGGTTGATACGGCGTGGTCCGAAGGGGTGGTCGGGCGCGCGTCGGTCAGCTTCTGGGCACGGGGGTCGTCGGGATGCACCTGCCGAGGCTAAAGAGCTGACTGGTCGATGCCACCGGCCCGTACGGTGGCATGCGCCACAATTTGCCCTGATCATGGTGACTTTAACCGGCAAAATACCAGCTAACCTGATCAACCTCGCGGACTCCACCAGACGGTTATTCCCGACTTGGCGGGTGAATGCGCTCGCGGCGAGGGGCTGTCGGTCCGACGTCCGGCCGTGCTCCAGGTTCCACCGAACGGCCGATGTCAGGCCACCAAAGGTGCACCGACTCCTCGGCCGATCCTCCGGCGGGTGCCGCGTCAGGATCCACTCGGCTTTCATGAAGTCGGGGTAACCCCGCCACCCGGACACCGCGACTTTCAGCAACCCGAGTTGATCAGCGGGTGATGGCCGCAGTGCCCGTCGGCGTCGTAGACAAAGTCGCCGAGGCCCTCCGCAAGATCGTGCTCGACCCGGGGCCGCCCGAGCGGGTCAGTGTCGGCCGTTCTCGGCCGGGGTGACGGTCAATCGGTGCCGGCTGGCATCGCCGCTGGAGAACGGCCAGAGCTGGTCGGCGTACTCGACCAGATCAGCCAGTTGATCCCGGCTCAGCCCGGCTGAGGAAATCTGCGCGTGCACGTCGGCCCGGTAGCGGCCGTCGGTGTCGCGCCCCAGCTTCGCCTCCGCCCGGACCTGCACGGTGTGCGCCTCGTCGGTGATCTCCCCGGCCACCTCCACCGCCGCGTGGTGCAGGCAGGAGGCGAAGGCCGCGGCCAGCAACTGCTCCGGGGTCAGCCCGGTGCAGTGCGGCGCCAGCGGTGACGCCAGCGCGGAGGAGAGCCCGCCATCGTCGGTGCGTACGTGACCGCCCTCGGCGGTCGCTGTGGCCTCACGCAGCCAGGAACTCTGATCCGGCATCGCGTTTCTCCCGTCGCTCACCGGGTCGGCTACCCCTCCGCCGCTCCGCGAAACGCCACCGCCTCGGTGGCCTGCGCGGCGGCCCGTTCGGTCCACGCCGAGATCGGGGCCTGCCGTCGGGGCGTCGGGATCGTCATCGGCACGTACACCCGGGCGTCCACCGCCTCGGCCAGCAGCAGCGCGGCGACCAGGCTGGTCGGACGCCGCTCGGGGTCGTCGGCGAGGCAGGAGTGACACAGCTCGGCGACCTCCGGCGGGAGCCCGGCGATGTCGGGCAGCGGCTCCGGTGGCTGACAGCGGCGGACGTCGAGCAGTTCGCTGGCGGTCGTCGCCTGGTACGGCAGCCGGCCGGTGAGGCTGTAGTAGAGCAGCACGCCGAGGGCGTACATGTCGGCGGCGGGGGTGGCCGGCGCCTCGTCCAGCTGTTCGGGTGCCAGGTACGCCGGGGTGCCGAGCACCATCCCGGTCGGCATCGGGTCGAGCGCTCCGGCGGCGATGGCGATGCCGAAGTCGAGCACCTTCACCCCCGACGGGGTGAGCATCACGTTGGCCGGCTTGACGTCGCGGTGCACGATGCCCTCGCCGTGTGCGGCGGCCAGCGCGGCGGCGACCTCCGCGCAGACCCGTACGGCGATCTGCCAGTACAACGGCCCGTTGCGCAGGTGCACGGCGAGCGTCTCACCCTCGGCCAGCTCCATCACGATGTAGGGCGCCGGTCGGCCCGGCCACGTCGAGCAGGTGCCGAAGTCATGCACGCTCGCCACGTTGGGGTGCACGAGGCGGGCCGCCGAGCGGGCTTCGGCGCGGATCCGGTCCACCAGGCCGTCCTGATCGTCGCGACCGGGCGAGATGAGCTTCACCGCGACCGGCCGGTCCAGCACCTGGTCGTGCCCGCGCCACACCTCGGACATCCCGCCCACACCGATGCGCCCGTCGAGCCGGTACCGCCCGTCCAGCGTGCGCATCGACCACTCCTCGCCTCGCCCCGCCGACGGCGGGTGCTCCGATCGCGGTACCCGACCTGCGAGCTGGGCAAACCGGAGGCCGATTCCGGGGCGGACGACGCCGCGCCACGGCGGCGGGTGCGGTAGCTTGCGAGCCAGGGCCGGTGTCACCGATTGTGCCGGCACGGTCACCGAGGGGACGCCGCGATGAGCGAGGTCACCGTACGCTTCGTCGGCGGGCCCGCGGACGGCCTGGTCCGGCTGCTGCCGGCCGGGTCGGACGGCGCCCCACCGATGCGGTGGATCCTGCGGCATCCGGACGGCACGGGGCCGGTGCAGCCCGGCCCGGACCACCTCTACGAACGTGACCGGCCCGACGAGGCGGGCGGCTGGAGCATGCGCTTCGTGCGCACCGACGCGTACGGGGTGTCCGAGTGACCTCAAGGCGGGGCTGACCGGTGGCGTCGCGTCGGCCCGGCCGCACAGCTGACGCACAGCGTCCGCAGGGGCGCGGCACAGACATCGTGGCCACGATGGGGGGCATGGTCATGAACGGGCAGGCCGCGCCGAGCCGGATCGAGCTGCGTCGCCCCGACGGCGAACCCGTCCGGGTGCTGGTGGTCGACGACGAGCCGACGCTCACCGACCTGCTGTCGATGGCCCTGCGCTACGAGGGCTGGCAGGTCCGCACCGCCGGCGACGGCATGACGGCGTTGAGCACCGCCCGAGGGTTCCAGCCGGACGCCGTGGTGCTCGACGTGATGCTGCCCGACCTGGACGGCTTCCAGGTGCTGCGCCGGCTACGCGAGCACGCCCCCGCCGTGCCGGTGCTCTTCCTGACCGCCCGCGACGCGGTCGAGGAACGCATCGCCGGGCTGACCGTGGGCGGCGACGACTACGTCACCAAACCGTTCAGCCTGGAGGAGGTGATCGCCCGGCTGCGCGCGCTGCTGCGCCGATCCGGGCTGGCGATCGCCGCCCGTGAGGAGGCGGTGCTGACCGTCGGTGACCTCAGCCTCGACGAGGACAGCCACGAGGTCCGCCGGGCCGGGCAGCTCGTCACCCTCACCGCCACCGAGTTCGAGCTGCTGCGCTACCTGATGCGCAATCCGCGCCGGGTGCTCAGCAAGGCGCAGATCCTCGACCGGGTGTGGAACTACGACTTCGGCGGCCAGGCCAACGTGGTGGAGCTGTACATCTCGTACCTGCGCAAGAAGATCGACGCCGGTCGGGCGCCGATGATCCACACGCTGCGCGGCGCGGGCTATGTCCTCAAGCCCGCCGAGTAGCCGCCACCCGCTGCGTGCCGCCCGCCGGTGGCTGGCCGGGCGCTCCCTGCGTACCCGACTGGTGTTTGCCCTGCTCGCGCTGCTGGCGGTGGTCAGCGTCGCCATCGGTGCGCTGACCACGGTGGCGCTGCGGCACTTCCTGATCGACCGGCTGGATGCCCAACTGGCCCCCGCGACGGGCCTGCGGGCTGACCGTCCGGGCCGGCCGGCCTTCCCCGGCAACGGACCGGGCATCCCACCCGGGTTGCCGTCCGGCACCGTGGTCGCCGAGATCACCGACGGCCGGGTGACCAGTGCCCGGACCCTGACCAAGACCGTCTCCGACGCCTTCCCGGACCCGCAGTCCGTGCCGGTGGCGGAGGTCGCCGCGCTGGCGGACCTGCCGGTCGACACCGCACCGCGCACCGTCGACCTCGGTGATCGCGGTGACTACCGGGCCGTGGCCCGGCAGTACTGGGACGGCCGGGTACGCGTCGTCGCGGTCCCGCTCGCCGGTGTCCAGGAGATCGTCTGGGGGATGATCGCGGCGCAGCTCGGGGTCGCCGCCGTCGGGTTGGTCATCGCCGGTGCCGCCGGGGCGTTGATCGTGCGGGCCACCCTGCGACCGCTGCACCGGGTGGCGGCCACCGCCACCCGCGTCACCGAACTGCCCCTGGACCGTGGGGAGGTGGCGCTCGCCGTCCGGGTCCCGGCCGCCGACACCGACCCGCGCACCGAGGTCGGTCAGGTCGGCGCGGCGCTGAACCGGATGTTGGGCCACGTCGCCGACGCGCTCTCCGCCCGGCAGGCCAGCGAGACCCGGGTACGCCAGTTCGTCGCCGACGCCAGCCACGAACTGCGGACGCCCCTCGCGGCGATCCGCGGCTACGCCGAGGTGGCCCGGCGTGGCCGCGACGAGGTTCCCGCCGACGTGGCGCATGCGCTGCGCCGGGTGGAGTCGGAGAGCGTCCGGATGACCAGCCTCGTCGACGACCTGCTGCTGCTGGCCCGCCTCGACACCGGTCGGCCGCTCGCGGTCGAACCGGTCGACCTGACCGCCCTGCTGGTGGACGCGGTCGGCGACGCGCACGTCGCCGGCCCCGACCACCGTTGGCGGCTCGAACTGCCCGAGGTGGCGACCCGGGTGCCCGGCGACGCCGCCCGGCTGCACCAGGTGGTGGCGAACCTGCTCACCAACGCCCGGGTGCACACCCCGCCGGGCAGCACGGTCACCACCGCGCTGGCCGTCGACGCCGGCAGCGCCGTGCTCACCGTCGCCGACGACGGGCCGGGGGTGCCGGCGCAGCTGCAACCGGAGATGTTCGAGCGGTTCGCCCGGGGCGACAGCTCCCGGTCCCGGACGCACGGCAGCACCGGCCTCGGCCTCGCGATCGTCGCTGCGGTGGTGGAGGCCCACCACGGCACCGTCGACGTGGACAGCCGTCCGGGTCGGACCGTGTTCACCGTCCGGTTGCCGAATCCCACAGCTGACGCATAGCCGGCATCACCGGGTCGCCGGTCAGCCGGCGGCGGCCTCGCGGACCAGCCGGCGTGCCTCGTCCCGGGGCACGCCGGTGGCGCGGAGGAGGTCGTTGGCGGCGGTACGCAGCTGGGAGACCACGATCGTCCCGGAGAAGCCCAGGCCCTGCCGGCAGGCCATGCCCGCCTCCCGGACGGCGTGCAGCACCCGCTCCCGGGCCTGCACCGGCTCCTGCGCGGCCCCGAACTCCCGGTGCAACAGCCGGACCGCCTCGCCGAGGTGCTCCACCGCCGCGGGCAGGGCGGCCGGCACCGGTTCCTCGTCGCGCAGGGTGGTGCCGATCCGGCGGACCAGACCGCGACTGTTGCGGAAGGCCCGCTCCATGTGCGTCACCCCGGCGCGGTACGCGGCGATCGCCGGGCGTCGTCGCCACCGCACCGGGGAGAGTCGGACCACCTCGTCGGCGGCGGTCGTCACGGCGACGAGCTGACGCAGTTGCGAGTCGGCCGCGCGCATCCGGTCCAGCACCGCCCGCGCGCGGCCCCAGTCCGCCTCGGCCAGCGCCTGCGCCGAGGCGGTCATCTCCCGGGCGAACAGGTCCAGGGCGGGCTCGGCGGAGCGGCGCACCATCCGCATCGGGTTGAGGGGCAGCAACACGAGCATGACGAACAGCCCCGCCGCCCCGCCGACCAGCGCGTTCACCGTTCGAGGCAGCTCCAGGTCCGGCGCGGTCGGGGTGAGGGTGGCGATGAGCACCGCGGTACCACCGGCCTGGGTCATCAGCGCGCCGGCGCCGCGTACCAGCACCGACGCCGCGATCGCCAGGAAGACGATCACACCGGTCTGCCAGGGGCCGGTGCCGAACAGGCTGATCAGCAGGTCACCCACGCCGATGCCGAGCACCACCCCGGCGACCAGTTCCAGCGCGCGGTGAGCACGTTTGCCCAGCGACGCCGCGATGACGCCGACCGCCGCGGCCGGCGCGAAGGTCGGCTCCGGGTTGCCGAGCAGTTCCCGGGCGACCAACCAGGCCAGGGCGGCGGCCACGCCGGCCTGGAGCGCCACGATCAGGTAGAGCCGGGCCCGCTGACGACTCTCCCGAACGGCCCGCGCGGCGCGGGTCCGCAGCTTGCTCGCCGCCCGGGCCCCGGTCGCCCCGGCCGTGAATCTCATGGCGGGGGGTACCCGGCGCGGCCCACGGCCGAACCTGCGCCGAACGGCTACGCCGGGTACGCCATGGCCGCGGTGAGGGCGACCACCCCGGGCAGCCGGGTGTCCTGGCGCAGGAACTGCACCACCACCGGCACCGGGGAGCGCAGCAGACAGCCGTACGGCCGGTCGAGCCGCACCGCCTCCGGGTCGATCAGGTCGTTGAGCCGGACATGTCGCACCCGACGGGCGTCGACGGTGATGGCGTACGGGCCGACCGGCTCGGCGTCCTCGTAGTAGAGGTGCAGCTCGGTGTCGGCGCGGGTGTCCGTGGTGTTCAGGACGCAGAGCTGATCGAAGCTGGTGAACGCCGGCTCCGGGCCGGTGCTGGGGAACGGGATGTGCCCGCCCGGCACGACCCACAGGCGGGCGCCGACCTCGGTCATCGGCTCTCCTCCAGCAGCCGGGCGAGGTCGGGGCTGAGGAACACCCCGTCCGGGTCGAGCCGGCGGCGGACCTCCTGGAAGTCGTCCCACCGCGGGTAGAGGGGCCGCAGGTCGCGGGCGGTCAACCAGTGCTTCTTGCCCCAGTGCGGTCGGCCCCCGTACTGACGGAAGACCGCCTCCATGTCCCGGAAGTAGTCCTCGTACGGCAGCGACGTGTTCTGCAGACAGGCGATGGTGGTGGTCGGCCGGCCGTACGCGTTGCTCAACCAGATGTCGTCGGCGGCGATGCTGCGTACCAGAACCCGCCAGCCGACAACCGTGCGGTGCCGTTGCAGGATCCGGCGTCGGACCTCGGCGAAGCAGGCCGGGAACGCCTCCGACGGCAGCATGTACTCGATCTCCTCGAACCGCAGCTCCCGTTCCTGGGGGATGGTGCGGTGGATCGGACCGGACCGGATCTCGTGCGGTGCGCCCCACGGGCCGGAGTCCGGCACCCGCGGCGCGGCCCACACCCGCACGTCGGACGTCTCGTCCGGCCGGTTGAGCGTGCGGATCTGGGTCTGGTCACTGCGCGGGTACCAGTAGAAGTCCATGTTGCGGTTGGTGTGCTGCAACTCGGCGAGGTGGTCGAGGGTCCAGTCGACGTGCGCGCACCACGCCCGGCGGTGCAGCTCGTAGTGCGGTTGCACGTCCAGGGTGACCTGGGTGACCACCCCGAGAGCGCCCAGCGACAGCCGGGCCGCCGGCAGCATGTCCGCGTTGTCGGCGGCGGAGATGTCCAGCATCTCGCCGGTGCCGGTGACCAGGCGAACGCCGGCCAGCTGGGTGCACAGGTTGCCGAAACCGATGCCGGTGCCGTGCGTGCCGGTGGCGGTCGCGCCGGCGATCGACTGGTAGTCCACGTCGCCGAGGTTGTCCATGGCCAGCCCGGCGTCGTACAACCCCTCACCCAGGGCCTTGAGCTTGGTGCCCGCCCAGGCCCGTGCCCGATCGGCGTCCTCGGTGATGACACCGGCGAGCCGGTCCACGCTGAGCAGGATGTCGTCGGTGCGGGTCAGCGGGCTCGACGAGTGGCCGGAGCCCACCGGGCGGATCGTCCGCCCGGACTCACGGGCCCGCACGACCAGCTCCCGTACCGCGTCCTCGTCGGCCGGCTCGGCGAACTCCCTCGGGGTGAACGACAGGCTGCCGGACCAGTTGACGAACTGTCGCATGCGGCGGTGTACCCACCGGCACCACCGGTAGTCGAGTTTCCGCACCGACCCGCCGGGTAAGCAGTCGCGTGCCGGCCTTCGGCTTCGCGAACACGCCGCCGATTGACTCGTACGCGTTCCTCTCCGACACCCACACCGGGGCGCTGATCGGCGCGGACGGCGCGCTCGACTGGTTGTGTGTGCCCCACTTCGAGGGCGACGCGGTCTTCGCCCGGCTGCTGGACCGACGCGTCGGTGGCGCCTTCACGCTCAGCGTCGCCGCTGACGCCCCGCCGGTCCGTCGGTACCTGCCCGGCACTCTGGTGGTGGAGAGCGCGTACCGGGCCGCCGGTGGCAGCGTGATCGGTCAGGACTTCCTCGCCGTACGAGCCGGGGACGCCGCACAGCCGTTCCGCGCGGAGATGCTGCTGGTGCGCCGCCTGCACGTGCTTGCCGGGTCGGTGCGGGTACGTGCCGAGGTGACACCCCGCCCCGGGTACGGTTCCCGCCCGGTGGACTGGCGTTGGGACCACGGCCAGTGGGTGGCCGGCGAGGCGGGGCTGCGGCTGTGCTCCGCGCTGCCGTTGCGGGTCGACGGCGCGACACTGCGCGCTGAGGCGGTGCTGGTCGCGGGGCAGACGATCGACGTGCTGCTCGGTTACGGCCCGGGTCGCATCGACGAGGTCGACCCGGCCGAGCTGCTGGAGCGGACCTGCGGGACCTGGCGAGAATGGTCGGACCGTGCCGACTACACCGGGCAGGGCAGCGCCGAGGTGCGGCACAGCGCGGCCGTCCTGCGGGGCCTGTCGTTCGACGAGACCGGGGCGTTGCTCGCCGCGCCGACCGCCTCACTGCCGGAGGAGATCGGCGGGGTGCGTAACTGGGACTACCGCTTCACCTGGCACCGCGACGCCGCGCTGCTGCTGCTCGCGCTCTTCCGGCTGGGCCACGCCGAGGAGGGCCGCCGCTACTTGCACTTCCTGCTCACCATGTGCGGTTGTGCCGGCGAGGTCCTCACCCCCCTCGTCGGGATCCACGGGGTGACCCGCGAGGAGGCGATGCTTGAGCACCTCGACGGGTACGCCGGCTCACGACCGGTGCGCATCGGCAACGAGGCCGCCCACCAGCTCCAGTTCGACACGTACGGGCACGTGCTCGACGCCACGCTGTCCTACCAGCAGCTCACCGGTGAGTTGACGGGGGCGCAGTGGCAGGTGCTGCGCCGGCACGTGGACACCATGGCCACCCGGTGGCGGGAGCCGGACCACGGCATCTGGGAGATCCGCGGGCCGCTGCGGCACTACGTCAACTCGAAGATGATGGCCTGGGTCTGCCTCGACCGGGGCATCCGCCTCGCCGACCTGGTCGGCGACCACGACGCCCCCGTCGAGCGGTGGCGTGGGGAGCGCGATGCCATTCACGCCGAGGTCGTCGAGCGTGGCTTCGACCCCGGCGTCGGCAGCTTCGTGCTGGCGTACGACTCGACCGAACTCGACGCGTCGTTGCTGCGGATGCCACTTGTCGGGTTTCTCGCCGGTGACGACCCGCGGGTGGTGGCCACCATCGATCGCATTCGGCGGGATCTCGCCGTCGCCCCGGCGCTCATCCGCCGGTACACGACCGACGACGGGTTGCCCGGGGAGGAGGGCGCGTTCCTGCTCTGCTCCTTCGAGCTGGTCTCGGCGCTGGTGCTGGCGGGGCGACGCGAGCAGGCCGCCGAGCTGTTCGACCAGTTGCGCGGGTACGCCGGGCCGCTCGGCCTGTACGCCGAGCAGCTCGACGCCGACGGCACCGCGTTGGGCAACTACCCCCAGGCCTTCACCCACCTCGCGTTGATCGAGGCGGCGCTGAACCTCGACGGCGCCGGCGACCGCGACGCCCTGCACGCCTGGGCGGAACGAACGGTGCGACCGGGGACGGCCGGCGGCTGACCGGTCAGCCGTTCAGCGCCGTCCACGATCATCCAGCGCACGTTCGCAGCGTACCGGCGCGGTCCGCCCTCCCGGCCACAGTCTGTGCGGAGGCTGGGAGTACGCCGATGTGCCCGCGACGGCGACAGCGTCCAGCGTACGGTAAGGGACAAGTCCGGCGATTTAGATCAAAAGCCTCACAGGTGTACGGCCGGGACGCCGGATGTCGAGGCAGCGAGGGCAAGGAGCAATCGGTGGAACATCTGGCCTACCTGGACGCGGGGTCCGGCAGCCTGATCGTGCAGGCGGTCGTCGGCGGGGTGGCTGGCGCCGCGGTCGCCGCGAAGCTCTACTGGCGACGACTGGTCGACCGGTTCCGCCGGCAACCCACCGACCAGCACTGAGCAGGCCAGTCCCGACGATGGCGATCTCACCCACCGAGGTACGGCCTGAGCCGGCCTCCTTCCGCGACCCGGCCAACCGGGTCTTCCACGTCGGCGGCGAGGTGCTGCGCGGGCTGGACACCCAGGCCGCCGCGCACTGGCGGGCACTGACCGGCAGCACGTTCTTCCCGGCCCTCGTCGCCGCCGGCAAGGTCTGCGCCACCGAGGACGCCCCGCCCACCCTGGTGCCCGCCGCGACCGGCTCACCATGGGCGGCCGTGCTGCGCCACGAGCGCATCCCGTTCGTCTCCCACCCGTACGAGTGGTCGTTCAGCATGCTGCGCGACGCCGCCCTGCTGCACCTGGAGATCCTCAAGGCCGCGCTCGGCGAGGGCTTCACCACCAAGGACGGCTCGGCGTACAACCTCCAGTGGCGCGGCGCTCAACCGGTCTTCATCGACATCGGCTCCTTCGAGCCGGTCCGCGACGGCGAACCGTGGGCCGGCTACCGGCAGTTCTGCCAGACCGTGCTCTACCCGCTGATGCTCACCGCCCACCTGGGCGTGGACTTCCAGCCGTGGCTGCGCGCCCGGGTCGACGGCATCGAGGCCGACGAGCTGCGGCCGCTGTTCACCGGGGCCCGCCGGCTGCGCCCCGGCGTGCTGACCCACCTGCACCTGCACCGGGCCATGCAGCAGAGCAACGCCACCACCAGCACCACCGACGTGCGCGACCAACTGCGGGCCGCCGGCTTCTCCCGGGAGCTGCTGCTCGCCACCGTGCGGGGCATCGACAAGCTGGTCCGCAAGCTGGACCGCCGCCCGCCCGAGAGCCACTGGTCGGACTACCAGCGCACCTGCGGCTACTCGGCCCGCGACCGGGTGGCGAAGGAACAGTTCGTGGCCGCCTCGGTGGCCGCCGGCACCCGCCCCCGCCTGGTGCTCGACCTCGGCGCCAACGACGGCCGGTACTCCCGGCTGGCGGCCGGACACGCCGACTACGTGGTCGCCGTCGAGCAGGACCCGACCGTCGTCGACCAGCTCTACCGGCAGCTGCGCTCCGAGGGGCAGCGCCGCATCCTGCCGCTGGTGCTGGACCTGGCCGATCCCTCGCCCGGTGGCGGCTGGCGCGGCGTCGAGCGGGCCGGCTTCGCCGAGCGGGCGTCCGCCGACGTGGTGCTCGCCCTGGCCGTGGTGCACCACCTGGCGATCGGACGCAACGTGCCGCTGCCGGAGGTCGTCGACTGGCTGGCCGGGCTGACCGCGCCGGGCGGCGCGGTGGTGGTGGAGTTCGTCCACCCGCAGGACCCGATGGCGACCCGGCTGCTCGCCAACAAGCCCGCCGGCCTCTTCCCCGACTACCGACGCGACGCCTTCGAGACGTTGCTCGCCGCCCGGGGGCGGATCACCGACCGGCTGGAACTGCCCTCGGGCACCCGCACGCTCTACCGGACGGTGATGAGTGGCTGAACCGGCCTCCGTCGTCGACCCGCCGACCCCGCCCGACCGGCCGCCGGCCGGCAGCGGACGGTGGGACCGGGGCTGGCGAGGTGAGCTGGGCCGGCAGCTGGAGATCGCCGCGCTGGTCGGTCTCGTGGTCACCCAACCCCTGCTGGACGTCCTCGGTCGCAGCCCCGACTTCTTCCTCTTCCACCGCGCCGACCCGGCCCAGATCCTGCTGCTGGTCGCCCTGGTGTCGGTGGTCCCCACCGCCGTGGTCGCGCTGCTCGGCGCGCTGAGCCGACTGGCCGGCCCAACCGCCCGCGCCGTCACCCACACCGGTCTGCTCGGGCTGCTGTTCGCCGCGCTCGCCGTGCAGGTGGGCCGGCACGTGACGCCGCTTCGGGGCGTACCGCTGCTGCTGGTGGCCCTGCTGGCCGCAGCCGCCGGCGCGGTTGCGCACCGGCGGTGGAGGGCCCCGGGCCGGGTGCTGCGACTGGCCGCCGCCGGCCCGGTGGCCTTCCTGGCGCTCTTCCTGCTCGTCTCACCGACCTCCGCGGTGGTCCTGCCGCGCGGCGACGGCGGTGTGGCCGGCACCGCCCAGGGCTCGGCCGTGCACCCACCGGTGGTCATGCTGATCCTCGACGAACTGCCGCTGGTCAGCCTGCTCGGCACCGACGGGACGATCGACGCCGGACGGTACCCGCACTTCGCCGAGTTGGCCGGCGCCTCCACCTGGTACCGCAACTCCACCGGGGTCAGCGGGTGGACGCCCAACGCGTTGCCGGCGATGCTCACCGGCCGCTACCCGGCCCGGTCGGTCGCCCCGCACTACTCGCAGTACCCGGACAACATCTTCACCGCCTTCGGTGGCCTGTACGACATCCGCGCCGAGGAGAGCATCACCCGGCTCTGCCCACCCAGTCGCTGCGAACAGCCGACCACCCCGGAGCAGGGGCTCGGCGTGCTGATCCGCGAGACCGGCAAGCTGCTCGGCCGGGTCGCCGGGCCAACGGAGAGCGCTGTCGACCCGGAGGACTCGTACCGCGAACCGACCCGGGCCGAGGCCGGCCTCGACGCCGCCGAACCGGTGCCGTCGGACCCGAAGTTCCGCTGGGACAGCCTGGACGACAACCAACCCGCCCGGTTCAGCACCTTCCTGGCCGGGCTGACGCCGACGAGCCGGCCCACCCTGCACTTCCTGCACCTGCTGATGCCGCACTCACCGTGGGCGTTCCTGCCGTCTGGGGCGCGCTACGACGCCCCCGAGGACCTGCCCAACGACGGCGCCGGGTGGGCCGACCTGGCCCGGCAGCGGCACCTCGCCCAGCTCGGCTACACCGACCGGCTCATCGGCGAGACGCTGCGGACGTTGCGCGCCACCGGCCTCTACGACCAGGCCCTGGTCGTGGTGACCGCCGACCACGGGGTCAGCTTCCGCCCCGGCGCCCAGGGGCGGGGGATGGACGCCATCAAGGCCGCCGCCGGCGAGGTCGCCTGGGTGCCGACGTTCGTCAAGGAGCCCCGGCAACAGACCGGCCGGGTGGACGACCGCAACTGGGAACACGTCGACCTGCTGCCGACCGTGGCCGACGTGGCCGGCATCCGGCTGCCCTGGCCGGTCGACGGGCGCTCCGCCCGGCAGGCCCCCCGCGCCGACGCGACGAAGCACTTCTACGACCGTCCCGGCGAACCGGTCACCTTCCCCGGCGGCGTGCCCACCCCGCCACCCCTGCCGACACCGCACCCGCTGGTCGGCACGCAGGTGCGCGCCGGCCCGGTCGCCGGCAGCGCCCGAGTCGCCGACCTGGCCGCGTTCACCGCGGCGGACCCGGACACCGGCACCCTACCGGCGCTCGTCTGGGGAGACGTTCCGGACCGGATCCCGGACGGCACCCTGCTGGCCGTCGCGGTCAACGGCCGCATCGGCGCCGTCGTCCCGGTGGTGCCGGCCGACCCCGGCGGACGCCGGTTCGCCGCACTGCTCGCCGACGACAAGCTGTTCCACGCCGGCACCAACACGCTCGACGTCCTCCAGGTCGCCCCGGACGGTACGCTGCGCCGCCTCGCCCTGTCCTGACGGTGCTTCCGGGGTCGGTCCGGCCTGGTCCCGGCGGTTGTTCCGGCCTGGTCCCGGCGGTCGGTCCGGCCGGGTCCCGGCTGGCGGGATGCCGGGTTTCCCGGTCGCCTGGTCGGGAATCGGGTGACGCATACCTCACCGCAGAACCACGGCGGGCGTTGTCCCCCGAGCCGCAATTACGGTAGAAGCGAAGGCAATTCAACGTAGATCTGCCGGCGAAGCGAGGAACCACATGACGGAAGTCAAGCTCGATCACCCCGGTGGGCAGCTGTCGATGCCGGTGCATCCCGCAGTCGAGGGCCCCGCCGGTATCGGGGTGAGCAAGTTGCTGAAGGAAACCGGGATGACCACGTACGACCCCGGTTTCGTCAACACCGCCGCTGCCTCATCCGCGATCACCTACATCGACGGCGACGCGGGAATCCTGCGTTACCGGGGGTACCCGATCGAGCAGCTGGCCGAGAAGTCCTCTTTCCTGGAGGTCTCCTACCTGCTCATCTACGGTGAGCTGCCGACCGAGCAGCAGCTGACCGAGTTCACCGAGTGGATTCGGCGGCACTCTCTGCTGCACGAGGAGATGCGTCGCTTCTTCGACGGCTTCCCCCGGGACGCCCACCCGATGGCGGTGCTCTCCTCCGCGGTGAGCGCCCTGTCCACCTTCTACCAGGACAGCCTGGACCCGTTCGACTCCGAGCACGTGGAGATCTCCACGGTCCGGCTGATGGCGAAGGTGCCCACCATCGCCTCGTACGCCTACAAGAAGTCCATCGGGCAGCCGCTGCTGTACCCGGACAACTCGCTGGGGTACGTGGACAACCTGCTGCGGATGACGTTCGGCGTGCCGGCGGAGCCGTACGAGGTCGACCCGGTGATGTCGAAGGTGCTGGACATGCTCTTCGTCCTGCACGCCGATCACGAGCAGAACTGCTCCACCTCGACCGTACGGCTGGTCGGCTCCAGCAACGCCAACCTGTTCGCCTCCGTCTCGGCCGGCGTGAACGCGCTGTTCGGCCCCCTGCACGGTGGTGCCAACCAGGCGGTGCTGGAGATGCTCCAGCAGATCCACACCGGCGACGACGACGTCCGGTCCTTCGTCCGCAAGGTCAAGGACAAGCAGGACGGCGTCAAGCTGATGGGCTTCGGCCACCGGGTCTACAAGAACTACGACCCGCGGGCGGCGATCGTCAAGAAGGCCGCGCAGGACGTGCTGGGCCGGATGGCCAAGCCGGACCCGCTGCTGGACATCGCCATGGAGCTGGAGGAGATCGCCCTCGCCGACGACTTCTTCGTCTCCCGTCGGCTCTACCCGAACGTGGACTTCTACACCGGCCTGATCTACAAGGCCATGGGCTTCCCGACCAAGATGTTCACGGTCCTCTTCGCCCTCGGCCGGCTCCCCGGCTGGATCGCCCAGTGGCGCGAGATGATCAACGACCCGGAGACCAAGATCGGCCGTCCGCGGCAGGTCTACGTCGGCTCCGCCGAGCGGAACTACGTCCCCTTCGGCGAGCGCTGACCCGCGTCCTCGCAGCACCGTTTGTCGCACCACCGCTTTTCGGCGTCACCGCAGGCCGTCGACCCACTCACGGGTCGGCGGCCTGCCGCGTTTCCGCTCTGGCCGTGCCCGATCGCCCGTGATCGACTCGGATTTCCTGAAAGTCGCGGTGTTCCTCGGACCGGGACACCCCGATTTTCAGCAAGCCGAGTCGATCACGAACGCGAGACCCGGGAGTCAGAAGGCCGAGATGTTCTGGGCCCGCTCGCTGCGGCTCAGGGCGCTGATCAGCGCCGACTGACCACGGCGGCGCACCGCCAGTCGGACCAGCAGGTCCCGGACGGGGTCGAAGACGTCGGCCGGGAACTCCGGCGTGGGTACGCCGACGCTCACCGCGAGGTCGTCGGAGTGCACGACGATCTCCAGCTGGCGGGTGAGCAGGAAGTCATCGCGCCGCAACGACCAGCCCTGCCACGGGATCGGCACGACCTCACCGGCGGCACGCCGGGAGAGCAGGTCGCCGACCTCCTCCACCGCCTGGGCGCAGCGGGCGTGCAGGTCGGCCGGCCCGCGGGCCGCGTCCGCCTCGTCGTTGCTCTCGGCGACCGACTTCTCGTCCGGGGTGCCCTCGCTGACCCAGGAGGCCTGCTCGTAGTGGTTGTCTGCCGAATCCAACGTCGGCAGGTCGGTCGGCATCGGCAGCAACTCGGCCGCGCGGACCGCCTGACGTCCCAGGTGGCACGCCAGGCCACCCACTGACAGGTGCGGCAGGGCACTTGGGTGTGACCACCGCTCGGTCACCTCGGGGCGTCGGATCAGGTCCAACGCGATGGCGGCGGCGGTCGGAAAGGCAGCATCCAGGGCGTCGACAGCGCGAAACATCCCCACATCCTGGCAGGACCGGCCGACAGGCACCGAGCGAGGCGGCCCGCCGCGACGGGCACCACACCCGCCGGGCCCACCCGCGCGGCCCAGGCCGACGGGCACCACACCCGCCGGGCCCACCCGCGCGGCCCAGGCCGACGGGCACCACACCCGGCGGGCCCAGCGTGATCGACTCGGCTTTCAGGAAGTCGGGGCATCCCCAGCACTGGGACACCCCGACTTCAAGGAAACCGAGTCGATCAAACGCAAGCAGCCAATGCGGGTCAGCGCAGGCCGGCGGCGGCGAGCAGGTTGCCCTCCGGTAGCGCCGGCAGGGCACGGCCCTGCGACATCCGCCGTTCGGCGCGCTCGGCGGTGAACGCGGCGTCGTGCCGGATGGCGGCGGCGTAGCTGGCTGCGGTGCGCTGGGCGATCGCGGCCCAGCCGTACTGGTCGTGGACCATCCGGCGGGCGTGGCGGGCCATCACCCGGGCGCGGTCGGGGTCCGACAGCAGGGCGTCCACGGCGTCGGTCAGGCCGGCCGGGTCGTGCGGGCGGAAGGTCATGCCGGTGACGCCGGGTTCGACGATCTCGGCGAGGCCACCGGTGGCGGCGACGGCCAGGGGTGCGCCGGCCGCGGCGCCTTCCAGGGCGACCATGCCGAACGGCTCGTAGATGCTGGGCACGGCGAAGCAGTCGGACGCGGCCATCAGCGCCGGCAGGTCGGTGCCGCCCAGGAAGCCCGGCATGGTGACCGTGCCGCCCAGTCCGCGGCGGTGCACCTCGGCCTCCAGTTCGGCGCGGTACGGGCCGTCGCCGGCGATCACGGCACGCAGCCCGGGGTGCCGTTCCCGCAGCCGGGGCAGTGCGGCGATCAGGTGCTGCACGCCCTTCTCGTAGACGAGGCGGCCAGCGTAGGTGACCAGTGGGCCGTTCCCGGCGAAGCGGGCGCGGGCAGCGGCCACCGCGCTCGCCGGGACCCGCCAGCGGTGCGGCTCCACCCCGTTGGCGACCACGTCGACCCGCCCGGCCGGTACGCCGAACAGCGCGTTCACCTCGTCGCGCATGTATCCGGAGCAGACGATCACCCGGTTGGATTCGCTGCTGAGCCAGTGTTCGACGCCGTGGATGGTGCGGTTCATCTCCTCCGGCAGCCAGCCCTGGTGCCGGCCGGCCTCGGTGGCGTGGATGGTGCTGACCAGCGGGATGTCCAGGTGGTCGCGCAGCGTCATCGCGGTGTGGGCGACGAGCCAGTCGTGGGCGTGGATGACGTCGTAACCGCCGGCCTGGGTGGCGCGCAGGGCGGTGCGGGTGAGGGTGTGGTTGAACGCCATGGTCCAGGCGAGCAGGGAGTCGGTGGCGAGGGGGAACGTCACCGGGTCCTCGGGGGCGCGCAGGATGCGCACGCCGTCGGCGTACTCCTCCAGGGGTGCGCCGTCGCTGTGGCGGGTGACGACGGTGACCTCGCGGCCGGCGGCGGCGAGGGCCACCGACAACGCGTGCACGTGCCGGCCGAGGCCGCCGACGAGCACCGGCGGGTACTCCCAGGACAGCATGAGGATGCGACGGGTCTGCGGGGGCACCCCGGGGCCGGGCTGCGTCGGCACGACCGCGCCGGGCTGCGCGGGCGGGCCGGACTGTGCGGGGCCGGGCTGGGTCGGGAGCGGGGGCCGGGAGGTCAGGGTGGGCCGGTGGGCCCGGTCCTGGGTGGTGGTGAGCTGCTCGTCGACCCGCAGGGTCGTCACATCAATCTCCGTCCATGCATGGTGGTGCGCGCCGGCGTCAGTGGCGGCGGAGCGAGAGGTGTAAGGGTGGCTGAGGGCCTGGCGGGACGCGCGCGGACGCTCGCCCCCGAACAAGGAAAGTGCATAGCGGCGAAGAACGCATCCCGAAAAGGGGCATCGTGATGGACGACACCCGATGGGTGTAGCGCGCATCAGACAGGTGGTTTCCGGGCAGTGGCTGGAAGGATGGATTGGCGAGTCCGGGCCGGGGGCACTACCTGCCTGCGCGCGGGGCACCGTCGGCCGGTGCGCACATCAGCGTGGGGTGAAGGAGCGACATGCAGGTCTGGCCGGGCGAGCGGTACCCCCTGGGCGCCACCTACGACGGGATGGGCACCAACTTCGCCATCTTCTCCGAGGTGGCCGAGCGGATCGAGCTGTGCCTGTTCGACGAGTGGGACACCGGCGCGGAGCGCCGCGTCGAGTTGCGCGAGGTGGACGCGTACGTGTGGCACGCGTACCTGCCGGGCATCGAGCCGGGCCAGCGCTACGGCTACCGGGTGCACGGCCCGTACGACCAGGCGTTCGGGTTGCGCTGCAACCCGTACAAGCTGCTGATCGACCCGTACGCCAAGGCCATCGACGGTGACGTCGAGTGGGATCCGGCGGTCTACGACTACGACCTGAACGAGCCGGAGCGGATGTCGGAGACCGACTCGGCGCCGTTCATGCCGAAGTCGGTGGTGGTCAACCCGTACTGCGACTGGGGCAACGACAAGCCGCCGCGCACCCCGTACCACCACTCGGTGATCTACGAGGCGCACGTACGCGGGTTGACCATGCGCCACCCGGACATCCCGGAGGAGCTGCGCGGCACGTACGCGGGCATCGCCTCCCCGCCAATGATCGACTATCTGACCCGGCTCGGGGTGACGGCGATCGAGCTGATGCCGGTGCACCAGTTCATCCACGACAACCGCCTCGCCGATCTGGGGCTGCGCAACTACTGGGGTTACAACACGATCGGCTTCTTCGCCCCGCACCACGGCTACTCCGCGCTGGGCCACCTCGGGCAGCAGGTGCAGGAGTTCCGGGGCATGGTCAAGGCGCTGCACGCGGCCGGCATCGAGGTCATCCTCGACGTGGTCTACAACCACACCGCCGAGGGCAACCACCTCGGGCCGACGTTGAGCTTCAAGGGCGTGGACGCCCCGAGCTACTACCGGCTCAGCGAGGAGGACCGCCGCTTCTTCGTCGACTACACCGGCACCGGCAACAGCCTCAACGTGCGCAGCCCCCACTCCCTGCAACTGATCATGGATTCGTTGCGGTACTGGGTGACCGAGATGCACGTGGACGGTTTCCGGTTCGACCTGGCCGCCACCCTGGCCCGCGAGTTCTACGAGGTGGACCGGCTCTCCACCTTCTTCGAGGTGGTGCAGCAGGACCCGGTGGTCAGCCGGGTGAAGCTGATCGCCGAACCGTGGGACGTCGGCCCCGGCGGCTACCAGGTGGGCAACTTCCCGCCGCTGTGGACGGAGTGGAACGGAAAGTACCGGGACACCGTGCGGGACTTCTGGCGCGGTGAGCCGGCCACCCTGGCCGAGTTCGCGTCGCGCATCTCGGGGTCCGCCGACCTCTACCAGGACGACGGCCGCCGCCCGTTCCACAGCATCAACTTCGTCACCGTGCACGACGGGTTCACCCTCAACGACCTGGTGTCGTACAACGACAAGCACAACGAGGCCAACGGCGAGGAGAACCGCGACGGCGAGAGCCACAACCGGTCGTGGAACTGCGGGGTCGAGGGCGACACCGACGACGAGGCGGTGCTCGCCCTGCGGGCCAAGCAGCGGCGGAACTTCCTGGCCACCCTGATGCTGTCGCAGGGCGTGCCGATGATCGGGCACGGCGACGAGATGGGCCGCACCCAGCGCGGCAACAACAACGTCTACTGCCAGGACAGCGAGCTGTCCTGGGTCGACTGGGACAACGCCGACGAACAACTGCTGGACTTCGTCCGTACGCTCACCGACTTCCGCAAACGTCACCAGGTGTTCCGCCGTCGCCGGTTCTTCACCGGGCTGCCGGTGAACGGGCGCGGCATCGACGAGCCGCTGCCCGACCTGGCCTGGTACACCCCGGACGGGCGGGAGATGACCGGCGAGGACTGGGGCAACGACTTCGGCCGCTCGGTGGCGCTCTTCGTCAACGGTGAGGGCATCCGCGAGCGCGGCCCGTACGGCCAGAAGCACCACGACGCGTCGTTCCTGCTCTGCTTCAACGCCCACGACGCGCCGCTGGACTTCACCATGCCGGGCAGCGAGTACGGCCAGAAGTGGGAACGGGTGATCAGCACGGCCGAACCCGAGCCGGACGACGTCACGGTGATCAGCGCGGGCGGCAGCATCCGGGTGCCGGACCGCTCCCTGGTGGTGCTGGAAAGGATGATCTGAGATGGCCGTGCGGTCCACCTACCGAATCCAGGTTCGTCCCGGCTTCGACCTGGACGCCACCGCCGCGATCGTCGACTACCTCGCCGACCTCGGGGTCAGTCACCTCTACACCGCCCCGCTGCTGACCGCGACGCCCGGCTCGCAGCACGGCTACGACGTGGTGGACCACCGGGCGGTCAGCCCCGAGCTGGGCGGAGAGGCCGCCCGGCAGCGGCTGCTGCGCGCCCTGCGCGACCAGCACCTCGGCCTGGTCGTCGACATCGTGCCCAACCACGCCGGGGTCGCCGTCCCCGCCGCCAACCCCGCCTGGTGGGACGTGCTGCGCCGGGGCCGCGACTCGGCGTACGCCGACTGGTTCGACATCGACTGGGACCGGGGCCGGCTCCTGCTGCCGGTGCTCGCTGACGCCCCGGCCGCCCTCGACGATCTCAAGCTGGTCGACGGGGAGCTGCGCTACCACGAGCACCGCTTCCCGGTCGCCGACGGCACCGGCGACGGCGACGCGCGGCAGGTGCACGACCGGCAGCACTACGAGCTGGTCTCCTGGCGGCGCGGTGACGCCGAGCTGACGTACCGCCGGTTCTTCGCCATCGCGGGCCTGGCCGGCCTGCGGGTGGAGGACCCGGCGGTCTTCGCCGCCACCCACGAGCTGGTCCTGCGCTGGGCCGCCGCCGGGGAGGTCGACGGCATCCGCGTCGACCACCCGGACGGCCTACGCGACCCGGCCGGCTACCTGACCCGGCTGCGGGAGGCCGCGCCGGACGCCTGGCTGGTGGTGGAGAAGATCCTGGAGTACGGCGAGGAGCTGCCGGACTGGCCGGTGGACGGCATCACCGGCTACGACGCCCTGGCCATGGTCGGTGGGCTCTTCATCGACATCGACGCCGAGGGCGACTTCACCGCGCTGGACAACCGGCTGACCGGGCAGCACACCTCCTGGGAGGACCTGACCCACACCACCAAACTCGCCGCCGCCACCCGGCTGCTCTCCGCCGAACTGACCCGGCTGGCCGCCCTCGCCCCCGAGGTGCCCACCGAGCAGGCCCGCGCGGCGCTCGCCGAGCTCGCCGCCGCGTTCGCCGTCTACCGCGGCTACCCGCCGCACGGCGCCCGGCACCTCGCCGCCGCCCGCTCCGAGGCCGGTCGCCGCCGCCCCGACCTGGCCGCCGCCCTGGACGCGGTCACCCGCCGGCTGCGCGACCCCGACGACGAGCTGGGCCTGCGGTTCCCACAGCTCACCGGTGCGGTGATGGCCAAGGGCGTGGAGGACACCGCGTTCTACCGCTGGACCCGGTTCGTGGCGCTCAACGAGGTCGGCGACAACCCCACCCGCTTCGGGGTGCCACCGGCGGAGTTCCACCGCTTCGCCGCCGCCCAGCAGGTCCGCTGGCCGGCCAGCATGACCACCGTCTCCACCCACGACACCAAACGCGGCGAGGACGTGCGGGCCCGCCTCGCCGTGCTCAGCGAGCTGCCGGGCCGCTGGGCGGAGCAGGTCACCGCCTGGATGGCGTACGCCCCGCTGCCCGACCCGGCCCTCGCCCACCTGCTGTGGCAGACCGCCGTCGGCGCGTGGCCGATCGAACGGGAACGGCTGCACGCGTACGCCGAGAAGGCCGCCCGGGAGGCCGGGGCCTCGACCAGTTGGGCGGACCCCGACCCGGCCTTCGAGCAGGCCCTGCACGCGCTGGTCGACCTGATGTACGACGACCCGAGCCTGCACGACGAGTTGACCGAACTCGCCGCCGCGATCACCCCGGCCGGCTGGTGCAACTCGCTGGGGCAGAAGCTCATCCAACTCACCATGCCCGGGGTGCCGGACACCTACCAGGGCACCGAGCTGTGGGACAACTCCCTGGTCGACCCGGACAACCGCCGCCCGGTCGACTTCGACGTACGCCGGGAAATGCTGGCGCGCATCGACGGCGGCTGGCGTCCCCCGCTCGACACCGACGGAGCGGCGAAGCTGCTCGTCGTGTCGCGGACGCTGCGCCTGCGGCGGGCGCACCCGGAGCTGTTCACCTCCTACCGGCCGGTGCCCGCCCACGGGCGGGTGGGCCGGCACGTGGTGGCCTTCGACCGGGGCGGCGCGATCACCGTGGCGACCCGGCTCCCGCTCGGCCTGGCCCGTGCCGGCGGCTGGTGTGACACAGCTCTGTCGCTTCCTGTTCACGAGATGAAGGACCTGTTCACCGGTCGGGTCTACAGTGGCGGAGAGACGCCGCTGGACAATCTTCTGGCCGACTATCCCGTCGCTCTGCTGGCTCCTCCCACCACCTCCGTGGAGGCTGCTTCATGACCGAATTCTCCGTCTGGGCACCCGACGCCGCCCGCGTACGGCTCCGCCTGACCGGTGACACCGACCACGAGATGCGCGCCGCCGCCGACGGCTGGTGGCGAGTCGACGTGCCTGACGCCGGCCTCGACTACTCCTTTCTGCTGAACGACGACGAAACCCCACTGCCCGACCCCCGCTCACCGTGGCAGCCTGCGGGAGTGCACGGGCCGAGCCGCCGCTACGACCACCTTGCGTTCCAGTGGACTGATTCGTCCTGGACGGGTCGGCAGCTGCCCGGCAGCATCCTCTACGAGCTGCACATCGGCACCTTCACCCCGGAAGGCACCTTCGACGCGGCCATCGAGCGCCTCGACCACCTGGTGAACCTCGGTGTCGACCTGATCGAACTGCTCCCGGTCAACGCCTTCAACGGCGACCACAACTGGGGGTACGACGGCGTCTGCTGGTACGCCCCCCACGAGCCCTACGGCGGCCCCGACGGCCTGAAACGGTTCGTCGACGCCGCCCACTCGCGCGGGTTGGGGGTGATCCTCGACGTCGTCTACAACCATTTCGGGCCCTCCGGGGCCTACGCGCCGCAGTTCGGGCCCTACCTCGCCGAGCACTCGAACACCTGGGGGCGTTCGATCAACCTGGACGGCCCGCACTCCGACGAGGTACGCCGCTACATCATCGACAGCGTGCTCATGTGGCTGCGTGACTACCACGTCGACGGGCTGCGGTTGGATGCGGTGCACGCGCTGCACGACTCGCGGGCTGTGCCTCTGCTGGAGGAGCTGGCGGTTTCCGTCGAGTCTCTGTCGACGCACCTGGGACGGCCGCTGTCATTGATCGCGGAGTCCGACCTCAACGATCCGCGGCTGATCACCCCTCGGGAGGCGGGTGGGTTCGGGCTGCACGCCCAGTGGAACGACGACGCGCACCACGCTCTGCACACGGTGCTGACGGGGGAGCGGCAGGGGTATTACGGAGACTTCGGCTCCCTGGAGACGCTGTCGGACGTGCTGACCGGTGGGTTCTTCCACGCGGGGACCTGGTCGAGCTTCCGGAACCGGCACCACGGGCGGCCTGTTGATCCTCGGATCCCTGGACACCGGTTCGTGGCCTATCTGCAAAACCACGACCAGATCGGGAACCGGGCTACCGGGGATCGGATCTCGGCTTCGCTGTCGCCTGCGCTGCTGCGGGTGGGGGCTGTGCTGCTGCTGACCGCGCCGTTCACTCCGATGCTGTTCATGGGGGAGGAGTGGGCTGCCTCTACGCCGTGGCAGTTCTTCACCTCGCATCCGGAGCCTGAGCTGGCTACGGCGGTGGCTCTCGGGCGGCGGCGGGAGTTCGCTTCGCACGGGTGGGCTGAGGGGGACGTGCCCGACCCGCAGGACCCGGAGACCTTCGTGCGGTCGCGGTTGGACTGGGCCGAGCTGGACAAGCCTGAGCATGCTTCGATGTTGTCGTTCTACCAGCGGTTGATCTCGCTGCGTCGGTCCTCTCCGGACCTGTCGGATCCTCGGCTGCACGCTGTTTCTGTGCAGCACGGGGACCAGTTTCTGGTGATGCGGCGGGGGGACACGTTGGTGGTGGCGAACTTTGCTGGGCGGGGGCAGGGGGTGTCGCTGCCTGGGGTGGCTCGGCGAGTGCTCCTGGCTACGGGGGAGGGGGTCACTGTGATGCGGGACCGGATCGAGCTGCCAGCGGAGACTGCGGCGATCGTGGCACTGTAAAGATCCACTAGGCTGTTCTGCAAGCAAAGGCTCGGCATGCTGTTGAATGCCTGATCACGTCAGAGTCAAAGTCGATGAGTACGCCCCTCGACGCCGCTACTCGCCGTCCTGAGCTCGGTTGGCGAATCATCAAACTGAGCTTGACTGAGGTCACCGCGTTGGGTAACCCGGAGATGGCGGAGGCTTACGATTCGGTCGGTCGCAAGAGTTTGGCGATGCATTGTCAGATATGACAGCAAGACGCCTGGCGCTAGCCAGCCATTGCGGCGAACGCTCATCGTTCTGCTTGAAATTATTGAATCTGACTGGAGTAGCATTGCGGTATAGTACCGAGCGGACATTTTCGGCCATTGCGCGAAATGTAACAAGGATAGCCCGATCACCGGCAGGGCCACTGCTTTCCAGGGCATTGCGAGTTCCAAAGCGAATGTCAGATAAATTGCAAGTCCCATCAAAATGCAAACTGTGGTCGCTCTGGCCATCGAGTTGACTGCGAGAAGGCGGGCGAAGAATAGGCTAGCCGGCGGTCTGGCTAACCGAATGATCGAAAGTCGAGGGAACGCGCTATAAGCGTATGGGCTGAGATCCTTTAGGGCCAGGCTGAGCGCGTATGTTAAGAGGGAAAGTCGGAGCATTCCGCCGTCTATAATGCTGTAGGTGTGCGCTACCTTGGTAAACCATCGCGCTTTGTGTGGTATTGCGCTCGGCTTTATCGATCCTGGAACCAAGTCTGCGGGCTCGGAAGCTAGGCGTTCCGCCACGTAAGCGCTGCTGAGTGCGCCTTCTGCGAGTAGCATGAGAAGGCGGTCGTGGTCTTCCGGCCGAGCCCTTCGGATGCGCTCCATAATGGCCGCGAAGAAGGGTGGATCTGCTAAATGTGCGACGACTATATCTGGACGTTCCTTCAAAAAGTCGATGCCGTAGGCGCCGGCAAGCCGGAAGGCTGCTTGGGGATCGAATGACGCGTACGAGCTGAAAATTAGATCTAACCTTTCCCGGTGGCCCCGGACGAGCTTCGAGAATAGGTTTTGTAGTGGATAAGCGGCGGTTCGATTATGCAAGCTGGCCCATTCGCCCTCGTCGGCGACGACAACGCTTAATAAATGGAGTCGGCGGAGCCAGGGATCACCCCACGCGTCGGGATGAGTAAGTGTAAGCCTCTTCGTTTCACTGTCGACGTAGTCGACCCACGAAGGATGGTCGTAAGCCTGCGTCTCGAGGAAGCAGCGCCCTGAAACAGAGGCATCGTCTAAGCGGTGAATCTCAGACAGCACCTCCTCGCTTTGCACCCTCGGGGCCAGCCCCAAAGCAAACGGAATAACCTCCACAAGCCTGGTCCTGATGTGGGCGGCTATCGATGTTGAGAAGCGTTGGTGAGCGTCGATTATTTCATGCAGGCCGTCGCGGCGTCCTTCTACGGCCTCCTTGGCCGCGAGGAATTCGCAGAATGTCAGGTGGATAAATCGAAGAGTTTCCCCCGCCCGTTCTTCGGTGAGAATTCCAGTTTCGGTGCAGATCTGACGCAGAAGATCCGCTGCAGTCTCAACCGTTTCCGCTCCACAGATGAGACGCGTGAGATGCAAGGCGCGGGCGAAGGATATTTGATTGGCAGCCTGATCCTTATTGAGCAGGTTTTCCAGTGCAAGCTTCCCGAGGAGCGACTCGCGTTGCTGGAGTAAGGCACTTTTGGCTGCCATTCCTAGTTGGCGGCTTCTGCGCGCGATCAGCAGTTCTTCGGTGACCAAGGCATAAAATCGGGTTCTAGTGTCGGGCGAGCTTGCTAACTCACCACTTTGATCACTGGCAACGTACATGGCAAGGACTAGGGGGTTGCTGCACATGTCTCGCAGGGTCGGCTTATCTGTTAGTTCTGCGAATAGCCGGTTTACCGTCGCGGATCTATCTGTCTCGGCGGGAAAGGGCCAGCGGTTCAGAAATGAGTAGATCTCGGTTGGAGTAAAGGACTGAATATAAAAAGTGGGAGGGAATGTTGAGTCGAACATATACTTAACTTGATGGTGAAATTGGGTCCGCATTGTCAATATTATTCGGCTTTTATGGTTGAGCTCCCCGAGCCTTTCGCTCATGAAGTTGATGCAACTCGCGACTAGGGTGTAGCGCTCGCTGGCAACCTCATCAAGCCCATCCAGCAAGACCAATAAGCCGCGTCCTTTGCCCTCTGCAGACGTGCGGTAAAGTCGGCCCATGTCGAAACCTTGGACGGACTCAATCTCCTTCTGAAGAAACTCAAGGGTCCAGTCGGCCAGTTCAGTCTCATTTTTGTCGTCTGGTGGACAGAGTGACCGAAGGTCAATGAAGATGGGCAGGGGATTCCTGGCGTCGGTTAGAAGCACGCGGCACGCTTGCCGGAACATCTGTTTCGCCAACGATGACTTTCCTGAACCGGGATCCCCAACGATTCTTGCTCTCCTGACATTGCTTTTCCAGATATCGGTCGCGTTTGCGACGCGACTACGCTCCGCGCTTTCAAGCTGGAGCGGTATGTACACAAGATCAGTTTGGAGCATGACACCACGGCTACCGGGCACGGGTAGGTATCTACTGTGCTCTTTGTCTAGCTGGATCCGGCAGTATCGTTTGAGACTCATCCGAGTGGCAACAGATTCCGCGACTATTCGATCACCGACCCAAAATGCTGCATCTGTAACGAGGGTCACGTTTCGTTTGGCGAAATCTCGTAGACGTTTAAGCAAAAAGTAGGCGACTGGAAGGGCTACTATTGTTAGTATTGACGATTTCCAATCGAATGTTCCCAATGAGGCCTCATCTTGTGCCAGCGGCGCTGCGGCCATCCATCACGCTCTTAGTGCTATGGGTTTAGCACGCCCTGCTGTCGTGGGGTAACTGTCCGTTGGTGTCGGATGGTCGACTCTTTGTGTTGGGCTCGTTGCGTTGAACAAACCGTCAAATTATTCTAGATGCGGCATTGCGCACTCAATGGTGCATATTAGATTTCTGCTCAGGGTTGGTGATCCTCGTCAGGGCTCTGGATGAACACTTCGTGATTTGCGGGGAGGCACGCTCGCTCTGTTCAGGGCGGTCGGTCATCCAGATATAGCCCTGCAGGTACTGACGCCACAGTGCACTCACGGCCGCTGTTGTCTTGCCTGCCGTGTACCGTCGGCCATGGGCGGCTGCGGTATGGGGCCTCGATCCTCTACTCGGGAGCGGTGGCATGGCGAAGAAGCCAGACACCATCGGTGCCAGGATCCGGTACTGGCGGATGCGCCGTGGCGGGATGACTCAGGCGGTCCTGGCTGGACTTGCTGGTGTCACCCAGTCGTACGTGTCGCAGGTCGAGTCGGGTCGGAAGACCATTGACCGGCGTTCCACTCTGGTTGCTCTCGCTGCCGCGCTCCAGGTCACGGTGGCTGACCTGCTCGGCCAAGGCACCGAATCCGGCGACCCGGCCCGTGAGAGCGCCGCCGAGTGCGTGCCGGCGATCTGGTCGGCCCTGATCGAGATCGAGGACGGTGAGCGCCGTCCGTCGACCTACACAACGGAACGGCTGGCCGCCGAGATCGCCCATGCAGATCGGCTCCGCAATTCGTGCAACTACCCGGCTATGGCCCGGAAGCTTCCGGGCCTGCTGCTCGAAGCCGCCGCCGTGGGCGGGACGACGCTCGCTCAGGTTGCCTACCTGGCCTCTACCTGCATTCGACACCTCGGCTACCGCCACCTGGCCCTCAATGCCGCTCGGGTTTCCGTGTCCGCTGCTGAGGACGTCGAAGATCGAGCGTGGCTCGGCGCATCTCGGTTCGTGTACGCGCAGAGCCTGCCGATCGAGTCCGCGCGCTTGGCGGCCGCATCCGCTGACCGATCACTAGTGGAGCTACAGGGAGATGCCTCCGACATCCGGGTGCGCCAGATGCTCGGCCAGCTCCACCTCATGGCTGCGCTGGCCTCGACCGTGGATGGACGTTCCGATGCGGCCCGGGATCATCTTGCGGAGGCCGCTCGCGAGGCCGAGAGCCTGGGAGATCCAGCCGACGGCGGCGGCTTCAACGGTTGCTGCTTCGGGCCGACCAACGTCGGACTTTGGAAGATGTCCATCGCGGCAGAGCAGGGCGAGTCCGGCAAGGTGATTGAGCTGTCCCGGACGATCCGACCGCAGGTACTCAAGGCATCGAATCGCCAACTGTCCTACTGGCTCGACATCGGACGAGCGCTGGCGGACGGTGGCCGTCGGGACGCCGAAGCTCTCGCCGCGTTCGTGCAGGCTGAGCGGGCAGCACCGATCCCGTTCGCCATCAACCCGCTCGCCCGCGATGCCGTGGTGACCCTGGCCCAGCGCGCCCAGCGCCGCGCCATCTCCGACGAGTTGCGCCTTCTCGCCGGCCGCATCGGCATCAACCTGGTCACATAGCCGCCAGTAGTCAAGTCGAATCGTGTGACGGGTATGCAGGCCGTACCGGACTCCGGAGCCGATAGCCGGCCGACCGCGAACTGGCAGCGCGATCGTCTCAGCTTGGCCGAGCGACGTAGCGTGGACGACGGTGCCAGCTGACCGCTGGCATGCTCGACGCACCCTGTGACGAGGAGAGCCGTGGACGCGAACTCGGTTACTGCCATCTGCGCAACGGTGATCGCCGTCGCTTCACTCGCGGTTTCGATCACGGAGGCGAGAGCAAGCCGGAGACACAACTTCCAATCGGTTCGTCCATTGTTGAGCCTGGACTGCTTTCGGATGAACAGCGGCATGGCCGGCATTCGAATCCGAAATGCCGGCCTCGGTCCGGCCATCATCCGGGTGACCACGCTGTACCTCGACGGCGAGGAACTAGGGCCGTGGGAGAAGCAGGTGGTCGATCCACTGCGCGACACGTTCGCGGTCTGGCCAAATTTCTCGTCCCTTCGCCCAGGTAAGCCCATCCCGGTCGGCCAGGAACTGATCATCCTTGCGGTGGAGGAGTACGACCCGGCGAGAGATGCCGAATTTTGGGCGGCGGTGACCCAGCGGATCAGGATTCACGTGCAGTATGAATCGATATATGGCAACGAGCGGCAGGAGGCGTGGTTCGAAGGGTCACCCCCTCACAGGAATTCACTTAACTGGCAACAGGGCGGTGCTGCCGGATCTTCGACAGATAACGATGCGCAAGTCGAGCCAAGTCAGTCCCTGCAATGACTGCCGTCACTTGTCCGCTTCTCGGAGTATCGTCCAACGTGCGCGGGGCAGCAGGCCGCGGCCGGTGTCCTGGTTCTCTACCTGGGGGTTGGCGAAAGCATGGTGAGGAAGCCGGACACCATCGGTGCCAGGATCCGGTACTGGCGGATGCGTCGGGGCGGCATGACGCAGGCCGTCCTCGCCGGGCTCGCCGGTGTCACCCAGTCCTACATCTCGCAGGTCGAGTCGGGTCGAAAGACCATCGACCGCCGTTCGACTCTGGTCGCTCTTGCCGCCGCACTCCAGGTCACGGTGGCAGACCTGCTCGGCCAGGGTACCGAGTCCGGCGATCCGGCCCGTGAGAGCGCTGCCGAGTGCGTGCCCGCCATCTGGTCAGCCCTGATCGAGATCGAGGACGGCGAGCGCCGCCCGTCGACCTACACATCGGACCGGCTGACTGCGGAGATTTCGCGCGCCGAACAGCTCCGCACGTCCTGCAACTACCCAGCCATGGCTCGTCTGCTCCCCATCCTGCTGATCGAAGCCGCCGCCGTGGGCGGCACCGTGCTCGTTCAGGTCGCCTACCAGGCCGCCACCTGCCTGCGGAACCTCGGGTACCGCCACTTGGCCCTCAACGCTGCCCGGCTCTCGGGGACGGTTGCCGAGCACGCCGAGGATCCGGCATGGATCGCAGCCTCCCGATTCGCCTACGCGCAGAGCTTGCCGATCGAGTCCGCCACCGTGGCGGCCCGCGCTGCGGACCGGTCCCTGGCCGACCTTCAAGCCGACGCTGCCGACGAACGAGTCCGACAGATGCTCGGGCAACTCCACCTCTCCGCTGCGCTGACCTCGGCCGTGAGCGGCCGCTTGGATGTCACCCGCGATCACCTCGCCGAGGCGGCCCGCGAGGCGGCCACCCTCGGGGATCCGGTCGACGGCGCGGGCTTCAACGGCTGTGGGTTCGGACCAACCAATGTCGGGCTGTGGGAGATGTCCATCGCCGCCGAGCAGGGCGAGTCCGGCCGGGTCATCGAACTCTCCCGGAGGGTCCGACCGCAGGTCCTCGCAGCGTCGATCCGCCAGCAGTCCTACTGGCTCGACCTCGGTCGTGCCATGGCGGACGGCGGTCGTCGGGACGCCGAAGCTCTCGCCGCGTTCGTGCAGGCTGAGCGGGCAGCGCCCATCCCGTTCGCCATCAACCCTCTCGCCCGCGATGCCGTCGTCACCCTGGCCCAGCGCGTCCAGCGCCGAGCCATCCCCGACGAGTTGCGCCTACTCGCGGGCCGCATCGGCATTAACCTGGCCGCATAACTGCCAGTAATCACCGCATCACCAATTCGCCCTACTGTCCGGTTTGGGACGTGAGCACGTCCTGATGGCCCGACGCGGCAACGGTCGATCCTGAGCTGCTGGGCCTCCATCGGAGGAGGCGGGGATGAGCGGTCAGGACGACAACGCTCCGGAGCACAACAGTGAGGCGGCCGAGCGGGAGGCCGCCAAGCAGCGCCTTCTGGCTCAGGCTGAGGCGGAGCGCGTACCCGTGGAGGACACGACCCGTGCGGTCCCGGACCGGCGGTGGCGGCGTGACCAACGATGACATCCCTATCGGCCGCCGGGTGGCGAGCTGGCGGGTGCGGCGGTCAATGACGCAGCAAATGCTTGCCGACCGGTTGCGCAGGTCGAAGAGTTGGGTGGACAAGATCGAGCGGGGTGCCCGCGCCCTGGACCGGTACTCGGTGATTCAGGAGGTGGCCCACGTCCTGCGGGTCGACCCGGAGGTGCTGCTCGGCCAGCCGCCGAGCACCCCGGCGGGCACGCCGGACGGGGTGGACGACATCCGGGCCGCCCTCGCCCGCTACGACATCCCGCAGGCTGCACCGCGGACCGACGAGCTGAGACGGCAGGTCGGGCACGCCTGGTTGACCTACCAGCACGCGCACTACGGGCAGTTGGTGCGGGTGTTGCCGGGTCTGCTCGACGCCGCCCAGGGCGCGCGGTCGCCGGAGCTGTTGGTGCAGACGTACCGGATCACCTCCTCGTTGCTGGTGAAGCTCGGCGAGGCCGACCTGGCCTGGCTGGCCGCCGACCGCGCGATGTCCACCGCCAGCGACGACCCGCTGCTCGCGGCGACCGCGACCATCTCGATAGCCCAGGCGCTCCGCGCGCAGGGCCGCGACCACCTGGCCCTGGCCGCGCTGCTCCCCGCCGCCAACCGCGTCCTTCCACAGTCAACCCACTCCGGTGATCAAGAAGTTTGCGTCACTTTTGGAGATCAAACTTCCCGTAAACCTCTTGATCACGAGGGTCAGGGCGATCGCTGGGGGAGGGCTGTGGGTGGGGTGCTGCTGGTGCAGGCTGCGCTTGCTGCCGTCGGCTGCGGTGAGCACCGCCGCGCCGATGAGCTGATCGACCGGGCCGTGGGGGTCGCCACAAACCTTCGAGGGTACGACGACACGCACCACACCAGCTTCGGGCCGGTCGTCGTCGAGCTGGCGCGGGTGCTGGTGGCGGCCCAGCGGGGTGACGCCGACGCGGCGCTACAAAGGCATTCGACGATCGTGCGGCGGGAGGGGTGGCGGCGACTGCCGGCCGAGTATCGGAGCGCCTATCTGGTCGACGTCGCGCGGGTGTACCTCCAGGTGGGGGACCTGCGCGGGGCCGCCCGCGCCCTCGTGGACGCGGACTGTGTCGCGCCGGCTGAGGTTCGGTGCCGGCCGTTGGCGCGTACCGTGATCGCTGATGTTGCCCGGGGCCACCCGGCACCCGCCGGCGTGGCGCGACTGGCGACGCTCGTTGGCCTCACCCGTTGATCCAGCGAGGTCACCTGTGCTGGTCCAGCGTGTCGAGGTTCGTTGAGCGGGCGGCCACCGTTTCAGCCGTTGACCGGTGAGGGCGGTCCGGCGCCCACCGCACGAGGAGGGGCTCGGTGGGCAATTCAACGTCTCCTGACTCATGCGTGTCTGACAAGATCGTCTGGTGGAACGAAACACCGCTCTGCGTGACTTCCTTCGCTCACGACGGGCACAGGTAAGCCCGGCGCAAGCCGGTTTGATCGACGGCTCCGGACGCCGGGTGCCCGGGCTGCGGCGCGAAGAGGTGGCGGCCCTGGCCGGTGTGAGCGTCGACTACTACATGCGCCTGGAGCAGGGCCGTAACGTCTCGCCGTCCGATTCGGTTCTCGACTCTCTGGCCACGGCGTTGCGCCTTTCGCCGGCGCAACGGGCACAGCTGTATCTGCTGGTTCGGGGCCGTTCGAAACACGAGGCCGACCGTGTTCCGGACAATCATCCGAATATCACCGGGCTGCTGCGCGCCGTCGCTGTTCCGGCGATCGTGGTGGGGCGCGGTAGCGAGGTGATCGGCGCGAACGCACTGCATCGAGAACTGACGACGGACTTCGAGACGTTCCCGCTTGAGCGCCGCTACTACGCGTACTGGCTGTTCGCCGATGCGGGTGCTCGTGAGGTGATGGTGACGTGGGAGCATTCCGCCCGCGAGACCGTCGGTGTCCTCCGGGCCGCCGTCACCCGGTTCCCGGAGGACCGCCGTCTCCACCGCCTGGTCGAGAATCTGAACGCGGCGAGTCCCGAGTTCCGCGCGCTGTGGGACGAGCACGACGTCGCGACCCCGGCGTCCAGTGTCAAGGTGTACCGTCATCCGCTGATCGGTTCGCTGGCGCTGCGGCAGGTGGCCGCGCAACTGCCCGACGACGTCTGGCTCTACCTTTACTGGGCCGACCCGGGTACCGACGCCGAGGCGGCCCTGCAGCGGCTGCGAGACGTGGTCGCCGATGCGCTCAGCCGGCCACCGGCACCGCCTCGGTGATCTCGATGATGGTGCCGATGTTGTCCCGGATGAAGGCGAAACGCTGACCGCTCTTCTCGACCGTCATGGGGCCAGCGAACAGGGCCACACCGCGCCGGTCGAGTTCGGTGATGGCCGCGTCCAGGTCGGGAACCCGGAGGCAGACGTGGTGCAGACGCTCGACGTCGTGGCTGGCCGGTAGGCTTTCGGCGGCCGGGGCCGGGTTCTTGGCGGCGCCAGCCGAGATGATCTCGATCGTGATGTTGTCGGTGCCGATGAAGGTGAACACCGATTCGCCGACTTCGAATTGCTGGATCACCAAGAAGTCGAGGTGGTCGCGATACCACGCGATGGTCTGGTCGAGGTGCGCTGTAGTGGTAGTGATGCCGACGTGGTCGAACTGAAATCCGAAGGTCATGTCACAAGTACAGCAACGTGCGATGCCGCCGAAAAGCGGCCGGTTTCACCCTAGGTCTGCCGGTCCTAGGTTCTGCGACCCGCTGCTCGCGGCGACAGCGACCATCTCGATAGCCCAGGCGCTACGCGCCTCCAACCGCGACCCTGTCTGCGGCCAAGCGCCTCCTCGCCAACCCGGCCCACCCACGTGATCATGAGGTAGGCGGGCCGTTTGAAGATCAAATTACCCGTCAACCTCATGATCAACGGGGCGGGGGTTGGGGCGGGGGCAGGGGTGCGGCGCCGGGGCCCGCAGGGCGCTCAGGGCCAGCGGCAGATGAGGCAGGCGCGCCTGCGGTGCGATGTCTAGAGTCTGCGTCGTGACAGACACTGGAGCCGTTGCCGAGGCGTGGGCGCGGATCGAGGCTGGCCTGAGTCGCGTTCTGCCGGATTCCCTACGGCAGCTCAAGGCGCCAGCCTCGGCACAGGAAATCGATGCGTTGGAGGCCGCGTTGGCCGTGCCGCTGCCGCAGGATTTCCGCGCCAGCCTTCGCATCCACAATGGAACGATGCCGGGGTACGGCTCGGGTCAGCTCCAGCCCAGCCCGGTACCGCTGGATTACCTCTACGACACCGACGAGGTCATCGAGATGACCCGGATGTGGCGCGACGGCTATCAACCGGAGCCGGAATGGGACGATCCTCAGGTCTGGGCATACCTGGTCGACCAAGGCGAACATCTCTGCCTGAACGGACCGGTGCGACCGATCATCGGTTCGCCGGGCGCAGTGGTCGTAGGCGACATGAATGGCGACGTGCGGTGGCTGCTCGACTTCGATCCGGCACCAGGGGGAACGCCCGGCCAGGTGGTTCGGGTTGATGTCGAATGCGCCACGTGGGACGTGCTGGCTTCATCCTGGACGCAGCTGCTCGTCCGCTACGCCGAGGATCTGGAACTGTTCGCGGCTGATCCTGACAGCTCCCCTCTGGAAATCGATAGCCTTGCGGGACCAGCGTGCGAATGGGGAAGCGCGTCGTCGGACTCATGGGGGGTGCGTCCGGCCTGGCTGCAGAACGTTCAAGCGCGCAGTCCCTACCCGTGCTGACGACGGCCCCCCTGATTGGCCGCCAGGTCCCTCCTCTGACCCTCCTTCCTCCTCCCGCCCCGGTGATCATGAGGTTGGCGGGTGGGATGGAGATCAAAGCGCCCGTCAACCTCATGATCACCCGACCGGGACCGGCCGCTGCGCGCGGAGACGGTGTCTGTCACCTGCTCACGCCCACCGTGCACATTCGACCACCAGGCGTGGGTCGGTGCGTACCCAGACTTCGCCCCCGGCGGCCTCGGCCGGGGCGTCGACTCGTTCGAGACCGAGGAACGCGATCAACTGGAGCAGTGCGGCTCGCTCGGCGCGGTCGTCGTCGACATCATGCGAGTCGAAGAAGATGTAGTAGGTGTCGCTCGGGTCGACGTAGCCCGAATCGGCCCAGATCCGGCCCACCTCGGTGATCGCCGCTGCTTCCGTCGTGATCGCGGCGGCGCGGGCGGCACCGCGGGTCTCCGGTGACGCGTCGAGGTCGGCGAGGTCCGAGAACCACTGGCCGAAGTGGTCGAGGCCGGCGTAGCCCTTCTCGAAGAACAGCATCGCGCTCGGCAGGTAGCGGTTGGGCCTGTCGACCTGGAGGTGTTCCGACCGGGGGTGGTCCGCGTCCGTGATCCGGGAGATCACCCCCAGGTGGGGGAGGAGCACCACACTCTGCCGCGCCGGCTCGTCCCTGATGGTGTAGGTGTCAGCTTCTCGGCCCCGGAAAAACGCGGAGAACGCCTCGTACGCCTCCTGCGGGTCGCCCACCGAGACGTGTTGGTCGTTGCCATCACCGACGCTGAAGACGAACTGCTTCGGTCCGGGCGTGTAGGGGTGGGCCATCTGCGTCCTTACGTTCGGGTGGGAAAGCTCCGCCACCGTAGTGGAACAGGGTGACATGCCCGCTGCGGTGATCACTGGCGTGCTGTGCGCGCTGGCTCCGCGCGAGCGACCAGCAGCCCGCAAGCCCTGAACCGGACCGCGACCCTGGCGGGGTTTCCGGGAACGTGAGGTTCGGGCATGTATCTGGGCACTGCTGGAGGGGAGACGGCAATGCTGGTAACTGGTTATCTCGGCGCGGTGCTCATCGGCGCGCTCGTCGGCCTGCTCGGCCGACTCATCCTGCCGGGGAGGCAACGGATCGGCTTCTTCGCCACGTTCGTCATCGGCGTCGGCTCGGCGGTGCTGGGCACAGTGGTCGCCAGGGCGCTCAACATCGACGACGGAGCCGGCGTACGGGTATGGGTGCTGCGCTGGGACTGGGTCGTGCTCGCGATCCAGGTCGGCGTCGCGATCATCGCCGTGGCGCTGGCGAACATGCTCACCTTCACCCGGCTTGCCGGCGGCCACGACAAGCCCCGTCGGAGGCCCCGTCGCAGCCAGGCCAAGGGCTGAACGGCCCCGCCGCGCGTGATCCACTCGCCTTTACGGAAGTCGGGGTGTCCCGGTGCCGGGGACACCCCAACTTCCTGAAACCCGAGTGAATCTTCGCGGCGAACGCGGCGGGGCCCGGGGTCAGCAGCGCTCCACGCGCACCTGGATCGTCCGGGTGGTGGGGATGAAGTGCTTCCCGGGAGCCACGTTGTCGTTGGTCAGGAGCCAGCTGCCGCCGGTGAGGGTCCACTCGTACCCGCAGTAGCCGGGGCCGATGTAGTAGCCGGCGGCGGTCGGCCAGAAATCGGTCGTCTTGCGGCCCGCAGGGAGGATCACGTCGTAGTTGCCGTGCGTGTAGTTGCCGTCCTGGACGTGGATGACCCCCAGGCCGAGGTTGGTGGCGTTGTAGATGTAGTTGGAGGCCGCGCTGGCCGGGGTAGCCACGGCGAGCGCCGCGGCCGTGCTCAGGGCCGCGCCCACCCCGACGACCTTCTTCGACAGAGACAAGACAGGATCCCTTCCACTTCGCGCACGAATCGGGCGGTAGGTAGCACGACCAGAGCCCTACGCCGTTACCGGTGCGACCGCGCCGGTAACCCCCGTCTGTTTCGTACGGACGCTGGCTGACTAACAGGGCGCAGTCTCCCAACGGCGTGTTGGCTCGATGTTGGCGGCGAGGTGGAGACGCCACCGTGCGGTTGGCGGATCGAGGGCCACCACGCGGAGTGCCGAGCACCGTCGAGACGACGGGTGGGCTACGTCTGCGGCAGCGGCTGCCCGGCGGGGCTGTCCGAGAGCAGCTCGGACAGCCGGGCACGCATCTCGGGGAGTCGACGATCGCCCAGGGTTTCGAGGATCGTGACCGCCTCGTGCAGGGCCGCGACGGCGGCCGGCAGGTTCCGTCGGGCCGCGAAGACGTCGGAGCATCCGTGCAGCGCCCAGGCTTCCCGCATCCGGTCACCCGTGTTCCGCGCGAGCCGGACCGCTTCGTCGTAGTGCTGCCCGGCCTGATCGAGGTCGCCCTGAAGGAGATGCAGCCGGCCGAGATTGGTGTGCACGCTCGCCGACAACCAGTCCCGGTTGCTGGACCGTTGGGCGGCCGACAACGCCGCCGTGTAGGCGTCCCGGGCCTCCTGGTGACGGTCGGCCCGCCGATGCAGGTAGCCGAGGTTGAGTTCGACCTTGAAGGTGAGGTCGGGGTCGTCCAGTTGGGTCGCTAGGTGTCGTGCCCGCAGCAGTGGTGGGAGCGCCTCGTCAAGCGCCCCGCTGTCGGCGAGCATCGCGCCCAGGCTCGCCTCCACGTCGGCCCTGCCGGCGTGGTCGCCGCCCTGGGCGAAGAGCGCGCTGGCGCGCTGGAACGCCGCGCGGGCCTCGGCCCGTTGCAGCAGCAGGCTGTGTGCCACGCCCAGGCTCCCGTGCAGGGTGGCCTCGCCGGTCCTGCTGCCGGCCAGGGCGGCGGCCCGGATGCCGTGCTCGGCCACGCCGATCCAGATGTCGCGGGGTGCGCGGCGTTGCAACCAGCCACGGATGTTGACGGCAAGAGGCCAGACGAGATCACTGTGGGTCCCGCCGTGCTGGGCGATCAACCTGATGATCGTGTCCGCCTCGGTGTCGACCCACTCCACCGCCGCGAGCGTGCCGGGCAGGTCAGGCAGGAAGAGATGCTCCGGGTCCGGGACGTCGGCGCTGTCGGCCGTCGGCCTGATGCGCTGCTGCGCGTGGCGGGCCACGTGCCCGTACCAGCGGAGCAGGTGGCGTTCGGCGGCCCGCCGGTCGGCCGAGGTGTCTTCGAGCTGGCCCTGCTCGTGGGCGAACAGGTGGGTCAGCTGGTGGAGGCTGATCCGGCTGTCCGGCTCGATCGTGACAACATTGACCTCGGCGAGCCGGTCGACCAGGTCCGTCAGGACGGTGCCGGCGCCGATGCCGGCCAGTGCGGCAGCGGCGCCGGGCGGGATCGTGTGGGCATCCGACAGGCCGAGACGGCGCAACAGCCGACGTGCCGGCGCGGCCAGCCGCCGGTACGACACCGCGATCACCGCGCGCACGCTCACATCGCCGTCGGTGGTGCTGAGCCGGGCCAGGCGGGTGCGCTCGTCGTGCAGGGCGACGACGAGGGTGCCCGGTCGGGCCCCCAGCCGCAGGTGGGCGCCCACGATCCGAATCGCCAACGGCATCCCGTGGCACAACGTCACGAGGGTACGAATGTCGTCGTCCGCGCCGCCGGGCATCCCGGCGATCGCGCCGAGCAGACGGGTGGCCGAGTCGACGGGGAGCGGGTTGAGGACGAGCAGGTGAGCGCCCTCGCGGGCGATGAGCCCGTCCAACCGATTCCGGCTGATGATCACCAGGCGGCTGTCGCCGGTGCCAGGGAAGAACGGACGGGCCTGCTGGGCGCTGCTCACGTTGTCCAGGACCACCAGCACCGCGCTGCGCGACAGCAGCGATCGCAGCTGCGCGGCGCGTGTCTCGGCCTGCTGTGGCACGTCGTCGGCGGCGACGCCGAGATCGATCAGGGCCCTGGCCAGCGCCACCGTCGCCGGGACGTCATCGTCGAGATCCAGATAGAGCTGCCCGTCGGGGAAACGCTGTCGGTGCTGGTCCGCCCAGTGCGTGACCAGGGCTGTCTTGCCCATGCCACCGGACCCGGTCACGACCACCGCGCCACTGGGACGTTGACCGGGTCCGGATAGCGCGAGCAGGGCGTCGAGGGCCGCGAGCTCGTCGTCGCGCCCGACGAAATCGCTGGGTGGCGCGGGCAACTGCGCCGGCCGCGCCACGGTGGAAGGGGCGGAGGGTGCGACCGCGGGGGCGGGGCCGCGCAGGATTGCGGTGTGCAGCTGCTGGAGGCGGGTGCCCGGGTCCGCCCCAAGCTCGTCGGCGAGGATGCGCCTGGTCCGCTCGTAGACGAGCAACGCCTCCGCCCGACGGTCACTGCGCACGAGCGCCAGCATCAGTTGCGCCTGGAGGCGCTCGCGCAGCGCGTTCTCCGTGGCCACGGCCGCCAGTTCGGCGCACAGTTCCCGGTGCCGGCCAAGGCTGAGTTCGATGTCGACGCAGCTCTCGTACGCGGTCAGACGCTGCTCGCCCAGGTGGTGGGAGACCGCCCGCACCTGATCGGTGTCGGCGGTGCCCTGGTAGGCGTCCGTACCCCGCCACAGTCGCAGCGCCACCCGGTAGCGGCCCTGGGCCTCGGCGAGCCGGCCCTGCGCCTCGTCGCGGGCGGCCGCGTCGACCAGCGCGACGAACTCGTCGGCGTCAACCTGGTGGCCGGCCAGGCTGATCCGGTAGCCGCCGGTCGCGCGAATGATCGATCCGGTGCCCAGGGTGCGGCGCAGGTGGTGGACGAGGACCCGCAGTGCCACCTGCTTGCTGTCGCTCGGGTCGCGACCCCACAGGGCCTCCATCAGCGTGCTGTCGGCGACCGTCTGCCCGCCGGCGGCCAGGAGGCAGGCGAGGACGACCTCGTGCTGATGCCTGCCGACGGGCACCACCGATCCGGAGCTGTCGACGGCTCGCAGTGGCCCCAGGACTTCGAACCGCATGATTCCCTCTTTGGCCGTGACCGGTGGAGGACGCCGCCGATCGTGGCACGGCGGCTTCATCCGGAGGGTAGACCTGAGCTCACGTGGTGCGGTCGGGCACCGCGCACCCGTCCGGGCTGCACACGCCCTCGGCGGCACCGACGATCGGGAGCGGCTGTGGCGTCGGGTGGCTCTCGGCCCACGCCTTGTCGATGACCGCGATCAGGTCGTCGAGGCCGATCGCCCCGGGCACGGCGAAGCGGCCGTCGAACACCAGGAACGGCGCGCCCCGTGCTCCGAGGCGCTGCGCCTCACGCTGGTCGGCCGCCACCCGGGCCCGGTAGCGGCGGCTTCGCAGGGCCTCGGTGGAACCGGCGCGGTCCAGGCCCATTTCGGCGGCGAAATCGAGCACATCCTCGGCGGTCCACAGCTTGCGGGCCTGTCCGAAGTGCGCGCGGAACATCGCCGTCCAGACCTCGTTGCCACGACCCTGGTCGGTCGCGTAGGCGAGCAGTTCGTGGGCAAAATCTGTCGGCCCGAGCGTGCGGTCCACCGCGTGGTACGGCGTCAGGCCCTCCGCCTCGGCGGCCCGCTCGATGGGCCGCAGGACCCGCTCGACGGTCGTCGCGGGCGCCCCGGCCATCGTGATCAGCTCCCGTTGGCTGACACCCGTGCGGGGCAGGTCGGGGTGCAGCTGGAACGACCGGTGGATCACCCGCACCTGATCGCCGTACGGGAGCCGGTCCAGGGCCTGGTGGAGTCGGTGGTCCATCAGCCCGCAGTACGGGCAGACGATGTCGGACCAGAACTCGATCTTCATGATGTGCCTCCTCAATTCTCACTCCTTGTTCGTAGTGCCATCATGCATGAGAATTGGAGGGCCACAAAAGGTACATTCATGTGCGTACCAAGAGGCTGGGAGAGGTGGCGGAATGGGTTCCGAGGACCTTCGACGCAGGCGCACCAACGTCCGGGCGAACGTCCGGGCCGCTCCGGGGCCCTGCGCGCACTGGAACGACGAGGACGCCGACTTCATCCGCGAGGTCCTGGACCTCGTCGGCGACAAGTGGAGCGTGCTGATCATCGGCACGCTCGCCGACGGCCCGGTCCGCTACTCGAACCTGCGCGACGCCATCCCCGGCATCTCGCAGCGCATGCTCACGCTGACCTTGAAGCACCTCCAGCGCACCGGCCTCGTCACCCGGACCTCGTACCCCGAGGTGCCGCCCCGCGTCGAATACGCCCTCACCGACCTGGGCAGGTCACTGCTCTCCACCGTGCTGGCCCTGGCGGCCTGGTCCGCCGACCACCACGCCGAGATCCGCCGCCACCAGACGGAATACGACAACGCCACCACCTAGGACAGGATCTCGACGTACCCGTCGCTGCCGTGCACGCGGATCCGCTGCCCATCCTGAATCAGCCGGGTGGCGTCGAGCACGCTGACGACCGCCGGCAGGCCGTACTCCCGGGCGATCACCGCGCCGTGCGTCATCGCCCCGCCGACCTCCGTCACCAGGCCGGCGATGCCGACGAACAGGGGCGTCCAGCTGGGGTCGGTGTGGGCGGTGACGAGGATGTCACCGGCTTCGAGATCGGCCTGTGCGATGTCCAGGATGACGCGGGCGCGTCCGTCGACAGTTCCGGCGGACACCGGCACACCGACCAGCGCGCCGACCGGCACGTCGTCGCGCCGGTACGCCCCGGTGATGGCCTCCCCGTCCGAGGTCAGCACCCGGGGTGGCGTGAGCGCCTGGTGCCAGCGGAACGCGTCCCTGCGCTGCCGGATCAGCTCGTGGTCCACCTGGTGCGAGCGCGCCACCTCGTGGAACTCCTCGAACGTCAGGTAGAAGACGTCGTCGGTCTCGGCGAGCACGCCGGCACGCACCAGGCGGTCGGCCTCTGCCAGCAGGGCCTGCTTGTAGATGAAGTAGCGGCTGACGATGCCGTACTTCGGGTACTCCCGATAGCCGACGAAGGTCCGTACCCGGTCGATCATCCGCTCGGTCTCCTCGGCCTTGCGCTGCCCGTCGGGCAGGGCCCGCAGGCGCGACAGCACCTCCTGCGCCTTCTGCTGCGCCTGCTGCCGTCCCTGCGCGAAGCGTCGCCGGGCCGCGCCCGGCTCGAAGAGCCGGACGTTGTCGAGGATCACGGGTACGAGGGTGCTGGGGCGTTCGCTCCACCGTGGCCTGGTGATGTCGATTTCGCCGACGCACCGCATGCCGTACCGGTCGAGGTACCCCTCGATGGCGGCGTGCGCCTCAGCCCCGCCGGCGACCTTCGGCAGTTCGTCGAGGAAGCCGTCGTCCTCGACGCCCTCCAGGAACGCCACCACCTCCGGATACGGGCGGATCACGTCGGCGACGTCGAGTAGTGCCAGCCCCATCTCCGCCGTGATGTTGCCGGGGGCGGAGAGGGTGAGGGTGTCCGCGGCGTTGCGTTCGCCCAGCCACTCGTGCAGCCGGTCGTTGAGCCACCAGGTGGCCTCCATGCCAGCCATGATCGCCTGCATGCTCAGCGGGTCACTGATGGCCCGCTTGTGCTCCTCGAAGGCCGCCAGCAGGAAGTCGAACAACGCCGGGCCGGTCACCGTCGCGATGTCGCGCCGCAGAGCGGCGATGGACGCCTCGCTGCGCGCGATCAACTCGGCCACGATGGCCGGGTCGTTCTCGATCGGAGCCGGCGCACCGCCGGCCAGTGGCGTGCCCGTACCGCCGGTTGTCGGCGTGCCGGGACCGCGGGTTGCCGGCGTGCCGGGACCGCCGCCGTCTGGCGGCGTCGGGATGAAGCCCTCGCGGTCGAGGAGGCTCTCCAGCGCGTCCTTCGTCAGCGGATCCGTCCGGCCCGCCATCTCCAGGAAGCTGGCGCGGCTCGCGGGTGCGGCCAGTAGCCGGGTGGCGTCGACGAACAACCTCCCGCCGGCCTCCCGCATCGAGGCGATGGCCGTCAACGTCCAGATCGACAGCCCCAGTGGCCTCATGGCGTCGGTCATCATCTGCTGGTGACCGACCGACAGGTAGACGTGGTTCTCCTGGTCAGCCGCGGCGGGAATGGGGAAGAGCGTGGTGATCGGGCGGCTCTGCACAATGTGGAAGTCGTCGTCGACCAGGCACCATTCGATGTCCTGCGGGCGGCCGAAGTGCGCCTCGATCCGTCGACCCAGCCGGACCAGCCGCACCACCTGCGCCTGCGTCAGCGCCGGCTGCTCCTGCCGCTGCGGGTCGATCGTCACCTCCCGGGTGCCGCCACCCGGCAGGGCGGTGACGGCAAGCTGCTTGGCGGCGACCGCCCCGGCGACGACCTCCCCGTCCTCCCCGTCGCGCACGGTGAAGACGTCCGGGTTCACCAGGCCGGAGACCAGAGCCTCGCCGAGGCCGAAGCTGGCGTCCACGGTCGAGACCTTCCGGTTGCCCGTGACCGGGTCGGCCGTGAACAGGATGCCGGCGGCCTCCGAAACAACCATTGTCTGTACGACGACAGCCATCTGGACGGCACGGTGGTCGATCCCGTTGCGCAGGCGGTAGCTGACGGCCCGTTCGGTGAACAGCGACGCCCAGCAGAGGCTGACGTGCCGCAGGATCGCCTCCGACCCCACCACGTTCAGGTAGGTGTCCTGCTGGCCCGCGAAGGAGGCTGTGGGCGTGTCCTCAGCCGTCGCGCTGGACCGCACGGCGTAGGCGGCCTGCTCCCCGAAGCGGGCGAGCGCTCCGGTGATCGCGGCTGTCAGGTCACCCGGGATCGCGGTCTCCTCGATGCTCCGGCGGATCTGCGCGCTGAGCGTGCTGATCGCCTCCCGGTCATCCCGGCTCAGTCGCGACAGTTGGTCGAGCCGATCGTCGATCGACGGCACCCGCGCCATGACCCGCCGGAAGGCGGCGGTCGTCAGGCAGAACCCGGGCGGCACCCGGACCCCGTCGATTCGGGTGAGGTCGCCCAGGTGCGCGGCCTTGCCGCCGACGTTTGGCACCTGCGACCCGTCGACATCTCGAAGATCGCACAACAACGCCCGGTCGCTGTGGCCCTCGTTCATCGACAACACACTCACGTCTCGCCCCCGTTGCCTCGTTTGCGCTGGTCCGGCCGCTGATTCTGCGCCCGGACCCGGGTCTTGCGGCAAGCCCCCGGGTGCGATATACGTTGGAAGTGGCAGGGAGTGGATCTCCCCGTTCATCCGCCGGCGACATCAGCGCCGCCCGCCTCTCGGGCTCTCAGTCCTCGGCCGATCTGCCAGGCGGCGACAGGCACGGCCGCGACGAAGCCGGCGATAAGCCCGATCTGGCCGGCAAACCAGAACGTGGTGCTGTCGGGCCGCAGGGGTGGCTCCGGAAAGACCATGTGGTGCGCGAGCGTCAGCCACCCGAACAGCACCACCTCGAACACGGTGATGGTCAGCAGTTCGATCTTGACGACGGTCGCCAGTGCCGGCCCGATCTGTGCGACGCCGCGACGAGGCTCGTCGAAGACCCGAAAGAGCACGGCGATCGCCACCGCCATCAGATAGTCGCCGACGTAAGCGACCCAGAGCGCGTGGTGGGCCGCGTCGAAGCCGACGACGTACAGGGCGACCTCGGCGACGATGAAACCGAGGGCGCAGTGCGCGCCACAACGGCACAGCTGGGTGACGATGTGGCCCCGGCGGGGTCGTCGAGGCTGACCCTCCGGCCGCCGTCGCGAGAGCGCCTCGGGTCTTCCCCAGCGCCAGTAGAGACGGACGGCTGCCGGACCGACGTAGAGGACGGTCACCAGCCAGACGATCTCCATGACCTTGGCCGGTTGACGGTGCCCGCGCAGATAGGTGTCGGCGAGGACGATCGTGAAGCTGACGACGCCGGCCGCGAGTGAGGCCCAGGAGAGCGCCAGGAGCCAGGTGGGGTGCATCCCTGTCCCTTCCACGCGCGGTGCTTGTCACGGCCGAACGTGGAGGGGGCTCGCGGACTGGTGTCGACGGCCGAGGGCGCCCACAGTCTTTCACGCCGTACTCGAACGCACCGGCAGATCGGCGCTCCGGCCGGCCGCCGCACCACGAGGGGTCGAGGGGCGTCGCCGCGCTGGCACACTCTCGGACATGGTCGACTGGTATACGCGGGCCGACGTGGACCGCGACGTCATCCGGGTCACGGAACCGCACGTCAACGAGCTGCTCTCGGCGAACTTCTGGTGGCTGCGGGGCACCGACCGGGACATCGTGATCGACGCCGGTCTCGGTGTCGTTGCCCTGCGGCACGCGATTCCGGGCATGTTCGAGCGGGACCCGCTGGTCGTGCTCACCCACGCGCACCTCGATCATGTCGGTGGGGCGCCCGAGTTCGGTGACCGGGCCGCCCACCCGGCCGAGGCGGGGCTCCTGGCGGCAGGTGTGCCGGCGAGCCTGTACGGCCCGGAGCTCTACGACAAGCTGGGCATCGACGCGGGCGGCGAAGCCGTTCCCGAGCTCATGATCGACGCGCTGCCCGATCCCGGCTACGACCCGGCTGGCTACCGCATCGAACCCATGGGCCTGAGCCGCCTGCTCGACGACGGCGACCGGATCGACCTGGGCGGACGGGTGCTGACCGTGCTGCACCTCCCCGGCCACACACCGGGGAGCATCGCCCTGCTGGAGGAGCGCACCGGGACGCTGTACTCCGGCGACATCATCTACGAGGGCGCCCTGATCGACGATCTGCCGAACTCCGACGTGGCCGCCTACCGGCGCAGCATGGCGTTCCTCGTCGACCTCGACGTCTCCGTTGTCCATCCCGGCCACGGGCGCAGCTTCGACAGGGCGCGCCTTCGCCAACTGGCCGAGGCCTACCTGCGGAGGACGGCCGCCAACTCCGCCCATGACAAAAGCTGACATAGCATAATTCGCTGGGTGCCTCCCAGCAGGGAAACCCCACGGTTGACGCGCGGTGCGGGTCGGTTGACGGCTTTCAGCGACGGTGTCTTCGCGATCGCCGTGACGCTTCTCGTGCTGGAGATCCAACCGCCCCACGACTTCGGGCACCTCCTGCGAGGGCTCGGTGCGCTGTGGCCCTCGTACCTGGCCTACATGCTCAGCTTCCTGCTCATCGGGCAGGTGTGGGTCAATCACCACGTCATGTTCGACCGCGTCCGGCACGTCGACCGAGGGGTCCTGGTCCTCAACACGCTCCTCCTGATGGTCATCGCGTTCCTGCCGTTCTCCACGTCACTGCTCGCCGAGGCGCTGCGCGCTAAGCAGGGGCTACGCCCGTCGGTCGTCGTCTACGGCGGCACACTGTGGACCGCTGCGGCCCTCTTCAACATCATTTGGGCCCACCTGCGCCGCACCGAACTGCTGGACCCCGACCTCGGCCCGTTCGGCGTTCGGGCCATCGGCCGCCGATTCGCGCTCGCACTGGTCTGGATCGGCTCCGGCGTTCTCGTCGGCGCGTTCGTGCCGATCGCCGGCGTCGTCATCATCGCGGCCTTCCTGCCCGCCTACTACCTGCCCATTCGTGGCGAGTACGGCGAGGACGACCGCCCGCCGGCCGACAACTAGGGACCGGACCGGGTGACGAGAAGGCGTGATCCCCGCACCGGGGGAGGCGGTTCCCTCCCGGTGGCGATACGCCCGTCTCGTCGTTCAACCACGGTGAGGTGGTACGCGCCAACCCCCACCGAGACGGAGCCGCCATGTCCACCACAGTTGCTGCCGCACCGCCGCCACCGCCGTCCTGGGCGCGGTGGGCCGGTCACGTGGCGTGGATCGCCCCCGTGCTGGGGTTCATCCCGCTGCACGTGCCGTGGATCCTCGGCATCCCGCTGTTCGCCAATCCCGGTCCGTTCCGCGAGTGGTACCACGGTCGCGGGCCCGGGGTGGGGGACCACCCGGTCAACGGTTTCCTGGGCCTACCGGCCGGCGCGTTCTACCTGGGCGTGCTGTGCGTGCTCGCCGGGCTCGGCGGCGTCCTGGCGCTGGGGCTCATTCAGCAATGGGGCGTGATCTTCCCCCGGTGGGTGCCGTGGCTGCGCGGACGTCGGGTGCCGCCATGGCTGCCGCTGACGCCGACGGTGCTGGGCTCCACCCTGATGATCGGCTACTCGGCGACCCTGCCCTGGCAGTTCGCGGCGGACCTCGCGGAGCCCGGCACGGAGGACATCTTCACCCGAACCGGTGTCCTGATCGGCCTCCCGCTGCTGCTGGCCTGGACGATCGCGTTGCCGCTGGCCGGTTGGTCCTACTACCGCCGTACCCGTCCGCCATGGCGCGAGCGTCGACGCTGGTCGGTGTCGGTCGACGACCGGCCGGCGCCGCCGTCGATGTGGCCCAGGATCGGGTGACGCGTCGCCCGTGGGCGAGTCACCAAACCAAATTGATCATCGTGTGGAGTTCGGCTATCGTCCGCGTCCGTGAAATCTTCCCGTCTTGCTTCCGCCATCCTGATCCTTGCCGTTTCGACGACCCTCGCCGCCTGTGGCGACAGCGACAAGGCCACGACCGCCGGGTCCGCCACGCCCGCTCCCACGTCCGCGGCCCCGTCCGCGGTGGTCACCTCCGCCGCCGCCACGCCCTCCTCGTCACCCGCGGCGGGTGCCGCGAGCGACAAGGAGCTCTGCGAGGCGGTGAAGAAGGCCAGCGACGAGATGAAGGCGGAGCTGGTGAAGGTCGCCACGGCGGGCGAGCCGTCGGCCGAGGACTTCAAGAAGATCCTGACCGAGATGGAGAAGCGGGTGACCACCGCCGCCGCGACCGGTGACGGCAAGGTCGCCACCGCCCTGCGGACGTTCGGTGCCGAGGCGGCCAAGGCCGCTGGCGCGGCGGACCCGGCGACCGCCGCCGACAACCCGGCCTTCGAGAAGGCTGGCAAGGACATCACCACCGCGTGCAAGGCGGCCGGCGTCAACGTGATCGTCTGACCTCGTGACGCACCCGAGTCGGGTGCACCACAGCCGTGGCCCCCTCGCTCAGGCGAGGGGGCCACGGCTGACGGAGACGGCCGGCGACAGCGCACGCAGGAAATCGGGCGCGTCGAACATCTCGCCGGCCGAGGCGACGCCGCTCGTCCTCGTCTCACCATCGAGGATGCGCCGGACCGCCTCCACCGCCAGGGGCGCGCTGACGGCGTAGATGTCCCGACCACTGGCCACGACGCGGCGGCGCTCGTCACCGCGACGCACGACGACGTCGACCGTGAACGTCTGCGCTGACCGGCCCTGCCCGTCGACCGCGACCGGTGCCGCCGCGGCGGCCAGGTCGGTGGCGGCGTCGACCGTCATGTACGTCTTCACCTCGGGGATGGCCAGGTGCCGGGGGATGGTGACGACGTCGGCCATGGTGAACTCGCCGAAAACGCTGCGGCGGCCCAGCGGCGCGGGGAAGTCCCAGTCCACAGTCGGCAGGTCCCCCGCGCAGTGGTACTCCAACCGGCCGCCGGTGTAACGGACCCGGCGACCATCACGACGCTCGCGGGAGACGACGCCGGCGGCGACCGTCCCGGCCGTCGGGTGCCAGCTGCTCAGTCCGTACGCGACGTGCGCCTCGTCGGCCGTCGTCCAGTCGCCCATCGCCGTCGTCGCGAGCAGGTCACCGAGCCCACCGAAGAAGGCCATCGCCGGGACCACCGCGACACCGGCGCTGCGGGCACGTTCGGTGAAGTGCGCGAACGTGTCCACGTTGGCCTCGATCTCGGCCGCCACGTCGACGTACGGGATCCGGGCGCGCAGCGCCGCCTCGATCACGCCGGCCGCTGTCGACGCGAACGGGCCGGCGCAGTTGATGACCGCGTCCGCGCCGATCAGCGCCGCGTCGAGCGAGGCCGGATCGTCGACCGACGCCACCCGGTAGGGGAGTGCCAGGGCGTCCAGCTTGTGCGGGTCACGGCCCACCGGCAGCACACCGAAACCGCGCTCGCGCAACTCCGCCACCACGAACCGCCCGGTGTGCCCGTACGCCCCGAAAACCGCGACGTTCTGACCCATCACTGCCCCCTCGAAAGATCGACTGGGACCAGCCTCCCGTGGCGGCCGACGGCCGACCAGTGTCGGGAACGCCAACCCCCGTACAGTTTCGGACATGGCCCTTGTCGCGATCGCCGCCACCGACGGCATGCTGCACTTCGAGCTGGCCCTGACCTGCGAGGTCTTCGCCCGCGACCCCTCCGGCCTGGCCGACCCCTGGTACGAGCTGGTGGTCTGCGGTCCCGGCCCGGCCCGGGTCGGCCGATTCCTGCTGGAACCCGACGACGGGTTGGACCGCCTCGCCCGCGCCGACACCGTGATCGTCCCGTCGATCGAGGACATCGACGCGGACGTATCCCCCGACCTGCTCGACGCGGTCCGCGCCGCCCACCGGGCGGGCGCCCGGATGGTCTCGCTGTGCACCGGGGCGTTCGTGCTGGCCGCCGCCGGGGTGCTCGACGGGTTGCGGGCCACCACGCACTGGGCCCACACCGAGGTGTTGGCCGCCCGCTACCCCCGGGTACGGGTCGACCCGGACGTGCTCTACGTCGACAACGGCACCGTGCTCGCCTCCGCCGGCAAGGCCGCCGCGATCGACCTGTGCCTGCACCTGATCCGCCGTGACCACGGCTCGACAGTCGCCAACGCCGTCGCCCGCCGCCTGGTCGTGCCACCGCACCGCGCCGGCGGACAGGCGCAGTACGTCACCACCCCGGTGCCCGCCCGCGACGACCACCCGCTCGCCGCACTGTTCCCCTGGGCGCTGGCCCGCCTGGACCAGCCGCTGACCGTCGAGGACCTGGCCCGGCAGGCGAACATGAGCTCCCGCAACCTGGCCCGCCACTTCCGGTCGGCCACCGGCACCACCCCCCTGCTGTGGCTGTCGACCCAGCGGATCCGCCGCGCGCAGGAGCTGTTGGAGAACACCGACGACAGCATCGACGCCATCGCCGAGGCGGCCGGCATGGGCACCGCCGCGACGCTGCGCCGACACTTCCACCGCACCGTCGGCGTGCCGCCGGACGCGTACCGGCGCACCTTCCGCGCCGTCCGGTGATCCCTAGCGCTGGTCGGGGCGTTGGCGGGCGAACGCGTCGCGCTTGCCCCACCGGCCGGGGATGTCCAGCAGCGCGATCCGCCCGAAGGCGGTGGGCAGCGCCGGGTCCACAGCCAGGTGGTCCTCGTGCGGGTTGATCCCGAGCATGGTGCGGATCAGCAGCATGGTGGCGCCGCTGGACCACGCCTGCGGACTGCCGGCGGTCGGGTAGCGGATCGGAAACCGGGTGGTGTCGCGGTCGAACCCGCCGAACGCCTCGGGTAGCCGACCCTCGAAGTAGGTGGCGGCCGACAGGATGCCCTCGGCGATGCGGGCCGCCTCGTTGGCGAACCCGTAACGGCGCAGACCCCAGGCGATGAACGAGTTGTCGAACGGCCAGACCGTGCCGTTGTGGTAGCCGAGCGGGTTGTACCGGCGCTGCCCCTCGGCGAACGTCCGCACCCCCCAACCGGAGAAGAGCGCCGGACCCATCAGATGCTCGACCAGCCGGGGTGCCCGCTCCGGCGGCACGATGCCGCTCCACAACAGGTGCCCGATGTTGGACGACAGGCTGTCCACGGGAGTGCCGTCGTGGTCGAGAGCGAGGGCGTAGAAGCCGCGGTCCTCCAGCCAGAAGTCCCGGTTGAACCGGTCGTACAGGGCCGCCGCCTCACTCTCCAGCCGTTCAGCGAAAGCAGGGTCACCCCACACGGTACGGGCCAGCCGAGCACCTCGGATCTTCGCGTCGTAGGCGTACCCCTGGGTTTCGCAGGTGGCCCTCGGGAAGCCCGGCAGCCGGCCGTCGGCGTAGGAGATGCTGTCCCAGGAGTCCTTCCAGCACTGGTTGTCCAGGCCGGTGGCGCGGTTGCGGCGCTGGTACCAGACGTAGCCGGTGGACGTCAGGTCCGCGTACTGGTCGATCCAGGCCAGGGCCGCGCGGGCCTCCTGCTCCAACTCGATCACCAGCGCCGTGTCGCCGCTCCACCGTTCGTACTCGTCGAGCAGCACCACGAACAGCGGGGAGGCGTCCACCGTGCCGTAGTACGGGGAGTGCGGCTGCTCCTCGAACGCGGCCGACTCCCCGTACCGCAGCTCGTGCAGGATCCGGCCCGGGTCCTCCTCCAACACGTCGTCGATCCGGGCGCCCTGCAACGAGGCGAGAATCCGCAGCGTCGGTGGGGTCAGCGACGGGGTGACGGGCAGGGTCTGCAGACAGGTCAACAGGCTGTCGCGGCCGAACAGGGTCATGAACCAGGGCAACCCGGCCGCGGGCACGCTCGCGCCGCCGAGCGAGAGTGGCGCGAAGCGCAGCGCCGCCAGGTCCACCAAACTGCGGTGATAGACCTGCTGCAGGGCGACGCTCTCGGTGTCCAGGGTCGGGGCCGCCGCGACCCAGGCCCGCACGCTCGCGGGCAGGGTGGACTCGTCCGGCCGTTGCGCCCGCAGGGCCGAGCGCAGGTCCACACCGTCGGGACGCACCGCCCGCATGACCGCCTGCAAGCGCGTCGACCACTGCTCGCCGATGCCCAGTCGCACCGTGAACCGCAGGCCCTGCGGGTCGAACTCGGCGGGCTCGCTCGCCGACACGACGACCTCCCGCCGGTACGTGGAGCGCCGGTAGCCCAACCGCAGCTCGTCCGGGCCGACCTCGGTGTAGTACACGCCGGCCTTGTCGTGGCTGTCGAACTTGATCTCGAAGATGTCGGCGAAGTCGGCGGCCACCTCCAGCCGGATGTCCAACTCCATGTCATGCTCGCCGTAATTGAAGATCGTCACCGATTCGGTGAGGTCCGGGCCGATCCGCCGACGCCGGATGGCGGACACGTCGGCCTCCACGTAGTCGACCGCCGCGCCCGGCACCACGAAGAACGTGACCTCGTAATACTGGCTGTCGTCCACCGACAGGGCGGTCATGCACTCGCCGTTGACGAAGAGCATCCAGCGGGACAGGAAACGGGTGTCGGCGGCGAACAGCCCGACCGGCGTGGCGGGCGACGACTCCACGTCACCACTGGCGTCGGACACCATGAAGGTGTTGCCGTCGATACAGGCCACGGTGCCCTGGATGTCCTGCATCGGCTACGTCCCGCTGTCCACGCCACGGCGCTGGGCCAGCCGTGGCTCGCGGGAGAACAGCCGCCCGATGCGCAACGCCAGGCCGAGGTCACCGTCGACCATGATCTCGCCACGGGCGATCGCCGCCACGCCGTTCACCTCACCGCGCGCCATCGCGTCCGCGACCCGCGCGGACACCCTGATCACCGTGGTGGCGGGCTCGGCGCTGCGCGTCACCCGCATCTGGCCATGATCGATGGCCAGGAGCCACTGCTCCAGCCGGTCTCCGTCCCGGATGTCGAAGCGCACGCTGCCGCGCACCTTGCTGAACCGCGGGTCCTGGCCGGCGACGGTCAACCGCTCAAAGAATGCCTCGGTCGCCGTCATCCCACCTCCCCGGCCGCCAGCAGAAGCGCCCGCCGCCTACCCGCTCCCGGCCACTGTTAACGCCGGTCGACGAGGCTCGGTGGTCAGTTGAGGTTGAAGTCCACCACGACCGGGGCCCGTCGGACGTGCACCGGGGTCGCCGTGGTGAAGCCGGCGGCGTGGCGGTGCCAGACCGGCGGGGTGTACGCGCAGTCGCAGCGCAGCTTCACCCGCTGACCGGGGAGCAGCCGCAGGGCGTAACCGCTGCCCACGTCCGCCACACCGGCCAGGTCGCCGGTGGCCGCGTCGAACGCGATCACCTGGGCGTAGGTGAGCAGCTCGTCGACCCGTACCTCCCCGGTGAGCGGTGTCCCGGCGGGCAGCGCCTGGTTCAGCGTCGCCGTCTGATGGGCGCGCACCCGCACCGGTCGCGCCTGCTGTCGAGCGCCCACCCCACCGGACCACACGGTCGCGAGCCCGCCCGCGGCGAACTGCACCGGCCAGTGGTACGGGCCGAGACCGGTGATCGTGTAGCGGCCGTCCTCGTCGGTCATCGGGCCGTGATCGTCGTACTTCGGATCCGGCACGTACGGCACCACCATGACCCGGGCGCGGGGGACCGGGGCGCCGGTCGCCGCGTCGGTCACCACCCCGACGACGGTGCCGGGTGGGTCGAGCCGGATGGTCGGCGCGCTGGTCACCGCGCCGGCCCGGACCTGGACGACCTGCGCCCGCTCGCGTTCGCCGGTGCCGCCGTGCCGACCGACCCACTGCCAGCCGTGCGTCGTCGTGTCGTAGGGGCGCACCAGCAGCCGGTACCTCCCCGGGGCGACGCCTTCGGCCAGCAGGACACCCTGCTCGTCGGCGCACCCCCCGTACCGCCCGAGTTGGTCTTCGCCGAGCGTGACCGCCGCCAACGCCGCGGCGTCCACCGGGACGAGCGCGGCGCAGGCCCGGGGCGCGGGTGCGCCGGTCGCCGCGTCGCGCACCACGGTGCGGACGCTGCCGGGCGCGGGCGGCACCGACCCACGGGTACGCGCGACGGCCGGCGCGGCGGCCTGCCCGACCAGCAGGGCGACGGTGATGGTGGCGGTCAGATGGCGCAGGAGAGCCCGGTTCATGGGGAGGTCCTTCCGGCGGCGCGACGGGTTGGGCCGACGGTAACGGCTGGCAGGTGATCCAAATCGGTCAATGTCGCGTTGTTGACCGTTGCCGCGAGACCTTCCCACCCACGCTGCCCGCATCGGACGTTCTGCCCCGAACATGGCTCATGCGGCACGGGTACGACATAGCGTCACGGGGGCGGGACCACCGCCGCCCCCGCCGGCGAACCGGCGGCGACGCCCACCGGAAGGGACCGGACATGAGTCGTGTCGACACTGTGCTCCTGCCGGAGCTGGACGGACCCGTGCCGGCGACGCCGCCGAGCGCGCTCGGCCTGCTGAGCCTGGCCCTGGGGGTGGGCACGCTGGTCGCCCCCGGACCCGTCGCGCGATTGACCGGCGTGGACGACTCCCCGGCCGCGCGGGCCGTGCTGCCGGCCATCGGACTGCGGGAACTGGGCAGCGCCGCCGGCCTGCTCAGCGGCCGTCGCCCGGCCGGCTGGGCCTGGAGCCGGGTGGCCGGCGACGCGATGGACCTGACCCTGCTCGGGCGGGCCCTCGCCGACCGCGGCGGTGCACGCCGCCGCCGGGTCGCGCTGACCACCCTCGCCGTCGCCGGCATCACCGCCGTCGACGTGCTCGCCGCCGTGCGCGTCGGCCAGGCGCGACGGGCCCGCGCCCGGGTGATCCGGCTGGAGATCGCGGTGACGGTGAACCGGTCGCCCGCCGAGGCGTACCGGTTCTGGCGGGACATGGAGAACCTGCCCCGGTTCATGGCGCACCTGGAGTCCGTCCGCGCCGACGACCTGCGCCGCTCGCACTGGATCGCCCGTGGCCCGGCCGGGCACCGCGTCGAGTGGGACGCCGAGATCATCGACGACCAGCCGAACAAGTCGATCACATGGCGGTCGCTGCCGGGAACCGGGGTGCCCAACGCCGGCCGGGTCTGCTTCGTGCCCGCGCCCGGCGACCGGGGGACCGAGGTACGGGTGGAGCTGCGCTACGCGCCGCCGGCCGGCGCGCTCGGCCGGGCGGTGGCGAAAATCCTCGGCGAGGAACCCGAGCAGCAGGTCCGCGACGACCTGCGCCGGTTCAAGCAGGTGCTGGAGACCGGCGAGGTGATCCGCTCAGAGGGCAGCCCCAACGGCATCTCAGTACGCCAACAGGCCATGCAGCGCCCCGCCCAGCCGCTGCCGGCGTCGCGCCGCTGATCGCCCGAGTTCTCCGAAAGGGACCGTGAATGAAGGCCACCGCCTGGATGGGCACCGACAGCGTCAAGGTGATCGACGTACCCGATCCGAAGATCATGAACGCCCGGGACGCCATCGTGCGGATCAGCACCACCGCGATCTGCGGCTCTGACCTGCACCTTTACCACGGCTACATCCCCGCTATGCGCAAGGGCGACATCCTCGGCCACGAGTTCATGGGCGAGGTGGTGGAGGTCGGCCCGCAGGTCCGCAACCTCGCCCCCGGCGACCGGGTGGTGGTGCCCTTCCCGATCGCCTGCGGGCACTGCTCGTCCTGCCAGCGCGGCCTCTACTCGGTCTGCGAGAACTCCAACCCCAACGCCGGCATCGCCGAAAAGATCATGGGGCACTCGCCGGCCGGCATCTTCGGCTACTCCCACCTGCTCGGCGGCTACGCCGGTGGCCAGGCCGAGTACGCCCGGGTGCCGTTCGCCGACGTCGGCCCGATCAAGGTGCCCGACGAGGTCAGCGACGACCAGGCGGTCATGCTCGCCGACGTGTTCCCCACCGGCTACATGGGCGCCGAGATGTGCGACATCAAACCCGGGCAGGTGATCGCCGTCTGGGGCGCCGGCCCGGTCGGGCTGCTCGCCGCGGCCAGCGCCCGCCTACTCGGCGCCGAGCGGGTGATCGTCATCGACCGGTTCCCGTACCGGCTGCGGCTGGCCGAGGAGCACATCGACGCCGAGACGATCAACTACGACGACGTCGACGTGCTGGACGCGCTCAACGCGATGACCGCCGGCCGGGGCCCCGACGCGTGCATCGACGCGGTAGGACTGGAGGGCCACCACGGCAACGCCGCCATGTACGCCTACGACCGGGCCAAACAGGCCGCGCGGGTCGAGACGGAACGGCCGTTCGCGCTGCGGCAGGCGATCCTGGCCTGCCGCTCCGGCGGGGTGGTCTCGGTCGTCGGCGCGTACGGCGGCTTCGTGGACAAGTTCCCGATGGGCGCGTTCATGAACCGGTCACTGGTCATGCGGACCGGTCAGTGCCACGTCCAGCGCTACACCCGACCGCTGCTGGAACGCATCCAGCGCGGCGAGATCGACCCGAGCTTCATCGTCAGCCACCGGATGCCGCTGCGCGACGCCCCGAAGGGCTACAAGATCTTCCAGAAGAAGCAGGACGACTGTACGAAGGTGCTGCTCAAGGTGTGACCAGGCGGTAGAGGTGCCGGCGGGGCGGGGGAGTGCCGCGCCGCCTCTGGAGCTGATGTCGCAAACGAATCAGCCCCGGCTGGTCTGGGACCTCATGTCTGGGGAGTCGAACGGGCGGATGCGTGCTGTCGTAACGCTCCGGGCGCCTGATGCCGTCAGTGAATCAGCTCCAAAGGACCCGGCCACCGCCTCGGCCACCGCTGCGGGTCGCCCCCCGGTCCACACGGCGCAAACACGGGGCGCGCCCAACCACGTCGGGCAGCTAGCGTGTCGCCATGGACAGTGGTGGCACGTCGCTGCCGGCCTCGGCCGACCTCACTATCCGCCTGCGGCCGGTTGCCGAGCCCGACCTGGCGATGTTCCGACGGTTACGCACCGAGCCGGGCCTGATCGGTCTGGACTGGGCCGGCTTCACGGACGCCGGCGCGCCGGCACGGCGGTTCGCCGTCGACGGTTACCTCGGCGAGGACGACGGGCGGCTCATCGTCGAGGTCGAACAGGAACGGGCCGCCGCCGGCATCGTCAGCTACAGCGCGGGTCGCTACGCAGGTCGGGCGTCGTACTGGTCGATCGGCATCGTCCTGCTGCCACCGTGGCGGGGGCGGGGCATCGGCTGGCGCGCGCAGGCGTTGCTCTGCGACTACCTCTTCCAGCACACCCCGGCGCAGCGCATCCAGGCCGGCACCCACCCGGAGAACGTGGCCGAGCAGCGGGCGCTGGAAAAGGCCGGCTTCCAGTTGGAGGGAATCGTGCGGGCCAGCGAGTTCCGGGCCGGCCGGTGGCGCGACGGATACCTCTACAGCCGTTTGCGCGACGACCCTTCCCCCTGGGACGCGGTCACCGGAGGCTAACGTGGGCGGACTCCCGGCTGCACCGTCAAGGTCCCGGCCTCGGCGTCGATGGTGGCCCGCGCGCCGAGCGGAACGGTGAGCTGCCCGTTGCCGTGTCCCAGCCGTAACCCGCCCAGGACCGGCACGCCGAGGTCGTACAGGCGGTCCTTCAGCACCGCCGCCGCGTCCCACTCACCGGGGCCACCGACGCTGTTGGTGATCTGGCCGATGGCCACCCCGGCGACCCGGGACAGCACACCCACCCGGCGCAGCTCGGTCACCATCCTGTCGATGCTGTACGGAGCCTCGTCCACGTCCTCGAAGAACAGGATCGCGTCGTCGAACCTCGGAGCGTCCTCCGCGCCCAGCGAGGTGGAGATCAATGTCAGGCAGCCGCCGAGCAGGGGACCGGACGCCCGCCCCGGCACCAGGACGGGGGCTGTCTTCTCGGCAGGATCCCTGGTGATCGTGACGGGCTCGGTGGTCATCACCGCCCTGCGCAGCGCCTCGGCCGACTCGGGGCCGGTGCGGGCGTCGTTCCAGTTGACCATGGGGCCGTAGAAGGTGACCAGGCCGATCTCGCGCCAGAGCTTGCCCTGGATGCTGGTGATGTCGCTGAAGCCGACGACCACCCGGGGATCCCGGCGCAGACCGGAGACGTCGATGTGGTCGACGATCCGCTGGGTGCCGTACCCGCCACGGGCGGCGAAGACAGCACGAACCCCCGGGTCGTTGAGCGCGGCGTTCAGGTCGGCGAGCCGCTGCGCGTCGGTGCCGGCGAGATAGCCGTACCTGGCGAACACGTTCGCGCCAAGCTCGACCTCCAGGCCCCAGCCGCGCAGGATCTCGATGCCGCGGGCCATGGCGGTGGGGTTGGGGGTGCCGCCGGGCGACACGACCCGGACCCGGTCACCGGGTGACAGCGCCGGCGCCCGCAGGACGCGCTTCGCACCAACCGGCGCGGCCTGCGCGGACGTGGCCTCCGCCGAACCGACGAGCGCCGCGCCACCGGCCGCCGCCGCTCCCATCCGCAGCATGCGTCGACGGGACAGGGGCACCCGCGCGGACCCCTGGATCGTGGCTGGGTCTGTTCCAGAAGCGGTCACCGGCGCGTCCCCTCATCGTGATCAGACGATGTGCGAGCCGCCCCAGCCTACGGCAGTCATCAATGCGATGCGGGGTCCACAAGGGACCGCGTTCACCCCGGCGGGCGCGCCGTGCCCCGGGTCGAGGGTTTCCCGCACCGCCCGACGTGGCTCAGCCGGTGACGGGTGACGCGTCCGGTTCGCGCCGGCTTGCGAGGGCTCGCGCGTCGACGGCGGGCAGTCCGGGTCCGCGCCCGACCCGTTTGTGGCCAGAGAGCGTGGGAACTCGCCCCGTTCGTCCGCAGGCACGCCTGACGGCATGCCGACGAGACCGAAGGAGCGGGGCATGGAGTACGAGCAGATGATCGCCACGGTACGACAGCGCGCGGGTCTCGGGGAGAACGAGGCCGTGCGGTCCATCCAGGCTGTCCTGTCGGTGCTCGGTGAACGGCTCGCCGGCCAGGAAGCCGACAACCTGGCAGCACAACTACCGGACGGGCTGGACGCGTCCGTCACCCGCAATCCGCAGGGCCGCCGGTGGGACGTCGGTGAGTTTCTCAAGCACGTCGGCGACCGGGAGCAGGTCGCGAACGCGGACCAGGTGCGTCAACACGCCCAGGCGGTGTTGCGGACCGTCGCCGATGCGCTGAATGACGACGAGCGACACGACCTGTTCGCCCAGCTTCCCGGCGGCATCACCGACCTCTTCGGTGTTCCCACCCCGCGCGGCTGAGCCCCGCGCCGATCGGGCCACCCGGGGCGTTCACGGGATCGGCCACTCGTGCACCGGCCGGTTGCTGTGCATCAGGTCCACGTAGTGCCGGACCACCTCGCGCAGCGCCGCCGGCCGGTCCAGGTGGTCGGCGGTCTCCAGCCGGTGCAGCGTCTCCACCTGCCAACTCGCGCCGTTGCGGCCGGTCAGGCAGCGGCGCTCGATGATGCCGAGCAGACGGTCACGCTCACCCGGGTCCAGCCCCCACCGGTCCAGGCCGTGATGCGCCATCGGCAGCAACCGGCGCAGCACCAACTCGGTGACCGGCAGGTAGCCGAGGCCGGGCCAGAAGACCTGCGAGTCGATGCCGTGCCGCGCGCAACTGGTGAAGTTCTCCTCGGCGGCGCTGAACGACATCTGTGACCACAGTGGCCGGTCCGATTCGGCGAGGGCGCGCACCAACCCGAAGTAGAAGGCGCCGTTGGCGATGGTGTCCAGCACGGTCGGGCCGGCGGGCAGCACCCGATTCTCCACCCGCAGGTGCGGGCGGCCCCGCGACACGTCGTACACCGGGCGGTTCCACCGGTAGACGGTGCCGTTGTGCAGGCGCAACTCGGCCAGACTGGGCACCTCGCCGGCGGCGAGGGCCTGCGCCGGGTCCTCCGGGTCGCAGACCGGCAGCAGCGCCGGGAAGTAGCGCACGTTCTCCTCAAACAGGTCGAACACGCTGGTGATCCAGCGTTCGCCGAACCAGACGCGGGGGCGTACCCCCTGGGCTTTGATCTCCTCCGACCGGGTGTCGGTGGCCTGCTGGAACAGCGGAATGCGGGTCTCGCGCCACAACTCCCGACCGAAGAACAGCGGCGAGTTCGCGCCCACCGCGACCTGGATGCCGGCCACCGCCTGGGCGGCGTTCCAGTAGTCGGCGAACTGCGACGGGCTGACCTGCAGGTGGAACTGGGTGCTGGTGCAGGCCGCCTCCGGGGTGATCGTGTCCGCGGTGACCGCCAAACGTTCCACCCCGCTGATGGCGATCGGCAGATCCTCGCCGCGGGCCGCGAAGATCTGCTCGTTGAGCAGCTTGTAGCGGGGGTTGGCCGACAGCGTCTCGGCGGTCAGATGCTCGGGGCGCAACGTCGGCAGGATGCCGATCATGACCATGTGCGCGCCGACCGCCCGGGCTTTCACCTCGGCCGCGTTGAGGCTGGCCCGCACGTACTCCTCGAAGTCGGCCGTGCCGGTGCCGGTCAGCCGGCGCGGCGGCACGTTGATCTCGACGTTGAACTGGCCCAGCTCGGTCTGGAAGCTCGGATCGGCGATGGCCGCCAGCACGTCGGCGTTGCGCATCGCCGGGTTCGACGCCTCGTCGACCAGGTTCAACTCGATCTCCACGCCGGTCATCGGCCGGTCCAGGTCGAAGCGGGACTCGCGCAGCATCTCCGCGAAGACATCCAGGCAGCGGCGAACCTTGTCGCGATAGCGGGCCCGATCCTCCCGACTGAAGGTTCGTACGCCGACGTCCTCGCCCATGGTCACCACCCCGTCACCGCTGGTCCCCCTAACCTCGCACGTGATCGGCGGGTGGGGGAAGACCCGATGGTCCTTTCCTACCCACCGGCCCGCCCTGCCACCCCGGCCAGGACGCACCGATACCATTGCGGCCCGAGAGGTGGTGGCGTGCGGATGCGCGAGAAGGTGACCCGGCTGTTCGTCGCGGCGGCGATCGCCGAGGCCTGCTCCTGGCTGGCCCTGCTGGTCGGCATGCTGGTCAAGTACGGCCCGCCGGACAACGAGCTGGGCGTCAAGATCTTCGGGCCGATCCACGGCGGCCTGTTCGTCGCGTACGTCCTGCTGGTGCTGGCCGTGGCCCGGCTGCACCGGTGGAGTCTGCTGGCCACGGCGGTGGCCCTGGTCAGCGCGGTGCCGCCGTTCGCCACCCTGGTCTTCGAGCGGTGGGCCCGTCGCCGGGGAATGCTCGGCGTCGACCAGCAGCCGGCCCGCGAGCCCGCCCCGGTCGGCTGAGGCGCGAGCCCGCCGGGGCCGGCCGTCCGGCCCTGATCGGGCCGCGACGGGGTCAGGTGAGCGCCGAGCAGGCCACGACACCGGCCAGCAGCAGCGTGCCCAGGAACGCCTGCAACAGCAGCGGCGGGCCGAGGTGCGACCAGAGCGTCGCGGTACGCGGGGTCAACAACTGCCCGGTGGTGAGATTGACGATCCGCTCGATCCGGGGTGGCAGCTCCGGGTCGCGTTGCGGGCGCAGGGTCAGCTGCACCTGATCCGCCGGGTGCAGGGCGCTCTGCGGTAGGTGACCGTGCAGCTCCACCTCGCAGAGCTGACCGGCCGTGTTGCGCAGCCGTACCGGGGTGACCAGGTATTCCGGGCCCTGCTTCAGCTCCTTCCAGCGCCGCCGGGTGCCGCCGCCGCCGAACGAGAAGATCGAGCGCAGCAGCAGGGCGGGCAGCCGCGCGAAGGCCGCCGCGGTGAGCACCGCCACCAGCACCGGCTGACCGATACGTACCTCACGGGTGTAGCCGTCGAGCAGACGGACCAGCCGCCCGGTGACGATGCGTTCGGTCGGGTGCACTATCCGTCGGGTATCGAGTCCGCTGTCCATCTCCACCACCGAGAGTCCGCTTGTGTTCACAGATCGTATCGACGTCTCCGGTTGAACGACGTGAATGAAACCTGGTCACGGGCTCACGGCCGCGAGGTGACATCCCCGGCGACCCGGGTAAGCGGGGGGCCGAGCTGGAAAGGGGTCGAGCATGCAGCTGTCCTTCCTGCGCCCGCTCTACGACCGTCCCGGGCCGTGGTGCTCGGTGTATCTGGACGCCTCCGCGGACACGGAGGACGCCCATCCCGCCTTGGACCTGCGCTGGCGTGCCCTGGAACGCAGCCTGGCCGAACAGGGGGCGGACGAGGCGAGCCTCGCCGCGCTGGACCGGGTGATCCGTGGTCACGACCCGATGGTCGGCGACTACGGCCTGGCGGTCTTCGCCAGCCACGGTCGGGTGGTGCTCTCCGAGTACCTGTCCGCGCCGCCACGGCGCGATCTGGCCAGCTACGGGCCGCTGCCGCACGTGATGCCGCTGCTCGCCCAACGCGGCGAACAGGTGGCCTGGGTACGGGTGGTCGCCGACCGGGTCGGCGCCGACGCGATGGCGGTCAGCGCCGGCGGGGTGCCCCGGCGGGCGCACGTCGCCGGCCGCGACGAGTACCCGCTGCGGCGGGCGAAGCCCGGCGGCTGGTCCCAGTCGCGGTACCAGCGGGCGGCCATGGAGGCGTGGCACCAGAACGCGGGCGACGTCACCGCGGCGACCGTGCAGCTGGCCGACCGGGTCGGCGCGGACGTGGTGGTGGTCGCCGGTGACGTCCGGGCCACCGGAATGATCGCCGCGCAGATGCCGGAGCGCTGGCAGGACCTGGTGGTCCGCACCGACGCCGGGTCGCGGGCCGGCGGGGCCGACCAGACGATGCTGGACGACCTCACCGTGCAGACCATCGCGGAGGTCGCCGACCAGCGGATCACCGCCGCGCTGGACAAGTTCGGCGTGCAGGAGGACGTGGGCGGCGGCCTCGACGCGGTCGTCTCGGCCCTGCAACGCAACCAGGTCGACATGATGCTCATCGTGGACGACCCGTCGGCCAACGGTGAGCTGTGGATCGGCCCGGAACCCACCGAGATCGCCGTCGACCCGGGGCAACTGGCCGCCATGTCGGTGGCCGACCCGCAACGGGTACGCGCCGACGCGGCGCTGGTGCGGGCACTCGTCGGCACCGACGCGGCGTTGACCGTGCTCGGCCCCGACGAGGCACCCGACCTCACCGACGGCGTCGGCGCGGTACTGCGCTACGTCGACCCCAGCACACCGGGGCGCGAAAATGGCTGACCGTACCGTGGCGGACGTCGTCGTGGAGCGGTTGTTGGCCTGGCGGGTACCCCGCGCCTTCGGGTACCCGGGCGAGGCGATCGCTCCACTGGTCGACGCGCTGGACCGCACCGGCGGCGAGCCGGCGTTCGTACCGGCCCGACACGAGGAGACCGCCGCGTTCATGGCCACCGGGCACGCCAAGTTCACCGGAGGCATCGGGGTCTGCCTCGCCACCCAGGGGCCCAGCGCCGTCCAACTGCTCAACGGCCTCTACGACGCCAAGCTGGACAGCAAGCCGGTGGTGGCGATCGTCGGGGAGGACATCTCCGGGCCGCTCGGCGGCGCACACCAGGAGATCGGGCTGAGTCGACTCTTCGGGGACGTGTGCAACCAGTTCGTCCGGTACGGCCGCAGCCCCGAGCACGTGGGGGCGTTGCTGGACCAGGCGTTCCGGACGGCGGCGGCGACCCGCAGCCCGACCTGCGTGGTGCTGCCGCGGCAGTTGCAGGAGGCCCTGGTGCCCGACCTGCAGACGTACGCCGCCGGGGTGATGACGGCGACCCCCGGCGAGCCGTTGGCCCGGGTCCTGCCGCACGAGGCGGACCTCGACGCCGCCGCGCAGCTGCTCAGCGGCGGCCAACGGACCGCGATCCTGGTGGGCCAGGGCGGCCGGGACGCGGCCGCCGAGATCATCGAGATCGCCGACCGGCTCGGCGCCGGGGTGGCCACCTCGCTGCTGGGCAAGCCGGTGCTCGACGAGCGGCTGCCGTTCCACACCGGGGTGCTCGGCGAGGTCGGCACCCCGGCGGCGGCCGAGCTGATGGGTGGCTGCGACACGCTGCTGATGGTCGGCACCAACGACCCGTGGACCGACTACTTCCCGATGCCCGAGCAGGCGCGCACGGTGCAGATCGACATCGACGGTCGCCGGATCGGTAACCGGTACCCGGCGGACGTGCCGCTGGTCGGTGACGCCGCCGAGACACTGCGGGCGCTGCTGAGCCGGGTGCGCGGTCGGCCCGAGCAGCAGTGGCGCGCCACCGTGGAGAGTGCGGTGGATCGCTGGCGGGAGGTCGCCGCCGAGCGGGTCGCCGCCGCGGCGGACCCGGTGAACCCGCAGCTCGTCCTGGGGGAGTTGTCCGCCCGGATGCCCGGTGTCGGCGCGGTCACCGTCGACGTCGGTTCGGTCCTCTACTGGTACGCCCGGCACCTCGTCCTGCCCCCCGGGGTGAAGGCGCAGCTGTGCGGCACCCTCGGCTCGATGGGCTGCGCGTTGCCGTACGCGGTGGCCGCCAAACTCGCCGCCCCCGACCAGCCGGTGATCGCGCTGGTCGGCGACGGGGCGATGCAGCTCAACGGGCTCGCCGAACTGATCACCGTGTCGCACCTCTGGCAGCAGTGGCGGGACCCTCGACTGGTGGTGCTGGTGCTCAACAACCGGGACCAGAACGGGATGGGCGGCGGGCGAGAGCCGTCGGCCGACCCGACCCACCGCCGACCCGACGTGCCGTACGCCGGGTGGGCCCGGCTGCTGGGGTTGCACGGGGTGCGCGTGGACCGCCCGGAGCTGGTCGGCGCGGCCTGGGACGAGGCCCTCGCCGCGGACCGTCCCTGCGTACTCGAGGCGGTCGTCGACCCGGCGGTGTCGCTGGCGCCGCCGGAGCCCGCGTTCGCCGACCTGCGGGGTCTGTACGCCGAGGGCGCCCCGGCCCGGAAGGTCCGCGAGCAGGTGGAGGTCACGGCCAACGCCGAAGATCTCGTTTAGCCGTTCCGGGCCAGGGCATCAGTAGCCGCCCGACGACGCTGGAGGTCCCATGTCCGAGCCCACCGACCGCCGCTACGGTCCGGCGACCCTGCCGAGGTCGCGCGGCCCGCTCTCCGCGGCGGTCATCGAGGCTCTGCGGCGCCCGCCGTACGACCTGCCGGCCGATCTTGGCGTCGACCTCGACCCGGCGGACCCGATCACGGACGAGGACCTCCAGCTGACGCTGTTCCTCTGCTACGAGCTGCACTACCGGGGCTGGTTCGGGGTGGACGAGTCCTGGGAGTGGCAGCCGACGCTGCTGGCGCTGCGCGCCCGCTGCGAACGGGTCTTCGAGGCGGCGCTGCGCCGGCTGGTCGGTTCACCGCCGGTGCCCGCCGCCGGGGTGGCGGCCGGTCTGGGCGAGCTGGTCGCGGCCGACGACGGGCCGGCGCTGGCGGCGACGCTGCAACGGCGCGCCGACCTCACCCAGTTCCGCGAGTTCGCCGCCCACCGCTCCGTCTACCACCTGCGTGAGGCCGACCCGCACAGCTGGGTGTTGCCCCGCCTCGGTGGTCCGGCCAAGGCCGCGCTCGTGGAGATCCAGACCGACGAGTACGGCAACGGGCGGCTGGACCGGATGCACGCCGAGCTGTTCCGGTGCACCCTCGACCGGCTGGGCCTGGACACCGGGTACGCCGCGTACGTCGACGTGGTGCCAGCGGTGACGTTGGCGACGAACAACCTGATGTCGCTGTTCGGGCTGCACCGCCGGCTGCGCGGCGCGCTGCTCGGGCACCTGGCGGCGTTCGAGATGACCTCCTCGTTGCCGAACCGTCGCTACGGCAACGGGCTGCGGCGGCTCGGCTTCGACGAGGTGGCGACCCGTTTCCACGACGAACACGTCGAGGCCGACGCGGTGCATGAGCAGATCGCCGCGCACGACCTGTGCGGCGGCCTGGTCCGCGTCGAACCGGCCCTCGCCTCGGACGTGCTCTTCGGCGCGGCGGCCGGGCTCGCGGTGGACCGGCTCTTCGCCGTGCACCTGTTGGACAGTTGGGCCGCCGGCCGCAGCTCGCTGCGCGCGCCGGCCCCGCCGGTGCCGCCGCCCGAGGTCCCGCTCGTCACGCTGCCCGCGGTGGCCCCGCCGGCCCCGCCCGCGCTCGTCTGATCCGGGGGTTCGTCCCAGCCGGGCGGATCACGCCCGAGCGGGTGGGATGGGCGGCTGTCGGCTGGCGGGTGCGGCGGGCGGGCGGCTGTCGGCTGGCGGATGGGCGTGCGGGCCGCCGCCGGCTGTCGGTCGGGGGAGTCCCCGCGCGGGATCCGTCCTTTGCTCTGCACCCGCCCGTGCACCACGCACGGTCCGTAGCTGGCGCTTCGGCGGGTGCAGAGCAAAGGCGGGGTGTTGCGGGTGTGGCCCGCCTGCGTGGCCGCGTACGGTCCGTAGCTGGCGCTTCGGCGGGTGCAGAGCAAAGGCAGGGTGTTGCGGGTGTGGCCCGCCTGCGCGGCCGCGCACGGTCCGTGGCTGGCGCTTCGGCGGGTGCAGAGCAAAGGCGGGATGTCTCGGGTGCGGCCCGCCGGTGCGGCCGCGCTGGGTGGCGGCGACCGACGTGGGGTCAGCCCTCGCGGGCGGTGCCCGCGCGGAAGTCGACCACCTTGTGGGTGCCGTCGCAGAACGGCTTGAGCGCCGACTTGCCGCACCGGCACAGCGCCACCGTGCCCCGGCGCGCGTCGATGCGCTCGCCGTCTGGGGTGACCAGCGCGAAGTCGCCGCGGACCAGCAGCGGTCCGTCCTCGTACGGGGTGATCGTGGCGGCGGTTGGCTCGCTGGTGTCGTCGGTGCGCATGGCCCCGGAAGTGCCCCTCCTGGCCCCGACGAAACCCGAGCCGCCGAACGGCGGTGATGACCGGGGCACCCCGCTGACCAGCGGAATGTGCCGCCGGGTGGGTGATGCCCCGTTTGAACCCCATCGGGACGGGAAGCCCGGCCGCGTGGTGAGCGAACGAGGCAAGGTGGGGCAGGTGCACAAGGTGCACAAGGGGCTCACGGCCGATGGTGCCGGTCTCGCCGGCGACCGGGTCGTGGCGGCGGGCAGCTCCGCCCGGGTGCTGGTCGCCGCCACCGCTCGGGCGTTGCGGGGGGTGGACTGCGCGGACCTCGGGCCCGCCGGGCCGATGTCGCGGTTCCCCGGCGCCCCCGAGCCGGTACGCCGCGCCGCGGTCGCCCGGGCCGCCGGCCGGGTTGCGCTCACCGTGGCCCAGCTCGACGAGGTGGACGCCGCCCGGGTGGCCCGGTGGTTCGTCGACCAGTACCCCCGCCGCCGCTACCCCGGAGTGCTGATCGGTTCTGCGCACGGTGCGGCGGCGCACCTCGCGGTGGCCCTCGGCGTGCCGTGGCTGCCGGCGAGCTTCGAGATGACCGTGCACTGGTCCGACGGTGCGGTGGACCGCCCGGCCGACGCGGTGGAGCACGGCGCGGCACTCGCCACCCGGCTGCTCGCCGGCAACGCCGACCTGCACCTGCGCCAGGTGCACTGCCCGGCCAGCCGGGGCGCGTTGACCGGGGCGACCGTGTCGCTGACCGCCGCGTGGAGGGCCCTACCGGCCGCGTACGCGCAGTTCCTCGCCGACCGGCTGGTGCCGGGTGCCCCCGTGCTGCTGGTCCGCGACGCGCGCACCTGGCCGGTGCTGGAGCGCGGGCCGGGGCACAGCTTCCAGGTCGGGTGCCCGGGCAGTGGGCTGGACCCGGTCGACTTCCACCCGGACAGCCACGCGCTGCGGCAGGTGCTGCGCTCCGTCGGCGGCGACGCGACCCGGTGGGAGCCGCCGGAGGTGTCCGTGCCGTCGGCCGACGCCGAGCACGGCGTCGACTCGGGCTTCGAGCTCTCCGCGCGGGACTGGTCCGCCCGCCACCAGCACCCGCTGCACCGGGTGTTGGTGCCCCGGCCGGCGGCCCTGAGCGCGGGCGTGGCCGACCTGTACCGGCGGTGGTTGCGGCGCGCCGGCAAGACCGGTGACCGGTTGGTGGTGGAGTGCGGCCGACTGCTCGACCCGTGGCAGGTGGTGCGGGCGGGGCTGGTGCCGTACTGGTGTGAGAACGCCACCCGGCGCAGCGTCGACGAGGCCGAATGGTGGCTGGCCGGCAGCGAGACGTTCAGCTCGGTGGACGTGTTGCCCGAACCGCCCGGGGTGCGGTCACCCGCGCTGGCCGGGCTGCCGCAGTGGCTGGCTGTCGCCGGGTTCGGCCGTCGGCGTCGGGCCCTGGACCGCACCACCGCCCGGGGCTACCCGGTCACCTCGGTGCCCACCCGCCGGGCCACCGAGGTCCTGCGCGCCCAGCCGTACGACCTGCCCGCGCCGCCCCCGTTGGGGGTCGCCGAGGCCCTCGCAGTGCTCCGCGACAGCGGCGGCCACCAGGGGTTGTTGGTCTCCTGAGACGGAGGACGCCGAAACATCCTCGCGAACCCGGGGTCCCGTGATTGAGTACCTACGGAGCGGGAACATCGCTGACTGCGACGGCCTAACTGCGCTGCGTAGAGGCGGTGTCGCCCGCTGGCATCCCAGTCACTGACCCACTTTCCGGCCCGGTGCGTGGCTCGACCACGCGCACGACCGGTTTCCCGATCCGGGCGGGGGACCTTCCTGAGGGAGGCGCGGATGTTCGGACAGACGAGCACGACCACGACCACCACACCACCACCCACCGATCGAGGTCTGGAGGACCTCGACGCGGCGGCGATGGCGTACGCGGCACGCATCGCCGGTCTGCCACCCGAGCGGCGCGGGGAGGCCCGGGAAGACCTGGTGCGCTTCGCGCTGCCGTTCGCCGGCCGACTCGCTCGCCGGTACCGGGGGCGGGGGGAACCGCTGGAGGACCTGGAGCAGGTGGCCCGGCTGGGGCTGGTCAACGCCGTCGACCGTTACGACCCGGAACGGGGCTCGTTCACCGCGTACGCCGCGATCACCATCGTGGGCGAGATCAAGCGGCACTTCCGGGACCGGACCTGGGGTGTGCACGTGCCCCGCCGGCTGCGCGACCTGATCCTCGAGGTGGGGCAGGCCACCGCCGCGCTGACCAGCGAGCTGTCCCGGGCCCCGTCGGTGGCCGAGTTGTCGGCCCGGCTGGAGACCCCGGAAGAGGAGATCCTCGCCGCGCTGGAGTCGGCGGCCGGCTACAGCCCGGCCTCCCTCAACGCGCCCGTGGGTGGGGAGAGCTCCGCCGAGTTCGGAGACCTGGTCGGCGAGTCGGACAACGCCCTGGAGTCGGTCGACGACCGGGTGACGGTGAGTGGTCTGCTGCACCGCCTGCCCTGGCGTGAGCGGCGGATCCTCGCGATGCGCTTCTACGGCAACCAGACCCAGGCGGAGATCGCCGCCCGGTTCGGCATCTCACAGATGCACGTGTCCCGACTGTTGTCGAGGGCGCTCACCTGGCTGCGTCAGGCGATGCTCGCGGACGCACCCCCGCCCTGGCAGAACGGCGCCGCCGAACCCGACCCGGGCAAGACCCGGATCTCGGTCAAGCAGAACGGCGACACGGTGGTGGTCGAGGTCGGCGGCGAGATCGACCGCGACGGCGCGGACCAGCTGCGTCGGGCCATGCTGGAGGCGGTCACCGGCCAGCCCAGCGAGGTGGTCGTCGACCTGGTCGGCGCGGGGGGCTTCGACGCAGGTGGGATCGCCGCGCTGATGGCCGGGCGGGACGCGGCGGAGCGGACCGGGGTGCCGCTGCGGCTGACCCGGGTCCAGCCCGCGGTACGCCGCTCGCTCACCGCCGCCGGCCTGGCACCGGCCCGGGACTGACCGAACTCCACGTGCGCGCGCCATCCGGCGCGCAGGTCCGCGACCGGGTCGCCGCCGCACACGTACCGGCGAAGGGCCGACACCCCGCGTGGGTATCGGCCCTTCAGCGCGTACCGCTGGTCATTGCTCTTCGGGGTTGCCGTCGCTGTGCGGGTGCCGCCAGCGTTCGTGCGGCTTCGGCGCGTCCTCGGCGTCCTTCGGTGAATCGCTCTGCTCGAAGCTCGGCCGGCGGACACCCTCGGGCTCCGGCACGTCCACCGGCCGCGCGCCGGAGCGCGGCGCCGGCTGGTAGTCGGCCGCTTCGCGGGCGCCGTGCGCGCCCTCGGCGGCCGGTGACTCCGGGACGTGGTGTTCCAACCGCAGTTCGTCGGTGAACTGCTGCGGCGGTTTCGTGGTGCGTTGCGGCAGGTCCCGGCCAAGATCGGCGACGAGCGGGCCGTACTTCAGGTCGAAGGCGGGGCGCTCGGACCGGATCCGGGGCATCCGGTCGAAGTTGCGCAGCGGCGGCGGGCAGCTGGTGGCCCATTCGAGGGAGTTGCCGAAGCCCCACGGGTCGTCCACCGTCACCATCGCCCCGTACCGCCAGGACTTCCAGGCGTTGTAGATGAAGAAGAGGGTGGACAGGCCGAGGATGAAGGCGAAGATGCTGGAGATCGTGTTCAGGGTGGTGAACCCGTCGGTGGGCAGGTAGTCGGCGTACCGGCGCGGCATCCCCTCGCTGCCCAGCCAGTGGTGCACGAGGAAGGTGCCGTGGAAGCCGATGAACATGGTCCAGAAGTGCGCCTTGCCGAGCCGTTCGTCGAGCAGCCGCCCGGTCATCTTGGGCCACCAGAAGTAGTAGCCGGCGAAGAGGGCGAAGACCACGGTGCCGAACACCACGTAGTGGAAGTGCGCCACCACGAAGTAGCTGTCGTGGGTGTGCCAGTCGACCGGCGGGCTGGCCAGCAGGACACCGGTGAGGCCGCCGAGCAGGAAGGTGACCAGGAAGCCGATGGCGAAGAGCATCGGCGTCTCGAAGGTGAGCTGCCCCTTCCACATGGTGCCGATCCAGTTGAAGAACTTCACTCCGGTGGGCACCGCGATCAGATAACTCAGGATGCTGAAGAACGGCAGCAGCACCTGGCCGGTGGCGAACATGTGGTGCGCCCAGACCGTCATGGAGAGCACGGTGATGGCGACGGTGGCCAGCACGATTCCGGTGTAGCCGAAGAGCGGCTTGCGGGAGAAGACCGGAATGATCTCGGTGATGATGCCGAAGAACGGCAACGCGATGATGTAGACCTCGGGGTGGCCGAAGAACCAGAACAGGTGCTGCCAGAGCATCGGGCCGCCGGTGGCCGGGTCGTACACGTGCGCGTTGAGCAGCCGGTCGGCGGAGAGCGCCAGCAGCGCGGCGGCCAGCAGCGGGAAGACGAGGATCACCAGCAGGCTGGTGAACAGCATGTTCCAGGTGAACAGCGGCATCCGGAACATGGTCATGCCGGGCGCGCGCAGGGTGAGGATCGTGGTGATCAGGTTGACCGCGCCGAGGATGGTGCCGAGCCCGGAGACGACCAGGCCGAGCACCCACATGTTCGCGCCCACGCCGGGGCTGTGGTCCACGTCGCTCAGCGGGCTGTACGCCGTCCAACCGAAGTCCGCCGAACCGCCCGGGGTGATGAACCCGCCGACCACCATGAGCCCGCCGAACAGGTACAGCCAGTAGGCGAGCGCGTTGAGGCGGGGGAACGACACGTCCGGCGCGCCGATCTGGATCGGCACGATGTAGTTGGCGAACCCGAAGGCCGCAGGCGTGGCGAACAGCAGCAGCATCACCGCGCCGTGCGAGGTGAAGAGCTGGTTGTACTGCTCGGGGGAGAGGAACTGCATTCCCGGTCGGGCCAGCTCGGCGCGCATCACCATCGCCTGCAACCCGGCCACCAGGAAGAACCCGAAGGAGGTCAGCAGATACAGCAGACCGATCTGCTTGTGGTCCGTGGTGGCGAGGAATTTGATCAGGGAGTTGCCGGGGATCGGTGCCCGTACCGCTCCCGGGAAGCCCCCGAAGCGGGCCGGTGCCAGGATCGCCGGGCCCCGATCTCGACCGGGTTCCGTGGTTACCCGCTTGGGCATGGTTGCTCACCCCGTCGTGACGGCAGAAAGGACGGGCGTGCCTACCCGACCCTTGCACCATGTAACCAGGCCAGAGCGGAAATTTCGGTCAGAACGCTGGTACCGGTCGCAAGCGCTCGACCGCTCAGGTTGCCGGCAGCATCGCCCAGACGGCCTTGCCCTGACCCGCCGGCACGCTGCCCCACCGCTGGGCCAACTCCCGTACCAGCATCAGCCCTCGCCCGCCCTCGGCATGCAGGTCCCGTCCGCCTGCTCGGGCCTGGGCGCTGCTGCCGTCCACCACCGCCAGGTGCAGATACGGCGGACGCAGGGTCACCGTCACCTGCATGGGGGTGCCGGCGTGGCGTACCACGTTGCCGACCAGCTCACTGAGGACCAACGCGGCCGGACCGGACGCCTCGGGCAGGTTCCACCGGGCGCACGCCTCGGTGACCAGCTCCCGGGCCCGCCGGCAGGCCTCGGCCACCGGCTCCAGCCTTGCCCGCATCCGCAACGCCGACGTCGCGCCCGCCAACCGGGTCGCCTCCGCGCAGTCCGTGGAGACCGGCAGCACCCGGCACGTGGTCGACTCGGCCAACCACCGTGCGGCGACCGGCGACGGGGCGCAGAGCACCACCGGCACCGCCGGCCACTCCTCGGCCTGACGGGCGGTCGCGGCGAAGACGGACAACGCCAGTCGATCTTCCACGCTCACCTCGGTCATGTCGACCACCAGCGCCTCCGGCTGGTCGACGAGCGCCTCGTGCAGCGCGTGGTGCACCGAGCGCATCGTGCCCACGTGCAACGACCCGGTGAGCCGGACGACCGCCACCGGTGCCGTGGTGCGCACCTCGCAGGTGATCCGACTCGACATCGGCGGCCTCGATTCGCTGCTGGGGGTCGGATCTGCCAACTACCCGAGGCCGTACGCGACCAAACCGGACCGACGGCGGAGCGAGGCAGGTCACGCCCCGGTCATCAGGTCACCGACGGGCCCGGCCGGTCAGCACGCCCAGTGCGATCATGCCGACGCCGAACCCCAGGTGCAGCCAGTCGTCGGCGTCGTTGACCGGTAACACGTTCGCCCCGGTGTCCTGGTCCACCGCCAGACCGTAGAGCCACAGCACCAGGAAGATCACGCCGCCGCCGATCAGGAACGTCCGAGCGCCGGTGACCGTGCGGGCCAGCAGCAGCCCGGCCACCCCGAACGCCAGGTGCACCAGGTTGTGCAGCACCGACACCTGAAAGACGCCGAACAGGTACGCGCCCGAGCCGTGGCCGGCGAAGCGCAACGCGTCCATGCCGCTGGTGATCCCCGGCACGAAGCCGAGCCCGCCGACCAGCAGGAACAGCACGCCCACCGTCGACGCCGCACGACGGACCGGCGGCTTGCCGTCGGCCGGGTTGGGTCGGGCCCGGGAGTGCGCCATCGGTCCGACCATTCCCGGCTCCTCGTCGCGCGGCGGGCATGAGCGCTGCGGGCTACCCGTCGTCGCCGCCGACAAACTCCTCGGTCAGGCCGCCAGCAGCCGCGCCGCGCTCGCCGACTGCCGGACCCGCTCGTAGAGCTGCACGTACCGCTGTGCCATCACCGCGGGCGTGAAGCGCTGCGCGGCCACCCACCGGCACTCGTCCGGGTCGAGCAGCTCGGCGGCGAGGACGAGGTCACCCAACTCCTCCTCGTCGGTGGTGAGCAACCCGGTGCGGCCGGGCTCGATCAGCTCCGGCAGGCAACCCCGGGCGGTGGCCACCACCGGCGTTCCCAGGGCGAGCGACTCGACGACCGCGGTGCCGCCCGGCTCCTCCCACCGCAGGGGGAACAGCGACGCGCGGGCGCTGGCCAGCAGGTCGTCGCGCTCCTGGCCGGCCACCGTGCCCACCCAACGGACCAGGTCACCGTCGACGTGCGGGGCCACCTCGTCGAGGAAGAACCGCACGTCCGGGTTCTGCCGGGCCTCGTCGCCGGCCGCCGCCAGGTCGGCCGGCCGATGGTACGGGCCGACCGGGCCGGCCAGCACCAGCGGAAAACCGACCCGGTGCGCGAGCCGGGCCCCCACGTCCTGCCCCTTGCCCGGGTTGATCCGACCCAGGATGAGCATGTGCTCGCCCTTCTCCGGTCGGGGTCGCCGGTCGGCGTCCACGGCGAGGGGCGTGGACAGGTGCACGTGCCCCACCGAATGCTCGCGCAACGCCAACGGGGCGCGGGCCAGCTGCGACGCGGAGACACCGTTGACCCGGACCCGGTCGCCGCCGTCCAGGCTGCCGTAGAGCGCCGGGTGCTTGGCCAGGTCCCAGTGCAGGGTGTGCAGGGTCGGCGGTCCGGCCGGGCCCATCGCGGCGAGGGTGGCCAGACCCACCGCCTCGACATGATCGTGGACCAGGTCGATGTCGTCGCGGGAGTGCAGCTCACGGACCACCCCGGCCAGGTGCGCCTGGGCGATCCCGCAGACCTGGTTGTACGGCCGCTGCAACGCGGCGAACTGCCCGTCGGCGAAGACCGAGACCTGCTCGTCCACCGGCAGGGTGCTGCTGCCCACCGAGGCGAGCACCACCCGTACGCCGAGTCGCCGCAGCTCCGGCACCAGCGTGGCGATCACGTTCTCGATGCCGCCGTAGCCGGGCGGCGGCACCGACAGCCACGGGCCGGCGTTCATCAGCACGGTGAGGCTCATCGGGCACGTCCCTTCCGGTCGGCGGCGCCTCCGAACCGCGGCCGGAGGGCTCGCGACATCGGCGCACTCCTCGCGCTCACGCGGCGGCGACCCGGCGGCGGGGCAGCCGATGGCGCAGCTCGGCCAACGGCGGACGCTCCTCGATGGACACGTCGCTGACCACGATCTCGCGGTCCAGGTTCGGCAGCGTGTCCGAACCCCCGCGCCGGAACTGGGTCAGCAACGCCTGCGGCGCCAACCCGGGGGTGGCCCAGCCGCGCCGTTGCAGGCGGGACCAGGCGGTCAACATGATCTGCGCGGACATCCGCCCCAGGGCCGCGGTGTCCTGGTGCCGGTGCTTGCGCTCGCCGAGGTCGACCTGCGCCAACGCGTCCAGGCCGACCAGGTCCAGCAGATCGATCATCATGGCCGTCTCCACGCCGTACCCGGAGACGAACGGCACCTGGGCCAGCACGTCGCGGCGGCCCGCGTACTCGCCGGCGAGCGGCTGCACGAACCCGGCCAGCTCCGGCCAGAAGAGGTTGAGCAGCGGTCGGGCCATCAACTCGGTCACCCGGCCACCGCCGTCCTGCTCCACGCTCGCCGCGCCCATCAGGGGCCGGTGGTAGAAGCCCTTCACGAAGTCGACCGACGGGTCGGTCAGCAGTGGGCCGAGCAGCCCGCTCACGAAGTGCGGCCGGAACTCCCGCAGGTCGGCGTCGATGAACGCCACCACGTCCCCCTCGGCGGCGGCCAGCCCGGCCCAGAGCGCGTCGCCCTTGCCGGTGAGTCGCGGCAGCCCCCGGGTCATCGCGTCCTGGCTGACCACCTCCGCGCCGGCGGCACGGGCCACCTGCGCGGTCCGGTCGGTCGAGCGTGAATCCACCACGATCAGCTCGTCGACCAGGGTGACCCGATCCATCAGGTGCTCCCGGATGGTCGACACGATCGCGCCGACGGTGGCCTCCTCGTTGCGGGCCGGCAGCACCACGCTGACCCGGGTCGCACCCTTGGCGCGCAGCAGCCGACGGGTCGGCCAGTCCGCCGCCGACGTCGTCCGGTACGTGGCCCACGCCTCCACCACCGGTGACACGCTCGATGTCGCATCCCGCACGGGCACCCCTCCGTTCGTGCGTGGAAAAACCAGAATTGGTTGTTCCCGTTCCTCATCACGCCCTAACCGCTTTCTCGGCAACAGCTTGATCACAGAGGTGACGCCCGGGCGTTCCCGGGGGATGAACGTTTGATTGCACACACCCCAGGGGACTGCTCCCATCGCAGATGAAAAGTCTTCGAAGGGGTGGCGGGATGCGGAACTGCCGGGTGGGTCTGGTCGGCGCCGGCGGCGTGGCGCAACGCCACGCGCGGGTGCTGACCGGGTTCGACGACGTGGAACTGGTCGCCGTCACCGACGTCGCGCCGGAGGCGGCGTCCGCGCTGGTCGCCCAGCACGGCGGTCGGGCCTGCGCCGACATCGCCGAGCTGCTGGCCACCGGCCTGGACGCGGTGTACGTCTGCGTGCCGCCGTTCGCGCACGGCCCCGCCGAAGAGGCGGTGATCGCCGCCGGGGTGCCGATGTTCGTGGAGAAGCCCGTCGCGATCGACCTGAGCACCGCCGAGCGGATCGCCGATCTCATCGCGCGGCGCGGTCTACGCACCGCCGTCGGCCACCACTGGCGCTACCTGAGCGTGCTCGACCAGGCCCGCGACCTGCTCGCCGACCGCCCGGTGCGGATGGTCAGCGGCACCTGGCTGGACAAGGTCCCCCCGGTGGCGTGGTGGTCGAGGCGGGACCGCTCCGGCGGCCCGGTGGTCGAGCAGGCCGCCCACGTGCTCGACCTGATCCGCCTGCTGGCCGGCGAGGTCACCGAGGTCACCGCGTACGGCAACGGCACCCCACCGCCGGTCGACGGCGCCGACATCGATTCGGTGACCACCGCCGCGCTGCGCTTCGCCGACGGTGCGGTCGGCACCCTCAGCGCCGCCTGCGTCCTCGGCTGGAAGCACCGCGCCGGCCTGGAGATCCTCGCCGACGGGCTGGCCCTCGCGATCACCGAGGACGGGCTGTCGATCCGCGACGCCGACGGCGAACGACACCTCCCCGCCGACCCGGAAGCCGCCCGGGTGGCGGTGGACCGCGCCTTCGTCGACGCCGTCCGGGGCATCGGCGACGACGTCCGCGTCCCGTACGCCGAGGCCCTCGCCACCCAGCGCCTGGCCCTCGCGGTGGCCGACTCCGCCCGCACCGGCGCGACCGTGCGACTCGCCACCGCGACCGCGCCGACGGTCCTCGCCACCGGGGTGACAGTCGATGCGTGACCGGGTGGTGGTGGTCACCGGCCCCGGCCGCGTCGACCTGGTCGACCAGGACGCCGCGCCGCTGCGCCCCGGCACGTTCCGGGTCGAGACGCTGTTCAGCGGTGTCTCCGCCGGCACCGAGCTGAGCTACGTCAAGGGCACGAACCCCTACCTGAACGTCACCTGGAACGCCGACCTGGGGCTGTTCCAGCCCGGCCCGGCCAGCACGCCCTACCCGGTGACCCGACTCGGCTACATGCAGGTCGGCCGGGTGGTGGAGAGCGCTACCCCGGCCATCACCGTGGGCACGGTCGGCGCGATGACGTACGGGCACCGCACCGGCTGGCTGGCCGACCCGGTCGCCGAACGGTTCGTGGCGCTGCCCGAGGACCTGGACCCGCTGCTCGGCGTCTACGTCGCGCACATGGGCCCGATCTGCGCCAACGGTCTGCTGCACGCCGCCGCCGACCTGCACGGCGCCGACGTCCGCGCGCTCGGCGACGGCGTACGCGGCCGGCGGGTCGCCGTCGTCGGCGCCGGTGTGGTGGCGCTGCTCACGGCGCTGTTCGCCCGCCGCCACGGTGCCGCGTCGGTGGTGGTGCTCGACCCCACCCCGCACCGCCGCCAGGTCGCCGAGACCCTCGGGCTGCAAACGCTCGACCCCGACGCGGACGACCCGGCGGTCGTGCTCAAGACCCGCTGGGCGCACACCGCCGGCGACCGGGGCGCCGACGTGGTGTTCCAGTGCCGGGGGCAGGCGTGGGCGCTGCACCTCGCCCTGCGGCTGCTGCGACCGCAGGGCACCGTCGTCGACCTGGCCTTCTACCAGGGCGGCGCGGACGCGGTCCGCCTCGGTGAGGAGTTCCACCACAACGGGCTGTCGTTGCGCTGCGCCCAGATCGGCCGGGTGCCACGCGGGCTGGCACCGACCTGGGACCGGGAACGGCTCTCCGCCGAGACCGTCGACCTGCTCCGGGCGTACGGGGACCCGATCCGCAAACACCTCGTCTCGGCCGTGGTGCCGTTCGACGAGGCACCCGCCCTGCTCACCGACCTGGCTGAGCGTCGCCGCCAGGAGCTTCAGGTGGTCCTCGCCGCCTGAGCCGCCGTCGCCGCGTGCCCGGGCCGGCTACCGTTCGCGACATGAGCACCGTGCAGGACCGGCCGGTTCCCGGCGACACCCCGACCGACCGGCCGGGCGACGGCAACCCCACGGGCCGGTCGGTCGGCCTGGCCGCGCTGCTGCCGTACCTGCGGGAGCACCGCGCCACCCTGATCGTGGTGGGCGCGCTGTCGCTGGCCGGCTCGGCGGCGTCGCTGGCGCAGCCGCTGCTCACCCGGTCGGTGCTCGACCGGATCGGCGCGGAGCAGGGGGTGTCGCGGCTGGTGGCGGTGCTGGTGGCCCTCGTGGTGCTCAGCGCGGCGATCGGCGGGCTGCGCGACTACCTGCTGCAACGCACCGCCGAAGGGCTGGTGCTGGGCACCCGACGTCGGCTGGCCGGGCACCTGCTGCGGCTGCCCATCGCCGAGTACGACCGCCGTCGCACCGGCGACCTGCTCTCCCGGGTCGGCTCGGACACCACGCTGCTGCGCGCGGTCGTCACCTCCGGGCTCTTCGAGACGGTCACCGGGGCGGTGACGGTGGTCGGCGCCGGCACGGCCATGGTGCTGCTCGACCCGCTGCTGTTCGGCGTCACCCTGCTCGGGGTGGCGCTGGGGCTGGGCTTCGCCGCCACCTTCGCCCGCCGGGTCCGGGCGCTGGCCCGGGCCGCGCAGGAGCGGATCGGCGAGATGACCTCGGCGGTGGAGCGGGCCATCTCGGCGGCCCGGACCATCCGGGCCAGCCGCGCCGAGACCCGGGAGACCGAGACCGTCACCGGCAGCGCGCGGGAGGCGTACGCGGCGGGGCTGCGGGTGGCACGGGTGCAGGCGCTGGTCGGCCCGATCGGCTCGGTCACCGTGCAGGGCGCGTTCCTGCTGGTGCTCGGCATCGGCGGGGCGCGGGTCGCAGCCGGGGCGATCTCGGTCGGCGACCTGGTCGCGTTCGTCATGTACCTGTTCCTCCTGGCGCTGCCGCTGGGCCAGGTGCTGCGGGCGTACACCCAGTTGCAGTCCGGCCTCGGCGCACTTGCGCGGATCGAGGAGATCCTCGCGGTGCCAGCGGAGGGCGCGGACGACCGGCCGGCGCCCACCGTCGCGACGGCGACCCCGCGCCGCGCGACCCCGATGATCGAGTTCGACCGGGTGGGCTTCGGCTACCCGGGCGGCGAGCCGGTGCTGCACGAGGTCAGCTTCGCGGTGCCCGCCGGCACCCGGACCGCCCTGGTCGGCCCGTCCGGTGCCGGCAAGTCCACCCTGCTGGCCCTGGTGGAGCGCTTCTACGAGGTGAGCGCCGGCGCGGTCCGACTCGACGGCCACGACGTCCGGGACCTGCCCCGCGACGCGCTGCGGGCCCGGCTCGGCTACGTCGAGCAGGAAGCCCCGGTGCTGGCCGGCACGCTGCGGGAGAACCTGCTGATCACCACCCCGGACGCCACCGACGACCGGTTGCGTGAGGTCCTCGACGAGGCCAACCTCGGCCACCTGGCGCAGCGCACCCCGCAGGGCCTCGACGTGCAGGTGGGGGAGGGCGGTGTCCTGCTCTCCGGGGGTGAGCGGCAGCGGCTGGCCATCGCCCGTGCGCTGCTCGCCGGCCCGCCGGTGCTGCTGCTCGACGAGCCGACCAGCAACCTCGACTCCCGCAACGAGGCGGCGCTGCGCCGCGCCATCGACGCCGTGGCCGTCCGCCGGACGCTGTTGATCGTGGCGCACCGCCTCGCCACCGTGGTCGACGCCGACCAGATCGTCGTCCTCGACGGCGGCCGGGTGGTGGCCGTGGGCACCCACGCCGAACTGACCGCCACCGACCCGCTGTACCGGGAGCTCGCCAGTCACCAGCTGCTGGTCGGCTGACTCCACCCCAGGCAGGCCGACTTACCGGGCGGCCGGGCCGCGCGCGCGGCCCGGAATCGCGTACCGTTGCCGCTCATGGGTGTGTCGCAACGGTTCAAGAGCAAGTTCCGGCGGTTCCTCCAGCGCCCCGGCTCGACCGTGGATCTTGCTCCGCTGGAGAAGCTGCTGCCGGCGATCGAGGCGCGCGAGGCTGACCTCGCCGCGCTCGACGACGCCGAGCTGACCGAGGCCGCGGGTGCCGCCGCCGGTTACGAGGAGATCTGCGCCGTCGGCCGCGAGGCCGCCCGCCGTGGCCTCGACCAGCGGCCGTACGACGTGCAGCTGCTCGGCGCGATGTCGCTGCTCTCCGGCAAGGTCGCCGAGATGGCCACCGGTGAGGGCAAGACCCTGACCGCCACGATCGCCGCGTACGGGCACGTCCGGCTCGGCAACGGCCCGGTGCACGTGCTCACCATCAACGACTACCTGGCCCGCCGCGACGCCCAGTGGATGGAGCCGGTCTACACCCTGCTCGGCCTCACCGTCGGCTGGGTCAACGAGGCGTCCACCCCGCAGGAGCGGCGCGACGCGTACGCCTGCGACGTCACCTACGTCTCGGTCAGCGAGGCGGGCTTCGACTACCTGCGCGACCAGCTGGTCACCGAGGTGGAAGACCGGGTGCAGCCGGCGCTGACCACCGCCATCGTCGACGAGGCCGACTCGATCATGATCGACGAGGCCCGGGTGCCGATGGTCCTGGCCGGCGCGGTGCCGGGCGAGCAGGACCCGGTGCACGCCGCCGCCGCGCTCGTCCGTGGCCTGCGCAAGAGCAAGCACTACACGGTCGCCGAGGACGGGCGCAGCGTGGCGTTCACCTCCGCCGGCCTGGCCGCCATCGAGGCCAAGCTCGGCATCGACCTGTACGACGAGGAGCACGTCGCGCAGCTCTCCGCGGTCAACGTGGCGCTGCACGCGCACGCCCTGCTGCACCGTGACGTGGATTACATCGTCCGCGACGGCACGGTCGAGCTGGTCGACGAGATGCGCGGCCGGGTGGCCCAGCGTCGCCGCTGGCCGGACGGTCTGCAGGCCGCGGTCGAGGCCAAGGAGGGGCTGGACGCCACCGCCGAGGGCGAGGTGCTCGGCACCATCGCCATGCAGGCGTACATCGCGCTCTACCCGAAGGTGTGCGGGATGACCGCCACCGCGGTGCACGTCGGCGACCAGCTGCGGGAGTTCTTCAATCTCGAGGTCGCGGTGATCCCGCCGAACACCCCGTGCATCCGTGAGGACGAACCGGACCGCATCTACGCCACCCGGGCGGAGAAGGACGAGGCGCTCGTCGACGAGATCCAGCGCGCGCACGCCAAGGGGCGCCCGGTGCTGGTCGGCACCCTGGACGTCAAGGAGTCCGAAGGTTTGGCCGCCGGGCTGAACGCCGCCGGGGTGCCCTGCGTGGTGCTGAACGCCAAGAACGACGATGAGGAAGCGGCGATCATCGCCGAGGCCGGCGCGTACGGCGCGGTGACCGTCTCCACCCAGATGGCCGGTCGGGGCGTCGACATCCGGCTCGGCGGCAGCGACCAGGCCGACCGGGAGCGGGTCGCCGAGCTGGGCGGGCTCTACGTGATCGGCAGCGGCCGGCACGACAGTCGCCGCGTGGACGACCAGCTGCGCGGTCGGGCCGGCCGGCAGGGTGACCCGGGCGGCTCGGTCTTCTTCGTCAGTCTGGAGGACGACCTCGTCGTCCGGCACGCCGCCGACTCGGTGCCCGCCTCGCCGCGGATGAACGCCGACGGCCTGGTCACCGACGAGCAGGTCGACTACGCGGTGGAGCACGCCCAGCGGGTCGCCGAGGGCGTCAACCACGAGATCCACCGCAACACCTGGCGCTACAGCGTGGTGATCGAGCAGCAGCGCAAGGCCCTGGCCGCGCGCCGGGAGCGCCTGCTGACCAGCGACGTGGCCGCGGTGATGCTGCTCGAGAAGGAGCCGGACAAGGCCGGCGAGATGGACGAGGATCTGCTCGCCCGTGCCGCCCGGTCGATCGCGCTCTACCACCTGGACCGGCTCTGGGCCGAGCACCTGGCCGAGCTGTCGGAGGTCCGCGAGGGCGTGCACCTGCGCGCGCTGGGCCGGCTCGACCCGCTGGACGAGTTCCACCGGGCGGCGGTGCCGGCGTTCAACGACCTGATCCCGGAGATCGAGGCCCGCACCATCGCCACCTTCCTGGAGACCGAATTCGATGAGGACTGGCAGCCCGACGACGGCACCCTGGTCCGGCCCACCGCCACGTGGACGTACCTGGTGCACGACAACCCGTTCGGGTCCGAGCTCGACCGTCTGATCGCGTCGATCGGTCGGCGGCTCGGCGGGGGCTCACGCTGATGTGACCGTCGGGGCCCCGGTCGCGCCTGAGTGCGCGGCAGGGGCCCCGATTTACGCCGTTTCGACCCAGCTTTCCCAGGGTAGTAGGGCGGGTCGGTCGAGTCGGGAGAGAGCAGACAATGACACAGGTGACGATCCTTGCCGGGCAGGCGCGCGACGCCACGGGGGCTGCGAACCGGTGAACCTCGACACGCGGGAACCGGTGGTGCAGACCCTCGGCGTCCTGGAAGCAGCCGCGCTGTTACGGGAGCTGACCGCCGGGCTGATCAGCCTGACCGACTTTGATGAGGCCCTGCTGGCGCTGGTCCGGGTCACCCGGGACGCCGTCGCCGGGGTGCGCTGGTGCGGGTTCACCGCCCTGCGGGCCGGCGAGCCGGCCGGGGTGGCCGCCTCCGACGACGGGCTGGCCGGGCTGGACGACCTGCGACACGGGCCGGACTCGCCGGCGATGAGCGCGATCCGCCGCCGCGAGATGATCCTCGCCGCCGACCTGGCCGGTGAGCCCCGCTGGCCGGCCTGGACGGCCCGCGCCCGCGACCTCGGCGTACGCGGGGTGATCTCCGCACCGGTCGACATCGACGACCAGGTGATAGGCGCGATCAACCTCTACGCCGCCGCGCCGGACGTGTTGACCCCGCAGCATCAGTTGACCGCGATGCTGCTCGCCGAACACGCCGGCCTGCTGCTCGCCGCCGTCCGCGACCGTGGCCGGCAGCACACCCTCGCGGGCGAACGGGACGCCTCGCTCCTGCACGAGGGCGTGGTGGGCCAGGCCGTCGGCGTGATCATGACGCAGCGCGGCTGCCCGCCGGCCGAGGCCCTCGACGTGCTGCGAGCCGCCGCCTCGTCGCTGGACATCCCACTGCGCGAGGTGGCCGAGCGACTGGTCCGCACGGTCTCCCGCCAGCGCGACACCTGACCCCGGCCCCGGCCCCGGCCCCGGCCCTGCGTCGACGGCGGTTGGGGCGATGGCCCGCGTGATCGACTCGGGTTTCTTGACATCGCGGTGTCACGGTCTCGCGGATGCCCCGACTTCCTGAAAACCGAGTCGATCACACGATCGGCGCCGGCCGCGCTGCCCGTTCTCCCTGTCACCGGCGAGTCGGGCCGCATCGTTTCGCCGTGACCGGCCCCGGGTAGCACTCTGGTCAGACGAGCTGCGCCGACGCGGGGGAGGACCGATGCAGAGCCGGCTGCGGGTGCAGGGACATCCGATCCAACCGATGCTGGTGACGTTCCCGCTCGGGCTCTTCGTCAGTGCCACCGTCTTCGACCTCACCGACGTGATCGGCGGGCCCGCGTTCCTCGGCGAGGTCGGATACTGGACGGGCATCGCCGCCCTCGTCGCCGCCGCGCTGACCGCCGTGGCCGGCATGGTCGACCTGTGGGACGTGCCCGGTGACCGCACCCGCCGTACCGCTGTCGCCTTCAACCTGGTGAACGCGGTGATGGCCGCCATGTTCCTGCTCACCTGCCTGGTCCGGTCACACTCCCCGCAGCGCGGCGCGTCGGTCGCGATCCTGGTCACCGAGCTGGTCGCGCTGGCCGTCGGCGGGGTCGGCGTGCACCTGGGCGCCCGGCTGATGCGTCAGTTCGACAGCGGTCGCGCCGAGGCCGGCGGCCTGGACGCGCTCGCCAACTCCAGCGGCGAGATCGCCCGTCCCTGACCCGACCCGCCCGCCCCGCCCGCCCTTGACCCCCACTGCCCGCCCTTGACCCGCACCTGACCCGACCCGCGCGGTGGGGCGGCGCGATCTGCCTGGCGGGCCCCGATCCGCCGCGCATAGCCCGATCTGCCAGGCGCGCCGGCTCGTCCGGGAACCGGGCGCGCGGTCGGCGGCCTCCTGTGCGGGGCCAGCGCCCGTGCGGCTGATCGGTCTACCATCCGCGGATGACCTCCTCTCTGGACACGCTCCCGAAGATCGGCGCGCCCGCCACCCGGGCCCTGCACGACGCGGGCTACACCGCGTTGCGCCAGCTCGCGGGCGTCCCCCGGGCGGACCTGGCCAAGCTGCACGGCATGGGCCCGAAGGCGCTCGTAACCCTCCAGGCCGCCCTCGAAGAGCACGGGCTCGGCCTCGGCTGAGATCCCCGAGGCGCGCGGTCCACCGTGGCGGTCCGGCGGTCGACCAGGGGTCCGGCGGTCCACCAAGCGTGGTCCGGCGGTCCACCAGGGCGGTCTGGCGGTCCACTAAGCGCGGTCCGGCGGTCCGGCGGGCTGGTGGCAAATGGGTTGCCGGCCGGGTGGGTGGCCGCGAGGCTGACCGCCATGATCAGTGAGCATGACGCCGAGGACCTGATCGCGGAGGCCGCGGCCGCGCCCGTGGATGGTTGGGGCTTCGGGTGGCTGGCCGGTCGGGCCACCGAGGAGCGTCCACCCTGGGGGTACGCCCGGCTCGTCGCCGACCGGATGGCGCACGCCGACGCGGCGCTGGACGTGGACACCGGCGGTGGGGAGGTGCTGGCCGAGGTGCCGCGCCCACCGAAGCTGCTGACGGCGACCGAGGCGTGGCCGCCGAATGTCGAGGTCGCCCGACGGACCCTGCGCCGGGTCGGCGCGTCGGTGGTGGCGGTCGCGCCGGACGGGCCGCTGCCGTTTCGTGACGCCTCGTTCGACCTGGTGGTGAGTCGGCATCCGGTGCGTACCGACTGGGTGCAGACGGCGCGGGTGCTGCGGCCGGGTGGGACGTTCCTGTCGCAGCAGATCGGGGCCGGCACCATGCGGGAGCTGAGTGAGGCGATCCTCGGGCCGTTGCCGCCGCCGACCCAGCGGCACCCCGAGCACGCGGTCGCCGCCGCCGAAGCCGCCGGACTGCGGGTGGTCGACCTGCGCCGGGCCACCCTGCGGGCGACCTTCGCCGACATCGGGGCGGTGGTCTGGTTTCTGCGCAAGGTGATCTGGACGGTGCCCGGGTTCACCGTCGACCGCTACCGCGGACCGCTGCGCGACCTCCACCAGCGCATCGCCAACGAAGGCCCCTTCGTCGCCCACGCTCAACGCTTCCTCATCGAGGCCACCCGCCCCTGACCCCCGACACGCGTCGATCATGCAGTTGTGATGCCCCGCAAAAGCCAAAATTCTGGACAACCTTCCCACCACAACTGCAAGATCGACGGGGCGGGGCGGGGCGGGGCGGGGCTCGGCAGGGTGCGGCAGGGCGGGGTGCGGCAGGGTGGCGGCGGGGCTTCTAGTGGGGGTGGGTTTGGTGGTGGGTGGCTAGGGCGTCGGAGCCGAAGTCACTGGCGGGGCGGCGCAGCACGGTGTGCGCGTGGTTGCCGTCCGCGCTGGTGTTGTCGTACTCGATCAGTAGGTCGTCGCCCTGCACCCGGTAGTAGTGCCGCCGCCCGGGGTGGGTCGGGCCGGCCCAGGCGAAGTGCAGCTCGCCGCCGTCGATCCGTCTCGCCTCGCGGATGGCCAACTCGGGTGGCAGCCGGTCAAGGTAGAGGGCGACCACCTGGTCGAGCAGCGCGCGGCCGGTCGGTCCCAGCCGCTGCGCCGGTACGCCGAGCGGTTCCAGCGGCGCGTCGACCCGCCCCCGGGTGGCGCTGATGATGTCGGCCGGCGCCTCGTCGGCGATGATCGCGGCGGCCCGTTCGGCCGGGCCCAGCGCGTCGAGCAGGGCTCGGGCCAGGTCCTCCTCGACGCCGAGGGGGCGGGAGACCGGCCGACCGGCGTAGCGGACCGCGGCGGGGTTGGCGCCGAAGAAGATCGGGGCGGGGGAGACCTGACCGTCCACCACTGTCATGTTCACCGACAGGTGGTGCCCTTCGAGGCGCCACGCCCAGCGGTCGTCGCGCGCCGGGTCGCCGAACACGGCCACCCAGTAGTCGGCGCTGTGGCGTCCGCGCTGCCAGCCTTCGGTCCGGTCCAGCACCTCCTCCAGCGAGAGGATCGCCATCGCCTGCGCGTACGCCGAAGGGCTGAGCGCGGTGGCCAGCAGGCGGTGCGCGGCCTTGCGGCCGGCGATGTCGAGCTCGGCGAGGCAGACACCCGGCCGGGGGCGGGGCCGGTATTCCAGCCAGCGTCGGGCCGCCTCGTCGTCGAACGAGTACCGGACGCTCTCAAGGGCGACGGGGTCGAGCGCGGTCAGTAGCGCGATGCTGGCGGCCCGCATCTGCTCCGGCAGAGGATCTTCCACCGCCTCTGTATACCGGCCGGTCGTGCCGGTGTCAGCCGACGCGCAGCAGCCGCGTCATCTCCGCCAGCTCGAAGAAGCGCGCGGTCTCGATGGCCGACGGGTTGCCGTGTGCCGGGTCCGCCCCGGCGGCGAGCAGCGCGCGGACCGCGTCGGCGCTGCTGCGGAAAACCGCCGCGGCCAACGCGGTCTGCCCCCGGTCGTTCGCCCGGGAGTGGTCGGCACCCCGGCTGAGCAGGGCTTGCACCGTGTCCGGGTGGGCGTGGTACGCGGCCAGGATGAGCAGCGTGTCGCCCTTGTCGTTGGTGAAGTTGACCGGCAGGCCGGCGTCGAGTTGTGCCGCCAGTTCCTCGGTGGAGCCGGCGCGGGCCAGGTCGAACATCCGGTGCGCGAACGCCAGCGTCTCCGCGTCGAGGTCCTCGGTCACCGGTCCAGGATAGGGCGGCCGACCCTGATAGGTTGCTCGGCCGGCGTGACCGCGGCTGACGCCGCCCTCGGCGCGCTACCTGGGGGAGGTTCCGATGGGTGAGACGGTGTACGTGGGCAACGCGGGTGTCGACGGCGCCACCAACGCCGGTTGGCTGCTCGGGCACTTCGCGCCGCCGGGGGAGATCCGGCACAGCACCGACGTCGAGGTGAAGTGGGGCGTGCATCCGCCCGGGGAGGCCCGGTCGCGGTGGGCGACCGGCGAGGTGCGTACCACGTTGCTCGTCCTCGTCGAGGGCTGTTTTCGGGTGGAGTTGCCGGACCGGACGGTACGGCTGGGCGCGCCGGGCGACTACGTGGTGTGGGCTCGTGGTGTGGACCATTCCTGGTTCGCCGAGCGGGCGTCGGTGGTGTTGACGGTGCGCTGGCCCTCGCTGCCGGGCTACCGGGTGGATCCGCCGGTGCTGCGCTGATCGACCCGAACGGCTGACCTGCGTCCCAACAGACGGAATTACCTACTAAACCTATAGGCTTTACCGTCTAGAGTACGAGGGCACCCCGCCGAACGACCGCGAGGAACCGCCATGACGCACCACCGTCCGGAGCCTGACCTGCTCACCATCGCCGCCGGGTGGGCCGACCCGGCCGGCTGGCCGGTCACGCTGCGGTTCGACCCGGCCGCACGCTGGTACGCCCGCCTCGCCGTCACCGACGAGCACGAGGTCTGGGCGCTGACCTGGCTGCCGGGGCAGGGCACCGACCTGCACGATCACGGCGGCTCGTCCGGAGCGTTCCGGGTGGTCAGCGGCGCGCTCACCGAGGAGACGGTCCGCGCCGGCCGACTACGCCCCCGACTGCTGCCCGCCGGCGTCGGCCGCCGCTTCGGCCCCCGGCACGTGCACCAGGTGACCAACCGGGGTCCCGCGCCGGCGGTCAGCGTGCACGTCTACCGGCCGGCGCTGCTGCGGATGACCCGCTACCACCTCCTGGACGGTCGGCTGCGGGTCGCCGAGGTCGCCGAGGCCGGCCGGTCCTGGTAGTCGCGCACCGAGATCCCCCGTCACCGGAAGGAACCGAGAATGCAGATGACCGCCGAGCACTGTCCCGTCCCCGTCCCGCCGCCGGGCTCCCGGGGCATCGACGAGATCCTGGCCGCCGCGCGGGCCCGGCTGCACCGGCTGGATCCGGAGCGGGCGCACCTGGCGTACCGGGCCGGAGCGCTGCTGGTCGACATCCGCCCCGCCGCGCAGCGGGCCGCGCACGGCCTGGTGCCGGGCTCGCTCATCGTGGAGCGCAACGTGCTGGAGTGGCGCTTCGACCCGCGCTGCCCGGCCCGGCTGCCGCAGGCCGTCGACTACGACGTGCCGGTGATGATCCTCTGCCAGGAGGGCTACACCTCGTCGTTGGCCGCCGCCGCGTTGCAGGACGTCGGCCTGCACCGGGCCACCGATGTGGTCGGTGGGTTCGCCGCCTGGCGGATCGCCGGCCTGCCCGCCCTCGGCCCGACCCCACTGCACCACCCCTCACCCCTTGCGTCCCCGGTCAACGCCGGTCGGGCGCGCCACTGACCGTCACGCCACACCCGGCGTGGCGGGCGTACCGCCACTCAGGAGGCACCATGTCCGTCGTCGCGATCCCCACCCGCCGCCACCCCGGGGTGCGTCCGGCCCGTCCGCGCACCAGCCCGACCCTGACCATCACCCTCGACCTCGTCCCCGGGCCGCTGAGCCCTCGGTTGGCCCGACTGGTGCAGCTGCTCGGCGAGCTGGCCGAATCGGGCGAGGGCCACCTGCGCGCCGTGGAGGAGGCGGCGTCGGGGGAGGGCCACCTGCGCGCCCTGGAGGCGACCGCGTCGGGGCCGCGCCCCGCCACCGCCGAGCCGTCCGTCGCGGCGGACCACGTCCGCATCCTGGCCGGCTCGCGGATGGTCCGCCGGGGCGACCGGGTCATCGCACTGACCCGCATCGAGTACGAGCTGCTGCTGTTCCTGGCCGAGCGGCCCCGCCGGGTCTTCACCCGCCGACAACTGCTCGCCAGCGTCTGGGGCTACGAGCACGCGGTGGCCCGGACGGTGGACGTGCACGTCCGCCGGCTGCGCGCCAAGCTGGCCGGCTCGGAGATCGTCACCACCGTCTACGGGGTCGGCTACCGACTCGCCGACGAGGCCCCGATCAGCGTGGACCACCGCAGCTGAGCCCTGGTCCGGCGGCGATGTGACCGGCCCGGTGAACCGGTCGGGGACCCCCGTATCGGGGCAACTCGACGACTCTGCTGTAATCATCAGGCCTCGTACGCAGAGCGAGCATTCGGCTCCGATGTGTTCGTCAATTGTCACATTCATGCAACGCAGCCGCCTCTTGACCCTCGCCCAGGCGCCGGGAAGCATCGATGAAGCGGCGTCCCGGGCCGTGGGGAGATACCCGGACCAGCCCAAGGAGGACCATGTCGGTCAGCCCCGCCTCGTCGCGCGCCGGATGGCATACGTCCCAGCCCGCGGTGCCCGGTCGACCTCCCGGCGGGCAGCGTCGCCCGGCGAACACCGCCGCGCCCGTGCTCACCGTGACGTTGTCCATCCCGCTGGCCTGTGAGGAGTCGCTGACCCCGGCGGCCCGTCGGCTGCTGGAGGCCGCCCGCGAGATGCTGGAACGGGGGGAAGGCGTGATCATCGGTTCGGTCCCGGCCGAACGCCGCCCCGACCAGCCGCCCGCCAGCCGGACGCCGGCCCGCCCGCTCAGCTCGACCATCCCCGCCCTGCACATCCTCGCCTCGTCGCGCTCGGTGCTGCGTGACGACGAGCCGCTGCCGCTGACCCGGCTCGAGTTCGACCTGCTGCTGCACCTGGTCGCCCACCCGCGCCGGGTGTTCACCCGGCTGCAACTGCTCAACGCCGTCTGGGGCTACGAGCACGCCGGCGTACGCACCGTCGACGTGCACGTGCGGCGGCTGCGCGGCAAGGTCGGCGTGGACGTCCCGCTGGTCACCACCGTCTATGGCGTGGGCTACCGGCTGGCCGACGACGCCCGGGTCACCATCGACCGCACCGGCTGACCGGCGGCACCGCCGCAGCGGGCACGGGGCAGGATGGTCCGGTGCGCATCCGCCCCATCTCGCCCGACCTGCTCGTCGCCGAGCTGACCGGCCGGCTGGCCGACGCGGCGACCCGCGCCGCGACCGATCCCGCCGGGCCCGCCCGGCTGCGGGTGGCCGTGGACGGCGCCCCGGCCGCCGGCGGCGACGACCTGGCCGCGGCGCTCGTCGACCCGCTGCGCGCCCAGGGCCGCCCGGTGCTGCACGTGCGCGCCACCGACTTCCTCCGCCCCGCGTCGCTGCGCTTCGAGTTGGGCCGCACCAACCCGGACTCCTTCTACGAGGCCTGGGTCGACGAGGCCGGGCTGCGCCGCGAGGTGCTCGACCCGGCCGGTCCGGGGGGCACCGGCCGGCTTCTCCCGTCGCTCTGGGACGCCGACGCCGACCGGGCCAGCCGCGCCCGCTACGTCGATCTGCCGCCCGGCGGCGTCGTCCTGGTCAGCGGCTCGCTCCTGCTCGGCGGTGGCCTGCCCTTCGACGTCACCGTCCACCTGGAGCTGTCCCCGGCGGCGCTGCGCCGACGGACCGAACCACCCCAGCAGTGGGCGCTGCCGGCCTTCGACCGGTACGCCGAGGAGGTCGTCCCGGCGAGCTTCGCCGACGTGGTGGTACGCGCCGACGACCCCCGCCGACCAGCGCTCGTCGAACCCGGCGGGAACGGCTGACCACAACCGAGGAATTTGTCGGTTTGCGCGGCTGATCGGGCGGGTACTCGCCCGGCTCACAGAGCGCGGGTGATCGCCCGCGTACCCAACGCGACCGTGACCGGGGCCCCGCGCCGCCGGCACCCGGTTCACCGTGAGCCACAGGCCCAGGAAAGGCAGGCAGCGATGCTCGTCCACGACACGGTCGGTACGACCCGGTCCCAGACGGAGATCGATCAGATCCGACAGTCGCTCCAGGCGCGCTACGACGAGCTGACCGCGGAGTACGACCAGGCGGTGCTGCAGAGCCAGGTGTTGCGGCTGGTGGAGGTCGGCGACACCGCCGGCGACGACCAGGCCGACAGCGGCACCAAGACCGCCGAGCGGGACACCGCCCAGTCCCTGCTGCGCACGATCCTCGACCGCCGCGCCCAGTACGAGCACGCCCTCGGCCGGCTCGAAGAGGGCACCTACGGGTGGTGCGAGGGCTGCGCGGCGGCGATCCCGGTGGAGCGGCTGGAAATCTTCCCGTCCGCCACCACGTGTGTGACGTGCAAGCAGACTCGCGAACGGCGGGCGGCCTGAGCGACGCCAGCGGTTGCCGGTCGGCCCGCGACGCGATGGACTGCCACCATGGGTGACATCCTCGTGGGCACCGCGTCCTGGACCGACCGCACGCTGCTGGACTCGGGGTGGTACCCGCAGACCGCGGACACCTCCGAGAAACGGCTGGCCTACTACGCCCGGCAGTTCCCGCTGGTCGAAGTGGACGCCACCTACTACTCGCCGCCCGCCGAGGCGACCGCCCGGCTGTGGGCCGAGCGCACCCCGGCCGGTTTCACCTTCAACATCAAGGCGTTCAGCCTGCTGACCGGGCACCCGACCCGGGTCAGCGCGCTCTACAAGGACCTGCGCCCGGAGACCGACAAGAAAAACGTCTACCCCGACGACCTGCCCGCGCAGTCGTACGAGGAGGTGTGGACGCGCTTCCTGTCCGCGCTGGACCCGCTGGTCGAGGCCGGCAAGCTGGGCGCGCTGCTGTTCCAGTTCCCGCCCTGGTTCACCATCAAGCGGGCCAACAAGCAGTACCTGCTGGAGGTGGCGAAGCGCTGCGCGCCACTACGCCCGGTGTACGAGTTCCGGCACGCCTCCTGGTTCGACGGCGACAACGCCGACGAGACCCTGACCTTCCTGCGCGAGCACCACCTGCCGTACGTCTGTGTGGACATGCCGCAGGGTCACCGCTCGTCGCTGCCCCCGGTGCTGGCCGCCACCGCGGACCTCGCGGTGATGCGTTTCCACGGCCACAGCGACAAGTGGACCAGCAAGGACATTCACGAGAAGTTCGGCTACCACTACTCCAAGCGGGAGTTGGCCGACTGGGCGCCGAAGCTGCGCGAGCTGGCCGACGAGGCCGGGCAGACCCACGTTCTCATGAACAACTGCTACCGCGACTACGCGCAGACCAACGCGAAGACCCTCGCGGATCTCCTCAACGACTGACCTCACCCGATCCGGGTGGGGCCGTCTCACCCGAGTCACGGCGAGGGTGGACGCGGTGGGTACGGCCGCCCATGGACGGCCGACGCCGGAGACGACACGGAGGTGACGGGTATGACGGTTCGAGTGGTGACGGATCGACGGCGTGGTGCCGTCCTGCACGTGGTCGGCACGGCCGACAACGCCCGGCGCGCCCCGCAGGGCAGCCCGGTACGGGCCCGCCGTGGCCCGACGGGGCCGCCGCGCCGCACCGACGACCGACGGTTGGGCAGCACGGAACGGGGGTCGACCGATGGCTGACACGATGCACTCCGCATTCGAGTCCTCGCTGGACAAGACGAACCTCATCCTCAAGGACATCGAGGACGCCTACGGCTGGCCGAAGGAACGGCGCAACCAGTCGTACGCGGCCCTGCGCACGGTGCTGCACCTGCTGCGCGATCGGCTGGCGGTGGACGAGAGCGTCGAGTTCGCTCAGCAGTTGCCCGTGCTGGTCCGGGGCATCTACTTCGACGGCTGGGTGCCCTCCGACGTGCCGATCAAGCTCAACCGTGACGACTTCCTCTACGAGGTCCGCCAGGGCTTCCCGTACGACGCGGAGGGCGGCGCGGAGCGGGTGACGCAGGTGGTGCTGGATACGCTGCGCCGCCACGTCACCCAGGGCGAGTGGGAGGACGTGAAGGACACCATGCCCAAGGATCTCGCCAAGATGATGCCGTGACGGCCTGACCGCCGCCGAGCCCGCCCGACCACCCGTCGGGCGGGCTCAGTCGTCGGCCCCAGCGGCGGGGGGGTGGGCACCCCTGCGTGGCACGCTGCGCCGCCGCTGGCGAACTGCCCGTGTCGCCCCGGTTCGGCGTCTACGGTGAGGGTTAGAGAAGATCGCGCGTGGGGTACCACCCGCAGCACGACGGAGCCCGGCGTACGGCGGGGCGGCACACCCGAGGGAGTACCGATGGCACTCAACGATGACGACATGCAGACCACCGGAGGCGGCGGCGCGGAGGGCCCGGCCGACGGTGGCGCGACCCCCGGTCAGCACGACGGTGGCGCCGATGGCGGCGCGGAGGGTCCCGCCGATGGTGGTGCCACCCCGGGTCAGCACGACGGTGGCGCGGACGGCAGTGCGGAGGGTCCCGCCGACGGTGGTGCCACCCCGGGTCAGCACGACGGTGGCGCCGATGGCAGTGCGGAGGGTCCCGCCGATGGTGGTGCCACCCCCGGACAGCAGGACGGCGGCGCTGACGGCAGCGCCCGGTAGCGGCACGCCATGACCGACCTCGACCCGCCGGGCGGCCACCACGGCCGCCCGGCGGTTCCGTCCGCCGAGGCCACCGCCCTGGCTCGCTGCGTCTCGGTCGAACCGGCCAAGTTCGCCGCCGCGCACTGGGGGCACACCCCATTACTGTCCCGCGCCGCCGAACTGCCCAACCCGGCCGGCTTCACCGACCTGCTCAGCCCCGCCGACGCCGACGAGTTGCTGAGCCGGCGCGGTCTGCGTACCCCGTTCCTGCGGGTCGCCAAGGACGGCCAGTTGGTCGCGGCGGCGCGCTGGACCGGCGGCGGCGGCGCGGGTGCCGAGATCGGCGACCAGGTGCTCGACGAGCGGGTCCTGGAGCAGTACACGTCCGGTGCCACCCTGGTATTGCAGGGACTGCACCGGCTCTGGCCGCCGCTGGTCGACTTCGCCCGCGACCTGGGTCTCGCGCTCCACCAGCCGTTGCAGATCAACGCCTATCTGACGCCGGCCGGCAGCCAAGGCTTCGCCACCCACTACGACACCCACGACGTGTTCGTGCTCCAGGTCGACGGCCGCAAACACTGGCGCATCCACCCGCCCGTGCTGCCCGACCCGCTGGAGAAGCAGCAGTGGGGTGGCCGCGCCGACGAGGTCGGCGCCACCGCCCAGGGCCCGGCCGCGCTCGACGTCGTGCTCGCCCCCGGTGACGCCCTCTACCTGCCTCGGGGGTGGCTGCACAGCGCGCAGGCGCAGGACGCCAGCTCACTGCACCTGACCGTGGGCATCCGCGCACTCACCCGCTACGCCCTGGTCGAGGAGTTGCTGACGCTGGCCGCCGAGGACCAGCGGCTGCGGGCCAGCCTGCCGTTCGGCACCGACGTCGCCGACCCGGACGCCATCGAGCCGGAGCTGACCGAGACGGTGGAGGCGTTGCGGGACTGGCTGCTGCGCGCCGACCCGGGCGCGGTCGCCGCCCGGCTGCGGCAGCGCGCCTGGCCGGCCGCCCGCCCAGCGCCCATCCGACCGCTCGCCCAGGCCGAGGCTCTGGCCACCCTGGACGCCGATTCCTGGGTCACCCTGCGGCCCGGTCTGCGCTGGCAGCTCGTGCCGCACGACGCGGACACGGTGGCGCTGCGGCTCTTCGACCGCACCATCACCCTGCCCGCGAGCTGCGAGCCGGCCGCCCGCGCGCTGCTCACCGGTGCCGTCACCCGGGTCGGTGACCTGCCCGGCCTGCCCGACGACGCCGACCGGGTCACCCTGGCCCGCCGACTGCTCCGCGAGGCCGTCCTGGTCCCGGCCTGACCGGGCCAGGCTTGGCCGGGCCAGGCTTGGCCGGGCGGGCGGCCGGCCGGGCGGGCGCTGATCCACTCGGGTTTCTGAAAGTCGCGGGGTCCGGACGTCGCGGAAGGCCCGGTTTCCTGAAAGCCGAGTCGATCACGCCCCGGCGCCCCGGCGCGGGCCTCATTGCCCCGGCGCGGGCCGTCTCGGCCAGCGCGCGGGCCGTGCCCGCCGGCTTCGGGCCGTGCCCGCCGGCTTCGGGCCGTGCCCGCCGGCTTCGGGCCGCCCCGCCAGCGCGCGGGCCGCCCCGCTGGCGCGGGCGGGGTCAGCGGCCGAGCGCCAGGAGCAGGGCGGTGGTCAGCAGACCGGCGCCGAGGACCACGGTGATCGGCCGGGGCCCGAGCACCGCGTGCCGGCGGTCGGCCAGCACCCGCGCCGGCACCAGACCCACCAGCGGCCCGAGCAGCGTCACCACCAGCGCCAGCACCGGCAGTCCGACCGCCAGGTCGCCGCCGTACCCGACGCCGAGCGCGCGGGCACCGGCGCCCAGCGCGTACGCCAGCACCCCGCCGGCCACCCCGCAGAGCGCCAACAGTGGGTTGACCGAGCCGGGCAGCTCGCCCGGCTGCCCGGCCCGGTCGAGCAGGTCGCGGGCCTTGGCGAGCAGCGGCACAGGGTCGGTGGCCGTGACGCCGGTCGCCGGGGCGGGTGGGCCGCCGAGGCGGCGGGCACCGAGGCGCGAGCGGACCTGTTGCCACAGGTGGGCCACCTCGGCGTCGACCCGTTCCTGCTGTTCCCGGGCGGCAACGAACTCCTCCTCGGCGCTCTGGAGCTGCTCGGCCGCGTCGGCGACGGCCTGCTGGGCGGCGGCGCACTGCCGCTCGTGCCAGGTGTGCGCCTCGGCGCGCTGCTCGCGTACCCGCGCGGTGAGGTCGGCCAGCCGCCGCAGCTGTGCCGCGTACGTCTCGCTGGTCACCGGTTCGTTCATCGGGCCGATCCATAGGGGATGATCACCTGTCCGGTGCGGTGGACCGCCCGGTCGAAGAAGAGCCCCCGCCAGGGGCGGGGGTACCAGTCCGGGCCGCCGGTGCCCGGGTAGAGCGAGGCGCCCAGCTCGCCGCCGTGCGTGTCCAGGGCCACCCACGCGCCGATCTGGTCCGTGCGGGCGGCCGGCCCGCCCAGGTCGGCCCGCATCCGGGCGACGCCCCGCCACCAGGCCAGCACGTGCGTCCGCCGTTCCGGCCCGTCGTGCAGGATCCGGCGCAACTGCTCCAGGCCGGTACGCCGACCCGCGCGGACGGCCAGCGCCCCGGCTGCCGCGTCGACCGCGAACAGCAGCAGGTAGTGCGGGCTCGGTGGGCCGCTGAGCCCGTCGGCCGTCTCGGCCATCAACTCGCCGACGGTCTCCTCGTCGTACCAGGAGGCGTCGTCGGCCAGGTCGTCGTAGAGGGCGCGGGCGATCGGGTCGGCGTCCGGGTCGAGGCAGGCGATGGAGAACCGGGCGGTGCCCGGCGGGTGTTGACGGGCCAGTGACCGGGCCGCCGCGTCCAGCACCGCGCACGCCTCGTCGACGCGGGTGCCGAGCACCGCGAGGTTGCGGCCCGGGGCGCGCGGCAGCCGCAGCGCCGCCGAGCGGGACTGCACGTCGATGATCTCGCCGAGCAGGGCCACCGGGTTGCGTGGCGCGGCCCCGTCCGGAGGTACGGCGAGCGCCCGGAAGTCCGGGGCGTCCGCCAGCCGGGGGATCGCGTCGCCGTCGAAGAGCCGGGCGGGCGCGGCGTCGGGGGCCCGCATCCGCCACAGCCGGTGCTGCAACCCGCTCCACGTCTCCCAGTCGCTGGCCGACGGGATGCGGGCGACCTCGTTGCCCTCCACCATTCCCGACTCGGCGTTGACCACCGCGTGCCAGCGCGGCAGTGACTGCGCCGCGTCGTTGCGCTCGGCGAGGATGCGCAGCGCCTTGGGCAACGCGATGCGCAGGGTGAACTGGGCGACCAGCGCGGGGCGGCCCCACAGCGCCTCGATGCCCCGCACGTCCTGCGAGGCGAGGACCAGGTGGATGCCCTGCGACCGGCCCCGGCGGGCCAGGTCCTCCAGCAGGTCGGCCGCCTCCCGGGCGACCACGTCCCGGCCGGCCAGCAACATCTGGAACTCGTCCACCACCGCGACGATCCGTGGCCAGTGCCCGGTCGGGTCGACCGCCCGCAACTCGGCCAGCTTCGTCACCTCGTGCTTCTTGGCGGCGTCGGCGCGTCGGCGCAACTCCTCGGTGAGGAAGCGCAGCAACGCCAGTCCGAACTCCCGGTCGGTGTTGACGTTGATGCCGACCAGGCGCATGTGCGGCAGCCAGCTCGGGTCGCGTCGGCCCTGCGCGAACCGCGCGAAGGAGACCCCCTCCTTGAAATCCAGCAGGTAGAACTCCAGCTCGGTGGGGGAGTAGCGGGCCGCCAGGGCGCCGATCCACGCGAAGATCAGGTTGGTCTTGCCGGTGCCGGACGGCCCACCGATCAACGCGTGCGGTGGATAGTCGCCCAGCGTCACCCGCACCGGCCGGCCGTGCGGACCCTCACCGATCGGCGCGGTCAGCCCGTCGGCGGAGCCCTCCCGCCACATCAGCTCGGGTGGCGGCAGCAGGTCGGTGAAGGGGGTCGGCGGTGGCCCCGCGTTCACCCGGGCGGCGATGTCCCGGCAGGTCTCGGTGACCAGCGTCGCCGGCGGCGGAGGGTCCAGCCGGACCGGCAACCCGGCCGAACCACCGATCCGCGCGCCGGACACCCCGGCGACCACCCGCGTCACCGACGGATCCTCCGGCACCGACGCGCCGTGCACCACCAGGTGTACGCCGCAGGCCGCGCCGGCGCGTACCACCCGGTCCAGTTGCCCGCGCTCGTGCCGGTTCAGCTCCTCACCTCCGAGCAGCACCGCCACCCGCCACGGTTCGGGTCGTCGGCCGGTCGCCGCCGCCAGTTCGCGCAGCGAGGCGTACTCCCCGGCGAGGACCGTCTCGTTGATCCGACGGATCTGCTCCACCAGGTCGTCCAGCAGCGGGCCCAGGCCGCCCGGACCCACGAAGGTGAGCAGCCCGGCGGTGCCCAACGGGGCGAACCCGGCCAGGCCACCGCCGAGCTGGTCCGGGTCGTACCCGATCAGTCGTACCGCCCCCGGGTCGGCGCGGCCCACGGCCCGCAGCAGCAACGCGGACACCACCGCGTCGCAGCCGGCGCGGTCGTCCCCGCTGAGGTGGACGTGCCCGGCGTCGAGCAGCGGCACCAGCGCGGGCACCGGGTCGACGCCCTCGATCCGGACCGTGCCGACTCGCAGCGCGCCGGGCGGCTCGGCGCGGCGGGTCGGCGTCGGCGTCGGCGTCCATTGCGCCCAGTCGGCCCCCGCGCAGCCGGGCGCCTCCTGGCGGGCCGCGTCGGCGGCCCGTCCGGCCAGTTCCGCGATCCGGGTGGCGTAGCGGGCGTCGATCTCGGCGATGCGGCGGTCCCGTTGGGCGCCCACCCGCTCCGGTACGACGGCCGCCGCCCGCTGGACCCGGGCCAGTCGGTCCCGTCCGGCGATCAGGTCGGCCTGGGCGGCGGACAGGCGGGTACGGCTGGCGCCCAACGCCTCGGCGAGGGTGTCCCGGACCCGGCTGGCCAGTTGGCCGCGCCGGTCAGCCATCGGAGCTCCGCCGCGTCGGCGCGTCCCGCCAGGGGCTGCTCGGGCGCGGCGGCACCCCACCGGAGCGCGGCGGCGGGCCGTCCGGGCGTTGGCTGGCACCCGCCAGTTCCCTCCCGCCACTGCCGGGCAGGTCGCGGCCGAGGCGGGCGAGCAGCAGACCGGTCGTCACCCCGGCGGTCACCGCGGAGTCGGCGGCGTGGGGTGGCTCTCCGGAGCCGCGCGGCGGTGGCATCCGGCAGACCCGGGTCAGCAGCGTCTCCAGCACCGGCGGCGGCAGCCCGGGCAGCAGGTCGCGGACGCGCCCGTCCAACTCGCCGCGCAGCCGGCCGAGGTCGGTGGCGCGGGGCGGGTGCCCCAGCAGTTCACCGGCGAGTTCGCGCAGCAGCGGTGGCGCCAGCGCCGCCAGGCCGAGCCCCACGTCGGCCGGGGCCCGGCGCAGCTCCTTGCGGAGCCGGTCCCGGTCGCCGGAGCGGACACCGCCCACCACCCGGCGCAGCAACTCCTGGGAGTCGTCCACCCGCTCGTCGGGTTCGTCGTCGGTGCCCTCGCGCCCGCCGGTCAGCTCGGTCACCCGCACCGCCCACCAGCGGCGCATGCGCACCTGTTCGGCCGGTTCCGGCGCGACCGTGGCGGGGCCGGGCTCCGGTGGCGTGTCGTGTCGGGGAGCGCGTTGGTCGGGGCGGGGCGCCGGGGCGCCGTCCGCGCCGAGCCCGATCGCCGTCAGATAGGCCGACAACTGTTCCTGCGCCACCCGCAGCGCGTAGCCGGCGCTCTCGGCGTGCTCGGTGGCGGCGGAGAGCTCGGGCACTCCCATCGGGTTGGCCGACTCCTGTCGTACCCAGCGCAGGCGCTCCGCGGCCAGGCCGAACTTCTCCAGCGCCTGCCCGAGCAGGGCATGCGGGAACTCCTCGGTGGCGGCGCGGACCTGCCCGCCGACATCCTCGATGATGGACACGGCGGCCTACAGGGTGGCGACGTAGAGCTGCGCCTGCTCCACCGCGACGAGTGTCGCGGCGAGGCACTCCTCCAGCTCCTGGCTGGCCTGCGTCAGCGACGCCTGGGCCGCCTCCACCGTCTCGTGCCCACTGCCCTCCAGCGCCCCGGCCAGGGTCTGCTGTGCCTCGGACAGTTTCTCGCCGGCCGCCTGCACGGCTGTCTGCCCGTCCCCGATCTGTTGGAGGGCGACATCGATGGCAGCCTTCAGCTCGGCGACGCTCGCCACGGCGGAACCTCCTGGGGGCGGGGAGATCTCCATTAGAGCCTATCGGCGGTCGGGAAAGAACATCCGCCCTGTCGGTGTTCCTGCCCGCCTGTCCGGAAGAGCAGCGGAAGTGCCGGGAGTCCGATCTGTGGGAGTCCCGGTGCGAGAATTTCTCAGTTGCTGGTCGGATCGTCGCGGAGCCAGCGCGGGCCGTACACCTCGGCACCCAGCGCCGTGACCCGCCCGCGCAACTCCCGGTCGGCGGTGACCACCAGCCGGCGACGCTGCGGCGCGCCCTCCACCAGCTCGACCACCGTGTCGTCGCCGGAGCCGGCGGCGGAGACCACCCGGACGCCCTCGGTGCCGGGCACGTCCCGCGCGGCCCCCTCGACCACCAGGACCACCTCCACCGGGGCGGGCAGCCGGGCCGGCAACCCGACGGTCGCCACCGGGGCGAGCGAGTCCCGCAACCGGGCCGCGGCCCCGGCCCGGTCCCGCCACCACCCGTTCGGGCGGGAGCCCACCACGTTGGCGCCATCCACGATCAGCAGCGGGGTCTCATCCATCCAGTCAGCCTGCCACCATCGGCCGGCCCTGGCCCGACGCCACTCCCGAAATGCCGCTGCTCCGCCACCTGCGGCGTTTGTCGGGCCGCGCGCCGGGTAGCCCCTGCCGACCGTGCCGCGCCCTACTGCGGAGGACAGACATGATGGGACCCGGTGACATCGGCTCCGACCCGTGGGACGAATTCCTGGCCAGGTACTTCGGCCGGGGTGAGGGAGGGCGCCGACCGCCGCACCGGGTCGACATCACCCGACTGATGACGGCCGACGCGCGGGAGATGCTGGCCGACGCGGCCCGGCGGGCCGCGCAACGGCAGAGCAGCGACCTGGACACCGACCACCTGCTCTGGGCGGCGCTGCAACGCGAACCGCTGCGTGATCTGGTACGCCGGGCCGGCGCCGACCCGGACACCCTGCTCAACGCCCTCGGCGGAAAGGGCGACGGCGCACCACGCGGGGAGGTGCCGCCCAACCTGTCGTTGACCCCGGCCGCCAAGCGGGCGCTGCTCGACGCCCACCAGTTGTCCCGGGCGATGGGCGCCAACTACATCGGCCCGGAGCACATCCTGATGGCGCTGCCGCTCAACCCCGAGTCGCCGGCCGGGCGGATGCTGGCCGCCGGCCGGATCCAACCCGAGTCGTTGCAGGCCGCCAACGCCGAGCGCGGGCCGATGACCGGGCCGAAACCGGACCGCGGCACCCCCACCCTGGACCAGTACGGGCAGGACCTCACCGACCTGGCCCGCAACGACCAGATCGACCCGGTGATCGGACGGGCCGACGAAATCGAGCAGGCCGTGGAGATCCTGTCGCGCCGTACCAAGAACAACCCGGTGCTGATCGGCGAGGCCGGCGTCGGCAAGACCGCCATCGTCGAGGGGCTGGCCGAACGGATCTGCGACGGCGACGTACCGCAGACCCTGCTCGGCAAGCGGGTCGTCCAGCTCGACCTGGCCGGTCTGGTCGCCGGTACCCGCTACCGGGGCGACTTCGAGGAGCGGCTGAAGAAGGTGATCGACGAGATCCGGGCGCACCGGGACGAGCTGATCATCTTCATGGACGAGATCCACACCCTGGTCGGCGCCGGTGGCGCCGGCAGCGAGGGCGGAATGGACGCGTCCAACATGCTCAAACCCGCCCTCGCCCGGGGCGAGCTGCGGGTGATCGGCGCGACGACGCTGGACGAGTACCGCAAGAGCATCGAGAAGGACGCCGCCCTGGCCCGACGCTTCCAGCCGGTGCTGGTGCCCGAGCCCAGCATCGACGACACCATCGCCATCCTGCGCGGGCTGCGCGACCGGTACGAGGCCCACCACCAGGTGCGTTTCACCGACGAGGCGCTGGTCGCCGCCGCCGAACTGTCCGACCGGTACGTCACCGACCGGTTCCTGCCGGACAAGGCGATCGACCTCATCGACCAGGCCGGCGCCCGGGTGCGGTTGCGGACCCGCACGCCCGCGTCCGACGTGCGGGAGCTGGAGCAGGAGCTCGACGAGGTACGCCGGGACAAGGAACAGGCGGTCACCGACGAGCAGTACGAGCGCGCCTCCGCGCTGCGCGATCGGATCGCCGAGTTGGAGGAGAACATCCGTCGCGCGAACGGCGAGGACGGCGCGTCCGGCTCACAGGTGCCCGAGGTGGGCCCGCAGGAGATCGCCGAGGTCGTCTCCCGGGCCACCGGCATCCCGGTCAGCCAGCTCACCGAGGAGGAACGGGACCGGCTGCTGCGCCTGGAGGGTCACCTGCACCAGAAGGTGGTCGGTCAGGACGACGCGGTCACCGCGGTCGCCGAGGCCGTCCGGCGCTCCCGGGCCGGGCTGGCCGACCCGGAACGGCCGATGGGCAGTTTCCTGTTCCTCGGGCCGACCGGCGTCGGCAAGACCGAGTTGGCGCGGGCCCTGGCCGAGGCGTTGTTCGGCGAGGCCGACCGGATGGTCCGGGTGGACATGAGCGAGTTCCAGGAGCGGCACACCGTCAGCCGACTGGTCGGCGCGCCACCCGGGTACGTCGGCTACGAGGAGGCCGGGCAGCTCACCGAGGCGGTGCGTCGCCGCCCGTACGCGGTGGTGCTGCTCGACGAAATCGAGAAGGCCCACCCGGACGTGTTCAACATCCTGCTCCAGGTGCTCGACGACGGACGGCTCACCGACAGCCAGGGTCGCACGGTGAACTTCAAGAACACCGTACTGATCATGACGAGCAACCTCGGCTCCGAGCTGATCACCGGCGCCCAGCGCTCGGTCGGCTTCGGCGCCGGCGACGTGGGCAGTGAGCAGGAGAGCAACGAGCTGCGCGAACGGCTCATGCGCCGCCTCCAGGAGAACTTCCGCCCGGAGTTCCTCAACCGTATCGACGAGGTCATCATCTTCCGCCGCCTGGAGGCCGAGCAACTGCGCGACATCACCGCGCTGCTGCTCGAGGAGACCCGCCGCCGGATGCACGCCCAGGACCTCCAGGTGGAGTTCACCACCGCTGGCATCGACTGGCTTGCCGAGCACGGCTACCAGCCGGAGTTCGGCGCCCGCCCGCTGCGCCGGGTGATCCAGCGGGAGGTGGACAACCACCTGTCCCGGATGTTGCTGGAGTCGGCGATCTCGCCGGGGCAGAAGGTCACGGTGGACGTCCGCGACGGTGCGCTCACCTTCGACGTGACCGCGGGCGAGCGGGGTTACACCGCCGCCACGACCACACACCCGCGATGAGCGGGTCGGCGCGGAGGGACGAACACGAGGACCCGCACGAGCCCGCGGAGTCCGGGAAACCCCGGGACGAGGACGACCATCCCGACCCGATCCTGGCGCCGCCCACCGCGAATCCCCGCCGCACCCGGGTGCCCGCGGAGGGCCTGCATCCGAAGACCGACCAGGACGACCCGGAGACGTCCGGGCCGCCGCCCGGAGAGGAGACCTGATGGTACGCGAAACGCGGATCGACCCCGAGGTGGAAGTGCTCTGGGAGGACTTCCACGCCGAGGTCAACGTCCCGTCGGAGCAGCTGCGGACCTGGCTGCTGACCCGGGGTTCGGGGGAGGAGTCGTTCAGCCCGAACCCGAACCTCGACCTGCCCCAGCCCGGCCGGGAGATCCTCAAGGTGCTGAACAAGCGCAAGGTGGACCTCACCCCGGAGGACATCGAGGTGATGCGGGAGACGGTCGAGCGGATCCGCGAGCTGATGGACGCCAAGCCGGCGCGCGGCAACGCCGACGACACCTGGCGGCACTCCCTGCTCGACCTGGGTCACGACCCGCTCGTCGAACGCTGAGCCACGTTCACGCACGGCGGTGCCGTCCCGACCCGGGACGGCACCGCCGCCGTCAACTACTGACCCTGGTCGGGCTCCAAGCTGCCGATGGTCAGGCCGGCCGCGTCGGCGGCGGCGTCCCGCTCGCCGCGGGTCTGGTCCTCCCGGCTGAGCAGGTTCGCGTACTCGGTCACATCGGCCGGGTCGGGCACCGTCGGCAGGCGGCGCAGGAACGCCTCCACCGCACGGGTGGCGGCGGTGTGCGCGGCAGCCGCCTGGCGCAGCAGTTCGCGGTCGTCGGCGGGCGGGTAGAGGTCGGTCATGTCCGCCAGATACCCGGCCCACGGCGGTTCGCACCGCCAGCGCCCCGGAATACCGGCTGCTCAGCCCGGTCGGACCCCACTGGGCTGCCGGACGCCGAACCCCGGGTTGCGCGGCAGCCACGCCAGGTACGCCGGGTGCGGCGCCAGCGAGTCCACGTACGCCGCCTTGGCCGTCTCCAGCACCAGTTCGGCGCCCTGCGCGGCGGGGGAGTCCGGATGCCAGCCGAGCAGCAGCCGCCAGCGCAGCGGCGTCCCGGCGAGTTGACGGGTGACCAACCCGCTCACCGGACGGAACGTCGCCTGGCACAGCGCCACCGCCACACCGGCGTCCACCAGGTCGACGCAGCCGCGGATGTCGGTCTCGTACACCTTGCGGGGGGTGAAGCCGGCGCGGGCGCAGGCGGCGGCGAAGCAGTCGGCGAAACAGCCGTCGCCCGGCGCGGCGACCCACTGTTCGTGGCGCAGGTCGGCCAGTCGTACCTCGTCGAGCGAGGCGAGGGGATGGCTCTCCGGCAGCAGCACCAGCACCGGGTCGACGGCCACCTCCTGCCAGCTCAACCCGAACCCGGCCGACGGGCTGGCGTCACCGCACACGCCGGCCAGCACGAAGTCCAGCCGACCGCCGGCCACCAGCTGCGCCAACTCGTCCACCGACCAGGACGCGTACGTGGTGATCTGGGCGGGTGGTTGCTCGGCCGCCAACCGGTGCACCAGCCGACCCAGGATCGGGCTGTTCACCCCACCGAACCGGTAGCACGGCGGCGCGTCGCCCGCCCCGGCCAGCCGGGCGGCCTCGTCCTGCAAACCCTTCATCGCCGGCAGCAGCACCCGGGCGCGGGCCAGCACCAGCTCACCGAGCGCGGTGGGTCGGGCCCCGCGCCGATCCCGATCGAACAGCGGGCCGCCCAGCGTCCGCTCGATGCGTTGAAGCTGGGCGGTGAGCGCCGGCTGGGCCAGGCCGAGCGCCGAGGCCGCCTTCGTCACACTTCCCGTCTCCGCGATCGCGCAGACCACCCGCAGGTGACGCAGCTCCAGATTCATATTGTGACGGTAGGACTACGTGTCTGCTGGCGGAATAGCCCGAGCGGATCGGTGACAATGAATGCAATGTCGGCGGTGGCCGGTCACCGGTCGCGCGGTGGCTCCGGCAGGTCCGCCAGGTACGTCGGCCGCCCCGTCACCGCGTCGAGCACCTTGTCCACCACCCCGACCGCCGGCTCCACGATCCGGTTCCAGGGCGGGGTGGCCGGCGTGCCCGGGTGCGGTCGGGTCGGGGCGGCCTCCTCGGCGATCTCCAACCGGTTGCCGAGCCGGATCAGCTCCTCCTCGGTCGCGACCGCGCGCAGCTCGGCGACCAGCCCGCCCACCCCGTCGACATGCCGGCGAACCCGCTCGGCGACAGCGGTCAGCGCCTCGTCGGTCAGCCCCTTCAGGGCGTTGAGCAGGGCCGCGTCGGCGTTGATCTCCGCGTCCACCCGCTCGGCGGCCGTGGGCAGCGCCGCGCGTACCGCCGGCAGCAGGTACTGCTCCTCGGCGGACAGATGCCGCGACAGCGCGGCCGTGAGCACCGCCAGCCCCTCCTGCGGCGTGCTGTCCGGACCGGAGAGCTGCTCCAGCAGCTGCAGCAGTTGCCGGTGCTCCCGGTCGACGATGTCGGCGATGCTGCGACCGGCGGGCCGGTAACCGTCCGCGGGTGCGGGCGGCAGCGGCGGCAGGGGAACGGCGGACATGGTGCCCTCCTCGACTGGCGGGCGGAAGCTCCGGCAGGGACGTACGGTCGTCGGCGGCGGTACCCGAACGCGGCCACCGCGAAACCGACCCGTCGATGCGTGCACCCGCGCCGGGCCGTCGACCAGCACGGGCTGGTATGAAGAGGCGATGACGAGCGATGCCGCCTCCGCCCGACCCGACCCCACCGCAGAGGTCGTGGACCTCTGCCGCGACCTGCTGCGCATTGACACCACCAACACCGGTGACAACGACACCAGCGTCGGCGAGCGCCGCGCGGCCGAGTACGTGGCGGAGAAGCTCGCCGAGGTCGGCGTGGAGTCCGTCCTGCACGAGTCCGCGCCCGGCCGGGCGAACGTGGTGGCCCGCATCCCGGGCGCCGACCCGAGCCGCGGCGCGCTGCTGGTGCACGGGCACCTGGACGTGGTGCCCGCCGACGCCGACGAGTGGTCGGTGGACCCGTTCTCCGGCGAGCTGCGCGACGGTTACCTCTGGGGCCGGGGCGCGATCGACATGAAGGACTTCGACGCGATGGTGCTCGCCGTGGTGCGGCACTGGCAGCGCACCGGCGTCCGACCCCCGCGCGACATCGTGCTCGCGTACACCGCCGACGAGGAGGCCGGAAGCGACTACGGCGCGCGCTTCCTGGTGGACAACCACCGGGAGCTCTTCGACGGCTGCACCGAGGCGATCGGTGAGGTCGGCGGCTTCTCCTACTCGGTCAACGACAGTCAGCGGCTCTACCTCATCGAGACCGCCGAGAAGGGCATCGACTGGCTGCGGCTGCACGCCAAGGGCCGCCCCGGGCACGGCTCGATGATGCACGACGACAACGCCGTCACCGCACTCGCCGAGGCGGTCGCCCGGATCGGCCAGCACCGCTTCCCGGTGGTGGTCACCGACACCGTGCGGGCCTTCCTGACCGAGGTCTCCGACCTGCTCGGCATCGAACTGGACCCGGACGACCCGGAGACGGCCATCGCCAAGCTCGGCCCCATCGCCAACATCATCGGCGCGACCATCCGCAACACCGCCAACCCGACCCGGTTGAGCGCCGGCTACAAGGACAACGTCATCCCCGGCCGGGCCACCGCCACCATCGACTGCCGCAGCCTGCCCGGCCAGTCCGAGCTGCTGGAGCGGCAACTGCGCGAGCTGGTCGGCCCGGACATCGCGATCGAGTACGTCCAGCGGCAGCCGGCGTTGGAGACCACCTTCGACGGTGACCTGGTCGAGGCGATGTCGGCGGCCCTGCGCGCCGAGGACCCGGGGGCGCGGCCCGTTCCGTACATGCTCTCCGGGGGCACCGACGCCAAGGCGTTCTCCCAGCTCGGCATCCGCTGCTTCGGGTTCGCCCCGCTCCGGCTGCCCGCCGACCTGAACTTCTCGGCGTTGTTCCATGGCATCGACGAGCGCGTTCCGGTGGACGGACTACAGTTCGGCGTGCGGGTTCTCGACCGGTTCCTCCGCACCTGCTAAGTCGTGTCCGGCCGTGACGCCGGCGCGCAACCTCCCAACGTGAAGGGACTGCCCCACATGACCGACCAGCATGGTGAGCTGGACGCCGCTCTCGAGCGGGTGATCGAAGCGGCTCGCCACCACCTGGCCGCCGTGCGCGCCGCGCAGGGCCGCGTCGACGACGACGACGTCTGGCAGGCGTACGTGGCGTTGAACAACGCCTCCTTCGCGTACGACGAGCGGCTGCTCGACGCCTTCGGCGAGGTGACGCCCTGGGATGTCGACTCCATCGACCCGGACGAGGCCGACGAGCGTTTCGGCGGCGGCGAGGGCGCCGAGGCCAGCGACCCGCACCCTCGGGTGATCTCGGTGCGTCAGCGTCGGGACTACCGGGTGCCGAGCATCTCCGCGCTGCTGCGGGCGGCCGAGGCGGCCCGCCGCGAGGGCACCCCGGAGGACGACGAGCCGGCACCGGTGGAGGGCGTCGGCGAGGCGGTGCTGGAGCTGCTGCAGAGTGGTGACGGCTCGCTCGGCGCGTTGGACGTCCCCGAGTTGGAACCGCTCGACGGGGTGGTCATGGTCAGCGAGGTCGGCACGCCGGTCGACCTGGAGTCGTTCGACGACGACGACGCGGTCGGCCCGTTCCAGCCGGCGGCCGACGACCGGCTGGTCGGTCGGCTCGACGAGCACCCGTTCCTGGAGCTCGACGACGATCACGACCACGCCGGGCACCAGCACTAAGCCCTTCACCAGCGTCAGCGCCCGGCCTAGTGCTCAGGCCGGGCGCTGACGCTCAGGCACAGCGCCAGCGCTACTGTCTCGCACCAGCGCTACGGCGCGGTGCCGGCGTTACTGCCCGGCGCCAGCGCTACGGCTCGGTGCCAGCGCTGCTGCCCGGCACCAGCGTTCGGCCGGGTGCCGCTCAGGGTCGACTCCGGCCCTGGGCGGCACCGCCGGCATCAGTACGACAGGCCCGGCTGCGGCTGGTTGATCCGCCGACGACGCAGCACCACCTGGCGCGTGCCGTCCCGGAACAGCCGAACCCGGGCCAACTCCCATCCGGAGAACTCCGCCTGGATCGCCAACTGCGCCGCTGCGGTCAACCGGTCGACGTTCGGCGGTAGCCGCAGTGGCGCGTACTCGTAGTCCATGCCACCCATGCTGCCCAGCCCACCGGCCGTTCGCCACCCCCTGCAGGGTGACCAACAACGCTGCCCCGACAGCCCGCTGCCCCGTGCCCGCCCCGCGCCCCGTCGCGCCGATCTTGCACATCGTGTCGCAACAAAAAGGGCATCGAGTGTCAAACGGCAACCGGAACCGCAAGATCGACACCCCAAGCGGACGCCCGTCACGCCCCCGGCCCCACTCGCCGCGCCTGCAACCCCCAGCCCTCGTCAACCCCCAGCCCTTGTCAACCCCCAGCCCTTGTCAACCCCCAGCCCTTGTCAACCCCCAGCCCTTGTCAACCCCCAGCCCTCGCCAACCCCCAGCCCGCGTCGATCATGGAGTTGTGGTGGGGGACAAATGGTCTGTTACCGCATTAAGTCAGGCACCACAAGTCCATGATCGACGGGCGAGTGGGCGGCGGGCGACTGGGCGGCGGGCGACTGGGCGGCGGGTTAGGGGGTGGGGAGGTTTGCCGTTAGGAGGGCGGCGAGGGCGGGGGCGGCCAGGGTGAGCGAGCGGGGGTTGCCCGGGTCGACCGTCAGCCCCCAGGACGGGTCCGGCCAGTCCTCGAACAGGTCGGCGCAGGGCAGCGCGATGAACGGCACCCCGTCCCCGGTGAAAGCGGCGAGCGCCCGGGGCGAGGTGAAGACCGGCAGCATTGGTGCGCCGGTCGCGTCGCCGACCACCGTCCACGGGAAGTCGGCTTCCGGCGACGGCTCTGCGGCCAGCGGGACGCACACCGTGGCACCGGCCAGCGCCCCGAGGTAGCCGGGCAGGTCACGCCGTTCGACGGCCGCCGCGAGTACCGCCACCACCGCCGGCTCCACCACCTCGACCGGCCCGGCCTCGACCGGTGTCGCGTCGGCCGGTCCGGCCTGGGCCGGCGTGGCCTGGGCCGGCGTGGCCTGGGCCGGCGTGGCCTGGGCCGGCGTGGCCTGGGCCGGTCCGGCCTGGACCGGCGTGGCCTGGGCTGGTTTGGCGTTGGCCGGCGTTGGCCGCGCAGGGGTCGGTCGCGTCGCCGGGGCCGGGTGCGCGGCCGGCGATACCGCCCGGCAGGAGAGCGCGCCGGGCTCGTCGGTCAACACCTCGGCGGCGGTACGGGTCACGAACACGCTGAGCCGCTCCACCTGCTCCGGGGTGCGCGGTGTCTCGTACCACCAGCCCTCGTCGCCGGTCGGGCGGTGCCAGCCGAGCGCGGCCAGGCGTGCCTCGTCGTGGCCGGGGCAGATCACCCGCACCACCTGGCGGCGCACCAGCAGCCGGATCCCGCGCGGACCGGCGGACAGCTCCAGGTCGGTGTCCCGGTCACAGCGGGCGACGGTGTCCCGCAGCCGAGCGACGATCTGCGGCCAGGTCGGCGACGGCGTCGTCACGCCGGTGCGCCCGGCAGACGGTCGTCCAGCCGCCCGAGCCGGGCCACGGTCTCTTCCAGACGGCCCAGCGCGGAGAAGTCGCCCGGCGCGCCGAACAGGTCGCTGAGCCCTGCGCCGAGTGCGACGTCCAACCCATCGGTGTGCTCGTCGACGTGCGCGGAGGCGACCTCACGAGCCCGCCGGTAGGCGTCGAGCACCAGCTCGGCGACCCCCTCCGTGCCGGCACGCAGCGCGGCCGGCGCGAGGGTGAGGCCGGTCAGCGCGCCGGTGGCGTCGACGGTCGCCGAGACCAGTCCGCTCTCGTCGGCCGCCGTGCCGGACAGTTCGGCCAGGTCGTCGCGGAGGCCCGCGAACCGGCGCTCGATGTCGGCGATGCGCCCGGCGAGCGTGTCGAACGCGGACGACGGGTCCGTCATGAGATTCCTCCCCGTAGATCGTGCGACCGGGTGGTGCCGGTGGCCGGGAGATCGTATCGTCGGTGCGCTCGACACATGGGGGAGGAACGGCATGCCGCCGGATATCGATGTCGACGTGCAGGCGGTCCGTCGACTGGAGACAGCCGCCAAGCACGTTGCCAGCTCGCTCGCCGCGCTGGAGACTCAGATCGTCTCGGCCGGCGATGTGCCGTCGGGCGCCTTCGGTCACCTGCCGTTCGCCAGCGACATGCTCCGCGACAAGTACGCCGAGCAGGTCACCGGCGGTAAGGAGCTGTTCGCCGCCGCGAACTCCGCGTTCGGCCGGGTCGCCAAGGCGCTGGCCGACACGGCCGAAGCGTACGAAAACAACGAACGGGAGCTCGACGCCGGGTTCAAGGCCATCCAGTCGGGGCTGCCCGCATGAGCGGGCCGGCCGGCAGCGCCGTCCAGCTGTGGAACGGCCTCGACAGCGCGCTCTCCGGTGTGCAGGACGCCGTGGACAGCGTCTGCCGGACATTGGCGTGGCCGCTGATCCAACTCGTCGACCTGGTCGACGGCGAGCCCGCCGTGCTGCGCGCGAAGGCCGCCGAGTGGGACGCGCTGGCCGGGCAGGTGCGTGACCTGGTGCAGGGCCACCGCGGGACCCGGGAGTCCGCGCAGGCCGGGTGGCGCTCGCCGTCCGGTGTGGCGTACGGCCAGCGGTTGGCCGACGTGGAGCAGCAGCTCCTCGACGTGGCGGAGCAGTTCGCCGCGACCGCGGAGTACCTGCGCAGTGTCGCCGACGGCCTGCAGACCGTGCACGACGTGCTCGTGGACCTCTGCGTGGAGTTCGTGAACTTCCTCCTGGTGACGCTGGTGACGGCGTTGCTGATGGCGCCGATCACCATGGGTGCGTCCTGGGCGGCCGGCGTGGGCGTGGCCGTCACCCGGGGCCTGATCGTGGTCACCCGCATGTTGAAGGTCATCCGACCGCTCGCGGTGCACCTGCAGAAGGTCATCCGCCTGCTCCAACGGGTGATGCTGTACCTGCGCAAGCTGCGCGCGCACCTGGACAAGCTGGTCGACATGCAGAAGGCGTTGCGCACCGGCAAGAAGTACGCCGACAAGCGGCGCGCCGCCGGCAAGCTCGACAAGTGGCACCACAAGTTCCTCGACCCGACCAAGGGCACCTACAAGTTGGGCAAGTCCGGTTCCCCGTTCGACATGGGTGCCCTCGACCGGGCCCGCGCGCTGCGGGCACACGGGTTCGCCGACGGTGCCCGGGTGATCGCCCGGGACTGGGCGACCAACCTGCCGTGGAACGTGCCGAACTCGGTCGTGCACGGTGTCACCTGGGGGACGGTCGCGTTGACCAGTGGGCTCTCCATTCCCGGCAGCGACCAGGTCGGCGACCAGATCGACCAGGCGGTGCAGGACGGCGCGGACTGGATCGACCAGAATGTCTTCGGGCAGCCGCCGGCGGGCCAGCCGGCGGGCCGCTAGGAGGCGACGGGTGATGTCAGGGGAGCGGGGGCGGCTGGGCCGGTTCACCGATGCGGTGCTCGGCGGCGCGCGGGCCGCCCGGGACAAGGCCCGCGAGCTGCGGGACGAGTTCCGCACCAGCGACGAACCGGAGCGTGCCCTGGTGGCGCCGCTGCTGGTCGGGCAGGACGTCCGCTACGTGGGGCTGGGGCCGGTCCGCCTGTCGCAGACCCACCAGGCCGGTCGCCAGCTCGCCGACGAGGTCGGCGCGGAACTGGCCGAGGCGCTCGACCCGAAGGTGCTGTTCGGGCTGCTCAACATCGTCAACCCGGTGGTCTGGGTCGACGCCGTGCTGACGCCCGTGCGGATGGCCGCCGGGGTGCTGCTGCTGCCGGGCAAGGCCGGCGCGATCGCCGCCGGTGTGCCGGAGCTGGCCGCGCCGGAGCGGGGTCTGCCGCAGCAACCCACCCAGCGGGAGCCGATCCCGCTCAGCGACGAGCAGGAGGCGTTCCGCGCGCTGTTCCGGCTGAGCCAGTACCGTCCGCTGGCCGAGCAGCTCGCCGAGATCGCGTACCGACGCCGGTACGTCTTCAGCGGCGACCTCGCCACCATCGCCGGCAGCCTGCTGCTGTTCCTGGAGCGTTACACCGGCACCCCGCTGGCGGTCACCGACACGCACCTGCACCTGCTGCGGATGGGTCCCCGCCCGGACGCCGACCGGCCCGACCGGCGGCAACCGCGGGTGCTGTGGAGTGTGGGCCGCGACCGGGTGGCCCGGGTCGACTCCGAGCGGGGCGCGAGCGGGCTCGTGCAGCTCGCCTCCACCGTCGTCTTCGACGACGGCTCGTGGATCCGGCTCACCCAGCCCGCGCTCCGCGACGACCAGTCGCGTTTCCTGACCGCGATCCAGGACCTCCCCGGCCAGCGCCCGACGCCGTGACGCCGCCCGACGCCGTGACGCCGCCCGAGGCCGTGACGCCGCCCGAGGGGTGGCGCGGCGGACTGGTCAGCCGTCGCGTTCGGGGTAGCCGACCGGCACCGCGGAGACGTCGTCCAGCGCGGTGGTGATCTCCTCGGGCAGGGTGATCCGTTCCACCTGGAGTGCGCCGAGCAGCTGCCCCACCGTGCGGGCGCCGAGGATCGGCGCGGTCACGCCGGGCCGGTCCCGGATCCACGCCAACGCCACCTCCAGCGGCGACACCCCCAGCCCACCGGCCGCGGTCGCCACCGCCTCCACGATGCTGGAGCAGCGCGGCTCCAGGTACGTGGCGACGAACCGTTCGAAGTGCGGCGACGCGGCCCGGGAGTCGGCCGGGCGGCCGTGCCGGTACTTGCCGGTCAGCACGCCACGGCCCAGCGGCGACCAGGGCAGCACGCCGAGGCCGAGGGCGTCGCACGCGGGCAGCACCTCCCGCTCCACACCCCGCTCCAGCAGCGAATACTCCACCTGGGACGCGACCACCGGCGCCCGCCCCGGCCAGGCGGTCTGCCAGGCGGCGGCCCGCGCGGTCTGCCAACCGGAGAAGTTCGACACCCCCACGTAGCGGACCTTGCCACTGGCCACCGCGTGGTCCAGGGCGGCCAGGGTCTCCTCAAGGGGGGTGTCCGGGTCGTACCCGTGCACCTGGAACAGGTCGACGTGGTCGGTGCCGAGCCGGCGCAGCGACGCGTCCAAGGTGCGCAGCAGGTGCCCCCGGGAGCCGTCGCGGCGTCGGCCACTGCCGGGACGCAACCCGGCCTTGGTGGCGATCAGCAGCTCGTCGCGGGGGACGAGGGAGCCCAGCAGGGAGCCGATCACCGACTCGGCGTCACCGTCGCCGTACACGTCGGCGGTGTCGATCAGATTGCCGCCCGCGTCCAGATAACTCTTCAGCTGAGCGGCCGCATCGTCGGCGTCGGTGTCCCGGCCCCAGGTCATGGTGCCGAGCGCGAGCCGGGAAACCGCCAGCCCGCTTCGGCCGAGCGGTCGCTGTTGCATGGGTGAACCTTATTTCGAACCTGCCGTTACGGATATCCTCGCTCCCGTATCTCTGCCGGTTCTGCCGGTTCCGCCGCCCAGAGCTGCCCCGATGGAGGGGGGATCAAAGGGGTCGAGCCGGTGATCGAGTCCGTTATCGGCATTGCGTAACCTGGGGCGACCTGTGCCACAGATGGGGGAGGACCAGTGCGACTCGGGCTCAGTCTCGGATACCAGACGGCGTGGAGCACACCGGCCGACCACCTGGCGCTGGCCCAGGAGGCGGACCGGCTGGGCTATTCGGTGGTGTGGGCGGCGGAGGCGTACGGCTCCGACTCGCCCAGCATGCTCGCCTGGATGGCCGGGCAGACCGAACGGATCGACGTCGGCGCCGCGGTGATGCAGATCCCCGCCCGTACGCCGGCGGCCACCGCGATGACCGCCGCCACCATCGACACGCTTTCCGGCGGCCGGTTCCGGCTCGGCCTGGGCGTCTCCGGCCCGCAGGTGTCCGAGGGCTGGCACGGTGTCCGCTTCGCCAAGCCGCTCGCGCGCACCCGCGAGTTCGTCGACATCGTCAAGCTGGCCATCGCCCGCAAGGAGGTGGCGTACGACGGCGAGCACTACACGCTGCCGCTGCCGGACGGCCCGGGCAAGGCCCTGCGCCTGGGCTTCCACCCACCCCGCGAGCACATACCGATCTACCTGGCCGCGGTCGGCCCGAAGAACCTGGAGCTGGCCGGCGAGATCGCCGACGGCTGGCTGGCCGTGTTCTACGCCCCGGAGTTCGCCGAGGAGCAGCTCGCCTCGGTCCGCGCCGGACGGGCCAAGGTCGGCAAGGAGCTGGCCGGGTTCGACGTGGTGCCGTCGGTGCCCGTGGTGATCGGCGACGACGTGGCCTCCTGCGCCGAACTCGTCCGCTGGTACGCCGCGCTCTACGTGGGCGGGATGGGCAGCCGCCAGCAGAACTTCTACAACCAGCTCGCCACCCGGATGGGCTACGGGGACGCCGCCCGCGAGGTGCAGGACCTGTACCTCGCCAAGCGGCAGCGCGACGCCGCCGCCGCCGTACCCACCGAGTTCATCGACCGCACCTCGCTGCTGGGCCCGAAGGAGCGCATCGCCGAGCGGATGCGGGAGTACGCCGCAGCCGGCGTCACCACGCTGTCGGTGACCCTCTTCGTCGCGGACCGGGACAGCGGCGTGCAGACCCTGCGTACCGTCGCCGAGGCTCTGGACCTCTCGGGAGTCGGCGAGTGACCTGGATCGAGGCCATCGTCCTGGGCGTCGTCCAGGGACTGACCGAGTTCCTTCCGGTCAGCTCGTCGGGGCATCTGCGGATCACCTCGGCGATCTTCTTCGACCGCGACGCCGGCGCGTCGTTCACCGCGGTCACCCAGCTCGGCACGGAAGCCGCCGTGCTGATCTACTTCGCGAAGGACATCTGGCGCATCACCCGGACCTGGCTGGTGGGCATCCGGGACACGTCGGTGCGCTCCAGCCTCGACTACCGGATGGGCTGGTACGTGATCGTCGGCTCGATCCCCATCGGGCTGTTCGGGTTCCTGTTCAAGGACCAGATCAAGACCGCCGGGCGCAACCTGTGGGTGGTGGCGACCACGCTGATCGTGTTCGCGTTCGTGTTGGCGTTCGCCGAGTACTGGGGGCGGCAGACCCGCACCCTGGAGAACTTCCGGATGAAGGACGGCATCGTGATGGGCTTCGCCCAGGCCATGGCGCTGGTCCCCGGGGTGTCCCGCTCGGGCGGCACGCTCACCGCCGGCCTGCTGCTCAACCTGACCCGGGAGGCGGCGGCACGGTACTCGTTCCTGCTGGCCATTCCGGCGGTGGTGATGTCCGGCGTGTTCAGCCTCGGGGACGTCTTCGAACCGTCCGCCCCGGGCACGTCGGTGCCCACCGTGGCCCAGACGATCGTGGCCACCGCCATCGCCTTCGGCGTCGGCTACGCGGCCATCGCCTGGTTGTTGCGCTACGTCGCCCACCACACCCTGTACGTCTTCGTGCTGTACCGGGTCGCGCTGGGCACCCTGGTCCTGGCTCTGCTGCTGACCGGCACGATCAGCGCCACCTGACCGACTGTCGACGGCCCCCGGCCCCGCCCACCTGCGGACCCGGGGGCCGTCTGCTGCCCGCCCGCCCGCCGTCCGCTGCGGCCCGGCATAGGGTGGTTCCCGTGGCGACCCTTCTGCTCTTGCGACACGGCCGGACGACCGCGAACGCGGACGGCGGTCTGGCCGGCCGCCAGCCGGTCGAGCTGGACGACACCGGGCGCGCCCAGGCCACCGCGGTCGGCGAGCGGCTGCGGGCGGTGCCGCTGGCCGCCGTGGTGACCAGCCCTCTCATCCGCTGCCGGCAGACCCTGGAGTTGGCGCTTCCGCAGGCCACCCCGGTGGTCGAGGACGGGCTCATCGAGTGTGACTACGGCAGTTGGGAGGGGCAGCCGCTGAAGAAGCTCGCCAAGGAGCCGCTCTGGCCGGTCGTCCAGCAGCACCCCAGCGCGGCGATCTTCCCGAACGGGGAGGCGATGGCGGCGATGGCGGCCCGCGCCGTGGCGGCGGTGCGCTCCTGGGACGCCCGGGTGAACGCCGAACACGGGCCCGAGGCGGTCTGGCTGGCGTGCAGCCACGGTGACGTGATCAAGGCCATCGTGGCGGACGCGCTCGGCGTACACCTGGATGCTTTTCAGCGGATCGTGGCCGACCCGGCGTCGGTGACGGCGATCCGGTTCACGCCGCTGCGTCCGTTTCTGGTGCGGCTCAACGACACCGGCGGCGACCTGGCCGCGTTGGTGCCGCCGCCAGCCAAGCGACGTCGGCGCACGAGCCGGGTGGCCGACTCGGACGCGGCCGTCGGCGGCGGGGCGGGTGCGGCGCGGTGAAGCGCGTCACGGCAACCCCGACCGGGGCGCCAGCGAACGCCACAGAGGCCGCCACGCCCGGGTGTGGCCCCGCTACACCGGGCGCGCCGCCGCTGCGGCGATTCGCGTCGGTGGGGTGCGCGATGCTCAGGCGGGCCGGATAGGGTCGTGGGTATGACCCACCAGGTGCACGCCTTCGAACCGCCGGAGCGGTTCGTCGCCGGGACTGTCGGGCCGCCGGGAGAGCGCACGTTCTTCCTCCAGGCCCGCGGCGGCGGCAGGCTGGTCAGCGTCGCGCTGGAGAAGGTCCAGGTGTCCCTGCTCGCCGAGAAGCTGGAGGAGCTGCTCACCGAGGCGCAGCGTCGCTTCGGGGTGGACCTGCCCGAGCTGGCGTCGGTGATCGGCGACAACGAGCCGCTGGACACTCCGGTCGACGAGGAGTTCCGGGTCGGGACCCTCGGGCTGGCCTTCGACGTGGACACCGCGACCGTGGTGATCGAGGCGATCGCGGCGGGCGAGGTGGAGCCCGAGGTCGAGCTCGGCGATGAGGACGACGACGAGGACGACGACGAGGACGACGAGCCGGACGAGGACCTCGATCGGCTCCGGGTCCGGCTCACCCCGCAGGCGACCCGCCAGTTCATCGAGCGGGCCCGGCGAGTGGTCAACGCGGGCCGGCCACCGTGCCCGCTCTGCGGCCAACCGTTGGACCCCGCCGGGCACCTCTGCCCGCGGCACAACGGTTATCACCGGTGACGTCGTCCGGCCTCCAGCCCCGCCAGGACGGCGACGCCGCGCTGCGGCTGCTACGTGACGGCGTGCTCGACCTGGAGGGTCGGCTGGTCGACGCGTCGAACACGACGCTGCGCGGCATCCTGACCCTGGGCGAGGTGACCGCCCGCTGCGTCTACAAGCCGGTCCGCGGCGAGCGCCCCCTCTGGGACTTCCCCGACGGCACCCTGGCCGGCCGGGAGGTCTCGGCGTACCTGGTCTCCCGGGCCACCGGATGGGACCTGGTGCCACCCACCGTGCTGCGCGACGGCCCGTTCGGCCCCGGGTCCTGCCAACTGTGGATCGACGAGCCGGAGGACGCCGAACCGCTTGTCGGCTTCCTGCCGGCCGGGGAGTTGCCGCCGCGCTGGATCCCGATCGCCGCGGCCCGCGACGACGACGGGGCCGCGTACACGCTGGCGCACGCCGACGACCCGCGGCTGGCCCGGCTCGCGGTGCTCGACGCGGTGCTCAACAACGCCGACCGCAAGGGCGGTCACGTGCTGGTCGGGCCCGATGACCGGATCTACGGCGTGGACCACGGGGTGAGCTTCCACGTGGAGGACAAGCTGCGGACGGTGCTCTGGGGTTGGGCCGGTAAGCAGTTGCCCCCCGACGCCGTGGAGATGCTCGACGCGCTGGCCGGGCAGGTCAGCGGGGCGCTCGGCGCGGAGCTGGCCGACCACCTCACGATCAGCGAGGTGGGCGAGGTCGCCGCCCGGGTCGACCGGCTGCGCGAGACCGGCCGCTTCCCCCAGCCTCCGGAGGACTGGCCGGCCATGCCCTGGCCACCCATGTGACCAGCTGTCATCTTGATCACCCGTGGGGCGCTCCGGCGTCGGGGCCGGGCTGGCTAGGCTGATCCCATGGAGTCTTGGGCGGGACACGAGGTGCCACGGCTGCCGGGTAAGGGCGAGCCGCTGGCGTTGTACGACTCGGCACGGCAGGGTGTCCACCCGAGTGAGCCGGCCGACGCGGGCAGCATGTACGTCTGTGGCATCACCCCGTACGACGCCACCCACCTCGGCCACGCCGCCACCATGATCACGTTCGACCTGGTGCAGCGAATGTGGCGCGACGCCGGCCGCCCGGTGCGCTACGTGCAGAACGTCACCGACATCGACGACCCGCTGCTGGAGCGGGCCGCCCGCGACGGCGAGGACTGGGTGGTCCTGGCGATGCGCGAGACGGCGCTGTTCCGCGAGGACATGGAGGCCCTGCGGATCATCCCGCCGGAGCACTACGTGGGCGCGGTCGAGTCGATCCCGGACATCGCCGACAAGGTCGAGGTGCTGCTCAAGGACGGCGCCGCGTACCGGCTCGACGACGGCACCGGCGACGTCTACTTCGACATCTCCGCCACGCCCCGCTTCGGCTACGAGTCGAACCTGACCCGTGAGCAGATGCTGGAGATCTTCCCGGAGCGCGGCGGTGACCCCGACCGGCCCGGCAAGCGTGACCCCCTGGACCCGCTGCTGTGGCGCGGCGCCCGCGAAGGCGAGCCGTCCTGGCCCGGCGGTGAGCTGGGCGCGGGCCGCCCCGGCTGGCACATCGAGTGCGCGGTGATCGCGCTCAACCTGCTCGGCGATCGGGTCGACGTGCAGGGCGGCGGCAACGACCTGCTCTTCCCGCACCACGAGGCCTCCGCCGCGCACGCCGAGCGGCTCACCGGCCAGGCACCGTTCGCCGAGCACTACGTGCACGCCGGGATGATCGGCCTGGACGGCGAGAAGATGTCCAAGTCCCGCGGCAACCTGGTCTTCGTGTCCCGGCTGCGCGCTGACAAGGTCGACCCGATGGCGATCCGCCTGGCGCTGATCTCCGGGCACTACCGCAGCGACCGCACCTGGACCGACGCCCTGCTCACCGCCGCGCAGGAGCGCCTGGACCGTTGGCGGCGGGCCGCCGCCGCGCCCGCCGGGCCGTCCGGGGCCGAGCTGCTCGCGCAGGTACGCGCACGCCTGGCCGACGATTTGGACACCCCCGGAGCCCTGGCCGCAGCCGACCGCTGGGCCGACGCGGCCCTCGCCGGCGCGACCGACGACCCCGAGGCTCCGGCCCTCTTCGCGAAGACCGTCGACGCCCTCCTCGGCATCCGCCTGTAGTCGCCCGGCCCAGAGCCGCGCGCCGCGTTCGTGTGCGCGTGCGCCGCGCTCGCGCGCGCGTGCGGTGGCTCGTGCGCTCCCGTGCGTCGCTCGCGCGGTGCGTCGCTCGCGCCGATCATGGAGTTGTGGTGGGCGGAAGGTGGTGCTTCGTCCTTTATGCGGGGCACCACAACTCCATGATCGACCGGTCGCTCGATCGGGGCGTGTAGCTACACGTCGCGCGCCCCGCGTCTCGCTGCGGATCTTGCACTTTCTAGCGCCGCGAAAGTCGCGTAAAGGGGCAAAAGCGCAGCAGTCAGCGCAAGATCGCTGGGGCTGGGGCTGGGGCTGGGGCTGGGGCTGGGTGGGGTGGGGCGGCGGGGCTGGGCCGCTAGCCGAGGACCAGGCCGGGGTCGGGTTCTGGGTCGGGTGTCGGGGCGGGAATCTTGTACTCCTCGGTGAGGGTGGTCATCGGGCCGGGCCAGGTCGCCTGGGCCACCTCGATGGGCTTGCGGTGCGCGTCGTAGGCGACGTGCAGCAGGTGCAGCACGGGGGTGTCGGGTCGGATCTGAAGGATTTCCGCCTCCTCCCGGCTCGGCTGGCGGGCGCTGATCGTGTCGGTGGCCGAGACGTACCGCCGTCCGGTGGCTTCCTCGGCCTCCTGGTAGAGGGGCCGGCCGAACGCCTCGGTGCGCTCCAGCGAGGTGCCGTCGGTGTCGCGGGGCAGGAACCAGGAGGCGCCCACCTCGACGGGGGAGTCGTCGGTGCGGACGAGGTGCCGGCGGCAGAGCAGGCTGGTGCCGTCTGACACGCCGAAGGCGTCGGCCACCTCGGCGGGGGCGGGGGCGGGCCCGACGGAGACGAGTTGCTGCCGGTATCGGGCGGCGAGGTCGGTGTGGTAGCCGCGGAAGCCGCCGTAGCGGCCTCGGGAGAGGCGGTTGAGGCGGCGGCGGGTGCCCCGGACGTACGTACCGGAGCCGGGTTTGGTGATCAGGATGCCCTCGACCCGCAGCTGGTCGACGGCGCGTTGCACGGTCTGCTTGGCGACGCCGAACATTTCGGCGATGGCCGGGATGGACGGCAGCCGCTCGCCCGGTCCCCAGTCGCCGCGACGGACCTGGGCTTTGAGCTGCGCGGCGATCTGTCGGTGCGGGAACTCGGCGGCCCCGGGGTTGATCTGCACACCCGCCTCCTTGATCACATCTAGGTTCCTAGGATGCCCTAGAGGGTGTGGCGGCGCTACCCCGGACACGCGAAAACGGGCCCTCGAACCAGAGAAGGTCCGAGGGCCCGTACGAAAAAGACAGCTACCAGGAGCCGGCGGTGGGGCCGGCCGAACCACCCCGGCGGCGCAGGTACTTCTCGAACTCCTGGGCGATCTCGTCACCGGTCAACGGGGTGATGCCCTCGTCGCCGACCCGTTCTTCCAACTCGCGGACGTACTCGCCCAACTCCGCGTCCTGCTCGGCGGCGCTGCGGACGCGCTGCTCCCACTCGGCGGACTCCTCGGCGAGGTCGGCCATCGGCACCGGCAGGTCGACGACCTCCTCGACCCGGTGCAGCAGGGCGAGGGTGGCCTTCGGGCAGGGCGGGTTGTTGGCGTAGTGCGGCACGTGCACCCAGAACGAGACGGCGTCCACCTCGGCGCGGGTGCAGGCGTCGTGCAGCACCCCGACGATGCCGGTCGGCCCGTCGTACCGGGTGGGGGTGAGCTGGTAGCGCTCGGCGGCCTGCGCGTCGGAGGCGCTGCCGCTGATCGGCAGCGGCCGGGTGTACGGCACGTCGGCCAGCAGCGCGCCGAGCAGCACGACCCGTTCCACCTCCAGGCTGTGGCAGATCTCCAACACCTGCTCGCAGAACGTCCGCCACCGCATGCTCGGCTCGATGCCGCGGATCAGCACCACGTCGCGGTCGGTGCCCTCCGGACTGGCCACCATGAACCGGGTCGTCGGCCACTCCACCCGCCGGGTCTCCCCGTCGGCCATGGTGATGGTGGGCCGGCTGACCTGGAAGTCGTAGAAGTCCTCCGGATCCAGCTCGGCGATCTGCCGGGCGTTCCAGACCTGTTCCAGGTGCTCGACCGCGGCGGTGGACGCGTCGGCGGCGTCATTCCAGCCCTCGAACGCGGCGATCGCCACCGGGGACCGCAGCACCGGCAGTCCGTCGAACTCGGTCACGCCGTCACCTCACCCTGCTCGTCGCGGCTGACGCCGGGACCGCGCCCGGTCGTCATACCGTGTGGCACGGCGGCGTCCCTGTTGTCCTTCACGTCCGCCAGCCTACGTGCAGGGCAAGGGTGCGGCCCGTCGGCCGCGCCGGTCAGCCGCTCTGGCAGCAGGTCATACCCGAACGAACCAGACAGGGTGATCCCCGTGACACAATAGGGGATCGCTCGAGGATGGTCGTGGAGTCTGGCGGAATCGCACTAACCTAAGCGGGTGCGGACTTCATTGATGGATGTGCTGGCCGAGCGGATTCTTATCGCCGACGGCGCGATGGGCACGATGTTGCAGGCTGCGGACCTCACGCTCGACGACTTCGACGGGCTGGAGGGGTGCAACGAGATCCTCAACGTCACACGCCCGGACGTGGTGCGCGGGGTGCACGACGCCTACCTGGCCGTCGGCGCCGACTGCGTCGAGACCAACACCTTCGGCGCCAACCTCGCCAACCTGGCCGAGTACGACATCCCACACCGCATCCGCGAGCTGTCCGAGGCGGGCGCCCGGATCGCCCGGGAGGCCGCCGACGCGGCCAGCACCCCGCAGCGACCCCGGTTCGTGCTCGGCTCGATCGGGCCGGGCACCAAGCTGCCCACCCTCGGGCACGCCGACTACTCGACCCTGCGCGACGCCTACCAGGAGAACGCGGCGGGTCTCATCGCCGGTGGCGCGGACGCGCTGATCATCGAGACCTGCCAGGACCTGCTCCAGGTCAAGGCGGCCGTGGTCGGGTCGAAGCGGGCGATGGCCGAGCTGGGCCAGTCGGTGCCGATCATCTGTCACGTCGCCGTGGAGACCACCGGCACGATGCTGGTCGGCAGCGAGATCGGCGCGGCCCTCGCCGCGATCGAGCCGCTCGGCGTGGACCTCATCGGGCTCAACTGCTCGACCGGCCCGGCCGAGATGAGCGAGCACCTGCGCTACCTGTCGCAGCACTCCCGCATCCCGCTGTCGGTGATGCCGAACGCCGGCCTGCCGGTGCTGACCGCCGACGGGGCGTACTTCCCGCTGACTCCCGTGGAACTGGCCGAGGCCCTGGAGCGGTTCATCACCGAGTACGGCGTGGGGCTGATCGGCGGCTGCTGCGGCACCACCCCGGAGCACATCCAGGTGCTGGCCGAGCGGCTGCACGGCACGGTCGCCCCGGCCCGCGAGCCCCGACACGAGGCGGGCGTCTCCTCGGTCTACCACCCGGTGCCGTTCGCCCAGGACGCGTCGGTGCTGATGGTGGGGGAGCGGACCAACGCCAACGGCTCCAAAGCGTTCCGCGAGGCGATGCTCGCCGGCGACTGGCGGGCCTGCGTGGAGATCGCCCGCAGTCAGGCGCGCGACGGCTCGCACCTGCTCGACCTCTGCGTGGACTACGTCGGCCGCGACGGCACGCAGGACATGCGCGAGCTGGCCGGCCGGTTCGCCACCGCGTCCACGCTGCCCATCATGCTGGACTCCACCGAGCCGAACGTGGTGGAGGCCGGGTTGGAGATGCTCGGCGGCCGCTGCGTGGTCAACTCGGTGAACTTCGAGGACGGCGACGGCCCCGAATCCCGCTACGCGCGGGTGATGCCCGTTGTCCGTGAGCACGGCGCGGCGGTGGTGGCGCTGCTCATCGACGAGGAGGGGCAGGCCCGTACCCAGGAGTGGAAGGTCCGGGTCGCGGCGCGGCTGATCGACGACCTGACCGGCCGGTGGGGCATGGACCGCGCCGACATCCTGATCGACGCGTTGACCTTCCCGATCGCCACCGGGCAGGAGGAGACCCGCCGCGACGGCGTCGAGACGATCGAGGCGATCCGGGAGATCGCCCGCCGCTACCCGGGTGTCAACTTCACCCTGGGCATCTCGAACATCTCCTTCGGGCTCAACCCGGCGGCCCGGCAGGTGCTCAACTCCGTGTTCCTGCACGAGTGCGTGCAGGCCGGCCTGACGTCGGCGATCGTGCACGCCAGCAAGATCCTGCCGATGTCGAAGATCCCCGACGAGCAGCGCGAGGTCGCCCTGGACCTGGTGTACGACCGGCGCCGCGAGGGGTACGACCCGGTGCAGCGTTTCCTGGAGCTGTTCGAGGGCGTCGACGTGACCAGTGCCCGGGCCAGCCGGGCCCAGGAGTTGGCGGCGCTGCCGCTGGACGAGCGGCTCAAGCGGCGGATCATCGACGGTGAGCGCAACGGCCTGGAGGCCGACCTGGACGAGGCGATGGCCGGCGGCCGGTCCCCGTTGTCGATCATCAACGACATCCTGCTGGACGGCATGAAGGTGGTCGGTGAGCTGTTCGGCTCCGGCCAGATGCAGTTGCCGTTCGTGCTCCAGTCCGCCGAGGTGATGAAGAGCGCGGTGGCCTACCTGGAACCGCACATGGAGACCGCGGAGGACGGCGGCAAGGGCCGCATCGTGCTCGCCACCGTGCGCGGCGATGTGCACGACATCGGCAAGAACCTGGTCGACATCATCCTGTCCAACAACGGCTACGAGGTGGTGAACATCGGCATCAAGCAGCCGATCAGCGCCATCCTGGACGCCGCCGAGCAGCACCGCGCCGACGCGATCGGTATGTCCGGGCTGCTGGTGAAGAGCACGGTCATCATGAAGGAGAACCTGGCCGAGATGGCCACCCGTGGGGTGGCGGAGCGGTGGCCCGTCCTGCTGGGTGGGGCGGCGTTGACCCGCGCGTACGTCGAGGACGACCTGCGCTCGACGTTCCCCGGGCAGGTGCACTACGCGCGCGACGCCTTCGAGGGTCTGTCCCTGATGGACCGGGTGATGACCGCCAAGCGTGGCGGTGCCCCGGTGATCGACCCGGAGCGGGAAGCGGCTCTCGCGGCCCGGCGGGCGCGTCGGGAACGGCAGCGCTCGCTGGTCACCACCTCGCTGCCGGAGTTGCACGACTCCTCGGTCCGCTCCGACGTGGCCACGGACGTGGCGGTGCCCACCCCGCCGTTCTTCGGCACCCGGGTGGTCAAGGGCGTGCCGATGGCCGACTACGCGGCGCTGCTCGACGAGCGGGCCACCTTCTCCGGGCAGTGGGGCCTGCGGGGTGCCCGGGGCGGCAACGGACCCTCCTACGAGGAACTGGTCGAGACCGAGGGCCGGCCGCGCCTGCGGTACTGGCTGGACCGGCTGATCGCCGACCAGGTCCTTGAGGCAGCCGTGGTGTACGGCTACTTCCCCGCGTACTCCGAAGGCAATGACCTGGTGGTGCTCGACGAGAACGGGCACGCGGAGCGCGCCCGGTTCTCGTTCCCCCGGCAGCGGCAGGAGCGGCGGCTCTGCCTGGCGGACTTCTTCAAGCCCCAGGGCGACCAGCTCGATGTGGTCGCGTTGCAACTGGTCACCGTCGGTCAGCCGGTCAGCGAGTACGCGGCGAAGCTGTTCGCCCGCAACGAGTACCGCGACTACCTGGAGGTGCACGGGCTCTCCGTGCAGCTCACCGAAGCCCTCGCCGAATACTGGCACCAGCGCATCCGCGCCGAGATGACCCTGCCCGACGGTCGCCCGCTCGGGCACGACGATCCGGCGGACCTGGCCGGCATCCTGCACAACGACTACCGGGGCTGCCGGTACGCGTTCGGCTACCCGGCCTGCCCCGACCTGGAGGACCGGGCGAAGATCATGGATCTGCTCGGCGCGGACCGGATCGGGGTCGAACTGTCCGAGGAGTTCCAGCTCATGCCCGAGCAGGCCACCGACGCGATCGTGGTCCACCACCCGGAGGCCAACTACTTCAACGCCAAGTAACGGTCGCGGGGTCGCTGACCTGCAATGACGACCGTTCCGAGGGTCGCTGAACCATGATCATGCGTGTCCAGGCCGTCGAGGGCTTCCAAACGTCCTCGGCGGCCTGGCCCTCACCGACGGCGTAGCAAAGTGCCCCGAATCCATGATGTACACCGGCGAAATCGTGGCCGAGGTCGCCTTGGGTGGAGGATTCGGGATCGCCGGCCGCAGCCTCGTCACCGCTGCCCGAACCGTTGGGTTCGATTCGCCACCGTACTCTGACCGTATGTTCGAGGTTCTGTTCGTGCTGGGCGCTCTGGTCGCTACCGTGCTCGGAATAGTGGTGGTGCGCAGAACGCGGGTCAAGCGATTGGAAGGGTCGGGGGTCAGCCCTTACGCCGACGGATGGTGGGTTGCCGGGCACGGTCACAGGAGTGACGGTGGCAGTGCCGGCGGGAGCGACGACGGCGGAGGCGGCGGAGGCGAGTGAGGCCAGCCGCCTGTAGCACCGGAACGGCGATCGCGTCCGTGGTCACGACGTCGTCGGGGCGCGGCCCCGACGGGCTGCTTTCGAAAACACGCCGGGCGGGATGATGCCGAACCAGGCTCCGGTGGCGGCTATCGAGGCGACGACGTACGCCACCCACCACCCGAGCAGCGCCCACACACCCTGGGTGACGGCGCCGGCCACACAGGGCATGAGGAGCAGGAGAAAAAGGTAGGCCAGCCGGCCGTGCGAGAGGCTGTTCTCTTTCGGCAGCCCCCAGGCCTTGCGGAACGGAATGAGTCTGACCCCGTAGGGACGACGGCGCAGCGTGAGACTCGCCGGCCAGAGCCGCCCGTACCCGGCCACGTCGACCACGCTGACGCCGGACCCGTGCCGGACCGTGGCCTGACGCGACCTGGTCAGCTCGCGCAACCACGGTTCCCAGACGACGCGTTGGTGCAGGACACCGCCGGTCCGGCCGCTCACCGTCAACCACACGGCGTATCCCTTGGGGCTGGTGTCGATCCCGCCGGCGGCGCTTACGGCGTGCGCCGCAGCGGTGGCCCGCCCCGCGCTTCCCGACTGCGCCAGATGCGCGGTCACCATGACGTGCCTCGCGGGAGCACGAGCGGCACCCCACCACTGCGTCAGGCGGATGAGCCAGGACAGCACCAGAAGGACTCCCGGAGCCAGCGCCACGAGGATGACGACCTCTCCGTGCTCGATCCGCGGGTCGGTACCCAGCCGGTACCCCGGCGCGATGAGGGCGGCCAACGCCACGACGCTGCCGATCACGACGATCGGCGCGCGAGCACGCCGGTTCGCCAAGGTGGCTGTACTTCCGCTGCTGGCCAGCGCGTCGTCCTCCCCGTTCGCCCCTCCAGACGTCGCCACGACGTTAGCAACGCCGAGTAGGGCTCACATCGCGCGTCCGTTCCAGATTTTCATCGCGTTGTACGGCGTTGGCAGGTTCCCATGCAGTGCAGTGCAGTGCAGTGCGGTCGCCGTGTCAGCGTCCCGGCAGGGCGTACCAGTGGCCGGCCCGCACCTCCCGCAGTTCGTTCAGGCTCGAGAGGTAGGAGCACGCCACGCGCAGCTCCTCGACCGTGGGGCAGGCGTCCGACTGTTCGTCGAGGAACCATTTGATTCGCCAGGCGTCGAATGCCTCGATACCGTCGACCAGGTCAACGTCGACCGCCCGGCCTTGCTGATCGGTCATTCGGCAGCCAGCGCCGTGAACCGAGTACTCGATACCTGTACTCGACTTGCCCTCGCGAGGCAGCGTCCGCGTATGCCTCACTGCCACCATCAGGTCCGAGACACAATCAAGAGCCGGGTACGCGTCGAGCAAGTGCGACCGTATGCGCTCCAGAGCGGCGGCGTAGCGTCGTACTGCCTCGATCGCCAACTCGGCGTTCTCGTCCACATGATCAGTATGCTCGTGTGACAGTCCGCGGTCGTGCCCGTCGCGGCCCCGATGGGACGGCGCGTTCGGTTCGTCGGACGGCAGTAGGGGTGTTCGGCAGGTTAAGCCAGGCCATGAGCAGGACGCGTTTGCTCGCATCGACGCTTCCTGAACCGGTGCGTCTAATGCCGAAGTCCGGCGCGGAGCCATGGCTAGCCTGGTCGGGGCAGCCGGTGGAAGAACAGATCGCTGAAGGTCGGCCCACCCTCGGCTGAACGCCTTGAGATCACCTTGCAGGAGCACGCGGCGAGGCGTGCAGAGTGGTCAGGTTTAGGCGGTTCGTCAGCGGGGAGCCCGACGGATGCGGGTTGATGTCGACGAACCACAAGCGGTCGAGGAGTTCTGGAACGGTATGCGGGAAGCGGCCGCCGCGGCTGCCCGGCACCAGGACCCCAACCTGTACCGGGCCATCGTCAAGATCGGTAAATCGGCCCTGGCTCAGGGCGTCGAGCTGGTGCCGTCCAGCGGCTATTTTCTTCAGTGCCCGGTCTGTAGTGCTCAGTCAGGCCAGACCTGTGTCAACGCGCCTGGCCATCCGCTGAACGAGGGCAAACTCCACCCTGAACGCATCGCGTTGAGTGCACAGGCGATCAGGGGAGAGGTGCCCCTTCCCGAGCCGCTCGCCTGACTCGCGCGAGTCTCCACTGGCACGGACGGAGGGGGCGGGTCGGGGTCATGCCCTACCCGGACCCCACTGCGGAGATTGCACAGCGGCGACGATAGGTGGGGAGGCAGTGGCGTCCCAGCATGGTGAGTCTGTCGGCTCCGCCTGAAAAACTCAGCCAGCGTTGACAGCCGCGTCGGTGGTCCGACAAGTGATGTGCGACAGGTGGTCACGCGGTTCCTCAGTGGGCACGCCTCGACCATCCCGCCCGCGCCGGATTGGATCTGCCGGTCGACGGTGAGTTATGTGCCGCAGGAAGGCGGCCGGTGCTTGCCCACCGGCCGCCGGCTCCAGATTCCGCACGCGGCGTTCGCAACTCGGGTAACTCATCGCGGTACCGTCGGTGATAGCAGGCCCGCCGGTTGTAGCGGTCGGCGGGCCGCCGCCCAGACCGCTACCTGGGGAAGGCCATGGCTATGACTGAGCCGAGTACCTTTGGCGCCCGCCTTCGCGCGCATCGTGAACACGTCGGGAAGACCCGCGCCGTCCTCGGCGGACTCGTCGGCCGCAGCGCCGACTGGGTCAAAGCCCTCGAAACTGGGCGCTTACTCACGCCGCGGCTGCCGATGCTACTGCGCTTGGCGGAGGTCCTCGACATCACCGACCTGGCTGAGCTGACCGGCGACCAGTCTCTGCCGGTCGCATCCGTGACGCGCGCTGGGCACCCTGCCGTCGACAGCGTCGCTGCGGCGATGCAACGCTCCACCGTGCCGGCCGGCGACCCGATACCCGTCGCCGTGTTGCGCGGACTCGTTGACCAGGCGTGGTCGCTGTGGCACCGATCCAGCGCCGAACGAACCGCCGTGGCCGCAGTACTACCAGGACTTCTCGACGACGCCCGACGCTCAACGCGGCGGCTCGACGGCGCGGATAGGCGGGTTGCGCTGGCCGAGCTGGCACGCGTTTACCACTTGGCGCAGCTGTACGTCGCCTACCAGCCATACCCGGAGCTTGTGTGGTTGGCGGCCGACCGGGCCATGAACGCCGCGCAGGAGGCCGATGACCCAGACGCGATCGCAGCCGCGGCGTGGTACTACGCGCACGTCTACCGGTCAGCGAACCAGGTCGACGCGGCCGATCTCGTGCTCGCCGACGCCGAACAGCTCGTCGACAAGGAAGCGGGTGTAGAGCAGTACGCCCGGTGGGCGCAGCTTCAACTGGGTCGCGCGCTTGGCCACGCGAAAGCGGGTCGGGACGGGCAGGCGTGGCGGGCCTGGGACGCCGCTGACGCTGCGGCTGACCGGCTGGGCGCTCACTATGCCCACCCGTGGCTGATGTTCGGCACGGCGGCCTGCGCCGGGTACGCGGTGACGTTGGAGACGGATCTGTGCCATGCCGGGGAGGCAGTGCGCCGCGCTGACTCGACGAACTACGGCGCGATACCGTCGCGTACCCGACGTGCTGGGCACTTGATCGACGCCGCTCGGGCGCACCTGCTGCGTCGTGAGGAAGTCGCCGCTGTGCACCTGCTCGGTCGGGCGTTGCGGGAGAGCGTGGACACCGTCCGGCACAACCCCTACTCACGGACGGCCGCGCTGGAGTTGTCGTCCCGGTCGGGGACGGTGGGCGAGGACGCGCGCGAGCTCGCGCTTGCCATCGGCGTGGAGGGGTAGTTGTCTCAGGGGGACAGACCGTCCCCATTGCGGTCCGTGTGCGTACGTAACGTCCTGGTCACTGAACCGGGCGCGGATCGACCGCAGCGCTATCGCGAGGACCGTCGCGCCCCCGGACCGGCGGAGGCGGCACTGTGCACATTTTCCTCAGGTTGTGGCTGTTGGAGGCCAACCCGCCAATCCAGGCCCGCGAACAGGCGGCCGCCAAGGATCGGCTGGTCGCGCAGGCTCACCGGCGGGCCGCCGAGCACCTCTACGACGGGTCGACCCGGTGACCGCCCGGGCGATGCCCGCCCAGGGCACCCGAGTGTCCATCCGACCCGGCGAGTGGCAGATCCGGCCCGGGCAGCTCGGCCACACTTACCACGACATCCGGGTCGTGTCTGTCCATGACTCTCACGACCCCGCGTATGCCTGGGTGTACGGCCATGGGCTGGAGTGCGCGTGGGAGTCCGCGGACTGTACGGCGCCGTTCTGCTGGGAGCTACTGGTCAGGGTGGAGGTCCTGGTCGCGTCGGCAGCGAGATGACGACCCACCTCCCGGTCACGCCAGCCTGGATGTGTGGCGGCTGCGGCACCGACTGGCCTTGCGCTCAAGACCTTGCCCACGTTCCTGCCGGCCACCTGCACAACCGATTCCTCGGCTGGAGCCGATGAGCATCCTGCGGCCGGGCGACGAGAAGTTCCACTACAGCGACGGGTCCCACCGGTGGATCCCGCCAGACCCGGATTATGACCAGGAGGTCTGGGACGAGCAGGTCCGCCAGCACAAGCATGGCCACCTCAGGAACGAGCGCCCGAAGGTACGCATCCAACGCCTCGTCTGACGGCCAGCAGTACAGCAGCACGTCAGGCGCTCGTGGGGACTATGTCTACGCGTTCGGGACTGAACGGCCAACCAGGCCGGGCAGGCGCGCTGGCATTGCGGACAGGTACCTTGCTGTGTAAAGGTAGTCGTATGCAGACCGATCCGAAGCTCGTAGCGTTGCGGCGCGGCCTGCTCGAACCACTCGTACTGGCTGCCGTCGAATCCCAGCAGCGGTATGCAGCCGAGATCCTCGCCGCTCTACAGGCAGCTGGCTTCCCGGCCCAGGAGGGCACGTTGTATCCGCTGCTGAGCAAGCTCCGGCGGGACGGGCTCGTGCACCACGAGTGGCGTGAGTCGCCGTCGGGGCCGCCCCGGAAGTACTTCTCCCTCACGGATGCCGGCAGAGGGCAGCTCGCCGCGTTCCGCATCCACTGGAACGAGCTGACTCTCATGATCAACACGATTGGACGATGATCCATGAACGAGCCGGTATCCATCCGCCTCACCGGGCATGTCGCGGCCTTCCCGGCCACTCGTGAAGCGCGCGACGCCCTGCGACAGTACCTGGACGATGCGCGACGTGCGCTGCGCATCGACCCGGGCGCTGACGAGATCGTCCGAGACCTCGAATCGGCGATCGGCGATCGGTTGAGCACCAGCACAGGCTCGGTCGATGACTCGGTGACCGGTGCTCAGATGGCAGCGATCCTGGCTGAGTTGGGGCCGGTGAGCCCGGCACGCCCCGTGCCGCCGTCCGCCGAGGGGAGTTCGCGTGGCCGATTCTGGTGCCGGATCAAGGAGGGTAGTTGGTTCGGCGGCATCTGCCTCGGCGTCGCGGCATACGGGGAGTTCCGCGTCGACTGGGTACGCACCGTCGTGCTGCTGTTGACCCTGGTCACCGGTGGACTACTCGCCGTGGTGTACCTGGTCCTGCTGCTCGTGCTGCCCGTCGTCCCGACGGTCAGCGACTATGAGCGTCGACGCGACGCACCGCGATACCCCTGAACCGAAAGCGCACAGACGGCCAAGGCCAGCCTCGATCGTGCAGACCGGCTGCGGCTGCTGTGTACGTGCGTGGCAGATAGAGGCACCGCAGGAGTTGGTCGACACGATCCCGTATGCGCTCAGCGCCTCGACCGAGTGGGACCGGGACTGGTCATCCGCACGACCCCAGCTCGGCCAAGGGCTGGCATCATCGCGGAGCAGTCGATCACGACCGCACCTCACGACGCGCCGAGCGGGATGGCGAGCCCGTCGCGGCCCAGATCAGTTGCGGTGAAGAGGCTTCGGGATTCGGCCAGCAGCAGGTCGTGCTCGGCGCGAGGGTCGAGGTGCACCAGGATGAGCGCCTGCGCCTCGGCCATCAGCGCGACGCGCGCCGCCTCGCTCGCTGTCGAGTGCGACGCCGAGCCGGTGGGGCCGGTCAGCCACGCTTCGTGCAGCAGCAACCGGACGCCTCGCGCGAGCCCGCCATTGTCCGCGTCGAACGCGGTGTCGGTGCAGTAGGCGACGAGGTCCGCGTAGCGGAAGGAGACGGAGGGGTGGGTGTGCCGATCCTGTACCCGCACGGTGACCGGGTGCGGGCCGATCTGTTCGCCAGCCATGTCGATGTCCTTTACGGCGGTGAACAACTCCTGCCGGGCGGCTGAGGAGAACGGCGGGGCGAGGATGCGGTTCAGGATGTCGATGGTCGAAACCCCGTACGCCGCGCGCCCGGGGCCCCAGACGACTTTCTCGATGCCGGTGCCGATCGCGTCGAGGTAGCTCAGGCCGACCAGGTGGTCCAGGTGGAAGTGGCTGAGGGCGATGTCGATGCGCTCGACACCCTCCAGCAGTGACGGCTGGGTCGCGAGCCTCCTGATCCCGGTGCCGGCGTCGAGAATCAGCACGGTGGTCCCACGCCGGATCATGAAGCAGGATGTTTCCCGCTGACCGCTGGGCATCCAGCCGCCAGTGCCGAGCAGGTGCAGCACGTGGCCCGAGCGGTCGCTTCGGCCTGCGTCTGTGTCGCTCACCCCAACTACGATATGGCGACGACGCAGCTACCCGTTTTGCGGTCCGGAGGTCGGGGATGTCGCTCGGTGACCTGCTGAACCTCTTTGGCGCCCTGGGGACCGTGCCGGTCCTTATCGCCGCCCGCCACCTGGTCAGTTCGGTCACGCACGCACGACGTTTCCTGTCCTTCTCGCGCAGTGGCGCTGTGGACGTCGTCGTGTCGACGTCAGGGTTTTCGAAGAGCCCGGGGGGAACCGCGCGGTCATACAAAACCAACTACGGTGAGGTCATGGCGATCGCCTGGGTGGCGAAGGCGCTGGGGCGTTACTACCGGCAGAAGCCGCTGTCGATCCATATGAGCGAACGCGTCGCCCACACTCTGCACGGCGATCTGGTTGTCCTCGGTGGTCCGTTGTTCAACTCGTGCGCTGCGGACTTCCTGCGGGGGTTCAATGAGATGTACGCCGGTAGCGACGTGCGCATCGACGCGGCCAACGGCGCGATCGCCGTCGGCACCGAGTTCCGCGTGGACGACTACGATCTGCGCCGGGTGACCGGCGTACCCACCCGGGACCTGGCCGTGATCCTGGTCGGCAGAAACCCCTTCGCGCCGAAGATGGGGCGCGGGTTTCTGTGTGCGGGCCTGTCGACGTACGGCACTGCGGCGGCGGCGGAAATCCTGTTCCACACCTTGCTTGGCCGCAGGCAGGGTAGAGATGTGCGCAGGTCACTGGGCCGAGGCGATGGCTTGGTGATCGTGGTGTCGGCGACGTTCACCGGTCAGCAGTGTTCGCATTGTCAGATCGAGTACGTGCATCCCGTCGCACAGGCATCCGTGGCCGGACGCAACTCGTACCCGTGAGCAGGGAGACCCAGCATGGCGATCCAGCGGATGGACAACGTCCTCATCGTTGTCGAGGATCTTGACGCGGTCATCGCGTTCTTCGTCGAACTCGGCATGGAGGTGGAGGGGCGAGGGCCGGTCGAGGGGCGGTGGGTGGAGCGGGTCATCGGGATCGACGACGTGCGGCAGGAGGTGGCGATGCTGCGGACCCCGGACGGCCACGGCAAGGTCGAGCTGGCGATGTTCCACCGTCCGGCGGCGATCCGCACGGAACCGAAGGACGCGCCGGCGAACACGTTGGGCATTCGGCGCATCATGTTCGCCGTCGACGACATCGATGATGTGATCACCCGGCTGCGGGGCCGCGGCGCCGAACTCGTCGGCGAGGTGCAGAGGTACGAGGACATCTTCCGGCTCTGCTACGTCCGCGGCCCCGAGGGCATCGTCGTCGGCCTGGCCGAACAGCTCCGCTGACAGCCGCGGCGGGCTCAGGCGATCAAGGTGCCGCCGTCCACGGTCACCACCGTGCCGGTGGCGTAGGTCGCCTGCAGTCGAGGGCGTCGACGGACATCAGCGCGAGGGGTTCACCGGCGGTGTAGACGAGGTGGTCGAACGAGCCGAGATCGTGGAACAGCCGGGACACGGCGTCGGGGTCGGTGAGGTTGGCGACGTACCCCTGGGCGGTGGTCGGCAGGGTGGTCAGGGCGCGGTCCACGCTGCGCTGGTTGCGGGAGGCGACCACGACCTGGGCGCCCTCGCGGGCGGCCCGGGCGGCGGTGGCGAGGCCGATTCCCGAGGTTCCGCCGAGTACGACGACGCGCTGGTCGATGAGGGTCATGATCGTGTCCTTCCGGATCGTCTGGTGCAGACGGTTACCACCGTGCTCCGCCGGGAACGCCCCCGTCCAAGACCTCTTTCACCTCCTGTGATGCCCGTTGAGCATCACCCCAGTCATACCCGGCGGGTATCGTGGAACCGCCCGGCGCGGCAACCGGACGGGGGCAGGGTGGACGTCGATCTGCGGAAGCTGCGCTACTTCGTGGCGGTCGCGGAGGAGCTGCACTTCGGCCGGGCCGCCGCGCGGCTGCACATCGCTCAACCGGTCCTGTCGCGTCAGATCCGGGCCTTCGAGCACGAACTGCGCCCGCGGCCCGAGCTGAACTCCGTCGAGGAGAAGCTGGAGCACGTCGCCGCGTACGCGGGGATGGTGATCCTGCCGCTGTCGACGGCGACGTTCTACACGCGACCGGACGTCATCCACGTGCCCGTCGTCGACCTTGGCCACAACCAGGTGTGCCTGGCGTGGGCCGAGGGCAACCGGTCACCGCTGGTGCACGAGTTCGTGGACCTCGCGGTGCGGCAGGCCCCCGCCACCTGACGACCCCCGCCCCGGGGGGTCAGGCGTCGCCGGCGGGGAAGGTCTCGGCCAGGGCCGGGCCCAGCGGACGGCCGGTCGCCGGTTCGACGAACAGGTCGGCGAGCAGCAGATTGGCGAGGTGGCTGGGGTTCATGCCGGACTCCTTGCCGCCGGCCGCCTGGGCCGCTCCGCCGAGTCGCAGCGCGGCCCGTGCCACCCCGGCCGGCAGGCGGCGGACCCGGCGGGGCCGGCCAACCGCCGCGGCGATGCGCGCGAGCATGTCGTGCCAGCTGAGGTTCTCGTCGGCGACCGGAAGGTCCGCGCCGCTGGCCTGCTCCAGGGCGTCGACCGCGACGACCGCCACGCTGTGGGCGGAGGTCGCGGCGCTTCCGCCGGTCGGGGCGACCAGCGGGGTACGCGAGCGGGCCCACCGGTCCAGCGGCCCGGCCCAGTTGGGCAGCCGGTCGCCGGCCCGACCGAAGACGAAGGGCAGTTCGAGGACGGCGACCGGCAGGCCGTCACCGGCGGCGGCCCGGCCCTCCCGGGCCTGCTCCAGGCGACACCGGATGTACGTGTGCCGTTCGGCGAGGCGCCACTGCGGGTGGAGCCGGTCGAAGTAGGTGTAGTACGAGCCCATCACGACGCCCCGGGTGAGACCTTCGAGACGGGCGGCGGTGAACAGGCGTACGACCGGGTCGACGTTGTCACGACGGAACTCGGGATAGATCGGCTTGGGTAGCGCCCGCTGCTCGTCGGTGCGGGTGGCGTACACGACACCGTCGTGACCGGCGAGCACCGACCGCAGGTCGTCGACCGAGGCGGACCCGACATCGAGCAGGTGGTCGACGCCCGGCTGGGCGGTACGCGCCACCGTCGTCGCGGCGTGACCCCGCTCCCGGAGGACATCCACGACGTGCGCGCCGATCAGGCCGCTGCCACCCACCACAAGAATTCGCACGGTGCATCGTCCACTCTGGAGCCGGTGCGTTGTCAACCCCACGAGCACCGCCGATACGCTCCGACGTCCTCCCGCAGAGGTTAGGCTCGGGTAGAGGATCGACAGTGGGCATGGCGTGCCGGGTGTCCACGGACGTCTGACATACGGGGGTTGAGGATGCCGGATCCGCGGGCCTTCTGGCTGGACGAGCAGTTCGACCGCGAGCACGGCGTCCACGGTCGCGGCCGGTACGAGGCCGAGGTGCTTCGTCGCATCGACGAGTTCGCCGACACCTGGGGTGACTTCGCGCCCGTCGCGTTCGCGGTGACCTCCTGGCGGCTGGCCACCGAGCTGTCGCCGGGCTTCGTCCGCTGGCACCGGCGGATCATCTCGGCGACCTGCGCGCGCAGCCCGTGGGACGGCAGCCTGGTCTGCGCGGTGACCGTGGCGTCGCGTTGGCCGGCCGAGCTGACCTGGACCAAGCAGTGGCAGCGCGACCGTGGTTGGCAGAACTGGCCCCAACTGTTCGGCCAGTTCACGACCCCCACCGAGCAGGACCAGACGCGCCGCCCGTACCTGCGCGCGCTGCTTCAGGTGGAGGCGCCGGTCCCGCTCGACGATCTGCCGCCGGCGCCCGGAGGTCCGGACGACGACGTCGCCGCAGCGGCACGCCGGGCTGTGGCGGTGCTGGCCCGGGAGCTCAACGACCTCCTCGCCCCGATGGTCGGGCAGCTCGACGCCGGAGTTCCGGCGGGCTCCTGAGCTGCCCGCCGAGCGGTAGGGTCGTCGGCGTGGATCTGGACGACATCGCCGCCCGACTCGGGGTGCCCGTCGAGGACATCGACCGCGTGTACCGACTCGCCGGTGACAAGCCGTCAGCCCCGCTGCCAGCCAAGGGCGACGCGCCCGCCATCCTCGACCGGCTCGCCGTGCCGCCGGACGACGCCGCCGAGATCATCGCGGGCTGGCCCGACCCCGACTCTGCGCTGTGGACACCCGAGCTGCGCTGGCTGCTCGACCGCTCGATCGCCCTGGTCCGCGCCGACCTCGCCGGCTACGACTGGCTGCCGCCCGGCCCGGAGCTGCCGCGCGACCGAGGGCCCGCCTGGCGGCACCTCTACGTGTACGCGTACCTGGCCCTGGTGGACGTCGCGCGCGGATACCACCGCGACCACGGAATCCCCGACGCCGTGTCCTGGGTGACCCTCGCCGACCTGGGCCGCAACCTCGCCATCGACCGACGGATGCGCGGCGAGGGCTGGCCGGTCATGCAGAGCTGGCTGACGCTGCATTCGCGCGGCAGCGTCTACGAGTTGGGCCGGCTCCAGCACCAGCGCGGCGACGGCGCGATCGGCCTGCACATCCCCGATTCGGGGCCGTTGACCCCGGCGGCGGTCGACGCGTCGCTCGACGAGGCCCGCGCGTTCTTTCCGCGGCACTTCCCCGACGAGCGTTACACCGCGTTCTCCTGCGGCTCGTGGCTGCTCGACCCGCAGCTGCGCGAGTACCTTCCCGAGGACTCCAACATCGTGCGGTTCCAGCGCCGGTTCGCGCTGGAGCCCTACCAGGCGTCGGAGGGGCCGGACGCCGACATCGAGGTGCTGCGCTTCGGGTTCCGCACCCTGAGCACACCGCTCGACGAACTGCCGCGCCGCACCGTTCTCCAGCGCGCGATCATCGACCACCTGCGCGCCGGCGGCCACTGGCACTGGCGCCACGGCCGCTTCCCGATCTAGACAGTCGGCTCCCACCACGTCCCGTTGGCGGCCGCGTCGGCCGCCGGCTCGATGACTTCCCACGCCTCCGCGATGAACCTCTCGGCGATGCGTAGGACGTCGACCACCACGATCTCCGTCCCGGTATCGGGTAGTCGGCGTCGCGAGTGCACCACGACGTGGTCACCGTCGGCCAGCAGGTGCAGGATGTCGACCCGCATGCCAGCGGTCGGGCCCAGCGCGGTGCGGACCGCGGCGAGCCACTGCGCTTTGGTCGAGGTCGTCGAATCCGAGCGGTGATGGATGAAGTCCTCGCTCAGGGACGAGGCGAGCGTGTCGACGTCCCCGGTATCGATCAACCCGGCCAACGCACGTCCGACGATGGTCTTGTTCTCGGTGGTCATGGGCACAAGTGTTTCCGCGGCCCGGGTGGTTGTCGATGACATCGCACTTCATAGCGTCGGGAGCGACGATGAGTAGGCTCATGATCGTGCACACGGTCGGGCAACTCCTACGGCAGTGGCGCAAGCGCCGCGGGCTCAGCCAGCTCGACCTGGCGATCGCCGCGGACGTATCGGCTCGGCACGTCAGCCTGGTCGAGACCGGTAAGTCCACGCCGAGCGCCGCGATGATCATCCGGCTCGCCGACCAGCTCCACGTGCCGCTGCGTGATCGCAACCAGCTGTTGCTCGCCGCCGGCTTCGCGCCCCGGTACGCGCAGCGTCCGCTCGACGACACCGCCCTGGCCGGTGCGCTCGACGCGGTCCGCAGGGTGCTCCAGGCGCACGAACCATATCCGGCGCTGGTCTTCGACCGCCGGTGGAACATTCTGATGACCAACCGGGCGGTCGAGCCGTTCTTCGCGTACGTGGCCCCCGATCTGTTGCGACCACCGGTGAACCTGGTTCGGTTGGGCCTGGACCCGCGCGGGCTCGCTTCGCTGGTCGTCAACCTGGCGGACGTGCGGGCGGTGTTCCGTAGCCGGATCTCGCGCCAGCTCGCCGCCGCCCCCGACCCGGAGCTCGCCGCCCTCTACGAGGAACTGCTGAGCCCTGTGCCCGACGAGTCGACGAACGAGCGGCTCGACGCCGACGTGGTGCTCCCGATGGTCGTCCGGGTCGGTGGGCGCGAGCTGCGGCTCTTCTCGACCATCACCACGTTCGGCACCCCGATGGACATCACGATCGAGGAGATCGCGGTCGAGTCCTACTACCCGGCAGATTCGCAGAGCGCCGCCTACTTCACGCGGTAGGGCCCGGCCTGGTCACCGCCCAGGCCGGGCCCCGCCACCCCCGGCCTGTCAGCCGGTGGTGAGGATGAACCTCTCCCAGGAGCCGACCGACGTCCGGTTGGCGATCAGCGAGCCCGCCCCGGCGTTCTCGGCGCACACGATCTGGTTGTTGACCGTGGCGCGCAGACCCACCGTCCCATCCGAGTTGGTGATGAGCTGGAAGGTCTCCCACGACCCGACCGCCGTGGCGTTGGCGACCAACGCTCCGGCACCGGCGTTCGTGGCCGAGACGTAGAGCCCGTTGGCGCGCGACCGCAGCGCGATGTTGCCGTTGCCGGCGTCCACCCGGTCGAACTGCTCGGTGCTGCCGACGCTGGCCTTGTTGGCGATCAGCGCGGTGCTGCCGACCGCCGACACGTACTGGTTGTTGACCTGCGCCCGCAGCGTGGTCACCGGCGTGCTGCCACCGGTGCCGGTGGTAAAGGTGAACGCGTCCACGTCGAACAGGTAGCCCGACCCGCCCTTGAATACCAGGTACAGCGTGGTCGACGCGCTGGGCGGGTTGCTGATCGTGCCGGACACCTCGGTGAAGGTCTCCCAGTTACCGGTCACCGGTACCGAGACGGTGCCCAGCAGTGTGCCGGTGGCTGACCCGGCCCGTACCTCGATGGTGCCGCCGGCCCCGGCCGACGACGCCCGCACGGTGATGCGGTTCGCGTTGGACAGGTTGTACGGCTGGTACGAGATCCAGTCGTTGTTCTCGATGAACCCGGCCGTGCGGCCACCCTCGGCGTTGGTGTGGTCGGTCGCCTGCACGCCCGACGTGGCGCCGAAGTGCTCACCCTGGCGGTGCCTCGGTTGCAGCGTCCTGATGCTGTGCGTGGTGAGCCCACCGTTGTCGGTGTAGGCGGCGTCGAAGACCCCGTAGATGTTGGCCGCCGAGTCGTGCTCCCCGTCGGTCGGTACGGTGATCGAGCCGCTGCACCCGTTCTTCGAGGTGATCTGGTGGGCGTGGCTGTCGTGGCCCAGCGCGTAGGTCAGGCTGACCTTGGAACAGTCGATCGTGCCGTCCTGCGGGTCGCTGACGCTGATCTGGTACGACACCGTGTCACCGAAGCTGAACAGTTGCCCGTCGGCGGGCGACGTGAGCGTCACCGTCGGAGCGGTGTTCCCCACGGTGATGACCAGGCTCGCCGTGCCGGTCAACCCATTCGGGTCGGTGACCCTCAACGTGGGGGAGTACGTGCCGTTCGTGGTGTACGTCTTGGTGGGGTTCGCCGCCGTCGACGTGGTGCCGTCGCCGAACGTCCACAGGTAGCTCAGCGCCCCACCCTCGGGGTCGGAGCTGCCCGCCGACGAGAAGTTCACCGTCAACGGGTTGGCCCCCGACGTGGGGTTCGCCGAGGCGACCGCGATGGGGTTGCGGTTGCCGCCGCCGATGTACTCGATGCGGAACAGCGCCTGGTTGTTCGAGCCGGTGCCGTAGTCCAGCACGTACAGCGCGCCGTCCGGGCCGAAGGCCATGTCCATGACCTGCGTGCCGCTCCACGGGAAGTTGGAGATCTCCCCACGGGAGCCGTCGGAGTTGATGGCGATGGCCTTGATCCAGCGGCGGCCGTACTCGCCGGCGAAGAACTGGCCGTTGAGCGACTGGGGGAACTTGATGCTGGAGTTGAGCGACGCGTCGTAGCGGTAGACCGGCCCGCCCATCGGCGACTCGGAGCCGCTGCCGAACTCTGACGGTGAGCCGGAGTCGCCGGCGTACTTGATCCAGGCCGGCTTCGCCGCGGGCAGCGTGCCGAGGCCCGTGTTGCGGAACGAGTTGTTGGTCGGCCCGCCCGTGCAGTTGTACTTGGACTGCGACGGCCCGGACGGGAAGGTGTATTCATTGTATGTTTCGCTGCTGGTGTTGGTGCCCGTGCAGTACGGCCAGCCGAAGTTGCCGGGCGCGGTGATGCGGTTGAACTCCACCTGACCCTGGGGGCCCCGGCTGGAGTTCGTGGACCCGGCGTCCGGGCCGTAGTCGCCGAGGTAGACGACGCCGGTGGCCTTGTCGACGCTCATCCGGAACGGGTTACGCAGACCCATCGCGTAGATCTCCGGGCGGGTGTTCGCCGTGCCGGGGGCGAACAGGTTGCCCGACGGGATCGTGTACGTGCCGTCCGCCTGCGGCTTGATCCGCAGCAGCTTGCCGCGCAGGTCGTTGGTGTTGGCGGCTGTGCGCTGGGCGTCGAACTGCGGGTTGCGGTTGGTCCGTTCGTCCAGCGGTGCGTAGCCGGACGACTCGAACGGGTTGGTGTCGTCGCCGGTGGTCAGGTACAGGTTGCCGGCGGCGTCGAAGTCCAGGTCACCGCCGACGTGGCAGCACTGGCCACGGTCATTGGCGACCTGGAGCACGATCTTCTCGCTGCCCAGGTTGAGCGTGTCGTCGCTGTTGAGGGTGAACCGGGACAACCGCAGGTGCCCCTTCCACCGGTCCCAGTCCGACTGCGAACCGGTGGTCGGGGCGTCCCCGCCCGGGGTGTTCAGCGTGGGCGAGTAGTACAGGTAGACCCACCGGTTGGTGGCGAAGTTGGGGTCGACGGCGACGCCCTGCAACCCTTCCTCGTCGTGCGTGTAGACGGACAGGGTGCCGGAGACCTTGGTGTTGCCGGCCACGTCGGTCACCCGCAGCACGCCGTTGCGGGCGGTGTGCAGGACCGAGCGGTTGGGCAGCACGGCCAGGGACATGGCCTCACCCAGCTCGGCGGAGCCGGTGGCGAGCTTGACCTGTTGATAGTCGGAGGCGGGAATCACCGCCGCCTGGGCGGTGGACGGAGCAGCCACAGCGAGGGCCGCGCTCGCGACGGTGAGAACCGCCGCGAAGAGCGCCCGGGGCCAGCGCCGGGGGTACGAGAGCATTGATCGTCCTTCCTCGACGATCGGGGCCGAGGCGTGCGGGGGCGCACCACGGCCGGAAAGGGGTGGTGGAGAGCGCGCCGAGGCGCGGTCAGTTGGTGGTGACCAGGTCGAACTTCTCCCACTGGCCGATGGAGGTCCGGTTGGCGATCAGCGCGGAGGCGCCCGCGTTCTCGGCGGCGACGTACCGGTTGTTCACCGTGGCCCGCAGGCTCACCGTGCCGTCGGAGTTGCGCACCAACTGGAACGTCTCCCAGGCACCGGCGGTGGCCCGGTTGGCGATCAGCGAGCCGGCCCCGGCGTTCTCCGCCGCGACGTACTGCCCGTTGCCCTTGGCGCGCAGCGCCACGTTGCCGTTGGCGAGGTTGACCAGGTCGAACCGCTCGGTGGTGCCGACGCTGCTGCGGTTGGCGATCAGCGGGGTGGTGGAGTTGAGCGCGCTGACGTACTGGTTGTTGGCGCGGGCCCGCAGGGTGGAGCCGGTGGCGGTGGGCGGCGGGGTGGTCGTCCGCGGGGAGCAGTCGGCCGTTACCGAGCCGGCAGCGACCTGGAGGCCGCCGAGCAGCATCCGGGTGAAGTTCGGGTCGGTGTACGACGCCTCGGTGTGCCCGAGGCCGGTGTACCAGGCCCGTCCGCCGCCGTACGCCTTGCACCAGGTGATCGGGTGGTCGCCGCTCATGTTGCCGCCGCTGTAGGACGACTCGTCGAGGTTGGCGAGGATGCGCGCGCTGGAGCGGGGGTTGGTGCGGTAGTTGTACCACTCGTCGGAGCGGACCCAGTTCGCCGGGAGGTGCGCCGTCGACGGGTTGGTGTTGTCCTCGATCCGCACGGTCGCGTTCTGGATCGCCGGGTGCGAGTCGAAGTACGCACCGACCAGCTGGCCGTACCACGGCCAGCTGTACTCGGTGTCGGCGGCGGCGTGCACGCCGACGTAGCCGCCACCTGCGGCGATGTACGACTCGAAGGCCGTCTGCTGGCTGGCGTTGAGAACGTCGCCGGTCGTCGACAGGAAGACCACCGCCTGGTACTGGGCCAGGTTGGAGGTGGTGAACTGACCCGAGTCCTCGGTGGACGTCACGGTGAAGCCGTTTGCCGAGCCGAGCTGTTGGATCGCGGCGATGCCGTTCGGAATCGACGAGTGCCGGAAGCCGGCGGTCTTGCTGAACACCAGGACCTTGGTCAGTGGTGCCGCCGAGGCGGGTGTCGGCAGGGCGACCAGACTGGCCAGCATGACTGCCAGGCCGGTGACGAGTGCCAACAGGCGGGGACGGGAACGCATGGTCGTGCTCCTCTGCTGAGCGTCGACCCCGGGCCGTGCACGCGGGCAGGCCAGGAGCCAGGGTGGCGGTGGTGCGGAAGCCGGGCCGCCGATGCTCGGCTGAGGTGCTGCTCGGTGGTGGGGTGATGGAGGGGGTGGTGCGGACGATCAATCGATGACCTCCGCCGCCACAGTGGACGATCAGAATTCATCGATTGTTATCGCTGACGCAGTAAACCTCCGATGTATGCGCCTCGTCAAGCCCACGTGCTCCGGCCCCGGGCGTAGGCCCGCGCGCGGCCGGCGTCACCTACTACGCCGACGACGTCGATCCGGGCCTCAGCGTCGAATTGGTCGCCTGGCCGGATCGTGACTACTACGACGGGGACCTCGGAATCGACCAGGGCCTGTGGGAGAACGGCCACTGCGTACGGTGCGACGTCGAGATCACGTCGAACGCCAAGCGCGCGTTCTGCCCGTACTGCGGATCCGCCTGCGCCCTGACCTGACCTGCTACGACGTCCTACCTCACGCAGCCCGCCGTGGTCGCTCTACGCGGAAGCGGGGGTGCCCCTGGCCGCCATGAGGATGAGGTCGGCGATCGTCTCCGGGTGGGTGACCATGGCCAGATGCGATGACTCGACCTCAATGGTCGTCGCATTCATCCGATCAGCCAGGAACCGCTCCAGCTCCGGCGCGGTCGTGCGGTCCTGCGTGGAGATCGAGTAGTAGCAGGGCTTGTCCCGCCACGCGGCCGTCGTCGTGCGGCCTTTGAAGAGGTCGTCCGCGATGGGGCCCTGCACCGCGTACAGGGCGCGGGCGCGGGCGTCGTCGACGCCACCGGCGAAGTCGCTCAGGAAGGCGCTCTCGCTCAGCTGCGCGTACCCGTCGTGGTGCACGAGACCCGCGTTCGCCGGTGGCGTGGGGAACTTCGCGGCGAGCGCGGCGTAGTCCTCCCCGGCATCCGGCGCGCGGGCCGCGACGTACACCAGGGCGGTGACCATCGGATGGTTACCGGCCTCGCTGATGACCGTGCCGGCCCACGAGTGGCCCGCCAGCACCGTCGGCCCGTCCTGACGGTTGAGGGCGCGGTTGGTGGCGGCGACATCGTCGGCCAGGGAGGTCAGCGGGTTCTGCACCGCGGTGACCGTGAGCCCGGCCCGTTGCAGGAGCGGGATGACGTCGGACCAGGAGGAACCGTCGGCGTACGCGCCGTGGACCAGAACGACGTTGCGGGCGGGCTCGCCCGAAGACGTGTCGCTCATCCGAATCCTCCACACGCTCGCGACGACAGCTCTCGACCGCCACTCTTCCCCACGCCGGTCGGGCCGGTGGGCCAAACGCCCAGCCTTCAGCCGCTCAGTGCACCGGGTCCGGTGTCGGGGCGTGCCAGTTCAGCCGGTCCCGGTAGCGGTGTCGCAGGACCAACCAGCTGACCGAGAACGGAATGGCCCCCATGGCCACCACTCCCAGGACGTCCCCACCGACCACGTCGAAGACCGCCCCGACGTCACCGAACAGCTGAGCGACCGTCTGGAAGGCGACGTGCAGGCCGATGCCGGCCCAGATGTCACCGGTGGCAGCGCGGAAGGCGCCCAGTTGCAGCGCGAAGACGAAGAAGAGTGCCAGTCGGTCGACGGATCGGGCCGCCCCGACGAGGAACCCGAAGGAGGTGAACAGCACGGCCTGCCCGACGAGGGCCTGCCAGGCCGGCAGTCGGGTGGCGAGGTTGTGCTGTAGGTACCCACGGAAGATCAGCTCCTCCGGCAGCGCCTCCTTCAGGAAAACCAGCACCACCAGCAGCGCTGCCACCCGCAGCACGTCCCCGACGGACGTCCGGACGCTGATCTCGACCCAGCCGAAGCCGAGGCAGAGCGCGAACCCCGCCGCCGCAGGGACGAGCCAGCAGGCCATACCGAGCAGCAGGTGCCGCCAGCCGGCGCGCAGCGACGGCAGCCCGAGACCGGCCCACGGGCGTCGGTCCAGGACGCGACGGGCGACAACCACCAGGGGTACGACGACAGCGGTGGTGAGCACCGCCCCGACCGCGTGGGTGGGCCGGTCGTAGTCACCGTCGAGCAGAGCCCGCAGGAACAGCCAGACCAGCACGGCGGCGGTGGCCACGACGACGATCCGCCAGGGCAGGGCGAGACGCGGTCCAGGACTCACCCCGCGCAGCGTAGCCAGCGGCGTCAAAGGCGGACCGTCAGCGGCCGAGGACGAGGTAGGCGAGGCCGAGCACACCTCGGTAACCACCGACGTACTGGCGCAACCGGTCGTCGAGCTCCGCGCGGACGTCGGCCGCCCGCGGCGCATCGCGGTTTCGGTGCCGGATCGTACGGCAGGATCGGTCAGGTGGGGGCGCAGCAGTCGGAGCCGTTTCGGCGACCGACACCGCAGGAGGTGGCGGCGGCCGCCGGTCGGGGCCTGCCGGACGTGATCGGGCCCGGCCTGCGGGTGCTGTTCTGCGGCTTCAACCCGGGCCTCTACTCCGCCGCCGTGGGGCTGCCCTTTGCCCGTAGGGGCAGCCGGTTCTGGCCGGCCCTGCACGGTGCGGGCTTCACCGACCGGCGACTGCACCCGTGGGAGCACGACGAGTTGCTGCGCCGCGGCCTGGGCATCACCAGCCTGAGTAACCGGGCCACCGCCCGCGCCGACGAGCTGACCTCGGCGGAACTGGTGGCCGGGGTGACCGGGTTGGCGGTGAAGGTCGAGCGGTACCGGCCGGGGTGGGTGGCCATCCTCGGAGTGACCGCGTACCGGATCGCCTTCGCCCGACCCCGGGCCGGCCTGGGGCCGCAGTCGCAGCCGCTGGGCCGCGCCCGGGTGTGGGTGCTGCCGAACCCGAGCGGCCTGAACGCGCACTTCCCGTTGCCGGCCTTGACAGCCGAGTTCGCCAAGCTGCGCCAGGAGACCTAGGTGCGGTCGGTGGCGACGAGGTTCTGGTAGTACGGCTGCATGGCCGGGTGGTAGTCGTCGAAGTCGGGGCGGGGGGAGCCGTCTCGGGAGGCGACGAGCATGTCCAGGTAGTACTCCCAGCCGGCGCCCGTCTCGGCGATGCCCTCCACGCTCGTGAGGTGCTGCACGAACCGCAGCGCGGTGCTGCCGTCGGCCTCGGTCAGCGTCAGCTCCAACAGCCAGGTGCCGTAGCTGTCGATCATCGACACGGCGAGATGCCGCTGCGGTTCGCAGGCGTCGATCTGGACGTCGCACCAGGGCTGCTGCTCCTCGTACGCCATCTGGACCCGGATGGTCCGTCCGGGCCCGGCGTCGCCCTCCCACGGGCCGAACCAGCGGGCCGTACGCTCCGACTCGGTCAGGCTGGCCCAGACGTCCGCCGCCGGGGCGCGGAAGGTCCGGGTGAGGACGAGATCATGCCCGGTGGCGGTGCGAAACAGGCGTCCGGCGGGTGTGCGGGTCATGCCGTGTGCTCCCTTCGGTGCTCCGCCGGGCCGCGGCTGCGGCGCTCTCGGCGGGTGCGATAGACCTCGGTCTCCAACGCGTCGAGGTGCCGCTCCCACCGGTCGACCGTGCTGAGCCCGGTGAGCCAGTCGCGCAGCGGGGCGAGCGGGCCCGGGTCGAGCCGGTAGATCCGCTGCCGTCCGACCAACTCGTCACGGACCAGCCCGCTCTCGCGCAGCACCCGCAGGTGGCGGCTGACGGCGGGTCGGCTGATCGTGAACCGCTGGGCGATGTCGCCGGCGGAGAGGGGTTCGTCGCGCAACATGGTCAGGATGTGTCGTCGTACCGGGTCCGCGATCGCGACGGCCACCTCATCCACCCCAGAAGCGTAACCCATGGGTTACGGGTTTGCGTGTCGGAACCGGGGCGTGCGTCGATAGTGGGCGCATGATCACCTGAGCTGGCACTCTGTACGGCATGGCCGCCCAGCTTCGCTCCCGCCTGACCGACTGGACCTTCGCCGTCCCCGTGCTCGCCGTCCTGGTATTGATCGCCACCTGGGGACGGAACCTGCCCGGCCCGATCATCGCGGTGGTCGCGGTGCTGCTGGGCGGTGCGGTGCTCGCGGCCGTGCACCACGCGGAGGTGGTCGCCCACCGGGTGGGGGAACCGTTCGGGTCACTGGTGCTCGCCGTCGCGGTCACCGTGATCGAGGTGGCCCTCATCGTCACACTGATGATCAGCGGGCCGGAGAAGACCCAGTCACTCGCCCGCGACACCGTCTTCGCCGCCATCATGATCACCTGCAACGGGATCCTCGGCCTGTCCCTGCTGCTCGGGGCGCTGCGCCGTCGCGTCGCGGTGTTCAACCCGGAGGGCACCGGCGGGGCCCTGGCCACCGTGATCACCCTGGCCACCCTGAGCCTGGTCATTCCGACGTTCACCACGGCCCGCCCCGGCCCGGAGTTCAGCCCGGCCCAGCTCACCTTCGCCGCCGTCGCCTCACTGGCGCTCTACGGGCTCTTCGTGCTCGTCCAGACCGGCCGGCACCGCGACTACTTCCTGCCGATCGACAGCCACGGCCAGGTCATCGACGCGGAGGAGCACGCCAAACCGCCGACCACCCGCGCGGCGTTGGTCAGCCTGGCGCTGCTGCTGGTGGCGCTGGTCGCGGTGGTCGGCGACGCCAAGACGGTCTCCCCGACCATCGAGGCCGGCGTCGCCGCGGTGAACCTGCCGCACGCGTTCGTCGGCGTGATCATCGCGCTGTTGGTGCTGCTGCCGGAGACCCTGGCCGCCGCCCGCGCCGCGCGCCGCGACCGGGTGCAGATCAGCCTGAACCTCTCGCTCGGCTCGGCGATGGCCAGCATCGGCCTGACCATCCCGGCCATCGCGATCGCCTCGATCTGGCTGGACGGCCCGTTGCTGCTCGGCCTCGGCGGCACCCAGCTCGCCCTGCTCGCGCTCACCGCCGTGACCGCCGTGCTCACCGTGGTGCCCGGCCGGGCCAACGTGCTTCAGGGCGGCGTACACCTGGTGCTGCTGGCCGCCTTCGTCTTCCTGGCCGCCAGCCCGTGACGCTTCCCGGCCGCCAGCCCGTGCCGCGACACGGGCTGGCGACCCAGCTCGTGCCGCGGCGCGGCCGGCCGGCTCAGTCGGTGGGTGGCGGGTCGCCCGCGAGACGTTCCGCGCGGGCGTTCAGGTAGCGCTGCTGTGCCAGGTTCGTCGAGCGCGCCGCCGCCATCCGGTACGCCTCCCGCGCCGCGACCCGCTCGCCGTTGAGCTCCCACAGGTGGGCGCGGGCGGCCGGCAGTCGAGGGTCGTCAGCGAGACGGGGGTCATCGGCCAACCCGGCGAGCAGCGCCAACCCGGCCGGCGCGCCCCGGCTCATCGCCACCGCCACCGCGTGGTTGAGCGCCACCACCGGGTTGTCGGACATCCCCAGCAGCACCTCGTACAGGGCGGTGATCTGCGCCCAGTCGGTGGCCGCCGCGGTGGGCGCCTCGTCGTGCAGGGCCGCGATGGCCGCCTGGAGCTGGTACGCCCCGACGACCCCGCGCGGCAACGCCCCGGTGATCAGCTCGACGCCCTCGGCGATCTGGTCGGCCCGCCACCGGCCACGGTCCTGCTCGGCCATCGGCACCAACTCGCCGTGCGGGCCGATCCGCGCCGGAGCCCGGGCGTCGGTGAGCAGCATCAACGCGAGCAGTCCGGTGACCTCGGGGTCCTCGGGCACCAACCGGTGCACCAGGCGGGCCAGCCGGATCGCCTCGGCGGTCAGGTCGGCGCGCAGCAACCCCGGCCCGGCCGTGCGCGCGTACCCCTCCGTGAAAATCAGGTAGAGCACGTGCAGCACGGCGGCGAGCCGGTCGGCGCGCTCCGGGCCGCTGGGCGGCGCGAACCGCAGTCCACTGTCGCGGATGCGCTGCTTGCCCCGGCTGATCCGCCGGGTCATCGTGGCCTCCGGCACCAGGAACGCCCGCGCCACCTCGGCGGTGCTCAACCCGCCCACCGCGCGCAGCGTGAGTGCGATCTGCGAGGCCGGCGAGAGCGCCGGATGGCAGCACAGGAACAGCAGGATGAGCGTGTCGTCGGCGTCCGCCGCCGCACGGTCGGCGGCGGGCGCGTGCCACTGCTCGGGCAGCGTCCACCGCGCCACCGTGTCCTCACGCCGCATCCGGGCCTGCTCGCGCCGCAGCAGGTCGGTCAGCCGACGGGACGCCACGGTGATCAGCCATCCCCGGGGGTTGTCCGGTACGCCGTCGCGCGGCCACCCGTCGGCCGCCGCGATCAACGCCTCCTGGACCGCGTCCTCGGCGGTGTCGAAGTGCCCGAAGCGGCGGACCAGCGCGCCGAGGGCCTGCGGCGCCAGCTCGCGCAGCAGGTCCTCGACGGGAGTCTCCGGCACCAGGTCAGCCGGCCAGGTCCTCGACGCCGTCGAGCACCGGCCGCACGTCCACGTACCCGCCGGGGGCGTCCGGGTCGACGAGGCCGGCGGCGATCTCGGTGGCCCGATCGAAGCTGGCGCACTCCACGATGGTGTAACCGGCGAGGACCTCCTGCGTCTCCGGGTACGGGCCGTCGGTGATCACGGGCGCTCCCTGGCGTACCTGCACCCGGCGGGCGTGTACCGGCTCGCTCAGGCCCCGGGCGTCGACCAACTCGCCGGACTCGGCCAGCGCCTGGTGGAACGTCTCCATGTGCTGGTGCATCGCCGCGATCTGCTCGGCCGACATCGCCGGCCGGTCGGTGGCCCGCCCCGACAGCACGTCATAGTCCTGCTGCGACCCGTAGAGCAGAATCATGTACTTCACAGTGGCCCTCCTGTCTCCGGTGCCGCCCCGGCACCGCCCACCAGAAACGTCGAACCCAACCCCCGCTCCCGGACACTCCCACCCCACCCGATCTGGTGATCAAGAAGTTTGCGTCACGACACGCCGGGCGGGTTGACGCCAACCTCTTGATCACCAGTGGGCGAGGCGGCAGCGCGGGCGGGGGCGTGACGGTCGTATCGTCGGGGTACAGCGCAGCGCGAGCACCGATGTCTGGGGAGGCACAGTGGGGGCACGGTTGGGACGCGACGCCCGGGGCCCGTTGGCGGGTCTGCTGATCGCCGCCCTGGTCTCACTCGCCTGCGCCGGCGGCGGACTGGTCGAGCCGGAAGCCGAGCGCCCCGGGGCGAACCCGCCGGCCGCCTCGCCGGGGCCGAACACCACCCGGGCCGACAGCACCACCAGCGTCGCCGAGTTCGAGCAGGACGTCGCCGACGCGCAGGCGGTCGCCGAGCGGTACTGGGCGGCCCAGTTCAAGGCGTCCGGGCAGCGGTTCCAACCGATCCGGCGCATCATCCCGTACCAGCGCGACGGCGAGGTGTCCTGCGGCGGCCAGCCGTTGCCCCGCAACAACGCCGTCTACTGCTCGCGCGGCGACTTCATCGCCTACGACGTCGCCTGGTCAGTGGCGGCGTTCCGCCAGGTCGGCGACGCGTTCGTGTTCTACCTGCTCGGGCACGAGTACGCGCACGCCATCCAGGTGCGGCTCGGCATCAACTACAGCTTCACCATCCAGCAGGAGTTGCAGGCCGACTGCATGGCCGGGGCGTACCTCGGCGACTCGGTGCGCTCCGGTGCCCTGACCCTCGCCGAAGGCGACCTGGAGGAGTTCCGGGAGGGCGTGGCGGCGGTCGGCGACGACCCGAACCAGCCGTGGTTCGCGGAAGGGGCGCACGGCACCGCCGAGCAGCGCACCGACATGTTCTTCCGGGGCTACGAGGGCTCCCTGAAGGAGTGCGACCTGGGCTGAGCGGGGTTGCCCGGATCACCCTGCCGCCCGCTGCCACCACCGGCCACGGGGGGTGCTGGCAGGATCGCCGGTGTCGGTCACGACCCTGGAGGTTCCGCTGAGCAGCCATCACCCCGCCGCTGTGCTCTTCGACATGGACGGCACGCTGGTCGACAGCGAGAAGCTGTGGGACGTCGCGTTGCAGGAACTCGCGGCGGAGTACGGCGGGAAACTCTCCGTCGCCGCCCGCCAGGCGATCATCGGCACCGCGATGGCCGAGTCGATGCGCATCCTGCACGACGACCTGGGGCAGCCGGAACGGGATCCGGAAATCAGCGCGGCGTGGATCAACACCCGGATCCTGGAGCTGTTCCGCACCGGTCTGCCCTGGCGGCCGGGGGCGTTCGCCCTACTGCGCGCGGTCCGCGCGGCGGGAATCCCCACCGCGCTGGTCACCTCCAGCCCACGCGCGCTGGTCGAGATCGCCCTGGACACCCTCGGCCGGGACAACTTCGACACGGTGGTCGCCGGCGACGAGGTGGTGGCGGCCAAGCCGCACCCCGAGCCCTACCTGACCGCGGCCCGGCTGCTGGAGGTGCCGATCGCGCACTGCGTGGCGATCGAGGACTCGCCGACCGGGGTGGCCAGCGCGCTCGCCTCAGGCGCGGCGGTGCTGGCCGTACCGGCGGAGGTGGCGTTGCCGCGCACTGTCGGCGTACACCAAGTGGAGAGCCTGACCGGCGTGGACCTGGAGCTGCTCGCCGAGCTGGTGACGGACCGGGCCGCTGCCTGAACGAAAAAGGGGGCCCTGCTGACGCGCTCGCGTCAGCAGGGCCCCCTTTTCCCCCGATCAGTCGTGGGCGATGGCGCCCAGGACGTTGATCCGAGCCGCCCGGATGGCCGGGAGCACGGCGGCCACCACGCCGATGACGGCGGCGAGACCGAGGAACACCCCCATCTGCCCCCAGGGCAGGATCAGGTCGGTGATGCCCTCGTCCTTGAGCGCCTCGACCACCGCGGCGCCGAGACCGGTGCCCACCACCACGCCGAGCAGCGCGCCGAACACCGAGATCACCACCGCCTCCACGGTGATCATCCCCATGGTCTGGGACCGGCGCAGGCCGATCGCCCGCAGCAGACCCAACTCGCGGGTCCGCTCCAGCACCGACAGGGCCAGGGTGTTGATGATGCCGAGGACGGCGATCACGATGGCCAGCGCGAGCAGGATCTGGATCATCGTGAGCAACCCGTCGAGCGAACTCGTCTGCTGCTTGATGAACGCGTCCCGGTCGGCCACCGACACCTCGGGGCTGTCCGCGAGCAACGCCTCCACCTGGGGCTGAACATCGGAGACCCGGGTGCCCGGGGCCAACTGGATGAAGCCCTGGATGGGCTGCGGGATGGCGAAGTTCTTCGCCGCCGCTGGCGGCAGCGTCACCGGGTTGGTCAACTGCGACGACTCGTAGATGCCGCTGACCGTGTAGGTGCGGGCCTCGCCCCGGGTCAGCTGCACCGTCACCGTCGAGCCGACCGACCAGCCACGGGAGGTGGCCGTGTCCGAGCTGGCCAACATCTGCGTCGGCCCGATCCGGTCGATGTCACCGGCGGTGGGCTTCGCCCCGAAGATCTGGCGCAGCGACGCCGGGTCGCTGCTCGCCGCCACCCAGGTGCTCTCGCCGTCGATCTTCGCCATGTCGCCGTACTCGCCGTCGACCAACTGCACACCGGGCAGGGCCTTGGCCCGGTCCAGCACCCCCGGGTCGAACGACGGCGGACGCGGACCACCCTGCACGCCGGCGATCACCAGCTCGGCCTTGATGGTGTCCTGGGCGAGCGCGCTGATGCTGCCCTTGGCCGAGTCGAGGATCACCGTGACGCCGGTGACCAGCGCGATGCCGACCATCAGCGCGGCGGCGGTGATCGCCGTGCGGCGCGGGTTGCGCCCGGAGTTGAGCCGGCCCAGCTTGCCCGGCACCGACCACGAGAAGATCGCACCCAGCAGGCTCACCACCGGCCGGCTGATCAGCGGGGTCAGCAGCGCCACCCCGATGAAGGCGAACAGCACCCCACCGAGGATGGTGGACAGCGTCTGACCGCCGGCGTTGCCACTGAGCCCGAGGAACAGCAGCACCGCGCCGACGCCGGTGACCAGCGATCCGGCCACGGTGACCTTGGTCAACGGCCGGTCCGGGGTGGCCACCTCCTGCATGGCTGCGATCGGCGGGATCCGCGACGCCCGCAGCGCCGGCAGCAGCGCTGCCACCACGGTGATCACCAGACCGACGGCGAACGCACCGATCACCGCCGCCGCCGGCACGCCGATCCCGGCCAGGGTCAGCCCACCGGCGAACTTGCCGAACAGGAACGCCAGCAGCGCGCCCACCCCGATACCGGCCGCCAGGCCGAGCACCGATGCGATCAACCCCACCGCGATGGCCTCCAGCACCACCGAACCGATGATCTGCCGCCCGCTGGCCCCGATGGCGCGCATCAGCGCCAACTCCCGGGTCCGCTGCGCCACGATGATCGAGAACGTGTTGAGGATCAGGAAGGTGCCCACCAGCAGCGCCACCGCGGCGAAACCGAGCAGGATCTTGTTGAAGAAGGACAGGCCCTCCTTCAGGCCACCCGCGGCGTCCGCGGCCAACTGCTCGCCGGTCTTTACCTCGAAGTCCGCCCCGAGGGCACGGCTCACGTCGTCGCGCAGCGTCTCGTCGGAGACCCCGCCGGCAGCGCGCACGGTGATGTTGCTGAACACGTCCGGCTCGCCGAGCATCAGCCGCTGCGCCACCGGCGTGGTGAAGAAGACCTCGTTGGCACCGCCGATCGAGTCCCGGTCACCGCTGTAACCGACGACACCGACCAGGGTGAAGTCCCGCTTCTTCGACTCGAACGCGGTGAGCACGCCGACCTTCTGGCCAACCTGCACCTTCGCGGCCGTGGCCAACGCCTTGTTGATGACGATCTCGTCCTCGGCCTGCGGCGCACGCCCCTCGCGCAGCCGCAGCAGCTCGCCCTCGCCGGTCCAGTTCTCACCCAACTGCGGCGGACCGAACGAGGTCACCACCTTGCCGTTGCTGCCGATGATCCGGGCGCCGTCGGCGGCGACGACACCGGTAGCCGACGCCACCCCCGGCACCTGCGTGACCCGCTCCACCACGGCGGCCGGCAGCGGGTTGGCGGTCTGCTCACCCTCCATCTCGTTGACCTGCACCCTCGGCTTCGCCGCGACGTTCACGTCGACGTCCGAGTAGGCGTCGGCGAAGATCGAGTCGAAGGAGCGACCCAGCGTGTCGGTGAGCACGAACGCGCCGGAGACGAACATCACCCCGAGCACCACCGCCAGGCCGGACAGGATCAGCCGGACCTTGCGGGCCAGCAGACTCTTCAGCGTCGCGCGGAACATCAGTTGCCCACCTCGGCCGGAGTGTCCAGCTTCTTCATGGTGTCCAGCACCGTCTCGGCGGTCGGCTCGATCAGCTCCGAGACGATCTCACCGTCGGCGAGGAAGACCACCCGGTCGGCGTACGCGGCGGCCGTCGGGTCGTGGGTGACCATCACGATGGTCTGGCCGTGCTCCCGCACCGAATTGCGCAGGAAGTTGAGCACCTCCGCGCCGGAGCGCGAGTCCAGGTTGCCGGTCGGCTCGTCCGCGAAGATCACTTCAGGGCGGGAGACCAGCGCCCGCGCGCACGCCACCCGCTGCTGCTGCCCACCGGAGAGCTGCGCCGGCCGATGGTCCAGCCGGTCCCGCAGACCCACCGTCTCGATCACCGTGTCGTACCAGGCCTGGTCCGGCTTACGCCCGGCGATCGACAGCGGCAGCAGGATGTTCTCCTTGGCGGTCAGCGTCGGCAGCAGGTTGAACTGCTGGAAGATGAAGCCCACCTTGTCGCGCCGCAGCTTCGTCAACCCCGAGTCGCCGAGCCCGGTGACGGTCGTCTCACCGATCTCCACCGTCCCCCGGGTCACCGCGTCCAGCCCGGCCAGGCAGTGCATCAGCGTCGACTTACCGGAACCCGAGGGGCCCATGATCGCGGTGAACTGGCCACGTTCGAACTCGGCGCTGACCCCCCGCAGCGCGATGACCTGAGCCTCGCCGCTGCCGTACACCTTCCACACGTCGTTCGCCCGAGCCGCGGCCTGCGCCTGCTGGCCTACCGTCGCGGTCACGTCATCTACCTCTTCCGTCTGTCCGAAAATGCACGCCGCCCCCCGAATGGTCCGGCGCGACTGTTCAATCATCGGTGCTGTTTGCGCCCGCCCCGTCCGACCCTGGGGGGACCTGGCGCGGATTTCCCGCTGCGGGTGCACCCCTATGTCGGATCAGGGTTGCCCCTGACGTCCGGGCCGGTCGACCGTTTTTCCCCACTCGGCGCGGGCGGCAGCACCGACGCTTCCACCTGACGCCACAGGAGGGTCAACCGAACCGGACCATCTGCGGTCACGGTAGGTGACGGAGGCAACGGTGGCCGTCCCCCCACGGAGGGATCTTCGAGTACGCCGGGTGAGGTACCCGGGGCGGTGCGACTACGCCCGGGGGCGGACCAGCCCCGACTCGTACGCCAGCACCACCGCCTGCACCCGGTCGCGGAGCCGCAGCTTGGTGAGCACGTGCCCGACGTGGGTCTTGATGGTCGTCTCGCTCACCGACAGGACCGCCGCGATCTCGGCGTTGGACAGCCCACGGGCGACCTGCACGAGCACCTCGCGCTCCCGGTCGGTGAGCGCGTTGAGCGCCGCCGACGGCGTCGCCGCCGGGTCGGGCAGCACCTCGGCGAAGCGGTCCAGCAGCCGCCGCAGGATCCGAGGGGTCACCACCGCGTCCCCACCGGCGACGGTGCGGATCGCCGCGATCAGGTCCTCGGCCGGCACGTCCTTGGCCAGGAACCCGCTGGCGCCGGCGCGCAACGCGCCCACCACGTACTCGTCCAGGTCGAAGGTGGTGAGCACCAGCACCCGTACCGGCAGTCGGGCGTCGACGATCGCCCGGGTCGCCGCGACCCCGTCCATCCGGGGCATCCGGATGTCCATCAGAACGACGTCGGGCAGCAGCCGCCGGGCCAGCTCCACGGCCACCACACCGTCACCGGCCTCCGCCACCACGTCCAGGTCGCTCTCGGCGCCCAGCACCATCCGAAACCCGGTCCGCAGCAGCGGCTGGTCGTCGGCGAGCAGGATCCGCACCGGCCGCGCCGAAGGTGCCTGATCGCTCATCTGGTCTCCCGTCCCGCAGACGTCGTGACGCGCCCCGGTCATCCTCGCGTACCGGAGCGAGTGCGTCGGTCAGGAGACCGTCACTCGTCGGCGCCCGGCGCCACCGGGGTGGACCGCGAATCGCGCAGCGGGTCGGCGTTCGCCGCCGCCACCGGGAACGGCGGCGGGGTGCCGCCGAAGCTGGGACACAACGCCTGATGGCTGCACCAGTCGCAGAGCCGGCTCGGCCGGGGCCGGAAATCCTGCCGGGCGGTGGCCTGCTCGATCGCCCGCCACAGCGCCACCACGGTGCGCTCGAAACGGACCAGTTCGTCGGCGTCCGGCGTGTAATCCAACACCTCGGCGTCGCGCAGGTAGAGCAGCCGCAACACCCGGGGCACCACCCCCCGGGTACGCCACAGCACCAGAGCGTAGAACTTCAACTGGAACAACGCCCGCGCCTCGAACGCCTCCCGGGGCGCACCACCGGTCTTGTAGTCGACCACCCGCAGCGCGCCGTCCGGGGCGACGTCGAGCCGGTCGAGGTAACCCCGGATCAGCAACTCCTCGTCGACGACCGCGGAGATCAGGCTCTCGCGCTCGGCCGGCTCCAGCCGGGTCGGGTCCTCCACCGCGAAGTAACCCTGCAACAGCCCGGCGGCGGAGCGCAGGAACTCCACCGGGCCGGCCGGCTCCGCACCGTCGAAGATCGCGGCCAGCTCCGGCTGCTCGGTGACCATCCGGTCCCACTGGGGGGCCACCAGGTCACCGGCCGCCTCCGGCGTGCGGTCGGTGGCCGGCAGGTCGAACAGACGCTCCAACACCGCGTGCACCAACGTGCCCCGGGCCTGCTCAATCGTGGTGCGCTCGGGCAACCGGTCGATGCTGCGGAACCGGTAGAGCAACGGGCAGGTCTTGAAATCCGCCGCCCGGGACGGCGACAGCGACGCCCGCACCGTCGGTGGCGCCTGCGCCGCAGTGGAGGGCTGGGAGGTGGTGACCGGTTCCGCCGTCATGTCGGCAAAGATTAGGGCACCGGTGTGACACCGACCGCCGCCCGCCCCGCACAGCGACGGTCCGTAGCATCGTGGCGATGGAGCAGAGAACCCGGCCGCCGCGCCGACCAGACCGACGCCTCGGCCTGAACGTCGGCCGGGTGTTCGGGGTGCCGCTGCACCTCAACGGCTCGATGGTCCTGCTCGCGGTGCTCATCGCGGTGCTGTACGGCGAGTTCGCCCGCCGACAACTGGCCCTGCCGCAGCTCAGCGGCTACCTGATCGGCTTCGGGTTCGTCGTGTCGCTGCTCGGCTCGGTGCTGTTGCACGAGCTGGGCCACGCCCTCACCGCCCGGCGGTACGGCATCGGTGTGCGCGGAATCACCCTGGAGCTGCTCGGCGGCTACACCGAGATGGACCGCGACGCCCCGTCGCCCCGTGTCGACCTGCTGGTGTCGCTGGCCGGCCCGGCGGTCTCCGCGGTGCTCGGCGTCCTGGCGGTCGCCGCCACCCTCGCCCTGCCCGAGGGGACCGTGGTCCACCAGCTCGCCTTCCAGCTCGCCGTCAGCAACGTCATCGTGGCGCTGTTCAACAGCCTGCCCGGGCTGCCGCTCGACGGCGGCCGGGCGCTACGCGCCGCCGTCTGGGGGCTGACCCGTGACCGGCACCTCGGCACCGAGGTCGCCGGCTGGGCCGGCCGGGTGGTCGCCGTCGGCACCGCGGCCCTGGTTCTGCTGCTCACCGTCGAGCGGCGGCTGGCGCCGCTGGCGCTGCCGCTGATGTTGCTGGTCGCCGTCACCCTCTGGCGCGGCGCCGGCCAGTCGATCCGGGCCGCCCGGGTCAGCCGTCGGTTCCCGCTGATCGACCTCGCCCGGCTGGCCCGCCCGACGTGGCCCGTGCCCACCGGCACGCCGCTGGCCGAGGCCCAGCGCCGACGCGCCGAGAGCGGGCGGCCCGACGCCCCGCTGCTGGTCACCGACTCCACCGGTCGGCCGGTGGCGCTGGTCGACCCGGCCGCCGCCGACGCGGTGCCGGTCGAGCGCCGACCGTGGCTGGCGGTCGACGCCGTCGCCCGATCACTGGGCACACTTCCCACGTTGCCGCTCGGCTGGGACGGCGAGCGGGTGATGGAGGCCGTACAGACCCACCCGGGCGCGCAGTACGTGGTGACCTCAGGCGAAGATGTCGTCGGCATCCTGCACATCGCGGACCTGGCACAGCTCCTTGAACCCAACCGGAAGATGACACCGTGACCGCAACTCCCTCCACCGTCGCCGCCGACTCCGCCCGCCCGGCGCTGACACCCGTGCACCGGGGGCCGTTCCGGCCCGGCGACCGGGTTCAGCTGACCGACCCCAAGGGGCGGATGCACACCGTGACGCTGGAGCCCGGCAAGGAGTTCCACACCCACCGCGGCATCCTGGCGCACGACGCGCTGATCGGGCTCCCCGACGGCAGCGTGGTGACCACCTCCGGCGGTGGCACCGCGTTCCTGGCCCTGCGGCCGCTGCTGTCGGACTACGTGCTGTCCATGCCGCGCGGCGCCCAGGTGATCTACCCGAAGGACTCGGCGCAGATCGTCGCCATGGGCGACATCTTCCCCGGCGCGAAGGTCCTCGAGGCCGGCGCCGGCTCCGGCGCGCTGAGCTGCTCCCTGCTGCGCGCCGTCGGCACCGAGGGTGAGCTGCACTCGTTCGAGCTGCGCGACGACTTCGCCCAGATCGCCAAGCGCAACGTCGAGGCGTTCTTCAACGGGCCGCACCCCTCCTGGAAGCTGCACGTCGGTGACGTCGCGCAGTGCCAGGAGACCGGCTTCGACCGGATCATCCTGGACATGCTGACCCCCTGGGAGACCCTCGACATGGTCGAGCGGGCGCTGGTGCCCGGCGGGGTGTTCATCGGCTACGTCGCCACCACCCCGCAGCTCTCCGAGCTGGTGGAGGCGCTGCGCGAGCGCGGCGGTTGGACCGAGCCACGGGCCTGGGAGTCCCTGGTGCGCGACTGGCACGCCGAGGGCCTCGCCGTCCGCCCGGACCACCGGATGATCGCGCACACCGCCTTCCTGGTGTCCGCGCGCAAGCTGGCCCCCGGGGTCACCGCGCCGCCGCGCCGGCGCAAGCCCAGCAAGGGCACCGAGGCGTACGCGCAGCGCCGCCAGGACCTGCGCGAGGCGGAGGCGGCCCGCCAGGCCGCTGCCGCCCAGGCGGCAGGCGTGCAGCCCAACGGTACGGGGGAGATGGACAGGCCGTGACCATCGAGCTGGGTGTCGGCGCCGCCGAGCAGGGGGAGGCGCTGGCATGAGCCGACCGGGCTACGGCGGTGGAGACCTTCCGGCGGTCTTCCCCGACTGGTCGCCCTACCAGGACCTGGAGTCGGCGGCGCGGGCCTACCTGCGCGACCCGGACGTCGCCCTGGAGGCCCTCGGCGGTGTGCTGCGCGGCGCGTCGGTGCTCGGCTTCACCCTGGAACGTTTCGTCAACGAGGTCAACGGGGTGTGGCAGGAGGTCGTCGTCTGCGACGGCAGCCGACTCATCCTCTGGCACGGCGAGGACGTACCGCCGGAGGAGGGCCCGCCGGGCTCGATGACCTCGTCGCTGCGCGTGGTGCCGGTCTCCACCGTCACCGAGGTGGGCTGCCGCCGGCGGCTCAACCGTTCCGAGAGCGGCGAGATCCGGGTCGACAGCATCGACGTCTACCTGCTGCTCACCTCGTTGGACGAGGCCCCACCGAGCGAGGAGATGGCCGGTACGCCCCGGCACGACGCGCTGCGCTTCGGCAAGACCCTGGACGACGGCGGGGCCGGGCAGATCGCCCGGTTGGAGGAGTTCGCGCGGTTGGTCGCCTCGGTGGTCGGCCGTCCGATGCTCTGAGGCGTACCCCTTCTTGGACCCGGCCGGGCCGTGCGGCCCGGCCGGTGGGTCAGTCGTCCTCGGCCTCCGGGCCGGCGACCTCGACACCGTCGCCGCGCACCACGTGGATGCAGTCGCCCGGGCACTCCTTCGCGGAGTCGATCACCTCGAGTCGCAGGTGCGCCGGGACGTCGACCCGGCTGCCCGGCGCCATCCGCAGCTCACCATCGACGCCCTTGACGTAGGCCAGGCCGTCGATGTCGAACTCGAACACCTCCGGCGCGTACTGCACACAGAGCCCGTCGCCCGTGCACAGATCCTGGTCGACCCAGACCTGCAACTCGTCGGTCGCGACCTCGGCCACCGGTGCACCCCCCATGTTCTCGCGTCCCACGCTCCGACGGTACCCGAACGCCCGTAACGGCCCGTCAGGCCACCCTTGGCGATCAAGGTTCAGTGACGAGGGTGTTGCGTGGGACCGAATCGGCCTCATAGCGGCTAGTGTTAGGGCAGAACGTTCAAGCCCCCCGGGGAGGTGGGACGTGGCAGCACGTAGCGACGACGCGGACTCGCGCGCCGCACGGTGGGAGAAGGAAGCCCACGATCTCTCCACGCAGGTCGCGTTCCTGCAAGAGGAACTCGCCCTGGTGCGGCGCAAGTTGACCGAAAGCCCCCGACACGTCCGGCAGCTCGAAGAGCGGCTGGCGGCCACCCAGGCCCAGTTGGCGCGGCTGACCGAGAACAACGACCGGCTGGTGAGCACCCTCAAGGAAGCTCGCACGCAGATCGTGACGCTCAAGGAGGAGATCGACCGGCTCGCGCAACCGCCGAGTGGGTACGGCGTCTTCCTGGCCAAGCACGACGATGGCACGGTGGACGTCTTCACCGGCGGCCGCAAACTACGGGTCGCGGTCTCGCCCTCGCTCGACGTGGGTGACCTGCGCCGTGGCCAGGAGGTCCTGCTCAACGACGCGCTCAACATCGTCGACGCGTTCGGCTATGAGCGGGTCGGTGAAGTGGTGATGCTCAAGGAGATCCTGGAGGGGCCGAACGGCGGTCCGGGCGACCGGGCGCTGGTGGTCTCCCACTCCGACGAGGAGCGCATCGTGCACCTCGCTGAGACGCTCATCGGCTCGGCGATCCGGGCCGGCGACTCGCTCATGATCGAGCCCCGCTCGGCGTACGCGTACGAGCGGATCCCGAAGAGCGAGGTCGAGGAGCTGGTCCTGGAGGAGGTGCCCGACGTCGACTACGGCGACATCGGTGGCCTCCAGTCGCAGATCGAACAGATCCGCGACGCGGTGGAGTTGCCGTTCCTGCACGCGGACCTGTTCCGTGAGCACCAGCTCCGCCCGCCCAAGGGCATCCTGCTCTACGGCCCGCCCGGCTGCGGCAAGACGCTGATCGCCAAGGCGGTGGCCAACTCGCTGGCCAAGAAGATCGCCGAGCGTCAGGGCAAGGAGAAGCACACCAGCTTCTTCCTCAACATCAAGGGCCCCGAGCTGCTCAACAAGTACGTCGGTGAGACCGAGCGGCACATCCGGCTGATCTTCCAGCGCGCCCGGGAGAAGGCCGGTGAGGGCACCCCGGTGATCGTGTTCTTCGACGAGATGGACTCGATCTTCCGGACCCGCGGCTCCGGTGTCTCCTCCGACGTGGAGAACACCATCGTCCCGCAGCTGCTCAGCGAGATCGACGGCGTGGAGGGGCTGGAGAACGTCATCGTCATCGGCGCCTCCAACCGGGAAGACATGATCGACCCGGCGATCCTGCGCCCCGGTCGACTCGACGTGAAGATCAAGATCGAGCGACCGGACGCCGAAGCGGCCAAGGACATCTTCTCCAAGTACATCCTCTCCGGGCTGCCCCTGCACCCGGACGACCTGGCCGAGCACGGCACCGACCCCCAGGCCACCGTCGCGGCGATGATCGACGCCGTGGTGCTGCGGATGTACTCCGAGACCGAGGAGAACCGGTTCCTCGAGGTCACCTACGCCAACGGTGACAAGGAAGTCCTCTACTTCAAGGACTTCAACTCCGGCGCGATGATCCAGAACATCGTGGACCGGAGCAAGAAGATGGCCATCAAGGAGTTCCTCACCTCCGGTCGCAAGGGGCTGCGCCTGCAGCACCTGCTCGACGCCTGCGTCGACGAGTTCCGCGAGAACGAGGACCTCCCCAACACCACCAACCCCGACGACTGGGCGCGCATCTCCGGCAAGAAGGGCGAGCGGATCGTCTACATCCGCACGCTCGTCTCCGGCGGCAAGGGCGCCGAAGCCGGCCGGTCGATCGAGACCGCCAGCAACACCGGTCAATACCTCTAACCCGCACAGCGAGGGTGTCCGCGCAACAGCGGGCACCCTCGCTGCGGGTATGTCGAGCGTCGGGGCGGTCCGACACCGGATCCACCGATCCGTTGCGGCCCGCCGGCACCGACCTACAGAGTGCAGGTGCCCAGGGCGGACTACGCTCGACCTGACGGTGGACCGGGTCGGGCGAGCGAAGCGGGTAGGTCGATGAGCGTAAGACGGATCATGGGCACCGAGGTCGAGTACGGCATCTCCGTGCCCGGGCAGGCCGGGGCCAACCCGATGGTGACCTCATCGCAGGTGGTCAACGCCTACGGCGCGCGTCCCGAACTCAACCGGGGCGGCCGGGCCCGCTGGGACTACGAGGAAGAGTCGCCGCTGCGCGACGCTCGCGGCTTCACCTACTCCGGCGCCGCGTACGACCCCGCCGAGGCCCTCGCCGACGAAGACCTCGGCCTGGCCAACGTGATACTCACCAACGGCGCACGGCTCTACGTCGACCACGCCCACCCCGAATACTCCACCCCGGAGGTCACCACCCCCCGGGACATCGTGCGCTGGGACAAAGCCGGCGAGCGGGTGATGGCCGAGGCGTCCCGCCGTGCCGCCACCATCCCCGGCACCCAGCCGATCCACCTCTACAAGAACAACACCGACAACAAGGGCGCCAGCTACGGCGCCCACGAGAACTACCTGATGCGCCGGCAGACGCCGTTCGCCGACATCGTGGCGTACCTGACGCCGTTCTTCGTCACCCGCCAGATCGTCTGCGGTGCCGGCCGGGTCGGCATCGGCCAGGACGGCAGCCAGAGCGGCTTCCAGATCTCCCAACGCGCCGACTTCTTCGAGGTCGAGGTGGGCCTGGAGACCACCCTCAAGCGGCCGATCATCAACACCCGCGACGAGCCGCACGCCGACGCCGACAAGTACCGCCGACTGCACGTCATCATCGGCGACGCCAACCTCTCCGAGATCTCCACCTACCTCAAGGTCGGCACCACCGCCCTGATCCTCACCATGATCGAGGAGAAGGCGCTCGGGGCTGACCTCGGCATCGCCGACCCGGTCAGCGAGCTGCGCGCCGTCAGCCACGACCCGTCCCTGACGCACCGCATGCGACTGCGCGACGGTCGCCGGCTCACCGCGCTGGACCTGCAGTGGGCCTACCTGGAGCGGGTCCGCTCCTTTGTCGACGACCGGTACGGCGCCGACGCCGACGAGCAGACCGTCGACGTGCTGGACCGCTGGGAGAGCGTGCTCGACCGGTTGGGCCGGGACCCGATGCTCTGCGCCGACGAGTTGGACTGGGTGGCCAAGCTGCGGCTGCTGGAGGGCTACCGGGAGCGGGAGAAGCTCGGTTGGGGCTCGCACAAGTTGCAGCTCGTCGACCTTCAGTACTCCGACGTCCGCCCGGAGAAGGGCCTCTACCACCGGCTGGTCAGCCGGGGGGCGATGAAGACGCTGCTCACCGACGACGAGACGCGCAGCGCGATGACCGAGCCCCCGGAGGACACCCGGGCCTACTTCCGTGGTCGCTGCCTGGCCCAGTACGCCTCCGAGGTGGTCGCCGCGAGCTGGGACTCGGTGATCTTCGACGTGGGCCGGGAGTCGCTGGTCCGGGTCCCGATGATGGAGCCGGAGCGGGGCACCCGCGCCCACGTCGGCGCCCTGTTCGACCGCTGCGCCAGCGCCAAGGATCTGCTGGAGACGTTGACCGGGGGCTGATTGCCGAATTCGTCTGCCCGTCGTGTGCCGCAAGCCGGCGCGCGGCGGGCTTTTCGTCGCCTGCGCGAGGTAAGTTCATCGCAGACGATCGTGGAGGAGGCAGCAGTGGCCACTCATGACAGCGGCGGCCAGTCGCAGTCCGGCAAGTCCCGTCAGGGCGAGGAGATCGAGGACGTCACCACCGAGGCCAACCCCGAGGTGGCCGAGCGGCACGCCGAGATCACCGAGGACGTCGACGACCTCCTCGACGAGATCGACTCCGTCCTCGAAGAAAACGCAGAGGAGTTCGTGAGAGGTTACGTACAAAAAGGAGGTCAGTGAGCATATAGGGTAATTCGGACATGGCTCCGATCAATGACGATCGTGATGGCCTCCGCCGCTGCCGAGACTGCAGCGAGTGGAAGCCGCTCGACCAGTTCTGTGCGAGTTCGAAGCGGCCGGATGGGCGGGGCAGCTATTGCAAGCCCTGCTTCAACGAGCGGTCCAAGGCAAGCTACGCGCGTCGAGTGAAGGCGAAGTTCGACCGTGAGGTGCGCCTTGGCCGAGTCGTGCCGGACGGACACAGGTTCTGTCCGGCTTGCGATGCGGTCAAGCCGTTCGAAGCCTTCCCGCGCAACCGTGCGGATGCCTCCGGTTACGCGACCTATTGCAAGCCCTGCCACAACGCCAAGACCAGAGACACGAAGGACCGGCTCTACGGGGGCAACCGCGAGTACCACCTGCGGCAGCGCTACGGCGTGGGGGAGAAGGAGTTTCAGGAGCTCCTGGCCGAGCAGGGCGGCGTGTGCGCCATCTGTGGCGGGGCCAACCCGCAACATCTGGACCACGATCATCGCACCGGATGGGTGCGCGGGATACTCTGCTTCAACTGCAACGGTGGTCTTGGCCAGTTCCGTGACAGTCCCATGAGGCTGGCCAGGGCGATCACGTACCTGAGAGGAACCACGTGGCAGCGGGCTTTGATCCATCCGGGCGTCTACCAGATGTGTTCACCAACGCGGGGACGTCCTCCTTCACGACGTTTCTGAGTCGGGTGGCCCCCGAGATGCTGCCCGGTCGGCGACCGCTGCCGCCGGGCATGGCCGCCGACCTGGCGCCGCACGCGACCACCATCGTGGCCATCGCGGCCGCCGAGGGTGTGGTGATGGCGGGCGACCGACGGGCCACCATGGGCAACCTGATCGCCCAGCGCGACATCGAGAAGGTGCACCCGGCCGACGCGTACTCGCTGGTCGGCATCGCGGGCACCGCCGGTATCGGCATCGAGCTGATGCGACTGTTCCAGGTGGAGCTGGAGCACTACGAGAAGATCGAGGGCGCGATGCTCTCGTTGGACGGTAAGGCCAACCGGTTGGCCTCGATGATCCGGGGCAACCTGGGCGCGGCCATGCAGGGGTTGGCCGTGGTGCCGCTCTTCGCCGGGTTCGACCTGGCCGCCGCCGACCCGGCGCGGGCCGGTCGGATCTTCAGCTTCGACGTGACGGGTGGCCCGTACGAGGAGACCGGCTACGACGCGATCGGGTCGGGGTCGTTGTTCGCCAAGTCCGCGTTGAAGAAGCGGTTCCGCGTCGGGCTCTCCGTTCAGGACGCGACGCGGCTGGCGGTCGAGGCGCTCTATGACGCGGCCGACGACGACACCGCGACCGGCGGGCCGGACCTGACCCGGCGGATCTACCCCGTGGTGATGACCGCGACTGCCGAGGGCACCTACCGGCTCACCGACGCCGAGACGGCGGCGATCGCCGAGGGCGTGGTCGCCGGCCGGATGGAAAACCCGGGCGGCTAGTCCTGCCCGCCCACCCCCACAGCCAGCAGTCGTCAGCACAGCGCCGTTAGGAGAACCGCCGCCGTGGCCATGCAGTTCTACGCCTCGCCCGAACAGATCATGCGTGACCGCTCCGAGTTGGCCCGTAAGGGCATCGCTCGCGGGCGCAGCGCCGTGGTCCTGAGCTACTCCGGCGGGGTGCTCTTCGTTGCGGAGAACCTTTCCAGCGCCCTGCACAAGGTCAGTGAGATCTACGACCGGATCGGCTTCGCCGCGGTCGGCCGTTACAACGAGTTCGAGAACCTCCGGCGGGCCGGCGTGCGGATGGCCGACCTGAACGGGCTGAGCTACGACCGCCGGGACGTCACCGGGCGGGCGCTGGCCAACGCGTTCGCGCAGACCCTTGGCGCGATCTTCACCGAGCAGTCGAAGCCGTTCGAGGTGGAGATCTGTGTGGCCGAGGTCGGGGCCACGGCCGCTGACGACGAGTTGTACCGGCTCACCTACGACGGTTCGGTCAACGACGAGCCTGGTCGGATGGCGATGGGTGGTCAGGCTGAGGCGATCACCGGCGTGTTGAAGTCCAACCACCGGCCGGACATGTCGCTCGGGGAGGCGGTCCAGGTCGCCGTGCAGGCCCTGAGCAGTGTCGGCGGGGAGGGCGGTGCCTCCCGGACGATCGCCGCGAACCAGCTTGAGGTGGCGGTGCTGGACCGTCAGCGGGTCGGTCGGACGTTCCGGCGGATCACCGGGGCCGCGCTGACCGCGTTGCTGGATGGGGACGCGGCACCGGCGGCGAGCGACCTGCCGGACACGCCGAGCGTGCCGACCGGTGAAGCGGGTAAGCCGACCAGTTCGGCGGGCTCCGCCGACCTGGAGGATCGGCCGGGGCAGGCCGACAGCTGATCGTGAGGCGAAAAAGCGCCGGGGTCCGCGTGAGCGGGCCCCGGCGCTTTCGTGTGGTGGGTCAGCGGCGCTTTCGCGTAATGGGTCAGCGGCGCTGCAGCAGGGGGCGGGCGAGGGCCCAGTAGCCGGCGGCGACCGCGTTGAACACGCCCATGCCGGGGGGCGAGTCGACGTTCGACGGGGCGACCCGGGCGGTCATCAGCTCGGCGATCACCCCGTCGGGCACGGTTCGTTCGGCTTGGAGTTGGCGGCGGCGGGCACCGACCCAGGACCGGTTGCGCCACAGCCATCCCCAGCCGCGGGTCTTCTGCCGGGTCCAACCGCCGGCGAGCGCGGCGGCGAGCATGGCGGCCTCGGTGAGCAGCAGCATCGGTGCGAGCACCACCAGCGTGCGGGTCTGGTACGCGGTGAGCAGGGTGACCAGCCGGTTGCGTTCCACCAGGTAGAGCTTGAGGTCGTTGCGGGAGAACTCGTAGTGGTGGCGGACGACGGCGTCGGGAACGTACTCCAGTCGTAGGCCGCGTTGCCAGAGCCGCAGGCTGAGTTCGGTGTCCTCGTGGTAGGCGAAGTATTCGGCGGCGAAGCCGTCGAGTTCCTGCCAGCGTTGGCGGCTGATCACGAAGCAGCAGCCGCTGAGCGACGGCACTCTGGTGCGTACGGCGTGGGCGGTGGCCGGTTCGCCGTTGCCGCCGGCCCAGGACAGCCCGGTGAAGTGCAGCGGGTTGCCGGAGGTGTTGATTAGCTCCGGGTTGTCGGCGAGGCGGATGGACGCCATCGCGGCGCCGACGGCCGGTTCGGCGGCGACCGCGACCGTCTTGGCGAGGGCGTCGGGGGCGACGATGGCGTCGGAGTTGACGAAGGCGAGCCAGTCGCCGGTGGCTTCGGTGGCACCGACCCGGCAGCCGCCGGAGTAGCCGGTGTTCTGCTCGGGGCGGACCACCCGGACCTGCGGGAAGCCCTTGACGATGTCGATGCCGTCGCCGGTGCAACCGTTGTCGACGACGACCAGGTCGATGTCGATGTCGGTGCTGGCCAGGACGGCTCGGGCGGCGTCGACCAGGTACGGCTCGGCGCCGTAGGCGAGCATGACCGCGGTCACCTGTGGGCGGGTCATCGGATGCCTCCGGATGCGGCAGGGGCGACGGCCTCGGCGAGCGGCCGGGTGAGGGTGGTGGGTCGACGGACGCCGCCGTGGCGCAGCAGGATCGCCATGGTGGCGGCCACGATGACAGAGCCGATCGTGTACGCCAACTCGACGCGCAGGGTGACCGGAGCCGGGAGCAGCGTCACGGCGATCAGGGCGGCTACGCCGACGGTCCAGGCGAGGGCCTGGGCGCGGTGCCGGTCGAGGGCGAGGAGGGCCTGGCCGAGCACCATCGCCCACAGGTAGGCGAGCGTGGCCGCCGCCAACCAGGCGAAGTCGCCGTGGCCGAGTACGCCGGGTGCGTCGAAGAGGGTGCCGACCAGCCAGGGGCCGAGCAGCACGGCGCCGACGGCACCGGTGAGGCCGAGCGCGGTGACGATGCCGAGCGCCCGGCGCAGCAGGCTGTGGAAGCCGGCCTGGTCGCCGGTGGTGGCGGTGGTGGCCAGGCCGGGCAGCAGTGACGCCTGCAGGGAGCCGAAGACGAACAGGGGGATGCGGACCAGCACGAGGGCGGAGAGCAGTGCGCCGGCGGCGGCCGCGTCGGACGGGGCGAGCAGCTGCACGTTGATGACGCCGATGTTCACCACGACCTGGGAGAGCAGACTGGAGGCGGTGAGCAGGCCGAGGCCGCGCAGCAGGGTGGCCCAGGCCACCGGCGGGCCCGCGCCGATGGCGCGGAGCACGGGTGGCAGGGTGAGCAGGACGCTGAGCAGCGGGGCGGCGACGAGCACGAGCCCGTACCAGATGGGGGAGGTCACCCCGGCCAACCCGAGCAGGGCGACCATGATGATGCGCAGGCCGCCGTCGATGCCTAGTTGCGTGCCGTACCAGGGGAACAGTTGCAGGCCGGAGAGGACGCCGCGGGTGGCGTAGGCGACGGCCATCGCGGCGAGTGCGCCGATCAGCACGGTGACCAGGGTGTCGTCGCCGGCGAAGAGCTTGTCGGCGAGCGGCTGACGGCCGGCGGTGACGGCCAGCACCAGCACGGCGAGCAGTACGGCGGCGACGGTGACACCGCGGGTCAGCACCGGCCCGGGGGGAAGCCCCTGGCTGCGCCGGGCGGCGACGACCCGGGCGACCTCCTGCTCGATGGGCATGAACACGCCGATGCCGAGGGTGAACACGATCGACCAGAGCACCGACAGGGCCGAGTAGTCGGCCTTGCTGAGGCTGTGCCCGGCGACCGCGAGGTGAACGTATGAGGCGAGCCCGAGAAGACCCAGCCCGGCACCAACAGCGATGGTGCCGGGCGGGATCAGGCGCAGCAGGCGTTGGATCACCGGCGAATGAGGGCCAGCGTGAGGACGGCGAACGCGCGGCCGAGGTAGACCATCGCCTTGGCGGGGGAGTGGCTGGGCGTGCCGGCCATCCGCTTGCGCATGGCGACCGGCACCTGGCGGATGCGGTAGCCCCGACGGGCGGTGTGCACCAGGGTCTCCACGGTGTCGCCGAGGTACTCGGCCGGGTACCAGCCGGCGAACATCTCGATGACCCGCCGGTTGGCGGCCCGGAAGCCGGAGGTGGTGTCGGTGAGCTTGGTGCGCGCGACCCGGGACAGCACGGCGGAGAGCATCACCATCGCCCAGCGGCGGGGGCCGCGGACGTTGTAGTCGCCCTCACCGGCGAAGCGGGCGCCGATGACGAGGTCGTTGTCGTCGAGCAGGTCGACGAGCTTCGGCACGTACCGGGGGTCGTGCTGGCCGTCGGCGTCGATCTGGATGGCGACGTCGTAGTCGTGGTCGCGGGCGTAGCGGTAGCCGAGGCGCATGGCCCCGCCGACGCCGAGGTTGTACGGCAGTTGGGCGACCTTCGCGCCGGCGGCGGCGGCGACGGCGGCGGTGCGGTCGGTGGAGCCGTCGTCGACAACGAGCACGTCGACGCCGGGCAGTTCGCCGCGGACCTCGCCGACGACGTCGGCGATCGAGCCGGACTCGTTGAGAGCCGGAATGATGATCAGTGTGCGCTTGCCGTTAACCATCGGTCGACACCAGTTCGTCTCGGGCTGCCCGCTCCTCGGCGATCTCCGCGCGGAGTAGGGCGAAGTCCTCGGCCAGGGTGCGGGTCTCCTCCTCCAGGGCGCTGACCTCCCAGCTGAGGTGTACGCACACCAGCAGCAGGAAGACGATGCCGAGGAAGAGCACCAGGCTCACACCGGAGGCGACACCGAGGAGTCCGGCGACGTTGTCGAGCAGCCGGGGGAACAGGGACAGCGGAATCACGATGACCAGCACGGCGAGCCAGAGCATGCCGTACTTCTCGCGCAGCTGACGGCGGCGCAGCAGCTCGACGATGGTGCCGAGGAGCAGCAGGCCGGTCAGGCCGGTGACGAGGGTGAGCTTCATGCGACCTTCCACGGGGCGGGTGGAGTGGGGGAGCGGAACGCGTCGACCAGGGCGCTGTGCCAGTCCGGAAGCGGGGGTAGACCCACCGCGGCCCAACGGTCGTGCCTTAGCACACTGTACGCAGGCCGGGGGGCGGGACGCGGATACCGGTCGCTGGTGGTGGGCCGGATCCGTTCCGGGTCCAGCCCGGCCAGCGTGAACGTGGCGCGGGCCAGCCCGTACCAGGTTGTCTGGCCGGCGCAGGTGCCGTGGTAGACGCCGGGTGGCGCGTCGCCGGCCAGCGCCGCGTCGGCGAGCGCGACGAGCCGCTCGGCGAGCGCGTGGGACCAGGTGGGCTGGCCGTGCTGGTCGTCGACCACGTCGAGGTGTTCGCGCTGGGTGGCGAGTCGGAGCATGGTGGCCACGAAGTTCGGGCCGTGCGCGCCGTACAGCCAGGCGGTGCGCACGACGTACCCGGTGTCGGGGAGCAGCCGCGCGACGGCCTGCTCGCCGACCAGCTTGCCGCGCCCGTAGGCGTTGACCGGCGCGGTGGGCGCGTCCTCCGGGTAGGGGGTGTCCGCGTCGCCGGCGAGGACGTAGTCGGTGGAGACCTGGATCAGCCGGGTTCCGCCGGTGGCGCACGCCGCGGCCAGGTTGGCGACGGCGTCGCCGTTGATTGCGGTCGCCGCAGCCTCGTCGGTCTCGGCGGCGTCGACGTTGGTCCAGGCGGCCGCGTTGATCACCACGTCGTGCCCGGCGACGGCGGCCTGAACCGCCGCCCGGTCGGTGATGTCCAGGTCGGCGCGGGTGGCGGCGGTCACCTTGAGGTCGGGCCGGGCCTCCAGCACGGTGACCAGGTCCCGGCCGAGCATCCCGCCCGCGCCGGTGACGAGGAGTCGGGTCATGCGGTCGGCGCGGACTTGAGGGGTTCCCACCAGCTGCGGTTGTCCCGGTACCAGCGGACGGTGTCGGCGAGGCCCTGGTCCAGGGTGATGCTGGGTTGGTAGCCGAGCTCCGCGCTGATCTTGCTGATGTCGAGGGAGTACCGGCGGTCGTGGCCCTTGCGGTCGGTGACCGGGACGACCCGGTCCCACCCGGCGTCGCAGGCGTCCAGGAGCAGCCCGGTGAGTTCCTTGTTGGTCAGTTCGGTGCCGCCGCCGATGTTGTAGACCTCGCCGGCGCGGCCCTTCTGCTGGACCAGTGCGATGCCGCGGCAGTGGTCGTGCACGTGCAGCCAGTCACGGATGTTGCCGCCGTCGCCGTAGAGGGGGACGGTGCCGCCGTCGAGCAGGTTGGTGACGAACAGCGGGATGACCTTCTCCGGGAACTGGTACGGCCCGTAGTTGTTGGAGCAGCGGGTGACGACGACGTCCATGCCGTGGGTGCGGTGGTACGACAGCGCGAGCAGGTCGGAGCCGGCCTTGGACGCCGAGTACGGCGAGTTGGGGGCCAGTGGCCAGGTCTCGGTCCAGGAGCCTTCGTCGATCGAGCCGTAGACCTCGTCGGTGGAGACGTGCACGAACCGGCCGGTGCCGTGGCGCAGCGCCGCGTCGAGCAGCGTCTGGGTGCCCAGCACGTTGGTGGTGACGAACGGCGCGGCACCGGCGATCGAGCGGTCGACGTGGGATTCGGCGGCGAAGTGCACGATCACGTCGTGCTCGGCCACCACCTGGTCGACCACGTCCGGGTCGCAGATGTCGCCCTGCACGAACCGCAGTCGCGGGTCGTCGCTGACCGGCTCGAGGTTGGCCAGGTTGCCCGAGTAGGTCAGCTTGTCCAGCACGGTCACGACGGCCGGCTCGAGCGGCGGCACGCCGTCCGCACCGCCGAGGGGCTTGCCCAGCAGCAGGCGAACGTACTCCGACCCGATGAATCCGGCTCCGCCGGTGACGAGGATCCTCACGGGTCCGGAAGTATACGCGACAGTCGGCGCGGCACCTGGTAAGTGACCCCCGCACAACCGGGCCGGGTGCGGCTAGGCTTCCCCGGTGCGTGGAATCCTACTTGCTGGCGGCACCGGGTCCCGGCTCTGGCCGATCACCCGGGCGGTCTCGAAGCAGCTGATGCCGGTCTTCGACAAGCCGATGATCTACTACCCGCTCTCCACCCTGGTGATGTCCGGGGTGCGGGAGATCCTGGTGATCACGACTCCGGACGACCAGGACCAGTTCCGTCGGCTGCTCGGCGACGGCAGCCAGTTCGGGCTGCGGTTGGAGTACGCCAGCCAGGCCCGCCCGGAGGGCATCGCGCAGGCGTTCATCCTCGGCGCGGACTTCATCGGCACCGAGTCGGTGGCGCTGGTCCTCGGCGACAACATCTTCCACGGCGTGGGTCTGGGTCGGCAGCTCGCCGCGCACGGCGACCCGGTCGGTGGGCGGGTCTTCGCCTATCAGGTGGCCAACCCGCAGGAGTACGGCGTGGTCGACTTCGACGCCGACGGTCGGGTGCTCTCGATCGAGGAGAAGCCGGCCCGGCCCAAGTCCCGCTACGCGGTGCCCGGCCTCTACTTCTACGACAACCGGGTGGTGGACATCGCCCGCAAGCTGACCCCGAGCGCCCGCGGCGAGCTGGAGATCACGGCGGTCAACGAGGCGTACCGGGAGACCGGGGAGCTGTCGGTGACGGTGCTGGATCGCGGCACCGCCTGGCTCGACACCGGCACGTTCACCTCGATGATGCAGGCCGCCGAGTTCGTCCGGGTGGTCGAGGAACGTCAGGGTCTCAAGATCGGTTGCGTCGAGGAGGTCGCCTGGCGGGCTGGCCTGATCGACGACGCGCAGCTGCGCGCGCTCGCCGAGCCGCTGACCAAGAGCGGTTACGGCGACTACCTGCTCGGCCTGCTCAGCGAGCAGGCCGGCGGCGACGGGGGTTCCTGGTGAAGATCCGGGAGCTGAGCATCGAGGGCGCCTGGGAGATCACCCCCCAGCAGCACGGCGACCCGCGCGGCATGTTCATGGAGTGGTACCGCTTCGACAAGCTGGCCGAGGTGGTGGGGCATCCGCTGCGGCTGGCCCAGGCCAACCTGTCGGTCTCCGCGCGTGGCGTGGTACGCGGCGTCCACTTCGCCGACGTGCCGCCCGGGCAGGCCAAGTACGTCACCTGTGTGCGCGGCGCGGTCCTCGACGTGATCGTGGACCTGCGGGTGGGTTCGCCGACCTTCGGCCGTTGGGAGGGCGTCCGGCTGGACGACACCGACCGTCGGGCGGTCTACCTCAGCGAGGGGCTGGGGCACGGGTTCTGCGCGTTGACCGACGACGCCACGTTGAGCTATCTCTGCTCGGCCACCTACAACCCGACCGGTGAGCACGCGGTGCACCCGCTGGACGAGGAGTTGGGCATCGAGTGGCCCGCCGAGGTGCCGCAGCTGTCCGCGCGCGACGACGCCGCGCCGACTCTGGCGCAGGCTCGCGAGCGTGGTCTGCTCCCGGAGTACGACAACTGCCGGCGGTTCGTGGCGAGCCTCGGCCCGGACGGAATGTCGCACTCAACCGGTATGTGACCGCGCTCGGGGCACGACCTGTGGTCTGACAGTGACGAACCGGGCCTCCGGGCGGCTAATGTCTCATCATGGAGCGGCGAATCTTCGGCCTCGAGACCGAGTACGGCGTCACCTGCACCTATCGCGGGCAGCGGCGGCTGTCCCCGGACGAGGTCGCGCGGTATCTGTTCCGTCGCGTGGTGTCCTGGGGTCGGTCGAGCAACGTCTTCCTGCGCAACGGGGCCCGGCTCTACCTGGACGTCGGGTCGCATCCGGAGTACGCCACACCGGAGTGCGACTCGGTGACCGATCTCGTCGCCCACGACCGGGCCGGCGAGCGGATCCTGGAGGGCCTGCTCGTCGACGCGGAGAAGCGGCTGCACGACGAGGGCATCGCGGGTGAGATCTACCTGTTCAAGAACAACACCGACTCGGCCGGCAACTCGTACGGCTGCCACGAGAACTACCTGGTCTCCCGGCACGGCGAGTTCGGTCGGCTCGCCGACGTGCTCATTCCGTTCCTGGTCACCCGGCAGTTGATCTGCGGGGCCGGCAAGGTTCTGCAGACCCCGCGCGGCGCGGTCTACTGCCTCTCGCAGCGGGCCGAACACATCTGGGAGGGCGTCTCCTCGGCGACCACCCGCAGCCGCCCGATCATCAACACCCGCGACGAGCCGCACGCCGACGCCGAGCGCTACCGGCGGCTGCACGTGATCGTCGGGGACTCCAACATGAACGAGGTCACCACGCTGCTCAAGGTCGGCACGGCCGACATCGTGCTGCGGATGATCGAGGCCGGGGTGGTGATGCGCGACCTGTCCCTGGAGAACCCGATCCGGGCCATCCGGGAGGTGTCGCACGACATCACCGGCCGGCGCAAGGTGCGGCTGGCCAACGGCAAGGAGGTCAGCGCCCTGGACATCCAGCAGGAGTACCTGGCCAAGGCCACCGAGTTCGTCGAGCGACGCGGTGGCGACCAGGCCGCCAAGCGGGTCGTCGAGCTGTGGGGCCGGGTGCTCAACGCGGTGGAGACCGGCGACCTGGAGCCGGTCTCCCGGGAGATCGACTGGGTCAGCAAGCTGCGGCTGATCGAGCGCTACCAGCGCAAGCACGACCTGCCGTTGTCGCACCCCCGGGTGGCGCAGATGGATCTGGCCTACCACGACGTGCGCCGCGGCCGGGGCCTCTACGGGCTGCTGGAACGCCGCGGCGACGTCGACCGGGTGGCCACCGACCCGGAGATCTTCGAGGCCAAGGAGACCCCGCCGCAGACCACCCGGGCCCGGCTGCGGGGCGAGTTCATCCGGCATGCCCAGGAGAAGCGCCGGGACTTCACCGTCGACTGGGTGCACCTGAAGCTCAACGACCAGGCGCAGCGCACCGTGCTCTGCAAGGACCCGTTCCGCGCGTACGACGAGCGGGTGGAGCGGCTGATCGCCAGCATGTGACAGGTGTGTCGGCCCCGTCGGTGCGCTGTGCCGACGGGGCCGCCCAGCTCGGCGCGCGGTGCGGTTAAGCTGGGCGCGCCATGACGACTTCTGGACCTTCCGACCGCTCCGATCCCTCCGGGCGCTCCGAGCGCTCTGGGCGCGGCGCCGAGCGGCAGAACTGGGTCGAACGCCGGCGGGAGAAGATCCGCGCCGAGATCGACCGTAACCGGCGCGGTGACTACACGGTGCCGACCTGGGTGCTGGCCCTGGCCCTGGCGCTCATCGTGGGCGGCTGGCTAGCCCTGATCTTCCTGGCCTAACCCGCCCCACCCTTCTCCCCGCCTGCCCCTCTGCTCCCCGCCCCCTACTCCCCGCCCCGCCCTCACCCCGCCGCCCTGCCCTGCCCTGCCCGCCCCCCTCCGCGTCGATCATGCAGTTGTGGTGGGGGAGGAAGGCCGCAAATCACCAGAACTCAGGCACCACAACTCCATGATCGACAGCTGAGGGCTGAGGGCTGAGGGCTGAGGGCTGAGGGCTGAGGGCTGGGGGCTGAGGGCTGAGGGCTGAGGGCTGAGGGCTGAGGGCTGAGGGCTGAGGGCTGAGGGCTGAGGGCTGGGGGCGCGGAGACCGGGCGGGGCTAGGGGAGCAGGGTGGTGGCGTGGCGGCCGGCTGCTGCTGCGGCCAGGAAGTAGGCGTGGTCGGCGTCGAGGCCGCGGCCCATGGTGGACAGCGGCACGGTGCTCGCCCGCAGCGCGGCGTCGAGACCGTCGGTGGGCACGCGCACGATCCGGTGCCGGGCCGCCAGGGGCGCGAGCGCCGTGTCGACCTCGGCGGCCAACTCCGGGGCCAGGCCCTCGGGTACGACCAGCTCCGCGGGGGCGAGCGCCACCCGGCCGTACGCGGTGAGGCTGTGGTGGGACACGCCCCGGTGGCGGGGGCGGGGGTCGGCGTCGGAGATCCGTAGCGAGCCGACCGGTCGTCCGCCCAGCGTGGCGATCGCGTTGACCGCCTCGCCGACGGCCACGCCGGAGAAGCCCCAGCGGGTGCCGGTGCCCAGGTTGCCGGGCCCCTGAGCCACGATCGCCAGGTCCGCGTGGAGCACGTGCCGGGCGGCGAGCAGACCGCCGTGCAGGGTGGTGGCCTCCAGGTCGCCGCCGAACGCCTGCCCGACGGTGATCGTGCCGGCCAGTTCGGACCGCAGCCCGGCGAGGGTGCGGGAGAACCAGGCGGGTAGCGCCCCACCGTCGGTGAGCAGGTACACCACCCGCGCCTGCGGGGCATCGGCCCGGATGCCGGCCAGGATCGCCGGGAGCGCCGAGTGCAGATCGGCGGTGACCACCGGCAGGCCGCCCAGGTCGTCGGCGTCGGCCAGCACGTCGCGGTGCGGGGACGCCTCCTCGTCGACGCCGAGGAGGATCGGCTGCAACGGCGTGTAGCGGGCCTTCACCAGGTGCCCGGCGTCGCGGGTGTCGAGGGCTTGCGGCGGGTCGGGCGGCAGTCGGTCCGGCAGGGCCACCACCAGGGCGTACCCGCCGGTGCCCAACCCCATCAGCAGCGCGCCGGCGTTGAGCAGCACCCGGTCGCCGGGCTCCGGCGAGCCGACCAGTTCGGGGTAGGCGAGCGCCCGCATCCGGGTGCCGTCGGGCAGGTCGACGTCCAGTTCCACCGCCCCGGTCCACTGCCGTCGCAGCGCCGCCACCGTCCCCGTACGCCATCGCACCATGACGGGCACGCTAGCCGCGCGGACCCGGCGGCCCGCGCCCGGGTCGGCAGGCCGTCGGCCCGGTGGGCAGGCCGTCGGCCCGGCCAGTGGGCTCAGATGGGCCCGTCGCGGGGTGGGCTCGGCTCAGGTCGGGTCGGGTTCGCCGCCGGCGTCCTCGCTCGGCCGGGCCTGGGTGTGGCGGGCATTCCCGGTGGCACCCGGCAGCGATCGGGTGGGGTCGAGGAAGACGAACCGGATCTCCGGGTACCGCTGGGTGAGCCGCCGCTCGGCCTCGTCGGCGGTGGCCTCGATCTGCGCGCCGGTGGCCGCGTCGCGGAAGTCGACCTTCGCGGCGACCAGGATGTCGTCCGGGCCGAGCTGCATGGTCAACAGGGTGTCGATGCGTTCCACCTCGGGCAGCCCGGCCAGCTCCCGCTCGATCTCGCGGCGCAGCCGGTCCGGGACGGCCCGGCCGACCAGCAGCGACAAATTGTTGCTGGCCAGGATCCCGGCGACGGTCAGCAGCAGCAGCCCGATCAGGATCGACGCGATGCCGTCCCACACCTCGTCGCCGGTGGCGTGCGACAGGCCGACGCCGAGCCCGGCCAGCACCAGACCGATCAGGGCGGCGCTGTCCTCGAGGAAGACCGCCTTGACGGTGGTGTCGGCGGTCAGCCGCAGAAACCGCCGCGGCGTGGTCTGCCAGCGGCGCGACTCGCGGCGGACCTGCCGCACCGCCCGGGTCAGTGAGATCGACTCGATGACGAACGAGACGGCAAGCACGACGTACGAGATCAGGTAGTCGCCGCTGTGCTCGTGCACCAGGATCGTCGTGACACCGTGGGTGACGGCGAAACCGGCGCCGGCGACGAACGTGAACATGGCCGCGAAGAACGCCCAGACGTAGCTTTCCTTGCCGTACCCGAAGGGGTGTCGCTGGTCGGCCGGACGGGCGCCGCGGCGCAGCGCCTGGAAGAGCAGCACCTCGGTGGTGGTGTCGGCGACCGAGTGCGCCGCCTCGGAGAGCATCGCGGCGGATCCGGAGATCAGCCCGGCGATCAGCTTGGCCACCGCGATGGCAAGGTTCGCGGCGCCGGCGACGACGACGGTGCCGACGCTCTCGCTCTCGGGCCTGGCGTCCGCTTGCGACATGAGGATCACCCTATGGCCGCGGACGGCGGCGCGCCGGGGGAGGCCCGATCCGAACAAGTGTGCGGCACGCCCGCGTGGGTGCACGGTGTGGGCGGGTCGGCTGCTAGCGTCTACCGCGTGTCGCGGACCCGCACCGAACGCCTGGTCAACCTGGTGATCTGCCTACTGTCCACGCGACGGTTCCTGACCGCCGCGCAGATCGCCGCGACCGTGCCCGGTTACGAGCACGATCCGGACGACGCGCGTGACCACGAGGCGTTCCAGCGCAAGTTCGAGCGGGACAAGGCCGAGCTGCGCGAGCTGGGTGTGCCGCTGGAGACCGGCACGGCGAGCGCGTTCGACGCCGAGCCCGGTTACCGGATCGCCCACCGCGAATACGCGCTGCCCGACATCCTCCTCGAACCGGACGAGGCCGCCGCGGTCGGCATCGCCGCCCGGCTGTGGCAGCACGCCGGGCTGGCCGCCGCCGCGTCGTCCGGGCTGGCCAAGCTGCGCGCCGCCGGAGTGGACGTGGACCCGCAGGCGACCCTCGGCCTGGAGCCGATGGTCACTGTCGACCCGGCGTTCGCGCCGCTGACCGCCGCCGCCCGGGACCGTCGCGAGGTGGGGTTCGACTACCGGGTGCCCGACCGGGATGCGCCCAGCCGGCGGCGGCTGCAACCGTGGGGCGTGGTCTGCTGGCGCGGCCGGTGGTATGTGGTCGGCCACGACCAGGACCGGGAGGCGACCCGCTGCTTCCGGCTGTCCCGGGTCGTCGGCGCGGTCCGGGTGACCGGGGCTCCCGGTGCGTACGAGCCTCCCGCCAACGTCGACCTGATCAGCCACGTGGCCCGCTGGTCGGGCCCGGTGGAGCGCACCGGTCGGGCCACGGTGCTGACCGCACCGGGGCGGGCCGCCGGGCTGCGCCGCTGGGCGGTGGAGGTGACCGCCGGGCCGGACGGCGACCGGCTGGTCCTGCCGTACGCGGAGCCGGACGGGCTGGCCGGTCATCTCGTCGGCTACGGCCCGGACGTGCGGGTCCTCGACCCACCGGAGGTCCGGGAGGCGGTCATCCAACGACTCAAGGAGATCGCCGTGCGCCACGACGAGCTGGCCGTCGGCGGGGGTGCCCGGTGACCCGCCCGGCCGCCCGTAACGGGTCCCGCGCGTCCGCCGACCGGCTGGCCCGACTGCTCAACCTGGTGCCCTACCTGCTGGCCCGGCCCGGCATCGAGATCGCCGAGGCGGCCGGTGACCTGGGCGTCACCGAGCGCCAGCTCCGGGAGGACCTGGAGCTGCTCTGGGTGTGCGGGCTGCCCGGGTACGGCCCCGGCGACCTGATCGACATGGCGTTCGACGGTGATCGGGTGACCATCACCTACGACGCTGGCATCGACCGGCCGTTGCGGCTCACCCCCGACGAGGCGCTCGCGCTCGTGGTGGCGCTGCGGATGCTGGCCGAGACCCCCGGGGTGGCCAACCGGGAGGCCGTCGAACGCGCCCTCGCCAAGATCGAGGACGCGGGCGACCTGGTGGGCGCCCCGGTGGCCGTCCGGTTGCCCGGGGACACCCCGCGCGTCGAGGCGCTGCGCGCCGCCGTGGAGGGCGGGAAGGCCCTCGGGATCACCTACTACACGGCCGCCCGGGACGAGACCACCGAGCGCGTCATCGACCCACTGCGGATGCTCATGGTCGGCGGCCGGGCGTACGTGGAGGCGTGGTGTCGGCGCGCGGAGGCGGTCCGGCTGTTCCGCGCCGACCGGATCGACGCGATCACCGAGTTGGACGAGCCGGCCACGGTGCCGCCGCAGGCCGTCCCGCACGACCTCACCGAGGGGGTGTTCCGCCCCTCGGCGGACCTGCCGCTGATCACCGTACGCATCGGCCGGGGCGAGCGGTGGATCACCGAGTACTACCCGTGTGAGCGGGTGGAGGCCGACGGCGACCAGTGGCTCGTCTCCCTTCGGGTGACCGACCTGGGGTGGGCCCGCCGGTTCGTGCTGGGCCTGGGCCCGGAGGTGACAGTGGTCGCCCCGGTCGAGTTGGCCGAGCAGGTGCGCGCGACGGCAGCCGCCGCGCTCGACGCGTACGCCGTGCCCGCGCCCACCACTGTGCCCGCGCCCACGACTGTGCCCCGGTCGCCCGAGGTCGACGCGGAGCGCGTGCCGCCGGGTGATCCGGCGGTGGCCGGCCGTACCCAGTAGGCTGACCGCCGTGCTGATCTGGATCGTGCTCGCGGTGGTGCTGCTGCCTCTCGTGGTGCTCGCGCTGGCCGTGCGCCCGGTGCTGGCCCGGCTGCCCCGACTGCGCCGCGCCGTCGCGGTGTTGCAGCGGCGCGCCACCGAGGCGCAGGCGCTGCGCGAGAGCGCCGAGGCGTTGCAACGCCGCGCCGAGGAGGTTCAGCGTCGGCTTGACACCGCGTCCGGGCGGCTTGCGGTGATCAAGGCCAAGCGCGGCTGATCGCGCCGACACCGGGCGGTGGTTGACGGATCATCGCGGGTTGGTCAAGACTTCACCCTCCCGGCCAAACCACCACCACCCAACGGGTGGCGGGCAGCCGATCCGCACGTACGATGGGCTGCGTACCACCCCTCGGACACAGACCGACTGGAGCTTCTCATGGGTGCCCTCAAGCCGTGGCACATCGCTGTTCTCGTGGTTGTGCTGATCCTGCTCTTCGGTGCGAAGCGGCTCCCCGACGCTGCCCGTTCGCTGGGTCGGTCGCTGCGGATCATCAAGGCCGAGACCAAGAGCCTGCAGGACGACGACCGCGACCTCGCCGAGAAGGCCGACGCGCAGGCCGGCTACCAGCCGCTGCCGCCGCACGCCGGGCAGCAGGCACCGTACGCTGGCCAGCCGCAGCAGGCCCCGTACCAGCAGGCCCCGCCGCAGCAGCCGGTCGTCGACCCGGTGCACCGCGTCCGCGACAACTGACCGAAGGGCACCACTCCCGTGGCCTTCGCCCTGCGTAAACGCGGCCCGAGCACGTTCGAGCGGGCCGCTGACGGCTCGATGACGCTCATCGAGCACGTCCGCGAGTTGCGCAACCGTCTCTTCCGCGCGTCGCTGGCAATCATGATCGGCTTCGGCTTCGGCATCTGGCTGGCCGAGCGGGTCCGGTTGTTGTTGTCGAAGCCGTACTGTGACCTGCCGGGCTCGGTCGACCCGGCGACCGGCAAGTGCCACTTCGTTCAACTCGGCCCGGCCGACCTCTTCCTGCTGAACCTGAAGATCGGCCTGTGGGTGGGCCTGATCATCGCGGCGCCGATCTGGCTCTACCAGCTCTGGGCGTTCATCGCGCCCGGCCTGCACCGGCACGAGCGGCGCTACGCCTACGTCTTCACGGCGTTGGCGGCGCCGTTGTTCGCCGCCGGTGCGGTGCTGGCGTACTTCGTCACCGCCAAGGGCCTCGAGTTCCTGATGAACGTGTCCGGCGACGACATCTCGACCACGCTGGAAGTCACGCGGTACATCTCCTTCGTCACCAACCTGATCCTGTTGTTCGGGGTGGCGTTCGAGTTCCCGTTGATCGTGCTGATGCTCAACTTCGTGGGCATCGCGAGCGCGAAGCGGCTGCTCGGCTGGTGGCGTGTGGCGATCTTCGTGTTCTTCGCGTTCTCCGCCGTGGTCACCCCCACCCCGGACCCGTTCGGGATGACGGCCCTGGCCCTCTGCCTCTCCGCGCTCTACTTCGGTGCGGTGGGCGTCGCGTTCCTCAACGACAAGCGGCGAGGGCGGGGCAAGGAGATCTACGCCGGCGTCGACGACGACGAGGTGTCGCCGTTGGAGTTCGACACGGACCCGGTGGTGGCCGGGCAGCGGGTCGACTCGGCCGCGCCGATCGGCGTACCCGATCCGATCGCCCCACCGGCGCCGATCGAACGCCGCTACGACGACATGACCTGACGGCCCGCGCCGTCCGGTCCACCGACGCCGTCCCCGTTGTTCGGGGGCGGCGTCGATGCGTCACGTGACGCGCCGGCGGCGGAACTGATGGTGACGGTGCCTGCCCCTGGTGAACGGCGGGTGTCCGACCGGTACGGTGCTGCCCGTGACCGCAGACGATCACCTGCCCGGCCCGGTCGCCGTGCTCGCCAACCCGACCGCCGGTCGCGGGCGGCACCGCGCTCTGCTGCCCCGGCTGCTGGACGAGTTGGCCGCCGCCGGACGTCCGGTCCGGTTGCTGCCGGCGGCCAGCCCCGCCGAGGCGGAGGCGGCGTGCCGGGCCGCCGTCGCCGACGGTGCTGGCGCGTTGGTGGCGGTCGGTGGGGACGGCACCGTGCACCGGGCGTTGCAGTCGGTCGCCGGCACCGACGTGCCGTTCGGCCCCATCCCGGCCGGCACCGGCAACGACTTCGCCCTGGACACCGGCTTCCCCGGCGACCCCCTCGCGGCGGCGGCGGTGATCGCCGAGGCGGTGCGCGACGGTCGCAGCCAGCCGGTCGACCTGGCCCGGATGGTCGGGGCCGACGGCGCTGAGCGCTGGTACGGGGCGGTCCTCGCGGCCGGGTTCGACGCGATCGTCAACGAGCGGGCCAACCGGATGCGCTGGCCCCGCGGCCCCCGCCGCTACGACCTGGCGATCCTGGTCGAGCTGGCCCGGTTGCGCCCTCGCCGCTACACGCTGCGCCTCGACGGGGTGCCGCACGACCTGGACGCGGTGCTGGTGGCGGTGGGCAACTGCCCCACGTACGGCGGCGGGATGCGGATCTGCCCCGACGCGGACCCGACCGACGGGCTGCTCGACGTGGTGGTGGCGGGTCGGGTCAACCGACGGACCCTGGTCCGGGTGAAACCGCGCATCTACCAGGGCACCCATGTCAGTCACCCGTTGGTGCGCAGCTTCCGGGCCCGCACCGTGGAGGTGGCCGCCGAGGGCATCACCTCGTACGCCGACGGGGAACGCTCCCTGCGGCTGCCGGTGACGATCAGCGCGGTTCCGGGCGCGGTGCGGCTGCTGCGTTGACCCGTACCGCGCCGATGCTCGCCGCGATGACCAGCGCGATGGCGGCGCACTCCAGCAGGGTCAGTGCCTGCCGCAGCACCAGCCACCCGGCGAGCGTGGCGATGGCCGGGCCGAGGCTCATCAACACCGCGAAGGTGGCGGTGGGCATCCGCCGCAGCGCCACCAGTTCCAGGGTGTAGGGCAGACCGGAGGCGAGCACCGCGAGGCCGGTGCCGAGCGCCAGCACCGGCGGTTCGAGCAGCACCGCCCCGCCGTCGATGATGCCCAACGGCAGGGTGACCAGCGCGGCGACGGCCAGCGCCAGGGCCAGCCCGTCCGCGCCGGGAAAGTGGCCGCCGACCCGGGCGCTCAGCACGATGTACGCGGCCCACATGGCGCCCGCGCCGAACGCGAAGGCCACCCCGACGGGGTTCAGCCGGTCGAAGCCGCCCTGCCCGAGCAGCGCCACCCCGGCCAGTGCCAGCCCGGCCCAGCCCCAGCTGGCCAGCCGTCGGGCGGAGAACACCGACAGGGCGAGGGGGCCGAGCACCTCGAGCGTCACCGCCGGGCCCAGCGGGATGCGTTCGATGGCCTGGTAGAAGAGTGAGTTCATGCCGGCCAGCGCCAGCCCGAACGCGCCGGCCGCGAGCCAGGCCGAGCGGTCGTGCCCGCGCAGTCGGGGCCGGCACACGACGAGCAGCAGCACCGCGGAGATGGTCAGCCGCAGGGTCACCGCGCCGGCCACTCCGGTACGCGGGAACAGCAACGCGGCCACGGCGGCGCCGAACTGCACCGACAGTGCCCCGCCGAGCACCAGCCCGACGGCGACGACGCCACCGCCCCGGGCCGGTCGCGTCTCGTCCGACGCTGGCGTGGGCAGCAGGATCTCCGTCACGGGCACGACGGTAGGCCGTCCGCTTCGGCCACCTTGCGGCGGTATCCACCTCTCGACACGGCCGGAGGTGTTCGCCAACGCGGTGCTACCAGCGTACGGTCCATGGTATGACCAACGCGATGCGGAAACTGTCGATCTCTGTACCACCCGACGTGGCTGAGCGCCTCGAACGCGAGTCCAACGCGAGCGCATACATCACCCAGGCCGTCCGTGATCGGATGCGGCTGGACGCCCTGGACGCGGAGCTGGCCCACCAAGGCATCCCGGTCAGCGAGCAGGGGGTGGCCGAGGCACGCGCCCGCCGGGCCGCCGTGGAGGCCGACTGGTCGCCGGAGCGCCGCACCGCCCTGCGCGAGCGAGCTCGACAGCACGCCCTGGACTCTGCCGCCGGCGTGCTCGACCAACCGGCCGCGTGAGCCCCGAGGACGACCGCCCGGTCCGGCTCGTGCTGGACCGGTCGGCACTGCTGGCGTACCTGGCGGGGTCTGTGCATGTCGGGGAGCCGCTGCACGAGGTCATTCAGGACCGCAACAGGTTCGGTGTCACCGCCGTGACCGCCTCGGAGGCCCTGGCGATCGTCAGCGACCCGAAGGAGCGGGCAACCCTGCACCGGCTGCTGAACCTGGACGCGTGCGAGGTGCTGTCGACCGAGGGGCACTCCTGGCAGGAGCTGAGCTTCTGGCGCACGGTGACCGGACGTGCCGATCTGGCCAGCACAGCCCTCGCCGTCCTCGAACACGACGCCTCGATCCTCACCGCCGAGGACCGCTACGGCGACGGCGAGCTACCGGTGATTCACATCCCGGACTGACGGCAACCGAGGTCAGCCCGGCAGGGCGAGGTCGAGCACCGCCCCGAGGCCGTTCTCCCGGCCCGGCTCGGCGGCGGGGAGCACCAGCACCGAGCAGCCGGCGGCCACCGCGCCCGCGTCCGCCGGTGTGTCACCGACCATCAGCGTCTGCTCCGGGTCGACGCCGAGCATCCCGCAGGCACGCCAGAAGATCGCCGGGTCGGGTTTGCAGCGCCCCACCTCGTAGGAGAGGACGAACGCGTCGACCAGGTCGGTCAACCCCCAGGCGTCGAAGTGTGGCCGCAGGTCGAAGCCGATGTTGCTGACGACCGCCACCGGCACTCCGGCGTCGCGCAGGGCGGTCAGGGTGGGGGCGGTGTCGGCGTACGGTTGCCAGCCCTCGGCGATCAACAGCCGCTCGTAGAGCGCGTCGGCGAAGCCGTCGATGCCGGCGTCGACGGTCTCGGCCAGCCCGGTGTACGCGCCCCGGTGGGCGTGTTGGTAGAGGTCCCGGTCGGCCCACAGTTCGGCCAGCCGGGGTGGCACCCGCGCCGGTAGGGGTCCGCCGGCGCGTCCGGCGGTCAGCAGTCGGTCGGCCAGCGAGGTGGCGCGGACCCGGTCCAGGGTGACGCCGCACGCCGTCGCGGCCTCCAGCACCCACTGCTGCGGGTCCTCCACCTGGGCCAGGGTGCCGTGGAAGTCGAAGAGCACCGCTTTGACGGGGCGTCGGGAGGCCCGGCGCTCGGCGATGCCCGGCGGACTGGTCTGGGGCGGTTCGGCATGGTCCGGCACGCCGTGCACCCTACCGACCGCCTCCGACCGCGCCTCCGGACGGCCTTGTGGGGTGGCCTGTGGCGGCACGCACTAATCTTGGTGCCATGTCGAGCCCCGCCGAGCGGTACGCAGCGGCGCGCCGCAAGGCCGCACAAGCCGCACAGTTTCCGGCGCTGGACGAGTTCGCCCTTGAGCTGGGGTTCGACCTCGATGACTTCCAGCGGGAGGCGTGTCAGTCGTTGGAGCGGGGCAGCGGTGTGCTGGTCTGCGCTCCGACCGGTGCCGGTAAGACGGTGGTCGGGGAGTTCGCCGTGCACCTGGCGTTGCGCGGGCGGCCCGCCGACGCGACGCCCGCCACCGACGCGACGCCCGCCGACGCCCCGCTGCCCGCTGCCGACGTGACGGCCCCGCCGGCCCGGCGCAAGTGCTTCTACACCACGCCGATCAAGGCCCTGTCCAACCAGAAGTACCACGACCTGGTCGCCCGGTACGGCGCCGAGCAGGTCGGCCTGCTGACCGGCGACAACGCGATCAACGGCGACGCGCCGGTGGTGGTGATGACCACCGAGGTGCTGCGCAACATGCTCTACGCGGGTTCCAGCACCCTGCAGGGCCTCGCGTACGTGGTGATGGACGAGGTGCACTACCTCGCCGACCGGTTCCGCGGCGGGGTGTGGGAAGAGGTGATCATTCACCTGCCGGCCTCGGTCACCCTGGTGTCGTTGTCGGCGACCGTCTCCAACGCCGAGGAGTTCGCCGACTGGCTGGTCACCGTGCGGGGCGAGACCGCCGTGGTGGTCAGTGAGCACCGGCCGGTGCCGTTGTGGCAGCACATGCTTGTCGGCAAGCGGATGTTCGACCTGTTCCACGACGCCGACGCCGCCCGCAAGCACGACGTGCACCCGGAGTTGCTGCGCTACACCCGGGAGACCGTGCGGCGGCTGGAGTTGGGCGAGGGTCGCAGCGCGGGCCCCGGCGCCGGCCGGCGTGGCCCGCGCTGGCGTGGTCCGTTGCGTCCGGACATCGTCGACCGCCTGGACCGGGAGGGTCTGCTCCCGGCCATCCTGTTCATCTTCAGCCGGGCCGGGTGCGCGGCCGCGGTGCAGCAGTGTCTCGCCGCCGGGCTGCGGCTCACCTCACCGGAGGAGCGCACCGAGATCCGCCGGGTGGTGGAGTCCCGGGTCACCGCCATTCCCGGCGAGGACCTGTCGGTCCTCGGCTACTGGGAGTGGTTGGACGGCCTGGAGCGCGGTCTGGCCGCCCACCACGCCGGCATGCTGCCGGTGTTCAAGGAGGTCGTCGAGGAGCTGTTCGTCCGCGGCCTGGTCAAGGCGGTCTTCGCCACCGAGACCCTGGCGTTGGGCATCAACATGCCGGCCCGCTGCGTGGTCCTGGAACGGCTGGTCAAGTACAACGGCGAGGCACACGTCGACCTGACCCCGGGGGAGTACACGCAGCTCACCGGGCGCGCCGGCCGCCGTGGCATCGACGTGGAGGGGCACGCCGTGGTGGTGTGGTCCCCGGAGACCGACCCGCGGCACGTGGCCGGCCTCGCGTCCACCCGCACCTATCCGCTGCGCTCCAGCTTCCGGCCGTCGTACAACATGGCCGTGAACCTGGTCGGCACGGTCGGCGCGGGGCCGGCCCGGGCCCTGCTGGAGTCCTCGTTCGCGCAATTCCAGGCGGACCGGTCGGTGGTCGGTCTGGCCCGGCAGGTGCAGCGCAACACCGAGACGATCGAGGCGTACGGCGCGGAGGCCGCCTGCCACCACGGCGACTTCGACGAGTACTTCGCGCTGCGGGTGGCGATCGCCGACCGGGAGAAGGCGATCGCCCGGCAGGGGCAGACCCAGCGTAAGGCTGCCGCGGTGGCGTCGCTGGAGCGGCTGCGGGTCGGCGACGTGATCCGGGTGCCGTCGGGCCGGCGGGCCGGGCTGGCCGTGGTACTGGACCCGGCGACCGGTGGCTTCGGTGAGCCTCGACCGTTGGTGCTCACCCAGGACCGCTGGGCCGGGCGGGTCAGCCCCGGCGACTTCACCACTCCGGCGGAGGTGCTGGCCCGGATCCGGGTGCCCAAGCACTTCAACCACCGGTCCCCGGCCGCCCGGCGGGATCTCGCCGCCGAGGTGAGCGGCACCGGCCTGGACCGGCACGGCGGTCGCCGCGGGGGCCGGTCCCGGCAGGTGACCGGCGAGGACCACCGGATCACCCAGCTGCGCACCGAGCTGCGCCACCACCCCTGCCACGCCTGCCCGGAGCGGGAGGAGCACGCCCGTTGGGCGGAGCGGCGTCGGCGGTTGGAGCGCGACACCGACGAGTTGCGCCAGCGCGTCAGTGGTCGTACGGGGTCCCTCGCCCGGACGTTCGACCGGATCGTGGCGTTGCTGACCGAGCGGGGTTACCTCGCTCGCGACGGCGCGGTCACCGACGCCGGTCGGATGCTGGGCCGGATCTGGACCGAGGCGGACCTGCTGGTCGCCGAGTGCCTGCGTCGGGGGGTGTGGAACGGGCTGTCCCCAGCCGAGTTGGCCGCCGCGGTGTCCGTGGTGGTGTTCGAGGCGCGCCGTGATGTCGACGAGCGGGCGTCGCTGCCGCGCGGGCCGGTGGCCGACGCGGTGGACGAGACGCTGAAGCTGTGGGGCGAGATCGAGGCCGACGAAGCGGCTCGTGGGTTGACCGCGACCCGCGAGCCGGATCTGGGTTTCGCCTGGCCCGTCTACCGGTGGGCCCGGGGCGAGGCGCTGGCCAAGGTGCTCGGCAGCGGTCACGAGATCGATGGTGAGATGCCGGCCGGTGACTTCGTCCGCTGGGCTCGACAGGTCGTCGACCTGCTTGGTCAGATTGCCGACTCCGGTGGCGCCACAACGGAGCTGCGGTCGACCGCGCGACAGGCTATAGCGGCCGTCAATCGAGGCGTTCTCGCGTACCACACGTCAGCCTGACCATTACGCTCAGTCGTTCTCTCCGTCGAAATCGACGCAGCGGGCGGTCACCGCGACGGTGGTCGCTCGGCAAACCCCGGGGGCGCTGTTGCGCCTGATCACGGCACCCCTGATCATTGCCGGGACGTCTTGTTGACGCGTCGGTAACGACTGGGGGGAAGCCGCCGTGGCGGAGATCAATCACTTTGAATACGGGTGGATCACGCCCACGCTGAGTTACGCGCTGTCCGTGCTCGGTTCGATCCTCGGTCTGGTCTGCGCCGGGCGCATTCGCACCGCCCGGACACACGGTCAACGGGCGTGGTGGGGTCTGCTGTCGGCGTGGGCGCTGGGCGGCACCGCCATCTGGGCCATGCACTTCATGGCCATGCTGGGCTTCGCCGTCGAGAACACCCGGATCCGCTACGACGTGCCGCTGACCGTGGCCAGCACGGTCATCGCCGTGGTGGCGGTCGGTGTCGGCCTGGCCATCGTGGGCACCGGCCGGCTGAATCCGGTACGACTGATCGCCGGCGGCATCTTCACCGGTGTCGGCGTGGCGTCCATGCACTACACCGGAATGGCCGCCATGCGCCTCAACGGCAGTCTCGGCTACGACACCGTCCGGGTGGTGCTCTCGGTGGTCATCGCCGTGGTGGCGGCCACCGTCGCGCTGTGGCTCGCGATGACCGTCCGGCGGACGTTGGCGATCTTCGTCTCCGCGCTGGTCATGGGGGTCGCCGTCAACGGGATGCACTTCACCGGCATGAGCGCCCTGTCGGTGCACCGGCACGAGCAGGCGACTGAGGTCAGCGGCGCTTCGGTGAGCACCCTGCTGGTGCCGATCGTGCTGGCGGTGATCTTCGGGGTGGTCGGTCTGCTCTACGCCCTGCTCGCCGCCCCGACCGACGACGACCGGGCGGCCAGCGCGTACCTGGACGGACGGCGACTGTCGGAACCCGCGGCCCCGACGCCCACCGCCGCTCCCGACCCGGTCGGGTTGCGGGCCCGCTCCACCCTCGGCCAGCCGGGCACCCCGTTCCCGTCCCGCCGGGACTCGTCGCCGCGCTGAGGCGGTCCGGCCGGCCCAACCTCCGTCGGCGGGACGGCGGATCAGGCCGGCCGTCGACCGGGCCGGCTGCGGTCGATGATGAGGGTGGCCAGCAGCCCGGGGTGGTCGGTCGCCCCGTGCATGGGCACCAGGGCGCGACAGCACAGCGTGATGTCCGGGGTCGCCGTGATGTGTTGCAGCCGGTCGTCGCCGATGCGCTGGTGGCCCGGCGGGGTGCAGGACCGTACGTCGGGGTCGTGACCGGCGCGCAGGTTGAGGTCGCCGCCCAGCACGGTGGGTCGGGACCCGGCGGTACGGCTGATCGTCGGCAGGATGGTGTCGAGCAGGTGGTCGCACTGGGTGAGCGCGACGCGGTAGCCGGTGGCGGACAGGTGCGTGGTGCAGGCGAGCAGGGTGCCGTCGATGTCGACGCAGAGCCAGGCGCGTTCCTCGGGGTCCGCGAGATCCTGGATCGGGTGGGTGCCGGCGTACACCGTGTGCGGGGTCGTCGGCGTCGGCACGTGGGTCAGCAGCCCGATGCCGAACCGTTGGCCGTTGCGGCAGCGGGTGTCGTCGCCGCTCGGCCGGTCGCCGGCGGCCTGGAACGCGGCCACGACCCTCCGGCCGGGGTGGATGCCCTGGAACGCGCCGTGCAGGGCGGGCAGGTCGTCCGCGCAGATCTCGTTGAAGGTGACCAGATCGGGTGCCTCGACGGTGATCACCTCGACGGCCCTGGCCATCGCGCGGCCGGTGTAGCAGCCGGCGCGGCCACTGTTGCAGAGGTTCATCTGGAGCATCCGCAGGATCGTGGGTTGCGGGGCGTCCCGGGCGGCGATGGGGGTGGCCGGCGGTGCGGCCGGCAGCACGGCGGCGGCGAGGAGGCAGCTCACGGCAAGGCTTCGGCGCAGGAACCGGGACGGACGGGCGACCACACGGACTCCGGGGTGCACGAGGCGACAGTCATCGCCGAGTGCGAGTGATCCTACCGGCGGCCGGTCGGCGATCGAGGTCCAGAGGAGTGCCCGGGCGAGGGGGCACCCGCGCGGCGGGTACCCCCTCGGATGTTCAGTGGGCGCGGACCGCGACGGCGGTGTACGGCGTGGTGGGGGTCGGCGGTGTGGTGAACCGCGCGTTGGGCAGGTAGAGGCGGCCCAACGCCGTGGCGACGGTGGTGGGTACGTCGAAGTTCGGGTCGGTGATGGTGCTGGTGAGCGTTCCGGCGGTGCCGGCGTGGTTCAGCCGGACCACCGCGATCTGGTTGAGGCGGTTCTGCACGACGTGGAGGGTGCGGCCGAGCAGGAGCAGCCCGTCGCCGTTGGTGAAGGTGTGCCCCGGCACGTCCACGACTGTGCTCGCGCCGGTTGTCGGATCGACCCGGTACAGCGTGCCGGTGGTGGACTGGACGACCAACAGCGCCCGACCGTCCGGTGTGGTGGCGATGCCGTTGAGGTTCACGCCGGTGCCGACCTGCTCGTACGCGCCGGTCAGCGTGATCGTGGTGAAAGCGTCGGCGGGCGGCAGCGCCCCACCGCGACCGAGCGGCAGCCGGTAGAGCACCGGCCGGTTCGAGTCGGTGAAGTACGCGGCGTCGCGGGTCAGCACGACGTCGTTGACGAACGTCGGGGCGGTGGCGAACTGGTAGCGGGCCAGCACCTCGCCGGTGCGGGTGTCGAGGATCCGAGCGTCGCCGGCCGTGCCGCCGGAGACGAAGAGCCGGCCACGTGGGTCGACCTTGAGACCGAGTGAGGGGGTGCCGGTGGCCGCGCCGATCGTCGTGCCCCGGCCGGTGACCAGGTCGACGCGCTGGATGGCACCGGTGGCCCGGGAACCGAAGTAGGCGTACCGGCCGGCGGTGGCGATGCCCTCGGGCTGGAATCCGTCGGGGAGGGCGAGGACGGCCGGTGGACGCCCCGCGGGGTGCGCCTGTGCCGGCGCGACGGCGACGGTGGTCAGCATGGCGGCGGTCAACGCGCAGCCGAGCGTGATGCGCAAGGGGCGGTTCACTGTGCTCCTTCCGGGCGGAAAGCGGCACGAGCCGACACGTCCGCCACGTTCACTGGGGCCAGGACCCTGCCCACTGTACGACCGCTGCCGGGGGAGCGCCCGGCGTCACCGGCGCGGCCTTCGGGTGACCGCGCCGGTGAGCCCGTGGTGCGGGGCGGATGTCAGGCGTTGCGGACCAGCCTCCACCGGTTGTCCGCGCTGCCGTTGTCCGAGTCCTGGACGGCCTGCGCTCCCCAGGCGGTCGAGCCGTTCAGGATTCCGAGCAGTTTGTTGCTGTTGCCGTTGCGGATCTTGTAGGTGCCGTCGCCGTTGTCGACCAGGATCCACCGGTGGTCGGCGGTGCCGTTGTCGGCCCACTGCAGGACCCGGGCGTTGTCCGCGGTGGACATGTTCTCGACGCCCAGGACCTTGCCGCTGTGGACGTTGCGGAAGCGGACCGCGTTTCCGTCGGTCACCATCACCCAGTTGTGGTCGGCGGTGCCGGTGTCACCCCACTGCAGGGCGAGGCCCCCGTCGGCGGTGGACATGTTCTGGATCCCGAGGACCAGGCCGGTGCCGACGTTGACCAGGCGGTAGCTGCCGCCGGTGTTGCCGCCTCCGCTGGTGTTCCAGTAGACCGTGTAGTTGTAGCCGTGGGCGTCGTAGAAGGGTGCGAGGTTCACCGTGGACCCGTTGGCGCTGGCGGTGAACGCGAGCGAACTGGTGCTGGTTCGCGTGATCGAGGAGACGGTGAGTGACGGCAGGGCGCTCAACGCGGTGTTGCCGTAGTTGCCGGCCAGCACCGTCGGGCCGTACGTGGCGGCGGCGACCGAGGGGTTGTCGTTGGCGGCCCGCATGGCAACCTGCATCGGCAGCCGCACCGTGATGGTGTCCCCGGCGGCCCAGGTGCGGGTGACCGTGGCGTAGCTGCCAGGTGTGGTGGCGACGTTCTGCACCGTGCCGTTGACGGCGATCGTCGCGCCGTTGGTCCAGGACGGGATGCGCACCCGGATGCTCCACGAGCCGCTCATCGACCCGGACAGGGTCAGGGTGCTGGTGTCGCTGACCGGGTAGCTGGTGCTCTGGGTGACCGTGATGCCGCGCTGTGTCCAGTTCAGCACCGACGGCGTGAACAGGTTCACGCTCAGTGTCGTGCCGTTGTAGAAGTAGATGGAGTCCATCAACCTCGTGTTGATCTCCAGGCCGGTGCCCTGGCAGCACCAGAACGAGTTGTAGTCGGTGCTCCACGTGCCGCCGCCCCACGCTGGGCCCACACCACGACGTCCGCCCGGCCGCAGCGGGGTGAAGTAGGTGATGTGGCCGTGGCTGTCGGCCGGGTTCTGCCCGCCGATCAGGTGGTTGATCAGGGCGCGCTCGTAGAAGTCGAAGTAGTCGGTCCGGTTCGGGTCGAGCAGCCACAGCTCGCGGGTCAACTTGAGCATGTTGTACGTGTTGCACTGCTCGCAGGTGTCGTTGCTGAGGTACCCGGCGATCGCGTTCGGTGCCCGGAAGTGCTCCGCCTGGCTGTTGCCGCCGATGGCGTAGGAGTGCGCCCCGACGGTGATGTTCCACGCGTTGCTGGCGATGTCCCGGTAGCGCGTGGTCCCGGTTGCCTTGTACTCCCGGGCCGCGCCGATCCACTTGGGCACCTGGGTGTTGGCGTGCAGCCCGTTGAGTTGGTCCTGGTTGGCGGCGAGCGGGTTGAACACGGCGGCGTGGTCGAACCGTTGGGCTGTGGTGAGCCACCGCGAGTCGCCGGTCTGCTGGTAGATGTCGGTGAGCACGTCGTTCATGCCACCGAACTCGGTGCCCAGCATCGACTGCATCTGGCTGGAGCTCAGGCGGCTGGTCCGGTTGTCGACCCAGCCGGCGAGGGATAGCAACACCGTACGGGCCTGGGTGTTGCCGGTGTAGCGCCAGACGTCGAGCAGCCCGGCGAGGGTCTTGTGGATGCAGTAGTAGGGCACGTTGCCGTTGGACAGCGTCCGTGCCTCGAGCGCGTTGAAGTCGGACTCCGGGAAACCGGAGAGGTAACCCGCGCCGAAGCCGGCGGCTCCGTTGTTGGCCTGGCACTTGGCCAACTCGGCCACCATGTAGTTGGCCTTGTCCCGGCAGGTGGTGTCGCCCAGCACCGCGTACGCGTACGCCCAGGCGGTCAGGAAGTGCCCCTGCATGTGGGTTCGGAACGGGAAGTTCGGCGCGTCCCAGCCGCCGTTGGTGGCGGCACCGTTGGTGGACAGCCGGTGGTTGGCGCGGAAGTTGTAGAGCATCCGGTCGACGTCGACGAACCGCAGGTAGTTGAGTGTCCGGGTCTGGTTGTCCATCCAACGCCCGGCGTTGAGGCGTACCTGACCGGGGTCGAACGGGTAGGCCGAGACGCCGATGTCGGACCGGGCTGGCGGCACGATGGCGGCGGACGCGCTCCCGGGGGAGACGGCGGCGCCGGTCGCGGAGAGCACCACGGTGGCTCCGGCGGCCTGGAGCAGGTGGCGGCGGCTGAGGGGCGGGGGTGGCATGGGGAACCTCCAGGGGGCCGGGTACGTCGGGGGCCGCCGTCGATGCGGCGGGTGGTCGGCGGCGAACGGCCGACGACGGGTGCGGTGTGGATGGTGGGACGGTCGCCGTGGACGCCGGGTGCCCAACCCTGGCGCTTATCGCGACACATCGATGTGATCGCTAACATAGTTGGTCGTTAACACGCTCGCAACCCCCAGGGGTGCCGGTCTGACCCCATTCCGCCGCGCTTCTCCACCGGGGTGGCGGATCCGGGGCGACAGACGTCCGAGAAGGACACTCGCCGGGCCTGCGATCCGCAAAATGTCACTGTGTGTGACGGATGGCGGTGGGTGACGAGGTCCTGCGGGCCCGTTGACGCCCGACCTGCCGCTCAGTACGGTGCATCGTAAATCTTGGATGTCAGCGTCGATACATCAATGCTGCGATGTGGTTACGACGGTCATCCCGCACCTCATAAAAATCCAGGTCAATTGAGGGAGGGGGGAACTCGGGAAGATCTGTTAACGCTAACACGACCATCGGTCGTGCTGCTCGGCGTGCGAACGGCACACCCCGTTCGAGCGGCGACCAGGACAGCGGTGGCTCGCCCCGTCAGACATCGCGCACGGCGCACTCTCAGTGGGAGCAATCGTGACAGTGAAAGATCGAACCACACCCCGGGCCACCGGCCGGGCCAGGCGCGCCATCGCCTGGCTGGCGAGCGTGGCCTGCGTCCTCGCCCTGGTCCCGGGCACGGCCAAGGCCGACAACCCCATCGTCCAGCACATCTACACCGCCGATCCGGCACCGTTGGTGCACAACGGGCGGGTGTACCTCTACACCGGGCACGACGAGGACGGTTCCACCTATTTCACCATGCGTGACTGGCGGGTGTTCTCGTCCGCCGACATGGTGAACTGGACCGATCACGGTTCACCGATGAGCCTGGCGACGTTCTCGTGGGCGGACGCCAACGCGTGGGCCGGGCAGGTCATCGCGCGAAACGGGAAGTTCTACTGGTACGTGCCGGTGCGCCAGCGCTCCAACGGACAGATGGTCATCGGCGTCGGTGTGGCGGACAGCCCGACCGGGCCGTTCCGCGACGCGCTCGGTCGACCACTGGTCGGCAACAACGAGATCGATCCGTCCGTCTTCATCGACGACGACGGGCAGGCGTACCTGTACTGGGGTAACCCGGGTCTGTGGTACGTGAAGCTGAACCAGGACATGATTTCGTACTCCGGCAGCGCGACGCGCATCCCGCTCACGACGGCGGGGTTCGGTACCCGAAACGGCAACGCGAGTCGGCCGACCCTCTATGAGGAGGGGCCGTGGGTGTTCAAGCGCAACGGGTTGTACTACAACGTCTTCGCGGCGGAGTGCTGCTCGGAGTTCATCGCGTACTCCACGGCGACGGGCCCGACGGGGCCGTGGACGTACCGGGGAACGATCATGCCGCGGCAGGGCGCCAGCTTCACCAATCACGCTGGCGTCATCGACTTCCAGGGTGGCTCGTACTTCTTCTACCACAACGGGGCGTTGCCCGGTGGTAGTGGTTACACCCGTTCGGTCGCGGTGGAGAAGTTCAGCTACAACAGCAACGGCACGATTCCGACGATGAACATGACCACCACGGGTGCGCCGCAGGTGGGCACGCTGAATCCGTACGTGCGGCAGGAGGCCGAGACCATCGCGTGGGGCTCGGGCATCGAGACCGAGGCGTCCAGCGAGGGCGGCATGAACGTCGGTTGGATCGAGAACGGCGACTACATCAAGGTCAAGGGCGTCGCGTTCGGCGCGGGCGCCACCTCGTTCAGCGCCCGGGTCGCGTCGGCCACCAGCGGCGGCCGGATCGAGGTACGCCTCGACAGCGCCAGCGGTCCGACCGTGGGCACCTGCACGGTGGGTGGCACCGGCGGTTGGCAGACCTGGACCACCACCACCTGCGCGGTGAGCGGTGCGACCGGCACGCACGACCTCTACCTGCGCTTCGCCGGCGGTAGCGGCAACCTGTTCAACGTCAACTGGTGGCAGTTCAGCGGCACCGGTGGCAGCGGCAACCTGCTCACCAACGGCGACGTGGAGAACGGCACGACGGGCTGGGGTGTGCACGGCAGCGGAACGCTCGCCCGCACCACCACCGTCGCGCACGGCGGCAGCGGATCGCTGTCGATCACCGGCCGGACCAGCGCGTGGAACGGCCCCAGCCAGGACGTCACCGCGAAGCTCACCAACGGCAGGAGCTACACCACCAACGTCTGGGTACGCGCACAGAGCGGCACCCCGTCGGCGAAGGCGACGCTGTCGCTGACCGCGAACGGCACGACGAACTACCTCCAGCTGACCCCTGCGGTGGGGGTGAACGTCAACGGCTGGACCCTGCTCACCGGCACGACATCCGTGTCGTGGAGCGGCACGCTGTCCGGTGCCGCCTTCTACGTGGAGACGGCGGAGGGCACCGACAGCCTCCTCGTCGACGACGTCTCGTTCCAGTGACGGGTGCTGTCGGGGCCGTCCGCGTACGGCCCCGACAGCCCGGTGGTGCGCGCGCACCGGCGCGACCGGACCGACCCGGGTTCGACACCGACTGGTGACGACTTGACGAACGGCATGTTATCGCTCACAGTCGATGGTTGAGGGCGGCCGCACCTGTGGTTCACCGGGCGAACCTGCTGTGGCCCCTCAGAGCGCGACGTCCGCCCAGGGCATGCCGGACGTCGGCTCAGGACTCCCCGCACCGCTACCGCGACGGCGACCGCCGCTGACGTGCCGATCCCGCGCGGGCAGCCACGGTGCGCTGCGCCGTTATCGCCGCACCACCACAGAGAAGGAATCCGCATGAATCACAAGAGAACCCTGCGAGCGGCGGTGACCATAGCGGTCACCGGCGCTCTCGCCGCCGGCATGACGATGGCGCTGACCACTTCGGCCAGCGCCGGCACGACCCTGGGTGCCTCGGCGGCCGAGAAGGGCCGCTACTTCGGTGCGGCGGTCGCCACGGGCAAGTTGTCCACCAGCGTCTACACGACGATTTTGAATCGTGAGTTCAACAGCGTGGTGGCTGAGAATGAGATGAAGTGGGATGCCACCGAGCCGCAGCAGGGTCGGTTCAGCTACACCGGTGGTGATCGTCTGGTCAGTCACGCGCAGGCCAACGGCATGAGCGTGCGAGGTCACGCGTTGCTGTGGCACCAGCAGCAGCCGGGTTGGGCGCAGGGCATGTCGGGCAGCGCCTTGCGCAACGCGGCGATCAACCACGTGACGCAGGTGGCGACGCATTTCCGGGGCAAGATTCACTCGTGGGATGTGGTGAACGAGGCGTTCGCCGATGGTGGTTCTGGTGGGCGGCGGGACTCGAACCTGCAGCGCACCGGTAATGACTGGATCGAGGCGGCGTTCCGGGCGGCGCGGGCGGCGGATCCGGGTGCGAAGTTGTGTTACAACGACTACAACACCGACGGGATCAACGCGAAGTCGACGGGGATCTACAACATGGTGCGGGACTTCAGGTCCCGTGGTGTGCCGATCGACTGTGTGGGGTTCCAGTCGCACCTGGGCACCTCGCTGGCCGGTGACTACCAGGCGAACCTGCAGCGGTTCGCTGATCTCGGTGTGGATGTGCAGATCACCGAGCTGGACGTGATGACCGGCGGCAACCAGGCCAACATCTTCGGCGCCGTCACCCGCGCCTGCATGAACGTCTCGCGCTGCACCGGCATCACGGTGTGGGGGGTGCGGGACTGTGACTCGTGGCGTGGCTCCGACAACGCGCTGCTGTTCGACTGCAACGGCAACAAGAAGGCCGCGTACACCAACGTCCTGAACGCCCTCAACGCCGGCCCGGGTATCCCGACCACCCCGCCGACGACGACGCCCCCGCCCACCGACCCGCCGCCCACCACGCCGCCGCCGACCACGGGTGGTTGCTCGGCGTCGGTGTCCCTGAACTCGTGGACCGGCGGGTTCGTGGCCAATGTGAAGGTGACCGCCGGTTCCGCCGGCACGAGCGGGTGGACCGTCACCCTCACCCTCGCCAGCGGCGCCGCTGTGACCAACACCTGGAGTGCGACGGCCAGCGGGTCCACCGGCACCGTGCGGTTCGCCAACGTGGACTACAACGGCCGGCTCGGCGGCGGTCAGGTCGCCGAGTTCGGTTTCCAGGGCACCGGTAACGGGGCTGGCATGACGCCCACCTGCACCGCCTCCTGACAACGACCGACTGAGCGCACACGTCGGCCGGTGTGCGGGACCGATCCCGGTCCCGCACACCGGCCGACGCCGTGTCGTGACGAGCGGATCGATCAGGAGTATGGAAGCCGCAGCACCGACTGGTTGCCGATGCCCACCGTGCTCGGGTTGTTGCCGATCGCCGACCAGACCTCCACCCGGACGGTGCCGTTGCTCATCGCGCCCAACGTGCCGGTGGCCGAGGCCAGGCCGGCGTTCTGGGTGTAGTGCTCGTAGCCGGGGATCGGGTCGGTGGCGAAGTAGCGCAGCGTCTCCACCCGCTCCCAACTGCCGTTGCCGGTGAGGTCGTAGGAGATCCGCACCTGTATGCCGTTGCCGACCGCCGTCCCGGCGTCCACGAACAGGTCGAACGTGGTCTGTCCACCGGAGTAGGCGAAGGTGAGGCCGGTCGCCGTGAAGACCTGGGCGTTGGTGGGCGTACCGTCGTGGTTGCCGTTCGCTGCCACGACCGTCGTCGTGGCAGCGCTACCGGCGGCGCCCAACCCACCCCCGGGCAGCAGGTAACGGGTCGGCCCGCCGGTGGACGGCGGCGGGGTGGTCGTCGGCGGGGGATCGGTCGGCGGCGGCGTCGTCGTTGGTGGGACGCCGCCGGCCGCGTTGCCACCGCTCCAGGTGTACGCCCCGGTGGTGGCCGTCTTCCCGGCCCCCACGGCGAGGGTGGTGCCGTTGGAGAACGTCACAGTGATCGGTGATGCCGTCGGGTTCGACGCCACGTAGGTGCGGGCCCCGTTGCGGGAGAAGACCGCGGAGAGCGGATGGCTCCCGGTCACCGTGGTGTCGACAGTGCCGAGGGCGGCGAGGTTGCGGACCCAGTGGAACGTGTGCGCGCGACTCTCGCCCTCCTCCGGGGTGTAGCCGGGGTTCGCGCGCAGGTTCGCCAGCGCCGAGTCAGCGTCCCCGAGGGCCTGGAACTGCCAGAGGATGTCCTGCCACACGGTCGGTTGCCCGCCGTTGTTGCGGACGAGTTCGGCGTAGTTGGTCCGCACGTACGCCGGGTTGTTGCCCAGGTAGAGGTGGCCGCCGGTGACCGGGAGCAGGTTGATGCCCTGGATCATCTCCGGCTCGGCGCTGAACCAGGTGGCGTACGCGCCGCCGTCGCCCCAGACCATGCCGACCGTCGAGTGCCCGAAGGCGCTGGGGAAGTTCTGGTCGCTGACGTCGAACCAGTATTCCTGGATGGCCGCGGCCTGCGTGGTGTAGAGGAAGACGCCCGCGTCGCGGACGGCGGTGTTGCCGGTCGTCTGCCCCCACTGGATCAGGGCGCTCGCGAAGTTCATCCCCTCCGAGGAGGACTCCTGGTTGTTGCCCGAGCCGAAGGAGCCGTGCCCGGACGCCCAGTCGTGGCCGGCGTAGATGTCGAAGTCACGCAGGTACGGGAAGCGGGTGTCGTCGCGACGGTAGTTGTTGGCGTCCCGGATCAGCAGGTCGACCATGCCGCCGTAGCGGCTGGCGCTGGCCCAGGTCGGGTCGAACTTCGCCAGGGTCGCGGCGGCGGCGATGTAGTAGCCGTAGTGGAAGTGGTGGTCGTTGAGTTCCTGGTCGGACCCGTACGACGCCGGGTAGCCGATCAGAGTGCCCCAGTTGTTGTCGTAGTAGAAGACCCTGCTGGTCTTGCCGCTGGACGCGGTGAACCAGTCGGTGAGCGTGCTGCGGATCGCGTTCAGCGCGCTGTCGCGCGTTGTGATGTCGTTGACCTGGTCGGCGATCTCGGCGATCCGCGCCGCCCGACCGAGCCCCTTGCCGGTCCAGTAGGTGTCGTTGCCGCGTTGGTCCATGGGGTTGCCGCGGACGGCGGCCAGCTGGCTGGTGAGCGTCGCCAGGTCGCTTCCGCTGCCGTCGCCCACGGCCGGCAGCTCCGGCAGGATGCCCTGGAACTTCATGGCGGTGCGGAACTGGTTGACGCCGGTGAGCACCTTCATCCGGCCGCGCGCCGACGGGTAGGTCGGTGTGATCGCGGTGGAGCCGCTCAGCGACTTCCACTGGTGCGGGTAGAGGCTGACCACGGTCTGCGTGGCGGTGCCCTCCCGGGCCGTCGTGGTGAACGCGTACGTGGTGGTCAGGGCGCTGGTGGCGGGGTTGTAGGCGTACGACACCTGGGTGCCGGTGACGTGGGCGTGGGCGTACTGGCCGTAGGTCGCGGCCAGGCTGGCCCGCTCGTTCGCGCTCGACGTCGGCGGTAGGAGGGCGACGGAGAAGTAGCCCCGACCGGCCAGGCTGGACGAGATCCGGCCGGAGGCCACGGTCCAGGTGGCGCCGCTGGGCGCGTACCCGACGTAGTCGTGGCCGTTGACCCGGAAGCCGATGGTCGCGCCGCTGTTGGACCAGACGTCCGGGGTGCCGGCGGTGCTGATCTGCGCGTTCCCGCCGCTGGTCTGGAAGTACGCGAACGGCAGACCGTGGCCGATGGTCGCGCGCATGGTGCGCGTGCCGTCGCTCCAGTGCGGGCTGACCGTCCAGTCCGTCCAGCCGTCGACCTTCACCAGGGGCGCGCCGAGCCCGGCCACACCGACCCGGATGTCCTGCACGTACGGGTAGTGGAACTCGCCGACACCGGTGGCGGTGCCGCTGATGGCGGGCGTGGAGTTGGCGGAGAAGCCGAGCCCGTCGCCGAAGGTGTCGTACGAGATCGGGTGGGCGTGCAGTGGCTCGCTGAAGGAGCAGTCCGTGCGCTTCCACAGCAGTGAGGACCACCAGTCGTTGGTGGGTATCGGCCCGGCGGGCGCGTTGGCGGTGGCGAACTGCCGGGGGTTGCTGGACATCGCGCCGCAGCCGCTGGGGAGCGGGCCGACCGGGGTGGTGGTGTAGCTGCCGGCGCCGACGGGTGCGGCTTCGGCCGCGCGGGTGACCGGGATGGCGAGGCCGCCGACGACCAGGGCCAGCGCGCTGGCGGCGGCCAGGGCCCATCGGCGGTGGGGGACGGGAGGTTTCATCGTGCCTCCATCGCGCGCCGGGTGCGGCCCTTTGCCGGTCCGGCGCGATGCGTCTGGAATGTGGGGGAAGGTCAGGCGAGAGAGCGCTCTCTCGGCCACGGTAGTGGAGCACCGAGATCCCCGTCAATGTGTCCAGCCGGTTGCGTGCTGATGTCGCTATTTGCCCGCGGCTGCGGGGTCGCCCCGCAACGCGTCCGGCACGCGCATCTGCCACGCGTCGGTCACCAGCTCGGTCAACCGGTCGAGGTCGACCATCGGCAGGCGCAGCAGCACCAGAGGCAGGCCGTCGTAGCCGGGCGCGGTGAAGAAAATGTCGGGCTCCCCGAGCAGGAGGGCCTGCTTCTCGGCCTCGTCGCCCACGAACAGCACCGCGATGTCGCGCCGGATCACCCGCGGCCTGCCCGGGATCCGCTCCGGGTAGGACCAGACGAAGCCCTTGTCGGCCACCCGGAAATCGAAACCGTCACTGGCGATCTCCACCGTGTGCGGCAGGGCCAGCGCCACCCGGCGTACGTCGTCCGCGTCAACCACCGAACCCCCTCGCGCCGCCCACCGTCCGCATGCGCCGAGATTACGCGGTGGACAGCTCGATGGCGGTGGCGCCGACGATCGCCCGATCGCCGTTCTCCTGGACAAAACCGATCACGCTGGCGCGCTGCGGATCGAAACCCGGGGGTGTCGTCAGCTCCACCTGCCCCCGCTCGGCGTCCAGAGCCACCGACCGAAAGGCGCGCACGACGTTGTCCTGCCGCAGCGTCCGCCCGGCGTTCTCGCCCCGGGCGATCTCGCTGTCCAGGCCCCGCTCCACGACCGCGGCGTGCAGGACGGCCCGCTGCGGCGGCCGTTCGGTCCGGTAGTCCAGCAGCACCCGACCGTCGCCGAGGGTGCCCACGGAGAGCGTCAGTGGTGTGGTGGCGGTCGAGGCCATGGCGGACATGATCGCGCTGGCCGCCCGTCGACGATCGGAGCCGACGAACTCGACGGTCCCGTTGACGACCATCTGCGGGGTGTACAGACGTCCGGAACCGAACGCGCGGGCGTACGCCCCCTGCCGTGCGGTGTACGCCGGCGCTGCAAACTGGTCCGGCCACCCGAGGTCGTCCCAGTAGTCGACGTGGAAGCCGAGGGCGAAGACGTTCTGGCCCCGGTCCCGCGCGTCGCGTTCGAGCTCGCTGAGCAACTCCTCCGCCGGAGGGCAACTGTTGCAGCCCTGGGAGGTGAACATTTCGACGACGGCGAAGCCGCCGTCGGTGGACGCGCTGGTCATGGTGGCATGTCTCCTCAGCTGCTGCGCCTGGCCGAGCCGGGCGGCCACCGAAGGTGCCCGGCGGCGTTGCGTTTCCCGTTTCGGCGCGGACAATGCGCGTGGCGCCGGGGCCGCCGCCGGCCTCGCGGTGAGCCCCGCCGGGTCGGGTGGTTGGATGATCGTGTGCAGTTCACCGTGACAGACGCGCCGGCGCGGGAGCGTTTCGAGGCGCGCGACGAGGCCAGCGCGGTCGCCGGGTTCGTCACCTACCAGCTGACCGGCTCGATCATCGCCTACACCCACACCGAGGTGGATCCGGCGTACGAGGGCAGGGGTGTCGGGTCGACGCTGGCGCGGGCCGTGATGGACGACGCCCGGAGCAAGGGCCGGATCGTCGTGCCGATCTGCCCGTTCCTCGCCGACTGGCTGGTCAAACACCCGGAGTACGAGGGCATCGTGGTCCGCTCCACCCGTAAGATCAAATAAGCGAAGCGGCCGTGCGTACCGTGCGTGCTGTCCACGCTGAGATCTGAACCCCGCCCTCCGCAGCCCTGTCAGGAGACCCCACGATGACCGCCGCCGCGTTCCGCGCCCTGCACCACGACCGTGCCATCGGCGATCCGCTCGTGCTGCCGGGGCCCTGGGACGCGGCCAGCGCCCAGGTGCTGGCCGACGCCGGTTACCCGGCGCTCGCGATCCCGAGCGCGGGCGTCGCCGCCTCGCTCGGCTACGAGGACGGCGCGACCCCGCCGGACGAGATGTTCGCGGCGATCGCGCGCATCGTCCGCGCCGTGTCCGTTCCGGTGTCCGCCGACGTCGAGGGCGGTTACGGCCTCGCCCCGGCCGAGTTGGTCGGGCGGCTGCTGGAGGCCGGCGCCGTCGGCTGCAACCTGGAGGACTCCCAGGGGCACGCCACCCTCACGGACCCGCAGCGGCATGCGGACTGGCTGGCCGAGGTACGCGCGGAGGCGGGTGACGCGCTCTTCATCAACGCCCGCGTCGACACGTTCCTGGCCGGCACGGGCGACCTGGCCGACGCGGTGGATCGCGCCCGCCGCTACGTGGCGGCCGGCGCCGACTGTATCTACCCGATCCTGGCCCCGCCGCAGGTGCTTCCGCAGCTGCGGGCCGGCATCTCCGGGCCGATCAACATGGTCGCCGGACCGGACCGGGAGTCCGTGGCCGAGCTGGGCCGGCAGGGCGCCACCCGCATCACCTTCGGCCCGGACATGCAGCGGTACGCGATGAGCGCGATCGGCGACCTCGCGGCCGCGCTGCGCGCCTGAGGCGCGACGTCACCCCCGCGCTGCGCGCCTGACGCGTGTGATCGACTCGGGTTTCTGAAAGTCGGGGTGTCCGAGCCGGGTGGTTGGCGCGGTTTCCTGAATGCCGAGTCGATCACCGGGTCGGTGGGCGTCGGCGGGGTTCCGGCAGCTACGACCGAGCCCCCGGCGCCCGCCGCGATGGACGGTTGCCGGGGGCTCGAATGCGGGTGGTCAGACCTGGTTGCCGTTGGGCAGTACCGCGGCCATCTCGTCACCGGCACCGGCGAGCACGCGTGCCTGCTGCGGCCAGCTGGCCAGCCCCGGTGCGGCGCGCAGGCCGGCGGCCCGGATCAGGTCGCGCAGGGCCGGCTCGTCCAACTCGCCGAGCTGGCCGTACGTGCGTACGCCGGCGTCCTGCAACGCGGCCGCCATCTTCGGCCCGATTCCCTGAATCCGGCGGAAGTCGTCGGCCGGGCCGGTCGGATCGGCGTCGACGCTGATCGCCGCGTCGGCGGCCGAACCGACCGCAGGGGTCGCGGCGGTGGTCGGCCGGACCGGCGGCGTGGCCGCCGCCGACCGCTCGCTCCCCGTGTCGTCGGCCGCAGCCTCGGCGTCCGATGGGCCGGCCGTTGCCAGCGGCTCCGCCGGCGTCGGGTCGACCGCCGTGGCCGTGCTCTCCGCGTCGCCGGCCGCGCCGACGGAGACCGGCGCTTCTGCGGCCGCCGAGGTGTCGATCGGAGTGGCGTTGACGGGCGCGGCGTCGATCGGCGCGGCGTCGAGCGGGGCCGCGTCGAGCGGGGCCGCGTCGGTGGGCGGCAGGTCGTCCGCGGGCTGCCGGGGCGCGACCACGGCCGCCGGGGCGGGCTGCTCGTCCACCGTGACCGGCTCCGGGGTCGACTCCACGGCCGGCTCCGGCCGCAGCTCAGCAGCGTCGGACGGCGCGGTGACCGGTACCGGCGGCGGGTCCTCGGTCAGGGCCATGTCCGCCGGGTCGGCGGCGCTCGGGGCGTCCGCCGGCACGGCCACCGGGGTGGGGTCGTCGGGTTCGGTCACCGCGGCGGGCGCGCTGACCGTGTCGACCGGCACCGGCTCGTCGGCGACCGCGGTGGGTGCCGGGTCGACAGCGGCCGCGGGCTGGGCCTCGTCGGTGGTGGCGGCCGGCGTGGGCGTGGCAATCACGGCCAGGCCGGCGACGGGGTCACCATCCACAATCGAATTGCCCTGTACGTCCCGCCGGCCGCGCAGCAGCCACCCGGCGGCCAGGCCGAGCACCAGTGCCAGTACCACTATCAGCGAGTGTCCGAAAGACCACGCCACGGCGAACCTCCCTCTCAGCTCGTTGGAAAAGTCGCGAGAAAAACTCGCCGCAGCTTCGCACACGCGTATTGCCGACGACAGGCAGGATCGGTCGACAGCGGTGTGGGTGGGCCAGCCACCTCAGCCGGTGCCGAGCGGGTGACACAGCGTTGCCCGATCAGGGCAGACCTGACCCGCGAGACCGGCCCGCCCCGAGAGATTGGCCCGGCAGGGCAGCGCGTCGGACACGACGAGACCCGGGCCCGGCGCGTAAACGCCGAGCCCGGGTCGGAGCGGGGTTCAGTCCCGGTCGCCCTCGTAGGTGTGGAAGTCGTCGACGAACCGGCGACGCAGCGGTGGCACCCGGCTGGTCACTCCGAAGTAGCCGCGCGCGCCGAGCAGCGCGAGTCGACCCACCACCGGCCGGTACATCCGGTCGTCGCCGTTGGTGCCGCTGCGGTTCAGTGATTCGGCGACCCGAGCGAAGCCGTACGGGGCCATCACGGCCTCGTAGTCGGCGACCGCCTGGAGCAGGGTCTTGTCCCCGGCGGTGGCGAGGCTGAGCTGTTCGCAGAGTAGGCGGGCGTCGCGTAGCGCGGTGTTCGCGCCCACCCCGCGACCCGGGGTCATGGTGTGGATGGCGTCGCCGAGCATCGTGACGGTGCTGCTCTTCCAGGGCGGCACCGGCTCGGACGTGGACACCTTGATCGGTAGGGCGCTGGCCGGGTCCGCGCGGGTCAGCAGTTCCCGAAGGTGCGGATGCCAGTTCGAGGTGAGGCCCAGGGCGACGTTGAGCAGGTCATCGCCGCGGCGTTCCATCACGTCGGCCGGGAACCGGCGGGCCGCACTCCAGATGATCAGGTTGATGTTGTCGCTGGTGGTGTCGTGGGCCAGGCCGGGCCAGTCTCGCAGCAGGGCGGCGTCGGCCTCGGCCACGCCGGGCTTGATCGCCCGTTCGGCGTCCCACTTGAACTCCATGACGTGCAGCACGCCCATCATCCCGCCGACGCCGAAGATCAGCGAGATGCCCTGCTGGACCCGCTCCGGGATGAGACCGCGGGTGTGCGGGGTCAGCGGGATCCGGGTGGCGATGTTGATCGTCCCGGCGTCGCGGGTGACAGCGTGCGGCAGGTACTGGCGGCGTACGGCGGAGTGGGTGCCGTCGGCCGCCACCAGCAGGTTGCCGGTGGCGCTGGTGCCGTCGGCGAAGTGCGCGGTGACCGTGCCGTCGTCGCGCTGCTCGTACCGGGTGAAGGTCTTGTCGAAGTGCACCACGTCCTCCAGGCCGGTCAGCAGCACCTGGCGCAGCACCATCCGGGCCACCGAGTGTTCGGTGCGCACCGGGTCGTCGTTCGGCCGGAGCGCGAACGACGCGGTCTGGCGGAGCCCCTGGGTGACGACGTTGAAGTAGTGCGGCGGCCGGGCACAGGTGGCCAGGAAGGTGGCGAACAACTCCGGGGGCAGACACTCCCGCAGCGCCCGGCTACCGGTGGGGCCGATGCCGACCCGGTAGCCGAGCAGCCCGTCGGCGCGGTCGCGGTGCCGTTCGTAGACGGCGACGCTGATCCCCGCGCGGCGCAGGCCGTGCGCCAGGCACAGCCCACCCGTGCCCGCGCCGATGATCAGGACGTGCGGTGGCGCGGCGGACATGTCAACCGGCCGAGTGCGCGGCGGGCGCGTCGGTACTGGCTGGGTGCGCCACCGGCGCGTCGGTGCTGGCAGGTCGGGCCACGGGCGCGGTGGTGCTGGCTGGGCGGGTCACGGGCGCGGTGGCGGCGTCCCACCGGTAGAAGCACCCGGCGATCGCGTCGCGGGGGGAGCGCCAGGTCGGCAGGTACGGCGACGTGTGCGCGGAGAGCCGCTCGTTGACCTGCTGGAAGAGCGGGTGGTTGCGGGCCGCCGCGAGTGCGTCCGGATCGATGTCGTCCGAGGTCTCCAGCAGGTGTACGCACAGGTCGTGCAGGCAGTACAGGGATCGGTGCGTGACGCCGGTCAGGCTGGGGAGTTCGGTGGCGTCGGACTCGGCGAAGATCTGCGCGACCCGCCCCTCCGCTCCCGGGATGATCCGGCTGACGATCAGTAGACGACTCATGGGACCCCTTCCGCCGGTGGCGTGCCCGACCCTCGGGGATCGGTGCCACGTGCTCTGTGCGCTCCACCGTGCCGCAGCGTCTGTCACGTCACCGTCACGTACGCCGGGCAGCCGGTGACGGACGACGGCGTCAGGTACGCCGACCGGCCGCTGACGGGCGGCCGGTGATGGCGTCGCGGCTGGCCTGGCGGATCGGCGCGAGCGTGTCGTCGAGCAGGGCGCTCATGGCGGGGCTCGGCTCCAGCCGCAACTCCCGGCGCAGCAGGTCCCGGTAGACGTAGAAGGCGTGCACGGCTTCGAAGGCGTTGCCCTCGGCCAGGTGGATGCGGACCACCAGCCGGTGTGGTGTCTCCCGTAACGGCTCGGCGGCCATCGCCTCCAGCGCCGCTTCGAGGGCCTCACCGTGCCGCCCCGCGGCCAGGTGGTGCCCGGCCACCTGTTCCAGCATGTGCAGGCGCAGCTGGCGTAGGCGCTCCCGGTCCAGTAGCACCCAGTCGTCGTACCAGCCGGGGAGGAGGTCGTGGCGTCCGGCGGCGAGCGCCCCGGCCGCGGTACGGGGGTCGTCGCCGTCTCGGACCCGGGCCGCGGTGCCGACCAGGTCGTCCACGTCGAGCCGGACCGCCGGACCGAGCCGTACGGTGTCGCTGGCCACGGTCATCGGGCAGCACGGGTCCTGTCGGAGCCGCCACAGGGCGGTGCGCAGGGAGGACAGCGCCCGCTCCTCCGACGCGTCGGGCCAGAGCAGGCCGGCGAGCTGGCTGCGGGTGGCGCCGGGGCGCAGGCCGATCAGCGCGATCACCCGTTGCAGCCCACGCGGCACCACGACCGGCACCGCGTCGCGCAGGAGTCGGAAGCCCCCGAGCAGGTGGAGTGAGACGCCCTCCTCGGGCGGGTCTCCGGCGGTCGGCACGGACGGATCAGCGGCCACGGCGGCACCCCCTGCGGAACGCTCGTCCCGACTGTCTGCTGTGTCCCGGATCGGTTGCCCGCGACGCCACTGTCGACCCGCCGATGGTGGCGTGGTCGGGCGCGGCCCCACCCGCGGAGGCCGCCGGGCTGACCACGCTGAAGATTATCAATAATGGTCACGTTGAGTCAATGTGGCCGGAGTCTCCTATTCGCGACAGTCAACCCGAGATCGCTTCTGAACTGCATAAACGCTTGCACCGGGAGCGCAGCGGTTGCATAGCCGATACACAGGTTGCGTCAACGCAGCGTCACCATCATGCGTCGCTGGTCGACCCTGCGCGGTGACGCCGCCGTGACGAGGATCGGCGCATCGTGGCGGCAGTCGTCCAGCGCGTCCGGGGGCCACCCGTCGCCGGCCGGACGCTGTGGGGGGAGGCCCAGGGATGGACCGATCGCTGATCGTCGCGAAGGTGGATCCGACCGCCGAGGAGCGGGTCGCCGAGATCTTCGCCGAGTCGGACGCGACGGAGCTGCCGCGCCTGGTCGGTGTCCAGCACCGCTCGCTGTACCGACTGCACGATCTCTATGTGCACCTGCTGGAGACCGCGCAGCCGACGGAGGGCGCGGTGGAGGCCGCTCGTGGCCACCCGGAGTTCATCCGGGTCAGTGAGCGCCTGCGTCCGTACGTGTCGCCGTACCTGCCGACCTGGCGCTCGCCGCGGGACGCGATGGCGCGGTGCTTCTACCGGTTCGACGCCCCGGATCTCGGGCGGCGGTCGTGACGACCACCGCGCCGCGCGAGGAGCAGCTCTGGTCCCGCTGCGCCGGCTGCGCCAGCCTGCTCTACCGCAAACGGCTGCGCCGCAACCTCGACGTCTGTCCGGAGTGTGGTGAGCACGCCCGACTCGGTGCGCCGGAGCGCCTGCGACAACTGGTCGACCCGGGTTCGCTGCGCCCGCTGCCCGACCGGCTGCCGGAGGCGGACCCGATCGACTTCGTGGACGTGCTGCCGTACCCGCACCGGCTCACCGGCGCCCGGGCCAGCACCGGCCTGGCCGAGGCGGTCGTGTGTGCCACGGCCACCATCGGTGGGCACCCGGTGGCCCTGGCGGTGATGGATTTCCGCTTTCTCGGCGGCAGCCTGGGCTGCGCGGTGGGCGAGCTGATCACCCGGGCGGCCGAACGGGCGCTGGACGACCGCATCCCGCTGGTCCTCATCACCGCCTCCGGCGGGGCGCGGATGCAGGAGGGCGCGCTGTCGTTGATGCAGATGGCGACCGTCAGCCAGGCCATCGCCGCGCTGCGCGAGGCGGGGCTGCTCACGGTGAGTGTCCTGACCGACCCGACCTACGGTGGGGTGGCCGCCTCGTTCGCCACCAACACCGATCTGGTGCTCGCCGAGAGCGGCGCGCGGATGGGCTTCGCCGGCCCCCGGGTGATCCGCCAGATCACCGGGCGGGCGTTGCCGGAGGGCTTCCAGACCGCCGACTTCCTGCTCCGACACGGGCAGGTCGACATGGTGGTGCAGCGCCGGTCGCTGCGCGGACGGCTCATGGCGCTGCTCGCCGCGACCCGCGCCGGCCGTCCGGGGCGTTCGCCCGTACCCCGGCAGGAGCCGGCGTCGCGCCGCGAGCGTCGCGCCGACGACGTCGCGGCGCTGCCGGCGGGCCCGGGGGGTGTGCTGCCGGCCGGCCCGGCGGTGGGCGCGGACGTCGACGCCCCGGTCACGGAGGACACCCCGGCGGTACGTGACGCGTGGGACACCGTCCGGGTCGCTCGGCACCTCGGACGACCCACCACACTGGACTACCTGGAATCCGTCTTCGACGGGTTCGTGGAGTTGCACGGCGATCGGCTCGGTGCGGACTGCCCGGCCATCGTCGGTGGCGTGGCGCGGCTGGCCGGCCGGCACGTGATGGTCATCGGGCACCAGAAGGGGCACAGCACCGCCGAGCTGGTGGCCCGCAACTTCGGCATGGCCAGCCCGGCCGGGCACCGCAAGGCGCTGCGGTTGATGCGCCTCGCGGCCCGGCTCGGCCTGCCGGTGATCACCCTGGTGGACACCCCCGGCGCCGACCCCGGGGTCAGCGCCGAGGAACAGGGCCAGGCGGCGGCGATCGCCGAGAACATCCTCACCCTCACCGTGCTGCCCACCCCCGTGCTCGCGGTGATCACCGGGGAGGGCGGCAGCGGCGGTGCGCTGGCCCTGGCGGTCGCCGACCGGGTGCTGATGCTGGAGAACGCCGTCTACTCGGTGATCAGCCCCGAGGGGTGTGCGGCGATCCTCTGGCCGGACCGGTCGGCGGCACCGCAGGCCGCCCGGGCGTTGCGACTGACCGCGCCCGACCTGTGCCGGCTCGGCGTGGTCGACGAGGTCGTGGCGGAGCCGTCGAGCGCCGCGCACGACGACCCGGCGGAGGCCGCGCACCGGCTGCGCGCCGCGCTGCTGGCCAACCTCCTGCCGTTGCTGGACGTGCCCCCCGCCACGCTGGTCCGCCTTCGCCGGCAACGTTTCCGACGGTTCGGCGCGAACCGCGCCGGCACCCGGATGGTCCGGCGATGACCGCCGGCGACGGGGCGGTCTCGACCGTCGAGGCACCCGACGACGTCAGCGTCGGTGGCGACTCGTCCGATGTGGGCGTCGGCGCTGAGGCATCCGACGAGGTCGGCGTGGGTGGTGAGGCGGCGCTGGCGGGTCTGCGTCGGCAGGCGCAGCACCTGATCGCCGAGCTGGCCGGGCCGGTGCGCCGGATCCGGCTGCGCAGCGGTCCGGCGGTGCTGGAGGTCGAGTGGCACCCCGACGACGCGCCCCGACCCGACGGTCCCGGCGCGCCGACGTCGGCGCTCGTGCCGGCGCCAAGCGCCGCACCGGCGGTGATCCGGCCACCGGTGCCCGGGCGCGCCGCGGTGCGGGCACCGATCGTCGGCACCTTCTACCGGGCGTCAGAGCCGGGCGCGCGGCCGTTCGTGGCGGTGGGTGACCTGGTCCGCCCGGGCCAGCCGGTCGCGATCGTCGAGGCGATGAAGCTGATGAACGAGGTGACCGCCGACCGGGCCGGTCGGGTTGCCGCGATCCTCGTCGAGGACGGCCAGCCGGTCGAGTACGACCAGCCGCTCGTCGAACTGGACCCGGCGTGACGGCGCGGGGTGGATGACGATGTTCGAGACCGTGCTGATCGCCAACCGGGGCGAGATCGCGCTGCGGGTGCTGCGCGCCTGCAAGGAGCTCGGTGTCCGCACGGCGGTGGTGTACTCCGCCGCCGACGCCGACTCGGCGGTGGTGCGCCTCGCCGACCAGGCCGTCCGCATCGGGCCCGCGTCGAGTCGGCGCAGCTACCTCAACGCCGCCGCCATCGTGGAGGCGGCCCGGCAGGTGGGCGCGCAGGCGGTGCACCCCGGCTACGGCTTCCTGTCCGAGGACGCCGACTTCGCCGAGATCTGCGTCGACAACGGGTTGACGTTCATCGGTCCGCCGCCGACGGTGATGGCCGCGTTGGCCGACAAGTCCTCGGCCCGGGCGCTGATGAGTCGCGCCGGCCTGCCGCTGTCGCCGGGCAGTGTCGCGCCGGTGCCGACCGCCGCCGCGGCGGCCGAGGTGGCCGAGGCCGTCGGGTACCCGGTGATCGTGAAGGCCGCCGCCGGGGGTGGGGGCCGGGGAATGACCGTGGTGCACACCCCGGGCGAGCTGCGCCGGGCGTACACCCGCACCCGGGCCGCCGCCCAGGCCGCCTTCGGCGACGACCGGGTGTACGTCGAGCGTTACCTCACCGAGGCGCGACACGTCGAGGTGCAGGTGCTCTGCGACGCCCACGGCAACGGGGTGCACCTGGGCACCCGGGACTGCTCGGTGCAACGCCGGCACCAGAAACTGGTCGAGGAGGCGCCCGCCCCGGCGCTGCCCGCCGCCGTCCTCGACACCATCGCCGAGACCGCCCTGCGGGGTGCGCTCCAGGTCGGTTTCGTCGGTGCCGGGACGCTGGAGTTCCTGGTCGACGCCGAGGAGAAGTTCCACTTCCTGGAGATCAACTGCCGGATCCAGGTGGAGCATCCGGTCACCGAGATGGTCACCGGGATCGACCTGGTGCACGAGCAACTGCACATCGCCGCCGGGGTGCCGCTGCGCTGGCGGCAGGAGGAGATCCGGTTGCACGGCGTCGCCGTGGAGTGCCGGGTCAACAGCGAGGACCCCGGGCGCGGGTTCACCCCCACCCCCGGGAGGTTGGCGCGGTTCACCCCGCCCGGCGGCCCGTTCACCCGGGTGGACAGCCACGCCAGCGCCGGCTACCTGATCGGCCCCTGGTACGACTCCCTGCTGGCCAAGGTCATCGTCTGGGCGCCCGACCGGGAGCTGGCCCTCAACCGGCTGGAACGGGCCCTGGACGAGTTCGACATCGCCGGCCCGGGTGTGCACACCACCATCCCGTTCGTCCGACGGGTGCTCGACGACGCCGCATTCCGCAAGGGCCGCTACACCACCGGCCTGGTCGACCGTCTGCTCGCCGCGCCCGCCCACGGGCCGGCGGCCACCCCCGCACCCCGCACCGCGCCCGCCGCAGATCCCGACGCAACCCACAGGAGGACCCGATGACCGTCACCCATGGTCGCCCGATGACCGCCGAGATCACCGACATCCTGGTGGCGCACTGCGGGCTCGACGCCGACGCCGCGGCCCGGGCGCCCGCCGCGTCACTGGAGGAGCTGGGCATGGACTCGCTCGCCCTGCTGGAACTCTCCGCGGTCGTCTCCGACCGCTGGCAGGTGAGCATCCCCGAGCAGGCCGGGCAGTTGAGCATCCCGGCGGTGGCCGAGCTGGTCGCCCGCCGCGCCGACCCGCCCGGGCACACCGAGAACAGCGTGGTCATCGACGCGCCGCTGGGGCTGGTCTGGGAGGTCACCAACGACGTGGCGAACTGGACCGAGCTGTTCACCGAGTACGCCGTGGTGGACATCCTGCACCGCGAGGGGCTCACGGTGCGGTTCCGGCTCACCATGTACCCCGACGAGAACGGGGTGACCTGGAGCTGGGTCAGCGAGCGCACCGCCGACCCGGTCAGCAGGCAGGTCCGGGCGTATCGGGTGGAGACCGGGCCGTTCGAGTACATGCGCATCCACTGGCGCTACACCGAGGAGGCCGGTGGCACCCGGATGACCTGGACGCAGGACTTCGCGATGAAGCCGACCGCGCCGGTCGACAACGCCGCGATGACCGAGCGGATCAACACCAACAGCGTGATCCAACTTGCGGTGATCAAGGACCGGGTGGAGCGGATCGCCCGGCAGCGCGCCGACCAGGGCAGCCCGATCGCCGGCGGCGAGCCGACGGAGGCCGACGATGAGTGACCTGAGCACCCGCCCGATCGCCGCCCGGGACGTACCCGCCGACCGCCGTCGCGGCGGTGAACTGCGGGTGCTGCTCGGCCCGCGCACCGTCGGCAGCACCTCGGGTTTCCTCGGGGTGGCCACGCTCGCCCTGGGGGAGCGGATCGCCGAGCACTACCACCCGTACAGCGAGGAGTTCCTGTACCTGGTGCGGGGCGCGATCACCGTGGACCTGGACGACCAGCCGACGCTGCTGGCCGCCGGCGAGGGGCTGTTCGTACCGGTGAACGTGCGGCACCGACTGCGCAACACCGGCGTCGAACCGGCCGAGGTGGTCTTCCACCTGGGCCCGCTCGCCCCCCGACCCGAGTTGGGACACGTCGACACCGAGTTGGTCGAACAGCGGGGCGCATCGTGAGCGCGAGGAGTGAGCCGGGTTTGCGAGCCCCGCAGTCGCGAACAGAGGTGGCGCGATGACCGGGCGCCGCACGGTGGTGACCGGGGTTGGGGTGGTCGCCCCGGGCGGCGCCAGCCGGGACCGCTTCTGGAAGACCATCACCGAGGGGCGGACCGCCACCCGGCGGATCAGCTTCTTCGACCCGTCGGCGTTCCGGTCGCAGATCGCGGCGGAGTGTGATTTCGACCCGGTCGCGGCGGGGCTCAGCGAGGCCGAGCGGCTCCGGGCCGACCGGTACGTGCAGTTCGCGCTGGCCTGCTCCGCCGAGGCGGTCGCCGACGCCCAGCTGGTGCTCACCGACGCGGAGCGGGACCGGGCCGGGGTGGTGCTGGGCACGGCGGTGGGCGGCACCATGGCGTTGGAGCAGGAGTACGTCACCGTGAGCGAGCACGGCCGGCGTTGGCTGGTGGATGGGGCGCGCGGTGGCCCGTACCTCTATCAGGCGTTGGTGCCCAGCAGCCTCGCGGCGGACGTGGCCTGCCGGCACGGGTGGCACGGCCCGGCGCAGGTGGTCTCCACCGGCTGCACCTCGGGCATCGACGCCATCGGGTACGCCCATCAGATGATCGTGGACGGTGAGGCGGACGTGATGTTGGCCGGTGCGTCCGACTCGCCGATCTCGCCGGTCACGGTCGCCTCGTTCGACGCGATCAAGGCGACCAGCCCGGACAACGACGACCCGGCCCACGCCTCCCGACCGTTCGACGCCGACCGGCACGGGTTCGTGCTGGCCGAGGGTGCGGCGGTGCTGGTGTTGGAGGAGGCCGGGCACGCCCGGCGTCGGGGGGCGCACATCTACTGCGAGGTGGCCGGCTACGCCAGCCGCAGCAACGGCTACCACATGACCGGGCTGCGCCCGGACGGCTTGGAGATGAGCCTCGCCGTCACCGACGCGCTCCGGCAGGGGAAGATCCTGCCCGAGCAGGTCTCCTACATCAGCGCGCACGGTTCGGGCACCCGGCAGAACGACCGACACGAGACGGCCGCGCTCAAACGGGCGCTGGGCCAGGCCGCGTACCGGGTGCCGATCAGCTCCATCAAGTCGATGGTCGGGCACTCGCTCGGCGCGATCGGATCGATCGAGATGGCCGCGTGCGCCCTCGCCATCGAATTCGGTGTGGTGCCGCCGACGGCGAACTGGAGCACCCGGGACCCGGAGTGCGACCTGGACTACGTACCCAACGAGGCGCGGGAGGTCCCGGTGGACGTGGCCCTCTCGGTGGGCAGCGGATTCGGCGGTTTCCAGTCGGCGATGGTCTTCCGTCGGATGCTCGGCGCGGTGGCGGCGTGATGGCCCGCGCGGTGGTGACCGGCATCGGGGTGGTCGCACCGAGCGGTATCGGCGCGGACGCGCACTGGCGCACGGTCCTCGCCGGCACCCGCCGGACCGGGCCGATCACGTTGTTCGACCCGTCCGGTTATCCGACCCGCTTCGGTGGGGAGGTGGCCGGCTTCATCCCCGAGTCCTACGCGGACAGTCGGCAGTTGGTGCAGACCGACCGGTGGACGCACCTCGGCTTCGCCGCGACCCGGCTGGCGCTGGCCGACGCCGGCCTGCCCGAGCGGGCCCCCGATCCGTACGGCTACGCGGTGACCCTGGCCAGCTCGTCCGGGGGCAACCTGTTCGGTCAGCGGGAGTTGCAACGCCTGTGGGGCGGTTCGTCGCGGACGGTCGGGGCGTACCAGTCGATCGCCTGGTTCTACGCGGCCAGCGTCGGGCAGCTCTCCATCCACCACCAGTTCAAGGGGCCGAGTGGGGTGCTCGTCGCCGAGTCGGCCGGTGGGCTGGACAGCCTGGCGCACGCGGCCCGGGCGGTACGCCGCGGCACCCCGGTGGTGATCGCCGGGGCCACCGAGTGCCCGTTGAGCCCGTACGCGCTCGCCTGCCAGCTGCGCTCGGGGCTGCTCAGCGACGTCGCCGACCCGGAGCGGGCGTACCGGCCGTTCGACGCCTCGGCCAGCGGCTACCTGCCGGCCGAGGGGGGAGCGGTGTTCGTGGTGGAGGAGCTGGGGCACGCCCTGGCCCGGGGCGCCCGGGTCTACGGCGAGGTGAGCGGGTGGGGCTCCACCCACGACGCCGCGCACACCACGGCGGTCAGCGCCGGTGATCCGACCCAGTACGCGCGGGCGATGCGGCTGGCCCTGGACCGGGCCGGCGTCGCGGCGGCCGGGATCGACGTGGTGCTGCCCGACGCGCTCGGTGTGCCCCGCTACGACCGCAGCGAGGCCGACGCGTTGCGCGCCGTGTTCGCCGACCGGCCCCCGCCGGTGACCACGCAGAAACCGCTGACCGGCCGGGCGTGCCAGGGTGGTGCGGCGTTGGACGTGGCCACCGCGCTGCTCGCCTTCGCCCACGACACGCTGCCCGCGTCGGCGGGGCCGGACGAGGTGGCCGACGGCTGCGAGCTGGACTTCCTGCGGGAGCACCGCCGGCCGCGCAGCCGGCTCGCCCTGGTCTGCGCGCGGGGCTTCGACGGGTTCAACAGCGCGCTGGTCCTGCGCGGGGCCGCGCCGATGAGGGGAGAGGCGTCATGAGCGACCAACGGGCCCGGGTGGTCTTCCTGGTACGGGTGCCGGTGCCGCGCACCGAGGCGTTCCTCGCCGCGTACGAGCAGGTGCGGCACCTGGTCGCCGGCGGCGTGCCGGGGCACCTGGTGGACCAGGTGTGCCGCTCGTCGACCGACCCGGAGCAGTGGTTGATCACCAGTGAGTGGGCGAGCCTGGCCGATTTCGAGACCTGGGAACGCAGTCCCGAGCACCGGGACCTCGTCCGCCCAATGCGGGAGTGCTTCACCGACGCCCGTTCCCTACGCTTCCACATCCACGCCCAAACCCCAGCCCTAACCTGACCCCCCCCGCGGCCTCCACCCCACCCCCGCCCCCACCCCGCCCCCACCCTCGCCCCCGTCGATCATGGAGTTGTGGTGGGTGACGAAACGTATTTTAACGGGACGAATTCTGGCACCATGACTCCATGATCGACGGGGCTCTGCTCGCGGTCTTGTGCGTAGTGGCGCGACATGGGAGCCGTTCGTGGCGACGGCTGGCCCCGGTTGCTCGCGGAGCCTCGAGCGGCCCATCTCGTCGATGCTGGCCGCGCTTACCTCGACGTCGGTGACGTCACGGCCGCTGTGCGCGCCCCGGTTGGCGCCGACATCGTCGCGCCCGACGAGGTCCGCTGCCGGCCTGTCGCTCGTACCCTCATCGCCGAGATGCGCACAGCGGCCGGGCAGCCGCCAGCGTGGCGCGACTCGCCGCGCTCGTCGGGCTCACCCGGTGACCGCGTCACCATCGGCCGTCCGGCTGAGGGCGCGCGACGGTTGTACGAGGGGTCATCCCTCGGTGACGATCTGCCGAATCGCCCGCCCGATCCTGCCTGCCGAACGGGCTGTCGGCAATCCGGCGGCCCGCTGCTTTTGATCCATCCATTTGCATCTAGCAATGACCATGTCGGCGTCGTATGGTTCCCCGCAACACCCCGACAGGCGTACGTGATGGGCGGATTCGCCCTCTTTGATGCTGGGCGGTGAACGGCAGTGACGGCAGAAGATCCTACCGTGACAGACCCCGGATGGGTGGACGAAGTCCTCTTCGCCGGCCACCCGAGCGACGTTTGTCTCCGTCTGCCCGAGCCCATCGACCGGGCCGCCCTGCACCGACTGGTCACCGCCGCGCAGGATCGGCTCACCACCGCCGGATTGCGCCCCGGGGGTGCCGCGGCGCTGCGGCTGCCGCCGTCCCTGGCGTATGTGGTGAACCTGCTGGCCACCTGGCGCGCCGGCGGGCAGGCGATCCTGCTCGACCACCGGCTCACCGACCACGAGGTGGACCGCGCGCTGCACCGGCTGACCCCGCAGGTGGTGGTCGCGCCGGTGCGCACCGGGAGCAGCGCGTTGAAGATCTTCGTGGACGTCACCGAGGGCGTCACCCGGTACGCCGACCGTCCGGCGGTCAGCGACCACGCCGTGATCCAGCTCAGCTCCGGCTCCACCGGACCGTCGAAGGTGATCGGCCGCACCGCAGCCGACCTGGTCGCCGAGGTGCACCGCTACACCCGGATCGACGGGGTGGCGCTGCCCGGCGAGCGGATCATCCTGCTGCCGTCGATGGTGCACGTTCTCGGCCTGGTCGGCGGGCTGCTCTACGGGCTGCACGCAGGCGTCGAGCTGGTGCCGCCGCAGCGGCTCAGCGGCGATGCCGTGCTGGCCGCGATCAGCGCCGACGCCACACCGGCCACCGTCCTCGGTGTCCCGTTCCACATCGGGCTGCTCGCCTCCACCCGTCCGGCCGGTCCGCTGCCCCAGCTGCGGCGGATGACCACCGGAGGCGAGCTGGTGCCGACCGCCGTCGCCCGGGCGTTCACCGACCGGTACGGGGTGCCGCTGGGCAACATGTACGGGATGACCGAGGTCGGGGTGATCGGCACCGACCTGTACGGGACGCACCGACCGTCGATCGCCCCCGCGCCCGGCATCGAGGTCCGCGAATCCGGCGGTGAGCTGTGGGTGTCCTGCCCGGCGTCGCCGTACGTCGGCCTGAGCGACCCGACCCGCTGGTCCGACGGGTGGCTGCACACCCGTGACGCCGGCACCGTCGACGCGGACACCGGCCTGGTCACGGTGCGCGGCCGACTCGACTCGCAGGTCTCCGTCGGCGGGATGAAGGTCGATCTGACCGAGGTGGAGGCCACCGTCGCCGAACTGCCCGAGGTGGCCGCCGCGGTGGTGGTCTGGGACGGCGGCATCACCGCCTACGTCCAGCCGGACGGGCCGCTGTCGGAGGAGACGCTGGACAAGCTCCTCGCCGCGCGGTTGGCCGGCTACAAACGGCCCCGGACGTTGCACCTGCTCGATCAGTTGCCCCGCACCACCACCGGCAAGCTGGTCCGCTCGACCGACGCGCTGCGCTCGGCGGTCGCCCCGTGACCGGCCCACTGCACCACCTCGACGTCGACCGGCGCGGGTGCGGCGACCGCCAGGACGAGTCCCTCGTCCAGCCGTGGGTGACCGACCCGCAGGGGCTCGACGCCGGGCACCGGTCGCATCGGCAGCCCTGGCGGCGGCATCAACCGACGCAGCCCGCCGTCGCGCAGCCCGCGTCCGAGCGCCTTACCGACCGCCTCCTTGGCGGTCCACAGCCGCAGGAAGTCCGCCGTCCGGCTGGCCTCGGGCCGATCGCCCAACCAGGCCCGCTCGGCCGGTGGGAACCAGCGGCGGGCCAGCGCCAGCGCCGGCAGCGGGCGGACGCGTTCCACGTCCACCCCGACCGTGCCCGCCCGACGGGCGGCGACCACCACCAGCCCGGCGGTCCGGCTGACGCTGACCGCCAGCTCGACCGACCCGGTGGCGTCGTCGACCCGGACGATCGGGCGTCCGTCGCGGTCGTGCGTCAGCACCACCTCGGTCGCCACGCGACCGAGCAGCAGAGCGCCCGCCCGCCGCACCAGCACAGCGGCCGGATCCGGCTGACCGCCGGCGTCCCGGCCGACCCACACGTGGACGGTGTCCCGACCGGACACCGTCAACTGAGCCACGCAGAAAGGGTATCCATGAGAGCCGAGGTCCGCGCCTTCGTCGTTGAACAGCTCGCCGATATGAACTACGACGTCGAAGGGCTCGACGACGACACCACGCTCGGCCCCTCCGGCGTCGACCTGGAGTCCCTCGCCCTGGCCGACCTGTCCGTCCGGGTCGAGGACCGGTACGGCCTGACGTTCGCCGACGACGAGTCGGAGCAGCTGGCCCTGATGACGGTCGGCGAATTCACCACCATGGTCGCCAACCGTGTCGCCGAGGCGACGAGCGACAAAGCCTGATGAGCGGTCAGCCCGACCTGGGGCGAGCTGACCTGCTGACCATGCTCGCCGAACTCACCGCGAAACCGGCTGCCGAGGTGTCCGACCGGATCGGCTCGATGGAGCTCGCCTGGCTGGTGCACCTCGTCGAGCAGCGCTACGACCGCCGGCTCGACCTCGCCGACGACGAGTTGGCCGGCATCCGCACCGTCGACGACGCCCTGACCGTGTTCCGGGCGTCGCTGAGCACCTCCGCAGATGGTTGAGGCGCGCGTCGCCCAGCTCACCGGTGTGCACGCGGTCAGCGCCCTCGGGCGGGGCGCCGACGCGCAGCTCGCTGGCGTGCTGGCCGGTGTGCCGGCGTTCGGCCCGGTGCACCGGTTCGACACCGCCGCCCGCCGGGTCACCGTGGCGGCCACCCTGCCCGAGGTCGGTACGCTCGCCGACGAACTGGCCGCCGGGATCGACGCGGCCTGCCGGGCGGCCGGCCTGGACCGCGCCGAGCGCGCCGGGTGCGTCCTGCTGCTCGCCGTGCACGGCGGCCCGGCTCCTGGGACGGGCCCGTCCCCGGCTGTGCTCGCCGACCACCTCGCCACCCGGTGTGGACTCTCCGGCCGCAACCGGGTCTACACCAGCGCCTGCGTCTCGGCGAGCACGGCGGTGGCCGACGCCGCCGCCCAGATCACCCACGGTGCTGTGGAGCGGGTGGTGGTCGCGGCCGGCTACCTGGTGGAACCGGACCAGTTCGCGCTCTTCGACGCCGGTCGCGCCCTCGCCGTCGACGGGGCGGTGCGGCCGTTCAGCGTCGGCCGCCGGGGATTGCTGCTGGGCGACGGGGTGGCCGCCGTGGTCCTCGAATCCAGCGCCGCGCGTCGACGCGGGGCCGAGCCGTTGGCCACCGTGGCCGGTTGGGGACGGGCCGGTGACGCGTTCCACCCCTGTCAGCCGGAGCCCGGCGGCAGCGGGCTGGCCCGCGCGGTCGACGGCGCGCTGCGTCGGGCCGGGCTGCCACCACAGGCCGTCGGCTACGTCAACGCGAACGCCACCGGCACCGCGCAGAGCGACGCCGCCGAGGCGGCGGCGCTGCGCCGGGCCCTCGGCGAACAGGCCACCCATGTTCCGGTCAGCTCCACGAAGTCGGTGCACGGGCACGCGTTGGAGGCGTCCGGGCTGCTCGAGTTCGTGATCACCGCCCTCGCGCTGCGACACGGCCACCTGCCGGTCAACGCCGGCTGGCTGGCCCCCGACGAGGACTGCCCGCTGAACGTGGTGACGGACCGTCCGCACCGGACGGACGCCACCCATGCGCTGACCCTCAACGCCGCCTTCGGCGGTGCCAACACCGCTCTCCTGGTCGGCGTCGCGTGACCGCCGCCCAGTCCCCGCGGACGTGCACGCTCGGCACCGACCGCGCCTCCGAGACGCGCACCGACAGTGCGGGCCGGCCGGGGGAGCGGGCTCGGGCCCGGTGGCCGGAGGGTGGGGACGGGACAGCCGCCCCGGGGGTGCCCGGGTTTGTGCACTCGGACTTCGCGCCGGTGGTGGTGGCCGTGGCGCAAGAGTGTCTACGCCGGGCGTACGGGCCGGCGGGGGTGCCCGCCGGGGTGCGGACGGGAATCGTGCTGGTCAGCGCCAGCGGCGATCTCGCCAGCGCCGAGCACGTCCGGACGACCGTCGAGGCCGGCGGGCGGATCGGCCCGCTGTTCTTCTTCCAGTCCGTGCCCAACAGCGTCGCCGGGCACGTCGCGGCCCGCTGGAACCTGCGCGGCCCGGTGGTCTGCCTCAGCCCGACCGGCGACCCGTACACCGACGGCGTCGCCGAGGCCGACCTGCTGCGCGACGACGGTGACGCCGACGAGGTGTTGCTGATCCTGATCGAACAGGCACCCGACGGGCCGACCGAGGCGGTCGCGGTGCTGCTGGGGGGAGGAGCACGACCATGAGGACACCCGGACTGCGCGGCGCGCTGGCCGCCGACACCGACCTGGGCGCGGGTAACGTCCTGGCCCGGGTACTGGCGCACGGCGCCGACCCGGACGGGCCCGGCCTGACCTTCGACACGGCCGTCGACGGGCACCCCGCCGAGACGCCACTGACGCTGGGGCGGCTCGACGAGCGGGTCGCCGCCCGCGCCGCCTGGCTGCACGAGCGAGGGGTACGCCCCCGCGACCCGATCGCCGTCTGGGCCACCGCCGCCGCCGACATGGTGCTCAGCTTCCTGGCGCTGACCCGGCTCGGAGCGATCCCGGCGCTGATGAACGGCAAACTCCGCCCGGAGATCGCCGCCGAGTACATCCGCCGCCTGCGGGGCGTCGGGGTGCTGGCCGACGACGCGCACACCGCGCTCCTGGCCGGGCACGAGCTGGGCGTACCGCTGCTGGGGACCCCCGCGCAGGCGGGCACCGGCGACCCGACCGTCGCCCCGGCGCACTACCGGCACCACCCGGACGACCCGATCGTGATCACCCACACCTCCGGGACGACCGGGGTGCCCAAGGCGGTGCTGCACTCGCACGCCAGCCTCTTCGCGGCCACCCGGCACCTGCTCACCATGCCGCAGGCGCAGGGCACCAGCCGGATCCTCAACGCGCTGCCCGCACCACACACCGCCACGGTGCTGATGGTCAACCAGGCGCTGGGCAACCGCGCGCAGATGTTCCTCCTGTCCGAGCAGGACGGTGAGCGGGTGCTGGACGCGATCCAACGCTGGCGCCCCGACGGGGTGTTCGGCTTCTCGGTCACCTGGGCGGAGCTGGCCCGCTTCGACCTGTCCGGGTACGACCTGGACTCGGTGCGGCTCTGGTTCAACACCGGTGACGCCTCGCACGAGCCGCACATCCGCCGTCTCGTCGCGGTCGGTCGGCGTGACACCGTCACCCGGGACGGGGTGGTCACGGTGCCCGGCTCGGTCTTCATCGACGGGTTGGGCTCCAGCGAGATGGGGCACTCGATGTTCCACATCACCCACCGCGTCGACACCGACCGGTACGGCCGCTGCATCGGCCGCCCGTACCAGTTCGCCACGGTCGCGGTGCTCGACGCCGCCGGTGAGCCGGTGCCCGTCGGTGAGGTGGGCTTCCTGGGCATCGACTCGCCGTCGCTGTTCCGGGGCTACTGGAACGACTCGGTCACCACCTACCGGTTCCGCCAGCGTGGCTGGTACCTCACCGGTGACCTGGTCCGCGCCGACGCCGACGGCCGCTACTACCACCTGGACCGGGCGGTGGACTCGGTCGACGCCGGCGCGGGGCGGCGCTTCTACACCGCGCTGTCCGAGGAGCGGATTCTCGCCGCCTGCCCGGACGTCACCGACTGCACGGTGGCGATCGTCGCCGAGGCCGGCACGGTGGTCACCGACGTGCTGCTGGAGTTGGCCGCCGGTGCCGACGAGGCCGAGGACCGTACCGAACGGGTCCGCGCCGCCCTCGGCCCGGACGTCGGCGACACGCTGCGCCGGGTCGTGCCGGTGCGCTCCGCCGACATCCCGGTCACCGTGACCGGCAAGGTCCGCAAGGTGGTCCTGCGTGAGCGCTACCTCACCGAGGCGCGCTCATGACCGCCCTGATCACCGGGATGGGTCTGTTCACCCCGGTCGGGCGGGGCGTGGAGGAGACCTTCGACGCGCTGACCACCGGCCGGTCCGGGCTCGGCCGACCACCGCAGGGGCACCCCGCGCGGGAGTCGCTGGACGTCGCCGGCCTGCTGCCCGACATCGACCCGCGCACCGTGGCGTCCGGGCCGGAGACCCGGGTGCTGGACCGGATCGTGGTCCTCGCCCTGCTCGCCGCCGCCGACGCCCTCGCTGACGCCGGTATCGAGGTGGGCCGCGACGTCGACCCCGACCGGATCGGTGTGATCGTCGGTGGGGTCGGGGGAATGGCCACCCTGGAGTCGCAGGTGCTGGCCCGGGCGGCCCGGGGCCGTGCGGCGGTCAGCCCGTACCTGCTCACCGGGATCCTGCCGAACATGCCGGCGGCGCGGATCGCCATCGCGCACGGCATCCGGGGCTACAGCTCGTCGGTCGGCACCGCCTGCGCCTCCGGCGCGCAGGCGGTCGCCGACGGCGTCCGGCTCATCGCGACCGGGGAAGCCGACGTGGTGCTCTGCGGGGCCAGCGAGGCACCGCTCTTCCCGACCTTCGCCGACACCTTCGGCAACGCGCGGGCGTTGGCGCGCGCCGGCACCGACCCGGGCCGGGCGAGCCGGCCGTTCGACACCTCCCGCAGCGGGTTCGTCCTCTCCGAGGGCGCCGCGCTGCTGGTGCTCGAACGCGCCGAGCACGCCGCGGCGCGCGGCGTCGCCGGGTACGCCGAGGTGGCCGGCCACGGTGCGACGACGGACGCGTACCACCCGACCGCGCCCCGCCCGGACGGCGCGGGGGCGGCGGCGTGCATCCGTCGGGCGCTGCGCAGCGCCGGTGTGCCGGCGGCGGCGGTCGGTTACGTCAACGCGCACGGCACCGGCACGAAGCTCGGTGACATCGCGGAGACCACCGCGCTCACCGACGTCTTCGGCGTGGGCGGTGTGCCGGTCAGCTCCACCAAGGCGCTCACCGGTCACCTGCTGGGCGCCTCCGGGGTGCTGGAGGCGGCGGCGACCGCGTTGGCGCTCGATCGGGGGCTCCTGCCGCCGACGTACCACCTCGACGATCCGGACCCGGCCTGCCCGGCGGACCACATCCGCGGCGTACCCCGCAAGGCCGACCTGGAGTACGCGGTGACCAACTCGTTCGGGTTCGGCGGCCAGAACGTGAGCCTGCTGCTGGCGCGGGTCGCCGAGCCGAGGGGGTGATCGAGGCGGCATCCCGGGCGGGGCGTGCCCGGACGGCAACACGGGGGAATCGGGTGGGAAGGGTTTCAAAGGACATGGACATCCGTGGTATCGACCATATTGAGCTCTACGTGGGGGACGCCCGACAGGCGGCCTTCTATTTCAGCACCGCCGTCGGCTTCGAGATCTGCGGTCAGGGCGGTCCGGAGACCGGGCTGGTGGGGCAGCGTTCGCTGCTGCTTCGCCACGGCGACATCCGGTTGCTGCTCACCTCCGGGTTGGACGCCGAGCACCCGGCGGCGCGGTACGTGCAGCGCCACGGTGACGGCATCGCGGTGGTCGCCGTCGAGGTCGACGACGTGCCAACCGCGTACGCCGAGTTGGTGGTGCGGGGCGCGACCGGGGTGACGCCGCCGATCACCGGTGCGGACGCCGAGGTGGTGATCGCCGAGGTGGACGGCTTCGCGGACGTGCGGCACCGGCTGGTGCAGCGCCGGGGCGACCGGGGCGGGTTCCTGCCCGGCATCATCGCGGCGTCGGCGTCCACGACGGACGACCACCCGCCGGTGCTCGCCGAGATCGACCACCTGGCGGTCTGCGTGCCGCCCGACCAGCTCGACGAGACGGTCCGGCACTTCGAGGCGTTGTTCGACTTCGCGCAGATCTTCGAGGAGCACGTCGAGGTCGACGGGCAGGGGATGAACTCGAAGGTGGTGCAGAGCCCGTCCGGGCGGGTCACCGTGGTCCTGCTGGAGCCGGACCGCACCCGGCGGCCGGGGCAGATCGACGCGTTCCTCGACCAGCACGCCGGTGGGGGAGTGCAGCATCTGGGGTTGCGCACCGACGACATCGTCGCCGCCGTGGAGGCGCTGCGCCGGCGCGGGGTGCGCTTCGCCGGCACCCCGGCCACTTACTACGACGCCCTCCAGGAGCGGGTCGGCCGGGTGGACGCCCCGCTGGACCGGCTGCGTGAGCTGGGGGTGCTGGTCGACTCCGACCACGACGGCCAGCTGTTGCAGATCTTCGCCGAGTCGATGCACGTGCGCCGCACGCTCTTCCTGGAGCTGATCGAGCGGCGCGGCGCGCGGGGCTTCGGCAGCGGCAACATCAAGGCGCTCTACGAGGCCAAGGAACGGGAGTTGGCCGCGGTGGCGGCCGCACCACAGGGGGTGGGGGCATGAGCGTGACCGGTTACGAGCCGACGCTGACCGCCGAGGAGCAGGCGTTGCTGCCGTCCGACGACGACGTGCGGCACTACGCCGAGCACGGCTGGTACCTGTCGAAGAAGGTGTTCACCGACGACGAGGTGGACGCTCTCGCCGCCGCTGCGCAGCGCTACTACGACGGGGAACGGGACCGTCGGCTGCCGGTGCGCCCGCCGAAGCTGGCCTACTGGGAGCAGTCCTTGGGCCCGGTGCAGCGGCACAACGACTACGTCCATCACGAGCACGATGGGCTGGGCGCGATCCTGCGCAAGCCGCTGATCGGCGCGGTCGCCGCCCGGTTGGCCCAGGCCGACGAGATCCGGGTCTTCCAGTCCACGCTGATCTTCAAGCCGCCGATCTCCGGCGAGCCGAGCAACATCGTGCCCTGGCACTTCGACAAGCACTACTGGGCGTCCTCGTCGTCGGAGAAGATGCTCACCGCCTTCATCCCGTTCCATGACTGCGGGGAGGAGATGGGCACCATCACGATGGTCGACGGTTCGCACCGGTGGAAGGAGATCGGCGCGGACGACACCGTGGTGCGGCACTTCGCGGACCGCGACCGCAGCCAGCTGGAGGAGATGCTGGCCGAGAACGCCGCGTACAACGGCGCGGAGATCCGCAAGGTCCCGATGGTGATCCCCAAGGGACACGTGAGCTTCCACCACTGCCGCACCTATCACGGCAGTGGCCCCAACGTCAGCGGTCGCCCCCGACAGGCGATCTCGCTGCATCTGCAGGACGGCGACAACGCCTGGCGGGAGTACCCGCTCTCCGACGGCACGCTCGCCGCGTACAACCACGATGTGCTGGTCCGCCGCACCCACGACGGGCGGCCGGACTACGCGGATCCCGACTACTGCCCGGTCATCTGGCGCCACCGCGCCCAACAGGGAGGTTGACATGTCACGGTACGACTGGGGTAGGACGCACCCGGGCATCGAGCGGTTGGAGCGGGCGGTGACCGACCGGCGCGACGTCGTGGTCAAGCACCCGCTCTACGCCAACCTGAACACCCACGAGGCGCTGGTTACCTTCATGGAGCACCACGTCTTCGCGGTGTGGGACTTCATGTCCCTGCTGAAGTCGCTGCAACGGCAGCTGACCTGCGTCACCGTGCCGTGGATTCCGACCGGCCCGACCGGCAGCCGCCGCCTCATCAACGACATCGTCATGGTCGAGGAGAGCGACGAGCTGGGCGGCGGCTACATCAGCCACTTCGAGCTGTACGTGCGGGGCATGGCCGAGGCGGGCGCGGACACCACGGCGGTGAACGCCCTCGTCGAGCTGCTGCGCGCCGGCCGTCCGGTCACCGAGGCGCTCACCGAGGCGGGGGTGCCCGCCGCGTCGGCGAGGTTCGCCGCGACCACCTGGCAGATCATCGAGTCGACCCCGGTGCACTGTCAGGCGGCGGCGTTCGCGTTCGGCCGGGAGGACCTGATCCCGGACATGTTCACCCAGGTCGTCTCGGTCAACGAGGTCAGCAACCGGCTGCACACGTTCGTCGACTACCTGGAGCGGCACATCGAGGTCGACGGTGAACAGCACACCCCGATGGCCATGCAGATGCTCGCCGACCTGTGCGGCGACGACGACACCAAGTGGCAGGAGTGCGCCGACACGGTCAACACCGCCCTCGCTGCCCGGGCCCGGCTCTGGGACGACATCCTCGCCGCCATCAAGGGACCCGCGTGACCGACACCGACCCGGTCCGGCTCTACCGCACGGTCCGGCTGATCCGCCGGTTCGAGGAACGGGCGGTGGAGCTGGTCCACGGCGGGCAGATCGTCGGCGGCATCCACCCGTACCTCGGTCAGGAGGGGATCGCCGCCGGCGTCTGCGCCGCGCTGGGCGCCGACGACGTGCTCGCCGGCACCCACCGTGGCCACGGGCACGTCCTGGCCCGCGGGGCCGACCCGGCGCGGATGCTCGCCGAGCTGTGCGGCCGGGTCACCGGCCTCAACGCCGGCCGGGGCGGTTCGATGCACGCCGCCGACCTGAGCATCGGTGTGCTCGGTGCCAACGCGATCGTCGGCGCCTCCGGGGCGATCATCACCGGCGCGGTGTGGGCGTACCGCCGCCGGGGCCGCGACACCGTCGGGGTGAGCTTCTTCGGCGACGGCGCGGTCAACGAGGGGATGCTGCTGGAGGCGTTCAACCTGGCCGCGCTCTGGCGGGTGCCGGTGCTGTTCGTCTGCGAGAACAACGGCTACGCCACCACCATGCCGGTCGCCGGCGCGGTGGCCGGCAGCATCGCCGGCCGGGCCGCCGCGTTCGACATCCCGGCCGTCGACGTCGACGGCCAGGACCCCGAGGCGGTACGCGTCGCCGCGTCCGCCGCCGTCGACCGGATGCGCGCCGGCGGCGGCCCCGAGCTGATCGAGGCCCGGACCCACCGCTTCGACGCCCACCACACCTTCGAACACGCGGTACGCCTCGACTACCGGCCGCCCGACGAGGTGACCCGTGCCCGGGCCCGCGACCCGGTCCGCATCCAGGGTGAACGCCTCACCGACACCGACCGCGCGGCGGTGGACGCCGAGGTCGAGCAGACCCTCGACGCGGCGGTGCGGTTCGCCCTGAACAGCCCGGAGCCTGACCCGGCCGACGCGTTGCGCCACCTGTACGCCAGCGGCCTGACCGCCCGCACCGGAGGTGGCTGAATGACCGCTCGCACCGGAGGTGTTTGAGGTGCCCCGACTGTCGTACCGGCGGGCGTTGACCCGGGCCCTCGCCGACGAACTGGCCCGCGACGAGGCGGTGTTCCTGCTCGGCGAGGACATCCAGGTCGGCGCGTCGTTGGTGACCACGGGGCTGGCCAAACGGTTCGGCACCGAACGGATCCGCGACACCCCGCTGTCGGAACAGGCGTTCACCAGCTTCGCCACCGGGGCGGCGCTGGCCGGGCTGCGGCCGGTGATCGAGTTCCAGATTCCGTCGCTGCTGTTCCTGGTCTTCGAGCAGATCGTCAACCACGCGCACAAGTTCCCGCTGATGACCGGCGGGCAGTGTGCTGTCCCCGTCACCTACCTGGTGCCCGGCTCCGGCTCGCGTACCGGGTGGGCCGGGCAGCACTCCGACCACCCGTACAGCCTCTTCGCCCACGCCGGTGTGGTCACCGTCGTGCCGGCCACCCCGGCCGACGCGTACGGCCTGCTGGTCACCGCGGTCCGCCACGACGACCCGGTGGTGGTGTTCGCGCCGGCCGGGGCGATGGACGTGCGCGACGACGTCGACGAGCTGGCCCCGGTGCCGTTGGGCCGGGGCCGGATCCACCGCAACGGCTGCGACGTCACAGTGGTCGCGATCGGGCACCTGGTGCACGACGCGCTCGCGGTGGCCGAGGAGCTGGCCGACCAGATCTCGGTGGAGGTGTTCGACCCGCGCACGCTGTACCCGTTCGACATCGGCGGTCTCACCGAGTCGGTGGCCCGCACCGGGCGGCTCGTGGTGCTCGACGACGCCAACCGGTCCTGCGGCATGGCCGCCGAGATCATCGCCTCGGTGGTGGAGCGGGTCCGGCTGCTCGCCCCGCCGCGCCGGGTCACTCGACCGGACGGGGCGGTGCTGCCGTTCGCCCCGGCACTGGACCGGGCCGTGCAGCCCGGTCGGGAACAGCTCGTCACCGCCATCCACCTGACCATGAAGGACACCTCATGATCGACCCGAATTACCCGTGGCCGCCGGCCGACCGGGCCTGGACCGAGCTGCCGGAGCCGGCCCGTCGGGCCATGGTGGCCAGTGGGGCGGCGGCCTGGGAACAGGTCTTCCACGGCCGGGCCACCTACAACAAGCAGTGGCGGTTGGCCCGCCCCCCGGTGCTCACCGCCGACGCCTGGCGGGAACTCAACGAGGTCTGTGACCGGCTCGCGCAGCTCATCCTCGACGCCTGCCGTCGTCGGGCCGGCACCGCCGGCGAGCTGCGCCACCTGCTCGGCGTACCGGCGGGGGAGACCCGGCTGCTGGACGAGTCCGAGCCGCTGACCGAGGCGCTGCTGGCCGCGTACCGGCCGGACGTGATCTTCTCCGCCGGGGTGCCGAAGTTCGTCGAGTACAACATCGACAGCAGCCTCGGCGGCGGATTCGACGCCGACACCGTCATCTACCGGTTCGCTCACCTCTACCAGGAGCAGGGCATCCTCGACGACCTGCCGGTGCGGGCCGCCCCGTCCCTGCTCGACCAGCGGTTCGTGGCGATCCGCGAGGAACTGCGGCTGCCCGAGGGCGCCCGGGTGGCGCTGCTGATGGACTTCGACGCCGACTACCCGGGCCTGGACGACCCGCAGACGTTCATCCGGATCCTCGACCCGCTCGCCGTACGGGCCCGGGACTTCGGCATCGACCTGGTCATCGCCCCGGTCTCCACCGCCACCGTGGACGCCGACAACCGCCTGGTCGTCGACGGTGCACCGGTCGACGCGCTGTTCCGGCTCTTCGTGCCCAACCGGGTCACCCCGACCGCCGGCCTGGACGCGGTGGCCCGGGCCCTCGCGGCCGGCACCCTGCCGATGTACGTGTCGGCGGCAGCCTGGCTGCTCGGCAACAAGACCACCTTCGCCTGGCTGTGGGAGGACGTGGACGGGTTGCCCGCCGTCGACCAGGCGCTGATCCGCCGACACGTGCCGTACACGGTGCCGTTGACCGCCGCGGTGCTCGACCGGGCCATCACCGAGCAGGCCACACTGGTGGCGAAGCCAGCCGACGGGTCGGCCGGGCACGGCGTGCTGCTCGGCCCGGAGCTGAGCGCGGCGGACTGGGCCGAGGGTGTGCGGGCCGCCGTCGACCAGGGCGGTGCCATCCTCCAGGAGTACCTACCGACCGACCGGGTGTCGATGGACTTCGTCCAGATCGAGACCGGCGAGACGCACACCGCCGACGTCCCGTACTCCCTGGCCCCGTACCTGTTCGGCCGCCACGCCTCCGGCGGCCTGGCGCGGGTCGGCTACCCCGGCTGCGACGGAGTCCTCAACCTGGCCCACGGCGTCCTCCTAACCGGAATCCTCCTAAAAACCTGACCCCCGCCCCCTCCCGGCCCCTGCACCCCCGGGTGATCATGAGGTTAGCGGGGCTCTGGGCCGCTCCCGGCCCCGCCAACCCCATGATCACCCGGGGGGCGGCGGGGGGAGAGGGTGCGCAGGGTTTGGGCTGTTGCTATGGCGTCGCTGCGGGCGCTGCCGTGGCGGCCGTCGGTGCTGTAGAGGGTGGGGTCGGCCGTCAGCGGGTGGTCGGTCAGGTGCACGTGGACCGTGCCGAGGCGTTCGGCCAGGACGGCCGTGTGGGCGGACAGGCGGCGCATTCGTTCCCCCAGGCCGGCCCGCAGGTGCGCGGGCACCGCCGGGCTGTGCGAGACGTCGAACATGCCGACCGTGATCACGTCAGCGCCCCCGTCGCGCAGCGCGGTGATCATCGCGGTCAGTTCGGCGTCCACCGCCGCCGCGTCGTACGCCGGGTGGAAAGCGTCGTTGCCCCCGCAGACGACCAGCGCCAGGTCGGGTGCGAAGTCGAGGGCCGGGGCGAGCTGGGTGGCCCGCACCTGGTGCGCGCGCAGCCCGCGTCGGCCCAGGTTCCGGTACGCCAGCCCGGGGCGTACGGCGCTCAGCTCGGCGGCGACCCGGTCGACCCACTGCACGTCCGGGTAGCCCGGTGTCGGCTCACACATCCCCTCCACCACGCTGTCGCCGAGCGCCACGAACCGCCGCCACGGGTGCCCGTGCAGCAGTTCGGCGGCCTCCCCGGGGCGCAGACAGTACGGGTCCGTCGATTCGGTGAGCGTCGATGGCATGCCGGCACGCTAGCCGACCGTCGGGCGGTCCGACCAGCCTGACCCCGATCCGGTGCCGGCCGGCCCGCTCCCAGGGGAGGAGCAGCAGCTCACCCGGGCCCGGCCGACTCGCGGTGGGCGGCGGCGAGCCGCTTCGGGGCCCGCGCGTACCACGCGTCGGTGATGACCTCGATCAGCTCGGACGGGCCGATCCGGTCGAGTCTGACCAGCACCGCCGGGTAGCCGTCGAAGTGCGGGGTGGTGAGGTAGATCGACGGGTCGTCGGCGAGCAGGGCCTCCTTGACGCCGAGGTCGGCCACTCGTACGCCGAGCAGCGGGCCGTCAGGTGCGGCGGCCCCGAGCGCGTCGAGATCGGGCCGCCGCAGCGGTCGCTCCCAGACGAATGGTTTGTCGCGCACCCGCCAGGCCGGCAGCCCATCGTACGAGGCCCGCTCGGTGGCCTCGGGCAGCGCGAGCGCGATCCGACGGACGTCGTCCCAACTGGCCATGCCGACACCGTACGGGTTCACCGGGTGGCGGCGGGGGTGGGCCGCGCCGGGGTTTCCGGGCCGGAGGCCCGGTTCAGCAGCGGGTACGCGGTGACCACCAGGCACGCGGCCGCCATGGTCAGCAGGGCCGGGGTGAGCCCTAGCGCGTCCACCGACCAGCCGCCGAGCAGCGCGCCGACCGGCAACCCGACGAAGGCCACCGAGCCGGCGATGCCGAGCACCCGGGTCTGCAACTCCGGCGGCACCCGTTCGTAGAGCGCCACCCCGAGCAGCGGGTTGACCGCCGCGATACCGATTCCGGACAGGAACGTCACCACGAGCACCACCGGCAGATCGTCGCTGATCGCCAGCGCCACCAGTCGGGGCGTCCCGGCGACCAGCGCGCCGACCAGGAACGTCAACCGGCGGGGCAGCCGGGGCCCGAGCGCGGTGAACACCAGGTTGCCCAGCAGCGCGCCCGCCGAGAACGCCGCCAGCACCAGGCCGAGGCCGCTCGGCCCGTGCAGTTCCCGGGCGACCCAGACCGGGATGTAGACGGCCACGCTGGCGTTGGCCACCATGTTCAGTGCCGAGATGACGGCGAGCATGCCGAGCAGCGGCCGGTCGCTGAACAGGTAGCTGAAGCCACCTCGCAGGGCGCGCAGGTAACTCTCTTGCGGGGCGGGTTGCGCCGGGGCGGCCGGCGGGCGGACCAGGACGCCGATGAGCAGCGCGCAGACACCGAAGCTGGCCGCGTCGATGAGGATCGCCTCGGTCACCCCGAACACGGCGATCAGCAGACCGCCCACGGCGGCGCCGAACAGGGTGACCACCCGGCTCAACCCGTCGTACGCGGAGGTCAGCCGGATCAGCGGCACCCCGGCCGCCTCGGCGACCGGGCGGAACATCACGTGCTTCACCCGGTCCCCGATGCCGCGCAGCGCGCCGGCCACCGCGACCAACGCCACCAGCGGGGCGAAGCCCAACCACGGGGTCAGCGCGACGACGACCATGGCCACGGCACTGCCCGCGTCGCAGAGGATCGAGGTACGGCGCAGACCGATCCGGTCCGCCCATGGTGTGCCCAACGCGCTGGACAGCAGGTAGGGCAGGGTCTCGGCGAACGCGACCAGGCCCATCTTGGTGGGGCTGCCGGTGGTGACCAGCACCAGCCACGGGATGGTCACCACCGAGATGCGGGTGCCCAGGTTGGAGATCAGGTCGGCGCTGACCAGGACGACCAGTTGCCGGCGGGGGGTCACGCCCCGACCGCCGCCGCCCGGTGGGCCGCGTGCTGCGCGCGTAACGCCCGCTTGTCCACCTTCATCGACCGGTTCACCGGCAGCCGGTCGACGAACTCCACAGCGGCCGGCGCCCACATCTCGTTGAGTTCGGTGGTCACCAGGTCGATCAGCTCCGGCGCGGTGACCGTCGCGTCCGGCCCGAGCACCACGTACGCGTACGGCACCTCGCCGACCGTGTCGTCCGGCACGCCGATCACGGCGGCGGCGCGTACCTGCGGGTGCCCGGTCAGCACGTCCTCGATGGGACGGCAGAAGATGGCCCAGTTCCGCCGATGCGTGACGATCATGTCGTGCGCCCGGTCGACCAGGTAGAGGTAGCCGTCCTCGTCGAGGTGGCCGATGTCGCGGGTCCGTACCCAACCGTCGACGAGCGTCTGCGCGGTCAGCTCCGGCTGACCGTGGTAGCCGGCGAAGCTCAGCCTGGTCTGCACCCACACCTCGCCGTCGCGGCCCGTCGGCAGCACGCCGCCGTCGTCGTCGCGGATCTCGATGCGCACGTCGCCGTAGGGCCGCCCGCAGGAGCGCAGCCGCTCCGGGTGCTCCGGATCGTCGGTCAGCCCGGGCAGCGCCGTGATCACGACCGCCTCGCTGAGGCCGTACACGATGCGCAGCACCGGGCCGAAGCGCGCGATGGCCTGGCGCAGCCGGGCGGGCGCGGCGGGCCCGGCGCCCACGTTGAACATGAACATGGCGGAGAAGTCCGCGCCGACCAGCGCCGGGTGATCCAACACCTCGTAGAGCATCGGCGGGGTGACGAAGGTCGAGTTGATCCGCTCCCGCTGCACGGTGTCCACGAAGGCCACCGGGTCCCAGTCGTCGCGCAGGAACAACACCCCACCGGTGAGCAGGTTGAACAGCGTGGTGATCTGCCCGCTGGCCAACCACATCGGTGAGTGCGACAGGTGCCGCAGCAGCGGGAACCCGGCGGCGCGGAAGTCGGCGGCCAGGGTGAGGATCTGGGCGTAGAAGCTCTCCCGGTGGTGCACCAGCTTGGGGGCTCCGGTGGTGCCGCTGGTCTGCAGGAACGACTCGGGCGCCGGCACGGACGCCGGCAGGTCCGTCACGTCGGCGTCGGCGGTGAGGTCGGGGCCGGCGCCGCCCGCGCCCAGACAGCACACCGGTGTGCCGGGCAGCGCGGCGGCCAGCTCCGGGCCGAGGCTGGCCGGGTCGCGGGCGTCGTAGACCAGGGCGTCCGGGCGGGCCAACCGGATGAACTCGTCGACCTCCCGGCGGGCGGTCACCGGGGCGACCCACATCGTCCGGCAGCCCAGCAGATGCAGGGCGAGTTGGAGCAGTGGACCCTCCACCGCGTTCGCGACGGTCACCAGCACCGCCGACCCGGGCCGTACGCCGTGCCGGATCAGTGTCGCGGCCATCGCCCGGATGCGAGCGGCGGCCTCGGTGTAGGTGAGTCGCCGACCGCCGCCGACCAACGCCTCCCGGTCGCCGAACTCGGCGAAGAGATCCAACACCCTGTCCACGTAGGTCGTGGTGTACCCGGGTCCGTCAGTCATCCGGCAGCCCCCATCTGAGCAAGCGGCGGTCCCCGGGCAGCTCCCGGTGACGACGCGACGGTGGCGCGCTTGGGCGACCGCACCGCCGCCGCCTGGAAGCCTAGGCCGGAAACGACTGGTCGGAACCGTGCCGACGGGCGGTCCGAACGGCCCGCCGGACATTTGATCACGTCGATCAGGTCGATTGACGCCCGTCTGTGGCGACGGCTAGGTTTCTGGACCATCGTCCAGGCGGGCGCCGTCAGCGGACGGCCCTGGGCTGCACACGATGGAGGTTCCATGGCAACGGCAACCCCGAAGAGATGGCCTGTCATCGCCGCCACGGCCGCGCTGTTGGTCGCCGGCACACCCGCCGTCGTCGCCAGCGCCGGCCCGTCCGGCGCCGGCCCCGCCGCCGGCCGACCCGATCGCGCCGAATGGGCGGGCACCTGGGCCACCGCGGTCACCCGGGGCAACTCGGTCGGACTGACCAACACCGGCCTCAACAACCAGAGCGTCCGGATGATCGTGCACGTCTCGGTGGGCGGTCCGGCGCTGCGGGTCCGCCTGAGCAACCTGTACGGCGAGCAGGCGGTCACGGTCGGTCGGGCCACCGTCGCCCGGCCGAACACCGCGACCCCCGACGACCTCTCCGACATCGACGCGTCGTCGGTACGCCCGCTGACCTTCACCGGCGCCACCACGGCGACCATGAACCAGGGTGCCGAACTGCTCAGCGACCCGTTGGCGTTCCCGGTCGCGGACGACAGCGACCTGGTGCTCACCCTGCACTTCCCGACGCCGACCGGCCCGACCACGTTCCACGGGCAGTCCCAGCAGGCCAACTTCATCGGCGCGGGGGATCTGACCGGGGCGGCCGAGGGCACCGGGTTCACCACCCGTCCCACCTGCTGCTGGTTCTTCCTCTCCGGCGTCGACGTGCAGCGCAAGGGCAGCCCGGGCGCGCTGGTCGTGCTCAGCGACTCCATGGGTGACGGCAACGGCAGCACCGTCAACGCCAACCGGCGCTGGCCCGACCTGCTCTCCGACCGGCTGCTCGCCGACCGGCCGGACAAGCACACCCCAGGTGTGCTCAACCTGAGCCTGGCCGGCAACCGGCTCAACCACGAGGGCACCGAGCCGGGCGACGGCGACTACCCGGGCTACTACCAGCTCGGCCCGAACGCGGCGGCCCGGCTCAACGAGGACGTCTTCGGTCAGACAGGGGTGCGTACCGTCGTCACCCACCTGGGCATCAACGACATCTGGATGTCGAACGACACACCCGAGGCGATCATCGCCACCCTGCGGCAGATCAACCAGCAGCTCCAGCAGCGCGGGCTGACCAGCCTGGTGGCCACACTGACGCCGTACGAGGGGCACGGTGCGCCGGGCGTCTGGACGCCGCAGAAGGAGGCCACCCGCCAGGCGGTGAACGCGTACCTGCGCGCCAGTCGGGAGTTCGACGGGCTGCTCGACTTCGACCGGGTGCTGCGCGACCCGGCCCGACCCAGCCAACTGCTGCCCGCGTACGACTCGGGGGACCACATCCACCCGAACGACGCCGGTAACCAGGCACTGGCCAACGCCGTACCGCTGCGGCTGCTCGATCTGTGACACCGGTCGGGGGCGGCGGGTGATCCCCGCCGCCCCGACCATCGACATCCTGGGGAGGAGTTTCGTCGTGGAGGTAGGGGAGTTACTCACCGGTCTGTACAGCGAAGAGGGCAGACAGGATCCGTACCCGTGGTACGCCGCGCTGCACCGGCTCGGGCCGATCAGCGCGGTGCCGGCGCGCGCCGAGCACCGTACGGTGGCCGCGGTCGCGGTCGGCTACGACCTGATCGACGGGTTGCTGCGCGATCCAGAGTGGACGAAGCAGCCGCCACCGGGCTGGGAGGAGCAGGAGATCCTGCGGACCTTCCAGACCTCGATGATGTTCATCAACCCGCCCGATCACACCCGGATGCGGCACGTCTTCTCCCGCACCTTCACGCCGCGCCGGCTCGGCGCGCTGGAACCGGTGATCCTGCGGGTGGTCGACGAGCTGCTGGACCGGATGGCGGACGCCGGGCAGGGCGTGGTCGATTTCGTGGCCGACTTCGCGTACCCGATCCCGGCCCTGGTGATGGCCGAGTTCATCGGAATCCCCGCCGCCGAGCTGCCGTGGTACCGCGAGCGGGTGGAGTGGATCGACGAGTTCCTGGACGTGGCGGGGAAGACCCCGCAGCGGCTGGCCGCGGCGAACACCGCCGCGCAGGATCTGCGGGTCTTCTACCGTGAGCTGATCGGGCACCGTCGCCGGGTGCCCGGGGACGACCTGCTCAGCGGGTTGGTCGAGGCGCTCGACTCGGGGGAGGTGGAGCTGACTGAGGAGGAGCTGATCAGCAACCTGATCGTGCTGTTCAACGCCAGCTTCGTCACCACCGTCTACATGTTCAGCAACGGGCTGCCGCTGCTGCTGGCCCACCCGGAGACCGTCGCCGCGCTGCCCACCGACGCCACGCTGGCGCAGGGCTGCGTCGACGAGGTGCTGCGATTGGCGAGCCCGGTGCACTTCCTGGCCCGCGCCGCGCCGACCGACACCGTGCTGGACGGCGTGCCGGTCGCCAAGGACGACAACGTGCTGATCATGATCGGGGCGGCGAACCGGGACCCGGCCCGCTTCCCCGCCCCGGACACCTTCGACCCGACCCGTCCCGGCCCACCGTCGCTGGCCTTCGGGGTGGGCCTGCACTTCTGCCTCGGCGCGGCGGTGTCGCGGTTGGAGGGTCGGCTCGCGCTGCCCCGACTGTTCGCCCGGTTCCCCGCGCTGACGGTCACCGAGACACCGACGTACAGCGGCAGCCTGTTCCTGCGCGGCATCGACAAACTGCTGGTCAGCGCCGGTGGATAGGAGCGACATGGCCCTGCATCCGGAGGTGGCGGCGTACCGGGCGGCCCGGGCCGCGGCCGGCACCCCGCCGCTGTACACGCAGACCCTCGTCGAGGCGCGCGCCGCGGACCTGGCCGCGATCCGCGCCGGCAGCGGCGTGGTCGAGCCGGTCACCGAGGTACGCGACGAGCGGATCCCCGGCCCCGGCGGGGAGCTGCCGCTGCGGGTGTACCGGCCGGCCGGGTCGGGTCCACTGCCCACCCTGCTGTACTTCTTCGGCGGCGGTTGGACGCTCGGCAGCATCGACACCGCCGACGGCATCTGCCGACGCCTGGCGAACGCCGTGCCCTGCCAGGTGATCACCGTCGGCTACCGCCTCGCCCCGGAGCACCCCTTTCCGGCTGCGGTGCACGACTGCCACGCCGCCACCTCGTGGATCGCCCGGAACGCCGATCGGCTGAGCGTGGACGCGACCCGGCTGGCGGTGGGTGGGGACAGCGCCGGCGGGAACCTGGCCGCCGCGGTCACCCTGCTCAGCCGTACGGGCGGGCCGCCGCTCGCCGCGCAGCTGCTGGTCTACCCGAACACCGACCAGAGCGGCGAACCGGCCGGCGACGACGACCCGGCGTTGTTCAACCGCCGTTCGGTCGCCTGGTACCGGACGCACTACCTGGCCGACCCGGCGCACGCCCGGGACCCACTGGCCTCGCCGCTGCTCGCCGACGACCTGTCCGGGCTGCCGCCGGCGCTGGTGATCACCGCCGAACTGGACCCCCTCTGCGCCGAGGGGCAGCGGTACGCCGAGCGGCTGCGCGACGCTGGGGTCGCCACCCGGCTGGCGCACTATCCGGGCATGATCCACGGGTTCTTCGCCATGCCGGGAACCTTCACCGACGGGCGGCGGGCGCAGGCGAGCGCAGCGGCGTTCCTCCGCGAGCGCTTCGGGCTGCCGCCCCGGCCGACCGAGGCGGACGACCCAGCCGTCGCGACGGGCGTGGGGCGCGACGATGGGTGACCGGGTGCCGGCCGAACTGCCGGCCGTGTCGCTCGGCGACTACGCCGCGCGGGCCCGGGCCGTGCTGCCGCCGGACGTGTGGGACTACCTGGCCGGCGGCAGCGCATCCGAGGTGACCCTCGCCGCGAACCGCCACGCGCTGGACCGGGTCGCGGTGCTGCCCCGGGTGCTGCGGGGGGTGGACACGGTCGACCTCAGCGCCGACCTGCTCGGCCGCCGGTACGCCATGCCGGTCGGGGTGGCGCCGATGGCGTACCAGCGACTGGTGCACCCGGACGGGGAGGTGGGGCTGGCGGCGGCGGCCGGTGCGGCCGGGATCCCGTACCTGGCGAGCACGCTGAGCAGCACACCCATCGAAGAGGTCACCGAGGCGGGCGCGGACGTCTGGTTCCAGCTGTACTGGCTACGCGACCGGGCTCTCGTCCGCGACCTGCTGGACCGGGTCGTGGCCGCCGGCGCTCGGGCGCTGGTGGTCACCGTCGACGTTCCGGTGCTCGGCCGACGTCCCCGGGACCTGCGCAACGCGTTCCGGCTGCCGCCCGAGGTGGTCGCCGCGAACCTCCCCGAGGGCCGCGACGCGCTGGCACACTCCGGTTCGCCCGGGGAGTCCGCGATCGCCGCGCACACCGCCGCGTCGTTCGCGCCGGCACTGCGCTGGGCGGACCTGGCCTGGTTGCGCCAGCAGGTCGACCTTCCGCTGGTGGTCAAGGGGCTGCTCGACCCGCGCGACGCGATCGAGGCGGTACGCGTCGGCGCGGACGCGGTGGTCGTCTCCAACCACGGCGGCCGGCAACTGGACGGCGCCCCGCCGAGCGTCACCATGCTGCCGGAGGTCGTCGACGCGGTCGGGGACGGCTGCCAGGTGCTGCTGGACAGCGGTGTCCGCAGCGGCACGGACGTGCTGCGGGCGCTGGCGTTGGGCGCGGCCGCGGTGCTGGTCGGCCGGCCGCTGCTCTGGGCCCTCGCTGTCGGCGGCGAGTCGGCCGCCCGGGACGCGTTGACGGTGCTCGTCGCCGAGCTGACCGACGCGCTCACCCTGGCCGGCTGCGCCGATCTGGCGGCGGCCGGCGAACTGCGCACGCTCGGGGTGGGTGACAAGTGACCGCCACCGAACCGGTCGACCTGACCGTCGCCGACCTGCACCCCGCGCTGGGCGACCCGGCGCTGACCTCGATGAACTTCCTCAACGAGGTGTCCGAGCGCTACCCGACGGCGGTATCGCTGGCGGCCGGCCGGCCGTACGAGGAGTTCTTCGACCTCGCGGCGGTGCACCGGCACCTGGACACCTTCCACCGGCACCTCGTCGACGACCTGGGGCACCGACCGGAGCAGGCCCGACGGCTGCTGTTGCAGTACGGCCGGACCAAGGGCATCGTGCACCACCTGATCGCCCGCAACCTCGCGGTCGACGAGGGGATCACCGTCGACCCGGAGGACGTCGTGGTGACCGTCGGCTGTCAGGAGGCGATGTTCCTGGTGCTGCGGGCCTTGCGGGCCGGGCCGACGGATGTGCTGCTCGCGGTCGCCCCGACGTACGTCGGGCTGACCGGGGCGGCCCGGCTGGTGGACCTGCCGGTGTGGCCGGTCGCCGGTGGGTCGTCCGGGGTCGATCTGGCCGACCTGACCGCTCAGGTGCGCCGGGCGCGGGCGGCGGGGCTGCGGCCACGTGCCTGCTACCTGATGCCGGACTTCGCCAACCCCTCCGGGGTCAGCATCGACACCGACCATCGACAGCGGCTGCTGGAGCTGGCCGCCCAGGAGGACCTGCTGCTGCTGGAGGACAACCCGTACGGCCTGTTCCACAGCGACGACGGGCCGCGCCCGCCCACCCTGAAGGCGTTGGACACCGGGCGGCGGGTCGTCTATCTCGGCTCGTTCGCCAAGACGGTGCTCCCCGGCGCGCGGGTCGGGTATGTCGTCGCCGACCAGCGGGTGGCCGGGCCGGGCGGGCGGGTCGCCCCGCTCGCCGACCAGCTCGCCATGATCAAGAGCATGGTCACGGTGAACACGTCACCGATCGCCCAGGCGGTGATCGGTGGCCGGCTGCTGGAGCACGGATGCAGCCTGGTGGCCGCGAACACCCGGGAGCGGTCCGCGTACACCCGGAATCTGCGCCACCTGGTGGCCGGCCTGGCCCGGCGTTTCCCGCCCGGGGCGGACGGCGCGGCGGCGGTGCGCTGGACGGTGCCGGCGGGCGGGTTCTTCGTGGTGGTGACCGTGCCGTTCCCGGTCGACGACGCGTTGCTGGACCGTTCGGCGCGCGACCACGGGGTGCTGTGGACGCCGATGGCACACTTCTACGACGACACCGCCCCGGTCCACGCGTTGCGGTTGTCGGTCAGCGCGGTGACCCCGGACCAGATCGACGTCGGGCTGAATCGCCTCGCGGCGCTGATCACCGATGAGACGGCCCGCCGGGCAGGTTGACACACCGCGTTCATCGGATGGCAATGCGCGACGACCCGCGTGCCGCCGTCCTGGGTGGACGGTCATAATAGGCCGCATGGTTGCCTGGGAGTACGCCCTGCTCGTCCGTCGCTATCAGGGACAGGGCCGCAATTTCCATGTCTCGTTCGTCTGGTACGCGCCGGACGGGTCGCGCAAGGACATCACCGCCTACGGCGATACCGCCATCGCGCATCTCAACCGCGTGGGCCGGGAGGGGTGGGAGCTGGTCTCCGCCGCCGAGGACGTCAACAACGTCCAAGGCAGCACCGAAGTCCACCGCTACCACCTCAAGCGCCCCCTGGCCTGAGCCCCCCGCCCCGCCCCCCTAGCCCGCCCCCTGCCCGCCCCGTGCCCGCGTCGATCATGGAGTTGTGGTGGTGGACGAAAGTCGCACACCAGCCCGGATCGGGCACCACAACTCCATGATCGACGGGAGCGGGGGCGGGGGCGCGCGGGGGCGGGGGCGAGGGCTAGCCCAGGTCGACCGAGGGGTAGAGCGGGTGCGTGGCGAGCAGGTCGGTGGCCTGCCGGGCGACCTTGTCGGCCAGGCCCGCGTCCAGGGTGTACTTCGCCTTCGACGGGGTGCCGTCGGCGTTGACGCCCGCGGTGGTCTGGGTCAGCACGGTGTGGATCAGCTCGGCGGTCTGGTCCATCTCGGCGGTGCCGAGGCCCCGGGTGGTCAGCGCCGGGGTGCCGATGCGGATGCCCGAGGTGTACCAGGCGCCGTTCGGGTCCTGTGGGACCGAGTTGCGGTTGGTGACGATGCCCGAGTCGAGCAGGGCCTGCTCGGCCTGCCGGCCGGTGAGCCCGTAACCGGACACGTCGATGAGCACCAGGTGGTTGTCGGTGCCGCCGGTGACCAGCTTCGCCCCCCGGCGCAGCAGCCCCTCGGCGAGCGCCTGCGCGTTGTCCACGATCCGCTGGGCGTAGTCGGCGAAGTCGGGCCGGCGGGCCTCGGCGAGCGCGACCGCCTTGGCGGCCATCACGTGCGGCAGCGGCCCGCCGAGCACCATCGGGCAGCCCCGGTCCACCTGGTCGGCCAGCTCCGGCTGGCAGAGCACCATGCCGCCGCGCGGGCCGCGCAACGACTTGTGCGTGGTGGTCGTGACGATGTGCGCGTGCGGCACCGGGTCGAAGTCGCCGGTGAACACCTTGCCGGCCACCAGGCCCGCGAAGTGGGCCATGTCGACCATGAAGGTGGCGCCGACCGAGTCGGCGATCTCGCGCAGGATCCGGAAGTTCACCTTCCGGGGGTACGCCGAGTAGCCGCCCACCAGGATCAGCGGCTTGAACTCGCGGGCGACCTCGGCCACCCGGTCGTAGTCGATCAGGCCGGTCGCCGGGTCGGTGCCGTAGCTGCGCTGGTCGAACATCTTGCCGGAGATGTTCGGCCGGAAGCCGTGGGTGAGGTGACCGCCGGCGTCCAGCGACATGCCGAGCATCCGCTGGTTGCCCAGCTCGCGGCGCAGCGCGAACCAGTCGGCCTCGGTGAGGTCGTTGACCTGGCGGACCTGGGCCTTCTTCAGGGCGGGGGACTCCACCCGGTCGGCCAGCACCGCCCAGAAGGCGACCAGGTTGGCGTCGATGCCGGAGTGGGGCTGGACGTACGCGTGTGCGGCCCCGAACAGCTCCCGGGCGTGCTCGGCGGCGAGCGCCTCGACGGTGTCGACGTTCTGGCAGCCGGCGTAGAAGCGGCGACCGACGGTGCCCTCGGCGTACTTGTCGCTGAACCAGTTGCCCATGGCCAGCAGGGTCGCCGGGGAGGCGTAGTTCTCGCTGGCGATCAGCTTGAGCGACTCTCGCTGGTCGGTCAGCTCGGCGCCGATGGCGTCGGCGACCCGCGGCTCGACAGCCCGGATCACCTCAAGGGCGCTCCGGAATGCGGTGGACTCGGCGTTGCGGGACATGCGACCTCCAACAGACGTGCGGGAAGGCCCAGGCGCTCGGCAAACGTCCACGTGACGAGGCCGCTCCCCGATGGTTCTCCATCCCCACGCGCCAGTAACGGCCCGCGCCGATCCTACCGGGCCGGGCCCGGCCGTTCGGGTCGCCCTCCAGCGGAGCTCCGCCGAGGTTCGACGAAAGGCCCGGCGTGGGTGCCGGGCCCTTCGGTGTACGCGGGCGCCTCAGGCCGTCCGCCTCAGACCATGGCGAGTGTGCGGGGGATCTCGTCGAGCAACTCCCGAGCGAGGAACCCGATCCGGCCGTAGCGGGGGATCAGCCGTTGACCGCTCACCGCGTGCGCGAACGAGCCCCAGCAGGCCGCCTGTGCCGGGTCGGCACCCCGCGACAGCAGCCCGGCCAGCAGTCCGGCGAGCACGTCCCCGCTGCCGGAGGTGCCCAGACCGGCGTCGCCGCTCTCCTCCCGCCAACCCCGCCCGTCCGGGGCGGCCACGTGCCCGTACAGCGACACGACCGCCTCGTACCGGGCGGCCACCTCGGCCGCCTCGGCGTCCAGGTCGTCGCCCGGGTCCCGTCCGAGCAGGTGGCCGGCCTCGGTGACGTTGGGGGTGAGCACCACGGGCCGACCCGAGCCGACCAGCAGGTCCGGTGCGTGGCTGAGCGCACCGAGGGCGTACGCGTCGAGCACCAGCGAGGTGTCCGGGCGGGCCGCCTCCAGGACCAGGCCCAGCAGGTGGTTGGTCTCGTCGATCGCCTTCAGGCCGGGGCCGAGCGCCACCACATCGGCCTGCGCGACCAGGTCGCCGAGCTGTCCGTCGCGGTCGGCGGCCACCGCGCCGTCGGCGGTCTCGGGCAGACCGACCACCAGCGCCTCGGGCACCTGGATGCTCAGCGTCGCGGCGGTGGACTCGGCGGCGGCGAGTTGGAGCACCCCGGCGCCGGCGCGCAACGCGGCCACCCCGGCGAGCAGCACCGCGCCCGGCGTGAAGCGGGAACCACCGACCACCAGTACGGTGCCCCGGCTCTCCTTCCCACCGACCGGCACCGGCAGCGCCCAGTCCCGCAGCAACCCGGGCGTGATCACCTTCACCTCAGACCGGCTCGGCATGGATCTCGTCCTCCCTGGTCGGCTGGGCACCCTGCTGATGGAGGTGCTCGACGTCGTTGAAGGCGGTGAGCGCCAGTCGGTTCTCGGCGTCCGCCGACCACTGGGTGATCGAGCAGTTGGCGATCACGTCGTGGCGGGTGAGCGCCATCAGCTCATCCTCGGTCAACCCCTCGACCAGGTAGCGCAGGAGGAAGACCAGCGCGTCGTGGCCGAAGAGCAGCACCCGGCAGCCTTCGTGGTCACGGCGCAGGTCACCGAGCAGCGTCCGCAGCCGCAACGCCACGTCCGTCCACGACTCCCCGCCCGGCGGCCGGTAGTAGAACTTGCCCAACCGGGCCCGACGCTCGGCTTCATCCGGGTAGCGCCGCCGCACCCCGTGCCCGGTCAACCCGTCGAGGATGCCCAGCTCCCGGTCGCGCAGCCGCTCATCGCGGTGCACGGGGATGTCGGTGCCGGCCAGCGCCAGCCGCGCGGTCTGCACCGCCCGCAGGTACGGCGACACCACCGCCACCTCGGGGCGCGTGGCGTCCGGCAGCTCAGCCAGCCACCGGCCGGTCGCCCGAGCCTGACCCTCGCCGGTGGCGGAGAGCGGCACGTCGGCGTCACGGTGCGTCAGATCGATCAGCTCCGCCCCCGACGCCTCGGCGTGCGTCGCCGCGACGTTCGCCGTGCTCTCACCGTGCCGGACGATCCAGAGGGTTGCCAGTTCCGCCATGCGGCCCCCCTACCCGGGCGCCGCCGTCGGTAACCGTGTCCGGTGGTCGCCATGCCGATGTCCGCTCGGTCGGCGTCCCGCCCGCCCTGGCGTCGTACCCTCGGTGGCGTGGCCACGGCGGTGGAGGAGATCCAGGTGGGGGAGCGGCTGGTCCGCGTCTCCAGCCCCGACAAGCCGTACTTCCCCGAGCGTGGGCTGACCAAGCTGGATGTGGTCCGCTACTTCCTGGCGGTGGGTGACGGCATCCTGCGCGCGCTGCGGGATCGGCCGACCATGCTGGAACGCTGGCCCCGCGGTGTCTTCGAGGGCGCGACGATCGCCACCCGGCAGACCAACCGGGGCGACGCGTTCTACCAGAAGCGGCTGCCGGCGGGCGCGCCCGACTGGGTGCGGACCGCGCACATCACCTTCCCCAGTGGCCGTACCGCCGACGAGGTCGCGCCGAGCGAGTTGGCCGTGGTGATCTGGGCGGCGAACCTGGGCACCCTGCGGTTCCACCCGTGGCCGGTCACGGCCGCCGACGTGGAACGCCCCGACCAGCTGCGCATCGACCTGGATCCGATGCCCGGGGTCGGTTTCGAGCAGGTGGTGCCGGTGGCGCACGAGGTGCGGGCGTTCCTCGCCGAGCTGGGCATGACCGGCTACCCGAAGACCACCGGCGGCCGGGGTCTGCACGTCTACCTGTCGATCGAGCCGCGGTGGAGCTTCGGGGAGTGCCGTCGGGCGGTGCTCGCGCTGGGCCGGGAGATGCAGCGTCGGCTACCGGACCTGGTCACCACCACCTGGTGGCGCGAACAGCGGGACCGGCCGGTCTTCGTCGACTACAACCAGATGGCCCGGGACCACACGGTGACCTCGGCGTACTCGATCCGGCCGACACCGGCGGCGCTGGTCTCCGCGCCGCTGGACTGGTCGGAGTTGGACCAGGTCCGGCCGGAGGACTTCGACGTGCTCAGCATGCCGGCCCGGTTCGCCGAGCGCGGTGACCCGCACGCCGGCCTGGACGGCGACCGGCACTCGCTGCAACCCCTGCTGGAGTTGGCCGACCGCGACGGGCTGGAGGCCCCGCCGGAGCGCTGAGCCCCGGCGGTCACGCCCAGGGGCTGCCGGCCCCGTCGAACTCCTCGAAGACCAGCCAGGTGCGGGTGGACAGCACCCCGGGAATGCTCTGCACCCGGCCCAGCACCACGTCGCGCAGCGCGGCGTTGTCCGGCGCGCGCACCAGCGCGAGCACGTCGTGGTCACCGCCGAGCAGGGCCGCGTGTTCGATGTAGCGCACCCGGGCCAGCTCGGCCGACACCTCCCGCCAGGTGTTCTGCTCGATGGTCAGGGCGATGTACGCCGACGTGCCCAGCCCGGCCGCCTCGGGCGCCACCTGGGCCCGGAACCCGGTGATCACCCCGTTGCGCAGCAAGCGCTCCACCCGGGCGTACGCGTTGGTGCGGGAGATGTGGATCCGCTCGGCGAGGGTGCGCACCGACGTCCGACCGTCGCGGACCAGCTCGTCGAGGATCCGCCGGTCCACCTCGTCCAGCGCTCGGGCCGATCGTCCCGATCCCGCGCCCCGGCCTGCCTCGTCGGCGGTCTCCTGGCTCACTGACGGGTCCTCCGCATGCCAATCGTCCCGCCTTCCGTGTCGATCTTGAGTCAATCATCCATCAGGCGGAAGCATAGGCCCACCACACGTCCCAGGAGGTTCCGCCGTGACGACCACTCCCCAGGCGGTCCGCAGGGCATCCCCGCGCACCCGTCGAGCGGCCACCCCGCCCGACCCGGCGCGTTCGTTGCTGCCGGACGCCGACCCGGTCCGCCTGCTCGCCGAGAACGGCACGCCGCTGCCGGTCCGCGCCGACTACCCCGAACCGCCCGCCGAGACGCTGCGCGAGATGTACCGCCGGATGGTGCTCGGCCGCCGCTTCGACACCCAGGCGACCGCCCTGACCAAGCAGGGCCGCCTCGCCGTCTACCCGTCCTCGCGTGGGCAGGAGGCGTGCCAGGTCGGCGCCGTCCTCGCGGTCCGTGACACCGACTGGGTCTTCCCCACCTACCGCGAGTCGGTGGCGCTGGTTGCCCGGGGCATCGACCCGGTCGAGGTGCTCACCCTGCTGCGCGGTGACTGGCACTGCGGCTACGACCCGGCCGAGGTACGCACCGCACCCCAGTGCACCCCCCTCGCGACCCAGTGCGTGCACGCCGCCGGGCTGGCCCACGGCGAGGCGTACCAGGGGCGCGACACCGTGGCGCTGGCCTTCATCGGTGACGGCGCCACCAGCGAGGGCGACTTCCACGAGGGGATCAACTTCGCCGCCGTGTTCAAGGCGCCGGTGGTCTACTTCGTGCAGAACAACCGGTACGCGATCAGCGTCCCGCTGTCGCGCCAGACCGCCGCGCCGTCGCTGGCCTACAAGGGCGTCGGCTACGGCGTACCCAGCGAGCAGGTCGACGGCAACGACCCGGTCGCGGTGCTCGCCGTGCTCACCCGCGCGGTCGCCCACGCCCGGGCCGGCAAGGGCCCGTTCCTGGTCGAGGCGCACACCTACCGGATGGAACCGCACACCAACGCCGACGACGCCAGTCGCTACCGCGACGGCGCCGAGGTCGACGCCTGGCGGGACCGGGACCCGATCACCCGGCTGGAGACCTACCTGCGCGCCCGCGGTGTGCTCGACGACGCGTCGGTCGCCGAGATCGCCGAGCAGGCCGAGACGTACGCGGCGGACCTGCGGACCCGGATGAACGAGCAGCCCACGGTCGACCCGTTGAGCCTCTTCGACCACGTCTACGCCGAACCCACCCCGCAGTTGATCGAACAGCGTGAGCAGGTCCGCGCCGAACTGGCCGCCGCCCGCGCCGAGGAAGGTGACGCCTGATGGCCACCACCATGGCGAAGGCGCTCAACACCGCGCTCGCCGACGCGCTCGCCGCCGACGACCGGGTCGTCGTCTTCGGTGAGGACGTCGGCGCGCTCGGCGGCGTCTTCCGGATCACCGACGGCCTCCAGGCCCGCTTCGGCGAGAACCGCTGCTTCGACACCCCCCTCGCCGAGGCCGGCATCGTCGGTTTCGCCGTCGGCCTGGCCATGTCCGGCCTGCGCCCGGTGGTCGAGATGCAGTTCGACGCGTTCGCGTACCCGGCGTTCGAGCAGATCGCCTCGCACGTGGCGAAGCTGCGCAACCGCACCCGGGGCGCGCTGAGCGTGCCGATCGTCATCCGGGTTCCGTACGCGGGCGGGATCGGCGGGGTCGAGCACCACTGCGACTCGTCCGAGGCGTACTACGCGCACACCCCCGGGCTCAAGGTGGTCACCCCGGCGACCGTCGACGACGCGTACTCGCTGCTGCGCGAGGCGATCGACGATCCCGACCCGGTGGTCTTCATGGAGCCCAAGAAGCTCTACTTCGCCAGCGCCGACGCGGACCTGCCGGCCCGCACCGAGCCGTTCGGCCGGGCCGTCGTGCGCCGCCCCGGACGCGACGCCACCCTGGTGGCGTACGGGCCGGCGGTGCCGGTCGCGCTGGAGGCCGCCGAGGCAGCCCGGGAGGAAGGGTGGGACCTGGAGGTCGTCGACGTACGCACGATCGTGCCGTTCGACGACGCCACCATCGCCGCCTCGGTCCGCCGGACCGGCCGGTGCGTGGTGATCCAGGAAGCGCCCGGTTTCGCGGGCGTCGGCGCGGAGATCGCCGCCCGGGTGCAGGAGCGCTGCTTCCACGCGCTGCACGCCCCGGTGCTGCGGGTCGCCGGGCTGGACATCCCGTACCCGGCGCCGATGCTGGAGCACACCCACCTGCCCGGCGTGGACCGGGTGCTCGACGCGGTGGCCCGCCTGCAGTGGGACGACCAGCCGGACGCGCGTTGGGCGGCGGCATGACCACCGTCGACCGGACGCAGGTCTTCCTCCTGCCCGACCTGGGCGAAGGGCTGAGCGAAGCCGAGATCGTCGAGTGGCGGGTCGCGGTGGGTGACGTGGTCACGGTCGACCAGAGTGTGGTCGAGGTGGAGACCGCCAAGGCCGTCGTCGACGTGCCCTGCCCGTACGCCGGCCGGGTGGTCGCCCTGCACGGCGCGGCCGGCGAGGTACGCCCGGTCGGCCAGCCGTTGATCACCATCGCGCCGCTGGACGGGGGTGACGAGCCCGCCGGGCACGCCACCTACCGCGAGGAGGAGCGGGCCGGCTCCGGCAACGTGCTGATCGGGTACGGCACCGGCCACGGCAGCACCACCCGCCGTCGGCGTCGACCCCGGCTGGCGCTCGCCCCGGAACCGGTGGACGCCGCCCGGGCCGACACGGCCCCGGCCGGCCACACCGCCCCGGGCGTGGGCACCGTGGCCGCTGATCCGGCGCGGTCACCGGCCGCCCTGGTCATCTCGCCGATCGTCCGGCGGCTGGCCCGTGACCACGGCGTGGACCTCACCACGCTGAGCGGCACCGGTCCCGGTGGCGTGATCCGCCGCGCCGACGTCGAGGCCGCGCTGACCGTGCCGGCCGTCCGGCTCACCGCCGTGCCGGACCCGCAGGTCGCGTCGGCCCCCGCCGGGGACGGCGACGTCGTCGTCCCGCTCACCGGCGTGCGCAAGGTGATCGCCGACAAGCTCTCCCGCAGCCGGCGGGAGATCCCGGAGGTGACCATCTGGGTCGACGTGGACGCCACCGGGCTGCTGGAGACCCGTGCCGCGATCAACGCGGCGACACCCGACGCGCCGGTGAGCATCCTGGCCCTGCTGGCCCGGATCTGCCTCAGCGGGCTGCGCCGGTTCCCGCAGCTCAACGCCCGGGTCGACACCGAGGCGCAGCGCATCGTCCAGTCCGCGGGGGTGCACCTCGGCATCGCCGCGCAGACCGACCGGGGTCTGCTGGTGCCGGTGCTGCGCGACGCGCACCGGCTCACCACCGCCGAGCTGGCCGCCGAACTGGCGGCGACCACCGCCGCCGCGCGAGCCGGCAGCCTGCCCCCGGCCCGGCTGACCGGCGGCACCTTCACGCTGAACAACTACGGGGTGTTCGGCGTCGACGGCTCCACGCCGATCATCAACCACCCCGAGGCGGCGCTGCTCGGCATCGGTCGGATCGTGGACAAGCCGTGGGTGGTCGACGGGCAACTCGCCGTCCGCAAGGTGACGCAGCTCAGCCTCACCTTCGACCACCGGGTCTGCGACGGCGGGGTGGCCGGTGGCTTCCTGCGGCACGTCGCCGACTGCGTGGAGCGCCCCGCTCTGCTGATCGCCGCCGTCTGACGCGTACCCCCGGCCCCGGCGCTGCCCCGTGCGGCGCCGGGGCCCGCGCACGCCCGGGGTTCCCCCGCGGTGTGATCGGCCGGGGTTTCCCGGCGGCCAGACCGGGAAGTCGGCCCCGCCGGAGCGCACCGAAACGCGTCGAAGGGAGCCGGCCGGTGGCCGTCGCGAACGAGCAGCTACTGAACTCGATCCGGGTACGACAACCCGCGTCGGCCGGCGCGCCGCTGTACTGCGACGCGCTGGAGTACGGGCTGACCGGTGACGGCTCGACCAACGACCAACCGGCGCTGGCCGACCTCGTGGACCGCCTCGGCGCCGGGTACGCCTCGGACGGGCGAGCCCGGGTCATCTACTGCCCACCGGGCATCTACTCGATTCGGGACGCGGGCACGGTGTGGCGCAGCGGCGTGTCGCTGATCGGGGCCGGCCCGGCGGCCACCCGGTTCATGCTCAGCAACGAGGGCAACCGGGCCGACCCGACCCCGTTGGCCTTCTGGACCACCGTGCAGCACGGCGCCGACCGGGACCGGCACATCGCCGACTGCACCTTCTCCGACTTCCAGATCGACGGCTCCGGCGTCGCCATGGCCGAGTACAACTACCTGGCCAAGGGCCTCGGCCTCCAGTACGTGGTGCGGGGCGTCTTCCGCAACCTCTACATCCACCACACCGCCGCCACCGGGCTCGGCTGCGACTTCCTCCAGGACTCACTGATCGACGGCGTGGTGGTCGTCGGCTGCGGTCGACTGGACAACGGCGAGCAGATGGGCGGCGCGGGCATCGGCATCGGCATCGGCGGCTGGGGAGCGATCGAGCGGCTGACCATCGCCAACTGCACCGCCCTGGCCAATGGCACCAACGGCATCTTCCTGGAGTTGCAGAAGGACTACTGGACACCGCCGAGCGGCTACCGCATCATCGGCTGCCACAGTCAGGGCAACCGCTTCGGCATCTCCGACTGGGGCGCCGACGGCCTCATCGTCTCCGCCTGCACGATGACCGGCAACCTGGAGACCGGGTTCGACGTGTCGGCGCAGGGCACCTCGTCCGTGGCCGGTCGCGGCGGACTGCTCACCGACTGTGTCATCGACGGCAACCTGCGCGACGGGGTCCGCATCGGCAACAGCCCCGGCCCGTACACCATCCGGGGCAACCGGATCAGCGGCAACGGGCGGCACGGCTACCACGCGCACGACTTCGGCCGCGGCTACCGGGGCTCGATCCGGGACGTGGTGATCGAGAGCAACGAGTTGCGGGGCAACGGGCTGGACGCGATTCGGATCGACCACCAGATGACCGACGCGGTGCTGCTCAACAACCGGATCCGCAACAACGGGCGGCAGTACGGCGAGGGCACCACGGGTGCGGGCGACGCCGTCCGCTACAGCAAACGGTGCCTGGTGGACCGGTCGGCCAACTGGCCGCACGACGGGCACCGGGGCAAGCTCCTGCGGGTCGGGAAGACCGTTGCCATGGTGGCCGCCAACACCGGCGACGAACTGACCCTCGCCCAGGTCCGCCCCGACGCGTTCACCGCGTGGAGCGGGGACGTGCCAGCGCCGGGAAGCGCGTACGAACTGGCCGCCGCACCCCACCTGCGAGCCGGTATCACCATCAACGCGCCGTTCGACTCGGCCACGATTCGGGGCAACCGGATCTGGGACAACCACGACGACCACCCCCAGACCCAGACGCACGGGCTGTGGATCACCGGGCGTGGCAGCTGTGTGGACTGCCGGGTCGAGGACAACGACCTGGCCGGCAACGCCGAGGCAGGGATGCGCCTGGACACCCCGCCGGTGGGTGGACGGTGGCGCGACAACCACCTGGACAGCGACTGGACCTGACCGGCCGGGGCGGGCTCGACCCGCGACGACGTGCGGCGGCGACCGGAGTGATCCGGCCGCCGCCGCTGTCCTGGTTCGTTGTCTCAGCCGGCCAGACCGGCCACCGGGGTCGGGTCCAGCACCACCGTCGCCGAGCCCGACTGCGGCGGTACGCCCGGGTCGGTCGGGGCGTCGGTGTACTCCGCGACGAACACCGCGGTCAGGTTGTCCGCACCGCTGTGCCCACCGTCGAGGAAGGTGGGAATGGTCCCGGAGCAACCCGTCGAGGTGGAGAGCGGGTGCCCGTGCTCATCGTGCCCGAGCACGTAGGTGACCTTCACCCGGGAGCAGTCCACCGGCAGGTCGTCGGTGACCTTCACCTCGTACGCCACCGTCTGCCCGAACTCGAACGGCTGCCCGGCCACCGGGGCGACGAACTCGACGACCGGCGCGGTCGGCCCGACCACCAGCGGCAGGGACGCCGCGGCGGACCGTCCGGTGCGGTCGGTCACCTTCAACGTCGGCGTGTACGAGCCGTTCTCCGGGAACGTCCAGGTCGCGTTCGCAGCGGTGCTGTCCACCGAACCGTCCGCGTTGAAGTCCCACGCGTAGCTCAGCTTGTCACCGTCCGGGTCGGTCGTGCCGGCGCTGGAGAACGCGACGGTCAGCGGGGCCTGCCCCACGGTCGGGTCGGCGCTGATCTTCGGGATCGGCGTCCGGTTGCCCCGCACGAAGTCGATCCGGGACAGCTGCGCGTCCGGGTTCTCGGCGAAGTAGCCGTCGCCGTACTCCAGCACGTAGAGCGCGCCGTCCGGGCCGAACTCCATGTCCATCGGGTTGTCCACGACCAGGGACGGCACCACCGGGCGGATGTCCGTGACGTCGCCGTCGGAGTCGAGGCGGAACTCCTTGATGTAGTCGCGGGTCCACTCGTAGAACAGCGGCACCCCGTCGTAGTAGGCCGGCCAGCGGGTACGCGACGTGCTGGCCCCGTTGTAGTCGTACGCCGGGCCACCCATCGGGCCGATGCCGCCGGTGCCCAACTGCGGGAACTCACCCGACGCGGCCGAGGGGTACCAGACCTCCGGCTGCTCGACCGGCGGCAGCTGCCGCTTGCCGGTGTTGTGCGGCGACTCGTTGACCGGGCGCTTGCAGTTGAACTTCTTGCCGGACTCGCCGGTGGCGAAGTCGTAGTCGCGGTAGGCGATCGTCGGCGTCACGCAGTACGGCCAGCCGTAGTTCGCCGGCTTGTCGATGAGCATCCACCGACCGTGCCCGGCCGGCCCGCGCTCCGGGTTGGCGTTGGAGGCGTCCGGGGAGTAGTCGGCCAGGTACACGTTGTCGGTACGCCGGTCGACGGCGAACCGGAACGCGTTGCGCAACCCCATCGCGTAGATCTCCGGGCGGGTCTGCGCCGTGCCGGGCTTGAACAGGTTGCCGGCCGGAACCGTGTAACCACCACCGGCCTTCACCTTGATGCGCAGCAGCTTGCCGCGCAGGTCGTTGGTGTTGGCCGAGGTGCGCTGGGCGTCGAACGCGGGGTTACGGTCGGCCCGCTCGTCGATCGGGATGTAACCGTCGGAGGCGAACGGGTTGGTGTCGTCGCCGGTCGACAGGTACAGGTTGCCCTTGCTGTCGAAGTCGATCTGACCGCCGACGTGACAGCAGATGCCCCGGTCGGTGGGCACGTCGATGATCTGCTGCTCGCTGGCGAGATTCAGCCGCATCCCGTCCAGCTTGAACCGGGACAGTCGCAGCGCGCCCTTGAACCGTTGCCAGTCCGCCGGGGTGCCGACCTCCGGCGCGTCCCCCTCGTTGACGTCGGGGGTCGCCGGGTCGTCCACCGGCGTGTCCATCGGCGGCGAGTAGTAGAGGTACACCCACTTGTTCTTGGCGAAGTTCGGGTCGATGGCGACCCCCTGCAACCCTTCCTCGTCGTGCTCGTACACCGGGATGTCGGCGGCGAGGGTGTTCAGCCCGGTGCGCGGGTCGTGGATGCGGACCTCACCGGTGCGGGAGGTGTGCAGCACCCGCAAATCGGGCAGGACGGCGAGGCTCATCGGCTCGCCCGGGAAGTCGTTCAGTGTCACTTTCTGGAAGCTGCTGTCCGGCGGCGCGGCCGGCGCGGCGGCCGCTGCCGCCGGTGGTACGGCCAAGCCGGCGGTCACCAACAGCAGGGCGGACGCGAATGCGGTCCTGTTCATCAGGTGTGTCCCCCGAGGTGGTTTCAGTACCGAAGTGAAGCGAGATAGTCGAAACCGACGCGAGCGGTGTCCAGGGCGTCGGCGGGGGAGCGCGGCGCGGTGCCCGCGTCGTCGCGCTCCACGATGTACTCCTCGATGCCGGCCTCCCGCTCGTGGGCGAAGATGCGGCCGAAGTCGATGACGCCGCCGCCGAGGTCGGCGAAACCGCCCTCGACGTCGAGGTCCTTGACGTGCACCTGGCGGATCCGGCCACGGTTGGCCTTGATCACGTCGACCGGGTCGTGGGCGCCCCGCCAGGTCCAGTAGAGATCGAGCTCGAAGTGGACCAGCCGCGGATCGGTCTGCGCGGTGAGGATGTCGAACCCGGTCGACCCGTTGGTCAGCGGTACGAACTCGAGCTGGTGGTTGTGGTAGCCGAAGTCGAGCCCCGCGCGTTCGGCGAGTCGTCCGGCGCGGTTCAGGTCCCGGGCCAGGGCCCGGTAGACGGCCGGGTCCCGGATCGGCTGACCGCTCGCGTCCCGACCGAAGTACGGGTGGACGATCTTCTTGGAGCCCACCACGTTGGCGTCGTGCAGGGCCTGCTCCCAGGCGGCGTCGTCGAACGGCTGCGGGATGCCGACGTGCCCGGAGGTGGAGCGCAGCCCGGCCTCGTCGAGCGCGGCGCGGAACTGGGCGGCGGTGCGTCCGACGAAACCGGCGTGCTCGACTCGCCGGTAGCCGATCCGGCGTAGCGCGTCCAGGCTCCCGGGCAGGTCGGCGGCGAGCTGGTCGCGCAGCGTGTAGAGCTGGATGCTGATCCGGTCCACCGGCACCCGGCGGCGGCCCTGGGCGTGCCCGGTGGATGCCCCGGGCGTGGCGGCGGCCGGGGCGCCGAGGAGACCGACGGTGCCGACGGCGGCCGCGGAGACGGTCGCGGCCCGCAGCACTCCACGCCGGCTGACCGGCTCGGATGCAGGTGTCAGCTCCGGGCGGTTGAGTTGTTGATCCATGGTGGTGGTCCCTTCCTGACGGCTGGTGCGCCGTCGGCGGCGGTCGACCTGACTGCCGTCTGCCGGACGCGCCGAACCGGCCGGAGGCGGGCTCCGGCGGGACGGTGAGGGACGGCGCGGGTGCGGCCCGGACCCATCGGGAACCGAACGTGGCGACCCGGCAGAGGTGGCGGCAAGTTGATCGACGAATGGGCAACCCTCTATATGATCGTGACCCTACCCTTGCCCCCGGACGAAGGCAAAGCTTTGTCGCGTTCGGCAGAAGGTTCTCTTCAGCTGACAAAAGTCCACCCGCGAGGTGCGCCACCCGCCGCGGCCTTCTACGCCCCGCCGCCTCCGGGGCGATTCGTTCCGCCCGGCCGCGTGGGTGACCCGCCGGGCCCGGCCGCGTGGGGTGACCCGTCGGGCCCGGCCGCGTGGGTGACCTGCCGGGCTCGGCCGCGTGGGGTGACCCGTCGGGCCCGGCCGCGTGGGTGACCTGCCGGGCTCGGCCGCGTGGGGTGACCCGTCGGGCCCGGCCGCGTGGGTGACCTGCCGGGCTCGGCCGCGTGGGGTGACCCGTCGGACCTGGCCGCCTCGCCGGGCCGGACCAGCCTGGCCCCGGTGCGTGATCGACTCGGGTTCATGAAAGTCGCGGTATCCGGGCGACCGGGATGCCGCGCCTTCCGTGAACCCGAGTCGATCATGAGGCGGCACGGCGGCACGGCGGCACGGCGGCACGGCAGCACGGCAGCGCGGCAGCGGCGGCGCGGCGGCTCGACCGCGCGCCAGGCCCACCATTCGGACAGTCGACGTTGCGTCGCTCAAGCGGAGCAAAGCGCATGACACGGGTCGGTTGAACCCCTGTTCCGCCAATTGGAACATTGTCGGAAAATGCGCCGGTAAATGCGCTGACGATTATTTCGGAATACGGCGGATACTCCTGTTGGGCGGGTCAGAATGTGGCGAAGGGAAGCCGAAAACGGGGGGACTGAACATGACGTCTAGGCGGCGATTGACGCTGTTGGCGGTAACCATCGCAGCTGCACCACTCGCCCTGGGTGCGTGCACGGTCGACCGGGGGTCGGCGACCGACTCGGCCAAGAAGCACGCCGCCCCGCCGGAACTCGCCGTGACACCGGGGGACAAGGCCCGGGACGTTCCGGTCAGCGCTGAGGTGGGCACCGTGGTCAAGGGTGGGCGGGTCACCGCCGTACGCCTCACCGACGACAAGGGCAAGCAGGTCAAGGCCGAGCCGCGCGAGGACGGCTCCGGCTGGGTGCCGGCCGCGCCGCTGCAACCGCGGCGTACCTACACCGCCGAGGTGACCGCGACCGGTGACTCCGGTGCCACCACCACCCGCACCACCACGTTCACGACGATGGCCAAATCGACCAAACCACAAATCACCAGCACTCTCTATTTCGTCGGCAATCGGACGTACGGCACGGCGATGCCGGTAACGGTGGCGTTCGACCCGGGAATTCCAAAAGAGGCCAGAGCGGATGTTCAACGCCGGTTGTTCGTCAAGACCAATCCACCGCAGCCGGGCACCTGGTCGTGGTTGGAGGATGGAAGTCAGGTCTATTACCGAGCCCCCGACTTCTGGAAGCCCGGCACCACCATCAGTGTCCGGGCCGGCCTGGAGGGTCTGCCGATCGGCAAGGACAAGGTCGGTGACGCCGAGCGGACCGCGACCTCGAAGATCGGACGACAGGTCTCGCTGGAGATCGACAACGCTACCAAGCAGATGACCGTGCTGCGCGACGGCAAGCCGGTCCGCCAGATCCCGGTCAGCCTGGGTAAGCCCAGCACGCCGAGTTCCAGCGGCAAGATGGTGATCATGGAGAAGCACGAGCGGACCACCTTCGACACCCGGGGTGAGCCGAACGGTGGCTACGTGGTCGACGTCGACGACGCCCAGCGCTACACCTGGGGCGGCGAGTTCATCCACTCCGCCCCCTGGTCCGAGGGGGACCAGGGCAACACCAACGTCTCGCACGGCTGCGCGAACGTCTCCGCCACCGCTGCCGACTGGTTGATGGGGGTGACGCAGGTCGGTGACCTGGTCACCGTCAAGGGCACCGAGGTGGAGCTGCAACCGGGCAACGGCTGGACCGCCTGGAACGTGAGCTGGGACGAGTTCGCCCGGGGCAGCGCCCTGCCGGTGCCGCCCGGGCTCAAGCCCGCACCGGTCGCCCCCGCGCACCCGGGAGCGGTGGCCGGCGGATCACCGGCCCCGGCGCCCTCGGTCAGCGGCCGCTGAGCCACCACCTGCGCCACGACGGGGCCGGCCCGCCACGACGGCTGACCGGCCCCGTCGCCAGCTGACGGTCGCCGGCACCGTGCTCTGCGGGCCTCACCCCAGGGGTACGCGGGCCACCCCGGACCCGGTCAGGCTGCCCAGCCAGAGTTGGTCGTCGTGCTGGCGTACCCCGGTGACCATCGGATAGTGCCCGCTCGGGCCGTGCAGCGTCCGGCGGACCACGCCCGCGCCGTCGACCAGCGCGACGAGCCCGTAGCGGCGTGGCTGCGGCTGCATCGCGTCGGGCAGCAGAGCGGCGATCTGACGCAGCCGTGGATGGGGCAGCAGCCGCTCGGCGATCGGCACCCGGGGGCTGGGCAGCGCGACCCAGTACGTCCCGTCACCCACCGAGGCGAGATTGTCCGGGTACGCGGGCAGGTCGGCGAGGACCCGCACGCCCCCGCTCAGCTCGACGCGCAGCAGGCGGTGGGTGCTGGTCTCCACGAGCATCAGCGCCGACTCGTCCGGGGTCAGCGCGATCCCGTTGGGGAAGTACAGTCCGTCGGTCACCACCTCCGTGCGACCGCTGCCCGGATGGTGGGCCAGCACCCGACCGTTGGGGCGGTGCTCCAGCAGGTCGCGCTTCCACTGCGAGACCGGAAACCGGTCGGAGCTGTCGGTGAAGTAGATGGTGCCGTCGCGGCCCACGGTGGCGTTGTTGGCCAGGTGCACCGGGGGTGCCGTTCCGGTCAGCTCGCGTACCGCGCCGTCCGGCGTGACCCGCAGCAACCCCCGGTACGCGTCGCAGACCACCAGGGCCTCGCCGGACGGGTCCAGCTCGATGCCGAGCGGCCGGCCGCCGGTCTCGGCGAGCAGGCGTCCTCGGGTGCCGGCCACCGCGTCGACCGGCCACCACCAGAGCCGACCGTCCTCGTCGCCACTGATCACCCGTCCGGAGCCGTCGACGAGCACGTCCTCCGGGCCCACCGCGCCTGCCGGGAGGGGGAGCACCTCGGCCTGGTCGAGCCGGCAGTCGGTGGGGGCCCACGCTGCGACCAGCGCCGGAGGGGTCGTCGCCGGCTCGCGGACGGGTCGGATCAGCCGGGGCGGCCGGGGCTGGGGGATCAGCATCGACCTATTCTCCACCCGCTCTCGGCCGGTTCCGGGCCTCCTCGCCCGCGCGGCGTGCCGTCCGGGCCCCCGACTCCACCCCGAGAGGGAGCGGGGGAGTCTCGGGGTATGCCCCTGGACGTACCCGGAATCACTCGCCGGAGGGACGAAAGTGTCGGTGGTGGCGGCTAGATTTCTGGGCATGGAAGAGCACAGCGATCGGCTCGACGTGCAGGTCAGCGTGGGGGAGCAGAGCGTCCTCATGCGGGTGGCCGGCGAGGTCGACATCGCCACGGTGGCCGCGCTCCGGTCCGCGCTGTGGTCCGCGCCGGCGCGCCCGGTGCTCCAACTGGATGTGGCCGGGCTGCGGCTGCTCTCCGCCGCTGGCGTCCGCGCGTTGCTCGCCGCGCACCTGCGTGTGCGGGCCCGTGGGGGCGAGCTGGTCCTGGTCGACCCGAGCCCGGTAGTGGCGCGTGTGCTGCGCGTCAGCGGGCTGCACCGGGTGATGCCGATTCTGGAGCGGCCCTCGGCAATCGACGCCGCACGTCGGCCGGTGGCCGCGACCGATCTGCAGTTGGCCGCCTGAGCTCGGCCGAGGGGGCGCCCCGCCGGGTCGTGGCCGGGTGCGGGGCCGCCGGCGGTGGCCGACGACCCCGACCATCGGTCAGCGCACGCCGAGCAGGTCGACGACGAAGATCAGGGTCTCGCCCGGCTTGATGACGCCGGCGGCGCCCCGGTCGCCGTACCCCAGGTGCGGCGGGATGGTCAGCCGGCGGCGACCGCCGACCCGCATGCCGGCGACGCCCTGGTCCCACCCGGCGATGACCTGACCGCCGCCGAGCGGAAACTCGAACGCCTCGCCCCGGTTCCAGGACGAGTCGAACTCGCCGCCGGTGGAGTGCGACACGCCGACGTAGTGCACGCTGACCAGCTGGCCCGGCTCGGCCTGCGGGCCGTCGCCCACGGTGATGTCCTCGATCACGAGGTCGGCCGGCGGCGCACCCTCGATCGGACCAACCTCGGGCTTACCCGATCGGGCGCCTGCTGCCTGGTTCATGCGGGGATCTCCTGCCGTTCTGGGTGATGTGTCCGGTCACCGTCGATCCTGCCGGATCACACCTCACCGATGTGCGGCGGACCCGCCAGCTGCTCCGCGACCCGTCACCCGATCGGGCACCCAAGGGTCCCCGTGGCGCTGCCGAGCCGGGTCGACGACTCGGCGGGCGTCACCGGCACCGGTGACGCCCGCCTCGGGGTGTGCGCTGGTTCAGCGGAGCCAGGGCATCCGCCGGACGATCGGCAGGGCCGCCCACACCCGGCCGAGGCCCGCGGTGTCGCCGGCGTTGACCAGGGCCAGGACCGCCAGCACCGCGGCGTAGATCAGGTGGTCGTCCATGAAGGGGTTGTTCTCCGGAGGCAGTACGGCGGTCCACATCAGCACCAGCAGCAGCCCACCGGCCACGGCGGCGACCCGCATGCCGATGCCGAGCAGCAGAGCGACACCGATGCCGGCCAGACCGACCATGAAGAGCCAGTCCGCCCAGGCGGCACCGGCGATCGCGGTGTAGACGTCCGTGAACGGCCCGGTCACACCGAAGGTCAGGAACCCCTTGGTGGGGCTGCCCCCGTTGATCCAGGCGTTCTTCGACTCGGTGGCCAGACCGAAGCCGAACATCTTGTCGAGGAAGGCCCAGAGGAAGATCCAGCCGAGCGCCAGCCGGGTGCCGGCCAGGAGGTACCGGACGGCCCGGTCGTGGGTGGCCTTCGGAGCGGTGTTCCCGGCGGTGGCCCGCTCGATCGTCGCGGTCATGGTCTCCACGTCCCTTCTAGCTTCGCACCGCGCTTCCCGGTGGCATCTCCAGTGGACGCCCGCGGCGTTCTCCACGGCAGGGCCGACAGACCGCAACGGCCCGGGACGTTCGACCCCCTCCGGCCCGGCGGCCCTGCCGACGGTCCGCGCCCGGTCGGGTGTCCGAGTCGTACCGCAGGCAGCGGGCGACCCGACTTCGTCGGACCGTCCGTTGCCTGCTCGGGCGGTCACCTAGGCTCGGGAAGGGCCGGCCGGCCTGGTGACGGGCACGGCACGGGGGCGATGCGGAGGGCGTCGGTGGCGGAGGCGACGGTCGCGGTCCCACTCTGGGCCTGGGCTGCGGTCGGCGCGGTGATCGCGGTGATGCTCGCCGTGGATGTGCTCCTGCACCGGGACAACCACGTCATCGAGCTCCGTGAGGCGCTGCTGTGGAGCGCCGTCTGGATCGGCGCGGGTCTGCTGTTCGGGTTGGTCGTCTGGTGGGGCATCGGCGGTGATCCGGCCATCGCGTACTACTCCGGTTACCTGCTGGAGAAGGCGCTCTCGGTGGACAACGTGTTCGTCTTCGCGCTGCTCTTCGGCTACTTCCAGGTGCCGTCGGGCTACCAGCACAAGGTGCTGTTCTGGGGTGTGGTGGGGGCGCTCGTCTTCCGGCTGCTGTTCATCTTCGCCGGTGCCGAGTTGCTGGACCGGCTCACCTGGGCCGGGTTCGTGCTGGGCGCGTTCCTGATCTGGACCGGCTGGCGGCTGGCCGTACGCGGAAAGCCGGACGTCGACCCGGACCGCAACGTCGTGGTCCGGCTCTTCCGGCGGCTGGTGCCCACCGACGCCCGCTACCACGGGGATCGGTTCACCGCCCGCGTGGCCGGCCGGCGCGTGGCGACGTTGCTGCTGGTGGCGCTCGTCGCCATCGAGGCCACCGACGTGGTCTTCGCCATCGACTCGGTGGCGGCGATCCTCGCCATCACCACCAACACCTTCCTGGTCTGGACGGCCACCGCGTTCGCCGTGCTGGGGCTGCGCAGCCTCTACTTCTGCCTCGCCGGGCTGCTGCGACACTTCGGCTACCTGCGGTACGGGCTCGCGCTGCTGCTGGCCTTCGCCGGGCTGAAGCTGATTCTCGCCGAGACACCGGTGGGCAAGCTTCCGGTCTGGTTGACCCTGGCCGTGGTGCTGCTGACCCTGGCGGTCTCCATCGGCGCCAGCACGGTGGCCGCCCGCCGTCGGCGGTGAACCGGTACGGCTCGTCGGAAGCACCAGAACCTCGGGCGGGTCAGGAGGGACCGGGCTCGACGCGGGCGGTCACGTCGAGGTGCGCCGGTTGGCAGTCGGCCGTGGCCGCGAATCGGCGGACCGCGGCGCGTACGTGCTCGCGTACGCCAGCGGCCGGTGCGTCGGCGGTGAGGTCCACCCGGATCCACAGGTCGGGGTGCGGTGGCGTGCCGGTGAGCACCACCCGGGCCCGGCGTACCCCGGGGTTGTCGGTCAGGTCACGGACCAGCGCGTCGGCCAGCACGTCGGCGGCCAGCCGGGTCCGGCCCGACCGGCGTCCGGGCTGGCTCAGGGTGCCGCGCAGCGCACCGCCGGGACCGCCGAGTTCCCGGGCCAGCAGGCGCTGCCCGGCCAGGGCGACCAGCAGCCCGGCGACCGCCGCGGCCAGGGTGCTCCACGGCGCGGCCATCCGCCATCGGCTGACCAGGTCGGCGCTGAGCAGCGCCGCCGTCGGGTCGACGCCGGGCAGCGCGCCGAGGCTGGCAGCCAGCGCCGCCGCCGCGCCCGCCACCATCAGCAGCGCGATGATGGTCCACAACAGTCGGTGCCCGGCGTTGGTCACGCCGGCCGCCGTCGAGGCAGCAGCCGGACGTCGACCCGGGTGGGACGGGGTGCGGTGAGGCGGTGCAACTCCTGGTGCACGGCGAACTCAATCTCCGCCCGGGCTGCCGGGTCGCCGGTCGCGCGGACCCGGGGACGCCACTGGTCGCCGCGCCGTCGGACCCGCACGCGGGCGCGGCGGACGCCCGGCACCGCGCCCACAGCGTTCGCGAGCCGCCGCTCCACACCGCGGCGGTGCAGGTACCACCCGTCGCGTTCGTCGGTGCGCAGGCGGACCGGCGCCCAGCGGCGCAACTGGGCGACGAGGATGGCCAGGCCCACCAGCAGGGCCCCGCCGGCCACGGTCCGGACCGTGGGGTCGTGCCACCGGATGCCGCTGAGCGCGTTGACCCAGCCGGTGATGTCGACCGGTGTGGGGCGGTCCAGGCTGAGCAGCAGCGCCTGGACGGCCACCGCCAGACCGCCGACCAGCAGGGCGCTGGCCAACAGCACCGAGGCGACCCGGTTGGCGGTGCGCATCTCAGCCGTCCTCCGCCGCGAGGACGCCGGTTCCGGACCCGTCGACAGCGCCGCCTTCGGACCCGTCGACAGCGCCGGCTCCGGGCCCGTCGACAGCGCCGCCTCCGGGCCCGTCGACACCGGGGACGAGCAGGTCGTCGACGGTCACGGTCAGCACCGTCACGGTGAGCCCGGTCTGGGCGGCCACCTGGTCGGCGACCACGGTCCGGACCGCCTCGGCGATCGTCGGCACGCTGTGTCCGTACCAGGTGATCAGGTGCAGGTCGAGACCGACGGACCGGTCGTCCAGGCGGACCGCCGCCGGGCGGACGACGGACACGCCCGGCACGAGGCTGGCCGTCCGCACCGCGATCCGCGCGACGTCCGCCGCGTCGTCCGGGCGACGTGCCGGAACGGTCGTCGCGGCGGCGAGTCCGGTGCCGGGGGCCGTCCCCGGGGTTGGGCGGGTGGTCATCGGCGTCGCCGAGCATTGGCGCGGCGGTCGCCGAGACCGGTCACCGCGAGGTCACCGTCGAGTACCCGCACGACCAGCCACCCGAGCAGGCCGGCGAGGACGGCCAGGGCCGCCACGCCGACGCCGCCGAGCGCCCAGAGCGCCACGGCGAGGAACCCGGCGAGGAAGCCGAACTGCTGTCGCGACATGGTCACCTCCGGGCCGGTCCGGTGCTGGCGGTCGCTGGATACACCCGGCGGCCATCCCTGGAACGTCGGCGCTACTGTGATCCCGGTCACATCAGAAGTCGGTGGCCCATGATCGACCACCTAGACTCGGCCCGGCTCGACCGACCGGCGGATGGATCAGGCAGATGACGAGCATCGGGAGCGACGACCGCGGCTGGCTGCGGGCGATGCCCGCCGAGGCGGGGCGCGACGCGCTGCTCAGCCGCGCCGGGCACCGGGTCCTCACGGCGCGCCGGCTCAGCGACCTGGTCCAGGGCCGTCCACCCGGTGTCACCGGCAGCCAGTGGACCTCGGCGAGCCGAGTCAGCTTCGACTTCGTGGTCTACGCCGTCGACACCGGCCGCCCGATCGTCGCCGTGAAGATTGGCCCGGAGCCCTCCGCCGGCTCGGCCGAGCAGCGCCTGGAGCGACTCACGGACGCGGTCAGCGCCGCCGTCGACCTCCCCGTGCTGCGGATCGGTTCACCGACGTTGCGCGCCGCCGAGCACGGCCGCCGCCTGGTCGAGTACCTCATCGACGCGCGCACCTACACGGCCGGCGAGGCCACCGTCACCGGGACCGAACCGGCCCCGGTGGGCTTCCGGGACATCCTGGGCCGGCTGCCGGACGGGCGTACCGGGCCGGTCAACGACCTCGGCGCGCTGACCCGGGCGGCGGCGGTCGAGGCGTACGTGGCCGGGCAGGTGGCCGACCCGATCGTGCGAGGGCTGCACGTCCGCTGGGTGGACGGGCCCGCCCAGGGCTGGAGTTGGGTGCAGGTACGCCCCAACTCGTGCCTCATCGAGCGGGTCTCGGTCACCGAACACCGCTTCTCCTGCGGCGTTGACGCGGCGCGGCTGGCCGAGGATCTCGCCACCGTCGCCGTCGGGGAACGACTGCGGGACAACGCGATCGCGGACCTGCTGCCGCGCGCCGAGTGGACCGCGCAGATCGCCGCGCTGAGTCAGCGCCGCCACGAACTGGTCGGCGGGTTCGCCTTCGACCACCTCTGCGCCGACTGATCGTCGTCCGTTTCACCTGCTGATCTCTGCTCCGCGCCGCCTCCGGGTCGGGTCGCGGCAATTTCCTGTGCGTCTGTTGAACCTTCCCGGCCGTGGCCCCGTACTCCTGCGCGAATGAACAGGATCTCCCCATCCGCGTCCACCGGGCGCGGGAGACGGTGCGGAAAGGGCATCGTCGGCCATCGACGCATTACCGGGTAGGTCACGGTGGGTCGCTGCCGCGGCGTGCCACACACATCCGTCGGTCCGCCGAGGGCAGAAATCCACTACCGGATCGAGAAGGAGAGCAATTCGATGCGCAGGTCCACTCGGGCGCGCCGGCCTTCCGGCAACGCGCGGAGCAAGCGTCTGCTGGCAGTTGTCGGCACGCTCGCGGTCTTCGGCGGAGTTGTCGCCGTGACTCAGATTTCGTCGGCCCAGGACCGGCGGACAAATAAGCCACGCCCGGCCGCTGGGCAGTGCGTGGAGCCGAGCCCGGGCGCGACCGCGCCCAGTGGCGGCTCGACCAGCCGGACCTGGCAGAACGGTCGGTGGGTGCGCAATCACTGGGGTGACGGACAGCAGTCGGTCCCCGAGTGCGAGGACGGCAAGGACGGCACGGTCGGCACCGGCACGGCCATCGCCTGTCCGGATGTGGCGGCCAAGCTGCCGCAGGTGCCGGACCGGGCGCGGGCCGAGGTGGACCGCAACCTCGCCCAGTTGCAGACCCAGATCGCCGAGGCGGACCGCCGGCTGGCCGCCGAGGGCAACAAGGGTGAGGCGTTCATCCGCAACGCGATCCTCCAGCCGCTGGCCGGCAAGCGCCGCGCCGTGCTGGACCGGATCACCACCGCCATCGACCGGGTGGGACCCCGGCCGCAGGGCCTCGCGCAGCTCGCCCAGTGCCAGGTGCGGCCGACCGGCAACAACGGCGGCGGCAGCACTCCCACCAGCAGCCCCGGTGGCGGCAACAACGGCGGCGGCAACAACGGCGGTGGCAACAACGGTGGCGGTAACAACGGCGGTGGCACCGAGCCCGGCGCCGGCCTCGGCGTGCTCGCCAACGACTGCGACGAGAGCCGGCTCCAGCCGCACGACGGTTTCCAGACCGGCAACCGCTGCGTGAGCACCGAGTTCGGTGAGGTCGGTGCGGCGGCCAACAACCCGTCGCTGCTGATCACCCAGTTCCCCGAGCAGGTCGGCCAGAACCAGCCCTTCACCCTGCGGGTCAGCACCCGCAACCTGGTCCGGGACCGCTTCCTGGCCGCCGGTCAGGGTGGCTACTACGTGGAGAGCTCGCTGCTCAACGACCAGGGCCTGGTCCGTGGCCACTTCCATACGGCCTGCCGGATGCTGAACAGCCTGACCGCTCCGCCGGAGCCGCAGGAGGTGCCCGCGTTCTTCGTCGCGACCGAGGACGGCGGTGGTGGCGCCCAGCCGGACGAGGTGACGATCCAGGTTCCGGGCCTGCCGCAGTCGGGTACCGCCCAGTGCTCGGTCTGGGCCGGTGACGGCTCGCACCGCCTGCCGATGATGGAGCGGGCGAACCAGACCCCCGCCTTCGACTCGGTGCGCATCGACGTCAACTGAGCTGACGTGGCCGCGGCGGCCGGCCACCCTCGGGTGGCCGGCCGCCGCGTCGCTTCGGGTGCCCGGACAAACGACGGGGCCCCGGCCGTTTCCGGCGGGGCCCCGTCGTCGAGCCCGGTCAGCGGCTCTTGTACGCCTCGACGACCTCAACCGGGATCCGGCCCCGCTCGGAAATCTTGTAGCCGTTCTTGACGGCCCATTCCCGGATGGCCCGGTTCTGCTCCCGATCCATTCCCGCGCCAGCGGGTCGCCCCGGCCGCCGGACCGAACGCGCGCTCTCCACCGGGCCGCGCCCGATCCGCCGACCCGCATTGATGTACGGATCCAGCGCCTTGCGCAGGACGCCGGCATTCTCGTCGGAGACATCGATCGTGTAGGCCACGCCGTCGAGACTGAACTCGACCGTCCGGTCGGCCTTCCCACCGTCGAGGTCGTCGGTCAGGACCGTGATTACTTTTCTCGCCATTGCCGATTACTCCCTGTGTGCGGCGGGATGTGTCCAAAGTCTGACCTATCACCCCGGTAATCCGCAACAATATGCCTCCCATTCATTCGGCGCGTCGCGATTCCGTTACCGAGCAAAACCAGGAATCGGTTCGGAGGCGAGGTGTCATTCGTCGAGGATGCCGCTGTGACCGGCGACGGCGGCCGCCTCGGCCCGGTTGGAGACCCGCAACGTGCGCAGCAACGCGGCGGTCATGCGTTTCACCGTACGTTCGGAGACGTGCAGTTCTTCGGCGATGTCGACGGTGCTGCGGCCGGTGGCGATGGCCCGCAACAGCCGCCGTTCCTCGCCGTCCAGGTCGGGTGTGGCCCGCGTGGGCCGCAGCATGGTGCGCAGCAGTTCGGCCGGCAGCACCGCCCAGCCGTCGAGGATGGCCAGCAGCGGGGGCAGCAACTCCTCCGGCTCGCTGGTCTTGGGCAGAAAGCCCTCGGCGCCGGCCCGCAGCGCCTCGACCGCCGGCCCGGGCTCGGCGGAACCGGACATCGCGACCACCCGTACCCGTGGGGTGGTCCGTCGGATGGCGGCCACCGCCCGGATGCCGCCGGGTGGCGGCATGTGCAGGTCGACCAGGGCCAGGTCGGGGCGGCAGGTGCTGACCAGCGCCGCCGCGGCGGCGGCGTCGCCGGTCGAGGCGACCACCTCGGCGCGACCGCTGGTGGTGATCGGGAGCAGCAACTCCAGGCCGCGGACGAAGAGGGGGTGATCGTCCACGACAACGAGTCGCAAGGTGGAGGCTCCCGGCATGTCTGCGCCGTTCCCCAGCGGGTACCGATCATGCGGGTTCGCACCGAACGAGAGGAGTCGGGTGGATGCGCGTACGCCACGGTCTGCGGGACCTGCTGCGAGGGTTGCGCCACCGTGAGTCGACACCGCAGGGGCGGCCGGCGGCGGCCGATTCGGAGCTGCTGCTGCGGGTGTTGTGTCACGAGTTCCGGACGCCGGTCAGCACCCTGGGCGCACTGACCCGCCTGCTGGCTGACGAGCGTCGTGAGTTGACCGCTGACGACCGGCGGGCGATCAGCGAGCTGGCCCGCGACCAGGCCGCCCACCTGCAGAGCCTGCTGCGCGACGCGACCGCCGGCACCGGCGTGTTGACGCTGCCCCCGCAGCCGGAGCCGGCCGTGCCCCTGGCGGGCATCCTGCGGGAGGCCGCCGCGCTGGTGCCGGCCGACCGTCGGCGGGCGCGGGTCACCCGGCGGGCGGCCTCCTGTCCGGTGCCGGCCGGACGCAGTCGACAGGTGCTGGTCAACCTGGTGGAGAACGCGTTGCGGCACGGGCCGCCGGACGGCCAGGTCGGGCTGTATGCCAGCCTGCGCGGCCCGGGCCTGAGCATTCTGGTCACCGACGAGGGCCGGGTCGACGATGCGCTGCTGGTCGCGCTGCGGCGTCCGGCGCCGGCCGTCGGGATGTCCGGCCTGGGCCTGTGGATCGCGCGGCAGCTCGTCGCGACGGACGGGGGAGCGTTGCGGGCGCACCGGCTGCGGCCGCGCGGAGTGGCGCTGGAGGTGCTGCTGCCGATGGCTCGCCCGCTGGGCTGACCCCGCCGGGACGTCGGTTGGCCCGCTCGGGTCACCGGGGCGGGAACGCCTCGCTATCTGTTTGCGGTATCGAGGAGGTTGGATGTTCAGCCACGTCAAGGATCTGCAGTTCGAGGCCAAGCCGGACGGCCCGGACGCGGCGTTCGCCCGCCGGTTGCAGGAGGTGCTGGGCGGCAAGTGGGGCGAGATGACCGTCGCCAACCAGTACCTCTTCCAGGGGTGGAACTGCCGGCTGCCCGGCAAGTACAAGGACCTGCTGCTCGACGTCGGCACGGAGGAGATGGGTCACGTCGAGATGATCGTCACGATGATCACCCGGCTGTTGGACAACGCGCCGCTGTCGCTGACCGAGGGGATCGCGGAGGACCCCGGCGGTGCCGCGACCTACGCCGGCGAGAACCCGGCGCACTTCATCCACGGTGGTGGTGGCGCCCTGCCCGCCGACTCCAACGGGGTGCCCTGGAGCGGCGCGTTCGTCACCGCCAGCGGCAACCTGTTGGCCGATTTCCAGCTCAACGTCACCGCGGAGGCGCAGGGTCGGCTCCAGGTCGCCCGGTTGTTCCACATGACCGACGACCCGGGCGTCAAGCAGATGCTGCGCTTCCTGCTGGCCCGCGACACCATGCACCAGAACATGTGGCTGGCGGCGATCGAGCAGCTCAAGGAGGACGGGTTGGAGGAGATGCCGGTGCCGGAGGCGTTCCCGGACTCGGAGGAGTTCACCGCGGAGTACAGCTACACCTATCTGGGCTTCTCCTCGGGCACCGACGCGGCCGAGGGTCGCTGGGCGTCCGGGCCCGCGCCGGACGGCAAGGGCGAGTTCCGGTACGACGACACCCCACGGGCGAACGCGCCGGAGCCGGTGCTGCCTCCGGGTGATCCCCGCCTGTACGGCACCAACCCGGGGGTGGCCGGTTCGGTGGTGAACACGGTGAAGAGCAAGCTCACCTGAGGTGCCTCGTCGGGTCGCCCGCCGGTCCCGGGCGACCCGACGGACCGGCCGCAGGAGTGGTCTGGGTCACAGATCGGAACAAGGGGAACGCTTTGTTACTTGAGTGAGACACGCTCAACTCAACGCGAGGTGTTCGATGGCAACTCTTCCGGTACTTCCCCTGACCGACGCCGTACTGCTGCCCGGCATGGTCATCCCGGTGACCCTCGACCCCACCACCCAGGCCGCTATCGACGCGGCGCGCGCGACCGGCGACCGCAAGCTGCTGGCCGTGCCGCGCATCGACGGCGAGTACGGCCCGGTGGGCGTGGTCGCCACCATCGAGAAGGTCGGCCGGCTGCCCGAGGGTGAGCCCGCCGCCGTCATCCGTGGCCTGTCCCGGGCCCGGATCGGCTCCGGCGTGCCCGGCCCCGGCGCCGCCCTCTGGGTCGAGGCGTCCGAACTCGACGAACCCGCCTACGCCGGCAAGGCCCGGGAACTCGCCCGCGAGTACCGCGCCCTGGTGACCTCCGTGCTCCAGCAGCGGGGCGCCTGGCAGGTCATCGACGCGGTGGAGCGGATGACCGACCTCTCCGAGCTGGCCGACTCGGCCGGCTACGCGCCCTGGCTGACGCTGGAGCAGAAGAACGAGCTGCTCGCCGCGCCGGACGTCACCGCCCGGCTGGAGCTGCTGGTCGGCTGGGTGAAGGACTACCTGGCCGAGCAGGAGGTCACCGAGCAGATCAACAGTGACGTCCGCGAAGGGCTGGAGAAGTCCCAGCGCGAGTTCCTGCTGCGTCAGCAGCTGGCCGCGATCCGCAAGGAGCTGGGCGAGGACGAGCCGGACGGCTCCGCCGACTACCGGTCCCGCGTCGAGTCCGCCGAGCTGCCGGAGAAGGTCCGCGAGGCGGCCCTGCGCGAGGTCGGCAAGCTGGAGCGGGCCAGCGACGCCTCCCCGGAGGCGGGCTGGATCCGTACCTGGCTGGACACCGTTCTCGAGATGCCGTGGGGCAGCCGTACCGAGGACAACACCGACCTGGCCGCGGCCCGGGCGGTGCTCGACGCCGACCACGCCGGCCTGGCCGATGTGAAGGACCGCATCCTGGAGTACCTGGCGGTGCGCAACCGGCGGGCCGAGCGCAACCTCGGCGTGGTCGGCGGTCGCGGCTCCGGCGCGGTGCTCGCCCTCGCCGGTCCCCCCGGGGTGGGCAAGACCAGCCTCGGCGAGTCCGTGGCGCGGGCGCTCGGACGCAACTTCGTTCGGGTCTCGCTCGGCGGTGTCCGCGACGAGGCGGAGATCCGCGGGCACCGGCGCACCTACGTCGGGGCGCTGCCCGGTCGTATCGTCCGCGCGCTGCGCGAGGCCGGTTCGATGAACCCGGTCGTGCTCCTCGACGAGGTGGACAAGCTGGCCGCCGGGTACGCCGGCGACCCGGCCGCCGCCCTGCTGGAGGTGCTCGACCCGGCCCAGAACCACACCTTCCGGGACCACTACCTGGAGGTCGACCTCGACCTGTCCGACGTGCTCTTCCTGGCCACCGCCAACGTGGTGGAGTCCATCCCCGGCCCGCTGCTGGACCGGATGGAACTGGTCATGCTGGACGGGTACACCGAGGACGAGAAGGTCGCCATCGCCCGGGACCACCTGCTGCCCCGGCAGCGGGAGCGGGCCGGGCTGACCGCCGACGAGGTCAGCGTCGCCGACGAGGCGCTCGCGCTGATCGCGGGGGAGTACACCCGGGAGGCCGGCGTCCGGCAGCTCGAACGCGCCCTGGCCAAGATCCTGCGCAAGGTGGCGGTGACGCTGGCGACGGACCCGACTCCGGTCCGCGTCGGCACCGACAACCTCAGCGGTTACCTGGGCCGGCCGAAGTTCACCCCGGAGTCGGCCGAGCGGACCGCCGTGCCCGGCGTGGCCACCGGCCTGGCCGTCACCGGCGCCGGTGGGGACGTGCTCTTCATCGAGGCGACCAGCATGGAGGGCGAGCCGGGGCTGACCCTGACCGGCCAGCTCGGTGACGTGATGAAGGAGTCGGCGCACATCGCGCTCTCCTACCTGCGCTCCAACGGGCGGCGCTTCGGTATCGACCCGAATGCCCTCGCGGGACGCCGGATCCACGTCCACTTCCCGGCGGGCGCGGTGCCCAAGGACGGCCCGAGCGCGGGCATCACCATGGTCACGGCCCTGGCGTCGCTGGTCACCGGTCGCCCGGTCCGCCCCGAGTTCGGGATGACCGGTGAGGTGACGCTCTCCGGTCGGGTGCTGCCGATCGGCGGGGTGAAGCAGAAGCTGCTCGCCGCGCACCGGGCCGGCCTCACCGAGGTGATCATCCCGGCCCGCAACGAGCCCGACCTGGACGACCTGCCGACCGAGGTGCGTGAGGCGTTGACCGTGCACACCCTGGCCGACGTCGCCGACGTGCTCGCCCTGGCGCTGCGCCCGGCCGACGTGAAGACGCTGGACGGTCCGGCGCTCTTCGCGGTCTGACGGACGACCCGACAGGCCCCCGCCGTCTTCGGACGACGGGGGCCTGTCGCCGTGCTCGCCGCTGGCGGACCGTACTGTGGTGTTTGAAAACTGAACTACCTCTCCGCCGTGCGGCGGTACCCCCGGAGGAACCCCTGTGAACATGGTGCTGTGGATCGTTCAGATCCTGCTCGCCGCCATCTTCGGCGGCATTGGCGTGGTCAAGCTGACCCAGCCCAAGGAGAAACTGCACGAGACGATGGGCTGGACGAACGCGGCCACGCCCCTTCAGGTCAAGGCCATCGGCGCCCTCGAACTGCTGGCCGGCATCGGGCTCTTCCTGCCCGCCCTCACCGGCATCGCCACCGTGCTCACCCCGCTGGCCGCGCTCGGGCTGATCATCATCATGATCGGCGGCATCGTGGTGCACCTGCACGGCGTGCGGACGGAGACCCTGGCGGAGCGACGCAAGGTGGAGATCCAGGGCATCGTGACGTGCGCGGTGCTGCTCGTCCTCGCCGCACTGGTGGCGTGGGGTCGCTTCGGGCCGTACGCCCTCTGATTCGCGCTCGTACCTGAGTGGCGTCGTCGGCGACCGTCGTACTCCGGCGGTCGCCGACGGCCGTGCTCAGCGCTCGTCGCCCCCGCGGTCGCGGCGCACGGTGGCCTTGCGGCCCTTGATCGTGCTGGCGCGCAACCCGGCGATGACCTCGTTGGCCACCCCCTGCGGCACCTCCACCAGCGAGAACCGGTCGGCGATCTCGATCGAGCCGATGTCCCGGCCACGGATGCCGGTCTCCCCGGTGATCGCGCCGACCAGATCCTGCGGGCGCACCCCGGCGCGGCGACCCAGGCCGACGAAGACCTGGACGGTGTTGCCACCGCCGGAGCGTGGCCGGCCCCCGCCCCGGCGATCGCCGCCCCGGCCACCGGTGTCCGGTCGACCCTCGCGTGGCCCGCGCACCGGAACCTGCGGGATCTCCTCCTCGTCGTCGGAGCCCGGCGACGTCACCTCGTGGGCCAGCTTCACGGCGGCGAGGGCGACCTCCATCAGGTCGAACTCGTCGGTCAACGTCTCCACGATCACCCGGAACGGGTCGAGGTCGTCCTCCAGCAGGCTCTCCCGCAGGGCCGCCTGGGTCAGCTCCAGCCGCCGGGTCCGCATGTCGGCGACGGTCGGGATCTTGTCGATGGTGATCCGCTGGCCGGTCACCCGCTCGATGGTCTTGAGCATCCGGTGCTCGCGCGGCTCGGCGAGGGTGATCGCCACCCCCTCGCGGCCGGCCCGACCCACCCGACCGATGCGGTGCACGTACGACTCGGGGGCCGACGGCACGTCGTAGTTGACGACGTGGGTCAGCTGCTCGACGTCCAGCCCACGGGCTGCCACGTCGGTGGCCACCAGCAGATCGGCCGTGCCCGCCCGCAGCCGGCCCATGACCCGGTCGCGCTGTTCCTGGCTCATGCCACCGTGCAGCGCCTCGGAGCGGTAACCGCGACCGTTCATCGTCTCGGTCAACCGGTCGACCTCTTCGCGGCTGCGGCAGAACACGATCGCGGCGGTCGGGGACTCCACGTCCAACACCCGACCCAGCGCGGCCGGCTTGTGCGCCCGGGTCACGATGTACGCGCTCTGCCGCACCCGGGGCGCCTCACCCGCGACCGGCTGCTCGCGGCCGATCTCGATCCGCACCGGCTCCCGCAGGTGCTGGCGGGCCATCCCGTCGATGCGCGACGGCATGGTGGCCGAGAAGAGCACCGTCTGACGCTGCGCCGGAGCGTGCTCCAGGATCGCCTCGATGTCCTCGGCGAAACCCATGTCGAGCATCTCGTCGGCCTCGTCGAGCACCACCGTGGCCAGACCACCGAGGCGCAGGGTGCCCCGGGCGATGTGGTCGAGGGCCCGCCCCGGGGTGGCCACCACCACGTCGACACCGTTGTCCAGTGCCCGCAGCTGCCGCCCGATCGGCTGCCCACCGTAGATCGGCAGCACCCGCGCGCCCAGGTCCTTGCCGTAGCGGTGGAACGCCTCGGAGACCTGCACCGCCAACTCCCGGGTCGGCACCAGCACCAGCGCCACCGGGTCACCGCCCTGGCGGTGCGCCGTCATGAGGTTCAGCAGCGGCAGCGCGAACGCGGCCGTCTTGCCGGTGCCGGTGGCCGCCTGACCCAGCAGGTCCCGACCCTCCAGCAGCGGTGGGATGGCCTCCCGCTGGATGGGGGTCGGCTCCTCGTAACCGAGGGTGGCGAGCGCGCCCAGCAACTCGGCGCGCAGCCCCAGCTCGGTGAAGGCGCTCACCTCGTCGGTGCCGTCGGTGGTGGCGTCAAGCGGTGCGTCGTGCTGTGCAGGTGCGGAACTCATGTGCCAAGCTTTTCATCACGCCGTCGGGGCCGTTGCGGCGACCGCCACAAGTGCGCTCCCCGAGCCCGTGCTGCGGCTGTTGCACGATCCCGCTGGCGGCCTCGATCAGGCGTCGGTGGTCAGGATGGCCAGTACCATCACCGCGGCGAGGGCCACGTCGAGCACCACGCAGAACTCGGCGTAGCCGCGCGGCACCACCCGGCCGCGGTGGTGCGCCAGGTCCCAGCCGGCGTGCGCCAACCACCCGAACGCCACCAGCCAGTCGGCGGTCCGCCCGCCGGCCTTCACCGCGACCAGCGTCAGGGCGACCCAGACGGCCAGACCGGCGAGTTGGGTGGCGAGCACGCCGCGCCCGCCCAGCGTGCGGCGGGCCACGCCGATCAGCAGGTAGCCGCCCGGCAGCACCAGCATCGTCCACGGGCTGAGCACGCTCGGGTCGACCCACATCTCCACGGTCATCAGCAGCGCCAACCCGGCCGGCCAGCGGTGGGCGAGCGCCACCACGACCCGGTGTCGGCGTGCCGGCGCCGACGCCTCGTGCCGGTGTCGGACCGCCACCAGCACCATCGCGGGAATCATCAGCAGGTGACCGCCGAGCAGCAGCGCGTCGGCGTCGATCAGGCCGGCCCGAAACGGCACGAGCAACAGCAGGAACGGGACGTACATCGCGGCGGCCATCTCGCCGACCGCGTGCCAGCGGTGCGCCCGGTAGCGCATCCCCACCGTCATCCCGACCGTCATGTTCGTGGCCATCACCAGTGCGGCGACCTCCGGCCGGGCCAGCGCGTCGCCGATGCCCAGCGCGGTGCCGGCCAGGTCCCACAACGGCCCGAGCAGCAGCATCCCGGCGACCATCGCCAGGGCCATCTCGCCCAGGTGCCACAGCAGCCGCCGGCTGCTCGCCGGTGCCGCGGCGGTCGGTGTCGGGGCCGAGGGGGTCGGCTCGTCGGTGGGCACTGGCGCGGGCGACGGTACGGCGGTGCGGCTGTCCGCGTACATCCGGGTGTTTTTCATGCCTCGACCCTGCCGGTGCACCCGGTGCGGCCGGCAGACCCGATCGTCACCGGAAAACCGTGCGGGCCGCACGGTCCAACCGTGACAGTTCGCAGGGGTGGACCGTGCCAGGGACGGCCCTAGGATCGGTGCGTGGCGAGCGAGGCGGTGACTCCCCGGGCGGACCGACGGCTGCGCCGCGCCCGGGCCGCGACGCTGGTGTCGCTGGCCAGCGGCATCTGGGCGAGCGTCCTGCTACCGGCGGTCGGCCTGACCCGCGAGGCCGACCCGGGCCGGGTGGTGCTCGGCACGGTCGGCATCCTCGCCTTCGTGATCGCCCAGACCGTCGTGCTGTACGCGGCGGTGACGCCGTGGCTCGACCGGCGCTGGCGGCGGCGGGCCGAGCTGAGCCTGGTCGCGGTGGCGGTGCTGACCGTTCCGCTGGTGGGTCCGGTGGCGGCCGGCAGGTGGCCGACGTGGGCCTGGCTCGGCGCGGCGCTGATCGGCATGACGCCGCTGCTGGTGCGGTGGCGGGCCGGGCTGACGGTCGCGGTCGGCGTCCTGGCGGTGGCGGTCGCGGTGGCCTGGTGGACCGGCGGTTCCGTTCCGCGCCACCTCGCCGTGACCGGTGGGATCGGCGCGGCAGTGGCCGCCGTCAACGGGTTCCAGGTCTGGTTCTGGGACCTGCTCGTGGAGGCCCGGCAGGGCCAGGCCGCCCAGGCGCGGCTGGCCGCCGCCGAGGAGCGGTTGCGCTTCGCCCGCGACGTGCACGACGTCCTCGGGCACCGCCTCACGGTGATCGCGTTGAAGGCCGAACTCGCCGCCCGGCTCGCTCCGGTCGACCCGCAACGGGCCGGGAGGGAAGCCGCCGAGGTGCAACGGTTGGCCGCCTCCGCGCTGAGCGAGGTACGGGAGACCGTGCACGGCTACCGGGCCGTCGACCTCGACGAACAGCTCACCGCGGTGGTGGGGGTGCTGCGCTCCTGCGGGGTGCGGTGCACAGTTCTGCCACTGCCGGCGGACCTGCCGCAGCCCGCAGCCATCGAGCTGGCGGCGGTGCTACGCGAGGCGAGCACCAACGTGCTGCGGCACAGTCGGGCCGACTGGTGCCGGATCCGCATCGATCGGGAGGATGACGTGGCCAGGATGACGGTGGCCAACGACGGCGTCGACGACAGCGGCCCGGACGCGCACAGCCACGGCCTGCGGGGGTTGGCCGACCGACTCGCCGCCGCCGGGGGAGAGTTGCGGGTACGCCGGGAAGACGCGATCTTCACCCTCGAAGCCACAGTGCCGGCGCCGTCGTGATCCGCGTCCTGCTCGCCGACGACGAGGAGCTGATCCGGGTCGCCGTCGCCGCGTTGCTCGACCTGGAACCGGACGTCGAGGTGGTGGCGCACGCCGCCGACGGTCCGGCGGCCGTCAGCGCGGCGCTGGCGCACCGCCCGGACGTGGCAGTGGTGGACCTGGAGATGCCGGGCCTGGACGGCATCGCGGTGGCCGCCGAGCTGACCCGGGTTCGACCTGACTGCGCGGTGGTCGTGCTGACCGGGCACGGCCGGCCCGGGCACCTGCGCCAGGCGCTGACCGCCGGCGCGCGAGGGTTCCTGCCCAAGGGTGCGCCGGGTGGGGCGCTCGCCGACGTGATTCGCCGGGTGCACGGTGGCGGTCGCTACGTCGACCCGTCGTTGGCCGCCGACGCGTTGACCCTGCCCCCGTGCCCGCTGACCCCACGGGAACTGGAGACGCTACGGCTGGCCGAGGTCGGTGCCCCGGTCGCGGTGATCGCCCGCCGGGTGCACCTGTCCACCGGCACCGTTCGTAACCACCTCTCCGCCGCTGTGCAGAAGCTCGGCGCTGCCGACCGGGCCGAGGCGGTCCGTACCGCCCGGGACAACGGCTGGCTCTGAGCGTCGACAGCAGCGGCACCGCGCCTGGTCTGCGCGGCACGCGATAGCGGCGCTCTGGTCGTCGTCTCCCCATCGGCTGCCAAGATGGACAAATGCCCAGAAAAGTCGCGGCGGGTCCGGTCGACCCGGTGCGGTCCAGCGCCGTCGAGTTGTTCTTCGACCTCGTCTTCATCTTCACCCTCGGCCGGCTGTCGGCGACCCTGGTCGAAGAGCCCAGCCTGCTCGCCGACGCGCAGGCCGTGATCTTCCTGCTCGCCTTCTGGTGGATCTGGTACAACACCAACCTGGCCACCGACAGCCTCGACTGCGAACGACCCACGGTGCAGGTCGTGATCATCTGCGTGATGCTCGGCAGCCTGCTGATGTCCATCAACGTCCCGGACGCCTTCGGCGATCAGGCCTTCGTCTTCGTGGGCGCGTACCTCGGGATTCACCTCGGCCGAACCCTGGTCATGGCCTTCTACCTGCGCGGCACCCCATCCTGGCGTCGGCCGGTACGGGGGATCGTCTGGTATCTGCTGTCCGCGGTGCTCTGGTTCGCCGGGGCGGCGGCCAGCGGCGCGGAAACGCGTGTCCTCCTGTGGGGGGCCGCGTTGGCGATCGACTACTCGGGGCCGGTGCTGGGGTGGCCGGTACCGCGGCTCGGCCGGGCGCGGGCCGACGAGTGGCACCTCTCCGGCGAACACCTCAGCGAGCGGTACCGGCAGTTCATCATCCTGGCCCTCGGCGAGACGATCCTGGCCACCGGCAACTTCTACCGGCTGTCGAGCCGGGACCTGGTCGACACCACCGCGTTCCTGCTCACCTTCTGGACGGTTGTCTTCCTCTGGTGGACCTACTTCTACCGCACCACGAGCAGTCTCGCCGCGAAGATCGACACCGCCGTGGACCCGTACCGGCTCAACCTGCGGGCGAGCTACACCCACCTGCTGATGGTGGCGGGCATCCTGCTCACCGGCATCGGCGGCGAGCTGATGCTGAAGGGGCCCGACGCGCACCGGTCGGCCGGCAACGTCGTGGCGATCCTGGTCGGGCCGCTGACCTTCCTCGTCGGGCGGATGATCTTCGAGGTGTGGGTGTTCGGCCGCCTGACGAAGCACTGCCTCGCGGCCGTGGTGGCGTGCCTCCTCCTGAGCCCGGTGGCGGCGCAACTCCCGCCGCTGGCGGTGGGCCTGCTGGGCGCGGCGACCATCACCGTCGTCGCCATCTTCGACCTGACCCACCGCGCCCGGACCGCGGGTGAGGTCAACCCGGCGTCCGGCGGGAACGCGCTCCGCCGCCACCCGGCCTGACGGTGGGGCCCAGTCCCGACCTGCGCGGTGGCGTTCACCACCCGGCTACCGTGTCGGGGTGCGTACGGTGGAACTGGTCTGCTCACCCGGCGTGGAGGTCGCGGTCCGGGCGGTCTGGAGCCGACTGGCCGCCGCCGGGTTGCCCAGCCTGGCCCGCAACATCCATCCGACCAACCGTCCGCACCTCACCCTCGCCGCTGTCGCCGAGTTCCCGCCGGGAGTCGAGCACCGGCTGGCCGAGCTGTTCGACGCCGCGTTGCCGGTGCCGGTCACGCTCGAGCGGGTCGTGGTCCTCGACGGCAGCGCCCCCCTGGTCTGGCTCGTCCGACCCACCCCGGCGCTGACCGCGCTGCACACCGCCGTCTGGGATGTCCTCGCCGAAGCCGACGGTCACCGCCCATGGCACGCGCCAGACGCGTGGGTGCCGCACCTGAGCCTGGCCCTGCGTTTCCGCAACGCGGACCTGCGGATGGCCCGTGCCGTCGCCGGTGGCCAGCGGCCGACGGGCGCGTTCGACGCCGCTCGCAGTTACGACGGCACAGACCGGACCGTGACCCCGTTGACCCGGCACCGCTGACGGCGCTGATCACCGGCTCGACGCCCGCCTCCCTAGACTGACGCGATGAGCGTTGGCACCGATGGCCGGGGAATGGCCGAGCTGGCGGCCCTGCTGGCCGACGGCACCCGCGCCGGGATGTGCCTGGCGCTGCTCGACGGGCGGGCGTGGACCGCCGGTGAGCTGGCCCGACGCGCCGGGGTCGCACCATCGACGGCCAGCGACCACCTCACCCGTCTGGTGCTGGGTGGGCTGCTCGTCGAGGAACGGCAGGGCCGACACCGCTACCTGCGTCTGGCCGGGCCGTCGGTGGCCCGGCTGATCGAGGACCTGGCCGGGCACGCCCCGGCCACGCCCGCGCCGAGCGGGTCGCTGCGGGCGACCACCGCCACCGCTTCGCTGGCGTACGCGCGGACCTGCTATGACCACCTGGCGGGGCGGCTGGGCGTGCTGATGTACGACGCGCTGCTCACCGAGCGCCGGCTCGACCGGTCCAGCGGGTTGGCGCTGACACCCGACGGGTGGGCCTGGGTGGCCGAGTTGGGCGTACCCGTCGACGTGCTGCGCGCCGCCCGCCGCCCGGTGGTCCGCGACTGCCTGGACTGGACCGAACGCCGCTCACACCTGGCCGGCGCGCTCGGCGCGGCGCTCTGCCGCCGCTTCACCGACCTGGGCTGGATCAGCCCCGGCACCGGCCGTGCCGTCCGGCTCACGCCCACCGGCCGCGCTGGCCTGGCCGCGGCCCTGTCCATCCCCGCGCACACCCTCGATCCGCCGGTGGCCGCGCCGCCCACGAGCGGACGCGCCTGACCGGCGACCTCAGCCGACTGCGACGTGATCGTTCGGTGCGGGCCGAAAGGTTCCCGCCCTACGGTCGGGCGGTGACCGACAACTGGCCCGTCATCGCGCCCGCCCCGCAAACGCCAACCTGTGGCCCGCCCTCGTTCGCGCCGGAGCGCGGCTGGACGGTGACGCGCCACGCCGACCTGCGCACCGCGCTGACCCACCCGGCGTTCCAGGTACCGGCCGTCGATACGGGTCCGATGGGGACCCTCGCCTGGCTGCGCGCCACGGTCAGCCGGTTCAGCTCGCCGCGACAGCACCCCGAGCGTCGGGCGGTCGTGGTCGCGGCGCTGGCGCCACTGGACCCGAACGAGCTGCGGCAGGATGCCGCGCGGTTGACCGTGGCCGTGCTCGACCGGGCCGGCGACCGCGTCGACGTGATGCGGGAACTGGCCCGGCCGGTGCCGCTGCGGGCGTTGGCCGAGCGCCTCGGTTTCGCTGATCCGGCAGCCGCCGGGACGGCGGTCGCGGACGTCGCGGCGGCGTACCACCCGGGGGTGGACCCGGCGTTGACCGCGCGGGCCGACCGGGCGGTGGTGGCGCTGCTGACGCTCGCGCCGCACGGCTCGCCAGAGGTGCGCGCGAACCTGATCGGTCTGCTCGTGCAGGCGTGCGACGCGACGGCCGGCCTGATCGGTGCCGCCGCCCATCACCTGCTGCCCACGGCCGCGCCGCGAACACCGGCCACGGCGGCGACCGCCGACCTGCTGGCCGAGGTGCTGCGCCTCGACCCGCCGGTCCGGGCCACCCGACGGGTCACCGTCGACGCGGTACGGCTGGGCGGGCAGGAACTGCCGGCGGGCAGCCCCGTGCTGCTGCGCTTCGACGCGGCCAACCGTGACCCACAGGCGTTCACCGAGCCCGCGACGTTCCAGCCCGGTCGGCCCGGCGCCGCGATGTTGACCTTCGGGACGGGAGAGCGCGGCTGCCCCGGCGACCGGCACGCCCTGGCGCTGGCCGCCGGGGTGCACGACGTGCTGCGGGAGCGGTGCTGGCGCATCCCGACCCCGTTGCGGCACGAGACGCACCCGACCCTGCGCGTTCCGATCAACCTTGAGGTGAGCACCCGATGACCGAGCGATCTGCGCGCTTCCGCGCCCTGCACCACGGCGACCAGCCCCTGCTGCTGCCGAACGCCTGGGACCACGCCTCGGCCGCGGCGCTCGCCGCGCGCGGGCACCCGGCGGTCGGCACCACCAGTCTCGGCGTGGCCGCAACCGCGGGCCGACCCGACGGCACCGGGTCCACCGCCGGCGAGACCCTGGCACTGGCCCGCCGGCTCGCCACCCTTGCGGTCCTGCTCAGCGTCGACATCGAAGCCGGCTTCAGCGACGACCCGGCGGCGGTCGCCGACTACGCGGCGGAGCTGGCCGGGCTCGGCGTGGTCGGGATCAACCTGGAGGACGGCCGGCCGGACGGCACGCTGGCCGACCCCGGGTGCGTTGCCGCCAAGGTCGCGGCCGTGAAGTCGGCGGTGCCGCACCTGTTCGTCAACGCCCGCACCGACACCTGGTGGCTCGGTGTGGACGACCCGCTGCCGCAGACCCTGGCCCGTGCTCGTGCCTACCGGGCGGCCGGCGCCGACGGGATCTTCGTACCCGGCACCGTCGACCTGGCCACGCTGCGGATTCTCACCGAACGCATCGACGCTCCGGTGAACGCGCTGTACCAGCCGGGCGGCCCGGGACTGGCCGAGCTGAGCGCCGCCGGGGTGGCCCGGGTCAGTACCGGCTCGCTGCTGTTCCGGGCCGCACTGGGCGCCGCGCTCGACGCTGCCGACGCCGTCCGCCTCGGCCGGCCCACCGCACCGGCGGTCCTCCCGTCGTACGCCGAGGTGCAAGCCCTGGTGCCGACGGCCGGCGCCTGACGGTGCCGGCCGGCGCCTGACGGTGCCGGCCGGCGCCTGATGGTGGCGGCCGGTCGGCGGTCGGCGGTCGGTGGGTTGCTGTGTTGGTCGGTGCCTTTGGAGCTGAATCGTTTGTGGCATCACGGGGGCTGCTTGCGAAGCCGGCGGCGGTGATGCGTTGACGACATCAGCTCCAAAGGCACCCCACCCCACGACCACACCCCGCGAGCGCGTCGTTCGTGCTCCGTTCGGGGGGAGATAGGAGGATTGTTCGGTCCCTTCCGGTCCTGACGATTACGGTGTGTTTCAGGGCGAACCACCAGTGCCGTGACCGGAGAGAGGGACCCGTCATGCGAGTGCCCAGCCGTAGCCCGGGACAGCAACCCGGTTCGCCTCCGTCGCCCACCGCCCCGGCCCGCCGTCGGCCCCCCGGCACGGCCCCCCGCCGCCTGCCCACCTCGGCGCCCGACCTGGCCGCCTACCGGGCCGCCGTCGCCGACCTGCTGGTCGAGGTCGGCGCCCTGGCCGACGCGGCGAGCACCCGGGCCCGGCAGGTGCTCATCGACGAGCGGCTGCGGGAGCCGGCGCTCGCGGCGGTCCTCGACGCCACGCCGCAGGGGCTGATCGGCGCGCGCGAGACGTTGCTGCTGGAGATGGCCCGCTACCAGCCGAACCACCGCACCTCGGCCAGTGACCTCAACGCGCTGGTCCGGATCTACCTGCTCTCCCGCATCGACGTGCTGTGGTGGCAGGACGCGCCGACCTTCGTCACCGACGACCAGGTCAACGGCAGCGCCGAGCTGGTCGACCTGGAGTGGCTGCGCCGCCGCGACCTGCTGCGCTTCCGCTACCAGGAGCAGCCCGCCACGATACTGGGCCGGGCCGCCCGCGGGCTGCGCCGCCGGTTACGCCCCGACGCCACCCCGCACACCGCGGGGCTGCTGTTCCGCCGCGCCCGACGCGAGGTGGTGGCGCTGCTCAACGACATCGGACGAGAGTTCACCGCCGTCGCGCCGCCGGGCACCCCGCCGCTCTGGGTGACCAGCCTGGTCCGCAGCGCCGAACACCAGTACCGGCTGCGCCGCCTGGGCTACGCGGCGATGCTGCCCAGTGGACACTGCCTCGGCTACTCCGTCGACGTCGAACTGGCCTGGTTCGAGCGGTTCGGCGCGCGGGACGCCCTGGCGGAGCTGCTGCTGAGCCGGCAGGAGGCCGGCGAGCTGAACGTGATCGACGAGGGGCAGGCCTGGCACCTGTGCCTCGCGCCCACCGCCCGGCGTCGCCTACGCCGGGCGTACGAGGCCGAGATGGGGGTCTGAGCCGGTGTGCGGCATCGCGTTGAGCATCGGCCCCGAGGCCGACCCGGCGACCTTCCGGCGGATGCTCGCCACTCTGGCCCCGCGCGGCGAGGTCACCGAGACCCGGTCCGAGAGCGGGCTGCTCGCCGGCACCCGCCGGCTGCGGGTCGTGGACCGGGACCGGGCGGTGCAGCCGTGGACGTCGACCGACGAGCGGTGGCTGCTCTGCTTCAACGGCGAGATCTTCAACTACCGGGAGCTGCGGGCGCAGTTGACCCGCCTGGGGCAGAGCTTCCGCACCGAGAGCGACACCGAGGTGCTGCTCGCCGCGTTCCAGCAGTGGGGCGAGGCGGCGGTGACCCGGCTGCGTGGTGAGTTCGCCTTCGCGGTCGTCGAACGGGCCACCGGACGGGCGTACCTGGCCCGCGACCCGCTCGGGGTCAAGCCGCTGTACTGGGCCCGTCGCCCCGGCTGCCTGCAGCTTGCCTCCGAGGTCAAGGCGCTCGTCGGGCACGGCGCCCCGATCGTCGAGGTGCCGCCCGGGCACCACGGCTGGGCGGAGGCGGACGGGCACGTGCGGGTGAGCCCGTACGTCGACCTGCTCACCCTCGGCGACGGCCTGCCGGTCATCGACGACCCGGACGAGGCCGCGCTGCTGGTCCGTGCCGCGCTCAGCGACGCGATCCGGATGCGGGTGGAGACCGACCTGACCGTCGGGGTGGTGCTCTCCGGTGGTCTGGACAGCTCACTGACCCTGCGGCAGGTGCGCGACATCCACCCGGACTGCGTCGCGGTGACGGTCGGCGTGGCGGACAGCCCCGACGTGGCGTACGCCCGGCGGCTCGCCGCCGACCTCGACGTGCCGCATGTGGTGGTCGAGCTGCGTCCGCGCGACATCCGGCTCGCCGACGTCCGCGAGGCCATCCGGATCTCCGAGCTGACCGAGTACGGCGACATCATCAACGCGGTCGTCTCGGTGCCGATCTTCCGGCGGCTGCGGGACCTGGGCATCAAGGTGGTGCTGACCGGTGACGGCTCCGACGAGCTGTTCGGCGGGTACCCGATGTACCACCAGGTCGGCCCGGCGGCGGCCCGCAGGCTGTTCCTGCACCGGATCCGCAACCTGTGCCGCACCGAGTTGCAGCGGGTCGACCGGGCCGCCATGGCCCACGGCGTGGAGGCCCGGGTGCCGTTCCTCGACCTCAGTGTGGTGGAGCTGGCGATGCGGCTGCCGGTGGAGCTGAAGCTGCGCGGCGGGCAGGAGAAGTGGATCGTCCGGCGGGCGTTCGCCGACATGCTGCCCGAGTACATCGTGCGTCGTCCGAAGAACCCGATGTCGTACTCGTCGGGGTTGCACGAGCGGGTCCGGTTGTACAAGCCGCTCTTCGCCCGGCTGCACCGCTCGTTCGGATACGACCTGCAGGAGCCGGTCCGTCGGGACTTCGACAGCGTGCTGAGCCGCTGCGGCAACGACCTGGACCGGGCCATCGCCGACGGGTTGACCCGACCCGACTACACGGTCCTGGAGCACGCCCGCGACCTGGTCGGGGCGGCGAAGTGGAACGCGGCCCCGGTGGTGCGCCGGTTGGTCGGCCCGCGTCCGGCCCGCAACTGACGGCCCCCCACGCCACGCTTGACTCTGACACGGTGTCAGGGACGAGTGTGGGGGGACCATGTTCACCATCGGAGACTTCGCCAGACTCGGCCGGGTGTCGGTGCGGATGCTGCGTCACTACGACAGCATCGGGCTGCTCCGCCCGGCCAGCGTCGACCCGCACACCGGCTACCGGTTCTACCGGGCGGACCAGCTGCGCCGACTCAACCGGGTGATCGCCCTCAAGGAGTTGGGCCTCACCCTCGAACAGGTGCGCGCGATCGTCGACGACGCCGTCGACGTGGCCGAGCTGCGCGGCATGCTGCGGTTGCGCCGCAGCCAGCTGGCGGAGCAGTTGGCCGCCGACACGGCCCGGTTGACGGCCGTCGAAGCGAGGCTCCGAATGATCGAGTCGGAGGGTCGGATGACCAGCCAGGACGTCGTACTCAAAGAGATCGCGCCGGTCCGCGTCGCCGAGCTGACCGCCATCGCGGCCAGCTACGAGGGCGAGGACATCGGCCCGGTGATCCAGCCGCTCTACCCCGAGCTGTTCCGCCGGTTGTCGGCCGCCGGCGTCACCCCGACCGGGCCCACCATCGCCTGGTACGAGCCGGTCGATCCCGGCGGGGACGCCGTCGTCGTACACGCCGGGGTGCTCGTCGACGCCGAGCCGTCCGCCGCCCCCGACGTCGCGGTGCGCGACCTGGCCCCGGTGCCCACCGCCGCGACGATCATCCATCACGGTGCGATGGACGACGTCGAGCCGAGCATGCAGGCGCTCGCCCGGTGGATCGAGGAGAACGGCTACCGCACCGACGGGTTCGCCCGCGAGGTCTACCTGGACTACTGTCCGGACACCCCGGAGAAGGGCGTCACCGAACTTCAGATCGCCGTGTACCGGGACTGAGCCTGGGTCCACCAGCGTCAGGTCCGATCACCGCCAGCATCCGCGCCGTCGCCGGGCCAGGCTGGACGCATGACGACCAGCACCGCCTTCCTGATCCGTGCCCTGGAGGCCCGGACGCTCGACACCGTCCGTTGCACCCGCCACGACGCCGCCGACCGGCCCGTCGAGGCGCTCCCGGCCGGCGGCGGGGAACCGCTGCGCTGCTGCCTGCGCGACGCCGAGGCAGGCGAGGCGCTGCTGCTCTTCGGCTACGCGCCGCCGGGCGCCGCCGGCCCGTACCGGGAGATCGGTCCGGTCTTCGCGCACGCCGTCGCCTGTTCGGGACCGGAGCCGGCGGGTGGCCACCCGCCGGCCTGGCGGGGGCGAGCCCAGGTCCTGCGGGCGTACGACCGGCAGGGCCGGATCCACGGCGGTCGCCTGCACGACGGCACGGACCCGGAGGCGGTGATCGCCGAGTTGTTCGCCGACCCGGCCGTGTACGAGCTGCACAGTCGCAACGTGGTGTACGGCTGCTTCATGTTCGCCGTGGAGCGCGCCGCCGGGTGACGTGTCCCGCTCCATCGCGCTGCTGGTGACGGGCGTTCAGCTCGTCACCAGCAGCGCGCCGACCGCGGCGAACGTGCCGGTGACCGCCAGCAGGACGCTGGTCACCACGAACCGGGTCACCGGCACCGCCACGCCGGCCGCCCGGCACCGCTCGAACCACAGCAGGGTCGCCAGCGACGCCCAGGGTGCGGCCAGCGGCCCGATGTTGGTGCCGATCAGCAGTGCCAGCAGCCGGGTTCCGTCACCGGTGTGCAGCACCGACTCGCCGGCCAGGTAGGCCGGCAGGTTGTTCACGGCGTTCGCCAGCACCGCACCGGTGCCACCGGCGCGCAGCGCCCCGAGCGCCCCGCCGTCGGTGCCGAGCAGCCCGACGACCAGGTCGTCCAGCCCGAACCGGCCGAGGGTCTGCACCACCAGGAACAGGCCGGTGACGAAGAGCAGCAGCCGCAACGGCACCAACCCCGGGCGCAGCGTCGCGGGGGAGCGGACGACGAACCCGAGCAGCACCACCGCGACGGCGACCGTCGAGGCGAGGGCGATCTCCACGCCGGAGAGGATGCCGGCGACGAAGAGCAGGCAACCGGCGAGTGCGATGCGGTGCAGCACCGGATCCGAGGGCACGTGGCGGGTGGGTGGAACGAAGCGGCCTCCGGCCGGGCGGTGCCGCCGCCACCACGCCCACCAGAGCAGCGCCAGGGTGACCGCGACCGCGGTGAGCTGCGGCAGCGCCATCCGCGCCGCGTAGGCCAGCGGGGCCAGCCCGATCCGGTCGGCGGCCAGCAGGTTGGTCAGGTTGGACACCGGCAGCAGCAGGCTGGCGGTGTTGGCCAGCCAGACCGTGGTGACCGCGAGCGGGGCAGCCGGGACGCGCAGGCCGCGGGCCAGCGCGAGCAGCACCGGGGTGAGCAGCACCGCGGTGGTGTCCAGGTTGAGCACGAGTGTGGTCAGCGTGGCCAGGCCGCCGCAGAGCAGGAACAGCGCCGCCCAACTGCCCCCGGCGGCGCGGGCCAGCCGGCTGGCCAGCACGTCGAAGACTCCTGCCACGGCGGTCAGCTCGGCAAGCACGATCACGGAGCCGAGGAAGAGCAGCAGTGGCAGGACCCGGTGCAGGGTGGCGGTGGTGTCGGCGCGGGGCAGCACCCCACCCAGCGCGCACGCCGCGCCGGCCACCGCGAGGAACACCGCCACCAGGTCGAGCGGCTGGGGACGCCAGCGTACGGGCGGGGCGGGCGGGGCGGGCGGGGTGCCGACGGCGAGTGTCACGTGGAATCACGCTGGCACAGTGTCCGGCCGTCCGCCTCCGCTGCGGCCGTCTTGGTGACCCGTCCCATAGGCGCGGGCGGCGTCCACGCAAAGCCGGCCGGATCACCCCGGCGACGCAATCCGACAGACCGCACCGGGGCGGTGGACAACCGTCGATCGGTCCCATAGCGTCCAACGGGTATGCGCAGGACATTGCCGGCCGTCTCGACGGCCCTGCTGCTCGCCCTCACCTCCTGCACGACACCCGGGTCGGCAGGTGCGCCGCCGATCGCGTCGCCGGTGCCCGCGGCCACGCCGACCGCCTCCCGGCAGGACGCCACCCAGGTCGAGCAGACCATGGCCAGCCTGCGTCGGGTGGACGACCTGCCGCTGTACGAGATGACCTACGTCGGGGCGTACGACCCGACGGTGGGCACCGACGCCGCAGCGCCCAGCCCGTTCGGTTGCTCGTTGTTCGTCGCCGCGGGCGACCCCGAGCGGCCCGTGTTCGCCCGCAACTTCGACTGGGACGCCAACCCGGCGCTGGTGCTGCGGACCGACCCGCCGGACGGGTACGCGTCCCTGTCGCTGGTCGACATCTCCTACCTCGGGGTCGGCGCGGACCCGGCCGGGGACCGACGGCTGCTCAACGCTCCGCTGCTGCCCTTCGACGGGATGAACGAGCGGGGCCTCGCGGTGGGGCTCGCCGCCGACGACGCGGCCACGGCCCGGCCGGTGCCGGGCAGGCCCACCGTCGGCTCGGTCCGGATCCTGCGGCTGGTGCTGGACCGGGCCGCCACCGTCGACGAGGCGATCGCCGTGTTCAGCGGGCACAACCTCGACTTCGACGGTGGGCCGCCGCTGCACTACCTGCTGGCCGACGCGACCGGAGCGTCAGCGGTGATCGAGTTCGTCGATGGTGAGCTGCGGGTCGAGCGGGGCACGGGCGGCTGGCAGGCGCTGACGAACGTACCGGTCGTCGGGGTGCCCGAGCAGCGGCGGCGCACCGACCGCCGGTACGGGCAGATCGCCGCCGCGTTGACCGACGCCGACGCGGTGCTGGACGTCGCCGCGGCGCACCGGTTGCTTGCCGCCGTCCGTCAGGGGCACACCCGCTGGTCTGTCACGTACGGTCTGCGCAGCGGCGAGGTCCGGTTGGTCACCGCTACCGGTGCTGGTGAGCGGCGCTACCACCTGCCGATGAGCTGACGGGTCCGCTCTCCCGGACGTGGCCGGGCCCGACCCCCGTGGATCGGGGGCCGGGCCCGGTGTGGTGCGCGGTGCCTACCAGCCGAGGTAGCTGGGCTGGGTCTGCACGTTGAGCTCCGAGTAGCGGGTCAGCTTGGCCGTCCAGGTACGCCAGTCGTTCAGCTCCAGGACGTCCAGGCCCTTGACCATGTCGTTGGAGTAGATGTGGCCGTTGTAGTAGTACGCGGACCAGGTGCCACCACCGACGAACGTGTCGGCCGAGAGCGGGCCCCGCTCCCAGAAGGCGATCTCCTTCGGCTTGGCCGAGTCGGTGAAGTCGAAGACCGAGATGCCACCCTGGTACCACGCCTGGACCATGATGTCCTTGCCGAGCACCGGGATCAGCGAGCCGTTGTGCGCCACGCAGTTCTCGGTGTCGGCGTTCGCCCGGGGGATCTTGTAGTAACTGCGGAACGTCATCGTCCGGGCGTTGCCGCGGCCGGCGATGTCGTAGATGGCGTCCGCGCCGCGGTTCGGGCCGACGGCCTCGTTGCAGGTCGCCGCCCCGCCACCACCCAGCTCGTCGGTGAAGATCACCTTGGTGCCGGAGTTGTTGAAGGTGGCCGAGTGCCAGAACGCGAAGTTGACCTCGTCGCGTACCCGGTTGATGACGCGCGGCTTCTCCCGGTTCTTGATGTCGAGCAGGATGCCGTCACCCATGCAGGCGCCGGCGGCCAGGTCCTTCGACGGGTACGCGGTGATGTCGTGGCAACCGGTGGTCGCCGAGCCGGTCCCGCTGCCCGGGAAGCCACCGTCGGGGAAGAGGTTCGGCGTCGCGACCACGGCCGCGTCGGTCGGCTTCTTCACCGGCACCTTGATGATGGAGATGGAGTCGTGCGGCGGCTGGCAGTCGGGGAATTCGGCCCGCGGGCTGTACGACGAGACGTACAGGTAGACGGCCTTGCGGTCCTTGCCCGGCACCAGGGTGTGGGTGTGTGAGCCGCAGGCAGTCTCGACGGACTTGATGTAGCGCGGGTTGGCCTTGTTCTTGATGTCGAAGATCTTGATGCCCTCCCACGAGTCCTTCACGTCGGCCCCCTGCGCCGTGCTGTTGCAGGAGTCGTCGCTGCGGGACGAGTCGGTGGAGAGGAAGAGCAGGTCACCGTGGACGGAAATGTCGTTCTGCGACCCCGGGCAGAGCACCCGGGCCGTGACCTTCGGAGCGCTGGGCCGCGAGATGTCGTAGATGACGAAGCCGTTGTAGTTGCCGGCGAACGCGTACTTGCCCTGGAAGGCGATGTCGCTGTTGGTCGCGTCCAGTGGGGCGACCTTGGGCACGTTGGCGATCTGGCGCAGGTTGGGGCTGCTCACGATCTCGTCGACGCCGGGGATCGTGTTGGTGAGCGCAGGGGCTGGGGCCGCCTGCGGCACCGTCTGGGCGTTGCTCGCCGGGGCGACGAGGGCGCTGGCGACGAGGAGGCCGGTCGTGGCCACCGCCACGATGCGCAGTTGTCGTAACCGTGGCTGGGGGAGTCTGATCATCGGCGGGGCCCTTCGCAAGGGGGAGACGATGGTTGACACGTTACCGCCCGACGAAGAACGTCGATGTGATCGGGGTCACATGAAAGTGTGTTCTTCAATGGATAACATCGCGGTGACCTCGACTGCAGGGAGTGGCCCATGACCAGCCGGCGCGCACGGACCCTGGCGGTCGTCACACTGGCTGTCGCGGTGCCGCTGGTGGCGTTCATGATGATCCACCTCGGCGGCGACACCGGTACGGGCGCCGTGCAGCCGGTCTCCGCGCCCGTCACCTCCGTCGCGTCGCCGAGCGCCAGTCCCGTCCCCACCGACCTGACCGTCATCGCGCCCGGCCGTCCGGGAGAGCCGGCGGCCACCCGCGCGGCCCATGAGGTCCGCGACGCCGGCCCCGCCCCGCACAACTCGTTGGACGTCTGGTTCGTCCGCATGATGATTCCGCACCACGCGCAGGCCCTGGCGATGGCGGAGCTCGCCCCCGACCGGGCCGCCGACCCCACCGTCCGTGCCATCGCCGATCGGATCCGGGCCAGCCAGGGGCCGGAGATGGGCATGATGCGGGGCTGGTTGCAGACCCGTGGCCTCCCGGCCGAGGTGCCGGGCCACGACCACGGCACCATGCGCGGCATGCAGTCGCCCGAGGCGATGCGGCAGCTCGCCGCGGTCCGTGGCGCGGACTTCGACCGGCTCTTCGTCCAGATGATGACCGAGCACCACCGGGGCGCCATCGAGATGGCCACCAACCTGCTCACGGTCGGCTCCGACCTGACGCTCAACGAGTTCGCCAACTCCGTCGCCACCGAGCAGAGCGTCGAGATCGACCGCATGCGCGAAATCCTCGACCGCTGAGCCCGGGCGCGGGGCACAAGCACCCAGCGCCCCGGCACGTACGCTGGGTGACCGTGAGACGCACCCTGTTCGGTCGCCCGCTGCGCAGCGTCGCCTTCGACGTGGCCGTCGCCGGCCTGGTGGCGCCCCTGTCCCTGGCGGCGGCGGTGAGCCAGCCGGGCGGTTGGGCCGCCTCGCTGGTCGGCGTGGGGATGGCGGTGGCGTTGCTGTTCCGCCGTACCCACCCGGTCGCGGTGACCGTGGCGGTCGCGGTGCTCGCCCTGATCCAGGTGGTCGCCCGGTGGGGTCCGCTCATCTACGACGTCGCCGTCCTGATCGCCCTCTACAGCGTGGTGAAGTACGGCCGGCGGCTGCGCGACGGCGTGCTGGCCGGCGGAGTCGCGGCCGTCGGGGTGCTGCTGGCCGCCGCGCAGGCCCCCAGCGGCATCCGGTGGTGGATGACCGCGCTGTGGTACGCGCTGGTCACCGGTGCGGTGTGGTTGGTCGCGTTGAACGTGCGGACCCGCCGGCTGTACGTCCTCAGCCTGGAGGAGCGGGCCACGACCCTGGAACGCGAGCGGGAGGCCGAGTCCCGGGCGGCGGTCGCCGAGGAGCGCACCCGGATCGCTCGTGAGCTGCACGACGTTGTCGCCCACAGCATGGCCGTGATGATCGTCCAGGCGGACGGCGCCCGGTTCATGCTCGACCGTGACCCCGCCCAGGCGCGGACCGCCGTGAAGGTGGTCGCGGACACCGGCCGGCAGGCCCTCGAAGAGATGCGCCGGCTGGTCGGTGTCCTGCGCGACGCCGGCCCGGCCGGCGCGGACGGGGCCGACGAACTGGCGGTGGCGGCCGACCCCGAGCACCGCCGCCTCGCCCTGGCCGAACTGCCCGACCTGCTGGCCCGGTTCGACGACGCCGGGCTGCACATCCGCAGCACCGTCACCGGTGCGCCACCGGCCCTGCCGCCGGGCCTGGAGCTGACCCTCTACCGGGTGGCGCAGGAGGCGTTGACCAACGCGCTCAAGCACGCCGGTGTCGGCGCCGGCGTCGAGGTCGTGCTGTCGTACACCGCCGAGGCCGTCGTGGTCCGGGTGGTCGACGACGGTCGCGGCCGCCCGCTGGTCAGTCCGGCGCCGTCCGGGGGGCACGGCCTGCTCGGCATGCGGGAGCGGGTGACGGTGTACGACGGCAGCCTCACCGCCGGTCCCCGGCCGACCGGGGGCTGGCAGGTCGAGGTCCGGCTGCCGCTACCGAAATGCGGGCTAGTGCACCGTCCTTCAGGGCGGTGGTGAAGGCCGGTGTGGGAGGGCCGGCAAGGCCCGAGCGTGCCCTGGGCCGGACGGTTCTGTTGCTCGATGTAATGCCGCAGGACGCTCAGGGTGCCCCACCGACGGAGCCGGCGAAGTACGACGCCGACCACAGGTGGTTGGTGCAGGTGGGCGTGCAACGCGAAAGTGCAGTGTGTACCGGTGCGGATGTCTCCGAGGTCAGTCATAGGCCAGTGTTAGATTCGGCCCCGTGCAGCTTCGGTACAACTACCGGCTCTACCCGGATGGCGTCCAGCGTGAGGCGTTGTCGAAGGCGTTCGGGTGTGCGCGGGTGGTGTTCAACGACGGGCTGCGCGTGCGTCAGGAAGCACACGACGCTGGCCTGCCGTATCCGACGGACGCCGAGCTGTCCAAGCGGGTTACCGTGGCGAAGTTGACGCCGGAGCGGGCGTGGCTGGGCGAGGTGTCGTCGGTAGTGTTGCAGCAGGCCCTCGCGGACCTGAACACCGCGTACCGCAACTTCTTCGCCTCGGTGTCGGGTAAGCGCAAGGGTCGCAAGGTCGCCGCTCCCCGGTTCCGGTCCCGTAAGGACAGCCGGCAGGCGGTCCGGTTTACCGCCAACGCCCGGTTCAAGGTCCTCGACAACGGTCGACTGCGGCTGCCGAAGATCGGCGATCTGGAAGTCCGTTGGTCGCGGGAGTTGCCGGCTGCGCCGACGTCGGTGACGGTGGTCCGGGACGCCGCCGGTCGGTACTTCGCCTCGTTCGTGGTGCAGACCGCCGACCAGCCGTTGCCCGAGCGGGAGTCGGAGGTCGGCATTGACCTGGGGCTGACGCATTTCGCGGTGATGTCCGACGGGACGAAGGTGAGCGCGCCGAAGTTTCTGCGTCGTGCAGCCCGCAAGCTGCGTCGGTTGCAGCAGGGCTTGTCCCGTAAGCAGCGGGGCAGCAACAACCGTAGGAAGGCCGTGGTGAAGGTCGCCCGCGCGCACGCGAAGGTGGCCGACACCCGGCGGGACTGGCAGCACAAGCTTTCGACGCAGATCATCCGCGACAACCAAGCGGTGTTCGTCGAGGACCTGTGCGTGACCGGTCTCGCCCGGACACGGTTGGCGAAGTCGGTGTACGACGCTGGGTGGTCGCAGTTCACGGCCATGCTGGAGTACAAGGCTGCCCGGTACGGGCGCACCTTCGCCCGGGTAGATCGGTTCTTCCCGTCGACCCGCATGTGCTCGGACTGCGGCCGGATCAACGACAAGATGGCGCTCAACGTCCGGACGTGGGGCTGCCCATGTGGCAGCCTGCACGACCGAGACGTGAACGCCGCCAGGAACATCAGGGCCGCCGGGCGGGCGGACCTCAACGACCGTGGAGCGCGGGTAAGACCGGCACCCATGCCGGCACCGCGCGGGGAAGCGGTAACCCGCCGGGAGCTTGCCGCTTCGGCGGTGTAGCAGACCGGAATCTCTACCCCTCAGGGCGGAGAGGGCGTCAACGTCAGAGCCGGCAACGGACGGAGGTGATCGCGGCATGACGGTCCGGGTAGTGATCGTGGACGACCAGGCGCTGGTTCGCGCCGGGTTCCGGATGGTGCTGGACTCCCAGCCCGACCTGGAGGTCGTCGGGGAGGCGATCGACGGTGCGGACGCCCTGCGGGTGCTCGCCCGCACCGAGGCCGACGTCGTCGTGATGGACATCCGGATGCCCACCATGGACGGGGTGGAGGCGACCCGGCGGCTCTGCGCCGAGGGGCCCCCGGGTGGACCCCGGGTGCTGGTGCTGACCACCTTCGACACCGAGGCGGACGCGTTCGCGGCATTGCAGGCCGGGGCGAGTGGATTCCTGCTCAAGAACGTTCCGCCGGAGGAGTTGCTGGCCGCGATCCGGGTGGTGGCCCAGGGCGACTCGGTGGTGGCCCCGTCGATCACCCGACGCCTGCTGGACCGGTTCGCCGGTCAGCTCGGCACCGCCCCGAGCGCCGACCCCCGGCTCGCGCAGCTCACCGAACGGGAACGGGAGGTGCTGCTGCTGGTCGCCCAGGGGCTGTCCAACGCGGAGATCGCCGCCCGGGTGCACGTGGCCGAGGCGACGGTGAAGACCCACGTCGGGCGGATCCTGGCGAAGCTCCAGCTGCGCGACCGGGTCCAGGCGGTGGTCCTGGCGTACGAGAGCGGGCTGGTCACGCCGGGCGGATGACGCCGCGTACGACCTGGGTCGTAGCGGTGCACGGGCGCGGCGCGACCCGGGGCGCAGGCAGGTCGAGCGCGCAGGTGGAGATCAACGGACCGGTGCCGGCCCTAGCGTCGGTGGGGTCCGATCCGCCACCTGCACCGGGAGCACCGCATGATCCGCCTGACCCTGCGCTCGTTGCGTGCCGAGGCGCTGCGCATGCTGCTCTCGGCGCTCGCCATCGTGCTCGGCGTCGCGTTCGTCGCCGGCACGATGATCTTCGTGGACGGCATGCAGGCCGGCGCGTACGAGCGGGCCGGCACCTTCGACCGCCACACCGACCTGGGTGTCTACCCGGCCGGCCGCGAGGTGTTGCCCCCGGCTCTCATCGACCGGGTGCGGACGCTCGACGGGGTGGCCGCCGCCGCCGGCGAGTTGACCAACACCGCCGGGATCGTCGGCGCCGACGGGCGGCCGGTGCTCGGCTTCACCATGCTGGTCGCCGTCCCCACCGAGGACGCCCTGCGCTCGTACGACCTGGTGGCCGGCCGGTTGCCCGACCGGGCCGGGGAGGTGGTGCTCGACGCGCCGACGGCGGCCGAGCAGGGCTTCGGGCTCGGCGCGGCGGTCCGGATCGGCGCCACCGGTGGGGCGGCCCGCCCGTACACCCTGGTCGGCACCGTCGACGTGGCCGGGACCGTCCGCGACGTCGGCGGTCCGTTCGTCGGCCTGGTCGGGTCGGACGCGTTGGCGCTCACCGGTGAGCGGGGCTACGGCCGCATCATGGTGGCGGCCCGACCGGGCGTCGACGTGGCGGCGTTGACCGAGCGGGTACGCGCCGTGGCCGGCGCCGAAGCCACTGTGAAGAGTCGCCAGCAGATCCTCGACGAGGCCGTGGAGGCCGCGGTCCGCAACATGAGGCAGTTCCGCATGCTGCTGTTGATCTTCGTGGGGGTCGCGATCGTGGTGGCCGGCTTCGTGATCGCCAACACCTTCGCGATCGTGCTCGCACAGCGCACCCGACGGACCGCGCTGCTGCGTCTGATCGGCGCCACCCGGGCACAGGTCTTCCGGTCCACCCTGCTGGAGTCGGCCGTGCTGGGCCTGGTCGCCTCCGCGCTCGGGGTGCTGCTCGGGGCGGCCCTCGCCGCCGGGTTGCGGCTGCTCCTGCCCCACCTGGACGTACCCGTCACCGGCGGCCTGACCGTGACCGGTTCGACAGTGCTGACCGGCCTGCTGCTGGGCACCGGGCTCACCGTGTGCGCCGCCCTGCTGCCAGCCTGGCGGGGAACGCGGATCGCCCCGGTGGCCGCGCTCACCGAAGCCGCCGTGCAGCCCAGCCAGGGTGCTGGTCGTTTTCGGTTGAGCGTCGGCGCGGTGGTGCTCGCCGCCGGGATCGCGGCGCTGGCCGGCGCCGCCAGCGCCGGCCAACTGGTGCTGGTGGCGGCCGGTGGGGTGCTCGCCTTCTTCGGGATCGTGCTGTTCGGGCCGGTGCTCGTCCCCGCGCTGGCCCGGGTGTTCGGTTGGCCGGTACGACTTGTGCTCGGCGCCACCGGTGAGCTGGCGGTCGCCAACACGGTGCGCAATCCGCGGCGGGTCGCCGCGACGGCCACCGCGCTGGTGATCGGCATCGGACTGGTCTCGGCGTTCATGGTCGGCGCGCGCAGCACCAAGGACGGCATCGAACGCAGCGTGGATGCCCAGATCGGCACCGACTTCGTGGTCAGCGGAATCGGTCAGAACCTGCCGGCCGCGCTCGTCGGTGAGCTCGCCGCCCGCCCCGAACTGGGGGTGGTGCACGAGCAGCGTCGTACGGTCGTCGACGACGTCGAGATCCGCGCGGCCCACCCGGCGCTGGTCGGTCGGACCCTGAGCGGGGTGCTGGCCGGTGACGCCGAGCGGGTCGGGCCGGGGCAGGTGCTGGTGCACCGCGAGTTGGCACAGGCCCGCGGCTGGCAGGTCGGCTCCTCGGTGACCGTGCGGGGGACGTCGTTCCGGGTGGCCGCCGTCGTCACCGACGACACCGCCACCGGCGAGGTGCCCGCAGGTCACGTCATCGACCTGTCCGACGAGGACTTCGCGGCGCTCTTCCCCGCCCAGCGGGGCTACCTGGCCGAGATTGACCCCGCCAGCGGGGTGCGCCCCGAGCAGGCCCGTGACGCGATCATCGCGGTGCTGGGCCGCTACCCGACGGTGAACCTCATGGACCAGGGCGCGTACAAGAAGATGCTCACCGGCACGGTGGACATGCTGCTCGCCCTCGTCACCGCGCTGCTCGCCCTGGCCGTGGTCATCGCCCTGGTCGGCGTCGCGAACACCCTGAGTCTGTCGGTGGTCGAGCGGACCAGGGAGAACGCCGTACTGCGGGCGGTCGGGCTCACCCGGGCGCGGATGCGGGCGGTGCTCGCCGTCGAGGCGGTGCTGATGGCGCTGGTCGGCGTGGTGCTCGGCATCGGGCTCGGCACCGGAGTCAGCGCGTCCACGATGGCCCTGCTGGACCGCCTCGGCGGCGACTTCCACGTGGTGCTGCCGCTCGGCCAACTCGGGTTGACCCTCGGCGTCGCGGTGCTGGCCGCCCTGCTCGCCTCGGTACTGCCGGCCCGCCGGGCGCTGTCCCGCCCGGTCGTCGAGGCGCTCAGCGACCAGTGACCCGGTCGCGGTTCCTACCGGCCGGGTCTCGCCCCGGCGGGTGCGGACATCCGCTGGCCGGCCCCGCCATCTTCCCCCGGCGGCGGGACCGGCCAGCGGTGCCGGGTCTACAGGCGCTCGACCGTCGGGCCGACGCACCGGTTGCGGGTGTCGAAGATGTAGCGGGCGTGCTCGACCACCAGGTCGTAGTCGAAGGTGTCATGGTCGGTGACCACCACCACCGCGTCGGCCGCGCGTACCTCCCGCTCGGTGAGCCCGACCACGGTGACCCCGGCGGGGATCTGGTGCGCCTCCGCGTACGGCTCAACGGCGTGCACCTCGGCGCCGAGGGCCTGCAACCGGCGCGCCACGTCGACGGCGGGGGAGTCGCGCATGTCGCCGGTGTTCTTCTTGTACGCCAGACCGAGCAGCAGCAGTCGGGCGCCGCTGACGGCCCGGCCGTCCCGGTTCAGCCCTCCCATGATCCGCTGCGCGACGTGTTCGGGCATCTCGTGGTTGACGTCGTTGGCCAGCTCGATGAACCGGAACTGCCGACCGAGGCGGCGCTTGACCTGCCACGACAGGTAGCACGGGTCGATCGGCAGGCAGTGCCCGCCGACACCGGGACCGGGCCGGAACGGCATGAAGCCGAACGGCTTGGTCGAGGCGGCGTCGATCGCCTGCCAGACGTCGATGTCGAGGTGGTGCGAGAGCATCGCCAGCTCGTTGATCAACGCGATGTTGACCTGGCGGAAGGTGTTCTCGATCAGCTTGGTCAGCTCGGCGACGCGGGTGGAGTCCACCGGCACGGTGCGTTCCACGAGGCGCCGGTAGAAGTCGTCCACCCGGGCCAGCGACGCCGGGTCCACACCGGAGACCACCTTCGGGGTGTTCTCCAGTCGCCAGGTCGGGTTGCCCGGGTCGATCCGTTCCGGGCTGTAGCCGAGGTGGAAGTCGCCGGGGCTGGTCAACCCGCTGGCCGACTCCAACAGCGGACGCAGCAGCTCCTCGGTGGTGCCCGGGTACGTGGTCGACTCGAGGATGACCGTGCAGCCCGGCCGTACGTACGGGCCGATGCCGATGCCCGCCTGCTCGACGAAGCTCAGGTCCGGGGTGCCGTCGCGCAGCGGGGTCGGCACCGTGATGACGCAGATGTCGAACCCGTCGGCGTCGGTGTACTCCGTGCTGGGGTGGTAGCGGCCGCTGCCCAACGCCCGGCCCAGACGATCGGCCGGGATGTCCTCGACGAACGACTCGCCGGAGGCGAGCCGCTTGACCCGGTCGGCGTCGACGTCGAGACCCACGACGTCGAGCCCCGCCTCGACGGCCCGCATGGCCAGTGGCAGTCCGACATACCCCTGACCGATGACGACCAGCTTTTCAGCGCTCACCCAGGCTCCCGCAGCAGATGGTGTAAATGGCCTGCGGAGAGCGTAGAGGCGTTTTCCACGCCGTAAGTCCGTTTTGGGGATATCGGTGCTGGTGGGGCCGCCGGGGCGGCGACGAGCCGGGCGGTTCAGCCGCCGGCGGGTACGTCCGGATCGACCGGCGCGCTCGTGGTGGTGGGCGGGTCCGTCGGCGGCGGTGGATCGTTCGGTGCCGCGGTGGTCGGTGCCGCGCTGGTCGGCGGCGCGGTGACCTCCGCCGTCGGCGTCGGTGACGTGGGGGTCTCGCTCGGCTGCGAGCTCGGCGTGGCGGAGAGCGTGGCCGACGGGGCGTTGCCGGGGACGTGCTTGCGGTCCGGCCGGTCCGGGTCGACGCTGGTGATCTGTTCGTTCGCCGCGGGCAGGTCGACCGGGCCGCTCGGTGCCACCGTCGGTGAGGTGGTCGGCAGGTGGACCGCCGGGTCCTCGCCGGCGTTGCGCGTCGCGGCCAGCGCCGCGCTGAGCCCGACCAACGCGACCAGGATGGCCGCGGCCGCGCCGACCAGTGGACCCCGCCGGCGCTCGGCCCGCGAACTGCCGGCCACCGCCGCGCCGGCCGCCGCGTCCGTGCGGGTGCCCGGCCCGGCGTCGCGCAGCGCGATCGGTGTGGCCATCGCCGTCGGCGGCTCGCCGCCGGTGACCGCCGTCCGCGCGGCCTCGGCCATCGCCGCTCCGCTGCTGAACCGTTCCTGCGGGTCCTTGGCCAGCGCGCGCGACACCAGGGCGCGGACCGCCTCGGGAATGTCGTGCGGCAACTCCGGCGGCTCGTCGTCCAGGTGCCGGACGGCGACCTGCAGCGGATTGTCGCCGGTGAACGGCGGACTGCCGGTGAGGCAGCAGTAGGTGACCGCGCCGAGGGCGTAGATGTCGGTGGCGCCGCTGACCGGCCGGCCGGCGGCCTGCTCGGGCGCCATGTAGAGGGCGGTGCCCGGCACCGCGTTGGTGCTGGTGATGCTGGTGATGTCGGTGGAGCGGGCCACGCCGAAGTCGACCAGGACGACAGTGCCGTCCTCCTGCACCAGCAGGTTGCTGGGCTTGACGTCGCGGTGCACGATGCCGCCGCGGTGCGCCGCGTTGAGGGCCGCGGCCGCCTGGGCCACGATCGACATCGTCTCGGCCACCTCGAGCCGCCCGGCCGACTCGATCCGCTTGGACAACGGCTCGCCGGCGACGAACTCCATGACGAGGTAGTCGGCCCGGCCACCGTCGGCGAGGTCGTCCGCGCCGCAGTCGAAGACCTGCACGATGCCGGGATGCCGCAACGCCGCCATGATCCGGGCCTCGGCGCGGAACCGGGCGATGAAATCGGGGTCGGAGACCAGCGCCGGCAGCAGCACCTTGACCGCGACCTGCCGGCCGAGAATCAGGTCGGAGCCACGCCAAACGTCGCCCATGCCGCCCGTGGCGACACGTTCGTCCAAGCGGTAGCGACCGCTGAGCACGACCTCCGATGACAACACCGCATTACCGTACCTAGCGTGGCGCGGGGCGGCGCGCTGCGGCAGGGCCGCCGGGCGGCTGGTTCAGCCTGACTGATCCGGCCTGACCTGTGTGGACGCCCGGCGGCGGTGACGCTGCGGATCTGCGGTGTCACGAAAAGCGACAATTTCCGTCGTTCGTGCCGTCCACCGTGGCAAGAAAGCGCCGCCAGACGTGGTTGGCGTCCCCAGCTCACCGGCCGTTACGACGACGCGCCGTCCCGCAGCGTTGATAATTGTCACTCTTCCGTGACACGACGCCGGCTTGTCGGGTCGGGAGCCCCCTTTTAGCGTTAGCCCGGCCCGGGCCCTCCCGGCTACCTTGGCGGGCAGCGCGCCGGCCGGCCCCCTGGCGTTGGCGCCCCGGACACGCCGCCCCGACAATCATGGTCGTGGGCACAATCAGAGCGGCGGAGGGCGGTGCGGTGCGGGTGCTGATCGGGCGGGCGAGCCGTACCGCGTGGCCCGCCCCCGCGCGCCTGGGCGGGCCGGCACGCCAGCGACGATGCGTGGGCCGGGCATGACCGCCGACCTGTCGGAGGCGGTGACCGCCGCGCAGGCCGGGGACGAAGAGGCCTTCCGCTTCCTCTACCGCAGCCTCCAGCCTGGGCTGCTGCGGTATCTGACCGTCCTCGTCGGGGCCGAGGCCGAGGACGTCGCCTCCGAGACCTGGCTCCAGATCTCCCGTGACCTGCCCAGCTTCACCGGGGGCGAGTTCCGGGCCTGGACGGTCACCATCGCCCGCAACCGCGCGATGGACCACCTGCGCCGGTTGCGCCGTCGGCCCTCGCTTCCGGTCCCGGTGCAGGCGCTCGCCGAACTGGCCAGCGACGCCGACACCGCCGAGCGGGCCAGCGAGACGATCGGTACCGAGTCCGCCCTCGCGCTGATCGCCACCCTGCCGCCCCGGGAAGCCGAAGCGGTCCTGCTGCGGGCCGTGATCGGGCTGGACGCCGGATCGGCCGGCCGGGTGCTGGGCCGCCGGGCCGGTGCCGTGCGGACCGCCGCTCACCGCGGCCTGCGCCGGCTCGCGGTCCTGTTGGCCCGGCAGACCCCGACCGGGTCAGCGGTCGGGGTCGACGAGGTGCCGACGCCCCGCACCGGGAGCGGTTCCGCCCTGCGGGCACCGCACACCGAACCGGCGGACGGCTGACGTGAGGGGACTCCCGATGAACCCGTTCGGGCGGGCCGAGAACGCCGACACCGAGCGGTTGCTCGACTCGGCCCACGCCCGGGTGGACACCGGGCCCGATCAGGGCCCGTGGGCCGCGCCCACGAGAACCGCGCCCACGAGAACGGACACGACCTCACCTCAGGCGGACGAGGCCCTCCCGACCGTACGAGGGGCCGATCCGGTGGCCGCTCTGCTCGCCGCGGCGGCCGGCCCGGCCCGACCGGGCGAGCTGGCCGGCGAGGAGGCCGCGCTGGCCGCCTTCCGGGCCGCCCGGGCCAACCCGACGCCGAGCGTGGTGCAGCGACGCCGCCGTCGGGTGACCACCGGTGCGGTGGCCTGGATCGGCGCGGTGGCGGCGACCGCCACCGCGGGGGCGGCCTTCGCCGCGGTCACCCGGGACCGGGCGCCAGAACCCGTCGTACCGGCGCCGTCGCGCACCTCACCCTCGCCGCCGCCGGACCTACCCCGCTCGCCCGAGGCCGGTCGGTCGGTGGCCCCCGGCGCCCCGTCACCCGACACCGCCACGCCGCCGGCCGCGTCCGCCTCCGCCGCCCAGCTGCACGGACAGTGCCGGGCGTGGCAGGCGAAGGCACCCGACCAGCGGGAGAAGGCGCTGCGCACGCCGGCCTTCCAGCGGTTGGTCACCGCTGCCGGCGGCCCCGCCGAGGTCGAGGCGTACTGCCAGCGGCTGGTGCCCGAGACGAAGCCGACCGCGTCGGCGAAGGGCAAGCCGACCGCGTCGGTGAAGGGCAAGCCGGCCGCGTCGGCGAAGGCCCCGCCGCCCCGGGCGCGACCGGACCACCCCGCCGCCGGCTGAACGGTCGGCGGCGGCAGCGGTTTGGTTCCGCCCTGGATCGGACATTCGTCTGTTAGACAGGGGTTGGTGGTGCCGTGCGCGCCCCCGACGGTGTCGGAGGGTGGGTTTACGGTGGCACGGTGTGCCGGAACCGGCGCATGGAGAGGGGGCCTGACCCTTGGTGACGTCGCCTGAGCTGGACCGCAGCGCCATCCTGCGCGAGTCCGCAGCCGCAGTCCGACATCTCGCCCGGATCTGCTTCAAGACCGGCCCACCCACCCACACCGGCGTCGAACTGGAATGGACCGTGCACGACGCCGCCGATCCCGCCCGCCCCGTCGACGCGACGCGGCTGCGGATGGCGCTGGGGCGACACCGCCCCACCACGCTGGATGCCACCAGCCCGGCCGAGCCGCTTCGACACGGCGGCCTGGTCACCCTGGAGCCGGGCGGCCAGTTGGAGATCTCCACCCTGCCCCGCCCCTCGGTCGCCGCGTTGATCAGCGCCACCGAGGCCGACATCGCCCAGGTCACCGACCTGCTGGCCGCCGCCGGGTTGATCCTCGGCCGCAGCGGCATCGACCCCCACCGACGGCCCCGCCCGGTGGTGGAAACCCCCCGCTACCGCGCGATGCGCGGGGCCTTCGACCGCCACGGCGCGGCCGGCCGCACGATGATGTACAGCACCGCCGGCCTGCAGATCTGCCTCGACGCCGGTGAGCCGGGCCAGGTCGCGCACCGCTGGGCCGCGGCGCACGCGGTCGGGCCCCCGCTGCTCGCCGCGTTCGCCTCCGCCTCCCGACACGCTGGGCGGCGCACCGGCTGGGCCTCCGCCCGGATGGCCGCCTGGCTGGCGATCGACCCGGCCCGGACCAGACCGGTCTGGTCACCGGCCCGTGCCGGGGACGATCCGACCGACGCCTGGGTCAGGTACGTGCTCGCCGCGCCGCTGCTCTGTCTGCGCCGGCGCGACGCCGACTGGGCCGCGCCGCACGGCGTGACCTTCGCCGACTGGCTCGACGGCGCGCTGCCACAACCACCCACCACCGATGACCTCGACTACCACGTCAGCACCCTCTTTCCACCGGTGCGGCCGCGCGGCTACCTGGAGCTGCGCTACCTGGACGCTCAGCCCGATCGGGACTGGCGAATTCCGCTGGCGGTGCTGACCGCCCTGTTCGACGATCCGGGCACCGTGCGTGAGGCGTACACCATCGCCGCGCCGGTGGCGCACCGCTGGTCGGCCGCCGCCCGGCACGGTCTGGCCGACCCGGCGTTGGCCGCCGCCGCGGCGGCCCTGCTCCACCTGGCCCTGACCGCCCTACCCCACCTGGACCTGCCGGCCAGCATCCACGACGAGATCCGGCGAGGGGTACGCCAGCGGCTGGCCGCCGCTGAGAGGAGAGACCAGTGAGTGCGAGGAGTGAGCCGGGGTTGCGAGCCCCGCAGTCGGGTGGCGTCGACGGGGAGCGGTTGCGAGCCCCGCAGTCGGGTGGCGTCGACGGGGAGCGGTTGCGCGACCGCATCGCGGTGGAGTTGGCGCGGGCCCGCGCCCGCACCTCGTTGTTGACCGAGGTGGTCGACGACGCTGATCTGACCCGCCAGCACTCACCGTTGATGTCGCCGCTGGTCTGGGACCTCGCCCATGTCGGTAATCAGGAGGAGCTCTGGTTGGTCCGGGACGTCGGGGGCCGGGAGCCGGTCCGGTGTGACATCGACGAGTTGTACGACGCGTTCAGGCAGCCGCGTCGGGACCGCCCCGCGCTGCCGTTGCTGCCGCCTGCGGAGGCGCGCGCCTACCTGGCCACCGTTCGGGACAAGGTGCACGATCTGCTCGACTCGGTGGCCTTCACCGAGCGGCCACTGGTCGCCGACGGGTTCGCCTTCGGCATGATCGTGCAGCACGAGCAGCAGCACGACGAGACCATGCTCGCCACCCATCAGTTGCGCTCGGGGCCGGCGGTGCTGCACGCCCCGCCGCCGCCCGAGCCGTCGGTCCGGATCGGCGCGGAGGTGCTGGTGCCGGCGGGCGAGTTCACCATGGGCACGGACACGGATCCGTGGGCGTTGGACAACGAACGTCCGGCGCACCGGGTCGACCTCCCGGCGTACGCCATCGACGCCGCGCCGGTGACCAACGGTCAGTACGCGGCCTTCATCGCCGATGGCGGCTACTCCGAGCAGCGCTGGTGGAGCCCGCCCGGCTGGGCTCATCGGGTTCGGGAGCAGCTCAGCGCCCCGATGCACTGGCGCCGTGACGGCGACGACTGGTCGTACCGGCGTTTCGGCCGGTGGGCGCGGGTCCGCGCCGACGAGCCGGTGGTGCATGTGTGCTGGTACGAGGCGCAGGCGTACGCGGCGTGGGCCGGTAAGCGTCTGCCGACGGAGGCGGAGTGGGAGAAGGCGGCCCGGTGGGATCCGACGACCGGGCGGTCGCGCCGCTACCCCTGGGGGGACGACGACCCGACCGAGGCGCACGCGAACCTCGACCAGCGTCATCTGTGGCCGGCGCCGGTGGGCGCGTACCCGGCGGGCGTCTCCCCGTTGGGGGTGCACCAGCTGATCGGCGATGTCTGGGAGTGGACCTCCACCGCGTTCGGCGGGCACCCGGGGTTCACCGCGTTCCCGTACCGCGAATATTCGGAGGTCTTCTTCGGCGACGACTACCGGGTGCTGCGTGGTGGCTCGTTCGGCACCGACCGTTCCGCCTGTCGGGGCACCTTCCGCAACTGGGACTATCCGATTCGCCGGCAGATCTTCAGCGGGTTCCGTTGCGCCCGTGACGTGCGGCCGGACGAGTCGTACCGGTGAGTCGCCGCACGACCGGCGGCCCGGCGGCGGGCCGGGGGCGCTGATGTGTCGCCACCTGGCCTATCTGGGGCCGCCGGTCACCCTGGCCGAGGTGTTGTTCGATCCGCCGCATTCGTTGGTGCGGCAGTCCTGGGCTCCGCGCGACATGCGCGGCGGCGGGACGATCAACGCCGACGGGTTCGGTGTCGGCTGGTACCCGGGGGAGGGTGAGCCGGTGCGGTACCGGCGGGCGCAGCCGATCTGGAGTGACCCGACCATCGCCCAGCTCGCGGCGGTGACCCGTAGCGCGGCGGTGGTGGCGGCGGTGCGCTCGGCCACGGTCGGGATGGCGGTGCTCGACGGTGCCGCCGCGCCCTTCGCGCAGGGGCGGTGGCTGTTCAGCCACAACGGTGTCATCCGTGGCTGGCCGGATTCGATGGTGCCGCTGGCCGCCGCTCTGCCGGTGCGTGACCTGCTCACCCTGGACGCCGCCACCGACTCGGCGTTGCTGTGGGCGTTGGTGCGGCATCGGTTGCGCGCTGGCGTCGACGCGGGCGAGGCGGTGGGGCGGACGGTGACCGACGTCGCCGCCGCCGCGCCCGGGTCGCGGCTCAACGTGCTGCTCACCGACGGGCACCGGGTGGTGGCCAGTGTGGTGGGGCACGCGTTGTCGGTTCGCAAGACGCCGGGTTCGGTGCTGCTCGCCTCCGAGCCACACGACGACGATCCCGGGTGGCGGTCGGTGCCGGAGGGGCACCTCGTCGTCGCCACCGCGGACGAGATGCGGGTACGTCCACTGCCGACCCCGGTGCGCCGCGCCGGGCGGGCCGGCGACGGTTGATCGAACAGAGGAGCGAACCGATGACGGCGGAACCCCTGGAGGTCTACCTCGAAGAGGGTGACCTGGAGCGCGGCCTGCGCGACGATGTCCGGGCCGGGCTGAGCGCCGGGCCGAAGTGGTTGCCACCGAAGTGGTTCTACGACGCCCGGGGCAGCGAGCTGTTCGAGGAGATCACCCGGCTGCCCGAGTACTATCCGACCCGGGCCGAGCGGGCCGTGCTGGCCGCGCACGCGCCCGACATCGCGGCGCTGACCGGGGCGAAGACGCTCATCGAGTTGGGTTCCGGTTCGTCGGAGAAGACCCGCCTGCTGCTGGACGCCTTCACCCGTCGGGGTGGGCTGGGCACGTTCGTTCCGCTCGACGTGTCGGTCAGCGCGCTGCGCGGTTCCACCGCCCAGATCGCCGCCGACTATCCCGGCCTGCGGGTGCGGGGCATCGTGGGGGACTTCACCCGGCAGTTGGATCGGTTGCCCACCGGCGGCCAGCGTCTGGTGGTGTTCCTCGGCGGCACCATCGGCAACCTGTTGCCCGCCGAGCGGGCTGAGTTCCTCACGGCGATGCGCGCCGCGCTGGAGGTCGGTGACTGGCTGTTGCTCGGTACGGACCTGGTGAAGGACCCGTCGGTGATCGTGCCCGCGTACGACGACGCGGCCGGGATCACCGCCGAGTTCAACCGCAACGTGCTGCACGTGATCAATCGTGAGTTGGGCGCCGACTTCGACCCGTCCGCGTTCGCGCATGTCGCCGTCTGGAACGCCGAGCACGAGTGGATCGAGATGCGGTTGCGGGCGACTCGGCCGATGCGCGTGCGGGTGCTGGGGCTGACTGTCGATTTCGCGGCGGGGGAGGAGCTGCGTACCGAGGTCTCGGCGAAGTTCCATCGGGAGGGGATCGCCGCGGAGCTGGCCTCGGCCGGCTTCGCCACGGCGGAGTTCTGGACCGATCCGGACGCGCTCTTCGGTGTCACGCTGGCGCGGGCGCGGTGAGCCTGTTCACCCGACCCGGCCGGTCCGGGTGGTGATCCGATAGGCTGGCCGCGCGAAGGGGAGTAGCCCCCAATGTCGTGGTCGACATACTGGTGCGTTCCGCATCCGGCCACGCGGCCCCGGTTTCCGGGGCGGGCGAGACCTTCGACTCAGGCTGTTGCAGCCGGGTCGAGGGCGCCCCTGTACCTCCTCCCGGCGTGAACGGGAAGGACGTCATGGAGGGATTTTTCGCCGCGCTGGTCGTCAGCTTCGGCGTCATCTTCGTCGCCGAGCTGGGGGACAAGTCCCAGCTGATGGCGCTGACCTTCGCCACGCGGTTCAAACCGATCCCGGTGCTGATCGGCATCACGATCGCCACCGCGGTGGTGCACCTGGCGTCGGTCGCGATCGGTGTGGGTCTCGGGGCGGTGCTGCCGACCGAGTGGATCTCCCTGGTGGCCGGCGTGGCGTTCCTCGGGTTCGGTGCGTGGACGCTACGTGGGGACAAGCTCACCGAGGAGGAGAAGCGCAAGGCCGAGAAGACCAACAAGACCGCGCTGGTGGCGGTGTCGGTGGCGTTCTTCCTCGCCGAGTTGGGTGACAAGACGATGCTCGCCACGATCACGCTCGCCACCAAGTACGGCTGGTTCGGCACCTGGCTCGGCTCCACCATCGGCATGGTGGCCGCGGACGCGCTGGCCATCATGGTCGGCCGGATGCTCGGTCGGCGGCTGCCGGAGAAGACCATCAAGTACGGTGCGGCGATCCTCTTCGCCATCTCCGGTCTCTGGCTGATCCTGGAGGCGGTGAACGAGCTGACGTGAGGGCCTAGCTGCACCGAGGGCGGGTAACGGCCCGGGGTGGAGCCGGCCGAGTTGTTGCGCCAGGGCGATCAGGTGCTGGTTGCCGTGGTGGAGGTGGCCGGCGCGCTGGTGATCTTCGTGGGCGCGGTGTGGGCGGCGGTGCGGTTCGTGGTCGAGGGGCTGCGACACCGCAGTGCCGCCCGTTTCACGCCGATCCGGCTCTCCCTGGGTCGCTTTCTGACGCTCGGTCTGGAATTCCAGCTGGCGGCCGACGTGCTGCGTACGGCGGTGTCCCCGTCGTTCACGCAGATCGGCCAACTCGCCGCGATCGCCACGATCCGGACGGCGTTGAACTACTTTCTCGGCCGCGAGATCCGTCAGGAGCAGCGTCAGGTGGCCGAGGGGGAGCGGCGCGCGTGATGGGCGCTCTGGTCACGGCGGTCACCGCCCTGGCGCTGGTCGCCGGGGTGGTCACCACGCTCACGACGAGAGCCCTGCGCAGCGGCGTGCGGATCCTGCTGGACGTGCTCACCGCGGCCGGGGTGCTCCGGCTCGCGGGCGAGCCGGGTTGGAGCGGCCTGGCCGGTGCGGCGGCGATCATCGTCCTGCGTCAGGTGCTCGGCATGGCGCTGAGCAGGCCACCACCATGGTCCGGTCGACAATCCCCGGCGCCCTGCGCCGACGACGATCACCACCTACCGTTGGCGTCAACAGGTGAAGCGGGAAAAGCGGGAGGATGATCACATGAGCCGGCACGACGAACCGAACGAGTACGGCTTCTCCGGCGCTGGCACCGCTCCGGAGCCGCCGCCCGGCGGGAAGCCCGACGAGCAGGATCGCGTCGAGGCGGTGGCGGTGCCGGGCGATGACCTCACCGGGCCGGCGGCCGAGGCGCTGGCCGAGGAGACCGAGGACCTGCCGCCGGCCGAACGTCGTCAGTGACCGGGGTTCGGCGCGCCGGCCTTCACCGGGCGTCGGGGTTTTGGTAGACGTCGGGTACGCCGTCCCGGTCGGCGTCCAGCTGTTCCCGCTGGGCCACCATCCGGTACGCCGCGTTGCGGCGGACGAGCACGGTCGCGGCCAGCCCGGCGGAGATCACCGAGCCGAGCAGCACGGCCGCCTTGACCCGGTCGTCGGCCGTGCTGCCGGCCCCGAAGGCCAGGTCGCCGATGAGCAGCGAGACGGTGAACCCGATCCCGGCCAGCAGGGCGATCCCGAGCAGGTCGGCCCAGGTGATGTCCTCGTCGAGTTCGGCGCGAGTGAACCGGGCGAGCAGGTACGTCGAGCCGAGGATGCCGATGCTCTTGCCGAACACCAGAGCGGCGACGATGGCGATCACGATCGGGTCGCTCAGCAGGGCGCCGAGGTCGGTGCCGCGCAGGGTGACTCCGGCGGCGAACAGGGCGAAGATCGGCACCGCGACGCCGGCTGACACCGGCCGCCAGCGATGCTCCAGGTGCGCGGCGAGCCCACCCTCGCCGGCCTGCGCGTCGCCGCTGGCCGACTGGTCGCTGCCGGTCACGTGGTTGCCGCTGGCCGACTGGTCGCCGCTCGCCGGCCGGCGAGCGAGCACCGGGACGGTGAAGCCGAGCAGGACACCCGCCACCGTGGCGTGCACCCCCGAGGCGTGCATCAGTGTCCAGGCGGCGATCGCGAGGGGGATCAGCGCCCACCACCAGGTCCGTCCCCGCTGCACCAGCACCGCGAAGAGTCCGATCGGCGCCAACGCGGCGAGCAGCGGAATCAGTTGGAAGTCAGCGGTGTAGAAGATCGCGATGATGGTGATGGCGAACAGGTCGTCGACCACCGCGAGGGTGAGCAGGAATGCGCGTAGGCCCTGCGGCAGGTGTGAGCTGACCACCGCGAGCACGGCGAGCGCGAAGGCGATGTCGGTGGCGGTCGGAATGGCCCATCCGCGCAGGCCCGCCCCGCCCGCGCTCAGGATCACCGAAACATAGATCAGCGCCGGCAGCAGCATCCCGCCGAGGGCGGCCACGACCGGAAGCGCGGCCCGGCGCGGGTCGCGGAGGTCACCGGCGACGAACTCCCGTTTGAGCTCCAGGCCCACCACGAAGAAGAAGATGGCCAGCAGGCCGTCCGCCGCCCACGTGGCCAGGTCCAGGTCGAGGTGCCAGGGCGCGCCGGGCCAGGGCACGACATGACCGAGCCGGGTGTACGAGTCGGACCACGGGGAGTTGGCCCAGATCAGCGCGATGACGGCGCCGACCAGCAGCAGTGCGCCGCCGACCGTCTCGGTACGCAGCACGTCGGCCAGGTGCCGGGCCTGTGGCCAGGATGAGCGGGAGAACAGCCGAATCTTCGGCGGACGTGGCCCGGTTGATGGGGTGCGGGAGGTCATCTGTGGGGTTCACCTAGGGGAGTCGGGACGGCAGGAATCCACTCGCCGACCAGACTTCCCGGCACACCACCGTAGACCCTATCCGGCGGCGAGGTCGGCGGCCGACGCTGGGCCGATCGGACGCCTCAGATCGGACTTCGACTTTTTTCCCCGTTGTCGCCGCAGCCGAATGGGCGTTTGTCGGGTTGGTCAAGCGGGCGCACATCTCGCCGTCGGAAAATGCATAACTCCGGACATAAGCCGCATGAGCCGCTTTAATGGTTTCACGAGTTTAGAGACGACCTTGGGGGTTTTCGTGAAGTTCTTTGCCGTAACCGGACCGGCATGGGGGCGCTCCTGATGGACCTGCTCCGCCATTTGCGCCACGTGCGTCGGCACTGGTGGGTCGCGCTGGTCACGGTCATGGTGGCTCTCGGCGTCTCGGCGTTTCTGACCGTACGGGCCCAACCCCGATACGTCGCCTCGGTGACCTTCTTCGTCACCACCCCCAACACCGGCGTCACCGACGCCTACCAGGGTGGGCTCTTCCTTCAACAGCGCGTCAAGTCGTACGCCGACCTGCTCAGCAGCGACCGCCTGGCGCAGAGCGTCGTGGCCGAGACACCGGTCGGCCTCACCGCCGACGAGGTGCAGCGCCGGGTGAGCACCTCCACCGAGGCCGGCACCGTGCTGCTGCGGGCGTCGGTCACCGACACCGACCAGACCCGCGCGTTGCGGGTCACCGAGAGCCTCGCCAACAAGTTCGTCGAACTCGTACAGAAGGTCGAGACGACGCCCGAGGGCAAGGCGCCCATCAAGATTGAGGTGGTCAGCGGCCCCCGGGTCAGCGCCAACCCCGTCTCGCCGCAGCCGATCCGCAACCTCAGCCTCGGTGGCGTGATCGGCCTGATCCTCGGCATCGGCCTGGCGATCCTGCGGGGCGTCGCCGACGTCCGACTGCGCGACGCCGCCGGCCTGCAACGCGCCGCCGGCAGCCCGCTGCTCGGGGAGATCCCGTTCGAGGCCAACGCCCGCAGCGCCCCGCTGATCGTGGGCGACGCCGCCACGTCGGCGCGCGCCGAGGCGGTCCGCAAGCTGCGCACCAACCTGCGCTTCGTGGACGTCCACGAGCCGGCCCGGGTCATCGCGGTGACCAGCGCCCTGCAGGGCGAGGGCAAGACGACGCTCTCCTGCAACCTGGCCATCGCGCTGGCCGAGGCGGGCTGGCGGGTGCTGCTGGTCGACGCCGACCTGCGCCGCCCGAAGGTCGACGACTACCTGGGCCTGGACGCCGGCGTCGGACTCACCGACGTGCTGGTCGGCGACGTCAAGGTGGGCGACGTCGTGCAGCGCTGGGGCGACAAGTCGCTGCTGGTGCTGCCCAGCGGCTCGGCCCCGCCGAACCCGAGCGAACTGCTCGGCTCCAAGGCCATGTCGGACCTGCTGCTGGCGCTGCGCGAGTCGGCGGACATCGTGATCATCGACACCGCGCCGCTGCTCGCGGTGACCGACGGCGTGGTGGTGGCCGTGCAGGCCGACGGCGCGCTGCTGGTGACCCAGCAGGGCCGTACCTCACGGACCCAGGTCGCCGCGGCGGCCCGGTCCCTGCACTCGGTCTCGGTCCGACTGCTCGGCTGTGTGCTGAACATGGCCAAGGTGGCCAAGGCCGAGGCGTACCAGTACGAGGCCTACCGGGTGGTGACCTCGACCACCGGGGCCTCGGTGCCGGCCGACCGGGCGGCGTCCGGCCGGCACAGCGCGACCGCCGACGGGGTCAACGGCGTCCCCGACCACACCCAGGAACTCACCCGGCTGCCCCGATGAGCGCGGCGAGGGGTCGTAGCGACTGTTCGATCTCCTCAGCGCAGCGTCGGAAGTCGGCCGCGGTACCGCCGATCGGGTCCCGAAGATCGTCCTCGTCCGGGGCGGTGGGTTGCAGCCGTCCCCGGGCCTGGGCGGCGGCGGCGATCGCCGCCCGCAACGGGTCGTCGGCCGAGTCGGCGGGCAGTTCGGCCGCCGCGGCCAGCCGGCCGAACTGGCGCAGTGTGAACGTCCGGTGCAGCGCCCCCGGCGCCAACGCGGTGCAGATCGAGCGTTGGCGTCGGGTGGCGGTCAGCACGAGCGTCGCGTCGACCAGGTACTCGGGGCGCAGACCCCGGGTCCGGAACGCCGCCGGGTCCGCGCCGCTCTCGGTCGCGATCTCCATGGCGTACGGGTGCATGCCCAACCCGTCGATCGCGTCGGTGCCGGCACTGGCCACCTCGACGGACTGGCCGGCCAGCAGCCGGCGGGCCAGGTACTCGGCCATCGGCGACCGGCACAGGTTGGCGTGGCAGACGAACAACACGCGATCAGCCATCGGTGCCCCTCTCATCGGTACGGACACGGGCGCCCGCACCGCGGGGGCGGTGCGTCGACGCCGGTGGCCGTGCGGGGAGGGGTTGTCGGCATCGTACGCGGGCCGGGGGCGCGCCGGTCGCGGTGCCGCGCCGGCCGCCGGAGATCCCTGTGGGACGGGGGAGAACCGGTGAAGATCGGCATCCTGTCGTACCACTTTCCGCCGGAGCCGGCGTTCATCCCCGGGAGCCTCGCCGAGGAGTTGGTCGCGCGTGGGCACGAGGTACGGGTCCTCACCGGCTTTCCGGACTACCCCGGCGGGCACGTCTACCCCGGCTGGCGACAGCGGTGGCACCACGAGACGCACAGCCAACGGCTGAGCGTCCGACGGGTGCCCCGGTACCCGGGGCGGGCCGCCTCCATCGGCGGGCGGATGGCCAGCTACCTCTCCTTCGCCGGCAGCGCCGGGCTGGTCGCGCGCCGGTTCCTCGCCGGCATCGACGTGCTCTACGTCTTCCAGCTGCCGGCGACCACGTTCGCCGCCGCCGGGGTGCTGCGGTTGCTCGGTCGGGTGCCGGCGGTGCTGCACGTGCAGGACGTCTGGGCCCGCGACGGCGCCGAGGAGGACGGTGAGGGACGCTGGGCAACCCGGCTGGGCAGCGCGATGACGCGGGTCTACCGGACCGCGGCGCGAATTGCGGTCGCCGCGCCGTCGATGCGGGACCTGGTGGTCGCCGCCGGCGCCGACCCGGCCCGGGTCCGGCTGGTGCTGAACTGGACCGACGAGCGGATCTTCCACCCGGCGACAGCCGGCGCGGCAGCCCGCCAGTTGGTCCGTCGAGACGGTCGGTGCGTGGTGATGCACGCCGGAACCATCGGGGAGCGGCAGGGGTTGGAGACCGCGGTCCGGGCGGCCGCGGCGCTGGACCGGACGATGGATCTGGTCCTGGTGGGTTCGGGAGCGGCGGAGCGGCGGGTGCGGGGGCTCGCCGCCGAGCTGGGTGCGGACAATGTCCGGTTCCTGGAGCGTCGGTCGCCGATCGACATGCCCGAGCTGTATGCGGCCGCCGACTACCAGCTGGTCATGATGCGTGACCTTCCGGAGCTGCGCGGCACGGTGCCCGCCAAGCTCCAGGCCGCGCTCTCCTGTGCCGCGCCGGTGATCGCGTCGGCCGGCGGCGACACGGCCGAGCTGGTGGAACGGGCTCGGGCTGGGCTGTCCTGCCCACCGGAGGACTGGGCGACGCTGGCCGACCGGTTCTGGTTGGCCGCCACCATTCCGCCACCGACCCGCACCGAGATGGGTCGCCGCGGGCGGGCCGCCTACCTGCGGGAGATGTCGCTGCCCGCCGGCGTGGACCAGATCGAAGGGCTGTTGCACGAGGCGGCCGGTCGGGTCCCCGAGGCCGCCACGGAACCACGAAGAAAGCTCGCTTAAAGGGCGACAACTGCAATAACGGTACGAAATTCCCAAGGGCGTGCTAAGAACGTCAGGGAATCGACCTTCTGTCCGGTTCCGCGAACGAGAGTGTGGTGTAACAGTGAGCGAACGACCGACCCGGCGGCGGAGCCGGTCCCGGCGTCGTCGGCGTGCCCGGCTGCGACGGGCCCTCCTTGGCGCCCTGGTGGTCGGCTCGCTGCTGCTGGCGACCGGCGGGTGGGTCGGCTTCCGCGGTTGGCAGGCGCGCGCTCACCTGCTCAACGCCGCAGGTCTGGCCCGAGAGCTGAGCGCCCAGGTGGTCGGCGGGGACACCGAGCGTGGCCTGCGGACGCTCGCCGCCCTCCAGGAGCAGGCCGACGCGGCGCGCGCGGCAACGGCCGACCCGAGTTGGCGGCTGGCCCGGCGTACGCCCATCGCCGGCGACGACCTCGACGCCGTCGCGCAGATCGCCGTCGCCATCGACGAACTGGCCCGGCACGCGTTCCCGAACCTGCTCCGGGCGGATCTGACCAGCCTGGTGCCGACCGGCGGCCGGCTGGACCTCGCCCGGCTCGCCGCCGTCTCGTCGCAGCTGACCGAGGTGCACGAGTCGGTGCAGCGTACGCGCCAGAACCTGGCGGCGGTGCCGGCCGACAGCCTGGTCAGCCAGATCCGGCAGGCGCTGAGCGACCTGCGCGACGAGATCGACCGTCTCGCCAGCCTCACCACGGCCGCCGACCAGGGAGCCCGACTGCTCCCGCCGCTGCTCGGCGCGAACGGACCCCGCCGCTACCTGCTCGTTTCGCAGAACCTCGCCGAGCTGCGCGCCACGGGCGGCATGTTCGGCGCGTACGCGATGATCGAGGCGGAAAACGGCAAGGTGAAGATGGGCAAGCAGGGCAGCAGTGCCTCGCTGGGCCTGTTCCGGCCGGCGGTGAAGGTGCCCGCCGAGGTCCAGGCCCTCTGGACGGACCTGCCCGGCATGTACCCGGCCGACGTCAACCTGTCCCCGCACTTCCCGACCGCCGCGACGCTGTACCGCGAGATGTTCCGCCGCAAGACCGGCACCACGGTCGACGGCGTGCTCGCCGTCGACCCGGTGGTGCTGTCCTACCTGCTCAAGGCGACCGGTCCGGTGCTGGTGCCCGGCGGTGTTCCGCTCGCCAGCGAGAAGGTCGTGCAGACCCTGCTCAGCGACAGTTACCAGAACCTCGACATCGACCAGCAGGACGCCTTCTTCGCGGCCTCCGCCGCCTCGGTGTTTGACGCCTTCTTTAAGAAGAATGTCAACCCACGGGTGTTGTTGTCCGCATTTGACCGTGCTATCACCGAACGCCGGATATTGTTCTGGAGTGCCCGACCCGAGGAACAGCGGACATTCGGCGGAAGCCGGATGGCCGGGACGCTTCCGGAACAGGACACCGTGCCAACTGTCGGCGTGTTCCTCAACGACGGCAGCGGCGCGAAGCTCGGCTACTACCTGCGGCCGACGGCGAACTTGACGGTCGGCGAATGTCGGCCCGATGGCCGCCGCGAGCTCCGGCTGCGGGTGACCCTGCGCTCGACGGCGCCGAAGTCCGGACTGAGCAAGTCCGTGCTCGGCCTCGGTCTGGCTGGCGACCCGTACACCGCCCGCACGTTGGTGTCGATCTTCAGCCCGGCTGGTGGAGCGGTGCTCGAGGCCCGACTGGACGGGACCGAGACGGCGCTCGGCAGCGGCACCGAACGCCGCCGCCAGGTGGCGACAGCAAACGTCGACGTCGGCCCCGGCACCGAGAGAGCGCTGGAAGTCACCGTCCTGACGGCCAAGACCGGCGTCGGACAGGCCGAGCTGTGGCTGACCCCCACCGCCAGCCCCTGGACCACCCAAGTTCATTCCGCACCAAGCTGTGATCAGTAGGAGGGAACCAATCATGCGGCTATCCCGCATCATCATGGCGCTCACGGTCGGCCTGGCCGTGGTAGCCGTGCCGACGGCAGCGGGCGCGGCGCAGCCGCAGCCGGCGCCCAGCGCGACCACTGACCCGCCCCAACCGCCGCCGTACCCGCCGACCGTCGCGTCGCTGACCGTCAACCGTCCGACGATCTTCCTCGGCGAGACGGTCTTGCTGACCGGTACCAACTTCGGCCCGAACGAGACCGTCGACATCTCGGTGACGGTGACCCCGCTGGCCGCCCCGGCAGCAGGTCAGGCGCCGGCGCGTCGTAGCGACGGCACCACCGTCGCCATGAAGCCGGTGGCGTACCAGGCGAGCGCGCCGCTGAACTTCACGGCGTTCACCAACGCCGAGGGCCGCTTCACCAAGAGCTACCGGCCGTCGGTGACGGGTCTGCTGACCTTCACCGCCACCGGTCGGGAGTCCGGCCGTACCGCCAGCACGGAGCTGCGGGTGCTGCACAAGAAGCAGCCGCTGCCCGTCACGGGTGACAGCCTCGGCACACCCATGAAGCTCGGTGGCGGCCTGGTCGGTGCCGGAGCGGTCATGCTTCTGCTGACCCTGGCGTGGCGTCGCCGGCAGCGCTTCGGTGGTGCGGCGCACTAATCCACACCGCCGGGCTGTGCCCGGATCGCAGTGAAGCTGGCGCCCGTCGGAACACTCCGGCGGGCGCCAGCCCCGTCCAGAGAGCCGCCCGTGCCGGTGCCGCCCGTGCCGGTGTCGATCGTGCGTGGGGTGGTCGTGCCTATGTCGTTCGTGCCGGTGCCGGTCGCTCCAGTGCCGGCTGTGCCGACGAAGGTCATGCCAGTGCCGACTTCCTGCGTCGGTCTTCGGCGCGGCCTTCCAGCGCCGGCCCTCCTGGCAGGTCGCCTTTCTAGGCAACCTAGGGAATTTTATCCGCGCATGCCCGATTTCAGGCGGCCGGTCCGTTCTTGATCGACTCGGGTTTCATGAAGTCGGGGTGTCCCGGCGTCCCGGATCCCCCGGTTTTCATGAACGCGAGTGGATCACCAGAGTGAGGGCCGATGTGACGCCGCCGCCCTGACGTGGTGTGGGCGGTTTGTCCGGTGGCGGGTGGTTGTGGGGTGTGGTCGGGTGCACCCGTGGGCCGGAATCGTGGCGGGCCCAGGGTCGTTACACTCCCTGACGATCGCAGCACCACCGCCGCCCCTCACCGGCGCGGGACGCCGGGTTCGGCAGGTGGGAATGCCAGCCTCGGCCCGGTCGTTGCAGTCCCCACGACCAACCGCACCGCCTCGATGTGGGTGCCTGGCAGGTGGTCCAACCCCCCGGGAATGACCCCGGCCGCCCGGTCGTTGCAGTCCCCACGACCAACCGCACCGCCTCGATGTGGGTGCCTGGCAGGTGGGCCAACCCCCGGGAATGACCCCGACCGCCCGGTCGTTGCAGCCCCCACGACCAACCGCACCACCTCAACGAGGGTGCCTGGCAGGTGAGCCAACCCCGGGAATGACCCCCGCCGGTCGGTCGTTACACAGGGACCCGGCGCCACGAGCCCCCCGCCCGTGAGGCCGCCGACCCCCGACGCCCCATGAGGCGTCACCCCTCAAGACTTTCCCCTTGTTTGTGCAGCGCCGGACGAGGTGCTCACACCCCTGCCGCCGCCCCCCCTTGGTGGTTCGGGTGTTCCTACCCCCGAAGGAGCTACCCCTCATGAACACGATCATCCGTAAGAGCGTGCTGTCCGTTGCTGGTCTCGCGTTCGCCGGTGGCGTCTTCGCCGGCCCGATTGCCGCCCACGCCGCCACCCCGACCGTGGACACCAAGCCGGTCGCTATGGCCGTGCAGTCGGCGCCGAAGCCGCAGGGCGACCAGTCGCACATCGCCCTGAACGACGAGCAGACCGCCAACGTCAAGGCGATCATCGCCGCCACGAAGAAGGCCGGTATGCCCGAGCGGGCCGCGGTGATCTCGATCGCGACGAGCCTGCAGGAGTCCAAGCTGGAGAACCTCGGCCACCTGGGTGACATGAACGACCACGACTCGCTGGGCCTGTTCCAGCAGCGCCCGTCCAGTGGTTGGGGTACCCCGGAGCAGATCACCAACCCTGAGTACTCGACGACGGCGTTCCTCAAGGGCCTCAAGCAGGTCGACGGGTGGCAGGACATGCCCCTGACCCAGGCCGCGCAGACCGTGCAGGTGTCGGCCTACCCGGACGCCTACGCCCAGTGGGAGCAGCAGGCTGCTGACCTGGTTGCCCAGTACTGGAACAGCTGACCCACAACACCACCGCACCACCGCACCACCGCACCACACCGACCGCACAGCAGGACCGCACCACGGCACGACCGCACCACCCGCACAAGCACCACCGCACGACAGCAGCACAGCAGGACACCGACCGCTGGCCGGCACCCGCAACCCGGGGTGCCGGCCAGCGGCGTACCCGGGTCAGCTCTTGTGGTTGTGGGTGCGCCAGATGTCGATCAGCGCGGCGACCAACGCGAGCGCGATGATGCCGCTGGCCAGCATGAGGGACTGTTCGAAGGCGGAGGTCCAGTCGCCGTGGCTGTCGGCCAGGGTGGAGAAGAACAGCGAGCCGACGGCGGCGATGCCGGCGGCGGCGCCGATTCGTTGGCCGGTCTGGAGCATGCCCGCGCCGCTGCCGGCCTGCCCTACCGGCACCTCGGAGAGGGTGATCGTCTGGTTGGGGGCGATCACCAGCCCGCTCCCGATGCCGGCGACGAGCAGGGGGCCGGCGGTGACCCAGGGTGCTGGGGCGTGCGGGGCGAGGTGCAGCGCGATCACCGTCGCGGCGAGTCCGACGACCACGGTGAGCAGACCGATGGCGACCAGTGGTCGGCCGAAGCGGTTGACGATGCGACCACCGAGCACGGCGGCGGCCGCCGAACCGAGGGCGAAGGGGGTGATGGCCAGGCCGGCGATGAGGGCGCTGTAGCCGAGGCCCATCTGGAGGAACAGGGTGAAGATGAAGAAGATCGCGGTGAAGCCGCCGAAGTAGACGAGCGCCAGGATCGAGCCCAGGGTGTACGACTGGAGGTTGAACAGTCGTAGGTCGAACAGGGGTTGGTGGTGGCGTGCGTACCGTCGCTCCCAGAGCCCGAAGGCGACCAGCACCGCCAGGCCGGTCGGGATGAGCGCCCACTTCCAGGGGGTTCGCCATTGCTGTTCCTGCACGAGTGGCAGCAGGACCAGGACCACGCCGACGCCGAGCAGGAGGACGCCGACGGGGTCGAGTCGTCGCCACCCGGGCTGACCGGTGGGTCTGCCGGGCAGCAACCGCCAGCCGAGGATCACCGCGAGGACACCGACCGGCACGTTGACGAAGAAGACCCAGCGCCAGCCGTGCTCCTCGCCGCCGATGGCGATGAGCAGTCCGCCGAGCAGTGGTCCGACGGCGGTGGAGATGCCGATGGTGGCGCCGAGCAGCCCGAATGGGCGGGCGCGTTCGGGCCCGTGGAAGAGTTGTTGGATCAGCCCGATGACCTGTGGGTTGACGACGCCGGCGGCGGCGCCCTGGAGCAGTCGGGCGATGACCAGCCACGTCGGCGAGGTGGCGAGGCCGGCGAGCGCGCTGGTGATGGTGAACAGCGCGATGCCGAAGACGAACGCGTTGCGCCGTCCGCGGGCGTCGCCGAAGCGGCCGGCGGGCACCAGCGCCAGGCCGAAGGTGAGGGCGTACCCGGAGAGGATCCACTGTAGGTCACTGGATGAGGCGTGCAGCGCCCGGTCGATGGATGGCACGGCGACGTTGACGATGCTCACGTCGAGCAGCGTCATGAACGCGGCGACGAGTCCGACGCCGACCGCCTGCCAGCGTCGGCGGTTCTCGGCTGCGCTTACCGGCTGCGGCGTGGACGCCGCGCTCATCGTGCCCCCCGTCGACCGTCGATCACCCATTGTTGACCGCTACCCGGGTCGTCGGGGGGCGAACCGTGCCGGTGGGTCCCGCGGGTCACGCCATTTGGCGGGCGCAGAACCGGGGACCGAAGTCGAGGCCGGCCATCGGGGAGTCCTCGCGGTGCAGCAGGCCCTTCTCGGTGAGCAGGTGCAGGGGGCTGCCCACCTGCTCCTCGGTCAGCCCGGACTCCTCGGCGATCAGGTCCGGGTAGGGCACCTGCCCGCGCGCCTCAAGGGTGGTGACCGCCTGGTACACCCGTTGCTCGGCCTCCGACAGTTGCACCTGCTGCATGATTCCTCCTCTGCCCGTCCGCCATCGTGGTGGCGGTTGCCGTGCGCCGGTTACCCCCTCGGTGACCGAAGATGCGCACCCGATCGGGCGGTCGCGGCGGTAGGCGGGTCGGGTGGTCGTCCGGGGGCGTGCCCTAGGCTGCTTCCGTGATCGTTTGGGATCTCGTCGTCGTCGGCGCTGGCCCTGCCGGGCTGTCCGCGGCACACGCCGCTGCCCGTGCGGGCGTCTCCACCCTTGTTGTCGAGCGGGCCGCGCATCCGCGGTACAAGACCTGCGGCGGTGGCCTGATCGGCACCTCGCTGGCGGCCGTGCGGGATCGGATCGAGGTGCCCGCCCACGACCGGGTGGACCGGGTGACGTTCACCCGCGATGGCCGTCGGGAGTTCACCCGCCGCCACGGCACTCCGGTGGTGACGATGGTGCGTCGTGAGGAGTTCGACGACCGGCTGCGCGCGGCGGCGGTGGCCGCCGGCGCGCAGGTGCGGGAGCGGGTCGCGGTCCGCGGGATCGAGCAGGACCCCGAGGGGGTACGCGTACGACTGGCCGACGGTACGACGATCGCGGCCCGTGCCGTGATCGGGGCGGACGGCTCGTCGGGGGTGACCGCCCGGCACGTCGGGGTGCGGTACCGGCAGGTGGATCTGGGTCTGGAGGTGGAGATTCCGGTGCCGCCGGCCGAGCAGGAGCGGTGGCGGGGTCGGCTGCTGCTGGACTGGGGGGCCATGCCGGGGTCGTACGCCTGGGTTTTTCCCAAGGGTGACCGGCTGACGGTCGGGGTGATCGCCGCTCGCGGCGCGGGGGAGGGGACCCGCGACTATCTGCGGCGGTTCGTCGACCGGTTGGGGTTGACCGGGTTGCCGGCGGAGCACGACTCCGGTCACCTGACCCGTTGCCGCGCGGAGGATTCGCCGTTGCGCAACGGCCGGGTGCTGGTTGTGGGGGACGCCGCGGGGCTGCTGGAGCCGTGGAGTCGGGAGGGCATCAGCTTCGCGTTGCGCTCCGGCGAGCTGGCTGGCGCGGCGGTCGCCGATGGTGATCTGACCGGGTACGAGCGGGCGGTGGCCGAGCGTCTGGTGCCGGAGATGCGGGCGGGGTTCCGGCTGCTCGACGTGTTCACCCGCCGCCCGGAGGTGTTCCACGCCCTGTTGGCGACCCCGCCGGGCTGGCGGATGTTCGTTCAGTTCTGCCAGGGGCGGGCGAGCTTTGACGAGATGCTGCGCCGCCGACCCATCCGGGCGGCCCTCGCGGTGCTCGACCGGTTGTCCCAACCGTCGCGCCAGGCCACCACCGCTCACCCAGGATCCTAGGACGCCTTACAGGGTGTGTGCACGGCTACTGGTGCCCAGCCCCTGCGCCGACGGACAATCGCAGGGGAGTAGGAGGAGGCGCTGATGGCCGAGCAGCCGTTCACCGACGACGAGTACGCGTTCCTGCGCCACGTACGGTTCGGGGAGTTGCCGCCCGCCGTCCGCCCCGAGCAGCGGGTCGAGCTGACCGAAACCGAGTCACGAAGCGATCGGCCCGAGGTGTGGGACGACCCGGTCCACTGGGACCTGCGCCACGCCGGCTGACAACGCACAACGGGCCGCGGGTGTCGCCACCCACGGCCCGTTGACGGTGCCCTGCGGTCAGAAGACCGGCACGCCCTCGCGTACCAGTCGCCAGTTGGGCTGGAAGAAGTCGGCCGGGTCGATGGCGCCCCGGGCCTGCGCCCAGTCGATGAGCAGCTGACGGATCTCCTGCTGCGCGTTGTAGACCTGCGTCTTCACGATGCCCGGGAAGTTGCCGCCGCCGCTGCGCCGGTAGTTGTTCACCGCCACCACGAACTGCGCGTTGTCCGCCACCGCAGTGTCGGTGCCGGCCAGCACCAGGCGGGTGATCCGCTGCCCGACCGGCTTGGCGATGTCGATGTCGTAGTCCACGCCGGAGAAGACGTCATAGTTGTAGTCCGGCACGGCCGGGTCACTGATCTGCTCCGGGTCGACCGGGGCGCCCGGCGCGAGGGTACGGAAGAACTTCGCCGAGTACTCCAGGTACGCGCGCACCTCGGCGCCGCTGAGCACGACCGCCTCGAGGGTGTTGTCGTACACGTACAGGCCAGCCACGTCGCGGATCTTGACGTCGCCGGCCGGGAAGACGGCGGTACGACTGAACGGCGCCGCGATCGACAGCACGGGCAGGTCCGCGTACGCGGTGCCGGCCAGCGCCGCCCCGACCACCTCGGTCTGCACGTGGTTGATGAAGTCCAGGATCGGCGTGTCCTTGTACCGCGACTCCGCCGCCGACAACTCCACACTGGACGCCGCGACGACCTGGTTGACGTACGCCACGGTCTTCTGGTGCTGGGCGCGCACGGCGGCGAGCACCTTCGGGTCCTCGACCACCGTGTTGGTGTTCAGCATGGTGGCGGACTTCTTGGTGATCGTCCACCGGCCCCGCTCACGGGTGAGGGTGAAGTCCATCCGGGTGAGCCGCTGGCCCCACTTCGACGGTTCGGAGAGCAGCACCTGCGTGCCGGTGCGCTCGTTGGTGACGAACCGCTCGACCACCTCGTTGTGCGCGTGACCGAAGAGGATCGCGTCGATCCCCGGCACCTGCTGGGCGATCAACGCCACCGGGTTCTCGTTCGGCAGTTCGGGGCCGTAGCTGGAGGTGCCGCTGTCACCGCCGTGCGCGGAGATCAGCACGAGGTCCGCGCCGCGGGCCCGCATGATCGGCACCCACTTCGCGGCGGTCGCGATCATGTCGTCGAAGCGCAGCTTGCCCTCGACGTTGCCCTTGTCCCAGATGGCCACGCCGGGGTTGGTCAGCCCCAGGATGCCGACCCGCAGGGTCGGCGCGGCGAAACCGAGGGACACCTTCTTGATGACGTACGGCAGGAAGGCCGGCTTGCCGGTCTTCGCGTTGACGGCGTTCGCGGCGAGCGCCGGGAAGCCGAGCTGGCGGGTCCACAGGTCCAGCAACGGCAGACCGTAGTTGAACTCGTGGTTGCCCAGCGTCACCGCGTCGTAGTCGATGATGTTCATCGCCCGCGCCATCGGGTGCTTCTCCCCGGTGGCGGTGATCGGCTCCTGCTTGGCGTAGTAGGTGGCGAGCGGCGTGCCCTGGATCGTGTCGCCGGCGTCGAGCACCAGCGTCGCCTTGCCGCGCCGCTCCCGACGGATCTGGTTGATCAGGGTCGCCAGCTTCGCGACGCCGACGTCGTTCTGCTTGCTGTCGTCGTACTCGGCGTCGCGGTAGTAATCCCAGTTGTAGACGTTGCCGTGGGTGTCCGACGTGCCCAGGAGGGTGAGGTCCCAGGTGCGCGGCTGGGGCTTGCCGGCCGCCTGGGCGGGCGCGGCGGCGATCAGCGGAGTGGTCGCCGCGGCCGCCGCGGCGACGAGCAACTGGCGGCGCGACGGGCCGGTGGGAGAGGTCATGACGTGCCTTTCCATGGGGTGGACGCGCCTCGTGAGCGCCTCGCGCACCATAACCAGCAGCTGACCCTCCCGCCACGTCGGCCCCGACCGGTGCAGCGGTTTCCGCAGGCCGACGCAGGGTACGGCGGTCAGGGACGAGATTTCGCGGAAGCGCCCCCGCTTTCCGCGCGGCCCGAGGAGACATCGGTGAGCGAGGACCAGCACACCCAGCAGGACCCGACCAGCCAGTACGGCGGGCAGTCCGGTCAGCCCGGACAGCAGCAGTCAGCGCCTGGCTCGACCGGGGAGATGACCCCGAGACCGGACCACGGGGAGGAGTCGTACCGGGGCAGCGGCAAACTCGACGGCAAGCGGGCGCTGATCACCGGCGGTGACTCCGGGATCGGCCGGGCGGTCGCGATCGCCTTCGCCCGGGAGGGCGCGGACGTGCTCATCTCCTACCTCGGCGAGGAGGAGGACGCCGACGCCCGGGAGACGCTCCGACTGGTCGAGGCCGCCGGGCGTCGGGGCATCGCGGTACGCGGTGACATCACCGACGAGGCGCACTGCCAGGAGCTGGTCGATCGGGCGGTACGCGACCTGGGCGGCCTCGACATCCTGGTCAACAACGCGGCGTACCAGATGTCGCAGGACAAGGGGATCCTCGGGATCAGCACCGAGCAGTTCGACCGGGTGTTCAAGACCAACCTGTACGCGATGTTCTGGCTCTGCAAGGCCGCCATTCCGCACCTGGCCGAGGGGTCGACGATCATCAACACCGCGTCGATCCAGGCGTTCGACCCGTCGCCGCAGCTGCTGGACTACGCCACCACGAAGGCGGGGATCGCCAACTTCACCAAGGCGCTCGCCGCCGACCTGGCCGAGCAGGGCATCCGGGTCAACGCCGTCGCGCCGGGCCCGGTCTGGACGCCGCTGATCCCGGCGACCATGCCGGAGAAGAAGGTGAAGCAGTTCGGCACCGACACCCCGGAGGGCCGCCCCGGGCAGCCGGCCGAGCTGGCGCCCGCGTACGTCTTCTTCGCCTCACAGGAGTCCAGCTACGTGACGGGCGAGATCCTGGGGGTCACGGGCGGTCGACCCACCAAGTGATCCGCCGCCGGGTGGGTGTTCGCCGGGTGGGTGTTGGCCGGGACGCCCACCCGGCGGTGTCGTGTGTGTCCGCGGCGGGTCTTAGCGCGGCGGGTGTTCGCGGGTGGCGTGTTGTCGTGGGGCGCGGTGGTCAGCGGGGCCAGGCGGCGAAGCGTTCCCGGATCGCGGCGACGTCGGCGGCTCCCAGGCCGTACCGGCCGAAGCGTTGGTCGGAGAGCCGGTCCAGGTAACGGCCAGCGGCGCGCACGTCGTCCGGGTCCAGCGCGGGGTCGACCTGCCGCGCCAGCACCAACAGCTCGGTCACGTCGTAGTGGTCGAGGGCCGCGGCCACGTCGATGAAGTCGCGAACCTCCCGCCGGTTGACCAGCGCCGCGATCTTGTTGGCCACCAGGTCCCGGACGTCCATCACCGGGCCGAGGTCCATGACCACCGGGCTCTGCTGACGGTCCAACCGGGCCAGGCTCAGCCGGATCTGCCGTCCGTCGCGGCTCACCACGAAATCCTTCATGTCCTGCTCGTACCCGTCGAACAGCTCCGCCAGCTCACTGTCCGGGTCGGCGTCGCTGACCACGAACCCGGCCCGCTCCAAAGCCACCCGCACCCCGGTGGACGCCGCCGCCGCGGCGCCCTCCACGTCCGCGAACAGGTCGACGTCCTCCGTCGGCCGGGCAACCAGCCCGTGCGCCGCCCAGGCCACCCCACCACCGAGAACGAACCGGTACGGCCCGGCGGCGCCCAACGCCACCCGGGCGACCTCCCGGTAGAACTCGTGCAGATGAGGCTGGATCACGCCGCGCGCAGGCCGCGGTGCCGGCTCTCCCACGCCTGGCGTACGCCCCGAGGCAGGTTCAGCAGTCGCCACACCCGACGCAGTGTCCGCCCGTTGATCAGAGCGCGCAGATCCTCGGCCCGGGTGGTCTCGCGAAGCACGTTCTCGTACATCCAGAGCAGTTGGTCGGGGTCGCCGAGGTCGAAGGTGCGCTCGGCGTTCCACATCAGCCGTACCGGCAGCTCCACCACACCTCGGGTGGGCCCGGCCAGCTCGGCGAGCGTCCGCGCCACCACAGCGGGGCGACCCGGGCGGGCCAGGTAAGCCACGCCGGTCGCGGTGGGGGAGACGGCCTGCATGGTGTCAGGGTAACGCCCACCGAAGCCGGTGTCGCTCAGGATGATTCCAGGTGGCTGTCCCAGGCGTGTCCGCACACCTCCGTGCGGCGCGCGATGTGTGCCTGGTTCGCGGCATGTGCCTGTTTTGCGCGATCCGCGCGGCCCGGCCGCTTCGTGATCGACTCGGGTTTCAGGAAGTCGGGGTGTCCCGGCGTCCCGGATCCCCCGGTTTTCATGAACCCGAGTGGATCGCCCGGGTGAGGGCCGTTTTGACGCCGCCGGCCTGACGGGGTGTGGGTGGTTTGTCCGGTCAGGGGTGGTTGTGGGGTGTGGCGGGGTGCACCCGTGGGCCGGAATCGTGGCGGGCCCGGGGTCGTTACATCCCCTGACGATCGCAGCACCACCGCCCGGCAGCCCCGATCCGCCGCCCGCCCCGCAGGGTGGTCGCGCAGGTTGGAATGCCAGCCACCGCCCGGTCGTTGCAGTCCCCACGACCGGCCGCAGGCACCGCCCCATGCGGGTGTCGGGCGGTTGGGCCACCCCCGGAATGACCCCGGCCCCCGGTCGTTGCAAGTCCCTACGACCGGCCGCAGGCACCGCCCCCATGTGGGTGCCGGACGGGATGGGCCCCGGGGAATGACCCCGGCCCGGCGGTCGTTGCAGTCCCACGACCGACCGCACCGCCTCGACGAGGTGCTTGGCAGGTGAGTCGCCCCCGGGAATGACCCCCGCCGCCTGGTCGTTACACAGGGACCCGGCGCCACGAGCCCCCCGCTCGCAGGTCGCCGACCACGACGCCCAGCGGGGCGTCATCCCCCAAGACTTTTCCCCTTGTTTGTGCAGCGCCGGACGAGGTGCTCACACCCCGCCGCCATCCCCCCGGATTCGGTGTGCGTGGGTGTTCCTACCCCCGAAGGAGCTACCCCTCATGAACACGATCATCCGTAAGAGCGTGCTGTCCGTTGCTGGTCTCGCGTTCGCCGGTGGCGTCTTCGCCGGCCCGATCGCCGCCCACGCCGCCACCCCGACCGTGGACACCAAGCCCGTCGCTATGGCCGTGCAGTCGGCGCCGAAGCCGCAGGGCGACCAGTCCCACATCACCCTCAACGACGAGCAGACCGCCAACGTCAAGGCGATCATCGCCGCCACGAAGAAGGCCGGTATGCCCGAGCGCGCCGCGGTCATCTCCATCGCGACGAGCCTGCAGGAGTCGAAGCTGGAGAACCTGGGTCACCTGGGTGACATGAACGACCACGACTCGCTGGGCCTGTTCCAGCAGCGCCCGTCCAGTGGTTGGGGTACCCCGGAGCAGATCACCAACCCTGAGTACTCGACGACGGCGTTCCTGAAGGGCCTCAAGCAGGTCGACGGGTGGCAGGACATGCCCCTGACCCAGGCCGCGCAGACCGTGCAGGTGTCGGCTTACCCGGACGCCTACGCCCAGTGGGAGCAGCAGGCTGCTGACCTGGTTGCCCAGTACTGGAACAGCTGACCCACAGCACCACCGCACGACAGCACCACCCCACGACAGCAGCACAGCAGGACACCGACCGCTGGCCGGCACCCGCAACCCGGGGTGCCGGCCAGCGGCGCTTCATGTCCTTGTTCGGCTGGAGCCGCGTCGTGCCTCTCGCGGAGAAGCGACCTGCACACCGACACCAGCGCCGCCGCCGGCCCACAAGGCCGGGGGCGGCGCTGTCTGTATCCCCGGTTCGCGAACCTGTCTCAGTTGACCTATGTTCAGGGGGTCGCTCGCGTGGGAGGGGGGTGTCGGGGTTGGGGCTACGGACCTTTATCGAGGGTTGGCCGGTCTACCGGCAGCTCACCGGCACGGACCCGTTGGGCCGGGGTGCGGCGGCGAAGTCCGACGGGTCCCGCGCGCTGACCGCCCGTACCGACACCGCAGACAGCATGGCCCGGTCGGTCTGTCCGTACTGCGCCGTCGGCTGCGGGCAGCGGGTGTTCGTCAAGGACGGGCAGGTCACCCAGATCGAGGGCGATCCGGACAGCCCGATCTCGCGGGGTCGGCTCTGCCCGAAGGGCTCGGCCAGTAAGAGTCTGGTGACGAGCCCGTTGCGGCAGACGACTGTCCGCTACCGCCGGCCGTACTCGACGCAGTGGGAAGACCTGGACCTCGACACGGCGCTCGACATGATCGCCGACCGGATCCTCGCGGCCCGTGAGCAGACCTGGGAGGACGTCGACACGCAGGGTCGGCCGCTCAATCGGACGTTGGGTATTTCCAGTCTGGGTGGGGCGACGCTGGACAACGAGGAGAACTACCTCATCAAGAAGTTGTTCACCGCGATGGGGGCGCTCCAGATCGAGAACCAGGCCCGTATTTGACACTCCGCCACCGTCCCCGGTCTGGGGGCCAGTTTCGGTCGTGGCGGTGCGACGGATTTTCAGCAGGACATCGCCAACGCTGACGTGATCGTCATCCAGGGTTCGAACATGGCTGAGGCGCACCCGGTGGGCTTCCAGTGGGTGATGGAGGCCAAGCGTCGGGGGGCGAAGGTCTTCCACGTCGACCCGCGGTTCACCCGCACGAGTGCGGTCGCTGATGCGTACCTGCCGATCCGTGCGGGCACGGACATCGCGTTGCTCGGTGGGGTGGTGCGCTACATCCTGGACAATGAGTTGGACTTCCGGGAGTACGTGCTCGCGTACACGAATGCGGCCACCATCGTCAGCGCGGAGTTCAGCGACACCGAGGACGGCGACGGCTTCTTCTCCGGCTTCGACCCGGAGACCGGCACCTACGTGCAGGACAGCTGGCAGTACGAGGGGCACGAGGGTTCGTCGGGCAGTGGGCACACCGCCCAGGAGCGGGACAGCGCGGCGGGGTTGACGCACGAGTCGCACGGTGCGCAGGTGGACGGGCAGACTCGGCGTGACGAGACGTTGCAGCATCCGCGCTGCGTTTACCAGATCCTCAAGCGGCACTTCGCCCGTTACACCCCGGAGATGGTCGAGCGGGTCTGCGGTATTTCGCAGGCGCAGTTCCTGGAGTTGGCGCGGGCGTGGACGGAGAATTCGGGTCGGGACCGCACCGGGATGCTGATCTATTCGGTGGGGTGGACGCAGCACAGTGTGGGTGTGCAGTACATCCGTACGGGCGCGATCATCCAGTTGTTGTTGGGCAACATGGGCCGTCCGGGTGGCGGGGTGATGGCGCTGCGGGGGCACGCGAGCATTCAGGGTTCGACCGACATCCCGACGTTGTTCAACCTGCTGCCCGGTTACCTGCCGATGCCGCATCACGCGGAGCACCCGAGCTTCGACGAGTGGGTGGACAGCATCCGTCACCCGGGGCAGAAGGGTTTCTGGGGCAACGCCAGGTCGTTCGCCGCCAGCCTGCTCAAGGCGTACTGGGGTGACGCGGCGACGCCGGAGAACGACTTCTGCTACGGCTACCTGCCCCGAATGACCGGCGACCATGGCACGTACCAGCAGGTGCTGAACATGATCGACGGGAAGATCAAGGGGTACTTCCTGCTGGGGCAGAACCCGGCCGTCGGGTCGGCGCACGGTCGGGCGCAGCGGCTCGGAATGGCGAATCTCGACTGGTTGGTGGTTCGGGATCTGTTCATGATCGAGAGTGCGACGTTCTGGCAGAACGGTCCCGAGGTCGCGACCGGGGAGATCGTGCCGCAGGAGTGCCGTACCGAGGTGTTCTTCCTGCCCGCCGCGTCGCATGTGGAGAAGGAGGGGACGTTCACCCAGACGCAACGGCTGTTGCAGTGGCGGGAGAAGGCCGTCGAGCCGCCGGGTGACGCCCGCTCCGAGCTGTGGTTCTTCTACCACCTGGGCCGCAAACTGCGGGAGAAGCTGGCCGACTCGCCGCTGCCCCGCGACCGGGCGTTGCTCGACCTCGCCTGGGATTACCCGACGCACGGTCCGCACGCGGAGCCGAGCGCCGAGGCGGTGCTGCGCGAAATCAACGGGTACGACGTGTCGACCGGCCGTCCGCTCTCCGGTTTCGCCGAGGCCCGCGCGGACGGCTCCACCGCGATCGGTTGCTGGATCTACAGCGGGGTGTACGCGGACGGCGTCAACCAGGCTGCCCGGCGCAGGTCCCGACACGAGCAGGACTGGGTGGCCGCCGAGTGGGGGTGGGCGTGGCCGGCGAACCGGCGGATCCTCTACAACCGTGCCTCAGCCGACCCGGACGGCAACCCGTGGTCTGAACGCAAGCGCTACGTGTGGTGGGACGCGGAGAAGGGCGAGTGGACCGGTTACGACGTGCCGGACTTCGAGAAGACCAAACCGCCGTCGTACCGGCCGCCTGCCGGCGCGTCCGGGCCCGAGGGCATCGCCGGTGACGACCCGTTCGTCATGCAGGGCGACGGCAAGGGCTGGCTGTACGCGCCCAGTGGTGTGCTGGACGGGCCGCTGCCGACGCACTACGAGCCGGTCGAGTCGCCGGTGCGTAACCCGCTCTACGGTCAGCAGGCCAACCCGACCCGCAAGATGTACGCGCATCCGGTGAACTCGGTGAATCCGAGTCCGCCGCAGGAGCACAGTCAGGTGTTCCCGTACGTGTTCACGGTCAGCCGGCTCACCGAGCACCACACGGCGGGCGCGATGAGCCGGAGCGTGTCACCCCTCGCGGAGTTGCAACCGGAGATGTTCGTCGAGGTGTCCCCGGAGTTGGCCGGCGAGGTGGGGTTGACGCACCTGGGCTGGGCGCACCTGGTCAGTGGCCGCGCGGTGATCGAGGCGAAGGTGCTGGTCACCGACCGGCTCACGCCGTTGCGGGTGGATGGCCGGGTGATCCACCAGGTCTGGTTGCCGTACCACTTCGGGTTCGAGGGCCTGGTCACCGGTGACTCGGCCAACGACCTGTTCGGCATCAGCCTGGACCCGAACGTGCTGATCCAGGAGAGCAAGGTCGGCACCTGCGACGTATGCCCGGGTCGCCGTCCCACCGGGCCGGCGTTGCTCGACCTGGTGGCCGACTACCAGCGGCGCGCCGGGATCACCCCGGGCCAGCACGCCCCGGCCGTGACCACCGACAGTGAGGGGAGCGGGCGCGGTGCTTCCTGACCCGAACAGCCTGTACGGTCCGCTGGACCCGGCGCCGGACGCTGGTTACGAGGACGCGCCGCCACGGATGGGGTTCTTCACCGACACCAGCGTCTGCATCGGCTGCAAGGCCTGCGAGGTGGCCTGCAAGGAGTGGAACGGCGTCCCCGCGAGCGGCCTGGACCTGCTCGGGATGTCGTACGACAACACCGGTGCGTTGACCGCGAACTCGTGGCGACACGTGGCGTTCATCGAGCAGCCGCGTCCGGCCGGGCATCGCGGCGCGTCGGCGGATGTCCTCGGCGCACCGGTCGACGCCGGCCCTGACCGGCCGGACGACGCGGGGCCGCAGTTTCTGGGGATGCCGGGTGCGCAGCCGCCGGGGCGGGGGTCGGGTGCGGAGGGTCGTACGGATTTTCGGTGGTTGATGATGTCGGACGTCTGTAAGCACTGCACGCATGCGGCGTGTTTGGACGTGTGTCCGACGGGTTCGTTGTTCCGGACGGAGTTCGGGACGGTGGTGGTGCAGGAGGACATCTGTAACGGGTGTGGTTACTGCATTTCGGCGTGTCCGTACGGGGTGATTGATCAGCGTAAGGGTGATGGTCGGGCGTGGAAGTGCACGCTGTGTTATGACCGGTTGGGTGCGGGGATGACGCCGGCGTGTGCGCAGGCGTGTCCGACCGAGTCGATCCAGTTCGGCGTTCTGGATGAGTTGCGGGAGCGGGCCGCTGCCCGGGTGGCGACGCTGCATGAGCGGGGTGTGCCAGAGGCGCGTCTGTACGGGCACGACCCGGACGACGGCGTGGGTGGTGACGGGGCGTTCTTCCTGCTGCTGGACGAGCCGGAGGTGTACGGGCTGCCGCCGGACCCGGTGGTGACCACCCGCGACCTGCCGAAGATGTGGAAGCGGGCCGGCCTCGCCGCGCTCGCCATGGCGGCGGCGACCGTCGCCGCGTTCGTCGGAGGTTCCTCATGACCGCGCCGCGCCCCGTGGGCGACCGGTTCCGTCGTTTCCGCGAGCGCCTCGTCGCCGAGGGCAGCGACCGACCCCAGGTGAGCGACGAGCAGCCCGGCGCCCCGACGGGTGCAGAGCTGACAACGGCCGCAGAACTGACGACGGGTGCAGAGCCAGCGACGGGTGCAGAGCGGCGAGGCCGTTCCCGTCGGCGGGGCGGGCGGCGCGGCGGCGGCGAGGAGGTGCGGGTGCCGGAGGCGACGTTCACGTCGTACTACGGTCGGCCCATCCTCAAGGGGCCGGTCTGGAAGTGGGACATCGCCGCGTACCTGTTCACCGGCGGGTTGGCCGCCGGCTCGTCGCTGCTCGCGGCGGGCGGGCAGCTCACCGGCCGGCCCGCGCTGCGGCGCGCCGGTCGGGTCACCGCGTTGGCCGCCGTCAGCGCCAGCGCCGTCTTCCTGGTGAAGGACCTGGGCCGGCCGGCACGGTTCCACCACATGCTGCGGGTGGCCAAGCCAACCTCGCCGATGTCGATGGGCACCTGGATCCTCACCGCGTACGGGCCGGCGGCGGGTGTCGCCGCGATCGCCGAGGCGGCCGGTGTGCTGCCCCGGCGCGGTCTGCTGGGGCTGGCCGGCCGGACGTTGCCGCCGGTCGGGCACGCCGCTGGGCTGTTCGCGGCCGTCAGCGCGCCGGCGCTGGCGACGTACACCGGGGTGTTGTTGGCCGACACGGCGGTGCCGTCGTGGCATGAGGCGTACCCCGAGTTGCCGGTGATCTTCGCGGGCAGCGCCCTGGCCAGCGGCGCCGGTGTGGGTCTGCTCGCCGCGCCGCCGGCCCAGGCCGGCCCGGCGCGGCGGATGGCGGTGGCCGGCGCGGCCCTGGAGCTGTACGGCGCGCATCGGGTGGAGACCCGCCTCGGCCTGCTCAGCGAGCCCTACCGGTTGGGCCGGCCGGGTCGGTTGCTGCGCGCCGGGCGGCTGCTGACCGCCGTCGGGGTGGCCGGCGCGCTGCTGGGCCGGCGCAGCCGGGTGGCCGGGGCGGTCTCAGGGGCCGCGCTGCTGGCCGCGTCGGTGCTGACCCGGTTCGGCATCTTCTACGGTGGGGTCGCCTCGGCCCGCGACCCCCGGTACACGGTGGTGCCCCAGCGCGAACGGGTCGACGCGCGGCGAAGCGGCATGGATCTTCCATCTGATCGGGCGGTCCCGCCCGCGGTGTGATCGAATGTCCGGTGGAGGCGTTCAGGCGGCTGGTGCCCCTCCCGGTCTTCAAAACCGGAGTGGTCCGGGACCCGGGCCAGGCGGGTTCGATTCCCGTCCGTCTCCGCCAAACCGCTCGCAGGAGATGACGTGATGGGCGACGGCCCGGTGGACCGGCGACGCCGGGTGCCCCGTACGGATGCGCTGCTCGCCGATCCGGTGCTGGCCGCCGCTACCGCGACTCTCGGCCGCGACCAGGTCAAGGCGGTCATCACCCGCGCGCAGGACCGCGCCCGCCGCGGTGAACTCAACCCCGACGAGGTACGCGACGCGGCGGTCGCCGCGTTGCCCACGCCCGGCCCCCGGGTGGTGTTCAACGCCACCGGGGTCGTGCTGCACACCAACCTGGGTCGGGCGCCGCTGTCGTCCACTGCGGTCGCCGCGGTGGTGGCCGCCGCCGGGCACACCGACGTCGAGTTGGACCTGGCCACCGGCCGGCGGGCCCGCCGTGGTCGCGGCGCGCTCGACGCGCTGGCCGCCGCCGTGCCCGACGCGGGTGCCGTGCACGTGGTCAACAACGGTGCCGCCGCGCTGGTGCTGGCCGCCACCGCGTTGGCCGCCGGCCGGGAGATCGTGGTCAGCCGGGGCGAGCTGGTCGAGATCGGCGACGGTTTCCGCCTGCCCGATCTCCTGGAGAGCACCGGTGCGCGGCTGCGGGAGGTGGGCACCACCAACCGCACCAGCCTCGCGGACTACGCCGCAGCCCTCGGCCCGCAGACCGGTTTCGTGCTCAAGGTGCACCCGTCGAACTTCCGGGTCACCGGCTTCACCTCCGCCACCGACGTTCGGGAACTGGCCACGCTCGGGGTGCCGGTGGTCGCCGACATCGGCTCCGGGCTGCTCGGCGCGGACCCGCTGCTGCCTGACGAACCGGACGCGGCCAGCACCCTGCGGGCGGGCGCGGCGCTGGTCACCGCCAGCGGCGACAAGCTGCTCGGCGGGCCGCAGGCGGGGCTGCTGCTGGGTGACGTCGAGGTCATCGACCGGCTGCGTCGCCACCCGCTGGCCCGGGCGCTGCGGGTGGACAAGCTCACCCTGGCGGCGCTGGCCGCCACCCTGCACCAACCGGACACCCCCACCCGGGCGGCGCTGCACGCCGACCCGGGTGTCCTGCGCGAACGCGTGGAGCGGCTGCGTGACCGGCTCGGCGCGGACGGCCGCAAGGCGGAGGTGGTGCCGGCCGTCGCGGTGGTCGGCGGGGGCGGCGCCCCCGGGGTGGAGTTGGACTCGTGGGCGCTGAGCCTGCCCGAGCGGTACGCGACGCCGCTGCGCACCGGGCACCCGCCGGTGCTCGGGCGGGTGGTGCGCGGCCGGCTCCTGCTCGACCTGCGCTGTGTGCCGGCCGACGCCGACGAGGCCGTCCGCGCCGCCGTGCTGCGCGTCCCCGGGGACGACTGACCGTGTTCGTCGTCGCGACCGCCGGGCACGTCGACCACGGCAAGTCGACCCTGGTCCGGGCGTTGACCGGTATGGAACCCGACCGGTGGGCCGAGGAACGCCGCCGGGGGATGACCATCGACCTGGGTTTCGCCTGGACGACGTTGCCGTCCGGCGGCACGGTCGCCTTCGTCGACGTACCCGGGCACGAGCGGTTCGTGCCGAACATGCTCGCCGGGGTCGGCCCGGTCCCGGCGGCGCTGATCGTGGTGGCCGCCGACGAGGGGTGGATGCCGCAGTCCGCCGAGCACCTGGCCGCGCTGGACGCGCTCGGCGTCGCGTACGGCCTGCTGGCGGTGACCCGGGCGGACCTGGCCGACCCGGGCCCGGCGACGGCCCGCGCCCGCGCCGAGATCGCCGCGACCAGCCTCGGCGCGGTGCCGGCGGTGGCGGTCAGTGGGCTGACCGGCGCCGGCCTACCGGAGTTGCGGGCGGCCCTGGACCGGCTCGCCGCCGAGCTGCCCGCCCCGGTGGTGGACGACCCGGTCCGGCTCTGGGTGGACCGCAGCTTCACCGTGCGCGGCAGCGGCACCGTGGTCACCGGCACGCTCGGCGCGGGCCGGCTGCGGGTGGGTGACGAGCTGGAGCTGGCCGGCGCCGACGAACCCGTGCGGGTCCGGGGCCTGCACTCGTTGGGCGCGGCCCGTCCGGAGGCGGCGGCGGTCGCCCGGGTGGCGGTCAACCTGCGCGGTACGCCCCGCGACCGGCTCGGCCGCGGCGACGCGTTGCTCACCCCCGGCCGGTTTCACCACACCGACCTCGTCGACGTCCGGCTCGCCGGTGACCCGGCCGCGGACCTGCCGGCCACCCTCACCCTGCACGTCGGGTCGGCGGCGGTGCCGGTACGGGTGCGTCCGCTCGGCCCGGACACCGTCCGGTTGCGGCTGGCCCGCCCGCTGCCGTTGCTGGTGGGTGACCGGGCGTTGCTGCGGGACCCGGGGCGCCACCACGTCAGCGGCGGGGTGCGGGTGCTGGACGTGTCGCCCCCACCGCTGGCCCGACGGGGTGCGGCGGCCGCTCGCGCCCAGGTCCTCGCCGACCTGGACGGTCGAGGGGACCTGGCGAGCGAGCTGCGCCGTCGCCGGCTGATCCGGGCCGGCGCGTTGATCCGGATGGGTGTCCCGGTGACCGCCGACCCGGGGCGGGACAGGCCGGCGTTCGCCGAGCCGGTGGCCGGTGACTGGCTGGCCGACCCCGCGTACTGGCGGCGGCTCGGGGAGCGGCTGACTGAGGAGGTCGCCCGCCACGTTCGGGAGCACCCGTTGGAGCCGGGGATGCCGGTGGAGGCGCTGCGGCAACGCCTCGGCCTGCCCGACCGGGTGCTGGTCGAGGCGCTGGTCCGGCCGCCGCTGCGGATCAACTCCGGTCGGGTCGGGGCGGCGAACGCCGACACACTGCCCGAACCGGTGGCCCGGGCCGTGCAGCGGGTCCGCGCCGAGTACGGCGACCGGCCGTTCCGCGCCCCCGAAGCGGACCGCCTCGTCGACCTCGGTCTGGGCCCCCGGGAGATCGGTGCCGCGGTGCGGGCCGGTGCGCTGCTGCGGTTGGCCGACAACGTGGTGCTGCTGCCCGACGCGCTGGACGACGCGGTGCGGGTGCTGGCCGGGCTGCCGCAGCCGTTCACCCTCTCCGCGGCCCGGCAGGCGTTGGACACCACCCGCCGGGTGGCGGTGCCCCTGCTGGAGTTGCTGGACCGGCGGGGCGCGACCCGCCGCCTGCCCGACGACGCCCGGATCGTCGTCAGCTGAGCAGGCACCCCCTTCGGGACTGACAGGATCGCGTCGGGGTGCGACGGTGGGCGGATGGTCGAGGTGTCCCCGTCCCCGTCGCGGCCGTCCAGCGGCCGGTGGCGGGAGGCCGTCCCGGTGGCGCTGCGCTGGGGGCTGCCGGTGCTCTGGGTGCTGTGGGCCGGTCTGGCCTGGTGGGTGCAGCCCCGCGAGTCGACCGAAGCCCAGCTCGACCGCGATCTGGCGACCGGCCAGGTGGTGGCCTTCCACCGGGCGAACGGCTGGGACGACGGCGGCGCGTACTGGGCGAGTCAACCTCGGTCGCGGTATGCGCCGCACGGCGGGTTGCTGGTCTGGTCGGTGCGCAACGGCCAGACCTGGTACGCCTTCGGCGCACCGCCCGCCTCCGATCCGTACGTCGGCGAGCCAGACCCGTCGGGTGCCGGGCTGAGCTGGCGGGACACCCAGCTCGCGGCCATTTCGGAGACCACGCCCGCGGACGTCACCGTGTACCGGATCAGGAACGCCGCGGGTCTGCTCGCTGGCATGCTGACAGTGCTGTGGCTGGGTCGGCTGATCGGCGGTGCGCCGCCGCTGGCCGGTACCCGATGGTTCTGGTTCTGGATCGGGCTGCTGCCGTTCGGGGTGGGTGTGCTGGCCTGGACCTACCGGGAGCTGTGGCGACCGCCGCCGGTGCCGGTCGTCGACCGGGGCTCGGGCTGGCGTGGTGTCGGCTGGTTGATCCTCGCCGGCGTCGGGATCAACCTCCTGGTGGCCGTTGCCCGCATCGTGATGGGAACGACGGTGGTGCCGGGCTGAGCGGGCGGTGCTGAGCCAACCGGCCCCCCGGTCGGCGGTGGTCACCTACGGTGACGCCATGGACCCTTCGGCGGTCTGGCGGGACCGGCAGCACCGGTGGCGGATCGAGGCGTACCGCGCGCCGGATCTGCGCTTCGCCATCTACGCCACCAATGGCCCCACCGAGTCCGTGCCGCTGTGGCTGTTCGGGATGTCGGCGCTGGCCCGGTGGCTGATGACCCATGCCATCTCCCTGGACGACCTGGAGGTCGACTGACCGGGCGGTCGCAAACCAGGCCCGCGGTGCGCCCCGCTGCGGTTGAGTGACCTCAGGCGGCGGACGGGGGTATGCGATGGGCGGTCAGCTCGGGCAGTTGGCGTTGGTGGCCGTGCTGGTGCTGGTCAACGCCGCGCTCTCCGGCAGTGAGATGGCGCTGGTGACCCTGCGCGAGGGGCAGCTGCGGCGGCTGGGGCGACGCAGCCGTGCCGGCGACCGGTTGGTGCGGCTGTCGCGCGACCCGAACCGCTACCTGGCGACGATTCAGCTCGGCATCACCCTGGCGGGGTTCCTCGCCTCGGCGGCGGCCGCGGTGTCGTTGGCCGGTCCGCTGGTCGGACCGTTGGGTTTCCTCGGGGGGGCGGCGCGTCCCGCCGCGGTGCTGTTGGTGACGGTGCTGCTGACCTTCGTCACGCTGGTGCTCGGCGAGTTGGCCCCGAAACGCTTGGCGATGCAACGGGCCGAGCGGTGGGCGTTGCTGAGCGCCGGCCCGTTGGACCTGCTGGCCCGGGTGTCCCGGCCGGCGGTGTGGCTGCTCAGTCGGGCCACCGACGCGGTGGTGCGGCTCGCCGGCGGTGATCCGCGGGCCAACCGGGAGGAGATGACCGAGGAGGAGTTGCGGGAGATGCTGGCCAGCCAGCGTGGCCTGTCGGCCCAGCAGCGGGAGATCCTGACCGGCGCGTTCGACATCGCCGGCCGGACGTTGCGCGAGATCCTCGTGGCCCGGCGGGAGGTGACCACGCTCCCGGCCAGTCTGACCGCCGACGAGGGCGTCCGGCGGCTCGCCGCCGCCGGACGGTCCCGCGCTCCGGTCACCGGTCCCGGCGGGCTGGACGAGGTGCTCGGCGTGGTGCACATCCGTGACCTGGTGCGGGCCGGCACCGTCGCGGTGGGCGAGCGGGTCCGGGCGCCGCTGCTGCTGCCGGTGACCCTGCCGGTCGCCGACGCGCTGCGCCAACTGCGGCAGGAGCATCAGCAACTGGCCCTGGTCGTCGACGAGCACGGGGGCATCGACGGCATGGTCACCATGGAGGATCTGCTGGCCGAGGTGGTCGGCGAGTTGTACGACGAGACCGACCGCGACGTGCACGGCGTGGTGCGCGAACCGGACGGGTCGCTGCTGGTGCCCGGTGACTTTCCGCTGCACGACCTGCCCGACCTGGGGGTGCGGCTGAGCTTTCCGCTGTCGCGGGACTACACGACGGTGGCGGGCCTGGTGCTGGCCCGGCTGCGGCACCTGCCGGACTCCCCGGGTGAGACGGTGCGGTTGCCCGGGTTGACCCTGCAGGTGGTGGAGGTCGCCGACCGGGCGGTGCGCCGGGTACGCCTCTGCGGGTTCGTCACCGAACGCTGAGCATCACCCGGAAGGCTGACACCACACCCGAATCGGCGCGACGACGCCCACGGCGCGCCTAGCGTGCCAGACGTGAAGGACCGAGGGTTGCGTACGTTCGTCACGGTGCTGGCCGGCCTCGCGGTGATCTACTTCGGCAGCGCCGGCCGCAGCCCCGAGGAGGGCCGTGGCATCTCCGGCGGGGTGGTGGTCCTGGCGTTGCTCGCCGCGTTGCTGGTGTGGCACCTGACCCGCCCGGGGGACAAGACGGTCAAGTGAGCCGCCTCAGCGGGCGGCGACGCGGGTGACCTCACCGGCGGACTCCTCTCCCAGCGCCACCCGTACCAGCGCGGAGGCGAGCCGGCCGAAGTCCGGTTCGTCGACGAGACCGGCGAGCCGGTCCGGTGACCCCGGCAGGCCCAGCCGCTTCGCCCCGGCCAGGGCCCGACGGTCGGCGTACGGGCGTACGTCCGACCAGACGGCCTGCGCCTCGCGGAGGTAGATGTCCGCTCCGGTGGGTCCGATGCCGGGGAACTCGGTGAGTCGCCGCCGTAGCCCGGTGGGGTCGCCCTGGGCCTCCCGGTGCAGGCGTCGCAGGTCACCGTGCCAGCGGTCCAGGCACAGTCGGGCGCCGGTGCCGAGCATCGTGGCGGTCCGCTCGTCGTAGCGGCGGTAGTGGCCCCGGCCCAGCGCGTCGACGCGCTCCTGCCAGCTGGCCGCCTCCATGGCCTGCGGGGTGCGGTAGCCGGCGGCGAACAACTCCCGCGCGGCGTCCACCGCCACGCACGCCCGGATCCGGGTGCTCAGCAGCGTGGTCAGCACCAGCAGCTGGTAGAGCGGTCCCGGCCGGTCGGAGAGCCGGATGCCGGCCTCCTCGGCGTAGGTGCGGCCACGCCGGTCGAGCAGGACCCGCACCACACTTCGATCATTGCCCACCCCGGTGGGTTACCCACTTGCGGGCCCGCTAGCCGCCGCACCGGTGACCGCGGCCGGAATGCCACCGGGGCGGGCGGGTATGCCGGCGGTGCAGGCGGTCGATGCCGACTGCCGTACCCGGAAGGGAGACACCCGTGGTCAACCCGCAGCAGGCAGAACTCCGGCGTAACGCGAAGGGCGCCACCAGCCAGGACAGCAAGGGGCCCCAGCCGACCGGGCACCCGCTCAACCGTGGCTCGTCGCGCGGGGACGCCGGTCGACCGGTGCCCAAGGGGCAGGTGTCGCCGTACGGCCCGGCCGGTGAGCCGGTGGCCGAGGACGACACCCGCTGACCCTAGCGACCGCGACCTGGCGGCCGCCGCAACCTGTTCCAGGTGGCGGCGGCCGCCAGCCCGTACGCCACGTGCGGGATGATGTCGGAGATCCAGTCGGAGCGCCGCCAGGTGCGCGGGTCGCTGATCCCGAGCACGGTGATCGACCCGTCGGTCATGGTCATGACGCCCGCGCCGAGCAGGCCGGTGGCGACCGGCAACGGTTGACGCCGACCACCGGCGTAGAGGGCGAACCCGACCCCCGCGGCGATGCCCAGGGCGTACCCGATCAGCGGCCCGAGGCCCGAGCGGCGGTTGGCCGCCCGGGCCCCGTTTCCCAGGTTCACGTGCGCGATCCCGGCCAGCTTGTCGACGGTCTCCTGTGGGACGTCGCTCTGCGGTCGGGCCCGCAGCGCCACGTCGAGGTAGCTGACCACGTTCAGCGCGGTACTGCCGACGGCGCCTGCGATCGCGCCGTCGGCCACGTCGACCCTCCTCACTTCGGGTCGCCCGGTTCGCGCTCGCTCTTCGGGCCGTACGTGCGCTCGCCGCGCACCACGCCTCGCTGGCCGCGATCCTCCTGGAGGATCCGGTTCGCGACCTGGTTGGCCTTGCCGTCGGGTACGCGGCGGCCAGCGTCGTCGATCGCGTTGCGCAACCGCGCCCGCTGCTTGTCGTAGGCGTTACTGCCCGGTCGTGGTCCTGGCATCTGTGCCTCCTCCGTCGGTCTGGGCGCCTGGTGCTGCCCACCGTCCGCTGGGCGTACCGCGGCCGTCTACCCGTCTGGCGGCGGACCAACCCCGACGGGCTAGTGGGGCCCGCGAACCACGACGACGGGGCACTGCGCGTGGTGCAGCATCGACTGGCTCACCGACCCCAGCAGCAACCCGGTCACCTCGCCGCGCCCGCGCCCGCCGACGACCGCGAGTTGGGCGGAGCCGGACGCCTCGGCGAGCACAGTGCCGGGTCGGCCGTGCACCGCCCGGCAGGTCAACCGCAGACCCCGGTGGGACTCGGTGAGCCCGGTCAACCACCCGGCGAGCATCCGCTCCTGCTCGGCGTGCAGCTTCGCCTCGTCGTACACCAGGGGTTGCATGTCACCCGGAGCGCTGCTGCCGGGATGCCGGTAGGCGTGCACCGCCACCAGCGGCACGTTGAGCGACACGGCGGTCTCGGCGGCGAACTCCGTGGCCTGCCGGGAGGCGTCCGAACCGTCCACCGCGACCAGCACCGGCTCGTCGGGGCGTTGCGCGCCGCGCGCGACCAGCACCGGGCAGTCGGCGTACGCGGCGACCTGCACCGCGACCGAGCCGACCACCAGGGCGGCGAATCCGCCCAGCCCACGGTCGCCGAGCACGATGAGCGCGGCGGTGGGGGACTCGCCCACCAGCACCGCGGCGGCCTCGCCGTCGATGATCTCGCCGGAGACCGACAGCCCGGGCGCGGTCGCCTCGGCCTCGCGCACCGCGGCCTCGACCAGCTCCTCGGCCCGGTGGCGCAGCCCACCGCCGGGCGGCGCGCCGGGGGCGGGGGAGAGCGGTACGTGCAGCAGCGGCCAGATGAAGCCGTGTACGACCCGCAGCGGCCGGTGCCGACGTGCCGCCTCGGTGGCGGCGAGTCGTACGGCGCGCAGTGCCGACTCCGAGCCGTCGACGCCGACCACCACCGCCGCGTTGTTCGCCGAGTTCACCGCCCACCTCCGCTCGCGGCCAGTATCACCGGCCCGGACGCCCCCGCGCCGCGATACCGCTGAGCGCGCCCCGGTCGGTACGCTGGCGACGACCGACCGGGGAGGGAGCGTCGCCGATGGGTGAACCAGACCAACCGAGCACCGCTCGCATGATCGACTTCTGGCTCGGGGGGCAGCATCACTTCCCCGTGGACGTGGCCGCCGCGAGCGCGTTCGAGCAGGCGTACGGGCCGTGCGCGCCGGTGTTCCGGGAGCTGCGGGCGTTCCTGGGTCGAGCGGTGCGGGCCATGGTCGAGCAGGGCGTGGACGGGTTCCTGGTGTTCGGCGCGGGGGTGCCGACGATGGGCAACGTGCACGAGGTCGCCACCGAGGCGACGGTGCTCTACACCGACGTCGACCCGGTCACCATCCGACTGGGACAGAGCATCCTCGCCGGCAGCGACCGGGCCGGTTACGGCTTCGGCGACGCGACCGACATCGGCTCGATCGATCCGGCGCAGCTGCACCGCTTCGTGCCGGGGTGGGGTCGCCGCCCGGTCGGAGTGGTCTTCCTCGGGTTGGCCGCGTTCCTCGACGACGCCACGTTGACCCGTACCCTCGACGAGCTGTACGCCGCCGCGGCGCCGGGCAGCCTGCTCGCGGTGGATTTCGACACCGAGGAGCTCGCCGGTCATCCGCAGGCGCTGGCCATGATGGGGCCACAGTTCCGGATGCGTCCACCGGCGGCGTTCGCGCCCCTGCTGGGGCGGTGGGTGCCGACGGCGGACGGGATCGTCCCGGTCGTCGAGTGGCGGCCGGAAGGGTCGCCGGCGCGGGTGCCCGACGCGTTCCACGGCGTGCTCGCGACCCGCGTGGAGGATTGACCGCCCCGATCATCGGTCCGCCGCCGTCCGTATGATGCTTGCCCTGTAGCAAGTTTCTGGGGAGGGCGACGATGATAGACGCGCCGGACGTGGTGTCGCGCGCGTTGCGCGAGGCACCGCCCGACCAGTTGGCGGAGGCGGCGGACCGGGCGATCCGGTCGACCATGGGCGCGCTGCGCACCGACGTCTTCGTCGCCGACTACCGGATCAGTGGCCTCTGGCCGGTGCTGGACCCGGACCTGCCGGCCGGTGGGTTCCTGGCCTGCCACACCATGGCGCAGCGCTGCTTCAGCAGCCAGCAACCGGTCCGCGACGGCACCGGCCCGTGCCGGCTCTACCTGCCGTTGACGGTGTGGGGGGAGCGGCTGGGCGTGCTGCTGATCGAGCTGCCGGCGGTACCGAATCCGGCGGTCACCGGTCGTGCCACGGACATCGCCGGCGCTCTGGCGGTGGCGATGCGCGCGGCGGACCGGGAGACCGACCGCTACCGGCGGGCCCGGCGTCGGGAGCGGCTGACGATGGCCGCCGAGATGCAGTGGGACCTGCTGCCCGGTCGCGGTGTGGCGCACCACGCGTTCGATCTGGCCGGTCAGCTGGAACCGGCGTACACGGTGGGTGGCGACCACTTCGACTGGTCGCTGGACGGTGATCGGCTCACCGTCACGGTGCTCAACGGCGAGGGCAGCGGGCTGGCCGCGTCCCTGTTGACCGCCGTCACGGTCAACGCGATGCGCAACGCGCGTCGCTCCGGCGGCAGTCTGGTGGAACAGGCCGAGCTGGCCTCGGACACGGTCTTCTACCAGCATCGGGGTGCCCGGTACGTGGCCACCCTGCTGCTCGAGGTGGACACCCGCGCCGGCCGGGTGCGGGCGGTCGACGCGGGGTCACCCCATCTGTTGCGGATGCGCGGGTCCACGGTCGAGCCGATGAAGCTGGATCCGCAGCTGCCGCTGGGTATGTTCGCCGAGACCCGCTACGAGGTTCAGGAGTTGCCACTCGTACCGGGTGACCGCCTCTTCGTGGTCAGCGACGGGGTGTGGGCGGCCGAGCCGCCGGGTCAGGAGCCGTACGGGCAGCGGATGATGGCGCGTTCCCTGCGCGCCACGCGGCTGCAGCCACCGGCCGAGGCGGTTGGTACGGTGATGCGCGAACTGCACGCCTACCACGCGGATTCCGATCTGCGCGATGACGCCGTCGTGGTCTGCCTGGACTGGCACGGTCCACGCGAGCGGGGCACGGGGTGAGCTTTGCGGCCGCGTTGCCGGGCGGGCACCAGCGCGACGACGGCAGGGGACATCAGGTGGAGCGACCTGCGGATCTCGCCGCGGCGATCGACGCGGCCGCCGGGACGCTGATCGCCGTGCTCGATTCGGCGGCGTCGCGCCACCAGGTGCCTCCCACCCAGCTGAGGGTGCTCGCGCTGATCAGCGCCCGCCCGGAGACCAACGTCAACGGGTTGGCGGAGCTGCTGGACGTGGTGCCCTCGTCGGCGAGCCGCCTGTGCGACCGGTTGGAGGCGACCGGGTTGTTGCGCCGGATGGCCGACCCGCGTGACCGGCGTGAGGTGCGGTTGGTGCCGACCGCCGCCGCGTTGACCCTGTTGGGGGAGTTGGCCGAGCGGCGGCAGCGTGCGGTGCAGGCGGTGCTGGATCGGATGCCGGCGCGGATGCAACACGATCTGTTGCTGGCGCTGGCCGGGTTCGCTCGGGCGGCGAGCGCGGTGCCCGAGCAGCAAACCGGCTCCGCCGCCCAGACGGCCTGAGGTCGTGTCCCTTCCTCCACTAGTGTCCTAGGACGCTCTACGCGTGGTGATCCACGCCACAGTGCGGCACAGCCGCACCGACAGCCCGGCGGCGGCGCCCGGCCAGCGCGAGGAAGCCCGATATAGTGGCAGCGCACTTACCCGGCCCGCGATCTCGGTGATCGCGGGCCGCATCAGGGGAAAGGGCCCCACCCGGGGCCCGCAGGGGAGAGCCGGCGCTGGTCGGCCCGACAGCGCGTACGACCCTCAGCCGCGCCCCGCGCCGGCCCGGGGGCCCGCGTGCCGTGAAGGAGGACCGGTGTCGCGTCGGCCGGCTCGGGCAGAGCAACCGCGGGACACCGGTGACGAGGCACCCGGCAACCAGGTGCTCACCCTGCCCAACCTGATCAGCTTCGGACGGCTGCTGGGCGTGCCGCTGTTCCTCTACCTGTTCCTGGTGCAACGGGCCGACGTCGCGGCGGTCGTGGTGCTGGCCATCGGCGGCACCACCGACTGGGTCGACGGTTGGATCGCCCGCCGCCTGCATCAGGTGAGCCGCCTGGGGGAGCTGCTCGACCCGCTCGCCGACCGGCTCTACATCCTCGCCACCCTGGTCGCCTTCACCGCCCGGGAGGTGGTGCCGTGGCAGTTCACCGCGGCGCTGCTGGCCCGTGAGCTGCTGCTGCTCGCCTCGCTGGCGGTGCTTCGCCGGTACGGGTACGGGCCGCCGCCGGTGCACTACGTGGGCAAGACCGCCACCTTCCTGCTGCTCGCGGCGTTCCCGGTGCTGCTGTTGGCCACCGCGGCGACCGACGTGGCGACGGCCGCGAGCGCCATCGGTTGGGCGTTGGGCTGGTGGGGGTTGGTGCTCTACTGGGTGGCCGGCGGGATGTACGTCGTGCAGGCGGCCCGGTTGGTGCGCGCGGCGCGCGGCCCGAGGGCGGTGGCGTGAGCGCCCCGCGGCTGGGGAAACCCGGCCAGGACCGGGTGTACGCGCCGGATTTCCTCACCGAGCTGTTCCGCAACCCGCTGGATCCGGGTTATGCGGACGCGGCCGCCGCACGTCGGCGCTCGGCGCAGTCCGCTCCGCCGCGTGGGTGGCGGGCGTTGCCGGCGCGGTCGGTGAGCCTGGTCGTGGTGGTGCTGCTGGGTTTCCTGTTCGCGGTGGCGTACCGGCAGACGATGGCCGACGAGCCGGGGCGCAGTCAGGCCCGGTCGGGTCTGGTGGCGCAGATCAAGGAGCGGGAGCGCCAGACCGACCGGTTGTCCACCCGCGCGGACCAGTTGCGTGAGGAGGTCAGCCGGCAGCGGGACGCGGCGTTGAGTGGGTCGGCCGCCGCCCGGTTGCGCAACCTGGAGGCGAGTACCGGCCTGGGTCGGGTGCGTGGTGATGGTGTGGTGGTGCGGTTGGCGGACGCGCCGGACAATGCCGACGCGGTGACCGGTGCCGGTGCTGGGCCGCCCCGGGTGCTCTACAGCGACTTGCAGGGGGTGGCGAACGCGTTGTGGAGTGCCGGTGCGGAGGCGATCGCCATCAACGGGCAGCGGTTGACGTCGACGTCGACGATCCGGTCGGCGGGTGAGGCGATGCTTGTGGATTTCCGGCCGGTGACCGGGCCGTACGAGGTGTCGGCGATCGGGCCGGGTTCGATGCGGCGCAAGTTCGAGGAGAGCCGGAACGCGGCGTTGATGCGGGAGGTCGCGCAGAAGACGGGGTTGTCGTTCGGGGTGCGGGAGTCGGATGACCTCACGTTGCCGGCGGCACCGGAGCCGCAGCTACGCTACGCCAAGCCGTCGGTCAGTCCGAGCCCTTCCGCGTCGGGTGTCCGGTCCGGCAGTCCCGGGTCGTCCGGTCCGGCGACGACTGTTAGCCCCTCCGGAGGTGGCCGATGATCGCGGTGCTGGCGTTGCTCGCCGGTGTGGTGCTGGGCGTGTGGCTTGATCCCACGGTGCCGGCGGCGTTGCAGCCGTACCTGCCGATCGCGGTGGTGGCCGCGTTGGACGCGGTGTTCGGTGGGGTGCGGGCCCGGTTGGACCGCATCTTCGATGACAAGCAGTTCGTGGTGTCGTTCATCTCGAACGTGCTGGTCGCTGGTCTGATCGTGTATGTGGGTGACCAGTTGGGGGTGGGTGGGCAGTTGTCCACCGGTGTGGTCGTTGTGTTGGGTGTGCGTATCTTCGGCAACGTGGCGGCGATCCGTCGGCACCTGTTCCGGGCGTAGGTTGGGTTGCGATGAGTGACGAGCAGACCGACACGGGGACGGGGTGGCCGCAGCCGGCGGGTCCGGTGCGGCCGGGTGGGCCGGCGGGTGAGCCGGATCCGCGGCCGGATGCGCCGGATCCGGACGAGTTGAGTCCGTTGGCGCCGCAGGAGCCCGCGCGGCCGGGGCGCTCGGATGACGAGCCCTCGGCGGAGCCGGGTGTGGAGCCGGTTGACGATGGTGTGACGGTGGACCTGAGCGCGGTGTCGCGGTCGGGGGAGCCGGTGGCGGGCTCTGACGGGTTGGTTGAGCCGGTCGGGGAGTCGGCGTCGCCGGTGGCGGGTCGGTCCCGGTGGAGTGCGGCCGGGGTGATGATCGTGGCGTTGTTGGCGTTGTTGGGCTTCACGTTGGTCGTGCAGTTCAAGACGACGTCCACGGACCCGACGTTGGGGGCGACGCGGCAGGAGGACCTGGTTCGGATTCTGTCGGATCTGGATGCGCGGGAGAGTCGTCTGCAGCAGGACATTCGGGCCCTGGAGGAGAGTCAGCGGCAGTTGCGTTCGGGTGAGCAGGGTCGTCAGGCGGCGTTGGATGAGGCGACGCGGCGGGCGGACGAACTGGGCATCCTGGCGGGGACGTTGCCGGCGGTGGGTCCGGGGTTGACGGTGCAGTTCGACTCCGGTGCCAAGCCGATCTCGGCGAACCGAGTGTTGGACGCGGTGCAGGAGTTGCGGGGTGCGGGCGCGGAGGCGATGCAGATCTCCGGTGGGGATCGGGCGACCGTGCGGATCATCGCGTCGACGTACTTCCTGGATGGCGAGAACGGTTCGTTGGTGGTGGAGGGGCGTCGGTTGACGGGTCCGTACACGATCACGGTGATCGGTGATCCGGCGACGATGCGTACGGCGTTGAACATTCCTGGTGGGGTGGTGGCGTCGGTCCGGGGTGGCGGCGGTAACGTGACGTTTGGGGAGCGTGAGGTTGCCGAGGTTTCGGCGCTGCACGTGCCGATCAAGTTGGAACACGCCCGTCCGGTCTCCTGACCGGCGCGGCCGCGCCGGACCCGGGTGGTCCGGGGCACCGATGGATGAAGGACGCGTCTGGTGATTCCCGAGGATCTGCGATACACCGCCGAGCATGAGTGGGTGGCGGGTGACGGCACGGCTTCGGTCCGGGTCGGCATCACTCACTTCGCGCAGGACGCGCTCGGTGACATCGTGTACGTGCAGTTGCCCGAGGCGGGTGCGGTGGTCGCGGCCGGTGACTCGCTGGGTGAGATCGAGTCGACCAAGAGTGTGTCGGAGATCTACGCGCCGGTGGCCGGTACGGTGGCGGCGCGCAATGATGCGTTGGCGGACACGCCTGAGCTGATCAACACGGATCCGTACGGTGCGGGTTGGCTGGTGGAGATCACGCCGAATGATCCGACCGCGACTGATGGGTTGCTCACGGCAGCCGCGTATCAGAAGATCACCGAAGGCTGAGTGTGCTTGATCCGGTGCGTGGGATGTCTGCGCGCGTCCGGTTGCCCTGCATTTCGGCGCTGGCTAGGCTCGCCCAGTCGACCGAGAACCCAATAGTTGAGCGTTGCGGAATTGCCTTCCCGGGCACGGGGAGCCAGCCGCCGGGTGTTCACGTGCCCGGCGGCCAGACCCGCCATTACCCGACGCCGACCGAACAGATCCGTGAGGTGGTCCCATGACGCGGCCAGACGACGAGTTCCCCCCACTCGACGTCACTTCGACGCTCAATCTCGGTTCGCTCGACGAAGTGCTGGAGGGGCCGGACACCGATGTGGTGCCGAGCCGGATGTCCGGTTCGTTGCCGCCGGGTATGGCGCTGCTGGTGGTTCGTCGAGGTCCGAATGCGGGTGCCCGGTTCCTGTTGGACCACGATGTGACGACCAGTGGCCGGCACCCGGACAGTGACATCTTCCTGGATGACGTGACGGTGTCGCGTCGGCACGCGGAGTTCCACCGCGATGGTGGGACGTTCACGGTGCGGGATGTGGGCAGCCTCAATGGCACGTATGTGAATCGTGAGCGGGTTGAGGCGGCCACGTTGAGCAATGGTGATGAGGTTCAGATCGGTAAGTTCCGGGTGGTGTTCATCGCCGGTCCGCGCCCGGAGGAGGAGGCCGGCCGGGGGTGAACGAGCCTGCGGCCTCCATGTCACCCGGGGCGGCTGGGTCTGAGCCGCTGATGAGCATCGGTGAGGTGCTTGGGCAGTTGCGGGTGGATTTTCCGGATACCACGATTTCCAAGCTGCGGTTTCTTGAGGCTGAGGGTTTGGTCGAGCCGCAGCGGACGGCGGCGGGTTACCGGAAGTACAGCTGGGACGATGTGGCGCGGTTGCGGTTCGTGTTGACCGCGCAGCGGGACAAGTACCTGCCGTTGCGGGTGATCCGGGAGCAGTTGGCCCAGTGGGATTCGGCTGGTGAGCAGCCGGGGCGGTCGCGGCCGGCGTTGGTGGCGGTTGGTCCTGATGGTGCGGTGCCGGGTCGTGAGTCGGTGGAGCCGGCCGAGTCGTCGCAGGTGCGGCTCGGCCGGGCGGATCTGGTGGCGCGTAGTGGGATCGACGAGTCGACGTTGGTGGAGTTGGAGCGGCTCGGTGTGCTGGTGTCGGATCCGCCGGGGTGGTATGACGCGGATGCTCTGATCATCGCGTCGGCGGTGGCGGGGTTGGCGTCGTACGGGTTGGAGCCGCGGCATCTGCGGGGTTATCGGACGGCGGCGGACCGGGAGGTCGGTTTGTTCGCGCAGTTGGTGGCGCCGTTGGCGCGGCAGAGTGATCCGGCGGCGCGGGCGCGGGCGGCGGAGACGGCGCGTGAGTTGGTGGCGTTGTCGGAGCAGTTGCACGCGGCGTTGGTGCGGGTGGGTCTGCGGTCGACGTTGGGTCGGTGACGGGTGCCCGGTGGGTGGTGGCTGAGCGGAAAGATCTCTTCCGGGAAGCGTGCCGTAGGCTTGCCGGGGTAACCCCTTTTCGGCGCGGGCGTGGTGCTGTAGCGCATGGGACGGCCGTGTCGCGGTCCGTGTACCGTGCAGGGAAAGGGCGCGGTGCGGCGTAGGTGACAACGACACGGAGGCGGCGGTGCGCGAGCTGAGCGTGGTCGGAGTTCGGGTGGAGCTGCCCAGCAACCAGCCGATCGTCCTGCTCAGGGAGGTCGAGGGGGACCGCTATCTGCCGATCTGGATCGGTGCGGTCGAGGCGACGGCTATCGCTTATGAGCAGCAGGGGGTCAAGCCGGCCCGGCCGTTGACGCATGATCTTCTGCGGGATGTGTTGGCGGCGTTGAAGGCGCCCTTGCAGGCGGTGGAGATCACCGAGCTGAAGGAGAACGTCTTTTACGCGGATCTGTTGCTCGGCGATGGGGTGCGGGTGTCGGCGCGGCCGAGCGATTCGATCGCGTTGGCGTTGCGTGTCGGTGCGCCGATTCGTTGTGCGGAGCAGGTCCTCAGCGAGGCGGGGATCGTTATCCCTGATGAGCAGGAGGACGAGGTGGAGAAGTTCCGCGAGTTCCTGGAGCAGGTGCGTCCGGAGGATTTCGCGGGCTGAGGTGTGCCCGGGCTCGGTTGGTGATCTTTCTCGGTGGCTGCGCGGCGTGTCGCGTCGGTTCCTCCGTGGTAACCCTTGGCGGTCGCTATAGGGTTTCCATGTCGAGGGGTGCGCGTCGGAGGAAACGATGCGTTGCCACACTGACGGGGAGGTTGTCCGGATGCACGAGCCGCAGGATTCCGATCCGGGTGCAGAGTTCGACGAGCCGGGTGTCTCGTCGCCAGGTGTGGCGGCTGAGGGTGACGGTTCGGTTGGCTACCGGGGTGTGACGGCCTGCCACGCGGTGGGTATCAGTTACCGGCAGTTGGATTACTGGGCGCGGACGACGCTGGTGGTGCCGAGCGTTCGTGATGCTTCGGGTTCGGGGACGCAACGGTTGTATTCGTTCCGCGACCTGGTGGTGTTGAAGGTCGTGAAGCGGTTGTTGGATGCGGGGGTGTCCCTGCAGAACATCCGTAAGGCGATCGAGGCGTTGCGGTCGCGTGGTGTGGAGGATCTGGCGGGGATCACGCTGATCTCTGATGGGACGACGGTGTACGAGTGTCGGTCTCCGGAGGAGGTGGTCGACCTGTTGCAGGGTGGCCAGGGGGTCTTCGGCATCGCGATCGGTGGGGCTTTCAAGGAGATCCAGGGGTCGTTGTCGCATCTGCCGGCGGAGCCGGCGACGAGCGGCCCGGTGGAGTCGGTGGTGTCGGGGTCGGATCCGGTGGGTGACGAGTTGGCGGCGCGGCGGGCGCGGCGACGCGCCGGTTGAGCGTTCCCATTTCCCGGTCTTTTTCCGGTTGGTTTTGTCGCGACCCTCGGTAACGGTGGTGGGTGTCGATGGAGCTGAACGGTCCATTGTGGATACGGTGCGTGTCGCTGTGGTGGCCGACGGTGGATCTACTTTCGAGTAGTGGTGACGCAGCGTGGTAGCGCGTTGTCGGGAATCCGATATGGGGGCCCTGACCGGAGGCGCTTGACACGCTATGGTCCCTCACGGTTCTGGACCCTTCACCCCCGGAAGGAACGACCGTGACGGTTACGGAAGAGACTGCTCCCGTTTCGCACTACGACCGCATTGGCGGTGCGAGTTCGGTCAAGGCGGCGGTTGAGCTGTTCTACGACAAGGTGCTCGCGGACCCGGAGTTGGCGGGTTACTTCGCTGGTGTGGACATGGCGGGTCAGCGGCGGCACCTGGCGTTGATGTTGACCGTGGTGCTGGGTGGCCCGAACGAGTACACCGGTCGGGGGTTGGCCGAGGCGCACCAGCCGTTGAACATTCCGGTGGGGCATTACGCGAAGGTGGGCGAGCACCTGACGGTGACGTTGACCGAGCTGGGGGTGCCGGCGGACATCCTGGCTGACGTGCAGACGGTGCTGGGGCAGGTGCAGGGCCAGGTGGTGGCTGCTGGAAACGGGTCGGGCGTCTGAGCGTGGACGCGGCGCGACTCAAACAGAGCTGGTCGGTGGTCGCCGGTCATGGTGACCAGGTGCCGCTCTACTTCTACTCGACGTTGTTCCTCGCTCATCCTGAGACGCGGCAGATGTTCCCCACGAACATGGCCGGTCAGCGGGATCGTCTGGTGACCGCGCTGGGCCACATCGTGTCCAACGTGGATCAGGTGGATCGGTTGGTGGGGTTTCTGCAGGATCTCGGTGCGGATCACCGCAAGTTCGCGGTCCGCGCGGAGCACTACCCGGCGGTCGGTGAGGCGCTGGTGGCGACGTTGCAGCATTTCCTCGCCGAGCAGTGGACCGACGAGTTGGCGGCGGACTGGACGGCCGCGTACGGGTTGGTCGCCCAGGTGATGATGGAGGCCGCGCAGGCGGCTGAGGCGGTCAATCCGCCGTGGTGGGTGGCGGAGATCGTGGCGCACGAGCGGCGGGCGTTCGACGTGGCGGTGTTGACGGTGCGTCCGCAGTACCTGTTGCCGTTCACGCCGGGTCAGTCGATCGGGGTGTCGCACCCGTCGGTGCGGTCGTGGCGGTACTACTCGCCGGCGAACGCCCCGCGGGCGGACGGCACGTTGGAGTTGCATGTGCGGGCCGCGCCGGGTGGCGCGGTGTCGTCGCGGCTGGTGTACGGGTCGGCGGTGGGGGATCGGCTGCACCTGGCGGCGCCGGTGGGGGACCGGTTGGGGTTGTGGTCGGCGGGCTCCAGTGACCTGTTGCTGTTGGTCGCGGGTACCGGCTGGGCGCCGGTGAAGGCGTTGGTGGAGCAGGTGGCCGCGGAGGGTTCCCGCCGGCGGGTGGACCTTTACGTGGGGGCCCGTTCCCGCAGCGAGTTCTACGACAGCGACGCGATCGACAAGTTGGCGTCGTCGTATCCGTGGTTGACGGTGACGTACGTGGTGGGTGCCGACGTGCACCGGCCGGGGGAGTTCGTGCAGGCGGTGGACCGGGCGTTGGCCGATGGTGACTGGCGTTCCCGGCACGTGTTCGTGTGTGGGTCGGACCAGATGGTGTCGCACGCGGTGCGGACGTTGGTTCAGGCGGGTTACCACGAGGGTCAGGTGCACCACGAGGGGCTGGGCGCGCAGTGGTACGGCCCGGCATGGCGGACGGCGGTGCCGCAGTCGGCTGCGGGTGACACGAACGGGAGTGGGCGCAGGTGAGCGCGAGGAGTGAGCTTGCGAGCCCCGCAGTCGCGAACGGAGGTGAGCGCAGGTGAGCGCGACGCCGATCAGTCGGTATGACGGGGTGCAGGTTTCCGGCGGTGTTCAGGTGCGGATGACCGCGGATCGGGTTCGGCGGTGGGAGTTCGGTGCCGCGTCGTTCGCTCGGCGTGGTTACGACAACGCTGACGTGGACCGGTTCCGGGTGCAGGTCGCTGACGAGTTGGACTTGTTGGCGACGCAGATCGCGACGTTGCGGGCGGAGAACGAGCGGCTGACCGACCGGGTGGAGTTGCACCGGCATGGGGTGATTCCGAGTACGGCGGCGGCGGCGAAGGTTCCGGCGGCGCGGGAGGTGAATCTGCTGTCGGCGGCGCAGCGGGAGGCGGAGCAGATCATCGCGCAGGCGCATGATTATGCGCGTCGGGTCGCCGAGTACGCCCGGGTGCAGTACGAGAGTTACCTGCAGGCGGCGCAGGCGGAGGCGAAGCAGGAGGCTGAGCGGGCGGTCGCGGAGTACCGCAGCGCGGCGGGGCCGAGCTTCGATGACACGGTGGCGACCCGCGAGGCGTTGCGGATTTTCGGCGAGATGATGGTGTCGCACATGCAGGCGGCGGCGCGGCATCTCGACGATGGCAGTGAGCAGTTGGCGCGCACGATGGATCGGATCGCGGCGGAGACGCCGGGGGCGCCGTTCGTGGGTGGTGTGGTGGGGCAGTCGGCGTTGCCGCGCCACCACCAGCGCTGACCCAGGGGCTGTTGCAGGCCGAGCGGCGGCGCGGTTGACCGCCGCCGCCGTGCCGGGTTGGTCAGGTGGTGGCGGCGCGGACGGCCTCGGTGATCGGGGTGGGCCCGTCGACGAGTTCGAGGGTCGCGCCGGTGGTGCGTGGTTCGTCGAGCAGGGCGGCGAGGACGTGGGCGACGTCGGTGCGGCTGATCGCGCCACGAGCGGCGTGGGGGGTGAGGGTGACCCGCCCGGTGGGTGGGTCGTCGGTGAGCCGGCCGGGTCGCAGCACCGTCCAGGCCAGGTCGCGGCCGCGCAGGTCGTCCTCGGCGGCGCGTTTGGCGCGCAGGTACGCCGCCCACACGTCGTCGGTGCCGGGGGTGGGTGGGGTGTCCACGCCCATGGAGGAGACGAGCAGGTAGCGGTGGACGCCGGCGCGGGTGGCGGCGTCGGCGAGTAGCGCGGCGGCGGCCCGGTCGACGGTGTCTTTGCGGGCGGCGCCGCTGCCGGGGCCGGCGCCCGCGGCGAAGATCACCGCGTCGGCGCCGTCGAGGTGCGCGGCGAGCTGCGCTACGGGGGTGTGTTCCAGGTCGCAGACGACGGGGGTGGAGCCGGCGTCGCGTAGGGTCGCGGCCTGGTCGGGGTTGCGGATGAGACCGACGGTGGTGTCGCCGCGCCCGGTGAGGTGGCGTTGCACCAGTAGGGCGATCTTGCCGTGGCCTCCGGCGATGACGACGCGCATGCGCCCAACCTACCGTCGGCGGCGGCTTGACCTTGACCTTCGGGTAACCCTGAGCCTGGTGGTTGCCGGTCGCCGTGACCGGTACGAGGAGGATGTCGACGTGGGGCTGATGACCATCGGGGCGTTCGCCCGGGCGGTGCGGCTGACGCCGAAGGCGTTGCGCCTGTATGACCAGGTGGGGTTGCTGGTGCCAGCCGCTGTGGATCCGGAGTCCGGTTACCGGCTGTACGACCCGGCTCAGGTGTCGGTGGCGCGGCTGGTCGGCCAGTTGCGTCGGATCGGCATGCCGTTGGCGCAGATCCGGGTGGTGTGTGGGCTGGAGCCCACGGCGGCGGCGGAGGCGGTCACCGCGTACTGGCGGCAGGTCAGCGCCGACACCGCGGTTCGGGCCCGGCTCGCCACCCTCCTCGTGGATCACCTGTCTGAAGGGGGCGCCACCATGTCCGACTCGAATTGCGCTGTTGCCGTCCGTTACGCGGCCGGTTGTGACACCGGGCTGGTGCGCGACAGCAACGAGGATGTCGCGTACGCCAGCGGACGGTTGCTGGCGGTGGCCGATGGGATGCGGGGTCCTGGCGGCGCGGCCGCCAGCGCCGCCGCCGTCGCCGCGGTGACGCCGTTGGCGTTCGCCGACGTGCCGGCCGCCGACCTGCTGACGGTGCTGGCCGGTGCGGTGAGCAACGCCGACCGTGCGGTACGCGGGTTGGCGTCCGACACCGACCAGCCGGTGACCACGCTGACCGCGCTGCTGTTCAGCGGTTCCCGGCTGGCGGTGGTGCACGTGGGTGACACCCGGGTCTATCTGCTGCGCGGTGGTGAGCTGTCGCTGCTGACGCAGGATCACACGTGGGTGCAGACCCAGGTTGATCAGGGCCGGCTCGACCGGGATCAGGCCGCGGCGCATCCCCGGCGGGCGGTGCTGGTGCGGGCCCTCGGTGGCGGCCGGCAGGTCGAGGCGGATCTGGCGTTGCGCACCGCGCAGCCCGGTGACCGGTACCTGCTGTGCTCCGATGGGTTGTCCGCGGTCGTGGACCGGGGCGACCTGCGGTCGGCGTTGGCGGCGACCGGCGATCCCGAGGGCACGGTGCGGGGGTTGATCGAGCTGGCGCGGGGCGAGGGGGCGCCGGACAACATCGCCTGCGTCGTCGCCGACGTCGTCGCGGTGTAGCGGTGTAGCGGTCGCGGTCACCCGCGTCGGGTGGGGTTGCGCACCCGGCGCGGGGCTCGGCGTTAGCGGATCGGTTGAGGCAGCATGGAGAGGTGATGGAGAACCTCGACGTGTTGACCTCACTGGTGGCCGGTGGTGGGGTGGTGGTGCTCAGCGGCGCCGGCCTGTCCACCGAGTCGGGGATTCCGGACTACCGGGGGCCCAGTGGGGTGGCGCGGCGCAACCCGCCGATGACCTTCCAGGCGTTCACCCGCGATCCGTTGGCCCGGCGGCGGTACTGGGCGCGCAGCCACCTGGGGTGGCGGTTGATCGCCGGCGCGGCGCCGAACGTCGGGCATCGGGCGGTGGCCGGGTTGCAGCACGCCGGCCTGGTCGACACGGTGATCACCCAGAACGTCGACGGTCTGCACGGTGCGGCCGGCAGCCCGTCGGTGATCGAGCTGCACGGTCGTCTCGACGAGGTCACCTGCCTGAACTGCGGGAACCTGACCTCCCGGGAGGAGCTGGACCGGCGGTTGCGCGAGGCCAACCCGGACTTCGTGGCCCACGTCGCCGGCGTCAACCCGGACGGTGATGTTGATCTCCCCGACGAGCAGGTGGCGGCGTTCCGGCCGGTGGACTGCGGGATCTGCGGCACCGGGATGTTGAAACCGGACGTGGTGTTCTTCGGTGAGACGGTGCCGCCGCAGCGGGTGGCGCGGTGTTTCGCGGCCGTGGAGCAGGCCCGGTCGGTGCTGGTGCTGGGGTCGTCGTTGACGGTCATGTCGGGGCGCCGCTTCGTGATTCGCGCCGTCAAACGGGGCATTCCGGTTGCGATCGTCAACCAGGGGCCGACCCGGGGTGACGGGCACGCCACCGTGTGCGTCGACGCGCCGTTGGGTGCGGTGCTGCCGCAGCTGGCCGCGCGCGTCGGCGCCGGGGCGCCGCTGCCGGTGTGACGACCCGGGCCGCCCCGGTCCGGGCTCCCGGGCGCGGCGAGGGGCCGCGGGGGTAGGACATCTGCCGGAAACACGGGCGCTGGTAGCGTTGACCACGCCGGTAACACCCACGTGGGAGAGACCGCCCGATAGCACGTAGGGCGGCGCCGAAGGGGCAAATCCTCCCCGGAACCTCTCAGGCAAAAGGACCTCGTGGGCAGGCACTGTGGAGCGCCCCCGTGGGTGCGACAGAGGGGGAGGCCGACATGTCGACCTCGCCCCGGGAGTGCCCCTGATGACCGTAGAGCAGTTCGCCACCCGTCACATCGGTCCCGGCCCAGACGATGAGCGTCGAATGTTGGACATCGTCGGCCACGACTCGATCGATGAGCTGATGGACGCCGCGATCCCCGAGGTGATCCGCTGGCACGGCACCCTCGACCTGCCCGACCCGGCCACCGAGGCCGAGACGATCGCCGAGCTGCGGGCCCTCGCGGCGCGTAACACCGTCGCCGTCTCCATGATCGGGCTGGGCTACCACGGCACGCACACCCCGGCGGTGATCCGCCGCAACGTCCTCGAAGACCCGGCCTGGTACACGGCGTACACGCCGTATCAGCCGGAGATCAGCCAGGGCCGCCTGGAGGCGCTGCTGAACTTCCAGACGATGGTCACCGACCTGACCGGGTTGGCCACCGCGAACGCCTCCATGCTCGACGAGGGCACCGCGGCGGCGGAGGCGATGACCCTGGCCCGGCGGGCGTCCAAGAGCAAGAGCAGTGTGTACGTCGTCGACGCCGACGCGTTGCCGCAGACCATCGCGGTGATCACCAGTCGGGCCGAGCCGCTCGGCATCGACGTGCGGGTCCTCGACGTGGAGCGCGACGAGTTGCCGGCGGACTTCTTCGGCGTGCACCTGCAGTACCCGGGGGCGTCCGGGGCGGTACGCGACCACGCGGGCCTGGTCGAGGCGGCGCACGCCGTCGGCGCCCTCGTCACCGTCGCGGCGGACCTGCTGGCGTTGACGCTGCTGCGCGCACCGGGGGAGATCGGCGCGGACATCGCCGCCGGCACCACCCAGCGTTTCGGCGTACCGATGGGCTTCGGTGGGCCGCACGCCGGTTACCTGGCGGTGCGTTCGGGCCTGGAGCGGATGCTGCCCGGGCGTCTGGTCGGGGTGTCACGTGACGCGGACGGCAACCCGGCCTACCGGTTGGCGTTGCAGACCCGGGAGCAGCACATCCGGCGGGAGAAGGCGACCAGCAACATCTGCACCGCGCAGGTGCTGCTCGCGGTGATGGCCGGCATGTACGCCGTCTACCACGGCCCGGACGGGCTGCGGGACATCGCGACGCGTACCCACGCGATGGCGGCGCGGCTCGCGGCCGGGTTGCGCGCCGGCGGCGTGCCGGTCGCGGACGTCGCGTTCTTCGACACCGTCACCGCCCGGGTGCCGGGTCAGGCGGCGCGGGTCGTCGAGGCGGCCGCGCAGCGGGGCGTCAACCTGCGGCTGGTCGACGCCGACCAGGTCGGGATGTCCTGCGACGAGACGACGACCGAGGCGCACCTGCAGGAGGTGTGGGCGGCGTTCGGTGTGCCCGCCGTCGACGGGCCCGTCGACGCGGCCCTGCCGGCGGCGTTGACCCGCGGCAGTGACTTCCTCACCCACCCGGTGTTCCGCAGCCACCACTCGGAGACGGCGATGCTGCGCTACCTGCGGCGCCTGTCGGACTTCGACTACGCCCTGGACCGGGGCATGATCCCGCTGGGGTCGTGCACGATGAAGCTGAACGCGACCACCGAGATGGAGCCGGTCAGCTGGGCGGAGTTCGCGAACATCCACCCGTTCGCGCCGGACTCGCAGACCGTCGGGTACCGGGAGATGATCGGTCAGCTGGAGTCGTGGCTGGCCGAGGTGACCGGCTACGACGCGGTGAGCGTGCAGCCCAACGCCGGTTCGCAGGGTGAGCTGGCCGGGTTGCTGGCGATCCGCGCGTACCACGCGTCGCGCGGTGAGACGCACCGCGACGTGTGCCTGATCCCGTCGTCGGCGCACGGCACGAACGCGGCGTCGGCGGTGATGGCCGGTATGCGGGTCGTGGTGGTGGCCTGCGACGCCGACGGCAACGTCGACCTCGTCGACCTGGACGCGAAGATCGACAAGCACCGGGACGCGCTCGCCGCGATCATGGTGACGTACCCGTCGACGCACGGCGTGTACGAGACGGGCATCGCGTCGCTGTGCGCGAAGGTCCACGACGCCGGCGGGCAGGTGTACGTCGACGGGGCGAACCTCAACGCCCTGGTCGGGTTCGCCAAGCCCGGCAAGTTCGGCGCGGACGTGTCGCACCTGAACCTGCACAAGACGTTCTGCATCCCGCACGGCGGCGGTGGCCCCGGTGTGGGCCCGGTCGCGGTCCGCGCGCACCTGGCGCCGTTCCTGCCCGGCGACCCGCTGGGCGCGCACGTGGACTCCACGCCGGCGATCTCGGCGGCGAAGTACGGGTCGGCGGGCATCCTGCCGATCCCGTGGGCGTACCTGCGGATGATGGGCGCCGAGGGGCTGGCCCGGGCGACCGGGGTCGCGGTCCTCGCCGCGAACTACGTGGCGGCGCGGCTGCGGGGACACTTCCCGGTGCTGTACGCCGGCAACAAGGGCCTGGTGGCGCACGAGTGCATCCTCGACCTGCGGCCGTTGACGAAGGCGACCGGGGTGAGCGTCGACGACGTGGCGAAGCGGCTGATCGACTACGGCTTCCACGCGCCCACCATGTCGTTCCCGGTGGCGGGGACGCTGATGGTGGAGCCGACCGAGAGCGAGGACCTGGCCGAGCTGGACCGGTTCTGCGACGCGATGATCGCGATCCGCGCGGAGATCGAGCAGGTAGCGTCGGGGCAGTGGCCGGCGGGGGACAACCCGCTGACCAACGCGCCGCACACCGCGGCGATGGTCAGCGGTGACGAGTGGTCGCACGCGTACCCGCGGTCGGTGGGCGCGTACCCGGCCGGGGTGGACCGGGCCGGGAAGTACTGGCCGCCGGTGCGGCGCATCGACGGCGCGTACGGTGACCGGAACCTGGTCTGCTCGTGCCCGTCGCCGGAGGCGTTCGAAGACTGACAACCGACGACTGACGTCGGCGCGCCGGGGCGGGCGGTATGGCCGCCCCGGCAGCCGCTGCGACCTGGGCGGGGACGTCCCTTACCGGGGGACTAGCCTGGGTCGACGGCGGCTATTCGGTGACTCTGAGTGGTCGATCAGGCCACGAGGGCGTGGCGGGCGGGGCCGCGGTGCGGTGCGATGCTGCTGCCGTCGGGAAGCAACTCGCCGGTGTCCTCGAAGACGATGACACCGTTGCAGAGCAGGCTCCAGCCCTGCTCACGGAAGCAGGCGAGGACCCGCGCGGCTTCCCGGTCGGTAGCTTCAGCGGAGGGACAGGTCGGTTGGTGCTGGCACATCGGGTTCTCCGGACTGTGGGGGCACTGTGTCATGGTTCACATGACCAGTGACGCACAGTACCAAGCGAAAGTGTCCAGCATCGAGCAGGTGCCCGCCTGGTGCGCGAGAAATCCACTGAACGGATGAGGAAGGTCGGACCATACGGCGTGGAAACGCTCCCACAGGTGTTGGTCGATGCGCCCGCAGCGCCACCCGCGTGCCGGGGCGCGCTCGTCGAACACGCCCGCCTGCAGTGGCGCCGCGCCGACGGCGGCGATCCCGCCATGCTCGTCGAGGAGTTCCTCGCCGCCCACGGCCTGCCGCTGGACGACCTGGCACGTCCCGCGCCCAACCACGACCAGGGCGGTCCCTGCGGCGCAGCCCTGTACGTCTCAGCGGCCGCGGGCGCACTGCTCGCCGGCGCGCCAGCCGGCCCACCGAACCCGGCACCGGCGCTGCCGGAGGTCGCCGTGGTGGTGTACGGCCACGCCGAAACACCACCACCACCACTGCGGGGCGTCGGCCCCTGGCGGCTCGGTGACTGGCAGGAGAGCTGGACCCCGGGGCAGCACGCGGCAGCGGTCGAAGCGGTCCGCCAGGCCATCGGCCGCGGCGACGTCTACCAGGTCAACGTCGTCGGGCACGCCGCCGCCCCCTACACCGGTGATCCGCTGCCGGCCCTGGGGCGACTCGGCGCGCTGCCGGGCGCCCGCTACGGCGGCACGCTCACCGGCGCGGGCTGGGCGATCGGCTGCGCCTCCCCGGAGACGCTGATCGAACTCACCGACGGCCGCCTCGTCACCCGACCCATCAAGGGCACCCGCCCGGCCACCACAGCCGGCGAGCGGGAGCTGCGCGCCAGCGCGAAGGAACGCGCCGAGCACGTGATGATCGTCGACCTGGAACGCAACGACCTGGCCCGCGTCGCCCGCACCGGCACCGTGCGCGTCGACGAGCTCTTCGCGGTACGCCGCTGGTGTGACCTGTGGCAGGCCGAGTCGACGATCTCCGCGGCCGTCGCCGACGGGCTGGGTCTGGCCGACCTGCTGCGCGCGGTCTGCCCCGGCGGCTCGGTCACCGGCGCGCCGAAACGCGCCGCCCTGGACCAGATCGCCGCCCTCGAACCCGTCGGACGCGGCGCCGGCATGGGCGCGCTCGGCTGGGTCGCCCCCGGCCGCATCGACCTGGGCCTCACCATCCGCACCGCCGCCGCCGATGGTGAGCGGCTACACGTGTGGGCCGGTGGCGGGATCACCTGGGGCAGCGACCCGCAGGCGGAGGTTGCCGAGGCGGCCGCCAAGAGCCGCCCGATCCGGGCCACCCTCGCCGACGGCTGACTCACACCGCGCTGTCCGGCTGGTGTCACCGCACCCCGTACCCGGCCCCGACCGCATTCAGAAAGGCCAGGGCCTCGGCGTCGCGCGATCCCGGCGGCGCGCTGTAGAGCACGAGGTGCTGGTCGCGGTCGGCGAGGGTGAGCCTGTCGCAGTCGACGGTGATCTCCCCGACGACCGGGTGACGGAAGGTCTTGGTGAGCATCGACGCGCCCCGCACGTCGTGCCGCTCCCAGAGCCGGGCGAAATCGGCGCTGCCCGCGCGGAGTTCGGCGATGAGTTCGGTCACCGCGGGGTCGGACGGGTAGCGGGCGACGGTGGATCGGAGCCCGGTGACGACGTGGTGCCGGAACTCCGCAGCGTCGGAGACCCCGTACAGTGCCACGTCCGCGCGCGGCGACCCGAAAAACGCCCGGCGGGCGAGATTGCGCTCCTGCGGGGTCAGCGGGGCGAAGTCCTCCATCAGCGCGGCAGCGAGATCGTTCCAGGCCAGCACCTCGAAAGCGGCGGACGTCACGAAGGCGGCCGTCTGCGGCAGCCGATCGAGGAGCGTGAGGATGCTCGGGCGGACGTCGCGCCGATGCACCCCCGTACGGCTCGGTGCGGTCCCCGCGAGGACGTGCAGATGATCGGACTCGGTGTCGGTGAGCCGCAGGGCGCTGGCGATCCCGGCGAGGACCTCGCTCGACGGCCGCGGCGCCCTGCCCTGCTCGAGCCGCACGTAGTACTCCGTGGAGATGTGCGCGAGGACCGCCACCTCCTCACGGCGAAGACCCGGTGTCCGGCGTCGCGGGCCCGAGGGCAGGCCGACGTCCTGCGGCCGGAGCCGCTCGCGACAGCTCCGTAGGAACGCGCCGAGGTCCTGCTTGTCCATACGGCAATTCTGCACCCCGCGCGGCGGCGGATCCTGGTACGGACAGTGCCTGCATCCGACCTGGAAATCGACCCAGGATCACCTCATGGCGAACAACACCGACATCACACCCATCGGCCTGCTCACCGGCAAGGTCGTGTTCATCACCGGCGCCAGCCGCGGCATCGGGGCGGCCGCCGCCCAGCTCTTCGCACGCGAAGGCGCGGCGGTCGTGCTCGCCTCCCGCAGCGCCGACGCGCTTCAGCGGATCGTCGCCGCCATCCGCGCGGATGGGGGCGTCGCGGACGCCGTGACGGTCGACCTCGCCGACCGGGCGAGCATCCGCGACGCGGTCGACCGCATCGAGGCGCTGCACGGACGGCTCGACGGCGCGTTCAACAACGGCGCCGCAATCCAGCAGCCCGGCCCGCTCGACACGACGAGCGACGACGACATTGAAGAGCAGTTCGCTGTGAACTTCCGGGCGCAGTGGTATGCGATGAACCTTGAGGCCGCTCTCATGCGCCGAGGTGGTGGCGGGGCGATCGTCAACAACTCGAGCATCGGCAGTCGCCGCGCGAACCCGGAACTGCCGGCGTACGGCGCGATGAAGCGCGCGCTCAACAGCATCACCGAGACTGCCGCCGTGACCTGGGGGCGACAGGGGATCCGCGTGAACGGCATCACGCCCGGTGGCACCGCGACGGAGATGATCGACACATGGGAGGCGGCGTCGTCCGGTGTGACCGAGCGCATCCGGGCGCTCAGCCCGCTCAACCGGATGGCCTCGCCTCGGGAGGTCGCCGAGGTGGCCGGGTGGCTCCTCAGCGATCGCGCGTCGATCGTGAACGGCGCGATCGTGCCGGTCGACGGTGGCGCCGGCGCCTGAGCGGGAAACACCCGCTCAGGCCGTGGCGGTGGGCCGCCTCGACCAGTTCGAGGCGGCCGGCCAGCCATCGACACGGCGTCAAAGGTGCCCGTCCACGCCGGTCGCGCCGCCGGATAATCTTGTCGGCATGACAATGCGGCCCATCCGGATCATCGGCGACCCCGTCCTGCGTACCCCGTGCGAGCCGGTCACCACGTTCGACGCCGAGCTGCGCGCCCTCGTCACCGACCTGATGGACACCCTGCTCGGCGCCCCCGGCCGCGCCGGCGTCGCCGCACCGCAGATCGGCGTCAGCGCCCAGGTGTTCGTCTACGACGCCGACGGGCACCGCGGCCACCTCATCAACCCCACCCTGGAGTTGTCCGAGGAGCTCCAGGACGACGAGGAGGGCTGCCTGTCCATCCCCGGGCTGTACTTCCCGACCGTGCGGGCCCTGCACGCCACCGCCCACGGCGTCGACCAGCACGGCGAGCCGCTGACCGTCGCCGGCAGCGGGTTCCTGGCCCGCGCCCTGCAACACGAGACCGACCACCTGCGCGGGCAGCTCTACGTCGACACCCTGCGCGGCGACACCCGCCGCCGGGCCCTGCGCGAGATCCGCGCCGGGCGCTTCGACTCACCCAGCCGAAACAGGCCCTAGCCCGCCAGCGCGGTCAACGTCCACTCGTCGTAGTCGGCGAACCGGGTGAACCCCACCCGCTCGTACAGGCGTACCGCCGTCGCGTTGTCCGCCTTCACGTTCAACGTCACGTGCGTGACGCTCTCCCGCAGACGCGCGCACAACGCCGCCACCACCGCCGCGCCCAACCCCCGCCCCCGCCAGCTCGGATGTGTCGTGACATTGCCCAGAGCCGCCACCTTGTACGCCGGTGAGAACACGTGCACCCCGGCCACCGCGACCAGCTCACCGCCCTCGCGGACCCCCAGGTACTGCCCGGTGTCGAGCATCCGCTCGTCGAACCAGTTACCCGGGTACGCGTGCGCGTACAACTCCCGCAGCGACGGCAGGTCCGCCGCGGTGAGCGGCACACCCGCCGGCGTCACCGCCGCCAGCCGGGCCGGATCCGTCAACGCCATCCGGTGGTGCCGGCCACCGGCGTCAATCCGGAACGTTCCCGCCAGGGCGTCGGTCAGCCCGGGGGAGAGGTGTGCGTACAGCCGGGCGGGCAGCAGCGGCGCCACCTGCGTCAGCAACACCCGCAGCGCCGCGGTGTCCGCCGCTGTGGCGAACGCCAGCAACGTCGGCGGATCCACCCCGTGGTACAGCAACGCGACCTGCTCACCGCGACGGAACCACGACGTGTAGGGCCAGAAGAAGTCGTCCAGGTCACCCAACTGGTAGGCGTGCAGCACCGGATCGCGGCCCAGCAACCGCGCCAGGACCGCCCGGTCGTGCTCCGCCCGCACCGCCATCAGCGGGCCATCCACTGGTCGTAACCCAGCTTCGCCACCAACGCCAGCACGACGACCAGCAGCACCACCCGCACGAACCCCGAGCCGCGCCGCAATGCCATCCGCGCGCCCAGCACCGCGCCGGCGATGTTGCACACCGCCATCGCCGCGCCCAGCAGCCACCACACGTGCCCGGTCACCCCGAACACCACCAGCGCACCCAGGTTCGTTCCCGCGTTGACGATCTTCGCCATCGCTGAGCCGTGCACGAAGTCCGCCCCGATCAGCGCGGTGAACGCCAACACCAGGAACGTGCCGGTGCCCGGCCCGATCAACCCGTCGTACAGGGCGATGCCCACCCCGGCCACCGCGATCACCACCGCCACCCGCGCCGGGGTGCGCCGCTGCGACTGCGCCACCACCCCCAGTCGGGGCCGCAGCAGCACGAACACCGCCACCGCCACCAGGACCACCAACACGACCGGCCGGTACGCCGACGCCGGCACCGACCCGGCCAACGCCGCACCCACACCCGCGCTGAGCACCGCCAACCCCGCCGCCGGCCCCGCCACCCGCCAGTCCAGCTTGGTCCTGCGGGTGTACGTCGCCGCCGCCGTGGCCGTACCGAAGATCGCGGCCAGTTTGTTCGTGCCCAGCGCGGTGGCCACCGGCAACCCCGGGGCGGCCACCAGCAACGCCGGCAGCAGCAACAACCCGCCACCACCGACCACGGCGTCGACCCACCCGGCCATCGTCGCGGCGGCCAGCAGGGTAGTCAGCGATACGGGGTCCATGGGTGGCAATTCTGCGCACCGGGGCGGCGCCGACCAGGCCCGAAGTGGTCAGCCTCACCTCACCGACCGCGCGTACGGCGCAACCACACCCCCAACGCTCCGACCGCCACGAACACCAGCATCGAGCACAGCAGCACCTTCACCACCCGGCAACCCTGCCACGGGGACGTAAGGTGCAGGAGTGCGCCTGGCCACCTTCAACCTGCTGCACGGACGGTCCCTCACCGACGGGCTCGTCGACTCCGACCGACTCGCCGCCGCCATCGGCGCCCTCGACGCCGACGTGCTCGCCCTGCAGGAGGTCGACCGCGACCAACACCGCAGCGGCAACCTCGACCTCACCGCCATCGCCGCCCGCGCCCTGGACGCACCGCATCACCGCTTCGCCGCCGCCGTCGTCGGCACTCCCGGCGAACAGTTCCGCCCGCTACGCCACGACGACGACGGCCACGGCGAACCCTGTTACGGCGTCGGCCTGATCAGCCGACACCCCGTCCGCAGCTGGCAGGTCACCCGGCTCAAACCGGCGCCCGTGCGTTCCCCGGTCTACGTGCCCGGCCCTCGCGGGGGGCTCGTCCTGCTGCACGACGAACCCCGGGTGGTCCTCGCCGCCGTCCTGGACACCCCGCACGGCCCTCTCACCGTCGCCGCGACGCACCTGTCGTTCGTGCCGGGCTGGAACGCCCGCCAACTGCGCCAGACCGTCCGCGCCCTGCGCGCGCTACCGGCCCCCCGCGTCCTGCTCGGCGACCTCAACCTGCCCGCCGGCGCGGCCCGGCTCATCTCCGGCTGGCACCCGCTGGGCCGACGTCCCACCTACCCGTCCGGGCAGCCCCGGGTCCAACTCGACCACATCCTCGCCGACCGGCACGCCCTCTACCACCTCCCACCGGTACGCGCCGTCACCGCCCCGCCGTCCACCATCTCCGACCACCGGCCCCTGCTGGTCGACCTCGGCTGAGGCCACCGGCAGCTGAGCATGGGCCGCCGTCACGCCTTTCGTGGTGTCATGCCGCCGGTGACGTAGCCGGCGACGACGTGCGCCAGGTGGTCGATCGCGTCGCGGGTGCCCACGGCGATCAGCGTGTCGCCGTAGCGCAGGGTCCACCCGCCGTCGGGGTTGAGGGTGAGGTGCCCGTCGCGCACGATCGCGACGACGGCGGCGTCGCTGCGCAGGCTCCGCAGGGGTCGACCGTCGAAGTCGCCGCCCGCGGGAATGGGCACCTGGGCGACCGTCACCGCGGCCAGGTCCGCGTCACTGTCCGCCATCAGGTCGACGACCGGGGTCGCGTCGAGCAGGCTGACGAGGTGGTGGGCCTCCAGCGGCGACAGCGCCACCGCCGCGCGCGTGTCGGCCGGGTCGTCGCGGTCGTACAGGGCGATGTCGCGGGCCCCGTTGGGGTGGCAGATCACGCCGAGTCGGGTGCCGTCGCCGGTGACGAACGAGTACGAGACGCCGACGCTGGGCAGGGTGATGCGTTCGATTTCCATGCCGGACTCCTCCTTGGTGATTCCGCGACCCGTTCGGGGTCGCCGTACTCGCCGTGCCAGTGCGCCAGCCGCCCGGCGCGGCTGACCGCCCGCAGTCGACGTTCGGTGGCCTCACGCACCGCCGGGGTGGTGAGCACGAGCAGGTCGTCGCCGGTGCGCAGCCGGGTGTCCGCCGCCGGGACGAACGCGACACCGTCGCGGAGCACCAGCGGGGCCACCGTGGGGTACGGCAGCCGCAACTCGTCCAGGTACGTGCCGTGCAGCTTGGAGCCCTCGGTGATGGTGACATTGATGAGGTCGGCGTCGATGTTGTCCAGCGGGGCGATCTCCACCTGCAGGTCCGGGCCGACGCGGTGCGGGACCAGCCCGAGTGTGCGGGCGAGCCACGGCAGCGACGGCGCCTGGATGGCGGTGAACACCACGACGAGCACGAAGACGATGTTGAACACGACCAGGCTGCCCGGGGTGCCGGCCACCACCGGCACCGTGGCCAGCACGATGGGCACCGCCCCGCGCAACCCCGCCCAGGACAGGAACACCTGCTCACGCAGCGGGATGCGGAACGGCAACAGGGTCAGCAGCACCGACACGGGCCGGGCGACGAGCAGCAGGGCCGCGCCGACCACCAACGCCGGCACGATCGCCGCCGGCAGGTCGGCCGGCGAGACCAGCAGACCCAGCATGACGAACAGGCCGATCTGCGCGATCCAGCCGAGCCCCTCGGCCAGCGACTCGGTGGCCCGCCGGTGTGGCAGGCCGGCGTTGCCGAGCACCAGACCCGCCAGGTAGGCGGCGATGAACCCGCTGGCCTGGACCAGGCCGGCGCCGGCGAACGCGAGCACCCCGCACGCGAACGTGGCGATCGGATACAGCCCCGAGGTGGGCAGGGTCAGCCGGCGCAGCAGCCACACCGCCGCCACGCCCACCCCGACGCCGGCGAGCGCGCCGACCACCAGTTGGTAGCTCATCTGGGCGAGCATCCCGCCCGGCGACAGCGTGGTCAGACTGGTCGCGCTGAACGCCAGCACCAGGATGAACGTGGGCGCGTCGTTGAGCCCCGACTCCGCCTCCAGCAGGTTGCTCAGCCGCCGGGGCAGCGGCACGGCGCGCAGCACCGAGAAGACGGCGGCCGCGTCGGTCGACGAGACGATCGCGCCGAGCAGCAGCGCCAGCTGCCAGTGCAGGCCGAGCAGGTAGTGCGCGGCGGTGGCGGTGACGGCGACGCTGATGAACACACCGAGGGTGGCCAGCGCGCCGGCCGGGCGCAACGCCCGCCGCACGTCGCTGATCCGCGTGGTCAGACCACCCTCGACGAGGATCACCGCGAGGGCGGCCAACCCGAGCGCCTGCGCCAACGCGGCGTCGTCGAACGGTAGCCCGAGCCCACCCTCGCCGAGCAGCAACCCGACGCCCAGGTACGCCAGCAGCACCGGCATCCCGGCCTTCGCGGCGATCTTCGCCGCGCCCACGCTGACCAACGCGACCAGCGTCCCGGCCGCCAGCAGCAGGTACAGCGACGGCAACGTCACGGCGCACCGCCGAGGACGAAGTAGCGCAGCCACACGTAGACGCCGGCCAGCGCCACGGTGACGATGGTCAGTAGCAGGCCGTCGCGGGTGAACCGCCAGAACGAGATCGGGTACCCGGCCCGTTGCGCCAGGCCCACCATCACCACGTTCGAGGCGGCGGCGACCACGGTGGCGTTGCTGCCGAGCCCCGCGCCGAGCGCGAGGGACCACCACAGCATGCCGGCCTGTTCCATGCCGCCGTTCGCCGCGACGAGCTGATCGATGATCGGGCTGATGGCGGTCACCGACGGGATGTTGTCGACCAACGCCGACATGAGCGCCCCGCCACCGATCAGGGTCAACGACGCGCCGAGCAGGTTGTCGCCGACCGCGTCGGTCGCCAAGGTGCCCACCACCTGGATCACACCGGTGTCGACCAGCGCGCCGACCATGACGAACAGGCCGGCGAAGAACGCCAGGGTGGGCCACTCCACGTCGCGCATCACACTGCCCGTCTCCAGCCGTGACACCCCCAGCAGGACGACACCGCCGGTCAGGGCGATCACCGCCGGTTCCAGGTGCACGACGGTGTGCAGGCCGAACCCGGCGAGGACGAAGACCAGGACGATGCCGCTGACCAGCAGCAGGCGCGGTTCCCGGATCGCGTCGCGTTCCCGCATCGCCAGCACCGGCCCGACCCGTTCCGGGTGGTACGTCAACGCCGACCGGAAGAGCACCCGGCAGAACAGCAACAGCACACCCAGCAGCACGACGACCAGCGGCGCCAGATGCACCAGGAACGAGTTGAACGACAGCCCCGCCCGAGCGGCGATGATGATGTTGGGAGGGTCACCGATCAACGTCGCCGTCCCGCCGAGGTTCGCCGCGAACACCTCCGCCAGCAAGAACGGCACCACGGGCGCGCCGAGCTGCCGACACACGGAGATCGTCACCGGGGCGACGAGCAGGACCGTTGTGACGTTGTCCAACAGCGCCGACGCCGTCGCGGTGATCAGCACCAGGATCACCATGAGCCGGTAAGGTCGCCCCCGAGCCCGTTTCGCCGCCCAGATCGCCAGATACTCGAAAACGCCGGTGCGACCCAGCACCGACACGATGATCATCATCCCGATGAGCAGGACAATGACCCGCCAGTCGATGCCCGTGTCCGTGGAGAAGAACGCCTCCTGCGTACCGGTCAACCCCACCGCGAGCATCAGCACCGCGCCACCCACCGACGCGGCGACCCGGTCCACCCGGTCCGTAGCGATCAGCGCGTACACGACCGCGAACACCGCCACCGCCAACCAGCCCGCCGTGGTCATCCACCGCCCCCCTCTCCGCGAGCCCCGAAGGCCCCCGTGTCGTCTGCTCCTCAACCGTCGCCAACCAGGGGTGCTCCTGACATCGGGGCCAACACTCATTCCACGGCGCTGACCACCGCACAACATGAGAGCCAGCCCCCATAGACACCCACGCGACGCCGACGAGATCCTGAGGTACCGGAGCGTCGACATCCCCGGGAAGCCGCGCCCGGCGACCATGAAGGGGCCGAGACACACCGAGGGAGGACGGGCACGGTGTCGCTGTTCTGGCGGATCTTCCTGATCAATGCCGCGGTCCTCACCGCGGCGACCGTCCTGGTCCTGCTGGGCCCCGTGACAGTGTCGACACCGTTCGTCCTCACCGAAGCGCTCATCCTCAGCGGCGGACTGGCCGTCATGCTCGTCGCGAACGCGCTCCTGCTGCGCGTCGGCCTGGCACCGCTGCAACGCCTCACCCGGGCGATGACCACCATCGACCTGCTCCGCCCCGGGCCCCGCCCCGCGGTCACCGGGCACGCCGGCATCGCCGCCCTGATCAGCACGTTCAACGCCATGCTCGACCGACTCGAAGCCGACCGCGCCGCCAGCAACGCCCGGGCGCTGTCCGCCCAGGAGAACGAGCGCCGGCGCATCGCCCAGGAACTGCACGACGAGATCGGCCAAACCCTGACCGCCGTCCTCCTACAGATCAGCCGCGTCGCCGACAACGCCCCACCCGACCTACGCGCCGAACTGCACCAGGTGCAGGAGACCACCCGCGACAGCCTCGACGAAATCCGCCGCATCGCCCGCCGCCTGCGACCCGGCGTCCTGGAAGAACTCGGCCTGATCGCCGCCCTGCGCTCACTGTTCGCCGAGATCTCCCACCACAGCGGTCTCCAGGTCCGCCGGGACTTCGCACCCGATCTGCCCGCACTCACCGAGGAAGTCGAATTGGTGCTCTACCGCGTCGCCCAGGAAGGCCTCACGAACGTCGCCCGGCACGCCGCCGCCAGCCGCGTCGACATCACCCTCATCCCACACCGCGACGGCGTACGGCTGCGCATCCGCGACAACGGTCGCGGCATCGACGGCCAGCCGGAAGGCGCCGGCATCCGCGGCATGCGCGAACGGGCACTGCTCATCGGCGCCCACCTCACCATCGACCCCGGCCCTGACGGCGGCACCGAAGTCACCCTCGACGTACCCGACCCGGCAGGCCTGGCATGAGCGCACCCATCCGCATCCTGCTCGCCGACGACCACGCGCTGGTACGCCGCGGCGTGCGTCTCATCCTCGACGGCGAACCCGACCTGACCGTCGTCGCCGAGGCCAGCGACGGCGCCGAAGCCCTCGAACAGGCCCGCCTGCACCAACCGGACCTGGCCATCCTCGACATCGCGATGCCCCGACTCACCGGCCTGCAGGCCACCCGCGAACTCATCAGACAACAACCAGGCCTGCGGGTCCTGATCCTGACCATGTACGACAACGAACAGTTCTTCTTCGAAGGCCTGCGCGCCGGCGCCAACGGCTACGTCCTCAAATCCGTCGCCGACCGCGACCTCGTCGAGGCATGCCGCGCCGCCATGCGCGACGAACCGTTCCTCTACCCCGGCGCCGTCACCGCGCTGATCCGCAACTACCTCGACCGCGTCCGCAACGGCGAACCGGTACCCGAACGCGCCATCACCGGCCGCGAGGAGGAGATCCTCAAACTCGTCGCCGAGGGACACTCCTCCAAGGAGATCGCCGAACTGCTGTTCATCAGCATCAAGACCGTCGAGCGGCACCGCAGCAACCTGCTGCAGAAGCTGGGCCTGCGAGACCGACTCGACCTCACCCGGTACGCCATCCGCGCCGGCCTCATCGAACCCTGACCGGCACCGAGCCGCAAGATTCCCTCAAGATCATTGCATCGACCAACTCCGACGATCATGCTGGGGCGACACGCGCCACGATCAACTAGTCGGAGGCCACATGAGACGCCAACGATCCACCCTCATCGCCGTGTCCGCCCTACTCGCCGTCACCCTCACCACCGCACCAACCCCCGCCAACGCCCAGAGCGCGGCAGACCCCACCCAGGTCGCCAACCTCACCATCCGCCAAGGCGACGGGTACGCCACCCTCGCCTGGCAACCCGTCGACGGTGCCACCGACTACCAGATCGAACGCACCGCCGTCGACACCAACGGCACCCCCACCGGCGCACCCACCATCGTCGGCATCTGGCGCCCCAACCGCCAGATCAACCAACAGGCACCCACCTTCGCCGACGCCGGATTCAACCCCGGCGACACCTTCCAATGGCGAGTACGCGCCCGCGCCGGCACCACCGAACAGCCCTACTCCGACCCGGTCGTCGCCACCACCACCACACCCTGGGGCAACCCGGGCACCCCCGGCGAGCAACTGCGCACCCAGTGGGAAACCGCCCACGCCGCGCAGTACACCAGCGACACCGACGAGTACGCCTACACCGCCGCCATCGACGCCCTCAGCGACCGCGTCCGCGTCGTCGAACTCGGCCGCACCGTCCAGAACCGACCCATCAACATGATGGTCATCGGTTACCCCACCCCGGCCGCCACCCCCGAGGCCGTCGCCGCCACCGCTCCCGTGGCCATCAACTGCAACGTGCACGGCAACGAACCGGGCGACCGCGAAGCCTGCCTCATCATGGCCCGGCAACTCGCCTTCAGCACCGACCCCCGCATCACCGACCTGCTCAGCCACACCACCGTCCTGATCGTCCCCACCATCAACGGGGACGGCCGCGCCAACAACACCCGCGGCAACTCCACCGGCCAGGACCTCAACCGCGACTACTCACTGATCCGCCAGCCGGAGACCGCCGCGTACATCAAGATGGTCCGCGACTACCGACCCGTCGCCGGCTACGACGGCCACGAGTACGGCAACTCCCGCGCCGGCGACCTGCCCATGCTCCCGCCCCGCCACCAGAACGTCGCCCAACCCATCTTCGACCAGTCCCAGGACATGATCGAAAACCACATGTACACCAAGGGCGCCGAAGCCGGCTGGTGGGCCTGCCCGTACGGCTGCGAAGGCGGCGGCAACGTCGGCCTCAGCGAGGAAACCATCCTGCGCAACACCCTCGGCCTCAAGAACGTCGCCAACTCCCTGCTCGAACTGCGCAGCTCCGGCGGACAGACCCGACCCGACGAGGGCAACACCGCCAACAACCGACGCCGCAAGACCTACTCGGCCCTGTGGACCTTCCACCAGTTCCTCGACTACCACCGCGCCGACCGCGGCGACATCCTCACCTCCCGCGCCGAGTCCATCGAAATCCAGGCCGCCAACACCGGCCGCCTGGTCTTCCGCGGCTCCCGACCGATCCCCGCCCACCCCGCCCCGCACCCCGGCGACAGCACCCCGCCGCTGGACGCACCGCCGGCCGACCTCATCCTCGACAACGCCCCCTGCGCCTACAAGCTCACCGACGAGCAGTACAACGGCGCACGCACCGACGGACCAGGCGGAGTCGGCACCACCGTGGCGCAGCGCATCGCCGCACACGGCTGGAAGGTCATCAAGACCAGCGACGGCTACTACGTACCCCTCAACCAGCCCGAACGCGGCCTCATCCCGCTCCTGCTCGACACCAAGGGCGTGGAGAAGCTGACCGACGGCGAACGCGTCTACCCGACCCTCACCGGCCGACACAACGGACCACTGGCCGTCACCGGCTTCACCTGCGCCGCCGACGCCACCATCAGCGGCCCGGTCACCGTCCGGGCCGGCGCGGCACTCGTCGCGACCGGAACCACCATCAGCGGGCCGGTCAACGCCACCCGCGCCGCCGGCGTCCTCATCGCCGACAGCACCATCAACGGCCCGGTCCAGATCACCAACACCACCGACGCGATCTCCATCATCGACGTCACGATCGCCGGCCCGGCCAACCTGACCGGCAACACCACCGGCACCGACGCACCCCTGCTGGCCGGCAACACCATTCGTGGCCCGCTCAACTGCACCGCGAACAGCACCGCCCCGACCAACCTCGGCGTCACCAACACCGTCAACGGCCCGCGCGCCAACCAGTGCGCGGCACTGTGACCGTCAGCTAGTCGCGCCGGCGGTACGGGCACCAGCCCCGTACCGCCGGCGCCCCACCCCACCCCCGACCCCTGTGGAGACCGTCGTGCCGCACCCCACCCGCCCCCGGTCCCACACCCCGCGCCTGCTCGCAGTGGCCCTCCTACTGGCCACCACCGCCTGCACCGCCACCACGGACACCACACCACCGGCCAACACCGGCGCACCCCAGGTCACCGGACCACTCTGCGCCGCCCTGCCCACCGGCACCGACCCCGGAAACCCGACCTTCCTCGCCAGCCAACCCGTCGACCAGGCACTACGGTGGATCCCCACCCTCACCACGTTCGAGGCGGCCCTGCGCACCAGCGGCGCCCTCACCGACCTGCCCACCGACACCGGCGTCACCATCCTCGCGCCCTCCGACGACGCCTTCGCCGCGAAGTTCTCCGAGGACAACTGGGACGACCTGATGGCCCGCCACCACGACCAGCTGCGCACCCTGCTCAAGGCGCACCTGATCGCCGGAGCCCACTCCATCGAGGACCTGGTGACCGCCGGCACCGCCACCACCCTCGACGGCGCCACCGTCACCCTCACCCGCACCGGACCCACCGCCCGTCTCGACGACCGCGCCGACGCGGTGTGCGCCGACTACCAGGCCACCAACGCGCGCATCCACATCATCAACGCGGTTCTCGGCCCACTGCCCACCACCGCCGACGACACCGACCAGCGGGCCCACTGACCCCGCTCACCGCACCCGGCCCACCGCCCCCAGGCCGGCCAGCGCCCGGTTGGTGCGATTCGCCCGCACCGCGTCGCGCTGCTGCCCGGCCGTCACCTCGATGTACGTCTGCGACGACGCCAACGACGCGTGCCCCAACAACCGCATGATCTCCGCCGCGCTCGCCCCATCCTCAGCCAGCCGCGTCGCGAACGTGTGCCGCAACGCGTGCAACCGCGCCCCCCGCGGCACCCGGTCACCGATGCCCGCCCGCCGAAAACACGACTCCACCAGGTACTGCAGCCCACCACGGCGCAACGGCTCGCCCCGCCGATCCACCAGCAACGCCGAGTCGGGGCGTACCGACCGGGAACCGAAGCGCCGCACCCGACTGTCCAGGTAGTCCCTCAGCACCCGGTCCAGATCCGCCTCGATCGGCACCACCCGGGGCCGCCCGCCCTTCCCGAGCACCTCGATCCGCCGCTCACCAGAGCGGCCACCCAGCGAGCCGACCCGCAGCGCCAACAACTCCGACAGGCGCAGCCCGGCGCAGAGCGCCACCGCCAACACCGCGACGTCGCGCTCCGGCCACGGATCGCGCTGCCGACCCTCGTTGCGCGCGGCGGACGCGAGCAGCACCTCGGGGGTGTCCGCGCCGCGCAGCGGCTTCGGCTGGGGGAGAAGCGCCCGGGGTCGCCCGACCGCCGGCATCGGGTTACCGGCCACGATCCCGTCGGCCACCAGGAACGTGAAGAAACTGTTCCAGGTGGACCAGGCCCGGTGCACCGACGCGGGTGCCCGGGGAGCGGCGAACCGGGCGAAGGCCGCCCGCATCACCCGGGGGGAGAGCTCGATGATCGACAGCGCAGGCAGGGGGAGGGGAGTGGTGGCATCCTCGGCGATCAGGGCCGCGACCGCGAGCAAGTCCCGCCGGTACGCCGCCAACGTGTGGGGGGAGGGCTTGCGAGTGGCGCGGGCGGTCAGGAACTCCTCGATCAGCACTACGAGCGATTCGTCCTGTTTGTCATGCATAAGGGATATTATGCAGCATTTTCGGGTTTCCGGGAAGCGGGTGCGCGAGGGGAGAGGGCCAAGCTGACCGGCGAGGGAGCCCGTATCGTGCGCGACATGACGTCGCCCGCCGGCACCTGTCCCACCTGCGGTCGTCCCGGCACACCCACCGTGTACCGGGACGTGGGCGGTCCGACGGATCTGGCCTGCTCCGCGGGGCACCGGTGGCGAGTCGAATGCCAACCCGGATGGGCCCCGCACGCGACGCCGAGCAACGTCGGCCGCGACGCGGAGGACCCGGCGCCCCGGACGGAGCCCATGGACGTCGGCAAGGACGGTCGGACCTGGCGGATCGGCACAGCCACCGACGTCGCCTGGCTCGCCGGGCGTACCACGCAGGGTTCCTCGGTCACCGCCGCGATCCCGCCGGTGTTCGACGCGTACGGCACCTTCCACCCACCTGACGGGGTCGGGATCGACGCCCACGAACACGCGGTGATCGACGAGCTGGTGACGTGCACGCCGGATCAGCCGTGGTGGTTGGGTTTCCTCGACACCGGCGCGCACGATGTCGTCTTCCCGCACGCGCCACGGGTGTCCCTCTACTGGGGCTGGCGATACATGTTGGTCAAGGCCGGACCGGAACAGGCCCTGACCTGGCGCACCGGTCACCTACGCGGCGACGGGTCACTGCCCGACCTGTTCTTTCCCGCGGATCGGTCCTGGCTCGTCTCCGCCCTGTGGGACGACACCTGGACCGACATCGGCGCCAGCGTCGCCGTGCTCACGGCGCTGCGGCGTAACCCGCTGGTCAACCTGCGCCTCGTCGGCCCGGACGAGGACGCGTGTCCGCCCGGCCTGACGCGCGACTGACCTCGCTCGGACGACGACGGGGGGCCGCCAGAACACCTAACTTTACATAATGTGCATTATCGAATCGCACTACGGGCCGGTGCTGGAGCCCACGCCTGACGGGTATCGTCGCGATCCATGATCCGTGGAGCGGTGTTCTTTGATGTCGATGGAACGCTGACGCCGACCAGCAGCGGCCAGCACCTCGCCGAGCTCGTCGGCAATGGCCAAGGAGATCGCAGAAATACAAGCCGGCTACGGAGCCGGCACCTTGAGCAGTGACGAGTCTTGCGTGCTCGAGGCTCGTGGGTGGGCAAGCAGGACGCCCGCTGAAGCCCAGGCGTTTCTGGAGTCGATGCCGCTGGTGGACGGCATAGCGGAGACGGTTTCGTGGTGCCGGGCTCACTCGCTCGTGCCTGTGCTGGCCACGCTGGCGTGGGACTTCGTCGGCGCCTACCTGTGCAGCCGCTTCGGCTTCGACCGAGCGTGCGGACCACGCTTGCAGGTCGTCGACGGCCGCTACAGCGGCGAGGTCGCCGAGCAGTTCGACGAGCAGGCCAAGCGCGATTTCGCCGTCAGAGTGGCCGCCGAGTTGGGCGTCGAACTCCGGCATTGCGCGGCCATCGGTGACGGGCGATCGGATGTGCCGCTGTTCGGTGTGGTCGGCTGCGCCATCGCGTTCAACGCAACCCCCGAAGCTCGTGCCGCCGCCAGCGCAACGGTCAACGGCCCTGACCTCCACGCCGTCGTGCCCGGCCTGAGCGCCTGGCTGGAAACCATCGCCTTGCCCGCTAACTGACAACGCTGGGAGAAGCGTCCTCCCGCAACTTGCGCGCCCGGAGCCCTGCCTGCTTGTGGTTCTGAGGGCTCTCGGCTGTGCACGTCGACAGCTACTGGCTGCTGCAGACCGCGGCGCCACTGCTCGTCGCCACGCTGACCCGTGACCCGCTCCTGGTGGCGGGCATGACGGTGGTGCAGTTCCTGCCCTGGCTGATCGCGACCCTCCCCGCTGGCGCGCTCGCCGACCGGATGGACCGGCGTCGGATCCTCACCGCCGGCAACTGGCTGCGCGCCGCCGGGTTCGCGCTGCTCGCCGTGGCCCTGACGAACGGGTGGCGGCACGTCGCGCTGCTCTACGCCGCCGTGTTCCTGGCCGGTTGCGCCGAGACGCTGGTCGACAACGCCGCCCTGACCATCCCGCCCCGCCTCCTACCCCGCGAGCAGCTCGAACGCGCCAACGGCCGGTTGTTCGCGACCCAGTCCGTCATCAACACCTTCATCGGGCCGCCGGCCGGGGCGGCGCTGTTCGCGCTGGCCGCGTCCGCGGCCTTCTACACCGGCGCGGCCTCGTTCGCCCTCGCCGGCCTGGCCGCCCTGCTGCTGCCCGCGCTGCGCGCCACCGGCGGGGAGCGGCAGCGCCGCCATTCGACCCCGACCAGCATCGGTCAGGACATCCGCTCCGGATGGGCCCACTTCTGGCGGCACGAGCTGCTGCGCCGTGTCGCGTTCATCTCGGCGGCGATCAACTTTTTCGGCTCGGTCACCGGCGGGTTGCTGGTCCTGCTGGTCACCGGCCCGTAAGACCTGCCCTTGTCGCGCTACGGCCTGTTCGTGGCCGTTCCCGCCGCCGGTGCGATCGCCGGCTCACTGCTCGCCGAACACGTCGTGCCGCGCATCGGTGGCGGTCCCACCACCTGGCTCGCCGCCCTCGTCCCGGCCGCCAGCTACGCCATCCTCGGCCTGGGTCACCACACGATCCTCGCCCTGGCCGGCATGTTCTGTGCCGCCGTTGCCGCCTCGCTGAACCAGATCGTCGTCAGCACGCTGCGCCAGACGGCGGTCCCCGACGAACTCCTCGGCCGGGTCACCGCCGCCTACCGCCTGGTCGTCCTGGGTGTCGTCCCCCTCGGAGCCCTCGCCGGCGGCTTGCTCGGACGCGGCCTGGGGATCCGAGCCCCCTTCCTGGCCTCAGCCCTCGGCCTGACGCTCGCCGCGTTCCTGTTCGCCTCCCGGGTCACCACCCAAGCCCTCCGTGACGCCGAAAACAACCCATCAGTCGGTCACGAACGCAGACAGGAGCTAGTTGGTGTCCGGGAATGAGGGTGACAGGCAGAGCGGGGCTGCGGTGAGATGGCGCCGTCACCGTACGCGATGGGTCATGGTGCGATGGAGCGGCCTCGATCCGACAAGCGGCGGGGAAAGGGACAGCTATGCAACTGGTCGCGGGCGAACCGACGCAGTACCTGGGCGGTGACACGGTCGTCGAGGTGGACCATCGGGCAGTGCGAGCGTTGGCTGGTGAACTACGCGCGGCGCATCCGGACGACGTCGACTTCACGCGGGCCGCCTTCGCATGGGTTCGTGACCGGATCCGGCACTCCGTGGACGCCCAGGATCCGCGGATCACCGTCACCGCCAGCGAGGTGCTCAGCGCTGGCGTCGGCCTCTGCTATGCCAAGTCGCACCTGCTGGTGGCCGTGGCCCGGGCCGGCGGCGTTCCGGCCGGGTTGTGCTACCAACAGCTGACCGACGGGCGAAGGCCCTTCCTGCACGGCCTCGTTGCCGTCTACCTCGCGGGCGGCTGGCATCGCCAGGACCCGCGCGGTAACCGCACCGGCATCGACGCCCAGTTCCGGCTCGGACGTGAGCAACTGGCCTACCCGCTCACCGACAGATCGGCTGGTCGCGATCTTCCTGACGTGCACGTACGACCCTCGCGCAACGTGATCGCAGCTCTGCGCGGTGCGCGAGACGCTCTTGAACTGTGCCGCACCGGGTTGCCCGCTACGCCCTGAGCCGGTACGAGAGCGCCTAGCTGGCTCTCCCCTATCCCCCACGATGACCTGAGGGCGGTACGTCGTCAGCGAGGTGTGCTGACGCCCGTGCGGCGTAGCCAGTCCTGGGTGAGCGATCGCAGCAGGGTGGGTTGTTCGTACGGCAGGTAGTGGCCGGCCGCGTCGATCACGGTGTAGGTGCCGCGGGGGTAGTGGCGCATGGCGTGGAACTGGTCGGTGTAGCCGACGATGCCGTCCTGTCGGCCGGTGATCACGCTGACCGGGCCGGGGAAGACGACGTGGGTGTTCTCGTCGGGTAGGGCGTAGTCGGGGCCGTTCTGGAGCCGTTGTTGGAATCTCGCGTCGCCGGGACCGCCGGAGTTCAGTGCCGTGAGCACGGTCGCGACGACGGCTGGGGTGCGGTGGCCCAGGGCGGTGTCGAGGTGTGCGTGCAGGGCGGCCGGGGCGGCGTCGAGCCAGCCTGGTGGTGGGTCGAGTGGTGGTTCGTCGGGCAGGTGCCGGCTGTGGCGGGCCATGGTGATGCCGGGGCAGACGAGCAGGAGGCCGCGGACGAGGTCGGGGCGTTGGCGGGCGATGCCGGCCGCCAGGTACGCGCCGTAGGAGCCTCCGGCGAGGAGGGCTGGCGTGTCGAGGTGGTTGTCGAGCCAGGCGCAGACGGTGTCGAGCACCGCCTGGGATGTGGGTGGGCAGTGTGCGGGGGTGTCGCCGTGGCCGGGCAAGTCGAGGTAGATCTCTCGTAGGCCCGTGCCGGCGAGGGCGGGGCTGAAGGCGGTGGCGGTGGCGGCGCGGCTCATGCTGAACATGGGTAGGCACACCAGTGCTGGTCCGGTGTGTGCTGATTGGTCGAACGCCAGGTGCATGCGATGGTCCTCGGCCGATAGTCGTGGGCACCGGCCGGGTCGGCCGGTGCCCACGAGCGGCGGGTCGGGTGGGTGCGGCTCAGAGCCAGGGCACCTGCGGGGAAGGGTAGAAGTTGACCTGTTGCAGTCGCCAGCGGGGTGCCTGCTCCCCCAGTCGGGTTCGGAACGATTCCCAGTCGTGGCTGGCGGGTGGGGACCAGCCTAGTTCGGCGATGGCGGGCAGGCGGGGGAAGGCCATGTATTCGATGTCGTCGAGGGTGCGTAGCGTCTCGGACCACAGTGGGGCTTCGACGCCGAGGATGGCGTTCTCGCCGATGCCGGTGACCCGGGTGGCGGGGTCCCAGCCGTAGGCGTCGGACACCTCGATGAGGCCGGCCCAGCGTAGGCCGAGGTGGGTGTTGGCGTTGTACTTCATGTCCAGGTAGGCCTTGTTCGCCGGGGACATGATGACTTTGGTGCCGCGGGCGGTGGCTGCGACCAGGCTGGCGTTGGTGGTGCCGGTGCCCCAGAACTGGGCGACGTGGTCGGTGGAGGTGTCGGCCTGGGTGATCTCGTTCCATCCGGAGGCGCGTTTGCCGTACTTCGCGACCAGGGGCAGGACCCGGTTCATGAAGGTGCGGTAGTCCTCGTCGGTGGTGGCGTGGGCTTCGTCGCCGCCGATGTGCAGGAATGGTCCGGGGGTGATGGCGGCGAGTTCGCGGATGACGTCTTCGACGAAGCGGTAGGTGAGTTCGTCGTTGATGCACAGGGAGCTGTAGCCGACGGCGATGTCGGTGCGCGGGGGTGGTGCGACGCCGTCGCAGTTGAGTTCGGGGTACGTGGACTGGGCGGCGTTGGTGTGTCCGGGCATGTCGATCTCGGGGATGATCGTGATGTGCCGTGCGGCGGCGTGGGCGACGACGGCCTGGTAGTCGGCCTTGGTGAGGTATCCGGGGCCGACGCCGTCGACTCCGGTGCCGGGTCCGCCGCCGACGGTGGTGAGGCGGGGCCAGGAGTCGATCTGGATGCGCCAGCCCTGGTCGTCGGTGAGGTGCAGGTGCAGGTAGTTGATTTTGTACTGGCTGAGCAGGTCGACGTAGGCGGTGATCTCGTCGACGGTGTGGAAGTGCCGGGCGAGGTCGAGCATCGCGCCGCGGTAGGCGAAGCGTGGGTAGTCGATGATGCGTCCGCCGGGGATGGTCCAGGTGGTGCGTTGCGGGGTGGGTGCCTCGATGTCGGCGGGGAGGAGTTGGCGCAGTGTCTGGGTGCCGGCGAACAGTCCGGCGGGGGTGTTGGCCCGGATCGTGACGCCGCGGCGGGTGACGTCGAGTTGGTAGCCCTCCTGGCCGATGCGGTTGTCGGTGCCGCCGAGGAGCAGGGCGATCTCGGGCAGCGGGGTGGAGCGGACGGGGAGGACGGGCAGGGGGTGGCCGGTGGCGGGGCGCAGTGTGGTGGCGAGTTGGTGGCCGATGCGCCGGGCGGCGGTTGAGCCGGGGGTGGTGCGGATGACGGTCAGCGGGGTGATCCGGAAGGCGTTGTGTGCGTCGGGGTGGGTGTGGGCCGGTGCGGGGATGACGTCGCTGAGGTGTCGGGCTGGTGTGGGAGGTGCGGCGGGGGCGGGTGTGGCGGGCAGGATGAGTGGTAGGGCGAGTGCGGCTATGGCCAGCAGCCGTGTGGGGGTGTGTCGGCGACGCACGGTACCTCCAGGCCTCGTCGTGATCGACCTTGGTCGATGAGACTCGCAGGCTACCGGCGGTCCGCCCGTACTGTAAACCTTCCTTAACGTAGGTACGTGGCGAGACAACGTTGTCGCCGAGCTCACTCGTGCCGCTCCCAGGGGAATTCGCACGGTGGGTCGCGCCGTTGTCCGTTCGGAAGATCAGATGCACATGATCGAATGGAAGTGCCATGCGCATGCGCTCAGACGCGGTCGTGCTGTTCGGCGTCACGGGAGACCTCGTCTCGAAGAAGCTGTTCCCGGCGCTGTACGAGTTGACCCGGCGCGACCGCCTCGACGTCCCGGTGATCGGCGTGGCCCGCTCCGCCTGGGATGATCAGCAACTGGTGACCATGGCCCGTAAGTCGGTCGCCGAGGCCAACGATGAGATCGACGACGAGATCTTCGACCAGCTGGCGGACAACCTCTCGATGATCTCCGGCAACTACGCGGACCCGACGACGTACCAGCGGCTCGCGCAGCGGCTGCGCGACGCCGAACGGCCGGTCTTCTACCTGGCGATCCCGCCGGCGGTGTTCGGGTCCGTCGTCGAGGGCCTGGCGGCCGTCGGCCTGGCCGACCGGGGTCGGGTGATCGTGGAGAAGCCGTTCGGGCGTGACCTGGCGTCCTCCCGCGAACTGGATCGCACGCTGGGCGCGGCCTTCGCGCCGGAGCGCGTGTTCCGCATCGACCACTACCTCGGCAAGGAAGCCGTCGAGGGCCTCTACGCCTTCCGGTTCGCCAACCGGCTCTTCGAGCCGCTGTGGAACAACGAGCACATCGACAACATCCAGGTCACCCTGGCCGAGGGGTTCGGCACGCAGGGCCGGGCCGGGTTCTACGACACGGTGGGCGCGACCCGGGATGTGCTGCAGAACCACATCCTTCAGGTCGTCGCGCTCATCGCCATGGAGGCGCCCGCCAGAGACGACACCGAGGCGTTCCGGGAGTCGGAGGCCGCGGTGCTGCGGCAGGTCGCGCCGCTGTCGCCGCAGTCCACCGTCCGGGGGCAGTACGCCGGCTACCGTGACGAGCCGGGCGTGGCGACGGACTCGAACACGGAGACGTTCGTGGCGACCCGGTTGACGGTCGACTCCCCCCGCTGGGCGGGTGTCCCCTTCTACCTGCGCACGGGCAAGTCCCTGCCGGGGACGGCGACGGAGGTCGTGGTCGAGTTCAAGCAGCCGCAGCGCTCCCTGATCCCGGCGGAGCGCGGCACGACGGCCGCGAACCTGTTGCGCTTCCGCCTCGGGCGCGGTGACGGCATCACGATGTCGATCCAGGCGAAGAGCCCGGGTGCCGAGGTGGCGAGCCGTCCGGTGGATCTGTCCGTCGACTTCGGCGCGGCGCTCGGTCGCCGACAGGAGGCGTACGAGCGGTTGCTCGACGACGCGATGGACGGGCAGCACCTGCGGTTCGCGCGTGCCGAGACGATCGAGCAGGAGTGGCGCATCGTCGAGCCGATCCTGGACCTGCCGGCGGCGGTGCAGTCGTACGAGAAGGGCACCTGGGGTCCGGCGGACGCCGACGCGCTGGCCGGCGGCTGGCACACCCCGGACCTGCGGTAGCGGTCAGACTCGGCTCGCACGAACCGCGACTCCGGCGGCCGGGTCGATCACGCGGTGCTGAGTGACCGCTCAGCTCAGCGGAGCGACCGTCCGGCGACGGTGAGGTTTGCCGCTGGTCAGTGGTGTGGGCACGTTGGGTGCGACGTTTCTCGTCCCCATCGGAGAGGAAGCAGCCCATGCTTTCCGCACTCGATCGTCGGCACACCGTCGCGCCGCCCGGCTACAGCCGGTGGTTGATCCCCCCGGCGGCGTTGGCCATCCACCTCTGCATCGGTCAGGTCTACGCGACCAGCGTCTACAAGAACTCGCTGATCGCCCACTTCGACACCAGTCAGACGGCGATCGGGGTGATCTTCAGCATCGCGATCGTGATGCTCGGGTTGTCCGCCGCCGTCGCCGGGACCTGGGTGGAGGCGAACGGGCCGCGTAAGGCCATGTTCGTCTCGGCCTGTTTCTGGGCGGCGGGTTTCCTGGTGGGTTCGCTGGGCATCGCCACGAAGCAGCTGTGGCTGCTGTACCTGGGCTACGGGCTGCTCGGCGGCATCGGGCTGGGGATCGGCTACATCTCCCCCGTCTCCACCCTGATCAAGTGGTTCCCGGACCGGCCGGGCCTGGCCACCGGGTTGGCGATCATGGGGTTCGGTGGGGGTGCGATGGTCGCCTCTCCCCTGTCGCGGCAGCTGCTGTCGTTCTACGACTCCGGGTACGACCCGGCCAACGCGGGGTCGACGGCGTCGGGCAACGCCCTGGTGTGGTTGTTCGTCACACTCGGCCTGGGCTACTTCGTGATCATGATGTTCGGCGTGGCGAACGTGCGGGTGCCGGCGCAGGGCTGGCGGCCGGCCGGCTTCGACCCGGCGAGCGTGGCGGCGAAACCGCTGGTCACCACGGCGAACGTGTCGGCGGCGAACGCGGTGAAGACCCGCGCGTTCTGGCTGCTGTGGGTGGTGCTGTTCTGCAACGTGACCGCCGGCATCGGCATCCTGGAGCAGGCCAGCCCGATGATCCAGGACTTCTTCCGGGACAACGGCACCTCGGCGGTGACCGTCGCGGCGGCCGGCGGGTTCGTGGGTCTGCTGTCGCTGTTCAACATGGCCGGCCGGTTCGCGTGGTCGTCCACCTCGGACGTCATCGGCCGTCAACCGATCTACCTGGTGTACCTGGGCGTCGGCATGCTGCTGTACACCCTGCTGGCGCTCATCGGGCAGACCTCGACCGCCCTGTTCGTCCTGTTGGCCTGCGTGATCCTGTCGTTCTACGGCGGTGGGTTCGCGACCGTGCCGGCGTACCTGCGGGACCTGTTCGGCACCTTCCAGGTCGGTGCGATCCACGGTCGGCTGTTGACCGCCTGGTCGGCGGCGGGCATCGCGGGCCCGCTGATCATCAACGGGTTCCTCGACGCGCAGGGCGAGCCGGGCTCGCTGACGGCCGCGGCGTACCGTCCGGCGCTGTTCACGATGGTGGGTGTGCTGGCCGTGGGCTTCGTGGCGAATCTGCTGGTGCGGCCGGTGCCGCAGCGCTACCACGAACCGGCGACCGAACAGGACGGGGTTCGGGACCTGAACGAGGACACGACGGCGCTGAGGAGTGGTACGCGATGAGCGAGGACAGCCGACCCGGGCAGCAGGCCCGGTTGTGGATCTCCTGGTTGGTGGTGGCGGCGCTGCTCGGCTACGGCGTCGCGCAGACCGTCATCACGGCGGCGAAGCTGTTCACCCACTGAGCCGGGTCCGGCGGTCTCCGACGGCGCGTACGCGTGGTCAGAGACCGCCGGACACCCGCAGCACCGTGCCGGTGGTGTACGAGGCGTCCGGGCCGAGCAGCCAGGCGATGGCGGCGGCGATCTCGTCGGGTTCGCCGGCGCGGCCCAACGGGATACGACCGACGGCGGACTCCGCCCGGTCGGGCACCCCGGAGTCGGCGTGGATGTCGGTGCGCACGATGCCGGGGGCGACCGCGTTGACCCGGATGCCCTTGCCGGCGAGCTCCTTGGCCAGGCCGACGGTGAGGGTGTCGGTGGCGGCCTTCACGGCGGCGTAGTGCACGTACTCCCCCGGGCTGCCGAGGGTGGCGGCCGCCGACGACACGTTGACGATCGCCCCGCCGTCGGTGAGCCGCCGGGCGGCCTGCTGGGCGCAGAGGACGTAGCCGACGAGGTTGACGTCGACGACCCGGCGAAGGTCGTCGACGCGCAGCTCGGTGAAGGGCCCGATCAGGCTGGTGACGCCGGCGTTGTTGACCAGGCCGGTGAGCCGGCCCAGGTCTTCGGCCGCGTCGAACAGGGCGCGGACCTGCTCGGGGTCGGTGGTGTCGGCGCGTACCGCGATGGCCTGCGCGCCGGCGGCCCGCAGGTCGGCCAGGACGGCCGCGGCGGCGGCGGAGTCGCGGCGGTAGCACAGGGCCACGTGGTGACCGGCGGCGGCGAGCCGGCGGGCGGTGGCCGCGCCGATGCCCCGGCCGCCGCCGGTGATGACGGTGACGGGTGCCACGGTGCCTCCCAAGATCTGCGTACGGGCTGCGCCGACGCTACCGTGACCGGCGCGGGTCGGTCGTCGAGAGGAGAGTCACATGCAGCGGGCGTTGGTGCTCGGCGGTGGCGGGGTGACCGGGGCGCGGCGGGCGCAGGCCGACGAGGTGGCGGCGCTCTGGGAGTGATCGCTTACGCTCACCGCGCGGTCGATCAGACGACGGAGGTGCGCGGTGGCGGGTGTGGGTGTCGGCGACGTGGTGCAGGATTTCCAGCTGCCGGATGAGACGGGCACGCCGCGGCGGCTGTCGGAGTTCCTGGCCGCCGGGCCGGTGGTGCTGTTCTTCTACCCGGCGGCGATGACCCGGGGGTGCACGGCGGAGAGCTGCCACTTCCGCGACCTCGCCGCGGAGTTCACGGCGCTGGGCGCGTCGCGGGTGGGCATCAGCCGCGACCCGGTGGCGAAGCAGGCTGAATTCGCCGCGCTGCACGGCTTCGACTATCCGCTGCTGTCCGACGTCGACGGCGCGGTGGCGCGGCAGCTCGGGGTCAAGCGGCGGGTGCCGTTGGGGCCGTTGAGCACGAAGCGGATGACGTTCGTCATCGGCACCGACCGGCGGGTCATCGAGGTGATCCACAGCGAGGTCAGCATGAACGAGCACGCGGACCGGGCGCTGCGCGCACTGGGCGGCTGAGCGCGCGTGAACCCCGTGCGGCGGGTGTCGCAGCCGGCTGATATCAAGACACAAATCAAACAGGTGTGCGGAAGAGGGTTGTGATGGATGCCGGCCAGGGTTTGTCCACTAGCGAGGTGCAGAGCATCCGGGAGGCGTTGGCGGCCGGGCGCAAACCGCGGGTGGTGTTCACCGCGGCGGCGGGGCAGATCGCCGGTCAGGTCGGTCAGGTGATCGAGTTGACCGACCCCGAGGTGTCCGACGAGTTCGTGGTGGTGCGCTTCGGGCGCGACGAGTTGCCGTTCTCCCCCGCCGACCTGGCCGTGGCGCCCAAGGGCGCCGGCCGTCGGGTGGTGGAGCCGAAGCCTGAGCCGGAGCCCGAGCCGCCCGCGGTGGCCGCGCCGGAGTTCGTGTTGGACACGCCGCGGGTGCCCGCGCAGCGACAGGAGGAACCGAAGGTGGAGCAGACGGAGAAGCCGCCGGCGCGGCGGGCGGTCAAGGCCGTCAAGCCGAAGGGCCCCGCGGGTCTCACCGTGACCCTGGCGTACGCCGACGGTGAGTGGACCGTCGCGGCGCAGCAGGGCAGCAAGGCCCTGGCCAAGCCGTACGTGGTGAAGCCGGCGGAGGCGTTGAAGATGGTGGCGCTGGTCGACGTGCCGGGGGTGCAGGAGGCGGTGGAGCAGATCCTCGGCACCGAGCGGGCCGAGGCGGAGCAGCAGGCCGAGAAGCTGCGCGCCGAGCTGGCCGAGATCGAGGCCCGGTTGGCGGAGCTGCGCGAGGCCCGCTGAAGCGGGCCGGCTGCGGTGGACGCGTGCGGCACTCGCGTCCACCGCGCGGGCTCCGTCGGCGGCGCGGCCGGTCAGAAGTAGTCGAGCAACTGCGCCGGGCCCCCGATGCCCAGCAGGTCGAGGGCGGCCGGGTCGACGCCGGCGGCACCGTGCAGCAGACCGGCCTGCGCGACCGACCGGGCCTGCGCCGCCCCGGCGTACAGCAACGCGAAACCGCGGACGTCCAGCCGCAGATCCGCCTCGCCGTCGACGCGGGTCAGCTCGGCGGCCCCGTCCGCGACAGCCAACCGCCAGGTGCCGGTGTTCCAGTCGGCGAGCGGGTCGGTGAGGTGGAAGTCGACGGTGCCCCGGGCGTGGGCGGGCCACCCCCGGGTGTGTACCGCCCGGGCCACGTCCACCGGCCGGTGCATCCACAGGTCCCGCTCGTGCTCGCGGGCCGACTCCAACGGCAGGTGGACGCTGACCGCGTCGCCGTCGAGCGGGCACAGCCGCAGGGTCGGCGCGACGCTGGCCCAACTGGCGAGCACACCGACGAGTTCCCGGGCGGCCTCGGCGGTGACGGCCAGCGCCTCGTCGACGGTGAGCACGGAATCGGCCCCGTAACCCCGGCCGCGCCGCCAGGTGGCGTAGCCGACCAGGTCGCCGTTGGCCTCGACGAGGGTGACCCCGTCGCCGGGCAGGCCACGGTCGGGGACGTCGTACAGCTCACCCTGGCGGGTCAGCATGCCGTTGCGGTGCCGGGTGACCCGCTCGTACAGGGCGGTGACAGCCGGCAGGTCGGCGGTCGTGCCGGCCCGGACGGTGAGGTGCGACGCGGGCCGGTGCCGGGGTAACGCGGCGGTGGCCAGGTCGACGGTGCGCAGCACCCCGGCGGCCTCCCACCCGCAGGCCCGGTACGGGGCGGCGACGGTCGGGTACAGGGCGCTGACCGCCGCACCGCGCTCACGGGCGCCGCGCAGCAGCGCGGTGAGCAGGGCGCGAGCCACGCCCCGGCCCCGGGCCTCGGGTGCGACCGCCACCCCCGCCACGTCGGCGGCCGGCACCGCCTGACCGGACCACCACTGGCCGTGGTGCAGGTCGACGGCCTTGCCGACGAGCCGGCCGGTGTCGTCGAACGCGCCGTAGCGGGTCAGGCCGGGCACCGGGGCGGTCGTGGACGCCGGTCGCTGCGCGTCGGAGCCGAACGCGAACCGACCCAGTTCCCAGGCGGCGTCAAGGTCGTCGGCGGTGAGTTCGCGGACGTGAACAGTGGCGTGCATCGCCAAACCGTAGCGAGGGCGTCCCCACCGACAGCCGCCCTCCCCCACCGATCGTCGCCCTCCAACGCCCTCCCCCGTCGATCAAGGAGTTGTGGTGGGCGACAAAAGGCACCTCATGGCCTGAACTGGGCACCACAACTCCATGATCGATGAGGGTGGACCGGGCTGGGGCGCTGGGAAGTTAGTGCTGGGGGATGTTGGCTACGCCGATGCGCTTGCGGAACACCCAGTACGTCCATCCCTGGTAGGCCAGCACCACCGGCGTGAAGATCACCGCCACCCAGGTCATGATCTTCAGGGTGTACGGGGTGGCGGCGGCGTTGGCGGCCGTCAGCGTGCCGGCCGTGTCCAGGGTGGAGGGCAGCAGGTTCGGAAACAGCGCCGCGAACAGGGTCGCCACCGCCAGGCCGATCGCCACGGCGGTGCCGGTGAACGCCCAGCCCTCCCGGCGTACCCGGGCGGCGGTCAGCGCACCGAGCAGCGCGAGGGCCGCGCCGACGGCGAGCACGACGGCGGCCGCGCTGGAGCGGATGCTCAGCGTCCAGGTCAGGAACCCGATCGCGAGCACGGCGGCACCGGCACCCAGGCGCGCCGCGAGTGCGCCCGCGCGTTCGCGGATGTCACCGGTGGTCTTCAGGGCCAGGAACACCGCGCCGTGGGTGAGGAACAGCGCGAGGGTGGTCGCGCCGCCCAGCAGGGCGTACGGGTTGAGCAGGTCCAGCAGGCCGCCGACGTACTCGTGGTCGGCGTTGAGCGGCACGCCGCGCAGGATGTTGGCGAAGGTGACGCCCCACAGGATCGCCGGCAGCAGCGAGCCGACGACGATCGCCGTGTCCCAGCGACGCTTCCAGGACGCCTCGGGGCGCTTGTGCCGGTACTCGAAGGCGACCCCCCGGGCGATCAGGGCCAGCAGGATCAGCAGCATCGGCAGGTAGAAGCCGGAGAAGAGGGTGGCGTACCACTCGGGGAACGCGGCGAACATGGCGCCGGCGGCGGTGATCAGCCACACCTCGTTGCCGTCCCAGACCGGGCCGATGGTGTTGATCAGGACGCGGCGTTCCCGGTCGTCGCGGCCGAGGACGGGCAGCAGCATGCCGACGCCGAAGTCGAAGCCCTCCAGGATGAAGTACCCGGTGAACAGCACGGCGACGAGGAGAAACCAGATGGTGGTCAGGTCCACGATGGGCTCCGGGGTCAGTAGGCGAAGGCGAGCGGGCGCTCGGCGTCGTCGGTGTCGTCGGTGGGGGGTTGTTCGCTGACGTCCGGCACGCCGGCCTTCGCGTAGCGCAGCAGCAGCCTGACCTCGATCACGGCGAGGGTGGCGTAGATCAGCGTGAAGGCGGTGAAGGAGGTGAGCACCTCGGTCAGGGAGACGCTGCGGGACACGCCGTTGCGGGTGAGCATCTCGCCGAACACGATCCACGGCTGACGGCCCATCTCGGTGAAGATCCAGCCGAAGGAGTTGGCCAGCAACGGCAGCACCGGCATGGCCAGGCCGGCGCGCAGCAGCCACCGGCTGCGCGGGGTGCGGCCCTTGCGCTGGCTCCAGAGCACCAGCAGGGCGATCGCGGCGGCCGCCATCCCGAAGGCGATCATGAAGCGGAAGCTCCAGTAGGTGACCGGGATGATCGGGGTGTAGCTGCCCGCGCCGTACTGGGTGGCGTACTGGGCCTGTAGGTCGTTGATGCCGTGCACGGTGCCGTTGGGGTCGCCGGTGCCCAGGTACGACAGCAGGTACGGGATCTTGAGGGCGAACACCTCGCGGCTACCGTCCAGGCTGCCGATGGTGAGGACGGAGAACGAGGCGGGGCTCTCGGTGGTGTAGAGGCCCTCGGCGGCGGCCATCTTCATCGGCTGCACGTCGGTCATGATCTTGCCCTGGATGTCGCCGGTGAACAGCACGGCGGCGGAGGCGACCAGGACCACCCAGGAGCCGAACTTCGTGGCGAAGCGGTACGCGCCGGTGTCGGCCGAGTCGCGGTTGCGGATCACGTGCCACAGGCCGACCGCGACGATCAGAGACCCGGCGACCAGGAACGAGCCGGCCAGGGTGTGCGGGAAGGTGATCAGGGCGACCTTGTTGGTCAGCACGGCCGGGAAGTCGGTCAGCTCGGCGCGCCCGCTGTCCGGGTTGATGCGGTAGCCGACCGGGTTCTGCATGAACGAGTTCGCGGCGAGGATGAAGTACGCGGACAGGTTGGTGCCGATCGCGGCGGCCCAGATGCTGGCCAGGTGGGCCCGCTTGGGCAGCCGGTCCCAGCCGAAGATCCACAGGCCGATGAAGGTGGATTCGAGGAAGAACGCGACCAGCGCCTCGATGGCCAGGGGTGCGCCGAAGATGTCGCCCACGAAGCGGGAGTAGTCGCTCCAGTTCATGCCGAACTGGAACTCCTGCACGATGCCGGTGACCACGCCCATGGCAAAGTTGATCAGGAAGAGCTTGCCGTAGAACTTGGTGAGCTTGAGGTAGCGCTCGTTGCCGGTGCGGTGCCACATCGTCTGCAGGATGGCCACCAGCACGGACAGGCCGATGGTCAGCGGAACGAAGAGGAAGTGGTAGACGGTGGTGACACCGAACTGCCAGCGGGCAACGTCCAACGCGTCCACCTGAGAACCCCCAGCCATTCGTACTACGAGACGTAGTAAATACTACTGCGTGTCGTAGAGAAGGCGGCAGGGTCGGGGGGCCCAAACTGGCCCGGGACCAATGACCCTGATCACCCCCGGGCAACCCGCCGACCCGCCCTCGCGGCCCCACGGGCGCGTGCGACGATGGCGCGCTGATGAACACCTCCACCTGGCAGCCGCCACTGATCTGGCGCGCCGCGCTCCTGCTGGCCCGGGGCCTGGTCGGCCTGCTCGCCCGCCTCGAGGTCACCGGCGACGTCCCGGCGCATCTGCGTCGTGGTCCACTGGTGCTGGCCGCCAACCACATCAGCCCGTTTGACCCGTTGGTCATGGCCGCCGCCTGCCAGACCCGCGGCATCGCCCCGCGGATCATGGCGACCGCCGGACTGTTCCGCGTCCCGCTGTTCGGTGCCGCCATGCGCCACGCCGGGCACATCCGGGTCGACCGGGGCACCAGCGCCGTGCACCGGGCCCTCGACGACGCCGCCAGCGCCGTCGCCCGCGGCTCGGTGATCCTCATCTACCCGGAGGGACGCATCGGCCTGGACCCCGGCATGTGGCCCGAACGCGGCAAGACCGGCGCTGCCCGACTCGCCCTGGCCTGCGGCGCCCCGGTCATCCCGGTCGCCCAGTGGGGCTCCCACGAGGTGCTGCCCTACCAGGCGCCCCGCGGCATGCTGCGGGGCATCGCCCGCTCACTGTGGCGCCGCCCGGTGATCCGGGTGCACTTCGGCACACCCGTCGACCTGGGCGAGACGACCGCCGCCACCCCCGGCGCGGCCCGCCGCGCCACCGACCGGATCATCGACGCGCTCACCGACACCCTCGCCCCGCTGCGCCCCGACGAACCGGACCTACCCCGGCACGTCGACCCCGGCCGCCCAATCGACCCCAGCCGCGCCCACCGGCGACGCCCGGCCTGAGATCAGAGGCCCCGCGCCCCGGATCACCCACCCGGCGGCCTGTGCTGTGGGTGGGCGGGTACCGACGGGACCCGCAACGCCGAGTTCACCTCGCAACCTTTGCTCTGCACCCGCCGACGCGCCACCTACCGACGGTGACTGTCGCCTCCGCGGGTGCAGAGCAAAGGGTGAAGGACTGTTGTCCGGGGGTGGGGGCCTCGGTGCCCGTCGAGGCGCGAAAGTCCGGCCGACGGGCACCGGGAGGGACCGCGACGGGCCAACTGCCCCACAGGCGGGGCTTCAGGTGACACCCGACCCCCGGCCCAGGTCGGCATGGGACTGTCCCCGGCCCGGGGGATGCGGGTGGCTCAGCGAGGGGATGAGGTCGCCTCGACAGGCGGTGATGCTGATTCGCGTCAGCCCAACCGCCTGTGCGAAGGAGTGCCATGTCCTGGTCTGGTTCCCGAGCGGCGGCGCGAGCCTCCGTGGGCACGGTGTGGTCCTCGCTGACGTGGGCCTGGTGGCGGCACTGGCCGAGCTGGGCTGGCTACGCGGCCGGAGTTCTCTCCCTGGTGTACGGCGCACTGGGCCTGTATTGGAGCGTCGGTGGCGACGGGTTCCCGTTCGCGCCCGTCGACCCGACACGCGCGTCCGGGTCGATCCTGGAAGGCAGTCGCCCTGACGTCGTCGCACCGGTCATCGCCGTGCTCGGGCTGCTCGGTGCGGTCGTCGCGTGGGTGATGACGCGTCACGTCCGGCCCGGTCACCTGTCGACCGCCCTCCTCGCCATCGTCCCAGCGTCGATCGTCGCCCTGACGATCATTCCCGCCGGCCTGATGTTGCTCTGGACCGAGCAGGCACGAGGCAGTTGGGCCGTATGGGTTCCGAGCCTGTTCTGGCCGGTGTGGGGAGTCGCGCTGGGAGCCGCCGCGATCGCCTATCACCGGCGCCGACGCGGAACCTGTCGGCACTGCGGCCAAGGCCACCCAGCGAAACGACCCGCCCTCGCGGAAGCCGCCGGACAACCGCCCGCTGTACGGGCCTGATCTTCGCCGGCAGGCCACCCACACTCCACCGACGGCAGGCATACTGCGTCGCGTGTTGACCCGATTCGGCTACCTCGACGCGCCCGCGCCGCTGGCCTTCGCCCACCGTGGCGGCGCGGCCGAGGGCGACGAGAACACCACCGAGGCGTTCGCCCGGGCCATCGGGCTGGGCTACCGGTACGTGGAGACCGACGTGCACGCCACCGCCGACGGCGTCGCGGTGATCTTCCACGACCCGACGCTGCGCCGGGTCACCGGTGAGGCGGGGCGCATCGCCGAGCTGAGCTGGGCCGACCTCTGCTCGGTACGCGTCGGCGGCGCTGCCGTCGTACCCCGGCTCGACGAGGTGCTGGACGCCTGGCCGCAGGTCCGCTTCAACATCGACGTGAAGGCCGACGGCGGCGTCGAGCCGACGGTCGCGACGGTGACCCGCGCCGGCGCCGGCGACCGGGTGTTGCTCGCCTCGTTCAGCGACGCCCGGTTGACCCGGCTGCGCGCGCTCACCGAGGGACGGGTCGCCACCAGCCTCGGCATGCGGGGGGTCACCCGGCTGCGGCTCGCCTCCCTGCACGGACGCCCGCTGCGACTGCCGCCGTCGGTGGTCGCCGCGCAGGTCCCGCCACACTACGGGCGGGTGCCGGTGGTGGACCGCCGGTTCCTCGACTACTGCCACCGCCTCGGGTTGCAGGTGCACGTCTGGACGATCGACGAACCCGCCCAGATGCACGACTTACTGGATCGTGGCGTGGATGGCATCATGACCGATCACGTCGGCGTGCTGCGCGACGTCTACCGCAGCCGCGGCCACTGGGCCGCCTGATCAGCCAAGGAACCCGATGGCCGAGACCGTGACCCCCACGGTGGACGACACCCCGCCCCCGGCGAGCACCCGCCGCGAGCGTCGCGGCTGGTACATCTACGACTGGGCCAACTCCGCGTTCCAGACCACCGTCATCACCGTGTTCCTCGGCCCGTTCCTCACCACCGTCGCCGAGCTGGCCGCCGGGTGCGAGTTGGGCGCGGACACCTGCGACGGGTACGTGCACCCGCTGGGCATCCGGGTGGCCGCCGGGTCCTTCTACCCGTACCTGATCTCGCTGTCGGTGTTGCTCACCGTGTTCGTGCTGCCGGTCATCGGGGCGATCGCCGACCGGACGGCGCACAAGAAGCGGCTGCTCGGCGGCGCCGCGTTCACCGGCTCCGGCGCGACCATCGCGATGGCCTTCGTCACCGGCGACCGCTACCTGCTCGGCGGCGTGCTGTTCCTGATCGCCAACATCGCCTTCGGCGCGGCGATCGTGGTCTACAACTCCTTCCTGCCGCAGCTCGGCGGCCCGGACGAACGCGACGGCATCTCCAGCCGCGGCTGGGCGCTGGGCTACCTGGGCGGCGGTCTGCTGCTGGCGCTCAACCTGGTCGCGGTCACCCTGTTCAGCGAGGACGACAACCCGCAGCGCACCCTGGACCTGGCCCGGTGGTCGATCGTCTCCGCCGGGGTGTGGTGGGCGGCGTTCACCCTGGTGCCGCTGCGCTGGCTGCGGGAACGCCCCAGCACGGCGGCGGCGCTGGCCCGGCAGGGCAACGTGCTCACCGACGGCTTCCGGCAGTTGGGTCGCACCCTGCGGGAGATCAAGGCGTACCCGTTGACGCTGTTCTTCCTGCTGGCGTTCCTGGTCTACAACGACGGCATCCAGACGGTCATCACCCTGGCCAGCCAGTACGGCACCGAAGAGCTGCGTCTGGAGCAGAGCACCCTGATCGTCACCATCCTGCTGGTGCAGTTCCTCGCCTTCGGGGGCGCGTTGAGCCTGGGCGCGCTGGCCAAGCGCATCGGCGCGTGGAAGACCGTGCTCCTGAGCCTGGTGCTCTGGACCGGTGTGATCATCGGCGCGTTCCGGCTGCCGGCCGAGGCGCCGGTGCCGTTCATGGTCCTCGGCGCGGCCATCGGCCTGGTCCTCGGCGGCAGCCAGGCGCTGAGCCGGTCGCTGTTCAGCCAGATGATCCCACCCGGCAAGGAGGGCGAGTACTACGGCTTCTACGAGATCAGCGACAAGGGCACCAGCTGGCTCGGCCCGCTCGCCTTCGGCCTGGTGTTCCAACTCACCGCCTCGTACCGGGTGGGCCTGGTCTCACTGCTGATCTTCTTCGTGGTCGGTTTCCTGCTCCTGGCTGCCGTGCCGATCCGCCGTGCCATCGTCGCCGCGGGCAACACGCCACCGCGGGTGCTCTGAGCACGTCACCCGCGCCCGACCGATCCGAGCCGGTCAATGGGCTAGGCTGCCCGACCGTGACCGACGACGCCGCCACCGCCCCGACCTGCCTGGCCCACCCGTTCCCCGGCCAGCCACACGCACCGGCCGGGTGTGCGGCCGCGCGCGGGCTCGACGGGCGTCCGGTGCACGCGGCGGCGTTGAAGTTCTTCTGGGGCCCGATGGACTGCGGCAAGTCGACGATGGCGTTGCAGATGAACTACAACCACGCCCGGCAGGGCCGTCGCGGGCTGGTCACCACCCGCATCGACCGGTCGTTGGGACCGCAGGTCACCACCCGCATCGGCCTGGCCCACGAGGCCATCGAGGTCACCGACGACCTGGACCTGCGGGCCCTGGTGCGCGGCCGGTGGGCCGACGGGGTACGCGTGGACTACCTGATCTGCGACGAGGCGTGCTTCTACACCGTCGAGCACGTGGAGCAGATGGCCGAGCTGGTCGACAGCTACGACGTGGACGTGTTCGCGTTCGGCCTGGCCACCGACTTCCAGTCGCGGATGTTCCCCGCCACGCAGCGACTGTTCGAGTTGGCCGACGAGGTGGCCCGCATCCAGGTCGAGGTGCTCTGCTGGTGCGGGCGCGAAGGGCTGCTCAACGCCCGGGTCGCCGACGGGCGGGTGGTCCGCGAAGGCGCCCAGGTGGTCATCGGCGACACCGTCGACACCGCTGAGGTGCGCTACCAGGTGCTCTGCCGCCGGCACTACCGCAGCGGCGACCTCGGCCCCCGCGCCTGAGCGGCCCGCCGCATGACCCGCGGCACCCACAACCGGTCGGTCACGGTGACGGCGATGACCACCGTCACCGCCAGCGCGGTGCACACCGCGACGGCCGCCCCCAGCCGCACACACACCGGCATCAGCGCCAGCAGCACCACCACCGCGACGATCCGACTGGTCGGCAGGGCTCGCCACAGCACCGCCTGGTAGGCGCCGTGCCCGGCGAGGAACAGCGCGGGGCCGCCCAGGACGAACAACGCGGCGGCCGCGCTGGCGGGGGCACCGGGTTCGCGCAGCAGACGCTCGTCGCCCGCCGCGGTGACGATGATCCCGGCGACCATCACCGGGTGCAGGTAGTTGAACGCCAGCCGCCCCAACGCGCCGGTGCGCTCACCGGCGCGCGCGATGATCTCCGCCGCCAGCGGGGCGGACCGGGCGAAGTACACCCACCACAGCGCCACCGAACCGGCGAACGCCAGCACGAACGCGCCGGACGTCCTCAGGTCCAGGTGCTGCGCGAGGGTGCTCCCGGTGACCAGGATCGACTCACCCAGGGTGATGAGGATGAACGCCTGGCACCGCTCGGCAAGGTGCCCGCCCTCCACCATCCACTGCTCGGCGGGACTACGGCCCAGACCGGGCACCGGGAACCCGGTCTGCAGGCCGATCACCTCGATCAGGATCGCCGCCGCCCACAGCGCCTCCTGCACGGCCCCGCCGGCCATGGCGCCGAGCACCACGAGCAGCGACGTGGCGACGAACCACGGGAACGTCTTTTGAAACCCGTCGACCAACCACGGCTGGCCCTGCACCGCCCACAGCGAGAAGATGGTGCGCCCCACCTGCACAGTCGCGTAGACCAGCGCGAAGACCAGGCCGGCGCCGGCGAACGCCTCGGGGATCGCCGCCGAGAGCAGCAGGCTGCCCAACATCAGCGCGATCAGCACCGCCCGTACCGGCGGTTGGTCGGGGCGCAGCCAGTTCGTCCCCCAGGTCGTGTAGATCCACACGTACCAGACCAGCATCAGCAGGAGCGCGGTGCGGGCGGCGCCGCGCCAGTCCGGGTGCGCGATCAGGTAGTGCGCCAACTGGGTGGTGGTGAAGATGAAGACCAGGTCGAAGAAGAGCTCCATCGACGTGGTCGGCTCCACCCCCCGACGCTCGCGCAGCAACCAGGGCCGCTTCGGTCGCACGGCCGGCGGCTCAGAAGGGATCACCGCAGACCCGCCAGTCGCCGCCCTCGCGGACCACGGGCAGGCGGCGTTCCTCGCTGAGCCCGCCGTCGCGGGTCACCTTCACGGTCACCGTTCCCTGCGGTCGCCCACTGCGGGTGGTGACCGACACGTCGGTGATCTCGTAGTCGGTGACCATCGGCGGCGTCCGTACCCAACTGGTGAAGCCAATCGCGCTCCACCGGCTGCGCGCATCCTCGCAGAGCCGCTCGTACGCCCTGTCGCTGTCGCCGAGGGTCACCTCGCTGAGGAAGTCGTCGGCGGTTTCCCGGATCGGGCCGGCGGCCTGACGGACGGTCTGCAGGTTCCAGGCGGCCAGCCCCGCCACGCCGACGCAGCACAGCGCCACACCGAACCCGGCGAAGGCCAGCCCGGTGCGCATCGGGCGGTGACGCCGGGCCGGTCGGCTCCACGGCTGGCCGGCACCCACGATTACCGACCGTAGAGAACGTGATTGCATTCAAGTGTGACAAGTCGGAAATCGGGGGCAGGTGGTGGGTGGGACTGCCCTGTTCGGACCGGCTACGGATCGTCTACCGTCGGCGCACACCCCCGAGCAGTGCCAGGAGTCGATCGATGAGCCGGTTCGTGCAGCCGATACCACCCCCCGTCGACCCGTACGCCGGCGACGGCCTGCTGCGGTCCTGGCTGGAGCGCCACCTGGGCCCGGACGGACACGCGGCCGCGAAGGGTCGCCTCGCCGACCTGGCCGCCGACGTCACCGGGCCGTTGCGCGCGGCGCACGCCGACGCGGAGGCCCACCCACCGACGCTGGTGCGCTACGACCCGTGGGGCGCGCGGATCGACCGCATCGACACCTCCGCCGGTTGGCAGGCGCAGCGCGCCGCCGCCGCCCGGCACGCCGTGGTCGCGCTGCCCTACCTGCCCGACGCGCGGGGCACCTGGGGTGCCGCCGCGCGGGTCGTGCAACACGCCCTGTTGCACCTGTACGGGCCGGAGTCGGCGACGTTCTCCTGCCCGGTGGCGATGGCCGACGGGGCGGCGGCGCTGCTCAGCACGCCCGACGTGGACGCCGGGGTCCGCGACGCGTGGCTGCCCCGGCTGATCTCCACGGACCCGGCCACGGCGATCACCAGCGGGCAGTGGATGACCGAGTCGCAGGGCGGCTCGGACCTGGGCCGCTCCAGCACGATCGGCCGACCCGCGGCGGATGGTTCCTGGCGGTTGACCGGAGAGAAGTGGTTCTGTTCGGCCGCCGACGCGGCGATGGCGGTGGCGCTGGCCCGGCCGGAGGGCGCCGGACGCGGCAGCCGGGTGCTCGCACCGTTCCTGGTCCCCCGCTACGCGGTCGACTCGCCGTTGACCGACAGCGCGACGCCGGGCGCGCCCGCACCGGGTGTCACCGTGCACCGGCTCAAGGACAAGCTCGGCACCCGGGCGCTGCCCACCGCCGAGATCGGCCTGCACGACGCGTACGCCCTCCCGCTGGGTGACCCGGCGGTGCCGGGCCTGGTCCGGGCGATGACCCTGGTGGTGGTGACCCGGGTGCACAACGCCGCCGCGGCGGCCGGTGGGATGCGACGCGGGCTCGACTACGCCCGGGCGTACGCCGAGGTGCGGCACGTCGCCGGCGGCCCGCTGGTGTCCTCGCCGCTGCACCGGGCCACCCTGGGCACCCTCGCGGTCGACGCGGCGGGCGCGTTCGCGCTCGCTGGGCACGCGTTCGCCCTGCTCGGACGGGTCGAGGTCGGCGTCGACCCGGCGGCCGCGGCGGAGCTGCGCATCGTGGCGCCGCTGGCGAAGCTGGCCACCGGCCGGCTCGCTGTCAGCTCCGCCAGCGAGTACGTGGAGAGCTTCGGCGGGGCCGGTTACGTGGAGGACACCGGTGTTCCCCGGCTGTTGCGCGACGCGCAGGTGCTGCCCATCTGGGAGGGCACGACCAACGTGCTGGCCCTGGATGTGCTGCGCGCGCTGACCCGGGAGGACGCGGGTGCGCCGGTGCTGGCCCGGCTCGCCGCCGCGGTCGACCTGGCCCGGCCGTTGTCGCCGGCGCTGGCCGACACCCTGGCCACCGCCGCCGCGCAGCTGACGGAAACCATCAGCGCGGTGACCGCCGATCCGGGTGCCGCCGCGGTGCAGGCCGGTGCCCGTGGTCTGGCGTTGCGCCTGGCGTACGCGCTGACCACCGCGTTGCTCGTCGAGCACGCCGCCTGGGGGGACGAGCAGGCGGAGTTGGCCGCCCGGTTGTGGGCGCGCCGTTGGCTGCGGCACGAGGAGATCGCCGAGGACGCCCACCACCACCTGGACCTGCTCTGCTGACCGGCTGGCCTGAACGAGCACGCCTGGTGGATCATGTACCTGCGCATCGGTGAGTAGCGACATGCCGAAGAGGACGAGACATGCCGGGAAGTCGAACCAGCATCGGCCCTGACACCTACCGGACCCACCTTGAGGACACGGTGGTGCGGTTGACGAATCAAGCCAGAGCCAAGGCTCGCCTGGCCCCGTTGAAGACCAATGAACTGCTTCGTCAGGCGGCGCGCAGCCACAGCCTCGACATGGCGCGGCGCGGCTACATCGCCCACAACGACCCCGATGGCGTCACGCCGTTCGATCGGATGTGGGCACACGGGTACGCCGAGCCCGCCGGAGAGAACATCGCCGCAGGCCAGCGCCGGCCGCACGAGGTGATTCACGCCTGGCTGAACAGCCCTGGGCATCGCGCGAACCTGCTGCATCCGGACTTCTGCGAGATTGGCGTTGGCGTGCACCTCGGCGACGGCCCGTTGTGGACGCAGAAATTCGGCTACGGGTGACGGCGGGCCGGCCCGGCGGCGAGTGTCGCGACGCCTCGTTGTCGGACCTCGGCGGCATACTGCCGGCGTGACAGTCTCTGCCGACCTTGCCATGGTCAACCTCGACAGTTCCGATCCCGCCGGCCACGCCGCGTTCTACCACGAGGCGCTCGGCTGGGAGGTCACCCACAGCCAACCCGAGTACGCGATGATCAGCTCCGGTGGCGTCTCCATCGGCTTCGGCCTGGTGGAGGGCTACCGACCGCCGTCCTGGCCGGACGAGACCGGCGACAAGCGCTACCACCTGGATCTCTACGTCGACGACCTGGCGGCGGCGGAGGAGAAGTTCGTCGCGGCGGGCGCGTCGAAGCCGGCCTTCCAGCCCGGCGGCGAGCGGTGGGTGGTGCTGCTCGACCCGGTCGGGCAGCCGTTCTGCATCTGCCCCCGCCCGCAGGGCTGACGCGGCCCTCGCGGTTCAGCCACGGCGGCGCCGACCGGGCTGTTCAGGCGCGGCGGCGCGACCGGGCCGCCCACACCGCGTAGGCCGGGTCCCGGTCGAGGTTGTGCCGGTCCCGGTCGTAGCGGCGGGTGGTGCGCGGGTCGGCGTGCCCCATGGCGTCCTGGACGTCCTCCAACGGCACGCCCTCCGAGCGGGCGGTGGTGGCGAAGGCGTGTCGCAGCGAGTGCGGGGACAGCTTCGCCCAGGCCGGGATGCCGGCGGCTCGGGCGAGCCGGCGGACCATCCGGAACACCGAGTGCCGGTCCAGCCGGGCGCCGCTGGCGGTGACCAGCAGCGGGCCGGTCAGGTGCGCCACCGGCACGCCGGTGGCGGCGGCCCGCTGGGCCAGGTAGGCGTCCAGGGCGTGCCCGGTGCCGGGGGTGAGGGCGCGGCGACGTTGTTTGCCGCCCTTGCCGACGAAGCGCACGCTGCGGTGGCCGCGTTCGGTGCCGAGGTCGGCCAGGTCCAGCGAGATCAGCTCCCCGACCCGCAGACCCAGATCCGCGAGGAGCGCGAGCGCGGCCCGGTTGCGCACGGCGGTCGCGCCGGTGTCCGCGTCGGCGGCGCTGAGCAGGGCGTCGACCTCCTCGGGGGTGAGCCCGACGGTGGCGGAGTGGTCCCGGTCGACGCGGGGGCGGTCGGCGCCGGAGACCGGGTTGGCCGGGACGGCGCCCAGCTTGACGAGGAAGTCGTACCAACTGGACAGCGCCGAGAGCCGGCGCGCGACGGTCGCCGGGGTCAGCGGGCGGCCGCTGCGGGCGCCGACGCTGCTCTCCAGGGCGCGGGCGTACTCGTTGACGTGCAGGAACGTGGCCCGGAGCGGGTCCAGGTCACGGCCGGCGCACCAGGTGAGCCAGCCGGTGACATCACGCCGGTACGCGTCGCGGGTGTGCTCGGACAGCCGTCGGTTGCGCAGCCACGCCTCGGTCACCTCGACCGGGCCGCTCGGCAGCGCCGGGAGCGCGGACGGGCGGGCGAGCACCGGAGCGTCGGAGAACACCATGTGAAAAAGGTTCTCAGCCTCGGGTGGGATCGGCGTGCAGGCGCGCCGGTCCCACCCGTCGCCGTGGCGGATCAGGCGTTGATCTGTCGGCGGCCGTTGCCGTTGGCGTTGATGGTCACCCGGCGGGGCTTGGCCCGCTCGGCGACCGGGATGCGCAGCGTCAGCACCCCGTTCTCGTAGCCCGCCTCCAGCTTGTCGGCGTCCAGCGTGTCGCCGAGGAACAGCTGCCGGGTGAAGGTGCCCATCGGACGCTCGGAAGCGACCAGCTCGACGCCGTCGCCGGCGGGCCGGCGGCGTTCCGCGCGGACGGTGAGCACGTTGCGCTCGACGGTGCAGTCGATGCTGTCCGGGTCGACGCCGGGCAGGTCGAACGCCGCGTAGAAGTGGTCCCCGTCGCGGTAGGCGTCCAGGGGCATCATCGCGGGACGGGCCGCCGTACCGAAGAACTGCTCGGCGAGCCGGTCGATCTCGCGGAACGGGTCGGTACGCATCAACATGGTCGTTGCCTCCTCGGTTCTCCTGGCCGAAGGTAATGAGTTGAGTCGGGGTGACTCAACTTCCTCTTCTTATTTAGCGTGTCCGCGCGCAGACGTCAACTGCTCGGGAGAGCCGCTTCTCAAACCAGTGATCGGCGTAGGTGCGGTGCGCGTACGCGGGGATCTCCACGTAGCCGTGCCGGGCGTACAGGGCGCGGGCCTCGACCAGGTCGTGCCGGGTGTCGAGCCGGATCCGGTCCACCCCGGCCGCGCGGGCCCGCTCCTCGACGGCGGCCAGCAGCGCGGCGCCCCCGCCGGCGCCCCGATGCGTCGCACGGACGTACACCCGGGTCAGCTCGGCCCAGCCCGGCTGCCAGCGCAGCCCGGCACAGCCGGCCAGGTCGGCGCCGTGGTGGGCGAGCAGGAGCAGCCCGCCCGGGGCGGTCAGGTCGTCGCTGGGCATCTCGGCCAGGGCCGCGTCGACCTCGCCGGGCAGGGCCGGGCGATTGTGGTAACGAACCACCATCTCGGTCATGTACTCGCGCAGCAACAGCGCGGCGTCGGGGTGGTCGGGCCGGACAGCGGTGGTCAGCCAGGTGGGCCGGGCGGTAGCGGTCACCTGTTGATCATCACCGTCCGGTCAACGGTATTACTCCGCCGACGCGGCCAGTTGGCCAGGTCCGCAGCAGTTGCCGGTCGTGGCCGGCGAGACGACGACCACGACCGGCACTCGGCGACACCTTGTCGCTCTGAGCGGTTATCGGCGAGGGCGAGGCAGCAGGGCGATCAGCGCGACCGCCACGGCCACGTGCGTCGCTCCGAGGGCGAGCTTCGCGCCGCCGGTGGCCTCCACGCTGAACACGGGCACGAAGGACAGCGCCGTCACGACGACGGCCAGCGAGATCCAGACCGGTCGGGCGACCCGGGGGGCGAAGCGTTCCAGCAGCGCCAGCGTCGCCCAGCCGAGCAGGGCGGACCCCAGAGCGATCATGACGATCGCGCCGGCCCCGATGAGCGTGGCGGGCTGGCCCGGGCTCTCGACGGTGTAGTCGACACCGGCCAGCGCGCCGACCGCCCAGATAGCCAGGGGGGCCACGACGGCGGCGGCGATGCCGAGGGCGCGGCGGCGCAGTGGTGAGGGGGTGGGGGTTGTGACGGTGGCAGCGCTCATGACGGACTCCTCGTTCAGGGGAATCGAACGAGTACGACCGTAGCAGATAGTCTTGTTCGGAACTATCTTTCTTCGAACTAACAGCCGGAGCGGGCCCCCGGCGCGTACGGGGAGGTGTTGGCCAGCGGGCCGCCCACCAGTGCCAGAAGAGACCGCAGGAACGCCTCCCGATCCTGCTCGGGCAGGACCGCGAGAAGGTCGTCCTGGATGCGTCGCACCACCTGCTGCGCCCGCTCCAGAACCTGCTCCCCCGCCGGCGTCACCGCGACCAACCGGGCCCGCCGATCCGTCGGCGCCGGACGGCGCTCGGCGAGACCGGCCCGTTCCAACTGGTCGAGCGTCACGACCATGGTGGTCTTGTCCACCCCGCACCGCTCGCCGATCTCCCGCTGGGTCAGCTCGCCGGTGCGGGCCTGCGCCAGCACGTAGTGCGCCCGCGGCGAGATGCCCAACTCGGCCAGCCCCGCGGCGTGTTCGGTCTGCAGGGCGTGACTCGCCCAGGAGAGCAGGAACAGCAGATCCGGGGGGCCGTCGGAGGGTGTGCAGGAGGTCATGCGCCGAGGCTAGCAAGATCCTCCGCGACGAGACGGTTCGCGCGGCGGACGATCAGAGCCGCTGGTAGATGCCGTGCTCGCGGGTGAGCAACCGCTCGTCGATCAGGTACCGGCGCAGTGTCGCGTGATCCGAGCCGCCCGTGGCGCACCACGGCTTGAGCGCGTCGTCGACGGCCCGCTCCGGATAGCGGGTGCCCGATTCGAACGACCGCTCGGCGATGTGTGCCAGCAGGACCCGCCGTCGGCTCCGCTGCGCCGGCAGACCCACCAGGACGTCGCCGCGTAGGAAGGTCCGCAGCACCGGGTCGGCGGCGGGCTCGGCGTCGTCGGGCGGTCGGTTGTCGCGTACTGCGGCCCGCAATGACGCCTCGTCGGCCGCGAGCGCGCCGTCCGCGCCGGTGACCAGGCCCGCGTCGGTGAGCCGCCGGACCCCGGTGAGCACCACCCGCGCCGGCAGGCCGGCCCGCTCGGCGACCTCGGTCGCGCTGGTCGCACCCAGCACGATCGCCGCGAAGATCCGTCGCCGTCCGTCGTCGGCCAGGGCACCGGCCAGCGTATGCGCAGTCACGCCGGTCACCCTCGCATCAGCGGTACGCGCGCCGCCAGGTGTTTTTCCCGCCCGGCTCAGTCGGTCTGCGGCTGCTCGGCGACGAGCAGCACCCGGCGCAGCAGGTCGGAGAGGTGTCGCCGCTCGGTCGCGGTGAGCGCGCCGAGCAGGCGGTGCTCCTCCGCGCCCTGGACCTCCAACGCCGCGCGCCACGCGGCCTGACCCGCCTCGGTGAGCTCCACATCCACCCGACGGCGGTCCACCGTGGACGGAGCTCGGCGGACGAAGCCCCGTCGCAGCAGGGTGTCCACTCGCGCGGTGATCGAGGCCGGGGCCATCGCGAGATCCGTGGCGAGATCCGAGGGGGCCGCCCGGCCGCCGCGGCCGGCCAGAGCGTGCAGGGTGTCGTACTCGTGCGCCGGCAGGTCGAAATCGACCAGGACCCGCTCCTTGACCGCCCGCAGATGGCGGGTCAGTCGGATCATCCTGGTCACCGCCCCCTCGACGTCCGCGTCGAGGTCGGGCACCACGGGCAGCCAGCGCTCGATGTGCTGGTCGACGGCGTCGGGGGTGATGGTCACCGCACCAGCTTACCTCAACACCGAAATATTCATTGCCGAAATATTTGATGTCGAACTATGCTCGCGGTCATGGCTCACCCACTGCGCAACCCCTCCTTCCGGCTTCTCTTCCTGGGGCGCAGCGTCTCTGCCATCGGCGATGCGGTGGTGCCCGCCGCGCTGGCGTTGGCCGTGCTGCGCGCCACCGGCTCCACCGGCGCGCTGGCCGTCGTCCTCGCCGCGGCGGTCGTCCCCCGTCTGCTCCTGCTGCCGTTCGGAGGGGTGGTGGCCGACCGGTTCGACGCCCGCCGGGTCGCCCTCCTGGCCGACCTGGTCCGCTGCGCCACCCAGGTCACGGTCGGCGTCGAGCTGCTCGGCGGCGACCCGTCGCTGAGCACCGTGGTGGTGGCCTCCGCGCTCGGCGGCGTCGCCTCGGCGTTCGCCATTCCGACCGCGTCTCCGCTGGTCGCCGGCACCGTCGAACCGGCCGACCGGCAGCGGGCCAACGCCCTGATGGGGATCACCGCCAACACCAGCCGCCTCGCCGGGCCGGCGCTGGCCGGCGCGCTGATCTGGGCCGCCGGGCCCGGCTGGGCATTCATCCTCGACGGCGCGTCGTTCGCGCTCAGCGCCGCGCTGCTCGCGCTGGTGCGGGTCCGCCACGTGCCGGTGCCCCGCCGTTCCGTCCTCGCCGACCTGCGGCACGGCTTCGGCGAGGTACGCGCCCGCGACTGGTTCTGGACCAGCCTGCTCGGGCACGGCGTGTGGAACGGCGCCGCCGCCGTGCTGATGATTCTCGGCCCGGCCGTGGCCATCGACCGTCTCGGCGGCGAGGCGACCTGGGTGCTGCTGTTGCAGGCCGGCGCGATCGGCATGCTCACCGGGTCGCTGCTGGCCGGGCGGGTCCGGCTGCACCGGCCGGTGCTGCTGGCCAACCTCGGCCTGGCCTGCTACGCCGCGCCGCTGTTCCTGCTCGCCGTCGCCGCGCCCGCCCCCGCGGTGATCGCCGCCTACGCGGTGGCGCTGACCGCCCTCGGTTACCTCAACCCGGTGTGGGAGACCGTCGTGCAGCACCACTTCCCGCCGGACGTGCTGGCCCGGGTCACCTCGTACGACTGGCTGGTGTCGCTGGGCGCCATGCCGCTGGGCTACGCGCTGGCACCGTTGGCCGCCGACGCGTTCGGCGCACCCGTCCCGCTGGCCGTCGCCGGCCTGCTGGTCCTCGCCTCCTGCGCGGGCACCGCGCTCGTCCCCGGCGTACGCCGCCTCACCTGGCCGGCGACCGGGCAACCGCAACCGGCCGAACCCGCCGGCGTGCGCTAGCGAGGTCAGCCGGCGTGACGGGCCTGCGCGACGAAGCGCCGCCACGATTCGGGGCGGAACGCCAGCGTCGCGCCGTCGCGATCCTTCGTGTCCCGAACGAGCACCACACCCGGCAGGTTGTCGGCCACCTCGACACAGTTGCCGCCGTTGCCGCCGCTCCTCGTGCTCTTCCGCCACCGCGCGCCGGTCATGTCCATGCTGCTGCCGCTTCCCTGAGGAGTGCCAGGGAACGCCCGCGCGGCAGTGCCTCGCCGCGAATCCGCTCCCACCGTCGCTCCAGATTAACAAGGTCCGATGGTTGGTCCAGGATCTGCGCCTGGGCCGCGCTGTCGACGTGGGCGACCCGGGAACCGTCCGGCATGTCCGCGATGGTGAACGGCCCGTCGAGCCCGGGATAGCTGGGCGCGTCCGCCGGGACGATGTGCAACTGCACGGTGCCAGCCTCGGCGTGCCCGAGCAGGCACGCGAGTTGCGCGGCCATCAGGGCGCGGTCGTCGCCGACCCGCCGTCGCAGCACCCCCTCGTCGAGCACGGCCACCAGCAGAGGCCCGCCCTCTCCCGGGGCGAGGATCGCCTGCCGGGCGAGGCGCGCCTCGGTGAACTCGTCGACCGCCTCCGCCGCCAGCATCCCGCCGGCCAGGGTCGCCCGCGCGTACGCCTCGGTCTGCAACAGCCCGGGCACCCACGCCAACTCGAACGACCGCAGCGTCACCGCCTCACGTTCCAGGTCGACCCACGGCCGGAACCACACCGGCTCACGACGACGGCCGGCGTCCGGCCACAGTGTGTCGATCTCCTTGGCCAACAGCCCCGCGACGGTTGCCCGGTGCCTGCTCTGTGGAATGTGCCCCGGGTTCGCCCACCGGGCGACGGTCTTCGGGTGCACGCCGATCCGATCGGCGAGGCTTTCCGCGGTGTGACCCGCGGCGGCGAGCGCTGCGACAAAGGCGTGGTTCATGCCGTCCCCTCCTGGTGCAAAGCGGCTGCGATGAAGACATAACGTAACGCTGTGTGCTTGTCCAGCGACTACCGGCAAAGTGCGTTGTAGACGGCGCGACCGGCAGGACCCCGAACCCGGCGGACGCGTTCGTAGCGGGGCCGCTTCCGGTGGGCGAGCACTCCCGGAAGCGGCCCCTTCCCAGACGCCGAGCAGAGGAAAGACCGGTGCCGGAGAGGAAAGAGTTCAGGGCCGGGGACGTCGTCCTCCTGACCGTCGCCGCGAGCGTGCAGTTCCGCGAACCGATCGTCGTCCGCGTCATCCGCGAGATACCCGACCGGCACACGTACGACGGTTGGCTCTGGCTCGACGCGTACCAACTGGACCCGAAGGGCGAGGCGGTGGCCCGGCGTGAACTGTTCGTACTGCGCGCGGGCGTACGGCGGCAAGCGCCCAGCGAGGCGCTGCGGCCCGCCCCCGCGCGGCGTCGGACCGCTGCGCGGACCCTCTGATGCCCGAGCGCCGGAAGCACCTGCCGTCGCGGCCGTCGTGGCGCTGCCCGACCTGCGGCATCCTGTGGCCGTGCTCGGCCGCGAAGCTGCGCCTGCTCGCCGAGTACCGCGAGGACCGACCGGGTTTGCTGGCGCACCTGACGGCGGTCCAGGAGGAGGCGACGGCCGATCTGACCACGCTCCACCCGGGCGTCGCGCTGCCCGACCTGACCCCGCGTTTCGTCGGCTGGGCCGAGGCCCGTTAGGCCAGTCGTGCGTGCCGGTGCATGTCGTGCCAGCCGTCGGCGTGGCGCACCGACCCTCGGGCCACGCCCTCCTCGGTGAACCCGGCCCGCCCGGCCACCCGGCAGGACGCCGCGTTGCCGGTCGAGTGCTCCAGCGCCAGCCGGTGGAAGCCACCCCGGGTGAAGGCCCAGCGGGTCATGGCGAGCAGCGCCTCGGTGGCGAGGCCCCGACCGCGCGCGGCGGGCACCAGCCAGTACGACACCTGCGCCGACGCCTCGGTCAGCAGCACGTCGCGCAACCCCACCTGACCGACCGGCCGGTCGTCGGCGTCGACGAGCGCCCAACTGGCGGCGCTCTCGTCGCGCCAACGGCCGGCCCACTGCGCTGTCCACGACCGTGCCTCGTCGTCGCTGTCGAGACGACGCACGTGCCATCGCTGGATCACCGGACAGCCGAAGGCAGCCCGCACGGCCGGGGCGTCGTCGTCACGCCACGGCCGCAGCGCCAGTCCGGGGCGTACCGGAAGGTGGGGTTGCTCCTGGGCGGCGAGGCTGCCGGCGGGCAGCGCGGGTACGACGAGCAGCGGCATCCATCCATTATCGAGCCGGCGGCGCACGCACCGGCCGGGCCGCCCACGAGCGCGGCGACCACGTCGAGGGGGGTGGCTCGGCTGAAGGGACGACCCGGTCAGGGGTTGATCAGTTTCCACTCGCCTTCGGAGATGACGTCGACCTTGCCATCGACCACTGTGATGGCGGTGTTGTCGTCGATGGCGTAGGTCGGGACCGGGATTCCGGACGCCCACTTCTGGATGTTGGACAGCTCGGTGTCCTCCATCTCCGGATGGTTGAGGTGGGGGTACAGCGTGAAGTCCACCAGCCCCAACGCCCGGTCGGCGTCCTTGGCCATGTCGCTGCCGTCAGGGACGAACGCGAGGTCGAACTCGGCGTCGCAGTTGTACGGGGTGACCGCGATGCTCCCGGCACTGACCCCCACATACACCGTGTCAGTCAGCGACGGCAGCAGGTCGGCCAGGCCCGACCGGCGCAGCCAGTAGGTCAGGTACAGCACGTCGCCGCCCCAGACGAGGAGGGCGTCGGCCTCCCGGACCGCCGGGACCCAGTTCTCCTCGCGAATGGTCGGCAGCGCGGTGAGCTCCAACATTCCCAGGGATTTCCAACCCAGCTGGCCCAGCGGGATCGAAGGATTGCCGTGAACCGCCGTCCACGCCCGCTCACCCCCACGGGGGAAGGGGTAGACGCCGGTGGGAATGAACAGGGCCGTGGACTCGGCTATCGGCTTGCCAAGCAGCTCGACGAGCGCGTCGGAGATGCTCGGGTTGCAGATGCCGGACGAGGTGAGAAGGAACTTCACGGGATCCGCTCTCCTGAAGCCACCGCAGAACGGCGATCGTGGTGTCAGTGAGGACCAGCGTGCCGGCTCGCCAAACCGAGCGACATCGCTGGATCATCCACCGGCGGCCGTCCAGCGTCAACGGCCTCCGCACTCCGCGCAGATCTTGGGAAACCGCGAACGGCGGCATCAGCCGCTCACTCTCCGGTCGGACCTCCGGCGAGTTCGGCGACCACGTCGAGGTGGCCGAGGTGGCGGGCGTATTCCTGCACCAGGTGGAACAGCACCCGCTCCAGCGACGCCGGGTCCGCGCCGTCCCACCGCGGGCCCGGCGCACCGATCTCGGCCAGGTCGTGTGCCGTCACCACGGCCGTGGTGTGCGCGCCCTGCTCGCGCAGCGCCGCCACCAGGTCCGCGCGGGTCTCGTCCGGGGCGACGTACCAGCGGTCGGCTCGGCGGTCACCCCACGGCTCGGCGACGTCCCGGCCCTGGAAGCCCCACTCGATCCAGCGCCGCTCGACGTGACGCAGGTGCTTCAGCAGCTCCAGTGGGGTCCACCCGGACGGCAGCCGGCTGCGCCGCAGCTCCGGCTCGGCCAGCGCCGACACCCTGGCCACCATCGACTCACGGAAGTAGTCCAGGTAGCGCAGGAAGACCTCAGCGCGGCTGCCGGCCGGGTTGGTCGGCTCGGGAAACGACGTCATGACCCGGTCGGCAGGTCACGCCCGCGCTGGCGCACACCGGCCGCGCCGTACGGGTAGTCGCCCACCAACGGGGCGCTCGCCTCGTCCAGCAGCCGCATCTGCTCGGCGTCGAGAACCAGGGCGGCGGCGGTCAGGTTGTCGTCGAGCTGCTCGGTGGTCCGCGCACCGAGGATCACCGAGGTGACCGCCGGTCGGGCCGCCAGCCAGGCCAGCGACACCGCCGACATGGACACACCCTGGTCCCCGGCGACCTGGCGGACCGCGTCGAGCACCCGCCAGGTGCGCTCCTCGGCGTTGCGACCCGCGTACGCCTCGACGCCGCGCTGCGGGTTCTCGCCCAAGCGCGTCGCGCCGGTGGGCGTGCTGTCGCGCTGGTACTTGCCGGTCAGCCAACCGCCACCCAGCGGTGACCACGGCAGGATCCCGATGCCCTCGTTCTCGCAGACCGGCACCAACTCGAACTCGATCTCCCGGGCCAGCAGGTTGTACTGCGGTTGCAGGGTCACGATCGGGGTGAGGTTGAGGTGCTGGGTGAGCAGGGCGGCCTTCTGCAACTGCCACCCGGTGAAGTTGCTGACCCCCGCGTAGCGGATCTTGCCGGCGCTGACCGCGTCGTCGAAGAACCGCAGGGTCTCCGGCAGTGGGGTCAGCGGATCCCAGGCGTGCGCCTGGTACAGGTCGACGGCCTCGACGCCGAGGCGCCGCAGGCTGGCGTCCAGGGCCCGGGTGAGATGCACCCGGGACAGCCCGGCGTCGTTCGCCCCCGCTCCCATCGGGAACCGGCCCTTGGTGGCGATCACCAGGCGGTCCCGCACGTCGGGTCGGCTGCGCAGCCACCGCCCGATGATGTCCTCGGAGACGCCGGTGGAGTAGACGTCAGCGGTGTCGATGAAGGTGCCGCCGGCCTCGACGAAGCGGTCCAGTTGGGCGAAGCTGCCGGCCTCGTCGGTCTCCGCGCCGAAGGTCATCGTGCCCAGACACAGGGTCGACACCACGGTGCCGGTGCTGCCCAGAGTGCGATAGCGCATATCGTCCTTTCGGTCCAAGTGACAAAGCCGATCTTCGCACTGGGCTGGGCCACCTGCACATGGAGGCCACCAGGCACCCGCACGGGCACCCGCACGGCGACCTCGGGGGTCATCATGAGCGGGTGAGCGAGCCCGCGATCGACATCGACCGACCTCACCAGCCGGCACAGTCGCCACCGCCGGCGCAGCCACCGGAGCCCGGCGAGCGCACGCGCGGCCCATGGCTGATGGCCGCCGCCACGACCGTCACGCTGCTGCTGCTCGCCGGCCGCTACGGCTATCACCGCGACGAGCTGTACTTCCTGCTCGCCGGCCGACACCTCGCCTGGGGCTACGTCGATCAGGGCCCCCTGGTCCCGGCGCTGGCTCGACTGCTCGACACGATCGCCCCGGGCAACCTGGTGGTGCTGCGTACCCCGTCGGCGGTGCTGGCCGGCGGCGCGGTGCTGCTGGTCGCCGCGATCGCCCGTGAGCTGGGCGGCGGCCGGGGTGCGCAGCTCGTCGCGGCGGTGCTCGCCGCGATCTCCGGCATCGTGCTCGCCAACGGTCACCTGCTCAGCACCACCACCATCGACCTGCTGGTCTGGTTGGTGGCGGCGTGGTGCGCGGTGCGGCTGCTGCGCACCAGTGACAGCCGCTGGGCACTCGGCGTCGGGCTGGCGCTCGGGGTGGGCATGCTCAGCAAGCTGCTGCCCGCGCTGCTGGCCGTGGGTCTGGTCGCCGGTGTGCTCATTGCCGGGCCGCGTCGGCTGCTCCGCGACCGGTGGGTGCTCGCCGCCGCCGGGATCACCGTGCTGCTGGCCGCACCGAACCTGATCTGGCAGGCGGCCAACGGCTTTCCGCAGCTCGGCGTGGCGGCCTCCATCGCCGACGGGGACAGCTCCTACAGTGGCCGGCTCAACGCGCTCACCCTCCAGTTCGTCATCATCAGCCCATACGCCGTACCGATCTGGGTCGCCGGCCTGGTCGCGTTGCTGCGCCGACCGGCGTGGCGGGCCTACCGGGCGGTGGGGTGGGCCTGGCTGGTGGTGGTCGGCATCGTGCTGCTCGCCGGCGGCAAGGGTTACTACGACGCGCCGCTGTTGCTGGTCCTGACCGCCGCCGGCGCGATCCTCACCGCCGCCTGGGCGTCGCGCGGGTCGGTGCGGGTGCGGCGTGGGCTGCTGGTGCTCGGCGCGGTGCCGTTCCTGCTGCCCAGCATCGTGTTGCTGCTGCCGGTGCTGCCGGCCGACCGGTTGCCCGGTTTCGTGGTCGACGTCAACTACGACGCCGGTGAGACGATCGGGTGGCCGGCGTTCGCCGATTCGCTCGCTGCCGTCCATGGTGGACTGCCCGCGGAGGAACGCTCCCGGGCGGTCGTCCTGACCAGCAACTACGGCGAGGCTGGCGCGGTGGCCCGGTACGGGCCGGCCCGTGGTCTGCCCCGCGCGTACTCCGGGCACAACAGCATGGTCGACTTCGGTCGGCCGCCCGCCGACGCGGACGTGATCATCGCCGTCGGCTGGGAACGCCCCGACCAACTGAACACCTGGTTCGAGCAGTGCACGCTCGCCGGGCGGGTGGACCAGCGGGTCGAGGTGGAGAACGACGAGAACGGCGGCCCGATCCACGTGTGCCGGGGGCTGCGGGCTCCGTGGGCGCAGATCTGGGACACCGAGGTACGCCGCACCGGCTGAGCGTGTGCCGCTGGGTCGGTCAGGTTCAGCCGGTTCCGGTGCTCAGCCACGCCTGGATGCCGAGCAGGGCCTCGGGGCCGGAGGTGGCGTCGACGTCGCGGGCGAGGTCGGCGATCGTGACGGCGGCGAGCGCCTGACGCCACGCGTCCTCGGCCGCCCACATCGCCCGGGAGACCGGACACGGCGTGGTGCAGGCGTCGGCCGGGGTCGCGAAGGGGCCGCGCTGGCGGATCTCCGTGCACACGAAGGCCGGGCCGGGGCCGTCGACGGCGCGGACCACGTCGAGCAGGGTGATGCTCTCCGGTGCGCGGGTCAGCACGTAGCCACCGGACTTGCCCTGCACGGAGTGGATCAGGCCGGCGCGGGCCAGCGACTGGAGCTGCTTGGCGAGGTAGCTGCTGGAGACGTCGTGCAGCTCCGCCAGCTTGGCCGCCGGAACGGGCCGGTTGCTGACCGTGAGGACCACGCAGCAGTGCAGCGCCCACTCGACCCCGCCGGACATCTTCATGACGTCACCCTAGCCACCCCGTTACTCGGATTCATTGTGTCCGAGTATAGTTCTCGGACATAAGAGGTCCGAGTATCGGCTCGCGAGTCAGCAGCCGGACAAACGACCACACACGCACAGGAAGGTGCACGGACATGAAGATCGCCGTACTGGGTGGGACCGGCCTCATCGGGTCACAGGTCGTCAAGATCTTGCAGGCCGCGGGCCACGAGGCGGTGCCGCTCTCGCCGTCCACCGGGGTGAACCTCCTGACCGGGCAAGGCCTGTCCGATGCGCTCACCGGTGCCGACGTCGTCGTCAACCTGACGAACTCGCCGACCTTCGACGACGCCTCCCCCGCCTTCTTCCAGACGACCATGGACAACATGCTCACCGCCGCCGCACACGCGGGCGTCGGCCACGCGGTGATCCTCTCCATCGTCGGCGTCGACCAGGTGCCCAACCTGGACTACTACCGCGCCAAGGTCCTCCAGGAGGACATCCTGACGGCCGGACCCGTTCCGTACTCGATCGTCCGCGCCACCCAGTTCTTCGAGTTCGTCGACGCGATCATGTCCTGGACCGCCGACGACACCACCGTCCGCCTGCCCAGCACGCCGGTGCAGCCGATGGCCGCCGCCGACGTGGCACAGGCCGTCGCCGAGGTCAGCATGGGCGCGCCGCTCAAGGGCATCCGCAACGTCGCCGGGCCGGACGTCTTCACCCTCGACGAGCTTGGGCGGATCACGCTCGCCGCCCGCGGTGACCAGCGCGCCGTGACCACCGACGACACCGCCGGCATGTTCGCCGCCATGTCCGGCGACGTCCTCATCACCAAGGGCGACGCCGTCATCGCGCCGACCTCCTACCGGGAGTGGCTCGACCGCCGGGCCTGAGCAGGCGTACCCGCGTCTCGCGGCGGCAATCGACCGCCGCCGCGACGCGCGGGTACGGCGATACCGTGCTCTCGGCCGCATCCCCGAACCCCGGAGAGCCGACTCCATGAGCACGCACACATCGGATTCCCGCGTGACCGTCCGGAAGGCCGTCGCCGATGACGCGCCGTTCATCGACGAAGCCCTGGCCGACGCGTTCGGCAGCACCATGATGGCGGTGCACGACGAACTAGTGGACGCTACGGGCGACGCTGCGGCCGTGGCCGAGCGGCACGGCAACCGTGTCGGGGTGATCACCTACCGCCATGACGGCACCCAGACCTGGGAGATCCTCTCGCTCGCCGCCACCGAGCCGGGGACCGGTGCGGGCAGCGCGTTGCTCGACTGGCTGCGAGCCGAGGCGATCCGTCAACGCGTCACCCGGCTCTGGTTGGTGACCACCAATGAGAATCTGGCGGCCTTGCGCTTCTACCAGCGGCGCGGCTTCGACCTGCTACGCGTCGAACGGGATGCCGTGACCCGGGCCCGGCGGCTCAAGCCCAGCATCCCGCTGGAGGACGACGGGATCCCCATCCGACACGAATTGGTGCTTGAGTTGCGTCTCTGAGCAGGCATCAACCGGCGCGAGGACGGGCCTCCATCGACCTGGTCGGCCCGGTCTTCGGCAACGAGGCGCTGCTGGCCGAGATCGCCGACTCCGTGCAACTGGCGACGCTCGCCGGGGAACGCACCCGATACCTGTGGCCGGACAGCTACGACCTGCGCCGCGTACCGGTGCGCGACCCGGCGCCGGTCTATCCCATGTCACTCATCTGGCGCGACGACAACCCGCACCCCGCGCTGCGCGCACTGCGCGACTTCCTCGACTCCCGGCGGACGCGCGCGCCGGACATCGAGGTATGGCTACCGCAGTGGGGTTGAGCCGCCGTCAGCTGGCGGCGAAGGCAGTGATCAGCGTCTGCGGCGTACCGTCGCCCAGCAGGTCGTGCAGGTCCGGGGCCTCGGCGTTGGCCGCGACGGTACGCACGAACAGGGCCTGCTCGTACTCGGTGAGCGCGGTCTCGATGTCGCCGGGGTGCGCGGCGATGGCCCTGCCCAGTTCGGCGCCGTCGAAGAGAGCCAGGTTGGCGCCTTCGCCGTTGGGTGCCGTCAGGTGCGCGGCGTCGCCGAGCAGGGTCACTCCCGGCGTCCGGTCCCATCGGTGCGCGACGGGCAGGGTGAAGATGTGGCGCAGGACCGGCGGGGTGTCCCCGTCGGTGATCAGCGCGGTGAGTTCCGGCGCCCAGCCGTCGAACTCCCGCACGATCCGTGACGTGGCCGCGTCGGGGTCGGTGAAGTCGATGGCGGCGAACCAGTCCCGCGGCCGGGCCAGCATCACCCAGGTGTGCAGGTTCCCGCCGCGCTCGCGGTGGGCCAGGATCCCCGTGCCCGGTTCCAGCACCATCATCGCCCCGCCGCCGACGGTCTGCGCGCTGGTCGGGTGCCGGGTGTCGCCATCAAAGAGGTGGGTTTCGATGAACGAGAAGCCGGTGTACTCGGGGGTCGCGTCGGACAGCAGCGGTCGGACCCGGGACCAGGCGCCGTCCGCGCCGACGAGCAGGCTCGTCACGACGGTGCTGCCGTCGGCGAAGGCCACCTCGTGGCTGCCCCTGCCGAGGGTGCGGACGCCGCTGACCTTGTGCCCCCACCGGACGGTGCCGTCCGGGAGCGAGTCGAGCAGCATCTGCCGCAGTTCACCGCGCTGCACCTCCGGGCTACCACCCGTGCCGTCATCGGGCACGTCGAGCAGGACGTTGCGGTGCCGGTCCAGGAGCCGCATCGCCTGACGCCCCTGCAGGACGAGCGTGCGGAACTCCTCGGTCAGACCGGCCGCCTCCAGCGCCGGCTGGCCGTTGTAGTCGCGGATGTCGAGCAACCCGCCCTGCCCACGCGTCGTCGGCGACGCCTCCGCCTCGTAGATCGTGGACTCGACGCCGTGCACGTGCAGCACGCGGGCCAGAATCAGGCCGCCCAGACCTGCTCCGATGATCGTGACCGGTGTCGTCATGGTGGTCCTCCCGGATCCGTCGGCATCCCTTTGGATCGCCGCTCCAATCGGACGCTAGCACGGGTTGGAGCGGCGATCCAAAGATGCCATACTGGGGCCATGGCGAAGCGGAGTGCGAACGGATCCGGGCAGGCCCCGCGGCGCACGGACAGCCTGTCCAGGGAGCTGATCATCCAGACCGCGACCGAGATCCTGGACGACGGCGGTGAGAGCGCGCTGACGCTGCGCGCCCTCACCATCCGCCTGAAAACCGGGTACGGGGCGATCTACCACCACGTCACGGACAAGGGCGACCTGCTGGCGGCCGCCACCGACGACATCATCGCCAACGTGCTGTCCCGCACCGTCACCGACGGCGGCCCGCGCGAAACCCTGCGCCGCCTCGCCCTGGGCCTGTTCGACGCGATCGACGCCCACCCCTGGGTCGGGGCGCAACTCTCCCGGCAACCATGGCGGCCCGCGCTTCTCGACTTCTACGAGAGCGTCGGCAGACTGCTGGACGCGCTCGCCGTCCCCGAAAAGGCACGCTTCGACGCCGCCGGAACACTCGTGAACTACGTCCTCGGCGTCGCCGTACAGAACGCCGCGAACGCTCGGTACCTCAGCAGCCAGGACACGAACAGGGAAACCTTCCTGAACGGTGCCGCCGCACAGTGGGCACACCTGGACCCCGGCACGTACCCGTTCGTGCACGCGAGTATCACCCAGCTGCGCGAGCACGACGACCGCGAGCAGTTCCTCGCCGGCATCGACATCTTCCTGACCGGCATCGCGGCCCTGCGCGAGACGCGCGACACGTGGGTACGGTGACACCGTGCTCTCGGCCGTGAAGGGACTGTCCCGCTACCACACCGAGGAGTCGCTGCGCGCGTACCTGCTCCAGCGCTCGCACCGCACCGAGAGCGGCTGCCTCGTCGTCCACGGCTACGGGCCGCGACGCGGGGTGCACCAGAAGGTCGCCGGTCGCGCGTGGGCGCACATCGCCGCGTACGTGGTGCTCGTCGGTGACTACGACCCCACCCTCGACGTCGACCGGACCTGCGGGGCCGCCGACTGCATCGAACCGACCCACCTACGCCAGGTGAGCCGCTCGGAAACCTGCCGAACCCGGTCACAGTCGGCGCAGTGCCGCAACGGCCACGACCGTGAACTCGATGACGCGACGGGTCGCTACCGGCGGGTCTGCCGGGCCTGCAACCGGGAGGCGCAGCGTCGGTGGCGTGAACGCGAGGCCGCCGAGGTGGCGCAGGCGCGCGCCTCGTACGGCCGCACGTAGCGCGGCCGACGGCCAGAGCTGAACGAAGCCGGCCGTACGGCGGATGCGACCCGGCCGGAAACCCATCCTTAGGCAGATGTCCCGGGCAGCGCGGTGTGACAGCTTTGCCCCGTGACGACAGTTGATCGTGAAGTCCAGCGCCGCCACCGTGCCTTGACGGTGGTGGGCGGTGGGGTTCTTCTCGGCCTGGTGGACCTGCTGCTGCAGCTCAGTCTGCCGTACCCCTGGGCGAACCTGGTCAATTCCAGCGCCGTCTGGGCGGTCGGCGCGTTCGCCATCGGATGGTGGCTCCGCGCCGACTGGCGGCGGTCCGCGTTCGCCGGGATCGTGCTGCTGATCGTCGCCGTAGAGGCGTACTACCTCGCGGCGGTCGTCCTGTTGGACGACAGCGTGCAGAACCTGTGGTCCGCGACGACGATGGCGTGGCTGTTCTTCGGCGTCCTCGCCGGCGCCCTCTTCGGGGTGGCGGGTGGGCTGAGCCGTCACCGGAAACCCTGGCTGCGAGCGATCGCCGTGGCCATGCCCGGCGCGGTCCTGCTCGCCGAGGCGGCCATGCTGCTCAACCGCAGCGCACAACCCGGCCACGATTCGCACTACCGCACGGACAGCCTGCAGACCGCGGTGATCGAAGCGGTGCTCGGCGCCGCACTGATCGTGGTGGTCGCTCGAACCAACCGGGTACGCCTGCAAGCGATCGCCGCGGCAACGGCACTCGCGGTGCTCGGCTTCGCCGCGTACACCGTTGCCGGCTTCGGCAGCTGATCAGTGCCGCATCAGCCCCGTCCTGCGAATGGGCTCCGCGTGCCCCGTTGGCGGTGCGTTGCGATGCAGGTCAAGCCCGATGTCGACGACCACGGAACGCTCCAGGGTGGCGACCTGTGCCAGCGGCACCCATTGCGCCAGGTCGGTCGTGCCGTCTGTCTCGGATCGCAGCTCACCGCCGGCGATCCGAGCCCGGTAGAAGACAGCCAGCGTGTGCAGGTCGACAACCCCGCCGTCGTAGCTCTCGACGGTCCGGGTCCGCGAGTTCACACCGAGCAGCAGCTCGACCCGCGCCTCGTACCCCGTCTCCTCGGCCACCTCCCGCACGACGGCGTCGAACGGATCCTCGGCGTGCTCGACCCCTCCACCAGGTAGCGTCCAGTGCCGCCGCGCCCGGTCGGGCGAGACCCAGCGGGCGAGCAGCAGACGATCATCTCGCAGACACACCGCGTACGCGGCGACCCTGAGCCGTTGTGCGATCACAGTGACAGGATCCCGCACTCCGCAGGCACAGCGTTGCCCGCACGACACCATCCTGACGCATTACGCACAAGAACTGTCATTATGATGTCCGTGCGATATGCCGCTTTTGTGGCGTAGTTTATTGGATTACTGTTACCGGTAATCCAATAAAGGCGGTGCGTGGGTGCTGCCGCATCTGGAGAGTTGGGGCGCCGGTCAGAAACGTGTCATCAGCCGCAGACGCGGGTGATGTCGGAACTGCTCACGGGGTGACACCGGCGGAGAACTGGTGACGAGCGGCCGGCGGCACCGGATCCCGTCCCGCCCGGTGACCGCCCCCGGCCCGGTGCGGCCCGGCGCCATCAGGTGCCGAGTCCCGCTTCGGGCCGCGGAGCCCACGCCCGACGTTGTCCCTTTGCTCTGCACCCGTGAATGCACCACCCGCGGACGCGACACCCAGCCGCCGGGTGTCGCGTCCGCGGGTGCAGAGCAAAGGCGGCGGTAATGGAAGCGGCGGCGGCGTTGAGGTTCGACCCGGCCGCCGGACGTCGGCCGTCCGCACCGCTCGAGGCGCCGAGCGCGATCGTGCTGCGGAACACCCACCACATCGACCTGACGATCAACGTGTTACCTGGCCACGGCTGCCCAGATCGCGTACCGATTAGGTTTCCGCGCCGCGGCCGTCTGTACGTACGAGATCGACTAACGAGAGGCTGGCGTGATGGGAAGACTGACCTTCGGTATGAACGTGACAGTGGACGGCTACATCGCCGCGCCCGGCGACGACATCGGCTGGAGTGGTGGTGACGGCCCGGACTCGTCGCCGAGCGACGAGCTGTTCCAGTGGTGGTCCGACCGGGTGGGGACGACGGGCCTGTCCCTGTACGGGCGCAAGCTGTGGGAGAACATGAGTTCCCACTGGCCGACCGCCGACCAGCAGCCCGGCGCCACACCGGCGGAGATCGAGTTCGCCCGCCGCTGGCGGGACATGCCGAAGGTGGTGTTCTCCTCGACGACGCGCACAGTCGACTGGAACACCCGCCTGGTCACCGGCGACGCGGTCACCGAGATCACCCGGCTCAGGGCCGAGAACGCCGGCCCGATGGACATCGGCGGCGCGACGCTTGCCCGGGCGGCCATGCGGGCCGGGCTGATCGACGAGTACCTGCTGGTCACCCACCCGGTCCTGGTGGGCGGCGGCACGCCGTTCTTCACCGCGCTGGACACCTGGGTGAACCTGAACCTCGTGGAGACGCGGACATTTCCCGGTGGCGTCGTGCTGACCCGGTACGAGACGAGGCGATGAGCGCGCGCCGGTGGTGCTCGGGTCGTCGCGTCACAGTGTCGGGGGCAGGTCCAGCCATGGTTTCCCGGCGGCGTCGAATCCGGTGAGTTCGGCGATCTTCCCGTCGACGATGTGCAGGACGGCGATGGTGAACAACCGGTACTCCGGGTCGTCGGGGGTACGACGGTACAGCGCGGCAGCGGGCATGCGGTTGACCATTGTGGTGACACCGCGCCAGTCGTCATAGCCGCGCTGGAAGAGCCCACCGGAGACCCACCCGTCCACCGCGTCCTTGGCCGTGATGACCGAGGTGCCCGCCTCGGGCAGCATCACGAAGCGCAGGTCGTCGCGGAGCAGGGACATCAGCCCGTCGAGGTCGTTGCGCTCGTGCGCGTCGACGTACGACCTCACCACGGCGCGCTCGTCATCCGACAGCTCGTCGGGGGCCGGTCTGCGCCAATCGAGGCGGCGGTCGGGCAGCTGCTCGCGCATCGTCACACGGGCCCGCTGCAGCGCGCTGGTCACCGACGCCACGGTCAGCTCGAGGGCGTCGGCGGCCAGCGCCGCCGGCCAGCCGAGGACGTCGCGCAGGATGAACACCGCCCGCTGCCGAGGTGGCAGGCGCTGGACGGCGACGATGAACGCCAGTTCGATCGTTTCCCGCGTCACGACCGATTCCTGCGGGTCCTCGGGGAGCATCCGGTCGGGGTACGGCTGCAGGTACAGCACCTCGGAGCCGACGTCCGCCACCTCGGTCGGTACGGGTGTGCGGTCGTTGCGCTTCTTCAAGAAGTCGAGGCAGGCGTTCGTCGCGATCCGGTACAGCCAGGTCCGCAGGGCCGCGTGGCCCTGGAACGACGCGCGCTTGTTCCACGCGCGCAGGAACGTCTCCTGCGTCAGGTCCTGGGCGTCCTCGTAGTTCGCGAGCATCCGGTAGCAGTGCACCTGCAGCTCACGCCGGTGGCGTTCCGTCATGAGCGCGAACCGTGCCGTGTCGTCCGCGCGGGCCGCCGCGATGAACGCGGCCTCGTCGGCGCTCGGCAAGCTGGCGTCGGTCATGGTCAGGAATCCTTCCACCGGTGGGAGCTCACAGAATTGACGACGTGGCGGAGGATTTCTGATCGGTGCGGCAGCATGCGGTGAACGCTCACCTCGTTCCGAGGTTGTAAGTGGTGCCGTCGGCGACGGCCCGGAGTTTGTCCGGGTTGGCCACGTTGTGGATGGCGGTGATACGGCCGTCGACGTCGAAGTCGAAGGTGACGGTGGCGATCACGCGTCCTGGCCCACGGAACAGAATGCCCGGCCCGCCGCTGATCTCGACGAGTTCGGCGTTCATGTCGGCGGGCTCGACGCCCTGGTAGGTGACGGTGCCGATGGCCGCGAACCAGGAGGCCACCGTGGCCGCGCCCACAACCGGGCGCAGGGCCTGGCGGACCTTGCCGCCGCCGTCGGTCCACAGGGTGACGTCCGGGGAGAGCAGTTCCATCAGGGCGTTGACGTCCCCGCCGGTGGCGGCGGCGAAGAACCGCTCGGTGACCTCGCGCTGCCGCGACCGGTCGGCGGCGAAGCGCGGCCGCCGGGCCCGCACGTGCTTGCGGGCCCGGTGCGCGGCCTGCCGCACTGCGGCCTCGGAACGCTCCACCGCCTCGGCGATCTCGGCGTGGCTGAAGTCGAAAACCTCCTTCAGTACGAACACCGCGCGCTCCAGCGGGCTGAGCGTTTCCAGCACCACCAGCATGGCCATCGACACGGACTCGGCGTCCGCAACGACCTCGGAGGCATCACCTCCGGTGAGAATGGGCTCCGGCAGCCACGGCCCTACATACGTCTCCCGCTTGTGCCGGGTGGAGCGCAGCCGTTCCAGCGCCAGGTTCGAGACGATGCGCGTCAGGTACGCCTTGGCGTCGGCCACCTGCGAGCGGTCCGCGGCAGACCACTTGATCCAGGCGTCCTGCACCGCGTCCTCGGCATCAGCCGCGCTGCCGAGGAGGCGGTAGGCCACGGAGAACAGCAGTCGGCGGTGCTCGTGGAAGACCTGCTGGTCGGGGTGGGCGGACAGGCCGGTCATTTGGCCTCCCGGGTGAAGCGGCCCCCGCGGGGCCAGAACGCGCCAGAGGCGGGCATCTTCTTCATACGGCCGTACGTCGGCCAGGGCGAGGCGGTCACCGTCTCCTTGTACCGGACGGCCATACGGCCGGTCAGACAGAAACGGCGCGGGCTGTCGTCGGGCCGCGTGAACTGCACCACGGCGTCGCCACGTCCCAGGCTCACCGGCGTGTGGTAGTAGCCGAAGCGGAACGGTTTGGGCTGCCTGCCCTCGAGTACACGGTCGATCGACAGCGCGGCGTGCACCCCGGTCGGCATGCCGCCCTGACAGGTGCCGTGCATGACGCCGTACCCCTGGCGGATCGCGGCCGCGTCGCCGATTGCGTACACCTCGGGGTGGGACACCGACCGCAGCATGGCGTCGGTGACGATGCGCCCGCGCTCGTCAACGGCCAGGCCGGCGGCGGCCGCCAGGGGCGAGATCCGCGTGCCGCCCGTCCACTGGACCACGTCGGCGGCGATGCTCTCCCCGCCCGCCAGCTCGACCCCGTCGGGCAGCACCTTCACCACCTCGACTCCGGCGCGCACCTGGACGCCCAACCGGTGGAGCGCGGCGTGCAGATACGCCTTGGCCTTCGGGGTCATGGCCGCACCGGGCTCCTGCCTGCCCAGCAGCACGACGTTCAGCTCCGGGTGCCGCTCGGCGATCTCCGCAGCCGACTCGATGCCGGTCAGCCCGCTGCCCGCGACCACCACCGTGCCGCTGTCGAGCCGCGCCAGCCGGTCGGCCAGCAACTCGGCGTCCTGGGCGCTGCTCAGCGTGTAGGCGTGGTCCTCGGCCCCCGGCACCGCCGAGGTGTCGGCGACGCCGCCCAGCCCGTACACCAGGGTGTCGTAGGGCAGCACCCGGTCATCGTCGATCCGCACGGTCTTCGCGTCCGCGTCCACCGCTGTCACCCAGCCGCGCACGAACTGCGCGCCCGTGCCCTCCAGCAGCTCCGGGACGCTCAGCTCAGCGAGCCGCTGCCCGGTCGCCGTCATGTGCAGCCGCATGCGTTCGGTGAACCGCTCCTGCGCGTTCACCAGGGTCACCTGCACGTCCTCGCGTCGCTTCACCCGGGCCGCGAGCTGGATGGCCGCGGCCAGGCCCGCGTATCCCGCCCCCAGGATCACCACGCGGTGCGCGGTCGTCGTGCCGGTCTCCTGCCGTGCGCTCATAGTTCCGTCCTCCTCGCTCGCTTGCTTGCTGACGCCCATCAGATGGAGGCAGGCGGCCGGGACGTGACAGGGGCCGAACATGATGCACGACACAGGTTGAATCAGGGGCCCGCCGAAGGTTGGCGACGGGTATTCCGATGGGTGTCGTGGCGACGTCCCGACCCACCGGACGTCGCCACGACACGGCACCTGTCGATTCGGTGGGATCAGTGGGCGGGTCGGCCGAACCAGCGGGAGAGGTGCCCGTTGAGGTCCGGCTGGTCGTCGCCGATCCAGGCGACGTGACCGTCGGGGCGCAGCAGCACGGCCGGAACATCCAGCGCCGCGGTGGGATCCGCGAGGTGGTCGACCCGGTCTGACCAGCCGCCGACGGTGAGCCGTTCGGTGCGGTCCAGCAGCAGACCACGGCCACGGTGCAGCAGACCGTACAGGTGGCCCTGTTTCACGTCGAGGTCGGGCAGACGGCGCCCGAGCAGGTCAGGGCCCGCGCCGAAGTCGTAGCGGATGCCGATGGCGGTGATCTTCTCCAGCAGGTGGCGGTTCACCTCGTCGAAGTCCATCAGCTCGGTGAGCAGCCTGCGTACGGCCTGTGCGCCCGGTTCGGTCGACAGCAACTCCGTCTGGGCTCGGGTGTTGTCCAGCACCGCCGCGGCGACCGGATGACGTTCGGCCTGGTAGGTGTCCAGCAGGGTCTCCGGCGCCCACCCGCGGACCTGTGCGGCCAGTTTCCAGCCGAGGTTGACGGCGTCCTGGATGCCCAGGTTGAGGCCCTGGCCGCCGATGGGTGGATGGATGTGGGCGGCGTCGCCGGCGAGGAGCACCCGGCCGGCCCGGTACCGTTCGGCGAGCCGGGTGGCGTCGCCGAAGCGGGACAGCCAGCGCGGGGAGTGTACGCCGAAGTCGGTGCCGGCGATGGCCCGCAACTGCTGACGGAAATCCTCGATGGTGGGTGGTGCCGACCGGTCGCTGACCCCGGCGGCGGGGACGAGGACGCTGTAGACCCCGGCGCCGGAGGGCCGTAGCCAGAACCGCTGATGGGTGTCGCCGACGGCGGTCACCGCTGCCGCGATCTCCTCCGGCGGCACCCCCACTTCCATCGCGCCCATCAGCGTCTCGGTCCGTGCGGGCTCGCCGGGGAAGGCGACGCCGAGCAGTTTGCGTACGGTGCTGCGCGCGCCGTCACAGCCGACGAGATAACGCGTACGCAGGTGTTCCCCGTCGGACAGCTCGACGGTCACGCCCTCGTCGTCCTGCGCGAACGCGGTGACCGCGCGACCGCGGCGGACCTGCGCGCCCAGCTCGACGGCGTGTTCTTCGAGGAGACGTTCGATGACCGGCTGCGGGATGCCCAGCAGGTAGGCGTACCGGGAATCCAGGCCGGTGGGCGCGGGCTTGGGAATGGCGGCGAAGTAGGCGCCGGCCGGACGTTGCCTACCGTGCGGGAGGATGCGCTCCAGCAGTCCGCGCATCGCCATCAGTTCGAGGCTGCGGATGTGCAGGCCGACGATGCGGATGAACGACGTCGGCTCGGTCTCCTTCTCGAGAACGAGTACCCGGACATTGTGCAGCCGTAGTTCGGCGGCGAGCATCGCGCCGGTCGGCCCGCAGCCGGCGATGATCACGTCGAAGGAAGTGCGCGAGGGCAGGGCAGAGGGCACAGGTGTGGCCTTTCGAGAGTGCCGTGTTGGCAGGGCACTCCCGGCGACACCTACGTCAATCGCCCGACCGTGACGGCAAGGGGGAGCACCCACATCGCTACAACGTTCATGGGTCTCACCTCCTCGGGCGGGGTCGCGGTCCCCTGCACGCTATCTCCCGCACCTGCTCTGGGTCGAGTGCTTTTGCGATCACGGCGTCCGACTGGTCAGCGATCGGTGCAGCCACTCGGCCATCAGCGCGCGTTCGGCGTCGGTGAGCCCGGGCAGGTCGGGCAGGACCGTCGCGAAGGTCACCGCCACCGCGGTCGTGCTCGGGTCGGGTGTTGCCGGGGTTGTCGCCAGGATGCTGGTGAGTACGGCGTCGAGCATGGCCTCGCCCAGGTAGAGGTCGCGCTGGTCGGTGGGCATGCCCAGCAGGGTGAGGATGGTGCCGTTGCCCGCCGAGTGGATCATCAGGAGCGCACGCTGCTCGTCGACCCGCAGGAGGCCGGCCGTGGCGAGTCGCCGGACGCGGCGACGGAGCACGTCGAGACCGGCGACAGTTGCCGGCGAGGGCGCGCCGCTCCCCCGTGCGGCGATCAGCGCGTACAGCTCGGGGTTTGTCAGGCCGAACTCCACGTGCGCGCGCCATCCGGAGCGCAGGTCCGCGACCGGGTCGCCCGTCGCGTCGTCGGTTGCGGCCGATTTTTCGCTGACGTAGGTGGCCATGACGTGCTCGGCGACGGCGTCGATGAGGCCGTCCTTGTCGCCGAACAAGCGATAGATGGTCGGTGCCTGCACGCCTGCGGCCTGGGCGACGGCGCGTGTCGTCACCGCGCTCGCGCCCTTCTCGCGCAGCAGTTCGGTGGCTGCCGCGACGATGCTGGCCCGGACGTCGTCTCGGGATGCCGTGTCCTGCGTCGTCACCATGAATCGATGCTAACACTGATTTGTTAACGGCGAAGTATCGGTGTTAACGTCTGCAACGTATCGTCGATAACAAGGGAGTGTTCATCATGCTCGTCATCACCGGTGCCACCGGTCAGCTCGGGTCCCGGATCGTCGATCGGCTGCTCGACCGGCTGCCAGCCGACGCCATGGGTGTGAGCGTGCGCGACGTCGACAAGGCCGCGGCCCTCGCCGCACGCGGGGTGCGGGTGCGCGCCGGCGACTTCACCGACCCGGCCACCCTGGAGTACGCCTTCGAGGGCGCCGACACGGTCCTCATCGTCTCCGCCGCGATCCGCGGCCCCGGCGCGCTCGTCGCCAACCGCGCCGCCATCGACGCCGCACACGCCGCCGGAGCCAAACGAATCCTGTACACCAGCCACCAGGCCGCCGCCCACGACTCGCTCTTCGCCCCCCAGCCCACGCACGCCGCGACCGAGGAGTACCTGGCCGAGCGGGGAGTTCCCTTCACCGCCCTGCGCAACGGCTTCTACGCCAGCACGCTCGGCTTCTCCATCGACGCGGCGCTGGAGACCGGGCACCTCGTGGCGCCGGCCGACGGGCCGGTGTCCTGGACCGCACACGCCGACCTGGCCGAGGCCGCAGCCGTCGCCCTGACCGAGGAGGGCCTGCTCGACGGGGTCACGGCACCGCTGACCGCGGCGGAGGCGCTCGACCTCGAAGCGGTGGCCGCCCTCCTCAGCGACATCACCGGCCGCACCGTCGACCGTGTCGTCGTCAGCGACGACCAGTGGCGGGCGTCCGCCATCGCGCGGGGCATGCCCGCGGCGGCGGCCGACTTCACCCTCGGCATGTACCGGGCGGCGCGGGAAGGAGAGTTCGCCGTCACCGACCCGACGCTGGAGACGGTCATCGGCCACCGCCCGACACCCGTCCGCTCGGTGCTAGAGGCCATCGTTGACGAGCGGGTCGGGGGAGTTTGACCCTCGACCGGGTTGAGGCCCGACCATCGGCGGCATGACCGACCAACCGACCGCCGACCCGACCATGACCCGCATCATCGAGGCCGTCCAGCTCGGCCAGAGCGGCGCGCCGGCCCAGGCCCGTGCGCTGCTCACCGCGCTGTGGGACGAACTCGGCCCTGCCGGCGACGCCCTGCACCGGTGCACCCTGGCGCACTACCTCGCCGACCTTCAGGACACCACCGAGGCGGAGCTGAGCTGGGACGAACGCGCCCTGGCCGCCGCGTCCGAACTGACCGACGCACGCGCCCAGCGGTACCTGCCGGCGCTCCAGGTCCAGGCGTTCCTGCCGTCGCTGCACCTCAATCTGGCCGACTGCCACCGGCGGCTGGGCAACGTCGGCGCGGCCCGGGAGCACCTCGCCCACGCCCGCGAACACCTGGAGCGGCTACCGGACGACCCGTACGGCGACAGCATCCGCGCGGCCGTCGGTGACTTCGTCGCCGACGATCCGACCGACCACCGCCGACGGTGACCGGTCACCGCCCCCGGTGCGCGACCGCCGCCCGGTACGCCTGCGGTGAGCGACCGTAGCGGGCCCGGAAGACGCGACTGAAGTGGGCCTTGTCCGGAAATCCCCAACGGGCGGCGATGGCGTGGATCGGCTGCCGCAGCAGCGGGTTGGCGAGATCACGGCGGCACTGCTCCAGCCGCTTGACGCGGATGAGTTCGGCAACCGTCCGGCGCCGTCTCCTGAGCGATCAGGGCGTACCAGAACTCGAACCGGTCCGCCGGCGGCAGAACCGTCGTGTCCACCACCACGTTGGGCAACACCCTGTTCGCCTCCCCCGGCATGCGAGGATGGATTCTTGCACGTGTCGATTCCTCCCACCCATCGCGGGATTTCCATGCCTTCTGGTGCGATTCGGCGGGTCGGCGAATGTCAGCCGTGACCGGCGACGACGTGCGCCAGGCCGCCGACGAAATGACCCGGGTGCTGACGCCGTACCAGCAGCGCGACTGGTCGGTGCCGGCCGGCTCGCTGAGCTGGAGCTGCTGGACCACCGCGGCGCACGTCGCGCACGACCTCCTCGCGTACGCGGGCCAGGTAACCGGCCGCCCCGATGACAGCTACCTGCCGTACGACCTGCGGGTCTCCCCCGACGTGAGCCCGGCGCAGGTGCTCACCGTGGTGCGCGCCTGCGCGGGTCTGCTCACCGCCGCCGTCGACGCCGCCCCGCCGGACGCGCGGGCCTGGCACTACGGTCCGTGCGATCCGGGCGGCTTCGCCGCCATGGGGGTGGCCGAGACGCTGTTGCACACCCACGACATCTGCCTCGGCCTCGGGGTGCCGTGGCAGCCACCGTACCGGCTGAGCGCGCTGGTGCTGCGGCGGCTCTTCCCGGACGCCCCGGCGGGGGCGGCACCCGAGGTGCTGCTCTGGATGACCGGCCGCGGTGAGTTGCCCGGCCGGGCCCGGCGGACCTCCTGGGTTTGGCACGCCAGAGTGGACTGACGTCTAGGCGTGCAGGGTGTGCCGGTGACCGTCGAGCGGGAAGGGCGGCCGGGCCGGCAGGATCTCCTGGAACACGAAACCGGCCTTCTGCGCCACCCGGCAGGACGCCACGTTGTCCACCTGGTGCAGCAGGTCGAGACGGGCCACCTCGGGGAACCGGTCGAACGCCCAGCGGCTCAGTGCGGTGACCGCGCGCGGGGCGACGCCGCGACCGCGTGCCCACGACGCCGTCCAGTAGCCCACCTCCGGGGCCGGGCGCTGCGGCGTGACCCCCTTGAGCACGACGTTGCCCACCAGCCGGGCGCCGTCGGCGTGCTCTTCGACAACCGCGAAGGTGTGGCGGCGGCCGTCGGCCCAGTCCCGTTGTACGTCGTCGAGCCACCGTCGGGCCTCGGCGGCGGTGGTCACCGGAGCTCTGGTCCAGCGGTGCAGGACCGGATCCCGGTATGCCGCCACCAGCTCGTCCAGGTCGTCGGCGCACCAGGCGCGTAGGGCGACGTCCGGCGTCGACGGAGGTGACTCGATCAGCATCAGCACAGTCTGCCGTGGCGGTGGCCCGGGGTCAGCCCCGACGGTCGCGCCACCGCTGCCACCAGCTGCGGCGGGGCCGGCGCGCCGCGACCCCGACCAGCGCCGGTTCGGTGACGGTCGTCCTGACCTCGGGTCGGGCCCGCTCGGCGCGCCAGCGGCGGATCACGTCCTCGGCGTTCACCGGGCGCACCGCCACCCGAGGGCCGTCGGGGTTGCGCAGCCACGCCACGATCTGCGCGTTCAGCTGCGCCACGAAGTCGCGGACGGACTGCTCGGTGGGCAGGTCACGGACCTCGTCGGGGACCTGCTCCACGCGTCGGCGCAGTTGCAGCGACGTGGGTAGCAGCAGGTCACTGGGGAGTGCCTCGCGCTCCAGGAAGCTCTTGATCCACCACGCCTCGTCGTACGGCGCCCCACGACCGGGGATCGGTTTGCCCATGCCGGGCAGGTCGTCGAACTCGCCACGCTGAAGGGCATCCTGGATCTTTGCCTCCACGGACGCTTCCCACGCCTCAGTCACCCTGCGGCACCTCCCCTGGCCACCGTAACGCGCCGCCTCCGCCCGGTGGCGCGCACTTGTCAGGGGTCAGCGCGCCCGCGACGGTGAGCATTCCCTGCCGTCCACCGTGAGTGGATCACCCGAGCCGCAGGCCACGGCCGGTCAGGTGGCCCTCGGCCAGGACGTTCATCCCGTTTAGGGTCGGTGTGGGGTCTACCGAACGGGGGAATCGTCGTGGTGGGTACGGGTGCGGTGCTGGGCATCGCGTTGGTGGCGTTGGGGCTGGTGCTCACACCCGGCCCGAACATGGTCTACCTGGTGTCCCGTTCGGTGGCGCAGGGTCGCCGGGCCGGGCTGGTCTCACTGCTCGGGGTGGCCGCCGGGTTCGGCGTCTACCTGGCGGCGGCGGTCGCCGGCCTGGCCACCGTGTTCGTCCTGGTCCCGACGCTGTACGCGGTGGTGAAGCTCGCCGGTGCCGGCTACCTGCTGTGGTTGGCGTGGCGGACGCTGCGTCCGGGCGGGGGCTCACCGTTCACGCCCGCGCCGCTGCCGCCGGACCGGCCCCGGCGACTGTTCACCATGGGTCTGGTCACCAACCTGCTGAACCCGAAGATCGCCATCCTGTACGTGTCGCTGCTGCCGCAGTTCGTGGACCCGACGCGCGGGCACCTGGCCACGCAGAGCCTGCTGCTCGGGCTGACCCAGATCGCCGTCGCGCTGAGCGTGAACGCGCTGATCGTGCTCAGCGCCGGGGCCCTCGCGGGCTTCTTCGCCCGCCGGCCGGTGTGGCTGCGGGTGCAGCGGTGGGTGACCGGCACGGCCCTGGCCGCGCTGGCCGTACGCCTCGCCGCCGACCGCTCGCGCGCGGCCGTCGCCACGCCCTGACCTGGGCGCTCATCGCCCCCGGTGGCGGCCGAGCATCCCGGCGGCCAGCGGCGCGGCGTCCAGGTCACCGGCGGCGAGGCGGGCGGCGAGGGTACGGCGTACCAGCCGGTCGGCCAGCGCGGGCGCGTGCCGGCCGACGGCCATCTCCAGTCGGCCGCGTGCGGTGGTCGCCACGTCCCGGGGGGCCCGCCGGGCGGCGGCGGTCCGCAGGATCGCCGCGACCACCCCTTCGACGGGCTCGGGGCGGGACACGCCCCGCAGGGACAGCCCGGCCTCGGTGGTGCTGTCGTGGATCGGTGAGGCGACCATGCTCGGGTAGACCACACTCACCCCGACGTGGGTGCCCACCTCGTGACGCAGCGCGTCGGCGTAGGCGACCAGGGCCCGTTTGCTCACCCCGTACGCGGCGGCGAGCGGCAGCGGCAGCACCGCCATCCGGCTGGCCACGAAGATCACCCGCCCGCGGGCGGTGAGCAGTGCGGGCAGCGCGGCGGCGGTGGTGCGCCAGGCGGCGAGCAGGTTGACCTCCAGCTGCTGGCGGACCACCTCGTCGGGGGGTAACTCGGCCGGGGCGGGACCGCCCACCCCGGCGTTGTTGATCAGCAGGTCGAGCCCGCCGAGCCGGTCGACGGCGGCGCGCACCGCCGCCGGTACGGCGTCCGCGTCGGTCAGGTCGCAACCCAGCACCGGCGGGTCGTCGTCGGGGCGCGCGTGCAGGTCGAGCCCCACCACCCGGGCGCCGGCCGCGCTCAGCGCGACGCCGAGGTGCCGGCCGAACGTTCCGCTCGCCCCGGTGACCAGCACCCGCCGACCGGCCAGGGACCGACCGCTCACCGGGGTGCCCCCGCCGGGGACGCCGCGCCGGAGCGGGCGCGGCGGGCCCCGGCGGTCAACTCCCGGGCCAGCTCGGCGAGGTAGACGTCGAAGTCCACGCGCATCGCCGGGCGGCGCTGACCCCAGCGGGCGGTCGCGGCCCGCAGTTCGGCCCGGCACACGGCGCGCTGCCGGTCCGGGTCCGGCAGCGCGTACCGCCCGGCCAGCTCCGCCGCGATCAGCTTGGCCTGCGCCTCGACCAGGGGGAACGCGGAGCCGGTGGACTGCATCAACCCGACGAAGCTCAGACCGGGTGCGTCGGGGTGGAACACGTGCCGGTACAACGCCACGGTGTCGGCGCCCCCGGCGAGCAGCGCCGGGTCGAGGAACGGTACGTCCACCCGGTAGCCGGTGCACCAGATGATCAGATCGACGTTGTCGCTGCGGCCGTCGGTGAACTCCACCCGGTCGCCGTCGAGGGCGGCGACGCCGGGTCGGGCCTCGACGTCGCCGTGCGTCAGCCGGGACAGCAGCCCGTCGGAGAGTGTCGGATGGTCCTGGAGGAAGCCGTGCGTCGGCGCGGGCAGCCCGTAGCGGGCGGGGTTGCCGACGGTGGTGCTCAGCATCGTCTGGCTGATGCGTTGGCGCAGCCGCCACGGCAGTCGCCGGGCCAGCGCCCCGTTGAGCGTGTCCGAGGGGCGACCCAGCAGGTACTTCGGCACCACCCAGACGCCTCGGCGCAGCGACAGCAGGGTGCGGGTGGCGGCGTACGACGCGTCCACGGCGATGTCCATCGCGGAGTTGCCGCCGCCGACGACCAGGACCCGCCGGCCGGTCAGCTGCTCCGGGCCGCGGTAGTCGTGGCTGTGGATCTGCTCGGCGGTGCAGACGCCGGGGTAGGCGGGGTCGGGTAGCCGGGGCACCCGGTTGTGCCCGTTGGCGACGACCACGGCGTCGACGGTGACCTCGACCGGGCCGGCCGGGCCGCGCGCGGCCACCGTCCAGGTGCCGGTGGGGTTGCGGGTGACCCGCTCGACGGTGTGGCGCAGCCGGATGGAGTCGCCCAGCCCGAAGCGCGTGGCGTAGTCGGCGAGGTAACCGGCGACGCGACGGTGGTCGGGGTAGTCGGGCCAGTCGGCGGGCATCGGGTGGTCGGCGAACTGGGTGCGACCACGGCTGGTGTTGAGGTGCAGCGTGCGGTACGCGGGCGAGTCGGGTGCCCCGTACACCCAGAGGCCGCCGACCTGCGCGGCGGCCTCGAAGCCGACCGTGGGCACGTCGGCGTCGCGCAGCGCCTTGACCGCGGCGAGCCCGGCGGCGCCGGCGCCGATCACCGCCACCCGAGGTGGTACGCCCATGCCCGCCCCCAGTTAATCCAACGTCCGATGGATAATCGTCGGACGGGGGCGGCCCGTCAAGGGGCCGGTGGTCCGTACAACCCGTCCAGCAGCCGATGCACGAACGCCCGGAACTCACGCCGTTCCCGGGCGCCGGGCGCGCCCGCGGCCAACGCCACCACGTGCCCGTGGGTGGCCCACACCAGACTCCGCACGGTGATGTGCGGCGTCGGCTCGGCCAGTGCGCCGGTCGCCGCGGCGGCGGTGAGCAGCTCCGCGACCAGCCGGTACAACGGGTCGGCGTAGCGCTGGTCGAGCTCGGCGTGCCGCTGCGGTTCCAGCCAGCGGCGCAGCCACAACGCGGTCGTCTCGGGGCGGTCCTCCAGGAAGTCCACGAAGACGTCGACCAGCTCGTGCAGGGCCCGCCGCGCCGCGTCCGGCCCCGCGTCGAGAGCCGTGCGGGCCTGCTCGGCGGCCTCGGTCAGCACGTCCCGCTCGGCGGCGAACACCCGGGCGAAACACGCGTCGTAGAGGGCTGCCTTCGTACCCGTGTGGTGCGCGACCGTGGCGACGTCGACGCCGGCGGCGGCGGCGACCTCCCGCAGCCCGACGGCGTCGAAGCCCCGCTCGGCGAAGAGCGCGGTCGCCGCGGCGAGCACCACCTCGCGGGTCGGTCGGCTCTCGTCGCGGCGGGGCCGACCCGGGCGGCGGCGGGGCATGGTCATGGCCGTCATTCTGCCCCTAGAATCCAGCAACCGTTGGATTGCGGAGAGGATGCGGCGATGACCGGGCTCGACCGGCGGCCCGCGGCTGCCACCGACGCGACGCTGCCCCGTGGCCCGCTGGCGGGCTTCGCCGCCGGCTCCCTCGGCATGGGCGTCTGGGTGACCGTGCCCGGCCTGCTGCTGCTCTACTTCCTCACCGACGTGCTGGCCGTCGGGCCCTGGTTGGCCGGTCTGGCGCTGCTGCTGCCGAAGATCGCCGACGTGCTGCTGCACCCCTGGGTGGGCCACCGCGCCGACGTCGAGCAGACCCGACGCGGCGACCGTCGCCGGCTGCTGCTGCTCGGCTGCGTCCTGCCGGTCGCGTTCGCCGCGCTCTTCGCCGTGCCCGGCGGCCTGACCGGCGCGCCGGCCGCCGCGTGGGTGGCGGTGTTCTTCATCGCCGGCAACCTGCTCTTCGCCGCCTACCAGGTCCCCTACCTGGCCACCCCTGCCGACCTGCGCATCGGCTACCACGAACGCACCCGCCTGATGGCGTTCCGGATGGTGGTGCTGACCCTGGGCATCCTGGTCTCCGGGCTGCTGGCCCCGCTGCTCACCGGCGGCGACGCCGCGACCCGCGGCGGCTACCAGCGCATGGGCCTGGTACTCGCCGCCGGGATGCTGGCGGCCATGCTGGTCGGTGTCGCCGGCATCGCCCGGCTGCGCGGCCGCGCGCCGGGTGCCACCGCGTCCGGGCACGGCGGGTGGCGGGCGCTGCGCACGGCGCTGCGCGATGCGCAGTTCCGGTGGCTGGTCGCCGCGTACCTGGCCATGTCCACCACCACCCACCTGGTGCTCGCCGGGGTGCCCTACTACGCCGAGTACGAGCTGCGCGCCCCCGGTCTGACCACGGTGCTGGTGGCCGCGTTCGTGGCGCCCGCGCTGCTGGTCACCCCGGCCTGGTTGGTGGTGGCCCGACGCGTCGGCAAGCAGCGGGCGCTGCTCGGCGCGCAGGGCGCCTTCGCGATCGGCTCGCTGGTGCTGGCCGTGGGCCGCCCGGCCGGCCTGCCGGTGCTGGTCGCCGCGGTGGCGGTGCTGGGGGTGGCGTTCGCCGGCATGCAGCTGCTGCCGTTCTCGATGCTGCCCGACGTGATCCGTGCCGCCGCCCACACCGCCGACGGCACGCCCACCGGAGCCGGCACCTACACCGGGGTGTGGACAGCCACCGAGGCCACCGGCGCGGCGCTGGGCCCGTACGCGTACGCGCTGTGCCTGACCGTGGGTGGTTTCGTGGCCTCGAGCGCCGGTGAGTCGCCGGTGCAGCCGGATGCCGCGCTCGCGGCGGTCCGCTACGGCTTCGGGTTGCTGCCGGCGGTGGCGATGCTCGCGGCGCTGCTGCTGCAACGCCGCTACACCCTGGACGCGACGGCCCGGGCGACGACCTGATCGGCCGGCACTAGACTTCGCCCTCGATGGACGCCCAGCCCAGCACCACCGAAACCCGCCCGTGCGCCCACTGTGGACGGCCGGTGCCGCAGCGTGTCGGCGCGGGTCGACCGTTTCGGTACTGCCGTGACAACGACGGCGCCTGCCAGCGCGCCTCCCGCAACAGTCGGATGCGTCACCGCAACGCCCCCGGTCTGCCCGGGCAGGTGGCCCGCACCTGGGAGGCGGTGGACCGGCTCGACCAGATCGTCGAGACGTTGACCGAGTCCCTGCACGCCGAGCTGTCCCCGGTGGGGGTGCAGCGGCAGCTCGCCCAGGCCCGCGCGGAGGCCGCCACCGAGATCGCGGCGGCGCAGACCGAACGCGACGAGGCCCGCGACGACGCCGAGGCCGCGGCGGCCGACGCGGCGCGCGCCCGCGACCAGGCCCGCGACGCCCGCGCCGAGGCCGACGACGCCCGCCAGCGCGCCGAGCAGGCGCACCGGCAGGCGTCCGCCGCCGACGAGCGGGCGCAGCACGCCGAGGCCGCCCGCGATCGGGCCCGCCACGACGTCAGCGCCGCCGAGGCGCTGCGCGCCCAGGCCGAGCGTGACCGCGACCAGGCCCGCACCGAGGTGCGGGACCTGCGCACCGAACGCGACGCCGAGCGGCAGCGGGTGGTCGATCTCGGCGTGGAACGCGACGCGCTGCAAGCCCAGGTCGACCAGGCCACCCGGGTCGCCGCCGAGGCGACCGAGCGGGCCGGGCGGTGGCAGGCCGAGGTGCAGGACGTCCGCCGTCAGATCGAGCAGGCCCGCGCCGACGCGGCGCGCACCCGCGCCGAGGCCGCCGACGCGACCCGGGCGCGCGAGCAGGCCGACCGGGCCCGCGACCGCGCCGAGGTCGCCGCCCGGCAGGCCGACGAGGCCCGGCAGGAGGCCGCGGAGCACATCGCGCGGCTGCGCGCGGAGCTGGCCGCTCTCACCGCGCAGCGCGACACCCTCACCGCCGAGCTCACCGTGGCCCGGCAGGCCGCGGCGACCGCCGAGGGTCACCGCACCGCCCTGACGGTACGACTCGACGCCGCCGAAACCGACCGGGACCTGGCCCAGCGGCGGGTGGCGCAGCTCGGCGATCAGGTCAGCGACCTGGCGCTGGCGCTGGCCCGCCTCGGTGCCGCCGGCACCGGCGACGCCACCTGAGGGTCGTGGCGCAACCTTCGGTAGGCTCGGGCGGTTAACCCCCGGGTGGCGGCGGACACACCGTTGCCGCGACGCGCCTGGGGATCACCTCACCGGGTGCGCGTCCCGGCCAGCTACCCTTGGTCCCGGCCCACCCGTGGATGCCTCACGCCCTCGGGCGGGAATGGCTCGGCGGGGACGCACCGTTACACCCAGAAGACCAGCACCACGAACGAGGGGAAGTCGATCATGGGCGAGCGTATGCTGCGCGGAAGCCGCCTTGGCGCGGTGAGCTATGAATCCGACCGCAACACGGAGCTCGCGCCGCGTCAGACCCGCGAGTACCTCTGCGCCAAGGGCCACCAGTTCGAGGTGCCGTTCGCCGTCGACGCCGAGGTCCCGACGACCTGGGAATGCAAGTTCGACGGCAGCGTCGCCCGACTCGTCGACGGCAGCGAGCCGGAGCAGAAGAAGGCCAAGCCCCCGCGTACCCACTGGGACATGCTTCTGGAGCGGCGTTCGATCGCCGAGCTGGAGGACATCCTCGAGGAGCGTTTGCAGGAAGTTCGGACCCGCCGCGGCCGCGCCTGAGCCGCACGACGCACCACGACAGCGCCCCCGGGGTTCAACCCCGGGGGCGCTGTCGTGTCGGTGCGTGGTGTCAGTGCCGGCCGGGTTCGACGATCTCGCCCTCGATGGCCTGACCACCGTCGACCACCACCGGCTGTTCCGGCCGCGGGGCCGGTTGCGGGGCGCCCTGGCGCACCCGCACCGTGCGGGGCCCGAACAGGTCACCGGCGACCATCGACGACACCCGCCGCTCGGTGGCGCGGCGCACCCCGGCGCGGGCCAGTCGACGCACCGGCGGCACCAGCAGCAGCACCCCGATCAGCCCGCTGAGCAGGCCGGGAGCCGCCAGCAGCAGCGCGCCTGCCAACCCGACGAGCCCGTCGGTGACCTGCCCACCCGGGGGTTGCCCGGCCGCCGCCGCGGAGCGGAACCCCCGCCAGGCGCGCATGCCCTCGCGGCGCAGCAGCACCAGACCCAGCAGGGACGCGGCGAAGACCAGCAGCACCGCCGCCCCGAACCCCAGCGCCCGCCCCACACCGACGAACACCGCCAGCTCCAGCACCACCGCCAGCAACAGGGCCAACGGTACGAACCTCAGTCCTCGGCGCATCTCACCTCATCGCCCATCGCAGCGGACACCACGGACGTGTTCCGCTCATCCAGCATGACACGGCCGCGCTCACGGCCACCGCGCCTGACCGGTGGCGGTGCCGTGCAGGCCCCGACGGACCGCCTGACGCCGGTCGCGCACACCCCAGGCGGTGATCCGCCACAGCGCCTCGGCGACGATCCTGGGGCTCATCTTGCTGTCGCCGCGTTCCCGTTCGGCGAAGGTGATCGGCACCTCCACGATCCGCACCCCGGCCTGGTGCGCCAGCCGCGACAGCTCCACCTGGAACGAGTACCCCTGCGACGTCACCGACCCCAGGTCGATGGCGTCCAACGCGCTGATCCGGTACACCCGGTAACCGCCGGTGGCGTCGGAGACCGGCATGCCCAACGCCAGGCGCGCGTACAGGTTGCCGCCGCGCGACAGCAGCAACCGCCGCAACGGCCAGTTGAGCACCCGCGCGCCGCTGGTCCACCGCGAACCGATCACCACGTCGGCGTCGCGGGCGGCGTCCAGCAACGCCGGCAGGTCCTCCGGGGCGTGCGAGCCGTCGGCGTCCATCTCCACGACCGCCTGGTAGCCGTGCTCACGCGCCCACTCGAACCCGGCCAGGTACGCCGCGCCGAGACCCTGCTTGCCCTGGCGGTGCAGCACCTGCACGTGCGCGTCGCCGTCAGCGAGGGTGTCGGCGATCGCGCCGGTGCCGTCGGGGCTGTTGTCGTCGGCGATGAGGATCTGCACCGCCGGGGCGGCGCGCCGCACCCGACCCACGATCACGGCGATGTTGTCGGCCTCGTTGTAGGTGGGGATCACCACCAGCACCCGACCCACCCCGGGCACCTCGTCCGGGCGTCGAATCGTATCGGTCGCCTGGATCACGGTTCCTCCGCTCCCGCCGGCGTACCGGCTGTTGCTATCCGGGCATGACCCGCTGCCGCCGGCGCAGCACCGCCGCGCCGAGCAGGGCCGCCACGGCCAGCGCGGCGAGCGTCACCTCGGGCCACCAACCGAGGCGGGTGGCGAGGGTGCGTCCGTCGTCGAGCCGCAACTGCCGCACCACGACCTCCCGGGTGTTGAACCCGGTGGCATCGCTTACCCGCCCGTCGGGTGCGACGAACCCGGACACCCCGACCGTGGAGGCCATCAACGCCGGACGTCCGTGCTCCACCGCCCGCAGCCGCACCATGGCCAACTGCTGGCGGGCCTCCGCCACGTCGAACGTGGCGTTGTTGGTCTGCACCACCAGCAGCTGCGCGCCGCCGGTGACGGTGTCGCGGACCACCTCGTCGTAGGCGACCTCGAAGCAGATCACGTCACCGAGCACGGTGGGGCCGGCGCGTACCACGCCCGGGGTGCTTCCCGGCACGAAGTCGTTGCGGATCAGGTCGACCTGCTTGCTGACCATCCGCGCCACGTCACGCAGCGGCACGTACTCGGCGAACGGCACCGGGTGGCGTTTTGTGTACAGCTGCTCCATGTCGGCGCCGGTGCCGGGGTGCCACAGGATGCCCGCGTTGCGGACCTGCCCGGGCCCGGGGCCCAGCAGCACCGCGCCGACCAGGATCGGCGCGCCGATGGTGTCGGCGGCCTGGGAGATCCGCGCCCCGGCGGCGGGGTTGCGCAGCGGGTCGATGTCGCTGGAGTTCTCCGGCCACACCACCAGGTCGGGTCGCTGCTGCTGCCCGGCGGCGACCCGACCGGCCAGTTCGATGGTGGCGTCGACGTGGTTGTTGAGCACCGCCTGCCGTTGGGCGTTGAAGTCCAGGCCCAGCCGCGGCACGTTGCCCTGCACGATCGCCACGGTGACGGTGGCCCCGGACCCGGCGGTGGCGACCGGCACGAGCAGACCCCCGGCGGTCACCGCGACGGCCACCACGGCCGGTACGAGCACCGGCGCCCACCGCCGGACAGCGCCGCCCTGCGGGCCGTCGCCGCGCAGCGGGGGGTCCTGGCCCGGCGGGGTGTCGAGCGGCCCGTCAGCGCCGGCTGGGCCGCCCTGCGGGGTACGGCGCCGCGCGGCGGTGACCCAGCCCCGCCAGGCGGCGGTGACCAGCAACCCGCCGATCAGCGCCACGGCGAAGGTGACCAGCGGGGCGCCGCCCAGCGCGGCCAGGCGCAGCAGCGGTGAGGTGTCCTGGCTGAACGCCAACCGCCCCCACGGGAACCCACCGAACGGGGTGCGGTCGCGCAGCGCCTCCTGCCCGACCCAGAGCAGCCCGGTCAGCACCGGCCACGCCCAGCGGCCACGGTCGGCCAGCGGCGACACCCAGGCCGTGGCCATCCCCAGCAGCGCCAGGTAACCGGCCTGCAGCAGCGACAGCAGCACCCACGGCAGGTAGCCGGTGTGCAGATTCGTCCAGGCCAGCAGCGGGGCGAACAACGCCACCCCGGTCAGGAAGCCCAGGCCCGCGCCGGCGCGCAACCGGCGCCGGTGCGCGGCGGCGGCCAGCAACGCCACCCCGACGGGCGCGAGCGGCCACACCCCGTACGGGGGGAACGCCGCCAGCAGGGCCAGCCCGGCGGCCACGGCCAACGGCACCGCGACCCGCAGCGGCAGCGGCCGACCGGCGACGACCGGCCGGGGCAGCACCGCCGGGGTGTGGGTCTCATCCCGGTCCAGGGTCGTCACCGCTTCACCTCGATCACGGGGCGAAGGTTACCTGGCTGACGGGTGCACCGGCCGCGTCGGGCCGTCGGGCACGAACCGCCCAGCGGACACAAAATCGGGGCGCGGCTGACGCCGCGCCCCGATGCTCCCAGGCCCTTCCCGGCCGGTGGGGCGAGGATGGGGCACGACGACCTTCGGACCGACCGGACGTGGACTGGCTGCCCCCGCCGGGCCGTTGTCTACTGGCCGTGCACCTCACCCTGCCCGTACACCGGTAACCGCGGCCGGTTCGCGCCGCCCCGCCGACCCCCGCCCGCTGGACCTGGCCGCCGCGACGATGACGCTGAAACATGTCGCTCGGCCAGCGGACGAAGGGACGAAGCGAACAACAGCCGCTTCCCGTGGTAGGACTCAAAGACGGTACGTGCCGACCCCCGTCGGTTGTCAACCCACAGCCGGCCTGTCGTGTGTTGCGCCACGGCGTGTCGGGTCGGCGAGTCTCAATGCGTACGCAGGTGGTGACGCAGCAGCGCCCGCGCGGCCGCCCCGTGCTCCTCGGCGAGCAGCCCACCGGCGGCCAACACGTAGTCGGCGTCGACGACCGCCGCGGCGGCCCGCGGCAGCGCCCACCCGCCGGCGTGGTCGGCCAGGACCGCCGTCAGCACCTGCCCGGACCCGTCCGCCGGCGCGTGCCGCAACACCCCACCGGAGCCCACCAGCAGCCGCACGTCGCGCAGGTCCCGCCCCGCCCGCTCCCCGGTGGCCGCACCCCGGGCGTGCCGGCGCATGGCGACCGTCGCGGCCAGAGCGGCGATGCGCCGGTCCACGGCCCGCTCGACGTCGTCGACAGCCAGAAACCCCGGGTCGGCCGCCCGCCGCGCCGCAGCCGCCGCCAGGTCCACGGACTCGTCCGCGGCGAGCAGCCGCTCCTCAACGGCGGCGCGCACCACCCCGGGGGCGCTCCACCGCATACCCAGATCGCCCTCCACCGTGCGGGCCCGCCACAGACTCCCGGCGACCTCCCGCCCCGGCCCGGTGGCCCGCTCGTCGGGCGTCAGCACCGAGTACACGTCGGTGGTGGCCCCACCCACGTCGACCACGGCGAGGTCACCACCGACGCTGTCGGCGAGCACCTCCACACCGGTGAGCACCGCGTCAGGGGTGGCCGCCCGTACCAGCCGCGCGAACCGGGAACCCCGCGACAGTCGTTTACCACCGATGACATGACGCAGGAACACCGCGCGGATCGCCGCCCGCGCCGACGCCGGGGCGAGCACCCCGATGCGCGGCAGGACGTTCTCCGCCCCGGTGACCGGCACCCCCGCGTCACGCAACACCCCGGTCAACCGCTCGCGCACGTCGGCGTTGCCCGCGTACACCACCGGTCGCCGCCACCGGGCCCGCGCCAGGCGGGTGGCGTTGTGGGTGATCGTGTCGGCGTCGCCGCCGTCGGTGCCACCGACGAGCAGCACCACATCGGGGCGGGCCGCCCGCAACGCCGCCACATCGGCCCCGCCGAGCCGACCCGCCGCGACGTGCACCACGTGCGCGCCGGCGGACAACCCGACCCGCCGGCCGGCCTGCGCCGTCACCAACGGCTCGTAGCCGATCACCGCCAGCCGCAACCCACCACCGGCCGACGAGCACACGTACCACGGCACGTCCCGCACCCCGAGCCCGGCGGTGGCCGCCGCGACCGCGGCGTCCAGGCCGTGCAGCACGTCGGTGCCCACCGTGGTGGGCGCCGACGCCGCACCGGCGAGGACACCGCCGGCCAGGTCCACCACCGCCACCTTCGTGTACGTGGAACCGACGTCCGCGCAGACCGCCAGCGTCACAGGCTTTCCCGTCACTCCTCGCGACTCACGTCGGCGGGAACGACCACGGTGCCGGTCGCGGTGACCGCCACGATCGGCGGGTCCAGCACCTCCGCGGCGGACGCGGAACGGTCCGGGCGGCCCCGACACACCACCGCGCAGCTCAACTCCAGGGTGCGGCTACGGGTGCCCACCCGCGACACCTGCGCGGTCACCTGCACCACGTCCCCGGCGTGGATCGGCGCGTGGAACCGCACATCGGCGTACCCGGCGAACAAACCCTCGTCACCGTCGGTGCGGATGCACACCTCCGTGGCGACGTCACCGAACAACCCCAGCGCGTACGCCCCGTCGACCAGGTTGCCGGCGTAATGGGCGTGCGAGTACGGCACATACCGCCGGTGCGTCACCGTCAACCCCAGCCGTGCGTCGGTCATGCCATCGCCTTCCGTTGCGTGATCAGGGCGTGCACGAGGTAGCTGGCCACCTCGCCCGGGGTGGTGCCCCGACCGAAGATCCGGTCCACGCCCAACTCGTCGGTCATCGTCTCGTCGAAGCGGGGACCACCGACGATCAGCAGCGGCCGCCGCCCCGCCGGCATCGCCTCCCGGAACGCCGCCGACATCTCCCGGGTGTTGTGCAGATGCGCGTCGCGTTGGGTGACCACCTGCGACACGAGCACCGCGTCGGCCTTCTCCGCCCGGGCGGTCTGCACCAACTCCGGCACGCTGACCTGCGCACCCATGTTGGTGACCTTCAACTCCCGGTAGTACTCCAGGCCCTTCTCCCCCGCGATGCCCTTGACGTTGAGGATCGCGTCGATGCCCACGGTGTGCGCGTCGGTGCCGATGCACGCCCCGACCACGGACAACTTGCGCCGCAACCGCTGCTTGATCACCGTGTTGACGTCCTTCGCCGACAGCAACGCGAAGTCACGCTCCACCACCTGCACCGCGTCGAGGTCGACCAGGTGGTTGACCCGCCCGTAGACCACGAAGAACGTGAACCCGTCACCCATCGGCTTGGCGTGCACCACCATCGCCGGGTCGATGCCCATCTTGTTGGCCAACTGCACCGCCGCGCCCTCGGCCCGCTTGTCGTGGCCCACGGGCAGGGTGAACGACACCTGCACCATCCCGTCACCGGTGGTGTCCCCGTACGGGCGCACGATCTTCTTCGCGGCGTCGGCGGCGCTCATGCCGCGTCCCCTTCCAGGATGTCGGTGGCCGGGTTGCAGTAGTCGGCCTCGTGCGCCGCGACCCCGTCGAGCCCTTTGCCCCGGTCTGCGGGCCGCTTCATGATCCCGAAGGTGCCCTCGGCGATCGCCGTCAGCAACGTCTGCTCCCCGATGCGGTCCAACAGATCGAGAGCCTCACCGAGAACCTGGTTGGCGCGTCGGCGGATGAACCCGCCCGGCGCGGGCACGAAGTCCTCGTGCAGCCCACCGGCCGCACCCAGCACATACCGCACGTTCTGCAGAGCGATGTCCCGGTCGGACAACCACGGCGTCACCACCGCCTCGGTCATCATCCCCACCAGCAGGATCCCCTGACCCGTCAGCGCCCCGGCCAGGTTGAAGAACCCGTCGAGCAGGTTGCCCCGGAACACGTCCCCGGTCATGTGCTTCGTCGGCGGCATCCACTTCAACGGCGCGTCGGGAAACAACTCCCGGGCCAGCAGGGCGTGCGCCAACTCCAGCCGGAACGACTCCGGCACCTCCGGGTTGATCTCGAACGCGTGCCCCAGGCCCAACTGCCAGTCCGCCAACCCCGCCTCATGCGCGAAGAACTCGTTGAGCAGCTGCGACACCGTCACCGTGTGCGCCTCGTCCACCGCGTCAGCGGTGGTCAGGTAGTTGTCCTCACCGGTGTTGATGATGATCCCCGCGCGGGCGTGCACCTGCCGGGAGAATCGCTGGTCGACGAACGTACGCACCGGGTTGATGTCGCGGAACAGGATCCCGTACATCGAATCGTTCAACATCATGTCGAGGCGTTCCAACCCGGCCAGGGTCGCCATCTCCGGCATGCACAGCCCCGACGCGTAGTTGGTCAACCGCACGTAACGGCCCACCTCCTTCGACGACTCGTCCAACGCCGCCCGCATCAGCCGGAAGTTCTCCTGCGTGGCGTACGTGCCGGCGAACCCCTCCCGCGTCGCACCCTCGGGCACGTAGTCCAGCAACGACTGCCCGGTCGAGCGGATCACCGCGATCACGTCCGCACCCGCGCGCGCCGCCGCCTGCGCCTGCGGGATGTCCTCGTAGATGTCACCGGTCGCCACGATCAGGTAGATCCACGGCCGCTGCGCCGGATCCCCGTGCCGCTTGATGAGCCGGTCCCGTTCGGCCCGCCGCCGGTCGATGCGCCGGATGCCCGCGCCGACCGCCTTCCGCGCCGCCGACCGGGCCGCCGTCGCGGCCCGCCCGGTCGGCTGGGTGAACCGCACCGACCCGGCGGCCGCCTTCTGCGCCAGCAACGTCACGTCGGTGCCGCCCTCCCGGGCCAGGGCGTCGAACACCGGCACCGCCACCCCGTGACCCAACCCCACGTCCGCGGCGACCGCGTCGACGAGCCGGTTCACCCACGGAATGCCCTCCGGGTCGGCGCCGGTCACCCCGGCCAACCGCAGGACCGCCCGCTCCACCGACACCGTGGTGTGGCTGCGCGCCAGGTCCACCACCGGCTGCCCGGCCCGACGCGCCAACTCCCGCGCCCGCGCCACCAACACCGGATCAAGATCAAGCTTGCTCATCGACCATCCACTCGTTGCTGTGCCTGACGGCTCGCCCGATCACGGCGACCCTTCCTCATAGATGACCTCACCGCGCAGCACCAGACGCCGGCACACCGGCAGCGGCGTCGGATCGTCCGCACCCCGCGCCTCCGGGTCCTCGGCCACCAACACCGGCAGGCCCTGCCGCACCCCCGCCGGCGTCGACCACACCGCGAACGTCGCCGGCGCACCCAACGCCAGGACCCCCTCGGCATCCAGGTGCACCGCCCGCCACCCACCACGCGTGTGCGCCGCGAACGCCGACCGCACACCCATGCGCTGCGCCGGGTTGTGGTGCGCCACCGCCGCCCGCACCGACCCCCACGGATCCAACGGCGTCACCGGCGAATCCGACCCGAACGCCAACGCCACCCCCACCGAGTGCATCGCACCCATCGGGTTCGACTCCAACGACCGGTCCAACCCCAACCGCGCCTCGTACATCCGACCCGCGCCACCCCACAACCGGTCGAACGCCGGCTGCATGCTCGCCACCACCCCGTACTCCACGAACCCCGCGATCAACCGCTTGTTCATGATCTCCGCGTGCTCGATACGGTGCCGGGCCGCCCGCAACCGCTCCACACCCACCGTCCGCGCCGCCGCCGCGAAACCGTCCAGGACCGTGCCGATCGCCGCGTCACCGATCGCGTGGAACCCGCCCTGCATGCCCTGGGCCGCACAGTCCACCAGGTGATCGCGCACCTGCTCCACCGACAGGTACCCGTGCCCGCACCCGTCACCGTCGCCGTACGGCACCGACACGTGCGCCGTGCGCGACCCCAACGCCCCGTCGGCGAACAGGTCCCCACCAGCGCCCACCGCACCCAACTCCCGGGCCCGCGCCGCACCACCCAACTCACCCCAGTACCCGTACACCTCCGGCAACCCCGCGCCGGAGATGCCCAGCAGACCGGTGAAGTCCTCCTCGTCGGAGATCTGCGGCCCACCACACTCGTGCACCGCCGCGATCCCCAACGACGCCGCGTGCGCCAACGCCACCCGCTGCGCCGCCACCCGCTGCGCCCGACTCACCGACCCCTGCGCGGCCGCCCGCACCACATGGTGCGCGTCGCGCCGCAACCACCCCGACGCGTCGTACCCCGCCGCCTCGACCACCTGCGGACACGCCGCCAACAACGCCGACGACACCAACGCCGAGTGGATCGACGCCTGCGACAGGTACACCCGCCGACCACCGGCCGCCCGGTGCAGCGCCGCCGCGTCCGGCACTGCCGGATCCGACCAACCCGACTCGTCCCACCCGTGCCCCAGCACCACCGCGTCCGCCGGCAGACCCGCCGCGAACCCGGCCACCGCGTCCAACAACTGCGCGCCCGAGCGCACCCCGGACAACTCCAGCCCGGACAACGCCAACCCGGTGTCGGTGGCGTGCACGTGCGCGTCAACGAACGCCGGCGCCACCAACGCCCCGTCCAGATCCACCACCCGGTCGGCCGGCGGCGCGTCACCGTCAACCCCCAACCAGGAAATCCGCCCACCGGACACCAACAGCGCGGTCGCACTCGGATCGGCGGGGCAGTACAGCACACCGCCGCGGTACAACGTCGAGGGGTTCGTCATGACCTCAGTCTGCCGCGATCCGCGCCGCGAACAGCTGACGCACCCCCGGCTCGGCGCGCAGCAACCCCAACGCCAACTCCGCGTGCCCCGGCACGTACCCGTTGCCCACCAGCATCGTCACGTCCGCCGCCAACCCCTCCGCGCCCAACGCCGCCGCCGAGAAGCTCGTCGCCATCGAGAAAAAGATCACTGTGCCGCCGTCCGCGGTCGCCAGCACCGCCCCGTGCTCACACCCCGGCACGTCCACGCAGACCACCGTCACGTCCGCCGGCACACCCAACGCGGTGGTCACCGCCGTGGACAACCCCACCGGGTCCCGCGCGTCGGCCAACGCCACCACCGACGCCAACCCGGCGGCCGTCAGCGCGTCGCGCTCCGCCGCCACAGGCACCACCCCGACGGTACGAGCGGCGCCCGCACGCCGCGCCGCGGCCAGGGACAGCGACCCGCTCTTACCGGCCCCACCGATCACCGCGACCCGCACCGGCGTCGGATCACCGCTACGCTGACGCTCCTCCACATACCGTGACACCACCCGGGCGGTCAGCGCGGGCGCCCCGCACACGTCCAGCACGGCCAGGGACAACTGTGGGTCCTCGTCCGGCGGCAGCACCGCGGCGATGGAACGCGCGAACAGGATCGCCCACCCAGCACAGGGCACCTGCTCGCTGCGTCCGTCCCACTGGGCCAACCCGTCGGTGATGACCAGCGGCGTCAGCGTCAACGACACCAGGGTGGCGACCCGGTCCCCCGCCCGCAGCCCCAGCGGGGACCGCCGACCGGCCTCCTCGACCGTGCCGATCAGCATCCCACCGGACCCGGTCACCGGGTTCTGCATCTTCCCCCGGGCCGCGATGATGTCCAACACCTCGGCGCGGACCGCGTCCCCGTTCCCGCCGTGCTTCTCCGACAACTGCCGGAAACTCGCCGCGTCCAGGTTGAGCCGCTGCACCCGGATCCGCACCTCGTTCGGTGCGATCGCGGCCGATGCGTCCAGGCGCCAGGCCGCCTGCGGCAACACCCCCGCCGGTTCCACGACGCGGTGCAGTCCCACCGGTGACGTCACGCCGACCTCCCCTGTCCAGCCGCCCGAAGCCCCGGTCAAGGCTCGCGTAACGGGAAAACTTACGGCAGACTAGTTTCTGTACCGAATATTTTCCAGTAGCCTTCGGGCCCGTTGACCATCGCACCACCGAGGAGGGGCCGTGACCCAGACCATCCCGCACCCCCGTCACGCCCCGGTCGCCGTACCGACCGCCGGGCAGCCCTACGAATACCACCGCCGCCCCCTGGTCGAACCCGACTGGACCCGCTTCCCCGGCTGGCGCCACGTCACCCGGGACCAGTGGGAATCCGCCCAGTGGCAGCGCGTCAACTGCGTCAAGAACATCAAGCAGCTCCGCGCCGTCTTCGGCGACCTGATCGACGACACCTTCTACGCCGACCTCGAGGCCGACCAAAAGGCCCTGGCCACCATGTCCATGCTGGTGCCACCCCAGATGATCAACACGATGGTGCCGTTCGCGACCCCCAGCACCGAAGCGCTGCTCGCCGACCCCATCCGCCGCTACATGATCCCGGTCGCCTCCGACCGACGCACCGACTGGCCCTCACACCCCTACGCCAGCCGCGACAGCCTCCACGAGCACGACATGTGGGTCGCCGAAGGCCTCACCCACCGCTACCCCACCAAGGTCCTCGCCGAACTGCTCTCCACCTGCCCCCAGTACTGCGGGCACTGCACCCGGATGGACCTCGTCGGCAACTCCACCCCCGCCGTCGACAAACTCAAACTCACCCTCAAACCCGTCGACCGCTACGACGCCCACATCGCCTACCTCAAGGCCCACCCCGGCGTCCGCGACGTGGTCGTCTCCGGCGGCGACGTCGCCAACGTCCCCTGGCGCAACCTCGAGTCCTACCTCATGCGACTGCTGGAACTGGAGACCGTCCGCGACATCCGGCTCGCCACCAAAGCCCTCATGGGCCTACCCCAACACTGGCTACAGCCCGACGTCGTCGAAGGCCTGGAGCGCGTCGCCCGCACCGCCGCCCGCCGCGGCGTCAACCTCGCCATCCACACCCACGTCAACCACGCCCAGTCCCTCACCCCACTGGTCGCCAAGGCCGCCCAGACCGCCCTCGACGTCGGCGTCCGCGACGTCCGCAACCAGGGCGTCCTCATGCGCGGCGTCAACGCCACCACCCCGGAACTGCTCGACCTCTGCTTCGCCCTCCAAGGTGAGGCCGGAATCCTGCCGTACTACTTCTACATGTGCGACATGATCCCCAACGCCGAACACTGGCGGGTCCCGGTCTGGCACGCCCAGCAGCTCCAGCACGACATCATGGGCTACCTCCCCGGCTACGCCACCCCCCGGATCGTCTGCGACGTCCCCTTCGTCGGCAAGCGCTGGGTGCACATGCTCACCGAATACGACCGTGAGCGCGGCATCTCCTACTGGACGAAGAACTACCGCACCTCCATCGAATCGGCCGACCTGGAGGCGCTCAACAAGCGCTACGCCTACTACGACCCGATCGACACCCTCCCCGCCGACGGCCAGCAGTGGTGGAACGCCCACCGCGACGACTGACCCACCACCTCGCTCTTCGGTGATCAAGAGGTTTGCGTCAACGGTGATCTCCGGTTTGACGCAAACCTCTTGATCAATCGGACGGGGTGCGCGCTCAGGCGCCGGTCAACACCTCCGACAACGGCGCCGGCACCAGGTCCCGCTCACGCAACCCCGCCAGGATGTGCGGCAACGCCTCGTCGGTCATCGTCGCGTTCGCCTCGGTCACATGCATGATCACCACCGACCCCGGGCGGGCGTGGTCCAGCACCGCCCGCACCAACGGCCTCCACGCCTTCGCGAACGGATCCCCGCTGACCACGTCCCCGTCGACCACCGTCACACCCAGCGGGGCCAGAGCGTCCAACGCCGCCGCATCGTGACAGAGCCCCGGGAACCGGAAGTACCGGGTCTGCCGACCCCCGTACGGCTTGATCACCTCGAACGTCTTCGCCACGTCGTCGCGCAACTCGCCCACCGGCTGCGAAGGCAGGCCGTAGCAGTCGCGGGTGAACGCCGCGTGCCCGTACGTGTGGTTGGCCAACTCGAAGCGCGGATTGCCTGCGATCCGACGGGTCACATCCGGGTACCGCCGCACCCACTTGCCGGTCAGGAAGAACGTCGCCGGCACCTGCTCCCGTTCCAGCAGGTCGAGGATGCGCAGGTTGGCGTACGACGTCACCCGACCGGCACGAAGGTTGGCCAGCATCGCGTCGGTCATGTCCGCGTCGAAGGTCAACGCCACCTTGTTGCCGGTCCGCGGCCCGTGGTCCACGACCGGCGCACGAACTCCGATCGGCGTCGCGCCCGGCACCGTGGCGACCGCCGGCGTCGACGAGGCGCCAACCGACGGCACGGCCGGGGAAACAGCTGTGGACGGCGTCGCTGGCGAGGCGTCGACTGTTGGCGCGACGGACGTCGTGGACGGGGTCGACGAGGCGGACGAGCCGGCGAAGACCGGAGGGTTCGACGGCGGCACCCGGGACGCCGCACACCCCGCACCGCCCAGAACGGCCGCCACCACCAGGACGCCAAGAAACCGGCGACGCCGAGCTCGGATCACGCCGAAGATCATCGCAGACGCGAGACCGGCTCACTGCCCCGCGCGGCAGCCTCGCACGGGTCAGGCGGAACCGCCGCGCGGGGCGTACATGATGACCGCCACGCCGAGCAGGCACAGCGCCGCCCCGGCCACGTCCCAGCGGTCGGGGCGGAAGCCGTCCACCACCATCGCCCAGCCCAGCGAACCCGCCACGAACACCCCACCGTACGCGGCCAGGATCCGGCCGAAGTTCGCGTCCGGCTGGAACGTCGCGACGAACCCGTAGCAGCCCAACGCGACCACCCCGGCTGCGATCCACCACAGGCCCCGCTGCTCCCGCCAGCCCTGCCAGACCAGCCAGGCGCCGCCGATCTCGGCCAACGCGGCCAGCGCGAACAACACGAGGGAACGCAGCACGGTCACCCCCGCGACACTAGCCGCAACACGACGGGTCCCCGGACGACGAGGCGTCCGGGGACCCGCAGACCGCTCAGGTCACTTCGTGAAGGCGTCCTTCATGTTGCGACCGGCGTCCTTGGCGTTCTGACCGGCCTGCTTGGCGCGCGCGTCACTCTCCTGGCTGGCGCCCTCGCCACGCATCCGCTCGTTGTCGGTCATATCGCCGACGCGCTCCCGCGCCGCGCCGGCCATCTGCTCAACCTTGTTCTTGGCCTTCTCGGTGAAGCTCATCGCGCCTCCTCGGTCTGGCGGTTGTCCTGGCTCGCTTGCCCGGTCTTTCGGTGCCGAAACCGGTGGTGCCGGGTGGCACACACCCGCTAAGGCATCCTAGGACGATAGGTTGAGGGAGGACGGCCTGTCGGCGCGGATCACGGTGGTTAACTGACCGCATGGGAGAGCTCCTGCTGATCCGGCACGGCGAGACCACCTGGAGCGCCAGCCTGCGGCACACCTCGTACACCGACCTGGAGCTGACCCCCGACGGCGAGCGACAGGCCCGCACCCTGGCCGCCTTCCTGGCCGGCCGGCGCTTCGTCAGCGTGCTGGCCAGCCCCCGCTCCCGGGCGCTACGCACCGCGCAGCTGGCCGGGCTCACCGTCGACGGCGTCGACGAGGACCTCAGCGAGTGGAACTACGGCGAGTACGAGGGCCGCACCACCGTCGACATCCACGACGACGACCCGCACTGGAACATCTGGACCGACGGCTGCCCCGGCGGGGAGTCCCCCGCGCAGGTCGGCGAACGACTCGACCGAGTGCTGGCCCGGGTCACCCCACTGCTCGACCGGGGCACCGTCGCACTGGTCGGGCACGCCCACAGCCTGCGGGTGCTCGGCGCCCGCTGGATCGGCCTGCCCCCGTCCGCCGGCGGGCGGCTACGCCTGGACACCGCCACGGTCAGCGCGCTCGGTCAGGAACACGGCCGGCAGGTCATCCTGCGGTGGAACCAGCCGGCTCCTCCGGCCCCCGGGACCGCGACCGACCCGACGCCGCAGCGCTGATCTTCGGCGGCCGGCTCTCGTACGGCGTGGACAACACCACCGTCGTGCGGGTCGTGACGTTCGCCGAGGTACGGATCTCCTGGAGCACCCGCTCCAGATCGGTCGGGCTGGCCACCCGCACCAACAGCAGGTAGAAGTCCTCCCCGGCCACCGAGTAGCAGGAGTCGATCTCCGGTAGGTGGGCCAGCCGCTCCGGAGCGTCGTCCGGCTGCGACGGATCGAACGGCCGGATCGCCACGAACGCGGTCAACGGCAGCTCCAGCGCCTCGAACGACACCCGGGCGGCGTACCCCTTGATCACCCCGCGCTGCTCCAGCCGGCGGACCCGCTGGTGCACGGCGGACACCGACAGCCCCACCCGCTCGGCCAGGTCGGTGTACGACAGACGGCCGTCGGCGGTCAGCGCGGCGACGATAGCGCGGTCGATCTCCTCCACGGCGTGCAACCTACCGGGAAAACCGTCGCACGGCGACGACGTAACCGGCACCGCGCGCGGACGGCGGCCGCGGTGCACCCACCGCGGCCGCCAGCACCACCGTTCTCAGCCCTTCGCGAGGGCCCGAGAAATCACCATCCGCTGGATCTGGTTGGTGCCCTCCACGATCTGGAGCACCTTCGCCTCACGCATGTACCGCTCCACCGGGTGGTCGGCCACGTAACCCGCGCCGCCGAGCACCTGCACCGCGTCGGTGGTCACCCGCATCGCCGTGTCGGTGGCGAAGAGCTTCGCCTTGGCCGCCTCGATCGCGTACGGGCGGCCGGCGTCGCGCAGCCGGGCCGCCGCCAGGGTCAGCGCGCGGGCGGCGGAGATCTGGGTCGCCGCGTCGGCGAGGAGGAACCCCAACCCCTGGAAGTCGATGATCGAGCGCCCGAACTGCTGCCGCTCCCGCGCGTAGGAGACCGCGTAGTCCAGGGCGGCCTGGGCCAGCCCGACCGCGCACGCCGCGATTCCCAGCCGGCCGGAGTCCAACGCGGACATCGCGATGGTGAAGCCCACCCCCTCGCCGCCGATCAACCGGTCGGCCGGCACCCGGGCCTCGTCGAAGGCGAGCTGCGCCACCGGGGAGGAGCGCAGCCCCATCGTCCGCTCGGCCGCCTGCGGGGTGATGCCGGGCGTGCCCGCATCGACGAGCAGACAGGAGATCCCCTTCGGGCCGGGCCCTCCGGTGCGGCAGAACACGTTGAAGAAGTCGGCCGTGCGGGCGTGGGTGATCCACGCCTTGGTGCCGGAGAGCACGTACGCGTCGCCGTCACGATCGGCCCGGGTGGTCAGCGCCGCCGCGTCCGAGCCACCCTGCGGCTCGGAGAGGCAGTACGCGCCGAGCAACTCCCCACCGAGCATGTCCGGCAGCAGTTTGCGCTGCTCGTCGCTGCCGAACGCGGCCACCGGGTAGCAGGACAGGGTGTGCACGCTGACCGCCTCGGCGACCGCGAGCCAGCGGCTGGCGAGGATCTCCAGCACCTGCAGGTACACCTCGTACGGCTGGGCCGCGCCGCCGTACTCCTCGGGGTAGGGCAGGCCGAGCAGGCCGGCCCGGCCCAGCGTGCGCAGCACCTCGCGGGGGAACTCGGCGCGTTCCTCGAAGGCCGCGGCCTTCGGTGCGAGCTCGCCGTCGGCGAGCTCGGTGGCGAGACCCAGCAGGTCGTGGGCCTCGTCGGTGGGGAGGATCCGGTCGACAGTCATAGCGCGATGAGCTCCGTGGGGGTGGTGTTGAGCCGTTGCACGCCGTCTGTGGTGCAGACGACGATGTCCTCGATGCGGGCGCCGTGCCGGCCCGCCAGGTAGATGCCCGGTTCGATGGAGAACGCCATACCGGCATCGAGGGGTCGGTCGTTGCCCGCCACCAGGTACGGCTCCTCGTGGCCGTCCAACCCGATGCCGTGGCCGGTGCGGTGCAGGAACGCGGGACCGTAGCCGGCGGCGGCGATCGGCGCCCGGGCCGCGGCGTCGGCCGCCGCGGCGGTGATCCCGGGCCGCACCGCCTCGACGGCGGCGCGCTGCGCGTCGCGCAGCACCGCGTAGTAGTCCAGGAAGTCGGCCGGCGCCGCTCCGCCCGCCAGGTAGGTGCGGGTGCAGTCCGAGCGGTAGCCCGATGCCATCGTGCCGCCGATGTCGACCACCACCGGCTCGCCGACGCCGATCGGTCGGTCGGAGGTGCCGTGGTGCGGGCTGGCGCCGTTGGGGCCGGCCGCCACGATGACGAAGTCGACGGTGACGTGCCCGGCGGCGCGGATCGCCGCGGCGATGTCCGTGGCGACCTCGGCCTCGGTGCGACCGGGGCGCAGCCACTCGCCCATCCGCAGGTGCACCTCGTCGATTGCCGCGCCGGCCTCGGCGAGCGCCGCGATCTCCGCCGGGGACTTGCGGATCCGCAGCTCGCGCAGCACCTCGCCGGCGAGCCGTTGCGCGGCGTCGGGCAGCGCCGCGCGCAGGCCGAGGACCTGCTCGGCCCACATCCGGTCGGCCAGCCCGACCGCCGCGACCGGGCCGTCGAGGGCGGCGACGACCAGGGGGTACGGGTCGGTGCCGTCGACGTGGTCGACGATGCGCACCCCGGTCGTCGGCGCGGGGGACGCCTCGGCGGCGGGGCGTTCGAGTCGGGGCACGACGAGGGTCGCCTCGCCCTCGGCGGGCAGCACCAGACAGGTCAGCCGCTCCCCCGCGTGGGCGTCGTACCCGGTCAGGTACCGCAGGTCGGAGCCGGGGGTGAGCAGCAGGGCGTCCAGGCCGGCGGCGGCGGTGGCGCGCTGTGCGGCAATCAGCCGATCCGGCGGGTACAGCTCGTCGATTCCCACCCCGTCAGCTTAACGGTCGTTTGGGCAAACTCCCTATCGGCACCATCCCGGCCGGAAATCCACAGTTGTTGATTGACTCCGACAGTTAACACTCTTTAAGATTTGGCTGCCTCGAGGCCCACCCGTACCTGCGTCCCGCACGCCCCGCCCGCGACACCCTGCGCGGGCGGTGTCATCCCCCGCCCACGGGAAGGCCCCCGATGTCCTCACCACTGCGCCGCGCCCTCGCCGCCGGCACACTCGCGCTGGCCACAGCCGCCTCCACCCTCGCCCTCGTCCCCACCGCCGCGCAGGCCGTGGTGCTGCCGAACAACTTCAAGAGCGTCGGCTACCTGCCCTCCTGGGCCGGCAACATCAACACCATCCAGTACAACAAACTGACCCACATCAACTACGCGTTCGTGCTCCCCAACAGCAACGGCAGCCTGCAGGGGGTGGACGGCAACCGGCTCTCCTCGCTGGTGTCCCAGGCGCACGCCAACAACGTGAAGGTCTCCATCGCCGTCGGCGGCTGGAACGACGGCAACGACTCGGCCTTCGAGGCCCTCGCGGCCAACTCCGGCACCCGGACCACCTTCGTCAACAACCTGGTCAACCTCGTCAACCAGTACAACCTCGACGGCGTCGACATGGACTGGGAATACCCCGACCCGGGCACCTCGGCGAACAACTACACGGCGCTCATGACACAGCTCGGCAGCGCCATGCGCAGTCGCGGCAAGCTGCTCACCGCCGCCGTGGTCTCCGAGGGCCCCAGCGTCCAGGGCGTCCAGACGGCCGTGTTCAACCAGGTCGACTGGCTCAACATCATGGCGTACGACGGCGGCAGCCCGCACGCCAACTACGACTGGTCGATCAACAGCGTCAACCTGTGGAAGGCCCGCGGGCTGCCGGCCAGCAAGGCCGTCCTCGGCATCCCGTTCTACAGCCGACCCGTGTACTACAACTACTCGTACCTGGTCGGGCTCGACCCGGCGAACGCCAACCGGGACTGCGCCACCATCGGCGGAAGCCAGCAGTGCTGGAACGGCATCCCGACGGTCAAGCGCAAGACCCAGTGGGCCCTCGCAAACGCCGGCGGCGTGATGAACTGGGAGCTGAGCCAGGACATGTCCGGCTCGACCTCGCTGCTCAGCGCCATGTACGACACCATCATGGGCGGCACCACCCCGCCGCCGACCGGCCGCACCGGCCGGATCACCGGGATCGGCGGCAAATGCGTCGACGTGGCCTCGGCGAGCACCGCCAACGGCACCGCCATCCAGCTCTGGACCTGCAACGGCACCAACGCGCAGACCTGGACCGTGGCCAGCGACAGCACCCTGCGCGCCCTCGGCAAGTGCGCCGACATCACCAGCGGCGCCACCGCCAACGGCGCGAAGGTCCAACTCTGGGACTGCAACGGCACCGGCGCGCAGGTCTGGCAGGCCCAGTCCAACGGCACGCTGCGCAACCCGCAGTCGAACAAGTGCCTCGACGCCACCGACAACAGCTCCGCCGACGGCACCCGGTTGCAGATCTGGGACTGCTTCGCCGGCGCCAACCAGCGCTGGACGCTCCCCGCCTGACGCCCCGGAAGGAGGCCGGCGGGACCCGGCCAGCCGGATCGCACGGTCCCCGGTCGACGCGACAGCGTCAGCCGGGGACCTCGGCGAACTCCCGGACCACCGTGAGCATCTCCTGCACCGAGCCGGCCGGGTCGCTGACCGGGAACTGCACGGCCCGCACCACCGCCGCCGGGCCGACCAGCAGCGTCAGCCGCTTGAACCGGGTCATCCCACCCGCGCGGAACACGGGCAGCGACAGCCCCGCCGCCAACCGGCCATCCTGATCGGAGAGCAGTGGAAACGGCAGTCCGGCGTGCGCGGCGAAGTCGGCGAGCTGGTCGGGCCGCTGGGTGCTGACGCCGTACACCCGCACACCGGCGGCCACGAAGTCCGGATGACGCTTGGCGTAGGTGTGCGACTCCAGGGTGCACCCCCGCGCACCGGGGATATCCGCCCAGCCGGGCGGGTAGCCGTCCGTTCCCGGCGCGTACGCCCCGGGGAACAGGTAGAGCACGGTCCACCCGTCCGTCGCGGCCACCGCGACCGGCTGCCCGTCGGCGGCGGGCAGGACAACCTCGGGCATCCGCCGGCCGATCAACTCGTGCACACGGCGCGCCTCGGCCGAGCCGGCGTCGGCCGTCGCGGTCACCGCACCGTCGCCCATGAGATGCCTCGTCCCCCAGTCCTGCAACGCGATCAGCACCGGCAACAGCCCTTCGCCCCGCGCGGTGAGCAGGTAGTCGAAGCGGGGTGGGTGCTGCGAGTACGGCCTACGCTCCAGCACGCCGTGCTCGACCAGCGAGGCGAGGCGTTCGGTCAGCGCCCGCCGACTCACGCCCAGCTCCCGCTGGAGCGCGTCGAAGCGGGTCGTGCCGCCGGCGACGTCGCGGACGATGAGGAACGTCCACCAGTCCCCCAGCACGCCGAGCGCCTGCGCGATACCGCAGTCCGCGTCGACAAGATCCTCTCGCCGCACCGGCAACCTCCGTGGATTCCGCCCCGACTATAGTCCGTTTCAGATTGGAACGTTATCGATCCCGGGCAGCCCACGGCCCACGCGTCGGTTTCCCGGCTCGAACCCCACCGGGAGCCCTAGCCTGGAAGCGGGGAGCCGCGCGGACTCCCCGACCGGGAGGACCGACGTGGCAGCGAACCAGGCGAGCCGAGCGGCGACACGCCGTCGCCGCCAACTGTGGGCCGGGGTCCTCGCCCTCGTCGGCCTGGTCCTGTTGATCATCGGCGTCACCGTCGCCGACGGCATCGCCGCCTGGGTCGAGGTGGTGGTCGCGATCCTGCTGCTGGTGACCAGCTACATCGTGCAGCACCTGGCCCGACGGGAGGCCCTCTACCGCTCCGACGAGCGACGCTGACACCAGCGGCGGCCGGGCCTACCCCCGATCGTCAGACGGTTGTGCCAGGCTGTCCGGCGTGGCACACCGACCCCCGATCCTGCTGATCGACGCAGCCAGCCTCTACTTCCGCGCCTACTTCGGCATTCCGGAGTCCGCCGCCCGCGCCGAGGACGGCACCCCGGTCAACGCGGTCCGCGGCTTCCTCGACATGCTCGCCACCCTGATCCGGGTCCGGGGCGCCGACCGGATGATCTGCGCACTGGACCACGACTGGCGCCCCGCGTGGCGGGTCGACCTGCTGCCGTCCTACAAGGCCCACCGGGTCGCCCCCGAGGGCGGCGAAATCGTCCCGGACACCCTCTCCCCGCAGGTGCCGATGATCCTGGAAGTGCTGGCCGCGGTGGGCATCACCGCCGTCGGCGCGAGCGGCTACGAGGCCGACGACGTGCTCGGCACCCTCTCGGTGACCCAGCCCGGCCCGGTCGAGGTGGTCTCCGGAGACCGGGACCTGTTCCAGCTCATCGACGACGCCCGGCCGGTCCGGCTCCTCTACGTGGGGCGCGGCGTCGCCAAACTCGACGACTGCGACGACGCCGCGGTACGCGCCCGCTACGGCGTGCCCGCCGACCGGTACGCCGACTTCGCCGCGCTGCGCGGCGACCCGAGCGACGGGTTGCCCGGGGTGGCCGGCGTCGGCGAGAAGACCGCCGCCCGGCTGATCGAACGCTACGGCAGCGTCGCCGGCATCCTGGCCGCGCTCGACGACTCCGACTCGTCCTTCGCGCCGGGCCTGCGCGCCAAACTGGTCGCGGCACGCGACTATCTGGGCGTCGCGCCGACGGTGGTCCGGGTCGCCCTGGACGTGCCCCTGCCGGAGCTGCCCACCGCGCTCCCGACCGCGCCGGCCGACCCGGACCGGCTTCTCGAACTCGCCCAACGCTGGAACCTCGCCGGCTCGGCCCGCCGCCTGGTCGACGCCCTCGCCGCTCCCCGTGGGCAGCAGCTTCCGCCCACACCCCAACCTCGGTAAACACCCCGGGCAGCCGGGGCCCGCATCGATGAACCCGGTCGAGGGACGCGGGGACGAACACGCGATCGCACCATCGATCGCTGGCTACCGTCCGTTGAGGTGGACCGGACCGGTCCGCCGAGTCGAGCGGTTCCGCAGGAGAATCCCGTGCACCTCGCCGCGCCGGAGCCCGGGTCACCGCGCGCCAACAGATCCCCGGTGCGCGACCCGGAGGCCCCGCGCCGGGTCACCCTCCTCGAACTCTTCTTCGACCTGGTGTACGTGGTCGCCCTGGCGCTCATCTCCCGCAGCATGGTCGACCAGCTCGACTGGCACCGCGCCGCACAGGCACTGATCATGCTGGCCGCCGTCTGGTGGACCTGGGCGATCACCACCCTGGTCACCGACCTGTACAACCCGGAACGCACCGAGATCAAGCTGCTGATCAGCGCCGTGATGTTCGGCGCGCTGCTGATGACCACGGCGATCCCGGAGGCGTTCAACGCCCGAGGGCTCGTCTTCGCCGGCACCTACGTGGCGATCCACCTGGGGCGTGGACTGTTCCTGATGCCGGCGGTACGCCGCGCACCGCAGACCCAGCGTCGGGCCGCCCGCATCTTCGTCTGGTTTCTGGTGTCGGCGATCCCCTGGCTCATCGGCGCCTTCGTCAGCGGGGACGCCCGGATCGTGTGCTGGAGCATCGCACTCGCCATCGACTACATCGGCTTCCGGCTCGCGTACCCGGTGCCGGGGCTCGGCGTGGTGCCGGAACAGCAGCGCAACGTCACCGCGGAGCACCTCTCCGAGCGCTACCAGCAGTTCTTCATCATCGCGCTCGGCGACGCGATCCTGACGATCGGCACCATGTTCAGCATGGAGCACAACGAGGTCGAGAACATCGGGGCGTTCGCGGTGGCGTTCCTGACCACGCTGCTGCTCTGGCGGATCTACGTACACAAGTCCGGCGAGCTGCTACCGACCGCCATCCAGGCGGCCACGTCACCCAGCAAGTTCCTGTTCACCGCGCCGTACACCCATCTGTTGATGATTGCCGGCGTGGTCACCACCGCGTCCGGCTTCCACCTGGTGCTGCACGAACCGTCCGGACGGACCCCGCCGGCCTGGCTGGCGGTGATCCTCGGCGGCCCGGCGCTGTTCCTGGCCGGCCGGGCCTCCTTCGAGTACGAGGTGTTCAGCCGGGTGTCCTGGTCCCGGCCGGGCGGGGTGCTGGCACTGCTGACCATCGCCCCCGGCGCGCTGTACCTGCCACCGGTGTTCGCCTCCCTCGGCGCGCTGCTGGTGCTGGCCGGCGTGGCCTACGCGGACTTCCGGCGTAGCCACGGCAAACCGGCGGAGCTCCCCTCACCGCCGCACTGAGCACAGCCCGCCACCGGCAGCCACCGGGCAGCCGCGGTGGCGGCCTACACCAGCGCCTCGGCGTACCCCCGGACCTGCAACCGTTGCCGGGCGCTGCCGGCCAGCCGCACCTGCAGGCCGAGCGGCACGGCGGCGCGGCGGACGTCGTCCAGGTGCAGCGATCCGTGCCGGTCGACGGTGAGCACCGGCGGTTCCTCCAGGTCACCCTCCGGGGCGTGGAACGAGAGCAGGGTGACCGACGTGGTCAGGTAACCCGGGTACGCGGCACGAGCCGCCGCCTCGTCGCGGTGCGCGAGCAGCACCAGATCGTCGAGGTGGGCGAAGTCGGCGGCGAGGCCACCCGCCTTCCAGTGCGCCGGTTCCTCCGCCGCGCCGGTCACCTGCCGGGACCGGTTCGCCGAGGTGATGTAGAGGTGGTCCGATCCGGTCTCGGCGAGCGCCCGGTCGAAGAGGGCATTGGACGGACAGGTCAGGCCCGGTGCGATCACCTGGGTGGTCCGCACCCCCTGGTCGACGTGGGTGAGGTGGTCGGGCAGCCGGTCGGCCGCCGGCCCACGGAAGCCGAACGGCCCGGCCCCGTAGAGGGCGTCCATCAGCGCGCGCACCCGACCGACCGGCAGGCGCGGGGAGATCCGCGTCCAGTCGAACATTCCCGGGATCCGGCCGATCACGGTGGTGATGCTGCCGACCTGCTGGACCGGTCGGCCCTTGGCCCGGTTGACCCGGCGTACGGTGGCCGCGTCGGGGCGCGTGACGAGGGCGTAGAAGTTGGCGAACCCCGCCGCGACGATCGCGCCGCCAGCCAACGCGCGGGCCGCGACCGCGACGTCCTCGGGGCGGTCGATGTACAGGGGCGGTGTCGGGGCGTCCATGAGTCCTCCTCGGCGGGGCCGTGAGGCAGTTCTACGTCCACTGGCCCGGATCGCGGCGAGGTCGGTCGCCGATCCGATAGCGAACCCGCGCTACCTGGTGCGGGCGGCGGATGCCCGGGCGGTACGCAACGGCGGACCACATCGGCCGGATGGAGGATCCGACGGGCCCCTAGCACGCAACCGTTAGCCGCGCGACCCGATTGGGTACAACGCCTGCACCTCAGATCCACCACATACGTCAGGAGGCAGCGATGCGCGGCACCTCGATTCTCGGAGTCATCGTCGTGATCTGGTTGGTGATCGGCGCGATCGCCGCCGGCCAACGCGGCTACTACAGCGGCGACGACACCAACTGCGCCGAAGCCGGCACCATCCTGGTCACGATCGTGGCCGGGCCGTTGAACTACATCGGCGCCAACCCGAAGGTCGACTGCAAGTTGCCCGAGCCCTCCAAGTAGGACAGCAGACGGAAACCGGCCCGCGCCCCTGCTCCGGGGCGCGGGCCGGTTTCGTTCGTGGCGGGATCGTTCAGCGGCGGCCCGGCCGTGCCTGCTGTGACAGCGCGCACACCGCGTACGGCATCCTAGGAGGCTGGTTTGCTGGCATCGGCTTGTCCTGCTCGGTGGCCGAGCAGGACGGCACCGCCCGCCCGGACAATTGTCCGGGCGGGCGGTGTGTTCAGGATGGATGCGGTCAGGACGATGAGCGACCCGCGTCGACGGTCAGCGGAAGCAGTGGGCGATCGGCACCTGGCTGCCTTCGCAGTTGGTCGGCTCGTTCTCGACAACCACGCTCTCGTCGTCGATCTTGACCTGGGCGTGCATGCCGAAGATGCCGCCCGGCTTCAGCGTCGACGCGTTGTGGGTGACCTTGCTGGTGTAGATCGCCACCGAGCCCGCGCTGGCATAGATGCCGCCCCCCTGCGACGCCGCGCCGACGGCCTCGTTGCGGGTCACGTCGCTGCCACGTACCAGCAGGTTCGCCTTCTCGGCGTAGATGCCGGCCCCGAGGCCGTGGGTGGTGTTGCCCTCGACCACGCTGTCGTCCAGCGGCGTCAGACCCTTCACGGTCGAGATGCCACCGCCGTTGACGGTGGAGGTGTTGCCGCGGATGGTCATCGTGCGCAGCACCAGCACCGCGTCGGAGTTGGCGGCACCGCCACCGACCTGTGCGGTGTTGTTCAGCAACTCGGTGTCGGAGACCTTCGTCCGGGCCGAGAAGCTGGCCAGCCCGCCGCCCTGGGCGGCGCTGTTCTGGGTGAAGGACACGCTCTCCACCTCGGCGGCACCACGGTAGTTGCCGAGTCCGCCGCCGTACCCGTTGGCGCTGTTGCGGTGGAACTCGGAGCGCTTCAGCGTCAGCACACCGCCGTTGAGCAGGCCCCCGCCCTTGCCCTGGGCGCCGGAGGCGCTGTTGCCGACGAACGTGGAGTCGGTGACCACCATGTTGCCGTCGTTGAAGACGCCCCCGCCGCCGCCCTCCGGCGACAGCGACGTGCTCTGCGTGACGGTGACCCGCTCCAGCACGGCGGTGGCGCCGTGCACCACGTGCACGCTGCCGCCCTCGATGGCCGAGCGGCCGTTGTGCAGTTCCGTGTCCCGCAGGGTCAGCTCGCCGCCGTCGCGGACGGTGAAGAAGCGGAATGGGGCGGCCTGGGCGGCCCGGGCGATGGTGGCACCCGCGCCGTCGATCGTGATGGCCTGGTAGATCACCGGCAGGCCGGCGGTGTCGTCGGCCGGGTTGTGCGGCGGAGCTTCGGCGTCGCCCGGGGTCTCCGCCGCGTCGGCGGCCTCCCGCGCGTCGCGGATCCCACCGTCGTACTGATCGGTCTCGTGGAACGCCTCGGTGAGGGTGTAGCGGCACTTGGGCGCGAGCCGGAGTTCGCCGCCCCCCTCGGCGTTGGCCGCCACGAGCGCCGCCACCAGCTTCGCGGCGTCGCACGGCACCGAGACCACGCCCCGCTTGCCGGTGCCGGGGGTGGTCGGGCGGGCCCGTTCCGCGCCGTCCGGTTCATCCTCCGCACCCCACCGGTCGCCGTCGCGGCGGTCGTCGTCGGCGGAGGGGGTCAAGCGGGCCAGACCTGGAAGGGCGAGGGCGCGGTCGGCGGCGGCAGCCGCCCCGGCCGCTCCCACGACCAGGCTCCCCGCCAGCAGACCGCTGGCTAAGAACCACCGGGACCGCCGTTTTGGTCGAGTCGCGCGGTCTCCCTCTCGGTACGTGGACATCAACGGTGCCTACCTTCCTGCCTACCTGACGTGACCGCGCGCCGAGCCGGGCGCGGGGGGCTCGACTGCTCGCCGGCCACCAAACGTCACGATAAGTCCGCAATACGGACAGGAAGGTGTGAACGTGAATAGTGCACTCTTTCATCTTCAAAGCTGTCAGATCGCCATCGACGTCACCCGCCGACATGGATGCCGGGCCGACGCAGCGGGTCCCGTTCGGTCCGACGGATGATCTCCCGCACCACCGGTGGAGTGTCCCCCCGACCCAGGATGAGGTAGCGCGCCAGGTGCGCGATCGGGCTCCCCTCCGACCACTCGAAGTGCGCGTGCGGACGGACCCCGGTGACGTCACGCAGGGCCAGCAGGATCGCGGCGATCGCGTTGGGCGCCGCCGGACTGTTGGCCCGCAGCACCCGGAAGCCGCCCACCTCGATCCCGTGGACGCGCAGCACCTGGCTGAACTCGGACGGATCGACCACCTCGATCTCCAGGAACAGCACGTCCGCGGCCCCGGGCACCGGATTCATCCCCCGCTGCGCCCGCTCCTTGACCGTGTACTCCTTCACCGACCCCTTCTGCCGCTTGTTCGCGATCAGGTGCAACTGCCCGTCGTGCGCCAGCGACTCGGTGATGAACCGGCGGGCCGGCTCGTCGAACTCGATCCGCTCGGCGCGCAGCTCGGTGGTCCGGGTTACCCGGGAGACCAGCGAGACCACGATGATGCCGAGAATGAACAGCGCGGAGATCGTGATCCCGTCCGGCTGCTCGACGACGTTCTCCAGCAACGCGTACAGCAGCACCAGAGTCAGCACGGTGAAGCCGATCGCGGAGGCGCGCCGGTGGCGACGGGCCGCGGAGATCGTCACCGCCACCGCCCCGGAGACCATCATCGCCAGGATCCCGGTCGCGTACGCGCCGGCCTGGGCGTTGACGTCGGCGCGGAAGGCGACCGTGATGGCCACGCTGACGACGGTGTAGACGATCACCACGGGTCGTACCGCCCGCGCCCACTCCGGCGCCATGCCGTACGACGGCAGGTAACGCGGCACGATGTTGATCAACCCGGCCATCGCCGAGGCGCCCGCGAACCAGAGGATGAGCACACTGCTCACGTCGTAGACGCTGCCGAACTCCTCACCCAGGTAGGTGTGGGCCAGGAACGCCAACGCCCGCCCGTTCGCGGCGCCGCCGGGCCGGAACTCCTCCTCCGGAATGAGCGCCACGGTCACGAAGGTCGTCGCGACCAGGTACACCGACATGATCAGCGCGGCGGTGGTGAGCAACCGACGCGTGTTGCGGATCCGGGCGGCGAGCCGGGCCTGCTTGTCCGGACCGTCGGCCGTGATCAGGGGCATCATGCTCACCCCCGTCTCGAAACCGGACAGCCCCAGCACCAGCAGCGGGAACGCCAACACCGCCGTGAACAGCACATGAGCCGGGCCGCCACCGGTCATGGTCACCGCGGCCCTCCAGTCCGACACGATGCCCGGGTCCTCGGCGATCCGGGTCACCGCGACCACCACGATCACCGCGTTGAGCACCAGGAAGACCGCGACCAGAGGGATGGCCACGATCACCGCCTCGCGGAAACCGAGCAGGAACACCCCGCCGAGGATGAGCAGCAGAACCACCGTGACCACGACCGGCACCAGGGACCCGTGCATGACGTCCGGCAGGTACGGGTTCTGCAACAGGTGCACGGTCGCGTCGGCCGAGGAGAGGGTGATCGTGATGATCCAGGAGGTGGCCACGAAGCCGAGCAGCACGAGAACGAAGATCTTGCCCCGCCAGAACGGCAACAACCTCTCCAGCATCGCCACCGAGCCCTGGCCGTGCGGGCTCTCCTGGGCCACCCGCCGGTACATCGGCAGCATCCCGAAGAGGGTCAGCACGACGATCAACAGGGTCGCCAGCGGGGAGAGCGCACCGGCCGCCACCGCCGCGATGCCCGGCAGGTACGACAGGGTGGAGAAGTAGTCCACGCCGGTCAGGCACATCACCTGCCACCAGGCGTGTCGACGGTTCTGCCCCTCGGTCGTCTCGGGGCCTGGTGGCTGCACCTGGTGCTGGAAGAGCCACCGGCGCAGCGGGCTGGTCGGCGGCGCCGACCGGGCCGGGCTGGCCACGCGTTCGGGCACCACCACCCCCGGCCGGCCGCCCCGGTGCGGGCGCGCCGGATCGCGGGCCGCCCGCAGGGCCGGGTCCGGCCCGGTCGGCGCGTGGCGGCGCCCGTTCCAGCGTCGTGGTTTCGCCTGGTGCTCGTCACCCATCGCCCGTCCCACCCTCACAGGTCCTGATCCGACGGTAGGCGCTGCCCGGGCACCCGGTCGGCCGAACCGGGCACCTGTTCGGCCTGGTCAGGGCCGGTCCGGCAGAGCGAGAAGCCGGGCCAGCGCGGGTGGGCCGGCGACGGTCACCGTGACCGCCGGGTGGCGGAGCCGTCCCCCGGGCACCAGCGCCGGCACCGGTACGGCGAAGCGCAGGCACACCCCGCCGGCGGTGCTGCTGCCGAAGGTCGCACCCCCGTCGGCCATCGACAGGCGCGGGCCGATCGCCCGCCACCAGCGGTACGGCCCGCTCAGCTCGGCGGCGGTGATGTTGCCCCGGTCGGTCCGCAGCCGCCACGGCCCGTACCGGATCATCAGGTCCCGTTCGGTGACGGCGACCCAGGCCGTCGCCGGCCGGACGCCCAGCAGCGCCAGCATCGGGCGGAACACCGGATCGAAGCGGAACGGAAACCGCGTCGCGACGGCGGTCATTGAGCGCCGGGCCGAGCGGTGGGTCGCGACACCGGGCCACCCGGCCGCAGGGGGCCGGGACGCGCGGGCCGAGGGCGGGCGGCGGGCCGACGCCGGGCCAGGACGGTCATGGCGCGGGCGTACCCGATCCGAGGCCCCCGACACCCCCGGATCCTCGCGCCGTCGACGTGACCCGGCCCGGCGCTCCCCCACCGCCGGCCGACACCCCCCGGGCCGGCCGACGGTGGCAGACGGTCGACACCCCCCGGGGCCGACCGGCTGTCCCCCACCGCGGCCCGACCCGATGTCGGCCGGCCACGCGGGGTGGAACTGGTGGGACGCGCCCCCGCGCTCCGCCGCCCCCCACGGGGCGGAGCGCGGGGACCCCCCGTCCCGGCTACTGCAGGAACGCCCCGAGGGGCGAGAGCAGCAGCCGGCCGAGCGCTGCGGCGTTGTCGTCCAACCGTGTGCGCTCACACTCGCGGGCGTCCGGATCGTGCCGGCACCGCCAGATCTTCTGCGCGTTACGCCAGGCGACATCGCGGGTGTACTCGACCAGTTCCCCCTGGTACCAGTCGTCGATGTCGCCGTTGAGCATGTCGATGAGCAGTTGCCACCGCTCCAGATAGCCCCGGCGCAGCCCGGGGATCTTGTCCGCGAAGATGTTGTTGATCTCGAGGTAGTCGTGGTGCTGGTCGCTGCCGTCGACCGGCTCCGACTCCAGGTGGTCGAACGTGGTCACCAGCGCGAACGGCAGGTCGAAGTTGATGTGCGCGTTCACCCCGGCGGCCGCCGACGGCAGCGGGCGGGCGTCCGGCCCCCGCATCCGCTGGAACAGGCACGACCACGCCTTCGGGGTGCCGGGGCTGGAGTCGGTCCACAGACGCATCGCGTCGAAATACCGGGCGGCGAACTCGACGTCGAGCCGGGAGAGGAAGACCGGGTCGACGAAACGGTCGTCGTACAGCCCGTCCAACACGCTGCTGGTGATGGTCAGGTAGAGCTTGTTGAAGTCAGCGAGGGGGCAGCTCGGCCCCAACGGGGGCAACCGGACCAGCATGTCCTGGAGCTTGGTCAGGTGATCGACCACGGCTGGCACGTCCGCGGGGTGATCGGCGAGCAGGTCGACGATGTCCCGGTGCACGGGCCCCCAGACCGGTTCGATCATTTCTCCTCCATCGTGGTCGGCGGCATCCCCCGTGCCGTCGTCGACGCGGCTCAGCCTTTCAGCCGACACCGGCCCGCCGAATCAGTAGAACGACGTATCCCGGCGCGCACACGCGCCGGGATACGTCACAGTGGTCGGTCAGCCCCGCTGGTTGCGCAACTGGATCGCGCTGGCCTGCACCCGGGTCCGGACCTGGAGTTTGTCGAAGATGTGCGACACGTGCACGCCGATGGTCCGCTCGCTGATGAACAGCCGCTGCCCGATCTCCCTGTTGGTCAACCCCTCCGCGACCAGGGCGAGCACTTCCCGCTCCCGTGCGGTGAGCGCCGTCAACTCGTCGTCGGACGCCTCGGCCGCTGCGCTACGCGTACCGGCCGACGTGTCGCGCTCGTCCAGCGACACCCGGGCACGCCCGGCCAGCTCGCGGATCTCCGAGGTCAACGGCACCGCGCCCAACCCCTGCGCGACCTCGTACGCCTCCCGCAGGAGCTTGCCGGCGGTGGCCACCCGGCTACGTCGGGCCAGCAGCGCCTCGGCCTGCCGCAGCCGGGAGTAGGCCGCCGGGTACGGGTGATGACGTCGATCCCACTCGGCGGCCGACGCGGCCCACAGCTCCGGGTCGCTGCCGTCGAGGCGGCTCACCTCGGCGGCGCACAGCGCCAGGAAGCCCTCCACCACCGAACGCACCGGCCGGGCGGCGGCAGCGCTCTTGCGGGCCATCCGCTCGGCCACGTCGCGCAGCCGGCGTACCGCCGTCGGGTCGACCTCGACGCTGCGGCTGGCGTGCGCCTCCGCCTCGGCGCGCAGGCCGTGCCAGACCAGCGCGGAGAGGATCATCACGTCGTCGGAACGGCTCTCGGTGAGGCCGCGCTGCACCGCCTGCCGGGCCACGTCGTGTCGGCCCTCCCACATGGCCAGCCCGGAGCGCAGGGTGAGCAGGGGAATGACGTGTCGTGCCCCACCGCCGGCGAGCAGGGTCGCCACCGCGTCGAGGTCCCGACCGGCGGCCTCGATGTCGCCGTAGCCCACCGAGAGTCGGCACCGGGCCAGCAGCAGCTCCACGGCGTCCGCACCGGACGGTCGGTGCCGCAGGGCCGCGGCCACCACCTTCTCCGCCTCGGCCCACTGACCCACCCGGAACAGCCCGTTGATGGCGATGGCCAGCAGCCGGGTGCCCCAGGTGCGACCCAACCCCAGCTCGGCGACCCGCTCGGCACCCCGACGGGCCACCACCACGCCCTCTTCGAGGATGTTCAGTGGCCCGGTCAGCAGCTCCGCCAGGTGCAGGTACGCGCAGGCCACGTCCTCGGGCTGACCGGCACGCTCGGCGGTGTCGAGGGCGTCGCGCATGACCGCCAGACCGGCGTCCGGGTCTTCCAGAAAGGCGTCGCTGAAGCCCAGCGCCGAACTGGCCAGGACGACCTCGGTGGCCGAGCCCTCCACGTTCTCCGCCAACTCCAGCGCCTCACGGGCCCGCTCACCGGCGTCGGCGTACCGGCCCAGGTGCAGCAGCAGCTCGGCCAGGCGGGCGGCGGCGGTGGCCCGGTCCCGTGGGGAGCAGTCCGCCGCCTTCAACGCCCGCTGGTACTCCTCCTCGGCCAGCGCGGAGCGTCCGGCGGCGGCCAGGTAGCGGGCGCGCCGGATGTGCACCGCGCAGCTCGGCTCGCCACCGCGCAGCGCGGCCAACTCCTCCAGCAGGGCCAACGCGCGGGCGTGCTCCCCACAGTGGTGGGCCGCCTCGGCGGCGTTCTCCAGCAACTCGACCCGGTCCACCGTCAGCGGACCCGGATCGGCGGCCAACTGCAACGCCACCGACCAGTGCCGGTGTGCCTCGGCGTAACCGTGCAGCCGCTCGGCCTCCTGAGCGGCGGCCACCGCCGCCGGCAGGGCGCGCGCCGGTTCGCCGGCCAGCCGCCAGTGGTGCGCCAGCCGGGCCTGGTGCAGCTCACCGGGCGCCGTGGTCAGCGCCTCGGCGTAGCGGCGGTGCAGCCCGGACCGCTCGGCCGGCAGCAGCTCGTGCGCCAGCACCTCGGCGACGAGACGGTGCCGCAGCCGGTAGCCGTCGTCGGCGCCGACCAGCAGCCGGTGCGCCACCGCGGCCCGGGCCGCGGCGATCAGCTCGTCCTCCGGCATCCGCAGCACCTCGGCCAGCAGCCAGTGCTGCACCGGCTCGACGCCGGCGGCCACCGCGTGCACCACGGCGTGCGCGTGCTGGGGCAGCGCGTCGACCCGGTCGAGGAAGATCTCCCGCAGCGTCTCGGAGAGGCCGTCGCGGCCGTCGCGCAGATCCCGGGCCAACTCCTCGATGACGAACGGGTTGCCACCGCTGCGCTGCCACACCTGCTCGGCCGCGTCTGCGGTCAGCGTCCGCCCGACCACGGCGGCGGCGAGCGTCTCGGTGTCGGCCCGGCCCAGCGGCGCCAGGTCGAGCACCCGCACCGTGCGGAGCCGGCGCAGCTCGGTGAGCACCCGGCGCAGCGGGTGCGCGCCCTGCAAGGATTCGGCCCGCACCGCGGCCAGCACCGACAGTTGCAGATCGCCCAGGCCGGCGAGCAGGTAGAGCAGGAGTTGCCGGGTGCTGCGGTCGACCCACTGGAGGTCGTCCAGGATCAGCACCAGCGGGCGGCCCTCGGCGATCAGGTGCAGGCCACGGGAGACCCGCTCCAGCAACGCGCCCGCGCCGTCCGGGCCGGCGGTCTCGTCGGCGACCATCTGCAGCAGCCCGCGCACCGCCGAGGAGGTGCGCGGGTGCGAGGTGGACACCTCGGTGTCGAACCGGCGCAGCGCCTGCAACAGTGGGTGCAGCGGTGAGGCGTCGCCGATGTCCAGGCAACTGCCGGTGAGCACCACGGCGCCCCGCTCCCGCAGGTGATCGCCGAGCTCGCCCAACAGCCGGGTCTTTCCCACACCGCTCTCGCCGGTCAGGAAGACCCCCGCGGTCTGCCCGTGCGCGCCGTCACCGAGCAACGCGGACCGAACCGTCTGCACCAGCTCGGCCCGGCCCACGAGCGGTGCGGTGTCCACATCGCTGGCCATGCCACGCAGCCTAATCACAGGGCCCCACACCGTTCTACGGCCGCCGGTCGCTTGTGGTACTCCTCGCGTCGACTTTGCGACTAAAGGTTGCAGGTGGCCGACATACGTCGTTCGGCAGATCCCCCGTCGGCCCAGGAGTGCCAATCTCCGGAGGTGATCAGGCGACAGCGGGGAGAAAGGCCGGTGCGACACCCATGAACACCAGCATCATCGTCGACGCGCAGCGGACCGTCACCCCGCTCTGGCCGGTACCCGAGGAGAGGCGCATCGTCACCGTCCTCTTCGCGGACATCGTCGGCTCCACGGCCCTGGTGGACCGCCTCGACCCGGAGGACGTCCGAGCGATGCAGCGGGCCTACTTCGATACCGTCGCCGGTGTGCTGCACCGCTGGCAGGGGGTGGTGGAGAAGTACATCGGCGACGCCGTGATGGCGCTGTTCGGCGCTCGGCACTCCGACGGCTTCGACGCGTACCGGGCGGTGCGCGCCGGGCTTGAGATCCAGGCGGCGCTGGACCGGCGGCCCATGGTCGGCGACATCAGGCTGCGCGTGCGGGTCGGCGTCGCCACCGGCGAGGCCGTGGTCGACCTGGGCGACGCGGTGACCGGCGGGCACGGTGTGGCCAGCGGCGCGGTGATCACCACGGCGGCGCGCCTGCAGGAGTACGCCGCACCCGGTGCCGTCGCGCTCTGCGCGGCCACCGCCCGCGCCACCGCCGGCCTGATCACCCAACGTCAGTTGACGCCGGTGCCGGTCGCCGGCCGGGTGCCGCCGGTGCCGGTCTGGCACGCCGTCGGTCCGGTACGCCCCAGCGCCGACCGGCACGACGGCCCGCTGATCGGGCGCCGCCGTGAACTGGCCACCATCCGCGACCAGCTCAGCGGGGCCATCCGGGACCGCACGCCACGCTGGATCTCGCTGGTCGGCCCCACCGGCAGTGGCCGCAGCCGGCTGCTGCACGAGCTGACCCGCGGGTTGACCACGGTGGACGGTTCGCCCATCCGTTGGTGCGTGGCCGCCTGCCAGCCGTACCCCGATCAGGTCCTGGCACCGGTCGCGCACCTGCTCCGCAGCCTCGCCGGGATCCGACACAGCGACGGCCCGGCGGCGGTCCACGACCGGCTCGTCGCCGCCCTGACACCGCTGTTCCCGCCGACCCGGGTGGCCACCGCGGTCCCGGAGCTCCACCGGATGCTGACCACCCCGGACGGCTCCGCCGCCGCCCTGGCGGGCGCGGCGACCTGCCGGGAGGTCCTGCTGCGCCTGGCCGTCCGCCGGCCGCTGATCGTGGCCGTCGACGACCTGGACCGGGCCGCGCCGGTGGTGAGCCGGTTCCTGCACGCACTGTTCAGCGCGGCGACCGAGCGCGCGCTGCCGCTGGCACTGCTCACCGTGCATCAGCCGCAGTGGGCCGACACCCGGCCCGGCCCGGCCCGACGGCTGACGATCGGACCGCTGGCCACGGTGCAGTCCGGGCGGCTGCTGCGCCACCTGCTCACCCGGGCCGGGCAGCCGGTGGCCCTGGTCGACCGGCTGCTGCCGCTGGTGGGGGGCCGCCCCGGGCACGCGGCGGCGTACGTCAGGTCGGTCGTGGACGGTGCCGACCCGGCGGCGCTCCCCCTACCCGAGGTGATCCGCCGGGCCGTCGGCGCGGAACTGGACCACCTCGACGGTGAGCGGCGGGCGGTGCTCATGGCCGCCGGCACCCTCGGTGGCCTGATCAGCGGCGCGACCGTGGACCGGGCACTCGGCTGGACGCCCGGCCGGTCCGCACCCGCCCTACGCGGGCTGGTCGCCGCCGGCCTGCTGCTCCCCCACCACGTCGACGGTTACGCGTTCGCCGCACCTGCGCTGCGCCAGGTCGCCGCCGAGCGGTTGCCCCGCGCCCTGCGGGGCGTCTTCCAACGCCGGGCCGCCGACCTGCCGCACCTCGACACCGCGCACCGCGACGCCGTGCACCGCGACGCCAGCCCGCCCGACTCGCGCGACTCGCGCGCCGGTGCGCTCAAGCGCTCGGCGGCCAGGAGCGCGGAGATCGTGCGCCTCGACACCGTTGGCGCTCGGACCGGCCGCCTCGACGCCGTCTTCGCGGCGCTGGCCCCGGCCGGGCCGGACGGTGCCACCGGCCCGACCGCGCTGAGGCGCGCCAACCCCACCCCGACGATGGCCACCCGTCCCGCCGCGTCGGGTCACGCGGCGTCGGGTCACGACGGCAGCCGTGCGGCGGTCCCACGTCGACTCCGAGCCGTGGCCTCGGCGGGCGACGTACCGCCGACTCCGGCCACAGCGGCGTCCCGACCTCAGCACGGCGCGGACGGTGCCCCGTCGCGGGACGTCGGGCGGCTCTCAACGCCGATCCGCCCCAGACCGGCGAGTTCGGCGGGGCAGTGGACACTCGCCGACGCCGGCACTCCGCCGGGCGCGGTGCGGGCAATACCCCGCCCCCCGTCGACCCACCCCCTGGAAGGCCTACCCGCAACCGCCTAACCACCCCGCCCCGCCCCGCCCCGCCCCGCCCCGTCGATCATGGAGTTGTGGTGGGTGACAAAAGCCCCGGCGACCAACAAGTCCGGCACCACAACTCCATGATCGACCGGCGTGGGGGTGGGGCGGGGCGGAGACGGGGTGGGGCGGGGCGGGGTGGGCGTCAGGGTCGGTTGGCCGGCTGAGGCCCGCCCCACTACCGGTGGGGAGTCGCTCGCTCCGACAACGTCTGGGCGAGGAACCACAACACCACCGACAACCCGGTGAACGTTGGTGGTCACAGCACTAGCAGGGCTGCGGTGGGTAGCGTGAGCAGGCCGTCGGGGCCACGGTAGCGGGCGGTCAGCTCGTCGTACGCGGCACGAATGCGGCTGATCATCGCCGCCGGCTGGGTCTCCATCACCAGACCTGGCTTGCTGACGCCGTTGGCGGGGCCACTCCACCAGGCTTCCGGGTCGGTGCGGTGCGCCCAGGTGATCGTGTCGCAGCGCACGTCGGTGAGCCCGGCCTGGTCGAGCAGCCCCGCCAACCCATCGGGGGTACGGGGGAAGTCCCGGTCGGCGTCCACCATCGGGGCGGCGGCGCGACGGTCGACCCCAGCGGCGTCGAAGACCTCACCCCAGAGGCTCTGTGCCTCCGGCGGGGGTGCGGCCACACGGTGACCGCGACCCGACCAGCGGACCGGACGACCCGTCGCAGCTCGGTGATCGCGGCCAGCGGATCGCCCACGTGGTTGATCACGAAGTTCGCCACGGCCGCGTCGAACGACCGGGAACCGAACGGGAGGTGCGGCAGCGACGCGAGGCGGACCTCGTCGACGGACGGCAGGCGCTCGCGCGCCAAGTCGACCATGCTGGGCTCGGCGTCGACGGCGACGACGGTGGCGCGGCGAGCGCACGCCAGGCTGGCCGCCGTGCCGGAGCCGGTGCCCGCGTCGAGCAGCCGCGTGCCCGCCCCGACGTTGGCGGCGTCCAACAACGCTGGTACGGGGTACGCGCAGAGCGCGGCGAGACTGCGGTCGTACGCTCCCGCGCGCCCGGCCCAGCGCGACCGTTCGTAGTCGTCGAAGGCCGTCGTGGTCATCGCCAGGCCCCTTCGAGGATCTTGATGGTGGCGCCACGATATCGAACGAGGCGTCTTCGGCGGCGCCCCGCGCGGTGGCGGTCCGCCGCCCGCACCTGCCGTGCGCTGGCTGCCCGGTGACCAGTGGGAACGGGTGAGTCGCTCACCAGCGCGACTAGGATTGGTGCCGTCATGCTGCTACGGGTGCTCGGGCCGCTCGAGGTCGAGATCGACACAGGCGGGCCGGTCGACCTCGGCGGCCCCCGTCAGCGCGCTGTGCTCGCGCTGCTGCTCGCGGCCCGTGGCGAGGTCGTCTCCGTCGGTCAGATGATCGAGGATCTGTGGCGCGGTGACGCGCCGCCACGGGCGATCGCCTCCCTGCAGGCGTACATCTCGCACCTGCGCCGCCTGGTGGAGCCGGCCCGCGAACGCCGCGCGCCGGCCCGGTTCCTGGTCACCGCGGCACCGGGCTACGCGCTGCGGCTGCCCGCCGATGCCGTCGACGCCGATCGGTTCGAGACGCTGCTCACTGAGGCGCGCGCGGTCGGCCCCACCGACCCGCAGCGGGCACGTCAGCTGCTCAGCGGTGGCCTCGACCTGTGGCGCGGTCGGGCGTACGCCGAATTCGCCGGGGAGCCGTGGGCGCAGCCGGAGGTGCTGCGCCTGGAGGAGCTGCGACTGAGCGCCCGGGAGTCGCTGCTCGATGTGACGGTCCGCTGCGGGGACGCGGCCGAGGCGGTGCCGGAGGCGGAGGCGCTGACCCGGCAGGCGCCGCTGCGGGAGGAGAGTTGGCGGCTGCTGGCGTTGGCGTTGTGGCGTACCGGTCGGCAGGGCGACGCGCTCGCCGCGTTGCGCCGGGCGCGGGCGACCCTGGCCGACCAGCTCGGTCTGGACCCGGGCCCGGCGTTGCGCGAGGTGGAGTCGGCGATCCTGGGCCAGCGGCTCGACCTGCTGCCTCCGGTGGCGGCGACCGCTGTCCGCGTCGCCGAGCGGCCGGTGTCGGAGGAGGTCTTCGTCGGCCGGGAGGCTGAGCTGGACACGCTTGGGCAGGCGGCCGCCGAGGCGGTGGCGGGCGGACCGCGCGCGGCGGTCGTCAGCGGTGAGGCCGGTGCCGGCAAGACGAGTCTGCTCGGCCGCTTCCGGGCCGGACTCAGCGCCCATGGTTGGCTGGTCACCGTCGGTCGCTGCCCCGAGGTCGAGGGTGCCCCGCCGGCCTGGGCCTGGGTCGAGGCGCTGCGGCAACTCGCCGAGCAGGCGCCCCCGGGCGACCTCGCGCCCGCGCTCGCCCCGCTGCTCGGCGGGGGCGACGGCGAGCCCGGCGGCGACGTCACCGCCGGCCGGTTCCGGTTGCACCGCGCCGTGGGCGCCTGGTTGGACGCCGCCGCGGCCCGCAGACCGGTCGCCGTCGTCCTCGACGACCTGCACGCCGCCGACGCCGAGACGCTGCTCCTGTTGCAGAGCGTCACCGAGATGACGACCGGCCCGGTCCTGTTCGTCGTGGCGCTGCGACCTGCGGAGAGCGCCGACCGGCTCGCCGACACGATGGCGGTGCTGGCCCGCCGGTCACCGCACCGGATCGCGCTGGGCGGTCTGCGCACGTCCGAGGTCGAACGGATGCTCGGCGCACTGGCCCGGACCACCGTCGACCCGGAGACGGTCGCCGCGTTAACCGAGCGGACCGGCGGCAACCCGTTCTACGTCCGGGAGTCGGCGCGGCTGCTCGCCGCCGAGGGCACGCTCGTCGCCACGTCCGAGGTGCCCGAGGGAGTACGCGACGTGCTGCGCCGCCGACTCTCCCGCCTGCCGCCGAGCGCCGTCTCGGTGCTGCGCCTCGCCGCGGCCGTCGGGCGGGAGGCGGAGGTGCGGACGCTCGTCGACGCCGCCGGTACCGACGAGGGCACCGTCCTGCAGGCGTTGGAAGCCGCACTGACCGCCGGGCTGCTCACCGAACCGGCACCCGGGCGGGTGCGATTCGTCCACGGCCTGGTCTGCGACACCATCTACACCGACCTGCCGCAGCTGCGCCGTACCCGACTGCACGCACGGATCGCCGCCGCCACCCGCCGGCTGCGGCCCGACGACTACCCGGCCCTGGCCCACCAGTACGCCCGCGCCGCGTCGGCCGAGACCGCGCCGCTCGCCGTCGACTACGCCATCCGGGCCGCCGAACTGGCCGAGCGGCGCTACGCGTACGACGCCGCGATCGAGGTGCTCGGCAACGCCGTCGAGGCCGCCGCCACGGTCGTCGGGGACCGCGACGCGCTCCGGGTCGACCTGCTCGGACGGCTGCTGCGCGCCCAGGCGCGAGCCGGTGCGGTGGCCGCCGCCCGACAGACCCGGGCCCGGGCGATCGACGTCGCCGCCGCGTCCGGCCGCGACGACCTGCTGGTCGCGGCGTTCACCGCGTGGACCGTCCCCACCCCGTGGCTGACCCACGAGTACGGCGCGGTGGACCTACGGGTCGTCGAGCTGCTCACCCGGCTGTTGCGCGCCGACGACCTGGACCCGGTCGCCCGCTGCCGGCTGCTCGAGGCGTTGGCGACGGAGTTGGACGGTGAGTCCGATCCGCGTGGCGTGGCGGCCGGACGGGAGGCGTTGGCCCTCTCGCGGCAGGTGGACGACCCTGAGCTGCGCGCCCTCGGGCTGGCCGCGCGGATGCGCACCATGAGCTACGAGCGGGAGGCGTCGGAGCGTCGGGAGTTCGCCCTTGAGCTGCGCGACCTCGCCGAGGAGCACGGGCTGGTGACCTACCGCTCGGTCGCCGAGCAGGTGCTGGGCCACTGCGCCGCCGCGCTCAACGAGCCGGACGAGCTGCGCCTGAGCGTCGCCCGGCAGGGATGGCTGGCCGAGACGTACCAGCTGAACGAGGCGCAGACGATCAACCTGTGTGCGTTGGGCACCCTCGCGCACGTCGCCGGCGACTTCGCCGCCGCGCGGCGGCGCTACGACGAGGTCGCCGGGCAGATGCGGCGGCAGGGTTCGCTGCACGCCGACACCTTCCGCTACATCTCTCTGGGTACCCTGCTGATCAGTCAGGGACGGTTCGGTGAGCACCTGGAGGCGACCCGGCGGATTCGGCGGTCGTTGGGCCCGATCGTGGACGACCTGCTGGCGCTGGCGCTGATCGAGAGCGGACGGGCGGACGAGGCGCGGGCCATGCCGATCGGGCAGCACACGTACCGCCCGGACTACTACGAGTCGGCGCTGCTCACCGTACGCGGGATGGTGATCGTGGCGCTGGGCCGGCGGGACCTGGCCCAGCCGGTGATCGACGCGCTGCTGCCGGTACGCGACCAACTGGCCGGTTTCTCCACCACCGCGGCCGTGGTGCGGCCGGTCGCGTTGTCGCTCGGGGAGCTGTTCCGGCTCCTGGGTCAGGCCGAGGAGGCGACCCGGCACTTCACCCTCGCCGCGCGGGTGGCCCGTCGGTGGGGGTCGCCGCACTGGCTGGCCGAGGCGACGGCGGCCCTGGCCGGCTGACCGTCGCGGGTTGGTGGATTCCAAGCCGGTTCCAAGTGGCCCCGAGCATGATCAACAGATCTGTGCCAGTTGATCCCTCGGAAAGGTCACCGTGAACCAGAACCACCGCGAAGCCATGGCCGACGTGCGCGACATGTACATGGCGCACTCGGCGCTCCGTCGCGAGTTCAGCCTGCTGCCGCAGCTCGTCCGCGACGTCACACCGGGCGACGCCACACGCGCGGAGGTCGTCGGCGCCCACGCCGAGCTGCTCTGCCACATCCTGCACATGCATCACGAGGGCGAGGACCTGCTGCTGTGGCCCCGGCTGCTGGAGCGCGCGGGCGCGGAGGCCGCGGCGATCGTCCCCGCCATGGAGGCGCAGCACCACGCCATCGAGGACGCCCACGCGGCGGTGGTCGCCCTCCTCCCCCAGTGGCGCCGCACCGGACGCGACGGTGCGCCGCTGGCGGACGCCCTGGAGCAGCTCCGCACCGTCCTGATCGAGCACATGGCCCTGGAGGAGAGCGAGATCCTGCCGCTGGCGCAGCGGTACGTCACCGCCCGGGAGTGGATGCGGCTCGGCGAGCACGGAATGAGCAAGTCCTCGAAGAAGCAGCTGACGCTGGCCTTCGGTCTGGCCATGTACGAGGGTGACCCGGAGGTGATCAAGGCGGTGCTGGCGCACGCCCCGCTGCCGGCGCGGCTGCTCATGCCGATCATCGCACCCCGGGTGTTCGCCAGCCAGGCCAAGCGGGTGCACGGCACCGCGACGCCCCCACGCATCGGCGCCACCGCCCGCTGACATCGCGCCGGCAGCCGGGCTGCGACGTCGGGCTTGGTGATCAGGGAGCGGCCAGGAAAGCCAGCACCCGCGGCCAGGTCGCCGCGGTGGCGTCCGGGGAGTACTCGGGCACGTCCGGATCGGTGAACAGGTGACCCACACCCGGGTAGCCGAAGACCGTCAGGTCGGCGCCGGCCGCGAGCATGGCCTGCCGCCACTCGTCGACCTCGTCCGGGCTGTCGTACGGGTCGGGGTCGGCGAGGTGCATCTGCACCGGCAAGCCGGGTCGGACCGCGTCCGGAGCGCCGCCGGTGCCGTGCAGCAGGAGCAGCCCGGCCGCCTCGGGGCGTTCGGCCAGCAGCGCCCCGGCCACACCGGCGCCCATCGAGAAGCCGGCGAGCACCGTCTCCGGTGGCAGGTCACGCAGCGCGGCCCGGGCCCGGTCCAGCACCGCATCGTGGCCGATCTTGTCGAGCAGCGCGAAGCCGTCCTCGACGGTGTCGGCGGCCGGGACGCCGTACAGGTCGGGAGCGCTGACCTGGTGCCCGGCGGCGCGCAACCGGTCGGCGGCGGCGCGCACGGCGGGCCGCAGCCCGTACACGGAGTGGAACAGCACGACGTGTCGCATCCGGTCATCCTGCCCCAGCTGGGCGGCCGTCCGGTGTGGCCACGCGGGGCGCGCGTCGGACCAGCGCCCCGGTCCGGGACGGGACCGGATGTCGGCCGGTGTCAGCCGGACCGGCGCTGGTCGACGATGCGACGCATCTTGCCCATCGACCGTTCCACCGTGTCCGGGGCCAGGACGTCGACCGCCGCGCTCACCCCGATGGTGTTCTTCACCAGCTGAACCAGCGTGCCGCCGGCCCGCTCGGCGGCGTCCGGCTCGACGCCGGCGCGTCGCTCCACCCGAACCGTGAGGGTGTCCAACCGGCCCTGCCGATCGAGGACGCACTGGAAGTGCGGCGACAGCTGCGGGGTCCGCAGGATCAGCTCCTCGATCTGGGTGGGGAAGATGTTCACCCCACGCAGGATCATCATGTCGTCGGTGCGTCCGGTGATCTTCTCGATCCGGCGCATCGGCCGGGCGGTGCCGGGCAGCAGCCGGGTCAGGTCGCGGGTGCGGTAGCGCACGACCGGCATCGCCTCCTTGGTCAGGGAGGTCAACACCAGCTCACCGCGCTCGCCGTCGGGCAGCACCGCCCCGGTGACCGGGTCGATGATCTCCGGGTAGAAGTGGTCCTCCCAGAGGTGCAGCCCGTCCTTGGTCTCGACGCACTCGGTCGCCACGCCGGGGCCCATCACCTCGGAGAGCCCGTAGATGTCGACGGCGTGGATGTCCAGTTGCTGCTCGATCTCCCGGCGCATGTCCTCGGTCCACGGCTCGGCCCCGAAGATGCCCACCCGCAGTGAGGTGGCACGCGGGTCGATGCCCTGGCGGCGCATCTCGTCGACGATGGCCAGCAGGTAGCTGGGCGTGACCATGATGACCTCGGGTTCGAAGTCACGGATCAGCATGACCTGACGCTCGGTCATCCCCCCGGAGACCGGGATGACCGTGCAGCCCAGTTCCTCGGCGCCGTAGTGCGCGCCCAGGCCACCCGTGAAGAGCCCGTAGCCGTACGCGACGTGCACCCGGTCGCCGGGGCGACCGCCGGAGGCGCGGATCGAGCGGGCCATCAGGCGCGCCCAGGTGCGCAGGTCGTCGCGGGTGTAGCCGACCACGGTCGGACGGCCGGTGGTGCCGGAGGAGGCGTGCAGGCGGGCCACCTGCTCCCGGGGTACGGCGAACATGCCGAACGGGTAGTTCTCCCGCAGCTCCGCCTTGCCGGTGAACGGGAAACGTGCCAGGTCGTCGAGCTCACGGCAGTCGTCGGGGTGCACCCCGGCCGCGTCGAACGCCCGGCGGTAGTGCGGCACGTTGTCGTACGCGTGCCGCAACGACCAGCGCAGTCGGTCGCGTTGCAGGGCGCGCAGCTCGTCGATGCTGGCGCGCTCGATCGGCTCCAGCTCCTCCGGACGAGGGGTGCGGTCCTGCATCGGCTGCCTCCTTGGTGCGGCGGTCCCGGTGGGGCTGCGGGTACCGTACGCCCGCCGCCGTGAGGGCCGGCGGGGTGGTCAGCGGCCGGCCGGTAGCCGGTGCAGGGCGTCGACCAGCGGCGCGAGCTCGGGGGTGGCCTCCGCTGCGGCGAGCGCCTCGGTGAGCACCCGGTCGTGGGTCGGTCGGGTCTGGGCGAGCAGTTCGGAGCCGGCCGGGGTCAGCTCGGTGTAGATGCCGCGCCGGTCGTCGGCGCAGAGGATCCGGGTGAGCAGCCCGCGCTGCTCCAGGCGGGTGACCAGCCGGGTGGTGGCGCTGCCGGAGAGCGCGGCGGCGCGGGCGAGCTGGCTCATCCGCATGTGCCAGCCGTCCTGCCGGGAGAGCGCGTCCAGCACCGTGTATTCGACGACGGAGAGGTCGTGGCTGGACTGCAGGGCCCGCTCCAGGGAGGTCTCGATCAGCCCGTGCAGGGCGGCGAGGGTGCGCCAGCCCTGTGCGCGGATCTCGACCGCGTCGTCGGCGATGCCCATGGCGGCCTCCTCGGTGTGATCTGAACGAACCCCAGGCTACCACGCTTGCGCCGATATAAAGCGCGTGCAAGTATTTCGTTGCTGGCGCGCGTAGTTGCACGCGCCGCATATCTGCCTCCTCCCGATGGGAAGACCATGTCCGTACCCCACAAGTCCCTGCCGCCCGGCCTGATCGCGCTGGCCATCGGCGCGTTCGGCATCGGGCTCACCGAGTTCGTGATCATGGGGCTGCTGCCCGAGGTGGCCGCCGACTTCGCGGTCACCGAGCCGGTCGCCGGCTGGTTGATCTCCGGCTACGCGCTCAGCGTGGCCGTGGGCGGGGTCGCCCTCACCGCCGCGGTCACCCGACTGCCGCGCAAACCGGTGCTCCTCGGCCTGATGGTGCTCTTCATCATCGGCAACCTGCTCTCCGCCGTCGCCGGCGACTACGCCGTGATGATGACCGGCCGGATCGTCGCCGCGCTCTGCCACGGCGCGTTCTTCGGCATCGGCGCGGTGGTCGCCGCCGGCCTGGTCGCGCCGGCCCGCCGGGCCGGCGCCATCGCCATGATGTTCGCCGGACTGACCATCGCGAACGTGCTCGGCGTGCCCTTCGGCACCTTCCTCGGGCAGCACTTCGGCTGGCGGTCGACGTTCTGGGCGATCACCGCCATCGGAGTGGTCGCCCTGGTCGGGCTGGCAGTGCTCGTCCCGACGGGTGACACCGCCAACGCCGACCGTCCGGCGGGCGGGCTACGCGGCGAGGTGCGGGCCTTCACCCACGCGCAGGTCTGGTTCTCCCTGGTGATCACCGTCCTGGGCTTCGGCGGGATGTTCGGGGCGTTCACCTACATCGCCTACACGCTCACCGAGGTCAGCGGCTTCGCCAGCAGCACCGTGCCGTGGCTGCTCGTCCTCTTCGGGGTGGGGCTCTTCGCGGGCAACCTGCTCGGCGGCCGGGCGGCGGACCGTTCACTGTCGCGCACCCTGGTCACCGTCCTGGCGGCGCTCACCGTGGTGCTCGTCGGCTTCGCGCTGACCGCCACGAACCCGGTGGCGACCATCGTCGCGCTGGTGCTGATGGGCGGGTTCGGCTTCGCCACCGTGCCACCACTGCAAATGCGGATCATGCGGTACGCCCACCAGGCGCCGACCCTCGCGTCCGGAGCGAACATCGCGGCGTTCAACCTCGGCAACGCGCTGGGCGCCTGGATCGGTGGGGTGACCATCTCCGCCGGCCTCGGCTACACCTCGCCGATCTGGGCCGGCGCCGCCGTCACCCTGGCTGGCCTGGGCGTCCTGCTCGCCGCGCCGCGACTGGCCCGTCGCGAGGAACCGACCCGCGCCGACGAGGGCCTGGTGGACGTCGCGGTCTGACGGCGCGGGAGGAGGACGCCGGGCCGGGCGGACGCGCCGGCCCGGCGTCGCTCCGATCATCGCCCCGCCATCTTCTCGCAATTGCAAAAGATGTGCAACAAGGTCTGGACAACGCACTCGTGGCGTAACTAGCCTGATCGCTATGACTCCTTACATCGATGATCCCTGGGCCTGGCAGGAAAGCTGGGACCGCCAGCAGGAGGCCTACCTCCCGGACCGGGAACACCGGTTCACGGCCATGCTCGACACCGTCGACGCGGTCATCGACGGCCGGCCACCGCGCGTGCTCGACCTGGCCGGCGGCACCGGCACCATCTCGCTGCGGACCCTCGCCCGCTTCCCCACCGCACAGATGACCCTCGTCGACCTCGACCCGGCGCTGCTCGCCATCGCCAGCGCCTCGCTGGCCGACCGGGCCACCATCGTCACGGCCGACCTCGGCACCCCCGAGTGGCGCGCCGCGCTCCCCCACCGCGAGTACGACGCCGTCCTCACCGCCACCGCCCTGCACTGGCTGCCGGCCGACCGGCTCGGCCAGCTCTACGCCGAGCTGCGCGAGGTGCTGCGGCCCGGCGGTGTCTTCATCAACGCCGACCACATGCCGGACGACACCCTGCCGGAGCTGACCAAGCGACTGATGGAGCGGGCCCGGGACCGGCGCAACGCCCGGTACGCCGCCGCCTCGATGCCGTCCTGGTCGGACTGGTGGGACCGGGCCGGCGCCGACCCTGCGCTCGCCCCGCTGGTCGCCCGGCGACACACGATCTACCCGACCGGGCACAGCCCCGAGTGGAACCCGCCGGTCTCCTGGCACCTGGCCGCCCTCACCGCGGCGGGCTTCAGCGAGGTCGGCACGGTCTGGCGAGGCGGCCCGGACGCCGCCGTCGCGGCGGTGCGCTGACCCTCCGCCCTCCCCGGATCGCCGTGGCGTTAGGGTGGAATCGGAGCGTACGACTCCCGGCGGTGGGGCCCGCCGTCCCGGCTTGTATCACGGGAGAACCGCGACACCGCTCGCCAACGGTCCCTGCCAGTGATGCCCGTGCTGGTAGGGAGGACCCGTGTCAGAGCCGTTCGAGCCGCGTACCGACCCCGATGTCGACCTGGGCGTCCCCGCCGACCGCCGCGAGCTGACCGCGCGCCCCGCGACGATCCTCGCCACGATCTCGGCCGGCGGGGTGCTCGGCGCGCTGGCCCGGGCCGGTCTGCAACACGCCGTTCCGCACGCGCCGACCGGCTTCCCGTGGGCGACGTTCACCGTCAACACGTCCGGTTGCCTGCTGATCGGCGTGCTGATGGCGGTGCTCGGGCACCTCGGCGGTGGGCACCCGCTGGCCCGCCCGTTCCTCGGGGTCGGGGTGCTCGGCGGGTTCACCACCTTCTCCACCTACGCGGTCGACGTCCAGCAGGCGATCGTCGCGGGCGTGCCGGGCACCGCGCTGGCGTACCTCGCCGCGACGCTGCTCGGCGCGCTCGTCGCGGTCGGGTTGGGCGACGCGGTCACCGCCGGGCTGCTGCGCAGGGCGGCCCGGTGACCGTCCTGCTCATCGCCCTGGGCGCGGCCGTCGGCGCGCCGTTGCGTTACCTGACCGACCGGGCCGTGCAGTCCCGGCACCGTTCGGCGTTCCCCTGGGGCACCCTGCTGGTCAACGTGGTCGGGTCGCTGCTGCTCGGCGCGCTGGCCGGGTGGCCGGCCAGCGCGGCGGTCAGCGCATTGCTCGGCACCGGGTTCTGCGGCGCGCTGACCACGTACTCCACGTTCAGCTACGAGACGCTGCGGCTGACCAGGGGCGGTCACCGGCTCCTGGCGCTGGCCAACGTGCTCGGCAGCGTGGCCGCCGGGCTCGCCGCGGCCACCGCCGGCTACGCCCTGGCAGGTGCCCTGACCGGCTGATCCGAGACGTCGACCAGCAACACACCGAGGGTATATACGCGAGGTATACCCTCGGTGTAGTCTGCTGGCATGAGCGTGCCACTGACCCTTCTCGGCCTCCTCGAACGAGAGCCCAGCCACGGATACGACCTGAAGCGCGACTACGACGCCTTCTTCGGCCGGGGCAAGCCACTGCCCTTCGGCCAGGTCTACTCCACCCTCAGCCGACTGGCCCGCGACGGCAAGGTGGTGATCAGCGACGTCGCCCCGGGCGCCGGGCCCGACCGCAAGCGCTACATCATCACCGACGTCGGCGCGACCGAGGTCGAGCAGTGGCTGACCCAGCCGGTCGACCCGGAACCACACCTGCAGACGGTGCTCTTCGCCAAGGTCGTGCTCGCGCTGATGCTGGACCGGCCGGCCGGCGAATACCTCGACACCCAGCGCAGCGCACACCTGCGCCGGATGCGTGAGCTGACCGAGATCAAACGCGCCGGCAACCTGGTCGACGCGCTGCTCGCCGACCACGGCCTCTACCACCTGGAGGCGGACCTGCGATGGATCGAGATGACCAACGCCCGCCTGGACGCCCTACGGAAAGAGGTGCGGTCGTGAGCATCATGATCGAAGCGCGCGAGGTGACCTTCTCCTTCGGCCAGACCCCCGCCCTGCGCGGCGCCAGCGTCGCCGTGGAGGCGGGCGAGATCGTCGCCATCATGGGCCCCAGCGGCTCCGGCAAATCCACCCTGTTGCACTGCCTGGCCGGCATCCTGGTGCCCGACTCCGGCGAGATCCTCCTCGACGGAGCGAAGGTCCACGCCATGGCCGAGACCGAGCGCAGCAGCCTGCGCCGGGACCGGTTCGGTTTCGTGTTCCAGTTCGGTCAGCTCGTCCCCGAGCTCACCGCGGTGGAGAACGTCGCACTGCCGTTGCTGCTCAGCGGCGTACACCGGTCGCAGGCGCTGCCGAAGGCGCGCGCCTGGTTCGCGCGCCTCGGCCTGGACGGCCTGGAGCAGCGCCGGTCGGGTGAGCTCTCCGGTGGGCAGGCGCAACGCGTCGCCCTGGCCCGTGGCCTGGTCGCCGAGCCGCAGGTGCTCTTCGCCGACGAGCCGACCGGCGCGCTCGACTCACTCACCGGTGAGCAGGTGATGGACCTGCTGGTCAGCGCCGCCCGCGAGCAGGGCACCACGGTCATCCTGGTCACCCACGAGGCCAGGATCGCGGCGTACGCCGACCGTGAGGTCATGGTCCGCGACGGGCGCGTCAACGCGCCGGACCGGATCGCCTCATGATCCGTTTCGGGCTCCGCCTCGCTGTGGCGGGCGGCCGTGAGGCGCTCACCCGCCTGATCGTCATCGCCGCCGCCGTCGCGGTCGGCAGCGGTCTGCTGCTGACCACCCTCGCCGGGGTCAACGCGGTCAACGCTCAACTCACCCGGTACGCGTCGCTGTATCCCCAGGCCTCGACGGCCGGTCACACCGACCCCCTGTGGTGGTCGACGCGCGACGACTACTTCCGTGGCGAGCAGATCATCCGCATCGACGTCGCCGCCACCGGCGCGACCTCGCCCACCCCGGTCGGCATCCCCAGCACCCCGGGTCCCGGGGAGTACTACGCCTCGCCCGCGTTCCGCGACCTGCTGGCCGCCCACCCGGCCGACCAGCTGCGCGACCGCTACCCGGGACGTGACCTCGGCACCGTCGGCCCGGCCGGGCTGACCTCGCCGGACACCCTGCTCGTCATCGCCGGCGGCACCCCCGACCAGGTCGCCACACTGCCCAACGCGCGGCAGATCACCAGCATCGGGAACACCCGCGCGCTGCCCGAGACCACGATGAACCTCATCCTGGGTGTGGTCGCCGGTGGGCTGTTGTTCCCGGTGCTGATCTTCATCGGCACCGCCACCCGGCTCAGCGCCGCCCGCCGCGAGCAGCGTTTCGCCGCGATGCGCCTGGTTGGCGCAACACCTCGGCAGATCTCGACGGTCGCCGCCGTGGAGGCGGCCGCCGCCGCCGTCGCCGGCACCGCCGTCGGCTTCGCCCTCTTCTACGCCTTCCGCGACCCGCTCGCGGGCATCCCGTTCACCGGCATGCCGTTCTTCCCCAGCGACATGTCCCTGGGCGTGCTGGACGTCCTGCTGGTGGCGCTCGGCGTCCCGGCCGGCGCGGCGCTGGCGGCCCAGGTCTCGCTGCGCCGGGTACGGATCTCCCCGCTGGGCGTCACCCGGCGGGTCACCCCCCGCGCCCCGCGCGCGTATCGGCTGATCCCCATGGTGCTCGGCGTCGCCGTGCTGGTCTTCGCCATCGGCTTCCGGCCCGCCACGTCCGACGGCCAGGCGGCGGTGTTCCTACCCGGGCTGCTGCTGATCATGGTCGGCCTGGTCTTCGCCGGCCCCTGGTTGACGATGGTCGGCGCCCGGATCATGGCCCGGTACGCCAACCGCCCGGCTGCGCTCATCGCCGCCCGACGCCTGGCCGACAACCCGAAAGCCGGCTTCCGGGCGATCAGCGGCATCATGCTCGCGCTCTTCGTGACGAGCGTCGCCGTCGGCGTGATCACCACGATCGTGGCGAACCGGGGCCCGGCACCGGTCGGCTCGACCGACGCGGGCACGGTCACCACCGTCTTCGACGAGAAGACGCCGACGGTGCCGGACACCCTCTTCGCCGACCTGCGGGCGATTCCCGGCGTGCGGTCCGCGACCGCCATCCGCGAGAACCCGACCATGATGGACGGCGGCGAGGTCGGGGTGATCGCGTGCACCGACCTTCCCAGCACGTACGGCCGGTGCGCCGACGGCGCGAACGTCATCGAGGTGCCGTTGGGCCTCAGCCACTGGCGGGAGTCGGCGTCGTCCGCGACGGTCTGGCCCGCCGCGTCGCTGACGCTCGACGAGTTCCAGCGGCTCCCGGTGACGTCGATCGTCGTCGGCACGGACGGCTCCGCCACCGCCATCGAGCGCACCCGCACCGTGTTGGAGATCGCCTTCCCGACCTTCTGGGTGGGGCCGAACGTGCCCGGCGACTTCGAGTCGGACTTCGCCGACACGCTGCGCGGCTGGGAGCAACTGGCCAACGTCGTCATCGTGGCCAGTCTCGCGCTCGGCGGGTGCAGCCTCGCGGTCAGCGTCATCGGCGGCCTCACCGAACGCCGACGCCCGTTCAGTCTGCTGCGCCTCAGTGGCGCGCCGGTGCGGGTGCTGCGTCGGGTGGTGGCCCTGGAGAGTGCCGTACCGATGCTCGCCGTCGCCGCCGTCGCCATCGGAATGGGTCTGCTCGCCGCGCACCTGTTCCTGCGGGCGCAGATGGACTACACCCTCGTCGCGCCGCAGCCGCGCTTCTACGTGATCGTCGTCGTCGGGTTGGCCGCCTGCCTCGGCGTCATCGCCTCCACCCTGCCACTGCTGGAACGCATCACCGGGCCGGAGACCGCCCGCAGCGAGTAGTCGTCGGAGAGTCGGGGTGCCCGGGCGGCAGACGCCCGGGCACCACACTGTGACGTCGCGCGCTGCCTGCGCCGGCCTGTCCGGGAGGACGGTGCCCGACGGTGTGCTGACCTAGGATCGGCAAACCAGACCAGTGATCCGCAATCAATGTCGGAGTTCGATCACCATGGCCGTCCCGCAGTTCCAGCATCTGGCCGGCCGTGTCTGGGTCTGCCCGGGCGATCCCGACCCCGAGGCGGTCCAGGCCGGCGTCGCCGTCGTGGCCGACGAGCGCGGCAGTGTGCTGATCGACGCCGGGCAGAGCCCCACGCACGCCCGCGAGATCCAGGCCGCGCTCACGGCGGCCGGGCTGCCGCAGCCGCGCTGGCTCGTCTACACCCACCACCACTGGGACCATGTCTGGGGAGCGTGCGCCTGGCCCGGGGTGGAGATCGTCGGACATGAGACGGCAGTGCCGCTGCTGCGCACGGAGGCCGCCCGGCCGTGGAGCCACCACTACCTGGACGAGCAGGTACGCGCCAATCCCCGCCTCGGCCCGAGCTTCCGGGCGCGCGCACGCGCGATGGACTCCTGGGCGGACTTCGCCGTCCTGCCGCCAACCCGGACCTTCGCCGACGTCGACGAGTTGCCGGTGGGCGTCGGGCTGCGGCACGTCGGAGGCGGGCACGCCCCGGACTCGACAATCGTGCTGGTGCCGGACTCGGGCGTCATGCTGCTGGGCGACTGCTATTACCCGCCGCCGGCACACCTGCGCCGACCCGACGACGGCCTCGACCTGGTCCTGGTCCGCCGACTGCTCCAGGACGACTACCTGTGGTACGTCTCCAGCCACGCCGAGCCGATGACGGCTGAGCAGGCCCGGTCAGCCGTCGAGACCACCTGAACGAACGAGCCTCAGCGGGCGTGGCGTTCCGGGTGGGCCCGGCTCCAGGTCCGCATCCGCTCGGGGTAGCCGGTGCGTGCCGCCTCGTACAGCGGCACCGCGTGCTTGCGGGCGATGGCCCCCGCCGCACGGGGCGTTCCGGTACGACGACGGATCCACTCGCCGTCGTGGGCAATCGCCACCACCGTGGTGTCCGTCGCGGTCGTCTCCGGTTCCAGGTAGAACTCCACGCCCCGCCGGGTGGCCACGAACGCCTCCAGCGCCGCGAGGTCGTCGCGGGTCGCCTCCCGGTCCAGCTTGGTCGGGGTCGCCTCGGCACCCCGTGCTCGGCGGTTGAACCAGCTCATGCCCCGCCCCTCTCCTCGACGTCCCTCCAGTGCAGCACCGATTCCTGGCAATACGCTGCACGCCGGATGGGAGAGCGCTGACCGGCGTCGCGAAAACCGGGTGGAACCCGTGGCGGGTGGGCGGTGTCATGAGTGTGATCCGAACGGAGGTCCCCCTGGACGACGACGCGCTCGTCACCCGCGCCCGGGCCGGTGACCTGGAGGCGTACAACCTCCTGGTCGCCCGACACACCGCGTCCGCGTACCGGACGGCGGTGCTGCTCGGTGCCGGCTCGGACTCCGAGGACGTCATCCAGGAGGCGTTCGTGAAGGCGTACCGAAAGTTGTCCCGGTACCGGGGTGAGGCGTCCTTCCGGTCGTGGCTGCTCGCGATCGTCGCCAACGAGACCCGCAACCTGCACCGCTCCCGGGGCCGGCGCGACGGGCTCGTCCTGCGCGCGGCGGCAGCGGACCCGACCTCCGAGATCGCCGAGGACGACGCGGTCGGCGCGGTCCTCGCCGGGGAGCGCCGGGCGTCGCTGGTGCAGGCACTGCGACAACTGCCGGTACGCGACCGCGAGGTGATCGTGTGTCGGTACTTCCTCGATCTCAGCGAGGAGGAGACGGTGTCGGCTCTGGGCTGGCCCCGGGGCACGGTGAAGTCGCGCACGTCCCGGGCGCTGGCGAAACTTCGTGGCTTGCTCGACGGTGCGGAGGTCCGGCATGGGTGACCTCGAAAGGGAACTGCGGGATCTCTCGGCCTGGTTGGACACCCCCGATCCGCCCGATGTGACGGCCCGCGTCCGCGTACGGCTCAGCACGCCCGCGCCCCGACGGTGGCGGTGGCGTTCGCTCGCCGCGGCGGCGCTCGTCGCCCTGCTGGTGGCGGTGTTGCCGTCGACACGAGCCGCGATCGCCGAGGTCGTCACGGGGCTGCTGCGCTTCGCCGGCGTCAGCATCGCCACCTCGCCGGCCCCGGTGCCGCCCGTCGGCGCCGCGTCGCCGTTGCCCGGTCAGCGGGCCGTCGCCCTGGACGAGGCGCAACGGGCGGTACGGTTTCCGATCCGCCTGCCGGCGAAGCTGGGCCCACCCGAGCGGGTGCTGGTCGCCGACCCGGACGCCACCGGCAGGTACCGGGTGGCGACGCTGCTCTACGACGGGGGTGCGCTGCGCGTCGACGCGTTCGACGGTCACCTCAACCTGGCCTTTCACAAGGAGGTCACCCCGCCGGGCGCGGACTGGGTCCAGGTCAACGGCGACTTCGCCGTCTGGGTCGACGGCCCGCACGTGCTGTCCTACGTGGACCGGGCGGGCGGGATCCGGCGGGAGACCGCCCGACTGGCCGCCGCCACCCTGATCTGGCAGGACGACGAGGTGAGCTACCGGCTGGAGGGCCACCTCGCCAGGGCCGAGGCGATCGAGATCGCCCGCTCGCTGCGCTAAGGGGGAACCTGCCGGCCATGGCCGGTGTCCTGAAGATACGACGGCCGGTGTATCGGAAGGGGTGGAGATGGGTTCACGGGGCAGAATGCTGCTGGTGTCATCGGTGGTCCTGCTGGCGGGGTGCACGAGCACGGCCAGCGGCGGGACGGCCGCACCGGCCGCCACCACAGCCACCACCACGGCGAGCACCCCGGCCCCCTGCGCGGCACGGGTGGAGACCGGGTCCCTACCCGACTGGGCGCGTACCGGGTTCTCTGGCGACGCGAGGGTCCCGCACGTCTTCAGCGCGAACGGAGACATCGTGGCGGTGCTGTTCGCCCATCCCCTGCGCCAGGTTCGCGAGGACGGGTCGAACAACAAGATCCTCTGGGTGGCCCGTGCCGACACCACCTCACCCGACCCGACCGCGCCGGCGACCCTGGTGATCACCGCCCGGCTGGACGGCACCGACACCCGGGTGATCCGGGAGGTCGCCGGCGGCCCCGGCCCGTCGATCATCGATCTGCCCCAGGCCGGTTGCTGGCGCCTCGACCTGAGCTGGTCCGGGCACACCGACACGATCGACCTGGTCTACGCCCCCTGACCTGACCCGGCCTCAGCGATGGTCCTGGCCCATCCCCGCCGTCACCGCCGCTTAGGGTGTGGTCGTGCCGATCACCTTTCAGCTCCCTGCGAATCGATCCACAGCGGTGACGTTCGCGGTCTCGCCGTTGCTGGAGTTGGCCTGGGCATGGCATGTGCTGGTCGGCACCGAGCATCACCCCGAGCGTGCAGAGTGGGCGGAGCGGGTCCTCGGTGAGTTGCCGGACGACCTGGCCGCAGAGTTGAACGCATGGTCGTTCGCGGTGCGAGCCGTCCGTGCGACGGTGTTCGCGGATCCGACGCTGCCGCCGACCCTCGACTGGGTTCAGGCGGTGGCGGCACTCCGGAGGATGCCTCCCCGGCAGTTCGCCGCCGCGATGCTTCGGCCGCTGCTGCGGGTGGGCGGTCGATCCGCCGACGTGGCCGATCATCGCGTGGGTGCCGAGCTGATGGCGCTGTCGCGGGCGCGGGGAGCTGGGGCGACACGGGCGGTGCGCCTGCTCCTGGAGAGGCCCGCCGCGGCGCAGGCCGCCGTGATCGACATTCTGGACGGCTGCTGGTCGGCCTTCTTCGCGGCTGAGTGGAGCCAGATCGAGCCCGCGCTGGGTGGTGAGGTGCGGGCACGATCGCGCCTGGGTGCAGGCGGCGACCTCCGCGCCGTGCTGTCTGGCCTGTCTCCTGCGGTGGCCATCGGTGAGGACGGCCGCGTCACCGTCGACAAGGTGCAGAGCAAGTCGTTGGCGGTGTCCGAACGCGGGCTGGTGCTGGTCCCCACAGTGTTCGGCGCCCCACATGTGTACGTCGCCGACGAGGCGAACCGACCGGTGGTGGTGCACTACCCGTTCCCGCCGCCGGAGCGTGCGGCCGATCGGCGACTGACGCTGCGGCGGCTCGACGTGCTCGCTCATCCAGCGCGCCTGGAGGTGTGCCGCGCGATAGCTGTCGAACCCAGGTCAGCGCGGGAGATCGCCCGGCTCTGGCGCCTCGACGAGACCGCGGTGACCAAGCACCTCTCCACCCTGCGCGTCGCCGGACTGGTTCGCGCGGAGCGGGCCGGGCGCTTCGTCCGGTACTCCCTGGAGGCGTCCGCCATCCAGACGATTGGAGCCGATCTGCTCGACGTGCTCCGTCGCTGATTCCCTGCCAAAGATTGGCAGGCATTGGTTGCCGGCCAGCGGTGCCCCCTACCGTGGCGGCCATGGTGACGCTCGACGAGACGGTTCGGCGGTTGGCCGCCGACCGGGACGTGTTGATGGACCGGACCGCGGATCGCACCGAGGAGGAGCTGTCCGCAGGGTATCGGGTGCGGGGTGGCCCTCTGGGCCACTTCTGCGAATCGCTGCGTGACCTGGTGGCCCGGGGAGCGCTGATCGACGACCTGAGCCGATACGATGAACAGCGGTGGTCGGCGCCGGTCAATCTATCGGACGGGACGTCACGGTCGATGGGCGAGCTGGCGCGGCACGTCATGACCGTCCCGGGTCATGAGCCGTACTGGCACGCGGCGATCCACCTGGGTGAGCTGGCGGCAGCGGCATGACGCCGCTGTACGTGGCGGCGGACATCCACGGTCACCGGTCCGAGTTCTGGGAGGCACTTCGCGAGGCCGGGCTCGTCGACAGCACCGGCCAGTGGTCCGGGGGCGGCGCGCGGTTGTGGCTGCTCGGTGACTACGTCGATCGCGGCCCGGACGGGATCGGCGTCATCAACGACGTCCAGCGGCTCGCCGTCTCGGCACGTGCGGCGGGTGGCCACCTCGGGGCCCTGGTGGGCAACCACGAGGTGCAGTTGCTCGCCGCGCACTGGTTCGGCACCACGCCCGTTGCCGGCTGGGACGAGCCCGGCGGGTTCCGGGGTGGCTGGGCCCGGTTCGGCGGACGTGAGAAGGACCTTCATCAGCTGACGCCATCACATGTCGAGTGGATGACGCGGCTGCCCGCGGTCACGGTCGTCGACGGGTTCCTGCTGGTGCACTCCGACACCGCCCGATACCTGGAGTTCGGCTCCAGTGTGGCCACCGTGAACGCGGCGGTCACCACGGCCCTCGACTCCGGCGATCCCGCGACCTGGCTGACCCTCTGTGGCCGGATGAGCGATCGGGGCGCCTTTCGGGACGCCACGCCGGCGAGCCCGGACGATCGGGTGTCGATGATGCTGCGCACGCTCGGGGGCAACGTGCTCGTCCACGGCCACAGCACCCTCACCAAGCACTTCGGTGTGGCACCGCAGGATGTCACAGCTGCGCTGCGGTACGCCGACGGCAGGGTCATCGCCATCGACGGCGGCGTCCATGAGGGCGGCCGGGTCCTGGTCACCCGGCTTCGCTGACCCTGGCTAAGCTCCCTGACGTGCTGGAGGACGTGCGGACGGCGGCCCGCAACAACGCCGAGTGGTGCGACATCGTCTGCGGCAGCCATGGGCTGGTCGGCCGTACCGACGCCGACGCCTGGTCTGTCCCCCGCCGCTCGCCTCCGTGGTACCCGGACGCGGTCACCCTGCGACCGGGCGTCGACGCCGAGGCCCTGCTGGCCCGGATCGACGCCGGGCCCGGCGCGTCGGTGAAGGACAGCTTCGCCGACCTCGACCTGTCCGGGTACGGATTCCGTGTGCTCTTCGACGCGCAGTGGATCCACCGGCGACCAGCGGACCTGCCGGGCGACGCACCCCTCGACCCGGTCACCACCACTGACGGCCTGGCGTCCTGGGCGGCGGCACAGGGCGGTGGGAGCCTGTTCCGGCCCGCGCTCCTGGCCGACCCACGGGTACGGGTGCTCGCCCGCCACGACCACCGGGGTGAGATCACCGGCGGGGCGGTGCTCAGCGGTGGCGGTCCGTACGGTGTCTCCAACCTGTTCACCCGCACCGACTGCTCCCGCGACATCTGGGGCGCGGTGTGCGCCACCGTTCCCGATGCGCCGCTGGTCGGCTACGAGACCACCCCGGACCTGACGCCGGCGCTCTCCGCTGGCTTCGCCACCACCGGTCCGCTGCGCGTCTGGTTGCACGGCTAGCGCTCCGGCCACGGGTCCTCCGCACGGACCGCTATGCTGCACGGCATCGGCACCGATCCGGCCATCACCGGGGAGCCTCCGGAAGAACGGGCAGCTCGCTGCCTCAGTAGAACCGGACGTAGCGGCACGTCACGTCGCGGAAATCGAGCGGCGCCCGCACGGTCGGGGCGCAAGCGGGGTGGTACCGCGGAGTCCTGGCCCTACGCCCGGCGCTTCGTCCCCGCGTGGGCAGTGAGCTGATGCCCGCGTGAGCGGATGTGGAGTGTAGGGAGAGTGTCGGTGCCGGACGGTCCGTCGAAGTCGCCATTCGTGCCACTACCCACCAAGATCGACTTTGCGGTGCTGGACCGTGCGGTCATCGAGTGGTGGCAGGCCAACAACGTGTTCAGCCGGAGCCTGGAGCAGACGGCCGACGGGACGCCGTGGGTGTTCTACGAGGGGCCGCCGACCGCCAACGGCACACCGGGCACCCACCACATCGAGGCGAGGGTCTTCAAGGACCTGTTTCCCCGGTACCGGACGATGCGGGGCTTCTCGGTGCCACGCCGCGCCGGGTGGGACTGTCACGGCCTGCCGGTCGAGCTCGCGGTCGAGAAGGAACTGGGCCTCGGCGGCAAGCCCGACATCGAGAAGATGGGCATCGCCGAGTTCAACGCGCACTGCCGCACCTCGGTGCTTCGGCACGTCGACGAGTTCGTCCAGCTCAGCGAGCGGATGGGTTACTGGATCGACCTGGAGCATCCGTACGAGACGATGTCACCGGAGTACGTGGACAGCGTCTGGTGGTCGCTGAAGCAGATCCACGACGGCGGACGTCTGGTGGAGGACTTCCGGGTCGCGCCGTACTGCACCCGCGACGGCACGACCCTGTCCGACCACGAGGTGGCGCAGGGGTACGAGACGGTCACCGACCCGTCGGTGTACGTGCGGTTCCCGGTGCGCGGCGACGTGGCCGGACACCGCGGCGTCGACCTGCTGATCTGGACCACCACCCCGTGGACCCTGGTGTCCAACACCGCCGTCGCCGTCCACCCCGACGTGACGTACACGGTCGCCCGCACCGAGCAGGGCACGTTCGTCGTCGCCGAACCGCTGACCGGGCGGGTCCTCGGCGACGAGGCGGAGATCCTGGCGACCGTGCCGGGGTCGGCCCTGGAGGGTCTGCGGTACGAGCGACCGTTCGACCTGGTGGACATCCCGGACGCACACCGGGTGGTCCTCGCCGAGTACGTCACCACCGAGGACGGCACCGGCCTGGTGCACCAGGCGCCGGCCTTCGGCGCGGACGACCTCGCCGTGTGCCGCGCGTACGGGTTGCCGCTGGTGAACCCGGTCGCCCCGAACGGGCGGTTCAACGACGGCATCGACCTGGTCGGCGGCGTGTTCTTCAAGGACGCCGACGCGTTGCTCATCGACCGTCTCCGCACGTCGGGTCGGTTGTTCCGGCATGAGCCGTTCGAGCACCCCTACCCGCACTGCTGGCGGTGCCACACCCCGCTGATGTACTACGCGCAGCCATCCTGGTACATCCGGACCACCGAGGTCCGCGACGAGCTGACGCGGGAGAACGAGAAGACCAACTGGTTCCCGGAGCACATCAAACACGGCCGGTACGGCGACTGGCTGAAGAACAACATCGACTGGGCGGTGTCCCGCTCCCGGTACTGGGGCACCCCGCTGCCGCTGTGGCGGTGCCCGGACAACCACGTGACCGCTGTCGGTTCGCGTACGGAACTCGGAGAGCTGGCCGGCGCCGACCTGTCCGAGCTGGACCCGCACCGCCCGTACGTCGACGAGATCACCTTCGCCTGCCCGGACTGCGACCGGACCGCCACCCGCGTCTCCGAGGTCATCGACGCCTGGTACGACTCCGGAGCGATGCCGTTCGCGTCGGTGGGTTACCCCCACGTGCCGGGTAGCAGGGAAATCTTCGAGCGCACCTACCCGGCGCAGTACATCTGCGAGGCGATCGATCAGACGCGGGGGTGGTTCTACACGCTGATGGCGGTGGGCACGCTGGTCTTCGACCGGTCCCCGTACGAGAACGTCGTCTGCCTCGGGCACATCCTGGCCGAGGACGGCCGCAAGATGAGCAAACACCTGGGCAACATCCTGCTGCCGATCCCGTTGATGGACACGCACGGCGCCGACGCGGTGCGCTGGTTCATGGCCTGCTCCGGCTCACCGTGGTCGCCGCGCCGGATCGGGCCCGGCCCACTCGACGAGATCGTCCGCAAGGTGTTGATGACGTACTGGAACACCGCGGCGTTCTTCTCCCTCTACGCGGCCAACTCGACGTGGGCGCCGCACCTGGCGCAGCCGGTCGCCCAGCGACCGGTGTTGGACCGCTGGATCGTCGGCGAGGTCCACGCCCTCGCGGCCGCCGTGGACGAGCGCATGCGGAACTACGACACGGCGCGCGCCGGCCGACTGCTCGCCGACTTCATCGACGACCTGTCGAACTGGTACGTGCGGCGCTCGCGGCAGCGTTTCTGGGAGGGCGACCCCGACGCGCTCACCACCCTGTACGAGTGCCTCGACATCCTCACTCGGCTGCTCGCGCCGTTCATTCCCTTCGTCACGGAGGAGGTGTGGCAGCAGGTCGTCCGGCGGGGGGCCGCGTCGGCCCCGGAGTCGGTGCACCTGGCGACCTGGCCCACCCCCGACACCGCGCTGATCAGCACGGAGTTGTCGGCCCAGGTGGCGGCGGCGCGGGCGTTGGCGGAGGCGGGCCGGTCCGCGCGCAAGGCGAGCAGTCTGCGGATCCGTCAGCCGTTGCGCCGCGCACTGGTGGGGCTGCCGGCCGGCACCGTGCTCCCGCAGGCGTTGCTGGACGACATCGGCGACGAGTTGAACGTCAAGGTCCTCGAACCGCTCGATCCCCAGAGCGGGGTCATCGACGTGCAGGTCAAGGCGAACTTCCGGACCCTGGGCCGCCGGTTCGGCAACCGCACCCAGCACGTCGCGAAGGCCATCGCCGGCGTGGCCGCCCGGGAGTTGGTCGATGGCGTCCGCGCGAACGGGACGTACCCGCTGTCGGTCGACGGTGACCAGGTCGAGGTGGGCCTGGACGATCTCCTGATCACGGAGGTGCCGCGCACCGGTTGGGTGGTGGAGTCCCAGCGCGGCGCGACGATCGCGTTGGACACCGAGATCACCCCCGAACTGGCCGCCGAGGGCGTCGCACGCGATGTGGTCCGCATCGTCCAGCAGGCCCGCCGCGACGCTGACTTCGAGGTGTCCGACCGGATCACGGTGGCGATCGCCGCCCCCGCCGAGGTGGCGGCGGCGATCGCCACGCATCAGTTGCTCATCGCGCACGAGACCCTCGCGCTCCAGCTGACCGTGGTGGACGCGTTGTCGGAGGGCTTCTCCGGCACCGTGGGCAACGGCTACGAGGTCGTCGTCCACGTCGTGCGGGCCTGAGCGGTAGCGGGGCGGCCGGTCACCGCAGCTGGGTCAGGTCCTCCGGGGTCAGGCGCAGGGCACCGGCCGCCACGTTCTGCACCAGGTGCTCCGGGTCCGCGGTGCCGGGGATGGCCAGCACGTGGCGGCCCTGGTGCAGGGTCCAGGCGAGGCGTACCTGGTGCGGGGTGACGCCGTGCGCGCGGGCGACCGTCTCGACGGCCTCGCTGCGCGTGGCGTTCACGCCCGCCTCCCGCCCGGTGCCGGCCAGGGCGAAGAACGGCACGTAGGCGATGCCCCGCTCACCGCAGAGCCGCACGAGCGCGTCCTGCTCCCGGTAGGCGTCCACCCCGTAGTTGTTCTGCACGCAGACCACCGGCGCGATGCCGGCCACCTCGTCCAGCTGCTCGGGGCGGACGTTGGAGAGGCCGAGGTGCCGGATCAGCCCTTCGGCCCGCATCTCGGCGAGCGCGCCGAACCGGTCGGCCAGCGGCACCGGGCCCGACCCCCGGCCGAGGCGCAGGTTCACCACGTCGAGCTGGTCGCGGCCGAGCCGGCGAAGGTTCTCCTGGACCTGGGCCCGCAACTGCGCTGCGGTGAGCGCCTCGGTGAAACCCGCCTCCGGGTCGTACCCGAAACCGACCTTGGTGGCGATCACCAGTTCCTCCGGGTACGGGGCGAGCGCCGCGCGGATCAACTCGGTGGCGTAGCGGGCCGGGCCGGTGCCGACGCGCAGGGTGCCGCCGGGCGAGACGTAGAACGCGGCCGTGTCGATGTGGTTGACGCCCAGCTCCACGGCGCGGCGCAGCAGGGCGACGGCCCGGTCACGGTCGGGGTTCGCGGTGATCCGCATGGAGCCGAAGCCCATCCTGTGCACGGTGCGATCGCCCAGGGTCCAGGTGCCCGCCCCGGCGGCGGTGATCTTGTCGGTTGGCATCGGGCGACCGTAACCAGCACGGGTGCGCGGCGCAGTCGGCCACACACCCGATACCGCCCGGCGGCGGGGTGGGTTAGTTTCTTATGGCGGACGAAGCCGGGTGCGGCGGGCGCAGCACCGGCACCAGCAACAGGGTCGGCAGCAGCAGCAGCGGCACCGCCAGCAGCGCCCGCAGGGTGCCGACCTGGTCGCCGATCAGCCCCAGCAACGGCGGGCCACCGAGGAACGCGGTGTAGCCGATCACCGCGACCACGCTCACCCGCACCGCCGCGTGCGCCTCGTCGTCGGCCGCCGCGCTCATCCCGACCGGGAAGCCCAGTGACGCCCCGAGGCCCCACAGCGCGACGCCGATGATGGCCACCGGCCCGGAACCCGCCAGTACGGCCAGGCCGGCGCCGACCACGGCGAGCCCGATGGTGGCGCTGAGCACCGGCACCCGACCCCACCGGTCCAACGCGACGGTGCCGGCGGTGCGCCCGACGGTCATGCCCACCACGAAGACGGCGAAGACCGCCGCGCCGGCCGCCTCGCTCAGGTCCCGTCCGTCGATGAACGCAACGGCCAGCCAATCGTTGGCGGCGCCCTCGGTGAAGGCCGCCACCAGCACGAACAGCCCGATCAGCAGGGTGCGCGGTTCCCGCCAGGCGGCGAGTTGCGCCCGGCGCCGGGCGGCCGGGGTGGCGTCCGCCGGGTCGCCGGGGTGGTCGCTGCCCACCGGCAGGTAGGTCCGGGCGGCGAGCGCGGTGCCGGTCAACACGATCACCGCCACCGCCACCAGGTGCGCGCCGACCGACACGTCGAACCGGGCCGCCCCCGCGCCGAGCGCCGCTCCGGCCACCGAGCCGAGGCTCCAGCCCGCGTGGAAGCGGGGCATGATCGTACGGCCCAGCCGCCGTTCCACCGCCGCGCCCTCGACGTTCATCGCCACGTCGCAGGCGCCGGAGCCGTAGCCGAAGGCGACCAACCCCACGGCGACGACCGCGAACGAACCGGTCATCGTGGCGCCCAGCCCCGCCACCGTCAGGCCGACCGCGACCAACGCGGTGGCCATCGTGACGGTGCGGGCCGCGCCGAATCGCTGGGCGAGCAGGCCGGCGGTCGGCATGGCGAGCAGCGCACCGACGCTCATCGCCAACAGCAGCAGCCCGAGTCGGCCGGCGGAGAGGTCCAACGCCTCACGGACCGCCGGGACGCGGGAGAACCAGCTGCCGACGGCGAGCCCGTTGAGGGTGAAGGTGCCAGCGACGCCGTTGCGGGCGAGCCGCACCGTCCGCACCGTCAGCGGTGCGGTGTCGCGGGTTTCGGGTCGACTGGTGGGGGCGCTCACGAGGGTGGGTCCTCTTTCTCGGGGTGATCTCCTGGCACGATCGCACACCTGAGAGCGCTACCACCACAACCGGCAACCGCCCCTTACCGCTGCTGTTTCGGCCGGGGCATGATGTGCGCAGGCGATTGTCCGACCGGACGAGCCACCCCGGGAGGCGACGATGACGACAGCGGCACACCGACCGGCCACTCTTGAGGACGTGGCCCGGGTTGCCGGGGTGTCCCGGTCCACCGCGTCGCGGGTGGTCGCCGGCACGGGGTTCGCCTCACCGGCCGCCCGCAGACAGGTCACGGCAGCCGTGGACCAGCTCGGCTACGTGCCCAACCCGGCCGCCCGGGCGCTGGTCCGCGGCGGCGGCGTACGCCTGGCCGTGGCCGTCCTGGGCACCAGCGCCGCGGTGCTGGACGACCCGTACGTGCACCAGGTGGTCGGCGCCGCCGCCCGGGTGTGCACGCCCGCCGGTGTCGGGGTGGCGCTGTACTGGCTGCCGTTCGGCGACCCCCGCAGCCTCGACCAACTCGACGGGGACCGCAGCGTGTGCGGGGTGATCCTGGTCAACACCACCGAGGAGTTGCTGGAGGCGGTGCCCCGGTCGCTGCACGGTCGGGTGGTCTCGATCGGCGTCGGCTCAGCGGCCGTGCCGTCGTTCGACGTCGACAACGCGGCCGGCTCCGAGGCGGTGCTGCGCCACCTGTACGCCACGGGTCGCCGCCGGATCGCCATGGTGACCGGCCCCCGGTGGCTGCCCTGCGCGCAACGCCCCGTGCGGACGTACCGTCGGCTCATGGCCGAGGCGGGCCTACCGGAACGGATCCTCCCCGGGGACTTCCGGGCGGCGCGCGGCCGGACGGCGGCCGGCGAGGCGCTGCGCCGTTGGCCGGACATCGACGCCATCTACGCGATCAGCGACGACACCGCGCTCGGGGTGATCGCGGGCCTGCGGGACGCCGGTGCGCGGGTGCCCTCCGACGTGGCGGTGGCCGGCTTCGACGACATTCCGCTGGCCGGGATGACCGCCCCGGCGCTGACCACGGCCAGTCATCCGGTGGGCCGCATCGCCGCCGCGGCGGCGACCGCCCTGTTGGACGGGCGCCCGGCGGCTCCGGTGACCCTCTTCCCGTCCGCCCTGGTGGCACGGGCCAGCGCCTGAGTCGACGCGCGGTGCAGGACGCCGACGGTTAACCCCGGACGGGCCGGGTAACCGCGTCGGACCTTTCGTCCACCGCGAGGAGCACCGAGACGTGTCCGACTCCGCGCCGTCGCACTGGGACGCGCCGCCGAGCCCCCGCGACGGCCGGTTGACCGCCCGCCGCCACCCGCCGGGGACGCCGGGCCGCACCGGGCTCGTGCCGATGACCGGCCCCGACGGCGATCGGCTGGCCCTCGGGTACGCCCCGGAGCCGGCGACCGACGCTTCGGCGTACCGGTTGGTGCTGCTCCTGCACGGCGCGGGCGGCTCGGCGCGACAGGGGCTGGACCTGCTGTTGCCGGTCGCGGACGCGCAGCGGCTGCTGCTGGTCGCCCCGGACTCGTCGGCGGCCAGTTGGGACCTGATCGCCGGTGGCTTCGGGGCGGACGTGGGGCGTATCGACGGGCTGCTGGCGACCGTGTTCGACAGCTACCCGGTGTCCGACGTGACGGTCGGCGGCTTCTCCGACGGCGCTTCCTACGCACTGTCGTTGGGCCTGGCGAACGGCGATCTGATCGACGCGGTGCTGGCTTTCTCCCCCGGTTTCGCCGCGCCACCGGTCACCCACGGTCGACCCCGGATCTTCATCTCGCACGGCGTCGACGACCGGGTGCTGCCCATCGACGTGTGCAGCCGCCGCCTCGTACCCCACCTGCACGGCCTCGGCTACGACGTGACCTACGAGGAGTTCCCCGGCGGCCATGACATCCCCACCCCGATCCGGGATTCCGCCGTCACCTGGCTCACCGCCCATCCCCCACGGGCCGGGACACCGCAGTGATCGGTGCGGACGTCAGATCGGGGGGAGGCCGAGGGCATCGTCGACGCGGGCGAGGACGGCGGCGTCGTCCTGCGGGTTGACGCCGCGCAGCAGGTCGATGGCGGTGGCCCGGACCTGACCGATGATCATTGCCAGGGGAAGGGTCTGCGTGGAGCCGAAGAGGTGCCCGGCGACGCGCACGGCCGCCAACGCCGACTCGTCGGCCCGGGTGGCGTACCGGTCGGCGGTCTCCTCCTCCCCGTTCAGGTCGGCGGCGAGGGCGGCTCCGGCCGAACGGACCGCCTCGGCCAGGGACCGCAGGGCGGCGCCCAACTCGGGCGGGGCCGGGGTGTGCGACCGGCTGAGGGTCACGCCCGCGCGGGCCAGCACCCGGACGTTGCGGACCGCGTAGTCGATCTGCCGGATCGACTCGTCCACCGAGCGCAGCCGACCGAGGTGCCGGCGTCGACGGACGTTGAGCCGCAGCGCCTCACCGGCGGCCAGCACTCCGTCGCGCAGCCCGGCCACCCGGGCGTCCATCCCCCGCGCCTGCCGCAGCGCGGCCACCGTCGCCGGCTCGTCGCGGTCATCCAGCGCGTCGGCGATGCTGCCCAGCAACCCGGCCAGTTCGTCGAAGGTCCGCCGCACCTCGGCGATCAGCGGCGCCAGCGGATGCCGGGCGTCGACCAGCAGGCTGGCCGCGAGCGCGACCGCGCCGCCGACCAGCGCGTCGACGAACCGGAACGGCACCAGCGACCCGTCCGGCGGTGCGACCACCACCAGGTAGAGGGCGGAGACCGCCGCCTGCACCAGCGTCACGCCGGTGGCGCCGAAGGCCACCGCGAGCAGAACGGTGAGCAGAATGACGGTGAAGACCGTCCAGGTGCTGCCGGGGCCGAGCGCCTGCACCACCAGGTCGGCGACGAGCACCCCGGCGGCGACGCCGAGGACGACCTCGACGGCCCGACGGATGCGCTGCCCCCGGGCCTGACCGAGGACGATCAGCGCGGCGGCCGGCGCGAAGAAGGGCTGTGGGTGCCCGAGCAACCGGGTGGCCAGCAGCCATGCCACGGTCGCCGAAACGGTCGCCTCCAGCACCGGCCGCCAGCCGTGCCGCAGCCGCCCGCCGGCCGTCCGCAGGCCGCTGAACCGCACCATCGCCCAACCTCTCCCCACCCGCGCCACGCGCCCCGGTCCGCCCCTGCCCCTGCCCAGCCCTGCCGGGCCGGGCGGCCGAGGCGAACCCCGGGGTCATAGCCTGGGACGCCGTCACCCCCGGCACCACCGCCAACCCACGACACCGCCGGCCCACCTGCGTAGGCCCGTCCGCTTCCCCTTTGGAGCTGATGCCGTAGACGAATCAGGCGCGATGCCGCAAACGATCAAGCTCGCGGCCGTCAACGGATCAAGCTCGATGTCGCAAACGGATCTGGCTCGATGTCGTAAACGATTCAGCTCCAAAGGCCAACCCACCGCACCACGCCGGCGGCCCACGGTATCCGAGGTGATCGTCTCCCATCACGCGTCGGACCTGCTCACCGGGCTGCCCCGGCACCCCCGCCCGGGTGCCGGCGCGCCCACGCTCTCGACAGACCGCGCCGCCGGGCCCGCCTCGACGGTCTGCGGTCTGCGGGTCAGCCTCCGGTGAGGGCGTGCAACAGCGTGCGGACGGCGGCGCTCAGGTCGGCGCGGCTGGCCGCGCTGCCGGGCTGCGGGGCGGTGAGCGCGCCCGCGCCGGCCAGTCGGTCGAAGAGAAGCCCGTCCACGAATGCGACGAACTGGTCCCCCTGCCGATCGGGGTCGGTCGCCCCGGCCCGGGTCAGTAGGTCCCGGGCCTGCATCCGCAGGCCGGTGCCGTGCTGCAGGATGCTGCGCAGCTCGGGCCGGTGCACCGCCTCCAGCAGGCAGGCGTAGCGGGCGAGGCTTCGGCTGCGTCCGGTGCTCAACCAGCGGTCGAGCACCTCGGCGACGCCGGCGGCCAGCGCGTCGAGGTCGGCGCTGTCGAGCCGGGGGGCGGGCGCCGGGGGTGGCAGGTCGGTCGGCAGGTCGTACGCGGCCAGGTCGGCCCGGTCCCGTTCGGCGAGCCGGCCCACGACCGCCTCGATCAGCGCCTGACGGGTCCGCAGGTACGCGGAGGTGGTGCCCGGCGGCACTCCGGCGCGGCCGTCGACCGCCCGGTGGGTCAGGGCTCGCATGCCACCGTCGGCGATCAGTTCGATGGCCGCGTCGGTCAACGTCGTGACCCGGTTCGCCCGCGCCGTCATGGCGCTCCCCCTTCCCGTTGGTCCGCAGGCAGTATTACTCTTCTACAGCTGTAGAAGGAGGATCGACATGGACTCAGACGCGGTGGTGGTGGGCGGCGGTATCGGCGGATTGAGCGCGGCGCTCGCCCTGCACCGGCACGGGTGGCGGGTCACCGTGCTGGAGCGCGCCCCCGAGCTGCGCGAGGTCGGCGCCGGCCTGAGCCTGATGGCCAACGCGGTGCGCGCGCTGGACGCCCTCGGCCTCGGCCCGGCCCTGCGCCGCAGCGGACACGGCGAGGCACCCGGCGGAATCCGCAACCGGCACGGGCGGTGGCTGTCCCGGGTGGACGCCACGGAGATGGTCCGGCAGCTGGGCACCACGGCGCTCGGCGTGCACCGGGCCACGCTGCACCGCACCCTGCGCGAGGCCCTGCCCGCCTCATCCCTGCACACCGACGCCGCGGTGGAGCACGTCGAGTCCGGCCCGGACCGTGCCGAGGTGCGCTTTCGGAGGCAGGACGGCGTGCACAGCCTGAGCGCCGATCTGGTGGTCGGCGCCGACGGCCTGCGCAGCCGGGTCCGCGCCCAACTCTGGCCGCACCACGCTGGCCCGGTGTACGCCGGATCGACGACGTGGCGAGCGGCCATCGCGTTCCCGGACCCGGTCCCGGCCGCCATCAGCTGGGGGCGGGGCGCCGAGTTCGGCATGGTGCCGATCGGCGACGGCCAGCTCTACTGGTACGGCGCGCTGAACGCCCCACCCGGCGGCCACGCCCCTGACGAGCTGACGGCCCTGCGGGAGCACTTCGGCGACTGGCACGACCCCATCCCGGCGTTGCTCGCGGCCACCCCACCCGACGTCGTGCTGCGCAACGACATCCATTACCTGCCCGTGCCGTTGCCCTCGTACGTGCGGGGACGGGTGGCGCTGCTCGGCGACGCCGCCCACGCGATGACACCCAACCTCGGGCAGGGCGCCGGGCAGGCCATCGAGGACGCGGTGGTGCTCGGCGCGGTCTGCGCGGGCGGCGCCGAGGGGTTGCCGGCCGCCCTGGCCGCGTACGACGAGCAGCGCCGACCGCGCAGCCAGGCCGTTGCCCGGGCCTCCCTCACCGCCGGCCGATTCGGACAGCAGCTGCACCACCCGCTCGCTGTCGCGATGCGGGACACCGCGTTGCGGCTCACCCCGGGCCGGGTAGCCCTGCGCAGCATGGCCCGCTACGCGGACTGGCGGCCGCCGGCGGGCTGAGCCGGCCCGGCGACCCGGCCGCCCCACAGCTCCCGCTCGGCGGTCCGCTCCGGACGCACGCGACGATTCTCATCCGACCAGACCATGGCCGACGACGAACCGTCGTCGCCCCAAAATTCCAGAATAGTCATTCGGGTCGTCGTCCGAACTAATCAAAGGCGACAGCGCGCCGGTACAATCGGCGACTTCGTTGTGACCGATCGCTGACTGCTGATGATGAAAGCGATCACACACACTGAGCGCATGAACAGGAGAGCCAACCGCGGTACGGCACTCCGCGTCGCGGTGTGCCTCCTTCTTCTCGCCGCACTGAGCGGCTGCATGCAACTCAACATGGGGTTGACCGTGAACGCCGACGACACGGTAGACGGGCAACTGCTGCTGACCGCCCAGAAGTCCGTGTTGACCTCCCGGAACAAGAACATCCCGGCGGCCTTCGCGGAGCTGCGACAGAACATCCCCGCCCTGCCGGCCGGAGAAGAGACCCTTTACCAGGACGACACTTTCTACGGCTCCCAGATCAGCTACCGCAAGGCGCCGCTGGCCGGTTTCGACACCGAGAGCGTGAAATTGATCAGGGACGGGGACCTGTACCGCTTCACACTGCCGCTCGACCCCAAGAAATACGGCGGAAAGGTTGCGGAACAGAATCCGCAAAACCAACAGGCGTTCCTCAAACTCATGTCGTTCGAGATCTCGGTGACCTTTCCCGGCCGGGTCATCGACAGCAATGGCACCGTCAACGGCCGATCGGTCAGTTGGAAGGTCGACCCGAACCAGGAGAAGCCGGCCGAGCTGCGGGCCGTGGCCGAGGCACCACCTCGACCGTCCACCTCGCCGGCCGCCGCCGGCGATGCGGACGATGCCGGGTTCCCCTGGCTGCTGGTCGTCGGCGGTGTCCTCCTCCTGCTGCTGCTCGCCGCGGTCGGCGTACTCCTGCTGCACCGCCGACGTCCCGCGGCGCCGGCTGCGGCACCCGGCCCGACCCCGCCGCCAGGCCCGCCCGCTGGCGCCCCGGGGCCTGGCTGATCCATCTGGTGGCCGGCCCGGCCGGCCACGCCCGGCCCCGGCCGCCCCCGACGCGACGGCGACCGGCCCCGGTGCCCCGAGGGGCACCGGCCCTCACCACCACCACATCCGGTCGCACCATCGCAGAAAAGGGGGATCGCCGTGAACGATCTCTACACCTGGGCAGCCCTGGGGAGCATCGCCGGCGCGAGCGCCGCCACCCTGCTGGCCACCAACGTCATCGGCGGGCTGATCGGCCCGAGCGGCGACAAGTACCGCAAGTGGATCGCCATCGCGATCGCGCTGCTGCTGTCCTACGTGACGGCGGCGTTCGCCGACGACGCCAGCGGCGAGAAGTGGGTCATCGCGTTCTTCAACGCGCTCGTCATCTTCTCCGCCGCGCTCGGCATCAACCAGCTCCCGCCCGGCAACCGGCAGGCGACCCAGCCGTCGCCGACCCAGGTCGCGCAGGGTCGCGAGCCCCGAATCTTCCGCTCCTGGGTCTGAGGGGTGCCGTCATGGTCTTCGGAATTCTCAGCGCGAGCGTTCAGGTCGGCTTCGGCGCCCTGCTCGGGTTCCTCGTTGGTGGCCCGATCGGCCTGCTGATCGGGGCCGTCGTGGGCCTGGTGGTCGGCGCGGTCTTCGGCTGGTCGGTGGCCTCCGCCGGGGTGTACGCCGCGGACGCCCGCGGCATCTTCCTCTTCGTCGTCGACCACACCTGGAGTCTGCTCAACACGGTCGTCGGCGCCATCTACCTGACCGTGCACCTGATCTTCGGGCACTCGCTGGACCGGCCCACGTCGCTGGGCAGCGGTCGGATCTGTGTGGTGGAGGGCGTCTCACCCCGGTACGCCACCACCATCGGCACCGTCTGCGCCGGCTCCAGCTCGGGCATCCAGCGGCACGAGGACGTGCACATCTTCCAGGGTCGCCTGCTCGGGCCGCTCTACATCCCGCTGGTCCTGGCCAACTACGTCCTGTTCACCATCGCGCCGGTGTGGCTGCTCTACCACGACCACACCAACGCGCCGATCAACCGCTTCACCCGGTACTTCGAGATCGGCGTCTACCCGCACGTGTGGAACGAGGCCATCGCGTACCGGATCCAGGGGACGCCGCCGCGATGAACACCCACGGGCGCGGACCGATCGAGACGGCCACCGCCGAACTGGTCACCTGGGTGACCCGCTCGGCGGGGGAACCCGTCGGAGTCGGCCCGCCCCGCGCGTGCGACGACGCCGACGGGCTCACCCTCTGGCCCCTCGAACTGCGCCCGGCCCGGCAGACCCGCTCCAGCGGCGCGGTCCGCGAACCGTACCGGTTCACGGTCCGCCACCTGCTCTGCGTCACCGGTCCGGCCGGGTTGCCCCGGCTGGACCGGGTGCTCACCGCCGCGACCACCGACGGCAGCTACCCCGTGGTGCTGGAGGCCGGAGACGCCGCACTGTGGACGGCGTTCGGCGCGGCACCCCGCCCGGCGCTGCTGATCGACGTGGCGGCGCAGGTGGACCATCCGACTCCGGCCGCACCGCCGGTGTTGCAACCGCTGCGGTTGCGGCACCTCGACGTGCGCAGCCTCAGTGGACGGGTGGTCGGTCCGCAGGACCAGCCACTGGCCGAGATGCGGGTGGAGCTGCCCGGCACCGGGTCGGTGGCCCGCACCGACCCCGAGGGTCGGTTCCTGATCGTCGGCGTCCCGCACGACCCCGAGCACCCGGGCCCGGTCCGACTGCGGTTGACCGGACGCGGGCTCGTCCTCACCGCCGACGTCGACGCGGGCGACGACGACATCGTCATCGTCTGCGCGCCACCGACCCACTGACACCCACCCGCACAGGAGGACCGATGCCCAGCTACTTCTCCCCCGGCATCTATGTCGAGGAGGTCCCCAGCGGCGCCCGACCGATCGGGCCGGCGAGCACCAGCATCGCCGCCTTCGTCGGCGTCGCCCCGGACCGCTCCGCCCACCTGGGCAAGGCGGTGCCGGTCAACAACTGGACGGAGTTCCTGCGACTCTTCGCCGCCGGCGAGCGGGTGGAGAGCACCCCGCTGGCCCGGGCGGTCTTCGGCTTCCTGGACAACGGCGGCGCCCGCTGCTGGGTGGTCAACGTCGGCGAGGGTGGTGCGATCACCGGCACCGGGCAGCGGCGCGGTGGCCTGCAACTGCTGGAGGCCGTCGACGAGATCTCCATCATCGCCGCGCCCGGCTTCCACGACGTGGTGTCCCACGAGGCGCTGCTCAGCATGGCCGAGCGCACCCGCACCATGGTCGCGATCTGCGACCCGGCACCGGACATCGACGACATCTCCGCGTTGACCCGGGTCGCCACGCCGTCGTCCGGCAAACCCCCCAAGCCCACCGAGGGCAGCGGCGGCGGCACGGCCGGTGGCGGGGGCGCGACCCAACCGGGCGGCTCCGGCGGGCACGACGGGCCGGCCTACCGGCCGCGGCAGTCCGAGTTCGGCGCGTTCTACTACCCCTGGCTGCGGGTACGCGACCCGATCAGCGGCGAGTTGGAACTCACCCCGCCGAGCGGGCACCTGGCCGGCATCTGGGCCCGCACCGACGCCCTGCGCGGTGTGCACAAGGCACCGGCCAACGAACCCGTACGCGGTGCCGTCGACCTGGGCTACCTGGTCACCCGGCCGGAACACGACGTGCTCAACCCCAAGGGCGTCAACGTGATCCGGTACTTCGCCGGCGAGGGCATCCGCGTCTGGGGCGCCCGTACGCTCGCCGCCGAGGCCAGCGAGTGGCGCTACCTCAACGTGCGACGCCTCAGCATCGCCATCGAGCAGGCCATCGCCAACGGCACCCGCTGGATGGTGTTCGAGCCCAACGACTTCACCCTGTGGCGCTCGATCCGGCGCGACATCGGGGCGTTCCTCACCCGGGTGTGGCGCGACGGCGCGCTGCTGGGGCGCAGCCCCGAGGAGGCGTTCTTCGTCAAGTGCGACGAGGAGACGAACCCGCCGGAGGTCCGCGACGCGGGCATGGTGATCGCCCACATCGGCATCGCGGTCGTCAAGCCCGCCGAATTCGTGGTGTTCAAGCTGAGCCAGTGGGCCGGCGGCACCGAGACCGAGACGATCGGAGGCTGACATGCCCACCACCGCCACCCCGCAGCCCGGCGCCCCGGTCGACCCGTACCGGGCGTACAACTTCCGACTGCTCATCAACGGGGTCACCAACGGCCACTTCACCGAGATGACCGGGTTGGAGGTGAACATCCCCGGGCAGCCGTACCGGGAGCACGGTCTGGGACGGATGCGGATGGTGCCCGGCCAGGCCGAGTACGAGCCGGTGACGCTGCACTTCGGCCTCACCGCGTCCCGCGAGCTGTGGGACTGGGTGAACGCCACCGCGCAGGGCACCCTCAACCGGCGCAACGTCTCCGTGGTGCTGCTCGACTCGGTCGGAACGGCTGAGGTGTTGCGCTGGAACCTGATCGACGCCTGGCCGACCCGTTGGCGGGGCGCCCACCTCAACACCCTCAGCCACGAGATCGCCATCGCCTCGCTGACCCTGCGCTACGAGGGCCTGGAGCTGGAGACCGGCGGTGCCACCGCGCCGACACCCGCGTAGCTGGCTGGCGGGCCGGCTGCGCTCGGCGGCCGGGGCGCTGCAACGCCTCGCCGGGCGGGTCGAGCCCGCCGCGCACCGCCCGCCGCCGCTGCCGGAGCAGACGCCGGTGGCGACACCGCGCCGTTTCGGGGCGCCTCCGCAGCACTGGCTGGACCTGGTCGCCGCGCACGCGCCCGGTCTGCTGCACGACCTGGAGCTCGACGCCTCCCGGGGCGGCAACGTCGAGGCCGGTGCCGGCGACGGTGGGCACGGCGAGTCGTCGGGTCCTGTCGACGCCGCGTCCCCGGTCGCGGACGGCGGGTTCGGTAGGCCGGGTCGCCCGTCGCGCTCCGCCGACCAGCCCGACGGTACGCAGAGCAGGGTCGTGAGCCCGTCCGGCGGCGGGCCGGCGTCCCACTCCGACACGTCCACCCGGCCGGACGTGACAACCTCGCCGGGCGGGCCGGCGGGACCGGACGCGGTGCCTCCGGTACGACCGGCGAACCGGGGCACCACCACGGCGGTCGACGCGAGCAGGCCAGCGCGATCGGACGGGCCCCCGCGGCCGGTCCCCTCGATGGTCGTCAGGCCGCACCATGCGCCGAGCGGCCACCCCCACCCGCCGGAGGCCGTACCGGCCCGAAGCACCCCACCCCCGCCCCTGGACGCACCCTGGTCCGGCGCGGTCGGCCACGGTCACCGACGGTCCACGGGCTCGTCCCCCGCACGATCCACCGCCGAGGAACGCTCGCGTGGTCGCGACGGGGTCCGGGCCGAGGCGGACCGCCCGCCCCGGGAGGATCAGCACGGGTACGCGGCCGACCGGCCGGACGACGCGCCGAGCGCGGGCCGGTCGACGCGGGTCGACGCGGTGCCGGCCGGTGTGCCGGCGCACCTGCGGCTGGCCTGGCCGAACCCGGTCGGGGTCGACGCATCCTGGATCGGGCCCACCGCCCCGGGTGGCGGGCGCACACCGACCATCGGGCGCGAGCACCCGGCGGGGGTCGTGGACGGTGGGCCCTGGCTGGCCCTGCCCGGCGAACCGGTACCACCCGGACCATCGGGCGCGCTGCCCGACGGCGGGGCGAGAACGCTCGGCCGCCACCGCGCGACGGGCGTCGACGGGCCGCCGCCCACCGTGGCGGCGGGCGGCGTCGATCCGTGGCCGGCGCTGCCCGACGACAGCGCGCTGTGGTCGGTGACCAGCGCGGCGCTGGACACCGACCAGCTGACCCGGCTGGACCGGGAACAGGCGGGTGACTGATGGAACGCGTCGCCTTCCTCATCGACTCCTCGGGCGTTCGGGTGGACTGCCTGCTCAACCCGGAGACCGTGCAGGTGACCCGGCTCGCCGGCGTCCGCCAGCGGGGTGCCGGCGGTGGGCAGCTCACCGGGTCCGGCCTGGCCGACGACCCGCTGGTCTTCACCGGCGGCGGCCGTACCGAGTTGGTGCTCGACCTGCTCTTCGACGTCGACTTCGTGGAGGCGCAGCTGCGCCCGGCCGACGTTCGGGTGCTCACCCGCCCGCTGTGGATGCTGGCGGAGAACTCGACCGCGGAGCACGGTTGGCTGCGACCGCCACTGGTCCGGTTGGTCTGGGGCAAGACCTGGAACGTGCCCGGCGTGATCATCGCGGTGGCGGAACGCTTCGACGCGTTCACCGGCACCGGGTCGCCCCGACGGTCCTGGCTGCGACTCAAGCTGGTCCGCGCCGCCGAAACGGCCGATCAGGCCGAGGCCGGCTTCGCCGAGGAGTTGGCCGCCGCGAGCACCCCGACCGCCGCGCCGGGCAGCGCGGTGATCGCCGCCGGTGACGGCGCGGCCGAGCCGGGACGTTCCGGGGTGCGTTTCGACCTGCTCGCCAACGACGCGCTCGGCTCGCCGCTGCGCTGGCGGCTGCTGGCCGAACACAACCGGATCACCGATCCGCTCGCCGTACCGGCCGGCACCACCCTCGCCGTCCCACCGACCGCTCCCGGCGGATCGACCGTCGGCGGGTCGGTGACCGGGCTGGCTCGGACGGTGGCCGACGCGGTGGGCGCGGGCGCGTCGTACCTGGGCGCGGCGATCGCCGGCGCGCCCGGGTCGTGGGGCGCCACCACCGGCCCGGCCGGCGCAGGACCGGACGGGCCCGGCAACCCCGGAGGTACGCCATGACCAGCATCGCGCCCCGGGCGTTGACCGTTCTGCTCGACGGCGTCGAGGTGGTCGGCGCGGCCCGTCAACGAATCCGCTCACTGCGGGTGGCGGCCCGCCTCGACCAGCCCACCCAGGCGGAGTTGGTGCTCGCCACCACCGCGGGGGCCGGCGCGTTCGACCCGGCGGTACGCCCCGGCACGACCCTCGACGTACGGCTGACCGACCAGGCGGACGCCCTGTTCACCGGTGAGGTCACCTGCGTGGAGGTGGAGTACGCCCCCGACGGGGCGGCGGTCCTGCGGCTGCGCGCGTACGACCCGCTGCACCGGCTGCGCAAGCGGCAGGGGTTGCGGGTCTTCACCTCGGTGACCGCCGTCGAGCTGGCCCGGGAGCTGTGCGGCGCGGCGGGGCTGACGGTGACGGCGGAGGACGACGGCCCTCGGCTGGAGCGGCTGCTCCAGCACCGGCACAGCGACCTGGAGTTGCTGCGTGAGGTGGCCGGCCGGGCCGGGCTCCACCTGGCCGCCGACGGCGACGGCGTCCGGCTGGTAACGCTCGCCGGTTACGGGGAGCCGATCGCGATGACGCTGGGCAAGCAGGTGCACCGCCTGCGGCTGTCCACCAACACCGACCAGGCCAGTGGGGCCAGCGCCGCCCTGGGTTGGCACCCGCAGCGGGCCGAGGTGATCAGCCAGCAGGTCGACGAGGCGCGCTGCGGTCGACCCGCCGACGACCGCCCCGACCCGGCCGACGTGGGTGCCGACGGCGTGCGCACCGTGGTGGACCAGCCCGGCCGCAGTGACGACGAGTTGGCGGCGCTGGCCCAGGCCCGACTGGACACCCGGGCGGCGGCGCTGGTCACGGCCGAGGGGGTGGCCGAGGGCGATCCGGCGCTACGACCGGGCCGCCGCGTCGACCTCGGCGGGGTGCCCGACCCGGTCGCCGGGGCGTACGTGCTGACCGAGGTGGTGCACACCGTGGACGGTGACGGGCACCTGACCCGCTTCTCCACGGTCCCGCCAGCCACGCCCGCGCCGCCGACCGGCGGCGCGGTGGTCACCCTCGGCACCGTCACCGACGTCGCGGACCCCGACGGGCTGGGCCGCGTCCGGTTGACCCTGCCGGCGTACGGGGACCTGGACGCCGGTTGGCTCGCCGTGCTCTGCCCCGGTGCCGGGCCGGGCAAGGGTCTGGTGGCGCTCCCCGATCCGGACGACACCGTGCTGGTGGTGCTACCCGGCGGCGAACCGGCCTCGGGCATCGTGCTCGGTTCGCTGTTCGGCACCGTCGAGCCGTACGACGCGGGCATCGACGACGGCAAGGCCCGCCGCTGGACGATGCGCACCGCCGGCGGACAGTCGATCGTCGTCGACGACGTGCGCCGCAGCCTCCGGCTGGCCACCGAGGGCGGCAGCTTCCTGGAGTTGACCCCCGACCTGGCCACCCTGCACGCGGCGTCCGACCTGGTGATCTCCGCACCCGGGCGGGCGATGGTGGTGCGCGCCCGCAGCGTGGACTTCCTGCACGCCGTAGCGACCGAGGACCCGACCACCGCGGCGGAGCAGGCCCGAACGCCTGCCCGCGCCCACCACGAAGGAGGCGGCTGATGCGCTGGATCCACCGGGACTCGGTGATCACCTGCGATCACGACGGCCGGGTCGAGAACCGACCGTCGCGGCAGTGGGTGAGCGTCACCGGGGTGCCCGTGCTCGTCGACGACGACCCGGAGGGACGAAAGATCGTCGCCTGCCCGAACTACGGCCCCACCATCAAGCCGTGCACGACGACGCTGACCGTGCGGGTCGGCTACAGCGACTGGATCCGCGTCGACGGGCACCGGGTGGTGCTGTCGCACCTGGAGGGGTTCACCAACGGCACACCGCCGGGGCTGGTCAAGCACACGGTGCGCGACCCCGCTCAGGGGTTCCTGGGGGCGGACCGATGAGGGCCTTCCGCTTCGTCGGCGCCGGCTTCGACGCCGGTCGTAGCGGCGGGTTGGCGCTCACCGCGGCCGGCGGCCTGGCGATGACCGAGGGCGACGAGAGCGTACGGCAGGCGCTGTTCCTGCTCCTGTCGACCACACCGGGCGAGCGGTTGATGCGACCCGGGTACGGGTCCCGGCTGCACCGGTTGGTCTTCGCCCCCAACGACGACACCACGGCCGGTCTGGCCATCCACTACGTCCGGCAGGCCATCGCGCGGTGGGAGCCCCGGGTCGAGGTGATCGACACCGACGCCGGGCCGGACCCGGACGACGCGTGGCGGTTGGTGATCCGGTTGGACTACCGGGTGCAAGCCAGCCTGACACCCGGGCAACTGGTCTTCTCCGTTGACCTGCTCCCGGCCGACGAGCCCGCCCAGGGAGGAGCGTCATGACGCTGCCCGTGCCGCATCTGGACGATCGCGGCTTCCTCGACCTGGTCACCGAGGCCCGGGAGCGGATCCGGCAGTCCTGCCCGGCGTGGACCGACCTGTCGGCGCACGACCCGGGCATGGCGTTGGTGGAGACGTTCGCGCACCTCACCGAGGTGATGATCTACCGGTTGAACCAGTTGCCGGAGAAGGCGTACGTCTCGTTCCTGAACCTGCTCGGGGTCACCCGGCACGCACCGACCGCGGCCTGGGCGGACGTCCGGTTCACCCGCACCGGCACCGACCGTGCGGCGGTGCGGATCCCGGCCGGGCTACGGGTCGCGGCGGCCCGCGGCGCGGACCCCCGGCCGGTCGTGTTCGTCACCACCGAACCGACGCTGCTGCCCGCCGACGAGACGTCGGTGACGGTACGGATGCACCACTGCGAACCGGTCGAGGCGGAGCTGCTCGGTGTCGGCACCGGCCAGCCCGGGCAGGTGCTGCGCGCGGCGCACGCGCCCCTGACGCACACGGCCGAGGCGCTGGACCTGCTGCTCGGCGTGGAGGTGCCGGCCGGCACTGTGGAGCTGGGCGCGGCGGCCCGCGAGCACGACGGTCGCACGTTCGAGATCTGGCAACCGGTGGACAGCTTCGCCGGGCTCGGCCCGCAGGCCAAGGCGTACCTGGTCGACCGTTGCTCGGGCACTGTCATCTTCGCCCCGGCCCTCGATCTGCGACCGGCCGCCGGGGCGACGCCGGTGGCCGAGGCCGCGCCGGCCGGGTCGACGCCGGTGACCGTCGCGGCGGTGCCGCCGGCCGGGCGGCAGGTCCGGCTCTGGTACCGCGCCGGCGGCGGGCCCACCGGCAACGTGGCGGCGGGCACGCTGACCAGTCTGCGTGACCCGCTACCCGGGGTACGCGTCGACAACCCCGCCCCGGCGGCCGGCGGCCGGGACATGGAGGCGCTGGAATCGGTACTGCTGCGCGGCCCGTACGAGTTCTTCGCCCAGCAGCGCGCGGTCACCGCCCGCGACTTCGAGGTCCTCGCGACCAGTTCCGGGGCGGTGGCGCGGGCGCGGGCGTTCACCCGCGCGGCGGTGTACAGCTTCGCCCGACCGGGCGAGGTTGAGGTGGTGCTGGTGCCGTACGTGCCGGAGGCGGCCCGGCCAGGTGGTCGGCTGCCGGTGGCGGTGCTGCGCGAGCACGAGGTGCCCGAGGCGCGCCACCGGGTCGAGGCGGACCTGGAGGAACGCCGGATGGTCGGTATCCGCTCCCGGGCCACCTGGGCCCGGTTCAAGGCGGTGTCGGTACGCGCCCGGGTGGTGGTGCGCCGCGAGGAGGACGTGGACGCGGTCCGTCGCCGCATCCACGACCGGCTGCACCAGACGTTGAGCCCGCTGCCCACCGCGCTCAACCCAACCGGTTGGCCGTTCGGGGAGCCACTGCGGGCGTCCAACGTGTACCGGCTGCTGGAGCACGCCGAGCCGGGGGTGCGCTACGTCGAGTCGGTGCGGTTCGTGGTCGACGAGGCCCCCGACGCCGACGTCCGTGCCCTCGCCGTGGACCAGTACCAGCCGCGCACCTGGTATGCCGGGCGCGGTCCGGTGCTGTTCCGCTCCAGCAACGGCGGCGCGGGTTGGGAACCGGCCGGTCGCTTCGACGACGAGACGGTGCTGCGGGTCGCGCCCGCGCCCGCTCCGGTGCGGCCGGGCATCGTCGCGCGGGCCGGCTCGGTGGCCGTGGTGACGCTGCGCGCCTCGGGCGGCTCCCGGGTGCACCTGAGCACCGACCTGGGTGAGACCTGGTCGCTGCTCACCGACCTGGATTCGCGGATCTCCGACGTGGCCTGGCTGGACCGCGACGGCGCGGGCGCGCTGCTGGTGGCCACCGACACCGGCCTGTACGAGGTGTCGCTGCTGCCCGGGGCGGTGCCGTTGCAGATCCTGGTCGACCCGTCCGACGCCGACCGGGGCTTCTACGCGGTCCGCACGTTCGTCTCCGAGCGGGGCGCGCCGGGTGTGGCGGTGGCCGCCCAGGCCAGCTTCGGGGTGTACCTGTCGACCAGCGGCGGTCGGCCCGGCAGCTTCACCCACGTCGGTCTCGCCAACGTGGACAACCGGGTCCTCGCGGTGCAGTACGACGGCCCGGCCACGCTGCTGTGGAGCGGCGCCGGTGAGCCGGACCCGAGGAAGCCCGGCCAGGGCTGCCACCGCACCCGACTGTTCGAGTCGGACGTGAAGTGGCAGTCGATGCAGTCCGGGTGGCTCGGCGGCACCTGCCGGGACCTCGCCTTCGCCGGTCAGCAGGCGGTGGCGGCCACGCAGAGCGGCGGGGTGCTGCGGTTGGACACCCTGGCCGCGCAACCACAGTGGCAGGCGGTGTCGGTCAACTGCGGGTTGCCGTTGCGGGACCGGACCCGGTTCGTGCCGGTCGACGCGATCGCGGTGAGCGGCCCGACGGCCGGCGGCGCTACCGGCGGGGGCGCGACCGGCGGCAGCGGCGCGGCGGAACGGCTCATCCTGGCCAGCGGCGAACGCGGCGTGCACCGCAGCGCCGACGCGGTCACCTGGACGCCCAGCGCCAACCAGGCCACCGCCGACGTGGTGACAGTCCCCGACACCTGGCTGCTCTGCTCCGGCGAGCACGACATCGAGGTGGTGCGCCAGGATGCGACGCTCGGCGATTGAGCGGCTGCTGCCCGCCGCCTACCAACGGGCCTGCGTGCCGGGCAGCGTGCTCTGGGCGCTGCTCGACGTGATGGAGGGGTTGCACGCCCCGGACGAGGCGATCCTCGCCGAGGTCGACGCGCTGTTCGACCCGTACCGGGCACCGGACGGGCTGGTGGTGCGGTTGACCCGCTGGGTGGCGATGGACCACGTGGTGGCCTCGCCCCGGCCGGACGCCCCGCTGCCGCTGCCGGTGGGTCGGCTGCGGGACCTGGTGGCCAACGCCGCCCTGCTGGCCCGGTGGCGCGGCACCCCGTACGGGATCCGTCGGGCCCTGGAGCTGGCCACCGGGACGTCGGGCTTCACCATCGACGAACCCGCCGAGCAGCCCTTCCACGTCGTGGTGCGGGTGCCGGCCGCCGCCGCCGACCAGCTCCCCGTGATCACCCGCATCGTCGAGGCGGAGAAGCCCGCCTCGGCCACCGTCGAGATCGTCCTGGAAGAGGAGCCGTCATGACCACCGAGTGGGCGGTCGTCGCCGCCGCCGAGCAGTTCACCCTCGACCCGCGCAACAGCGGCGAGCTGACCTTCACCGTCTCCAATCCGGGCAACGCGCCGGACACTGTGGTGTTCGACGTGGCGCCCGGCGACGGCTCCCAGCGGGGGTGGTTCACCGTCACCGAGCCCCAACGGGTGGTGCCCGGCCAGGGTTCGGTGTCGTTCCTGGTCAAGCTCGCCGTACCGGCCGGCACCCCGCCCCGGCGCTACGACATGACCGGGTTCGCGTACTCGGCGAACACCGCGCCGGAGGAGAGCTCCCGCTCCAGCGGCCGGGTCACGTACGAGGTGCGGGCGGTCGCGCCGCCACGGCGTACCCCGTGGTTGTGGATCGCCGCCGCGGCGGCGCTGGTGCTGGTGGTGGTGACCGTGGGGGTGGTGTTGCTGACCCGCGGCGGCGAGCCGACCCCCGGAGAGCCGCGGGTGGTCACCGTCGAGGCGGAGAGCCTGGTGTCGGGTGCCGTGGTGGAGTCGCCGAGCAAGAGCGCGGCGAAGGTGGAGGAGCAACCCAACTGCTGCGGGGTGGTCTGGTCCGGCGACAAGCAGTTGTTCTTCCAGGGGCTGGCCATCGGTGACAAGGTCACCGTGACGGTGCAGATCCCGGCCGACGGCACCTGGCGTTTCGCCGCGGTCCGCACCACCTCCTTCGACTACGCCAACACCGTCTTCACGATCGACGGCAACCAGGTCGGCGGCACGTTCCTCGGCTTCAGCCCGACGGTGCGCACGACGGAGTTGCTGGACGTCGGCTCGGTCCAGCTCAGCAAGGGCCCGCACCAGGTCACCCTGCTGGTGGTCGGCAAGACGCAGGGCACGAACCGCTACTTCGCGGGCATCGACGAGATCCGGTTCACCGAGATCGTGGCGCAGGCCGTGGCGCGATGAGCGGTGGGCAGAAGGCACTGCTGGGTTTGCTCGCCGTCCTGCTGGTGGCGGTGTTCGTGGTGGCGGTCGGCGTGGGCCGTGACGACCAGGGCGATCCGGGGGCCCGACCCGGGTTCATCGACCGGTTGGGCGCGCTGGCCGGCGAACGGTCCGCTGTCGATCCGGCGACGGTCAGCGCGGACTGCGCCGACGAGACAGGCCGGCTGGAGTTCTCGGGCACCTGCCGGCTGCGGGTCGCCGACCCCGGTGCGCTGCGCACCCTGGTGCTGCGCAGCGCGACGCGGTTCACGGTCGTCGCCCCGGCGCCCGGCGACGCCGACCTCACCATCCGCGACGAAGTCGAGCCAGCGGCGGACGGCACCGGCGCGGTGGCGAAGATCGCCGTCGACCAGGCCACCGAAGTGGGCCTGGTCTGCCCCGGCCTGGGCAGCTGCACGGTCGTCGTGGCCACCACCTGAGCCGACCTGGAGTGGATCGTCGTGACCCACGACCTGGACTGGATCGTCGTGACCCACGACCTGGACTGAGAGGAAGGTGCCGCCGTGGGTGACCTGCGCAAGCCGTTCCTGCTGATGGCCATGCTCGCCATCGTCCTGGCGATCGGGGTGGAGCTGGGTGCCGGATTGCTGCTCGGCGGTGCCGACGCCGGTGCGGCCCTCGCGGACAGCGCCGGCGCGCTCGACGTGGAGATCGACGACGTCTCCGGGGTGAGCGAGCCGTCCGGCCGGGGCACCGGCTACCTGGCGTTGATCGACGCCGTGGCGGTCTGGAGCACCGGGCTGTTCTGCCTGGGTCTGTTGCTGCCCGAGCGCGTCCAGGGTCGGATGCAGGGCGTCGCCAGCCTGATCTTCTCGATCATCCTGATCATCGTCGGGCTGATCGCGCTGGTCGTCGCGTTCGTCGAGCTGATGATCATGGTGTCGCTCTTCCTGGCCGTGCCGTTCGGCACCCTGGCGTACCTGGCGCTGTGGGGGTTCTTCCCGGTCGGTGAGGCGGCGGTGCTGCTCGGCCTGGTGCTGCTGCTCAAGCTGGTGTGGGCCGGGATGCTGGTGCTGGCCCAGCCGCGGTTCCTGCAGAACAAGGGCCTCGTCCTGCTGATCCTCACCACTCTGCTGTGCACGGTCGTGCTGGAGTTCCTGCACAACCTGGTGCCGGTGATCCTGGTCAGCATCGTCGACGACGTGGCGGCGCTGGTCTTCGCGATCATCGCGATCATCTGGGGCCTGGTACTGCTCATCGGCTCGATCCCGGCGATCGTCAAGGCCATCCGGGTCACCGCCGCCCTGCCAGCCCGAGCCGCGTCCCGTTGAGGCGGGCCAGGGCGGCGGCACCGTCGCGGTCGAGGGTTCCGTCGGCCACCCACACCCGGTACTGGCCGTGCCGGCTCCCGCCGGCCGGCACCACCGCCGGCCGGTCGAACGCGAACGCCACACAGACCCCCGGATACATCCCGGTCCGCACGAACCACCGGTCGCCGCGGCCGAGACCCGCGAACACCAGGGTGTACGCCCCGCCGCCCGACCGCACGCCGGTCAACGCGAGCCACGGTGCCGCGGTGCCGTTCACCGCCCCCTCCCCGGCGGCGTCGGCGGTGAACACGGCCGCTTCGCCGTCGGCGGCCGCCCGCCAGAAGAAACCGCCGTAACCAGCGCCACCAGGGCGACCGTTGGTGGCCGGGCTGCCCAGGCGCACCTCCCGGTCGTCCGGGGCGACCAGGACGGACTCCACCTCGAGCCGCCAGGCGTCCGGCGCGACCACCGACGCGGTGAGCCACCTGCGCTCGGTCAGCAGCACACCGCCGGCCCGGTCGCGCCACTGGAGATCGTGCGCGTACCGGCCCGGGGACCGCTCGACCTCGCCGGTGTGCACGATGACGCCGTGGTCGTCACGCCAGGTGTAGCCGACGTCGCGCACGTAGGTACGCCCACCCCAGAGGTTGCTGCCGTTGACGTCCTGCACCGCGAGGGATGCGCCGAGGTGCCACACGTGGTCGGCGGGGAGCGCGTCGGTGACCACCGTGCCGCCGAGGGTGCGGACCGGGTGCAGGTACGGTCGGGGCCCGTGCCGCACGTCCAGCCCCGGGTCGAGCAGGTACTCGGCCACCTCGGTGGCCCCGGCCGCCAGCCGTACCGACTCCCCCACCCCGGCCGTCAGCCGTACCGGCTCCCCCGCCCCGGTCACGGCAGCTCCCGGCGGCCGATGCCGGCGGCCGAGACCGACCGGCGGACGGTGGGCCCGGCTGCCCGCTGCGGGTTGGCGGTGGAGTCGGCCGGGACCGGCCGGCGGGTGGCGACGGCGTGCAGGGCGGCCACGGTGTAGCCGGCGAGGATCGGCACCGCGACCGGGGTGACCAGGACGGTGAGCAGCCCGGCCAGCGCGACGACCCCGGTGAGCGCCGCCCAGCGGGTGGGCGCGTCGAGGCAGGCGCGGGCCGCGGACCGGGCCGAGGCCCGCCACCGCCCGCCCCCGTTGCCGCCCACCTCGACGACGACCAGCCCGGCGTACCCGGCCAGGCCGGCGGCGATCAGCGCCGTCACCAGCAGCGCCGGCGGGCCGCCCGGCACCCGGCCGGTGGCCAGCGCCGCCAGGTCGGCGGCGAGCAGCGCGGCGCCGACGAGCGCGAGCAGGCTGACCGGCACACCGGGCAGCACCGCGCGGCCGAACCGGCGCACGGTCGTGCGCGCCGACGGCCAACTGCCGGTACGCGTCCAGTCCTGCACGGCCGCACTGGCCGTGCCCGCCGCCGCGGCGGCGGTGAGCAGCGGCACCGCCGCGAGGGTCAGCAGGATGCCCAGCAGTGCGAGGTCGGCGGCGTCGCGGGCGACGTCGCGCCAGTCCCGCCGAGCGCCGGTCTCCACGGCTTCGGCCCGTGCTGTTGGTTCAGCCCTTGATGCCACTGGTGTTGATCCCCTCGACGAGCATCCGCTGGAACGCGACGAAGAACAGGAAGACCGGCAGCAGCGACAGCACCGACATGGCGAACATCGGTCCGACCGCGCTCTGGCTGGTGGAGTCGATGAACAGGGTCAACGCGACCGGCACGGTGTAGTCCTCCAGTTGGGACAGGAAGACCAGTTGGCGGAAGAAGTCGTTCCAGGTCCAGATGAACGAGAAGATCGCCGTGGTGACCAGCGCGGGGCGGCTCAGCGGCAGGATGATGTGCCGGAAGATGCCGAACGGGCCGGCGCCGTCGATGCGGGCCGCCTCGTCCAGTTCCCGGGGGACGCCGCGCATGAACTGCACCATGAGGAAGACGAAGAACGCCTCGGTGGCCAGGAACTGCGGGATGAGCAGCGGCAGGTAGGGCCAGTCGCCGCCGACCAGCCCGAGCGTGCGGAACAGGATGTACTGCGGCACGATCAGGACGTGCTGGGGCAGCAGCAGCGTGCCGATCATGACGGCGAACCACATGCCGCGCAGCCGGAACCGCAACCGGGCGAAGGCGTACGCGGCCAGCAGGCAGGAGAGCCCGTTGCCGACGACGGTGAGCAGGCTGACCATCGCGCTGTTGAGGAAGAACCGGCCGAAGCCGACGTCGAAGTTGGACCAGCCGGCGGTGTAGTTGCCCGGGGTGAACCGCTCGGGCAGCAGCCCGACGTTGTTGACGATCTCCTCCTGGGACTTCAGCGAGGTGCCCACCATCCAGATCAGCGGGTAGAGCACCACGGCGACGATCGCCACCAGGATCAGCAGCCGCAGCACGGGCCGTCCGCTGGGCCGTCGGCGCGCGGTCGGCGGCGCTGCGGTCGGCGCGTCGGCCGTCGGGGTCACCGTCACCATCACCGCTCCTCCCCGTCGGAGTAGTGCACCCAGAACCGTCCGGTGCTGAAGAAGACCGCGGTGATGACCGCGATGGCGAGCAGGAACACCCAGGCCATCGCCGAGGCGTAGCCCATCTCGAGGTCGGTGAAGCCGGTGATGTAGAGGTTCAGCGTGTACATCAGGGTGGAGTCGACCGGGCCGCCGGTGCCGTTGCTGAGCACGAACGCGGCGGTGAAGCCCTGGAAGCCGTTGATGGTCTCCAGCACCAGGTTGAAGAAGATGACCGGGGAGAGCATCGGCAGGGTGACGTTGCGGAACTGGCGCAGGCGGCCGGCCCCGTCGACCGACGCGGCCTCGTACAGCTCGGTGGGCACCTGCTTGAGCCCGGCCAGGAAGATCACCATCGGTGCGCCGAACTGCCAGATGGCCAGCACCATCAGCGTCTCCAGGGCCCAGTCCGGGTCGTTGACCCATGGTTTGCCGGTGATGCCGAAGAGACTCAGCAGCGAGTTGAACGCGCCGTCGCGGTTGAACATGTTGACCCAGACGATGGCCAGCGCGACGCTGCCACCGAGCAGGGACGGCAGGTAGAACAGCCCGCGGAACAGCCCGACGCCACGCCAGGCGCGGTTGAGCAGCAGCGCCACGCCGAGCGCCGCGGCCAGCTTCAGCGGTACGGCGATCAGCGCGAAGGTCACTGTCACCCGCACCGCGTGCCAGTACGACGGGTCGGCGGTGAACATCCGTTCGTAGTTGGCCAGCCCCACCCACTGGACCTCGGAGAACGGGGTGAGGATGTCGTAGTTGGTGAAGCTCAGGTAGAGCGACAGCAGCATGGGGACCGCCGTGACACCCATCAGGCCGATGAGCCACGGCGACAGGAAGACGTACCCCGCCAGACCTTCGCTGTGCCGGAAGCGTCCGGGCCCACGCCGAGAGGCGTGGGCCCGGGCTGATCCGGGGCCGCGTCGGGTCGGGTCGGGCGCCGTGGTCAACGCCACGAACAGCTCCTCTCCTCGCCTCGCGCGGCGGTCAGGCGATGGCGGACGTGCACGCCTCGACGAACTGGGTGGCGGCCTCGGCGGGGGTGGCGCGACCGTACTGCGCGTTCTCGGCGGCCTTGATCAGCTCGGACTTCACCTTGCTGTGCCCCTTGATCGGCACCTGCGGCGACTCGCCGAACTTCTGGGTCAGCTCCGCCTCGACGGCGATCGACTGCTTCATGGCCGGGTCGGTGGTGTCGTCGCTGACCACGCGGCGTAGGTCCAGGTTGGACGGGAGGCCGCGGTCGGTGCCGAGCAGCTTGACCGCCTCCACGTCGTTGTTCAGGAAGTTGATCACGTCGACCGCGACGTCCTTGTGCTTGCTGCCCTTGAAGACCGACCAGTACATCGAGGCCCGGGCCCACTGCGCGCTGGGGTCACCGGGGTAGGCGATCACACCCAGCTCGTCCTTGGTGTTCTTCTTCAGGTCCGGCATCTGGTTGGCCCAGACCCAGGAGGTCGCCGACTTGCCGGTGACCACCAGTTGCTTGGTGACGTCGCTGGAGTTGCCCTCGTGGATGACGTCGGCGGTCGGGGTGGCCTTGCGGTCCCGGGCGCCCTTCCACAGCTCGAACCACCTGGTCACGTCCTCGGCGGTGAAGCCCAACTCCTTGCCCCGGTAGAGGTCCTTGCCCTGTTGGCGCAGCCAGACCCAGAGCGCCTTGTAGTCGGCGCTCGGGTCCTGGGTGCCGGGCACCTTGGTCTTCGCGGTGACCTGCTCGGCCCAGGCGATGTGCTCCTCCCAGCTCATCCCGGTGGTCGGCTCGGGCAGGTTGTGCTTGGTCAGCAACGTCTTGTTGTAGACCAGGCCCTGGGTGTTCTCCCCGGCGGCCAGGCCGGCGAGCTTGCCGTCGACCACGCCGTACTGCCAGAGGCTCTTGGGGAACTTGGAGGTGTCCAGCTTCCCGGACTCCTGGTACGAGGTGAGGTCGAGCGTGGTGTTGCGGGCCGCGTACTCGGCCAGGTAGTTGTCGTCGATCTGGAACAGGTCCGGGGGGTTGCCGCCGGCGGTGAGCGTGGCCAGCTTGTCGAAGTAGCCCTGGTTGGCCTGCCAGGTCTTCTCGAAGGTCACGTTGGGGTGCTTCTTGGTGTAGAGGGCCAGCGCGTCCTCGGTCAGCTTGGCCCGGGCGTCACCGCCCCACCAGAAGATGGACAGCTTGACCGGCGCGTTCGGATCGGCGGCCGTGCCGTCGTCTCCGCAGGCGGCGGCGCCGAACATCAGCGGTGCGGCGACCGTCACGGCGAGCAGGCCACGCAGGAGGCGCCGCCGAGGCAGCGGGGTACGGTGGGCGCGCCCGTCGGGCGCGTCAGTGGTGGGGGGCGTTGCGGGGTGCATGTGCGCTCACTCCTCGGCATTAGGAGGCGACGGCGTCACCGGTGGCCGCGGTCGGGATGCCCGGGCCCGCAGGGCAATGCGGGTCCGGGCCATGTGGTGCGGCCGGGGGACGTGCCGGTCGGGCGTACGGGCCCGGGCCGGTCGAGTCGCGGATGACCAGGTCGGTCTGGAGCATTACCTGTGCGGTGGTACGACGGACGCCGAGCGCCGTGCCGGCACCGGACCCCCGCGCACCGCGCGGTGACTCGATGTCCTGTTGCAGCAGCATGTCGACGGCCGTCCGGCCGGCGGCCCCGGTGGGTGTGGCCACCGTCGTCAGTTTGGGGCGGGTGAGCCGGCTCAGGGTGATGTCGTCGACCCCGACGACGCTCACCTCCTGCGGCACCCGGACCCCGAGCGCGTCCAGTCCTTCGATCAGGCCGATCGCCATCAGGTCGTTGTAGGCGAGCACCGCCGACACGCCGCTGCGTCGCACCTGCTCGGCGATGGCGGAGCCGCCGACCTCGGTGGGCGCGTTGGGGCCGAGCACGGTCAGCTCCGCGCCGCCGGCCCGGGCGGCCGCGCCGGCGGCACGGCGCATCTCCCGGTTGGTCCACGAGCTGCGGGGGCCACCGAGCAGCGCGATGCTGCGGTGTCCCAGGCCGACCAGGTGCTCGATCGCCGAGCGGGCGCCCTGCCCGACGTCCATCAGGACGCAGGGCAGGCCGGTCACCTGGCGGTTCACCACGACCAGTGGCACCTCGCGGCTGAGCTGTTCGATCAGGCTGTTGCTCATCCGGGGGCTGCACAGCAGCACCCCGTCCACCTGTTTCGCCAGCGCGTGGACCAGCTCTTCCTCGGCGGTCGGGTCCTCGTTGGTGTCGGCCACGAAGACGTGGTAGTCGCGGTGCCGGGCCTGACTCTCCGCCGCCTTGATCAGCGGTGGGAAGAACGGGTTCGCGATGTCCGCGATGATCAGCCCGATGTTGTGCGTGCGCCCGGTGATCAGGGCCCGGGCGGCGCGGTTCGGCCGGTAGCCCAGGTCCTCCGCGCACGCCAGCACCCGGACCCGGGTCTCCGGGTTGACCAGGTGCGGGGCGGAGAAGGTGCGGGACACGGTGGAGATGTGCACACCGGACGCCCGGGCGACGTCCCGGATGGTGACTGGCACGGCGGCCCCTTCGTCCGATGTGGTGGCGGTCACGTGGGTGTGGCCCATTAATGCAAACGGTTGCGCCAGTGTCAACGGCCAATGGTTACGGTTTTGCGGCACCCATGCTCCACTTGGTGATCTGCTACCCCACGAAAACTGACATATGACGCCGATCCCGCCGCCGTCGTTGACGCGATCGGATCGATCGTGATTACTTCATTGCAAACCTTTGCAGCGCCACGGGAGGCGACCGCATGTCATCGAGAGCCGCCGGACGGGTCCGCTACGCCGTCGTGGGCACCGGCGCGCGGGCGGAGATGTTCGTCCGGGCGCTGGTGCTCGACCACGCCGACACCACCGAACTGGTCGCCTTCGCCGACATCAACCAGGCCCGGATGGACGCGCACAACCGCTGGTTGGGCGAGCTGGGGCACCGCCGGGTGCCCACGTACCCGGCCAGTGACTTCACCGCCATGCTCGACTCCGAGCGCGTCGACGTCGTCCTGGTCACCAGCGTGGACGTCACCCACGACGAGTACGTGGTGGCCGCGCTGCGCGCCGGCCGGCAGGTCGTCACCGAGAAGCCGATGACCGTGGACGCGGCGCGCTGCCGGCGGATCCTGGACACGGTGACCGAGACCGGCGGTCGGGTCACGGTCGCCTTCAACTACCGCTACAACCCGCTGCACGAACAGGTCCGCCGGCTGCTCGCCGACGGCGCGGTCGGCGAGATCGGGTCGGTGCACTTCGAGTGGCTGCTCGACGTCCGCCACGGCGCCGACTACTTCCGCCGCTGGCACCGCGACAAGGCCACCTCGGGCGGGCTGATGGTGCACAAGGCCAGCCACCACTTCGACCTGGTCAACTGGTGGCTGGCCGCCACCCCCGTCGAGGTGTACGCGGCCGGCCGGCTCTTCTTCTACGGCGCGGACGGTCGCCGGCACGGCTACGCCCGTGACTACGAGCGGGCGTACGGCTCCCCCGCCGCCGCGGACGACCCGTTCGCGTTGCGGCTGGACGCGCACCCCCGGCTGCGCGAGCTGTACCTCGACGCCGAGGCCGAGGACGGCTACCAGCGCGACCGCAACGTCTTCGCGCCCGGGGTGAGCATCGAGGACGACATGGCGGTGCTGGCCCGCTACTCCACCGGCGCGACCATGACCTACCACCTCACCGCGTACGCGCCGTGGGAGGGCTACCGGGTGATGGTCAACGGCAGCCGGGGTCGACTGGAGCTGGACGTGGCCGAGAACGACTTCGTCGACCGGGGCACCGCCGGCGCGGTCAAGGGTGCCGCCCTGCACGGCACCGAGTCGCCGCCCGAGGGCGGGAGTGCGACGCTGACCCTGCGCCCGTTCTGGGCCCCGCCCCGGCAGATCCCGGTGCAGGGTCGTAGTCGGCACGGGCACGGCGGCGCGGACGCCCGGATGACCGGGGTGCTCCTCGGCGGTCAACCCGACCCGTTGGACCGCGCCGCGACCGCCGACGACGGCGCGTTGGCCCTGCTCACCGGCCTGGCCGCCAACCGGTCCTTCGAGACCGGTCAACCCGTCCGCGTCGCCGACCTGCTCACCCCCCGCTGACACGACGAGGAGCCGCACCCCGTGCCCACGTTCGACCACACCGACCTGCTCCTGCCCCCCGAACCGGGCCAGCGCGCGCTGGCCCGGGACCTGTACGCCCTCGCGGCGGAGCAACCCATCATCTCGCCGCACGGGCACGTCGACCCGGCCCTGCTCGCCGAGGACCGCCCCTTCCCGGACCCGGCGCAGCTGCTCATCGTGCCCGACCACTACCTGACCCGGATGCTGCTCAGTCAGGGCGTACCCCCGGCGGACCTGGGGGTGCCCACCCGCGACGGCAGCCCGGTGGAGACCGACGGTCGGGTGATCTGGCGGCGCTTCGCGGCGCACTGGCACCTGTTCCGGGGCACCCCGTCGCGGCTGTGGCTGGAGCAGACCTTCCGCACCGTGTTCGGGGTGCACACCCCGCTTCGCCCGGCCACCGCCGACGCCGTCTACGACGAGATCGCGGCGCGGCTCGCCGAGCCGGACTTCCGGCCCCGGGCGCTGTTCGAACGGTTCGGCATCGAGGTCCTCGCGACCACCGAGTCGCCACTGGACGACCTCGCGCAGCACGCCAAACTCGCCGCCGACGGGTGGGGCGGGCCGGGCGGCCGGGTGGTCACCACATTCCGACCGGACGACGTGGTGGACATGGAGTTCGAGGGCTGGTCGACGAATGTGGACCGGCTCGGCGACCGGGCCGGCGAGGACACCGGCACGTACGCCGGTTACCTGGCCGCGCTGCGGGCCCGACGCGCCGCGTTCATCGCCGCCGGCGCGACCTCCTCCGACCACGGCCACCCCACCGCGCGCACCCTGGACCTGACCCCGGCCGAGGCCGAACGGCTCTACGACCGGGGCCGGCGCGGCGAGGCCGACGCCGCCGACGCGGAGGCGTTCCGGGCGCACATGCTCGTGGAGTTCGCCCGGATGTCGCTCGACGACGGCCTGGTCATGCAGCTGCACCCCGGCGCGGTCCGCAACCACAACCGGTGGTTGCACGCCCGGCACGGCCGCGACGTCGGTGGTGACATCCCCCAGGCCACCGAGTACGTGCACGCGCTCGCCCCGCTGCTTCAGCGCTACGGCAACGACCCCCGACTGACAGTGGTGCTCTACACCCTCGACGAGGACACCTTCACCCGTGAGCTGGCCCCCCTCGCGGGCGGGTACGCCGCGCTGCTGCTCGGCGCGCCCTGGTGGTTCCTGGACTCCCCGGAGGTGCTGCGCCGGTTCCGGGAGGCGGTCACCGAGAGCGCCGGCTTCTACAACACCGCCGGGTTCGTCGACGACACCCGGGCGTTCTGCTCCATCCCGGTACGCCACGACGTGGCCCGCCGGGTGGACGCCGGCTTCCTGGCCCGCCTCGTCGCCGAGCACCGGCTGCCGATGGACGAGGCCGCCGAGACCATCGTCGACCTGGCGTACCGGCTGCCCAAGCGGGTCTTCAACTTCGGAAAGGGACAGACTCGATGACGGTGCGGATCACCTCGGTCGAGGTGCACGACGTGCGGTTCCCCACCGCAGCCCGGGGCGACGGCTCCGACGCGATCAACCGGGGTGACTACTCGGCGACGTACGTGGAGTTGGGCACCGACGCCGGCCCGAGGGGCGCCGGGTTCACCTTCACCAACGGCCGGGGCAACGAGATCACCTGCGCGGCGGTGCGGGCCCTGGCCCACCACGTGCGGGGGCGCACCATCGAGGAGATCGCGGCCGAGCCGGTGGCGTTCTGGCGCTCGCTCAGCGCCGACGTGCAGCTGCGCTGGCTGGGCCCGGAGAAGGGCGTCATCCACATGGCGACTGGCGCGCTGGTCAACGCGGTGTGGGACCTGCGGGCCACAGTGGCCGGCAAGCCGATGTGGCGTTTCCTCGCCGAACTGCCCACCGACGACCTCGTGGCCAGCGTCGACTTCCGGCACATCACCGACGCGCTCACCCCGGACGAGGCGGCGGCCATCCTCGACAAGGGACGCGACGGGCTGGCCGACCGTCTCGCCACCCTCGACCGTGACGGCTTCCCGTCGTACACCACCTCGGTCGGGTGGCTCGGCTACCCCGACGACAAGGTGCGGGCGTTGACCCGGCAGGCGTACGCCGACGGCTGGCGGGCGATGAAGATGAAGGTCGGCGGCCCGCTCGCCGACGACCTGCGGCGGGCGCGGATCATCCGGGAGGAGATCGGCCCGGACGCGCTGTTGATGATGGACGCCAACCAGGTCTGGGACGTCGACGAGGCGATCACCGCGATGGCGGCGCTGGCCGAGGTGAACCCGTACTGGATCGAGGAGCCCACCCACGCCGACGACATCCTCGGGCACGCCCGGATCGCCCGCGCGGTGACCGAGTTGACCGCCGGCCGCTGTCGGGTGGCCACCGGTGAGGTGGCCGCCAACCGGGTGGTCTTCAAACAGCTGCTCCAGGCCGAGGCGATCGGGGTGATGCAGGTCGACGCCGCCCGGGTCGGTGGCGTCAACGAGGTCCTGGCCGAGCTGCTGCTCGCGGCGAAGTTCGGCGTGCCGGTCTGCCCGCACGCCGGCGGCGTGGGCCTCTGCGAGTACGTCCAGCACCTGGCGATCTTCGACTACCTGCGGGTGGGCACCGGCCTGGAGGGCCGGATGATCGAGTACGTCGACCACCTGCACGAACACTTCGTCGATCCGGTACGGACCCGCGGTGGCCGCTACCTGCTGCCCGAGCGGCCCGGTTACAGCGCCACCATGAAACCCGCGTCGATCGCGCAGTTCCGCTTCCCGGACGGCCCGGCATGGCGGTGACCGTCGGCGCGTCCCGGCTCGGCCTGGGCATGCTGCGCCGGCTGCCCGCCGAGGCCCGCCCCCTGATCCGGCCGGGTACGGTGCCGACGGGCGTCGTGCACCTGGGGCTGGGCGCGTTCCACCGGGCGCACCAGGCCGTCTTCACCGAGGCGGCGGTCGGCGCGGCCGGCGGTGACTGGGGCATCGTGGGCGTCGCCCCGCGCAGCACCGCCGTGGTCGAGGCGCTCGCCGCGCAGGACAACCTGTTCAGCGTCAGCACGCTCTCCGCCGCCGGCAGCACCACCCGGGTGGTGGGTGCGCTGAGCGGCGTACGACACGCCCCCCGCGACCCGGACGCCGTGGTGGCGCTGCTCGCCGACCCGGCGGTCCGGGTGGTGACCCTGACCGTCACCGAGAAGGCGTACCAACTCGACCCGGTGACCGGTCAGCTGTGCCCGGACGCGGCGCTCGCCGCGGACCTGGCCGGCGGGGCCCCGCCGCGCACGGTGCCGGGATTGCTGCTGCGCGGGCTGGCCGCCCGGGCCGCCGCGGACGCCGGGCCGGTGGCCCTGGTGAGCTGCGACAACCTGCCGGCGAACGGTCGACGACTGCGCGGCATGCTCGACCAGGCGGTCGGCCGCGCCGGCGGCGTGCCCGCCGGGCTGGTCGAGTGGGTGGCCGGCAACGTCACCTGCCCGGGCACCATGGTGGACCGGATCGTGCCGGCCAGCACCCCGGAGACGATCGAGGCGGCCCGCCGGGCGCTCGGGGTGACCGACCTGGCCGTGGTGGCCGCCGAGCCGTACGCGCAGTGGGTGATCGAGGACGACTTCCCCGGCGGACGGCCGGGGTGGGAGCACGCCGGGGCGGTGCTCACCGACGACGCCGGCCCGTGGGAGCGGTTGAAGCTGCGCACCCTCAACGGCGTGCACTCGGCCATCGCGTACCTCGGGGCGTTGGCCGGTCGGGAGACGATCGCCGAGGCGCTGGAGATTCCGCACCTGCGCGACGTGCTGCGCCGGCTGATCGCCGAGGACGTGGCGGCCAGTTTCACCCCACCGGACGGGGTCCGGGTGGTCGACTACGGCGAACAGGCCCTCGCCCGGTTCGGTAACCCGGCGATCCACCACCGCACCCTGCAGGTGGCGATTGACGGCTCGCAGAAGCTGCCGCAGCGCGTCCTGCACACCATCGCCGACCTGCGCGCGGCCGGGCGGTCCGCGCGCTGGGGTGCGCTGGTCGTGGCGTCCTGGTTGCGCTTCGCGCTGGGGTACGCCGACGACGGCCGGCCGTTGCCGTTCCAGGACCCCCTGGCGGGGCCGATCCGGGCCGCGCTGGACGAGGGGGCGCAGAGCCCTGCGGGCGCCGTCGACGCGGTCTTCGCGCTGCGGGAGGTCATTCCGGTGGAGGTCGCCGAGGACGAGGAGGTCCGCGCCGATGTGATCGGTTGGCTGACCGCGTTGGAACGGCACGGTGTCGAAGCCACCCTGGCGGGCGCCCGGTGACCGGGCCGACACCGGCCGGTCGGCGGTGAGCGGGGCCACCCCGCCGCCCACGGTGGCGGTGATCGGGGCGAACGGGCACGGGCGCTGGCATCGGCGGGTCATCGCGCCCCTGCACGCCGCCGGGCGGCTGCGCCTGGTCGCCCTGGTTGACGTCCGGCCGGTGGAGGACGACCCGGACGCCCCGGTGCCGCCCGGCGTGGCGGTGTTCACCGACCACCGGGCGATGCTCGTCGCCACCCGGCCGGACGTGGTGGTGATCTGCACACCGCCGCACACCCACCTGGCGATCGCCCGCGACGCCCTGGCGGTCGGCGCGGACCTGCTGCTGGAGAAGCCGCCGGTGCTGTCGTTGGCCGAGCACGAGGAGCTGACCTGGGCCCTCACCGCCGCTGGCCGGGTGGCCCAGGTCGGCTTCCAGGCGCTCGGCTCGGCGGCCCTCACCGCGTTGACCGACGCGCTGGCCGCCGGCCGACTCGGCACGGTCACCCGCATCTCCACCATCGCCGCGTGGCAACGGCCGGACGCCTACTACGCCCGCTCCCCCTGGGCCGGGCGACGGAGTCTGGACGGCCGGCCGGTGCTCGACGGCGCACTCGCCAACCCGTTCGCGCACGCGGTGATGCAGTGCCTGGCGATCGCCGAGGCCCTGGCTGGGGCGATGCCCTGGCCGGCCGCGATCGAGGTGGAGCGCTACCGGGTCCGGCCGATCGAGGTGGAGGAGACGGCCGTGCTGCGCGTCCAGTTCCGCGCCGGGCCGCCGATGCTGGTGGCGGTGACCCTGGCCGCCGAGGAGTTCGTGGCGGGCGAGGTGGTGGTGACCGGCACGTCGGGGCAGGCGGTGCTGGAGTACCCGACCGACCGGCTGCGCCTGCCCGGGGACGTGGTGACCCGCCGGGTGCCGGGGCGGCTGGGGTTGCTGGAGAACCTGCTCGCCCACCGGGTCGACCCGGCGGGCGTGCCGCTGATCGCACCGCTGGCCCGTACCGCACCGTTCACCGCGCTGCTGGACGCCCTGCGCGCCGCACCGGAGCCCCGACTGCTCGACGGCGACCTGGTGACCACCCTCGGCGCGGGCGGGGAGCGGGTCCGCCACCTGCGGGGCGTCGTCGACGTGTTGCGTCGGGCGGCCGAGCGGGGCGCGTTGCCGAGCGAACTGGCGGTGCCGTGGGCGTCCGCCGCGTACCGCGCCGAGCTGGCGGGATAGACGCACGACCGACAGGCCCCCACCACCCGCGAACGGAGAGAGCCGATGCGCAGAATCCTCGGCGGCGTCACAGTGATCGCCCTCCTCCTCGGCGCCGCCCCGGCCGCCGCCGCACGCCCGGAGCATCCGTCCGCCGACCGGCTCTCCTGGTCGGCCCGTCACCTCGGGCGTCAAACGCTGCCCGCGGGCGACGGTTGGGCGGCCGACGGCGCCGGCACCGTCGGCGGCTCGGCGGCCAGCCCGCAGCGGACCCGGGTGGTCCGCAACCGGGCGGAGCTGGTCGCCGCGCTGGGCGGTGACAACGCCAGCAACGCCACCGACGCCACCCCGAAGCTCATCTACGTCGACGGGGCGATCGACGGCTTCGAGGGACCGGCCGGAACCCCGCTGGGCTGCGCCGACCTGGCCGACCCGGCGTACCGGCTCGACGCGTACCTGGCCGCGTACGACCCGGCGGTGTGGGGACGGGTGCCACCGAGCGGGCCGCTGGAGGAGGCTCGGGTGCGCTCGGTCGCCAACCAGACCCGCCAGACCCAGATCAACGTCGGCCCGAACACCTCCATCGTCGGGTTGCGCGGTGCCCGGCTGACCGGCCTCACCCTCATGATCGACCGGGCGTCGAACGTCATCGTCCGCAATCTGACCCTCGTCGACGCCCGCGACTGCTTCCCCGCCTGGTCACCGACCGACGGTGAAGCCGGCAACTGGAACAGCCAGTACGACCAGATCTCGGTACGCCGCAGCGAGAACGTCTGGGTGGACCACAACACCTTCACCGACGGCGACAACCCGGACAGCGCCCAGCCGGTGTACTTCGGTCGGCCGTACCAGGTTCACGACGGGTCGCTGGACGTCACCCACACCGCCAGCCTGGTCACCGCGTCGTGGAACCGCTTCACGGGCCGGGACAAGCTGCTGCTGATCGGCTCGTCCAACACCGTCGGCCCGGACGTGGACCGGCTGAAGGTCACCCTGCACCACAACCTCTTCGACGGTGTCCTGCAACGGCTGCCCCGGGTGCGTTTCGGTCAGGTCGACGTCTACAACAACCACTACCGACTCGGTGGGGCGGACTTCCAGTACGCGCTCGGCGTGGGTGTCCAGTCGGCGATCCACGCGCAGGACAACTTCTTCACACTGGACTCGGCTGTCGACCCGGCGAACCTGCTCTACGACTGGGGTGGCACCGCGTTGACCGAGCGAGGCTCGTGGGTCCGCCACGGCGGCGGCGCGCCACGACCGGTCGACCTGCTGGCGGCGTACAACGCGACCCATGACCCCGACCTGGGCGCGGACGCGGGCTGGACGCCCACCCTGCGCCGTGACCCCGCCCTGCCGGCGCCGCTGGTCCCGCTCCTGGTGGACCCCCTCGCCGGCGCCAACCGCCTCCCGGTCTGACCTCCCAGCCGCCGTCGCGCCCTCGCTCGCCCCCGTCCCGCCCCCGCCGAGCCCCGTCGAGCCCCGTCGATCATGGAGTTGTGGTGCCCGGTTTGGCATCGCACAGGTGCTTTGTCCCCCACCACAACTCCATGATCGACCGGGGTAGGGGGTCGGGTCTACGACGTAGCGGCTCATCGATGTGGTGAAGATCGGCTATAAGTGACGCATGGACTTCCCGCCGCACCTGGGCAGCATGCCGATGCACGCGATCACCGAGATCCACGGCGAACCGGGCCTGCTGGAGCGTTTCCGGTTGGAGGTCCAACAGTTCGACGACAACGCCCGCGCCCGGTTGACCGCCGCGCTCGACCTCGCCGCCGACCTGCACCGCGACGACCGACGTGTCCGCGAGCCGTACCTCAACCACCTGCTGCGGGTGGCGATCCGGTTGATGCACCACTACCAGGTGCGCGACGTGGACGTGATCGTCGCCGGCCTGCTGCACGACGCGGTCGAGGACCACCCGGCCGAGTTGGTCGACGGCGACCCGGGCGCCGACCCGACCGGGGCCGCGCTCGCGGCGCTCGCCGCGCGGTTCGGCCCACGGGTGGCCACCCTGGTCGCCGCGGTCACCAACCCGGTGTACGACCCCGAGCGGGACCGCAACGTCCAGTACCGGGAGCACCTGGCGATCAGCCTGGACCGGGAGCCCTGGGCTCGGGTGATCAAGGTGTCGGACTTCACCGACAACGGCGTGGGCGTGATCCACACGGTCGGGCCGAAGGTGATTTCGTCCGCCCGCAAGTACCGGCCGCTGGTGCCGCTCTTCCGGGACCTGATCGGCCGGCCGGACACCCCGCTGTCACCGGCGGTGAAGCGGCACATCTTCGGCCAACTGGACCTCGCCGAGGAGCGCTTCAGCGCCATCCTCGATCAGCCCGCCCCGAACTGACCCGTCCTCGGATCACCCGACCGGGTTCCGTGACAAGTTCTCAGCTTGATCTTTAACCCTCTGAGGTCCCGCGGGGACCCCGAACGATCACGGAAACAGCCCTTGGTTGATGATCTTCTTGTCTAGGGAAGAACATCAATAACCAAGGGCTGTTCTGGTGACCAGTGTGCATGACCGTGGTCCGGCTGATGCCGTCGGGGACCTGGACCGGTTCCGGCGGGAGTTCTACGACTGCTTGACCGCTCGGGCTGACGCGTTGTTCGACCTGACCGACGCGGTGTTGTGCGCCGATGGGCCGGTCCGGTCGTTGGTGGAGTTGTCGCTGGTGGGTGAGCACCGCCGGGGTCACGGGGCGTTGTATGACGCCCTCGCCTGCGGGAAGTTGGACATTGACCGGTTGCGCACTGCTCTCGCCGGGGTGCCGCTGCCCCGGGCAGCCGACGGCCGTCTCGTCCTGGCGGTCGACATCACCTGCTGGCTGCGGCCGGACGCGCACACCTCACCGCAGCGGATCCTGTGTCACACCTACGGACGCGGAAAGGATCAGACCATCATGATCCCGGGCTGGCCGTATTCGATGGTCGTGGCCCTGGAGTCGGGCCGTAGTTCGTGGACCGCGCCGTTGGACGCGGTGCGGCTGGCGCCTGGTGATGACGCGGCCATGGTCACCGCCGGGCAGCTGCGAGACATCGTGGGGCGGCTGATCGCGGCCGGACAGTGGCGGCTCGGGGATCTGGACATTCTGGTCGTGGCCGACGCCGGCTACGACGCACCTCGACTGGCTTTCCTCCTGCGTGACCTGCCCGTGCAGGTCCTCGCGCGGATGCGCTCAGACCGGGTACTCCGCCGGGCAGCGCCTCCCCGGCGACCGGGAACGGTCGGCCGTCCGCCCCGCCACGGCGGCGAGTTCGTCTTCGGTGATCCCGCCACCTGGGGTGAGCCCGACGCGGCCACGGTCACCGACACCCGTCTCTACGGCACGGCGTGGGCCCGCGCCTGGGATCGGTTGCACCCTCGGTTGACCCACCGATCCGCCTGGACCGCCGCGGCTAAAGTACTGCCGGTCATCGAGGGGACCGTCATCCGCCTGGAAGTCGACCACCTACCCAGCGGCGCGACACCGAAGCCGGTGTGGTTGTGGTGGTCCGGCGTCGACGCCACCTCGGATGACGTGAACCTGCTCTGGCAGACGTTCCTACGCCGCTTCGACATCGAACACACGTTCCGCCTGTTCAAACAGACCCTCGGCTGGACCTGCCCGAAGATCCGCACCCCGCAAGCCGCCGACCTATGGACCTGGCTGATCCTCGCCGCCTACACCCAGCTCCGTCTGGCCCGCGCCCTCGCCGCCGACCTGCGCCGCCCCTGGGAGCAACCCGCACCACCGCAGCGTCTGTCACCCGCCCGCGTCCGCCGAGGGTTTCGGCACCTCCGCGCGAAGGCGACCTGCCCGGCCGGTGCACCCAAACCCGCCCGGCCAGGCCCGGGGCGACCACCCGGCCGCCGCAACACCCACCCCACCCCGCGATACGACGTCCACATCGCGACCACCACGAACGCCAAAACATCGGCCACAAAGAAGACGAAGACTGTCAATTCCCGGCCACGCCGCACAGGTTAAAGATCAAGCTCAGGTCTGTCGGTCAACTCGGGCATTACGGTTGGTTTGCGCCAGATGAGAGGTAAACGCCCTCTCAGGTTCATCTTTCGGGCGTGCCACCAATCGAGAGGACTCGGACCATGCGCGACCTTTCCCGTCGCGACCTGCTCAGGGCCACGGCCGTCGGTGCTGGAGCGGTCGCTATCCCGAGCATGATCGCCGGCAGCTCGGCGCTCGCGGACGACGGTCCTGGCTGGGCCGCCGACACCAAGTACCCCCCGGCACAGCTGACCGGGCGTATCGTCCGCCCGCAGAGCCCCGACTACCCGGAAGCCAGCCTCGGCTGGGACGAGCTGTTCGTGCACTATCCGCTGGTCATCGTCTTCGCGCAGGAGACCCAGGACGTGGTCAACGCGCTCACCTGGGCGCGGCAGCACGACGTCGCGCTGCGGGTACGCAGTGGCCGGCACAACCTGGAAGGCTGGTCGAACGTCGACAACGGCATCGTGATCGACGTCAGTGAGCTCAAGGACGTCCACATCGACACCGCCAGCCGCACGGCAAAGCTCGGGGCGGGGCTCAACCAGTCGGAGGCGGTGGCCGCCCTCGGGGAGTACGACCTGGCTGCGACGACCGGTACGGAGGGGACCGTGGGCCTCTCCGGGGCCACCCTCGGCGGCGGCTTCGGCTTCCTCACCCGCTACCTCGGGATGGCCTGCGACAATCTGATCGGCGTGGAGATCGTCGTGGCGGCGGGCGCCGACGGGGCGAAGGTGCTCGAGGTGGACCCGTGGAACCACTCGGACCTGCTCTGGGCGCTGCGCGGCGCGGGCAACGGCAACTTCGGGATCGTCACCTCCCTGACCTACAAGGTCGCTCCGCTCAGCAGCGTCGCCTACCTGCAGGTGACCTGGCCCGGTCTCGGCGACCTGCACGAGGTCTTCGACGCCTGGCAACGCCTCGCACCCTTCACCGACCCCCGGCTCGGCACCCAGGTCGAGGTCCACCCGGATGAGATCCTGTTGTTCGCGGTGCTCGCGGAGGGCTCCGAGGCGGAGGCCAGGAAGCTGCTGGCGCCGATCCTGTCGATCGGCAACCCCACGGTCACCGCCCAGACCGGCGGCTGGGATGACGTCTACGCCGGCTTCCAGATCCCGAACGAGGACGAGCCCGGAAAGTGGAAGTTCTTCTCCCAGTTCACCCGGGAACCGTTCCCGGAGAAGGCGGTCAGCATAGTCAAGGCGTTCATGGAGAAGGCCCCCTCGCCCGACAGCAACTACTTCACCCAGGCCTTCGGCCGCGGGGCACAACGGCAGGAGCCGTTCGGTGGCGCGGCCTTCCCACACCGCGACGCGCTCTTCTACGGCGAGCCCGGCGTCGGCTGGGGAACCCGCGGCGAACCCGACAGCGACGACGCCGTCACCCCGATCGCCCAGACCTGGATCGCCGAGTTCAGCCAGGCGCTGCGCCCCTATGTGGACGGCGCCTACGTCAACGTGCCGAACATCGGCATGGCCGAGTGGGAAAAGGCCTACTGGGGGCACAACTTCCCCCGACTGCGCAAGATCAAGGCGAAGTACGACCCGCACAACGTCTTCCAGTACGAGCAGAGCATCCCACCCGCAACACACTGACCGGCCCCACCGCGCCCCACCCCAGCGCGCCTCGCTCCCTCACCTCACCTGCCTCATGCGCATCCTTTGCTCTGCACCCGCCCATGCACCAGCTACAGACCGTGAGTGGCGCGCCCGCGGGTGCAGAGCAAAGGACGGATGTCGGGGGTGTGGGTCGTGGGGCCGGTCCTACGGCCGGCAGCCGGTTCACCGCAGGCCCGGAACGTGGTCAGGCGGGCGGAACTTCGTGGAGGACGACGCGCAACGGGTGCGGTGCGGTCGTGGCGAGGTCGCCGAGCACGGTGAGCAGCAGAGCGTACTGACCCGCCGGCTCGTCGACCAGCAACTGACCGGCGTCGCCGACCAGCAGGGTGAGCGGACCGGCGTCCAGTCGGTCCCGCAGAGCGTCGGCGAGGGCGTCCCAGGTGTTCCCCAGGTGGGCCGGCAGGGCCAGTGCCTCGGCCATCGCGGCGAAGAGCCCCGGCCGGGTCCGGGTCGCCGCACCGTCCAGCACCACCGCGCCCCGCGCGTGTGGCGCGTCGTCGCCGCACACGGTCAACCAGTCGGGCCACCGCCCGTCGTCCTCGTCGGCCATCACGTGCCTCCCGGTGGTCAGGCATCGAAACCGCTGGGCCGGTCGGACGCGAGGCCGCGTCCGACCGGTCGGTCCACTGTCGGTCAGAGCCGGTAGAAGTCGGTGTAGTGGTTGGGCGAGAACCAGGTCACGCCGGTGCTGCGGTTCACCACGATCCGGTACGCGTCCCGGGCGGCGCCCTGGGTACGCGGGTAGACGTCGTACTCGTGGTAGGTGGCGTTGGTGGGCAGTTGACCCTCGTAGTTGTAGAACTGGCCGCCGGCGAAGTTTGACTTCCCACCGCTCCAGGAGTACCAGCCGCGACTGGTCGGGAAACCCTTGGCGGACCAGCCCGAGCGGGCAGTACGGGCGTCCGCGCAGCGGCTCATGGTGCAGGAGCTGTAGACCGCCGCCGAGGCCGGGTCGGTCAACCGGGGGGCGACCACGGACGGGCCGACCAGCGCGGCGGCGACCATGGCGAGGAGCAGAACGAGGCTGGTGGTACGCCGGCGGATCGCGCCGAGCGTGGCCAGCGGGGACACGAGGGTGGACACAGGCTGCCTCCAGACCATCCAATCCATCGATCCGCGTGATTGTCGGATCGGGACCAGTCTCACCGCTGCCGGGCGGCGACAACACCCCTCGTCGGCAAACCCGAGGTGACGTGTCCGCTTCGGTGCGGCGTCGTGTCGGCGTGGCGACGATCAGATCGGTTACCCGTTGTTAGCGTGGGACGCGAATCCGTGACCAGGGAGGGGTGGCATGGCCGACACCTCCGACGGCCGGCCGAGACCGGCGGAGGCGCGGCCGCACTGGGCAATCCGCAGCCTCACCGCCACCCGGGGCGCGAGTGCCCGCGGCTGGCGGTGGTGGGCGCGAAACTGGGATCGACTGGTCGCGGCCCTCCAGGACGAGGAGCCCGTCGGACTGGGCGCCCCCGCGACGCCGTCCGGCCCGCTCATCGAGCAGCGCACCGCTCCCCGGCAGATCGTGGTGCCCGCCCAGGGTTACGTGTACTCCTTCCACATCCGCGCGACGTTCGCCTGGTCGTCGACGGTCAGCCTGCGTGCCGAGGTGCTGACCTGGTACGCCGACTACTTCATGCCGCAGGCGGTCCAGCGGCTGACCCGGCTCGCCGCCGACGCCGCCCGGGAGTTGGCCCCACATCGCGCGGCGGACCTGGAGATACACCTACAGCAGGCGCTCGCCACGCAGAGCCCGTGGTGCTACCAGCGAGGTGACCTTGAGGTCAGCTGCACGCCGGACGTCGCCGTCCGGCTCGACGAGCCCATCAGACGGGCGGTTCAGCCACAGATCGATCGCCTGGTCAGCCTCGAATGTCGCCTTGAAGAGCACCTACAGCAGGCGCGGTACGCCGAGGAACTCAGCCGCCGGTGGGTGGTGATCCTGGACGAACACCTCGCGGTGGCCGGTGGCGACCCGGAGTTGGCCACCGCACGCCAGCACCTGCTCAGCAGGCAGCGAGAAGCCATCCGGTGGATTGACGAGCTGCTCGCCCAACGCCCGCTGAGTTAAGGCGGCCCAGCGAGCAACGGCTGTCAGATTTTTGTCATTCTCGATGCTTTGATCGGCATGCAAACATCGAAATGCGAAGGCGGGCGGCTCTGTCGGCGCCACGCCTAGAAAACAACTCCAGGACGGGTGGGCTGATGCGTAGGACCTGGCTGTTCTTCCGAAAGAGTCCACTCGTCGCCGTCCTCGGCGCGGGGATCGCGTTCACGCTCGCGGTGCTCGGTCAGGCGCTGGTCGGACAACTGGGTCAGAACGTCGCCGACAAAGCCACCACTCAATCGACGTGGCTCACCGTGGTGCTCATCTTCATCCTCATCGTGGCGATCGCCATCCTCGCCTCGCTGCGCGGCAGCGTCGAGGAGCTGACCCGACGTGCCGGGCTCTCCATTCAGTACTATCCGCTGGACCCCGGCCAGCACTCGCCGGAGCGCGACGAGAAGGCGCGGGCCCTCTACGCGGCCGCACGGATGGTCATCGAGTCGGCAAAGGAGGACGGCGACTCCCGCATTTACGCTGTCAACTCATTCGTGGAAGTCGGCGTCCAACCGGGCGACGTTCACGTCAAAGATCACAGCCTGCGCTACCTCGAATCACTCAATCGGAAGCTCGGAAAGGTCACCTACCACCGCATCGTGCAGCTGTCGCACTTCGACATGAACCGGCTGGAGCGCCACCCCGACGAATCGATCTCGGAGCTCGTGGCGGAGAACTACCTGGCGCATTATCGGGAAATCGTCAAGGCCGGCCAACAGGGCAAAGAAGCCGTGCTGGAAGCGGTGCTCGGCAAATACCCGACGTGTTTCGTGCTCGTCCAGAACGCCGCAGACGGAAAGTACGGTGGCCGGCTGATCTGGCAGATGCACCAGCACGTCGACGGGCGGCCCCGCGAGGACACCGTCGAACTGACCGGCATCTACATCATCAACGACCCGGACGGCATCTTCATCGGCACCTTCGTGCGATGGTTCAACGACCTCCGGGCGGCGCAGCGGCCACGCCGGCACCTGACCCTGGCCAACCTGAACGGCACCGCACCGGTGGAAAGGACCACGACGGCTACTCCCGCCACCCCACGGCCGCGCCGGCCCTGGTGGCCCGGCCGACGCGCACCGGCCGATCAGGTAGAGGAAAGGTAGGCGGCCCGCGGTCCGGGGGCCCAGGTAGTCAATGTCACTGCTGGTCATTCCGACGAGAGTGGCTGGCGGCGAGGCCGACCAGCGCGGTGACGCTGCTCGGCTCACCCTCGCGGAGGCCGGCCAGCGCTGCGGATATTCGGCGGCGACCCTCTCCCGGATCGAGCGTGGCCGCCAGCCGCTGACAGACGCGCGGCGTCGTGCCGGGCTCGCTACCGTGGCTCCCGCATCCAGGTCTTCGGGTCGGTCACGAAGATGCCCTTGCCCTGATGCCTCCGGATCACCCGCAACGCTTCCAGACGGACGTAGACCATTTGGATGGTTGATGAACTGACGTCGAAGCGATCAGACATGTCAGCGATCGAGGGCAGCTTGTCCCCCGGCTTGACCTTCCCGCTGCGCAGGTCCCCGATGATCTCGTCCGAGATCCGGATGTAGTCCGGTGTCTGTGGCATGGCACTCCTTGCGTGGCACGCCAATTTGATCACGACACGCACCGGTGAGACAACTATGCGTTGCAACACGCGACTTAGGCATATATGGTTATGCAGGAGCTGCTCCTCGCGTGGCAACGAGTTCGGCTCATCCCCTCGGTCGGGGCGGGTGCGGGTGCCCGTCCCGACCCACCGCACGGACCTTCCGCGCTCCCGCCTGCCCCCAGAGAGGACCGCCGTGGCTCAGGTGTATCGAGGTGGCCAGCCCTACCCCGCCGGCTACCCAGGTCGGTTGACGCCGCACGAGGTGCGGACCCGCGCGTTCGCCGCGTGCCGGCGCGGCGTCGACCCCGATGAGGTACGCGAGTTCCAGGCCCGGGTGTCAGATGAGCTGGCCATGCTCAACGAGACGGTACGGCTGCTCAGCCAGGAGAACGACCGGATCAAGCGGGCGCTGCGCGACTGGCAGACCATGCACGCGCGGGAGTGCACGTCGGCCCCGGAGCAGGGCCGCAACTCCGGCCACTGGTGACCGCGCGCCCCTCCCCCGGCGACCTGCTCATCATCGACGGCCGAGCATCGGTGCAGTTCGCCGGGGATCGTGCACTGACCTTCCGCGTCGTCTCGGTCTGCGACCAGCCGACGTACGAGGGTTGGATCTGGCTGACCGGCTACGTCCTCAACCGCCGAGGCAACGCGACCGCCAAACGCGAGATATACGTCCAACTCGCCGGCCTTCGCCGCGCTCCCACGCCCGCTGCATCAACCCTGGGCAGGATGCGTTTCGCTGGGCCTAACCGCCGAAGCTCAGCGCCTGCCGCAGATCCGCGTCCAGGCTCTCCTGGTACTGCGGATCGGGCTCAGCCCCGGCCGCGCTGAGGACGGTGCTGAAGAAGCATCTCGCGCCAACGGCGAGGATGACGCGGAAGACATCCGTGTCATCGAGGCCGTGAGCACGCAGGCCCGTTACATCGGCCTCGGTGACGGAGTTCGCATCGGCCGCGACCTTTCCGGCGAAGTTGACGACTGCGACCTCCTGCGCGGAGAGACCGGCGCTGCCGTGGTCCGACGCGATGGCGGCGACAGTCGCCGCGTCGAAGAACTTGTCGCGCAGGACCTTTCCATGTGCCAGACCGCAGTAGGAGGATTTCAGGGCCCGGGCCGCGGCGAGGGTCACCAACTCATAGCGGCGCAACTCCATCCCGTCCTTCACCGCACCGTTGAGCTGCTGCCATGCCAGATACGCCGCCGGGTTGTGGGCGAACAACCTGGTGTAGTTGGGCAGGTAGCCCATCGCCTTCGTGTCGGTGTCGAAGATCCGCTCAGTGTCCGCGGACCGCTCTGCCTGCCGTAGGAAACTCATCCGGCTCCTCCCTGTTTGGACCCGGACGGTACGCCGTTGGGGCTGCGAACGCTGTCGGGAAACCGGCCGTGTGCGAAGGGCCGGACGGTCGTCAGGTGTCGGGCCGCCAGGCGACGTTGACAGCCGCTACAGGCTGTTGACGGCCTGGGAGACGCGCAGAACGGCATCGGCAACGGCGGTCACCGTTCCGGCGCCTGCCAGCAGGGCCGGTAGCAGGCTGCGGATGCCCTCCACGTTGGGCCGCGGCTCGGCGGCGTACGCCGCGGCCGTGCTCGCCAACTGGGTCAGCCGTTCGGCCTCGCGAACCTCCGTCCGGTGTTTCGCGATCTCGTCGACCAGAGCAGCGACGAGCCCGGTGAGATCCGAGCCTCGACTGAAGTCGTTGCTCCGGTTGTGCACCTGCGCGTGGTCACCGAAGACGTTCGCCTCACCGCTGATGTCGCCGCCGAAATTGAACTGACTCACTGACTCATCCTTCCTGGTCGCCCGACGGCCGGACCTCCGGGGCCACAAACCGATCAGTCCGACTGGTCAACGTGCTCGACATTCGACACCCGTCCGTGGTTGCCGAAGATGTTGCCCCGGCCGGACACCTCCCCGATGTTGGTGATGTTGTTGATGATCCGCCGCTGTCCGGCGGCTATCTCGGATGTGTCGATGCCCTTGTCCGTCAGGAACGCGATCAGACAGTCGATCACTCCTCGCTGCATCCGCAACAGACAATCACGCACATCCGCGACTTCGAAATAGCTCTCGATGCTCGCGTTGGCCGCGAGTTCCCGGGCGCTGAAGAGCGACCCGTAGTCGTAGCGTCGACCCTCCTGGAGCGCCTCGTAGTGATGCAGCGCCCGTTCCTCGCGCGCCCTGGCCAGATCGATGCCCCGCTCCGAGCGCAGGAACAGTTCGGCAACGTAGGTGCGCCATGCCGCGATGGCGAGGGCCCACGTGGTCGAGCGTCCACGAAGCGGGCTCAGATCCTCCCCGAACAGGCCATAGAACCCGGTGGCGGGCGCGGAGCCGCGCAGGACCGGCGGCAGGACGAGGGCCGCGAACTCGCAGGACAGAATGCCCTGGTCGAGGGTGTAGCGGGCGACGAGGGTGACGACGATCCGGCCACCCACGAGGCTCTTCGCCAGACACACGTACGTCCTGGCCTGCTCCCCTGGCGCGTCGCTGCCCAGGTCCACCCATGAGGTTTCCAGGCGGGAAGGCGGGCGCATCTCGTCGGGATGGAACAACCCCTCACAATCCGGCAGCACGTCCCCTCGCACGTAGATCCGCTTGGTGACCTCGATGTCGCTCAGGCCGAGCCGGGACCGGGCGAGTCGGATCAGGTCGTCGTGCAGTTCTCGGATGGTGAAGGTCGCCGGTGGTCGTGCGGCGTCTCGATTCTCTTCTCGACCGCGACCGCGACCGCGACCGATGTCGATGGGCGACAGGGCCCAGCGGCCGATCTCAGTGCCGCTGCCGACGAACGGGCTGGCCGCGGCAACCCCGAAGACGATCATGTTGGCATCGTGCAGAGCGGCAAGCTCGTCTTCCAGGTCTGATTCGACCTCTGGCGCCTGGGCGCCCAGAGCCTCCTCCTCCGCCATGATGCCGATCGCCGCCGCGCGGGTTTCCTGGAGACTGAGGAAGGTCGTGCGCCACCCGACTCCGCACGCCACGGCGATGAGAGGCAGCGAGAGTAGCGCCGTCGCCAGCCCGTCGCGCCAGAGGAGGAAGGCAGCGAGCGTGACCAGGCCGAGCAACGAATAACGCGTCAGCGCGACCGCGTCGTACAACTTCCGCCAATGGGTGTGGGCCGCCTGGGCGTGCCGCACCAGCGCAACCGCATCCACCCCGAAAGGGGGACACCACGCCTTCGGGTTGTCGATGCTGTAATCCAGCAACACCTGCGCCGCCAACGGCGGATGCAGGTGCATGGCGCTGCACATCTGTCGGCTGGCCAGGTCTTTCGGTACCGAGGGCAACGTCGACCCGCCGTCGACACGGCCGCTCACCGTGTCGGCAACGTCGTTCGCACTGACACTTCTGGGAATTGGCGGTGCCATGCCGGCACAGTAGTTCCCGCACCGTCAATTCGCTGTCCGTGATCTTTCAGGGCCGGCCGCGTCCCTCAAACTGCGTCAACCGGAGGTCTTCCCGTCCAGGCCCACATTTCCAATGCGTGCCGGTCGATGAGCGTGATGTTGAGCTGCCGGGCGATCTGGATGCCATCGCCCGCAGTGAAGAAGCTGTTCGTCACGAGGATGCAGATCTCACCGCCATGGATCACCCGGCAGGTGCCGGCGAACCGCTGGATCGCGGCGCTGCCCACGCGGTTGTCGGCGCTCTGGCGCTTGCACTGCACCACGACGCGTCGGCCGTCGGGAGCCAACGCCACGACGTCGGCTCCCCGGTCACCGGGGCCGCCACACACCGTCACATCGCGAAACCCGGAGGCGACCAGGAGCCGGGCGAACCACTGCTCGAACTCGGGGCCGCTCATCGCGTCGGTCACCGCGATCAGCCGGTCCCGCTGGGCCTGATCGGCCCGCTCGCGGGCGCGCTGCTTCGACACCACGACAAACACCGCGACCGCCCCCGCGACGACGAGGCTCACCAGGAGCGCGGTCCAGTATGGATGCTGTCGCACGAAGTCGATGACCGCGCGCAGGAGCACAAGGCCGACGACGGCAGCCACCGCGAACATCCAGGCGTTGGCCGACCTGCCGCCGCCAGCCACGCGGCGGACCGTGGATCTGCGCCGAACCCTGCCGGTACGCCGCCTTCGGTAGTGCGCCCGAACTCGCGCGCCACCTTTCCTGGTGTGTGACCTCACGTATGGCACAAGGCACCTCCCCGGTCGAGGAAGCCCCAGTGTCGCGGCAGCGTCCAACAAACCGCGCACACGATCGCCATCATGCTTCGCCGGACGACCACCTGCGGCGGCTCGATGCTCAGGCCACGGCGTCGATGCACGATCACCCCGGGCCGGGACCGCAGGCTCGCACTCGCCGGTGTGCTCAGGTGCACGAGGTCACCAACCTCCTCCGAGCGCAACCCCCACACGGCGAGCGCACTGAGATGACTGAGCGCGCCGTCTCCGCCGGCCCAGGCGAGAGCCGCCCGCAGACTAAGGGCCGGGTCGAGTCGACTCAGAGCCGGGGCACCGGGTCGCCCACCGACGAGGTGCGCCGCCACGAACACCTCGGGCAGCACCCGTACCAATTCGCCGTTACGACAGGCCTGGCGAAGAGTCCACGACGGCACCACCTGCCCGGCCGCCCCGCGCGTCACCAGCCCTGCGCCAAGCTCCACGAGTTCCCGAAGCACCGAGTTCACGCACCGAACCGTGACGCCCCGCCCCACCCTCCGCAACCACACCCCACCGCCCTCTGTGGACACCGGCCAACCTGTGCACGAACACCCGGCCGCCGCCCAGATGTGCTAGCTGCTCAGGTGATCGGTGGCAGTTGAAGAGGGCTGGTGTCGGCGTTTCGAGTCGCTCCACTGCCAACGATCAAGAAACGCAGGGTCAGGACGGGACGTCGCGGTGGCGGAAGGCTGCCACGCCGACGGCGAGCAGCGCCGCGGCCACCGCCGCCAGCACCAGCAGGGGAAGCGCTGCCGGGTCGACCGCGGGCACGGACGGCACATGGGTGTACGGCGAGACGTTGAGCGCGGCCTGCGGCAGCTCCAGCACCGCGCCGAGTTGCCCGAGGAGCAGGAAGACCAGCAGCGCCGTCCAGGACAGCACGACCGACCAGCGGGGCAGCAGCCCGAAGAGCGCGGTGACCACCCCGGCGACGACGAGCAGGGCGGGCAGGCGCAGCAGCGCGGCACCACCCAGCTCGACGGCCTGGCCGAGCGGGTCGCCGGTGACGATGCCGTAGCCGAGGCCGGTGCTCACGCCGGCGAGCAGCAGCAGGGCGACCGCGCCGAGCGTCGCGGCGAGCACCTGGGTGCCGAGCCAGCGGGTGCGGCTGACCGCCGTGGCCAGGGCGGCCTCCAGCACCCCGTCGGCTTCGTCGCCGCGTACCCGGAGCAGGGCCTGCACCACGTACGCGCCGATGGTCAGGGCGAAGAGGCCGAGCATCGCGGCCAGGTACGCGTTGATCAGGTCGGCTCCGCCACCCATCGCGTTGATCGCTTCGGCGGCGGCCGGATTCGCGCCGATCATGTCGTTGAACTCGTCGCCGGCGATACCCATGGAGAAGCCGAGTACGGCCACCCCGACCGCCCAGCCGAGTAGCGTGCCGCGCTGCATCCGCCAGGCCAGACCGGCGGGGTTGAGCAGCCGTGGCGCGCCGGTCGAGGGGCCGCGGCGGGGGGCGATCAGCCCGGCGCCCTGGTCGCGTCGCTCGGCGAGGGCGTACGCCGCCACCACTCCGGCGAGCAGCAGCGCGACGGGCAGGGCGAGCACCAACCAGCGTTCACCGTCGAAGGCTCGTACCTGGTTGCCCCACCCGAGCGGGGAGATCCACGACGGCCAGGCGCTCTGCACCCGGGTGCCGTCGGCGCTCTGCTCGCCGAGCACGTCGCCGGCGGCGCGCAGTACGAAGGAGAGCCCGACCGTGGCGGCGGCGAGGGCGTTGGCGCCGCGTGCGGTGACGGAGAGCTGGGCGGTGACCGCGGCGATCGCGGTGAAGGCGACCCCGACACCGCCGATCGCGGCCGCTGCCGCGACGGACCCGGCGAGCGGCAGACCGGCGCCGACCAGCGCGACCGCGAGCATTACGGCGGCCAGGGCGTTCGCCGCGACGATGACGAGCAGCGCGGCGGTCAGCGGCGCGTACCGGCCGACGACGGAGGCACCGAGCAGTTCGGCGCGACCGGTCTCCTCGTTCTGGCGGGTGTGCCGGGTCACCGCGAAGGTGCTCAGCAGCGCGACGATCAGGGCCAACGTCACGTACGTCTCGGCGACCACCACGGCACCGAGGTCGGTGCCGTGGATGGGGCCGTTGAAGGCACGGGCGACCAGGCTGGACGCCGAGGTGACGGCGTAGCCCAACCGGGCCTCCTGGTCCGGGTAGATGCCGGCGACGCTGCCGGCCAGGGCGTAGCCGAGCAGGGGCGTGCCGAGGATCCAGATGGCCAGGCGGATCCGGTCGCGGCGCAGGACGAGCCGGGCCAGCCGGGTCGTGCCGGTGAGGGTGGTCACCGGGCACCCCCCTGCGGGGCGTCGGCGTGCGAGGCGTCGGCGGCGGGAGCGCCTGCCGCGGCGGCGGCCGGGGTGCCCGGTGCCGCGGCGGCGGGGTCGTCACCGTAGTGGCGCAGGAAGAGCTGCTCCAGGGTGGGTGGCGTGCTGGTCAGCGCGCGGACGCCGAAACGGATGAGCTGGCCGAGCAGCTCGTCGAGGTGGGCGGGTTCGACCTCCAGGTGGGTGCGGCCATTGACCTCGTGCACGTCGTGCACGCCGGGCAGCGTGTCCAGGCCGGTGACCGGGCGGGTGGTCTCGACGGTCACCGCCGTGCGGGTGAGGTGGCGCAGCTCGGTGAGGGTGCCGGATTCGACGGTGCGGCCCTCGCGGATGATGCTGACCCGGTCGCAGAGCGCCTCGACCTCGGCGAGCACGTGGCTGGAGAGCAGCACGGTGGCTCCGGCGTGCTTGACCCGCCGGACCTCGTCCTGGAACACCGCCTCCATCAGTGGGTCGAGGCCGGACGTCGGCTCGTCGAGCACGTACAGCTCCACCGGGGAGGAGAAGGCGGCGACGATGGCGACCTTCTGCCGGTTGCCCTTGGAGTAGGTGCGGCAGCGGCGCGTCGGGTCCAGGTCGAAGCGGTGCAGCAGCTCGTCGCGGCGGCGTCGGTCGAGGCCGCCGCGCAGCTGACCGAGCAGGTCGATGGCTTCCCCGCCGGTGAGGTTGGGCCAGAGATTGACGTCTCCCGGCACGTACGCCAGCCGGCGGTGCAGGCGGACCGCGTCGCGCCACGGGTCAGCGCCGAGCACCTGGGCGTCGCCGGAGTCGCGGCGGAGGAGCCCGAGCAGAATCCGGATGGTGGTGGACTTTCCGGAGCCGTTGGGCCCGAGGAAGCCGTGCACCTCTCCCTGCTCGACGTGCAGGTCCAGCCCGTCGAGTGCCCGGATGGCGCCGAACGTCTTGACCAGATTGCCGATCGAGATGACGGGCATCGCCCCTCCTGCCGTTGGCTGCGTCGACCACCCTCACTGTACTGACCGATGGTCAGTGGAATCAACGGTCATTGTGCCCATCGGTCAGGACGTCGCTAGGCTGGCCGGCATGACCGCCGATCCCGCGGACGACACCCGCACCCGGATCCTGCGCGCCGCGCTCGACCTGTTCGCCGAACACGGCTACCAGCGCACCTCGCTGCGCCAGATCGGCGAGCGGCTACGGCTCACCAAGACCGCGATCCTGTATCACTTCCCGGCCAAGGAGAATCTGCTCGCCGCCCTGGTCGAGCCGTTGTTGGCGGACCTGGAGGCACTGCTCGACTCGGCCCAGGCACAGCCCACCGAGCAGGCCAGGTGGGCGGTCCTGGAGGGCTGGGTGGACATCATGCTCGCCCATCGCCGGCCGCTCGGGATGCTCTTCCACGACATCGCGCTGGTCGGCCGTGGCGACACGTACCACCGATTGATAGTGATCGCGATGCGCGCCAACGACCTCATCGCGGGGCCGGACGCCGGGCGTCGGGAGCGGGTCCGCGCGGTGCAGGCCATCGCGGCGTGCAGTGATCCGATCGTGTTCTTCACCGACGTACCCGACGAGGTGCTGCGCGCCGACATGCTCGACGGCGTACGCCGGCTGCTGGCACCGCTGCCCGCGGACGCCGGGACGCCGGCGGGCGGGGCGCGCACGACGATCCCGGCGCCAGCGGGGGAAACACCGCCACGCGCGACCGCGAGGGACGCGGCCCCGGGCGGCGCGGCCCCGACGACGCCGTCGGGCGTGAGCGGCGGTGCGGCGATGGCGAGCCGGCGTCGGCGGCCGGGACGGCCACCTGCGCTGCGCCGGGATCAGATCGAGGCGGCCCGGCGGATGCACGCGGCGGGCACCCATTCGGTGAACGCCATCGCCGCCGAGCTGGGTGTCTCGCGGGCCACCGTCTACCGGCACCTGACCGCGTCATAATGAGACAGTTCTAAGACTGTTTCGAGACGGTTGTGAACCGGGATTCAGGCCGCCAGGGTGGCGTAGCGGCCGTTGCGGTTCAGCAGGCTGTCATGGGTGCCGGCCTCGACGACGCGGCCGTGGTCGAGCACCGCGATCTGGTCGGCGTCGCGGACCGTGGAGAGCCGGTGCGCGATGGTGATCGTGGTGCGCCCCTGGGCGAGCGCGTCGAAGGCCTGCTGCACGGCCCGTTCGGTCTCGGTGTCCAGCGCGCTGGTGGCCTCGTCGAGGACCAGGATGCGCGGGTCCCGCAGCAGCGTCCGGGCGATGGCGAGGCGCTGCTTCTCCCCACCGGAGAACCGGTGGCCGCGCGATCCGACCATGGTGTCGTACCCGTCGGGCAGCCCGGCGATGAGGTCGTGGATCTGGGCGGCGCGGGCGGCGTCCTCGATCTCGGCGTCGGTGGCCTCCGGCCGGGCGTAGCGCAGGTTCTCCCGGACGGTGGTGTGCAGCAGATACGTCTCCTGGCTGACCACGCCCACGATCGCGGCCAGGTCGGCCAGGCGCAGGTCGCGCAGGTCGACGCCGTCGACGGTGATCCGGCCGGCGGTCGGGTCGTGCAGCCGGCTGACCAGCCCGGCGAGGGTGCTCTTGCCGGAGCCGGTCTCGCCGACCAGGGCGAGGCTGGTGCCGGCGGGCACGTCCAGGGTGATCCCGGCGAGAGCGGCGGTGTCGCTGCCGGGGTAGCCGAACGTGACGTCCTCCAGGCGCAGGTGCCCACGTACGCGGCGGGGGTCGAGGCGGACCGGCTCGGTGGGGTCGGCCACGTCGACCGGCAGGTCCAGGTATTCGAAGATCCGGGCGAAGAGCGCCAGCGACGCAGTGAGCGAGACACCCACGTTGAGCAGCCCCATCAGTGGCCGGAACAGGCCGCCCTGTAGGGCCGTGAAGGCGACCAGGGTGCCGATGCTCAGCGTGCCGGCGGTGCCGGGCAGCCCGGCGGCGAGGTAGATGACCGCCGGTACGGCGGCGAAGATGATGCTCATCGAGGCCATCCGCCAGCGGCCGGCCAGCTCACTGCGCAGCTCCAGGTCGACCAGTCGGGCCGAGGAGGCGGTGAACCGGTCGATCAGCGCGGGCCCGGTGCCGAGGGTCTTGGCCAACTGGACGCCGCTGATCGAGAGCCCTTCCTCGACGGTGACGTTGAGGTCGGCGAGTTCACGTTGGCGCTGGGCGGTGATCTCGCGGCGCATCCGGGCGACCCGGCGGGTCAGCCAGATGGCCGGCGGCAGCACCACGAGCGAGACCAGGGAGAGCTGCCAGGAGAGCGCGACCATGGCGACCGTGGTGGCGACCACGGTGGTGAGGTTGGCGGCGACGGCGGTGGCGGTGGACGTGACCACCGACTGCATGCCACCGATGTCGTTGGTGATCCGGGACTGCACCTCGCCGGTGCGGGTGCGCGTGAAGAAGCCGAGCGACTGGCGCTGGAGGTGACTGAAGACGTCGGTGCGCAGCCGGTGCATGACCCGCTGGCCCACCTGGGTGGAGATCCAGGTCTGCACGACACCGAGCGCGGAGGTCACCGCGGCGACGGCGACCATGCCGAGGACCAGCCAGACCAGCAGGGTCACGTCGCCCTGCGGCAGCGCCCGGTCGATCACCGCGCGGAGCAGGAACGGGCTGGCCATCGCGATGATCGAGGAGAGCACGATGATCGCGGTGACGGCGGCCAACGCGGGCCGGTGGGGGGTGAACAGGCGGCCGATGCGGCGCAGCGACACCTGGCGGGCCTGCGTCTTCTCTTCGGCGCTGAGGGTGCGGTGGCCGCGATCGCGGCCCATCGGGGTGGGTTCCAAGGGGACACTGCCTCTCGTCGACAACATTGCTGAGGTTACCTCATCATGAGGTAGCAACCACATCTCCTGCTACCGTATTCCGGTGACCGAGCACACCGTCGACAGCGCCGACGACGAGAGCCTGGCGGAGACGTTCTGGGCGGTGGCGTCCCACCTGCGCCGGCAGACCCGGGACGCGCTGGCGCCCTGGGATGTCACCCCCAGCCAGTCCCGGGCGCTCGGCGTGCTGGCCCGCCACGGCGAGGTTCGCCCCGGCACCCTCGCCGAGCACCTGCGCATCGCGCCCCGCTCCGCGACCGAGGTCGTCGATGACCTCCAGACCCGTGGGCTGGTCGAGCGCCGCCCCGACCCGGCCGACCGGCGGGCGACCCTGGTCGCGCTCACCGAGCAGGGCGACCGCGTCAGCACCGCCATCCGGGCCGCCCGCCGCGCCGAGGCGGACCGCTTCTTCGGCCACCTCGACGACACCGACCGCGCCGAGCTGGCCCGCATCCTGCGTACCCTCCGAGGCTGACCCGGACGCGGGTCTCACCTGCGGGTTTGCCCGCCCGCTGCCCGGGTAGCCAGCGCCCCCGTTCCCACCGCGGGCCCCGCCACCACCAGTCGGGGAGACCTGACAGGAGGGGCCATGTCTGCCCTGAACCACCACCGCCCCGGCTGATGTGCGGGATCAGCGGGGAGGCGCGATTCGACGGCCGCTCACCCGACGCGGCGGCGGTCACCCGGATGACCGAGGCGATGCGCTCACGCGGCCCGGACGACGAGGGCCTGTTCACTGACGGCTGGGTGACCCTCGGCCACCGCCGGCTGACCATCATCGACCTGTCCGACGCGGGCGGGCAGCCGATGGTCCGCGACGACCTCGGCCTGGCGCTGGTCTTCAACGGCTGCATCTACAACTACCCGCAGCTGCGTGAGGAGCTGCGCCGCGCCGGGTACGCCTTCGGATCCACCAGCGACACCGAGGTGATCCTGGTGGCGTACGCGCACTGGGGTGAACGGTTCGTCGACCACCTGGTCGGCATGTTCGCGATCGGGCTGGTCGACCGGGCCCGGCGGCGGCTGATCCTGGCCCGCGACCGGCTCGGCATCAAACCGCTCTACCTCGCCGAGACCCCGGGGCGGCTGCGGTTCGCCTCCACCCTGCCCGCGCTGTTGCGGGCCGGCGACGTCGACACCGACATCGACCCGGTGGCGCTGCACCACTACCTGTCCTGGCACTCCATCGTGCCCGCGCCGCGCACCGTGCTGCGCGGTGTCCGCAAGCTGCCGCCGGCCACCCTGCGGGTGATCGAGGCGGACGGGCGCAGCCGCGAGGAGGTGTACTGGCGACCCGACTACGTGCGGGAGCCCGCCGACGCGGGGATGGACGCCGCCGACTGGCGGGCCGCGATCGGCGACGCGCTGCGCGCGGCGGTACGCCGACGACTCGTCGCCGACGTACCGGTGGGGGTGCTGCTCTCCGGCGGACTGGACTCCAGCCTCATCGTGGCGCTGCTCGCCGAGGCCGGCCAGCAACATTTGCGCACCTTCAGCATCGGCTTCGACAGCCGCGACGGCGAGTCCGGCGACGAGTTCCACTACTCCGACCTGGTGGCCCGCGCGTACGACACCGACCACCACCGGATCCGCCTGGCCGACGACGACCTGGTGCCCGCCGTACGACAGGCCGTGCTGGCCATGACCGAGCCGATGGGCAGCCACGACGTGGTCGCCTTCCACCTGCTCTCCGAGCAGGTCGCCAGACACGTGAAGGTGGCCCAGTCGGGGCAGGGCGCGGACGAGGTGTTCGCCGGTTACGGCTACCACCAGCCGCTGGTCGACGCGCCCCGGCACGGCGCCGCCGAGACGTTCGCCGCCGCGTTCTTCGACCGGGACCATGACGAGCTGCGCCGCGTCGTCGGCCCGTCGTACGCGTTGGAGCGCGACGCCAGCCGGGACCTGCTCACCGGGCACCTCGCCGCGCCCGGGGCGCAGACCGCGCTGGACGCCGTCCTTCGCCTGGACACCCACCTGATGCTCCCCGACGACCCGGTCAAGCGGGTGGACAGCATGAGCATGGCGTGGGGTCTGGAGGTGCGCACGCCCTTCCTCGACCAGGACCTGGTCACCCTGGCCGCGCACTGCCCGCCGGAGCACAAGGTCGCCCAGGGCGGTAAGGGCGTGCTCAAGGAGGTGGCCCGGGAGGTGCTGCCCGCCGAGGTGATCGACCGGCCCAAGGGCTACTTTCCGGTGCCGGCGCTGCGCAACGTGGACGGCCCGGTACGCGAACTGGTCGCCGAGGCGTTGCAGGCGCCGGCCGCGCGGGAGCGGGGGCTGTTTCGCCCGGAGTACGTGGCCCGTCTGCTCGCCGAGCCGGACCAGGCGGAGGCGGCGGCCGGCAGCAACAAGCTGTGGCAGCTCGGCCTACTGGAGTTGTGGCTCCAGACGCACGACATCAGCTGACGCGTACCCGGTCAGACGGCGGCGGTGCGGGCGACCAGGTCGTCGATGACCGCGCGCAGGTCCCCGGTCCGCTCCAGCACCCGCAGCTGCCGGGTCGCGCCGGTGCCGTCGCGGCGCAGCCGGGCCAGCTGCGCCAACACGTAACCGAGGTCGCCGTGACGCAGCAGGGCCGGGGCGATCACCGCCATCAACTCGTCGACCAACGCCCAGGCCGGCCGGGTGCCACCGCCCCGCAGGTCGATCAGCTCGCCGTCGAGACCGTCGTGGGCGGCCCGCCAGTGCGCCGCCGCGACCAGGCAGTCCCGAACGTTCGGGGCGGTCACGCCGTCGCGTACGTCGTCGGCGACGGTGGCGACGAGGGACCGGACCAGCGCGGCGACCAGGACCGTGTCGTCCACGTCCGAGCAGACGTCACCGACGCGCACCTCCACCGTCGGGTACGTCGACGACGGCCGGGCGTACCAGTAGACCATCGCCGCGTCGAGCATGATGCCGGCGGCGATCAGCTCGTCGACCGTGCGGTCGTAGTCGGCGGCGGAGTCGAAGTACGGGGTCGGACCGATGCTGGGCCAGCGTTCCAACTGCATGGAGCGCCAACTGGCGTGCCCGGTGTCGTACCCGTCGTGCAGCGGTGAGTTGGTGGTGATCGCCTGCACCACCGGCAGCCACACCCGCAGGTGGTTGCAGACCTGCACGGCCAGTTCCCGGTCCGGCAGCCCGACGTGCACGTGACAGCCGCACACCGCCGGGTCGTGCGCCACCGGCCCGTACCGGCGCGACATCGCGTGGTAGCGCGGTTCGTCGGGGACCGTCCGGTGCGGTTCGGTCACCGGGGTGGCACCGACCGCCACCAGTCGCGCCCCGGCCGCCGCGGCGGCCTCGGCGGCGGAGTGGCGCAGCGTCACCAGGTGCGCGCGCAGCTCGCCGAGGTCGGCGCAGACCGGGGTGACCATCTCCACCATGCTGTGCCGGAACTCCTGGCGGCTCTGTTCCCGGGCGGGACCCCGCAGCGCGGCGAGCACCTGGTCGGCGACGGGCAGGTTCCGGCCGCTGACGGGGTCGATCAGCAGGAACTCCTCCTCCACGCCGAGCGTGAGGATGGACAGGTCGGGTGCGGTGTCCGTGACCGTTGCCGGACGGTACGCCATGATCACCCTCCATCCACTGCGGCGACCACGGGTGGACCCGTGGCCGGGGCCGTTCGGGTTCCCGGCTCGCCGCTCGGCAAACGCGTTCGCGCGCGACGTGGCCGTACCATCGAGGTGGCGGAAATTTGGGAAGATGCAAAAATGCTGATGCGTTGGCGCGGTTCCCGGTGGTTCCACATCGCGTTGGGTCTGGTGGCCGGTGCCGCCGTGGGGTTGGCGGTCTATCTGGCCAGCCGACTGACCGGGCCGGCGCTCTTCGCGCTCTGCGGCACGACGGCGGGTGGCGTCGCGGCGGTGGTGGCGTCCGCCTACTCGCGGTTCTTCCAGTTGGCGGAGGTGACCGTCTCGGTTCCGCAGTTCAGTGAGCTGCGGTTCGCCGTCACCCGGGACAACAAGCAGACCGCGTGGCGGCTGTTCGTCGAGGCGGTCACCCGGGTGTCCGGCCAGCCGCTGGCGGCCGGCACCGGCCTCGTCCGGGAGGCGCTGACCTCGCTCTACCAGCTGTTCGGGATCACCCGGGAGGTGCTGAGCCAGGCCGCGCCCACCATTCGGACCACCGGTCGCCCGACCGTCGAACACCTCGGGATCGCCATGCTCAACAACGAGCTTCGGCCTTTCCTCTCCACCTGGCATCCGCGCCTGCGAGCGTGGGAGCAGGCCAACCCCGACCGGCCCGAGTCGGCCTGGCCCGACGACGCGGCGTGCCGCGCGGAGCTGGCGGCGATGCAGCTCCGGCTGCTGCGCTACGTCGAAGGGCTGGGCGAACTCGCCCAGGTGCCCAACGTCAAAGACGTGATGGGCGGCATCATCGCCGACCCGCCGACCGTTCCCGGCCAACCGACGCGCCGGTCGACGGCGGCGGACCAGTAGCGCCCGCGCCGGGCCACTGCGGCGCCAGGGCCGTCGCGCGGGCGGTAAAAAAGGCCCGTCCGGCCGCGTTGTCCGTCAGGGCGACAGCCCGGTTCGGCCACCTCGGCGAGGGCGACAGCCCGGCTCGGCGCAACCACCGGGCTGGGGCGAGCGCCGTCAGGTGGTCGTAATTCTGCAGGATCTGGCCCCAGTCGGTGTCGGCGGCGCGCGCCGCGACACTGTGCACGGCGGCGATCGCGGCCTGGATCTGGTACGGCCCAGGGGGCGGACCTCGATCGGCGGCGCGGTAGCCAGCGCGTAGCGTCGACCCCAGTCCAGGGCGTCGTCCAGGTCCGGCACGTCGATGAAAGCTCGGCGGCCCGCCCAAGGCCCGGCCCGCCCAAGGCCCGGTGGGGGCGCGTCCTTTGCTCTGCACCCACGAATGCGACGGGGGCGCCAGCCCGGGTGGTGCCTCCGCGGGTGCAGAGCAAAGGACGGAGGGCAGGGGCACGATCCGCCCGAGCCGCAGCCGCGACCGAGGCGGGCAGCCGCTACGGGCGCCGGTAGTCATGCCTTCGGCGGTTGTGGGTAGACCCCCGGTGTGGCCGACGGCTTGCGGGTGGTCGTGGTCGGCGCCGGTTTCTCCGGGCTCGCCGCCGCGCTGGCGCTCACCCGCGCCGGCGCACAGGTGCGGTTGCTGGAGGCCCGCGACCGGGTGGGAGGTCGGGTGTTGACCCGCTGGCTGCCCGACGCGACCCAACTCGACCTGGGCGCGCAGTGGATCGGCCCGACACAGGACCGGATGTACGCGCTGGTCGCCGAGCACGGGCTGACCACGTTCCCGTCGGCGGCGCTCGGCGCGCCCACCGTTCTCTGGGGCGGCGAGCGCCGGGCCGAGCCGCCGGCGCGGGGCGCACGGGTCCTCGGCCTGCTCGACGAGTACGCCGCCCGCCTGGACCCGACCGCGCCCTGGCAGGCGCCGGAGGCCGCGCAGTGGGACCGGACGCTTCTCGGCGGCTGGCTGCGCGCCACGGCCGGAGACGACGATACCGCCGACTACCTGGGGCGACTGCTCGCCGGCGGGCTGCTGGCCACCGGCGCGGACGAGGTGTCGTTGCTGCATCTGCTGCTCTACCTGCGCAGCGCCGGCGGGACCGGGCCCCTGCTGGGGATGGCGGGCGGCGCGCAGCAGGACCGGATCGTGGGCGGACCACCGGCGTTGGCCGAGCGGATGGCCGCCGCCCTGCCACCGGAGGCGCTGACGTTGGCCGCACCGGTGCGGGCCGTCGAGCAGAACGTCGACGGGGTGACGGCGTGGACCGACACCGGGCGCGTGAACGGCGACTTCCTGGTCGTCGCGCTGGCCCCCGCTCTGGCGGGCCGAATCCGGTACGCCCCGCCGCTGCCCCCGCTGCGCGACGGGTTGACCCAGCGGATGCCGATGGGTTCGGCCCTGAAGGTGCACGCCGTCTACCCGGAGCCGTTCTGGCGCGCCGACGGGCTCTCCGGGGTGTCCACCAGCACCACCGGCCCGCTCACCGAGACGGTCGACAACTCCACACCGACCTCGTCGCTCGGGGTGTTGACCGGTTTCAGCTACGCCTCGGACGCCGCCGTGCTGCGCGAGATGTCTCCCGAGCAGCGGCGGCAGTGCCTGCTGGACGCGTTCGCCGCAGTCGTCGGGCCGGCCGCCGGTGACCCCGTCGACCTCGTGGAGTACGACTGGTCGACCGAGGAGTGGACGCGGGGCTGCTTCTGCGGTGCGCTCACCCCTGGGGCCTGGAACGCGTACGGTCCGCACCTGCGGACGCCGGTGGGCCGGGTGCACTGGGCGGGTACCGAGACGGCGACCCGCTGGACCGGCTACCTGGAGGGTGCGGTGCGCGCCGGCGAGCGGGCGGCGACGGAGGTGCTGGCACGACCGTAGCCGGCCCGGTCTCGGCGGGACCGGGCCGGCTCGGCCCACGGTGCGACCCCTGCTGACCCGGTCTGATGAGACGACCGGGGCCGGCGCGGGCGCCCGGGTCAGGGGTAGGTGGTCAGGTACACCGTCTGGTTGGCCGCGTTGGCGGTGCCACCGGCGTTGTTGATCACCCGGTTGATGGTGCCGACGCCACCGAGCGAGACGGTGACCATGTTGGTGAAGCGCACGTTCGGGTTGGTGGGCACCTCGAACGATCGCTCCTCGACCACGGCGGGGTTGACGTTGAAGTAGCTGTAGCTGCCCAGCCCCCACGCCTGGTGACTGGTCACCGAATCGGCCACCTTGTACGCGGCGTAGCCGCGGGTCGACCCGTTCATCCAGGCCGCCTGGTTCGGTACGTCGTACGGCAGCTCGTTCTGATAGAAGTACGTCCGCCCACCGTTGCCGTTCCAGATGGTCTGGTACTTCTGGTAGTGCTCGACGAAGAGGCCGTACATGGTGACGTTGTCGCCGTTGACGGTGAGCCCGGTGTCAGCGGTGTTCAGCGTCCACCCGGTCGGTACGCCGCTGGCGGCGTGGTCGGCCCGCCACAGCCACATGTGGTCGCCGATCACGTTGTCGCTGTTGACGGTCAGCGTGTTGGTGGCCTTACCGACGTGCGGCCCGCCGATGCGGAAGAACACGTCGTGCAGTGAGGTCGGGTTCGTGGCGTGGCTCGCGGACGAGCCGGACGGCCCGACCTCCATCAGCACCGGCGAGTTCGTCGTGCCGGCCTCGAACATGAGGCCGGCCACCTTCACACCGTCCACGTCGGCCACCCGCATCCCCACCGCGCCGTTGTCGGCCTGGATGGTGGCCAGACCCAGACCGAGGACGATCGTGTCGGCCCGGTTGACCTGGATCGGCTCGGTGACATGGTGCACGCCCGGGGTGAAGAGCAGGTGCCGTCCCTGGGCGAGGGCCGCGTTGATGGTGGCGGCGCTGGTGCCGGGCTGGACCACGAAGAACTGCGACAGCGAGATGGACGAGCCAGCCGGGGTCTTGTTGTACCAGCTGGTGCCGGTGGAGTTGGCGCGCAGCGCGGGCACGAAGACCCGGTACTCGCCGGTGCCGTCGACGTAGAGGAACGGCTTCTCCCGGACCTGCGGGGTCTGCGCGATGACGGTGTGCGACGGGTTCGGGAAGCTCGGCGCCGGTGCGCCGACGACACCCTGGAACACCATGTTCCAGACCGAGCCGGTCCAGCCGTTGCCGAACTCGCTGTTGCGGGAGTACCACTGCTGCTGCGAGCCGGAGACGACCAGGCCGTCGATGCGGGTGTCGGCCAGCAGTCCGCCGCTGGACCAGCCGTCGCCACCGTTCCAGAGCTGGATCTGGTTCTGCCCGCCGCGCAGGTGCATCCGCCGGTACGGCGCGGCCTGGGACACCGCCCACCGCTCCACGGTCTGCCCCGCGGGCAGGGTGACCGAGAGGTTCTCGGCGGCCCGCCAGAAGTTCTGGGTGGCGTTGCCGCCCATCCAGAACGCCTCGGTACGGACGTGGCCGTTGAGGTTGACGTCGTCGGGGCTCATGCCGAGCCCGGCGACCTGGGTGAAGAAGCCGAGGTTGACGTCGGCGGTGTAGGTGCCGGGCTTGAACAGCACCGCGTAGCGCTGCGGACCGAACTGGTTGGTCTCCTGCTGGGTGAAGAGGGTGTTCAGTCGGCTCTGGATGGTCGACGTCGGCGTGCTCGGGTCGAAGACGAACGTGTTCGGGCCGAGGTTGGGGTTGTACGGGTCGGTGGTGCCGACCGGGGGCTCGCTGGTGCCGCCGATGGTGTTCACCGCCAACTCCCAGAGCGAGTAGCCGTAGGCGGTGCCCCGGACGGTGCCGTACATCCGCAGGTAGCGGCCGGTGCCGCTGACGGTCAGGGACTGCGTGCCGCCGGTGGCCGTGGTGGTGGAGTGGATCGTCGTCCAGGTGGCCCCGTCGGTCGAGGTCTGGAGCTGGAAGGCCCGTGCGTACGCGGCCTCCCAGGTGAGCACCACCCGGCAGATGGTGCGGGTGCTGCCGAGGTCGACGCGCAGCCACTGCGGGTCGCTGGCGGCGCTGGCCCAGCGGGTGCCGGGGTTGCCGTCGACCGCCGCGGCCGCCGCGAGGCCGGCGTCCTGGGTGGACGAGGCGGTCGCCGGACTGCCCTGGGCAACGTTGGTGCTGCCGCAGGTCGGCGTGCTGCCGCCGGTCTCGCCGTACACCTGGAACTCCCAGAGCGAGTAGCCGTAGCCGGTGCCCCGGGCGGTGCCGTACATCCGTACGTAGCGGCCGGTGCCGGTGACGGTGAGGTTCTGGGTGCCGCCGGTGCCGGTGGTGGTGGAGTAGATCGTCGTCCAGGTGGCCCCGTCGTCGGAGGTCTGGAGCTGGAAGGCCCGGCCGTACGCGCCCTCCCAGAGCAGGTTCACCTGGCTGAGGGTGGCCCGGGTGCCCAGGTCGACCTGGAGCCACTGCGGGTCGCTGAACGCGCTGGCCCAGCGGGTGCCGGTGTTGCCGTCGACGGCGGCGGCGGCCGGGGTGCCGGCGTTCTCGGTGGACGAGGCGGTGGCGGGGCGGCCCTGGGACAGCAGGGTGGGCGCGGCCTGCGCGGGCGCGGTGGGGCCGGTCGGGGTGAGTGCCGCGACCAGGGCCACGGTGAGTCCGACCAGCAGGTGCCGGACGGCCCGTCGCGGACGCGGGCGTACGGATGTTGCACGAGATGTCATGACATCACCTGTCGATAGGGGGTTACGGGGGGTGCCGCGCGGATGGGATCGGCTCGCCCCGTGGCGCCGTGGGTGGTGCCGCCGATGCGGCGTCGCGGGTCGGAGAGCGCTCTCGTAGGAGTGTTGCGGCGAGATTGCGGCGGCGTCAAGACATCGATCTATAAGACTGTTATTTATCCCGACGATTCTTTTTGTGTAATTTGCCGACGGCGCTGACGTCGTCCCCGCTCAACGGCGGACGCCGCCCGCGGTGAGGAAGCGGGCGATCGGGAGGGTGGCCGCGCCCAGCGCCACCGCGTCCACCCCGAGCCGGCACAGCTCGATCGACGCCTGCCCGTACGGCTGACGCAGCGCCTGCCGGCCGGCAGCCTCCCGCACCGCCGGCAGCAGGTCGCCCAGCGCCATCGCCGCCCAGCCGCCGAGCACCACGCGCTCCGGGTTGAACAGGTTGATCAGGTTGGCCACCCCGGCACCGAGGTAGCCGGCGGTGTCGTCCAGCACCCGGCGGGCGGTGGCCGAGGTCTCGGCGGCGGCGACCAGCGCGGCGATCTGGGACTCCTCGTCCTCGCCCGGCACCGGTCGACCCCGGCGCGCCTCCCGGTAGCGGTCGATGATCGCCTCCGCGCCCACGTACGCCTCCAGGCAGCCGCGCGCGCCGCACCGGCAGGCCCGGCCGCCGTACACCAGGGTGGTGTGCCCCCACTCCCCCGCGCTGCTGGACGCGCCCCGGTAGGTCGCGCCGTTGGTGACCACCGACGCGCCCACCCCGGAGCCGACCAACGCGAAGACGGCGTGCCGGGCGCCCCGCCCGGCGCCGAACCACATCTCGGCCTGGCCGAGGGTCTTCGCGCCGTTGTCGATGTGCAGCGGCAGGTCGGTGCCGGCGGCGATCAGACGCTCCAGCGGCACCCGGTCCCAGCCGAGGGCCTGGGCGTGCACGACGGCTTCGCTGCCCTGCTCGACCACGCCGGAGACGCCGATGCCGACGCCGAGCACGTCGGCGGGGGCCACCCCGGCCGGCCCGGTCACCGCGTCGATGCCGGCCAGCACGTGCCCGGCCACCAGGTCGGGCTCGGTACGGGCCGGGTCGAGCGGGTACTCGACGCTGGCCAGCAGTGTCATCGCGAAGTCGAACAGCTCCACCCGGACCCGGGTCTCGCCGACGTCCACGCCGATCACGAAGGCGAAGCGGGGTGCGATCCGTAGCAGCATGCTGGGCCGGCCGCCGTCGGACTCGGCGGCCCCGGCCTCGGCGACCAGCCCTTCGTCGATCAGGTCGGCCACCACGTTGCTGACCGCGGGTTGGCTCAGCCCGGTGCTGCGCACCAGATCCTGCCGGGTGAGCGGGCCGTCCAGGAAGAGCCTGGTCAGCAGGGCGGACCTGTTGCGCAGCCGCACGCTGCGGTTGGTGGCACGCGCCAGCTCCACTCGTCACCTCGTTCCCGTCGGCCGTTCGAGGCGACTGTAACCGCCTCGTGCTTGACGACCCACCGGCCAGCAACTTTAATGACGACATAAATTAAGCCGTGATGTAACTCCCGGGAAACGCCGACGGACCTCGACGGCGCACCCCCGAACCCTGTCCGCAGCCGACCCTCGTCGCCCCGACCCCTATCGACGACGACGGTCGGCGGACCCCCACCACGCACCGGAAGGGCTGACCCGTGTCGAGACGACACCTCGGGATATTCACCGCCGCCGTACTGGCCGCCGCCTCGCTGACCGCCTGCGGCGGCTCCGGCGACGACTCCGCCGCCAGCGCCAAGACGCTCACCTACTGGGCCAGCAACCAGGGCGCCAGCCTGGAGGCCGACAAGACCATCCTCCAGCCGGAGCTGGACAAGTTCGAGAAGCAGACCGGCATCAAGGTCACCGTCGAGGTGGTCCCCTGGTCGGACCTGCTCAACCGCCTGCTGGCCGCCGCCACCTCCGGCAAGGGCCCGGACGTGGTCAACATCGGCAACACCTGGTCGGCGTCGTTGCAGGCCACCGGCGCGCTGGTCGAGTTCGACGACGCCGCCCTGACGGCCGTCGGCGGCAAGGACCGGATCGTGCCCGCCGCGCTCGCCGCCGCCGGCGCCCCCGGCAAACCGCCGGCCGCCGTGCCGCTCTACAGCATGGCGTACAGCCTGTACTACAACAAGAAGTTGTTCGCCGACGCCGGCATCACCGCACCCCCCACCACCTGGGAGCAGGTCGTCGAGTACGGCAAGAAGCTGAGCACCGGCGGCACGTGGGGCCTGGCGATCGAGGGGGCCAACCCGTCGGAGAACGCCCACCACGCCTTCACCTTCAGCCAGCAGTACGGCGGCGAGTGGTTCGACTCGGCCGGCAAGCCGACCTTCGACACCCCGCAGAACGTCTCGGCGATCAAGCGGTACATCGACTTCATGGCCGCCGACAAGATCACCAACCCGAGCAACGCCGAGTACGCGCAGAACCAGTCGGTCTCCGACTTCGCCAACGGCAAGGCGGCCATGCTGCTCTGGCAGTCCGCCGGGTCGAACCTGAAGACGCAGAACATGCCCGCCGACGCGTACGGGGTGGCCCCGGTGCCGTTCCTGGCCAACCCGCCGGCCGGTGGCAAGAAGGTCAACAGCATGGTCGCCGGGATCAACATGGCGGTCTTCAAGCACACCAAGAACCGCGACGGCGCGCTGAGCTTCGTGAAGTTCATGACCAGCGACGAGGAGCAGACGATCCTCAACCGCACGTACGGCTCGCTGCCGGCGGTGAAGACCGCGGCCTCCGACCCGGCGTTCACCGCCACCGAGCAGAAGACCATCCAGGAGACCCTGGTCACCACCGCGGCCCCGCTGCCGCAGGTGCCCGAGGAGAGCACCTTCGAGACCCTGGTCGGCACCGCGATGAAGGAGTTGTTCGCCGACGCCGCCAGCGGCAAGCCGGTCACCGAGGAGTCGGTGAAGGCCAAGCTGACCGACGCGCAGCAGAAGATGCGCTGACCCAGGCGTCACCGGTGGCCGTGGTCGGGCGCTGAGCCCGGCCACGGCCACCGCCTCCGAGAGGACCCCGATGGCAACCAGCACCACCGCGCCGGACGCCGACCGGCGCGAACCCCGGGCCGGGTCGCCGGCCCGGGGACCGGTCCGCCGGCCCCGCGGCCCGCGCCGCTCGCTCCTGCCGTATCTGCTGCTCGCCCCGGCCGTCGTGCTGGAACTCGCCGTCCACGTGGTCCCGATGGCCGTCGGGGTCTGGATGAGCCTGCTGGAGCTGACCCAGTTCCACATCCGCGACTGGTCCACCGCGCCCTTCGTCGGGTTCGAGAACTACCGGGCGACGCTCGACCTGAACAGCGCCGCCGGCAAGGAGCTGCTGCACTCGTTCTGGGTCACCCTCGCCTACAGCCTGCTCTCGGTCGGCTTCGCCTGGCTGCTCGGCATCTCCGCCGCGGTCGTCCTGCAACGGCCGTTTCGGGGACGGGCGCTCCTGCGGGCGCTGTTCCTCACCCCGTACGCGCTGCCGGTCTACGCCGCCGTGATCACGTGGAGCTTCCTGCTGCAACGCGACACCGGCCTGGTCAACCACGTCCTCGTCGACCAGCTCGGGTTGCTCAACGACCGGCCGTTCTGGCTGATCGGCGACAACAGTTTCGCCTCGCTGCTGGTGGTGTCGGTCTGGCGCAACTGGCCGTTCGCGTTCCTCTGCCTGATGGCCGGGCTGCAGAACGTGCCCGGTGAGCTGTACGAGGCCGCCGCGATCGACGGCGCCGGGTTCTGGCGCCGGCTGCGCTCGGTCACCCTGCCGATGCTGCGGCCGGTCAACCTGGTGCTGCTGCTGGTGCTGTTCCTGTGGACGTTCAACGACTTCAACACCCCGTTCGTGCTGTTCGGCGGCTCGGCACCGGAGCAGGCCGACCTCATCTCCATCCACATCTACCGCAGCTCCTTCAAGACCTGGGACTTCGGCTCCGGGTCGGCGATGTCGGTGGCGCTGCTGCTGTTCCTGCTGGTCGTCTCGGCCGGGTATCTGCTGATCACCAACCGTCGGAGGGACGACCATGCGTGAGACCGCCGGTGAGCGGTGGGGCCGGCGCATCGTGCTGACCCTGCTCGCCCTCTTCGTCGTCATCCCGCTGTACGTGATGGTCACCTCGGCGGCAAAGCCGTTGCAGGACGTGCAGAACGGCTTCACCTGGTGGCCCAGCCGACCCACCCTGCAACCGTTCGTCGACATGTGGAGCACCGTGCCGCTGGCCCGGTACCTGGTGAACAGTCTGGTGGTGTCGAGCATCGCGGCGGTCTGCTCGGTGGCGGTGGCCATCTTCGCCGCGTTCGCGGTGAGCCGGTACCGGTTCCGCGGCCGGGGTGTCTTCTCGGTGACGGTGCTGTCCACCCAGATGTTCCCCGGCATCCTGTTCCTGCTGCCGCTGTTCCTCATCTACGTCAACCTGGGTAACGCCACCGGCATCGAGTTGTACGCCAGCCGTACCGGCCTGGTCATCACGTACCTGACCTTCTCGCTGCCGTTCTCGATCTGGATGCTGGTCGGCTACTTCGACTCGATCCCCCGGGGTCTGGACGAGGCGGCGCAGGTCGACGGTGCCGGTCCGCTGCGCACCCTGTTCCAGGTGATCCTGCCGGCCGCCGTCCCCGGCGTCGTCGCGGTCACCGTGTACGCGTTCATGACCGCCTGGGGTGAGGTGCTCTTCGCGTCGGTGATGACCGACGAGGGCAGCCGCACCCTGGCCGTCGGCCTGCAGGGCTACTCCACCCAGTTCAACGTCTACTGGAACCAGATCATGGCCGCCTCGCTGGTGGTCAGCATCCCGGTCGTGGTCGGGTTCCTGGCCCTGCAGCGGTACTTCGTCGCCGGCCTCACCGCCGGCGCGGTCAAGTGAGTCAGTCAACCCCAGAGGAGATCCGTCCCGTGCCCGACCTGTCCAAGCTGCCACCCGACTTCCTCTGGGGTGTCGCCACCGCGGCGTACCAGATCGAGGGGGCCGTCGACGTCGACGGCCGGGCGCCGTCCATCTGGGACACCTTCTCGGCGACCCCGGGCAACGTCGACAACGGCGACACCGGCGCGGTGGCGTGCGACCACTATCACCGGTGGCCGGAGGACCTGGCGCTGCTGCGCCGACTCGGGGTGGACGCGTACCGCTTCTCGGTGGCCTGGCCGCGGGTCATGCCCGACGGCGTCGGGCGGGTCAACGGGGCCGGGTTGGACTTCTACGATCGGCTCGTCGACACGCTGCTCGCCGATGGGATCCGGCCGTTCGTCACGCTCTACCACTGGGATCTGCCGCAGGTGCTGCAGGACCGGGGCGGGTGGCCGCAGCGCGCCACCGCCGAGGCGTTCGCCGACTACGCGGCGGTGGTCGCCGCCCGCCTCGGTGACCGGGTCGCCGACTGGAACACCGTCAACGAGCCGCTCTGCGTGTCCTGGATCGGGCACCTGGAGGGGCGGATGGCCCCCGGGGAGCGGGATCTCACCCGCGCGGTGCACACCTCGCACCACGTGCTGCTCGGGCACGGCCTGGCCACCCAGGCGATCCGCGCCAACGCCGCCCGGCCGGCCTCGGTGGGTCTGGTGCTCAACCTCAGCCCGATCGAGGCGGCGACCGACCGACCCGAGGACGTCGCGGCGGCCCGCCGGGCGGACGGGCACGTCAATCGGTGGTGGCTGGACCCGATCCACGGGCGCGGCTACCCCGCCGACATGATCGCCACGTACGGGGTCGAGCCGCCGGTACGCGGCGACGACCTGACGGTGATCGCCACGCCGACGGACTTCCTCGGGGTGAACTACTACTTCCGTCAGCTGGTGGTCGACGACCCGATGGGCGTCGCGCCGTACGCCCGGCAGGTGCCGGTGCCGGGCTCGGTGGAGACCGCGATGGGCTGGGAGATGTACCCGGCGGGGCTGGAGCGGCTGCTCGTCGACGTGCACGAGGAGTACCGGCCGGGCCGGATCATCGTCACCGAGAGCGGCTCGGCGTGGCCGGACGAGGTCACCCCGGACGGCACGGTGGAGGACAAGGAGCGCACCGACCACCTGGAGCAGCACCTGGCCGCCTGCGCGTCGGCGGTTGCCCGGGGTGTTCCGCTGGACGGCTACTTCGTCTGGTCGCTGCTGGACAACTTCGAGTGGGCGTACGGCTACGACAAGCGCTTCGGGTTGGTGCACGTCGACTACGCCACCCAGCGCCGGACGGTGAAGGCGAGCGGTCTGCGCTACGCCGAGCTGATCCGCGCCCACCAGCGTCTCGCCCGCACCACCGGCACGGCGACGCCGGTGGCCTGAACGGGGGCGGTGCGAGTGGCCGCCCGGGTGTCGACCCCGGGCGGCCGTTCATCTACCGATCGGCCGAAACCGCCGCCGGCTGCGTTGTCCAGTGGCTAGCCTGCGGCAATGTCCGCAGCACCCGACGAGGTCGAGCAGCCCGGTCCCCGGGGGCGGGTCTCCCCGACCGACCGGATGACGGCCTTCAGCGACGGTGTCTTCGCCATCGTCATCACGCTGCTGGTCATCGAGCTGCGGGTGCCGGAATACCACGAGGGCGAGCTGCTCAGCGGCCTGCTCGGTGAGGGCGCCTCCTACCTGGCCTTCGTGGTGTCGTTCGTCTACATCGGGGTGCTCTGGCTCAACCACCACGCGCTGTTGCGGCTGATCCGTGGCACCACTCTCGCGTTGAGCTGGATCAACCTCGCCGTGCTGTTCGGCGCGGTGATCATTCCCTTCCCCACGGCGGTGCTGGCGTCGGCGTTCACCCACGGCGACACCGACGACCAACGCGCTGCCGTCGCCCTGTACGCCCTGGCCGCGGCCCTGATGTCGGCCCCCTGGCTGGTGTTCTTCGGCTACCTGCACCGGCACCCGGCGCTGCTGGACCGTCGGGTCACCCCCGCGTACGTGCGGACGCAGCGGCTGCGGCCGATCACCGGCCTGATCCTGTACGGGCTCAGCGGTCTGCTCGGCTGGTTCGTCAGTCCGGTGCTGGGCCTGATCGGCGTCATCGTCATGATCGCCTATCACGCGGTCACCAGCGAAGGGCTGCCCCGCTGGCTCACCCGTCGCTGACCGGCCGACGCGGTTCCCGGTGTCAGGCCGGCCCCGGTGCCGGCCGCCGCGTCAGTCGGCGCAGGTCGGCCGGGGTGTCAGTCGGAGCAGGTCGGCCGGGGTGTCCACGTCGACCGGGGAGCCGACGTCGTCGCAGGGCACCTCGACCACCAGGTCCGGTCGGTCGCGCAGCAGGTCGCGGGCGCCCCGGTCGCCGACGGCGTACCCGTTCAGCAGCGGCCAGGTCGGCCGGCTCAGCAGGATCGGGTGCCCGCGCCGGCCGGCGTAGGTGGCGACCGCGACGACCGCACCGTCGGCGTACGCCGCGCGTACCCGGCGCACCGCGACCGGGCTGAGCAGCGGCTGGTCGACGAGGACCACGACGGCGGCCGGTACGGCGACCGGCAGTGAGGCCAGGCCCCACAGCAGCGACGAGCCCAGCCCGTCGGCCCAGCGGTCGTGCCGGACCGACACCGCGCCGGGCAGGTCGGGCACCTGGTCCGCGCCCGCGCCGAGCACCACGTGCACGGGTGCGCAGCCGCCGTCGCCGAGCAGCCGGACCGCGCGCCGTACCAACGGCTCACCGTCCAGCTCGACCAGCGCCTTCGGCCGGCCGTAGCGGCGTCCCGCGCCGGCGGCCAGCAGCAGCCCGGCGGTCACCGTCGTCACCTCCCCTAGCGAGGGCTTTGCGTTATTCGCCCTGAGATATACCGACAAAGCTAGTCTGGGCCGGTGCAGGGCGGACCGGAGAACGCGACGACGACCGACGAGCGCCACTCGTCCCGGGTGACGATCGAGGTCAACGGCGCGTCCCGCGAAGTCACCCTGGACAACCGCACCACCCTGCTCGACACCCTCCGCGAACACCTCGACCTCACCGGGGCGAAGAAGGGCTGCGACCACGGCCAGTGCGGCTCCTGCACGGTGCTGCTGGACGGCCGCCGGGTCAAGAGCTGCCTGATCTTCGCGGTCACCGTGGACGGCCGCTCCGTGGTGACCGTCGAAGGGCTGGCCGGGCCGGACGGCCTGTCCCCGTTGCAGGCCGCCTTCGTCGCGCACGACGCGTTCCAGTGCGGCTACTGCACCCCCGGGCAGCTCTGCTCCGCCCGCGGCATGCTCGACGAGGTCTCCCGGGGTTGGCCCAGCGCGGTCACCGAGGACCTGAACACGCGCGTCGAACTGACCGACGCGGAAATCCGCGAGCGGATGGCCGGCAACCTGTGCCGCTGCGCGGCGTACCCGCACATCGTCGCGGCCGTGCGGGAGACGGCGGGTGCGCGCGAGCCGGCGGCCCGCGCGATGAGGGCGGCGTCGTCGTGAGGGCGTTCCGTTACCACCGGCCCGCCGACGTGGCCGAGGCGGTCGCCGTGCTGGCCGCCGAACCGCAGGGCGCCTACCTGGGCGGCGGAACCAACCTGGTGGACCTCATGAAGCTCGGGGTGCAGCGCCCCGACGTGCTGGTGGACGTGACCCGGCTGCCGCTCGACACCGTCGAGGAGGTGCCCGACGGTGGGCTGCGCATCGGCGCGACCGTCCGCAACAGCGACCTCGCCGCCCACCCGGTGGTGCGCCGTGACTACCCGGTGCTGGCCCGCGCCCTGCTCGCCGCCGCGTCCGGACAGCTGCGCAACATGGCCACCACCGGCGGCAACCTGTTGCAGCGCACCCGCTGCGTCTATTTCCAGGACACCGGGAAGGCGTGCAACAAACGGGAACCGGGCAGCGGTTGCGCGGCCCTGCACGGCCAGAACCGCGACCTGGCGGTGCTGGACTGGTCCGAGCAGTGCGTGGCCACCCACCCGTCCGACCTGGCCGTCGCGTTGACCGCGCTCGGCACGGTGGTGGAGGTGCACGGAGCCGACGGCCCCCGCGACATCCCGATCGCCGAGCTGTACCGCTCCCCCGGCGCCCACCCGGAACGGGAGACCACCCTGACCCGGGGCACGCTGATCACCGCCGTCCGGCTACCGCCGCTGCCGGCCGCGCGCCGCTCGACGTACCTCAAGGTGCGCGACCGGGCCTCGTTCGCCTTCGCCGCCGGCTCGGTGGCCGCCGTCCTGGACCTCGACGGGGACGTGGTCCGCGACGTGCGCCTGGCGTACGGGGCGGTGGCCCACCGGCCGTGGCGGGCCTACCGGGCCGAGGAGGAGCTGCGCGGCCGTCCGTTCAGCCCGGAGTTGGCGGCCCGGGCCGCCGACGCGGAGCTGGCGCAGGCGCGCCCGCTGCGGCACAACGGCTTCAAGCTGCCACTGACCCGGGCCATCACCGTGCGGGCGCTCACCGAACTGGCGTCGTCGTGAGCACCGGGGCGGTTGGACGGGCGTACCCCCGGTTGGAAGGCCCCGCCAAGGTCACCGGCGCGGCCCGGTACGCGGTGGAGTACCCGGTGGACGGGGTCAGCTACGGCTGGGCGGTGCCGTCGGCGGTGGTGCGGGGCCGGATCACCCGGATCGACACGACGCAGGCGTTGGCGTCGCCCGGCGTGCTGGCCGTGCTGCACCACGGCAACGCGCCCCGGATCGCGCCCGGCCCACCGTCGGAGCTGCGGCTGTTGCAGGAACCGACGGTGCACTACCGGGGGCAGTTCGTCGCCGTGGTGGTGGCCACCACGCTGGAGGCGGCCCGCGAGGGCGCCCGGCTGGTCCGGATCGACTACGACACCGGCCCACACAGCACCGTTCTCACCGACGACCACCCCGGCCTGTACGCGCCGGAGCACGTCAACCCCAGCTACCCGACGGACACCGCCGAGGGTGACTTCGACGCCGGGTACGCGGCCGCCCCGGTGCGGGTGGACGCCACGTACCGGACGCCGGCTTACCACAACAACCCGATGGAGCCGCACGCCACGACCGCGCAGTGGCACGACGGACGGCTGGTGGTGCACGACTCCAACCAGGGCGCGTCCTCGGTACAGGCCACCCTCGCGGAGCTGTTCGCGCTGCCGCCGGAGTCGGTCCGGGTGGTCGCCGAGCACGTCGGCGGTGGCTTCGGCAGCAAGGGGTACGCCAAGGCCGCCGTGGTGCTGGCCGCCCTCGCCGCCCGACACGTGGACCGCCCGGTCAAGCTGGCGCTGACCCGCCAGCAACTGTTCGGGCCGATCGGTTACCGCACCCCCACCATCCAGCGGGTCCGCCTCGCCGCCGACACCGACGGCCGGCTCACCGCCATCTGCCACGACGCGATCAGCCAGACCTCGACCATCCAGGAGTTCGCCGAACAGACCGCCGTCTACACCCGCAGCATGTACGCCGCGCCGCACCGTCGCACCACGCACCGGCTGGTCCGCCTCGACGTGCCCACGCCGTTCTGGATGCGCGCCCCCGGCGAGTGCCCCGGCGCGTACGCCCTGGAGTCCGCGCTGGACGAGTTGGCCGTCGCCGTCGGCATCGACCCGGTGGAGTTGCGCATCCGCAACGACACCGCTGTCGACCCCGAGCAGGGACGCCCCTTCACCAGCCGCAACCTGGTGGCCTGCCTGCGCGAGGGCGCCCAACGGTTCGGCTGGGCGGGGCGTGATCCGGCACCCCGGTCCCGGCGCGACGGGCGCTGGCTGATCGGGACGGGGGTGGCCGGGTCGAGTTATCCGGCCCGGTCCCGGCCGTCGGCGGCGACGGCCACCGCCCGGCCCGACGGGAGTTTCCTGGTGCGGGTCAACGCCACCGACATCGGCACCGGGGCGCGGACGGCGATGTGGCAGGTGGCCGCCGACGCCCTCGGGGTGCCGCCGGAGCGGGTGGAGATCCGCATCGGCGACAGTGCCCTGCCGACCGCGCCGGTGGCCGGGGGCTCGATGGGCACCTCCAGTTGGAGCTGGGCGGTGATACGGGCCGCTCAGGCGCTACGCGAGAAGCTGCGCGACGGCACGCCGCCGACCAGCGAGGTGACCGCCGCGGCGGACACCACCGAGGAGGTGGGCGGGCAGCCGGCGCTGCCCCGGTACGCGTACGGGGCGCAGTTCGTCGAGGTGCGGGTGGACGCGGACACCGGCGAGGTGCGGCTGAACCGGATGCTCGGGGTGTTCGCGGCGGGGCGGGTGGTGAACCCGACGACGGCGCGCAGTCAGCTCATCGGCGGCATGACGATGGGGCTGTCGATGGCGCTGCACGAGGAGGGCCTGCTCGACGAGCGGTACGGCGACTGGGTCAACCACGACCTGGCCACGTACCACATCACCGGCTGCGCGGACGTGGAGTCGATCGAGGCGTACTGGCTGGACGAGCGCGACGACGAGCTGAACCCGGCCGGGGTGAAGGGCATCGGTGAGGTCGGCATCGTCGGCACGGCGGCGGCGGTCGCCAACGCGGTGCACCACGCGACCGGCGTACGGATCCGGGAGTTGCCGATCCGGCTGGACAAGCTCATCGGAGTATCGGGTCTGGCTTAAATAAGCCACGGGTGATACAACTGTCGCGTGCACGCCTTCGACGTGCTGGGCGATCCGGTCCGGCGCCGCATCCTGGAGCTGCTCGCCGGGGGCGAGCAGACCGCCGGCGCGGTCAGCGCGGTCATCCGCGAGGAGTTCGGCATCTCCCAGCCCGCCGTGTCCCAGCACCTCAAGGTGTTACGCGACAACGGCTTCGCCACCGTGCGGCCGGAGGGCGCCCGGCGGCTCTACGCGGTCGACCCACGGCCGCTGCGCGAGGTCGACGGCTGGCTGGAGCACTTCCGCCGGTTCTGGACCCCACCCCTGGCGGCACTCGCCACCGAGCTGGCCCGGGGTCGACGTGAGCGTCGACTGCGCGGACAAGCCGACCCATCCGACGAGAGGAACCCTGATGTTTGACGCCACCGAGCAGATCAACGCCGTCCAACGCGCGGTCGGCAGCCGCACCCTGGAGGCCGGCGAGGCGCGGGTGACCACGATCAGCCAGACCTACCAGGCGACGGTCGAGGACCTGTGGGACGCCTGCACCAGCGCCGAGCGGATCCCGCGCTGGTTCCTGCCGATCTCCGGTGACCTGCGGCTGGGCGGCACGTACCAACTTCAGGGCAACGCCCACGGCACCATCGAGAGCTGCGAGCCGCCGCACCGCTTCACCGCCACCTGGGAGATGGGCGGCGAGGTGAGCTGGATCGAGGTGAGCGTCACCCCGGTTGACGGCGAGCGGGCCCGCCTGGACCTGGATCACATCGCGCACGTCGACCAGGACCGGTGGGCCCAGTTCGGGCCGGGCGCGGTCGGTGTCGGCTGGGACCTGGGCCTGCTCGGTCTCGCCTCGCACCTGGCCGCCGACGGCAGCGGGATCACCCCGGAGCAGGGCGCCGAGTGGACCGCCTCCGAGCAGGGACGACGGGCCATGGAGCTGAGCAGCCAACTGTGGTGCGAGGCGAGCATCGCCGCCGGCACCGACGCCGACGAGGCGAAGGCCGCCGCCGAACGCACCACCGCCTTCTACACCGGCGCCCCGGAGCTCTGAGCGCGGGCGGCGGCGCGGCAGGTTCCGGGGTCGTCGGAGTAGCGTGCTGCGACATGACCGGCACGCCGTACTCGCACTGCTCCTACTGTGGCGCCGCCTACCCGGCGGCCACCGGCTGGCCGCGGGTCTGCGCGGCCTGCGGCGAGACCGTCTGGCGCAACCCCCTGCCGGTGGCGGTCGCGGTGCTGCCGGTCCGCACGGCCGAGGGCCTGGGTGTGGTGGTGGTCCGCCGGGACATCGAGCCGGCCCGCGGCCTGCTCGCGCTGCCCGGCGGCTTCATCGAGTACGGCGAGGAGTGGTCCGACGCGCTCGTGCGTGAGTTGCGGGAGGAGACCGGCCTGATCGCGGCGGCCGAGGACGCCCGCCTGTTCGCGGTGCACGGCGCACCGGCGGGCAACACGATGATGATCTTCGGGGTGCTGCCCGAGCAGCGGATCGAGGACCTGCCACCCTCGACGCCGACGGAGGAGGCGACCGAGTGGCTGGTGCTCACCGACCCGGTCGAGCTGGCGTTCTCCACCCACACCCGGGTCCTCGCCGACTTCCTCACCCCCACCCAGCCGGGTTGATCAAGAGGTTTCGGTCACCCGGCGCCTGTTTCCTGACGCAAACCTCTTGATCAACAGGGGTCGGGCGGTGGTCTAGGTGGTCGGCGCGTCCGGTGGGGTTGCCGCGATCGGCAGCAGGACCCGGAAGGTGGTTCGCCCCGGCTCGGTCTCCACCCGGATGTCGCCGTGGTGTTTGCGCACCACGATCCGGTAGGAGATGTCCAGCCCCAGGCCGGTGCCCGCACCGACCGGCTTGGTGGTGAAGAACGGCTCGAAGATGCGCGGACGCACCTCCGGCGGGATGCCCGGCCCGGTGTCGGTGATCTCCACCGCCAACAGGTCGCCGACCTGCCCGGTACGGACAGTCAGGACCCCCTTCTCCCCCATCGCGCCCAACGCGTTGTCGATCAGGTTGGTCCACACCTGGTTCAGCTCGGCGGGGTACGCCGGGACCGGCGGGAGACTCCGGTCGTACTCACGGACCAGCTTGACCTCGGCGGGGATCTTGCCCTTGAACATCACCAGCGTGGCGTCGAGCAGGTCGTGCACGTCCACCACCCGGTGCGGCGCACGGTCCAGCTGTGAGTACTGCTTGGCGGCGCCCACCAGCCCGGAGATCCGGGTGACCGCGTCGCCGATCTCGCGCATCAGCAGCTCGGTGTCGACGGTGTAGGTGAGCCAACGCACCGCCGCCTCCAGGTCCGCTGCCCCGACCGCCGCCTTCACCTGCGCCAACCAGGCCGCGTCGAGCCCTCCGCCGACCAGGATCGGTGCCAGGTCCCAGGCCCCCTCGACCCCGTGCTCCTCCAGCCAGTCGGTGAGCGTGTCTTCCGCGTCGGCGGTGGCCATCGGGGTCAACTTCGGCGCGGTGGCCACCCGGGCGACCGCTTCCTCCTGCAACGCGACCAGGCCGTGCAGGGCGCTGCCGTCGAGCCGCCCGTCGGCGATCATGGCGAGCTTGTGCCGCATCCCGGCGACCCGGTCCCGCAGCACCGACGTGGCCCGCACCGCCGCCGCGGCCGGGTTGTTCAGCTCGTGGGTCAACCCCGCCGACAGCGATCCCAGCGCCAACAGGCGCTCCCGCTCGCCGACGATGGCCTGGGAGTCCCGCATCCCGAAGAACAGCCCCTCCAACAGGTGCATGGGCATCGGGAACCAGGACCGCAGGGCGTACGCGAAATCCTCCGCCGGCAGCACGAAGAACTCCGCGTCGGTCACCGCCCGCAGGCTGTTGCGGTAGATCTGCTCGACCTGGTCACCCAGGTACGCCTGCGTGGCCCCGCCGTACACCCCGCGCTGCTCGGTCCGGCTGACCTCGACATCGTCGCCGCGCACCAGACGACTCAACGCCACCGCTCCGCGCACCAGCACGAAGAAGCAGGTCGCGGGCTCGCCCTCGCCGTAGACGAGGGTGCCGCCGGCGCGCTGCTCGACCCGGCCGTGCTCGGCCAGCCAGTCCAGCTGCGCGTCGTCGAGCGCCTCGAACAGGAACAGGGTGCGCAACTGCGCCGGTGTCAGCCGATCGGACGGGGTGCTCATTGGGCCTCCAGGTAGCGGTGCACGAGCGACACGGCCATCGCGCCCTCGCCGACGGCCGAGGCGACCCGCTTGACCGACTCGGCCCGCACGTCCCCGGCGGCGAACACGCCCGGCACGCTGGTCTCCAGGTGGTACGGGTCGCGCGACAGCGACCAGCCCGCCGGACGCCGCCCCCCGGCGAGCAGATCGGGGCCGGTCACGATGAATCCACGCTCGTCGCGGACCAGCACCCCGTCCAGCCAGTCGGTGCGCGGCTCCGCCCCGATGAAGATGAACAGCCAGGAGGTGTCGACCGAGCGGGCCTCCCCGGTGCGGGTGTCGCAGAGGGTGAGCCGTTCCAGGTGGTCCTCCCCCACCGCGCCGACCACGGCGGTGTGCGGGTGCACGGTGATCCGGTCGATCCGCTCCAGCTGGTCGATCAGGTACCGCGACATCGACGCGGTCAGGTCCGCACCGCGGATGAGCAGGTGCACCCGCGACGCGTACCGGGAGAAGTGCACCGCGGCCTGACCGGCGGAGTTGGCCCCGCCGACGATGTAGACGTCCTGCTCGACGCAGCTCGGCGCCTCGGTGGCGGCGGCACCGTAGAACACCCCCCGCCCGGTGAGGTCGGCCAGCCCCGGCGCGTCGAGCACCCGGTACGACACGCCGGTGGCCAACACCACGGTGTGCGCGGCGATCTCGGTGCCGTCACCGAAGCGCAGCAGCCGGGCACCGCCGGCCTCGCTGAGACCGACCACCTCCCGGGCGCTGAGCAGCTCCGCGCCGAACTTCACCGCCTGCCGCCGGGCCCGATCGGTCAACTGCGCGCCGGAGACGCCGTCCGGGAAGCCCAGGTAGTTTTCGATCCGGCTGCTCTGCCCGGCCTGCCCGCCGGTCGCCCGCCGCTCGACGAGCACGGTACGCAACCCCTCCGACGCCCCGTACACGGCCGAGCCGAGGCCCGCCGGACCACCGCCGATCACCACCAGGTCGTAGAAGTCGGACGCCGGCACCACCGTCAGCCCGGCCAACGCGGCCAGCTCGGCCTCGTTCGGGGCGATCAGCGCCTTGCCCTCGGGGGTCACCACCAGCGGCACGTCCGCCTCGGTGGCACCGGCCGCGTCGAGCAACCGGGCACCCTCCGGGTCGTCGGACAACAACCAGCGGTACGGCACGAGGTTGCGGGCCAGGAAGTCGCGGACCTTGAACGACGGGGCCGACCACCGGTGCCCGACGACCCGGATCTCGGCACTCGCCGCGTCCGGGGTGGCCGCCCACGCCTCCAGCAGCCCGTCGACCACCGGGTACAGCTTCTCCTCCGGCGGATGCCACGGCTTGAGCAGGTAGTGGTCCAGGTCGACCACGTTGATCGCCTCGATCGCGGCGTCGGTGTCCGCGTACGCGGTGAGCAGCACCCGCCGGGCGGCCGGGAAGATGTCCATGGCCGCCTCGAGGAACTCCACGCCGGTCATCTCCGGCATCCGGTGGTCGGCCAGCAGCAACGCCACCTGTTCACCGCGCAGCTTGACCTCGCGCAGCGCGTCCAGCGCCTCCGGCCCGGAGGACGCCCGCAACACCCGGTACCGGTCCCCGTAGCGGCGCCGGATGTCGCGGGCCACCGCCCGGGACACCACGGGATCGTCGTCGATGGTCAGGATCACCGGGTTTGCCATGGACGCCATGAAATCACCTGATGAGGGTCGACCGCACCACCACCCGACACCGGCCCACGGTTGACCGTCACGTAGACGGGTAAGCCGGAAAGCCGCGCGGGTGGCCGGACATCGACGACCCGCCCGGTTGCCGCGCACACCTCGGGGGGCCCATGGCGGACGCGACAGCGACCGGACCGACGACGTCGGGCGGGATCGTGGAACTGCGGGTGCACGGTGTCTCCGGCGCGGGGGCGGACCAGGTGCTGGACCGGCCGCACGTGCACCAGGTCGCCGGGGACCGCAGCGGCGGGTTCTACCGACCGCGTCCCGGCTACCCGGACTCCACCGGGACGGACGGGGTGACGCTGGAGGCGTACCGCTGGTCTGACCTGCCGTCCGGCACGGCCGTGCGGACGTTGTCGCTGGTGTTCCTGCTGCCGTTCATGCTCTGCAACGTCGCGCTCTGGATGCGCCCGGCGGAGACCGCTTCGAAGCGCGGCTTCATGGCACTGTGCCGGGTGCTCGCGCTCACCCTCACCGCGCTCTACGTGCTCTCCATCGTCGGGGTGGCGCTGGACCTGATCGCCTGGCGTTGCATGGACACCCCGTCGTGCCTGGCCGGCCGGAGCGGGCTGTCCTGGCTCGGCGGACGCCCGCCCGGGCTGCGCCTGGGTGTGCTGGCGCTCGTGCCGGTCGCCGCCATCGGGCTCGTCTGGTGGCTGGGCGCTCGCCCGGGCCATTCGTTCGACGCGTTCCGGACGCCCGCGACCACGACGTCGAAGCACCAGTTGAGCGCAGTCGGCCAGTGGGACGGCGAGCCGCTGGTGGGTCGTCTGCGTTCGGTCCACGTCGCGGCGGCGTTCGCCACCCTGAGCGGCAGCCTGCTGGCCGCACGCGCCAGCCAGCACCGCTCGTGGGTGATGGTGGTCCTGCTGGCGGCCACCGGGGCGGTGCTGCTGGCCTGCCTGGTCCTGGTCACCGTGGTGGCGAGCATCGACCACACCGATCCGTCGCCCCGGGTGGACGGCGTCTGTCGCGGGCTGCGCACGATCGCCGCCGGCGTGACGATGCTGGTGATCGTGCACGTCGTCATCAGCCCGGCGCCGTGGCCGCAGGGCGGTTCGCTGCCCGGTTACGGCGCGATCGTGGCCTGGCTGTTCGTCAGCCAGACCGTGCTGGTGGTCATGCTCGCCGCCCTGGTGATCTGGCGGCGGGGTGGTGGGCAGCGCCGGTCACCTCTGCGCGCGTTGGGAGCGCCGGTCTTCATGACGATCTCGGCCGGGCTCGCCGTGGCGTTCTCCGCCGAGCTGGTCTACCGGGTGGCGGATCTGCTCGATCGCCGCGGGACGACCGCTGACGGTCTGGCGACCAGCCCTCCGCTGGCGTACAAGTGGGCGATCTTCGGGTTTTTCCTGGCGGTGGTGACCGCTCTGCTGGTGGCCGGCCTGGTCACCAGGATGACCCGGGGTCAGCGGCGGCGGGCCGCGCGGGCGATCGTGGCCGCCGACTTTCCGCACGCGCCGGCGCAGGCGGCGGACCGGCTGCGGCGGGTCGAGCAGGCGGTGGCACGGGCCCGTTTCACCGAGAACCTGGAACCGCTCTCCGTGGTGTACGCCTGCCTGGCGGCGCTCGGCCTGGCCACCAGCGTGCTCGGTCTGCTCCAACTCCCACCGGGTGAGGTGACGCAGCGTTACGTGGGAGTGCCGGAGAGCATGGTCAACTTCCTGATCGGGTCGGGTAGCTATGTCATCGCCGCGATCCTGCTCGGTCTCGTGGTGGGCGGCATCTTCGCGTACCGGACAGCGCAGTTCCGCCGGTACGTGGGCGTGCTCTGGGATCTGGGCACCTTCTGGCCCAGGGCGGCGCACCCGTTCGCGCCGCCCTGTTACGCCGAGCGCGCCGTCCCGGAGTTGACCAAGCGGATCTCCTACCTGGTCGACCAGGGCCAGGGGGTGCTGCTGGCCGGGCACAGCCACGGCTCGGTGCTGCTCGCCGCCACGGTGCTGCAACTGCCTACCCGGATCACCGACCGGGTCGCCCTGCTGACCTACGGGTCGCCGCTGGGCCGGCTGTACTCCCGGCTGTTCCCGGCGTACGCCGACGATCCGGCGCTGCGGGAGATCGGTGAGCGGGTCGGCTGGCGCTGGATCAACCTGTGGCGCGACACCGACCCGATCGGCGGCTGGATGTTCGCCGCCCACCGGCCCGGGGAGGCGGTGACGCTGACCGGGCCGGTGGCGACGGTGGATCGGCGGTTGACCGACCCGCAGGACGTGGTGCCGGCGCCCAGCGACAGCGTTCCCCCACCGATCCTGGGGCACTGGCCGTGCGAGTCGCAGGAGGCGTTCACCGAGGCGGAACGGGACCTCATCGCGCGGCTGCGCCCCGCCCCCATCGCGCGCGACTGAGCCGGCCGGCACGGTGACACCGATACCAGATGTCGTCGCGGGGTGACTCCGTCTATCGTCGCGGGGTGACTCCGTCCAAGCAGCCCGCACGCCGGTTGATTGCTTCGAACAAGAAGGCCCGGCACGAGTACGAGGTGCTGCGCACGTACGAGGCGGGCATCGTGCTGGTCGGCACCGAGGTGAAGTCACTGCGCGAGGGGCGGGCCTCGCTGGTGGACGCGTTCGCGCACGAGCGCGACGGTGAGATCGTGCTGTACGGCCTGCACATCGCCGAGTACGCCTACGGCACGTGGACCAACCACGCTCCGCGCCGCAACCGCAAGCTGCTGCTGCACCGGGCCGAGATCGACCGGATCCTGGACAAGGTCCGCGAGGGCGGCGTGACCCTGGTTCCGCTGTCCATGTACTTCGAGAACGGCTACGCCAAGGTCGAGTTGGCCCTCGCCAAGGGCAAGCGCTCCTACGACAAGCGCCAGACACTGGCCGAGCGCGACGCCAACCGGGAGATCGCCCGCGAGCTGGGCCGGCACCTCAAGGGCCACCCCCGCCGGCCCTGACCTTCTTCCTTCGCGGTTTCTTCCACGGCACGCCCGCAGGTCGTTGACGTCCATCCGAGGACGTGGTCTGCTCAGTCCACGCCGTTAATGAAAACGGTAATCGTTAGCTGATGCGGAGGAGAACCATGTCGCTCACCGTCCCGCCCGCCCTGCTCGACGCCGCCGAACGAGGCCCGATCGACGACGAGGCCTTCATCACCTGCGTCCGTGACTCCCTCCCGTACGCCTGGGCCACCGTCAGCCGGGTGGTCGCCGAACTGGAGGCCGGCGACGACGACCTGGCCGACAACGTCGTTCCGCCGCCCACCGACGCCGACCGGGGACAACTGCTCCGCGCACTGGCCAGCGACGCGATCCGCGGCGGTCTGGAACGGCACTTCGGCGTACGCCTGGCGTTCCAGAACTGCCACCGCGTCGCCGCGTTCCGCCCGTCGGCCGTGGACGGGGAGCGGTACCGCCGCTTCGTGTCGACCCGTGGCCAACTGCTCAACCAGTCGCCGGAGTTGCGCAACTGCTGAGGGAACCGGGTGGACCCGTCGGAAATTCCAGCGGGTCCACCCGCCACGCAACTACGGCCAGACGAGCCCGAAGAGGTACGCAGACACGACTCGCCACGGCCTTTTGCGCTCGCAGATGCGGCAGCTAGGGTGAGCCCCGTGACGATGTTCCGGATCGGCGAGGCGGCCGACCTGCTCGGTGTCAGCAGCGACACGATTCGCCGCTGGGTCGATGCCGGGCGGTTGACCGCCGGGCGCGACGAGCACGGCCACCGGGTGATCGCCGGGGTCGATCTGGCCGCGTTCGCCCGCGCCCAGGCCACCGACCCGGACGCGGGCGCCGGGTTCTCCTCGGCCCGCAACCGGCTGCGCGGCATCGTCGTCGACGTCCGCAAGGACGCGGTGATGGCCCAGGTCGACATCCAGGCCGGCCCGTTCCGCGTCGTCTCGCTGATGAGCCGGGAGGCGGTCGACGAGCTCGATCTGCGGGTCGGGTCGGTGGCCGTCGCGGTGATCAAGTCGACCACGGTGGTGGTGGAGCGGGCCGCACCAGCCGCGACCAGGGGAAGGTCGGGCGGATGACCGGGCGGGCGGCGCGTACGGCGATGGCCGTGGTCATGGCGTTGACGGTCGCCGGCTGCGGCGCGGGCGACGACCGGGCCTCCGATGGTGCCGCGGACGGCCGGGTCACCGGCGCGGTGACGGTGTTCGCGGCCGCCTCGCTGACCGAGTCGTTCCGCCGGATCGGCAAGGACTTCGAGGCCGCCAACCCGGGCAGCACGGTAACCCTCAACGTCGCCGGCAGTTCCGCCCTGGCCAACCAGATCAGCCAGGGCGCGCCGGCGGACGTGTTCGCCTCCGCCGCCCCGGCGAACATGGCCACTGTCACCGAGTCGGGCAACGCCGACGGCACACCGACCACCTTCGCCCGCAACCAGTTGGTCATCGCCGTGCCCCGGGGCAACCCTCAAGCTGTGACCGGGCTGGCCGACCTGAGCAGGCCCGGCGTGAAGGTGGCGCTCTGCGCCGGTCAGGTGCCCTGCGGTGCGGCGGCCCGCACCGCCCTGGAGGCGGCGGGCGTCGCGCTGACGCCGGTCACCCTGGAGCAGGACGTCAAGGGCGCGCTCGCCAAGCTGAAGCTCGGCGAGGTCGACGCGGCACTGGTCTACCGTACGGACGTGCGGGCAGCCAGCGCCGAGGTGACCGGGGTGGAGTTTCCCGAGTCGGCGCGGGCGGTCAACGACTACCCGATCGTCGCGCTGAAGGACGCGCCGAATCCGGCCGGTGCCCGGGCCTTCGTCGCGTACGTCCACTCGGCGCCGGCGCAGGCGGTCCTCGCCGAGGCGGGTTTCCAGGCCCCGTGACGCAGCAGGTCCGCGACGACGCTCCCCGCGAACGCCAGGCCACGCCACGACGGCGGGGGCGGGTGCCGGCGGCGCTGCTGATCCCCGCCGGGCTGGGATTGCTGTTCCTCGTCCTGCCGTTGGCCGGGCTGCTGGTCCGGGCACCCTGGACGAGCCTGCCGGAGCGGCTCACCGCGCCGGGCGCGCTGACCGCTCTGCGGCTGTCAGTGCAGACCGCCACCCTGGCCACCGCGCTCTGCCTGCTGCTCGGGGTCCCGCTCGCCTGGGTGCTGGCCCGGGTCGAGTTCCCCGGCCGTCGGCTGGTACGCGCGCTGGTCACCGTGCCGCTGGTGCTGCCGCCGGTGGTCGGTGGGGTGGCGCTGTTGCTGGTCTTCGGCCGCCGCGGCCTGCTCGGCGGCTGGCTCGACGCCACGTTCGGCATCACCCTTCCCTTCAGCACGGCGGGTGTCGTGCTGGCCGAGTCGTTCGTCGCCATGCCGTTCCTGGTGATCGCCGTCGAGGGTGCGCTGCGCGCCGCCGACCACCGCTACGAGGAAGCCGCGGCGACGTTGGGCGCGAACCGGTGGACCACCTTCACGCACGTCACGCTGCCGCTGGTGGCGCCCGGCCTGGCTGCCGGGGCGGTGCTCTGCTGGGCGCGGGCGCTCGGTGAGTTCGGCGCGACCATCACCTTCGCCGGCAACTACCCCGGTCGGACGCAGACCATGCCGCTCGCCGTCTACCTGGCGTTGGAGACCGACCTGGAGTCCGCGATCGTGCTCAGCCTGGTGCTGCTCGTCGTGTCGGTGGGCATCCTCGTCGCGTTGCGGGACCGGTGGATGAGCACCGCATGAGCGCTCGACTCCTCGATGCCCGGCTCGTCGTCGACCGGGGCGCCTTCCGGCTCGACGTGCCGCTGCGGGTCGCTCCGGGCGAGGTGGTGGCGCTGCTCGGCCCGAACGGTGCGGGCAAGACCACCGCGTTGCGGGCGCTGGCCGGGCTGCACCCCCTCACCGACGGTCATGTCACGCTCGACGGCCTCGACCTGGACCGCCCGGCGACGCGGGGCTGGGTGCCCACCGAGCGCCGGTCGATCGGCGTGGTCTTCCAGGACTACCTGCTCTTTCCGCACCTCAGCGCACTGGACAACGTGGCCTTCGGGCCGCGCCGGCACGGCGTCGACCGGCGGGCCGCCCGCGCCACGGCCCGGGAGTGGCTCGCCCGGGTGGGGCTCGACGCGCAGGCGCAACGCCGGCCCCGGCAGCTCTCTGGCGGTCAGGCGCAGCGGGTGGCGCTGGCCCGCGCGTTGGCCGTGACGCCGTCACTGCTGCTGCTGGACGAGCCACTCGCCGCGCTGGACGCCCGCACCCGGCTGGACACCCGCGCGGAACTGCACCGGCACCTGTCCGCCCACGCGGGCGCGACGGTGCTGGTCACCCACGACCCACTGGACGCCCTCGCGCTGGCCGACCGACTGGTCATCGTGGAGGGTGGCCGGGTGGTGCAGGAGGGCGACGGGCCGACCGTCACCGCCCGCCCGCGCACCGACTACGTCGCCCAGCTGGTCGGGTTGAACCTCTACCGGGGTCGCGCCGACGGGCACGCGCTACGGGTTTCACCGGAGCTGACCCTCACGGTCGCCGAGCGGTTGCACGGCGAGGCGTTCGTGGCATTCCGCCCGGCCGCGGTCGCTCTGCACCCGACCCGACCGGACGGCAGCCCCCGCAACACCTGGGCGGGCACGGTGGCCGGCGTCCAACGACACGGTGACAACGTGCGGGTGCAACTGGACGGGCCGATCGGGGTGGCCGCCGACGTCACGCCGGCCGCCGCCGCCCACCTGCGGCTGATCCCCGGCCAACAGGTCTGGGTGGCGGTCAAGGCGACCGAGACGCACGCCTACCCGGCCACCGGCTGACCCGGAGGCCACCGGGCCGGCGAGTCAGCCTGCGAGCAGGTCGGCGTGTGCGGCGCGCAGCCGGGCCAGCGCCGGGTCACTGCCCGGAACGACCCGGCGATCCAGCTCCGCCCACACCTCGGCCAGCGCCGCGCGCACCGCATCCAGCTCGACGGCGTGCCGCTGACTGCTGCGCCGGTGCTGCTCATCGAGGCGGCGAGCCCAACCGGCCGTGACCGTGGCGAGCCGGTCAGCGTCGGCGCGGGCCTGCGCGCCGCTGCGGGCGGCCGCGGCGGGGACGATCGCGGCGACCGGGCGGGGATCGCCGTCGCGGGTGACGACGGTGACCGCGTCAGTCAGCTCGGCCAGCGCGACGAGCTGACTGAACCGGGTGCGCGCCTCACGCAGCGGCACGGAACGCGGCGGGTCGGAACGAGGGGTGAGCGCGGGAACGGCCATGGATGCATGGTGCCGCGCGGGTACGACAACAATCCGCCGTCGTCAGTGGACGGTGGGTGACGCGGCGACCCACTCGTCGGCCAGCACCGACCAGACCTCCAGGTCGATCCGACCATCCGGACCCGGGCTGACCTGGCGCAGCGTGCCGTCGAGGCGCAGGCCGAGCCGCTGGGCGAGGGCCTTGCTGCGGGTGTTGTCGGCGTTCGTACGCCACTCCACCCGCTGGATGCCGCGCTCCCGTACCGCCCAGTCGACGATCCGGCGCGCCGCCGGGGCGACCAGGCCCCTGCCCTGCGCGGCCGGCTCGACCCAGCAACCGACCTCACAGACGCCCCGGGTCACGTCGAACGACACGAACAGGACCCCGCCGACGAGGCTGCCCCGCCACCACAACCCCCAGATGCCACCGCTGTCGCTGGCCCAACGGTCGGCGTAGCGCTGCAACACGGCACGGGCCGACGGCAGGTCGTCGGCGACGAAGGACGGCGACACCCAGGGCCGGATGTGCTCGCGGGCCCGGTCGAGGTGGGCGAGGAACTCCTCAGCCCGCCACGGGTCCAACGGGCGCAGCTCGGCCTCCTCGGTCAACGGCAGGGCGAACACCGGGCCTCCAGGGGGTGCGTTGTCACCGACGGGTTGAAGGCTCGCACAGCCGCCGTACCCGGGGTCGCGCCGGGGCACGGCCCGATCAGATGACCGCGCGGGTCCGCTTGCTGAGCCAGCACACGAACAGCGGATCGGTCAGGCGAGCGCCAGCCGGGCGTCCCGGGCAAGATCCCAGTGAACCACGGTGGCGTCGTCCGGGATGGGCGCACCGGCGTCGGCGGCGGCCTGCGCCTCGGCCTGCCGGACGCGGGCGATGACGGCGGCCGGCCCGCTGGCGCGCAACACATCCCGCACGCCCGGCCAATCGGTCCGGCCATACGGGCTGACGATGCGGCTGGCACCGTTGCTGAGCAGCGCGACGCCGTTCAGGTCGGTGAGGAAGCGACTGCCGGTCACCGCCTCCCACGCCGCACGGGGGTCATCCTTGGCGATCCAGTAGCCGCCGGGCCGGTTCCGCCGGGCCCGCAGCGCGGTGACGCAGCCGGCCAGCACACTGTCGTACTCCGGTGTTCCCTGGGCAACGCCGGCCAGCGACGCCGAGCATTCGCGCCGGGCCGTCACCTCGCGCTCATCGGTGATGACCTGCGGGTCGGCGTCGGTCTGGTCGAGGACGAGGAAGGAATCCGCGAGCAGGAGCCAGTCCACGCGGCCCTGGTGGGCGCGGACGATGGCGACCGTGGCCTGTGGGCTGCCGGGGTCAGCGATGTTGCAGGTCTCGCCGTGCTCGCCGGCGATCTCGGCGATGGCGGTGGCGAGGATCGCGGTGAGGTCTTTCCCGTCACCGCGCGACAGGTGGCCGAGCAGCGCGCCGCCGAGGCGGCGCGTGTACCAGGCGACGCCGTGGGAGCAGAGCGATTCGGCTCCCGGAATGCCGGCACCGTCGAGCAGGGTGACGGCACCGGGAACCGCACCGACGAAGTCCTCGTTCGGACGGTCGGCCCTACCGGCGCTCGTCGCCAAACTGACGTGCACTCGTCGACTCCTGTCTGGATGCCCGGTGACCTCGCATCGGCGAGGCGTCAACCGCTGCCCCCGGCGCAGTGGTCACGTGCGAGGCTGGCCGGTGATGCCGTCCAGGACGGTGGTCAGGTTGTGGGTGAAGGTCTCCTCGGCGTTGAGGTGGGCGCCGTCGATGACGAGCCGGGCGACGGTGGGGTACCTGCCGGTGTTCAACATGCGCGTGAGGTAGGGGCCGAGGCTCGCCTGGAAGGCCACTTCGTCGGTGCCGGTGGAGCGTGCGGTGCGTCGCTCGGTGACCTCTCTGCGGACCGCTCCGATGATGAAGGCGTTGAGGGCGCCCACAGCTCGCTGGAGATCGTCGATGTCGCGGACGCTCGGGGCCTGGTTGAGCGCCGCGGCGGTCGCTTCGCCCACGGCGAGCGCGTGTGGGCCCAGGTGCGGCCGTCCGCCGAGCACGTCGGAGAACCACTCATGGTCGAGGGCGGCAGCGCGGGTCGCGTGCGCGATGGCCAGCACGGTGTCGCGCCACCCGGGGCGCTGGCCGACCTCGGCGATCCGGGCGTAGACGACGTCGACCATCAGATCGAGTAACTCGGCTTTGTTGATCACGTAGTCGTAGAGCCGCATCGGGCCGACACCGAGCTCTTTGGCGATCTTGCGCAAGGACAGCCCGTCGAGGCCGTGCGCGTCGGCGAGCCGGATGGCCGTAGCGGCGATCTTCTCGCGGCTCAACGGCACCGGCACCGCCCGCGGCTGAGGTTCGGGACGTTCCCAGATCGACAGCAACTCGCTGCTGTACGGTGTATTCACAAATACAGTGTACGGTAACGGCGTGAGAACGCGAATTGCGATCGTCGGTGGCGGCCTCGGTGGGTTGACGCTGGCCCGGATCCTGCACCAGCACGGCATCGACACGACCGTGTACGACCGGGAGACGAGCCGCTCCGAGCGCCACCAGGGCGGCTCCCTTGACCTGCACCCGGAGTCCGGGCAACGGGCCCTGGCGCAGGCGGGCCTGGCCGGCCGGTTCCGGTCGGAGGCGCGGTCCGAGGGCGAGGAGCATCGCATCCTCGACCCGGCCGGACGCACGCTGATACACCATGTGCCGCAACCTGACTCCTTCTCCGGACGTCCCGAGATCGACCGGAGCGTGCTGCGTGACCTCCTGCTCGACTCGCTGCCCGGCGACACGGTGCGCTGGGGGCACCGCCTCGTCGCGACGACCCCGCGACCCGACCAGGGCTGGGACCTGACGTTCCACGACGGCCACCGAGCCAGCTGCGACATCCTCATCGGCGCGGACGGCGCACGTTCCGTCGCACGGTCCCTGCTGACCGACGTCGCGCTGTCCTATGTGGCGACGCTCGTGCAATTCACCGTCGCCGACGTCGACCGGCGTCATCCCGACCTCGCCGAGCTGGTCGGCCCCGGAAACCTGTGGTGTGTCGGCGCGAACCAGATCCTGGCGGCGCAACGTCTCGGCGACGGCAGCCTCCAGGTCGGGGTCTCGCTGCGGGCAGAGAACGAGCCCCTCGACACGTACCGCAGCAAGCGCGCCCTGCTGGACATGTTCGCCGGCTGGCACCCCCGCCTCACCGCACTCATCGAGGCCGCCGACGGCGCGCCGACGCCGCGCCTGATCGAGGCCATGCCCACCAGTACGCGCTGGACCAGCCGACCGGGCGTCACCCTCATCGGCGACGCCGCGCACCTCATGCCACCGGTCGGCGAGGGCGCGAACCAGGCCATGCTCGACGCCGCCGAACTCGCCGGCCACCTCGCCACCCATCCCACCGACCCGGATACGGCGATCCGGGCGTACGAAGAGTCGATGTTCGCCAGGATCCACCCGATCGCCGCGATGTCCGCACGGGTCCAGGCGATGATGCTCTCCCCCACCGCGGCCGAGGACATCGTTCGCTTCTTCAGCCGGCCGGCGGAACCGGCACCCGCGGTCTGACAACGGCCGGTCAAGCACTCGCCGAGGCGGACGCACGACGGCGACCGCGAGCGCCAGCCGTACGCCTTCGAGCCTGACCTGTGGCCTCTCGGACCGGTTGGCCACCCGTTCCGCCCAGGCGTAGCAGTCCTGCCCCCGATCAAGGAGGGCCAGCGGCGGGCCCTTGTGCACCGTGAGCGGCGGGCTACGGAGCAACCAACCGGTTCGGGCCCGCCGACCACGACTGACGGGCACCGCGACACCATTACAGTAGCTGCGGTTCGAGACATGGCGGGAGCGTGGGATGAGCCTCGATATCTCAGTCTGGATACCGGACGGCGACGCCTACGCCGGTCGGGACGTTGTCGTGGATCCGCCGGGCACCAGCACCGGCGTAGGAGCTGAAGGTCTTCGTTATGAGCTGTGGGGTTCCGCAGCCGTTCGGCGTCTCGGCGCGACGTTCCTGCCGCAACTTGCCGACATCACGGTCGACAACCGTGGGCATCTTCAGGTCCTGCCCGGCCAGCTCGACGCCTTCGAGCAGGAGTGCGTACTCCTGGCGGAGGCCGTCGAGCAACTATCCGCCGCGACCGGATACGACGCGGACCGAATTCTCCATTACCTGGCCACTATGCGGCACGCTGTGGAGCGCGCCAGGGTGGTACACGGCGGCATCATCATCTGGTAGCGGCATCAGGTCATCCTGTCCAGGATGTGCTGCATCTGATCGACCGCCAGCGCCGGGTTGGCCGCGGCAGCCTCGGCCAGCTCAGGATCATCGAGAAGCGCGACGATCCGCCGTGCCGGGAGGCGTGGGCTGCTTGCCATCGCCTGTCGCACGGTGGCGCTCGGGTCGGTGCTCAACCGGTCGACGAGTTCGGGGTTGGCGTGGGGGTCGAGGGCGACGAGCCGTCGTACCGTCGGGTCGGGGTCGTCGGCGAAGCGGGCCAACCCATCGGTGGGAAACTGCGGAAGCCCGCTCAACCGGTCCCGGCCGCAGCAGTGGTACTCGAGGAAGCAGCGCAGCAGCAGTGCTGGCGGCGCGGCCGGGTGGTGCTGGGCGAGCAGGACCCGTACGCCCAGGTCGGGGTCGTCAGCGAGGATGGTGACGATGTCCGCCGGCAACTCGGCGTTGCGGGCCGCTCGGCGGCGCAGCAGCGGATTGACCGAACGGGCCCAGCGCAGCGCTTCGGGAAGTTCCGGTGCGGCGTTGGCGGGATATGCGATCCCCCGGCAGCGTACGTCCGCGGAGCCGAAGTGTCCGTCGCCCGGCACCGTGGTCACGTCGATGCCGATGCCTGCTCGCTGCGGTTCGCTGAGGCCGGGATGGGTGGAGACCGCGGTTCGGACCTCGACCGCTGGGTCGCTGGCAAGTCCGACAAGTTGGTCGCTGCTCAGGTCGACGCGGCCGGCGACTCCCTGCCGGACCGACGGGTCGGGATGGCGCAGCAGCGTCTCGACCACGTCCGGCGGGACGCTCGGGTTCTCGGCCACCACCCGCAGCACCGCCGTGTCGCCGCTGGCGAGCACCTGATCGATCAGTGCCCGGGACAGTGGACGCTGCAGCACGGTCCAGAATCCGTGACTGGGCTGGTCCGGTAGATCCGCGGGCTCCATCACCTGCCGACAGTGCGCGACGGCCGCAACGGCGGTAGCCCGTACCTCGGGCACCTCATCCTCCAGCAGCGCCTGGCGCGACCACTCGTCCAGCCGGTACAACGAACCGGCCGCGAACCGGCGCACACCTGACCGAGGGTGCGCGGCGGCCAGCCGAAGCAGACGCCGGTCGTACCCCATTGCGTCGAACAACTCGCCGATCAGCTCCTCGCGGCTGAGCGGCATGTCGGAGGGTGGACCGTCGAGCTCGGCCAACAACCTGACCAGCACATCGTCAGGAAGCGCTGCCTGACCGGGTCGGCCAAACGCGCGGAGTCGCACCCGCCACACCGGGTCGGCCAGCAGTCGGGTACGCGCCAGAGGGTCGACCTGTGGGTGGGTGGCGAGCGCTCCGCGGATCCTGGGCGAGGGATGTCGCAGCATCGCATCCCGCACCGGCGGCGGCAGCTCGCGGCGGCGTTGTAGCCCTTCGCACACCTGCTCCGGCCACCTCTCCACTAGGCGGAGCAGCACGTCGGTCGGTGCTGCCGGGTTTCTCGCCAGCCCGCCCAGCAGCGACGACAACGACGAAGACCCATCCAACCGTGCGTCACCGATCATCGACCGCACCCTACGCCCACGCCCATCGTCGCGGCACCCGCTCCCGGTGTCAGGGCTTGCGGGCCACCGCGCCGTAGCTGGAGGCGTCGGTCAGGGGGCCGCCGCTCCGGTGGCACCTGCGGCCGTCACTCGGTGACCGGGGCGATGCCCGGCTCGGCCAACTCCAGGCCGCTGAAGAAGCGGGCGAATTCGGCGCGGGCGCGGGGTACGGCGTCCTGCTGCGGGAAAACGCTTACCACAAGGCTATTGACGGTCGTCACTGGCTGTCAGTACCGTGATGCGGGCAGCGAGAAAGCGCTTTCCGACCCTCACCGTCCGACAGGGAGCGCCCCCCCATGCCCCGATACCTCCGTGCGTTCTGCCTGATCCTGCTCGCCATCGCCACCGTGGTGAGCACCACCACCGCCCTGCCCGCCGAGGCCGCCCCGCGCTTCCGGGTGCTGGTCTTTTCCAAGATCACCAACTTCTACCACGACTCGATCCCGGCCGGCATCGCCGCGATCCAACAGCTCGGCGCCGCGCACAACTTCGAGGTCGTCGCCACCACCGACGCCAGCGCGTTCACCAACGCCAACCTCGCCACCTTCGACGCCCTGGTCTTCAACAACACCAACTCGCTGCCCACCTCGGGTGACCTGCTCAACGCCAGCCAACGGGCAGCGTTGCAGACCTTCATCCGCAACGGTGGTGGCTGGGCCGGCCTGCACGCCGCCTCGGCCAGCGAACGCGACTGGCCGTGGTACGAGGGCCTGGTCGGCACGATCTTCGACTACCACCCCGACTTCTCCTCCACCGGCGGCACCTTCCCCGGGCGGGTCAAGGTGCTCGACCGGGCGCACCCCTCGACGCGCAACCTGCCGGAGCTCTGGGAGCAGAGCGAGGAGTGGTACAACTGGCGGACCAACCCGACCGGCAACGTGCACACCCTCGCGCAGATCAAGGTGCGCGACGGCATCAACGGCCTGGACGAGGGCGTCGACCACGCGTACTCCTGGTGTCAGCGCTACGACGGCGGCCGGTCCTGGTTCACCGCCGGTGGGCACGCCAGCTCCCAGTTCAGCACCCCGACGTTCCTGGAGCACCTGCGCTACGGCATCGAGTGGGCGGCCGGCGCGGTCGCCGGCGACTGCTCGGCCACCAAGACCAGCAACTTCGAACGGGTGGGCCTGGTCACCGAGAACCTGGCCGACCCCTTCGAACTGGCCGTCGCCCCCGACCGGAAGGTCTACTACATCCAACGCACCGGCGCGCTGAAGGTGGTCAACTCCGACACCCTCCAGGTCACCACCCTGCTGGACTTCGCGTACACCCCGGCGATGACCGACCAGTCCGACGGGCTGCTCGGGATGACCCTGGACCGCAACTTCGCCAGCAACGGCTGGATCTACCTGCTCTGGTCGGACAAGACCCTCAAACAGCTCAACCTGTCCCGGTTCACCGTGGCCAACAACAGCGTCGCGCTCTCCTCGGAGAAACGCCTGCTGACCGTCCCCACCTACCGGGGTGAGGGCCGGGCCAACTCGCACATGGGTGGATCGCTGGCCATGGACGCGGCCGGACGGCTCTACGCGGCGATCGGTGACAACACCGACCCGTTCGCCTCCAGCGGCTACACCCCGATCGACGAGCGCGCCGGGCGCGCCGCCTGGGACGCCCAGGGCACCGCCGGCAACACCAACGACCTGCGCGGCAAGATCCTGCGGATCACCCCGCAATCCGACGGTACGTACACCGTGCCGAGCGGCAACCTCTTCCCCGCCGGCACCGCGAAGACCCGCCCGGAGATCTACGCGATGGGCATGCGCAACCCGTTCCGCATCACCATCGAGCCGCAGACCAACGCGGTGCTGGTGGCCGACTACGGTCCGGACGCCCGAGCCGCCGACCCCAACCGTGGCCCGGAGGGGACTGTCGAGTTCAACCGGATCACCAGCGCCGGCAACTTCGGGTGGCCGTACTGCGTGGGCAACAACATCCCGTTCAACGACTACAACTTCGCCACCAACACCTCGGGGGCGAAGTTCACCTGCGCCGCACCGGTGAACAACTCGCCCAACAACACCGGTCTGACCACCCTGCCGGCGGCGAAGTCCGCGCTGGTCTGGTACGCGTACTCCGCTTCCACCCAGTTCCCCGAGCTGGGCACCGGCGGCGGCGGGCCGATGAGCGGCCCGGTCTACGACTACGACCCGGCCAACACCCGCACCACGAAGTTCCCCGAGTACTTCGAGGGCAAGTGGATCACCTATGAGCTGACCCGCCAGTGGTTCAAGACGCTCTCGATCCACAAGACGGCGCAGACCTTCACCAACGCGCGCTTCGGACCCACCGCCGTCGGCGACCTCCAGTCGATCAACGGGATCTTCGGCAACATGAGCTGGATCCAGCCGTTCGAGGCGGAGTTCGGCCCGGACGGGTCGCTCTACGTCATCGACTTCGGTGAGGGCACCGGCAGCGGTCGCGGCGGCAGCAACGCCGGCGCGGGCATCTACCGGATCGACTACGTCGCCAACGGGCGACCTCCGACGGCGAAGCTCACCGCCACCCCGGACAGCGGACGCACACCCCTCGCGGTGACGTTCTCCTCGGCCGGGTCGTCCACCGGCGACGGGTCGACGCTCAGCTACGCCTGGGACTTCACCAACGACGGCAGCACCGACTCCACCGCCGCCAACCCGTCCTTCACCTACTCGACGGCCGGGAAGCACACCGCCCGGCTGACCGTCCGCAACAGCGGCAACGGGCTGACCGCCACCGCGGTCACCGACGTGGTGGTCGGCAACACCCGCCCGACGGTGACCATCACCGTGCCCGACGGCGGGTTCTTCGACTTCGGCGACAAGATCCCGTACACGGTGACGGTCACCGACCCGGAGGACACCACCATCGACTGCGCCAAGGTCACCGTGCAGACGCAGCTCGGCCACGACCAGCACGCTCACCCGTTGGACGTCTACACCGGCTGCTCCGGGCTGCTCGCCACCGAGGCGGACGCCGGCGACGGGCACGGGCCGGGGCAGAACCTCTACACCCTGATCACCGCGCAGTACACCGACGGCGGCGCGGCCGGCGGCGTACCGGCGTTGACCGGCTCGACCCGCGTCCAGTTGCAGCCCAAGAGCAAGGAGGCCGAGCACTTCAGCGCCCAGTCCGGCATCACGGTCAACGACCGGGCCACCGCCCGCGCCGGCAAGCGGCTCGGCGACGTCGACCACAACGACTGGGTGGCGTACGGGCCGGCGGACCTGCGCAACATCGGCTCGGTGACGCTCGGGGTGACCAACGGCGGGGTCGGCGGCACCATCGAACTGCGCACCGGCTCACCGACCGGGACGCTGATCGGGTCGGCCGTCATCGGCTCCACCGGCGGGTGGGACAACCTGGTCTCCCCCACCGTCACGCTGACCAACAAGCCCACCGGCACCACCACGCTGTACGCGAAGTTCGTCAACACCGCCCAGACCGGCGGCACCCCCGACCTGCTCGCACTGGACTGGCTGCGGTTCAACGGCGCCGGGGTCAAACAGGAGCCGGGCGGAACGTTGTCCCTGGCCGCCAACCCGGCCAGCGGCACCGGCACGTTGAACACCACGCTCACCGCCACCGCCACGGCACCGTCCGGGCAGAGCATCACCGACTACGCGTGGGACTTCGGCGACAACAGCGCCATCGCGCACGGGGCGACGTTGCGGTCGGTCGCCCACAGCTACCCCCGCAGGGGCACCTTCACCGTCCGGGTGACGACCACCTACAGCACCGGGGAGACCCGCTCGATGAACCTGACCGTCACGGTCACCTGATCGCCGAGCGGTGGCGGACGGTTTGATCACCGCCGCCACCGCTCGGAGCGGTTTACTGCCAGGAACTCTGCTGCGTGTAGACGAGGTTGCCGGGGATGACGGTGCCGTTGGTGCTCCACTCGGTGTAGGCCCAGAAGTCGCCGTCAGCCAGCGGCTTCTTCGGCTTCAGCGTGAAGCCGTAGGTCAGGCCGCGCTCCACGGTGGCGGGAGGCTCCAGCGTGGCACCCGCGTACGTGGCGTTTCGACCGATGATGGCGTGCCCGAGTTGGAAGTCGACGACCGGGCCACCGGGGAACTGCGCGAACACGTACGCCGTGTAGCGCCCCGGCTCGGGCAGGAACTTGTACGCCTGCTCCGTGCTGGTCCAGTACCTGTCACTGCTGTAGATCAGCTTGTCGCCCTTGTACAGGTAGAGGTCGAGGTTCGTGTTCGGGTCGTCGGTGGTGGTCTCGAGCACGATGCCGGCGGTGTTCGCCGGCACGGTGAAGTCGACCTTCTTCACCCCGGTGGCGCTCGGGTCGAACACACCGCCGTAGACGCCGGCCGGCATCGAGTACGACGTCCGCCGCATCGGGGTGTAGCCGGTGCTGCGACCGGCCAGCGGGCCGGTGAAGCCGGGCTGAAGCGCGCCGAACGCGCCGTTGGTCATCCGACCGAACTCCTCGCCGTCGTCGGCGTACGGCCGGGGGCTGATGCCCCACGGGCGGGCGGCGACCGGGATGCGGGCGCTGTGTGCCCTGCCCTGCCAGGTGATCGACCCGGTCACGTACCGGTCCCAGGGGGCGCTGCCCCGCCGTACGGTGATGGTCACGGTCGCGGACGCGCCTGGCGCCAGCGTCACCGACGCCGGGGACACGGTGACCTTCATGCCGGGCAGGCCGGTCACCGACGAACGGTAGGTCTCCTTCGCCTTACCCACGTTGGTCAGGGTGCGGGTGAGGGTCACCGGGTGCGTCCCGTCGTACTCGCGCAACGAGATGGCCGGCAGGTTGAGTTCCTTGCCGTCCGGCTGGGCCGTCTCGCTGAACGTGACCAGTTCCTTCGCCGTCGGCTGGATGACCAGGCCGGGGTCGGTGGCCTTGGCCAGGTTGATGAACCCACTGCCCTGCTCCAACGGGCTGGTGGTGCCGACGGTGTCGGTGGCGGTGGTCCGCAACGCGGAGGCGACCGCGCCCGGGGACCAGTCCGGGTGTGTGGCGCGCAGGATCGCCGCCGCTCCGGCCACGTACGGGGAGGCCATCGAGGTCCCGGAGTACGCGTCGTAGCTGCGCCCGAAGTTGCCCGCCGGCGAAACCGCCGCGATGATGTTCGATCCCGGCGCGACCAGGTCCGGCTTGAAGACGCCGAAGGTCGTCTTGTCCGGGCCGGTGGAGGAGAAGTCCGCCACGCTGGGCAGGCCCGGGACGCTGGAGCCGTCACCGCCGGCGCGCAGGGAGACCTTCGCGTCGGTGGGGTGGCGCATCAGATAGTTGAAGAGGGTGCCAGCCTGCTTCTCGGTCGGCAGGTAGATCACCGGGAAGTTGAAGATGGAGTTGATCCGGTAGTTGCCGACCGGGTCGAACACCACCATCGCCGCCCCGCCCTTGGCCTTGATCTCGGCGGCGGAGCCGAACATGTCGGACAACGCGCAGGCGACGACCTTGCCCTTGATCTTGGCCGGGTCGAGGCTGCCGGGCTCGCAGTAGACCGCGCCCAGATCGGCCGAGCCGGCCTGGTCGCCGAAGACCATCGGACGCGAGTCACCGGAGGGCAGGGCGTCGAGCGAACCGCCGACGAGCTTCGTGCCGTCGCCCAGCTTGATCGTGGCCTCGTCGAGCTTGGTCACCGCCGCGCCGACCGTGGTCACCCACGGCGCCGCGTTGCTGATCGCCCCGCTCACGATGCCGGTGTTGCCGGCGGACGCCGCCACGAAGACCCCGGCCAGCGTGGCGTTGAGGAACGCGACGCCGATGGGGGTGTTGGCCTCCCAGTCACCGAGCTGGGAGCCGATCGAAAAGTTGATCACCTGCACGCCGTCGGCGACGGCCGCGTCGATGCCGGCGATGATGTCGGCGTCGTTGCCCATGCCGCCCCAGAGCACCTTGTAGACGGCGATCTGGGCGTCCGGGGCCACTCCGGAGACGGCACCGAAGTCGCGACCGTCGATGGTGACGTTCGGCTGCGGCAGACCGGCCGCCGTGGACGCGGTGTGCGTGCCGTGCCCGGCCATGTCACGAGGGGACAGCACCTCACCCTCGGGAATCGAGCCACCGTAGGCGAGCCACGAGTCGGCGAAGTAACGGGCACCGACGATCTTGCCGTTGCAGTGCTCGACCACGAAGGCGACACCGGTCTGGCAGGTCCCGCGCCAGTTCGCCGGGGCGGGCATCTTCTTGGCGAACGACGCGCTCTCCGGCCAGATGCCGGTGTCCAGGACGCCGATCACCATGCCCGCGCCGGTACCGGGGCCAGGCTTGCCGGGCTTGCCGGGCTTGCCAGACTCACCGGGTTTACCGGGCTCACCGGGCTCACCGGGCTTGCCCGGCTTGCCGGGGGTCGGCGCGGTCGGCGGGGGCGTCGGGGTGCCGAGCGTCCGCGAGGCGGTGACGGCGCGGACCCGCTTGTCCGCCCGCAACGCGGTCACCTGCTGGGTGGTCAGCTTCGCGGAGAACCCGTTGAAGGCAGTGGTGAAGGCGGCGGTGACCTGGACCTTCGCGGCGGCCGCGACGGCGCTGCGCTGCGCGTCGAGGTGGCCGCGGTAGGCCCGCGACGGCGCCGAGGTCACGTCCAGCCGGTCACCCGCCTCCGGGCGGGTTCGCGCCAGCCCGGACGACCCGCCGGCGTACGAGGTCAGCGGTTCCTCCGCCAACTCGACGATGTACATGCCGGGGCGGGTGTCGTTCACGGCGGCCTGTTGGTCGGCCGCGTTCCTGCCGCCCGGCCGACGGTCGGCGCCGTCGGTCAGAGTGACCTTCTCGTCGGACCCGCGCTTGAAGTAGCCGGCGCCGCCGTTACCCGACGACCCCGCGGGTGCCGCCGACGCTGGTCCCGCGACACCGGTGGTACCGGTGACCAGGGCGAGGACCAGCGTTGGTAGCGCCAGTCTTCGCAGCCTGTTTCCGCTCGTGCTGGTAGCCACGAGGCTCCTCTCAGTGCTCCCTTGTGGAGCTGTCCTGTTCCATCGCGATCCGCCAATGGGAGCGCTCCCCCACCTAAGTCATCGACGGTTAATCGTCGATGTGCGCGGTGTTACGGATCACTGATGCGTATAAGATCACAATGCCTCGGCCACCCATCGAGCCCCATCCGCCGATGGCTGCCGCCGTCGCGGCGCGCACCGGTCAGGTCCGCCGCGTGATGATCTAGGATCAGCGGCCACCTGACGTACGACGAGGGGGGTTCGGTCCCATGTGGCCTTTCGTGAAGCGGCCAAAGGCTCCGGTCCTGGACCCGACCTATGGTGACCCGCACCGCAAGGCCCTGATCCGGGCGTTGGAGAAGCGCAGGTGGAAGTTCGCCCGGGAGCTGTTCACCATGGCCGCCGACCCGGACGAGATGGCCTTCCTCATGGAGGCGGCCGGCCAGGTCGACGGCGTCCAGGACTGGATCGCCGAATGGATCGACGCCGAGCCTGACTCGACGCTGCCCGTGCTGGTCGCCGGTTGTCACGCGGTGCACTGGGCGTGGGAGGCACGTGGCGGCAAGCGCGCGAAGTACACCACTGACGCCCAGTTCCAGGGGTTCCATGAGCGGTTGCGCTACGCCGAGGCGTTGTTGGAGAAGGTGCTCGCCCAGGAACCCGACAACGTGACCGCGCGGGCCTGGCTGGTCACCAGCTCCCGGGGCCTGGGCGTCGGGGCCGTGGAGGCGCGGGAACGTTTCGAGGCGGTGACTCGACTCCACCCGGGGCATGTGGTCGCGCACGAGCAGCGGTTGCAGTACCTGTGTGCGAAGTGGTCGGGCAGTCACGAGGAGATGTTCGACTTCGCGCGGGACGCCGTAGCGACGGCCGGGCCCAACAGCCTCCTGCACGAGCTGGTGCCCGTCGCCCACTTCGAGAGGTGGGAGGCCACCGACCCGGACGAGGGCAACGCCTACTTCGACTCGGACGAGATCCGCGCCGAACTGCTCACCGCGGCGGAGAACTCGATCTTCCACCCGGACTACATCCCCGCCGGCCCGGGCTGGGCACCGCGACTGGCGATCTTCGCACTGACCTTCGAACTGGCCGAGGAGTTCGACGCGGCGGCGCGCGCGTTCGCGTTGCTCGACGGAATGGTCACCGAGTGGCCGTGGTCGGTCCTCGGCGACCCGGTCGAGAAGTTCACCATCTCCCGCGACTGGGTGGCCACGAACCGGGGTGCCAGCTAGGTCGCGGCTCTTCGACGCCGCCACAGCAGGGTGAGCGCCCCGGCGAGGGCCAGTCCCAGCAGCGGGGCGACGCCCACCCCGGCGAGCGTGCAGGCCACCGCGAGCAGCGCCGGCGGCATCCAGCACCAGGCGGGCACGGTACGCGGGACACGCCCACGCCGACGGGCCGCGGCTTCCACCGCCATCGGCACCACCAGCACCGGCAGCGCGGCGGCCAGCAGGGTCAGCCAGGGCAGCACCAGGCGGTCGAACCGCGCCACGGCCAACACCCCGCCGAGCACCGCGACGAGCAGCATCGCCGCCCGGGTCGGCACCCGGGGCGCCACGCCACGCACGGCCAACGAACCGGAATACGTGGTGGTCAGCGCCGCCGCGAAGACCGCCACCGCGACGAACAGATTCGCGTACGCGGCCAGCCCCGAACCGGCGGCGAGCAACGCGACCACATCGGCTGAGCCGGTCCGCAGCCACAGGCCGGCACCGGCGAGCACCCCGAGCAGCGCTGGCCCGATCAGCAGCCCCACACACCAGGCCAGGTCCCGTTGACGGGCGAGGCCCACGCTGAAGTCCGGGGCGCGCAGCGCGAACACAGCCGCGTACCCGATCAGCGCGGCGGCGTCGGCGAGCCCACCGGCGGCCAGCCGGACCGGCGCACCGGGCGGTGGCAGCACCGTCAGACACCAGCCCACCAGCACCACCGCGCTGAGCGTGGTGACCACCGCGACCCGGTTGCCGAGCCGGGCCGGCCCCCAGGAGACGGCGAGGACCGCCACCTCCAGCAGCAGCGGCCCGGCCCAGCCCGGCAGGTGGGTCAGCGCGGCCAGGGAGGCCCCGCCGAGCCCGACGTTGAACCCATTCCAACCGACCATCGACACGGCCAGCACCCCGGCCAGCAGCAGCCGTGAGGTGTCCCCCAGGTACGCGGGCAGCACCGCGGTCAACGTCCCGCCGTCGCCCAGCGGCCGGCGCAGACCGATCCGGCCCTGCCCCCAGAGCAGGGCCGCCATCAACGCCCCGCCGACCAGCAGCCCGGCCACCGGCACCGCACCGCCGTGCCGGGCGGCCATCGCCGCGCCGAGCACCAGTGTGGCGGGGGCCGTGCCGATGCCCAACCACGCGCCGACGGCCGCCGGCCAGCGCCGACCACCGGCCGGTCCACCCACCGTGGACGGACGCGCGCCGCCCGGCTTGCCGTCGGGACGGTCAGACAACGTGGCGCAGGTAGCCGGCGATCGCCGCGTCGAGCACCTGCGCGCCCGGGCGCGCCCACACCTCGGCGGAGAAGACCTCCACCTCGATCGGACCGGCGTAACCGGCCGCGTCGACCGCCTCGCGCAACCGGCGCAGCTCGATGCAGCCGTCGCCGGGCAGCGCCCGGCCGAGCAGCACCCCCTCGGGCAGCGGCGTCACCCAGTCGCAGACCTGGAACGCGGCGATCCACTCACCCGCCCGGGCGATCTGCTCGTACACCGTGTCGTCCCACCAGACGTGGTACGCGTCGACGACCACGCCGACCACCGTCGGGTCGAACCGCTCGGCGATGTCCAGCGCCTGGCCGAGGGTGGCGATCACGCACCGATCGGCGGCGAACATCGGGTGCAGCGGTTCGATGGCCAGGCGCACCCCGGCGGCCTCGGCGTGCGGGGCCAGCTCGCCGATCGCGTCGGCGACCCGACGCCGCGCCCCGTCGATGTCCCGGCTGCCAGGTGGCAGCCCACCGGAGACCAGCACCAACTCCGGGGCCCCGAGCGCGGCGGCCTCCTCGATGGCCCGCAGGTTCTCCGCCCACCAGTCGTCGGCGCAGAAGAACCCGCCCCGGCACAGCGACGTGACGGCGAGGCCGGCGTCGCGGACCAGCTTCGCCGAGCGGGCCAGCCCGTACTCGGCGACCGGCTCGCGCCACAATCCGATGCCCGGCACGCCGGCCGCCACGCACCCCGCCACCACGTCCGGCAGCGGCCAACCCTGCGCGGTGGCCTGGTTGAACGAGAACCGGGCGATGCTCACTGGGCTCGTCTCCGTTCGCGACTGCGGGGCTCGCAAAACCGGCTCACTCCTCGCGCTCACTGGGCCACTCCCGCCACCGTGAAAATGGCCCGGGCGCGGGCGGCGGCCAAGTCGGCGTCCGGCAGCAGACCGGCCGCGTCGGCCAGGGTGAGCAGCTTCGCGAGGTGCGCCGGTGATCGGCCGGACTGCGCGCCTCCGACCATCGTGAAGTGCTCCTGGTGCCCGCCCAGCCAGGCCAGGAACACGATCCCCGTCTTGTAGTGCCAGGTCGGCGCGGCGAACAGGTGCCGGGCCAGCGGCACGGTGGGTGCGAAGATCTCGTCGTACACCGTCCGGTCCCCCCGGTCCAGGGCGCTCAGCGCGGCGGCGGCGGCCGGCGCGATGGCCGCGAACACCCCGAGCAGCGCGTCGGAGTGACCCACCTCATCACCCCGGATCAGCTCCGGGTAGTGGAAGTCGTCGCCGGTGTAGAGGCGTACCCCGGCCGGAAGGCGGCGGCGCAACGCGACCTCCCGGTCGGCGTCCAGCAGTGACACCTTGATGCCGTCCACCCTGGACTGATGCGCCTTGATCAGCTCGATGACCGTGTCGGCGGCCAGATCCAGGTCGACCGCACCCCAGTAGCCGGTCAACGCCGGATCGAACATCGGGCCCAGCCAGTGCAGCACCACCGGTTCGTCGGCGGCGCTCAGCAGCTCGTCGTACACCCGCAGGTAGTCCTCCGGGCCACGCGCGGCGGCGGCCAGGTGCCGGCTGCACATCAGCACCGGCCGGGCACCGGCCGCGCGCACGTCGTCGAACTGCTCGGCGTACGCGGCGGCGACCGCCGCCAGGGTGGCCGGGCCGGCCGGCAGGTGGTCGGTGCCGACCCCGGCGACGATCCGTCCGCCCACCGCGCGGGCCTCGGCGGCGCTACGCCGAATCAGCTCCCGGGTGGCCGGGTAGTCCAGCCCCATCCCCCGCTGGGCCGTGTCCATCGCCTCGGCGACCCCCAGCCCGTACGACCAGAGGTGCCGCCGGAAGGCGAGGGTGCTGTCCCAGTCCACCGCCGCCGGGGCACCCGGCACGTTCTCCGCCAGCGGGTCGGCGACCACGTGCGCGGCGGCGTACGCGATCCGGCTGGTGGCCGGCGCCGCCGGGCGGTCGAAACCCCCGCCTCCGGCGAGCCGGTGCCGCCGTCCACCAGGCAGCACCACCTCGGCGGTCATGAGCGCAGCTCCGGCACCTCGACCCGACCACCCTCACGGGCCGAGCGCAGCCCCAGCTCGGCGAGCTGCACCCCGCGCGCGCCGGCCAGGAAGTCCCACCGGAACGGCTCGCCGGCCACGACGTGCCGCAGGTACGCCTCCCACTGCACCTTGAAGCCGTTGTCGAAGTCCTCGTTGTCGGGCACCTCGGCCCACTGGGCGCGGAAGTCCTCGGTGACCGGCAGGTCCGGGTTCCACACCGGCTTCGGGGTGACCGCCCGGTGCTGCACCCGGCACGTGCGCAGGCCGGCGATCGCGCTGCCCTCGGTGCCGTCGACCTGGAACTCCACCAGCTCGTCGCGGTACACCCGCACGGTCCACGACGAGTTGATCTGCGCGATCACCCCGCCGTCGAGCTCGAAGGTGGCGTACGCGGCGTCGTCGGCGGTGGCGGCGTACGCGTGGCCGGCCTCGTCGACCCGTTCGGGCATGTGGGTGGCGATCACGCAGGAGACGGCCGTGACCCGGCCGAACAGCTCCTCCAGCACGTAGTGCCAGTGCGGGAACATGTCGACCACGATGCCGCCGCCGTCTTCGGCCCGGTAGTTCCACGACGGTCGCTGGGCGGGCTGCCAGTCGCCCTCGAACACCCAGTACCCGAACTCGCCGCGCACCGACAGGATCCGGCCGAAGAAGCCGCCGTCGACGAGGCGCTTGAGCTTGCGCAGACCGGGCAGGAAGAGCTTGTCCTGCACCACACCGGTCCGTACGCCGGCCGCGTCCGCCGCCCGGGCCAGGTCGAGCGCTGCCGCGGTGTCCTCCGCGAGGGGCTTCTCCGTGTAGATGTGCTTGCCGGCCTCGATGGCCTGCCGGATCGCCTTCTCCCGCTGCTGGGTGACCTGCGCGTCGAAGTAGATCTCGACGTCGTCGCGGGCCAGCGCGGAGGTCAGGTCGGTGGTCCAGTCGGTCAGGCCGTGCCGCGCGGCGATCTCCCGGAGCTTCGTCTCGTTGCGCCCGACCAGGACCGGTTCCGGCCAGATGGTGGTGCCGTCGGCCAACGCCACACCGCCGGATTCGCGGATGGCCAGCAGTGACCGGACAAGGTGCTGCCGGTAGCCCATCCGTCCGGTCACGCCGTTGACGATGATGCCGATCGACCTGCGGGTCATGGTGTTCCTTCCGTCGTGCTGGTCGTGCCGATTCGCGCTCAGTGGTTGGCGGCCGCGCTGCCGAGCAACCCACGCAGGTCGGTGGCGAGCCGGTCGAAGCGGGGATCCGACATCACCGACGCGTAGTCGCGGTGCGCCGGCAGCTCGACCGGGAAGGTGCGGATGATCCGGCCGGGCCGGGGACTCATCACCACGACCCGGGTGCCGAGGAAGACCGCCTCGGCGATGGAGTGGGTGACCAGCACCACGGTGGTCCCGGTCTCCCGCCAGATCCGGTGCAGCTCGGCGTTCATCTGCTCCCGGGTCAGCGCGTCGAGGGCACCGAACGGCTCGTCCATGAGCAGCACCGGCGGGGAGTGCAGCAGCGCGCGGCACAGCGCCACCCGCTGCTGCATGCCGCCGGACAGCTCGTGTGGCAACGCCTTCTCGAAACCGGTCAGGCCGGTCATCTCGATCAGCTCGTCGGCGCGGCGGGCCGCCTGCGCCCGGTCCATGCCGCGCATCTCGGCCTGGAGCAGGATGTTGGCTCGGGCGCCGCGCCACTGGAGCAGGGCGGCCTTCTGGAAGACGAAGCCGATGTTCTTCTGTGGGCCGCGCACCGGGCGCTCCAGCAGCGACACCTCACCGCTGGTCGGCGTGACCAACCCCGCGACGATCTTCAGGAGGGTGGACTTGCCACAGCCGGACGGGCCGACGATCGTGACGAACTCGCCCGGCTCGATGGCGAGCGACACGTCCTGAAGCGCGGTGGTCTGCGTCCGTCGGGTGGTGAACCGGACGGTCAGCCGGGACATCCCGATGGCGGTGCCGGTGGCGGCCGGCGCGGCGGTCACCGGGTCACCCCTGCGCCGCGTACGAGGAGTCCCAGTACGCGCTGGGCGCGCCCGGGTCCTTCAGTTCGGCGTAGCGGGACATCAGGTCGATGGTCTCGGTCCACTGCGCCTCGGTGTTCACTCCGGGTGGGCCGTCCGCGCCGAGCAACGGCAGGTTGAGGGTGAGCTGCTTGGTGAGCACCTCAGGGGCCGGCTCGTTCTCGGCCAGGGCGGCCATCGCGCTCACCGCGCCGGCCGGGTCCCGGGCGGCGTCGGCCCAGGACTTCTGGGTGGCGCGGACGAACTTGCGCGCCAGCTCCGGGTCCTTCTGCAGGGTCTGGGTGTTGGCGATCAGACCGGTGCCGAGCAGGTTCATCCCGTAGTCGGCGAAGAGCAGCACGTCGACCTTCTTGCCGGTCTTGCTCTCGATGGTGGGCGCCTGGTCGTGGAAGAAGCCCATGATGGCGTCGACCCTGCCTTCGGCCAGCGCGGCGATCTTGCCGGCGGCGTCGACGTTGACCACCTTGACGTCGTCCTTCTTGAGGCCGTTCTTCTCCAGCCAGGCCGGGAAGGTGGCGTAGAGGGCGTCGCCGGGGGTGCCGCCGACGGTCTTGCCCTTGAGGTCGGCCGGGGTCGTGATGTTCTCCTCGGTGAAGAACTCCACCGAGGACGGCCCCTTCTCCAGGTACGCGCCGAGGCTGCGCACCGGCATCCCGCTGGCCACCGACTTGAGCAGCACCGGGCTGTCGGCCCAGCCGAAGTCGGTCTGCTTCTGGGCGACCTGCTTGACCGTGTTGCCCGAGCCGTTGCCGGGCAGGATCTTCAGGTCGATGCCCTCGGCGGAGTAGTAGCCCTTCTGCAGGCCGTAGTAGAACGGCGCGTGCTCGCCGTAGGGCACCCAGTTGAGGGTGAGGGTGACCTGCTTGCTGCCGTCGGCGTTGGTGCTGCCGGCGGAGTCGTCCCCACCGCAGCCGGTCGCGGCGAGCAGCAGGGCGGCGGTGGCCAGGATGGTGGTGGCGGTGCGTTTCATCGGTGCCTCCGTGATGGGGTCGGTCAGGAGGTGGTGAGGGACACGCCGGCCCGGCGGCTGGCGTGCCACGGGATGAGCAGTGCCTCGGCGATCTCGACCAGGACGAACAGGACGATGCCGATGGCGGACATCAGGATCAGGTCGGCGAACAGCAGCGGGGCGTCGAGGTTGCCGTTGGCCAGCAACAGGACGTAGCCGAGCCCTTCGCTGGCGCCGACGAACTCACCGACCACGGCGCCGACCACGGCGAGGGTGACGGCCACCTTCAGGCCGGCCATCAGGTGCGGCAACGCGTTCGGGAAGCGGATCTTGCGGAAGGTGCGCCACGGCCCGGCGCCCATCGTGGCGGCGAGGTCGAGCAGTTCCGGGTCGGTGGAGCGCAGCCCGGCCACTCCGGAGATGACCACCGGGAAGAAGGCGATGAGCACCGCCAGGATGATCTTCGGGGTGAGGCCGAGCCCGAACCAGACCACCAGCAGCGGCGCGATGGCGATCTTCGGGATGACCTGTGCGAACAGGACGATCGGGTAGAGCGCCTTGTCCAGGGTGCGCGAGTAGGCGATGGCGACCGCGGTGACCAGCCCCAGCGCGGCTGCCAGCACGAAGCCGAGGACTGTCTCGTAGAGGGTGACCAGGGTGTGCCGGGCCAACTCGGACCACTGGGTGGTCATCGTTTCCCAGACCTGGCCGGGGGTGGGCACCAGGTAGTTCGGGACGTACTCCCGGGCCGCCACGAACCACCAGGCGGCGAAGAAGACCGCGAGCACCAGCGCCGGGCGCCAGAGCGAGTCGGCGAACGCCACCGCCCGGCGACCGATCGTCGGACGTGGTGGACGGACACGGCCGGGTGACGACGCCACCACCGTGGATGATGCCGCGCCATCGACGGGGGCCTGCCGGCCCGCCGTGTCCAGAGAGTTCTCGGTCACGCGGAACCTCCTCGGGGCCCGGCACGACACCCGGGAACCGGGCCGGTCGGCGGATCAGGCAAACGCTTTCCTGGGAGCGTAGGCGGCCCCCTCACGCCGGGGCAAGGCCTTTCCTCGATCTATTCGTCCATTGCCGACCAGCGCGACACGCGACGTCAGCCGGCGGCCGGGTAGGTGTCGAGGAGCCCACACATGCCCAGCCGGCCGCGCTCGACCGGCTCGTGCACCGCGTACACCCCGGCGTCGCCCAGGTGCCCGGGATCGCCCCGCCCCAGCGCGTCGAGCTGCTCGGCGGTGTCGGCGGCGGCACGACCCGCGCCGACCTCCCACCGCTGCCGCCACCGCGTCACCAACGGCTGGCGCAGCGCCATCGCGGCGGCGTGGAAGGCGACCAGCGCCGCCGGCCCGCCGGACCGCAGCGCCTGGAAGCCGGTCACCGCCAGATCCCGCCTGCGGTACGCGGCGTGCACGTCCGCGCCCGGCGCTCCCCCGTCGGGCAACGCCGCCGCCGCGGCGTACGCGGCCGGATCGGCCAGCACCTCGGGCGGGAAGGTCAGCACCGCGTCGCCGGCCTCGGGCAGCCCGCTGTTCTGCATGAGCACCACGATGGTCAGCCCGCCACCGTTCACCAGGCGGTGCACCGTGCCCGGCTCGAACCAGACCACCACCCCCGGCCGCAGCGGCGTCTCCCGGAAGCCGGTCATGGTCAGGGTCTGCACCGCACCCTCGCCGCCGGTCACCACGTACCCCTCGGTGCAGCACAGGTGCACGTGCGGAGTGCCGCCGACCAGGCCGTCCGAGGCCACCGTGTCGTAGACGCGCAGCTGGGAGACCCCGATCCCGCCGGGCAGTGGCGCCGGCCGCTCAGGCATCGACATACTCGTCGAGGTGAGGTACCGCGAAGCGATCGGACACGGCCGGGCCTCCCTGCGGGAAAGGGCTTTCTCTGCGGTACGGTGACGCTAGCCGGCACGACGAAACGCCGTCAACAGATCGAGGGGGCGGGCCATGGCGACCCTGTCCGATGTGGCCCGTCGAGCGGGCGTCTCACCCGCCACCGCATCCCGCGTCATCAACGGCAGCAGCAAGCCGGTCACCGACGAGCTGCGCGAACGGGTGCTCGCCGCCGTCGCCGAGTTGCAGTACGTGCCGAACGCGCACGCCCAACTGCTGGCCCGCTCGCACCGCAGCGCGGTCGGCGTGATCGTGCACGACGTCTCCGATCCGTACTTCGCCGAGATCACCCGAGGGCTGCAACGGGTCGCCACCGACCAGGGCCGGCTGCTGATGATCTGCAACAGCTACCGGGACCCGGACCGCGAGTTGGAGTACGTGGAGCTGCTGCGCGGCCACCAGGTGGCGGCGCTGATCCTGGCCGGCTCGGGCTACCACGACGAGGCGTTCACCCGGCAGCTCAACGAGAAGCTGGCCGCGTACGAGGCCAGCGGTGGGCGGGTGGCGGTGATCGGCCGGCACGAGCACTCCGGTGACGCGGTGATGCCGGACAACCGCGCCGGCGGTTACCTCGCCGGGCGGGAGCTGTGCGGTCTGGGGCACCGGATGATCGGGGTGGTCGCCGGCCCCCGGATCCTGACCACCACGACCGACCGACTGGCCGGCCTCCGCCAGGCCCTCATCGAGCAGGGCCGCGAGCTGCCCGAACGACGCATCCGGTACGCGGAGTTCGACCGCGACGGCGGCGCCGAGGCCACCGCCCGACTGCTCGACGCCGACCCGGGTCTGACCGCGATCGTGGCGCTCAACGACTCGATGGCGATCGGCGCGCTCGCCACCCTGCGCGCGCGTGGGCTGGCGGTGCCGCAGCAACTGTCGGTGGTGGGTTTCGACGACATGCCGATCGCCCGGGACGTGACCCCGGCGCTGACCACCGTACGACTGCCCCTGGTCGAGATGGGAGTGCGAGCGATGTCCCTGGTGCTCGGCGTCGGGACACCGACGCCCCGGGTGGAGGTGCTGCCCGCCGAGTTGGTCCGCCGCGACACCGCCGGTCCCGTCCCACGGTCCACCCGCACCACCGCGGGTTCCGCACCGCGCGCGCGGCGAGGTGCCACCTCATGAGCGGCGTCAGCCCGACCCAGCGGTCCCTCACCAGCGCCGACGTGGCGTACCTGCTCGACGCGTCGTTCGGGCCGGACACCCGGGTCCGCGACTGCGGTCCACTGAGCGGCGGCGGGTTCGCGACGGTCTGGTGGGCACTGCTCGACGACGGTCGCCGGGTGGTGCTGAAACTGGCACCGCCAAGTGGTACGCCGCTGCTGCGCTACGAGCGCGGGCTCTGCGCTGCCGAGGACCGCTACTTCCGACTCGTCGCGCAGCGGGCGCCGCAGGTGCCGGTGCCCCCGGTGCTGTGGCACGGCACCGACCCGGCGTACGGCGAGTGGTTGGTCACCGAGATGCTGCCCGGCCGGTCGCTGTTCGACCTGGCCGAGGCCGGTGTCGCGGTCGACGACGGCCCGGTGCGCTACGACCTCGGGGTGGCTCTCGCCACGTTGCACACGGTGACCGGTGAACGGTTCGGGTACGACGGTGACCGGGCCTCCGGTCCGACCTGGCGGGAGGCGTTCACGGCGATGCTCGACGAGTTCCTGGCCGACGCGGTCGACTGGGACGTCCGACTACCGGTGACCCCGGAGCGTCTGCACGCACTGGTGGGCCGGCACGCCGACGTGCTCGACGAGGTACGACGACCGGCGCTGCTGCACTTCGACTGCTGGGACGGCAATGTGCTGGCCACGCCCGACGGCGACGCCCGGCTGCGGCTCTCCGGGCTGGTCGACGGCGAGCGGTTCTTCTACGGCGACCCACTGCTGGACCTGGTCTCGCCGCTGCTCTTCCGACGCGTCGAGGACGAGCCGGAGCACCCCGTGCTGCGCGGCTACCGGGCCACCGTGGCCGAACCGCTGGTGCTGGACGCGTCGGCGCGGCGGCGGCTGGGTCTCTACCGGTTGCACCTGTACCTGCTGATGACTGTGGAGATGCCCAGCCGCGGGATGACCCCGCAGAGCCATCCCGAGCGGCACAAACAGCTGGCGGCCCTGCTCGATGAGGAGCTCGCCGCACTCGCCACGAGCTGAACGAATCCCCGTTGCCTCGGAGCGGCGCCGCCCCTAGCCTGCTTCCCGTGCTGATTCGGGAGTTCGTCGACGGGGACTGGTCGCAGGTGTGGCCGATCATCGAGGAGGTGATCCGGGCACAGGAGACCTTCCCCTACGACCCGGCGATGACCGCCGAGCAGTCGTACGGCATGTGGGTCGAGGCGAAGCCGGGGCGGACCGTCGTGGCGGTCGACGGCGAGCGGGTGCTCGGCACCGCGAAGATGGGCGCGAACCGGCCCGGCCCGGGCGCGCACGTGTCCACCGCGAGCTTCATGGTCGCCGCCGACGCCCGGGGCCGGGGTGTGGGCACCGCACTGTGCCGTGACGCGCTGACCTGGGCCCGCGAGCAGGGGTACGCCGGCATGCAGTTCAACGCCGTGGTGGAGAGCAACCGGTCGGCGGTGCGGTTGTACCAGCGGGAGGGCTTCGCGGTGGTCGGCACGGTGCCGGGCGCGTTCCGTCACCCCACCCTCGGCCGGACCGGCCTGCACGTCATGTACCAGGAGTTCTGACCGGGCCCGCTCCGCTCGCTCGGGGCGCCACGTGGTGGTCGGCACCCGTCTCAACCAACGGTGCCGCCGGCCGGGGCCGCGCGCAGTCCGGGCTGCCCGGCGGCCGGCTCCGCGCCGGCGCGGCGGATCGGGGTGCAGAGGCCACCGACCGCTACCAGCAGGCACCCCGCACCCGCCGTGAGCGTGACCGCTGGTACGCCGTACCGGCCGGCGGCCCAGGTCAGCACGACAGCGCCGGCCGGGCCGAGGGCGTAGTGGGTGCTCCAGAACGCCGACGTCACCCGGCCCAGCAGGTGGTCGGGGGTGATCTCCTGGCGCAGCGACATCGAGCAGATCCCACCGACGCTGAGACAGCACAGGTAGACGGCGGTCAGCGCGGTGACCGCCGGCACGCTGGTGGCGAGGCCGACGCCGGCCACCGCGAGGCCGCAGACCGTGTGCGCGCCGATCCAGGTGACGCCGAAGCCGCGCCGCCGACGCAGCGGGGCCACCAGCAGCGCGCCGGCGACAGTGCCCAGCGCCGCCAGGCCGAGCACCGTGCCGACGGTGCCCTCGGAGCCGCCGAGGTCGTGCGTGACGTGGTAGATCAGCACGTCGGTGAAACCGTAGGTGAGGAAGATGAAGACCGACAGCAGCACGGTGAGCGCGCGCAGCACCGGCTGTCGCCACAGGAACCGCGCGCCGGCCAGGAACTCGGCCAGCGGTCGCTGCCGGACCACCCCATCGTCCACCTGGACGGGCCGCAGCCGGATCAGCCACAGGCCGGCCGCCGAGAGCGCGAAGCTCGCCGCGTTGACGGCGATGGCGGTCGCCGGGCCGAAGCGGGCCGCCACCACACCGGCGAGCAGCGGCCCGAGGACGGCCGCCGCCGCGTACGTCGCCTGCAACCGGCCGTTGGCCTCGGTGATCCGGTCGGAGTCGACCAGGTTGCGGACGGCGGTCACCGCGGCGACCTGGAACACCATGCCGGCCGCCTCGCAGATCGGCAGCACGACGAAGAGCAGCCAGACCTGCGGGCCGGCGAGCCACGCCAACGGCACCAGAGCGTAGAGCAGCAGCCGGGTCAGGTCCGCCACGATCATCAGCGTGCGGCGGTCGTACCTGTCGACCAGCACCCCGCCGAAGACCCCGGCGACGACGGACGCCGCACCGGCGACGGCGGTGAGCACGCCCATCTGCGCCACCGACCCGGTCGCCTGGAGCACCAGCAGCGGCACCGCGAGGTAGGCGAACGAGTCGCCGGCCGCCGAGAGCGACTGCGCGACCCAGTACGTGCCGAAGGTCCGGTCCCGCCAGAGCGGCGCTCGACCAGCGGCAGCAGACCGGCTCATCGCGCCAAGGTTACGCGTAACACGCTGAACCGGCTGCCACACCGTCAGCCGGTACGGGTCAGGTCCGTCGTCGCCGCGAGTTCCGTGACCACGTCCAGGAACCGGTGCAGCGCGGGTGTGGTGTTGCCCGGCAACCACACCATCTCGGTGTACGCGTAGGCGCCGGTCAGGGGCACGAACACCACGCCGGTGCGGCGGAGACTGGCCGCCGAGCAGGCGAGCCGGGTGACGCCGAGTCCGGCGGCGACCAGGCCGAGCAGACCCTGCACGCCGGCCTCCTCCTGGACGATGGTCGGTACGAAGCCCGCTTCCCGGAACTGGTCCTCGTAGGCCCGGTGCCAGGGTTCCCAGGAGCTGCGCGGCGTCATCACCCACGGCTCGTCCGCCAGGTCGGCGAGGGTCAACTCGGCACGGTCGGCGAGCGGGTGGCCCTCGGGTAACACCGCGCAGACCGGTTCGGTCGTCAGTCTCCGGGACTCCAGGCCGGCGACCAGCGGGGTCCGGGTGAAGGCGACGTCGAACCGTCCACCGAGGACACCCTGGACCAGGGGCGCGATGCTGACGGACTCGGTGGCCAGGTGCAGGTCGGGTAGGTGGCGGCGGACGGCTCGGACCACCGGGGGCAGGAGGTGGTTGGCGACGGTGGTCAGGAAGGCGAGCCGGAGGGTGCCGACCTCGCCCCGCAAGGCCCTCTCCACGACGGCGACGGCCTGCTCGGCGCGGTCCGTCACGGCGCGTGCCTCGGGCACGAACAGGGCACCGATGTCGGTGAGGGTGGTGCCGCGGCTGTCCCGCTCGAACAGCTTCGCCCCGAGGACGCGTTCCAGGGCGGTGATCTGCTGCGACAGCGACTGCTGGGCGATCATCAGGCGGGCGGCGGCCCGGGTGAAGCTCAACTCCTCCGCGAGGACCAGGAAATACCGCAGTTGTCGCAGCTCAGGTGTGGCCACAGGGACAGACTGTAGCCACGCCAGGAAGAGCGTGTTGGCGGTCCGAGCAGACCCGCGCGCACGATCGGTGCGAAGGGTGGTGCCGGCACACCGTACGCCTGGACGGCGAGCCGGAAGGCCACCTGAGGACACCCCACCGAAGGAATTCGATCATGACTGAAACACGCGTCACGACGCCGTTCAACGCCCGGTCCACCGCCGCCGACGTCGTGGCCGGTGTCGACCTGACGGGGCAGCGCGCCGTCGTCACCGGCGCCTCCTCGGGCATCGGCGTGGAGACCGCCCGGGCGCTCGCCATGGCGGGTGCCCAGGTGACCCTGGCGGTACGCGACGTGCGGGCCGGCGAGCGGATCGCCCGGGAGATCGGCACCGGGGCCGCGAACGGGCTGCTCCGGATCATGCCGCTGGACCTGTCCGACCGGCGGTCGGTCAGCGCGTTCGTGGCCGCCTGGGACGGCCCTTTGCACATCCTGGTCAACAACGCCGGGGTGTCCGCGACCCCCGAGATGCGGACCGCCGAGGGTTGGGAGTTGCAGTTCGCCACCAACCACCTCGGCCACTTCGCCCTCGCCAACGGGCTGCATCGGGCTCTCGCCGGGGCCGGCCGGGCCCGGGTGGTGTCGCTGAGTTCCATCGCCCACGTTCAGGCCCCGATGGTCTTCGAGGACGTCAACTTCCGGGAACGCCCCTATGACCGTCTTCTCGCCTACGGCGAGTCGAAGACCGCCACCGCGCTGTTCGCGGTCGAGGCGAACCGGCGTTGGGCCGGCGACGGCATCACCGTCAACGTGGCCAACCCGGGCGCGGTCGCCACCAATCTGGGACGGCACCTCACCGAGGAGGACTACGCGAACCTTCCGGCGTACGACTTCAAGACCCCGCAGCAGGGCGCGGCGACCTCCGTACTGCTCGCCGCCGGGCCGCAGGTGGAGGGCGTCGGCGGCCGCTACTTCGAGGACTGCGCGCAGGCGGTGCGCCACCGCCCGGAGACGCCGTTGCAGGGCGTCGCCGATCACGCCATTGACCCGGCGGCGGCAGCGCGGCTGTGGCAGCTCTCGCTGGATCTGCTCGCCGCCGCGGAAGATGCCTGAACGCCCGGAAACGGCCGCGGGATCCCCCGCGGCCGTTTCCCGAGTGCGCGAAACGCTCAGGCCTTGCGCAGCGGAGCGAGCGCGGCGCTCCAGGCGACCACCTGGTCGAGGGTGGTGGTCAGCGCGTCCTGCTGGAACGGGCCGGGCTTGAAGGTGCTGAAGTTCTCGAAGTCGGTGAAGAGCGACAGCGCGACCTGCGAGCGCACGTCGGCCATCTGCAGCTCGCCGGAGATCAGCCGCAGGTGCTCCACGGCGCGCGCGCCGCCCACCGAGCCATAGCTGACGAAGCCCACGGCCTTGTTGTTCCACTCGGCGTACAGGAAGTCGATCGCGTTCTTCAGCGCACCCGAGGTGGAGTGGTTGTACTCCGGGGTGACGATGATGAACCCGTCGTACGACGCGATCGTCTCGGCCCACCGCTTGGTGTGCGGCTGGCTGTACTGGCCCATCGAGGGCGGGTACGCCTCGTCGAGGTGCGGCAGCTGGTAGTCGAGCAGGTCGATCAGCTCGTACTGCGCGTCGGAGCGCTGCTTGGCGATCTCGAGCACCCAGCGGGCGACGGCCTCGCCGTTACGGCCCGGGCGGGTGCTGCCGAGGATGATCCCGATCCTGGTCATGTGTGGCGCCTTTCAGAGGGGTCCTTGCCTGACGACGGGAACGCTATCCAGTGATTGATTGGTCAAGCAAATGTCTGCGCTATGGGCGTGATCACACGGAGGGTAAGCATTTGCTCAGTCAAACAAGTATGATATGAGGATGTCCAACTCCTCCGCAGCGACTCCCAAACCGCTCACTCCCGACGAGGAAGCCCTGGTCCGAGCCCTGGGCCAGGTGATGCACATCCTGCCCCGCGCGATCGACGCGGACATGGTCGGTGACCGTCAGCTACCGCTCACCGAGTACACCGCGCTGATGAACCTCTCCGAGGCACCGGAGCGGCGGATGCGCATGAACGAGCTCGCGGCGCTCTGCTACCTCTCCCTCAGTGGCATGACCCGCACGATCATCCGGCTCGAGACGCAGGGCCTGGTCCGGCGGGAACGGTGCGAGGAGGACGCGCGCGGCTGGAACGCCGTCCTCACCGACGCGGGCTTCGCCCGCCTGGAAGAGTCCTGGCCCAGCCACCTGGCCGCCGTACGCCGCCGGTTCCTCCAGCACTTCGAGGGTTTCGACCTCGCCGCACTGGCCCGCGCCTTCGAGCGGGCCGGCACGGCGGAGCCGACCGACTGAGCCGACACCGGCCCGGTCGGTCACCGGGCCGGGGCGTGGGGGGCGAGCGGATTGGTGAGGGTGCCGACGAACTGGAGAGCCGCCGACGGGTCGGCGAGGTCGATCATCTGCTGGTTGTCGCGCAGCTGAAGCCGGTTGAGGCAGGACAGGGTGAACTCCGGCGCGAACAGGTCGTAGTGGCGCACCCGCTCGGCCAGGTGCGGCACCCGGTCGAAGTAGTCGGCGGCGCAGGCCGCGACCGTACGCCAGAAGTCGCCCTCGGCGAGCACACCGGCCTCGACCAGGACCCCGTTGAGGTGGCGCAGGAAGCAGTCCACCACGTCGGTGAAGATGCTCAGCAACTTGGTGTCGTCGGGCACCTCGACACGGATCCGCTCCACCGCCGCCGGCAGCTCGACCTCGTTACTCATCACCGCGATCTCCTCGGCGATGTCCTTGAAGATCACCCGCTGGACCGTGTCCCGCTCGTCGAGGACCAGGATGACGTTCTCGCCGTGCGGCATGAAGGCCAGGTCGTGGGCGTAGAAGCTGTGCAGCAGCGGGGTCAGGTAGGCGTCCAGGTAACGACGCAGCCACGCCTCGGGCACCAGGCCGGACCGGGCGATCAACGCCGCCGCCAGCGAGTCGCCCTCGTCGTCGACGTGCAGCAGCGCGGCCATGGTGGACAGTCGCTCCCCCGGCGCCAGGTCGGGCACCGGGCTCTCCCGCCACAGCGCGGCCAACATCTTGCGGTACGGGGAAGTCCGGTCGGTGGCCGCCTCGTACTGCCGGTGCCGGTAACCCACCGCGGCGCGCTCCCGGATGACGGTCAGGCCGGTGCCGGTCAGCACCTCGTCGGCGGCGATCAGGTCGGCCAGCCAGTCGTTGATCGCCGGGGTGGCCGCCATGTACGCGGCCGACAACCCCCGCATGAAGCCCATGTTCAGCACCGACAGCGCGGTCTTGACGTAGTGCCGCCCCGGCTCGCTGACGTTGAAGAAGGTGCGGATGGACTGCTGGGCGAGGTACACGTCCGGCCCTGGGCCGAGGTGCACCAGCCGGCGCGCGGCCAACTCCCCGGCGAAGGTGACCGCCAGCTTGTTCCACCACTGCCAAGGGTGCGCCGGGATCAGGTGGTAGTCGGCGAGATCCAACCCGAGATCGCCCATCGTGGCCGCGAACCGGGCCCGGGTCCCGGCGTCCAGCTCGCCCTCGATGAGGGTGTCGTAGTCGAGGTCGGCGGCGCTGCTGAACGTCGAGTGATCCCGGTGCGCGGCCAGCCACTCCAGCCGTACCGGCGCGGCGGCCTCCGGGGCGTACCGGTGGTACTCGTCGACACCGAAGCCGAGCCGACCGTTGTTCGCCACGAAGCAGGGGTGTCCCTCGGTCATCGAGGTCTCGATGGTCTGGAAGTCCGCCTCGGCCAGATCGGCGGCGCTCGGCGCGGCCTGGGCCAGCTTGTACGCCGTACCCGCCAGCGTCGAGGTGATCTCCTCCAGGTAGACCGGGAGCACCCGCGCGGTGAGCCCGAGGGTGTCGCGCAGCTCGATGATGAGGTCCACCGCGTCCGGTGCCAGCGACGTGCCGTCGCGGTGTCGGGTGATGCTGTCCGCGTCGATCTGCCAGTGCGCCAGGGCGAGCACCCGCGCCGCGAACCGGTAGGTGACCGTCCCGTCGTCGCTGCGGACCTCGTACCACTGCCGGCCGTCGGGGCCGGCCACGGCCTGCGGGGTGAGCAGCCGCTCGTGGGTGAACTCGGCGAGCGCCTTGCGGACCAGCAGCCGGTTGGCCCGGGCCCACCGCTGCGGGGTGAGATGCCCGACCGGGTCGCCGGAGGCGGAATAGGCGGTGGCGACGGGCGGGTGGGCGGGGGCGGCGGTGGTGGTCACGCCGGGGCTCCTTCGACTCGGGTGGCGGCGGCACGGGTGGCGGCGGCGCGCTCGCGGGCGGCCTGGAACTGGGCTCGGGTGCAGACGCTGAGCAGGGCGTCCTTCTCGGGCTTGGCGATCGGGCCGACGACCGTGAAACCGACGGCGGCGTTCAGCGCGTGCACGGCGGTGTTGCGCACGTCCGGTTCGACCACCACCCGCCGGGTCGTCGGGTCGTCGAACAGCCACGCCATGACGGTGCCGAGCACCGCCCGGGTGAAGCCGTGCACGGGAGCGTCGACCGGCGCGCAGAGGAAGTGCATGCCCACGTCACCGGGTTGGTGGTCGTACAACCCGACCAGCTCAACGTGAGCCGGGTCGTAGCGCTCTGCGAGGAAGGCGGGGCTCCCCCGCCACAGCCCGAGGTACGCGTCGTGGTGCGGGTGCTCGGCGATCCGCCGGTACTCCTCGGTCACCTGGGCCTCATCGGCGTCCTGCATCAGCCAGAACGCCGCCTTCGGGTGGGTCACCCAGCGGTGCAGCAGCGCCGCGTCGGCGTCCGGGTCGAGCGGTCGTAGCGCGAACTCACCGAGCATCTCCTCGGCGCGGCGGAAGACGGTGCTCACGACGACACCCCGAACTCCTGGAAGGTGATGCTCTTCTCGATCGGGTAGTACTCCCGGCCGAGCAGCTCCCGGATGATCCAGGAGTTGCGGTAGGCGCCCATGCCTAGATCCGGTGAGGTGATGCTGTGCGTGTGGGTGCCCGCGTTCTGTAGGAAGATGCCCCGCCCGTCGTGGTCGATGCTGTAGTTGCGGGCCACGTCGAAGCGGCCGTGCGCGTCCCAGCGGATCCGGTCCCGTACCGGCGTGAGGAACTCCGGCACCCGGTACCGGTAGCCGGTGGCCAGGACGAGACCTTCGGTACGCAGGGCGAAGTCGCGCTCCTGCTCCACCTGACGCAACCCGAGCGTGTACTGCCCGTCCCGGTGCTCGGCGCTGACCAGCTCGGTGTTGGTGAGCAGCCGGGTGTTCACCGGCCCGTCGACGCTGTGCGCGTAGAGCAGGTCGAAGATGTCGTTGATCAGGTCGGCGTTGATTCCCTTGAACAGACCCTTCTGCTCGGACTCCAGCCGGTAGCGGGTCGTCTCGGGCAGCGCGTGGAAGTAGTCCACGTAGTCCGGTGAGGTCATCTCCAGCGTCAGCTTGGTGTATTCGAGTGGGAAGAACCGCGGCGACCGCGTCACCCAGTTGAGCTGGTAGCCGTACCGGTCGATGTCGCCGAGCAGGTCGTGGTAGATCTCGGCGGCGCTCTGCCCGCTGCCCACCACGGTGATGCTGCGCTTGGTGCGCAGGGCTGCGCGGTGCTCCAGGTAGTGGGAGTTGTGCACGGCGTCGCCGGGCAGCTCGGCGATGGCCGACGGCAGGTGCGGCGGGGTGCCGGTGCCGAGCACCAGGTGCCGGGCCTGGTATTCGACGGTCTCCCCCGTGTCGGCGCTGGCCCGCACCACGTACCGCTCGTCGGTAGGGTCGTACTCCACCGCGGTCACGGTCTGACCGAAGCGCAGGTTCGGCAGTTTCGCCGCCGCCCACCGGCAGTACGCGTCGTACTCGCTGCGCAGCGGGTAGAAGCTCTCCCGAATGTAGAACGGGTAGAGGCGGCCGATCTCCTTGAGGTAGTTGAGGAAGGAGTACGGCGACGTCGGGTCGGCGAGGCTGACCAGGTCGGCGATGAACGGGGTCTGCAACCGGGCCGACTCCAGCAGCATGCCGGGGTGCCAGGCGAGGCTCGGCCGTGCCTCCAGGAACACCCCGTCCAGCTCGTCGATCGGCGCGGTGAGGCAGGCCAGGCCCAGGTTGTACGGGCCCAGCCCGATGGCGAGGAAGTCGTGGGTGGACATCGGGGTCTCCAGGCGCGGGTTCATCGGCGTCAGCCGACGGGGCAGGTTCATCGGCGTCAGCCGACGGGGCAGGTCAGCTCGGCGGCGACATGGTCGTGCACGTACCGGCCGGCGTGGGTGGCGATCAGGTCGAGCACGTACCCGACGTCGTCGACGGTGGTGGCCGGGTTGAGCAGGGTGAACTTCAGGAAGTGTCGGCCGTCCACCCGGGTCCCGGCGACCACGGCGAGACCGGACGCGGCGAGGGCCTCGCGGGCGTGCAGGTTGGCGGCGTCGGCCAGCTCACGGCCGGGGCCGGTGGGCAGGTAGCGGAAGACGACGGTGCTCAGCTCGGAGCGGGTCACCACCTCGAAGCGCGGGTCTTCGCTGACCAGGTGCCAGGCGTCGGCGGCCCGGTCGACGACCTCGTCGAAGAGCGCGCCGAGCGCGTCCGGGCCCATCACCCGCAGGGTGAGCCAGAGCTTCAGCGCGTCGAAGCGGCGGGTGGTCTGCAAACTCTTGTCGACCTGGTTGGGGATGCGCTGCTGCACCATCCGCGCCGGGTTGAGGTAGTCGGCGTGGTAGGTGGCGTGCCGCAGCGCCCGCCGGTCGCGGACCAGCAGCGCGCTGGAGCTGACCGGCTGGAAGAACGACTTGTGGAAGTCGACGGTCACCGAATCGGCCCGCTCGATGCCGTCGAGCAGGTGCCGGCGCGTGGGCGAGACGAGCAGACCGCAGCCGTACGCGGCGTCCACGTGCAGCCAGACGCCGGCTGCCGTGCAGATCCCGGCCAGGTCGGTGAGCGGGTCGATCGAGCCGAAGTCGGTGGTGCCGGCGGTGCCGACGACGGCCATCACCACCAGACCGGCCTGGCGGCACCGCGCGATCTCCTCGCGGACGGCGGCCGGTTGGATCCGTCGCCGGGCGTCGGTGGGTACCGCGATCACCGCGTCCGGGGCGAGGCCGAGCAGTTTGGCCGACTTCTGCACGCTGAAGTGACCGGCGGCGGAGGTGAGCACCCGCAGCCGGGGCAGCAGCTCGGCGCGCGCGGCCGGGCCGATGGCGTCGGCGCACGCCTCCTCCCGGGCCAGCAGCAGCGCCTGGAGGTTGGACTGGCTGCCGCCGCTGGTGAAGATGCCGTCGGCGCGGGGGCCGAGGCCGATCCGCTCGGCGGTCCAGTCGATCAACCGGCGCTCGATGAGGGTGGCCCCGGCGCTCTGGTCCCAGGTGTCCAGGGAGGAGTTCACGGCGGTGAGCACCGCCTCGCCGAGCAGTGCCGGGATGGCCACCGGGCAGTTGAGGTGGGCCAGGTAGCGGGGGTGGTGGAACCAGACGGCGTCGCGCAGGTAGACGTCCTCCAGTTCGTCCAGCGCGGCGCCCGCGTCGCCCAGCGGACGGTCCAGGTCCACCCGGTCGACCAGCGGGGCCAGCTCGGCCGGCGTGATCCCGGTGCCGGGACGGTCCACGGTGGCCACGCGGCGGGCGACCCGGTCGACGCCGTCGGCGATCGTCCGGCGGTACTGCTCGACCGAGCCGCCATGCAGCAGGTGGGCCCGTGCGGTGGTCGACGCCGGTGGTGGCGTGGTGGTCTCGACGGGGTACGTCGGCACGGTCACGGAATGTCCTTCCACGTTCTCGACGCCGGAACCGACCCCAGGCGCGGCGGTGCGCCTGGGGAATCGGTGTCCGTCAGCTGACCTTCTTCGCGTTCCGGATGGCGGTGGCGAGGTTCTCCAACAGCGGAGCGGAGCCGGCGTACGAGAAGCGGGGCACCGCGTCCCATGCGCTCACCTGGTTGGCCTTGACCGCCGGCAGCTGCTGCCAGGTCGGTTTGGCGGTGAGGTCCTTGGCCTGTAGCGCGGTGCTGCGGTTGTCCAGCAGGATCAGGTCGGCCGGGAACTTGCCGGCGCTCTCCCAGCTCAGCGCCTCGAAGTAGTCGCCGGCTTCGAGCTTGGTGGGGACCACGATGTCGACGCCCAACTCGGCGAAGTACATCAGGTCGGTGCTGACCTTCGGGTTGGAGACGTAGAAGAGGTCGGGGCTGCCGGAGCAGGCCATCACCTTGATCCCGGGGTTGGCCTTGACCGCCTGCCGGACCGCCTCGGCGGCGGCCTCGAAGCGGGCCTTCGCGTCGGTGACCTTCTTCGCGGACAGGTCCGCGCCGAGCGATGCGGCCAGTGCCGCGTACCGCTCGATGGGCCTGGTCATCGGCACCCGGGCGGTGGTGATCGCCACACTGGGCGCCAGCGGGAGGATCTTGGCCTTGCTCTCGTCCGGCACGTACCAGAGCGCGTCCGGGTCGTACATGTGGGTGACCAGCAGGTCGGGGCGCAGGGCCGCGTACTTCTCCAGGCTGAATTCGCCCCACACGTTGCCGAGGATCTCGACGCCCTCGATGTTCAGGTCACCGGCTTGGGGGTCGGCCGTGCCATCGGCCCGCTTGGTCTCACCGAACACGCCCACGAGCTGCTTGTCGAGACCGAAATCGATCAGTGCCGCCGCCACGCCGGTGAAGGCCACCACGCGGGTCGGACGGGCCGCCGCCTCGACCTTCGTGCTGCGGTCGTCGGTGAACGACCAGGGGCCACTTCCGTTGGCGGAGGCGGGTTTCGCGGCGTCGTCCTTGCCACAGGCGGCGAGCAGGGTGGCCAGCGCGGCAGCGCCACCGGCGGCCAACAGGCCACGACGGGAGAGGCGACGGGCGGACAGGGCATCGGGCATGGTGGTGTCTTTCGATCAAGGGTTGGCCGGACTCGACCAGGGCAGCGGGGTTAGGTTAGCCTAACCTCGGTCATTGTCAACAGCGGTTCGCCGTGTCGCCACCACCCCGGAGCCCACACTGGACGCCACACCCACCGTCACCCGACCGGCACCGTCCGTGCCGGCCAGGGGTACGGCCGCACCCCCGAGCCGGCGTGGCCGCCGGGCCGCCCGGTCCGCCGGCCTCATCACCGCCGTGGCGCTGCTCGTGGTGATCGTGGTGCTCAGCATCGCGGTCGGCGCGAAGGCCATGCCGCTCGCCGACGTCTGGTCCGGGTTGCTGCACCGCGACGCCACCGAGTACGCCGTGGTGCACAAGATGCGCCTGCCCCGCACCCTGCTCGGGCTGCTCGCCGGCACCGCCCTCGGGGTGGCGGGCGCGGTCATGCAGGCCCTGACCCGCAACCCCCTCGCTGATCCCGGCCTGCTCGGCATCAACGCCGGTGCCTCCGCGGCCGTCGCCACCGCCGCCGCGTTCCTGGGCGTCACCGCCGTCGGCGGCCACGTCTGGTTCGCGTTGCTCGGCGCGGCGGCGGTGACGGCACTCGTCTACGCCGTCGGTGGCGGACGGGGTGCCACCCCGGCCCGGCTCGCGTTGGCCGGGGCGGCGCTCAACGCCACCCTCTACTCCTACGTGAGCGCGGTGATGCTGCTCGACACCGCCTCGCTGGAGCGGCTGCGCTTCTGGACGGTCGGCTCACTGGCCAACGCGGACTCCGCGACCGTCCGCCGGGTGCTGCCGTTCATCCTGGTCGGGCTGCTGGTCGCGCTCGGCACGGCCCGTCCGCTGAACGCGCTCGCGCTCGGCGACGACGCGGCCCGAGCCCTCGGTGCCCGGCCCGCGCTGATCCGCGCCGCCGTGATCGTCGCGGTCACCCTGCTCTGCGGCGCGGCGACCGCCGCGTGCGGCCCGATCGTCTTCGTCGGGCTGCTGGTGCCGCACCTGGTCCGCGCCCTGACCGGCCCGGACCTGCGCTGGCTGCTGCCGTACTGCGCGGTGCTCGCGCCCGCGTTGCTGCTCGGCGCCGACGTGCTCGGCCGGGTGCTCGGCCGGCCCGGGGAACTCCAGGTCGGCATGGTGACCGCCGTGCTGGGCGGCCCGCTCTTCCTGTGGCTGGTCACCCGCCGACCGGTGGCCCAGCCGTGAGCGTCATCCGTACCCCTGGGGGGTTGTCGGTGCGGTTCCGCCCCCGCGCGTTGGGTGTCGGCGTCGGCGCGGCGCTGCTCGCGGCGGGGTTCGGCCTGGTGGCCCTGGGCAGTGGTGACTACCCGATGGGGCCGACCGACGTGCTGCGCACGCTGACCGGCGGTGGCACCGTGGCCGAGCAGTTCATCGTGTACGAGCTGCGACTGCCCCGGCTGGTCACCGCCCTGTTGGTCGGTGCGGCGCTGGCTCTCGCCGGCACGCTGTTCCAGTCGCTGGTGCGCAACCCGCTGGGCAGCCCGGACATCCTGGGCTTCACCCAGGGCGCGTCGACCGGGGCGCTGGTGGTGGTCGTCCTCGGCGGCAGCAGCCTGGCCCTCGCGGGCGCGGCGGTCGTCGGTGGTCTCGGTACCGGCCTGGTGATCTACACGCTCGCGTGGCGGCGCGGTGTGCACGGCTACCGGCTCATCCTGGTCGGCATCGGGGTGGCCGCGATCCTGACCGGTGTCAACGGCTACCTGCTGACCCGGGCACCGCTGATGGACGCCGCCCGCGCGGTGCTCTGGCTCACCGGCAGCCTGGACGGGCGCGGCTGGGTCAACGCCGGGCCGCTGCTCGCCGTCCTGGTCGTCGTGGCGCCGCTGGTGCTCGTCGGCTGCGCCCCGGCGCTGCGGATGATGGAGCTGGGCGACGACGCGGCCAGCGCCGTGGGCGTGCCGGTACGCCGGCTACGCCTGGTGCTGCTCGCCGCCGCCGTGCTGCTGGTGTCGTTCGCGGCGGCCGCCGCCGGGCCGGTGGCCTTCGTGGCACTCGTCGCCCCGCACCTGGCGAAACGCCTCACTCGGGCACCCGGCCCGAACCTGCTGGCGTCGATGGCCGTCGGCGCGGCGCTGCTGGCCGGCGCCGACCTGCTGGCCCAACGCGCGTTCGCCGGGCACCAACTCCCGGTCGGCGTGGTGACCGGCGTGATCGGCGGCGGTTACCTGGTCTGGCTGCTGGCGATGGAACGCCGGGCGGGCCGGCTGTGAAGAATCGTGACGCCCTCGAAGGAGCACCCATGCGACCCGGCGATTCCCGGCTCGGCGGCACCGCGCTGACCCTCGCCTACGACCAGCGCACCATCGCCGAGAACCTCACCGTGGCGGTGCCCGACCGATCCTTCACGGTGATCATCGGCCCGAACGCGTGCGGCAAGTCGACGCTGCTGCGCGCACTGTCCCGGATGCTGCGCCCCAGCGCCGGTGCGGTGCTGCTGGACGGGCGCGACATTCACGACCTGCCGGCCCGCACGGTGGCCCGTACGCTCGGCCTGCTGCCGCAGTCGTCGATCGCACCGGACGGCATCAGCGTCGCCGAACTGGTCGCCCGCGGTCGCTACCCCCACCAGGGGCTGCTGCGGCAGTGGTCGCGCGAGGACGAACGGGTGGTCGACGAGTCGATGGCCGCGACCGGGGTCGACGACCTCGCCGACCGGGCGGTGGACGAGCTGTCCGGCGGGCAGCGGCAGCGGGTCTGGATCGCCATGGCGCTGGCCCAGCAGACGCCCCTGCTGCTGCTCGACGAGCCGACCACGTACCTCGACATCGCCCACCAGATCGAGATCCTGGACCTCTGCGCCCGGCTGCACGAGGAGCAGGGCCGCACCCTGGTCGCGGTGCTGCACGACCTGAACCACGCGGCCCGCTACGCCACCCACCTGATCGCCATGCGCGACGGACGCGTGGTGGCCGCCGGGGAGCCGGCGTCGGTGGTCACCGCCGACCTGGTGGCGGAGGTGTTCGGGCTGCCCTGCCGGGTCATCGACGACCCCGAGACGGGCACCCCGTTGGTCATCCCCGCGGCCCGCCGCCGCGCTGTCGAGCCGGCATGAACGCCCGGCGGTTCCGCGATCCGTGGGGGGTGCCGCACCTGCGGGCCGACGACCCGCTCGCCCTCGCCACGGCCCAGGGCCGGGTGACCGCGTACGACCGGGCCTGGCAGATCGAGGTGGAACGGCACCGGTCCCGGGGCACCAGCGCGGCGTTCCTCGGCCCGGACGCGCTCGGCTGGGACCGGTTCGTCCGGCAGGTCCGGCTCGACGACACCGCACGGCGCTGCCACACGGCACTGGACCCGGCGACCGCCGAATGGGTGGGCGCCTACGTCGACGGCGTCAACGCCGGTCTCGCCGCCGGGGCGGCCCGGTCGCCGGAGTTCGCCGCCACCGGGCTGCGCCCGGGCCGGTGGGAGCCGTGGACGCCGCTCGCGGTCTGGCTGGGCCACCACATCCTGTTCGCCGGGTTCCCCGGCAAGCTCTGGCGCGAGCACGTGGCGCGGCGGCTCGGGCCGGAGGCGGTCGACCTGTTCGCCACCGACGGGCCGGCCGTGGCCGGCAGCAACGGGTGGCTGCTCGCCGCCGAGCGCACCGGCACCGGGGCCGCGCTGCTCGCTGGCGACCCGCACCGGTTCCTGGAGGACCCCGGCGTCTACCAGCAGATCCGGCTGGCCTGCCCGGAGTACGACGTGGTCGGGCTGGCGGTGCCGGGTGTGCCGGGCATCGCGCACTTCGGCCACACCGGGAAGGTGGCCTGGGCGATCACCAACGCGATGGCCGACTACCAGGACGTGTACGCGGAGCGGCTGCGCCGCGACGGCACCCGGGTGCAGGCGCTCGGCCCGGACGGCTGGCGTCCGGCGCACCGCCACGTCGAGACGATCGACGTGGCCGGTGCCGACCCGGTCCAGGTCGAGGTGGTGGAGACCGACCGTGGCCCGGTGATCGCCGGCGGGCCGGACGACGAGACGGCGCTGAGCCTGCGCTACCCGCCCCGGGTCCGGGGTGACCTCGGTTTCGCGGCGCTCCCGGAGCTGCTTCGCGCCCGGACCGTGGCCGATATCGACCACGCGCTGCGGCACTGGGTGGAGCCGGTCAACGTGGTGCAGGCGGCGGACACCGCCGGTGGGCTGCTGCACCGGGTCGCCGGGGCGGTGCCGGTCCGGCACCCGGAGAACGGCCGGCGGGTGGTCCCCGGCTGGGACGCCGCGCACTCCTGGCAGGGTTGGCACGCGCCGATGCCCCGCGCCGAGGTGGTCGGGCGGGCGGTGATGGCCAACGAACGCGGGCTGGCGGCGCCACTCGGAGTGGAGTTCGCCGCAGGGCACCGGGCGCGCCGCATCGCCGAGCTGCTCGACGCGGGTTCGGCCTGGACGGCCGGCGAGCTGGCCACCGTGCACACCGACACGTACCTGGGCGCGGCCGGGCCGCTGCTGACCGTGTTGGAAGGCGTGACCGGGCTCGGCCCGGCCGCCGCCGCGCTGCGCGAACGGCTGCTGCGCTGGGATCGCCGGATGGCTGCCGACAGCACGGACGCGGCGGCCTACGCCACACTGCGGGCGGCCGTCGTACGCCGGATCGCCGCCCACCCGGCCCTGGCCGAGCTGGCCGAGCCGCCCGCGTACCCCGAGGTCTTCGCGCCCTGGCTGGCGTTGACGCCGCGCGTCGGTTACGCGCTGGAGCACCTGCTCGGCGCGACCCCGCTGCCCGGTGTGGACGTCACCGCGCTGGTGGGCGCGGCGGCCGAGGAGGTCGCCGGCGCGGCGGCCGAGGAGGTGCCCTGGGGGGACCTGCACCGGCTGGTGTCGTGGCGGGCCCTGCCCGGCTCGGACGCCGGGCCCGGCCCCCGGCTCGACGGCGACCACGACTGCGTGTTGGCGACCTCCAGCGTGCCCGGGGTCACCCACCGGTGCTTCCGAGGGCCGGCGGCGCGTTTCGTCTGGGACCTGGCCTGTCGTGCGGACAGCCGCTGGGTGGTCCCGCTGGGCGCCTGCGGGGTGCCCGGGGACCCGCACCACGACGACCAGAGCGCCGCGTGGCTGGCCGGGGACCTGCTGCCGGTCAGCACAGACTGGGAGCAGCTCACCGAGGAACGGGACTGACCGAGCCGGCCGCCGCCGGGGTACGCGAGGCACCCCGGGCGGCGGCCGGCCGCGGTGGCGTCAGCGCAGGCCGAACGCCCGGGTGATGCGCTGGTCCACGGTGTTGCCCGCGGCGTCCCGCGCGGTGGTGCGCAGGCTCACGAAGCCGGCCTTCGCCGGTGCGGCCAGCGTGGTACGCCAGCCGTCGCCGTGCCGGGTCAGCCGCTGCTTCTGCCAGGTCGCCCCGTCGTCGTAGGACACCTCGACGGTCACCGCACCGATCGTGCCGGTGACGTCGGGCAGGTGGGAGGCGACCACGGTCAGCGGTGCCCGCCGTGCCGCCCGACCGGCGGAGTCGATGTCCACCTGGTAGTCCAGCTGGATCATCGGCAGCACCTCGGCCGACTCCTCCCCGGTGGCCGCCGAGCCGAAGCCCCACTCGGTGCGGGTCTGCCGGGAGTACGGGTTGGTCCAGGCCGCCCGGTCGTTCTCCACCACCAGCCGGTACGGCAGTCGCTGCGACGCCAGCCCGGAGACCTGGAGGTACTCGGCGTTACCCCAGTTCAGCTCCTGGTCACCCTGGTAGAGGGTGGTCCGGTTGACCATGTCGTAGTTGGCGTACGCCTCACCGATGTGGCCGCCCCCGTCGCCCCACCCGGGCGCGGGGAGATAGACGGTGTCCAGGTACCGCAGCGGCACGTAGCCGCCGCCCATCCGGGGTCGCTGGATCGGCCCGAACCAGGTGACGGCGCTCGGCTTGCCGGCCGGGTACGTCGTCACCGCCTGCAGGTGCTGACCGGTCTCCCCGGCGATGAACGCGTCGTCGATCCACCGCTGGTCGGCGCTCACCCAGTCGGTTCGCCGGCCCTGCGCCGGGGCCGGCTCCTGGTTGCTCGACGCCCAGCCGCGCCAGACATCGGTGCGGAACTCCAGCGCCTTGCCCTGCCGGTAGTTGCGGAACTCCACGTCGACCCGGGCCAACTGCCGCTTCGTCGGCCGGTAGGTGGGGTCGGCCGGCACCGTGCCGGTCCAGTGGTGCGCCACGTCGTACAGGTAGGTGGTCTCCGGGTGCGACTCGACGGTGAGCCGCACCGGGCCGCGCTCCAGCGCGGCGATGAGCTGCCCACCCTCGTCGGCGCCGAGCGTCGCCACGGTCACCGGGGCCGGGCTCTCCGGGCTCCACGCCGCCTCGTCCCACGGTTGCAGCCGACCGACACCGTCGTTGACCACCAGCAGCAGCTTCGCCCCGGCGGCCGCGGCGGCCTGCGCCTGGGTGGCGATGTCCACGCTGTCACTGCGGCGCACCACCACGGCCCGGTCCCGGACCGGCCGCTTGGCCAGCCCCGCCGCCGACGCGTCGGCGACGTAGACAGCGTCCAGGTCGCGACGACCGGCCGGCAGCGCCGGGGTCGCCCGCTTCACCCGCAGATCGTCGTACGAGCGACCGCCCGCGGAGACCGTCAACGCCGGCTGTTCCAGTCGCCACCGGGCACCGAACTCGAACTCGCCGTCGGTGACCGGTCGGCTCGTCGGCAGCGCCCACATGCTGTCGTACGAGTCGTCGGGCAGCACCTGACTCTCGGTGAGACCGTTCTTCGTGGACCGGTGGATGTCCATCCGCAGCGCGCTGGCCGTCGCCTCCTGCGGCACCCGGGCCTGCACCTGGCGGGCGGCGCGCGCGTCCAGGGTGACGGTACGGTCCCGGTCCAGGAACACATCGGTGAAGCTGAGCATCGCCATGCCCTTGGAGTGCGGTCCGTGCACGCCGCGCACGTCGGCGGAGATCCAACCGTTCCAACTCGCCACCGGCAGCCGCAACGTGGCGGTGCCGCTCTCGGGCAGGTCCACGGCGGTGAACAGGGTGTCGGCGGTGAGGATCACCTTGCCGACGAGCGGCTTGCCGTCCCGGTCCTTGGCGACCAGCGTCAGGTTCTGCCGCTGGCCCTCCTTGCCGGCCCCGATCAGGGTCCGGCCGCGCACCGAGCCCGCCTCGTCGGTGGCCACGATCATGCCACTGACCTGCTTCTCCACCGGCAGCTTGTCGTACGCGGCGGTCAGCGTCACGGTGGCGGTGCCGCCCGTCGGCACGGTGACCCGGTCGGCGGAGAGCGTGAACAGGCCCTCCGGTGCGGTGGCCGCGTCGAGGGCCAGCTTCAGGACGACCGGCGCGCTGCCCACGTTGGTGTAGGTGACCGTACGGTCGACGGTCCTGCCCGGCTGCTGCGGCCACGCCTGGAAGCCGGAGTAGGCGCTCGGGGTGGCGAAGACGGTGGCGTGCACGGCGGCGACGGCGTCGACCCGGCCGGCACCCGCCTGGTACGGGGTGTATTCGGGGGTGGCCTTGACCGTGCTGACCAACGCCTCCTTGATGCGCTGCCCGGTCCAGTCCGGATGCGCGGCGGCGACCAGCGCGGCCGTGCCGGCCACGTGTGGGGTGGCCATCGACGTACCGCTCATCAGCGTGTAATCCCCGGAGCCGCCCCGCACGAAGTGCGAGCGGGCCGCCAGAATGTCCACACCGGGGGCGGTGATCTCCGGCTTGAGCCCGCCGTCGCCGGCGCGCGGGCCCTGGCTGGAGAAGTCGGCGAGGTGGTCGGTGTTGTCGACCGCGCCCACGGTCAGCGCCGAGTCGGCGGCACCCGGGCTGCCGATGGTGGCCGGGCCACTGTTGCCGGCGGCGATCACGAAGAGGGCACCGGTCTCGGCGCTCAGTCGCTCGACCGCCTGGCTCATCGGGTCGCTGCCGTCGGTGGCCTCACCGCCCAGGCTCATGCTGACGACCCGGGCCTTCTGTTCGCGGGCCGCCCACTCCATCCCGGCGATGATCCACGAGTTCTGGCCGCTGCCCTCGCTGTTGAGCACCTTGCCGACGTGCAGCCGGGCACCGGGGGCCACACCCCGCTCAGCGCCACCGGACGCGGCGCCGGTGCCGGCGATCGTCGAGGCGACGTGCGTGCCGTGGCCCTTGTAGTCGAGGATGTCGGGCTCGCTCGGCACGAAGCTGCTGGATCCGGCGATCTGGCCGACCAGATCGGGGTGCTCGGCGTCCGCGCCCGAGTCGAGCACCGCTACGTCGACACCGGCGGCGGTGTTGCCCTCGGCCCAGATCGCCGGCGCGCCGATCTGCGCGGTGGACTCGGCCAGGTCGGCGTGTACCCGGCCGTCCAACCAGACCTTCGCGATGCCGTTGGCCAGAGTCGGGGCGTCGCCCGTACGACGGGCCGCCGAACCGGCGGTGAGCGCTGCCCAGAACCGGTCGGCGGTGGCGCGCTGACGGGTCAACGCCGCGCCCTGCACGCTGTCCAACGGTCGGACCAGCTCGGCACCGTCCAGGGCGGGACGGGTGCGGTTGCGGGCGGCGGCGTCGGTCATCGTGACGATCAGCGGAAGCGCGTCGGTGTGCGCGTCGTCGTAGCCGTCGGCGATGAGGTCGGTGACGTTGAACAGTTGCCGGTCCAGCACGCCGCTGGTGACGTAGGACAGCGCCGCGTCCGGGTAGACGTAGGTGTCGCCGTCGCGCACGGTGCGGTGGAAGCTCGGGGTGCTGCCGTCCGGGCGGCGCACGGTCGACACCGTACTGCCGTCCGCCGAGGTGGTGACCGTGACCGTGTCACCGGTGATCAGGGTGACGGTGGACACGCGTCCGGCGGCGGCCGGAGGCTGACCCGCCGGGCGGTGGGGGTTGTTCGGCGGCGCGGCGGCCGCTCCCGCGCCGGGTGGGGTGAACCCGGCCGCCAGGGTGAGGGCGGCGCCGAGGGCGATCAGCCCGGTTCGGCGGCGCCGGTGAGACAGAGCCACGATGACCTCTTTGTGTCGAGAAGTGGTACGCACCACAGCATCGACGCAGAGCCCGTCTCTCCACCCCGCCGTCCCCCGACGCACTTACGCCATGACGCAAACCCGCCACCGCGCCCGCCACCGCGCCCGCCACCGCGCCGCCCCCGCGCCGCCCCCGCGCCGCCCCCGCGCCGCCCCCGCGCCGCCCTCGCCCGCGCCCCCGGCCCGCCGCCCGCCGCCCGCCGCCCGCCGCCGTCGATCATGGAGTTGTGGTGCCGAGTAAACACCAAACGCACCTTTCGCACCCCACCATAACTCCATGATCGACGCGGCAGGGGCGGGGCGCGGGCGGGAGCGGGCAGGGCAGGGCGCGGGCGGGGCGGGGCGGGGCGGGGCGGGGACTGGTGGGGGTGTTACAGGGATGGGCGGGTTAGGGCTGACAGGCGGTCCAGCTGGTTTTCGTCGGACAGGGCTGAGCCGACTGCTACCACGCGTACGCCGGCTTGCAGGAACGCTCCCGCGTTACTCGCGTCCAGGCCGCCGGTCGCAACGAAGCGCGCCTGCGGCAGCGGGCCGGCCACCGCCTTGAACCAGGCCGGGCCGAGGGAGATCGCGGGGAACGCCTTGAGCCAGGTGAGGCCGTGCCGCAGCGCCTGCTGGGCCTCGGTGGGGGTGGCCACTCCGGGTAGGTGCGGCAGTCCGCGCGCGGCGGCAGCGTCGGCGACCGCGAGGTCCAAGCCGGGTGCGACGGTGAACCGGGCGCCCGCGTCGGCGGCCGCGGCGACCTGTTCGACGTCGAGCACCGTGCCGGCGCCGACGATCCGGTCGCGTTCGGCCCCCGCTTCGACGGCGGCCCGCAGCGCCGGCACCGCGTCGGCGGTGGCCACCGGAACCTCCACCACGTCGATGCCGAGGTCCCAGGCACGTTCGGCGAGCCGAACGGTCTCGGCGACCGGCAGGCCGCGCAGGATCGCCATCACCCGCGCGCCGCCGAAGATGTGGTCGAAGTCCGGTGTGGTCATGGTGCACTCCATCCGAGGTCGCGGTGACACGGTTACTGCTGGTCGGGTCGCTGGCCGGCGGCCCGACTCAGGTCGTCGCACCCAGGTCGGTCAGGTCGAGCGGCGACCAGGCGTCGGCGGGGGCGTCGATCAGCTTCTCGAACCAGGCCCATGGTGGGACCGGGGCGTTGTCGCCGCTGCTGGTCAGCGCCTGCGCGGCGACGAGGTGGCCGAGGCGCAACCGTCGCACCGGGTCGAGGTCGCGGAGCAGCCCGGCCAGGTAGCCGGCGGCGAACGCGTCCCCGGCGCCGACCGGCTCCACCACCGTCACCCGGGGAGCGGGCACGAAGACCGGCCCGGTGTCACGGAGCAGGGCGGTGGCACCCACCGCGCCGTCCTTGACCACCACCGTTCCCGGGCCGGGCAGCAGCTCACGGACGGCCGTCGGGTCGGTGACGCCCCAGAGGGTTTCCGCCTCGTCCTGCCCGACGAAGACGAGGTCGCAGCGGTTGGCGAGGTCACGCAACACGGGCGCGGCCTGCTCGGCGGGCCACAGCCGGGCCCGGTGGTTGACGTCGAAGCTGACCAACGCGTGCGGCAGCGGCCGGTCGGCCACCGCGTGCTCGACCATCGCCCGGCAGGAGGCGGAGAGCGCCGGGGTGATCCCGGACAGGTGCAGCACCCGGGCACCGGCCAGCGCCGGGTCGGCCAGCGTGGCGGGGTCCATCCGGGCGGCCGCCGAGCCGGCCCGGTAGTAGTGCACGGCGGTCCCCTCCGGGCGGGGGTCCTTGACGTACAGGCCGGTGGGGGCGGCCGGGTCCACGCACACCTGGTCGACGCGGACGCCGGCGGCGGCGACGTGCCGGACGACGGCCCGACCGAAGGGGTCGTCGCCGACCCGGCTCACCCACGTCGTCCGGTGTCCCAGGCGGGCGAGGTAACCGGCCACGTTGGACTCGGCCCCACCGACCGAGACGGCGACCCGCTCCGCATGCTCCAGCGGCTCACCTGGCGCGGGGCAGAGCACCACCATCGTCTCCCCCACCGCGGCCACCTCGACCGGCACCGAGCCGGCCGGGACGCTCGCCTGGTCAGGTCGTGGGTGGGTCGGCATCGGGCACACGTCCTCGCGGCAGGGGTGCTGGGCGTCGCCGAGCCTAGGTGTCGCGCGCGGGACGGGCAAGCCGCGTCCCGCCGGTCAGGGCAAGGTCAGCCCGTACGCGGCCAGCACCTCCGCGATCGGCTGGTAGTAGGTGGTGCCGCCGGTGGTGCAGTTGCCGCTGCCGCCGGAGAGGATGCCGAGGATGGTGCCGGTGGAGGCCACGTAGAGCGGCCCACCGCTGTCCCCCGGCTCGGCGCAGATGTTGGTGCGGACCAGGCCGTAGATCACGCCGGTGGCGTAGTTGACGGTCTGGTTGAGACCGGTGACCGTGCCGCAGCGGACACCGGTGGTGCTGCCGCTGCGGCACACCGCCTGACCGATGTACGCGTTGCCGGGGCCGTTGATGGTGAGCAGGCCGGGGTAGGTGTAGACCGCGCTCGGGTGGGCGATGCGCCCGGTGTAGCGGATCAGCCCGTAGTCGTTGGTGGGGTAGCTGGTGGCGGTGCGGGTGCCGAGCACGGTGCTCTGGGCGCTGTCGGCGTACCAGGTGGCGGCGGTGGTGGTGCAGTGCCCGGCGGTGATCACGTAGTAGGTGCTGCCGCTGCGCGCGTTCGCGCCGAGCGAGCAGCGGGTGCCGCCGCCGTAGATGCCCTGCCCGCCGGCGATCAGGGGGCGCAGGATTCCGGGCTCGCGGCGCAGCAGCGCCCCGGCACGGTCGGCCACCGCCCGCAGGGCGGTCAGTTCGCTGGGGGCCACGGTGTCGTCGACGGTGAGGGTCATCCGGCCGGCGTCGGGATCGAAGCCCCAGGCGGTGCCCGCGGTGCGTACCCCGGTCAGGATGGCTGCCGGGTCGGCGGTGGGCGTGGCTGCACGGTCGGGGACGGCGGCCTGCGCCGCTGCGGGCGCGACGAGCAGCAGGATGGCCAGGACGAGGGCGACCAGCGGGGAGCGGCGCATCCGAACCTCCGAATAGATCGAGATCTGTGGATGCGCCCAAGCATCGTCCGGCGTACGACGTCGTGGCAACCTCCCGCCGCCCTCTTCCCCGACCGGCGGGAATCTCCGATCCGAACACGGGCCGCGCCGCCACCGCCGATAATCCTCGGAGACACGGCGGGAGGCCGGGGATGACCACCAAAGGGACTACCGCGCTGGTACGCCGGATGGAGGGGTCGACCCGGGCCACGCTGCTGGAGCTGCTCTTCGACGTGGTCTTCGTGGCCGCCCTCGCGCTGACGTCGACGCTGTTGGCCGAGGAGCACTCCTGGTCCGGCGGCGCCAAGGTGCTGCTGATGCTGACCGCTATCTGGTGGACGTGGGCGATCACCGCGACCACCACCGAGTTCTACGACCCGCAGCAGCGACCGATCCAGGCCATCCTGATGATCGCCATGGTCGGTTCGGTGGGCATGGCGGTGGCACTGCCGATGATCACTGTCGGGCACATGCTGCTCTTCGTGCTCTCGTACGTCGGCACGCACGTGATCCGCTGCGTCATCCTGGTCGCCGCCCTGCACCGGCAGCGGCACCAGACGGCCCGGGAGCGGGCCACCCGGTTTCTCTTCTGGTTCTCGGTGTCGGCCGTCTTCTGGATCATCGGCGCGCTGCACAACGGTCCGAACTGGGGGTTCTGGGCGATCGCCGTCACGATCGACCTGGTCGGCTCGGCGGCCCGCTACCCCACGCCCTGGCTGGGTCGGGTGCCCATCGCCCAGTACCGGCGGATCACCGGGCACCTGAGCGAGAGGTACCAGCAGTTCATCATCCTGGCCCTCGGCGACATCCTCCTACTGCCGACCCTGCAGGTCAGCCGGGGCGACCTCGACGCATTCCGGATCATCGCCCTCCTCTGCGCGTTCGCCACCATGCTGCTGCTGTGGCAGATCTACGCCTTCCAGGCCGGCGATCTGGCGCTGGCGACCGCGTCCAACATGGTTCGGCCCGCGCGGCTGGCTCCGTACACCCATCTGGTGATGGTGGCCGGCGTGGTCGCCACGGCGGCCTCGTTCGAACGGATCGTCGACGAACCCACCGGAACGACGCCGACCCGACTGCTCCTGTTGATCATCGGCGGCCCGACGCTGTTCGTGCTCGGCCGCGTCCTGTTCACCTTCCTGGTGTCCGACGTCGTGCCGTGGCGGCGATTGACCTGGCTGTTCCTGCCACTGGTGATCCTGCCGTGGGCCGGCGGCTGGTCGCCGGTGCTCGTCACCGCGACCGTGGCGTTCGGGCTGGCCGGTCACATCGCCGTTCCGGGCGGAAACCGGGAGACCAGGCCGGGGGTGGAGGCAGAACAACCCGAGTGACGAATGAATCGCCGATCCGGGGACGGGCCGCGCCGGCACCGCCGATAATCCTCGCAGACACGGCGGGAGGCCGGGCATGACCACCGGAGGCACCGCGGCGCTGGTACGCCGGCTGGACGGGTCGAGCCGGGCCACGCTGCTGGAGCTGCTCTTCGACGTGGTCTTCGTGGCCGCCCTCGCGCAGACCTCGAAGCTCCTCGCCGACCAGGAATCCTGGGCCCGCGGCGGCGCGGTGATGCTAATGCTGATCGCGATCTGGTGGACGTGGTCGGTCACCTCCACCACGACCGAGTTCTACGATCCGCAACAGCGCCCCATCCAGGTCATCCTGATGGTCGCCATGGTCGGCTCGGTCGGGATGGCGGCAGCACTGCCGATGATCACCGGGGCGCAGGCCGCGACCTTCGCGCTCGCCTACGTCGGCACCCATGTGGTGCGTGGCATCGTCCTGCTCGGCACGTTGTACCGGCAGCAGCACCGCTCGACCCTGGCGCGGGCCGCCCGGTTCCTGTTCTGGTTCCTGGTGTCCGGCGTCCTCTGGATCGTCGGCGCGCTGACCGACAGCGGGCGGTGGTGGCTCTGGAGCATCGCGATCGCGATCGACCTGATCTCCGCGGCGGCGCGCTACCCCACACCCGGGCTCGGTCGGGTGCCGCTCGACCAGTACGACCGCACCACAGCGCACCTCGGCGAGCGGTACCAGCAGTTCGTCATCCTGGCCCTCGGCGACATCATCCTGGTGCCCACCCTGGAACTCGGTCGCAGCGAGTTCGACCGCCTCCGAATAACGGCCCTGATCTGCGGGTTCGTCATCATGCTGCTGCTCTGGCAGATCTACGTCTTCCGGGCCGGCGAGTTGCTCGAGACCGCGGCCGCGTCAGTGCCCGGCCGGTCCACCCGGATTGCTCCGTACACCCATCTGGTGCTGCTGATCGGCGTGGCCGTCACGGCGGCCTCCTTCGACCTGGTCGTCGACCGACCGACCGGGTCGACCCCGGTGCGGTGGTTGATGCTGATCGTCGGCGGACCGCTGCTGTTCGTGCTCGGCCGGGCACTGTTCACCTATCTGCTCTCCGCCCGTGTGCCGTGGCGGCGAGTGGCGTGGCAACTGCTGCCCCTGGTGCTGCTGCCCTGGGCCGGCGGCTGGCCACCGGTGCTGGTCAGCGCGGTCGTGGCCCTCGGGCTGGCCGGTCACGTCCTGGTCCCCGGCGGCGGCCGGGAAACCAGGCGAGGGCTCGGACCACGACCGGCCGTCGGATGACCGGCACCGATCAGGCCAGGTGTCGGCCGGCCCACTCGGCGAGGTCCCGGGCGCAGGCGTCCACGGACTCCTGCCAGGTCCGGGCCGCACCCTCCCCGGCCTCATCGCTGACCTGCTTGACCAGTCGGCACGGCACGCCGGCCTGCGCGGCCGCCCAGGCCACCGCGTACCCCTCCATGTCGACCAGGTCGGCGCGCTGCGCCAACCGGTCCCGCTCCGCGTCGTCGGCCACGAAGGTGTCACCGGTGGCCAGCACCGCGCCCTCGGCGGCCAGCGACAGCGGCGCCCCGTACGTCTCGCCGGTGAGCGTGCGCAACAGGTCGGTGTCCAGGTCGTGCTGGAGCACGGTGGCGACCTCGTGGATGCCGGCCAGCCCGGGGCGCAACGCCCCGGCCGTACCCAGGTTGAGCAGCAGGGCGGGGCGCGGCCCGGCGGCCAGCACCGCCGCCACCGCGCTGGCGGCGTTCACCTTGCCCATGCCGGTGAGCAGGACCGGCAGGTCGGGCGGCAGGTAGCGCGCCTCCTCCCCGACGGCAAGTACCACCAACGGGCGATCGGCGCGGACCGTACCTCGAAGATTCACCGGAGCATCGTACGAGCCGGCGCCTCGGCCGCTGACGTCAGTCGTCGGTGAAGCGGTACAGCACGAAGTCCTTCTCCGCCCCGCAGGCGATCACGTGGGTGTTCCACGAACAGGACGAGCTGCGCACGTTCTTCAGCTCACCCAACTCGTCGACCTCCCCGGACTTGGCCCACACCCCGGCCAGCACCCGGTTGTCCGCGACCACGCTGGGGGCCTTGGCGAAGACCAGCAGGTTGCCCTCGTCCAGGCGGACCGCCACCCCGCCCCGGTCCCGCAGCACCGGCTTGCCGGCAGCGTCGAAGACGGTGACGGTCGGCTCCGGGTACTCCCGTTGGGCGAGCACCCGCTCACCCAACGGGACCAGGCCGGTGACACCCGGCGCCGACCACTTGATCACCCGCTCGCCCTCGGTGGCCGCCACCACCTCGGTGCGCGCGGCGTCATTGTTCGGCACCTGCAACAGGCACGCCCGCCGCGCGCCGCAGGCCACCAGTTCCTTCGGGCGGTACTCGTCGTTGCCGGACCGGTGCAGCACCACCGGCTCGGCGTCGGAACCCAGGTCGTACGCGAGCAGTTGGAATCCACCCTCGTTGGCGGCCACGTACAGGCGGTCCTCATGCGCGACCACCAGGTCGTCGAGGTCGGCGACGCTGCCCCACTGGCGCAGTACCGTGCCGGAGGCCATGTCGAGCAGCCGTACCGACCGGTCCGCGCCCACCTGGATGAGTCGCCGCCCCTTGCCCGTCCACGGGTTGCGGGGCGTGCCGTCGACGAAGGCCGGCCCGCCCGCCGCCGCGTCGGTGCCGACCGGCTTGACGACGGTACGCCCACCGGCGTACTGGTCGCGGGGGTTGGGTTGGGTCCACTTCGGCGAGCCGTCGGTCAGGCGCAGGCCGACCAGTTCGTCCGCGGCCCGGTCCACCAGCACCGCTGTGTCGTCGGCGAAGTAGACATCGTCGTCACCACGGACAACGCGCTGCCAGCGCTGCTCACCGGTACGACCGTCGAGGACGGCAAGCGGCCGGGGGGCACTGCTGCCTGGTGCATCGGCGACGACCGCGACCGCCCCGGGGACGGCGATGATCCCCTCCCAGTCGTCGGCTTGCACCTTGGTCTGTCTGCGCCAGACCTCGTGCCCGTTGCCCGCGTCGACGGCCACCACCTCCAGCCGGCGGTCGGGTAGCGGAAACGCGAGGTAGGCCCGATCGTCGAGCACCGCCGTCCACATGTCGGCCGGACGTTCGGCGCCGGCCGGCGGACGGCGGTCCAGCTCGCGCAGCGAGTCGAACTTCAAGTCCGGGTAGCGGTCCCGGGTCAGGTAGAGCGTCGCCGCGGTGGACACCCCGACCAGGGCCAGCACCGCGCCGAGCACCACCCAGCGCGCCCACCGCCAGCGGGTCCCGCCGACCGGCGGGCTCGGGGTGGCACCGGCCAGGCCCGGCCCGGAGGGCGGGCCCATCGGCGGAGTGGATCCCGGCCAGGGCTGCGACGGTACGACCGGCGCGGGGGCTCCGGCCGGAACGGGTGGGCTCACCGGAGCCGGCGCGGGTGGTGCGGCTGCCGCCCCCGCGTACGCCGGGGTGGGCATCGGCTTGCGCAGCGGCAGGTCGGTCAGCGCGCCCTCGGCCACCGGCAACTCCGGCTGGTCCAGCACCGTCGGCGCGATCCCCAACTCGGCGTGCAGCATGCGGGCCACCAGCGGGATCCGTGACGACCCGCCCACGAGGAACAGCCCGGCGAGCTGATCGGGGCTGAGGCCGGCGGCGGCGATCACCTCCCGGGCCCGTTGCACCGCCCGCCGCAGCAGCGGTGTGGCCACCCGCTCGACGTCCGCCCGGGTCAGCTGGATCGTCTCGGCCACTCCCGGCACCGCGACCGGTGCGACCGCAGCTCGGGACAGGGTCTCCTTCGCGCCTCGCACCTCGTCCCAGAGCCGGATCTGGTCGCGGCGCTGCGCCGGATCCGCCGGTCGGGTGAGCCGGGCCCACTGTGCGGTGTGCCGCTCACCGACCAGCTCACCGACCCGGCGCACCAGCGCGGCGTCGAGGTCCAGGCCGCCGAGGTCGGGCAGACCACCGTCGGCGACCACGCTGAAGCCGGAGTCACCCCAGGGGTCCGCGCCCTCGTTGCGCAGCACCGCGACGTCGAGCGTCCCGCCACCGAAGTCGAACACCGCGATCGCCTCGCCGACCGGCACCGGACGGTGCAGCACCTGCGTGTAGTAGCGGGCGGCGGCCACCGGTTCGCGCAGCAACCGGGTGCCCGGCGGCGTCGGCCCGGCGAGGGTGTGCTCGGCCGCCTGCGGCCAGCCCGCCCGCAGCAGCGCGTCGGCGAGGACCTGCCGCCGCGTCGCGTCCCAGGCGGCCGGGCAGGTGACCACGGCCGGGGGCAGGAAACCCACCGCGCCCACCGCGGCCCGCCCGACCGCCGCCAGCACCGCGGCGAGCAGGTCGGCCGGCGGGTACGCGCGGTCGCCGAGTCGCACGGTCGGCTCGTCCACTCGACGCTTCGGGTTCGCCTCGAACCGGAGCGGGTCGGTCTGGGCCAGCCGGCGGGCATCCCAGCCGGTGTGCAGGGTGCCGTCCGGATCGGCATAGACGGCGGACGGGCTGAGCGGTTGACCGTCCATCAGCAACGGACGGGTTCGCCCGTCCGGCCAGCGCAGCACCGCGACCGTGTTGGACGTACCGAGGTCGACGCCGAGAGCGAAACCCTCGTGCTGGCCTGCCATGAACTGATACCTCCGCCGCGAACGAGGGGAACTCGACCCCGCATCGTACGCAGGCCCCGCCGCCCTGCTGATCACTCGGTTCGGGGCGACCGGTGGCGTCTCCGGTTCATGAGCGACCGTCACCGGTGAGCAGTTCCACCCGTCGATTCTCGGCGCGGTTGGCCGCGGAGGTGTCGGGGACCTTGAGACGCGTCTCCCCGAACCCGGTGGCGCTGAGCCGGTCGACGGCGACGCCCTGCGCGGCCAGGAAGTCCTGCACCGCCTCGGCCCGTGCGCGGCTGAGAACGAGGTTCGACTCGGCCGATCCGGTGGCATCGGTGTGGCCCTCGATCCGCAGCCGGGTGCTCGGATTGGCCTTGAGGAGCCGGCTCACCATGACCAGACTCGCCTCGGAGGCGGTGGTGAGTGAGTCACCGCCGGAGGCGAACGTGAGCTGCGGCAGGTCGCGCAGTTGCTGTGCAACGTCCGGAATCGCGAGCTGGTCGACGACCGGGGCGCCGGTTGCCCGAGCCGCTGTCAACACCGCGTTCTTGTGCGCCTCGGAGGAGACCGCGCCGCTCACGGTCAACGTGCCGCCGTCGAGCTGCACCGTCGCACCGGTGGCGCGGTGGCCGATCGCGCGCAGCACGTCCGCCAAGCCGGGCAGCGCGGCGTCGGTCACGCCAGCGTCGACCGTGAGGCGGTCCTCGACGCTCTCGGCATCGAGGGCGGCGGCCGCGCCGACCAGCGCGGTTCGCGCGCTCTCGCTGGGCACGGTGCCGCTGACCGATGCCGTGCCGTGGCCCATCACCACAAGCGCCGACGGTGGTACGAGCACCGCCTTCGCTGGTGCGGGAGGCACCTGCGCTTCGGCGGCCCGTACGCCTTCCAGCGGCCGGACGATGTCGAGGGCCTGTTCCGCTTCGGCGGGCGAGCCCGCCGTGAGCCATCCATCGCGTCCAGTGAAGGTGACCCGCACGTCGGAGAGGCCGGCCGAGTGCAACGCCTGCGTCGAACGCTGGGTCAGGTCGGCCTCCATCCGGTGCCGATTCGGTAGTTGCTGCGCGGCCATCAGCACAGCCAGACCGAGCACGGCCACGATCAGGCCGACCAGGGGCCGGAAGCGGCGCTTGTTGTTCGACGTGTTCGGCTTCCAGTTCTGCAGCATCATGCCCGCCCGGTGTCGCGGCCGGCCACCAGCAGCTCGGTGAGCTTCAGGAAGCCCTCTTCGTCGCCGTCGGCGAGCAACTGCGCCTGACGGCCCCAGGTCACCAGGCTGGGGGCGAAGGACAGGCCCGCCTTCTCGATGGCCGCGCGGCGGGTGGTGTCATCGGTCTCGGCGAGCTGACGGAAGGTGCGGATGCCGGCGGCGCGCAGCGCGTTCGCCATCTTCGGGCCGATGCCTTCGATGCGCTCCAACTCTTCGCGGGGAGGCTCGACGGGATCGGTTCGTGGGGGTGCGACGGGCTCTGGTGCGGTCTTGCGGTTTCCCCAGACGAGCCACCCGACGAGCAATCCCAGCAGAAAAGCTGCCAGGATAATGAACAGCGACTGGTTGACGAACCAGGCCACGTAAAGCCTCCAGAATGGATGTACGAAGAATGTGCGCGTGCCAATGTCCGCGCGCAGTTACTTGATCATCCTAAGTGGAGGGTCACGCTTCGGAAAGCCGACGGAATCGCGAAATGATCACAATTGAATAAACGGCAGTCGAGCGAGGTTTGAACGGTTGCGAACCCTCCATCACCGGGGTTGCATTCGCATTCCGTGACGCCCGAGGCTCGATTCTTTCCAATGGCGCTGACAAAGGTCGGCGTGCGCCGGTGGAGATGCCTCAACCGCAGGCGTCTTGCGGCCGGCCAGGCATGGCCGGGATAAGCGTGATGCCTGTGAGTCATCATGATGATTCACAGGCATCACGCTCAACGGAGTAGCCGGCCCCAGGCTCAATACCTCTGAGGTGGCGTCAGGCCTCGCCGAAACGGTCGGAGAGGGCGTAGCGGAGCAGGACCACGTCGCCGATCTGGCGGGCCTCGACCAGGTGGGCGCGCCGACCCGGGTGCCAGGGGAAATGACCCTCGCCGACGAACCGGGGCGCCCGACCGTCACCGACGAAGAACGGGGCGACGACCAGGTGCAGTTCGTCGGCGAGCCCGGCGGTGAGGAACTGGGCGTGCACCGTCCCGCCGCCCTCCACCATCAACCGCGCCACGCCCCGCGCGGCCAGGTCGGTCAGCAGCCATGCCGGGTCGACAGGGTCGCCCGCGTCGATCACGGTGGCGAGTCGGCCGACCCGTTCCTGGGTCTTCTCCAACGCGCCGCTGGCGCAGTAGACGAGCCGGGTCGGATCACCGGCGGTGAAGAAGCGGGCGGCCGGGTCGAGGTCACCCTGGGCGGTCAGGGTGACCTTGGTGGGCGAGGCGGGTCGACCGGCCGCCACCCGCTCGGCCTGGCGGGTGGGTGAGCGCACCAGCAGCCGAGGGTTGTCGCGTCGGACGGTGGCGGCGCCGACCAGGATGGCATCGCAGCTGGCCCGGACCGCGTCGACCCGATCCAGGTCGTCCTCGTTGGAGAGCAGTAACCGCTGCTCGGAGGCGTCGTCGATGTACCCGTCGATGGAGGTGGCACAACTCAGCAGCACGTACGGCCGCCGGCTCATCGGGAGCCGGGCCGCTCAGGAGTACGACCGGCAAGCACATCCGGCGCCTCGGCTGCCTCGACCTCCGCCGCCTCGACCTCCGCCGCCTTGGCCGCCTTCGCCGCCAGGTAGTCCGCGTTGGCCGCCGAGAGGAAGACGCTGGTGAGCACCCGTTCGGTCACGTCCACGCCCAGCCGGGTCAACTGCTCGGCCTTGTCCGGGTTGCTGCTCAGCAGTCGGATCCGCGGCACGCCCAACGTGGCCAGCATCTGCGCGGCGACGGTGTAGTCCCGCTCGTCCTCACCCCGGCCCAGGGCGACGTTGGCCTGGTAGGTGTCCAACCCGGCGTCCTGCAACGCATACGCGTCCAGTTTGGCGTACAACCCGATGCCCCGGCCCTCCTGCCGAAGGTAGAGCAGGAAACCTCCGGTCTCGGCGATCCGCTGCACCGCCTCGCGCAGTTGCGGCCCGCAGTCGCAGCGTTCGCTGCCGAACACGTCGCCGGTCAGGCACTCGCTGTGCGGACGGACCAGCAGGGCTTCTCCCCCGGCGGCGGCCCGGTCCAGGGCACCCGCCCAGTCGCCGAGGCCGAGGGCCAGGTGCTCCCGACCGTCCACCAGGCCCTTGAAGGTGAACACCCGGGCGGTCGTTCGGTAGCCGTCGGGAAACGCCAGCGGCACCGTGACCTGCGTGCGGATCGTGGCAACCGGCAATGCTTCGGGCATGGGACTCCTTCGTCCGGCGCCACCGCCATCCGGCGACGCGTACGGTCTCACAACCGACTCAACAGCCGCCGTCACAGGCGGCTTCCCGGGCGGCGACCGGGATTCGACGCCGACGGGCCAGCAGCACCGCCGCGCCGGGCAGGCTGGCCACCAGCACCAGTGCACCGTAGACGGTGGCGGTGGCGACACCCTCGGCCGCGCTGAGGCCGGCCGCGCCGAACACCCACGCCGCCACCCCCTCCCGCGGCCCGAAGCCGGCCACGTTCAGCGGTAGGCCCATCGCGAGCAGGGCGAGCAGCGTCAACGGCAGCAGTCGGGTCAGCGGAGCGTCCGACCCGGCGGTGCGCGCCGCCACCAGGAAGGTGGCCAGGTGACCGGCGACCATCACGGCCGAGGCGACCAGCACACCGAACCAGGTGCGCCGCGCCAGCAGCCCCGACCGTACGTCCGCCACGGCGGTACGCAGTGCCGTCGCCCACCGTGACCCGCCGGCGTTCGGGACCACCCTCGCCAGCAGCACGGCGACCAGCCCGCCGGCGACGAGCAGCGCGGCGGCCACCGGTAGGTACGGCCGCACCGGGGACGGGAACGCCGCGAGCACCACCAGCGCGACTCCGAGCAGGACCACCTGCCCGGCGGTACGCTCCCAGACCACCGCGCGGATGCCCCGGCTGACGTCACCGGCGTCCCGGCCGTGGCGTACCGCCCGGTGCACGTCGCCGAGCACCCCCCCGGGCAGGGTGGCGTTGAGGAACACGGCCCGGTAGCAGTGCGCGACCGCGGTCGCCAGGGGCAGGCGGACGCCGAGACCGCCAGCGACCAGGCTCCACCGCCATGCCGCGCAGACCGTGGTGAGCACCCCGATGACCAGCGCCGCCGCCAACGCTGGCGCGTCGATCAGTCGGACGCCGGCGAGGAACGGGCCGCTGCCCACCTGCCACAGCAGGACGGCGAGCAGACCCACCCCACCGACCACTCGTGCCCAGGCCCAGAACATCGACGCCGGCCCTCCCCTTGAAGATCGTCCACTTGCCCTAGTCCACGTACCCAGGGCGTGAACGGTTCATCCGCCGGCGAGGAGGTCACTGTGGTCGACCAGCACGGTGAGTCGGCCGGCGGCCGCGTCGGCCAGCCGACGTCGGGCGTACGCCTGGGCGGCGCCGGCCAGCTCGGGGCGCTGCTCGCAGGCCGCCGCGAGCCAGCCCCGCAACCACTCGGCGGCCAGGTCGGCCTGCTCCGGGCCGAGACGCCACGGGCTGGGCCGTTCCCGCACGTCGACGCCCCGTCGGGCGAACGCGGCGGCGGTGGCGGCGGCGGCGTCCGGGCCGAGCAGTCGCCGGCCCTCGACGGTACGCCGCTGGTGGTCGTTGAAGGCGGCCTCGACCGCCTCGTCCAACGGGTCGACCGGTGTGAGCCGGACCCGCCCGGTCACCGAGACGGCGAACAGGGTGGGCCGGCCGACGCAGGCGTCCACCACCCGTTCGATCTCCTCCGCGGTGAGCATGTCCAGCAGCGCGGACGCGGTGATCAGCGATGCGTCGGCGAGGTCGGCCGCGGTGAGCCGGGTGAGGTCACCACAGCGGGTGTGCACGGTCACCGGAGCGCCGTCGGCGGCGGTCACCCCGCTCATGCCCTTGGCGGCACGGGCCAGCAGGTCGGCGTCCCGGTCGTGCAGCACCCAGTGCTGTGGTCCGGGCAGCCGGGCGGCCAACCACCGGCTCATCGAACCGGTGCCGCTGCCCAGATCGTGGATCACCGTCGTGGTGTCCCCGGCCAACCGGGCTCGGACAGCATCCAGCAGGTCCTCGGCGCGCGCCGCCGCGTCGGCCGGCTCACGCAACCGCAGCCAGTCGGCGAACGGCAGGGTCTCCTCGACGGTCATTCCGCCACCTCCTTCAGCACGCCGGCCAGCAGCGCGGTGGTCACCGGCCAGTCGGTCAGGGTGTCGCGCCGGCCCAGAGCGGCATGCCGCAGCCGGGCGCGCAGCACGTCGTCGTCCAGCCAACGGATCAGCGCGGCGGCCAGCGCCGCCGGGTCACCGGGTGGGACCAGCAGTCCCGGTCGGTCACCGTCGGGCGCGTGGCCGAGCGCCTCCGGCAGCCCGCCCACCTCGGTGCACAGCACCGGCAGGCCGCGGGCCAGCGCCTCGGTGACGACCATGCCGTACGTCTCGCCCCGGGACGGCAGGACCAGCAGGTCGGCGGCGGCGTACGCGTCGTCCAAGGCCGCGCCGGTCAGCGGGCCGACCAGCCGCACCCGCTCGGTGAGGCCCGCTGCGGTGAGCCGGTCGCGCAGCCGGTGCACGAGGTCCGGTTCCCGGGCGAGAGTGCCCGCGCAGACCGTCGTCCAGGATCGGCCGACCAGCGTGGCCAACGCGTCGACCAGCACGTCGTACCCCTTGTGGTGGGTGACCGCCGCGACGCAGAGCAGTCGGTCGCCGGCCGCCGAGCCAGGCACCGGCGGTGCGGGCCGCACCCCCGGCGGCGCGGCCCGGATCCGGTCGGCGAGCGTCGGGTGCCGGGCCAGCAGGGCGCGGCGGGTCCACTCGCTGGTGGTGACGACCGCGCGGGCGGTGGCCAACGCGCGGGCTTCCGGCTCGTCGTCCAGCGGCAGGTGCATCAGGATCACCAGTCGCAGCCGCCGGGCGTGCGGGGCGAGCAGGTCCGGAACGGTCGAGGCGATCAGGCCGTCGACCAGCACCACGGCGTCGTCGGGCGCGCCGGCGAGCACCGCGCCCAGCGTCGCCCGGTCGGTCGGCTCGGGGTACGGCCACGCGCCGGGCACCGGATGTTCGTGGACCGACCAGCCGCGCTCGCCCAGCCCCGCGCAGATCCGCCGGTCGTAGGCGTTGCCGCCGCTGGGCGCGGCCGGGTCGTCGATGTCACCGGGCAGGACGACGTGTACCGCCCGGCCCGCATCGGTCACAGCGACCGCTCGTAGCTCGCCCAGGCGATGTGCGACTCGTGCAGGGTGACCGTGATGCCGGTCAGGTCGCGGGCCCCGGCACCCAGTTGACCGGCGTGCACCCGCTCGACCAGCCGGTCCGCGACCGTACGGGCCAGCACCTCCGTCGTGGTGTTCACCCCGGCGAAGGCCGCCTCGTCGTCGAGGTTGCGGTAGGTCAGCTCGCCCAGCACGGCCCGCAGCTGCTCGGTGGCCAGGCCGATGTCCACCACGATGCCGTCGGCGTCCAGGTCGGGCCGTCGGAACGTCGCGTCCACCACGAACGTCGCGCCGTGCAGGCGTTGGGCGGGCCCGAACACCTCGCCCCGGAAACTGTGGGCGATCATCATGTGGTCCCGAACGGTCACGCTGAACACGGTCACTCTCCGTCGTCGTAGGTGATGAGGTGGCAGAGGGCGGGCAGGTCACCCGAGCTCAGTCTGGCGAGCACGTCGGGCAGCTCCGCGAAGCGGGACGCACCGGTGATCAAGGCGTCGAAGGCCGGGTCGTCGAGCAGGTCCAGGGCGAGCGCCAGCCGGTCGGCGTAACTGCGCCGTCCCCGTCGGGCGGGCGCCACCATGCCGACCTGGCTGCTGCGTACGGTGAGTCGACCGGAGTGGAACGCGCCACCCAGCGACACCTGCACCGCGCGGTCGCCGTACCAGCTCAGCTCGATGACCGTGCCCTCCGGCGCGAGCAGGTCCAGCGACTGTTGCAGGCCGGCGGCGGTGGCGCTGGCGTGCACGACCAGGTCCCGGTCACCACGGGCGTCGGCCGGGTTGGCGAAGTCGACACCGAGGGCCCCGGCCACGCCCGCGCGACGCGCGTCGGTGTCGACCAACTCGACCTGCACGCCGGGGAACCGCGCGAGCAGCGCCGCGACGCAGCAGCCCACCATGCCCGCGCCGATCACGGTGACCCGGTCCCCGACCAGCGGCGCCGCGTCCCACAACGCGTTGACGGCGGTCTCCACGGTGCCGGCGAGCACGGCCCGGGCGGGCGGCACGTCGTCCGGCACCGGCACCACGGCGCTGGCCGGCACGACGTACGCGCTCTGGTGCGGGTGCAGGCAGAACACCGTCCGCCCGAGCAACTCCGGCGGGCCCTGATCGACCACGCCGACGTTGAGGTAGCCGTACTTCACCGGGCCGGGGAAGTCGCCCTCCTGAAACGGCGCGCGCATCGCGGCGTACTGATCGGGGGGCACCTGGCCGGCGAAGACCAGCGTCTCGGTGCCCCGGCTGACCCCGGAGTAACTGGTCCGGACCAGCACCTCGTCGGGGCCCGGGGCGGTCAGCGACACCGGCCGGATCTCCGCCGCACCGGGTTCGCGCACCCAGCAGGCGTACGCCTCGCGGTTCACCGTCGCGCACCTCACCTCTGCTTCGGGCCAGAACCGATCGGCCAGGTCGGGATCCCCGATCGGGGTTGTCGATCATAAACACGGAGATACGGTGCGCACAGTTCGAAAGTGCGCCCGGTCCGACCGCTATTCGCGCAAACCCGGCTCAGCCAGCGAGGGCTCGGGTGAAGAACGCCAGAGTGTCGCGGATCAGCGGCTCCAGCGGCACTCCACCGAAGCAGTGGTCGGCCCCCCGCACCACCGACAACTCGACCTCGGCACCCGCCGTGGTCAACGCCGCGGCAAGTTCTTCGCTCTGCCCCACCGGTACGACCAGGTCCTGGTCGCCGTGGACCAGCAGCATGGGTGGGGCCTGGTCGGTGACGTAGGTGATCGGACTGGCCGCCCGACCCAGCGCCGGGTTCCCGGCCAGCGGGGCGCCGATCAGCAGCGACTCGGGAGAGTCCGCCGCGTCGTGGTCGATCGTCCCGGCCGGGTGGGCCTGCGACTGGATGGTCAACAGGTTCGACGGCGCGTACCAGCAGACCGCCGCCTGGACGCGGGTGTCGTCCTGGTCATTCCCGGTCAGGGCGATCATGGAGGCCAGATGCCCGCCGGCCGACTCGCCCCACACCCCGATCCGCTCGCGGTCCACGCCCACCGTGTGGCCGTGTCGGCGCAGCCAGCGCACCGCCGCCGTGACGTCGTCGAGTTGAGCGGGGAAGTGCGCCTCGCCGCTGAGCCGGTACTGCGCGGAGGCGACCGCGAATCCGGCCCGGATGGCGGCGGTGAACGGATCCACCTCCATGAGCCAGTCGGGCGGCTGCTTGGGCGAGCCGAACAGCCACGCGCCGCCGTGGATCCACACCAGAACCGGGACGGGTTGGGGGGCCGCCACGGGCAAAACCAGGTCCAACGTGAGCGGGCGGAAGCCCGGGACCTCGTTGACGACGATGTCACGGTGCTCGATCCGGTCGCTCCAGGGCCGGGATGCCGTGTCGGTCATCGCGCCATCTTCGCACCGACCGTTGGTGTTGTCGGGGCGTCCCGGACGCGGCGACGCCCCGACCGCACGGAACCCGAGGTGATCACTGCTGCTTGTCCGGGCCGGCGGGGCGGGCCCGGACGTGTATCCGCTCCCCCTGCGGCCCGAAGAGACTGAGGGCTTCGGCGGTGCCCGGGCCGGGGTTGAAGAAGAGGTGTGGGATGCGGGTGTCGAACTCGGCCACCTCCCCGGGGGTGAGCGTCAGATCACGGTCACCGAGCAGCAGGCGTATCCGGCCGGAGAGCACGTAGAGCCACTCGTACCCCTCGTGGGCCTGCGGGATCCGGCCTCCGGCGGACGGGTCCGGCGGGAAGATCTGCTTGAACGCCTGCACGCCGCCCGGTCGGCGGGTCAACGGCAGGTACGTCACGCCGTGGATGACGATCGGTTTGGGGCGTACCCGGGGGTCGCCGGTGGCGGGGGCGTCGACCAGTTCGTCCAGCGCCACCTGGTAGGCCCTGGCCAGTGGGAGCAGCAGCTCCAGGGTGGGTCGGCGGCTGCCGGACTCCAGCCGCGACAGGGTGCTCACCGAGATGCCGGTCAGGTCGGCGAGTTGGGTCAGCGTAATCCCGCGTTGGTGGCGTAGGGCACGCAGCCGGGGGCCGACGGCCGCCAGCGCGGCGCTGTCTTCGTTTGCCATAACGGCAAGGATAGTTGCCACCTTGCCGGCCGCGACGGATGGTGGTCGCAGCCGACAACGGACGAGGGAGATAGCGGTGGACGACACATTCGACGTGGTGGTGGTGGGCGGCGGCGCGGCCGGGCTCAGCGGGGCCCTGGCGCTGAGCCGGGCCCGACGCTCGGTGCTGGTGATCGACTCCGGTGAGCCGCGCAACGCGCCGGCCGACCGGGTGCACAACTACCTGGGCCGGGAGGGGACGCCGCCGGGCGAGCTGCTGGCGGTCGGACGGGCCGAGGTCGCCGGGTACGGCGGGCAGTTCTGCACCGGGCGGGTGCGGGCCGCGACCCGCGACGACGACGGGTTCCGGCTCAGCCTCGACGACGGCGGGTCGGTACGGGCCCGTCGGCTGCTGGTGACCACCGGCCTGACCGACGAGCTGCCCGACGTGCCCGGGCTGGCGCAGCGGTGGGGGCGCGACGTGTTGCACTGCCCGTACTGCCACGGCTGGGAGGTTCGGGACCGCCGCATCGGAGTCCTGGCGACCGGGCCGCTGGGTGTGCACCAGGCCGAGATGTGGCGACAGTGGAGTGCCGATGTGCTGCTCCTGCTGCACGACGCGCCGACCCCGGACGCGGAGACCGCCGAACGGCTCGCCGCCCGCAGCATCGCGGTGGTGCCCGGTCCGGTAGCCGCCGTGGAGGTGACCGACGACGCGCTCACCGGCGTACGGCTCGCGGACGGCCGGGTGGTGGCGCTCGACGCGATCGTGGTGGCCACCCGGCTGACTCCCCGCGCCGACCTGCTGGTGGGGCTGGGCCTGGCCCCGGAGGAGGTGACGATGGGCGACCACGTCATCGGCGCTCAGATCCCGGCCGACGCCACCGGCGCGACCACCGTCGCGGGTGTCTGGGTGGCGGGCAACGTCGCCGACCTGCGCGGTCAGGTGATCACGTCCGCCGGGGCCGGCCTGAACGCCGCGGCGGCGATCAACGCCGACCTCATCGCCGAGGACACCCGCGCCGCGGTGGCCGCGTACCGGCAGGTGGTGGCCACGGCGTTCGAGGAGCCGGCGTGGGAGGAGCGCTACCAGTCCCGCCCCTCGGTGTGGAGTGGCCGGCCGAATCCGCAGTTGGTTGCCGAGGTCGCCGACCTGGCCCCCGGGCGCGCCCTGGACGTGGGCAGCGGCGAGGGCGCCGACGCGGTGTGGTTGGCCGAGCGCGGCTGGCAGGTGACGGCGGTGGACATCTCCGCCACGGCGCTGACCCGCGCCGCCGCCCACGCCGAGACCGCCGGCGTGGGCGACCGGATCGAGTTCACCCACGCCGACCTGCGGGACAAGCCACCGGCCGAGGCGGCGTACGACCTGGTGTCCGCGCAGTTCATGCACCTGCCCCCGGCACAACGGCGGGAGTTGTTCGGCCGGCTGGCCGCCGCGGTGGCACCCGGCGGCGTCCTGCTGATCGTCGGGCATCACCCGTCGGATCTGTGGACGTCGGCGCACCGGATGCACATGCCGGACATGATGTACACCGCGCAGGACGTGGCCGCCGACCTGGACCCGGCCCACTGGGAGGTGCTGATGGCGCAGGAGCGCCCCCGCCCCGCCACCGACCCGAACGGCGAGGAGGTCACCATCCACGACGCAGTCCTGGTAGCCCGCCGCCGCTAACCCACCCCCGCGCCCGCCCCACCCCCGCCCCGCCCCCGCCCCCCGTCCCCCGTTGACCTGCGTCGATCATGGAGTTGTGGTGGTGGACAAAGGTGGTGGAGCACCATCTTTCCGGCACCACAAGTCCATGATCGGCGCGGGAAAGGGGGGAGGCGGGACGCCAACGTGAGAGGTGGTGGGGCAGGACTTCGCATGAAGTGCGCTCGGCGGTAGCGTTGCGCCACACTGACGGCCCGTGGGACAGGCGACCGCCGACCCTGACGCCCCGATCGTACGGAGGATGGTGCATGTCCATCGGCGCTGAGCCGCACGCAGCACGCGACGATGCGGCCTCCCGGCCGAGCTTCGAGCTCGCCCTGCGCGGATATGACAAACGCCAGGTGGACCGGCACCTGGAACAGCTCGACGGCCAGATCGCGATGCTGAGTGGGGAGCATGGGCGCTCCGCCGTCCGCGTCCGTGAACTGACCGCCGAGGTGCAGCGGCTGCGTGCCGAGCTGGCCGAGCTTCAGGAGCAACCCGTGCAGGTGGACCGCGCCTCGTTCCACGATCTGGGCCCGATGGTCGGCGAAATCATGGCGCTCGCCGAGAAGCAGGCCGCCATCATCACCGAGTCGGCCACCGACCGGGCGAACGAGCTGCGCAGCGAGTCCGAGCGGATCCTCGCCGACACCCGTGAGCGGGCCGCGCAGGCACGTCAGGACCTGTCCGAGGAGTTGGCCACCCGGCGCGCCGAGCAGGAGCAGGCGCACGAGGAGCGGCGCGCCCTGGCCGAGGCCGAGTTGACGGCGATCCGCGAGCACGCCGAGCAGTTGCGGGCCGACGGTGAGGCCGCGCACGAGCGCGCCCAGCACGAGGCCAAGCGCATCACCGAGCAGAGCGCGCAGCAGCTCAACCAGACCCGGGTGGCCGCCGACGCGTTGATGAAGTCGGCCCGTACCCAGATCCAGCAGGAACTCCAGTCGGCCCGCGCCAAGAACCAGCAGGAGATGGCGCAGTGGCAGGCCAACGTGGAGCGCGAGGTCAACGAACGGCGTACCGCCGCCGAACAGGACATCGCCGAACAGCAGGCCGCCGCCGAGCAGGAGCTGGCCGAGCAGCGCAGCGCGACCGAGCAGCAGATCGCCGCGCTGCTGGCCGAGGCGCAGCAGCACGTGACCGAGCTGCGCAACCGCGCCGACGAGCAGGCCGCCAGCCATCAGCAGCAGCTCGCCGCCCTCCAGAAGGAGCTTGAGGAGCGCCGGCAGGAGGCCGCCGAGCTGCACGCCGAGCTGGAGACCGGTCGTCAGCAGCTCGCCGAGGTCCGCCAGGAGGGCGAGACGCTGGAGAACGAGCTGTCCCGGATGCAGCAGCGGCTCAGTGAGGTCCGTCGGGACCTCACCGCCGAGAACGCCCGGCTGGACGAGGCGCGTCGGGCCGGGGACTCCGCCGAGCGGCACGCCAAGGAGGTCCGCGCCCGCGTGCAGCGGGAGGCGAAGCGGGTCGCCGACCTCGCGGCCGCCGCGGTCATGGCCGCGGCAGCCGGGGGTACGGAGACCGCCGAGTACCCGATGGTGGGTGCCCGTTCCAGCGCCGACCGAGCCGCCCCCGAGCGGGTAGGCGTCGAGCGGCTCAACCTCGACCGTGTCGCCGTCGACCGGCACCCCGCCGACCGACCCACAGTCGACGACGCGGACGCCGAGCGCGCCACTGTCGACCACGCCCCCGTGGACAGTGGCACTGCCGACCAGTCCCCCGACGAGCAGGTGACCGGCGAGCACGCTGGCGCACCGGTGGCGGACGATTCGGTGGCGTCCGACAGCACGGCTGCCCCCGAGGTGACCGCCAACGACGCTGAGCCAATCTTCCCTCGGCACATCGGCACTGACACACCGACGCCCGTACCGTTCCTGGCCTTCGGCCAGCCGGTCAGTGAGAACGGCGCCGCCCGGCACTGACCTCAGCAACGGTCGTCCCCGGGCCCGGAGCGAATCCGCGCGGGCCCGGGCCGACCGCCCGGTCGTCGTTCGACGACCCCGCCAGCCGGGTCGCAGCCGAGCCTCCGTCGTCAGTAGTGTGCGGAAATGACAAGAGGCGAGCGACTCGCGGACCAGTTGGACCGGCACTGGCACAAGAACCTGCGCCCGAGGCTGAACGGTCTCGCCGATGAGGAGTACTTCTGGGAGCCGGTGCGCGACTGCTGGAGCGTCCGCCCACGTGGCACGTCGGCCGCACCGATGTCAGCAGGTTCGGGGGAATGGACGGTGGACTACGCGTCCGCCGACCCGGCCCCGGCGCCGGCGCCTGTGACCACGATTGCCTGGCGGCTGGCGCACATCATCGTCTCCTGCCTGGGCTATCGGGTCGGATGGCACTTCGGCGGGCAGGACGTCGACTTTCAGACGTTCGTTTACGCGGGGACCGCTGACGAGGCGCTGAAGCAGCTCGATGAGATGTATGGGAGATGGAACGCGGGGGTCCTCGAACTCTCGGACGCTGACCTGGAAAGTCCGCCCGCGGTGGGCCCCGAGCGGTTTCCCATGGAGGGCATCATCCTGCACGTCAACCGGGAGCTGATCCATCACGGCGCCGAGATTTCTCTGCTGCGCGACCTCTACCGCTGGCAGGACGCAGCCGAGCCGCGCCGAATATGACGTGTCGTCGGTCGACGACCCCGCCGCTCAGGACGAAGGCTGGACTGACTGTGAGCATGGCGGGGTCGGTTCAGCAGTGGTGAGCTGATAGCTGGCAGCGGTGGGCGTGACTCTTGGCCTGACTGGCTTCGTGCCCTTGACCGGACTTGTCCGTCTGCTGCTGCCGGCGCCGGCCCGGCGGGAGACGTTTGGCCTGATCAGGAGCTTGACCGCCAGTTAGCGGCTGGCGTGTCTCATCACAGTCCTGCCATCTCCGCACCGGACCGGACCATTGCGTCCCCACGGTGAGGAGAGAACGCATGTCCATGCTGGCAGACGTGGTCGAGGTCGTCATCGGTGTCGACACCCACAAAGACACCCACACCGCCGCCGTGCTCGACTCCCGCACGGGCGGAGTGCTGGCCCGTGTCACGGTCAGCACCGACCCGGACGGCTACGCACAGTTGGTGGCTCTAGCCGGACAGCATTCGGGGCTGCGGGCCTGGGCTCTCGAGGGCTCCGGCGGTTACGGCGCTGGCTTGGCCCGGCACCTGGCCGATAGTGGTGAGCTGGTCGTCGAATTGGACCGGCCGCAGCGCCCAGCCCGTCGTGCCGGGGCGAAGTCCGACCCGATCGACGCCGAACGCGCCGCCCGTGACGCCCTGGCCCGCACGCGGCTGGCGCAGCCCAAGACCGGCGCGCAACGCGCAGCGCTGCAGGTGCGGCTGACCGCCCGCCGAGCGGCCGTGGAGGCCAGCGCTGATGCCCAACGGCAGCTGCACGCGTTGGTGATCACCGCTCCGGAGGTGGTGCGAGCCCGCTTCCGCGGCCAGAGCACCCGGGTCATGCTTACCACCGCCACCCGACTACGCCCCACCACCAGCGCCGATGTCGACGTGTTCACCTGCCTGAGCGTATTGCGGGACCTCGCCCGCCGCGTCCGCTTCCTCGAAGCCGAAGCCGCCGCACACGAAAAAGCGATCCGAGCGATCGTCCGCTCCTGGCGCCCGGACCTGCTCGACCTCACCGGCGTCGGACCGATCGTCGCCGCCACCGTGCTCACCGCCTGGTCGCACCCCGGACGCTGCCGCAACGACGCCGCGTTCGCCATGCTCGCTGGCGCCGCGCCGATCCCCGCATCGTCCGGCAAGACCGTCCGTTACCGGCTCAACCGCTCAGGCGACCGCCAACTCAACCGCGCCCTACACACCATCGTCCTGACCCGTTTGCAACGCGACGAGGACACCCGCGCCTACGCCGAGCGCCGCCGCGCCGAAGGCAAAACCGACCGCGAGATCAAACGCTGCCTCAAACGCTACGTCGCCCGAGACCTCTACCGGCGCCTCGAAAACCCTCCCCAGCCACTTGACGCGTCATAGGAGCGTCCGAGCGAGGTAGCTCCGCAGCTCAGCGACTTCGTCCTCGGTGATGACGGGGGCGAAGTCGAGGTACTCGCTGGGGTAGACGCCGGTGCCGGAGCGAGCCACCGTGACGAACCAGGCGCCCTGTTGGTCGAACCAGTGCGCCTGACCGGCCAGACCAAGGTCGAAGGATTCCTCGTCGGTGGAGTCGCCAGCTGCGACAATGCGCACCCACTGCCCGTCGCGCCCGTACGGCGGCTGGGGGATCACTATGTCCAGGCGGGCCTCGACGATCTGATCCACCGGCACGCCGAACAGGCGGGCCGCACCCTGGCGTGCCACCCTGCGCACCTCCCGCAGGCTGCCGGTGCCGCCGACCAGCACCTCCCCGTCAGGTCCTTCGACCAGCACCGCGTAGGACCGATCCGGCTCATGGCGGACCCGTGCACGAAACTGCGGCGGGAGTTCAGGCATCCACCAATGATTCCTCAGCGGGGCTCGCCGAACTGCCCCAAGCTCGGGGCGGGGCGGGGCGGGGCGGGGCGGGAAGAGGGGCGGATTCTGCCCGGAACCGGATCACCGTGCCCGACGGAGCTGGCAGGCTGGGCTGGCCGCCGCGCATCAGCGGTGGCCGCCGGCGTGGCCGGTGACCGAGAGGAGCGCCCGGTGACCGACCAACCGGAGGAGTTCGACCTGCTCGTCGTCGGTGGCGGCAAGGCCGGGAAGACGTTGAGCATGGACGTCGCCCGATCCGGGCAGCGGGTCGCCATGGTCGAGCGCGGCATGATCGGCGGCAGCTGCATCAACGTCGCGTGCATCCCGACGAAGGCGCTGGTGACCAGCGCGCGGGCAGCCCGGCACCTGCACGACGCGTCGATGCTCGGCCTCACGGTGGAGGGCGTACGCGTCGACGTGGACCTGTTGCGCGCGCACAAGCAGGACGTGGTCGAGGGGATGGTCGCCGCCAATCGCCAGCAGTTCCTCGACTCCGGTCTGCACCTGGTGATCGGCGAGGCCCGGTTCGTCGGCCCCCGGACCGTGCGGGTGGCACTTGCCGACGGGGGTGAGCGACTGCTGCGCGGCACCGACGTGGTGATCAACACCGGCACTCGCCCCCACCTACCGTCGGTGCCCGGGATGGCCGAGGCCGGGGTGCTCACCAGCGACGAGTTGCTGCGCCTCGATCGACTGCCGGCCCGGCTGGTGGTGCTCGGTGGCGGCACCGTCGGAGTCGAGTTCGCGCAGATGTTCGCGGCGTTCGGCAGCGCGGTGACGCTGGTCGAGGGCGGTCCACGGTTGCTCACCCGCGAGGATCCCGACGTGAGCGACGCGGTGATGCGCGTGTTCCTCGACGACGGCATCGACGTACGGGTGGGTGTCGCGGTCGCACGGGTCGACCGGGAGGCCGACGGTTCGCTGCGGGTGACGCTGGACGACGGCGGCGTGGTGATCGGGGACGACGTGCTGGTGGCCGCCGGCCGGGAACCGGTCACCGAAGGGCTCGGTCTGGACGTGGCTGGGGTACGGCTCAGCGAGCACGGCTTCGTGGAGGTCGACGAGCACCTGCGGACCAGCGCCGAGCGCACCTGGGCGGCCGGAGACGTCGCCGGCAGCCCCCAGTTCACCCACGTCTCGTTGGACGACTACCGGATCATCCGGGCGAACCTCGCGGGAGGCCAGCGCAGCACCGTAGACCGGCTGATCCCGTACACAATCTTCACCACCCCGGAGCTGGCGCGGGTCGGGTTGACCGAGACCGAGGCGCGCCGCGCCGGCTACGACGTCCAGGTCGCCCACCTGCCGGTCGCCGCCATCCCCCGGGCCCGCACCCTGCGCCAGACCCAGGGCATGTGGAAGGCGGTCATCGACACCAGCACCGACCGGATTCTGGGTGCGGCGCTGCTCGGCGCCGAGGCCGGTGAGGTGATCACCTCGGTGCAGTTGGCCATGCTCGCCGGGATGCCGTGGACCGCCCTGCGGGACGCGGTCATCACCCACCCGACCATGACCGAGGGTCTCAACCTGCTCTTCGCCTCGCTGGGGTCCCGCCCGGTCCGTTGAGTGTCGTGCGGCCCGCCCCCACAAGCGTGTGACGGCTACCCGGCGATCTCGTCGCGTACCCGTTGTTGGAAGGCGCGGGCCTGCGCCCCGGTGGGCGGTGGCCCGCCGTGCCGGGCGGCGACCGCTTGATGGATCACTTCGGCCCGGTCGCCGGCGTCGATCAGCCGCTGACCGGCCGCTACCTTCGCGAGCCAGACGCCGTCGCGGTGGCGTACCAGCGACCGGCAGGCGCCGAGCACGGCGTCCTCGGTGCCGGGTGCGGGTTGGTCGGCCGGCGGGGTGGGCAGGGCCAGCCACCAGGTCAGCGCGTCGATGAGCAGCCGGCGCAGGTCGGCTGGGGCGAGGTCGGCGAACGCCTCGCCGGCTGGCGGCCCGAGCAGTGGGAGTCCACTCTGGTGCAGGATGCTGCGATCGAGGCCGTACCAGAATCGGCCGTCGGCGACCGGACGGTCGGCGGGGTCGAGGGTGCGCCGGAACGGCATGCTGGCTCCGGTGTTCAGTTCGACCTCGAAGCCGGGCTCCGGGGTGCCGGAGGCGGCCACCGCCCGGTCGTAGACGACCAACTCCAGCCCGCGCGCCGGGCAGGGCAGCGCCTCGTGTCGCAGCCGCGCGACGAGCGTCCGTTTGGTGGTCTCGGTGAGCGGCCCGGCGCTGAGCAGCGCCACGTCCACGTCGCTGCGGCCGGCCTGGTACGCCCCGAGCCCCACCGAGCCGGCCGCGTACGCGCCGACCAGGTCGGCTCCGAGGACGTCCCGGGCGGTGTTGACCAGGTCGTCGAGGTAGTGCTGAAGATCGGAATCCACACGCCATCATGGCGCACGGGTCGGAGCCGGGCGCTGCTACCCCGCGTAGAGCAGCAGCAGGCCGGCGACGGTGTAGGCGACCATCAGGGCCAGCAGGGGTAGTTGGCCGGCCACCGCTCGGGCCCGGGGGAACAGGTACAGGGCTCGGTCGTGGGCGAGCAGCGTGCCGAGCAGGTGCCCGAGGATGATGACGGTGATCTGGAGGCTCGCCACCCCGGAGGGTGTGACCAGCCCGGTGTGCGGTTCCCAGTCGGCGGTGCCGAGCCAGTTCGCGCCGGTGCCCAGCGGGTCGGAGAGCAACGCGAGGGTGCGTTGACCTTCCAGGATCAGGAGCGAGTAGTAGTGCGCCACCACGTACCCCACCGCGATCGGCACGATCGAGTGGGCGATCTCGCCCGGCACCGCACGGGCTTCGGCCGCGTCGGTGCGACCGATGCGCGCCGCGGCGCCGGTGGCGGCGAGGTACGCCAGCGCGACGGCGGCGATGACGATGCTCAGGCCGGCGCTGCCGGTGACCGCCGGGTGCAGGCCGTTCTCCTGGCTGAAGCGCAACCAGCTCGGCGCGTTGGAGAGGCTGTCGTACATGGTCGAGCCGAGCAGCACGATCACCACGGCGACCAGGCCGGGGCGGGGGCGCAGGCCGGCGATCCCGTCCAGCGGGTTGCGCCACACCAGGACGCCGTCCGCGGCCCGGCCGAGCGGGGCGAGCTGACCGATCAGGCTGCTGTACGCCTCGAACGGATCGGCCTGGTCGAACCAGCGCGCGCCGAACACCACCGCGCCGGCCAGCAGGACCACCGCATACGCGGCCAGCCAGGCGGTAATGACCGGCAGGGTGGCCCGGTCGGGGGCGACCAGTTCCAGCCAGACGAACCCGAAGAGGGTCGCGGCGGCCGGCCACCATCCGACGCTGTCGGGCAGTTCCCGGAGCCCACGGTTCGGGTCGCGGCGGGCCGCCAACGCCGCGAGCAGGTGCACCGTTCGCAGCGGGTTGACCGCCCGCCAGACCGGTCCGAGCAGCAGCGACAGCGGTGCCAGTCCGACCCAGAGCAGCACGTAGAGCGCGCCGGCGGTCGGGTTGTCGGGGGTGTCCGGCCCGCCCAGCAGGCCGAGGCAGAACCAGGCGGCGGCGAGCAGGCCGAGCCCGCGCACGGCCCACCGGAACGCGGGCGCGTCGACGAGTCGGGCGAGCCGGTGCGGCACCGGCCGGCCGCCGGTGGCGTCCCGGTCGAGCCGGGGTTCGCGCCAGAGCAGGCCCAGCGCCACGAACGTGACGACGAGGGTCAGTGCGGCGGCGACGATGAGCTGCGGCAGTGTGATCGGCAGGTCCTGGCGGCCGCCGACGCCGTGGGCCAGCAGCGTGGGAGCGGCCGTCATGCTGGTCAGCGGACGACGAGCTGGAAGAGCACCAGCTCGGTATCGTGCGTCTCCACCTCGAACAGCCCGGTCTTGTCGGCCCGGAACTCCACCGAGCCGGGCGTGCCGGCTGGCAGCCGGGCACCCAGGTCGTAGCCGTGCACGTGCAGTTCGTCGGGCACGTCGGAGGTGACGGTGATCCGGATCAGCTGGCCTTTACTGACGGTGACCCGTCCGGTCGGCGGATCGATTTTCCGCTTCGCGATCGTGACCGTGATCTCCCGGTCCACGGGTGTGGCGGTGGCGGTGGCGGTGGCGCTGGGCGTGCCGGTGGCCGTGGGGGTGGGCGCGGTGGCGCTCGGCGGGGCGGCGGACGTGGGCGCCGTGGAGGGGGTGGCCACCGAGGGGTCGTCGTCCTGCCCGCAGCCGGCGAGGAGCAGGGCGGCGAGGGCGGCGGCGGTGAGGGCGGCGGAGGTGCGGGCGACGGGGGTACGGGCGAACACGGGCGGACTCCGAACGACGCGAGGGGGACGGGTGTCGGGTTGATCGTCGGGGAGGAGAACTCTACGTCTTGTTCGGCGACGGGGAAATGACCATGATGAACGAATGCGATCGAGGCTGGTCACTGTGCGTAAGGTCCTGAGTCGTGCCGTGGCGGCGCTGGCGGCGACAGCGGTGGTGACGCTGCTCCTGCCGGTCGCCCCGGCATCCGCGCACGGCCAGTTGGCGACCTCGACTCCGCTGACCGGCACCGTGGTACGCGAGCCGCTGACCCAGTTGGCCTTGTACTTCACCGAGCAGCCGGCCGCCAACGCGCACTTCGCCATCACCGGGCCGGGCGGGTCGCGGGTGGACAATGGCTGGTCCTACGGTGAGCCGAAGCGGCTGGACAAGCCGGTCACCGAATATTTCATGGTCAACGGCGTGTTCGAGCCACGGCTTTACCACACCGGCTTCCCGGCCATGGTGACCGTTGCCCACTGGCCGGCGAAGGGCCGCTACACCGCCAGCTACCTCTCGGTCGCCTCCGACGGTGAGGCGGTACGGGGCGAGGTGACCTTCGATTACCAGGGTCCGGGCACGGCGGCGCCGGCCGGCTGGTCGGCGCCGACGGCGGGGCCGGATCCGGCGCTGCTCGCCCAGGCCGAGGGCGGGCACTCGACCAACGCCGGGGCCACCGGCAGCCCGGTGGCCGCCACCGACGCTCCGGCGACCGACCCGGCCGGTGCCGCGCCGGAGCAGCGCGGCGGTGGGTTCCCGGCCTGGCTGGTCCCGGTCCTGATCGTCGTCGTGGTCTCGGTGATCGTGTTGGCGGCGGCCCGCCGTCGACCCGCCACGCGCGGAGCTACCACGCCGAGCCGTCGCCCGGCCGGCTCGGCAGGCAAGGGCGGCACCCCGGGCCGCAGGGCCGCCACGCCGGCCCGCAAGCCCGGCAATCGGTCCAGCGGTTCGCGCGGACGGCGGTAGGCCGGTCCGACGCGGGCCGGCACCTGGCAGGGTGTCAGGATCGAGCCGTCTCCCAGTGCGTTGGGCGGCCGCCTGCTCCGCCCAGCCACGTCGACAGCGGTCCCTGACTCCGTCCTACGGATCGGCGCATGGCATTGACCAAGGCCAGTTGCGCCCGGGCCGGCGCCACCATCGCCTGCTCGAACTGATCCTGCGAGAGTGGCGCGGTCGTCGTGTCCACCCCTGCGGTGACGTCCAAGAGTCGCTGCACCGCGTGGCCGAAGTTTTCGATCTCGGCGGTGACCGCGCTCGGGGCGACGAGGCTGGCTGACATCAGTGCGGCGCTCCACGCCCCCAGTCATAGTCCCAGGCCGTGCGTCCCAAGTGAGCGCGCCGCAAGATCATCGAGAACGTGGCGTACTCACGCAGCAGGTCCTGGTAGGCCACGAGTTGCCGGTCCCGTAGCCAGTGTCGGTCCTGGGCACGGCGGGTGAGCAGTCCGCCGACGAAAACCCCGACGGTCGCCGAGAGCGCGCCGCCAAGCGTCGTGACAGCGATATCCAGCAACGCCATGACACCTCCCCGGTGACCGCCCGGCACGAGCATCGATGATCGAGGGCCTCGTCGTCAACGCGGCACAAGCAGCGTTGCGCGGCGTTGGGCTTGCGGTGGACCGCCTTGTCGACGGCCGCTGGCGGCGCTACCCCTGCCGACCCGGGCGGCAGGCCGGTGCGCCCGGCATTCTTCGCGTACCCTCACGAACTTTCGCACGGACATAGGAAACTTTTGATGTATCGAGGCGAAGCCATGGACAGTCCCATCGAAACGCCTTAATGTCTCGACCCATCACCCGGTGTTTCCGCACTGTCTCTCGTCGGCGTCGAGGACGTTACGGAGCCGGGGCCGACGGTCATCCTCACCGCTGAACCACGCCGGCCGTCGGACACTCCACTGCCTCCTGGAGGAACGATGGGCACACCCCTGCTACGCCGACTCCACCATCCCGTCCTGGGCGCGTTGGCACTCGTTCTCGCCACCAGCCTCTGGGCCGTCCCCGCCACCGCCGCCCCCGCGCAGGAGCCAGGCGTCACACTGCGCGTCTTCGACGTACAGGTGCCGCTGTCCGAGCTGTGCACCCTCAAGCCCGCCCAGACCCCGAACGTGGACAAGCTGATGTCCACCATCAACTGGACCTCCGCGGCCGACTTCGGCTTCGAGGACAACTTCGTCTCGCAGGTGCTCGGCAACATCACCACCACCCAGGCCGGCAGCTACACGTTCCGGCTCAGCAGCGACGACGGATCCAAGCTGTCGATCGACAACGCCGTGGTGATCAACCATGACGGTCTGCACGGCGCGACCCCGCCCAAGGAGGGCACTGTCACCCTCACCGCCGGCCTGCATTCGCTGCGCATCGACCACTTCGAGCGTGGCGGCGGGCAGCAGATCACCCTGGAGTGGAAGACGCCCGGCTCGTCGACCTTCGTGGTCGTCCCGAACTCGGCGCTGAGCACCGACGCCGGCGTGGTCCGGGTGACCGCGCCCGGGCGCAAGGAGTGCGAGGGGGTCTTCGACTCCCCCGGCGACGGCCTGCCGCTGACCGGTGTGCACCCCGGCTACACGCTGACCAACCTGCGGCCCAGCGGCTTCCAGCCGAAGGTCACCGGGATGGACTGGCTGGCCGACGGCCGACTGGTCATCTGCACCTGGGGCGGCAGCGACCAGTCCGGCACCTCCCAGGACGGTGAGGTCTGGATCCTCGGCAACACCGGTGGATCGACGAGCCCGGGGAACGTGACCACCAAGAAGATCGCCGGCGGCCTGAAGGAACCGATGGGGCTCAAGGTCGTCGACGGGGTGGTCTACGTGACGGAGAAGCAGCGGTTGACCCGGCTGGTGAACACCGGCGGTGACGAGGTGGCCGAGCGCCTGGAGACCGTCGCCACCTGGCCGTACGGCGGCAACTTCCACGAGTTCGCGTTCGGCCTGCTCTACGCCGACGGGTCTTTCTATCTGAACCTGTCGGTGTCGATCAACTCCGGCGGCGCCACCACCAACCCGCAACCCGCCACCAACCGGGGCACCACCCTCAAGGTCAACAAGGACACCGGCGCGGTCAGCTACATCGCCGGCGGCCTGCGTACGCCGCACGGCATCGGCTGGGGCCCGGAGGGCGGCATCTTCGTCACCGACAACCAGGGCGGCTGGCTGCCCTCGTCGAAGGTGGTGCACATCAAGCAGGGCCGCTTCTTCAACCACTACACGAACCCGGCGGGGCCGTTCGACACCGCCCCGGTCACCCCGCCGGTGCTCTGGATGCCGCAGAACGAAATCGCCAACTCGCCCAGCACGCCGCTCTACCTGACCAGCGGCCGGTACGCCGGCCAGTTCGTCATCGGCGACGTGACCTACGGCGGCCTGCAACGGGCGAATGTGGAGAAGGTCAACGGCGAGTACCAGGGCGCCCTGTTCCGGCTCACCCAGGGCCTGGAGGCGGGCGTCTCCGAGGTCAACGTCGGCCCGGACGGCGCGATCTACGTCGGCGGGCTCGGCGCGGGCGGCAACTGGGGCCAGAGCGGCAAGCTGTCGTACGGGCTGCAGAAGCTCACCCCGAACAGCGCCACCACGTTCGAGATGCTCGCGATGCGCGCCACCACGACCGGCTTCGAGGTGGAGTACACCCAACCCGTCTCGGCGGGAACCGCCGCCGACCTGGCGGCCCGCTACAAGGTCAAGCAATGGCGGTACGTGGCGACGTCGAACTACGGCGGCCCGAAGGTCGACGAGGAGACGCTGACCGTCACCTCGGCCACCCTCTCGGCGGACGGTAGGACGGTCAGCCTCGTGGTGCCCGGCCGCAAGGCCGGTCGGGTGGTGCACCTGCGCTCGCCGCGCCCGTTCACCTCCACCAGTGGCCAGTCGCTGTGGAGCACCGAGGCGTGGTACACGCTGAACTCGATCCCGGGCAGCCCTCCCCCACCGCTCGGTGGCACCATCACCGGCATCGGCGGCAAGTGCCTGGACGTCGACAACTCCGGCACCGCCGACGGCACGAAGATCCAGCTCTACACGTGCAACGGGACCGCCGCGCAGTCCTGGACCCGGATCGGCGACACGTACCGGGTGCTGGGCAAGTGCCTGGACGTGGACAACGGCGGCACCACCAACGGCACGAAGATCCAGCTCTGGACCTGCAACGGCACCGGCGCGCAAGTCTGGCAGCCGCAGTCGGACGGGTCGATCCGCAATCCGCAGTCCGGCAAGATCCTGGAGGCCGCCGGCGGCGCGACCGCCAACGGCACCCAGATCCAGCTCGGCACGTACGCGGGCGGCGCACACCAGAAGTGGGTGGTCAGCAGCGGGGTAACCGGCTGAGCTCGGGCGAGGGGCGTGGCCCGACCTGCCGGTCGGGCCACGCCCCGAACCACCCCAACGGGGATGACCGACGCTCAGCGGAACAGCACCGGCCGATTCCCTCGGGCACCGACCAACTGACCCCGGATATTGATGTCCTCGATCCAGTCGGTCGCCACCAGGCCCCGGGTGGTCAGGTCGGTCATCACCCCGTTGCGCCAGAGGAACGGGTGCCACGCAGCGGTGGTGCTGCTCTGGCCCACCACGTCGCCGCGGTCGTTGATCGCGGTGGCGCGGCTCCAGTCGCCACCGAGCGTGCCGAGGTCGGTCAGTGTCCCGTTCTGCCAGCGGTACGCTCGCCCGTTCGCCGCGCCCACCACCTGGCCGCGGTTGTTGATCCCGAGGGCCTCGCTGCCGATCTGGGTGAGCACCCCGTCGCGCAGGCGACCGCCGACGCAGGTGCACGGGTAGTCCTGCGGCGGCACGTTGAACCCGCCCACCACGTCGCCCGCGTTGTTGAAGTCGGTGGTGGACTCGTAGAAGTACTCCCGGCCCAGGTCGGTGAAGACGCCGCTGCGCCACAGGAAGCGGTGCGGCATGTCGCCGACCGGTTCGCTGGTGCCGAGCACCTGCCGCCGGTCGTTGACCCCGATCGCCACGCTGTTCTCCCCACCCAGGGTGCCCAGGTCGTGGAGTTGGCCGTCACGCCAGAGCACCGCGCGGGTCACGTAGTCCGAGCCGAACGAGGTGATGGCCACGTCGCCGAACTCATTGACGTCCACGGCGGCGGAGTCCGAGTCGCCCGGCAGCACGCCCAGGTCGGTGATGACGCCGTGGCGCCAGAGCACGGCGTGCCGGGCGCCGCCGGCGACGGTGCTCCAGCCGACGATGTCGCCGCGGTCGTTCATCGCCGTGGCAGCGCCGTCGCCTCCGCTCAGGGTGCCGAGGTCGACGACCCGGTAGCCGTGCGGGGACGCGGCGGCGGAAACGGGGGCGAGGGTGATCAGCGCGACGACGGTCGTCGCTGCGGTCAGCAGGGGACGCGGGGACACCATGGACGGCACGGGACGCTCCTCGGATCGGAGCGGCGACGGCCCGGCGGACGGGCGCGGAGCCATCACCACTGCGCGTTCAATCGGTAACGCACAGTAGATCCGGTGTCGTGTCGACACACCAGGGCCCGAACGGTCACCGACGCCCGAGGCGTCCGGCTGCGGGTGCCGTCGGTCAGGGGCCGTGCGGCAGCGGCTGCGCCAGTGCCCGCAGGTCCGCCGGGAGCTGGCTCAGGGCGTCCTCGAACTCCCGATGCCCGACCACCCGGTGCATCGTCTGCAGCACCGCACGGGTGCCCCGTTCGGCGGCCGGACGGTCGATCCCGGCACGGTCGGCCACCCGCCGCAGGAACTCGTCGAAGTCGAACGTCTCGGGCGGCTCGGCCGCCTTGACCAGCAGCGGGCTCAACTCGTCGGCCAGGTGGGGGGCCAACGCGCCCGCCTCACCGCCGGAGAGCCGCTCGGTGAGGGTCCGCAGCACCGCCTCGGTCAGTGGGCGTGCCTGCTCCGGCGAAACACCCGCCCGTGCCGCAACCTTGTCGACGAACGCCAGCTCGGCCATGCCCCCGCCCTTCGCTTCGGAAACGCGTGGCTACCCGGGCCACCCGGCAGCAAACCCGGCAACCGCAGCGGGATGGTTCTGCTGGTTGCCCCACACGGTGCCGTCGGCTTCTCGTACGGTGAGGTCGGACCGGGAACCCGACGGCTGCCCGACGGCGGCCCGTGCCGCAGGAGGAGCGGATGGCCCTCGACCTGCCCGACGTGATCGACCGGTACTTCCGGGCCGCCAACGACCGGGACCTGGACGCCTTCGTCGCCTGCTTCGCGGACACGGCGAGCGTCGCCGACGAGGACCGGCTGCACGACGGGCGGGCCTCGATCCGCGCCTGGCGGCAGAAGACGATGGACGCGTACTCGTCCACCGCCAAGCCGGTCCGGGTCACCCCGCAGGCCGGCGACTCGTACCTGGCCCTCACCCGGGTGTCCGGCGACTTCCCCGGCAGCCCGATCGAGCTGCGGTACCGGTTCACGCTGCGCGATGGGCTGATCGGCGCCCTGGACATCCGTCCCTGACGGCGAGCCGGTCCACCAACCCGAAGGGAGCCCTGGTGCCGCGAGTCTGGCTCATCACCGGTTGTTCTCGTGGTCTCGGCCGCGCCCTCGCCGAGGCGGTCCTCGCCGACGGCGATCACCTGGTGGCCACCGCCCGCAACCCGGCCCAGCTCGACGACCTGGTCGACCGGCACGGTGACCAGGTCCGCGCGGTGGCCCTCGACGTCAACGACCCGGCCGCCGCGCGAGCCGCCGTAGGCACCGCCGTGGACACGTTCGGGCGGCTGGACATCCTGGTCAACAACGCCGGGTACGCCGACGTCGCCGCGATCGAGGACATCTCGGAGGACGATTTCCGGGCGCAGATCGAGGCCAACTTCTTCGGAGTGGTCAACCTGTGCCGGGCTGCCCTGCCGACAATGCGCGGGCAGGGGCGCGGTCACATTGTGCAGATCTCCAGTGTCGGCAGCCGGGTCACGAGCACAGGTCTGGGGGCGTACCAGTCCGCCAAGTGGGCGGTCAGCGGCTTGTCCGGGGTGCTCGCCCGGGAGGTCGAGGCGTTCGGGATCCGGGTCACCACGGTCGAGCCGGGCGGGCTGCGCACCGACTGGGCCGGCTCGTCGATGAGCGCCCCGCCGATCAGCGAACCGTACCGACCGGTCATCGAGGCGGCCGTGCAACGGCTGCGCCAGGCCGACGGCGCGCAGCCGGGCGATCCGGCCCGCGCCGCCCAGGCGATCATCCGAATCACCCAGGTGGACGACCCGCCGCTGCGGTTGCTGCTCGGCGCCGACGCGGTGGCGGCCGCCGAGGCGGCCGCTGCGGGCCTCGCCGCGTCCGACGCGCGGTGGCGGGAGTTGAGCGAGTCGATCGCCTTCGATGCGATTCCCTGACGTGACTCCCCTGCCGGGCCGGCGAGACTGCTCACCCGGCCCGCAGGTGATCAACCGCCGAACGGACGAGACGTCCCAGGGGGCAGTGGATGACATGATGTGGCGACACGAACTGTCGCTACGAGAGGGTTCTGGCTGCCTGATGGCGCACTTCGAGGCTCTCCCGCCCACGACACCCGCGCGGATCGCGGTGCCGCTGGCCGGGCAGCCGCAGCGGACGAGCTGATGCCGGGCGAGCCACGGGAGGCCGTGGCCGAACATGGTGCCCCCACCCACCCCGCGGGCACCATGGCGTATCAGGTCGCGACCGACGTACGAGCGCTGCGCGCGTTCGTCAGCGCCGGGGCGCTGGCCCACGGCCTGTCGGCCGAGCGGGTGGAGCTGTTGACGCTGGCGGTCAGCGAGCTGGCCACCAACACGTTGCAGCACACCACCGGCGGCGGCTGGGTCCGGCTCTGGGCCGAGCCGGGCCAGGTGTTCTGCGACGTGGTCGACCATGGGCCGACCCGGGCGTTCGGCCGGAACATGCCGGCCGCCGACTCGGTACGGGGTCGCGGGCTGGCGATCGTGGAGCAGGTCTGTGACGAGGTCGCCGTGCTCAGCAGCCCCGGCGAGACCGTCGTACGGATTCGCTTGAGTCTGTGAGCATCGGCGGCGATCCCCGCCCGCCCGGGCCGCGTCGGCTGCCACAATGCGGACAGCCCGGACCGACGGTGACACCGGGTCGGACCCGAAACGGGAGGACGGCACGATGCCGGACAGCGCACGCGAGGCTGAGCTGCTCGACGCCGAGCGCACCCTGCAGGCCGCCCAACTGGCCGGCGACGTCGCCGCCCTCGATCAGCTGCTGGTCGACGAGCTGATCGCCGTCGGCCCCGACGGGCGTATCCACACCAAGCAGGACGACCTGGCCGCCCACCGGGACGGCCGCTCGGTCGTGCAGGAGCTGGTGGAGGAGGAGCTGGACCTGCTCGTCGCCGGCGCGACGGGGGTGACGTTCTTCCTGGGCCAGGTGTCGGGTGTCTTCGAGGGGGCGCCGTTCACGGCGCGGCTGCGCTACACCCGCACCTGGGTCCACGACGACCCGCACGGCTGGCGGGTCCTGGCCGCGCACATCACCCCGGTCTGACTCAGCCCTCATCCTCGTCGTCCTCGTCGAGCAGGCCCTGCTCGTCGAGGAACGCGAACCACCTGTCGTCGGCGGGGGTGAGGTCGGCGTAGCCCGGCCCGAGCAGGTAGTAGTCCACGAAGGATTCCACGTCGGGGGCGAGCTCCTCGAACGCGTCGGACATGAACCACTCGGTGCCGTTCGGTGGGAAGTACCAGATCGCGCCCGTGCCACGGTCCATGAAGATCGGCTCGTCGCTGCGGGTGCCGACCACCAGCCAGCCCGCCCGGTCCTGCGGGATGGACGAGAAGTCCGGCGCGTAGTCCAGGTGGTACTGGATGCCGGCGAGGGTCGACGAGGACGCCAGCTCGATCCGACCCGCCCGCAGCCCGTCGGTGACCAGCAGGAGATCCCGCAGGTCGGTCGGGAGCCCTGCCGGTAGGGCGTCGATGGCCGCCCCCTCGCCGAACTCGGCGTACGCCAGGCTGTCCGGCAGGTCGGCCAGATCGGCCCGCAGCTCCTCGATGAGCTGCCGCAGCTCGGGGTTCACTGCACCACCTCTGTTCGGATGAGGTCCCGGCTGCCCGGAGACCCGCGAGCCGATGCGCGGTTTGGTTCTACCACGCACCAGCCCGCCGGGGCGTCACCTCGCCGATTCCGCCAGCCGGGCCGTCACGACCAGGTCGTCGAGCTGAGTCAGCCCGGCGGGTTGCTCCGGCAGCCGGCTGTCCTGCTGCGCCTGGTCGAGCCGCGCCACCAGTTCGTCGAGGTCCCGGCCGAGGACCGGGCCCGCGACCAGGTCGCCCAGCCCGCCGTGTTCGGCGGACCGCTTCGCGGCGATCAGCTCCGGAAGGTACGCCGGCGCGCCCTCGGCGAGCAGCAGGCTCGGCAGGTGCGCCAGCATCCGACCGGTGCGCATCAGGTGGACGCCGGTGAGCAGCGCGCGGAAGGCGTAGAGCAGTGGTTTCAGCTCGCCGGTCGTGTCGAACAGCCGCCGCTGACCGGCAGCGAAGCCGCGGTAGTGGTGCGCGTGGTGCCGGGTCAGCACCTGCGGTGCCAGCTCGACCAGCGCCAGGTGCACCGCGCTGCTGTGCACCACCAGCGGTGACAGCAGCTGTTCGAGCACGTAGCCGTTGCGACGCAGCATCAGCCGGACGAACTTGCGCAGGTCGTGGGTGACCAGGTCCAGCTCCACACCGTCGCGGTCCGTCATCACCGTGTGGGTCTCGACCGGCTGCGCCAGCCCGATCACGTCTTCGACCGCGAGCAGGTGCGCGCCGCGCAGGTCGACGTCCGAGTCGGTGGACGGGAACCCGTACAGGTGGGCGCCGGAGACGGTGGCGAACACCAGCGGGTGCGGCTGTTCGGCGACGATGCCGGCCAGGTCGACGTCGACCGGCAGGCCGGCGCCCTCCCAGGCGGTCACGATGAGCACCGCACGGAACGCTCCCGGACCGAGATCAACCACTGCTCGACCCTGCCCTCGTCGGGCTGATCCGGTAACGGGCTGGTGGCCAGGTCCGTCGTCATCCGGCGCACCAACTGGTCCCGCCAGGCGACGATGTCGGCCCAGGGCACCTCACCCGCCTTGACCGCCAGCAGACGATCCCGGTCCGCGCCCACGTCCAGCACCAGGCGGCCGGTGCGGACCAGGTCACCGCCGGCGGTCAGCAGCCGGACCAGGTGCATCACGTGCCGCCACACCGGAGCGCCGGTACGGGCGATCCCGCGCTCGGCCTTCGCGAACTGGGCGGTGGCGTAGCGCAGGTAGGTGTCGGCCACGCGCCGGGACAGGAAGGCCGGCGTGAGCGCCCGCAGCTCCGCGCCCAGCGGGGTGCACGTTTCGATCAGCGGAGAGTGCAGCACTTCCAGGACCGTGGGATTCGCCGCCAACCCGAGCGTGCAGACGCGCTCCACCTCCCACCGCACCTGCTCGTCGAGCGGACCGTCGTGGTGGCGCGCGGGTTTGCGTAGCCCCCAGAACGCCGAGGCTGGCAGGGCGAACACCCCGCGTCGGTCGGTGTCCGAGGCCGCACTGGACAGCCCGAACGCCCGGGAACCGACGACCACCTGCAGGATCGTGTGATCGTCGACCAGCTGATCCGTCAGCGTGTGCTGCACTGCCGCCGCCTTCCCCGAGCGCCGTCGACCGCCCAGAGGGCCGTTCTCCGGTGCACACCATGCCGGTCCGCGGCGCTGACGTCGAGCCGTTTCCTCAGTTCACGACGGCGTCGATCGGGCCGACGCGCAGGGTGCCGTCGTTGAGGGGTGTGCAGCGGATGCCGCCGGTGGTGCGCAGCGCCTTCCACGCCCCCGGGCCGACCGTGACGTCCATCCAGGCGCAGGGTCGGGCCGCCCGGTTGACGCGCAGGCTGACCGGCCCGTCGCCGGAGTCCAGCACCAGCACTCTGCCGATCAACTCGTCGACGGCGATCCCGGTGGTGAGGATGTTGCGCCGTACCTCGGCCAGGCCGATGCCGTCCGGCAGCGATTCCTGGGCGATGACGGTGACGCTGGCGTCGCGGTGCGCCTGCTGGCCGAAGTACCGGTCGCCGACGATGCCGAGGCCGGCTCGGATCCGGACGGCGTCGACCAGCTCGCCGGGTGGGGCGGGTGCCGGGCCGTCGGCGGGCCGGCCCAGGAAGCGGTGCACGGGCGAGGCCAACAACTCAACGATCTCCGGCATGGCAGGAATTCTACGAAGCGGACGGGCGTCGCGGCGCAGGTCGACAGATGACGAGGCTCAGCTTCGGTTGCCAGGACGTACCCGACTGTTCTATAACTGCCTCATGAGTTCTATAACAGTGCGATCGATGGTGACCCCGGGGCGGTACGGAAGCTATGGCGGGCGGTTCGTGCCGGAGTCCCTGATCCCCGCCTGCGAGGCGGTCGCCGAGGCCTTCTCGGAGGCGTGGGCCGATCCCCGCTTCCGCGGCAGCCTCGCCGCGCTGCTGTCGGCGCACGTCGGACGGCCGACCCCGCTGACGCCGGCCGTGCGGCTGTCGGCCGAACTCGGTGTGACGGTGCTGCTCAAGCGCGAAGACCTGACGCACACCGGATCACACAAGATCAACAACGTGCTCGGGCAGGCGTTGCTGGCCCGGCGCATGGGGCGTACGCGCCTGATCGCCGAGACCGGAGCGGGCATGCACGGCGTCGCGACAGCCACGGCCGGCGCCCTGCTCGGCTTACCGGTGACGGTGTTCATGGGCGAACGCGACATGCAACGCCAGGCGCACAACGTCTTCCGGATGCGGCTGCTGAACGCCGAGGTCGTCGCGGTGACCACCGGCAGCCGCACGCTGAAGGACGCCACCAGCGAGGCCATGCGCCACTGGGTGACGGACGCCGACGAGGCGTACTACTGCGTGGGCTCGGTCATCGGTCCACACCCCTACCCGACGATGGTCCGCGAATTCCAGCGCGTCATCGGTGACGAGGCCCGGCAGCAGTGCGCGGCCGAACTGCCCGCTGCGGTCCCCGACTACGTGGTCGCCTGCGTCGGCGGCGGCAGCAACGCGGCCGGCACGTTCGCCGGGTTCGTCGAGACGTCCGCGAAGCTCGTCGGGGTGGAAGCCGACGGTGGCTCCGGCGCGGCGAACGGTGAGGTCGGCGTCCTGCACGGCTTCCGGTCGCTGTTCCTCCAGGACGAACACGGGCAGATCAAGGAGGCGCACTCGATCGCGGCCGGGCTGGACTACCCGGGCGTCGGCCCCGAGCACGCGTACCTGCGCGATCTGGGGCGCGCCCGGTACGTCACCGCCACCGACGGGGAGGCGATCGCCGCCGCGGTCCGGCTCGCGCGGGCGGAGGGCGTGCTGCCCGCCATCGAGTCGGCCCACGCGCTCGCCTGGGTCATTCGCGCCGCCGGCACGCCGGAGCTGCCCAGCGGGTCGACGGTGCTCGTCACCCTCTCCGGGCGCGGTGACAAGGACGTGGCCACCCTGATCGCGGAGGCGGACCTCGGAGGTCGGGGCCTTCGTGGCGTCGCTGCGGGCCGCGCTGACTCCGGTGGCCCCCGTGCGATGATCGGCGGTGGCCGTCGACGACGTGGGCGGACAGTCGGCGCATCGGGAGGCAGAACAGTGGCACGCTACCGGGCCATCGCCGCCGACCTCGCCGCCAAGATCCGCGACGGCCACTACCTGCCGGGCGAGGCGCTGCCCGCGCAACGTGAACTGAGCGCGGCGTACGGCGTCACCGTGATGACCCTGCGGCAGGCCCTGCGCGAGCTGAGCACCGAAGGGCTGATCGTCCAGCAGCCCGGCAAGGGCACCTTTGTCGCACCGTCGCATGCGGCGTACCAGCTGGGATCTCTGCGGAGCTTCGGCGACGACCTGCGCGAGCAGGGCCACCAGGTCCACACGACGGTGATCTCCCGCGCGCAGCGCCGCGTGCCCTCGCGCGTCGCGGCCCGGCTGCGGGTCCGCGAGGCCGAGACGGGCCTGCGCCTCGAACGGGTCCGCGCGTTCGCCGGCCGCCGCGCCATTCACCAGATTTCCTGGGTACGCGAACCGCACGCGACCCGGTTGCACGACGTGGACTTCACCGCTACGTCGTTGTACGCGGCCCTGGCCGACCTCGGGGTGGTGGTGGCCCGGGCGGCGGAGACGATCCGACCGGAGGTGTTGAGCGCGGACGTGGCCCGGCACCTGGACGAGGCCGAGGGAGCGCCGGTCCTGGTCAGCGACCGGATCACGTACGCGCCCGACGGGACGGCCCTGGTGACGGACCGGGCGACGATGGTGGGCAGCATGGTGCAGATCACCGCCGACCGGGCCGCCACCGGGCTGTCCCTGCACTACGCGGCGGTCTAGCCCAGCCCGGGCCCGCGCCGAGGCTCGGACCGGTCGGACGGCTCGCCGACTCAGACCGCCAGGGCCGACCGGACCTCCCGCTCCGCCGTGACACCCCCGTCGCCGTGCGACGTGACCCGGCCGGACTCCAGCACGTGGTAGCGGTCCGCCACCCGCAGCGCGAAGCCCAGGTGCTGCTCGACGAGGAGCACACTGAACCCGGACTGCCGGGTCAACTCGACGATCCGCTCCTGGATCTCCGCGACCACCGACGGTTGGATGCCCTCGGTCGGCTCGTCCAGCATCAGCAACCGCGGCCGGGTGATCAGGGCGCGGGCGATGGCCAACTGTTGGCGCTGACCGCCGGAGAGCAGCCCGGCCCGACGCCGCAGCAGCGGGCGCAGCGCCGGAAACAGATCCAGCACCTCCGCCGTGGCCACCGCACCGTCGCGTCGACCGTCGGCGACCAACCGCAGGTTCTCCGCGGCGGTCAGGTGCGGGAAACACTGCTGGCCCTGCGGGACGTACGCCATCCCCCTCGCCACCCGCTCGTGCGGCGCGGCGCGGGTGACGTCCACGCCGTCCAACTCGACGGTGCCGGCGCTCGGGCGGAGCAGCCCGGCGGCGACCCTCAGCAGGGTGCTCTTACCGGCACCGTTGTGCCCGAGTACGGCGGCCACCCCGTCCGGCGGGACGGCCAGGTCGACCCCGTGCAGCACCCGAGAGCGCCCGTACCCGGCGTGCACCCCGCGCAGCGTCAGCATCATGCCTCCCGGCCGGTACGGGCCGACCCGGCGTCGACCGGGTGGCCAAGGTAGACCTCCTGCACGCGCGGGTCCGCCTGGACCTGCGCCACCGTGCCCTCGCTGAGCACCCGGCCGGCGTGCAGCACGGTGACGCTGCGCGCGAAGCGACGCAGGAAGTCCATGTCGTGCTCGATCACGACGACAGTGCGATCCCGGCTCACCGTCTCCAACAGGGCACCGGTGGCGTCGCGTTCCTCGTGGCTCATCCCGGCGACCGGCTCGTCGAGCAGCAGCAGTCGGGCGTCCTGCACCAGCAGCATGCCGATCTCCAGCCACTGCTTCTGGCCGTGCGCGAGCGTCCCGGCGAGATGGGTGGCCCGCTCGGTCAGGCCGATGGTCTCCAACGCGGCGGCCACCTCGTCGGGCACGCCCCGGCGACGGCGGGCCAGGGTCGCCCAGCTACGCCGGGCCCCCGCCGCGATGTCGAGGTTCTGCAACACCGACAGCTCCTCGAAGACCGTCGAGGTCTGGAAGGTCCGCCCGACGCCCAGCCGGCTGATCCGGTGCACCGGCCGGCCGAGCAGTTCGTCGGCGCCGAACCGGACCGAGCCGGTGGCCCGGACCAGGCCGGTGATCGCGTCGACGAGGGTGGTCTTGCCGGCGCCGTTCGGCCCGATCAGGAACCGGATGTCGCCGGCCGGCACCTCCAGGCTGACGCCGTCGACGGCGGTGAAACCGTCGAAGCTGACCCGCACGTCACGGACGGACAACCCGTCCAACCGTTCCCCGCTCATGGAGCAGGCACCTCCGTCCGCTCGGCGCGTCGCCCGCCCAGTGGTGACCACCCGCGCCGCGGTGGTGGCGCGCCGGCCTCAGGGCGGCGGGCCAACGCCCACAGCGATGCCAAACCGCCGGGTAGGAACGCCACCACGACCACGAAGAGCAACCCCTGAAGGTACGTCCAGGTGCCCGGGAAACGCTCGGAGAGGGCGGTACGCGCCCAGGCCACCGCAACCGCGCCGAGCACCGGACCGAGCAGGGTCGCCCGGCCGCCCACCGCGACGCCGATGACGAACTCGATCGACGGGACGATGCCGATCAGCGCGGGCGAGATGATGCCCACCGCCGGCACGAACAGCGCTCCCGCCAGCCCGGCCATCCCCGCCGCGACCACGTACGCCACCAGCTTGACCGACGCCGGGTCGTAGCCCAGGAAGCGGACCCGCTCCTCACCGTCGCGGACCGCCACCAGCAGTTCGCCGTAGCGACTGTGGATGAGTTGGCGGGTCAGCGCGAGCAACGCCAGCAGCGTGGCGGCGATGATGAAGTACACCATCCGCTGGTTGACCGGGTCGTCCAGGTCGTAGCCGAAGAAGCCCTCGATGTCGGTGAGCCCGTTGGTGCCGCCGGTGGTGCCCTGCTGACCGATCAGCAGGATCACCATCGCGGCGGCCAGCGCCTGGCTGAGGATGGCGAAGTACGCGCCGCGGACCCGGCGGCGGAAGACCAGCGAGCCGAGTCCGAAGGCGACCGCCATCGGCAGCAGCACCGTGGCGGGCAACGCGAACCACGGGCTGGCGAACGGCCGCCACCACAGCGGCAGCTCGTCGAGTTGCCCGTACAGCTGCATGAAGTCGGGCATCCCTCCTGGACCCGCGTCGGCGAGCTTGAGGTGCATGGCCATCGCGTAGCCACCGAGGCCGAAGAAGACGCCCTGGCCCAGGGTGAGCATCCCGCCCCGGCCCCAGGCGATCCCGATGCCGACCGCGACCATGGCGACGCAGAGGTACTTGGCGAGCAGGGCCAGCCGGAAGTCCGACAACACCAGCGGCGCGACGGCGAACAGCAGCGCCGCGCCGAAGGCGAAACCGGCGGCCGTCCACAGCCGCGAGCCGCCGGCGGGCCGGCCCGGCGGCAGGGCCCCGACGGGTGCGGGCTGGACGGCGGTGCTGGGCCGGGCGGGGGTGACGGCGGTCATGCGAGGCTCCTGGTCCGCAGGGTGAACAGGCCCTGTGGCCGCCACTGGAGGAACGCGACGATCGCCACGAACACGATCACCTTGGCGACGCTGAGGGTGGTCAGGTACTCCCCGGTTGCCTGGAGCACGCCGAGGGCGAAGGCGACGATCACGCTGCCCTTGAGCTGGCCGATCCCGCCGACCACGACGACCAGGAAGGCGTCGATGATCAGGTTGGTGCCCATGGTCGGGCCGATCGGGCCGAGCAGGGTGAGGGCCACCCCGGCGAGCCCGGCCAGGCCGGAGCCGACGAAGAAGGTCGTCCGGTCGACCCGGGAGGTGGCGATGCCGGACACGGCGGCGAGGTCGCGGTTCTGCACCACCGCGCGAATGCGACGCCCGAGCGGGGTGAGCCGCAGGGCCAGGGTGAGCGCCGCCACCGCGGCCAGCGCCAGGACCAGGATGAACAGCCGGTTGTTGGCGACGGTCAGCCCGCCGGGCAGCGCCACGTTGCCGGTGAGCAGCTCGGGTGCGCGGGTCTGCACGTTCGGGCTGCCGAAGATGTCCCGGGCCAGTTGTTGCAACATCAGTGACACACCCCAGGTGACCAGCAGGGTGTCCAGTGGCCGGGCGTAGAGCCGGCGGATGAGCAGCACCTCCAGCAGGGCACCCATGGTGCCGGCGACCACGAACGCCACCGGCAGCGCGACCACCAACGACAGGCCGGCACCAGTGATGCTCTGTTGCAGCACGTAGGTGGTGTAGGCGCCGGCCATGATGAACTCACCGTGCGCCATGTTGATCACGTTCATCTGGCCGAAGGTCAGCGCGAGGCCGAGCGCGATGAGCAGCAGCACCGCGCCGATGCTGATGCCGGTGAAGAGTTGACCGAAGAGGACTGTCACGGTGGGTACTCCGAACTGCTGGTCGGGTGGCCCGGGCGGTGCGCGTCGTCGCGCCGCCCGCCCGGGCCGGCGTCGTCAGCTCAGGCCGCTCGCCCACGGGTAGGTCTTGAGGTACGGGTCCGGAGCGACCGGCTTGCCGGAGTTCCACACCTCGGTGATCAGGCCGTCCGCGCCGATCTTGCCGATCCGGGCGGTCTTGGCGATGTGCTGGGTCTTGCCGTCGACGGTGACCAGCCCCTCCGGCGCCTCGAAGGTGATCCCGTCCGAGGCCGAGCGGACCTTCTCCACGTCGAAGGCGCCGGCCTTCTCGACCATCGCCTTCCAGAGGTACACGCCGACGTACGCGGCCTCCATCGGATCGCTGGTCGGCTTGTCCGCGCCGTACTTCGCCTTGTACGCGGCCACGAACTTCGAGTTCGCCGCGCCCGGGGTGGTCTGGTAGTAGTTCCAGGCGGTCAGTTGGCCCTCCAGGTACTGCGTGCCGATGCCCTTGACCTCTTCCTCGGCGATCGACACCGACACCACCGGCATCGCGGCGGCGGTCAGACCCGCCGACTTGTACTCCTTGAAGAACGCCACATTGCTGTCGCCGTTGAGCGTGTTGAACACGGCGTCCGCGCCGGACGATTTGACCTTGTTGACGATGGTGCCGAACTCGGTGGAGCCCAGCGGCGCATAATCCTCGCCCAGCACGGTCATCCCGTTCGCGGCCGCGTACGCCTTGATGATTTTGTTGGCGGTCCGCGGAAAGACGTAGTCGCTACCGACGAGATAGACCGACTTCGCGCCCTGCGACTTGAGATAGTCGAGCCCGGGAACGATCTGCTGGTTGGTCGTCGCTCCGGTGTAGAAGATGTAGGGCGACTGCTCCAGACCCTCGTACTGCACCGGGTAGAACAGCAACGCCTTGTTCTTCTCGAACACCGGCTTGACCGCCTTACGGCTGGCCGACGTCCAACACCCGAAGACGGCGGCCACCCGGTCCTCGGAGATGAGTTTCTCGGCCTTCTCCGCGAAGGTGGGCCAGTCCGAGGCACCGTCCTCACCGATCGGCTGGATCTTCCTGCCGAGGACACCGCCGGCCGCGTTAATCTCCTCGACGGCGAGCATGATGGCGTCGCGGACGGTGACCTCGCTGATCGCCATGGTCCCGGAGAGCGAGTTGAGCAGGCCCACCTTGACGGTGTCGCCGGACACGTCGGCGGTGACGCCGGTCGCGCCACCGGAGTCGGTGGTCTTGCTGCCGCACGCGGTCATCGCGGCCGCGGCGACCAGGGTCATGGCACCCGCCAGGATGCGGCGGCCCCGGAATAGTGACATCTACTCTCCCTGCGGTGCACTCAGTAGGCGAAAGGATGGGCGGTGCGGTCCGGTGGAGCGAACGTGGGCGATGCCGAGTCGACGGGTGGACGCCGCGCGGGGCACCGGATCGGATATGGGCAGCCAAAGCGTCGACCGGCATGATTGCGCGAGTGTTTCCCGGTCCTTAATTGACTGTTTCCGATGACCCTGTCGGGCGCGCACGAAAAACGGCCGACACCGTGGGGAGGAAACGGTGTCGGCCGTTCGGAAAGACGCCAGATAAGTGCCACCACAATGGTCGGCGTACGAATCCGCCGACGGTGGGCACACAATGGTGAGATCTGACGTCGTAGTCAGATACTTCACGCAGGAAGCATCTTAGGACGGGATCGGGTGGCGCTGTCAAGGGGCCGGCGAGCCTGGTGCCGGTGCCCGGCTCAGAGCTGGGCGAGCACGGTGAAGTCGAGCCCGTCGGCCTCGGCCAGGTAGATGCGCTGACGCACATGCCGCTGGCGCAGCCGCAACCGCCCCCGCGGCCCGTGGTACGCGACGGTGTCGGCGGCCGTCTCGATGGCCCGGACGTCGAGGGTGCGGGCCTGGCCGATCAGTGCGGCGAGCAGCATGACGCCCTCGTAGCAGGACTCCCCCAGGCTGCCCAGCGGCGGCGCCTCCACCCCGAACCGTCGGGCGAACTCGCCGTGGAAGTCGAGATTCTCCTGCGTCACCAGCCCCGCGAAGAAACCCGCCGTGCTGTACAACCTCCGGGTCGCCCCGGCACCGCTGGCCAGCAGCATGTTCTCGTCCATCAGTGTGCTCAGCCGCAGACAGCGCTGATCGAGGCCGGATCGGGCGAACGCGCGGTTGAACCGCACCGCGTCGGCGCCGACCAGCAGCATCAACACCGCGTCCGCGTCACTGTGCTCGATACGGCGCAACACCTCGGTGAAGTCGTGCGCGTCCAACGGCAGGAAATGCCGGCCCACCACCTGCCCGCCGCCGCGCAGCGCGTACCGCACCGCTGCCCGCGACGTCCGGCGCGGCCACACGTAGTCGTTGCCCACCACGAACCAGCGACGCACCCCCTGCTCGGCGGCGAGCAGCCGCATCGCGGGCCACAGTTGGGCATCCGGCGTCTCGCTGGTCAGGAAGACCCCTTCGGTACGTTCGCCGCCCTCGTAGAGTGCGGTGTAGACGTACGGCACCCGGTGCGCGACGCGGGGCGCCAACGCCTGGCGCACCGAGGAGATGTGCCACCCCGTCACCCCCTGCACGGCCCCCACCGACACCAACGCCTCGACCTCGGCGGCCACCTCGGCCGGCGGCGCGCCACCGTCGACCGGCACCAGCCGCACCTCCCGGCCCAGCACGCCACCGCACCGATTGATCTCCTCCACCGCGAGCTGCGCGCAGAGCTCGCAGGTGGGGCCGAACATGCCGGCCGGCCCGCGCATCGGGTAGACCAGCGCGATGCTGACCACGGCACGGTCGACGGTCAGCCACGGCGGTGCCGGCGCGGACATGAGCACATGATTGCCCGGCCCACGACGGAAGACCAGACCTCACCACTGAGCGGGACGGTTCGCTACCATGACAGGGCCACCGGACCAGGGAGTTTCATGTCAGACGTGCCCGGGGCGCCAGCCGACCTGCTGCGCTCGCTCACCCGCGCCGAACGGCTGCTCTCCCGCCGGCTGGGTGCCGTGTTGGCCGACGACGCGCTGAGCATCGAGGCGTGGCGGGTGCTCTGCCTGCTCGCCGACGGCCAGGGCCACCCGATGAGCGAGGTGTCCGCCGAGGCCTCGCTGCCGCCGGGCACACTCACCAAGCTGGTCGACCAGCTCGTCGACCGCAACCTCGTCTTCCGCCGGGTCGATCCGATCGACCGTCGACGGATTCGGGCGTACCTGACCGTTCGGGGCCGCCGCGAACACGCCCGCCTGGACGAGCTGGTCCGGGCCAGCATCGCCGAGTTGGGCGTACCGGACGCCGCCGACCTGGTGAGCCAGCTCGACGACCTGATCGGCCGTCTCGACCCGGCCCGGCAACGGGAGCACGCCGACGCGTTCGGCCCGCACCGCTGACCACTCCCCGGCCCCACCGCTGACCCTTTTCCGGCCCGCACCGCTGGCCCCCTCCCTGGCCTGCGCCGCTGATCCCGCCCCGGCCCGCACCGCTGGCCCCCTCCCAGGCCTGCACCGCTGATCCCGCCCCGGCCCGCACCGCTGGCCCCCTCCCAGGCCTGCACCGCTGATCCCACCCCGGCCCGCACCGACCAACCCCTGGCCGGGCCGCGGTCTCACCCTGCGGCCCAGGTGGCAATGATCGGCTCCGGGTGCCGCAATGATCGCAATGCGGCCTGGCCCTCAGCACCGCCCAATCGCGATCCTGACGCGGCCACAAGCCAGCCCCGGTCAACAAGCCAGCGCCGGCCAACAAGCCTGCCCCGGCCAACGAGCCTGCCCCGCCAACGAGCGTGGCCTGGCCAACGAGCGTGGCCTGGCCAACGAGCGTGCCCGACCCAGCCACAAGCCCCACCCGGCGACGAGCCCCACCCGGCGACGAGCCCCACCCGGCGACGAGCGTGATGTCTGTGAGTCATCACGATGACTCACAGACATCACGCTCTCCGCGGTGTCCGCCTCCGGCACGGCCCAGGGGCCCAGGGGCCCAGGGGCCCAGGGGCCCAGGGGCCCAGGGGCACCGAAGGGGCTTCCTAGCCGGTACCGAAACCTAGCCGGTACCGAACGGCCTTCTAGCCGCTGAGGTGGGCGCGCAGGGTGTGCGCGTCGGGAGCGGTGGCGGTCCACAGGGTCGCCGGGCCACCGGCCAACGGCAGCCGGGCGACACCACCCTCGACCGTCGGAGCTCCGGCGGGCTGGGTCGGGTCGACCACCAGCAGCGACCCGGTGGCCGGGGCGCCGCCGAGCACCGCCGGGCCGGCCCAGCCCGGCGACCGTGGGCCCACCGCGAGGGACTGGCGCAGCAGCGGCCGCCCCGCGTAGTCGACCTGGGTGTGCACGACCGCGCCGCCCGGCGTCTCGCCGTACCGGCCGCAGATCAGCTCGTCGCGCCAGCGCAGGCTCGCGCCGGCGGCCAGCTCGATCCGGGACTCGGCGAGGTGCGCGCAACCGGCTGCCGCGACCAACTGTTCCGGAAGCCAGTGCAGCGTGCCACCGGGGTGCACGACCGCCCGCACCGCCATCCGGGAGACGGCACCCGCGCGGCCCGGCAGGGCGATCGACGCAGCGACGCTGTGCACGCGGACCGCCGCGCCCGCGCCCACCTCGATCTCCAGGCGTAGATCGTCCCCGGCGAGCGGCCCGGCCGCCCCGCCGACGAGGTGCACCGTGGCGACACCACCGTCGGTCGGGGTCTGGCGCAACAGCAGCGGCGTTTCGCCGTGCAGTTCGACCAGGGCGGTGCCGCCCCGACCGTCGGCCCGGGCGACCAGCCGGGCGAACGCTCGCATCAGGCGGGGCCGACCGGGGCGGCGAGCGGGTGCAGAGCGGCGTGGTGGGCCAACTCGTGCCGGATCCAGTCCGCCACCGACGTGGCGGTGGGGTCTCCCACAATGGACAGGAAGAGGGTCGGGAGGTCGCCGCGCCGGGCGCGCGCGTCACGGTCCATGACAGTGAGGTCGGCACCCACCATCGGCGCGAGATCGGTCTTGTTGATCACGAGCAGGTCGGCGGCGGTGACCCCTGGCCCGCCCTTGCGGGGCACCTTGTCCCCGCCCGCCACGTCGACCACGAAGATCTGCCGGTCGACCAACCCCCGACTGAAGGTCGCGGTCAGGTTGTCGCCACCGCTCTCCACCAGGACCAGGTCCAACGGGCCGACCGTCTCGGCCAGCTCGTCGACGGCGTCCAGGTTGGCGCCGATGTCGTCACGGATCGCGGTGTGCGGGCAGCACCCGGTCTCCACCGCGCGGATGCGGGCCGGGTCCAGCACGCCGGCCCGCCGCAGGAAGTCGGCGTCCTCGGTCGTGTAGATGTCGTTGGTCACCACGCCGAGCCGCAGTTCGTCGGCGAAGGCACGGCAGAGCGCGGCCACCAGGGCCGTCTTACCGGAGCCCACCGGACCACCGATGCCGACCCGCAGGGCACGGCCGGCGCGCGCCAACGGCGGATGGGGGTCCACACCCGGCTCCGGATGGGTGTGCGGAACGGTCTCGTCGTGGGGTGGGGCGGCCGGCGGCGGGGTCGGTTCGACGGCGGGCACAGCGTTCGGCACAACGGTGTCAGGACGCAAAGAGACGCACCTCCCAGGTGGCATGGATTTCGGCATGGATGTCGGCGAGTGGAGCGGCGGCGGCCGGCAGCCGCTCCGGTGGGTCGTCGGCGGCGCGCGCCGCGTCGGCGGCCGTGTCGTCGCAGGCGTCGGCCAGGCCGACCAGCAAGGCCTGGACCCGGTACGGGTCGAGGCCGAGCAGGCGTACCCCAGCGCTGGCCGCCCCGGTCACCGTCCCGTACGCGGCGATCGTGGCGGTCTCGACGCGGGACAGCCCCGCCGCGGCGCAGAGCAACCCGAGCACCAGCGGTTGGTGTGCGCCACCGGGCGTCGTGGGCAGGTCGGCGAACGGGGCGTCCGGCCAGATGGTCCGTCCGGCGCGCAGCAGTGCCCGGCCCTGCCGGCGCGAGACCGCCCGCAACGCCGGGGCGGCGGTACGCGCGTCCAACTCGGCGTCGAGTCGAGCCAGCGCCGCCGACCGGGCGGCAGACTCGGCCGACGCCGCCGCCCGGTGCGCGGCCGCCGCGAACGCCGCGCCGACCAGGCCGGCGGTGGCCAACCGTCCGACCAGGAACGCCTCCAACGAGGACAGGTCGGTGACCCGGCCGGCGGCGACGGCCGCCTCCAGACCACCGGAGTGGGCGTGCGCCCCGGCCGGGAAGCGTCCGTCGGCCAACAGCAACAGCAGGCTCGGCGTGGCCATCAGAACAGGAAGTACCGTTGGGCCATCGGCAGCCGGGTCACCGGGTCCGGTTCCACCACCTGACCGTCGATCCGCACGGTGAAGGTGTCCGGGTCCACCTCGATGCGCGGCATCGCGTTGTTCTCCGGCAGGTCGGCCTTGCCCCGCGAGCGCACGTCGCTCACCGGCACCACCCGGCGTCGCACGTCCAGGCGGAGCCCGGCGTCCAGGGCCGCCGGGGCCACGAAGGCCAGGCTGGTGGCGGCCGCCGCCGCGCCGTACGCCCCGAACATCGGCCGCGGCAGCATCGGCTGCGGGGTCGGGATCGAGGCGTTGGCGTCCCCCATCTGGGCGTACGCGATCATGCCGCCCTTGAGCACCAGGTGTGGTCGCACGCCGAAGAACGCCGGGTCCCAGAGCACCAGGTCGGCGAGCTTGCCCGGCTCGACCGAGCCGATCTCCCGTTCCAGCCCGTTGGCCATCGCCGCGCAGATGGTGTACTTCGCCACGTACCGCCGGGCCCGGTGGTTGTCGGCGGCCCCGTCACCCGGCAGCGCGCCGACCCGGTCCTTCATCACGTGGGCGCTCTGCCAGGTCCGCGTGATCACCTCGCCGACCCGGCCCATCGCCTGCGCGTCGGAACCGATGATCGAGATCGCGCCGAGGTCGTGCAGCAGGTCCTCGGCCGCCATCGTGGACGGTCGGATCCGGCTCTCGGCGAAGGCCAGGTCCTCCGGCACGGACGGGTTGAGGTGGTGGCAGACCATCAGCATGTCCAGGTGCTCGGCCAGGGTATTGGCGGTGTACGGCCGGGTCGGGTTGGTCGACGACGGCAACACGTTCGGTTCGCTGGCCACGGTGATGATGTCCGGTGCGTGCCCGCCGCCGGCTCCCTCGGTGTGGTACGAGTGGATCGCCCGCCCTCCGATCGCCCGCAGGGTGTCGGCGACGAAACCGGCCTCGTTGAGCGTGTCGGTGTGGATCGACACCTGCACGCCGGACGCGTCCGCCACCCGCAGGCAGGCGTCGATCGCGGCCGGCGTGGTGCCCCAGTCCTCGTGCAGTTTGAAACCACCCGCACCGGCCCGCAACTGTTCCCACAGCGCCTCGCTGGAGACGGTGTTGCCCTTGCCGAGCAGCAGCACGTTGACGGGCATCGTGTCCAGCGCCTCGTGCATCCGGGCCAGGTGCCAGGCGTTCGGCGTGACAGTTGTCGCGCGGGTCCCCTCGGCCGGCCCGGTGCCGCCGCCGACCATCGTGGTGATGCCACTGGCCAACGCCTCGGTGACGATCTGCGGGCAGATGAAGTGCACGTGGGTGTCGACGGCGCCGGCGGTGAGGATCCGCCCGTTGCCCGCGATCACCTCGGTTGACGGGCCGATGACCAGGTCGGGGTGGACGCCGGGCATGGTGTCCGGGTTGCCGGCCCGGCCGAGCGCCACGATGCGCCCGTCCCGCAACCCCACGTCGGCCTTGACCACACCCCAGTGGTCGAGCACCACCGCACCGGTGATGACGGTGTCCAGTGCCCCCTCGGCGCGGGTGGCCCGGGACTGCCCCATCGACTCGCGGATCACCTTCCCGCCGCCGAAGACGGCCTCGTCGCCGCCGACGCAGTGGTCGGTCTCCACCTCGATCAGCAGGTTGGTGTCGGCCAGCCGGATCCGGTCGCCGGTCGTCGGCCCGTACAGGTCGATGTAGCGGTCGCGCCGCACGGCGCTCACCGCGGCGACCTCTCGGCCGTGGGCGCGTCCGGCGACGGGTCCAACGCTCCCGCGCACTCGCCGCGCAGACCTGGCACGAGGCGTGCGCCGCCGAGCGGAACGAGGTCGACGCTGCGGCTGATGCCCGGCTCGAACCGGACCGAGGTGCCGGCCGCGACGGCGAGCCGCTGCCCCCAGGCCGCGCCCCGGTCGAACGAGAGCGCCGGGTTGGACTCGGCGAAGTGGTAGTGCGAACCGACCTGGACCGGGCGGTCGGCGGTGTTGACCACGAGCAGCGTGGTCACCGGACGACCCACGTTGATCTCGACCGGGTCGGCCGCCGGCAGGATCTCCCCGGGGATCACGGGATCGGGTGGTGCACCGTCACCAGCTTGGTGCCGTCCGGGAACGTCGCCTCCACCTGCACCTCCCTCAGCAGCTCGGGGATGCCGTCCTGGACGTCGTCGCGGCCGAGCACCGCCCGGCCGGCCGACATCAGGTCGACCACCGTTCGCCCGTCGCGGGCCCCTTCGAGAAGGAACGCGGTGATCACGGCGACGGCTTCGGGATAGTTGAGGCGCAGGCCGCGTTCGCGGCGGGCGCGGGCGACATCGGCGGCGACGTGGACGAGCAGGCGGTCCTGCTCGTGCGGGCTGAGGAACACGGGGCTCTCCCGGTGGGTCGGCGTGCTCCGGCTCGCCGTCGGCTCCAGGCGGGAGCCACCCCGGGCAGCAGGGCCGGGACGAGCTGGGGAGTCACACGACCGCCGGGTCACCGTCGACGGGGCGACCCGGGACTCCACCATCCCGGCCCGCACGACGGGCAACCGGCGGTGTCGGGTCGGATGCGGACCGCATCGCCCACCGCTGAGCAGACCGTAGAGGATCGCCACCGACCGAGGCAACCGTCCACTGAGGATCGGCTCGGGCGCCGGTGCGTGTTCCCGTGGAGTGGGCCGACGGGAGATGATCGCCGGATGACGGCGACGAGGGGTACGCGGGCACTGCTCGGTGTTGTGTTCCTGGCGGCGGCCACGGTCGGGGCGTGGATCCTCTGGCTGGGCTGGGACGACGAGTACACGGTCGACGCGCAGACCGGCGCGAGCAGTGGCCCGTACGAGGCGTGGCAGGTGATCGGTTGTGTGTTGACGCTGGTGCTGTTGGCCGGGCTGGCCGGGACGCGGCTCAGCCCGTGGCTGGTGGCCCCGGTGATGGCGGTGGCGTTCACGGCGGTCTGGTCGTGGCGGGCGGCGTCGACCGACGACAGCGGGCTGTGGGTGGTTGGCGGGATTCTGGTGCTGGTCGGGATGGCGGCCGGCAGCACGCTGGTGAGCCTCGCCGGGCGGCGGATCGGCCGACGGATGGCCACCCGACCCACCTAGAGATAAGCGATCGCCCTACGGGCGCCGAAATGCTACGAAGGGGACGTGCCTGACCCGACAAGCTCCCCTGATGCCACGTCCCTCACGACTCCACGGCTGCTGCTGCGCCGCTGGCGAAGCGATGATCTGGACGGGTTCGCCGCGGTCAACGCGCAGCCCGAGGTGATGCGCTACATCCATGGCGGCCGCCCCCTGGACCGGGCCGCGACCGCGGAGCGTCTGGCCACCTATCAGCGGCACTGGGACGAGCACGGCTTCGGCCTGTACGCGGTGGAGATCAGAGAAACCGGCGAGCTGGCCGGTTTCACCGGACTGGGGACGCCGACCTTCCTGCCCGAGATCATGCCAGCCGTGGAGATCGGCTGGCGGTTCGGCCGCGCGTACTGGGGTCGGGGCCTGGCCACCGAGGCGGCCCAGGCAGTTGTCGCCCACACTCGTGCCGAGCTCGGCCTGCGGCGGCTGGTCAGCATCCACGTCGTCGGCAACGAGGCGTCCGCGCGGGTGATGGTCAAGCTGGGCATGTCGCTGGAGCGCGAGACGGTACAGCCGGACACCGGCCGCCAGGTCCGGGTCTACGCGATGGACCTTTGAGCGGCCGTGGCGTCGATTGCCGCGGGCCGGCCGGTCAGCGGGCCCCGGCGGGCTGCGGCGCGGGCGAACCGGCGAACGGGACGTCGACGTTGTCCGGGGCCTGCGGCCCGTCGGGGTGCCGCCACAACCCTCGGTCGCGCAGGATCGGCAGCACCCCCTCCCCGAACCAGTACGCCTCCTCCAGGTGCGGATAGCCGGAGAGGATGAACTCGTCGATGCCGAGGGCGTGGTATTCGGCGATCCGGTCGGCGACCTCGGCGTGGCTGCCCACCAGCGCGGTGCCGGCCCCGCCGCGGACCAGGCCGACCCCCGCCCACAGGTTGGGGGCGACCTCCAGGCCGTCGCGGGAGCCACCGTGCAGGTCGAGCATCCGGCGCTGCCCCTCGGACTCACTGCGGCGCAGCCCCTCCTGCACGGCCCGGATGTCGGCCTCGGAGACCCCGTCGAGCAGGCGTTGCGCCTGCGCCCAGGCCTGCTCGGTGGTGTCCCGCACGATGACGTGCAGCCGGATGCCGAAGCGCAGCTCCCGCCCGGCGCGGGCGGCCAGCGCCCGAACCCGTTCCAGTTTGTCGGCGACCAGGGCCGGCGGCTCGCCCCAGGTGAGGTAGACGTCGCTGTGCCGTACCGCCACCGGGAGCGCGGCGGCGGACGACCCACCGAAGTAGACCGGCGGGACCGGGTCGGGCAGCCGGTGCAGCCGCGCCTGTTCGACGTGGAGGTGGGTGCCGTCGTGGTCGACGGGTTCGCCGCGCCACAGCGCACGCACCACGTGTAGGAACTCGTCGGCCCGCGCGTACCGGGCGTCCTTGTCGAGGAAGTCGCCGTAGGCCCGCTGCTCCTGCGACTCGCCGCCGGTGACCACGTTGAGCAACAGCCGGCCCCGGGACAGCCGCTGGAAGGTCGAGGCCATCTGGGCGGCGAGCGTGGGGGCGAGCAGCCCGGGCCGGAAGGCGACCAGGAACTTGAGGCGCTCGGTCACCTCGGTGAGCATCGCCGTGCTGAGCCAGGCGTCCTCGCACCAGGCGCCGGTCGGGGTGAGCGCGCCGACGAAGCCGAGTTGCTCGGCGCTGCGGGCGATCTGCCCGAGGTACGCCACGCTGGCCGGGCGGGCGCCTCCGGCGGCACCGGTCGGTACGCCGTGTCCGCCGCCGACGATGTCCCGGCTGTCGCCGTTGGTGGGCAGGAACCAGTGGAAGGTGAGGGTCATCTCGGCTCTTTCCGTGCGGGGGCGGCGGGTGGGGTCCGGGTGCGCGCGGGGCGGCGGGCACCTCCTGAGGGGTGGGACGATCCCACCGACACCCTACCCATAAAACCTATCGGGTTAGTAGGCTAATACGGAGGCCGACACCTGTCGATGCCTCACCAATCCGCCTGCCCGACCCGAGGAGCCGCCATGCCCACCCCGTCGACGAGCCGCCCCCCGCAGCGCCGCCTCCGGACGGCCCTGCTCACCACCGTGGCGCTGCTCGCCATGGCCGTGGTGAGCGCCTGCGGCGGGTCCGCCGATGCCTCCGGCGGCGGTGCGAAGCTCCGCATCGGCTACCAACGCTTCGGCGGGCTGAGCCTGGTCAAGGCGCGCAACGCCGCACCGGAGGTGGAGTGGTCGCTGTTCGAGAGCGGCCCGGCGCTCACCGAGGCGCTCAAGGCCGGCTCCATCGACATCGGACAGGTCGGTGAGGCGCCGCCCGTCTTCGCCGCCGCCGGGAAGATCCCGTTCTCCATCATCGGCACCTCGGCGCCGATCCCGCAGGGTGAGGCCGTGCTGGTCAAGGCCGACCGGGGTTACCGCACCTTCGCCGACCTCAAGGGCAAGACGGTGGCCCTCAACAAGGGGTCCAACGTGCACTGGTTGCTGGTCCGGCTGCTGGAGGCGAACAACATGACCCTGAAGGACATCGAGGTCAAGTACCTCAAGCCGGCCGAGGGGCGGCCCGCGTTCGACGGCGGCCAGGTCGACGCCTGGGTGATCTGGGACCCGTACTTCGCCCTGGCCGAGCAACCGGGGGTTCAGGTGCTCGCCGACGCGACCGGCCTGGCCAGCAACCGCGAGTACGTCCTGGCCTCGCCGCAGGCGCTCGACAAGCGCTCGGACGAGATCCGGGCGTTCCTGCAGCGTTACCGCGAGGTGACCGACTGGGGCATCGCCCACCCCGAGGAGCGGGCCAGCACCCTCGCGCCGGAGCTGAAGATCGCGCACGACGTCACCAGCCGCGCGTTGGCCCGTAGCGCCAAACCCCTCGCCCCGGTCACCCCGGCCATCGGCGACGAACTTCAGGCGATCACCGACAGCTTCATCGGCCTGGAACTCATCCCGGGGCCGGTCGACCTCCGATCCCGGGTCGACGACCGGTTCAGCGCGGTGTTCCAGTGAGTCGCACGACGCTCGCCGAGCCGCCCGGCGAGGTCACGGCGGCGGCGCCGGTCGTACCCCCTCGTCAGCGCCCGGCCCGGCGGTGGCGGCGGGTGGTGAGCCCGGTGGTGCTGGTCCTGGGCTGGGAGTTGGCCGCCCGGACCGGGCTGCTGGCGGCCGAGAAGCTGCCCGCGCCCAGCGATGTCCTGGCCACCGGGTGGCGGTTGAGCCGGGACGGCACACTCGGCATCCACCTGTTGGACTCGCTCACCCGCGCCGGGGCGGGTCTGCTGATCGGCGGTCTCCTGGCCCTGGCCCTGGGCACCGTGGCCGGGCTGCTGCGCCTCGGTGACGACCTGGTCGACCCGCCGGTGCAGATGGCCCGGATGCTGCCACACCTCGGGCTGGTTCCGTTGCTGATCATCTGGGTCGGCATCGGCGAATCACTCAAGATCAGCCTGGTGGCGCTGGGCGCGTTCTTCCCCATCTACTTCAACACCTACGCCGGCATCCGGGACATCGACGAGCGACTGGTGGAGGCGGCCCGCACCTGTGGCCTGGGCCAGGCCGCCCGCCTGCGCCACGTGGTGCTGCCCGGCGCACTGCCGTCGCTCTTCCTCGGCCTGCGCCTGGCGATCGGGGCGGCCTGGCTCAGCCTGGTCGTCGGCGAGCAGGTCAACGCCCAGACCGGGATCGGCTTTCTGATGATGGAGGCGCGGGAGTTCAGCCAGACCGACGTGGTGGTGCTCGGCCTGCTCGTCTACGCGCTGCTCGGACTGATATCCGACCTTGCGTTACGGGTCCTGGAGAGGAGGATGTTGACATGGCGTCGCGGACTGCGGGCCACCTGAACGGCACGGCGCCGGTGCTCACCGCCCACGCGGTGCGCCGGGCGTTCGGGCCGACGGTCGTGCTGGCCGGTGTCGACCTCACCATCGCCCGTGGTGAGGTGGTGGCCCTGCTCGGCGGCAGCGGTTCCGGCAAGAGCACCCTCCTGCGGATTCTCGCCGGGCTGGACGGCGACGCCAGCGGAACGAGCGTCGTGCACGGCACCGCCGCGGTGGTCTTCCAGGAACACCGGTTACTGCCGTGGAAACAGGTGGCGGACAACGTCGGGCTCGGGCTGTCCGGTGCGGACGCCGCCGGGCGGATCCAGCGGGCGTTGACCGAGGTCGGGCTCGCCGACCGGCACCGCGCCTGGCCCGCCGAGCTGTCCGGCGGGCAGGCGCAGCGGGTGGCGGTGGCGCGGGCCCTGGTCCGCGAACCGGACCTGCTGCTGCTCGACGAGCCGTTCGGTGCCCTGGACGCGCTGACCCGACTGCGGATGCAGATCCTGCTGCGCCGACTCCGCGCCGAGCACGGCTTCGCCGCCCTGCTGGTCACCCACGACGTGGAGGAGGCGCTGCTGCTAGCCGACCGGATCCTGCTCCTCGACGAGGGCCGCATCGCCGCGCAGCTCCCCGTCGACCTGGGCCCCACCCATACGCCGGACGACCCGGCCTTCGGCGCGCTGCGCCGCCACCTGCTCGACCGACTCGGCGTTCCCACCACCTGACGAGCGGAGCTGCGATGACCCGCTGGACCCCCGACCCCACCTTCTACCCCTCACCCCGGGAGGCGGTGACCGCACCGGCGGAGAAGCTCGCCTACGTGGCGGCCTTCGACCGGACGGCCAGCCGTCCGGACGCCATCGTGGTGCTGGACACCGACCCCGACTCCCCCGACTACGGCCGGGTCGTCGGCTGGACCGACCTGCCGTACGTCGGGGACGAGCTGCACCACTTCGGCTGGAACGCGTGCAGCAGCGCGCTCTGCCCGACCGCCCCGCACCCGCACGTCGAGCGGCGCTACCTGATCGTGCCCGGCCTGCGCTCGTCGCGCATCCACGTGCTCGACACCCAGCCCGATCCGCGCCAGCCGCAGGTGGTCAAGGTGATCGGGGCGGAGGAGCTGGCGAAGCGGGCCGGCTACTCGCGGCCGCACACCGTGCACTGCGGCCCGGACGGCATCTACCTCTCCGCCCTCGGCGGCGCGGACGGCGCGGACGGCCCGGGTGGCATCGCCATCCTCGACCACACCACGTTCGAGGTACGCGGGGCGTGGGAGGCCGACCGGGGTCCCCAGTTCCTGGCGTACGACATGTGGTGGCACCTGACTCAGGACGTGCTGGTCACCAGCGAGTGGGGCACCCCACCGATGATCGAGGACGGCATCATCGGTGAGTTGCTGCTCGGCCGGCGCTACGGGCACGCCATCCACTTCTGGGACCTGGCGAAACGCCGGCACGTCCAACGCGTCGATCTCGGCGACCAGTACCAGATGCCGCTGGAGCTGCGGCCGGCGCACGACCCGACGAAGTCGTACGGGTTCGTCGGGGTGGTGATCAGTGTCGAGGACCTGTCCGCCTCGATCTGGTTGTGGCACCGCGACGGCGACGCCTGGGCGGTCACCAAGGTGATCGACATCCCGGCCGAGCCGGCCGATCCGGCGGACCTGCCCGACCTGCTCAAGCCGTTCGGGGCGGTGCCGCCGCTGGTGACCGACATCGACCTGTCGGTGGACGACCGGTTCCTCTACGTCTCCTGCTGGGGCACCGGGGAGCTGCGCCAGTACGACGTCAGCGACCCGCTGCACCCGGTGCAGACGGGTTCGGTGCACCTCGGTGGGATCGTCCGCCGCACCGCGCACCCGGCCGCGCCGGACGAGGCGTTGGCCGGTGGTCCGCAGATGGTGGAGGTCAGCCGCGACGGCCGGCGGGTCTACGTCAGCAACTCGCTCTACGGCGCGTGGGACGACCAGTTCTACCCCGACGGGGTGGGCGCCTGGCTGGCCAAGCTCGACGTCGACGTGGACGCCGGTGGGCTCACCCCCGACGAGCGGTTCTTTCCGCACGGGGACGAGTTCCGCGGCCTGCGGGTGCACCAGACCCGCTTGCAGGGCGGGGACGCCTCCTCCGACTCGTACTGCTTTCCGTGACCGTCACCACCCTGGCGACGCTCGCCGCGCTCGGCGCGTTCCATGGTCTGAACCCGGCGATGGGTTGGTTGTTCGCGGTGGCTCGGGGCCTTCAGGAGCGCAGCCGGCGGGCGTTGCTGCGCGCCCTGCCGCCGATCGCGGCGGGGCATCTCGCCTCGGTGGCGATCGTCGCCGCGTTGGTCGCCGCGACCCGGTCGGTGACGACCAGCACCGCCCTCGCGGTGGTCGGTGGTGTGCTGCTGGTCGCGTTCGGGCTGTGGCGGCTGCTCTCCGAGCGGCATTTCCGCTGGGCGGGGATGCGGCTGTCGGCGGCGCAGCTCGCCGGCTGGTCGTTCCTGATGTCGTCGGCGCACGGGGCGGGGCTGATGCTGTTGCCGGTGCTGGTGGCCGAGCCGGTGCCCGGAGGTCACTCCGGGCACCTGGCCGCCGCGCCGGTGGGTGCGCTGTCGGGCCTCGCGGCGGCCGGGGTGCACACCGTGGCGATGCTCGGCGTCGCCCTGGCCGTGGCGATGCTGGTCTACCAGGTCCTCGGGGTGGGGGTGCTGCGTCGGGCCTGGTTCAACGTGGACCGGCTCTGGGCCGGGGTGCTGGTGGCCGCGGGGTTGGTGACGTTGCTGCGGGCGTGACCGACCATCGTGGACGGCGCAGAATCGTGATCTGATGTCGTAATGATCTCTCCGACTCCCCTCATGCGCCTGGTGGCCGGTGTGTGGGGGTTCAAGACTCTTGCGGCCGGCGTCGAGCTCGGCCTGTTCACCCGGTTGGCCGGCGGGCGGACGATGACCGTCGAGGAAGTCTCCGCCGAGTTCGGGCTGCCCGACCGGCCCGCGGACCTGCTGTTGGCCGCCAGCGCGTCGCTCGGGCTGTTGGAGAAGGCCGGCGACGGATACCGCAACTCCGAGTTGGCCGAGCAGTTCCTGGTCGAGGGCCGCCCGTACTACTTCGGCGCACAGGTCCGCTACTCGGATCTGCGCACCTACCTGCCCTGGCACCGCATCGGCGAGGCACTGCGTACGGATCGGCCGTTGACCTGGGACCCCGAGGCCCAACAGTCGATGTTCGACACCGTCGACCCGGAGATGCTGGCGCAGTTCTGGGACGCCATGTTCTCCACGTCCAGCTTCACCGCCAGCGCGTTGGCCGACGCGTACGACTTCTCGACGCACCGCCGGCTGCTCGACGTCGGCGGTGGGGCGGGTGCCTTCCCGATCGAGCTCTGTCGGCGCCTGCCCGACCTGCGGGCCACCGTCCTGGATCTGCCGCACGTCTGCGTGCGGGCCCGGGAGCGGATCGCGGAGGCCGGCCTGACCGGGCGGATCGACGCGGTGGGCGGCGACTTCCTCGCCGACCCGGCGCTGCCGGACGGGCACGACGTCATCCTGCTCAGCATGATCCTGCACGACTGGGACGAGCCGACGAACCGGGCGTTGCTGGCCCGGTGCCACGAGGCGTTGCCACCCGGTGGGGCGATCGTCGTCTGCGAACTGCTGCTCAACGACGACCGCACCGGGCCACCGGAGGCAGCGCTGATGGGGATGAACATGCTGGTCGAGACCGAGGGTGGGCGAAACTACTCGGGGGCCGAGTACGCCGCCTGGCTCACCGACGTCGGCTTCGTCGACGTGCGTACGGTGCCGTTCGACGCACCCGGCGCCAACGGCGCGGTGGTGGCCCGCCGGGCCTGAACGCGGACGACACCCGGCCCCGGGTGCGAAACCGTGGGCCGGGTGTCGCAGCGCCGTGCGGGCGCTGGCGTCCGATCGGCTACCGGAACGGATCAGGCGCGAGCCTTGGCCGGCTGCTTCATGAAGTCCATGATCGCCTTGTTGACGTCGTTGGCGTTCGTCCACGGGAGACCGTGCGGCGCGCCCTTGAGCGTGATGAGGTTGGCGGTCGGCATCATCGGCGCGAGCCGCTGGCCGGTCACCGGGTAGGGCAGCACGTTGTCCTTGTCGCCCTGCACGATCAACACCGGAATGTTGATCTTCGGCAGGTCGGGCCGGAAGTCCTCCTGCCAGGCGTCCACGCTGTCGTGGGTGCCCTTGGCGGAGGCCATCGCGCCGATCTGCCAGTGCGCCCGGTACGCCTCCTCGCTGACCAGCTTGCCCTTGTTCTCGCTGTAGTTGAAGAACGCGTCGCAGAACTGGGTCAGGTAGGCGAACCGGTCCTTGATGATGGCGTCCTGGAAACCCTTGAACAGGCTCGTGTCGACGCCCTCCGGGTTGTCCTTCGACTTCGCCAGCATGGGTTGCAGCGGGCTGACCACCACGGCCCGGCTGACCCGCTGCGAGCCGTAGTTGCCCAGGTAGCGGATCACCTCGCCGGTGCCCATCGAGTGACCCACCAGGGTCACGTCGTTGAGGTCCAGCTCGGTCATCAGGACGTCGAGATCCGCCGCGAACGTGTTGTAGTCGTAGCCGAACGTCGGCTGGGCGGAGTTGCCGAAACCGCGCCGATCGTAGGTGATCGTCCGGTATCCGGCGTTGAGCAGCTGGGTGGTCGTCTTCTCCCAGGTCGCCCCGTTGAACGGGAAGCCGTGGATCAGCACCACCGGCTTACCGGAACCGTGATCCTCGTAGTACAGGTCGATGGGCGCGGAGTTTTCCGTCCCCACGGTGATGAAAGGCATGTTTTACTCCTGCTCCGGTTTGGGGCTGTCGGACGCCTGCGCTTTCCCGCCCGGTCCGCGGATATGCGGCCCGTCAGATCGGCCCGAACAGCAGGAACAGGGGTTTCCGGACCCTCCCGCGCCGTCCTAACCTCGGAGGGTGAAACTTCCGCCCCGACTGCGGGCTGTCAGCGACCTGCACGTCGGGCACCCGCAGAACCGCGCGTTCGTGCAGGGGTTGCACCCGGACAACGACGGCGACTGGCTGCTCGTCGCCGGGGACGTCGGTGACCGGTACGCCGACATCGAGTGGGCGCTCGGGCTCCTGAGCAGCCGGTTCGCACGGGTCGTCTGGGCACCCGGCAACCACGAGCTGTGGACACCACCGCGCGACCCGGTCACGTTGCGCGGCGAGGAGCGCTACCAGGAACTGGTGCGGATGTGCCGGCGGTTGGGGGTGCTCACCCCGGAGGACCCGTACCCGGTGTGGGACGGCGACGGCGGCCCGGCCACCATCGCCCCGCTCTTCGTGCTCTACGACTACACGTTCCGGGTGCCGCAGGCACGCACCCAGCAGGAGTCCCTGGCCCTGGCGTACGCCGCCGGGGTGGTGTGCACGGACGAGGCGCTGCTGCATCCCGACCCGTACCCGAGCCGGGAGGCCTGGTGCGCGGCCCGGATCGCCGAGACCGAACGCCGACTGGCCGAACGCGACCCGACGCTGCCGACGGTGCTGGTGAACCACTACCCGCTGGTGCGAGAACCCACCGACGTCCTGCGGTACCCGCTGTTCGCCCAGTGGTGCGGCACCGTCCGCACCAGCGACTGGCACCTACGCTTCGACGCGGCCACCGTCGTCTACGGTCACCTGCACATCCCCCGCACCACCTTCCACGACGGGGTGCGTTTCGAGGAGGTCTCCCTCGGCTACCCCCGCGAGTGGCAACTCCGAGGGCCGGTGCCCGACCCGGTCCGCACCATCCACCCGGCCGACGACAGACGCCGACGCTCATCCGTCACACGAATGGAATGATCAATCGGTGAGCCAAACGGATGAACTTGACGACGACAACTGGCTGAATGGTGAGGAGATCACCTGTCCGGAGTGCCACGAACGGCTCTACCGCCTCGACCACTCGCCACTCCTGGACTGCTACTTCCTCTACTGCGACAGCTGCCCGATGCGGGTGGACATCAGCTACTACGACAGCACGTGTACGGCCATCGCGGACGCGCTGCCGTCCCGGGACGACGCCTACGCCACGCTGATGGCGGCACTTGAGGCACGGCTGCGGCCCTGCGACTGCGGCGGGCGGTTCCGGGATTCGGCACCCCGGCGCTGCCACCGGTGCTCCACCGTCCTGACGGCCATCAGCGCACCCTCCGGTGTCGACGTCTGGCCAGGTGGGTGGACAGGTGAGGAGATGGACTTCGACTCCGTGGAAGAGCAGTTCACCGCCAGGTACTTCCGCACGGAGAACCTCTGGAAGCACTGACGCTGCCGCCGTTACGCACCATCCACCCGGCCTACGACAGGTGCCTGCGCTCCTCCGTCAGCGGGTGAGGCCGACCACCGTGGCCAGTCGCGCCACGCCGGCCGGCGCCGGCTGCGCGCGAGCAACATCGGCGATGACGGTACGCGCCAACGGCCGGCACCGAACCTCACCCGGCGCGATGCTGTCCGCGTCGACAAGCGCGCGGGCGGCCCCGCGCAGGTCACCCACCTGGAGGTACGCCCGAGCGACGTCCACCAGGTACGCACCCCGATACTCGGCCGGCAACCGCCGCCACGCCTCCCGCCGCACCACGGTCGAATGCCGCCGCAGCGCCTCAACGGCGTCACCCCGTTGCGCCGCCACGAGCACCCGCGCCAATTCAACGGCGACCGGCCCAAAGCTGGTGCGGTGCGGATCGTCGTACCCCCTCAGCCTGGCCGCGACTCCCGCCGCCCGCTCAGTCAGCTCGTCCGCCCGACGGTGCTCCCCACACCCGGCCGCAGCAAGCGCGGCCTGCACCAGCAACGTCCCACCCACCGCCCACTCCCCCGCCGACCGCTGACGCGCAACCCCGCCCCCACCCGTGCCCGTGCCCCGGCCCTCGCCCCGTTGATCATGAGGTTGACGGGTGATTTGATCTTCAAACGGCCCGTCAACCTCATGATCACGTGGGCGGGCTGGGTCGGGGAGGAGGCGGTTGGCCGCAGACAGGGTCGCGGTTAGGGCTAGGTGGTCGCGGTTGCAGGCGCGGAGCGCCTGGGCTATCGAGATGGTCGCTGTCGCCGCGAGCAGCGGATCGTCGCCGGCGGCGGACATCGCGCGGTCGGCGGCCAGCCAGGCCAGGTCGGCCTCGCCGAGCTTCACCAGCAGCGACGAAGTGATCCGGTACGCCTGCACCAACAGCTCCGGCGACCGCACGCCCTGGGCAGCGTCGAGCAGACCCGGCAACACCCGCACCAACTGCCCGTAATGCGCATGCTGATAGGTCAACCACGCGTGCCCAACCTGCCGTCGCAGCTCGTCCGTCCGCGGTGGAACCCGCGGGATGTCGTAGCGGGCAAGGGCGGCCCGGATGTCGTCCACCCCGTCCGGCGTGCCCACCGGAGTGGCCTGCGGCTGACCGAGCAGCACCTCCGGGTCGACCCGCAGGACGTGGGCCACCTCCTGAATCACCGAGTACCGGTCCAGGGTGCGAGCGCCCCGCTCCACCTTGTCCACCCAACTCTTCGACCTACGCACCCGATCCGCGAGCATCTGCTGCGTCATCGACCGCCGCACCCTCCATCGGGCCACCCGTCGACCGATCGGGATGTCATCGCTGCTCACGCCGCCACCGCCGGTCCGGGACCGCACGGGTCGTGTCGTCTACGGGTACACGCTCCGCCTCGGCCTGCGCCAGAAGGCGCTGCTTGGCAGCCTCCCGCTCGACCGCCTCTGACTGCTCGCCTCTACTCGTGGGCGATTCGCCTTGCATTCCCACCTCCGTCTACCAGGGCGCGACGCTCGGACATCGCCGGCACCCAGGACTCCTGCAATCACCGAAGCCGGTTGCCGAACGACGAACCAGATGGCAAGCAATGCGCTCGATTGCGCTGCTCAGGACGTGGGTTGCGCGGGATTGCGCCGGTCTCCGCAGAACCGAATCAACCCATAGGCTCGTCACTAGTCGTAGTTGACCGATACCTGGAGGCGGAACCATGGCGCGACCGGTGACGAACGCGGCGTTCGAAGGGCTGCTAATTGCCGCTGGCTACGGCACCGCGCACGCCGCTTTCGCTCGCCAGCTCAATCACGCCGGCCGCAACCAGGGCACCTGGCGGTACGACGCTGCCAGCGTCTACTGGTGGTTACGCGGTCGCCGGCCAGGCGAACACGTCCAGGCCGCCATGGCCGAGACGCTGACCCGCAAGCTCGGTCGCTCCGTCGCCGTCACGGAGCTGGGCTTCGGTGCGGCCGACACCATCGGAACGTGCGTCTATCCCGCGTCCGTCGGCGGCGCGATAGATACCGCCGAGCAGATCTGGACGAGGCTCGCCAAGCAGCTCAGCTCACAGGTCACCGGGCCGTTCGACAGCGGCAAAGCCCTACAGGCGGCACTCGGTTGGCGGTATGACCTACCCGACGAGTCGGCCAGTCGTAGCGGTCGACAGCAAGTCACCCCCACCGACGTTCAGTCGCTGTACGGGCTGGCGGACCACTTCACCGACCTCGATCGGCGCCACGGCAGCGGCTCTCCGCGGACCCGTTCCCTCATGGCCGACTTCCTCGTACGCCAGGTCGCACCCATGCTGCACGGCACTTACACCGGAGCCGTGGGACGCGACCTCATGCGGGTAACCGCGACATTGTGCGGGCAGCTCGCCTTCATGTCCTACGACGCGGGCGACCATGCCACCGCCCAACAACACATGACCGTCGCCTTGCGGCTAGCCAAGGCCGCCGACGACCGCCTCTACGGCGCTCACCTGCTGGCCAACCTCGCCACCCAGGCCGTGCACCTGGGCCACTCCCGGGACGCGGCCCGGCTCGCCGAAGCGGCCATCGACGGGGCAGGGCGCGCGCCGGCCGCCGTGCTCGCTCGGCTGCACGCCACCGCCGCCACCGCTTACGGGCAGTCGGGCGAGCGACGTGGCTGCCAACTCGCGCTCGCCAGAGCCGAGCGTGCGCTCGGCCGCGCAGGCGCAACCCCCGGCCCACGCTGGGTCACCTACTTCAGCCCGGCCCACCTCGCCGGAGCCGCGTTGAGGTGCCTCGGCGACCTGCAGCTGTATTCGCAGGCCCTTAACCACGCTCCCGACGCTCTCACCCTTGCCAGCGAAAACACCCGAACGCGCGCCCTGCACACCGCTCTCCTCGCCGTGACTCTTGCCCGCGCCGGGGACACCGACGCCGCCTGCATCTGGGGTCGGAAGCTGGCACAGCACGCCTCGGATATCCATTCGGCACGTGTTCAACAGCGCGTCCGCGAACTGAGTGCGGCGCTCAGCCCTCAGCAGGCGTCGCCCCAGGTCAACGAGGTCCTGCGCAGCCTCGCGACCCTGCCGACAGCTGCGTAGCGCGAGAGCCCCACCTGGGCCCATCCGCTAGCGTCACCGAGGTGACCTGGACGGAGCCTGCCACGTGGTACGCCAACCTGGCTTCCTTCCACGCCGCCGCTGCGGCCTTCATCACCGACCCGGTCGGCAACGTGCTGCTCGTCAAACCCACGTACCGCGACCACTGGGCCTTCCCCGGCGGCTATGTCGACGAGGGTGAGTACCCACATGATGCCTGCGCCCGTGAGGTCCGTGAAGAGTTGGGGATCTCCGTGGTGGTGGGTGACCTCCTCGTAGTGGACTGGGCACCGCCCGCCGGGCAGCGGCCACGCGCGATTGTCAGCTTCACGTTCGACTGCGGGTCCATCGCCAATCTCGATGGTCTCGATCTGCCGGGACAGGAGTTGGAGGGCGTCGCCTTCTTCTCGCCGCGAGAGGCCGAGCAGCGTCTTCCCGACAATGTCGCCGCACGAGTTCATGCGGCGATGAACGCCCGTGACCTACGCGCTCCGCTGTACCTTGCTGGCGGCTCGGTCATTTCACCCTTCTCCCGGCCGACATAACCCCGTGACTGCAGGCAAAGGATCAGGACGTCGGCCTCCTGTGCCCTCTTGATCCGGCATGATGACGGGATGCTGAAGCCTGCCACTCTTCGGTCGGTCCTGCCCGGTGACCTACTCCTCATGGAACGGCTGTGGCAGCTGTACCGGCACGACCCGTCTGAGTTCCGGGACACATTGCCGGATGACGTCGGCCTGTTCACCCCTGGCCGGCTGCGGACCTACCTCCAGGACCCCGACAGCGCCGGCTACATCATCTGTCGGGACACCCGACCCGTGGGCTTTGCATTTGTCTCCAACTTGAACATCCAGCCGCTGCGCATCGCCGAATTTTTCGTCGTGCGGGCTGTGCGCCGCTCGGGCGTCGGACGTCTCGCCGCCCAGCAGCTTTTCGCCAAACACCGAGGACACTGGGAGGTGCCATTCCAGGAAGAAAACCCTGGTGCCGCCCGCTTCTGGCGTCGGCTCGCCGCCGAGGTCTGCCCGACGGGTTACCGAGAGGAACGACGTGCTGTTCCCGGCAAACCGCACATCACTCCAGACACCTGGCTACTACTGACGGAGCCGATGCCCGCGGTGATCGCCTCTTCGGTGTGAAGGAACGATCGCCCGGCGATGAGCTGCGGGAGTAGCAGCGCTGAGCTGCCCGAATGGTCCACCAGCATCCATGGGCGTCCGGCCTTGGTCGCGTCCGTCGTCACCCAGTTGGTCACCCAACCCGACCGTCAGACGTTGAAGCGGAACTTAGACCGGCCGATTCGCGCAGCAGGGCGGGTAGGTCGCCAAGGGTAGCGAACGCACGTCCGCCCCAGCTCGGATCGGTGTCGTTGTGCTCAGTGGTACGAAGCACGTTCATACCGACCGCTGCCGCGCCGGCCAGTTCGCCGTCTGCGCCGTCACCGACGAAGACGCACTCTGCCGGCGCGACGCCCAACCGCTCAGCGGCAATGCGATAGATCGCCGGGTGGGGCTTGGCCAGTCCGACTTCGCAGGAGAAGACCGCGACGTCGAAGCGGCGGGCAAGAGGGCTTTGCGGCCATGCCTCGGCGGTCTCCGAGGTGGCGTTGCTGATAAGGGCCAGCGAACGCCCGTCGTCGCGCAGCGCGTCAAGCACGTCCAGGGTGGCGGTCGAGACAGTACCCAGCACCCGACGCGCGAGGGCTCGCCGATGTCCACCGGCCCGTGTCACCTGTTCGTCGGTTGGCGTGCCGCCAAGGCGTCCGGCGAGAATGCGGACGGTCTCCTCCACGTCCCACCGGACCAGCCGGTCACGCCAGGTGGCGTGGTACGCGGCGACCAGCGCGGCCGGAGCCACCCCGACCACGAGCGCCATCTCGCCAACTACCCGGTCACGCTCGTCATCGGCACCGTGAACCAGGGTATGGAAGAGGTCGAAGATCACCGGTCGGGACATGTGCGGATCCTACTGAGATCGTCGCCGCTCTCACTCTGCTTGCCCTCCCTCGGGGCTGACCGGGCCACAATGACGTGGACCTTGGCGAGGTGCGGCTTGCGCCCGTTCGATGAGATGGACGGCCGCCGGTCGGCGTCCGGCGGCCGCCCACGTCCAATCAGCTGGCGTAGACCTCGAGCGTCGACAACTGCCCAGCCGGCCACCCCGTGTTACCCGTGACGGTGATCCGCACGTAGCGGGTCTGAGCTGCGGTGAAGGTCAGCGCCACCTCATTGCCAGTCGCCGGGTCGAAGGTCCGCCCGGCCGAGCCGACGAGCGTGCTGAAGCTTCCCCCGTCGGCACTCCCCTGCACCAACAAGGTCTGCGTCCGCGTGGCCCAGGCCGATGATGGCGGCAGCTTCAGCACCACCCGCCCGACCGTGCGCGACGCACCCAGGTCGACCTGGACCCACTGCGGGAACGCGTTGTTGGCGCTCTCCCAGTAGCTGTTCGCGTCACCGTCGACCACGTTGCCCGACCCGTAGCTCTGGACATGACTGCTCTCCGACGTCGGTCGACCCCGGGCGAGGTCCGCGTTGGCTGCGGCGTCCGTAGTGACGGTGACCGCGTTGGACGCGCCGGAGGTGTTGCCGGCGGCGTCGCGCGCGACGACCGTGAACGTGTACGCGGTGGACGGGCTGAGCCCGCTCACCGTCGCCGTGGTGCCGGTGACGGTGGCGACCACAGTGCCGCCCTGGCGTACCTGGTAGCCGGTCACCCTGGTGTCGTCCGTGGAGGCCGTCCAGGTCAGGGACACGCTCGTCGAGGTCTTGCCGGTGACGGTGAGGCCGCTCGGCGCGGTCGGTGGGTTGTCCGGGACGGTGCTGCCGGCGTACACCTCGACTTTGGCGAGCTGGCCCGCCGGCCAGCCGGTGTTGCCGGCGATGCTGAGCCGGACGTAGCGGGTGGTGGTGGTCGTCAGGGTGCGGGTGACGGTGTTGCCGGTGCCCGGGTCGAAGGTGTACGCGGAGGCCGCGGCGATGGTCGAGAAGGAGTCGCCGTCGACGCTGCCCTGCACGGTGATGGTCTGGGTGCGTGCGCCCCAGCCGGCGGGCAGCCGCACCACCAGCTTGTTGACCTGGTGGCTGGCGCCGAGGTCGACCTGCCACCAGTGGGGGAACGCGCCGTTGGTGCTCTCCCAGTAGCTGCCGGCATCGGAGTCCACCGCGTTCGACGCCAGGAACGGGCCGTTCTGGCTGCTGGCCGAGGTGGACCGGCCGGCGGCGAGGTCGCTGCCGGTCGGGGGTGGGGTGCCGACCATCGGCGGTGTGGGGCGGACGGCGGTGAGGGCGAGTTGACCCTTGAGCATCCGGCCGCCGTCGGCGGTGATCCGCAGGTAGTAGTCGGCGGAGCAGGCGACGCCGTCCTCGTCCAGGGCCCGGATGTTCGCGCCGGCCGGGGTGGTGGCCTGGGTCTCGGACGTCTTGGCGATCTGGTTGCCCTCGTTGTACTCGTCGAACATGGACACGTAGAGGCCCTGGGAGCCGAGCCGGACCATGTTGTAGATGTGCCGCCAGTAGAAGTCGCCGTGCCGGCGGTGCCCTCCGGCGAGGTCGCCGGGCATCACGCAGGGCAGGTAGTCGATGCCGTGCGCCGCGCAGTCGGCCAGGTCGCCGATGTTGACGTTGTGGTAGTACGAGTCAAGGCCCTCCAGGGTGGTGGTCCGGTAGACCATCCACGGTGAGATCGCGTGGAAGGCGTGGTAGACGTCGAGGAAGCCGGGGCGGGAGTCCTCGATGCCCTGCCGCCACCAGGTGGGCACGCCGCCGATGACGTAGCAGCCCTGCGCCTTGAACCAGTTGACGACCTCCAGGCAGGGCCCGGGGGTGAAGGGGCGGCTGGGCTCGCTGAAGCCGAAGCCCCAGATGCAGACGACGGGTTTGCCGTTCTGTCGGGCGTACGCCGACGACGCGGTGTGCGCCACCATCTTCGTCGTCCAGTCGGTCTTGATCTCCGACTGGAAGCTCAGCCAGTCGGTGACGTCGTACATGATGTAGAACTTGCGGCCGTGGCGTTCGGCGGCGGAGCGCACCTTCTGTGCCATCGCGTCGCGGGTCGGGCCCTCGTCGCCCATCGGGTTGAACCGTTGCAGCGCGGCGGTGTCGCAGCCGTACTCCTGCATCCAGCGGAAGTGGGTGTCCACCGTCTGCTGGTCGTACGAGGAGAAGAGGGTGGCTGCCTGGCCGTTGCCCAGGTTGGGGTACGCGGTGGGATAGCTGCGCGTGTACTCGCGCGTGTCCGGCCAGGACACGATTGTGGTGTTGGCGGGCGACGGCGGCTGGAACCGGTCGCGGCCCCAGTGCCACCACCCGCCGATCGGCGCCCCGTCGCCGGGGGCGCTGAACCAGCCCTGGTAGCCGACGGTCACCTTGCCGACCACGTCCCCCGGAGGGCTGGCGGCGTGCGCCGGGCGGGCGAACAGCTCAGTGGTGGAGGCTGCGGCGAGGGCGGACCCGGCCAGCACCGATGTGACGAACCTGCGGCGGGACACCGCCATGACGACCACTCCTTCTTCGACGGAAGGGATTGACGGCCATCGTGGCAGCAGTGGATGCCGACCCGCAAGAGTCAGACTGATCGATGAAATTTCCGATCAGGTGACGGAAATTGCGGGCTGTCGGTGCGGAGGGGCAATTGGTTGGCGGGGCCGGAGCCGCTCTGGCTCCGGCCCCGCACAGTCAGGCGGAGAAGTTGCGGAACAACAGGGACGCCAGGCCCAGCGCCAACGCCAGGTTGAACACGGTGGCGCTGGCGAACACCGCCACCGGCCGCCAACCCGCCTCCCGCAGCGACGCGACCCGGACCTCCAGGCCGATGCTGACGAAGGCCAGGATCAGGAACCAGACGCGCAGGTCGTTGACGATGGCGATGGTGGCCTTGCCGTCCGCGCCCGCCGCGTCGAGGTACCAGGTGGCGATGACCGAGGCCGCGATGAAGCCCAGGACGAACTTCGGGAACCGCGTCCACAGCTCACCGAGGCCCGGTCGGGCCGCGCCGGGCCGTCGTTCCACCCGCAGGGTGAAGTACGCGGTGAGCGCGACCGCCACCACACCCATCAGGGCGTTCTGGGTGACCTTGACGATGCTGGCGATCTGGAGCGCCTCCTCACCGGCGAGCGCTCCCGCGGCGGTGACCGCGGCCGTGGTGTCGATGTTGCCACCGATCCAGGCGCCGGCCACCGCGTCGGAGAGCCCGAACACGTCGGCCAGCCAGGGCAGGATGAAGATGGACGGCAGCGCGAAGACGATGACCAGACTCGCCGTGTAGGCCAACTGCTCGCGGCGCGCCCGCACCGCCCCGGCGGCGGCGATCGCCGCGCTGACCCCGCAGATCGACACCGCCGACGCGAGCAGCGCCCGCAGCCTGTCGTCGAGGCCGAACCTGCCGGCCAACCACCAGGTGAACAGGAAGACCCCGCTGATCAGCAGGATCGCCTGGGCGATCGCCGGGCCGGCGGCGCTGGCGATGACGGCCAGGTTGATCGACGCCCCGAGCAGCACCAGACCGGTCTTGATGAAGAACTCGGTCCGGAACGCAGCGGCGATCCGGTCCCGCCACCCGAGCAGGGTGACGGCGACGTTGCCGAGCAGGCCGAGCAGGATCGCGTAGACCGGGTACTCGATCGCCGCTCCGATGTCCTCGACGGCGGTGCCCTCGGCCCAGGCTGGGACGTTCTGCTCCAGGTAGCGGGTGAGCGCGGCGAGCCCGACCACGATCAGCAGGCCGAGCGCGGTCCAGGCCCAGAACGCCCCGGTACGCGGCACGCTGGTCGGCTCGGCGGGCCCGGCGGTGGTTGAGGACCCGCTGGGCTCGACCACCTCGTCGGCGGGGGTGGCGTCGGTCGTGCGGGCTGCACTGTTTGTGCGGGTCGCGTCGGCGGTCATCAGGGCACCAGCCCGGCGGGGATGGCACCGAGCAGGACGAGGGCGAGCAGGGCCAGGCCGAGGATGGTCGCCACCCAGTCCTCGTTGAAGGCGAGCCGGGACTCGCCGGCTGTCGGTGGGGTGGACGGTGACTGGTCGGATGTCATGGCGTACTCCATGGTCGTGAACCGATCCGGCCAGGCCGGATCGGTCGAAGGTGCGGTGCGGAGGATGCGGGGCTGCGGTGCTCAGTCGGTGGCCGGTGCGCCCGGACAGAGCTCGCTGGCGGTCCGCATCAGGTCGACGACCCGACGCAAGGTGAGGAGCGGACCAACCGACATTCACCTATTTTCCTACCGGCACGATAGGAATTCAAGGGCATTGACGTGGATTCTCCCCGTGCCCTGGCACGGACCGTCGCAGCCGGGCGCCATGGCACGGGCCCCGGGCATCGGACCGCCGGGTGAGAATGGTCGGTGATGCGGGAGGCGCCGATGCGGATCGACTCACTGCCCCACCTGGACGAACACACCACGCTCGTCGCGGCGACGCCCGATGAGGTCTGGCCGCACCTCGCCGACGTCGTCGAAGCGACGTTCTCGCGACCCGGCATGACCGGGTACGCCCGCCTGGTGGGCGCCGCCGACCCCGTCACGTCCGGGCCCCGACCACTCACCGAGGGCTCAACATTTCCCGGGTTCCACGTCGCCACCGCGATCCCCGGCCAGGAACTGGCCCTGCGCGGCAGTCATCGGTTCTCGACCTACGCGCTGATCTTCCGCCTCGACGCGGAGGGTCCAGCCCGGTCCCGGCTGCGAGCCGAGACCCGAGCGGTCTTCCCCGGCCTGGCCGGCGGCCTCTACCGGCACCTGCTGCTCAGATCGGGCGGTCACGTCCTCGGCGTGCGACGCATGCTCACGGCGGTCCGCCGCCGATCCGAACAGGCTCCGCCGTCCGACGCGACGAGTTCGTGATCCCGGCCGCACACCGACACTCCGTCTATGCCTCCGGCCCGTCCTCGGCCAGGAACTCGTCGATCATCGGGGCCAGCCAGTCGGCGCGCTGCGGGATCGTGGTGTGGGTGGTGCCGGGCAGGATCGCCAGCCGGCACGCCGGCAGGCCGGTCAGGTCGCCGGGCACCGCGCCGCCGAGCAGCCGGAACATCCGCACCGCGTGTTCGGGTTGGACGATGTCGGCGTCGGCCAGCACGATCATGGTGGGTGCGGCCAACGCGCGGATCTGCTCCGGCGTCCAGCACGGCAGTTTCGCGTCGAGGACCTTCATCTTGGTGACCAGGGTCGCCCAGCCCGCCGGGTCCGGCGCGGTCCGCAGGTACTCCTCGTGGAACTCCGAACCGTGCAGGTGCTCCGGTTGCAGGTCCTGGATCCCGTCGAGCAGCCCGGGATGCAGGCCGTCCTCGTCGAAGCTCACCGAGGCGAGCACCAGCCGGCCCACCCGGTCGGCGTGGTGGGTGCCGAGACGCAGCCCGACCGCCGCGCCCATGCTCCAGCCGTACACGTCCGCCCGCCCCACGCCCAGCCGGTCGAGCACCTCGACCACGTCGGCGGCGAAGTGCTCCACGGTCAGTGGACGGTCCACGTCGGGCGTACGCCCGTGGGCCTGCAACTCGACCGCGATCACCCGCCGGTTCTTCGCCAGCAGCGGCAGGATCGTGCCGAACGACGTACCGATGCCGGAGAGCGCGCCGTGGATCAGCACCAGCGGTCGACCCTCACCATTGCCGTGCGTCTCGTGGTAGATGTCCATGCCCACACGGTGCGCCACCGCGCTTACGGTCGGCTTCAGCTCTGCTTACCGAGGCTAGGATGACCGCCGTGCAGTTCGGGGTGCTCGGGCCGCTCGCCGTGACCACCGACGCCGGCGAGCCGGTGGTCGTACCCGGCACCAAGGTCCGCGCGCTGCTGGCCGACCTGCTGACCAACCGCAACCAGGTGGTCTCGGCCGACCGCCTCATCGACGACCTGTGGGGTGACGACTCCCCCGCCAACCCCGCCGGGGCCCTCCAGGTGCGGGTGTCGCAGCTGCGCAAGGCGCTCAACGACGCCGAGCCGGGTGCCCGCGAGCTGGTCGAGTCACGACCGCCCGGCTACCTGCTGCGGGCCGACAACGTCGACGCGGACCGTTTCGTCGAGCTGACCCGCAGCACCGACGCCGACCGGCTCACCGCGGCTCTCGCGTTGTGGCGCGGCGACGCGTACGCCGATCTGGCCGACGCCGAGTTCGTCCGCGCCGAGGCGACCCGCCTGGCCGAGCAGCGCCTCGCGGCGCACGAGCGACTGGCCGAGGCGCGGGTGGCCCGGGGTGAGCACGACATGGTCGCGGCCGACCTGGCCGAGCTGGTCGCCCGGCACCCGCTGCGGGAGGGCCTGCGGGCGGTGCAGCTACGCGCGCTGTACGCGGCCGGACGCCAGTCTGAGGCGCTGGACAGCTACGCCGACCTGCGCGACCGACTCGCCGAAGAGTTGGGCCTCGACCCCGGCCCGGAACTGGTCGCGCTGCACCGCAGGATCCTCGAACAGGACGCCGAACTGAGCGCGCCGCCGAAGGCCGCGATCATCCGCAACAGCCTGCCGGCCCAGCTCGACGAGTTGGTCGGGCGCGCCGAGGCGGTGACGGAGCTGCGCGGGCTGCTGCCCCGGCAACGCCTGGTGACGCTGGTCGGGCCGGGCGGTGTCGGCAAGACCCGACTGGCCACCGAGGCAGCCCGGACCCGGTCCTGCCCGGACGGCGTCCACCTGGTGGAGCTGGCGCCACTGCCGGCCGGTGACCCGCGCATCGCCGAGCAGGTCCTCGGCGTGCTGGACGTCCGGGAGGCCGCCGGCACGACCCTGTCCGCGACCGACCGCCTCGTCGCGGCCCTGCGGCACCGGCACCTGCTGCTCGTGCTGGACAACTGCGAACACGTCGTCGAACCGGTCGCCGCGCTGGTCGCCCGACTGCTGCGCGACGCGCCCGAGGTGAGCGTCCTCGCCACCAGTCGGGAGCCACTGGGCCTGACCGGGGAGCTGCTCTGGGAGGTACCCCCGCTGTCGCTGCCCGAGGACGGTGACGTGGACACGGTCCGGCGCTCGGCGGCGGCGCGTCTGTTCGCCGCCCGCGCCGCCGCCCAGCAGCGTGGATTCCGGCTGGACGAGCGGACCGCGCCGGCGGTGGCCCAGCTCTGCCGTCGCCTCGACGGCCTCCCGCTGGCCCTGGAGCTGGCCGCGACCCGGGTCCGCGCGCTGGGCGTACGCGGGGTGGTGGACCGGCTCGACGACCGGTTCCGGCTGCTCAGCACCGCCCAGCGCGACGTCCCACCGCGGCAGCGGACGTTGACCGCGGTGATCGCCTGGAGTTGGGATCTGCTGGACGACCCCGACCAGACGGTGCTCGCCCGGTTGGCGGTGTTCCCCGACGGCTGCACCCCGGAGGCCGCCGAACAGGTCTGCCGGACCGACCTGGACGCCCTCGCAAGGCTGGTGGACCGGTCCCTGGTGGTACTGGACGACTCCGGGGCGGCCCCCCGCTACCGGCTGCTCGAATCCGTCGCCGCGTTCTGCCTCGAGCGTCTGACCGACACCGACGAGGTACGCCGACGGCACGCCGCCTACTACACCGAACTGGCCGAGCGCGCCGACCACGGGCTGCGCGGGGCCGATCAGCAACGCTGGCTCGCGCTGCTCGACGCCGAACTGGCGAACCTGCGGTCGGCTCTGGTGCACGGTGGCGGGCTGCGCCTCGCGGTCGCGCTGAGCTGGTACTGGTTTCTGCGTGGCCGGCTCACCGAGGCACGGCGCGCGCTGGCCCAGCCTGGTGATCCGGAGCAGGAGGCCCGCGCGGCCCCCTGGCGGGTCGGCTTCGCCCTGATGCAGGGCGAGGCGGTCGCGCCGGACGATGTGCGCGCCGCGGTCGCCGCCGTTCCGAATAGTCACGCCGCGTGGTTCGCGGCGAACGCGGTGATCGAGCACAGCGACCTGGCCCTGGCATCGGAGGTGCTGCCCACCGCCGTCGACGATCCGTGGATCGAGGCCGCGGTGCTCTCCTCCCTGGCCCACATCGCGCACGCCAACGGTGATCAGACCACCCTGGAGCGCACCGCGACCCGCAGCGCCGCGCTCTTCGCCGACATCGGCGATCGGTGGGGTCGGCTCCGGGCGACGGAGTGGGTGGGTGGGTTGGCCGACATGCGCGGTGAGCACGAGCGGGCCATCGCGCTGCACCGGGAAGGGCTGCGCTGGGCCGAGGAGTTGGCGCTGTGGCCGCAGGTCTGCGCCGAGCTGTCCTGGCTGGCCTGGCTCGCCGTGCAGACCCGCGACTACGCCCAGGCCCGGCAACTGGCCGAACGCGCCTACAGCCTGGCGGTCGAGCAGGCCGCACCCGGTGCGCTGGTCTTCGCGGAGATGAGCCTGGGTATGGCCGCTCGCCGCGACGGCAAGCTCGATCTGGCCGTCACGCACCTCACCCGCCTCGTCGACCTGGGTCGGGGCGAGGACCCGCCGGCGCTGTACCTGCCGATGGTGCTGGTCGAGTTGGGCCACGCGGTCGAGCAGGGCGGTGACCCGGACGGGGCGCTGGCCCTGCACGTCGAGGCGTTCGAGGCCGCCGAGGCGATGGCGACGATGCGGGACGCGATCGGCCCGCTGGAGGGGATGGCGGCGGCGGTCCGCTCCCCCGAGGTCGCGGCCCGACTGCTGGGTGCGGCGGCCGCCGCCCGGCTCGCCACGCAGTCCCCCGCCGCGCCGGCCGAACGCGACGACACCGACCGGGTGACCGCGCGACTGCGCGCCGAGCTCGGGCCGGAACACTTCGACGCGCTGCTCGCCGAGGGCGCGCAGCTGAGCCCGGGCGAGGCCCGGGCTCAGCTCTGATCTCTGGTCAGGCCGTCGTCTTCGGCCGGTACGACGCGATGATCACGCCGCTCTTGTGCACCCGGGTGTCGACCAGGTCGAACGACGCCTTGAAGTCGGTCAGCGGCGCCGTCAGGTTGGTGGCGCCCTCCAGCACCGGGTGGATCCAGAACCGGACCTCGTCCACCAGGCCCGCCCGGATCAGCTGGGCGGTGACCGAGCCGAAGCCGTACTGGATGATGTTCCTGCCCGCCTGGGCCTTGAGCGCGGTGACCGCCTCGACCAGATCACCCTGGATCACCTCGGTGTTGTTCCAGGTGGGGTCGGTCAGGGTGGTCGAGGCGACGTACTTCTTGACGTTGTTGAAGTAGGCGGCGCCGGTGGTCGGGTCGTTCTCGTCCATGGTCGGCCAGGCGGCGGACATGCCGTCGTAGGTGGCCCGGCCCATCAGCATCGCGTCGGCCTCGTCGGTCTGCGCACCGGCGAGGCTCATGGCCTCCTCGTCGAAGTACGGCCCGGTCCACATCGGGTTCTCGATGACGCCGTCGAGGGTGAGGTAGGTCGAGTTGATGAGCTTGCGCATCGGAATCTCCTGGGTGTCTGTCGTGTTCTCCGGTGACACCCAGAACTCTGCCGACCTCCGCTTACGATTCGCTTCAGGTCCCCTTACCCGCGTCTTCCGCCCGGCCCGACGCCGGGTCGGTCGACGGGATCGGCAGCGCCTGCGGGGTCACCGTGCCGCCGCCGGTCGAGTGGGCCGGGGCGGGGCGGTCACCGAGGCGGCTGTGCAGACGCCCACGCCCGGCCGGCCCGGCCCGGCGGGTCACCTCGACCGTCACCATCCGCACCGGCGGTGGCGGCACGGTGAAACGCCCGACGCCCCACCGCACCCAGATCGGAATCCGGCCGGCGTCCGCCTCCGCGCGTAGCTTCTGCACCGTACGGGCCCGGTCGGTGTGGTCGACCTCCACCACGACGGGCGGACCGTCGGGACGGGCACAGGCCACGTCGAGAACCGAGTGCCGCTGCTGAAGCGGCGGTGGCAACGGCAACACGCTGGGGGCGCGCCGGTAGACCCGCCACCCCTGGGCCTCGGCCCACCGCACCACCGAGTCGATCACCCGCGCGGTGACCTCGTCGGTGTCCAGGTCGACGAAGGTCACCTCGGTCAACCAACGGCCCAGGTCCGCGGCCAACCGTTCGCCCTGCGCCGCGACCTCCACCGGCGCAGGATAACGCCTCAGCCCGACCACGGTCGCGGTGTGGGTTACACCAACGGTTCGTCCGCTCCACCGAGCAGCCAGGTGTCCTTCGACCCGCCGCCCCGCGACGAGTTGACGATCATGCTGCCGGCCGGCGCCACCCGGGTCAGCGCCACCGGCGCCACCTCGGCGGTGTCACCGAGGAACACGAACGCCCGCAGGTCGACGTGGCGGGGAACGAGCGCCGTACCGTCGAAGACCGGGTGCGTGGTCAGCGCGACCATCTCCTGGGCGATCCACCGGTGCGGGGCCGCGAGGATCTGCTCCCGGACGGCGTCCAACTCCTCGGCCTCGGCCCGAGGGCCGATCACCACCCGGTCACCGCCGTACCCGTCGACCGGCTTGAGCACCAACTCGTCGAGCCGACCCAGCACCTCGGACCGCTGCTCGGGCAGCCCACACAGGTACGTGGGCACGTCCCCGAGCAGCGGCTTCTCGCCCAGGTAGTACTCGATCAGCCGGGGAACGTACGCGTACAACGCCTTGTCGTCGGCGACACCGTTGCCCAGCGCGTTGGCCAGCGTGAGCCGCCCGGCGTGCACCGCGGCGAGCAGCGGCCACCCCAACGGCACCCCGTCCGCGCCCGGCGCGTGCAGCAGCGCCTCCTCGTCCATCCGCAGGTAGATCACGTCCACCTCGCGGCGGCAGCCCTCACGGACCAGCCGGACCCGGCCCTCCTCCACCAGCAGGTCGCTGGTCTCGGTCAGCGGCACACCCATCTCGTCGGCGAGCAGCCGGTGCTCGAACCACGCCGGATCACCTGGACCGCCGCTGAGCACCACCACGGCGGGGTCGTCGGTCGCGGCGGGTGCGGCGGCGACCAACGCCCGGTACAGCATCGCCGGCGTCTCGTCGGCGGGCAGCAGATCCTTCGGTGCCGGCAGTTCCGGCAGCACCGCCCGGGTGAGCCGGCGGTTCTGCACCGCGTAGCCGATCCCGGAGGGCACCCGCAGGTTGTCCTCCAGCACGTACCAGCCACCGGCGGGGTCGCGGACCAGGTCGGTGCCGGACACCTGGATGCGGGTGCCCCGCCGGCCCATCAGCGCCCCGGTCGGGCGCAGCCCGGGTGACGACTCCACCACCCACGCCGGCACCACGCCGTCGGCCACCACGGTCCGGTCGGCGTAGACGTCGCGCAGGAACGCGTCGAGGGCGCGGGCGCGTTGCACCAGGCCGGTACGCAGGCTCCGCCAGTCGGCGGCGGGCACCACCCGGGGCACCAGGTCCACCGGGAACAGCCGGGTGCTCGCCTCACCGGCCACACTGAACGTCACCCCCCGGGCCCGCTGCTCCTCGTCCCGGTCGTGCTCGCGTTGACGCAGGGCGCCGGCACCGAGCTGGCGCAGGGCCGCCAGCATCGGGGCGTACACCGGTTGCGGTCCGGCCGGTCCGAAGACCTCGTCGCCGGCATCGGTGTACGTGGGCAGCGCCGGTGGTGTCGACGCGCCCGGCAGCGGCCCGCGGGCCTGGCCCCGCGTCTCGTCGAGCAGCAGGTCGACCACGTCGGCCAACCGGCCACGCCGCTGGTACGCCCGCCGCTGTCGGGCGGCGGAGCTGCCGCGTTCCAGTGCGTACCGGGTCAGCTCGCGGACCTGCTCCCAGTCCCCGGTCGCCTCCAACTGTGGGCGCAGGTCGGTCACCAGGCGGCCGACCGCCTGGGCGGCCGGGACCGGTCGGGCCGAGCGGGGCAGGTCGAGCAGGTCACCTTCCAGGCCGGAGCGGGCCGCCCGCCACACGGCGGCGCGCAGCACCGGTGGTCGCACGGCGGTGCGCTCGACCCCGGCGCGCAGGGCGGCGACCTCCCGCCGGACGAGCGCCCGGAACAGGCCGGCGAGCAGGACGATGGTCTCCACGTCGGGGTTGGCGTCGGTGATCCGCAGTTCCACGGTGGGCACGTGCGCCGACGGCCGGACATCGAAATAGATCATGGCGGGGTCGGTGATGGTCTCGGAGGCGATCAGTTCGGCGACCAGCGCCTCGTGGTCGGCGGCGCTGGTCACCTCACCCGGGTCGCCGGCGGTGGGCCAGCGCTGCCAGACCAACGACCGGACGCTGGCGTACCCGCTGTCCTGCCCCAGCCAGTAGGGCGAGCTGGTGGAGAGGGCGAGCAGGGTCGGCAGCCACGGCTGGACCCGACGGGTGACCGCCACCGCCAGATCCCGATCGGAGACGCCGACGTGCACCTGCGCCCCGCAGATCAGCTGCTCCCGGGCGAGCAGCTGGTACTCGTCGAGCATCCGTCGGTAGCGGGAGGTGGGTGTGACGCTGGGGTCGCCGTCGGCGCGCAACGGCACCGTACCGGCCGCCACGATGCCCAGCCCGGCCCGGTCGGCGACCTGGACGGCGCTCTGCCGCAGCCCGGTCAGCTCGGCGCGAATCTCGTCGAGGGTGCGGCAGACCGCGGTGTTGGTCTCCACCACGCTGCGGTGCAGCTCGGCGGTGAACGAGGCCGCCGGCAACCGGTCGAGCAACTCGCCGGCGCGGGGCACCAACTCCCGGGTGTGCAGATCGACGACGTGGAACTCCTCCTCCACCCCGATCGTGGCCAGGTCAGCCGGGTCGCCGTCGTCGAGCGCCAGGGCCCGGATGGTGCGCGGCGTGGGCGGTGTCCGGCCGTTGCCGGACCGGCCCACCGGCCCGTCGTAAGTCGGCGCGTTCGTGGTGTTGTCGGCCATGGTCACCCCGGTTCGCGTGTCGGTGGGTGTCGACTGTCGACTGTCCGACGAGCGTTCCGAGGGTTGGTACCGGAGGTGTTTCCGGCGCGTTAAGGTGACGCGCTTGTTCTGTCCGGCTGCTCAGCGCGGGTGGTCAGCCAGCCGATGGGGTCGCGCCGTCAGCGGGTCTGCGGCCGGTACTCGATGGTCGCGGCGACCCGGTTCGCCGTGTCGGCGCCGAGTTCCCGTTCGGTGAGCCACAGGCCCAGATCGAGCCCGGCCGAGAGAGCGCCGGCGGTGACCCGGTCACCGTCGTCGACCACCCGCTCGTCGAGCACCGTGACCTCCCGCGCGCGCAACTCGTCGTACGCGTTGCGGTTGGTGGTCGCCCGCCGGCCACTCAGCAGACCGGCGGCTGCGAGGAGCAGCGCACCGGTGCACACCGACGCCATCCAACGCGCCGACGGCGCCAGCGCGGCCAGCCTGGCCGGGAGCACGCCGCGCTGCGCCTGGGCCCAGGCACCCTCGGCGGCCCGGTTCAACCACCCTCCACCGGGGACGATTACACCGTCGGCCTGGCTCAGCACCTCGGTGACCTGGAGGTGGACGCCCCGCATGCTGGTGACCAGGGCTGGCCGTTCGACGGCGACCAGCCGCACATCGAACCCGGCCATCGACAGCACCTCGAACGGCCCGAAGACGTCCAGTTCGTCGAAGCCGTCGAACACCACGATCTCGATTCGCATACCGCTCAGGATCGCCGCACGACCGCACGGCGGCGAGTGGCATCCTTGCCATCATGCGTAAGAGTTCCGCCACGCATCGGGTCGCCGTCCTCGCCCTACCCAGGGTCGTCGCCTTCGACCTGACCATCGCGACGCAGGTCTTCGGCCACGAGGGCCACGGCCGGTATGCGACGACGGTGTGCGCACTGGACAGCGGCCCGGTCTCCACCACCACCGCCGGCCTGGGGCTGACCGTCGCCGCGACGCTTGACGCCCTCGACGACGCCGACACCGTGATCGTGCCCGGATTCCGCCGCGGCCCGGCACCGAAGCGCGCCCTCGAAGCGCTACGGCTGGCGCACGGTCGGGGCACCCGCATCGCGTCGATCTGCACGGGCGCCTTCGCGCTGGCCCAGGCCGGTCTGCTCGATGGCCGCCGCGCGACCACCCACTGGGCGCACGCCGACGCGCTCGCGGACGAGCACCCCCGGGTGCTGGTGGACCCGAATGCGCTCTATATCGACGAGGGCGAGGTGCTGACCAGCGCCGGGCTCGCCGCCGGCCTCGACCTGTGCCTCTACCTGGTCGGCCGCGACCACGGGCAGGATGTCGCCATCCACCGGGCCCGTCACCTGGTCACCCCACTGCACCGGGCCGGCGGCCAGGCACAGTTCATTCCGGTCGGCGGCGAAGGTGAGGACGACGAGCTGGTTGCGGTCACCGCGTGGGCGATCAGCAACCTGCATCGTCGGATCACCGTCGCGGACCTTGCCCGGCAGGGGGTGATGTCCAGCCGCACTCTGCACCGCAGCTTCCAGAACCGGTTCCGGATGAGCCCCCGAGCCTGGCTGATCCAGCAACGGCTGCGCGCCGCCTGCACGCTGCTCGAGAACGGCGACATCACCGTGGACGAGGTCGCACGGCGCACCGGCCTGGGCACGGCGACCAACCTGCGGGCGCATTTCCAACGGGCCTTCGCTACCACCCCTACCGCGTACCGGCGGGCCTTCACCCCCTGACCCGTCCGACAGTGCCTGGTGATGTCGGGGCCTCCCGCCGGCCTGGACACCCGACATCACCAGTCGCGATTCGATCGATCACGGCCCCGCAGCGACCAGGGTCACCTCATGTTCGCCACCACGAACGGCGCGTGCCCGTGCAGGTAGTTGGTCCACCCGCCGGTCACCGGCGCGCCCGGGCTGAGCAGGTTGGTGGTGTCAGTGCCGACGTCGAGCTTCCAGGCCGTCCAGGAGACGCCGTTCGCCGTCATCCAGTCGATCCAGGACTGCGCCTCCGGCAGGCAGGCCCGGCCGTCCAGGCCGCCGTCGGCGTTGCTGGCCCCCCACTCCGTCACGAACAGCGCCAGACCCGCGCGGATGGCGGCGTCCCCCTTGGCGCGCAGCGACGACCCGTGCGTGCAGGAGTAGAAGTGCAGCGTGTACATCAGGTTGGTGCCGCTGACCGGGCTGGCCGCCGCGACGTCCACGTCCTGTGACCAGGTCGGGGTGCCGAGCACGATGATGTTGTCCGGGTCGGCGGCGCGGATCGCGGACACCACCGCCTGGTGGTACGGCTTGATGACGTTGGCCCAGCTCACCTGCAACGGCTCGTTGTAGGGCTCCCAGATGACGTTGGGCAGGTGGCCGTACCGGCGGGCCAGGTCACCGAAGAACGCAACCGCCTGGGACTGGTTGTTCTGCGCCTCGTGCGCGTGCCAGTCGACGATCACGTACACCCCGGCGGTGACCGCGTTGTTGATGATGGTCTCAATTCAAGGTCGGACCACGGATTTCCCGCCGGCCAGGGGGTCAGGGTCAGCGCGGCCCGATGGTCACCACCCGCGCCCACGCCGGCGGGGTGACCGGCACCCGGTCCGCGTTCTCGGTCCACGACCCGCGGGAGCGGGGAAAGAGCCCCACGACGGTCCCCGCCAGCGGCCGGGCACTCGGCCAGGGCGTCTGTCCGTCGGTGAGCGCCACGATGACGTCCGGCCGCATTCGCTGCGCCCGGGTGAAGCCGGTCCGCAGATCCGTGCCTCCACCGCCGATCAGCGGGATCTCCTGGGCGCGGCACAGCGCGTGCACGACCTGGGCCGTCGCGTCGCAGGGCAACACGCTCACCAGGTCGCGGCGACCGCCCACCGCGCGGGATATCGCCGCCACCTCGAGCAGCGCGCTACCCAGCTCGGCGTCGCTGACCGACCCGGAGGTGTCGACGATCACGCACACCGTCGGAGGCCGGTGGCGCAGGCTGGGCAGGATCACCCCCGGCACGCCGTGGGATCGCCGCGACGGCCGACCATAGCTGTAGTCCGCACCGGTCCCGGCCATCACCGCCGCCGAACGGACCGCCGCCCCCAGCAGGTCACGCCACGGTTGCGGCGGGTGGAACGCCTCCTCCGCCCACCGTCGCCACCCGCCGGGCACGGTTCCCGGGTGGCCGGTGATGCCCTCCGCCACCCGGAACCGGATCGCGTCACGTTCCTGCTCGCTGAGACCGTTCGCGCCGTCCGGTCCGAGGTCCCACTCGCGGTCCAACCCGTCCGCGCCACTGCCGCAGTCCAACCAGACCAGCCCCTGGGTACGCGGGCCCAGCCCGAACTGGCGCAGGTAGTCCTCCATCAGCTCCCCGTGGTCGAGCCCCAGCGACTCCGGCCGGACGGCGCCCGCGGGCATCGTCAGCCCGTCCCCGAAGACGTCGTCGTTGATCTCGCAGTCCGCGGCGATGTTGATGCGCAGCCGCTCCCCCGGGCCGGTCAGTCCCCGGTCCCGGGCCACCCGGTCACCCCGGCCGTGGTGGTCGCGCAGCAGGTGCGACACCTCGTGCACCCACACCCCGGCGAGTTCCTCCAGCGGGGTGCGGTCCACGAACGCAGGTGAGACGTAGCAGCGCCAGTGCCGGTCCACCGCCATCGTCGGCACCCGCCGCGACGCCACCGGGTGCAGGGCGAACAACGCCGTCGCCAGGTAGGGGCGCACCCGGGCGGCGTACAGGCGGGCTGCGTACAGCCTGTCGACGTCGAGCGGCGGCGAATTCCCGGCGTTCATCGTCCAGCCCCGGCGGCGGCCGCGATCCGGGTCGCCGCCGCGTCGGCCCGCCGGGACAGCGACACCGCCCCGGCGAGGCGTTCGATCGTGGCGGGCACATCCCAGTCCTCGCGGCGCAGGGTGGCGAGAGTGGTCGCGGGAACCACCACCAGATCCGGTGCGCCGGTCTCCACGGCCCGCGCCAACAGCACCCACGCCGCGTCCCACCGGGACCGTTCCGGGCGGTTGCGGACCGCCGCGACCACCGCGTCCAACACGGCCTGGCGCAGGTCACCGCGTTCGGGCAGCGTCGCCGCTGCCGGGTCGGCCAGCAGGTCCTCCGGGTCGGGCAGGTCCATCCGGTCCATGCTGGCCAGCAGCTCCAACCCGGGGCCGTCGCCGACCGTGCCCCGGACCAGGATCGACAGCACCTCACGGGAGACGCCCGCCGCCGTCGCGAAGGCGGTCAGGCGCAGGGCCATCTCCCAACTCCGGGGCGACGGCCAGGGCCCACCACGGGCGGCATCGGTGGTGGGCAGCCGGTGCACGAGGTCCGGACGGACCGACAACAGGCCGCACACCGCCCGGCGGGCGAAGGCGACGGCCTCCGGCAGTAGGTCCGGATCGAGCCGGGGTAGCGCCGGCCGGGGCCAGGTGCCGCCCAGCCCGCGTACGACGACCTCGTGGTCGTGGGTCCACTGGAGATGGACGAAGCGGTTGGCCAGTGGCGGACTCAGCTCCCATCCCTCGGCGGCCGAGGACCGGGGGTTGGCGGCGGCGACGATCCGTACGCCCGGTGGCAACCGCAGGGCGCCGACGCGGCGCTCCAGCACGAGGCGCAACAGGGCGGCCTGGACGGCGGGCGGCGCGGTGGACAACTCGTCGAGGAAGAGCAGGCCCCGACCCGCCCGGACCAGGCGCACCGCCCAGTCCGGCGGAGCCATCGGAACACCCTGGGTCGCCGGGTCGTCGCCGACGATCGGCAGGCCGGAGAAGTCGGACGGCTCGTGCACGCTGGCGACGACAGTGGTCAGTGGCAGGTCCAGGGTCTCGGCCAGGTGGTTCAGGGCCGCCGTCTTGCCGATGCCGGGCGCCCCCCAGAGCAGGACGGGCAGATCGGCCGCCACGGTCAGGGTGAGGGCCGACAACTGGGTGTCGGTGCGGGGTTCGGTGGTGGTCGCGCCGAGCAGGGCGAGCAGGCCGTTGGCGACATCGAGCTGAGGACTGGACGCAGACATGGTCATCACCTTTGGGTTCGCGTGGGTGGGGTGGGAGCCGTACCGGGAAGGCGGGGTTGTCGGTCAGCCGAACGTCGCCTGGCGCGTGCGCCGGCGGCGCCCGCCCGAGCGGCGCGGTTCAGCGGCGGTGGGGCCGCGCCCGGCCTCGATCAGGCCGGCCCGGAACAGTCCGTGGGTGAGCCGCCGCTGTGCGGCGACCTCAAGTTCGTCGCGCAGAGCGCCGTCGCGCAGCAGCGCCTCGGGGCCGAGCAGGGCCTCGACGGTGGCCAGCGCGCCCGCGGTGTCACCGTGGTCGAGCCGCGCCCGCACGTCGGGCAGGCACTCCGGTTGTCGGTGCGCCTCGTCGATGGCCCGCAGGCAGGGCAGCGGGGTCCCGGTGAGCGCAGTCAGCAGTTCCTCCCGGCGGATCTCGGCCGGGTCGTGATCCAGCGCGGCGAGCACCCCGTCGACCAGGCCGATGCGGTGCTGGGCGCCTCGGCACGACACCAGGCGCGCTGCCACGGCCCGATCCGTCGCCGCCGCGCGGGTGGGCACCGGCTGGTCGGGCACCAGCGCCGCCGCGACCAGGGGGTGCAGTCCGGCGGGCTCGATCAGCCCGGCGCGCAGCAGCGCCAGATCGGGCAGCACCCAGGTCGCGGCGTCGGGCAGCACCGGCAGGTGCGTGCCGCCGGCAGGTGTCCCCACCCGTGCCACGGCCGACCGGAGACCGTCCGCGCCCGCTCGGACGCCAACGTGCAGGACCAGCCGGCGTCCGGTGCCGAGCCGCACCGCGATGGCACCGCTGGTCCGCCCCTCGGCCGCGAGCAGGAGCGCCGCCTCGGCCGGCCAGCGGTCGGTGGCGTACCGCAGCACGCCACCCAGTTCGTCGGGGCTGCCGTCGATCGCGGCCGGAGCCTGGCCCGCCCCCGATCGCGTCGCCAACTCAGCAGTCCGGCGCGCATCGAACAGGTGACGGTGCAGGTCGAGACGGAAGCGCTGGTCGGGGCGGGGATCCGGGCCGGACCCGTCGCACAGTCCGAGGCTGATCCGTTGCCCGGCGTCGGCCCAGGCCGGTGGAGTACGGGCCACCAGGTGCACCGCGCCGGCGGTGGACTGCTCCGGGTCGTACCGGATCAGGGCGATGGTCAGGCCCGGCCGCAGCAGACCGTCGGGGGCGACCCTCGGGAAGTGCCAGCGCAACAGGTCAGGGGCCAGGTGACGGAGGTCCGCCCGAAGCCGAGCCGCCAGCTCGCGCCCGTGGCGGTGGGCGACCGCGCGCAGGCTGATGTCGACATCGACGCGAGCGGCGGCACACGCGCCGCCCCAGTCACCGACCAAGCGGCGAGCAGCCGCTCGCTCGATCATGGACGGCGGCACGGCGAACTCGCGCACGCGACGCCAGCAGGACAGTCGAGAATCCGCATCCGCGGCCCGGGGGTGCATCAGCACTCACCGTTCGCGGATCGGACCCCCAATCTGAGAAGAGCGGAGGTGATCATCGCGGCGGAGCATACCGCCCGGGGTCACCTGTCCGCCAGGCCCGGGGCTGGGTGTCTCAGGGCCGCAGCGCGTTGAGCACCAGGTCGGCGTAGCGGCGCCACACCGCCGGGTCGCGCTCGTCGAGCACGATGAGCTGCCGGACCGTCCCGCAGAGAACCACCCGAATGTCCAACTCCCCGGCGTCCGGGCGGATCTTGCCGGACGACCGGGCCGCCGCCACCAGCTGCCCGATCAGACCCAGGATGTGCGCGGCGGGCACCAGCCGGCCCTCAAAGAACGCGTCGGCGAGGACCCGGTCGCGCGCGAGGCGTCCGAACAGGTCGGGCACGAAGGAACACCACTCCCGGTACGCGTCGACACCGTCGAGCGCCGCGTGGATGCGCTGCTCCAGCTCCTCAAACTGCTGCTGGACGACCGCGACGATCAGGTCTTCCTTGCTGGGGTAGCTGCGGTACACCGTCGCGCGACCCACCCCGGCCCGCTCCGCCACCTGCGGCACCGTCACCTGGAGCCCCTGCTCGCTGAAGAGCTCCCGGGCGGCGGCGATGACCCGCTCCTGGTTGCGGCGGGCGTCCAGGCGCCGATGGGGAGCATCCGGGTCACTCGGCGTCGGCGCGGTCATGGTCTCAGTCTGCCCGCTCGGTGTCGGCGGTCAGCAACGGCTCGTCGCCGTACACGGCGGTGAGTTCGACGTTGAGCACCGTGGCCACTCGGCCGAACGACCAGTAGTAGCCGATCAGCTGGAGCGCCTCGACGATCTCACGCTCGCTGAGGATGTTTCGCACCTGGTCGAACAGGTCGTCGGGGACGCGCGGCGACCGCACCACCTCGGCGGCGAACCGGATGAGCACCCGGTCGTACGCGGAGAGGTGCGGATTGTCGATGTCCCGGCTGCTGATGATCTCGCGGGTGCGCTGGTCGACGCCGGCCGCCTCGGCCATCGGGCGGTGCTGGGCCGCCACGAACTCGCACCCGGTGTACTCGGCCACCGTCAGGATGACCAGTTCCCGCGAGCGGGCGGACAGCTCCAGCGCGGTGAACTGCGCCCTGGCGAGCTGAATGAAGGGTGTCACCGTACCGACCGAGTGGGTCAGCATCTTGACCATCGGATCGGGGGGCAGGGCGGACAGGAAGTCGCGGACGTCGGCGGGAATCGCGTTCGGGTCAGGGTCGGTAAGGCGGGGCATGGCTCTCTCTCCGGTGTCGGGTGGTCGGGGTGGGGTCAGGCGGGCAGGTCGAAGCCCGTCTCGCTGAGGTGGCGGAAGCGGCCATCCTCGGCGTACGTGCCGAAGATGGCGATCTCCCGCTTGGCGGTCGACCCGTCGGCCATGGTGATCTCGAAGACGTGTCGTTCGGCGTAGCGGAGGCCGTCGCGCAGTTCGTCGAGGACCTGCACGGTGCCGCCGACGATCTGACCGCGTACCCGGGTCACCATCTCGACGAATCCGGCCCGGTCGAGGGTCTCGCCGTCGCTGCGGTGGGTGTAGTCGGGGGCGTAGAACTCGTCGAGCGCCGTGGTCAGGTCGCGGGTGGGCTCGAAGACCACTGCGCGCAGGGCGTCGCTGATCCGTACCGGGGTCATGGGGTTCCTCCTGGGTCAGGGCTTATCCGGACTCGTGGGTCCGCTTAACACCCACCGTACCGGACTCTTGAGTCCGTTTCCGGTGAGAGTCGTCACGCGCCCGGGAACAGCCGCGCCCACCTCGGCGGGTCGACCGGCCCGGTCGTAGCGTGGGGCGCATGCGAACCACCACGCTGGGCAGCACCGGGCCCGAGGTCGGCGTCATCGGCCTCGGCTGCATGGGCATGAGCCACGGCTACGACATCACCGGCCCGCGCGACGACGACACGTCGATCTCCGTCATCCGACAGGCACTGGACCTGGGCGCGACGCTGATCGACACATCGGACGTGTACGGGCCGTACACCAACGAGGAGTTGGTCGGGCGGGCGCTGGCCGGCGGCCACCGGTCGCGGGCCGTGCTGGCCACGAAGGTCGGCCTGGTGGCCACCTCCCCCACCGGCGGCCCCGGCAACTCACCGACGATCGGCAACAACGGCCGCCCGGAGCACATCCGCGCGGCGATCGACGAGAGCCTGCGCCGGCTCGGCACCGACCACGTCGACCTCTACCAGTTGCACCGGGTCGACCCGCACGTGCCCATCGAGGAGTCCTGGGGTGCGATGGCCGAGGTCGTGGCGGCGGGCAAGGCGCGGCAGATCGGGCTCTCCGAGGTGACGGTCGCCCAGATCGTGCGGGCCCAGGCGGTGCACCCGGTCGCGTCGGTGCAGTCCGAGCTGTCACTGTGGACCCGCGACCCGTTGACCGAGGTGCTGCCGTACTGCGCCCAGCAGGGCATCGCCTTCCTGCCGTTCTCCCCACTCGGTCGCGGTTTCCTCGCCGGCCGGTTCAGCTCGTTCGACGACCTGCCCGCCGACGACTTCCGGCGCGGCCTGCCGCGCTTCCAGCAGGACGCGCTGCGCGCCAACCTCGCCATCGTCGCCCGGGTCCGGGAGATCGCCGACCGGGCGGGCGTCAGCCCCGCGCAGGTCGCCCTCGCCTGGGTGGTCGCCCAGGGTGACCAGGTCATCCCGATCCCCGGCACCAAGACGCCGAAGTACCTGCTGGACAACTGTGCGGCCGCCGACGTGCGGCTCAGCGCCGAGGACCTGACCGACCTGGACGCGCTGCCCGCGCCCGAGGGCGGCCGCTACTGAGCCTGCGGCGGCCCGGCACCATCCGGCCGGGCCGCCACCGGCGGGCCGAACCTGACCCCGACACCGGGCGAGTAGAGCACGCTGACCGGCGGCCCGACCGGTGCCGGCAACCCGGCCGCGGCGACCAACTCGTCATCCAGGTGCAGCAGCTCGCACCGGTGCAACGGCCAGCTCGGATGCCAGTTCGGCAGGTGCAGCGTGCGCCCGTACGCCCGGGTGTGCAGCCCCCAGCGGGCGGTGACGAAGTGTTCGAGCGGGGTCGGGTCGCCGATCCGGTCGCCCACCCGCACCACCATCCGGCTCGTCGTGCCGGCCGGCCCGGGCCAGCGCCGCCGGCACCGGTAGGTGCGGCGGTCGCCGTCGCGTTCCATCCGCATCGACGACCAGAGGTACGGCAGCCGCAGCGTCGCCCGCGCCACCAGCACCGGCACCAGGCGGGACGCGTCCAGCGACCGGAACACGACAGCTCGTCGGCCGGCGTCGTCGACGGAGTAGAGCCGGACGTTGGTCTCGGCGAAGGTGCCGAAGTAGGGCACTCCCGGGCCACGGCCGAAGCCCAGCCCGACCATCCGGAAGCCGATCAGGCCGACGTAGCTGACCCCGTCCAGCGTGTCCGGACGGGTGCCGGCGGGCAGCAACGGCGCGACGAGTTCCGGATCGACCGCCCAGTGCAGGAAGGTGAGTTCCTCCCAGCGCTGGCGCAGGAGCGCCCAGGGGAACGCCTGCCGGGGCGCGTGGTCGACCGGTTCGGGGTGCACGCTCTCATCCTGGCCCAGCCGTCTGGTCGGCGTGGTGTCAGGCGTGCGGACCGACACTGATGGTGCCGATGGTCAGCGACGCCTTGCCCTCCAGGATCTCGCCGACCCGTTCGACCTCCTCCCCCAGCGCCCGCTGGTGGGCGGCGTCGAGCTCCCGCAGCGGCTCGACGGTGACCCGGATCGAGCGGCCGGAGCGACGTTGGTGCCACACGCCGGCGACCACCCCGTCGATCAGCACCACCGGATAGTTGCCGGCCTGGCCGCCGGCGAGCGCCCGGTGGGCGGCTACGCCCGGAAAGAGCCGCTCACGCGGGTGGCAGCCGACCGCGTACGCGTCGAAGTAGGGCAGCAGCCGCATCCCGGACGGTCGGTCGTCGGGGAAGTCGGTGTCGTCGGCGGCCACCCAGGCCCGGGTGCCCTCCACCGTCACCTCGGTCAGGTCGAGCGAGCCGAACAGCCACGTCCCCCATTCCGAGGGGACCGCCAGCCACCTGGCGAACTGCGCCGGGGTGGCCGGGCCGTAGGCGTACAGGTAGCTGGCCACGAGTGCGGCCAGGGCGGCGCGACCGGGCATCGGCGCGAAGGTGGACAGCCACCTCGTCGGGCTGGTGTACGTGGTGACCCGACCACGGTTCGGGCCGAAGCAGACCACACCGCTCCGGGTGGCGGCGGGCATCGCGGCGACCCACCGGGGCCACATGTCCTGAAAGGCCTCCATCACCAGGTCACCCGCCCACGGGCCGGTACGAGCGACGATCTCCTCGGTCAGCTCGGCGGTGGTCAGGTCGACCTCGGCGACCGCGTCGCCGATGGCCGCGAGGACCTGCTCGGTCTGCCGGGGCGTCAGCAGCACCACACTGCGCTCCCACGACGGGGCCGGCAACGCGGTCAGCGCGCCGACCCACATCGGCAGGTCCGCTGCGGCGAGCAGGTGCACCGTGCCGCGTGGCCCACGGGTCTTCACCAGCGTGCGATCCGTCCACAGTGCCCGGCGTACCAGAGCACGGGTCGCGCCCGGCACCCGCAGCCCGATGGACAGCTCCGCTGCCGACGCGACCTGGGCGTGCGCGCCGCACATCGACGACACCACGTCCGCGACGCGGCCGGCGTCCGGTGCCGCGTCCGGTGCCGCGTCCGCCGCCGACGGGGAGAGCCGGTGCCGGGCAAGCCGTCGGGCGGACACCTGATCCCAGCTCAGCTCGGTCATCGCAGGCCCGCGAAGAACGTGCGGATGTCCACCGTGTGCGCCAGCGGCTCATCCATCGCCACGAAGTAGTTGCCCGGATCCCGGTCGATGGCCTGCTCCGGCGTCGGCACCGTCATGGTGAACTCCTTCGGCGCGGCCCGCAGCAGCGCGTGATGGTCCACGCCACCGCTCATCCACCGCTGCATCTGAATTCGGCCGGCGGCGCCTGCGAGAAACCGTAGCCGGGCACCGACGGGACCACCAGTGGCGCCCGCTGACCCTCGGTTGCGACATGCAGGTGCACGAGCCGCCGGAGTTGATCGCGCACCTGCGGCAGTTCAGCAGCCGCGCCACCAGCACATCCGCAGCGTAGGGACGACCGACCGGCCAGGGCATCGGCGCGCCGGCCCGCCGTAGGCTTGATGGAGCACAAGCTTTCAGAACAGGCGTTTCGGGGAGGAACTGGACGTGACGCAGAGCGACGCGGACCTGGTGGTGCTCGCGCAGTCGGGAGACGCGGCCGCACTCGGGGCGCTTCTGGCCCGGCACGAGGCCGGCATGCGGGCCGTCGCGTTGAGCATCCTCGGTTACGGTCCGGACGCCGAGGACGTGGTGCAGGACACGATGGTCGTCGCCCTGGGTCGCCTCGGAGAGGTCCGCGACCCGAGCGCCGTCGGCCCCTGGTTGCGGACCATCGTCCGCAACAACAGCCGGATGATGTTGCGCAAGCCCAGAGCCCTCCCGGTCGCCGAACCCGAATGGTTCGCCGGCCCCGCCGACACACCCACCCCGGAGGAGGCGCTGGACCGGGCCGCGATGCGCGACTGGGTGTGGCACTCCATCGGGCAGTTGTCCGAACCTGACCGGCTCGTCACCCTGCTGCGGTACTTCAGCGACGCGTCCTCGTACGAGCAGATCGCGGCCGTGTGCGGCGTGCCGGTCGGCACCGTCCGCAGCCGCCTCAGCCACGCCCGACGCGCGCTCGCCGGCGGCCTCCGAACGGCGGCGGACACGGCGTACGCGGATGTCGCCGCCTCGAACGACTCGCGGTGGCGGGAGGGCCGCGACATGATCAGCACTGCGATGGGCGGCGACTTCGAACAGGTGGTCCGCGACAGCTGGTGGCCGAATGCCGAGATGATCGTGCCGGGTGGCCCGCGCGGCGGCCGCGACATGGCGATCAACGGCATGAACTGCGACCTGGCCGCCGGGGTACGTCAGCGGCTGCGCAACGTGGTGGCCAGCGGCGACGTGCTGATCTGGGAGACCGACCTGATCAGCCCGCCCGACGACCCGGAGCACTGCCCGCCGGCGGCGTTGTGGTTGCAGGTGCTGCGCGAGGGTCGGGTGCGGCAGCTCACCCTCTTCCACCCCGCCCCCGCGCTGGGCTGACCCCGCCCCAGGCTGGGCTGGGCTGGGCTGAGAAAGATTTCCCGACCGAGCGAACTTTCCCGGCGACCCGCGCATCTGGTTCGTGTCATGCACCAGTTGCCGTGTCGGCGGACGCCGCGCGGGTCTCGGATCGGGAGATAGTTCATGGGTTCCACCAGCCACGACGTCAGCGCCCTCGCACCCGGTGCCCACACCTTCACCGTCGACGGTGTTCGGCAGGTCTACCACGTCGCGGGCGCCGGCCCGGTCTGTGTGGCCCACTCCGGTGGCCCGGGTATCGAGTGGGCGTACCTGCGCACGCCCAGCCTTGAGGCGCACTTCACCATGGTCTACGTCGAGCCGGTGGGCACGGGCGCGTCGGGTCAGCTCGACAACCCCGAGGATTACCGTCTCGACACGTATGTCCGGTTCCTGCACGCCGTCGTCGAGCACCTGGGCGAACCGCGGGTGTACCTGCTCGGGCACTCGCACGGCGGTTTCGTCGCCCAGCGCTACGCCCTCACCCACCCGGACCGGGTCGCCGGCCTCGCCCTGTACGACACCTCACCCGTCACCGGCGGCGAGTTCTGGGCCGAGGCCATGGGCAGCCTCGCCGCCTACCCGCAGCGGCACCCGGACCGGCCGGAGGCCGCCGCGGTCCCGGCCGCGTTCGCGCAGATCGGTGGCGCGACGGACGACGAGTCGTTGGGGGCCGCTCTGCGTGCCGCCCTGCCGGTGTACTTCGCGGACTTCTGGGGCCGACAGGACGAGTTCGCACCGTTTCAGGCGGCCGTCCGGATCTGGTCGACGCCGGCCGGCGCGCAGGACCCGACCCCCTTCGACGTCCGGGCGAACCTCGGTGAGATCACCGTGCCCGTCGTGGTCATCGTCGGCGCGTACGACTTCATCTGCGGCCCCCGCTGGGCCGAGCAGCTGCACGCGGGCCTGGCGGACTCGCGGCTGGTGACGCTGGAGCACAGCGGGCACTTCGGGCACATCGAGCAGCCGGTGGAGTTCACCGATGCCGTGGTGGAGCTGCTGAAGCGCTGAACCCGCGCGGGACAGCACGCCCCGAGGGCGGTTCGTCACAGCGGGCAGACCTCGGGGCTCACTCGCGTTGGACGGTCATAGGCTGGGCACTTTGCTGCACCCGTGACCAAGAGGAGACCGCCGTGAGCCAGACCGAACGGATGGATTCCGTCGACGAGTGGAACGTGGCCGAGGACGACGGGGTGCTGGACGCCTCCGACACCCTGGACGACGACCGGGTCGGCGACCCCCTCGACACCGGCATCGTCGCCGAGGACCACTGGACGGCGGCGAACCGGTTCGGCACCACGCCGGCCGAGGAGCGCGCGGGCGAGTCCCTGGCGCAACACCTCGCCCAGGAGGTGCCGGATGTCGACCCGTACGCCGAGGGCGGCGACGACGAGGACGAGCTGACCCGCCGGGGGTACGAGTTGGAGGCCCGCGCCGGTCGGCTGGTCGCCTACGACGAGGGCTTCGGCGAGGACGACGAGGCCGAGTCGGTGGCGTGGGACGCCGGCATCGACGGTGGTGGGGCCAGCGCCGAGGAAGCGGCGATCCACGTGGTCGAGGACCCGGACGGGCCCGGCGACGGTCCGTTGCGCTGACACCGTAACCGCCGCGCTCGGCACCTCACGGGGTGCCGAGCGCGGCGGTTTTCGGTCAGTGGATGACGACGGGCGTCTTGACCTGCTCGCCCTGCGGGTCGTCGAGCTGCGCCGGCTGACGTCGGCGCGGCAGCAGTGCGGCCGGGATGAACGTGAGCACGACCAGCGCGAACGCGACCCAGAACGTGGTGGCGAACGACTTGGCGGCGAAGTCGAGCCCGCGCTCGATGAGCGACGGGTCCACCGGCATCTGCTGAAGCAGCGCCGGCCGCTGCTGGGAGGCGATGGCCAACCCGGCTTCGGTGACCGGCTTGCCGGCCTCGTCGACCAGGCCGGGGATCGGCCGGGAGCCGTTCAGCTCGTTGGTGAGGATCACCGACATCACGGCGGCGCCGACCGACCCGCCGATCTGCTGGAGGATGTTGACCAGCGTCGAGCCGCGCGCCACCTCCTGCGCCTGCAACGTCCGCAACGCCGACGTCATGATCGGCATCATCGTGCCGCCCATGCCCAGACCCATCACGAACAGCGACGCACCGAGCAGCCAGTACGACGTCTGCGGGTCGACCTGGGTGAAACCGAAGAACCCGATGACGATGAGACCCAGCGCGAACGGGACGGTACGCCCGATCGGCACCCGGTCGGCCAGCGTGCCGGCGATCGGCATGGTGATCATCGCGCCGATGCCCTGCGGGGCCATCAACAGGCCGGCGGCCAGCGTCGACTCGCCGCGCACCTGGAGGAAGTAGCTCGGGAAGAGCAGACCGGCGCCCATGAACGCGATGATGAACACGAACATCGTCACCGACGCGATGGTCAGGCTGCGGTTGCGGAACAGCCGTAGGTCGAGCAGAGGGTGCCGGGGCTTGAACGAGTAGAGCACGAACGCCACCACCAGCGCGCCGCCGACCAGCATCGGGGCCCACACCTTGGCCTCGGCGAAGCTGCCCACCTCCGGCAGGGACGAGACGCCGTAGAGGAAGAGGGCGAGGCCCGGCGAGAGCATGATCATGCCGACGAAGTCGAGCGACTCGGACGGCTCGGGCGCGTCCTTCGGCAGCGCGAACTGCGCGTAGATCAGGGCGATCACGCCGATCGGCAGGTTGATCAGGAAGATCCAGTGCCAGCTCGCGGTGTCGATCAACCAGCCACCAAGGATCGGACCACCGATCGGCCCGAGCAGCATCGGGATGCCGAGGACGGCCATCAACCGGCCGATCCGGTGCGGGCCGGCCGCCCGGGTCATGATGGTCATGCCCAACGGCATGAGCATGCCGCCACCGAGGCCCTGCAGGACCCGGTAGCCGATCAGCTCACCGATCGTGTCGGCCGTGGCGCAGAGCCCCGACCCGATGGTGAACAGGGTCAGCGCCACCATGTAGAGCCGTTTGGTGCCGAACCGATCCGCCGCCCACCCGCTGAGCGGGATCACGGTGGCGAGCGCGAGGGTGTAGGCGGTCATGGTCCAGGCGACACGGGCGTAGGACGCGTCGAACTCGCTCTGGAATTTGGGCAGCGCCACGCTGACCACCGTCACGTCGAGGATCGACATGATCGCGCCAAGGACGACGACACCCGCCACCTTGAGCACCGCGGCGTCGAGTTTGTCCGATGTCGCGACGGATTGCTGTGTCACTAACTCTCCTGAAGTCGATTGAGCCGGCCGATGGTGGGCGGTGGCGGCGATGCCGCGCCGACCAGGCGCGGGGCGCGTCGTACCAGGACGACGACGCGCGCAGGAAGAGTATCGGGCGGATGTGACGGTTCGCCGCCTGATTAACGCTCCCCCCGGCCGTCGCACCCGATCGGCCGTGCGAGTGTGGCCGGACGTCGGGGTGTCGATCAGGCGGCCGAGGAGCGCGCGGGCGGCGAATCGCGACCCGGACCAGCGCAGCCCGGACCAACGCGACCACGACCAGCGCGACCCGGACCAGCGCAGCCCGGACCAGCGCGGCCAGGCCAGAGGTCGGCTGGTCGTCGCTCAGCATGCTGTCCGCTTCTCCCGTTGGTCGCTGACTGGGAGTGAGGGTGCGTCGGACCCTGGGCCGCGCACTTCCGTCGCCCTGGGTGGGCGCATCGGAATCGGTGGCTGCATGGAGGTAGGGCGTGCGGGGCTGGTCCTTTGATTGGCCTGTTGACCGGGGTGATCGTTGTGTCGAGCTGCTGCTCCTATGTGCGTCGGTGGTAGTGGTTGCGGCGGGGGAGTTGTTTGGGGTCGAGCCAGGTGGGTGGTGTGAATTCGGGGTGGCCGTCGTTGGCGAGTCGGACGGTCCAGTTGGTGTGGTGGAGGTGTCGGTGGTGGTGGCCGCAGAGCAGGACGGCGTTGGTGAGGTTGGTGGTGCCGCCGTCGGCCCAGTGGTGGATGTGGTGGGCGTGGCACCAGCGGGGTGGTCGGTCGCAGCCGGGGAAGGCGCAGCCTTTGTCGCGCAGGACGAGGGCGCGGCGGAGGGGTCCGGTGATGAGGCGGCGTTGTCGGCCGAGGTCGAGTGGTTGGCCGGTGCTGTTGAGGACGGCGGGGAGGATGGCGGCGTCGCAGGCGAGGCGGCGTACGACCTCGGGGGTGAGTTGCGGGCCGGTGTCGAGGGTGCCGGTGCCGAGTTGGTGGGTCAGTTCGTCGTAGGTGGTGGTGACGACGATCTGGGCGGGTTCGCCGCCGCTGTCGGGTAGTTCGCCGGTGCGTAGGGCGAGTCGGCAGACGTCGGTGAGGGCGTCGTGGCGGCGTTGCCCGGGGGTCCGGGTGTCGTCCGGTCCGGACGGGGCGGTGAGTGGGTCGATGGTGGCGCGGAGAAGGCCGGCGGTTTCGGCGTCGAGGATGCCGGTGAGTCGTAGGCGGCCGTCGGTTTGTGTGGACAGGGTGAGGTGCCGGTCGCGGTCGGCGCGGGCGGCGTCGGCGTCCAGGGCGGCCTTGGTGGCGGCGTCGGCGAGGTCGGGGGCGACGTGGTCGAGGATGCGGGTGCCGAGTTTGCGCAGCAGGGTGGGGTCGAACTGCCCGGCCCACTCGACGAGCACACCGACCGCTTTGTCGGCGGCTTCCGCGCCGGCCGTGGTCTGCACGGTGTTGACGGTGTCCGTGATGACCCGGGCCTGATCCAGGGTGATGACACCGTCGGCCAGCGCTTGGCGGACGCCGGGGTTGCCGCTGTCCAGGGCGGTGGCGAGGTCAACGAACCGGCGGGCGGCCGGAACGGTCAGCCGCAGCCTTTCGCGCAACCAGACCGCGGTGCAGGAGGCCCCTTGCGCGCGGGCGATGCCACGACCGTCGACCTCGCGGACCAGAGCCAGCTTCACCGCGGCGAGACGCTGCTCCAAACGGTGCGCGGCCTCCAGCGCACCGACCAGATCATCCTCGCTGAGAGCCCAGGCGGCAGCGTCAACACAGGCGGCGACCGCGTCGTCTGCCTGCGCCAACTCCTCAACCATGACCCGACATTAGAACAGGCGTACGACACTTTCAGGCAAGATGATCAATGTTCGGCGAGCCCGGCCGACGAAGGAAACTCTGCGCCGACGCCCACCGCTGTAGGCCGCGCCGACGCCGTAGGCCGCGCCGACCGGTGGAGGATGTCCCCCGTGGCCTGGTCGCCGGCCAACGATCGACAGAGAACTAGTTGCTGCGTTCGCTGGCGTCGAGGGCGGCCTGCTCGACTCGCTGGCGGTGGTCCAGCCACCATGACTCGTCCACCGGGGGAAGGTTGTCGTTCTGAGACAGCAGCCCGACCGTGCCGTCGATGAGTTCGCGCACGATGTCAGCGTGGCCTGCGTGCCGTTGTGTTTCCGCGATGACGTGCACCAGGACGTGGTGCAACGTGACTGCGGCATCGCCCCACCACGGCACGCGGCCGATCTCATCCAGTGCAAGGACTTCGATGGTGGTGTCGGCGTGGGCGATCGCACGACGGTACAGCGCGACGATCTCCTCGCGGGTCTCGTCCGCGGTCGCCCACATGTCAGCGTTGATGTCCGCTCCATCGCCGATACAGGGCAGTTCCTGGTCGAACGGCCGCCCGAACACGACGCCGAAGTAGAGAATCTCCATGGCCGCCGAGTGCTTCACCAGACCGAGCAGATTGGTTGCGGTCCGGGTCAGTGGACGCCGAATGTCGTATTCGCTGAGCCCGTCGAGCTTCCACAGCAGCGAGTCGCGGCCGCCCTTCAGGTAGCTGTGCAGGTCTGCCTTCATCGCGGCACTATGGCATCCGGCCGGGTGTCGGCGCTGCCCCGAACGGCCCGGAGAGGCCCGGACGACCCCGAAAGGCCCGGACGACCCGGAAAGGCCCGGACGACCCGGAGAGGCCATGATCGGCAAGAAACGCCAGACCGCGCCCGGCCAACCTGAGGAGGCTAGGCGGTGACCACCGGCACGGCGGCGGTCAGCGCCCAGTCGTGCCCGATGTCTGCGGCGGCGCGTAGCAGCCGGGGAAGGTGCTCCTCGCGCAGGGTCTCCAGCGAGGTCTCGGCGGCGTGCACTGTCACGTTGATGGCGGCGACGACCCGCCCGTCGCCGTCGCGTACGCCGGTGGCGACGGACCGGATTCCGGGAGCCAGGTCCTGGTCGGCGAGCGCCCAACCCTTCGCCCGGACCTCACGCAGGACGGCGTCGAGGTCGCCCGGCGAGGGCTGCCAGCGCGGGGTGATGCCGGAGCGGCTGGGCTCGGCGAGCACGGCCCGCAGCGTGTCCGGTGGGAGGGCCGCGAGCAGCACCTTGCCCATCGATGTCGCGGGGGCCGGGAAGCGGGTGCCGATGGTGACGCCCAGAGTGACGATCTTGGGGACGGCCACCCGGGCGACGTAGACGATGTCGCTGCCGTCGAGCTGGGCCATCGAGGTCGACTCGTTGGTTTGCGCGACGAGCTTCTCCATGTGCGGTCGGGCCACGTCCCACATGTTCAGCGCGTTGATGTACACCATCCCCAGCTCCAGGACGCGCGGGGTGAGGGTGTGACCGCGGCCGACCGCGCGGACGTAGCCGAGCGATTCGAGCGTGATGAGGATGCGCCGGACGGTGGGGCGGGCCAGGCCGGTGGCGGCGGCGATCTCGCTGAGCGTCATCGACGGGCTGGCGGGACGGAAGGAGCGCAGGACGTCGAGGCCGCGCGCGAGTGCCTCGATGAAGTCGGGTCCGGCGCCCCTTCCGGTGTCACTCATGTCTTAATGCTTCCACTGCGCCGAACCGGCGTCCCACTCGGTGTACTGGTAGGGGTTCTCCAGGATCGCGGTCTCGGGGATGTCCGGGTTCATGCCCCGCTGCCATTCCTCCTCCCCCATCGCCTCGCGCAGGTGGTCGATGGTCGCAGCCACCGTGGCCCGCGCGGCGGCGAGGTCGACGCCGACGAGGCGGCCGTCGCTCTTCACGACCCGGCCTCCCACCAGCACGGTGTGCACGTCGGCACGCTGGGCCTGGAAGACGACGTGACCGTGCGGGTTCAGGATCGGGAACATCGCCGGCGAGGCGTCGTTCTTGATCAGGACGACGTCGGCCTGCCGGCCGGGGGTGAGCGCCCCGATCGTGGCGTCCATGCCGAGCGCGCGGGCACCGCCTCGGGTGGCCCACTCGACGACCTGCTCGGCGCGCAGGTGGCAGTGGGTGATGGTGTCCTGCTTGGCGTGCGCCTCCAGGTGCTCCCGGGAGCGGTCCGCGCCGAGCGTGGTCCGCATGGCGGAGAAGAGGTCACCGCTCCACCACACGCTGGTGTCCATCGACAGCGACACCGGGATGTCGTGGTGGCGCAGCTGCCAGGTGGGCGGGTAGCCCTGGCCGGCGCTCTGCTCACTCTCGGTCGAGACGGAGACCGAGCCGCCGGTCGCGGCGATCCGGTTGTACGAGTCGTGGGTGAGCGTCGCCGCGTGCACGTAGACGGTGGACGGGGTCATGAACCCGTTCTCGTGCATCAGTCGGATGCCGTCGTCGTTGGTCGCGCCCCACACCCCGGCGTGGGTGGTCACCGCCGCGCCCAGTTCCCGGGCCACCTCGAACGCGGCCCGCTCGGGGAAGGTGGGGTCGCCGGTGACGTCGAACGCCAACTGGAAACCGGCCAGCTTGCCGCCGTCGATGCGGCGGCGGTGGAAGTCCCGGAACTCCGGCGAGGTGGCCCACTCCCAGGGGCCCTGCTGGATGTTGCCGTAGGCGAGCACGAACCGTCCGTCGACCGCCTCCAGGGCGTCCACGGCGGCGTCGGCGTGCTCGGGCGTCTGCAACCCGTGCGACCAGTCGACGGTGGTGGTGACGCCCGCGTCGATCGCCTCGATCGCGCCGAGCAGGTTACCGGCGTAGACGTCCTCGGGCCGGAACAGCTTGCCCGACTCGAGGTAGTACCAGACGAAGTACTGCGTGAGGGTCCAGTCGGCGCCGTACCCCCGCATCGCGGTCTGCCACAGGTGTCGGTGGGTGTCGACCATGCCGGGCATCAGGATGCCGCCGGTGGCGTCGATCTCCAACGCGTCGTCGGGTGCGGTGAGGCCGACGCCGACCTCCGCGATCCGGTCGCCGATGACCAGCACGTCGGCGCCGGGAAGCACCGTGTGCGCGTCGTCCATGGTGAGAACCAGGCCGTTACGGAAGACCACCGGCCGGTCGGTTGCGCTCATCGCCACCCATTCCTTTCCGGGGTACGAGGGGAATCCGGACTCCTGTCCGCTGTGCGGTCAGCCCGAGTGGCGCAAGTGTGGTCCCGGTCACGATTCGTGTCAAGAGCGTCGTCCCGTTGACGAAACACGCCGTTGACAGGTCCGGAGCGGTATCGCAAGCTGTCTCGGCGGACAGGTGTCCGCAGGACGGGCGGAATAATGGTGCAACAGTCGACCGGCCCACTGGCCGGCCTCCTCGTCGCGGACTTCTCCCGGATCCTCGCCGGGCCGTACGCGACGATGCTCCTGGCCGACCTCGGCGCCCAGGTGATCAAAGTGGAGAGTCCCGGTGGTGACGACACCCGCACCTGGATGCCACCCACCCGCGACGGGGTCTCGACGTACTATCTCGGCATCAACCGCAACAAGCGGTCGGTGGCCCTGGACCTCAAGAAACCCGACGACCTGGCCGCCGCGCAGGAGCTGGCCCGCCGCGCCGACGTGCTGATCGAGAACTTCCGGCCCGGCGGCCTCGCCCGCTTCGGCCTCGACTACGGCACCGTCACCACCCACAACGAAAAGATCGTGTACGCGAGCATCAGCGGCTTCGGCACCGGCGCCGGTAAGGACTTCCCCGGCTACGACCTCATGGTGCAGGCCATCTCCGGCCTGATGAGCCTCACCGGCGACCCGGACGGGTCGCCGTACCGGGCCGGGATCTCCGTCTTCGACGTGATGGCCGGGCTGCACGCGAGCATCGGCATCCTCGCCGCGCTGCACCATCGCGGGGAGACCGGACGAGGTCAGCACGTGGAGGTCAACCTGCTCAGCTCGGCGCTGTCCGGGTTGGTCAACCACTCCAGCGGCTACGTCGCCGGTGGCACCGTCCCCTTCCGGATGGGCAACGCGCACCCCAGCCTCTTCCCGTACGAGCCACTGCCCACCGCCGACGGCGAGCTGATCGTCATCGCCGGCAACGACGGGCAGTTCCGCAAGCTCTGTCAGGTGCTCGACCTGCCCGGCCTGCCGGACGACCCGCGGTTCGGCCGTAACCAGGACCGCACCGCCAACCGCGAGCAGCTGCGACCGCTGCTGGTCGAACGACTCGCCAAGCGGACCAAGGACGAGTGGTTCCGGGACCTGCTCGCCGCGGGTGTCCCCTGCGCGCCGATCAACACCATCGACGGAGGTGTGGCGCTCGCCCAGGAGCTGGGGCTCGACCCGGTCGTCACCGTCGACGACGTGCCCGGCGTCCGCAACCCCATCACCTTCTCCGACACCCCGGCCCGGTACGAGCTGCCGCCGCCCGGGCTCGACGAACACGGCGAGGAGATCCGCGCGTGGCTGAAGAGCTGAGCTTCCCCACCGGGATCGGCACGTCCGACCCGACCACCATCTCCCTGCTCGGGCAGGACCTGGCCGCCGACCTGATGGGCACGGTGGGCTTCGGCGAGCTGGCGTACTGGTTGGTCGCCGGCCGCCGCCCCACCTCCGGTGAGGTACGGGTCTTCGAGGCGGTGCTGGTGGCACTCGCCGACCACGGCTTCACCCCGACGGCCATCGCCGCCCGGCTGACGTACCTGTCCGCGCCCGAGTCGTTGCAGGGCGCGCTCGCCGCCGGCCTGCTCGGTGGCGGCTCGCGCTTCCTCGGTGTCACCGAGGACTGTGGACGGTTCCTCGCCGACACGCTCGCCCAGGCCGGCGAGGTGACCGACTACGACGCGGTGGCGCTCGACGCGGTCACCCGGGCCAAGCGGGAGCGCCGGCTGGTCCCCGGGCTCGGGCACCCCGTGCACAAGGAGCAGGACCCGCGCACGCCCGTGCTGATCCGGATCGCGACCGAGGAGGGCCTGCACGGCCCGCACCTGCGGCTGTTCAAGGCGATCGGACGCGTCCACCCGCGGGTGCTGGGCCGCACCCTGCCGCTCAACGGCGCCGGTGTCTGCGGCGCGGCCCTGGCCGACCTCGGGCTCCCCGTCGAGATGCTGCGCGGTTTCGCGCTGCTGGCCCGCGCGGCGGGGCTGCTCGGGCACCTCGCCGAGGAGCGCCGTCGGCCGCTCGGGATGGACATCTACCGCACCGTCGACCGCAACGCCGTCTACGAACCCTGATCCCCCGCTTCCCGTCCCCCGAAAGGAGTGGGAATGGCCTCCATCGTCGCGGTCATCGCCTCCACCCACCACCCCTTCTACTACCGGGCCAGCACAGCCACCGGCGAGGACCGACCACCGTTCGCCGACGAGTGGACCCGCAAGATCCTGGCCTTCCGGGAGACGTTGACCAGGGCCCGACCCGACGTGCTGGTGATGGTCGGATCCGACCACTTCCACCAGCTCTGGCTGGACAACATGCCGCAGTTCCTGGTCGGCAAGGCACCCTTCTACGACGCCAACTGGTACAACGAGGAGCGCGAGTTCGGGCTGCCCCGGATGCTGCTCAAGGGCCAGGAGGACCTGTCCGGGCACATCCTGCGGGCCGGGCTCGACGCCGGGTTCGACCTCGCGTTCAGCAACGAGCTCCGCATCGACCACAGCATCACCTGCCCGATCATCACGCTGCGGCCCGAGGCCGACCTGCCGATCGTGCCGATCTACACGAACATCTTCGCGCCGCCGCTGCCGCAGCCGAAGCGCTTCGTCCAGCTCGGCCAGAGCATCCGAGAGATCGTCGAGTCGTGGCCGTCGCATTTGCGGGTGGCGGTCATCGGCACCGGCCATCTCTCGCTGGAGCTGGGTGGGCCCCGGCAGTTCGGCCCTCACGGCCCGGACCCCGAGTTCGATCAGCGGGCCGTCGGGTGGATCGCCAACGGCGACCTGGACGAGTGCCTGCGCGAGGTCACCCTGGACAGCCTGCACTCACCGGGCAACGCCACCCACGGCTTCATGGACTTCATGCTGATGATGGGTGTGGCCGGTGCCGGCGCGAAGGCCGACTACGTCGACACCCTCGACCTGTTCCACACCATGGAGGCGTACTTCACCTGGTACCCGGACGGAGCGCCGACGGCATGAGCAAATACCTGCTGAACAAGTTCCTCTTCATGGTCGACCGGGACCCGGAACTGGTCGAGCGCTACCGCACCGAGCCACGCGAGCTGGTCGCCTGGTGGGAGGCCGAGTGCGCCAACGCGGTGCTGAACTGCCACACCGGTGAGGCGAGCACCTGGCTGCGTTTCGACGACGTGGAGCGCGAGGCGTTGGCCACCCACGACCACGTGAAGCTCTTCGAGCTGGGCGCGCACCCGTTCCTCACCCTGACCCTCTTCATCGCCCTGTTCGAACGGGACAACACCGAACCGCTGCAATACCAGAAGTCCTACGGTGCCCGGCTGGCCCACTTCTCGATGCCCTACCCGGACATCGCGACGTGATCCGCGCGGCCCTGCTCCACACCTACGGCGCCGCACCGACGATCGCCGAGCGGCCGGCACCCGTGCCGGCCGACGGTGAGGTGACGATCACCGTCGAGGCCGTGCCGATCACCCCGCTGGACGTGCTCTGCGCCAGCGGCACCAGCTACTTCGGCCCACCCAGGACCCCGTACGTGCCGGGTGTGCAGGGCGTCGGTCGGCTCACCGACGGCTCGGCGGTCTGGTTCGGTACGTCGGCCGGGATGCGGGCCGGTGTCGAGGGCAGCATGGCGAGCACGGTCGCGGTGCCCGCCGTCGACGTGGTGGCGCTGCCGACCGACGTACCGCTGACAGTGCTCGCGGCCCTGGGTCTCTCCGCGGTCGCCGCACACGCGGCGCTGACCCACGCCGGCGGCCTGGCGGCCGGCGAACAGGTCGTCGTGCTCGGGGCCGGGGGTGTGGTCGGCCAGGCCGCCGTTCAGCTCGCCCTGCTCGGCGGTGCCCGCCGCGTCATCGCCGTGGCCCGGTCGGCCTCGGCGCGGGCCCGTGCCGAGCAGTTCGGTGCCAGCATCGCCATCCCGCTGCTCCCCGACGACGATGTCGCGTCGTTGGCCGACCGGCTGCGGCACGCCGCCGACGGGCCGGTCGACCTCGTCCTCGACCCGGTCTTCGGTGTCCCGGCCGCGGCGGCGCTGCGGGTACTGCGCCCGGGTGGGCGGCTGGTCAACCTGGGCAGCGCGGCCGGCGCGACCGCGCCCGTCGAGTCCGCCGTGCTGCGCAGCGGCGCCCTGCGGATGATCGGCTACACCAACAACGGGTTGTCGATCGACGAGCGGGCCGCGGCGCTGGCCGTGGTGGCCGGGCACGCGGCGGCCGGCCGGCTCACCGTCGACCACGAGATCGTGCCGTTCGACGCCGTCGCGGACGCGTGGGCCCGGCAGGACGCCGGCACCGCCGCCGGCCGGATCGTCCTCGCGCTCTGACCGGCCCGGGCCCCAGCCAGGGATCGTGAATCCCTGGATCAACCGCACCTGGTTGGGGTGCCGGCACGGTGCGACGGTCGGTCCATGACACCTTCCACTCACACCGTCACCGGCCACTGGATCGGTGGCGAGACCGTGACCGGCTCCGCCGGCACCCTTCCCGTCGTGAACCCGGCCACCGGCGAGGTCGTCGCCGAGACCCCGGCCGGCACCGCCGCCGACGTCGACCGCGCGGTGGCCGCCGCCCGAGCGGCCTTCGCGGCCTGGTCGGCGACCACCCCGCAGCACCGGGCTGACGTGCTGCGCCGCCTCGGCGCCGGCCTCGCCGCCCGCACCGAGGAGATCGCCCAGGCGATCACCGCCGAGATGGGCTCGCCGATCAGCATGTCCCGGACCGCGCAGGTCGCGTTCCCGGCCGCGGTGGTCGAGTCCATCGCCGGCCTGGCCGACGACTTCGCCTGGACCGAGGAGATCGGCAACTCGCTGATCGTCCGCGAGCCGATCGGCGTGGTCGGCGCGATCACGCCGTGGAACTTCCCGCTCCAGCAGATCGTGTCGAAGCTGGCGCCGGCCCTGCTCGCCGGTAACACGATGGTCTTCAAGCCGTCCGAGAACGCCCCGCTGACCGCGCGCATCCTCGCCGAGACCGCCGCCGAGGCGGGCGTACCGGCCGGTGTCTTCAACGTCGTGTACGGCACCGGCGCGACGGTCGGCGAGGCGATCTCCGCCCACCCGGACATCGACATGATCTCGTTCACCGGCTCCACCCGCGCCGGGCAGCGCATCGCCTCGGTGGCCGCGGCGACCGTCAAGCGGGTCGCGTTGGAGCTGGGTGGCAAGGGCGCGAACATCATCCTCGACGACGCCGACCTGCCCGCCGCGGTCGAGCGGGGCCTCATGATGGCGTTCAGCAACGGCGGTCAGGTCTGCGGCGCGTGGCCGCGGATGTTGGTGCCCGCCGCCCGTCAGGACGAGGTCGTGGCGTTGGCCGTCGAGGCGGCGAAGCAGTACACCGTCGGCGACCCGGGCGACGAGGCCACCCGGATCGGCCCGCTGGCGTCCGAGACCCACCGGCAGAAGGTCCTCGGCTACATCGAGCGCGGTATCGCCGACGGTGCCCGGCTCGTCGTCGGCGGCCCGGAGCGGCCCGCCGGGCTGACCGTCGGGGCCTACGTCCGGCCGACGATCTTCGCCGACGTCGACCCGGCCTCCGCGATCGCCCAGGAGGAGATCTTCGGCCCGGTGCTGACGATCATCCCCTACGCCGACGAGGACGAGGCCGTGGCCATCGCCAACGGCACGCTGTACGGCCTGACCAGCGGCGTCTTCGGTGAGCCGGAGCACGCCCTCGCCGTCGCCCGGCGGCTGCGCGTGGGCCAGGTCGACGTGAACGCCGGCCACTGGAACCCGCTCGCCCCGTTCGGCGGCTACAAGCACTCCGGCAACGGCCGCGAGTTCGGCCGGATGGGCCTGGAGGAGTTCCTGGAGACCAAGTCCATCCAGCGCTGACGGCCGCCAACCGCGGCGACGACGAGCGGTGCGGTGGGTGGAACACCACCGCACCGCTCGACTGTTGCACTCGATGCGCCGGCCAGCCGCCGGCACCCACCGATCGGAGTCACCGTGGACCGCGCCCAACTCGCCAGCTTCCTGCGCACCCGCCGCGAGGCCCTCCAGCCCGAGGATGTCGGGTTGCCCCGGGGGCCGCGCCGGCGCATCGGAGGGCTACGGCGCGAGGAAGTCGCCACGTTGAGTGGAATGTCCACCGACTACTACAGCCGGTTGGAGCAGCAGCGCGGGCCGCACCCCTCCGAGCAGATGCTCGCCGCGCTGGCCCGTGGCCTGCGGCTCAGCATCGCCGAACGGGACCACCTGTTCCAGCTCGCCGGGCACGCCGTTCCGCACCGCGCAATGCGGGCCGACCACGTGAACCCGGGCATGATGCGGATCCTCGACCGGATGCAGGACACCCCGGCCCAGGTGGTGAACCACCTCGGCGAGACCCTGGCGCAGACCGCACCGGCCATCGCCCTGCTCGGTGACGAGACCCGGCACACCGGGTTGGCGCGTAGCGCCCACCACCGCTGGTTCACCGACCCGACGGCACGGCAGCTGCACCCCGCGGAGGACCACCGGACGCAGAGTCGCCTGCTCGTGGCGCACCTGCACGCGTCGTACACCCGCGACGGGCGCGGCTCGCGGGCCGCCGCGATCGTCGACGACCTGCTGGCCCGGAGCCCGGAGTTCGCCCAGCTGTGGCGGGAGCACCCGGTGCCGGCCGGCTACTGCCCGCCCAAGCACTTCGTGCACCCGGAGGTCGGGGCGTTGGAGCTGCACTGCCAGACGCTGGTCGACCCGGACCAGTCCCAGACACTGTTGGTGTTCACCGCCGTGCCCGGCTCGCCGAGCGACGAGAAGCTGCGCCTGCTGTCGGTCATCGGCGGCCAGCTCGTCTGACCGTGATCAGGTGCGGGCCGGGTAGCGCGCCGGGCTGACGCCCAGGTACCGCCGGAAGTGGCGGGTCAGGTGCGCCTGGTCGAAGAAGCCGGCCCCGATGGCGGCGTCGACGGGTCGCTGCCCGGCGAGGAGGAGGCGGCGCGCCAGCTCGACCCGGCGGCCGGTCAGGTAGGAGTGCGGTGGCACCCCGTGCACGTGGGTGAACGTCCGGACCAGGTGGGTCGGGTGGGCGTGCAGCAGCTCGGCGGCCTCCCGCAGCGTGACGCCCTCGACGGTCCGGGCGTCCAGCAGTTCCCGGAGTCGGACCGCGAGGCCACGGCCGGCCGGCCAGCCATCAACCGGTGAGCGCTGGCGGAGTTGGCAGCGCAGCCGGTCCAGGATGAGCACGAGGCGGCTCTCGGCCTCGAACTCGTCTCCCGGCGCGGAGAGCGCCTGGTGCAGGTGGTGGATCCGGTCGCGCAGCTGCGGATCGGCCAGGTCCGGTTCGTCGACGGCCCGGCCGACCAGCTCGGCGTCGAGGGCCGAGGTGTCGAGGTACAGGACCCGCTTGCGGAAGCCGTCCGGTGTGGCGGAGCTGCCGTCGTGCGGCACGTACGGCGGCAGCAGGGTGACCGACGTCCGCAGCGCGCCGTGTCGGTGCCGGTCCAGGTCGAAGCGGACCGCGCCGTCGTCGACGATCAACAGCGTCCACACGTCGTGGATGTGCCGGGGGTAGGCGTGGTCCACGAAATGGGCGTGGAAGACCTCGGCGACCCCGGCAACCGCGGGTCGCCACGCGCTGACGTGCGAGCCGGCCGGGCGGGTGGCCACGCTAAGAACGTACAAGACCGGGTGGCGTCGGGGCGGGCAGGCTCGACGCCATGACCGAACCGATCCGTTTTCCCACCAAGATCGCCGTACTGCTCCGCAACGACCTGGCGAGCTGGCAACGGCTGAACGTCACCGCCTTCCTGGTCAGCGGCATCGCGAACGCGCTGCCGGAGCTGATCGGCGAGGAGTACCGCGACGCGGACGGCACCCGCTACCTGCCGATGTTCGGCCAGCCGGTGCTGGTCTTCGCCGGGGATCGGGCGGCGTTGGTCGGCGCGCACTCGCGCGCCCTCACCCGCGGCCTGCGGCTGGCGATCTTCACGTCCGAGCTGTTCGCCACCGGCAACGACCGGGACAACCGCGCCGCGGTGCAGGCGGTCGACCGCGACAAGCTCGACCTGGTGGGGTTGGCGCTGCACGCCCCGCGCAACGTGGTGGACAAGGTACTCAAGGGCATGACCATGCATCCCTGACCACGCCGGTCGACGGGGCCACAGGATCGTGCACCGGTTGTTCAGGCGACGTTCCGGTGGGGGTTCCACTGTGGTGAGCGGCGGCCGATTGCATCTGCCCGGCGGTAACGGCCGCCGACTTGATGCTGGAGGCAATGTGCGTACCACTTTCACGAGGGCCCGGGCCGTCGCGTCCGCCGCGGCGGCGATCTCGCTGCTCGCGGCGGCGCCGGCGCTCGGCGCGCCTGCGCACCCGACCCCGGGGCACCCGGGTACGGAGGCGAGCTGCGCGCCGGACGCGTCGCTGCTCGGCTTCTCCGACGCCCTCGACAAGACCACCTTCGCCGGCACCCCGGTATCCGGCCTGTCCGCGTTGGCGTTCACCCGTCCGGGGCGCGCACTGGCGCTGGTGGACAACATCGGCACGACCCCCGCGCGAGTCTACGAGCTGGGCCTGAAGACCGATCGGCGCGGCGTCGACGTCGGTGTCCGCGACGTCACCGTGCTCACCCGCCCCGATGGCACGCCGTACACGGGCGCGGACTTCGACGGTGAGGGGCTCGTCGCCGAGCGCGGCGGGGCCACCGTCCTGGCCAGCTCGGAGCGAGAGCCGTCGATCCGCCGGTTCCGCCTCTCCGACGGCCGCGAGATCGCGTCGCTGCCGGTCCCGGACCGGTTCCGGGTCGCCCCGGCCGGCGAGGCCGCGGTCAACCAGACCTTCGAGGCGCTGGCCACCACCCCGGACCACCGGGTGCTCTACGCGGGCATGGAAGCACCGCTCGCCGTGGACGGCCGCGACGCCGCAGGCGGCGGTCGGCAGCGGATCCTCCGGTACGAGGGTCGGGAAGGCGGCGCCTACACCCCGACCGCCCAGTACGCCTACCGCACCGACCCAACCCTCAACCTGGTCGAGCTGATCGCGCTCGGCGACGACCAGTTGCTCGCCGTGGAGCGTGGCAACGCCCCCACTGGCGGCCACATCGTGCGGGTCTACCGCGTCTCCGCCACGGGTGCACCGGATGTCTCCGCCGTGCCGTCCCTGTCGACGGTGGCCGACCCGCGTGCGTGGCTCGGCAAGGAGTTGCTGGTCGACATCGTCAACTGCCCGCCGTCGGGCGCCATCGCCAAGGGTCCGCAGCCCAACCCGTTGCTGGACAACATCGAGGGCGCCGCGCTCGGCGGCAACCTGCCGGGCGGTCGCCGCGAGCTGTACCTCATCTCCGACGACAACGGCAGCGCCACGCAGACCACCCGGGTGTACTCGCTGTCGGTGAAGCTGCGGCCCGAGGTGACCCTCAAGGACCGGGCGCTGATCTCGGCGACCGCGTACCAGCCGGGCCCGATCTCCGGCACCCAGCTCGCCACGAACCCAGTCAACGGGATCACCGCGCCCTTCCCGGGCCAGCCCATTCCCGGCTTCTCGGCGGTGATCCCGGCCCAGCCGGGTGACCGCACCGGCAAGCGGCTGCTCGCCATGCCGGACAACGGCTTCGGCGCGAAGACCAACTCGGCCGACTTCCTGCTGCGCGCGTACGAGATCGAGCCGCGCTACCGCAGCCACGACGTCACCATTCGGGGGCACATCAGCTTCCGCGACCCCGACCACAAGGTGCCGTTCCCGATCGTCAACGGCGACACGCGTGAGCGACTGCTGACCGGCGCGGACTTCGACGTCGAGTCGTTGGCCCGCGACGCGCGCGGCAACCTGTGGATCGGCGACGAGTTCGGGCCGTACCTGGTTCGCACCGACAAGACCGGCAAGGTGCTCCAGGCACCGATTCCGCTGCCGGACGGGACCAAGTCCCCGCAATCTCCGGATCTCGCCCCGGGTGAGACCCCGACCCTGCGCGCCAGCAACGGCTTCGAGGCGATGGCGGTCAGCGAGGACGGCTGGACGCTGTACCCGATCCTTGAGGGCGCCCAGGTCAACGATCCGGACCAGCGCCGCCGGGTCGTCTACGAGTTCGACGTACGGCACAACCGGTACACCAACCGCACCTGGTCCTTCCGGGTGGACGACCCGTCCCTGTTGGTCGGAGACGCGGCGGTGATCGACGGCCACCGGCTGGTGCTGATCGAGCGGGACAACGGCATGGGCCAGCAGTCGCTGGTCAAGCGCCTGGTCGTCACCGACCTGGACGAGGTGGGTTCGGACGGCTACTTGGTCCGCCGTACCGCGGTCGACCTGATGTACATCGCCGACCCGAAGGGCGTCTCCACCCCGGCCCGTCCGGGCGAGTACGGCGTCGGCCCGCTCCTCTCGTTCCCGCTGCAGTCGGTCGAGTCGGTGCTGCCGCTCGGTGGCGACCGGGTGCTCGTTGCCAACGACAACAACTTCCCGGGCAACGACGGTCGGATCCCGGGGCGCGCGGACGACACGGAGCTGATCGTGATCGACGTGCCCGGCCTGCGGTAACCCGTCTGAACGAGCGGCCCCCGACGCGCGCGGCGTCGGGGGCGGTTCGCGTCCATGCAGGTCTCGGCGGGCCGCAGACATTGATATCGATGGGTTCCCCTGTAACGATTAATAGACTTTACAGTTATCTTCCCCGCCCGGAAGGACCCCCACATGGCGCGACGATCGGCCGGGCTCACTCCCCGCCACCCCCGCAGCAGACTGACCTCCGCGCTCGCCGTGGCCCTGCTCGCCGTACCGACCGGCCTGGTCGTCGGCGCGACGCCCGCGATCGCCGCCGCGACAGGCGCCATCACCGGGTACGGCGGCAAGTGCGTCGACGTGGCCGCCGCCGGCACCACCAACGGCACCCGGGTGCAGATCTACGACTGCAACGGCACCGGGGCGCAACAGTGGTCGCCCAGTGCCGGGCAACTCGTCAATCCGACCTCGGGAAAGTGCCTCGACGCGACCGGCCCCAGCTCGGCCGACGGCACCCCGTTGCAGATCTGGAGCTGCACCGGCACCGCCAACCAGACCTGGGCGCTGCCCACCGGCGGCACCACACCGCCGCCCTCGGGTGGCTTCACCCACCCCGGCGTGCTGGTCAGCCGAGGTCAGCTCGACTTCATCCGGGGCCGGGTGCAGGCCGGCGCGCAGCCGTGGGCGGCGGCCCACAACCAGATGATGAGCAGCCGGTACGCGTCCCTGTCGCGTACCCCGGCTCCCCGTTCGGTGGTCGAGTGCGGCTCCTACTCCAACCCCAACAACGGATGCACCGACGAGCGTGAGGACGCGATCGCCGCGTACACCGACGCGCTCGCCTGGTACCTCACCGGTGATGCCCGCTACGCGCAGAAGTCGATCCAGATCATGGACGCCTGGTCGGCCACGATCACCGCGCACACCGGCAGCAACGCTCCGCTGCAGACCGGCTGGGCGGCCTCGGTCTGGCCCCGCGCTGCCGAGATCATCAAGTACACGTACACCAGCTGGCCCAACGCCAACCGCTTCGCCACCATGCTGCGCAACGTCTACCTGCCGGTGGTGCGCAACGGCTCGAACAGCAACGGCAACTGGGAACTCACCATGATGGAGGCGGCCGTCGGCATCGCGGTCTTCCTGGAGGACCGGGCGGCGTACGACGCGGCGGTCACCCGCTTCCTCAACCGTGCCCGGGCCTTCGTCTACCTGCCCAGCGATGGCGCGCTGCCGTACACGATGCCCGGCAGTGGCCTGGACGCCAGCGCGGAGATCATCGGCTACTGGCACGGCCAGTCCACCTTCGTCGCCGGCCTCGCCCAGGAGACCTGCCGCGACTTCGTCCACACCGGGTACGGGATCTCCGCCATCTCGCACATCGCGGAGACCTCCCGGATCCAGGGGCGGGACCTCTACCCCCAGGTCGGCGAGCGGCTGCGACACGCGCTCGGCCTGCACTCGCGCTACCAGCTCGGCGAGGCGCCGCCCTCCTGGCTCTGCGGCGGCAGCCTCACCCGGGGCCTCGGCCCGATCACCGAGGTCGGCTTCAACGCGATGAGCAACCGGTTGGGCCACGTCATGACCAACACGCAGACCCTCACGCTGCAACAACGTCCGGCCGGCACCAACAACCTCTTCGTCGCCTGGGAGACGCTGACCCACGCCAACAACCCCACCTGACCCGGCCACCGTGGGTGGCGCCGACCTGCGTGGCGCCACCCACGGCCGGGCTCAGCTATCGACCCCCAGGGCCACCACCGGGCTGACCTTCGAGGCCCGACGGGCCGGCAGCACCCCGGCCAGCGCGGTCAGCACGACCAGCGCCACGAAGAGCCCGGCCAGCGGCAGCAGCGGCGCGGTCAGCGGCGCCTCGATCCCGAGGGTCTGGACCGCCAACCAGGCGTACGGAACGCCGAGCACCAGGCCGATGGTCGCGCCGATCACCCCGTACAGGCCGGATTCGACGGTCAGCATGGTGCGCAGGCCGGCCCGGGACAGCCCGATCGCCCGGAGCAACCCGGACTCGCGGACCCGCTCCACCACCGAGAGCGCGGTCGTGGAGCCCACGCCGACCACCGCGATCAGCACGGTCAGGCTGACCAGACCGACCGCGATCCAGACCAGCGTGCCGACCAGCGCGTCGTTGCGGTCCCGCTCGTCGGCGAGCACCGCGAGGCCCACCCCGTCGCTGCCCGCGATCGCCTGCCGCAACGCCCGCACGCCAGCGGTACGGCCGTCCTCGCCGGCCCCGGCCGCGTCGGCGAGCAGACCGGTGTACGCGGCCGACACGTCGAGCCGGTCCAGGTCGGCCGGATCGGCGAGGATGCCCGCGTGCAGCGGGCCGTCACCGGGCAGGACCGCGACCACCCGCACCTCGACGGTGCTCGTGGCGACAGCGAGCGCCACGGTGTCGCCGACCCGCAGCCCCGTGTCCCGCGCGACCCAGCTGTTGAGCACGATCCGGCCGGGTCCACGATCGGCCAGCGTGCCCTGGGCCACGTCCAGGTCATCTGTGGTCGGCAACGCCGCCAGGTCCAGGTCGCTGGTCGGATAACCGGATCCGACGTCGCCGAGCTTGTCGGCGCCGCGCAGCAGCGTGGCCTCGTTGATCTTCCGGTACGGCACCACCCGGGCCAGCGCGCCCTGGGCCGCCTCGGCCCGGGCCACCACCGCCGGCGGCAGTGTCCCGCCGTTGCTGGTGACCTCGAAGTCGCTCGGGGCCGAGAGCGCCATCTCACGGTCGGCGAGGATCTGCAACGACGCGCCGCCGATGACCACCCCGGAGATCAGGGTCACCCCCAGTGCGACCACGACGGAAACCGCGGCGGCCCGACGCGGCGCCCCGCCGATCCCACCGACCGACATCTTCCCGAGCGGGCCGAGCTGGCGCAGCGGCCAACCCACCACGGCCAGCACCGGGCGCACCAGCAGCGGGCCGAGCGCCACCAGCGCGAAGAACGCCAACGTGCCGGACCCGATCAGCAGGAGCAGCGGCAGCGTCGGGTCGTAGCTCTGCTGGTCCGGCTTCGGCAGCTGGCTGATCGTCGCGGCCGCCGCCAGGGTCGCGCCGACGGCCAGCAGCAGCCCGAAGACCAGACGCGGCACGCCGATGCCGCGCCGGCCGGAGGTGGTGCTCGACGTGCGCAGCGCCTCCAACGGGGAGACCCGGGCGGCGGAGAGCGCCGGTGCCAGCACGGCCAACACGGTGATCACGACCGCGCCGATCACCACCAGGACCGCCGCCGTCAGTGGCAGACCCGGCGAGGAGACCGCGCGGCCGGTGGCGCGCAGGATCGCCGGCAACGCGTACCCGAGGGTCAGGGCGCTGGCGACACCGACGACCCCGGCGACCAGGCCGGTCAGGGCCCCCTCGGCGGTCAGGGCACCCACCAGGGTGCCCCGGCTCGCGCCGACCGCCCGCAGCAGCGCGAGCTGCCGCATCCGTTGGGCGAAGACGATCCGGAAGGTCGAGGTGACCACCAGCGCCGCCGCGGCGACCGCGATGGAGACGAACATGGCGACCAGGACGAAGAGCCTCCCGACCTGCTCGGCCGCGGCGTTGGCCTCGGCCTCACGCACCTCGGCGCCGGTGCGGATCGGTTGACCGGCGACCGCCGCGCTCACCCGTTGCCGGACGACGTCCGCCGTGGTGCCCGGGGCCACCCGCACGTCCACGCGCTCCACGGCCGTCAGGCGCGCCCAGTCGATCACGGCGCTCTCCGGGGCGTACGCGTCGTAGCCGGCGTCGGCGGCGGTGGCCACCACTGCGGTGACCGTGAGTGGGGCGGGCGCGGTGAGTTCGCCGGCCGTACCGCTGGTGGTGGTGCCCACCGAGAGCCCGAGCCGTTCGGCGGTGCGCGGCGTGATCGCGATCTCGCCGGGCTGCTCCGGGTAACTGCCCTCGATCACTCGGACCGTGCTCAGCGGGCCGGTGCCCGGATCGGACTGGAGGTTGAGGTACCCCTCACCGAGGGAGACCCCGGTCGCGACCCGGGCCACCGCCTCGGCCACACCGGGCACCGCACGGATCTGCCGCACGTCCGCCACGGTGGGTGGCGGGACGTCCACGTTGCCGATCACCAGGTCGGTGACGGCCGGGGTGCCGCTGAGGTTGTCCCGCACGGTCCGTTCGGTGATCTGCTGCACCAGCACGGTGCCGAAGACGACGAACGACGCGACCAGGATCGCCAGGCCGGTCAGGATCAGCCGGCCGGGCCGCCGGGCCACGGCGCTGGTCTGGGTACGCAGCACGGTCGCCCTCATCCGTGGACCGCCAGCTCACGCAGCGCGTCGGTGACCGACACCTGGTTCGGCTTGTCGATCTCGCCGGCCAGTCGCCCGTCGGCGAGCAGCACCACCCGGTCGGCGTACGCGGCGGCGATCGGGTCGTGGGTGACCATGACGACGGTCTGGCCGAGGTCGCGTACCGAGTCGCGCAGGATGGTGAGCACCTCCGCGCCGGAGCGGGAGTCGAGGTTGCCGGTCGGCTCGTCGGCGAAGACCACCTCGGGCCGTGCCACCAGTGCCCGGGCGAGCGCGACTCGCTGCTGCTGGCCGCCGGACAGTTCGCTGGGCCGGTGGTTCAGGCGGTCGTGCAGGCCCAGCACCCGGACCAGGTGAGCGAGGAGTTGCGGGTCGGGCTGTCGACCGGCGAGGTCCAGCGGCAGGGTGATGTTCTGCGCGGCGGTGAGCTGCGGCAGCAGGTTGAAGGACTGGAAGACGAACCCGATCCGCTCCCGGCGTACCCGGGTCAGCGTCCGGTCCGACTGGCCGGTCAGCTCCGTGCCACCGAGCAGGACGCGGCCGGAGGTGGCGGTGTCGAGGCCGGCGAGGCAGTGCATCAGGGTCGACTTGCCGGACCCGGACGAGCCCATGATCGCGGTGAACTCGGCCCGGCCGAAGGCGACCGAGACCCCGTCCAGGGCACGGACGGCGGTGTCACCGCTGCCGTACACCTTCACCAGGTCGACCGCGGCGACCGCGGCGTGGCTGGTCTCCGGTGGGGCGTGGGTTGTCATCGTTCCTCCAGTGGCTGCGTGGTGACGGGGAAAGCCTCGCCCACGCCGGCGGATGGCGCATCGACCCCCAGTGGGGTATCCCCGGTGCCGGGTCTGCCTTTTGGCCGATCCGCCACCTCCGTCCGACTGGCTACGCTGGGTCACCATGAGCACGCCGGATCTTCGACAGTGGTGGGTCCGCCTGGCCCAGGCCGCCGGGCTGGTGGCCATCGGCCTGCTCGCCCTCTTCGACCTGCGGTTCAGCCGGCCCCAGAGCATGGCCGATCTCGTGATCCTGCTGGTACGGGTGGGGCTCGCGGTGGCGACGGTGCCGCTCTGGCTGCCGGTGCACCGGCTGGGCTCCCGTCGGCTGCCGCTGGCCGCGTTGGCGCTCGCCTCGACGTCACTGGCCGTGACCGCGGCGATCCTGGTCCTCCCTGGCGGCCGCTACGTGCTCGGCGGCGGCAGTTGGGGGCTCGCCGAGTCGGCCGGGTTGATCGGGGTGGTCTTCGTGGTGGCGCGCTGGGGTGCGCCCCGGCTCGCCCCGGCGGCGGCGGTGGCCGCCGGGCTCGCCGTCGCCACGTTGCCGCTGCGTTCCGGTGCCGAGAGCCTCCTGGTGATCTTCGGTCTGCTCCAGGTGCTCGCCGCGGCGGGAGCCGCCGCGGTGGGCCTCTACCTGCGGGTCATGGCCGCCGGCCGGGACCGGGCCATCGCCCTGGTGCGCGCCGAGCAGCGCGCGGAGTTCGCCCGGGACCTGCACGACTTCATCGCCCACCACGTCACCGGCATCGTGGTGCAGGCACAGGGTGCCCGGTTCGTCGCCGAGCAGGACCCGCAGCGGGTGATCACCGCCCTGGAGCAGATCGAGCGGGCCGGCGCGGAGACGATGGCCTCGATGCGACGGATGGTCGGGATCCTCCGCAACCCGGATGCCCCACCGGACGCGCCGCTGGCACCGCTGGCCGGGGTGACCGAACTGGCGCCGCTGCTGAGCGGGTTCAACGGCACGGCGAACGCGCCGGCCCGACTGCACGTCGACGGTGACCTGTTCGGGCTACCGGTGGAGGTCTCGACGTCGGCGTACCGGGTGGTGATGGAGGGGCTGACCAACACGCGGCAGCACGCGCCGGACGCGCGCACCGTCGACGTGGCCGTGCGGCGTACCCCGGACTGGTTGCTGATCCGGGTCGCCGACGACGGCGCGTCGCCGCGCACCGCGCCGGCCCGGGGGCACGGCTTCGGCCTGATCGGCCTCACCGAGCGGGTACGCGCCCTCGGCGGCACGATCACCGCCGGGCCCGGCGTCGCCGGTGGCTGGGTACTCGACGCGGCGTTCCCGCTGCGGGTGGCCCGATGATCCGGGTGCTGATCGCCGACGACCAGGCCATGGTCCGGACCGGCTTCGGCATGATCATCGGGGCCCAGTCGGACATGGCGGTGGTCGGCGAGGCCGCCGACGGGGTGCAGGCCGTCGAGTTGGCCCGACGGCTGCGCCCGGACGTGGTGCTGCTGGACATCCGGATGCCCCGCCTCGACGGCCTTGAGGCCCTGCGGCTGCTCGCCGGGCCGGGCGTCGCCGACCCGATCCGGGTGGTCGTCGTGACCACCTTCGACCTCGACGAGTACGTGCACACCGCGCTCGCCAACGGCGCGTGCGGCTTTCTGCTGAAGGACTCCGGACCGGCCCTGCTGGTGGAGGCGGTCCGCGCGGCCGTGTCCGGTGACGCGCTGATCAGCCCGTCGATCACGGTACGGCTGTTGGAGCACCTCAGCTCACCCGCACCGGCGCGCGATGACAGCGGCCTGTCTCCACGCGAACTCGACGTCGTGAAGCTCGTCGCCCGAGGGCTGACCAACGCCGAGATCGCCACCCAACTCTTCATCGCCGTGGGCACGGTCAAGACCCACCTGGCGAGCGTGCAGATGAAGCTCAAGGCCCGCAACCGGGTCGAGATCGCCGCCTGGGCCTGGGAGCGCCGCCTCGTCGGCTGACGGGACCATGCTGCGGCCACCGCCCAGCTGCGTGGTGGCAGACGAGTAACACTCACCTACGAAGGCTGGCGCGCGCCGCGACATCTTGCGACGCTAACGATCGTGTATGACTACGACCTGGTGGTGCTGGGCTCCGGACCCAGTGGTCAGAAGGCCGCGATCGCCGCCGCCAAGCTTGGCCGGCGGGTGGGCATCGTGGACCGTCGCGACATGATCGGTGGGGTGTGCATCAACACCGGCACCGTTCCCTCCAAGACCCTGCGGGAGGCCGTGCTCTACCTCACCGGCCTGAGCCAGCGGGACCTGTACGGCAGCAGCTACCGGGTCAAGGAGGAGATCACGGTCAGCGACCTGGCCGCCCGGACCCAGCACGTCATCACCCGACAGACCGACGTCATCCGCAACCAACTTGCCCGCAACCGGGTCTCGATGATCACCGGCACCGGCCGCTTCGCCGACCCGCACTCGATCTGGGTCGACGGTGGCTCCGGCCGCGAGTCCAAGGTGACCTTCGACAAGATCGTCATCGCCGCGGGCACCCGTCCCGCGCGCCCGGACAGCGTCGACTTCGACGACCGGACGATCGTGGACTCCGACGGCGTCATCAACCTCCAGGCCGTACCCCGCAGCATGGTGGTGGTCGGCGCCGGCGTGATCGGCATGGAGTACGCCTCGATGTTCGCCGCGCTCGGCACGAAGGTGACGGTGGTGGAACGCCGCGACCGGATGCTGGAGTTCTGCGACGACGAGGTCGTCGAGTCACTCAAGTACCACCTGCGCGACCTGTCCGTGGCGTTCCGCTTCGGTGAGGAGGTCGCCGCCGTGGAGAAGCACCGGACGGCGGCGCTGTGCATCCTCAAGAGTGGCAAGAAGATCGTCGCGGACACGGTGATGTACTCGGCCGGACGGCAGGGCCAGACCGACGACCTGGCGCTGGAGGCGGCCGGGCTGGAGGCGGACCGACGGGGCCGGATCGCGGTGGACGCCAACTACCGCACCTCGGTGGAGAACATCTACGCCGTCGGCGACGTGATCGGCTTTCCCGCGCTCGCGTCCACCTCGATGGAGCAGGGCCGGTTGGCCGCGCAACACGCCTGCGGCGAACCGATCCGGGAGATGCACGGCCTGCAACCGATCGGCATCTACACGATTCCGGAGATCAGCTTCGTCGGGCAGACCGAGGCGCAGCTCACCGAGAGCTCAACGCCGTTCGAGGTGGGCATCGCCCGCTACCGCGAGCTGGCCCGGGGCCAGATCGTGGGCGACTCGTACGGCATGTTGAAGCTGCTCGTCTCCCCCGACGACGGCCGGCTGCTCGGGGTGCACGTGTTCGGCACCGCCGCCACCGAGATCGTCCACATCGGGCAGGCCGTGATCGGCTGCGGCGGCACGATCGACTATCTGGTCGACGCGGTGTTCAACTATCCGACGCTGGCGGAGGCGTACAAGGTGGCCGCCCTGGACGCGTCCAACAAGATCCGCAACATCACCCGCCTCGACGGCTAGCCACTGCCCCCGACCTCCACCAGCTCCGCCAACCGGGTGCGGTAGTTCGGGCAGGTCGAGACGTCTTCGTGTGAGCAGTTCAGCCCGGCCTCCAGCAGGTCGAGCGCCGACTGCAGCGCGGCCATCCTGGCCCGCAACGCGCCGTGGTTGCGGCGCAGCACGTCCTTGCGGACGGCTGGGTCGCCCGCGGCGAGGAACGCCCGGATGTCCGGCAGCGACAGGCCGGCCTGTTTCGCGCGCAGGATCGACGCCACCCGGAACAGGTCGTCGCGGGTGTAGCCAGGCCGGCGGGCCATCCCCGATCACCCATTGGCGGGATGCCCCGGCGACCGTCTCCAATGCCAGAATTCCCCCATGCGACGCGCCATCGTCGGGCGGGACGAGGTGTTCGACCGGGCCTGGCAGCAACTGGGCCGATCCGCGCCGGTGCTGGTGGAGGGGCCGGCCGGCATCGGCAAATCCGAACTCTGGCGGGCGCTGGTCGCGCACGCCACACAGGCGGGTTGGCTGGTGCTCAGCTGCGCGCCCACCGAGGCCGAGGCGGAGCTTCCCTACGCCGCCCTGGCCGACCTGCTGCGCCCGCTCGCCGACCGGGTCGCCGCGCTGCCCGAGCCGCAGCGGGCCGCGGCCGAGGTCGTGCTCCTCTCCGGTGACGTCCGGGAGGCCGTCGACGTTCGGGTGGTCGGGGCGGCGACCCGTTCACTGCTGGAAGCCGCCGCGACGGGCCCGCACCCGAGGACGCTGGTTGCCGTGGACGACGCTCCGTGGTTGGACCGGCCGAGCGAGCGCGCGTTGCGGTACGCGCTGCGCCGGGTGGCGGGCCTGAGCGTGCTGGTGAGTCGCCGACGCGGTCAGGGCGACCCCGAGGACGTGCCACTCGGGCTCGACGAGGCCCGCCACGGCAGCCGACTCGACCGGGTGGAGCTGCCGCCACTCGACGTCGGCGCACTGCACCACGTCCTACGCGATCAGCTCGGCGTCACGCTCACCCGACCGATGCTGGTGCGGGTGGTCCGGGAGGCCGGGGGCAATCCGCTGCTCACCATCGAAGTGGTTCGCGCCATGCAGCGTCTGCCGCGCCACCCCTCGCCCGGCGACGACCTGCCGGTGGCCGCGTCCATGCACCACCTGCTCGCGGACGTTGTCGCCGGGCTGCCGCCGGCCAGCCGCGACGCGGTACGACTGGCCGCGCTGCTGACCGTGCCCACGCTGGTCGACCTGTCCGCGGCCGGGGTGCCCGCCGCCGCGCTGGACGCGCCCGAGGAGGCCGGGCTGATCGTCGTGACACCGACGGGCGTGCGGTTCACCCACCCGGTGCACGCCGCCGCCGTACGGGCCGGCATCCCGCCGGGGGTCCGCCGCCGCCTGCACCGCCGACTGGCCGATCTGGTGGCCGACCCGGACGAACAAGCCCGGCACCTGGCGCTCTGCACGACCGCACCCGACCCGCTGGTCGCGGAGACCCTCGCCGCCGCGGCCGACCGGTGGCACAGCCGGGGCGCGCCCGACCTCGCCGCAGATCTACACGAGCGCGCCAGCCAGCTCACCCCGGTCGAGGACCAGGTACGGCTGGGCCGGCGGCGGCTGGCGGCGGCGCGCTGCCGACTCGACAGCGGTGACCTCCCGGCGGCCCGGCAGGCGGCCGAGGCGGTCGCGGCCGATTTCACCGGCGACCTACGGGCCGAGTCGTTGCTGCTGCGCGCCATCGTCGCGTGGTCCAGCGGCGAGGCCGGCCAGGCGGCTGTGGATTTCGGCACCCGCGCGCTGGCGGCGGTCCGGCCCGGCTCGGCCCTGGCCGGCCGCGTCCACGCCCACCTGGCCGTCTTCGACGATCACACCGAGTCGGCGCGGGCGCACGCCGAGGCCGCCGCCGCGCTGTTGGACGGCCGCGACGACGAACACGACCTGCTCGCGGCCGCGCTGGTTTTGCTCTTCTTTCAGGAGGTACGCCTCGGCCGGGCACCGCGTACCGACCTGTTGGAGCGGGCTCTCACCCTGGAGAGCGACAAACCGTCGTGGCTGGCGAGCACGGTGCCCGCGATCTGGTGGAAGTCGATGGACGACGCGGAGCGGGCCCGTATTCGGCTGCACCAGATGCTCGCTCGGGCGGAGGCCCGCGGAGACGAGCCCCTGCAACACGAGTTGCTCACGCACCTGGGCGAGGCCGAGTTGCTGGCCGGGCGGTGGGACGACGCCGCACAGCACATCGCCGCCGCCCGGGATCTCGGTGACCAACTCGGCAGTGGCCTGGTCGCCGAGACCTGGCTGGCCGCCCTGCTCGATGCCCATCGGGGCCGGCTGTCCGAGGCGACCCGGGTGGCCGAGTCCGGCCTGCGGCTCGCCGAGGATCTGGACGACGACTGGTGCCGACGCATCCACCAGCAGTTGGCCGGGTTCGTGGCCCTGTCGGCCGGTCGGATGGCGGAGGCCGCCGCCGCGTACACGGCGCTGGCCGCGACGATCGACGCGAGGGGTCTGGTGGAGCCCCTGTCGATGCGCTTCGAACCGGACTGGATCGAGGCGTGCATCGGGGCCGGCGACCTCGACCGGGCGGGGGCCGTGCTGGAGCGCCTGTACGACCGACACCGCCGGCTGCCCCGACCCTGGACGATCCTGGGCACCGCTCGGGCTCGGGTGCTGCTGGACAGCGCCACCGGCCGGGACCCCGGGCCGGCGCTCGACGCGTTGACGACGGCGCGGGACGCCGTACCGCCGGATGTGCTGCCGCTGGACCGCGCGCGCTGCCTGTTCGTGGCGGGGATGGTGCACCGGCGGTCCCGCCGCAAGTTGCCGGCCCGGCAGGCGCTGGAGGCGGCGGTGGCGGAGTTCACCGCGATCGGCGCGGCGGTGTTCGCCGAGCGCGCCCGGGCCGAGCTGGCTCGCGTCGGCGGCCGGGCACCGACACAGGGGCATCTCACCCCCACCGAGGATCGAGTGGCGCGGCTGGCGGCGCGCGGCCGGACCAACCGGGCCATCGCCGACGAGCTGTTCGTCAGCCCGAAGACCGTCGAGGCCAACCTCGCTCGGGTTTACCGCAAGCTCGGCATCTCCACCCGCGCGGAGCTGGGTGCGGCGATGACCAGGGCAGACGCGCAAACATAGGGAAACGCCCGATTCCTCGCCGCCCGAAGCGTCCTAGCGTCAGGTCATGGCCAACCACCTGTTCGTCCTGGAGCAGTACTACTGCTCCGCCGACGCGGGCACGGCGGCACCGCTGATCACCACCCTGGGCTGCCGGCTGGTCGCCACCATCCGGTTGCCCACCGACGATGTCGTGATCGCGCTGGTCGAAGGTCCCAACGCGGAGGTGGTGGCCGAGGCCGCCGCCATCAGCGCATGGCGGGTCGACCGGCTGATCCCGGCCCGGTGGATCCATCCGCCGCAGGCCAGCCCCACCATTTCGGATGTTCCACGACAGGTGAAGGAAGCATGACTGTGCGCCGACTGATCGCACCCCTGTGGTGCTCGCTGCTGCTGTTCCCGCTCGTCGCCTGCGGCCCGGACGACACCGGCGGCAGTGCCCCCGCCGCCGGGGTCGGGGTCGACGCGGACGCCGACGCGGACACTGACGCTGGCGGTGACCTGCCGAATGTCTCCCGGCCCGCGTGCCCGTTCACCGCCGACAAGGTCTCCGACCTCGTCGGTCAACCGATGCAGGACCAGGGCAACTGCCTGTTCGGCGACGGCAACGGCGTCGCCTCGCTCACCATCACCACCGCCTCCCCGCTCGCCGGTGAGAGCACTTACGACTACCAGCGCGAGCAGGCCACGCAGACCTACCGCGAGGTGAAGGACGTCGACAAGGGTCGCAAGGCGTACCTGGCGGTCAAGGACATCGCGGGCGAGGCCGTCGTCATCGGCGACAAGGGCAGCTACACCGTGACGCTCAGCAGCTTCGAGGCGATCGGTGCCAGCGCCGGGGGGTACGAGCCGACGCTGCGCAAGGTGCTCGACGCCCTTCCCCTGTGATGCGAAACCCCTCGACCGGTCGACCCCACGGACGAAATGGAGCCACGATGACGCACCTCGGAACCGTCCAACGGCGACGTGTCCAGTTCCTGGCCACCGTGGCCGCCGTGTCGACGCTCACCGCGCTCGGCGGCTGCGGCCTGATCGGCGGTAAGGATGATGACGGCGGCGCCCCGGCGGCCGGCGCGGGGCCGAGCGTGGCGGCGACACCCGCCGGCGAGCCGGAGCCGACGCCGTCGACGGAGGCTCCCCCGGCCGCGGTGAAGGTCGACGCCTGCACCCTGGTGACCAAGGACGAAGCCGAGAAGCTGGCCGGCACCCCGCTGCAGGACCCGCTGGAGAAGCCGGAGAATCGGGACAGCTGCACCTACACCGGGCCGGTGACCGGGCCGACCGCGCAGGTCGAGGTGTACGTCGGCGACGGCGCGAAGAAGTTTCTCGACATCGACCGGGAACTCGGGCACAAGCTGACCCCGATCAGCGGGGCGGGTGATGAGGCGTACGCCGAGGACGGCACGGTCTTCGTCAGCAAGGGTGGCGTGTGGGCCTGCGTCCGGTTGGTCCGCACCGACGACCCGGCGACGTACCGCAAGGCTCTGGAAACCGCGGCCCGCACCGCCGCCGGCCGTCTCTGAACGGCGAGGGAGGCGACGTGGCGGCACGCGGCCGGAGGCGTCACCCGGCGGTGGCCGCGCTGCTCACCGTGACCCTGTTGCTCCTCACCGGCTGCTCGTCGGGTGCCGCCGACCCGAAGCCGCCCCGCCCGCCGGCCGACGGCGGGGACCAGCGGTACGGGGTGGCGCCCGCGTCCGACCCGGAGGTGACCTACCAACCGGACGTGGTGTTCGTGGGCGGCGGGGGCGGGTCGGTGCGCGGGCTCTCCGAGGACGCGCTGACCTGGCGAATCGATCCCGGTGCCAGTGGCGCCGACAAACTCGCCCGGGGAAAGGTCATGTTCCTGACCGGGCGGGCGGTCGGGCGGGTCCTCGACGTCCGCTCCGACGGCGACGACCTGGCGGTGACCCTCGGGCCGGTGGACATCACCCAGGTGATCCGGGACGGAACCTTCGCCAGTGACGGCCCGGTCTCCCTGGAGAGCCCGACCCGGTACGACGGGGGCACCCCCTTCTGGGCCGAGTACGACGCCGAGGCCGGGGGTGCCGGAGGTGGCGGGGGTGCCGGGGGCGCCGGGTTCGCGGTCACCCCGATCTGCTGCGCACGCGGAGTGGGCGCGCACTTCACCTACGACGGCGGCGGGATCCGCATCTCCGGCACGGCGACGTTGCTGATGAAGAAGCCGACGGCCCGGTTCCACCTGGAAATCCGCGGTGCCACGGTCCAGCGGGCGGAGCTGGAGATCAGCGGAGTGGCCGGGCTGCGAATCGAGATCGCCGGAGCCACCGACCGGGGCCACAACATCAACAAGCGCATCCCGATCCCGCTGGACTTCAGCGTGCCCGTGGATCAGATCCTCGGGGTGCCGTTCGCCGTCACCGCCAGCCAGCTCATCGGGGTGCAGACGGCGTTCAGCGCCAAGGACGGCAACATCAAGGCGGCCGGCGAGTGGTCCCTGGGTGGCTCCCTCGGGTTCGGCTACGCCAACGGCGCGTTCGGTGCCACGGAGCCCTGGAGCCTCACCCTCCGCAACAGCATCACCGACTCGATCACCGGGCCGTCGGTCGGCGTGAATGGAATCATCGTGCACTATCAGGCGGCTTTCCGGGCCGGGCTGGGTGCGCTCGGATTCACCGCCGGCCTGTACGCCACGGTCACCACGTCGGTCGGGCTGACCGTCGGCTCGGCCCTGGGGTCACCGATCACGGTGTGCCGCAGCACCCAGCTCGGTCTGTACCTGGACTACGGCGTCGGCTACTCCATCCCCGCCGGCCTGGTGAAGGTGATCAACGCGTTCCTGGATCTGGTCAACGTCGCGCCGATCGGGGCCAAGGCCGGCATCGGCGGATCCGACGTCCTGTTCAGCAAGCTGGACCTCCAGCCGAACACGAGGATCTGCCGGAGCTGACCTCCGTACCGGCGCGATCCGGGCCGGGGCCGGTGCGGAGGGCTGTGCGCTCCCTCCGCACCGGCGTGGCTGTCAGCCTGCCGCGCAGGTGGGGCTCAGGCTGCCGGCGGTGCCGTTGGCCTGGAAACCGAACTCGGTGGACTGTCCGGCGCCGACCTGGCCGTTGTAGGACACGTTGCGCCAGTTCGTCGTGCCGGTGTTACCGCTGCGGTCGGCACTCCACGCGTTGGTGACCGTCGCGCCGGACGGCAGCGCGATCGTCACCGTCCAGCCGTTGAGGGCCGACGAGCCGGCCGTCACCCGGACGTTCGCCACGAAGCCACCCGTCCACTGGTTCACCGACACCGTCGCCGTGCAGCCACCCGTGCCCGGCGGGTTCGTGGGCGGGTCGGTCGGCGGGTCCGTCGGCGGGTCGGTGGGCGGGTCGGTCGGCGTGGTGCCGTTGTTCAACGCGGTGAGGACCGCGTTGTACGCCGCCTTCTTCTGACCGTTGCCGTCGAACAGCAGCGGGTTCTGGTAGGACCGCCAGGAGTCGCTGTCCCGAATGCCCCAGACGGTGATGCCGTTGCACCGCGCCACGGCCAGGCAGTCCTCGACGACGCTGCGGTAGGTGTTCGCCGACGCGCCCTCGATGTCCAACTCGGTGATCTGGACGTCCACACCGAGTGCGGCGAAGCTCGACAGCGTGGTGCGGTAGTTGCTCACGTACGGCGAGTCGTTGTTGAAGTGCGACTGGAAGCCCACGCAGTCGATCGGCACGCCACGGGACTTGAAGTCCCGCACCATGTTGTAGACGGCCTGGGTCTTCGCGTGCGTCCAGTTGTCGGTGTTGTAGTCGTTGTAGCAGAGCTTCGCGTTCGGGTCCGCCGCGTCGGCGGCCCGGAACGCCGCTTCGATCCAGTCGTTGCCGGTGCGCTGGAGGTTCGAGTCCCGACGGGCACCCGAACTACCGTCCGCGAACGCCTCGTTCACCACATCCCACGAGTGGATCTTGCCCCGGTAGTAGGTGGCCACCTGGGTCACGTGGTTGAGCATCGCCTGCCGCAGCGCGCTGCCGCTCATGCTCTCCATCCAGCCGGGCTGCTGCGAGTGCCACGCCAGCGTGTGACCCCGCACGCTCATCCCACGGCTGCGCGCGTGGTTGACGATCTGGTCCGCCGCCGAGAAGCTGAACCGGCCCTGCTGCGGCTCGGTGGCGTTCATCTTCATTTCGTTCTCGGCCGTCACCATGTTGAACTCACGGTTCAAGATCGTGGTGTACGTGTTGTCGGAGAGCTTGAATCCGGCCACCGCCGTACCGAAGTACCGACCCTTCTCGGCGGCCGACGCGCCGAGCGTCGTCCCGGCGGCGGCCGGCGCCGTCAGGAACAACGCCATACCGGCGACGAGGGCGCCCGCGCCGGTCACCGCGATCGCGGCTCTCGATGCCGCCTTCCATCTCGTGTTTCTCATCGTGCGACTCTCCTTTGAGGTGGTGGGGTGGGAAGGGACATCAGGACACCGAACAGGCGGCGCCGTTGAGGGCGAACGACGGCGGTGTGCCGGTGCCGCCCTCATGCGTGGCCTGGAAGCCGATCGCGACCGACGCGTTCGGGGCGATGGTGCCGTTGTAGGAGACGTTGCTGGCGGTCACCGCGCCGCTCGTCGGGGCGTACTGGGCGTTCCAGCCGTTGGTGATGCGTTGCCCGGTGGGCAGCGTGAAGGTCAGCGCCCAGCCGTTCACGGCGGTGGCCGAGGTGTTGGTGATGGTCACGCTGGCGGTGAGACCGTTGTTCCAGGCGTTGACGGTGTAGCCGACCCGACAGGCGCCCCCGCCCGGCGGCGGAGTCGTCGGCGGTGGATCCGTCGGGGGCGGCGTGGTCGGGGGCGGGGTGGTCGGCGGCGGGGTGGTCGGCGGCGGGGTCGTCGGGGGCGTGGTGCCGTCCAGCCCGAAGAAGCGGATCACCTGCGCGGCGTCGACCGGCACGTTGTGCGTGACGCCCTGCATGCTGATCGCCTCGACCGGCGCCATCGGACCGCTGCTGCCGTAGCGGGTGCGGGTGTAGCCGGACTGCGGGGAGTCGGTGTACGTCGGGGTCTGGCTCAACCCGTGCACGTTGGTCCACTGCTTGACCTGCTCACCGAAGTTCGGGTAGCGCAGCGTCTCGTCGTTGGTGCCGTGCCAGATCTGCATCCGGGGCCGTTGGCCGCTGTAGCCGGGGTACGCCTCCCGGACCAGGTCGCCCCACTGCTGCGCGGTCCGGATGAGTTGCCCGTTCGCACACTGACTGTTCCACTCGGAGGTGCCACCGGTGGCGAAACAGGCGAACGGCACCCCGGCGAACGACGCGCCCGCCGCGAAGACGTCCGGGTAGTCACCCAGCATGACGTTCGTCATCATGGCCCCGGACGAGGTGCCGGTGGCGAAGATCCGCGCCGGGTCGGCGGAGTACCGCTGCTTCACGTAGTCGACCATGGACATGAGCCCGACCGGGTCGCTGCCGCCGCCACGGCGTAACGCCTGGGGCGAGTAGACGTCCCAGCACTTGCTGCTGCGGGTCGCCGACGGGTAGATCACGATGAACCCGTACCGGTCGGCGAGGGACGCGTACTGGGTGCCCGAGTAGAACGCGGGGCCGGTCCCGGTGCAGTAGTGCATCGCCAGCAGGACCGCCGGTCGGGTCGCCACCCGGTCCGGGACGTACAGGTGCATCTGCAGGTTGGTGGGGTTGGTGCCGAAGTTGGTCACCTGCGTGAGCGTCGCCGCCGACGCGGGTGCGGCGAACGTCAACGCGGCGGCGGCCACCGTCACGGCCGCCAGGAGGACGCCAAGCGTCCGTGTCTTCAGTGTCATCGTCGCGATCCCTAGCGAAAAAGGCGCGTGGAAGGGGACTTAAGTCGAGGACTGCCCTTCGCCCGACCTTGACCGCGGCTCGCGTGACCATGTCAGCTTCGATCGAGTCTGCTCGATTGTCAAGACTTCCGGAAACCTTTCGCCGCAACGGATCCGGCGTCACCTGCGCGGCAATGGGTATCGACCGGCATCGTCAGCGGCGATAGCCGGCGAGAAATTATCGGGACGTTTTCGGAACCAGCGGACCGCTCAGTAGATGGTCCGCCCGCGCTCGTCCGGCACCCCGGACTTGCGGAAGAAGTACGTGTTGATCTGGTCGCGCCACTCGGTGGCGCAGCGCACCTGCTCCTCCAGGCGTTCGGCGACCCGTTCGTACACGCTCGGGTCGATCATGCCGTTCAACGTCTGCCACCGCCGTCGCATCGCCGTCACCTCCTCGACCCCAGCGAAGTGGGTGTCGTAGATGTGCTGGATGACTGTCGAGCCGCTGTGCAGCACATGCCCGTACGGCACGTGGTGGAAGAAGAGCAGCAACTCGTCGGGGCAGGTCTCGGGTGACTCGTACACCTGCGCCCAGTACGGCGGGTACTGGCCGGCAAAGCCGGTCCCCGAGGCGCGGCTGCGGTCCACGCCGACGCCGTCGCGGTCGGCGAAGTGGTAGGTGCCCCAGCGCGTGTACTCGTACCCGTCGACGCCGGGGCCATAGTGGTTGCCGGGGTTGACCATGAAACCGACGCCCAGCGGGGCGGTGTAGCGCTCGTAGGTACGCCACGAATCGTCCATGATCTCGTGCAGGGTCCGCCGCACCAGCTCCGCGTCGGCGGTCGCCGACGGCGGAAAGGTCAGCGTGATCCACTCGTCGAGGATCGCCGTCGGGTCCTGCCGAGGGTCCCAGGCCAGCCGGCCGAACGTGTACAGGTTGGCCTGCGCCAACGGATGCCCGGTCCAGAAGAGGTCGTCGCCGACGTTGGCGACGGCGACCATCCCGCCGCCCGCCGCCGCCTCTCCCGTGACCACGTCGGCGATCGTCCGCCCGCCCGGCCCCCAGGGGGCGAAGCGCAGCACCTCACTCCAGCACGGGCCGAGGTGGCAGACATGCCGCTGTTGACCCGTGTACTCCTGCGTGACCTGCAACTCCACCGCCAGCCGGGTCGCCGGCATTGCGGCGAGCACCGGTGAGACCGGCTCGCGCGGCTGGAAGTCCACCGGGCCGAACTTCACCTGGACGACCACGTTGGTGCGGAACCGCCCGTCCAGCGGGGCGAAGTGGTCGTACGCGGCCCGCGCCCGGTCGGTGGACCGGTCCCGCCAGTCCTGGTGGTGGTTGTAGACGAACGCCCGCCAGTGCACCACTCCCCCGTACGGGGCGAGCGCCGCGGCCAGGACGTTCGCCCCGTCGGCGTGGTCGTGGCCGTAGGCGAACGGGCCGGGTTGCCCCTCCGAGTCGGCCTTCACCACAAAACCGCCGAAATCCGGGATGCGGTCGTACACCCGCCAGGTGACCGCGGCCCACCAGACCCGCACGCTCTCGTCCAGCGGGTCGGCGGTCGGCAGGCCACCCAGGAGCACGGGGGCGGCGAAGCTGACCGACAGGTGCACCCGAATGCCGTACGGGCGCAGCGCGTCCGCGATCTCGGCAACGTCGCCGAGCCGGTCGGTGAGCAGCAACGCCTCCGTCCGCGACACGTTGACGTTGTTCACCGAGATCGCGTTGACCCCGCACGCGGCCAGCAACCGCCCGTACTCCCGCACCCGGGCCAGGTCGCCGCGCGGACGGCCGTCCCGCCAGAAGATCGAGCCGCCCGCGTACCCCCGTTCGACCTGGCCCATCACCGGGTGCACGGCCACGTTGTCCCAGTGGTTCAGCATTCGTCGGCGCAGCGCCGGCCGGTGCCGCTCCGGCGGGCGGGTCGGGTCGAAGGCCGCCGCGCAGAGCCGCACCACGTGGAAGAGCCCGTACAGCAGGCCGGCGGGCGCGTCGGCCAGCACCGCGGTCACGTCACCGGCCCGCGCCAACACGAAACCCTCGTCGCCGAGCGCCCCACCGTCACCCCACTCGACCAGCGCTGCCTCTGCGGCGGCACGCGCCGCCTCCACCGACGGGTTGGGCAGCTCGTCGGCATCGCGTAGGGCGAACACCACGTCGACGTCGACGTCCCAGGAGGGGGAATGCCACATCCGCCCTCCGTAGCGCGCGCAGGCCCGCGACACCTCGTTGAGGACGGTGCCGACGAGCCGCCCCTCGCCGTGCAGGAGGATCCGACGCGCACCGAGCGACCGGAACGCCTCCGGGGGCAGCCAGGCCGGGTGGACGCGCGGCCCGTCACCATCCATCGGCTCCTCGACGAACATCAACTGCTCCAACTCCAGGGACTCTTCGGCGTTCACCGGTCCTCCTCCAGCACGACAACCCCGAACACCGGCAGCCGCAGGGCGGCGCCGGGTGCCGTGCGGTCGCCGGTGAGCAGGTCGACGCCGCCGACCCGGGTGGTCACCTCGACCGGCTCGGCGCGGTGGTTGAGCAGAAACCGCAGCCGCGACCCGTCCGCGGCGACGCGGACGGCGGATTCCAGGTCGGGCACGTCCGGGTGGGGCCCGAGCAGGTCGTGCCGGTCGAGCACCTGCCGCACCACCCAGGACACCCCGACCTGGTCCAGCCCGGCGGCCACGTACCAGCCGTCACCCGCACCGAAGGAATTGCGGGTCACCGCCGGGGTGCCCGCGTAGAAGTCGGCCTGGTAGGTGCCGACCACCTCCGCGCCCTGCGGAATCACCAGTTCGAACAGCAGCCGCGCATCGACGTCGACCTGGTCCGCGCCGTCGCCGAGGCGGACCGGGTTGACCACGTCCGGGCCGCGCGCGTCCCACTCGTCGACCCGGACACCCATCAACTGCCCGAGCGGGCCCGGCACGTCCATCAGGAACGCCTGATCGTTCTCGTCCACCCGGCCGGACAGGTAGGTGGTCAGCACTGATCCCCCGCGCGTCGCCACCGCCTCCAGTCGCTGCGGCAGGTCACCCTTGAGCAGGTACAGGGCCGGGGCGACGACCACGTCGTAGCGGGACAGATCGGCGGTCACCGCGACGACGTCCAGGTCCACACCGGCGTCCCAGAGCGCCCGGTGGTACGCGAGCACGACCTGCTGGTAGCCGACCAGCCGGGACGGCCCGTCGGACAGCTCCAACGCCCACCAGCTGTCCCAGTCGAACAGCAGCGCCACCCGGGCCGGGGTTCGCGCGCCCAGCGACACCGGGCCGAGGCGCTCCAGTTCGGCGCCCAGCTCGGCGACCTCCTGGAACACCCGGGTGTCGGCGCGACCGGCGTGGCCGATGACCGCCCCGTGGTACTTCTCGCTGGCCCCGCGCGAGGCGCGCAGCTGGAAGAAGAGCACCGCGTCGGCGCCGTGTGCCACGGCCTGCCAACTCCACAGCCGCAGCAGACCGGGGCGCTTCAACGGGTTGACGTCGCGGCACGCGGTGACGCTCGGGGTCTGTTCCATCAGCCAGAACGGCTGGCCGTCCTTCAGGCCGCGCATCAGGTCGTGGGTCAGCGCCATCCGGGCCGCCGACTCGTCGTCCGGCGGGTAGTTGTCCCAGGAGACGAAGTCCAGGTGGGGGGCCCAGCGGTGGTAGTCGATCGGCCGGTACATGCCCATGAAGTTCGTGGTCACCGGCAGTGTCGGGCTGGATTCCCGGATGGCGGCCTTCTCGTCGCGGAAGTTGGTCAGCATCGCGTCGGAGGTGAACCGCCGATAGTCCAGAGTGATGCCCGCGAACGCGCTGTGGTCCGGGCCGCGCCAGTGCTCGGTCAACGCCGACGGTGGCTCGATCTCGTCCCAGTCGGTGAAGGTGTGCGACCAGAAGGTCGTGTACCAGGCCTCGTTCAGCGCGTCGAGGGTGCCGTAGCGGTCGCGCAGCCAACCCCGGAAGCCGGCCGCGCACAGCGCGCAGTAGCAGGCGCCGCCGTACTCGTTGCCGACGTGCCAGGCGAGCACCGCCGGGGTGTCGGCGTAGCGGCGGGCGACCCGGCGGGCCAGCTCCGTCGCGAGCCGGCGGAAGACCGGTGAGCTGGGGCAGGAGTTGTGCCGCTGACCGAACCGGTGCTTGCGGCCTTCGAAGTCGGTCCGGGTCACCTCGGGGTACGCCTTCGCCAACCACGGCGGGTGGGCGCCGGTGCCGGTGGCCAGGCAGATCCCGCGCCCCTCGGCGCCGGCCCGCTCGACGATCGTGTCCAGCAACGCGAAGTCGTAGGTGTCCTCGGCGGGCTGGGTGAGCGCCCAGTCGAACACGCCGAGGGTGACCAGGTCGATCCGTGCGGTGTCGAAGAGACGGTAGTCCTGCTTCCACACGTCCTCGGGCCACTGTTCCGGGTTGTAGTCGCCCCCGAAGGGCACCTTGGCGCTGAGGGGCAGGCTCATGCCGTGAACTCCTTCCGGATCAGGTGGATCATCGGGTCGCTGACGCGCAGGAACGCCAGCACCGCGACCGACGCGAGCAGCATCAGCACCGCCTCGGAGAAGACCGCGGTGATCCCCGCCGCCGCGGCCAGCAGCAGGGCGTTACCGACCGGGACACCGGGGGTACGCACGAGGAAGTGCACGGCCAGCCGGAGCACGTCCCGGGTGCGGAAGTCGAACAGCGCGATGATCACCAGGGCGTTGGCCGCGCCGAGGGTCACCGCCCCCGCGATCAGCACCAACGGCACCGCCCACCAACCCGCGAGGCCGACCGCGCCGGAGTAGACGAGGTTCAGTGCGAGCACGGTCAGCCACAGCAGCGCCGGCACCCAGATGCGCAGCACGCCGAGCGCGTTCGCCCGGTAGCCGCGCCAGAACAGGGCGGCCGGGCGCAGGTCGGTCAGGTCGGTTCGTTGGTGGCGCAGGGTGTACAGGGCTGCGGCGATGGCCGGGCCGACCGGCACCAGGAAGAGCGCGACCAGCGGCAGGTTGCTGGGGTCGCGGCCCAACAGCAGCAGTGGGAGCAGGCCGGGCAGGGTGGTGAGCAGCAGGAGCAGTTCGACCACGAGCAGGATGTAGACGCGCGAGGTGATCCGCGACAGTGGGCCGTCGCCGAACTGTCGCCAGGCCTGGGCCGCGCCACTCACGATCGCTCCCTCTGGTCGCCCGGGGCCCGGTCGGGCGGCGGCAGACCGCCCGACCGGACCCCGCTGGTCAGCCGTTGTTCTTCTGGAACCGCTCGTACGCCTTGTTGACCAGGTCGATGTACTGGTCGGAGTTCTTGGCCTTGAGCTCGGCCACGTACGCGTCCCACTCACTGAGCGGGCGCTGGCCCAGGGCGAACTTCAGCGTGTTCTGGGTGACGAAGTCCTTCAGCGGGGTCTCCCAGAGCGACACCTGCTCGCGCTCCTCGTCGGTCAGCGGAGCGGGCGGGTTCACCTCCCTTGGCTTGCGGGCGTCCATCACCTTCTGGAACTCCAGCTCCTCCGGCGAGAAGAAACCACGGACCAGGTCGGGGCCACCACCGTAGGCGAAGACGCCGTTCTGGAAACCGAAGTCCTTCTGCAGGTGTTTGGGCGCCGTCGGGTTGAGGCCGAGGAAGTCGACGGCGGGGTCGAGCGTGCGCTTGCCGGAGGTGTCCTTGGTGAAGGTGGTGCCCTCGACGCCCCAGCGGGCGAACTCCTGGCCGGCGTCGGAATACCAGAGCCAGTCGATGAACTGCATCATGGCCACGAAGTTCTTGCTCTCCCGCGCCTTCGAGGAGATCATGATGCCGTTCTCCAGGCGGAAGAAGGTGTTGATCTCACCGGCCGGGCCGACCGGCAGTGGAATCTTCGCCATTTTCGCCTTCGGCAGCGTCTTGGCCAGGTCGGGCCGGTGGTTGTTGACAAGCGTCTGGGCGTTGCCGGTGACCACGAAGGACTTGCCGTTGGCGAGCTTCTGGCGCGCCTGGTCGTCGGTCTGGGTGAAGCTCTCCGGGTCGAGCAGACCCTCGGCGACGAGCTTGTGCAGGTACGTGAGCATCTGCTTGTACTGCTCGGACGCGCCGGTGTAGGTGAACTTCTTCGCCGTCGGATCCCACGTGGCGTGCTGGTAGTCCCAGCCGGCCCGCGTGCCGTAGGACGCGCCGAGGATGCTGAGCAGGGCGCCGGTCGGGTTGGGCTTACTGAACAGGTCGGAGTACGGGTAGACGCTCGGGTACTTCGCCTTCATGGCCTTGAGCACCGTGTACAGATCGTCCCAGGTCGTCGGCACCGACAGGTTCAGCTCCTCCAGGATGTCGGTACGCACCAGCACCGTGTATTCCTGGGTGGGCTTCTCGTGCACGCCGGGCAGCAGGTAGAACTTGCCGTCGGCCTGCCGCAGGGTGTCGATCTCCGGCTGGAGGTTCCACTTGGCAATCTTGTCCTTGAGGTTGGGCATCAGATCCAGGTAGTCGCTTACCGGCAGGATCGCCCCGGAGGACACGAAGGCGTCCTCCTGCGGGTGGTACGTCTTCGGGATGATCAGTGGGGCGTCCCCGGCGCCGATCAGCAGGCTGCGCTTCTGCTCGTAGTCGCTCAGCGGCACCGCGACCGGCTCGATCTTCACGTTCGTCCGCTTGGTGAGCTCCGACCAGAACAGCCAGTCTTCCTTGAGCGGGTAGAACGTGTGGTTGTTGTAGAGGGTGGGGAACGACAGTGCCTCGGTGGCCTTGAACTGGTCGCCGACACCGTAGTCCGCCATCGCGCCGACCCGGTTCTCGGAGAGGTCCGTCGACTCGGCGGGGTCCTCGGAGCAGGCGGTGGTCAGGCTGAGCGCGAGCAGACCCGCGGTGGCCAATGCCACGCGGCGCCACGTCTGGTGGAGCATGGCTGGTCCTTTCGGTGGTGGGGTGGGAGGTGCGGTGGCTCAGCCCTTGACGGCGCCGAGCATCACGCCGCGGACGAAGTACCGCTGGACGAAGGGGTAGACCGCCAGGATGGGCAGGGTGGTGAGCACGATCGTCACGGCCTGGAGGGTGGCCGCCGCCTGGACCTTGTCGGCGTCGGCGGCACCGGACGACTCGGCGCTGGTGGCGCCCGCGATGAGGTTGCGCAGGTACACGGTGACCGGCAGCAGGTCCTGCTTGTCGATGTAGAGGAACGCGGTGAACCACGAGTTCCAGAAGGCGACCGCGTAGAAGAGCACCATCGTGGCGATGATCGCCTTCGACAGGGGCAGCACGATCCGCAGCAGGATGCCGTACGTGTTCAGCCCGTCGACCGCCGCGGCCTCTTCCAACTCGTTCGGCAGGCTCTCGAAGAACGCCTTCATGACCAGCAGGTTGAACACGCTGATGGCGTTGGGGATCACCACGGCCCAGATGGTGTTCTTCATCCCCAGGCTGGTGACCAGCACGTAGTTGGGGATCAGGCCACCGGAGAAGAACATGGTGAACAGCGCGACACCGATGAGAAAGGGTCTCCCCTTGAGCTGCGGTTTCGACAACACGTACGCGTAACAGGTGGTCAGCACGATCGAGATGAGCGTGGCGACCACCGTGTACACCACGGTGTTGCGGTAGTTCGTCCAGAACATCGCGTCGGACATCACCAGCTTGTACGCGGTCAGGTTGAACCCGCGCGGGACGATGGTGACCTTCCCGGCGATGATGTACGCCTCGTTGCTCAGCGAGCGGGCCACGATGGTGAGGAACGGGTACAGCGTCACCACCACGACGCCGAGCAGGACGACCGTGTTGACGATCCGGAAGATCCGGTAACCCCGGCTGTCGTCCGGCCCACGGGTCTTCGGGGCGTCGATCTTCGTACCGAGGGTCACCACAGGCTCGTCCCCACCGTGCGACGGGAGATGACGTTCGCCGACAGGACGAGGATCAGCCCGATCACCGCCTCGAAGAGGCCGATGGCGGCCGCGTAGCTGAAGTTGCTCGACTGGAAGCCCATCCGGAACAGGTAGGTGGAGACCACGTCGGCGGTCGGGTACGTCAACGGGTTGTAGAGCAGCAGGATCTTCTCGAACCCGACGGCCAGGAAGCTGCCGATGTTGAGGATCAGCAACGTCACCATCGTGGGTCGGATGCCGGGCAGGGTGACGTGCCAGGTCTGCCGCAGCCGGCCGGCGCCGTCGATCCGGGCCGCCTCGTACAGGTCCTCGTCGATGGTGGTGAGCGCGGCGAGGTAGAGGATGGTGCCCCAGCCGACGGTCTGCCAGACCTCGGACGAGACGTAGATGGTGCGGAACCACTCCGGTTGTTGCAGGAATGCCACCGGGTCGCCGCCGAACAGGCTGACGAGTTGGTTGGCCGTGCCCTCGATCGAGGTCAACTGCATGACCATCGCCGCCACGATCACGATCGACAGGAAGTGCGGCAGGTAGGACACGGACTGGACGAACCGCTTGAAGCGGCGGGCCCGGACCTCGTTGAGCAGCAACGCCAGCACGATCGGCAGCGGGAAACAGAACAGCAGGGTCAGCGTCCCGAGCACCAGGGTGTTGGTGAAGACCTCCCAGAACGTCGGGTCGGTGAGGAACATCCGGAAGTAGCGCAGCCCGACCCAGTACTCACCGAAGATGCTGCCGCCCGGCTTGAACCGGCGGAAGGCGATGATGTTGCCGACCATCGGCAGGTACCGGAAGACCAGGAAGAACAGCAGCGGCAGGATGGCGAGGGAGTAGAGCTGCCAGTCCCGGCGCAGGGCTTGGCGCCAACTGCGATGGTGTCGTGGCGAGCGCGGGGCGGGGCTGTGCGCCGCCTGCGGCGAACGCGGCGGTGCTGGCGGGGGTGGCCGCAGGGTGGATGTCATCCTCGGCCTCCTATGCCGACTGCGGTACGGCCACGAGGGGCTCCACTCGCACCGAGGTGAGCAGTTCGCGCTCGTAGCCGACCTGGCGTTCGGCGCCGACCAGTCGCAGCGGCAGCGCCGCCGCCACGTCGCCGCTCGATCGGGCGATCCGCAGCTCGACGTCGCCCGGCTCGACGATCCGCCGGCCGGCCAGCCCGGTGAACGAGGCGACGTCGGCCGGGACGGCGAACGTCACGTGCGCCGCCTCGCCGGGTGCCAACGGCAGTCGGGTGTAGCCGATCAGCCGGACCACCGGGCGGGTGGTCTGCGCGACCGGGTCGTGCAGGTAGAGCTGCACGACGTCGGTGCCGGCCCGCGCACCGGTGTTGGTGACGGTGACCCGCACCCGCACCTCGCCGTCGACCGGCCAGCTCGCCGGTTCGTCGCGCGTGTCGGTGGCCGGCTCGACCACCGCCGCGTCGGACCACTCGAAGGTGGTGTAGCTCAGCCCGTGGCCGAACGGGTACGCCGGGGTCGGGTCGATCGAGGAGACCTTGTTGCGGTGGCCGAGCGGTGGTGCGAGGTAGGTGCTGGGCAGTCCGCCGGCGTCGCGGGGCACGCTGACCGGCAACCGCCCGGAGGGGTTCACCGCGCCGGTGAGCACCTCGGCGAGGGCCTGCCCACCGCGCTGGCCGAGGAAGAACGCCTGCACCACGGCCGCCACGCCGTCGAACTCCGGGCCGAGCGCGTAGGGGCGGCCGGTCATCAGCACCAGCACGACCGGGGTGCCGGTGGCGAGGACAGCGCGGACGAGGTCGGCCTGCACGCCGGGTAGTCGCAGGTCGACGGCGTCGCAGCCCTCACCGGAGGTGCCTCGGCCGAACATTCCCGCGCGGTCGCCGACGGCCAGCACGCAGACGTCGGCGGCGGCAGCCGCGGCGACCGCGGCCGGGATGCCCGAGGTGTCCTCGCCGGTGATGGCGCACCCCGGCTCGTGGGTGAGCAGCGGAACGCGTCGGGCCAACTCGTCGCGCAGGGTGGGGATGTCCACGCCGAACCCGACGTCGACGTGGTGGATGCCCACGTGGTTGGGGAACGTGTAACAGCCGAGCATGGCCATCGGGTCGTCGGCGACCGGCCCGAGCAGGGCGACCCGGCTGCCCGTGGGCAGCGGGAGGAGGCCGGTGTTGCGCAGCAGCACGACGGACTCGCGGGCCAGGCGCACGGCGATGTCCTGGCTGGCCTCGTCGTCGAAGCGCAGGGACGCCACGTCGTCGGGCAGTTCCTGCCAACCCTCGTCGAGCAGGCCGAGCTCGATCTTCTGGATCAGCACCCGGCGCAGGGCGCAGTCGATCAGCGCCTCGTCGACCCCGCCTCGGCGCGCCGCCTGCACCAGCGGTTCGCCGAAGGCGTCCACCGTGGGCAGTTCGACGTCGATCCCGGCCCGCAGGGCGAGCCGCGCCGCTTCGGCGGCGTCCCCGGCGACTCCGTGCAGGGTCTGCAGGAACCGTACGGCGAAGTAGTCGGCCACCACGGTGCCGGTGAAGCCCCACTCGTCGCGCAACAGCCCGGTCAGCAGTCCACGGTCGGCCGCGACGGGCAGGCCGTCGATCTCGGCGTAGGAGTTCATCACCGAGCGGGCGCCGCCGAGACGCAGCGCCATCTCGAACGGCGGAAGGATGACATCGGCGAGTTCGCGGCGGCCCATCGGCGCCGGCGCGAGGTTACGTCCGCCACGGGAGGCGGAGTAGCCGGCGAAGTGCTTCAGTGTGGCCACCACGCCGGCCCGTTCCAGGCCCCGCACGTACGCGGCGCCGGTCGTCCCGACCAGGTAGGGGTCCTCGCCGATCGTCTCTTCGGTACGGCCCCAGCGGTAGTCACGGGTGACATCCAGGACCGGGGCGAGGCCCTGGTGCACACCGGCGGCGCGCATCGACCGCCCGATCCGGTCGGCCATCGCCTCCACCAGGTCGGGGTCGAAGGACGCACCCCAGCTGAGCGGGGTCGGGTAGACGGTGGCCCGCCACGCCGCGAACCCGGTGAGGCACTCCTCGTGCACCTGAGCCGGGATGCCGAACCGACTGGCGGCCACGATCTGCGCCTGCGAGGCCGCCAGCGACCGGGCACCGAGCACCGGGTCGACCGGGGCGGTGCCGAACGGGCGGGTGAGCTGACCCAACCCGTGCTGGATGACCGTGCTCCAGGGCGGCAACTCGCTGATCATGTCCGATTGGTGCGGTGCGACGCCCTCGCCGCTGGCCTCGGCGCCGACCCAGACCCCGACGAGCTGGGCGATCTTCTCTTCCAGGGACATCTGTGGCAGGAGCGCCTCGGCCCGCTCGGTCGGCGACAGCCGTTGATCACGCCACGGCGCGACGCCGCTGTCCCCGAGCGACTGACTTCCCATGCCATGACCCCTTAGCTCCGGCCACATCCTGTGCCCTCGCGGAACCAGCTCCGTGCCGGACGTTTCTCACGATCCGAAACTTTCCGGAAACCCGCGTAACCTTTTCGGCAACCTAAGGTCCCCATCGATGCCTGTCAAGAGTCTCAATCGGACTACCAGGGGGTGTTCCCTGCACACGGTGACTCCGCTATCCGCACTCGGTCGCCGAGGGACCGCATTCGGACTGACGAATGGGCCGTCCGACCTCGGCACCGACTGGCGTGAATGTTTCATCATGTTAAGGTCGCCCGAAACTTTCGATGTTGTATGAGGCTGCGATGACAGAGCACCGCCCGCTCGACCCACCCGCCTCCACCACCATCGCGACCATCGCCAACGACGTCGGCGTCTCGGTCGCGACCGTGTCCAAGGTCCTCAACGGACGCGGCGATGTCGCACCGGGCACCAGAGCCCGGGTGGAGGCGAGCCTCGACCGCCACCAGTACCAGCGCCGTGCCCGGCGACACGCGACCAGCGGCGGCCGGGTGGACCTCGTGTTCCACGAGTTCGACACGGGCTGGGCGATGGAGATCCTGCGGGGCGTCGAGGCGGTGACCTCCGCGGCCGGCATCGGGTTGTCGATCGCCCAGCTCGACGGCGCGCACCGCCCGCCAGCTCGATGGCTGGAGGCGTTGCTCGCCGACCGCCCACTGGGCGTGGTGTTCGTCCTCTCCCACCTGGCCGAGGCGCAACAGCAGCACCTGCGGCGCCAGGGCATACCGTTCGTCGTCGTCGACACCGACAGCGCGACGTCGGCCTCCGTGCCCACCGTCGGGTCGAACAACTGGAACGGCGGCCTGCTCGCCGCTCGACACCTCCTGGACCTGGGGCACCGGCGGATCGCCATCATCTCCGGGCCACCCGATGTGCTGTGCAGCCGCGCCCGCGCGGCCGGCTTCCAGTCGGCCCACGACGAAGCCGGGATGACTGTCGACCGTGAGTTGATCCGCTACGGCAGCTTCTCCGCCGGGGCCGGACATGCCCACGGGCTGCAACTGCTCCAGCGGCCGGATCGACCCACCGCGATCTTCGCCGGGTCGGACATCCAGGCGATGGGGGTGCTCCGGGCCGCCCGTCAGTGCGGCCTGCGAGTGCCCGAGGACCTGTCGGTGATCGGGTACGACAACCTGCCGGTCTCCGCCTGGACCGACCCGGCCCTCACCACGATCAACCAGCCGCTACGCGACATGGCCGGCATCGCCACGCAGATGTTGCTCGACCTGACCAGGGGGAACGAGCCGGCGACCAGCCGGATCGACCTGGTGACCGAGCTGGTCGTCCGGGAGAGCACCGCGCCGCCCGCCACCGCACACTGATCCGGCCCCTGCGAGGACCCGTGCCCCACTCCGCCTTCACCTTCGACGACCTCCAGCGGTACGCACCCTCGGTCGCCGAGCCAGACGACTTCGACGAGTTCTGGCGGGCCACCCTCACCGAGGCGGCGGCCGTGCCGGTGCTCGTCGACGTCCGTCCGGAGCCCACCGACCTGCGGCTGCTCGACTCCTGGGACGTCACGTTCGCCGGCTTCGGCGGTGACCCCGTACGCGCCTGGTACACCCGTCCGGCCGGTGTCCGAGAGCCGCTGCCGGCACTGGTCGAGTACGCCGGCTACGGTCGCGGCCGAGGTCTGCCCCACGAACGGCTGACCTGGCCGGTGGCCGGGTACGCGCACCTGCTGATGGACAACCGGGGTCAGGCGGGGCAGCACGGCGCCGGGGACACCCCCGATCCACACGGCGCGCCCGGCGGGCCCTCACCGGCCACCTGGGGGATTCTCGATCCGCGGACCTACCACTACCGTCGCCTCATCACCGACGCCGTCCGCGCGGTCGAGGCGGTCCGCGCGCTGCCGGGGGTCGAGGGCGACCGGGTCAGCGTGGTCGGCAACAGCCAGGGCGGCGGCCTCGCCCTGGCTGTCGCCGGTCTCGTCGACGATCTCAGCGCGGTGCTGACCACCGCCCCGTTCCTCTGCGACATGCGCCGGGCCGTCGCGCTCACCGACCTCGCGCCGTACGGCGAGATCGCCCGGTACCTGGCCGTGCACCGGGAGGCCGAGGAGGCGGTGTGGCGCACGCTGTCCTATGTCGACGCGGTGAGCTTCGCCCGCCGAGCGACCGCGCCGGCGCAATTCGGGGTTGGCCAGCGCGACACCGTCTGCCCACCGCGAACCGCCTTCGCCGCCTACAACCACTACGGCGCCGCGAACGGGCGGCCCGTCCCGCCCGAACGGCAGATGCACGTCTACCCGTTCAACGGCCATGAGGGCGGTGAGGCCGTCCACGTCCGGCGTCAGCTGTGCTGGCTCGATTCGGTGCTCCAAACGGTTCGCGCGTCCGTCATGTGATCGCCGTCGGGCAGCGACCAGACGGCCAACCATCGAAGCTCTGCGATGCTACCTTCGGGCTTCATCGGTTCCGCTCAATGCGCCCCCGTGCCTTCGACGGGGCAGCATCGAAACCTACGACGGGGGAGATCATGACGAGCCGCACCCAGAGACGTCGAACGATCTGGTCACGCATCATTTCCGCAACCATCGCACTCGGCTCGTTGGGCGCGTCCACGATGACCGGGCCGGCACCCTCCGCCGCAGCCGCGATTCCCGGCACCGGCGCCAATCCGGTGATCACCTGGGACCTCAACGCCCAGACGGCGATCTGGGACGTCGCGGCCCAGCAACCAAACGAGCAGGTGCGCAGCTTCGCGATGGTGAACGGAGCCGTCTATGACGCACTGAACGCGATCGCCGGTACCCCGTACCAGCCGTACCTCGTCGCACCGCCGTCGAACGGGACCGAGTCGGTGGACGCTGCCGTCGCCGCCGCCGCCCACGACGTACTCGCCGCCCTCTTCCCCGGTCAGCGGGAGCGCCTTCAGGCACAGTACGACGCGGCTCTGTCCATGATTCGCGACGGTCGGTCGAAGCAGGGCGGCATCAGGGTCGGGGCACGAGCCGCGGCCGCAATGGTCACCGCACGGCAGGACGACGGCGCGTACGGGGACCAGCAGTGGAGGATCGGGACGAGACCCGGCCAGTGGCAACCCACACCGCCGCTGTTCCTGTCCCAGGGCGCATGGACCGGACACATGCGGCCGTTCCTCATCCCCGGTGTGTCGACGTTCCGCACACCCGAGCCGCCCCGATTGACCAGCAGCGCGTACGCCCGCGACCTCAACGAGGTGAAGGCGGTCGGGTCGGCGACGAGCACCGTGCGCACCCGGGACCAGACGGAGGCCGCGCTCTGGTGGCACGACCGGCGTTCCGGCTCCTGGGAAATCAAGCGCCAGCTCGCCACCACCCAACGGCTGGACACCCTGCAGACCGCGCGTTTCTTCGCGATGACCGACCTCATCGTGGCCGACTCAGGAGTGGCGTGCTTCAACCAGAAGGACTTCTGGAGCTACTGGCGTCCGGTCACGGCGATCCACCAGGCCGACACGGACGGTAACCCGAGGACGGCCGCCGACCCGGGCTGGCAGTCATTGCTCGTCACGCCCCCCTTCCCCGAGTACCCCTCCGGCCACGCCTGCGGCACCGGTGCGCGGATGTCGCTGTACCGGTACTTCTTCGGCCGGGACGACATCGCGTTCAGCGGATCCAGCGTCGACTCGGGCACGACCAGGCAGTTCACCAGCTTTTCGCAAGCGCTCGACGAGCTCATCGCCGCGCGCGTCTGGGGCGGCGTCCACTTCCGCACTGCTGACGTCGAGGGGGCGAAACTCGGTGCGGAGGTCTACCGCTACGCGGTCCGGCACCACTTCCGCCCACTGAGATGACGTCGCGGGCGGTCACTGCTGCACGGCGCGGTAGAGCCGGCTCACGGTCTCGGCCACGCAGACCGGCTTGCCGCCGCTGTCGCTCTCCACGGTGACCGTCACGACCAGTTGCACACCGCCGCTCACCGGCGACACGTCGACGATGGTGGCGGTCGCGCGTACGGCGGCGCCGACCCGCAGCGGCGCGGGGAACCGCACCCGGTTCAGCCCGTAGTTGACCCCCATCGCCACCCCCTCGACCCGGTAGAGCCCGCCCGCCAACGCGGGTAGCAGCGACAGGGTGAGGTATCCGTGCGCGATCGTCGCGCCGAACGGCCCCGCCGCGGCCCGGACCGGGTCGAGGTGGATCCACTGGTGGTCGTCGGTGGCGTCGGCGAAGAGGTCGACGCGGCTCTGCTCGATGCGCTGCCACGGGCCGGGCCCGAAGCTCTCACCGGTCGCGGCGGCCAACTCCTCGAACGAGGTGAACACTCTCATGCCGGTCTCCCTGCTGCTAGAAGGCGTTGACGCCGGTGAGCGCGCGTCCGATGAGGAGTTGCTGGATCTGGCTGGTGCCCTCGTAGAGGGTGGCGACCCGGGCGTCGCGCAGGTACTTGCCGACCGGGTACTCGTCGATGTAGCCGTACCCACCGAACACCTGGACCGCGTTGTTGGCCGCGCGGACGGCGGCCTCGCTGGCGAAGAGCTTGGCCATCGACGCCTCGGTGGCGAACGGCTGGTCCCGGTCGATCAGGTCGGCCACCTGCCACACCAGCAGCCGGGCGGCGGCGGTGTCCACCGCGATGGCGGCGAGCAGCTGTTGGACGAGCTGATGCCCGGCGATCGGCTTGCCGAACTGGGTCCGCTCCCCCGCGTAGCCGACCGCCGCGTCGAGGCAGCCCTGGGCGATGCCGACGCACCCGGCGGCCACCGACATCCGGCCCTTGGCGAGGGTGGCCAGGGCCAGCCGGAACCCGGCGCCCTCGGCGCCGAGGCGGGCCGTGTCGGGTACGCGTACCGCGTCGAAGCCCAGCTCGCCGGTGGCCTGGCCGCGCAGGCCGAGCTTGCCGTGGATCTCCCGTCGGGTCAGCCCCGGGCTGTCGGTGGGCACCAGGAACGCGCTGATTCCCCGGTGCCCGGGGCCGCCGGTGCGGGCGAAGACCAGCGCGACGTCGGCGGTGGTGCCGTTGGTGATGAACGTCTTCGTGCCGGTGAGCAGCCAGTCGGTGCCGTCGCGGACGGCACGGGTGCGCAGGGCGGCCGCGTCCGAGCCGCTGTCCGGCTCGGTCAACGCGAAACAGCCGAGGGCGCTGCCGGCGCAGAGCTTCGGCAGCCACTCGGCGCGCTGGTCCGCGCTCCCGTGGGCGGCGATCGACTTCGCGACCAGGCCGAGGGAGACCGAGACGATGCCGCGCACGGCGGAGTCGCCCCGGCCGAGCTCTTCCAGGACCAGGCAGTACGCGAGGTGGTCGCCGCCGGAACCGCCGTCGGCCTCGGCGATGGTCAGCCCCAGGAAGCCCAGGTCACCGAGCATGCCGACGATGGCGGGGTCGACCGACTCGCGGCGGTCCCAGGTGGCCGCGTGCGGCAGCAGCTCGCGGTTGGCGAACTCGGCGGCCAACTGGCGGACCGCCGCCTGCTCGGCGGTGAGGGTGAGGTCCATGACGGCTAAACTAGCGGTGATAGTTAAAGGCGTCCAGACCGGACGGTCACCGGTCGGAGGCCAGACCGACGTGCCGTTCGGCGGTGAACGCGCGAGCCAGCTCGGTCCGCGAGCGGATGCCCAGCCGGTGGAACACGTTGCGCAGGTGATGGTCGACCGTACGGGTGGAGAGGAACATCCGGGCGGCGATCTCCCGGTTGGTGGCACCCTCGGCGACCAGCTCGGCGATCCGCAGTTGCTGGCCGGTCAGCAACCGCGCCGCGGGCAGGTCCGGGGGACCGATCGACTCCCCCGCCGCCCGCAGCTCCGTGGTGGCCTGCTCGGCCCAGCACTCCACCCCGAGCAGGTTGAACATCTCGCGGGCCTGGTGCAGATGGGTTCGCGCGTCGCGGGGGCGTCGGCTGCGGCGCAACTCCTGGCCGAAGAGCAGTTCGGTGCGGGCCCGCTCGAACGTACCGGCCTCCGTCGGGTGCAGGCGCAGCGCCGCCTGGAAATCCCGTTCCGCCTCGGTGCCGCCCCGGGGCGCGAGCAGCGCGTGGCACCGCGCGGACAGGGCCCGACGCAGCGGGCTCGCGGTGCTGCTGGCCCACCTGTCGAACGCGGCGAGCGCGGCCGTCGCCGCCGGCCGGTGCGCCAGGTGCGCCGCCGCCTCCACCAGGTACGGGGTGGCCATCACCTGAACCAGAACCTGACCTCGACCGGTGCCGAGCCGGGCCAGCGACGCCAACCGGTCCGCAGCCTCGGCGTGCCGGCCATCGACCAGGTCGAGCACCGCCAGCGCCCACGCGGCGAGCGCGTGCGGGCGGCTGCCCGGCGTCGGCGACTCGCCGATCTCGCGGATCCGTCGCCGGCTGGTGTCCCGATCCGCTCGGATCGCGGCGAGGACGGCGAGCATGCCCAGATGAACATGGGCGCAGTTGACCTGGCCGGTGGCCCGGGCGACGCGCAGCCCGGCACGGGAGGTCTCCGCCGCCGCCTCGTGTCGACCCAGCCAGTACTCGGCGACCGCCCGCAGCTCCAACGCCCGCGACAGCATGGAGAGCTCGCCTCGTTCCCGGGCCAGCTCGACGGCGCGCTCGGCGAGCCGGTGCGCCGCGCCGTCCACGGCGACCAGCAGTCCGGCGGCCGCGGCACAGCTGAGCGCGGTGGGGGTCAAGGCCGATCCGGTCAGCCGACCGCCCAGCACCACGGCGCGGCGCAGCGCCGGTCCGGCCCGCTCGTGGTCGCCCCGCAGCGTCGCCGCCACCCCGGTGATCAGACAGCCCATGACCTCCAGGGCCGGCGGGTCGTTCGGGTGCCGCAACGCCAGCGCCCGGCGGCCGACCTCGGCGTACCGGTACTGGTCGCCGGCGAAGCAGACCGCTTCCCCGGCCCGCACCAGCCCGGTCAACGCCAGGGCGCGGTCGGCACCGTCCAGCGCCGTGGCGGAGGCCAGCAGTGTGACCGACGCGCTCGACGCGGTGCCGCAGCGCAGCTCCAGCTCACCCCGGAGCAGGTCGGCGCGTGCGCGCACGACCGGGTCGTCGCAGACCGCGCGGAGGCGGTCGAGCAGCAGCCGGGCCGCGTCGGGTTGCCCGCCGACCCAGGCGTACCGGGCGGCGGTCAGCAGACGGGCGGCGGCCAGCTTCGGATGATCGCTCAATTCGGCGGCCCACCGCAGGGCCGCCGACGCGGTGGCCCAGCCGTCGGATCCGCCCACCGCAGCCGCTTCCAGCTCGGCGGCGAGGGCCGGATCGGCACCCGCGGTCGCGGCCGCGCGGTGCATCGCCCGGCGCAGCCGCTGCCCCTGCGCGACCAGCACCTCGGCGAGTAGTCGGTGCGCCGCGCGGCGCTCCGCGAGCGGCGCGCTGGCGGCGATCATCGTACGCACCAGCGGCTGCGGAAAGGTGACACCTCGTTGCTCGACACGGACCAGACCGGCGACCTCCGCCGGGGCGAGCGCCTCCACCTCGGCGCCGGCGGCCGCCGCGGCCCGGATCAGGGTGCCCGGCTCACCGTCCTCGTCGAGCGCGGCGAGCAGCAGCACCCGTCGGGTCTCCGGCGGCAGCCGGTCCAACCGGGCGCGGTAGGCGCGACCCAGCGCGCCGTCGGCCGGTGGCGCGGCGGGCAACGGCTCCTCTCCCCGCCACTGGCCGGCGGTGAGCACCTCGGCGAGGTCCACCAGGGCCTGTGGGTTGCCACCACCGATCGTGGCCAGGGCGGTCAGGGCCGACGCGGCGGGCCGCTCGGGGAGTCGGTCGGTGCCCTCGCGCTCGATCAGCAAGCGAAGCCGGTCGGTGAGGACGGCGGTGCTGTCGTGCTCGGTCAACGCGCGCAGTCGGTGTGCCGGTATCCCGTCGAGGTTGGCGGTGACGTCCGCGGTGAGCAGGACGGCGAGCGGCAGGTGCCGCAGGCGGCGGGCCACGAACGCCAGCACCTGCGCGGTCTGCGGGTCACCTCGGTCGACGTCGTCCATGGTGGCGAGCAACGGCCGCTCCCGGGCGGCGGCGACGAGCAGCCCGAGCACCGCCATCGACAGGGTCAGTTGCCGCTCAGCCGGGCAACTCTCGCCGGCCAGCGCGCGCCGCAGCAGCTGGCGCTGTTCGGTGGGCAGGTCGGCGGCCCGATCCAGCACGGGGTCGACCAGTCGTTGCAGGCCGGCGTACGGCAGGTCGGCCTCCTCCGCGAGCCCGCTGCCGGCGAGCACGGTGCGCCCCTCGGCGTACCGATGGGCGTGGCCGACCAGCGCGGTCCGGCCCGATCCGGGCTCTCCGCGCAGCAGCAGGGCACCGCCGGCGTTGGTCATTGCGTCGAGCAGGCTCCGGACAGCCCGGCACTCGTCGTCCCGGCCACGCAGCACGGTTAGTTGCACTCTTGATGCAGTAACCATGCCTGCCAGTGTTACCCATCGGAAACCGAATGGAAAGAGGGGGCGATATCGGGCCGGGCCGGAATCAGTCGGGCGCGACCTCGGCCAGCAGCGCGCCCACGGTCCGGGCCATCACCGCGCGGGACTGGTCCACGCCCAGACCGAGCCCGTAGCGCAGCATCGACCAGGCCTGCCACGTGCTGGCCACCACCAGGGCGTTGAGCAGCTGCTCCCGCCCCTGCCCAGCGTCGGCCAGCTCGACGGCGAAGAGCTCCTCGACCTCGTCGCGGACCCGTTCGATGTGCTTGAGCCGGTTGCGGTGCAGCTGCTCGGAGACCGGCTCACGCATCTGGGCGGCCTTCGCCGACGGTGCGATGAGCTGGAGCAGCCGAGCCCGCTGCCGGCAGTACGCGTCGACCCGCTTCGCCAACGGCAGCCCGGGTGAGATCGGCCGGTAGGCGGCGTCCTGCTGGCGGAGCACCTCCGCGCCGCTGGCCTCGAAGAGCGTCTCCATGTCCTTGAAGTTGGTCCAGAGGGTGCGCAGCGAGATGCCGGCCCGCTCGGCGATGCGTTCCCCGGTCGGCCGCAGGTCCCCCTCGGAGATCAGCGCGAGGTGCGCCTCGACGATGGCCGCGCGCGTCCGCTCCGCGCGGGCCGTACGCCCGTCGACCCGGCCGGCCACATCGACCCCGTCCATCCGCCCCCGCCCTCTCACCGCCATGGCATCCCCCGACGCACCGCCGAGTCTAGACAGAAGGTGATCAGCGGCCCCGGACGCTCCACCGACGGCGTCATCGGGCCCGACCGGGAGCGACCACGTTCGCGGCCGGGATCCTGCGGGCTGCGGCCGGGCCCAGCGTGACCAGCCCGGTGATGCTCCGGCGGGCACCGGTGACGATGGCGGCCCGACCCACGAGCCGACCCCAATATGCATTCACAGTGCAGATAGTAGGAGCGGGGATCGGTATCGGTCAACGCCGCGAACAATCCGCCGGCAGGGCCGCGTGGGCAGCACAGGCGCAGCCGTCCGACCGAGCGTGGTGGTGGGACCACGCCCGGTCGAACGGCCGGAGGTACGGAGCCTCAGGAGACGGTCGGCACCCCGTTCGCCGGCGGCGCGGCCGGCGCGGCGGTGTACTCGTTGACCGGCCCGTCCGCCTCATCCGTCTCGTACGCCGGTCCGAAGTAGCTCTGCACTCCCCCGGTCACCCGGCTCAACCGCTGGCCGCCGTACCCGGAGTGGTCCTTGTCGGAGAAGCGCAGCGGCACCAGCCCGGGGCCCTGGAAACCGCCCTTCTGCACGGCGTCGATGATCTTCTCCCGGGTGAGGTCCTTGCCGGCGGCGAGCAACGCCTGCACGAAGAGGTAGCCGACCGACATGCCGTAGACGGTGTTGCCGTCGAACGGGGCGTCCCCGTTGTGCTCCTTGTTGACCTTCGTGAAGAGCTGGATCCACGGGTTGGCCGTGTCGTTCTGCATCGGCAGGTAGTTGGTGCCGACCATGCCCTCCAGCATCGGAGCGGCGGCGCCGAGCTGCTTGGCCAGGGTCGGGTAGTCGGCGCCGACGTTGGAGACCAGCCACTGCGCCTTGTAGCCCAGCCGCGAGGCGGTGCCGATCGACAGCGCGGTGAAGCCGGGCACGGTAGCGAGCACGACGACCTTGCATTCGGCCGCCTTGAACGCGCCGATCTGCGGCGCGACGTTGGTGTTGCTGGTGACGTACGTCTGCTTGACCGCCACCGCGCCGGCACCGAGCACCTTCTCCACGCCGGCCAGACTGTCCCGGCCGAAGTCGTCGTCCTGGCCCAGGAAGCAGACCTTCTGCCCGGCCAGGTTCGTCTTCGCGTAGGTAGCGAGAATCTTGCCCTCGACCGTGTAGTCCGGGTTGAAGCCGAACGTGCCGGGATACTTGTCCGGCTGATCCCAGCTGCGGCTGCCGGAGGCGACGAAGAGGTCTGGAACGCGGTTGCTCTTGAGGAAGTCGAGCACGCCGGTGTGCGTCGGCGTGCCGAGGCCGTTGAGGATGGCGAACACCTTGTCCTGCAGGACGAGCTGACGGACCACCTGCTGCGTGTTCGCCGGATTGTAGCCGTCGTCCATGATCTTGTAGGTGATCTTGCGGCCGTGCACCCCGCCGTTGGCGTTGACGTAGTCGAAGTACGCCTTCGTCGCCGGAGCGATCTTGGAATAGCCGGCCGAGGCCGGCCCGGTCAGCGGCATGTGGGTACCGACGGTGATCTCGGTGTCGGTGACGCCCGGCACCGACGCCCCGCCGGAGCCGGGGCCGTCGCCGCCGCTACAGCCGGCCGCGGTGATGAGCAGAGCGATGGTGCTGGCGATCGCGAGGCCGCGATGCGCTTTACGGTGCATGGGAGACACCGACCTTTCTCGGTCCGGTTATCGGGGAACGGTGTGGTGGTGGGGCGCCCGGCCGAGGCCGGACCGAGGACAGCTCAGGAACGCCTGGTCGGCCGCCTGGCCAGCAACGCCCGGCCGAGACGCGACAGCAGACCCTGCACACCGCCGGGGGCGGCGATCATGACGACGATCAGGGTGAGTCCGAAGATCGCCAACGGAAGGTTGCCCTCCAGCCGCTGCGCCACCGCGGGTGAGAGCGTGAGCATCTCGGTGACCGAGTGGGTGAGATCGGGCAGGGCGACCAGCAGGACCGCCCCCCACAGCGCACCGGTCAGTCGACCCAGGCCACCGATCACCACCGCCATCAGCAGGAACAGCGACAGGGTCAGCGAGAACGCCCCGGGGGACACGCTCTGTGCGAGCACCGCCAGCAGCGCACCGCCGAGCCCGGCGGTGGCGGCGCTGACCACAAACGCGAGGACCTGGGTGCGGGCCACGTGGATGCCCGCCAGGCGGGCCGCCACCTCGTCGTCACGGACCGCCCGGAAGGTACGCCCGTATCGACTGCGGATCAGGTTCGCCAACAGCAGCATGGCGAGCAGGGTGGCCGCGCCGGTGACCCAGAGCTGCCACCGCTCGTAGGGGAAATACGGCCCGAGCGCCAACGGTGGCGGCTCGACCGGCACCGACAGCCCCTGCTCGCCGTTGAACACGCCGTCGAAGGTGACGGCCAGCGCCGGCACGACGACGGCCACCGCGAGCGTCACCCCGGCCAGGTAGGGGCCACGCAGCCGGGCCGCTGCCACACCGACCACCGCGCCGACCGCTACGGTGCTGACGATCGCCGCGACCAGCGAGAGCGGCAACAGCCAGCCGCCCGTCATGCCGCGGTCGGCGAACGCGTTCTGGCACAGCGCCACTGTGTACGCCCCGGTCGCCATCAACGCCCCGTGCCCGAGCGACAGTTGACCGTTGAGACCGGTGAGGACGGTCAGCCCGGCCGTCGCGCAGAGGTAGGCCGCCACCGTGGCGAGCTGGAAGTTGCGGAACGGTTCGACGGCGTAGCTGACCCCGACCAGCACCACCCCGGCGACGAGCACGATCGCCAGATGGCGCAGCAGTGTCGAGCCGCGTCGCCGGTCGACGGGCCGGTCGGCGGCGTCGTCCGGCCGCTGCTTCGGCGGCACCGCCGCCGTCGTGGCGCTCACACCCGCCTCGCCGCGACCGGGGCGAACAGCCCACCGGGCCGGACCAGCAGCACCGCCAGCAGCAGGACCAGCACCGCGAGCGGGGTGAGGTCACTGCCGGCGTAGCCGCTCACGTAGGAGAGCAGCAACCCCACCACCAGGCCGCCGACCACCGCCCCCGGTGGACTGTCCAGCCCACCGACCACCGCCGCGGTGAACGCCGAGACGAACACCAGGTCCATCGCGTGCGGGTGCAGACCCAGCTCGGTCGGCAGGACCAGCATGGCGGCCAGCGCGCCCACCCCGGAGGCGAGCGCCCAACCGAGGGTCAACATGCCACCGACGTTGACCCCGAGCAGCCGGGACACCTCCGGAGCGAAGGCCGCCGCGCGCATCCGCAACCCCACCGGAGTACGCGCGAACATCCACGCCAGGCCGCTGACCACCACCCCGATCGTGGCGAAGACGAACAGGTCGTACGGGGACAGCACGGCGACCCCACCCACGGTGAGGGCGGACCGGCTGAAAGGGGCCTCGGCGGGGCGGAACTCACTGCCGTACACCATGCCCAGCACGGCCTGGATCAGCAGCACCAACCCGAGCGCGACGATCACCGGGTTGAGCGGTGAGGCGTGCTCGACGTGTCGCATCACCACGCGGTCCACCACGGCACCGAGCAGCAGGCCGGCGACGATCGCGACCACGAAGCCCAGCCAGTAGGAGCCGGTCGCGGTGCTGACGGTGTAGGCGACGTACGCGGCGGCCACGGCCATCGCCCCCTGGGCGAAGTTGACGACCCGCGCCGCCCGCCAGATGAGCACCAGGGCCAACGCGAAGGCGGCGTACACCGCGCCTCGGGACAGGCCGTCGACGGTCAGGAAGACGAAGCGGTCCAACAGTCCTCCCTCCGGGGGACGAGGTGGTGGTCAGAAACCGAGGTACGCGTGGCGCAGGTCGACGTCGTCGCGCAGCGTCGCCGCCGGGGCGGCGATCACCACCCGACCGAGGGACATCACGACGCCCTGGTCGGCGACGGCGAGCGCGCTGCGCACGTTCTGCTCGACCAGCAGGACGGTCAGGCCGGTGCGGTCACGCAGTTGGCGGAGCAGGGCCATGGTCCGGGCGACCACCCGTGGCGCCAGGCCGAGCGACGGCTCGTCCAACAGCAGCAGACGGGGTCGGCCGACCAGGGCCCGGCCCAGCGCGAGCATCTGCCGTTCACCGCCGGAGAGCTGGTGGCCGAGGTGCCGACGGCGTCGGGCCAGCGGCTCGAAGAGCTGATAGACCTCGTCGAGAGCCCGGCCGGCGTCGGCCCGGTCGCGCCGCCACAGGCCGCCCAGTCGCAGGTTCTCGTCGACGGTCAGCTCGCTGATCACGCCCCGACCCTCCGGGACGTGCGCCATGCCGCGTCGCACGAGCTGCTCCACCGGCGTACCGCGAAGATCCTCCCCGGCCAGCAGGACCTGGCCGGCGGCCGGGCGGATCATGCCGGAGAGCGTACGCAGCAGGGTGGTCTTGCCGGCGCCGTTGGCGCCGACGACGGCGGCGATCGTGCCGGTCGGGACGGTGAGGTCGATGGCCCGCAGCACCGGCGCGGCACCGTAACCGGCGACCAGCCCGCGCACCACGAGCAGGTCGGTCGTGGTCATGGGGAAACCTCTTCCTCGACGGTGGCACCGAGGTACGCGTCGGTGACCGCGGGATCGTCACGGATCTCGTCCGGGGTGCCGGCGGCGATGACCCGGCCGAAGTCGAGCACCACGATCTCGTCGCAGACGGCCATCACCAGGTCCATGTGGTGCTCGACCAGGAGCACGGCACAGGGGTCGGTGTCCCGCCGGGGCAGTTGGCGGATCAGCTCCCCCAGCTCGGCGATGTCGTCGGCGCCGAGGCCACCGGCCGGTTCGTCGAGCAGCAGCAACCGGGGCCGGGCGGCGAGCGCGCGGGCCAGGGCTACCCGCTGGCGTACGGCGAAGGGCAGGGTGGTCGGCGCGGCCTCGGCGTGCTCGGCGATGCCCAGGTCGTCGAGGATGGCCAGGGCGTCCGCGCGCAGCCGGCGCTCGTCGCGGTCGCTGGCCGGCAGCCCGAGCAGCGCCGGGACGAAGCCGGCCCGGGCGGTGTGCGAGGCGCCGGTCATCACGTTCTCCAGGACGCTGAGCCCGGCGAAGAGCCCGGTGCCCTGCAACGTCCGGGCGATGCCGAGCCGGGTCAGCCGGTGCGGGCGCGGTCGCAGCGGCCGGCCGTCGAGGGTGAGTGAACCCGTCTGCGGCGCGACGAAGCCGCAGACCACGTTGAACAGCGTGGTCTTGCCGGCGCCGTTGGGCCCGATGACGCCCACCACCTGGTGGGGTGGCACCCGCAGGGAGACATCGTCGAGGGCGGTGAGGCCGCCGAAACGGACGCCGATGTGGTGCAGTTCGAGGCCGCGCTCCATCACCCATCCCTCTGTCGTGGCGGGTGTTTATTTACACTCGCAGTGTACGTTTCTCGGGTTTGGCGTCAAGACCTTCAATGCCCCGCTCCGCAGGTGGACGGGGCGGTCGCCAACGGCGACCGCCCCGGTGACCGCCGTCAGGCGCTGGGACAGGTGTTGCGGTACTCCTGGATCTGCGAACCGCTCGGGCCCGGGCACAGGAACTGCTCGTAGCGGGTGTCGTCGTCGACGAACCGCTTCAACCAGGCCACCATCTGCCGCGCGGTCGGCGTGTTCGTGGTCTGCGGGAAGAAGTGGCTCGCCCCGTTCAGCTCCAGGTACGCCTTCTCGGCGGACGCCGGGATGCTGTTGTAGAAGGGCACCGAGTGCGTCGCGACCGGCGCGACGCTGTCGCTCTCGCCACCGATGATCAGGGTCGGCACCCGCAGCTCGGACCAGCTCTTGTCCGTGTTCCAGGGCGCGAGCGGCACCGCGGCCTGCAACGACGGTCGCGACGAGGCCGCCTCCAGGCTCCCCCCGCCACCCATGGAGTGGCCGGCCACCGCGAGTCGACTGCTGTCGATCCGGCTCCGCACCGAGCTGCGCTCGGTGAGGTAGTCCAGCGCGGCCAGCAACTGCCGACCCCGGCTGTCCGGCTGATCCAGGCGGGTGTTGGTTTCGATGCCGATCACCACGAAGCCGTGCGAGGCGATGCGCGGCCCGAGCCAGCTGATGCTCGACCAGCTGGCGGTGAAGCCCGGCGAGATGGCGATGGCACCGAAGGTGCCCTCGCTGGTGCTGGTCGGGTAGTAGATGACGCCACCGCCGAAACCGATGACGCTCAGCGAGGACACGCTCTGCGAGGCCGTGGCGAACGGGCCGCGGCTCGCCTCCAGGATCGCGGTGGTCGGGGCGGGGCCCCGCTCGTACGGGCCGGCGGCCTGGGCGGCGCTGGACGATCCGGCCAGGGCGCCGCCGGCGGCCAGGACGGCGGCCAGCGCGAGCCGGGTGGCTCGGGCCGCGATGGAACGGGGACGGGTGGTGGTTGGTGAGGACACGTCGGGCACTCCCTAGAGTCGAGGGATATCGACGTGTGTCAGTTTTGGCCGCCCGGCCCGTCCCGGCATCGGTGAAATCACCAGTCCCGACGCAGGATGCCGGGACCAGGTGTGTTTCGCGCCTCTGACCAGGGGTAGCAGGGCAGGCGCCGGCCCGTACACGCGCCATGGAGAGGTTCATCAGTGGATTCCAGCAAGCCCGCCGAGGCGGTCAAGAACGCCGTGAAGACCGCATCAGGAAAGATCGCCGACGCCCTCAGCCCGGACGTCCCCGGTGCGCCGGGAAGCGCGCCACCGACCGTCGAGGAACCGACAACGCCGCATGACCCGCTGCCACCGAAGCCGGAACAGGGGGCGCCGCAGACGCGTACGCCCACCGGGGCGGAGACCGGCGCACCGACGATCGCGAACGGTCAGCAGGGGGCCTACCTCACGACCGCGAACGGGGCGCGGTTGCGCGACACCGACCACTCGCTCAAGGCGGGCCCGCGCGGCCCGGTGCTGCTCCAGGACCACCACCTACGCGAGAAGATCACACACTTCGACCACGAACGCATCCCGGAGCGGGTGGTGCACGCCCGGGGTGCCGGCGCGCACGGTGTGTTCACGGCGTACGGCACCGCCGAGGCGGTCACCCGGGCCGGCTTCCTCAAGAAGGGGCGCGAGACCGAGGTCTTCGTCCGGTTCTCCACCGTGCTCGGTTCGCGAGGTTCGGCCGACACGGTCCGCGACACCCGGGGCTTCGCCACGAAGTTCTACACCGACGAGGGCACCTTCGACCTGGTCGGCAACAACATGCCGGTCTTCTTCATCCAGGACGCGATCAAGTTCCCGGACATCATCCACGCCGGCAAACCGCACCCGGACCGGGAGATCCCGCAGGCGCAGAGCGCGCACGACACCTTCTGGGACTTCGTGTCCCTGCACACCGAGGCACAGCACCACACCATCTGGAACATGTCCGACCGTGGGATTCCGCGGTCGTACCGGACGATGGAGGGCTTCGGCGTGCACACCTTCCGCCTCGTCAACGAGGCCGGGGAGACGGTGCTGGCCAAGTTCCACTGGAAGCCGAAGCTGGGTGTGCACTCGCTGACCTGGGAGGAGGCTCAGCTGCTCGGCGGCGTGGACCCGGACTTCCATCGCCGCGACCTCTACGACGCCATCGAGGCCGGCGCGTACCCGGAGTGGGAGCTGGGCATCCAGGTCTTCCCGGACACTCCCGAGGAGACGTTCGCCGGGATCGACCTGCTGGACCCGACGAAGATCGTGCCGGAGGAGCTGGCCGAGGTGCAGCCGATCGGCCGGCTGGTGCTCAACCGGACGCCGACGAACTTCTTCGCCGAGACCGAACAGGTCGCCTTCCACCTCGGTCACCTGCCGCCCGGCATCGACGTCACGAACGACCCGCTGTTGCAGGGCCGGCTCTTCTCGTACCTCGACACGCAGCTCACCCGGCTGGGCGGGCCCAACTTCCCGCAGATCCCCATCAACCGCCCGCACGCCGCCGTGAACGACATGCTGCGTGACGGCTTCCACCAGCACGCCGTGCACGCGGGCGTCGCGCCGTACCGACCGAACTCGCTCGACGGCGGAAATCCGTTCCCCGCCGGGGATGCCGAGCACGCCGTCGTCGACGTGCCGGTCACGGTCGCGCAGGCACCGAAGGTACGCGCGAACCCGGCCTCGTTCGACGACCACTACAGCCAGGTCCGCCTGTTCTGGCTGAGCATGTCGCCGGTCGAGAAGGAGCACCTCATCCGGGCGTACACCTTCGAGCTGGGCAAGTGCTACCACCAGGCGATCAAGGAGCGTCAGCTGCGGAGCCTCGCCAACATCGACCCGGTGCTGTGCGAGCAGGTCGCCACCGGCCTGGGCCTGCCCGCGCCGCAGCCGACGGTTCCCCTCGCCGACGTCGCGCCCAGCCCGGCGCTGTCGCAGGTCGGTCGGGAGTGGCCGAGCGACGGCCGCGTCATCGGGATCGTCGTCGACCCCGACGGCGACCTGGACGGCGTCGACGAGGTCCGCCGGGCCGTGTTCGGCGCCGGCATGGTGCCGCTGCTGATCGCCCCGCACGGCGGCGTGGTGGGCGGCCTGCCGGTGCAGCGCACCTTCGCCACCGGCCGGTCGGTCGAATTCGACGCGGTCCTGCTGGCCGCGGCGCCGGCGCCCGCGCCGGACGCCCTGCCCGCCCGCGACGCCAAGGCGGGCCGGCCGGACCCGACCACCGTGGACCCGCGCGTGCTGCTGCTCGTCGAGGAGTGCTGGCGGCACGCCAAGGCGATCGGCGCCTGGGGCGCGGGCGTCACCGTGCTGGAGCAGGCCGGCGTCGCCGGCACCCCGGGCGTCGTGGCGGCGGGCTCGGGCACCGAGGCGCTGACGGCGGTGCGGCAGTTGCTGGCCGCGCACCGGGTGTGGGAACGGTTCCCCGCCTCGGTCGTCTGACACCGCCACCGTAGGGCCGTCCTCCGCCGCACCGGGAGGACGGCCCTACGGTGTCCGGACGCTATCTGCGGGTCCACTGCAGCTGGCTCGTGCCGGCGCTACAGCTGCGCTGCTCGATCAGCGCACCGTTCACGGTGCTCTGGCCGACCGTACCCAGACACATCCCGCTGTGCGCGTTGACGAGTTGCCGGGCCTCGTTCAGGGTGAACCGCTGCGCCGGGGTCGTGTTGCAGGTGGTGAGCTGGATCGCCGCCCCGGCGTCGCTGGACGCGCCGAGCACGTCGAGGCAGCGCCCACCCAACCGCACACTCCCGTCCGCCCGCACCGCCCAGAGCTGGTGCGACGCGCGGTCGTCCCGGCAGTCCCAGATCCGAAGCCGGACCGGGTCGGGTGAATCGGGCGTGCTGACGTCCAGGCAGCGGTTGCTCGCCACCCCGACGAGCTGGTTGCCCGACCGCGCCGGGGGTGCGCTCGGCGTCGGTGACACTCGACGGTCCGGCGTGGCGGACGGGGAGACGCCTCCCGTAGCCGCCGGCCGGAAGCCCGTGGTGATCTCCCGGAACGCGTCCGTCCCCGCCACCGCCCAGTCGGACTCGGGTGTCAGCCAGGCCAGGCTGTAACCCTGCCGCTGCGCCGTCGTGAAGGTGCGCCGGCGGGCGTGCATCGCCGTACCCGCCTCGCTGGTGTAGACCCACTCCAGGTCGGCGGCCTTGAGCTGGTAGTCGACGGCGAGCAGCTCGATTCGGTGGTAGCCGCGGTACCGCTCGCCCACGGCCGGTCCGCCCAGTTCGGCCAGCGGGTCGCCGGGTGGCGAGTCGGTCCGGGTGACGACCAGCATCCGTTCGCCGCCCGGCTCGTGGAGTTCCACCTGCTGGCCGTGGCGGGCAATCCGCCAGTCGCGGGGCGCCGGCACGGAGAAGCCGCTGGTGTCCCGGTAGACCGACCACGAGATCGGCGGGAGAGTAGCGCCCGCCGGTGCGGCAGCGGGCGTCGACGGCGCACCCGGCACGGCCGCGGCGTCCACCAACTCGGCCCCGCTGCCGGTCGGCCGCGACGCACCGCGGGTGGCCAGTGGAACCCCGACCGCCAGGCCGAGCGCGACCAGGGCCGCGAGGCCGCCGAGAAGCCGGGTCCGCCGTCGGCGGGCCGGTCCCGGACCGTCCGCCGCCGCTGTCGTCGACGACCGGGGTACGTCGGACGCGCCGACCGGAGCGGACGTGATCGCCGCTGGTGCGGGCGCGCCGGACGCCGGACGCCACGTCACGGTGATGGGTGCCGGGGTGCCGGCCAGCGCCGCCTGGAGCAACTGCTCGGCCGTTTCGGCGTCCATCCGCTCGGCCGGGTCCTTACGCAGCAGCCCGGCCAGCACCGGCGCGAGCGGTCCGGCGCGTCGCGCCACGGGAGGCGGCTCGGTGACCAGCGCGCTGAGGCTCATCAGACTCGACGGCCGGGCGTACGGGGACTGGCCCTCGACGGCGGCGTACAGGGTCGCGCCGAGCGACCACAGATCCCCCTCCGGACCCACCGTGCCGCGCATGGCCCGCTCGGGAGAGACGTACGCGGGCGAGCCGAGGACCACACCACTGAGGGTCAGGTTCACATCCTCGACGGCGGTGGCCAGGCCGAAGTCGGTGAGCACGATCCGGCCGTCCGCGCCGACGAGGATGTTGGCCGGTTTGACGTCCCGATGCATGATCCCGGCGCGGTGGGCGGCGCGCAGCGCGCCGAGCACGGCCAGCCCGATCTCGGCGGCCCGTGCCGGCGGAATGGGGCCGTCGGTGGTGATGGTGTCGTGCAACGACCGGGACGGCACGTACTCCATCACGATCTGCGGGTCACCGTCGGCACTCAACAACACGTCGAAGACCCGGACGACGTTGACGTGGTCGAGTCGCGCGATAGCCCGGGCCTCTCGAAGTGACCTGATCCGCAATTCCTGTCGCGCCTCATTGGTCAGGCCGGGCGGCGGAACGATTTCCTTGATGGCGACGTCCCGTTGCAGCATTGGGTCGCGGGCTTTCCACACTCGACCCATTCCGCCCTGGCCGATGAGCTCGACGACGTCATACCGATCGGTAACAAGAAGCGGCAAGATCCGTGACACCCGGCGAGGCTACCTGGCACGCCGTCGGACAATTTTCGGCAGTCGCAGCGGACGACCAAATGTGATCCCGCTCATCCCGTCGGAATGGGGCGTTGGGAACTGATTGCGGTGCGGGTCGCCGTGCTTCACGGGATTCGGCCCTTCGTTCACAATGGCCACCCGCACCGTCGTGGCGAGGGCCGCCCGCACCGTCGTGGCGGATCAGCCGATGTCGGCCAACCGGGGCAGCACCTCGTCGCCGAGCCGCTGGGCGAACTCGACCGGGTGCCGATCCGGTGTCACCTGCACCTCGCTCACGCCGAGCGTGGCGTACGCGGCGACCTCGGCGAGGAACGCGTCGACGTCGTCCAACGGCGCCTGGGCGGCGACGACCGTCTTCTCGATGGTGTCGTAGTCGCGGCCCTCGGCGGCGCAGTGCCCGCGCAGCACATCCAGCTTGCGGGCGATGTCGTCGGTGCCACCGCGACCGAACAGGTTGCAGGCGTCGGCATACCGGGCCACCAGCAGCAAGGTCTTCTTCTCGCCCCCGCCACCGATCATGATGGGCGGGTGCGGGCGGCTCAACGGCTGCGGTGAGTTGATGGTCTCGGCGAGCTGGTAGTGCTGCCCGTTGAACGGGCCGTCGTCGGCGCTCCACATCTGCCGGCAGATGCGCAGCGTCTCCTCCAACCGCTCGAACCGCTCGGCCACCGGGACCACCGGCACGCCCAGCCCGAGCTGCTCCCGCTCGTACCAGGAGGCGCCGATGCCGAGGCGGGCGCGGCCGCCGGAGAGCACGTCGAGGGTCGTCACGGTCTTGGCGAGCAACCCCGGGTAGCGGTACATCACACCGGTGACCAGCACACCCAGCGTCATCCGCCGCGTCGCCGCCGCGACGTAGCCCAGCGTGGTGTACGCCTCCAGCATCGGCTCCTCGGCCGCGAACACCGCGTCCATCTGGAAGAAGTGATCCATCACCGTGAACGATGCGACACCGGCCTGCTCGGCGGTGGTCGCCGTCTGCGCCAGGGTCGGCGCGATCGCGGCCGGGTCGGCCGGGATCGAGTAGTTCCAGTAGTGCAGCCCGAGCTTCATGTTCGGCACCTCCAAACCGAGCCTAGTGCCGCCCGGCGTCCGCTGGGGCCCGCTCGGAATCGACTCCGGCGGCATCCATTACCGGGTCATGACAATTCGTGGATCCCGTGCGGATATCCGGCTGGCAGCTTTCGGTACGTGATCCAACAGCTGTCTCCGACCGAGCACCGGCCCGTCGACCTGGGCCCGGCCGCCCCGCGCGTCCGGTTCCGCCACCGCTACCGGGCCGGGACCGCGTCCGCCGCAGGACCGTCCCAGCGGGCCCAGTGGGCCGATGCCGCGAAGGGCGTCTGCATCGTCCTCGTCGTTCTGTGGCACGTCGTCGTCAAGGACTACCTCCAGATCGACTGGCACATCGGCCTACCGGTGCCGGGCTTCTGGGGAACGCTGGGTGAGCAGTTCCTCCCGCTGCGGATGCCGCTGTTCTTCACCATCTCGGGCGTCTTCGCGGCGAACGCCGCCCAGCGGCCGTGGCGGCTCGTGGCCCGCGGCCGCATCGCCGGGTTCCTCTACCTGTACGCGATCTGGCTGTTGATCCACACCGTGGTCCTCGCCGCCGCGCCGCAACTGCCCACCGACCGTGCCACCTCGGCTCTCGGTCTGCTGGAGCAGCTCACCATCACCCCGTCCAACCTCTGGTACCTGTACGCCCTGGCGCTGTACTTCACGATCGCCAAGGCGACCCGTCGGGTGCCCCGGGCGGTGGTCCTGGTCCCCGCCGCCGCGCTGTCCGCTATCGCCGCCGCCGGCCTGCTCGACACCCCGGGCAACCGCGCCGGCCTCTACCAGAACCTGGTCTTCTTCCTCGCCGGTCTGCACCTGCGGCCACAGATCCAGCAGTGGGCCGCCACCGCCAACCGGCGTCGTCTGCTGCTGACCTCGGGCGGTTACGTCCTCGCCCTCGCCGCGATGGCGGTGACCGGCGCCCAGCAGTGGTTCGGCGTGTGGCCGGCCGTCTCCGTGCTGGCAGTGATCTTCGGCATAACCGCCGCTGCCCGGCTGGCCCGGTGGTCGGCGCTCAGCGATCCGCTGGCTAGGCTCGGCCGCATCACCCTGCCGATCTACGTCATCCACATGCCGGTCCTGGCCCTGCTGCACCGGCTGTTGCTCGTACCGGTTTCCGGGCTGGGCGGGTCCGCTCAGGTCCTGATCGTGTTCATTTATCCGATTCTGCTGACCGGTCTGGTGATCGGCCTGAGCCTGGCCGTGCACCGCGGGTTGCTGGCGGTTCGCGCCGGTTGGCTGTTCGCGCTCCCCGCCAAGCGCCGGTTGGCGGCGGCCGGATGAGCGCCCTGGCCGAAGCCCTGGTCGACCTCGACGCCATCGCCAGCAACGTGCGGGCCATCGCGTCGGTCACCGGCAACGCGCTGATGGCGGTGGTGAAGGCCGACGGGTTCGGCCACGGCGCGGTGCCGGTGGCCAGGGCCGCGCTGCGTGCCGGCGCCACCTGGTTGGGGGTGACCTCGACGGCCGAGGCGCTGGCCCTGCGCGACGCGGGTGTGACCGCGCCCACACTGAGCTGGCTGCACGGCCCGAACGACGACTTCGGTATGTTGATCAAGTGTGGCGTCGACGTCGGCGTGTCCACGACGACGCACCTGCACGCCGTCGCCGACGCGGCCCGTCTGCTGGGCGTACCGGCCATGGTGCAGCTCAAGGCGGACACCGGGTTGTCCCGCAACGGGGCCGCCGGGAACGACTGGCCCGAGTTGGTCGGTTGGGCCCGCAAGTACGAGCGGGAGGGCGGGATCCGGGTGCGCGGGGTGTGGTCCCACCTCGCCGACGCCGACCTGCCGGGCGCCCCCGAGCTCACCCGGCAGGTGGCGATCTTCGAGGAGGCGCTGCGGACCGCGCGGGCGGCCGGCCTGGACCCCGACCTCGTGCACCTGGCCAACTCGGCAGCGGCGCTCGACGCGCCACGGACCCGCTTCGACCTCTGCCGGATCGGAATCGCCCTGTACGGCGTGGACCCGTTCGGCGCCGGCGGTCCGGGCGAGTTCGGGCTGCACGCCGCGATGACGCTGCGGACGAGCGTGGTCAACGTCAAGCGGGTGCCGGCCGGGACGGGCGTCTCCTACGGGCCCGAGCACGTGACCGACGCACCGACCACGCTGGCGCTGCTGCCGCTCGGCTACGCCGACGGGTTGCCGCGGGCCACGGGCGGTCGCGCCTCGGTGTGGCTCGCCGGCCGACGGTGCCCGGTCGTCGGACGCATCGCCATGGACCAGTGCGTGGTCGACGCCGGGGATCTTCCCGTGGCGATCGGCGACCCGGTCGTGGTGTTCGGCCCCGCCGAGGGTGAGCAGGGCCCGCCGACAGTCGTCGAGTGGGCCCGCTGGGCCGACACCAACCCCCACGAGATCTTGACCGGCATCGGGGCCCGGGTGGCCCGCGACCACCTCCACGGAAGGGCACGTAATTCATGACAACCCGACTGGCAGTGCTGTACGGCGGGCAGAGCGGTGAGCACGAGGTGTCCTGCCGCTCGGCGGCGAGCATCCTCGCCCACCTGGACCGTGAGCAGTACCAGGTCACCGAGGTGCTCATCGACCGCGACGGCGGGTGGCACGTCGACGGCCAACCGACGCCACTGCCGGCGGCGTTGCGCGTGCTGCGCGCCCAGGACGTGGTGTTCCCGGCCCTGCACGGCCCGTACGGCGAGGACGGCACGGTGTCGTCGCTGCTGGAGTGGCTCGGCGTGCCGTACGTCGGCAACGGTGTCTTCGCCAGCGCCGCCGGCATGGACAAGGGGGTCACCAAACGGCTCCTCGCGGCGGAGGGCCTGCGGGTCAGCCCGGGGGTGACCCTGCGTCCGGGCGAGGACCTGTCCCCCGATGACCAGCGTCGGTTGGAGCTGCCGGTGTTCGTGAAGCCGGCCCGGGCCGGGTCGAGCCTGGGCGTCGTGAAGGTGGACGACTGGGCGGGGGTTCCCGCCGCGGTGGAGCAGGCCCGCCAGGTCGATCCGAAGGTGCTCATCGAGCAGGGGGCGCGCGGGCGCGAGATCGACGTGGCCGTCCTCCAACACCCGGACGGCCGGGTGCAGGCCGGCCCGCCGCTGGAGATCCGGGTGACCGGCGCCGGCTTCTTCGACTACGACGCGAAGTACGACGGCGGGGCGATCTTCCAGATCCCCGCCCCGCTCGACGAGGCGACCACCGAGGTGCTTCAGGACCGTGCGATCCGCGCCTTCCAGGCCCTCGACTGCCGCGGCCTGCTGCGGGTCGACTTCTTCCTGCCGACCGAGGGGTCGCCGGAGCCCATCGTGAACGAGGTCAACACGTTCCCCGGTTTCACCGCCGCGTCACAGTTCCCGCAGATCTGGCAGCAGGCCGGCATCGGGTTCGCCGCGCTGATCGACATCCTGATCTCCGGCGCGCTCGCGGACCAGGACCACAGCCACCACAGCGGGCTGCCCCGGCAGGCACGAGCGGTCGACCTGGTGTGAGGTGAGCGGTGCCCGGTCAGCGGATCGGGCACCGCCGAGGCGGCCGGGCGCCGTCCGGCCCGACGATGGTGACCGGACCGGTACTCGTCGCGAGGCCGGTCCGCGCCGCGGCGTCGGCGGCCGTGCAGACGATCTGGTGGACCGCGTTCACCGACAACGCCCGCGCCGCGGTGGCGGTCCGCACGGTGACGCCATCGGTTTGATCGGCCGTGGGCGTCACCGTGACCGGGTCGAATCCGGCCGGCACCTCGCTGGTGAAGCCCTGGCGGCGTTCGTTCTCCGCCGGGCCGGCCGCGAGCAGGGCGAGGATGGTGGCGGTGTCGGGAACCGCCCTCGCCGGACGGACGACCAGCACGATGTCGCCCTGGGCGACCAGGTAGAGCCCGAAGCCCTGGGCGGGGCCGCTGACCGCTGACCGACCGGTGATCACGTCGCTGGGGCGTACCCCACAACCCGCTGCCAGCAGCGTGCTGAGCAGCAGCCCGCCGGCAAGAAGGGCGCGGCCGGTCCGCCGGCCGCTCACCGGTCGCCTCCGGCGTCCGTCGTCTCGCGGGGCAGCCGGAGGGTGAAGACCGCGCCGCCGGCCGGGCCGTTGCCCGCGACGAGGGCCCCCCGTCGCTCGCCGTGGCGGTGCAGCCGCGCGTTCTCCCAGGAGATGGCGAGGCCCAGACCACTGCCCTCGGAGCGGGTACGCGCGGTGTCGGCCTTGTAGAAGCGGTCGAAGACGTGCGGCAGCACCTCCGGGTCCAGCCCCGGCCCCTGGTCGGCCACCTCGATGGTGACCCAGTCCGGGTCGGCGCTCAGCCGCACGGACACCGGTTCGGCACCGTGCCGAAAGGCGTTGCCGACCAGGTTGGCGACGATGACGTCCAGCCGGCGGGGATCGAGCCGGGCCAGCACCCCGGGCGGCAGGTCGGCGCGTACCCGGTCGACCCAGCCGCGGATCCGCAGGGTCGCGGTCACCGCCGCGCCCACGTCCACCTCGTCGAGGGCGAGCCGCGCCGTGCCGGAGTCGAACCTGCTGACCTCCATGAGGTCGTTGACCAGTTGGGTGAGGTTCTGCGCCTCCTGGCTGACCAGCCGAGCGGCCCGGCCCGCGTCCCCGGGCAGGTGGTCGGCCTCCTCGTCGAGCACGTCGGTGACCGCCGTCATCGCGGCCAGCGGCGTACGGAGTTCGTGCGAGACGTCGGCGACGAAACGGCGCGCATCGGCTTCCATCCGCCGCAGCTCACCGACCTGACGCTCCAGTGTGCCCGCGGTCTCGTTGAAGGTCCGCGCCACGTCGGCCAGTTCGTCGACACCCCGGACCGTCAGCCGGGTGCTCAGGTCGCCCTCACCGAGGCGACGCGCCGCCCGGCCCAGGTCGCGGACGGGTCGCAGGACTCCGCGGGCGGACAGCAGGGCCAGCAGGACGGCGAGGACCAGGGAGAACCCGCCGGTCAGCCACGCCCTGGTGGCGAGCCGGTCGATGCTCTGCTGCTCGGGCACGAGACTGCGCACCGAGTAGACCTCCAGCCCGGACGCCTGGGACGTGCCGTCGGTGCGGTCGAGCTTCAGTTGGGTGCCGATGAGCAGCCAGGGTTGGCCGTTGAGCGAGACACGCTGCCAGGCGATCTGGCCGTCGCTGACCGCCTGGCGCAGCTCGGGAGTGAGCGGGGCGGGGGTCTGGGAGCCCTGCCCCCGCATGTTGCGGTAGAGCACCACCGCGAACCCCTCCCGGTCGGAGAGCCGCTGGGCCAACAGGTCCAGCTCAGCCTGGGTCGGCGGGATCTGACTTATCGGGTAGACCTTGGTGAGTTGGTCGGTCAGCGACAACACGGCCGCGTCCTGCGCCTGTTGGAGAATGACGGTCCGGGCCTGGAAGTAGCTGCCGCTGGCCACGATGGACGTGGTGGTCACCCCCAGCAGCGCGAACGCCAGGATGAGCCGGACCCGTAGGCCCGATACCTGGGCGGCGATCGAGCGCCAGAACGTCACAGCGGCCCGAACCGGTATCCGAAGCCCCGCACGGTCTGGATGTAGACGGGCGACGACGAATCCGCTTCGATCTTGGCGCGTACGCGCTGCACGCACGCGTCCACGAGTCGCGAGTCACCGAGATACCCGTGCTCCCACACGGCCTCCAGCAGTTGCTGGCGGCTGAGGACCTGACCCGGCGTGTGCGAGAGTTCGAGCAGCAGCCGCAGCTCCGTCGGGGCGAGGCTGACCGGCGTCCCGTCCTTGCTGACCACCAGTGCGGCCCGGTCGATGGTCAACGCGCCGTGCTGCTCCACGCCGGCCCGGTCGCCGCCGCGCCGCGAGTCGCCCCCGGTCCGGCGCAGCACCGCGCGGATGCGCGCCTCGAGGACCCGGGCCTGCACGGGCTTGACCACGTAGTCGTCGGCGCCGGCCTCCAGGCCCGCCACCACGTCCATGTCGTCGTTGCGGGCGGTGAGCATGATGATCGGCAGGTCACCGAGCTGCCGGATCCGGCGGCAGACCTCGAACCCGTCCATCCCGGGCAGCATGAGATCGAGGACCACGACATCGGACGGCGTGGTGCGCAACCGCGCCAACCCCTGCTCACCGGTCTCCACGGCGTGCACCGTGTGGCCCTGTCGGGTGAGCGCCAACTGCAGTCCGTCGCGCACCGTCTGGTGGTCTTCGATCAACAGCACCTGGGACATGTCGTCAAGTATCCCATCATGAGATCTTTCGCGTTTCGGTCGATGGCTGCGGCCGCCCGGGGCTTCGCGGCGAACGCGACGTCGGGAAATCGGTCGAACGCACCAGGAACACCACGGCGCCCACCAGGAACATCGTCGACGCGGCGGCGGCCACGATGGCGACCAGCACCCCGCGCTGCACGGACGCGGCCAGACCGGGCACGATCACCATCAGCGCCCAGACCAGCGCGACCAGTCCGATGCCCGCCTCGGCCAGCCCGCGCCAGAGGTTGCCGCCGTCCGCACCGCCGGCCGCGCCGCGGTCGCCGGGCCAGGCCGCCAACGCGGCCGCGGCCAGGCAGAACAGGGTCACCCCCAGCAGTACGCCACCGAGCACGTCGCTGAACCGGTGCCAACCCGCGATCATCGTGGCGGCGGCGATCACCGAGACACCCGCCGCGCCCGGCACGGCCAGCCAGCGCCGGGCCCACCCCGGCAGGACCAGCATGAAGGCCAGCAGCACCGCGGTCGCCGCCGCGACATGACCGCTGGGGAAGCTGTTGTGGGTGGTGGAGCTGTCGATCTGCAGATCCGGGCGGGGCAGCGCCCCCTTCACCGCGCCGGCCACCAGCACCGCGCAGACGACCATGCCCACGCCGACCACCCCCGCCACCACCCGTCGGCGGAGCACACCCACCAGCAGCACCACGCCGAGCAGGGACGCGATGAGGGTCGGGCTGCCGAAGGTGGCCAGCACGGTCTTGGCCGGGCCCACCAGCACGGTCTGCTGCTCGTACCCCCCACCCCGCTCGGCGCGCGGCAGGAGCACGCCGTCGAGCCACTGCCCCGCATACGTCCGCACGAAGACAGCGGCGGTGAGAGTCAGGGCGAGCAGACCGCACAGCGCCGCCGCGAGCAGCCGAAGCCCCAGCGGCACCGTCGCGCGGGCGGACGGCAGCGGTCGTGCCGGGCCGGACGTCGAGCGCCCCACGGAGTACAACGATCCGATGGTCATGGCGACCATGCTCGCCCCGCCAGGTCCGTACGCCGTGCTCGGATTGTCTTGGTTCTGTCACAACCACCCCCGCCGCTTGCGAGAGAGCGCATGGTCGGCGGTGGGGCCGAGGCGGACGTGAACAGCGCCGTGGCATTCACATGCTTACATGCAACTATGTTTTACCCAGCCGAGATCAACCACCACTAGGGTCAGGACACCGATCGATGTCTCGGCGGTGTGAAAAATCCATCCGGAGTACGTTGGGGAACCGGAAGGTGTTGGAAAAATGCAGGGAGTTCCCGCCGCCAGCCTCGTCATCGGCATCGCCTCCTCGCCGGCCGAGCGGCGACATCTGGCCCGCCTGCTCGGCGGCAGTGACGCCTTCCTGATCGTCTCGACCGTCGACCAGGCACGAGAGTTCCTCCGGGTGGTCGAGGCGTCTCCCGTCCCGGCTCCCGCGACCAGGACGGCGCTCGCCGAGGTGACGCCGAGCCCACAACCGCCGCCACCGCCACCGGATCTGGCCGTCGACTCCGACCGTCGGGTGTTGCGCTGGCGCGACCAGGAGATCGACCTGACCCGGTTGGAACACGATGTGCTGCTCTGCCTGGTGCACGCGCCCGGTCAGGTCTGGACCTACGAGCGCCTGCACCTTGAGGTCTGGGGCAACCGGCACCTCGGTCGGGGCTCCGACATGCATTCGGTCGTCCGCCGGGTGCGCGGCAAGCTCGCCCGGCTCAACGCGGCGGCGACGATCCACTCGGTACGCGGGGTCGGCTTCCGGCTCGCCCCCGTCTGATCCCCTCGGGCCTGGTCCGGCCCGCCCTCGTCTGACGCCCCCCGAACGTGGTCCGGCCCGCCTGGTCGGAGACCAGACGGGCCGGATCGTGCGTCAGCGTTCAGGCGTCAGCACTTGATCGGCACCAACCCGAAGTTCTCCACCGTGGGAGTGGTGGTGTTGACCTTCGTCTGGCGGGTCTGCGGCTTCCAGCCGTCCTTGGCGACGATCATCGTGAGCGGGTTGTTGCGGCGGTCCACCCAGTAGGCGTACTTGCCCTCGGCGTCGGTGGCGAAGGTGTACGACGCCGCCCACGAGTCGACCTGCACGACCGCGCCGGTGATCGGCGAAGTCCCACCCTGGCAGCTGCTGCCGATGACCGTCCCCATGAGCTTGCCCCAGGTCTTCGGGGGGTTCACGGTCATGGCCACCGCGACCGGCGCCACCGAGTACGGGGTGTTCTCGGAGATTCCGACCGAGCCGAGGTAGGTGCCCGGCTGGTCCACGTTCGCCGTCAGGCCGACGGTGACCGTGACCTTCTCACCCGGCTCGAGGGTGGCCGACGTCTTGTCGATGGTCATCCAGCTGACGTCGGCCGCCGCCTCGGTGCATCCCTCGAAGCCCGGGAGCACCTCGTTGTTGGCGGTCGCGTCGAAACTGCCGGCCGAGCCGCCGATCTTGTAGAAGCCGCATGCCGCGCCGCCCCGGTACCGGGGGGCGTTGGCGTTCGGCAGGCTGGACCACGAACCGGCGGCCGGGTCGAAGGCGAAGCCGGCGTTGCTGATCGCCCCACCCTGCGAACCACCGACGACGAGCAGCTTGCCGCTGGCGACAGCGAACGAGCTGGCCCAGTTGTCGCTCGGCGCGTCAGCGATGGCAGTCCACGTGTTGGCACCCGGGTCGAAGGCGTAGCTGGACTTCTGCGAGGCGGAACCGTCGTTGCCGCCGGTGCAGTAGAGCACGCCGTCGATCCCACCGCAGGAGGCGAAGGCCACCGACTTCGGGTAGTTGGCCATCGCCGCCCAGGTGTCGGTGACCGGGTCGTACTGGACGACGCTGTTCGACATCGGCGTGCAGGCCGACGTCGTGCAGCCACCGACCGTGTACAGCTTGCCGTCGACGACGCCCTGACCGGCCGCGGCCCGGGGTGCCGGGTTGTCGGCCAGCTCGGTCCAGGTGTTCGTCCCCGGGTCGTACGACCAGGTGGCGGAGTCCGGGCCGGCGTCGGCCCAGCCACCGGTCACGATGATCTTGCCGTTCACCACGCCCGCGGCCACGGCGTTGCGGGCGCCCGGAAGGTCGGCGATCGCCGTCCAGGTCTGTGCGGCCGGGTCGTACACGTAGTTCTTGGTGGTGGACGCCGTACCGTTGCCGCCACCGATCGAGTACACCTTGCCGTCCAGGTTCACCACCCGGTTGTCCATGATCACGGACGGGTAGTTGGCGATGTCGGTCCACGGCGCCGCGTTCGGGCCGACCGCAGAGGCGGCGGCCTTGGCCTCCTTGCCGGACGCCTTGGCGGCGAACGACGTCGGCACGGTGAGCCGCTGCTCCGGCGCGCCGCTGGAGCCGAGCACCTGCTGGCGGGTGACCGTGGACCCGTCCGCCCGCAGGAGTTCGAACCCGTTGTCGCGCTCACCGAACTTCACCTCGACCGGCGCCCCGCCGGTGTTGGTCACCGTGAACGTCTTGCTGGTCTTACCGCTGGGCATCTGGAGCGTCGCGTTGAGCTCCGTCGGCGTCACCGACAGTCGGCCGGCCGCGAGCTGGAAGTTCGCGGTGGTCGCCCAGTCGGCCTCGACGTCGACCGACTTGGTCAGGCTGACGTAGTTGCCGGCGCTCGCCGTGAACTTGTACGAGCCGGTCAGCGACGAGTAGATCCAGTAGAAGCCGTCGGCCAGCCCCGGGTCGTCCGGGGTCGCCACGGTGACGGCCTTCTCGGCCGGCCGGTCCTTGCTGGTGACGGTCGCGCCGTTGACGTAGCTGCCGTCGTTCTTGTCGCGGACGTTGCCGACGACCAGACCGCCGTCGACCGGCGTGCAGAGGACCGTGCTGCCGATCAGGACGTTGTCGATCTCCCACCACCACTCGTACGAGGCGTCGTAGTAGTGGAACCGCACCTGCACCTGCGCCTGACCGGCGGCCTGCGGGATCGGGATCTCGGTCAGCTTCGGTCCCCGGACGTCGGTCTCCTGGCGGAGCACGTTGGTCCAGGTGGCACCGCCGTCGATGCTCAGGTCGACGTCGGCGGTGTCGTCGTTGAGCTGGTTGAAGTCCTGGTTGAACCGGATCACCGGGGCGGTGACGTCGGTCAGGTCGACCACCGGGCTGACCAGGGAGGTGTCCTGGCTGGTGCCCGGCCCGTAGTCGTCGCTGTCGATCATTGCGAAGTTGCCGGTGCCGCCGGTCAGGTTGCCCCGGTTGCCGTCGTCGGTGAACTTCCAGACCTGACCGCTGCCCGCGTTGTCCACGACGGTCCAACCGGCCGGCGTGGTCGTGGCGTCGAAGGTCTCGTACTCACCGTCGGAACCGAACGTGTACCCGGGTGCGGTGGTGCAGGCATTGCTCTCCACCGGCACGGCGACGTTGGCGGTGGCGTTGCCCGAGCCGACCACGACCTCCTTGGTGACGGTCTGGTAGCCCGGGTACTGCGACTCGTACTTCAGGGTGTACGTCTGCCCGGCCGGCAGCTTGATGCTGTAACGGCCGTTCGCCGGGTTGGTGTAGTCGTAGACGCCGGACACCCCGGTCACGGTCACCTTCGCGTACAACGGCCAGCCGTGGCCGGAGCCGTCGGTGACCGCACCGGTGACGTTGACGCTCGGCACCGCCGTGAGGGCGACGTTCACCGTCGTGGTCGTACCCTTGGCGATCGTCGCCGTCCTGGTGACGCTGCCGTAGCCGAACGCCGCGACGGCGACCTGGTAGTCGCCGATGGGGAGCTGGGTCGAGAATTTGCCGTCGGCGCCGGTGGTCAGCTCACGCGCGGTCGGGCCGGTGAGCGTCAGGGTCGCCCCGGCGACCGCGGTGCCGGAGGACGCGTCGGTGACCGTGCCGGTCAGCGTGCCGATGTCGCCGGTCGGGGCGGCGTTGAGCAACGCGAGTGCGTCCAGTCGGCCTTCGCCGTAGACGTTGTTGTCGGCCGCGGTGCCACCGCACTGGTCGTCGGCCTTGTCGATCGCGGCACCGTTGAGCAGCGCACGGGTCGCGTTGACGTCACCGATCAGCGACGGGGCCGCCGAGTACAGCAGCGCGATCGCGCCCGCGAGGTGCGGTGCCGCCATCGAGGTGCCGCTGATGCTGCCGTAGGCGCTGCCCGGGATGCTCGACCGGACGTTCACGCCCGGCGCGGAGATGTTGGGCTTGATCTCGCCGTTCTGACCGACGCCGCGGGCGGAGAAGCCGGCCACGTTGTTGTTGATGTCGTACGCGCCGGTCGAGTAGTTGCTGACGAGGCTGCCCGGCGAGCCGCTGGTCTGGCAGGCCGGCCCGCTGTTGCCGTTGGACCAGGTGCCGAAGATCCCGGAGGCGGTCCAGGCGTCCGTCACGTCCTCCATGAACGGCTCGTTGGACGGGTCGCGGGTGCCCCACGAGTTGTTGATGATGTTCGGTCGCTTGCTCGCGTCCGGGTTCTGGCCGTTGAGGTCCAGCGGCTCGAGCATCCACTGACCGGATTCGATCAGAGCGGCGTCACTGGGGCAGCAGCCGTTCGCCGCGATCCACGTGACCCCGGGGGCGACACCGATCTGGTTGGCGCCGTCGGCGCCGGCCATGGTGCCCATGGTGTGCGTGCCGTGACCGTCGCCGTCGCAGGGCGCGGTCGCGCAGGCACCGCCGGCGGAGGCGGCGTTGAACCAGTTGTAGTTGTGGTCGAACGTCCCGTCACCGTTGTTGCCCCGGTAGGAGTTCACCAGCGCCGGGTGGTCGAACTGCACCCCGGTGTCGATGTTCGCGACGGTGATGCCCTCGCCCGTGACGCCGTACTGGGACCAGACGTCGTCGGCGTTGATGTTGGCGATGCCCCACTCCAGGGCGTTCACGGTCTTCTCGTCGGTGCCCTTGGTCGTCTCGGGCACCTTGTACGCGACCGGGGCGTAGAGGCCCTCGACCTCCGAGTGCCCGGCGAACTTCTGGGCCATCGCCAAGGAGCCGCTGTTCACCTTGATGGCGTTGGTGGCCCAGAAGGTCTGGTACTTCGTGCCCGAGCTGTCGAGGTCGGCCCGGATCTTGCCCTGGCTCGCCGCGGCGGTCTTGCGCAGCGCGTCCGCCACCGCCGTCCCGCGCTTCGACCAGTCCTTGATGGCGCTGGCCTTGCTCAGGTCCGCCTTGTCCTTGAACCGGATCCAGAAGTCGCCTTCACTCTTGGCCTGGAGCTGCTTGGCGAGCTCCGGTCGGATCTTGTCCCCGGTCGAGGTGCCCGCCCCCATCTCGCCGCCCGGCGCGGCCTGCGCGCCGGAGCTGATGGTGGCCAAGCATGTCGCGGCGAGGATTGTCGCCGCGCCGGCGCTCACCAGTGATCTGGCTGTGCGCCGCCATTGTGGACGTCTGAACATCGGTGCTGCCTCCTCAGAACGACCCAGGGTGTGATGGGCCATGGTGGACCTCCCCATGCACCGCGCGGGTCACGCCGGTTGCCCGAGTGGACACTATGATCGAGAAGAACGGACGATCAAGAACTTGCCGTGAGCAACTTGTCGCTAAGAGTTGCCCTGGCTCGCGGCGCGCTTGCCAATCATTGTCAGGACCATGACGAGAGCTGGGCAGGGATGCCCATCGATCCCGGGCGGTGCGGTGGCCGAGGACGACGAGGCAACGGTGCACAGGGGCGAACCGGCCGACGGGCCGTTCCCACTGCTGATCGCGGTGACCCCGTCGCCGGCCGAGCGCATCCGGCTCGCGGAGCTTCTCGACGGCATCGCACCGCTGCTGCTGGTGGCCGACCTCGACGAGTTGCGCCGGCTGATCGCCGCTCCGCAGCAGGTCACCGCCACGGCCGAGCCGGCACCGACCGCCGCCCTGGTGATCGACTCGGCCCGCTCCAGCGCCCGTTGCGGAGAGCGTGAGATCGACCTCACCCGCCTGGAGCACGACCTGCTGACCTGTCTGATCACCGAGCCGGCCCGGGTCTGGACCTACGCCGAGCTGCACCGGTCGGTCTGGGGTGACGAGGGGCGTGAACGCAAGGCGGACGTGCAGTCGCTGGTGAAGCGGCTGCGCCGCAAGCTGCACGACCTGGGCACCGGGGCCACCATCGATGTCGTTCGCGGCGTGGGGCTCCGGCTGACCGACCACCAGCAGGTGCGGGTCGAACGGGCCTGACGCCACGGCCGGTTGAACTGATCCAGGGGTGGGTACGACCTGAAGATCATCAGCAACACCGGCTGAGAAGAACGCTGGTAAGGAGAGTCAAGATGGCATTCCCCAACCCCTCGACCGTGTCCATCGGGCTGAAGAAGGCCGCGCATGTCGGGATCGCGGTGAGTGACCTCGACCGCTCGGTCGCGTTCTACCAGGCCCTGCTCGGCGCGGAACCGGTCGTTCGGGACGAGAGCATGCACGGCGCCGGCTTCGCCCAGTCGCAGGGGCTGCCGACGACGAAGCTGCGGTACGCCACCTTCAACCTCGACAACCTCGGCATTGATCTGATCCAGTTCCAGGAGCCGGTCGGCGAGGTCGCCCAGGTGGCGGCCAACCGACCCGGCTCGATGCACCTGTGTTTCCACGTCGACGACGTGCGCGCGGTCCACGACCGGATGAGCGAGGCCGGGTTCGAGTTTCTCGGGCAGCCGTACACGTTCGCGTCCGGCGAGGTGAACCCGCCGGCGGCGGTCGGCACCGAGGTCGCGTACTTCAACGACCCCGACGGCACGAACCTGGAGATCATCGCGCCGAAGGGTGGCTTCGCCCGCGACGAGTGAGCCACCCGGGCGCCGTGGGGCCGGCCGGAGACGGCCGGCCCCACGCCGCTCGACGGAGGGACACGGGTCAGATCAGCCCGGCCCGGGCCCACAGCAGACGCCCCGGCCCCGCCACCAGACCAACGCCCGCCAGGTTGTCGTGCACCCGCGCCGCCGACCAGCGCAGGGTGGCGCGCCAGTGCGGGTTGGCGCGGGCAGCGGCACGACCGACCGCCGGCGGAATGCCCACCGCCGCGTACACGTCGGGATGGACCAGGCGGTTGGCGATCGTGTAGGCGGCGCGACCGACCAACAGTCGGGCGTACGCCATGCCCACCGGGCCGGTGGCCGCAACCGCGGCGGCCAGTTCCTCGCGGGCGAACCGGACGTGTCGCGCCTCCTCCACCACGTGGATGCGGGAGACCATCCGGATGAGCGGCTGAAGCGACTCGTCCGCCATGATCTCGCGCTGGAAGGCGTCGAGGATCTCCTCCGCGATGAGGATCGCGGCGTACATCCGGGGGCCGCTGGCGGTGGCCTTGAGGAAGCGCCCGAGGTGGTGGTCGATGGTGCTCGCCCGGTAGACCGGACAACCCATCGCCTCGATCAACCGACCGAACATGATGGAGTGTCGGCACTCGTCGGCGACCTCGGTCAACGCGTACTGGGCCGGCCGGCTGGTCGGGTCGGCGCGGTAGTACTCGCGGATCAGCATCTGCATGAGGATCGTCTCGAACCACAGCCCGGCGCTGGCCGCGCTGGCCACCTCGTGCCTGGTGAGCGTGACGCGCTGCTCCTCGCTGAGCTGCTCCCACAGTGGTGTGCCGTAGAGGCTGCTGCGCTGTGGTGGGAGCCAGTACGCGCCGGAGGTGTGCGGAGCGTCCCAGTCGATGTCGACGGTGGGGTCGTAGCTGGTCCGCAGCGAGGCCGCGAGTAGTCGCTCGGCGACCGCCGCGCGCCCGGTTTCCGCCGTCTCCATGGCTCCTCCATATTGACGTGACGGCCAGTAACTGTTACGACTAGTAGCATGCAATCGCCGCTGACCGATGTCAATGCATCCGAGCCGTCGGCCCCACCCCCTGACGGCGAGCAGAAGGCGAAGGGCAACGGCCGCCGAGACCGCTGGGCAGACCATCGTGAGCAACGACGGCAGGAGCTTGTCGGGGCCGCCGTGCAGGCGCTGCTGCGGCACGGGCCGGAGGTCGACATGGAGCAGGTGGCTGCGGCCGCCGGCGTCAGCAAACCGGTTCTCTACCGCTACTTCGCCGACAAGTCGCAGCTCTGGGTCGCGGTCAGCGAGGTGGTGGCGGCCCGGGTGGTCGACACCATCGCGCCCGCTGTCGAACAGGTCCGCGAGGAGCGTGACCTGGTCGAAGCGACGATCGACGCCTACCTGGGCGTGATCGAGTCGGAGCCGAGGCTCTACCGGTTCCTGATGCACCAGTCCGGTGATCCTGGCATCCACCGGGTGGTCGCCGGCACCAGCCGGCAGGTGGCCGCCGGGCTCGCCCGGGTGATCGGCGACCGGCTCCGGACGCTGGGCCTGGACGCCGGCCCCGCCGAGCCGTGGGCGTACGGCCTGGTGGGCTTCGTGCAGGCGGTCGGCGACTGGTGGACCACGCACGGCCAGCCGATCAGCCGGACCGCCCTCACCGACTACCTGACCGCTCTGCTGTGGAGCGGCATCGAGGGGGTTCGGGCCAGCGCCGACCTGCCGCACGAGCTCACCCGCGCCCACGAGCGGATCGTGCCGTGAGCTACCACGGCCCGGCGGGTGTCGAGGGCACCCCGGTCCGGGTGCACCTGAGCGGGCGGTGGGAGCCGGTCGACGGGCGCTTCCACTGGGGCGGACGGATCGAGCCCGACGCACGGGTGGCCCACCTGCTGCGCTCCGGCCGGCGCAACGTCGAGGTACGCATCGCCGACCGCGTCCGGGCCGCCCGACTGGCCGAGATCGATCCCTGGGGCGGCGTACGGATCACCGGGGTGGGCGACGCGCCCTGGCCACCCGCGGCCGACCCGACGTCCGCGCCCGGGCTCACGGAGGAGTGAATGGAGACAGACGTTGCCATCATCGGCGCCGGCTTCGGTGGCCTGGGCGCCGCCATTCGCCTCCAACGGGCCGGTTTCACCGACTTCCTCGTCTTCGACCGGGGCGCGGACGTCGGCGGCACCTGGCGGGACAACAGCTACCCGGGCTGCGCCTGCGATGTCCCCTCGCACCTCTACTCGTTCTCCTTCGCCCCCAACCCCCGCTGGTCGAACACGTTCTCCGGCCAGCCGGAGATCTGGGACTACCTGCGCGGCTGCGTCGACCGCTTCGGCATAGGCCCGAGGTTGCGGTTGCGCCACGAGGTGCGGGAGGCGAGGTGGGACGACCAGCGCCAACGCTGGCTGGTGCGCACCTCCGGCGGCGACCACAGCGCCCGGGTCCTGATCTGCGCCGCCGGCCCGCTCAGCGACCCGGCCGTGCCCGCCCTGCCCGGGCTCGACGAGTTCGCCGGCACGGTGTTCCATTCCGCCCGTTGGCAGCACGACCACGACCTGACCGGCCGGCGCGTCGCGGTCATCGGCACCGGGGCGTCGGCGGTTCAGTTCGTGCCCCAGATCCAGCCGACGGTCGAGAAGCTGACGCTCTTCCAGCGCTCCCCCGCCTGGATCATGCCGAGGCTGTCACGCCGGATCAGCGGGGTCGAGCAGGCCGCGTTCCGCGCCGTGCCCGGGGCGCAGCGGGCCGCCCGGGCCGGGCTCTACCTGGTACGCGAGAGCATGGGCGTGGGCTTCCTGCACCCGGCGGTCAACCGCCTCGCCTCGCGCCTGTCCCTGCGTACGCTGCGGCGTCAGGTGCCCGACCCGGAACTGCGGGACAAGCTCACCCCCCGGTACGCGATGGGCTGCAAGCGGGTGCTGATCTCCAACGACTACTGGCCGTCGCTCACCCGACCGAACGTCGACGTGGTCACCGCCGGCATCGCCCGGATCGTGCCGGACGGCCTCGTCACCGACGACGACGTGCACCACCGGGCGGACACGATCATCCTCGGGACCGGCTTCCACGTCACCGACTCCCCCGTCGTCCGGCGCATCCACGGTCGGGGCGGGCGCAGTCTCGGCGACGCGTGGACACCCAGCATGCACGCGTACCGGGGCACGACCATCGCCGGCTTCCCCAACCTGTTCTTCCTGCTCGGCCCGAACACCGGGCTCGGGCACACCTCGGTGGTGCTGATGATCGAGGCGCAGCTGCATCTGGTGCTCGCGGCCCTGCGCCACATGCGGGCCAAGGGCGTCCAGGCCATCGAGCCCACCGCGCAGGCGCAACGACGCTGGACCGAGCGGGTCGACCAGAAGATGGCCGGCACCGTGTGGCAGACCGGCTGTTCCAGCTGGTATCTCGACGCCACCGGCCGGAACACCACCATCTGGCCGGGCTTCGCCACCAGCTTCCGCCTGCGGCTGCGCCGGTTCCGCCCGGCCGACTACCGGATCGCCGCGACCGGAGACACCCCCAACGATCCGGAGCGGGAGCACGCCGATGCGGTATGACCTGACGGGCAAGGTCCTGTTCATCACCGGCGCGGCGCGCGGCATCGGAGCCCGGCTGGCCCGCGAGGCCGCCGCCCGCGGGGCCCGGGTCGCCCTCGTCGGTCTGGAAGGTGAGCTGCTCAGGCAGCTCAGCGGTGAGCTCGACGCGCACTGGTACGAGTGTGATGTCACCGACCAGGCGGCGTTGGACGCCGCGGTGGCCTCGACGGTGGACCGCTTCGGTGGCATCGACGTTGTCGTGGCCAACGCGGGCATCGCGAACCTCGGCACCGTCGCCGTGGGCCCGGTCGACGCGCTGATCCGGACCGTCGAGGTGAATCTCTGCGGCGTGATCCGTACGGTCAGCGCGGCGCTCCCGCACGTCACCGCCGCCCGCGGCCACGTCCTGATCGTCTCGTCGGCCGCCGCTTTCGCGGCGATGCCCGGCATGGCCGCCTACTGCGCGTCCAAGGCGGGCGTGGAGCAGTTCGCCAACGTGCTGCGCCTGGAGACGCGTGCACGCGGCGTCACCGTGGGTACGGCGCATCCGATCTGGATCGACACCGACCTGGTCCGCGACATCCGTGACGACCTGGCGTCGTTCCGCACGGCGCTGCGCCGGCTGCCCTGGCCGCTGTCCACCGTCGTACCCGTCGAGCAGTGCGTCGAGGCCCTGCTGCGCGGCATCGAGCGCCGCAAGCGCAAGGTGTACGTGCCACGGTCGCTCGCCCTGGTGCAGGCGCTGCGGCCGGTGGTGCTGAGCGGCCTCTCGGACGCGGTGATCACCCGGTTCGGTGGCCGGAGCATGGTCGACCAGATGGAGGACGAGGTGCGCCAGCTCGGGCGATCCTTCGGCAGGACGTCGGTGGGAGACCGGCCATGAGCATTCATTTCCGACGGGCGGGCAGCGGAGAGCCGCTCGTGCTCCTCCACGGCATCGGTCACCGCCATCAGGCGTGGGAGCCGGTGTTCGACCGACTCACCGCCCACCACGAGGTGATCGCGCTCGACCTGCCCGGATTCGGGAACTCTCCGGTGCCCGGCGCCGGCATGCCCGCCGACATGGCCGCCACCGTGGCCGGGGTCCTGCCGGCCCTGGCCGAGTGGGGGCTGGAGCGTCCGCACGTCGCCGGCTACAGCCTCGGTGGCGCGATCGGCCTGGAGCTTGCCGCCACCGGGGCCGTCGCCTCGGTCACCGCCTTCTCCCCGGCCGGCTTCTTCACCCCGGCGGAGCGCCGACGGGCGCTGGCCATCCTCCGGACGCTGCGGGCCAACTCGTACCTGCCCACGCCGGTCATGCGGGTCGCGCTGCGCTCGGCGTACCTCCGGGCGCTGTGCTTCGCGCCGTTGCTGGCCCGCCCCACGCAGCTCGATGTCGAGCGCGCGCTGGGCGACGCGCTGGCTCTGCGACGCGGGTTGGGCTTCAACGCCGTGGCCCGAGCCGCCCGCGACTATCGCTTCGATTGCCGTCGGCTGTCGGAGGCGGCGGTGCCGGTGACCATCGGCTGGGGCGACCGCGACCGGATCTTCGGCGTGCACCAGGCCGAGCGGGCCCGTGCGGGGCTGCCGGCGGCACGGGTGGTGACGATGTCCCGCTGCGGGCACGTGCCGATGAGCGACGACCCGGACCTGGTCGCCGCGCTCATCCTGGAGACCACCGGTGCCGTGCCGCGCCCCGAACGACCGGGTCCGTCGATCTCCGCTTAGCGTCCCCGGTCAGGAAGATCACTTCACAGTCTAAAAACTTGCAGGCTGTGCAAGTTTGGTCCTAGCCTCGCCCGCGTGACCGACACCGACCAACCTGCCACCGGGCGGCGCGACCGCAAGAAGGCGCAGACGCGAGCCGCGCTGACCGCCGCCGCGCTGCGGCTGGTCGCCGAACGCGGCCTGGAGCAGGTCACGGTGGAGGAGATCAGCGAGGCTGCGGACGTCTCCTCACGGACCTTCTTCAACTACTTCACCTGCAAGGACGAGGCCCTCACCGACGATCCGGCGCTCGACGGCAACGCGGTCGTGGCGCGTCTGGCGGCCGCCCCCGCGCAGGTGCCAGCGTTGCAGGCCGTGCGGCTCGCCCTGGCCGAATCGATCGACTCGATCCAGGCCGACCGGGAGTTGTGGCGGCTGCGGCTGACGGTCATCGCCCAGAACCCGGCGCTGTTGCCCCGGCTGGTGGCCGGTAACAGCGCGACCGAGCAGGCCATGGTCGCGGTCGTCGCCACCCGCCTCGGCGTCGGCCCCGACCACGGCCACCCGCCGCTGGTCGTCGCTGTCGCCGGTGCCGCCTTCCGCACCGCGATGCTGCGCTGGGCCACCGGCGACGACGCCCGACCCCTGCACGACTTCGTCGACGAGGCGTTCGCCGCGATCGCCGGCGGCCTGGCGGATCCGCCATCCCCCTCCTGACCCGCACGTTCCCGCCCCGCCGCATCAGCTCCGGGGCCAGCCCCTGCCCCAGAAACCCGACAAGGAAGCGTCAATGACCACCACCGCCCCGCCCGCCGACAGCGCCGACGTCGGCGCCGACGCCGGCACGCGCATGTCGCCTCGTGAGGTTCTCCAGGCCCTCTCCGGCCTGATGGTCGGCATGTTCGTCTCCATCCTCGCCTCCACGGTGGTGGCGAACGCGCTGCCGCGGATCATCGCGGATCTGCACGGCAGTCAGACCGTCTACACGTGGATCGTCACCACTGAACTGCTCGCCATGACGGCGACGGTGCCGCTGTGGGGCAAGATGGCCGACCTGTACAGCAAGAAGCTGTTGATCCAGCTGTCCCTGGGGCTGTTCGTGGTGGGTTCGCTCATCGCCGGCTTCACGCCGAACGTCGAGGTCCTGCTGCTCAGCCGTGTCGTCCAGGGCGTCGGCGCCGGCGGGATGACGGCGCTGGCCACGATCGTCATGGCGGCGATGATCCCGCCGCGTGAGCTGGGCCGCTACGCCGGCATCTTCGGCGCGGTCTTCGGTGTGGGCACCATCGCCGGTCCGCTGATCGGCGGCCTGCTCGTCGACACGTCGTGGCTGGGCTGGCGGTGGTGCTTCCTGATCGGTGTCCCGTTCAGCATCATCTCCATCGTCCTGCTCCAGCGCACCCTGCACCTGCCGGTCGTCCGCCGCAAGGCGACGATCGACTGGCTGGGCGCCCTGCTCATCACCTCGGGCGTCTCCACGCTGCTGATCTGGTCGTCGCTGGCCGGCAACAAGTTCGACTGGGCCTCCGGCTGGACCGCCCTGATGGTCATCGGGGGTCTGGTCCTGCTGGCGCTGGCCGTGGTCGTCGAGTCCCGGGCGGCCGAGCCGATCGTCCCGCTGAGCATCTTCCGCAACCGCACGGTCTCCCTGGCCACGGTCGCCAGCGTGCTGGTCGGTGTCGCGATGTTCGGCGGCACCGTCTTCCTGTCCCAGTACTTCCAGATCTCGCTGGGCAAGTCACCCACCGTCGCGGGCCTGATGAGCCTTCCGATGATCTTCGGTCTGCTCGTTTCGTCGACGGTGGCCGGGCAGCTCATCACGAAGTACGGCCGTTGGAAGGCCTACCTGGTGGCCGGCGCGGCGGTGATGACCGTCGGGATGCTGCTGCTGGGCACCATCGACGCCAACACCAGCGTCGTCGTACTGTCGATCTACATGGCCGTGCTGGGCGTCGGCGTCGGCATGCTCATGCAGAACCTCGTGCTCGCCGCGCAGAACGACGTGCCGGCTCACGAGCTCGGCGCGACCACCTCCGTGCTGACGTTCTTCCGCAGCATGGGCGGCGCGATCGGAGTCAGCGCCCTCGGCGCGGTCCTGGCAAGCCGGGTGACCTCGTTGACGACCGAGCGGCTCGGCCCGGCGGCGACCGCCGGCGGTGGCTCCGCCGAGGTGCCCGACCTGTCCACCCTGCCCGAGCCGGTGCTGCGCATCGTGCAGGACGTCTACGGCATCGCCACCGCCGACCTCTTCCTGGTCGGTGCGCCGATCGCGCTGCTCGCGCTGCTCGTCGTGCTGTTCATCAAGGAGAAGCCGCTCCACACGCTCAGCGGGGACGAACGACGCGCCCAGGAGGAGGCGGCGGCGAAGGTCGCGATTCACTGAAACGGTACGGCAGCAGTCGGGGGCGGGCCGGTAGGCCCGCCCCCGTTCGGCACGTCCCCATCCCGTGTTTTTCGGTAACCACTTGGCGTGAACAGGCCGACACGTAACGTGAGATTGAGCCGGTAACCGGCTGACGCCAGACGTGCGCCAGGCCGCCCCGCGGCGGCGTCGCTCGGCCAACTGCCGGGTCGGACAGCTCGGCAACGTCGCGGCCCACTCAGCCGCAGGAGGTGTGGACGATGCCCATGCTGTCGGTCTTCGATCCCCGGCACACGGTCGCTCCCCCGGGATACAGCCGCTGGCTGATCCCGACCGCCGCACTGGCCGTGCACGTGTGCATCGGCCAGGTCTACGCGACGAGCGTCTACAAGAACTCCCTCATCGCGCACTTCGACACCAGCCAGACGGCGATCGGGGCGATCTTCAGTATCGCCATCGTCATGCTGGGTTCGTCCGCGGCGGTGGGCGGTCGTTGGGTGGAGCGCAACGGACCCCGCCGGGCGATGTTCGTCTCCGCCTGCTTCTGGGCCGCCGGGTTCCTGGTCGGCGCGCTCGGCATCGCGACCCACCAACTCTGGCTCCTCTACCTCGGATACGGCGTCATCGGCGGCATCGGGCTCGGCATCGGCTACATCTCGCCCGTCTCCACACTGATCAAGTGGTTCCCGGACCGTCCCGGCCTCGCCACCGGCCTGGCCATCATGGGGTTCGGCGGCGGTGCCCTGATCGCCGGCCCGCTCGCGCGCCAACTGCTCTCCCTCTACGACTCCGGCTACAACCCCAGCAACCCGGCTGCCGTCGCGTCGGGGCATGCCCTCGTTGCGCTCTTCGTCACGTTTGGCATCGGCTACTTCGTGATCATGATGTTCGGCCCGTTCAACGTCCGGGTGCCGGCGCCGGACTGGCGCCCCGCCGGCTTCGACCCCGCGAGCGTCGCCACCAAACCACTGGTGACAAGGGCGAGCGTGTCCGCGTCGAACGCCGTGCGTACCCGATCGTTCTGGTTGCTGTGGATCGTGCTCTTCTGCAACGTCACCGCGGGCATCGGCATCCTCGAGCAGGCCAGCCCGATGATCCAGGACTTCTTCCGGGACAACGGGACCGCCACCACGGTCTCGGTGTCCGCGGCAGCCGGTTTCGTGGGAGTGTTGTCGCTGTTCAACATGGCCGGGCGGTTCGTCTGGTCCACGACGTCCGACCTCATCGGCCGCAAGCCCATCTACATGGTCTACCTCGGGGTCGGCATGGTGCTGTACCTCCTGCTCGCCGTGGCCGGCCACGCCGCGACCGCGGTCTTCGTGCTGATCGCCGCCGCGATCATCTCCTTCTACGGCGGTGGCTTCTCCACCATGCCCGCCTACCTGCGGGACCTGTTCGGCACCTTCCAGGTCGGGGCCATCCACGGTCGGATCCTGACCGCCTGGTCGGCAGCGGGTGTCGCCGGTCCGCTGATCGTCAACGGGATCCTCGACACGCAGGGCAAGCCCGGCACCCTCACCGCGGCGGCGTACCGGCCCGCGCTGTTCACCATGGTCGGCATCCTCGCCATCGGGTTCATCGCGAACCTGCTGGTCCGTTCCGTGCCCGAACGGTTCCACGAACCGAGCCGAGGGCCGACCTCACCCGTGGCGAAGGCCACCGTCACCGAGCCGGTCGCTCTCGGGCCAAAGAGCCAGCCGCCCGCGCCGCCGCGCGTCGGTAACCAGACCGGGCGACTCTGGGTGTCGTGGCTGCTGGTCGCGGTGCTCCTCGGGTACGGAATCATCCAGACCGCCATCACCGCCGCGAAGCTGTTCACCGGCTGACGCGTCCCGCCCGGATGTGGATCGAAACAGCGGGCGCCCCGTCGAGGGGCGCCCGCTGTTTTCGCCGATCCGTTCAGAGCTGGGTGATCGTCGACCGGTTCTCGTCGCGGCGCTCCCGTTGTGGCACGACCGTGTACTTCGGATCGCGGGCCGACACCCGCCCCGCCTCGAAAACGCCGAACCGGGTGGCGACCGACGATGCCACCAGGGCGGCGCCGGAGAGCACCGACAGCAACCGGCTGCGTCGGCTGACCAGCGCGGCGGCGGTACCCGCCGCGAGCAGGGCGCGGCCCGCCTTGACCAGCCGGCCGCTGCGTCCGTGCGTGTAGGGCTCGCCGCTGAGGCCCTGTCGCTCCAGTTGGTGTCCGCCGCCAAACTCGACGGCCGCGGCGGCCAGGGCGAGTCGCCGCAGTGGGGCGGCCTCCTCGGCCGGTGCCGCGATCAGTCCGACCCCGGACGCGGCGGCGAGCGCGCTGCCGGCGAAGACGAAGGGCAGCGATGGGTAGGCGTCGTGCCAGGACGGGACGGCCGTGTCGGCGAGCAGCACCCCGGTGTACGTCGCCAGCGCCGGCGCGGTGGCTGCCGCGGCCAGGCCGGCGACGTTGCCGATGGGCGGTGCGATCCGCCGGGCGAGGCCTAGCACACCGTGCTGCGGGAGCAGCGGCGCGAGCTCGGCGACGGCGGCCACGCCGGCCAGCGGGCCGAACGCGGCGAGGATCCAGGTGCCGACCGACATCGGCGAGGTCACCTTGGCGACCCGGAGCATGTGGTGGAACCGGGCCGGCCGGCCGAGGTCGTGGACCAGCAGGTACGTGCTGGCGGCGACGCCGCCGAGGGCTGTCCAACGGCCCACCTTGCGCAGCCCGGGTCGTCCGGTCAGTTGGGCGCCCGCGCCGATCAGCGCGCTTCCGGCGGCAAGGCCCCCGGTGAACAGGTAGCCGGCGATGTCGTACTTCCACACCGGTGGTTTCAGAACCGGCCGGCCGTAATAGGAGGCGAAGTCGGCCGGCGGCACGGTGAGCTGCTCACCGCCGTCCCCGCCTCGTCTGGGGGTCTGCCGGTGGCGCTTCCCGTCGGGCTGGTCGAGGCCGGTCTGGAAATCGCGGAACCGGGCACCGACCGGCTCGTTCGATGGTGTCTCGTCGCTCATGGCCGCCTACCCAGGAACGCGACCGCCGCGGCGACCGCCATCGTCACCGCCGCCAGACCGGCCCGCTTCCACATCTTCGGCAGGTCGCGGGTGGTCACCACCGGGTCCGGCGGCAGCCCGTACACCTCCGGCTCGTCCAGCAGCAGGAAGAACGCCCCGTCACCACCGACGCCGTCGTTCGGGTCGTGCCCGTACAGACGCGCCTCTGGCACACCCCGCTCATGCAGCGTCGCCACCCGGGCAGCGGCCCGCTCCCGCAACTCATCCAGAACGCCGAACTGGATCGACTCGGTCGGACACGCCTGCGCACACGCCGGCGTCATCCCCGCACCCAACCGGTCATAACACAGCGTGCACTTCCACGCCCGACCATCACCCTTACGCTGATCAATCACCCCGTACGGACACGCCGAAATGCAGTAACCACACCCGTTACAGATGTCCTCCTGCACCACCACCGTCCCGAACTCCGTCCGGAACAACGAACCCGTCGGACACACGTCCAAACACGCCGCATGCGTGCAGTGCTTACAGACGTCCGACATCATCAACCACCGAAAATCCGTACGACCCTCCGCACCCGACCCCCGCCCCGGCGGCTGCGCACCCGGCATCCCCAGAAACTCCGGCCCGCCGGACATGCGGGCCGCCGCGCCAGGCGCGCCGGGCGCAAGGCCCGGGTACGTTCCGGTGTCGGCGCCGGTACGCGCGCCGACGGCAGCCGTGAGCGGGCTGACCGATGGCCCGTCGGGTTCCTCCTCGAACGCCGGAGTCGCCCAGCCGACCGAGCGGGGCTGCTCCACGAACGCGACGTGCCGCCACGAGTTGGCGGTCAACGCGCCCGTGTTGTCGTACGACATGCCCAGCAGGTCGAGCCCGCTCTCGGGGACGCCGTTCCACTCCTTGCAGGCCACCTCGCAGGCTTTGCAGCCGATGCAGACGCTGGTGTCGGTGAAGAACCCCATCCGCGGCGGCGGGTTCTCGTAACCGGCGTCCGGTGCGGGGTCCAGCGGCCCGTACAGGGCGTTGGCGTGGGGCATCGGTCAGGCCTCCTGGTCGCTGCTGCTGTCGGCGACGTCGGTCGTGACCATCGGTGGGTAGCGGTGCACGAGGTTCCCCGACCGCCGCCGGTAGTCGACGACGAGGTCCAACAGATCCTGTCCGCTGGGGCGTCGTCCGGGCCGGATGTCGCAGGTGCCGACCTTGCTCTCCTGGATCAGCACGTTCGGGTCGAGGGTGATGCCGAACAGGTCGTTGGCCGAGTCGCCGGTGACCAGGCCCTCAAACCCGAAGTGGTACGGCAGCCAGAGCTGGTGGATGATCCGACCATCCACCCGCAGTGGCGTGACGCGGTCGGTCACCAGCACCTTCGCCTCGATGGCCGCCCGGCTGGTGACCAGGTGCGCCCAGCCCAGGTGCGTCAGCCCCACCTCGCCGGCCAGCTCCGGGGACACCTCGACGAACATCTCCGGTTGCAGCTCCGCGAGGGGGGACACGCTCCGGCTCATCGCGCCGGCGGTGTGGTGCTCGGTGAGCCGGCTGACCGTGAACACGTACGGGAACACCTGACTGTGCTCCTGCGGCGGGCTCGGATTCAACGTGTTGATCGGGTGCGTGTAGACCTTGCGGGTCGGGTTTTCCTGCTGCCGGTAGAGCGGGTTGCGCACCGGCGACTCGACCGGCTCGTAGTGGGTGGGCAGCGGCCCGTCCAGCACCCCGGTGGGCGCGTACAACCAGCCCTTGCCGTCACCCTGGAGGATGAACGGGTCGTCACCGGCGATGCCCGCCACGCCCGAGGCGTCGTGCTCCGGTCGGTAGGTCGGTGGTTTGGTCTTCTCGAAGTCCGGCACGTCGTAGCCGGTCCACTCGCCCTTCTCCGCGTCCCACCATACGTAGCGCTTGCGTTCACTCCACGGGTTGCCGTCCGGGTCGGCTGAGGCACGGTTGTAGAGGATCCGCCGGTTCGCCGGCCACGCCCACCCCCATTCGAGGGCCACCTGGGACTGCTCCGCGCCGGGTTTGCGGCGGGCCGCCTGGTTGACGCCGTCGGCGTACACCCCGGTGTAGATCCAGCAGCCGCCGACGGTGGAGCCGTCGTCCTTCATCTCGGTGAACGACGCCAGTGGCCGGCCGGTCGACACGTCGTACCCGTTGATTTCGCGCAGCACCGCCTCGGCGCTCGGCTCCGCGTGCGGACCGTGCGTGGGGTAGTCCCAGGCGAGGTCGAGCAACGCCCGGTCGCGCGGCGCGGTCGACGCCGCCAACCGTTCGCGGATGATGCGCCCGAGGTGGTAGAAGAACCACAGTTCGGAGCGGGCGTCGCCCGGCGGCTCGACGGCTTTCTCCCGCCACTGCAAGAGCCGTTGCGTCTGGGTGAACGTCCCTTCCTTCTCCACGTGGGAGGCGGCGGGGAGGAAGAACACCTCGGTACGGCACTCCTGCGGCACGATCTCCCCGGTCGCGACCTCGGGACCGTTCTGCCAGAACGTCGCACTCTCGATCATGAACAGATCCCGGACCACCAACCAGTCGAGGTTGGCCATTCCGAGCCGCTGCGCCCGGCCGTGGGCGGAGCCGACGGCCGGGTTCTGCCCGAGCAGGAAGTACCCCTTGATCTTCCCGTCGATCATGTCGAGCACCTGCTGGTACGTGCCGTGGTCGCCGGTCATTCGGGGCATGTGGCCGTAGCAGTAGTCGTTCTCGGCGGTGGCGGCATCGCCCCAGTACGCCTTGAGCAGGTTGACGGCGTAGGTGCGGGCGTTGCCCCAGAAACCCTTCTGCCCCGGGTGACGGATGCTGTCCACCCACTCGTCGAAGCTCGGGTGCTCCGCATGGTGCGGCATCGGCAGATAGCCGGGCAGCAGGTTGAACAACGTCGGGATGTCGGTCGAACCCTGGATGCTCGCATGCCCCCGCAGCGCCATCACGCCACCGCCCGGACGGCCCATGTTGCCCAACAGCAACTGGATGATCGCGCCCGTGCGGATGTACTGCACACCCACACTGTGCTGCGTCCACCCCACCGAGTAGACGAGCATCCCGGTGCGGTCCCGACCGGAGTTCTCCGTCCACGCCTGGGCCAGTTCGAAAAACTTCTCCTGCGGGATGCCGCAGACCCGTTCCACCATCTCCGGGGTGTAGCGGGCGAAGTGCCGCTTGAGGATCTGGTAGACGCAGCGCGGGTGCTGCAACGTCTCGTCGCGTTCGGTCTCGCCACCGACCGGTGCGCCGTGCGACTCGTTCTCCAGGCCGGCAGCGGTTTCCCGCTGCGTCTCGCTGTCACGGGTCGTCTGATTCTGGCTGTGGCCCTGGTAGCGCCAACTGGCCTGGTCGTAGGTGGCGTTGTCGTCGTTGAAGCCGGAGAACAGCCCGTGCAGGTCCTCGGTGTCGACGTACTCCTCGGTCACGATCGTCGCCGCGTTGGTGTAGGCGACCACGTACTCCCGGAAGTCCAGCTCGTTGTCGAGGATGTAGCGGATCACCCCGCCGAGCAACGCGATGTCGGTGCCCGCCCGGATCGGCAGGTACGAGTCAGCCAGCGCGCTGGTGCGGGTGAACCGTGGGTCGATGTGGAAGATCTTCGCCCCTCGGCGTTTCGCCTCCATCACCCACTGGAAGCCCACCGGGTGTGCCTCGGCCATGTTCGAACCCTGGATGACGATGACGTCGGAGTTCGACAGGTCCTGCTGGTACTGGGTGGCACCGCCACGACCGAAGCTGGTCCCCAGACCGGGGACGGTGGCGGAGTGTCAAATACGGGCCTGGTTCTCGATCTGGAGCGCCCCCATCGCGGTGAACAACTTCTTGATGAGGTAGTTCTCCTCGTTGTCCAGCGTCGCCCCACCCAGACTGGAGATACCCAACGTCCGGTTGAGCGGCCGACCCTCGGCGTCGACGTCCTCCCAGGTCTCGTCCCGGGCGGCCAGAACCCGATCGGCGATCATGTTCATCGCCGTGTCGAGGTCAAGGTCCTCCCACTCGGTGCTGTACGGACGGCGGTAACGGATCGTGGTCTGCCGCAGCGGGCTGGTGACCAGACTCTTACTCGCCGAACCCTTCGGGCAGAGCCGACCCCGCGAGATCGGACTGTCCGGATCACCCTCGATCTGGGTGACCTGCCCGTCCTTGACGAACACCCGCTGCCCGCAGCCGACGGCGCAGTACGGGCAGACCGAACGGGCCATCGAATCGGCGGTGTCGGTGCGGGCGGTCAGCGCGCGGGACCCGTCGGACTTCGCCGCCGCACCCCGGCCCAACGGGTCCGTGCCGGTGAGCTGCCGGTAGACCGGCCAACCCTCGAACCAGCTCCGCACCCCCATCGCCGCACCTTCCCGACCAATCACGCCAAATATGAACACTCTGACGTTAGATGAGGTGCCGGCCCGGTCGCAGCGGGATCACCAACAGTCATGCCCCCGGCCTGTCGAGCAGGCATGGAGAGGCATGGCGTACGGTCAGTGCGGCCGCAGCTGGCCGATCCGCTGGTCGCTGAAGGTCCGGTAGCGACGCAGCTCCCAGAACAACCAGCCGATGCTGATGATCGCCAACACGACGAAGACCAGTGACCCGGAGAACGTGTCCCACAGGGTGTGCAGGACGACGACGCCCAGGAATGTGCCGATGAACCCGAAGAGCCGACCGACGCTCGGGCTCGCCAACAACGCCCAGAGCGCACCGGCGGTCAGCCCGGTCCAGGCGGTGTGCCCGGCGGGCGCGGTCAGACCCCGGATGAAGAGCGTCTGCTCCACCGCGCCGATGTTGCCCTGCGAACTCAGCAGCGCGGTGAAGGCGTACCCCATCGTCTCCAGCGCGGCGAAGCCCATACCGGCCGCCACACCGATGATCAGCCCGTCGGAGGGGACCCGGCGGCGATGCTGGGCCACGACCGTGAACAGCAGCACCACCGGGATGATCAGCTTCGCCGACTCCTCGATCAACGCCACGAACAGCATCGGCAGGGTGCCGAGCCCGCGCAGGGTGTCGTACTCCAGGGTGCCGGCGACCACCGTGCCGATCACACCGCCGAAGAACGCCGACGTCACCAACACCGACGCCGGCACCTGCCACCGCCCGGTACGGGCCTGCGCGAACGTCAGGAACGTCAACGGCACCAGCGTCGCCCCGAGCAGAATCAACGCCGGCACGAAGTTCGGATTCTTGGTGCTGACGAGAGTCCGCAGCACCGCCAAATAGAGAATCAGCCCGACAACGAAGACTGCCACCCACGCCCACCTGCGCGTTCGTTCACCCATAGCGCGCAGTCTGGCGGACCAAGGTTACGAGGACCAACCACGAAGCTGAGATCTTGACTACTCCCCGCAGCCACAGTCCGACAACGATCGACGGGTGCCGGTCAACGCTTCTGGAACATCAACGCCGCTGCTTGTGCGGTCACCTCGATTGCCCAATCAAGCTGCGGACAGTCATTGCGACCTTGACACTGCGGGCAGCCACCTACCCGCCATGGTCGGTCGACTGCCCGAGTCCAATGCGCGTCCAACACCCTCTTGGCAATGAACAGCTCAGTCGCCTTGGAGGCCGGCTCGTCGATCGGCATGGTCGCACCCTTCCCGCGATCATGATGAGTCCCACCTGGGGGCAGAGTCCGTGCCTCGCGCTCCCCCAGGTGGGCTTGTCGCCGGGAACCTCGGAGTTTGCCGAAACCAGGGAACCCGACCAGACACAACCTATTCCAACTTGTAGGAGCAGGTCAAGCAAGATCATGGAACTTGTTGGAACAGGTCTGCTCGTGATCGAATTGGGGTGCCGAAACCAGGGACCCCACGGAGATCGATTCATGCCGACTGAGAAGGTCGATTACCGGCGCATCGCTACCGAGATCACCGAGAAGATCAAGTCTGGAGACCTCGCGCCGGGCGAGAAGCTACCGTCCACTCGCCAGCTGGCCGAGCAGTACGGCGTGCACATCTCCACGATCAACCGGGTCATGACGATCCTCAAGGACCGTGGACTGGTTGAGGGGCATCCAGGAAAGGGCGTCTATGTAGCCGAGCCTACGCAGTCGAGTTAGACGCTCTTCCCCAGCAGTCCTAGCTCGCCGGCTGAGGGCGGCGATCCCACAGCACCAGGCCGGCGAGGAGCATCGCCACGCCCAGACCGACCATGCCCAACCCCACCGCCGTACGCGCGCCGCCGTCCAGGTGGCCGGCCACTATCCACCCACCGTCGATTCCGAACGCCAACGGCATCAGCCCCTGCGGGATGACCGGGATCCACCCCACCGTGAGCAACCCGAGCGCCCACGCGGTCGTCTTGTTCTCCCGGTACCACTGCGCGTCCCAGGTCAGTGGGAGCACCGTCTCCGGGGGTCGGCTGCGCTGGCCGGCCGCGGCGAGCACCTCCAGCCCGCGCCGGGCGAGGCGCTCGTCGGCCAGCCACAGGCCACCCCACCAGGCCCCCGCACCGGACAACAACCCAACCAGCGGCAGGAGCGGTGCCACCTCGGGCGGGCCCCAGACCACCAGCGCGAGCACGGGTGCGACGGCGATCAGTCCCGCCGTGGTGGCGACCAGGACGCTGACGATGTCGGTCGGGTTGTCGGCCGCGGTGGGGTGTCGCGGGTCGGCCACCGGGCGCACGCGCAGCAGCGACACCCACACCGGCACCGCGGCGCCCGCACCGAGCAGGGCCGGCAGGGTGGAGAGCGCGGCCAGCGCGTCGACGTCGGGCGCGAGGACGACGCCGGCCACGGTGAGCAGCACCCCGATCGGGGCGACCAGCACCAACCACGCCACGGCCCGGCCCCGGACCTCGGCACGTTCGCCGCCCGGCGTGGTGAGCGGCAGCCACAACGCGGTGCCGTCCAGCCCCACCAGCCCGGCGGACATCGCCGCCGCGCCGAGCACCGCGAACGGTCCGGCCCACGGCAGCAGGAGGTCCACGTCAGACAGGAGCGGCAGGCCGGCGAGCAGAGCCCCGTACACCACCGCGAACGCCAGATACTGCAACCGCAGCGGATGCCGCACCCAGGACCGCAGCTCCCGACCCGCAACCGCCCGCGTCGCCGCCGGCACCCACCCCAGCGGCCCGCGCCCCGCTCGGGGCCGTGACACCACCGTGGTCGCTCGTGGCCGAAACGGCACGCCGGCGGTGAGCACCCGCCGAACCAGCATCAGGTACGCGGCGGCGCAGAGCGCCACGATGCCCACCAGGGTTGCCATCATGCGTACGCCCTGCCCGGCTGGCCCGGTCGCGGCGGTGACCGGCCAACCGCTCGGTACGTACGCCATGGCCCGGGCCACCTCCGGTGGCGCGGCCACGAGCAGGACCGACACCCACGGGAAGACCGCCCAGAGCGACCCGGCGACGCCCATCGCCGTGCCGGTGAAGATGCCGGTGAGCAGCGCCCCGACCGGGCCACCGGCGTGGCCGACGACCTCCAGCGCGATGGCCGAGCCGATCAGCCCGAGCAGCCAGAGCAGCAGCGCGCCGAAGGCGGTGACGAGGACCGCGACGGTGCCGTAGCGAGCGGCGTGCACCGGCAGGGCGGCGAGCGCCACCAGCGAGACGGCCGGGCCGATGCCGATCGCCGAGGCGGCGAGCAGACCGATCGCGGCCGGGACGTCGCCGATCGGCTCCAACCGCAGGTGGGCCGGGTGGACCCGGCCGCGCCCGCCGCCGAGTAGCAGCGGCAGGACGATCCAGCCGAGCACCCACGCCCCGGTGAGCAGGCCGAGGGTGTGCTGGTCGCCGTGGAGCGCGTACCGGATCAGCCAGGCGGCGGCGAGCAGACCGACCAGGCCGGCCACCGTTGGTCCGGGATGCTCGCGCAGCGAGCGGCGCAGCATCGTCGCGCGCATCCGGGCCGGCACGGTAGTCGCGCGGAGGATGCCAGCCGACCGGCCGGCGACGAGCGGTTCGGCGCTCATCGTGCCCCGGTCAACCAGTCGAGACCGGCGCTGCCGGAGGCGTCCGCGCCGACCAGCTCGACGAACCGGTCCTCCAGGCTGCCGCCGCCGGCGATTTCGGCGACCGGCCCGGCGGCGACCACCCGGCCCTGATGGATCACCGTCACCTCGTCGCACATCTGCTCGACCAGCAGCATCGAGTGGGTGGACAGCACGCAGGTGCCGCCGCCGGCCACGAACCGGCGCAGCACCCGGCGGATGGTGGCCGCGGAGACCGGGTCGACCGCCTCGAACGGTTCGTCGAGGACGAGTAGCCGGGGCGCGTGCAGCAGCGCCTGGGCGAGGCCGAGTTTCTTGCGGGTGCCGGTGGAGCAGTCAGCCAACGGAGTGCCGGCACCCTTGGCCAGGCCGAGCACGTCGATCAGTTCGGCGGCACGGTCGGTGGCCGCGGCCCGGGGCAGCCCGCGCAGGCCGGCGCTGTAGCGCAGCAGCTCGGCACCGGTGAGACGTTCGGGAAAGTCGAGGCCGTCGGGCAGTACGCCGGTCAGCGCGCGGGTCAGGCCCCGTTCGCGCAGCGCGTCGTGGCCGAGGATCCGGATCTGCCCGGAGTCCGGGGTGACCAGGCCGACGGCCATTCCGATGGTGGTGGACTTGCCGGCGCCGTTGGGCCCGACAATGCCGTGGAACGTGCCGGGGTGGACGGTCAGATCGACGCCGTCCACCGCGCGATGCGCCGCGAAGGTCTTGACCAGGCCACGGATCTCGAGTGCCGGGGGGATCACCCGCCGAGCATAGGTGAGCGTACGCGACGATGTGGCCCGCTCCGATCCATAGTGGACACCCGATTCAGGCGACGTGCACCAGCCGGAAACGCTCGGTCACCACCAGCGTGTCGTCGTCCACCGTGAAATCGGGGTCGCCCAGTTCGGCGCGCACCTCCGCGCTGTGCCAGAACGTCTCGTGCCCCGCGCGCCACTGCGCCACCGACTCGTCGCCCTCCCCCTCGGCCAGGGCATGTGACAGGTCGACGTCAGCGAGCCGGATCACCCGTACGTCGGTCAGCTCGATGACCGCGACCCGGCGGCCCGCCGAGTCCACCACGGCGGACAGCTGGCCCACCTCGGGCAGCGGCTCGTTCGCGTGCTCGTACCCGACCAGCAGGCCGGTGGTCGAGGTCTTCGCCCCGGACAGGATCGCGCCCACGAGCTTGTCCCGCAGCGGCCCCGGAAACGCGAACTCGGCCAGTGGAAGATCATCAAGCCTGTCCCGGGCCACGCAGTACACGTCGCCGGAGTTCGCCGCGTGCGGCAGGTCGCGCAGGTACGTCGCCAGCTCGGTCGCGGACATCCAACGTCGGAAGGTCATCGACTTGTCGTCGCCCAACGCGACGTCGAAACCGTCGAAGCCGAGCGCCGTCAGGCGATCGAGGCACCGGTAGGCGACGGCGCGCGCGATGGTGGTGAACTCGAACGAGAGCGCGGGCAGTGGGCGGCTCAGGCCGGCCAGCACCTCGTCCTCGAACCCCTCCACGTCGATTTTGGCGAAGGTCGGCACGCCGTACGTCTCGATCAGCGCGTCGACGGTGACCACCGGGACCTCGACCTCGGTATCCCACACCTCGCCCTCCCACCCGCCCGCGCCGTTCGCCGCCCGCACGAAGTCGGGCGAGGCGGTCGACACCGTGGGGTTGGCGGAGTTGACGTGCAGGCGGGTTCGTCCGGGGAGCGCGCCACAGGCGGCGTCGACCACTGTCACCTGGTCGTCCTCGGCGTAGATCGCCCGCAGGGCGCGCAGGCACAGCGGCTGCGGTTCCACGGCGACGACCCGGGCGCCGAGGCGACGGAAGCTGCCGATGTGGTCGCCCACGTGGGAGCCGATGTCGAAGACGAGGTCCCCGCTGCTGACGAAGCGGGAGTAGAAGGCGTCCATCCTCGCGTCGCGTTCGGGATCGCCGTAGTAGACGTCCAGCGACCGGTGCAGCAGGGACAGGGCCGGGTCGGTGCGGAGCGCGGCGATTCTGGTGTGGGTGGTAGCCGTCATCTGTCGGGGTCCAGTCCGTGAGAGAGGTGGCCGGGTTACGGGCCGAACGCGGTCAGGAACCGGTCCCGGAAGGCGTCCATCCGCCAGACCGGTGCCTGCGGCCCGGGCTTGAGCCCGTCCTGCCAGCCCCACCCGGAGATCCGGTCCAGCACCGCCCGGTCCCGGGTGATGATCGAGATGGGTACGTCTCGGCTGGCGTTCTCGCCGGTGACGACCGCGGCGGGCTGGTGGTCACCGAGGAAGATGAACACCAGGTCGTCGTCTCCGTAGGTCTGCACGTAGGAGATCAGGGCGCCGAGGGTGTACTCGATCGACTTCCGGTAGTCCGCCCGGATCTGGGCGGTGTTGCGGCGCTTGTCGTCCGACCTGCCAACGCCGGCCCCGCGGTAGACCGCGCCGTCGCCGACGTCGGCCCAGTCGAGCATCGGCGGGACGGGCGTCCACGGCGCATGACTCGACACCAGCGCCAACTCGGTCATCACGTTGCCGTCGCGCTTCGCCTGCTCCAGGCGCTGCCAACTGGCCAGGGTGTACTGGTCGGGCGGGGTGCCGAAGCTGAACTTCGGGCCACGGTAGGCGAGCGCCTTGGCGTTGTAGAACCGGTCGTAGCCGAAGAAGGAGCCCTCCGGCCAGGCCTTGGTGACCGCGGGCATCACGCCGACGGTCTGCCAGTTCGCCCGCCGGAAGGCGCCGTTGAGGGTCATCCGGTCACTGGCCAGCAGGGTGCGGTGGCGCTGGTCGTTGTCGATCCAGAGGCCGGAGAGCAGGGTGTCGTGCGCGAGCCAACTGCCACCGCCGAAGGTCGGCGAGGTGAGGAAACCGCTCTGGGCGGCGAAACCCGCAGCGCTCAGCCTGCTGGTGCCGCCGTCCAGGACCGCACCGACCTGCGGCGCGAACTCCGGGTCCTCGACGGCGTCCCGGCCGTAGCTCTCCACGAAAGCGACGACCACGTTCTTGCCGCGCAACGCGGTCAACAGCTGGTCACCGGGGGTGTCGCCGAATCTGTCGGCCTCGATCAGGGCACCGAACGTCTCGCGGTCGTCCAGACGCAGGCGCACCTGGAAGCCGTGCCCGTTGGCCAGGGTGGTCGCGGAGGTGTCGGCGACCGGCACGCCCTCGACCACCCGCACGTTGAACGCGGCGCAGGCCACCCAGACGACCACCAGCGCGGCCACGATCCGGGTGGTCCCGGTGCGGTGCCGGACCACCAGCCCGCGCAGTCGTCGCATCGACAGGGTGACCAGTGTGGGTAGACCCACCAGCACCACCGCCAGGGTGATCGCGGCACCGATGGCGGCGGGCCGACCGTACGACTCGCTGAGGAACGCGAACCCCTCGTCGAGCAACGCCCAGTCGAGCACCAGGTCGAACGCGCGGCTCAGCGAGGCGGAGAACCCCAGGTCAAGCAGTTTCAGCAAGCCGAGCAGGCCGAGGGCCAGGCCGGCGAGCGTCGCGACCAGTCGGCTGCCCCGCGACGGCAGGGCGAGCAGGAGGGCCACGACCAGCAGCGCTTCCAGCGGGATCCGTACGAACGCCGCCGGGCTGAGCCGACCGAAGTCGTACGGCACGGTCAGGACCAGCAGCACGAGCAGCGCGGCCAGGACGGTCGTCAGCCGGGCCGCGAAGGAGCGCCGCGGCCGACCCTCGGCTCCGCTGCCGGCGGTGGCGTCCGGGTCCTCGCCCCCCATCGGTCTCCGTCCCTGGCTCGGCAGCTGACGTACGCGCGTCAAGAGCGACAACCCGGGCATCCTTCCATGATCTTCGTTGGGCTGCGGCATCCGGGCGGGTCAGACCCGGGCGATCCCACGTCGGGCCACGGCGACCGTAGGGCGCTCCGGCCAGGGCAGCCCATCGACCCGGCCCGATCCCAGCCCGGCCAGCCCGGGGGCGGCACTCGGGACGCGGTGGCTCGGCTGGTCGCTCGCGTGGGCCAGCACGGCCGGGGCGCTGCTGAGGGCGGTGCGGCGCAGGTGACGGGTCGTCCACAGCCACGCGACGTCACGCCCGAACGACTCGACCAGCAGCGCCAGTGACGCCACCAGCACGACGGTCGTCAGCGGCCCGGGCAGCGCGTCGCCCATCGCCACCGTCAGCACCACGCCCTGGATGGCGGCGACGACCTTGCGCCAGTAGCGCGGCGGCAGGGACCCGCGCATCCACCCCAGCACCCAGCTCGCGGCGACGAAGACGTACCGCATCGCGCCGATCGCGAGCACCCAGCCGCCCACCGAGGGGGCCACGTACAGGCAGAGCACCAGGACCAGGAAGGAGTCGATCTCCATGTCGAAGCGGGCACCGAGTTCGCTGGTGGTCCCGGTGCGGCGGGCCGTGTAGCCGTCCACGGCGTCGAGGGCCAACGCCACGCTGGTGAGGACGACCATCAGGGTGATCGGCGCCGACCGGCCGAACGAATCGGCGGCCAGGGCTGTCACGCCGCCGACGAGGACCGCCCGGCTCAGGGTCACCCGGTCGGCGGGGCTCAGCGCACCCGCGCCCGAGCGGGACATCCCGCGGCTGAGCAGGGCGCACAGGAGCATCCCGTACGCCAGCCCGGCCACCCAACCCGCCGCGCCCAGACCGACTGTCTCCGCCAGCACCGCCAGCAGAACGATCTGCACGAGCAGTCCGATGACCGGACCCGTTCGAACCGTTGACATCGTGCCTCCGTGACTCTGGTGGGGTGACCCTGACCGTCATCACGGAAAACATGACCGATCGGTTCATTCTGAACGCGACCCGGCAGGTGCCACGCAGGGACGTGCCCGTTCGTCGGCCGGTTAATCGTCCACCGTGGGCGGTCCGACGCCGACCGCACCGGGGGTGTCGCGGGTCAGGGCGTCGACCGGGTGAGCACGTCGACGCCGTCCTCGGTGATGGCGATGGTGTGCTCGCTGTGCGCCGTCCGGCAGCCCGTGGCGCTGCGGAGCGTCCAGCCGTCGGCGTCGGTGACGAGCGTCGCGGTGTCCGCCATCACCCACGGCTCCAGGGCCAGCAGCAGCCCCGGGCGCAGCCGGTATCCGCGGCCGGGACGCCCGGTGTTGGAGACGTGCGGGTCCTGGTGCATCGTCGACCCGACGCCGTGGCCGCCGAACTCGGTGTTGATCGAGTATCCCGCCGCGCTGAGGACCGAGCCGATCGCATGGGAGATGTCGCCGATGCGAACGTCGGGGCCGGCGGCGGCGATCCCCGCCTGCAACGCGCGCTCGGTCGCGTCGATCAGCGCCACGCTCTCCGCCGGCCGCACGTCGCCGACGAGGAAGCTGATGGCCGAGTCCGTGACCACTCCACCCAGGGAGACGGCGAGGTCGAGCGAGAGCAGGTCGCCGTCGGCGAGCGTGTAGTCGTGTGGCAACCCGTGCAGCACGGCGTCGTTCACCGAGGTGCAGATGTAGTGGCCGAACGGCCCGCGCCCGAAGGACGGCTCGTAGTCGACGTAGCAGGACTGGGCCCCGGCCTCGCTGATCATGGACTGCGCCCACCGGTCGAGGTCGAGGAGGTTGGTGCCGACCACGCAGCGGCCCTTCAAGGTCTGCAGGATGCCGGCGACCAGCGCGCCGCTCTCCTTCGCTCGCAGCACGTCGGTGGGGTTCAGGATCTCGATCATGCGGCGCCTTCCTCGGCTGACCAATAAGTATCCCGGCCATATTATCCCGGTACTAGAATCGGGGAATGGTCAGGTTGCCGCTCACTCCCGCAGAGGTCGAACGCGGACGGCGCCTCGGCGCACTCCTACGGCGCGCCCGGGGGGAACGTTCGATGCTCCTCACCGCGCTGGACGCGGGCGTCTCGCCGGAGACCCTCCGCAAGATCGAGTCCGGCCGGATAGCCACCCCCGCCTTTCCGACCATCGCGGCGATCGCCGACGTCCTCGGCCTCTCCCTCGACGCCGTCTGGTCAGAGATCAACAAGTCGGACGGCGCTGCCGAACTCCCCCCACCGGCGGGCACCGCGCACGAGCGGTTGGCCTCGTAGTCTCGCGCAGCACGACAGGTCGGCCGGTGACCAACCACACGACGCTGGTCCCGGTCGACGATCGACCGGGACCAGCGGGTGGTGCGCTCAGGAGGCGGCGATGCCCTCCATGCCGATGCTGTCGGCGAACTTCGGCAGACCCTCCACGGTGGTGACGAGCTTCAGCGAGCCGTCCTTGCCCACCTCGTAGCCCTGCACGTTGCCGGCGGTGGCGTTCTGCACGTACAAAAAGCCGTCGCTGGCGGTCATGTCAATCGACCCACCGCCGGTGTCGGCGGCAACGCCCTCGACGAGTTCGAGCTTGCCGTGGTCGTTGACCCGGTAGGAGCTGATGGTGGAGGTGCCGGCGTTGGCAACGTAGAAGAAGTCGCCAACCCGCTGGATCCAGCACGTCGCCTGCTGGCCGTTGGGCACCGACGGCCCGATCTGGTCGAGCGCGCCGTCGTCCTCAAGCTCGAACCGGCTGACCGAGTTCGAGCCGGACTCGGCGACCAGCAGCGTGTCGTCGGTGTCGAAGGTGAAGCCGAACGGGGTGTTCCCCGCGTCGCTGATGACCGGGTTGCGGGACAGTTGGCCGTGGCGACCGATCTCGTAGCTGAACATGACGTTGGCGGCCTTGGTCGACACCAGCACGAACTCGCTGTCCGGGTCGATCTTGACCTGCGCCGGGGCGGTCCCGAACGCGGGCGGGTTGCCGTTGTGCAACCCGAGCGACCGGTTGGCGTCCGCGATCCGCGACAGGCGACCCTTGTGCAGCTCGAAGCCCTGCACCGAGCCCTCGCCACCGGCGTTGAGGACGTAGACGAGGTCGCCACGGGCCGCGACGCTCACCGGCAGCAGACCGCCGGACCAGATGACCTGGAGCTTGTGCAGCCTGGTGCCGTCGACCCGGAAGACAGTGACGGTGTTGCTGCCGGCGTTGACGGCGAACAGCAGACCCTTGTGATAAGTCAGAGAGCCCTGCGACGCCAGCGCGTCGAGCGGCGCGCCGATGGTGAAACCGCCCAGCCCGCCGGTCTCGTACTCGCCCGCCTTGGTGAGACGGCCGTCCTCGTCGCGGTCGTACACCTTGATGGTGTTGCCCTCGGCCTTGTTGGTCTGGACGAAGACCGCGCCCTCGTCGCCGTGGTGGTGATCACCCCCCTTGCGGTCGTCGTGGTAGCCGGGGCCACCCCCGTCGGCGAGGGCGGTCCCGGGGATCGATCCGATGCTGGTCAGACCTGCCAGGAGGGCTGCCGCGAACGCGACACTGCGCTTCATCACTGACTCCTTGTGCACCCGAAGGGAGGAATCCGAATTTTCCTCTCCTTCGAAAGCTATCGGAGCAGTTAGGGGTGTTGGTCGCACTTACCCTGAAGCGGGAATTTAGTGCCGTTGTATGGAATGAAGAGACGTACCGGCGGCGATGCCGTAGGGCGAAACGGACCCCCGGCTCATCAGGGCAGGAACTCGGCGGCCAGGCTGATCAGCGCCCGGGCCGGTTACCTGGCCGCGGCAGCCGCCGGGTTCGCCTCCTTCGCCGTGCTCGGCCTGTTCACCCCGGTCGCTCCGCCGCCTGACGATGATGGCGGTCAACGGCCACCGGGTGGGATGCTGCACGGGTGACTGGCCGACACGCCGTCGGGCTCGGGTTGGCGATCGGGCTGCTCGCCGGCTGCTCCGAGGCACCGTACCCGCTGCCGGACCGCGACGCGGCTGACGTTCGGGCCGAGGAGGAGCGGCTCGCGACGCTCCTTCCCGCCGAGTTGCTGGGCGGGCCGGGCACGTGCAACGTCCGACTGCTCGGGCGCGACGGCTCCTCCTCGTTCGCCTGGGCGCACTGCGACGCCGCACCGGGTCCCGCGGGCGTCTGGAGCGTCTCGGTGCCGGTGCGGGTGGACGGCGATCAGGTCACGCAGCCTGGCGACGGAGCCGAATACTCCGCGGGTGTGCGCCGCATGTTCCCCGAACGGCTGGCGGACGCTGTTCTCCACGATGACGGCAGGCTGCGGCCCTGACGACTCCTACCCAGGGAGGAGGCGCGCTCCGACCACCGGCCGCAACCAGGGCTCACGGTCGGACGCGATCGGCGGGCGCGGCCACGACCATCTACAGGCATGACAACTCTGCTGCGCCGGGCGACGCACTGGAACCGCCCCCTGATGGTCTTCGTGTCCGCGATGGCGGTGCTCGCCGTCGTCGCCGGGGTCGGCATCCTCGCCGACCCGCGCGTCCTCACTGGGGCGCCGATCTGGCTCAAGCCGTTCAAGTTCGCGGTGTCGTTCGTGCTGTACGGCGCGACGCTCGCCTGGATGCTCTCCCTGCTGCCGCGCCGCAGCCGTGCCGCTGAGTGGGCCGTCACTGTCATCGTCGCGATGTCGGTGATCGAGATGATGGTGATCGTCGCTCAGGTGCTACGCGGGCAGACCAGCCACTTCAACGGCACCTCCACGCTGAACAGCGCGCTGTTCACGGTGATGGGTGCGGCGATCATGGTGCTGTTCGTCGCGCACCTCGTCATCGGCATCGTGGTGCTGATCCGGCGGATCCCGGACCGGGCTGCTTCGACTGCCGTCGGTTGGGGGCTCGGCTTGTCGCTGCTGGGCATGCTCGCGGCAGTGCCGATGGTGTTGCCCATGCAGGAGCCGGGAATCGACGGCATCTCCGGGGCGCACAGTGTCGGCGTGCTCGACGGCGGGGCGGGCCTGCCAGTGGTCGGCTGGAGCACCACCGGCGGTGACCTGCGCATCGGGCACTTCGTGGGGCTGCACGCCCTCCAGGCGCTGCCGATCCTGGCGATCCTGCTGAGCCGGTTCGCGACGCGGTTGGACGAGCGCACCCGCGCCCGGCTGCTGGCCGTCGCGGGCGGCGCGTACGGCGTACTCACGGTGATGTTGACCTGGCAGGCGCTGCGCGGACAGCCGCTGCTGCGGCCGGACGCCCTCACCCTCGCCGCGGTGGCGGCCCTGGTGGTCGCGACCGCGGCCGCCGCCGGGCTGGTGCTGGCCCGTCGGCGCCGACCGGAACTGGCGCTGGCGGCATGACCGCGACGCTGTTCACCCTGACCTTCGCGGTGGCTGCGCCGTTCTGGGCGCTGATGATCCTGCTGCCGCGCTGGTCGTGGACCGCCCGGATCATCGCCTCGCCGCTGATCGTGCTGCCGGTCGTGGTGATCTACGCGTTGCTGGTGCTGCCGGCGTTCGGTGAGGTGCTGCCGGCGGTGGCGTCGCCGACCCTGGCCGGGGTACGCGACCTGCTCGGCACCTCCGACGGGGCGGCGGCGGGCTGGGCGCACATGATCGCGTTCGATCTGTTCGTCGGGCGGTGGGCGTGGTTGGACAGCAGGGAACGGGGGGTGCCGGCGCTGGTGATGGCTCCGGTGCTGCTGCTGACCATCCTGTTCGGACCGCTCGGCCTGGCTGGCTACCTCGCGGTCCGGACCCGCTGGCGGCGGCCGGCGACCGCCGCCACCGGCCCGCAGCGCCTAGGCTGACCGTCGTGAGCTGGCTGGTGCGACTGTTCGACCTGCGGGACACACTCGTGCGGATGGTGCTGCTCGACCTCACCGGGTTGTGCTACCTGCTCGTCGTCCCGCACTCCACCAGCACGCCCACGACGGCACAGTGGGTCCTCGCGGTGCCGGCGTTCGCGGTGGCGCTGGCGGCGCACCGTCGACCGGTGGTGAACATGGTGGCGCAGACCGCCCTGCTGGCGGTCGCCATCAGCCTGATCGACGACTTCACCATCAACCAGGTAGGCGCCAGTTGGGCGTTGCTCGAGATGACCATGCGGGCGCGCGGCCCCCGGGCCATCTGGTTGGCCACTGCGCTACTGGTGGTGGTCGACCTGACCGACTCGATCGGCGACCCGCCACGCCGGTTCGCCTCCGGGGTCGTCGGGCTCGCCGTGGAGGTCGGCGTGCCGGTGCTGCTCGGCCTCGTCATCCGCGCCAACCGGGAGCTGAGCCGGCAGGCCGTCGAGCGGGCCCTGGCCGAGCAACGCCAGCACGAGTCGGAGAGCCGTGCGGCGCGCGCCGACGAACGCAGCGCCATCGCCCGCGAGCTGCACGACGTCGTCGCGCACCATGTGGCGTCGATGGTCCTGCGGGTCGGCGTCGCACGGCACGTGCTCACCGACCTGGACCCCCGGGTCGACGAGGTCTTCGACGACGTGCACGGCACCGGCACCGCAGCCCTCGCGGAGCTGCGCCGGCTGGTCGCGGTGCTGCGCAACCCCGACGGGGTACGCGGTGACGCGGCGCTCACCGCGATCGAACCGTCCGCGCTGCCGGCGGCGATCGGCGCGTCCATCGACCGGGCCCGCCAGGCGGGGGTCACCGTGGAAGCCGATCTCGACCCGGCGATCGGTTCCCTCGACGCGGTGCGCGGCATGGCGGTGCTGCGCCTGACCCAGGAGGCGCTGACCAACGTGGCCAAACACGCGGGGACGTCCGCGCTCGCGCACCTCGTGGTCGCCGTCCGGGACGGCTCCGTGCACTGGGAGGTCACCGACGACGGGCGCGGTGGGGTGCCGCCGGGCATGCCGGCCGGCGGCGGGCACGGCATCACCGGGATGCGCGAGCGCGTCGAGGTCCTCGGCGGCCGGCTGGAGGCGGGACCGACCGGCACCGGGTGGCGGGTGCGTACCGTGCTCCCCGCCCCAGCCGCCGAAGCGTCCGCCCGGTCGGTGCCCCGCGACCGCGCCGCCGCCGGCTCGCCCGTGTCGGAGCCGGCGTGATCCGGGTGCTGCTGGTCGACGACCAGCACCTCATCCGGGCCGGGCTACGCATGCTCTGCGACGCCCAACCCGACATCGAGGTCGTCGGGGAGGCCGACAACGGCCGCGAGGCGATCACACTCGCCGCGCGGCTCCTGCCGGACGTCGTCGTCATGGACCTGCGCATGCCCGGCGTCGACGGGATCACCGCGACCAGCCGGATCCTCACCGAGCGCCCTGCCACCCGCATCCTGGTGCTGACCACGTTCGGCGATGACGACCACCTCTACCCGGCGCTGACCGCCGGGGCGTGCGGGTTCCTGCTCAAGGACGCGCCCCCGACCGAGTTGCTGGACGGCATCCGCCGGGCCGCCGTCGGTGACAGCCCGTTCAGCCCGGAGGTGCTGCGACGTCTCGTGCAACGCGCGGTGCACGCCCGCCCCGAGCCCTCACCGGCCATGCCGGGGCTGACCGCCCGGGAACGCGACGTGCTGAACCTGGTCGCCGAGGGGCTGTCCAACACCGAGATCGCCGACCGGCTCCACATCGGAATCACCACCGTCAAGACCCACATCACCAGCCTGATGGCAAAGACCGACAGCCCCAACCGGGTCCGCCTGGCGCTGTTCGCACGCGGCGCCTGACGAGAACCCCGTCAGCTCACCAACTGGTACGCGAACTGCACCTCCAGGCCCGTCGCACCGACGGCGTTCGACACCCGCAGCCGCAACCGCTTCGGCCCGCCGACCCCGTCCAGGGCGTACGGGGCGGCGAGGGTGGTGGCCTGCACGGTGCCGTCGGTGCTGAGCGCACCACCACCGACGGCGGTCCCGTCGGCGTCGAGCCGCACGCTGCAGGTGCCGGCGGTGAGCCTCCGGGTGACCCGGACGATCCGGATCCGTTGACCGTCCAGGTAGAGGAAATTGCCGAAGTCGATCAGTCCATCGGTGACCGGACCGTCCACCCGGGCGTTGAGCCAACCGTCGTACTGCGCGACGCCCTTGTTTCCGACGAACCGGGTCTGCGCCGTCTCGTTACCGGTGATCTGGTACGCCCCAACCGTGTTACCGGCCAGGTCGTTGCCGGTCACCAGCACGTCGGCGGCGTCGCACACCACGCCGTAGTCCTGTCGGGAAATGCCGTCGGCCAGCGAACCGATCGCGTTGCCGGTGACCACCACACGGGACGCGGTGGACCGGATGTTGATGCCGGCACCGTTGCGCCAGGCCGCGCCGCCGCCCGCGTACGCCCGGCTGAACACGACGCCGACCAGGTCGAACCTCGTCTCGCTGACGACGGTGATCCGCCACTTGCCGTTCGCCTCGGTGCTTCCGGTGACGTCGCCGATCGTGATCCGGTCACCGGTCTCCCACCCGTGCGGCGCGCTCGTGGTGACCCGGACCCCGCCCGAGCCGTTCGCGGCGACGGTGGTCACAGGTCGGGAGAACGACGGGTGAGCGGTACGCCCGTTGTTGCCGATCAGGCAGCCGGTGACGGTGACCCGGGTCGAGCCGATGTCGATGCCGTTGCGACCGCAGCCACGGATGACGCTGTTGGTGATGGTGGCGCTGCCGGTGAAGCCGGCACCGACACGGACCGCGTCGTGCTCGTTGTCGGCGGAGATGTAGGTGTTGGTGAACTGGGCCTGCGCCCCGGCCTCCAGCAGCACCGGAACGCCGTGGCCGTTCTCGAAGCCGCCGCCCTCGAAGTAGAGGAACTTGGGGCCGGCCTGTCCGGTGCGATTACGCAACCAGATGCCGTGCCGACCGAAGAGCACCGCCGTCGCGATGAACTTGATGGACCCGCCGAGACCGTCGATGACGAGGTTGTCGGTGTTGTTGTTGCCGGTGCCGGCGGCGATGCCACATTGCACGAACTCGACCGGATCCGCCCGGGAGAAGTCACCGACACCGTTGAGCAGGATCACCTGATCGCCACGGAACCCGTTCCAGACGCAGTTGAGGAACCGGATCGAGTTGCAGCCGCGCAGGGCCATGCCGTTGAAGCCGTCGCGGAACCGGACGTTGCTGAAGGTCATCATGTAGTTGTTCTGGAGTTCGGTGCGTTCCGTGGCGACCAGGTATCCCCCGGTCAGCCCCTCCCCCCGTACCTGTAGGTCACGCAGGCCACCACCGCGGACAGCCACGAACTGGAACCCGTCGGCGGCGCCCGTCGCGACCACGTACTGGGTGGAGTAGTCGACGTTGTCGGTGACCCCGGCACCCTGGAAGAGGATCGGCACGTTCTGCACCCGCACCGTCTGTTCGAGTCGGACCTTCCCCGGCCCCGCCTCGATCACCCCGCCGATGGGCAGGGAGTCCACGGCCGCCTGGACGCGGGCCGAGTCGTCCGCCACACCCTCGCCCGTGCAGCCGAACCAGGCCAGGCTCAACCGATTGTTCGCCGGGCGCTTCCAGCGCCCGGTCGCCACGCCGGAGACCGCGAAGACGGTGCCGCCGTTGTCGGCCTCGGTGCTGCTCGCGTCCCAGTGGAGTTCGCCGCCGCCGACGCCGGGCCGGTCGGCGTGGTAGCCGATCAGGGCGACCCGCTGGCCGGCCGCGCCGGGCGTCGTCCGCAACTGCGCGACGCTCGCGATGGTGGCGTCGGCCGCCTTCGGTCGGCCCCGGTCGGCGTCCGCCGGCTTGGCCTGGGCGGCTGTCGGGGTGAGCAGTTGCCCGCCGGCCAGGACCGCGCCGGCCACACCCAGCGTGGACAGTGCGCGCCGACTGATCCGAGCGCCGGACCGGTCCGGCTCGTCGTGCTGTGGGTGCTGGTGGGGCCTGTTGTCTTCCTGCACGGCTTCCTCCTGGGTGGTGGGGATGTCAGCCCTTGACCGCTCCGATGACGACGCCCTTGGCGAAGTGCTTCTGCAGGAACGGGTAGACCAGGCAGATGGGGATGAGCGAGACGACGAGGATGGCCATCTGCAGCGACTGCTGGGGTGGCACGACCTCACCTGGCAGGTCGGCCCCGACGGCGGTGTTGTCGATGACGTACGTGCGCAGCACGAGTTGCAGCGGCCACTTCTCGGTGGAGTTGATGTAGAGCACGGCGTTGAAGAAGGCGCTCCAGTAGCTGACCGCGTTGAAGAGCGCCACGACCGCGAGCACCGCGCGGGACAGCGGCATCATGATGCGGACGAGGATCTGCAACTCGCTGGCACCGTCGATCCGGGCGGCGTCGATGATCTCCTGCGGCACCTCCAGGAAGAAGGCGCGCACGATGACGACCTGGAACGCCGACACCAGGGTCGGCAGGATCAACGACCAGTAGGAGTCGATCAGGCCCAACTGCTTGATGAGCAGGTAGTTGGGGATCATGCCCGCGTTGAAGAGCATGGTGAAGAGGACCAGCAGCAGGATCGGTCGGTGCCCCCAACTACCCGGGCGGGACAACGAGTACGCCAGGAACGCGACGACCAGGACCGACAGGCCCGAGCCGACCAGCGTGACCCCGATGGACACCAGGGTGGCCCGGGTGACCACGCCGCCGCTGAAGATCGCCCGGTAGGCGTCGAGGGACGGGTTCTGCGGCCACAGCACGTAACCGCCCGCCTCGGCGATCTGTGCCTGGTCGGCCAGGGACGTCGAGATGACCGCCAGGAACGGCGCGATCACCAGGGCGCAGCTGATCAGCAGGACGACACCTTTGAGGCCACGCACCGCCAGGTTGGGCGCGGCGGCACCGTTGATCGTTCTCAGTTGTCGTGCGCGTGAGGCGCCCGGCAGCACCTTCGCCGGTCCCGGCCGGCGCTTCGTCGAGGTCACCATTTCGCGTACAGGCCCCTCTCCCCGAACAGGTGTGCCACCTTGTTCGCACCGAGCACCAGGATGGCCCCGACCAGGCCCTTGACCAGGCCGACGGCCGCTGAGGTGCCCCAGTTGCCGCCGACGATCCCGTAGTTGTAGACGTAGGTGTCGAGCACCTCGGACGCCTCCAACCCGACCGGTCCCTGCTGGAGGAAGATCTGCTCGAACCCGACCGAGAGCACGTCGCCGAGCTTCAGGATGAACAGCAGGATGATGACCGGTCGGATGGCGGGCAGGGTGACGTGCCAGAGCTGACGCAGCCGGCCGCCGCCGTCGACGGCGACCGCCTCGAACAACTCCAGGTCGACCCGGGAGATCGCGGCGAGGAAGATGATGGTGCCCCAGCCGGCGTCCTTCCAGATCACCTGCGAGGTGATCAGGGCGAGGAACAGGTCCGGGTTGCCGATCACCTCGATGAGCGGCAACTCCTGCATGCGCGCCCAGGTGTTGTAGAGGCCGGCGTTGCCGAGCATGTGCTGGAACAACGCCACCACGATCACCCAGGACATGAAGTGCGGTAGGTAGAGGATCGACTGTGCGACCCGTTTGATCCGTTCACTGAGCAGGCTGTTCAGCAGCAGGGCGAGGCCGATCGGCACCGGGAAGACCAGGGCGATCTGCAGGAACGAGATGATCAGGGTGTTGGTGAGGGCGTTGAGGAACGCCGGGTCGCCGTTGAAGATGATCCGGAAGTTGTCGAAGCCCACCCAGGGCGATTCCGCGATGGTCAGGTAGGGCTGGTAGTCCTTGAACGCGATCACGTTGCCGAGCAGCGGGACGTACTGGAAGAGCAGGACCACGAACACCCCGGGCAGCCCGAGCAGGAGCAGGAAGCGGTCCCGTTTGAACCGCTGCCAACCCGACGGTCTTCTGTTGGCCGGGGCCGGCGGGCGGCCGGTCGACGGTGGAGGCGCTCCGGTGGTGCCGGGGCCCTTCGCCGGGCCACCCGCGGTGACGCCCGCCGGGGCGTGCGGGTCCGTCGCCGGTCCCCTGGGCACCACGCTGGAAGCCATCCTCGTTCCTCCTCTTCTCGCTCTTCTCGCTGACGGACTCGGTGGCGGCCTCAGTGCGGCGGGTCAGCCCTGCTTGGCCCGGCCCGTCTCATAGTCGGCGCGCATCTGGTCCCCACCGGCCCGGCGCCAGGCCGTGACCGCCTCGTCCCAGTGGGCGATCGGCTTGCGACCGGAGACGATGTCGAGTTCCGCGTTGTCGATGATCTTGCTGAGCTCACCGGCCTTGTCGACCGCGACGTCCGAGTAGAGCCCTTCGGCCGGGTTGCGGACGATCCGCGGAATGACCTTCTCCTGGTACGCCCGCTGGGCGTCCACCCGAAGCCGGTCGCCCGGCCCGAGCACGTGCGGCGCGTCGGCGATGTACTCCAACGGGAGCTTCACCTCGGTGGTGCCGAGCCCGGTGCGCACCGGCACGTCGTCCTTCCACGTGTAGTGCTGACCCTCGACGCCGAAGCGGCGGAACATGTACTCGCTGGTGCCGACCGGGGTGGCGAGCCAGTCGCAGATGCGCAGCAACTGCCGGAGCCGGTCCGGGTCGGCCTTCTTGAAGGCGGTCAGCGCGAAGATGGCGGTACCGGCGCGGTTGGTGCCCGCGCCGCCGTCGTAGCCGGGTGCGGCCATCCCGCCCACCTCGACGGAGTACGTCGTCGCGAGGGTGTCCCAGGCCGCGTAACCCTCGGAGATCACCGCGATGGTGCCGTTGCCGAACAGGTCCCGCAGGTTCAGCTTGCCGCCGATCGAGTCCGGGTGGAACAGTCCCTCCTTGTACATCTCGGTGGCCCGGACGAGCGCCTGCTTGCGCTGCTCGGTCTCGTATTCGGAGACGAACTTGCCGCCCTCCTCCTTCCAGAGGTTCGGCACACCGAGCATGTTGCCGACGAACTCGATGACCCGCTTGGGGTTGCCGAACGCCCACCGGTTGCCCCGGGCGTCGGTCAACCCCCGGGCCAGCTGAAGGAACTCCTGGTAGTTGGCGGGATCGGGGTTCAGGCCGCGCTGTCGGATCAGGTCCGCCCGCGAGAACGTGATGGTCCCGACGACGGCACGCGGCACCGGGATGGCGTAGATGCCGGAGCCGAACGCGGTGGGCAACCACGAGTCGGTCGGGATGTTCGCCAGGAACGGAAAGTCCTTGATCGCGCTGCCCGACACCAGGTCGCTGAGGTCCGCGCAGAGCCGGGTCAGCACATCCGCCCGGCGGGTCAACCGGGCCGAGATCGTCAACATGTCCGGCAGGTCGCCGCCGGCGATCACGGTGGAGAGCTTGTTGAGGTAGTCGGCCGACGGCGTCATGGTGACGTTCAGGTTCGCGCCGAGCCGGCCGTTGAGCTGCTGCCAGAACTGGTTACTGCCCACTGCCGGCGGTGCCGGGTTGAACATGTTGGTCAGCACCGACACGTCCCCCGCACCCGCACCGGGCTTGTCCCGGTAGGCGTCGACCAGGGTGCGCGGATAGTTGTAGTAGCCGGCCATCAACCCGTCGGCCGAGGCCGGCAGGTCGGGCTTGACCAGTTGGGACGGCAGGTAATCGGGCAGCTTGGCGGTGGCTGGCCCCCTCGGAGTGGTCGACTCGCTGGTGCCGCAGCCGGCCAACAGGCCGCCGGAGCCGGCGGCGAGGGCGACGCCTCCGGTCAGCGTCAGGAAACGGCGTCTGCTCAGATTCGGATCACGCATGGCCGACTCTCCAATCATTGTGTCGCGGTGGAATGTGGGACGTGCAGGACGAGCGAGACGACCTGCCACGGGGTCAGTTCCACGGTCAGCCGACCGTCCTGGTCGGGCGTCAGTCGAGTGATCTCCCGTTCGTCGGCGTGACAGAGCACGGCATTACCGGTGCTGCCCGCCGGGTGACGCAGCCGCAGTCGGCCGGCCCGGCCGGCCAGGTCCTGCAACCGCAGCAGCAGCCCGCCACCTCGGGCGGTGCCGACGGTGGCGTGCACCCAGTCCGGCAGGTCGAGGTCGAGCAGCGTGCCGGCCGTCGCGCTCAACGGGCGGTGATCGGTGTCGAACTTGTCCAACCGGGTCACCTCGGACACGGCTGGCGCGGCGCGAACCTCCCGTCCGAAGCGGCCGGCGGCGACCGGGTCGAAGCCGGAGAGCGGGGTGAAGGCGTACCGGAGCGTCAGCGTGCCGTCCTGCTCCGGCGGGGTGTTGGTGGGCCAGTAGTTGTTGAGCACCCAGGAGAAGAGCGCGCTTGCCGGCGCGAAGTGCGGCGCCCAGGCCCCGCGTACGACGTCGCCCACCGTGAACAGCGGAGCGTCGACGGATGTCCAGGCCACCGCCGGGCCGCCCGGGGTCGCCTCCACCACCACGCCGTACTGGGTGGTGAACCAGTCGTGGCAGGCGCCGGGGGCGTGGTCGGTGGCCGGGTCGACCCAGCCCTGCTGCCGGTCGTAGCGCACCGACGGCTGCTCGCCGGCGAACGGAAACGCCACGTAGACCGACTCCTTGGCCAGCACCCGCTGCTTCTCCAGGCGGACGAGCACGTCCACCCGGTCGGTGCCGTCGCGCAGCAGGATGTCGACCTCGACCCGGGGCAGGCTGGGAGCGGAACCGACGGTGCGCAACCGCCACCCGTCGTACGTACGGCGAACGCCGACCGGGCGCACCCGTGCCCGGGTGACGGTCAACTCCGGTGGGTCCACCTCGACCTGTCCGTCGGGCCCCGGGCCGAGCCGCCGCCCCAACAGCGTGCTGCGCGGGGCGGGCGGGTGCGTGTGCGGCACGGAGGTGTGTTCGAGGTGGTCTCCCCGGGTCAGTGAGTCGGGGCCGTTGCGGACGTAGAGGACCTCACCGAGCCGCCAGGGCGCGGACAGGTCGAGCAGTTCCCGACCGGTCGGCCGGTGCCGCAGACCGGTCACCGCCCCGGTGGTCGGGTCGAGGGTGATCAGCCAGCGCGCGGTTTCCAGGTGTGCGGGGACCGGCGCCCACCCACCGTCAGCGGCCCCGGCGGCGCTGGTGGCGGTGCCGTCCTCCGCGCCGGGGGCGAGGGTACGGGCGGCGCCGACGGGCAACGCCCGGTAGCCGAACGCGGGAACGTCGGGCACCGTGAGGCGCAACGTCCGTAACCCATTGCAGTCGGCGAGCACCTCGGCCGGCAACGGCTCACCGTCGAGCAGGAACGGGGCGCTCGCCAGCGCCTCCGCCTCGACCTCGACGTCGCGCTGCCAGCCGAGCGGGTTGTGCACGAGCAGGGTGGGCCCCCGGGTGTGCACCAGTTCGCCGAGTTGGCTGAGCGCCCGACGGGTCTCGTCCAGCGCGGTGCGCAGCGCGGTGTGCACCTGGTGCCGTTTCCAGTCGAGCTGGTCGTGCACCTGCTCGCCGTGCGGGTGGGCGGTGCCGTGTGCCCACGTCCAGGTGTGCTCACAGCCGAACAGCGCGCCGTCCCAGGCGGCGTCGAGTGCCTCGCGGCGTACCCGGTAGCGGGGGTCGGCGAGGGTGACCATCGCGGCGATGCCCTCGGCGGCCGGCAGAGCGCTCTGCACCCGCCGGTGCTCAGCGGTGACCGTGGCGCCGGTGCCGACCCCGTCCTCCCAGTAACTGCCGCCGTCGCCGCGCCAGACCGGCAGCCGGTCGGCCAACGGACGGACGGCGTCCAGGTAGTCGGCCATCGTGGAGACGCGGATCCGGGGGTACGCGTAGACGGCGTTCCACCGGTCGGCGAAGCCGGCGTCGCCGTCGGCCAGATCCTCGTTGTCGGCGTGGGTGCCGATCACCGCGAGATCGTCGGGCAGGTAGTCGGACCGCTCGTAACGGGCGAGCAGCCGGGGGAAGGCGTGCGCACCACCGGCGAGGGTCTGTGGGTCACCGACCATGAACCGCAACTGCGAGTAGGTGTCGGAGAAGTGGGCGAGGATGCGCTCGCCGCCGACACCCTCCCACATCACCGGGCTGACCATGTGCTGCTCGTCGCTGTCGGCGTTACCGCCACGGTGGTGGTTCTCGATGCCGACGAACGCGCTCACACCGAGCGCGCTCAGCATCGACGGCAGAGCCGAGCTGTACGACGGAACGTCGGTGAGGTTCGCGTAGCCGACCGGCACACCGTGCTCGTCGCGCAGCCGGGCGGCCAGGTAGGCGGCCCGGTACGTCTCCTCCAGGCTGGCGACGCCGGAGAGGAAGAGGCTGTGGAAGGCGTTCACCGCCAACCGTCCGGAGCGCAACGCCGCGAGCAACCGTTCGGCCCGCTCCGGGGAGCGGGTGGCCAGGTATTCGGCGACCACCAGGGAGCCGTCGACCGAGAAGGCGAAGCCGGGATCACGGTCGAGCTGGTCCAACGCGCGGTCCAGGTTGCGGCTGTGCAACTCCAGCACCTTGCCCTGCACATCGGTGTAGCCGACGTCCAGGTGCACATGAGGGATCAGGTGCAGCGTCCACTTGCGCGGCGGGCGCAGTTCGACAGTGGTGGGCGTACCACCGTCGAGGCTCACCTCGGCGACGGTCCCGACGGCCGGCTCCGGGACCGGGAACCGCACCCGGACGTCACCGAACTGCCGACCAGGTCGGTGCAGGTCCACAAGGTGGCGCTCGGTCCCGATGCGCACCTCGGCCTGCCGGGGCCAACCCGACCGGGCCGGCACCGACACGGTCAGCTCCAACAGCTCCCGCAGCCCCCGCTCGGCGTGCAGGAAGAGCGGGGTGGCGACGAGTTGCGCCGTGGGACCGGCCGGTTCGGGGCCGTGGGCGGGACGCAGGGTGAGGCGGTGCCAGGTGATGCCGCTTCCGAAGTGGTTGCCGAACTGCTCGCGGTGGCGGCGGGGCGCGTCGGCCGGCTCCGCCGGCACCGGTCCGGTCGCCGCCGCCACGTCCATCGTGGTGGTGATGGCGATGGTGTGCTCGCCCGGCCCGAGCCAGGCGGCAGGCAGGCGTACGTCGAGGGTCACGTCCCCGGCGATCGGCCCGTGCCGGTAGGTCTCGGAACGGTCGGCGCGCCGGACCCGGGGGTGGAACAGCCCGCGGTATGCCCCGTCGACCTCGATCTCCAGGTCGGGGCAGGGGCCATGACCGGCGGCGAACTCCAGCCTGAGCACCCAACCGGCGGTCGGTACGGCATCCGGGACCCGCAGCGGCACCTCGACGCGGTGCGGCTGCCAGCCGGTGCCCGCGTTGAGCGGCCCGGGCTGGAACGCCGGCAGGTCCACGCCGGGGACGGCGAGCGTCGCGGTCAGTTCCGTCGTGGGCGCGGCCACGGTGCTCACCTACCGCAGCCCGGGTAGGTCGAGCACGCTGCCGTGCTCGGTCAGCGCCGCGGCCAGTTCCGGGTAGCGGTAATCCTGCACGGGCTGCCCGGTCCGGATGGACTGGGCGGCGAGTTCGCCGCATGCCTCGCCGAGCATTCCGTAGTTCGGCTCCATGCGGGGCGAGGAGTAGCCGACGTGACTGGCCGAGAAGCACAGCGGTACCGCGATGTTCTCGATCCCGCCCGCGGCGGGGAAGAGACACTCGGCCGGAATCTGGTAGAGGTCGACGGGCGGGTTGCTCTCGGTGCCGCTGAGCGTGCCCTCACCGACGATCGTGTCGTCGCCTTCGGCGTAGTACTGCACGACGTGGCAGTCCATGCCGTACTTCCAGCAGCAGACCGGCGTGGCGGTGGTGTTGTTCGGCTTGCGCAGGTCGTGTTGGGTGAGCACCTTCGCGCCGACCATGCGACGGCCCTCCCGGATGTAGAGCGCGTGCGGAAAGCCCGGCCCGTACGGGCTGTCCAGGAACTCGTCGGTGGGCAGGCCGAAGGTCTGCGCGTCGGCGCGGAAGCTCGGCGGCAGCGAGGGGTCGTTGGCGAGCCAGTAGAGCATGCCCTGATGCCAGCGGACCTGCTCGGCGATGACCTCCTCGCGGCGGCTCCAGCTTCCGTCGGGGTAGGCCCAGGAGGCGCCGGGCAGGTCGAAGCCGATGAAGAGGGCCTGGTTGGTCTGGTATTTGCCGTTGGGCAGCAGCGCGGTGTGGGTGACGATCGACGACAGCCCCGCGATGCCACGCTGCTCGATGAGTTGGCGCAGGTACAGGTAGCGCTTCGGGTCGTAGTCGGCCGGTTTGGGGAAGGGCAGCCGCTCGGCCTCGCGGGTGAGCACCCCACGAAAGTTGTACGCCTGGACCTTGTCGTCACCGTCGCCGGCCGCCATCCGGGGTGCCGACCCGACCGGGTAGAGAGTGTTGGGCCGGAACGGTCCCCGCCGGTAGGCCTGCACCGGCTGAAAACCGGCGTACGGCTCGTCGTACCGGCTCGCGGGTTCCCGACCCACCGTGTAGGGCACCCCGGCGGCGGCCATCAGGTCGCCCTCGTAGGAGGCGTCGATGAAGAACCGGGCGCGGTGCCAGCCGTCGGCGGTGCGGATCGCGGTGATGCGCCGACCGGTGACCTCGACGTCGGCGGGCCCGTCGATGCGGTGTCGCAGCAGGACGGTGGCCTGTGCCTCGGTGAGCAGCCGGCTGGCGACGCGCTCGGCGACCCTGGGCTCGAACAGGTACTGCGCGCCGTTGAGCTGGAACGGGGCGCCGTCGGGGCCGTACTCCGCGGCGATCCCGCCGAAGAACCGGCTTCGGGTCAGCCCGGCGTGGGCCTCGTCGACGTTGGGGCCGTCGGATTTGACCAGGCCACCGGCCACGATGCCGCCGACGTGACCGGTCGGCTCCAGGATGAGGCTGCGCAGGCCCCGCAGTCGCAGCCGCACCGCGGCCATGATGCCGGCGAGGGTGGCGCCGTAGATGACCACGTCGTACCGGTCGTCGAGATCGGCCGGAGCGGTCTGCGCACCAGTGTGCTGTGCGTCCATCGGTCGTTCCTCCTGGGGGTCAGGCCGGGCGGGCGATCTGTGGGCGGGGGGTGCGCGGCAGCGGCGGCGCCAGCAGCGGGGTGGCACCCTTGGCGGCCTGGGACGGTCGGGTGCGCCGGATCTCGTCCGGCCAGGCCAGGGGGATGCCGAGGGTCCCGGCGAGCAAGCCCTGGAAGTCGCTGGTCAGGGCGGCGGAGTCGGCCACGGCCGCGGGTTCGTGTCCGCCACTGAGGCAGTACGCGGCCAGCGCGCCGACCGCCTCACCGATGCTCCACTCGACCGGGTGCAGCCGGTAGCAGCCGTTGGTGATGTGGGTGGTGCCGATGTTCTTGTTGGCCGGCAGCAGATTGCGTACCCGGATCGGGATCAGCGCGCCGAGCGGGATCTGGAACGGGTAGCACTCGAGGTTGACGTAGTTGATGCCGGCGGTGCTCGGGTGCAGGTCGATGTTGTAGTGCCCGACGCCGACCGCGTCGGTGAACACCTGCGACCCGGCGCCCTCCGGCCGGTCGGTGACCGCCACATGGTGCTCCAACACGGTGAACCGGGCCCGGATGCGCCGTGATTCGCGCACGTACACGCTCTTGGCGAGGCCGTCGTCGGTGTCGGTCAGGTCGGGGCGCAGCCGCAGGCCGGGGTAGCCGTGGCCACCGTCGGGACGCGGGGCTTCGGTCTGCATCCAGTGCAGGTACGACAGGGAGAGCTCCCGGCAGCGCAGCAGGGCGCGCTGGCGCGCCGCTTCGTCGATGCCGGGACCGACGAGTGGGGCCTCCCAGTAGTCGATGTTGGGCCAGTTGACCAGGGTGATGTCGGTGTCCACCAGGTCGGGTTGGAACTGGGTGCGCGCGCGGATGCGCCGAAAGTGCCAGAGGTCGGGCAGCCGCACCGCATCCATGTCGCCCTCGAAGATGCGGTTCACCTTGCCCGCCATGGTGTGGATGTCGATCTTTTCCCAGGAGAGTTGGGGGCCGGGCCAGAACGGGTCCACGTGGTTCTTCCAGTGGTCGTACGAAGCGGGCCGATCCACCACGTGCTCTTCACCGGGCCGGTACTCCAGGGGGAAGCACCAGGTGACGGCCTGCTGGTCGGTCGGGTCGGCGACCGGGGCGGCGTACCGCTCGCCGGTGTCGTCCTGGGATTCGGCTCCGACGACGTGTTCGACGCCGGCCAACTCCAGCAGGTCACCGAGCTCCGTGGCGTCGGCGACCAGCGCGGCCGTGACGGTGAGCCGGTGCCCGGTGCGCCGGTTCTCCAGTGTCACGGCGGTGATCCGGTCCCCGTCGGTGGCCGCCGCCACCGGGACGTGGTGGTACAGCACGGTGATCCGGCCGGCGGAGACGTACCGCATCAGCATCTCGTCGATGACCGCGACGCCGACGCGGGGCTCATGGCAGAGCCTGCTGACATTGCCCAACCCGGGGTTGAGGGTGGGGTCGGCGGCTGCGGTGTCCCGCAGGGGATAGTTACGCCGGTAGTAGTCGCGGATTCGGTCGCGAAGCTCGCGGTAGCCGGGCGAGATGTGCCGGGTCTCGATCCAGGGGTGTTCGTCGGAGGGCACGGCCTGGGCGGTGAGCTGACCGCCCAGCCAGTTCGTCTCCTCGCTGAGGATGACCTGTCGGCCGAGGCGTGCGGCGGTCAGCGCGGCGGCGACACCGCCGAGCCCCCCACCGACAACCAGCAGGTCGGTCGTCCGTTCCGCTGCCCCGGTCATCGTCGCGCTCCCCGCTCGACCCCGGCCGCCGAACGGCCCGTCCGGCCGTCGACCCAGGACGAATTCCTCTGCACGCTCATCGCCACCCATCACTCCATGGATTGCTAATGTATTTGCGGATATTGCTCGTCTCCGGATTGCGGCTACGTTACATCCGTTCGCCAGAGGGATGTCAAGACGTCTGTTACGGCAATCTTTGGCGCAGTGTCCAGGGTGGATTGAATTAGCAATTATCAGCACCTGTACAGCGCCAGACGCCGATGCTAGAACCAGAAGTCATGACCTCAACACCCGCGCTCCCCGGCCTGCACCACTGCCCGCCCACCCCGCCCGTAGCGGTCACGCCGCAGGTCCACGAGGCCGACGTCGTCGTCTACGGCGCGACGTCCGGTGGTGTGACAGCAGCGGTGCGGGCCGCCCGCGCCGGGGTGACCGTGGTGCTGCTCGTCCACGGCGACCACATCGGCGGCATGAGCGCGTCCGGGCTCGGCACCACCGACGTGGGCCGGGCGGAGACCGTGGGTGGTCTGGCCCGACGCTTCTATGACCGGGTCGCCGCCGCCTACCACGCGCCGCCCCCACACTGGGACGTCGAGGCACGGGTGGCCGAGGAGATCTTCGACAGCTGGTTGGCCGCCGCCGGGGTCCGCGTACACCGACGGCAACGGCTGACCTCCGTCCGATGCGAAACCGGCCGGATCGTCGAGCTGGGCACCGACGACGGAACCCGCTACCGGGCGGCCGTCTACGTCGACGCGTCGTACGAGGGTGACCTGATGGCCGGCGCGGGTGTCAGCTACACCGTCGGGCGTGAGGCCGCCAGCACCTACGGCGAGCCGTTGGCGGGAGTGCAGCACAGCGTGAACCATCAGTTCGATCGGCCGGTCGACCCGTACGTCGTTCCCGGCCAACCGGCCAGTGGCCTGCTGCCCGGCATCGCACCCGACCCGTACGGCGCCGTCGGTGACGGTGACCGGCGGGTGCAGGCGTACAACTTCCGGCTGCACGTGACGACGTCACCCCGCCGGATACCGTTCCCCCGCCCCGACGGCTACGACCCCGGCCGCTACGAGTTGCTGCGCCGCTACATCGACGCCGGGGTCTTCGAGCTGTACGGGCGTACCACCCGGGTGCGCGGCGACGTGTTCGACATGAACAACCACGGCGCCTTCTCCTCGGACCACATCGGCGCCAACTACGAGTGGCCGGAGGCGGACCACGCGCGCCGCGAGGAGATCTTCCAGGACCACGTGCGCTACCAGGCCGGGCTGCTGCACTTCCTGGCCAACGACCCCCGGCTGCCAGCCGCCGTTCGGGACGCCACCCGCGAGTACGGTCTCGCCCCGGCCGAGTTCAGCGACACCGCGCACTGGCCGCACCAGCTCTACATCCGCGAGGCTCGCCGGATGGTCTCCGACTACGTCATCACCCAGCACGACGGCAGCGGGCGGACGAGAGCGGACGACCCGATCGCCCTGGCGTCGTACGTGATGGACTCGCACAACGCCAAGCGGGTGCTGCTCGACGGGGTCGTCCGCAACGAGGGAAACGTGCAGCATCCGCTCACCGTGCCGTTGGGCATCCCGTACCGGTCGGTGGTCCCCCGGGCAGCCGAATGCGCGAACCTCCTGGTCGCCTCGGCCATCTCGGCCTCGCACGTCGCGTTCGCCTCGGTCCGCATGGAACCGGTCCTGATGATGGTGGGCGAGGCGGTCGGCGCGGCCGCCGCCCAGGCCGCGGCGGACAAGGTCGGGGTGCAGGACGTCGAGTACGAGTCGCTCCGCAAGGATCTGCTCCGCGCAGGTGCGATCCTGACCTGGCCACCATCCGTCCAAGGAGGATGACGCGTGACGAAGCAACGCAGCCGCGGCTCACGCCAGGCGGACATCGCCCGTGAGGCCGGGGTGTCCCAGTCCACGGTCTCGATGGTCCTCAGCGGCGCCGGCGACCTCGGCAGGATCTCCGCCGACACCCAGCGCCGGGTGCTCAGCGCCGCCCGCCGCCTGCGTTACACCCCCAGCGGCACGCAGCGGCCCGCCCCGGGTGGCAGACAGGCCCCCCTGCTGCTCGGGGTGCACACCTTCGAGCCGATCTTCCCGACCAGCGCCCGGGACTACTACTTCGAGTTCCTCCAGGGCATCGAGGAGCAGGCGGCCGTCGACGGATGCAACCTGGTGCTGTTCACCGCCGCCCAGGACGAGGCCGGTGTGCGCCGGATCTACCGGGGCGGGTTCAACGGGCTGCGCCAGGCCGCCGGCAGCCTGCTCCTCGGTCACCACGCGCACCGCGACGACCTGGCCCGGCTCGCCACCGACGACCATCCGTTCGTCTACATCGGTCACCGCGAGGTGCCCGGCGCGGAGATCTGTTACGTGGGCGGCGACTACCGTGCCGCGACCGGCCGAATGGTGGACGACCTCGTCGCCATGGGGCACCGTCGTTTCGGGTACCTGGGCGAGATCGTCCGGTACGAACCGCAGGTGGACCGGTGGGAGGGTTTCGCCGCCGCACTGGAACGGTTCGGCCTGCCGGTGCCCGCGCCCGCCTTCGCCCGGCCGGAGGAGTTGACCGCCCAGTGGCTCGACGAGGCACTCTCCGCCGGCACCACCGCCGTGCTGGTCGAGTCGGTCAGCCTGCTGCGGGTCCTCGCCGCGATGATCGCCCTTCGGGGTCTGACCGTCCCGCACGATCTCTCCGTCGTCCTGCTGGTCGACGATCCCGGGGGTGACGTCGGCGGTCGGTCCTGGGCGTCGCTGCACACCCCCCGCAACGCCATGGGCCGGCGGGCGGTCCGACTGCTGACCGCCCAACTGACCGATCCCGCCGGCGAGCACGAACGGCAGATCCTGCTCCCGTGTACGCACACCCTCGACGAAACCACAGCCCCACCGCGACAGGGCCGAGCCTGAGTGGCGAGCACCGGGTGCGGACGTCGGTGGAGGTGGACCGGTGCTGCGCTGCGTCGACGACCTGGTCGCTCAGGGAAGTTGGTCTTGACGACCCGGTGGGAGCGCTCCAAGATCGACACAGCGGACCGCGTCGGCGGCGGGACGCCTGGCGGGGGTGCGGGGTGGGCGGTTGCTGGGCGCATTCGGTCTGACCGAGCTTGAGGAGACGATCTACCTGGAGCTGGTGCGCGGCCGGCCGGGCAGCGCGGGTGAGCTGTCCGAGCGGGTCGCCGCGAGTGTGGACGAGGTGCAGCGCGCACTCGACGCCCTCTCCCGGGCCGGGCTGATTCGCCTGATCGCCGGCCGCGCCGGTGCCGCCCCGCCCGACCTGGCCATCGAATCGCTGCTGAACCAGCGGATGCGCGAGCTTCAGGAGGCGCGGGTCGGCCTGTGGGACTGGCTGCGGCAGCAACGCCCAGCGGACCCGATGGACCAGGACGTCCAGTTGGTCGTCGGCGTGCCCGCGATCATGCAGGCGTTCGACCAGTTCCTGCGCGGGGCGCAGGAGGAGGTGCTCGGCTTCGACCGCCCGCCGTACGCGGCCGTGTTACAGGACAACCCGACCGAGATCGACATGCTCGGACGGGGTGTCGCCTTCCGCGTCGTGTACGACCGGCGAGGGCTGGAACGGCCGGGGGCTGCCGCCCACATCGGGCGGTTCGTCGCCGCCGGTGAACAGGCACGGGTCGCCGCGAACGTGCCCGGTAAGCTCGCCGTCGCCGATCGCCGGGTCGCCCTGATCTCCTTTGCCGCCCGCACCGAGAGCATCGAGCCCTGGGCGCTCGTGGTCCGTGGCACCACCTGGGTGGAGGTGCTCGTGGCGCTCTTCACCGAGGTGTGGGACCGGGCCACCCCGCTGCGGCTCGCCCCGGCCGGCGAGGTGGCCGACGGCGTCGAGCGGCAGAGCCTGCCCACCCCTGTCGACCGGCAGATCCTGTCGCTGCTGATGACCGGATTGCCGGACAAGGCGGTCGCCTCCCAGTTGGGCATCTCGCTGCGGACGGTGCAGCGACGGTTGCGGCAGTTGATGGACGCGACCGGCAGCGCCACCCGGATGCAGCTCGGCTGGTTCATCGGCCGCAACAACTGGCTCTGAACCCCGACGGGGCCCGCCGACACTGGCGGTGTCGGCGGGCCCCGGTGTTCACTTCGTGACCGTCACCGACACGGTGACCGGGGTGGACGCGCCCTTCGCACCGTTGTTGGTGACCAGCAGCGTGGCGACGTACGTGCCGGGCGCCAGGCCGGTGGTGTCCACGGTGATGGTCAGGGCTTCCTTCGCCCCCGGCTGCACCTCACCGGAGGTTCCGGCGGACAGCCACGGCACCTCGCTGTACGCCGGAAGCGACCCGTCGACGTGGTAGACCTTGGCGCCGTACGGTCGGCGGGTCGCGTTGGCGAGCACCCACAGGTTGCCCTGCTCGTCCAGGTCGAGCCCGGCGCCGCTGAGCGGGTTCGGGTCGGGGTCGGGGATCGAGGCGAGCGGCTGGCAGGTGGCCGGGTCGAACGCCCAGATCGACTCCTTGGCGTCCTGGTTGATGCCCCACAACACGTTGTGTTCCTCGTTGAGGGCCAGGCCGGTGATCCACGGGATGGGCGGGGTGCACTCCCCCAGCACCGATCCGGGCTGCGGGTGCGACAGCCCGGCGAGGTGCCGGATCTTGTTGTCGCCGCTGAGGTAGAAGGTGTCGTCCGAGGCGCGGTAGGCCAGCCCGTAGTAGAGCTTGCCGGCCCACGGCCCGGTGATGTTCTCCTGCACCTCCAGGGTGTCCGGGTCGAAGCAGACGATCGGCATGTCCCCGCTGAGCGCCATCTTCGGCGCGCACATCAGGTCCCGGCTCGGCACGTACGCCATGTCCGAGGGCCAACCGCCGATCGACAGCACACCCTTGGCCAGTGACCGGCCGTCGGTGCTGAAGCGCTGCATCTGCCCGAACAGGTACGAGTCGGAGACGATCAACTCGCCGTTGCGGTAGCCGACGCCGTAGGCGTTGTAGAGCTCGTTGAGCGGGAACGAGCTGAGCTGCCGGCCGGGGATGCCGGTCGGCGGGGTCGGCGAATTGATCTCCCGGGCCAGCCAGCTGGCGGGCACGTCACCCCGGTTGGTGAGGTTCAGCGTCGCGGTCCGGGTCGCCCCGGCCCGCGCGGTCACCGAGACCGCGTTCTTGTTGGCCAGCAGCAGCGGCGTACGCAGCGCCAGATCGTGCGTGACGACCGCTGACTCGACCAGGTCGACGGTGCTCGCCGGCAGGTCGTACCCCGGTTGCAGAGCGGTCACCGTGGCCGGCCCGGCCGGAGCCTCCAGCTGGTAGAAGCCGTCGGCGTCGGTGGTCGCGGTGATCGGTTGCCGGGCGTCCGGTGACTCGACGCGCACGGTCGCGCCGGCCAGCGGCTGACGGTCGTTCGCGTCGCGCACCGTGCCCCGCAGCAGGCCACGACCGGCCACCCGGAAGGTGATCGCGTCGCCGGCGTCGAGCACCCGCTCGTCACGCGAGTACGTCAGCGCGTCGCGGCCGGTGGCGTCCTCGATGCCGACCGTCGCCGAACCGCCGGCCCCCTCCGCCGTGGCGGCGAGCTTGCGGTACTGGATGGTGACGGTGCCGTTCTCTCCGAGACGCACCTGCACGTCGACCCGGTTCTTCGGCGCGCTCTTGAGCGCGGCTCGGTTCCAGGTGACCACGAACTGTCGGGCCGTGCCGGAGCCGGACACCTTGGTACGCACCGTCGAGGCGTGGTCCAGGACCAGGTCGTCCCAGAACGCGTAGACGGCCGGTGCGGAGACCGCCGGGGCGGGCAGCGGCCCGTTCTCGCCGACCGAGGTGGTCGCGTCAGCGCCGACGGTCAGGTAACCATCGGTGTGCACGGTGAGCTGACGGTAGGTGACGCCGTAGAACGTCACCGGGAACGGCAGGTCGACCCCGCGGCTCGCCGTGTCGCCGGTGAGCGGCAGGACGCTGCCGCCGGTGATCCACTCCACGGTGGTCGTCCCGGCCTGGTAGCCGTGCCGGTCGGTCTTCGCGGCGAGCGCCACGTCCACCGTCTCCGGCCCGTCGACGGTCAGCGCGACCGTCTTCGGTGCCAGCCAGCGGCCGTACTCGACCAGCAGGTCGTAGTCGGCCTCGGGCAGCATCCCGGTGTAGTGGCCGTCGGCGTCGGTGACGAAAGCCGGGAACGTCTCCCCGGCCAGCGCCAACCGGGCGCCCACGACCGGCTTGCCCGCCGGGTCGGTGACCCGACCCTCGATCGCCTGCCACGGTGCGGCCTCGGACAGGTCCAGCGTCAGGTTGGTCGTGCCGCTGGTCGACACGGTGATGGTCTGGCGTACGGTCCGCCGCGCGAAGAACGACGCGGTCAGCGTGTACTCCCCGGCCGGGACCCGACCCAGCTGGACCGTGCCGCGCGCGTCGGTGCGGCCGGTGCGGGTGACCAGGGCCGACGTCAGGGTGACCTTCGCACCGGACAGCGCCGTGCCGTTCAGGTTCGCGTGCACCACGACGCCGCCGAGTTGCGCCGTCGAGGCCTGGGTGACCAGGTCGTACGCGTCGAGCCGACCCTCGCCGTAGACGTTGTTGTCGGCCGGGGTGCCGCCACACTGCAGGTCGTTGACGTCGTGCGCGGTGCGGTCCAGCAGCTCGCGGGTGGCGGCCAGGTCACGGCGCAGGTTCGGCACTGCCGACCAGGCCAGGGCGACCGCGCCGGCGACGTGCGGAGCGGCCATGGAGGTGCCGTCGCTCATGGCCCAGGAACTGCCCGGCACGGAGGAGAGGATCCCCACCCCGGGGGCGGTGATGTCCGGCCGTACCGCGTCCTCCCGGCCCGGCCCACGGCTGGAGAAGTCGGCGATCGCACCGGCGGAGTCGGTCGCGCCGACCGCGTACGCGAGGGGGTTGGTGGCCGGGTGGCCCGCCGAGCCGCACGGCTCGGGCAGCTCCTTGGCCTCGTTGCCGACCGCGAAGATCGGGAAGATGCCGGCGGCGACCCAGGAGTCGATGATGGTGTCGTAGAAGGTGGGGTCACCGTCGTGGCCGCCCCAGGAGTTGTTGATGATGTCCGGCGCGAGGTCCGGGCGCGGGTTCTCGCCGTTGCGGTCGGTGGGCGCGAGCATCCACTGACCGGCGGCGAGCAGCGCGCTGTTGCTGCAGTAGTTGGCCTCGCACCCCTTGGCCGCGATCCAGCTGGCACCGGGAGCCACGCCCGTGACATGCCCGTCGCCGTCGTCGCCGACCATCGTGCCGACCGTGTGGGTGCCGTGGCCGAAGTTGTCGCAGGGCGTCGACGGCAGGCAGATCCCGGTCGGGTCGTACCAGTTGTAGTCGTGCGTGAAGGTGCCGTCACCGTCGTTGCCACGGTACTGGCGCACCAGCGCCGGGTGGTCGTACTGGACGCCGGAGTCGACGCTGCCGACGACGATGCCCTCGCCGCGGGTGCCGTACTCGCGCCAGACCTTGTCGGCGCCGAGCGACGTGAGGTTCCACGGCAGCTGCGGGTTGTCGGCGGCGGCGCCGGCGGTGCGGACCGGCTCGGCGAGCTTGGTCCCCCCGATCGCGGTGATCCGCGCGACGTCCGACCGGCCGGCCAGTTCGGTGACCAGCTTCAGGTCGCCGGTGACCTCGATGACGTTCGCGATCCAGTACGGGGTGAAGTCGGCGTGCCGGTTGCGCAGCAGGGTGCGCAGGCCGCGCTGGGTGTTCTCGGCGTGTGCCACCTTGGTCTCGTAGACCCGGGTGGTGCGGGCGACCCGCCCGGCTCGGCCGCCGGCGGCCCGCTCGACCCGGTCCAGGTCGCGCTGGTCCAGCTTGGCCTCGTCGGTCAGCTCGACGAAGAAGCTGGCGTTGGTGCCGACACGGGCCGAGCCGAGCACGCGCGGGTCCACCTTGCGCAGCGGGTCGGCGGCGCCGGTGCTGGGCGCGGGCGCGGCCACGGCGGCACCGGTCGGCAGCGCGAGCACGATGGCCAGCGCCGCGCCGACGGCGCCCATGGCTCGACGTGTCCGCTGTCTGGGTCTGAGCATGAAGAACGTCCTCCCTCTGGCGGTCGCCAGGGGAAGGCCGACCCGCCGTCGCCGATTCTCAGGCGGCGGGGTCCGGGTTGAACATTAAGATCACTGGCGGAGCACGGACATGGCAGATCTCCGCCATGTCGGGTTGGCCGGAACGACACCCGCACGTCAGCCGGGACGGTCAGGCCCGCATCCGCGCGGACGCCACGATGACGAGCCCCAGTGGCCCGATCAGCAGGGCCGGGGCGACGACCGGCAGGTGCAGGGCGACCAGCGCGCCGACCCCCGCGCCGACCATGAGGGCCAGCAACACCTGGGCCTTGGGGCGCAGGTCGGCCCACGGGCTGCGGGCGGCGACGCCGGCGATCAGGCTGGTGAGGGTGCCGGTCAGGTACGTGGAGGACAGGCCGGGCACGCCGAAGCGTTGGATCGCGCTGCTCTGCACCCCCAGCGCGACCGCGGACAGCATCAGCAGCGCCAGGTGGACGCGGTCGTCGGGGTTGTGCAGCGTGACCTCCCAGACGACGGCGAAGACCACGAACACCGACAGCTCCAGCACAAGCGCCCAGGTGACCCGCCGGGGCCAGACCGGGTCGTGTGGCTGTGCCGAGCCGACGACGCGGGCCCCCGCGAGGACACCGACGATGAAGCTGGCGATGGCGCAGCCCGACGTCAGGGCCAGGTCGGCCTCGCCCCGGCCGGTGGAGAGCCCGAGCAGGACCATGTTGCCGGTCATCACGCTGGCGAAGGCGCCGCCGAGGGAGAGGAACCCGAGAGCGTCGGCGCTCCCGGTCAGGAAGGTGAGCACGACGACGAGCGTGTGCCGTCGTCGCAGCAGGCGCGGATCCTGCTGAGCTGCGAGGTCGGGCTGGATCACACGGGGCACTGTGCTCGGCATTGTCGGCCACCTTCCAATAATTGTTCTTCGTATACACTTCGCCCGAACACGTTCACGGAGAGGCGACCCGGGTGGCTGAAGATCTGCGGGACAAGCTCGGCGCGCAACACCTGCCGCTACGCGATCAGGTCCTCGCCGCGCTGCGGACGGCCATCATCGACGGCGACTACCTGCCCGGGGAACGGCTCACCGAGGACCGGCTCGCCGAGGACTTCGGCGTCTCCCGCAACCCCGTCCGGGAGGCGCTGCGCGTCGCCGAGGCAGAGGGTTTCGTCGTGATCCTTCCCCGCCGGGGAGCGGTCGTCGCCTCACCGAGCAGCGGGACCATCGCCGACATGTTCGCCGTGCGCGAGCGGCTGGAGGCGCTCGCCGCCCGGCTGGCCGCCGAGCGGGCGAGCGCGGCCGACGTGGCGTCCCTGCGGGCGCTGCTCGACCAGGGCCGCGAGGCAACCCAGCGACAGGACCTGGCCCGGGTCGCCGAACTGAACAGCGCGCTGCACCTGCGCATCCTCCAGATCAGCGGAAACCCCTGGCTGTCGTCGATCGCCAAGTCGCTCTACCTCCATGTCCAGTGGATCTTCCGGCTCGGCGCGGCCGAACGCGCGCCCCACTCGTGGGCCGAGCACATCCAACTCGTCGACGCCATCGAGTCAGGCGACGGTGACCGCGCCGAGCAGGCCGCGCTCCACCACCTCGACGCGGCATCCGCCGCGGCGTACGAGAACGCCGAAGGTGGCTACGGCACCCGCTAGCGGCCGCACGCGTAGCCCTGCATGCCCCGGGGGTTCGCGCCGGCGGCGAGCACGCCCGTCGCCGGGTCACGGGTCACCGCGCAGAGCCGACCGAGGCTCCACCCGTCGACGACCCGCACCTCGTGCCCGTACGCCCGCAGGGCCGCCAGCACACTGTCGTCGTACCGGTCCTCCACCACCAGGACACCGGGCTCCATGTCACGGGGATAGAACGACCCCGGCAGGCTGAGCGTGTGCCAGGCCGGCGCGTCGATCGCCTCCTGGAGGCTCTGACCACCGACGAGGTGCCGCAGCAGGAACGGCAACTGCCACTGGTCCTGCTGATCGCCGCCCGGGGTGCCGCACGCCAACACCGGCTCCCCGTCGCGGTGCACCATGGTCGGGCTCAACGTCGTACGCGGGCGACGCCCCGGCGCCAACGACGAGGCGAGCCCCTCCTCCAGCCAGAACATCTGCAACCTGCTGCCCAGCGGGAAGCCGAGCTCGGGAATGGTGGGGGAACTCTGCAACCAACCACCACTGGGCGTAGCGGAGATCATGTTGCCCCAGCGGTCGACCACGTCCACGTGACAGGTGTCGCCCCGGGTCACCCCGTCCGACTGCACGGTCGGCTCACCCGTGGCGGCATCCGTCGGCCCGGCAGGCCGCGCGGCACCGGGTCGGACGCGCGCCGGCAGGCGCGGTTGCGCCCCGTCCGGACGTCCCGGCCGCAACTGCGCCGACGCGCGATCACCGATCAGGGCGGCCCGCTCCCGCGCGTACTGCGGGGAGAGCAACGCCTTGGCGGGCACGTCGACACCGTCACCGTCGCCGTACCAGGCCTCCCGGTCGGCGAAGGCGAGCTTGAGCGCCTCGACCTGGGCGTGGACGCCCGCCGCGGTCCCCGGGTCGTACGCGCCCGGGTCGTCGAGCGCGTCCAGAGTGGCCAGTGACTCCAGCAGCACCGGGCCCTGACCCCAGAAACCGGTCTTCGCCACCGAGTAGCCGTGCCAGTCGAGGGTGGCGGGCGTCTCCCAACTCGCCGAGTACGCGGCCAGGTCGTCGCCGGTGACCAGCCCGGCGTGGGGGCGTCCGCTGGAGTCCTGGAACGGTCGCCGGCTGAACGCGTCGATCGCCTCGGCGACGAAACCCGTGCTCCAGGCCCGGCGCGCGGCCTCGATCTGGGCCTCCCGGTCGCCGCCGGCCGACTGTCCCGCCGCGACGAGCCGGCGCAGGGTGTCCGCGTACGCCGGGTTGGTGACCATCTCCCCGGCGGCCGGCGGTCGGCCGCCGCGCAGCCAGAGCGCGGCGGAGGTGGGCCAGTGTTCCTCGAACAACGACCGGACGGCCGCCACGGTGTCACCGACCCGGCCCACCAGCGGGTGCCCGGCGCCCGCGTAGCCGATCGCCGGCTCCAGCACCTCGGCGAGGGTGAATGTGCCGTGCTCGCGCAGCAGCAGCAGCCAGGCGTCCACGGCGCCCGGTACGGCCGCCGCGAGCGGCCCGGCACCCGGGATGAGGTCCATCCCGAGGGACCGGAAGTGCGCGATGGTGGCACCGGCCGGGGCCGGCCCCTGCCCGCACAGCACCTTCGGCCGGGGGTCCTGTGCGGTCACCACGATGGCCGGCACCTCGCCGCCCGGCCCGTTCAGGTGCGGCTCGACGACGTGCAGGACGAACCCGGCGGTGACCGCGGCGTCGAAGGCGTTGCCGCCGCGCTCCAGGATGCCCATCGCCGCCTGGCTGGCGAGCCAGTGGGTCGAGGACACCATGCCGAAGGTGCCCTGCAACGTCGGTCGGGTGGTGAACGTCATGACAACACCTCACTGGGATCTGCGGTGCGAACGTCGGGACCGGTACCGTCCGGTTGAACCAGGTGACAGGCGGCCATGCCGTCGCCGATCGCGGTCTGCGCCGGCACCTCCGTCGCGCACCGGTCGAAGGCGAGCGGGCACCGGGTCCGGAACCGGCAGCCGGACGGCGGGTCGAGCGCGGACGGCAGATCGTCGCCGAGCAGCACCGGCTGACGGTGGCGCTGCCGGACCGGATCGGCCACCGGCGCGGCGGACAGCAGAGCCTGCGTGTACGGGTGGGCGGGCCGGGCGAAGATCCGCTCGCGGCTGCCCTGCTCGACGAGCTGACCCAGGTACATGACCGCGATGTCGTCGGCCAGGTACTCGACCGCGGAGAGGTCGTGGGTGATGAAGAGGCAGGCGAACCCGATGTCGCGTTGCAGGTCGGCGAGGAGGTTGAGCACCGACGCCTGCACCGACACGTCGAGCGCGCTGGTGGGTTCGTCGGCGATGAGCAGCATCGGCTCGGAGATCAGGGCTCGGGCGATGCTGACCCGCTGGCGTTGCCCGCCGGACAACTCATGGGGGTAGCGACGGGCCACCTCGGCGCGCAGGCCCACCCGTTCGAGTTGGGGAGCGACGCGGGCGTCGCGGTCACGCCGGGACATCCGCTGACCGGCCAGCCGCAGCGGCTCGGCCACGATCTCGCCCACCAGCATGCGCGGGTCCAGGGACGCGGCCGGGTCCTGGAAGACGATCGACACCGCGCCGCGGTGGGGGCGCAGTTGCCGTCGGGACAGGTGGGTGACGTCCGTGCCCGCGATCCGGACCGTCCCCGCGGTCGGCTCGACGAGCCGCACCACGCACCGGCCCACCGTCGACTTCCCGGAACCGCTCTCCCCCACCAGGGCGGTGACCCGGCCGCGCGGGATGGTCAGCGACACTCCGTCCACGGCGCGCACCGGGCCGAAGTGCATCACCAGGTCCGCGATCTCCAGGGCGTTCGGCTGTGCCGTCATCGGTTCACCTCCTGAGCTGCCGTCGGTGCCGTCGATGCCGTCGGGCACGGATGCCAACAGGCCGCGACATGGTCGGTGCCGCCGATACCCTCCAGCGGCGGGGCGGCGGCCCGGCACCGCTCATCGGCGGCCGGGCACCGGTCCGCGAAGGTGCAGGCGTCGGGTTGGCTCGCCAGGACGGGCACCAGCCCGGGGATCTCGGTCAACCGGTCCGTGCCGGCGTGCCGGCCCGGCTGCGGTGACGCCGACAGGAGCCCGGCCGTGTACCGGTGCCGTGGGGTGGCGAACAGGTCGTCCACCGGCGCCCGTTCCACCACCCGGCCGGCGTACATGACGACCACGCGGTCCGCGATGTCGGCGATCACGCCGAGGTCGTGGGTGATGATGAGGACGCTCGTGCCGAGCCGGTCGCGCAGGTCGCGCAGCACCTGGAGGATGCCGGCCTGGACCGTGACGTCCAGTGCGGTGGTCGGCTCGTCGGCCACCAGCACCTTCGGGCCGCAGGCCACCGCCATCGCGATCATCACGCGTTGACGCATGCCGCCGGAGAGCTGGTGGGGATAGCTGTCGACCCGCTGGGCGGCGGACGGGATCCCGACGAGCGTCAGCAGTTCGACGGCGCGCGCCCGCGCTGCCCGTCGGGACATCCGCTCGTGGACCTGGAGCACCTCCCCGATCTGCCGCCCGACGGTGAGCACCGGGTTCAACGACGTCATCGGCTCCTGGAAGATGTAGGCGATCTCCCGGCCACGGACCCGACGCAGCGCCGATTCGCGGGCCCCGACCAGCTGGGTGCCGGCCAGTCGCACCGAACCGGTGACCCGGGCGCTGCCCGGCAGCAGTCCGGCGATGCTCATCGCGGTGACGCTCTTTCCGCACCCCGACTCGCCCACCATCCCGACGATCTCTCCGGGTGCGAGGTCGAGGCTGACAGCGTCGACCGCCGAGACGGTGCCGGTCTCGGTCGGGAACGACACCGACAGGTCGCGGATCTCCAGCACGGGCGCGGAGACTGTGGTCATCGCCGGTCTCCTTTCGGGTCGAGCGCGTCGCGCAGGGCATCTCCGAAGACGTTGAACGCCAGGGCCAAGCCCATGATCACGACACCGGGGAGGACGGCGGCCCACGGCGCGCGGGCGGCGAACTGCTGGGCGGTGGCCAGCATGGTGCCCAGACTCGGCGCCGGGGGTTGGATGCCGAGGCCGAGGAAGGAGAGCACCGCCTCGCCGAGGATCGCGGCCGGGATCGCGACCGTGGCCTGCACCAGGATCACCGAGGTCGCGTTGGGCAGGATGTGCCGGGCCAGCACCCACAGGTCGCTCGCGCCGTCGACCACGGCCGCCGCGACGAAGTCCAGCGACTTGAGGCGCAGCGTGTCCGAGCGGACGACCCGGATGACGCCGGGGATCTGGGCGATGCCGATGGCCACGGCGGCGTTGCCGAGGCTGGCGCCCCGGATGGCCGCCAACCCCACCGCCATGATCAGGAACGGGAACGCCAGCAGCAGGTCGGTGAAGCGTGAGATCACCGCGTCCCAGGCCCGGAAGTAGCCGGCCGCCAGCCCGAGCGGCACCCCGATGACCAGCGACGTGGCTACCGCCAGGAGCCCCACCTGCAACGACGCCCGCGCACCGAGCATGATGCGGGACAGGACGTCCCGGCCGAGGTCGTCGGTGCCCAGCAGGTGCCCGGCGGTGCCGGGCGGTGCGAACGTGCGGGCGAAGTCGGTCTGGTCGACCGAGTAGGGCGCGAGCCAGGGCGAGAGCAACGCGATGACGACGGCCAGCGCGAGCACGACGAAGCTCACCACGGCGAGCGGGTTGCGCCGCAGCCGCCGCAGCACCCGGGCACGCCGGGTGACGCTGGCGGAGCCGGTCTCCGCCATCGGTACGGTGAGGACGGTCATGCGGGATCTCCCGTCACCCGGATGCGTGGATCGATGACCGAGTAGAGCAGGTCCACGAAAAAGTTGATCACGATGTAGGCCGTCGCGGTGAGCAGGACGACGGCCTGGATCACCGGGTAGTCCCGTTGGAAGACCGCGTCGATGGTCATCTTGCCGAAGCCCGGCAGCCCGAAGATCTGTTCGGTGACGACCGCGCCCGAGATCAGGCCGCCGAGTTGGAGACCCACGACGGTGACCACCACGATGAGGCTGTTGCGCAGGGCGTGCCGGGTGATGACGGCACGCGGTCGCAGACCCTTCGCCTTCGCCGTCCGCACGTAGTCGGAGGAGAGCGAGTCCAGCATCGCCGAGCGGGTCTGCCGCATGATGATGGCGGCGAGTCCGGTGCCGAGGATCACGGCCGGCAGGACGAGGTGGTACAGGTTGTCCACCGGATCCTCCAGGATCGGCACGAAGCCGGAGGCGGGAAACAGCCCGGTCGCCACGGACAGGTAGAGGATCGCCAGCAGCCCGAGCCAGAAGTGCGGCACCGACAGGCCGATCAGGGCCAGGCCGTTGGCGAGCCACTCCGCCGGGCGCCCCCGACGGACCGCCGCGAGCACCCCCGCGCCGACCCCGAGCGCCGCCGCGATGAGGATCGCCAGGATCGACAACTCGACGGTCACCGGCAGGGCGGTCGTCAGCATCGACGAGACCGGCGTACCGGTGCGGATCGACACCCCGAAGTCGCCCTGCGCCATCCGCTCCACGTACTGGGCGAACTGCACCAGCAGCGGCTGGTCCAGCCCGTAGTGGTGACGGATGGCCTCCAGCGCCTCCGGCGACCGGTCCTCGCCGGCCAGCGCGAGAGCCGGGTCGCCGGGGAGCGCGCGCACACCGACGAAGACCACGATCGTCGACAGCAGCAGGGTCAGCGCCGACTGCCAGGCGCGGGTGAGCAGATACCGGGCCACGACGACCTACTTGCCGAAGCCGGCGAAGGCCGCCCGGATCACGCCGTCCGGAAAGACCTGGAGGCCCTGGATCTGCTTGCTGACGGCGGTCAGGTTGCGCTGCCGGTAGAGGTAGATGAGGGCGTCGTCCTGCTGGAGCAGGGTGACCGCCTGCCCGTACAGCTTGCGGCGCTCCTCGACGTCACCGGCCTGGCGGGCCTGGGTCAACAGGGTGTCCAGCTGCGGGTTGCTGTAGCCGGAGACGTTCTGGCTGCCGCCGGTGCCGACGAAGTTCGTGATGTTGGCGTCCGGGTCGATCCGTCCACTCCAGCCCAGTTGCAGCAGCTCGAAGTTGCCGCGGTCCTGCTCGTCGAGGAGCGAGGAGTACTCCACCGGGTTGATCTTCAGGTCGAATCCGCCGTCCTTGACCATGGACTGCAACGCCTGCGCCAGGCGCAGCGTGTCGGGGGTGTTCGAGGCGAGCATGGTCACCGTGTACGGCGTCTGCACGCCGGCCTCGGCCAGCAACTGCTTGGCCTTGGCGGGGTCGTGCGTCGGGCAGTTCTGCGCCTCCGGTGACGAGAATGTGCTCGCCGGCGAGATCGGGGAGCAGGCGGCGGCGTGCAGACCGTTGAAGACCGCGTCGACCAGGGCCTTGCGGTCGATGGCGTGCTCGAAGGCCTGCCGCACCTTGGCGTTCTGGGCGAGCGGACGGTTGATGGGCTTGGGGGCGGTGCCGACACCGTCGACGTTGCCGACGTTGATGGTCAGGCCCTGGTATCCGAGGGACTGCGACTGGAGGACGGAGACCGCCGCGTCCTGCCGGAGCGAGGCGACGTCCTGGGTGGAGACGGAGTCGGCCACCTGCGCGTCGCCGGAGCGCAGGTTGGCGGCGCGGATGCTCGCGTCGGTGAGGATCCGCCACGAGATGGCGTCCAGGTGCACCTTGCTCGCGTCGTAGTAGTTCGGGTCCCGAACGACCTCGATCGAGTTCTGCGGCACCCGCTTGGCGAACTTGAAGGGGCCGACGCAGACCGGCGCCGAGGCGAAGTCGTCACCCAGGGTCCGCAGCGCCTGCGCGCTCATGATCATGCCGGCCCGGTCGGCGAGGGCACCGAGCAGCGGCGCGAACGGCTGCTTCAGCCGCAGGACGACGGTCTGCGCGTCCGGGGTGTCGACGCCGTCGATCGGACCGAGTTCGCTCTTGCGGGCCGACCGTGCGTTGCTGAGGTGGCGTTGCAGGGTGGCCTTCACCGCGGCCGAGTCGAACGCCGTGCCGTCCGCGAAGCGCACGCCGGACCGCAGCGGGATGGTCACCGTCCGGCCGTCGTCGCTCGTGGTGGGCAGGGCCGTCGCGAGCTGCGGTACGACCTGCGCCTGTTCGTTGACGTCGTAGAGCTTCTCGCACATCGCCTGGAAGACGTAGCGGGAGTAGAGGCTTCTCGACAGCGTCGGGTCCAACGCGTCGGGCTCGGCGGAGAGGGCGATGACGAGCTCGCCGCCCTGCTTCACGGCGGCGGGGTCTGCGGGCGTACCGAAAGAGTCCTGACCTGCCGACTGGTTGTCGCCGGGCTGGTCGCCGCCGCCGTTGTTCGACACCGGTGAGCAGGCGGCGACGGTGCAGATGGCGGCGGCCGCCGCCACGGCGGCCCGGAGCACGCGGCGGCGGGGCAGGTTCGTTTCCCGGACGGAGAGGTTCGTCATGGAGAGCTCCTCAAGTGGGCGATGCCGGGGAGCGTATGTTGTATACGATGACCGCCGCAAGACCTCCGTGAGTGGCTTGCCGGGCACCCCTCAGGTCGGGGCCCGGCCGTACAGGGCCGCGCGCAACGCCGGCCCGAAGACCCGCCGAACGTCGACCGGGGACAGCACACCGACCGAGCGGATCGGGTTCAGGTACCGAGTGAAGATCAGCCCACCCAGCACGCCGACCGCCGCGGTGGCCCGTCGCGTCGCGTCCGGCCCACCCAGAAATTCAGCGATGCGGAGGCGCAGCTCACCGTCCAGGTAGTCCCGCAGGGCGCGCATGGTGGCGTCATCCTGCACCACCATCCGGTTCTGCGCGGGCCCGGCGGCGTCCCACATGCTGGTGACGGAGTCGAGCAGACGGTCGGCCAAGTGCTCCCGGTTGCCCCGCAGCGCCTGGTCGAGAGCGCTGGGATCAACGCAGAGCAGGTTCAGTGACTGGCTGAAGAGGCCCTGCTTGGAGCCGAAGTGGTAGCTGATCAGCGCCGAGTCGACGCCAGCGGCGGCGGCGACGGCCCGGACCGTGGTGCCCGGATAACCGTGCTTCAGGAACAGCTCGCGGGCAGCTTCGGTGATGCGGGCCTTGGTGTCGGGGTTGCCGCGGGGCCGGCCCCGAGTTTTATTCAACACGGTTGAATAATGCTCTCCCCCGCTGGCACGGTCAACGCCGTCAACCCCAGCGAGGAGCGAACACATGCGCATTGTCGTCTTCGGCGCCACCGGCCCCACCGGCCGTCAGATCACCGAGCAGGCCCTGGCCGCCGGCCACGAGGTCGTCGCGGTCACCCGCCGACCGCCCGCCGGGCCATCCCGCACCGGCCTCACGATGGTCAGCGCCGACGTCGCGGACCCGGACGCCGTCGACCGGGCGGTGGCCGGCGGCGACGCCGTCCTGTCCAGCCTGGGCGTCCCCCTCACCCCGAAGCCGATCACGGTGTACTCGACGGGCAACGCGAACATCCTGGCCGCCATGCACCGCCACGGGGTCAAGCGCCTGATCACCGTCAGTTCCAGCGTGCTCGACCCCACCTGGCGACCGACCGGCGAGTTCTTCTTCAACAACGTCCTGGACCCGCTGTTCAACCGCAGGGCGGGCCGCACCGCCCACGAGGACATGCGGCGGATGGAGTCCCTCGTGCGCGAGAGCGACCTGGACTGGACCATCACCCGGCCGTCCGGGCTGTTCGACCATCCGACCGTCACCTCCTACCAGGTGGCCGAGAACGTCGCCGACGGCCTGTTCACGGCACGCGCGGACCTGGCGGCGAGCATGGTGGCGCAGCTGACCGACGAGCGGTACGTCCGGCGGGCGATGGCGGTGATCACCACCGAGGTCAGGCCGAGCATCGCGGGTCTGATCTGGCGCGAGGCCGTGCTCAAGAAGAAGTGACCCGGCGCCGGGTCACGGTGGGAAGCGGCCCGCCCGGTGCCGCTTCCCACCGCGTACTCCTAGGAGTTGTAGGCCTGCGCGGTCACCGTGACCTCACGGGCGAGGCCCGGCCGCGCCGGCCAGGAGACCCGCACCTCGCGGGTCTCCCCCGGCAGGAGCCAGAAGTAGTTGTCGTCGTAGCGGGCCGGCAGGACCCGCTGACCGCCCTTGTCGCGCACCGCGAGCCGCACCAACGCGGCGACCGTACGACCCTGGTTGCGGACCGTCGTGGTGACCGTGTTGCGCCCGTCCACGACGCGTACGGTGCTCGACGACGTCGACAGCCGGGTGCTCGGCACCTTGTTGAGCGCCCGCACCTGCTCGGCCTTGTCGTAGCGCCAGTAGGTGTTCTCCGCCAACAGCCGGTCGCGGCTGTCCCGCAGCTCCAGTCGCACCAGGTGCAACCCGCCGCCGTCCGGCGCGGCGAGCGGGAAGACCGCCGTCGTGGCCGAGCGGGCCACGTCCACCCGCTGACGTTGAGGCGCACCCAGCGACCGACCACTCAGGTCGTACCGTCGGGCGGTCACGGTGACCCCACTGAGCGGCGCGGCGGTGTGGTTGACCACCCGGACCTGCCAGGTGCCCGGGTCGGCCTGGACGTGCACCGGCTCGCACCCCTTGCGGGCACCGTAGTAGGCGCCGTTCACGTCGAGGTCGTAGTCGTACGTCTGCCAGACCGTGCTGTGCCACGCCGGGTGCGACATCCACAGCAGCAGACCGGTGGCGTCCTGCCACAGGTTGGCGTTCCACGCCTCGAACATGGCGCGGTGGCTCTCGTAGTTGACGAACTGCGCCCGGGTGGCGAACTCGTCGAGCGAGTCGGACTCACCGAGTCGCGCGTCGATCGCCGCCTGGTACGTGTCGACGCGCTGGTTACCGATGCTCGACCAGTCGTGGTAGTTCCACACCTCACCGATCGGCCAGCCCGGCGCGTCACCGACGAGGTTGCGCATGCTCTCGACCACCGACACCACCGGCATGCCGATCTCGGTGTGGAACCCGAACGCACCCGTGTCGTAGGTGTTCCTGTTGTTGTACGACGCCGGCTCCACCCAGTGGTACGGGCCGTGGCCGCTGACGATGCCGCCGGCCGAGTTGGGGATGTAGAGGATCTCCGGGTGCTCGGTGGCCGCGGCCTGCTTGAGCCCGGCGTCCACGATCGGCGGCGGGTCACCCTCGTTCGCGCCACACCACACCACGATGCTCGGATGGTGGCGGAACCGCCGGATCGTGTCGGCGGCGATGTCGACGTAGCCGGGCGGGTTGGGCAGGAACGCGCCGGCCTGCCAGAAGTCGTTCCACACCAGGATGCCCTGCTCGTCGCAGGCCTGGTACAGCTCCTCGCGGTTGCTGCTGCCGAGCCAGTTACGGATCATCGTGAAGTTCATGTCGCGGTGCATCTCGACCGTGTCGGCCAGCCGGTCGGGCAGCACCCGACGCAGCAGCTCGTCCCAGCCCCAGTTGCCGCCGCGCGCGAACACCGGCACACCGTTCACGCTGATCTTGAGCTGGGTGACGGCGTTGCTGACCGACTTCACGTCGGTCCACCGCTGCCCGTCCTCGGAGACCTGGATGACGAAGTCACGGGCGTACGCCTGCTCCCAGACGATGGTGACCTGGTCGAAGCTGACCGGGGCGCCCAGGTCGACCTGGATCCACTGGTTGTCCTCGAACTTCGACGACCATCGGGTCCGGGGGTTGCCGTCGACGGCCCGGTCCGGGCCGTTCGAGTCGCTGTCGGACGACGACGCGGTGGCGGTCCGGCGCAGCGCCAGGTCGACGTCCGGCTCGGCCTGCCGCTGCACCGAGAGCGCCCACATGGACACGCCCCACGAGGTCACCCGCGCGCCGGTCTGGATGCGCAGATGCTGCGCGGTCTGGCTGGCGAACGTCTCGACCTGGGCGGCCCGGCTGCCCAGCGGGGTGTCGTTGCTGACCGACGTCACGTCGCTCCAGGCGTCCCCGTCGGCGGAGACCTGGACGCGGTAGTCCAGCGCGTACGCCTGCTCCCACACGATGGTGACCCGGTCGAAGTCGACCGCCGCGCCGAGGTCGACCCGGATCCACTGGTTGTCCTCGGCCTGTGAGGCCCAGCGGGTGGTCAGGTCGCCGTCGACGGCCTTGCCGGGGACGTTGGTGTCGTTCTCCGAGGAGGACGCGGTGGCGTCGCGACCCAGGGCGAGATCCGGGCCGGTGCCGTCGGCCACCGACAGCGAGAACATCGAGATGCCCCAGCCGGTGGCCCGCTGGCCGGCCTGGATCCGCACGTGCCGGGCGTGCTGCCGGGCGAACGTGACGGTCTGGGTCGCCGCGCCGTCGACGAATTCCAGCGCCGGCTTGCCGGGCGGCGAGATGACGACCGGCTGGTGCCAGTCGTAGCCGAACTCGCGGACACCGAAGCGAAGCGCCCGCCGGTCGCTGACCGAACGCTGAACGCTGGCGGTGAGCGTGAGGTCGTACAGGTGGGGGTCGCCGTAGCCGTTGGGCCACCAGAGCCGGGGGTTGCGCAGCCGCAGCGCGCGGAAGCGCTCCGGCGTGAAGGTGACGGTGGTGTTCCCGCCGGCCGGGACGGTGACGGTGGACTCCACGCGTACCTTGTCGAACTCGGCGCGGACGGTGACGGTGGTGGCGCTGGCCGCCGCGTTGCGGACCGGCACCCGGATGGTGACCTCGGCGGTGCCGGTGTCGGGCAGGTCGGGCAGCGTGGTCTGCACGTGCGGGTCGCCGATGACCACCGCGCCGGTGCTGCGCAGCCGGACGTGGTCCCAGAGGCCGGTGACCCGGTCGCGGACGGCGGGCATCCAGTCCCACCCGGACACCGCCAGGTAGGTGGGCGCGTCCAGGTAGTGGTGGGCCGACTGGAGGAAGGTACGACCGTCGGGGCCCTTGTCGCCGGGGGTGCCCGGGTGCGGCATCGGGATGACCCGGACGGCGAGGACGTGCTCGCCACGGTGATCGGCCAGCGCGTCGGTGATGTCGAAGGCCGCCCGCGCGAACGGGTGCTTGACGCTGCCGACCTGCACGCCGTTGACCCAGGCGGTCGCCTCGTGGTTGATCCCGTCGAACTCCAGCCAGATCCGTCGGCCAGCCGAGGTGTCCAGGTCGCGCGGCAGCCGCAGCGCGCGCCGGTACCACCAGGTGTGCCGGGACAGCGCCTCCGGGATGCGCATGTTGTTGAAGCCGGCCACCGGGTCGGGCAGGTGGCCCTGCTCGACCAGGGTGCCCAGCACGGTGCCGGGCACCGTCGCCGGCAGCCAGGACCGGACGTCGACGCCGGCACGGGAGAGTTCGGCGCCGTCGGCGGTGCCGGCGAAGTCGTCCATCGTCAACGACCAGCCCGACTCCAACGGGACCGTACCGTCGGCGGCCACCCTGAGCTCGGGGGTCGGACCGGTGTTGCCGCCCTCCCAACTGGTCCAACCCTCGGCCTTCGGCCGGCCGGCGAGCGGTACGCCGTAGACCTGGAAGCCGTTGAGACCCACCGGGTTGCTGTTCGAGCGCTTCGTGGCGGTCATCCGGATCCACCGGGCGGTGACCGGCTCGGGCAGCTTGATGGCCTGCACGCCGCCCTGTCCCTCGCTGGTCTCGTACACCGACCGCCAGGCCCGGCCGTCGGTGGAGACCTCGATCCGGTACGCCGTCGCGGCGCTGGAGAGGATCTCGTCACCGTCGGTGTCGGTGTAGTTGCCGTCGAACGGCCCGTCGGCGAGCGTGGCCTCGAAGACCAGGGTGACGGCCTCGACCCGGCACAGCGCCTGGAGGTCCACCGAGATCCACTGTGGGTCGCCGGCGGCGGCGCGCCACCCGCTGCCCCGGACGCCGACCTGCGGCAGGCCGTCCACGGCGAAGGTGGCGGACGTCGGCGCGTAGTCGGTCGAGGAGACCGCCACCGGGCGGTACCGGGCGAGGTCGGTGGCGGCCGGCGTGCCGGGCGGGGTGGCGGGTGGCGGCGGCGCGGCGGCGGACGCGAGGGCGTCCGGTAGGGCCGCGGTCACCCCGATCGACGCCAGCAGCGTCGCGCCTGCGGAGAGGAAGGTACGCCGCGAAATCGGCGATGGCTCGGACATCGTGCCTCCAGACATGGCAGCGTTGTCAACTGGCGAAGATCAGTGACAACGTTGTCCGATCGTGGCCCGATGTTTCACCAGAGTCAAGAGCCCGAGTCCACCGTGATTCCGCCAGTACGTTCCGTTGTTCCACTGCGGACATGAACACCGTCGAGGGTGCGGGCGGACGGTCACCGCCCGCACCCAACGGCCACCTACTCCGGGTACGACGGCCCCGGCTCGGTGCGCAGCATCCGCTTGAGCATGCGGTTCGCCGCCCGCATGTCGTCGCTGATCAGCTGGGTCCGCACCGTCCCCTTGCCGGTCAGCTTGCCACCCACCTCGAACACCGCCGTCTCGCCCGGCAGCGGCACCGCCTGGCAGCCGGTGTACGTCTCCGAGGGAAGGCGTCCGTCCAGCAGGTAGGCGTACACCGGGTCGTCCACGCACGACGTGTAGTACGGGAAGACACCGTGGCTACCCTCGTTGTCGACGCTGATCATCGACGCGCCGGGAAGCTTCTTCGACGCCGCCAGCGCGCCCTCGTACGCCGTCGCGACGTCGAGCTCGTCCTGCAACATGAGCACCCTGGGGAACGTCTTGCGGTCGAACTTCGGCATCTTGTTGCTGGTCGGCCAGTACGCGCAGGCCGGCGGGTTCTGCAGGTACGGGGCGACCAGCGGGGCGTCGCGGGTCAGCCGCCGGCTGAACGCGTTCCAGTGGGCGACGCTGTCGTTCCACTGCCCGTCCTGGCAGCGGATCACCTCGAAGACGTAGTCGATGTCGTAGGTGTACTCGTCCGTGCCCTGGGCCAGCAGTGACCGGTCACGCTGCGTCTTCAGCGCCGCCTGGGCGCTGACCCGCGACTGCTCGATGTACGCCCGGCCGTCGGCGGTGATCCCCGGTGCGGCGAGCAGCTTCGCGGTGGCGGCGCTGAGGATCTGCTCGGGCGTCCAGCCGTTCCACTCCTCGTAGTACTCGATCACCGTGTTGACCGCGGCCGCCGCGGTCGGGTAGTTCTGGGTGTCGTAGAGAGCGCCGAGGATGAACCAGCCGAACATGAACGGCCCCATGCCGATGCGCGTGCCGCCGGCCCGCTCGAACATCTCCCGGATCTTCATCGGGTCGGTGCCCCGGCCGTACAGGTCGTCGTGGCGGGCCATGTACGGCAGCAACTGCTCCTGGAACGCCCGGTCGCGGGTGAACGGTTGCAGATCCCAGGTCTCCTGCAGGGTGGATGAGCCGACCGCGGCCACCGAGTCGAGCACCATCCGGTTGGTACGGCTCGGGAACGTCGCCGCGTACCAGGTGCCCAGCCAGGTGCCGTACGAGTAGCCGAGGTAGTTGAGCGTCCGCTCCCCCAGCAGCACCCGGATGAAGTCCATGTCGTACGTGGTCTGCTCGGTGGTGATGAACTTCGTCAGCTCGGTGCTGCGGCAGCCGGCCACATTGGCCCGGGTGATCAGGTCATTGGTGTTGTCGGTGTCGCGGTAGGTGACCGTGCAGAGCAACGGGGTGCTCTGCCCGACACCGCGCGGGTCGAAGCCGATCACGTCGTAGTGCTCGGCGAGGGCGGGCGCGGACCGCGCCACGTACGGGGCCAGCGACAGGCCACTGCCGCCGGGGCCGCCCGGGTTGACCAGCAGGACACCCTTGCGGTCGCTGCCGGAGGCGGCGGTGCGGCTGATCCGCACCTGGATCGTCTTGCCGTCGCGCGGGTTGTGCCAGTCCCGCGGCACCGTGACCGTCGCGCAGGTCAGCCGCAGTTGAGCCTCGTCCTCGGGGGTGACGTCAGCCAACCCACACGACTCCCAGGAGAGCGTCTGGGTGGCCAGGGACGCGGCCAGGGCGGCGGTGTCCGGTTCGGCGGCCTGGGCTGCGGCGGCCGGGGTGACGGCCGTGCCGCTGGTCAGGACCGCCGCGACCAGAGTCACGGCGAGCAGGGCGGCCGGCCGGCGGCCGCGGCGTGGGCGGCGCGACCCGGTCGTGGGATGGGGCATCGGCCCGTCCTCTCGTGGAGCGGATGATCGAATGGCCTTCACCCTGGCCCAGGAGTGTTTCGCCGCCACGGTCCCGCGCTGACGAAGACCGGCCATGGCAGGATCCGGCCAGTCACAGCCGCTACAGCCAGTCACAGCCAGCCGCGGCGAGTGGCCTGCACGCCCAGTTGGAACCGGCTGCGCGCGCCGAGCAACTCCTGCAGGCGACTGACCCGGCGGTGCACCGTGCGGTTGCTGATCCCGAGGTCACGGGCGATGGCCTCGTCGGTCAGCCCGGCGGTGAGCAGCGCGAGCAGCCGCTGCGTGGCGGCCGTCGGTTCCGCGTCCGGATGGGCGGTGGCGGCGGTCGCGTGGATCGGCGCACCGAGCCGCCAGAACACCTCGAACAGCTCCGACAGCCCGTCCAGCAGGCGGGAGCGGTGCACCAGCATCGCGTCGGCGTCGTCACCGCTGGCCCGCGGCAGGACGACGAGGCCACGGTCGGCGTCGACCAGCATCATCTTCAGGGGCAACTCCGGGAAGACCCGCGCCTGCTCGCCGGCAGCGACCGCGGCGCGCACCGCCGCCAACATCGCCTCGTCGTGCAACAGTTCACCCTCGTACACGCACCGGTAGCGCAAGCCGCGGCGCAACCCGTCGTACTGCACCTCCTCCGGGACCCGGGCGGTGTCGCGCAGGTACGGCCCGCGTTCCAGACCCCGCACCTCGGTGCGGGCACCGGCCTGCAACTGGCGAAACAGCTCGCGGACGGCGCCCTTTCCCTCAATGACCTCGACGAACGCGGCCCCGGTGCCGTGCACCGCGCTGTAGAGCCCGGACAGCGTCTCCGCCGCGGCGCGCGCACGGGCGGCCTCCATCTCCCGCTGCGCGGCCCAGTTCTCCAGGGCGGTACGCGGCGGCCGGACGTGCAGCACGCCAGCGGCGTCGCGGTGCACCACCCCGCTGCTCAGCAACGCGGCGAGCGCCCGAGCGGCCGGTCGTGACGCGGTGGACAGGAACTCCCGCTGCGGCAGGGGTGCCACCCGCAGCAGGTCGCGGTAGACGTCCGCGACGTCCGACGTGATTGGGAGCGATCCCACGTCGAGGGCGGAGGCCGCGCCGGGAGGCTCGGTTGGCATGCCGGGGATCGTAGAACGCGAGCCCGGCGGCCCTGCACGCCCCACCGACCCAGTCACCCGGAGCCGGCCGTCCCGGCCCACGGCCGAGGCTGCCGCCCCGGGGCTTCGCGGCTCGGCGCGGCTTCGCGCGGCTTGGCGGCTGGCGCGGCTTGGCGGCTCGGCACGGCTTGGCGGCTGGCGCGGCTTGGCGGCTCGGCACGGCTTGGCGGCTGGCGCGGCTTGGCGGCTCTGGGCGGCAGGCTTGGCGGGCTGCCTTTGGAGCTGATGCCACAAACGAATCAGGCCGCCCGCCCGGTGTCGGTAATGCCGCAGCGACCGCCACCTCCCCCACCCGCGCAGCAGCACCGCGCGGCAGCACCCGCCCGGCACCGCCCACACGCAGCGCCCGCTCGGTCAGGCAGCGCCCGCTCGGTCAGTTCGTGGGGCCGTCGTCGCCCTGCCCGGGTTCCCGAGCGTGGTACTCGGGTTGCAGCCGCGCGCTCGAGAACGCCGCCTTCACCGCTGCCGAGAGCGCGGCGATGTCGTACGCGCCGTGGTGTCGCCGGCCCTTGATGAAGAAGGTCGGGGTGCCGGTGACGTCGCTGAGGTCGGCGGAGTCGACGTCCTCGGCGATCCGGTCCACACCCTTTCGCTTGACCATGTGCTCCCGGAACCCGTCCAGGTCCAGGCCGAGTTGTTCGGCGTAACCGAGCAGATCGGTGGGGTTGAGGGCGTCCTGGTGGGCGAGCAGCAGGTCGTGCATCTCCCAGAACGCGCCCTGCTCCCCCGCCGCCTCGGCGGCTTCCGCGGCGAGCTGGGCATGCGGGTGAACATCGGTGAGCGGCAGGTGCCGCCAGACGTACCGGACGTTGGCGAAGTCGGCCAGCAGCTTCCGGACCACCGGCTCGGCCTGCCCGCAGTAGGGGCACTCGAAGTCGCCGTACTCCACGACCGTCACCGGTGCGTCCAGCGACCCGCGCACATGGTCGCGGCCCGGATCGACCGGCAGCATCAGGTCGACGATCCCCTCGGCGACGCCCAGCAACGCGCGTGTCCGCCGCGCCGGCGAGAGCCACTTGACGGAACGGAACACCAACCAGGTGATGAGGGACGCGCCGAGCGTCGCCACGATGATGCCGAACTTCGCCTCGTCCAGCGCCGGGCCGCTCAGCGCATGGGTGGCGATCAGGAGCGCGACGGTGAACCCGATGCCGGAGATCGTGCCGACCCCCGCGACCGCGAGCCAGCCGACGGGCGGCCGGAACCGGTTGCCGCTCAACCGGGCCACCAGCCAGGCGGTGACCACGATCCCGGCCGGCTTGCCGACGAGGTACGCGACCACCACACCGAGCGTGACCGGGGAGGTCACGGCTCGGGCCAGCAGGTCACCGTCGATCACGATGCCGACGTTGGCCAGCGCGAACAGGGGCACCACCAGGTAACTGGCCCACGGGTGGTAGAGCGCCTGCAGCCGCTCGTTCGGCGACAACGCCGAGGTGAGCCCGGCCTGGGCCATCCGGGCGAGTTGCGGGGTGGGCTGTTCCCGGAACAGGCGGAACTGGTCGCTGGCCCGCTGCAACTCGCTGCGGCCCGGGGCGTAGGCGTAGCTCAGCAACCCCATCACCAGGCCCACCGCGACCGGGTCGACACCGGACATCGAAACGGCGAGCCAGGCCGCCACCCCCAGCAGCGCGTAGACCGGCCCGAACCGCACACCCCACGCCCGGACGAGCAGGACAATGCCGAAGATCACCGCCGCGACGACCAGCGCCGTCAGCGAGGGGTGATGGGGGTACGCGATGGCCAGCACCAAGATGGCCACCACGTCGTCGACGACGGCGACGGTCAGCAGGAAGCCCCGCAGCCGCTCTGAGAAGCGCGGCCCGAAGACGGCCAGCGCGCCGAGCGCGAGCGCCGTGTCGGTGGCCATCACCGCACCCCAGCCCGCCGCGGTGGGGTGCCCGGCGTTGATGGCGAGATAGATGGCGATCGGCACGAGCATGCCGCCGACCCCGGCCAGCATCGGCAACGCCAGGCGACGCCGCTCCCGCAACTCGCCGATGTCGAACTCGCGGCGCAACTCCAGACCCACGACCAGGAAGAAGAACGTCATCAGACCGCTGTTGACCCAGGTACGCAGGTCGTGCGACACGTGCCAGTCGCCGAGCTGGACCGAGAAGGAGGTGCCCCAGACCGACTCGTACGACGATGCGCTGAGGTTCGCCCAGACGAGCGCCGCCACCGCGGCGATCAGCATCACCCGCGCGCCGCCGGTCTCGGTACGCAGGAAGGCGCGCAGCGGAGCGTTGAACCGCCCTTCCCAGGCGGTTCGGCTGGTCCAACCCCGGCGCGTGTTCTCGCTGGTCACGGGAACAATCTTCGTCGACCTGACCGGCACGCGGTTCGGATTGCTAGTCCTCCTCGGCGAACACGACCGCGCGGCGCTGGCGAATCGCCGGGAGGACGGCGACGACGAGCGCGGCGAGGGCCAGCACCAGCAGCGCCGCGGAGATCGGTCGGGTCAGGAAGACCGACGGGTCGCCCCGCGAGATGATCAGCGCGCGGCGCAGGTTCTCCTCCAGCAGCGGACCGAGGACGAAGCCGAGCAGCAGGGGCGCCGGCTCGCACCCGCACTTGATCAGGACGTAGCCCAGGATCCCGAAGAACGCGATCGCGTAGACGTCGTACGCGTTGAAGCCCAGGGAGTAGGTGCCGATCGCGGCGAACAGAATGATCATCGGGAACAGCACCTGGTACGGGATGCGCAGCATCCGCACCCAGAGGCCGATCAGCGGCAGGTTCAGCAGCAGCAGGAGCACGTTGCCGATCCACATCGACGCGATCAGGCCCCAGAACAGGGCCGGCTCGTCGTTGATGACGTTCGGGCCCGGGGCGATGCCGTGCACGATGAACGCACCGATCATCAACGCCATCACCGGGTGGGCGGGCAGACCCAGGGTGAGCAGCGGAATGAACGACGTCTGCGCGGCGGCGTTGTTCGCCGACTCGGGACCGGCGACACCCTCGATCGCGCCCCGCCCGAACTCCTGCGGTCGCTTCGAGACCCGCTTCTCCACGGCGTACGAGGTGAACGAGGCCAGCACATGGCCGCCCCCGGGCAGGACGCCGAGCGCCGCGCCGAGACCGGTGCCCCGCAGGATCGGGGCGACGATCCGACGCCGGTCCTCGCGGGTCGGCCAGAGATTGGTCACCCGGCTGACGATCGCTGTACGGGTCTGCTCGTTCTCCAGGTTGCGCAGGATCTCGGCCACCCCGAACAGGCCCACGGCGACCGACACGAAGTCGATGCCGCCGTAGAGTTCGCGCTGCTCGAACACGAAGCGGGGCGTTCCGGTGTAGATGTCCTGGCCGACCGTGCCGAGCAGCACGCCGAGCGCGATCATCGCCAGTGCCTTGAGCGCCGTACCCCGTGCCAACGCGATCGACACGATCAGGCCGAACAGCACGAGCGAGAAGTAGTCCGCCGGACCGAACTTCAACGCGACACTGGCCAGCGGCGGGGCCGCCGCGGCCAGCGCCACGGTGGCGACCGTACCCGCGACGAACGACCCGATCGCCGCGGCCGCCAGGGCCGGCCCGGCCCGGCCCTGGCGGGCCATCTCGTGCCCGTCCAGCGCGGTCACCGCCGCCGACGACTCACCGGGCAGGTTGATCAGGATGGCGGTCGTGGAACCGCCGTACTGTGCCCCGTAGTAGATGCCGGCCAGCATGATCAGCGCCGTGACCGGCTCGAAGCTGAACGTGATCGGCAGCAGCATCGCCACCGTCGCCGTCGGCCCGATGCCGGGCAGCACGCCGACCGCGGTCCCGAGCAGCACTCCCACGAAACAGTAGAGGACGTTCTGGACCAGCAGGGCCGTCGAGAAGCCCAGCGCGAGGTTGTCGAGAAGCTCCATGCCTCAGCCCGGTCGGCGCGTCAGAGGCCCAGCCACGGGCCCCACAACGGGATCCGCAGCTGAAGTCCGACGATGAAGATGAGCGTGCTGGCCACGGTCAGCCCGGCGGCCACCGCCACCGCCGTGAGCAGCCGTACGCGGGCGCTGGCCAGTGTGGTGAGCAGCGCCGTCACCGCCGTCGTCGGCACGAAGCCGAGGCGCCGGACGGTGAACCCGAAGAACAGGACTGCGATCACGATGACGCCGAGCGCTCGCCATGGGACCGGCCCGAACGAGATCACCTCACCGGCGATGAGGCCCTTGCCGGCGATCGCCAGGCCCAGGGCGATCACGGCCGCGCCGACCAGCAGCGGGAACGCGCCCGGGCCCATCCGGGTCGGGGTGCCCAGCTCGTAGCCGAGCGCCCCCACCACGAACGCGGCACCGATCAGGACGAAGATTCCACCGGCGAGGACGTCCGGGAACGACCGACGGCGCTCCACCTCAGGAGACCTTGACCCCGGAGTCGGCGATGATCTTCGCCCACGTGCCGAGCTGCTCGTCGAGCTTCGCCCGGTGCGCCTCCGGGGTCGCGTCCTGGGCCGGGACCGGCGCGGTACCGAGCTTGGCCATCTGGTCGATGACCCCCTGGTCGGCCAACGCCACCTTCAGCGCCTCGGACAGCTTCTGGACGATCTCCGGCGGCGTGTCGGCCGGGACGTACAGACCGTGCCACACGCTGACCTGGAGCTGCGGCAGCCCGGCCTCGGCCGTGGTGGGCAGGTCGGGAAGACTCTTCACCCGCTCGGGCGTGGTGACCGCGTACGCCTTCACCTTCCCCGCGGCGATCTGACCGCTGGTGTTGGTCGTCTGGTCGCACATGAAGTCGACCTGGCCGCCGACGAGGTCGGTCAGCGCGGGCCCGGTGCCCTGGTACGGGACCTCCTGGAGCTTGACACCGGTGGTGGTCTGGAACAGCAGGCCGCACAGGTGTGACGCGGCGCCGATGCCGGCGTTGGCGAGCGTGACCTTGTCGGCGTTCGCCTTCACGTGGGTCACCAGGTCCGGGAGTGTCGCGGGCGCGAAGTCCTTGCGGGCGACGATCGTCATCGGCACCTCGGTGACGAGCCCGACCGTCTCGAAGTCCTCCAACGGCTGGTAGCCCAGGCTCTTGTAGAGGGCGGGGGCCGTCGACATGCCGATGTGGTGCATGAGCACGGTGTAGCCGTCCGGCCTGGCCCGCGCGACCTCGCCAGCGCCGACGGTGCCGCCGGCACCCTCGACGTTCTGGACGACGATCTTGCCACCGAGCTTCGCGGCCATCGGCTCGGCGATCATGCGGGTGACCGTGTCCGTCGGGCCGCCCGCGCTGAACGGCACGACGATCGTGATGTTCTCGTCCGGGTAACGCCCGGCGTCACCACCGGCGCCGCCCCCGTTGCCGCCACAGGCGGCGGCGAGTGAGACGACACCGATCGCGGCGATCATCTGCGTGGTGGCCCGGTACCTGCTGGTGGTTGGCATACGGCGGCCTCCCCATCAACGCATGGATATTCCTCGGCGTCCCGGTGGTTGCCAGTCTGGGCTGGTCGGACGGCAGATGGTGTCAGAAAAATCCCAAGAAGCAGGGCCGGCGCGAGGGCCGATGCGGTCCGTACAATCCGCTGGTATGCGGATAACCGTCATCGAGGATGACGACCGCGTGGCGAGGAGTCTGGTGACCGTCCTGACCCAGGCGGGTTTCGAGGTCCACCGCGTCGCCACCGCCACGGAGGCCGTGTGCGCCGCGCCGTCCGACGTGGTCCTCGTCGATCTGGGTCTCCCCGACGGCGACGGTCTCGACGTGATCCGCAAGCTGCGGGACCGCCCACAGACCGCCGTCATCGCGGTGACCGCCCGGTCCGAGGAGCACGAGCGGGTCCGTGGCCTACGCGCCGGCGCCGACGACTACATCGTCAAACCGTTCGGCATTCCGGAGTTGCTGGCCCGGATCGACGCCGTCCTGCGGCGTACCCGGGCCGCTCGTGCCCTCGGCCAGACGGACGAGCCGCTCGTCCTCGGCCCGATGCGGATCGGCGTCGGCACCCGCGAGGTCACCGTCGACGACGCCCTCGTGCCGTTGACCCGCAAGGAGTTCGAACTGCTGCTGCTCCTGGCGCGGCGGGCACCCAACGTGGTCAGCCGCGACGTCATCCTCGACCAGATCTGGGGCGTGGCCTGGGAGCCGGCGAGCCGTACCCTGGACACCCACATCGCGGCGCTGCGGCACAAGCTGGGGTCGGAGGTGGTCATCCGGACCGTCCACGGCGTCGGCTACCGGCTGCTGGCCGACCGGCCGGAGCGGAACGGCTGACGGGCCGTGCACCGCCGGCTGCTCATCGTCCTGGTTCCCCTCGCGGTGCTGCTCGTCGCGGCGCTCGGGGTGCCGCTCAGCGTCACCGTGGCCGAACGGGAGATGCAGGAGACGTACGTCAACCGGCTCGACGACGTCGGCCGGTTCGCCTCGCTGGCCGAGACCGCGCTGTCGACCGGCCGCACCGAGGCGTTACAACAGGAACTGACGCGGTACCACGAGCTCTACGGCATCCCGGTCGCGCTGATCGACACGTCGGGCGTGGTGCTGCTCGGTCCGGTCGACGCGTACCAGAGGGCGGCGCGAGCCGAGAAGGCCCTGCCCCGGATCGTGACCGCGGCGCTTGCCGGCGCACGATCCGAACCGTCCTGGGAGTGGGCGCCGTGGGACGACTCCGCACTCGTCGTGGCGGAACCGGTCGGCCGCGACAGTGAGGTTGTCGGCGCCGTCGTGACGATCTCCGACCTGGCCAGGACGCGCGAGCTCATCCTCGTCCGCTGGGCCTGGCTGGCCGGGCTGGGGCTGCTGCCGTTGCTGGCGCTGACCGCCGTCGCCTGGCCGGTGTCCGCGTGGGTGCTGCGGCCGGTGCGGAAACTCGACGCGGCGACCTCGCGGATCTCCGAGGGCGACCTGACCATCCGCGCCGACGCCGAGGCCGGCCCCATCGAGCTGCGGCGGCTGGCCCAGTCGTTCAACGCCATGATGGACGCTGTGGAGAACGCCGCGCAGCGTCAGCGCGCGTTCGTCGCCGACGCGTCGCACCAGTTGCGCAACCCGTTGACCAGCCTCCGGCTCGCCGTGGAGAGCCTGGCACCACACCTGCGGCCGGAGGGCAACGGGCAACAGGTGTACGACGTCGCCGTCGACGAGCTGAAGGCGATGCAGCAGCTGCTGAACTCACTGCAGGCCAGCGCCAGGATAGAGAGCATGCGGACGGCGTCGCCGGTGGACCTCGACGAGGTGCTGGCCACCCGGGTCGCCCCCTGGCGGGCGCTGACCGCCACGGCCAGGCAGACGCTGGCTGTCCACGTACCGCCGGGGTTGCGGTTGTTGGAGCCGCCAGGCGGCCTGGGTAGCGTCCTGGACGAGCTGATCAGCAACGCCTCACGGCTGTCCGGCGCGCAGGTCGTGGAGGTGCGCGCACAGGTCGTCCCCGGTGGTGCGGTGGTCACCATCGCCGTTCGCGACGACGGCCAGGGCATCGACGTGTCCGAGCGGGCCCAGGCGTTGCAACGGTTCTGGCGCTCGCCCCGGCACCAGAACGTACCCGGGACCGGCCTCGGCCTGGCGATCTGCGCCGACCTGGTCGGGGCGGCCGGCGGTGAGCTGCGGTTGGAGGAGGGCCTGCCACGCCCCGACGGGTCCGGGCACGGGCTCGCCGCCCTGGTGGCGCTACCGCTGGCTCCCGCTCCGGTCTGACGGCGCCGGCGTCAGCGTTTGCGGTCGCGGAACCAGGCCACCGCGCCGGGATGGAGCGGGACCGACGCGGTGGAGATCCCGGTACGCACGTTGATCTGCCACGCCTCCGGAACGGCTTCGGCGTCATCGCGGCCGGCGGAGGTGATCGCACCGGCGTACCGGAAGACCGTGTCGGTGATGGCATAGACCAGGCCGGCGGGCAGGTCGTCACGGGCGAGCAGCACGTTCGGTACGGCGACGGTGCGGGCCGCCGGCACACCGGCGTACGCGGTCGCAGGGATCATCGCCGGGGCGTACGGACCCGGGTAGGCCGTGAAGAGCGCATCGGCCTGCGCCTCCAACGGGATCAGCCGGATCCGGTGCCGCTGCGCCAACTCGGTGATGGCGGGCGTCGGAACGCCGGTCAGGGAGAACATGGCGTCGATCGTGCCGTCGCGCAACGCCGCCGCCGACGCGGCCTGACTGAGATTCCGGCCGTCGGCGTGCACCGGGTTGAGGTGCAGAACCCGCCGCGACGTGAACTCGGTGCCCGAATCGTGCGCACCGAGCGACACCCGCCTGCCCTCAAGATCACGGAACTCGCGGATCGCGGAATCCGCCATGACCACGAGATGCAGGTGACTGTCGTACAGTCGGCAGATCGCCGAGAGCCCCGCGGGCGCGCTCCCGTCGCTGGTGATCAGCGCATCCAGGCTGGTCAGCCCGAGGTGCACCTCGCCGGCCCGCAGCATCCGGATGTTGTCGGTGGACGCCCCGCTCGGCACCGTGGTCACCGTGGCACCCGGCACCCGCTCGGAGATGTGCTCGGCCAGCGCACCGCCGATCCGCCGGTAGACCGCCCCCGCCGGCCCAGTCGCCAGTCGCAGGTGGACCTCACCCACCTCGGGCCCCCGCGAACAACCAACGAGCAGCCCACCAGCGCCCAGCAACACCCCCCGCCGACTGAACCGCACCCCCGGCCCCAGCCCCATCCCGAAATGATACGAACGAATGCCACCCCTCCCCCGGCCCGACCCGGCTTGACCGCGGGCCCGGCTTGACCGCGTCGCCCGGCCTGACCGCGTCGCCCGGCCTGACCGCGTCGACCGGCCTGACCGCGTCGACCGGCTTGACCGCGTCGACCGGCTTGACCGCGTCGACCGGCTTGGCCGCGTCGCCCGGCTTGGCCGCGTCGATCATGGAGTTGTGGTGCCCGTTTCAGCATGATGACGGCTGATTTGTGGACCACCACAACTCCATGATCGACAGAGGCGGCGCGGATCGACGCACACGCGATGGCGTTGACGTTCAGCCGTACACCCGAGAATTGACCCGAACCTTGTTGACCGGCCGCAACTGCGGTATCAAATTGAGCGACGCTTGAACAAAGCAGACCTGGTGCCGGTGGACGTTGCGCAGTCCGCGAACTGCGGGTGGCGGACCCTACGGATCGTCTTCACCGCTCAGCCCGCGGCCAATGCCGGGTACGTCGCGTTCTGGTGCGACACCTGCATGGAGGGGATCCATGTGTGTCGGGCGCCTGTTCCCGACGGAGTCACCGTCCGACCGATGGACAAGCCGGCCGAGGAACGCAACCCTCGCGTTCCTGACTACCGTCTCGTGACCCTGACGACGGATCGAGAGGGCCCCAGCGATTCCCGACCGAGCTGACTAAGGACACAGGCGCGGTCGGGTGCGCGTCCACGGCTCGGTCAGCGCGCCGTCCGGACCCAGCCCTCAAATCGGGCGTCCCAACGCTGACCGGCCATCCCTGCCACCTCCCGTGCCGCACGTTAGCGGCCCTACCGTTCGCCGGCGCCGCGGAATTGGCCGCAGCACATCGGCGCCACGGTCGAAAGGGCGCGACTGCCAGGCTATATCTCGATTACTGCGTTCGGGTCCGCCCAGACATTGCGCAGTTCCACGATGTTGTTGAGGGGAGAGCTCTTGGCGACCTCGACGATCCCGGTGACACATGCGTGGATGGTTTCCGCATCGCGATCCTCGATGGCCTTGTCGAGCCTCGCGAAGAAGGCTCGATGCAGTTCGCGACGCTCCTCAAAAACGCGATCCAGGTAGTCCCGCAACCCTTGACTCGCAGCGCTGATTCTGGCGATCTCCTTGTCGCGCTCAGCTGCGATCCGGGCGCGCTCTGTCATGTTGGCGTCGATACGTTTAGCAACATCGACGATCGCCATGAGGTACTGAGCGGCGTCTGCTGTCGTGGCCATCCGGCCCACCGCGTCAAAGATTGTGTCCGGTCGGGTGTCAGGCATTGGCGTGCTCCGGGCTGTAGTTGCGGTACTTAACCACCAGAAACTCGCTATTCGGGTCGAGCGTCAGATCTGGATTCACGACGGGCGCGGCGGCGACTTCGCCGACACCCTTCACAACGAGGAGTGCCGCTTGGAGGCGGTGCGCATGATCATCGTTGTCGAGGTCGAATCCTCCGGGCTCGCGCTCAGCCTGTTCCAGGCGGTCGACCGTTTCGCCTGCGCACCTCACCAGCCCCGCCAAAACTTCCTCGATCTCGCCGACCCGTTCGTCGATGCCGCGAAGGAGTTCGTTCCGTTGGTTGTATGTGGCGACTGCTTTTTTGACGTCTGCATCGTGCTTAGCAACTGCCTTGTCGGCGTCAGACTTTGACTTGATCATCAGACCGACGCTGAGCGCGACCGCCGGGACCGCGGTGATGATGTTGAGCCGGAGTACGCCTGCTGCGATACCCCCGCCTCCCGCAGCCTTGGCACCGCCTCCAATCGCCGCGAGGGTTGCGTTTTTTGCTGCCACGCCGGTCAAAGTTCTGATCGCAGTTCCGGTAGATGCCGTGGCTACCTTCGCTACCGTTGCGTAGGCGGCACCACTCAGGCCACCTCCGGCGGCGGCGGACACAATACCGTTCATCGCGGCCGCGATTTCGCCAGGACCCGAGACGTCGGGCGATGCGCCAATTTCCCGTTTTTCGGGCGCCTCTCCCTCCTCGATGATCTGGCGTTCACGCATCCGCAACTGACGCTCGTTGCGATCAGCAAAGGCTTTGATCCGGGGCATCACAGTGTCGAGGGCGGACTTCTGATGCTCACCCAGCGTTCTCAACTTCGCAGAGGTGGAGTCAGCGGCGGCCCGGTGCTTCGCGTACTCATCATCGTGGTGGGCCTGCAGGTCTTCCACCTTCTTCTTCGCCTGATTCTCGATAACCTTGTTGCCCACAAAGTTGGCGACCGCTGTTCCCGCAGCAACGGCCACGAGAACCACAGGAAACGGCATGACCCACCTCGACACTCAATCGTTGTTCCCGCAGCTCGCACCCTAGCAGTGGTCACCCGCTGTGCACCGGTTCGCGGAAGCCGGCAAAAATCGTAGGCTGTCCGCCTTGATCCGGTTGACACAGGAGCGCCCTTTAAAATCATCCAAACGGCCGAGCCCCAGGTGGTGTTGCCGAGCACCTGGCGCAGTCGGTGACACTGCCGACGATCAAGTTGGCCCTCAAATGAAAGACCGAGACTAGAGCGGCCCGGTCGACTGGTCAGCGACGCAGGCGGCGGGAGCATGCCCCGTCGTGTCCGTCGCGCAGGAGGCAGCGCCGGCCGCCGGGCATCCGCAGATCGCAGAAGACCCGGTGCCTGAGCAACTGATGGTCTTCTTCGGAGACGGTGCTCTCCCCCGGGTCCGTCATCGGCAGCACCAGCATCCAACGGCCGATGACCCGGGCCAGGCGTTGCGCGGCGGGCAGGTCGGCGGCGACGACGGGCAGGTGGATGACGTACCGCTGACTCATCGGGCCTGGTCCCGCTCGTTGCGGGCGCGGGCCTGGTCGGTCTGCCAGCGACGCAGGCCGGCCTTGATCCGGGCGGTCTCGCGGCGGCTCTCGGCGAGAGCGGCGTAGACGGCGGCCATGTCGACGGCGACCCGGTCGAGGAAGGCGTACACGTCGTCGGGGTTCAGGCCGCGACGCCCGAGCCCGACGGGCGCGAAGCGGCGCTCACGCACCTGCCACGGCAACAGACCGGTGTACGCGCCGGAGCGGTAGGTCGCGCCACCCCGCGGCGGCTCCGGTCGCTGGTTTCTGGCGTTCATGTCTGCCTGCCTTCCTGACGCGGAGGGGCGCGGAGTGCTCGGGGATGCACGGCGGCCGTTCGGGGGGACCGGCCGGCCGCCGTGCTGTGATCAGCCTGCGACAGTCCGCATCGGAAACGCAACGTTCAATACCGCGATTTCCCCGTTGTGCATTGACTTTCTTTGCTGGAACCCGTAGGAGTTGCAGGAGCAGGTCACGCAGTGTTGCGTGTTGGAACCAGGGAGTGTGCGGATGCCCGACGAGATTGGATCGACAGTCCCGCGCCGGCAACTCGGCCGGCTGCTGCGACAGTTCCGCAACGAGGCCGGGGTGACACTCGACGCCGCCGCCGAAGCCCTCGAATACAGCCGGCAGAAGATCTGGCGCCTCGAATGCGGCCAGGGCTCCGTCCGGGTGCTCGACGTCAAGGCGATGTGCGAGCTGTACGGGGTGTCGCCCGAGATGACCGAAGCGCTGCGCGGGCTGGCCGTGGAGACGAAGTCGAAGGGCTGGTGGCACGCGTACGGCGATGCGGTGCCGAACTGGTTCGAGCTGTACGTCGGCCTGGAATCCGCCGCCGCCCACCTCCGCCGTTATGACGAGTCGGTGATCCCTGGGATCCTTCAGACCAAGGAGTACGCCCGCGCGCTCTATCGCCTCGGCGGGATGCTGAACGAGGAGGAACGCGAGCGGGCGGTGCAGGTCCGGCTTCAACGGCAGGCATTGCTCTTTCGCCGTCTGCCGGCAGCTCCCAGGGTTGAATCCGTGTTGTCTGAGGCGGTGCTTCGACGTGGTGTTGGCGGCTCGCCCGTCATGACCGAGCAGCTCGCTCACCTCGCCAAGCTGTCCGAGCTGCCGAACGTCAGCGTCCGGGTGCTACCCCTGGCAGCAGGCCCGCAGCCCGGCGCGGTTGCGGGATCCTTTGTGATCCTCGACTTCCCGGCGACCAAGGGCGGCCGGACCGCGCCGGAACCGTCCGTGGTTTACAGCGAGTCGTTGACCGGTGCCCTGTACCTCGACAAGCCCGACGAGTTGGCCGCCTACCAGCGCGTCTGGCGAGGGCTGGATGCGCTGGCCCTCGGCGAGGCAGAATCGACTGACATGATCAAGCAGATCGCTGGGGAGATGCGGCATGACTGACCTGACCGGCGCCGTGTGGCGCAAGAGCACCCGCAGCGGCGACAACGGCGGCGACTGCGTCGAGGTCGCCACCAACCTTTCCCAGGTGGCGGTACGCGATTCCAAGGACCCCGCTGGCCCACGCCTTCAGTTCAGCCGTACCGGATGGTCCGCCTTTCTCACGGCGCTGACGAACGGTGCGCAACACCGCTGAGCAGCTGCTTCGGACCAGCGGTCAGGCGCTCGGGTCGTGGGTCGGGATGATGCGGACCTGGTTCCGGACGGCGTGCAGTCGGTGCAGCGTACGGAAGGCTCCGTCGCGGTCGTCGTCGACGAGCCGCCCCGGGTACGGCGCCCTCTGCCGGACGTGTTCGATCTGCAACCCGTGCCAGGCGGCGTCACCCGCGACCAGCACCGGCCCGTTGGCGGTACGGAGCAGGACGCCGGCACTTCCCGGCGTGTGCCCGGCCAACTCGACCATGATCACTGACCCGTCACCGAGCAGGTCGTGACTGCGCTCGAAGGTGAGCACCGGCGGCCCCTCGAGCTCGTAGCTGTCCACCTGGCGGCCCCGCAGTGCGGCGCGGACGCCGCCCGCTGGTGCGGCGTCGCCGGACATCATCCAGTCCCGTTCCCGCTCGCGCACCAGGACCGGCAGGCCGGGAAGGTCGAGCAGTCCGCAGACGTGGTCCCAGTGCAGATGGGTGGGGAGCGCGAAGGTGATCGTGTCGGCCGGAATGCCGGCCCGTTCCAGCGCCGTCGTGGTCGGCAACACCTGAGAGCGGGGCCGGACCGCCGGCCGCAACGTCCACGGCAGTTCGCCGATCACCCGGTCGTTGACGTCGACACAGACCGACGGGTCGAGCAGTACGGTGACCTCCGGATGCCGGATCACGTACGTGGTCAGGGCGTTGCCGACCCGGCGCGGTTTCCGGACGGCCTCGGCGATCAGTGGCGTCGGCACCGACCGCACCGTCTGGTCCAATGTGATCAGCTCGACCTCGACATCCCCGCGCGGGATACCGGCGTCGGACAGCCCGGCCAGGAAGTGCCGGTCGATCGGGCGCGGCCGAATCATGCGGTACGGCACCGCAGCCAACGCACCGGCCGCCACCGCGGCCTGACGTACCCCGTCGATCATGATCTTCTCCCCTGCCCTGGCGCACCACGCGCCAGGGGGAGCACCGTAGAAGTTCAGGTCGACCTGAAGTCAATGTTTAAGGAGCCTGCGTGACGACGTGGCGAATCGGAGACGCGGCGGCGCTGGTCGGCGTCCCGACGCATGTGCTGCGGCACTGGGAGGACGTCGGGGTGCTCGAACCGGCCCGGCGCGCCAACGGACACCGGATCTACGACGACGAGACGATCACGCGGGCGCGTCTGATCCGGCTCTGCCAGCGGGCCGGCATGTCACTGGCCGAGATCGGAGACCTATACCGCGGCGACGGTCAGCGCCGCGCCGCGTTGGTACGGGACCGGCGGAACCGGATCGTCGACCAGATGCGCCGATTGCAGGCCGCGCAGGAGTTCCTTGACCACGTACTCGCCTGCGCCCACCCGGTGGTGTCGACCTGCCCCGACTGCAGCGGCTTCGCCGCCAGGTCGACATCGGAGGCACGCCAGTCATAGCGGTCGCGACGTCGTGGTGGTCGTTGTCCCCGACAGCATCCGCACAGTTCGGATTCACCCGGCCGCCTCCCAGTTCACGAGGAGCCAGGAGGCAGGCCTTCATGCATCAGGATGACGGGTCAGAGAGACATGTCGCAACGCACAGTCGTGTAGTTCGCGGTAGGAACCGTGCTCCAATAATTAAAGCGCGCCTGCTCTTTGAAGGAAGTGCCTCCCGAGAATAGGTGTTGGCACGCCCAAGTACCAACGTAGAGACTGCCGTTGTCTGTCCACGCAGAAGTAACCACTTCGAATGCGTTGCCGCAGTACGTGTAGGACTGGGTCATCGGGCCACCACGAGGTGCCGCCGGCATGAACGAGGTGTAGCAAGGGGTGGCTGCGGAGACCTCATACTTACCGACGGAGCCTGGCCCACCGGCACAGACAGCCGTACTGTACATAGCGTTCTCTATCGTCGATGGGTAATTCCATAGAACCGTCTCGTTGGGGTCGGCGATCTGGCATTCGTCTGTGAAGACGCTTATGCCTCCCCAGCTCGGCTTGTAGTAGGGCGTCACGGTGACGACAACCGGCGAGCAATTCCGATAGTATTGGACCATTGGCCCACCTTGTGGAGCTGGCGGGTTGAACGACGTCCAGCATGGCGCCGCAGTTGCCGGCGACGGTGATAACGCGATTAGTGAGAGCATGCCCGGCAGCAGGGCCGCCAATAGGACCATGGCTCTTCGCTTCATAAACGCCCCCTCATCTCGGTGTCCTAGTAGGACAGATGCCGGGCACCTTACAGTCTGCAAGCGCAAATCGTTGCCCCGGACGCCGCGATCGGCCGGACGGGATGTCTCGCCACTGCGTGCGTCGAGGGCTAGCGGCGCAGGTCGTGGAGGCGCCCCGGGGCGCCTCAGGGTTGGACATCGTCGGTCATTCGCCCTCACCGAGCATGCGCATCACGGCTGGCAGGGCTTCGCCCTTCAGAGTGTCCGCCCACTGTCCGTCCTTGTCCCACCGCTCCAGCGTCCACTGCTCCTTGTCCCGGCGGACGATGATCCGCGCGTGCGTCGCCTCGCTGTGCCAGGCCGCTCCTCGGAGTGAAACGCCGAGCTTCCGGCGCTCCAGCAAACCCGCCTTCTTGAGGTCGCGACAGGCTGGGCAACGGCCGTCCGGGGTCGCCGGGCAGCTACCGCAGAGCCGTCCCCGGCACAGCGCACAGGGACGAACGGCATCGGTGCACGCGGCGCACGTCGCGGTCAGACAGGTGCTGCACACCTCCAGCCGCTTGGCGAGGTGGTGGCGCCGGCACGCTGCTGCCTCCTGCAGGGGTTCACCCGTGGCTGCGTCCACCAGATAGCCGACAGTTTGTCCAGCCGGCACCTCGTAGACGACCGTGATCGTCGCGCCGGTGGGCAGACTCCAATGCTCCTCGACTGCCAGCCCGACCGTGACATCGACCTCAGCAGCGAGGTGGGCCACGACTCGGGCTCGCAGTGCCCGCGCGATCTTTTGCGGCAGGCCGGTGGCCCCCAGGGGGGCGCTCGGCCTGGTGTGCGGAATGATCGCGGCCACGGCCGCCGCGGGGGCAAGCACCGCCGGCTGCCGAGGTTGCGCCGGCTGCCGGGTCACCCTTGGGGTGGTACGACGGGCGAGCAGTCGGCCTTGAGTGATCACGGGACCGTGGATCTGCTCTTTCGGGGTGTGCGCGACAACCGAGACGAGCGCCCGCTCACCGAGCAGTTCCCGGCCCAGTGCCGCTCGACTGAGGTCCGCCTCGCTGCCATCGCTGAGCTGGTGCCAGATCGGTGTCGCGCCATCCTGCTTGAGGCCGAGCAGAGCGTGACCGCCGACCGCGGCGACGACGGCGGTCCAATCGTCCAGGACAGCGGCAGCGACAATCTCCGGCTCGGGGTGCCAGCCGCTGCCGGCCCAGGCCGGCACGTTGTCGGGTGCATGCCAGTCGGCTCGCTCCTCGTGCACCGCACCACCGTCGGCTCGGCGGCGCGTCAAACCGTTCGGCGTCAGGGCGAGCGTGACGTCGGTGTGCTGCCGACAGGCGTGGGCGACGGCACGGGGCTTGGGCACGTTGAGTTTCGCGGTGAGCCGCTGCACCGCCTGACGCCGCGCCGCAGGTGCGGGGACCGGTGCCGGCACGGGCAGCGCCGAATGGGCGTGCAGCGCCTCGTCGAAGGCAGCGACAAGGTCGTCGTTCAGGTCGCCCGTGCTCAGCAGGTGGCTCAACTCGGCGGCACTGCCGGCTTGCCGGCCCTCGGCGCCGTCCACCTGCCAGTGGAAGGTGGTGCTGTGGCTGCGGGCGAGCACCAGCCAATCGGCGTCCAGGGCAGGATTCTCCCCGGCGATGGCCCGTAGCGCGACGTCGCCGTTGCCCGCGAGACGGGCCACACCCAGTCGTACGCGAAGGAGGTTCTCCTCGTCGCTGGCAAGAGTCTCCCACCGCTGCACGGTGGATGACGAGATGACGGCGATCTCCGTCCGAGTTGCGCCGTGCAGCACTGCGACGACCCCGCCGTCGTCCTCACCGATGAGTACGGTCAGACCGTCGGCGCACAGGTCCGACGGGAGAGCCGCGATCTGCTCGCGACGTGCCGAGGCCAGTTGGCGACAGGTACCGCAGACGGGGCCAGGAGCGCAGGATCGGCATACATCTCGACCACAGAGGTGGCAGGCGTGCACGGGAAGGCGGCGCGAGCACTCGCCGCACGAGTGGTCCCCGCAACGCTCACACCGGCTCTCCACGACTGTTGACGGGTCGTTTGACCGGCAACTGCCGCACGCGGCTCGGTCGCAGGACGAGCAGCCGGCGATGGCGCCGCTCTCACCGCAGCAGGGCCCATAGGCCCGCGCGCAGACCGGACAGCCAGCTACCTGTTCCTGATCGACGAGGTGGCCGCCGCTGTCGACGTACACGGCACCGAGCGCCCGGTGCCCGTCGGCGAGCGTGGCCGCGATCGTCTCGCCCGGGTTGATCAACGTCCGCTCGTTACGCAGGCCCGTGGCCAGTGGTGGGGCAGGGGCGATCACATATCGCCGAACCGCGTTGCCGTGCGGGGAGCGCCAGTTCTCGTCGACCGTGATGCAGTCGCCGACGGAGACCGACGTGGCCGGCTCCGTGAGCGCATTGAGCACGGTACGCAGAGCCTCGTCATCGGTGGGCGAAGCGGTCGCGAACTCACCGCGGGTCTTGTCGGAGAAGAGGAATCCCGTCTCCGGCTCACCGGTCGTCGCTTCCATCAGCCTACGGAGGGTTTCCACCTTCCGCTTCACCACGACCCCCGGCGCAGCCGCGCTGTAGCGCAGCCCCGCCGCCGGTGGCGCCGTCCAGGGGTGTCGGACGACCACTCGATTCGCCGGCAGGCCGGCGGCATGGACCGCTCGCGCCAGGTGCTCCTCCGCCTGCACGGTCGCGCCGGGAAGTCCCGGCACGAAGACGGTCCGGCTGACCGACCCGTCGGTGAGTAGGCAGAGGTATGAGCGGTGCAGCGCGTCGACCTCGACACTGACCGGGCCGACGACGGTCTCGGCGACCGGCCGGCAGAATGGCGCCGCCTCGTGCTGGCTGGCCACCAGCGGCTCGCGATCGGCCCGCGCGAGCTGGGGTGCCCGGTCGCCGTCGTGCCACATCTCGCGGTAGACGAACTGCCCGTCGTGGATGTCGACGCGTCGCACGATCGCGAACGGCATCACGGCGACGGCTGGGGCCGGCGGAGCCGGGTGGCGGCGACGCAGGTCGGGCAGGAGCGCACCGAAGCCGGCCTCGTTTTCCGCGGTGACCGGCGGGCCGGCGATCTCCGGCAGCGTCTCGACGAGGTCCGGGTCGATGGTTGCCCCGTTGTCGGGCTGCCAGGTCCACCAGGCTGACGACGACACAGTGGCCCACACGCTGCCGACGGTCAGGTCGGCCGGCGCGACCTGAGGCGCCGCCGCGGTCAGGCCCGCGCCGGCGGGCAGCCCGAGTCGGTGCGCCAGCGCTCGCACTCGCGTCCGAGCCGGCTCCTTGACATCGGGCGCCGGCACCAGCGTGTGCCGTTCACCGTCTGCGTTGACCAGCACCGCATGGCGTTCACCGACCAGCAGGTGCGCCCGGCCGCCCAAGCGCCAGCCGATCTCCCAGTCCGCGTCCAGCTCCGGCGCGCGCTCGGGCCGGGCGCAGCCGGAGCAGAGCGGTCCATCGGCGCGGCAGGTGGCGCAGGCCGCCCGGCCGCAGCCTCGGCAGGCGCGCACGGCCCGGTCTGGGCCGCAGGCCTCGCACCAGGCGGTTTCGCAGGTCTGGCAGGCTGAGAGCGCGGATTGATCGATGACGTGGCCGCTGCCGCACAGGCTCAGCGTCTTGAGTGGCTTGCCGGTCGCCTCGCAGGTCAGCCCGTGCCGGGCGAGGTCGCCGGTCCACGGGTACCGCACTTCCCGGACGACACCACCGCGGTGCTCCCAGCGCTCTACCACGACAAGCTCGCCCGAGCCGTGCATCTCGAGGGCGAGCAGTTCGGCGCGCAGCTCGGCGTCCACCCGTTCGCTGGCGGGGCGCCGGGCTGCCTCGATGGCTCGGGTCAGCTGACGCTCGCGCTCCCACAGCTCTATGTACGCTTCGGTGTTGCGCCGCTTCTGCCAGTTGTTCTGCACGGATGCGAGCTGCGCTTCGAGGTTGGCGACAAGGGCCTGCTGCGCCTGCTGTTGGCGGTGCTGCTCGGCTTCGCGAGCCTTCCGCAGGTTCTGCTCCAGCTGCACTGCCGCCTCTCGGTCGACGACGTCAAGGACAGCCTTCTCTGACAACGTCGACGGCATCAGGGCACCGTCGGGCAGAGCCACCCGGCCCTGGCTGAGGTCGACGGCCGGCCCGACGGAGACGGTCACCAGCTGTTGGTTACCGCTGGTGGCTCCCTCCTGCACGCGGTACGTGGCCCGCGCGGCCCATTCGTCCACCGGCTCCGCGTGACGCTTGACCAACTGGACGTCCAGGCTGTGCGCGAGCACCGGCTTCTGGTGCAGGTCGGGAATCGCGGCCACCGTGCCGGCCAGGTCTCCGCGTTCGCGCAGCACCTCCAGCAACTCATCGAAGAGTTCAGATCCCACAACGCAGAGCTGCGCCTCCGGGTGGTGATCCAGCGCGGCGTTGGTGAAGGCGAGAAAGAGCTCTCGACGGTCACCCATCGCTGAGGCGAGGTCCTCGGGCAGGGTCGCCACGATCAGCCCCTCGGCGGGCTGCGTCAGCGTCGCTCCCGCCGATGTCAGGAATCGACTGACGAACTGTTGGAGGTCCTGCTGCCTGCGGCGTGGTCGGTTGGACTGCTGCGGCAGGAGTTCCCGGGCCTCCGGCTGCGCGGCACGCTCTCGCCGTTCCTCTTTCCGTTGGGCGAGCCAGTCGCTGAGCCCAGCGTCCGCGGTCATCATGGTCATTGCTCGGCTGCGCGCGTCCTCGAGCTGCACGCCCAGCTCGTCCAGTCGGTGCTGCATGGTGGCGTCACTCTTGGCGTAGAGGGCGTCCAGAACGCGGCTTTCCATGCTGGCGTCCTGGGTGCCCTCCAACTCGCCGAGCACCGTCACCACCTGACCGAAGAGCAGCTCGAACATGGCCAGCTTGTCGTGCAGCAGTCGGTAGACCGCCTCGTCGAGGGTGTTCCGGGCGAAGAGGTTCGCGATATGCACGTCCCGGGTCTGGGTGAGTCGGTGGACGCGTCCGATGCGTTGTTCGACCCGCATCGGGTTCCATGGCAGGTCGTAGTTCAGTACGCAGTTGCTCACCTGGAGGTTCTGCCCCTCGGCGCCGGCGTCCGTGGAGACCAGCACCCGTGCGCGGCCGGCGCGGAAGTCAGCCACCGAAGAGCTGCGGGCGGCGTGGGTCATGCCGCCATGGAACGGTGCGGCGCTGATGCCCGCGCCGTCGAGCAGGCGGAGGATTCCGGTGAGGGTGTCGGTGTGTTGGGTGAACAGGAGCACCCGTCCATGCTCATCGAGCCAGCGTTCGACGACGTTCAGCGCGGTCTGCTCGCGGGAGGTATGCCTGATATCCCCGGCGAGGTGGCCGATCTCGCTGAGGACCTGCTGCAACTGCCGGTCGGGTTCGCGCTCGGCCATGCGCAGCGCGCTGCGCGACACCGCCTGCGGGGAGGCCGTCAGCCGTAGCGCGAGCTGCCGGCGACGCATGGTGTCGGCCGGGCCGGTCATCCGGTGCCGCAGCGTGTGCAGCAGGAGGTCGTACAGCTGACGCTCCGGAGGGGTGAGCACGACGCCGTGGTCCTGCGGCGGCATCCGGTGCACCCGGTCGACTCCCGCTTGCTGGCGGGTGGTGCGCACCACCACGCTGCTGATCAGCTTGCGGAGCTCGACGGCGTTGACCGGCCGGCGCGGATCGCCGCGGTCGACGAAACGGTAGGCGAAGTCGGACTCTGATTCGAAGGTGCCGGGGCGCAGGAGTTCGACCAGGCGGTAGAGCTCCAGCAGATTGTTCTGTACCGGAGTGGCGGACAGGAACAGGGCACGCGGCGCCGCGGCGACGACTTCGCCGACAACTTCACGAGTGCGTTTCGCACCCGCGCCGGAGAGCCGGTGGGCCTCGTCGACGACGACGAGGTCGAACCGCCGGCCGAGCCGTTCTGCGTTACGCAGCACCAGTTGCAAGGTCATGATGACCCGGTCCTGCTCGAAGGCCTTGGTGTCCTGGCCGCTGGCCACCACGGCGAAGTCCTCGTCGAACTTGTCACGCAGCTCGTCGCGCCACTGGTCGCGCAGCGGGGCGGGGCAGATGATGAGGATCCGTTGCGCAAGACCGCGCAGCATCAGTTCCTTGATCACCAGGCCTGCTTCGACGGTCTTGCCCAGGCCGACCTCATCGGCGAGGATGCCTCGACCGCCCATCCGCGCCAGCACCGTCCGGGCCGCCGCCTCCTGGTGCGGCATGTGCTCAATGTGCGCCGCGTCGACAGCCAGCAGTTCGTCGAATTGGTCCAGGGTCGCCAGGCGCTCCCCCGCCAGCCGCATCTCCACCGCCTCGGCCGGGTCCCAGCCGCGGCTCTTCAGCGCACCGATGACATGCTTGCGGGCACTCTTCAGAAAGCCGATCTTTCCTTGCCAGCCGTACTCGTCACGCTGGCGCAGGCGATAGCGACCGCCGGTGCTGGCTCGCCGTTGCGCCGGCCCGGCAGAGCGTGCGGCCGCGCCGCTCGCGGTGGGGGTGCGGGGGCCGGTGATCGCCACGCCCGGCAGCCGGGGAGCGGACGACAGCCGTGCTCCCGGCGCGGAGACGATCAACCGCAACGCGTCGCCGCCGCGGCGCTCCAACCGCAGCAGGCCCCCTACCCGGGCGGTGTCCTGCAGGTAGTCGGCGAGCGCCTCACTGTGCAAGCAGCGCCGACCGGCGATCCAGGCGACCGGGAGCGACTCGCCGTCGGCCACGAGAGTGAGATCGGCGGAGTGGGTGGGCAGCCTGATCCGGGCCTGTTCCATCGGCCCAAGGGAGATCATGCCCTCCTCGAGGAGCTGTGCCGTGATGACGCGCTCCACACTGACCAGTTCACCCACGACGGCCCCCCAACCGTTCCCGCCCAGCATCCGTTATCGCCAGGCTCAGGTAATTCCTGTTGTCCCGGCTGACCTCGTCACGCGCGAGCAGGCCTTCGGCGACAAGACGGGCGGCTGCCTCGTCCCAGCGCCGATCCGCCGCGCGTACGTGCCGCAGTGCGCCGAACTGCGGACAGCGACGGAGGCCAGCACCGATGGCACGGCCGCCGGCCAGCACTTCCGCTCCCAGTACGGCCGCTTTGAGGCCGACCGCCCCGTAGCGACCGGTCTGCAACGTTGACGCCCAGGCCACCGCCTGCAGGACCGTCAGATCCACATTGACCAGGTGTTCCGGGTCTGGGACCGCCGAGGCGGGAAGGTCATGCCACGTCGGTCTACCGCCGCACGAATCGCACGCCTCCCGATGCTCGCCGCAGGTATAGGCGGGAAAGCCGAAGTAGCTGACGATGGCGGCACGGCGGCACCCTGGCTGCCCGACGTAGGAGATGACCGCGTCGAGTTGCTCGCGCTGCCAGGCGCTCCACCGTCGAACCTCCCGCCCCAACAGCTCCGCGTCGACCTGCCGGGCACGCAGCCGCAGCCGGCGGTACCGCTGCGACGACGAGAAGGTGACCCACCGGTCGAGGGACCACGCGACCAGATCGCGCTCCAGCTCATCGGGGTCGATGCCGTGCTCCTGTTCGAGCCGGTCGAAGTCGATCCGGCTGCCGACCTGCGGGCGCATGCGCAGCAGCACCGACATTTCCCGAAACCGCCGCCGCTGCTGCTGGTCCGCTGGTTCCCGAAGGCCGACATGCACCGTGCCGCGCGACGAGCAGTCCGGAAGTTGCTCCACCGCGCCGGCGCGCTCCAACCAGCCCAGCAGCACGTTGAGTTCGTCCGGATCGACGCCGGCGGCCTCGGCCAACTCCTCCTGGTCGAACACCACGTCGCCGCCGCGCCTGCGCTGCTCGCCGAGGAGGCGCAGCACCCGCTGCGCCTGCGCGTACCGGTCGACGTTCGTGCCATCAGCCACCTGCGCGCGCCGGCGGGCGATGTCCCCGCCGCTGTACAGCAGCACGCACTCACCACGCAGCTGCGGCGTGCGCGCGGCGCGCCCGGCCTCCTGCACGTACGCGTCCAACGACTCCGGCAGGTCGTAGTGCACCACCCAGCCGACGTCGGGCTTGTTGACGCCCATGCCGAAGGCCTTGGTCGCCACGATGATCTGCGTTGTGCCGGCGAGGAAGTCGTCCTGGACCGCCTCACGCTGCTCGGGCACCATGCCGGCGTGATAGTGGCGAGCGGCCAGCCCCGCCCGTCGCAGCAGAGCGGCGACCTCCTCGGCGGCGGCCCGCCTCGATGTGTAGATGATGCCCGGCGTGGAACCCATCGCGGTGGCGATGCGGAGCAGTTCCCGGGCGCGTTGCCGCTCGTCGGCAACCTTGGTGACCTGGAACCGGAGATTCGGACGGTCGGACGGCCGACTGACCGTCACCGGCTGACGCAGTTCCAGAGTGCCGATGATGTCCTGTACCACTGGCGGGGTCGCGGTCGCGGTCAGCGCCATGCGTGGCGCCCGGTCGAGGTGGGCCACAGCCCGCGACACCTGTCGGAACTCGGGCCGGAAGTCGTGCCCCCAGGCGCTGACGCAGTGTGCCTCGTCGACCACGAGGCCGGCGAGGTCCTGGCGTTCCAGCGCCACCCGCAGCACCGGATCCCGGACCAGCCGCTCCGGCGACACATACAGCAGCCGTACCTTGCCGGCGGCCAGATCCCGCAGGATCTCGGTGCGCACGGTGGCCGGGGTGCTGCCGGTGATGCCGTGCACACCGCGCAGGCCGCGAAGTCCGCGCAGGTCGTCCACCTGGTCCTTGATGAGCGCGATGAGGGGGCTGACGACGACCGTCGCGCGGTCTTGCGCGCGGAGCAGGGCTGGCAGTTGGAAACAGAGCGACTTGCCGGTGCCGGTGGGCAGGACTCCGACGGTGTCGGTGCCGGCAAGGTGCGCGAGCATCAGCTGCAGCTGGGTCTCCCGCAACTCCTGCACCCCGAACAGCAGCCGGGCACCTTCGCGCAGCTTTGCCTCCGGGTCCTCCCCGGGCACCAGCCGCAGCCGCTGCACAATCTCGTCCACCTCATTGCCCGCCAAGGCCAACGCCGCGCTCAGATCCGGCTCCTCGCCGGTGACGAAGCGCAGCGCGTAGCGCCAGGCGTCGTCCCGATCGGCGGCGTGATGCACCCCCGGCCCCGGCAGCGTCGACAACAGCAGCCGGTTCGCGCTGCTCGGGGACTGCATGCGCCGATCGGCGATCAGCGCGACGCCGCGGTCGGTTTCACTGCGGATCAACCGGCCGAAGCCCTGGGCCAGCAGCACCGCCGTCTTGGGCACCACATAATCGAGGAAGGGGTCTCCGCCGCGGTCGGCGATGGCGCGGATTCGAGCGCCGACCACGGCGTCGTCGGGGTGCGGATAGGGCGGTTTCTCGATGACCAGGTAGCTCAGGGTGTCCCCGGGTGCGTCGAACCCCTGCCAGTAGGAACGCAGCCCGTACACCACACTGCCGGGGTCGGTCCGGAACTGCTCGGCGATCTCGGTTCGGCCAGCCTCACCCTGGACCAGTAACCGCACATTCCGATCGGCGAGGGCGTCATCGTGCTGTCGCACCAGCTGCGCCACCGCTTCCATCCGTCGCCGGGCGGCGAACAACGTCATGGATCTGCCGCCGGTCAGCGACAGCAGTCCCACCTGGTCGCGGGCGAACTCCTCCACGAACTCCCGCTCCTGCGTCGGCACGGGAACCGGGAGGTGACTGGTCAGCACCACCGCGGACTGCGCCGCGTAGTCGAAGGGGCTACGCAGCTGACGCCCGTCGAACACGCCGGGTGCGCTGCTGCCCGGCTCCACGCGGATGCCCAGGCGAGCGGCGACGTAGTCGAAGGTGCCGCCGGTTGTCAGGGTGGCGCTGGTCAGGGTCACGCTTCGCGCCGGACGCACGACCGCACCAACGAAGGCAGGACCCACATCGATGGGAATGCACTCGAACGTCCAGTCGGGCTGGACGTCGGCACCCGCCACCGACGGGTCGCCAGTGGGGACCTCGGCGGAGAGCCGGTACACCCAAAGATGTTCGTCGGGCAGATCTCGCAGCCGCCCCAGTACCTGCGCGAGGTCGGTGGCGGAGTGGGTCAACCCGAGGAGGCGGGACACCACGCTGCGGAGCAGCGGATGTGAGGTACCGTCCGTCTCCGCGAGGCGCGCGCGAGCCGCAGTTTCCACTGCGGCCAGTTCGCCGGCCAGGTCCCCCAGCAGGCGAACGGAGTGACGGACCTGCTCGACGAGCTGCCGGTATTCGATGCGGCCGTGCACGACACCGCTGTTGGGCACCGTCGAGCGAGCCGCGCCGCCGTACTCGTGCAGGTAGCGCAGCACGGCGGTGGTGAGGCTTTCGCAGTCGCGGCGCAGTTGCCGGGCGATCGCCGGTAGCTGACGTCCGCTGCCCAGATCGCTACCGGTTGCGCGCAGGCGGCGTAGCTGCCGGTCGAGTCCGGTTCGCCCGTCCAGCGCCGCGGCCAACCCGAGCAGTGCCCGCCGCCCGGCGGCCTCGGTCCACGCGTTCGTCAGTGAATCCTCAAGGTCGTGAGCTTCGTCGAACACCAGGTCACTGGCGCCCTCCGCGAGCACATCACCGGGGCTCCGCACGCCCTGCTGGGCGAGCTGCGCCCAGGTGGCGATCAGCGCGTGGTTGACGGCCAGCACACCGGGGCGTTCCTGCAACCCGGCGAGCCGCTGGAACAGCGGACAGCTCGCAAGCCAGGCGCACTGTTGCCGTTCGCAGGAGCGGGCGTCCGTTCGTAGCGTGTCGCGCGTCGCCCGGTAGGCCGGCCGGAGGCCCAGCTCGGTGTCGGAAATGTCATCCCACACGCCGGTTTCGCTGACCGCGAGGCCCCGGATGGCTACCGCCACCGCCAGCCAGTGCTCCGGGTCTGCCTCGTCGCCCGATTCGTCGAGCGCCGCGCCAATTTCCCGGGGGCAGATGTAGTTGGCGACGCCGAAGATCTGGCGTAGCGGAGCGGAGAAGAGCCCCTGCTCCCTCAGTCGGGATACGTCACGGCGCAGCTGCTGCTGCAGGAGCTTCGTCGCGGTGGCCACCACAACGGGCCGACGCTCACCGCTGGCGCGGCCGGCGGCCGGCGTCAGGTACGCGAGGGACTTCCCGGTGCCAGTGGGTGCCTCGACGGCGAGCAGCCCGCCGTGGTCGAGAACCTGGGCGACCGCCTGCGACATCTCGTGCTGGGACGGCCGCGAGGCGTAGCCACGGTCGGTGAGCTGCCTGAATACGTTACGAACCGCTTCGCCCGCTGACCGGTATCCATCGTCCAACGGTTGCAGCAGCGGATCCTGGGCACACCGCACGCCGTCGCGGACGCGCTCGGGCAGTGGGCCGTCCGGCAGTAGGTTGGCCACCGCGGAGCCCGCCGCGGCGAGACATGCCCGGGCGAGCTGCCAGGAGGGGTCTCCCCCGTCGACCTGTTCGAGGATCGCGCGCAGAGCGTCCGCCGTTGACCGTGCCTCGCTGAGGGCGTCACCGTCGCCCGGCGGCAAGCCCAGCGCCCCGCACAACTCGGGAAGCCGGACGCTGGGTCGGGTGGGGTCCTGGAGCAGCGCGAGCACGCCGAGCTCGACCCTCAGATCCGGCAGGCATTCGACGACGCCCTGCGGCAACTGCGACCAGTCGATGCCGTGGCCCACGACACAGGCGGCACCCGCGGCGAAGTCCGTTAGTTCGGCTCTCCAGTCCGCGCCGGCCCGGACGAGTCGACACTGCCCATCACTTGTTCGTAGAGCTGCCACATCCCCGTCGGAGGAGCCGACGGCGATGACGAGGCAGTCAGCAAGCGAAACGGTCGGCGAAAGCGTCGTCCGCCGCCACGCCGGCAGCCCCGGACGCAGCGGTTGACCCGGTTGCTGCGGCTGCTTCGTTGGAGCCTCGACGGCCTGCGACGGGACAGCAAGACGGCCCTGCTGGTCGAGGACGAACGCATGCGGAAATCGTTCGGGCAGCTTGGCCAACCGGGCTACGGTCAGGACGATTCCGCCGGCTCGCAGAAGCGTGGAAACCTCCTCGAGCGGCAGTGGACCTCGTTGCAGCAGCAGATCATTCGCCGCTGTGAGATTCGGCGGCATCACCGGTGACACCATTTACTCCCCAGCCCCCGTACTGGTCGACGCTCAGCAGCCGGAACCCAGAGCAGGCCCAAAGCTAGCCAGACGATCGGTCGGCGGGAACCCCCGGACGGCCGTGATCACGTCCCCCATCCCTCCAAGATCACGAGCAGCAAGGAAGCCGGCTTGGCGAACCGAACCCGAGCAGCCTTCGCCACCAGGTCGACTACGTCCGATGTCCCCACAACAACAAGGGGTGAGGCTTTCGCCTCACCCCTTGTGCATACGGACGTGATACGTCAGGGCAGCACGTAGTCCGAGTTCAGGACGTACGGCGCGGGCTGTTGGTCGTCCCGGCCGTCGTGGCCCTGGGCATCGCACTGCCGGGCCGCGACGATGCAACCCTTGACCATCGCAGCCAAGGTCCGGTCGTCCCACGCGTTGAAGAAGTCGTAGTGGAACGTCGGGCCGGCGCCACTGGCGAAACGCACCTTCGACATGTTGCCGTTCACCGGCCAGGCCATCTTGAACTCAAGCTTCGGCACCGCCACCGGGTGGGAGTCCGGGCAGACCCAACCAGAGGCGGTGTGCGTGTCGACGGGGTACGCCATGTGACGCTGGTGGTCGGGCGAGTCCAGGTGCAGGCCATCCCAGCAACTGGGCGCCTGGTAGCGAATGTTCAGCTTCACGCTGCGCTCAGCCGGGCAGGTCAACGGGATGTTCTTGTTCTTGTAGCTGTCTCCGCACTCGAAGCCCTCTTCGGTGGCGTCGAGGAACTTGTCCGCGTCGGTGTTCTTGGCGCTGCCGACGACGTACCGCAGGCCCTTCGGGAACGGCCGGACGCTCCGGTAGTCGGTCACGCCGGCCTTGTAGTAGATGGTCTGCAGACCCTCCGGGTTGACGGCCTTGTCGCCGTTGAACAACGTCGGCATCCAGTACGCGGAGCGGTCACCCTTGGCCTTGCAGGTGGTCGCGCCAGCGCTCAGCGACGTCACCGTCGAGGCCGCGTTCGTGGTGGTGTTACCCATGAACGTGTGGGAGTGCGAGGCACCCGGCAGCTTCGGGAAGACGATCGGGTCGTCACCGATGTTCGTCCGGCTCACCGAGCAGTTCGCCTGGAACTCGTGGAAACCGCCCTTGTTCGGCGGGACCGCGTGCGACGGCTTGACGTTGGTGACCGGGTTGGCGGCCTTGATCCAGGCCCCCTGCGCAGCCGGCGTCGTGGACGACGGCGCACCCGACGGCGCACCCGACGGCGCACCCGACGGCGCACCCGATGGATCCACACTCGGGGCGCCGCTCGGCACGGCTGACGAGGTCGGCGCCTGGCCCGGGGCCGAGGACTGACCGAAACCCGACGTGTCGGACTGGGCCGGCGTCGTCGGCAGAGCGGTGGCAGGCGCATTCGGGCCGCAGCCGGCCAACAGCACGGTGACCGCCGTGACGGTGACGGACAGGGCCAGAGGGCGCCATCCACGAACTCGTACGTCAAACACTAAGGTGCCTCCTGGGCAAATGGCGTCGCAGCGACGGTCAACACCATCGGCCAACCTTGAAGACACGTCAACGGCTCCGACCAGCAACAATACTGGCGCGAAGATCATCAACCCGGTCGGATCGATCGCCTGGCCAACCGGGTGAAATCGGGAAAGTTTCTGTTATCTGCGCTGCCCATCAGCGTCGGCAGGCGCCGAAGTGCCCGAGTTACCGGGCGGTGGCGTCAGCGCACTCGCCCAGTTCAAGCTGGCAGGCCACCGCCTGCTGTCGACACTCCTCGACAAGGTCTTGCTCCCCGCCCGACTGCTCCAGGTCTCGTGCCAGAGACTCGAAGGCGCGACGTGCCTTCCGGAAGTCGCCCGCGAGCATCAAGAGGTTCGCGATATCAACTCGTAGCGCCACAGTCTCAGCGGCAAGCCGCTCATCGCCTTGCGGCACCGAGCGAAGAGCCCGCTGCAACACCTCGGCGGCCTGCACGAAACGCTCGTTCTCGGCCAGTTCCCTCGCCTGCGCCCGCAACTCCACCAGCTCGCTCTGGGCCCTCTGCGGCGGAACCGAGACGGGGGCAGGGCCGGGACCCTTGTCGTCAGTTCGTGCGACAACGAGCCCCGGTGATTCACCGTTTTCGAGGAACGGCGTAAGGATCTGACGAACCTCGCCCGCCGACGCTGGCCGTTCCGCTGGATCCTTGGCCAGCAGGCAGTACAGGAGGTGCGCCAGGTCGTCGGGCACGTCCGAGCGGTACTCACCAATGATGGGGATCGGCGAATGCAGGTGGCGGCGCATCATGTCCGGAGCGTTCGCTGCCTCGTAGGGAGGGTGCCCGGCGAGCATCTCGAAGAGAATGCAGCCCAAGGCGTACAGGTCGGCGGCAGGCCCGACAGGGCCGCCCTGGGCCTGCTCGGGTGCGATGTAGGCGGGGGTGCCGAGCGTACGTCCGGTCGCGGTGAGGCGGGACGCTTCGGCCGGGCCGAGCAGCGCCGCCACACCGAAGTCGAGCACCTTGACCACCCCGGTTGGGGTGATCATGAGGTTCTGTGGCTTCAGGTCTCGGTGTACGAGGGAGGCGGCGTGGGCGGCGACGAGCACCGAGCAGACTTGCGCGGCGATGGAAGCCGCCTCGCCGACCGGCAGTCGTTCCTGCTCGGCGATGTGGTCGGCGAGGACCATCCCCGGCACGAGCTGCATGACGAGGAAAAGGTCTTCACCATGCACGCCCAGGTCGTGGACGGCCGGCACGCCGGGGTGATCGAGTCTCGCGGTCGCTCTCGCCTCCCGCCGGAAGCGCTTGCCGGCCGTTTCCCGCTCGTCCTCCGGCACCTCCACCTGCCGAAGGAACTTGATCGCCACGGGCCGGTCGAGTCGTTCGTCGAAGCCGGCCCAGACCTGGCCCATTCCGCCGCGACCAACCGGATACGTCAACTCGTACCGGTCACCGATACGATCCCCCGCCTGCACCTACAGCCTCCCCGCATCGCACGCCGACCCCGCCTGAGCAGGAGCCGGCAATCAGGCTAGCTGTCGCTGTACGAGCCGCCCGGTCAGGAATGGGCTGGGCGTGCCGTGCCAGAACACCGCGAGCTCGTCCCGAGCACGGGTGGCGGCAACGAAGAGCAGCGACCGGTCACGTTGGCGCTCGCGCTGGTAGCGCTTCGGGTCAGTGTCCCGGTACCTGCTGATCATCTGCCGAGGCACCAGGCCGTCACTGACCCCGGCGATGATCATGCGTTGGTACTCGAGGCCCTTGAACCGGTGCATCGTGCCGACGTGCACACCGTCGGGGCGCTTCGGGCCATCCGGGCCAATCTCCACCACCGCCAAGCCGTCCGCCTCCAGCCGACTGATGACGTCCGCAGCGAGGTCCTTGGTCGGTACGCAGATGGCGATCGAGCCATCCGTCGCGTTGCCCCAGTCGCGCAGCTGCTCGACGATCAGGTCCCGCTCCTGCGCCCAGGTCGCTGCACCTCGGAAAACCGGTCGGCCGCCGCGCAGCAACGACCGGTAGCCGGCCAGGTTCTCCTCACCGCCGTCAAGGTCGTCGTACACCTCCCCCGTCATGATCTGTAGGGCGTCGGCGAGGATCTGTCGGGTGGTGCGGTAGCTCAGCGTGAGTCGGGACGACCGGCCGCGGATGTTGACGCCGAGGCTGCCCAACGTGACGTGGTTGTCGTAGATGCGCTGGTGGGTGTCGCCGGTGAGGAACATGTCGTCCGGCCCGGGCGCGACCATGGCGCGCAGCATCTTCCAGTGCGCGGCGCTGAGGTCCTGTGCCTCGTCGACCACTACGTGGCGGTAGCGCGGCCGGTAGAACCCACCGGACGATTCACCGGCCACGCCACCGGTGTGGGCGGTGCGGTCCATCTCAAGGCGGGCGGCCCGTTGCGCCACCTGTCGCCAGGTCCAGATGCCGCGGTTCTCCAGCCAGGTGGCGAAGCGTTCGGTCAGCTGCCAGATCTGGTCCCGCTCGGCCCGGGTGAGACTACGACCCCGGTTGGGACGGCGGGCCTTGAAGTAGTCGGTCCGCGAGTTGAGCACCTGGCCGAGGATCACCTGATTCCACTCGGCGGCGAGGAACTCCGCCTCCCAGCCGGTCTCTCCGGTTTCCAGGAGGAACTCGTCCCACAGTTCGAGGACGCGATTGTCGTCCACCACGCGGCGGCTGCCACCCGCCTTGGCTTCGGCCACGACCCGGCTGGCCAACCGGTCGATGTTGACGATGTCGACGCGCGACACCAACTCCTGCCCGCCCAGGGCCATCAGGCGGGTCCGCAGGTCGGCGGCGAGGTTCCGGTTGAAGGTGGTGAGCAGGATCGGCTTGTCCACTCCGGGCGGCAACTGCCGCGCCAGGTGCGCCACCCGGTGCAGGGCGACGATCGTCTTTCCGGTGCCGGGACCACCCCCGACCCGTGCCGGGCCGCTGTAGGTGCGCTCGACCAGCTTCCGCTGGGTGGGGTGCAGGAAGATCTGCCACCGCTCGAAGGCCTCGCCCAGCATCGCCTGCAACGCCTCGTCGTCGGAGGTCACCTGAGTGGCGGGACGTTCGACGGCGGCTTCGAAATCCTCGGGGTCGACCGGTTCGTCGGCCCGGACCGGGTCGGTGACCTGCTGAAGTACCTCGTCGTAGGGGGTGCCGTCGAAGAGCGCGAACAGCACGTCGGTGGTGAGCTGCGGTGCCCGATCGAGCAGCTCCAGAAGGTGCGCCTCGGTGGTCAGCTCGCGGATCTGCGGCAGCAACGGCTCGGAGACGCCGAGATTCAGCAGTTGGGCATCGGTGTAGGTGTCGAAGAGCGGCTTCTGCGCGGGCTCGGGCTCAATCTCGGGCGGCACGACCCGGCCGATGATGCTGTCGCCGACGGGGGCCAGGTCGACGACCTCGATGCCGCCGGTGATCCGGTTGATGCGGTACGCGTAGCGGCTGAGGTCGTCGTACACCTCACCGCGGTGCTTGACCGCGACGAGCAGGTAGTCGCGCGCGGCGATGTGCAGCAGCAGCGCCCGGTAGTCCTTGTTGACGCGGGCGGACATCAGCCGGGATTCGCTGTTGAGCGCCTTGAGGTTGAGGCCGGGGTTTTCCGGGTTGTGCCGGAACTTGTGCATGAACTCGTAGACCGCTCCGATGTCGGCGCGGGTGAGCTTCATGACCTCCTTGTCGGCGCGGTCCAGCATCCGCAGAGTCGTTGCTCCGGTACTCATCGGCGTTCTCCCCCGGTCGTCGCCTTGATCTCTGCCGCCAACTCGTCAACCGACCATTCCCGCGCGGTACGGGCGTGCCAGCCCGCGTCCGCGTACGCCCGGTCGCGGTCTTCCGTCTCCGGGTCGTCGGACGGGCCGGTCAGCACGATGGCGATCCGCCGGTCGGGCCAGGCCAGTTCGGCCGGCCAGCCCTGGTCGCCCAGCTCGTAGCCGACGATCGGGGCGGGCAGGTCCTGTTGGGCGAGTTGCTGGACGAGTTGGTCGAGGGTCTTCTCGTCCGGGTCGAGGTAGCGCAGGACTTCCCGCCACGGTGACTCGGTGTCGAGGCTTCCGGGCTCGGCGGCCACCGGCTGCGCGACGACACCGAGCCAGGTGGCTGTCTCCTCGTCGAGCGGCAGCGCGCGGTGGGCCAGCACGAGCCCGGTGCCCTCGGTGACGGCCATCGAAGCTGGCTCGAAGGTGTCCAGGGTGGACACGGCGAGCTGACCGGCATCGCCGCCACCATTGCCGAGGAACTGGATGACGTTGCCCCAGGCGAGCCACGCGGCCCAACGGTCCTTGTGACCCGTCCCGGTCACGGCGGCTGGCAGGTCATCGAGGACAGCCAGCGCGGACCAGGTCGGCAGCGGTTTGCTGCGCCCGTCGACCACGAGGGTCACCGGGCAGTCAGCATTGTCCCGGGCACGGGCGATCATGATTTTGCCTGCTGTCGGACCGGGTAGGGGCTCGCCACGCAGTGCCGCCAGGAGCCGCTCCGCGACGCCACCAGAGTCGGTGGCGGTGTTGTCCCGGGCCTGTTTGATCATGCCGGCCAGGGTGGCTTCCGCCCGACGCTGCCACCGGGTGAGGTCGGGGTCGGCGAGGAAGCGCATCAGCTGCTCGATCGGGTTGACCCAGATGGTTTCCTCAAGCTCATCGGGGTCGGCGCCGGGGAGGAACTGTCGGTATCGCTCCCGGGCCGTCTGCTTGCTGACCCCACCGTACGGGGCCCACCGCCCCTGCCCGTCGGTGCTGCCCCAGGTCTTGACGTCGTCCCAGGTGGCGGCGAAGACCAGGTAGCCGTGCGCGCGCAGCCGGGCCCGTTTCTCCGCGTCGTCCGCGAGCCGGTTGTACTGCGACGAAGCGTGGTACTTGAAACCGTCGAGGTAGACGGCCACCTCGGGCGACGGCGCGTCGAGGCGTTTGAAGTGGACGTCGGGGCGGGTGCCGCGAACGGTGTTCTGCAGCTTCATCTGCCAGTGGGTGACACTCTGACCGTTGTCGCGGACGAACCGCAGGTCGGCGATGCGGGCACCGTCGTGGTCGGTCCGCCGATCGATCCGCACGCCCGAGTTGGGTGTCTCGCCAAGCGCCAGCAGCTTGGTGAGGAAACGCATCTCCAACTCGCTCTCCACCTGGTGGATCAGCGAGATCTCGTCCGTCCGGGTGCCCTCCTGGACATCCCAGTTGTCGAGGAGCTTGTCCAGCATCCCCAACGCCTCGTCGCGGCTCATCAGGGCGAAGTGCTCGTTGCGCGCGTGGCGCAGGAGGCAACGGTGACAGACCGCCCTGCCTTCGTGTCGACAGGCGCAGTCGGCGATCCGCTGCCGCGCGAGTTCCAGGACCGCGCGAAACTCCTCAGGTTTGGCGAGGCGGTGCAGGTAGCCGGTGCCTTGCGGCTGAGTGTCGTAGACGACCACGAAGTTGCGCGTCCCGTCGCTCTGCCCGTCCGGCATGGTGGCCGACGCAGCCTGAAGGTGCGCCGGGTCCCCGCCGTACTGCGCGGCGATGCCGAGGCGGATCGCGGCAGCGAACGACGCGATGCGTTCCTGAACCACGGCGGTAGCGGCCGGGATCAGGATGCGCAGCGCCTCGGTCTCCAACTCGTGGGCGAGGATCAGGTCGACGTGGGCGTCCGGGGCGGCGGGCGAGCGACGGTAGGGGCACCAGGGCCGGTGATGCTCGGCGCCCTTCACGACGGTCGACCCGGAGGCCTCCGCGGCGAGTTGTTGGCTCACTGCGGGAGCACCGTCGACCGTGGTCCCGCCGCAGGAGGTGCAGGTGTGGAAGCGGTTGATCCGCACCTCCTCGCCCGCGAACAGTTCGGCCGCCCGGTCGTAGCGCTGCGCGCCCAGGTTGAAGTGCCGGATCATCGCGTGCCGGCTGTAGTCGACGCCGAACGTGTCATGGGCGTGCCGCCAGGACGAATCGACCTTGGCCGGGTCGACGTCGACGGCGACGGTGGTGGCGTAGAAACGCCGGTCCCGGTCGTCGCTGTCGTCGCGGATGCGGGCGTCGTTACGCTTGTCACGGCTGAGCACCCGGGTCGGTTGGAGGACCTGGAACAGTCGCCCGTGGTCGGCGATGCCCGGGTCCGCGCAGCGCGGGCAGGCGCTGGTGTCCTCCTTGGCGAGGTGGGTGCGGACATAGCCGCACTGGGCGCAGATCCGCCACTGCTCGTACGCCGGCCGGTCCGCCGGACCGACGTCGAGCCCTGAGATCTCGTGCTTGTAGCCCCGTACGTAGTAACTGTTGCCGGGAGCGATCTCGACCAGCGCCTGCCGGGCGGGGCGGGCGTACTCGCGCAGTTCGCTGTGGAAACGGCGGTCGCCGTCGGCCTTGTCCTCCCAGGTCAGGGTGGCTTCGAGGTCGGTGCGGCTGTCGATGAGCGCGTAGTTCGGCAGCAGCCCGAACTCGACCATCGTGCCGTGGGCGGCAGCCGAGCTGACCTCGCGCAGCCGGCGACGGACCGCCCCCTCCTCCGCCTTCAGCATCTTGATCTCGCGGGCGTGGTCCGGGTCGCTGGGCACGAGCGTGCCTCGGGCGGTGGCGAGTTCCTGCATCCGGCGACGCAGGTCGGCCAATCGGGAATCCCAGATCTCGTCGGCTTCCCTGACCCGGTGGACGATGCCATCGGCAGCGAACTCGCGCAGTTGGTCGGCGGCAATTCGCAGAACCTTGTCGCCGAAGAGGGTGAGGAACTCCTCCACCAGCCGACCGCCGTCGCGACGCGCGGCCTCGGCGAGGCCGGTCAGCCAACCGGTCGGACCGAACAGCACGTGCGCCCGCCGCGGCATCGGCAGTACCCCGGCGAGACGGCCACGGGCGGCCAGGTCGATCAGGTGGGCGAGGTACTGGCGGCGCAGGATCTCCACGGCGGAGAGGAAACAACCGGGTGGCACGATCTGGCCGGCGATCATGTCACGCGGATCGGCCAGGTAGTAACGATCCCGTTCGGTCCTCCCGACCAGGGTCAGCACCAGTGCGTTACCGCTCTTGCGGCCGGCGCGGCCCGCCCGTTGGACGTAGTTGGCCGGGCCGTGCGGGAGTGACGCGAGCACCACCGCAGAGAGTGCGCCGATGTCGATGCCCATCTCCAGAGTGGGTGTGCAGGACAGCACGTTCGGGTCGGTGTAGCGCTCGCCGTCGCGGAACTGCTTCTCCACCGTCTCCCGCTGGGCGCGGGTCAGCATGCCGGTGTGTTCGCCGGTGACGACCCGGAACACCGGGCTGTCCAGGTAGAGCCGGCGGTAGTAGTCGTCGGCGGCGGTGTCGTCGCGGGCGGCCTGGAGTTGACCCCGGCAGCGGTACTGCCGGCACGGCTGGCCGATCCAGTCGGCCACCCGGTCAGGGTGCTCGGTCTGCTGCCAGTGGCAGGTGTCGCAGCCGACCCCGGCCATCGCGGCGGACGCGTCGTCGAGTCGGGTCACCCGCAGATGGCCGGGCATCAGCCCGTACACCGTGTTGCCGTCCTCGGTGTCGCCAACTGCGACCACGCCATCTGCGGCGAGGGCCGGCAACAGCCGGCTGAGGAAGCCGGCAGCGTCACCGGAATCAAGACCGAGGCAGCGGGAGGTCCAGTCCTGGTACCAGTTGCCCCGTGCGGTGATCACGTCGAACTCCGAGCGGGACTTCGGCGTGGCGAGCAGGAACGCGGGCGCGGACAGTCCCTTCGGGAACGCGGGCATCCCGGCCGGCCGGCCACCCCAGATCTGCCACCGGGTGCCACCGCGCTTCAGGTACGGCACCAGCCACTCGTGGAACACGGCGCCGCGGACACGCAGCCGTTCCAAGAGGCCGCGGACGAAGGCGAGGTAGCGGGCGTCGTCCGGCGGCGCCACGGCGAGGTGGCCGGGGCCGGTGAGGTGGACATCCCGGCAGATCGCAGCGGCTCGCGTCGGATCGTCGAGGGCCACCTCGACGGCGACGCTGCGGGTCAACTCCAGGGTGCGACCCTGGCGGGAGCGCAGCCCGGTCTCCATCACGGTGGCGAAGACGAGTCGCTCGCTGATCAGCTCCCAGGTGTCCCGGCTGCCGCTGTGCTCACCGGCGAGCAGGCTGTCGACACCTGGCTGGTCGTGCAGGTCCGGCGGCACGACGGTGGAGAGGATCTCCGGCTTGGCCGCCTCTTCGATCATCCTGACGAAGAGGTCGTCGAGCCCGATCGACTCCCCAGCCGTCAACCGACCGGCGAGCAGGGAGCGCAGGGAGAACGAGTAGGACCGGTTGGCGACGAAACCGGCGCGGTGCGCGGCGTCCTGGACCGAGTCGTTGAAGAGCAGCGTCTTCTCAGCCTCGTCGAGCTCCCCACCGGTGAAGAGCTGCGTGATCGCCACCGAGGCGAGGGTGGCCAGGCCGGCGCCGAGGAAGCGGATGCCGTGGTCCAGCTCGCAGGATGGGCAGCGGTCCTTCTCTGCACCGTCGATGTCGAGGACGTCACCGAGCACGACGATCGCGTCGTCGGTGGGCTGGCGGTCGCGGTGTTCGTCGAAGGGGCGCACCCGACGCCCGTACTCCAGGACCAGCAGGCCGCGGGAGCGCTGGCGTACCTCGTCGTCGGTCGCGGCGATCAGCGCGCGGACCCGACGCTTGTCCCGGCCGACGCTGGCCCGGTAGATCTTGTCCGGGTCGGTCTCCAGCTCCTGCGGGTCCTTCTCCGGCGACAACGCCATCCAGCCCGAACGACCGCAGTGCCGGCAGTAAATGGCCGGTAACCGTGGGTAGCGGTTGTCGGCCACGACCACGTCGGCGTCGGTGGCGTACGGGTCCAGCTCGCGCGGCGCTTCGCCGTACCAGCCGAAGGCGGCCTGGTGGGAGGTGCCGCGCAGCAGGCGGGAGACGGCACGTACCCACAGGTGGGTTTCGATGTTCAGGAGCGGACGGCCGGGGACGTCCGGGTTCTGCGCGACGGAGAGCAGGCCGACGAACCGGGCGAGTGCCTTCGCCGTGATCCCGGCCGGGGTCTTCATCACGCTGCCCCAGCCGGTCGCGTTCTTGCGAGGCAACACGTCGATGATCTCGTCGAGGGTGCACGGCCGCGTCTGAAGCGAGTCGAGCACCGCCTTCGTCAACGGGTGCTGGCGCAGCAGCTCACCGAGCCGCGTCGGGGCGTCGAGACAACGCTCGCCGACCACCAGCTCGGCGACCTCGGCCATCATCGCCTCGGGGTCGCGGTCGTCGACGGCCGCGAGCTGCTCCGGGCTGGGCAGCGGCAGGCTGAAGTCCTGGCGGGCGACGAACTCGCCGGCCTCGTACCGGTCCTCCCCCACCAGCGACCCGGCGTCGAAGGCGACGCCGAAGACCTGCTCGGCGACCTCACGGATCGCGGTACGACCGTCCCGACCGCCGCCCTCGCCGAGCGTCGCGGAGGTCGCCACCGGGCAGATCGGCCCCAACGGCCGCTCCGGCTCGTCGAGGTCGAGCGCCGCGGCGAGCCGGCGCAACAACATCGCCACATCGGTGCCCTGCGCGCCGTCGTAGGTGTGGAACTCGTCCAACACCACGTACGCCGGTTCGGCGTCCTCCCACAGCGGCAGGTCGTCGGCGCGCTGGAGCAGCAGGTCCAGCATCTTGTAGTTGGTGATCAGGATGTCCGGCGGCGTGCGCCGCATTTCCGACCGCTTGGTGAAGACGTGCGCGTACTCGATGGCCGCCACGTCGCCGATGTAGAGACCGGCGGTGACCTGGCTGAGCGCCGGGTCGGAGAGCAACTCGTTGATGCGAGACGTCTGGTCCGTCGCGAGGGCGTTCATCGGGTAGAGGAGGATCGCCTTGACGCCAGCCCTGCCCTGCTGCTTCTGCCGCCGGCAGTGGTCGAGCACCGGGATCAGGAACGACTCCGTCTTACCCGAGCCGGTGCCGGTGGTGATCAGCGTCGGCTCGGCGGGCTTGCCCTTCGTCGACAACCGGGCGAACGCGTTCGCCTGGTGCAGGTAAGGGGTGAAATCGGCGGGCGCCCAGTCGAGGTGCGCCCGCCAGTCACCCTCCGCCGGGCGGAAGGGAGTGCGGATCCGCAGGTACGGGCCACGGAAGATGCCCTGCTCCGGGTGAGAGAGAAAACCCTCCAGACCGTGGCGTACGCCGTCCTCGGTCAGACCGAAGGTCGTGGTCAGGTACTGGGTGAGGGTCCGACGCAGGGTGTCGGCGGCGATGGTCGGCCTCATGAGCGGATCACCGCCGCATGCTACTGCACCCCTTACCGGGGTTGACCTGCGCGACAGCCCAGCCAACGGGGTGAGTCGGATTCGCGACAGACATGCTCAGGAACGGGCGCACCACCGGGTGCCACCACCACGGGAACCACGTGGCGAACCGGTACGATGCGCCCATGAGCTCGGAGGCGGTTGGCAGGTACATGCCCCCTGTCGTGACGCTCGATGACCTCACGGCAATGATGGCCGAGGACGAGAACCACCGGTATGAAATCAGCCCCGAGGGAGTCGTCTCGATCATGCCGCCGCCGGGATACGCGCACGCGATCATCGCGACCCGGCTCATGGTGTGGCTCGCCCAGGGTGGCGTCCCGGCGGATCGCATCGCCCAGGCGGTCGGGCTACGCATACCCGGTCGTGACGGCGGCGTCGGCGGACGCATCCCCGACCTGGTCGTGTGGAGCAAGGCTCAGTCCGACGGGGTCTGGCTGCCGGTAGCAGACGTGCTTCTGGTGGTGGAGATCGTGTCGCCCGGCTCCGAGGGTGTCGACACGGTGACCAAGCGCAGTGAGTACGCCGCCGCAGGCATCCCCCAGTACTGGGTGGTTGACCAGGATGCGGCGCAGACCGTAACCATGCATCGCTTGGACGGCGAACGCTACGTTGCCCGCGCGACCATGCCGCTCGCCTGGGTCCTCAACACCAGCCTGGAGGAGCACGACCTCGGCTGAATCGGGTCGACCACGGGCAAGGAGTTCGGCCAGGTGGTGCGGATCGAGTTGCCGGGATACCCCCGGGCGTCGATCCTCGAGCGATTCCAGCGGCGGGCGGCAAGCAGTTAGCCGGTCACCAGTCGCGGGCCCAGTCCGGCGGCGGTACGACGGCGAGCTGCGGCTCGCCGGTGATCGGTTCGAGAGCATGCACGACCCGCAGGTGCCCGTCGGCCGCGGCGTCCTCGTCGGTGAGGACCCGGCCACTGCTGCCGTCGGTGCTGACCAGCACCCACCGGTCGGGATAGATGCCTCCGTCATCGACCAGCGCTCGCACCCCGAAGGTTCGCGCCAGCGTGGCCGCCAACTCTCGCTCCCCCTGACCGGTGGCGTCGGCGAGCTCGGTGTCACCGGTCAGGATCCAGCCGAATTCCTCGTCCTCGTCCGGAGGATTGAGCATGGCGACCGGCCGAGGGTCATCGATCGCCCGGTCCTCGATCCGCCCGATGTAGACCGCGTGCGGCGAGATGCCGTAGTCCTCACTCAGGAATCGGCGCAGAGCTTCGGCGGGCAGTTCCTTCTCGAAGTGGATTTGATAGCGCAACACTTACCCCCGGTAGCTCTTGTGGTGGCGGAAGACCTCCAGCGCCCGCTCCTGCGCGGCCTCAGTCAGGAACGGGTTGCGGGCCATCGCGGCCCTCGCCTTCTCGATGTCGCCGCCAGCGGCAATGTACTCCTTCAGCGCGCCGTACTCGGCGCGGTTCAACTGCTCCAGGCCAGGACCCGCCTCAGGAAAGACCGTGCCGCTCGGCTCGACCGCATAGGTACGACCGTTGACCAGGTAGCGCTGCCGATCCGGATCCCAGGTGGCCCGGCCCGCAGCGATGTCGTCCAGGTCCTTCGCGACGTCCGTACCAGGAAGGACGACCGTGTTCACCTCCTTGGAGGGGCTTTTCGGCCGGATGCTGTCGAGATTGTGCCGAGAATTCGGCGGCTTGAGGGGAATTTTTCCGGCGGGGCCAGGGATGGCCTTTCGGGCAGCATCAGTGGCGTCACCGGCGACCTTGGGCCCGACCTCTTTGGCTTCCCGCATCGATGCGGACGCCGCCTTGGCGATGATGCCGGAGGCGGCCTCACCGCCCGCCTTGCGGCCGCGCTTACCCAAGGACGATCTCCAGCGCCTGCCCGATCAAAAAGTCGATCGCGATGTCGATCAACTTCTTGAACACGGGAATCTCCAGCAACGAGGCACCCAGGGTCGGTCCGGCCGTGGCGATAGCCTGAACGATCGCGATGGCCAGCAGAGTCAGCTGGACGATCACATTGATCTTCAGCGCGAGCACCGCCATGGCACACACCAACAGCGCGGCTCCGACTGCCCGTGCTCCCGTGCAAATCCCGTGCAGTACCTCCGGGGCCGAGTCGGTGTGAGCCCACTGGACACGGAAAGCCTCCAACGCCTCCCCATGGTTGTCGCTGAGCCTCACGGTGGCCTGACCTGCGGCGGCCGAAACGGTGTCCACCTCTGCCCCGAAGGCGATCCACGCCTGGCCCAGTTCGAAGAGCCGTTCCTCGTCGCTCTCCGGCCAGATGTAGCCGAGTTCGTTCAGCAGGCCGGACAGCTCACCCGGAATCTGGATGCCCATCGTGGGTCAGCCCAGCGCACGGAACAGGTCGGTGTTGTCTTCCTCGACCTGATCATAGGCGTGGCCCATCCCGACCAGGCCGTCAGCGAAGCCGCTCAGGGCGTTGAGAACGGAGGTGATCGACCGCTCTGCGACCTGGTGGGCGGCCTGATAGGACACGCCGATCAAGCCACCGACATCGTCCGTACCGAAGATGTCTCCCATCCCGTCGGCCGTTGCGCGAAGTTGCTGCCACCGCTCGCCAAGCTGATCTGCCGCCTTCCGCACCGCCTCACCGGCCTCCCGCAGCTGAGCCGGGTCGACGTCCAGCGGTCTCATCGGCGCGGCTCACGTAGCAACGCCACAACGTCCTGCAACGCCTGGCCCATCTGGGCCATCTGTCGAATCGACCGGTCCTGCACCTCGTGAAGGCCGCCCGCCAAGGCGTCCACGTCGACGGGCTGCCCGATGGCGGGCTGGCCTCCTCGCAGAACGTCGAGTGCCTCGTTGACAGCGGTCATCACATGCTGGGCCAGCTCCCAAGAGGGCAAGCGCATCAGTCTCGGGTCGATCACGAACGAGTCGAGTCTGCCGTCGGTGATGGTGGCGGTGACCAGCCCGTCGGCGGCACTGCCCTGGGCGGCAGGGACCTCATCGGAATCGGCGAGGGTGTCCGGGTGGCAGGACCGTACGGCCTCCAACGCCCGACGCGTCTCGGTCAGCAGATCGTCCATCGAAGACAGCTCACGTTCGCTCACCACAACACGGGAAGATATCAGCTCAGTACGCAGCGTCAGTGCCGGTCGGGGCGGTCGCCGAAATGGATACCGCCGTGGACGTCACGTGCCTGCACCACCGGACCGTCCACGTCACCGGAGACCGAGTTGGCGACGCCGCCGGCACCTTCGGCGACGGTGACCTCGACCTGCGACCACCGAGATCGCAGCTCGGCGCCGAAGGCCACGTCGCGGCGCGACTCCCGTTCGAGCAGCTCGGCGAGGCGGCCCACCGCCTCTGGCGAAGGCTGTTGCAGAGCGCCCTCGACGACGGCACGGGACGCCGGCTCGTGCTGAAACCGGCTGCGCAGAAAGTCGATCAGGGAGAATACCGCAGCCCGGCCACTCTGGGCCAGTTCGGTGGTCGCCCACGCAACGAGCGTCATCGCCGCGGTCACCATGATCGGGTCGGTCACAACTCCGCCTCCCACCATCACCCCGGCTCGTGGATACGAACATGGGGCACAAGTAATCAAGCAGCCTCGATGTTACCTTGGGTGCTCGCGCGGACACCCGACTCCGGAGGCCACCATGAGCGGACAGCGCTGGGAAGCGGACCCTACCGCCGAGCTCACCCGCCGCTGGGGCAAGTCCTCGCACGAGCTGGGCAACACCTCCGGCGACGGCAGCTGCCCGGACGTCTGGGAGTTGAGCAACGGCGACATCGCGGTGATCGGGCAGGACCTCACCGAGGCCTACCATGGACGACTTCCCGCCGACGTCTCGGTGGATCCGGGCGAGCGACTTATCATCATTCCCCGATCGACAATGATCGCGGCGAAGGTGGACATACCTGATGCATGACCTGTTCGGCGGGGATCCCGGTGAGCTGCTCCGCCTGGAGGACTACTGGGCGGACTTCGACGATCGGTTCTGGCGGACCAGTGGTCCGGGCTTCTGGAAGCTGGAACGTCAGCAGACCTTCAAGGAGCCCAGCGACGAGGGATGGCAGGCGTTCGCCGACGGGCGATGGGAGGATTCGCTGCGAATCCTCGACGCGCGCCGCCCCGATTTCCGGAGCTACTACCGGCGGATCGCGGAGAACGGGTTCGCCACCCGTCGGGTGCGGATCATCGAAGAACCCCTCACTCCGTACCTCCAGTGGGAGCTGCACGTTCTGCGGCTGCGGCACGAATATGGCGGTCTGACCCAGGTGGTCGGCACGGACGCAGTCGCAGCGGACGAGACGAGCGGGCAGCTGCCGGAGATCTACACCCTCGGCGCCGAGGTGATGTACGAGGCTGTCTACAACGCCGACGGAGTGTTGGCGGCTGCCCGCCGCTGGCGCGACCCCGAGTTGGTGGCAAGCTGCCAGTCCTTCATCGAGTCCCTCTACCACCGCGGTGAACCCTTGGACGAGTACTTCGGCCGTGCGGTGGCACCGATGGGGCCTCCCCACGCGGGGTGACGAGGTGGACGTCGTCGGTTCGGACGAGCCCGGGCAGCGGCCGGCTCAGGTGAACCGTTCCGAGCTGTCCGGGCCGGCGGAGCTGGTCCAGGCCCGCGACGTGTACGGCGGTGTGCACTTCCACGGTGAGGCAGCTGCCCAGGAGCGACCGCAGCAACTCCCCGGTGACGTGCGCGGTTTCGTCAATCGGGTGGAGGAGCTGCGGACACTCAACCGGCTGTTGACCCAGGGGGATCAGAGCGTCGATGTCAGCTTGTCGGTGATCACCGGGACGGCCGGCGTCGGTAAGACCTCGGTCGCCCTGCGCTGGGCGCACAGCGTCCTGAGCAGGTTCCCTGACGGGCAGCTCTACGCCAACCTGCGCGGTTACGATCCGGGCGAGCCGGCGCAGCCGGATCAGATCCTCGACCGCTTCCTACGGGCTCTCGGTGTTCCGCCCTCGGCGGTGCCAGCGGATCTGGATGACCGGGCTGCGCTGTACCGCTCGCGCCTGGCCGGCCGGCGCGTACTGGTGCTGTTGGACAACGCCGCATCGGCCCGGCAGGTGCGCCCACTGCTGCCGGGCACGGGCCGTTGCCTTGCCGTGGTCACGAGTCGGAACATGCTCTCCGGGCTGACCACCCGCGACGGAGGCCGACGGCTGACGCTGCGAATCCTGGCCGAGGACGACGCCGTCACCCTGCTACGCGACGTCACCTCGCCCTATCGCAGCGGCGACGACCCCGCCGAGCTGACCGAGTTGGCGCGACTCTGCGCCCGGTTGCCGCTGGCGCTGCGTATCGCTGCCGAGCGGGCGGCGAGCCGCCCATTCATGCCCCTCGGCGAACTGATCGACAATCTACGAGACGAGTCGGCCCTGTGGGACGCACTCACCGCCGAGGAGGACGAGGAATCCGACGCGGTACGTGCGGTCTTCGCCTGGTCCTACCGCGCCCTGAACCCGACGTCCGCGCGCCTGTTCCGGCTGCTCGGGTTACACCCCGGCCCGGATCTCAGCGCCCCGGCCGCCGCCGCGCTGACCGGTGTGCGACTGTCCCAGGTACGGCAACCGCTCGACGCTCTGGTCAGCGCGCACCTGTTGGAACAGAGCTCTCCGGGACGCTACCAACTCCACGACCTCCTGCGCGCCTACGCGGTCGACCAGGTCCGGCACCTGGAGAGCGCGGAGGATCGGCAAGCCGCGCTGCGCCGGGAGTTGGACTGGTACCTGCACACCGCCGACGCCGCGCTGACCCGCACGCTGCCGTTCAACCGGACCGTGCCATTGGATCCGCCGGCCGACGTCACGCCGCTCACCTTCGCGACGAACGCCGAGGCGGACGCCTGGTTCGGCGCCGAACGGGACAATTTGGTAGCGGCAACCCGCGCAGCCGGCGAGGCGGGCCTACCGCGGGTCGCCTGGCAACTGGCAGCGCTGCTGCGCAGCGTCTTCATGCATCAGAACGCCTTCGAAGACTGGTTCACCACCGCCCGGATCGGGCTGGCCGCAGCCCGCACGCTGGGCGACCGGCATGGCGAGGCGGAGGCGCTGGAAAGCCTCGGCAAGGCCCACTTCCAGGCTCGCCAGCTCAGCGAGGCCGCCGTGCAGCACCGGGCCGCTTTGGTCATTCGACAGGAGATCGGCGACGAGTACGGCACAGCCGTGTCGATCAACGCGCTCGGGCTGCTGGGCCTGCGCCACCGTCACCTCACCGAGGCGCTCAGCCACTTCGGCGAGAGCCTGGCGATCTTTGAGCGGCTCGGCAACCAGCGGTGGCGGGCACTACTGCTCAGCAACCTCGCCGAGACCCGCTACGAGCTGGGTGAGCTGACCGATGCCGCTGAGCTGCTGGATCGGGCACTCGTGGTGCAGCGGGAGATCGACGACCGCGGGCAGGAGGGCAACTCGCTCTTCTTCCTGAGCATGACCCTGCGGGAACTTGGCCGCACCGACGAGGCTCGTGCCGCGATCGAATCGGCCACTGCCATCGCCGAGGGGATGAGCCAGGTGTGGCTGGGGCACTGGCTGGTGGAGTACGCACGGGTGCTGCGCGCCTCCGGCCGGCCCGCTGAGGCGCTGGAGGCCGTGCACCGGGCGGCGACGATTCAACGTCGGCTCGGTGACCGTAGCCGCGAGGCGATGGCGCTCGACGGCGCCGGTGAGGCCTACCGGGAACTGGGGCAGTCGGACGAGGCGATTGCCTTCCACCTGCGCGCGGCGGTGGTGCACCGGCAACTCGGGGACGACTGGCAACTCGCCCTGACGCTGGCCCATCTGGCTGCCGCGCTTGAAGATGCGGGCCGCCGCGAGGAGGCCGGACAGCACTGGCGGGAGGCACACTCACTGCTGGCCAGGTTCGACGACGCACGTGCTGCCGCGCTTCGCGAAGACGTCGCGACGTCGATATCGACCAGCATTGGGTGAGAGCCCTACGCCGCGTGCCTCTCGGCCTGGATGGCCGATGGGGTGCGGGGCGGTGCCCCGTTCGGTCCATAGACACTCCTGGTCCACGCTGGCAGGGTCCGATCATGACGTTCCGGCTACCTGATGCGCTCCAGACATCCGATGACGCTGCCGCCGTCGCCTTGCTGAAGCGTTACTACGGTGCTCCGTATCTCGGTCCCGGCTGTGCCGACGGTGCGTACTTCGACACCTGGGCAACCGATAGCGACCCCATGCGCTTCACGGCCGATGACCTGATTGCGATCAAGTTCCTCTCCGTCGAGGCACCGAAGACAGCGGTACGGGCGCTGCTACGTGACCGCTCGGGTGAGTTCTCGAAGCTGCTTGTAGACCTCGGCCCTGACCGTGAGCTGGCAAACGAGAACAAACTCCTCGGCGATACCTGGCCTGGCTGGCGGCTCATGGATGAGCTGCGTTCCATCCCGGGCGTCGGCACGACCACCGCGTCGAAGCTACTGGCGCGGAAGCGGCCACGCCTGCGGCCCATCTGGGACACGGTGGTCGCTGCCGTGACCGACACGGTGCCGGCACAGTGGGAACCCTTGCGCACGGCACTGCGGGCAAACGATTGCGCGTTGCATCGACGGCTACTGCGCCTACGCGACGCGGCCGAGCTGCCGACTGAGGTCAGCGCGTTGCGCATCCTCGACGTGATCGCGTGGCGTGAAGGTAAGGATCGCGGCCTGTAGGACGGAGTGCAAGGGCACGCACGGGCCGCCGAACTTCGTCCACGGGCAGCTCGCCCGAGCCGCCGTACAGGTGGAGGCGTTGTCGGTGGGCGGAAGCCATCCTCCGTCGCTGATGGTCGCCTCGCACCTCGCCCAGACCGGGATCACCGCTCATGTGCTCGATCCGCCCGGGGATGACGAGTTGTGGTCCGGTGACGACGAGGAACTGGACGGCCTGTTGAGCACCCCCGCCGAGGACCAGTTCTGGCGCCCGCGGACAGCCATTCCGCAAGAGCCCGAGGCGAGACAGACGCCTACCGGCGCGCTCTCCCCCGCCGATGAGTCTGTCGCCGAGCCGGACCTGCCCGACGAGCTGCCGCCGGGAGCGCCCCAGGTTTTCGACATACCCGAGCAGCAACGTGGCTGGTTCACCCAGATCCTGACCCGCGCCGTGGCGGCCACCGCCCTCCTCTTCGCCGGCGACAACGCCGCCGCCAGTAGCTATGCCACGCCGCGTCAGCGCGGAGTGGAGGATCCCGCTTTCCAGCCCGCGCTGTTCAGCCTCGACCCGGCATGGGCGACGAGCAGCGCCGCGACGTTCCCCCTTCCCAACGGGCTCTCCGCAGAGGGCACCCTGCACCGCGCACCCCTGGGCCGGGGCAGGGTGTTGGAGGTGTTCCGAGGCGTCGAAAGTCGCCTCTACCGTGAGCTGGCCGAGGGCCAGGTCGGCACCTACCTGAGGGGTGCACCGAGCTTCTTTCGTCGGCGAGCTGAGCTGCCGGACGACGGCAACGTGTACTCGTTCGGCCGAGATGGGACGGTCCTGGTCGTCCGGGTCATCGAGGGCAGCGGTTGAGGAGCCTCCTCTGGATAATCGGCGGGTGACACGACAGACATCGCCCCCGGCGAGGGCTTCTCTGCTGCGGTGGAAGCTCGCAACGCCACTGATCGGCCTGAGCCTGCTGATGGTGGTGCCTGCGGTGTTCGGCACCGTGACCTGGTGGTCTTTCTTCGGGGTCGGCTACCGGGTGCTCAGTGTCGTCATCTGCCTCATCCTCACCGCGCAACTGGCGGTGGCGGTCTCCATCGGAGTCCGGCCGAGCAGGGACGTGCCCTGGACGAGGGTCGGGCTGGTCATTCTCAGCATGCTGGTTGCCTGCGGCCTGGCCCGGATCCGCCAGGAATTCTAAACCGCACACCACACCATTCCACCCCCGACAGTACGCCGATTAAGCACGCGTGGGAATTGCGCGTTCATGGCTGCTGTCGGGGGTGTCTTGTATGGTCAGAGGCGTAGTGGCTCGGCGTGACAGCACCCAATGGAATTGATTCCCGGGCGCAACCGTCGCGCGTTTCACCGATGGCGTCCGGATGTAACAAAATGCAACACGGAGAGGGCGGGAGCCGATGGCCGACGACATGGGATCGACAGTGCCGCGACGGCAGCTCGGGCGAGCGCTGCGCGACCTACGCACCGAGGCGCGGATGACGCTGGACGGCGCGTCCGAGGCGATGCAGTTCAGCCGACAAAAGCTGTGGCGCATCGAGACCGGCCTCGGCCCGGTCCGCTCCGTGGACGCCAAGGCCATGTGCGAGCTGTACGGGGCGACGCCTGACCTGACCGGCGCCCTCACCGCCCTGGCCAACGAGACCAAGGCCAAGGGCTGGTGGCACTCGTACGGCGATGCCGTCCCCGACTGGTTCGAGCTCTACGTCGGCCTGGAGTCCGCCGCTTCCTTCATCCGCCGCTTCGACGAAGCACTCATCCCCGGATTACTCCAGACGCGCGCCTACGCCACGGCGATTTACCAGCACCGCCACGAGGTGACGGAAGAGGAACGCCTACGTTTGGTTGAAGCACGACTGCAACGGCAGACCCTGCTCCATCGGCGACTGCCTCGGGCACCCAAACTCGAAGTGATCCTCGCCGAGGCAGCGCTGCTGCGCAGGGTTGGCGACACAGCAACCATGGCCGACCAACTCCGTCGTCTACGGGAGGTCGGGCAGATGCCCAACGTCTCGGTCCGAGTTCTCCCGCTGACCGCTGGGATCCACCGAGGCGCGGAGGCGGGGACCTTCGTCATCCTCGACTTCCCACCCGGCAACCGGACCATCCCCGAACCGCCGGTCGTCTATTGCGAGTCGTGGACCGGAGCCCTGTACCTGGACCGACCCGAGGAGTACGCAGCCTACGAGCAGGTGTGGGCGAGCCTCGATGACTTGACGCTCGATGAGGCACAATCAAGGCAGCTCATCAATAAGATCATCGGAGAGGTCCACCATGGCTGATTTGACTGACGCCCAGTGGCGCAAGAGCACCCGCAGCGGCAGCAACGGCGGCGACTGCGTGGAGGTCGCCGACAACCTGCCCGGCCTCGTCGCGGTACGCGACAGCAAGGACCCGGCGGGACCAACCCTCACCTTCTCCCCCGCCGCCTGGACCAGCTTCGTCCGGGCCACCGAGTCAAAGCACTGAGCTGCACCTCAGACGGGAGCGCAGCCGGCGGGCGAGCCGGACACGCTCCCGTTGCGCATTCGATCAGGAGGCAGCGTCCCCAACTACGGGCAGGGCCACGTCCTCAAACAACGACCACCGGGTCCGCCATGGCCCCCACGTTCGCCGCGCAGATCACGGTATTTCGGAGGTTCGGGTTGCGCAGGCGAACACCACTGACGCTCATATTGAAAGGAAGAAAGGCAAATTTACGTAGGCCGTCAGACTGGACGGTAGCCAGCTTCAAGGAGTGGCAGGCGTCGAATTATTCTGCGCCATACTGACCTTCCCGATCCTGGGCAGATGGAACCTCGGCATCAGTCTCTGCACCATTTCTCTGCCGTGGCAGATGCTTATCCGAATCAGTGACCCACTCCCCGGACGCCTTGTCCTGGGGATCTTCGCCGAAGAAGTTGCGCCATCTATCAACGGAACTCAGCTCTCGCACGAGCTTTTTAACGTACGCTTTGGTGTATCCATAATCGCCGTGCAGGGCGTCATAAAAACAGTACTTCTCGTCAGTCCGTTCTGGGTGGTCTGAGCGCCCAACCGGCCGAACTTTCAACTCCTGCCACGCCCTGACGAAGTGTCCCATGTGAAAGACGAAGGGTACTTGCTCAGCTACCGCAAGGACTACCTGACGAGGCTTGAAGAGTTCGTGATTTACTACACTCCGCTTCTGCTCACGCACGACGACAAAACCCTTCCGACCCAGTTCCTCGACAACCGCCTTTTGCTCGTCCGTCATGTCGTCATAGCGCGTATACTGAATCGCCAGAGAGTCTGGATCCTTCGGAGCCAACTCATTGGTTACGCGCAACCGGAATTCGTACCGTGGGTCGTTAACAAGATCGCTCTTCAAGCCTGATTCATAATCGACCACGAATTTTCGAAGGGGTGCCGGTAGAGCCTTTCGTAGGCGGCGCAGAACAGTCTCACCAGCATCGGTAAAGCTACCCACGAAAAGAGGGAATCGAAGCATGGCGGCAAGGCTCACCGTCTCGCCAAACTGCCCCGCCAGTTCCTCCTCATAATTCAGAAGTAGCGCTTGCGCATATCCGCTCAGCGCGATCGCAAGAGATAGATCGGCCTTGCCAGCGTAACGATGCTCGATTTTATTGCGGAGACCAATGAAGAACTCGATATTTTTGCGGATTGGGTCATCGAAGAGCCACCGCTCGGCCACGCATCTTGCCAGCTCCCAGCGTTTTGGCTCGCCGTCGATACGCTCCAAGAGCCGCGGGTTACCTCGCTGCCGATAGCGGAAATCTACACCATCTCGAGTGAACTCTGCGTGTAGTAAGTACAGCCAGGCAAGGTGCATGTGCACCACAAAGCCCTCAAAGGAACGTTCTTCTGCGGGATCGTTATAAAGTCGCACTGCGAGAGCGGCCTCGGCTCGCGAGGCCGTAATCATGGGCCAATGTCGTTGCGGACGTGGCATTAGAATCCTGCCCCTGAGTACTGCCGAGCAAGAGAACTATACGTTCACTTACACGATCCAGCAGCGCAAGCCAACTTCATGTCTCCATACGAGCCATCCGCTAGCCACCCTAGACGAATCTGGCTCCTGTTTAAATCGGCCGAACAGCCGACGATCAACGCTCGGTGCATACCGTTGTCGTCAAGCGAGAGCTACGACCGTTGCCAGCCCGCGTCAATGGCGTCTCGAAGCCGATTACTGAACGCGGCATGCGCCTGCCGATACTCGTTCACTCGATCCGCCTTGTAAAACGGGGCAGTGAACCCGTCCAGATGCGGATTCTGGTCGGGATCGCCCATGTGAGCGACAAACTTTTCGTAATCGGCCTTCGCTTGCCCGAAACCGAAAGCGCTTCGATGTTCCGCGAGCTTCCGTCCACGCGCATCAAACCATGTCGTCTCTTCATACCTCGTCAATTGCGGGAATCGACTAAGATAGATTGCAACGAGCTCGTCTGCGCTGATGCCGAGCCAAACCGACACTAAAGCGTCGAGCTCGACCAGGGCACTACGGCGAGCGCGCTCGTTTCGAATTGGGGTATCCGCATTCCAGTGGGCTGTCAATGGTGCGCCCCCGCCCTGCCCGAGGGGTTCCATGTCCGGCCAATCGACAGCCCACGACTCACCCAACCACGCGTCGCTGTAGAGAGATGACCATAGCTCGGCGTAAGCACTCGTTATGCAGTTCAACCGTAGCGTTCGGAGCACCGCCGGCAGCGCCAAAGGATGACAGCGTGTTCCCGCTGGCATCGCACGAGCTTCCGCCTGCCGGAGGTCAGCACGCCCTGTGATGCGCAAGAAATAGTCAAGCGGTAGTGCGGTCCAGAACGCAGCAGCGAGAACGGTTTCGAGATCATTCGATGCCGCAAGAGAATGGATAGCGTCAACGTGTGAAACACCTGGAGGAAGGAGAGCAGCGAAAAGCGATCGCTCGGTGTCGTACGGTATCCTCCGACGCCACGCAAGGCGGTAAAACTCCGTACACCGGCGTCCGTTCCAGCTCTCTTGAGCCGCTCGAAACCGCTCTAACTCGCAGCTTCGAACGTAGTCAGTAGAGGGAACTGCATCCGCATTCAACGCCGACAAGTCAGTGAGCGGATCGTACGTTCCAGTCTGCGGCGGCTGCTTAGCGAAGGGCGTTGCGATAGTCAACTGAGGGCCGCGAAGAATTACTTCCTCCCAGACAGCGGGCCGATCAAGCGCCCTACGAATTAGCCCCTCCCTAGGGGCATTGGCCTCGTGGTAGCCAGAGCTAATCCGCGGTTCCAGACCGCCAAGCCGGTCCCGGTAGGCAGTAAGGGCCGCAATTGCCCGTCCCTCGAGTGTTGTGACTGGGAATAGCAGTTGGGTCTGCTCCACAGTTCCTTCAGCCTCTGGCCGAAGCTGCCGCCAGGCAGCAAGACGCTCACGGTCGACATGCACCACCCGCGTAGCATGAGGGCGCAGATCCCAGGCACCATTATGCTTGATCGATGGCGCGTCGCCAGAACCGTCGTGAGCGAGCGATTCAACAATAACCATCGGATCAAACATCCAGCTCAAATGGGCGAACGACACCTCCTGCCGTCGCCCGTATACGTTCACCGAGTACTGGCGCGTCCAGCCAATCTCCGGGAACAGCAGACGCCGATTCTGGAAATGGGCATGCAATCGCAGGTGACTGTAAGTAGCCGCCCGCAAAAATCCTTCACGCGCTCCACTAAAATGACCATCCGGATGAATGACACCCGCGATCCCGCGTTTTCCGAGGTGCCGCCAAACACGGCACATAAACGCTCGATACAGGTCTGGCTGCGTGCCACTCAAGACGGTGTATTCCGTAGCGCTGCCGAGAGTAGCCACCAGACCTTCATTGGAAAGCAACTCACTGAGCACGGAGGCGCGCACTCGCCCATCCTCCAGCAGCACCCTGCGGCGCTCCTGCCGAAGCCGAGGCGATTCGCTAACGACCAGCTCGAACCAGGGATCGTGCTCGGCGAGAACCAACTTTTCCTTCCACTCTGGACGCACCCACGGCGGATTGCCAACTTGGAGGTCGAAACCGCCCTTGGCGAACGCCTGGACAAAGGTTAGTTCCCAGTGGAAGAAGCCCTGCTGTTCGGCAACTTGGTCGGCGGCGAGCAGCCAGGGGAACCGATCTGACAGCATCCACGGTGAGTCGACGCCGATGACGCCTTCGAGCTTCCGCTCGAAATCACTCATCTCGCTCAGGCTCGTGAACCTTTGGTCGTAGAACCGCGCGGTGTCCTCGTCCAGGTCACGCCGCCCGACGAGCGCCTCTGCGAACGTCAGCCAGTCGTCCAGGCTAGACAGCGGCACCTGCTGGCGGAGCTGTTCCGCCACCGTCATCCGCCGGGTTCCCGTGGCCTTCGTCAGCATCTTCATCTGCTGCGGCTGCACGTTGCCGAAGATGTCCGCAGTCTCGTAGACGGCCGGTTCGTCGTACGCCGGCTCGTCCTTGATGTGGGAGACCTGGACGGGCGCGGCCGGGTACACCGGGTCGGAGCCGTCGAGCAGCCCGACCTTGTCCAGCGGCCAGAACCACAGCGCGCACCAGACGTCCATCAGCGTCTTGAGCCGCCAGTACGGCGTGCCCGGCGCGGTCAGGTCGGCGAGGATCTCCTCCCGTGGCACCGCCTCGGTAACGGGAGGCAGGTCCTCGGCACCCCAGACGGCAATGTCGCGGCGGATCTCCCGTTCGGAGATGTCGAGCCGCTGCTGCACCAGCCCCCACAGGAACTCGACCCGCCGAGCCAGCGCCTGCAAGCGCTGCACCTGAGAGTTCTTCCCCTTGGCGGACGGCGTGCGCTTCATCGCCGTACGCCATGCCTTTAATCTCGCGGTCTCGGCCGGCGCCAGCTCGCGGGCTTCCTTCTCCCCCGCGACCGCACCCCAGCCATCAGCCGGGAGCAGGAAGTGGTGGATGGTGCCCTCGTCGATCGGCCCGTCCCGGAACGGCTGTTCCTTCGGCGCGGTGGTGAGCCACGACTTGTCGGCGAGCTGCTTCGGCGTGTAGGTCTTGCGCCCACCGCCAATGAGGGAGTTGCCGCGTTGCAGGTGCAGGCCGAACCAGGGGGCCTGGAGGCCGGCGTGCATGACGTTGAGCCAGAGCGACACCTCGGCCAGCTCGACGGCGGTGCGGTTGAGGTCGACGCCGTAGCTGTTGTGCAGGGCGATGTACGCCTTCACCCGCTGGAGTTCGAGGTGGTAGTCCTCCGGGTCGAGGGTGACGTCCAGTTCCTTCTGCCGGCGGCGCAGGTATTCGGCGGCGACCTGGTTGATCGCCTCGTTGAGGAACGCGCCGGAGCCGAGGGCCGGCTCGCAGATCGTCCAGTCCAGCAGTTCGCGGGCCGGCGTGATGGTGTTGTCCTGGTCGAGGCGGTACTTCAGGGCGAGCTGGACGGTGACCTCGGTCAGCGACTGCGGTGTGTAGTAGGAGGCACTGGTCTGCCGGTCCCGGCCGGCGAGCCGGTAGACGAACTGTCCCGCCTCGTAGCAGACCCGGCTACGGACGCCGGTGTACGCGTTCTCCTTGTAGACGAAGACGTTGTCGTCGTACTCGTCGGTCTTGGAGGCTGGGATCATCCACGAGCCGTCCTTCGGGTCGCCGTTCTTGGCGACCTCGTAGAGCTGCTCGGTGGCGACGAAACCGGTGTACGACATCAGGCCCTCGTAGACCGCGCCGAGTTGGTTGATGCCGAGCTGGGCGTAGGAGATGAAACCGCCGCGGCGCTTCTTGCCGCCCTTGGTGAGCATCAGCCGGCGCAGCACCTCGTAGAGGACCTTGTTGCGCAGCCGGGTGTCGATCTTCGGGGCGTCGTCGTCGTCGGGGTCGCTGCCGGGCACGGGGATCAGCCGGCCGATGAGCTTGGTCTTCTCCGGCAGGAACAGGTCCGACTTCATGGGCTCGAAGCGCAGCCCTTCGCCCTCGCTGGCCTTGTCGGCGATCTCCGCGCCGCCGCGCTCCCGGTGCCCGTCGTTGACCATGCGGAAGAGCAGGTCGAGCGACTCGTACAGGTGGGTGCCGTCCTCGGCGGACGGTGCCATCCGGCGGGAGACGAGGTCACCGAGGCGGGCGAGGCTGTAGCCCTCGACGTACTGGGGGTCGTTGACGGGCAGCACGCCCAGCTCGGGGCGGGCCTCGGCGTAGAGCAGGAACAGGATCCGGTACAGGTAGCGCAGCGACTCCCGGCCCAGCTCCTTGGCCAGCTCGTCGAGGGCCATCACCTGCTGCGGTTGGTAGCCGGCCCGCCGGATCTGGTCGAGGACCTCGTTGGCGATGAGTTCGACGGAGACCTTCAGGCCCTCGCGGAGTTCGCTGGAGACACCGACGGCGTGCTGGCGGGAGCTGGCGACCAGGTCGGCGAGGGGTTCGCTGCCACCCTCGGCGGGCGGGCGCAGCGAGTCGGCGCCGAAGAGCGCCGCGACGACGTCTAGTTCCTTGTCGTCGTTGCGGGCGTACGCGGTGTCGAGGCTGACGGCCAGGTAGCGGCCCTCACCCCAGACCGTGCGGTCGGCGAGGGTGACCACGCCACCGCTGAGGATCAGCACGTAGCGGGGCTTCGGGCTGTCGGCGGCGAAGAGCAGGGAGGCGAGTTTGGCGCCCGTCTCGATGGTCTCGGTGCTCGACAGGGTGAGCGGGTCGAGCAGCCGGCCGGCGTCGTCCGGGTCCTGGGCGGCCTCGGTGTCGACCGCCCAGCCGCAGTCCAGTGCCACGATGCCGTGCGCGCTGGTCAGCTCGGCGTGGGCGACGTGGACCTCGTACTCCTGGGCGTTGCGCTCGACGGTGATGGTTTGCGGCTGCGGGTCGAAGCCGAGCGCCCGCAGCACGTCCTGGTGCTGCTTGCGCAGCCGCTCCGGGTCGAAGAAGTCGACGTCGGTCAGCTCGGTCTTCGCGTCGAAGTAGGTCCGGCGCATGCCGCGCAGCCCGGCGCGCGGCGTGACCCGGCCGGACTTCTCGTCCTCGGCCCACTGCTTGAGCAGGCCACCCTTGAGGGTGGTGGGCAGGATCTCGGCCAGGTAGTGCGCGGAGAGGTACTCGCCACGGTTGGTCAGCGACTCGAAGCTCATGCGGCGTTCTCCTGCGACGGTACGAGGACGGCGAGCACCCGCAGCAGCGGGTCGCCGGTGGTTTCCAAGCGGTCGAGCAGGTCGTGCTGCTCCTGGACGGTGGTGTCGACGCGCTGGCGTCGCTTCTCCCGATGCGCACCGGGCAGCTCATCGCGGATGCTGGCCTGCTGGAAGGTCCTCAACTGCTCGCGGTGCTTACGCAACGGCTCGGCGTTCGCCTCGGCCCACTCGTCGCGCTTGCCCTCCAGATGCTGCCGGGCCACCTGGACGGCCTCCGGCAGCAGCGCCTTCAGCGGGGCGATGGCGATGGTCTCCGCGCGGTTGACCATCGTGGGGCCGACGTTCGCCTCCCGCAGCACCTCGTCCATGGCTCGGATGGTTGGCGCGGCTGGGAGGTCGGAGACGGCCATCCACTGCACGACGGTGGGTTGGCCGAGGCGGTTGGCGTAGACGCCCTGGATCAGGAACGTGGGCGCGGCCACGTCGGCGGTGAGCACCGGAGCTTGCTGGCGGCCGAGCCGGATCAGCACCTTGTCGACCAACCAGTCGACCATCGGGTGCACGTCGCTGAGGAAGGCGATGTCCGGCCACATCGGGGTCTTGCTCTGCCGGGCCTGGTCGAGTTTGCGCTGGGCGAGCGGACGGTCGAAGGTGACCTTGAGCCGCAGGTCCTCGCCCTCCCGGTGCGCCCGCAGGTAGGAGCGGGGCAGGTCGGTGAGCCGGTGCACCAGGTCGTCGGGCGCGAGGAAAGTCAGCAACTCGTCCTCGCGGCGCAGGTCGATGTGGTCCTCGGGGCGGTCCTCGTAGACCTCGTAGAGGGCCGTGTCGACGAAATCCCGGGTGGAGTCGAAGAGCTTGGGGACCCGGGCCTGCAACACGTCCGCCGTCACGGGCGCGGTGCCGACCTCACCGAAGAGGTCGGCCATCACGTCGACCTCAGCGTGGGCGGCCTCGTAGGACTCGTCCACCGACTTGCCGGCGAGCAGGTCGCGGACCAGCCGGTCCTCCTCGGCCTTGGCGTCGAACTGACCGGTCAGGGCCTCGACGCTGCCGAGGCTGCGGTGCGCGGTCTCCTCACGGTTGAGCAGCTTCTCGGCGACCGTCCGGTCGTCCTTCGCGTCGTCACGGTCAGAGGTGAGGATCAACGCGCGGAACTGCGGTTGATGCTTCTGCCCGTACCGGTCGATGCGGCCGTTGCGCTGCTCGATCCGGATCAGGCTCCACGGAATGTCGTAGTGGATCAGGTGGTGGCACTGCTGGTGCAGGTTCACACCCTCGGAGGCGACGTCGCCGGTGAAGAGCAACCGGACGTCGCTGCCCGCCAGCTCGAACTCCTGCAGGATCGTCTGCTCGTCCTTGTCGGCCACGCCGCCGTGCAGCACCCGGATCGCGTTGGGCTTGAGGCCGAGCAGCCCGGGGACCACCTCGGCGAGCCACTTGATGGTCGGCACCCGCTCGGAGAAGACCACCGCCCGGGTGTCGCTGCCCTTACCGACGCCGATCTTCCGCAGCTCGTCGACCAGCCCCGTGAGCTTGCTGGAATCCTGGTCGGTCATCGCGGACGTCAGCTCCGCGAGCCGGTCCAGCGCCGCCCGCTCGGTGCCGGCGGCCTTCTTACGCCGGTTGGTCACCGTCTCGTGCAACGCCCGGTGCGAGGAGAGAAACGACTTCAACAAGGTGTACGGGAAGAGCCGGTGCTGACCGGTGATCGCCTCGTCGGTCCACTTGCCGGCCAGCCACACGTCGGTCAGCTCGTCGAAGATCTGCTCCTCGATCGGTGTCGCCGCACAGTGCAGCGCCTGCGACGGGCCGCGGTCGGCCCAGCGGTCGCCGATCTGGTCGCGTACCTCTGGGCTGATCTTCGTGCGGCGCAGGTAGAGGTGCGCGATGTCGCTGGCCTGGTAGTCCTTCTCGTTGGCGATCGCCGCCGGGTCGAGCAGCGAGATCAACTGGGCGAACGACTCCTTGTCACCGTTGTGCGGGGTGGCGCTGGCCAACAGCAGCGCGTCGGTCTTCGCAGCCAGGCGGCGGGCCAGCTCGTTGCGCTGGGTGCCCTTGTTGATGAGGTTGTGCGACTCGTCGATGACGACCGCGTCCCAGGTCGTGGCGTCGAGGTGGTGGCCGAACTGGCCGGCGTCCTTGAGGGTGTCGACCGAGATGATGGCCCGTTTGAAGTACGTGAACGGGTTGCGGCCGGCGGGGATCTCCTGCTGGATGCGCTGGATGCCGGTCGAGTCGAGCCGCACGAGCGGGATGGCGAACCGCGTCCACAGCTCACGCTGGAACTGCTCAAGCACCTGCTGCGGCGAGACCACCAGGATGCGCTCACCGCGACCCCGGCGGATCAGCTCGGCGAGGATCAACCCGATCTCCAGGGTCTTGCCCAGACCGACCACATCCGCGAGCAGGATCCGCGGCCGCAGACCGGACAGGGCCAGCTCCACCGGCCGCTGCTGGTAGGTCAACGGGTCGAGCAGGAACCGGTCAGCGAGGGCCAACCCGCGCTCGGTGCGGGGCAGCGGAGTACGCCGCAGCACCGCCTCCAGGAAGAGGCGACTCTGCCGGAACCGCGACGAGGTGTCCTGGACGAGCTCCGTCTCCTCGGGCACCAGCGGCGTGATGGCCTCCAGCTCGGTGAAGAAGGTCGCCTCGACGTCCTGCACGAACTCGGAGACGCCGACCGCCTTCACCATCGTGCCGTCCGCGGTGCCGGTCTTGACGCTGCGAATCAGCCACTCCTCGTCGCGGACGACGATGCGGGAGCCCGGGGCGAAGGTAGCGGCCTGGGTGGTGGTCATCGGTGGTGCCTTCCTACAGGGTGGAGCGGCGGGCGTACTGGCGGCGCATCTTGTCGACGAGCCACGTCACATCGGCTGGCTCTCTGGTGGGCCGCTCGGGGTCGCGCTTGTCGGGGTTTGGTGTCGGCTTCGGAGGGGTCTCGTCCTCGACGACCGCGCTGTCTTCCGGGTCCTGTCGTGGATCGTCCAGGTCCGGCGGGACCAGCAGCTCCGTGCCACCGTCGTAGGTGAGTTCGGCGACTTCCTGGCGCAGGGCGTGGACGCTCTTGCCGCTGGTGGCGGTGGCGACCGCGAGCAGCCGGGCGCGAATGTCGGTGAGGCCCGGTCGGGCGGTGGGGTCGAAGGCGAGCATCGCGCCGAGCAACTGCACCAGCTCGGCCGGCACCTCAGACAGATCGGGCAGGTCGCTCGGCTCGCTGATGCGCAGCAGCAGATTCCATGAGTTCGTCGACGGATAGAGCCCACGCCCCGTCAGCGCGAAGACCAGGGTCGCCGCGAGCGCATAGACGTCGACCGCCGGCGTCAGGTCCCGCTCACCCTTGACCTGCTCGGGTGACATGTAGGCGGGCGTGCCGACCAGTGCGCCCGGCTCGGTCAGGTAGTCATCCCGCTCAATCAACACCGCCAGCCCGAAATCGATCAGCTTGGGCCCATCCGGGCCGAGGATGATGTTCTGCGGCTTGAGGTCACGGTGCAGCAGCTTGACCTCGTGCACCTTGGCGAGGCCTTCGGCGAGCATCGCGCCGGCCATCGCCGCCAATGGCAGCGGAAGCGGCCCCCGGGCGTCGACGTGCTGGCGCAACGTGGCCCCGGGAACGTACTCCACCGCCAGCCAGGCCGGGTTCGCGTACGGGTCGGCGCCCTCCAGACGGGCCACCCGGGAGCCGAAGACCAGCTTGAGGCTGTCGACCTCGGCGGCGAAGCGCTCACGCACGGTCGGCGCCTCAATCAGGTGCTGTTTGATCACCTTGACGGCGACCCGCTCGGCGGTCGGCGACACCGCGAAGAACACGTCGCCCATGCCACCTGAGCCCAGCGGCCGGACCAGGTCATAGCCGCCGATTCTGCCCAGCGTCATTCGTCCCCCTCACGATGACACCCACCTGAACTGCTCGTCCGCGCTGTCGGCTGGACGCCTCGGCGGACGCATGACCGTACAACTTTGCACGTTCAACCAGGAAGCGTCCGAACGGCGGTTCCTCCTGGGCCTTGAATTCATACTTTGTTAGGGTCTGCTGTATGAGTCGGCGTGTGACGATCTCCGTTCCCGATGACGTAGCCGAGCAGCTGGATGCGCTCCCGGCTCGTCAGGTTTCCGCGTATGTCACCGAAACGCTGCGCCGCCGTCGGAAATCCGACGACATGCGCGCGGCCCTGCGGGCCGCTGGGCATGGCGAGTATCCGTACGACCCTGAGGGTGCGGTGCGGCGCCTCGCCTCCCGGCAGGTGACACCGGAGATGCGCGAGGCGGCTATTGCCCGAGTGGCAGAGCTGCTGGAGCGTCCGGTCGACGACGTCCACGCCGGCTTCGACCGGCCGAGTGCGGCGTGAGCGCACCGGTCTACGTGCTCGACACCGGTGCCCTGATGGCCTACGCCCAGGGTGTCGACGCCATCGGTGAAGCGATGGTGGATGCGGCCGACGCCGATGCGACTGTCGCCGTCCCGCTCGTCTGCCTGCTCGAGGCATACAGCCTGCTCGACCACACCGAGCACGAATACCTGTCCATGCTGCGCCGCAACCCGGCCGTACGGATCATCACACCGGCCCTGCACGTCGATCGGGCCGACGACTGTCCAATGATCGGGGGCATGGCCCGGCAGACCGGCCGTCTCGGTGCCGGCAGCGCGGCCTTCCTCGCGATCAGCAACGCTGCCGGTGTGATCACCTCTCGGGCCGACCAGCTGCGAAAGGTGCTCGGCGACGACTGGCCCATCATCGAGGTCTGACCTGACCAAATAGCTGAGAACCTGGGTGAGGTCGGGCAGTTCCTAATCGGCGACGCTGTCGAAGATGCTCTCCTGCGGATCGGCAAAGCGGACCGGCCCGAATTCGCGGAACATCCCCGCCGCGCCTTTCATCGGATGTCGGCGTCTGGCCGCAGAACCCCCCGCGCCAACCCGTCCGCGGTCAGTTGCGCCAGCTCGGCGCCCAGCGAGGCGGCCTGCCGGATCGCCGACTCGAAGGCGACGAGACGCCGGAACGCGTCGCCATGCACTCGCTGCGCGTCGATCGACAGTCGCCGCACCTGCGCCCGTCGGATGTCGAATCGCATCGTGCTCGACAGGCTCGACGCCTGCTTCTCGTTCGCTGACGTTCGCAGCTGACCGGCCAGGTGCCACGGATCGAGTGCCGCCGGGTTGGGCCGCAGCAGATAGAGGTTGCGCCCCAACACCGCACCAGCGGTGGTGACCACTCGTGGGATGAGCTGCCGCGCGATCACCGGCACCACCACGTCACCCACTGCGAGGGGGATCTCCTGCCCGAATCGATCGTCGATCCGCCCGGACGCCTCCACCCCGGTGAGCACGTCCTGGACGGTGAGCACCGGCGGCCCGTCGGGTGCGGGTGTGGACGTGCCGGCACGGACCGGCCCGATCAGTTGCAGCGCTCCGGTCTTCGCCAGCTCCCCGACGGTGAGGAAGAGGCCGTCCGGCCCGTCGGGCGCGGGAGTGACCTGGGGCAGCAACGCCGGCAACTCGCCGACGATGGCGGCCAGCCGCTCTCTGGTGCGTACCAGATGCTCTCCGGAAGCCTCGCCCACGACGGCGGGTTGCCGGCGCGCGGGGGTGAGGTCGACGTCCTCGTCGAGCAGCTCGATGACCGGGACCGCGCGGGCGAACCCGGCCTCCTCGACGTCGCCGTCCGGGGCGGCGGCGAAGGCCCGCCACGCAGCCAGCACGCGCGGTGCGGTGTCGGCCAGGTCGCCGTTCGCGGCGTCGATCAGCAGCGTCCGCGCCGGTGGCGGCGCGTCGGTCGCGGCACGTCGCAGCACCCACATGTGCAGGGGTACGCCGTGCGGCGCCGCCACCCCCGGCGGAAGTGCGATGACGGCGCGCAGGTGACCGCGGCGCAGCAGTTCGCCGCGGATGCGTTTGCCGGCGCGGCGGCTGGCGACGGTGGGTGGCATCAGCAGGACGGCGTGCCCGCCGACCCGCAGGTGGGCCAGGGCGTGCTGCACCCAGGCCAGCTCCGGTTCGGTGCGGGGTGTGGTGCCGACGATCCAGCGGGGGTCGTGCCCGAGTTCGTCGTCGCCCCAGTTGGTGGCACCGAAGGGTGGGTGGCAGACGACGGCGTCGACGGCGCGGCCGGCGAAGGCGTCGGCGCGTAGCGAGTCACCGCCGCTGACTTCGCCGGTTACGTCGTGCAGGGCCAGCCACAGGCCGGCGAGCCGGGCCAACTCGTCGTCAAGTTCCTGCCCGTACATCGAGGTGCTGCCTGCGCGCGCGGCGGCGCGCAGGATGGCGCCGGAGCCGGCGGCGGGGTCGAGCACGGAACCGCCGCCTACGTTGGCGAGCCCGATCATCAGGTCGGCGAGGTCGTCGGGGGTGGCGAAGGGCCGGCCGGGGCCTGGTGCGGAGAACCGCTGCCACAGCTCGTCGAACGCGCCCTGCGGGCCCAGCTCGTCGGTGAGGGCGTCGACGTCGGGCAGCAGCGGCGTGAGTTGGGCGTCGGTGCTGCCGCTGCGGGAGCCGCGTTGACGGGCCAGTAGCAGTGCGCCGACGGCGGCGAGGCCGGCGGCCGGGGAGTCGCTGGCCGCGGCGAGGTGTCGCCAGAGCCGGTCGGCGGTGGCGAGCTCGGGGAGCTTGCCCTGGGTGCGGAGCCACTGCTCGACCTGGACCAGGTCGAACTCGGGGCTCGCCGTCGTCCCGCCCACCGGGGCGGGGAAGTCGGGATGCCGTTTACGCCAGTTGCTGACCGCAGCGCGACCGACACCGGCGAGCCGGGCGATCTCCGCTGCCGTGATGGTCGGGTTCTCCTGCACGCCGAAAGTCTCGCACGTCTGTCAAGCACGAGATTGTCTGTTGACAGTGTTGTCAGACGATGCTCTTATTGACCCCGCAACGGTCAACTCAGGAGGACAACGATGCGCAAGACCACGACTCTCGCTCTGCTCGCCACCGGCCTCATCGCCCTGGGCTGCGGCTCCGGTGCTGCCGACAAGGCGAGCGACTCCGGCAGCGACAACAAGGCGAGCAGCTCTGCCAACGACAAGGGCGACGCCAAGGCCGAGGAGAAGCCGGCGAAGACCGCCAAGATCGGGCAGCCGGCCCGGGACGGGAAGTTCGAGTTCACCGTCAAGTCGTCCAAGTGCGGCGTGGCCAAGATCGGCAGCGACCTGCTCGGCCAGAAGGCGCAGGGCCAGTTCTGCCTGGTCACGCTCAACGTGAAGAACATCGGCAAGGAAGCGCAGATGTTCGACGGCAGCAGCCAGAAGGCGTATGCGGCCGACGGCACCGAGTACTCCGCCGACTCCGGCGCCGCGATCTACGCAAACAAGAACGCCGAGACGTTCCTCAACGACATCAACCCCGGCAACCAGGTCAACGGCGTCGTCGTCTTCGACATCCCGAAGAACGTGAAGCTCACCAAGCTCGAGCTGCACGACTCGATGTTCTCCGGCGGCGTCGACGTCGCCCTCGGCTGACCTCTCCCCCACTGACCGGGGCGGGTCTGGACGATCCGCCCCGGCCGTTCACAGCCCATCCGTTCACAGAAGGAGCCCGGCGATGACTGACCTGACCGATCCAGATCCGAACGAGAGCCCCGAGGATCCCAAGTCGACCGCTGGCGCCTCGGCCGGCAGCCCTGAGGGCGACGCCCCCAGGGCGAGCACAGCGCCGACCGGCAGACGTCGCTACCTGATCGTGGCGTCGGCAGTGGCGATTCTGCTAGCCGCGGCCACGAGCGTCGTCTTCCTGACGCAGCGCGATTCGCCGTTGGAGGAGGCCCGGCAAACCTGCGGTGCCGGCAGGGACGACTGGGCGATGTTGGGCGACGACGGCAACTCCCTCACCCTGCGCAGCGTCGGTAAGGAGCGAACCGGCCTGAAGCTGGAGCAGTTGCAGTGCTACTTGACCGAACTGAAAGTGCCCGACGCGGTCATTGCGGAGATCGAAGGCACGCGCGCGCTGGACGGACGACAGTCCGGTGAGTGGGAGGACATGGGCGCCTCGTGGATCTACCACCCGGATGACGGCCTCCAAATGATCATCACCCTCTCGGACTAACTCGTTGCTCCTTGTCGCGGTTCGCACTCGGCCGCACCGCTGTCCCTCCCACGCCCTGGAGACGACCATGGCCCTCCCCCACCCGCACGCCACCCTCCGTTGCTCGGCTGGGAGCGTCCACCCGCGTCGAGCCGTCCGCACCACCGGCGCCCTGCTCACCACCGCCCTACTGACGATGACGCTCACCGGCTGCGGTGACGAGCAGAGCCCCACCGCCGCGCCGACGACGGCATCTCCAAGCATGTCCGCGTCTGCCAGCGCGTCGCCGTCTGCGACCCCGACGCCGGACCGGGACGGCGACGGCCTCCCCGACTCCAGCGACACCTACCCCGACGACCCCAAAAACACCCCGCAACAGCCGCCGGTCAGCCTTGAGTGCGACACGGGCAACGACTGGGATGCACTGCTCACGGTGCGGCCGGGCAAGGACGGCCGGCCGGACTTCAGTGAGGTGTGGGCGGCGAAACCGACGGCCTGCGACGCCCAGGCGGAAATCTATCCCGTGAGCGACACCGAGAAGGCCGCGCTGAAAACGTCGAAGTATGAGGACGGCGACATCACAACCCTGTACGAGATGTGCGCCGCCGTCGACCCCGAAGACACCTACCTGGAGGCCGACTTCGCCGCCAGCAGCGAGCAGATCCCGGAAATCAACGCAGCTCTCCTCCTCTGCCCCAGCTACCCGTACGCGAAGAAGTGGCGCGAGACGGTAAAGCGCGGGCAGGTCGACGTGGACCTGGCCGCCCAGGGTCGAATCTTCGGCGAGGGCACGTTCCGTGTTGGTAAGGAAATCAAGCCCGGCACGTACGTCACCACGGACGTGGACGGCTGCTATTGGGAGCGGCAGAACAGCTCCGGCGACACCATCGACAACTACTTCACCAACAGCGCCCGCCGGGTGCAGGTGACCATCCGCTCCTCCGACTACGCCTTCAGCTCTCAGAACTGCGGCGAGTGGCGCCCCGCGCGCTGAACCGAAGCACCGACATCCACCGCTCACCCCGGGCGGGCCGACGAGCCGTCGGCCCGCGGACACCACACGCCTGGAGACGACCATCATGACCCAGCCCGCGCAGACCACCGCTCCGCTGATCGAGCTGATCTTCGATCGGCTGGCAACTGACGACGTCCCGACCGCAACTGCCGAGTTGGTCCTCGCCGCACTGACCAGCGAGGAGGACCTGACTGCCGCGCTCGCCGGCGCTCCGACCCGGCTCGACCCCAGCTCCCCCACCGACGACGGTCCGGCGGAGCAGATCTGGTTGAAGTCGGTGACCGTGGCCGGGTTCCGCGGCGTCGGCCCGGAGCGGACCATCCAGATCGGCCCCGGGCCGGGTTTCACACTGGTCATCGGCCGCAACGGCTCCGGCAAGTCCAGCTTCGCCGAGGCCGCCGAACTCGCCCTCACCGGGGACAGCGCCCGGTGGGCGGACAAGACCAGCGTCTGGCGTACGGGGTGGCGCAACCTGCACAACCCGGACCCGTGCTGGGTCGACGTGGAGCTGCGCGTCGACGGGGTGGCCGCGCCGACCCGGGTGCACCGCGCCTGGCCGGCCGGGGCTGAACTGGCTGACGCCGAGGTGACCGTCACCAGCGCCGGGGGTCGGCACAGCGGCCTGTCCGACCTGGGTCTGGCCCGCCCGTTGGAGCTGTACCGGCCGTTCCTCACCGCCGCCGAGCTGGGCAAGCTCGCCGCCGGGACGCAGAGTCAGCTCTTCGACGCACTCTTTGCGATCCTCGGCCTGGACGCGCTCAGCGACGCCGACCAGCGTCTGCTGCGCGCCGCCCGGCCGCACGACACCACCATCAAGGAGGTACGCGCACAGCGCACCACCCTGGTCGCCACGCTGGGCGGAATCGCCGACGACCGGGCCCGGCGGACCGCCGCGCTGCTGCGCGGCCGGGGCGCGGTCGACCTCGGCGCGGTGACGGCGATCCTCGACGAGCCGGACGACGCGACGACCGACCGGGAGGTGCTGCTCTGCCGGGAACTCGTCGCCCTCGCCCCGCCGCCGGTCGACGAGGTGACCCGGCTGGCCGGTCAGCTGCGGGACGCGGCGATTGAGGCGGTGCGCTACGACGGTGGTCGGTCCCGCGCCGCGCTGCGCAGCGCCGAGCTGCTCCGTCTCGCCCTCGAACACCACGAGGACGAGGGCGACGGGTCGTGCCCGGTCTGCGCCACCGGCACCCTCGACGGTGGCTGGCGCGCCGCCGCCGCACAGTCGCTCACTGACCTGCGGCAGCGCAGCGTCGCCGCCCAGGCTGCGACGAACCGGCTCACCGCTCTGCTGCGGCAGACGCACCACCTGATCGACGACCTCAGCGTGCCCGAGGGCCCCGGGTCGGAGCCGACGGTCGAGGCGCTGAGTGACGCCGTTGCGGCGCTGCGGCGCGTACCCGGAGAACCGGCCGAGCTGGCCGACCACCTGGCGGCGCGGTACCCGGCGGTGGTGGCCGCGGCGGACGCGGCCCGCGCGTACGCCGAGGGGTTCCTGCGGCAGCGCGACACCGGTTGGCGGGCGGCGGCGGCCGACGTGCGCGCGTGGGTGGCCACCGCCGGCGGGCTGCCGGCGCGGGAGGCGACCCTGGCCCGGTTGAAGGCCGCGCGAGCCTGGTTGAAGGACGCCGGTGCGCAGATCCGCAACGAGCGGGTCGCGCCGTTCGCTGAGCACTCGCAGCGGATCTGGGCGCAGCTACGGCAGGAGAGCAACGTCGAGCTGGGGTCGATGACGTTGGAGGGCACGAACACCCGGCGGCGGGTGGTCTTCCCGGTCAGCGTGGACGGCGCCGACAACGGCACGGCGCTGGGCGTGATGAGTCAGGGTGAGATGCAGGCGCTCGGGCTGGCGACGTTCCTGCCCCGCAGCTGCGCTGCGGAGAGCCCGTTCCGGTTCATCGTGGTCGACGACCCGGTGCAGAGCATGGACCCGTCGAAGGTGGACGGGCTCGCCCGGGTCCTCGCCGAACCTGCCGAGCAGCGGCAGGTGGTCGTCTTCACCCACGACACCCGGCTGCCCGATGCGGTCACCCGGCTTGGCCTCGGTGACGCCCGCATCGTCGAGGTGACCCGGGCGGAGAAGTCGGTGGTGACGCTGCGGCCCGGCTCCGACCCGGTGACCCGCTACCTCGACGACGCGCACGCGTTGGCACGCAACGACGAGATCCCCGCCGAGGTACGCGGGCCGGTGGTCACAGAGCTGTGCCGCTCGGCGATCGAGGCGTCCTGCCACCGTGCGGTGTGGCGGGCCCGGGTGGCACGGGGCGTCCCGCACAGCGACATCGAGGCGGCCATCGAGGACGCGTCGCGTCGGGTCGCCACCATCGTCGCCCTCGCGGTGTTCGACGACGCCGAGAAGGGTGGCGACGTGCTCGGCTGGCTGGGCCGCCGGCACGGACGACGGGCTGTCAACGCGTACCAGGCGTGCCGGGAAGGTGTGCACGGCGCGTACCTGGCGGACCTGCCCGGACTGGTCGCGGACGCCCGCCTCCTCGCGGCGGCGCTGTCGTGACCGCGCCGACGCCACAGTGCTGCCTGGCGGCGGCCGATCAACTGCTGCGCGGGGCTGGCCTGCTCGGTGCCGCGGCGGTCACTGCGGGCTGGTGGCCGCGGGCCTGCGCCTGCCTGATCCGACTCGCCCTCGAAGGAGGCATCGACGCCTACTGGCGGCGGGTAAAGCCGACCGTGGCGGCGTGCCGGCAGGGCCGCGCGAAGCAGCTGATGCTGCGTGGCCGGCTCGGCCCCGGCACCGAAACCGCCCGCCGGGTGGCGTTCGCCTGGGCGACGCTCTCCACCGCCACGCACCACCACTGCTACGAGCTGGCCCCCACGGCGGCGGAGCTGCGACGCCTGCACACCGAAGTGAGCACCCTGCTCGCGCACCTCCAGCCGAGCGCCAGCACCGGCGACTGGTCCGAGGGATCGCTCTTCTCCTATCGGCCTGGACCCGACCGCGGCCGTCGACTCTGAACGCGCTAGACCTGTTCAGCCACGCGCGGCTGGACATTACGCGCGAGGAGGTGCCGCTCCGGTTGAGTCGGAGCGCCCGCATTGACACGTATTGTTTGCTCCCGTTGCCGATCATGAAGGATGTGGGATGGCGCCCAAGGCTGACGGATTTGAGAACGAACTTCCCGTACCCGCTGACGCCCCCGGCACCGCTGCGCCGTCGGACGCTGACCCGGCGGTCAGCCTGGTCGAGGTCGAGCCGGGAGTGGCCGTACTCTTCGCGGACGAGCTGCCCGTCGGCTTGGATCTGATTCCGTTCGAGATGTTGAGCACGCAGGTCAGCCAAGGCTTGACCGACAAGCTCGCGGTGGCCTCCGGCATCGCCAATCTGGCGGCACAGGGCGCCCAAGCTGCGACCAACGTGCAAGGGCTGGTGCGTCTGGCGCCCCAGACTCTGCAGGCGCTCAAGACCGCGCAACCGATGACGTCGGGCGGCTGGAACCTGGGGTCGCTGGTCACGGGCAACGGGAAGATCGCCGCCTCGGTGCGCTGGGCACCCGTGACGGGTGCGCAGACCGCGTCCATACTGTCCGCTCTCGGGCCGGCCGCCGCGCTCCTAGCCCTGCAGGTGCAGTTGGCGTCGATCTCGCGTCGTATCGACGAGAACGTCCAACTCACCCGTGACGTTCTTCAGGCGCTACACGAGGATCAGTGGGCGACGCTGGTCGGCCTGCACGAGACGACGATGCGCGCGGTACGTGAGTCCCGGGCGGCGGGCACGGTCAACGATCACATCTTCGCCTCCATCGCCACCAGGGACGCGGACCTACGCAAACAGCGACTTCTCTTCCGGTCCTTCGTCCGTGGCCACATCAAGGCACTCGATACTGACGCACAGAGCCGTCGCACCCACATCCAGAAGAACATCGAGCAGATTCTCGCCGACACGCACGGCATGCTCATGGCGGAGTGGTCCTGGTATCGCTCGCAGGTGCTGCGCGCCGGTCACATCAGCCGCGACGAGGCGAACGCTGTCGAAAACGAACGACTGCTGGCCGAGTTGGTCGCCGAGACTCAGCGCGAGCACACAATGGCCATGGACGAAGTGGCGAATCTTCTCGCCGACCTCGAACGTCAGTGCCGCCTGATCGGCGAACTGCCGGCCGAACTCAGTCTGCCGTTCACCGCCAAGCGTCAGAGCATCCGAGACAGTGTCCGCATGGCCGAGGCGTTGGCCGAGCGGGTGGCGGCGCTGCGCAACCGCGCTCACACGCAACCCGCACCGCTGGATCCGCCGATCACGGTGTTCAGTGACGCCGTGCCGGACGAGCTGCTGCGGATCCTCCGTTGGGTCGTGCCCGGCGAGGAACCCTTGCTGGCCATCGCCGATGTCAACCTCGACCGCCTCGTCGGCGACGACGCCTACCTCGGAGTGACACCCGAACGCTTCTTCATCTCGACGCAGAACGCGGTGCGCAAGCAGGGCACGATCGAGCGCGAGTTCCCGCTATCGGAGATTCGCTACGTACGGTTCCGTGAGCGCGACAAGCGCGGCCCGGTCCTGGACGTCATCACCACGGACGAGAACATCAGGCTCACCTTCGATGACTGGGCAGGCAAGGGGAAAGGGCTGGACGACGCCTACCGGCTCGGCAATCTCCTGGCCGCAGCGATGGACCTGCCCGAAAGCGAGCGGCGTACCGACCCGCTGCTGAGCGGCGAGTCCCCGACAAGGGAAGCCATAGCAAACTGACCCCGGGAGGGCGGGGCGGCGATCGTCGAGGGCTGAGTCAGCGGTCCCGGTGTCAACTCGTCAAGGGACGTCTGGGCGAGCGGGTCAGCGCGACAGGTCCGGTGGCTTATGGTGATAAACCGGGCGCCCGGTGAGCGGGTGTCCGGTCCGGGCCGTGGGATTCACGCTGTTCAGCCGGAGGGTGGATCGATGACCGAGTACGCCCGCGACGTCGCCGACTGCTGAGATGGACTGGGCCGGATGGGCGTTGTTCGGGTTGGTCGCCACCGCGGCGCTCACCGCGGCGATGATCACCGCTCAACTGGCCGGTCTCACTCGGCTCGATTTTCCGCTGGTGCTCGGGGCGTTCGTCGCCGAGGATCCCGACCGGGCCCGGGTCTTCGGGTTCTTGCTGCACCTCTGCATCGGTCAGGGGTTCGCGCTCGGTTACGCGGCCACGTTCGCGTTGTTGCACCGGGCCACCTGGTGGATCGGGGCGGTGCTCGGGATCGTGCACGTCGGGCTCGCGCTGACGGTGATTCTGCCGTTGCTTCCGGGTGTGCACCCGCGGATGGCGTCGCAGCGGGCGGGGCCGGCCAGCACGGCGGTGTTGGAGCCGCCCGGGTTGTTCGCCGTGAACTACGGCATCCAGACTCCCGTGGTCACGGTTGTCGTCCACGTCGTCTACGGGGCGCTTCTCGGGCTGCTCCTCCAACCTCGGTGACCCGCCCCCGCCTGCGGCCGAGGAGCGATCTGAATGACTGATGGGCGGCCCATCAGCGACTACGGTCTGCTGGGCGACACCCGCACCGCAGCCTTGGTCGGGAGTGACGGCGCGATGGACTGGCTCTGCGTGCCACGCTTCGACGGCGATCCTCTGTTCGGCCGGCTGGTCGGGGGCCGGGACGCTGGCACGTTCCGGGTCGGTCCGGCCCGGCCGGCCACGGTGGTCGAGCGCCGTTACCGGCGGCACACCGCCACCTTGGAGACCACGTGGGCGGTGGGCGGCGGTCGGCTGCGCCTCACGGAGGCGATGGTGGCCGAGGTGAGTGGTCGCCTGCTGCCGACGACGCTGATCGTGCGGCGGCTGTCGGCGGAGCAGGCGGCGGTCGACGCGGTGGTGGAGTTCGATCCGCGCCTTGGCGTACGGCACCGCCGGCCCCGGGTCCACCACCGGCGGCAGGCCCTCGTGTGTGAGTGGGGTGCGGTCGCGGTCGCGTTGGACAGCACTCCCGCGTTCAGAATTGAACCGGGTCGACCCACGTCGATCAGGGTTCAGCCGGGCCGTCCGGTCACCGTCGTGCTGGCCGTGGCGCACCACGAACCGGTGATCCACGTTGAGCCGACGGCCGCCTGGGACGTGCTCATGCAGGACGAGGCCCGGTGGCGGGCCTGGACCGCGGAGATCGACGAGCGGCTGCCGTTTCGGGAACACGTCGCCCGAAGCCTGCTCACATTGCGGTTGCTGACCTACTCCCCCTCGGGTGCGCCGGTGGCCGCGCCCACCACGTCACTGCCTGAGGATCCTGGCGGGGAACGGAACTGGGACTACCGCTACGTCTGGCCCCGCGACGCCAGCATCGGCGTCAGCGCGTTCCTCAGCGTCGGCAAGGCCGCCGAGGCCCGGGGTTTCCTCGCGTGGTTGTTGCACGCCAGCCGGTTGCAACGGCCACGCCTGCCGGCGCTGCTCACCCTGCACGGTCGGCGGGTACCAGCGGAACGGGAGCTGCCCGGCTGGCCCGGCTACCTGGACAGCCGCCCGGTACGGGTGGGCAACGACGCCGCCGGTCAACATCAGCTCGACGGCTACGGCTGGGTGGTCGACGCCGCCTGGGCGTTCGCTCAGGCCGGGCACCGCCTTCCCGCCGAGACGTGGCGGGCGGTGCGCGGGTTCGCCGACGTGGTCGCCCGTTGTTGGCAGGAGCCCGACGCCGGTATCTGGGAGGTGCGGAAGCCCGGCCAACACGTCCATTCCAAGCTCATGGGCTGGCTCGCGCTGGACCGTGCCCTGGCCATCGCCGACACCCACCCCCTGTCGGAGCGTCAACGTCGACGCTGGCAGGAATCGCGGGATGCCCTCGCCGCGGAGGTTCGGACGCGCGGCTTCGACGAGGCGGCGGCGAGTTACATGCGCGGCTACGGCTCGCAGGATCTCGACGCGGCCCTGCTCGTCCTGCCGCTGCTCGACATGGACCGGGCCGATTCACCACGGGTACGGGGCACCGTCGACGCCATCCGGGACAGGCTCTCCGCCGGTGGTCCCCTGCTCTACCGCTACCCGCCCGGGCAGGACGGCCTGCCCGGCACCGAGGGTGCGTTCCTGCCGTGCTCGTTCTGGCTCGTTCAGGCCCTCGCCCGTACCGGGCGTCGCGGCGAGGCCGTCGAGCTGTTCCAATCCATGGTCGACCTTGCCAGCCCGCTCGGCCTGTACGCCGAGGAGTTGAATCCCGCGACGGGTGCCCACCTCGGCAACTACCCGCAGACGCTGACCCATGCCGCGCTCATCCAAGCCGCGCTCGCCATCCGAGACGCCCCCACGCCCGGGTAGGGTCCCCATCATGACGATTCCGCACCTGACGGCTGCCGACGGCACTGCCCTGCCGGCGATCGGGCTCGGCACGTACCAACTCAACGGTTCGGCGGGTGTCGACGCGATCGGTCAGGCGATCCGGGCGGGCTATCGGTTGCTCGACTCGGCGGTGAACTACGAGAACGAGGGCGCGGTGGGCCGGGCGGCCCGGGCGGCCGGCGACGTACGGGACGAGCTGATCGTCACGTCGAAGCTGCCGGGGCGGCACCACCGCTACGACGAGGCGCTGACCACCATCGAGGAGAGCGTGTTCCGCACCGGCCTCGACCGCGTCGACCTGTATCTGATCCACTGGCCGAACCCGAAGGAAGACCTGTACGTGCAGGCGTGGCGGGCGCTGATCGAGGCCCGCGAGCGGGGCCTGGTCCGGCACATCGGGCTCTCCAACTTCCTGCCGGAGCACATCGAGCGGCTGGTGGCCGAGACCGGGGTCGCCCCGGTGGTCAACCAGATCGAGGTGCATCCGTACTTCCCGCAGCAGGAGGCGCTCGACTACCACCGTGAGCACGGGATCCTGGTGCAGGGGTGGAGCCCGCTCGGGCACGGCAACGACCTGCAACGGCACTCGGTCATCACCGAGATCGCGGCGGCGCACGGTGTCAGCCCGGCGCAGACGATCCTCGCCTGGCATGTGGCACGTCAGGCGATTCCGCTGCCCAAGGCCGCTTCCCCGCAGCGGCAGGTCGAGAACCTGGACGTCTTCGACATCACGCTCACCGACGCCGAGGTGGAGGCCATCACCGCGCTGGGCCGCCCGGACGGGCGTCTCTCGGATCAGGACCCGGCGGTGTACGAGGAGTTCTGAGCGACCCCTTCCCCGGACTGTCAGGGGGTCAGGAGAGCATGGGCCATGCTCGACGGACTCAACGACATCGACTGGGCGCGGCTGGGCCACGCCTACGGGGCAGCCGACGACGTGCCCGGCCAGCTCCGCGCGCTGCGCTCCCCCGACCCGGCCACCCGGGACGAGGCCCTGGGCGACCTGTACACCAACGTGTTCCACCAGGGCAGCCGGTTCGAGGCGAGCGCGTACGCGGTGCCGTTCCTGCTGGAGCTGCTCGGCGACCCGGCCACCCCGGACCCGGCTGCGGTGCTCGGGCTGCTGAGCGCCCTGGCCATCGGGTATGACGAGGGTGTCCTGCCGGAGGGCTTCCCGGTGGCCGAACACCGCCGGTCCGCCGAGGGCGGGCGGGAGCTGCTCGCCGCGAAGCCGGCACCGTGGAGCGGCGACGACGAGTCGGAGAAGGAGTACGTCGAGTACGCCTACGTCGAGTCGCTGTCGGCGGCGGATCAGGGGCGGCTGTGGGCGTACACCGAGCTGTCGGTCTACGACGCGGTGCGCGCCGGCGTGCCGGTGTTCCGCACCTTGCTGACACACTCCGATCCGGGTGTGCGGACGGGGGCGGCGTACACCCTGGCCTGGTTTCCGGAGGAGGCTGACGGCAGTGTGCCGGCGTTGGCCGGTGCGATCGACGCCGCTCGGGAGGCCGGCGTCGGGGCGGCGTCCGGTGAGGTGGCGACGATGCTGGTGGCGTCCGGGCTGCTCGGTGCCGCGCCGGACGAACGGTGGCTGGCTGATCCGCGCCCGGTTGTTCGGTGGGCCGCCGCGATCGGTCGGGCCCGCGTCCTCGGTTCGGGGGCCGACGAGGCGACCGTGGAGGAGCTGCTGAGCTGGGCGGCGAACCCGTCCGATGACGCGGTGTTCCCGCCCGCCGGCGGCGTCGCCGAGCCGGGCGGGGACGCGGTGATGGCACCCGCCCCCGACGGGTGGGTGCCGTTCCTCGACGGCGACCTCGGCGGTTACGCGGGCCTGGCCCTGCGGCAGCTCGGCCCGCAGCACACCGAGCGCGCGTTCGACGCGCTGCTCGACCGGCTGCCCACCGTCAGCGGCGACCGGTCGTTGACGGTGTTGGGCACGGCGCTGCGCGTCGCCTTCCCGGACGGTCCCGCACCGAGGGGGACGCCGCTCGCGGCGTTGGCGCCCCGGCAGCGGCGGCTCGCCGAGGTGCTGGGACGGTCGACCGAGCCGTGGCTGATCGACGGGCAGGAGTTCGGCAACGTCTGCATGCTGCTCGGGGAGTACGGCCTGCCGCAGAGCCGCACGGCGATGCTCGCGTACCTGTAGGCGCCCGGCCCGTCGTCGGAGCCCATCGGGTGTCGCTTACCACCCCCAGGACTGGGAATTCGAGCCGACGACATCGCCGTTGAACTGCCGGAAGCAGCGGAAAAACGGGTGCGACGGACGCATCGTGATCGGGGGTGACCCGGCCCGGTTCGCGCCCTACGTCGAGCTGTACCACCGTGCCCTGGACCAGTTCGGTCAGGAACGCCTTCCGGTCAGCGCGCACGTGCCCGGCTTCGTGGCCGACACCGACAAGGAGGCGGCCGATCGGCTCTGGCCGCACGCCCGGAACATGTTGAACCGGATCGGCCGGGAGCGCGGGTGGCCGCCGGCCACCCGGGCCCGGTTCGAAGCCGACATCGCCGAGAGGGCCTGGCACGTCGGTTCACCGGAGACGGTGGCCCGCAAGGTCGCCGATACGGTGCGGACGCTCGGTCTGCACCGTATCGACCTCAAGTACGCCACCGGCACCCTCGCGCACGAGCACCTGATGAGCAGCATCGAGCTGTACGCCACGAAGGTGATCCCCCGGGTTCGGGAGCTCCTGGCCGAGTAGTCCGCCGGCCGCGTCGCCGGGCGGGCCTCAGGCGGCCTGTCCGGCGGCCGCCGGCTCCTGCGACGACCCGGCGAAGTGGCAGCCGGCCGCGTGGCTGTCACCCACCTGGAGCAACGGCGGGGTGGTCGTCGCGCAGATCTCCTCGGCCTTCCAGCAGCGGCTGCGGAACCGGCAGCCGGTCGGCGGGTCCATCGGACCGGGCACGTCGCCGGCCAGCCGGATCCGCGGCTTCGGTGTCGCGCCGCGCACCACTCCCAGGTCAGGTACGGCGGAGAGCAGCGCCTGGGTGTACGGGTGCGCGGGCGTGCCGTAGAGCGAGTCGCGGTCGCCGATCTCGACGACCCGACCGAGGTACATCACCGCCACCCGGTCGCAGAAGTGCCGCACCACGCCCAGGTCGTGGGCGATGAAGACGAACGCGATGGTGAACTCCTTGCGCAGGTCTTCGAGGAGGTTCATCACCTGCGCCTGGATCGACACGTCGAGGGCGCTGACCGGTTCGTCGGCGACGATCACCTTGGGCTGTACGGCCAGCGCACGGGCGATGCCGATGCGCTGCCGTTGGCCGCCGGAGAACTCGTGCGGGTAGCGGTTGTAGTGCTCGGGGTTGAGCCCCACCACCTCCAGCAACTCCCGGACCCGGTCCAGTTCCTTGCCCTTGCGCACGATGTTGTGCACCCGCAGGGGCGCGCCGATGATGGTGCCCACCGTGTGCCGCGGGTTGAGCGACGAGTACGGGTCCTGGAAGATCAGCTGCAGCTCCCGCCGGTACGGCCGCAGGTCCTTCTCCTTCAGGTGGGTGATGTCCGTGCCCTGGTAGAGGACCTGCCCACCGGTCGGTTCCAGCAACCGGGTGATGAGACGCCCGGTGGTGGTCTTGCCGCAGCCGGATTCGCCGACCAGTCCGAGTGTCTCGCCCGCGCGCAGTTGCAGTGACACCCCGTCGACGGCCCGAATCTGGTGGGCGTTGCGGCCGAGCCATCCCTCGCCCCGAGCGGTGAAGTGCATCTGCAGGTCGCGCAGCTCCAGCAGCGGCGTACCGTCCCCGCCCGGCTGGTCGGCCGGGGCGGGGCGGGTCGCGCTGTCGGTGGTGGTGCTCATCTCGTGCTCCTTCAGGGCAGCCGGGGCAGGATGTCGGTGGCGAAGATCCCGGCCGGGTCAGTCAGGTGGCAGCGGGAGGTCCGGGTGGTGTCCTCGGTGCGGGAGGCCAGGTCGGGCAGGTCGACCGAGCACGCGGCGCCGGGCACCCGGCCGGCGAACTCGCAGCGGGGGTGGAACGAGCACCCGGTGGGCAGCGCGAGCAGGCTGGGCGGGGTGCCGGGGATGGGGTGCAGGCGGGCCGGTTCGCCGGAGACCGCCGGGATGCTCTCCAGCAGACCCCAGGTGTACGGGTGCAGTGGCTGGCCGAGGATCGAATCGGCCCGGCCGTACTCGACGCCGCGTCCGCCGTACATGACCAGCACGTCGTCGGCGATTTCGGCGACGACACCGAGGTCGTGGGTGATGAAGAGGACCGCGGAGCCGAAGTCCTGCTGCAAGTCCATGATCAGATCGAGGATCTGCGCCTGCACGGTGACGTCCAGCGCGGTGGTGGGTTCGTCGGCGATCAGCAGCTTGGGGTCGTTGACCAGCGCCATCGCGATCATGGCGCGTTGCCGCATGCCGCCGGAGAACTGGTGCGGGTAGTCGTCCAGGCGGCGGCGCGGGTTGGGGATGCCGACCCGGCCGAGCATGTCGACCGCCCGGTCCCGGGCCACCCGCTTGGACACCCGGTGGTGCGCGCGGTACGCCTCGATGATCTGGTCGCCGACGGTGAAGTACGGGTGCAGCGACGACTGCGGGTCCTGGAAGATCATCGCGGCGTTGGCGCCCCGCCGCTTGCGCAGTTCGGCGGGTGACATACCGACGATCTCCTCGCCGCCGACCGTGATCGAGCCGGTCATCCGGGTGCTGCGCGGGTCGTGCAGGCCCATGATGGCCATGCTGGACACGCTCTTGCCGGAGCCGGATTCGCCGACCACCGCGAGGGTGCGGCCCAGCGGCAGGGAGTAGCTGAGCCCCTGGACCGCCCGCACGAGCCCGTCGGCGGTGGGGAAGGTGACGGTGAGGTCGGTGACCTCCAGGTAGGACTCCCCGGCGGTCCGGTCGGCGGCCACCCGGCGAGCGCGGGAAACCGTCTCGGGCCGGCGGTCCGGCGTCGGCAGCAGCTGCGGTTCGGTCATCCCAGCCTCACTCGCGGGTCGAGAATCGTGTAGAGGATGTCGACGAGCAGGTTCATCGCGACCAGCACCACCGAGCCGATCAGCACCCCGCCCATCAGCACCGGCAGGTCGTACTGGTTGAACGCGCGCAGGGTGAGCACGCCGAGGCCGGGCAACCCGAACATCGCCTCGGTGAAGATCGCACCGGTCAGCTGGAACGCCAGGTCGAGGCCGAAGATGGTGGCGATCGGGGTGATCGCGGCGCGCAGGCCGTGGCGGTAGACGACCCGGCGCTCGCTGATGCCCTTCGCGCGGGCGGTACGGATGTAGTCCTCGCCCAGCGTTTCGATCATGGACGCGCGGGCGTAGCGGGTGTACGAGGCGGCGTTGGCCAGGCCCAGCGTCAGCCACGCGGCCAGGAGCCCGGCCGCCCAGGTGAACGGGTTCTCCAGCAGCGGGTGGTAGCCGGCGTGCGGCAGGAACGTCGCGTACAGCGAGACGAGCAGCGCCACCACGAAGTACGGCACGGCGTTGATGCCGAGCGAGGTGCCGACCATGAGCCGGTCCAGGTAGGTGCCTCGTCTTCGGGCCGCGATGATGCCACCGAGGATGCCGGCGATCAGGTAGACCACCGCGCCGCCGAGGACGATCGAGACGGTGACCGGCAACGCCTGCCCGATCAGCTTGGTCACCGGCTGACCGAGGGTGTACGAGTAGCCGAGGCAGGGCGCGGCACACTCGATGGTGAGCCCGCCGGAGTGGTACGTCCGCCCGACCGCGAGCCCCTTGAGATACTCGCCGACCTGCTGCGCCACGGGCTGGTCGAGGTTGAGGCTGGCGCTGATGTCGGCGTAGCGCTCCGGGGTGCAGCGCTGGCCGCAGATCGTCCCGGCCGGGTCGGTGGGGGCGACGAAGAACAGGCCGAAGCTGGCGACCAGCGTCACGATGACGACGGAGACCGCGCTGGCGATCCGTCGCAGGATGTAGATGAGCACCGCCGAGGCTCCTGGTGGCAGCGGGCCAGGGCTGGGAAGCCCAAGCCGGAACGGGGAAGGGGGCGGACGCCGGCCGGCACGGTGCCGGAGGCCGGCCGGCGTCCACGAATGGGTGCGAGGGTCAGTTCTTCAGGAACATGTTCAGGTAGAACGGCTCACCCGCAGAGGCGTCGCCCTCGGCGCCACCGATGTTCGTGCCGATGGCGAAGGCGAGCTTGCCGTAGTAGCGCGGCAGCGCCACGTACTGGCCCAGGATCTCCTTGTCCAGCTCGCCCCACTTGGCGACGGCCTGGTCGGCCGGGAGGTTGCCGATCTCGTCGATCTTGGCGTCCAGCGCCTTGTCGGTGAGCTGGCCCCAGCTGGTGCCGTCGGTGATGCTGTGCGACTGGAAGAGCACCGGGAACCAGCTGCCACCGCTCGGCCAGTCCGAGCACCAACCCTGCGGCGCCTGGCCCATGTTGACCGGAGCGTCGTAGTCGGCGATCTTGGAGCGCAGCTCGGCGGTGGTGACACCGATCGGCTTGACGGTGAAGCCGGCCGCCTTGAACGCGTCGACCCGGATCTGGTTGGTCTGCTGCGGGATCGGCTTGGTGTTGTCGTAGTACCAGCTGAGCTCGAAGCCCACCTTGCCGGCGGCCTCCAGGTCGGCCTTGGCCGCGGCCGGGTCGCCCTGGCCGACACCGCTCAGGCCCGGCAGCACGTCGTACTTGGTGTAACCCGGCACGCTCGGCGGCAGGATGGTGCTGGCCGGCTGGGAGTTGAAGCTGTTCAGACCGGCGGCCTTGTTGACCTGGTCGTACGGGTACGCCTTGGCGATCGCCTTGCGGATCTCCAGCGGGATCTTGCGGGTGTCCATCTGCACGGAGTAGGTGCAGGGCTGCTCACCCTGGACCAGCTGGGCCTTCTTGTCGCCGGTCAGCTGCGGGATCAGCGAGGCGTCGACGGGGCCGTAGTTGAGGGCGTTGGCGTCCTCGCCGGCGCTGTTGAGCACCTGCTGCTGGGTCTTCGGGTCCTCACCGCCCCACTTGAAGGTGAAGCCGTCCGGGTACTGGTGGCGCACCGCGTCGGTGTTCGGGTCCCAGTTCGGGTTCTTCTTCAGCTTCAGCTCGGTGCCCGGGGTGTAGGTGTCGAACTGGTACGGCCCGGTCGCCAGGGGGTTGTTCTTGTAGTTCTCCTTGGTGTCCTTGGCCTTGGGGATCGGCGTGAACACCGGGAAGGTCATGTAGAGCGGCAGGTCCGCGAAGGGCCGGGCCAGGTGGATGACCAGGGTGGTCGCGTCCGGGGTCTCCACGCCAGCGAAGTCGTCGCCGCTGGTGTAGGGGCCCTTGTACTTGTCGCCGTCCTTGAAGTTGGCCAGCTGGTACGTCGGGCCGTTGGCGTACACGTCGTGGGCGAACGAACGCTTGATCGCGTACGCCAGGTCCTCGACCTTGACCTCGCTGCCGTCGGCGTACTTGATGCCCGACTGCATCTTGAACGTCCAGGTCAGCTTGTCCGCCGAGACGGTGCCGAGGTCGGTCAGGTCCGGCACGAGCACCGGCTTGCCGTTGCGGATCGCGAACTGGGTCGGGCTGCGGAAGATCAGCTTCTCGATCGCCAGCGCGTCGGCGTAGTAGGTGTCGGTCGGGTCGAACGTGTTCGGGGTCAGCTGGGAGTAGACCGTGATCACGCCGCCCTTCTTGGCGCCGGGCACCTCGGCCGCCGGGCCCTTGGCGGTCGGGTCGAGCGCGCTCTGCTGGGTCTCGATGCCCTTGGCGTCACCCCCGCCGTTGCTGCCGTTGTTCGACGACGGGCTGCCGCAGCCGGCGACCGCCATGGTGGCGGCCAGTGCGGCGGCGAGACCAACCTTCAGTTGCCTCACAGACGTACTCCTGTCTTTTCTTTCAGTCAGCGGACCCCCGAGGTGCGGGGTCCGCGGTTCTCCTCCGGCCCGGGGCGTCCTCATCGACGGGTCCGGGGGTCGAAGGCGTCGCGCACGGCGTCGCCGAGCAGGCTCAGGGCGAGCACCAGGATCGTGATGCCGAGTACGGGCAGCCACAGGTAGAGCGGATCGGCCCGGTAGTACGTGGTCGCCGCGGAGATCGTCAGACCCCAGGACGGCGTGGGCTCGATCAACCCGGCGCCGAGCACGGTGAGACCGGCCTCGGCCACCACGTAGCCGGGCAGGGCCAGTGACACGGAGACGACGATCGGCGCGACCAGGTTGGGCAGCAGCTCCTTGAAGAGCACCTGCCGGGTGGGGATGCCGAGCACCTTGGCGGCGGCGACGAACTCACGCTCGCGCAGCGAGAGCACCTGCCCCCGCACCAGCCGGGCGAGGCTCGCCCAGCCGAAGAACGACAGCACGCAGATCAGCGAGATGAAGCGGATCTGGGCGACGTCCTCGGCCCCGGCACCGTCGGCACCACCGAAGATCGCGACCAGGACGGCGGAGCTCGCGATCGCGAACAGCAGGTACGGCAGGCTGAGCACCAGGTCGATCAGCCAGGAGAGCACCCGGTCGACCCAGCCTCCGGTGAAACCGGCGACGAGGCCCACCACCACACCGATGATCGTGGTGATGGTGGTGACCGCGACCGCGACGATCAGCGACGGGCGGGCGCCGTACACCCAGCGGGCGAAGAGGTCGCGGCCCAGGCGGGGCTCCACCCCGAACCAGTGCTCGCCGGTCGGGCCGATCATCGGGAAGCCGAACTCGTCGATCAGGTCCTGGTGCAGGTCGGTGGCGTTCTGCCCCTCCAACCCGGCGAGCAGCGGCGCGAAGATCGCGATCAGGATGTAGGCGACGCAGATCGCGGCGCAGATCATCGCGATCCGGTCGCGGCGTAGCCGGGCCAGGGCGATCCGGGTCGGCGACTTGCTGACCGTCCGGACCGGGGCGGCGGGCGACGCCACGCTCTGCACCCGTCCGTCGTCCGGCTCTCCGGCGCGGAGTGCCTGGGGCTCCGTGACCATCGGCTCCACGCGCGACGACCTCCTCATCGTGCTGACACATGACACCGCCACCCGGACGGGTGTCCGGATGGCGGCTCCAGGGCAGGAACGCTAGTCGGAAAATTGATTTCTTCGTGGGTCAGTTGTGTAACAGGCTTGTTTCCTGAACGACCGTTTATCCAGTCGTTCGGGCGACCGGATGTCGATTCCCACCACGAGGCGACCGGCATTCGAGTGATCACTGACAGTGACCAGTGCGACCCACCCCTGCTCGTTGCTGTAGGCAACCATCTATGTATTAGCAGTTCAATGCGTCGATGCAACGGCCCGCCCTGGGCGCAGCGCCGACGCGAGCAATACACGCCATCACCTGACGTAACAGCCCCCGATTGCCCGGAAGCGCCAAAGCCCACCGCCACTGCCTGCCCAGAACCCCGAATAGGCACATGTCGTCAGACTATTTAGAATAGACGTCAGTCACTGCGGATAAATGCGCGGCGACGGCGCTGTCGCGGCTCCGGCGGGCCGGGAGGGTTGCGCACGGGGGCAGGAGAGCTGCGTAAAGGCGATCTGCCGGCAGGCCGGGAGCCCCGCGACGTACCGTGAGATCGTGCCGACGAAAGACGTACTCACCAAGTCTGACCTCGCCGAACTTCGCCGCTCGGCGCTCGGGACCGCCAATCCGCTCGGCGTCGCCGCCGATCTTGCCGAGGCGGCCGAGCAGGGCCGACTGGAGGATCCGGACGACGCCGGCGACGCGTTGACCCTCGCCGCCGAGATCGCCGAGATCCGGGCCCGGCCCGAGGCCGCGCTGCGGTACGCGGAGCAGGCGCTGGCGGCGTACCCGTCCGCAGATGATCCGCGCGCCGGGTTCGCCCGCGCGCTGCGGGCCCGGGCCCTGTTCCGGGCCGGCGGTCGCGACGACGAGGCGATGGCGGAGCTGACCGCGCTACGGCCCCTGCTGTCCGTCCAGCCCGACGCCCCCGCCTACGTCAGTGCCGCGCTGGACGTCGGTGGGCGTTCGGCGCTCGCCGAGACGTGGCTGAGCGAGGCGGTCGACACCCTGCTCAGCGAGCGTGCGACCGGAGCGTCCGGGGCGGCCAGCACCACCATCGACCCGGTCGTCGATCTCGGCCCGCCGGACGCGCCCGGCGTCGCCTTCTTCCTGCTGCAGCAACGGCATCGGGTACGCCGCAACCTCAACCTGCCGCACGACCGGCAGGACGACCTGGCGGACCGGCTGGAGACCCAGCTCGTGCGTCGGGCCGGGGAGCGCAGAGACGCCGAGTCGGATCTGCTCTTCTGGCCGCGGGCCGAGTTCGATCGCCTGCTCGCCGAGCATCCCGCTCTCACCGAGGTGTACGGGCCGGACTGGGACGCGCACCGGGGCCGGCTGGAGACCGAGCTGGTTCGGCTGCGCAGCGCCGGTCAGGCCGGGTTGGGTGTGTTCGGCGCGACAGTCGCCGGGTTGACCGCGTTCGCCGGTCGACGGGGCGGCGATCCGGCCGACACAGCGGTCCGGGCGGGCTACGCGGCCGAGGTGTCGGCGCGGCCCAGCGCACGGATCGCCTGGCCTCCGGAGCGCAACGACCCCTGCTGGTGTGGGTCGGGCCTGAAGTACAAGAAGGACTGCCTGCCGCGTTCCCGCGGCTGAGGGTGGCGGCTACCGCGCTGTGGTGTGGCGTTGGTAGTGGCGGGCGACCCGGGCCCGGTTGCCGCAGGATGGCTTGCACCATTCCTGCCGCGGGTGGTCCTTGACGAAGTAGCGCACACAGCGGGGTGCGGGGCAGGCGCGCAACAGGTCGCGGGTCGGGCTGGCGAGGAGTTCGATGACCGCCCGCGCCAACCCGGCGGTGATCGCGAGCCGCGCGTCGGCCGCCGCCTCGCCACGCCAGGCGAGCGAGGGCGTGGTCCCCTGCGCCCAGTTCAGCACCGGCCGGACCGGCAACGCCCCGGCGGCCTGGTTGAGCTGGGCGACCGCCTCCTGGCAGGAGAGCAGCGAGGCCGAGTCGGCCCGGCTCGGCGGGCCTGGGCGGACCGCCACGGCGAAGAGGCTCCGCGCGGCGCGGCGCACCGCCACCACGTCGAGCCGGGTCCGCTCGTCGGCGGCGCTGGCGACCAGGTCGAGGTCGCCGACGTACTCCCGCAGTGGCTCCGCCTGCTCGTGGAGCCAGGTGGTCAGGCCGGCCAGGTCGTCGAGGTCGTCGGCGACGCCGCCGTTGCCGTCGTGCCGAACGGTGCTGACCAGGGCGAGCGCGAGCTGCGTTGACATCGGTCCCCTCCTGCGCCGAGTTGTGCGGCCGATGCTGCCAAGAGTAGCTTCCCTAATGCCTCGTTCCTTTACAACCATTAGTGGGCGCCCATGTTGGTCATCGCGCATCTCAGTGACACCCACCTCGACAGCCACCCCCGATCGGCCGAGCGGACCGCCCGGGTCATGGACTACCTGCACAGCCTGCCCCGACCGGTCGACGCGATCCTGATCACCGGGGACATCGCCGACCACGGCGAGGTGGCCGAGTACGAGATCGCCGCGAAGCTCTTCGACTCCCCGCTGCCGGTCATGGTCTGCCCCGGCAACCACGATGTGCGCGACGCGTACCGCAAGGGTCTGCTCGGTGCCGACCACGGCGGCACCGGCCCGATCAACACCCGCCACGACGTGGCGGGGGCGGTCTTCCTCCTCGCCGACTCCTCCGTGCCCGGTGCGGACGAGGGCCACCTGGACGAGGAGACCATGGCCTGGCTCGCGGACGAGTTGGCTTCGGTGCCGGCCGGGACGCCGACGTTCATCGCCCTGCATCACCCGCCGGTGATTTTGCACCACCCGGTCATCGACCCGATGCGCCTTCTGCCGGCCGACCCGCTGGCCGCGCTCGTCGCCGCCCACCCACCGGTCGTCGCCGTGCTGACCGGGCATTTCCACACCGCCGCCGCGAGCACCTTCGCGGGCCGTCCACTGCGGATCGCGCCGGGGGTGGTCTCCACCCTGCGGATGCCCTGGGAGGGTGAGGGCGCGTTGACCACCCAGACCCAGCCGCCCGGCGTCGCGTTCCACGTGTACGACGACGCCGGACTGCTCACCACCCACTACCGGGTGGTGGTCTGAGCATGCACGGAGTCGCGGTGCTCGGCTTCCTGATCGCCGTCGCGCCGATCACCGCCACGCCGGGCGCGAGCCTGACCCTGGTCGTCTCGCGGGTCGCCACCGGCGGACGACGGCAGGGCTGGTGGGTGATCCTGGGTACGGTGACCGGGCTCTACGTGCACGCCACCCTGGCCGCTGTCGGGCTGGCCGCACTGGTGCTCCGCTCGTCGCAGGCGTTCTGGGTGGTCAAGCTCGTCGGTGCCGCCTACCTGGTCGGGCTGGGGCTCTGGCTGCTCTGGTCCGCGTCCCGCCGTCGGACGGGGGCCGGGCAGCGACCGACGGTCCGCCCCCGGAGGCTGCCCTGGCGGGTGGACCACCCGTACCTGCAGGGGCTGCTCGGCAACGTCCTGAACCCCAAGGCCGCGGCCATCTACCTCACCCTGGCGCCGCAGTTCCTCGAACCGGGTCGACCGGTGCTGGTGCCGATGCTGCTCCTCGCCACGGCGCACGCCGCGCTGCACACCTGCTGGCTCGCTGGCTGGACCGCGGTCTCCGGTGCCGCCGCCCGGCTGCTGCGCACCGCGGCGGTGCGGCGAATGCTCGATCGGCTGACCGGCGTGATCCTGGTCGGCCTCGGTGTCCGGGCGGCGACGACCTGAGCCTGATTCGGCCGGCGCGCCGCCCACGCCAGGGCGGCGCGTTCAGACACATCGGCGGGGATGACACGCTCGCCCGGTACCGATAACGTCCCTCTGTGGACGATCAACGTCCAGCTGATCTCACCGGAGGAGACGCGGATGTTCGAGGAGTTCATGGGCATCCCCGCCCACCCTCTGCTGCTGCACGCCGCGGTCGTGTTCGTGCCGCTGCTGGCCCTGCTGACGGTCGGTTACGCGCTCGTCGCGCCGATCCGCCCGCACACCCGCTGGGTGCTGGGTTTGCTCGCGGTGGGCGCGCCGGTCGCCGCCCTGCTGACGAAGCTCTCCGGCGACGCCTTCCTCGAACGCATGCAGGCGGCCAACCGGGTCACCCCCGAGTTCCTCCCGAAGCTCCAGGCGCATCAGGACTTCGGCGACATCACGCTCTACGCGACGATCGGGTTGGCGGTCGTCGCGCTGGCACTGGTCTGGTTCGTGGCACCGGGGTCCGCCGGGACCAGCACGGCTCGGCGGCCCGGTCGTCCGCTGACCCTGGCGTTGCAGGTGTTGTCGGTGGTGGCCGCCGGCGTCGCCGTCTACTACGTATTCCGCACCGGCGACTCCGGGGCGAAGGCGGTCTGGGAGGGCCAGTGACCGGCACCCGGGGTTCACGCCCGTAACAACGGGAGCACCCGCCGGCCGAGCAGATCGATCCCGCCGTACGGCGTCAACCCGTGCGGGGTGCCGAACTCCACCCGACTCGCCCCCGCGTCGAACACGGCCGCGGCCTGCCCCGCGACCTGCTCGGGCGTACCGGAGAAGGCGAACAGGTCGAGCAGGTCATCGCCGATGAGCGCGCCGGCGAGGTCGTCCTCCCGGCGGGCGACGTGCTGCTGGATCCGGGCCAGCAGCTCCGGGTCCACCTCGATCGTCGGATCGAGGGCGGCGACCACCGCCAGATACATGGCCACCTCCCGGCGCGCCACCCGGCGGGCCAGCACACCGTCCTCGTCGACGACGGTGACCGCGCCGAGCACGACACCCGTGCGGTCGGGGTGCGCCACCGCCGCGTCGTCCAGCCAGGCGAGCATCATCCGGGCCATCGCCGGGTTGGCCGACCCGCCGACCTTGACCTCGCCGGCGAACCCCGCCGCCGCCCGCGCGGTCTGCCGTCCCCAGGTGCCGACCAGGACCGGCACGTCGGCGCGCGCCGGGGTGTACCGCAGCGACGTGCCCGGCGCCACGGTGAACTCCCCGCCCTGGAAACCGCTGTCGTCGCCGGCCAGCAGCAACCGAACGACGGCGACCGTCTCGACGATGCGCCGGATGGGACGGACCTGCGGCACACCGATCTCGTCGAGCCAGGTGCCCCGGGCCAGACCCAGGTAGGCCCGACCCCCCGAGGCCAGATCCAGCGCGGCCACCTGACCGGCGACCTCCACCGGGTGCATGGTGAACGGGTTGAGACACGCCGCGCCCAGCCGGATCCGCCGGGTGTGCCGGGCCGCCACCAGCAGCGGGAAGACCGGCGGTTGGTACATCAGGTCCCCGAAGACCGACAGCACGTCGAAGCCGTGCCGCTCGGTCAGCTCGGCCAGCTCCGCGTACTCGTCGGCGGACTTGTCGGACTGCAGGCCGATGCCGACCAGCCCAGCGCTCATGTCAACTCCTCGGTGGGAATGCGCTGGAGGCCGGCCCGTTCGATGCGCATGATGAGCCGCTCCTCCGGGTCCGGGCAGGCCACATGGCTGTCCTGGGCCATCCAGTCGCCCTCGGCCAACGCCCGCTGTTTGGCCGGAAGCAGCGGCAGGCACGCCGCCAGGGCGTACAGGCAGAAGTGCTTGCCGGCGGGGATGCTGAGCCGGTTGGAACCGGTCACGTCGAAGTGGTCGCCCGGCTCCAGGCCGCACACCGAACGGCCCTCGATCCGCTCCACCACGACACGCAGGTCGTAGAGGTCGGTGGTGGGTTCCTCGGCGCTCATCGCACCGCCTCGGCGTGGTGGTGCACGATCCGCCAGGAGCCATCCTCGCGGCGCAGCACGTCGGTCACCCGGAAACACTCGTCCGGCCGGGCGTCGGCGAAGCGGGCCCGCAGCACGTAGCGGACCAGACCGGTGTCGCCCCAGGCGTCGGTGTGCAGGTGTTCCGGCGCCACCGAGATCGGCGCCGACCCCGTCGCCCGGGTCGCCCGCCGGTCCCGCAGGTCGTCCAACGCCCCCAGGCCGGACAGCAGGCCATCGGCGTCGGACTCCCAGAAAGTCAGGTCGGGGTGCAGGTGCGCGTCGAAGGCGGGCCGGTCGCCGAGGGACCGGTACAGGTCGGTGATGGTGGTGGCGAGCTCATCGCTCATCGGCGGTCACTTCCGATCGGGGTGCGGCGGTACGGGCGGTCAGGGCAGATCTGCCAGGCGGGCGCGCAGCGGATCCAGTCCCATGGGTCCGAGCGCCAACGCGGTGTGGTGGAAACGTTTCCGGTCGAACGCCGCGCCCTCGCGTCGCTCGGCGTCCCGACGGGCCTGCTGCCACAGCCGCGCGCCGACCTTGAAGGCCAGGGCCTGCGCCGGCCAGCCCAGATAGCGGTCGACCTCGAAGTGCGCGGTCTCGGCGTCCAGACCGGCGACGCGGGTGAGGACGTCCACCGCGAGGGCGGGCGTCCACCGCCGTGCCGCGGTGAAACCGTTGCCGGCCGGGATCGGCAACCCGAGGTGCAGACCCAGGTCGATGACCACCCGGGCGGCCCGCCACATCTGACCGTCGAGCATGCCGAGCCGCTCGGCGGGGTCGGTGTACAGGCCGACCTCGTCGGCGAGACGCTCGGCGTAGTGCGCCCACCCCTCGGCGTACCCGTGCACCTGGCAGAGGTTGCGCTGCCACGGGTGCAGGGCGCCGGTGGTGAGGGTGACGGCGTGCTGGAGGTGGTGGCCGGGCAGCCCTTCGTGGCACAGCGTGCCCACGTGCCGCCACACCGGCACCGTCGACTCACCCGAGGGCACCGACCACCAGATCGCGCCGGGGCGCGTCAACGCCGGGTCGGGCGGCGTGTAGTACATGACTCCGGAGGTGGCGGGGCTGATCCGGCACACCACCCGCCGCAGGACGGCCGGGATGTCGAAGTGGGTGCCGTCGAGCGCGTCGGTCAGCTGCTCGGTGCGCTGGCGCAGCCACTCCTCCAGGGCCGGGCCGGCGGACACCCGGCCGGTCGGGTCGGCGTCCAGGGCCGCCCGCGCGGACTCCACCCGCGGGTGGCCCAGCTCGGCCGCGACGGTCCGCAGCTCGGTGGCGGTGCGGTCCAACTCCGCCCAGCCGTACGCGTACACCTCGTCGAGGTCGACGGTGGCACCGAGGAAGCTGCGGGCGGTGACCCGGTACAGGTCCGCGCCGACACCGTCGACGTCGGACGCGACGGGTGCCAGGTCGGCCCGGAGGAACGCGGCGAAACCGGCGGTGGCGGCGGTCGCCAGCTGCGCGCCCCGGTGCAGCCGCGCGGCGAGCGGGCCACCGGGATAGGCGTCCACCAACCGCCCGTAGAAGTCGGCGGTGGTCCAGGCCGTGCACTGGTCGGCGACCACCAGCACCTGGCGGCGGGCCACCAGCTGTCCCCGCTGCGCCGAGCGGCGCAGCGTCGCGGCGTACCGGTCGAGGGCGTCGGGCACCTGGCGCAGGTGGTCGGCGACCACCGCCCAGTCCCCCTCGGTGTTGCGGGGCAGGTTGTCGAAGATCTGCCGGAGCAGGTGCACCGGCGTGGCCAGCGGGGCGAGCAGTCGGGTGGTGAACCCCGCGTCGTACAGGTCGACCTCGCTGGCCAGCCGGTCGCGCAGAGCGCCGGCGAGGGACCGCTCGCCGGGGTCGTTTGTGGTCGCCACGGCGGCGGCCGTCGCGGTGCGTCGGGCCAGCTCCGCCCGGGCGTCGAACCCGTCGGGTGAGAGGTCCGGGACGTGCGATCCAGGTGTACGCCCCACCGCTTCGGCCGCCTGCGGGTCCAGCTCCGCCAACGCGTCGAGGTACCCGTCGGCGACCTCGGTGATGCTGGTCATCGCGGTACGCCGAACCGGCCGCGGTCGTCGCGGTACGCCACCCCGCCCTTGAGTACGGCGTGCAGGGTGCGCAAGGCGGACACCGAGCGGGTCGGGTCGTCGCGGAGCACCAGCAGGTCGGCGTGCTTGCCGGCCTCGACGGTGCCGAGGGTGTCGGCACGACCCAGCCACTGGGCGGGGCGGGTGGTGGCGGCCTTGAGCGCGTCCGCGACGGGCATGCCCGCGTCCACCATGAACTCCAGTTCGCGGATGGTCGCGGTGGTCTCGTCGTAGCCGGCGTGCGGGGGCATGTCGCTGCCCAGGGCGATCGGCACCCCGTTACGGATGGCGTGCTGAAGGCTCTCCCAGTGCCGGGGCCCGGCCGCGAGGGCCCGATCCATCAGCCAACCGGGCACCCCCGAGTCACGGAAGAACTGCTCGCACCGGCTCACCACGATCGTCGGCACGTACCAGACGCCCCGCTCGGCCATCAGCCGCGTCACGTCGTCGGTCAGCTCGTACCCGTGCTCGACGCAGTCGAGACCCAGCTCCACGGCACGACGGACCGAGTCGGCCGGGCCGGCGTGGGCGGTGACCTTGCGTCCCCAGTCGTGGGCGACCCGGATGACGGCGGCCATCTCGTCGTCGAGCAGTTGCGGGGTGTCGATCGCCTCGTGCTGGCCGGCGATCCCCCCGGAGATGCAGACCTTGATCAGGTCGGCGCCGGCGCGCAGCTGTTCGCGGGTGACCCGGCGGAACCCGTCCGCCCCGTCGGCCTCCAGCGCGTCGGCCTCCCAACCGTGCCCGCCGGTGCAGCAGAGCGCGTGCCCCGCCGTGAAGATGCGCGGGCCGTCGACCGCGCCGGCCTCGATTCCCTTGCGCAGGGCGAAGTCCGCGTACCGGCTCTCCCCGACGAGTCGGGCGGTGGTGACACCGGAGTGCAGGGTGCGCCGCGCCGAGTCGGCCATCAACAGCACCAGCTCGGCCAGGTTCGCGCCGTGGACCGTGTCGGCGAGGTGGCCGGGCAGCCCCAGCGAGAGGTGGACGTGCATGTTGGTCAGACCCGGCATGACGTGCTCGCCGCCCAGGTCGACCACCCGGGCGTCGCCGGCCTCGGCGAGGACGTCGTCGACCTGGCCGACGGCACGGATCATCCCGTCGGCGTCGATCCAGATGCCGCGATCCGGTTGGAGGGTGTCCTGGACACCGTCGTAGAGGGCGAGGTTGACCAGGACCTGTTCGGTGGGCATGCGCATTGGGGCGTCCTCAGCGTGAGCGCGCCACGGTCGGGGCCGTGGCGGAGTCGGTGAGCCAGCAGGCGACGCTGCGGCCGCCCAGGTCGACGGTGGGCGGCTGGTCCCCGCAGCGCGCGAACGCGTGCGGGCAGCGCGGCCGGAAACGGCACCCGGTGGGCGCGTTGGCCGGGTCGGGCACCTCCCCGGCGAGGATGGCGGGCAGGCGTGGGGTGGGCCCGATCTGCGGCACCGCGTCGATCAGCGCCCGGGTGTACGGGTGCCGGGGCTCGCGCCACAGCTCACGGGTGGGTGCCGCCTCGACGATCCGACCCAGGTACATCACGGCGGTCACGTCGGCGATCTCGTGCACCAGCGCCAGGTCGTGGGAGATGAAGAGCATGCCCATGTCGAGGTCGCGCACCAGCCCGACGAGCAGGTTGACCACCTGGGCCTGGGACGAGGCGTCCAACGCGGTGACCGGTTCGTCCGCGATGATCATCCGGGGTTCCGGGGCGAGCGCGCGGGCGATCGCCAGGCGCTGACGCTGACCGCCGGAGAACTGGTGCGGGTACCGCTGGGCGGCGCTGGCCGGCATGGCCACCCGGTCGAGCAGCTCGTGCACCCGGGCCCGGCGGGCCGCCCCGGTGACCGCCGCCGGCACGCCGTCGAGGAGTTGGGAGCCGATGGTGCGCCGGGGGTTCAGCGAGGCGTACGGATTCTGGAAGACCATCTGGAGGGCGACCTCGGCGCCGGAGCGGGGCCGCCAACCCAGCGGGGTGACCGGCCGGTCGGCGTACCGGACGGTGCCGGCGCTCGGTGCGCTGAGACCGACCGCGACGCGGGCCAACGAGGACTTGCCGCACCCGGACTCGCCGACCAACCCGACGATCTGACCGGGCGACACCTCCAGGCTGACCCCGGCGACCGCCCGTACCCGACCGCGTCCGCGGGAGCGGTACTCGACCTCGACGTCGGTGAAGGAGAGCCGTGCCGGCGCGCTCGCGGTCATGCGGCCACCTCCAGGTGCGGACGGACCACACAGGCCACCGACCGGTCCGTACCGGCGGGGGTGAGCGGGGGTGGGGCGGTGCCGCAGGACGGTTCGGCGTACCCGCACCGGGGTTGGAACGGGCAGCCCGGCGGTGCCTCGCCGGGTGCCGGCGGAGCGCCCGGGATGGGCCGCAACGTGCCACCGGTCTGGGTGCCGTGCGGTCGGGCGCCGAGCAACGCGGCCGTGTACGGGTGTGTGGGTGCGGTGAGCAGCGCTCCCGTCGGCCCGGTCTCGACGACCCGCCCGGCGTAGAAGATGTACCCACGGGTGGTGAGGGCGCTGAGCACGCCGAGGTCGTGGGTGATGAACGCGACGGCCAACCCGGTCTCGGCGCGCAGTCGTTCCAGCAGGGCGAGGATGCCGGCCTGCACGGTGACGTCGAGGGCGGTCGTCGGTTCGTCGGCGATCAGCAGTCGGGGCCGGGCGGCCAGGGCGATGGCGATGGCCACCCGTTGCCGCATCCCGCCGGAGAACTGGTGCGGGTACGCGCGCAGCGCCCGCTCCGGGTCCGGAATGCGGACCTGATCGAGCAGCTCCACCGCGCGCCGGTCGGCGGCTCGGCGGTCCATCCGCAGGTGCACCCGCATGTGTTCGGTGAGCTGCCGGCCGACGGTGAGCATCGGGTGCAGCGCGGCGCTCGGGTCCTGGAACACCATCGCGATGCCGGCGCCGCGCACCCGCTGCCAGCCCCGGGAGTCCAGGCTCAGCAGCTCGGTGCCGGCGTACCGGGCCGAACCGGTGACCGTCGCACCCGGGGGCAGCAGCCCGAGCAGGGTCTGCGCGGTGAGGCTCTTGCCGCAGCCGCTCTCCCCCGCGATACCGACCAGTTCGCCCTCGTCGACGGTCAACGACACGTCGTGCAGGATCGGCAGCGGGCCACGCGGTGAGGGCAGGGTGACGGCCAGGGAGTCGACGTCGAGCAGCGGTGCCACCTCAGCGTCCCTTCGAGTAGCGGGGGTCGAGCCGGTCACGCAGCGCGTCGCCGAGCACGTTGAACGCCATCACCACGGTCAGAATGGCCAGGCCGGGAAACACGCTGACCCACCACATCGACAGGTCCTGCGCGCCGAGGGCCACCATCGAGCCCCACTCGGCGGCCGGCGGGCGGGGGCCCAGACCGAGGAACGACAGCGCGGCGAGCAGCAGCACCGCGTTGCCCAACTCCAGGGTGGCCAGCACGATCGCCGGGCCGATGCTGTTGGGCAGCACGTCGCGGCGCAACGCGCGGATCGGCCCGACGCCGAGCAGGCGGGCGGCGTTGAGGTAGTCGTCGCCGCGCATGCTCAGCACGGCGCTGCGGATCACCCGGGCGTAGACCGGCCAGGAGACGATGACCAGGGCCAGCACCGCGTTGCGGGTGTTCGGGCCGAACGCCGCCGTCACCGCCATGGCCAGGATGATCTGCGGGAACGCGAACACCAGGTCGGTCAGGCGCATCAGCGCCTCGTCGACGAACCGGCCGACGTATCCGGCGACCAGCCCGAGCAGCCCGCCGACCAGCAGGGCCAGCGCGACGATGGCCAGGGCCAGCGGGATGGACAGGCGGGCACCGTGCACGACCCGGCTGAGGATGTCCCGACCGAGGGAGTCGGTGCCGAACCAGTGCGCCCCGGAGGGCGACGCGTACGCGTCGGGGCTCTGCGCCAACGGGTCGTACGGTGCGAGAACGTCGGCGAGCAACGCCAGCAGCAACCATCCACCGAGGATGGTCAACGCCGCCACGGTGATCGGTTGACGCCAGACCGGTCTGCCGGCCGAGCCGCCGCGCAGTCGGCCGAGCCAACGGCGTCGGCCCAGGGCCCGCTGCGCCTTCGGGTCTGCAAGTGCCGTCATGACAACCGGATCCTCGGATCGATGAGCCCGTACAGCAGGTCGACGGTCAGGTTGACCAGCGTGTAGACCAGCGCCACGAACAGGCTGACGCCGAGGATCGCGGGCAGGTCCAGCGCCGTGGCGCTGCGGTACGCGTACTGGCCGACGCCGGGCCAGCCGAAGATGCTCTCGACCAGCACCGTCCCGGACAGCAGCGAGGCGAACGCCAGGCCGGAGACGGTGACCACCGGGACGAGGCCGGCGCGCAGCAGGTGCCGGCGCAGCACCACCCGGGTCGGCAGACCCTTGGCGTACGCGGCCCGGATGTAGTCCTGCTGGAGCACCTCGAGCATCGCCGAGCGGACGAACCGGACCAGCATCGCCACGGTCAGCGAGGTCAGCACGAGCACCGGAAGGGACAGGTGCTGGGCGGCGTCCCAGGCGAGATCCCACTGCCCGGCCAACGCACCGTCGACCGTGTACATGCCGGTGACGGTGGGTGGCGGGCTGAAGTCGGTGGAGAGCCGCCCGCCGCTGGGCGCCAGCCCCAACTGGTAGAAGAAGACGTAGAGCACCACCAGGGACAGCCAGAACGGCGGGGTGGAGAGCCCGAGCAGGGCACCGACCCGGACGAGCTGGTCGGTGAGCCGGCCGTTACGGACCGCCGCGAGCATGCCGATCCCGGTGCCGATGAGCAACGCCAGCACCATGCTCGGAAGGGCCAGCTCCAGGGTCGCCGGCACGTAGTGCAGCAGGTCGTCCAGGACGGCTCGGCTGGTCTGCTGGGAGTGGCCCAGGTCGCCATGCAGCAGGTTGCCCAGGTAGTGCAGGTACTGGGCCCAGAGCGGCTGGTCCAGGCCCCACTTCTCGCGGAACGCGGCCACCGCGGCGGGGTCGTTGAGCGCCTGGTCGGAGAGGTTGGCGGTCACCGGGTCACCGGGGACCACGTTGACCAGACCGAACGTCACCACCGTGACGCCCAGCAGCAGGCCGGCGGTGACGGCCACCCGCTTGGCCAGGAAGGTCAGCAGCGGGTGGGCACCCCGGGGCCGGGACGCGGTCGTGGCGACCGCGCCCGGCTCACCGTCGTGGACTGTCGTCATGTGGTCGCCGACTACTTGCGGCCGACCGCGGCGACGTCCACCTGCCAACCGGCGGCGGTGTAGTCCGCCCCGGTCAGGTCGGCGGTCGCCACGACGATGGAGGAGTTGCTGGCCAGCACGAGGTACGGCGAGGACGCGTTCATCAGGCGCTGCCACTCCTGCATGGCGGTGGCCCGCCCGGCCAGGTCGAGCGTCGCGGTGACCTTCTTGCCGGCGGCCACGACGGCCGGGTCGGCCCGCTCGACCGTCCAACCGGAGCGCAGCGCGGTCGCCTGCCCCGGCGCCATGTTGTTGATCAGCGAGTCGGCGACCGGGTAGTTCAGGCTCTGCGGGGTGAATCCGAGGGGTGACTTCCCGCCGCGCATCTCGTCGAGGAAGGTGGTCAGCGGCTGCGGGTTCAGCTCCAGCTTGATGCCGGCCTCGGCGGCGTCGCCCTGCACCTTGGTGGCCACCGTGCCGAGGTCGACACCCTTGTAGGTGATGGCCGGGTAGGTGAACTTCACCGTCGGGTTGGTCAGGCCGCCCTCGGCGAGCAGCGCCTTGGCCCTGGCCACGTCCCGCTTGGACTCCTCGCCGGCCGGCAGCGCGCCCGGGAAGGCGGGCGCGACCAGCCCGGCGCCGGGGGCGGCGCCCTTGCCGTACAGGGCGGCGATCCCCTGGTAGTCGATGGCGGCACGCAGGGCCTGGTTGAACTTCGGGTTCGCGGTGACCGCCGAGACGCCCGGGTCGGCGTTGAGGAAGAGGAAGTAGACGGTGTCCTGCACGCCGGAGGTTTGCAGGCTGCCGGACAGTCCGTCGAGGAGCTTGCCGGAGATGTCGAGGGAGATCTCGGCGGCCTCGGCCCGCTGCATGGTCAGCTTCTGGGTCTGCACATCCATGTTGCGCAGCACCACCCGGGAGAACTGCGGTTTCGGGCCCCAGTACGTCGGGTTCGCCTCCAGCACCACCTGCGACGAGGGGTCGTAGGACTTCAGCACGTACGGCCCACTGCCGACGGAGTTCGTGTCCAGGTACTGCTGGGCGGTGTCGCCCTGGGCGGCGTCGGCGCCGTCGCGGGCGCCGTGCTCCTTGGCGACCTTGGAGTTGAGCACCGCGGTCGACGGCATCGACAGCACCACCGGGATGTTCGGATCGGGGGCGGCCGAGGTGACCACCACGGTGCTGTCGTCGGTCTTGGTCACGGTCAGGCCGCTGACGGTGACCGCGGGGCTGGCCTTGATGTTCTTCAGGCGGTTGAGCGAGAAGACGACGTCGTCGGCCGTGAGCGGGCTGCCGTCGGCGAACGTGACGCCCTGGCGGAGCTTGAAGGTGAACGTGGTGGCGTCCGCCGACGCCTGGTACGACTCGGCCAGCGCGGGGACCGGCTTGCTCACGTCCGAACCCTTGAAGGTGAGCAGGGTGTCGTAGAGGGCGTGCACGGCGGTCAGGCCGGTTGCCTCGTAGACCCGGCCGGGGTCGAGGGTCTTGAGCACGAACGAGGTGTTCACGGTGAGGGTCTTGGCCGCACCGTTCGCGTTTCCACCACTGCCGCCCGCGCTACAGGCGCTGACGGAGAGGACGGCCAGCGTCGCCAGAGCGGACGCTCCGGCGAGGAGCCGGCGGCGGGACACCGACATGCTGTTCCTACCTTCGTATCGCGCGGCCCGCCGGGCGGGATCCGCGGGGTGTCGACGCCCGGCGGGCGACGCCACGCAGCGGCCGGGCCGATGCGATGACGGTGTCGCGGGCTTCTCGGGGGAGTCGTATCGGGGTTGGATGTAGGCCGGACGGTGAGGCGTCCGGCCTACGCCTTCCACGGCATGTTCACTTACTTCGAACATTGCCGCCTGATGTTTAGTGATCCTAAACAGGGCCGTATAGTTTGGTCAATCAAGATTCAGCCACACTGTTCTGGAACGAGGACCCATGCTCGGTGACCGACTCCGCGACCTGCGTCAGCAGCACTCCCTCACGCTGCGTCAGCTCGCCACAGCCGCCGACGTGTCCCCCGCCCTGCTCAGCCAGATCGAGAACGGCGCGACCGACCCCAGCCTGTCCACCCTGCGGAAACTCGCCCAGGTCTTCGACACCTCGATCGCGGAGCTGTTCTCCGAGCCCGAGGCGCCACCCGTGCACGTCAGCCGCGTCGGCGCGCGGACCAGGCTGGCCGCACCACCCGGCCAGATCACCTACGAACGACTCACCCCCGGCCGTGGCGACCTGGAGGTGCTCCAAGCCCACCTCGCGCCCGGCGACGCCAGCTCGGCGGAGCCGTGGGCGCACCCGTCGACCGAATGCGCGATCGTCATCACCGGCGCGGTCGTCGCCGAAATCGGCGGCGAGTCGTACACCCTCACCGCCGGCGAGTCGGTCACCTTCGACTCCCGCCTGGCACACCTTTACCGCAACGCCAGCGACCAGCCCGCCCACCTGATCATCGCGGTGACGCCACCGACTCCCTGACCGGCCACCATGGACATCCGAAGGGATCGACGGGACGCCGCCGTCGACCTAGCATGTCGACGAATGGATCTTCGAGATCGACCCCTGCCGACCCCCGGCAACCAGCCCAACCGAAGGGAGACGCGCATGCGTCGACCCCGTCATCCGGCACTCCTGAGCGTCGGCGTAGCCGGCGCCCTGGTCCTCAGCGCAGCCCCACCAGCGGCTGCGGCTCCGCCCTCGCCCACCACGCCCACCGGCATCGTGGTCAGCGACGGCATGACCCAACCGGTGTTCTCGCTCGCCGACGCGATCGAGGAGCGGGTGTTCGTCCAGACCCCGGTGGACACCGACCACGACGGTCGACCCGACCGGGTGGCGATCGACATCTCCCGCCCCCGGGAGACCGCCACGCAGGGCTTCAAGGTGCCGGTCATCTTCGAGCACAGCCCGTACCGCAAGGGCACCTGGGGTGACGTGCCGTACCCGAGCGTGCTCGTCGACGACCTGCCGCAGAACGGCCTGACCGACCGCTCCGGCCGTCGCGCACTCGACGCCGGCGCACAGCGGGCCCAGGCGAAGGCCAACCTGCCCGGCTCGCTGGACGACTACTACGTGCCCCGTGGGTACGCGGTGGTGCTCGGCCAGAGCGTCGGCACCGGCGACTCGGACGGCTGCCCGACCAGCGGCGACCAGGCCGAAACGCTCGGCACCAAGGCGGTCATCGACTGGCTCAACGGCCGGGCGAAGGGGTACGACGCGAACGGCGCCCCGGTCGCCGCCGGCTGGAGCACCGGCGCGGTCGGCATGACCGGTGTCTCCTACAACGGGACGCTGCCCAACCAGGTGGCCACCACCGGCGTCAAGGGGCTCAAGACCATCGTCCCGGTCTCCGCGATCAGCAGCTGGTACGACTACTACCGGGCCAACGGCCTGGTCGTCGCGCCCGGGACGTTCCAGGGCGAGGACCTCGACATCCTGGCCCAGTACACCGCCGGGCAGGCACGCGCCGAGGGGCCCTGCGCCGACGAGCTCGCGGACATCACCGCGAAGCAGGACCGGGTCACCGGCGACTACTCGACGTTCTGGCAGGACCGTGACTACCTCGACGCCCGCGACGTCAAGGCCAGCGTCTTCGTCGTCCACGGCCTCAACGACTGGAACGTGAAGACCGAGCACTTCGCCGGCTGGTGGGACCAGCTCGCCAAGCGCGACGTACCGCGCAAGATCTGGCTGCACCAGGGCGGGCACGGCGGCCCCGGCAACACCGCATCGGTGACCCTGCCGGACGGCCGGACGTGGACGTACAAGCAGACCGAGAACCGCTGGTTCGACTTCTGGCTGTGGAACGTGCGCAACGGCATCATGGACGAGCCGACGGCGGTGCTCCAGCGCGAGGACCGCGCCTACACCACGTACGCCAACTGGCCCGACCCGGCCGCCCGGGAGGTCGGCCTGCGCTTCGCGGCCACCGACGCCACCACGCCGGGCGCGCTCACCACCGGCAAGCCCCCCAAGGGCAAGGTGGAGCAGAGCTTCGTCGACGAGGGCCGGACCATCCACCCGGACACCCTGGTGTCCAACCCGGACACCGCCAGCGCCAACCGGCTCGCCTACCGTTCCCCCGAGCTGACGCGGAGCGTGCGCATCTCCGGGCGGCCCGAGATGCGGCTGCGGATGGCGATCGACAACAAGCCGGACGCGAACCTCACCGCGTACCTCGTCGACTACGGCCCGGCCGGCTCGACCGCCGCCCCGACCGTGGTGACGCGAGGCTGGATGGACCCGCAGAACCGTAAGAGCGCCGCGCGCACCGAACCGGTCAAGCAGGGCAAGCTGTACGACTACCGGTGGACCATGGAGCCGAAGGACTACGTCTTCCCGGCTGGGCACCGGATCGGCGTGGTCGTCTTCTCCAGCGACCAGGAGTACACCCTGCTGCCGTTGGGCGGCACCGAACTGCGGGTCGCGCCGAACGACAGCGAGCTGCGACTGCCGGTGGTCGGCGGGCGGGCCGTACTCGGCTTCTGATCAGCGCTGCGAACGGGTGGGGCGGTCCGACGACGCGTCGGGCTGCCCCACCGGTGCGTGGCCGGCGGCGGTCTCGGTTTGTGCGAGTGCCGCCAGGAGCCGCAGCTTCTCGTCGCTGTCGCTGTCCTTGTCCGGGTAGTAGACGACGAGGATGACGTCGCCGATGGGGAGTTTGTCCCGGTGCAGGCGCAGTTCACCGACGACGGGATGGTGGACCGTGGTCGTGCCGCCGTCGAGACTGCGGACATCGTGCCGCGCCCACAGGGTGCGAAACCGTTGACTGGACAGGGCGAGTTCTCCGACCAGCTCGACGAACCGAGGGTTGTCGATGTCGTCGCCGATGGTGGTGCGGAGGGTGGCGATGAAGTCGGCGGTGGCCTTCGTCCAGTCCTGGTGGAAGGCTTGTTCCTCGGGATCAAGCAGGAGCGAACGAAGCCGGTTCTGACCCGGCCGCAGGCGCGGGGACAGCGCGACGGCCATCGGGTTGGAAGCCAGCACGTCGAACGCGCGTCCTTCGACGAACGCGGGGATCTGCAGGTGGGCGAGCAGTTCGTAGACCCGCGCCGGTACGTGCTCGGACCGTTTGCGGCGCGGCGCCCTGGGGCGCGCCGCGGCGAGGTCGAGCAGATACGTCCGCTCGATGTCATCGAGTTGCAGGACGCGCGCGAGTGATTCGAGGACCTGTGGTGAGGGGTTCTTGTCCCGGCCCCGCTCCAGGCGCAGGTAGTAGTCGGGGCTGATGCCGGCGAGCAGGGCGACTTCCTCACGTCGCAGGCCGGGCACGCGGCGCTTACCGCCGGTCGGGAGGCCCACCTGCGCCGGTGAGACCAACTCGCGCCGGGCACGAAGGTAGCTACCCAGCCGGTGGCCGTCGCCCGGTTCCTCATCCCTCATGTTCACCACCGTAATGCGGTGCGCGTGCCGCAGAGGGGCCCTGGTAGGACCTGGTCAAACGGGGGCCCTGCCACATCCAGCCAGCTGCGTCAAGACTGTGGTTGCCCTGTTCGAAGGACAGCGAGCAGCACTGTTTGCGCCGCGAATTCAACCGTCGGCGCCCTCTGAATTGAAGGGAAGATCTCGTGGATCTCTCCAACCGCACCGTTCTCATCGTCGGCGGAACCTCGGGTATCGGGCGGGAGCTGGCCCGGCGGTTCGCCGCGGCGGGCAGCACCGTGGCCGTTGGCGGCCGCAGCCCCGAGGCACTCTCGGAGCTCGCCGGGGAAGGTTTCGGCACGTTCAGCATCGACGTCACCGATGGTGCCTCTGTCGCCTCTGTTCGGGATGCCGTGCTGGCCCGTTACCCCGAGCTGGACACGGTGGTGACGATGTCGGGTGTCATGCTCCTGGAGGACCTGCGCGACCCGGAGCACTTCGGGGCGGCGCAGGCGACGATCGACACCAACCTGCTCGGCACCATCCGGGTCATCGACGCCTTCACCCCGCACCTGGTTCGTCGGGGCGCCGGCACCTTCATCACCGTCACCTCCGGCATCGCCTTCCTGCCGTTTCCGCCCATGCCGAGCTACGCCGCCTCCAAGGCCGCGGTGCACGCCTACACCGAGGCGCTGCGCGCGCAGCTCGACGGCACCGGGGTCGGCGTCGTCGAGCTCGTTCCCCCGGCCGTCGCCACCGCGGGCCAGGAGAAGGTGAACCCGCACGCGCTGCCACTCGACGACTTCGCCACCGAGGTCATGCACCTGCTCTCGGCGAATCCCACCCCGCACGAGATCCTGGTGAAGGGTGTTCTCATGCACCGTTGGGCCGAGCGTGACGGCACATACGACGATCTCGTCGCGCAGCGCTCGAAGGCCCTGGCGATGCTCCCCGGCCGCGAAGGCTGACACCCGTCCCCGATCGCCGGTTGCACCCCGGATCAGGCCGAAGGCCCAGCGATGGCCGAATGTTCGGTTCGCCACGGGGTCAGCTGGGCCTGCTGTCCGGTTTCGGCGGTGCTGTCCGGTGGTCGGGGCCACCCTCAGCGTGGAATCGCCGGCCGGGCGGGGTCGTTATACCTGGCAGATCACCGTGGCCCCCGGCCCGGTGCGGCAGCCGCCGGGAACACCCGGCCGGCCGCCCCGGTTACATCCCCTGCGACGCCCGAGCAGGTCCCTGCGGATCGCCGGCGTTGCCGTGAACTTCCCCCCGCACGACAACACCCCCGACCTCGTGTGGGCATCCCCCGATGCAGAGGAGCACGCCATCATGCGTACCGATCTGATCCGTAAGACCGCCCTGACCGCTGCTGGTCTCGCGTTCACCGGCGGCGCCATCGCCGGCCCCGTCACCGCCGCCTACGCCATGTCGGACGCCAAGCCGACCACCCAGACCCAGACCGACCGCAAGGGTCACGGTGAGCGTCAGCTGGGCGTGCGCTACGAAGCCCAACCGAACTTCTACTACTGCGGCCCCGCCGCGACCCGTAACGCCCTGTCCGTGCAGGGCAAGGACATCAACGTTGACGACATGGCCAAGGAGATGGGCACCACCGAGGCCGGCACCAACTCCATCAACGACATCACCCCCGTACTGAACAAGGAAACCGGCAAGGCGGACGCCTACCACTCCGTCGAGATCAGCTCCCCGGACGCCGACGCGAAGCAGACCGACCAACTGCGCACCGACATCGTCCGCACCGTGGACGACGGGCGGGCCGTGGTCGCGAACATCGCCGGCACCAGCACCGACACCAACGGCGTCAACCACTCCTACGAAGGCGGGCACTACATCAGCGTCGTCGGCTACCACGACAACGGCAACACCGTCACCATCGCCGACTCCGCCGACCCCAACCAGGCCGCCTACCAGATCAGCGTCGAACACCTCGCCGACTGGATCGCCACCCGCGGCTACGCCACCAGCTGACAACCGCACCACCACACACCAACCGAAAGGGCCGGACCCCACCACCGGGGCCCGGCCCTTCGGCATGACCGGGTCACTGCCCACGCGGCCCACACGAACCAAGTCGAGCTGACCAGCCCACCGCCAGCCGCCAGCCGCCACACCAAACCGCCCCGCCAGGCCGCTCCGCCAGGCCGCCGCCCCGCCGCCCGGGACCACCGCGCTGACCGAGCCACGGACCCACCCCCACGGACCGAGTCACGGGCCCTTTGGAGCTGATGTCGTAGGCGAATCAGCCATGGCCGACGAGCGACGAGCCGCGCGGGTGATTCGTTCACGACATCAGCTCCAAAGGGCCGAACAAAGGTGCCGGGGGTCGAGCCCGCGTTCTGCGGGGTGGTCGCGAGGGGTGGTCGCAAGGGGTGGTCGCGAGGCGGGCACGTAACCGATCTGCCGGCGCGGCGGCGCTGGCCGCGAAGCGTCCCCCGCCGGCCGGCCAAGGGGCTCAACCCACCACCGGGGCCCGGTTCCCTCGTCGCCACCCACCGGGGCCCGGCCCCTTCGTCGTCACCCACCACAGGGCCGGTCCCTTCGTCGGCGTCATGTCCACCAATTGCGGCACGTATTGACAAGTTTCGACATCGGGGTGACGCTTGACCTACTGAGAGCGCTCTCTCGCGATGGCCCCAACCGGCCACCACCAGTCTGGCCAGGACAGACTCCGCTGTCTTCGGCGGCGGCGCCGGAGCTGTCCCTGACCCGTCCCCCGACAGGAGTCACGATGGACAGGGCCGCACCCCTCTCCCGCATCCCCCGCCGACTGCGCCTCGCCACGGCGATCGGCGGTCTGCTGGTGCTACTCGGCACGTACCTGGTCTCCGCCACCGACCGGGCCGACGCCGCCCCCGGAGGAGCCACCGCCACCCCCGGAGAAGCCGCCGCCGACTTCGGCGTCAACGTCATCCGGGTCGCCGAGTTCCCCGCCGACTGCACCTACAGCCACCGGCTGCCGGACGACCCGATCATCTTCCCCGGGCTGCCCGGGGCCTCGCACATGCACAGCTTCTTCGGCAGCACGGTGACGAACGCCAACACCACCCTCCCCGACCTGGTCAGCTCCCCCACCACCTGCAATCCCCAGGTGGACGTCTCGTCGTACTGGGTGCCGACCCTGTACCGGGACAACGTCGCGGTGGAACCGGCGATCGCCACGTTCTACTACCTGGGTGAGGGCGTACGCGCCGACGTCGTCGCGAACACCCAACCGTTTCCGCAGGGGCTGCGACTCGTCGCCGGCAACGCGAAGGCCACCGGGCCGAACGACAGCATCGCCCGCTGGTCGTGCCTGCACGCCGGGCACGTGCCACCGTCGAAGGACTTCGTCAACTGCCCGTCCGGCACGATGTTGGAGTCGTACCTGGACTTCCCGCAGTGTTGGAACGGTCGGGACCTCGACTCGCCGGATCACAAGAGTCACCTGGCGTACCCGGTGAACCAGGCCTGCCCCAGCACTCACCCGGTGCCCGTGCCGAAGTTGCGCCAGGTGCTGCGGTACCCGGTCACCGGCGATCCGTCACGGTTCCGGCTGGCCTCCGGGCCGGGCTACACAATGCACGGCGACTTCTTCAACGCCTGGCCGGTGGCCGAGCTGGCCCGTCGGGTCCAGGACTGCATCCGTCCCGTCATCAAGTGCGGTCACGACGGTCGGCCGATCTGAGCGACAGACGCACAGGCGGCGGGTCCGGTCACGGGCCCGCCGCCCCGGGCGGAAGGGAGTCGGATGCGTCAGGCCACAGCCCGCACCCTGCTCGTCGTCGTGCTGCTGGTCGCCGGCTGCGGCGCCGGATCACGGGACGCGGCCCGCACCGCCACACCACCGGCGACCGCGCCACCGGCGACGGCCGCGCCGACACCGCCGGGTACGGCGGGGTCGTTCAACCCGACCGACATCGCCTGGCTGCAACTGACGGCCGCCATGGCCGAACGTCTGCTGCCCGTACTCGATCTGGTGCCGGCACGCACCACCGACCCGGCCTGGCGGGCAACGGCCGCCCGGGTCGCGGCCACCCAGCGCGCGGACCTGGACCGGGCCCACCGGCTACTGGCCGAGGCTGGCGCGCCAACAACCAATCCGCACGAGGGACACGACATGCCGGGCATGGTCACCGCCGAGCAGTTGGCGGCGCTGCGGGGGGCCAGCGGTGCGCCGCTTCACCGTCTGCTCGCCGGGCACCTGCGGGCGCACCTGACGCAGTCGGTCCGAATCGCCGCCTCGGAGCAGCAGAACGGAGTCCAGCCGGCGACCGTCGCGCTCGCTGCCGCCGTGGCCCGCAACGCCACCGCCAACCTCGCCCGCCTCAACAAGCTGCCCCCACCCCCCCACCCCCCACCCGCGTGATCAAGAGGTTTGCGTCACGACCCGCCGAGCGGGATGACGCAAACCTCTTGATCACCGCTGGCGGGAGGGCTCGGGCGTGTCGGCCGACCGGGCGGGCGGGTCCTGACGCGATCAGGCGGTTTGGGCACCTGCCCGCAGCGAGTCGATGGTGAGGTCGAGGACGGCTTCCAGATGGTCGATCTTTCCGGTGGAGAGCAGCAGCAGCACGCCGCCCTGGATGCCGGCGAGTAGCGCCGCGGCGGCGCGGTCGGCGTCGACGTCCGGGGCGATGTCGCCGGTGGACTGCATGCTCCGGATGCCCTCGGTGATCGCCTTCTGCCAGCGCCACATGAGCCCGGTCACGATCGCCTGCGCGCCGGGCGCCCGCCGGCCGGTCTGGCCGAGCAGACCGTTGAGCGGGCACTTAACCCCCTGGGCGAGGTAGCGCTCGATCAGTCGGTCGCGCCAGGCGAGCCAGACCGGCCAGGACGTCAGGTTGCTGAGCATCGGTTCCTGGTCGATGAGCACCTGGTCGGCCTCGTGTTGGGCGACCGCGAGCAGCAGCCCCTCCTTCCCGTCCGGGAAGTAGTGGAAGAGCTGCCCCTTGCTGGTGCCGGTGTGGGCCATCACGTCCTCGAGGCGTACCTCGTCGACGCCGCGTTCGCGGATCTCGGCGGCCGCGCCGGCGACGATCCGCGCCCGGGTCGCCGCGCCCTTGCGGGTCAACGCCCGTGTCATCGCACCTCCTGTGCTGGACCTGCGGGTCCAACACTACCCACGGTTTTGGACTTGTGGGTCCATTTTTGGCGAGCAAAGGTCGGGAACGCGCGGTCCGCCCGGGCCGACGCGCGATCGGGAGGACACCACGATGAACCACTACTACCTGCTCGGGCGCTCCGGCCTGCGGGTGAGCCGGCTGGCGCTGGGCACCATGAACTTCGGCGTGGACGGGTTCCACGCCGCGTACGGCAAGATTGAGGAGGAAGCCGAGCCGATCTTCCGGCAGTACCTGGAAGCGGGTGGGAACTTCATCGACACGGCGGACTTCTACACCGCCGGCGAGAGCGAGAAGATCCTCGGCCGGCTGATCAAGCGGGCCGGCGTACGCGAGCGGCTCGTGCTCACCAGCAAGGCCACCAACACCGTCGACCCGTCCGACCCGAACGCCAGCGGCAACGGTCGTAAGCACATCATGCGGGCCGTGGAGGCGTCGCTGCGCCGGCTCGACACCGACTACATCGATCTGTACCTGCTGCACACCTGGGACCGGATCACCCCGGTCGAAGAGGTCGTGCACACCTTCGACGACCTGGTGCGCGCCGGCAAGATCCGGTACGCCGGGCTCTCCGACGTACCGGCCTGGTACGCCGCCCGGGCGCAGAGCTACGCCGAAACGCACGGGCTGGCCCCGATGATCAACGTACAGCTGCCGTACTCCCTGGTCAGCCGGGACATCGAGGCGGAGTACGTGACGATGGCCCAGACCCTGGGGATGGGACTCACCGCGTGGAGCCCGATCGGTGGCGGCCTGCTCAGCGGCAAGTACCGGCGGACCGGTGGCGGCATGAGCGGGACCGGCCGGTTGACGAACCCGGAGGCCGCGGGCCGGGAGATCAGCCCCACCGACTGGACGGTCATCGAGGCGCTGGAGAGCGTCGCCACCGAGTTGGGGCACAGCATGGCGCAGGTCGCGATCAACTGGGTGGCCACCCAGCCCGCCGTCGCCTCGGTGATCATCGGGGCGAGCAGCCCCGAACAGCTCGCCAGCAACATCAGCGCGCTCGACTTCGAGATCCCGGCCGACGCTCGACGCCGGCTCGACGAGGCCAGCGCACCGCGGCTCGGGCTGCCCTATCCGATGTTCACCCCGCAGTACCAGTCCTGGGTGGTGAGCCCCGGACTCGGCATCGGCGACAAGCCGGCGGGCTATGCGCCTCCGGTGTTCAACGCCGTCATCGAGCCCGGCAGGTAGCGGCTACGACGGTGTCGGCGCGTCGCTCGCCGACACCGTCTCCCCCTCGTAGAGGGCGACGTACCGCCGGCGCCACTGGTCGCCATCGGTGCCGAGGGCCGCGAGGTTGAGGGTGTTGTGTTCGATGCCCAACTCCTCCGGCAGGGTGCACACCCGCAGCGGTATCGCGTTCGCGTCGGCGATCCGGCGTGGCACCTGGACCGCCGCCCTGAGGTCCACCACACCGTCGAGCGGACTGACCGCGACCGCCGCGGTCCGCAGACCGCTGCGCCGGGGCCGACTCGGCAGGGTACGGGCGATCGTCAGGTACTGGGCGACGGCGGCGAGGGAGTACCCCCGCGACGTGACACGGTCGCGGAGGATGCGCCGCCCGTACAGCAGGATGAGCGGCCTGATCGCGTAGGCCGGCGCCTGTCGCGGGTTCGGGCCGAAGAAGGGCGACAGCAACAGCAGATGCCGTACGACGGTGCCGGGCACCTGGGCCAGCCAGGCGGCCAGCACGGCGCCGCCGGAGATGCCCACGATGCCGACCTCGTCTCCCAGGGCCGCCGCGACGGCCCACCCCTGCGCGGCGTACGTCGTCAGCTCACCGGCCTGGACCCGGTGGTGGGCCCGCCGGTCGGCGGTCCCGTGCTGGGGGGCCCGGGGAATCCAGACGTTGTACCCGCGGTCGAAGAACTCCTCGGCCAACCCGGCGTACTGCTCGGGCGCGAGGGTGTACCCGTGTAGCAGCAGCACGGCCCTGCCGGTCCGGGAGCCGTGGCTCAGGAGGCGGCTGCGCGACTCCGGCCGGACCTGCGGGTCGGCCGCCTCGGCGGCGATGACGGCCTCGGCGGCGCGGGTGGCGGTGTCGAAGTCGAGCGGTCGGGCCGCCGCGACCGGTAGCCCTCGGCGGCCCACCGGCCAGAGATAGAGCCCGGCGACCGCCGCCGCGACCAGCGCCAACCCGCCGACGACAAGCTCGATGATCTCCGGCATGGTCAGATGCTGGCAGGGGCCGGGGTCGGCGCTGGCGTACGGGGTGCGCCCGGGTGACCGGGCGCACCCGGTCAGCTATTCCTGGCTGTTCGGTGGCGCGAAGGTGACCCTGGAACGCAACTGTCGAAAGCCGGTCCGTTCCAACTCCGCCAGCACCGCCACCCGGTGGGACTCCACGTCGGCGATGACCTCGCGGGCTCCGCCGGCGGCCAGCACCCGGACCGCCTCGGCCAGCAGCTCGGGCCGGGCCGCCTCGTCGAGCAGGCCGAGATAGGCGAGCAGCGGGTAGCAGGCGTCGCCGGCCGTGCCGACCAGCCCGACCGGGTCGCCGGCCGCCAGGGCGATGCGCCACTCCTCGGTGGCGTCGCCCAACCAGGCCAGCGGGTCGGTGGCGAGGTCGACGCCGCCGACCACCCGGGCGATCTCGACGCCGGTCAGCACGTCCGGGGCGGCGATCCGGGCGACCAGGGCGTTGATCTCCGCCGCGTCGACGGGTGGACGGAAGTCGTACCGCCCGGCGGACGCCGGCAGCGGGGTGCCCGCCCAGGAGCAGCGGAGCCGCTCTCCCCGCTCGACCAGCCCGGCCAGCCGGGCGGCCGCCATGGGTGCCCGCACCACGGCCAACACCTCGGGCCGGCGACGCCAGTGCGCCGGCAGAGCGGCGTAGTACAGACCGGGACCGCCCAGCGCCTCGTGGGCGGCGTGCAGCAACTCGGCGCCCACCTCCGGCTCGGCGTCGAGATCGAACCGGTCCAGCCAGGGGGCACCGACAGCGCCCGGCGGGAGGAGCCAGGCGGCCCGGGCCACCAACCGGCCGGCGCGCAACGCGACCCAGGTGTTCTCGGGCCGGTAGCCGCCGCCGGCGACCCCGTCGGCGTACGCGACCTGACGCAGTTGGGGCAGCGGATCGGGCATGCAGTCGAACAGGTTTTCCTCGCCCGCGACGAGCGGACGAATGACCAGATCAGTCATGGGTTGGTCCTCCGGGAAGCGAGCGCCCCGGGTCAGATCCGCGCGGACGCCGGAGCGCGGAGGGGGCGCAGAACATCGGACATTGTTCTGACCTCCCTCCAGCTCGACGGCGTGCCCGACGACCATACGCGCGGTGGTCGCCGGCTGGCAATGATGGGTCACAGCGTGGGGTTGGCCTCCAATCCACGCTGGTGGGCTTGCCGGTGGGCTCGCTGGTCGAACATCGTGATGCCGGCCAGGATCACGGCCACGGCGGCCGCCACGGCGACCGGCGGGAGTAGCACCATCACCGGGGCCGCCACGATCAACGCCACCGCGCCGAGGTACAGCACCCGGCAGCGTGGCGCGGTCCGGCTCGCCTTCTCCAGGGAGCTGCGCCCGATGAGGAACAGCACCGGCCCGCCGAAGAGGATGGCCACCAGAGCCCAGTCGACCGGCGGGTGCGGATCCTCGATGACCTGCCCGAAGCCGACGGCGGTGCAGATGATGCCACCGACGATCAGCAGCAGGCTGTAGCTCGCCCACCGCGACAACATGATCCCCTCCCCACTCGGGGACGAGGCGCGGCCGGTTCTGACGTGGTAGAAGTAGATCCGCCAGAACGAGACGACCGCCACGAACGAGGCGACGAGGGTGATGGTTCCCGCGGTCGAGAAGCCCGGGAAGCTGACCGCCGCACCGGCCTCGAGCACCACCTCGGCGAGAGCGATCATGAAGAACTGGTTGAACCGCTCGGCGAGGTGCTCCTGCGAGACGGTGACCCCCAGTCTGTCGATCTGTCTCGGGCCCAGTCGGGGCAGGGGGTAGGTGGTGGCGGCGCCGATCATCTCGATGCCGAGAGCGATGGTCCAGAAGATGCCTCGACCGAGACCACCACTGATGCCGCCACTGATCCAGAGCACGCCGGACGCCAGGTGCCAGGTCAGCACCCGGAGTGCGAACACGTGCACCGGGTGGCCGCGCAGGGCGAACGACAGGAAGAGCGGTCGGCCAACCTGGATGACGACGTAGGTGCAGGCGAAGATCACGCCACGTTGACCGAAGGCCTGCGGCAGGCTGACAGCCAGCACCAGCGTGCCGAACATCGTCGCCAGCAGGATGGCCTGCAGATCGGGGCGTCGAGGGTCGTAGGTGCTGGCCAGCAGAGCGCTGAGCGACCAGATCATCCACATTGCGGTGAAGAACAGGACGGTCTGGCCCGCCTCGGAGAGCAGCGTCTCCCGAACGATGGTCAGGTCGTCCGCGACCCGCCCGGCGAGGCGGGCGAGCGCGAAGACGTAGACGATGTCGAAGAGCAGTTCCAGGACGGTCGCCGAGGGTGGGCTCTTGCTGTCCCCGAGCCCACGGAAGAACTCGGTGCGCCTCAGCACGGACGGCGAGACTGCTCAGCCGGCCAGGGCCGCCGGCACGGGCACTGCGACGTGGTGATCCTGTTCCGCTGCCATCGCCCCCGAGCCCCCTCACCGACCAGTCCCCTATCTGCGCACTTTATCCAGTTTCATCGGGTCGTCGTCGTTGATGGCGGATACCGGGTCGGCGGTACGCCTGATCATCTGTGCCGTCACCCTGCGGTACGAGCCCGGGGCGACGGGGAGCAGCCACTGCCGAGCCCGGGTCAGCGGGCCGACGTTGAGCCGGAGCTCGTCGAGCACCTCGTCGATGTTGTGCATCGAGAACGGGATGATGTTCGTGCCGCGCGCGTGCCGCCCGTTGGTCCGCGCGGTCATCCAGGCCAGCCGGGCGCGTACCTCGTCACGCATCCGACCCTCGGTCGGCAGGGTGATCCCACCGCGCAGGTACGCGGCCGTCCAGACCGCCGCCATCTCCGCGCTGAGCGGGCTGAAGAACGACGAGTTGTAGCCGGCGAACGTCAGCCGCGGTACGCCGACCGGCAGGATCTGCCGGTAGAGCATGAAGTTGCCGGCCTCGTCCTGGAGCCGGGCGTGCAGCGCGTCGTCGAAGAACGGCACGTGCTGGCGGAAGCCGGTGCCACAGATCACCAGGTCGGCGGCGAGCACCGTGCCGTCGGCCAGGCGCGCGGCGGGCCGGCCACCGTCGACCAGCAGCTCGGTGATCACCTGGTCCCGGTGCACGGTGATGCGGCCGTCGGTGGCCCGCTCGAAGAACCCCTCGGTGGCGAGGCTGACCGTGCTGCGGGCGATGTCCTGGAAGCTGCCGGCGGGCACGAGACCCAGTTCGCGCAACTTGAACTGGCGGGTCGCGACCGAGCCGACGCTGTCGACCATGCGTTGGCGCAGACCGTTGCCCGGGCCGTGCAGGAACCGCTCGAAGCCCTTCAGGTGCAGGTAGCGGAAGAGCGCCTCCCCCATCCGGGTGAGCAGCAGGTACTTGTAGTTGAGCGCACCACCGAGCTTGCGGGGCATCTTCCAGAGCAGTTCGCGCGCCACCACGTGGGTCTGGGTGGCGACCTCACTCACCGGGACGGCCACATCGCAGGACGATTTGCCGTACCCGACCACGAGGACGTTCTTGCCTCGGGCCGTCTCGATGTCGTGGAACTCCCCCGTCGCCAGTACCCGCCCGCCGGCGGCGGCGAAGCTCGCGTGCCCCTCGAAGGACGGGACGAGGGGGTCGGAGAAGATGCCGTTGGCGACGACCAGGTGGTCGTACCGCTCCACCGTCAGTGGGTCCTGGGCGCCCGCCGGCCGGGACGCGACCAACCACCCGGTCTCGTCGTTGACGAGTTCGGCGGAGGCGACCTCCGTGCCCAGGCGCAGCGTGCTGGCCAGCCCGAACTTCTCCACATAGCTCTCCAGGTACTGCTGGACCTGCTCGCCGGACGGCCACTGCGGGTAGTGGGCGGGCATCGGCAGGTCGGAGAGGTGGTAGGTGCCCTTGTCGTTCTGGGTGTGCAGGCCCGGGTAACGCCGGGTCCGACTCCACACCCCACCGACGTCCGGTGCCCGTTCGAACACGGTGACGTCGAATCCGCTCTGCCGCAGCACCTTCGCTGCGCTCACACCGGCAAATCCGGCACCAACGACGGCAATCCTCATGGTCTCCTCCGTAGGACGCGAACCCCTGCCGAGCACCGCGCCGGCCCTGACCGCGCGCGGTGCTCGCACGCTAGCCACCAGACCGAAGGGGTCGCTATCCGCGCGGCGCGGGCGGTATCCGCAGTACGCGGACAGACCCTTTTCCTGTCGGGTCGACGGCTTTCGGGTCTGCTCGGGCCCGCGCACCGTCTACGGTCAGCGCGACGGGACGCCCGGGAGGTGTCGGATGGATGCGGTCACGGTCCGGACGGACGACGTCGACCAGGCGCGCGCCGAGGTGGGCCGGGTCTTCTGTCCGCACCGGCTCACCCCGCAGGCGGGTGTGCACAGCGTGCGACTGCGGATGTCGGCTCGCCGGGCCGGTGGGGTGGGCGTCGTCGACCTCGACTACGGGCAGACCGTCCGCATTCAACCGCCCGCGCTGGAGACCTTCTACCTCGTCCAGATTCCGCACGCGGGCAGCACCCAGGTCCGGCACGCCGGTCAGACCGTGACCTCGACACCCGAGGTCGCCTCGGTTCTGTCCCCGTACGACAGCTCGGACATGCGGTGGTCCGAGGGGTCGCCGCACCGGATCTTCTACGCCGACCGGCGCGCCGTCGACCGGGAACTCGCCCGCCTGCTGGGCCGCCCGGTGGACGACCCGGTCCGTCTCGACGTCGGCATGCTCATGACCACGCCGACGGCGCAGGCGTGGGCGCGCGGGGTGGCGTTCCTCGCCGACGAGCTGTCGCAGCCGGCGGACGCGTCCCTGTTCGACCACCCGCAGGTCGCCGCCCGTTTTGAGCAGGCACTCATCGGCAAGCTGTTGCTGGCCCACCGGCACAGCCACTCCCACCTTCTGGCCGAACCGGGTCGGCACGTCCACCCCGGTCGTCTCGTCCGTCGGGCCTGCGCCCTGATCTCCGAGCACCACGGCGAGGCGCTGACCGTCGGTGACGTCGCCGAGGCGTTGCGGGTGAGCGTACGAACGCTGCAGGACTGTTTCCGTCGTGACATGCAGACCACCCCGACGGCGTACCTGCGGGCGTGCCGGCTCGACGCGGCGCACCGCACGCTCCGCGCGGCCGCGCCGGGGGTGTCCGTCACGGCGGTCGCGCTGCAACACGGTTTCGTGCACCTCGGACGGTTCGCGACCGAGTATCGGAGCCGGTTCGGCGAGACGCCGTCGACGACCCTGCGGCGGTGACGAGCCTCGCCTCGTCCCGGAATCACGACCCCAAAAGGGGCATCTCTGGCCGCCACCCGCGCCTCGCCCGGCGCTTGCCTTGACGCCGACGACAAGGTTTAGCGTAGTCGCGACGGGCCGATGGAGGAGGTCAGATGCTCATTGGCGAGTTGGCTGAGCGGGCCGGCACGAGCCCTCGCACGCTGCGCTACTACGAGGCGCACGGGTTGGTACGGGCGCAGCGCTCCGCCAACGGCTACCGCATCTACGACGAGGCGGAGCTGCGGGTCGTACGGGAGATCCGGGCGCTGCTCGATGTCGGCTTCGGCCTCGACGATGTCCGTCCGTTCGTCGCCTGCCTGCGGGCCGGCAACAGCTCCGGCGACGTCTGCCCGGACTCGGTCGTGGTGCTGCGGCGCAAGATCGCCGAGGTCGACGCCGTCATCGACCGGCTCGGCGCGGTGCGCCACCAACTGCACGGTCAACTCACCCACGCGATCGCCCATCGGGAGAAGACATGTCTCAGAAGTTGGAAGTAGGTTCGCTGGTCACCGTGACCGACGACACGTTCGCGGAACTGGTGCTGGCCAGTGACCGGCCCGTGGTCGTCGACTTCTGGGCGAACTGGTGCCCGCCCTGCAAGGCCATCGAGAAGAGCCTCGTCGAACTGGCCCAGGAGTTCGGTGACCGGATGGTCGTGGCGAAGATCAACTCCGACGAGAACCCGGTAGCGACCCGTAGCTACCGGGTGATGTCCCTGCCCACGCTGCTGGTGTTCCGTCAGGGCGAGGTGGTCGGCTCGACCGTGGGGTCCCGGCCGAAGACGTACCTGCGACAGACCCTGACCGCACAGGCCGGGTGGTAGCGGCCGGCAGCGCGCCCGGGGACAGCCCTCCCGGCCACCATCAGCCGCGGAAATCGTTATCCCGGTCCGGCCGGCCAGTCTCCTGAGGGGAGGCAGCTGGCGGTTCGTCCGTCAGCGCCCCCGTCAGGTAGCGGTACGACCAGGTGAGGGAGTCGAGACGATGCGCGCAACCGGCCCGGGTGAAGCGGACGCCGCGAGGGGAAGACGAGGCCTCCACGCGGAACCCCGATGCGGGGCGCTCGGCAGTCTCCCGGTCGGCGCGCGGCGGCTGTTGTGGCCGCTCCTGGTGGCCGCCGTGGTCGCCGTACTGGTGACCGGGGTGATCGTCGTGGTGCAGCCGACCGGGCCGACGCCCGCCCCGGCGGCGACCCAGGCCCTCGACGCGCCCACGCCCCCGAGTTCGCAGCCCGGCGCACCCAGCGCGACCGCACCCACCGCCACGGCGAGCCCGGCGGGGGCGACCCCGACCCCGACCCCGACGCCGGCGGTGCGGCCGACAACCGGGCGTCCGGTCGCCCCGGCGAACCCGGTGGCGACCTCGAAGCGCAAGGGTGTCGGGGTGTGGACCTTCGACGGCGTCAGCCAGGCGCTGGCCAACTCCGGGGCGAGTTGGTACTACACCTGGGACGTGAAGCACCAGGGCGTCACCAGCCCGCAGGGCACCGAGTTCGTCCCGATGATCTGGGGGGCGAAGAGCGTCACCGCCACCAACCTGCAACAGGCCAAGCAGAACGGCCGCTACCTGCTCGGGTTCAACGAGCCGGACCTGCAGGGCCAGGCGGAGATGACCGTCGAGCAGGCGTTGGACCTGTGGCCGCAGTTGCAGGCCACCGGCCTTCCGCTGGGCAGCCCGGCGGTGGCCTGGGGCGGCGACCGGCCGGGCGAATGGCTAGACCGGTTCATGTCCGGGGCCAAGCAGCGCGGCTACCGCGTCGACTTCATCGCCCTGCACTGGTACGGCGGCGACTTCACCACCGCCAACGCGGTCAACCAGCTCACGTCGTACCTGCGGGCCGTGCACGACAGGTACCGGCTGCCGATCTGGCTCACCGAGTTCGCCCTGATCGACTTCTCCAACGGCGTGCGCTTCCCCACCCAGGCGCAGCAGGCCGCGTTCCTCACCGCGGCGACCCGGATGCTGGGCGGCCTGTCCTGGCTCCAGCGGTACGCGTGGTTCGGCCTGCCCGCCACGGACAAGGACCAGACCGGGCTGTTCCGTACCGGCAGCACGCCCACCGCCGTGGGCCGCGCCTACCAGGCGGCGCGCTGACCTACGTCTGGTCGACGTGGTTCCGCCAGGAGTGCTGCGGCTCGTAGCCCAGCACCCGGCGGGCCTTGTCGATGCTGAGCAGGGTCTCGTGCTCGCCGAGTTCCTTACGGACCTCGACACCCGGGTAGACCTCGGCCATCAGGCTGGCGCTGGACCTCGTCATCACGGTGTCGGCGTTGGCGATGATGAAGACGTCGGCACCGGGCCGGTCGTGGGCGAGCGAACGCTCGACCGCCTGCGCGCCGTCGCGGGCGTCGATGTAGCCCCACAGGTTCCACCGGCGCAGCCGCGGGTCCGCGTCGAACGACGGGAACGGGGCGTAGTCCTCGACGTCCATCACGTTGGAGAAGCGCAAGCCCACCATGACCAGCTCCGGGTCCCAGCGGCAGAAGTGCCGCGCCATCTCCTCCTCAAGTGCCTTGTTCAGGGAGTACGTCGACTCGGGACGGGGCGCGTACTCCTCGTCGACCGGCGCATACGGCGGCGGGGTGTCGAACGGCAGCCCGAGCACCGTCTCGCTGGAGGCCCAGACGACCCGTTTGATCCCGGCCGCCCGGGCGGCGGAGAAGACGTTGTACGTGGCGGCGGAGTTGTTCGCGAAGGTCGTCGCGTTCGACATCAGCCCGGGGGCCGGGACCGCCGCCAGGTGCACGACCGCGTCGATGCCGCCGGCGTGCTCGTCAGCGCCGCCGGTGAACGCCTCGACCACCTGCCCGTAGTCGGTGAGGTCGACCAGGAGGAACTCACCGTGCACGTCGCGCGGGTCGCGGCCACCGGCGCGGTCGACGGCCAGCACGTCGACGCCCACGGCGCGCAGATGGGCGACGACGGCGCGGCCGAGCTTGCCGGTCGCACCGGTGACGACGACACGTCTGGGCAGTGCGGAGTTGGTCATGACCACATCTTTGCCGGGTGCGGACGGAGACCCCACACGCGGGTACGCCGTTGCCCCTAGCATGATCGACATGGACATCACGATTCACACCTGCGCCCTGCCACACACCGACCCGGACGCCTCCCTGGCGTTCTACCGCGACGCCCTCGGCTTCGAGGTCCGCAGCGACGTCGGTCAGGGCACGATGCGTTGGATCACGGTCGGTCCGGCCGATCAGCCCGGCACGTCCATCCTCCTGGCGCCGCCGGGCGCGGACCCCGGGACCACCGAGGACGAGCGCCGCGCCATCACCGAGATGATGGCCAAGGGCACCTACGGCTGGATCCTGCTGGCCACACGGGACCTCGACACCACTTTCGAGAAGGTGCAGGCCGGCGACGCCGAGGTCATCCAGGAGCCGACCGAGCAGCCGTACGGCATCCGCGACTGCGCCTTCCGCGATCCCGCCGGCAACCTGGTCCGCATCCAGGAGCTCCGCTGAGCCGTCCGGTCCTCCACGCCGTCCGGGACAGCTGACGAGACCGGTCAGGAATCAAGAAGCGCCGGTCATCGGGCCGCGAATAGCGTGATCGTCATGACATCCATCGCATCCGTCACCCTCGACGTGGCCGACCTCGCGGCCGCCCAGCGCTTCTACACCGCCGCCTTCGGTCTGGACGAGCAGATTCGCCTGCGGGCCTCGGACGCACCGACGAGCGGCTTCCGTGGGTTCACGCTGGCGCTCACGGTCGCCCAGCCGGCCACCGTCGACAGCCTCATCGGCACCGCCCTGGACGCCGGTGCCACGTCGCTGAAACCTGCTGCGAAGTCACTCTGGGGCTACGGTGGTGTCGTGCAGGCCCCGGACGGGACGATCTGGAAGATCGCGACCTCGGCGAAGAAGGACAGCGGCCCGGCTACCCGGCAGATCGACGAGATCGTGCTCCTGCTCGGAGTCGCGGACGTGGCGGCGAGCAAGCGGTTCTACGTGGAGCGCGGCCTTGCCGTGGCGAAGAGCTTCAGCCGCATGTACGTCGAGTTCGCAGCTGGGTCCAGCCCGGTGAAGCTGGCGCTGTACCGACGTCGTGCCCTCGCCAGGGACCTCGGCGTCACCCCCGACGGCACCGGGTCGCACCGACTCACGATCGGCGGCGACGCCGGGCAGTTCACCGACCCGGACGGGTTCGCCTGGGAAGCCGCGTCGCTGGCGACCGCGAAGTGACGGGAGGAAGCATGACTGACGTTGCGCCGCGTGGGCTTGAGCAGAGACTTCGGGACACTCGCACCAGACTGGAGAGCGACGTCGACCTCTGGGTCGCGACGGCGGGCTCCTCCGAGGGCGTCCATCTCATCCCCCTCTCGTTCCTCTGGGACGGGACCGCCTTCCTCGTCTCGACGGCGCGCGACTCGGTCACCGCCCGCAACCTGGTGGCGGATCGCCGGGTACGGCTCAGCCTCGGGCCGACGCGCGACGTCGTCATCGTCGAGGGCACCGCTGAGCCGGTGGACATCGCCGAGCTCGGCCCGGAGACGGGTGACGCGTTCGCGACCAAGACGGGCTTCGACCCGAGGGCTCTCAATGAGCCCTACCAGTACTTTCTGATCCGACCGCAGCGCATCCAGGCCTGGCGGGAGGCGAACGAGCTGAAGGGACGCGTCCTCATGCGGGACGGCCGCTGGCTCGGCTGAGCGCGCGACGTACCCGCGCGTACCACCATGATCGGGGCCTGCGGGTGCGTAACGTGCAGGGGTAAACGATGTCGCGACGAGGAGACCTCATGTCCAAGCCACCGCTTCCCGAGGCCGCGGTCGCCATGCTCCAGAAGCCGAACCCCGCCGTCATGACCACCCTCCGCAACGGTGGTCAGCCGGTCTCGGCCGCCACCTGGTACCTGTGGCAGGACGGTCGGATCCTGGTCAACATGGACGCGAGCCGCCGCCGGCTGGAGCACGTCCGCAACGACCCACGGGTGTCCCTGACCGTGCTCGACGAGGCCGGCTGGTACACCCACGTCAGCATCATCGGGCACGTCGTCGAGCTGCGCGCCGACGAGGGTCTCGCGGACATCGACCGGTTGTCGGAGCACTACACGGGCAACGCGTACCCCCGCCGGGAACGTGCCCGGGTCAGCGCTCTGATCGAGATCGACCGCTGGCACGGCTGGGGCTCGCTCAAGGACAACAACCAGGTCGGCTGAGGCGAACCAAGCACCGGAGCTTCTGGTTCCGTTTCGGTAGGCTCCGGCAATGGCCACGTCCCCTCCCGCCCCGCCCGCCTCGGGCTCCTCCGGCACTCCCCTTCGCAAGGACGCTGAACGAAACCGGCAGCGGATCATCGACGCGGCCCGAGAGGTCTTCGGGGAGCAGGGTGCCCACGCACCGGTGGAGGAGATCGCGAAGCGGGCGGGCGTGGGCATGGGGACGCTGTACCGGCGCTTCCCTGATCGCACCGAGTTGGTTGAGGCCGTGTTCCTCGAACGCGCGCAGCGCTACCTCGATGCCGCGAACGAGTCTCTCCGGCACGAGGACGCGTGGCAGGGCTTCCGGAGCTACCTGGAACGGCTCTGTGCGATGCAGAGCGAGGATCGACTGGTGACGGACGTACTGACCCTCACCCTGCCGACCTCACCGACGCTGCAGCAGCTGCGCGAGCGGCTGTACGCGACGCAGAACCGGTTGATCCGCGCGGCGAAGCGACACGGCGGTCTGCGCGCTGACTTCGTCCCGGAGGACGTGGTCCTGCTCCTCGTCGCCAACTCCGCCATCGTCCGCGCCGTCGGTGACGAGATCCCGGAGAGTTCGAGCCGCTTCCTCGCCCTCACCCTCGACGCCCTGCGAACCGACCGGCCGAGCCCGCTACCGGCCCCGCCCTCGTCGGAGCGCCTGCTCCGGGCGATGCAGCGACCTGCGGTCCGGACGCGTCGCCGGGCCAACGCTGGCCGACCCACCACCTCGAGTTAAGCGGAACACACTACTCCACTTCCCTCGCCACGCGTGTTACGTTCAAACGGAGGAAGAAGTTCCGCTTTGGCGAGTCAGAAGTGAGGTAGGACCAACGTGAGCCACGATGATGCGACCCTGAGCGACGGATCCGCGCCGACCGCGGGGACCGCCCGACGGAGCCTGCTGCGCAACGTCGCACTGGCCGGCGCGGCCGCCACCGCGTCGGCCCTCATTCCGGCGGGTACCGCCGCCGCCAGCGCCCGGGGCCACCACGGCGCCCCGGCGCCAGCGACCAACGCCGACCTCGACACCAGCCACGCCACCCCGGAGGTGGCGAAGCTGTTCGTTCGATACTTCCAGGACAAGACCCGGGCCGACGTCGACGCGACGATGTCCTACTTCTCCCGCCCCAAGATCACCTACATCGACGCCACGCTGGGCTGGCCGTGGTACACCTGGGACGAACTCAAGGCGCTGTTCGCCCAGTACATGCCGACCTGGCCGGCCACCGCCAAGTCGTACCCCACCCGGATCCTGGGAGACGCCCGGAGCGCCGTCGTGATCTTCACCGACACGCCCGAGCTCTTCGGCCACGAGATCCGTCCGCTCGGTTTCGTGAACTTCGAGCGCGGCAAGATCGTGCGCTGGATCGACTACTGGGACGGTCGCGACTTCACGATGGCCGACATCGTCGCGCAGCGCACCCCGGCCGACAAGTTCCCGCACGACTTCAAGGAGCCGACGGTCGGCGAGCAGGCGGCACCGGCCATGCGGCGGACCGCCGAGGCGTTGCAGACCGCGTTCGCGGCCAAGAACGCCCAAGCCGCCGCGCGTGTCTTCGCGTACGACGCGGTCTTCGAGGACCGGACCCTACACGCGACCGTCGTGGGTCGCCAGCACATCCAGGCGTACCTGGGTCGCGCGCTCAACCTGCTCCCGTACGGCCCGGGCAGCCTCGTGCGACACGTGGTGGGCAGCGCCGTCGGTGGTGGCTACGAGTGGGTCAACCGACACAACCCGGCCACGCACGGCGGCACGGCCCTGGAGCTGGACGCCGCCGGCCGGATCACCCGACTGACCACCGCCTGGGACGGCTCGTTGGTCGACAAGAGGGTCCTGACCGAGCTGCTCGCCCGGAGCATCGAGGAGTGAGCTGACGCAGGGCTGGTCCGGACGACCGGGCCAGCCCTGCGTCGCCTCAGGACGTCAGGGTGGCCGCGGACCGGGCGCCGACGCGGGTCACCAGCACGCCGAAGGCCGCCGCGGTGAAGAACATGACGATGCCGTAGACGGCGGCCGGGATCGCCATCTGGGCGTTGTCGAGCAGCGCCGGGCTGAGCGCGATGGTGATGGCCAACGTGCTGTTGTGGATGCCGATCTCGAACCCGGCGGCCGTCGCGGCGCTGCGGTCGACCCCCGTGAGGCGCGGCACCCCGTAGCCGACGGCGAGGCTGAGCAGGTTGAACGCGAGCACGGCGAGGCCGACCGAGACGAAGTAGTCGGCGATGTTCTCCCGCTCGCCGAGCACCGCGCCGGCGATCACCGCGACGAGCACGACGACGGAGAGGATCCGCACCGGGCGGTTGAGCCGCTCGGCCAGGTGCGGTGCCCTCGCCCGGATGAGCATGCCGATCGCGACCGGGACGAGCACGATGGCGAAGACCTGGAGCACCTTGTCGAACTGGAGGCCGATGCTCCTGCCGTCGGGGAGGAAGTACGCCGCCGACAGGTTGACCAGGATCGGCAGGGTGAACACGGCGAGCACCGAGTTGACGGCGGTCAGGGTGATGTTCAGGGCCACGTGCCCGCCGAACAGGTGGCTGTAGAGGTTGGCGGTGGTGCCGCCCGGTGACGCGGCCAGCAGCATCATGCCGACGGCCAGTTCGGGTGCGAGGTCGAAGGCGAGGACGAGGCAGAAGCAGAGCGCCGGCAGCACCAGCACCTGGCACACCAGGGCGATGACGGCGGCTCGGGGATGGTGGGCCACCCGGCGGAAGTCCGCCATGGTCAGCCCGAGACCCAGGCCGAGCATGATGATTCCGAGGGCGACGGGTAGTCCGATCAGAGTCACGGCGGAGTCCATGGCACAACATCGTTACCACCCGGTAACGCCGTCACAATCCCCCATGCGGCTGGGCGCTCTTGACCCCGGACGGTGATCGGCTTAACTTCATCAATCAGATAAGTCTCTTTACTAATTCTGTCTGATGTCACGTGGGAGTGTGCCGATGCGACCATTCCGCCACCGCCGTCTCACCGCCGTCGTCGCCCTGGCGACCCTGCTGGTCACCGCCGCCCCACCGACCGCCGCGAACGCGGGTGCCAAACCCGACCGCACCGGTTACCACCGGGTCGGCTACTTCACCCAGTGGGGCATCTACGGCCGGGCCTTCCCGGTCAAGAAGCTCGACACCTCCGGGGCGGCGAGCCGCCTCACCCACCTCAACTACGCCTTCGGCAACGTCAGCGAGGACGGCCGCTGCTATGTGGACGGCGGGCCGGGTGAGGGCGACGCCTGGGCCGACTACCAGCGCCCCGTCCCGGCCGAGGAGAGCGTCGACGGCGTCGCGGACGTACCGGGGCAAGCGCTCAACGGCAACTTCGGCCAGCTCGCCAAGCTCAAGGCCAAGCACCCCAAGCTGAAGGTGCTGATCTCGCTGGGCGGCTGGAGCTGGTCGACGTACTTCTCGAACGCGGCCCGCACCGACGCCTCGCGCAAGGCGTTCGTCTCCTCCTGCATCGACCTCTACCTCAAGGGCAATCTCCCGGGCAGCACCCCGGGTGCCGCCGCCGGTGTCTTCGACGGCATCGACCTCGACTGGGAGTGGCCCAACTGGGACGGTGAGCCCGGCAACGTCATCCGCCCGGAGGACCGGGAGAACTTCACCAAACTGCTCGCCGAGTTCCGCCGGCAGCTCGACGCCTACGGGCGCACGACCCGCGCGCACCACCCGCTGACCGCGTTCCTGCCGGCCAGCCCGGCCACCATGGACGCCGGCTACGAGGGTCGCAAGATCTTCAAGTACCTGGACTTCGCCACCGTGCAGGGGTACGACTTCCACGGCAGTTGGGACGCACGGGCCAACCAGCAGTCGGCACTTCGGGTCCCGTCGGGTGCCCCGGACAACCCGGACTTCTCCGTCGAGGTGGCCATCGACGGGTGGATCGCCCGTGGGGCGCCGCGCAACAAGCTCGTGCTCGGCATCCCGTACTACGGTCGCGGCTGGACCGGCATCACCGGCGGCGGCAACGGCCTGTTCCAGCCGGCCACCGGGCCCGCGCCGGCCACCTTCGAAGCCGGGTACGAGGACTACAAGAAGCTCAAGACGCTCGCGGGTAACGGCTTCCGCGTACACCGCGACCTGCGCGCCGGGCACGCCTGGCTGTTCGACGGTACGACGTTGTGGACGTACGACGACCCGGCGGTCGTGTTGCAGAAGACGCTCTACATCCGCCGGGCCGGCCTGGCCGGCGCGATGATCTGGTCGCTCGACGGCGACGACGACAACGCGACGCTGACCAAGACGATCGGGCTCGGCCTGACGACCTGGTAGCCCAACGTTCGCACCCGGTCCGCCGCCGGCCGATCCCTCGGTCGGCGGCGGGCAGGCTAGCTCGGCTGGGGTGTCACCGCCCGCACCGCCGCCTCGATGAGCGCGGTGACCTGATCCATGTCCCGAGCACGGTGCACGTCCAGCTCGGCCGACCAGCCGTCCGGACGGGTGAGCTGCACCGTCACGTCCTCGCGGCGGTGGGTCAGCCAGCCGGCGATCGCCTGCACCAACACCATGGCGGTGCCCGCGTCGCTGACCACCACCCGCAGTACGTCAGTGCGGTCCACCGACATCCCCTCGGGGGACGTCGTGGTCACTCCCTCGCGCAGCCGATCCTCAGCGCGCAGCCAGGACGCCAGCGAGCGCCGCGCATCGGCGGACGGAAGATCCGGATGAACCGAAAGCGTGATCATCTCCGGCATGTCTCCTCCTCCCAGACGACGACAGGCCCCGGCCACCATCCTGCCAGTCAGCGTCGGTACCGGCACGCCACGTGGTCGACGATATCGATCACCCTTGACCGCCGTATCGACGATTCATAGGCTCCGGCCACTGCGAGGTTGTTCCCAAGAGGGGAAACACGATTCATGGCCCCATCGATGCGTCCGTTCCGAATGGTCCCCGCCAGACGGCTGGCTGGTGCCGCCGCGATCACACTCCTGCTCGGCATGCTTCCCCTGCCCGGCGGCACACCGGCCGCGAGCGCCGCCCCGCCCTCCCGGTGCAGCGACGACCCGGCCGCCCGGTTGGGCACGGTGCCCACTCCGGAGAACGTGCTCGGCTTCCCGCTCGGCGCGGGGCAGGAGCGGGTCGTCACCAACGACGAGGTCCGGACCTACCTGGGTGCCGTCGATCGCGCCTCCAACCGGGTCGTCACCGGCGTGATGACCACCAGTGTGCTCGGCCAGCCGTTGCCGTACGCGGTGGTGTCCAACGAGCGCCACGTGCGCCCCGCCGCGCTACGCGAGATCGCCGATGACGTCCGAGACCTGCGCGACCCGCGCCGGACCAGCGCGCGAACGGCCGCCCGGACGGCGAAGGACAGCCCGGCCATCGTCTGGGTCACCGCGAACGTGCACGGCGGCGAGAAGAGCGGCGCCGACGCGGCACTCAAGACGCTGTACGAGTTGGCGGCGGGCCTGTCCTGCGAGGTCGCCAAGCGCAACGACAATCTGGTCACCATCATCGTGCCCACCCAGAACCCGGACGGCCGCGACGCGACCCGCCGGCAGAACGAGTTCGGCTTCGACCTGAACCGGGACTGGTTCGCCCGCACCCAGCAGGAGACCGACGGCAAGCTCGAACTGCTGCGCCGCTACCCGCCGCAGGTTTTCATCGATGCGCACGAGATGGGTGGCCGGCAGTACTTCTTCCCGCCCAACGCCGACCCGATCCACCACGAGATCGCCGGCGAGGCGGTGGACTGGATCAACCGGATCGGCGAGGCCAACAAGGCCGGCTTCGGGTTCAACGGCGCCTGCGACGAGACCGTCACCACTGAGTGCTACTTCAACTACGACACGTACGACATGTTCTTCATGGGCTACGGCGACACGGTGCCGACGACCGGCTTCGGCGCGGCCGGCATGACGTACGAGAAGGGCAGCGCGTCGGCCGTGGCCGACCGCGTCCAGCAGCAGTTCCACACCCAGTGGTCGACGCTCGGCTGGGCCGCCACGAACAAGCGCGAGGTGCTGGACGGCTACTTCGACATCTGGACCGACGCGCTCGCCCAGGGCCGGGCGGGCGCGCTGGAGCCGAACGAGGTGGTGCAGCCCACCAACGAGGTGCAGTTTCCGGTGCCGGCCCTCACCATCCGCTCGTACTTCCTGCTGCCCGATCGGCAGCTCGCCGACGTCCGCCAACTCGTCGAGCGGCTACGCCGGATGGACGTCGAGGTGTACGAGGTGCAGAAGCCGACCCGGGTGCCCACCGCCCGGGTCTTCGGCGGGCGCAGCGCCACCAACGTGACGGTGCCGAAGGGCGCGTACTGGATCCCGATGGACCAACCGCAGAAGCACTGGATCCAGGCCATCATGGGCGAGGACCCGTACGTGCCGTTCCCGTACTTCTACGACGTGTCCTCGTGGAGCAACCCGCTGCTGATGGGCGTCAACACCCTCTACACGGCGGACGCCGTCCGGCCGAGGGCCGACCTGGTCCGCAAGGTCTCCGGCGGTCGCGCCGGCGCGGCGTGGCCCTGGGGCTCGTACACCTACCCGCTCGACTCGGCCGCCGCCGCAGAGTTCACCTTCACCCTGCTCGGCCGTGGTGTCCCCCTGGTCCGCGACCTTGCGACCAGCAGGGTCGCCATCCCGGCGGCCAAGCTGAGCCGCTCTCACGACGAGTTGGCCAGGAAACTCGGGGTCACCCTCACCCCGGGCGGTCGGCCCGCCGGCACCCGCCTCGACCTGCCCGACATGGGCCTGTTCCAGGGCACCGGCATCTCCACCACCTCCGGCTCGCACGGCGAGGCCCGCTACGTGCTCGGCAAACGGTGGGGGCTCGACCTCACGCCGGTCACCACGGCCGACATCAACGACAACACCGAGGCGTTCACCGGGCGTACGGTGCTGCTGGTGCCGGACGGCAGCAGCGCCACCGGCGGCCTGACCGCCGCCGGGCAGGCCAACCTGCGCGACTGGATCGGCCAGGGCCACACGTACCTCGGGCTGCGCAACGAGGGCACCCGGGTGGCCCGCGCCGCCGGGCTCACCTCGACCACCGAGAAGACGAAGCCGGCGGACTACCTGGTGATCGGCTCGCACCTGCGCGTCGACGTCGACCACAACAGCCCGGTGGCGCTGGGTCGCCCGGCGGAGGACTTCGAGTTCAACAACAGCGACCCGATCCTCACCCCGAGCACCACCGGGACGAACGTGCTCACGTACCCGACGGGTGACACCTTCTGGGCCAACGGTTACACCGTCGGGGCGGAGGCGCTGAAGGGCACGGCGGCCGTCGTCGACGAGCCGACCGGTGCTGGTCGGGCGGTGCTGTTCGCGTTCAATCCGCTCTTCCGCGCGTACAACGAAAGTGGTCTGCACCTGGTCGCCAACGCGCTGCTCTACCCGACGACCGCCGCGTCGGACGCCCGGCGTCCGGCCGGCGTCGACGCGGCGCGCGCCAGCGCCGCCGCCGCGCCGGTGACGGCGGACCTGGGCGGTGGGTGGCGGCCGATCACCATCCAGGTGGCGGCCGGCGACCTCCCGCGCACCCAGGCGATCGTCGAACGCTTCACCACCGACGCGCAGGCGTCCGCGAAGAACGGCTCGGCGTACGTCGTGATCCCCAACCCGCAGGGACTCCAGGCGGACGAACACCCGTTCGTGCGCGATCTGGTACGCGCGCTGCGCAGCGCCGGAGTGCCGCTGCGGTCGGTGGTCGCCTGACACCACATCCCGACGGGCACGGAGGCGTCCCGACGCGCATGATGCCTGTGAGTCATCACGATGACTCACAGGCATCAGCTCGTTCAGCCGGTCGCGCAGACGGTGCCGTTGCGCGACCGCGGCTACGTCATCGGGTAGGAGCGACAATGACCGGTCAGAAGCCATCAGGCGCTACGTCCCGCAGCCGACGGCGCCGGTATGTCGGTCCGCTGATCGCCGCCTCGGTCGTTGTCGCTCTCGCACTGACCGTCGGCACGTTGAGGCTGGGTAGGAAGGCGCCGGTGCAGGCTCCCTCGGCCGCGTCGGCCAGCAATACGGAGCCGGGTCCGGCCCGGTGCCCCGAGAAGTGGACCGACTCCGTGCCGACTCAGCCCGGCACGGACACCCTGGTCCCCGTCGGGGCGACGGAGGCGCTGTTGTGCAGCTACCGGCATGAGGCGACCCCGCCGCTGAATCTTGCCACCAGCCGACGCATCACCAGCGGGGTCGACGAGCTGACGGCCCATCTCAACGGTTTGCCGATTTCGTCGCCGGAGGACACGGTCTGCCTGCTCGGCCAACCGACCGAGCACGCGTTCGTGTTCGGCTACCCGGGGCAGCGCGCAGCGGTGATTCGGCTGAGCAACTGTGCCTGGCAGCGTGAGGGCGCAACCCGGTATGGCGGTGACCTACGCAAAGTGACGGCCTACTGGGGTGTGCGCTGGGACCAGTAGGGTCTCGACACCGCCGATGTAGCTGTTGCCCCAGTCGTTGCTGGTGGTGAAGCGGACGGTGCGCGTACTGGCGGCGGGGCCTGAGCCGGAAGCGCCGGCCCTGCGTACAGGAACTGGGCCCAACGCCGCCGAAACCACCAACGGCACACCCGCAGTCCTGGCGTCGGGTGGCGTCCCGTTGCTCGGGCCCGGACTCCGAACAACGGGACGCGACCCGGCGGCCAGGGCTGGGGTCGACCAATGGCGACAGCTCCGTCGCAGTGACCAGAAGTCGTTCGAATATCAACGACTGTCGGTCACGTTAGCGTTAACAGTAAGCAATTGTCCATAGACAACGATCTTCGTCTGTCAGTCCGGGTGGCACCCGTGGACGCCGACCACGGTCGTGAGCGCCGGACGGAATAGCCTTTGCCGCATGCGGGGACGATTTAGCACGGCCAGGCGGTGGTACGGGGAGCACCGGCGGTTGGTCCGCCGTACGATCCTGGCGTTCGCGGTGGGGGCGGTGGCGCTGACCGGCGGCACGGTGGCCAGCGTGACGTGGATCCGCGACACCGCGGAGGGCCACCTCTACAGCGAGGCCGAGGTGCCGGACGCGCCGGTCGCCCTGGTCCTGGGCACCAAGGTGGACGCGGACGGCACACCCTCACCCGTCCTCACGGCCCGGCTGGAGATCGCGCGGCGACTGTTCGACGCCGGCAAGGTTCAGGCGATCCTCGTGTCGGGCGACAACATGAACCATGATTACAACGAGCCTGCCGCGATGCGGAGCTGGCTGGTGGAGCGGGGTGTACCAGCACACAAGGTGGTGCCGGACTACGCCGGCTTCGACACGTACGACTCCTGCGCGCGGGCTGAGCGGATCTTCGGGGTGCGGCGAGCCACGGTGGTGACCCAGTCCTTCCATCTTCCGCGCGCCGTGGCGTTGTGCCGGCGTCTCGGCATCGACGCCAACGGTGTGGGCGACGACAGCGCGAAGCGGTACGCCCAGACGTGGTGGTTCAGTTCATCCCGGGAGAACGGTGCCTGCGTGAAGGCTGCGCTGGATCTGCTCTCCCGGCGGGACCCGGCGCACCTCGGCCGCCGGGAGACGGGCGTCGACGACGCGTTGCGCGTCGGCTGAGGACGGTCACGACCGTGGTGGTGCGGCGCTGTCACGAACGATGAGCTCGGTGGCCAGCTCGACCCGGGGGCTCTCGGTCTTCTCACCGCTGGCGAGGCGCAGCACGGTACGCGCGGCCAGCATGCCCATCTCGGCCAGGGGCTGCCGGACGGTGGTCAGGGGCGGGGAGCACCACCGCACCTCCGGCAGGTCGTCGAAGCCGACCACGCTGACGTCGTCGGGCACCCGCAGGCCCCGTTTGCGGACCGCCTCGTAGACGCCGAGCGCCATCTGGTCGCTGGAGGCGAAGATGGCGGTGGGTGGGTTGGCCAGGGCCAACAGCTGCATACCCGCGGTGAAGCCGGCCTCGTGGTAGAAGTTTCCGGGGCGGATCAGGGCGTCGTCGATGGGGATCCCGGCGGCGCCGAGAGCGGCCCGGTAACCGTCCATCCGGGCCCTGCTGCACATCAGATGTGGCGGGCCGGCGATGAAACCGATACGGCGGTGGCCGAGGCTGATCAGGTACTGGTTGGCGCTGAGGCTGCCCGCCCAGTTGGTGGCGCCGATGGTGGGTGACTCCTGCGGGTCGACCCCGGCCGGGTCGATGATGACGACCGGCAGGTGGAGGCGGCGCAGCTCGGCCTGCAACGGTGGGTTCACCATCGAGGTCACGAAGATGATGCCCTCGGTGGAGCGCGTACGCATGTTGTCGAGCCACTGCTTGGCCGAGGAGATGCGCCAGTGGATGGCCGACACCACGGTCCCGACGCCGCTGGTCTGGCCGACGTCCTCCACCCCTCGGATGATCTCCACGGCCCAGGGGCTGTCCAGGTCGTTGAAGACCAGGTCGATGAGCGCGGCGTCGGTGCGTCGGGCCGGTGATCGACGGCGGTAGCCGTGCCGGTTGAGGAGCGCCTCGACCCGCTCCCGGGTGTCCGGGGCCACGTCGGAGCGGCCGTTGATGACCCGGGAGACGGTGGGCACGGAGACTCCGGCCAACCGCGCGATCATGGCGATGGTGACGTTTCGGCCGTTCTCCGTGCCCACGGTCCCCCCTGCGTCCGGCTGGAAAACTTCAGGTCTGCTCGCGGTGCTGCGATGTCATCCCTTGACGCTGCCGGTCAGTCCGCCGATGAGTTGGCGTTCCGCCACGGCGTAGAAGCCCAGCGCCGGCACCATGGACAGCACGACGTAGGCGAGCACCCGTGCGGTTTCGGCGGTGTACTGACCCTGGAACGCCTGGACCCCGACGGGGAGGGTCCACCAGCTCTGGTCGGTGAAGACGACCAGCGGGAGCATGAAGTTGTTCCAGCTGGTCACGACGGCCAGCACCGACACTGTGGCCAGGGCGGGACGGGCCATCGGCAGCAGCACCCGCCAGAAGAACCCGAAGGAGCCGCAGCCGTCGAGGACGGCGGCCTCCTCGACCTCGGCCGGGATCGTACGGAAGAACTGGCGCAGGATGATGATGGTGATCGGCAACCCGAAGGCCGCCTGGGGCAGGATGACGCCGAGCGGATTGTCCAGCAGGCCCATGCCGCGCAGCAGGACGAACAGCGGCAGGATGGCCACCGCGAACGGGAACATCAGGCCGATCGCGAACAGGGTCACCAGGAACTCGCGGCCACGGAACGCGTAACGCGCGAAGACGAACGCGGCCATCGCCGCCGCCGCGACGACGATCGCCGTGCTGCTCACGGCGATGAGAAGGCTGTTGCCGAGCTGCCGCCAGAACACCCCGGAGGTCAGGATGTCGGTGTAGTTCGACGGCCGCCAGGGGTCGGGCCACCCCAGCGGGTTGGTGGAGAGCTGACCGTTGTCCTTGAAGCCGCCGAGCACGCCGAACCAGACCGGTACGACGATGAGCGCCCCGACGGCGACGCAGACGAGGTGCAGCACCAGGCTGCGGGTTCGCCGGGCGCGATCAACCGTAGCGGTCATCGCTCGCCTCCCTGGTTGGTGATCGCGCCCGCGGTGTCACGACGCAGGACGATGCGCTGGTAGAAGAGGGCGAAGACAAGGCTCAGCAGGAACATGATGATGCTGATCGCACTGGCGTAGCCGACCTCGAAGCGGCGGAAGCCGAACTCGTACATCGTCACGGCCATGGTTTCCGACGAGTGGATCGGGCCGCCACGGGTGAGCACCCAGACCATGTCGAACAGCTGGATGGTGCCGATCACCGACAGGAAGATGCTGATCCGGATCGTCGGCCCGAGCAGGGGCAGGGTGACGTGCCGGAACGCCTGCCAGGCGCTGGCGCCATCGGTGACCGCAGCCTCGGACAGCTCCTTGGGGATGCCCTGCCGGGCGGCCAGGAACAGCATCATGTACAGGCCGAAGTACTTCCAGGACACCACGAGGAAGACGGCGTACAGGACGGTGTCCGGGTCGGCGAAGACCGTACCGGCGTCGGCGCTCAACCACGCCGCGATCGCGTCGCCCAGGCCCCGGTTGGGTGAGAACACCAGGTCGAACAGGACGGCCGTGGTGACCTCGGAGAGCACGTACGGTGCGAAGAAGATCAGCCGGTACGCGGCGCGGCCCCGCAGGGGCTGGTTGAGCAGCATGGCCAGGGCCAGCGCCGCCGGCAGCTGGACGACCAGGGACAGCAGCACCAGCACGAAGCCGCGCCACAGGTCCCCGCGGAAGGTCGGGTCCTGGAAGGCCCGGGTGTAGTTGTCCAGCCCGATGAAGTTCTCCGGCAGCCCGAAGCCGTTCCACTTGTAGAGGCTGGCGTAGCTGGCCACCAGGATGGGGGCAATGACCAGCAGCAGGAACAGCACCAGGGCTGGGGTGAGGAAGAGGGCGAGGACGCCGCCGCGGCCTGGCCGGGGCTGGCGGCCGCGCTGGCGCGCGGTGCCCGGCCCCGGTGCCGGTGGGTCCGTCGCCGGGTCGCCGTGTCTGGTCTTCGACACGGTCGATGGCCTGGTCATGCCTACTCCACAGGGGGTGTGCCGGCTACGGATGGGTGGGTGGTCACGGTCAGACGGTCTTCGCCACCTGCGTGATGTCCTTGACGATCTGCGCGGGTGACTTGTTGCCGGCGACCAGCTCGGCGACGCTGTCGTTGATCTGCGAACCGAGCGCTGGCGCGTACGCCTGGTCGAGGTAGAGCTGAAAGCCGGTGTAGCTGGCCAGGGTCTCGGCGACGAGCTTGCCGTTGGCGTCGGGAATGGCCGTCGCGGCCTCCTTGACGGTCGGGAGCACCGCGCCGGTCTGGGCGGACTTACGCTGGTTGTCCGCGCTGAGCAGGAACTTCAGGAAGTCGACGGTGGCCGCGGGGGCGTCCTTGCCGATGGCGAAGCCGTTGCCGCCGCCGAACACCTCCGTGGTGGTGCCCTTTCCGCCGTCGACGGTGGGGAAGGGGAAGAAGCCGACCTTGTCGCCGAGGCCCTTCTTGCTGGTGGAGCTGGAAGCCTGCACCGCCGGCGCCCACTGCCCCATCAGCTCCATGGCCGCCCCGCCGTTGCCCATGGTGGCGGCCTGCCCGTCGGGTGTGCCGTACGCCGCGCCGAGGAAACCCTTCTGGAAGGGTTGCAGGTCGACGAGTTCCTTGAGCCGCTCGCCGGCGGCGACGAGGTCCGGGGAGTCGAAGTTCTTGTCGTCGACGGCCTTCTGCAGCGCGCCCACCCCGCCGATGCGCATCGCGAGGTACGACCAGTAGAAGTGGGCGGGCCACTTGTCCTTGCCGGCCAGGGCGATCGGGGTGATGCCGGCGGTCTTGAGCTTGCGGACCGCGTCGAGCACGCCCGCCCAGGTGGTGGGCGTGGGGGTGATGCCGGCGCGGGTGAAGAGGTCCTTGTTGTACCAGAAACCGACCATGCCGATGTCGAACGGGACGCCGTAGATCTTGCCGTCGATCGTGTACGGCTCCATGGCGGCGGGCAGCAGACCGCCGATCCACGGTTTCACGTCGTCGGTGATGTCCTTGACCAGGCCCGCGTCCACCTGCTGCTTGAGCACGCCACCACCCCAGGACTGGAAGAGGTCGGGCGGGTCACCGGCCTGGGTGGCGGTGGTGAGTTTGGCCTTGAAGGCCTCGTTCTCCAGGGGCTGGATGTCGAGGGTGACGTTCGAGTGTGCGGCCTTGTACTCGTCGGCCAACGCCGCCCAGACCGGAAGCATCGGCTCGGTGTTCTGGATGTGCCACCAGTTGATGGTCTGTGGGGCGTTCGGGTCGCTGGACTTGTCGTCGCCGCACGCGCTCAGCAGATAGGCGCCCGCGCCGGCACCAGCGAGGCCGAGCAACGTTCGGCGGGAAAGGTGGGTAGTCATGGGCCATCCCTTCGGGGACTCACGGGGGTGCTCGGACGCCGGCCGAGCCGACGGGTGGGGATCTACGGATCTCCGAAACTTTCAATGCTCCGCCGGTAATACCGATCGATGGCCGGCACGCTACGAGCTGTTGTCGCATCGGTCAATACCTCTGTCCTATTGCGAAAAGACCGGCTAGCGTAGGCATGACTTCCACCGATCCGGACCCGATTTTCCGGAAGTTCCAAACGGCCCGTCCAGAGGAGCCCTCGTGTCGACCGACATCGCTGACGTGGCGACCGCTACCCGGTTGATCCGCAATCCCGTCCTCGCCGGGTTCCACCCGGACCCGTCGATCCTGCGCGTCGGCGATGACTACTACCTGGCCACCTCGACCTTCGAGTGGTATCCGGGCGTCGTCGTGCACCACTCGCGTGACCTGGTGAACTGGCGCAGCCTGGGTGGGGTCATCACCGACCAGCGCCTGCTCGACCTGCGCGGATGCGGCGACTCGAACGGGGTGTGGGCACCCGACCTGACGTACCACGACGGTCAGTTCCACCTCGTCTACAGCGACGTGGCCAGCTTCGCCAGCGGCTACTGGGACCCGCAGAACTTCCTGGTCACCGCCGAGGAGATCACCGGCCCCTGGTCGGACCCGGTGAAACTGCACGGGCGCGGGTTCGACGCGGCGCTGTTCCACGACGACGACGGCACCACCTGGCTGCTGGGCATGAGCGCGGACTGGCGGCCGGGTCGCGACCGCTTCGGCGGCATCGAGATCCAGCAGTACGACCGGGCCGCGCGCCGCCTGATCGGCAGCCCCCGCATCCTGTTCACCGGCTCCTCGGCCGGGCTCACCGAGGGTCCGCACCTGTACCGCCACGAGGGCTGGTACTGGCTGATCACCGCCGAAGGCGGCACCAGCTGGGAGCACCAGGTCACCATGGCGCGGTCCCGGGAGTTGTTCGGACCGTACGAGGTGGACCCGGACGGGCCGCTGCTCACCTCATTCGGGCGGCCCGACCTGCGGTTGCAGAAGGCGGGTCACGGCAGCCTGGTCCGCACGCAGAACGGCGAGTGGTACCTGGCGCACCTGGTCGGCCGCCCGTACTCGCCGCTGGGCAACTGCGTCCTGGGTCGGGAGACCGCGATCCAGCGGGTCGAGTGGCCGGCGGGCGGCTGGCCGCGCGTCGCCGGAGGGGTGCCCGCGGATGAGGTGGTCGCACCCGACCTGCCCGCGCACCCGTGGCCGGCGGAGCCGGAGACGGACCACTTCGACGCCCCCGAGCTGGGCCGGTGCTGGTCGACACTGCGTCGGCCGGCGACCGCGGACTGGGTCGACCTGTGCACCCGCCCGTCGTACCTGCGGATCCACGGCGGGCAGTCGCCGGTCGGTCGGCAGGCGCCCAGCCTGGTCGGGCGGCGCGTCGGCGCCATGGAGTGCTCGCTGGAGACCGTTGTGGAGTTCGCACCGGCCGACCACCGTCAGCTCGCCGGCATCACCGCCTACTACAACACCCTCAACTGGCACCATCTCTACCTGACCCGGGCGGACGACGGGCGGACGGTGCTGGAGCTGCTCAGCTCCGACAACGGGCGGCGCACCGCGTACCCCGATCTGACCGTCGATGTGGGCGGCGTGGCCCGGGTCGGCCTGCGGGCCGTCTTCGACGGGCCGGCGGTGCGTTTCGACTACGAGCTTGGGGCCGGTTGGCAGCGGCTACCGGTGGAGTTGGATGCGACCATCCTGTCCGACGAGCACGCCGCGCTGATCGTCGACGGTGAGCCGGCGGCGTGGGGCTTCACCGGGGCCTTCCTCGGCCTGTGGGTGCAGGACCTGGGCGCTGGCGGCGCGTACGCCGACTTCGACCTGGCCACCTACCGAGAGCGGTGACCACGCGGACGGCACTCGGCGGGTGCCGTCCGCGTTCCCGCCCGTCCTACTTGACCTGGGCGGCGACGCTGCGCAGCTGGCCGAGAGTGGTGCGGAAGCCATGGCCGGACGCCGTCGGGTCCTCGGCGAGCATGCCGCTGACGGCCATGGTCTGCGACCGGGTCGTGGCGGCGGCCTCCGCGCCGGTTCCGCTCAGGTCGAACACACCGAAGTCGCCGCTGAGGGTCCGGAACGTCGGGGCCGCCGGGTCCTGGGCGAGGTAGAGCACCACGACCTGACCCGCCTCAAGCTTCGACATGTGCGCCATGTCCGCCACACCGCCGTCCAGGCTGGCGAGCGTGATCTGCGCCCCGGCCCGCACGGTCGATCCGGCCGTCGCGCGCAGTACCTCGTCGACCCGGAATCCGGTCGCCTCGACCTCACCGCGGACGACCAGATCCGCGGTTTCGCTGAGCTCTCGCACGGTGCTGTACCCGCGCATCTTGCCCAAGATCTGCGGGGTGGCGCTGGTCGGGGCGGCGGTGCTCGGGGCCGCGCTGGTCGGGGCGGGTGCGGCGGCCGGGGTGGCCTCGCTGCCGCAGGCGGACAACGCCGCCGCGGCGAGCACGGCGGCGGCCGTGGCCCACAGAGGCCGGGTACGGCGAAGGTCGACTGCCATGGAACGCTCCTCGTCTCGGTGCCGTCCCGGGTCGTTTCGCTCGGAACGCGGCACTACTCACACCCTCTATCTGTGCGTCCCGGGCACCGAGTTCCATTTTTTTCCGGGCTCAGCGGCGCTCCCGCGCGAGCTGACGAAGCTCGGTCAGGGTGGTGACGAACGAGTGCCCCGCCCCGGTGGCGTCGTCGGTGCGCAGACCGGTCACCGACGCCGCCGGTGACCGGCTGGTGGCCGTCTCCCCGGCGAGGTCGAAGATCCCGAAGTCGCCGCCGAGCGGGCGGTAGGCGCGTGTACCCGGGTCGGCGAGGCCCAGGTACAGGACGGTCGGTCGGCCGGGCACGTCCGCCGCCACGGTGATCTCGGTGGGCACCGGAGCGCCCGGGGCGCGGTAGAGCACCTCCTCGACCCGGTAGACCGCCCACCCGTCCGCCACCGACGCCACCTCGCCGCGGACCACCAGGTCGGCCGTGTCGGTGAGCTGACGTACCGTGCCGTACCCACGGTCCTTCGCGGCCGTGCCCGGCGGCGCCTGCCGAGCGGCCGGGCTGCTCGTCTCCGGCGACGGCAGCGCCGCCGGTGGTTCCTCGCCGGACCGGGCCGCCAGCCCGCCGCCGATTCCTGCGGCGACCAGGACCAACGCGGCCGCCGCGAGCGTGGGCCGCAACGACACGAAAGCCCTTTTTCGGGTACGTGGTTGCTGCGCGATCGCCGTCAGCAGGCGGGTGCGGTGCAGTTCGTGCCGGCCCGCCGGCAGGTCGTGATCACCGGGGTGGGGGGCGATCTCCGCCCACTCGGCCGGGTTCGGCGCGCTCACTGGCTACCCTCCCGGACGAGCGAGGTGTCGACGACCGCCGGCCGTGCGGCACGCGGCGGGGTGTCGACGAGGGTACGGAGCCGGGCGCGGGCCCGAGACAGCCGGGACCGCACCGTGCCGACCGGCACGCCCAGCGCCTCCGCCGCGGACTCGTAGTCGAGACCCTCCCACAGGCACAGGGTCAGCACCTCCCGCTCGGGCCGGCGCAGCCGGGCCAGCGCATCGATCGCGGCGGCGACGCGTCGGCTGTCGTCGAGTCGGCCGGCGACCTCGTCGGCGTGATCGGGCAGGGTGAAGTCGGAGGCGACCAACGCGGCGGCCACCCGGCGGTAGCGGCGGTTGCTGCGGGTGTGGTTACGGGCCTCGTTGGTGGCGATGCCGAGCAGCCAGGGACGCAGGGACCCGCCCTCCTCGGTGACCCGCTCCCGGGAACGCCAGGCTTGCAGGTATGTGGCGGCCATGACGTCCTCTGCCGTGGCCCAGTCGGCGGTGAGCCGGAACGCGTGGTTGTACACCGAGCGCGCGTACTGGTCGAACAGTTCGGCGAACGCGCCGGGGTCACCGGCTCGTACCCGAGCACGCAGACTCGACTCCATGACCATCTTCTGTCCGTCGGACGGTGCTGGTTCCGATGGACCGGCCCGTTGATCAGTTACGGCCCGACGATAGCCACTCGCCGGTACGCGCCGCCAACGACGGGGTGAACAGGTGTCGTCACGCCTCGTCGACGTCGATTGACGAGGCATCGACGCACTGGTATCTGTTAATACAGTTTTCTGATGCTCGCGGTGCCCGCCGGGGCCACCGCCACGCCGGGCCACCGACCGGCTGGCGGCACGCCGCCCCGTCCCCGAGGACCCCCATGGTTCAGCACAGAACAGCCGCCTACATCGTGGGCGCCCTGCTGATCGGCGTCGCCGCCGTCGGCTACGGCCTGCCGTCGGCGAGCGCCGCGACCGCCGGCCCGATCACCGGCCTCGGCGGTAAGTGCATCGACGTCGCCGGCGCCAACCCGGCCAACGGCACGCCCGTCCAGCTCTACGACTGCAACGGCAGCACGGCCCAACGGTGGACCGTCGGCAACACCGACACCTCGATCCAGGCCCTCGGCAAGTGCCTCGACGTCACCGCCGCGTCGACCGCCAACGGCGCCAAGGTGCAGCTGTACGACTGCAACAACACCGGCGCGCAGAAATGGACCGCCAGCAACGGCGCGCTCATCAACTCCGGCTCCGGCAAGTGCCTCGACGTCACCGACTGGAGCACCGCGAACGGCGCCCGGTTGCAGATCTGGACCTGCGGCGGCACCACCAACCAGCGGTGGACGCTGCCAGGCGGCGGCACCCCCACCACTCCCCCGCCGACCACCCCGACCGGCACCAACCTCGACGACCCGGCGAAGAAGGACGTCGCCATGCAGCTCGTCTCAGCTGCGGAGAACTCCTCGCTCGACTGGCGCGCGCAGTTCTCCTACATCGAGGACATCGGCGACGGGCGCGGCTACACCGCCGGCATCATCGGCTTCTGCTCCGGCACCGGCGACATGCTCGAACTCGTCGAGGCGTACACCCGCGCCAAGCCGGGCAACGTGCTCGCCGGCTACCTCCCGGCGCTGCGCACCGTCAACGGCACCCCGTCGCACGCCGGCCTCGACCCCAACTTCCCCCGCGACTGGCGGACCGCGGCCACCGACGGAGTGTTCCAGGCCGCCCAGGAGGCCGAACGGGACCGGGTCTACTTCAACCCATCGGTACGCGACGGCAAGAACGACCAGGTTCGGGCGCTCGGTCAGTTCGCCTACTACGACGCGGCAGTCATGCACGGGTACGAGGGCATGCGCCAGATCCGCAACCGCGCCCTGAACCGGGCCAAGCCGCCAGCCCAGGGCGGCGACGAGCGCACCTGGCTCAACACCTTCCTCGACGAGCGGGTCATCGAGATGAAGAAGGAGGAAGCCCACTCGGACACCTCCCGCGTCGACACCGCCCAGCGGGTGTTCCTCAACAACGGCAACTTCAACCTCAACACCCCTCTGGTGTTCGCCGTCTACGGCGACCAGTTCCGGATCGGCTAGCTCGCTGGATGGTGGCGGGGTCGCCGGCACGGATTCTCCGATCGCCGACGACTCCGCCGCACTGCCCCTGCCCCGCCACTTGACGCCTGCCCGTGCCCGCCCGGCCGGTCTTGACGGGCGGGCCTTGGCCGCCGAGCTGCCTCGCAGTCACCACCGGCGGCTCGTTCACGGCAGAATCCTCCGGGTGAACCGGCCCCTGCTCCTGCTCGACATCGATGGCGTCCTCAGCCCCTACGGGACTCCTCAACCACCCGCCGGTTACACCGGGCAACGGCCTGCGGCATGGATCGACGACCTGCACACGCCACAAGCCCACCTCTGGGCCGCTGAACGCACCAGCCCCACCTTGTTGATCACCGCCGACCCGACGATCGGCCTCACCCGCAACTCCATCGATCACGTCATGGCTTGGGCCAAGGCTCTTCAACGTCCGTCGGCTAATCCTTAGCGACGCCGACGAGCCCTGCGTGATCTGCCGATCGAATCGATCATGGCGACTGAAGATGTCGTACACGTGTTCTAGTCTCGGGTCATGGTCGAGGAGTTGACGCAGGCAGACGACGCGATCGCTGCCTGCCTCGACGCCCCCGCCTGGGCCCTACGAGAGCACGAGCTGATCGCCGCGCTCGACGCCGCGCATCGCCTTCAGCAACGCCTCGCCGCCGTCACCCTCACCCTGATCCGCGAGGTCGACGGCCGCGGCACGCCCCGCGCGCAAGGCGCCTCCTGCACCGCGGTCTGGCTGCGCGAACGCCTGCGACTCACCATCCCCGCCGCCCGCCGCCTGATCGACCTCGCCAGCACCCTCGACACCGGCAACCCCGGCGTCCGACAAGCGCTTGCTGACGGCGCCATCAGCCTGGACCAGGCCCGGGTCATCGCCGACACCGTCGACACCGTGAACAGGTCGGCCGGTTCCGAGGCCGCCGACAAGGCCGTCAGTCTGCTCACCAATTGGGCCGGGCAGTTCGACCCCAACCACCTGCGCAAACTTGGCACCCGCATCCTCGACCACGTCGCCCCCGACCTCGCCGACGCCGCCGCCCGCGCCGCCCTCGAAGCCGAAGCACGACGCGCCACCCGCGACCGGCACCTCACCCTCTCCGAGCAGACCGACGGCCGCCTCCGACTCACCGGCACCCTCGACGCCGAAACCGCCGGCCTTCTCCGCGCCACCATCGACCCACTGACCGCCCCGTCCGGACCGGACGACTCCCGCTCCCCGGGTCAACGACGCCACGACGCCCTCGCCGAGGTGTGCCGACTCACCCTCCGCGCCGGCGAACTGCCCGACAGCGGCGGCGACCCGGCGCAGATCATCGTCACCACCAACTACGACGGGCTGACCCGGCAACTGTTCACCGGCACGCTCGACATCGGCCTACAGCTCACCCCCGACACGGTGCGCCGGCTCGCCTGCGACGCCACCATCCTGCCCGCCGTCCTCGGCAGCACCGGCCAGATCCTCGACGTCGGCCGACAACGCCGACTCATCACCGGCCCACTGCGACGCGCCCTCGTCCTGCGCGACCGCGGCTGCGCCTTCCCCGGCTGCGACCGACCACCCCGCTGGTGCGACGCCCACCACATCCGGCACTGGGCCGACGGCGGCACCACCAACCTCACCAACACCGTCCTGCTCTGCGGCCACCACCACCGACACCTCCACCACAGCGACTGGAGCGTCCAACTCGGCGATGACGGTCCCCCCGAATTCACCCCACCCGCCTGGCTCGACCCCGAACAAATCCCCCGCCGCAACCACTACCACCGACGAACATAGGAGCAGCAAGCAGAGAAACTCCAACCCTTTCGGGTCGACAAGCCAGTCCATCGGAGACACCACGCCGCGCAGCGGCGCAATGGCGAATCCGGGAAATCGCGGTAAAACCGGCTGGAGATCTGGCGACCCTACTGCCTCAGGAAGGTAGTCACCGCACGACGGAAGTCGTCCGGACTCTCGACCCACGGAAGGTGGGCGGCCCCGGCGAGGCTCACCCGCTGGCTGTTGGGCAACGCGCGGTACAGCGAGTCGACGGCCCAGCGGGGCCGGATGTCCTCGGTGCCGTCAATGATCAGCACGGGCAGGTCGAGCGCACGGCACTGTCCGGCCAGGTCGGAGCTGCGGAGCTCCTCTTTGACCTCGGCGTTGATGGCCTGACCGCAGTCGTGGTTGATGCCCCGCCACGGCGTGGCCATGCGATCGGCGTGGCGCAGCGCCGTGCCGGGGTCGGCGAAGTCGGCCGACCATTGCAACACCGCCCATTCACGGTCCTCAGCGGGCGTACGGGCACGCGCGCTGAGGACCTCCCACCGGTCCAGGTGGGGCCCGAGCCGCAGCCGCAGATTCCGCTTGTAGTGCGGGTGCCAGCCGCGGTCGGGATCGATGCCGGTCCCGGACACGTAGATCAGATGGCTGACCCGTTCGGGATGTTCGATGGCGTACCGCAACGCCAGGTGTGCGCCCCACGAGTGGCCCAGCAGGGCCGTTCGTGGTCCGGCCAGCTGGTCACGTACCGCGTCGAGATCGGCCACGAAGCGGGCGACGCGGTACGGGCCGCGCCGCTGCGAGCGCCCACAGCCACGCTGATCCCAGCGGATGGTACGGGCATGATCTTCGAGTAGTCGGGTCACCGGGGCGAGGTAGTCCCACAGACCCGGCCCGCCGTGACAGAGCACCAGAGGCGGCCCGACGCCGGCCTGTTCGGCCCACAGGCGGCAACCGTCGTCGCCGCGCACGCCCAGCACCATGGTCGACAGTATGGCGACTCGGATGGGGCGACCTGGCTGAACGGCACCGCCGGCTGGCTGAACCGCACCGCTGGCGGAACCGCACCGGCGGCTCCGTTGGTGCTTGAACGCCCGCACCCCGCGCGGCGACTTGACCTCAAGCTCGGGTGAGGTCCTAGCCTCCGGGATCGGAGGTAAGGCATGAGCATGGAAGTTACCGCGTGGACGTCCCTGCACCACGCGATGAACGCGCGGGACGAGCGACCGCTGTCCCGCGCCACCTTGCAGCGGATCGCGCAGTTCGCGCGGCCGCACCGCACGTTGATCATCAGGTTCCTGTTGCTGAGCGTGGTGACGGCGGCCCTCACGGTGGCGGCGCCTGTTCTCGCCGGCCGGGTGGTCGACGCGATCGTCGACGGCACCGACAGCAATGTGGTGATCCGGCTGGCGGTACTGATCGCCCTGATCGCACTCGCCGAGGCCGGTCTGGGTCTGGTGACCCGGTTCCTCTCCGCGAGCATCGGTGAGGGGTTGATCCTCCAACTCCGAACCGCGGTCTTCGACCACGTTCAGCGCATGCCGGTGGCGTTCTTCACCCGTACCCGCACCGGTGCTCTGGTCAGCCGCCTGAACAACGACGTGATCGGTGCGCAGCGGGCCTTCAGCGGCACGCTGTCGAGTGTGGTCGGCAACGCCGTCACGCTGACCCTGACGTTGGCGGTGATGCTGACCTTCAGTTGGCAGATCACCCTGCTGGCGCTCGTCCTGCTGCCCGTCTTCGTCATCCCGGCCCGGCGGATGGGTTCGCGGCTCGCCCAGTTGCAGCGCGAGGCGGCCGAGCACAACGCGGCCATGAGCACCCGGATGACCGAACGCTTCTCCGCCCCCGGCGCGACCCTGGTCAAGCTGTACGGGCGGCCGGCCGAGGAGTCCGCCGAGTTCGCGGCGCGCGCACGACGGGTACGCGACATCGGCGTCCGCGCGGCGATGCTTCAGTGGGTCTTCATCACCGCGCTCACCGTCGTCGGCTCGTTGGCGCTGGCCCTGGTGTACGGGTTGGGTGGTTTCTACGCCCTGCGGGGCAGCCTCGACGCCGGAACTGTGGTGGCGCTCGCGCTGCTTCTGTCGCGGCTCTACGCACCGTTGACGTCGTTGGCCAGTGCCCGGGTCGAGGTGATGAGCGCGTTGGTGAGCTTCGAGCGGGTCTTCGAGATCCTCGACCTCAAGCCGCTGATTCTCGACAGGTCCGACGCCCGGCCCCTGCCGGACGGACCGGTCGCTGTCGAGTTCGACGGGGTCCGGTTCGGCTACCCCTCAGCGGACAAGGTGTCGCTGGCGTCGCTGGAGGACGTGGCGAAGCTCGACAGTCGCGGCGGCGAGGAGGTGCTGCACGGTGTGTCGTTCCGCGCCGAAGCGGGGCAGATGGTCGCTCTCGTCGGCTCCTCCGGGGCGGGCAAGTCGACGATCGCGCAGCTCGTGCCGCGCCTGTACGACGTCGAGGACGGCGCGGTGAAGCTCGCCGACGTCGACGTACGCGAACTGTCGGCCGAGTCGATCCGTAGCGCGTTGGGTGTGGTGACCCAGGACGGGCACCTCTTCCACGAGAGCATCCGCGCCAACTTGGCGTTCGCCCGGCCGGACGCGACCGAGGACGAGATGTGGGACGTGCTGCGGCGGGCCAGGCTCGACGCCCTGATCCGCTCACTCCCCGACGGGCTGGACACCATCGTCGGCGAACGCGGTTACCGGCTGTCCGGCGGAGAACGGCAACGACTCACCATCGCACGGTTGCTGTTGGCCCGGCCGCGCGTGGTCATCCTCGACGAGGCCACCGCACACCTCGACTCCACCTCGGAGGCGGCGGTTCAGGACGCCCTCGCCGAGGCCCTGACCGGCCGGACGAGCGTGGTCATCGCCCACCGACTCTCCACCATCCGGGCCGCTGACCAGATCCTCGTCGTCGAAGACGGGCGGATCGTCGAACGCGGGCGGCACAGTGACCTGCTCGCCGTCGGCGGCCGCTACCAGGAGTTGTACCGCACCCAGTTCGACCAGGAGCAGCCGACCGGTCAGGAGCAGCCGACCGGTCGGGAGCAGCAGCCGGTTCAGGAGCAGCGCGTCGCGATCTGACGCTGCGTCGCCCACTGGGTCGCTCGACGGGGCGCCTGCGTTGGAAACGGCAGCGCCGCCCGCCCTGGAACACACGCCAGGGCGGGCGGCGGCCGCATCGGACGGTCAGTCGTCGTCGGAACCGTCGTCGTCGGAACCGTCGTCGTCGTCATCGTCATCGTCGTTGTCGTTGTCGTCGTCGTCCTTGTCGTCGGCGTCATCGTCGTCGACCGGCTCCTGCTCGGCTTTGACCACCGAACCGTTGTCCCGGTCGACGTCCACCTCGTGCTCGGTGTCGCCGGCGACGATCTCGACGCTCCACACCGGCCGGCCGTTCTCCTGCTCGGCTTCGACCTCGACGATCTGCCCGCCACCAGCCTTGGCGAGCGCAATCTCACCGGCACGCGTCTCGTCGACCGCGCTGCCGGCCGGCGCGCCGCCGGCGGACGGCGTACCGGACGGCGTCCCGGCCGACGGCATACCCGATGGGGTGCCGGCCGACGGCGAACCTGTGGTGTCCGGCGCGTCGGTGGCCGTCGGCGCGACGGTCGCCGCGGCGAGTGCCGGGTCGCCGGTCCGCGAGCCGTCCGCGGCGTTGACGCCGAGCGCGACCCCGGCCACCGCCAGCACCGCCGACCCGCCGACCGATGCCAGGAGCAGATTGGTGCGCTTCATCGTGGTGTCCACCTTTCCTCGGTTGTCGACTCCGAGGATCGGCCAGATCGGGATAGCACCGCGCTGTCCGGACGCTAAGGCGGGGTTAAGGCGGTGGAGGCGGGTCAGCCGCGCCGGGTGAGTTCGGCTTCCAGCCGTTGGACGAGCGTCTTGCGGTCCTTGGTGGCACGTTCGTTACGCAGCGCGGTCTTGAGCTGCCGGGTGTCGAGGCCACGGACCAGCTTGGCCGCCTCCGCGACCGACATCTCGGACATCCGTCCGGCGGTGGTGGCATTGCGACGCGCCCGCTTGGCCGGGCCGGTGTTGGCGACGTACTGCTTACCGGATCGGGACGCCTCGCGCTTCTTCGTGTCGGTCGCGCGTTTCTGGCTCTCCGACATCTCCTCCCAGGCCTTCTTGGGCAGGTAGCGACTCGTCGTGTCGCCCTTACGCGCCCGGGTGTCGCCCTCCTTGGTCTGCCATTTCTCGTTGCCCCAGCGTTGGAGAGACTTCTGCCGCTCGTCCTTTTCGCCCAGGAATCCACCGCCGCGTTTCTTGTACTCCTGAGTGACCAGCTGCGACTTGCGTGCCGACCACTGCCCCGGCCGGCCGCCCTTGTCGGAAGCCTTGATCTCTTCCTTGATCTGCTCTCTGAGCTCGGGTTTCGTATACCGCGCCATGACTGGCAGCTACCCGGCACCGCAGCGCCTATGCGTCGCGCAGCGGCGTCGCAGCGCCTATGCGTCGCGCAGCGGTGCCGCCGACCCCGGCCGGACCGGCCCCAACCGGAGCAGCACCTGCGCGCCGCCTCCCGGGCCGGCCCGCAGCTCCAGTCGGCCGCCGGCGGCCTGGGCGGCACGCCGGGCGATGTCCAGGCCGAGGCCGGTGGACCCGGCCGCGCTGGCACCCCGCCGGATCGCCCCGGCGGGCATGCCGGGGCCGTCGTCGGCGACCGTGAGAACAACCTCGCCCACCTTGCCCTCCTCGCGGGCGAGCCGGACGCTGAACGGCGTGCCGTCGGGGGTGTGTGCGAAGACGTTGCCGAGCAGGGCGTCCACGGCCGCCGTCAGGGGGTCGGCGGCCACCCCGACGGGGAGCGGGCCGGGCGTCAGGTCGAGGGTGACGGCCCGGCCGGTGTCCTCGGCCAGCACCGACCAGAACGCGACCCGGTCGGCGACGATCGCCGCCGCGTCCGAGGACGCTGGCTGCGCGGGTGCGTGCCGCCACCGGGCCTGCCGGATCAGCCCGGTGACCGCGCGTTCCAGCCCGTCGGCGGCGGCGGTGATCCGGGCGGCGTCGTCCGGGTCACGCAACGACTCCGCCTCCAGCCGCAACGCCGTCAGTGGCGTACGCAGCTGGTGCGACAGGTCGGCGACCTGTTCGCGCTCCTGCATGAGGAGGACCTGGATTCGGCCGGCGAGGTGGTTGAGCGCGCCGGCCACCTCGCGCAGCTCGGCTGGGCCGGCCGGTGTGACCCGGGCGTCCAGCTCGGCGTTGGCCAGCCGGTGGGAGACGGCCGAGAGGTCGCTGATCGGCCGGACCAGGGTGCGGGCCAACCGGTCGGCGATCAACAGCCCGATCAGCACCAGGATCACGCCGAGCAGCGCCAGCACCAGCCAGGCCCGGGTGACTCCGGCGGTCAGCTCGTGCTGCGGCACCGCGATCCGGATCACGCCGGTGCCGTCCGCCCGGCCCTGCACGGCGATGACCACCTCCCGGCCGGCCGCCGACTCCCCGGTGAGGCTCTGTCCGCGGGCGGCGAGGGCCACCGCGGGCGTACGCGGTATCTGGGCGCCCAGCACCGTGCCGTCGGGCAGGAAGACGCTCACCGGTCGCCCGGACTCGGCGGCGAGCTGCTCGACGGTGAGCCGGATGGTCGCCGCGTCGGCGGTGCCGACCACCGGCACCAGGCTCTGCGCGTCGGCGGTGGCGCGAACCGTGGCCCGGTCCTCGGCTACGGTACGCACCAGCAGCGCCAGCGGCACCAGGAAAGCGATGAGGGTGAGGACGCTGACCGCGCCGACCAGCAGCGCGAGGCGGGCCCTCACGGTTGCGCCGCCGGGGCTTCCAGACGCACCCCGACACCCCGCACGGTGTGCAGGTAGCGGGGCTGCTGCGCGTTCTCCCCCAACTTGCGACGCAACCAGGACAGGTGCACGTCGACGGTCTTGTCGGCACCGCCGTACGGGATCTGCCACACCTCGGTGAGCAGCTCACGTTTGGTGACCACCTGGCCGGGTCGACCGGCGAGGTGGTGCAGCAGGTCGAACTCGCGGGGTGTCAGCTCGACCGCGACCCCGTCGAGGGTGACCTGCCGGGCCCGGGGGTCGACGCGGAGCCCGCCGACGACGAGCGTCGGGTCCTGCCCGTCGGTGCCGGAGGGGCCCCGGCGCAGCACCGCCCGGGCGCGGGCGTCGAGCTGCGCGGCGGTGAACGGCTTGACCACGTAGTCGTCGGCGCCCGCGTCGAGCACCCGGACGATCTCGGCCTCGTCGTCGCGGGCGGTGGCCACGATGACCGGCACGGAGCTGACCGCGCGCAGCATCCGCAGCAGCTCGCGACCGTCCAGGTCGGGCAGACCGAGGTCGAGCACGACGAGGTCGGGTCGGTCGTCCAGGGCGTCGCGGAGCCCGGCCATCGCGGTCGAGGCCGCGGCCACCGCGTGGCCGCGTTCCCGCAGGGCGCGGATCAGCGGGGTACGGATGGTGAGGTCGTCCTCGATGAGCAGCAGGCGGGCCACAGCTGGCAGGCTAACCGCTCCCGCTGGCGGTGCGGCGCACGTTAACCATGCCTTAGCGTTCGGATGTGCCAACGACAAGGACGGATCGGGGATAGTCAGGAGATGGGCCGTCGTTCGATCCTCATCGCCGCCGGGTGGGTGGCCACCGCCGCGGTGGCCACAGTGATCGGGTTGGGTGCCATCCGGTTGGTGGGCGAGAGCATCACCGGCACACCGGGCGGGGTGCGCAGTGCGACCGAGATCGAGCGGGCGCTGGCCGCACCCGAACCAGCACCGCCCAGCACCAACACGGCCGCGCCGGGCAGCACCACATCGGCCGCGCCGGGCCCGACCAGCACCGCCTCGGTCGCTCCGAGCGCCAGCTCCGGGATCCGTCGGGGGTTCGCCACCGACGGGGGTACGGCCGTGGCCGAGTGCGGTGCCGGCGGCGTACGCCTCGTCTCCTGGGCGCCGGCGCAGGGTTACCGGGTCCGCGACGTGGACCGCGGCCCGGACGAGGACGTCGAGGTCACCTTCCAGGGGGCGTCCCGGGAGTACGAGTTGAAGGTGCGCTGCATCGGCTCGGAGCCGGTCGCCGTCGCCGACGACTGACCACCGGGGAGCGGGTGAGGTGAGGGTCGCTTACTGAGGCTGCTCGCGGTCGGCGTTTCGGCCGAGGGCGACCATGCGCAGCGTCTCCTCTCGACGTCGCACGAGCAGTGCCCCGGCCAGGAAGGTCACCGGCGCGACGAGCACCAGCATCGCCCACTGCGCCGGCACCAGGGGGATGGCGTGCCCCATGTGCATGGTCGAGGTGACCCAACCGGCGAGGGCGCTGTCGATCACCAGGGCGAGGGCCGCGACGGGCAGGAGCATGACGACGATCCGTCGGCGTACCTCCGGAGTGAGCGTGGCCACCGCGATCATCATGGCCGACGCGGCGACCGCCAGCCCCGCGACGTAGAGCCAGAGGACCAGCTCGCTGCTCGCCTCGATGCCGTAGAAGACCAGGTAGGACACCGCGTCGACGGGGTTGAACGTGGGACTGCCCACCCGGTTCGCCACCAGGAGCGCGACCATCGCGGCCGGCGCGAGCACCAGCGCCAGGACTCGGCGTACGCCCAGCAGTGCGGTCGCCCGGCGGCGCGGCGCCGGCACGGTGACCGCGGCGGCGGCCACCACGGCGAGGGCGAGCTGCGGCAGCATGTCCACCACGTACGTCGGGTTGCCACTGGCCTGCGGAGCGACGAGCGCACCCCAGCCGAGCACGCCGACCCAGGCCAGACCGGCGGCGAGCCACCGCCACCCGAGAAGCACCGCGGCACAGACGCCCGCCCAGCCGGCGACGCGCAGCCAGTCGACGAGATCCGGACCTCTCGGTGCGAACCCGGGCGGCAGGCCCGGCGCGCGGACGAGTTGGTCGAGCAGCGTCTTGCTGGCGAACGCCAGCAGGACGACTCCGACCAGCAGGCCGGTCACCGTCGCCGCGTCCGACCAGCTTGGCTCGGTGAACCCCCGTGCGCCCACCCGCAGCCGTGCCCGCAACCCGGCGCCGACGAGATTCCGCACGTCGGCCGCGGCCGGTCGCCGCTGGCCCGGCCGCGCGTCGGCGAGGAGCACGGCCAGCATCTCGTCCTCGTACACCCGGCGGTGTTCCCAGGGATAGACGGCCAGCAGCCGCCGGTAACGGCGCTCCAGATCGTCGCTGCTCACGCGGCACCTCCATCGGTCAGGAGGCCGCCGCGGCGCAGCCGCACGTGGGCGGCGTCGGCGTTGTGTCGCAGGCGGGCCGCCTCTTCGGTGAGCCGCCGCGCGCCCAGGGCGGTGAGGCGGTAGTAGCGGCGAAGTCGGGACTGCACCACCTCTTCGCGCTCGACCTCGATGAGCCCGTCGGCGCGGAGTCGGTCGAGGACGGCGTAGAGGGTGCCGGCGCGCAGGCGCACCCGGCCGTCGGAGATGCGCAGCACGTCCTCGATGACGGCGTACCCGTGCAGGGGTGTCTCCGCCAACGCGGTGAGCACCAGGAACGTCGGTTCCCGAAGTGGAGCCTCAGCCATGCCAGAGAGCATATACAGGTTGTCGGCATATACAAGGGGGAAGCGCGTGGCCGGCACGGATCACCGTGCCGGCCACGTCACCGGTGGTGGGTCAGCTCGTGTACGCCTCCACCTCCCAGAGCGAGTGGCCATATCCGGTGCCCCGAGCGGTGCCGTAGATGCGCAGGTAGCGACCGTTGGCGCCGAGCCCGGTGTGCTCGTCCACCCCGCCGTCGGCCCCGGTCACCGTCTTCACGGTGGTCCAGGTGCTGCCGTCGTTCGAGGTCTGGATCTGGTACGCGCTGCTGTACGCCGTCTCCCAGCTCAGCTTGACCCGGCCGATCGCGGTGGCGCTGCCGAGGTCGACGCGGATCCACTGCGGATCGGAGAACGTGCTCGACCAGCGGGTGGTGAGGCTGCCGTCGACCGCCTGGGCGCCGGTCACGTCCGCCCCCTCGTTGCTGGAGGTCGTCGTCGGCTTGTTGAGCAGCAGGTTGCCGCCGGTCGGGCTGCCGGTGCCGCCGTACACCTCGAACTCGAACAGCGAGTAGCCCCACGGGCTCCCCCGCGTGGTGCCGAGAAGCCGGACGTACCGGCCGGACCCGCTGAGCCCGGTCAGGTCGTCGACCCCGCCGTCGCCACCGGTGACCGTGCGGATGGTGGTGAAGGTGACCCCGTCCGGCGAGGTCTGGATCTGGTATCCGCTCCCGTACGCCGCTTCCCAGGTCAGCTTGACCCGGTTGATGGCGTACGTCGCGCCGAGGTCCACGTCGATCCACTGTGGGTCCGCGAAGGCGCTGCCCCACCGGGTGCCGGCCGCGCCGTCGAAGGCGTTGGCCGCGACGAACGCGCCCTCGAAGCTGGACGCGCGTGCCGGCTTGCCCCGGGCCAGGTTGGTTCCCGGTTCGGGATCCGGGTCCGGATCCGGCCCGGGTCCGCCGGGGCTGGTGGAGAGGGTGAACTCGTCGATGTCGAAGTACGGGCCGGTGCCCTTGAAGACCAGGAACAGTGTCCGAGTGCCGGTCGGGGCGGTGACCCCGCCGGTGACCGTGGCGAAGGTGGCGTAGCCACCGGTGGGTACCACGGTGGCCGAACCGACCAGTGGCCCGGTGGGCGAGTCGACGCGCAACTCCAGCGTGCCGCCACCGCCGGCCGGTGCGCCGACGCGGGCGCTGAACGACTGGACACCGGTCAGGTTGTACGGGCGGAACGAGATCCAGTCGTTGTTGTCGACGTAGCCGACCGCCGCGCCGCCGTGGCCCGCCGCGCCGGCGACGATCTGGATGCCGGACGAGTCACCGAAGTGCTCGGCCTGGCGTACCCGTGGTTGCAGCACCGCCTGCGTGTGCGTGGTCAGCGCGGGTTGGCCGCCGCCACCCAGGTCGGTGTACTCGGCGTCGATGATGCCGAAGATGTTCGCCGCCGTGTCGTGCTCGCCGTCGGCCGAGGTCTGGATGACCCCGGTGCAGCCCTGCACGCTGCCGAGTTGGTGCCCGTGCGAGTCGTGACCGAGAACGTAGTTCACCTTCACCCGGGCGCAGTTGATCGCGCCGTCCTGGGCGTCGGTGACGGAGACGGAGAACGGCACCGCGTCCCCGAAATTGAAGGTCTGCCCGTTCAACGGGGTGTTCACGGTGACCACCGGGGCGCTGTTGCCGACCGTGACGACCACGCTCGCGGTGGCTGTCTTGCCGGTGGTGTCCCGGACCGTCAGCGTCGGGCTGCGGGTCCCGTTGGTGGTGTACGTGAAGCTCGGGTTTGCAGCCGTCGAGTCGGTGGTGCCGTTGTTGTCGAAGTCCCAGGCGTAGGTGAACGGATCACCGTCCGGGTCGAGGGTCCCGGCGGAGGAGAACGCCACGGTCAGCGGCGCGGTGCCGCTGGTCGGGGTGGCGGACACCTTCGCGATGGGCGCTCTGCCCTCGCGGGCGTACTCGATGCGGTAGAGCGCCGAGTTGGCGTCACCGTTGAACCAGCCGGTGCCGTAGTCGAGCACGTAGAGCGCGCCGTCCGGGCCGAACTCCATGTCCATGACCTGGGTGCCGGTCCACGGGAACGGGTTGATCTTCAGTGGCTGTCCGGTGGAGTCGAGCTTGATGTTCTTGATCCAGCGGCGGCCGAACTCACCGGCGAAGTAGGTCCCGTCGTAGTACGCCGGGAACGCCACCGGCGAGGTGTTGGTCGGGTCGTACCGGTAGACCGGCCCGCCCATCGGCGACAGGCCACCGCCGGTGAACTCCGGCGGCGAGCCGGAGCCGCCGTACGGCAACCAGGCCGGGATGGCCGGGGGCAGCTGGGTGATGCCGGTGTTGTTGGGTGAGTTGTTCACCGGCCCGCCGGCACAGTCGAACTTCGGCCCGGACGGTCCGGACGGGAAGGTGTAGTCGTTGTAGGCGTCGTTGCGGGCGGTGCAGTACGGCCAGCCGTAGAAGCCGGGGCGGTCGATCCGGGCGAACTCGACGTTGCCCGCCGGGCCCCGGTTCGGGTCGGCGGTGCCCGCGTCGGGGCCGTAGTCACCGAGGTAGACGACGCCGGTGGCCTTGTCCACGCTCATTCGGAACGGGTTGCGGAAGCCCATCGCGTAGACCTCCGGGCGGGTCCGCGCGGTGCCCGGGGCGAACATGTTGCCGGCCGGGATGGTGTAGCCGCCGGCCGCGCTCGGCTTGATCCGCAGGACCTTGCCGCGCAGGTCGTTGCTGTTCGCCGAGGTGCGCTGGGCGTCGAAGGCGGGGTTACGCCCGGACCGCTCGTCGATCGGGGTGAAGCCGGCCGAGTCGAACGGGTTGGTGTCGTCGCCGGTGGACAGGTAGAGGTTGCCGGCCGCGTCGAAGTCCATGTCACCGCCGACGTGGCAGCACATCCCCCGGCTGGTCGGCACGTTCAGGATCAGCGTCTCGCTGGCCAGGTTGATGGTGTTGTCCGCGTTCACGGTGAACCGGGCCAGCCGGTTGACGCCGTCCCAGACGGCGAAGTCGGCCGGGGTGCCGGTGGCCGGGGCACCACCACCGGGGGTGTTCAGTGGTGGGGCGAAGTAGACGTACACCCAGCGGTTGGTGGCGAAGTTCGGGTCGGCCTTGATGCCCTGCAAACCCTCCTCGTCGCCGGTGTAGACCGGCAGGGTGGCGGCGACCTTGGTGTTGCCGTTGGCGTCGGTGTGCCGGATCACGCCGTTGCGGGAGGTGTGCAGCACGCCCCGGTCCGGCAGGACGGTGAGGCTCATCGGCTCACCGGTCTCGGCCGCGCCCTTGGCCAGCTCCACCTGCTGGAAGCTGCTGGTGACGGTGGGACCGCAGTCGGCGTCGACCTCCCCCGCCGCGGTCCGGATGCCGCCGAGCAGGTGCTGACGGAAGTTCGCCTCGGCGTACGACGCGTCGGTGTGCCCCAGGCCGGTGTACCAGGCGCGACCGCCGGAGTAGTTCTGGCACCAGGAGATCGGGTGGTCGGCGCCCATGCTGCCGCCGGTGTAGGTGCTCTCGTCCAGGGTGGCCAGCACGTGCACGTTGCCCCGAGGATTGGTGCGGTAGTTGTACAGCTCGTCGAACCGGCTCCACCGCTGCGGCAGCGTCGCGGTGGACGGGTGTACCTGGTCGGCGACCTTCACGGTGACGGTCTGCTCGGCCGGGTGCGAGGCGAAGTACGCCCCGACCAGCCCGCCGTACCAGGGCCAGTCGTACTCGGTGTCGGAGGCGGAGTGCACGCCCACGTACCCACCGCCGCCGGTGATGTAGCGCTCGAACGCGGCCTGCTGGGCGGCGTTGAGCACGTCGCCGGTGGTGGAGAGCCAGATCACCGCGGCGAACCGGTCCAGGTTGGCGTCGGTGAACTGGGTGGCGTCCTCGGTGGCCTCGACGGTGAAGCCGTTGGCCGCACCGAGTTGCTGGATCGCGGCGATGCCCGGGGTGATGGAGCCGTGCCGGAAGCCGGCCGTTTTGCTGAAGACCAGCACGCTGAACGGTGCGGCGCTGGCCGAGGGTGGTGCGGCGACGATGCCGCCCGCCACGAGGATCGCGCTCAGCGCGACGCCGAGCCACGATCTCAGGGATCTGCGCACGGTGGGGGTCCTTTCGCGGTGCGGGGGACGGCGTGCGCCGATCACGCCTGACGGTGGTGGAACGGGACATGTGAATGCATCGTTGCGTCTGGATCACAGCCGCGTCAAGCACTTCGCCGCCATCCGTGAGAGCGTTATCTCCGCAGGTCAGGGGCGACTGTGCGGAGTAAGATCGAATAACGGTTTTCCGGCCGGGAAACAGCTGGACAGGTGCCCTCAGCGGCCGCCCGCGGCCAACTCGGCGATCATCCCCTCGCAACTGCGGACCACCACCTGAGCGCCGCGTCGCTGCGCCAGCGGCAGCAGCGGATCCTCCGCCCGGTCCCGCCACCGCCACTGCGCGTCGGCGGCGACCTCCCAGAGCCGCCGCACGTCGGCCTCATGCTCGATGCCGAGCCGAGCCGCGAGGCCCACCCCGTCGCCGCCGACCAGCCGCTGCGCCTCGGCGGCCAACTCCGCGTCGAACCCCAGCCGGGTGTTGCGCAGCGCCACCAGCAGGCGCAGCTCCCGGAACTCGTGCGCCCCGGCGAGGATCTGCTCCACCGCGCCGACCAGTTCGGCGGACCCCCGGGTGGGCTCGGCCCGCAGCAGCGCCTCCACCGCCGCCAACGCGGACCGGGCCTTCAACGCATCCCGGCGATCGATGAAACAGCGCGTCACCGACTCGCGCAGCTCGGTGAGACCGCTGCGCCGAATCAGTTCGGCGGAGAGCTTCACCCGGCTGTCGAACCCGCTGCGCACCAGCGTGGCCGCCAGCCGGACACCGAAGACCCCGAACCGACTCAGCAGCGCGGCGCGCACCTCGGTGTCCAGTGGTACCGGCAGCTCGCCACGGAGGAAGCGGTCGGCGGAGATGAGGTGGGCGTCCAACTCCGCCCGGGGCACCTGGGCCAGGGCCGCGAGCGCGGCGAAGTCCGACTCACCGAGCATCCGGCCCGCCAGGCCGATCATTCCGCTGCACGCCACGACGTTGACGCTGAGCGCGTTCACCCGTGGGTCGCGGTAGTGCCGCCGAGCAAGCTGACGCGCCGTGAGCAGGCCGTCGATTCGCCCCCCACCGGTCTCGTCGGCGCGGGACAACACCATGATCACGTTGACCGGCGCGGACTGCCCGACGGCGCTGTCCCGGGCGGACTCCAACACCCGCAGGTCACTGTCGCGGCCATCGCGGGTCAGGTACACCATCGCGTCGGCATCCCGCAGGACCCGCTCCAACACCGGCACCCGGCCCTGCTCGGCGCCGCCGGTGACCGCCGGGGTGTCGATCAGCGTGATCTGCCGCAGCGCGCGGGTCGGCCACCGCACCACGATGTCGTGCACGTCTCCCGCGCCCCAGCCGAGATCCACCCGCAGCCCGGTCGCCGACTTCACCACGGCCAACTCCTGCGGCGGCTGCCCGACCGGGTACGCGGTGGCGTGCGGCGTGGTCCCGTCCTCGTACCAGGTGAACGCGCCGTCCGCCCGCTCGACCGGCGCGACCTCCTCGCCCATCAACGCGTTGAGCACCGTCGACTTGCCCGAACGCCACGGGCCGACAACGGCGATCCGCAGCGGCTGCTCCAACCGGGCCACCTGATGCCGAAGCTCCGCCACCGCCCGGGGATTGTCCTGATAGAGCTCGATGGCCTGGTGCAGCAACCCCCACGCCGCCTCGTCCAGGCGCACCCCCACCGTCATGCCTGCGGCTCCAGCAGCAGCGGTGCGGACTGGGCACCGGTCAACTGCTGCGCCTGCTCGTAGACCGCAGCCAACCGGGTCATCTTCAGCCGGATCTCGCGCTGCCGCTGCTCGCGCAGCGAGGCATCGGTGTCGGCCTCCTGCTTCGCGCTGCGGAACGACTGCACGATGGCTTCCTGAAGCTCCTCCGTCAGCCCGGTGAAGTGGTCCCGCAACATCCGTTGCACCTGCCGGGCGGCGTCGCGGCAGTCTCGAATGATCCGGACGAAGAAGTCGTCGACGTGCCGCTGGATCGCCGTCTTTACGGTCGCCTGCCGACGACGCAGCAACTGCTTGCTCTCGTCGCGGATGCTCTTGCCGCCGAAGAGCGCCCCGATGCCGACCGAGACCGGATTGATCATCGGCATCCCGGCCAGGGTGGTCGCCAGACCGAACATCAACATGCCGCCGTACGAGCCCTTCATGCCGGTGAACAGCTTCTGGCCGGTGGTGAACCGGTCGATCGTCGGGCGTTGCAGCTCGGGCAGTCGCTCACCGATGTCGTCCGGCATCGTCATCGACCAGGGCGGTAGCACGTCGTAGCCGTACCGGTCGAAGTTGGCGGCCACCCGCCGGGCGATCCAGTCACAGCGCTGGATCAGCCACTCGTGGTTCGCCTCCGCCGCCTCCACCAGGCTCCGCTCCAGCCACTCCTCGAAGGTGTCCCAGGCGACCAACGGATCGGCGGTGTCGAACGCCTCGTCCACCGCCCGCAGGATCTGGCGGGTCCGGTCGCGCAGGTCGTACTCGAGGTCGGCGAGCAGGTCGGTGATCTCGTCGGTCAGCGTGTTCTGCCATCGGGTGGAGCACCGGCGCAACTCGTCGACCTCGCGCTGTGCCGCGTGCAGCCGCGAGATCGGCCCGGACTGCTCCTCCGCCTCCTGGGTCGCCAACTCGGCGCGCAGCGGCGCGGCCAACTGCTCCACCACCGTCCGGGCGACCGTCTGCACCGCCGCCCGGGCCAGGTGGTCGGCCTTGCCGGCCAGGTCGCGTTGCAGGCGGGCGATCAACGCGGGGAAGCCGGACTCGGCGTTGAGACCACGGTCGTCGGCCGCGGCGGCGCGCAGTCGCAGCGCCGCCGAGACCGGGATCAGCGTCGCCGGGACGCCCGCCTCGGCAAGGTGCTGGCGGTTGCGCTCAGCGACGGTACGCCAGTCCGCCACCAGGTCCGTCTTGCTCTGCACCACCACCACGTTCGGATGTGAACGCGTGATGTGCAGCAGCATGTTCAACTCGGCGACCGACAACTCCCGGGTGGAGTCGGAGACCAGCAGCACGGTGTCGGCGCGGGCGGGTGCGGCCACGGCGGCGGCGCCGAACCCGGCGACGTCGTCGGTGCCGGGAGTGTCCACCAGCACCACCCCGGAACCGAGCAGGGCGCGGGGCAGTCCGATCTCGACGTACGCCGGGCCGCCGCCGGGTCGGCGCCCGACCAGGCCCGCCACGCCGGCCGCGACCTGGTTGAGCGCCACCGGGGTGCGCTCGACGGTCGCCACGGCGGCGGTACCGGTGGGGTGGCCCGGGGCCGGCGGCGCAGTCTGCGCCACCGCCGCGGTGGGAGCCTCGGCGTGCCGCACCACGGTCGGCAGGACGGTCGTACGACCGTCGCCGACCGGGCAGGCCGGAGCGTTGATGATCGCGTTGATCAACTGACTCTTGCCCTGGTTCGGCTCACCGATGACCAGGACACGCAGCGTCGGGTCCAGCAGTTGCGCACGCTTCTGCCGCACCGTCTGGAGGAGGTCACCGCGACCGTGCGCAGCGCACGTGCGGGCGATCTCGTCCAGCACGTCCAACCAGATCCCGGCCATCACCGCACCAAGTGTGCGGATTTCGGATCAATTATCAAGAGGGACCGGATGTGGAACCGGGAAGGGCCGGATCGCCCGAGACGATCCGGCCCTCCGCTCCGACCGGAGATCCGGGTCAGAGCAGACCGCCGGTGAGACCCAGCAGCCCGTGATCGGACGAGGCCTGCGTGTCGCCGCCGAGCACACCATCGGTGACCCCACCGGTCACGTCACCGACCGTGTCGGAGACACCGGGGAGGAGGCTGTCCACCTGGTGCGTCACGCCGCCCACCGTCGACGGCACGTCGAGCGGCGGGACCACGCCGCCGACGACACCGTCGCCGTGCCCGAGGCCGAGCCCGCTGAGGGTGTCATCGACACCGAGCGAGCTGACGACCCCGCCGAGCTGACCGTGGGTGCCGGAGAGGACACCGCCGGTCAGGTCGCCGCCGATCAGATTCGAGTCGGTGATATCCCCGAGCACACCGTTGGGGTCGCCGACGGTGCCGGTGACGTCCCCGAGCACCGGGTCCGCGATCCCGTCCACCGGCTGCACCACGTCGGCGTCGAGAGTGTTCGCCACGTCGGAGACACCGGCCAGATCGGTGTCGAGGCCGTACGGGCCGACGCTCAGGCCGATGCCCGGCAGCACGGTGACTCCGGCGGCGGCGGCCGACGGGTCGACCGCGATGGCGCCGAGCACGCCGGCCTTGACGTCCACGCCGCTGGGCGAGCTGGTGACGCTGATCTGCTGCGCCACGCTCTGCAACTGGCCCACCACGTCGGTGGTGTCGGTGAGCAGCGGGTCGAACCCGAGCTGCCCGACCGGCGACGCCAGCGGCGCGAGGCCCGCCCCCGGCGCGTAGTCGACGACCAGCGGCACGACGTCCTGCACGTCCGCGGCGGTGATGTCGGTAAGCCCGGCACCCCGCAACGCGCCCTCGGGGTCGAGGTCGAAGGCCGACCGCGCGTCCGGGTTCGTCAGTAGGTCGAGCACGAAGTCGTGGAGCGTCTGCTGCGAGTCCATGTGCCGGTTCTCCTCGGATGTGGCATGGCCAGGTGTCGTACGTCGACAGTGACGCTATGGCCGGGGCCCACCCCCGGGCATCGGGGCTGAGCCCGCATCCGGGCCGGTTGAACTAGGGGCTCCGCCGCCTCGTACGTTAGGGGGATGGGGGGAACCCGTCCCGACGAGATTAGGGTCCCGACCAGGGACTGATCTCTGGTACGAACGTAGGAGCCCGCGGGGTTCGCCGGGGGTGGGTCGTCGGGCCGCCGACGCCATCGCCATCGACCGGCCGACTCACGGGGGAGAGACAGAGACGATGCCGTACGTCCTGGGGATAGACATCGGGAGCAGCAACACGGCCGCCGCCGTCGCGCGACGACGCGGCACCACCTGGACCCGTCCCGAGGCCGTCCCACTGAGCGCCGGCTCACCTCTGCTGCCCTCGGTGTTGTCCCTGGCGGAGGACGGCGCACTGCATGTCGGCGACCCCGCAACGGACGACGGCAGCCGCACCACCCGGGATTTCGTCCACCGGATCGGCGACGACGTGCCGGTGCTGCTCGGCGGCGAGCCGTGCGCGCCGCAGACACTGACCGCCGAACTCGCGGCGTGGGTGGTGGAACGGGTCCACGCTCTGGAGGGCGAGGCGGCCGAGGCGATCGTGCTCAGCCACCCGGCGGGGTGGCGCCCCTACCGACGGGAGGTGCTGCACCGGGCACTGTCGGACCTCGGCCTACGGCACGTGACATTGCTGCCCCGCACGGTCACGGTCGCCGAGAGCCACGCCGCCCGCGGGTTCGCGGGCAGCACGGCCGTGGTGTACGCCCTGGGGGGCAACAGTTTCGAGGCGGCTCTGGTGCGTCGCACCCCGCGCGGCACCTACGAGACGTTCGGCACCCCGCAGGGTCTCGACTCGATCGGCGGCGCCGACTTCGACGAGGCGCTGGCCGAGCATTCGCGTACCGTGCTGGCCCGGGAGTTGGCCGCGACCGGACGTCGCGGGGCCCAGGCGGCGCTGCGCGGGCTGCGCGCGGAGTGTGACCGGGTCAAGCGGGTGCTGACCGTCGACCTCACCGCCGACGTGGTGCTGACCCTGCCGAGCGGCCCGGCCCGGGTGCCGGTGACCCGGGCACAGTTCGAGGCCATGATCCGCCCGACGGTGCAGGCCACCGTCGACCTGCTGCTCCGGGCCGTGCGCAGTGCCGACCTGGCTCCGGCACAACTCGACGGCGTCCTGCTGGCCGGCGGCTCCACCCGGGTCCCGCTGGTGACCGAGCTGATCAGCGCGGCCCTCCCGGTGCCCGTCGAGGTGGAGCCGGACGCACAGTTGACCGCCGCCACCGGGGCGGCGATGGCCGCCTGCCAGGTGGTGTCACCACGCCCTCGCCAGCCGGCGTCGGCCCCCGTTCCCGCCCCGGTCAGCGGCGCCGGGCGGGCCACCATCCCGGCACCACGCCGCCCCCAGCACACGGTTGCGGGCGACCCGCCGCCCCGGCCCCCGGTCCGGGTCCTCCCACTGGAACTGCCGAAGCCGTCCCGCCTGGCGCTGGCCCGTGGCCGCGGACGCGAAGGATAACCCCAAATGATCATGAATGACCTCGCCGCGCCGGCGCTGACCCTGGGCAAGGGGTCGCGGGCGTTACTGGACTCGGTCGCGCAGGATCCGAGCGGCCCACTGACCGTCGGCATCAGCGGCCCGGCCGGTCACGGAAAGACCGCGCTCCTCGCCGAACTGGAGCGCATTCACCAGCGCGCCGGGGTCGCCGTCCGCACGGCCGCCCCGGAGCCCGGTGAGCCGGTCGACCCCGACACGGCGGTGCTGGTCGACGACGCGCACCTGCTCGACGACGCGCGGATCGGGGCGCTGCTGCGTCTGGTTGCCAACCGTCGACACCGGGTGGTGGTCGCCCACCGCCCGTGGCCACGGTCGGCGGCGTTCAGCGAGCTGGTCGACACCCTGCGACGCGACGGGCAGGCCGTGGCGCTCACGCCGTTCACGCGGGAGCAGACCGCCGCCTACCTCGCCGCCACACCCGCGCTGGGCCGCCCCGCCGACCTGGTCGACTTCGTCCACACCCAGACCGCCGGTGTGCCCCGTGATGTCGAACGGCTGGCCCGTGGCCTGGCCGGCGCGGAGGCCTGGCCCGGTGCGCTGGTCGACCCACCCCGGTCCGTCCTCCTCGACTTCGGCCCGGACCTGGACGTTCAACCCACCGCGGCACGACGCCTGCTGCTCGCTGTCGCCGCCGGCGGGGCGCTGCCGGTCAGCATGCTGGGCACGCTGCTGGGCCGGGACCCGGCCGAGGTGGACGAGCTGATCGCCGTGACCAGGGCGGCCGGGCTGCTCGGCGCCGACGGCCGGCTCGCGCCGATCGTCCGGCGGGCCGTCGTCATGCTCAGCCCCACCACCGAACGGACGGCGGTCTGGCGCCAGCTCACCGAGTTGCAGCTCGCCCGGGGTGGCGCGGTGCTGCCGCTGGTCCGCTCCCTGCTCGCGGTCGGCGCGCTCGGCGACTGCCCCGCCGCGACGCTGGCCGCCGCGGCGGACGAGGCGCTGCCCGACGAGCCGGCCTTCGCCGCCGAACTGTTCGCTGCGGCCACGGCCGCTGGACGTCCGCCCAACGCCCAGCAGGCGCTCGCCGCCGCGCTCGCCGGTGACCTCGACGACGCGCTTCGGCTGGCGGACCGGCTGCTGGGCACGGCCGCTCCCGCGGACCGCTGCGCGGCGGCGGTGGTCGCCGCCACCGCCCTGGCCCACCGTGGCCACGTCGGTCGCAGCGTCGAGCTGTTCCGGTGGTCGGGCACCGCGTCGGCGGCGGCGTTCGCCGTCGTCGGCGGGCTCGCCACCGGCGACCTGGCCGCCGGCACGGAGTCACCGGCGGGCGACCCGACGGGCGACCCGCCCACCCTGCATGCCAGCGCCGCCCGGCTGATGGCCAGCGGCGTCCGGGAGAGCGTGACCGGCCCGCCGACCGCCGCGCTCTCCGCGCTCGTGCAGGCCGCCGCGCTGCTGGAGCCGGACGGACGGGCGGTGCTGCTGCCGGACAGCCCGGCGGCCCTCGCCGCGCTGACCGCGGTGCACTGCGGTGAGCTGGAGATCGCCGAGCGGGTGCTGCACCGCGCCCTGGGCGCCGGTGTCGGCGGCCCGCTGATGGCCCGCCGTCACCGACTGTTGCAGGCCTGGATCCTGATGGTCCGGGGCGAGATCCACGCCGCCGCCGAACGCCTCGCCACCGTGACCCTCGACGGACGGCAACTGGAGTCACGCGACCAACTCTTCGCCGCCGCGATCCGGATGGGCATCGGTCGGCGCAACAGTGACCTCGGGGCGCTCAAGCGGGGGTGGGGGCAGGCGCTGGAGGCCGTGGTACGCCACCCTGTCGACCTGTTCACCCTGCTGCCGCTGGGTGAACTGGCCATCGCGGGCGCCCGGCTGGGTGACCTGGCCCGGTTGGAGCCGTACCTGCACCAGGGTCGTGCGCTGCTCGATCGTCTCGGCAACCCACCACTGTGGAGCGTGCCGCTGCACTGGAGCGGCCTGCACGCGGCCATCCTGACCGGCGAGCCGACGGTCGCCGACGAGCACGTCACGGCGTTGCTCGCCGCCGCAGGCCACAGCCGGTACGCGGCCGTGGTCGCCGCCGCCGCCGAGAGCTGGGTCGAGGTGCTCCGGGGAGTCGTCGACCCGACCCGGGTGGAGGCGGCCGCGCGCGGGCTGCACGACACCGGGCTGTGCTGGGACGGAGCCCGCCTCGCCGGTCAGGCCGCCATCCGCACCGCGGACCGGCGGGCGATGACCACCCTGCTGGAGTGCGCCCGGGCGTTGCAGGGGCGGCCCTCCGGCGGAAACGGTGGGCAGACACCGACAGCCGGGGCGGGCACCACACGGGCGGCCGGCCCCGCTCAGCACGGGCTCAGCGACCGTGAGTACGAGGTTGCCGAGCTGGTGCTGGCCGGGTTGACCTACCGGGAGATCGGCGACCGGCTCTTCATCTCGGCCAAGACCGTCGAACACCACGTGGCACGGATGCGCAACCGGCTGAACTGCGCCAACCGCGCCGAGCTGCTGGCCCTGCTGCGCACCCTCGTCGCCGACCGCGCCAACGACACCGCCGGGCAACCGTGGCCGCAGCGGGCGAGCCGATGACCCGCAACGACGTCCGGCTGATCCGGACCAGACTGGTCGTGCTGTCCGCCGTGCTGATCACGCTCTGGTCGTACGCGGCCTACCTGTCCAGTCAGGACGCCGTCGACCTGCTGCGGGTCCGGACGCTGGCGGACACGCTGGGCCAGCCCATCGACCGCCTGATCCTGAGCCTGCAGACCGAACGCCGGATCGCCGCCGAGACGATCGCCGGGGCGGGCCGAACGACCCCCGAGCTGGTCGACGCCCGGCACGGCACCGACCGGGCCGCCGCCGAGATCCGCGCGTTCACGAAGGGCCGCGACCTGCGGCTACTCAGCGCCGGCACCGTCCGTGACCGCGCCGGCGAGCTGGTCCGACGCCTCGACGGCCTGGGCACGATCCGGTCCCAGGTGGACACCGGGCGGCTGGACCAGGCCGGGGCGATCAACGGGTACGACGAGGTCATCGACGTGGCGTTCCGGGTGTACGGCCCGGAGTGGGGCGCGTACGAGAGCGGGTTGGCCGCCGACACCCGTGCGGTGATCGCGCTGGCCCGCGCCCGGGAGGTGCTGGCCCAGGAGGACACCCTGGTCAGCGCGGCCCTGACCGGCGCGCAGTTCGGCGTCGACGAGCGCCGTCAGCTGAGCACACTCGTCAGCATCCAGCGGTATACGCGCGCCGAGGCGGCGGCCGGGCTTCCCGCTGCCGACCAGGACCAGCACCAGCGCGTGGCGACCGGCCCGGAGTTCGCGGCGCTGCTCGCCCTGGAGGACCGGTTGCTGGTCGAGGCGGGCGCTGCCAACGCCGAGGCCGGTCTCACCGTCCAGGCCTGGCGGACCGCGGCGGACGCCGCCCTCGGGGCGCTACAGACACTGGTGACGGCAACGGCCCGCAGCAGCGTCGAGCGGGCCACACCCGGTGCCGCGGTGCTCATCGTGCGCACCGGGGCCGTGGTGGGGCTCGGTCTCATCGTCGTGCTCGTGCTCCTGCTGAGCTGGGCGGGCACGGTCCGCCGCCTGACCGACGAGCTGACCAGGCCAGCCGCCAACCCTCCGGTTCCGGCGCAAGACTCTTCGGCGGCCACGCCGGACGCTCCGACGCCCGCGGGTAACGCCGGGCCGGGCCTGTTCCTGGAGTTGACCCGACGCAACCAGGTCCTGCTGCGCGACCAACTCAGCCTGCTCGACGGGATGCAACGTCGGGAGCGGTCCACCGAGGAGACCGGCGAGCTGTTTCAGCTCGACCACCTCACCACCCGGGTCCGCCGCAACGTGGAAAAACTGATCTCCCTGGCCGGCGCGACGCCGGCCCGGCGCTGGCGACGCCCGGTGCCACTGCTCGACGTCGCGCGCGGCGCCGCCGCCGAGGTGCCGGACTACCACCGTGTCCTGATCGCGCCGCACTGGCCGTGGTCGCTCGCGGGGCCGGCCGTCACGGACGTCATCCACCTGCTCGCGGAGCTGATCGAGAACGCGCTGACCTTCTCCGGTGCGGACACCACCGTCCGGGTCAGCGGCGAACAGCGACCGCAGGGGTGCGCCGTCCTCGTCGTCGACGACGGGCCCGGCCTGGACGCCGTCACGCTGGCCGAGGCGAACCACCTGCTCGGCAACCCACCACCGGACGGTCCGCCCGCAGGCGCCGCCGGGTGGTACGCCGCCGCCGTCCTGGCCGGCCGCTGCGGCGCCCACGTCTCGCTGCGCCCCAGCCAGCGCGGTGGGACGGCCGCCATCGTGCTCCTTCCCGCCCGGCTGGTCACGGTCACCGAGACCGACCCCACCCCGGCCAGCGCACCACCCGACACCTCGTACCCACCACCTGGCACCGGCACCGACCTGCCCGACCTCAGCGGCGACGGCGCGCTGCCGACGCGGGTCCGGCACACCGGGCCGACCGGCCCGGAGCCCCGCAGGACCAGCCTCGACACGGTCGAGTTGCCCGTCGCGAAAACAGCAAGGAGACATCAATGACGTCTGCAGTGGTCACCAAGGACGGCCTGACCGACGCCCTGAACAGCCTGGTCGACCGGGTGCACGGCGCGGAGTTCGCCGTGGTGCTCTCGCCGGACGGGCTGCCGCTGGGCGGCTCCCGGCGGGTCGGCGAGAAGCTGGCCGAGCAGATCTCCGGCGTGGTCGCCGGCCTGATCGCGTTGGGGCTGGCCGCCACCCGGACCTGCGACGCGGGTCAGCTGCGCCAGGTCGTGGTGCAGATGTCACGGGCGTTCCTGTTCATCGCCACCATCCCGAACGGGACCATCCTCACCGTGCGGATCGCCGGTGACGACGTCGAGGTCGGGGACATGGCGTACGAGGTGGCGCTCTTCGTGGGGCAGGCCGAGCAACACCTGCCGATCACTCTGGGACCGGCCTCCTCGGTGACGATCGGGGACACTGGTGCACACCAGCGGCACCACTGACGAGGCGTGGTACGACGACGACGCGGGCCCGGTCGCCCGGCCCTACACGATGACCGGGGGGCGCACCGCGCCCGTACGCGGCCAGTTCGACCTGATCTCGCTGGTCGTCGCCCGGCGGGGAGTCACGCCTCCCACACCGCTCTTCCCCGAACAGGCACGGATCGTCGAGCTGTGTCACCATCCAGTGTCGGTGGCTGAGGTCGGTGCCGAGTTGGATCTTCCACTGGGGACGGTCCGGGTGCTGCTCGGTGACCTGCTCGCGGTGGGCCTGATCGAGACGCACGAGCCGCCGATGCTGTCGGAACTGCCGACCGAGGATCTGCTTAAGGCGATACTCGTCGGGCTTCGCGCGCTGTGACCGGGCTGCTGCCACCCGCGACCCGGACGGATCGCGGGCGCGCGCCCGGCGACGAACTGAAGGAGAGACACGCAGTGCCGGCAACACCACCCCAGCCACGCCGTACCGTGGCGATCATCCTGCTGGATCGGGTCGTGGCCCTCGTCACGGCCACCCGGCGGGTGCTCACCGGTCGGGAGGACGTCTCGCGGGCCACCTGGGTGGCCGTCATCGCGGCGCTCGGCGTGCTGGTGGCGACGGCTGTGTCCGTCGTCGGGGTGCTGCGGACACCGGAGAAGCTGACCCCGGTGACTCTCGACCCGCCGCCCTCCGTGGAGGTCGGCACGTCGCCGCCCGATACGCCCCGGGCGCAGGCACGACCGGTGTCCACCAGCGCGGCGGTGCCCGCTCCCCCACCCGCCTCGGCCTCCTCGGTCCCGTCGGCTGACGGGTCGTCGACCAGGCCCACGCCGACCGGGGCGAGCGCCGACCCCACCCCGGCGGCCCTGGGCGCCGACTTCGCCATCACGGACAACGCCCTGCTCAGCTATGGCGCGACGGTGACGATCAGCAATCCCGGTGCGGTACCGGCGGCGCGGTGGACGCTGGTCGTCACCCTGCCCCGGGAGTCCCTGGGGGTCATCGGGGTCGAGGGGGCGAAGGCCAGCCGCGACGGTGCGGTGTGGACGTTCGTGCCGGACGGGACCACCGCTGAGGTCCCCGGCAACGCCGCGGTCCGGGTGACGTTCCGGGTCAATGGCTCGTTGACCGGTTCCGCGCCCAGGGCGTGCACGATCGACGGGGCAGCCTGCTCCGGCCTGGCGAACTGATCCGTCGGGGGGACGCGCACGGTACACCCGGCGTTCCGGCGGCAGCCATGCTTGATTGATCATGAGTTCGGGCGCGCTTCCTACCGTTTCCGACCATGACTGTCCTACCCGTACCACCGTCGCGTCGCCGCGCCGGCTCGCGCCTCGGTGGCCTGCGTACCCGGGCCGCCGCCTCCGTCGCCGCCCTCGCCGTCACCGGCGCTGCCGTCGCGGTCGCCGTGGCGACCTCGTCGCCCGCCACCGCCGAGCCGGGCCGCGTCGTGGTCTCGGAGAACTTCTCGGCCGGGTCGCTGCCCGCCGGTTGGAACGCGGTCGACGGCACCTGGAAGGTCGAGAACGGCCGACTGTACGGAACCTCCGCCAGCTCCAGCGAGAACAACAAGATCACCTTCGGTCGGCACCTGAACGACTTCCGCCTTGAGGCGACCATGCGCTTCGAGTCGGTCTCGGCCGCCACCCGGTGGACCTCGCTCGGCATCGACGTCCCCGCCAACGGCGCGACCCCCTGGTGGATCGCCACCATGCGCAGTGGCACCACCGCCGCCAACGGGCTCGAATTCGCCCAGCGGACCACGACCGACGCCTGGGTCGTGACCAACACCGCCTCCGCCCCGTCCGCCGCCGGCACCGGCCGGGACGTTCGCATCGCGGTCGAGGTGCACGGCAACCAGGCTCGCTGGATCTTCGACGGCCGGGAGGCGATGCGGACGAGCAGCCTGCAACGCTCCGCCGACGGCGTCCAGGGGCTGTTCGTCAACGGCGCGACCGTGTCGTACGACGACGTCACCGTCACCGAGCTGGCACCGAACGGCTACCTCCGCCCCGAGGGCAGCCCGTTCACCGTGATCGCCCACCGGGGCGCGTCCGCCGCGGCACCGGAGAACACCCTCGTCGCCCAGGAGATCGCCCGTAAGGGCGGTGCCGACTGGATCGAGAACGATGTGCAGCCGAGCAAGGACGGCATCCCGTTCATCCTGCACGACGGCACCGTGGACCGGACCACCGACGGCACCGGCAACATCCGGGACCTGACCGCCGCGCAGATCAAGGCACTCGACGCCGGCTCCTGGTTCGGCCCACAGTACGTGGGCTTGCGGGTGCCCACCCTCGCCGAGCAGCTCGCCGACCTGCGCACCCGAGGCGGCAACCTGCTCGTGGAGATCAAGGGCAAGCACACCCGGGACGAGGTCGCCACGATCATCCAGGTGATCCGCGACGAGCAGATGATGGGCCGGGTCTTCATCCAGAGCTTCGAGGTCGACGCCCTGAAGTACACCTACGAGATCGCCCCCGAGCTGCCGCTCGGCCTGCTCCGCAGCACCCTCGACGCCGACCCGGTGGCGATCGCGAAGGAGCTGCACCTGACGGCGTACAACCCGGACGGCAACGCGCTGCTGGCCAAGCCGGAGGTCATCGCCCCGCTGCACGCCGCCGGGGTCGCCGTGATGGCCTGGACGATGGACTCCGCCGGGCTGTGGCAGCGGTTGGAGCGCATCGGCACCGACGCGATCATCACCAACCGCGCCGCCGAGCTGGTCGGCTGGAACTCGGCATTCGTGCAGCGGGCCCCGGCCGACCCGACCGTGCAGATCACCTCGCCGGTCAACGGGGCTCGGCTGGACCGGGCGCAGTCCCCGGTGATCGCCGTCGCCGCGACCAACGCGGACACCGTCACGGTCACGCTGGACGGTAAGAAGTCAGCCGCCGGGCGCAAGCTCGACCTGGCCAAGCTGACCGCCGGCCAGCACACCATCTCCGCGTCGGTGACCGGGCCGGAGGGCACCGCCACCGCGAGCAGCACCTTCACCGTGACGGTGAGCCAGGCCGGCCTCGGCTACCTGATCCTCACCTCGGGCGCCGATCCGGCCGCCGTCACCGCGATGACCACCAAGCTGGCCCACGCCCAGTACCCCCAGCTGGCGTCCTACGTCGACCGGGAGGCCGGCAAGCTGGTGCCGGCCGAGGTCGCCAGCGTCATCGCCGCCGACGCCCGTACCCTCGCCTTGAAGTAGGAACCTCCGATCGCGGCGCTGGCCTCCGAGGTCGTCGGAGGCCAGCGCCGCGTCCGTTCTCAGTGGACGGCGATCGGTGCGTCGGTCTGCTGCCGCAGCAGGGGCAGCGCCGGGGCCAGCGCCAGCGCCATGCACAACCCGCCGACGGGGAGCAGGTCGAGGGTGACCGCCGGCAGCACGATGCCGACGAGGAGCAGCGGCACACTCCACCACGGCAGCCGCCGTCGAGCGGCGAGCATGCCCGCGAGAACGAGCAGGCCGACAAAGAAGAGCTGGGGTACGACGTCGTAGAAGGCCACCGCCACGCCGGGGATGTCCTTGAAGTCCGCGCCGAGCCTCGACATCTCCGCCCGGTCGTCGGCCAGCAGCCCCTCCACGATGTCCGCGCCGAACTGCACCATCGTCGCGGCGAGGCCGACCAACGTGGCGGCCACCACCCCGGTGCGCCACGGACTGCGCGGCAGCAGGCGGGACAGCGCGAGCACCCCCGGGACGAAGCACACCATGCCGGCGAGGGCGACCAGGTGCGCGGCCTGCCAGTCGAACCCGGGGCCGTACACCCCGTCGGACTTCCCCCACAGGCGGATCAGGCCGTAGGCCCCGATGCCGACCGGTCCGGCGATCACGTAGAGCGCAGCGCGTTTCATGCCAGCCATCATGTGACCGCCGACGCCGGCCGGGCTCCGGGAGTCTCCCTCGGGCCCCCCTGGGTTTCGTCTCAGGTCTGCCACCGAGCAACCCTGAGACCCCGGCCAGCCCCACCACCGCCGGTCAGGGGCGGAACGGCTGACCCGTCAGCGCGGATTCCTCCGGGAAGGCCAACGAGCTGAAGAACTTCTCCGTCTCGGCACTGCGGATGCCTTCGATTTTCGCCAACAGCGCCTCTGTCGCCGCGTAGGCGCGCTGCTCCCGTTCGGCCGGATCAGCGGTCGCCTCGGCGCGACCGAAAGCGAGTCTCCACTGGTTACTCGCCTCGATGAGCCCGAAATGGGTACGCCGCAACAGCGCCCACATCTGATCCCACTGATAAAAGGTGCGCAGCGCGGTGGCCGTGGCGATGACCACGCCCGACACCGCGATTACCAGATTCTTGCCCGGGTAGCTGAAACCGGCGAGCAGTGGCAGCGACGCACTGACCACGATGACCAGGATGCCGGTGAACCGGAACAGTCGACGGTGCCATTTCGCCCGCCAGTCGTAATGGTCTCTGAGCTTCTTGACGCTGTCTTCGGCCAACGCACGGTAGACCTGCAACGGATCGCCGGGAGCCCCGTTCTGCGACTCGGCGAGCAACCCGCTCTGTCCTTGGTCAACAGACACGTCACGATGCTAGATGCTGCCCATGCGACGGTCTATAGCCGGAGAATACGATGTTGTCCGAGTATTGACGGGCGAACATCTCCCGCTCCGGTGAGGCGACCGGCCAGGCAATCACCGGAACACCCCGTCGACGCCACCACGCCGTCAGCCCGGACGGAAATCCGTCCACCTCGTAGGCCAGAAAATCGGGCCTGGTGACCAGGTTGCTGACCATACTGCGGCCCACCACCCGGGTCAGCGGCCCGGCGGTGCGCAGCAGCCCGCAGATGCGCCCCACCGGCACGCGGCGCTGCGACGGCAGCTTGCGCACCGCGATCCGCAGCGCCGCCACCAGTAACGGGTCGAAGGATTCGACGGCGTACCGCCCCGGGTAGTCGGCCGTCAGCCGCAGCACCTCGTCGACGAGGTCGAAGTTGAGGTTGAGCGTCGGCCGTTTCAGCTCGATCAGCAGGGGCACCCGTCCGGCGACCAGGTCCAGCACCTGCGACAGCGTGGGAATCTGCTGGTCGGTGCCCTCCAAGCGGAGCCGTTCCCGATCGGTCGGGGTCAGCTCCGCGGTGGCGATCGCCGCACCGGTGAGCGCTGTCAACTCGTAGTCGTGGACGACGACGAGTTCGCCGGAGCGGGTGAGCTGCACGTCCAGTTCGCAGGCGTAGCCCGCGGCGGCGGCCGCCTCGAACGCCGCGAGCGAGTTGGCGGGTCGATTGTGGCCGGTCAGCCCGCGGTGCGCGATCGGGGTGTCGAGCAGCCAATGGTCCTCGGACGACACACGATCCTCCTGAGCTTCCGAGAACGGGCTACCGGGCCTCGGAGCACGACGTGGAAGGGTTTTCGCGTACCCTACAGGCCATCCAGTGGCGAGCATGTTCCATGCTGGAGCGGTGATTCGCTTCGTACTGAATGTGTTGTGGCTCGTCTTCGGCGGTGGCATCGTCCTGGCCGCCGGCTACGGCATCGCCGCGCTGATCTGCTTCCTACTGGTCGTCACCATCCCGTTCGGCGTCGCGTCGCTGCGCCTCGCGGTCTACTCGCTGTGGCCCTTCGGTCGCACCCTGGTGCCCAAGCCAGGCGCGGGCGTCGGCTCCGGGCTGGCGAACATTCTCTGGGTGGTGCTGGCCGGATGGTGGCTCGCGCTCTCCCACATCCTCGCCGGCATCGCCCTCTGCGTCACGATCATCGGGATCCCGTTCGGCATCGCCAACTTCAAGCTCGTCCCGGCCGCGTTCTGGCCGCTCGGCCGCGAGGTCGTCGACGCACCGTGACGGCACTGCGCGGCGGTCGGCAACGAAAAACGGGAGACCCCTGGTCTCCCGCCACTTCTAACTTATAGCGCACTGGGGGGCTTGCCGCAAGACCCGGTTTATGACGCAGAATCGTCGGCCGAAGCCAGATTCGGTCGAAATGGAAGTCATGAATTGGATTCTCTGCCTATCTCCGTGTTCGAACTCCCCGATCACCTCTCCCCCAAGGCCGACCCGGCGCTCATCGCCCACGACGAGCGGCACTTCGCGGCCCTGGGGCAGAGCCTCGCGCACCTGAGCACCGACCTGTCCGAACGCCTCGACACCGCACGCCGGGCACCCGGCGGCAAGGGCCGGCAGGCCGTCGACCGGGACGAGGAGGTACGCCGGTTGACGGCCCGCCTGCGCTCGCTGAGCCGCTACGGGCTGGACCTGTGCCTGGGCCACATGGTCGAGGCGGGCAACCCCGAGCCGATCTACGTGGGACGTCGCGGCCTCACCGACACCACGGGTCGGCGGCTGCTGCTCGACTGGCGCTCACCCGCTGCCGAGCCGTTCTTCGGCGCGACCCACGCCAACCCGATGGGCCTGACGAGCCGCCGCCGGTACCGGTGGACCCGCGGCAAGATCAGCGACTACTGGGACGAGGTGTTCACCCCGGACGGGCTCGTGGGGCACGCCGCCGCGCTCGACGACCAGTCCGCGTTCATCGCCAGCCTGGGCAGCGCCCGGTCGACCCGGATGCGCGACGTGCTCAGCACCATCCAGGCCGACCAGGACGCCATCATCCGGGCCGGATCGGCCGGCGCCCTCGTCGTCGACGGCGGTCCGGGCACCGGGAAGACCGTCGTCGCCCTGCACCGCACCGCGTACCTGCTCTACTCCGACCCGCGCCTCAACCAGCGCCGGGGTGGGGTGCTCTTCGTCGGGCCGCACCAGCCCTACCTGGCCTACGTCGCCGACGTTCTGCCCAGCCTCGGCGAGGAGGACGTACAGACCTGCACAGTGCGCGACCTGGTCCCCGAGGGGGCAGCGGCACTCGTCGACAGCGACCCGGAGGTGGCCCGGCTGAAGTCCTCGGCCGACCTGGTCCGGGCGATCGACGCGGCCGTCCGGTTCTACGAGGACCCGCCGGTCGCCCCGATGACGGTCACGGTCGGCGACTCCGACGTCCGGCTGAGCGCCGACGACTGGGCCGACGCGTTCCAGGCGCCGGGCCCCGGCACCCCCCACAACGAGGCACGCGAGGAGATCTGGGAAGAGCTGATCACGATCCTCACCGGCAGGTACGACGGTGACGAACCGGACGACGTGCTCCGTGCCTCGCTGCTGCGTAACCGGGAGCTGCGGGCGACGGTCAACCGTGCCTGGCCCCTGCTCGACCCGGCAGACATCGTCGGTGACCTGTGGTCGGTGCCGGCGTACCTGCGCCGCTGCGCGCCGTGGCTCACCCCGGCGGAGGTCCGCACGCTGCAACGCGACGAGCCCCGGGCCTGGACGGTGTCCGACCTGCCGCTGCTGGATGCCGCCCGGCAGCGGCTCGGCGACCCGGAGAGGTCGCGGCGCAGCCGTCGGCACGACCCCACCGCCGCCATGGAGCGCGAGCACATGGCCCGGGTGGTCGACGAACTGCTCGCGGCCGACGCCTACGACGACGGCGAGGGCCTGCTGACGATGCTGCGCCAACCCGACCTGCGTGACGTCCTGGCCGACGATTCCGCCCTGCCGGACGCCGATCCGGACCTGCTCGCCGGCCCGTTCGCGCACATCGTCGTGGACGAGGCGCAGGAGCTGACCGACGCCCAGTGGCAGATGCTGTTGGCGCGCTGCCCGTCGCGCAGCTTCACCATCGTGGGCGACCGCGCCCAGGCCCGGCACGGGTTCACCGAGTCGTGGCAGGAACGCCTCAAGCGGGTCGGGCTCGACCGGGTCACCCTGGCCGCACTGAACATCAACTACCGGACGCCCGAGGAGGTCATGGCGGCGGCCGAGCCGATCATCCGGGCCGTGCTCCCCGACGCCAACGTGCCGACCTCCATCCGCAGCAACGGGCTCCCCGTCGTGCACGGATTGGTCGCCGACCTGGACTCGATCCTCGACACCTGGCTCGCCGCACACAACGACGGGATCGCCTGCGTGATCGGCGACCCGAACTTCCCGGCCACGGACCGGGTCCGGTCACTGAGCCCAGAGCAGGCGAAGGGCCTCGAATTCGACCTGGTCGTGCTCATCGACCCGGAGACGTTCGGCACCGGCATCGAGGGTGCGGTCGACCGTTACGTCGCGATGACCCGGGCCACCCAACAACTCGTGCTGTTGACGAGCACCTCCACGCCAGAGGTGCGGGGGCGATGTTGACGTCCTCCGTGATGCGCAGCGGCAGTCGTCGGGTCACTGTGGCTCCGGAATCGCGATGGTGCCGCCCCCTTCCGACACCATCGTGCGCATCCCCTTCTCGATGAGGTAAACCCGGTCGTCGTTCTCGACCACGATCTGTGTGTCGGCGTCTATGGAACGGATGTGGAGTCCATCGAACTCGCCCGTCTTGCTCCACTTGTTGTCGTCGAGGCGCCAGACACCCTGCTTCCCCACCGGCACCTCCCCGGGCGACAGGCCCGGGTCGCATCGCCAGGACTGGATGACCGCATTGAGGCGGCCATCACTGCTCCACCACAGACCCTGCACTCCAAAGCCTCCCCCGCTCACCTCGAGCTCAGACTGCGACTGGACAGCCGACGCGTCAGTGGTGATGAGGCGACCGTTCGTTGGGTCGACGAGCACCACCTCGCTACTCCCGTCGCAGGCTGCATCGGAAGGGCTCAGGCTCAGCGCGAGCCGAGGAGACGAGTAGACGGTGCGGGTCGCGGACGTCACCCAGCCAAGAAGCTTGCCGTTGCCAATCGTGGTCGATCGGCTCTTACCGGCCCAATCGACGTAGAAGAGCGTCAACGTACTTGACTTGGAGGTAGGGCCCGAGTTCGGGGCGAAGATGACAGCCTCTCCTGCTATCCCCCCGACAATGCGAGGCGGTTCCTCGAAGGACGGCAGGTCCGTGTCCATCCGCACCATACTGGTGTCGGCCGAGAGGTCGATCCGTTGTATCACCGAGTCATAGTTCGTGACGATGAGCCGACTGCCTCCGACCGGCGCAACGTCAAAACACCCTTGACATGGCACCTCGATCTTCCGCCCGGTAGCGGCCTCAACGGCGGTGAGCTGTTGCCGGGCGGAGTCGAGTGGCGGCGTGGTCACCACATACCGGCCGTCCGTCGTCCAATTCGCCTCGCCACCGTCGAACTCGCCGGCAACGCTGACGACCGCTCTCTTACCGTTGAAGATCTGCAGCTCGTCGGGGCGCAACACCGCGAACCAAGGATCGCGGGCCCCTCCCTGGGTCGCGTTCGGCGCCGTCGCTACGCCCGGGGAAGCACCCTCTGGGCTCCTGGAGCAACCCGCTACGCCAGGCAGCAGCGCCAATGTGGTCGCTACCGTTACCAACGCTCGGGCATTCCTGGGACGCACGAGGCATCCTCCAAATCAGCGGCATCCGAGATCCCTGAATGAGGTGCCGAACCTATCAGCCACAACTGGCCACACTCGCCTTTCCAGCCGAACTGTCGTGTGCTGGACAGATGGGCCAACCGACCACTCTCAAAGTCCTCTGTCGACAGTAGGCTTGCGCTCTCACCAACGCTGCACCTCATTCGGGAGGGCTACGATCGGCACAGCGTGGAGGCACAATCCCAACCTCGACAAGTTCGCGGCCTTTATCTCGTACCGAACTCAGCATGATCATGAATTGGCCCGCGAGTTGCAGCACGTGCTGGAGCGGCAGGTCCGCGCGTGGTACCAGGCGAGGTCGGTGCGGGTGTTTCGCGACCAGAGCAACCTGGCGGCGGGCGCTGATGCCTGGGAGCGGATCCGCACCGAGCTGGAGCGATCGGCCTGGTTGATCCTGCTCGCGCGTCCCGAGTCGGCAGAGTCTCGTTGGGTGCGCCGCGAGGTGGACTGGTGGCTGACGAATCGCGACGCCACGAGCCTCTTCATCGTCATCACTGCCGGCGAAGTGGTCTGGGATGTCGACGACTTCAACTGGGCGGTCACCGATGCGCTGCCTCGCGCAGAAATGGAAGGGAAAACCGGGAAAGAGCCCCTGCACGTCACCCTTCGAGACCTGCCCCATGACCCGGCGCTTCGGGCTGAACGCGTCGACGAGGCCGCAGCCACCATCGGCGCCACCATCCGTGGTCTATCCAAGGATCAACTGTTCGGTGCCCACCTCCGGGAGCAGAGTCGCACGAGACGGATAACGCAGGCGGTGCTCGCGGCGCTCACCCTCCTTGCCGTCGCCGCTGGGAGCGGCGCCGTCATCGCCGCGCAGCAACGAAACTCGGCTGTCGCTCAAACGCTCGTCGCCACGTCACGCCAACTCGTCGCGGAGAGCACCGCCATCCGCGACACTCAGCCAGATCTTGCTCGCCAACTGCTGGTTCAGGCCTACCGGATGTCGCCCACCAGCCAGGCGATCGGCGCACTGGTCATGAGCCCAAGCATTCCCCGCGTCGTACACACGGCCGATTACTCGGACGACGTGGCTTTCAGCGCCGGACGACCCGTCTTCGCGAGCGCGTCACGAGCCGAGGTGAATCTGTACAGCACGGCCGGGGGTCTTGCCCCGGAGAAGCTGTCGACGATCACGGGCGGCTCCGCGTCACCGGCCGCTGTCGCGTTCAGTCCCGACGACCGTCTCCTGGCCATCGCCGACGCCGATGGCCCCCTGCGGATCTACGACGTGACTGACGTGCGCCACCCCACGCAGGTCGATACCCTCGGCGTTCTCGATGCCGAAGAGATAGCCTTCAGCGCGCAAGCCCCACTGCTGGTCGCGATGGACGGGGCCGAGCAGGTGAGCGTCATCGACATCACGAAGCCGTCAGAGGCCCGGACGATGTCGACGCTGCCCGGATCATCCACCGGAGGTGGGCTCAACAGCGCCGTCGCCATCAGCCCCAACGGCCGGTTGGTGGCGGCGCAGAACGAGGACACGCTCGTCCTCTGGGACATCTCGACGCCCACCAGACCGAGACGAACCGCGACTCTTGCCATCCCAGGAAGCGCCGCCATGTTCCATCCCGGTGGCAACGTCCTCGCTGTCGGCGGCGAAGACGACACGACGCGACTGATCGACGTATCCGATCCCCGCGCCCCGTTCACGATCGCGACCGTCAGCGGTCAACGGCTTGGCATCGGAGCGGTGGCCTTCTCGTCCGACGGAGAAACTCTCGCGACCGGCGCTGGCGACGCCACCGTGGCGCTGTGGGACGTGACGGACCGGCTGCGGCCCGCGCTTGGCACGGTACTCAAGGGACACACCGGCAGCATCCGAGCAGTGGCACTGAGCCCGGACGATCGGATCGTCGCGTCCGCAGGCGCAGACGGCCCGCCTGAGTCACCGAACGGATCGGACCAGCTCAACGGCACAGTGCGGCTCTGGAACGTCGCCGGGACACGCCGCGCGTCCGAGGCGGCGGCCATCGACTCCCACGACGGATCGACACCAGCGTTCAGCGCCGACGGCAAGCTCCTCGCGGGTGGATTTCCGAGCACGATCTGGGAGCTCAGCGAATCTGGTCTACCGCGTGACCTCGGGACCGTGCCGACCTTCAATCAGGGCCAGTACGCCGTCAGGTTCGCTCCGAATCGGAGCGTACTGGTAGCGGGCATGCCACCTCGGGCCTGGGACCTCAGCGATCCGCGTAAGCCACGTGAACTCTCGCCGCGCTCGTCGGAGAGCGACGGCGTGTCGGTCCTGAGGTTCAGTCCGAACGGCGAACTGCTCGCGACCAGCAGCGTCGGGAGCGAGGTACAGCTGTGGAGCATGACCGACGTGGCTGCCCCACGCCACCTCGCCGGACTGCCCGGATCAACCGCCGCAGCAATAGCCTTCAACAACGACGGTCGGCTCCTCGCGACGGTCGACACCGAAGGATCGGTCGTTGTGTGGGACATCTCCCGGCCGGGGCAGCCGACCCAGCGGGGCACGATTGAGATCGTGGACGCCCGAACGACGGCCATAGACTTCGCGACGCGCGACCAAGTGCTCTACGTCGGAACCTCTGCTGGTGCGGTGACCAGCTGGAGCGTCCAAGACCCTGATCGACCCGATCGGCGCGGGGAGATCGCGCGTCACAACGGCGCCGTCGATGGTCTCGTCCATCACCCGAGTCGCGCGATGGTGGCCAGCGCGAGCGACGACGGGGCCCGCCTTTTCGACGTCAGCGATGTGACCCGACCGGTCGAGGTCGCCGCCTTGGCCGATGGACGAACGTTCAGCTCCGCCGACCTCGCCTTCAGTCCCGACGGCAGGCTCCTCGCCGTCACCGGCAGCGGGGGTCTCTCGCTCTGGGACGTTGACAGCGACACCCTACTGCGACGGCTCTGCGCCCAGTCGCAACCGATCACGGCCGACCAATGGTCTCAATACCTGGCGGACGAGCCGTACGACCCGCCGTGCAGGACGTGACCATGCCCCGGCGACTTCTGTCCTCGATCGCGCTGGGCATAGCCATGATCCTTGCCGGATGCGGCGGTCCCCGCACCGGTGAGAAGATCGTGCCCGCCACGCGACCCGCCGAGGACCTGAGCCACCGCACGCCGACCTCGGCGCCCACGGAGTCGAGTTATGCGCTCGGCCCGGCACCCGCTGACCTACGGACTGTCGATTGGGCCCGCGTGCCGTTGCCGGGCGATTTCTGCGGGGTACCACAGCTCCTCCGACTCGGCGACAGCGGAATCGAGGCTGAGTCACGCACCATGGGCGTGGTTTCGATCGGACGCTCAGGAGAGGTCGAGTACGGCGATATCGACGGCGACAAACGCCCAGAGGCCGTCGTCGGTCTGGGATGCACCAACGGTGGCGGCACAGCGAGCGGCCAACTCGGTTTCGCCATGGTTGTGGTGGGAGCAGTCCGGGGCCAGTTGACGACGTTGGGGACGATCACGCCGCAGTACACCCCGGATTCCCAGTCGCACATACCCCTGCTGGGAGAGGTGGAGTTCAAGAAGGGAGAAGTTGCCGTCCACGAATCCTGGTACCGCCCCAGTGACAGCACATGTTGTCCGAGCGGAAAGGCGGTGACGGTCTGGAGCTATGACGCCGGGAGGCTCACTCCTGGCGCCCCACGCGTCGTGGCATAGCTTGAAGATCGGTTGCGGGGCTGTTTGTCGACGCGTCCGCCGGGACGAGGACGCCGGGCGGTTGGCGCAATCTGCCCACCGTTGGTGCCCACCCCCCTCCACCTCAAGTCGCAAGTGCATTGCCGTCCTGAGCCAGACGATCGGATGCGATCGCTCCACGAGGCTTGTCCCAAGGCATCGGGTGACGCCGCACGGACCTGCTCCGGACACCCGTTGCCAGGAAAGGCACTGGCAGACGATGCGATCACTTTCTCTTCCCGCCCCCGGCTCAGCCCGGTCGGGGCGACCTTTCGTCCGGCTCGGCGCGGTGCTGGCGACAGCTGTCGTCGTCGCCGTGGGCGCCGCCGGCTGCGGCGCGCCCCAGCACAACCCCGCACCGCACATCGGCGCTCCGGCGGCACCCGTGAGCGGGGTGGGTTCCGCCCTGACCGGCACCGACGTCAACGCCTGGCTCGACGGCCTGCTGCCGGCCGCGCTCGACCGTACCGGCATCGCGGGGGCCACCGTCGCCGTCGTCAAGGACGGCAAGATCGTCACAACCCGGGGGTACGGGTACGCCGACACCGGTGCCGGCGGCAAGGGGGCGGTGCCGGTCGACCCGGACCGGCACCTGTTCCGGATGGGATCGGTGTCGAAGCTCGTCACCGCCACGGCCGTGCTGCAACTCGTGCAGAGCGGGAAGCTCGACCTCGACGCCGACGTCGAGACGTACCTCGATTTTGATCTGCCGCGCCGCTACGAGCGGGCCGTCACCCTGCGGCACCTGCTGACGCACACCGCCGGCTTCGAGGAGCGGATCGCCGGCCTCATCGGCACCGACGGCGGCAACATCGACCTGCGCAAGGCCCTGGTGACCGACCCACCGGAGCAGATCTACGAGCCCGGCACCGTCCCCGCGTACTCCAACTACAGCAACGCGCTCGCCGGCTACATCGTGGAACGGGTCAGCGGCACGCGCTTCGAGGAGTACGTCCACCGCAACATCCTGGACCGCGCGGGCATGCCGTCGTCGACGTTCGAACAGCCGCTCCCGGCGGCGCTGCGCGACCGGATGTCCAACGGGTACGACACCTCCGCCGGGCCGGCCGCGCCCTTCGAGATCGTGGGCACGCCCCCACCCGGTGCCCTGAGCGCCCCGGCGACGGACATGGCGCGATTCATGATCGCCCAGCTCGGCGAGCCGGTGGGCTTCACGCCTCTGCTGGACCAACCGACCCGCGAGCTGATGCAGCGGCCGGCACTGGACTCGACGTCGCTGGGCACGCTGGCCGACGGACCCCGGATGACCCTCGGCTTCTTCACGGAGGACCGCAACGGTCACCGGATCCTCGGCCACGGCGGGGACACCAAGTACTTCCACTCCCACCTGCAGATCTACCCCGACGACCGGGCCGGCATCTTCCTGTCCCTCAACAGCAACGGCTCCGGCGCCCTCGACAGCCACGAGCTTCGCCAGTCGGTCGTCAACGGCTTCGCCGACCGCTACTTCCCCGCCCGCGACGACCAGTCGACCACCGGCGTGGACCCGGCGACCACCGCCAGGCACGCCGCGCTGGCGGCCGGCACGTACGAGTCCTCGCGGGCGGTACGGAGCAACTTCCTGACGGCGATCGGCCTGGTCGGTCGGACCACGGTCAGCGTCACCGACGACGACCGGTTGCTGATCGAGCCGGGTCCGCTCTCCGACTCCCCCGCCCGGTACGAGGAGGTGGCGCCCTGGGTCTGGCGTGAGGTCGGCGGGCAGCGCACGATCGCCATGCGGGCGACCGACGACCGGGTGGAGGCGATCAGTTTCGACTCCGCGTTCGCGTTGCTGCCCGTCGAACCCGCCCGCGCCTCCTCGGTGGCCGTCCCGGTGCTGGTCCTGTCGACCGTCGTGCTGCTCCTCACGGTCCTGTCGTGGCCGGTCGGCGCGATCGTCCGCCGTCGGCTCGGCCGCGCTCCCCGGGAGCGGGCGGGGCGGACCGCGCGGATCCTGAGCCGCGTCGCCGTCGCCGGCACACTGCTCGCGTTCGCCGGTTGGGTGCTGAGCATCGGCAGCATCGTGAGCCTCCAGGACGTTCCCGGCGCCGTCCTGCGCACCATTCAGGTGCTGCAACTGGTCGGTCTGCTCGGCGTGCTGCCGGCCGCGGTCCGGCTGGTCGACGACGTGCGACGCCACGTCGGCTGGCGGCGGATCACCGCCAGCGGCCTGATCCTGGTCGCTCTCACCGGCGCGGGTTGGTTCGCCGTGGAGTTCCATCTGCTCGCGCCTAGCATCTCCTACTGACCCGCCCGACCCGGGACGATCCGGAGCAAGGATGCGCACCCCATGAGGGACCACACCGACACCGAACCCGGCACACCGCGACTGACGAAGTGGCTCGACGGTCGGCTCACCCGGCTCGGGGTGACCGGGGTGTTCGCACGGGACTGCCTGCTGGCCACGGCGCTGACCGTCCTGACTTTCGTCCTGCTCACGGCGCTGTTCTGGTTCGTGGCACCGGAGGACGGGGTGTCGTTCGACCCGGCGCGGGCCTGGCTGCTCGTGGCCATCTGCTGCGCGCAGGCGATGCTGCTGTGCCTGCGTCGGGTCCGACCACTGCTCTGCCTCGCGCTCATCGTCGGCCTCCAACTGCCCATCATCGGCATCTCCCTACCCGAGGCGACAATTCGGGGCGTCGCCCCGTTCGTGGTGGCGTACACCGTCGGGTTGTCGCTGCCGGGTCGGCGGGCGCTGCTGGCCGTCGGCGCGGCCGTGGTGGCGGAGTCGATCGGGGCGGCCGTGGTGGTGACGCCGGACCTGTTGACGGCCGTCGCGTACGTCTCGGCGAGCGCCCTGACGTACGCCAGCGCGGCCTTCGTCGGCGGCTACGTGGCCACCTACCGGCGTTACGTGGAGCTGGTCCGGGTGCGGGCGGACGAGGCGATCCAGGAGCAGCGGACGAAGGTCCAGGCGGCGATCGGCGCGGAACGCTCCCGGATGGCCCGGGAGCTGCACGACGTGGCGGCCCACCACCTCTCCGGGATGGTCGTGCAGGCGGCGGCGGTCGAGCGGCTGATCGACCGGGACCCGGAGGCCGCGAAGGCCGGCGTGGCGTGGATCCGGAGCCAGGGCAAGGAAACCCTGGACAACCTGCGGCTGGTCGTCGGTGTGCTGCGCGGCCGGCCGGGGCACGAGGGTGGCGACGGTGCCGCCCCGGTGCCGGGGCTGGGCATGCTCGACGACCTCGTCCGCACCGCGGGTGACCTCACCGGGCCGGTGGAGTTCGTCCGGGAGGGCGAGCAACGCGACGTGTCGCCGATCGCCGACGTCGCGCTCTACCGGATCGCGCAGGAGTCGCTCAGCAACGCCCGCCAGCACGCCCCGGGCGCTCCGGCGCGGGTGATACTCCGCTTCGAGCCCCGCTCGGTGTCGCTGGAGGTGGTGAACGAACCCGCCACGGCACGGGGCGTACCGGCGGCGCGGACCGGAGGCGTCGGCCTGGTGGGCATGCGTGAGCGCGCCCAACTGATCGGTGCGACGTTCACGGCCGGGCCGACGGCCGCCGGTGGCTGGTCGGTCACCGCGACCCTCCCGACGAACGGTCCCGCCACCACGCGGGCGAAGGAAGAGGCTCCAGCATGATCAGGGTGATGCTCGTCGACGACCAGGCGGTCGTCCGCGCCGGCTTCCGCGTGATCCTGGAGCAGGACGGTGAGATCGAGGTCGTGGCGGAGGCGTCGAGCGGGTCCGCCGCGGTCGAGCTGGCCCGCCGGCTGCAACCGGACGTGATCTGCATGGACGTCCGGATGCCGCACGGCGACGGCCTCACCGCGACCCGCCAGATCGTCGCCGAATCGTCCGGTACGCCACCGGCGGTGCTGGTGGTGACGACCTTCGACCTCGACGAGTACGTCTTCGGCGCGTTGGAGTCCGGTGCCAGCGGGTTCATCCTCAAGGACTGCGAGCCCGAGGACCTGATCGAGGCGATCCGTCGCCTCGCCAGTGGGTACGGGCTCGTCGACCAGGCCGTCACCCGTCGGGTGATCTCGGAGTTCGCCAGGCGTACGCCCGCTCCCCGCTCCGACGCGGCGGCGGCGCACCAGCTGACCGCGCGGGAGACCGAGATCGTGGAGTTGCTCGCGCAGGGCCTGTCGAACGTCGAGATCGCCGAGCGGCTCTTCATCGAGACCAGCACTGTCAAGTCGCACCTCGGGCGTGCCATGGCGAAGATCGGCGCGCGGGATCGGCTACAGACCGTCGTGTGGGCGTACCAGAACGGTGTGGTCCACCGGTGAGCCGCGCCTTTCCGCCGTTGACCCGACGTCGAGAGTGGACATTGCCGGGGTAGCATCCCGCTCGTACCGCTGTGGTGACCTCCAGCTGACGACCCCTCGATAGGAGCCAGGCATGGCCGGCCCGGACCCCGAACTCGCCGCGAAACTTCAACCCGACGTGCCGCACGCGGCACGAATCTGGAACTACTGGATGGGTGGCAAGGACAACTTCCAGTCCGACCGGGCTGCCGGCGACGCCGTCGCGGAGGTCTACCCGGAGATCGTCGTGATGGCGCAGCAGTCGCGGGTGTTCCTGGAGCGGACGGTACGGTACCTGGCGGCCGAGGCGGGCATCCGGCAGTTCCTGGACATCGGCACCGGCCTGCCCAGCATGCAGAACACGCACGCGGTCGCCCAGGGCATCGCGCCCGACTCGCGGATCGTCTACGTGGACAACGACCCGATGGTGCTGGTGCACGCTCGGGCGCTGCTGGCCAGCACGACGTCGGAGGGGGTCACCACCTACGTTCCGGCCGACTACCACGACCCGGAGAAGATCCTGGCCGAGGCGGCGCAGACGCTCGACTTCGATCAGCCCATCGCCGTGATGTACATGGGCGTGATGGGCTACGAGCCCGACCTGGACGTGGTGCGCTCGATCGTCGGTCGCACGATGGACGCGATGCCGTCGGGTAGCCACCTCGTGTTCTGGGACGGCACCAACACCAGCCCGGCGGTGGTCGCGGGTGCCGAACGGCTGGCGCAGAGCGGCGGGGTCCCGTACATCCTGCGCAGCCCGCAGGAGCTGGAGAGTTGCTTCGACGGCCTGACCATGGTGGATCCGGGCCTGGTGCCGATCCCGCTGTGGCGACCGGACGCGGCGGACGCCGTCGGGATCGACGCCTACGGGGCCGTGGCCCGCAAGCCCTGACCGAGCCTGACGTCCGCCCCGCTCCCGCCGTCGCGCGGGCAGCGGGGCGGACGTCGGTCACCGGGCGCAGCTCATGGTCAACCCGTCGGGGACCGCGCCGGTGCTCACCAGCAGACCGAACGTCGTCGACCCGTCCAGCGCCAGCGTCCCGTTGTAGGGGGCGTTGCGGACCGTGATGTCGGCGCCGACCGTCTCGACCACGCCACCCCAGACCGACTGGACCCGCTCGTCACCGGACCACCGCCAGGAGACGCGCCACTGGTCCAGCGGTTCCCTGCCGGTGTTGCGGACCGTGACCGTGGCGACGAAACCGTTGCCCCAGCGGGCGTCGATCGTGGCGGTCGCCCGGCACGAGGCCAGCGGGGCGGTCCGGGCCGACCCGATCAGGTACGGATCCCGCTTGCCGTCGGGATCGCTGAACCGGTACCAGTACTCCGTGTCGGGCATCAGCCCTTCGATGGTCACCGTACCCGTGCGCTCCGGCCCGGAGACGGCCTCGGCGACCGGCTCGCGCCACTGTTGGGCGTCCTCGCGGCTGGCGAAGAGGCTGACGGTCATCGGCGGGTCGTAGCCGCAGGGCGGGCGGAAGAAGATCGAGTACGAGATGGTCACGCTCGTGGTGGTGACTCCGGCGACGCCCCCGGTGATCGGCAGAGCCGGTGGGCAGGCGATGGTCGGCGACGGGGTCGGTGTGGCCGACGGGGTGGGGGTCGCCTCGGTGCCGTTGGTCGTTGCGGTCCAGACGGTCAGCGCCATGGTGGTGACAGCGAGGAACGTGCGAAGCATCGGTACCTCCGTGGTTGCCGGGGCACCGATGACCGAGGTGGTAGCCGGTGCCGCGCTCGGGTGTCCGGCCGCCGACGAGGGCTGCCCGGCACGGGCGGCATGGCCACCCCGTGCGCCCCGCGGACCGGAGGAGTTCTGGTGCGCGCTGGCTCCCCGAGCACGACCGAACCACAGCATGGCAGTCGACGACCATCGATACAAGCTGGTCCCGAATGCGCTGGCTGGTCACCGGGGAGACGGATCGATCCGCACCCGATCGCTCTCGTTGTCGGAGAGGAAGGCGGCCAACGCCTGCCCCTCCTCGGCCACGGCATCCCGCTCCGTTCGGGAGAGACCGCCCAGTGGGCTGACGGTCACCGCACCCGACTCGACGCGCCAGGTCGCCGCGACCCGGCCGTCGACGAGCACCACGCGCTCGCCGGCCACCGAGAGGAGACGGTGCGCGTCGTCGATGATCCGGCTGCGGTCGTGGTAGCCGAGGATCGCGTTGTCGAACGCCGGCAGGAACCGCACCGGGGCGGGGGTGTCCGCGTCGGGGCGGGGCGCGTCGGGGAGGTCGATCAGCTTCCGACCCCGCTCGTCGCGGAAGGTCACCAACTCTTCGCGGAGCGCGGTCACCGCGGCTGGCAGTCCGGCGAGACCGCACCAGGCGCGCAGGTCGGCCGTGGTCGCCGGGCCGAACGCGGCCAGGTAGCGGCGGACGAGCAGTTGGCCGACCGGATCGGCACCCACCGCGGTGGGCGGGGCGACCTCCCGGCCCAGCCACGCGGAGAGCGGAACGTACCGTGCGCCCGCCTTCGCCCGCCACACCCCGCGCGGTGGCAGCTGAGTCATCGGGAGCAGCGCCACCGCCATCTCGCCCAACGCCCGTGGCCCCGGCGTCGGCCACCGCTCGCTGAGCGCCCGCCCGATCTCGGGCATCGACCGGGGCTCACCGTCGGCCAGCACTGCCCGGGTGGCGGCGGCGAGATCGTCGAGGTCGACCCCGTCGAGCTCGCTGCGGTAGACCCCGAACACGCGTTGGCGCAGCATGGCATCGTGACGGCTGCGCCAGGCCACGGCGTCGTCGGCGACGAGCAGGTGGACGGTGCGGCGCATGAGGGGGGTACGCACCACCTGTCGCTGGGTCAGCAGCGTCGAGAGCACCGCCGGGTCGAACGCGCGCAGCCGCGACCACAGCCCGACGAACGGTTCCTGCGGCTCCTGGGCCTGGAGGCCACCGAGGTGGGCGACGGCGTCGAGGGCCGGCAGGTCGGCGCGGTCGAGCAGCAACTGTCGGGCGAGCATCGCGCGGTTGAGCACACGGCTGTCGAGAATGGTCATCGGGTCCTCTCGGTCGACCTCATTGTCCGACCCGGGCCGACAGTCCGGGGTACGCGACGTCGCCCCGTCCGGCGAGACCGGGCGGGGCGACGTCGAGCGGGTGGACTGATCAGTGCCTGCCCACGAAGATCCCGATGCCGTTGGCGACCATTCGCTCCGTACCGTCGGACGGGCTGTTGCGGGCGGTGGCCACGGCCTGGCCCGGCTCGCGGACGGCGACCGTGCTCGAACCGCCGCCGTCGAGGTTCACCGCGGCGTCCGCGCCGAGCGAGCGCATCAGGTCGGCCAGTTCGGCGATCGTGAACCCGGTGCTGGCCGGGGCGCGACCAGCCAGGGCGACCAGGTACACGGTCCGGCCGTCAGGGCTGACGCCGGCCGCGCTGCGCACGGCGGCGGTCTTGGTGTCCAGCCCGGCCAGCGGCGCACCGTCGCGCAGGATCGGCGCGCCACCGACCGCGAAGGTCAGCTTCGGGTTGCCGGCGGAGGTGAGCTTCTCGTGCACCTGCACCCGGTCGCCGACGGCGAGGTCGTCGAGCGCGTCCGCGCCGCCCTCCCGGCCGACCAGCACCTGGGTGCCGGCCGGGATCGCGCCCGCGCCGGGCGTCTGGCTCACCGCGGTCACCACGCCGTCGCGGACGGTCACCTCGTAGGTGTGGGTGCTGCACGGGTCGCTGCGACTGGTGTCGGTGCCGCAGGTGGACCGGGTCCGGGAGGCGGTGCCCCACCCGGCGGTGAACAGGCCGACACCGTCGACCGGCAGGGCGTACTGGTTGAGGCCGCTCAGGGCGATGGTGTCCTTCCCGCTGCGCACCTCGCCGTCCAGGCTCAGGGTGTCGACGCGCGCCTTGCCGTTCACGCCGACGCCGAACACGTCGCGGGTCGAGGTGCCGGGGGCGAGAGCGGGGCCGAACCGCTGTGCCGTCGGCACCGCGAACTTCAACTCCTCGCCGTCGGCGATCTCGGGGCCGGACGACGAGTAGGTCGGGGTGACGCCGGCGTGCGTCTCGCTGTTGTTGAAGAAGTCGCCGTTGACGCCGGCGATGGCACCCTGCTCGTTCGTCATCGCCGAGACGACCTTGCGTTGCGCCACCGCGTCGGGGTGCAGCAGGTCCAGGGAGACCTGGTTCTTCCTGAGGTCAGCGGTGAGGAGGTAGCCGACGGTGACGCCTCGGGGCGTGGTCACCTCGAACGAGCCGTACGTGACGCCCGGGGCGAGCTGCTGGGTCGAGGTGACGGTGATCGGGGTGCCCGTTGCGGGTACCGTGGCGGCGTGGGCGACGCCGGCCGGCGTCACGAGCGTGGTGAGTCCCGCCGCGAGCAGCAGCGCCAGACATGGGCGTCCGAGGTGCAGTGACCTCATTGCCGCTCCTTTCCTGTTCCTGGCCTGGGCCGGGATGGTGGAGCCGGGCCGGCGGTCGACCGGCCCGACGATGATCTTCCTGGCCAGCCGATCATCCGGGAGTGAACGCGGGAGGCGGGGAACGTGAACCGCCCGCACCGTATTGATCAACTACCGGAGCGGCGAGTGCGGGTCGGCGGGTTCGCGGGGGTGCCAAAAAGTTTTGTGCACTTCCTACAACTGAGGGACGGTTGGTTCGGTGGTTGCGCCATAGCGCCGGCAGCCGCCACGCGGAAAGGTGATCACTGCTGGGAGCCGTCGTCTCACGGCATGCAGGTCGACGTCTAGCTAAGGGGTCTTTCGGGTGTTCAACCGTGTCGCCATCGTCAACCGTGGTGAAGCCGCCATGCGGCTCATCCACGCGGTCCGCGAGTTGGCCGCGGAGACCGGCATCCAGCTCGAAACGGTGGCTCTCTACACCGACGTCGACCGCAACGCCACATTCGTCCGCGAAGCGGACATCGCCTACGATCTCGGCCCTGCGTCAGCGCGTCCGTACCTCAATCTGGCGGTGCTGGAACGCGCCCTGACCGAGACCGGGGCCGACGCCGCGTGGGTCGGCTGGGGCTTCGTCGCCGAGGACCCGGCGTTCGCCGAGCTGTGCGAGAAGATCGGCGTCACCTTCGTCGGGCCGAGCGCGGACGCCATGCGCCAGCTCGGCGACAAGATCGGCTCGAAGCTGATCGCCGAGAAGGTCGGCGTGCCCGTCGCGCCGTGGAGCCGCGGTGCCGTCGAGACCCTCGCCGCCGCCCAGTCGGCGGCGGCCGAGATCGGCTACCCGCTGATGCTGAAGGCGACCGCCGGCGGCGGCGGGCGCGGCATCCGCGTGATCAGGAACGAAGCCGAGCTGGTCGACGCGTACGAGCGCACCAGCCAGGAGGCGGCACGGGCGTTCGGCAGCGGCATCGTGTTCCTGGAGCGCCTGGTCACCGGGGCGCGACACGTCGAGGTCCAGGTGATCGCCGACGGGCAGGGCACCGCGTGGGCGCTCGGCGTCCGCGACTGCTCGGTGCAGCGACGCAACCAGAAGGTCATCGAGGAGTCGGCGTCGCCGGTGCTCGACCCGGCCCAGGCCGCCGAGTTGAAGGCGTCGGCCGAGCGGCTGGCGGTGGCGGTCGGTTACCGCGGCGCGGCGACCGTCGAGTTCCTCTACCACCCCGGTGACCGGTTGTTCGCGTTCCTGGAGGTCAACACCCGCCTCCAGGTGGAGCACCCGATCACCGAGCTGACCACCGGGTTTGACCTGGTCAAGGCCCAGCTGCACGTCGCCTCCGGTGGGCGGCTGGAGGGTGCGCCACCCGCCGAGCGCGGGCACGCCATCGAGGCGCGGCTCAACGCCGAGGACCCCGACCGCGACTTCGCGCCGTCGCCCGGACGGATCGCCCGGCTGGACCTGCCCAGTGGCCCCGGCATCCGGGTGGACACCGGCGTCAGCGAGGGTGACACCATTCCGGCCGACTTCGACTCGATGATCGCGAAGATCATCGCGTACGGCCGTGACCGCGACGAGGCGCTCGGCAAGCTGCGCCGGGCGATGGCGAACACCACGGTGATCATCGAAGGTGGGGCGACGAACAAGAGCTTCGTGCTCGACCTGCTCGACCAGCCCGAGGTGATCGACGCCAGCGCCGACACCGGCTGGATCGACCGCGTCCGCGCCGAGGGCCGGCTCGTCACACACCGCCACTCCGCGGTCGCCCTGGCGGCCGCCGCCATCGAGGCGTACGAGGAGGAGGAGCGCGTCGAGCGGCAACGCCTGCTGTCGACGGCGGCCGGCGGACGCCCGCAGGTGCAGCACGCCAGCGGCCGACCGTTGGACCTCAAGCTGCGCGGCGTCGGTTACCGCACCCGGGTGGCGCGCGTCGGCGCGCACCGCTTCCGGGTCGGTATCGAGACCGGTCCGGTCGTCCGCACCGCCGACGTCGAGCTCGACCGCTTCGACCGGCACACCGGTCAGATCGTGGTCAACGGCATCCGCTACCGCCTGCTCACCGGCACGTACGGGCCGACCCACCTGGTCGAGGTGGACGGCGTCACCCACCGGGTCAGCCGGGACGAGGGTGGTGTGCTGCGCTCCCCGATGCCCGCGCTGGTCGTCGCCACGCCGCTGGAGGTCGGCGCCGAGGTCGAGGCGGGCGCGCCGGTGCTGGTGCTGGAAGCGATGAAGATGGAGACGGTGCTGCGGGCGCCGTTCAAGGCGCGGCTGAAGGAGTGCGCCGTCTCGGTGGGCAGCCAGGTGGAGGCGGGTGCGCCGTTGCTGCGCCTGGAACCCCTGGCCGACGACAGTGACGCCGCCGAGGACGTCACGGCCACCGCGGCGGTCGAACTGGACCTGCCCACCTCCGCCGACGAGCTGTCCGCCGACGAGCGCAGCCGACGCGGTCAGGAGGACCTGCGCGGTCTGCTGCTCGGCTTCGACGTCGACCCGCACGACGACCGTCGGGTGCTCGACGGCTACCTCACCGCCCGCCGCGCGGCCACCGACGCCGGGCACCGCCCGCTCGCCGCCGAACTCGACCTCCTCACCGTGTTCGCCGACCTGAGCGAGCTGAGCCGCAACCGGCCCACCGGTGAGGACGGCGGCGCGCACGTGCACAGCGCCCGCGAGTACTTCCACACCTACCTGCAGAGCCTCGACGTCGAACGCGCCGGCCTGCCGGACGCTTTCCAGGCGCGGCTCGCCAAGGCGCTCGGCCACTACGGTGTCACCGACCTCGACCGCAGCCCCGGCCTCGAAGCCGCTGTGTTCCGGATCTTCCTGGCCCAGCAGCGCGCGTCCGCCGACGCCACCGTCGTCGCGACGCTGCTGCGCGCCTGGCTGCGGGAGACCCCGCCGGACGAGACGCTGCGCGAGCCGGCCGGTCTCGCCCTGGAGCGGCTGATCGCCGCGACGCAGGTCCGCTTCCCCGTCGTCGCGGATCTCGCCCGCGGCGTGGTGTTCGCCTGGTTCGCCCAGCCGCTGCTGCGTCGCAACCGCGCCCGGGTCTACGCGGAGGTCCGGGGTCACCTGCGGCACCTGGACGCGCACCCGGACTCGCCGGACCGCGCCGAGCGCATCGCCGAGATGGTGCGCAGCACCGAACCGTTGGTCCGGCTGCTCGGCCAACGGCTCGTCCGCGACCACCTCGACAACGCGGTCATGTTGGAGGTGCTGACCCGGCGGTACTACGGCAACCGGGCGCTCACCAGCGTGCGTACCCGCGACGTCGCGGGCTGCACGTTCGTGGTCGCCGAACGCGCCGACTCGAGCGTGGTCTCCGCCGCGGTGAGCTTCGACGCGCTGGGCAACGCCCTGTCGGGGTTGGCCGAGCTGGCCACCGGCGAGGACGCCGTGGACGCCGACATCTACCTCGGCTGGGAGAACCAGCCGGAGGACTTCGACGCGATGGCGGCCGCGCTGGCCGAGGTCATCGCCGCGCACCCGCTGCCGCCCCAGGTCCGCCGGGTGACCACCACCGTCGCGGGTCGCGGCGGGGCGGTGATGCACCACCACTTCACCTTCCGCCCGTCGGGCGCGCAGTTGACCGAGGACCGGCTGATCCGCGGGCTGCACCCGTACATCGCGCAGCGGATGCAGCTGGAGCGACTGCACAAGTTCGACCTGACCCGGCTGCCGTCGTCGGACGAGGAGGTCTACCTCTTCCAGTGTGTGGCGCGGGAGAACCGGTCCGACGAGCGCCTCGTGGCGTTCGCGCAGGTGCGGGACCTGACCGAGCTTCGGGAGCAGGACGGCCGTCTGGTCGCGCTGCCGACGACCGAGGGCGTCATCGCCGCCTGCCTCGACTCGATCCGCCGCGCCCAGTCGCTGCGGCCGTCCAAGACGCGCTTCAACACCAACCGGATCGTGGTCTACGTGTGGCCGCCGAGCGAGCTGACCCGCGAGGAGATGGAGATGATCGCCGGGCGGGTCCGTCCGACGACCGCGGGCGCCGGCCTGGAGGAGATCCTCTTCATCGCGCGGCAGCGCGACCGCCGGACCGGCGAGCTGACCAGGATCGCCGTACGGATCTCGTTCGACGCTGCGGGTGGTGCCGAGCTGGCCGTCGGGGAGCCGCCGGTCGAGCCGATCGAGCCGCTCGACGAGTACCGGCTCAAGGTGCTGCGGGCAAGCAGCCGCAACACCGTCTACCCGTACGAGCTGACCGGCCGGCTCGGTGACTTCGTCGAGCACGACCTCGACGACCACCACGTGCTGGTGCCGGTGGACCGGCCCAAGGGGCGCAACAGCGCCGCCATCGTGGCCGGGGTGGTCAGCACCCCGACCGAGCGCTACCCGCAGGGTGTCACCCGGGTGGTGCTGCTCGGCGACCCGACCAAGTCGCTGGGCGCCCTGTCGGAGCCGGAGTGCCGGCGGGTGATCGCCGCGCTGGACCTGGCCGAGCGGATGCAGGTGCCGCTGGAGTGGTGGGCGCTGTCCGCCGGCGCCCGGATCTCGATGACCTCCGGTACGGAGAACATGGACTGGGTGGCCGCGGCGCTCAAGCGGATCGTCGAGTTCACCCAGGCCGGCGGTGAGATCAACATCGTCGTCGCGGGCATCAACGTGGGCGCGCAGCCGTACTGGAACGCCGAGGCGACGATGCTCATGCACACCAAGGGCATCCTGGTGATGACGCCGGACTCGGCGATGGTGCTCACCGGTAAGCAGTCGCTCGACTTCTCCGGTGGTGTGTCGGCTGAGGACAACTTCGGCATCGGCGGCTACGACCGGGTGATGGGGCCGAACGGGCAGGCGCAGTACTGGGCGCCGAACCTGACGGCCGCACGGGACGTGGTGATGGCGCACTACGACCACACGTACGTCGCACCCGGCGAGGACGCGCCGCGACGGGCGGTCACCACCGACCCGGCCGACCGCGACATCTCCGACTTCCCGCACGACGTGGCGGGCAGCGCCTTCGCCACCGTCGGGGAGATCTTCTCCACCGAGGCCAACCCGGACCGCAAGAAGCCGTTCGACATCCGTACGGTGATGCGGGCCCTGTCCGACCAGGACCACCCGGTGCTGGAGCGCTGGGCCGGTATGGCGGACGCGGACACCGCGGTCGTGCAGGACGTCCACCTCGGTGGCATCCCGATCTGCCTGCTCGGCATCGAGTCCCGGTCGGTGCCGCGCCACGGCTTCCCGCCCACCGACGGTCCGGACACCTACACCGCGGGCACGCTGTTCCCGCGCTCGTCGAAGAAGGCCGCGCGGGCGATCAACGCGGCCAGCGGCAACCGGCCGCTCGTCGTGCTGGCAAACCTGTCCGGCTTCGACGGCTCACCGGAGTCGATGCGCAAGCTGCAACTGGAGTACGGCGCCGAGATCGGCCGGGCGATCGTGAACTTCCGTGGGCCCATCGTCTTCTGCGTGATCTCGCGCTACCACGGCGGGGCGTTCGTGGTGTTCTCGAAGGCGCTGAACCCGAACATGACGGTGCTGGCGCTGGAGGGCTCGTTCGCCTCGGTGCTCGGTGGCGCGCCCGCCGCCGCGGTGGTGTTCACCGCCGACGTCAACGCCCGTACGGCCGCCGACCCGCGGGTGCGGGACCTGGAGGCCCGCGCCGCCGCCGCGACCGGCACCGAGCGCGCCGCGCTGACGGCGGAGCTCGACGAGCAGCGCTCCTCGGTACGGGCGGAGAAGCTCAGCGAGGTGGCCGCGGAGTTCGACCGGGTGCACAACATCCACCGCGCCGTCGAGGTCGGTTCGGTGGACGCCGTCATCCGCGCCTCCGAGCTGCGTCCGCGCATCATCGAGGCCATCGAGGCCCGCCTGGCCTAGAACGACGCGGTACGCCCGTCCAACGGTCAGCACCACCGGTCGTCGATCGGTGGTGCTGACCGTTTGGTCAGCCGGTTCGTCGCTCGTGGCTCAGGTCGCTGTCGGCCTGCCAGGCGGCGACGAGATCCTCGCGGGCGCGGGCGACCCGGGAACGGATCGTGCCGACGGGGCACTGGCAGACGTCGGCGGCCTCGGCGTAGGAGAGGCCGAGCACCTGGGTGGCGACGAACGCCTCGCGGCGCTCCGGGCTCAGGCCGGCGATCAACTGGTGCAGGGTCACGCCCTCGTCGGCACCGGCGGTGATCGCGCCGGCGGCCTCGGCCGCCGTCTGCCAGTCCGATACCGACGCCGTCCTCGGCCGGGCCACCGCCGCCCGGACGTGGTCCACGGCAACGCGCCGGGCGATCGTGAACACCCAGGTACGCGCCGACGAGCGGCCGGCGAAGCCGGGCAGGTTGCGAACTGCCCGCAGGAACGTCTCCTGGGTCAGGTCGTCGGCCTCGCCGGGCCCGGCCAGGTGGGACAGGAACCGCCAGACCTGGTCCTGGAGTGCCCGGATGAACGCCGTGGCGGCCTGCCGGTCGCCCTGGCCCGCCTCCCGCGCCCACCGGGTCACCTGATCGTCGTCAGCGACGCCGGTCCGCACCGACCACCGTCCTGCGTGCCACGGGCGCTCCTTCATGCCGAGATGCCGTCGTCGGAACGCCGCCGGTCGGCCGCGCACTCTGGTGGTCGCCTGACAGTCCGGAAAAGTTCCCGAGGTTCCCACGTTCGACTGATCTCGGGTATGTCCGAGGTGACGGGAACCGGGCCCCTTCCGCCTCCGGCAGGGTCCGCACCCACTCGGTCGCGCCGACGAGGTCGAGCGCGGTGGTGATCTCGGATCAGGGCAGGCCGAGCCCCTTGACGGCCGCCGCGACCAGGGCTTCCGGGGCCAACGAGACATCGAGGACGAGCACCGACTCGTCCGGCCCGGCCGGTTCCAGCGTGGCGAGCTGGGACTCCAACAGACTCGCCGGCATGTAGTGCCCCTCGCGTCGGGCCAACCGGGCTCGGATGACCTCCGCCGGCCCGTCCAGGTGCACGAAGTCCACCTGCGGCGCGCCCTGGCGGAGCACGTCCCGGTACGACCGCCGCAACGCGGAGCAGGCCAGCACCGTCGACCGGCCCTCCGCGCCGCGATCGGCGATCCACGCGGCGATGTCCCGCAACCAGGGCCAGCGGGTGGTGTCGTCCAGCGGTACGCCGGAGCGCATCCGCGCCACGTTCGCCGGGGAGTGGAACTCGTCCGCCTCGGCGAACGTCAGCCCGGTCGCCGCGCTGATCCCGCGCGCCACCGTGGTCTTGCCGGCCCCGGAGACGCCCATCACCACGACGTGCCGGGTGGGCCCGGCGGCGCTGCGCTCACCAGTCATGAACCGTGCCGTCCTTGAGCCGGTTGAACGGCAGGTACGCCGGCTCGTACGGGAACCGCGCCGCCGCCTCCTCGTCGAGCTCCACCCCGAGCCCCGGCTGGTCGCCCGGGTGCAGGTAGCCGTCGGTGAAGGTGAACGACTGCCGGAACACCTCGTTGGCCAGCGGGGTGTGCTTCATGTACTCCTGGATGCCGAAGTTGTGGATGGCCAGGTCCAGGTGCAGCGCCGCGGCCATCCCCACCGGGGAGATGTCGGTGGGGCCGTGGATGCCGGACTTGATCTGGTACTGGGCGGCGAAGTCGAGCAGTTTGCGCATGGCGGTGATGCCGCCGGTGTGGGTGACCGCCGACCGGACGTAGTCGATCAGCTGCTCCCGGATCAGGGTCTGGTAGTCCCACACCGTGTTGAATACCTCGCCGATGGCCAGCGGGGTGGTGGTGTGCTGGCGGACCAGCCGCAGCGCCTCCTGGTTCTCCGCCGGGGTGCAGTCCTCCAGCCAGAACAGGTCGTACGGTTCGAGGGCCTTGCCGAGCTTGGCGGCCTGGATCGGCGTCATCCGGTGGTGACCGTCGTGCAGCAGCGGCAACTCCGGGCCGAACTCGTTGCGTACCGCCTCGAAGACCGACGGCAGGTGGCGCAGGTACGCGCGGGTGTCCCAGTCCTCCTCGGCGGGCAGCGGGGTGCGCTGGGCGGGTTCGTAGTCGTAGCGCTGGCCGGTGGCGCTGGGCTGTGCGGCCACGCCGTAGACCGCGTTGATGCCCGGCACCGAGGTCTGCACCCGGATCGACCGGAAGCCCTCGTCGAGGTGGCGGCGGATCGAGTCGAACAGCTCGGGGAGGTCGCGCCCGGACGCGTGCCCGTACGCCATGATGCCGGTGCGGGACGCGCCGCCCAGCAGTTGGTACAGCGGCATGCCGGCGGCCTTGGCCTTGATGTCCCAGAGCGCGACGTCCACCGCGGCGATGGCCGCCATGGTGACCGGGCCGCGCCGCCAGTACGCCGAGCGGTACAGGAACTGCCAGGTGTCCTCGATCCGGTGCGCGTCGCGCCCCATCAGCAGCGGGGCGACGTGGTCGCGCAGGTACGAGGCGACGGAGAGTTCGCGGCCGTTGAGCGTGGCGTCGCCCAGGCCGGTGATGCCGTCGTCGGTGGTGATCTTCAGGGTGACGAAGTTCCGGTCGGGGCTGGACACGATGATGTCTGCTGCGACGATCTTCACGGGGTGCCTTTCGTTCTTACCGGTCGGGGTCTCACCACTCCGCGTAGGAGCCGTCGGGGTGCCGCCAGGTCGGGCTGCGCCAGGCGTGTCCGCGCTTGTCCGCGGTCCGCACCGCGTGTTCGTCGATCTCGATGCCGAGCCCGGGCGCGGTCAGCCGGGGCACATACCCGTCGACGAAGGTCAGCGGCATCTGGTCGAGGCAGTAGTCGAGCACCTCGGCCCCCTGGTTGTAGTGGATGCCGATGCTCTGTTCCTGGATCAGGAAGTTGGGTGTGGCGAAGCCGACCTGGAGGCAGGCGGCGAGGGCGATCGGCCCGAGCGGGCAGTGCGGAGCGAGCTGCACGTCGTACACCTCGGCCAGCGTGGCTATCTTGCGGACCTCGGTGATGCCGCCGGCGTGCGCGAGGTCCGGTTGGGCCACCGCGATGCCGGCCTGCAACACGGGTAGGAACTCCTGCCGGTTGTAGAGCCGCTCCCCGGTCGAGATGGGAGTGGTGGTGCAGCGCACGACGTCACCGATCAGGTGCGAGTTCTCCGGCACGACCGGTTCTTCCAGGAAGAACGGCCGGTACGGCTCCAGCAGCGGGGCGACCCGCCGGACGTTGGCGAGGGTGAACCGACCGTGGAAGTCGACCGCGACGTCACGGTCGTCGCCGAGGACCTCCCGGGCGGCGGCCACCCGCTGCACCACCGCGTCGAGGTCGGCGACCGAGGCGAGCGCGCCCATCCGTCCGGAGGCGTTCATCTTCACCGCCGTCAGGCCCGCCTCGACCCGGGCGGCGATCTGATCGCGGATCTCGGCGGGTTCGTCGCCGCCGACCCAGCCGTAGACCCGGATCCGGTCGCGGACCGGCCCGCCGAGCAGTTGGTGCACGGGGGCGCCGTAGTGCTTGCCGGCGATGTCCCAGAGCGCCTGGTCCAGGCCGGACACCGCGCTGGCCAGGATCGGGCCGCCCCGGTAGAAGGACCCCTTGGTCAGCACCTGCCAGTGGTCCTCGATGCGCAGCGCGTCGCGACCCGTGAGCAGCTCGCTGAGCTGGTGGACGGCGGTGCGTACGGTCTCGGACTGCCCCTCGCAGGTAGCCTCGCCCCAGCCGACGATGCCGGACTCCGTCTCGATCCGGACGAAGAGCCAGCGGGGCGCGACCAGGAAGGTCTCCACCTTGGCGATGGTCGTCATGACGCGGTCAGCCCTTCGTGGCACCGGCGGTAAGGCCGGAGACGACGTACTTCTGCACGAACAGGGCGATCAGCATGATCGGCAGGGTGACCACGGTCGCGGCGGCCATCAGGCCGCCCCAGTCGATGCTGGCGTAGCCGACGAAGTCGAAGATCGCGACGGGGAGCGTCTTCGTGTCGGAACCGGAGAGCACCAGGGCGAACATGAAGTTGTTCCAGGAGAAGATGAAGGAGAGGATGCCGGCCGTCGCGACGCCGGGCACCGACAGTGGGAGGGTGATCCGCCGGAACGCGCCGATGTGGGTCAGCCCGTCGACGAGTGCCGCCTCTTCCAACTCGGCCGGCAGGCCGTCGAAGTAGCCCATCATGATGTAGACGATCAGCGGCAGCGACACGAACATGTGGCTCAGGATCAGCACGGTGAAGCCGCCGACCATCTTCAGGTTCGAGAAGACGTAGTACCAGGGCACGAGGAGCGAGACGCCGGGGATCACCCGGGCCATGAGCACGACGAGCGCGGACTTCTTCATGCTGAACCGGCTCATCGAGTACGCGGCGGGGACGCCGAGCAGGAGCGAGAGCGTGGTGGCCGCGAACGCCACCCAGAGGCTGTTGCCGATGAACTCGAGGTAGTTCGCCTGCTGCAGGACGGTCTCGTAGTTCTTCAGACTGGGCGTGAAGGTGAACGCCTTGGCGGTGTCGTAGATGTCCACGTTGGTCTTGAACGACGCGGTGATCATCCAGAGCAGTGGTGCCATCAGCGCGAACACCACGACGACGAGAGCCGACGTGCGGAACACCCGGAACGGCTTGCTCGGCTTCATCGGCCCAGCCCCTTCTTGCGGTACGTGAGGGCCCACATCACCCCGATGATGATCAGGAAGAAGATGATGAGGACGGTCGACGAGACGCCGTAGTCGTTGTAGTCGAAGCTGAGGCCGTACGCGTACACGTTGAGGGTCTCGACCTCATGGAAGGACCCGCCGCCGCGCCCCTTGGTGGCGTAGAGGATGTCGAACGTCTTCAGCGCGTCGATGCCGCGCAGCAGGATGGCGACGATCACCGTGGGCATCAGCAGCGGGAGGGTGACGTGCCGGAACCGCTGCCAGCTGCTGGCACCGTCAATCCGGGCCGCCTCCTGGGGCTCGTCGGAGAGCGAGGTGAGCCCGGCCAGCAGGATCAACACGACCATCGGTGTCCACTGCCAGATGTCGATGAACATCGTCGTCGGCAGGGCCGAGTGCTGACCGGCCAGCCAGGGCTGGGGGCCGATCCCGATCCAGCCGAGCAGTTGGTTCGCCATCCCGATGTTGGGATCGAAGATCAGGCGCCACATCATGCCGACCGCCACCGGGGTGGCCACCAGCGGCAGGAGGATCGCGACGCGGACCCACTTCTCACCGCGGAACGGCCGCCACAGCAGCAGGGCGATCGCCATACCGAGGACGACCTCGAAGAACAGCACGACGCCGGTGAACAGCACCGTACGCCAGACCGCCGGCCAGAACCGGTCGGTGTCGGTGAGCACGTCGAGGTAGTTCTGGACGCCGATGAACTCGGATTCGGCACGCACCGAACCCTCGGCGTCGGTCAGGCTCAGGTACCCGGTCCACGCCACCGGAAAGATGATCAGCACGGCGACGAACGCCATGGCGGGTGCCGCGAAGAGCCACTTGCGGTGGTGGTTGGCCCATCGCGACCAGGCCGACGTCGTATCCAGGGGCGCCGCGGGGGCCTCGGGCGAATCGGTACGGGGGGTGCGAACGGCTGACATTGAGATCTCCGGGTTGGAGGGGTCAGGTCCCGGCGAGGCGGCGGAGCCGGTCGGCCCCGCCGCCCAACACGTGGGTTACTTCGCCTCGTCGTCGAGGAACTTCTGGAACGCCGCGTTCGCGGTGTCCGCCGAGGCGGCGGCGTCCTTGCCGGTGATCGCGTCGACGATCGGCTGGCCGACGATCTCCCGCGCCTGCGCGACCTTGACCACCAGCGGGCGGTCGTGTCCGACGCCGTTGGCGGTGCTGGCCGCGTTGGCCTCGGCCAGGTCCTTCGGCAGGGTCGCGGTGCTCGCCGGGTTCGCCCAGACCGAGGTGCGGGCGCCGGGGACGCCGGCGGTCTGCTGCGCCAGCGACTGCTCCTTGCCGGCCGCCCACTGGATGAACTTCCAGGCGTTGTCCTTGTTCTCCGAGCTGTCGTTCACGCCGAGCGCCCAGGACGGGATGTTGTACGGCTTCGAGCCGGCCGGACCGGCCGGGAAGGGCGCGAAGCCGACGGTGTCGACGACCTTGGACTTGGTCGGGTCGGTGGCGTTCTTGTAGAGCGAGTTGGCCTCGGTGTAGAAGGCCGCCTTGCCCTGCGTGAAGATGGCCATCGCCTCGGACCAGCTCATGTCGGTGCTGATGTTCTCCGGGCCGTGGTCGCGGAGCAGCCCGCCGTAGTAGGCGTACGCCTGCTTGGCCTGCTCGGTGTTGACCGTGGCCTTTCCGCTGGAGTCCACGAAGTCGCCGCCGAAGCTGAAGAGGAAGCTGGAGAACTGCGTGACGGCGGCAGCCTTGCCGGTGCGCGCGACGAAGCCGGCGACGCCGGGGTTGTCGGCCTCGACCTTCGCGGCCTGCGCCTTGAGCTCGTCGAGGGTCTTCGGCGGCGCGGTGAAGCCCGACTTGGTCAGCAGGTCCTTGCGGTAGTAGAGGACCTCCTGCTCGGTGATGATCGGCAGACCGACGATCTTGTCCTCGTAGGTTGTCGCCTGCATCGGCCCGGCCTGGAAGTCGCCGACCTCGAACGCGCTGTCGGCCTTGGCCTTCTCGCTCAGGTCGGCGAGGTACTTGTTCTTGCCGAACAGCTTCCCCTCCTGCAGGGGGCGGTACATCATCACGTCCAGGTCGTCGGCGCCGGCGTTCAGCTTGACGTTGTACTGGTCGGACAGCTGGTCCTCACCGAGCTGGGTGACGTCCACCTTGAGGCCGGACTGCTTCTCGAACTCCGGCAGGGCCTTCTTGATGTTCTCGGTCCACACGTGGTTGACCAGTGTCACGCGAACGGTCTTCGAGTCCCCGCCTCCGTCGCCGCCGCCGCAGGCGGTCAGGCTCATGGCGGCTACCACGGCCAGAGAAGTGCCGATTGCCGATCGACGTCGCACGCTTGTCTCTCCTTCTGTCGTGGCCGCCGCCCCTGTGGGAGCCGCTACCTCGGTGTTACATCCGCTTAACATCGGGATGCTAGGCCGAAAAAGCGGATCATTTCAAGAGAGAGATCTAACTGATACGATCTTTCTGTGGAACCGTCCTCACTAGACGCTGCGGCCGCTCAGACCGTCCCTGCCGAGACGGGGCTGCACGCCCGTGTCCTCGACCACCTCGGCACCGCCATCTGCGGCGGCGAGCTCGCACCCGGGGCGGTCCTCAACATCGACGAGCTGGTCGACCGGTACGCCGTCTCCCGCTCGGTCGTCCGCGAGGTGCTGCGGGTGCTCGCCTCGATCGGATTCATCGAGGCACGCCGACGGGTGGGCGTGATGATCCGACCGGCGAGCGCGTGGAACGTCTTCGACCCGCAGGTGATCCGCTGGCGTCTCGCCTCGGCCGGCCGGATGGCCCAGCTCCGGTCGATCACCGAACTACGCACCGCCGTCGAACCGCACGCGGCGTTCCTGGCCGCCAGCCGCATCGGCCGCGACGAGGCGAGCGACCTCGTCGGGCTGGCCGCGAAGATGTGGGCGGCCGGCGAGGCCGGCGACGAGGAGCGCTTCCTGCACCTCGACATCGAATTTCATCGGCGCGTCCTGCTCGCCTCCGGCAACGAGATGTTCGTCCGGCTCCAGGATCTGGTCGCCGAGGTGCTCACCGGCCGGCACAAGCACCACCTCATGCCACACCACCCGCACGAACAGGCCCTCCAGATGCACGCCGATGTCGCCCAGGCGATCCAGCGACGCGACGGCGAGCGCGCCCGGCAGGCGATGGTGCAGCTGATGGAGCAGGCTTTCGACGAGATGAAGTCGCTGTGGGAGCAGACCGGCAGGCCCGAGCACGGCACCGGGTAGCGACCAGCGCGTGCGTCAGTCGGTACGGAGGCTGCGCGTCAGGACAGGGACGTCTCCTGCACCGTGTCCTCGGCGTCCTCGAACGAGCCGAGCATCCGGTAGCAGTGCACGTGCAGCTCCCGCCGGTGCCGCTGTGCCAGCCCCGAGAACGCTGATCCGACAGCGACCGACGGCAGCTGGTCGCACCAACCCGCACGGTCGTCGTGGGGCAGACGCCCCGACCAGCCTGATGACTCACCGGCATCACGATGCCGGTGAGTCATCACGCTCGCGGGCGCATCCGCCGCTCGACGGAGCACCCGGGCGGAACCACCCTCGCCGGTCGCCGTACGGATCGCCCCGCCCACGACTGTGAACTGGGAGGTCTCGTCGACGTGCCCGAGCTGTACGTTTCGTTTCCGCACGGCCTGGGGGACGCGGCGCGGTCCTACCGTGCGGTGCCGCCACCCGATCGGCCCGCACCGGCGGAGGGCCGGTGCGCGATGCGCGGCGCCCGCACGGCGGAGGCGTTGCCGGCGCCGGGGCGGTAGTCCCGGGCCGCGCTGGCCACCATCTCGTCGGCATCGCGGGCGAGCGCCTGCCGGATGTGCGGCGGAACGACGTCGGACGTCGCCATCGCCAGTCGGACCTGCACCGCGCGGTCGTCGACCAGGCGGGCCAGATCCGCCTCGCTCAGCTCGACGGCCCGCACCAGCGCGGCACGGACGTCGACCACCGGGTCCGCGGCGAGCGCGCTGCGCTGCTCGGCGGTGGTCCGCGGGTTGCGGGCCACCCCCTTGCGTACGCGTGCGGTGCGATCGGCCAGCAGGGCGGTGATCACCTCGGGGTCGTGGGTGTGGGTGGCGAGCCGTTCCCGTACCTCGGGTGAGACATCGTCGATCAGCCGGGCGGCCAGCTCCGGCTCCAGGTCCCGACTCTCCGCGAGGAGACCGCGCAGCTCCTTGTCCGAGGTTTCCGCCATGACCCGGCGGATCGACTCGTCGCAGGCCGGGTTGCCGGCGACCGCCCAGCGGACCCACCGGTCGGCGTCCTTCACCAGGCGCATGAGGTTGGCGATCGAAGCGGAGGGGTTTCTCGCCACGGCCTCCCGGACCTGACGATCGTGGTCGCGGGTGAGCGGTCGCAGGGCCTGCGCGGGCGCGTCGGGCCGGGCGGCGACGGCCTTGCGGACCACGGGCGACGGGTCGGACGCCAGGTCGATGAGGGTCATGTGCGGCGTCGTGGGGTCCTGGGCGAGGGCGAGCCGGGCGTCAGCGCTGCCACCGATCGGACGGTGGGCGGTGGTGCCGGACTCGCTGTGACGGTCGGCCGCGCCGACATCCTGCTGTTTCCCCATGGCGCAATCATGTCACGCACCGATCTGGCATTCGGCAGCCGACAGCGCTTACCCTCTTCGATCGTGATCTCGACTGTGTGGCGGATCCTCACCCGCCAGATCGATACCAACCAGGCTCAGGACGACACCGTGCTGCGCGAGGCGTGCACGCAGGCGCGGTACGGCTCTGACCGCGAGCCGGCCCGCAAGGCCATGGCTGCCACCCGGGGGGATTACGACCGTCGGGCGCGGTACGTCCGCGTGCTGGCCGAATCGACAGCTGGTGGGCTGGGATCCCGAGTCGACCGGACGACCGGCCGGGTCGACACGGACGCCGCGTGGACCGACCAGTGGGCGGCACGCGCGCCCAACAATCCGGACGCGCAGCTCGTCCGTGCCCATTCTCTGATGTCACGAGCCTGGGAGGTACGCGGCGGGGACTGGGCCTCCGCCGTCCGGCCAGAGCAGTGGGCGGAGTTCCACCGCCTCCTGGAACTGGCCGGACAGGTGAACGACCTGGCCCGGCACCTGGCACCCGAGGACCCGACGCCGTGGGCAAACCAGTTGGAGCTCATGATCGACCAGGGCGCGTCGACCGAGGAGATCGAGGAGACGTGGCGTGAGTTGACCCGGCTGGACCCCTGGCATCGGCAAGGGCACGCCCTCAAGCTGACCTACCACTGCAAGAAGTGGGGCGGGTCGCACGAGGCGATGTTCGACTTCGCCAGGTCGGTCGCCGCCGCGGCGCCCGCAGGCTCGCCGTTGCACGTGCTGCCCGTGTGCGCCGCCGCCGAATGGGCGTTGTGGGAGCACGATCGCGAGTCGCCGGATAGCACCGCCGACGAGATCGGCCAGCGATGGCGGCAGGACCCGATCATGCAATCCGATCTCGACAACGCGTTGTCTCTGTGGTTTCACCAGCCAGCCAACCGGCACGCCGACTGGCTCAACGACGCGAACTTCTTGGCGTACGGGCTGGCGCGCACCGGCCGCGACGCGGACGCCGCGCCGGTCTTCGCGTCGATCGGCCGGTACATGACAACCGTTCCGTGGTCCTGGTGGGGTGACCGTGTGCGCGGCGACGCGGCCTTCATCCGAGCACGCCGCCGCGCCCGCCGCGCTGCCTGACGCGCATCGGCACGATCAGCGCTGGGCCGGCAACCGCAGGCCGGACATGCCACCGTCCACCGGCAACGACGACCCGGTCACCGACCCGGTCGCGGGCGACGCGAGATAGACGACGGCGGCGGCCACCTCGTCGGCGGTCACCAGGCGGCCGGTCGGCTGTCGGGACGCCAGGTACCGCTTCTCCGCCGTCGGGTCCGCGGCACCGGCGAGCAGGCGGGACACCCAGGGCGTGTCGACGGTGCCGGGGGCGACACAGTTGACCCGGACGCCCTCCGTGACCAGGTCGGCGGCCATGGCGAGGGTGAGGGCGTGCACGGCACCCTTCGACGCCGAGTACAGGGCGCGTCTGGGTATACCGGTGGTCGCCGCGATGGAGGAGATGTTGACGATCGCTGCGGACGACGACCGGCGCAGGTACGGCAGGGCGACGGCGCTGGTGCGGGCCACGCCGGAGACGTTGACGTCGAGTACCCTGCTCCACTGCTCGTCGTCGTTCTCCTCCACCGTGCCCACGGCCGAGATGGCGGCGTTGTTCACCAGGATGTCGACGCCGCCGAACGCCTCGGCGACCGAGGCGACGGCCGCGCTGAGCGAGGACCGGTCGGCCACGTCCGCCCGGACGCCGAGGACGCCGGCGTCCTCGGGCAGACCGGACAGATCCAGGTCCAGCACTCCCACCCGGGCGCCGGCGGCACGGAAGGCCCGCACACAGGCGAGCCCGATCCCCGATCCGCCTCCGGTCACCACCGCCACGAGGCCGTCACACCGCATGCTGCTCTCCCCTTTCGAGTAGGTGTCGCACCGCCACCGACGCGGCGGTGCGCTCGTGCGTGTCGCAGCTCCTCAGGCCCGGACCGCCATCAGGCGTTCCGCAGTGGGTTGCGTTGCCGGCCGAGGCCGTCGATCTCGACCTCCATCACGTCGTCGGCGGCGAGGTACGGGAACCGGCCGGAGAGCCCCACTCCCTGTGGGGTGCCGGTGTTGATGACGTCGCCTGGTTCCAGGACGGTGTACTGGGACAGGTGCCAGATCAGGTACGCCACGTCGAAGATCATGTCTTTGGTGCTGGAGTCCTGGCGGGGCTCGCCGTTGACCCAGGACCGCAGCCGTAGCGCCTGCGGGTCAGCGACCTCGTCGGCGGTGACCAGCCACGGGCCGAGCGGTTGGAACGTCTCGCAGGACTTGCCCTTGGACCACTGGCCGCCGGAGACGGCGAGTTGGAAGTCCCGCTCGGAGACGTCGTTGGAGAGCACGTACCCGGCGATGTGCCCGAGGGCGTCGGCCGGTGCGGCCAGGTAGCGGGCCGGTCGGCCGATCACCACCGCCAACTCCACCTCCCAGTCGGTCTTCGTGGATCCGCGCGGGATCAGGACCTCGTCGTACGGGCCGACGACGGTGTTGGGCGCCTTGTAGAAGATGATCGGGTCGGTCGGTGGCGCGGCCCCCGACTCGGCGGCGTGCGCGGCGTAGTTCTGCCCTACACAGAGCACCACCCCGGGCCGGGCGATCGGTGCGCCGACCCGCTGACCGGTGACGTCGATCTCGGGCAGGTCGGTGGCCTCGCGGACCAGCCGGACGCCGTCGCCGGCCAGGAACCCGCCGTCGATGTCGGCGGTGATCGACGAGAGGTCGAAGTGCCGCCCGTCGACGTACAGCACGGGGCGTTCCCGCCCCAAGGGCCCGACGCGCATGAATCTCACGAACCAACCTCCAGTGCGTAGGCAGCGACAGCGCCCTACCTATTTCCTATAGGATGTTGCCTTGCTAGTGTGTACTCGCTCACACCGGCACCGTCAAGGGGTTGCTGAGGAGACGAGATGACCCAGCAGGAACCTCGCGATGGTCGACTCCGTCCCGCCCGTCGACTCACCCTCGCCGAGGACGTCTACGAGTCGATAAAGGCCCTCGTCATGGACCACATCCTTCCCCCCGGCGAGCGGGTCAACATCGACGCGCTCGCCCGGGAGCTGGATGTCTCCCCCACCCCGGTCCGCGAGGCCCTCGCCCGGCTGGAGGCCGACGGCCTGGTCCGCAAACGCCCGCTCTCCGGTTACACCACCACGCCGCTGCTGAGCGGCGCCGAGTTCGACGACCTGTTCGACGTCCGCCACCTGCTGGAGGGCGCCACGGCCGGGCGGGCCGCCACGCACGCCTCCCCCGAAGCACGTCACCGGATCAGCGTCGAGGCGGCAGCGACCATCGACGTCGAGGCCGGCGACGGGTACCGCCGACACGCCGCCTTCACCGCGCTGGACACGAAGTTCCACGACCTGATCGCCGAGGCCGCCGGCAGCCCACTGCTGCGCGACACCATCACGCGGCTGCACTCACACCTGCACCTGCATCGGCTGTACTTCCCGGTCGCCGGCGCGTCGGACACCAGAACCGAGCACCAGCGCATCGCCGCCGCCATCGTCGCCGGCGACGCGGCCGCCGCCACCGAGGCGATGCGCGCCCACCTCAGCGCCGCCCGGGAGCGCCACCTGCCCGCCTTCGACCAGCTCCCCGCCCCCGGGACACCGCGCGACGCGGCGTGACCCACCCCGACAGATCCGAGGAGCCGCCATGCGGATCGCCCTCTTCATCACCTGCGTCAACGACCTCGCGTTCCCGGCCACCGGCATCGCGGTCACCCGCATCCTGCGGCGACTCGGCCACACCGTCGACTTCCCCGCCGACCAGACCTGCTGCGGGCAGATGCACGCCAACACGGGTTACCGGGCCGAGGCCATGCCGATGGTGCGCAACTACGTCGACGTCTTCGACTCCTACGACGCCGTCGTCGTGCCGTCCGGGTCGTGCACCGCGATGATCCGCGACCAGTACCCGCGCCTGCACCCGCCCGCCACCTCGGTGGCCGCCCGCACCTACGAGCTGTCCGAACTGCTCGTCGACGTGCTCGGCGTCACCGACGTCGGCGCCGAGTTCCCGGAGACGGTCACCTACCACCCCACCTGCCACGGCCTGCGGATGCTGCGCCTCGGCGACCGGCCGCTGACCCTGCTGCGTCAGGTGCGCGGCATCCAGCTGGTCGAGCTGGGCGACGCCGAGGAGTGCTGCGGTTTCGGCGGCACGTTCGCCCTGAAGAACCCGGACGTCTCCACCGCCATGCTCACCGACAAGTGCGCCCGGGTCCGCGACACCGGAGCGCGGGTGCTCGCCGCGGCCGACAACTCCTGCCTAGCGCACATCGGCGGCGGCCTGGACCGCCACCGCTCGGGCGTACGGGCCATGCACTACGCCGATATTCTCGCCGGGGCCAGCTCATGAGCCATCCGGTCGCACCCGCCACCGGGGACGGGCGGATCCGCACGCCGCTGCCGTTCCCCACCGCCGCCAGGGCGGCCGTCGCCGACCCGCAACTGCGGGCCAACCTGCACCGGGCCACCCGCACCATCCGCGCCAAACGCGCCCGGGTCGTCGACGAGGTACCCGACTGGGAGGCGCTCCGCGACGCCGGGTCCGCGATCAAGGCAGACGTCCAACGTCGGTTGCCGGAGCTGCTGGAGCAGTTCGAGGCGTCCGCCACCGCTGCCGGCGCCACCGTGCACTGGGCCCGCGACGCGGCCGAGGCGTGCCAGATCGTGGTCGCGTTGACCCGGGCCGCCGGGGCCGACGAGGTCGTGAAGGTCAAGTCGATGGCGACCCAGGAAATCGAGCTCAACGAGGCGCTGGAGGCCGCCGGGATCGCCGCGTACGAGACCGACCTCGCGGAACTCATCGTGCAGTTCGGTGAGGACACCCCCTCGCACATCCTGGTGCCGGCGATCCACTACAACCGGGCCCAGATCCGGGAGATCTTCCAGCGCCGCATGTCCGACGCGCCGGCCGACCTGACCGACGAACCGGCCGCGCTGGCCGAGGCCGCCCGCGCCCACCTGCGACGACGTTTCCTCTCGGCCCGGGTCGCCGTCTCCGGCGCCAACTTCGCCGTCGCCGACACCGGCACCCTCGTGGTGGTCGAGTCCGAGGGCAACGGGCGCATGTGCCTCACCCTCCCCGAGACGCTGATCAGCGTCGTCGGCGTCGAGAAGCTGCTGCCGACCTTCACCGACCTGGAGGTCTTCCTGCAACTGCTGCCGCGCTCCTCGACCGGTGAGCGGATGAACCCGTACACCTCGATGTGGACCGGCGTCACCCCCGGCGACGGCCCGCAGACCGTGCACATCGTCCTGGTCGACAATGGCCGGTCTGCGGTGCTCGCCGACCCGGTCGGGCGGCCGGCGCTGTCCTGCATCCGCTGCTCGGCGTGCCTCAACGCCTGCCCCGTGTACGAACGGGCCGGCGGACACGCGTACGGCTCGGTGTATCCGGGGCCGATCGGCGCGATCCTGTCGCCACAGCTGACCGGCGTGGCCGACAACGCCTCGCTGCCGTACGCGTCGACGCTCTGCGGCGCGTGCTACGACGTGTGCCCCGTGAAGATCAACATTCCGGAGATCCTGGTGCACCTCCGGCAGCAGGCACCGCACCCGCCGGCCGAACGGGCCACCATGCGGCTCCTGTCCTGGGTGATGCGCAACCCCCGACGCTGGGCCGCCGCCCTGCGACTGGGCCGGGTCGGCGCGGGGCCGCTCGGGGCGTACCGTGAGCGGCGCACCGGCGCTCGGACACTGCGACGACTGCCCTGGCCCGCGTCGGCATGGACCCGGTCGCGCGACCTGCCGCTGCCCGCGCCGCAGACCTTCCGGGAATGGTGGGGGAAGCAGTGAGCGCACGTGACGAGATCCTGGCGCGCCTGCGGACGGCCCTGGCCGACGGCCCACCGCCGGTGCAGGTGCCCCGCCGGTACCGCCGGGTCGACGACCGCGCCGACCTGGTCGACACCCTGATCGACCGGCTGGAGGACTACCGCGCGGTTGTCCACCGTGGCCTCGACGCCCTACCTCGGCTGCTCAGCGGCGTCGACCGACTCGCCGTCCCCACCGATGTCCCGGCCGACTGGCTGGCCGGCTACGGCGGGCAGCTGCACCGCGACGCGCCCCCACTGTCACCGGCCGCGCTCGACGGCATGGACGCGGTCCTGACCGGCTGCGCCGTGGCGGTCGCCGACACCGGCACCATCATCCTCGACGCCGGCCCCTCCCAGGGCCGACGCGCACTCACCCTGGTGCCCGACCGGCACATCTGTGTGGTCCGCACCGAACAGGTCGTCGGCCTGCTGCCGGAGGCACTCACCCGGCTGGACCCGCGCGCGCCGCTGACCTGGATCTCCGGCCCCTCCGCGACCAGCGACATCGAGCTGAACCGGGTCGAGGGAGTGCACGGCCCGCGCCGGCTGGAGGTCGTCCTGATCAGTTCAGGAGCCTGACGACGACGCCTGCTCACGGGTCTCGCTCGCCGTATCCCGCAGCGGTACGCCGCGCACATTGAGCAGCATGACGATGCCCACGCCGACCACCAGGGCGATGTCGGCGACGTTGCCGACGAAGAAACCGGCGTAGTCGATGAAGTCCACCACGTGCCCGCGCGCGAACCCCGGCTCCCGGAAGAGACGGTCCAGCAGATGCGTCGCCGCACCGCCGAGCACCAGGCCCAACGCCACCGCCCAGGCGCGGGACGTGACCCGCCGGGCCACCACCGTCACCGCGACCACCGCCGCCGCCGCGAACACCGCGAAGATCCAGGTGTACGCGGTACCGATCGAGAAGGCCGCGCCCGGGTTGTAGACGAGGTGTAGTTGCAGCAGCTCGCCGAGAACGGTGATGGTCTGCCCGTCGGAGAGCGCGGACTCGGCCCAGTACTTGGTGGCCTGATCGGCAGCGAGCACCACGGCAGCGATCAGAACGACGGCGCGAAACATCCGGAAACCCTAGCCGGTCACCGGTGCCCGTCATCACCGGCGGTGAACGTCGGGGCAGCCCGGAATTGTGCTCGCCGCGCCGCCCGTCGGAACGCGCCGAGCACCGCCGGGCCGGCGACGGTGACGAGGACGGCCGTGGTGACCGCCCGTCCGGTGTCCCAGCCCAGCGAGGTGACGGTGAAGAACGTCAGATACCGCTGGAGCTGTTCCAGGGCAGGCAGGCCCGGCTGGTAGGCGATCGAACTCGTCGGGTCGAGCGAGAACGGCCAGAACGACAGATTGAGCATGAAGCCGAAGAAGTACCCGCTGACCGCGGCGTAGGCGGCGAGCACGACGATCTCGGCCCGTCCCCGAACCCGGGGCAGCAGACCGGCGAACATGCCGACCCAGGCACAGCCGAACATCTGGTACGGCATCCATGGCCCCACTCCCCCGGTCAGCAGGGCGGAGGCGAACAGCGAGGTGCAACCGAGTGCGAAGCCGAAACCGGGTCCGAAGACCCGACCGGCGAGCACGAGGATGAAGAAAACCGTCTCGATGCCCGCCGTGCCCGCGCCGAGCGGTCGCAGGGCCGCGTTGATCGCGGACAGCACACCCAACATGGCCAGGGCCTTCGCGTCGATCCTGCCGTCGGCGATCTCGGCGAATATCACCCCGAGGACGAGGAGCAGCAGCACGCCGAACATCAACGGCGGGGTCTGGGTGGAGCCGAAGGTGCCCGGTGCCACGGCGAACGGCCAGAGGAACGCGACAAAGCCCAGGAACGACGCCATGGTGATGGCGAGGACGGCCCGCGCAGGCACGCGGACGGCGACGTTCAGCGTCCTCATGCCGGCACCGTGGGCTCGTCGAGGGCTGCGGCGACCTGCCCGACGGTCAGGTACGGCAGCGGCGCGAGGATCTTCGCGACCTGTGGGGCGAACGTCGGCGACGCGGTGAGCACGGTCGGGACAGGGCCGTCAGCGACGATCTCCCCGTCTGCCATGACAACGACCCGGTCGGCGGCGGCGGTGGCGAACTCGACGTCGTGGGTGGCCACGACGACGGCACGGCCCTGCCCGGCGAGGCCGTCGAGACTACGGGTCAGCGCGGCCTTGGCCTGGTAGTCGAGCCCACGGGTGGGCTCGTCGAGCAGCAGCACACCCGGCGTCACGGCGAGCTGGATCGCCAGAACCAGGGCCAACTGCTGCCCGGCGGACAGATCCCGGGGGTGGCTGCCGCCGTCGATGCCTGCGGCGATGCCGTCGAGGAGGCGCCGCGCCGTACCCGGCTCGGCACCGTCACGGTCGGCCTGGTCGAGTTCGGCGTCGACGGTGTCCAGGTACAACAGGTCGGTGGCGGTCTGCGGAACGAGGCCGACGAGTCGGCGAGCCTCGCTCGCACCGACCCGCCCCGGGTCGACGTCCCGAGCCGACGGATCGGGTACGGCGATGCTGCCGCCGCCTCGGTGACCCGAGCCCTGCAGAGCCCAGAGCAGCGACGACTTGCCGGATCCGTTACGCCCCATCAACGCGGTGATCTCACCGCGTATCAGGCTGAGGTCGACCCCACGCACAGCGACGACCGGTCCGTGGCGGACGACCACGCCGGTTGCGGTGAGCGCTTTCCGCGCGCCGGCGTGGGATTGGCGGTGTGGTTGCGGCGGAGTGGCCGGCAACCGGTCCCGCAGTGCCGTCGCGTGCCGGCGGGCGTCGCGTACCGACAGTGGCAGCGGCGACCACTCGGCCAGACGTCCGAGGTCGACAACGGGCGGCGCGACCGTGGCATCAGCGATGAGACCGGCCGGGTCGCCGTGCCGGACGGTGCCGTCGCGGGCGACGTGGATGAGCCGGTCGGCGTACGGCAGGACGCGTTCCAGGCGGTGCTCGGCCAGCACGACGGTGACGCCGAGGTCGTGGACCAGTCGGGTGATGGTGGCGAGGACGTCGTCGGCGCCGGTCGGGTCGAGCGCCGAGGTGGGCTCGTCGAGGACGAGCACCCGTGGGTGAGCGGTAAGCGCCGCGCCGATCGCCACGCGTTGCTGCTGGCCGCCGGACAGTTCGTGCAGGCCCCGGTGGCGCAGGTCGACGAGGCCGAGCAGGTCCAGGGTCTCCTCCACCCGGGTCCGCATCACCGCCGGATCGAGCGCGAGCTGCTCCATCCCGTACGCCAACTCCTCCTCGACGGTGTCGGTGACGAACCCGGCGACCGGGTCCTGCCCGACCACGCCGACCAGATCGGCGAACTCGCGGGGCGGGTGGTCGGCGGTGTCCCGACCAGCGACGCGCACGCTGCCCTGCAGGGTGCCGCCACTGAAGTGCGGGACGAGGCCGTTGATCGCGCCGAGCAGGGTCGACTTCCCCGTGCCGGTGTGCCCGACGACCAGGCACAGCTCCCCCTCGTCGACGTGGATGTCGACGTCGCGGAGAGTGGCGCGGGGCGCGCCGTCGTACGTGATACTGACGCGCTCGAAGCGGATCATGACGGTGCTCCTGCGGTATCGGCGGCCCGGCGCCGCACGGCGGCGGGCTGCTGCGGTCGATGCGGGCGCGACGGTGTCGGTGCGGCGATCGCCGCGAGGGAGGCGACAAGGATCGCCGCGGCCGGTAGTGCGGGCAGGTCGGGCCAGTGCAGCGGATAGAGGCTCGGGTTGAGCGCGGCGGGGTCGTAGCCGGTACCGGCACCGAGCACGATCGCAGTGATGACGCCGCAGCCGGCGACGGTCCATTCCGGCCACTGCCACGGGTCGGGTCGGTAGCGGCTGCGGGAGACCCGACGCCCGCCGAGCGCCAGTCCGGCGACGCAGAGCAGCACACCACCGCCGAGGGCACCGAGCCCGACCGGGCGCGGCACCCGCGGGTCGAGCAGGCCGTACACGCCGACGCAGAGGCCGGCCATGCCGGTGAGCATGAGGACACCGGTGAGCCTTCGCGAGCCTGGTGTAGCGGTGCCGACCCGGCCGTAGCCGCGGGAATCCATGGCGGCGGCCAACCGCAGCGACCGGTCCAGCGCGTCGTGCAGGACCGGCATCACAATGGCTCGCACGGCACCGAGGCCCCTGGCTCGCCCGGCGCGCAGTCGGCGGGCCCGGGCGACTCGTTGGACGCTCTCCACGAGTTGCGGTGCGACGCTCAGCGAGACGGTGACGGCGACACCCAACTCGTACAGCGCGCCCGGGAGGACCCGCAGGGCCCTCTTGGGGTTGGCGAGGCTGTTGGCCGCGCCGATGCAGCACAGCAGGCAGGCCAGCCGGAGCCCGTCGACAGCGGCGGACAGGGTCGCCTCCAGGGAGACCGGTCCGCCGATCTGGATGCCGGCGTACCAGTCGGGGGTGGGCAGGTGCGGGAGCCGGAAGAGGATGTGGTCGTCGGGGGTGATGCCAGAGGCGAAAACCGTCCGGAACACCACCCGGATCACGATGATGATCAGGGCGAGGTAGAGGTAGTAGCGGAACGCCCGTGCCCAGGGCGCGTCCGTGCGACGGGCGCTGACGACGAACCCGAGCACCGCGAAGATGAGCAGCAGGAGGAGCGGATTGCTGGTGCGGCTCGCGGCGGTGGCGAGCGCGAGCGCCCACAGCCACCAGGCCACCGGGTGCAGGGGGCGCGGCAGCCGGGCTACCGCGAGCCGGTGCACGAGGCCGCTACCGATAGGGCGCATCGGGTCAGGCGCGGCGGCGGCGCCAGCCGACGACACCGCCAGCGAGCGCGAGCAGGGCCAGCAGTCCGACCGTGATCAGTGCCGGCCGCGCCGAACCGGTGTCCTGACGAGCTGCCGTCGCGGTCGGTTCGGCGTCGAGCACGCGTGGTCCGTCGGCGGTGGCGCTCGGCGGCAGGGGCGGCCCTCCCGCTGCCGGCGTGGTCTCGCCGACCGAGGGCGTCGGCGTACCACTGATCGGGCCCAGCGTCGGTGCTCCCGCCGGCGGGAGGCCGGGCGGAGGGTTGCCGACGCCGGGATCGACGGGCGGCGGGTTGCCAGCCCCCGGAAGGTTGCCAGCGCCCGGTGGATTTCCGCTGCCCGGCTGAGCCGGGGTGGGCGCGGCGGGGGGCGGAGCCGTGGTGGCGGTGCCTGTCGGTTTGCCGTTGCGGGCTCGGACGCTGTCCGGACTGAACCGGGGCCGCCCCTCGGTGCCGCCGATGTCGGTCGCCCCGAAGATCCACAGGTCGACGCTGCCGGGCTTGGGCTTGTAGCTCATCGCGCCGAGTTGGCTGTAGACCCAGGTGTTCTGCCCCGGGTCGGCGTGCCAGTACGACCAGTACGCGCTGGCCGGCGGGGTGAGACCACATCTCTCGGTGGCCGGGGTGGGGTACTGCGTACCGCCCTGGTGACCCGCGTAGCCGATCCGGCAGATGAACGCGGGCCCATCGTGCTGCGTCCCGGTGGTGCGCCAGCCACCCTGGTTGAGCAGTTGGTAACCGGTGGTCGGGGTGGTGCCGCAGGACCGCAGGAGTGGTCCGCCCCACTTGCTGAAGTCGACCGCGAGGATCACCCCGGACGACGTGGTGCACTGGCCGATCGGCAGCGGGTCGGCCAACGCGGGCGCGGGTGTCCCCGCCACCACCGCGACGATCGACAGGGCCACCACCGACGGGAGCCACCTGCGGGCCGTCACGAGGCACCGCCATCGCCGGCCACCGAGCGCCGACGGGCGGAGATCCGCAGCAGGACGCCGGCGACGACAAGCACCAGCGCCAGCAGGATGACTGTCGCGATGGACGCGCCGGTGCGGGGCAGGTTGCCCGACGGCTGCCCCACGTTGCTCGGCGATGGCGGGGTCAGGCTCGTCGACGGGAGCGGCGACTGACTCGCGGTCGGTGTCGCAGTCGCGGTGGGTGTCGCGGTCGGCGTTGGCGTCGGTGAGCCGGTCGGGTCCGTGCCGGGCAGTTCGTGCACGTCGCGGGTCAGGGTGGCGAACGAGATGCCGGTGGCACCGCCGACGACCTGCGTGGACGCGCGCACGTTCGATTCCGGCTCGCCCTCGACCGCGACCCTGAACCCGCCATCGTCATTCTGCTTGCCAGCGAGGAAGGACAGGGCCTTGTCGAGCTGAGCCGCGTACGTGGTGCCGCGCAGGGTGAGGCCCTGGATCGCGAGCGCCGTGGAGTTGGTGGAGTCGCCGGCTGCGCCGGGGAACCCGCCGTGCGCCTTCTGGGTCGAGGCGATCCAGGTCAGCGCCTTGTCGACGGCGCTGACCGCGGCCGGGTCGTCGGTCAACGGCGCGAGGGCCATCGCGGCCATCGCGGTGCTGTCGACGTCCTTGTCGGCGTCTGCCGCCGGGATGAGGCTGGGGAACGATCCGTCGGTGCGCTGGAGTCCCTTGAGGAACTCGACCGGCCTGGTGGCGGCCTCGCCCTGGCCGGCGCGCAGCTGCGCCATGATGCCGAGCGACTGCCCGAACACCGACGTGGCGTACCGATAGTTGCCGGCCCCGGCGCAGCCGGTCGGCGCGTCGCCCCTGGTGCAGGTCACGTCACCCAACGCGGCGATCAGGTCGTGTCCACCGAACGACCGTGGGTCGTAGCCGGTGACCTGGGCCAGCAACGCCATCTTCCCGATCGCGCCGCCGACGGCGTAGTCGGTGCCGACGCCCAACCACATGTCGACGGTGAAGCCGTTGTCGCCAACCGCGCCGCCGCCACGCAGGAACTCGACGATCGCCCGCAGCTTGGTGTCGTCCCCGCCGGTGGCGGCCAGGGCGTAGGCACCATCGATACTCAACCCGAAGTCGGGGAAGCCCGGGAACGACTCGTAGTACCTGCCGTCGATCAGGTTGCCCGGCGCGACGAGGTAGGCCACCCCCTTGACCAGATCGGGTCGCGGCCCGACCGGCGGCGGCGCACCCAGGGTGGCGAGATTCTTACCGGCCAGGGCGAGCGCCGCAGCGGCGGTGGCGGCCAGGTCCGCGTCCGGGTTGCTCGGGTCGGGGCTGAGCCCACCGCCGGTGACGATCCGGCTGACCAGCAGGCCGGTGGCGGCGGCGGCCCGGTCGGCGAGACCGAGTACGGCGAGCGCCTGCGCGGCGTGCCCGGTGGGATAGGTCTCGCTGAAGCCCGCTCCGGTCCATGGCTGGTACCCACCGTCCGGCTCCTGCGCCGCGGCCAGGAACGCCTTGGCCGAACTCAACGCCGCGTCGTGCCCGCCGAGCGTGTGCATCGCCAGGACCGCCAGCGTCGTGGCCGCGAGGTCCGGGTCACAGGCGTCGGTGGGGCTGCGCCACACACCGGCGAAGGCACCGGTCGCGCACTGCTGCTCGGTCAGTCGGGTGACGGTCGCGGCCGGCGGGGTGACGCCGGCCCGCTTGAGCGCGAGCAGAGCGGTCGCGTGGGTCAGGGGATCACTCGATCCGGCGAAGTCGCCGGCGGTGGCGCAGCCGGCGTCGACGTCGATCGCGGTACACACGCGGTCGATGAGCGTGGCGATCAGATCCCGGTCACCGAACGCGCGCGGATCGCCGCCGGTGATGGTCAGCAGGAGCGCGAGGTTGGCGACGTTGGCGATGTGGGGTGCGGCGGTGGCACCGTTCGGGAAGATGACGGCATCGACGTGCGCCCGCAGGTGATCGACGATCTTGGTGATGGTCTGGTCCTGCCCACCGGTCCCGGCCAGGGCGGTGGCGACAGCGATGGTCCGGTAGTAGTCGACGAAACCGTTGTCCACGTGGTCGCCGTCGACGAGCTGCCCCACCAGGTAGCTCGCCACCGCCTTGACCTGCGCTTCCGTCGGTCGCGTCGGCACGGGCGTCGAGGTCGGGGTCGCCGTCGGCGTCGGGGTGGCGGTCGGCGTCGGGCCGCTCGCGCGTACCGACGCGGGGGTGAAGCTCGGCGCCCCGGTGGTGCCGCCGATGTCGGTGCCGCCGAAGACCCACGCCTCGACCTCACCCGGGCCGGGCCGCTGGGCCATCGCGCCGAGTGGACTGTAGGTCCAGTGGTCCTGCCCGGCCGGGGCGATCCAGTAGGACCAGTAGGCCGACGCCGGCGGGGTCAACTGGCACGCCTCGTCGGCCGGCGTCGGGTGCTCGGCACCGGTGTCGAAGGCGGGCGACCCGATCCGGCAGATGAACCCGGGGCCGTCGTGGGCGGTACCCGTGGTGGTGAAGCCCGCCTCGTGCAGCAGGTCCAGGCCGGTGGTCGGGGTGGCGTCGCAGCCGCGCAACAGCGGCCCACCCCACGCGCCGAAGTCGACCGCGACGATCGCGCCGTGGGTCGGGGTGCAGGACTCCAGCGGGTCGGCGATCGCCGCACGAGTCGGCACCACGAGCGTCAACGCGCCCAGCATCACCGCAGCGGCGACGGCCGCCATCCATCCCGTGGGCACACGCGACGTTCGACTGACCAGTGGGGACATGGCGACTCTCTCGGGGGCTAGCGGCGCAGGCGCGGACGCGGACCCCGAGGACAACCCCCGGAAACCTGGCTCCGCGCCGTGTACCTCGACGGCGCTGCGGTGCACTATCCAGCCAGGTAATCCGACTCGTCCCGGTAACGGGACCTACGGCTGCGGGCCAGCGCCGGACTTTGACCGGCTTCCCCTGACTGCTGGATCGCGGCCATCGGACCACAACCGCGACCACCGCGTCAACGCAAGACCGTGTCATGTACCTAACAGCGCGCGGTAGGGCTCTCCTCCCATACGGTGACCGCGTCATCGCGTGGGGGAACCCGGTGGGAATCCGGGGCTGACGCGCAACGGTGAGGACGGTCCGCCCGTCCCGAGCCCGACTACCCACGTGGTGACGCAGCACCTGCGGTATCCGTCCCACGCGTCCTGCGGCCGGCCCGCCCCGCTCCCGCCGGCGCGCGCCGGGCTCCGGGTCGAGGCAGCCGTGCCCCGTACCCCCAAGGAGCCCTGATGTCCTCGCGTCTTTCCTCCGGTCGTCGCCGCAGACGCCTCGCGGCCGTTCCCGCCGCCGCGCTGATCGCCACGGTCGTGGCGGTCGCGGGCGGCGCCGCACCGGCCGCCGCAACCTCGACCGCCGCGCAGATCGCCACCGCCAAGACCAACGGCGTCGCCTACCTGCGTACCCTGCAGGCCGCCGACGGCAGCTACGCCAGCGGCGGACTGTCGAACGAGTGGGCGTTCAGCGCGTTCGCCCCCGCCGGCGTCGCGGCGGTGGACGTCTACCCCTCCGGCGACACGACCAAGAACGCCCGCACCGTCTACCGCAACCAACTCTCCGCCGCGTCCTGGCCGAGCACCGCGCCCGTCGTCACCGACTACGAGCGTGGCGTTCTGAACGCCTACGCCGCCGGCATCGACCCTGCCCGGGTCTCCTCCGCCCGTAACCTGATCGCCGACACCATCGCGTACTGGCAGACCGGATCGGCCGGCTACTACGGACCGCCGGCGAACTTTAACGGCACCATCTTCGCCACCCTGGCCCTGGCCGGCGCGAAGACCCAGACCGGTGCCGCCCGCGTGCCGCAGGCGCTGCTCAACCTGTCGGTTACCCGGATCCGCAACAACCAGCACAACGATGGCGGCTGGACCTTCAGCCAGGCCGAGGGCAACCCCACCCAACTCGCCGCCGCCAGCGACATCGACATGACCGGCGCAGCCATGGCCGCCCTTTGTGCCGCCGGAGTGCCCAACACCGACACCGACGTCGTCCAGGCGAAGAACTTCCTCAAGGGCAAGCTCGTCAACGCGTCGGGCGCGTTCACCTCGATGTTCGGTGTGAACACCGACTCGAACGCGTGGGCCGTCTCCGGGCTGAACGCCTGCGGCATCCCGAGCCAGGGCACCGACTTCACCACCACGGCCGGAAAGACGCCGATCGACTTCCTCCGCGCGCAGCAGCTGAGCGGCGGTGGGTTCAAGTACCTCACCACCAACACCACCCCATCGACGTACGCCTCGATCGACGCGGTGCGGGCCCTGGCCGGCGCGGGCTACACCGCCGCTCCCCCGACCCCGGTCACCGCCGGCGCGCCCACCTGGGTCGCGGCGAGTGGGTTCACCGCCGGCACCGCCTCCCGGCTCGCCGTGATCATCGACAACGGCAGCGGCAGCATCACGCCGTGCGCGGTCACGCTGACGCCGACCGCCGCCACCACCACCCTCGGCGCCGTGCTGGACGCCGCCGTCGGCGCGTCCGCCCCCAGCGGCTGCGTCACCGCCCTCAACCCGACCAGCGGCACCGGCACCATCACCTCGATCAATGGCCTAGCCAATAGCGGCTCCTCCACCTGGAAGGTGTCCCGCGACGGCAGCACCCTGACCACCGCGACCCGCGGCACGACAGTGACCGTCGGCGACACCATCTACCTTCGCTACGGCGTCTGACCGTCGGGCAGTGGCGTGGTCAGTGGCGGCCGAGCCGCCGCTGACCACGCTCTCGCCGGTTGCTCAGGCGAGGGTGACGAGGTGGATCGCGGCGACGGTGACGAGACCCGCGCCGAACAGCGTGATGCCGCTGGCGGCAAGGACGGGCGCCACCCGGGTGGCCAGACCGAGAATGGGGCGGGACTGTGCGCCCCGGGTGACCAGTGAGCTACCGGCGACCGCGAGGACCCCGACGCCGAAGAGCACCACGGCCATGCCCAGGCCGAACGTCAGGACCAGCAGCAGGGCGAAGCCGGCGCGACCGATGAACAACCCGGTCGCCAGTACCAGGAACGCGGCCGGGGACGGGGTCAGCCCGCCGGAGATGCCGAGCAGGAACAGTCCGGGGCGTTTGCCGTGCCCATGACTGTGGGTGTGGTCATGACTGTGGCCGTGACCGTGGCTGTGGCTGTGGCCGTGGCCGTGGCCGGCGGCGTGCAGGTGCCGGCGCACCATCCACAGACCGGTGGCCAGGACGATCAGACCGGCACCGAGTTGCAGCCAACTCGTGAGTTCCTGCATCCGGATCACCTCGGAGAGGGACAGGAACGTCCACGCCACGCCGATCACCAGGACCGACAGCGTGTGCATGACGGCCACCGATCCACCCAGCCAGGCGGCGTCCCGGATCCGGCCGCGCGAGCCGGCGAGGTAGGCGGCGGCCAGGCTCTTGCCGTGCCCGGGGGCCACCGCGTGGCCCGCACCGGCGGCGAAGGCGAGCACGAACGCGAGTGGGGGTACGCCCGGCGAGTTGATGAGGTCCTGCATCTGGTCCGACAGGGACGCGGAGAGGACTGCGGTCGCGGTCATGTCACCGCCCGCCGTCGTCGCAGCCGCCGCAGGACGAGCAGCGCCCCGATCGTGACCAGCAGCGCACCAGCGGCGACGGCGGCGAGTTGGACGGCGGCACTACGGCCGCGGGTCGTGGTACCGACGGCCGGCGTACCACCGGTGAGGGTCCAGTCGTGGGAGTCCTCGCCGGAGCCGTACACCGCGCGTTGCCCGCCGGGGCCGGTCGCCATCGCCCGGTAGGCGGGGTTGAGGTCGGTGAGCATCCGCACCGCGACCGTGACCGTGTCGACCGACCCCGGGCAGGTGTAGTCGACAGTCGCGCCGGTCCTCGCCAGGGCCTTGAGCGGTGCGACAGCGCCGAGGCAGGGCCGCGCCCCGTCGGTCACGGTGATCTGCTTGAGCAGGTACGCGGGGAACTGCTCGGAGGACGCGATCACGGCGGGGTCGGTCGTCCGGTAGTCGACCGCACCGTCGAGCAGGATGCGGTCGGCCGGCAGCAGGCCGAGCGAGACGCCGAGCAGTGTCAGGTCGTCGGGGCCGCCGACCCGCCACCGCACCCGCACGACGTCGGGCCGCTGCTCGTCGGGCGTGATGGACACGGTCTGCGGATCACCGAACGGGTGCGCCGCCGCCGGGGACGGTAGGGCGAGGACGGCTGCGGCGACGGCGAGGGCCCCCAGCGGGATCAGCGTCGCCGCGTGTCGTCGTCGCCGACGTCGATGCTGGGACAAGAGGGCTCCAGGATTGCGATTGCACGATTCGCGGCAACCCTGGCGACTGTCGGCAAACGCGCAGGTCCGGGCCGGTGTAGGGCGCAAAACAACAACATGAACAGTTCGTTGATCAACTCATTGGTGGGTGCAGGTGCGCGGGCGGCGGACACGCGCTCGGCCGTGGGTTCCGACGACCACACTCCCGTTCATGATGCAGACAACTCGCAATTGCCAATAAGTTGCAACTGTGCCACCGTGATCATCAACTGTTGCGGCTGCACCTGCACGCCCACGCCCCGTTCACCACACCACAGGAGCGTTCCGTGACCCGGATCCGTCCGACCTTCCGACGGCTCGTGGCGTCGACAGCAGCGGCCGGGATGCTCGTCCTCGCCGCCTGCTCGGCCCCGACCACTCCGGACAGCCCAGCCGGCGGCGCGACACTTGTCGTGGCCACCTCCGACGAGCCCGACGCACTGAACCCGGTGCTCAACTTCGGCGTCGACGGCGCCGCGCTGATCTTCGACGGGCTCGTTGCCCGCGACGGTGACAACCGCCTCGTCCCCGGGCTGGCCACGGCCCTGCCGACGGTGTCGCCGGACGGGCGCACCGTGACCGCCAAACTGCGTGACGGGGTGCAGTTCCACGACGGCACCACGCTGAGCGCGGCGGACGTCGCCTTCACCTACCAGGCGGTGCTGGACCCGAAGGTGGACTCCACTCTCCGCTCCGACCTGGACATGGTGGAGTCGGTGACCGCACCCGACGCGGCAACCGTCGTGTTCCGGCTGCGCTACCCGTACGCGCCGTTCCTGCAGCGACTCACCCTCGGCATCGTGCCGTCGAAGCTGCTCAGCGGACAGGACATCAACACCACCGGGTTCAACCGGAAGCCGATCGGGACCGGGCCGTACAAGGTCGAGTCCTGGACGCCAGGTGACCGGCTGGTGCTCACCGCGAACGAACGCTACTTCGGTGGCCGGCCGGCGAACAACCGGGTCGTGGTGGCGTTCGTGGCCGACGACAACGTCCGCGCCCAGCGGATGCGGGCCGGCGAGTTCGACGCCGCCGAGCTGCCGCCGAAGCTCGCCTCCGGGTTCGACGCGGACACCACGTACCGGGTGCAGCGGGTGCCGACCGCCGACTACCGGGGCGTTATGCTGCCGATGGGCAACCCGGTCCTCGCCGACCCGGCGGTCCGCCGGGCGCTCAACCTCGCCGTCGACCGGGCCGCGATGGTGTCCGGAATCCTCGGTGGCGCCGGCGAGCCGGCGTTCGGACCGGTCCCCCCGACCTCCGAGTTCGCCGACCCTTCGACCGTCGGCACGCCGACCGCCGACGCGACGGCGGCGGGCGCGCTGCTCGACGCGGCCGGATGGAGGCCCGGTTCGGGTGGGGTGCGGGCCAAGGACGGCCGGCCGGCCCGGTTCACGCTGATGTACCCGGCGACCGACACCCTGCGCAAGGACCTGGCCCTGGCCGTCACCGCCGACGCGAAGAAGATCGGCATCGAGGTCACCCCGGCCGGCCTCACCTGGGACGCCATCGATCCGCGGATGAAGTCCGACGCCCTGCTGATGGGCTACGGCACGCCGTACGACCCGGACTTCGTCTCGTACAAGCTGTTCAGCTCCCAGTTCGCGGGGCAGGGCTACTTCAACCCTGGCTCGTACCGCTCCGAGGTGACGGACCGGGCCCTCCAGCAGGGCCGCGACCAGATCGACCCGGCCCTTCGCAAGGTCGCGTACGCGCAATTCCAGAAGCAGTTGGCCGCCGACGTGCCGTGGCTGTTCCTCACCTACCTACGGCACACCTACGTGCTGAAGTCCTCCGTCCAGGGCGCGACCCCCCGGGTCGAGGCGCACGAGCACGGGGTGGCGAACAGCATCTGGTGGAACATCGACACCTGGACGCGCTCGTGACCCGCTCCGGCCGACTGGCCGGGGCCGGGGCAGTGGTCCGACGTCGACTCCTGGTCGCCGTGCCGGTGCTCGCCGCGACAAGCGTCGGGATGTTCGCCCTGGGTGCCGCCTCACCTGTCGACCCGGCCAAGCAGTACGCGGGCGCGGCCGCCTTCACCGCCACCGAGGAGAACCTGGCGCAGATTCGCGCCAACTGGGGTGTCGACGACCCCCTGCCGGTGCAGTACCTGCGCTGGATCGGCAACCTGCTCCAGGGCGACCTGGGCTGGTCGACGAGCCGGCACGAACCGGTCGCCTCGGTGCTCGCCGCCCGGGCCGGCTGGACGTTGCTGCTGATCGGGGTCACCCTCGCCCTGGTCCTGGTCGCGAGCCTGCTGCTGGGCGCGCTGGCCGCGTACCGCAGGGGTGGGTTCTTCGATCGCGCGTTGCGGACGGCCGCCTACGCGGTCGAGTCGATGCCGGTCTTCTGGCTGGGCCTGGCCGCGATCGCCGTGTTCGCGCTGGCCCTGGGCTGGTTCCCGGCGGGCGGGCTCACCGACGTCACCGCGACCAGCACCTCCTGGGCCGACGTGGCGCACCACCTGATCCTGCCGGTCGGCGTGCTGGCCGTGTCCCAGGCACCGTGGTTCGTGCTGTTCGTCAGGGACGCGGTCGCGGAGAGCATGCGCGACGACCACGTGGTCGCGGCGCGGGCCCGCGGGTTGCCCGGGCGGACGGTGCTGTTCGGGCACGCGCTGCGGACCGCGCTGCTGCCGTTCCTCACCCTGATCGGCACCCACCTGCCTGAGCTGGTCGGCGGGGCGGTGCTGGTCGAGACGGTCTTCTCGCTGCCGGGCCTGGGCGCCGTCACGGTCGCCGCCGCGCTGGGCAGCGACTTCCCGCTGCTGGCGGCGATCACGCTGGTCACCACCGCGGTGGTGCTGGCCGCGAACCTCGTGACCGACCTCGCCTATGCCGCCGCCGACCCGAGGGTACGACTCGATGGCTGACCTCGCTGCCCGACCGCCGCTGCTCCACGTGGCCCGATCCCGGCTGCGGCTGCGACCTGGCCAGACCGGCGTCGTCATCGCCGGTCTGATCCTGCTGGTGGCCGTCGCCGGTTCGCTGCTCGCTCCGCTCCTCTGGCCGCTCGACCAGAGCGCGGTCGCGCTGGACCAGACCCGGTTGGCACCGTCCTGGGCCCACCTCGCCGGCACCGACGACCTGGGCCGGGACGTGGCGCACCGGGCCGTCTACGGGCTGCGGGTCTCGTTGCTCGTCGGCGCGGTCGCCGCGCTCGTGGCCACGGTTCTCGGGGGCGTGGTCGGCGGAATCGCCGGCACGCTCGGCGGCCGGGTCGACCGGATCCTGATGCGGATCGTGGACACCATCGCCGCGATGCCGCACCTGCTGCTGGGCGTCTTCATCGTCGCCATGCTGCGGCCCAGCCTCGGTGCCGTGATCGCCTCCGTCGGGCTCACCCACTGGCTCTCCACCGCCCGCATCGTCCGATCCGAGTTGTTGAGCCTGCGGACCCGACCGTTCATCGATGCCGCGATCAGCGGTGGGGCCGGCCGACTCCGGGTCCTCACCCGGCACCTGCTGCCGCACGTCCTGCCCCGGCTGGCGTTGGCCACCACCCTGATGATTCCGCACGCGGTGTGGCACGAGACCGCCCTGTCGTTCCTCGGCCTGGGCCTACCGCCGCACCTCGCCTCACTGGGCAACATGATCAATGACGGTCAGGGGTCGCTGCTGACCGGCGCCTGGTGGGCCAGCCTGGCACCGGGCGCGGTCATCGTCGTCGTCACCCTCGCCATCGCGGTCCTCGCCGCCCGCTGGCGCGACCGCCTCGATCCCCGGGTCCGAGCGGAGCTGCACCTGTGACCACCACCGAGTCCGTTCCCGCCCCGGCGTCGCCCCGCGCCGCCGCGGGTCAGCCGCTGCTCACCGTGGACGGCCTCGGCGTCGAGTTCCGACTCCGCGACACCACAGTGCGTGCCGTCGGCGACCTCAGCCTCACCGTCCGGGCCGGCGAACTGTTGGCCATCGTCGGCGAGTCCGGCTGCGGCAAGTCCGTCCTGGCCCACGCCCTGCTCGGCCTGCTGCCGGCCAACGCCACGACCACCGGCCACGCCGTCCTGCACGAGCCGGACAGCGAACCGGTCGACCTGATCACCTGCGGTCAACGCCACCTGGCCCGCAGGGTGCGTGGGCGCCGGGTCGGGCTGGTGCCGCAGAGCCCGGCCACCGCCCTGAACCCGGTGCGCACCGGACGCCGACTGCTCAGCGAGACGCTGCGGGCGCACGGCCGCGACCGCGCGGACACCGAGCAACTCGCGGTCGATGTCGGGCTCGACCCGGCGGATCTGGACCGCTACCCCCACGAACTCTCCGGTGGCATGGCACAACGTCTGGTCACCGCGCTCGCGCTGGCACCCGACCCGTCACTGCTCATCGCCGACGAGCCGACCACCGGCCTGGACCGACCCCTCGTCGACCACACCCTCGACCTGCTGAGACGTCGCTGCGACAACGGCTCGGCGGTCGTGCTCATCACGCACGACCTGGCTGCCGCGCAACGGGTCGCCGAGACCGTCGCCGTGATGTACGCCAGCCGCATCGTGGAACACCGCGACACCGACCAGCTCTTCGCCGCACCGGCCCACCCGTACGCCTCGGCGCTGCTCGACGCCCTGCCGGACCGGGCCTTCCGGGCGGTGCCGGGCGACCCGCCGATGCTCACCGCGCTGCCTCCGGGGTGCGCGTTCGCGCCCCGCTGCCCGCGCCGCACCGACACCTGCGCCGACCGACCTGAGCCGACACCGGTCGCCGGCGGCGGCACGGTGGCCTGCCACCACCCGATCCCCACGGGAGCCACCCCGTGACCAGCCCGCAGCACCTGCTCGCCGACGAAGTGACCGTCGGGTACGGCCACCAGGTCGTCCTCGACGGAGTCACAGTGCGGATCGGCCGCGGAGAGACGGTCGGACTGCGCGGGCCCTCCGGCTGCGGAAAGTCGACGCTGGTTCGGGTCCTGGCCCTGCTGCAGCGCCCCGATCAGGGTCGGGTCAGCATCGACGGCACCCCGGTCGACGGCACCCGGTACGCCGTACCGGTCGCCCTGCGGACCCGCGTCGCCGCTCTCTTCCAGAGCCCACGTGCCGCCGCCGACCCCCGACTGAGCCTCGCCGACCTGATCGCCGAACCGCTACGCGCCACCCGGACGCCCGAACCGACGGTCCGCGAACGGGTGGCCGAACTCGCCGACCTCGTCAGCCTCACCGCCGACCTGCGCAGCCGACGGCCACACGCCGTCTCCGACGGGCAACTACAACGCGCCTGCCTCGCCCGGGCCCTGGCTCACCGTCCCGACTACCTGCTCTGCGACGAGGCCACCGCGATGCTGGACGCCTCCACTCAGGCGCACGTCGCCGCCGTCATCCGCGACTACCAACGGACCCAGCAGGCCGGGGTCCTGGTCATCAGCCACGACCAGTCCCTGCTGGATCGCTGGAGCGACCGAATCGTCGACCTGGGCAATACGGCAGCCACACTGACCTGACGTGCCCGCTGACACACCGGTGCCGCCACGTCCCTCCAACCGGGCGAGCCGACGGCGGGCGTCGCTGATGTGTCCGCCGGGTTCCGCTCGAGGCGGAACCCGGCGGACAGTCATGCTGGCGGGGACTGCGCGGTCTCGGCCAGGAGCAGGGACAGCTCCCGGACCAGGTCATCCATCGACTGGCCGCTCTGCGCCTTGACCAGGCCGAGTGCGAGATCGGCCAGAAGGTAGAAGCCGAGAGTACGGGCCTGCTCAGAGCTGAACGCCGACATCAGCGCTTCAGCGCCGACGAGGTCACCACGGTGTTTGGCCGCGATGACCCCGGCCGCGCGTTGGACAATCTCGGCCGCTTCGGGGGTGTATCCGCTCACGCCGGAATCAGATCTTCGGGGTAGCGGCGCGGGCGGCGTCGAAACGCGAGATGACGTCGGACCAGTTGACCAGATTCCACAGCCGGTCCACGTAGTCCGGGCGGACGTTGCGGTACTGCAGGTAGTAGGCGTGCTCCCAGGCGTCGAACACCAGGATCGGAGTGGAGCCCTGCCCGACGTTGCCGTGGTGGTCGTAGACCTGCTCCACGATCAGCCGCTGGCTCAGCGGCTCCCAGGCCAGGACACCCCAGCCGGAACCCTGCACACCCTTGGTCGCCGCCGACAGTTGCCCGGCGAAGCCGTCGAAGGAGCCGAAGTGCTCGTCGATCGCGGCCGCCAACTCACCGTCGGGGCGGTCACCGCGGTCGGGCAGATTGTACACGGCCATGGGGTATGTCCTCTCAATACTGCCTCAGTATGGCTGTTGCCATCATTTTGCAACAAGGCTCGGGATGTCGTCAGAGGACCTGCCAACCCCCGCTGACTGATGCCGGTCGGTTGCCGCAAGCGGGGATCGACCAGAAGGATCTACGATGGTCGGCAGTGCTGGTTCGCCGCACCGTCAAGGCGCGGCGTCGTAAGAGGGAACCCGGTGGGAAACCGGGACTGCCCCGCAGCGGTGAGTGGGAACGACCACCGTCAAACGCACTGGACGCGTGAGCGTCTGGGAAGCGACGGCCAGTAGGAGATCGGTTCACGCCGGTCACGCCCGCGAGTCCGAAGACCTGCCCGCACCGCGTACGCGTCCGCGTACGCCGCCACCGGCCTCTCGGGAGGGCCTGGGCGAGGCCCGGTCGTCGGCCGGCGCCCTGCCGTTTCCTTCCCCTGTGGTCGGTGGTCGACCTCGAGGGAAGGACACCTGTTCCGTGACCACACCGTTCGGTCTGAGCACCGTGCTCGGCTATCCCCGCATCGGTCCGCACCGCGAACTCAAGCACGCCGTCGAGTCCTACTGGGCGGGCCGGATCGACGCGACCACCCTCCAGGACACCGCGGCCAGCCTCCGTGCCGAGGTGTGGCGCACACTGCGTGACGCCGGCCTGGACGCGGTTCCGTCGAACACGTTCTCGTTCTACGACCAGGTGCTCGACACCACCGTCCTGGTCGACGCGGTCCCGGACCGCTTCCGCCGCCTCGGTCTCGGAGACCTGGACACCTACTTCGCCATGGCACGCGGCACGGAGCGCGAGCCGGCACTGGAGCTGACGAAGTGGTTCGACACCAACTACCACTACCTGGTGCCGGAGATCAGCCCAGGCACAGCGTTCACCGCACGCCCGGACAAGGCGGTGCGGGAGTACGGCGAGGCGAAGGCGCTCGGCGTCACCACCAGGCCGGTGCTGGTCGGTCCGGCGACCTACCTCCTGCTGTCCAAGGCCACCGAGGACGCGCCGGAAGGGTTCCGGCCCTTCGACCGGCTCGACGACCTCATCGCTGTCTACGAGGACATCCTCGGTGCCCTGGCCGATGACGGCGTCGAATGGGTTCAGCTCGACGAACCCGCGTACGCCGCCGACCGCACCTCGGACGAGATCGCCGCGCTGCGCGCCGCGTACCGTCGGCTCGGCCTCCTGAAGCACCGGCCACGGTTGTTCGTCGCGACGTACTTCGGTGACCTCGGCGACGCGTTGCCGGCACTGCTGGGCACGCCGGTCGAGGCAGTCGGCATCGACCTCGTCGCCGGGCCGGGTAACCTGAACCGGCTCGCCGCCGCCGGCCCGCTGCACGGCAGGACGATCGTCGCCGGGCTGGTCGACGGACGCAACATCTGGCGCACCGACCTGCGCGCCGCCGCCGCAGCCGGCGCCGCGCTGACCGGCCTGGCCGACCACGTCACGGTGTCGACCTCGTGTTCCCTGCTGCACGTGCCGGTGGACCTCGCCGCCGAACCCGAACTCGATGAGGACCTGCGTGTGCGGCTCGCGTTCGCCCGGCAGAAGGTCGACGAGGTCGTCGCCCTGGGTCGCGCCCTGCGCGACGGTGTCGGCGTCCTGCCCCCTGCCCCGCCCGCGACCCCGGCAGCCTGGCGCAACGACGCAGTCCGAGCCCGGCTGGACGCGCTGCGGCCCGAACACGTACGACGGGGCCCGTACGCCCAACGGGCCGCCACCCAGCAGGCCCGACTGAACCTCCCACCGCTGCCCACCACCACCATCGGATCCTTCCCGCAGACCCCGGAGCTGCGGCAGGCTCGCGCGGCGCACCGGGCCGGTCGGCTCGACGACACCGGCTACGCCGAGCGGATGCGCGCCGAGGTCGCCCACGTCATCGCCGTGCAGGAACGACTCGGGCTGGACGTGCTGGTGCACGGCGAGCCGGAACGCAACGACATGGTGCAGTACTTCGGCGAACAGCTCGACGGATTCGCCGCCACAGCCAACGGCTGGGTGCAGTCGTACGGCTCCCGGTGCGTCCGCCCACCCATCATCTACGGCGACGTCACCCGGACCGGGCCGATGACCGTCGCCTGGTCCACCTATGCGCAGTCACTGACGAACCGACCGGTGAAGGGCATGCTCACCGGGCCGGTGACGATCCTGGCCTGGTCGTTCGTCCGCACCGACCAACCCCTCGCCGACACCGCCAACCAGGTCGCCCTCGCACTGCGCGACGAGGCCCGCGACCTGGAAGCCGCCGGCATCCGCATCATCCAGGTCGACGAACCCGCCCTACGGGAGACTCTGCCGCTGCGTCGGGCCGAGCAACGCGCCTACCTGGACTGGGCGGTCGGCGCGTTCCGGCTCGCCACCAGCGGGGTCGCCGACTCCACCCAGATCCACACCCATCTGTGCTACTCCGAGTTCGGCGAGGTCCTGCCCGCGATCGACGCCCTCGACGCCGACGTCACCAGCATCGAAGCGTCCCGGTCGAAGATGGAGATTCTCGACGATCTGCGCACCACCGGCTACGAACGGGGTGTCGGCCCTGGCGTGTACGACATCCACTCCCCCCGCGTGCCGGAACAGACGGAGATCACCGACGCGCTACGCCGCGCCGTCGCGGCGGTGCCCGCCGACCGACTCTGGGTCAACCCCGACTGCGGCCTCAAGACCCGCGGCTACCCGGAGGTCGAGCAGGCCCTGACCCGCCTCGTCAGCGGCGCCGCCGAGATCCGCAGCACGCTCACCTGAGCGCACGGTGGGGTGGCGGCACGCCGCCGCCCCACCGTGGCGTGCGACAACGCGCGTTCGACGCCCTCGTCCAAGCACGTTTCAGCCCTCCTCGGCGCCCTCGAGCAGCGCCCGCCGCAGCGCCAACCGGTGCTCCCGGCGGATCTCCGCCTCGCGGTACCGCCGCCGGTCCCCGTCGGTCTCGGGTAGCAGCGGTGGCACCGGGCGCGGCTGGCCGTCGTCGTCGATGGCGACCATGACCAGGTGCGCGGTGGCCACGTCGGTGGGCGGCACCGCCCGGTCCCACCGGTCGGCGGTCACCTTGACGGCCACCTCCATGGAGCTACGACCGGCCCAGGTGATCCGGGCGTCGACGTGCACGACGTCGCCGACCCGCACCGCACGCAGGAACGCCGTCTCGTCGATCGCGGCGGTCACCGCCGGCCCGTCGGAGTGCCGGGCGGCGACCACCCCGGCCACCGAGTCGATGAGGTTGAGGATCCGGCCGCCGTGGACCGTACCCATCAGGTTGGTGTGGTGCTGGTCCATGATCTGCGACAGGGTCAGGTGCGACGCCGATGGCGCTCGGCCGGCGGTCGTGGTCGTGTCGTGCACAGCGGTAGTCCGTCCCTCGGGAAACCACACCGCCGGATCACGGGCACACGCTGACGAGGACACACCGGCGCACGACGCGCGGCAGGTCACCCGCTCAGCCCACCCGCGAGGCCGACGGCAGCGCACACGGTCGTGTACGCAGCGCGGGCAGGTCTTCGGACTCGCGGGCCCGACCGGCTGCGCCGGTCCCCTACTGGCCGTCGCTTCCCAGGCCACTGGCCCAGTGCTGATGACGGCGGTCGTTCCCACTCACCGCTGCGGGGCAGCCCCGGATTCCCACCGGGTTCCCTCTTACGACGCCCGGCCAGCTCATGACCGGGCGAACCAGCGCCGTCGGCGAGCATAGCCGGTCTGCGGGGCGGTCCCTCACGACCCTGACATGAGGAATCCGCTGCTCAGTCGGCGACGTCCACGACGACCTTGCCCTCGGCGGCACCGTCGGCGACCAGGCGGTGGGCGTCCATGACCGTGTCGAGCGTGAACCGGCGCGCGTCCAGTCGGGGGCGCAGCGCACCGGCGTCGGCCATCGTCGCGATCTCGCGCAGGATGACACCGTGGTGTTCGCGGCCGCGCCCGGTGAGCATCGGCAGCAGGGTGAACACGCCGGAGTAGGTCGCGCCCCGGAACGACAGTGGGGCGAGCGAGTGGGAGCCCCAGCCCAGCGCGCTGACGACGTGCCCGTGGTAGGTGCGTACCGCCGCGAACGACGCGTCGAGCGTCGCGCCGCCGACGGTGTCCATGACGATGTCGAACCCCGCACCGCCGGTGTACCTCTCGACGTACTCCTCGACCGTGCTCGCGGTGTAGTCGATCGGCACGGCGCCCAGGCTCTCGATCACCCGCAGGCTCGCCGGCCCGCCCGTGGCGTACACCTCGGCGCCGCGCGCCCGGGCAAGCTGCACGCCCACGTGACCGACACCGCCGGCACCGCCGTGCACCAGCACCTTCTGCCCGGCGTGGACCCCGGCCCGGTCGACCAGCCCTTCCCAGGAGGTGACCGCCGCCAGCGGCAGGGCGGCGGCCTCCCGCATCGAGAGGCTTCCCGGCTTGTGGGCCAGCAACCGGGCGTCCACGGCGGCGTACTCGGCCAGCGAGCCCGGTAGGTCGCCGACGCCGCCGCACAGCCCGTACACCTCGTCTCCCGGCTGGAAGCCGGTCACCTCAGCGCCGACCGCCGCGACGACCCCGGCAAGGTCCAGGCCGAGCACCGCGGGCAGTTGGACACGTGCGTGCGCGGCCTTTCCGGCCTGGATCTTCGTGTCGAGTGGGTTGACCCCGCTGGCGACGACCCGCACCAGCACCTGGCCGGGCCCCGGGGCGGGGTCGTCGATCTCCTCGATCGTCAGCGGAGCGTCGAACTCCCGCAGCACCGCAGCACGCATAACCGTCCGCACTCTCCGTGATCGTGGTGTCACTGTGACGCTATCCGACCGAATCGCCGACCGGGCGGCTTCCCTGGTGGGCTGCCCCGCGTCCGTGCAGGGTTCCGCCTCATGACCGCCCGGAACTTTCCCCGTGGCGGGTCCGACCAACCTCCCAGCAGCAACCATCGGAGGAAGAACAATGCGCACCACCAGCCCAAACGTTTCACGCCGCAGCTCGGCCGCGATCCTCGCCGCCGCGATCCTGACGGTGGGCGCAGCCGGTTGCGGCTCGTCCGACTCTCCGTCGACCGCGCAGGCGGGCCCGTCCGCGTCGGCCTCGGCCAACCCGGACGCTGGGGTGCTCAGCATTCGTGACCCGTGGGTGAAGGCCGCCGACAAGGGGATGACGGCGGCTTTCGGGACCCTGGTCAACGACGGCGACAGCGATGTCACGGTGACCGGTGCCACGACCTCGCTGTCGCCGATGGAGCTGCACGAGATGACCATGAAGGACGGCACGATGGTCATGCAGGCCAAGCAGGGTGGCATCGTGATCAAGGCCAGGAGCACGCACGCCTTGGCGCCCGGTGGCGACCACCTCATGCTGATGAACCTCACCAAGCCCGTCCAGGCCGGCGACGAGTTGACCTTCACCTTGACCTTCGCCGACGGCAGGACCCAGCAGTTCCGGGCCGTGGCCAAGCCGTTCACCGGCGCACAGGAGAGCTACGCCCCCGGGCACGGCCAGCCCATGCCCGACATGAGCGCCACGCCGGAGACGAGCATGAGCCCGGCATCGTGACGCGGACACCACCTGTCCGGCCGGTGAGCAGGCGGGGCCTGCTCACCGGCGGGGCCCTGGCCGCCGGCGGAGCCCTCGCCGGCGGTGCCGCCATCGCCACGACCCGCACCGGCAGCGGCCAACCGCAGCCGGCTGCCGGCACCACGCCGGTGGCGAGCGTCGGCAACCTGGTCGAGCCGTTCCACGGCGTACGGCAGGCCGGCGTGGCCACCGAGCCGCAGGCGCACGCGTCCTTCGTGGCGCTGACCCTGCGGGCCGGCGTCGACCGGGCCGCGCTGGGGCGGATGCTGCGGCTGCTCACCGACGACGCCGCCCGGCTCACCCAGGGGCAGCCGGCCCTGGCCGACACCGAGGCCGAGCTCGGGCTGCTGCCCGCACGGTTGACCGTCACCTTCGGCTTCGGGCCCGGCCTCTACCGGGCGGCCGGCGTCGACGACCGCCGGCCGGCATCGGTGACCGACCTGCCGGCGTTCCGCATCGACCGGCTTCAACCGGCCTGGTCCGGCGGTGACCTGCTGCTGCAGATCTGCGCCGACGACGCGATCACCGTCGCCCACGCCCAGCGCGTGCTGATCAAGGACAGCCGACCGTTCGCCACCGTTCGGTGGGTCCAACAGGGCTTCCGGCGCAGCCCCGGCGTCGAGCCGGGCGGCCACACCCAACGCAACCTGTTCGGTCAGCTCGACGGCACCGCCAACCCCCGACCCGGCTCGCCCATGGACACCGCGCTCTGGGTGCCGGACGGCCCAGCGTGGCTGCGCGACAGCACCACGCTGGTGGTCCGGCGCATCAGCATGAACATGGAGACCTGGGACCTGCTCGGCCGCGCTGATCGCGAGCTCGCCGTCGGGCGCCGGCTCGACACCGGCGCCCCGCTCACCGGCACCACCGAACACGACGAACCCGACTTCGCCGCCACCGACGCCGACGGCCTCACCGTCATCCCCGACTTCTCGCATCTGACCCGCGCCCACGTCACCGACGACCGGCTGAAGATCCTGCGCCGGCCCTACAACTACGACGGCGTGCCGACAGCCGACGGCAGCGCCGACAGCGGCCTGATCTTCACCTCGTACCAGGCCGACATCGCCCGACAGTTCCTGCCCATCCAGCGCCGGCTGGCCGACCGCGACCTGCTCAACGAGTGGACCACACCGATCGGGTCCGCTGTCTTCGCCATCCCGCCCGGCTGTCCACCTGGCGGTTGGATCGGCGAGCAGGTGCTCGGATGACCGTGCCGCCGTCGCTCCCCATCGCCGTGCGGCTCGGCGCGGCGGTGCTCGCCGTCCTCGTGGCGGTGCTCGTTCCGGCCAACCCGGCCTGGGCGCACAACTCGCTCCGGACCGCCACGCCCGCCCAGGGCGCGACCCTGCCGAGCGCACCGACCGAGGTCACGCTCGAATTCAGGCAGCGGCTCGACCCGACCTTCAGCACGATCGTGCTCACCGACGCCGCCAAGCGGAAGCTTCCAACCGGCGAACCGGTGGTCACCGGCGCGACGAGCACGGTGCAGGTGACCGAGGCGCTACCGAACGGGACCTACACGGTCGCGTACCGGGTCGTCTCCGTCGACGGGCACCCGGTTCAGGGGTCGTATCCGTTCACGGTGGCCGATCCCACGTCCAGCGCCGCGCCGGTTGCCGCCGTCGGCGCGTCAGCGCCCGCAGTGCAGGCTGACCGTGGTCCGAGCGTCGGCGTACTCATCGCCGGTGCCGCGCTGGCCCTCCTCGTCCTGGCGACGGCTGGGCTGCGCTGGCGACGGGCGGCCCGACCCGACCGGTCGTGACGCCCGGTTCCCACTCCCCCAACCCTGGGAACCGCAGGCGTCTCTCCCCCGACTACCAGTCAGGGCCGAAGCGACACCTCACCGGGCGACCAGACCAGTACGGGAAGCACCTTCGCGCTTCCCGACTCTTCCGATCGGATCACCATGTCTCTCACCGAGTTGTCCGGCACGCCGACGCCGGAGCGCGCCACGACCACCGCGATGCCGACCCGACCGGGCCGGCGCACGTCACCGTTCGGTGCGTTGTTGCTACGGCTGCACTTCTACGCCGGCATTCTCGTCGCCCCGTTCCTGGTGGTCGCCGCGCTGACCGGCCTGGCCTACACCACCACCCCACAGCTCGACGCCGTCCTCTACGGCGACCAGCTGACCGTCGCCCAGGTGGGTGAGCGTCAGCTGCCGCTGGCCGAGCAGATCGGGGCCGCGCGCAACGCACACCCCGACGGCAGCATCACCACCGTGCAGCCCGGCGACGGCGACCAGACCACCAAGGTGGTGTTCTCCCTGCCCGAGCTTGGCGAGAACCAGCACACCGTCTACATCAATCCGTACACCGGCGAGTCCCAGGGGCAGCTCACCACCTGGTTCGGGTCCACTCCGATCACCACCTGGCTGGACGACCTGCACCGTCACCTGCACCTGGGCACGGTGGGCGAGCACTACTCCGAACTCGCCGCGAGCTGGCTGTGGGTGATGGCGCTTGGCGGGGTCGTCCTCTGGTGGCGGCGACGCGGCGCCGCCCGATCCGCCGCCCGGCATCTGCTCGTGCCGGACCTGTCCACAGGTAAGGGTGTGCGCCGTACCAGGGGGTGGCACGCCACCACCGGTATCTGGCTCACCGTCGGGCTCCTCTTCCTGTCGGTAACCGGTCTGACCTGGTCCCGCTATGCCGGTGCGAACTTCGCCACCGGTTTGGACGCGCTGAGTGCCCGCACTCCGGAGATCTCCACCAGCCTCACCGTCGACCCCACCACCCCAGCCGAGACCGGCGGGGGTCACGAGCACGGTGCCGCTGGGGCCGGCGGGGTCGTCGAGATGGCGGCCTTCGACCGGGTCCTGGCGGTGGCTCGCGGCGCGGGCCTCTCCGGTCCGGTCGAGATCACCCCCGCGCCGGGTCCAGGCTCCGCCTGGACCGTCACGCAGGTCGACAACACCTGGCCGGTCAAGAAGGACCGCATCGCTGTCGACCCGGCCTCCGGCACGGTCACCGCCCGCAGCGACTTCGCCGACTGGCCCCTACTGGCTCAACTGAGCGGCCTCGGCATCCAGGCCCACATGGGGATTCTCTTCGGCCTGGTCAACCAAATCCTGCTCGCCGCGCTCGCCCTCGGCCTGCTCTGCGTCATCCTCTGGGGCTACCGGATGTGGTGGCAACGCCGACCCACCCGCGCCGACCGCCGGGCGATCGCCGGCACCCCGCCAGCCCCCGGCGGCGTACGCGGCCTGCCGGTCTGGGCGCTGTTGATCGGCGTACCGGTGACCGTGGTGATCGGCTGGGCGCTGCCGCTGTTCGGGCTCACCCTGCTCGGCTTTCTCGTCATCGACGTCGTGGTGGGGGCGGTGGCTCGACGCCCACGGCCTGCCGCGACTCCCACCTCTCCCGCACCCGGGCGGAACTGAGCCATCGGTCCGGCCGTCCGTCCCGTGACGGACGGCCGGACGCGCACCGGAAGAACCCGCCCTCGCTCAGAGCACGACCTGCTTGGTGTTCGGCAGGCTGTCGACGATCGACTTCGGCACGTTGATCGTGTCGGCGATGATCTCGTGGGGCGTGTTGGCCATCCACTGCATCACCGAGATGTCCTCGAACCGGGGATGGCGGAACATCTCCAGGAACACCAACGGCACGTCGCCGGTGTTCTCGATGTAGTGGCCGTACGCGAAGGGGACGTAACCCACGTCGCCGGCCTGGAAGTCGAACGTCCGGGCGGCGGCCTGCGCCGCGAAGACTCCCATCCGCCCGGTGCCGGAGATGTAGTACTGCCACTCGTCGGTGGTGGGATGCCAGTGCAGTTCGCGCATCCCGCCCGGCTCGACCTCCACCAAGGCTGCGGAGGTGGTCACCGAGGCCGCAAAGTTGGTCGAGTCGGTGATCCGGACCGTTCCGCCCCGGAAGCGCTGCGGGGTCTGCGCGAGCATCCGGTGCTTGAAGCTTCGGGGGATGTCGCCGGTCGGGCTGACCACCCGGTCCTGGTGCAGCGGCGGTGGGACGTCGCCCTGGAAGATGTACTTCTCCCGTTCGGGCAGGTTCTCCATCTGTTCCAGGGTCCAGCCGAAGTTCTTTGCCAGGACATGCCTCGGGGTGTGCGCGAAGAAGTCGCTGAGCAGGAACGTGTTGTTCTCCGAGAACGCGCCGTCGTCGAAGACCAGCAGGAACTGCGCGCCGTCCTCCAACGCCTGGATGTTGTGCGGCACGCCCTGCGGAAAGAACCACAGATCGCCCGCCTTCACGTCCTCGATGAAGTTGCGTCCCTCGTGGTCGACGGCGCTGATCCGGCAACTGCCGCTGAGCATGTACGCCCACTCCGACTGCTGGTGCCAGTGGATCTCCCGGTACGCGCCCGGTTCGAGACCGAACTGGACGCCGGACAACTGACTGGCGATCGGGAGGTCGCGGCTGGTGACCTCGCGGGTCCAGCCGCCCTTCTCCACCCGGGTGTGCGCCTGCGAGAAGGAGAACTTGAGGTTGGGTACCAGCCTGCTGTCGGTGGTCGGCGGAACCAGGAGGTCCGGGTTCTGCCGTTCAAGCTCGACGTTACGGCCCGCGAAGGGCGCGCCGCCCTGGTCGCCGCGCCGCGGCTCGGGATCGCTGTTCGGCATGGACGCTGTCTCCTCACTCGGGTCGGATCGGATGGGGTGCGGGAACGGATCCGTCCCGCAGCCGTAGCCGGGGCGAGATCCCCAGCAGGGCACGCACTCCGGGCCAGCCGTACTGGACCGCGACCGCGACCGGGATCGCCACCGCGGTCGCCATCAGCACCAGGCGGGTCCACGCCGGAGCGTCACCACCCGCCCCGGTGCTGGCGAAGAGGATCACCATCAGCAGTACGCCCCGGAGCCGGTACCGACCGGGAAGTTCAGTGAGCTGGGCCATGATTCGATGATCGACGCGGCAGACCGACCGTCGCATCACGTGATCGCGCCATTACCGGAACCGAAAACCCGGACGGCGGGCGCGAATCTGCGCACTCCCGCCGGTTCGTCGATCTGGTCGCCCACACCTGCCGCCATGGCTAGGCTCGGTCTCAGGACGGCATTTCGACGCGCCTGGTAACCACCGGGGAGAACGCCATTGTCCGAATCATCCTTCCACGCCGGAATGCCCCCGGCAGACGACATCGACGCCGAGCAACGACGGCACCGGCTGTTCGCCACCGCGGATCAGCTCCGACTCGCCGGGCGCGGGATGGAGGCGCTCCACGCCCTGGCCGCGGAGATCGCCAACGGTCGCGGCGGCGAACGCCACCGCACGCACCTGCTCGGTCGCCTGGCGCAGAGCGTGGCACTGGAGCAGCCGACCATCGCCCTCGCCGGTCTACGGGAGGCGCTGAACCTCCGACTGGACGCCCCCACCCGCAGCACCCTGCTCGCTCTGATCGCCACGATCGCGGCCCGCACCGGCCACCCGGACACCGATGCCCTGCTGCGTGACGCGGGTACCGCGCACGCCGCGTCGGGTGATCAGACGTCCGCTCGCCACCTCGCCCTCGGCCGGGCCGCCCGCTCGCTCGCGCACGGCGACCTGCCGGGCGCCCAGGCCGTGCTGGCGGTCCTGGACCCGGATTCCTGGGCGGCGCGAGCCGACGCCCCGTCCATCCGGGCCGAACGGATCCTGGTGCAGCTCGGCCTGGGCGGGCACCAGGACGCGCGGGCCGCGACCCCCCACGTGCCGGACAGGGCCGTTTCGCTGACCGGGCTGACCGCGCTGGACTGCCTACGCATGGTGGCCGTGGGAGAGCTGCCCGAGGCGGCTGCGTTGGCCGTCACGACGCTCAGCTCCGGCGCGGCAGAGCTCAGCAGGGAGGTTCGTGCCCTCCTGGTCGCGGTGATCGGCGAGGTCCGCTACCGCCGTGGCGAACACGACGACGCGCGCGCCATCCTCCGCGCCTGCCTGGCCGAGGAGCGCTGGCCGGACCGTACGATGTGGACGTTTGCGTTCTGTGTGGCGGTCCGCGACCCCACCCTCAGCGCGCCTGCGGGCCTGCTCACCCGGGTCGTCGCCGACGTGCACCGGTCGGTCCGGCCCCTCCTGCCCGTGCCGCACTTCGGTCCCCGACTGGTACGCGCGGCGGTGGCCGCTGGCGACACCCAGGCCGCCCGGCGGGTGACCGAACTGGTCGAGCTGGTGTCCACCCGTACGCCGGTGCCGTTGTGGCACGCGTTGGCCGACCAGAGCCGAGGGTTGCGCGATGGCGACCCGGACGCGCTCCGGTCGGCGGTCGACCAACTGCGGACGACCGCCGCGCGGCCGGCGCTGGCCGACGCGTTGCTCGACCTCGCGAACTGCGCCCGGGTGCGATCCGCGGAGGCACGCGATGCCGCGTACGAGGCGGCTGCTCTCTACGCCCGGATCGGCGCCCCTGGCGACCAGGCGATCGCCGACCGGCGCTGCGCTGCCCTCACTGCCACCCCGCGCCACCGACCGTCGATGGACGAGCCGCCCCGCATTGGCATCGACGCGCTCACCCCCGCCGAGGAGCGGGTGGCCGAGATGCTCGCCGCCGGCGCCACGAAGAGGGAGGCGGCCAGGAGCCTCTTCGTCTCCTTCCACACCGTGGACAGCCAGCTGCGATCCATCTACCACAAGCTGGGCATCAACAATCGGATGCAGCTGGTACGGGCCTGGGAGCGGACCAGGCGATAGCCGTACCGGTCGGGGTCACTTCTCGCTGTCGAGGGCGGCCATCATCGCGGTCGCGTACCGCTGGCCGGAGGCGGCACCGGCCGGCACGGCACGCTCGATCTCGTCCAACGCGTCCTGGTCGAGCATCAGGTCGACAGCGGCGAGCGACTCGGTCAGCCGGTCCCGTCGCCGCGCCCCGACCAACGGCACGATCTGTTCGCCCTGCGCCGCGACCCAGGCGGTCGCCACCTGGCTCGTGGTCGCCCCGAGCCGCTGGGCGACCCGGCCGAGCGCGTCCACCAGGCGCAGGTTGGCGGCCAGGTGCTCGCCCTGGAACCGTGGGCTGTTCGCCCGGAAGTCCGTGCCGGTCAGCTCGCGGTCGGCCGACCAGTGGCCGCTCAGCAGTCCTCGGGACAGCACCCCGTAGGCGGTCAACCCGATGCCCAGCTCCCGTAGCGCCGGCAGGATGGTGGCCTCCGGGCCGCGGGAGAGCAGCGAGTATTCGATCTGGACGTCGCTGATCGGCGCCACCGCCGCCGCCCGGCGGATGCTGTCCGCGCTCACCTCGGACAGCCCGATGTGCCGGATGTAGCCGGCCTGCTGCATGTCGAGCAGCGCGCCCACGGTCTCCTCGATCGGCACCTGCGGGTTCAGCCGCGACGGCCGGTAGATGTCGATGTGGTCGGTGCCCAGCCGTCGCAGCGAGTAGGCCAGTCGATCCTTCACCGCCGCCGCCGACACGTCGTACGGTGCGGCCTGGAAGCCGCCGTCGGGTGTGCGGCGTGCACCGAACTTCACGCTGAGCACCACCTCGTCCCGGCGACGCTCCCGCAGCACCTGGCCGATCAGCAGCTCGTTGTGGCCCGACCCGTAGAAGTCCGCGGTGTCGATCAGGTTCACCCCGGCGTCGATCGCCGCGTGCAGCGTCGCTCTGCTCTCCGCCTCGTCGGCCGGCCCGTACAGGTCGGACATGCCCATCGCGCCGAGCCCGATGATCGACACCTCCGGACCGGAGACACCCAACCGTCGCCGTCGTAGACCCGTCATGTCCTCGTCTCCTTCGGTCGTCGCGGTGCGTCGTGGTGTCGGGGCACCGCTGTGTACGCTGTGTCCATATAACCATTCAGTAGACAGCGTGTCCATATAACCGGGAGGCCCAGTGGTCGAGCTCACGCCGGACCAGCCGCCAACGCGCCGCGGTCGTGGCCGACGCCCCACCGATCAGGTCCGTGCGGAGATCCTCACGGCCGCCGGCGAACTCCTGCTGGCCGAGGGCATGGCTGGCTTCACCATCGAGAAGGTGGCGGCACACGCCGGTGCCAGCCGGATGACGATCTACAAATGGTGGCCCTCCAAAGGTGCGCTCGCCCTGGACGGCTACTTCACCGTCGTCGCGCCCACCCTGGCCTTCGCCGACACCGGCGACATCGTCGCCGACCTGACCAACCAGCTCGTCGCCTTCGTCCACCTCGTGCGGGACACCACCGCCGGACGGGTCATCAGCCAACTCATCGGACAGGCACAGACCGACCCGGAATTGGCCGCCGCGTACCGCGAGCGCTACTCCGCACCCCGGCGCGCCCTCGCCGTCGACACCATCACCAGGGCCATGGCCCGGGGACAGCTACGCGCCGACATCGACCCGGAATCCGTTGTCGACCAACTCTGGGGCGCCTGCTACCACCGGCTGCTCATCGCCGACCTGCCGCTCACCGAGGACTTCGCCCGCACCCTGGTCGACAACCTCATCCGCGGACTGCGCTGACCGCAGCGGTCAGCGCACGATGCCGCGCGAGGATCACTCGGGCGGCGTGGCCCCCGACTGCTCGCTCACCATGTACGCCGCGTACCAGTCGGGCCAGTTGTCGTCCCGCTCGCCGGTGCGTTTCTCGTGCTCGCCGTGCGCGGCGGCGGCGCGCCGCAGCGCGCTCGCCAGGTCGGTCGCGGAACCGAACGATGTGAGGCCGCCTTCGATGCGCCCGGGAAGCCTGGTCGTGATCTCCTGCACCAACCAGGTGTTGCCGTCCGGGTCGCGCAGCGTGGCGCGGGAGAAGTAGCTGCGCCGCTGCGGATCAGGGCCGGCGACCGGGCCGTCCGGGCTGACGTGGAAGACGTCGCCGACCTCGACACCGGCGTCGACGAGGGTGTCGTGGGCCGCCTCGACGTCGGACACGATCAGGTACGCGGTGGCCGAGCCGGGGGCCGCCGAGGTGAGCCCGGGACCGAACTGTACGGAGCACCCCGAGCCGTGTGGCGTCAGCTGGACGATGCCGGGCGGGGTCTGGTCGAGCCGCCACCCGAGCCGCTGGTAGAACGCCTTCGCCCGGTCGGTATCCGACACCGGGATGACGATCACCTCAAGCTTGACGTCGAGGCCCTCGATGCGCGACGTCGCACTCGCGTCGCCCTGGTCAGCCTTCGGACTCATCGCCGCCCCCTTCCCGATCATCACGCTACTGCCTGCGTCAGTGTTCGACGCCGGCTTTCCGGCATCAGCCCGAGGTCATCCTGGTGGCCCTGCGCAGCCCCAACAGGGCGACCAGGGCGAGGAGGATGACGGCGACGGAGTACTCGTCGGCGGTCTGCGGCAGGCCGCCGGCGTAGACCACGAGGAAGCCGGCGATCACCGTCGGCAGACCGAAGCCGATGTAGCACACGACGTAGAGCACGGACAGCACGCTGGAGCGTTGGTGCGCCTCGACCAGTGGCATGACCGTCTTGAGGCTGCCCTGAAAGCCGCTGCCGAAACCGACGCCCCCGAAGGCGAGGCCGACGAAGATGCCCGGGACGGACTCCGCCATGACCGACACCAACGTGATGATCATGCCCAGGATGAGCGCGATGATCCCGGTCAGGATGACGGTCCGCGCGGCGGTGTTGCGCTGTACCACGACGGCGATCGAGCCGAAGACGGCGAAGACGAAGAGGACCAGTCCGCCGATCACGATCGACGTGTTCATCAGACTGCGGACGAGCGCCGGGCCGAGCGCACCGAAGAACCCGGCCAGTGCCCAGACCGCGAAGAGCACCGGGACGACGACCAGGACCGGCCGACGCACCTCGCGGGGCAGCGCGATGTCCGGCCGCAGGCTGCCTCGGGCGCCGGCCATCGGTGTGACCGTCTCCGGCATCAGCGCGACGCCGACGAGCTGGATCAGCAGGATCACGAGCAGCACGACGTACACCAGCCGCGTCGGGGCGGGCAGGTACTGGATGAGCAGGGCCGAGAGCAGGGCACCGCTTCCGGTGCCGATACCGGGGGCGAGGGAGTTGGCCAGCGTGCCCCGGGCACGGTCGATGTCGAGCATGGCGGCACCCACCGCGCCGGTGGCGGCGCCGGCCGCCAACCCCTGCACGAGGCGGGCGACCAGCAGGGACGCAACGCCGTTGGCGAAGATGAAGACGACCAGCGCCAGTATCTGCACCGCGATCGCGACGGCCAGCACCGGCCGCCGACCGACGTGGTCGGACAACTTGCCGAACGTGAGCAGCGACGCCAGCACCGCGAGCGCGTAGACGGCGAAGATCACCGTGGTCGTGACCGGCGAGAAGTGCCAGCGTTCCTGGTAGACACCGTAGAGCGGGGTCGGGGCCGCCGAGGCCGCCAGGAACGACACGAGGATCGACGCCAACAGCACCAGGGAGACCGTCGGTGAGAGTCGGGCCCGCCCCGCGATAGGCATGTCGGTGCTCCTCGGCTGTGAGAGCGGTCAGCCTGGGCGTTCCGCCGGCCCCCAGGGCCACCGCGGCGTACCCGGTTGGCGCTGACACATGCCAGGTCAGCCCTCGGTGTCCGGGCCACCGCCGACACTCCTACAGCTCGGGGTGGCCGAAGAGGCCCGGCAACCCACCGCTGTGCAGAAAGACGACCCGGTCGCCGTGCGGGAAACTGCCTGCCAGCAGCGCCGCCATCGCCCGACCGGTGTACGTGGGGTCCAGGAAAACCCCCTCCGTACGCGCGGTCACCTCCAACGCCGCCCGGGCGGCGTCGGTGAGCGTGCCGTACCCGGCACCCACCTGGGTGTCGTCGATGCGCAGCGCCTCCGGCGTCACCTCGCCGCCGAGCAGCTCGGCGACGGTCGCCCGAGGATCCGGCAGAGCGCCGACGTTCACGCCGATCACCCGCTGCGCGCCCAACTCCCGTACCAGGCCGGCCATCGTCCCGCCGGAGCCGAGCGCCGCCACGACCTCGACCCCGTCGATGGTCGGCAGTTGGGCCCGCAGCTCCCGACCGCAATCCACATAGCCCTGGATCGACGCCGGTGACGTGCCGCCGAACGGGATGAGGTACGCCGACCGCCGCTCCGCCTCCACCGCCACCACCTCGGCGGGTGGACGGTCGCCGCTCCACACGATCTCCGCACCGGCGATCTCGTCCAGCAGCAGGTTGCCGCGCCTACCCGCCGGGGGCGCACCGGCGAGCACCAGCACGCAGGAGAGGCCGAGCCGCGCGGCGGCGGCCGCGGTGAGCCGGGCATGGTTGCTCTGCGGCGCCCCCGAGGTGATGACCGTGGTGGCGCCGACGGCGATCGCCTGGGCGCAGGTGTACCGCAGCTTGCGGATCTTGTTGCCGCCCCCGCCCAGGCCGCAGAGGTCGTCGCGTTTGAACCAGAGCTCGGCCAACCCCAGCCGGGCGGCGAGCCGGGGCGCGGCCTCCAGCGGCGTCGGCCACGTACCGAGGGGAACGGGTGTGATCATCCGTTCAGCTAAGCACTCCACCGCCCCGTCCTGGACGGTGGACGTGGTTTACACCCCGCAGCGGGCTGGGCGGGCCGGGATCGCCCAGTTCAGCGTTAGGGCCGGTAGCGTGGACGGCCGTGGTCACCAGCGTCGATGTGCGTCAGGAACTCGCCCGCCTCGCCGACCCACGTCGCGCCGAGGCGTCGAGCCGGTTTCTCCAGATGGTCCCCGGCGGCTATGGCGAGGGCGACCGGGCCCTCGGTGTCTCCGTGCCCGACCAACGCAGGGTGGCCGCTCGGTTCTGGCGTGACCTGTCGCTGGCCGAGACGACGGGGCTGCTCATCGACGGCGCGCACGAGGAGCGGTTGACCGCACTGCTCATCCTGGTCCGGAAGTTCGGCACGGGCGACGAGCGGGAACGGGGTCAGATCTTCGGCACCGTCCTGGCCAACACCGGCCGCATCAACAACTGGGACCTGGTGGACTCGTCCGCGCCGTACATCGTCGGCCCGTGGCTGATCGACAGGGACCGCAGCGTCCTGGACCGGTTGGCCGGGTCGAGCCTCGTGTGGGACCGGCGCATCGCCGTCATGGCGACCTTCGCCTTCATCAAGGCCGGTGACTTCGAGTGGACCTTCCGACTCAGCGACCGGCTCCTGCACGACCCACACGACCTGGTCCGCAAGGCGGTGGGCTGGATGCTGCGCGAGGTGGGCAACCGGGACCGAGCGGCGGAGGAGGAGTTCCTCGCCCGCCGCTACCGGGTCATGCCACGGGTCATGCTGCGGTACGCGATCGAGAAGTTCGAACCGCAGCGTCGCCGCGAGTACCTGTCCGGCACCCGCTAGGCGACCGGCCCGGCCGGCGGGATCGGGAAGTTCCGGTTGAAGACGTTGTCCGGGTCGTAGGTGGCCTTGATGGCGCGCAGCCGGCCGAGGGTGGGTTCGGGCCAGGCGTCCAGCAGTCGCGCCGGATCGGTGTCGCTCTCGAAGCTCAGATACAAGCCGTCCAGATGCGCGTACAGCTCGGCCCAGAGCTTGTCGAGGTGGGGCCGGCGGTCCGGGACCGTGGCGGCGAGCACCGAGAAGTTCTGCTCCCGGTGCGGGTAGGCGGTCGCGTCGCGGGCGACGTCGTTGACCGCCCCGCCGACGGACCGGAGCTGCATGATCATCACGTCACCGGAATGGATCATGTTTTCCATGAGGTCGGCCGCCTGCGGAGTGACGTGGTGCAGCAGACCGCTGCGGGTGTCGTGCAGCCCCTGCCCCCGGTGCTGGTCGCCGGGCGGCGCGACGATCGCCGGGTACGGCACGAGTTGCGCCTGCTGGTCGAGGATCGGCCCGATCTCCAGGAACGGGCTCAACGCGGTCTGCGCCGCCTCGACGTCGTCACCGGCGTAGACGAGCGTGACCTGGGCAGCCGGCGGATTGCCGCGCCGGCCCGGAAAGAGGGACAGGAAACTCGTCAGCTCCCGGGGCGCGTCCTCGACGAGCTGGCCCCAACGGCGCAGCAGCGCGGCGGTGTCGGTCGCGTCCGCGACCAGCTGGGCGTAGACGACGTTGTCGACCTCGTACGCCTGCAACTCGAGCGCGGTGACGACACCGAAGTTCCCGCCGGCGCCTCGGACGGCCCAGAACAGGTCGGGGTGGTGTGCGTCGTCGACGCGGAGCAGACGACCATCCACGGTGACGATCTCGGCGGCGACGACGTGGTCGATGGTCAGGCCGTGCTTGCGCGCCAGGTATCCGACGCCGGCCGTGGTGGCGAGACCACCGACGCCCACGTCACCGTAGTCACCGGAGCTCATCGCCAGGCCGTACGGGGCGAGCGCCTGAGCCACCTCGCCCCACCGGGCACCCGGCTCCAGTCGAACCCGACGGGTCGCCCGGTCGAGCACCTTCACCCTGTTCATCCTCGACATGTCGATGACGACTCCCCCGTCGTTCGTCGACCGGCCGCTGATGCCGTGCCCGCCGCTGCGCACCGACAGCGGGACGTTCTGCGTCCGGGCGTACGACACGGCGTCGACCACCTCGGCGGCGTTGCGCGGGCGGATCACCAGGGCCGGCGACCCGTGCCAGCTGTAGCTGTGGCGTACGCGCTCGTACTCCGGATCACCGGGCTCGACGGATCTGGTGGTCAGCGACGCCGGCAGCGCGTCGTAGTCGAGGCCCGGGTGCCGCTGGGCCAGCGCGACGGTGCTGCGGACCGGTCCGGCGTCGACCGCACCACCGGCGCGCTCCTTGGCGACCGCCTCGCGCAGCGCGGGGGCGATCTCCTGCCCGAGGGCCTGGATGAGGCGTGGGTCGTCGCGGCCGATCAGGAAGGTGCTGAACCCCTCCTCCAGGACCAGCGGTAGGAGTTGGTCGACCCACTGCTCGGCCGGGCCCTGGAGGAAACCGCGGTTGCGCGTCGAGAGGTCGACGGTGAACAGGTTGAGCAGCCGCCGGATCTCGCGCGGCTCGCGGCCGGCGGCGATGGCCGCCTCGTCGATGAGCCGGTTGGCGGTCACCCGGTCCGGGGATCGCAGGTACTCCAGCGTCGGGAGCCACCCGTTGGCCTTCTGGCCGGTCAGGGCCAGCATTTTCGGTTGGTACGCGCCGAGCCAGATGTCGATGTCATGTGCCGGCTTCGGGCCGCGCTGCATGCCGGGTACGGGGTAGTACTCCCCGTCGCTCCGCAGCGGCCCCTCCGCGGTGTCGTCCCAGACGCCGCGCAGGACATCGATCGCCTCCCGCAGGGCCGCGACTCCCTGGCCAGCGGTCAGCCGACGGGCGCCCATGCCCTCGATCCCGTCCCAGAACGCGCCGGCACCGAGGCCCAGTTCGAAACGGCCGTGCGACAGCCGGTCCAGGCTCGCCGCCGCCCTGGCCAACACGGCCGGCGGGCGCAGCGGCAGGCTGAGGACGTTTCCCGAGATCCGGAGCCGTTGCGTGCGGGCCGCCACCCAGCTCAGCAGGGTCCAGGTGTCGAGGAACTCCGCGTTGTACGGGTGGTCCTGGAAGGTGACCAGGTCCAGCCCGGCCGCCTCGGTCAGCTCGGCCAGCGCCACCACCTGGTCCGGGTCGTGCACGCTCGGCGTCAGGAACGACCCAAACCGGAGTTCATGTCCGTAGTCCGACATTGCTTCACCATCCACGCAATCGTTTGATCAGCCCATCATGTTCTAGCCCTATCGTTTGTTTGACAACATATCTGTCCAGCCCATCATTCCTGGGCTGCCGCGATGCTGGTCGATGATCACCACGCCGACCACTAGCATCGGGACATGCCCGTGACCGATCCCTGCGAGCTGCCGGCCGACCGCAAGCGCGGCTCGAACTTCGGGTGGTCGCTGGGCATGGTGCTGCGTCGCTGGCAGGAGCACGTCGAGGAGCTGCTGCGGGACCTGCCGCACGGCAGTCGGGGCTACCACATCCTCGCCGTCGTCGTGCACGAGGAGGTGCCCACGCAGGGCGCCCTCGCCGCCCGCCTGGCCATCGACCGCAGCGTCCTGACGTACGTCATCGACGACCTGGAGAACGCCGGGCTCATCGAGCGTCGACGCGACCCCCAGGACCGACGCGCCCGGCGGATCGTGGCCACCGAACGCGGCCGTCGGACGCTCGCCGAGGCCGAGCTGCGGGTCGCCCACATCGAGGACCACGTGCTGGGCGGGCTGCCCGAGGAGCAGCGCGGGGTCTTTCGCGACCTCGCCGCCCGTGCCGCCGAGGCGATCCACGCCGCCGCCCCCGCCACGGACCCCTGCGCGGCGGTGCAGAGCGTCCTCCCGCCGGCCGACCAGACCAGCTGATCATCCGGGCACGGACGGCGGTCGGCGGCACCCCGGCCCTCCCTCCCGCGAGGGAGTGAGGTCCCCTGCCAGCGGGGCCCGTCCCCTGGGGAACGCCGGCAGGATCGGACGTATGACGACATCGGCATCGATCGTCGGGCGGACCGTCCACGGCCTGACGTACGCAGTGCTCGGCTGGGCCGTGGCATACGGGGGCGTGCGTCTGGCGTGGACGGTGGGCGAGGCTCCCGAGTTCGGGCGGCTCGGGCTGGACCTGCTCGGCTTCACCGGTTGGTGGTCGGTGGCGTTGTGTGCGGCCGCGGGCGCGCTGGCGGTCGCCCTGGACCGGGTGACAACCTGGCGGCCGCTCCTCGCCGGGCTCGCCTGGGCGGTCGCTGGAGCGCTCGTCGCGGCGGCGGCGATCCTGCTGCCGGAGTTGGTGGGTTTCCTGCTGTTCACCGTCGGCCCGTACTTCGACCCGACGGCATTCGCCAGCCGGCTCGGTTGTGTCGCCGGAGCGGTCCTGCTCGGTCTGGCCACCGCGCGCTATCAGCGGCGGACCCGGGGGGACTGCCCAGATTGCTGTCGCACGGTCCGACCGGGTACGCGACGCTCGACGCCCGCGCGGTGGGCGCGCTGGGCCGCGTACGCCGCGGTGGGTGGTCTGGTGACCCGCTTCGCGGCCCAGTTCGCGGTGGGTTTCGACGGCGTCGACCAGGACGCCTCCGTGTTCGGGTTGGAGATCGGCCTGGTGCTGGCCGGTGTGCTGTTGCCGTTGGCGTTGGCGCACCACTGGGGTGAGGTCTGGCCCGGGTGGGTGCCGCTGCTCGCCGGCCGCACGATTCCCCGCCTGGTGCTGCTGGTGCCCGGCTTCGGGCTCGGGGCGGGCATCGTGGCCTACTTCGGCATGGGGATGGTCCAGGTGATGTCGGGATCGGACAGCGAGTTCTCCGACGCGTTCCTGTGGGTGGCGATGTCGGCGTACCTCGTCATGGGGCTGGGGCTGGTCGTCGCGTCCACCGATTACCACCTGCGCACTCGCGGACAGTGCGGCACCTGTGACCGGTGACAGCACCTGTGGGACCCGGACCCATCACATTGACAGGAATCGTTGGACGAATTAGCTTTCTGGAGACCAGCACCTGGGAGCGCTCCCAACCCTTCGCCGCCCAACTCTTCCTGAATCTCGCCCGCACAGAGCCCTCCCGAGGCGTGGATACCACCACCATTCCTGGAGGAGACTCGTGAGAAGACCAAGAGTGACCACCGCCGCCCTGGTGTCGGCCAGCGCCGTCCTGCTGGCATCGGCGGGGGTCGCCATGTCGGTACCGGCGGGAGCCGCGGCCATCGGCTGTTCGGTGGACTACAGCGTGTCGTCGCAGTGGCAGGGCGGCTTCGGCGCCAACGTCAGCATCACCAATCACGGTGACGCGGTGACGAGTTGGACGCTGACCTGGAACTACAACGCCGGACAGACCGTCACGCAGGCCTGGAACACCACGCTGACCCAGAGCGGCACCGCCGTCACCGCCAGGAACGTCAGCTACAACGGGAGCATCCCGACCAACGGGACGGTCTCGTTCGGGTTCAACGGCTCGTGGGCCGGCAGCAACCCCGATCCGCTCACCTTCGCGCTCAACGGTGTGGACTGCACCGGCGGCACGACGCCGACCACCCCTCCCACGACCACCCCGCCACCGAACGGGCCGGCGGACGTCACGGTCAACAGCGCGACGACGTACCAGACAGTCGACGGTTTCGGAGCCGCGCAGTCGATCTGGGGTAGCGCCTGGTCGACGACGGACACGCAGACGCTGGTCGGGATGGGCGCCAACCAGTTGGGGTTGTCCATCGTGCGGACCGGCCTGTCGCCGGTCTCCAGCGAGTGGGCGACACATGTGAACTCGTTGAAGACGGCGAAGTCGTACGGGTCGAACGTCAAGATCCTCGCTTCTCCGTGGACCGCGCCGGCGGCGTGGAAGACCAACAACAGCCGGGTCAACGGCGGCAAGCTGAGGACCGACTACTACGACGACTACGCCAACCATCTGAACAGCTACGTCCAGTACATGCGGGGTCAGGGCGTGACCATCGACGTCACCTCGGTGCAGAACGAGCCCGACTGGCACCCCGACTACGACTCGATGGACTGGAGCGGCACCGAGCTACGCACCTTCGTCCGCGACCAGGGCGCCCGGGTGCAGAACACCAAGCTGATGGTCGCCGAGGCGGTGAACCTCAACTACAACTTCACCGATCCGACCCTCAACGACTCGACCGCCCGCAACAACATCGGATACATCGGTGGGCACCTCTACGGCACCGAGGAGTCGGGCCGGCTACGGCCGTACTCCCTGGCGGAGCAGCACAACAAGCCGGTGTGGATGACCGAGTGGAACCTGCACGCCGCCGACGGCGGCGGCTCCAACATCTGGGGCAACCCCGCAAACACGGCGGTCTGGAACGAAACCCTCGACGACATCATGCGCACCGTGCACAAGTCGATGGAGGCCAACTGGAGCGCCTACATCTGGTGGTACGGCAAGCGCTACTACTCCTTCATCGGCGACGGCGAGTCGGCGTACGGCACCGTCGCGGGCGCTCCGCTCAAGCGCGGATACGCCTTCTCCCAGTACGCCAAGTACGTCCGCCCCGGCTACCAGCGGGTCGCCCTGACGAAGAGCTCCAAGGCCTCCCCGCTGGAGGTGACGGCCTATCAGGGAGACGGAAAGATCACCCTGGTGATCCTCAACCGCTCGAACAGCGCGGTCAACAACGCCGTGATCCAGGCCCCGCGCACCGTCAGCCGGGCCGAGCACTACCTCACCTCGCAGAACGCCAACGCCGCCAGCCAACCGACCAGCGTCAACGGCGCTCAGGCCACCATCAACGTCGGCGCACGCAGCATCTCCACCCTCGTCTTCACCCTCTGAGCACCTGAGCGACCGGCGCGGGAGCCCCGGCCACACGCGGGGCTCCCGCCCGGTCGCGCAGCCCGGCCCCGCTCACCTGTCGGTCCGGGTCGGCGGCGCCGTGCTCTGCCGCACCACGAGCGTGGGGACGACCAGCGGCAGGCGCTGCGGCACCGTGTCGTCGATGGCCTGGGTGACGGCCGTGATGGCCCGTCGGCCGACCGCGCCGAAATCCTGCTGGATCGTCGTCAATGGCGGAATGAGGTAGGGCGCCTCGGGGACGTCGTCGAATCCGACGACGGAGACGTCCTGCGGCACCCGCCGCCCGCGCTCGTGCAGTGCGCGCAGCACACCGATGGCCATCTGGTCGTTGGCGGCGAACACCGCCGTGGTCCGGCGCATCGCGCCGATCCGCAACCCGGCGACGTACCCGCTGTGCGCTCTCCAGTCGCCCTCGACCGGCTCCGGCGGGCGCAGGCCCGCCGCACTCATCGCCTGACGCCACCCGTCGAGGCGAGCACGGGCCTCCGCCCAGTTGGGCGGGCCGCTCACGTGCACGATCTCCCGATGTCCGAGGTCGAGCAGGTGTTCGGTGGCCATCCGGGCGCCGAGCACCTGGTCGACGCCGACGGTCACGCTGGCCCGGGACAGGTCGCCCTCCACCACGACGAAGGGGACACTCGAGCGGGTCATCCGCACCACCTCGAGCGCCTCGTCGTTGCCGGCGATCATCACGACGCCCTCCACGCCGACGCGCATGAGGTGTTCGGTGGCGTCGCTGAGCGCCCGTACCGTCACCTCCGACAGGCTCACCGAGGTGGCGAAATAGCCGGCGGCACGGGCCGCGTCCTCGACGCTGCGGTGGATGCTCGTCGGACCGAACAGCGTCCTGGCCGTGCCGATGATGCCGATCATTCCGGACCGACCGCGGACCAACGCGCGGGCGGCGGTGTTGGGACGGTAGTCGAGCCGTCGAATGGCTTCGAGGACCCGCTCCCGGGTCTCGCGCCTGATGCTGGGTGCCCCGTTGATGACCCGGGACACCGTCTGGTGTGACACGCCCGCCAGGCGAGCGACGTCGGCCATCACCGCTGGCCGGTCGGCCGCCGTCACGGCGACCTTTGCGTGGACTCGCACTGGCGGGCCGTCCGTTCTTCCATGGGATCAGTTCCTCGTGGACCTTGTCCGTTCGTGGCCGTCAGTGTGAGTGACGCGGCACCGCGCTGCCGCTGCCACCCACCAGAAAGTCCAGATCCGCGCCGCTGTCGGCCTGTAGGACGTGTTCGCTGTACAGCCGTACCCAACCCCGGTCGGCCACCGGCTTCGGCGGCTGCCAGGCGGCGCGGCGTACCGCGAGTTCCGCATCGTCGACCAGGAGGTCCAGGCGGCGCGTCGCGACATCGACGGAGATCAGGTCGCCGGTGCGCACCAGGGCGAGCGGGCCGCCCACGGACGCCTCCGGCGCCACGTGCAGGACGCAGGTGCCGTAACCGGTGCCGCTCATCCGGGCGTCGGAGATCCGCACCATGTCCGTGATGCCGTCGGCGAGCAGCCGTCGTGGCATGGGGACGTTGCCCACCTCCGGGAAGCCGGGGTAGCCCCGTGGCCCGGCGTTGCGGACGACGATCACCGTGTCGGGGGTGACGGCGAGGTCCGGGTCGTCGGCGGCGACGACGTAGTCCTCGATCCGGTCGAAGACGAGCGCCGGGCCGGTGTGGGTGAGCAGATGGGTGGAGGCGGCGGAGACCTTGAGCACCGCTCCGGACGGTGCGAGGGACCCGCGCAGCACCACGGTGCCCGAGCCGGCGGGCTGGAACGGCTCTTCCATCGTGCCGATGACGTCCCGGTTCCAGCACTGGGCGCCGTCGACGTTCTCCGCCACGCTCCTGCCGCTGACGGTGACGTGGTCCATGTGCAGCAGCGGGGCGAGCTCCTTCATCACCGCCGGAAGGCCGCCCGCGTAGGCGAAGTCCTCCATCAGGTACGTGCCGGACGGCATCAGGTTGACGAGCATCGGCACATCGGCGGTGAGGGTGTCGAAGTCCTCCAGGGACAGGGGAACGCCGAGACGGCCGGCGATCGCCAGCAGGTGCACGACCGCGTTGGTGGAGCCACCGATCGCGGCGTTGACCCGGACGGCGTTCTCGAACGCCTGCCTGGTGAGCACCGAGGACAACCGTTGGTCCTGTTCGACCATGGCGACGATCCGGCGTCCGGCGGCGTGGGCGAGCGCATACCGCCGGGAGTCGACCGCCGGCACGGCGGCCGCCCCCGGCAGCTGCACACCAAGCGCCTCGGTCACACAGGCCATCGTGGAGGCGGTGCCCATGGTCATGCAGTGACCCCGGCTGCGGGACATGCCGACCTCCGCCTCGGAGCAGTCAGCCGCGGTCATCCGACCGGCCCGCATCTCCTCGGTGAAACGCCAGACGACCGTGCCGGAGCCGATGTCCTGGCCGCGGAACTTGCCGTTGAGCATCGGGCCGCCGGTCATCATCAGGGTGGGCAGGTCGACGCTCGCCGCCCCCATCAGCAGGCCGGGGGTGGTCTTGTCGCAGCCGGAGAGGAGGACCACCCCGTCGAGCGGGTTGGCGCGGACCGACTCCTCCAACTCCATCGCCAGCAGGTTGCGGTAGAGCATGGTCGTGGGTCGCATCAGGGGCTCGCCCAGGCTCATCGCCGGAAACTCCAGCGGCAGACCCCCGCTCTCCCACACACCCCGCTTCACCGATTCGGCCAGGTCGCGCAGGTGGGCGTTGCAGGGTGTCAGCTCCGACCAGGTGGTGGCGATGCCGATCACCGGACGACCGTCGAAGACGTCGTCCGCGAACCCCTGGTTGCGCATCCAGGACCGATGGATGAACCCGTTGCGGCCTTCCGCACCGAACCACTGCGCGCTGCGCAGCGGTCGATTCGTCGTCGACATCAGCACACCTCTCTGTCATCCGTCCGGCCGCGTCCTCTGCGGCGATCAGTACGTGGGTGGTGGATTGGCCGGTGGCGCCGGCGGCTACCGGAGACCTCCGACGGAGAGCCCGCCGCGCCAGTGTCGTTGGAGGCTGAAGAACGCGATGATCAGCGGGATCACGGACACCAGGGAGCCCAGGATGATGAGGCTCCACAGCGAGGTGGTCCCCGCGTTGTTCGCGGACGCGATTCCCTGCCAGAGACCGAGACCGACGGTGACCGGGAAGAGCCGGTTGTCGGAGAGCATGGCCAGGGGCAGGAAGTAGTTGTTCCAGGACGCCACAGCCGACAGGAGCAGCACCGTGACCACCGCGGGACGCATCAGCGGAACAGCGATCTGGAGGAACGTCCGCATTTCTCCCGCGCCGTCGACCCGCGCCGCGTCCAGGAGTTCGTCGGGCACCGCGTCGCGCGCGTACACGTGCATCAGGTAGACGCCGAACGGGTTGAGCAGCGACGGGAGGATCACCGCCCACACCGTGTTCGTCAGGCCGAGCCGGGAGAACATGATGAAGGTCGGGATGACCAGCGCGGTGGCGGGCACCATCAGCGCGCCGAGCACCACGGCGAAGCTGAAACGTCGGGCGGCGAAGCGGTACTTGGCGAACCCGTAACCGGCCATGACCGCCAGGACCGTGGCGCCGATGCCGCCGGCGATGGCGTACAGCGTGGAATTGAGAATCCACCGCAGGTAGATGCCACCGTCGTAGGTGAAGAGTTGCCGGAGGTTCCCGAGGTAGTCGATCTGGTCGGTGAACCAGAGGGTGTTACCGCCGCCGAACAGGCCGGGCGCGTCCTTGGAACTGTTGACGATGACCCACCAGAACGGTACGAGGAAGTAGATCACCAGGAAGCCGAGGAGGATCTGCAGAGGGAGGTAGCGCTGCGGTCGGCGGGCGCCTGCGCGGACGCTGGTGTGGTCGGTCATCAGAGGAAGCTCCTCCGCTTGCGGGTGAAGAACAGGAAGGCGTACACGCAGATGAACACGATCCCGCCGAGAGCGAAGGAGATCGCGGACCCGTAGTTGAAGTTGGCGAGCGAGAACGCCTGCTGGTAGGCGTACATGTTGGGGGTGAAGTCCGAGCCGATCGCGCCCGCGGCGAGGTACCGCAGGATCTGCGGCTCGTTGAAGAACTGCAGGGTGCCGATGAGCGAGAAGACCAGGATCAGGATCAGCGCTGGCGCGATCAGCGGGATCTTGATCCGCGTGGCGATCTGCCACCGCCCGGCGCCGTCCATCCGGGCCGCCTCGTAGAGCGTCGGGTCGACGCCCTGCAACGCCGCGTACAGGATGATCATGTAGTAGCCGGCCCACTGCCAGGTCACCACGTTGAGCAACCCGTAGAAGATCAGGTCGCTGCTCAGGAAGTCAGGTGCGGTGGCGCCGAAGAGCCCGAAGATGTCGGTGAGTGGGCCGAAGCCCTTGCTGTAGAGGAACCCCCACATCACCGCGCCGATGACCGTCGGGATCGCGTACGGCAGGAAGATCATGAGGCGGGAGAAGCGGGCGAACAGGGTGGTCACCGAGTCCAGGATGAGCGCCATCGCGAGCGCGATGATGATCTGCACCGGGATCGAGACGAGCGAGAAGCGGATGACGAACCACGCCCCGGACAGGAAGCTCGGGTCGGTGAACGCCTTCACGTAGTTGTCGAAGAGGACGAAGCTGGTGCCGCCGATCAGCTTCTTCTGAAAGAGACTGAGGTACAGCGCGTACAGCAGCGGGGCGATGAGGAACGCCAGGAACACGACCCCGAACGGCCCGACGAAGAGCCATCCCATCAGGTGCTCGCGAAGGTGTACCTTGCCACGGATCTTGCGCGTCTCAGGCTGTGTACGCGCTGCGCGCTTCTCGGTCAGGGATGTCATCTTGGTCTCCGGGACGTGGACGCTGAGGGGGGAGGGTGGGCCGGCCGCCCAGTGCCGACGCGGCCCACCCAGCCGGTCACTGAACGGTGAAGCCTTGTTCCTTGGCGTACTTCGCCACGTCCTCCTGGAGCCGGTCGGCAGCCTGCGCTCCGGTGACGGACCCCTTGATGACCTCGCTGACCTGCTTCTCCATGGCGTCGAGGTAGTACTGGCCGAAGGGGGCGTACTGGACGCCCTTGTAGGCGTCGGCGGCGGGGACGTAGACCTCCTTGTTCGCCTGCTGGCCGTCGAAGAACGCCACCTTCAGGTCGATGAACGCCGGGTCCTTGAGGGCCGTGAGGTTCAGCGGGAAGATGACCTGGTTGGTCCAGCCGTCGGTGAGCGACTCCTTGTCGGCGTAGAGCCCGTAGGCGACCTTCGCCGCCAACTCCGGCTTCTTCGACTGCTTGGTCACCGAGAACGCCGACCCGCCCCAGTTCACCTGCACCGGGTTCGCCGGGTCCCACTGCGGCAGCGGCGCCACCGCGAACTTGCCGGTGTCCTGGCCCTTGCCGACACCCGCGCCGGTGAGGTAGCCGGGTGCCCACGCCGCCGAGATGTACGTCGCGTAGTTGCCGTTGATCACGCCGGAGATGTACTCCGGGGTGAACTGGTTCTCCGTGCCGACCAGGCCCTTCCTGGCCAGGCCACCCCAGTAGTCCAGCACGTCCTTGGACGCCTGGTCGTTGAGCTTGACGCCGATCGACGTCGGCTGCGCCGGATCGAAGCTGAAGGGTGTGGCGCCCTTCTGGATCTGGAGCGCCATCAGCACCGCCGGGACGTTCGCGCCGAAGTCGCCGAAGAGCGGGCCGCCGGCGTCCTTCACCTTCTGCGCGGCCTGCTCGTACTCGGCCCAGGTCTTCGGCGGCGTGATCTTGTACTTGTCGAAGATGTCCTTGCGGTAGATCATGCCCATCGGGCCACCGTCGACCGGGACGCCGTAGACCGCGTCGCCGACCGACACGTCCTTCCAGGCGCCCTCGCTGTAGTTAGCCTTGACCGCGTCGTAGCCGTACTGCTTGATGTCGACGAGCGCGCCCTGGATCTGGAAGGTCGGGATCCGGTCCGCCTCGACCATGATCACGTCGGGTGCGCCGGTGCCCGCCGAGATGGCCGTCTGGAACTTGTCGTACTCGTCACCGCCCTGCCCGACGTTGGTCCAGCAGACCTGCACCTCGTTGTTCTGCTTGTTGAAGTTGTCGACGACGAGCTGGGTGTTGGGGTACCAGCCCCACATCGTCACGACCGGCAGGTCCTTCTTGGTGATGGTGTTCGTGCAGTTGCTCGCGTCGCTGCCACCCTCATCGGAGGAGCAGGCGACGAGGCCGCTGCCCGCCACGAGCATGGCTACCGTGGCGAGTATTCGTCTTCTCTTCATTGAGACTCTTCCCTTCGGGATGGCGGTACACAGCATCCGTACGCTGGCGGGCGCCACCGGGGCAGGAAACCCTGCTCCCGGTGGCGTCGCCGACGACGGCTCCTAGCGCTTGAACAGACGGGGCGCCAGGTCGATGAGGTTCTTCTGCCACACGTCCCAACCGTGCGGCCCGGGGGTGACCCCGTCGAACTCGTAGCGGATACCGAGGTCGTTCAACGTGGTCAGCGATGCCATGAAGCTCGGGTACACGAAGTCGGTCTGGTCACCGACGTACAGGCGCAGCATCGTGGTGCCGTTGTTGATCGCCTCCACGTCGACGCCGGTGCCGCTACCGAAGCCGGCCGAGAACGCCGCGACGTAGGCGAACTCACCCGGGTAGGCCCGCAGCACCCCGAACGCCTGCCCGCCGCCCATCGACAGGCCGGCGAGGGCCTGCTGCGACGGATCGCTGGAGACGTGGTAGCGGGCACGGGCGGTCGGAACGATGTTCTCCCGCAACTCCCGGTTGAAGTTCGAGGAGTTGCCGTTGCCCATCACCACCACCATCGGCGTGAGGTCGCCGTCGAGGAACTGGTGGTCGAGGATCTGCTTGGCGCGGCCCATCTCGACCCAGTCCGTGTAGTTCTGGCCGCCACCGTGCTGCAGGTAGAGGACGGGGTACGGCTGCGCCCGGCCCGGGTCGTACCCCGGTGGGGTCCACACCAGCGCGGTGCGGTCCTGGCCGGCCACCGTGCTGGTATAGGTCATGCTCTCGACCTTCCCGCCCTGCCCGGCGGGCACGTCCGACAGCAGTCGGGCGCCCGGGCCGGGGATGAAGAAGGTGCTCCACATCGGTTCGGTGGTCACCTTCGTCGGGTTGGAGGTGTCCTTGACCGCGACCCGGTCCACAATCAACCGGTAGTAGTAGAACCACGGCTTGAGCGGACCCACTGTCGCCCGCCACCGGTCACCGTCGCGGGTCAGCGGCAGTCGCAGCCAACTGCCGCCCGGCGCGACGTTCGCCCAGACCGTGACGTGCTGAGCGTCCGCGAAGTCGGTGGTCGTCTCGAACGTGACGAACCCGTCCTCGGTGACGAAGGGCGTCGGGGTGGTGCCGGCCGGCGGCGGGGTGAACTCCCGCTTCAGCGGCTGGTGACCGGGGCTCGGCCCGTGATCCTGCACGGGCCGGAACAACCGCGGCAGGAAGTCGACGAGGTTCTCCTGCCAGGTGGTCCAGGTCGCGCCACCGTCCGGGTTGACCCCGTCGAACTCGAACCGGACATCGGCGCGGTCCAGCGCCTTCGTCAGTCGGTAGGTGGTGTTGTGCGCGGGGTCGGTGACGTTACCCGTGTACAGGCGCAGCAGCTTGACGCCGCGGTTGATCGCCTTGGCGTCCTTCCGGTCGATCTCCGGTGCCGACGTGCCCGAGAACCAGCCGACGTAACCGAACTGACCCGCCCTGGTGAGCGCGGCCCGCAGCGCCTGCGCACCGCCGTCGGCCACACCCGCGATCGCCTGGTGCGCCGGGTCGCGAAGGACCCGGTAGTTGTCGGTGACCGCCTTCCGGAGGTCCTTCAACTCCCTGTCGTCGGCGGCGTCGGCGTTGGTGATCACCACCACCATCGGGCTCATCGCGCCCGCGGCCGAGAGGTTGTCGAGGATCTGCTTGGCGCGACCGAGATCGAGCCAGTCGGTGGCGGCGTCACCGGCGCCTGACTGCAGGAGGAGCGTCGGGTACCCCTTCGGACCCTTGGCCGAGTAACCCGGTGGCGTCCAGACCAACGCCGAGCGCTGCGCGTTCCTGGCCCGGTAGGTCAGCGTCTCGACCGTGCCGCCGGTGCCCGACGGCACGTCGACCAGCCACCGTGCCGAGTCACCCGCGACGAGGAACGTGCTCAGGAGCGGGTTCGACGCGACACTGGTGCTGTTCGTCGGGTCCTTGATGGTCAAGGTGTCGTCGGCGGTGAGCTGGTAGGTGTACAGCCCCGGCTCCAACGCGCCGAGAACGCCCGACCACACGTCCCCCCGGCGGGTCAGACCGAACTCCGCCCAGCTGGCGGACGGTCCGAAGTTGCCCTCGACAACGACCTGCGAGACGGTGCCGAGCTGCTCCTGGACGTACGCCGCCGGGACGGCGAACGAGGCGTAGCGGTCCGGGGAGACGTTCAGCCACGGCGTCTCCGCCGCTGCGGGTTGCGGCGCGAGGAGCACCGCCGCCGTGGCGATGACGCCGGCGGTGAACGCCGCCGAGAGTCGCCGGCGTACGCCCAGACGGCGTAAGCGCCCGTGATACTGTCCGGTAGTCACACTCCACTCCTTTCCTGTGCCGGCAGCGGATGCGACCCGACTGACCGGCCAACTCAACGGTGGATCTGGCCGTGTGTCCTGCGTGCACCTCCTTCAGGCTGCTGCTGCCACGGGCGCACCTGGCCTGATCGCTTCCTCGGAAACGGTCAGGCGTGTGCGCCCATGGACGGATGTCATGGTCGTGCCGCGCTCTTCGGTGGTGCGGTCGAGCTGCGCACGACGAGGCTGGTCGGGAGCACTATCTGGGTCGGCTCGTCCCACTCGCCGGTCACCAGTGACTTCAGCATCCGCGCGGCTTCGTACCCGAGCTGATACATCGACTGGTCCACGGTGGTCAGACCCGGCTCGGTCGACGCCGACTCGGGAATGTTGTCGAACCCGACGACGGACAGGTCGCCCGGCACGGAGAACCCCAACTGCCGGGCGACCTCCAGAACCTTGAGGGCCATCCCGTCGCTCGCCGCGAAGATCGCCGACGGCGGGTCCGGTCGTTGCAGCAGGAGACGCGCCAGGGGCGTTGCCGACTCGGGGTTGAAGTCCCCGCGACCGATCAGCGTCGGGTCGACCGGGACGCCGGCGTTGGCCAGCGCGGCCCGGTATCCCTCCTCCCGGGACCAGGCCGAGGCCAGGCTGTCGCGACCGGCGATGAAGCCGATGCGCCGATGGCCCAGCCCGAGCAGGTGCTCGACCGCGGTGGTGGCGCCCGCGAGGTTGTCGGCCATCACCGAGGGCGCCGTCGAGCCCCGCACCGGGTCGATGGCCACGACCGGCGTCCGGCTCCGGATGTCACCCCAGGGCGTGACGACGATGCACCCGTCGGTCAGGGTGCCCGACAGTCGGGTCAGGTGCCGCTGCTCCCAGCCTTCCGAATATGACCCGTAAAGGTCGCTGTTGGCGTAGATGATCAGGTCGAAGCCCGAGCGGCTCAGCGCCTTCATCACGCCCTTGAGCACCTCGGCGGTATACGACTGGAAACTGTGCGCCACGAGGCCCAGCACGTTGGTGCGGCTGCGCCGCAGGCTCGTGGCCACCAGGCTCGACTCGTAGCCGAGTTGTTCGATCGCGGAGCGCACCTGAGCGAGCGTGCGAGCACTGACGCCGTAATGCCCGTTGACGACGCGCGAGACGGTGGCGGTGGAAACACCAGCGGCTCGGGCGACATCACTCATTGTTACCGGCGCATTGACTTCAATCATGCCGCTCTCTCTGGACTGCAATCGTTATCGGTTACGTTTCCAGGATGTTGCCAACGTAACCGAGATCGATAACGAACACAAGACCTCTTCTCCTTACTGGACTGCCGGGAAGAGGGTCCTAACCGGATGTGCGCAAGGGCGCGGTCGACCGTCACTTTGCGCGTGGCGCAGAACCATTTTCCGTTCCGGGTGAACGATCACAGCTGCCGAACTTCGACCGTCCCCGTAAAGACCTTCGACATCGGTCGGTCCTCGTCCGCGCCGATGACAAAAGTGCCGGCGTGGGTGCGGTCGGTAGCCGAGAAACCGACGTACACCTCGATCTGCCCGGGCTCCACCGCGTAGGTCATGCTCCGGTCGTAGAAACCGAGCTGGCCGGTGGGGAGCTCGAACCGCACCGCCACCCGCTGGCCGGGGGCCGCCGCGACGCGGGCGAAGGCCTTCAGCTCCAGCACCGGGCGGGTGATCGTGGCCTGCGGGTCGCGGACATAGAGCTGCACGACCTGCTCCCCCGCCCGGTCCCCGGTGTTGGTGACGGTGACGTCGACACCGACGCTGTCCCCGGCGCGGACCTCGGCGCTGCCCAACGCGGCGTTGTCGATCACGAACGAGGTGTACCCGAGACCGTGGCCGAAGACGTACCGCGGGGTGACCGGCGAATCCACGTAGTCGCCGTGCCAGTGTGATCGCCCGCCGGACACCTTGTGGCCGTAGAAGACGGGGATCTGGCCCACGCCACGGGGGTACGAGATAGGCAGCTTTCCGCTCGGGTTGATCTCGCCGAGGAGCACCTCGGCGATCGCCTGCGCCCCGGTCTCCCCCGGCAACCAGGCCATCAGCACCGCGGCGCACGTCTCGTGCAGAAAGTCGCTGCCGACGGGTCGTCCGGCGACGAGCACCGCCACGACGGGTGTGCCGGTGGCGACGACGGCACGGACCAGGTCTTCCTGTACGCCCGGCAGGTCCAGACTGGACCGGTCCCGCGACTCGCCCGTGGTGGCCCCGGGCGTCAGCCCCGAGCGGTCCCCCAGCACCAGCACCGCGACGTCGGCCGCCGCAGCGACCGCGACCGCCTCGGCGAACCCCTCCGTCGACGGATCGAGCACGTCGCAGCCCGGTGCGAAGCGCAGCCGGTCGCCCAGTCGTGCCGCGAGTTCGCCACGCACCGTGGGCACACCGTCGGTGCTCTCGTCGATCTCCAGATCGTCCGGGATCGTCATCATCTCGCCGAGCAGGCCGCGCCGCTTGCGCGCCTCCCGCAACGACTCGATGTGGGCCGCGAACGAGTAGTCACCGAGCAGGTGCCGGGCGTCGTCGGCGTTCGGACCGATGAGAGCGACAGTGCCGGATCCCGCGAGCAGCGGCAGGACGTCGTCGTTCTTGAGCAGGACGAGGCTGCGGCGGGCGATTTCCAGCGCCACCGTCCGGTGCCGCTCTGCGTTCGCCGTCGTCGCGGCCGCGTCCTCGTCGACGTACGGGTTCTCGAAGAGCCCGAGTTCGACCTTGTGCCGAAGGACCCGTGCGACCGCTTCGTCGAGCCGGGCCTCGCTGACCTCGCCCGCGTCCAGGGCGCGGGCGAGGGCGTCCGCGTAGGCGTCCGTCGCCGGAAGCTCCACGTCCACGCCCGCGCCGAGGCCCACCGTCGCGGCCTGCTGCTGGTCCGGCGCGAAGTGGTGGTACGAGTGGAGGTCGTTGACGGCGAAGTAGTCGGACACCACGCTCCCCGTGAAGCCCCACTGCCCCCGCAGGACGTCGGCGAGGAGTTCCTGATTGGCGTGGCACGGGATACCGTCGAGCTCGTGGTAGCCGGCCATCACCGACTGGAGGCCGCCCTCGCGGACCGCCGCCTCGAACGGATACAGGTAGACCTCGCGCAGCAGGCGGGGCGGCAGGTGGGCCGGCGCCCAGTTCAGCCCACCCTCGGACGCCCCGTAGCCGACGAAGTGTTTGGCGGTGGCGAGGACTCCGTCGGTCAGGTCGGTGCCCTGGAGGCCCCGGACGAACGCCACTCCCATTCGGGAGACGAGGTAGGGATCCTCGCCGTAGGTCTCCTCGGTGCGGCCCCACCGCGGGTCGCGCACCACGTCCAGTACCGGCGAGAGCCCCTGGTGGCTTCCCATGGCCCGCATCTGCGCGCGCACGGCGTCCGCCAACTGCCGGTTGAGTTCCGGCGCCCAGGTGCTGGCGACACCGATCGCCTGCGGGAAGATGGTCGCCTGTCGGGCCATCACCCCCGAGCAGACCTCCTCGTGCACGATCGCCGGGATGCCCAGCCGGGTCTCGGTCACCAGGAAGCGCTGGATCGCGTTGGCGGCCTGCGCCACCTGCGCCGCCTTCAGGCTGGTCGCCCCCGCGATCCGGGTCACCTGTCCCAGGCCGTGCCGCAGGATCGGACGGGCCCGCTCCGGCGCGAACCGTCCGCCCTCCAGCAGGGCGAACGCCCACGTGCTGCCCAGTTGCGCGAGCTTCTCATCGCGGGTCATCCGGGCCAGCAGGTCCGACACCCGGTCGTCGACGGGCGCGGTCGCATCGGTGTAGGTCGCCCTGATCGTCGGCTCAACAGTGGTCACCCGGTCACCCCAATCACCGCGACAAGCTGGTTCTCCGGCCTCGTCCGGCACGACGCCCGCCGACCAGCCAGACATTGATCCAGGTGCCGTGTTCCCTTACGTAAACGTAATCGGTAACGTTTACATAGATCGACAACGTAATCGAAGTCGATCACGTTGTCCAGAGCTCACACTGCCTCCACCACCCCTCGGTCCCGGCACTCGGGTCGCCATCCGCGTCGGACCTCGCACGAAGGAGCCAGCCCTGAACACCCACCTCAAGGCCCGCCTGACCATGGACCCCCGCCGACGCGTCGCACCGGTGCCGCGCCGGCTCTTCGGCTCGTTCGTCGAGCACCTGGGCCGCTGCGTCTACACCGGAATCTACGAGCCGGAGCACCCGACGGCCGACGCCGACGGCTTCCGGGGCGACGTCCTCGCGCTGGTGCGCGAGTTGGGCGTCACCACGGTGCGCTACCCGGGCGGCAACTTCGTCTCCTCGTACCGCTGGGAGGACGGCGTCGGCCCGGTCGACAAACGACCGGCGCGGCTCGACCTCGCCTGGCACAGCCTGGAGACCAACGCGTTCGGGCTCGACGAGTTCATGCGCTGGGTCGGCAAGGCCGGCGTGGACCCGATCATGGCGGTCAACCTCGGCACCCGCGGGACCGCCGAGGCCGTCGACCTGCTCGAGTACGCCAACCACCGCGGTGGAAGTCACCTCGCCGATCAGCGCCGCGACAACGGCGCGGTCGACCCGTACGGGATCAAGCTGTGGTGCCTGGGCAACGAGATGGACGGCCCGTGGCAGGTGGGTCAGCGCAGCGCGACCGAGTACGGGCGTCTCGCGGCACAGACCGCGAAGGCCATGCGCCGCTTCGACCCCGATCTCGAACTCGTCGCCTGCGGCTCGTCACACCTCGGAATGCCGACCTTCGGCAGCTGGGAGCGCGACGTGCTGACCGAGGCGTACGACGACGTCGACCTGATCTCGCTGCACGCCTACTACCAGCCGGTCGACGACGACCTGGCCAGCTTCCTCGCCTCGGCGGAGGACATGGACAGGTACATCGACGCGGTCACCGCCATCGCCGACTCGGTCGGAGCGATCCGTCGGTCGACCAAGAAGATCATGATCGCGTTCGACGAGTGGAACGTCTGGTACCAGTCCGCCGCCCCGTCCACCCCGCCCAGCGGCGAGGACTGGCCGGTCGCCCCGCCGCTGCTGGAGGACCACTACAGCGTGGCCGACGCGGTCGTCGTCGGTGGCCTGCTCATCAGCCTGCTCCGGCACAGCGACCGGGTGACCGCCGCCTGCCAGGCCCAGTTGGTCAACGTCATCGCACCGATCATGACCGAGCCGGGAGGCTCGGCCTGGCGCCAGACCATCTTCCACCCCTTCGCCCGTACCGCCCGGCACGCCCAGGGCGCGGTGCTGGACGTGCTGCGTGACGGCAGCACGACGACCACTGATCGCTACGGTGAGATCGACGCGGTCGACGCGGTCTCCACCTGGGACGACAGCAGCGGGGAGATGACCGTCTTCCTCGTCAACCGGGTCCTGGACACCCCGGCCGAGGTGACCATCGACGTCGCCGGCGCCCAGGTGAGCGACATCATCGAGTGCGTCACCGTCGGCGGCACCGACCTGCACGCCAAGAACACGCTCGACGGTCCGGACCACGCCGCGCCGCGCCCGAACGGCTCGGCGCGCGGCGGCGACGCCAGCGTCCAGCTCACGCTGCCGCCCGCGTCGTGGACCATGCTGCGACTGCGCGCCGCCGAGGAGACCCGCTGATCGGCTGACCGACCGCCGGCCCCGGACGCGCCCCGGCCGCGCACATCCTGGCTTCACCAGGGGTGCGCGGCCGGGGCTTCCCCACCACAGGGAGTACGGCGTCGAGCCCGGGGTTACCGGGCGTCGACCGGGTCGCTCTGGGAGTCGTTGAAGAGCTTGTCGCCCTGGTAGCGGGCGACCACCGGCGCGTTCAGCTCACCGTGGACGGTCTTCGTGAGCCGGGCGACGCCGTGGCGCACCGGGGCCGACCCGAGGTGCGTGTCGCCGGCGTAGAAGTCGACAGTGCCGGAGGGGGTCGACGTGCTGGTGCTGACCGCGCCAACCGTCGCGGTGGCGGTGACCTTCAGGTGGTGCGAGCCGCCGGCCGGCGACGTGGTGACGTCGAGATCGGTGGTGGTGGCACGGAAGGTCAGGGTGCGCAGGTAGTGGTCCAGCAGCGGGCGCCAGACGTGCCAGGTGTGCACGCCCGGCACGTTGTACTCGTCCAGCTCGACGCCGGCGGCCCGCAGGGCGGCGGCGTTGCGCTGCGAGTTCTCGGCGATGTTGCCCAGCCGATCCTGGAGCCCGGTACCGATCATGATGCCGCCGGCCACCGCCTTCATGCTGTCGATCTGCGGCTGGGTGGCCGCCGGGCCGCCCGCGCTCCAGGCCGCGTGGTAGCCGAACAGGTCGGTGTGGTTGTACATGATGGTGTACGCCCGGCTGCCGCCGGCGGAGAAGCCGGCGAACGCGCGGTCCTGCGCCCGGGTCGAGACGTGGTAGTTCTGCTCGACGAACGGGAAGATGTTGTTGCGCAGCTCGTTGACGTAGCCCTCGTTGCCACCGGGAAGGCCGTTGAAGTCGGTGGACACGATCACCATGGGCTGGGCCGCGCGGTCCTTGATCGCGTTCTCCAGGATGAGGTGGGCGACCCCCTGCATCGTCCAGGCGGTCGAGTGGTCGCCGCTGCCGTGGCTCAGGTAGAGCGTCGGGTACGGCGTGGCCCGGTTGGGGTCGTAGCCGTGCGGCAGGTAGACGACGATGTCGTGGACCCCCGCCGGGTTGGTCGACAGCGGCGACGGGTACCGGCGGGACTCCAGCCGGCCGACCTTCGCGACCGGCGCCTGGTAGCCGGTGTCGTAGGTCGGGAACTTCTTGCTGGCCGGGACGTAGATCGTGCTGCGTACCGCGCCGGGCGCTCCCGGATACTGCGGCTGGATCTGCCACCGGTTGGCGGGGTCGTCGTACAGGGCACAGCCGGTGGCGAGTTCGTTGGCGCAGTCATGGGTGAACGCGTAGCGGAAGGTGCCGGCCGGCAGTGGGGTGGTGAAGCTCCACACCCCGTCGGGGCCCTTCTGCATGGCCTGGATGTGCCACGGGGTGGCCGCGACGTCGCCGGGCTGCCACTCGGCGGGCGGCCGCGCGTCGCCGCAGTCCTGGCATGCGATGTTCTCCGGTCGGGAGTAGAACCAGTCGCCGTAGATGTGGACCTGCTGGACATCCGCGGGCGCCCGGTACCGGAAGGTGACGCTGTAGCCGGTCGGGGGCTTGTCGGTACGGGTGACGGTCGGGCCCAGCGGAGCTGGCGGCGCGGCCGAGGCCGCCGGGGCGGCGACCGTTGCGGCCGTGACGCTGACGGCGGCGAGCAGCGCGAGCACCAGCCGGCGGGTCCGTGCCGGCAGCGGGGGACGGGGAGGTGCGACGGGCATGTTCCTGCTCCCTCTTCGGCGTGTGGCCGGACCGCACCGAGCGGCCGACCGACGTTCGATGGTGAGGTGAAGGGATACCGGTAACGAGCGATGCAGCTATGCGAGCGCTAACATCGTTCCCTGTCGAAAACACAATCATGAATTGAATTGATGGTCAAGATGACCCTGGAGAACGGGTCAGAAAATCGTGTGGAAAACAATTCGGGCAGGATTCAGCGGCGCCAGCACGACTGGCGCGCGAATTCGCTATCGGGTCAATGTCGTCAAGGAATTCGCGCGCCAGCCGCAGGTGGCCCGGGAACGCACCGGAAGAGGCTGGCGTACGCGGTTATTCGACCGCTGGCGCCAACCTCCCGTCGACGCGGCGAGGAATGGCCGTGTACCCGTCCCGCAGCTCCTCGGGAAGGGCCCAGTCCGGAGCGTCCTGCCACGCCAGCGGACGGAGGAACCGCCGGATCGACGTGGCGCCCACGGACGTGTGCACGTTGTTGGTCGACGGCCAGGATCCACCGTGGTGCTGGGCCCACGACACCCGGACCCCGGTGGGGTAGCCGTCGAAGACGATCCGACCCGCACGGGCGGCGAACACGTCGACCAGACGGCGTACGACGTCGGCGTCGTCGCCCGGCCCGCGGTGCAGCGAACCGGTCAGCGACGGCGGGACGGCGGCCAGCGCGGCGTCGAGGTCAGCGACGTCGTCGTAGCGGACCACGACCATCAGCGGGCCGAAGCACTCGTCGGCGATCTCGGCGGTCAGGCCGGAAAGGCCCACCTCCAGGAGGGTCGGGGCCACGGTGAAGCCCGCGCCGGGTGCGACCTGTGGCCGCGCCGAGACCCGGGCGCCGGCCCGCTCGAACTCGGTGGACCGGATCTCGTACGCGTCCCGGATGCGCTCGTTGAGCAGGACCGCGCCGCCCGCCGAGTCGACTCTCGCCCGCAGCGCGTCGAGCAGACGGTCACCACCCGGATCCGACGGGATGAACGCCAGACCGGGCTTGGTGCACAGCTGGCCGCCCGAGTTCGTGAACGAGCCGAACAGCCCTTCGGCGATCTGGTCTCCCCGGACGGCAGCCGCGTCGGGCAGCACGACGATCGGGTTCACGCTGCTCAGTTCGGCGTACAGCGGAATGGGGTCGGGGCGTTCGTCGATGGCCGCCTGGATGGCGCGAGCCGCGTTGACCGAGCCCGTCAGGGCTGCCGCGCGGATCGCCGGGTGACGCACCAGCGAGCGGCCGGCCTCCTCCCCGTACACGATCGCGACGACGCCCTCGGGCCCGCCGAGGTCGCGGACGGCGGACTCGATCGCGGCGGCGGAGGCGTGCGAGGTCAGCGGATGGGACGGGTGGGCCTTCAGGATCGTCGGGCATCCGGCGGCGAGCGCGGCCGCCGTGTCACCACCGGCGACCGAGAAGGCGAACGGGAAGTTGCTGGCCCCGAAGACGGCGACCGGCCCGAGGGGTACGAGCATCCGCCGCACGTCCGGGCCGGGTCCCAGCGGTGTGTCGCCGGCGTGGTCGATGGCCGCCTCGACGTACGCTCCGTCGCGCAGCACCTCGCCGAACATCCGGAACTGGACCGCCGCCCGGGTGAGTTCCCCGTCGAGTCGGGCGTGACTCAGCCCGGTCTCCGCCTCGGCGGCAGCGACCAGGTCGTCCCGGTGGGCCTCCAACGACGCGGCGATCGCGTCCAGCAGCTCCGCGCGGCCGAGCCTCCCGCGGGCGGCCAGCCACTGCGCCGCCGACGATGCCTGATCGGCGATCACCTCCAGCCGAGACTCGTCGGTCTCGGTGAGATCCGTCGCGCGACGCTGTCCGTCGCGCGGATCGACCGTGCTGACCACGTTCACAGCAGTCCTCTCCTTACCAGATTGCCCATCAGATCGCGGACGCCGAAGTGCCAGGGCTCGCACTCCTCCGCGTGCCGCACCCGGTTGACCAGGGTGCCCAGCGCCGGGCAGCTGATCCGTACCACGTCGTCGACCTTGTGGGTGAAGCCCTCACCGGGGCGGTCCCGGTCCTGGATGGGTGCGAACATCGTGCCGAGCATCAGGGCGGCGCCGTCGGGGTAGTGGTGGTGCGGGCCGACCAGTTGCCGGACCAGCTCCTCCGGATCACGCGACATCTGGGTCATCTCCGAGACCGCCTCCAGGTGGAAGCCGTCCACACCGTTGACCTCCAGGCGCACCTCGAGCTGGCGTACCCGATCCATGTCGAACCGGTCGTCGAAGAGCCGGATCAGGGGGCCGAGGGCGCACGAGGCGTTGTTGTCCTTCGCCAGGGGAAGCAGCAGCGCCGAGCGGCCCTCGATGTCGCGGAGGTTCACGTCGTTGCCGAGGGTGGCGCCGACGACCCGGCCGCTGGACTGGACGATGAGGGTGACCTCGGGTTCCGGGTTGTTCCAGGTCGACGCGGCCAGCACGCCGACCGGAACGGCGGTACCGACGGCGGAGAGGATCTGCCCCTTGGTGAAGATCTCGGCGTCCGGGCCGATCCCCACCTCCAGATACTGACTCCACATGCCCTCGGCGACCAGCAGACTCTTGAGCCGATCCGCCTCCGGTGAGCCCGCCTCCAGGTTGTGCAGGTCGACGCCGATGTCGGCGAGCATGCGGTGACGGATCTCCGCCGCCAGCGCCAGGTCGCCCCGGGCCCGTTCCTCGATCACCCGTTCGATCATGGAGATCGGGAAGGTCACCCCGGCGGCCTTGAGCGCCTGGAGATCGACCGGGGCGAGCAACCAGGGTCGGCTGCGGTCCCGGGTGGCGGCCGCCGTGTTGGCCAGTATCTCCGTGAAGTCGCCCAGCCGCGGCCCGTCGAGCCCGGCCACCGTCGCGGCGGGATCGGGCAGCTCGCAGATGTCGCGGACGGTGGCGAAGCGGTGGCTGATGTCGATGACCTCGCCGTCGCGGACGGCCACCGGCGAGGGGCCGTCGCCGGACGGATCCCAGATCCGGCCGATCAGGACGCTGTCGGCGTCGTCCGGCAGCGCCTCGGCGGCGGTACCGGCCCAGTCCGTATCCGCGGCCAGCCCTCGGGGCCGTGGCACCGTCATGCGTCGCGCTCCAGGTTGAAGAAGGACCGCTCGTCGCGGGGGCGGATGTCGTAGACCGCGTCCAGGAACATCCGCAGCGGGTGCGGTGTGAACGGGTGTTGCTCGATCGCGGTGAGATCCACCTCGATGCCCAGGCCGATACCGGTCGGGATGAGGATGTCGCCGTCGTCGGTCAGGACCAGCCGTTCGTTGGTGATCTCGGGACGCCACGGCACGTCGGTCGCCATGATCTCCAGGTAGCGGAAGTTGGGCAGCGTCGCCCCGAGTTGCAGTGTCGCGGCCGTGCTGAGTGGACCGCTCGGGTTGTGCGGCGCGAAGCCCACGTAGCTGGTCGCGGCGAGCGTGGAGATGAAGGCCAGCTCGGCGATCCCGCCGGCGTGCGTCACATCGGGCTGGACGAAGTCCACCGCCTGGCGGGCCAGCGCCGGCGCGAAGCCCTGCCGGCCGTACCACCGCTCCCCCGCCGCGATCGGCACCGGCGAGGCGCGCCGGATGTCGACGAGCGCATCGAGGTTGTCCGGTGGGCAGGGTTCCTCGAACCAGACCGGGTCGAACTGGGCGATCTCCTTCGCCACCTTGATGGCGTGGCGGACGTCGAAGCGGCCGTGCCCCTCGACGAACAGCTCCACGTCGCGGCCCACCGCGCCACGGACGGCGTCGATCTGGGCGAGCACCCGGTCCAACTGCGCGGTGGTGATGGTGAGGTCGTAGTTTTCGAACGGGTCCCACTTGAGGCCCCGGAAGCCGGACTCCACCGTCCGGCGCGCGGCGTCCGCGTAGTCCTCCGGTGTGACGGCGCCGGAGAACCACCCGTTCGCGTACGCGCGGACCCGGTCCCGGGTCGCGCCGCCGAGCAGCCGCGAGACCGGGACGCCGAGCTCGCGGGCGGAGATGTCCCAGAGGGCCATCTCCAGCGAGCTCAACGCGGTCATGATGACCGGCCCACCACGCCAGTACCAGTCCCGCGCGGTCTCGTAGAGGATCTTCGAGATGCTGGTGGGATCCAGGCCCACCACTGCCTCGGCCAGCTCGGCGATGGCGCCCTGGACGGCGCGTTCCTTGCCCTCCAGGGTGGCCTCACCAAGCCCGATGATCCCCTCGTCGGTGTGGACACGCACGATGACGAGGTTCGTGCGGTAGAAGTCGACGACCAGAGTGTCGACAGAGACGATCTTCATCTTTCGGCTCAACCCTTCACCGCACCGGCGGTCATGCCGGACACCACGTACTTCTGGACCAACAGGTAGAAGGCGACAGCGGGCAGTGTGAACAGGAAGGCGACGGCCATCACCGTCTGGATCGGGGTACCCAGCTCGCCGATGAAGTTCGCGATGCCGACGGACGCCGGCTGAAGGTCCGGATTGAAGATGAACGTCACCGCGAACACGTACTCGTTCCAGGCGTGGAAGAAGGCGATGACCGCGGTGGCCGCGATCGACGGCGCGATCAACGGCACGTTGATGCGGGTCAGGGTGGTGAAGGGACGGGCGCCGTCGGCGCGCGCGGCTTCCTCCAACTCCTTGGGGATACCGTCGATGGCGCCCTTGAGGATCAGCGCGACGATCGGCAGGACGAAGGCGGAGTTCACGAGGATGAGGCCGGTCAGTGAGTCGAGCAGTTCGAAGCGGCGGAACAGCGCGAACAACGGGACCACCATGAGCGCCTCGGGCAGCATCTGCGTGAACAGCAGCACGACGGTCAGCACCGCCTTGCCCCAGAACGAGAACCGGGACAGCGCGTAGCCCAGCGGGATGCCCAGGCCGACGGAGAGGACCATTGTGCCGACGGCGATGATCAGGCTGTTGAGCAGCCAGCCGGCCGCCTTGCCCTCGGCCAGCGCGTCCACGAAGACCCCGAACTGGCCAAGGTCGGGCGTGAGCCGGGGCTTGTCGGCGAAGAGGTCGCTGTTGCTCGACAGCGCCGTGACGAACATCCAGTACAGCGGGAACACCGCGACACCCAGCACGACGAGCACGGCGACGATCCGTGCGGTGACACCGAAACGGAAGCGCCTCATCGGACGTCCCCCTTCTCCACGGCACGGGCGACGAGGCGGCTGCCGATGATGACGATGAGCGAGATGACGACGCCAACCATTCCGATGGCCGCCGCCGACCCAAGTTCCTTCGAGTCGAAGGCCTGCGAGTAGAGGTCGATGACGAGCGTCTCCGTGGCGCCGACCGGTCCGCCCTTGGTCATCAGCCAGATCAGCTCGAACCGGCGCAGTGACCAGATCGTCATCAGCAGGGCCAGCAGACCCACGGTCGGCTTGATGACCTGCCAGGTGACGGCGCGGAAGGTGGCCCATCGTCCCGCGCCGTCCACGGTCGCGGCCTCGTTGAGCTCCTGCGGTACGGACTGCAGCGCGGAGAGCAGTACCACCGAGGTGAACGGGAACAGCTGCCAGATGGTCGTCGCGAGCACCGCCGGAAGCGCGTAGCGCGAGCTGTCCAGGATGGCGCCGCCCGGGACGCCGAGCCCGACCGCGTCGAGGAACCGGTTCACGATGCCGTACTGCGCGTTGAGCATCCAGGTGGCGATGAGCGCGACGGCGATGCCCGGAGCGGCCCAGGGCACGGTCACCAGTGCCCGTGCCACGCCCCGGCCCCGAAACTTGCGGTTGAGCAGGAGCGCGACGACCAGCCCGGCGCCGATCGCGACAACCACACACGTGATCACGTAGATGATGGTGATCAGCAGGGTGCGGTGGAACTCGGGGTCGCCGAAGATCCGGTTGAAGTTGTCGAGCCCGACCCACTCGCTGCGGGTGGGGTTCAGCAGCCTCGTCCTGGTGAAGCTGAGGTACACCTCCTGTACGAGGGGCACCGCCTGGAAGACGAGGATGAACAGGGCAGCGGGTGCCAGGAACAGGTACGGCGTCCACTTGCTACCCAGTGGGCTGGGCCGACGCCGGGGCCGGCCTGGGGGTGTTGTCTTCGGTGCTCCGGTCTGCTCGACCACAGTCATCGGATTCGATCCTTCGTGGGGAAGGACGCTGCCGGCGCACGAACTGTCGCGCCGGCAGCGTCGCCGTGTCGAGCTGTCAGCGGACCAGTTCGGTCGCCTGCTGCTGGGCGCGATCCAGCGCCGACTTGAGGTCGGTCTTGCCCTGCAGCGCCGCGATCACGTTCTGCACGACCACCTTGCGGATGTCCGGCGTCTTGGCCTCGAACCCCAGCACGATCTGCGGCAGGCTGGTGTCGGTGAGTCCGTCGAAGACGGGGAGGAACGGGGTCTCCTTGAGCTTCTCCGCGCTGCGCTGCGTGGTGGTGGCGACGCTGCTCGCGCCGAGGATCTCCTGCAGCTTGACCTGGTTCTGCGGCTCCAGCGCCCACTTGATGAAGGTGCCGGCCTCGTCCTTGCCCTCGCTCGCCTCGTTGATCACGATCGGCGCGAGGATCGTGCCCTGCTTGCGGACCGGGAACGGGATGGGCGCGACGTTGAAGTTCAGCTTGGCGTTCTGGCCGCGGGTGGCGGTCACGTACCCACCGTTGTTGAGTTCCATCCCGACCTTGCCCTCGGCGAACATCCGCCGGAACGTCGCCGCGTCGGCTCCGCGTGGGATCACGTTGGCGTCGTACAGGTCCTTGAACGCCTGCAGGCCCTTGAGGTTCTCGGGCGAGTTGATCGTCAGGTTCTTACCGTCGGACCAGGCGCCGCCGAAGCCGTAGACGTAGTTGAAGATGTCCTGCCACACGCCGGCCTCCTCCGCCTCCGTCTGGCGGAACGCCAGGCCGAAGACGTCGCCCTTGGTCAGCGACTTCGCGGTGGCGGTGAACTGCTCGTAGGTGGTCGGCGGCGTCGGGATCAGGTCCGCGTTGTAGAACATCGCGTAGTTCGACGCCTCGAAGATGACGCCGTGCCGCACACCGTCGTGGACCATGAACTGGTCCGGCTGCTTGAGCAGGTCGTACTTGCTGGCGTCGATCACCTTGTCCAGCGGCGCGACGAGGCCGGCGTCCGAGGCTGCCTCGAACTCGGGCATGTCGAAGCGGACCAGGTCCGGGCCCTTGCCGCTGCCCATCTGCGTGAGCACGGTCTGGCCGAAGGTCGGGTACGGCACCGCGGCGGCCGACACCTGGATCTTGGTCTGGCTCTGGTTGAACTCGTCGAGCCACTTCGTCAGAAGGGGGCCGCGACCCGGGTCACCGAAGGTCGAGGCGGCGAAGGTCAGTTTGGTGACGCCGTCACCGGAGCCGCCGTCGGAGCCGCAACCGGTCAAGAGAGTGGCGACCAGGCCGAGGGCACATGTCGCCCTGGCGATGCCGAAAAGAGCGCGGTGATTACCCATCGTTACTCCACTGTTACGAGTCAGAGTCAAGCGGATGAAATTGCAACGATCGTAGCGTCATGTGCAACGGTGTCAAGAGGCGGTTGCGCATCGCGTCATCTATATTGCACAATATGCAATGACAGCGACGGTGTTGCCCGTCGCGCGAAGGGAGACAGAGCCTTGGCGCAATCGATTCGCCGCGCGATCGACCTCATCCGTCGATCCGCGGAGCACCCGCTGTCCCTCACCGAAGCTGCGGACGTGCTCGGCGTCCACAAGTCCACAGCCCTACGAATCCTGCAGACACTGGAGTCCGCGCGCTTCGTCCGCCGGACCGGCGCGGGCACCTACGTGCTCGGCAGTGGCCTGATCGAGTTGTCCGAGCTCGCGCTCGGCTCGATGGACCTCCGCCAACCCGCCGCTGCCCACCTGCGTGCGCTGCAACGCGAGACCGGCCACACCGTACACCTGGCCCAACTCACCGGCGACGAGATCATCTATATCGACAAGGTGGACAGTCCGGCGTTCGACGCCGTCAAGCTGCCATCGCGGGTCGGTCGCGCGGTGTCCATCTACGCGAGCGCCGTCGGCAAGACGATCCTGGCCTACCTACCCCGGGAGGAACGCGACCGACTCCTCTCCCACGTCGTCTTCGAGAGATTCACCGACACCACCTTCACCGACCACGACGCCCTGGAAGCCGAACTCGCCCGCATCCACGAGTGCGGCTGGGCCATGGACAACGGCGAGCACGACGCCTACGTGATGTGCGTGGCCGCGCCGATCAGGGATTCGCGGGGACGAGTGATCGCCGCCGCCTCGATCACGGCGATCGAGGTCATCGCCAGCCTCGACCAGCTGAAGGGGAACCTTCCGCTGCTGCTGGAGACCGCCAACAAGATCTCGTACGAGCTCGGCTACGCGCCGACGGCCCCGGCGAGCCCGGACGGTAACGGCCGCTCGGCGACCTGACCGTCGGCGACACGATCAGGCGACCCGTTCGTCGTCGACTGCGCCGATTGCCCGCTTTCACCCTAACCTCACCACGTTCATGTTTGCCAGCACGGCAACCACGGAGGGTGATGATGGGCGGAATGCCGCGACGTCAGTTCGTCCGGCTCTCAGGGACCGCCAGCGCCACTGGCCTGCTGGGTCTGGTCGGCGCGGACCGGGCGTTGGCGGACGCGGGCCCCACCCCGCAGCCGTCCCCATCGGCACCCGACGGCCCCGGTGCCGGGGCCTGCCCCGCACCCTCGCCCCTGTGCGGATTCCCCACCGACACCGGTGGTCGGTACGACCTCTGGGACCGGGTCCAGGTCTGTGTGGGCACGAAGACCGGCCCACCGTTTCCCCAGTGCCTCCGGACGACTCCCACGTACGTCATCCTCGATGGAGGATCGGGGTCGAACCATGACTTCCTGCTCGTCCCCACGTGCCGGATCAGCGGCATCGAGTGCCCGTTCATCACCACCGCCAACGCGCCGAACTACTGGCTGGAGGCGTGGAACAACGCACAGCCAGGGCAGCCGGGCCACGTCGTCTACCCCCACATCGGGCTCGGCATCAACTCGGCCGACCCCACGATCCGGCAACAGGACCAGCTGCACATCCACCTGGCCGGGATCCACTCGGGGATCCAGACGCAACTGAACAACCACGACACCGCGATCAGCAACGACCCGTCCCGGTGGCGCAGTCAGATCGTGCCGATCTGGGGCCTGACGAGCGCCGGGCTGCCCGCCCCCCGCTCGTACCGCGTCCTGCACGTCGCGAACCTCAACGGGAACCTCTTCCGGCTCCTGCTGGACAGCGTGGTGCGGCCGACCGGAGCGACCATGGCCGCACAGATCCTGGCCGTGACGCCGCGCCTGGTCGGCGGTGGAGGCTTCTACGTCCTGAACAGCGAGCCCGGCCTGCCCGTCCCGCCCGGCCAACCCGGCGGGACCGGCACCGTCGACTTCCTGCTCGCGTACGCCTGAGGGCCTGCGGCCCCGGCATCCGGCGCCCCTACTTCCCTCCGTTCACACCGAGCTGGGGATAGAGGGCGTCTGGGGCGGCGACCGCGCCGGACGGCCGAACGACAGTGACGGTCGTACCGAAGTCGCTGTAGCGCAGAGACGCGTTCGGCAACCCGTCGGCCTGCGGCATCAGGAAGCTGACCAGTCGACCCTCGGTGTCCAGCGTGGCCCGGAACGCGTGGCTGCGCGCGCCTTCCGGGAAGGCGCCATCGGGGCCGGGTCGGAAGCTGATCCCGTTTCCGACGGAAATCCGGGTCACGTCGATCGTCCCGGTGATCTGCGAGCCGTCCACCCGCGCGGTGACTATCGCGGCGATGAGACGGGCCGAGCCTCCGGAGTCGTTCCTGCCGGGCGCGAAGCTCAGGGCGAAATCCGACGGCACCCGGGCCGGGTCGAGGATCATCCAGCCGTCGCCGACACCGTGCAGGAACAGACCGCTCTTCAGGTAGACCTCGTCATCGATCATCCGGATCTCGATGCCCCCACCCGGCGCCGACACCGTGGCGTTCAGGCGCTTGTGGACGTTGTCGGTGTGCGCCAGCGTCGTGATCTGACTGGCGATATCGACGTCGCTGCGGTAACTCGTCTGATTGACGAACGCCGTGCCCGCCCGCAGCAGACGAACCGCCTCGGCCGTCGTGGCGATATCAGCGCCAGCGGCTGACGTTGCGACGGCGTGCGGCTCGGGCCCACTCTGCGTCCGCGCGCCAACCGAGCAAGCCACCAGGAGCAGGCCAGCAGCGATGCTGGCCAGTACGGCTCGACGGGTCATGGCCATCACGGTAGGCCGCCTCGACACGGTCTGGTGGCCCGTATGGTCCTGCCGTGGAAACGGACAAGGTACGGCAGGCATACACGTCGGTCGCAGAGCTCTACATCGACCTGTTCGGCACCAGCCAGCAGGTGGACGCCGACGACCTCGACTTCATCAGGCGACACCTGGCGAGCCGGCCCGGTCGGGTGCTCGATCTGGGGTGCGGGCCCGGTCACCTCACCGGCTACCTTCGTGAGCTGGGCGTCGACGCGGCTGGGATCGACCTGGTTCCCGAGTTCATCGCGCACGCGCGGGCGGCACACCCGAGCGTTGAGTTCCACCTCGGTTCGATGGAACGCCTCGACGTCGCCGACGGCTCCATCGACGGCATTCTGGCCTGGTACTCGTTGATCCACCTTCCGCCGCCGGAGGTCGACGGCGTCCTCACGGAGTTCCGGCGGGCGCTCGCCCCGGCCGGACGGCTGGTCCTGGGCGTCTTCGACGCCGAGGAGCTCGGCGCCTTCGACCACAAGGTGCTGACCGCCTACCGCTGGCCGGTCGACGAGATCGCTGAGCGACTCGGCCGGGCCGGCTTCCGGGAGATCGAACGGGTTCGGCGGCCGTCCAGTGACCAGCATCGGCCGCTGGCCGCCGTCGCGGCGATCGCGGTGTGAGATGCCGAGGGCCGGCCTCCCATCGTGGGAGGCCGGCCCTCGGCCGGCGGGGCACCCGCGTCGTCGCGGGTGCCCGGTAGGGCGGCAGCACGCTCAGGCGCTGAGCTTCCCGGCGATCTTGACGACCCGCTCGGCCAGGTGGTCGAGGGCGGCGAGCTGGGCGTCGCCCAGCGGGGCGTCGTTGCTTCCGCCGGTGACGTGCGAGACGCCGTACGGGTTGCCGTCAGCGAACTTCAGCGGGTCGGTGTAGCCCGGGGCGACAACCAGACCACCGAAGTGGTGAACGGTGTTGTAGAGCGCGAGCAGGGTCGACTCCTGGCCGCCGTGCGCGGTCATGGATGCGGTGAAGCCGGCGTACACCTTGTCGGCGAGCAGCCCCTGCGCCCACTGCGGGCCGAGGGTGTCGATGAACTGCTTGAGCTGGCTGGCCACGTTGCCGTAGCGGGTGGGCGTGCCGAACAGCACCGCGTCCGCCCAGACGACGTCGTCGGCGGTCGCCTTCGGCTCGTTCTTGGTGGCGTCGAAGTGCTGGCTCCAGGCGGCGTTGGAGGCGATGGCCTCGGCCGGGGCGAGCTCCGGAACCTGACGCAGCCGCACCTCGGCGCCGGCCTTCTCGCCAGCCTCGGCGAGGCGCTTGGCCATGGCGTGGAGGGTGCCGGTGGACGAGTAGTAGATGACGGAGAGCTTGGTCATCGAAGCAACCTTCCCAAGTAGTTGCCGCTGATAAATTTGCGGCCGCAACAATCCCGACTGTAGCAGCCCCTTCGCGGCGCCCCAACCGCCTGACCATGCCCACCACCGTGACGGAGCACACCCGGAGGACGAGCCCCGGCCGCGGCCCTCCAGGCGATGAAGCGGAACGATCGCCGGCCCCTACGATGAGGCGATGGACCAGGCGGGGGCATCGCCGGCGATGCGGTACCGACTGCTCGGACCAGTCGAGGCGTGGTCGGCATCAGGGGAACGGCTGGCCCTCGGCCCCCCGATGCAGGTGCGCCTCCTGGCCGTCCTGATGTCGCAGCCGGGCACCGGGTGGTCCATCGACCAACTCGTCGACGAGCTGTGGCAGGGACGCCCACCGAAGACAGCAGGCGGCAACGTGAAGACCTACGTCTGGGCGTTGCGCCGGGCGTTGCGGTCCCCCGGCTCCCCCGACCCCGCCATCCTCGCCGGGCCCACCGGCTACCGCCTCGACCTCGACACCCAGACGGCGGACAGCCTGGCCTTCGACGACCTGGCCCGGCGCGGGTACTCCGCGCTGCGGCAGGGTCACTGGTCAGCCGCACAGGAGTCGTTCGAGGCCGCGTTGGCGCTGTGGCGTGGGGAGTCGTTCGCGGGTCTTCCCGGCTGGGGAGTGCTGCTCTCCGTCCGAGCGCGGCTACAGGAGCAGCGGTCCAGCCTGCTGGCAGAGGTCGCGGACCTCAAGCTGCGAGCCGGCCAGCATCACGAGCTGATCGAACCGCTCCGAACCCAGGTCGACGACGATCCGCTCCGCGAGCGCCCATGGGGGCAGCTGATGGTGGCCCTGGCGCGGGCGGGTCGACGCGCCGACGCGCTGGCGACGTACCGGCAGCTACGCCAGCTCCTCGCCGACGAGATGGGGGTCGAGCCGGGGCCCGATCTCCAACACCTGCACACCCGCATTCTGCGGGCCGAGCCGGACCTGTTGACCTCCGAGCCGCGGACACCGGAGAAGCGCCCACCGCTGATCGTCCCCCGGCAACTGCCGACCCCACCGACGTTGTTCACCGGCCGGGCCGGTGAGCTGGCCCGACTCACCACACTGCTGCTCGGTGACCCGGGCTCGGCCGGCACCGTCGTCATCACCGGCACGGGCGGCGTCGGAAAGAGCTGGCTGGCGATGCGCTGGGCGCACGACAACCTGCAGCACTTCCCCGACGGTCAGCTCCACGTCGACCTGGGTGGCTTCGGCACCGCGACGCAGGAGGCGTCCCCCTCGGCCGTCGTCGTCCGTTCGCTCCTGCCCGCCCTGGGTGTGAAACCCCTGGAGATCCCCGCCGAGCCGGTGGCCCAGTTCGCCCTGTACCGCAGCCTGACCGCGGAACGACGGCTGCTCGTCCTGCTCGACAATGCCCGTGACGCGGAACAGGTGCGGCCGCTGCTGCCGGGATCGACCCGCTGCGGTGTGATCGTGACGAGTCGCCACACACTGCCCGGCCTGGTCGCCGCCGAGGGTGCTCATCCGCTCGCGCTGGACCTGCCCAGCGACGACGAAGCGCGCCAGTTGCTCGTACGCCGACTGGGCGCGCAGCGAGTCGCCGCCCAGCCGGCAGCGGTGGACGAGCTGATCGGCCGTACCGCGCGACTGCCCCTGGCGCTGTCCATCGTGGCCGCGCGAGCCGCCGCCCAGCCCACTTTTCCGCTCCAGGCCATCGCCGACGACCTGGCGGCGAGCCGGGGTGGGCTCGCCGCCCTGTCCACCGACGATGCCGCCACCGACGTGCGGACGGTGCTCTCCTGGTCCTACCGTCTGCTGAGCGCGGACGCGGCCCGACTGTTCCGGCAGATCAGCCTGCACCCCGCCGGGGACATCAGCGCGGCGGCAGTGGCCAGCCTCGCGGGGGCGCGACCGCACCTGATTCGGCCGGCGCTCGACGAGCTGACCCGGGCGAACCTGCTGGCCGAGCAGTCACCCAACCGCTTCCGCTGTCACGATCTGCTCCGCGCCTACGGGGAGGAGTTGACGTCCGCCCTCGACGGCCCGGCCGACCGCCGGGCCGCCCGGCGGCGCGTGCTCGACCATTACCTGGTTGTCGCGCGTGACGCGGCGAGGCTGGTTGACGCCGGTTGGCAGCCGCTCGATCCGCCACCCCTGCCCGCCGACGCGTCGCCGCCGGCGTTTGACGACCACCGGTCCGCGCTGGCCTGGTTCGTCATCGAACAGCGGGTGCTGCTGGCCGCCGTCGACGATGCGGCCGCGCACGACTTCGACGCGCACGCCGGGCAGCTCGCCCAGGCACTCACTCCCCTGCTCAGCCGGCTGTCACAGTGGCACGACCTGGCCGCCGTCCAGGCCACCGCGGTGGCGGTCGCGCAACGCCGCGGTGATCCACGGGCCGAGGCGCTGGCCCACCGCGACCTGGCGCTGGCCCACATCCAGCACCGCCGGTTCGACGCGGCCCACCATCACCTTCGACGCGCGATGGCCCGCTACGACCAGGCCGACGACAGCCCGGGGCAGGCCAGCGCCCACCTGCATCTCGCCTGGCTGTGCGACATCGAAGGCGACGCCGGCGCGGCGCTGCCGCATGCCAGGGAGGCGCTCGCGCTGGCCAGCAGCACCGGCGACCGGCGAGGCGAGGCCGCGGCGCTCAACGCGCTCGGCTGGGGCCACGCGCGGCTGGACGAGCACGCCCGCGCCATCACCTACTGCGAGCGGGCGCTCGCGCTCTATGAGGAGGCCGAGGACCCGCTCGGCACGGCCCACACCTGGGACAGTCTCGGGCTCGCCTATCACGGCCTGGGGAAACACCCGACGGCGGCGGACTGCTACCAGCGCGCGCTCCTGCTCTACTCCGACATCCAGGACCCCTGCGGGAGGGCGGACACCCTCGTCCGCCTCGGCGACACCCATCAGACGGTGGGCGACCACGACACCTCGGTCGACCTGTGGCGACAGGCGTTGGCGATCCTCGACCAGGTCGGCCATCCGCAGGCCATCGTGCTGTCCGAACGGCTGGCGGCGTACCGATGAATGCCCTGCGCCGACGGTCCCCGGACCGGCATGGATCCGGCGTGGACCGGGCGTCGGCAGGCTGGACGAATGCTGTTCACCAAGAGAACCACCTTCTGGCATCCCAGCGGGGTCGATCGTCGACGTAGGCGGTTGGTCGGCGGCCTCTCGGCCGCCATCGCGGTCCTCGCGGCCCTGTCGCTCAACGCCGCACCGTCGCTCGCGGGCACCACGTCGGGCGTGGCCGGCGGCAACGGGTCGGTCACCGCAAACACCACCGGCGGTTGGAACGGTCGCATCGACTGGCAGGCATGCCCGGAGCGACCCGACGACCCGAGCACGCGTTGCGGCACCCTGCGCCTACCGGTCGACTGGGCCCGACCGGGAGGGGAAACCTTCCAGCTGGCCCTGGCCCGGCGCACCGCCACCGACCCGGCAGCCCGCATCGGCGCCCTGGTCTTCAACCCCGGCGGTCCCGGCCTCTCCGGGGTGGACGTGGTGCTGACCGCCGACAGCCAGCTCGGACCGGACGTGCTGCGCCGCTTCGACGTCGTGAGCTTCGATCCCCGGGGCACGGTCCGTAGTGCACCGGTGCGCTGCTCGTCGGCGTTGCTGGCCCGGCACCCCTCGCTGGCACCCGCCAACGCCGCCGAGTTCGAGCGACTGCGCACCTACAACCGTCAGTTGCGCGACGACTGCCGCGCTCACAGTGGCCCACTCTTCGACCACCTCGACAGCGTGAGCGTCGCGCGTGACACGGACGCCATCCGGGCGGCACTCGGCGAGCGTCAGCTCAGCTTCTACCAGTGGTCCTACGGCACACTGATCGGGCAGGCCTACGCCGAACTGTTCCCCGACCGCGTCCGCGCACTGGTCATGGACAGCGTGATGGACCACAGTCAGGGGATTCGGGAGTACACGCGTAGCGGGGCGGCCAGCAACGAGGCCCTGTTCCACGAGTTCGTGACCTGGTGCGAGCGGACCGCGAGCTGTGCACTGCACGGACGCGACATACCGGCGCTCTTCGACCGACTCATGCGCCGCGCCGATGCCGGCACGCTTGTCGACGCGGGCACCGGTGCCACGCTGAGCTGGTTCGAGCTCGGGTTCGCGACCTTCGTCAACTTCTTCGACTCGACCTGGGCCGACCTCGCGAACACGCTTCTCGCGTTGGAGCGGGGCGAGCCCTCCGATCCCCCGCTCGCGTCCCCGATGGTGCCCGCCGACACCGACAACGACCTGACCGAGTACGCCCTACCCGCGTTCTGTCAGGACTGGTCACTGCCGGTCAACGGGTTCACCGAGTGGAAGCGGTATCTCGACGAGTCCCGCGCCGCCGCATCGCACCTGCGGGCCTCCCCGTTGGTCGTCCGGTTCACCGCGATCTGCCTGGGCTGGACGGCGAACAACCCACAACATCGACTGCAGGTGCGCACGAACGCGCCGCTGCTGGTGCTCAACGGACGGTACGACCCGGCCACCCCGTACGACGGGGCCGTGCAGGTGGTGCGCCAGCTCGGCAGCCAGGGCCACCTCCTCACCTACGAGGGGTCGGGCCACGCCAGCTACCCCCGCACGGAGTGCACCCGCCGTCAGGTGGAGCAGTACCTCATCACGAGAACCGCACCGCCGGTCGGCGCGAGCTGCCCGGCCGCCCCGGCCTGACGCGCCACGTCGTCAGGGTGACGCCCCAGCTGACGGTAGGCAGTGCGACCGATCCGACGACGTGTCGGTCCGATCTCCTGCCGGCGGCTGGGGCGTCGCCGCTCGCTCAGCCGGCTGGGGCGGGTTCCTCGGGTCATGATCCGTCCGGCGGGTCGGCCGGCTGCTGTCCCGGCCAGAACGGCCACTCCTCGAACGACCGGCATCGTCCGTCGTCGGCGAAGCGCATGATCCACAGGTCGCGGTACTCCTGCTCGACCGGGTCGCCGTAACGGACCTCCTGGCGCGACACGGCGGTGTCCCCGTCGACCGCGACGATCTCCGTGGTCATCTGGAACACCTCGTCGGGGCCCTTGCGCTGCTTCTCCCACATCCGGGCGATGGCGGGCAGGCCGACGACCGGCGTCCAGTACGGCCCCTGCTGGTAACTGGCGTCCTCGGTGAAGAGCGTGACCAGCGCGTCCGTGCCCGGCGTACGCCAGAGCCGCTCGTAGCTGCGTAGCCAGTCCTCGACGTGCTTCCTGTCCATGGGCATCACCTTGCCAGCCGAGCTGCGGCCATTAGGGGAAACCCGCAGGCTGCGGCTTCGCGCCCGGCATCCCGGCGACGGGGTGAGCGCCCACGGCCGCCCCGCACACCCTTGACATTGAATGGCGTACCCAGCGACACTCCCGTTGCTAATTCGATTTAGCCACCATCGGAGCCCTCACCTGCCAGTGCCCGCACCACACCGCGACGAGCGACCACAGAGGAGTCTTCGCCCATGAGGGAAACCACCGGAAGACGCAGGCTCCGGCTTGCGATCTCGATCCTCACGTTCACGGCACTCGGCGCGGGGGCCGTCCTCCCCGCGCCGGCCGCCACCGCCGGCAAGCCCGCGATCGCCCAGGGGGCGACCGTCAAGGCGGACCGCACCTCACCGACCGGATACACCGTCACGTTCGTCTACCGCAATCCCGACGCCACCCAGGTCCGCCTTGCCGGGGACCTGACCCTGCTCGATCTCAGCACCGGCACCACCCGGTATCAGCCGGAAGAGTGGCAGCCGGGGCGCTACCACGCCGGAGGCACCGAGTTCCTCCGCGACATGACCAGGGACCGGAAGGGGAACTGGTCGGTCTCGCTCCCGCTGCACGCCGGAGGTCTCAGTTACTGGTACCGGGTCTGGGATCCGACCCAGGGCTGGGAGAACAAGCGCATCTGGGACCCCGCCTCGACGCACCCTCGCCCCCCGGGCGAGTCATCGTTCCGGGTCAGGAACAACGACGTCCTCGACGCGGTGTACGTGCCGTACGACAAGAAGCAGAACGACCCGGTGCTGGCCGAACGTGCGGCCTACGAGGTGCCGGTGGCCGACCGCGCGAAGCGAGGCACCGTCCAGTACATCCCGTACACCACGATCCTCGGCGACAGCGGCCACTACCTCGGCGTCTACCTGCCGCCGAACTACGACGCCAACCGGGCGGAGCCGTACAAGGTCGCGTACCTCGCCCACGGCATCTTCGGCGATGAGACCGACTTCATGGTCCCCGCGAACGTCCCGAACATCCTGGACAACATGACGGCCAGGGGCGAGATCGAGCCCACGGTGGTCGTCACCATGGGCAACCACTTCACGGGCACCAGCCTCGGGTTCGCCTCCTACAACCAGACCAACGCGGCCAACAACCTGGTCCAGACGATCCTGCCCCTCATCGAGAACAGCTACAACGTCTCGACCGACCGCGCGGGGCGCGCCTACGCCGGGTTCTCCTACGGCGGGATGACCGGCGGCGTCGTCATCAAGAACTACCCGACCACCTTCGCGTTCTACGGACACTTCTCCGGCAATCCGTCCCTCACCACCCAGGACTACGACACCATCGCGAACGCGGTCGGGGACGATGACCTCACCGTCTTCCTCGGCAACGGCGTCTTCGAGGGCAACCTGAACGCCCAGAACGCCATCGCGGACAACTTCCGCGCTCGGGGGTACGCTGCCGCGACGGCCCAGGTCCCCGGCGCACACGACGGGATGACGGCCGGCCAACTGTTCACGATCTTCGCCCGGGACCACCTCTGGTCGGGGGTCGACGTGACTCCTACGGGCACGGCACGAGTCGTGGTGAAGGCGAAGGCCGCACCCGCCTCGGTCGTCCGCGGTGGCACGTTCACGCTGACCGTCGACGTGCGGGCACAGACGCAGCACCGCAAGGCGCCGACGGCGACCGGCGAGGTGGCCGTCACCTTCGGGGGCGCCACCCAGGTGGTCCCGCTCAACGGTGGCGCGGCCGTCGTGACGCTGCCGACCGACGGGCTCTCCGCAGGGGCGTACCCGGTGCACGTCGCCTACTCCGGTGACCCCGTCTACGCCCCCAGCTCAGCGGTCCACCAGCAGCTGCGGGTTCGCTAGGTAACAGGCGCGGTGGGCCGGCGGCGTCTCGCCGTCGGCCCACCGTCAGCTGCCGGTACGGACCGTCAGCTCACGCCCCGAACCGCCTCGATGATCGTCTCGGCGACCTCGCTCGGTTTCGCCACCGCCATCGCATGCGAGCCGCCGGCGATCTCGCGCTGCCCCCGGGGGTTGGCCCGCTCGGCCATGAAGCGGTGCGCCTCGACCGGGATGTTCTTGTCCGCGTCGCCGAAAACGAACCAGCTGGGCAGCGACCGCCAGGCGGGGTCGCCGGTGAGCGTGTCACCCAGGCCCTGTTCGGTGATCGGCCGCTGGGTCCGGGCCATCAGCGCGGCCATGGTGTCCGACGCGTCCGCGCAGAACTGCGAGTGGTACTGAGCCTGGCCGATCGCCACCTCGTTCCCGCCGGTCGACACCGGGTACTGCACCAGCGTGTCGGCGAGGGTGCTGCCGGGGAACTTCCCGGACAGCGCCAGCGCCGACTCACCGGTGTCCGGGGCGAAGGCGTTGACGTACACGAGGGCCCGCACCGAGGTGTCGCCGGCCGCGGCTTGCGTGATCACCATGCCGCCGTACGAGTGGCCGACGAGGACGACCGGGCCGCCGATCCCGCGCACGACATCCCGAAGGTACGCCGCGTCGCCTGCGACGCTCCGCAACGGGTTCGCGACGGCCACCGAGTTGTACGCGGCGCCCAGCCGCTCGAGCACACCGTTCCAGCTCGCCGACTCGGCGAACGCCCCGTGCACGAGCACGAGCGTGGGCTGTGGATCAGGCATGACAGGTGCCCCCTCACTCCGTGAAGCTGTTCACCGCCGGTCGCACTGGTACGGCTGGATACCCGTTACGCGAGTGTGAAACGTCGGTCCCGAGTGACGATCACGCCCCCGGCTGCACGTCCCCGTTCGCGCCCATCTGGATCACCGAGATGGTGCGCCGAGCGCGACAGGCAGCGCCTCCTCGGGCGAGCTCGGACAGGCGGGTCAACGGTGCACATTGCCCACCCCTATAGTGAGTTCCATTATGAGACTTACTACGTTCTGGCGGTGGTGGGTCGCCGGCACGACCAGCCACCTCGGCTCGGCGGTCGGCACGCTGGCCCTGCCACTGACCGCGCTTACCGTGCTGCACGCGTCGGCCTTCGAGATGGGTCTGATCACCGCGGCGGGCTATCTGGCGTACCTGCTGATCAGCCTCCCGGCCGGGGTGATCGTGCAGCGTCTGCCGCTGCGCGGCATGCAGGTCGCGCTGGACCTGGTCCGCGCCCTCGCCATCGCGTCGGTCCCGCTGGCCTGGTGGCTCGACATGCTGACGGTGGCCCAGTTGGTCGCGGTCGCCCTGGTGGTGAGCTTCGCCAACGTGCTGTTCGACGTGGCGAACCAGACTTTCCTGCCGGAGATCGTGCCGGCCGCGCAGTTGCAGGCTCGCAACAGCCTCACCTCCGGCACCCATGCCGCCACCACACTGGGCGGGCCGTCCCTGGGCGGCTTCGCGGTGCAGCTGCTGGGCGCGGTGCCGACGCTGTTCGTGGACGCCGTCAGCTATCTGCTCTCCGCAGTCCTGCTGCGCACCCTGCCGGCTCGCCGGGTGCAGCGATCGGCCGAGCGGCCACCGATGGTCACGATGATCCGGGAGGGCTGGCACTTCGTGCTCCGCCACCCGATCATCGGTCCGGCCATGTGGGACGCCACCGCGACGAACTTCGTCAGCGGCGCGATGCTCGCCCTCTTCCCGTTCTACCTGGTGCGCGAGCTGCACGCATCGCCGGTCCTGGTCGGGCTGCTGATCGCCACCGACGGCCTCGGCGCGCTGATCGGCGCCGCGCTGACCACCCGCTTCACCGACCGGTTCGGCACCGCCCGCGGCCTGCTCATCGCGGCCTTCGTCGGCGTGGCCGGCGCGCTCGTCATCCCGCTGGGCACCGGCACCGCCGCATTCCTGGCCTTCGCCGTGGGGAACCTGATCCTCTCCAGCTCCACAGTGGTGCTCAGCGTGACCACCCGCACGTACCGAATGCTCGCCAGCCCGCCGGAACTGCTGTCCCGAGTGATCGCCACGGTCAAGTTCGTGTCCTGGGGCGCCATCCCACTCGGCAGTCTGCTCGCTGGCATCCTGGCCGGGCCGCTGGGCGCCCGCACCACCCTGCTGATCTTCGCGGCGCTCACCGTGCTGTCCCCGATCATCTACCTGTCGACCCCGATCCGCCGGATGCGCGACCTGCCGCTCGACACCGCTCCGACACCCGCCGAGGCCCGGGTGTGAACCGACCAGAGGCACTTCTTCGCCTACCGAAGACATCGACAGGGGTGTAACTTCCGGTTTCCCGGGGCAAGAACCCGCACATGGCGGGAACGGCGGGGTGCGGACGACATCCGCTCGGTGAGCGGCACCGAACCGGTGATCCGGATCGGGCAGGGCTGGCGACACCGCTGCCGGCAGCCCGCGTCTGATGCGGCTGAGGCACAGCCTCCCACCGGTGGCCCTCGGCGCGGTGGCGCTCGGCGCGGCTCTGGGTGCCGACCCCGCCCACGCCGACACCCCGTCACCGTCGCGTCTCCCACTGGCGGAGGTGGCAACCTCGCCGCAGGTCATCACGGTGGCGGTAGGCGACGCGGTCGAGGTGCAGCTGAGCGTCCCCCTACCCGTGCCGACCGCAGCAGTGCCCCTGCCCGTACCCCTGCCGTCGACCGTGCCGCTGCCCCTGCCATCCGCCGTGCCGCTGCCCCTGCCGTCGACCGTGCCGCTGCCGACGCCCACGGCGAAGCCCACCATCGTCCCGTCGCGGCGGCCGAGCCCTGTCCCGCCCTCGTCCGGCACACCGGCACCGTCGGCCTCAACGCCCGCCAAGGCACCCCTCAGCTCGGCAGCCCCAGCCGTGTCCGGGCCAGCGACGGCGACCCGGGACGTCGCTCGTGGCACGCCCGAGGGCCGGGCGTCGGACCGGGCGCGGGCGACGATGACCGCCGGCACCGGAGATCGGCCCAACCCGCCCGCCCGACCCGCACCGGGCCCACCGGCGTTCGTGCTGGCGCTCGCGTCCACACCGACCGGCCTCGGTGCGGGCAGCGCCGATCCACCCACCTCAACAGCCGATGCTCCGCACCCCACCTCGCCGCTGCACCCAGGGCTCACCGTCACCACCGTCGACCTGCGCGCCACCAGCCGCCCCGTGGAGCGGGGTCCTCCGCCACCCCGGCAACTCCTGATCAACCCCTCACGTCCACGACGTTGATCAGGAGAGGTTCATGGAAATCGCCGTTATCTGGATCCCAGCCCACATCGAACCGTCGGCGCCCGCCGTCGCGAGGTGTCTCAGCCACCTTCGCCGGCACTCCTACCGGTTCGCCGGAGTCATGCGGGCCCCGTGGGAGACCGTCGAGCAGACGATGATCGACGGTGAGGTGGATGTCGTCGTCATCGCCGACTTCGCCCACCTGCCACCGGACCGGTCCCCTCGGATCGAGCTGGCCAGCTCCCCCGGCAGCGACGCGGGCGAGGACCGAACGGTCTCGTACACCCCGCTCGACTGACACCACGAAGCGCCCCGTCCATTGTGGACGGGGCGCTTCGTTGCCGAGGCCAGCGGGCTACGTCGACGCGACGCCGTCGTACGGGTCCCAGTGCGCGGCATAACGCAGCAGCGATCGGGCCAGGTCCTGGTTGGCCGCCGCCCAGCGGGTGTCGAAGAGGAACCACTGGTCGAACCCGAAGAAGTCATCGATGTACCGGGCGACCTGCACGATGTGCGGGTCCGACCGGATCAGCGACCCGACGGACGGCTCCGGGGTCATCAACTCCAGCGTCTCGCGGTGGATCTCGTCGTGCGCGGCCACCCGGTCGAGGTTGGCGGGCGACGGGTCGTATCCGGGCAACCGGGCGTAGCGCTCCAGCGCCACGCCGGCGTCCTCTTCGTCGGGCGCGATCGGGGCACGCAGCAACCGGGCGTCGTGCGGCCAGAGCCGGGTGTCGGGCGCGTCGACGGCCCGAAGACGGGCGGCGAAGCCCGGCAGAGTGCGGCCGGGGAAAACGAGGGCACCAGCCAGATCCAGATTCGTCTCGATACCAGGCGGATCCCAGCACAGACGGACCGAGAAGACGGCATCTGGACCCGGAGGCGCGATGCGGACGGTACGGACCGGGACGCCATGCTCGAAGACCGCGCCGGGTGCGGCGGCGTCGGCGGGCAGCGGCCAGGTGTCGTGCAACAGGTACGCGAGCCGGTCCGGCGACGCGGCCGCGGCGGCCTCGTCGACGAAGTAGTAGGCCAGGTCCACCTCGTCGTCGTCGGTCCGCACACGCAGGGCGTGCTCACCGAGCCGGATGAACGTGCCGTCGTCGTCGCCCTCCACCCAGAGGTGCTCGTTCAGCAGGTCGCGCAGCTGGTCAACCGTCTCCGGTCGTGGCAGGTGCCGCTCCCGGGCCTCCTCGAAGATCGAGTCCAGACCGTAGACGTCCTCGCCCAGCTCACTCTCGATCCACCCTTGCGGATCGTCACGGCCCCAGCCCCGACGAAACCAGTCGAGCACCGTCGCATCGGGCACGCTCACGACCCGCTTGCTGAGCGGCGATTCCTCGCGCCAGCGACAGACGAAGTACATGCGGCGCACTCTAGGCGCGCGGTCCGACAGCGAATCGGTGCCGACAGCACGACGGTCGTCAGCTCATCGACCGCATCGAGGCGGGCACCTTCGCGTTCGACCTGGGCGACTGACCCGAGCTACCGCCTACCCTCGCCCGGTCACGACGCCACCGCGAACCCCCGGGTCAGGCCGCGACGGCCGCTCGGACGTCGTCGGCGGCGGCGCGCAGCCGGGCTGCGGCCTCCTCGGCGGTGCAGTTCGCCAGCAGCAGCACGATGGCCGTCTTGGCGTGCCCGTGCGCCGCCGCGAGCGCCCGTGCGGCCGTGTCGAGGTCGGTGTCGGCGGCCTCGGCGACGATCCGACGCGCCCGATCGACGAGCTTCTCGTTGGTGGCGTTCATGTCCACCATCAGATTGCCGTAGACCTTGCCGAGTTGCGCCATGGTGGCGGTGGAGAGCATGTTGCAGACCAGCTTCTCGGCGGTGCCGGCCTTGAGCCGGGTGGAGCCGGTGAGCACCTCGGGGCCGGTCGGTACCTCGATGGCGACGTCGGCGTGCCGGCTGGTCACCGCATCGGTGTTGCAGGCCACGGAGACGGTCGCGGCACCGAGCGCGCGGGCGTGATCCAACCCGCCGACCACGTAGGGGGTACGGCCGCTGGCGGCGAGCCCGACCACCGTGTCGTGGGCGGTCAGGCCGATCGCGTCGAGGTCGGCGACGGCGCGGGTCGGGTCGTCCTCGGCGCCCTCGACGGCGACAGTGAAGGCCCGTGCCCCGCCGGCGAGCAGACCGACGACCCGCTCGGGGGTCGTACCGAAGGTCGGTGGGATCTCGACGGCGTCGAGCATGCCGATCCGGCCGCTGGTGCCCGCGCCAAGGTAGATCAGCCGTCCGCCCTGGCGGAGCGAGGCCACGATGACGTCGACGGCGGCCGCGATGTCCGGTACGGCTCGGCGGACGGCGTCGGCGACCGTCTGGTCCTCGTCGTTCATCGCGAGCAGCAACTCGGTGGGAGACATCCGGTCGAGGTCGTTGGTCTTGTCGTTGCGGGTCTCGGTGCCGAGGGTGCTGAGGTCCACGGGGTGCTCGTTCCTCTCGCTGGTGCGCAGTAGCCGGCCGGCGGGGTGCGGTCTCCCGGGGCACCGGGCGGCGGCCGTTGACGGCTCCCCGGCGGGTCCAGGCCGAGGCGCGGCGGCGAACGGTCCCCGTATCAGCAGGCTGAAACCACAGCGTAACCAGCCCGGACGGGCGGTGGCAAAAAGTTTCGCGTTAGGGTGGGTCAACGTCACTTATTGACAACCCGCTGGTTGGGAGCGAGCCGTGCGTCAACTCGACCTCGTCGTGATCGTGCTGTACCTCGTGGTGATCGCCTTTGTCGGACTACGCCTGTCCGGTAAACAGAAGTCCGCCAAGGACTACTTCGTGGGCGAGGGGCGACTGCCCTGGTGGACCGTCTCGTTCTCCGTGGTCGCCACCGAGACCAGCGTCCTGACCGTGATCAGTGTTCCCGGCGGCGCCTACAGCGGCCAAGGCTTCGGCAACGTCGAGCTGGCCCTGGGCTACGTCATCGGTCGGGTGGTCGTGGCCGCGGTGCTCATCCCGCTCTACAAGCGCGGTGGGTTCGTCAGCGCCTACCAGTACCTCGGTGAGCGGTTTGGCCTGAAACTTCAGGGCCTGGCATCCGTCACGTTCGTCTTCACCCGCCTGCTCGCCGAGGGCGTACGGCTGTTCGCCTCGGCCATCCCCATCAAGCTTCTCCTCGACGAGTTCGGGCTGAACGTCAGCTACCAGGCCATCATCATCGTGCTGACCCTCATCACGGTGGTCTACACCTACCTCGGTGGCATCAAAGCGGTCATCTGGACCGACGCCATCCAGATGGGGCTCTACCTGGGTGGGGCGATCCTGGCCATCGCGGTGCTCAGCCACGCCGTCGGCTTCGACGGCTACTCGCAGGCATTCGACGCCGGCAAGTTCCAGCTCTTCGACAGCAACTTCACGCTCGCGCACGTGCTCACCAGCCCGTTCGCCCTGCCCACCGCGATCATCGGCGGCGCGATCTTCGCGATGGCCAGCCACGGGTCGGACCAGCTGATCGTCCAGCGGATCCTGTCCACCCGCACGCTGCGCGAGGGGCAGCAGGCGATGATCTCCTCGGGCATCTTCGTGGTGATCCAGTTCGCGGCGTTCTCCCTGGTCGGGGCGCTGCTGTGGTCGTACAACAAGGGTCAGAGCTTCAAGGAACTCGGCCTGGCCAGTAGCGACAATCTCTACCCGAGCTTCATCCTGCACGCCCTGCCGGTGGGCATCTCGGGTCTGCTGGTGGCCGGCATCCTCGGTGCCGCGATGGGTTCGCTGTCCTCGGCGCTCAACTCGATGTCGAACTCCACCGTCGCCGACTTCATCCACAGCTTCTTCCGCAAGGTCCCGTCCGACGACGTGATGCTGCGGCTCGCCCGGGTGATGACCCTGGTCTGGGCGGTGCTGATGGCGGTCTTCGCCTGCGCGTTCAGCTCCAGCACCGGAAATGTCTACCTGACCGGTCTGACCATCGCCGGCTACACCTACGGGGCGCTGCTCGGGGCCTTCCTGCTCGGCCGCCTCGTCAAGCGGGCCAACCAGGTCGACGCGGTGATCGCCTTCCTCGTCACCGTGGCGGTGATGACCTACATCGTCCGGTACGTCAAGATCGACGTGACGACGGCCGGGACCACCACCGCCACCGCCATCGCCGCGCAGTGGCTGGTTCCGATCGGCGTCCTGATCACCCTGGTCGTCGGCGCGGTGTCGAGCCGGTTCCACCCGGCCCCCGAGACCCCGTACGACCATGGACGCACCGACGAGGTCGACGACGAGGCGGCGGCACCCGCGGGCCGGGCCTGAAGGAGGACACGATGCGCGTGATCGGCCTGATGTCCGGAACCTCCTACGACGGAATCGAAGCCGCCGCGGCCGAGTTCGACCTGGACGGCGACACCCTGCGGATGCGACCGCTGGGCCGGCTCAGCCACCCGTACCCCGACGCGCTGCGCACGCAGATCGCCGCCGCCCTGCCACCAGCGCCGACCACCACCGAGGCGATCTGCGTGCTGGACACCGGCATCGGCCAGGCCTTCGCCGAGGCCGGCGTGCGGGCCCTCGCGCAGCTGTGCGCCGGCCAGGCCGACCTGATCGTCTCGCACGGGCAGACCATGCACCACTGGGTCGAGGCTGGCACGGTTCGGGGCACTCTCCAGCTGGGCCAGCCGGCCTGGATCGCGGAGGCCACCGGCCTTCCGGTCGTGGCCGACCTGCGCAGCCGTGACGTCGCCGCGGGCGGCCAGGGCGCTCCCCTGGTCGCCCTCTTCGACACGCTGCTGCTGGGTGGCCTGCCCGGCGTCCCGGCCGCGCTGAACCTGGGCGGCATCGCCAACATCACCGTCGTCGCGCCGGACGCGGATCCGCTCGCGTTCGACACCGGGCCGGCCAACGCGCTCCTCGACGCCGCCGCGCGGCACTTCAGCGGGGGCACCGAGGAGTACGACCGGGACGGGCGCGGCGCAGCCGCCGGCCAGGTGAACCCGGACCTGCTACGGCGGCTGCTCGACGAGCCGTACTATCGGCTGCCCAGCCCGAAGAGCACCGGGAAAGAGCTGTTCCACCTGCCCTACCTGCTCGCCGCGCTCGCCGACGTGCCCACGCCGGATCCACAGGACGTGCTGGCCACGCTCACCCGGCTGACAGCGGTCACGGTGGCCGCCGCCTGCCGCGACCACGGCGTCACCCGGCTCGTCGTCTCCGGCGGCGGGGCGCGCAATCCGACGCTGATGCGCATGATCGCCGACGAGCTACCGGGCGTCGACCTGTCGTCGAGCGACGACCTGCGCATCGCGTCGGACGCCAAGGAGGCGCTCGCCTTCGCGCTGCTGGGCTACCTGACCGTGCACGGGCTGCCGGGCACCCTTCGGTCGGGCACCGGCGCGCGGCACGCTTCCGTGCTCGGCAGCATCACCCCCGGCCGGCAGGCACTACGGCTGCCCGCGCCGGCCAGCACCGCTCCCAACCGGCTGCAGATCGTCGCCGACTGACCGTCCCTCCCCGGGAGGATCGCCCATGAGCACCGTCGTACCCACGCCGACCGCGGCCGGCGCCCGCGCGCGCGAGGTCGCCGACCTGCTGCGCTCGCGCCTGGATGATCCCCGCCGGGCCAGCGCCGAGCTGCCCCGGAGGCTGGCGGCGGCACACGACGCCTCGCCGTACCTGTTCGAGCCGCAGGCCGTGGTCCGGGCCGCTTCGGCGGCCGAGGTCGGGGCGTTGATGGCCGGCGCCCGGGAGGCCGGTGTGCCGCTGACCCTGCGCGGCGGCGGCACCAGCCTCGCCGGGCAGGCCGGCGGCGCGGGCGTGCTGGTCGACGTCCGCACCGACTGGCGGCACGCCGAGGTCCTCGACGAGGGCCGCCGCATCCGCCTCCAGCCGGGCCTGACGATCCGGCAGGCCAACGCTCGACTCGCCCGCTACCGACGCCGGCTCGGCCCGGACCCGGCCAGCGAGGCCGCCTGCACGGTCGGTGGCATGGTGGCCAACAATTCCAGCGGGATGACCTGCGGCACCACCGACAACGCGTACCGCACCATGGAGTCGCTGCGCTTCGTGCTCCCGTCCGGCACCGTCGTCGACTCCGGCGCCCGCGACGCCGACGACCGGCTGCGGGCCGACGAGCCCGAGCTGCACGCCGGGCTGCTGCGGCTGCGCGACCGGGTGCGCTCGACGCCGGGGTCACGCGCCACCATCGAGCGGCTGTTCGCCATGAAGAACACCATGGGGTACGGGTTGAACTCGCTGCTCGACCACAGCAGCCCGGTCGAGATGCTCGCCCACCTGATGATCGGCAGCGAGGGCACGCTCGGCTTCGTGGCCGAGGCCGTCTTCCGTACCGTCGAGATCCACGACCACGCCGCCACCGGTCTGCTGATCCTGCCCCGTCTCACCGACGCCACCGACGCGCTGCCGGCCCTGCTCGCCGCCGGCGCCCGTACCGCCGAACTGCTCGACGCGGCCGCGCTGCGGGTCAGCCAGCGCGACCCGGGTGCGAGCCCGGCCCTGCGCGGGCTGACCGTCGCCGGCCACGCCGCACTGCTGGTGGAGTTCACCGAGGACAGCGCGGAGCGGCTGGCCGCGACGTTGGCCGACGCCCGGTCCGTGCTCGACCAACTGCCGGCCGTCAGCGGCACCGCGCTGACCCGCGACCCGCGCGAACGGGCCAACCTCTGGCACCTGCGCAAGGGCCTCTACACCGCCGTCGCCGGCGCGCGCCCGCCCGGCACCACCGCCCTGCTGGAGGACGTCGCGGTGCCGATGCCCCGGCTGACCGGCACCTGCGACGGGTTGATCGACCTGTTCGACCGACACGGCTACCCGGACGCGGTGATCTTCGGACACGCCCGCGACGGCAACCTGCACTTCATGCTGACCCAGTCGTTCGACACCCCGGCGGAGATCGACCGCTACGCCCGGTTCACCGACGACATGGTCGACCTCGTGCTGGCCGAAGGGGGAACGCTGAAGGCCGAGCACGGCACCGGCCGGGCCATGGCGCCCTTCGTCCGCCGGCAGTACGGCGACGAACTGTACGACGTGATGCGCGAACTCAAGCGGTTGTGCGACCCGAGCGGCCTGCTCAACCCTGGTGTGCTGCTCAACGACGACCCGACCGTGCACCTGCGGCAGCTCAAGGCTGTCCCGACGGTCGACCCCGAGCTGGACGCCTGCGTCGAGTGTGGCTACTGCGAGCCGGTCTGCCCCACCGCCGACGTCACCACCACCCCCCGGCAGCGCATCGTCCTGCAACGGCAGATCGCCCTCGCCACCGCCGGCGGCGACGAGGAGCGCCGCCGGGAGCTGACCGCCGACTACGCGTACGCCGCGGTGGACAGCTGCGCCGCGGACAGCCTCTGCGTCACCGCCTGCCCGGTCGGCATCGACACCGGGGCGGCCATGAAGCGGCTGCGCGCCGAGCGGCACACGCCCCGCGCCCAGCGCACCGCCCGCACCGCCGCCCGACACTGGCAGGCCGCGGTGACGGGCGTCCGGGTGGGACTGACCGCCGCGCACGCCGTACCGACGTCGGTGACCCGGGCCGCCACCGGAGTGGTCCGTGGACTCGGTGCCACCGAACTCGTGCCACTGTGGAGCGATGACATGCCGCGCGCCGGCGCTCCCCGCCCCGGAGCCCGCAACGCACCAGACGCCCAGGCGGTGTTCTTCGCGGCCTGTGTGGGCAGCCTCTTCGCACCGGAGGACGGCCCGTCCGGAGGGTCGGCGGCGGCGTTCCTGCGCCTCTGCGACCTGGCGGGGGTGCCGCTCGTCGTGCCAGCCGGCACGGCGGGCCTGTGCTGCGGCACCCCGTGGCAGTCCAAGGGCTACCCCGCCGGCCACCGCGAGATGGCCGAGCGGACCCTGGCCGCGCTCTGGGCGGCCAGCGACGAGGGTCGCCTGCCCATCGTGTGCGACGCGTCCTCCTGCACCCACGGGCTGACGCAGCTGAGCGCCGCCCTGGCCGAGGAGGACCAGGCACGGTACGCCGCGCTGCGCTTCGTCGACAGCGTGACCTTCACCGCCGAGCACCTCCTGCCGGCGCTGCCACCGCCCCGGCGACTGGGCTCGCTGGCCCTGCACCCCACCTGCTCCACCGTGCACCTGGGCGGGATCGACGACCTGCGCACGGTCGCCGCAGCGCTCGCCGACACCGTCACCGTGCCGGACGACTGGGGGTGCTGCGCCTTCGCCGGTGACCGGGGGCTGCTGCACCCCGAGGTCACGGCCGGCGCCACGGCGGCGCAGGCCGCCGAGATCAACCAACACGACTACGACGCGTACGCCTCCTGCAACCGCACCTGCGAGATGGGCATGAGCCGGGCCACCGGGCAGCCGTACCGGCACGTGCTCCAGATTCTCGTCGAGGCGGTCGAGCCGCCACCGGCATAGCCGGCCGGGGCCGTACGCAGGACGCGCCGCCCGCCGCGGATCTGCGGCGGGCGACGCGTTTGGTGCCTGATTCTCAGGAGAGCGCGATGTCGCGGTAGTAGTAGCGCAGAATCGTCTGGTAGTTCTTGCCCTGGTTGGCGAGATCACGCGAGCCGTACTGCGACATCCAGTCGCCGGTCACCCAGGCACCGCAGGCGGTCGTCGACTGGCAGTAGTGCGCCCGCAGGATGTTGCCGCTGCGGGTCATCCGGGTCGACCACGTCCGGTCCACCGCCGCGGACGTCGACGCCTGTGCCGACGACGGCCGGTAGACCTGGTCAGCGGTGTCGTCCCGGACGTCGTAGCACTGTCCACCGGGCGTCTTCCGGGTCGAGTGCAACGCCCAGTACCAGGCGTAGCTCTTCACGGCCATCGCACCGGCGTCCAGCGAAGCGGCCGGCCAACTCGTGATCCACTCGTTCGGGAGGACATTCTTGACGTACGTCTTGAAGTCGACCCGAACGACCTGCCCGAGACTGGCCCGGTAAACCAGGATGGTGCTCGGCAGCTTGCTGTTGGTGCCGTCGGTGCTGCAACCCGTCACCCCGCTCACCAACTCGTGCGAGGCGTTGTTGTTCTTCAACGTGGCGTTCAGGTTGCCCTTCGCGCCGGCCGCGAAGTCCTGACTGGCCCCGGCGAAGTTGCTGTTGAAGTAGACCCGCACCGTCTTGCTGGTCCGGTTCCACACCGACGCGGCGTTGTTCTTCACACACAGGCCCTTGCCGCTGCCCGCGCCCTTGAAGTCGTAGCAGGTCGGCTGGGTCGTACCGTAGTCGTCCAGTGAGTCGGTGAAGTCGGAGACCGAGCCGGCCTGGTTGCTGTTGTAGTAGTAGCAGAACTCGCCGCTGTCGCAGGTTCCGTCCCGGGTGGCCGCCGCTGCCGGCGAGGCGACACTCAGGATCGAGGTGGACATGGCGAGGACGGCGCCGACGACGGCGAGGCCCTTGCGGATGTTCACAGCGTCCTACCTCTCGTTGTAGCCCTGGGAGTTCCAGAACGAGGTCGGGTCGGCGTTGTCCAGGACGGGGTCGCCGACGCTGACGGCCGCGTGGGTCTGCCGGCCGGCCCGGACCTCGACGTGGGTGTGCGCGCTCGAGCTGGAGGTCACCCCGTGCCACGACTCATCGCCGATGATCTGGCCCTTGCTGATGGTGTCGCCCACGCTCACCCCGGACCTCGGCGCGGTGTGCAGGTAGATCACCGTCTTGTTGAGCGAGGAGTTGTAGACGGAGATCGTGGACAGGCCGCTTCTGCCGGTCGCGCCCCGCGCGACGTAGGTGACCGTTCCGGAGACCAGGGCGCGGACGTCCGAGCCGATGCTGCGGGCGATGTCGATGCCCTCGTGCCGGCCGGACGTAGTGGTGTAACCGTCGAAGGCGCACGTGACCACGCCGCCGCTGGCCTGGTACAGGGCGTACGACAGGTTCGTGCGGGTCGACGGCCCGAACTCGTGCGAGGCGTTGTTGTTCTTCAACGTGGCGTTGAGGTTGCCCTTCGCGCCGGACGCGAAGTCCTGGTAGGAACCGGCGTAGCCGCTGTTGTAGTAGACGCGTACGGTCTTGCTGCTGCGGTTCCAGACCGAGGCGGCCTCGTTCTTGATGCACAGCCCCTTGCCAGCGCCAGCGCCCTTGAAGTCGTAGCACGAGGGCTGCTCGGTGCCGTAGTCGGCGAGCGAACCGGTGAAGTCCGAGATCGACCCCGCATTGTCGCTGTTGTAGTAGTAGCAGAACTCGCCGCTTTCGCAGACCCCGTCCCGGGCCGCCGCCGACGCGGGCGATGTGACACTGAGGATCGAGGTGGTCGCGGCCAGCACGACGCCGACGGCGGCGAGGCTCTTACGGATGTTCATGGTGTCCTTTCCGAAACGGGTGAGGGGGTGCGGGTCACTGCCCGCGCTGGTACTGCTCCCAGGTCCTGATCGGGACCTGGGGGCCGTCGTCCGGTCCCTGGTTGGCCAGGCCGTTCATGCCGAGGTAGTAGTCGCCGACCTGGTGTTGCGCCTGGCTGGACAGGTCCGTGTCGTTGATCGCGTTGGCGTGGATGTGCCACGGCCAGTCGCCCTGATTCGGGTTGCGGACCCAGGCGGCGAAGCCGACCCGACGCAGGGCCTTGGCGACGGCGGTGCGCCTGGCGGCGGTCATGCCGGTGACGGAGATGTCCACCACGCCCCCACCGTCGTGCGTACCGGCCGACGTGGGGTCGCCGCCGGGGTTGTACGAGCCCTGGTCGAGCACCAGGGTGAAGCCGAGCAGACGCTGCGCCTCGGCCAACATGGCCTGGGTGCGGGCGTTGACGACGTACCCGTCACGCGGGACCTTCGCGCCCGGGCCGATCGGGTTGGCGACGGTGTAGCGGTCCTGCCCGAGCTTCGTCAGGGACGTGGTGCCGGGCAGCCCGTTCGCGGCCAGGCCGGTGTAGCCGAGTGAACGTTGGTACGCCGCGTACGCCGAGATGGTGACGGTGCCGAAGTAGCCGTCGACCCACTGCTCGTTCAGCAGGCCCCGCGCCTGGAGCGCCTGCTCGACGGCGAGCACGGAGTTCTTCGCCCCCGGGGTCAATGTGTTGTCGGCACGGCGGGGGTCGATCTGGGCGGCCAGGACGGTGGCCTCCATGTCCACGACTGGCCGCGCGGCCGTGGTGACGGTTCGCTGCCCGGTGGCGCCGGACGTCGCGGCCCAGGCGTGGGCCGGAACGCCGACTGCCACGCAGAGCGCGGCGAGCCCGACGGATAACCAGGGACGACGCAAGGTCGGTCCTCCTCGCAGTTGGTGAGTCGTTCGGAACGGACATCACCCTGCGTGAATCGACCTGCTGTTCGGTACCCCCATGTCGTGTCAGATCCGTCAGGCCGTCGCTGACCTCGATGAATGCGTTGTTGTCAGTTGTGCTGGCACCCGGGCTGACATCAGGCGATCGCACTCTGACGCCGGTCCGGGTGACCGGGAGCGTCGTTCAGTCGATGACGTTCACCATGAAGAACACCGGCCGGCGGGTGGGAAAGAACTCCTGCCCGTTCTCGTCGACCATCTTCCAACTGACCCAGCACGTCCCGGGGCGGCTCGGCGCGGTGACCGAAACGCTGATCATCACCTCCTCGTCGGGGGGTGTGTCACCGATCGCCACCCGATCCGGCACCTGGCATCCGTCGGCGTCGGCGGTGGGGTTGATCCGCGCGAGGAACCGGTTGTGCCAGGCGACCTCCCCGTCGTTCTTGAGCGCCCACACCTTGACGAACTGGGAGTTGACCCGCACCTCGGTGCCGTCGGGGATGGTGACGTCCCGGAGGAATTTGCTCGAGTCGCCGGGGATCAGCGAATCCGAGAACGCCGACGCGGACGGCGACACGGACGGTGTGGACGACCGGTTGCGGACGATGGCGCCCAGGACGGCGACCATCGCCACCACCACGATCACCGCGACGGCGGCGAGCCACGGCAACCGCTGTCGCGGCTCACCCACGACTTCCTCGTCGGTCTGCGGAAACTCGGTCGGCCGCAGCGCGTCGGGCTCGCCCGGCGACGGGGCGGGAATGCCGGACACGACGGGCCGGTAGGCCGGCAGGGCGTCGGTCCTGGCGTCGGGCTTCTCGTCACCCGTGGTGAGCGGGGTTTCGGTGTCGGTCGTGGTGAGCAGGGCTTCGCTGTCGGTCGGGGAGTCGGTGCGCACCGGCGTCAGGTCGCCGTCCACGCTGGTGTGGGCCGTTGCGGCGCGCTGCGCGTCCTCCCATCGGCATCGCCACTGGACCTCGTCCGCCTCACAGGCTCGGACGAACTCCCGGACCGTTTCCCAGGAGGGGAACCGTGTCCCGGCGGCGGCCTCGTGGAGTGTGGTGTGCGAGATCCGGCCAGACCGCCCAGCCATCTTGCGGAACGACGGGTCCCCCGCGGCGCTCCGCAATGTACGGAGCTGTGTGGCGAACTCCTGGGCGGCTTGTCTGTCCGGAATTGACTCGGTGGCGGCAGGCTGGTCCTTCATTCACTCCCCCAGTCAGACGACGTTGTCAGGCGTTGTCAGAGCGTGTCAGAGGGTACCGAACAAGCTGCGGCGGCCATCAATGTGGTGCATCGACGACACCGGGGGCGACGACCCCCCGGTGCATTGAAGGAGGTCACCGATGAAGAGCCTGACCCGACGTGGCGTACGCATCCTCGCGGCCGCCGGTCTGGCGGTGCCCGCGACGCTGGTGTTCGCCGGACCCGCGCACGCCGAGACCAACCCGCGCTGCGCCGGCTCGGTGCAGATCGGCGCGACCGCGTACGTCACCGTGGGCGGCCAGACCGCGGCATCCGTCAAGCAGTACAAGGGCTGCGGCAAGAACTACGCCTACACGTACGTGTGGCAGCAGTATCGGGCCACCCACGGTTCGTACCAGGTCTGCACCTCCATCGTGACCGGCACGACGCTGCGCGATCTGCAGTGTTCCAGCGGCCCGGAGGTCTGGTCGCTGGGCGCCAACACGCTGTCGGTGTGCACCCGGGCCCTCGGCGGCATCTCGGACGTCGCGCACAAGGAGACCGAGGTGCGCTGCTGACCGAAAGCGATCGGCACTTTCCCGGCGGGGCGCTGACCTGGTCAGCGCCCCGCCGTGTCACATTCGCGGCTCCGCTGAACCGGTCACGGGCAGGGCTTGCGCGCGCAGACGTCGATGACCGTGCCGGTGCGCAGGAAGACCGCCTTCTGTCTCTGGGCCCCGGCCTGGGCGCGGGGGAACTCGTGCGGATCGTCGCCGAACTCCGGCCCGGCCGGAGCGAGGTTGGTCGGCGGTGGCGCGGAGGCCGCGCCACTGTTCCAGATCACGATCGCCGAGCCTCTGTACGGGTAGCGGCGGATCGGCGTGATGCCCCAGTACGGCCGAGCGTCCAGTGACCAACCGTCGGCGAGCGCGGGGGTGTGCAGGCGCGCGCCGATGGTGCGTGCCTGCACCTCCGCCGCGGCGGGTGAGACCTGCTGGTCGCCGAAGGCCACGTGCATCAGCACCTGGTGTGCCGGGGTGCCCGGTAGCGGCCGGTCGGTCATGTGCTGGGCGTACCCGTTGGCTTCGGAGCGGTCCCACAACATCTGCAGCAGCGCGAGGATCAGCTGTTGGTCGACCTTGTCCGGGTAGTAGCCGTCCAGCACGCTCTGGAACGGTGCGAAGTCCACGCTGCGTTGCAGCAGCGTGGAGTAGTTCATCGCCGGTACGCCGAGCACCGACCGGGTCCAGTCCTGGGCGATGGCGGTGAGCGCACCTCCGTTGATGCCACCCTGGCTGTTGCCGTCATAGTGCAGGCCGCCCACCCGATTGATCAGCGGCCGTGCGGTGGCGTCCCGGAACGCCGGGTGGGCGGCGAACCCGTCCCGGTGGATCATCGCGCGACCCAGGAAGAGGAAGTTCAGGAAGCTCTGCTGCAACCGGTCCGCCACCGCCGGGAAGACACTGAGGTCGGTGAAGGCGCCAGCCACGAAGGGGACGTCGGCGGCGGCCATGCCGATCCAGCTGGTCGCACAGAAGGTGAAGTTGTGGGTGTTCGACATCGTCTTGACGTTGCCGGCGTTGATCTCGGTCGGTCGGCCGAGCAGTCCGTGGCCGTAGAGCGAGAGGTGCGCCGGTTTCGCGGGCGAGGCGCTGCGCGGGATGTTGCAGACGAAGTCCGCCGCCACCGTCGTACCGGACGGTGTGGGCAGGGCGTTCGGCGTGGGCGGCGTCCCGCTGCCACCGGCGGGCCCGTAGTGCAGCCGGGAGCCCGGCCCGCCGTCGCCGGTCAGGTAGGACGGTACGGCGATGGTGCCGCTCACCTGCCGGGCGATCAACGGATCCTGCTGAGGTGGGTAGTCGGTCACCTGGGTGACGGTGACCGGCGGCGCGGCCCGGCCGAGGGCGGCGAACGCGCTGTCCCGGACCGCCACCATCCGCCCGGTCAGCCCGTGCCGGCTGGCGACCGTGAAGTCCCAGGCCAGGTAGAGGCTGTGCCGCTGGACGCCGGTGCGGGTCAGTTCGGTGAGGATCCGCCGCAGCTGCGGCGCCCGAGCGTCCCCCCGCCCGTGGCCGGAGCCGGTCAGGTACCCCCGGAACGCCTTCGGCGCGGGGATCAACGCCCGGTTGCCGTTGCGCAGGCCGCGCAGCGCGACGACGTAGCGGGCGCCCTCGGTCAGCGCCACCGCCGGCCGGATGATCAGCAGCTGTCGGTCGGGTTGCCCGGCGGCGTGCGCGTCCAGTTCGGCCCAGTACGGCGTGCGCTTTCCGGTCCGGGTGTTGAGCAGCACGATCGGCGCGTCCGGCGCGAGCGAGCGGCCGATGTCGGTGACCGGCGCGATCCCGCTGGCCGTGGCGTCGAGACCGGGTACGCGCACCAGGATCGGTGAGCCGGGGCTGAACCCGTCCTGCCGGTTCCACTCCGTCGGGTCGATCGGCGTGCCCTGCACGTTGGCGGGCATCGCGGCGGCGGCGAACCGCACCCGCTTGCCGGTGGGGCTGGTCCGGTCCGGCACGGTGAAGTAGTCGTTCGGGAACGGCAGCAGACAGGCGGTCGGGTCGATCGGGTCGCAGGATGGGTGCCCGGCTGGTCGGGGGGTCGCTGGCGGTGCCGCGGGGGCCGCCGTGCTGAGCAGGACGGCGCCCGCGGTCACCAGCACGGACACGGCAAGACGGAGCCCTCGGGAGGTGGTCACACGCATCTCCTTCGACGCTGGACGGCGGATCGATGCAGGGGCCGACGGTGGTGGTGATGTTCTTCCTACGCTTGTGAAAGAAACTCAGCAAGCAAGGGTGTGACCCAGCTTCGGGTCACACCCTTGACACACAGGCACCGATCCCGAAAGGGTCAGCAGCCGATCCGGCTGGACCCCACCGCGACGTCGTCGTACCAGAGGGTGTCGGCGCCACCGCCGTAGCTCTCCCAGCCCAGCTTCAGGTCGGTGAGCTGCGGCCGCCAGGTGCGGTTGTACCACTGGCCGTCGATGTCGTGCGTCGGCGCACCGTCGGCGGTCAACCCGGCGATGGCGGTGCCGTCCACCCAGGTGCGCAGTTGACCGGTCGCACCGTCGACCATGAACTCCACGCAGGTCCACCGGTTGGTGGGCAGCGGCAGGCTCTGCGCCACCCCGGCCGGGCTCTGCTCGGGCAGGGTCGCGTCGTCGGAGGCGCGGTTCCACTGCAACGCGCCGTTCTGTCCACCCAGCCGCAGGTCCTTGTTGCCGTCGGCGGCGTCGGTCATCGCCATCATCGTGGTGTGTTCGGTGGGTTGCCCGATGGTGTGCCGCACCCAGACCCGGCCGTACCGGACGGCGCCCACGCTGGCGAGGTTCTTCGTGGACCGGATGAAGACGTGGTTGCAGTAGCCAGCAGCGCCGTTGATCCGGACCGACCGGCTGCCGCTGTGCGTGGTGGTCGTGTCGACGGTGGCGGTACCGGCGCCGGAACAGTCCGGGCTCACCACGGTCCAGTCACCGGACGGCGTCGAACCGGTCTGGCCCTCGAAGCCGTCGCAGAGCACCGCCCCGGCACACCCGGTCGGTGGTTCGGTGGTGGGCGGAGGTGTGGTCGGGGGTGGTGTGGTCGGCGGCGAGGTCGTCGGGGGCGGTGTGGTCGGCGGTTCGGTGGTCGGCGGTGTCGTGGCACCGTTGCACGGCACACCGTTCAGGCTGAACGCGGTCGGCGTGCCACCGCTGGAGCCGTACGTGCCCTGCAGCCCGAACTCGGTCGAGCCGCCGGCCGGGATACTGCCGTTGTACGACGCGTTGCGAGCGGTCACCAACGATCCGGACTGGCTGACCGTGGCGTTCCAACCGTTGGTGACACGCTCGTCCCCCGAGTACGTCCAGGTGACGGTCCAACTGGAGACGGCCGTGTCTCCCGGGGAGACCTTGACGGTGGCGGTGAACCCACCGGGCCACTGGTTGGGCGTGTAGTCGACCTGGCAGCCCTGGGCGGCTGCGGCCGGGCCGGTGAGCAGCGCCGCTCCGGTTGTGGTCGCGGCGGCGGCCAGCGCGGCGGCGACCACGAGGGTCGCGGTGCGGCGGGCACGGGAAATCGTCATGAAAAAGGTCCTTCAACCATCGAGCGGGACGGAGGCGGCGTGTCAGCGTGCGTCCTGGACGGATGCGGTGCGACAACCTGCCCTGGGTGCGGCGCGGCGGTGCGCCACAGCGACTGGTCGGTGCGTACGACCGACGGGCCCGGCTCGGGGTGGACCTGTCAGCCGCCGACGGTTCGGTCTCCCGGACCCCGGCGGCGCCCGCCCTCAATCTATTGATACCCGACTATTTAATCAAGACGCGGCTCAGCGCATCACCCCGTGTCGCGGCAGGAAATCTCTCCGGCGGTGTCGATCCGCGGGCCGCTCATTCGACGAGTGCGTGCGAGGGTCGGGAGGCGACCTGTCGGATAGGGGAACACGATGCCGAAGTACATGTTGATCATGCGGGGCACCGACGAGACGAACGAGGCGTTGATGGCGTCGATCGACGAGGCGATGGCCGCGACCGGCCGATTCATCGAGGACATGATGAAGGCCGGGGTCCTCCTCGCCGCCGAAGGGCTGGACGATCCGAGCCGGGGCGTCGTGGTCGACTTCGGCGCTGAGGCACCGGTTGTCACGGACGGTCCGTACGGCGAGACCCGGGAGCTGTTCGGCGGCTACTTTCTGCTCGATGTCGCTACCAGACAGGAGGCGATCGAGTGGGCCAAGCGGGTCCCGGCGGTCCGTGGGTCCAAGATCGAGGTCCGGCGGGTGGCCGAGGCCGACGAGGTCCCGCCGGGCGGCGAGAGCAACGGCCAGGTCTGATGGGTACGGCCGACGTCGAGGCCGTCTGGCGGATCGAGTCGGCGCCCACTGAGCGCCTGCACGCGGAAAGCACCAGCCGGCCGCTTCATACCGATTGCTCCGTTTTGATGCTATAGCGTGACAGTCAGCGCAGGCTTGCCGAGGGATGGTGCGTGCAGATGAATGGAGCTGAAGCACTCATGCGGACGCTGGCGGACGGCGGCGTGGAGGTCGTCTTCGCCAACGCGGGCACCACTGAGATGCACATGGTCGGGGCGATGGACGCCGTACCGAACCTTCGCGGGGTACTGACCCTCTTCGAGGGCGTGGCCACCGGCGCGGCCGACGGCTACGCCCGCATCGCCGGCAAGCCGGCCGCGACCATGCTGCACCTCGGCCCGGGATTCGCCTACGGCCTGACGAACCTGCACAACAGTCGTCGCGCCAACTCACCTGTGGTCAGCATCGTGGGCGATCACCCGACGTACCACAACGTCTACGACTCGCCCCTCACCTCGGACATCGCCGCCCTCGGCGGATGGCTACGCGGCTCGGTCCGCCGTCCCGAGAACGCCGCCGGCACCGGCACCGACGCCGCCGCCACCCTGGCCGCGGCCGTGGAGCCACCCGGGCAGGTCGCCACCGTGATCGTGCCGGCGGATGCCTCCTGGAACGACGGTGGAGTGGTCGGCACACCCGCCGCCGGTAAGCCGCCGCAACCGGTGACCCAGGACGTGATCGCGCGGATCGCGGACGTGCTGCGCAGTGGCGAGCCGACCGCCTTGATCATCGGCGGTCCGGCGGTCCGCGAGGCGGGCCTCTGCGCGGCGAGCCGCATCGGTGCCGCCACCGGGGCGCGGGTGTTGCAGGAGCTCTACTCCAACCGACTCGAGCACGGCGCCGATCTGCCCACCTTCCCTCGGCTGAGCTTCTTTCCTGACCAGACCATCAAGCAGCTCGCCGGGGTGAAACACGTCATCACCGCCGGCGCCAAGGAACCCGTCGCCTTCTTCGCCTACCCCGACGTGCCGAGCTGCCTCGTCCCGGAGGGCGCCCAGTCGCACGCACTCGCCGAGACCGGCCAGGACGCCGCCGCCGCCCTCGTCCAGCTCGCCGACCTCCTGGCACCCGACACCTCCGCCGACGTCGACACGCCCCAACGGCCGACGATGCCGAGCGGGCCGCTCACCCTCAAGAGCTGGACCGAGGTGGTCGGTGCGCTGCTGCCCGAACGGGCGATCATCATCGACGAGACCGTCAGCTCCGGCACCGCCCTCCCGGCGGCCACCGCGGGCGCTCCTCGACACGACGTACTCATGCAGTGCGGCGGCGCGATGGGCGACGGCTTGCCGCTGGCCGTCGGCGCCGCCGTCGCCGCCCCGGACCGACCGGTCGTGGCGCTGGTGGCCGACGGGTGCGCCATGTACACCCTCACCGCGCTCTGGACCCAGGCCCGCGAACAACTGAACATCACCAACGTCATCCTCAACAACCACGCGTACGGAATCCTCCGCGCGGAATGGGGCTACTTCACCCGCAGCCCCGGCCCCGGCGACCCGAACGCCAACCCGCTCTTCGACCTGGCCCACCCGACCATCGACTACGTGAAGCTGGCGCAGGGGTTCGGGATACCCGCCAGCCTCGCCACGACCGCCGAGGAGCTCGCCGAGCAGTTCTCCCGCGCGATCGCCGAACCGGGGCCCCATCTCATCCAGGCCGTCATCCCGACGGTGACCTGACGCCGGACGGTGGCCGCCCGGTACGGCGGCGTCGGGCCTGTCCGACGGACTCGTGACCTCGTCGAGCACTCACGCGGTCGCCGGGTGGAAGACCATGCCGTTGTCTCCCGGTGTCAGTCGAGCGAGGTAGCTCGTGCCGGCGGTGGTGTCGGCGTCCTCGTCGGCCTCGAAGCCGATGACGGCGCGGGCGAACGGCACGTCGTCGTGCACCGCGACGGCGATGTCGGCCAGCCAACGGTCGAGTGGGGCGCGCCAGGCCAGTGACTCGACCCCGCTGCGTTGATCGAAGGGGTACCCACCGATTCGGTCGTCCACCCGGGCGAGCGCGCCGAGCGGGAGATAGAGCGACAGGCTGTCGATGCCCTCGTACCTGGTCCGGTAGCTGCCACAGACAACCCGCTCGCCGCCGGGCAGGGTGAGCGCCCCGCGCAGGTGCCCGCCCACCGGGAACGCGTCCGCGCCAGGGGTCACCTCGACCAGGTCGGCCCCGACGCGGCAGCCACGGACGCCAGCGGCCCGCCACAGGGCACCCACGGCCCGATCGAGTCGGGCATCATCGGCTGCACCGAGGATCAGGATCAGTTCGTAGAACCCGCCGGTCCAGTTCTCGGCATCGCTCAGGTCGTCGGTCGCGGTCACGCCGTCACTCTCCTCCCTGGGCGAGCGCCGTGTCAGCCGGATAATCGTCCCCATCAACGTGGCGGCTCACCGCCCCTGACGTTGACTGCGGACGACCGATGCCCCGTCGGCGCGGTCCACCCGCGCCGACGGGGCAACGACTGTCACAGTGGCGCTACCTCTTGGTGATCGTGATCGTCGCCGAGCGGTAGTTGTTGCGCTTGTCGTTCTTCGTCGGGTCGTAGTTCTTCTCGATGTTGCCGGCGCTGTCGACCGAGAACCAGCGGAACGTCGTCGTCTCGGTCACGTGGAACACCTGCCCCGGCTCACGGAACTCGGTCGCCGCGTAGCGGGGCGACTCGAGGGTGGGCCGGCTGCCGTCGGTCGTGTAGTAGATGGTGGCCGGCTCGCTGGTCTCGAAGTGAACGTCGACCGGCCCGGAGTAGCGCCCCCCGCCGGGGACCAGCTCGGACGTCGGCTTCTTCTTGTCCTTCCCCCAGTCCGCGGCGACCCGGAACATCTCCATGATCCCGTTGGCGTACTCCATCGTCTCCGCGTGGCCGCTGACGAGCTCCGGGTTCCCCACCCACTCCGGTTGGAACGAACCGCCCTGCCAGTTGCCGGTGGCCGGGTTGTAGACCGAGCCGCCGACCTCCCAGCCGAACGCGTAGATCCCATAGGTGTGGTAGAGGTCCTCGCGCACGTTGCCCGCCGAGGAGTAGAGGACGTCGGACGAGCCGCCCACGTTCTCCGGCGTGACGACGGTTTCCCGGTGCGCCTTGACCTGCGACAGGATCCGGGCGGCGGACTGCCAGTAGAACGCTTCGTCACCCAGCGGCGGTCGCGGCGTGGTGATGCGGCCGTCCGCGATGTACGCGCCGGGCTGCCAGAAGAGCTGCCCGCCGTTGGAGTGCACCGACATCATGAACTTGATGTTCTTGTACTTCTCGACCAGCCAGATGATGTTCTTCGACTCGGGCTCGGACAGCTCCGCCGGCCCCTGGTAGGTGTCGCTGACGCAACTGGTCGACGCGCCCGCGTACCCGTCGTGCCCGGAGCCGACCCGGTAGTTCCGGTTCAGGTCGACGCCCCAGGAGTTGCGTCTACCCGGGTCGGCGTTCGCGTCCGGGCAGTGGTTGGTCATGTTCCGGCGCTGGGAGGCGAAGTTGTAGAAGCTGTAGTTCGCCCCGTCCGGGTTGTTCGACAGGATGAAGAAGACGTCGGTGTTCTCGACGATGTTCTTCGTCTCCCGGTCGGACCGGTAGTTGTGCACCAGACGCTCGGCGGACTCCAGGCTCGTCGTCGCCGGCACCCACTCCCGGGCGTGGTCCTGCGCCTGAATCAGCACGCCGGGCTTCTTCCCGTCGCGGTGCTTGCCGATACGCAGGACCGGGATCGTGACCGGGCCCCGCGGCACCTCCCCCTCCGGCGCGCCGACGCGTTTCTGGTCGAGGAAGTCGGTCAGCGCGACCGGCCCAGCCGTCGGCGCGACGATTCCGGTGCCCCCGTTGGTGCGGTACGGGTGCGCCCGGTCGATGAGGCCCGCGGACCGGGTCCGCAACGCCTCGGCCACCTCGGCGGCCGTACTCGCCGCCGCGCCGGCGGCGTCCGTGGCGAGCAGAACCCGGACCGCCGTACCGGTGACCTCCACCGCGAGCGGCAGGTCCGGCTCGGACCGGCCCACGAAGTCCACAGTGATGTCGTTGCCGCCCTCGTGGCCCCAGGCCGCCGAGGTGACGACGACCGCGGCCTGCCCCGTACCGCCGATCTGGGCCTGTGCCTTGCGCTGGTACCCGTTCGTCTGGTTCGGCAGGTAGACGATCTCGGCGATGTCCGGGTACTGGCGGGCGATCTCCTTGGCGCGGCTGTAGAGCTGCTGCGGGTTCCGGTAACCGTCCACGAAGTCCGACTTGTAGGACGGGTTCGCCGTCAGCGGCGGCGGAGCGTCCTCCAGCCAGTTGGAGACGACGCCGGTCGTGACGCCGCCGGTGGAACTCGTCACCTGGATCTTGTCGGGGCGTACGTCGAGCTTGAACAGGTTCCGGTGGAACATGTACTGCCCGGAGTCGACGAACCGGCTCATCGTCCGGGCGAAGCCGAACGGGGTGCCCTTCCCGGTGTCGTTCTCCACCTGCATCCCGACGACCGGGTTCGCCTGCTGCCCCTCGGTGGTCCGCGCCTCGACGTACAGGAAGCCCTGGCCCTTGGTGGTGAACCAGTCGGCGCGAACGACGCGCACCGTCGCCTCGTGGTTCGCCGGCTGAACCGCCCGCGTGCCGGCCGCGCCGAGGCCGCCGTCGGCCTCGTCGCTCCAGGCGAAGCCCGCGTCGTCGCCGAGCACCTCGACGCCCATCGCGGTGAGTTCGGCGGTCTGCGCGGCGGTCACCACCGCCTCACCTTCGATACCGTTCGGTACGCGCCGCAGGCCGTGTTCGAGGTCGAACCCGGCTGCGGCGACCTTGTCCAGCATCTCGGCACCGGTGAGCCTGATGTGTACGAGGCGTACCGACTCCGAGTTCTCAAGCGGGGACCGGTTCGCGGTGGCTGACGGCCCCGCGGGCTGCGCGCCCGCAGGACCGGTGGTGACGAGCGTGCTAACCACCAGAGTGGACAGTGCGAGAAGTGCGATGCGCCGATGTCTGCGCCGCATTCCCCCTCCTTCTGCTGACGACGGGTGATTGCCGGCCGGCCGGGTCCGGTGAGCGTATGTGCGTTTACGGGCGCAGAGCTTCGCCTCGATCGAATTTGAGCATTCCTTGAGGCGCTCGATGGCTTGTCCCCCAGCAAGGGGAGGGTTTCCCCCTCTGTCGGGGAGGAGGGTGGAACCTCCGCCGGCGATCGTGGGTCCATGGCTGTCGTGGAAGTGCCGACCCGATCCAGACCGTGGGCGCTGGCCGTCATCACCACCGGCTACGGCCTCGCCACCTCAGCCCACACCCCCACGACCAACCTCTCCGGATCGGAGCATTCATGAGCCCTCTCGACACCGGGCGCGTCGCGACAGTCGCCCCACGGCCCTGGGCGGTCTGGGCCGCCTACGCCGTTCCGCTCTGCGTCCTGCCATCCGCGCTCTGGCGACTGTCGTTGGTGTTCACCGACGACGCCGTCACCCGGTGGTACATGCTCTTGCTGTCGGTTCTGTCGATGGGGTTGGCCCTGTTGACTCTCGGGCTGGTGCACCGGTGGGGGCAGCGAGTTCCGCACTGGGTGCCCCGCCTCGGGGGTCGTCGCATTCCCGCACGTCCGGTCGTGCGTGCCGCGGTGACCGGCGGTTGGTTGCTCGTCGCCGTCTGCGTGTACTTCCTGTTGAACCAGAGGTTCCACCTGGTGCAGAGCGGTTGGGTGGGAATCGGCGGCGACGAACCGGCGCATCCGCCACCCGGCTGGGAGGTGTTCCGTTTCTACGCCCCACTACTCGCGTGGGGCCCGCTCGTCGTGGCGGTGGCCACCGACTACCGTCGACGCGCAGCCATGGCGCGTGGAACCACGGTCAGAGCGGCGGCCAGGCATTGGTGAGCAGTTGACGGAAGTGCGCCGGGAACCACTCTCCGAGCGGTGGGGCGGCCGGCATCGCGCCGGTGTCGTACGCCGAACCGCGAGGCGGCAGGTAGTTCGGGTCGCACAGCGGCTCGTACGGTTGGCCGGTGTTCGGGGTGCCACTGGTGCCGTCGGACTCGCCGGGCGGCTTGACCCAGACGTAGGCGTCGATGCCCGGTTCCGGTTCGGCGACTGGACGCTGACCGAGGCCGGCGCCGGCCTGGTTGCACCAGTTCCCGACCCCTGCCCGCCGGTCGATCCGGCTGCCGTCGACGTAACGGTTCAGGTCACCCGACGTCGCCGGGCCGGTGGGTCGGTTCGGGCCGCCCCAGCCGTTGCGCGACGTGTCGATCACGACGCCTGCGTCCGGGGAGAAGCCCGCCTCGGTCAACTCTCCCCGCAGGTGTCGCACGTAGGGCACCTCGTCGATGAACGGGTTCCAGTCGACCCACCTCGACTGGTACACCGGCTGACCGTTGATGACATCGTCGGCACGGAAGTACTCCTCGTGCAGGACCGAGTAGTTCGCGGTGTTGGCCACGAAGCCATGCACGTCGGCCACCGTGCTGCCGGCGGTTGTCGCGGCCTCCAACAGCAGGGCCGTCAGCGGGCCGGAATCCTCCGGCCAGCCGACTTCGGCGTGGTGACTGATGTCGAGGTACGAGTAGACGTTGGGCAGGGTGCCGAGCCGGGCCAGGGCGTACCCGGTTCCGTGCTGGTAGGTCCCGCGCGCCAACGCCTCGTCACAGGCCGGGGTGGCCCAGTACCGGTTGCCGGTGTTGACGACAAGGTCGGGTAGCGAGTTCGGCTCGACGAAGGCGACGATCCGCAGGTCGGCGTAGTCGGGCGCGGCGAGGATCTCGACAATCGGATCGATGAACTCTGCCTGGTACCGGGCGAGGTCCCCGATCGACAGCTCACCCTGCGGGGAGCGCCGGCCGCAGTCGCGCGCCGGCAGGTCGTACAGGGTCAACTGGACGAGGTCGGCGTCCTGCGCCACGGCGGCATCCAGGTGCCCGCGCAGGCCCATCCTCTCGTCGTCTCCCTCGATCGTGGCGATCCGATCCAGCCACACCGCGGTCGGCTGGCCGGCGACCGCGTCGCCACCGGGCTCTGCGGCGGCGCGGTCGGCCCACTCGGGATTGACGTAGACCTGGGCTCCGACGTAGGGGTTGGCCACCCGGTGGGGTGGGTCGACGGCGTTGGCCGCACCGGTGCCGGCGAGCACTCCCCCGACGAGGACGGACACGGCGGCGGTGGCGAGGATCGGGCGGACCCGGACGGGTACGCGTCCCCAAGGTGGCTTGGTCATGATGGCAGCCCTGCCAGTAATCTACGGTCGTCTATCTGGCATGCCAGTATGCCGCACCGACGTCGGGGGCGGGGGGACGAAGTCCGTGGCCCGTCCTCAGGACGCGCGAAGCTGTGCGCGGAACCAGGCCCGGTCGGGGTTCACGACGGTCTGGTCGCCGAGCACGACGGTGGGCACGGTCTCGTTGCCGTCGGCTGTCGCCCGGACGGCGGCAGCCCCGGCCGGGTCGTGCCAGATGTCCACCCAGTGCGCCCGTCGGGCGAGCCGGCCGAGGGAGAACCGAAGCTGAAGGCAGTAGCGACAGCCGGGACGCCAGTACACGATCGGCCGGCCGTCCACGGCGCTGGCCCGCTGTGCTTCGGCGGCGCTCACCGAGCGGGGAAAGGCCCACGGCGACAGCAGCAGCGCCAGCAGCAGGAAGACCACCAACTCGACGCCGCCGACGACGGACAGATCGGCACGCAGTTGCGCCACCGCCACCAGCACGCCGCACGCCACCATCACGATCGTCAGACCCCACCGTCGCAGCACCCCGGGGACACTACCTTCCGGTCCGCGGATGGCCGCCGCTCGCACCAGGTGGAGGGGTAGGACGCCTTGACATCCATCTATGTTAACGCCAACATGGATCCGCCACCTGGATGCAACGCCACCGTCACATTCCCAGCCCTTAGCGCTTCCTGCCCGGTCCTGCACGACGTCGCCGCAGGGCGTCCAACGGATCGGCGCGGCATCGCGGCGGTGTTCCCTGCGCTGGTCAATGGCCGTTCCCAAGCTCGCGGAGGACAGATGCCGCTGCCACTCGCTCCTACCGACCCGATCACCCGTCGAACCGTTCGACGGGGGCCCAACGGCCCTCGGCGTCTGCGGTCGGTGCTGGCCGCGGTGTTGGTGGTGCTCGCCGTGTCCGCCGGCCTGCCCGGGGCCGGGCCGGCACAGGCCGCGCCGGCCGTCAACTACACCAACCCGTTGGTGAACCAGCGGGCCGACCCGCACATCTTCCGGCACACCGACGGCTACTACTACCTGACCGCGACGGTCCCCCAGTACGACCGGATCGTGCTGCGCCGGGCGACCACGTTGCAGGGGTTGGCGACGGCGGCAGAGACGACGATCTGGACCCGCCACACCAGCGGAGAGATGGGCGCCCACATCTGGGCACCGGAGATCCACTTCATCAACAACCGGTGGTACGTCTACTTCGCCGCCGGCCGGACCGACGACGTGTGGCGGATCCGGATGTACGTGCTGGAGAACGCCAACGCCAATCCGCTCACCGGTTCGTGGACCGAACGCGGCCGGATCACGACACCGTGGGACACCTTCAGCCTGGACGCCTCGACGTTCGTCGCCAACGGGGTGCGCTATCTGACCTGGGCGCAGCAGGAACCGGGGATCTCCAACAACTCCAACGTCTACCTCGCCCGGATGGGTGCCAACCCGTGGCAGATAACCGGCACCGTCACCCGGCTCGTCGTGCCGACGTACGACTGGGAGACCCGGGGCTACCGGGTTGCCGAGGGGCCGGCGGTGATCCAACGCAACGGCCGGATCTTCCTGACCTACTCGGCCAGCGCCACGGACGCCAACTACTGCCTCGGCATGCTGAGCGCCTCCGCCACCGCGAACCTGCTCGACGCCGCGTCCTGGCGCAAGAGCCCCAGCCCGGTGTTCGCGAGTAACGCGGCCACCAGCCAGTACGGCCCCGGCCACAACTCGTTCACCGTCTCCGAGGATGGGCAGAGCGACATCCTCGTCTACCACGACCGGAACTACCGCGACATCAGCGGCGACCCGCTCAACGACCCGAACCGGCGGACCAGGCTCCAGAAGGTGTACTGGAACGCCGACGGCAGCCCGAACTTCGGCATCCCGGTGCCCGACGGGGCCACCCCGGTTCGGCTGCGCTCCCATGACCAGGCGAGCAGCTACATCCGGCACTACGACTACCGGGCGCGGATCGAACCGAACGTCACCAACCTGGCCGACTCCCAGTTCCGCATCGTCACCGGCCTCGCCGGCGGCGGATCGGTGTCGCTGGAGTCGACCAACTTCCCCGGCTACTACCTGCGCCACCGGGGCTTCGCCCTGTACGTCGAGAAGAACGACGGCTCGGCCCTCTTCGCAGGCGACGCGAGCTTCCGTCGCCAGGCCGGCCTCGCCGACAGCTCCGGGATCTCCCTGGAGTCCCAGAACTACCCGGGTCGACATGTGCGCCACCGCGACGGACTGCTCTACGTCGAGGCGGTCAGTTCGAGCGCCGACCGCGCCTCGGCCACCTTCCACCTGGAATAGGAGGAGCCATGCGCTTCACCATCACGAGAAGACCGTCCGGCGGCGGGTCGATCCGTCGCGGCGGACGCCCCGGCCTGGCGCTCGCCATGGTCACCGCGTTGCTCGGCGCGGCCGGTGTCGTTCTGATCGGCGCACCGCCGGCAGCGGCGGCGAGCATCGACACCAACGCCTACTACGTTCTGGTCAACCGACACAGCGGCAAGGTCCTCGACGTCCGGGACACCTCGACGGCGGACGGCGCGGTGATCCAGCAGTGGTCCCGCAACGACGGGGAGTGGCAGCAGTTCCAGTTCGTCTCCTCCGGCAGCGGCTACTACCGTCTCAAGGCCCGCCACAGCGGCAAGGTCGTCGACCTCTGGGAGTGGAACACCGCCGACGGTGCCGACTATCGCCAGTGGCCCGATCTCAACGCCGCCAACCAGCAGTTCCAGGTGCTCGACTCCGACAGCGGCTACGTCCGGCTCATCAACCGCCACTCCGCCAAGGCGCTGGAGGTCTGGGAGCGCTCGACGGCCGACGGTGCCCGGATCAGCCAGTACGCCGACCTCAACGGCCCGAACCAACAGTGGCAGCTGGTCGCCGTCGGTGGTGGCAGCACGCCCCCGAGCACTGGCTGTGGCAGCGGGTCGACCAACGCCGAGGCCGTGCTGAGCGGGGGCACCTGGACGGCCCGCAACGGCTCGTCGACTGTCTACTCGGGTTCCGACATGCTGTCGGCGATGCAGGCGGCGGTCAACTCCCTGTCGGCGGGGCGGACGTCGAAGCAGCGGGTCGTGGTGCGCGGCTCGGGGTCGATGAGCGCGGGCTCGCGGCTGTCGCTGCCGTCGTACACCACCCTGGCCGTGTGCGGCACGATCAACGTGACCGGGTCGGGCTCGGGCGACCAGGCACCGGTGTACTCGCGGGGCACCACGGACGTCGAGGTGCAGAACCTCACGCTGACCGGTGCGCCGTTGTACGGGATCTTCATGCGCAACGTTAACAACCTGACCCTCGGGCAGATCGACATGCGGCTCTCGGCAGGCCTGGGCATCCGCATCGACAACCACGGTGGAGATCGAGCGGTCAAGGTGCGCAACATCCGCATCGACAACGTGTACGTGTCGGGGACCGGTACCCACGGGGTGGAGACGTACGGCGTGGACGGTCTGACCATCGGCACGGTCACGGCGCGGAACACCCGGGACTCCGGTCTGCTGCTCAACGACACGATCAACGCCACCGTGGGCACGGTCGACGCGCAGAACGCCGGGACGGGGACGGGATACGCGGCGTTCCGGATGGCCAACCGCAACGGTCGGGTGGGCAACTCGTACCCGACCAACATCCGGGTCGGGACCGTCATCGCGTCCGGGGGTGGCCGGGGGATCTTCTGCGTGTCCGAGTCCGGTGGCGCGGTCATCGACCGGGTGACGATCTCGAACACGGGAAACAACTCGATCCTGGTGGAGAACTGCTACAACGTCGTCATCGCCGGGGTGTCCGGGACGGTGACGGGCGGTGGCGAGGTGCGGATCGCGGCGCGGTCCGAGTTCCCGATCTCCTCCGGCATCCGGTTCCAGAATCTGACCGTCAGCGGCACCAACATCACCCAGAACCCCTGCGGTGGAGCGAACAACACGATCAGCAACGTCACGCGGATCAACTCGACGCTGCGGTGGTGCTGACCCGATGAGGAGCGGCCGCCCGGGGTCGGGCGGCCGCTCCTCATCGGCGGGAGGCGGATCAGCGACGGCGGCGGGCCATCCACTGCCAGATGTGGGTGCCGTTGCGGCTCGGGTCGTTGCGGGCCACGTAGATCCAGGACCAGTGCCCGGGGAACTGGTAGCCGTTCCAGACGACGTGGTCGTACAGGCTGACCAGTGAACCTGGGATGAGGTTGTGGGCGTGGATCGTGTTGGTCGCGGGTGGCACGGTGTCGTCGTCGCGCGAGGTGACCAGCCAGGTCGGAGTCTGGATCCTGGCCAGCTCCGCGTCGGTGATCAGTGGCGGCCCTTCCCCGCTGAGCGGTTCGACGACGCCGCAGATCGGCACCGACGTGGCGAACAGATCCGGATAGGCGACTGTCATCTCCAGAGCCATGTAGCCGCCGTTGCTGCAACCGACCACGTGGATCCGGTCGGGGTCGACCCGCTCACGCCGTACGAGGTCCCGGACGATCTCGTGGATCAGCGGGGCGAACCGTGGGCCGTCCTCCATCCAGTAGGAGGTGCTCTGCGGAGCGACGACGTACGCGCCGGAGAAGATCCGCTGAGCCTCCGGGGTGGCGAAGCCGAGCGCCCCGCGGTTGGCGCGCAGGGTCGTCTCGTTGTCGTAGTAGTCGTCCGGCAGTGACGCGCCCTCGCCGCCGCCGTGCAGCCAGACGATCAGTGGCCGCCGACCGTGCCGGGGTGAGTGGTCGGGAGAGTACAGCCGGTACTTCAGGCCGGAGGCCGAGACGTGATGGCTGAAGGCGTCCACCTCGGGGTTCGACAGCCGCCCCTGCACGAAGCGCGTGATGGTGACCGGCGGCCCGTGGCGTCGGGCGAGCGGGGTGTTCTGCGTGATGGTGTAGACGAGGTCCAGCTGGACGTTGCGGCCCCTGCTCAGGATGTATCCGAGGGTGCCACCGCCGGGCTGCCCTTCGGCGTGGCTCAGCTCCAGCACGATGTTGCCGTGCCGGTCGAGCCGGGCGGCGGTCACCGAACGGTCCAGGTCGTACTCGCTGAAGATCAGATCGCCGGGGGCGATCGGGATCGGGCTGGTGGCCGTGGCGTGCACGGTGAACGTGGCGGGGGTCAGCCTGGCCGGGTCGATCGGCCCCAGCCGGCGGGTGTCGAGGGTGACCGAGGTGACCTGCTCGCCGCCGTCGAGGGTGCTCGCGTCCAGGGTGAAACTCACGCTGATGGGATGGTGGCCACCGGCGTGGGCGGCGGGGCCGGGCAGGGCCAGGCCGATGGCGGCACCGGCCCCGCCGGTCAGAACGGTGCGGCGAGTGACAGACGTGGACATGCGGCCCCCGTACTAGCGATGTAGACGATCGTCGATGGCATCTCAACGTAACGCCGTGGAGATCCGCTGGCAACCGAGGCCGACACGGTGATCAGGGCGCCCGAGTCGTACTTTGGGACGATCTGGAGTCGCACCACCATTCGTACGATGGATCCCATGCACCCTCGCCTGCACGCGGTGTTGGCCGAGCCGCGCGTCCCAGCCGCCCCGCCGCGGGTGTGGCGTGACGGGGCGATGATGGCGGTCCTCGCACCGGCGATCGTGGTGGAGGGGATTCTCCGACCCGACCTGCCGTGGCGGGTGGGCTGCGTCATCGTCGCCCTCGCACTGCTGCCCACACTCCTGTGGCGGCGCACGGCACCGCGCGCGATGGTGGTTGTCGCGTTCGGTGCCACGACGGTCGCCCCGTTTGTGCTGCCCGGCGATCCCTGCCAGCTGTTCACCGCGAGCTTCCTGGTCCTGCTGGTCTACGCGCTGTTCCGCTGGGGCTCCGGCCGGGATGCCGTGACCGGCTCGTTCTTCGTGGTGGCCAAGGTGACCGCCGCCGGCCTGATCGGTTCGATCGACGGCGGCGAGCTGGTCGCCGGTTTCGCGGTGATGTTCGCCGCCGCCACGCTGGGGGCCGCGATCCGCTTCCGCGCCGCCGCCCGGCTGCGCGAGCTCGATCGGGTCAAGCTGTTGGAGCGGGAACGGCTCGCCCGTGACCTGCACGACACGGTGGCCCACCACGTGTCGGCGATGGCCATCCGCGCCCAGGCCGGCATCGCCGCGTCGGCCAGTCAGCCGGGTGCCGCCGTCGAGGCGCTGCACACCATCGAGGCCGAGGCGTCCCGTGCGCTCGCCGAGATGCGCGCGATGGTCCGCGTCCTGCGCCGCGGCCAGCCCGCCGACCTGGGGCCCAACCCGCAGGTCGCCGACATCGAACGGCTCGCCGGCCACTTCCGCACCGGCCCGAGGATCGACGTGGATCTGCGCGGCGACCTCGGCGACCTGCCGCCCCCGGTCGGCTCGGCGCTCTACCGCCTGGCCCAGGAGTCGGTCACCAACGCCCGTCGCCACGCCCGCCACGCCACCCGTATCGAGGTCAGCGTCGCGACCGACGACACGTCCGTACGCCTGCGGGTCAGCGACGACGGTGAGGCCGGCGCCGCCCGTCCGACCGGCTCGTCCGGGTTCGGCCTGGTGGGCATGATGGAGCGCGCCGACCTGCTCGGCGGCAGCTGCGAGGCCGGCCCCAATCCCGACCGTGGGTGGACCGTCACGGCCGTTCTCCCCCGTGCGGGAGTCGGCGCGTGACGGTTCGCGTGCTGGTGGCGGACGACCAGGAGATCGTCCGCACCGGCCTCACCATCATCCTGAACACCCAGCCCGGCATCGAGGTCGTCGGTGGGGCCGGCGACGGCCGGCAGGCGGTGGAGCTGGCCCGGCGGCTGCGCCCCGACGTGTGTCTGTTCGACATCCGGATGCCGGGCATGGACGGCATCGAGGCCACCCGGGCGCTCGCCGGGCCGACAGTCCCGGAGCCGCTCGCGGTGGTCGTCATCACGACCTTCGACCTCGACGAGTACGTGTACGCGGCGCTGCGGGCCGGCGCCCGCGGCTTCCTGCTCAAGGAGGCCGGCCCCGACCTGCTCCGCCAGGCCGTGCACGCGGCCGCCAACGGGGACGCGCTGATCGCGCCGAGCGTCACCACACGGCTGCTGAAGGCGTTCGCCGACGCGGACCCGGCCACGCCGCGCCGGCAGCCCATCGAGGCGCTCACCGACCGGGAGGAGCAGGTCCTGGTCGCCGTCGCGCGGGGACGCACCAACAAGGAGATCGCCGACGAGCTCTACATCACGTTGAGCACGGTCAAGTCGCACGTCACCAGCCTGATGACCAAGCTGGGTGTGCGAAACCGGGTCGAGGTGGCGATGTGGGCGTACGAGACGAACCGCACCCGGCGGGGTTGGTGACCCGGCGGAAGTACGACGACGGCGTCCGACCATGGGCCGACCCGATCGCGGCCCATGTGCCGATGAGTGGGGGCGGGTGCGGCGTCCACCATCGATGGCATGACGATGCGCGAGTGGCGGCTACCGGCCGCGTTGATCCTGCTGGGCCTGATCCCGATGATCGCCGGCGCGGGACGGCTCACCGAGTTGGGCAGCGGGCCGGAGGTCACCCCGGCGAACGCCCGGTTCGTGGCCGATCCGCTGCCCGTGGTGCTGCACATCGTCGGCGCGGTGGTCTACACGGTCCTCGGTGCGTTCCAGTTCGTACCCCGGCTGCGCCGCCACCGCTGGCACCGCCGCGCCGGCCGGGTGCTCGTCCCCTGCGGACTGACTGTCGCGTTCACCGGCCTGTGGATGGCCTTCGCGTACGACCTGCCGGCCCACGACAACGACGTGCTCGCCGTGATGCGGCTCCTCTTCGGCTCGGCCATGGCCGGCTCGATCCTGCTCGGTCTCGCCGCTGTGCTGCACCGGGACATCGCCCGGCACCGCAGGTGGATGGTGCGCGGCTACGCGATCGGTCTCGGTGCCGGCACCCAGGCGTTCACCCACGCGCCGTACCTCATCGCGACCGGCGAACAGCCCGACGGGACCGTGCGGGCCGCGCTGGTGGTCGCCGGCTGGGTGATCAACCTTGCGGTGGCCGAGTGGTACCTGCGGCGGCCGGCCCGGGTCGTCAGCGTGGCGGCCCTGCGCTGAGCGGCGCCCGGACGGCCGGCGGGTCGAGGTCGACGGTCGGTGGCCGGCTCAGGCCACCCCGGACGTCCTCCTCGATCCGCTTCGCGGCCGCCAGCAGCGGCGGGAGCAACTCCCGGCGGATCATCTCGAAGGAACCCCGGGTGGCGTGCGCGGAGACGTTCACCGCTGCGATCACCGACCCGTTCTCGCCGTGGATCGGAGCGGCCACGGAGCGCAGCCCCTCCTCCAACTCCTGGTCGACGATGGCGTACCCCTGGGCGGCGATCTTCGTCAGCACGGCGCGCAGCTTGGCCGGGTCGGTGACGGTGCGCCGGGTCAGCGGCCGTAGCTGCGCCGTGGCGAGGTAGTCGTCCAGCCAGTCCGCCGGTTGCGCGGCGAGCAGCACCCGGCCCATGGAGGTGGCGTACGCGGGGAACCGGGTGCCGACGCTGATCCCCACCGTCATGATCCGCTTGGTGGGCACCCGGGCGACGTAGACCACCTCGTCACCGTCGAGCACCGACACCGAGCAGGACTCGTGCACCCGCGCGACCAGCGCCTCCATGTGCCGCTGCGCGAGCTCGGGCAGGCTCAGACTGGACAGGTACGCGTAGCCGAGTTCGAGGATCCGGGCCCGCAGCGAGAAGAGCCGGCCGTCGGTGTGGACGTAGCCCAGCTCGACCAGGGTGAGCAGGAACCGGCGCGCCGCGGCCCGGGTCAGCCCGGTGCGTCTGGCCACGTCGCTGAGGGTGAGTTGCGGATGTTCGCCGTCGAACGCCCGGATCACCGCGAGGCCGCGCTCCAGCGACTGAACGAACTCCGGCGACCTCGTCGCCTCCTCGCTCACGCTCACCCGGCCTCCTGTCGCAGGGTCTCCCGGGCCACCTTGAACGCCCGGTTCGCCGCCGGTACACCAGCGTAGACGCCGACCTGGAGCAGGACCTCCGCCACCTCCTGCGGGCTGAGCCCGTTGCGCAGCGCGGCGCGGACGTGCATCGCCAACTCCTCGTCGTGGTGCAGGGTGGCGAGCACGGCGAGGGTGATGCAACTACGGGTACGCCGGTCGAGGCCCGGACGGCTCCACACCTCCCCCCAGGCGTAGCGGGTGATGAAGTCCTGGAAGTCAGCGGTGAAGTCGTCAGTGCCGGCGATCGCGCGGTCCACGTGCGCGTCACCGAGCACCTGTCGCCGTACCGTCAGGCCCGCCTCGTGCCGCTCGTGGTCGTTCATCCGGCACCACGCTCCTCGTCGACGTGTTGCAGCAGGAGTCGGCACACCTGCTCGGGTTGCTCGACGTTGGCCAGGTGCGCCGCCGCGTCGAGCACGGCCAGCCGGGCCCGTGGGACGCGCCCGACGATCTCGCGGGCGTGCGCCACCGGGGTGGCCGGGTCGTCCGCTCCCGCGATGACCAACGTCGGCGCGGTGATCCGGCCGAGGTCGGGTCGGAGGTCCATCGTGACTATCGCCTCGCAGCAGGCGGCGTATCCGGCCGGCGGGTTCGCGGTCAGCATGGCGCGGTGCGCGGCGACCACCGCTGGCCGGGCCGCGGCGAAGGCCGGGGTGAACCAGCGGGCCACCACCGCGTCGGCGATCGCCGGCAATCCCTCGGCGCGTACCGTCGCGGCTCGGGCCCGCCACTGCTCGGCGGGGCCGAGCGACGCCGACGTGCAGAGCAGCGCCAGCCGTCGCACCCGGTCGGGCGCGTGGGCGGCGAGCCACATCCCTACCATGCCCCCGAGTGAGAGCCCGGCGTAGTGGACCCACGGCACGTCCAGATCGTCCAGCGTGCGCAGCAGTTCCCGGCCCAGCAGGTCCAGGGTGTACGGCCCGGGCGGCACCGCCGAGCCGCCGTGGCCCAGGTGGTCGTACCGGATGACCCGGAACCGCTGGGCGAGCACCGGGACCTGGGGTTCCCACATCGCGGCGGCGGTGCCGAGGGAGCTGCCGAGCACCAGGACCGGCGCGGCGGGTGGGCCGTCGACGGTGAGCCGCAACCGGGAGGTCATCGGCTCGCTCCGTGAGCGGCGACGAGGGCGCGGTCGACGAACCGGCCGGCCGAGCCGAGCCAGCGGGACGGGTCGAGCGCCTCGGCGATCTCCGTGTCGGACAGGTGGGCGCGGATCTCGGGGTCGGCGAGCAGCGCGGCACGGAAGGAGGGTTGGGCGGCGGCGCGGGTCACCAGGTCGTGTGCGACGCCGCGACCAACGGCGGGCGCCAGTCGCGCGGCGACGGCCTCGGCGAGCAGGACGCCGCCGGTCGCGTCGAGGTTCTCCCGCATCCGCTCCGGACGGACCTGTAGCCCGACCAGCATCCGGGCGCACCGGGCGGCGGCGCCACCGCCCAGGTGCAGCAGGTCGAGCAGGGGTTCCCATTCGGCGTGCCAGGCGCCCGCGGCCCGCTCATGCTCGTGCACCGCTGCGGCGAACAGGGTGGCGATGAGACCCGGTCCGCGTCCCGCCGCGGCGGTGACGAGGATCGAGTCCACCGGGTTGCGCTTGTGCGGCATCGCCGAGGAGCCGCCTCGTCCGGTGCCGCCCTCGGCGACCTCGCCGACCTCGTTCTGGGCGAGCAGCCCGACGTCGAGCGCGGCCTTGCCGGCGGCCACGAGGAGCCCGCCGAGGGCGGTGGCCAGGTCGAGCCAGGGCTGACGGCGGGTGTGCCAGGGCAGCGGGCTCGGCGTCAGGCCCAGATGCGCCGCGAACCGCTCGGCGACCTCGGCACCGGCCGAGTCGAACGCGGCCAGGGTGCCGACCGCGCCACCGAGCTGCGCGGGCTGCGCGGCGCGGGCCTGACGCAGTCGGTCCCGGGCCTCGACGAGACCGGTCAACCAGCCGGCGGCCTTGAGCCCGAACGTGGTGGGCGCGGCCTGCTGCCCGAGTGTCCGGGCGACCATCACGGTGTCCCGGTGGGTGTCGGCCAGCTGGGCGGCGGCGGCCACGGCGGCGTCGAGGTGACGCAGCAGCGGCCCGAGCGCGCGTACGGCCACCAGGGCCAGCGCGGTGTCCAGGACGTCCTGGCTGGTCGCTCCGAGATGCACCCAGGGGCGGGCGTGTTCCGGCACGGCGGCGGTCAGCTCGGCCACGAGCGCGACGACCGGGTTGCCGGTGGCGTCGGCCGCCCGGCCCAGCGCCTGCGGGTCGTACCGCTCGGCGCGGCACTGCTCGACGATCGCCTCGGCCGCCGGTGCGGGCAGGATGCCGGCGTCCGCCGCGGCCCGGGCGAGCGCGGCCTGCACGTCGAGCATCGCCTGGACCAGGGATTGGTCGCTGAGTTCCGCGTCGACGTCCGGAGCGCCGGAGAGGCCGCCGAACAGGCCGTCAGACGGCGAAGAAGACGGTCTCATGGTCTCCCTGCAGGTGGATGTCGAACTCGAACCCGTCCGCCGCCGGCCGGGCCAGCAGGGTGCCACGGCGGTCGGCGTCGACGCTGCGCAGCACGGGGTCGGCGGCGTTCGCTGCCGGCTCGTCGGGAAAGTAGAGCCGGGTGACGAGGCGGTGCAGCAACCCACGCCCGAAGACCGACAGGGTCAGGTGCGGCGCTTCGGTGCCGCCGTCCGGCTCGGGCAGCGAACCTGGCTTGACGGTCAACAACCCGTACCACCCGTTCCCGTCGGTCTCGCTGCGCCCGAAGCCGCGAAAGCCCGCGAGCGCGGGCGGCCGGGCCCCACGCGGGTCGTCCGGGTGGTCGAACCGGCCGTCCGGGTCGGCCTGCCAGCTCTCCACCATCGCGTCGACCACCGGCGTCCCGGTGCCGTCGAAGACCCGGCCCCTGATCCAGAACGCGCCCGGCGTGCCCTCGGGTACGACGTACGGGCCGTCGGGCCAGCGCAGACCGATGTGCAGGTACGGCCCGACGGTCTGCGCGGGCATGACACCCAACTGCTCACTCATCGTCGTGATCGTCCTCGTCCTCGAAGGGGGTGCTCTCCCGGCCACGCAGCACGATGTCGAACTCGTACGCCAGCGCCCACTCCGGTGTGGTGCCGGCGTGGTCGTACCGGGCGATCATCCGGTCCCGGGCCTTCGGGTCGCGGACCGAGTTGAAGATCGGGTCCTGGAAGAAGAGCGGGTCGCCCGGGAAGTACATCTGCGTCACCAGGCGCTGGGTGAACGCGCGGCCGAAGAGGGAGAAGTGGATGTGCGCCGGCCGCCAGGCGTTGTCGTGGTTGCGCCAGGGGTAGGCGCCGGGCTGCACGGTGATGAACCGGTAGCGCCCCTGGTCGTCGGTGAGCGCCCGGCCCACCCCTTCGAAGTGGGGGTCGAGCGGCGCCGGCCAGGTGTCTCGTGCGTCGCGGTACCGGCCGGCGGCGTTGGCCTGCCAGATCTCGACCAGGGTGCGGGGCACCGGTCGGCCGTCACCGTCGCGCACCCGCCCGTGCACGATGATCCGCTGTCCCTGCGGCTCACCGTCGTGCTGGCGGGTCAGGTCGTGGTCGAGCGCACCGACGCGCCCCTCCCCCAGCAACGGCCCGGTGACCTCGGTCAGCCGCTGCGGCAGGTAGATCAGTGGGTGTTTCGGCGCGCGTGCCACTGTCGACTTGTAGCCCGGGCTGAGCAGAGGTGGGTGGGCGTCGACATCATCGCGCCGGTATCGAGGCAGCACCAGGCCGCTGCTGACCGGGGCGTCCTGAGTGGTCATCGTCGTCTCCCGTCGGACTTCGTCGCCTCCAGCGTCCGCAGCACCGCGAGCTCCCGGGCCGTCGGCGGCTCACCGGTGCTCAGCCCTTCGGCGACGGCGAGGTCCCAGCCGGTGGCCGCTCGCGCCTGCTCCCGGGTCACGCCGGGGTGCAGGCGGGTCAGCGTGAGTTCGCAGCTGACCGGGTCGGGTTCGAGGACACCGAGATCGGTGATCACCACTCGGGGACCTCCGCCTCGCAGGCCGAGTCGCTCCCGGTCGCCCGGGCCGGTTCCGTACCCGACCGAGGTGACGAAGTCGACCCGTTCGGTGAATGTCCGCAGGTCCTGGCGGACGATCACCACGACCTCGCGGCAGGAGGCGGCGATCTCCGGTGCCCCACCGGCACCGGGCAGCCGGACCTTCGGGGCGTCGTAGTCCCCTCCGACGACCGTGGTGTTGATGTTGCCGTACCGGTCGATCTGCGCGGCGCCGAGGAAGCCCACGTCGATCCGGCCGGGCTGGAGCCAGTAGTTGAACACTTCGGGGACCGACACCACCGCGTCCGCCGTGTCGGCGAGCACTCCGTCTCCGATGGAGAGCGGAAGCCGGTCCGGCTTCGCGCCGAGGCACCCTGATTCGTAGATGAGCACCAGGTTCGGGGCGTGGGTCGCCCGGGCGAGATTCGCCGCGGTGCTGGGTAGCCCGATTCCGACGAAGCAGGCGGTGCCGTCGCGTAGTTGCCGCGCGGCGGCGACGGTCATCATCTCGTCGGCGGTCCAGCCCGTCATCGCGGTCCCTCGCTCGCTGCGCTGACTCATGTCGTCGCCCCGGCCCGGTGCACGTGCTCGTCGAGCCAGGCGCGGAAGGTGTCCCGGTGCCGGCTGACGGCGTCCCAGCGCCGGTAGAAGTCGTTGTCCCGCACCGAGTAGCCGTGCGCGTAGGAGGGGTGCGCGCCTCCGGGCACCTCGGCCACCGCGGTGACCGCCCAGCCGGGCAGGACGACCTGCCCGGGTACGGGTTCCCACTCGTCCACGATCTCCTCGACGGTAACCAGTGACCGGTCGGCGGCGAGCACGGCCTCCTTCTGCACCCCGGTGATGCCCCACATCTGCACGTTGCCGTTGCGGTCGGCGCGCTGGGCGTGCACCACCGTCACGTCGGGACGCAGGGCGGGCACGGCGGTGAGGGTTTCGCCGGTGAAGGGGCAGGTGATGGGCCGGATGTTGGTCGTGTGCCCGGGTAGGTCGGTGCCGGTGTAGCCGCGCAGGACGGCGAACGGCAGCCCGGACGCCCCGGCGACGTACCGGTTCGCCATGCCCGCGTGGCTGTGCTCCTCCAGTTCGAGTGGACGCGGCCAGGCGTGCTGGACGGCGTCGCGGAAGCGGTGCAGCGACCCGACGCCCGGGTTGCCACCCCAGGAGAAGACCAGGCGACGGGCGCAGCCCGCGCCGATGAGCTGGTCGTAGATGACGTCGGGGGTCATCCGCACGAGGGTGAGGTCCTGCCGTCCCTGGCGGATGATCTCGTGACCGGCGGCGAACGGGATGAGGTGCGTGAACCCTTCCAGGGCCACCACGTCACCGTCGCGGACCAGGTCAGCCACGCCCTCGGCCAGTGAGACGAGCTTCGCCATGGGCCTCCCCGCCTCCTGCCGCGACCGTGCCACCGCCAGCCGTTCGCTATGCGGACTGCCGTACTCATATCGAACGTACGACGGAGGATGGCATCCGTCAACGACGCGGTGTCCGCAGTGTTCGGCACTCACTGCGACCGATCCGTTGACGTGGGACGAGCCGCGTGCCAACGTTCATGAAGAGAACGCCCGTTCGGTAGGCGAACAACCCTGGGGTCCCTCGCGACCGAACGGCCACCCCGCCCGGCCACCCGGGACCACCCCCACCGGCCCCACGCTCCGAGGAGGACCGCCATGACACTGCTGGACGCCACGACCTGGCAGGGCACCCTGCACAGCGACGGCTGGGTGGAACCGGCCGGCGGTTCGGCACCGGTGCGGTCCCCCGCCACCGGGGAGGAGATCGGCCAGATCGGCGTGGCGAACGCCGAGGACGTGACGCGCGCCTGCGCCCGCGCCGCCGCCGCCCAGCGCGTCTGGGCCGGCACCGGCTACGCCGAGCGCGCCGCGGTGCTGCGCCGGGCCGGGCACCTGTTCGAGCGGCACGCGGCCGAGATCGGCGACTGGATCGTGCGGGAGTCCGGGTCCATCCCGCCCAAGGCCGGTGTCGAGACCGACACCGCGGCGCAGGAGTGCTACGAGGCGGCGGCGCTCGCCTCGCACCCGCTCGGCGAGATCATCCCGAGCGCCCAACCGAGGCTCAGCCTGGCGCGCCGGTTACCCGTCGGCGTCGTCGGCGTCATCGCGCCGTTCAACTTCCCGCTCATCCTGGCCATCCGCTCGGTCGCCCCGGCGCTGGCGCTGGGCAACGCGGTGGTGCTCAAGCCCGATCCGCGCACCGCGGTCTGCGGTGGTGTCTCGATCGCCCGGGTCTTCGAGGAGGCCGGCCTGCCCGCCGGGCTGCTGCACGTCCTCCCCGGCGGGGCCGAGGTCGGCGAGGCGCTGGTGGCCGACCCGAACGTACGGGTGGTCAGCTTCACCGGTTCGACCGCCGCCGGCCGCTCGGTCGGCGAGGCGGCGGCCCGCCACCTCAAGCGTGCGCATCTCGAACTCGGTGGCAACTCCGCGCTGATCGTGCTGGACGACGCCGACCTGGACCTCGCGGTGTCCGCCGCCGCCTGGGGGTCGTTCCTGCACCAGGGCCAGATCTGCATGACCACCGGCCGGCACCTGGTGCACGAGAGCCTGTCCGAGCGGTACGTCGAGCTACTGGCCGAGAAGGCGAACCACCTGCCGGTCGGCGACCCGGCCAAGGAGCAGGTGGCACTCGGACCGATCATCGACGAGCGCCAGCGCGACAAGATCCATGCGCTGGTCACGTCGAGCGTCGACGCGGGCGCCCGGTTGGCGGCCGGGGGCACGTACGAGGGGTTGTTCTACCGACCCACGGTGCTCACCGACGTCACCCCCACCACCCCGGCGTACGCCGAGGAGGTCTTCGGCCCGGTCGCGCCGGTGATCACCTTCGCGGACCAGGACGAGGTCGTGCAGTTGGCCCGGCAGACCGAGTACGGCCTGTCGCTGGGCATCCTGAGCCGCGACGTGATGAGGGCGATGGCTCTCGCTGACCGGATCCCCAGCGGGATCGTGCACATCAACGATCAGACGGTGAGCGACGAGGCGGTCGCGCCGTTCGGTGGGGTGGGGGCGTCCGGCACCGGCGCCCGGTTCGGCGGGCCGGCCGCGAACGTCGAGGCGTTCACCGAGACCCAGTGGCTCACCGTGCGGGGCGACATCGCGCGGTACCCGTTCTGACACCGGAAGGAGTGGAGCATGCCGGAGATGCGTACCCAGGTCGGCATCGTCGGCGCCGGGCCGGCGGGGCTCATGCTGTCGCACCTGCTGCACCTGCGCGGAATCGATTCGGTGGTGCTGGAGAGCCGCAGCCGTGACTACGTCGAGCATCGGCTCCGGGCGGGCGTCCTCGAACAGGGCTCGGTCGACCTGCTCTGCCGCAGTGGCGTCGGCGCGCGGCTGCAACGGGAGGGGATGCGCCACGAGGGCATCGAGCTGCGCTTCGCCGGTGAGTCGCACCGGGTGCCGATGGCGGACCTGACCGGGCGGGCGATCACCGTGTACGGACAGCAGGAGGTGGTCAAGGACCTGATCGCCGCCCGGCTCGCCGCCGGCGGGTCGATCCTCTTCGAGGCCGACGTCGTACGTCTGGACGGCCTCGACTCGGACTCGCCAACCGTCCACTTCCGACGCGACGGCCGCGACGAGGAGCTGCGGTGCGACTTCGTGGCCGGCTGCGACGGGTTCCACGGGGTGAGTCGCGCCGCGGTGCCCGAGGGAGTGCTGACCACCTACGAGCGGGCGTACCCCTTCGCCTGGTTGGGTGTCCTCGCCGCCGCACCGCCGGCGGTGGACGAGCTGATCTACGCCAACCACGAACGCGGTTTCGCCCTCTACAGCATGCGCTCCCCGGAGATCTCCCGGCTGTATCTCCAGGTCGCGCCGGACGAGGACATCGCCGAGTGGCCGGACGAGCGGATCTGGGCGGAGCTGCGGGCGCGGTTGGAGACGGTGCCGGGATGGTCGCTCAACGAGGGGCCGATCCTGGAGAAGTCCATCACGCCAATGCGCAGCTTCGTCGTCGAGCCGATGCAGTGGGAGCGGCTGTTCCTGGCCGGGGACGCCGTCCACATCGTCCCGCCCACCGGCGCGAAGGGCATGAACCTGGCCCTCGCCGACGTCGCGCTGCTCGGCGACGCCTTCGCCGCGTGGTACGACGAGGGCCACACCGACCTGCTGGAGAGCTACTCGGCGACCGCGTTGCGCCGGGTCTGGCGGGCCCAGCACTTCTCCTGGTGGATGACCTCGATGCTGCACCGGCTGGAGCGCGACGACCCGTACGAGACGAAGTTGCAGACCGCGACGCTGCGCTACGTCGCCACCTCCGCCGCGTACGCCACGAGCCTGTCGGAGAACTACGTGGGCCTGCCCGAGGTCTGAGCGGGAGCCGGCGCGACGTCGCGTTGTTCAACTTATTCATGACGGGCGTCAGAAATTATTGACTTTCAATGCCGGGGTGACTGACCATGGCCAACACAGCGGCGTGCGCCCCCACGCAGCGGTAGTCCACCTGCAGATCCGAGGCATCCGCCGACTTCCGACGCACCCACCACCCCCGCCCAGGAAGGGCCTCGTCAATGAAGAAGGTCATGGCTCTCGGGCTGATCGCCGCTACCGCGATCGCCCTCACCGGATGTACCGACTCCGACGCGACCGCGCCGTCCGAACCGACCTCGGGCGAGTCCCGCAAGGTCCGGGTCGCGGCGCTGCCCATCACCGAGACCGCCGCGCTGTGGGGCGGCATCAAGGCGGGCATCTTCGCCGAGCGCGGGCTCCAGGTCGAGGTGCTGCCCGCCCAGGGCGGCGCGCAGGCCATCCCCGCGCTCCTGAACGGTGACATCGACTTCGCGATCGGCCAACCCTTCGGCCCCTTCCGCGCCGACCTGCGGGATCTCGGCGTCGTCATCATCGGCAACTACGCCTCCTCGTACGCCGACGGCGACGACATCAACGCCGTGGTGGCCTCGGCGAAGTCCGGCATCAAGCGACCGGCCGACCTGGCGGGCAAGCGGGTCGCGGTCAACAGCCTCGGCGCCGCCGGTGACGTGACGATCATGGCGGCGGTCGAGAAGGACGGCGGCGATCCATCGAAGATCAAGTTCGTCGAGGTCGCCTTCCCGGACGCCCCGGCCCAACTCGAGTCGGGCAACATCGACGCCGCCTGGGTTCCCGAACCCTTCGTCACGCAGTTGAAGGGCCGCGGTGACACGTTCATCGTCGCGCCCTACCAGGCGGTGGTGCCGGGCCTGGCCACGCTCACCACCATCACCACCAAGGAACGCACGGAGAAGGACGCCAAGCTCATCGAGGACTTCACGGCCGCGATGAAGAAGACGTTGCAGTGGGCCAACGACCCCGCCAACGAGGCGGCCGTCCGACAGGCCATCAAGGACAACCTGGAACTGCCCCCGCCGGTGGCCGAGTCGGTGCGGCTGCCCGCCTTCGGTTGGGACGTCGACCGGTCGAGCCTGCAGACGCTCGCCGAGCTCGCGCAGAAGTACAAGGTGCTCGACAAGCAACCCGACTTCGACCGTCTCATCCAGCAGAAGTAGCTGGCGCGATCGCGCCCTCCCTGGCCCGGACCAGGGAGGGCCTCGCCGCCCGCGTGACGACGGGAGTGCCATGCGCGTGTTCTCCGCCCGACGCCTGCGCGCGTTACGCAAAGCGATCCTGGGCGTCGTCGGCCTGACCGGGTTCCTCGTCGTCTGGCAGCTGATCCCGACACTGGGCCTGCTCAACCCGTTGTACCTGCCGTACGTGACGGACGTGCTGGCGCGGCTGTTCGAGCAGCTCGTCGACCTGGCGTTCTGGCGGCGGCTGGGCAGCACCATGACGTCCTGGGCGATCGGCCTGACGGTGGCGACGGTCGCCGCCGTGGTCCTCGGCACGATCGTCGGGTTGGTGCCGTTCCTGCGGCGCGCGACCCACACGGTCGTCGAGTTCCTGCGACCGATCCCGTCGGTGGCTCTCATCCCACTCGCCGTGCTGATGTTCGGCATCCAACGGCAGGCCGCCCTCGTCATCATCGTCTACGCGTCGTTCTGGCAGGTGTTCGTGCAGGTGATCTACGGCGTCGCCGACGTCGACGCGGTAGCCCGCGACACCGCCCGCAGTTTCGGGCTGACCCGGCGGGAGCAGTTGTCGCACCTCGTCCTGCCGACCACCCTGCCGTATCTCATGACGGGCCTGCGGCTCGCGGCGGCGGTCGCGCTCATCCTCGCCATCACCGCCGAGATGGTGATCGGCAACCCCGGCCTCGGGCGCATGATCGAGCTGTCCCGGTCCGCCGGAGACGCCGCCGGCCTGTACGCGCTGGTCGTGGTCACCGGCCTGCTCGGGCTCGTGGTGAACATCGTCTTCCGGTTCATCGAGCGTCGGGTGCTGTCGTGGCACCAGTCCGTACGAGGAGAGGAGCCGCTGTGACCGCGTACACCGGGCCGATCGCCACCAGGCCGCGCCGCCGGACGGTCGGATCCCGGATCGCGGCGGGCCTCCTCTACCCGCTGGGGCTGCCGACGCTGCTCCTGGTGGTCTGGGGCCTGGTGGCGACGAGAACGACGAGCCGGTTCTTCCCGGACCCGTTGACCATCGCCGAGGCTTTCCGGGAGACGTGGGTCGGCCCGGCGTTCGTCGAGGACGTGCTGCCGAGCCTGGCCCGCCTCGGCCTGGGCGTCGCCGCGTCGATCGTGCTCGGCATCGCCGCCGGCACCGTCATCGGCCTGACCCACTGGTTGCGGGAACTCCTCGAGCCGCTGCTGGAGTTCCTCCGGGCCATCCCACCACCGGTGCTGATTCCGGTGGTGATGCTCCTGCTCGGGATCACCGACACCATGAAGGTGGTCGTGATCGTCTCTGGTGCGGTCTGGCCGATCCTGTTGAACACGATCGAGGGTGTGCGGGGGACGGACAGCGTCATGACGGAGACCGCGCGTTCGTTCCAGGTCTCCTGGTGGGAGCGCCTCCGGTTCCTCGTACTTCCGGCCGCCAGCCCGCGGATCATGGCCGGGGTTCGCCAGGCCCTCTCGGTCGCGTTGATCCTGATGGTCATCTCCGAGATGTTCGCGTCCTCCTCCGGCCTCGGCTACCGGATCGCCTACTTCCAGCGCAACTACCTGATCGCCGAGATGTGGAGCGGCATCCTGCTTCTCGGTCTCGTCGGCGTCTTCCTCGCCGTAGCTTTCGGTCTCGTCGAGCGGCGCGTGCTGCGCTGGTACCACGGAATCAGGGAGGTCAACCGTGCCTGATCGGCGCACCCTGCTGCGGGTGGAGCACCTGCGGAAGGTCTACGAGTCCGCCACCGGCGACGTCGAGGCGATCGGTGACATCAGCTTCACGATGGACGCCGGTGAGCTCGTCTGCATCGTCGGACCGTCCGGTTGCGGCAAGACCACTCTCCTGAAGTGCCTCGCCGGCCTGCTGCGGCCGACCAGCGGCCTGGTCGAGATGGACGGCGCGCCGGTGACCGGGCCCAGCCCGGCCATGGCCGTCGTGTTCCAGGAGTACGGTCGCAGCCTCTACCCCTGGCTGACCGTCCGCGCGAACGTCGAGCTTCCGCTGCGGCACAAGAAGCTCTCCCGCGCGGCCCGGGACAAGCTGGTCGTCGACGCGCTCGAGGCGGTGGGTCTCGCGCACGCCGCGCGGAGCCACCCCTGGCAGCTCTCCGGGGGGATGCAACAGCGGGTGGCGATCGCACGGGCGATCGCCTATCAGCCCGACGTCCTGATCATGGATGAGCCATTCGCGGCGGTGGACGCGCAGACCCGGGCCGACCTGGAGGACCTGGTTCGCGAGTTGCACAGCAGCCGCACCATCTCGGTTCTCTTCGTCACTCACGACATCGACGAGTCGGTGTATCTCGGTGAGCGGGTCCTAGTATTGTCCACGTCGCCGACCTGGGTCCAGGAGGACCTCGCGATCGACCTGCCGCCGGAGCGCGATCAGATCACGACCCGCGCCCTGCCCCGTTTCACGGAACTGCGGACGCACGTCTACGACCAGATCCAGCGCGCCAAACGCGGGCAGGCTGCGGCCCCGCGGGCGGCGGGGTGATCGGCGGTCAGCCAACGAGTTCGCCGAAGGGAAGGGCTGTGGGTAGTCGTCAGCCGAAGCAGTTGTTGCTCGCCTTCTTCGGCGAGCATGTCGTCGATGGCGCAACGGGCCCGATCCGGGCGAGCGTCCTGATCACCGTGCTGGAAGGTGCGGACGTCGCCGCGCCGGCCACCCGCGCGACCCTCGACCGTCTCGTGCACAGCGGCGTGCTCGCTCGCAGCCGCAGCGGGCGGGAGACGCTGTTCTCGCTGACCGAGCACGGTGTCGCGGTGCTGCGCGAGGCGAAGTCCCGCGTTCGCGGGCCGCGGCCCTTCGACCCGCAGGGCAGCGGGTGGACCCTGGTCACCTTCTCGATCCCGGAGGGTCAGCGGATGCTGCGGCACCGGCTGCGCTCGACCCTCACCTGGGAGGGCTTCGCGCCGATCCGGGACGGCCTCTGGCTCGCGCCGGGCGAGGTCGACCTCGCCGGATCGTTGGAGCCGCTGCGGCAGGACCTCGCGCCCAACACGGTGATCGCCTTCCACGCCCGCGAACTGGCCGGGTTCCCGATCGCTGAGAGCGTGCGTGCCGCGTGGGACATCGAGGCGATCCGGCGTGCGCACCTCGCCTTCATCGACGTCTGGGACGACCCGCACGCGGCGGCGATGGCGCCGAGCGCCCTGACCGTACGGACGATGCTGGTGGCGGACTGGCTCGCGCTGCTGCGCGCCGACCCGAGGCTGCCGGCCGAGTTCATGGACGCGCAGTGGCCCGCCACGAGATCGGTGCAGACCTACCGTCGGATGCACGAGAGGCTGGCGGAGGCGTCTGCGGCAGAGTTCGCCGACCTCGTCGCGGCCCGACCTGCGGCTAGGCGCCGAAGCGGGTCCGCAGATCGGCCTTCCGCACCTTCCCCGACGCCGTCCGGGGCAACTCGTCCACGATGACGACGTTCTTCGGGAGCTTGTAGCGGGCGATCCTGCCGTCGAGGCGGGCCCGGACGGTGGCGGTGTCCACGGACGCCCCCTTTCGTACGGTCACGATCGCCCACGGCACCTCGCCCCACCGCTCGTCGGGCACGCCGATGACCGCCGCCGAGGTCACCCCGTCGATCTCGGTGAGCAGCTGCTCCAGTTCGAGCGGGTAGATGTTCTCGCCCCCCGATATGATCATGTCCTTGAGGCGGCCGGAGATGTAGAGGTAGCCGTCGGCGTCCAGGTGGCCGAGGTCGCCGGAGCGGAACCACCCGTCGGCCGTGAACGCCTCGGCGGTCGCCTCCGGGAGACCGTGGTAGCCGGGGAAGACGTTGGGCCCGGCCACCTCGATCTCACCGACGGCGCCGGTGGGCACCACCGCACCGGTCGGATCGGTGATCCGCACGTCGGTGAAGAAGTGCGGCAGACCGACACTGCCCTGCTTGACACGGGTCATCGCCGGCGGCAACGCGGTGACGCCCGGCGCGGCCTCGGTCATGCCGTAACCCTGCGAGAACGACAGGCCGCGCGCCTCGTACGCGTTGAGGATGCGGGCCGGCACCGCCGAACCTCCGCAGGTGAGCTTCGTCAGCGTCGACAGGTCGGTCGTCGCCCAGGCCGGATGGTCGGCCATCAGTTGGTAGGTGGTCGGCACACCGCTGAGCATGGTGACGCCGTGCCGCTCGATCTGCGCGAGCGCGCGACCCGGTTCGAAGCCCTTCTCGATGACCATCGTGGCGCCCTTGAGGATGACGGGCAGGGCGCCCATCCCGAGCGAGGCGACGTGGAACAGTGGCGAGATCATCAGCGCGACGTCGGTGGAGACGACGTCGTAGTCGACCACACAGTTGATCGCCACCCAGGTGAGGTTGCCGTGGGTCAGCACCGCGCCCTTGGCCCGACCGGTCGTACCCGAGGTGTAGATGATCGCCGCCGGATCCCGGTGGGTGGTGTCGACGGGGTCGGTGAACGTGGTGGCGACGGCCCGCGTCAGGTGGGCCAGCCCGGGCCGGTCCGCGGTGCCCTCGCCGTTGACGACGACGTGCGGGGTCCGGGCGGTCGCCGTGGCGGCGGCCACCGGCACCGCGAAGTCCGGGTCGTGGATCAGCACCCGCGCGCCGCAGTCGGTGAGGACGTGGGCGATCTCGGGTGCGGCGAGCCGGGTGTTGACCGGCACGAAGACGGCCCCCACCTGCGCCGCCCCGAACATCACCAGGAGGAGTTCGGGGCTGTTCTCGCCCAGGTAGGCGACGGCGTCACCCTTGCCGACGCCCCGCTCCCGCAACACCGCCGAGATGCGGTCGGCGGCGTCGGCGAACTGTGCGTACGTCACGGGCGGCCGGTCGCCGTGGATGATCGCGACCTGGTCCGGGGACTTGAGTCGGCGCTTGGCCACCCAGGCGCCGATTCCGTGCTGCTGCATCATCATTCTCCCGGGGGTGGAGGTGGTGTGCTCGCCCGGCTCGACGGATGCCCTCGGGCTCAGGCGTAGAAGCGGTACAGCCCTCGGGCGACGACGGCCGGCTTGGCGCCGCCCTCGATCTCGATCGTCTGGTCGACAGCGATCTGGTAGCCGCCGTGGACCTCGACGACCTCGACGACGGTGGCCCGCATGCGCACCCGCGCGCCGACCACGACCGGCGCGGGGAAGCGCACCTTGTCGAGGCCGTAGTTCACCTTCGTGGTGACGCCCTTGACCTCCAGCAGCTCGGTCCAGAAGGGAACAGCGAGGGAGAGGGTGAGGAAGCCGTGCGCGATCGGCGCGCCGAACGGGCCGGTCTTCGCCCGTTCCGGGTCGACGTGGATCCACTGGTGGTCATCCGTGGCGTCCGCGAACAGGTCCACCTGGTCCTGGATGACAGTGCGGTATTCGGTGTAACCGAGGTCGGTGCCGGCGAGGTCGCCGAGCCGCTCGTAGGTGATGGTCGTCGTCATGGCGTTTCCTCTCGTCGTCACCGGGCCAGGCCCAGCAGTCGGGCCGCGTTGTCCTTCAGGATGCCCGGGAGCACGTCCGGCTTGAGGTCGGTCGCCTGCACGTCACGCAGCCACCGATCGGGGGTGAGCATCGGGTAGTCGGTGCCGAAGAGCACCCGTCGCTTCAACACCGAGTTGGCGTAGCGCACCAACTCGGCCGGGAAGTACTTCGGGCTCCAGCCGGACAGGTCGATCCAGGTGTTGTGTTTGTGCGTGGCCACCGACAACGCCTCGTCCTGCCAGGGCACCGACGGGTGGGCCATGATGATCTGCAGGTCGGGGAAGTCGGCCGCGATCGGGTCGAGCAGGATCGGGTTCGACAGGCCGAGCCGCAGACCGTAGCCGCCCGGCGTACCCGCGCCGATGCCGGTCTGCCCGGTGTGGAAGAGCGCCGGGACGCCCGCGCGCTCCAGCAGGCCCCACAGCGGGGCGTACTCCTCGTGGCTGGGGTCGAAGCCCTGCACGGTGGGGTGGAACTTGAAGCCGCGTACCCCCTCCTCGTGGATCAGGCGGTCGGCGAGTTCGAGCGCCGCTTGCCCGGTGCGCGGGTCGACCGACCCGAACGGGATGAGTACGTCGGCGTGCTCGGCCGCCGCGCGGGCGATCTCGGTGCTCGACAGTGGCTGATGCTTGAGGTGCGTGCGCGCGTCCACGGTGAAGACGACGGCGGCCATCCGCCGATCGCGGTAGTACTGCGCCACCGCGTCGACCGCCGGCCGTGGGCCGTCCGTCCGGAAGTACGCCGATGCCGCCGCGACGAGCGGCTCGGGCAGTGAGGTGTGACCGTGCTCGTCGACCTCGATGTGCACGTGCATGTCGATCGCCGTGAGGTCGTCGAGGTCGATCGCGGGCTGGTACATGGGGCCAACCTTCGTCGGGCGGGTCAGGACGTCACGGGCTCGAACTCCTCGGGGAGTCTCGGGAAGCGTTCACCGACGCTCTGGGCGGCACCGGCGAACGTGCTCGGCCAGGCGTCCACGAGCGCGTCGTACGTCCAGCCGCCCTCGCGGTACGCGGTCAGCGCCGCCTCCGGGTGGGTCCAGATCTGGAGGCGGTCCCCACCGACACCGATCACCTGTCCGGTCACCGAGGCCGCCGCGTCGGAGCCGAGGAAGGCCACCAGCCCGGCCACGTCGTCCGCCGTGCCGAACCCCAGATCGTGTCGGAAGAACGCCGGCATCGGCTCGCCGTTCGCCTCGGCGCGCACCGCCGCGGCGAAGTAGGGGACGGTGGCGGTCATCGCGGTCGCGGCGACCGGAACGACGGTGTTGGCGGTGATGCCGGCGCGCGCGAGTTCGAGGGCCCAGGTGCGGACCATGCCGACGATGCCCGCCTTGGCGGCCGCGTAGTTGGTCTGGCCGAAGGTGCCCCGCTGCCCGGTGGGTGACCCGACGCAGATGATCCGCCCGCCCTCGCCGGCCTGGCGCATGTGCTGCACCGCCTCGCGCACGGTGGTGAACGTGCCGCGCAGGTGCACGTTGATGACGGTGTCGAAGTCGTCGTCGCTCATCTTCCACAGCACGGTGTCGCGCAGGACCCCGGCGTTGGTGACGAGGATGTCCAGCCGCCCGAAGTGCTCGACCGCTGTGCTGACGAGTTCCTTCGCGGTCTCGGTCGGGCCGACCGGTGCGACCACCGCGACGGCCCGGCCGCCGGACGTCTGGATCGCCGCCACGGCGTCGGCGGTGGCCTCGGCGTCGACGTCGTTGACCACGACCGACGCGCCCCGCCGCGCCAACTCCTGCGCGTAGGCGAGGCCGAGACCACGGCCGGCGCCGGTGACGATGGCGGCTTTGCCGTCCAGTGACATGGGGTGCTCCCTTTCGTCGATGCTGTTCCGCGCACGAAGGTGGGAGTAACACGCGCACCGGCAACGTAATGCAGAATTTGATCGGGCGTCAACGATTTGTAGTCTGTCTATCCGCGGCGGGCGACCGGCGGTCCGCCCTCCAACGCCCGGGAGACCGCCCGTCCCGCAGCCTGGACCAGCGGGGCCAACGCCACCGGGTCCGCCCGGTCGTGGGCGACCACCAGCGAGATCGCCGCCACCACACCGTCCGGTACGCGGATCGGTGCGGCCACCGAGAGGGCATCCATGGTGACCTGACGGTCGCTGACCGCGTACCCGACCCGGCGGACCTCGGCGAGGCAGCGACGCAGCCGCGTGGGGTCGGTGATGGTCAGGTCGGTGTAGCGCTCCAGCGGCGCGGCCAGCACCTGCTCCTGAACCTCGGCGGGCGAGTACGCGAGCAGGACCAGCCCGACGCCGGTGGCGTGCAGCGCGAAGCGACCCCCGACCCGGGTGAGCACGGGCACCGCGTGCCGCCCGGCGATCCGTTCGATGAAGACGAGTTCGAGGTCCTGCCGGACGGCGAGCTGGACGTTCTCGTGGGTCACCTCGTACAGGTCCTCCATGATCGGCAGGGCCAGCTCCCGCAACCCCAGGCCCCTCGGGGCGAGCGAGCCCACCTCCCACAGCCGCAGACCGATCCTGTACCGGCCGTCGTCGCCGCGCTCCAGCGCCCCCCACGCGACCAGCTCCGCGGCGCGTCGGTGCACGGTGGGCAGTGGCAGCCCGGTGCGCCGCGCCAACTCACTCAGGGTCAACGCCGGCGTGGCTGGGCTGAACGCGTCGAGCAGTGCCAGCACCTTGCTCGTCACCGACCGCCCGGGTTCTGCGCGCACCCCGTCATCATCCCCGCCCGCGCCGGGCGCTCACAGCTCCAGCACGAGTCGGGGCGTACAGGCCCGGGAGACGCAGATCATCATGGTGTCCCCGGCGGCCCGCTCCTGCGCGGTGAGCAGGCTGTCGCGATGCTCGGGGACGCCGGCGAGCACCGGGGTCTCGCAGGTGCCGCAGGTGCCCTCCCGGCAGGACGAGAGGACCTGCACACCGGCCTCCTCCACCGCCTGCAGGATCGGCGTGCCCGGCGGCACGGTCACCGTCCGCCCGGAGAGCGCGAGCTCGACCTCGATCGTCGTCTCCGGCGCGCCGGTGTCGCCCCGCGCGGTGAACCGCTCGACGTGCAGGCAACCCGGGGGCCAGCCGCGGCAGTGCGCCTCCACCGCGGTGATCAGCGACTCCGGGCCGCAGCAGTAGACGAGCCCGGTGCCGGGCCGGCCCAGCAACCCGGCCAGGTCGAGCAACCCGGTCTCGTCTTGCGGGTGCAGGCTCACCCGGTCGCCGTACCTCTCCCGCAGGGTGGTGGCGAAGGCCATGGTGGCGCGGCTGCGTCCTCCATAGACCAGCCGCCATTGCGCGCCCGCGGCATCGGCGGCGGCCACCATCGGTGCGATGGGAGTGATACCGATGCCACCGGCGACGAAGAGATAACGCCGCGCCGGGACCAGCGGGAAGGTGTTGCGCGGGCCGCTCACCCGGACGGTCGCGCCGACGGTGAGCCGCTCGTGCACCAGCCGGGAACCACCGCGTCCGTTCGGTTCACGCTGCACCGCGATCCGCAGGACGGACCGGTTCGCCGGGTCGCCGCAGAGGGAGTACTGCCGGACCAGCCCGGCGCTCAACTCCACGTCGATGTGCGCGCCGGGTGTCCACTCGGGCAGGTCGCCGCCGTCGGGGCGACACAGACCGATCGCCACGGTCTCGGCGGCCACCTGATCGCGGCCCGTGACGACCAGTTCCGCACCGGTCAGCGCGTCCACCGTCACCCGCGCATCGCCAGCCGCAGCGCCGGCCCGGGTGCCGACGCGGGTGCCGACGCGGGTGCCGACGCGGGTGCCGGCGCGGCTTCGCCCTGGTGGCCCTGCGGGTGGGCGAGCAGCCACTCCCACAACTCGATCGGGTCCTCGGCGAGGCGTTCGGCCCCACAGTGGCAGATCCCCCGCAGGGTGTCGGTGCCCGGCACCCAGTGGATCCGGTAGACCCGGCCCCCGGACGCGGTGCCCGCCCGGGAACTCACCGCGTCGCTCCCACCGTTCCCGACTCGACCATCCGGGCCAACAGCCGCCGGGCGGCCAGGCCACCGGTGTCGATGTTGATGCTCAGCTCCTGATACCGGTCCGGCTCGGTCTCGATCACCTGCTCCAGGATGTTGAGCGCGGTGACGTCCTGCATCACCACGGTGTGGTTGCTGTGGTGGAGATATTCGCTGACCGACTCGTCGTCGATCGCGAAGTCGCGAGCGACGGCCCAGAAGTCATAGGTGGTGTGCTCCGTCGACGGGGTGATGGCGTACACGATCTCGGCGTGGAACGCCTCGTTGTCCTCGCCCTCGGCGGGCGGATAGACACCCTGCGGCGCGATGCGGCTGTGCAGGAGGTAGAGGCAGGGCGGGTGGTACTCGATGTCCTGCCACCGGGTGATCCGGCCCTGGATCCCGGTGGAGCGCGCGTAGAACGGCGGGCACTCGGCGTCGTCCATGTGCCGACTGACGTAGACGATCCCCCGGTCCTCGTCCACCTCGGTGGTGATCGGGGTGTTCGCCACCTCGGGCGTGCCGATGTAACCGCCGTGCAGATAGGTCTCGTGGGACAGGTCCAGGAGGTTGTCCACCAGCAGGCCGTACCGCGCGTTCAGCGGTGCCATGCCCCGCACCACCGCGTAGCGCGGGTCAGCGAGCCAGGGTGCGCGGGGAATCGTGGCCGGGTCGGCCCGGTCCAGGTCGCCGATCCAGACCCAGATGAAGGAATCCTGTTCGACCACCGGGAACGAGACCACCCGCGCGGTGCGCGGGATGCGCTGTTGACCGGGTACGAAGACACACGCGCCGGTGGGATCGTAGGTGAAGCCGTGGTAGCCGCAGACGATCGTGTCGCCGTCGAGCCGGCTCTCCGACAGTGGGAAGCGCCGGTGTACGCACCGGTCGGCGAGCGCCACCGCCTTCCCGGCACCGGTGCGGTACAGCACCAGCGGCTCACCGAGCACCGTGCGGGCGAGCAGGCTTCGCCCGACCTCACTGCCGTAGGCCGCCACATACCACTGGTTACGCGCGAATGCCATACGACCGGACCTCCCTGCGCACGGACGTCGATGGAGTCGCATCATCGCGTGTGGTGCCCACGGCGGGGACTGACGCTTTCACTGGATGAAAGCCGGAGCACTCAACCCTTGCCGGACTTCTGCTTCTGCTGCTGTTCGGCGCTCGACGACCGGCGACTCCTGCTCAACCGGCGGCCTCGTCCTGCGCCCGCAACCCGTGCAGGTCGTAGCTGAACTCACCGGCATCCAGTCGGGCCCGTAGCCGGGTCTCCTTCTCGATCCGACTCCGCGTCGCGGCGGCCACCTCGGCCGCACTCCCCCGCGCCACGACCACGGCACCGTCGGCGTCGAGCACCACCACGTCTCCCGGGTTGACGGTCGTCCCACCCACGTGGACCGCGACGTCGAGCGATCCCCGCGTACGCTTGGTCGCGCCTCGAACCCGTCGCCATCGGGCCCAGATCGGCAGCCCGAGTTCGCGGAGCTCGTCCACGTCGCGTACCGCCGCGTCCACCAGCAGGCCCGCCGCGCCTGCGACCTTGGCCTGGGTGGCCAGCAGCTCACCGATCAGGGCTACCGGGGCGGGCTCGGGCATGGTGAGCACGAGCACGTCACCGGGGCGTACCAGCGTCATCGCCTCGTGCACGGCCCGGTTGTCGTCCTGACCGCAGCGGACGGTCCGGGCCACTCCGGCGACCCGGGTGCCCGGAACGATCTGGACAAGGTCGACGTCGAGCAGGCCGGACCGGCCGGCGGCCTCGTAGACGGTCGCCACCCCGCCGGCAGCCAATGCCTCGATCACATCCGGTTCGACGACCGCCACGTCACGAAGCTCGCTCACAGTGCCCCCACCACGTTCGGGATCAATCGCTGGAACGCCTCGGCCTGCCGAATGCCGGGGTCGCCGGTCACCCGGCGGGCGTGGTTACCACGCTGATCGGCCCGCTGCGTGTAGTAGTCGCGCAGGTAGCCCTGGGCGCCCATCGACGCCATCGCCTCCTGCTTGGCCGCCATCACATCGGTGATGTCGACGAAGACGGTGGGGACGAACCCACACAGCTCGGGCTGGTGCGGTTCGAAGACCAGGAACTCCGAGGGCGGGGCGGTCCGGAAGCTGCTGGACACCCCGGCTCCCGCGGTGAGCTGCCGGGCGGTCGCCACTGCGCTGTGCGCCACCGGGTGATCCGGGTTGAACGGGTCGCGGTCCGGGTGGGTGAGCACCACGTGCGGCGCGTACTCCCGCATCAGCGCGGCCAGACGGTCGATGTCCTCGTCCCTGATCCGCAACGGGTAGTCGCCGAGATCGAACGTCTCCAGACGGGCGCCGACCGCGGCGGCGGCGCGCTCCGCCTCCGCGTGCCGCAGCCGCTTGACGTTCTCCACCGTCTGGTTCGGGTCTTTCCAGAGCTCGCCGGACTCGCCCCGTTCTCCGTAGGAGAGTGCCAGCACGACGGCCTCACCACCCGCCACGGTGTGTTTGGCGATCGCCCCCGCGGCCCGCCAGACGAAGTCGGCCGAGTGGGCACCCACCACGAGCATTCGCCGCGCGCTCATGCCGGCACCGACGCCTTGGGCATCGCCAGACGACGGGAGTTGACCACAGCCATGACGTGAATCTCCTCATCGGTGAAGCCGGCGTCGAGCAGGCGGTCGGCGAAGAGCGCCAGACCGTCCTCGACCGGCGGGTTGAAGGGTTGCCCGAGGTCGCTGGAGAGGACGGAGTGCGCCGGGCCGACCGCCCGGATGGTGTCGAACAGCTCCACCCAGGCGACCTTGCCCGAGTGCGGGGTGGTGAAGCAGCGTTCCAACAGGGCACCTGCCTCGGCCAACTCCCGCTGCTGCTCGGCCGGCAGCCGCTGGGAGGTGAACTCGGGATGGGTGACCACGATCCGGCGTACGCCCTCTTCGCGGGCGGCCCGGACGACGGCGACGATCTCGTCGCCGCTCAGGTGTCCGGTGGCGAGTGTGATGTCGTGCCGGGCTATCACCCGCAGCACCTGGCGTACCCGCTCGAGAACGCGCCCTTCGTCATCGACGACCTCGACCGGCTCCGGCACGATGCCCTGACTGTGCAGGTCGGCTTGGAACGCCCCCCACATCGCTGGTGTGGCACCCGGCAGGTCGGTGGCGGTGTTACGCCGCTGGTTTCCGGAGTCCACCGTCGGCATCCACACGATGCGCGCGCCCTGCCGTGCCGCGACCTCAACGGCGACCGGGTTGATGCCGCCCATGGCACCGTTGAGGGTGATCGCGCCGAGCGTGTCGACGGCGGGGACCACCTTGCGGACGACGGCCGCCCGCTCGGCAGTGGCCACGTAGTGGGACTTGAGGACGAAGCCGGCGAGCCCGACCTCGGCACACCGGTACGCCAGATCGACATCGTCGATCCGGCGCGCCATGACGTCAGGGGCCACGTGGACGTGCGTGTCGTAGGCACCGCGGACCAGGGCGCGGGCCCGCGCGGACGGGGCAGGGTGATCAGACATCGTGCTCCTTCGAATGGTTCCGCGACTCTGCCGTACCGACTGTCCACTGTCCACGGACCGGGAGCTGCGGGAATGGCTCCTTCCAGGGGCCCACGGACAGGCATCCGTGAATCGGTCCGGTGACAGTCGTAGCGATCATCATCTACGATCATTCATCGGCAAGAGCAATGTGGACAGCCCCGGCCCGTGCGGTCTTTGTCGGCATGGCGCGCCGGCGCCTTCTCCGAGACTCTCAAGCTGGAGGCAGCACATGGTCAAGCGCTCTCGCGCCCTGGTAGTGACGTTGCTCGCCGCGGCCCTTGCCGCGACCGGCTGCGGCGGTTCCGACGACACCAGTGGCGACCCGACCGGCAAGGAGACCGACAGGGTCGCCTACATCACCGCGTTCGGCGCTGTAGGTCGGGACGCGTTCGCCTGGGTGGCGAAGGAGAAGGGCTATTTCGGCGAGGCCGGCATTGAGGTCGACATCAAAGAGGGCGCTGGCAATCAGCAGAACCTGACGGCCCTCAAGTCCGGTCAGGTCCAGTTCGGTGCGCTCGACTTCACCGGTGCCGTGATTCAGGCGGGTAAGGGTGAGTTCACTGACTGGCGGGCCATCGCCGCCGTACACCAACAGACGCTGATCTCGGTGATGACCACCGCGGACACCAACATCACCACCCCGAAGGACCTGCCGGGCAAGACGATGGCGACCGGCGCCGGGTCGGTGACCGAGCTGCTCTTCCCGGCCTACGCCCGGCTGGCCGGGTTCGACCCGAAGACGGTGAAGATCGAGGGCGTCCAAGCCACGGCGCTCAACGGACTCATGGCCAGCCGGAAGGTCGACGCGCTGGGTACATTCCTGCTCAGCCGCAACGCGCTACAGGCCGCCTCCAAGAAGGAGGTGGTGGTGCTGCCCTACAGCGACTACCTGCGGGACCTTTTCGGCAACGCGATCATCACCACTCCCGCACTCATCGAGAAGGACCCCGACCTGGTGCAGCGATTCACCGACGCACTGCTCAAGGGGCTCGAGTACAGCATCGAGCACCCGAACGAGGCCGCGGCGATCCTCAACAAGGTGAAGCCCACCTATGCCGTGGCGGCGGGCAAGGGCGAGATCGAGGCGATGTCCCCGCACGTTCGCCCGGCGTCAGGTGCCCCGATCGGCTTCATGGACGAGAAGCAGGTGACGCAGACAATCACCGTCCTCCAGGGCGCCGACCTGATTCCGCCCGGCTTGACCCCGGAAAAGATCGTCGACCTGAGGTTCGTGAAGAAGTCCTGACGGAAGATCATCGTGACTGACCGCCTCCCGCTGTCACAACGCTGGCCCCACGTCGGGCTGCCCGCGCTCGGTGCAGTGCTGGCGATCGCGCTCTGGTGGCTGGCCACCTGGGCCTTCGACATCGAGCCGTTCTTCCTGCCCGCACCCCCGGACGTCGTTGACGCGTTCGTCCGGCTTCCTGGCTACCTCGCCGAGCAGACGATGGTCACCTTCCTGGAGACCGTCATCGGGTTCGGGATCGCGGCCGTGGGTGGGCTCCTGCTCGCCGTCATGCTCGCCGCCTCCCGGACGGTCGAGCGGATGACCCTCCCCATGATCGCCGGAATCAACGCGGTGCCGAAGGTGGCGCTCGCACCGCTGCTCCTGGTCTGGATCGGGTTCGGCTACGAAACCAAAGTCGTGATGGTTGTGCTGCTCTGCTTCTTTCCGATCCTGGTCTCGACCATGGCCGGGCTGACCTCGACCCCGAACGAACTCGGCGAACTCGCCCGGTCCCTCTCCGCCTCGTGGTGGCAGACCTTCGTGAAGGTACGACTCCCGTGGGCCCTCCCGCAGGTCTTCGTCGGACTGAAGGTCGCGACCTCGCTGGCCATCATCGGCGCGACCATCGGCGAGGTGATCAACCCCGAGGCCGGGCTCGGTTCGGTGATCGCCAGTTCCGGCCAGTCCGCCGACACTCCACTCGCGTTCGCGGCGCTGACCCTGCTCGCGCTGATGGGCGCGCTGCTCTTCTACCTGATGGCCGGCCTCGAACGCCTCCTCGCCCCGTGGGCACGGGCGATCTCGTCGTAGTAGCGCGTTGTCAGGCTCCGTGGCGTTCGTAGCAGCTGCTGTGGCACCGGGACCGAGACGCCGCGCGGTGCGCGGGATGAAGCACGTGACGGTGTGGCTGCCGCGCCGGCGGCGCGGCAGCCACCCCTGGTGTCACCTGTTCTGCTTCTCCTGGCACGGCACGCAGAAGCGGGCGTGCGGGAGGATTTCGAGCCGCTCGGCCGGGATGCTCCGCTGGCACCTCTGGCAGGCGCCATAGGTGCCGTCGCTGATGCGGCTCAGCGCACCGGTGATCTGCTCGATGCTCTGGCGGGTGGCCACCAGCAGGGCGGCCTGGTTGTGGGCCTCCCCCGGGTCGCCGGTGTCGGCGTTGAGCTCGGTCAATTCTCGCAGCCGAGCCGTCTGGGTGGCGAAGTCGTCCGCCAGGGACGCTCGCAGGTCAGCGAGCCAACTCTGGTCGGGGGTATGACGATGATCGACGCTCATGCTCTGCCTTCCGTAAAAGGGGATTGGGGCGGGAAAAACAAAAAGGGCCGAAGCTTGGAAAGCTTCGCCCTGGCGGTCGTTCTGGATGTGCAACGACTCCGCGGGGTGGGCCTCGGCCGGTTCGCATCGGGCTCGACGTCTTGCACGTGAGCGCGGTGTGCGGTGCGCGGACAACCGGCACCCGCATGTCGGCCTTGTGGCGGGTCGCCATCGGCACGTGGCCAGCACCGCCTACCGCCACCTCAGTGGCGGCGGGCGAGCGGAAGGTCACCGACAGCATGTCCCCACCATAGATGGGTGTTCGTCGTGAAGCCAACGTTCGCGGACGGCTTTCCCTGACCGCGAAACGGGCCGTCGAGCACGGCTTCGACCTGTCGCGCGCCGAGGTGGCACGCTCGACAGTAATTTTGCGTGGCACGCATATTTGCGCGACACGCAACTAGTGCTAGCGTGGTGGCATGACAGGGCTACGGGAGCGCAAGAAGGCCGAGACGCGGGCGGCGCTTGGCTGGGCCGCGATCCACCTCACCGCCGAACGCGGCTACGACAACGTCCGCGTCGAGGACATCGCCGAGGCGGTTGGTGTCTCCCCGCGCACCTTCAACAACTACTTCGCCAGCAAGGCGGAGGCGATCGCCTCCCGCCACCTCGACCGCAGCCTGCGCACCGCCGCCGCGCTGCGCGAACGCCCCGCCGATGAACCGCTCTGGGCGGCGCTCACCCGGGCCGCGCTGGAGCAGTTCACGCCCGGCCCCGAGGTCGAGGCCATGCCGTCGCCCGCACACGCCCAGTGGGTTGCCGGCGTCCGCACCATGCTCGCCGAGCCCGCGCTACAGGGCGAACGGCTGCGCGCTGCCGCGGTCGCCGAGGCCGAACTGGCCGCCGCGGTCGCCGAGCGCACCGGCACCGACCTCACCACCGACATGTATCCGAGGCTCGTCGCGGCCGCCGCGAGCGCAGCCGTCGCCGTCGCCATGCAGCACTATCTCGACAACGCCGACCCCGCTCCGATCGATCGCCTCATCACCGACGCCTTCACCCAGGTCGCCGCCGGCCTCCCCGCCCCCTCGCACTGAGCCGCCCCCCGCACTGAGCGCCCCTCGTCCGGGGGCGCCACCTCACCCACGTCTCAAGCCGCGTCACACTCCCGCGGCGGACCGGCCACGTGCCGCGCCCGCCGTGGCGATGACGCACACCCCGAGAGGATCACGATCATGATCGATGTCATAGTCGTCAGAGCCGGCCCCAACGGCCTCATGCTCGCCTGCGAGCTGGCCCTCGCCGGCGTTCAGCCCGTCGTCCTCGAACGCTACGCCGCACCCGGTGGCGAGTCCCGCGCCAACGGCCTCGTCGGGCAGGTCGTCCGCCTGCTCGACCGGCGCGGCCTCTACGCGCGGCTCAGCGGCGAGAGCACCCCGCCGGTCCCCCAACCAGCCTTCACCTTCGGCGCGTTCCCGCTGGACCTCACCATGCTCGCGGAGAACCCGCACTACGTGCTCGGCGTGCCGCAGGCCCAACTCGAGGCCGAGCTCGCCGCCCGGGCCGCCGAGCTCGGCGTCGACCTGCGCCGCGGCCACGAGGTCGTCGACCTCCACCAACGCCCCGACGGGGTCGAGGTCACACTCGCCGACGGTACGCAGCTCACCAGCCGTTTCCTCGTCGGCGCCGACGGTGGCCGCAGCGTGGTGCGCCGGCTGGCCGGCATCGACTTCCCGGGCGTCTCCACCGACCGGTCGGTCTCCCGCACCGCCACCGTGACCGTCCCCGCGTCATCCCTCGACCCCGAGACCGGCGGCTTGCGCGTCCCCGGCTACGGCATCGTCCCGCCGTTCCAACACACCCGCACCGCACGCGGCCTGATCGCCTGGGCCCCGTTCCCCGGCCGCCCGGCGATCCTGAGCACCACGGAGTGGCCCGACACGCCACCGAGCGACGAGACCATCATGGACCTGACGGAACTCCGCGCCAGCGTCGCCCGGGTACTCGGCGCCGACGTCCCCCTCGACGCGCCTGACGGCCCCGGCCTCCTACGACGGCTGACCGGCCGCAACACCCGCGTCGCCGCCCGCTATCGCGCCGGCCGGGTGCTGCTGGTCGGCGACGCCGCGCACGTGCACCCCGCGATCGGCGGCCCCGGCCTCAACCTGGGTCTGCAGGACGCCGTCAACCTGGGTTGGAAGCTCGCCGCCACGGTGCGCGGCTGGGCACCGCAGGGCCTGCTCGACACGTACGAAGCCGAGCGTCGGCCCGTCGCCGAACGGGTCGTCATGTCCACCCTGGCACAGACGGGGCTCACCGGCCCGGGCGACGAGATCACCGGCCTACGGGATCTCTTCGCCGAACTGCTGCGCAAGCCGGAGGTGACCGGCCACATCGCCGCGCTGATGTCCGGCGCGGACGTCCACTACCCCGCCGACCCCGCCGACCCGTTGGCCGGCCGGTGCGCCCCCGACGTGGTCGTGCACGGCGACCACGGCCCGATCCGCCTCGCCGAACTGACCCGTGCCGCGCGGCCGCTGCTGCTGGACTCCACGGGTGCCTACGCCGAGGTCGCCGCGCCCTGGCGAGACCGGGTCGACGTGGTCACCGGGCCACTGGAGGGCACGAGCGCCACCGCGCTGCTCGTGCGCCCCGACTGCTTCATCGCCTGGTCGGCGGGGGACGCCGACACGCTACGCGCCGCGCTCACCCACCACTTCGGCCTGCCACGATGACCATTCGGTGGCCGCATGGCCCGACGGCAGCAGTCGCCCCGTCGGGCCATGCCCGGCTCCCGTTCAGTGCCCGTACGCGTGGGACGCCTGCCACTGCTCGGCCGGAGTGAGCGGAACCGGCGCCGGCCGCCGCACCACCGTCGTCAGCTCGATCCGCCGGCCTTCCGCCGCCGACCGGAGCAGGCTGGTCATCGTCTCGAGGAGGTGCAGTGCGACATCGCCGCCGGCCCGCGGCGGGCGTTGATCGTCGGATCTGACCAGGTCGATCAGACCGATGCCCCGAGCCGCCTCGGTGTAACCCGCCTGCGCTTCGAGGGCCTGCCATTCGGTGCCGCCGAGCGCGAAGTGACGGACCGTACCGTCGAAGTGGTTCGGATCGGGTACGGCGAGGCTGCCGGCCTCCCCGTGCACCTCGATCGGTGCGGCCGTCGTCCGGACTCCGTCGAAGCTCGTGGTGACGGTGGAGAGAGCACCGTTGGCGTGCTCGAGGATGCCGCTGACGTGGGTGTCCACCCCGACCGGAATGCGCTGGCCGGTGCGCGGGCCCGAGCCGATGACGCGCTCGGCGCGCAGCCGGCTGGCGACGCCGGTCACCGCGCGAACCGGCCCGAGCAGGTGGATGAGCGCCGAGATGTAGTACGGCCCCATGTCCAGCAGCGGACCGCCGCCCGGGGCGTAGTAGAAGTCGGGGTTGGGATGCCAGCGCTCGTGCCCCGGCGTGACCATGACGGCCGTCGCGGACATCGGACGCCCGATGAGCCCGCTGTCGATCGCCGCCCGCGCCGTCTGCGTGCCCGTGCCCAGGACGGTGTCCGGCGCGCAGCCGACACGAACGCCCGCTGACGCGGCCCGCTCGATGATGGCGCGGCCGTCCGGGAAGGTGACCGCGAGCGGCTTCTCCACGTACACGTTCTTGCCGGCGTCGATCGCGGCCAGCGAGATGTCGGCGTGCGCCGCGGGGATCGTAAGGTTGAGGACCGTCTGCACGTCCGGGCGGGCGAGCAGGCCCTCGACACTCAACGCCTCGGCTGCGGGAATCGTGGCGGCGACCTCAGCCGACCGGGAGGCATCAAGGTCGGCCACCGCGACGATGCTCACCTCCGGGTGGTTCACGAGTGTGTCCAGGTACGCGCGGGAGATGAACCCGAGCCCTACGACGCCGACGCGGTGCGGGTCGCCCACACCATCCCCCTCTCGATGACGGTCCGCACGCCCGGGTGCTCCAGCACGTCGAGGCTGTGTCCCGGGGTTGTCACGACGATGCGCCCGGCGCCCCAGCGTCGGGTCCAGATCGCCGGTGAGGTGACCGGCCGGTGCCACGGATGCCACGCCTGCGTGGGGTGGGTGATCACGGCCAGTACGTCGATCAGGTCGTCGTGCAGCACCCAGTACTGCTCGGTGACCAGGTCGAAGTCCTCGATGCCGGCAGTGATGGGGTGTTCCCGACCGAGGTCGGTGACGCGCACCGTGTGCGGCAGGAAGTTGTCTTCCTCGCCACCATGCCGCTCACACGGCGCCAGGCCCGGATGGGTCGCGAACTGGCCGCCCACCAGGTGCAGGTAATCGGATGACGCGCGGAACGAGTCCACGATGCCGCCGTGCCAGCCGGTGAAGCCCGTACCGGCGATGACCGCCGCGCTGAGCCCCGCCACCTGATCCCGGGTGATCTGCGACATCGTCATGCACTGCACGACGAGGTCGGTCTCGGCCATCTCGGCGGCATCGGCGTAGATCTCCGTCGACTCCTCCACCCGTACGGCATAGCCGCTCCGTTCGAGGAAGGGGAGGAACAACTCTGTCGCCTTGACCGGCTGGTGCCCCTCCCATCCGCCCCGAACCACCAGTGCTCTCCGCTGCGCCACCCTCGCTCCCTCCCACAGCCCCGTCGCCACCGGGCTGGCCGCTCCCGCCCCGGCGACGTGCCGCCGCTGCCCGTACCTGTCGGGCAACAAAACCGTACCCGTGGTCGCCGCCAAAGCCGACGCACGACGGCTTGCGGATTCCACTGTGCCCGGTCCGCTCCGGCCGCGCCGGGTTCGACATCGTGCCGGACCGGCGCAGACGTCCGAAGGATCGTCCGACGTTGTCTGTCCGGTGCCACCGCTCTGTCGGACAACCTCGCCCCGAACCAGCCTGACTCCAGGACACGAACCACGCGGTCAGTGTCCATCGAAGAGTTCGGCCGCCCGGGGAAGCCTGACGGGGGTCCCGGGCACCGGACGACACTGCGATGAAGGAGAACTCAATGAAGCGACCGGCCGCACTGTTCGCCCTGCTCATGACCGTGCTCGCGGGCACGCCCGTCGTCGCCGGTCCCGCCCACGCGCGCAGTAAAGTTTCCCGCCTTCACCGGCGGAACCTACGGAACCCGTACCTGCGCCCGCCTTGGCCGCCCGCTGCCATAGCCAACGTTGGACAGGCCGCGCCGGCGGTGACAGCGTCTGCGCTGTCACCGCCGGCGCACGTGCGTGTCGACGGGTCAGCACGACTCACAGAGGTGGCGCAGGTGAGCGAGGGCTTCCTGACCTACCTCATCGGCCGTCCGCGTTCCGGGGCCATTGGGCGGCCTCCGGGAGCGTGTCGAAGATGCGGTCCATGGAGTACGGCTGGTAAATCGTCTCGGACTCGGCGATCTTCTCCCAGTCTGAGTTGGTGAACTGAAACATCCACAGGGCGTCCAGCTCGAAATCGCCGTGCCCTTCCGGGAGGTGTGCGAACTCCTGCTTCATGGCGTCGACGTCGAGGCCGGCACTCGACACATGATTCTCAAGGTAAGAGCGCGCGGCCTCGTCGAGCATCAGAAGCTCAGCAATGGTGTGCGGCACGGGCCTTACGCCCCCTGCCAGCAGGGCACACAGATCGATGCAGCTCTCCGCGAGCCGAACGAAGAATGCCGGCGGCTGTGCGATCAACGAGCGCGGAAACCCGACGGCCGGGCCTTCGACCCCCCACACGAGGCCGTCCGCCTGTTCAAGAAGGACCTCGGCTGTCTCGGTCAACGACTGGTAGAGGGCAGCGGCCCAGCGGGGACCGACGTCCCATGACGGACATACGCACGTTTCTTCTTCGTCCTCTGAGCTATCCACCAGGCACCGGCACGATCCGCCAGGGCCGCACTGGTTGCTGCCGGCGTCACCGCCTCGGCGTTCGGCGTGCGCCGGACAGCCGTCGCAGTAGTCGCACCCATCGGCAGGACACTGCGCGACAGGAAACAGCGCCGCCCAATTGATACCGCTGCCGTCTCTCGGCAGGTCGGGGATGTCGATTTCGTTCACGAACCAGGTGGCGAGGAACTCCCGTTCGTCGGTGGCGTCCACGCGCTGTTGGGCTGCTTGCTCGAGCCCGGCTCGGACGCTTGCCGGCAAACTGTGCCAGAGCCCAGATAGGCTTTCCTGGCCCCGGTTCGGGGAATTCAACAGGTTGCAGATGGCGACAGCGTGGTGCGGCCACTCGAGCGTCGCGATGGCATCCAGTTCGTGGCCGTTGCCTTTGTCGACGATCGCCATGACACGCGATTTGGTGGTGGTGTGTTGAGGCACGAAGGCGATTACATTCCTGGGCACGACAGCTCCTCCCGAGCGCAAATGAGGGCGCGCTGGGCTACGAAGTAGAGACAAAGGCCCACGCTGGTTGTCCCGGTGCTCCCGTAGACTCCGCTTCGCGGGACACCAAACTAGCATGCCTGTCAATTGCAGGACGGGGCTGGAAGCCAGCGCGGCGCCCGGCAGCGCGATGGGCGGTGTGGCGACCAGGTTGTACGGGCACCCGGCACATGGGATTGACCGTCGTCAGCGATTTGTCCGTCGTCGGCCGACGACGGACAACCTTCGGGCTAGACAGACCTGGCTGCGCGGCAGCCATCGGACGGCCTGCCGCCGCACCCATCGAAGGAGTCGACGTGCTCAGGAGATCCCCAACAGACCCTCGCGGTCGGATCACGTTCCGCACAGCCTTGATCGGTAGCATCGCTGCCCTGGTGCTGCTGACGCCTACCACCGCCCACGCAGCCAATGGCGGCGACCCCGCCGTCGGCAACCCGTCCTGCGATACGCAGAGCGTCACCCCGCACAACACCACGCTTCTGTACGACCCGGCCAACGGCGCGTACATGGGCAAGGTCTACCTGAACTACTCCTCGGGCTGCAAGACGGAGTGGACCATCGTGAAGACCGCGACGGGCTATCGCGGAGATCCGTCGATCTGGCTGCAGAGTGGTGGCAGCAACCTGACCGTCACTCCGACCAGCGGCCTGCGCACCCGCTGGAGCTACCAGTTGGCCAGCATGCAGTACCAGGTCGGATGCGGCGGGACGCAGATGTACCGGGACAACGGCTCATGGGTCGGCTGGTACCCAATCGGCTGCTACAGCAAGGGCATCGGCGGGCGAACCGCAACATGAGGACCTGATGTCGCGCTGTCTGACCATCACACCGGGTTGTTCCATGTCCCGGTTGGGTCGTCGCTCAGTCGAGTACCGATTCACCACCCGGGTAGGCGAATGACGCGCGTGGTGAGTAGAAGCCCCAGACTATTTCCAGAGGATCGGCCGGACGCAGTGCGTACACGGGGTGGTCGGGTGCGAGGAACTCCAGTGACTCGACCTCGAACGGGTCGACCGGCTCCGCCACGAACGGGTAGTTGCCGCTGTGCAGCCGGCCGTCGAGGCGGGTGAGGTAGCGCAACTGACCCCGGTTGACGGCGTCGCCGGTGCGCCCGACGCGGGCCGTCGTCCTGATCACGGGGACGCCGTCGGCCTCGGTGGTCGCGGTCAGCCGACGCCCCCGTACCTCGATTGTGGTTTTCCCCGGGGTCGCCGGCACGCCCCGGGCGGCGGCGTACGCCCGGACGTCGGGGCTGGAGTTGAAGTAGTGCGTCCACCAGCGGCCGGGCGTGACCCCGTCGGGAGCATCGACCCCGGCGAGGTCCGGCCCGATGTACGTCAGGGAGTACGCGCCGAAGCCGGAGGTCTGCCCGGCGTCGTCGACGACGTACTGGTTCATGAACACCTGGTGGTTGGGTGCCGGCGTGAGCCCGTCGGGCACCAGGGCGGCCACCGCGTCGGGGTCGGCCGGCAGCCAACCGAAGTAGATCATCCTGCTGTTGACGACGAGCTGCGGAGCGACGAGTTCGGTCACGAGGGGTCCTTCCGCCGGCAGCGTTCCGTAGCCGCGACGCTACGGATTCGCCGGCCGCCTCGACAACGACGGATTGCCGACAAGCAAGTAATCCGGCGTGGCCGCGGCCACCATGGGTCGATCGTCAGACGGTGGTGCGGGACCATTGTTGGTTGGTGCCGGTGTTGCAGGTGTACTGCTTGAGGATCACGCCGTCGGCGGTTGACAGGGCGGGGACGTCGACGCACTTGTTGCTGTGTCGGGCGCGTAGTTGGAAGTAGTTGCCGTTGGTGACCATCTGGAATTGTTGGTTGGTGCCGGTGCCGCAGGTGTACTGGATGAGTTCGGCGCCGTCGGCGGTTGAGGCGCCCACCACGTCGAGGCACTTGCCGCTGTGTCGGCTGATGATGCGCCAGTAGCCGCTGCCGGCGTCCTGGAACTGCCACTGCTGCCAGGCGCTGCCGCTGTAGGTGTACTGGCCGACGCGGGCGCCGTTGTCGGTGTTGGGTTGCTGGACGTCCATGGCCTTGCCGCTGTGCCGCACGGTGAGCCGGTAGAAGGTGCCCGTCGACGGCGGTGGCGTCGTCGGACCGCCGCCGATGGTGTCGCCCCAGGCGTAGCGGATCTGCTCGGCGCCGGAGGTGTTACGCACGCTCAGGTTGAGGTTCGTGCCGCTGCCGCTGAGAGCGAACATCGAGTACCAGTCGTACCCGATGCTGCCGGGCTTGCCACCGAGCGCCGGCCAGTACGTGCCGCCCATCTGGTTGTCACGCATCACCTGGGCCATGGCCCGGATGTAGCGCACGAAGTTGTCGCCGCTTGCCGCGTCGGCGTAGTTACGGCCATCGCTCATCGGCGCGCCGAACTCCGTCGCGACCGCCCGCGACGCGCAGCTACCCAGGCGGGCCTGGATGTGGCTGCGGAACGCGTCGTAGGTCATCGCGCCGTAGAAGAAGGCGTAGTAGTGGAAGGAGAGCAGCGTCGAGTTGAACCGGCTGTCGGCGCAGATGTCGCGCAGGTCCTGGCTGAAGCCGGTGCCGCCGATCAGCACCCGGCCGGGCACCGCCGAGTAGTGGTAGCTGAGCCAGTTCGCCGCCACGGTGCGCCACTCCGCCGAGCTGTAGCCGTGCGGCTCGTTCATCGGCTCGAAGTAGACGTTGGTATTCGAGCCGTACGTGTTCGTGACCGTGGACCACATCGCGTTCCACGCGGCGAGGTTCGTGATCCGGCCGCCGGAGGCGGCGCCGTCCTCCCAGTAGGCGAGGATGACCTTGAAGCCCCGATCGGTGGCGGCGTCGATGGCACCCCGATACGCCTCCCACCACGCCGTCCCCACCGTGTGGGTGTTGATGGGCAGCCGCACCGTGTTGACACCCAGGGTGGACGCCATGTCGTCGTACAACGCGTTGGCCTTCGCCCGCACCGTCGCGTTGCTGTCGGACGAACTCAGGCCCTGCACGACGAGTGGGCCGGTCTTGAAGTTGTCACCCAACTCGGCCCAGTTCATACCCCGGAACTGGCTGGTCGCGGCAGTGGCCGGCGACGACGCCACGACGATGACACCAACCATCATCACCGCGGTCACCAGGGCGGACAGCACTCGTCGATGTGGTGCCACAGTGGGGACTCCTTGAACAGGGACCAGGGTCAACCGGTCACGCGGAAGGTGGCGTCGGCGCGGCTCTGCGCGTCGGGGATCGGGTCGAGCCGGAGCAGGTAGGCGTAGTGCCGGAGGTAGCGGTCCGGGTGGCTGTAGGACTGGAACGACGTCCACGACGAGTTGGCGAGGCCGGCGACCTGCCGGAAGGTGGCGTCGGCGGCGAAGGTGCCGGTGCCGTCGTTGGCTTCCAGCCGGAAGTCAAACCCGTAGTGGCGCAGGTAGTAGCCCGGGTAGTTGACCGACTGGATGGAGACCGTGCCGGAGCCGGCCAGGCCGGGCACCAGCCGCCACTGGCCGTCCTGGGCCGGGCTGACATTCGCGTCGATACGGGCGTCGTAGTCGTAGTGCCGCACGTACCGGTCCTGGAAGTTGTACGACTGGATCCGGTTGATCGCGGTGGCGGGCCAGCGGGCGAGCACCCGGCTCTGTTCGGCGGCGGTCAGGTTGAGGATCGAACCGTGCCGTTTCCTGGTGCCACCCATGGCGTACGAGCCGGACGCCGGCAGCCGGAAGCTGCTCGCACTGGACGGGTTGGTGCTCAGGACGGGCAGGTAACCGCGTCCGCTGGCGTACTGGTCGAGATAGAGCACCCACTCGTTGCGATTGTTGAACTTCATCCACATCGGGCCTTCGACCTGGGAGCCCGTCAACCCGATACCAGACAGGTTCCCGAGGTTGGTCCAGGTGCCGAGAATGGAGTTGCTGCCTTCGATGGCGATCTGGCCGTCCCGCGAGGCCCGGACGTAGCGGTAGGAGTCGACGCCGGACGGTACCTCGACGATCTGGGTGTCGATGATCTCCTGGTTCCCCGGCCGACTGATGTAGACCTGCGGCGTCGTGACGCTGCGGAAGTTCGACGTACGCGCGTAGTAGATGCGATGCTTGGTCACCCCGTTGAGTGGCACGTTCGTCGCCCAGTAGAGGACGTAGTCGCCGGTGTCCGGGTTCCAGATCGCCTCCGGCGCCCAGGCGTTGCGTCCGTCCGGGATGGCGCCGGCGACGTTCAACAGCCACGGCGCGGACCAGTTGACCAGGTCGGTGGACTCCCACACGACGAAGTTGCGGCTGCCGTTGTTGATGGCGGACGACCAGTCCTGTCCGCAGCCGATACACAGGTCGGTGGCGATGATCCAGTAACGGTCACCGGCGGGCGAGCGGACCAGGGCCGGGTCGCGTACGCCGCGGGTGCCGACGGTGGAGCGCAGGACGAGCCCACCGTTGTTGAGGTCGGTCCAGCGCAGGCCGTCGGTGCTGTGGGCGAGGTAGATCTGCTGGTCGGTGGACGACTCGCCGGTGAAGTGCGCCATCAGGTAGCCAACGGTCGGGTCGAGCGCGGACGCCTTGTCCGGTGTCGCGGCCGACCAGCTGGTGAACAGCAGACACGCGGCGACCAGGACCGCGCCGAGCCGGGCGAGGACTCTCGACATGGGTCTTTCTCCTTCGCGGGGGCTCAACAGTCAGCTAGAGGGTTGGGACGACGGGACGGATAGTGCCGTCGGTGTTGAACTCCATCCGGTCGATGGCGGTCTCCCGGTTGGTGCCGTTGCCGGCCGGCACGGCGAACCGGTGGTAGGCGATGTACCAGGTGTCGCTGCCGGGCACTCGGACCACGGAGTGGTGACCGGTGCCCTTGATGCCGACCTCGAGACGCTTCTGCAGCACCACGCCGCGTCTGGTCCACGGTCCGAGGGGTGATGCTCCGGTGGCGTAGGCGACCCGGTAGTCCTCACTGCGCGTGTCGTTCTCCGACCACATGAAGTAGTAGAGCCCGTTGCGCTTGAACACGAACGGCGCCTCGTTGTAGCCCGACGGGGTGATGACCCGCACCTGCGCCGAGTCGAAGGAGACCAAATCGGCGTTCAGCCGCACCACCCGCGCGACGCCCTGCCCCCAGTACAGGTAGGACCGCCCGTCGTCGTCGGTGAACACCATGGGGTCGATGGTCTGCCCACCGGAGAACTGGTCGCTGCGGATGAGCGGCCGGCCCAGCGCGTCACGGAACGGCCCGGTGGGGCTGTCGGCCACCGCCACGCCCAGGTGTTTGGCCGTGTTACCGCTGGCCGCTCCGCCACTGAAGTACAGGTAGTAGCGGCCGTTGGCGCTCGCCACCGCCGGCGCCCAGGCGGAGTTGTCCGCCCAGGACACGTCCGGGCCGTGGTCGAGGATCACACCGTGGTCGGTCCAGTTGACCAGATCAGTGGAGGAGAACGCCTTGTAGTAGGTGCCCGCCCAACTCGCATAGCCGTCGGTGGTCGGGTACAGGTAGTAGCGGCCGTTGAACACGGCGATGTGCGGGTCGGCGAAGAGGCCCGGGATCGCCGGGCCCTTGGTGGTCCTGGACGCCCAGGGCGCGACGAGCCGGAAGGAGCTGTCCGCGCGGAACGCGGCCGTGTCCTGGTAGGCGTCGAGCCAGAGGGCGAAGTCGCGGTGCCGGATCCGCCGGGTCGGATAGTTGTACGACGCCAGCGCCACTGACCCGCTGACCGAGCCGTCCACCGCGCAGAAGGTGGCGTCGGCACGGAACGTCGGGTCGCCGGTATTCGGGTCGACCCGGAGCCGGTAGTCACGGTGCCTGAGGAACAGGCCGGTCTTGGTCTGGAACGAGTAGCAGGTCGGCGACGCCAGACCGTTGACCACCGTGAAGGTGGCATCCAGCTTGGTCTGGTTGGTGCTGCTGGAGGTCACCGGGTCAAGCTGACCGAGATAGTCGATGTGCCGCACGTACCGTCCGGTCTGGTTCACCGCCTCCAGCGAGACGGCTCCGGTCGGCAGTGTGGCCGCGTGAGCTGGCCGGTCGGCAATCACCACGACGGCCGCGGCGGTCACGGCGGAGAGCACGAGGACGGTACGTAGCCGCATGATCGATGCTCGCCGTGGAACCACGATCCCGACCCCCTCAGAAAGATCATCTATGTTAGCGTTAACAACTGTTGATCGAGTTCGGGCTCCAGCGATTTCGGGGACGGGACAACGCGCCCGACGTGACACCTCTGACCCGCCACGTGCCACTACCGGCGCAATGTGTTCGGTTCGTTAAGCTCGCGTTGCGGACAAGTGTTAGCGATCGCATCCGCCAGTGTCAAGGCATCGACGAACCTGCATGAGAGCGAAGCCGAGCAGGTTGAGACCTCGCCAACCGGCCGGGTCACCCGCAGCCGCATCGTCACGCCTCAGACCGATACCCCAGACCCGGTCGTACGGGCTGGCCTCCACCAGCACCCGCTGCCCGGTGGCCAGCAGAAACGCCCGCAGCGCCGGATGCTGGTCGAACTTCGCAAGGTTGCCGGCCACCACGATGGCAAAACGGTGTTCGCTCCAGGTCTGCTCATCGAAACCCGCGACACGTGCGCCCAGCGCCTTCGCGGCGTGCGGATGCGGTGCGGCCAAGATCTGTTCCGCTATCGCGCGGTCGTCGAACAGGGTGGCCTTGCGCCACATCATGTAGTGCTCCGCAGTCGGGAACCGTCGTTCGTCGACTGTGAAGGGCGCCGGCCACCACTGGCTCAGGCAGCCCGCCCCGACACCCCCGTCACGCTCGGGCTGATGCCCCCAGAAGAACAGGAACTTGGCCCGATGACCCTGCGCCTGCGCGGCGGCCAACTCCGCGACGCTTCGAACCGATGCCAACATGCTGACGAGTGTGCGGCACCGCCGCTCCGCGTACCCCTCGCATTTTGGACCACGACGACGCGCGCGGCCGTCGCGTCGCCGGAGGTATCCACGGCGCTGTGACATATCGCCCAGGCCGGTGGCCGCCGAATCCGACGGCGGATACCTACAGTCGGACCATGAGCACCGACGACGGCGTGCGGGTCTGGCTCCGCCGGCATGGAGCTGAGCAGATCGCCCATCCCGGCGGCAACCTGTACGCCCACCTCTGTCGGGTCAGCGAACGACTCGCCGTGCTCGGCTGTAGCCGTGACGTGCAAGCCGCAGGCCTCACCCATGCCGTCTACGGCACCGACGGGTTCGACCTCACCCTGCTTGATCGGGCCGATCGGGCCGCGCTGCGGGACCTCGTGGGTGCCGACGCCGAGGACATTGTCTATCTGTACGGTGCCTGCGACCGTGGACGCAGCTGGCGGGAGCTGGCAAAGACCGGCGAGGTCTTCGACCGCTTCGCCCGTCAGGTGCGTACGCCGGATGCGGATCAACTCCGGTCGCTGGCGGACCTGAGCATCGTCAACGAACTGGACGTCATCGAGCACGATCCTGCGATGCTGGACCGGCATGGGACCTACTTCCGGGAACTGTTCGCCTCGTGGGCACCCATCGCCTCGGAGCAGGTCATCCGCGACGCGCAGCGGGTCTTGCGGCCGTGACGCCCGCACCTTCGCATCCGACAGCACAGACCTCCGGCCGTGTACGGGTGCGAGCCGTCTACCCCGGCAGCTTCGATCCCTTCACTCCGGGGCATGTAAATGTGGTGGACCGGGCACGCGCACTCTTCGACGAGGTGGTGGTGCTTGTCGCGGCCAACAGCATCAAGCATCCCGGCAGCGATGAAGAGGAGCGAGCGGCCGCTGTCCGGGCCATCCTGCCGGTCGAGTGGACCTCGGTCACCGTTGCGGCCTGGAGCGGGCTGACCGCCACCTACTGTCGTCTCCGGGAAGTAGGAGTGATCGTCCGCGGCGTTCGTAACACCACCGACCTTCGGGCTGAATACCAGCTCGCAGCGATGAACCAGTCGCTGGGCATACCCACGGTGTTTCTGCCGACGCAGCCCGAACTGGCCGCCGTGTCCTCGACCGCCGTGCGTGCGTTACGGGCATGGCGTGCCGAGTAGGGCAGCGATCATCGCTTCGGGCTCGATGGTGGTTGGTCGATCACTGACCACCCGCCTCGAACCCATATCCGGCAAGCGCCCCCGACCACGCCGGACGACGACCGGAAACCGGTTGCCTGTGCCGGGTGCCCCCGCCGAAGATCGGTCGATGCGCAATGACCAGGCGACGCCCGACTTCTCGATCAAGCCGACGCTCACCGGCGAGCGGGTGATCCTGCGTCCCCTCGTCGACGACGACCTGGACACCTTCCGGGCCGCGGTGGTCGACCCCGAGGTGGTTCGGTTGACCGGCAGCCCGGCCGACGACGTCCCCGATGAGGAGCGGATGCGTTCCTGGTACGGCAGCCGCAACGCCCAGACCGACCGACTCGACCTGGCGGTTGTGGACCGGGCCACCGGGGCGTGCGTCGGCGAGGTGGTCCTGAACGACTGGGACCCGGTCAACCGCAACTGCAACTTCCGCACCCTGCTCACCGCCGCCGGCCGCGACCGTGGCCTGGGCACCGAGGCGGTACGCCTGGTCGTCGGCCACGGTTTCGAGCGGCTCGGCCTGCACCGCATCTCGTTGGAGGTGTTCGCCTTCAACCCGCGGGCCCGGCGGGTGTACGAGAAGGTCGGCTTCGTCGCCGAGGGTGTGCTGCGGCAGGTCCTGCGCGACGGCGACGACTGGGTTGACGCCACCGTGATGTCGATCCTCGCCGCCGAGTGGGCCGCGCACCGGGGCCGTCCCGAGCGCTGAGGCGGGTCGCGGTCAAGCTACGCGAAGCTGAGGCCGTCGGAGCGGGCGCGCTTGAGTTCGGAGAACGCCGGGCAGCCGGCGAGCATCCGGGCACCCTCGAAGACGCGGACGGCCTCCTCCCCTCGGGGGATCGAGCTCAGTACGGGGCCGAAGAAGGCTACGTCGTCGACGACGACCGTCGGGGTGCCGAGGTCCTCGCCCACCAGTTGCTGCGCCCGGGCGGTGCTCGCGCGCATCTGCGGGTCAAGGTCACTGCGGTGCGCGGCGTCGGCCAGGTCGGCGGGGAGGCCGGCCTCGGCCAGGGCCAGCGGGACGACGGTGTCGAAGTTCTTGTCGCCGGCGTCGTGGATCCGGCGGCCAAGCGCCGGGTACAGCCGGGTGAGGACGGCGGAGCCGTGGTGTTCGGCTGCCGCCACGCACACCCTGGCCGGACCCCACGCCCGGTCGTTGAATTCGCGGTACCAGGGCTCCAGGTCGCGATGCTCGTTGATCACCGCGAGGCTCATCACCTCGAACCGCAGATCGAGTGGCCGCATCTGCGCGACCTCCATGAGCCAGCGGGAGGTGATCCAGGCGAAGGGGCAGGACGGGTCCACGTACGCCGTGACCGCCGGAACGGATGATGGCATCGAGTTGTCTTCCACGGAAGACAATTTATCTTCCCCGGAAGGTAAGATGCAACCGTGGAGCACGATCGGATCGCCGACATCGTTGGTCAGTGGGGCCGCGAACGACCAGACCTCGACCCCAGCCCGTTGCTGATCATCGGTCGCATCCAGCATCTGGCCGCCGTACTCGATGCGGTCCTCCGCCCGCCGTTCGCCGCGGCGAACCTCGGCAACGGCGACTTCGACGTGCTCGCGGCGCTGCGCCGCGAGGGTGCGCCGTACGCCCTCACGGCGGGCCAGTTGAGCCACCGGATGCTCGTGACCACCGGAGCGGTGACCAAGCGGGTGGACCGGCTCATCGCCCGCGGCCTCGTGTCCCGCTCGGTCGCCGCAGCCGACGCACGCGGCAGAGTGGTCGGGCTGACTCCGGCCGGCGTGACGCTGACCGACCGGCTCATCGAGGAACATCTGGCCAACGAGGCAGCCATCTTGCGCGACCTCAGCGACAGCGACCGCAGAACCCTTGAACGCCTGCTGGCGACGATGGATCGGACCCTGGGCTCCGGGGGCGGGAGTCAGGCCGAATGACGCCCTCGACCGTGATCGGCCAACCGTCGGACTAGCATTCCGCCATGGACGACACCACCGGCGGCGTACGCATCAGACGAGGTGGCCCGGGCGACGCACCCGCCGTACTGGACATGCTCGACTCCGCGGTGGTGTGGATGAATGCTCGCGGCAACACCGAGCAGTGGGGCACGACGCCGTTCTCGGAACAGCCCGCAAGGACCGACCAGGTCGATCGGTATCTGACCGAGAACCTTCCGTACATCGCGGAAGTGGACGGGGCGCCGGCCGCAGCCCTGGTGCTGGACTCCGGGCCCGATCCGCGGGCGCCGATCGCGCCTGCGGACGAACCCGAGCGGTACGTCCGCCTCCTGGTCACCGACCGACGGTTCGCCGGCCGCAAACTCGGCTCGGCCCTGTTGGCACACGCCGTGGACGAAACCCGGCGAGCCGGCGTGCGGTTGCTCCGGGTCGACTGCTGGGCGGGCGGCGGTGGCGAGTTGGTGGCGTTCTACGAGCGCCACGGGTTCACGCCCACCGAGACCTTCCTGGCTGGATCCTGGCCGGGGCAGGTGCTGGCCCAACGGGTCGGTTGAGCCACGTCCCCTGCGGCGAGGCTACCCGCTGGTGGACTCCAGCTGGTCGAAGGCCATGCTCCACCAGGACTTCGGGTCGGCGAAGGCGGACGAGTCGACGTCCATCAGGTCGGCGCGGATCGCGGCGGCGCGGGCGGCGCGGGCCCGGCCGCCGGGGTCGGTCGCGATGAGCCCGCCGAGCCGGTAGAGGAACTCGACGAACGCGGCGAAGGTCGCGTTGACCGCCTCGAAGTTGGGAGTCTCCAGGTCCAGCAGGACGACGGCGCCGGTCAGCGCGTCGAGACAGAAGAGCAGCTGCGGGTCTTCGGGGGAACTGCCGAGGACGATGTGGATGCGGGGGTCGGCGTCGCCGATCTCGATCTTCAGTTTGGAGAACAGCTCCATGCCGGGCACGTCGACGTCGACCGTGAACAGGATCGGCACGTCGACCGGGATGGCCCCGAACGGCGGGAAGACCTCGGGCGTCAGCGGGCCGAGGACGTCGTCGAACCGGTCGAGCGGGAAGTAGATCATCCCGTCGGAGCCCCAGAGCGCGGTGAGCTCCTCATGTGTTGCGGTCAATCGTCCGCCTCCTCGTCGTCACCGGGCTCGGTCAGACCGTGCTCGTCGAGGAAGCCCCACCACTCGTCGTCGTCGAAGGCGACGCCGTAGCCGGGGCCGAAGACGTAGTAGGCGAGAAATGAGTCGAGGTCCGGCGCGACGTCGAGGAACAGCTCCCGCATGAACCACTCGTCGGTGGTCTCGGCCGGGAAGTACCAGACCGCGCCGGTGTCGCGTCGGATCAGCAGCGGCTCGTCGTTCAGCGTGCCGATGACCAGCCACTCGGCGGGTTCGTCCGCGACGCCGGTGAACTCGGGCATCTGCTCGAGGTAGTACTGGATGTCGTCGAGGTCCGTGACTGCGGGCAGGTCGAACGCGCCGGCCAGGATGCCGTTGGCGGTCTCCAGCAGCTCCCGGACCGGCTGCGGCAGCTCGGCGGGAATCTGGTCGGCCGGAGCGCCCTCGTTGATCTGGGCCCAGGCCAGCGTCGCCGGTTGGTCCGCCTCCAGGTCGGTACGCAGTTCCGCGATGAGCTCCCGCAACTCGGGATTCAATCCACTACCTCTATTCGGATCGGTGTGCCGTCGGGCAGGTTCTTGATCTGATGCCAGATTTGCCCGCCGACATCCCAGTTTGTTCGACCGTGCAGGAGCTTCAGATTACTAACGTCGTCGGCGCCGCCGAGTTGCAGCTCCCACACGTGGTCGGGCTGCTGCTTGCGGAGCCGGGCAGCGAGTCTGTTCGCCATGTTCTTGTCGTGGGGCCAGTACTTGTCGAAGATCTTCTGCCGGATGCGCTTCTTGTAGTCGGCCGTGATCTTCTTGTCCCGAGCGACCGGGTTCGCCTGCTTGAACAGCTTGCCCTCGTCGCTGAGCTTCTTCAACGCGTTCATCTTGCGGTCAAACTGGCCGCGCGCGTGGAACGACCTGCGCTGCACCTTGATCGTGACCTCGGGCAGATCGTTGTTGCGCACCACCGGCTTGGCGGCGGCCTTCTTCACCGCCGCGCGGACGCCCTTGCCGACCTTCGGCTTGGCCGCGCCACCGCGCTTCTTCGAGCTCTTCGGCGCCCTGCTAGGCATCGAGGAGCTCCTGGATCACCTGGTCGATCAGCAGACCGACGATCTCCCGCGTGATCATCTGGAAGATCGGGATCTCGGCCAGCGTCGCGCCGAACGAGACGGCGGCGGTGGCGATGGCCTGCGCCACCTGGAAGGCGAGGATCGCCAACTGGACGATCACCTGGATCTTCAGCGCGAGGACGATCGCGGCGGCGATGATCAGACCGGTGCCGATCAGCACCGCGGCCTGGGAGTAGTCCGGAAGCGTTCCCGGACCACTCTCCGGGTTGGACCACCACTTCTGGAACGCCTGCACCGACTCGCCCTGGTGTTGCGACCAGATCGCCGCCGCGGCCGAACCGGCCGCCCCGGAGGCGTCGGCGACCGTGCCGGAGAAATCCAGCCAGGCCTGGCCCATCTCGAACAGCTTTTCCTCGTCCGCCTCGGGCCAGGTGAAACCGATCCAGCTCAGTGCCGTGATCAGCTCGCCCGGTAGCTGGAGTCCCATGCCGTCACCCCAACATTCCCTGGATGTCGCGCAGCGCGTTCGTGGCGGCCTCCTCGACCAGCTCGAAGTTGTCGGCCATCCGCGTCAGGTCGCTACCGGCCGAGCCGATCTCCTCGGCGGCCACGCCGATGCAGTCCAGAACCCAGGTGGACGCCTCCGTGTACGCGATGCCGATCAGCGAGCCGATGTCGTCGGCGCCCCACGGCTCGCCGTACCCCTGCATCTGCGCCTCGAAGCTCTCCAGCTGCCCGATGAAGCGTTCGGCGGCGCCAATGACCTCATCGCCCCCGGAGCGCAGCAACGCCGGCTCGACCTCGAAGCCGCTCACCGGGTGCCGCCTCGGGCCATCCGCTCCTGCGCGTCCGTGAGCGCCTGAAGGAACGCTCCGAGTCGCGGCACCGCGGTGTCACGAACCTGTTCCAGCTGCTCAGTCAACTGCGAGAGGTCACCGGCGGCCGGTGTCGGGCCGCCGCCGCGCATCGAGTCGATCGCCGCGTTCACGGCCGCGATCACGTGGTCGCCGACCTCGGCCGAGCCGAGCTGCATCAGCCGTGGATCCACCGTCAGCGACTCCAGTCGGCCATCAGCGCCGAACTCGGCACGGACCTGCCCGTCCGCGGACTCACCGACCCGGCGCAGGCGCGCGGCCTCCTCGTCCTGCGGCGCGGTGCCGGCGGCGCGCAACGCGCCAACCGTCGCGTCCAGCATGCGAGCGAACTCCCCACTCGCCGGCTCATTCACCGACATGCGCCCTCCCTCGACCACATCCGGGACAGGGGAAAGCGTAGTCAGATCCGACAAACGGTGTGGTCCCGCGGACCGCGTCAGGCGGTGGCCAGCCGGACCATGAACTGGCAGCCGTCAGAGGTGTTGCGCACTTCGACCCGGCCTCCATGCGCCTCCACCAGGCCTCGAACGATGGCCAGGCCGAGGCCTCCGGACGCCCCACCGTCGCCAGGACCGGGCGTACGGGCCGGTTCGCCACGGAACGCGATGTCGAACAGCCGGGGAAGGTCGGCTGACGGAATGCCGCCACAGGTGTCGGCGACCGACAGCCAGGCGTGATCCTCCTCCCGGCCAGCTTCGATGCGTACGGTGCCGTCGGCCGGGGTGTAGCGGACCGCGTTGAGCAGCAGGTTCGCCACGACCCGCGCCAACTCCGGTTCGCTCGCGGCGACCGTCGGCCACCCCGTCTCGCTGGCGATCAGCTTGATCCGGCGAGCGTCGGCCAACGGGGTGGTGCTGGCCAGCGCATCCGAGACCACCTCACCGAGCGGCACCGCCGTCAACGACAGCCGCAGCGCTCCGGCGTTGATCCGGGACAGCTCGAACAGGTCGTCGACGAGTCGGGTCATCCGGTCGGTCTCCAGTCGGATGCGTCGGTGGTACTCGTCGACCGTGTCCGGGTCGCGAACCACCCGGTCCTCCAACGCCTCCGCCATGGCCCGCAGCCCGGCGAGTGGAGTCCGCAGGTCGTGGGAGACCCAGGCGACCAGGTCGCGGCGGCCCTTCTCCAGTTGCCGTTCCCGCTCCCGGGCCTGGTCACGCCAGACCGCGGCGCGGGCCAGTCGCCGGCCGAAGTGCCCGCCGACGGCGAGGCTGACCACCGCCGCCGCCGCGACGGTGATCAGGACCACCTCAAGGTCGTGTGCGGAGAGGAACATCGCTTCCGCGACCGCCATCACTCCGACCGCGACGGCGACCACCGTGGTGGTGAGCAGCACGCTGAGATGCACGGTGATCGAGCTGCGGCGCAGCGCGCGCAGCAGCACCGCACCGGCGAGCCCGATGGCCAGTGCCGCGCCGAGGGCGATCGCGAAGATCAGCAGTACGTCACGCATCGGCGGGCTCGTAGCGGTAGCCGACGCCCCAGACCGTCACGATCCGCTGCGGATCGGCCGGGTTGGCCTCGATCTTCTCCCGCAGTCGGCGTACGTGCACGGTCACGGTCGAGTGGTCGCCGAAGTTCCAGCCCCAGACCTGTTCGAGAAGTTCGGCCCGGCCGAACACCCGGGACGGATGCCGCAGGAGGTGGACGAGCAGGTCGAATTCGCGCAGTGTCAGCGCCAGGTCCCGACCGGCGAGGCGGGCGGTTCGGGAGGTCGTGTGCACCACCAGGTCGCCGTCGGTGAGCGCCTCCGGCCGCTCGGGTGGCGTCGCACCGCCGGCCCGGCGCAGCACCGAGCGGACCCGCAGCACCAGTTCCCGGGGGGAGAAGGGCTTGGTCAGGTAGTCGTCCGCGCCGAGTTGCAGCCCGAGGATCCGGTCGGACTCGTCACCGCGGGCGGTCAGCATGACGATCGGTACGCCGTCCGGTCGTACCCGCAGCGCCCGGCACACCTCCAGACCGCTGATCCGGGGCAGCATCAGGTCGAGCACGACCAGGTGTGGCGCCTGACGCTCCACCGCCGCCAGCGCCGCCGCACCGTCCGCCGCGAGGCTCACCTGGAAGCCGTCGTTCTCGAGGTAACGACGGATGACGTCGCTCACGGTCTGATCGTCGTCGACCACCAGCACGCGCTGCGTCACGAACCTTCCCCGTTCCGGCCGGTCAACGTCTCCCCCAGCTGTCCATCGGCCCAGCGTAGCCACGCATCGGGGTCCGCCCGCACCAGCAAACCTTGCGGGGTTCTTACGGCTGCCAGCGCAGGCCCGCGCCGGCGTACGCGGGGTCATACGGTGACCGGAATGCGGATACTTGTCACCGGTGCTGCCGGGTTCATCGGTTCCCACGTCGCCGACCTGCTCACCGACGGCGGGCACGAGGTGGTGGCCGTGGACGCGCTGCTGCCCGAGGCGCACGGCACGACCGCGCCGTCCTGGAGCGAGCGGCACGACCTCGTGGTCGGTGACGTACGCGACGAGGGCCTGCTGACCCGACTGCTGAGCGGGGTCGACGCGGTCTGCCATCAGGCGGCCATGGTCGGTCACGGCATCGACCCGGCGGACGCCCCCCGGTACGCCGCCCACAACGACCTCGCCACGGCCACCCTCCTCGCGGCGATGCACGCCGCCGGGGTGCGCCGGCTGGTGCTGGCCAGCTCGATGGTGGTCTACGGCGAGGGCCGCTACCACTGCGCCACCCACGGAATCGTCCGGCCTGCCGGCCGCCGGGTCGCCGACCTGGCCGAGGGCCGGTACGAGCCGACCTGCCCGCGCTGCGACCGGGCGCTCTCGCCCGGCCTCGTGCCCGAGGACGCACCGCTGGAGCCGCACAGCACGTACGCCGCCACCAAGCTGGCCCAGGAACACCTCGCCGGCGCCTGGGCCCGGCAGACCGGCGGATCGGTGTGGGCCCTGCGGTACCACAACGTCTACGGTGCGCGGATGCCCCGCGACACCCCGTACTCGGGGGTCGCGTCGATTTTCCGGTCGGCTCTGGCCGCCGGCCGGCCGCCCCGGGTGCTGGAGGACGGCCGGCAACGGCGCGACTTCGTGCACGTGACCGATGTGGCCGCGGCCAACCTGCTGGCCCTGATGACGCCGGCACCGGATCCGCTGACGCCGGTCAACGTCTGCTCGGGTGAACCGCACACCGTCGGCGAGTTGGCCCACGAGCTGGCCTCGGCGATGGGCGGGCCAGCGCCGGTGACGGTCGGGGGCGGGCGGGCGTCGGACGTACGGCACGTCGTGGCCGATCCGGCCCGCGCCACCCGGCTGCTTGGATTCACCGCCCGGGTCGGCTTCGCCGCTGGCATCGCGGACTTCACGACCGCCGTGATGCGCGATCCGGCGTCGGTCACGACACCGTCCACAGTAGGTGGTTGACGGCGAGCGCCGTGGCGGCCTGGGCCGCCAACCACCACCGTCGGTGGCCGCTGGGCAGGTGCGCGGTGGCGACCAGCAGCCAGACCGCGAACGGTAGCCAGATCCGCTCGACCTCGGCCTTGCTCAGCCCGGACAGGTCCGCCGCCAGCACGGCCGCCGCCGCCGCGATGGGCAACCACACCGTGGGTCCGGCCGTGGCGATCCGCTGCCGGAGGGCGATCGCGCGCGGTGGGTGCGGTGGCCGGATCGCCACGGCGGCCACCGCACGTCGCAGCGCCGGCCCGACCACCGGGCCGGCGGAGAGCAGCAGGGCGGCGAGATTCGCCCAGACCCAGTAGCCGTAGGGACGCTCCGCCGCCCAGCCCTGGTAGTAGCGGCGTGCCACCAGGTGGTAGCCGTCCAGCCACCAGAAGCCGGCGACGGTGAACACGGCGACGACGGCCGCGACCGCCGTCGCCGCGACCAGGAGCACACCGAGGCGGTCCCGGGCCCGGAGCAGCACCACGGCCAACGCGAGCACCCCGACCAGGACGAACCCGTACGACAGGTAGAGCGCGACGCCGAGGAGCAACCCGCCGACGGCGGCGCCCGGTCGGCCACCGGCCACCAGCAGCGCCAGCCCGGCCGCGACCACCGCGGCGAAGATCCCGTCCGCGGACGCGCCCACCCAGACCGCCCCCGGGAAGAGCACCAGGAACGGCCACACCGCCCGGGCCGCGTCGTCGACGCCGAGCGCCCGCAACGCCACCGGAACCGACACCGAGATCGTGGCTCCGAGCAGCACACAGGCGAGCCCGGCGGCGGTCCCACCGCCCAGGCCGATCCGCTCCAGCCCGACGAAGAACAGCAACGCGCCCGGTGGATGGCCGGCGGTGTGGGTGGACCACGAATCGGGTTGGAAGTCGAGGATCCGGTCGGCGAAGCCGGACAGCATGATGCCGACATCCGTCACCCGGGGCACCTCGTGCAGGTACTCGGCCTGCACGGTGAGCCGCTCGGTCAAGCCAGCGGACCAGCCGTCCACCAGGGCCAACGACAGCGTCCAGAGCACCGAGGCGAGGTAGCCGACGAGCAGCAGTCGTGGCCACGGCGCGTCGGCCCCCCACCGGGTGCCCCGCCAGACGACCACGGCCGCGACGAGAAGCGCGAGAGGGGTGCCAGGCCCCACATGGGGTTGCCAGGAGGCGTAGAGCGGCGCCGCGTCGGCATGCAGCCGCACGCCCTGATGGTTGAGCAGTGCGCCGACGGCGGCGGCGACGGCGAGCAGGGCCACCTCGGCCCCGAGGATGATCAGGTCGGCGGACCGGGGTCGTCCCGGCCGGGTCATCATGGTCATGGTGACGGCCGACGATACGACCTCTGACCAGGCATCCCACCGTCAGACGGTCAGACGTCAGGGAGTCGTAAGATCCGGTGCCGGGTAAGGGATTCGTAAGGAGACAGAGCGGTCCGGACGGCCCGTGGCGGGCCTAGCGTCGCCGGTATGCACACAACCATCGACGTGGTGCTGCCGTGTCTGGACGAGGCGGCCGCACTGCCTGCCGTACTGAGCGCGCTGCCGCCCGGCTACCGCGCCATCGTTGTCGACAACGGCTCCACGGACGGTTCGCCGGTCGTCGCCGCCGAACACGGGGCCCGGGTCGTCCACGAGCCTCGACGCGGGTACGGCGCGGCCGTACACGCCGGCCTGCTGGCGGCGGACGGGGATCTGGTCTGCGTGCTCGACGCGGACGGCTCGTTCGACCCCGCCGAGCTGCCCCGCCTCGTCGCGGCGGTGCTCGACGGTCGGGCTGATCTCGCCGTCGGGCGGCGTCGGCCGATCTCGACGGATGCCTGGCCGTGGCATGCCCGCAGCGGGAACGCGCTGGTCGCGGCGCTGCTGCGACGTCGTGGTGTGCCGGTGTACGACATCAGCCCGATCCGGGTGGCCCGCCGGGCGGCGCTCCTCGAGCTCGGTGTCAAGGACCGCGCGTTCGGCTACCCCCTGGAGTTGCTGCTGCGCGCGGCCGAGGCGGGCTGGCGGATTGTCGAGTTGGACGTCGCGTACGCGCCACGGGCGGCCGGCACCAGCTCGAAGGTCTCCGGGTCGGTCCGGGGCACGGCGCGCGCGACCCGGGATTTTGTCGGAGTGCTGCGTGCCGACGTCGGTGGTGCCCGGTGAATGTCCTGCTCCTGGTCGCGAAGGCACCGGTGGCCGGGCTGGCCAAGACGCGCCTCTGCCCGCCCGCGGATCCCACCCAGGCGGCCCGGGTCGCCGCGGCGTCGCTGCTGGACACCCTCGCAGCGGTACGCGCCACCGCGTCGACGATTCCCGTGCTGGCCCACACCGGTCGATTCGCCGACGCCGAACACAGCGTGGAGCTGACCGCCGCGCTGGCCGGCTGGCACCTGCTTCCGCAGCGCGGCGGCACGTTCGCCGACCGCCTCGCGAACGCCCACGCCGACACCGCTGCCGCATTCCCCGGCCGGCCGGTGTTGCAGATCGGCATGGACACCCCGCAGATCCGGCCGGCCCTGCTGACCACCGCGCTACGGCGGCTCACCGAACACGAGGCGGTGCTCGGCCCGGCACTCGACGGCGGCTGGTGGGCACTGGGGTTACGCGACCCGGCGTACGCGACGGTGCTGCGCGAGGTGCCCATGTCGACCGGAGACACCGGTCGTCGTACCCTCGCCGCGCTGCGCGGGCGGGGCATACACCCGGCGATCCTGCCCGTTCAGCGGGATGTCGACGACTGGTCGACAGCGCTGGCGGTCGCCGCCGACCTGCCCGGCACCCGCTTCGCGGCTGCCGTGGAGTCGGTGGGCGGCCAGGTGGTGAGCGGACGCCGCCGGTGAATTCGACGATCAGTCTCGACGGTTTCGACGTGGTGCTGGGCCGCCTCGCTGGCTGGCCCGCCGACCAAGACGCGTGCGGTACGCCGGTCGCCCCGTCGCCTCCGGCCCCGCCCGACCACTGGCTGGTGCACACCGACGGGCGACGTGACCTGTTGCCGGTGCGGCGCTGGCACGGCCCGCCCGAACCGGCGATCGAGTCCGTCGCCGCCCGCTGCACCGGACCCACCATCGATCTTGGCTGCGGCCCCGGCCGGCTGACCAGGGCACTCGCCCAGCGAGGCCTCGTCGCACTGGGGGTGGACATCTCCGCCGAGGCGGTACGCCTGACCCAGGGCCGGGGTGTGGTCGCGCTGCGACGCGACGTCTTCGCACCCCTTCCCGGCGAGGGGAGGTGGGCACATGCACTGCTCGTCGACGGCAACATCGGCATCGGTGGCGACCCGGTCCGGCTGCTGCGCCGCTGCGGCGCCCTGATCGCGGCCGACGGCACGCTGGTGATCGAGGTGGAGCCCCCGGGGGCCGGGCTGTGGCAGGGACAGGCGTACGTCCTGTCCGGATCGTCCGGCGAGCGGACATCGCAGGGACCACCGTTCGCCTGGGCGCGGGTCGGAGCGGAGGTGGTGGCCCGTACCGCCGCCGCTGCCGGCCTGCGGGTCGCCGACCGTTTCCGGTTCGGTCCACGCTGGTTCGTCGAGTTGGTGCGCTCATGATCCGCCGGCCACGCATCCCCGCACCGGACGACTTCACCGCGCCCTCGCACTCACCGCTGGTCGCCGCCCGGCTCGGCCTCTGGCTCGCGGTGGCGTTCGGGTTGTGTTTCGGCACCGGACTGCTGAGCCACTACATCCAGCACCCGCCGGGCTGGTTCACCTGGCCGACCCGACCGGTCAACCTCTACCGGATCACCCAGGGCGTCCACGTGCTCTCCGGTGTCGCGGCGATCCCGTTGCTGCTGGCCAAACTGTGGAGCGTCTACCCCCGGCTGTTCGTCCGTCCGCCCCGGCGACAGCCGATCCGGTTGTCCACCCACGCCCTCGAACGGATCTCCGTCCTGGTGCTGGTCTGCGCCGCTTTCTTCGAGCTGGTCACGGGCCTGTTCAACGTCGCCCAGTCGTACCCGTGGGGGTTCTTCTTCCCGACCGCGCACTACGCCGTCGCCTGGCTGGTGGCGGGCGCGATGCTGCTGCACGTCGCGGTGAAGCTCCCGGTCGCCCGTACGGCGCTGAGCACCCCACTGCGGCGCAAGAGAGCGCTGGTCGAACCAGGTCGCGACGATCGCGACTCGTCCGAGCGACGGGCGTTCCTGCGGACATCGGCGGGTGTCGCCGGCCTCGCCGTGCTCGCCACCGCCGGGGTCACCGTGCCGTGGCTGCGTCGGGTGTCGCCGCTGGCGTGGCGTTCCGCGTCCGGACCGCAGGGCATCCCGATCAACCGTACGGCGGCTGCCGCACACATCGTCGTGCCACCCGACTGGCGACTGGAGATCGTCTGGCCGGGCGGACGCAGCAGCCTGTCGCTGACCGAACTGGCGGCTCTGCCGCAACGTACGGCGCGGTTGCCGATCGCCTGCGTCGAGGGCTGGAGCGCCTCGGCCCGCTGGACCGGCGTGCCCGTCGTGGAGTTGCTCCGGTGGGCCGGCGCACCGACCGGCCGACCGGTTCGGATCACCTCACTGGAGACCGACGGCCTGTACGCGGCAAGCACCCTCCCGGCGGCCCACGCCAGCGACCCGCTGACCCTGCTCGCGCTGCGGATCAATGGTGAGCAGCTCTCCCCCGACCACGGTTACCCCTGCCGTCTCATCGCTCCGAGCCGACCCGGTGTGCTCCAGACGAAGTGGGTGGCCCGGTTGGAGGTACGACGGTGAGGGCTGTCCGGCTGCTCCTCCTGGTGGTCGGTGCCGCGGCCACGGCGTACGGCGGTTGGCTGCTTCTTCCCCAACTCGGCACCACCCTGCCGTGGCTGCTCGGCGGCCCGGTGCTGCACGACGTCCTGGTGGCACCGCTGGTCGGCCTGGTCGGGCTGGTGCTCGGCCGGCTGGTCACCGACCGGATACGCCGGGCCTGGATCGCCGCGGGTCTGCTGGCCAGCGCCACGTTGCTGCTGATCGCGGTGCCCCTGCTGTGGCGACCCCCGTCGGCGCCGCCGAACCCGGGTCTACCGGACCGCGACTACCCACTGGGGCTCGCTGTCGCGCTGGCCGTCGTCTGGGCCGCGATCGTGATCGTTCTGGTCTTCGCCAAGAAGGGGTACCCATGTCAGCAGGAGAAGTGAGCACGACCGATGGCGCGCCGATCGGTGTGATCGGCGGATCCGGTCTCTACGAGTTCCTCGACGACGTCACCGAAGTCACCGTCGACACACCGTACGGGCCGCCGAGCGACGCGCTGTCCGTCGGGAGTCTCGCCGCGCGGCCGGTGGTGTTCCTGCCGCGCCACGGACGCCGGCACACCCTCCCCCCACACCGCATCAACTACCGGGCCAACCTGTGGGCGCTGCGAGCACTCGGCGTCCGGCAGGTGCTCGCGCCGGGTGCCGTGGGCGGCCTGCGCCCGGAGCTGGGACCCGGGACCCTGGTCGTGCCGGACCAGCTGGTCGACCGGACCACTGGTCGCGAGCAGACCTACTACGACGGAGAGCCCGACAGGGACGGGCAACCATCCCCGGTCGTCCATGTGCCCTTCGCCGACCCCTACTGCCCGGTCGGGCGGGTCACGGTGCTCGACGCCGCCCGGTCCGCTGGTTGGCAACCGGTCGACGGCGGCACCATGGTCGTCATCGACGGTCCCCGGTTCTCCACCCGCGCCGAATCACAGTGGTTCGGCCGGGAGGGCTGGTCAGTCGTCGGCATGACCGGTCACCCGGAAGCGGTGCTGGCTCGCGAACTGGCGCTGTGTTACACCGCGCTGTCATTGGTGACCGACCTCGACTCGGGCGTCGAGGTCGGTCACGGCGTGACCCAGCAGGAGGTGTTCAGAGTCTTCGCCCAGAACGTCGAACGCCTGCGGATCCTGCTCGGCGACGCGGTGCGAACGTTGCCCGCGGACCGGGGCGCCTGCCCGTGCGGCCAGGCGCTGGCAGGTACGCCGTCGTAAGAGTTCCGAAAGGGTTCGCGACGCGTTCGACAACAACCGCGCCCGTACGCTGCGGGGGTGGGAAAACGGATGTTCCGGTCGCCGGTGGTCCGAGCTGGTCTCGCCGCCGCTGTCGTCGTGGTGATGCTGGCCCTCTACTGGTTCCAGCCGTGGAAGTTGTTCACCGACACCTACGTCGACGAGGCTGTCCCCCACGCAGTGACGACGTCGGCCGCTCCCGCCCCGGCGTCCGCGACCCCGGCCTCCGCGGCACCCACGCCCGAGGGGAACACCATCCTGACCGTCGGTGAGTTCATCACCCACGAGCATCGGACGACCGGCAGTGCCGAGATTCACCGACTCGCCGATGGCCGCCACCAGCTGGTCATCCGAGACCTGAACACGTCGAACGGTCCGGATCTGCGGGTGTGGCTGACCGACCAGCCCGTCACCCGAGGCGTGGCCGGCTGGCGGGTGTTCGACGACGGCGAGTGGGTCGAGCTGGCACGGCTCAAAGGCAACAAGGGCAACCAGGTGTACGACCTACCGGCGTCGGTCGACCCACGCGACTTCCGCAGCGTCTCCATCTGGTGCAAGCGATTCGCGGTCTCCTTCGGCGCGGCCGATCTCAAGGGCGTCTGACCGGGTCACCGGGCCGCAATCCGCCCGACACGACATTGACATTCTTCACTGTCTGATCTAGCGTCGGGGCGAATCGATTCGACGCCGCGCCAGGTGTTTCGGCACCGTCCGGCGAACGGTCGCGTGGTGTTCGGGCGCACGGTGTGATCACCAAGTGGCGGGAGCCCCTTCATGACCAGACGTAGACCCATCCTTGGACTTCTCGCGACGGCGGCGGCCGTCGTCGTGACCGTCAGCGCGGCGGCACTGGCCGGCAGCCTGAGCCCCGCGTCGGCCGCGAACGTCGCGGCCGCAGCGACCGCCGGGTGCGGCAAGGCACCCACGTTGACCAGCGGCCAACGGACCATCCAGAGCGGCGGTCAGAACCGCAGCTTCATCCTGCGGATCCCCGACAACTACGACCGGAACCACCCGTACCGGTTGATCTTCGGATTCCACTGGAACGGCGGCACCGCCAACGACGTCGACGGCGGCGGGTCGGACGGCGCGGCCTGGTCCTACTACGGGCTGCGGCAGCAGGCGAACAACAGCACCATCTTCGTCGCTCCCCAGGGCAACGGGAACGGCTGGGCGAACCCCGGTGGCCAGGACGTCACCTTCGTGGACAACATGATCAGCCTGATCGAGGCGGATCTGTGTGTCGACACCACGCAGCGCTTCGCGCTCGGGTTCAGCTACGGCGGCGGCATGAGCTACTCGCTGGCCTGTTCCCGCCCAGGTGTCTTCCGCGCCGTCGCGGTCTACTCCGGTGGGCAGCTCAGCGGGTGCAGTGGCGGCACCCAGCCGGTCGCGTACATGGGAATCCACGGCATCGGCGACTCGGTGCTCAACGTCTCCGCCGGACGGTCCCTGCGGGACACGTTCGTGCGCAACAACGGGTGCACCGCGCAGAGCCCACCCGAGCCGAGAGCGGGCAGTCTGACTCACATCACCACCACCTACTCCGGCTGCCGTTCCGGCTACCCCGTGGTGTGGGCCGCCTTCGACGGCGGGCACACCCCCGGCCCGGTGGACGGCGGCGGGGACAGCGGCGCGAGGACCTGGACCAAGGGCGAGGTGTGGAGGTTCTTCACCCAGTTCGGTAGCACCGATCCCACGACCCCGCCGACGACCACTCCGCCACCGAGTGGCACGTCAGCCCTGCGCAGCACATCCTCCGGACGGTGCCTGGACGTCAACGGCGCCTCCCAGGCCAACGGCGCGGCGGCGATCATCTGGGACTGCCACGGCCAGAGCAACCAGAGCTGGACCTCGACCGCCGCCCAGGAACTGCGCGTCTTCGAGGGCAAGTGCCTCGACGTCAACGGCGCCGGCACCGCGAACGGCACCTCGGTGATCATTTGGGACTGCAACGGCCAGTCCAACCAGAAGTGGCGGTTCAATGCCGACGGCTCGATCACCGGAGTGGGTTCGGGCCGGTGCCTGGACACGGTCGGCAACGGCACGGCCAACGGCACCCGCGTCCAGATCTGGGACTGCACCGGCGCGGCCAACCAACGGTGGAGCCGGAGTTGAGCCCGAAGAGGACCACTGACGCGCAAGGAGACTCAGCTGTGCCACGTCGTAAACACTCCGCCCCCTGGTTGGGGGCAGGCCTGGCGGTCATGGTTCTGGTCGCCGTCGGCATGTACGTCGTCACGACCGTCGCACCGGCGGCCGCGGCCACCACTGCCGGCTGCGGCAAGGCACCCGGGCTGAACAGCGGCACCCACACCATCCAGAGCAGCGGGAAGAGCCGCAGCTTCATCCTTCGGCTGCCGGACAACTACAACAACACCTATGCCCACCGGTTGGCCTTCGGGTTCCACTGGTTGGGCGGCACCGCCAGTCAGGTCGCGTCGGGCGGCACCGACGGGGCCGCGTGGGCCTACTACGGCATGCTCTCGCAGGCGAACAACAGCACGATCTTCGTCGCCCCGCAGGGTCTCAACAACGGTTGGGGCAACTCCAACGGCGAGGACGTGACCTTCACCGACGACATGATCCGCGTGATCGACAACGCCCTCTGCGTCGACACCACACAACGTTTCTCGGTCGGGTTCAGCTACGGCGGCGCGATGAGCTACTCGCTGGCGTGTTCCCGGCCGACGGTGTTCCGTGCGGTCGCCGCAATCGCGGCCCCGGGGGCGATCAGCGGATGCAGCGGCGGCACCCAGCCCGTTGCCTACCTGGGCATCCATGGCATCAACGACAACATCCCCAGCGGGCGGTCGCTGCGCGACAGGTTCGTCCGGAACAACGGCTGCGCCGCGCAGAACCCGCCGGAACCGAGGGCCGGCAGCCTGACCCACATCACCACCGCGTACTCCTGCCAGCCCGGATATCCGGTGCTCTGGGCCGCGTTCGACGGTGGCCACCAGCAAGGCCCGGTGGACGGGTGCGCCGGCTGTGAGAGCGGCGCGCGGAGCTGGGTCAAGCAGGAGGTGTGGCGGTTCTTCACCCAGTTCGGCTCCGATGTGCCGCCCACCACTCCCCCGCCAACGACCCCGCCGGTCGGCCAGCAGAACGTGCTGATCGCCGGCGCCCAGTCCGGCAGGTGCATCGACGTCCCCAACTCCAGCACCAGCAACGGCGCCCGCCCGCAACTGTGGGACTGTCACGGTGGCACCAACCAGCGCTGGACCCACACCGCCAACCGCACCCTGACCGTCTACGGCAACAAGTGCCTGGACGCCAGCGGAGCGGGCACCAGCAACGGCACCGCAGTGATCATCTGGGACTGCAACGGCCAGTCCAACCAACAGTGGAACGTGAACTCCAACGGCACCATCACCGGCGCCCAATCGGGGCTGTGCCTCGACGCCGTCGGTTCCGGCACCGCCAATGGCACGCAACTTCACCTCTGGGCCTGCCACGGCGGCGCCAACCAGCAGTGGAGTGTGCGCACCTAGTACCGCACGCCGTGTCGCAGACGCGCCGCTCGGGACCTGTCCCGGGCGGCGCGTAGCCGTCCGGCGGCCTAGCCGTCCAATGGCGAGAGCGGCCGAGACCGAGCGCGCGGACGGGCAGCACCACAGACACGGCCGTCCTTTGCTCTGCACCCGCCCGCGCACCACGCACGGTCCGTAACTGGCGCATGGGCGGGTGCAGAGCAAAGGGTGAGCCCCGGGCGGCACGCTCCGACCAGCGCCGCCCCAGGCGACACGCTCCGACCAGCGCCGCCCCAGGCGGCACGCTCCGACCAGCGCCGCCCCGGGCCACCGGAGCTACGCCGTCGAGCTGTCGACCAGTCGCTACCTGGCATGCTGATCGTCAGAATCCCCGAAAAGGTCCGGTCCGTCCGGTTCGGTCCGCCAGTCTGAGGGTAGGGCCACATGCTGGCAGGTGGTGCTGGTGTTGCTGAGGCGTCGCCCGCGCCGCCGAAAGGAGGACGTCATGGTGGACCGGATCGCCAGCCCGTGGGGTGAACGGACCCCGTACGGACCGGGTCAGGAATGGCCGGTGCGGGTGGACCGGTACCTGGCCGACGGCCGGGCCGACGCCGACGTGGACCGGTGGGTGCAGTCGGCATCGGTGCTGCACTCCAACGGCGACGCGCTGGACATCGCGGTCGCCGACGGACAGATCATCGGAGTACGCGGTCGGGCCGTGGACCGGATCAACAGGGGTCGGGTCGACCCGAAGGACCTGTACGGCTGGCAGGCCAACCACAGCCCGGACCGGTTGACCCGACCGCTGGTCCGCGATGGCGATCGGCTGGTCGAGGCGGACTGGGACACCGCGATGGGCCGGATCGTGGCCCGGTCGAAGGAGCTCCTCGACGGGCCGGGTGGGTGGGGACGCTTCGGCTTCTACACGAGCGGGCAGCTGTTCCTGGAGGAGTACTACACGCTGGGCGTGATCGGTAAGGCCGGTCTGGGCACGCCGCACATGGACGGCAACACCCGGCTGTGCACGGCCACCGCGGCGGCGGCGATGAAGGCGAGCTTCGGCACCGACGGGCAGCCCGGCTCGTACACCGACGTGGACCACTGCGACGCGATCGCGCTGTGGGGTCACAACGTCGCCGAGACGCAGACGGTGCTGTGGATGCGGATGCTGGACCGGCGCCGTGGCCCGAACCCGCCGGCGATGCTGGCGGTGGACCCGCGCGCCACCCCGGTCGCCCGGGAGGCCGATCTGCACCTGGCGATACGTAACGGCACCAACGTGGCCCTGATGAACGGCCTGCTCCGGGAGATCATCCGACGAGGCTGGTACGACCACGACTACGTCAACGCGCACACCCTGGGTTTCGACGAGCTGTGCCGGATCGTCGACGGCTATCCGGCCCCCCGGGTTGCCGACGTCTGCGACATACCGGCCAGCGAGGTGGAGCGCGCCGCCGAACTGCTCGGCACCTCGCAGCGGTTGCTGTCGACCGTGTTGCAGGGCTTCTACCAGTCGAACCAGGCCACCGCCGCCGCCTGCGCGGTCAACAACCTGCACCTGGTTCGCGGCATGATCGGCCGGCCCGGCGCCGGGATCTACCAGATGAACGGCCAGCCCACGGCGCAGAACAACCGGGAGACCGGCGCCGACGGCGACCTGCCCGGCCTGCGCAACTGGGCCAACACCGCCCACATCGAGGAGTTGGCCCGGCTGTGGAACGTGGACGTGGACGTCATCCCGCACTGGGCGCCGCCGACGCACGCCATGCAGATCTTCCGGTACGCCGAACAGGGCTCGATCAAACTGCTGTGGATCTCCGCCACCAACCCGGCCGTGTCGCTGCCCGAGCTGCACCGGATCCGGCAGATTTTGACCAGGCCGGAACTGTTCGTGGTGGTGCAGGATCTCTTCCTCACCGAGACCGCCGAACTGGCCGATGTCGTGCTGCCCGCCGCCACCTGGGGCGAGAAGACCGGCACCTTCACCAGCGTCGATCGGACCGTGCACATCTCCGACAAGGCCGTCGACCCGCCCGGAGAGGCCCGCCCGGACCTGGACATCTTCCTCGATTACGCCCGCCGGATGGACTTCCGCGACCGCGACGGCCAGCCACTGATCGACTGGAGCGGGCCGGAGGAGGTTTTCGAGGCGTGGAAGGAGTGTTCGCGGGGTCGGCCGTGCGACTACACCGGCATCACCTACGAGAAGCTGCGCGGCGGGTCCGGCATCCAGTGGCCCTGCACCGACGAGCATCCCGACGGCACCGAACGCCTCTACACCGACGGGCTCTTCCACACCGATCCCGACTACTGCGAGACGTACGGCCATGACCTGGCCACCGGCGCGGAGTTCACCGGGGCGGAGTACCGGGCCAAGGAACCGAACGGGCGGGCGTTCCTGCACACCGTCGACTACCAAGCCTCACCCGAGGTGCCCGACGACGAGCATCCGCTGCTGCTCACCACCGGACGCACCGTCTACCAGTTCCACACCCGCACCAAGACCGGCCGCGCGCCGCAACTCGACCAGGCGGCACCGGACGTGTGGGTGGAGCTCAACCCCGCCGACGCGGCCCGGCTCGGCATCATCGAGGGCGATCTGGTGGGCATCGCCTCCACGCGCGGCACCATTCAGGCCCGCGCCCGGCTCTGCGGCATCCGCCCCGGTGTCGTCTTCCTGCCCTTCCACTACGGCTACTTCGACCAGGACCGGGCCGACCGCACCCCTCGGGCAGCCAACGAGCTGACCATCACCGCCTGGGACCCGGTATCCAAGCAACCCCTGTTCAAAGTTGCCGCCGTCGCCGTGACGAAACTCGCCGACGGGCAGGGCGTACCGTCGCCGGCACCGACGGTCGGCGGTAGCGCACCACCAGCGGACGCTGACGTTCCGCCCACCATCGGCGGCCCCACGGCCGAGGCCACCAGCGGGAAGGAGTGAGACGTGCACCTCGCCCACTACCTCGGTCTCCTGCACCGCGCGCAGGTCAACCTGGCCGACGCGTTCCGGCAGGTCGCCGACGCGCACGCCGAGGAGCCTGACATCGAGCACCTCTGCCAGCAGCAGGCGAAACGCTGCGACGCACACGCCGAACAGTTGGACCCGTTTGTGACCCGCTACTCCGAGGACGCGCCCGACGAACCCGACCGGCTGCACTCGCAACTGTTCACCGGCACCCGCACCGGCGGTATCGGCCTCCTGCGGGACCTCCAGGACCTCTACCTGATGGCCGCGGAGTGCGACATCACCTGGACCGTCGTCGGGCAGGGCGCCTACGGTGCCCGCGACGACGAACTGCTCGCCGTTGTGCGGCAGTGCGAGGGCGAGACAGCTATTCAGCTCAAGTGGCTGCGTACCCGGATGAAGGCGGCCGCACCTCAGGCTCTCGTCGTCGCCGACTGACAGCCCGGGTACCCGGCCGGCCGGTCCGACCGGTACGCCTGCGGACGGCTACTCCTCCGGGACGCGCGGCCCCACCTCGCCCCGCCTGAGGTGCTCCGCGTTGCGGTCGGCCTCGCTGTCGGCGTGCGCCGCACCGGCGCCTGGATCCGTCGTACGGCGCCCCTCGGCGTCCTGGTACACCGCGCCGGTTTCGAGGGCTCTCTCCTGCTGGCTCTGCTCAGGCGATGTCATGAATTCCCACCTACCCTGCGGCTCCACCAACAAACGGCCCCCGGCGAGCTGCCGGGCTCGCGCGGCGCGGGTCGCGCCTTGCGCGGACAACGGGTCAGTGGCCGCGGAACGCCTCCTCCAACCACCAGGAGCCGTGCCCGGAGCAGATCTTGGCGTCGATCACCAACGGTCGGGTACGGGGACCGGCGAGCCAGTGGCGTACCGGGCCGAGATCATCGACGGTCCGGACGGTCAACCCCTCGCAGCCGTAACCACGGGCGATCGCGGCCAGGTCGGTCTCGGGGAAGGTGACCGTCTCCAACGGGTGCCCACCCGGGCCGAAGTGGTGCACCTCGGCCCCGTACGCCGCATCGTCGTAGATCACCACGAGCAGGGGTAGCGCCAACCGGACGGCGGTGAGCAGTTCCGTCGCGGACATGACGAAGCCGCCGTCGCCGACCGTGGCGACGGTGAGCCGGTCCGGCCGGGCGACCGCCGCGCCGAGCGCACTGGCCAGACCGAGCCCGACCGACTGGAACGCCTGGGTGAAGCAGAATCCGGCCACGTCCGGCACGTCGAGCCACATCGACGGGTAGCCCATGAAGTTGCCCGAGTCGACCACCACCGTCCGGTCGGGCGGCAGCAGGTCGTCCAGGGCGGCCGAGAGCGTCCTCGGGTCGATCGTCGCCGGATCGCCGCCACTCTCGTCCCGGTACGGGACCGTCCGCCACCGGCCTTGGTCGCGAATTCGTTGGGCCAGCTCAGGGGTGCGCCAACTGCCCTCCACGGCCGCCGTCGGGCGGCCGGCCAGCCGGGCGAGCACCGCGTCGGCGACCGCCGCCACCTCGCCGGCCACCGCCAGGTCGACCCGACGGTTCACCCCGAACGCGGCCGGGTCGTGGTCGACCTGGGCGACGACGGCACCGGGTGGGATCAGTCCACCGTGCCGGGTGGTCCACATGTTCAGCGTGCTGCCCCACGCGACGACCAGGTCCGCCGCGCCGATCAGCTCGGCGGCGAGCGGGGTGGCGAAGCCGCCGGCCACGTCGATGTACCACGGGTTCCCGGCGAAGAGTCCCTTCGCCGCAGCCGAGACGGCGAGCAGCGCACCGCAGGCGTCGGCGAGCCGGATCAGCGGCTCCCGGGCCCCACGGGCGCCCCGGCCGGCGATGAAGACGGGTCGACGTGCGGCCTGAAGCGCGGCCAGCAACGGCTCGACCTGCGGGGCGGCGGTCGGGATCAGCGCGACCGAGGGGACCGGGCCGAACCACGGTTCGGTCACCGTGTCCTGCACGTCCAACGGCAGGCCCAGCACCACTGTCGCGCCCCGGGCGGCGGCCCGGTAGGCCGCGCCCGCGTCCTCGGCGGCGTGGGTCGCGCGTACCCGGTGAAAGTCGGCCCCGACCGCGGCGGCGAGCGCCGGCAGGTCGATGAAGAAGTTCGACCGCGGCGCGGTCGCCTCCGGTGCCAGGACCACCATCGGGGTACGGCTCTTCGCAGCCTCGGTGAGGCCGGTCAGCGCGTTGGTGACGCCCGGACCCTGGTGCACTGAGAGCAGGCCCACCTGCCCGCAGGTGCGGGCGTACCCGTCGGCCATGCTCGCCGCGCCGCCCTCGTGGGCCGCCGCCACGAACCGGGCGCCGGCCGCGACAAGGGCGTTCGTGACGTGGAAGTTGCCACTGCCGACCACCCCGAAGACGTGCCGTGCGCCGTGTCCGTGCAGAACCCGCCCGACCACCTCGGCTACCCGCATCGGCGACCCGACCTACTGCTCGACGAGCGCGAGGACCCGGCACGGGCTGCCAGACCCGGAGACGATCGGCAACGGTCCGGCGATGACCACCGCGCCGGTCACCGGCAACTGCGCCAGGTTCCGGAGTTGGGTCAGCCCGTACTTGTCCTGGCCGAGCAGGAACGAGTGGCAGGGGAACGGCGGGTCGAACGAATGCGCGGCGCCCGCGTCGGTGCCGACCGTCTCCACCCCGACGCCCTGGATCGGCGACTCCTCGGCCAGCCAGCGGGCGCACTCGACGGAGATGCCCGGTGTGCGCCCGGCGTTGGCGTACCGCCGCGGGTCGTCGCCGTACGCGTCCCAGCCGGTGCGGTAGAGCAGCCAGCCACCGGCGGGCAGTGCGCCGTGTTCGGCCTCCCACGCCTTGATGTGCTCGATCTCGAGCAGGAAGTCAGGGTTGTCGGCGGCGTCGGCGGCGTGGTCGATCACCACAGCCGGGGCGATCAGCTGGTTCACCGGGACCTGCGACACGTCGGCGCCCTGCTGTCCGGTGACCCAGTGCACCGGGGCGTCGAAGTGGGTACCGGTGTGTTCGCCGGTGGAGAAGTTGTTCCAGTACCAGGCCGGGCCGCGGTCGTCGTACCGGCTGATCTCGCTGAGCCGGAACGGCCAGGTCTGGCCGAACTGCTCGGGCAGACCCAGGATCGGGGTCTGGTCCGAGAGCGGAGCGGTGAGGTCGACAACCTGGATCCGGCCGCTGGAGAGAGCGGCGACAAAGTCCTGCAGCACCGTCATGCGCTGGACGGTACACCCGCTCTCACTCCATGATGGACCATCGATCGACACCGCCCGGCGTGTTGCCGTCGAATGAGCGGCAGCAGCCACCGGCAGACCGGTGGGGGCGGCCGGAGGTCTGCCCCCACCGGTCTGCCGTTCAGGCCAGTCTGCGGCGAACCCACCAGAGGGAGAACAGGGACAGCACGACGGCCAACGCGATCAGCGCGCCGAATTCCCGCCATTGCAGTGTCCAGAACTTCGAGCCAGACACGTAGATCACCTTCAGGCTGAGGTTCTGCTTCTCCAACCACCTCGGGCACGTCTCGCGGGCGCGGAGAGCCTTCGGACCGCACTGGGTCAGGTCGGCCGGGCCATTGAACTCCGCGCCGGTCGAGGTGATCACGGTGCTCGACAGGACCCAGTCGCCTCGGCGGTTGGGCTCGAATTGAAGCCTCATCTGTCCGGTGTCAAGGCTCATCGAGATCCCGTAGTCACCGTTCACCTGCAGGGGGCTGACCATGGTGACGGGCTGAGCCAGCCAGGGGCGCACCACGAACGGTGCGGCGATCTGGAGGCCGACCACGACCAGCAGGGTCACCGCCATCGCGACGAGGGTTCGTCGCAGCAGCAGCCCGGTGGCCACACCCACCACGAAGGCCAGCGTCGCGTAGCCGATCGGCACGATCCCCCGGGCCGCGAACACCAGTGGGTTCATCCGGTCTGCCGAGGCCCCGTCGATGGGTTGCGCCCACTGGGTTAGCACCAGGCTGAGCAGGCCGGCACCGAACGCGGCAGCACCGCCGCCGACCGCCAGCTTGACCAGCAGCCAGCGGCTCCGGCTGACGGATTGACTGAAGACCATGCGGTACGTGCCGGACTCCAACTCCCGGGCCACCAGCGGCGCGCCCCAGAAGATGCCCACCAGGGCGGGCAGCAGGTACAGGGCCCCGATGGCGGCGATGTGGAACTGGCTCGCCCACCCCGGCCGCAACGCCTGGAGGAAGGCCTCACCGGCGGTACGGCAGGCGTCGCCCTGACAGCCGGTGTAGCCGGTCTGCCTGGCCAACTCGGTCACCTCCGCCCAGGTCAGCGCCAGGCCGCCCAGCAGCGCCAGCACCAGGGCGGCGGTGGTCAGGGCCGGGGTCCGGAACTGCCGCCAGGTCATCCAGATCATCGCTGTCCCTCCAGGACCCGGTCCGGTCCGTCGCCGGTGGCTCCGCTCATGTACGCCAACACGATGTCCTCCAGGTCCAGCCGGTCGACCTGCCACGATGGGTCGACGATCGGCGCGGTGCTGCGCACCACCAGGGTCGACTGCACCTCGGTGTGGCTCTGCTCGACCAAGGTCCGCCCGGCGCCCAGGTCAGCGGTGTCCCGCCGCTGCCCGACCAGGCGGTGGTGGGTGGCGAGCAGGTCGTCCACGTCGCCGGCCACCCGCACCTGCGAGGCGACCAGCACGATCAGGTGGTCGCAGATCCGTTCCAGGTCGGCGACGAGGTGTGAGGACATCACGATGCTCATGCCCTGCTCGGCGGCCAACTCCATCAGCCCTCGCAGGAAAGTGCGCCGGGCGAGCGGGTCGAGCGCCGCCACCGGCTCGTCGAGCAGCAGCAGATTGGGCCGCTTCGCCGCAGCGATGGTCAGGGCCAGTTGGGCGCGTTGGCCACCGGAGAGTTTGCCCGCCTTCTGCGCCGGGTCCACGCCGACCTGGGCGATCCGCCGCTGAGCGAGCGCACCGTCCCAGGACGGGTTGAGGTGCGCGCCCATCCGCAGGTGGTCCGCGACGGTCAGGCCGGCGTAGACCGGGGTGTCCTGCGCGACGAAGCCGACGCGAGGAGAGCCGCTGACCGGCCGTACGCCGAGCACCTCGATCTGCCCGGCTGTCGGTCTGAGCAGCCCACAGGCCAGTTGTAGCAGCGTGGACTTACCGGCGCCGTTCGGGCCGACCAGGCCCACGACGTGGCCGGCCGGAATGTCCAGTGTGCAGTCCTTCAGTGCGGGACGCCGCCCGTACCGCTTGGTCAGACCGTCCGTTATCAGTGCGCTAGTCATGCTCGGGCCTCCGAAAAAGCCCGAAAGCTGCTGAGGAAGAGCGCCTCGATGCTCTCGTCGTCCAGGCCCGCCGCCCGCGCCTCGGCCAACCAGCGCGCCAGGTCCTGCCGTAACGGCTCGTGTTTGCTCAGTGAGTCGCCGCCCAGGGTGCGGGTGACGAACGTGCCGAGTCCTGGCCGGGCCGTGACCAGGCCCTCGTACTCCAGCTCGCGGTACGCCTTGGAGACCGTGTTCGGGTTGATCGCGACTTGGGCCACCACCTCCTTGACGGTGGGGAGCTTGTCACCTTCGTTCAGGACTCCGAGCCGGAGCGCGTGGCGTACCTGGCGGATGAGCTGCATGTACGGCGCGACTCCGGACCGTGCGTCCAGGTGAAACTCGATCACCTCTTTACCTCTATTCTACTAGTTACCTAGCAGAATAGAGGCGCGGGTGGGTTGTTCGCTACCGATTGACGTCACCTCGCTGGCCCACGTTGCCGAAGCGGGTACGCGCGCACATCATCGGATGCGGCCGGGTGAGCGCATCGCTACGATGGGTCAGCAATCCAGTGGAAGGTATCGATTCCCGCGTGCGAAGTCCCGTCATCGGAACCGCGCCGACGTCTGCGCCACGCCGATCCGCGCCGATCCTGGCCGACCGGCTGCGCGGGCTCGCCCGGCGGATGGTGCTGATCGCGGCCGCCGTCGGGGTCGGTTTCGTGGTGGCTGCACTGTTTCAGGGTCCTGCCGCCGCCGACGGGATACGTGGCGGGTCCGGTGATGAGCCTCGTCGGGACATCGCCGGCCTCATCGAGCGCGTCGCGCGGTTCACGGTCTCGGAGCGTCCCGGCCAGGACCATCAGCGAACCGCAGGCGCCGACGACCGCCACCGCGACCGGCGTCCTGCCCCGCCGGCCGGGTCGATCGGTGGCATCGTCGCCCTCGACGAGGACGCCCCCTCACCGACGCCTCCACGGCGGACGGGTACGTCGAGGGTGTCCGTGCCGCCGCCGCGCGTCGGCGCCTCCGACCCGTCCGGCGCGGCGGAGCGCGAGCCGCCCCGGCCGGCCCCCGTGGCCCGCGCAGCTCATCGGTCAGCGCACCGTGTCAACCTGCCGCGACCGCCGGCCGCCGTCGCGCCCGACGCACCTGCTCCGCATGGGCGGGCCGATTCGCCCGTGGCGGGCCTGATCACCGCCGCCCTGCCGTCGGTCGTCGACATCGTGGCCACAGTGCCGGTCCGGCCTGTCGTCATGGCGCTGCTCCGTGTCGCCGACGCCGTTCTCCCACCGGCTCTCCTCCCGACGACGCCTCCGGCGGCGCCGCCACGGTCCGCTCCCCCAGCGTCCGGGCCGTCCACCGCGCCGGCGGCCGACCCGGCTCCGGCAGCGCCGACGCCACCGGCCGATCCAGTGCTGGCCCCCGTACCCGCCGCAGTGCCACCGGTCCCGGCCACGCCACCGCCGATGCCCGTCGTCGGCCCGGCACCGCCCACCACCTCGGCCGGGCACCACGCCGCGCGGGCGGGTCCGGTGGCTGCCGCGGCCGAGTTTTCCGGCCAGCCCGTCGCGCCTGTCGACCAGGACGCCGCTGGTGTCGGCGGTAAATCGACGCCCGGGCCGGGGCTGGTCTGGCCGCTCGACCGGCCGGCGCAGTTCGGCGCGGGGCAGCCCTGCGATCTCGTGCCGCTTCTGGTCGAGAGCCGAAACCTGTCCCCGATCACCCGCCCGGGCTGAGGTGGGTCGACCGACCCCGGTGGCTGGTCCGCGTGGCCTGTCCCACCCGCCGGTCGGTCGATCAGTGCCCGCACCCGTCCGTCACGACGGTGGCGCGGGCCGATGCCTACCCGTCTGTAGCGCACGACCGCCCCGAGCAACCCGTGGCTGTTCCGGGACCGGTGGTCGTCGTGACGCGTACCTGAGATCGGAGAAGACGTGGTGATCCACGTTGTCGTCGCCGAGGACATGGGTTTACTGCGCGGGGCACTCTGCGCCGCGCTGTCGGGAGAGGAGGACATGGAGGTGGTCGCCGACGTGGAGGGAGTCGGCGAACTGTTGGCGGTGGTCCGGCGATGCCGACCACAGGTGGTGGTGCTGGCACTGACACCGGAGCTGCCCGACCCGGTGGAGGTGGTCGCCCGGATCGGCGTCGAGGCGCCGCACACCGCCGTGCTGGCGTTGAGCCCTCGGTGGAGCCCCGCCCTGGTGGAGGCGGCGTTGGCGGCCGGCGCGCGCGGCCTGGTCGGCAAGGACAGCTCACTGGGCGAGTTGGTGCGGGCGATCCGCGCGCTCGCGGCCGGGGAACGGGCGATCGACCCGGCCGCGGCGGTGGCGGTGCTGAGTCCTCCGGAGATGCCGCTGACGCCGCGGGAGATGGACGTGCTGCGGATGGCGGCCGAGGGTTTGCCGCTGAAGGAGATCGCCGTCCGCCTCTATCTGGCACATGGGACGGTGCGTAATCACCTGTCGGTGATTCTGCGCAAGACCAGGGCGCGCAACCGGTTGGAGGCGGTGTCGCGGGCACGGCGTAACGGCTGGCTGTAGCCGTCGGGGGCGGGGTCCGGTGCAGATGTCCGGGCCCGCCCCCGTCGCCGTGCGGACCCAGTGAATGCGTGTTTGAATGTTGACGTTGTGTGATCATTATCGGAGTGCGGGAAGGCTCATCGTGATCCGTACCCTGCTCGCCCTGGACGGTGCCCTGGTGCTGGGCGCGCTGTCGTTCGTCCTCGCCGCCGAGGACGACATCCGCGTCGTGGCGGAGGTGGATCGCGGCGACGCGGTCTCCGCGGCGGTCCGCGCCCAGCGCCCCGACGTGCTGGTGGCCGACCTCGATGTCGTTGAGGGAGTCGATTCCGACCGCCTCGGTCCGTGCCCGGTGCTGGTGCTGGCCCGCCCGCAGCGGGCCTGGCGACTGCGCGGCATGATCTGCCCGAGCAGGACGGTCGGCATCCTGCGCAGCGACGCCGCCCCGCAGCGGGTCATCGACGGCATCCGCCGGCTCGCCCGCCGCGAGCCCGTGCTGGACGCGGATCTCGTCGTCGCGGCGCTGCGTTCGGACGGCCCGCTGACCAGCCGCGAGACGGAGGTGTTGCGGCTGACGGCGGCGGGGGCGCCGGTCGCGGAGGTGGCGGTGTCGCTCGGCCTCACCCGGGGCACCGTCCGCAACCATCTCGGTCGGATCGCGCGCAAGGTGGGTGCGCGGACCCGGGTGGAGGCGGTGCGGATGGCCGGCGAGGCGGGGTGGATCTGACCGGCGCCGTCGGCGCGATGCGCGGGGCTCAGCCGGGCCGCGCCGCCGCCGTCTGGGACGGCAGCACCGAGTCGTCCCAGCAGCCGACGAGCACCCGGTAGGTGGCCGAACGGGTCAGCAACTGTTCGTGCGTCCCGACCACGGGCTCGTCGCCGTCGAGGACCAGCACCCGGCCGGCCCGCAGCGCGGAGCTGATCCGGTGTGCGATCACCACGAGGCTGCCGGGGCGTCGGGCGAAGGCGGCCTCGACGGTCGCTTCCAGCGGCGGGTCCAGGTGACAGGTCGCCTCGTCGAGGATCACCAGCGGGGCGGGCGCCAGCCAGGCCCGGACCGCGGCGATGAGCTGGCGTTCACCGGCGGAGAGCAGGGCCGGCGCGACCGGTGCGCCCAGTCCGCCCAGGCGGGTCGCCAGGGGGCGCGCGCCGAGCGCGTCGAGGGCGCGCTCCAGCGTGTGGTCGTCGGCGTCCGGCCGCAGGTAGCGGAGGTTGTCGGCGAGACTGCCGGTGAAGACGTACGCCTCCTGGGGCACCAGCACCCGCATCCCGGCGAGAGCGGCCGGCTCGACGTCGGCGACCGTCGCTCCGGCCAGGTGGACCGTGCCTGCCTGCGGCGACACCAGCCCGGCGAGCAGGGCGGCCAGTGTGGACTTGCCGGCGCCGCTCGGGCCCACCACGGCGAGGTGGTCGCCGTCGGCCAGGGTCAGCGAGAAGTTCCGCAGGACGGGCCGGGCGTGCGGGCCGTAGCCGAAGGTCAGGTCTCGGACCTCGACGGCTGGTGAACGGTCGGCAGGGCCGGTGGGCGGCCGGCGACGGGGCGTCCGGGCGACGGGCGGCGGCGGGCGCGGGTCGTCGGGGAGCGGGTAGGTACGCAGGATGTTCTCCAGGGTGACCGCGTAGCGCAGCCCGCCACCGCCGAGGCCCTGCACCAGGGTGTGCAGGGCGGGTTGCAGCCCGGTGGACACGTAGATCAACGCGCCCAGCACCGCGCCAGCGGTGAGACCACGCTCGATCAGCCACGGGGCGGCCACCATCAGCACCAGCAGTGGCAGCCAACCGCCGATGCCGAGGCTGAGGCTGCGGATCGCCGCCATCCGGGCGAGCCTGCGTTCGGCGGCGGCCTGCGCCGACACCCACCGTGCCACGTCGGCCGTCACGCGGGTCTGGGCACCGCAGGCCCGCACGTCACGGTGACCGGCCAGCGCCGCCGCCGCCGACTGGCCGAGCTGCTCACCGGCCCGGACGTAGGCGCGCTGGTGGGTGACCATCGCCGGCAACGCGGCGAGGAACACGACCAGACCCGCGACCAGCGGCGCGGCGGCCAGTCCCGCCGCCACCGGCGCCAGGGCGAGCAGGCCGAGCAGGGCCGCGCCGGCGGAGAAGAGGAAACCGCGGGTCACCATCAGCAGACCGGCGAAGGTGTCGCGGATGATCTCCATCTGGTGGGTCAGCCGGGTCACGGCGGCGCTGTCCGCCCGGCCACCCGACCGGATGGCCTCGCCCAACGCGCCCCGGACCACCTGAGCGGCCACCTCGTCGCGGAACGGCTCGACCACCGCGCCGAGGCTCCGGTACGTCCGACCGGTGGCCGCCGCGCCGACCAGCACGGCCACGGCGAGGACCCCCAACCAGGCCAGGCCGTTGAGGAGCCGTCCGGCCAGGAAACCCTCGTCGACGGCACGCGCGACCAGATAGCCGGCGAGCAGCGCGGGCAGCGCTTCGACAAGCGACCAGCCGCCGAGCCCGGCGAGCTCCCGTCGGCGGGCCCGCAACGCCCGCCAGGTCACCTGCCGTACGCCGGGACGGTTCACGACCCACCGCCGGGCGGCTGGAAGACCGCACGGTAGTCGGGGTCGGCCCAGAGGTGCCGGTGCGGCGCCAGGCCGCGCAGCCGACCGCCGTCCAGCCAGGCGACGAGGTCGGCCGCCGCGGCCGCCGCGCTGCGATGGGTGACCACCAGTCGGGTACGCTCCCCGGCCCGACCCAGCACCGCCTCAGTGATCCGGTGTTCGGTCGCGGTGTCCAGGCTGGACGTCGCGTCGTCCAGGATGAGCAGCCGCTCGGCGGCGAACGCGCGCGCCAGGCCGAGGCGTTGGCTCTCGCCCCCGGAGAGCGGTGTGTCCACCAGCGGGGTGCGGTAACCGCGGGGCAGACGGTCGATCACGTCGGCGACGGCCGCCATCCGGGCCGCCCGCAGCACCGCCGGGGTGGCCGGGCTCCGATCAACCGGCGGCGTCGCCGCGTCGACCGGCAACGCCAACCCGATCGCGTCGTGAACTGTCGCGCCGATCAGCACCGGCCGGTCGAAGGCGTACCCGACGGCTCGACGCAGCGCCCCCTCGTCGAGGTCCCGCAGCGGCACACCGTCCAGTCGCACCTCACCGCCGTCGGGGTCGTACAGCCGTCCCGCCACGGCCGCCAGGGTCGACTTGCCGGCACCGGAGGCCCCGACGACGGCCACGGTGGCGCCGGCCGGCACGTCCAGGTCGATGCCGTCCAGGATGGGTCGGCCGTCGTCGCCGTACACGCGCACGCCGCGCAGTCGCAGGGTGCCGCCGCCGGGTGGCAGCGGCCGGTCGCCCGCCGGTGCGGCCGGCTGTGTCAGCAGCTCGGCGAGCCGGTGTGCGCCCGCGCGGCTGCGGACCAGGTGGTTCAGGGTGGCGAGCACGCCGCCGAGCCCGGCGCCGATGGCCGCGTACCGGACCGCGGCGACCAGTTCACCCGGCGTGAGCCAGCCCGCGCTCACGGCGTACCCGCCGACGGCGATGACGCTCAGGTTCAGCAGCGGCGCCACCGCCGAGGTGCGCGCACTCGCCCGGGCCAGCAGGTCCCAGCTGCGCCGGCCGTGCCGGTCCAGCTCCGGCAGGGCGGCCAGCACCCGTTCCTTTTCCCGGTGGGCGGTGCCGGCGGCGGCGATGGTCCGGGCGCCGGTCAGCGACTCCAGCAGTCGACCGGCGATGGTGCCGAGCACCCGTTGGTACCCGGCGCTCGCCGCCGAGGCGTCGGCCACGAAGACACGCATGAGGACGGTCAGCAGGCCGAGACCGGCGAGCAGGGTGACCCCGAGCAGCGGTTCCATGAGGGTGAGGGCGACGACACTGCCGAGCGGCGGAAGGACCGCCACGACGGCCAGGACCACGGCGTTGCCGGCCTGGCCCGCGTCGGCGGCCTGCCCGGCCAGCCGGCCGACGAGATCACCCACCGGGTGCCGGCGGGTGGCGCGGACGTCCACGGCGAACAGGTGACGCAGCAGACGCCGGCGCAGCCCGGCGGTGGCGCGTGCCGCACCGAACCCGCTGGCCAGGTCCGTCAGGGTGTCGACGCCGATGAGGACGACGACCAGGCCGCCGGCGGTCACCGCCCACCAGCCGGAACCGCCGGCGAGGGCGGCGTCGACGGCGCGGCCGAGGGCCGCGGGGAGCAACAGTTCGGCGGCCGCGCCGAGCAGCGCGACCGCCGCGAGTCCGGCGGTCCAACCGCCGCCCGCCAGGACCGTCTGCCGCAGCAGCCTGTCCCCATTGGCGAACGTCGGCATCGGTCCTCCCGTGGGTACGCGGTTGCCCTGGGTGGGCACGTCTACCCACCCAGGGCCCCACGTGTGCGTGGATCAGTTGCAGGTCGTGACGGAGAGCGAGCTGTCGCCGCAGAGCAGCAGGCTCGCCCGGCTACCGCCACCGGTGCGGTCGGCCGGAGCCATCTCCAGGCCCTGGAGGTCCAGAAGTGCCATGTCGTTCACCTCCCTTCCATCCGTTCGCTGGTCAGGTCGCCCCCGCTGTGACGGGGGAGTCTCGTCGCGCCCGGCAGGGGCGCGAGGAAGGGCAGCACCGGCGGCTGGTCGTGCTGCGCGCTGGCCAGCGCGTACAGCACGCCGGCGGTGCCGGTGCCGAAGTCCATGGACAGCCGCAGCAACTGCTCACCGGGGAACGCGGTCCCCTCCCGGTACGGCAGCGCGTGCCAGGTCAGCCGGTCCAGTTGCGCGTCGAGTTCGCGGCGGTCGGCATCGCCCGCCGAGGCGGCGAGGTAGGCGATGATGCCGGCCCGGCCGGCGAAGAGCCCGGACTGTGCGTAGAACGGTGAGCGGGCCGCCCGGCGGACCCCCGCGCTCGCCTCGGCGAACTGGTCGTCGGCACGGTGGCGTAGGTACTGGTCGAGGACCAGACCGATGCCGACGCTGCCGTGCGCCAGGTAGGGCATGGTGCGCCAGCCCTCGTTGACCTCCAGGGCACCGTCCGGGCGCAGCACGCACCGGCGCAGGTCCTGACGCAGCGCCGTGGCGGCGTGCCCCAACAGCTCGTCGTCACCGCTGAGCTCGTAGAGCCGCACCAGCATCAGCGCCGCCCCGGTCCGGCCGCGCAGCAGCCCGGCGTACGGGTTGCGTCCGCCGCTGATGTCCGGGCCGGGGTCGTCAGCCAGCTGCCCGATCACCCGCTCCGCGGCCCGCCATGCGGCGGTGTGCAACGATTCCTCCCCGGTACGCGCCGCGAGCTCGGCCAGGTTGAGCGCGATCCCGGACAGTCCGCTGGCCAGGCTGTGGTCCAGCCCGTCCAGGGGCTCTCGCAGGCAGATGTCGAGAACGTCCAGCGCGTCCTGCCGGCGTCCGAGGTGAACGAGCGCGTAGGCGACACCGTGCAGCCCGTCGTAGAAGCCGCAGCGGGTGCCGGACGGGGGCGCTGTCGCGCGCCGGACCAGCCAGTCTTCGTGCTCGGGCCACCGCCCGGCGCCACTCTTGTCGAGCGCGTACAGCACCCCGGCCGCTCCGTGGGCGAGGTTGAGGCCGCCGCTGCGGAACTGTTCGATGTCACCGGGGAAGAGCCGGTCGTCGCGTTCGGGGGTGGCGCTGGCCACGATCGCCGTGGTCAGCCGTGCCCGCATCGCGTGCCAGTCGTCCGCGACCGGAGCCCCTGGGGGGTCGGCGCTGACCGGCGGAGCACCGGTGATCTCCGCGACCGCAGGGTCGAGGAAGGACCTCGGCACCGGGAAGTTCGCGGCGATGATGTCGGCCAGGTGCGCCACCTTCTCCGGGGCCAGCCGGACCAGCTGGGTCAGCGGCAGGAACAGCGCCAACCGCAGGCACGCCAGGGCGTACCGGTCGACTGCCGGCCCGCTTCGGTCCCTCGGTGCCGCGAAGCCCTGGTTGCGCAGCCCGGGTCGGCGGTGCCCGGCGATCGGGGCGGCCACTTCGAAGTCGACCAGGGCGACCCGGTCGTCCGGCCGGATCATGATGTTGAACAGGTGCAGGTCCCCGTAGACGAGGCCGCGCGCGTGGATCGCCGCCACCACGGATTCGACCTGCTCGTAGATCTGCCGGGCCCATCGGGCGTACGCCGCTCGGTCGTCGTCGGTCGCGTCGGCGTCGATCAGTGGGTACCGGTCGACCAGCACCTTGTTCAGTGGGCGGCCCTCGATGAACTCGAGTGCGAGGAACCGGTGCTCGCCGAGCTCGAACTCGTCGTGTACCCGCGGCACCTGCGGCAGGTCGGCGAGTTGCCGCAGGGCCTGCGCCTCGCGGGCCAGCCGGGCGACGGCGTCGGTGCCGTCGGCGTCCAGGCCGGCGTGCGGTCGGGCCTCCTTCAGCACCACCTCGGTGTCGGTACGCAGGTCCCTGCCCACGTACAGTCCGCCGCCGTTGGAGAAGTGGATCACCCGCTCGATCCGGTACGGCACCTCGTTGGTGCTGGTGTCGTTGCGGGCGGCCAGGTGCGGGCCGAGGAAGTCGGGCAGGGTGATCCAGGACGGTACGTGGAAGACGGGCTCGCGGCGGTCCGGCACCAGCGCGCCGGAGTCGTCCTCGATCGCCGGGACCACCTGGCCGTCGGCTGAGTGGCAGTAGCGGGCGGCGAAGCCGCCGTAGCGCACGTGGACCGGGCCGGTGCCGTAGCGGAGGTCACTGAGGATGTACGGTCCGGGTTCGCCGCTGAGCAGTTCGTCGAGCTCCTTGCAGGCCAGCTCCAGCTCCGCCTCGTCGTGGGGGTAGACGGTGATGAACTTTCCGCTGGCCGCCCGGGCGGCGTACTTGGAGTTGCGCAGGAGCAGCGTGCGCGGCCCGCGCAGGAACTTGAACGACAGGCCGCGGGGGACGCAGTAGGTCCAGACCGCGTCCAGCACCCGCTCGGCGTTGGGCAGTCCCGCTGACACGTGGATCTTCCAGCCCTGCTGCGGCAGCGAGCCGCCGTCGGGCGCGTAGATCAGCCAGTCGTCGAGCGGTTCGCGGCGCCAGCCGGCGGGCACCGGTCGTTCGGCGGCCGGGAAGACGGGCTGCGCGACGGCGCTGCCGAGCGAGTCGTAGAAGAGCCGATCTGCGGCGCAGTAGCTGTCGTAGCGTTCGTCCACCGTCTCGCCGCCCCTCGCACTCGGCCGGCTGTTCCGGCGTTGCATCGAGTCTCATCGACGGGACGGGTCGGGCCCCAGTGCACTTAGTCATGACCTTCGATGCGTGGCGCACAGGTGGTCATGACAATAGTCAGGGCCAACCCGGGCACGGTCAGGTCGCGCCGACGTTCGGGTGTCGCGAAGGTGTGGTGACCAGGCCGAATCTGCGCTGATGCACGTCGATGTTGCCAGAACCAGCCAAGGCGTGTTGGAATGGCTCATATCGCCGCAGCACGGGGGCAACCGTGCTGGCAACGGCAGCACGGGAGCATCGCAGTGCCGGCAGCGCGCCACCTTGGGCGGGCGCTCGCATGCCGCATCGCCGGGCCATCGGCATGACGACGGGCCTTCTGCCGGGCAGGCATCCTCGCCCGCCACAGGCACCCCCCGTCACCTGTCCCCCAACGACCGCCGCGCTCGACGTCTGACGCGTCCGCGGCGTCCGATTCGGCCTGCCAGCACACCAGAACCGGCGACGAGGTGAGAAGCGATCATGATTTCCCGAGAGAGTCTGGCGGGGTGGTACCGACACCGCCTGGTGTGGGTGGCGGTCATCCTGCTGACGGTGTCAGCCGGCGCGGTCGTCCTGGTCAATCGGGCCGGCCCGGAGTCGAAGCCGGCGGATCTGCACGCGCAGATCATGGCCCGGATGCGCACCACGCTCGAGCAGGCCGACCCCGGGGAGCACAACCACGCCGGACACAGTGTCCAGCAGGTGGCCACCGAGAAGCCGGCGGTGATCTGCGGGGTCCACGTCTACGGCTACGAGCCAACCGAGGTCACCGCGCTCGCCGACGTTCAGACGGTCTACGGCTTCCACCTCTGCGGGGTCGCCGAACAGAAGCGTCCCTGGGATGTGGCGGTCAAGCTGGCCGGCCCCGTGATCATGGAAATGTCCACCGACCCACCGGGCATCCAGGTGGTCGAGGCGACCGCCGAGGTCATGTTCACCGACCGGGTACGGCAGATGTTCCCGGCCAAGTACGCGGAGTTGGCGCTCAAGGAGGCGCTGGCCGCCCCGGAGATGGCCGACCTGCGCCGCCGGTACGACGCCGCCGCCGGCCTGTGACCATGTCGCACAGCCGGACGGGCCGGTCGTACCCGGACAGCTCGATCCACATCCGACTATAAATAGATCAGCATTGATATTTACGTTTATAGATGCGAGAGTTACTTGGGAGCGTTCCCATCGCTCGTACCGAAGAACGGAGGATGAACAGTGCTCACCCACAAGTCCGACCAATCCGGCGGGCGATCCCGGTCAACCATCCGTCGGTCTCTCCAGGCGCTCGCCCTGCTGTTCGCCATGGTGATCGGCACGCTGCCCTGGACCGGCGCGGCCCAGGCCCACGGCACCGTCATCAACCCGGCGAGTCGCGCCTACCAGTGCTGGCAATCCTGGGGAAACCAGCACATGAACCCCGCCATGCAGCAGCAGGACCCCATGTGTTGGCAGGCCTTCCAGGCCAACCCCGACACCATGTGGAACTGGATGAGCCAACTGCGTGACGGCCTCGCCGGCCAGTTCCAGGCCCGCACCCCGGACGGCCAGCTGTGCAGCAACGCCCTCTCCAGGAACAACTCGCTGAACCAGCCCGGCGCGTGGCGGGCCACCAACGTCAGCCGCAACTTGACGGTCCAGATGTACGACCAGGCCAGCCACGGCGCTGACTACTTCCGGGTCTACGTCACCAAGCAGGGATTCAACCCGGCCACCCAGCAGCTCGGGTGGGGCAACCTGGACCTGATCACGACGACCGGACGTTACGCGCCAGCGCAGAACATCTCGTTCAACGTCTCGCTCCCGGACCGCAGCGGAAAGCACATCCTGTTCGTGGTCTGGAAGGCGTCGCACATGGACCAGACCTACATGTGGTGCAGCGACATCAACGTCGGCTGATCGGCAACACGGCAACCGCAACACCACTCCGGCCCAGGGCGTCACCGCCCTGGGCCGGAGTGCGCTTCCGGCATCGACCTCCTCCCGTAATCGGCATCGCCTATTGCATCAAATCAATTTGATGTAATCTGCGGGCGTGGAGTCAGCGAAACCCGACACCATCGCGCCACCCGGCTTCGTGCTCGCCGCCGGGCACCCGGTGCGGTGGCGCCTGCTCAGTGAACTGGCCCGCGGCGACCTCGCCGTGCACGAGCTGACCGCGCTCCTCGGCCAACCACAGAATCTCGTCTCCTATCACCTGGCCAAGCTGCGCAAGGCCGAGCTGGTGGCCAGCCGACGCAGCAGCGCGGATGGCCGCGACACCTACTACTCACTCGACCTCGCCCGCTGCGGAGACCTGCTGTCCGGCACCGGCGCGGCCCTGCACCCCGGGTTACGACTCCACCGACCCGCGCCCGCCGCCTCGGTGACCGGGCGGGTGCTGTTCCTGTGCACCGGCAACAGCTCGCGATCACAGACGGCCGAAGCGCTGCTCCGCGACCGCACTGCCGGGGCCGTGCACGCGTTCAGCGCCGGCAGCCACCCGAAGCCGATCCATCCGCACGCGGTGAGCGTCATGGCCGCGCGCGGGATCGACCTGACCGGCGCCCGGCCCAAACACCTCGACGAGTTCACCGGTCAACGCTTCGACCTCGTGATCACTCTGTGCGACCGCGTCAAGGAAATCTGCCCCGAGTTCCCCGGCCATCCGCGACCGGTGCACTGGAGCATCCCCGACCCGGCCGCCGAGCCCGGCGAGCTACCCGCGTTCGAACGGGTCGCCGACGACCTCACCCCGCGCATCAATTTCCTGCTGCACACTCTCGCCCACCGCTTGGAGCAGACCTCATGACCAACCGCACCGATGACAGCACCGTGAGCGTGCGCTACCTCGTCGACGACGTCGCCGCCGCACTCGACTTCTACACCACCCACCTCGGATTCACCCCGATCACCACGTTCCTACCCGCGTTCGCCGACGTGCAGCGCGGCAACCTGCGGCTGCTGCTGTCCGGCCCGGACAGCTCCGCGGCACGCGCCATGCCCGACGGACGCCGCCCACACCCCGGCGGCTGGAACCGCATCCACCTGATCGTCACCGACATCGACAGCGAGGTAGCCGACCTGCGCGCCGCGGGCGTCGGGTTCCGCAGCGACGTCATCACCGGACCCGGCGGCCGGCAGATCGTCCTGGACGACCCGGCCGGCAACCCCGTCGAACTCTTCGAGCCCGCCCGCGCGTGACCTGCCCCCACCACCCACCATTCGGGGTGGCCCGCGCGGGGCCGGTGTTCACGCCGCCGTGGGTTTCACTCCCCCGCACGAGCCACGCGCGCTACCCCGGTGCCGGACCGTCGTCCGCGGTGGCGGCGCGCATCTCCGTGAGCACGTACGTGGCGACCTTCTCGACGACACGGACGCCTGCCTCCTGGCTCACGTGATGGTCCGACAGCACGGCGATCAGCCAGTCATGACGGGCCTCGACGACCCGGCCGATGCTGTTGACGAGCCAACGGCCGCCGTCGGCATCAGAGTTGTCCCAGCCGTTCTTGACGTAGACGGAACGACTGCCCGGCTCCCGCGCGGCGGTGATTCCCCACCGTTGCTCGGGAATCACGCTGCTCATCAGACCCATGATGAAAGTACGGTCCGACGGGGTCAACGGTCCCGTCGGCGACGTCAGCGCGGTGAGCAGACGGAGCTGATCCGCCGCCGTGGTCGTGGTGAGCCCCCAGTGCGAGTTGGGCTTGGTCTCCCGCAGACCGAGTGCCCGGTTCGCGGCGGTGAGACCACGCGAGCCCCCGATCCTCTGCCACAGCGCCACCGCCGCCGCGTTGTCACTGGACACGATCATGGCCTCGGCCAACCGTCGGGTGTCCGAACCCAGGGCCTTGCCCGGTGGCTTCTGCCGCAGCAACAACGCCGCAAGGATATTGACCTTGACGATGCTGGCGGTCTCGAACCGTTTCGCACCGACCGTCACCCCAGCCGTCCCTTGCCGATCGAGTGCCGCGACCGCGACGTGGCCGTCGTACCGCTCCAGGTAGGCCTTGATGCGTGTTCGTGCCACAGCGATCCGGTCGATGGCCGGCGTCGTGGGGATCGGACTGGCCGGGGAGGAACCCCGCACCGGGCCGGCTCCGTCGCCGTGGTGACCGCGCGTCGCACCGAAGGCGGCCGTCGCGACGCCGGTGAGAGACAGGGCGACCGCGGAGACGACCCAGCGGCGTGTCACCTGACGACCTTCCCGCTCAGCCAAGACGGACCACCGCCTGCGCCGCGATCGAGTCCACCGCAGCCCGGCTGCCCAGGTCGGGCAGCCGGACCGTCGAGACCGTCTCGCCTCGTTTCACCATCACGAAGTACGTGACGGTGTTCGGCTTGTCGGCGTGCCCGATACGGCCGCGGATGAGCATGCCGACGCCCTCCAGATATTGGGAATCGACGACATCGAACGAGACCTGCGATCCGAGGACCGGGTAACTCGCGCAGCGCAGGAGGACCCGACGGACGTCATCGACGTTCCGCTCGGCCCATCCCGGTTCGTACGTCTCCACGACGTGGTGGGCCTGCGACGAACCGTCCGAGGGCCGGTAGTAACGCTCCACGGCAGCGCGCCGATGCGACTTGGCCGAGTAATCGCTGCTCCGATAGTTGGGGCAGTCGTCCTGCTCCCACGGCCAGGGCGGCAGACCGGTTCGGCCATCGTCCGCACGCCAGCCCGAACCCAGATCGCCCGCCCGCAGCAGCATGCCGCGATCGCCCAGCTCCGCGTTGACGGTGTGTCGCTGGTCGGGGCCGACGCCGGGCTCCCACCGATGACACCCCGTGGCCAGCACCACCAATGTCGACAGGACCAACGGCACGACAGCGACCGAGCCTCGGCCGCTGCCGCGAACCCGGCCTCGGCACGTCCTGCTGCTCGATACGGACACCAACAACCTCCCCAAAAGGTAAATATCTGCCACCGCAGGTCGCGCTTCAGGCGCCGATGCCTGCCGGCACGTTCCTCACCACCGCACTACCGGCGCCACATTGCCGGCCGGTGGTCCGACGTCAACGGCCCCCGCCGCAACCGGGACCGGTCAATGGCGCTCCTCGGCGAACAGCTCGAAACGGGTCTCGCCCAGCAACTCACGCAGGCGCTGGAGGGAGCGCATGCTCTGGCTCTTGACGACGGCGATGGAGACGCCCACCACCTCGGCAGTTGTCTCCACACTCAGGTCGTCCCAGTAGCGCAGGACGATGATCGCCCGATCCCGCAACGGCAGGGTGGCGACCGCGTCCAGCAACGTCATGCGCAGCTCGGCCGGATGTTCCTCGCCCCGTTCCGGCGGCGTCGACATCGGCAACTCGCGGCGGGAGCGTCGCCGCTGCTGATCGATCATGCAGCGCAGCAGTATCTTGCGGGCGTACGCGTGGGGGTCGTCGGCCCGGCGGACCCGCCTCCAGTTGGCGTACACCTTGGCCAGGGTTGTCTGGGTGAGGTCCTGGGCGAGATGCCAGTCGCGGCACATCAGGAACGCGGCGTCGCGCAGGCGGCCGACGGTCGCCTGCGCGAACTCGACGAAGTCGTCGTCAGCCATTCGACCGGGCCACCGACGCGAAGTTCTTGGCACCGCTTTGGACGAACTCGGCTGGCATCGTCGTCCCCCAGCTCGGGTTGGCGGCGATCTCGGTCGCCTCCTTCACGGAGAGGACGGACGGTGCCGCCCAGTTGCCCTTGCCGTCCCAACTCCGACAGGTAGCGATCATCACGTCAACCTGGAGGCCACCGCGGTGGTGCACGGTGACCACCTTGTTCTGCACGCAGTTGTCGGGGATCTCGGTCAGCTCCACCGTCCCGGGGGCGAGGTCGCCGCCGAGGTTGTCCTGGTGAATGGAGAGCCGCACCATGCCGGGTCCGTTGCCGCGATCCAGGTAGAGCTGGACGTACGGCATACCAGGTCCTGCCCCAGTGCTCGGCAGGATCACGTAACCACTGGTCTTCCCTCTGGGCAGGAGCCGGGTCAACAACTCCAGAGCGCCCTGCGGCGTGGTGGTCAGCTGCTCGCCGCCCGGCGCCACCCCGATCCGCACGGTGTCGATAACCGTGGGAGAGGGGGTCGGCCCCACCAACTGCCCTTCTGGCTCCACGTCGTCGACGCCCTTTTCGAACCCGCCCGGGGACGGCGTGGCGGTGCCGACCGGGTCACCCGGCGAACCGCCGTTCCACCCGCCGCGCTGAGCGGATTCATCGGCACCGTCGCCGAGTGGCCCGACCGCCAGGCCGATCACGAGCAGCATCACCACCGCCGACCCGCTGGCGCCGACCTGCGCCAATCGACGCCGGCGACGCAGCCGGCGGCCCTGCACCACCGCCTGCTCGACCAGGTCACCCAACGGCGGGGCCGGATGTCGGGCCAGATCGTCCCTGAAGTGCCCACGGACGCCGCCCATGTCCGGTCCCCCTCCTCGGCTGATCGCCTGCCGTGGCGATCCGTCACCTACCTGACGGGTTGGCCAGCCGATTTGGTTACCGAATTTCGGCGCGAATTTTCCTGTCGCTCCGTCAGCGGACGCGGTGCTCTCAGCACGTGCGCGACCGCCTCCGCAGAGTCACGTTTCCGCTGGTGAGAGCGGCTCCGCGGAGGGTGGGTCCGGGCGGTGGTGGGAAACCGCACCGCGTGCAGGGCATCCTAGGAGGTTAGGTCGTTGCCATCTCCGGCCTGACGGCCAGGAGCCGGCGGCGCGCGTCCCCCCGACGGGTCAGGGCGTCCACCGCACGCCCGGGTTCACCCGCCCGGACCAGTCGAAGACGGCCATGTTGTCCCACTGGTTTCCGGTGCCGTTGATGTTGGCCGGATCCCAGCCGTTGCCCCTGACGGCGTACCAGGTCGGTTCCCAGTAGAAGACACCGATCGCACCCGCGTTGCGGGCGGTGTTCTGGACCCAGTCGAACTCCTGGGCCTGCCCGGACCACGTCGCGCTGATCCCGTCACAGGTCGCGTCGCCGATGGCGTTCGGCTCGCTGTCCGCGTTGTTGCGGGTGAACGGGTACGCGGTCTCCACGATCACCACCGGTCTGCCGTAGCGACCGCGCAGGTCGACGATGTTGTTGTAGAGGTTCGCCAGGCTGCCGTGCCACACGCAGTAGTACGACAGCGCGGTGATGTCCCACTGCACACCCTGGGCGCGGATGCCGTCGTAGAACCACCGGGCGTTGGCGTTGCTGTCGGCGTTGGCGGTGTGGATCATCACTGGAATGCCGCTGCCGCACGCCTTGGTCGCGGTGTAGCCCGCCTTCAACAGGCCGGCCAGCGGGGCGAAGTCGTTGTTGACGACCTTGCCCTCGTCCCACAGCATCCCGACGTTGATCTCGTTGCCGATCTGCACGCTGTCCGGTGGGGTGCCCTGCCCCCGCAGGCTGGAGCAGACGTCATAGGTGAACGCGTACACGTCGGCACGCAGTTGGCTCAGGCTGTGGCCGGCCCACGCCACCGGCTTGTACTGCTTGCCGGGGTCGGCCCAGGTGTCGGAGTAGTGGAAGTCGATGAGCACCTTGAGGCCCTTCGCCCTGGCCGTCCTCGCCTGGGCCAACACGCTGCTCTTGTTGTTGTAGCCGCTGCTCGGGTTGTTCCAGACGCGTAGTCGGACGTAGTTGACGCCGACGGACTTCAGGATGTCCAGCGGGTCGCGGGCGGCACCCCCGGCGTCGTAGTACCTGGCGCCCAGGTCCAGACTGCGCTGCAACGAGGAGACGTCGGCGCCCCGCATGGTGAGCGTGTTCGCGGCTGAGGCGGGCGCGGGTACGCCGCCGACCGTCGTGGAGACGGCGAGAATGCCGGCCGCGACAGCCCCGATCAGGGCGCTGCGAGGGCGGGTCGTCGACTGGGTGCTCACGAGACTCCTCTTCACCAGGACGATGGGCGAGGTCCCACCTCGCAGTGCGGTCGGGCCGTGCTCAGCCCACCGTGCAGGGGGCGCCGTTCAGTGCGAAATTGGTCGGCGGCGCGTCGCTGGCGCTCCACCGTCCCTGGACACCGAAGGTCGCCGAGCCGCCTGCCGCGAGGACGCGGTTCCAGTCGACGTTCCGGGCGGTCACGGTGGCACCGCTCTGGCTGACCGTGGCGTTCCACGCCGAGGCGACCTGCTGGTCTCCCGGGAAGGTGAAGGTGACGGTCCAGCCGTCGATCGGGGCGGCCCCGGTGTTCTGGACCGTCACGGTGGCCACGAAACCGCCCTGCCACTCGGACTGGTTGCGGTACGTCACCAGGCAGGCTGACGGCGGCGGGGTCGGCGGGATGGGAACGTCGACCGTGTTGGACGCGATCGACACGTTACCCACCGCGTCCCGGGCCCGTACGTAGTAGAGGTTACGCAGCGGCGTGGACGACGGCAGCGTCGCCGTGTACGTGGTACCCGGCACGGTGGCGATCAGCCTCGAGACGAACCAGCCGTCGAACTGGTAGACGTTGTACCCGGACACACCGACGTCGTCCGTCGACGGCGACCAGGACAGCGCGGCGGTCGAGGCGGTCACCTCGCCGACGGTCAGGTTCTGCGGCGCGCTCGGCGGGGTGGTGTCCGGTCCGGTGTCCGTCACGGGGGTGACCACGGTCAGCGCGGGCGCCCAGCCCGAGCGGTGTCCGACGACGTCCCGGGCGGCCACCAGGAACGAGAACTGCTGGCCTGGCCCGATGGTGCTGGTGATCGTGGTGGTGGTGACATCACCGACGCTGGCGCTGTAGATCACGTCGCTGAACGCCTGGTAATACGCGATGTCGTAACCGGCAATGGCACAACAGCCGGGCGTGGCGGCCGTCCAGGTGAGGGTGACCGACCTGGTCGTGACCGAACTGGCGGTCAGGTTCGTCGGCGCGCTCGGCGGGAACGGCGACGTGTTCGGCGTGCTGGGCGCCGCGGTCGGCGGCGCGGTGGCGGTCGGCTCCACGGTGGACGTCGCGGCCGCACCGGGCGCCGGGGCGACCCCCGGGTACGCGGCCGGCGCCGCGGTGCCGGCGTCAGCCGCCGGTGCGGCGCTCAGGGCGGTTGCGAACACCGCCGTCGACAGTACGACGGCGGCGAGCAGGCCCGGCCGCAGACGGCGCAACAGTGCGGACGACCAGACGCGTGTCATACGCCGACGATGCGGCTATACATCGATGATCGCCAACGTATCTCACGACTCGGTCGGCGAACGGCCACCCGAAGGGACTCGGACCTTCCTCTACTGATCCGTAACAAGCCCGAAACTACCGGTTGAAAGGCCTGGAATTTTCTGCCAACCTAGGAGCCATCGATAAGTGTGAACGCTAACAAGATCCATTGGCCCCCTGGAGGCGCCCACACGACCATCACCGACCAGGTGATCCCGTCCACACCTGGCGATACCCAAGGCCCGCAACCGCTTCCCGGCACCCGACCGGGGCTCCCACTCAAGCAGCGACAGAGAAGAGAACGTCCTACCCCCACCACCGGAGGATCAGCATGGCTCCCCGAACCAGTCCCACCAGGCGTACCCGCCTGCGAACGCTCACAATTTCCGGAACTGCCGCGATAGTTGCGGTGCTGATCGCGTCACTGCTGCCCAATCTCGCCCAGGCCGCCGAGACGACCCTCGGTGCCGCCGCGGCCCAGTCCGGCCGGTACTTCGGCGCCGCGGTCGCCGCGAACAAGCTCAATGACGGCGCCTACACGACGATCCTCAACCGGGAGTTCAACAGCATCACTCCCGAGAACGAGATGAAGATCGACGCGACCGAGCCGCAGCAGAACAACTTCACCTTCGGCAACGCGGACCGGATCGTCAACCACGCCCTCTCCCGGGGGTGGAAGGTTCGTGGCCACACACTGGCCTGGTACTCCCAGCAGCCCGGCTGGATGCAGAGCATGGAGGGCAGCGCGCTGCGCAGCGCCATGCTGAACCACATCAACCGCGTGGCCGGTTACTACAAGGGCAAGATCTACGCGTGGGACGTGGTGAACGAGGCGTTCGAGGACGGCAACAGCGGCGCCCGTCGTAACTCGAACCTCCAGCGCACCGGTAACGACTGGATCGAGGCGGCGTTCCGCGCGGCCGACGCGGCGGACCCGGACGCCAAGCTCTGCTACAACGACTACAACACCGACAACTGGACCTGGGCCAAGACCCAGGCGGTCTACAACATGGTGCGCGACTTCAAGTCGCGTGGCGTGCCGATCGACTGCGTCGGCTTCCAGTCGCACTTCAACGCCAACTCGCCGTACAACAGCAACTACCGCACCACGCTGTCCAGCTTCGCCGCCCTCGGGGTGGACGTGCAGATCACCGAGCTGGACATCGAGGGCTCCGGCACGACACAGGCCAACACCTACCGCAGTGTGGTCAACGACTGCCTGGCGGTGGCCCGCTGCAACGGTCTCACCGTGTGGGGGGTTCGCGACTGTGACTCGTGGCGCTCCGGCGGCACCCCGCTGCTCTTCGACTGCAACGGCAACAAGAAGGCCGCCTACAACTCCACCCTGGAGGCGCTGAACAGCGCAGGCCCCACCAACCCGCCGACCGACCCGCCGACCAACCCACCCACCAACCCGCCCGGCTCGGCCGGTGAGATCGTCGGGACACAGTCCGGCCGGTGCATCGACGTGCCCAACGCCTCGACCACCAACGGCACCCGCGTTCAGCTCTACGACTGCAACAGGCAGACCAACCAGGCATGGACCTACACCTCGAACAAACAACTCCAGGTGTACGGCACCATGTGCCTCGACGCGGCCGGCTCCGGAAACGGCGCGGCCGTCCAGATCTACAGCTGCCACAGCGGAACCAACCAGCAGTGGAACGTCAACTCCAACGGCACCATCAGCGGCGTCCAATCCGGACGATGCCTGGACGTCTGGAGCACCTCCAACGGCGCCCAGGTCCAGCTCTACGACTGCCACGGACAAACCAACCAGCAGTTCCGGTTCTCCGGCGGGTCCACGACGCCGCCCACGACGCCGCCCACGACGACGCCGCCGCCGACCGGTGGCACGTGCGACCTCCCCTCGACGTACCGCTGGTCGTCGTCGGGCGCGCTGGCGCAGCCGAGGTCGGGATGGGTGTCGCTGAAGGACTTCACCGTCGCGCCGTACAACGGGCAGCAACTCGTCTACGCCACCACGCACGACACCGGCACCACGTGGGGTTCGATGAACTTCGGCCTCTTCACCAACTACTCGCAGATGGGCTCGGCCAGCCAGAACGCGATGAACTCGGCGACCGTCGCGCCATCGTTGTTCTACTTCGCGCCGCGCAACATCTGGGTGCTGGCCTATCAGTGGGGTCCCACGGCGTTCTCGTACCGGACCTCCAGCGACCCGACGAACGCGAACGGGTGGTCCGGGGCGCAGACGCTGTTCACCGGAAGCATCTCCAACTCCAACACCGGCCCGATCGACCAGGCGGTCATCGGGGACGACCAGAACATGTACCTGTTCTTCGCCGGTGACAACGGCAGGATCTACCGGGCCAGCATGCCGATCGGGAACTTCCCCGGCAGCTTCGGCTCGAACTACACGACGATCATGACCGACTCGACGAACAACCTGTTCGAAGGGGTTCAGGTCTACAAGCTCCAGGGCCTGAACAAGTACCTCATGATCGTCGAGGCGATCGGCGCGAACGGGCGCTACTTCCGCTCGTTCACCGCCAGCAGCCTGGGTGGTTCGTGGACGCCCCAGGCCACCAGCGAGAGCAACCCGTTCGCCGGTAAGGCCAACAGCGGCGCCACCTGGACCAACGACATCAGCCACGGCGAGCTGCTGCGGACCAGCGCCGACCAGACCATGACGGTCGACGCGTGCAACCTGCAACTGCTCTACCAGGGTCGATCCCCCAGCTCCGGTGGCGACTACGGCCTGCTGCCGTACCGGCCGGGTCTGCTGACGCTGCAGCGCTAACGATCGGACAACGCGGGGGCGGGCAGGCCGGCACATCACCGAGCTTGCCCGCCCCTGTCTCACCCACCACCAGGAGGTACCGACAGTGCGAGAACCCGCAGACCACCTTCCGCCGGCGGGGGCCACCCCTGCTGACCGAGCGTCCCCCGGTCTCCGCGGACGCCTGTTCAAGCTCGCCGCGGCCGGGATCGCCGCCGCGGTCGGACTGCTCAGCATCACCCTGGCGACCGGGTCGGCGTCGGCCGCCGACAACCCGTACCAGCGGGGACCGGATCCCACCCCGACCAGCGTCACCGCCGTGAACGGCCCCTTCGCCAACACGTCGGTCGCCGTCCCGACCGGGTACGGCTTCAACGGCGGCCGGATCTACTACCCGACCGACACCAGCCAGGGCACCTTCGGGGCCATCGCGATCTCACCGGGTTACACCGCGTTGTTCTCCGCCGAACTGGCCTGGATGGGACCGTGGCTGGCCTCGCACGGCTTCGTCGTGATCGGCATCGAGACCAACAGCCGCAACGACTTCGACACGGCCCGAGGCACCCAGTTGCTCGCCGCGCTGGACTACCTGACCCAGCAGAGCCCGGTCCGTGACCGGGTCGACCCGAACCGCCTGGCGGTCGCCGGTCACTCCATGGGCGGCGGCGGCGCACTGAGCGCGGCCACTCGGCGCTCCTCGCTGAAGGCGGCGGTCGGCATCGCGCCGTACTCGCCGTCGTCGAACCTGGCCAACGACCGGGTGCCCACGATGATCTTCGCGGGGCAGGCGGACACGGTCGTCACCCCGTCCTACGCCTCCGGCCTGTACAACAGCCTTCCGGCCACGACCGAGAGCGTGTACCTGGAGGTCGCGGGTGCAGATCATGGGTTCATGGTCGGACGGTCCAACCCGGTGATGGTCCGGACCATGCTGCCGTTCGTCAAGATGTTCATCGACAACGACACCCGGTACAGCCAGTTCCTCTGCCCGCTGATGGACTCCAGCGGTGTGGTCACCTCCCGCAGCACCTGCCCGTTGCTGCCCTCGGATCCGACCACGCCGACTCCCACGCCCACCACGCCGGATCCCACCCCCACCGTCCCGCCCGGCTCCGCCAGTGAGATCGTCGGCACGCAGTCCGGCCGGTGCATCGACGTGCCCAACGCGTCCCGCACCAACGGCACCCGCGTCCAGCTCTACAACTGCAACAGGCAGACCAACCAGGCATGGACCTACACCTCGAACAAACAACTCCAGGTGTACGGCACCATGTGCCTCGACGCGGCCGGCTCCGGAAACGGCGCGGCCGTCCAGATCTACAGCTGCCACAGCGGAACCAACCAGCAGTGGAACGTCAACTCCAACGGCACCATCAGCGGCGTCCAATCCGGACGATGCCTGGACGTCTGGAGCACCTCCAACGGCGCCCAGGTCCAGCTCTACGACTGCCACGGACAAACCAACCAACAGTTCAGGCTCGCACCCCTCGGATGATCACAATCGCCGGTGACAGGCCGGTGTTGCCCCATGGGCGGGCTCGGCGTATCGCCGGGCCCGCCCCTGGCGTACGGCCGGAGCGTGTCTCAGACCGACCGGTTCCCGCAGCACCGGCGTACGGCCGCCGTGGTGTGCGTACCCCGGATGGTCAGCCGGTCTTGGCGGCGAAGGGCCCACCGTCGCCGAACGCGAGCCGCGCGAAGTTCTCGGCGATGCGGCGATGGCCGGCGGGATCGGGGTGGACCTCGTCGGGTAGGGGAAACTCGGCGTAGTCCGCCTCGCCGTACAGGTCACGTCCGTCGAGGTAGTGCAGGTTCGGGTCGTCGGTCGCACGCTGGTGGACGATCCGGGCGAGTTCGTCACGGATGACGTTGAGCGTCAGCCGTCCGGCGGTGCGCTCGGCCGGATCGCCGGTGGCTGTGAACCGCAGGGTCCCACCGTCGGAGGCCGGCACCAGCGGGCCGGGAGTGTCCTCCTGGACCGGGCACAGGATGGCGGACACGACCAGCAGTGGCGTGGTCGGATGCCCCTCCCGGATGGTGTCGAGGAAACCGTGGACCGCAGGGGTGAAGGCGCGTAGACGCATCACATCGCTGTTGACGATGTTGATGCCGATCTTGAGGCTGATCAGGTCCGCGGTGATGTCGCGCATCGCGCGGGCGGTGAACGGGTCGAGCAGAGCGCTCCCGCCAAACCCCAGGTTGACCAACTCCACGTCGCCCTCAGCCGCGGCCAGGGCTGGCCAGGTGGCGCTGGGATGCGTGGCGTTCGAACCGTGGCTGATGGAACTGCCGTGGTGCAGCCACGTCCTGCGCCCGCTGCCCAGCGCCTGTTCGACGGGCGCGTCGGTGCGCAGCGCGATCAGTTCGGTGATCTCCGTGTGCGGGAGCCAGATCTCGATGTCCTTCTCACCGGCCGGCAGATCCGCGAAGCGGGCGGTGCCGGGCGGCCCTTCGGCCAGCACCGCGGTTTTGGTGAACATGTCGGTCACCGTCCAGACGTTGCCCCCGCCCACCGTGGCCTGCGCGGTCAGACGGCCGTCGACCAGCAGGTCGTAGACGCCGTCCGGCGGGGGTGGGAAGCCCTGGTAGACCCGCTTGGTGGGCACCGTGTCCAGTTCGATCATGGTGGCCCGGGTACGGAAAGCCAGCCGTACGCCGGAAGGCTGGGCCTCGGCCATGGCCAGTTGGTTGTCCGGGATCTGTCGGCGTGCCTGGGCGGTCAGCCGGTGCGGCAGCAGGCCGCGCGCGGTCGCCTCCACATCGACGAAGCCACGCAGGAGGTCCGCCGTGACGGGGGTGACCCAGGGGTGTTCGGTGCTCATTGCCTCACGCCTTTCGAGCGCGTTGTCGGTGTTGATCGACGCCCCGCGCGGTGACCCGCTGCGGCGGCGGCCGTCGTCGCGGTCAGGGGGTGCTGCGGTTGCGCAGCAGCGCGTCGAGTGCATCGACGATCCAGTCCCAGGATTCCTGTGCAGCGGGGGCGCTGTGTTCGAAACCACCGCTCAGCTCCAAGCTGACATAGCCGTGGAAGACGCTGCCCAGCATCCGGACCGCATGCGTCGCCGCCGGCTCGTCCATCTCGTATCCCCGCAGGATCGCCCGAGCCATCTGCGCGTGCCGCACGCCAGCGCTGGCGGCCGCCGTTTCCGGACCGAGCCGGAGCCGGGCGGCGGCATAACGGCCCGGGTGCTCCCGGGCGTAGTCGCGGTAGGCGTTGGCGAACGCGGCCAGGGCGTCCCTGCCGGCACGACCGGCGACGGCGTCGCCGACGCGATCGGCCAGTTCCTCCAGCGCGAACAGCGCGATACCGATCTTGAGATCCTGCGAGCTCTTCAGGTGCGAATACACGCTCGGGACCTTGACGCCAAACCGCCGGGCGAGCGCCGACACGGTGACCTCGTCGAAGCCGACCTCGTCGGCCAGCTCCGCCCCCGCTCGGATCAGACGCTCCGGCGTCAGTCCTGGTCTCTCCATGACCCCTCCCCCTACCTATACCTATTATGCTACTGCCTAATAGGTATAGGTAGGGACGTGGGGTCGGCCAGCTCGCGCCTAACGCGCAGTGGCGCGGGCGGCGGTGTCGATGAGGTCCGCCACCGGGCCGGGTTGAGAGACCGCCACGGCATGGGACGCGTCGATCTCGACGGTGGTGGACTTGGCGCGATCGGCCATGAAGCGTTGCAGATCCGGCGGAATGGCCTGGTCCTGCGTGGTGACCAGGGTCCAGGACGGGATCGTCTTCCAGGCGACCTTGGTCACGGACCCGGTCTGGGCGCTGTCGGCGGCCGGCCGCTGCGTGACCGCCATCAGCCCGGCGACGTCGGGGTCGACGTCGGCGGCGAACGCCGCCTGGAACTTGTCCGGCTTGATGTACTGGTCCATTTCCGTACCACCGTCGTCGCGACGGAACGGAATCGTCTTGATGGACGTGCCGATCAGGCTTCCGGGATACTTCTTGACCAGGTCGATCACGCTCTCGCCGACCTCCGGGCTGATGCTGGCGACGTACACCAGGGCCTTCACGTTGGCCGCGCCGTCCGCAGCCTCGGTCATCACTGCTCCGCCGTACGAGTGAGCGGCCATCACGACCGGACCGTCTATGGAATCGAGAATCGAGCGGGCGTAAGCGGCGTCGTGCTGCACACTGCGCAGCGGGTTGGCGACGGCCATGACCAGATAGCCTCGCTGCTTGAGGTGAGCGATCACCCCGTTCCAGCTCGACGCGTCGGCGAACGCGCCGTGGATGAGCACAACAGTCGGCAGCCCCGCCTTCTGACCGGAGGTGTCAGGTGCAGCATTCATTCGGCACTCCTTCCGGGAGCCGCGGTCCATCACCAAATATTCAGCACGGGTGAGACTTCTGTCAGCGAGATCCAGAAAGCCGGGCGGGGCGTCCGGGCACCCTCGCCTCGCCGCAGTGACCGGCTAACCGGCCGTGTCGCGGGTGCGTGCCGCGATGCGAATGGTGGTTCCGGCCGGACCGCTGTCGGCCCGCAGATAGTGGGCCATCTGCCCGACCACCCAGAGGCCCATCCCGCCGGCGCTGGACAGCGGCGGTCGCTCGGCGCTCGGAACGTACTGAGTGGTGTCGAAGCCCGTCCCCCGGTCGGTCACCTCACAGGTGAGCCGGCCGTCCAGACGCAGGCGTACGGCACCCGTCCCGCCCCCGTGCCGAATCGCGTTGATCATCAACTCGTTGACCGCGGTGAGCCAGTCCTCGATCTCGTCGTGGTCGAGGCCGCACCGGCGACTGACGACCTCGACCTCGGTGCGAACACGGCTGAGGTCGGTGAGGGTGAACGACGTCGAGAACAGCAGCTCGCCGGCGGTGGGGGCCGGCCGGTCGCGCGATGGGTTCGCCACTGCTCCCCTCTCTGTCGACGGATAGACCGGTGACCTTGCCGATGGCACGGCAGCGGATGGGAAGGTACCCCACCGTGAAGACGCGACACTGTTGATCTCACTCCTGGCATGCCCTCGGTGGCCGGCGGGCGTCTAGGCTTCCTGCGTGGCCGATGCGGAGCTGGTAACAAGCGAGGAGCGGCTGCGTCGTATCGAGGCGATCACCGACGCGGCCCTGTCGGGGCTGGACGTCACCGAGTTGCTCGACGAGTTACTCGAACGGGTCCGGGACCTGCTCAAGGTCGATACCGCCACCATCCTGCTGCTGGACAACCACAGCGGTGAACTCGTCGCGACGGCGACCAAGGGCCTGGAGGAGGAGGTCCGCCGCGGCTTCCGAATCGGGCTCGGACGTGGCTTCGCCGGCCGGGTGGCGGCGACCCGAGCCCCGGTCACGATCTATGACGTCACGCCTGACGACGTGGTCAATCCCCTCCTGATCACCACGGGCATCCGTGCGCTGCTGGGCGTGCCCATGCTCGCCAACGGCAACCTTGTCGGCGTGCTGCACGTCGGCTCGCTGGCACTGCGACGCTTCGGTCCCGACGATGTGCAGCTCTTGCAACTCGTTGCCGATCGCGCCAGCTTCGCAGGTCAGGCCCGTACGCAGGTCCTCGGCCGGCAGGCCGCGCTGGCCCTGCAACGGAGCCTGCTGCCGAGCCGGCTGCCCGACATCGCCGGTCTGGACCTGGCCGCCCGCTACGTGCCCGGCCACGACCTGGGCATCGGCGGCGACTGGTACGACGTGTTCACCCTGCCCTCGGGCTGGCTGGGCGCCGTCATCGGTGACGTCTCCGGTCACGGGCTGCCATCCGCTGTGGTCATGGGACGCATCCGCAGCGCGCTGCGCGCCTACGCACTCGATGCCGACGATCCCGCCGAGGCGCTGGCCTCCCTCGACCGCAAGATCCACCACTTCGAGGCGGGCACCCTGACCACCGCCCTCTACGCCCTCGTCGCACCCGACCGCGCGACGGTTCACCTCTCCTCCGCCGGCCATCTGCCACCGCTGCTGGCCGCCCCCGGCCGACCCACCCAACTCGTCAGCCTGCCGGTGGACCGGCCACTCGGTGTGGGCCGACCATTGGCCAATCGCCGCACCACCGTTCTCGACCTGCCGCCGGGCGCGACGCTCGTCTTCTACACCGACGGACTGGTCGAACGCCGCAACGAGCTGATTGACACCGGCATCGAGCGCCTCGCCGACGCCGTACGGTCCGGGCCGGCCGAGGCGTTGTGCGACCACATCATGGCCTCCAACGCCGAGAAGCACCCCGACGACGACATCGCCCTCCTGGTCATCCGCCGTGAACCGGCGACTGACGCCGCCCTGGCCGCGGATCCGGGTGCTACTCAAGAACCAGATGTGGATCCTCCAGTTGCCGCGTAGATCACCTCTGGCGGCAGGCGACGCGCTATCCGAGGTAGGGGGTGTCGCGGTGCTCGGCGTGGTGCCGGAGGCGGAGGCGGACGGTGTCGTGGATGGGGAGATGGCCGAAATCGGTGGGGTGGATGAAGCGGACGTCAGTTGATTCATCGCTGACAGTGATGGTGCCACCCACGACGCGGGCCAGGTAGGTGACGGTGAACTCCTGGCGGACTTCGCCGTCCGGGAAGGCGATGACGTGGTGGGGGTCGGTGTAGATGCCGAGCAGGCCGGTGATCTCGATGTCGAGGCCGGTCTCCTCTTTCACCTCGCGGACGGCGCACTGTTGGAGGGTTTCGCCGATGTCCATGGCGCCGCCGGGTAGCGACCAGTTGCCGGAGTCGGTGCGCCGTTGCAGCAGCACGCGGCCGTGCTGGTCGGTGACGATGGCGGCGGCGGCGGGGACGAGGCTGTTCGCGGTGGGGGCGTTCGGGTCGTGGTAGTAGTCGCGCCGGCGGGTCACCGGGTCTCCCCGGGGTAGGCGGTGGTGGTTTGCCAGATCTGTTCGAACTGGTCGGCGTGGGCGGCGAAGATGCCGTGCGGCGAGAGTTCGCGCAGGTGCAGGGCGGGGTGTTGGTAGCCGCGGGCGCGGTACAGGTGTGGGGTGACGATCATCTGGTGGTCGAACCGGAACACCGAGTTGTACAGGTGCACGGTGTGCAGGCCGATCTCCACCCCAGGAACGCGGTGAAGCGGTTCGCAGAAGTTGAGGGCGTTGCGGATCCTCCCCGGGAGGGTGCCGCCGATCTGTTCGAGGGCGTCGCGTTCGGCGACGTGCGGGCAGTCGGGGTCGGCGAACGCGAGACGAACCCGGGCACCGTTGCTGGCCTTGTCGCTGATGAGCTGCATGGTGGTGGGCAGCAGTTCCAGCAGGAACGGGTAGGCGTAGCCGAGCAGGTCGATCCGCGTGGTGGCGCCGGTGAGCAGGGCCGCCCATACCTGGTGGGGAATGTCGGCGCGGTGGGCGTAGGCAGCGACAACCTCAGCGGTGGCTTCCGCGCCGGGTGCCTGGTCGGGACGGGTCTGCGGCCACAGGTCGGCTTCGGTTTCCCCGAGGGCGTCGGCGACGGCAAGCCGGGTGCGCTGGTGGGGGACGCGACCGGCGAGCCACCGGGTGACGGTCTTGACGTCGACATCGACGGCTGCGGCGAGCGCGGCCGGGTCGAGGTGGGCGCGGAGCATGGCCGCGCGGAGGCGGTGACTCATACCGTCCCACGTTAGTGGACACGGTGGGACGCGCAACGGTCATGAAAGTGTCCAGCATGGTGTCCGTCGGACGTTGGTGTGCCCGGGGCTGGTTCGTAGGTTCTGCGGCAGGGCCTCGCCGGTTCGCTTGCGGCAGATTCGCCGGGCTGGTGGGTGTCAGGGGGAAGGGGTTGTCGCCGGCCCTGGGAGTGGTCGGGTCGGGTGTCGGCGGCAGTCCCTTCCCTCTTCCAACGGACCGGGAGGGGTGGTGGGGTTGTTGTCGGTGCATCAGCCGGTACGGCCGCAGTGGATCTGCGCCGGGTGCGGGGCGGCGTGGCCGTGCCGGACCCGTAAGCGGCAGCTCGTGGCGGAGTTCACCGGTGCGCGGATCTCGCTGATACTGCACCTGTCGGCGTATCTGGTGCAGGCGTGTGAGGACCTGCCACACACCCCGTCGGGGGTTCTGCACGCGCGGTTCCTCGCCTGGCCACGCTCGGCGGCACTGCGCAACGAGTAGCACGCGCCCCGACCAGATCATGGGTCTGGTCGGGACGCCGCTGGTCGGGCGTCAGTCGTCGGTGGTCGGGGTGCACGGCTCGGTTCATGCGGCGTAGCCCCACACAGCGCAGCCGGCACTAACCGCCCCTGAGCAGGCATTATTGACACATGGCCCATCCGATGAACCGACCCCTGGAGGTACCACGATGTTCACCACGAAATTCTGGAAGGCCACCGCCGAGCGGGCGGTGAAGAGCGCCGCGCAGGGTCTGCTGCTCTACTGGGGCGCCGACGTCGTGTTCAACGCGTGGCAGGCGGACTGGGCGGCGGCCGGCGGCATCGCGTCCGGCGCGGCGGTGTTGTCGGTGCTCACCTCACTGGTGAGTGCGAAGGTGTCCGGAGAGGGCGACTCGCCCAGCCTCGTCGCTGCCGAGCAGTGACGTCACGCGGTTGCCAAGGGTTGCGCCCCGGCTGCGGCCTGCACGGGGCGCTTCCCGGTCGAACATGTCGTTGACGGCCGGCAGAGTAAGCGGACCGCTAATCATTCGTGGGCCGACGGTCCACGCCTTCCGGGGTGAACGAGAACGAGCCAGCAAAGGCACCGGGCCTGTGACGTACGGCGAGTACCACCCGTTCGGGGTGGACGCCCCGAAGCGTCGTCTCCGGTGCGCCCTCCGCGAAGGCATTCCACAGGTGAAAGCAGAGCAAGCCGTGGTCGGGATGGGCTGTGCCGTACACAAGGGTCTTGGGATAGTTGGGGTTGGTCCCGCCGATCCACAGCGATGGCGGCCCGAAGGCAGCGATCACCGCGGACAGCGACCGGTCCTGGACCACCCAATCGCCAATGTCGGCGCTCATGTGGCGGAGTTCCTCCTCCGACAACCTCCGATCCAGCTCCAGCCAGCCGAAGCGATGGGCGATCTCGGCGTAGACCGAGGCCGTGGCATCTCGCACGGCGGCGGCCGGCAGGATATTGGAGTACGCACCCGCGACGCCCATGGGGGCGAACGCGCCACGATCGCGCAGTCCATCACACTCCGTCTGCCACCGAGCCAGCCTTCCATCCACGGCAGCCATCGCCTCCAGCAGAAGCAGCTCGGCACTCTCGCGGCTGCCATACATTCCAGGGCGGCGAAGCACATCGTTCACCTTCGCCAGGTGATGCTGACGGGCCTCGGCGAGTTCCGGCTCCACTCCACTGCTCATGATTGTCGATCATGGCACTAGTCTCGACCTATGCCGAGCTTCGAGATCACTCCGATAGGTACGGTGCGCAACGACCGGACGGACGTGCAGGACACGGACAACTGGGGTGCGGTTCGCAGCACGATCACCATCGACGAGCGCTTCGGTGAGGCGTGCCTCCAGGGCCTGGAAGGGTTCTCCCACGTCGAGGTGCTGTTCATCTTCGACCAGTTTCCGGATCACGGCGATTACCGCGAACCTCGCCCCTACCGTGGTCGCTCAGACCTTCCGCCGGTTGGCGTATTCGCCGGCCGTGGCCCTCGCCGACCGAACCGCATCGGGGTTACGTGCTGCGCGATCGAGTCCGTCCACGGCCGCGAACTGACGGTGGTGGGCCTCGATGCGGTCTCCGGCACTCCGGTCATCGACCTGAAGCCGACGATGGTGGAGTTCCTGCCGGTCAACACCAGGCAGCCGGACTGGGTCAGCCGCATGATGTCGGAGTACTTCCAGCCGTAAGGTGTGCCAGTGCACGGTCGCCGGCCACGCTGGTCGTGGCTCTCATCTGGCCTGCGCGGTGCCACGGGCAGGGCCGTGGTCGGCGAAGAACACGGCCTGCCACTGCACCGCTTCCCGCTGCACCGCACCGCCGACGCTCACCGAGCGGTGGAGACCGGCGCGGTCGGCAAGGTCCTGGTCGACGTCACGCCCTGACGTTCACGGCTGTCGCATTCACCGAAACCCCGGGATCCCGCGTTCCGGCCGAAGGTGCCTGTCGGGGGCCGCGCTGTCGTCAGCGAGCATATTTCTCGATGGCGGCCGGCGTCACCGGGGTGAAAAAGTTGACCAGGTTGCCGTCGGGGTCGCGGAACAGTAACGCCCGGTTGCCCCAGGGCATCGTGGTGGGCTCGTTGACGAAGTCCTCGACGAAGCCGGCCAGGTTCTGATGCACGCCGTCCACGTCGTCCACGAGGAACTCGATGATGACGGTGTGATTGTCGGCCGGACGGGCGGCGCCGGGCGCGAACAGCGGGACGGTGCGGGTGCTGCCGATCGCGAGGGTCGCGGAGGTGGTCCTGACCTCAGCGAAATCCTCGTTGGCCCAGCTCGCCTGCACTCCCGTGGCTCGCTCGTAGAAGTCGACGAGACGCGCGACGTCGTCCGTGATGATGCGGGTCGAGACAAAGTTCATCGTGATCTCCTTGTTCCGGTGGAGCCGTTCCACGTCGCATGCTAGGACCAATACCGGACAGAAACGGTCCATATTTACGCTAAGTTCCCTGCATGGCTCGACCTACCGCTCGCGTGCTCACTCTGCTGGAGCTCCTACAGTCGGGCGGCATCCGGACGGTGGCCGAACTCGCCGACCGGCTCGGCGTCGACGGGCGCACCGTGCGGCGGTACGTGAACCACCTGATCGACCTCGACGTGCCCGTCGAGTCGGTGCGCGGCCGCTACGGCGGGTACCGACTCGCTTCCGGATACCGCATGCCTCCGCTCATGCTGGGCGACGACGAAGCGCTCGCCGTGCTGCTCGGCTTGGTCGCCGGTCGCCGAACGGGGTTGATGACGGCGATGGGCACGGCGAGTGAGACGGCGGCGGCGAAGATCCGGCGGGTACTGCCCGAGCGGCTCGCCCGCAGGCTCGACACTGTGCTCGAATCCCTCACCTTCACGGCTCCGCCCGGCGAGTTCGCCGTCCCGGAGACCGGGGTCCTGCTCTCTCTCGCCGATGCCGTGCACCATCGCCGGCCGGTCTCGATCAGGTACACCGCCGCCGACGGGCGGCACAGCGAACGCACGCTGCACCCGTACGGGCTCGTCGCCCATTCGGGCCGGTGGTACGTCACGGGCGCGGATCCCGAGATCGGCGAGGACCGGACGTTCCGGTTGGATCGCATCGCAGACGCGAGGACTCTGCCCGGCTCGTTCGAGCCGCCCGCCGGACTCGATCCGGCGCAGCGCGTCCTCTCCGGGCTCGCCAAGGCTCCGTACCGGCATCACGTGACACTGTGGATCCAGGGAACCGTCGAGCAGATCCGCGCCCGACTTCCCGCCAGCGTCGCGAGCGTGGAGGAGTCCCCGTCCAGGGCAGATGCAGATCCAGAGACCGAGCGGTGGCTCCGCGTCGAGCTGTGGGCGGAGCGGCTCGACTGGTTGCCTCCGGTGCTCGCGTCGCTCGACCAGCCGTTCGTCATCGAGCGACCGGATGAGCTCCGCGGTCTCGTCATCGCGCTCGCCGACCGGCTCGCGACGTCCGCCCGCAGAGTCCACCTCACGCATAACGACGGCCCGTGACAGCCGTGCGCTGAACGCTTCAGCTCGCCACCGGCGTCGGCGGGTGAACGGTTGGCGGCGCTTCGTCCAGTGCCTGCCGGCGCACGCCGCGGATGAGCAGGTAGCCGATCATCCAGAACTCGCCGACGGAGGCGGGATACGCCAGGGCCTCGGCGACTACTTGTGCGTCAGGGGCGAGGTATCTGATGAACGCGCTGAGCACGTACCCGACACCGCCACCGACGAGGATCCAGCCCAGCACGCGGGGCATCCAACCCGATCGCAGTACGCACCAGCCCATGGGGACGAGCCACAGGCCGAAGAACAGTGCTCCCACGCCCCACAGGCTGTCGCTGACCAGGTACAGAACCTGGACGTTGGCCGCCGCGTCGCCGACCGGGTCGACCGATACCGCGACCGTCGTGGCCAACAGTGCCGCGCTCACGAGGCCCACGATCGTGTTGACCAGACCGAATGCGGCGATCCCGCTCGCGGCGGAGCGGTCCACGGTGCGGAACAGGCGATAGAACCAGACGGCGGCGAGGGTCTGGGTGACGACCATGCCCAGTTCCAAGGCAACGCCAGCGCGGGCGAGCGACTCGTGCGCAACCAGGTTGGCCAGCGTCGCATTGGCGTCGTCGGCTGCGAAGATCTGCGGGCGGACAATAAGGAACCCGAGTACGCCGGTGATGGCATTACCGAGGTAGAACAGCCCGGCCGTGCGGGCGGTACGTGTCGACGCGTGCATCGTGGCTCCCTCTCGATCCGGGCGAGGCGTTGAGGGGTTCGCATGAGCTCCCCTCGACTTCGGGTGTGTGGAACCGGGCAGCTGTTTCTCCTCGGAGGAAACGCCCCTCCAATGTAAGAAAAACTTGACATGTCGAAGGTAAAGCAGCTCCGACACGGTGTCAAGAATTCTTAACACAGCCCGGGACCGCAATCGCTGCCGTAGCCACCACACCCGCCGATCGCTCGCGGCCGCAACGTCCTCAATTGACGATGTGCGCCCGAACCTCCGCGACCGCGTCGGCGAGGACGTCCACTCCTTCGGTGATGGCGCGTTCGGGAAGGGTGGCGTAACCGAAGATCAACCCGCCAGGTCCGGCGGGGCTGAGTCGGTACCGGGCGACGCCCTGCACGGCCAGCCCGCGGTGGGCGGCCGCGGCCACGACCGCGGCCTCGTCGAGGCCGGGCGGCAGCCAGGTGACGACGTGTTGGCCCGCTGCGACACCGACCGGTTCCAGGTCGGGCAACCGGGTACGCAGGGCGGCCAGCAGTGCGTCGCGGCGGCGGCGGTAGACCGGGCGCATGCGCCGCAGGTGCCTGTCGAACTCGCCGCGGGTGAGGAAGTCGGCGAAGGTCAGTTGGTCGATGACGGGAGAGCCACGGTCGGCCAGTACCTTGGCCGCGGTGATGTCGTCGACCAGGTGCGCCGGTGCCAGCAGCCAGCCGAGGCGCAGCCCTGGCGCCAGGGTCTTGCTCGCGGTGCCGCAGTACACGACGGTGTCGGGTGCCAACCCCTGCATGGCGCCGATGGGCGAACGGTCGTAGCGGTACTCCGCGTCGTAGTCGTCCTCGATCACCACGGCGCCCCGGCGCTGGGCCCAGTCGATCACTCGGGCCCGCGCGGGGGCCGACAGGACCCCGCCGGTGGGCCACTGGTGCGAGGGCGTCAACACGACTGCGTCCGCATCGCTCTGTTCGAGTGCCTCGACGAGAATGCCGTCGGGCCCGACCGGGACGCCGATCACGTCCAGGCCGGCGGCGGCCGCGACGGGGCGGGCGTCGTCGTCCGGGGACGGGTCCTCGACGGCCAGCCGGCGGGCGCCGCGCGCCGCGAGCACCTGGATCAGCAGCGCGACCCCCTGCCCGTAGCCGTTGCAGATCACGACGTTCTCCGGGCGGGCCGACGTGCCGCGGACGCGGTTGAGGTAGTCGGCCAGAGCCGCGTGCAGTTCGGGCACGCCCCGCCCGTCGAGGTAGGCGAAGTGGTCGTTCGGCGCGGTGGTGAGGACCGCGCGGATCGACCGCAGCCAGGCCGCCCGGGGGAACGACGACACGTCGGTGCGGCCGTACCCGAAGTCGATCCGGGCTGCCAGCCGATCGCCGGCGGGGCGATCCACGGGCGTCGGAGCCGGGTCGACCGCAACCTGGGTGTAGCCGCCCGCCCTACTGGTGAGGTAGCCCTCGGCGACGAGTTGCTGGTACGCCTCGACCACGACGCCGCGTGAGACGCCGAGATCGGCTGCGATGGTGCGGGTGGGTGGCAGGGACGTCCCGAGACGCAACCGGCCGGCCCGGATGCCGCCCCGGATCGAGGCGGCGATCTGCCGGTGCAGCGGTTCGGCCGCGGACCGGTCGACAGCAATGAGCAGGTCCTGCGCCGTACTCGAATTGGTCCTCATACTGCCCATGCGATCGGACCTTACCGGGGGTACCGATTTCCGTCAGGCTCCACGGCATGACGACAGCGACAAGCCTCCGCCTCGCCGGCCGCCTCCTCACCCCGGACGACCCGGGTTACGACGCCGCCCGCACCGTCTGGAACACCATGATCGACCGACGCCCGCGAATGATCGTGCGGGCCGCGAGCGTCACCGACGTGGTGACCGCCGTACGCCTGGCCCGGGAACTCGACCTGGAGATCGGGGTGCGCTGCGGCGGGCACAACGTGGCCGGCCTCGCTGTCCCCGCCAACGGGCTGATGATCGACCTGACCGCGCTGAACGCCGTCCGGGTCGACCCGATCCGGCGACGCGCCCGCGTCCAGGGCGGCGCGCTGCTGGGCGCACTCGACCGGGCATCGCAGACATACGGCCTGGCCACGACCGCCGGCAACGTCTCGCACACCGGCGTCGGCGGCCTGACCCTCGGTGGCGGCATGGGCTGGCTCGCCCGCCAACATGGTCTGGCCTGCGACAACGTCGCCTCGTACACGATGGTCACGGCCGACGGGGACGTGGTGACCGCGAGCCGAACCGAGAACCCCGACCTCTTCTGGGGCCTGCGCGGTGGGGGTGGCAACTTCGGCATCGTCACCGATTTCGACTTCCATCTGCACCACATCGGAACGCAGACCCTGGTCGCCGAGTTCGACTTCCGCGCCGAGGACGCCGTACCGGTGCTCGAAGCCTGGCGGGACCTCAACGCCGTCGCCCCACGGCAGGCGACCTTCACCGCCGCTGTGCAGAGCACACCCGACGGCCCCATCGCCACCGTCGGCTTCGTCTGGGTCGGCGACCCCGCGCAGGGCCACCGGTTGGTGCCGGCGATGCGCGCACTCGGCCGCCCGGTCGCCGAGCGGGTCACCACCCCGTCCTACCTCGAACTTCAGCAACGCGACGACACCACCGGCGGCCACACCTACCGCCGGTACTCCAGCGCGCACTACCTGCGGCAGTTCCCCACCGCCGCGATCGAGGCCTTCCTGCTGCGCGGCGCGGCAGACCTGCACGTCGGCACCCACCTGCCCAGCGTCGGCCTGCAGGCGTACGGCGGCGCGATCGCCGACGTCCCGGACGCCGACGCCGCGTTCAGTCACCGCGAAACCACGTTCGAGTACGGTGCCGGCTCGCGCTGGACCGAACCATCCGAAGACGACGACCGGATGGCAGCGGCCCGCAGTGCCGGAGCCGCGCTCGATCCGTACGCCCACGGCGTCTACGTCAACTCGCTCGCCGCCGACGAGGGGCAACGCGGGGTACGCCGCGCATACCCGACCGCCAAGCTCGCCAGGCTGACCGCACTCAAGGACGTCTGGGACCCGCAGAACGTCTTCCACCTCAACCACAACGTCCGGCCCAGCCACGCCTGAGCAAGGCCGCGCAGCTGCTTCCGCTCAGGCAGACCGCTGCGCGGTGTCGCCGCTGCGTAGGCGGTCGAGCTCGGCAACGTACATCGCCTGCATGTGGTCATAGTGCCGGACCAGCAGCTTGACCTCCTCAGCGCTGTAGCCCTCGATGAGCCGCTCCGCCCGCTCGGCGAACCGCTCGTACGGTCGGCTCAGCTCGGCGGTCCGCTCCGGCCGCAGGGCGACGATCACCCGCCGCCGGTCCGCCGGGTCGCGCTCGGCCGTCACGTACCCCGCCTGTTGGAGCCGGCGCAGCATGCTGGTCACCGCCCCGGTGGTGAGGTTGGTCCGCTCGGCGACCTGCCCGGCGGTGGCGGATCCGACGTCCGCCAGGAAGTCCAGGCACTCCAGGTCGCTCACGGTGAGGCCCAGCCGCTCCGCGATGGCGTACCGGAACACCATGGACAGCCGCGACATCTCCCGCCCGGCGCGCATCAGGTCGGCCATCGCGGGCGCACGGGCCGGCTCGTGGGACATGCCCGCAATCATGCCTCCGGTACGGTGACCCGGTGCAGCCGAGGTAACACGCGGGTCAGTACCCAGTGCGGTGCGGCCGCGCCCCCGGTGAGGCGGCGCATCAGCCCGGCGGCGGTGTCGACGGCGCGGAAGGCGTAGGGCACCATCTCGTCCTGGTAGCCGGCGATCGCCTCCTCCACCGCTCCGGTGGCCCGAGCCTCGACCAGCCTGCGGCCGAGCAGGGCGGCGTCGCGGAGCGCCGTGTTGCCGCCGTGGGCGCCGAACGGCGGCATGACGTGCACGGCGTCGCCCATCATCGTCGCCCGGGGCACCGCCCACCGGCGCGGGCGCTGGCCGGTGGCGAAGAGGTTGAGCACCGTGGCGTCCAATTCGGCCGTGCCGACCAGCCGCCGGATGACCGGGTGGAAGTCCGTACTCAGCTGGGAGGCCAGTCTCCACAGCGCCAGAAGGTCCCCGCGGACGCCGACGGGCACCTCCTCCTGCCGGAGCAGCAGTCCCCACATGACGTAGTCGTAGCCGGGGGGCGCGTAGCTCTCCGGGGCCAGGCGCGCGAACGCCTCCTGTGGGTTCTCACTGAACCTCATGGAGGTGAAGAAGAAGGCGCGGCCTGGTCGGTCGGCGATGGCCAGGACCCCGCTGGTACGCAGCGCGTCGGGGATGACGCTCTCGCCGTTGCGGTGCAGGGGCGACCGGCCGTAGATGCCCGCCATCGGGGTGTTCGCCGGGTCCGCGTCCGGCATGATGTGCGCGCGCAGCGCTGAGCCGACGCCGTCCGCGCCCACGACGACGCTTGCCGAGGCCGCGCCGCCGTCGGCGAACCGCAGCCGCAGCCCTCCCGGGCCGCCGTCTTCCACCGCGACGGCGGCCTTGCCGTAGTGGATGCGCCCGTTCAGCCCGGATTGCAGGATCGACCGCAGTGTCAGTCGGTCGACCTGGCGGGTCGCGTGCGGCTCGTCCTTGAAGGTGATGGTGAATGCGTCCCGCAGCCGGCTGTCGGTGAAGCGCAGGTGCCCGCCGGGCTCGTCGCCGGTGATCAGCGCCAGGTTGTACAGGGCGCGGGGCAGGCTCTTGCGCAGCGCGTCCAGCCCGTGCCGGTCGAGGATGATCCGGTAGCCCTGCCGCCGGACGAAAGGCCCCGGATCCCGTTCGTAGACGTGCACGTCGATGCCTGCGCGCATGAGGTACTGGGCGAGGCAGAGGCCGGAGAGGCCGGCCCCGGCGATTGCCACTGAGAAGTTCGTCGATGTGCCCATGCGGTTATCTTAATGACTAAGATGATTTGAGCAAGGCCACCGACGGACCCGGTGCGTGACCGCAGCCACGGCGCTGCGCACGCCCCGCAGGGGCCGGCGGCGTGGTTCCCGCCGACCCCTGCGGGCGAGATCACCGTCCGTACAGCTCGAACTCGTAGAGCGAGAACCCGTAGGAGGTGGCCCGCTTGACCCCGTACACCCGCACGTAGCGGGCGGTGACCGGGGCGAAGGTGGCGTTGTCGACGCCACCGTTGCCGGTGGTGGTGGTGAACACCGGCGTCCAGGCGCTGCCGTCGCCGGAGACCTCGATCCGGTACGAGGTGGCGTACGCGGCCTCCCAGCGCAGCACCGCCCGGTTGACGGTACGGGCCGCGCCGAGATCGACCCGGATCCACTGGTTGTCGTTGTAGCTGCTGGCCCACCGGCTGCCGAGATCGCCGTCGACCGCCTTGCCCGGGGTGTGGCTGGTCAGGAACTGGGTGCTCGACGCGGTGGCCGGACGGCCCCGGGCCAGGTTGGTGACGTCGTCGCCCCGGCGCGCCGGGAAGGAGACGACCTGCTGGTAGGTGGGGCGGTTCTGCCAGGCGATCAGCGGGTGGGCGATGCCGCCGAGCCCGGACTGCGCGATCGAGTCGGCGCACCACTGGTCACCGGCAGAGCAGGACGTGTCGCCCGGGTAGACCGTGGTGGCCGGAATCGCGGCGGCCTGGCCGAGCGTGTCGAGCAGGGACTGCCGGCACGCGCCGAGGTTGCCGTTGCCGCAGTACGCGCGGCCCAGCCCGCCGGCGACGGGGTCGCCGAGCACGGTGCGCAGGTCCTTGTCGACGTAGCCCCACCAGCCGTACTGGAACGACGAGCCCTTGTGCGCCTGACCCTGCAACGCCCAGCTCGCGGTGCCGTCGCGCCCGCCGTTCTGGCCACCCGACGGCGCCTCGTTCACCTCGATGGCGTCGACCAGCGCGGCGTAGAGGTCCGGTCCGAGGCCGGGGCGGAACTGCGCCGAGGCCAGCAGCGGCCACCAGGCGTCGAAGATCCGGATGGCGTCGGCGTGCTGGTAGACCTTCGAGCCGGGGGACGTCTCCACCCGCCGGGCGCCGGCCTGCTGCCAGGCCCGCAGCTTACCCACCGCGCCGGTCAGCGCCGGATCGGTGACCGGCGTGCTGTCCAGCACCCGCAGCAGGTCGCCGAGGACCTGTTGGCCGCGCAGGTCGGTCACCGCCGCGTCCGCCATGATCTTGACGACGTCGGCGCGACCCAGCTTGCGGTGCGCGATCGCGGCGCGCACCGGGCCGTCGAGCAGCTGACCCCGGTGTACGGAGCCGAAGCTGAAGTTGCCGTCCGCAGCCCCGAAGTCCCGCGCCTGCTTGTTGTTCCAGCTGATGTAGTAGTCCTGGTTGACCGACTGCGGATGCGCCGACGCCGGGGTGTAGGTGGCGTCGTTGGTGTCCGGGTTCCAGCCGACCCACTCATACGCCGGTTCGGCCTTTGTGGGCAGGTTCGGGTCGGCGGTGGCCGGGCGGACCGGGTTCGAGCCGGAGTTGACGTACGCCGCCTCGGTCGAGTTGACGTAGAACCAGTTGAACGCGTACCCGACGTTGGCCGCGGCCGCCTGGAACGCCGCCGCGCTGCCCATCGCCGACGGGTCGTTGTAGGCCTGGAAGCCGATCGCCGAGTCGGCCTCGTGCCGGTAGGTGGAGCGCAGTTTGGTGAACGCGGTCGGCTGCCCGTTCACCAGGCCCCGGTAGGCGACCAGCCCGTACTTGGTGCGCAACGCGCGCAGCGTGTACGAGCCGGCCGGGGTGGAGTCGGCCAGCGTCGGGGACCAGGAGTTGCGCTGCTCCAGCGCCTCCATGGCGAGGCACTGCCCGTGGTAGAGGTAGCTGTTGGTGCGCAGCGTCGGCGCGCTGCCGTCGGTGGTGCACAGCGGCACCGCGTACGTGTCGGTGAGGTCCTGCGAGGCGGAGGTGGCGCTCCACGCGTAGTCCTGGCCACGGCCGAGCAGCACGTAGAGGTTCAGCCCGGCGAACGCGGCGCCGCGCGCGCTGATGCCTGGCCCCTGCAGCTCCTGGAGCATCAGCAGCTGCGGTGCGAAGTAGCCGGTCTGCGGCCCGAACACGGCGACGGGGTTGCCGGTGGTGGTGTGCTGTCCGGAGACCACGACCGCGTTGGACATGCCGTGCGCGCGCAGGTTCGTCAGGCCGCCGAGCAGCTCCTGGGTGGCGGTGCTGGCGCCGGTGCGGGCGGCGGCCCCGCCGGTGGCGTCGTACGCGAGGGGTTCGGCGACCACCGAGCCGGCGTCGGGGAGCACCGCGCTGGTCGCGCCGGGCGGTGTCGCTCCGTACGGGAAGCTCTGCCCGTCGTGGAGGGTGAGGACGGTCTCCGGGTCGTTCTGTGAGCGGAACGCCGCCCACACCCGGTCGCCCTCGCCTGCGCCGTACTTGGCTCGGGCGGCCACCCGGACCAGGGCGGACTGGATCTCGCTGCCGCCTCCCCCGCCGAAGAGCCCGCCGACGACGCCGGCGGTGGCGATCAGGTCGGTCATGGTGAAGTGCTTGGGCTTGCCAGCGCCGGTGAGGACGTACTCGCCCGGGTAGTTGTCGTCGGCGATCGACTTGTCGATGTAGGCGTTGATGCCGGCGATGTAGTCGACCACGTCGGTGTAGAGCTGCTGGCCCCGGGCGCCCTTGGTGCGCAGCGCGTCCACCTGGGCCTGAAGGTCCGCCTCGGTGTAGGGCGAGTTGGCCCAGACGCTCTGCTCCAGCTCACGGTTGCCGGGCGCGCCGCCGGCGAACGAGGTGACGTTGCCGCGGCCGACGTGGCGCAGCAGATCCATCACCCAGAGCCGGTCCTGGGCCCCGGCGTAGCCGGCGCCGAACATGGTGCCGGCGCGGGTGGTGCCGGTGATGTGCGGAACGCCGGTGGCCTTGTCCCGAACGATGGTGACGTCGGCGCGCGGCGAGATGGTGCTCTCGACCTGCGCGGCCGGCACGCCGAACGAGGCGTCGTTGTAGAAGTGGGCGATCTGCTCGTCGGTGAGCCCGGCGTAGTTGTAGACCAGGTTCGCGTACTCGTCGAGCTGGTCGCTGGAGTGCGCCGGTCGGGTGCCGAGCACCTGGTGCGCCAGGATGGCGACCAGCGTGGCGTTGCCGTTCTGCCCGGGAGGCAGGATGTCGGCGCACTGGCCGAGGCAGTAGTCGTTGGCGGCGAAGGTGCTGGCGGCCAGCGCCGGCGACGGCGGGGTCACCGTCAGGACGCTCGCGGTCAGGACGGCGGCGGTGAACGCCGCGAGCCGGGTACGGACAGCGGGACGGGGCATGGCGATCCTCCGGGGACGCGGAGTCGGGCCGTTCGGTCACGCCCGGCTTCCGGTGCCGACGTCTCGCCCTCCGCGCCCGGGCGATCCGCCGAGAGGTGAGAGTGACTCATATCTATCTCGGGCAATGATCGGCGCAGGACCGCCGTCCGGGATACCCGTCGTTCACCACGCGCCAATGCCGACGTTTCGCCGTCTTTCGCCATCGGGACCAGGCCCGGCGGGCATGACGCGATCACGGTGTACGTTGCCAGTGAGCCACACACCTCCGCCTCCTCGAACGGACTGGAGTCACCCAACGCCGCCTTCCACAGATTCCGTCCCTGTCCAGTCGGGCGAAGACGCCTGCGGATCTGCGTCCCCGTTGGCAGCGATGAGCGTGCGGGCTCGTGTCATGACCGTTGGGTGTGCGTAGGAGTGGCGATGCGGGAGTGGCTTGACGATTTCTGGTCTCGAACACGCGCCGTGCAGATTGTGGAGGGCGGTGAGGACGGAGGCCCTCTTCGCGACCGTGCGATTGTGACTGAGCTGATGGACGCGGTGACTGTCGAGGCGGCGCGGGAGTTGACCACGACCGGTCGCTTCACCGGTGACATCTGTCGTTGTCACGGTGGGCCCACGATCGTGCTCCGCGACAGAGCGGGCGACGTGCTCGCCAGAGCTGGGCTGCACGGGCACGACTCGGTCAGTTGGGAACGATCGAGGTTCCGTAACGACCTCGTCGTGGCGGACCCTGCGACGCTCCGCCTGTTTTTGGCCGGGCACGGCGTACCGAATCAGCTGACGTCGTTCCTGGGGCCGTTGGCCGACCTGCTGCACCTGCACGAGGGCCGCCCGCAGTTCCGGCCAGCCGGGAAAAGAGGCAAGCGGTACCTGACCGAGCGCAGGGTCCCGGACGTGCTGCATCCTGTGTTGGTCGCCGCCAGCGGTCAACAGTGTGGCGAACTGTCCGATACACAGGTCGACGGCATCCGTCGACGGCTCACCGCCGCCATGCCCTACCCCACCGCCAGGGCGGCGATCCTGCTGTCCTGGCTGGGCCGTCTGCCCATTCCCGCGGAGGCGCTGTGGGGAGAAGGCGTCCTGGTACGGCAGCTACTCGCCGATCTCAGCCCGCACGACGTCGCGACCGCGGCCGCCGAAACCCGCACCGGACATGTCGCGACCGGAGTGATCAACCTGATCATGCACTCCGGTGACGACGGCACGTTGACCACAGCCGTCGGCCCGACGCTGCGTCACCTGTTTCCACCGACACCGGTGGCCGACACCGTCCGGTAGCCGTCGCAGGGTCGGTCGGCGACCGGCATCGGTTACGTGGCGAGGTGGCCGGTGGCCCGCAGCAGCGCCCGGGTGAACCGGTTGAGGTCCACACCGGGGAGTTGCGCCGGGGTGAACCAGTCCAGTTCGCTGATCTCTTCGCCGTCCGGCGCCGGTGCCCCCTCGGCGATACCGGCCTCGTAGACGGCGGTGACGTAGGCGACCCGGTCACCGTTGGGATAGGTCACCTCGTAGTCGGTGCCGCCGAGGACGTCCAGGAGCCGCGGCTGGCTGATCTGGACGCCGATCTCTTCCCGGATCTCACGCACGGCCGCCTCGGCTGGCGATTCGCCGATCTCCACGGCACCGCCGGGCACCGCCCACCCGTCCCTGCTCCCGGCGTGACGCACCAGCAGGAGCCGCGCCTGCTCGTCGACGACGATGACCGACACCGACGGCAGGTGGACCAGCTCGTGGCCGATCACGGCCCGCAGCCGGGCCAGGTACGGGGAGATAGCCATCAGCGTACGGTAGCCGCCCCTGCGGTACCGGCCCGCTCTGACGTTGCCCAGTGAGCGCTAGAGGTGACCGGTCCAGGGTCTGCCGACGCCCTCGCGTGTCGCGCTACGCCCGCGTGGCAGGTCGAGAACATCGATCAGGCTGGGGTCCTCGTCGGCGGCATGGTGCAGGTGCCCGACCTTGCCGTTGCTACCGCTCGCGTCGGAGGCTCCGATCAACTGCCAGACGCCGTCGTCCGCGTCGTGGCTGACGAACAGGACGGGCTCGTGGCGTTCGAAGACCTCAGGGGTCTGGATACAGACGGTGCCCAGCAGCCAGTGCCGCATCCACCAGGCTCGCCGATCATGCTGCATGACGTGGTCGGTGACCCACCAGACGAACGGCAGGTCCTCGTGGGCACGCGACTGCTCCGCGGTCAGGTCCGGACCGCCCTGCGGGACCCGCTCGAAAGGTTCGTCGACGAGGGAGAACGCGTGATCACCGTCGTTGGCGAAGATGATGGCGTGGAAGGTGCCACCCCCAGGGTTGCCGGCGCCGATCCCGACGGACAGACGGGCGACGTGCGGGTCCGAGCCGGTGGTCCAGCCGAACGCATACGAAGCCAACTCACCGTGTGGCCCCACGAACTCGCCGAACGCCCGCCGGTCCATGCCGGTGGCGTCAGCCGTCGGTGCTTCAACGAGTACGCCTTCCCGCACCTGAATCTGCATCTTCACGCCGGCAACCTAGCTGATCGAGAACGTCGTCGCGCAGTCGCCCGCCATCCAGAATCCGCCGTTTGCGGATGAATGAGTGGGCGTCTGCCGGGGCCAGGCCGCCATCGCCGACACCGGAAACATCCGTTATGCCATAACTTGTCTGTTTCAATTTCGTTCAGTCGATGACGGGTGTCGCCGCATTGAGCTGACCCGTCAGTCGAACTGAACGGGGGAAATTGGTGAGGCCTGTCCTGCGAAGAATCACGAGCGCGTCCACGGCGCTGCTCGTTGCCGGCGTGGCAACCCTGGGGTTGGGGACGCCGGCACTGGCGGCGCCGGGTGACGCGAGCGCCCGCGGTGTCGTCGTCGACCTGTCCGCCGAGGTGGCCGGGATCGCCGTCATCACCGCCGACGCCGTCATCGGAACGGCCACCGCTCCGGCCGCCGGCGGCACCGACACCGAGACCCTGCTGGCCATCTCGATTCCCGGAGCGCTCGGAGTGACCGCCAGCGGCACCGTCGAGGAGGTCACCGCCACCCGAGCGGCGGCCTCGTCGTCCGCGTCCGCCAGCGTCAACGGCCTCAACCTGGCCGTGCTCGGTGTCGACGTGCTGGACGCTACCGAGGTCAGCGCCACCGCGACCTGCCCCCAGGTCGGCCCGACCAGCGCGGACACCACGCTCGTCGGACTGGAGTTGTTCGGCACGGCGGTGACGTTGACGGCGAACACGCCCGCCGTCGTCGGCAGCGCCGCTGTGGTGGTGCCGGGTCTGGTGGGCGCGAGCCTGAACGCCTCGTTGACCCGCGTCGAGACGACCACCGCCACCGGTGCCACCGCGATCACCGTGCGGGCCGTCCTCACCCTGTCGGGCACCCTGCTCGGCGTACCGACGACCATTCCGGTCGGGACGGTGATCGTCGCCGAGGCCATCTGTGAGCGTCCGCCGGCGGCACCCGCAGCCGCGACGATCACCCCGGACGAGGGACCGCAGTCGGGTGGCCAGACGGTGACGATCACCGGTACGGGCTTCATTCCGGGCGGCACCACCGTCACCTTCGACGGCGCACCGGCCACCAATGTCACCGTCAACCCCGGCGGCACATCGCTGACCGCCGTCACCCCGCCTGGCGCGGTCGGCCCTGCGTCGGTCCTCGTCAGCACGGTGAACGGCACATCGCCGCCGCTCGCCTACACGTACCTGGCCGACGGCAGCGGGGCCCTCGTCACCGGCCTCGCGCCCACGTCCGGGCCGACCGTCGGTGGCACGACGGTGACGATCACCGGCACCGGGTTCACCGGCGTGGCAGGTGTCGACTTCAACGGGCTGCCCGGCACCGGCTTCACGGTCAACCCGGCCGGCACCACGATCACCGTGGTGACCCCGCCGAACCCGGCGGGACCGGCCGCGGTCGAGCTGATCTTCCCGGCCGGTGAGGTGACCGCGCCGACGTTCACCTACATCGCGCCGACGATCACCTCGATCGTGCCGGACACCGGACCGAATACCGGTGGCACGACGGTGACGATCACCGGCACCGGGTTCACCGGCGCGACCGGTGTGACCTTCGGCGACACGCCGGGCACCAACCTCGTCGTGGACCCGAGCGGCACCTCGCTGACCGTGGTCACACCGCCCGGGCCGGTTGGTCCGGTGGACGTGACAGTGCTCGTCCCGGGCGCGAACGCGACAGCACCGAACGGGTTCACCTACGTGGCCGCGCCTCCGAGCGCCGCCTCGATCACGCCGAACGCGGGTCCGCAGTCCGGCGGCCAGACGGTGACGATCACCGGCGCCGGCTTCATTCCCGGTGACACCACCGTCACCTTCGACGGGGTGCCCGCCACGAACGTCACGGTCAACGCGGGCGGCACCTCACTGACGGCGGTCACGCCGCCCGGTGCGGTCGGCCCGGCGGTGGTCGTGGTGAGCACCGGCGGCGGTACGGCTGCTCCGCTGGACTACACGTACCTCGCCGACGGCAGCGCCGCGACCGTGACCGGGCTGAACCCGACGACCGGGCCGACCTCGGGTGGCACCACTGTGACGATCACCGGGACCGGGTTCACCGGGGCGACCGGGGTGAGCTTCGACGGGGTACCCGGAACCGGATTCACGGTCAACCCGGGCGGCACCACGATCACCGTGGTGACTCCGCCGAACACGGCAGGACCCGCGGACGTGCGAGTGGTGTTCCCGGCGGGCACCGCCACCGCGCCACCGTTCACGTACGTCGCTCCGACGATCGCCTCCATCGTGCCGAACACCGGACCGACGACCGGCGGTACCACGGTGACGATCACCGGGACCGGCCTCACCGGCGCCACCGGCGTGAACTTCGGCAACACACCGGGGACCAACCTCGTCGTGAGTCCGGACGGCACGTCGCTGACCGTCGTCACCCCACCGGGCCTGCCCGGCTCGGTGGACGTGACGGTGCTACTGCCCGGGGAGGATGTCACCGAGCCGGACGGGTTCACCTACGAGGTCGCCCCACCGCGCATCGACACGGTCACCCCGGGTCAGGGGCCGACCGGGGGCGGAACGACCGTGACGGTCGGCGGTTCCGGGTTCGTGCCGGGGGGAACAACTGTCACGATCTGCGGAAGGACCATCCCGGCCAGCCAGGTCAGCGTGGCAGCGGACGGTCGCTCGTTGACCTTCCGCACGCCACCCTGCGCGGCCGGGACCACCACGGTCACCGTGAGCACCGACGGTGGAACCTCCAACGGGCTCACCTTCCGCTACTTCCCACGAATCCTGCCGGTGACCGGTGACAGCATCGCCTCGCCACTGACCGCTGGCGCGATGCTGGCTCTGCTCGGCGTCGTCCTCATGCTGCTGACCCGCCGTCGGCAGCGCGCCAGCTGAATCAACTGATCGAACAGTCCCGGCCAGGGCCCACACTGGGCCCTGGCCGGGACCCGTGCGGGTGTCGGTCACGGGTCGCACCGAGGCGCTGTGGGTAGGCGCAGCGGAGGCGACTCAGCGAGGGCTGATCAGTGGGGCGAAATCGGCGCGGGTGAGCGGCTGTTCGGACAGTGACCCGTCCGCGCGGGGTACGCCGAGAGGTCGGCCGTCACGGGAGAACGTGACGGTGGTGACGTCATCGCGGCTGGTGAGGGTGCAGACGATCTGCCCGAAGGCGAGGACTTCGTCGCTGCGGCCGGCGTCCTCGCCGGGTGTGTCGACCACGACGCGGGCTTCGCGGCCGGTGACGGTGACCCCGGCGGCGTTGACCGCTCCCGGCAACGCGCTGGTCAGGTCGGTCGCGCGTTCGGCCGCGGTGGGCCCGGCCAGCAGATGCCGCAGTTGATCCTCGATCGTTGGTGGCTGGTCGACGCGCCGGACGAACGAGATGACGCGGTTGTCGCGGACGAAGCAGAGCGTCTCGGCCGCCCGGCCGGGCGGTGCGGTCGTGTCGACGGGTGCAGAGCTGTGCGATGGTCCTCGCGGTGCCTGCACGACACGGGGGGCGTCGTCGGTGGGGATGCTGCAGCCGGTCAACAGCGCGGCACCGGCCAGCACGACGAGATGACGATGATGATTCATGGCAGGCTCTCCGGCAGGGTGACCCGGAAGCAGGCGCCCCCGCCCGGGCGGTCGGCGACCGTCACCTGCCCGCCGTGCGCGGCGGCGTGCTGGGCGACCAACGCCAGCCCGAGACCGGTGCCGTCGCCGGCGCCACGGGTATGGGCGGCTCGCCCACGGACGAAACGATCGAAGATCGCCTCACGGTCCTCGACGGGCACACCGGGCCCGTCGTCCTCGACTTCGATGATGCCGACCTCACCGTCGCGATCCAGCCGCACGCCCGCGGGACCACCTCCGTAGGTGACGGCGTTGTCGAGCAGGTTCGCCAGGACCTGGGCGATCCGCCGCTGCTCGACCTGCCACGTCGCCGGCACGTCCGGCGCGAGATGAACGAGCGTCGTCGGCAGGTCGAGAGCCCGGCAGGCATCGCGGGCCAACTGCGCCACGTCCACCGTGGCCCGGTGGGCAGGCTGGTCGCTGCGGGCCAGGTCGATCAGGTCGTTGACGAGCCGCTGGAAACGGTCGATCTCGTCGGCGACGAGACCGGCCGCGATGGCGGTGCGTTCGTCCTGGTGTTCCCGACGGCGGGCCAGGACGCTGGCCGCCGCGGCGAGGGTCTGCAACGGAGAGCGCAACTCGTGACTCACGTCGGCGGCGAACCGGCGGTCCCGTTCGATGCGCTGGGCCAGCCGGTCGACCATCTGGTTGAACGACGAGGACAAGCGGGTCAGGTCAGGGTCGGTGGCCGTGTCGAGGCGGGCGGTGAAGTCACCAGCGGCGATCTTCTCGGCCGCGTCGGCGACCGCCGTCAACGGCCGCAACCCGTGCCGGGTGGCGTACCAGCCGAGGGCGGCGCCGGATCCAGCGACCATGATCGCGACGGTGGTCAGCGCGAGAGCCAGAACCTGGAACGTCTGCTCCAGTTCGCGGAGTGAGTTGACCTCGAAGTAGGTCGCGGACGCGGACAGCGGCACCCCGACCACCAGCACGGATTGGCCGTCGACGCGGACCCGTTGCACTGCGGGCTCGCCGGCCGCGACGACCCGACGCAGGGCGACGGGGATGGCGGCGGTGGTGCCGGGGTCGGCTGCCCGCACGTACCACTCACCGTCCAGATGCAGCACCGGCCGCCGGCTCCCGCCGGTGTCCAGCGACCGGAGCACCTCCACCACGTCGGGGGTGTCGGTGTCGAGCCCGGCGCGAACGACGGTAGCGTCGAAGTAGGCGGCTCGCAGCGCGATGCGTTCCCGCTCGTCGAGCAGGGATCGGCGGGTCAGCTCATAGGAGATCAGGGCCATCGACGCCGAGAGCAGCAGCGCGCCGACGGCGAACGCGGCGGTCACCCGGGTCCGCAGTCCGAGGCGTCTCATCGCTGCAGCTTGTAACCTAGACCCCGCAGGGTGACCAGGTGTCGGGGGTTCGCCGGGTCCGGTTCGATCTTCTGCCGCAGCCGACCCACGTGTACGTCGACGAGCCGTTCGTCGCCGCTGTCGTACCCCCAGACCCGTTGCAGCAACTGCTGACGGGACAACACTCGCCCAGCGTGCTCGGCCAGCTCGCACAGCAGCCGGAACTCGGTGCGGGTGACCGGGACGGGTCGACCGGCGCGGTGAACCTCTCCCCCGTCGGGGCTGATCTCCAGCTCGCCGACGACGAGCACGGGCACGGGCTCCGGCGCGTGTACCGCGACGTCGCTGCGGGCACGGCGTCGCAGGGCGCGCAGGCGGGCGGTCAGTTCCTTGATCGCCACGGGTTTGACCACGTAGTCGTCGGCACCGGCTTCGAGGGCGGCGACAATGTCGTGCGTGTCGTCGCGGGCGCTGACCACCACGATCGGCACATCATCGGCGCGGCGCATCTGCCGAATGCACTCGAAGCCGTCAAGACCGGGCAACATCAGGTCAACCAGGACGTAGTCTGCCGGATCGCGGCGCTGCACGCGCAGACCCTCCTCGGCCGTGGCCGCCCCCAGGGCGTCGTAACCCTCGTCCTCGAGGGCGAGCAACAACGCCAGCCGGATGCGGTCGTCGTCCTCGATCACCAGCACGGACGTCATACCGGGCATCATCCCCAGACGACCGGCTCCGCGGCCAACTGTGACGGCCGGCTGAGCTGATTTGTCATGGAACTGTCACAGATCCGCGTGGTGACCGCCAAGCCGGCACGGCAGGGTCATGCACAACCGCGTCCGTGAAGGAGAGGGGTGTGCCCGTGACCGGACCTCTGGCACCGACGACGTGCACGCTGCCGCTGGTCGAGGTGCGCATCACCGAATTCGACCTGACCTGCCTGCCGGCGACCGGAGCGGTGTTCGACCGGCTGCTGGCCCTGCATCCCGCCCGGGTCGTGGTCGACCTGTCTGGCTGCCGGCACATCGACGCCGCCGCCATCGGCCTGCTGCTCGATGTGCACCGGCAACTCGCCCGTTCCGACGGGGTCCTGACCGTCCGCGACCCGAACCCGCGCATCCGCCGCATCCTGCACACCGCCCGTCTGGATCAGATCCTGCCGGTCGTCGACACCGCGCCGCCGTCGCCGCCCGGCACCGCTACCCCGGCGGAGGAACCCACCTCCGCACCGCCGGCGTTGGTCGCTCACGGCCGCGCCTCGGTAAGAGCCACGCACTGACGATCGCGGCCTCACCGCTCCCGCCATCGGGCTGGATCGCCATCCGGGCCGGACGTCAGGCTCGGGAGCCAGCCCCGCTTCGGCACTGCACGGACGCCGTGTCCCACCGCACGAGGAGACACGGCCCCAGGAAGGACCAGCAGAATGACCGTTGTCCCGGACGACCACCTGATGACCCTGATCTGCGACACCTGCGGCGACACCGTCAAGGCCACCGCGTGCGTGCTCCCCGACGCGGAGGTCGTCTGGACCCTGGTATCCGAACAGGGCTGGAGCGGTTCCCCGTTCGCCACCGGACCGCACCGCTGCCCGCACTGCAGCCTGTTGCCGCTGCCTGGTGGCGGCCGCGCGTGCGGCGACCACGGTCCCGGCGGCATCCTCGGCATCGACCATGTCGACGACGTGACAGTTGTCGCCGCCGCCGGCGACGTCGATCTCGACACCGGGGACACCCTGCGCACCGCCCTGCGTCACGCGGCCGACATGGGCGGACACGTTGTTGTTGATCTGAGCCGCGTACACCTCATCGACTCCACCGGCCTCGGCCTACTCGTCCGCGCCCATCGCGAAGCCCGGGAGCGGGGCGCCACACTCTGTCTTGCCGCACCGTCGCGGTTCGTCCGCACCGTCCTGCACACGATGCGCCTCGACGGGGCCTTCCCCCTCTTCGACAGCCGCGACGAGGCCCTCGCCCAACTGTCGAACGGATCGGTGTCGGAGCGCACCACCTCCGCCACCGTGACGGCCGCACGTTCCTGATCGACATCGGTCTCGAACCGACGGCATGCCCGCTGGTACCGCTGCGACTTTCCAAGAACCACTCGAAGGAGATCCGAGGGAGCCATGAGCGTCGCTGGTCTCGTCACCGCGCTCCTCGTCGGCGTCACTATCGGTCTACTCGGCAGGCTCATCACCCCCGGACGTCGGGACGCCCCAATCTGGCTGACCGTCTCCGTCGGAGTGGTCGCCGCCCTGGCGGGCAGCATCCTCGCCCGTCTCGCCGACGTCGATACCGGCCTCCTGACCCTGGTCATCCAGGCCGGTCTTGCCGGCACCGGCGTCGTACTCGTGGTCACCACCGCCAGGCCCCAACCGTCCGACTCCCCGTGACACCGGAGAGGACGCGTTCACGGGGCCGTTCTCCCGCCGACCGCGATACCGCCCCGCTTCGCCAGAATCAAGGAGCTGACCGTGTACCTGCCCTGGCCACTGCCGGACGAGAACTGGTTCGCCGACACCTCGGACCAGCCCGAGCCGGACCGCGAGGACCTGCGGATCGAGGCGCTGGTCGCGCAGCGTTTGAGCATCGACTGGACCACGCGACGCCAGCAGATCACCGTCTCCGTGCAGAACCGGGTCGTCATCCTCGCCGGCCTGGTGAGTGACCCGGACACTCGGCGGGTCGCGGCGGAACTCGCCTACGACGTGCCGGGCGTCTTCGACATCTGCAACACGTTGCGGCTCAGTGGCCCACGGGGTGGCCGCCGGTGACCGACGGTCCCCGCTGAGGCGCGCCCCGGACACCATCGGAGGCGCGAGCGACCCCTCGGGGGTGGCAACAGGCTGAAGATCGTCGTTTGGCTAAGGTGGAAGCCGGTGTGCCGGGAAGACTGGTCGGCGACTTCGTCACCGACCCCAGCGGAGGATTCCGATGTCCCGACCACCGGCCAACCGCACGCCACTCCTGCTCAGCCGCAGGAGTTGGCCTGAGGTACGCCGCATCGGGGACATCCTCCGGACCGAGACGGTCGGTGGGGTGCTGCTGCTGATCGCCGCGGTGCTCGCTCTCGCCTGGGCGAACTCTCCCTGGTCCGACGCGTACCGCTCGCTCGCTGATGCTGTCGTGGGTCCCAAAGCGCTGCATCTGGACCTCTCGTTGGCGCAGTGGGCTGCCGACGGCCTGTTGGCGATCTTCTTCTTCGTCGCCGGGCTGGAGCTCAAGCGCGAGTTCGTCGCCGGTGACCTCCGCGAGCCACGCCGGGCGATCCTTCCGGTCGCCGCCGCGCTCGGCGGCATGGCACTGCCGGCGTTGATCTACGTGGCGTTCAACGTCGCGGCCGGTGGCGGGGCGTTGATCGGGTGGGCGATCCCGACCGCGACGGACATCGCGTTCGCCCTGGCCGTGCTCGGGGTGATCAACACAAGTCTGCCTTCAGCGATGCGGACATTTCTGCTCACCCTCGCGGTGGTCGACGATCTGCTCGCCATTGTGATCATCGCGGTCTTCTACACCAGTTCCCTGCACTTCGGGCCGCTGCTGCTCGCGGTGGTCCCGATGGCGCTGTTCGGGCTTCTGGTCCAGCGTCGGGTGCGGTCCTGGTGGCTGTTGCTGCCACTCGCCGCCGTGACGTGGGTGCTCGTGCACGCCTCCGGTGTGCATGCCACTGTCGCCGGGGTCGCGCTGGCCTTCACCGTGCCGGTGCTGCGCCGCAAGCCGGGGCCCGGCCCTGGCCTGGCCGAGCATTTCGAGCACCGGATCCGACCGTTGTCCGCCGGGGTCGCGGTCCCGGTGTTCGCGTTCTTCGCCGCTGGTGTCTCGCTCGCCGGGGCGGGTGGCCTCGGCACAACCCTGACCGACTCGGTCGCCCTGGGGGTGATAGTCGGGTTGGTGGTGGGGAAAGCCGCCGGGGTCCTCGGAGCCACCTGGCTCGTACAGAGATTCACCCGGGCCCGACTCGCCGAAGGGCTCGCCTGGTGGGACATGGTCGGGTTGGCGCTGCTGGCCGGGGTGGGATTCACCGTGTCGCTGCTGATCGGCGAGCTGGCCTTCGGCGCCGGCAGCGAACGCGACGACCACTCCAAGATCGGCGTCCTCCTCGGGTCGCTCCTCTCGGCGGTGCTGGCCGCCGTCGTCCTGCGCGCCCGTAACCGGCATTACCAGGGAGTCTGCGCCCTGGAGGAACGAGACAGCGACGCCGACGGAGTACCAGACGTCTACGAAGAGCAGCCGACGACGCCGTCCTGATCTGGGTGCTCGTGGCTACGGTGGCCAGCCGAGTAGTCGAGCGCCGAGCACCGCGGTCTGCAGCGTGAATCGTTGGGTCGGCTCGCCGGGGTGGTAGCCGGTCAGGTCGCGGATGCGGTCGAGTCGGTAGGTGATCGCACGGACGGACAGGTGCATCTGCCGGGCTGTCGCGGTGTGGTTGCCCTGGTTGTCAAAGAGCACGGTCAGGGTCTCCAGGTACGGCGCTGCGCCGCCGCGGGCCGTGGTCAGTGGCCCGAGGACCGTCGTCACCAGGTCGGTGATGGCGTCGCGGTCACGCAGAAGCACGGGGAAGACCAGCAGATCCGCGGCATTGAGTACGGGCGTGGTGAAACCGAGTCTGGCGGCATAGTCGAGGGTGTGGCGGGCCTCGTCGAGGGACGTGGCCAGGCCGTGCAGGCCCGGTTGCGTGCGGCCGACCCCGACCTGCCAGTTGCCCGTACCCAGTTCGGCGCGGAGCAGGTGCGCGAGTTCGGCCGCGATGCCGCGCAGGCCGCCGGCACTGATGCAGACCACATCACCGTCCCGGAGGGTGGTGAGGGTGTTGCCTTCGCCGAACCTGGAGGCCAGGGCGGCGTCGATGCGGTGCGTGATACCGGGAGTCAGGCCGGCCGCCCGGGCGATCACGACGGTGTGGGTGGCCGACAGACGGATGCCGTATCGGTGTGCGCGTTCGGCCAGAGCGCCTGGGTCGGCCCGGCCGGTGAGCAGGTCGTTGACGAACACGGCACGTTCGGTGTCGTGGCGATCCAGCTCGACACGGTTCTGTCGGGTGTACCCGTCGACGGCTGCGGTGAGCAGGACCCGGGTGCTGGCCAGCAATGCTTCGGCGTGGGAGTGCACGACGATGGCGGTGTCGCCCGACTCGACCCCAGTGGCGCTCCATTGGGCGGTGGTGGCGTCCAGCAGACCGGCGACGAGCGCGCCGAGCCTGAGCCCTTCGTCCGCTGCGCGAGCACCCAGGTCGACCGCTGCCTGATGCCGGACACTGGCCGGGGCGGACAGCAGATTGTGGCAGTTGGCGGTAAGCCAGGCGTCGTCGCTCATGGGCTGTTCCTTGTCGGCGTGCTGGTGGCCGCCGGTAACCGGCGGCCACCAGCCTCAGATTTACACACCGATGTCGCGGCGGTCGAACACGATGACTCCGGCGGTCGTGGTTACGACACCGAGGAGTACGAGGGTGAGCAGTTCAGCCGGATGCCAGCCGGTGTGCAGCGGGTCGGTGCCGATGAAGTAGTGAAACGGGGACAGCCAGCGCACCCAGTGCCAGCCGTCGAGCATTCCGGCGATGGCGTTGACCATGTAGGTGGCCACGGCGATGCCGCCGGTGATCGCGAGGACCGTCGTACGCTTGCCGGTCACGGCGCCGGTGAGGAAGGCGATACCGGCGAAGCACCACACCAGGGCTACCAGGCCGGCGGATGCGGCAGCGACGTTGGACAGGGGGATGTCCATGCCGATCCAGGGCACAATGATCATCAGCAGGATTCCCGGGATGGCGGCGACCACGGTGAGCGCGCTGCCGGCGGCGGCCACCCGTTGCCAGGCGAAAGCCCTTCGCGAGACCGGATTGGCCAGCATCAGCTCCAGGACGCCGTCTTCCTCGGGACGAGCGATCGTGCGGGCACTCAGTGTGATGGCACACATCAGGACCAGGAGTGGGCCGAGCAGGCTGAAGATGGTCGCCTGCAGATAGCCGGCGGGTGACAGCATGTCGGCGATGCCGAGGAAGTCCAGCATGCCCTGGGGCATGGCGTCCTGCTTCAGCTCCGCGGCTCCCTGGAACTGGTTGTAGAACGACGTGTAGATGGCGGTGAACGCCGTGACACCAGCCGCCCAGGCGACCACCGTGAGGCGGTCGTCACGCCAGGTCTTGAGCACCAGCGCGGGATGCATCGCCGGCTCCTTCCGCGTGGTAGTAGAACGACAGGAACGTCTCTTCCAGATCAGGCTCGGCCGACAACATGTCCACCACCTCATGCCGCGCCGCTGCCTTGATCAGCGGATCGATGCGGCCGTCGACAGTGCATTTCAACACCGGCCCGGAGACGACCACCTCACTGACGCCCGGAAGGACACTGAACTCCGCCGGGTCCACCGGGTCGTCGAAGTGGATCTCGACGGCGCGGACTGCCCGCTTTCCGAGGGACTCGACTCGTTCGACCGCGGCCAGCTGGCCATCGCGGACGATAGCGACCCGGTCGGCGGCCTGCTGCACCTCGGCCAGGACGTGGGAGGACATGAAGATGGTCTGCCCGGCGACGCTGGCGTCGCGGACCAGGGCCAGGAATTCCTGCTGCATGAGTGGATCGAGACCGCTGGTCGGCTCGTCCAGGATCAGCAGCGCCGGTCGGTGCATGAACGCCTGCACCAGGCCGACCTTCTGCTTGTTGCCCTTACTCATCGTCCGTACCGGGCGTGACAGGTCCAGGTCGAGCCGCTCGGCCAGTTCGGTCACCTGCGACCAGGCCACGCCGCCGCGAGCCGAGGCGAAGAAGCGCAGCAGGTCTTCCGCCCTGTCCCGCCCGGGGAACACGAGCTCACCGGGCAGATAGCCGATCTGGCGGTGCAGTGCGGCCTTGTCCCTGCGCGGGTCGAGCCCCAGCACCGTCGCGCGTCCACGAGTGGGACGCAGGAAGTCCAACAGCAGCCGGGTCGTCGTGGTCTTCCCGGCACCGTTGGGGCCCAGGAAACCCATCACCTCCCCGGCACGAACCTCCAGGCTGAGCCCCTCGATGCCGCGGCGTTGACCGTAGAACTTGGTCAGGTCCTCGGTGAGCACGGCTATGTCGCTTGTCATGCCCACATCGTCGTGGGCAACCGGTCCGGCATCCAGGTCAGCATCCAGCCGACATCGCGCGGACGCCGTTGCCGGACATCGGAAGCCATGGCGGCCTCCGCGCCGTGACCGCCGGGAGTACGCTCCCATCAGGTGCGCCGGGAAGTCTGGTCGGCAGGTGATGTCCTGCTGCGACCCCCCGGAGGCTCCGATGGGCATTTCTGCCCTGCGCACCGAAAATCTGTCCAAGCGGTACGGGCGGCTACTCGCCCTCGATGACCTCACCCTCGACGTCGCGGCGGGCGAGGTGTTCGGGTTCCTCGGTCCCAACGGCGCCGGAAAGTCGACCACGATCCGGCTGCTGCTCGGGCTTGCCCGACCCACCTCCGGACGGGCGTGGATCTTCGACACCGACGCCGCCGACGTCGCCGCCGCCCACCGCAGGCTCGCTTACGTGCCGGCGGATGTGGCGCTGTGGCCACGGATGACCGGTGCCGAGGTGCTGGAACTGCTCGCCCGCATCGGTCCCGGTACGGACACGGCCTACCGCGGCGAGCTCATTCAACGGTTCGCCCTGGATGTGTCCAAACCGGCCGGTACCTACTCGACGGGCAACCGGCAGAAGGTCGCTCTGATCGCGGCGTTCGCCACCCGAGCGCCGCTGCTGGTGCTTGACGAACCAACCAGCGGCCTGGATCCGCTCATGGACCGACAGTTCCGGCAGGCCGTCGCCGAGGCCCGCGACAACGGACAGACGGTGTTCCTCAGCTCCCACCAACTCGCCGAGGTCGAGGCCATCTGCAACCGGGTCGGCATCCTGCGTGCCGGACAGCTGGTGGAGGTGGCGTCCGTCGAACAGCTGCGCCGGCTGCACCAGACCGAGGTGGCCGCGACGTTCACCGGCACGCCACCGGACCTCAGCGGCGTCCCCGGTGTCGACGGCCTGCGCCACGACGGCACCTCGACCGTGCGGTTCACCCTGAACGGCGCCCCTGCCGCGGCGTTACGTGCCCTGGCCGACGCTGATGTGGCGAGCATCGTCGTCCGTGAGCAGAGCCTGGAGGAGATCTTCCTCGCCTACTACGGGCAGGACGCCCGATGATGGCAACGTCGACGGCGGCAGCACGGCCGCACCGCGTGCTGAGGGCGCTCGCAGTGCGCCAGGTGCGCCGTGGGGCCCTGGTCGTGACCGTTGTATGCGCGGGAATGTCCGCGCTGGTCGTGGTCGGCTACCGCGCCGAGGCACTGGACCAGGCCGCCGTCGAGGCGCTGGCACAGAACCCGGCGATCCGTACCCTCTTCGGTGAGCCGGTCGCGCTCGACCAGGCTGGCGGGTTCACCGTCTGGCGTACGGGCACTGTCCTGGCGGTCCTGCTCGGTGTGTGGGCGATGCTGACCGCCACCCGGATCACCCGCGCGGAGGAGGACGCCGGCCGGTGGAGTCTGTTGCTGTCTGGCCGCATCACCCTCGCCGAGGCGGTCCGCCATCATCTCGGTGTCCTGGCCGTCGTTCCGGTTCTCGTCGGAGCGGCGACCGCGGCGGCGATGATCGCCGCGGGAGTGGAAGCCAAGGGTTCGTTGTTGCACGGAGCCGGCCTCGCCGCCGTGGGGCTCTTCTTCGTCGCCCTCGGGGGAGTCACCGCCCAGCTCTTCGCCAGCCGGTCGGCTGCCAACGGTGCGGCGGCCGCCATCCTGGTCGCCGGGGTGCTCACGCGGATGGTCGGCGACGGTGTGCCGGCACTGGCCTGGCTTCGGTGGCTGTCCCCGTTCGGGCTCGTAGCGCTCACCCGCCCGTTCGACACCGATCAGGGGCTGCCGGTGTCGGTGCTGACGATCACCGCGGTGCTGCTGCTGGCTCTCACCGGCCGGCTCGCGGCGCGGCGCGACGTCGACGGGGCCATTCTTACTGCCGCCGTTGGCAGACCGGCGCGCACCGCGTTGCTCGGTTCGGTGCCCGCCTTCGCCGTCCGGCGCACAATGCGGCCACTGGCCGCATGGTCGACCGGCATCGCGGCGTACTTCCTGCTCCTGGGCCTGATCGCCCGGTCCATGACGGAATTCCTGGTCGACAACCCCCAGTTCGCGACCATGGCGGCCCAGGCCGGCTTCCCCGCACTCGGCACGGTCGAGGGCTTCGCGGCCACCCTGTACGCGCTGCTGGCCGTCCCGGTCGGGGTGTTCGTCGCCGTGCGAATCGCCGCCCTCGCCGCGGACGAGAATGCCCGGCGTCTCACCCTGCTGCTGGCCGCACCGGTAACCCGGCTGCGGCTGTTGGCTGCCGAAGCGGCCGTTGCCGGCTGCGCGGCGCTGGTTCTGATCACAGTGGCGGGTGTCGCCATGTGGGCTGGCACTGCCACCGTCCATGCCGACCTTGGGGCCGGTGACGCGCTCGCCGGCGCATGGAACGTCGTGCCGGTGGTGCTGCTCTGCTGGGGAGCTGCCGTCCTGGCGCTCGGTTGGGCACCACGCGCCGTCGCGGCGATCGGCGCTCTCCCGGCCGCTGGCGGGTTCATCTGGCAGGTCACCGCCGACAGCATCGACGCACCTTCCTGGATTCACGCGCTGTCACCGTTCGCGCACCTTGCCGCGGTACCGGCCACCGCGCCGGCCTGGCCCGCGGCGGCGGTGATGGTCGGCATCGCCGCAGCCGGAGTGATCGTCGGCGCCGTCGGCTACCGCCGGCGTGACCTGTGCGCCTGACCGGACCGCTCGAGGGTGTCGCTCGGAGGGCGGGAACGCCGAGGGGCCCCGCCGGTTCGGCGGGACCCCTCTGGCGTCGGTGGGATCAGGAGAGCGTGTTCAGGTAGTCGGGGTTGGCCTTCAGCCACTCCTCGACGGCCTTCTCCTCGTCGCCCTTGTGCGTGTTGAACATGAGGTCCTCCAGGGACGCGAGCTGCGCGCCGTCCATCTTGAACTTCTTCAGCATCGCGGTAGCCTCGGGGAAGTCCGCACCGAAACCGGTGCGGGCGAGAGTGTTGACCTGCTCGGCCTGGCCGAGGGTGCCCTTCGGGTCGGTGAGGTCCTTCAGCTCGTACTTGGCGTAGGCCCAGTGCGGGTGCCAGAGCGTGACTACGATCGGCTTCTTGTCGGCGATCGCGCCGTCCAACGCGGCCAGCATCGCGGGAGTCGAGGAGGTCTTCAGCTTCAGCTTGCCGTCCAGGCCGTACTCGGGGATGACCTTCTCCTGGGTGGCCTTGGTCAGACCGGCGCCCGGCTCGATGCCGATCATCTGCCCGTCGAAGCTGGCAGCCTTGCCGGCCAGGTCGGCCAGCGAGTCGACGCCCTCGACGTACGCCGGCACCGCGATGCTCAGGCTGGCATCGTCGTACCAGACGCCGAGCTTCTCCAGCTTGTCGCCGTACTTCTCGAGGTAGGAGGCGTGCGTCTGGGGCAGCCAGCTGTCCAGGAACAGGTCGATGTCGCCCTTGGCGAGACCGCCGTAGACGAGACCGGCCTCCAGGTTCTTCAGCTCGACCTCGTAGCCCTTGTCCTGCAGGATCTTCTGCCACAGGTGGGAGGCGGCGATCGCTTCGTCCCAGGCCATGTAACCGATGGTGATTTTCTTGTTCTTGTCGGACGCGTCGTCCTGCTCGCCGCAGGCGGCAACGCCGCCCAGAGCCAGGGTGGCGGTCACCGTGAGCGCGAGGACGCGCTTCAGTGTCGAAAACAAGGGTTTTGTCCTTCCTTTTTGGGGTACGCCGGCGGACCCGCGTACGCGGGAGTGTGATTGCCGGCGGAGAGCGACGGGTCAGGCCGCCTGCCGCGCGAGTCGTTGCGCCCGCGCGGACGGGAAGCGGTCGCCCGCCGAGTCGGTGAGACGGTCGAGTACCACGGCCAGGATCACCACGGCGATCCCGCCCTCAACGCCGCTGCCCACCTCGACCTGGGACAACGCAAACATGATCACGTCGCCGAGGCCACCGGCACCCACCATGCCGGCGATCACCACCATGGACAGGGCCAGCATGATGACCTGGTTGACGCCGGTCATGATCGTGGGCAGCGCCAGCGGCAGCTTCGTCCGCAGCAGCACCATCCACGGTGGAGCGCCGAACGACTCGGCGGCCTGGACGATCTCCTTGTCGACCTGGCGCAGACCCAGCTCGGTCAGGCGCACGCCCGGCGGCATGCTGAAGACCAGGGTGGCCAGTACGCCCGGCACGGTGCCGATACCGAAAAAGAAGATCGCCGGGATGAGGTAGACGAACGCGGGCATGGTCTGCATCAGGTCCAGCACCGGCCGGGCGACAGCGGAGGCCCGCTTGTTCTCGGCGACGAGCACGCCCAGCGGGATGGCCATCAGCAACGCCAGGGTGCTGGCGACGAGCACCTGGGCGAGCGTGCTCATGGTCTCCTCCCAGTACGGCATGCCGGCTACCAGGCCGAGACCGACTGCGGCGCCGAGGGCGAACTTCCACCCACGCAGCCACCAACCGAGGCCGGCGAGTACCAGGACGACCACCACCGCCGGTACGCCGGTGAGCAGGTCGTTGAGCGGACGCACCAACGCGTCGACGACGGTGGCGACACCGTCGAAGAACGGGCCGAGGGTGGCGGTGGCCCAGTCGACGGCGGACTCGGTCCAGGCGCCCAGCGGCACCCGGGGCAACCAACTGTCCAGTGGCGACTGCGCCAGGATCATGCTGGCTCTCCCTTCGTTCCGACCAGTTCAACCTGGTCCTGAGCCTGCGTCGGCTCGTCCGGGGTCGCGGCGGCCAGCGCCGTGAGCAGGGTGATCCGGGGTATCACCCCGATCAGCCGGTCGCGCTCGTCGAGGACGGCCACCGGGTGCTGGCTCTCCGCGCAGTCGCCGAAGAGGTCGGCGACCGAGGTGTCCGCGGTGACCGTGCGGACTCGCTCAGTCGACACGTAGCCGTCGAGGTGGGGGTGGCCCTCACGGAGTGCCCGCGACACCTCGTCCTCGGTGACCGTGCCGAGGAACGTCTTCATCGGTCCGGTCACGTAGATCACCGAGGTTTGGCTCTCCCGCAACGCCTTCGCCGCGACCCGGGGACCGGCGTTGACGTCCAGCACCTGCTGGGGCTTCTCCATGACCGACGAGGCGGTGAGGATCCGGGTCCGGTCGACGTCGGCGACGAACTGCGCCACGTAGTCGGTGGCCGGATCAGTGAGGATCTCCTCAGCCGTGCCGATCTGGACGATCCGACCGTCCCGCATCACGGCGATCCGATCGCCGAGCCGCATGGCCTCGTTGAGATCGTGGGTGATGAAGATGATCGTCTTGCCCAGCTCCGCCTGAAGTTCCAGGAGTTGGTCCTGGATCTCCCGGCGGATCAGCGGGTCCAGCGCCGAGAATGCCTCGTCCATCAGCAGGATCTCGGTGCCGGCCGCGAGCGCGCGGGCCAGCCCGACCCGCTGGCGCATGCCGCCGGAGAGGTCGTGCGGCAGGTTGTCCGCCCACTCTGTCAGACCCACCATGCGCAGCGCGTCCATGGCCCGCTCACGTCGCTCGGCCTTAGGCAGCCCGGCGACCTCCAACGCGTACCCCGCGTTCTCCACAACCGTCCGGTGCGGCATGAGCGCGAAGTGCTGGAACACCATGCTGATCTTCTCGCGGCGCAGCTTGCGCAGCGCCGCCGGCTTGAGCGTGGTCAACTCGACCCCATCGACCCGCACGCTGCCGCTGGTGGGACGCAGCAGGCCGTTGAGCATCCGGATCAGGGTCGACTTTCCGGAGCCGGAGAGGCCCATGACGACGAAGATCTCGCCCGGGCGTACCTCGAAATTCGCGTCGATCACGGCGGCCGTGGCCGGCAGCCCGGCCAGGGCCTCGTCTCGGGGCCTCCCGTCCGCCAGCCGCCTTACCGCTTCGTCAGCCCGGTTGCCGAATATTTTATAGAGCGACTGCACTGTGAGTGCGGACACGATCCCCCTTCCGAGACGCGAACCGGTTGGCGTATCGCACCATCGGCGTTTCTTCGCGTCTCATCGTCGATATCAACATCGATCACCTTCAGCGGGTCACACATGGGTCCGGCGAACCTACCGATGCCCATCGCGGCACATCCAGCTGGCACCGCAGGTTTGTGGATATGCACACAAAAATTTGCGCGTACCCGTAACGAATTGGTCGCTCGCACGCCTGACGTGCGGCATCGTCGACACTGGTCGGTGAGCGCGGATTCCGCGCGACCTGCGCCGATCGTCCCGCTTCACGCTGGCTGACTAGCGCGTCGGCCCCTCATTGGGGAACCGTTCCAGAATTTGACGGGACTGATAGAAAACTGTCACACGACTGTCATGGTTCAACGCGGTCCGATCGCCTAATTTGAGCTGGGGAGGTAGCTCCGCAGGCTCCCGATCGCGGACAGAAATCGCCATGCTCTCCTCTGCCGACTCACTCAGCCGCCGGTATTCTGGATAGGGCACGGCCTGCACCCATATGCCCATCCGCTGAGGGGGGACCATGCCCGATCACATCGATCTCGCCCGCCTGCGCGACGTGCTCGACGGACCGTGGGCCGCGGTCCGCGCCGCGCACCGCGAGCACCTCGACGAGCGCTTCCTCCCGGTGTACGGCGAGACCGGTGACCAGGCACGCGAGCGGATCACCCGGCTGCTCACCCAACTCCCCGTCGAGCTGGGCATGACGTCGGCCTTCCCCACCGAGTACGGCGGCAGGGGCGACGTCGGCGGCTCGATCGTCGCCAGCGAGATGCTGGCGCAGGTCGACCTGTCGCTGATGGTCAAGGCGGGCGTGCAGTGGGGCCTGTTCGGTGGCGCTGTCGCCGCCCTCGGCACGAAGCGGCACCACGACGTCTACCTGCGCGACATCATCGAGGGTCGGGCCTTCGGCTGTTTCGCCATGACCGAGACCGGCCACGGCTCCGACGTCCAGCAACTACGCACCACCTGCACCTACGACCCGCAGACGCAGACCTTCGACCTGCACACCCCGCATGAGGCGGCCCGCAAGGACTACATCGGCAACGCCGCCCGCGACGGACGGATGGCGGTGGTCTTCGCGCAGCTGATCACCGACGGGACGCGGCACGGCGTACACGCGTGGTTGGTCCCGATCCGCGACGCGCAGGGCAACCCGCTGCCCGGCGTGACCATCGGCGACGCCGGACCCAAGGCGGGCCTGCTCGGCGTGGACAACGGACGGCTCAGCTTCACCCACGTGACCGTGCCGCGGGACATGCTGCTCGACCGCTACGGTCAGGTCGCGCCGGACGGGACGTACTCGAGCCCGATCGAGAACGACTCCCGACGCTTCTTCACCATGCTCGGCACCCTGGTCCGCGGCCGGGTGAGCGTAGGCGGCGCCGCGTCGGCGGCCACCAAGTCGGCGCTGACCATCGCCGTGCGCTACGGCGACATCCGCCGCCAGTTCGGCACGCCCGACGCGGGCCGGGAGGTGCTGCTCAACGACTACCTGGCCCACCAGCGCAAGTTGCTTCCCGCCCTGGCCACCACGTACGCGCTGAGCTTCGCCCAGGCCGAGTTGGTCACCGCCCTCAGTGAGGTGCAGGGCGGCGACGGGCCGGTCGACGAGCACCGGCAACGGGAGCTGGAGTCCCGGGCCGCCGGCCTCAAGGCCGCGCAGACCTGGCACGCGACGCGCACCATCCAGATGTGTCGTGAGGCATGTGGTGGTGCCGGCTACCTGGCCGAGAACCGGCTGCCCAGCCTGAAGGCCGACACCGACGTCTTCACCACCTTCGAGGGCGACAACACGGTGCTGTTGCAGTTGGTGGCCAAGGGGCTGCTCACCGGCTACCGGGACGAGTTCGGCTCGCTGGACGGGTGGGGGCGCGCCTCCTTCGTCGCCGAACAGGTCCGCGAGATGGTGCTCGAGCGCACGGCCGCCCGGTCGGTGATCGAGCGGCTGATCAGCGCCGTACCCGGCCGCGACGACGAGGTCGCGGTCACTCACCGCGGCTGGCAGCTCAAGATCTTCGAGGACCGCGAGAGGCATCTGCTCGACGGCGCTGTCCGCCGCCTGCGCAACGGCGCGGCCACGAAGACGGACCGACCCTTCGACATCTTCAATGATGTCCAGGACCACGTCCTCGCTGTCGCCGCCGCGCACATCGACCGGGTCACCCTGGAGGCGTTCGTCGCCGGCATCGAGAACACCGCCGACCCGGCGGTCCGGGCGCTGCTCTCGCGGGTCTGTGACCTGTACGCGCTCAGCGTCATCGAGGCCGACAAGGGCTGGTTCCTGGAGCATGGTCGTCTCACGCCGGCCCGCTCCAAGGCGATCACCGGCGTGGTGAACGGCCTGCTCAAGGAGTTGCGCCCGCACATGCGGACGCTCGTGGACGGCTTCGCCATTCCGGACACCTGGCTGCACTGCGCCATCCTCGAGGAGGAACCCCGCCGGCAGGAGACGATGGCCGCCCACGATTCAGCCGGTGATCGGCAGGCGGTGTCGGCGTAGCCGCTGGCGACCGGTGGCTGAAGCGGGCCTTCGGCGGCGGCCGAGCGCCCGGAGAGTGATCACCACCACGGGTCACCAGCAGGACTCTCCCGTCACGGAAGAGTAGAGTCGTTGGCTGGTCAGCCGACCACCGCGATGCCGGTGGCCCTGCCTGACGCCCCCTCGCACGTCAGCAACCGGACGAGACGCGCCGGTGCTGTCCTCGTGCGCGCACACCGAGCGTGAGATGAGTCGCATGTCTGCACTGTTGTCGGCGGTCCGCCCGCCCCGGCCCTCCCGACCTGAGTGGCTGTCCTCACCCCGGGTGCTGCGTACCGAGGTTCTGGCCGGTCTGGTGGTGGCGCTGGCGCTGATCCCGGAGGCGATCTCCTTCTCGATCCTCGCCGGCGTCGACCCACGGGTGGGGCTGTTCGCGTCGTTCACGATGGCGGTCACCATCGCCTTCACGGGCGGACGACCGGCGATGATCAGTGCGGCGACCGGTGCGGTCGCGCTCGTGGTGGCCCCCCTCGCCAAGGAGCACGGCCTCGACCACCTCGTCGCCGCGGTGATCCTGGGTGGCCTCCTACAGGTGGTGCTCGCCGCGCTCGGAGTGGCGAAGCTGATGCGATTCGTTCCGCGCAGCGTGATGGTGGGGTTCGTCAACGCCCTGGCTATCTTGATCTTCACCGCGCAGGTGCCGCATCTGATCGGCGTGCCGTGGCTGGTCTACCCGATGGTCGCCGTCGCGCTCGCGATCATGGTGTTTCTTCCGAGACTGACCACCGCCGTGCCGGCCCCGCTGGTGGCGATCATCGCGCTGACGGTGTTCACCGTCGCCGCGCACCTGACCGTGCCCAACGTCGGCGGGGAGGGCACCCTGCCCGACAGCCTGCCCACCCTGGGGCTACCCGACGTGCCCTACACCCTGGACACGCTGCGGCTCATCGCCCCGTACGCGCTCGGTATCGCCCTGGTCGGGCTGATGGAATCGCTGATGACGGCGAAGCTGGTCGACGACATCACCGACACCCACTCCAACAAGACCCGGGAGTCCTGGGGTCAGGGTGTGGCGAACATCGTCACCGGCTTCTTCGGCGGCATGGGCGGCTGCGCCATGATCGGCCAGACGATGATCAACGTGAAGACGTCCGGTGCCCGGACCCGGCTGTCAACGTTCCTCGCCGGGACGTTCCTGCTCGTCCTCGTCGTCGCCCTCGGCGACGTGGTCGCGCTGATCCCGATGGCGGCCCTGGTCGCCGTAATGATCATCGTCTCAGTCGGCACGTTCGACTGGCACAGCATTGAACCCGCCACGTTGAAGCGGATGCCCTGGGGCGAGACGATCGTCATGGTCATCACTGTCATCGGCACGCTGGTCAGCCACAACCTCGCCGTCGGTGTCGTCCTCGGGGTGCTCGCCGCGATGGTGATCTTTGCCCGTCGGGTGGCGCACCTCGTCGAGGTGACCAGCGTCCTGGACCCGGACGGCGGCACGCGGATCTACCACGTCCACGGTGAGTTGTTCTTCGCCTCCAGCAACGACCTGGTCTCCCAGTTCGACTACGCCGGTGACCCGGAGCATGTCGTTGTCGACATGACCGAGGCCCACATCTGGGACGCCTCCTCCGTCGCGGCCTTGGATGCGATCACGACCAGGTACGCGTCGCGCGGCAAGCGTGTCGACATCGTCGGGTTGAACCCCGCCAGCGCGAGCTTCCACGAGAACCTGGCCGGCACGCTCACGGCCGGGCACTGATGAGCGACGGGCGCGTCGAGGCGACAGCCGCTCGACACATGCAGATCGGAGAAGCCGCCGAACGCGTCGGGCTGAGCATCCGCACCATCCGCCACTACGAGGACGCGGGTCTGGTCGTACCCTCGGCGCGCAGCGAGGGTGGGTTCCGCCTCTACACCGAGCCGGACCTCGACCGTCTGCGCGTCATCAAGCGGATGAAGCCGCTCGGCTTCACCCTGGAGGAGATGCGCGACCTGCTGCGGCTGCTCGACGACCTCACCACCACCGACGGCGACGCGCGCGCGGCGCTGTTGGACCGCCTCGCCCTGTTCCACACCGCTGCCCAGTCCCGGGTCCACGCGCTCCGGCAGCAGCTCGCCATGGCGGAGGGTTTCGCCCGACAGATCCAGGAGCAGATCGACCTGCACAACCGCTGACGTGTCGCGGTGCGCCCTGCGACACGTCAGCGGGGACGACGTCCGACGGCCCTCACGCCGATGCGGCGCTCATCACGATGTCGCCGTTCATGCCGGCCGGGTAGAAGCCACCTGACGAGACCGGGTTCGGGCTCAGGTAGGCGATGTTCAGAACGGACTGCGCCGATCGGCCGTAGCACATTCCATTTTCATCGGTGGGGATGAAATTCGGGTCCGCCGCCGTGCCGACACCCTGGTCGTCATCCGCCGGGCCATCGAGACTGTTACGCGCGTCGGAGATCTTCCGCACCGAATCAAATACTGTGTCGTCGGTGAGTCCGGCGCTGTAGAGCGCGGATCGGACAATTCCCGCGTGGTACGCCTCGGTGGCCAGCAGGCCAGCTGCCGCATCAAGGTACGTCTTGTTCGACAGCAGTGACGCGGAACCTTTGAACGCCGACACTCCGACGTCCTCGAAGAGGAACGCCGCGAAGAGGAAGTTGAGATCGTTCGCGTACGGGTCGAACCTTTCGCCCTGCTTGATGAGACCAGCGGCCGTCGCCGCCGCCGTGAAGCTCTCGTCCAGCGAGATGGCGGGACGAGCAACAGCGGCGTTGCCGAGCGCGGATCGCAGGAAGGCCACGTGCTGCATCTCGTCGGAGGCGATCTCCTTCGCGAACCTCTGCACGAAGTTGCTGCTGAAGTTGACCGATCCTCCGCCGGACACCTCGCCGCGCACCCCGGTGCCGGTGGTCATCTCGTCAGGAAGCCCGGATCCCGTCGTCGCGCGGAGGTAGAACTCGGCCTCGAGATATTCGAGATTCAGCGCGAAGTTGAGGATGGCCGCGTCGCTCGGCGATCCACCGCCTGCCGGGTCGGCGTTGCACACTCCTGGATCCACCAGGGCCGCGAGCCTCCGCCGGTCCGCTTCGGATTCTGCGCTGCGGGACACCGCCGCTGAGATGAACCAGTTGTCCATGCTGCCTCCGTTTGATGCAGTCAGGTGCCAACTGTCCGTACCGGCCGACCCGACTGGAATGGATGAGACTCACGTTAGGCGCGCGGGTGAACCCCAGGAATTGTTTTGCCGGAAGGCGGTACGGGGTGAATCCGACGTCGACTACGCTCCGCGCGGCGGAACGCGTACCGATCGGTTGGGCCGCGCTTCGCGGCTGCCGGCCTGCTTCGATGGCAGGGTCACCCGGGGGGTGCCGTCGTGGGCATGGCACCCTCGGCGAGCTTGAGCCGCGTCCAGATGTTCATGTTGATCACAACGGCCGCGATCTCCAGGATCTCCTCGTCCGTGAAGTGCACGGTCATCCTGTCGTGCGCCTCCTGGAACCGACTGTTCACGGTGGCGTCGGCGGTCCGGGTCAATGCCTCGGCGTAGGAGAGCGCGGCTCGCTCCTGCTCGGTGAACAGGTGCGTCTCCCACCACGCGCTGAGGGTTTCGACTGTGGAGGGCGGGATGTCGGCGGCACGGGCAGCTTCGTGGTGCACGAGAAGGCAGTAGCTGCAATTGTTGATCTGCGCGACGCGTAACCGGAGGAGCTGGGCCAGGGACCGTTCCACCTGGAGTGTGGCGGTATAGCCGAAGGCTGCGGCCCCGGCGTTCGCCAGAGCCGTGAGCTGCTCGTTCGAGGTGGCGTCCAGTCGGACGTTCTGAATCCTGGTATCCAAGAGCTGGCCTCCTCTGACCCACGACGGCACCGGTGGTGCGCAAGCCCGGCGGTCGGCTCATCGCTGGCGGGCGACGCGCAGCGAGTCGCCAGCTGTCACCAGAGCGGCGCCGAGGAGCACGGTGTCCTTCAACAGGAATTGCCCCAGCTGGGAGAGGCTGAACACCCCCTGCCCCTGCTGCCGGGCCTCGGGCGTGGTGGCCAGGAAGCTGAGCGTGGTGAGGAACATTCCGGCCGCCGCGACGCTGCCGATCGCCGCCGCTCTGGGGGCGAACGGCTTCGCGGCGATGAGAGAGCCCACGGCGATCTCGGTGACGCCGATGAGCCGGTTGAGCCTCTGTGCGCCCAGCCTTTTCCGCAACGAGGAGAACAGCGGACTCGAGGTGACCAGGGGCTCGTCGTTCTCGACCTCGTACTGTTTGAATTTGAGCGCGCCGATCCACAAGATGTTCGTCGCCAGTGCCGAGCGCAGGACCGAGGCGCCGACGGAAGCGAGGCCATCGGTCGAGGCGTGTCGCGTGCCCATTGCTCGCTCCTAGTCGCTGCCGACGGTGGGCGTGCCGGGGACCATTACCCGCTGGGGCCGGCCACACACCCGGGAGGCACCCCGCACGGTACGGTTGAGCCATCTGGACGCCAAAGTCCACCGGGCACGCCCCTCGTGCGGGCGATCAACAGGCGTAGGCGCGCGAACGCGATCATCAGGAGCAGCTAGTTCTCCCAACCGCCGACTGCTTGCGAGTTTGCCGACCGACGCCGCGCCAGCATAGTCTGGACGCAATGGTCCAGTTAACACGCCTCCAATGGTGGGAACGCACGTCCCCACCGCGGAGAATCTCAGCAGCCAGGGAGGACGCATGGCAGTGATCAGTCGCGGCTTCGGCGGCCGCAGACGCGACGACGCCAACCTTCCGCCCGGCCAGTACCGCACAGACGACTTCCCGGTCCTGTCGGCGGGACCAACACCGCGCATCAACCTCGACACGTGGGAACTGGCCGTCATCACCGAGGCCGGCGAGCGAAGCACGTGGTCATGGGCGGAGTTCACCGCCCTTCCCGCCGACCAGCCCACCGTGGACATCCATTGCGTCACGCACTGGTCGAAGTTCGGCACACGCTGGCGAGGCGTCGCCGTGGACACGTTGCTGGCCGACGTCGAGAGCGCGGCCGACTACGTCGTCGCCCACTCCTACGGCGGCTACACCACGAACATGCCGCTGGAGGACCTGCTCGACGGCCAGGCCTGGGTGGCGTACGAGTTCGACGGCGAGCCGTTGACTCCGGTGCACGGCGGGCCCGCTCGCCTCCTCGTTCCGCACCTGTACTTCTGGAAGAGCGCGAAATGGTTGCGCGCCCTGGAGCTGCGTCTCGACGACGAGCCCGGGTTCTGGGAGACGGCCGGCTACCACAACGACGGTGACCCATGGCGCGAGCAGCGCTACCAAACAGACTGACCTGGCAGCCGGCGACCGTCGCCGCCACCCGCACGGAGACGGGGACGGCGCGGACCCTGGTCCTCGCCGTTGCCGGCTGGACAGGTCACGTGCCGGGCCAGCACGTCGACGTCCGGTTGACGGCTCCCGACGGCTACACGGCGTACCGCAGCTACTCGATCTCGTCGGCCCCGGCGCCCGGCCTGCTCGAAGTGACAGTCCAGGCGGTGACCGGCGGTGAGGTCTCGCCGTACCTCGTCGAGGTGGCGGAGCCGGGTGACCAGCTCGAGATCCGTGGGCCGCTCGGTGGTTGGTTCATCCGCCGACCCGCCGATTCGCGCCCGGCGCTGCTGGTCGGCGGCGGGTCCGGCGTGGCGCCCCTGATGTCGATGGTGCGTGCGGCGACGAATCCCACCAGGTTGCTCTACTCGACCCGGTCCCCGTCCGATGCGCTGTTCTCGGCAGACCTCGCGAGCGCAGAAGCCGCAGGCGGTGGTCGCGTCGCCGTCACCCGTGTCTACACCAGGGCCGTGCCTCCCGGCTGGCCGGCCGCACCCCGACGACTGGACGCGGACACCCTTGCCCGCGTCGCCTGGCCCCGCGAAGCCGATGCCGTGGCGTTCGTCTGCGGGCCCACCGGATTCGTCGAGACCGTGGCCGATCTCCTCGTCGACATCGGCCACGACCCGGCGAACATCCGCACCGAACGCTTCGGACCCACCGGAGGATGACCATGTCGACCACCAATGCCGAACCAGACGACGCAGCCGGCTCGAACCTGGCGGACGTCACCGCGCCCGGCGCGGAAGACCTGGTCGTCACCAACAACAGCGAGCTGAGCAGCTACGAGGCCACGATCGGGGGCCGGACAGCCGCTGGGCTCGTCTACACCCAGGTCGGCGGCCGTATCGTGCTGTTGGCGACATCGGTGCTCCCCGAGTTCCGGGGTAGGGGGATAGCCGGCAGGCTCATCGGCGCCGTCCTCGACGAGCTGCGCACTCAGGGAAAGACCGCCACCGTCACCTGCCCGTTCGCGACGGCGTTCGTCGATGCCCATCCGGAGTACGCCGACGTTGTCAGGGACGCCACGTAACTGGGTGCAGGTGTCTGCGCGGGCGGGGCTGCGGACGCGTACGTCCGCAGCCCCGCCGTCGCGGAGGCCTCAGGGACGAACGCGGATGATCGTCTTCCCGGTGATCCGCTTGGTCGGGTTGAGGGCGGCGACGGCGTCGTCGAGGGTCGCCACGCTGCTGATGTGTGTGCGCAGGCGGCCGTCGCGCACCCGCTGGACGATCTCACCCAGTTGGGCGCGGTCGGACTCGACAACAAAATCGACAGCGAGGCCGTCTGCGGGACGCGCCTCGGGCGGCCCGACGACAGAGACCAGCGTTCCTCCGGCCCGAATCAGGCCTGCCGACCGCTTCCCGATGTCACCGCCGATGACGTCGAAAACCAGGTCGACTCCGCCGACGTCTTCCAGGGTGTCGTTGCCGAGGTCGATGAACTCCTGTGCGCCGAAGTCGTGCGCGGCCTGACGGTCAGCGGCACGTCCGGTGCCGATGACGTGGGCGCCGAACTCCCGTGCGAGCTGCGTCACCATCGAACCGACCGCGCCGGCCGCGCCGTGTACGAGGACACTCTGCCCCGACCGAAGGCGGCCGTGCTCGAACAGTCCCTGCCATGCGGTCAGGCCCGAGATCGGCAGGCTCGCGCCCACCGCGAAGTCGACGTCGGCGGGCAGCGGCGCGAGGTTGCGTGCCTCGACGGCCGCGTACTCCGCCAAGGTGCCGTCGCGAGTCCAGTCGGTGAGGCCGAAGACCCGCTGCCCCACCGACAGTCCCGTCGTGCCGTAGCCGAGAGCGGTGACCACTCCGGCCAACTCGTGCCCGGGGATCGACGGCGTCCGGCTCCGGCCGAGGCGATCGGTCCAGGTCGAGGGCCACGCCATCTCGGTGGGGACGAATCCCGAGGCGTGAATCTGGACGACCACGTCGTTGAGCGCCGGTTCCGGCTCGGGGCGCTCCATCAGCGTCATCCCGGCCGTTCCCGCAGCCTCGTCTGTTACCACAATCGCCTTCATCCGGTATCTCCTTATCCAGTCCAATTTCGCACGGCTACGTGGAGAAAACTTCGTTTTAGCGGCATGAGCAGCGCCAGACTCGGGTCTCACCACGCTGATCGGTAGCGGCTGCGGCGCGAGGGGTGTCGAGCATCGGGCCCCCGAAAGCGGCGCGACCCGCCGTGGGACCCGGTGCCGGTGGGCACGTCGGAGCGTTCGTCGCGAGCGGTGGCACACAGCCGCACGCCCCGAACCTAGCCGCAAGCGAACTGGTCGGTCAAGTCCACTTTGGGAGTCGAACGAGTGCTACTGTTGCGGCAATACATCCCAGTTCAGCTGCTTACTAGGGCGCTTGATCGACCACCTCCGAGTTGCCTTAATGGGACTGTATAGTCCACACTTCCAACACGGGCGTTGTCGAGCGCGAAGGCCCCAGCCGCGAGATGATCCGTACTGAGGCCCGATCGCGGCACGGTGCAGCCACCTCAGCCGCACCCGTTCACGAGTGACACCAACACTGCCAAGGGAGACGACGTGACCACCGAGAAGGCGATCCTCGCTGGCGGCTGCTTCTGGGGCATGGAGGAGTTGTTCCGTCACCAGCCCGGCGTCGTGTCGACACGCGTCGGCTACAGCGGTGGCGACGTCCCGAACGCCACCTACCGCAACCACGGCACCCACGCCGAATCCATCGAGGTCGTCTACGACCCCGAGAAGACCGACTTCCGCGAGCTGCTCGAGTTCTTCTTCCAGGTGCACGACCCCTCGACGAAGAACCGTCAGGGCGGAGACATCGGCCTGAGCTACCGTTCGGCGATCTTCTACACCAGCGACGAGCAGAAGCGGGTCGCCGAGGACACCATCGCCGACGTCGACGCCTCGGGCCTGTGGCCCGGCAAGGTCGTCACCGAAGTGACCCCGGCGGGCGATTTCTGGGAGGCCGAGCCCGAGCACCAGAACTACCTGCAGAACTACCCCAACGGGTACACCTGCCACTTCCCCCGCCCCGGGTGGAAGCTCCCGAAGCGGACGACAACCTGACACACCTCCGGCGCCCACCACGTCGACTGATCAGCCCCTGATCGGCAACGTGCCAATGCGCGGACCGGACAGTCCAGAGCAGGGCACGCTCCACCGACGGCCCCACGGATTTCACGCCGGTGCCATAACGCCGATACGGGCACTGATGCCCCGTCGTGCGGCAATTTACCAGAACATGAATGGACTCGAAGGTCCCGTTTCCAATAGCTGATCTCGCCCGCTGGATACACTTAGCGGATGAGCGACGAGCAGGTGGCTGCGCCGACGAATCCGCGGAGGATCAGTCAACGGGGCATCGCGACGCGAGAGCGGATCCTCGAGGCGGCGAACCGGCTGATGTTCGTGCGCGGAGTGAACGCGACGACCCTTGACGACGTCCGCGAGGCCAGCCAGACCAGCAAGTCCCAGCTCTACCGCCACTTCGCCGACAAGCAGGAGCTCGTGCGCGCATTGGTCACATATCGGGGCGCGCTGGTGCTTCAGCGCGAGCGCGCGGGGCTCGAACGACTGAGATCGTTCTCCGGGCTCGTCCGGTGGCGTAACGCGCTGGTGCAAGCCAACTCGCTGAACAACGGCAAACACGGGTGCGGCCTGGGGTCGATGGCACTCGAACTCTCCGATCACGATGAGCAGGCTCGTTCGACGTTGTCGGAGACGTTTGCGGCATGGGAAAAGCTGATCAGTGATGGCCTGCACCGGATGCGGGACAGCGGTGCACTGCGCCAGGACGCCAACCCCGAGAAGTTGGCCACCGGGTTGATGGCAGCGTTGCAGGGCGGCTACCTGCTGGCGAACGCCGCCCACGACGTCGCGCCCATGGAAGTCGCGCTGGACATGGCACTGGACCACATCAAGTCGTTCCTTGTGGAGCCGCCCGGCGAGTCGACCCGCTGACCAACACCCCCTCACCGGCAGCCAGCGGTCACCACCAGTCGAAGTAGCGGCCGGCGTGGAAGATCCCTACGCCGATGGCGGCCACGATGCCGACCGCGAGCACGACCGGTGCGATCACCACGCTTCCGGCCGCGACGCCGATGGCACCCGCGGCGATCGCCAGTCCCGCGCCGACACCGACCGCCCCGGCCACCACCCCCGGCGTGTCGCCAGCCTCGGCGGCCCGGTTCATGCTGACGTACGAGACGGCGGCCAGACCGATGCCACCGATCACCAGCCCGGCGGTCATCGCGCTGACGGTGGCGACCGTGGCGCCGGGAACGGCGATGGCGTACAGCTCCAGAGCACCGCCGACCGCCCCGAACGCGTCACCGACGCCCATCTCCCAGTCGCCCTGCTGATAGTCGCCCCACAGCGCGAACGCCGACAGGCCGAACCCGACGACACCGAGGCCCTTGCCGACCATGCCGGTCCGGCCCGGCAGTCCGCGCACGTGCTCCGGCGCCGTGGCGGTGGCGGGGATCTTCCGTCCCCGTCCCGGGTTGGTCGCCGTGCGGATCGCGTTTCCCACGCTGGCCGGCGCGTCGGTCTCGGTGATGATGACGGCCTGAGACCGCTTGCCGGCCATGGTGCCGCTCGGGTTGGCCTGGATCGCGGCGTCCGCGTCCCGGGTCGCCTCCCGGGCGATGTTACCGGCCCTGCCGTAATCGTCGGTCGACTTGATCTGCTTGACAGTGGTCGCGGTCTCCAGGTCGAAGTCCGCCCCGCGGTCGCGCCACGGCACGCCGTACAGCCATTCGAGGATGTTGCCGCGGAACGTACCCCGGGCGCCCTTGAACTTGAAGTTCCAGATGAACTTCTCGGCGGCGGGCGCGGTGTGCGCGGCAGCGCCACCGGTGACGCCGGGTGCGGCCGGTGCCTCGCCACCGGGATCGGCCGGCGGCGGTTCGGGTGGCGGCTCCGGTGCGGGTGGCGGCGGCTCGGCCGGTGGCGGCTCCGGCGGCGGCGGAGGCGGCGTCGGCCTCGGTCGCGGCGGCGCCGGAGGCGGAAGTACGGCGTGCAGCACCCAGGTGCCGCCCGGGTGCTCGGACCAGGTGCCCCCCTCCAGGTTGAGGGTGACGTTGGGCTGGTAGTAGATGACCGAGTTGCTGTTGTTGATCCGGGGATCGAGGGTCGCGCCGTGGCTGCTGAGATAGCGGCGGAAGTCCTCCACCGTGGGGTTCTCGGACCCGGTGAAGTGGGGCTCCGAGATGGAGATGTCGTGGGTCTCCGGCCCGATGACGGTGGTGGGCCTGAACCCGGCCGGATCGGCCATGCCGACCGGATTGTTACGGCAGTACCGGAACAGGTTGCCCCCGTCGACGAAGCCGCCCGGATCGGTGCTCGCCCACCGGCCCAGCCACGGCACGTAGTACCGCGCCCCGGCATAGCAGAAGCCGGTCTCGTCGTCCGCCTCATGCCCGCCGAAGCGGTACCGCTTCAGGCTGAGGTCGACGCCCGGCCGGCCGTACCGGTACGCGGTCGTGCCGTACGGGTGGTACTCCTCGTAGGAGATGAGCGTCCCGGCCGCGTCGGTCTCCAGCGCGGCCGAGCCGAGGTGGTTGGTGAGCTGGTAGCGGATCAGCGGGACGCCGAGCGGGTTGGCCGGGTCGAAGCCGCCGACGTCGACGGTCTTGACGTCCACCTGGGCGACCGGGCCGGTGTCGTCGGCGATCGTGGTGGTCCACCGCTCGTGCTGGAGGGTGCCGGTGACCCGGTTGCGCCGCCGGTACACGGTGACCGCACCCAGGAAGATCCATTCCAGTTGGACGCTGCCCGGCCGGTCCACGACCTTGCGCAGCCGCTGCCCGCTCGCGGCGTAGACGAACCGGGCCTCGCCACCGCCGCCGAGGTCGACCCGGCGGAGTTGGTCGCGGACGTTCCACTCCAGCGCCGGCAGGTGCGGCATGACGGTCAGGTTGCCGACGGCGTCGTGCGCGTACACGGCGGAGTAGGGGCCACCGTCGGCGTCGCCGGGGACGCTCGTGGCGGCCAGCCGGTTCGTGGCGTCGGTCGCGTCGTCCTGGTACGCGTACCGGTGGTGCCGGGTCCAGCCGGCGCCCACCCCGGCCTGCGTCCGGAACCGGTGCCGGAGCACCGTCAGGTTGCCCAGTGGGTCGTACTCGTACTCCTCGGTGTAGGCGCGTACCGCGCCCGGGTCGGTGAGGCTTGCCGCCGGCGGCACGTCGGTCTGGTCGCGGATCGCGTCGTTCGGCGCCCCCGCCAACTCCCGTCCGCTCGCCCGGACCAACTGGTAGAGCGGGTCGTACGCGTAGTCGCTGGCGGCCGGCACCGCCGCGTTGCCGAAGAAGGTGGGCGCGCCCGGCTCGGCCACCCTGGTCAGGTTGCCCACCGGGTCGTAGGTGTAGCGCAGGTCGCGTACCCCGGCGGTGAGCAGGCGTTCCAACCGGAACGTCATCGGGTCGTAGAAGTACTCGGTGACCAGCCCGTTGCCGTGCCGGGCGAACCGCCGCCGACCCAGCGCGTCGTAGTCCTGCTCGGACAGGAACTCCACCTCCACGCCCTGGCCACGCAGCCGCGCGGTGAGCCGGCCCAGCATCCCGCCCTCAAGGTAGGTCGGTCGCAGCTCGGTGGCGTCGGGAAGCGTGACCACTGTCGGCCGGTTCAGCGCGTCGTACTCGGCGGCGGTGCCGAAGACCTCGTTCTCCAGTAGGGGTGCCGCGGCGGCCAGCAGCGCGGCGTGGTCGGGTGCGGCGGCCACCGGCGACCAGTCCGGGTCGGCGACGTGATCGATGGCGAGCCGGCGTTCGGCCCGCCGCGGGTTGCCCTTGAAGTCCACCTCGGGGATCCGCACCTGGCCCGCCGGGTCGAACACCAGGTAGGGCACGCCGTGCAGGCCCAGCGTCGCGGCGTCCGGATGCCGGTCGCCGAAGACCACGTACTGCACGCAGCGCTCCGCGCCGGCGGACTCGCGCACGTACACGCCGACGGGCCGGTGCAGGGCGTCGTACGTCGTGCGGAAGGTCCGGCCGTGTTCGTCCCAGATCCGGCGTACGCCGCCGAGCACATCCTGGAACACCCACCGTTCGCCCTTCTCAGCGCTCCACGACCACACGCCTGCGCCGTGCATGGCGGTGGCCGAGCGGGCGATGTGCCGGCCCAGCGCGTCGTAGCCGTCCGAGGACCGGCCGGTGAGGTCTCCCCTGGTGCGGACGCCGAAGCGCTGCCCGGCGCCCCGGTCGGCCACCGTGTAGACGGCCCGGCCCAGGCTGTCGAAGTGGATCACGGAGGGCGTGTCGGCGTGCGCGGCGGCGAGCCACGCGGCGCGGGTGGCCGGGTCGGCCGGTTCCGGATCGGACGCGGCGGGGCTGCCCCGCTCGGCGTACCACTGGCTGTCGAGCACCGTGTCGTTGGCGTCGAACAGCCGGTGCGACCAGGCCGTGGACTCGACCCGGCTGAGGGTGCCGTCCGGGTACCGGGTCAGCACGGCCCGACCCAGCGGGTCGTAGTAGCGGATTGCGGTGGCGCCGATCTCGCGCAGGGCGGCCGCGTCCTCGTACTCGTGGGTGGTGCTGAAGTAGGGCTGGTACCGCTTCACCGGGTTGCCCTTGTTGTTGACCACCGTGCGGCCGGTGCCGACCCAGCGTGGGTCGGCGTCCACCTCGACGGCCACCCCGTCCTGGCCCACCTCCAGGGCCCGGCCGGGATGCACCCGCGACTTGGTGATCGCCACACCACCGGTGCCGGTGCTGTACTCGTAGCTCTCCAGCCAGCGCGGGTTGGTCGGGCCGTGCCGTTCCCGGTGCCGGCCGTGGCTGTAGGCAGGCTGGCCGTTGACCATCCAGTTGAACGGGTCGTAGGTGAACGTCAGGGTCGGGTCGTCGAGGGTGTCGCCGTCCCCGGCTCCGGGCCGGCCGAGCAGCGTCGAGGCCACCACCCGGCCCAGCTCGTCGTAGCGCACCGCGCGGCGCTGCCCGTTCGGGTCGGTCACCAGGCTCGGGCCGAGCACCCGGTAGTCGTTGACCGCGGTGGTGACCGACCAGGCCGCCTGGTCGATGGTCACCCGCTCGGTGAGCAGGTGGTATCCGTCGAAGGTGACAGCTGTCGCCATGCCCAGCGCGTCCCGGGCCCCGTTGGACAGGTAGAAGTGCGCCGCCGGGTCGGCGGGGAAGCGCAGCTCGCCGGAGGGGATCCACCAGTCCGGGTCGCCGTCCAGGTGCACGTAGCCGGCGGCGGCCAGGTCCCCGTCGGTCACCGCCGTGCCGTAGCTGGCGGCCAGGGCGGCCGGGGTGAAGGCCAGCTGGTACGTCTGGTGCCCCAGCCCCAGGCTGTCCCACTGCCCAGCCGGCAGCGGCGTCAACGCGTTGTCCCGGAACCGCACCTGTGACCGGGACAGCAACCGCCGCTTCGCGCTGACCTCGTCGGCCACCACCTCGTACCCGATCGGGGTGGCCGCGGCGAACCCGGCGAGCAGTTCGGCGCGGGTGAACAGCGGGCCGGCTGGGGCCAGCCCGGTCAGTTCATGCCCCACCGCCTCGTACGCGGCGCGGATCCGGTACGCCGGCACCGGCAGCGTCTCGTCGATGTCCGGGGTGTACCGCTGCTCGCCGTAGGTGACGTGGCGGCGGCGCTGCTCGGCGGTCACCTCGGCGGGCAGCTCCGGGTCGGGCGTGGTGCGGCCGTACACCACCGCGGCGGCCTGCACGACGGTGCCGTACGGGCCGAGGACCAGGTTGAGCCGGTGGCTGATCCGGGGCTCGTCCGGCTCCCGGTCGTAGGAGAGGCTGACCGCCTCCCGTTCGACGGCGACGAACACCCGTGCGTCCAGCCGCTGCACCTGGTACGTCTGCTCGACCACCCCGTACGGGTGCTCCTGCGCGGCGGTTCCGTCATACGAGTACACCTCCTGCCGCAGCGGCAGACCGCGCAGCGCCCGCCGGCTCTCCCGCAGCTCCGCGGCGGAGATCCCGGCCGGCAGCTCCACCGGGGGCAGGTGACGGCCGGCGTACCACTCGGCGGACAGGTCGAGGTGGGCGCCGGTGTGGTACCAGGTCCTCGTGGTCACCGGCGGCTGGAACAGCTCGGGTGAGGTGTCCTGGTTACCGTCGACCGCTTCGACGCCCAGCACGTGGTCCACGAACGACTCGCCGTCGACCTGTTCGACCATGCCGAAGCCGGCGAACTCCCGCTCGACGCCGTCGTAGTGCCCGTGGTGGTAGCGGTAGCTGGTGACCAGCCGGGTTCCGGCGATCCGGTCCACCTGTTCCACCCGCTCGACGACCTGCACCGGGAACGGCAGCCCGGTCAGCCACGGCGTGCCGGCTCGCCGGTCGGCCAACTGGAAGGCGGTGGAGGCGGCGTACCGGATGGTGGTTTCGCCGCCCAGGTTGTTCACCACGCGGGTGAGCAGGTGTGGCTTGCCGTCGGCGGCCAGGTCCAGGTATCGCACCGGGCCGGTGACGTCGCCGGGCAGCGGCGACGACCACACCAGGCAGCCGGTGCCGGCACCCAGCAGGTCGGTCACGGTGACCGTCGAGTCGGGCGTGAGATGCGGCAGGGCGGGTAGCTCGGCGGGGGCCGACCAACCGTTGCCGGACTGGTTGTACCAGAGCCGGACCTCCCGCCGGCCCAGGTAGCACAGGTCCATCACGCCGGTGCCGTCCACGTCGGTGAGGAGCACCCGGGCGGGGTCGAACTCGTCCGGCCCGGTGAACCACGGCGCGTCGTCCATCTCGACCTTGGCGCCGAACCGCCCATAGCCGACGTTGGGCCAGTAGCAGACGGAACCGTCGCGGACCCGGACCAGGTCGGTGAGTCCGTCGCCGGACATGTCGGCGAGGAAGACGCTCTGCCGGTCGTCGGAGCGCAGCAGCCGCGGCCCCCGGTCGTCGTCCGCGGGCCAGAGGGCGGGTCGTGCCGGGCCGTACCCCGCCTCGGCCAGCGACTCGTGCCAGGTCAGCACGGTGTCACCGGCGAGCAGCAGGTCGGGGCGTCCGTCCCCGGTGAGGTCCAGGAGCAGCAGGTCGGGGCTGGCCCAGTCGACGGCGGGCAGCTCCCGGAACGGCTGGAAGCCGGACCAGCCGGCGTCGTCGGTGCGGGCCACGAAACCCGCCGGTACGGTGCCGAGCTGGACCAGTTCGATCCGGCCGTCACCGTTCACGTCGACCAGTTGCTGGCGCCCGCCGGCCAGGTCGGTCAGCGACGGCACGGTGGGCAGCGCGACGACCGGGCCGATCCGGCCGCCGCCGAGGTTCGGCCGGTAGTAGAGGGCACCCTCGTGCCCGGTCAGCACCCCGGCGAGCCCTTCGCCGTCCAGGTCCACCCACAGCTCGGTACGCCCGTCCACACCGGCCGGCAGGTTCTCCAGGCTGCCCCGCTCCAGTTCCCGGGTGGTCGCCGCGATGGTGGCAGGTGTGTATTCGAAGGTCACCGGGGGCAGGGCGGTACTGGTGTACCCGCCATCGGCGGTCGGGGCGTAGCCGCGCTGCGTCACCCCGATCAGGGTGGACAGCACCGGCCCGCTGGCGTATTCCAGCTCCACCGCGCGGACCAGGCAGTCCGCGCCCACCCCGGGCTCGTCGGGGAAGTGGTGGAACATCAGGATCCGCCGGCACAGCCGGTAGGTGCGGACCTCGAATCCCGCGCGGTACGTGGAGAACGGGTCCGGCCGACAGGTCCAGTCCCCGCCGTCCGTGGGCAGTGGAGTGTCCGGGTCGTGCTCGCCGTAGTCGAACACCACCTCGAAGAGCCAGCCGGCGTCGGCGAGCTGAGCCGGCGTCAGGTCCACCGGGCGTCGGCCGTCGGGGTCGAGCAGCGGCACCGTGTTGCCGTAACGCACCGACTTGAGGTACCGGTTGGCGTCCCGGTCGGTGCGGTGCCGTTCGTGCGGCCGGTCCAGGTCCAGGCCGGTGGCGTCCTCGGCCTTGTAGGTGTAAGTGACCGCGTTACCCCGATCGTCCCGGGTCTCGCAGAGCAGCCAGGTGTGCACCCGCCCGCCCCGGCCGATGCGGGAGGCGCCGTCGCGGCCGTACACGGCCAGCAGGTTCGACCCGGACAGGGTGCGCCAGTGCACGTCACCGTCGGAGTCCCGGGTCCACCGCTCGATGCGGGCGAACGCCCCTTCGGTGCGGGGCCGAAACCGCTGCACCGTGTGCCCGGCGACCGGGGTGCCGCCGGGCACCGGGATCAGATCGTCCTCCCCGGACAGCAGGAAGGTGTCGGTGTCGTCGTAGCGGGGCAGGCCGCGGTCGGTGCGCCGGCTGATGGCCGGTACGGGCAGCTGCCAGCCAAGGCCGAACGGGCCGTTCCCGGCGCCGGAGTCGTAGCTGAGCGTCAGGTCGGGTTGGAACCCGGCCCGGCCCCCACTGACCGGGACGGGAACGGACATCCCGCCGGTCCCGGTGACCGGGTGGGCGGCGAACGTCTCGCCGATGGCCCGGATCGCGCCGCCGCCGGTGGGCAGGCTGATCGGCGGTGCGCCGAGCCCTGGGCCGGCCACGCCCCGACCGGCCGGCGGCGACCCGGCACCGGACGCGTCGGTCGGCGGCCCGCCCGCTCCGAATGCCCCACCGCCGCCGCCGGGGTCACCGGCGCCGGTCGGGTCGGCGGAGCCACGCCACCGGGAGCCGGGCCCCGGCCCCCACGACCCGCCGCCGACCGGATAGCTGGTCGTCACCGCTCCCCCTCAGCCGTCGAGCCGGTAGTGCAGCAGGACGATCAGGTCGGTCAGGCCGTCCGGATCGGCCGCCAGCGTGACCGGGGTGCCGAGGACCAGCGGATCGGACTGACCCACGCACTGGTGCAGGTCGGCGTCCCGGTTCAACGTCACCGGGTCACCGGCCACCGTGAGGTCGTACGTCCCGGGATCACCGTCCACCCGGGCGTACCAGGTCACCTGGTCCATCACCGGCTGGTGGTCGCGGGCGAGGTACGGCAGGTGCTCCGGGCCGATGGTCAGCTCGGTGCTCTGCTGCTGGGTGAGCTGCCACCACTCGTCCGGGAACTGGTGGCGCAAGCTGTACGCCTGGTACAGCCCCGTCCGGCCGGCGTCGACAAGCATCTCGTTGAGCACCTCCCGCAGGGACTCCTCGACCAGGCCGCGCAGCGTCGAGCCGCCGTCGCGGGCCGTGTACCGCAGGTGCAGGATGATGTCGCTGATGCTGTCGTAGTCGAACTGGCGAACCGCCGTCGGCAGTTCCAGCCGCCAGGTGCCGATCGCACCCTTGCCCTCGAACGGCAGGTAGCGGTCGTCGGCGAAGTTCAGCTCGAACATGCCGCTGTCGCTGAGGCCGCTGCTGGTCGCGATCGACTCGATCCCGCCCACGTTGTAGGCGAACCGGTCGTCGCCGGGCACCTCGGCGTACTTGTCCTTCGCGCTGGTGGCACCCTGCCGGGCCGCGGTGGAGGTGCGGTACCGGTTGCCGATCAGGGAGAGCTTCGCGGTGACCGGGGTGTACGGGCCGGCCACGCACGGGATGGACAGGCTGACCGTGCGGAGCCGGCGGAAGTAGTGCCCGGGGTGGTCCAGGTCGAACAGCGCCTCCGGCACGTTGATCACGCAACTGCCGGTAGCCCGCAGCTCGATCAACGCCGCCGGGTCGAGCTGTGCCAGCGAGACGTGCCGGGTCAGCTCCCGTTCGCGGCTGTGCCGGTCAAGGTAGGCCACCTCCATCCGCTTCAGGTCGTGGCGCAGCGCGTCGGCCACGGTCAGCCCCTTGCGCAGGCTGTCCCAGTAGCCGGGTTGCAGGAACGTGGCCTCGCTGCCCAGCTCGTGGGCGAAGCACCGCTCGGCCTTCTTCGCCACGTCGAAGGCGAGTTGGTACGCCCCGAAGTAGACGGAACTGGCCCGGCTCACCATCCACTGGTACAGCTCGGTGTTGGTGTACTTGCCGCGCAGGTACTCCTCGGTGGCCCAGGCGTTGTCGGCTTCCCGGTCGTGCGCCGCCAGCTCGTCGGTGAGCATGGCCACATGCAGCCGCGCGGTGATCAGCTGCTGGTCGATCTGGGTCAACTCAAGACCGGCCAGCGCCGCCTGGTGTTCCCAGTCGTCCATCCGGCGGCGGTAGCCGCCCTGGTTGGCGGCCATCCCGGCGGCCTTGTCCAGGGCCCGGGCGATCGCCTCCAGGGTCATCACCGCGGAATCGGCGGCGGCACCGGCCTTGTCCCCGCCGAGGGTGAGGGTCACCGTGGGTGAGCCACCGAAGCCGGCGCCGCCGGCGGTGAAGTTCGGAATCAGCTTCAGCCCGCCGGACAGGATGTAGCCCACCGCGATCGCGGCCTCGCCGATCAACGACACCCCGGACAACGCGGTGGCGGTGATCTCCCAGGCGTTCATGTACGGCCGGCTGGCGTAGTAGCGTTGCCGCTCCTGCACCACGTCGCGACTCAGTTCCAGCGCGGCGACGTTGCCCTCGGCCTCGGCGATGGTGGCGAGCTTGACCGCCCGCACTGCGTCGAGCAGGGCGATCTCCTGGCCCGCGCGCAGCCGGGCGAGTTGCTCGGCGTCCCGCTTCTCCATGGCCGCGAGCAGTCCGCCGCCCAGCTCACCGACGTACCCGACGAGTTCGGTGGCCTTCTGCGCCAGCACCCGGAACCGGTAGTTCGGCAGTGGTGCGCCGAGCCCGGCCAGGAACGACGAGACGGACATGCCTGCGGCGGCGGCCCGGACCAGCGCGCCCGGGTCGATCGGCGGTGAGAACAGGGCGAGCATGCTCTCCACCCCGTCGATGTTCTGGCAGTTGCGGATCTTGAACAGCCGGTCGGCGATCAGGTCCCACAGCCGGAGCATCTCCTCGTTGGGTGGGATGCAGAAGTACAGCGCCGAGTAGCTCAGCGGGCTGGGCAGTTCGGCCCCGCCGTGGGGCAGCAGGTCCAGGTCGGGGATCAAATTCTCCAGGTCCAGCAACGCGTTGCCGAACAGGTCCACCTTGGCCTGGAGCTGGTTGACGGTGGCCGGCGCCGGGCTGACCAGCGGCGGCACCACGCTCGGCTTCGGCCCGAGCAGTTTGTCGGCCAGGATGTAGAGCTGGGTGGCCTGGGTGACGGATTCCCGGGTGAACTGCCGGAACAACTGGTCACCCCAGTCGACCAGGTTCTTGATGTAGTTGACCACCACGGCGAGCTGGTAGGCGACCGGCCGGCTGCGGGCCACCACGTGCGGGTTGAACGGCTTCGCCCGCCACTGCTCGACCGCGAACTTCAGGTCGGTGATGCTGGCCCCCGACGGGTCGGCCGCGATCGCCGTGAGAATGTCGCCGATCCGCTGGTCGAGCAGCTCGGGCACCCCGGTCTGGAAGAACGGCTTGGTGACCCAGTACTTCTGCGGGGCGGCGGCGCCGTCGGCGGTGCCGACCGGGTTGAAGATGTGGTGGAACCAGGTCCGCGCCTCGGCGAACCGCTGGTCCCGGTTGAGCCGCAACGCGATATCGAACGGGAGGTGGTAGAACAGCTCCCAGTTGTAGCCCGCGTACGCGCCGTCCCCGGCGAAGTCCAGGTCCTCCACCGGGTACGGCGACACGACCACCGGCGCCGGCTGGTAGGTGGCGGCGAAGTCGAACCCCGTGTTGGTGAGCTGGGTAGTCCGACTCAGCAACGCCGGCACACCGGACCGGTAGACAGTGGCCCGCAGGAAACACAGCAGCGGGTGGTAGAAGTTCGCGAACTTCACCCCGTACGACAGGGTGCTGTAGACCTCGAACTCGGCGATCAGCCGGTGGTACTCCGCGTCCTCGGTCATCGCCTGCACGGCGGCCGCGAGGTCGTGCGCCGGGTCCTCGGCGTATCGGCGCAGGTACTCGGTGAGCAGCGCCAGCACGTCGCGGACGAACTGGTCCACATCGCTGTACGTCTTCTCGGTCCGGTCCGCTGGGTCCTCGGCGCGCCGGTCGTAGAAGCCCGGGATGATCACGTAGCCGCGGTCGTAGTCGCCGTAGAAGTACGGCATCAGGGTGCCCAGCGGCAGCACCGGCCGGCGGTCCTGGATGCCACGGGCGTTCTGCCACATCCCCAGCAGCATGATGATCCAGTCGAGCAACGACATCTGCATGGGGTACGTCACCCGGAACCGGCCGGGCGTCTGCGCCACCAGCGTCTGGTACGCGCCCATCAGCGGAGTGCTGATCGCCAGGTCGTTCTGCGTCCGGGAGACCAGCTCGGTGAACCGTTCGGCCAGCAGCTTGGTGTCCTTGAACACCGGGGACAGCAGCAGGCTGCCGGAAGCGCCGCCCGGCATCGGCTCCGGGTAACCCCGGCAGCCGGTCAGCGCGAACGAGCCGACGAACTGGGTGCCGGTGAGCACGCTGATCGCCTGGCCGGCCGCTCCGGCCGCGTACGCGAAGCAGGTGAACTCGTTCGCTGTGGGCAGGTCCTCCTGGTAGCCGCTGGCGGGGTAGTACAGCGCGTCCTTGGAGATCTTCTTCGGTTGCCAGCGGTCCTGCGTCCGCTCGCCGATGGCCAGTTGGATCCGCCACCGCCGGCGCGGACGTTCGGTCTCCGTGCCGCCCGGCGGGATGCCGTCCGGGTCCGGGATCTGGGAGGTCTGCGCCGTGTCCGTCTCCTCCGTGAAGACCGGCCAGGCCAGGGTGAGCCGTGTGTTGCGGTCGAAGGCGAGCAGGTGGTCGCCCGCGATGTCCAGCGGCACCCGCCGCCACGGCGTCCAGTACCGCTCCCGCTCGAACTGCCGGTGGTAGTACACCGTCGGGTCGCCGCCCCGGGTGCGGGCGAACACGTGCATGAGATGCCTGTCGTGCTGGTAGTAGCAGGCCATCACGTCCAGGTGCGCCAGGTCGTCCAGCTTCTCCAGGTATGCGACGGTGGCGTTCTCCACCGCCAGATCGGTCAGCTCGTCCTGCTGCAACTGGTCGTCCAGCTCGGCGAACAGCTCCGACTTGTCGTCCCGCAACTCGGGCAGGATCCAGTTCTCCGGATACAGGAAGATCTTCCGGTTGGCTTCCCACACCCGGTAGTTGGCCATCCAGTTCCACTGGTCCCAACCCGGATCCTCGGTGACCGCCGCCACGCTGTCCGGCTCCAGGCCCAACAGGCAGCGCTGCACGAACAACTGAACGGTGGCGTGCGCCTGCACGATGCGCGACGTCGCCATGCAGGCGCCCATCTCGACGTCGATGAGGAAGTGGTCGTACAGGTCGTTGGTGTCGCGCAGCCCCGGGTTCTCGGCCAACAGGTACGCGACAAGCGCGTCCCGTTTGGCCACCCGCAGCCGGTCCTGCACCGCTTGCAGCACCCCGAACCACTCGGTCTCGGCGTACCGCGCCTTCAGTGCCTGGCGCATCGTGGCCGCCCCCGCGGCCGTGGTGACTGGCTGGCTCAGCGGCACCGCCGCCGCCACCGACAGGCCCAGCCGGCGCAGCAGGGTGAGCGCGTCGGCCAGCCGCTGGATCGTCGCCGGCGACCGGTACGCGGTGAGGTCCACCGCCGACAGGTCAAGGTGGGAATCCAGGTCAGCCAGCGCGGTGGCGTCCCAGCCACCGAGCTGCGCCAGCTGGGTGTGCACCTGCGTGGCGGTGGTGCCGGCTGCCAGGACCAGGTCGAACAGCCCGTGCACCGTCCACGGCGCGGCCGCGTCCAGCGGGTTCGGCACCGGTGGGTAGGTGCGGGCCAGCTCCACCCCGGCGACCAACCGGATCCAGTCCGCCAACGAGGCCGGGGGCCGGCCGGTCTGGTAGGGCACCCGGTCCGGGGCCAGCCAGCCGAGCGGCCCGGCGTTCGCCAACAGCCAGCCAAGGTCCGCGTCGGGCACCGCCAACTGGTCGACGAGCCGGCTCACCACGTGCAGCAGGCGCAGCGCCCGGTACTGCTCGTCGAACCCGGCCGGGGTGACCGCCGGCGGCGCCGGCGGCTCGTTCACCAGGTCCACCAGCGCGTCGTCGGTGAGCACCGCGAGCAGCGGCCGGGTCAGCTCCGCGCCAGCCAGCACGGTGCGAGCGGCGTCCGCCGAGAACCCGAAGGTGTCGGCCACCGCCGCCACCGCCAGGTCCTGCTTGGTACGGGTGTACGCGGCGCGGGACAGGGCCGTGGTGATGGCCAGCAGCAGCGTGGTCTGCTCGGCCTCGGTGGGGTTGGCCACGATCGCGGCGGTTATCGCTGTGGTGTCCACCAGGGCGGCGAGCTTCGCGTCGACGAACTGCGCCGGGGTGGTCACCGGGTCGGCCCAACTACCGTCCACGACGGAGGTGAAGCTGGCCAGGTCCGCCTCGGTCATCCCCGGCACGGTGGCCAGCAGGGCACGCAGGCCCGGCAGGTTCTCCTCGGGCGGCGCCGCCGGGTCGACAACGGGCCGGGTCGCCGCGTACCCGCTCTGGTAGCCGGCCTGCAACCCGGCGAGCACCGCGGTCAGCGTCTCGTCCGGCAGGTCCCGCGCGGGCAGGTCGTCGGCTTCGTGTCGGAGCAGGTAACGCAGGTCCGCCGGGCGGATTCCGGTGCCGGCCCGGGCGGCGTCGAACCGCTCGACGAAGGCCAGCGCGGTGGCCGGTGCGGTGAGCGGGTCCGAGCCGATCAGATCCTTCATGATCAGGTACTCGGCGGCGGTGAGCCCGAGCGCGCGGGCCAGCTGCGTCGCGGCGTACACCTCGTGCAGGCCGACGGTGCTGACGATCGCCGGGGCCGGCAGGTCGGCAACCAGCAGCGCGGTGTCCGCCGTCGTGGCCCCCAGGCAGGTCGCCAGGTACGCCTCATGTGCCGACAGCGGAACACCCGAGCCGGGTGTGGTCAGCTCCGCCTGCTCGTTGGCGAGCACATTGGCGGGCTCGAACGCGTCGAGGACCGGGCCGTTCGCCGTGTTCCGGAACACGTCCGCGTAGCGCGCCTCGTCCAGCGGCGCGAACAGGTCGACCACCTCGGGCAACAGCAGCCCGAGCCGGGCCGCCAGCCGGTGCAGCGCCGCCACCGTGACCAGGAGGTCGTCGTCCAGGGTGCCGCCGCCCAGCGCGTCGGCCCGGATGGCCCGGTCCAGCAACCGCGGCGTCCAGCCGGTGCAGGCCGGGGCGCGCAGCAGGCGCAGGAACCGGTGGATCCGGTCCAGGCGCGCGTCGGTGAGCTGCTGGATCCGCTTGGCGCTGAGGTCGGACCCGGTGTCCAGGTGCTTGACGAACATGACGTTGCCCGGGTTGACCCAGGCCAGCGCCAGCAGCTCGGTCAACTCCCGGTAGTCCAGGCGCGCCCGAGCGAGGAAGTTGTCCACCCGGGCGATGCCGCCCAGAGCGACGAGCGGCGCGGTGTTCCAGATGTCGTCCTGGGCGGTCGGGTCGGAGGTGACCACCAGCTGCCGCTGCGCGTCGCTGATCCCCAGCTCCTCGGCGGCGATGGCCTCGGCGCTCGGGCCGGCCGGCCGGCGCAGCGCCCGCATCAGGTCGGCCCGGGCGATCTCGAACTGGGCGAAGTAGCTGCGGGTCTCCTCGTGCGCCAGGTCGAACGGCAGGGTGAACGAGTAGCGGCTGTCCGCCAGCACCGTGTAGGCGGCGGCATTCACGTACTGCGGCGCAGCTGCCAGCTCCCGCGCGGTGCCGGTGCTCTGACGCAGTCGGCACACGAACCACCCGCCGGCCCCGTCCGGGGTCGCCTTGGCCACCACGCCGATGTCACGCACCACCCGGGCCCCGGCCAGGTCCGGTTCGTACACCAGGGAACGGTCGGTGAACGGCCACCCCTGGCCCTGCAACAGGCTCAGCAGCCCCGCCGACGGCGCCTCCACCGGATCGACGCCGCCGCTCAGCGGGCCGCCGAACGCCAAGCCCGCGTCCGGCGCCACCGCCTCCTCCAGCAGTTCGCACACCAGGTCCAGGTAGGGCAGCGGAAGGTCGGTGTCCTCGCAGCTCAGATCCAGGTCACCGAGGTCCGGCCGGCGGCCGTACAGAACGTCCCGGGCGACCCTGGTGGCGGGCCCCGGCGTGTCGGCGTCGGTGACCAGCCGGTTGCCGAGGAACTGAAGAACGTCCACCAGGTACGCGGCGGCGCTGTGCACGCTGCGGCACGGCTCGCAGTAGCTGGAGTCGGCGAGCTGGAACAGGCTGCTCAGGTTGGGGAAGTCGGCGCTGACCGGGGTGAGGTCCGGGGCCGCCGAGCCGCCCAGGGCCTGCACCGGCAGCGCCCGCGCCGCGCTCTGCAGCTCGCCGGCCAGCAGCCCACTCGCCACGTGCACGTCCACCGCCCGGCGATACACCGACCGGGCCTGCTCGTCGGTGAACCGGCCGGTGTGCACGGCGGTGGCCACGAAACGCGTCTCACCGAGGGCGTGGATCCGGGCCGCCGACGGCACGTCGGCCGCCAGCAACGCCGTCGTCTGCCGGTAGGTCGGCGCCAGTTTGAAGATGCGCTGCGCGGCCTTGAGCGCCGACCGCCCGGTCCGCAGCCGCTCCGGGTGCTCGCGCAGCAGCCGCTCCACGTTGCCGGTCGCGAGGTCGAAGTCCGGATTCGCGGTGAGCAGTTCGAGCACCGTGTCCCGGTGCCCGCCGAAGGCGTGCGCGGCGGAGGTAACCCGCTCGGGGGCTGCGTCGCGTTCGAGCTGCGCGGTGAAGGCCGTGGTCGGGTAGCGCTTCTCCAGTTTGCGGGCCAGCGCGCCGGCGTGCAGGTCGATCAGCTCCGGCCGGACCGGCTGACCGGCGACCCGGACATCCGCCGTGGTGTCCCGTAACACCCGCCGCCAGTCCGCCGGGGCCAGCCGGGCCAGCCGCCGTACGTCCTCCGCCCGCTCGATCCCCTCGCGGTCGCGGACCCGGTCGACAATCGACTCGTCGTAGCCCAGCACGTCGGCCAGCACGCTCGCCGCGCCGGCCGCCTCGGCCGCCGACCGGTCGGGAAACGCCGCCGCTTCGGCCAGCCGGGCGATCAGCCCGGGCAGGTCACCGGCGGCGTCGGCGGCCAGGAGGCTCTGCACCCGCTCGTGCGCGCCGTCGGCGAGGAACCGCTCCACCCGCCCGTACAGCACCTTCGGCCGTTCCTGCGTCACGTACTCCTTGGCCTCGGACCGCACCCGGGCCAGCCGGTCGAGGATCCGGTCCAGCTCGCCGAGCAGGTCCTCGGGAACGTACCGATGGCGCACGGCGTCGGCGACGGCGCTGCGGACGGTGTGCTCGTCGAGCAGGGCGATGTCGTAGTACAGCGGCCGCAGCTCGGTGTTCAGGTCGACATCGAACCGGGCGAGCGCCGCGCCGGTGCGGCTCGCGGTCAACAGCGTCCGCTCGGCGAACAGCGCGTAACCGAACACCGCCGGAAGCTTGTAGGACGCCGCCAATTTCTGCGCCACACCGAAGTGGGCCAGCGCCGTCGCGGGCAGTCCGGTCTCCGCGGCCAGGAACGTCACGTCCTCGGCCTCGTCGTCCTGCCGCAGCTCGTACAGCGGCACCTCGCCGAGCAGCGGCACGATGGTGGCGAGGATCCTTTCGTACTCACTGCGTTCCCGGTCCCCGCCACCGGAGAGATCCACGGTGAGTACGGCCAGCTCAGGGGCGTTGAACAGCACCGCGCTCAGCGGCGGGTCGGACAGCAGGCGATCACCAGCGGACACCCGGACGAACAGGTCGGCGGACTGCTTCTCGGATCGAACGAACTGGTCCCGCGAATAGTCGACGCGATACAACCCGTCGTCCCCGGTGATCGCCTCGCCGAGCCGTTCGGCGTGCCGGAGGTCGCGGTCGAACGCGCCGACTGTCAGAGCGTTCGCCGGTTGTCCGTCGACCCACCGCACCCGGCCCACCACAACGAACCGGTACGGCGGCTCGGCCAGCACCATCTGCACCGCGTCCCGGGTCGCCCCGTCCACCGCGCCGGTCACCGGCAGCTTGTGCGCCCGTTGGAACTCGGCGACCGCACGACGGGTGGTCGGCCCGTACCGGGCATCGACCAGTTCGTCGGTGGCGACGTCGGCGGGCAGCCGCAGCAGCGCGGTGTGCAGGCGCCTGACCTCGTCGCTGGGGTGGTTTCGGCGCGAGCCCATCGGGCTGGTCATCAGCGTCTCCGATCGTCCGGCAGCCGGGCGACGGCGTTGTCTGACGCCGGTACGGCCGGGGGATAACTGGCATCCTGCGGATCCACGGAGCCGCCGGCATCGCACTGTCCAATATCCGCCTTGGCGTCTGGCTGAACGGCGGCGGGCACTGCCGGTACGGCCGGTGGCGGAGCCGGATCGACGCGACGCGGCTCCGCCACCGGCCCCCTGTTTCCGGGCAGGCGCTGTCAGCTGTTGAACGACTGCGCGCCCAACTCCCAGCGGCGTAGGTCGACCGGAGACTGCGTGGCCAGCATCGCCTTGATGTTCTCCCGCAGGCGGCGCAGGTGCAGGGAGAACGCCTGCGGATTCGCCCCGCCCCAGCGGCCGAAGACCTCCTCGGCCTCGGCGTTGCACTGGAACGCCTCGGTGCGACGATCCAGTTGCCAGAGGTGTCCACTCAGGTTCGCCAGGACGGCGGCCAGGTCGAGTTCGAAGGCCGCCGCGTTGGCCCGGACGAGGTCGCGGAGGATGCCCACCGACTCCTCGGCGGCCGTCACCGCAGCGTTCAACTGCCCCAGCTCGGCGTGGCGCAGGCTGACCGTGTTCAACGCGAGCGCCAGTTCGGGCCGGTACACGGACGGCTCGTCGTGGCTGAGCCGACGCCAGATCCGCTCCGCCTCGCGGACGGTCGCCAGCGCCTCCTCGCGCCGGCCCCGATGCGCCTCGATCACCGCCAGGTTGGCGAACGCCCCCGCGAGACCGCGCTCACCCCGCGCCGACCTGCGACCAGCGGTGAACAACTCGACCGCCCGTCGACCCGCCTCCTCGGCCTCGTCGTGCCGCTTGACGTGCGACAGCCGAAGGGCGAGATTGTCCAGCGCCTCCGCGAGCGCCCACCGGTACGACTCGGCCTCGTCGCCCGGGTCCTCGGCGAGCGGGGTGAGCAGATCCACGGCCCGTCGTGCACTGGCCAACGCCGCGGGGTAGCGAGTCAGTGCGGCGAGTCGGTGCGCCCGCAGGTGCAGAGCCAGGGCGAGCAGCGCGAACGTCTCGGGCGAGGCGGTGGCGGCCACTGCGGCATTGCCGGCCGCGACGGCCAGGTCGGTCTGCGCCAGCGCCGCCCGACGGTCCCCCGCATTGGCCAGCCGACGCCCGTACGCGATGTGCAACCGGGCCCGCTCGACCGGGTCCGGATTGCGGGCGAGACGGTCCGCCGCCAGGCGGGCCACCACCTCGCACGCCACGTTGTCGAAGTCGACGTGCCGACGGGGCGGCAGGAAGGGCTCGATCCGGGCCAGCAGCTCGACATCCACGTCCGGCAGGTCGACGATCTTCGCGAGTACCGCCCCACCGGCGGCGGTGGCGAGCGTCGGGTCGTCACGCAGGGCCGGCAGGAGCACCGTGGTGGCCACGTGCGGCCAGCCGGCCGCCACCTCGGCGAGCACGGTGAGCGCACCCGCCCGGACCCGGGCCGCCTGCGCGGTGGACATGCCCGCACCGCTCAGTACCGCGCGGACGACCCCGACCGCCCACGGCTTCGGAGCGTACGACGACCAACGGTGGCCGGGAAGCGCCAACGCCAGGTACGCCTCCCCGAGGCGGTCGGGCTGCAACGGCTCCAACACCCAACCGGCGTTGCGGGGTGGATAGCAGATCGAGTGGTCGGCCAGGAGCTGGGCCACCCTGCCCGGCTCACTGCCCACACCGGCGCAGCCCGCGACCGACTGGCCCACGTAGTACGGGACGGGACCGGCCAGGATCGCGACGAGAACCGCACGATCGAGCTGCTCGACACCGGTGGTGACGGCGTCGCCGGCCAGCAACTGCCGCCAGTGCGCGACCTCCCGGTCGAGCAGGTATCCGAACATGTCCACCAACGTGGCCGGCACCCGCAGGGTCCGATCGTGGCTGACCGCCACGGCGACCAGCGCGGCCAGTTGCAGGCTCAGTGCCGACCCGTACGCCGGGTCGGACAGATCCGGTGCGCGCACCGCGTCGATTCGGGAGTGGGAGATGAGCGCGGCGAAACGGGCGGCGGCGGCGTGGAAGAGCCGTTCCCTGGCGTCCGCGTCGGGTGCCAACGGGGTCAGCTCGAACTCGTCGACAGCCATCCTCAGGGTGGCCCGCAGCCAGTGCCGCAACGCCTGCCACCAGTACCCGACGGCCCGGGCCAGGACCAGCACCCGGACCGGGCCCTCGCGGTGCAGCCGAGGATCGGTGAACAGGGCTCGCAGGTCACTGCCGGGCCACCAGTCGCCGTAGTCGACGAGCACCAGGAGCCCGGCGGTGGCCCGGCGCCGATCGGCCGTGCCGACGCGATCCGGCTCACCCGGATCAAGATAGGCACGCAGCACCTCCCAGCCGGCCTTGCGGGCGGTGTCCGCGAACTGGTCGGCGAGGCGCGTCTTACCCTGGCCGCCCGGCGCGTGGATCAGCTGCACCGCGCGGTCCGGCCGGTCACGCCTGGCGGTCAGCCACTCCCCCAGCGCCCGCTGCTCCTCCTCTCGGCCGAGGAAGGGGACCACCCGGTGTCGCGCGTCGAGCAATTCGGCGAGGCGCAGGGTCTCCGCCGGGCGTGCTGCCCGGCCGGCCAGGGCGGTCAGTCGGTAGCGCGGCAACCCGAGGGTGACGTCGCCGTGGACGAGCCCGGAGATGGCGATGCTGGCCGGGGCGTCCGTCCAGGCGTCGCCGGTGTTGGTGAGGGCGTATCCGGCCGGGGCCGGGGCGTCGGACCGGTCGCGGTTCATCGGGGGCGGCGAAGAATTCCGCTGATCGCCTGTCCGCCGTCGCCGGCCGTGGCGTCCCCGGTGCGGGAAACCTCCATCGGCGTGGCGTCGCCGGCCGGGGCGTCGATGCCCGAGTTGGCGTATCCGCCACCCCGGGCCCGCGTCGCCCCCGTCTCCCGGGCGCGAACGGCGGACCGGGCCGCCGGGAGGGCAGCCCACAGGGCCACCCCGACCCCGGCGACCCCCGCCAACGCGGACGCCGCGGTCGCGATCTTGTCGGCCGAATCCCACCGCAGGACGACGAAGGCGCTGGCCAGAACGGCGACCAGCACACCGGTGACCACCAGCACGATGTGACGACGTGACTTCATGGGGTCATCGTGACGTGCCCGTCAAGTGACGCGCTACCGAGGAGCCCTCGGGCCGAGGCGGGGCACCGTCCTCGGCGAAGTCAGCAGCTGCGGGTGTTGTAAGTGGCCCAGTAGGGTCCGCCGCCCTGCGGCGGGTAGAACCGGTAGTTTCCGTCGGGCGAGCGTTGCAGGACGAATTCGTGCGAGCCGTACGCGCTCCTGGAACCCGTCACCCCCCGGTACACCACGTACAGCCAGCCGCTCTGGTTGTCGCGCTGCACAAGCCGGTCGCCGGCCTTCGTCCAGCTGTTGCGGCCCGCCGAACCGTCGGCGGAAAGGCCCTTGTCGCGCTGGAAATTCCTCGTCGCGGCATCGGTCTGGTCACCGAAGACGCCGTCGATCCCCGACGAGGGCAGGTAACCGTTCGCCCACAGGATGGTCTGCCACAGGCAGGCGACGTTCGAGTTGCGGTGCGTGCTGACGTTGACGACGCCCTCGTCATCGAAGTCGTCGGGCACCGCTCCGGTGCCGTAGATGTACGCCCGACCGGTGTAGGAGCCGCTGGCAGCGGCCGGCGTGGCGATCGTGACGTTGAGGCCGATGGCCAACGCCGCGCCGACAGCGGGCACAGCGACCTTTTTGAGTACGCGACGGACGTAGTGGAACGAGGACATGCATCTCCTTTGGATCGAGAACCATACGTGCGGTTGGGCGGTGAGGCCGGGTAGGACGCTACGGCGGGGTCGGCACAATCACCGCACAACTGGCGCACAGACCGTCTATCTCCCCGCTTCGGTTCAACAGCGTGGACGCACGAGACCTGCGTCGAACGCCGCGATCACGAGCTGCGCCCGGTCTCGCACGGCCAGCTTCGCCATCAGGTGCGTGATGTGTGTCTTCACCGTCTTCACCGAGATCACCAGAGCGGTAGCGATCTCGTCGTTCGACAAGCCACCACCGATCAGTGTCAGCACCTCGACCTCACGGCTGGTCAGCCGCCGCAGTGCCTGCGTCGGCCGATCCGGTCGGGGCGCCGTGACGTAGTGCGCGACGAGCCGGGTGACGATCGACGGCGCGAACAGCGATTCACCGCGGTGTGTGCGGCGGATCGCCTCGATCAGCTCGTCGGGGCGGGCGTCCTTGAGCAGGAACCCGGACGCGCCCGCGTGCAACGCCTCGTAGACGTACTCGTCGAGTTCGAACATGCTCAGGACCAGGACGCGGGTAGCCGACAGCGCCGGGTCGGTACAGATGCGACGGGTGGCCTTGAGGCCGTCGAGGTGCGGCATCCGGACATCCATCAGGACAACGTCCGGACGGGTGGTGCGGGCGCACGCCACGGCCCGCGCACCGTCGCCGGCCTCGCCGACGACCGCCAGGTCCGGCTCGTTGTTGATGATCATGGCGAGGCTGTGTCGGAGCAGCGCCTGGTCGTCCACCAGAAGCACACGGATGCCGCTCACGCCGCGTCGTCCCGAATCCGCGCGGTCAGGCAGAAGCCCGCGTCGACGTGCTCCGCCGACAGCGTGCCGCCGAGACTGCCGACCCGCTCGCGCAACCCGGCCAGCCCCTGCCCGGCACCCGGCAAAGCTCGCCATCCGTCGACTGACGGGCCGGTGTCAGCCACCGCGACCACCACATATGGGGCGTCCCGATACACCCGGACCCGCACGTCCGTCGGGCCCGCGTGCCGCGCGGCGTTACTGAGCGCCTCCCGCACCGTCTGGCAGACGGCGACCTGCACACCCTGCGACACCGGGCCGAGCGGTTCGACCGTCAGCCGTGTCCGGATCCCGGTGAGCGACGCCCCCTGCACGATGGCGGGCAGGTCGTCGAGGTTGTCCACCGGCGCACGACGGCTGGCGGCCGACGGCTCCCGCAGGACCAGGAGCATGCGGCGTAGCTCGGCCGTCGCGTGCCGGCTCGCCTCCTCGATATCGGTGAGAGCCGCCTGCACCTCGGCCGGCTTGGGTAGATGCCGGGTGGCCGCCGCGCGGACCGTGATCAGACCCAGGCCGTGCGAGACGATGTCGTGCAGGTCGCGGGCGATCCGCAACCGTTCGCCGAGGACCGCCTCGGAGGCGGCCCAGGCGGTCAGCCGCGATTCGTAGGCGGTTCGGTCGGCGCGCGAGCGCCGCACCGCCCACACCGCAGCCGCGACAGCGCCGCCGACAAGCAACGGCGGCAGTACGACCGCGAGTGGGCCCCGCGCGCCGACCGTACACGCGGCCATCACCAACACGCTGATCACCACGGCGACCACCGGCACGACCCTGGACCGCCCGGATGGGCGCGGATGCGCGTTCACCACCCCGACTGTAATTCTCAGACCAGGGTCTGACGGTCCGTGGACCGACTCGGCCGGCCGGATCCGAGAACGGTCCGATGTGTGCGGGGCGGATCGCCGGTTGACTCGACCTTATGATCACGATCGATCGCGTCAGCAAGACCAAGGGCAGGACGCAGATCCTGTACGACGTCAGCTTCGAGGCCCGACCCGGCCGGATCAGCGGCTTCCTCGGGCCGAACGGAGCCGGCAAGACCTCGACGCTCCGTATCCTGCTCGGTTTGGACAGTCCGCAGAGCGGGACCGCGCTGGTCTGCGGGCGCCCGTATCGGAAGCTGGTCCGGCCGCTCACGACGGTCGGCGCGCTCCTCGACGGCAGCGGTGCGCATCGGGCCCGCACGGCCCGCGCCCACCTGCGGTGGGTAGCCACGAGCAACGGCCTACCGGGCTCCCGCGCCGACGAGGTCCTCGAAATCGTGGGTCTGTCCGGTGCTGCGCGCAAGCGCGCCGGCCGACTGTCCCTCGGCATGAGCCGGCGGCTCGGGCTCGCCACGGCGCTGCTCGGCGACCCTGCGGTGCTGGTCCTGGACGAGCCGGTCAACGGCCTCGATCCGGCCGGGATCCGCTGGATGCGCGGGTTCCTCCGCGACAGCGCCGCGCAGGGTCGCACCGTCCTGCTCTCCAGCCACCTGATGGGCGAACTGGCGGAAATCGTCGACGACGTCATCGTGATCGACAAGGGTCGGATCGTGACCCACGGCAGCCTCGCCGACGTCACCGCCGGGCATCACACCCTTGAGGACGCCTTCTTCGCGTTGACCGCCACCGAGGCGGGCGGCTCGTGGTGAGCCTGGTCCGCGCCGAGCTCCGTAAGCTGCTCGGCCTACCCACCGCCTGGGTCGGCCTGGTGCTGGGCACGCTGATAGCGCCCATGGTCGTCGTGCTCAACGCCCCGTACACCCGCCGCGCGATCGCCGCCGGCACCCTCACCGACATCTCCGACCTTGGCCTACGCGACCTGGGTATCGGCCTGATCGGTCCGATGGTCCTCGGCGTGGTCGTGGTGAGTAGCGAATACACATCCACCGGTCCGGACTCCCCCGGCGCCCGCCAGCTCACCGCGACGCTCGCCGCGGTCCCCAACCGGATGCGTCTGCTCGCGGCGAAGACCACCGCGCTCGTACTGGTCGTCGCCGCACAGGCAGCGGTCACCGCAACCGCCACACTCACCCTCACCCAGGTGTTGCACGGCGACCACGTCCCGGTACCCGCCCCGACCCGAATCGCCGCCGCGATCCTCTACTGGACGCTGACCGCGCTGCTCGCGTACGCGATCACGCTGATCACTCGCAACGGCGTCGTGCCGCTGACCCTGCTGATCATCAACAGTTCCGTCGTTTCCGTGTCGTACCTGCTGACGAAGGTCACCGACCTGGCCTCCTACCTGCCGGACATCGTCGGAGCGAGGATGTTCATCCGCGGCGTGGACTTCCCTGTCGAGATCGCGCCGGTGACCGCCGGCCTGGTGATGACGGCCTGGGTCGTCGCGTTACTCGCGGTCGGTGCCGTCCTGTTCCAGCGGCGGGACGCATGAACACCGTCCGCGCTGAACTGTGCAAGCTGCTGACCCTGCCGTCGCTGCGCCTGACCGCGCTGCTGACCGTGGCCGCCAACCTCCTGCTGACGTACGCGTACGCAACCGCCGAGGCCCACGGCGAGCCGCTCGGTGACGACGCCGCCCTGGCGCCGCTCGGCTACAGCCAGGCGGGTTTCCTGGTGCTGGGCGTGCTCGCTGCGGCGTCCGAACACCAGGAGGGCGGCCAACTCCGCACGACGCTGCTCGCGATGCCCCGACGCCTGCCACTACAGGGGGCGAAAGCCCTCGCGCTGGCCGCTCTGACGCTCCCGGTGGCCGCCGCGACGGCGGCCACCAGCACCGTGCCGGCCGATGGGGTCGGCTGGGTGCCGGCCGCGACCGGGTACCTGACGCTCACCACGCTGCTGGGGGCGGCCGTCGCCGGCGTCGTCCGCCACGCGGTGCCCGCCGTGGTGCTGTTGCTCGGCCTGTACTTCATCGCGGGCCCACTGCTGCGGGCCAAACTGAGCAGCAGCGCCGCCTACCTGCCCGACACCGCCGCCCTCGACCCGTCCGGCGGTGCCGCCGCCACGATCACCTGGACACTCGCCGCCCTGATGCTCGCCGCTCTCACGTTCCATGTCCGCGACGTCTGACGCGATCACGAATGCTCACTATTTTGTCCCGGCGAACGCCTTCACCCAGTGATGGACGGTCCCTTAAGGTTCGGCCATGCTGATCGTCGAAGGCGCGGGCCGGTGGACCGTACCCGCCGGGGCCACCAACGACTGGGTCGAACATTTGAGAGTGCCCGACCTGTCGGTGGGGACGTACTGCATCCCGGCGGGCGGTGTCGACGATCAGAGCCCGCACACCGAGGATGAGATTTACGTGGTCACCGCGGGGCGGGCCCGGATCGTGACCCCGGACGGCGCGGCCGAGGTCGGCCCCGGTTCGGTGATCTTCGTGCCGGCCGGCGAGGAGCACCGGTTCGACGAGGTGACCGAGGACCTGGCGCTACTGGTGGTGTTCGGCCCTGCGTACGGCTCGCGCGCTCCCGATCAGCCAGCCGAGTAGCACAGCCGCACCCCAACCGCTTGCCGGGTGGACAACACCGCCCCTCCGCAAGGAGCAATCGGTCACGATTTCGCCAACCTCCATCGGTCCAGGTATGCCACCTTCACCAGAGTTTGGACAATTTTATACATAAAAGGTTACAGATTCTTAACACAAGAAGAGGATCAAGCGCTTTGATCCGAGCACTAGATTCGAGAGCGGAGGTCAAGGTCAAAGGCAGTCCAGCAGGCCCTGCATGACGTCATGCGGGCAACCGGTCGCGGATTGTGCCGTTGGGTGGTATGCCAGCGCAGGAGGCGGATCGACAGGTGGGTCGCTCCGAGGATTCACCTCGGCGGTGATAGCTGATTGTTCGAAGCGGGGCTGCGCCGTTGTGCGATGGCGAGCCCCCTTCTGCGCCGGCGTGGGGGTGTTGTTGCGGTGCCTGCTTTTCAGAGTTCTGAGGATCTGGCGGAGTTCTTCAAGTGGTTTTATGGTGAGGAGCTTCCGGGTCTGCAGCCGGAGCGTTTTTTCGCTTTGGCGCAGGAGTTGCACCAGGTCGCGGATTCTCTGGATGAGGCGGGTCTTGAGTTCCTGGACGGGGTGCGGACGATCCGTTCCGGGGTGATGGGCGCGGCCGAGGAGGCTTTCGTCGATTCGTCGGAGAATGTGGCGGAGTCGTTGGGGTTGGCTCCGGATTATGTGCGCACGTTGGCGCAGATGATGAATCAGTTCTCGGCGTTGTTCAATTATGTGATCATCACGGTGATGGCGATCACGGCCCTGTTGTTGTTCGAGTTGATCGTCGCGTTGAAGTTGTTCTGGATCAATCCGGCTCATCTGTTGGAGTGGTTGGCGAAGGCGCCGGCGGTTCGTCAGGGTATTTTCCGGTTGTTCATGCAGCTCGCGGCGAAGGCGAGTCTGGGTGCGGCGTTCAACATTCTGTACGAGTTGTTGGTTGATGTGTTCGCGCAGTTGATGAACCGGGCCAAGCGGTATCAGCGGGGGTGGAACAACAAGAACACCGGTGACGCGGCGGCGTCGGGTGCGTTGGAGAGCCTGGTCGGTGGCCTGTTCGGGCTGGGCGGGGCGGGCATGCGCCGGTTGGGTCGCAACACTCAGGTCGGGGGTAAGAGCGTCACGGAGCATCTCCCGACGGGCAAGGGCGGCAAAGCGCTCGGAGCCGGGGCGGGTCTGGCCGGTAACGCGGGTGAGGAGGTCGCCACCGAGGTCATCGTCGGTGGCATCCTCAACGGTCAGATCGATACCAACATCCTGGGCCCGACGGCGGTGTCGTCGGTGCTCAACGGTGTCACGTTCGCAGGTATCGGCGCCGGCCGGGACGCGATCGGCGGTAGTGGGGGACGACGCGACGACGAGCCGCCGCGCACGTCGAGCACACCACCCCCGGCCACGCCCCCGGCTGCGCCCCCGGACACGGTCGCGGACACCGACCCGGTACCCGCGTACGAACCACCACCACCGGCGTACTCCGACGTTGATGCCACCCCCGACACCAGCGCGGGCGCTGGCGCGGGTGCGGCGGGCACGGGTGGCGCGGGTTCGAGTGGCGCGGGTTCGCCTGGCTCGGGGGCCTCGGGTGGGACGTGGGGCGGATCCACGAGGGCCTCCACGACCAGCGGTAGCGTGCCGCCGATTGGTGACCCAACCGGCCCTCAGTTGGCGAGCATGCCGCCAGGTGCGCAGACCGGTACGCCGCCGGCCGTTCAGGTGGGCTCGCAGCCGGGAACGCAGGTGGGCTCGCAGCCGGGCATGCCGTTGGTCGGGCAGACCGCTACACCGCCGGCCATTCACGTGGGCTCACAGCCGGGAACGCAGGTGGGCTCGCAGCCGGGCATGCCGCCGGTCGGGCAGACCGGAACACCGCCGGCCATTCACGTGGGCTCACAGCCGGGAACGCAGGTGGGACCGCCGGGCATGCCGCCGGCCGGGCAGACCGGAACACCGCCGGCCATTCACGTGGGCTCACAGCCGGGAACGCAGGTGGGCTCACCGCCGGGCATGCCGCCGGCCGGGCAGACCGGTACGCCACCAAGCTCGCAGATGGGTGCCCAGCCGGGTACGCAGCCCGGCACGCAGGTCAGTGCGCAGCCCGGCACGCAGGTCAGCTTGCAGTCGGGTTCGCACCCGGACGTCGCACCGGAGGGTGTGGATCTGCCACGTGAGCCGCTGTTGATCGGCCCGGACAGCGTGTCGTCACTCGCGGTCGGGAGCGACAGTGACCGCGGGGCCGGCGACGCGGGGTTGACGCCAGCCACGGCACTTCCGGTGGCCGCGGCTGGTGAAACCTCCACCCTCCCAGCCACGCAGCTCACCGCTCTCCACCTGGCCCGCGACAAGGTCAGGCAGACACCACAGCGCCTCATGAACCACGGGGTGGTCCCCACCGGGCACGAACTGACCGACTCGACGACGATTCCGGACGACGAAACTGCACGCACCGAATTCCCCTGGCTGACGACGGTGAACCCCGCCGGCTCCACCACGAACTGCGTGCTCGTCGCGATGACATCGGACATCAGCTACGCCCAGTCCGAACCCTTCGCGGCACCGGCGGATGAGGCACAACCAGAAGCACACCTCCTGAACTATCAGCGGCAGCGGTTGGGACTGCCGGACACCGAGAGCCCTCCGGTTTTCCGCACCGATCACGCCTCGATTCGTGACGCCCTGACCGACGCTTCCGAGGGTGAACGAGGCATCGTGCTGGTCCGGGAAACGACGGGCGCAACGAGGACCGCACACGCCTTCAACGTGATACGCGACGCCTCCGGGGTCGTCTTCCTCGACGGGCAACACGGCGGACTCGCCCGTGTTCCACACCAGTACGACGAGTGGCTGTTCCTGCCGCTGACCCGCAACATCCCCACACTGGCGACCGCAGAGCTCGTCCGCCCACACGAGCTGAGTGGCACAGCAACCGGCCTCGACACCCCGCCGAGCAGGGCGGAAGCCGATCTCGCCGATCTGCCGCCCGAGGTGTTGGCCGAGCTCGACGCGTTTGCCGCCCAGTGGGCCTTCCAGACGGCGCTTCGTGCCGAGACCGGCGAGCGGCCGCCGGCCGTCGAGGTCGAGCCGGCGTACCCGGCAGGGGTTTCGATCGGGGAGTCCGAGACGCGGCCGTCGGCGCGGCAGCTCACCCGGGGCAGGGTCGCGCAACGCCGGGCCGTGGCGGCCCTCACCACGCTGCGGGACGCGCACCTTGAGACGCTGCGCCGTACCGGACTGGTCGGTCCAGCGGGCGAGGCACAGACGGGTGATGCGGCGAGCCGACCGTCGTCGGCCTCCCCGACCGATCCCCGCGTCGGAGCTGAGCAGGGCTGGGAGGTGATGCGTTCGGCGGCCACCACGATGTTCGTCGCCGACGGCGCACCACAACGGCCGGCGCTACCCCGGTTGGCGGAGTGGCTCGCCGCGAACGAGTCCCCGCCCGGGGCTGCGCCATTCTCGACCGCGGACGCCGTCGTGGCGATGCTCGCCGTCTACCTGGTGCGATGGGGGCGCATGCCCATTGGCCGGGTGCCGGACAGTTTCCGGCGCAACCCGGATCCGTCCGCGTTGGCATCCGCCCTGGGCGGCGAGTTCACCCCGATGGGCGACGCACGGCTGGCCTTTGCGGCGGTCCGCCGTACACCGAGGTCCATGGCGGTCATCCACGTGCCGGGAGATCCGGACCGGGTGTTCGGGCTCCTCGCCGATGACCGGTCCGGCACGGTCCTCCCCCGCTACATCGATCTGGGCGCGCCGAACTCGATGGACCGGGAGGCACGAGGGCCCGGCGAGGCGGTGTCCGACGAGTGGAGTCGGGCCATGGAGACCCCGGGCGCCCGGATACTGCTGTTGGGTCCGGATGGGCGGCCCGCCGCGGTGAGCGCCCTGCTGGCTGACCCGGGGACAGCCCCACCGCAGCGGAGCCACGGCGGGCCGACGGGCGATCGGGATCGGACTGTCGAGGCGCTGCTCGACCCCAGCCGTACGAGCCGGCGACCGGGAGCTCTGCCGTCGCGCTCGAATCCGGCGGCCACCCGGTTCCCACCACGCCCGGGGCTGCCTGCCAATGCGCTTCCCGCCGAGCAACCAGCGTTCGGGCGTCCGATCCCGTCCTCGATGCCGTCGACGGGCCCGGCGGCTCTCGCCGGTTCGGTCCCGACGACGTCTGGCAGCACCTCCGAAACGGACGATTCGGCACGGTCGGCGTCCGGTCCGGAGCCGATCTGGAGCACCGTCAGTCCGGTCGATGGGGAGGTGGCGGACGAGGTCCGTGCTGTTCTCGCCCGGACGCCCGAGCTGTTGAACGTTCCAGCCACCCCGCTCGATCCCGAAGGTTGGGCCGATCGTGCGGTTGACGTCACCCGCGAGACGTTGACCGGACGTGGGGTAGCCGTCAGCGAAACGGATCCGTTGCTGGTGGCGCTGCGTTCCACGCCGGAATCGTTTGTCAACACGCGTCGCCGCTTCGACATCAGACTGCCGAAGCGCCACTGGTGGGAGAAGACCAGGGTCCGACAGGTCCAGGTCGAGCTGGTGCCCAGGCCAACGTCGACGGACCCGGTGCTGGTGGACAACGGCGCCAGGGCGGGCCGGTTCGTGCGGGAACGGGTCGCGACCGCACGGGGGCATGGTCCTCGATCGCGTGGGCTCTGGCAGGTCATCGTGCCGTCCGAGGTCGCCGGTGTTCCGGTCACGGCGACCCTGGGGGTAGCCGACGCCCGTCCCGCCCAGTCCTCCAGCAACTCGGCCACCGCCATCGACTACACCCTGCTCTACGGCGACCCGCAGTCGTACCTCGTCGGTACCGACCTCGAACTGCGCGTCCAGGTGGACGGCGAGGCGGAGCAGACGAATACATCGCTCGGCAGACACTGGTTCCGGATCAACGAGCGGCACGCGCGGATGACACCCGCCGACGCGAGCTCGACGCCCCACAGGATGGACGAGAGTGGGCGCGCGCTGTGGCCGGAGAACCGTTTCGTGCTCGACGTGCAGGGAACAGCCGACCTCGCCGCAGAGGGTCTGTTGGGCGACATACCGGTGGCGGCTCCCGGCAGCCGGAACCGGCAACGCCTTCGCGACCAGTGGTCGTCGACGTTCTCGCTCCGCAGTTTGTTCACCGGCACCCGGGCCCCGACGGTGCTGCCCGGCACATCCTGGATCGGCCTGCCGAGCGCGGTGGGCGGCCTGATGGTGAAGGAGCTCCGGCCGGTCGCGGTGCAGGAGGTCGGCAGACCGAGTCAGGCGTTCCGCGCCCGCCGGCAGTCGATCTCCAGCCTCGGCTCCAGCCAGAGCATCAGCTCCACCACCGGGGTCCGGGCGCAGGTCAGCACAGGTACGGGTGTGCCGTACGCGCGGTTGAGCAGCGGACCGGTCTACCTGCGTACCAGCACCACCAGCACCAGCTATTCGCTGTCCTCCAACACCCGGGTGACCCAGGAATTGCGAGGTGTCCCGACCGTCGTGGTATGGACCACCTATGAGCTGACCCTCGCTCGGGCGGCGTACGTCGGCCGGCGGCGCTTCTGGCTCAAGCGACCACGGACGGCCAACACCGAGGTGGTGACGCTGAGGGTGCTCGAGGAGGTACCCGAAGGGCTCTATCACGCCGCTACCTCTCCGGTTCCGGCCCGCCCACCGGTGGTGGATCCCGGGTCGACGCCAGCACCGAAGCCCACCGTCACGCACGACACTGCCACGCACGACGCCGCCACGCCGCCCGCCGAGCAACCGCCGACGAAGGACGGGCCGGGGACGTCCGCGCCTCCTCTCGTGCGCCAACCAGATCAGGATCCCGCCGTCGAGCGTCGGCCGGACCAACTTCTGGTGGACCGGGTGGGAAACCTGGCGGTACGCGGGGAGAACCGACACCTGCCCAGCTACATGTGGCAGGGCGGTCGGCTGCGCGTCGATTCCGAGCCGCTCGGCGTGGAACTGCTCGCCGAACGGATCGCGGCCGAGATATCGCGGGTCCTCGCTCGGCCGGAGAACGCCAGGTACCGGGACTTCCTACCGAACTGGGACGCGGGCAAGACGAAGCGGGCGCTGATCGATCGAGTGCTCCAGGCGATGGTCAATCAGGAGAGTCTGACCGTGCAGGTCGGCCCGACCGCGCTGAGAGCTGACTTCCTGTCCCTCACCTCCGGTGAGCTGGCGTTCAACCTGGAGATGCCGGGCACCGACCGCCGCCACGTCCTGACGGTGGTGATACGCGCACGCCGGGCCAATCCGGAGAGCGGTCCGGAGCACCTCGGCACCCGGGACGAAAGCCGACGCATCACGCAGCCGCCGACCAGTCTGTCACCGGCGAAACCGCCGCAGTCCCGCATCGAGGAGGTGCCCGAGGAGGACGCAGGGCTGCACGAAGTGTCCGAATCGTCGGCTGGAGAGGGCCCGGCGACCGTGTCGAGCGCGCCACCCGCCAGTTCGACGACCGTCCGGTTGCCGCTGGTCCCGCGACGCCAGCGGCGAGCCAGGACAACGTCGACGGGGGTCACCAGAGGGGTCTCCACGAGCGTCGGATTCGACGTCAACGCGCGGGGTGCGCGCATGGCACATTTCACTGCTCGGCTGCGGTACCAGCGCCAGCGCGCCACGACCGTCTCCGCCGGGGCGGAGGTGATCTGGCTGAGCTTCGACCACGGTATCCAAGAACTCTTCCACGACGAGCACGTCGTCACCATGGAGCTGTCAATCCTCGACCACGCGGTGGGAACCCGGAACATGTCCCGTCGGTTGTTCGACAGCACGCCGGACGCCGAACCGATGCCGGTCGGCGGGGTGATCGAGTTCCGCCACGACTTCGTCTTCGGAGTCGCCCGCGACCGGACGTTCACCGCCGACCAGCAGCAACTGTCCCGCTCGGTCACGTTGAACCGGCCCACCGTCGAGCCGATCCAACTCGATGGCGCCCGGCGCGGCACCCTGACGCTCGACCTGCCGACCGAGGGGCAGAAGGTCACCGACTGGAGCTACGTCTCCTATGTGGAGGGCGGCGAGCAGCTGACCGCCGCTATCGCGGAGGCGATCTCCGACGCGCGGAGGCAGATGGTCGACGATGGCGCGTACGGCCGCGGTACGCGCGTCGGGGTTCGCACGCCGGGTTCCGACTCGTACCTCGAACTCAATCGGATCGGTAGACCGAACTGGCTGGCAAGCATGCTGCCGGCCATGTCCGAACAGCCGCTCGCGCTGACCAACCTCGGCGAGATCATCGGCAGCCCGTCGATCTACGGGACGGTGTTCGTCCGGGCGATCGTGGACGAGAGCTGCACAGGACCACACGACGTGTTCAGTGATGGTGGCGAACAGAGCTGGACCAGTATCGCCACCGTCAGCGGCTCGCGCAGTCGCGGCCGACAGCTCATCCTCGGAGCGGGACTCGGTTGGGACGGGGCAGTCGGCGACTCCGCCTCGATGGCGGGGCAGCTTCAGCACCGGCGCGCGTACGGGCGCAGCCGAAGCAGCGCGGTCGAGTTGGCCGGGGCTGTGGAGCTCAACGACACCTGGGACCCGGGGCGCGGTCTGGCCACGCCGGTGGTGGCCCGGGTCCGGTTCGTGGTGCATGCCGAACTGGTCAACCCGCAGGTCGTCGGTCCGAGCAAGGTGTACTCGGCCAGCAGGACAGTGAACGGTGGCACGGCGATCGGCACGATCCACGCCGACCACGCCCGGTTCAGCGGGGTCCTCGACGCAGCACGGCCGGCAACTGACAACGAGCCGGCGCTCGATCCGCCGCAGGTGTTCGATGTCGCGCCGACGAATCCGCTCAGCGCCCCGCCCGCAGTGCCCGGCAGAGCGGCGGACGGGGACCTTCGGCTGCCCGTACCACCGCAGTACGTCGGTGCCGGCCAACTCCTCAACCTGCCCGCCCTCGGCAACCAGATGATCGAATGGCTGCGGGGGATTCGTCTTCCGGCGAGCATTGGCGAGGGCCGGCATCTGATCGACGACGGCGAGGATGGGCTGGCGAACAAGGTCGTCGTGCTGACGCAGACCAGTGCCTCGCACCTCAAGGGAATGCTGAGCAAGGGCGTCGAGTCGATTCTGCTCACCTACCGCGGCCCAGCCGGGACCGACCACGTCCAGGTGGTTGTCCAGGTCGTCGCGCAGGACAGCGCCGGCCGGCCGACCGCACCGACGATCCACCGGGTTCACGCCGGCACGAAGAACCTTGAGATGGACATGATGGGGGCGAGCGCGAAGACCGACACGACCAGTGTCTCCCGCACCACCCACAACGTGGCCAGTCTGGCGCCCGGTGGCGCCGGTGGAGCGAACGGCGCCACCTCCGGAGCGGGTGAAGTCGGCTTGTTCCTCGGTACGTCCCGCAGCACCAACCAGTTCGACACCGTCGCCGACACCCACCTGAACATCATTGAGGAGTCCGGCTCGGAGGCCCAGACACAGCAACGAGTGGTGATCATCGCGCAGGTGTTCCACAAGGGGCGAGAGCTCGCTGAGCCGTTGCGGATCGACCATGACCTGTGGATGTCACTGCGGGCCAACCATCTGCGGACGTCGGCGCTCGAAGCTGGCCCGATGCCCCCGGCCAATCCGAGCGTCGGGATTCTGGCGAGCACACCAACGCCTGATCAGGCACTCCGATGGCAGGTTGGCGAGTGGGGGGAGCCCGCCTCGCTCACGCCGATGCCCGATCACTATCAGGTGGTGAACTTCCGGGGAGCGCACCCGGTCCAGTCCGCCACGGTTCTGGCGCTGCGGCGAGCGGGGGCCCCGAAGGAGGTGACCAGGTTGGGCGGCCGAGCCGCGCACCAGCTCACCACCGCGCTCTCACCGTCGCTGCTGTGGGGGCTGTCTCCGAAGCGGCTGGCCCGTAACCCGATCACCATTCCGATCGAGGGCGGCGGAAAAACCATGACGGTGACGCTGTACAGCAGGGTGCGGTCGGTCAGGTTGGAGGCGGTGCTGCCACAGATGTACCGCGATGGGCACCGCTATGCGACGAAGCTGAGTGGTGTCGGCTCGGGGATCGGCGCGTCCGACACCGGTGCCGTGGCGGGCATCGGCAGCCAACAGGTGAGCGCTCCGGCTGACGCTGGCGCGGCACAGTCGACCGGTGGTGAGCCGTCGGGGAGCCCGGCACAGCGGCCCGAGTTCTGGGGCGGCACCGACGGACGCAACGCCGACTCCTTCCAGGGGGGCGGCGGCGCCACCTACTGGGCTGGTTCACCTGCCGCGGACAGCGGCGGGGCGTGGCACGGCGGCTTCGCCTCCCACGCGCTGGTGTCGCAGCGGGGGCCGGTCGCGTTGACCTGGGTCTCGGAAGAGATCCTGGTGGTGGCGGAGGTGCCGCACGCCCGGGGCACCGCGCACGCGGCGGTGACGGTCACGGTTCCCGAATCGCTGAAGGTCTGGATGGCCTTGTCGGACGCGGCCCAGATTCTCGGGTTCACCACGAACCCTGACGCCAGGATCCAGCTCGACGAGGTCAACTCGGCTGCGCTCGCCTTGGAGGACGCGTTCGGGGCCTGGCAGGAGGCCGCCCGCGACCTGGAGCGGGAGCGGCTCGATTCGGAGGTGCAACGACGACGGGGCCGCTCCTTCCCCCCGGCTCCCGCACCCGACTGGCCGACCCGGGCCGAGATCGAGGAGGACGCGAAGACCCACGCGAGCGCGGCGGCCTATCTGAAGGCACAGCACGATTGGAACGCACGAAAGCGCGAGCTGGACACCCTGGTGATTCGCCTCAACACCGTCGCAGGGCAGGGCACGTCGTCGCCCCCTCCGGGCCAGACGGATCCGGACGTCAGTCAGGACTCGGTGATCGAGCCCGACCCGGCGCTCCCGCTTGAGCCCGACCCGGCGCTCCCGCTTGGGCCCGACCCGACGCCGCCGCGTGAGCCCGACCCGACGCCGGGTGGCGAGCAGGTTCCCACCCGCCAGCCGGTGGACGCGTCGGCGGCCCGCAGTCTCGCGTTCCGCATGACGCTGTCCGACGAGAAACCACACACATCGATCGATCGGCTCCACTCGTGGATCCGTGCGGTCGAGCCGCCGGCCCCGGATGCGGTGACCGGGCCCGATTCCCGGTCGTCCGACTTCCCCGCACAGGACTGCCTCATCCGGGCCGCCGGTGCGTTCTCGGTCATGCACGGCCGTGCGGCGAACAGTCCGACGACCGACGAATTCCGCAGTGCACTCGAACTGCCTGACCTGGTGACGGCTTTGGGCGGAACATGGCAAGCGGCCAACCGGGTCGCACCCCACGACCTGTGGCAGGCCCTGACGAACACCCCGAACGCCATGGTCCTGGTACGCGTACGCGACGACACCGCGCACCACGTGTACTGGTTGGTCTCCGACAACCGGTCCGGAACCACCGTCGTACGCGCTGTCGACACTCAGCAGCACGGCAGGTTCGACGAACCGGTGCGGCTCGACGACCTGACGGCGCAGCTGGCCCATCCCGGAACCGAGTTGCTCGCGCTCGACGGCGACGGGCGGCCGACCACGGTGCGGGCATTGCTCCCGGTGCCGGACGGCACCTCTCCCGCCCCACGCCCACCCGCTGGGGGCAGGCCGTCGTTCGCACTGTTGCCCGAGCTGTACGGTCTGTCAGCAGCGTCTCCGTCGATTCGCGGTCTGGGTGGCGCGCCGGCCCGGCGACGCTCCGATCCGGCGATGGGTTCGTCCCCCTCGGTTCCGGTGCTCGCTGCACCGCCTGACGAGCAGACCGTCCCGCCCGCCGCAGCGGCTGCTCAGCGGACGGACGTGCCGGCGCCGCTCCCCGCACCTCCCGCGCCCCCCTCGTCCGGCAGGCTGGAGAGCGATTCCTCGGCTCAGAAGCGACGCAACGACTCGGGCACCCGTGCGTCGACATCCCGGCGTCGGGACAGCGACCCGCGGCAGGAGGCCCGGGACCTGGCCCGGACCGGACTGGGTGCGCTGCCGTACCGCCCGGGCGCGGGAGCCTCGACCGAAAACGAGACAGCCGGATTCAGCAGCCTGTTCCCGTTCTTCGGACCCCCGTCGGCGGCCCGGATGAAATAGGACATCCAGCTGCGGCAACCGAGCCGTGGGTCACGCCCTCATCGGGGTGCGGGACCATCCGGCGAGCCCTGGGGCTCGGGCGTCCCGCCACGGGTCAATCTCCGTCGGTCCGCCCGATCGCTGCCCGCAACGCCTGCAGGGCGTAGTGCGCCCGCGACTTCACGGTTCCCTCCGGGATCCCCAGTCTGGTCGCGGTCTCGTCGGTCGAGCGACCATAGAAGTACAACTGGATCAGCACCGCACGGTGTGCGGCGCTCAGCTTCGGTAACGCGCTCCGCACCGTCTGGGCCGTCACCACGTCCTCGGTCACGTCGATCGTGCCGGCATACCAGGTCAGATCGGTCACACCGATCTCGGCTGGCCGTGCCTGGCGGGCCCGGGCGGCGTCGATGGCGATGCGGCGGGCCACGATGAAGAGCCACCGGCGGATCGACTCACGGTTGTCGGGCAAGCGGTCGATGTGCCGCCACGCCTGCAGCATCGTCTCCTGGAGCAGGTCCTCCGCGAGCTGCTGGTCTCCCCAGCACAGCCGCAGGAGAAACCGGCGCAGCGGCTCGGCGTTTGCGGCGTACACCCAACGCATGCGCGCCTGTGGCCTCATGGTGTCCGACGCCCCGTCCGCGTCACTGTCGTCGTCGGCGTACGCCGTGCCGACGGTGCTAGCCAACTCGAACATGAGTCACCTCCCAAACCGTAGCCATCAAGTCCCGCGTCGGTCCCGCGACGGGTCGAGGACGACGCAGGCGTGCGAAAAGCCCGGTGAAACCCAGGGACGGATCGGTGCGCCCCGGGCCGATGATGTGTGCAGCCAGGGTGGGCGCCGCGCGGACCACCGAGGTGTCGACGCGTGATCACGTCCGCGTCACATCCTCGACGAGCAGTGTTCGCAGCTGCTCCACGTTCGGGTTGACCAGGGCACGGATCCGGCCCGCCTGGCGGGTGATCGCCTCATCGAGCACCTGCCGCGCGTAACGGCCGTTGCCGAAGGAACGGGTCCGCGGGATGTGCTCGAAGTGCTCACGCAGTGCCACCAACGTCTGGCCGGGACACTCGTAGCCACTCGCTTCGGCGAGGTTCTGGAAGATCGCCACCAGATCGGTCGCGTCGTAGTTGGCGAAGTGGATCCGACGCGAAAAGCGGGACGCCAGGCCGGCGTTGGTGGCGAGGAACTCCTCGATCTCGTCCTCGTACCCGGCCGCGATGACCACCACCTCGTCCCGGTGGTCCTCCATCAACTTGACCAGGGTGTCGATCGCCTCCCGGCCGAAGTCCTGGCGGGCGTCCGGCGGTGCCAGCGTGTAGGCCTCGTCGATGAAGAGCACTCCGCCCCGGGCCCGGTCGAACGCCTCCCGGGTGCGCTGCGCGGTGTGACCGATGTACTCGCCCACCAGGTCCGCCCGGGCGACCTCCACCAGTTGGCCGCCGGCGAGCACACCCAACGCGGTCAGCAGCTCGCCGTAGAGTCGGGCCACCGTGGTCTTACCCGTGCCGGGCGGGCCGGAGAAGACCAGGTGCCGGGAGACCGACGGGGCTGGCAGCCCGGCCTGGACCCGGGTTCGGATGGTGGCGAGCAGATCGACCATGTCGGCCACCTCGCGCTTGACCTCCGCCAGACCGATCATGCTGTTGAGCCGGGCGAGCAGGCGGTTGAGGTCGTCGTCACGCGCCTCCCCGGCGTGTACCCCGCTGGTCGCCGGCGCGCCGAGGTCCTGCGGCAGCAGCTGCGCCAGTTCGACGCCGGAGGTGTCGCCGGCCTGGGAGAGCCGGTACGCCTGGCGTCCGACCATCTCCTCGAACACCTTGCGGGCCACCCGGGCGTTGCCGAAGTTCACGTCCCGGTTCATGCCGTCGAAGAGGCTCGCCAACGCCAGCCTGGTGTCGTACTCCAGGGAGTAGTGGTGCGTGCTGCAGAGCCGCTCGACAATGGTCACCAGTTCGTCGGTCGAGTAGCTCTCGAACTCGACGTTTCTGGAGAAGCGGGAGGCCAGGCCGGGGTTGGCGGCCAGGAAGGTACGCATCTGCGCCGAGTAGCCGGCGACGATGACCACCACTTCCTCCCGGTGGTCCTCCATCAGCTTGACCAGGGTGTCGACCGCTTCCCGGCCGAAGTCGTGGCCGCTGCCACCCTCGATCGGGGCAAGTGTGTACGCCTCGTCGACGAAGAGCACCCCGCCCAGTGCCTCGTTGAACTTCTCGGTGGTCTTCACCGCGGTACCGCCGATGTGCTCGGCCACCAGGTCGGCCCGGGAGACCTCGACCAGCTGACCGGAGCGCAGCACGCCGAGGCCGGCGAGGATCCGCCCGTACAACCGCGCCACCGTGGTCTTTCCGGTGCCGGGCGCGCCGGCGAAGACCAGGTGCCGCGACATCGGCGGCGCCGGCAGTCCGGCGGCCGCCCGCCGTTGGCTGATCTGGTGCAGCCCGACGAGCGTCGCCACCTCGTGCTTCACCCCGGCGAGCCCGACGAGCGCGTCCAACTCGGCCAGCAGCGAGGTGGTCTGGTCGGTGCCGGCGCCGGGACCGGCCGGCACCGCGGCGGCGGCGGGTCGCGGCAGCTCGTTGCCGGGTGCGGCAGGGTCACCTGGGGTGCGGGGACCGACCAGCGCCGGGTCCGCCGGCCGAGCGTTACCCGGGCTGCCCGGGCGCACCCCATCACCGCCGTTTCCGACCATCGTGGTCTGCGCCACGTCGACCGGCTCAGATGTCTCCCGGAGCAGGCCCTGACCCACGTTCTCGATCAGCTCACAGCCGTCCAGCCGCCCGGACGCGGCGCCGACGAACCGCACACCCGGCCCGCCGCTGTGATGCACCCGGGTGCCGCGCAGGGTCAGGTTCGCCGCCCGCTGGGCCAGAATTCCGACCGTACGGGCGCTGCCCACATCCGATCCGGTCACTGTCGCCGTACCGTTGACCAGCAACCCGACCCCGCAGCCCTGCACCGTCGCCTGGTCAGCGTTGAGGGTCGCCTCGGCTTCGACCAGGATTCCGCCGAACCCGCACCGCTCGATGCGGACCCGTTCCACCCGTGCCTGCGCCTGGTCGAGCAGTCGTACCCCGTACTCCTGGATGTTGTCGAGCAGGCAGTCCTCGACCAGCGGGGTGGCCGAACCGCCGACCACGATTCCGGTGGGCCCACCCCGCACGGTCAGCCCGCGGACCGTGCCCGTGGCTTCGCCCTGGAACAGCAGCGCGCCGCCCGGGCTGTCCGTCAGCTGGCCGCCCTCGATCAGTGGTGCGGCCGACCCGCTGACCGCGATCGCGGCGGCCTGGGCGCCGGTTATCTCGCCGTTGATGAAGGCGCCGGTGGCTTCCTCCAGCACGAGCAGTCCGTGCCCGTGGGCGTCGTGCACCTGGCAGCCGCGCAGCACCGGGGCGGCGGTGCCGGACAGCACCACGCCATGCCCGCCGACCGTACGGATCGCACAACCCTCCAGGGTCGGCTGGCCCCCGGTGACGATCACCCCGGTCCCGCTCAGGTCATGCAGCTGACTGCGGAGCACGCGCAGCGTGCCGCCCTCGACCACCACTGCGGAGCCGTCGACCCTGGTGATCTCACAGGCGTCGAGCGTGCCGCGCCCGTCCTGGCTGCAGTGCACGCCGATGCCACGGATCTCGGTCAGCGTGCAGCCGCGCAGCACCGGGTCCGCGCCGCCGACGATCACCACTCCGGCGCCGCCCGTGTCCCGGACCGTCGTGGCGCTGAGCGTGCCGCCACCGGTGCGCTCGAACAGGAGACCGGCACCGCCGGGGTTGCTGACCTGGCAGTCGTGCAACTCCACCGCGCCGCCAGGCACGTGTACCGCGACGATCCCCTGCCCGGCGACCGTGCACTTGGTGGCAGTGAGCAGGCCCCGCCCGACCTGGAGCGCCGGCAGGTTCGCCGAGCCGCCACGCACCGAGATCCCGCGTAGCGTCACGTTTCCCGCGGCGACGAACAGGGCCACCCCGTCGCCGCCGTCGATGGTCACCGTGCCCGGGCCGTCCTCGGCCACCACTGTGACATCTCGGACGAGTCGGAGCTGCTCGTGGTATGTGCCCGGCTGAACGACGATCATGGCACCCGGGGCAGCCTGTTCCAGCGCCGCGGTGATGCTCGGCACGCATCCCGGCTCGGTCTCGGAAACCGACAGCATGTTAGCCACGCTCATTCATCCTCATCAGCCGTGACAGCACGGGCGAGCGCCGGTGCGGGGTAGGGGCGGCCGGCATCGTCCAGGCCAGGTGCGAAAGACAGCGGTACGGCGTCGCCGGCGACCGGCGCGCCGCCCTGGTCGGCATCGCGCAACCGGTCCAGGACCCGCTCGGCGCTGTCCCGACCGCCTCGGTACGACGCCTTGAGGTCGCGCAACAGAACCCGGGGCGACCCGTCGGGGGCGGTGTCGTCGACCGCGAGAACCTGGAACCGACTGCCCGGCGGGAAGATCGCGGAGGCCGGCTTATGGGGGTCCAGGGCGTCCAACCGCCGTGCGGTGACCGACCAGATGACGAACCGCACCACGGTTCCCGTACCCCTCGTGGGGGTCAGGTCGACGTCCACGAAGGCCGGTTCGACCACTTCGTCACCCGGCCGGTAGACGGCGGCCAGACCCGGGTCGACGAGCCCGTGCTGAAAGACCGGCCCCAGGACCGACGGCAGTCTGCGCAGCCCATACCCGGCGCTGCGGGCCACCAACAGGAGTCGGTCCACCTCGGCGTCGGGGCCACCACCTCGCAGGACCTGATTCACCAGGTCACGTTCGCCGCAGCAGTACGCCCGGACCGCGACCAGCCCGGCGGCGAGTTCCCTGGAGCCGCCGGCCGCGGCCCGCAGCCCGGGTGACTGTGCCAGTGTCCGGGCCACCACCCGGGCGTGTGCGTCGTACCGGCCGTCGAGCGCCTGGCGCAGCGCCCCCGGGTTCGCGATCGCCTCCTGCCCATCGACGTCGACCAGCCAGCGAGGTGCCGGCCCGGACGGTCCCTCCGGTCGCGGAGCCCACGGGGTCACACTCGTGTCCGGGGCCTGCCCATGTGCGTGGATCGGCGGCGGCGACCCGACGGGTTCGGGCGACGGTGGTGCCGCGAGCGCGCCGGCGACGCCCGCGAGCGATTCCGGCTGCCAACCCACAACCACGGCCGTCGGCTCCTCGGGCTGGCCGAGGCCCGTGGCGCTCGTTGGCACCTCCTCTGCCGCGGTGCCGGCCGGCGAGGTGGTGGTCGATCCGGTGTCGCCGGGCTGAGGGGTGCCGTCCGACACCGGCACCAGCAGCGCCGGCCAGCCCGGGTGCGCGATCCAGTGGTCGGACGTGAGCAGGGCGAGGATCTCCGGGACGATCGGGGTGGGTGCCGATACCGGTTCCGCGCCGTCTGATTGAGCCGGGGCGGTCGGCTGCGCCGGGATCGTCGGTACGGCGGTGCCGAGTCGGTGGGAACGTGCCGGCCGGGGAGTACGTCGACGGACCCGCGCTGATGGTCGGGGCGGCAACACCGCGCCAACCGGCCGAACCCGACGCGGACCGGAGGCGCCGCCGGGCTGCCGACGGCCCCACAGGGCGAAGCCACCGGTGGTCCGCAGCAGCCCGGTGGCGGTACGGGTGACCGGCCCGTCGGCCACGTACAGCGGTGCCGTGAGCGCGTCGGCCAGACCGCCGAAGAGCAGGTCGGCGGCGCCTCCCCGCACCGGGACGCCGTAGGTGACGAGCACCAACGGTCGCGTGTCCCCGGCCCGACACACCTCGATCAGTTTCGCCAGTGCGCGGGGCGGCACCGGCCGGTTGTTCAGCCGGAATCCGGTGACCCGCACCGAGATCTCGACCAGGAAGCCGGCCAGGATCGGGGCGTTGCCCAGCACCGTTTCGTCCACGAATGACCAGCCCGCCGCGGTGCGTACACCGGGCATCGTGGCGGGCACGGTGGCGGCGGTCGCCGACGAGCCGCGGCCGGCGCGGGGCGCGGGCCGGGCCGGCGACAGAACGCGGGGCGGGCGTCGGCCCGGCAGATCGACCAGACCGCCGTTCGTGTGCAGGAGCACGTGTGGCCAGCGTGTGGCGACAGAGAGCCGCACCGCCGGTGGCGGCGGCACTGCCGGGGGTGGCAGTGGTGCTGGGGACGGCAGTGGTGGCCAGGGCGGTTCGGACCGGACGGCGCCCTCCGGGTCCACCGTCCGCCAGGGCACGGGCTGGAGCACGGCACCGGCCGAGACCGTCAGCTCGGTCTGCGGAAACGTAACCTCCTGGCCGATCCACTCGGCCAGGAGGTGCACCTCCTTGGCAAGATCGACCGAGGGGGCGTACGACCCGAGGGGCACCAACCGGACCCCGGTGGCGACACCGCCGAGGTGCTCAAACAGCGCGTCCACCAACTGCTCGAACAGATCGGGGCGGGCCGTCATCGACGGCGCGCTCACCACTGCCCGCCGTCCCTGCTCGGCAGGCAGGGAGGCGGCCAGCCTGAGCGCCGGCGTCGACGGATCCGCCTCGGTACGCACAGTGAGCGCCTCGCCGACGTACTCCACGATGGGTGCAGAATCCGGCGGGTCGGCGCTCGCGGGGGAGATTGCGGTACGCACAGCAGTCAGGGCCGCGCCCGTCGGGTCAGGGCAGCCCGCACCCGACGCGGGCTGGAAACCACGCACCGGGGTCGATGCCCTTGGTTCGCGTCACCGCCGGGTGTGGCCGCCACTGTTCAATCTCCCTCACCTACAAGATCGGATACACGACGACTAACGCTCGAGGCGGGTTCAAAGGTTGTCGGGAATTTTTTCGCCACCAGGAGCATCCGCAGGAGATCCTTCGCCATCCTGGTCCGGGCTGCCCTCCTCGACCGGCGCGTAGAGGGTCGAGAGCGCCCGGTGGAGAGCAACAACGTCCACTTCCGGCACGACGTAGTGGTTTGTCCGGATCGCGCCCAGTAGGTCAGGGTCCGGCGCCAGCCCGTACGTGCGCAGGTAGTAGGCCGCGGCGTCGGTCCAGATCCAGTGGCCGTCGGTGAAGAACCCGGTGGGCACCACCTCGCCGGCGGCCGGATCGACCACGTCCGGGCTCCGGGTCGGCGCGATCAGCAGGGGCGTTCCGTCGGCCAGGTATTCCAGGATCTGGTCGCGTTCGTCGCCCTCGAGCCGAGGGTGGTCGGGCGCGAAGGCGGGCCCGTGCTCGGGGTCGAACGTGTCGTACACCCGCGCCACCAGCGGCGTGACCGGCGGTGCCGCGGTCCAGAGCAGGGTGGAGAACCCGAGGGTGTTGCGCTGATACGCCGGCAGCTCATCGGGGTCGACGAAAACCTCGACCTGCGGATCCGTCTCGCCGACAGCCTCCAGGGCGTCCTGCACGTGAACGGCCAGCGCCGGCACCGCCGCCTCGTCACCACTTTGCAGCAGGTAGATCCGGCGCGGCGGTGGCCACTGGGCGTCGATGGCGGGGAACCGCCACGCCCGCCACAGGGCGACCACCGCCGCCCCGTCGTTCCGCTGCGCCTCGACCGCGTCGACCGCCGCCCGGTCGACGTCGTCGGCGGCGCCCGGCCCGTCGTACGGCACGGTCAGATCGATGCTGTACGGCACCGCGGCGCCATGTTCGGCCAGCTCATCGGGGCTGACCGGGGCGACCCCGTACGGCGGCAGCGGGTCATCGTCGGCGCGCTCGATGTCGACAAGCGCCTCGGTGTCCTCCCCCGCCGCGACGAGGGTCGCGGAGAGCAGGCTCACGTCACCCTCCGTCATCGGAATTCGACCGGCCAGGGCGGCAAAGAGCACCGACTGGGCGATCTCCACGAACTCGCCCTCGGCCAGCCACCGACGCGCGGCGGTGGTCAACTCGTCCGGCAGCCGGCCGGACATCCGCAGCAGCAGAGCGTGAAAGGCGGCAACCTCGTCGATGGACGCCTCAACCACCTGTGTCATCGCGTCGCCCTCTCCGTACCCAACGTTGTGCGTGGACGGTCGGTCCCGTCACCTGCCTCGGACGTCCTCACGACGGACAGCAGGTCCACCCGGTTCAAATTGGCTGCGGCCGGCGCTCGCGCGCCGGCCGCAGTGCTCAGTCGCGTGGCAGTAGGTAGGCGCGGTCGGCGTCGAAGGTGAGATCGACCGACGCCCCCTCCGCCAGCGCCTCGCTCGGGTCGCCGCCCTGCTCGGTGGCGGTGATGGTGCCGGCCACCGTCTCGATCTCGTAATCGAGGCTCGGGCCGTGGAACGTCGAGCGCAGCACGGTGCCGTTGCCACCGCTGGTGACCGGTGTGAGCCGGACCGTCTCGGGTCGGATCATCAGGACGGCGCCGTTCGCCCCGGTGGCGACGCTCGGGTGGGCGGCGACGGTGAGCTGCCGGCCCAGCACCGTGAGGGTCGCCACGCCGTCCTGGATGCGCTCGGGCGCGGCCTCGACGAAGTTCGCCTGCCCGATGAAGTCGGCCACGAACACGCTGGTCGGACGCCCGTAGATCTCGCCCGGGCGGGCTACCTGCTCCACCTTGCCCTTGTTCATCACCACGATCCGGTCGGACATGCTCATCGCCTCGTCCTGGTCATGGGTGACGTAGATGCTGGTGATGCCGAACATCTTCTGGATCCGGCGGATCTCCGCCCGCATGGCATTACGCAGTTTGGCGTCCAGGTTCGACAGTGGCTCGTCGAAGAGCAGCACCTTCGGCTGCACCACCAGCGCACGGGCCAGCGCCACCCGTTGCTGCTGGCCGCCGGAGAGCTCGTGCGGGCTGCGCTCCTCCAGCCCCACGAGGTTCATGCTGGTCACCGCCATCCGCATGGCGGTGGCGATCTCGTCCTTGCTCCGCTGCCCACGCTGCAGCCGCAGGCCGTAGGCGATGTTCTCGGCCACCGTCATGTGCGGGAACAGCGCGTAGCTCTGGAACACCATGGCCATCGGCCGTCGCTGCGGCGACAGGTGCCCGATGGTTTTGCCGTCGATCAGGATCTCGCCACCGGTCGCCTGTTCGAATCCGGCCACCATCCGCAGCGTCGTGGTCTTGCCGCAGCCGGACGGGCCGAGCAGCGTGATGAACTCTCCCGGCAGTACGTCGAGGTCGACCCGGTCGACGGCGGTGACCGTCCCGGTGCGGCCACGGAACTGCTTGGTGAGGGCGTCCAGTCGCAGGTGCCCGGAGCCGCTCTCGGGACGCAGCGCGGCGTCGGGTTCGGTGATTGGCGCTTCGACGTGCGGCGCGGCGGTCATTTCTGCTGCCCTTCGGAGGTGGCGGTGCGGTGCAGTACGGCGCCCGCGCCGACGATGATTCGGATGACCAGGAAGCCCGCCAGCACGATGGCGGTGAGGACGGTGCAGTAGGCGAACGCCACGCCGTACCGACCGGTGCTCGCGGCGCTCATCACCTGGGAGGTGATGATCTTCGTTTCCGGCGTGACCAGCAGCACGATGGTCGAGACGGAGGTCATGCTCCGGGCGAAGCTGTAGCTCAGCCCGGTCAGCAGCGCCGGGCGAATCAGCGGCAGCGTCACCCGCCGGAAGGTCTGCAGCGCGCTGGCGCCCAGATCGGTGGAGGCCTCCTCGATGTTGGGATGCAACTGGGTCAACGCGCCGACCGCGGTGCGCTGCCCGGCCGGCAGACTGCGGATCACGTACGCCAGCACGATCACGACGGCCCCCGCCGCCAGCGAGCTGCCGCCGACGAGGCTGGGGAAGACCATCACGTCGCCGACGTACCGGTCCGGGCGGTAGGCCAGCACGAAACCGATGCCGAGCACCGTGCCGGGGACCGCGACCCCCAGCGTGCCGCCCAGGTCCAGCAGCCAGGCGGTGTGCCGCAGGTGCCGCACCACCAGCCAGGCCACCATCAGGCCGACGACGCCGGCGATCGGGGTGGCGATGGCGGCGAACAGCAGGGTGTCCAGGACCGCTTCGACGCCCGGACCGGCCACGACCTCCCGCAGGTAGTCGAGCGTGAGCGTGTTGTCCACGCCGAAGACCTTCGTCACCGATCCGATGATCACGGTGCTGTAGAGGCTGACGATCACCGCGGCGACCAGCAGGGCGAGGCCGTAGATCGGCCAGCGGGCCCAGCCGGTGATGAGGTGCACGCTGCCGGACGGTCGGCCGGTGATCGTGGTGCGCACCTTGCGGTTGAGCCACCACCGCTGCCCGAAGTACATCGCCAGCGACGGCACCAGCAGGATGACGCAGTAGACCGACGCGCTGGTCAGGTCGTACTCGCCGGTGACCGAGAGGTAGGCGCGGCTGGCCAGCACGGTGTAGTCGCCGCCGAGCACCAGCGGGTTGGCCAGGTCGGCGATCGCCTCCACGAAGAGCAGCAGGAACGGGGCGACCAGGCCGGGCGCCAGCAGCGGCAGGATCACCGTGCGCAGGATGCGCCACCGGCTGGCGCCCAGGTTCATGGCCGCCTCCTCCACCGCCGGGTCGAGGCCGCGCAGCATGCCGAGCAGACCCAGGTAGGCCACCGGGAACAGCGACATCGACAGGACGAACACCAGCCCGTCCAGGCCGTAGATGTCGTACTCGAGCCCGAAGATGCCGTTGCTGATGACGCCGCGCCGCCCGTACAGGACGACGGTCGCGGTGGCCACCGCGAATGGCGGGCTGACGATCGGCATCATGGCGATGACGTGCAGGATCTTCTTGCCGGGTACGTCGAGGCGGGCCTGCACGAAGGCGAAGAGGAAGCCCAGCGCCGTACCGCCGGCCCCGACGAGCGCGCCGAGCACCAGGGTGTTGCGCAGGATCTCGAGATCGACCGACGAGGTGAAGAACTCCGCGTAGCGCGGCAACGCGCCCGGTGCGAACGCTGTGGCCAGGACCGCGATGAGCGGGATGGCCGCGCCGATCGCCACCAGCAGTACGCAGACGACGATCAGCAGGCGGATCGCCGGGTCGCCACCCCGCCGACGGCGAGCGCCGGCCGGCGGGGTGAAGGTGGAGGAACGTTCGGGGAGCAGGAGCGTCATGACTTCGGCGCCTGCGCCACTTCAGCGTCGAACCGCTTGTTCAGCGCGGACTTCGCCTGCCCGGCGACCGTCGCGTCGTAGGTCACCATCTTGATGCTCGGCAGCTTGACGACCTTGTCCGAAACCTTGGCGTCCGGGTTGGTGGGGAACTGGTACGCCTTGACCGTCGGGCCGATCTCCTGAGCCTCCGTGGTCAGCGCCCAGTCGACGAACTTCTTGCCGCTCACCGGGTTCCGCGCGCCCTTGACCAGCGCGACACCGCCGGTCTCATAACCGGTGCCCTCGGCCGGGAAGCTGACCTGCAGGTCCGGGAAGCCGGCCTCGACGGTGGCGACGCAGTCGTGCGAGAAGATGACACCGACCGCGACCTCACCCCGGGCGGCCATCTGCGCCGGGGCCGAACCGGACTTGGTGTACTGCAGCACGTTCGGGTGCAGCTTGCGCATGTACTCCAGCGACTTGGTCTGGTCGCCGCCGGCGAGCTGGACCTGCGTCCACAGCGCGGTGTAGGCGGTGCCGGAGGTGGAGGGGTGCGCCATCCCGATCTCCTTCGCGAGCTTCGGGTTGAGCAGGTCCGCCCAGGACTGCGGCACCGCTACCCCGCGCTCCGCCAGGACCTTGGTGTTGCTGCAGAAGCCGAGCGCGCCGACGTAGACGCCGGTCCAGAGACCGGTCGGGTCCTTGTACGCGTCCGGAATGATCGCCGCGTTGGCGGAGACGTACGGTTCGAGCAGGCCCTCGCTACCGGCGGCGGAGTAACCGTCGGCGGGGCCGCCGTACCAGACGTCGAACTCGGGGCTGCCCTTGCCGGCCTTGACCCGGGCCAGCGCCTCGCCGCTGGAGAGCCGGACGAAGTCGGCCTTGACCCCGGTGGACTTGCTGAACTTCTCGGTGGTCGCCGCGCACCAGTCTTCGGTGGCGCCACAGACCACGTGCACGACGTTGCCGTCGGTCGCGCTGTGGTCACCCCCGGAGTCCTGCTTGGCGCAGGCCGCCATGGTCATCGAGGTGAGCATGAGTGTGATCGACAGTGCCGCGAGACGACGCGGACGCAGGGAAACCACGGATGAGACCTCCGCAAACGGTGGTGGATCGTTGAGATGGCAGTCAGATGTGTCGACCAGATTAGGAGCGCGTGAACGTCACGACGGTGACGACGTCGTGAGCGCAGGTGACAGCGCTGTCACCAACGCGGTGTCCCGGCGACACATCGCGGCTGAAAACATGGGTGTGTGAACCAGAGGCCGAGGCAGCGATGACAAGCGTCTGGTGGGGCTTGATGATGGCGCTGGTCGGCGCCCTCGCCGGGGCGTGCGCGTGCGCGCTGGTGCTGCGCCGACGCGGCAGCAGGATGCGTGCCGAGTTGTCCACGCTGGAGCTGACGGTGCAGCGGCGCGCAGACCAGGTCAACGCGCTCAGCCACGAACTGCGCACCCCACTCAGCATGATCAAGGGTGCGGTCGACCTGCTCCGCGAAGGCACGCCCGGGCCGCTGACCCCCGCGCAGGAGAAGTTCCTCCGCCTGGTGGACAACCAGTCCACACAGGTGATCGGCCTCTGCGAGAGTCTGCTGTTACAGGCGAAGATCGAGGCCGGCCTGTTCACGCCCCGCCTGGAGAAGGCTGACGTGGCGGTGATCGTCCGTGATGTCATCGCCGGCATGCGGTCGCTGTGCGAGCAGCGCGGCCAGCGAATCACGCTGGACACCCCACAGGTGATGCCGCGTATCCTGGCCGACCCGATGTTGCTGACCCAGGCCATGACCAACCTGCTCTCCAACGCCAGTCGCTTCACCACGACCGGCGGCAGCATCCACGTGCGGGTCATGGTGGTGGACTCCGGAGTCGCCATCTACGTCACCGACGACGGCGCGGGGATGACGCGGGCCGAGCGGGAACGACTCTTCCAGCGCTTCGCCACGGGTCGGCCGCTCGTCGATGGGACCGGCCTCGGCCTGGTGATCACCAAAATCATTGTCGAACTGCACGGAGGCGAGATTCTCGTGCACACCGCATCCACCCATGGGACGACGTTCCTGCTGACCCTCCCGGGGCACCCATGAGCACCTCCCCGCGGCCCACCGTGCTGGTGGTCGACGACGAACCACAGATGGTGATCATCGTCGAGTTCGCGCTACAGACCCAGGGCTTCGACGTGCTCACCGCCTCCGACGGCGCCACCGCCCTGCACCTGCTGCGATCCCACCGGGTCGACCTCGCCATCCTCGACATCATGATGCCGACCATGAGCGGCCTGACCCTCTGCCAGCTCATCCGGGCCCGCTCCGAAACGCCCATCCTGCTGCTCAGCGCCCTCGGCCACCAACAGGACGTCATCGCCGGGTTGGAGCACGGCGCCGACGACTATGTCGTCAAACCGTTCCACCCGCGCGAGGTGGCACTGCGCGCGCAGGCGTTGATCCGCCGCCGGCGCAGCCACCCGGGCGTGATCCGGGTCGGCGAGCTCGTCATCGACCCCGCCACCCAGAGCGTGACGCTGCACCAGCAGCGAATCGACCTGCCGTTCACCGAGTTCAAACTCCTGACCCACCTGGCGAGCCAGCGGGGCGTACCGCAGTCCTGGCAGGACCTGCTCCGCACGGTCTGGGGGACGCCGGACATGCTCGGCGGCCGCGACGTGGTGAAGTCGACCGTCTACCGGCTGCGCTCCCGGTTGGCCGCGCTGCCCGGCGGCGGCAACTACCTCTGCACCCTGCGCGGCGTCGGCTACTTCGTGCCGGACGTTCCCTCCCCCTGAGTCCTGCCCGACATACGTCGCCGCTGCCATCCCGTCTGCCCCAGGGGACACTCAGAAAGCCCCACCCCGTCCGGTTGGGCCGTCATGGCTGTCTGCAACGGCATCCCCGACCGGAGTACGCCGAGCGGAATCTTCCTTCTGCCGCGCCTTCCAACGTGCGAGCTGATTCACGGTCAGATCTTCGCGCGCACGCAGCTCACGCTTACCTTTCAGGTCCAGCTGCTCATACTCGGCCAGAATCCGCCGCTTGTACTCGGCGTCGAAAACCCTGACCCATCGCCCCTTGGGATTGACGGGCAGGCTCCCGTACGTCTCTCGCGCCAACTCCTGCGGAACGGGATGGAAACGATGGTCAGGACCGTGTGACGGGTTGGTGATTATTGCGTCAAAATGGTTGCCGGCTCGCCAGAGGTGCAATTCTGGTCGGGGTGGGCCGACTGGCGGGTCTGGCTCGATGACGTGGTTGCCACCCTCACTGTAGACACGTATGGGTGCGCCAAGCGCGTTGGCAAGGAGGTAGATATATCCATCGCCGTAGCTGAAGTTCCAGGTCTCGCCCCACCGCTCCACAAGGAATGCGAGGCTGCTGCGATCGTCGCCCGTAATCGGGGCCCCGACGGTTTGATCCGTCGCGTTGACGCGAAGCCTCCGCGCTCCCTGGATCGTTCGGCGGGGGAATATCTGCGGGTCGACGTTGAATGCTTCGGGACTGCGTAGCATACGCGCCAGTCGGGTGGCGGCTCTGCCTACCACAAAGCGAAGGGACGCATCGGTGGTGGCTCGCGTCAGAGAGAGTGGTTCGTTCCTGTGTTGGGCGAGGTTCATGAGCCAACCGACAGCCCGGCGATCGGCGTCGATGTCACCTTGATCAGCAGTGACGTCCCGCTGGCTCAGCAGTGCAGCAACCTGCTCCGGCGCGGACATCACTGCGGAGCTGAGCAGGCACCACCCATCAGCGGGCACCCGGATCTGCACCCCGGGTGGCGCTGGCCTCGCCGACGAACCATCAGAGGAGGCCAGGACGATCTGGTTCGCGACATCGGCGTAGTCATTGAGGGGCCTGCCGGCAGGCCGGGACATGAGACCCGGTGACCGGACGTCGAGCTCCGGATTCTCGTCGCCGGCCACTGATCCCTCGTTGCTCTCGTCGCCGCCGAACAAGGATCCGTCGTCGGACTCAACGACGTGCGAAAAGATGTCCAGGTCCACGGCCACCACGGGGCCAGCAACCGGGCCAGCAGCCGGGCCAGCTACCCGAGCAGCAACCGGGCCAGCCGCCGGAGCAGCAACCGGGCCAGCCACCGGAGCAGCCATGCTCCCGGATCGGGGATGGGGGGCGGCAGGCGCGACCCGGCGCCACGAGTAGGGCTCCATCCACCACCGCGCCCCGTCGGTGAACACAAATCCGGGCCCCAGGATGGTGGTCAACTCGTTAAGCCAGCCCAGCATCATATCTCGGGTGCCCGAGAAGAGCGAATGCCCCTTGGTTGCCTTCGCCAGAATGTCTTCCCGGGTGAGCGGCTTACCCTTGGCGTAGGTGAGAACCCGCAGAGTCTGCCACTGCGGAAGATTCAGCGGCACGTACCCATCCGGGCGGCGAATTGACACGTTTCCCGCGGCGTCACTCACTGCGGAGATGCTAGATGCCAACGGGACGGAGAAAATCGCCGCAGGCGCATTCAGCGCCCATGTCGTCCCCTCTTTTGTGGGTACGCTCTGGATGAGCTTACCCTTGACGCCAGCTGCCCTTGCCAGACTATTGAGATAGCGGATGGACGGGTCGACGTCGATACGCGGCCCGAAGGCGTCCTGCAGGCGTTCGCTGAGTACCGGTCGACTGATGCGCCCGCCCCTTTGGTTGGCTGCGATCAGTTCGCGTAGCACAAATGTGTGCGCAGGGTGCTCAGGGTCCAGTTGATGAGGACCATTCCGACCGAAGGTCACCTCCCCATGGCCGTCATCGTTGATCGTCAGGACGATTCTCAGATCGTCCGGCGAAAGCCCGGCACTCGCCGCCATGCTCGGGCCCGCGGCGGAACTACCGAGGTCGGGAATTCGCCCTCCGGAGTCGGCACGGCGGCTCCCACCACTCAGCCCCGGCGTGTGGCCGAACTTGATGTGATGAGCCGTCCAGTACGCCAACCCACTGCTTCCCCGCGGCGCCCGGCCAGCCACCAACCTCATGTGCTCGCCGACCCTGGCCGGACTCACTTCGTCGTGGCCGAACTCGCCAGAAAGGTGCCGATTGACCTGGCTGACGAAGTCGGCGTCAGGGACCGCGCCCGCCGGTTGCACCGGCTCCGTGGTGGAGACTCCGCCACCACGGTGGATGTCTCCGGCGACCGACTGGCTCAGGTCCTCGGGAGTTGCCGGCAGGCCGTCGAGTTCCTGGATTTCGGTACGTGCCTGGACGATCCGGGCCGGACTCACCGCAGGATGCTGCAGACGCTCCAGGTGCTGGTTGACCTCCCGCACCGCCTCCAGTTCCACCTGGAACGCGGCGTTCACCAACGCCGGATCCGCCATTTGAAAACGAGGTTGGTACGACTGCGGGGTCGCTGGCTCGGCAGCCACCACCATGCTGTCCGCCAACGCCGGCCGCAGCCCACGCGACGTCTGGACCAGCACCACTGACGGTGCGTGGGGATTCTCCGGGTTCGCGAACCGCAGCAGGGAACCATCCGGGCGAACAACCACCACCGAGAGCGGGTAAGAGATGGCGAGCAGAGCCGGCACCAGGTCGGTAGCCTCCGGACCGTCCAGCATCGCGGCCAGATCCGCGTCCGCCGGCAACCCGAAGTTCACAGCAGACAGACCACGGGTTGCGATGCGCTCGCGCAGGAAGTCCCGATGATCCCTGACGCCGTTCACGCCGGCAGCGTTCAACACCGAGTTCAGGTCACCCTCGACCAACAAGGCCGACGGCACCATCCGCCAGCCCTGCCAGCGCAGCCGGGTGGTCTGTGCCGCCGTCACCAGGTCCGCGTCCTGCGGCACCCGGGCCTCAGCCGACGACAGGGGCCCCTCGGCCCGCAACGACATCCACGGCATTTCAGTCGGCTTGTTGGCCCGCTCATCCGGCGCCGACCGGGACACCTCCACCAGTTCGATCCGCAACCGGCCATCGTCGTCCCACGCGATGGAACTGATCTCGTAGCTGGCGCGTGGGTCCAGCGACACCGGTCCCTCCCCCGGAGGCAGCGGTGCCAGCGGGTGCACGACAAGTGTGATGTTGCCATCACCCGGCGTCAGATCTTGCTCGGTCCGCGACGCTCTCGTCGCCGGAAGCTGAACTCGATCGCCCTCGATCGGGGTGCCGAGGTCCAGTACCCGGGTGGTGAGGTAGACAGCCGGGCCATCCACGGACGCGACGTGTGTTCCCAGTAACTCAACGAGGAGCGGCTCGTCGCGCTCAGACGCGTCTACCTCGAATTGGCTGCCCGGCCAGATGAGCACGCCGCCAAGCCTGAAGTCGCTCGTCGTGCCCACTGCGGACCGCACCTGCATCTCAAGCACCACATGATCCGATGCGGGGTCCGGCCGCACCTCAGCGGCGACCAGCGCGCCCGGCGTCGTGAACACCTCGCCGTCGGCCGGTACGTCGCCGGCACGAACCTGCAGATAAACGGTTCGCTGATGTGCCCAGTTGTCGTCCTCCTTCACGACGTCGCTGGCGACGTCACCCGCGGCCAATGCGGCCTCATGCATGGGCGACCGTTGATTGACTACATCATGGAAGACATTTTCTGCTGGCAGATTCAGAAAAGTGAAAGCGGTGGCCTGCCGCAACCACTGCGCCTCCGACTGGGGATTGCCGGGCACCCCACCGCGGAACCGTCGGCTTCGGAAATCGGCCTGGCGTTGGCGAACACGCCTGACATCGAGATATCCGCGAGCCACCCCCAGTTGACGTTGAATAGCGCGGGCATGAGAATCGGCCGCCGTGGGCGGTGTCACGGGCGCCGTCAATTCCGGTGCCGCGGGCACGCCGAGTGCCTGCGCCCTCGCCGCGGCGGCCTGCACTGCCCCAATAACCGGTGCATTAGGGTCAGACAACACACTCGCCGCGGCGTTGGAAATTTCGTCCCTTTCCGCGTCGGACGCACCGACATACCGAGCAGCGATCGCCTCCGCCTGACGCCGCACGTCCCGAGCCCGGTCCGCGGCGTCGGGCATCCAGTCCGAAGTAGAAGCCATCACCGGCGCCACACCAACCGGCACCCCCAGGTGGCGGCTGAAAGCGTCGGCTACGTTCGACAACCGCCACTGCACGTCCCGCCCAAGCGCATGATCACGCACGCCTTCTGACATGTACCGGCCGGAGACGTCATTGACCATCCACTGAGCGCGCGCCTGGTCGTAACGCAACTCACCAGCGACACGGGCCGGACTGACCACGGTCCGGCCCTGATCATCAAACTCGACACTGACTGTCGGGTGCCCAAGGTCGAAGTGGTCGCGGGTCACCGTGGGGTCGGCTTCCCGTATGCCGGTCAGAAGCTGCTCGAGCGCCGGCTCGGAAATCAACGCTTCCGGCACCTCGCCACCGACCCGAATGATACCGTCCGCGCCAACCGCGAAATTCCAGTACGCCTGCGGGTTGTCACGGACAACCGACGGCGACAGATCAGCCAGCGACGACGAGAAGAACGAATTGACCCGAACCTCACCGCTGGCATCACGCTCCCCCTCTTTCACCAACAACGGACCCGCCAGGTCGCCGAACCGGAGGTCCAGCTCTGCGTCCCAGGCCTTGGCCCCGACCGAGGCTTGGCTGGGCAGGTCCGACTTCGGCACCGACAGACTGTCGGCGTCGAGGATGTGATCAGCGATCAGCTGCGGATCGTTGACCACAAACGCGCCACTACGCCGCTCAAGCGCACTGCGCGCCTGCACTATCCGAGCCGGGCTCACCGGGTGACGGTGCCGGTCAGCGAGGTACCCGTTCACCAGCTGCACAGTTTCTGGAGACACGTGGAACGCCTGGTCGATCAACCACGCATCCGCCATCTGGGACCTCGGCTCATATGACTCTGGCGTGCCCGGCTCGCTGGCGACAACGCTCCGTTCATTCAACGCTGGCCGCAGCCCAGCTGAGGTCTGCACCAGCACCATCTCCGACTGCTGCTGCGGGCCCGGATACCGGAAACGCACGAGAGATCCATCTGGACGAATGACCACCAACGAGAGATGAGGAAAGGTCATGAGAAGCAGGGCCGGCAGCAGATCCACCGCTTCCGGACCATCCAGCATCTCCTCGAGATCGGTACCTGGCGGCAACCCGAGCTCCTGAGCACGCGCTTGAAGAGCGGGTATGTTCGCCTGAATGACGTCGCGCCAGTCGGTGCGGTGCTCCGCCGGCGGTAGGCTCGCGTTCATCACCGAGTTCAGGTCACCACTCTGGACGAGTAGCGCCGAAGGCACCATCCGTAGCCCCTGCGCGCGTAGCCGGGTGCTTTGCGCCTGGGTCACCAGCTTTTCGTCGTGCCACGCCATCGCCTCGGCGGTGGACAACGGCCCGCCTTCTCGCAGCGGCAGCCACGGCATTTCGGTTGGCTGGCCCCATGCGGTGCGTGCCGGCCCGGACACCTCCAACAGCTCGACGACCCATTTCCCGTCAGTTGTCTCGTCCCGCTTGCTTGAGTGCACCTCGTAACTGGCGCGTGGGTCCAAGGACACTGGCTCCCCGTTCAGCGGTGGCGGCGCCAGCGGATGCACGATGAGGGTGACGTTGTCGTTGCCAGGAGCCAGAAGGCTTCTGTCCGGGACCGCGGACATCCGCGGAAGCTGAAGGCGCGTCCCCGCATGGGTCACCCCGACAGTCAAGGTCCGGGTGGTGGTGTAAACGGCCGGGCCATCCACCGACGCCATACGCGGGCTCGGAATCGCACTGAGGACCGCTTCATCCGAACCGATCGACTCGATGGTGAAATGGGTATCCGCCCGGATGAGCACCGCATCGTCGATGTTGACGTCCACCAGGCTCACCGCGTCGCGCACGGTCAGCTTCAGCACCCTGTATCCGGCTAGTGGCGTCGGTGGCGTGGTCGTGGCGGGCAGCGCACCCGGAAGCGTCAGCACCTCGCCCGCGGGCGGCAGCAACCCGAGGCTATCGTCGCGCACCTGCAGGTAGACGGTGCCAGGGTATTCGGTGCTGTCAGAGCCGGAGAGGCTTTCCATCGCGTCTGTGACGGCGTCGCCCGCAGCCAGCGCCCATTCATGCGCAGCCGAACGACTATCGAGTACGTCGTCGGCCACGTCGTTGACGCGTCCTTTGTAGACGAAGGTATGCACCATGGCGCTGGCCTGTTGGCTGTCTGGCGTGATCTCGGGCAGGTCCGACCCGGCGTCGGCGAACAGCTTGTTGCGGATCCGCCGAAGCATCCTGACATCGAGATATCCGTGGGCCATCGCCGATTGCCGTTGCCGACTCCGGGTTAGCTCCTCCTCCGCTGTAGGCGGGTTCTGGGGCGGCGCCAGCGGCCCGGCCGCATCCATACCAAGTTGCCGTGCCCTCTCCGCCGCGGCCGTCACCGCCGCGTCCACCGGCGCGTTCACGTCGAGCAGCACCTCCTCGGCGGCTGCCGCGATCTCCGCTCGGTCATCCTCGAATACCTCGTAGCGGGCTGCGATCGCCTGCGCCTGCCGCTCCACGTACCGGATCCGGTCCTCGTCTATGACCTTCAGCCGGTCCGGCGCAGACGACGGGCCCGAAGCCGGCGGCAGCGCGCGAACCGACGTCCCCAGGCGGCGGTTGAACACGGCGGCGACGTTCGACAACCACCACTGCCGATCCCGATCCAATGCATAGTCACGGACCGACGGGTCCATGTACGCGCTGGAACGGTCACTGACCGTCCACTCACCAGCCTGCTCGTCGTATGTAAGCTCGCCCGCGAAATAGGCCGGACTGACCACGGCGCGACCCTGATCGTCAAATTCCACACCGACAGCTGAATCACCAGCTCGTAATTGTCTCCGCAGCGCCTCCGGGGTCAGCGTCGGGTCAACCTTTTTCATATCGGCGAGAAGGTCCTCGAACTCCCGGCCGAAGAGCATGTCCTCCGGCATCGAGCCAACGACGCGAGTGGCGACAACGTCGGTACCGGTACCGGCACCAAACATGAAACGCCAGGACACCTTCGTGTTGCGGAGAATGATCTGATCATGCGACGAATCTGTGATTGGGTTACCGACGGTATCGGCATCCCACCTCGACGCCAGCGCCGGACCCGATAGGTCCCCGAACAGAAACTCCAGCTCCCGAGACCACTCCGCAAACGTCGCCGCCTGCACCGGCGGGAGCTGCCGAGGCCCAGAGGAGGAGGACTCATCGCTATCAGAGCTTCGGTCCGAGTCCGATTCCTGCTCCGCCGAGTCCAAGTCGGAGTCCGACTCCTGCTCCCCGCCCGGCGTGTCGCCGTGGTCAGAGGACGACTCGGACGCTTCGTCCTGCTCCCCCTCAGCTCCGACACCCGCATCATCAACCGTCTGCTCACCCAGAACCGACGATCCCTGCGGACCGGCCACCGTGCTCGGGCCAGCAGCGGAACCGCCCAGGTCGGGGATCTGCCCCCCGGAATCGGCGCGGCGGCTTCCACCATCCAGCCCCGGCAGGTCGCCGAACTTGATGAGCTGGGCCGTCCAGTACGCCACGTCGTGCTCAGGCTGGCGCCTCCCGCGAGCCGACTCAACCGCGGTGCGTGCCTCGGCGATCCGCGTCGGGCTCGCCGCAGGATGCCGCAGACGCGCCAGGCGACGATTGACCTGGCGTACGAACTCGGCGTCGGGGATCCCCTCGGGGACACGGACCTGCTGCCGCTCATCCGACGCCTCGAGCATGCCCCGGCGACCACGCACGGACTCGAGTTGGGACGACAGGGCCTGCGCGAAGTGCCGCGCCTGCCGCAGGTGTTCCTCGACGTCCCGCGACGGCGACTGCACATGCCGCAGGTCGTTGGACAGATCGTCAAGCGCCCGAAGTGCCATGTCGATGCGGTCCAGGCCCCGACCCGTCAAGGTCCGACCGACCGCGTCCGTCGCCTCGTGGACGCCGACCAGCACGTCGGCGATGTCCTGCAGGTCCAGCAGCGAAGGCCGGTCAGGCCCGCCCAGCCCGAGCCGCGCCTCGAGACTGCGCACCGCGGTGAACAACCCGTCAAGCCGCTCCCCGGGCGGCGTGCCCAACCACCACGCGATCGCGCTCTCGACCCGCGCCAGGTGGTTACGTCGATCCTGGGAAGCGATGACACCCGCAGGAACCGCCAACCCGGCCCGTAGATCGCTCACGAAATCGTCACGGTCGAGCCCTTCCTGAACGACGCGCGACCGCACAACTTGATCGATAATCTCGAACTGCCTCAGCCCACCACCGGCATCGAAATTCAGCTCCAGTCCACCCGCCAGCACCGCCGGCGGCGACTGCGCGTCATCGACAGCGTCCGTGATATCGACGAACCGGCCCGGAGAATCTGCGGGAGCATCTCCGTCAATCAGGTAGATCCGGCCGTCGGCCTCCCGGACCACCAGGAAAAGCTGCTCTTCACCAACTGACGACGTCGCCAGTACCATCGTCACCGCCCCGGCAGCCAGCGACTGAAGGTCCGCCAGCGAAGCTTGCGTGCCGGTAGCCTCCAGAGCTCGCGGCGGCGCCCCCAGGTTCGTTAGCGACCGTCGTATCCGCCTGAGATCCTCCGCCAAAGTTCGAGGCTCTTCGACCGCAACGGGTGGCAGCGAATCGCTGACCACGTCCAAGATGGATTGCGAAGGAACGTCCACACCACCCGGCACCCCCACCTCGTACGCCGGAGGATCGTCTCCGCGCACATTGACGATGTGACGCGAGCGCTCACCCGGGGCAGGTTCGATCGAGATCAGATCATTCGCCAACGCCGCGGTGTCGAGCACGTACAAGCCCGGCCTGCCGGGAGGGATAGCGACATACCGCGCGGGAATCGTGATACTGACACCGGAGAACCGGTTGGACAGTTCCCGCCGGGAGAAATGGTCGTCGCGCGCGGAGAGGTTGGGGACGACCACCGCCCGGGGCGAGGTACGAAGCCACTCCTCGACCTGCCCTGCGCCGACTTCCAGGCGGATGGTCACCGCACTGCCCGTCGGACGCTCTCCCAGGAAGAAGGCGCGGCGCGCCAACGCCACGTCACGAGGCTCCACGGTCTGCCTCAGGAACGAGTTCATCGCCGCGTCGAGATCCAGCGAGTCCTCGTGAGCCGCTTCGTACAACGTCGTGAGGAGGCTGTCGGACTCGCGCCCACGAACCCGCCCGATGCCGGGCCGCCGGAGCGTCCACCGGCGCCGCCCTGGCTGGACCGCGTCGCCGTTGCGCTCTCGCGTCCCCCCGTGCCGTTCCCGATGCGACGACAGCACGAGCACGTGGCGGCCGAGGTCAGCGATGAAGGGAGCGTTGCGCGCTGTGTGTGCGGACTGGAACGGTCGGATCAGCACCACAATCGGGGGCCTCCCGGCCCGGCCACGCACCAGACGCTGGTGGTAGTCGTCGGCGGTCAGCCACGTCGCGTCCCGACGATCGCGCGGCGCCGAATTCCGTATCTTCGTGCCATCTTCGCTCAACTCCCCCGGCTCGACGACGAGTCGGTCCTCGACAGAGGGTGAGAGGTAGTCAAGGCCCAGGTCAGCCGCGGACGCGATGGTCGGGACGACCACCAGACCGTCGTCGAACTGATTCACCCAGACTGGGATGGCCCGAAGGTACCCCCTGAACTGCGCCCCTGTTCCCGTGCCGTGAAGAACGAACACCTCCTGGGAGGGATGGTCGGCAGTGGCGGGGAGCCGATAGACCGGCGCGACAAGTCCCGGACCGACCCGAACCGACACCGTGCGCTCACCCGCCGGCACCACCGGCAGCACTCGCCCGTCCCGCAACCAACCCCGCACCTCACTGAGCACCGCAGGGCCGGGTAGACCCGCAGGCAGCGGCACCCTCACCTCTGCCAGGGCACTGGGCAGAACCGCAGGAGAATCGGCCGGCCCGTACGGCGGCGCAGGTGGCGAGTCCCAGACCGAATCCCATCCCAACCGCGCCTGCACCAGACTTGCCAGGATCAGATCATCGAGGTCAACTCCCTCGCCCGCCAGGCGTCGGTACACCAACGCCGACACGTCGACGCCGAAATTCCTCGCCACCGTCAGTGAGTCGTGCGGTGAGACAGTTGGCTCCCCACGTTCGTGGTCGAGGTAGGGCCGCCAGATCAGTTGTTGCCCGAGATACGAGCCGATGACCAGCCCGACGGGCGTCGGGCTGCCCCAGTACTGCCGGTCAACAATCTCGGCGTGCAGACTCCGGCCGAATCGCTCTACCGCGTCCTCCGGGCCGTGCAACACCAGGACGAGGACCCGCAGATCAGTCGCGCTCGGGTTCCCGTCCTCGTCGACCGCCCTCTGGAAGCCGTCCCGGAGCGACAACTGATTGAGGAGACGTTCCGCAGTCAGCGGTCCACCGGTCGCGTGAGACCCCAGCAACACCGCTTCGCCGCGTAGCTCGCGCACGACAGCGCCGACCAGCACGACATCGTCGGGCACCCCATCCGGGGCCACGAACGCTCGCTGCCCGTCGGTCTCGAACGGCGGTGGCACCACCCAGACCCGGCTGCCCACACGACGCAGAGGCTGACGCAGCGCAGCATCCCCGCTCGCCGGCTGAACCGTGCCCGCCGGGCCGCCAATCGGCCCCGCCGCACCGGGAACGGTGGTGCCTGCGGTTTCCTCCCAATCCGGCCACCACACGAGGGCTTCGTCGGCATCGTCGGCGGAGATTTCTTCCGAACCACCCGAAGCGGTCCGCGCATCGGCGTCGTCGAATTCGACCAGCACGGACCCGACTGGCATGCGTGAGTCGGGAGAGAACCGAACGCTCGCCGAACCTGCGATGAATTGTCGGCCGTCTTCTTCGACGTAGACCATCCCTGCGGACGACACCAGCTCTTGAAGCTGCCGCTCAGCCTCGTCATGAATCCACTGCTGCGCCGTGAAAGCCAGGCCGGTGTCGTCGATCGCCCGATGGTCAGGTGCGTGCCCGTCGACCGAGCGCTCATCGGCGACGAGGGACCAGTGGTAGGTGATGTTAAGGCCCAGTTGTCCGCCATGCAGACGACGCCGCCATCCATACTCGACGAGTGGCCGTATGCGCGAGGCGAGGGCGTCGGCAGAGGCACTGGTCATCGAAGGCCTACTGCCGACCGCAGAGCCATCGGTCTCGAATCGCACCATGACGTCGGCGCTCGAATCCGACGCCGAGCCCGCTTCGTCAATGTCCGAGCTGTCGGACATCGCAGGATCGTCGTCGGTGCTCGACGGCGAAGAGACCTCACCGAAGTCGACAAACAGCGGCCCCACCGACACGTCCGAATCAGGATGGGAAACGCCGAACACGTCCTCCGACAACTCCGCGGCCAAGTCACGTGCGTCTTCTTCGTTGTCGACTACACCGGAGGACAACGCTAGATCTTGGAGCCGCTGCCGGACTTCGCCCACAATCCATCGCTCGACGGCTTGTACGTGGGTCGTTCCCCCAGGCTCTTCGATCGACGGATGGTAGTAGTAGTGCAGCGCCGGCCCGGCCCCCGGCTCGTCACGGTCGCGCCACATCTGCTCGGCGTATCGACGCACCGGCCGGATGAGGGAATCCTCGGCGGCAGCGGGCACCACCAGCCTGCCCTCGACAACGCGAAGTTCAACCCGCACGACGGCATCGTCACTCTGGTCCGAATCAGAATCCGACCGGAGGGAGGCTGAGGCCTCCGACGCGTCGTCCGAGTTGTCAGAGAGCGCGTCAGCGTCGTCGCGGTCAGGCATCCCCGAGGACGAATGACCGCTGCCGCTGCCGCTGCCGCTGGCCTGAGGGGCGCCGCCCAGAAGCCGGGGAAACTCTCCGTGCGCGATGTGGAATGCCGTCTTCTGCGCTAGCTCGCGCTGGCCCCACCGCCCCGCAAGCTGGGACTCCACCACCTGGGCGTGGTTCGACACCGTCTGCGCATCCACAGCCCCCGGGCGCCCGAGACCAGGCAGAAGGGCGTTGACCTCAGCCACGAAGGCAGCGCTTCTGAGCGGCGCATTCGTCAACGGTACGGGCGCACCGGTACCACTTGACCCGGCCGGCTGAAGGCCGGACGTACTCGGAAGCGGACGCGGCAACGGCCCCCGTTCACCTCGCCTGCGCTCACCGCCCTGAGGAGCGCGCTGCGCACCCGCCGTCGGGGCACCGGCGACGGTGGCCGCAACCCCACCCGACGGCGGCGACACCGGCGGCGCCGACACCGGCGGCGGTGCCGGAAGGCCACGCGGCGGCGGTGCCGGAAGGCCGCGCGGCGGCGGTGGCAGGCGCCTCGGCGCCCTCGCCTCAGGAGGAAGCCCACCACCCCGACCCGTCACACGCGACGGGTCCAGCGAATCCGGATACTCGCCGTTGTTGAACTCGGCGTCGGTGACCACACCGGCGACCGGCAACGGATACGGCAGCGGTCCCAGAGCCGACCGCTGCTGCGCCTGTCGCATGCGTTCGTCGGCAGCGCTGAGGGGGGAACCCGTCGTCGCACCAGCCGTGACAGGCGTTCCAGACGTGCCGGGCGGCGGCGGCAACGGCCGCGCCGCACGCCTGGGCGGCGACGTCGGCCGCACCGGGCCCGGCCCCCGGGACGGGGAAACCTGTTGCCCCGGACCACCCGAAGGCACTCGGCTGGCCATCTCGCGCTGATCCCGGAGCCTACGAATGTGATCGACGAGCTCACGCCGATGAACATCGATCTCCGCCGGCGTCACCTCAGGGCGCCGGAAGTTCCGAACCTCGTAGATTACCGACTTCTCCAGGCGCCCCTGGTTGGTGTCGAGACGAAGGAAGGCGTGTTCATTGTTGTTCAATCCGACGGCTTGGTATTGCGTCAGGATGATGCCGGGTTCGTCAAGAAGCGCATTGTCGAGATAATCACCGACGGTGAATTCCTCGCCAGGTGGAGCTACGTCGAGAACGCGATCATCACTGATCGCTCGAGGTTTGGCCAAGTGATTCTTACGAAGGGAGTAGTCAAGCCTCGCACGGCGCTCGGTTAAATCGGCGACAAAAGCAGCCTTGATCGAATCGGCTTGAGACTCAAGGTAGACGCCAACCTCAGGTCGCTGTCCTGCCCTGATCACCGAAAGTGGGTTCCGCACACCAACCGCGAGCAGGTTTTTCGTAAGACCGAAAGAATCATAGTTTGCATCAACGAATAGAGCTGCGGCGTGCGTGTAGGTGTGCGTCATGAACGACCAGAGCGCTGAGACACCAGGAGCGTCCCGGTATTTATCCACATCGCCCGGCGGCACGCCGAGGTAGCCAGCGGTGACCGTGCGACCAAATTCCAAGCCAGCTTCCAGAAGCTGCCGCTGAAGCGGCATGAAGGTACGGTCGTCTTCCAGCAGCCACTGCACGAAGCCGAGACCGTCGTCGAGCGGAACACCGACGGTCCACTGCGCGTAAAGGCGATCAGTCGGGTGAGTCCCAAACAACTGGACGCCCTTGCCCATTTGGGTGATATCCCAACCGTCCTCGGGACGGTAGACATCCTCGATTGGCAGACCCGCCCCCGGCGCCTTCCGGTTCAGCCGTGGCGCTCCGAATGTCCGCGACAGAGCTTCCCGGTACCCGGAATAGACATCAGACCAATTTACTCTTCCGGCGTCACCTGCGGTGACTCTCGTCGGACTGGTGACGGTCTCGATGATCCAGACATCTTCCCACGCACCGCTGCGCATCCGGAGACCGGAATCTTCGTCCAGGAAAGGATCTTCGTATAGCAATCCATCCACGTCGTCAACGAAGAATTGGCGCTTGTCCACCGTTGCTTCGATGTCATAGAAGGGCTCAACATCGGGGCGTGATTTCCTCCTCGCCAACACGCTACCGGTGTGTGGCAGGTCCGCACCCGGCGGGAAGATGACGGCGGTGTTCTCCTCACCCTCCAGACCGATAGCGCCCGCCTCGCCGTTCAACTCCGACGACGCGACCCGATCAGAGTTCCCAGGCTCGGGGATGTCTCCGGTCAGCGGAAGGAAAATCCACTCGTTGAAGCCTTCCGGCAGGTGGGCCAGACCACCCCGCTGCCCATCGAGGAAGACGACCTCACCCTGATGCCGGATCACGTTGAAGGCATGTGCCGTCGTGGCACCACCACCCGGCGTCGAGGCCCGCACCAGAACGATGCCCCGCGCGCCGTCCCCGGCCCGCTCCATCGCCTGCCGGATCGACCTCGGGTCCGTCCGGAAGACCGGCGGCTCGGCCTCATCCGACAGGCCCAGCTGCTGCCGCTGATAGTTCACCAGATAAGCCTCGGGCTGCCGGGACTCAACCGGAGCCAGGATCCGGGCTGACTCCCGGTAGCTCATGTCCGATACCACTGCGGTCAAGACGCAGTTCGTAACGGACTCGCCCGGATTCACCGAATCAAGCCAGTCGAACGCCTGACGCGCCGCCGCATCATCCGGAACCGCTGACGTCCCGGCGACGAAGTTGCTCGTCGAGGGGAGTGCTCCCGTGACTGGGTCACCTTGTGCGTCGACCACCAGTACCCGTGCCGCTGCCGGAGAATCTGAACGCGCGATCTGCGGGGAGCCGTCGGGCAGGTCGACACGCACGATCCCGCCGTCCGAGGTGTGGTGCACGGCGAAGCCGTGCTCGCTGCCGTCCCGCCGCGTCGCCAGCACGAACGCCGTGCTATCCGGCCCCGCGTTCCGCACCGCCGAGTCGACGGCCGCCCAGGACGGCGTCCTACCCCACTGCTCCGTGCTGGCGAACGCCGCAGGCGCCGACGCCGGTCCGGGCAGCGACGACACTCCCGACGGGTACAACTCCGCAGCCAGGGCGTCCAGCCGGCTCAGCGCGGACGCCCCGACTCCCGCCCGCGTCGGCGCCACAGTGAACGGCGTCGACGACGACGGCGGAGAGCCGGATGCGTCGGCCAGGTCGGAGGAGTGGTGCTCGACGTCGGAGTCGAAGGCGTCGCCCGCGTCGAAGACGATCTCGGAACCATCGTCGGACGGCTGAATCGGGTGCGGGCCGACTGACAGGGTCTGCCGACGGTCCGCACCGAGCACCTGGCTGACGGTGCTGCCGGGCGGGTTCGGTTGGCGCAGCGTGCCGTAGGAGTAGCCGAGTAAGCGCGACAGCGCTCTGGCGGCGTCTTCGCCGTTGGCGTGGAACTCGGCGGCGACGAGCGTGGCGAACAGGTCGAGGAGCGCGAACTGGCTGATCTGCCGGTCGGTGGGGTCGTGCGTCACCAGCGGACGCTGGTGGTCGATCGCCACCTGGAACTTCGCCCAGGCGAACGCGTCGCGATACGCGTCGGTGCGGTGCCCTGCCAGGTCGAGGTACGCCCGGGAGGACACGAGTTGTTCCCCGTACGGCGGCCGCAGCCTGACCTGATCCGTCGTGCTGCTGTCCACCCAGTTCGATGCCGAGTCGGGGCTGAGCTCGGCGATGAGCGCATTCGGCGTGGTGACCGACGCATCGACGACGGGGCGTCCGAGCGCCGCCCCGACGAGCCTCGTCGCGAAGACCACGCAGTTGCTGTTCAGCAGGTGGTAGTTCGCGTCGGAGCCTTCCGCCGCGAACAGATACGCATCCCGGAGCTGTTGCGCGTTGATGCGGTAGGTGCCGAGAACCCGGGCATGCCGAGCCGACACGTAACGCCCATCATCGTGAATCGCGCCCTTCGCACCGAACATGCCTTCGTTCGGATAGAACCCGAGGGCCACCTGAGTTCCGTTCGGAAGCCGGATCGCGACCACCGCGTGCCCCGGACTGAACGGTACGTCCTTGGCCATCACCCGGGACGGTGCGGCCAACAGGACAAGCTCGATGTCGTCCGCCGGGTTGTCGATCTCGCGCTCGACATGCTCTCGCAACGGCCGAGCAAGATCGATGAACTTTTCCACCCATTCCTGGGGCGGCGAGCCTTTCAGGTCGAATTCCGCGCCCGGCGGGGAAAACAGGGTGAAGTTGCGGAGCGTGCCATAGTTCTGCCCCAGGCGCTGGGACAACTCCGCCGCCGCGCTCTCGCCGTTGGCAACGTACTCCGCTGCCACCAGCACCGCGAACGAGTCGAGCAATCCGAACTGGGCCCGCTGAGTGTCGGTGGTGACCTGCCACTGCCCCACCACCGGACGCTGATGGTCGAGCGCCACCTGGTAGCGGGCCCAGGACAGGGCCGCGCTCCCCTGCTCGCCACTCGACGCCAGGGAGCCTCTGGCGGACGCGAGCCGCCTCGTGTCGGAACCGTCCAAGCTGGTGACCGGGTTCGCCGCATCGGACCACGTCCGGCTGGAGTGCGGCGTCATCGCCGAGACGAACGTCGACACCGAGTCCTTCATCGGCGCGTCGGTGATCGGATGACCCACCGCCGCCTTCGCGAACCTGCGCACGAACTCCGCGTTGCCCTCCAGCAGCGAGTTCATCCAGAGGCCGGAGTTATCGAAGGCGCACCAGACCGCATCCGCCAACTGCGCCGGGCTGACCCGGATCGTCGCGAGCACCCTCGACGACGGGTCGAGGAGGGAACTGCCCGTGGGATCCAGACCGAAGCTGACCGGTTGATCCCGACCCGGCACCCGAACCTCGGCCCACACCCGATCACCGGACGCCATCAACACAAGATCGACTTCCGGTCGGGTGCTGTCCACGTGCTGCAGATACTCCTGCAGCGGCCGGACCCGCTCCGCCATCAACTCCACCGCATCACCCGCGTCCCGCATCCGCGTCTGGTGCCCGACGGCACCCGCGGCGGACCTGGACGACGACAACGACGACTCGCCGCGCTGCCCGCGTACGCCGACGTCGAAGTTGAACCAGTTCCCGGTGAGACTCCTCGACCCGTCCGGTTTGGCGATGTTCGCGGTCAGGGGCAGGAAATCGATCGTCACCTTCTTTCCGCTGGGCAGACGAGCCGGCCGACCCGTCTGCCCGTCCAGGAAGTACACGGAGCCGTTGGCGTTGCGCACCACGTTGAACACGTGGGCCGTCTCCTTCGGAGACTTCCGCACCACCACCAACCCGCGGGCCTCGCCCTCCGCGGCGCTGCTGAGGGCTTCCCGCACCGAGGCGATGTCACGGACCCGGTACAGCCGCCCCTCGGCGTCATCCGCGATCTTGAGTTGCTGACGCTGATAATTCAGCAGATCCTGGGCGGGCAACACGTCGGCGTCACTGGCTTGGAACGGCGTGCCCTCCCGCAAGGACATGTCCGTCGCGATAGAGGTGATCACACAGTTCGTCGCGAAGCCGCCCGACTGGTCGCGCCTCGGATTCACCTTCGGCAACCACGGGTACGCCGACTGGACGTCCGTCTCACTCGGGTTGCCGTTGATCTCTTTGGTGAGCCCGGAGTGCTGCCACCCGTGACCGACCTGCCCCCTACCCCAGTCGGTGGGGCTGGTCATCTCGTGCGACTCGGTCGGGTGGGGTAGGGCACCTCGTCCGGTGCGCGTCTGCGCGTCGGTGGTCCGGGTCTGGCGTCGACCGAAGGTGGTCCTGTCCTGCTGTCGGTTACGCGGGTTGGGCTTGGTCAGGCGTCGCGGACGCGGGGACGGGGGTGCGGTCGATTCGGTGGTGGCGGTCGGGGGGTTGATGGGCGCGGTGAACGACCAGTAGTGGGAGAGCTTCTGCGGCAACCCGGGCCGGTTGTGCCGGATGGTGCTGGTGGCTCCGCTCAGGACGTGGGCCAGCTTGCTCGGGTCGGCCAGGACGGTGGGGTTGACCTTCAGCGTGTACGGGGTGCGGTCCTTCCTGCCCTCGTCGTCGGGGCGGTGGGTGATGCTGGCGTGCGCCACCGAAGGGTCGGCGGTGACGGTGATCGCCGCGGAGACGGAGCCTTCGACCCGGACGTGCAGCCGGTCGTCGGCGAGCACGTCGTACCAGATGTGGTTCCTGGTCGGGGGTTGTTCGACCTGGTCGATCGCGGACCAGAGCTGTTCGCGTTGCGTGGTTCGCTTCTTGGTGATCGCATCGCGTGGTGCCGCAGTGGCGGTGTCCTGGTCGTTCAGGCGGATGCCGCGCAGCTCGTCGAGATGCTGGTTTCCGACGGCGTCGCGGTTGTGGTGGGTGCGCAGGTTGGCCACCACGGCGTTCCAGCGGGCCGCTGAACCCGGCTGTTCGGTGCGTAGTCCCAGTTCGTCGAGGAGAACGGCGAGTTCGGCGCGCAGCCGGTCGGGGTCGAGGTCCTCGCGGGCGGTGTTGCGGGGGTTGGCGCTGGCGTCGAGGTCGGTGAGGATCTCGTTGAGCCTGGTCACCGCGGCGCGGTCGGTAGCGGTGAGACGCACGGTGGTGGGGGCCCGGCCGCCGGCGTCCTGGCGTCGGCCGTCAACGGGCTCGGGGCGGCGGGTGAGCATGCGCAGGGGTTCGCCGGTGTGCCCGATGTCGGCGATGCGGGAGCTGAACCGACGGAAGCCGGCGGTTGCTGACTTCTTGGTGCCGATCAGGTACTGCTGTGACGCGTCCCCGAAGCGATAGATGATGTTTCTGTTGTGGTCTGGCCGCAGGATGGCGACGGGGACGATCTTCTTGTTCTCGGCTACCGCCTCGGAGCCGTACCGGGTGATGTTGTCGACGAATTCGTCGGTCGTCCAGGGGAGCCGGCTGACCTGCTCCTGGGCGGCCTTCTGACGCACGACCTGCCGATAGAGCGGTTCGTTGACGCGTACGAACGTCTCACCGGCGGCCGTCGCGGCCTGCGCGGCGACGCCGGTCGCGATGAGCGCGGGGACGACCGGCCCGCCGGCGAGGATGCCCACTCCGGCGGCGATGCCGTACCCGACGCTCTGCCCGATCATCGCCGGGATGTGCTTGTAAGCCAGTTGGTGGAACCAATAGGCCTCCTTCGGCCGGCCGATGCCCCGGTTGATCTCCTTCTGATGGCGGACCAGGGCGGCCGTCTCGGAAAGCCGCTGCCAGTTCGGACGTTGTGACGCGTCGGGCAACGGAAGCAGCGCGACGTCGGTCTTGCCCTCGGCCATCGCTCGCAGCAGTCTGCTGGTCTCGCGCAGCTGGTAGCGCGCGTCCCAGGCGGCCAACGCGACGGCGTCGCGGAACTCGATGTCCTTGGCCAGGCTCCACCCGGCGCCGTAGCCGACACCGCGCAACGCCGCACCGATGACGCCGGCGTCGGCCAACTCGACCGCGTTACCGAGGACATGCGCCAAGGTCATCCCCGGGACCTGCGCACCGGCGTGCTGCACCCCCACGCGGGTGGCGTTGTGCCACACCTGCGGACGGCCCTCGGGCACCCCACGATCGATCAGGTCATAGGTCTGCCGCTCGGCCGACGAAGGCTCCGACTGCTCCGGCCGGGCCGGCCCGAAACTCGCAAAGAACCGCCGCAACAGCGATCGCCGCGCGTTCAGATCGCCGATCTTGTTATTGACTTCCGCCTCGATGGCCTTGTCCATCGCGTCCAACTCGGCGGCCAGATCGGTCAGCTGCTGACGCGACGTCCCGTCCAGATCGTCAGCCGCCTCCCGCCGACGGGCCTCGACCCACCGCTCGTACATCTCCCGGGTGTGGTAATACGCCATCTCGGCCCACATGTTGCGCCGATGATCCGGGGTGTGCTTACGGTAATGATCGAATCTGCCCTTGGCTTCCGCTTCCGGCCGGTCGAACACCCAGTCGGAACCAGCGCCGGCCACCAGGCTCTGCCCGGCCTGCATGCCCAGGGCGGCGGCGCCGATCTCCCAGTTGCCGGTCAGGCCACCGGTCATCAGCAACGCCGCCGTCGAACTCGTGCTCGCCGCCGGGAAGCGCTTCGTCAGCTGCGGAGTCGGCAGCCCGAAGCCCGGCGCGTCGTACCGGCCCGCCGGACCGGCCTTCGGCGCGACCAGGGTGGCCTTCGGCGGCCCGCCACCGGCGGCGATATTCGCCGCCGCACCATCGGAGTACGCCTGCGTGGCGTTGAAGACACCAGCGCTGACCGCGCTGTTCGCGATCAACCCCGGTGACCGACCCGCCAACACACCGGCGGTCGCCGTCTGCAGGACGGTGGCCGTCGCCCACCCGCGACGCACCACGTGCTCGACCAACGGCGGCTTGTCCGACAACGGACCCTGAACGCGGATCCCCTCGCGCCGACCAACCGCGGCGGCGACCTGCTGCCGCACCTCGTCACTCAACCCCGCGGCGCGCTGCTGGCCCGGCTGGCCCGACTGGTCGCGCTGGCCCGGCTGGTCGCGCTGGCCCGGCTGCTGGCCCGGCTGCTGGCCCGGCTGCTGGCCCGGCTGCTGGCCCGGCTGGCCCGGCTGGCCCTGCTGGTCGCGCTGGCCCGGCTCGCCCTGCTGATCGCGCCGGTCCTGGTTGAGGCTGGGCAGCTCTCGCAGCTGCGTGTCGATCCGGGCCCACTCACCGCGAACGACCCGACCGGCGCCGGTCAGCCAGCCGGTGGACGTCTTCACCCACCGCTTGGCCCGCCGCAACCCGAAACGCCGGCCCTGGAAGTACAGCCGACGTACCGCCTCGTGCTGCGCCAACAACGACCGCGCCTGCAGATCCTCGGGGCTGGTCTTCGGGAACTTCCGCTGATACGCCCACCGGGTCAGCTCGCCGGCCATCCCGATCGCAATCGACGCCTCGCTGGCGTCGCCACGCACCCGCAACTCAGGCTCGCCGTTGACCGACACGACCTCGACACTCGTGCGCGTCGGCAGATCCCACTCACCCGGATCAACCACCCGCACCCGAATCCGCTGGATGTCAGCCGCGACGACCTTCTGCGAGCCCTCCGGCGGCACGCCCACCGTCAGCACGCCGTCCTGCGGCTCACCGTCCTGCGGCTCGCCCACCTGCAGCTCACCCACCTGCAGGATGCCCGGCTGCGCGATGCCGGGCTGCGCGACGAAGCTGCGCACCGCCCGATCCACACTGCCCAGCACCTCGGATTTGCCGGTCTTGGAGCGCACGTGCAGCATCAACTGCTCCGCCGTACCTGTCGGCACGGCACGCCGGGCGAGGTCGCGCAGCACCACTTCACCCCGATGCGCACCACCATGCAGATCCCGCAACGCGCCCGCGTCACGCAACTGTCCCGCCGCGCCCACCAACTCCTTGTGCGGACGCTGCGTCCCGTTCGACACGCCCCGCAGCTCGGTAGAGAGCTCCCGAAGCTTCTCCCGCTCCGCCTCGTTCGGCGCATGCCGCCACCGGGAGGCCGTACTACCAGCCTCGAATCGCCCGGGCTTGCTCCGCTTCCAGCCTCCCGCGATCACGCCCGCATCCGCCGCCGGCACCGCCGGCTCGGCGGCGGGGGTGACGGAGTCCGTGGCCGGGGTCGCCGAGTCCGTGTCCAGCACCGCCGGGCCGGTAGCCGGGGTCACCGAGTCCGTCGCCAGCACCGCCGGGCCGGCGGCCGGGGTCACCGAGTCCGTCGCCAGCACCGCCGGGCCGGCGGCCGGGGTCACCGAGTCCGTGTCCGGCACCGCCGTGGCCGGGGTGGCCGGGGTGGCCGGGGCATGGTCGGCCTGCGAAGACGACGGCTCACCCTGCTCCCGTGCACCCCCGGTACGAGACTCAGCAACCCCTGACACGCCGCCAACCCGCACGGTGCTCGGGTTCTCGACCGTGAGGTGCCCGAACGACCCCTGTTCAGCGGTTGCTGCGGCGAGGGCGTCATCGACGCGTTCCATCAGGTCGGCCAGCGCCGCGTCCGATTGCGACGTCGAGCGCCCACCACCCACGGCCTCGCGGAACGACGCCAACCGTTCCCGAGCGTTGTCGAGTTGCGCCCACCAGAGTGCGTTGTCCGCAGTCGGGTCCAGGGCATTGACCGCCGCCACCGCACCGCGCGCCGATTCGACCTGCTGTCGCAGGAACGGGTTCTTGATCGGCTCGAATGGATTATTGACCCGAGCATCGAGCCAGGGGTGGACGAGGCTCTGGGTAGTCGCCTGGAAATCATTCACGAACTGCGTCCGCCGCTGCAGGTCCAGAACACGAGCCGAACCCCTCGGCTGCGGGATGTCGGGTGTCAGCGGCAGGAAGTCGATCGTGTACTCCCCCTTGGGCAGACGGGCCGCCCGACCCGTCTGCCCGTCCAGGAAGTACACCTTGCCGTCGGATCGCCGGACCACGTTGAACACGTGCGCGGTCTTATCCGAAGGGGTCTCCACCACCACGAGACCACGTGGTCCCTGCCACCGGCGCGATCCAGGCTGCTTTGCCGGTACGGCGGCACTCTTGATCGCCTCCCGGACCGACCGGATGTCCTTGACGCGATACCTGACCGCCTCAGCGTCATCGGCAAGCCCGAGTTGCTGTCGCTGATAGTTGATCAAGTCGTTTTGTTCCAACGTGTCGTCCGTGCCACTCGCCTGGTGCCCGAAGCCCGTCCGCAACGACATGTCCGTTGCGATCGCCGTAACCACACAATTCGTCTTGAATACCTTTCGATCCGGCCGCCACCAGACGTTTCGTGGATTCACCTCCGCCAACCACGGGTACGTCTTCCTGGCCTCGGAGTCCGACGGATTTCCGTGAATCCAGCTGGCGAACATCGCATTACCCGGCGCGTGACCGACCCGCCTGCCACCGGGCGCCGACCGCAGATCCATCGGGTGTGGACCCCGCGCGTACGGCAACTGCCCGAACTCACTACGCGCCCGCGCGTCGGCCCGCCGCACGTCAACCCGCCGGGAGCCAGCCTGCTGCGAGCCGGACCGCTGCGAATCGGCCTGCTGTGGGCCGGACCGCTGTCGATCGGTCTGCTGCACGCTGCGACTCGGCTGGGTCCTGGTCCCACTGCCGCCCACCGACGCACCAGGGCCGGCACCCGGCACAGCGGCCCTCCGGCCCGCTGCCCCTTGGCCGACCACCCCGGGAACCGCCTGACGCTGCCCCGGCGTGCCCGCCACCGGCACACCCGCCGCTGGCCGACTCGTCACCGGTGCGGCCACCGATCCGGGCGTCACTCTGGTCCCGGCCGGCATCACCACCGGGGACACGTCACCCACCGGGCGGATGGGCAGTTGGCCCAACTCATCGGCATCGGTGAAGACCACGAACTTCGTGGAGAAGACCGCCGGCGGGTCACCGGGCCCACGCCACCCCGCCAGGTCGAACTCCGTACGGACGGCCGCCTTCTTCCGCACCGTCTCGACCTGTACGAACCGGCCGTCCTCGAGGCGCTCCACGAGGACAAAGTTGACCTGCGCAGGCCGGTTCTTCTGTTTCTTCTGCGTCCAGACAGCGGTCACCGAGCCTGGACGCAACCGCTCCAGATCACCCAGCGAACCGCTGCGCCATCCGCCGCCCAACTGACCGGCGACCGCCGATGACGCGTCCGAACCCTGCCCAGCAGTGGCGCCGTCGCGGTCACCCCGCACTCGGTTCAGAACACCCCGCACCCTCCCCGCACTCGTATCCGCCAAGGCACCAGAACTACCGGCCCGCACCGTTGACGCGTCCAACAACGCGGCCGACCGCCGTGGCGCGTCCACCCGCGCCGGCACCGCCAACCCCGGAGACGAGGACTGCACCGACGTCGGCGTGCGTACCACGTCCGCCACCGCACCCGCAGCACCAGGAACACTCGAAACCGTCACCGGCTCCGTCACCGGACGCCCACCAGCCTGCGGACCCGACTGCGAACCCACCCCGGTCTGCGAAACCGGCTGGGAGCCCACCTGCGTCCCGGTCTGCGAACCCGACGCCGGACCCACCTGCGTCCCGGCCTGCGAAACCGACGCCGGACCCACCTGCGTCCCGGCCTGCGAAACCGACGGTCCACCGGCCTGCGGACCAACGGAGGTAACCGATTGAGGGCTCACCTGCGTGCCCGGCGGCACATCGGTCTGCAGGCCCGACTGGGGGTCGACCTGCACGACCGGCGGCAGGCCCGACTGCGGGCCGACCTCTGCGCCGGTCTGCGTGTCCGGTGTGCCGGAAACGGGCGGGACGGTTCCGCCGGTCGTGGGGGTGCCCGCCGATCCGTCCGAGGTTTCGCCTCGGGTTCCGGTGCCCGCGCCACCCGTGCCCGCACCACCCGTGCCCGCACCACCCGTGCCCGCACCACCCGTGCCCGCACCGCCGGTACCCGCACCACCCGTGCCCGCACCGCCGGTACCCGCACCACCCGTGCCCGCACCGCCGGTACCCGCACCGCCCGTGCCAGCACCGGCGGCAACTCCTGCTCCGGCACCCGTACCCGCGCCGGGATCGACCTCGGCATACGCCGGCGGCGGCGGTTCGTACGTCGGTGGTGGTGGTTCGTACGCGGGTACCGGGTCGGTGTCCGCGACGGTGTCCGGGGGTGCAGCCGGGGGCGTGGCCGGGGGTGGTGTGCTCGACGTGCGCGGCGGCTCGTCGTCGCGTCGTCCCCCACTACCGCCGATCGCGTCCCGGCCGGCGCCGATACCTGCGAACGTGACACCGTTGAGCACCGACGACACCGCCGTCGGGCCCAGGATGTTGGTATCGATCTGACCGTTGAGGATGCCACCGACGATGACCTCGGTGGCGACCTCCTCACCCGCGTTACCGGCCAGACCCGCCCCGGCTCCGAGCGCTTTGCCGCCCTTGCCCGTCGGGAGATGCTCCGTGACGCTCTTACCCCCGACCTGGGTGTTGCGACCCAACCGGCGCATCCCGGACCCGCCCAGCCCGAACAGGCCACCGACCAGGCTCTCCAACGCGCCCGACGCCGCCGCGTCACCGGTGTTCTTGTTGTTCCACCCCCGCTGATACCGCTTGGCCCGGTTCATCAACTGCGCGAACACATCGACCAACAACTCGTACAGAATGTTGAACGCCGCACCCAGACTCGCCTTCGCCGCGAGCTGCATGAACAACCGGAAAAGACCCTGACGAACCGCCGGCGCCTTCGCCAACCACTCCAACAGATGAGCCGGATTGATCCAGAACAACTTCAACGCGACGATCAACTCGAACAACAACAGGGCCGTGATCGCCATCACCGTGATGATCACATAATTGAACAACGCCGAGAACTGATTCATCATCTGCGCCAACGTGCGCACATAATCCGGAGCCAACCCCAACGACTCCGCCACATTCTCCGACGAATCGACGAAAGCCTCCTCGGCCGCGCCCATCACCCCGGAACGGATCGTCCGCACCCCGTCCAGGAACTCAAGACCCGCCTCATCCAGAGAATCCGCGACCTGGTGCAACTCCTGCGCCAAAGCGAAAAAACGCTCCGGCTGCAGACCCGGAAGCTCCTCACCATAAAACCACTTGAAGAACTCCGCCAGATCCTCAGAACTCTGAAAAGCAGGCACCGCGTCAACCTCTCACCATGCAGCGACATGGGGCTGGGCCAACCAATGGCACAGCCCCATCGCCAGGAAAATCGTTAGTTGCCTATGTCCGGTTCGGGACGTTCTTGGTGTCCACGCTCCGGGCCAGCTTCTCGGTCATGTCCTCAGCGTCCCGAAGAACCTTCTGCAGGTTGTCGACACTCCTGGAGTCGACATTCGAGAGCGAGCCAAACGCCTTCACCAGGACACGGAGCAACTCGATCGGCTGCCCCATCTCCTTCACCACCTCGCGGTCCATGCTGCAGTGCTGCTCACCGGGAGGCCAGTTGGTCCGCAGGGCATTTTCCAGTTTCGCGTTAGCCTGCTCGACCTTGGTCCTGGAACCCTCCAGCTCCGCGCTTCTGATCAGATCCGTATCGGCGCCGACCTTCGGCATCAGGACTCCTCTCGCCGCGCGCCGCTCGACGGCAGGTTCGAGAACATGCGGTCGGCGGCACGCATCGCCTGGGACATGATCTCGTCGAATTCGACCGAGCTGTTCAACAGGTCGAAGGCCGGCATACCGCCCGGCAGGAACGAGTCGAGCAGCTCCGTCGTACCCGCGCGGGCTTGCGTCCGCGCCGCGTCGATGGTTTCCACCAGCAGAGCGCCGAGTTCGGCGGGGGCCATCTTCCGGTAGGCCCCGGTCGGGAAGCTGATCTCGACGACGTCACCCTGACCGTCAACGGTGACGCTCACCGCTCGGTTCTTGGCGGTCAGTGTTGACGCCTTCTCCGCCAGCCGCCGTTCGAACTCGGCCATGGCGTTCTTCTGCTCTTCGAACTCGGCGTACGCCTGTTCGAACCGGTTGTTCAACGGACTGGACACAAGAGCTCCCTTCAGTTCAGTAACCACGGCTTTGTCGGCTGGTGCCGCGAGACGGTGCGTACGGCGTGCCGGGCGTCTGCGGGACGGCGGGTCGAGTGGAGTCCACTTCGGGTCCGTCGAAGGTGTCGTCTCGGCCGATCACCCCGGTCAGCACGTCTGGTTCGGTGCCCCAGACCTCTTCTTCCTCGGCCAGCCAGGTTTTCCGCTCGCGGTCCTTCTCCTCGCCGCCGCCGCCCATTCCGCCGCCGCCCATCGGACCCATCGGGCCCATCGGGCCACCCATCGGCGATCCGGCGGCATAGGGACTTCCGACAGCGGGGATCGCGGCGCTACCGATGCCGCCCGTGGACGTCGCCAGGGGTGCCGGCCCGAGTGGACCGATCTGCATCCCACCCACACCAGCGGTGGCGCGCTCGCCTGGCATCCCGCCGAAGGAGTCGCCACCGATCCCACCGCCCGTGCCGCCGAACATCCCCGGCAGCGGCTTCCCGCCCGGCAGGTCATCGGTGTCGATCGTGGTGGGCCCCCCCTCGAAGTCACCGGCAGGGCCGCCGATCAGACCGGAGCCGGGCTTGCTGTCGTTCGGCGACGGACGTCCGGCGCCACCCGTCGGCGACCCGATCGAACCGAGCCCACCACCGGTGCCGAACCCGCCCGGCGGCAGCGCACCGGTCCCCCCGGTCGATCCGCCGACTCCACCGAGGCCGGAGCCGGGAGGCAGCCCTGGGGGGTCACCCAATCCCAGGCCATCCCCGGTGGGACCACCGGGGACCCCCAGATCAGGCACTCCCGCGCCCCCACCGGTCCCGGACTGGACACCATCACCGAGCCCTGGGATCTCGGATTCGAACCCATTCGGCGGCGGCAGATCACCGAGGCCGGGGCTACCCGGGCCACCGGTGATACCGAGACCATCGCCGGCGCCACCGATATCGGGGCCTTCGCCCGCACCACCGATGTCCGGACCCTCACCGGCGCCACCGATATCGGGACCGTCACCAGCACCACCACCGATGTCCGGACCCTTACCGGCACCACCGATGTCCGGACCCTTACCGGCACCACCGATATTCGGAACACCGGCGCCGGTGCCCCCGCCCGTCGGCACCTGGGACGGGGTCAGCATGTTCGTCACAGTCTCGTCGAGGCTGTTCCGGAGAGCACCGTAGATGGTGCGCATGTTCTGGTCCAGCTCGTTCAGGCCCCGCTGGAAGACGGCATGCATGTCCTGGTTCAGCCGAGCCCACTCGAAATCGAAGGCCAGATTGTATTGCCCGGTAATGCCGTCCCCGATGGTCAGGGTGAACATCGCGTTGTCACCAGGGCCGCTCACCTGGGCCTTGATCTGGTCCAACACCCGAATGATGATCTCATTCGGCTGGTGATGCCAATAAGCCGACCAGTTCGACCAGGCCTGCCGCGCCTGATTCCAGAAATCCTGCGCGGCATGCCCGTTCTTGTGCAGCATCTCCGTCCAGTTTTGACTCGACTGGAGATCGTCGTGGAGGACCTGCAATTCTTTCCGCATATTCTCCAACGACTCACGGTACGCAGTTGCCGCCGCGCCAGACAACCCCGACTGGCCGCCCGCCAGGTCATTGATCTCTCGCCGCAGCTCCCCGATCGCGTGGTTCAGCCACGTCTCCGCGTTGTACATGCTCTCCGCTGCCGTGTGGAACGACTGCGGATCCAACACCAACGGGGTGGCGGGTGTGAACAGGGTGTCCCGTGACCGGTTCCAGAACTCCTTGTAGAAGCGCTCGTGCAGAGACTCGCCCTCCCCGCCGACAAACCAGGCGACGTTCGCCCGGACAGTCAGGTACCAGTAGTCCGTGGAATGGTTTCTGCCGTCGGTCGTGCCCAGCCGGCGGAAGAAGTAGAACTCGTTGTTCTTCTGTGAGTGCTCATTGTCCCCGAACTCGGGGAGGTTGTTGATGTCGATCTGAATACTGGTCAGGTTGATCCACGGGTTGCTGAGAAATGGGGTGCGGTCAACGGCCGGCATTCCCAGGATCTGCAGCAGCCCGTCCTCCCACTTGATGCTGTCCAGGCCGGTCGCCGGCGTCGGCTGCGTCATCGTTACTCCTCAATCAACACAACATCGAAGCTGGACCGACCTGTCGTCTGGCTACCGGGTGGGCCGCACAACGGCGCGTACGGCGTGCCGGCGTCTGCGGAAACACTCGGTTAGCGCAGGGTCTCGAAAGATCGAGTCAGTTCGGCTTGGTGGTGTTCGTGCTGGTGCTCGTGGTGTTGGTGCTGGTGTTCGTGGTGGGGGTCGTCGTGTGCGTGGTGGTGTTCGGCAGACCCACCGTGTTCGCCGTGTTGACGTTCTTGTACTCGGCGTCCTGGCCCAGCCGCAGGTTGACGGTCAGTGCCCGACTGAGCTTGCCCAGACTGGCCTCGTGGCCGGTGAAAGCCGTGTCGACAGCGCCGCCGACGTCGCGCAACTTGGCCTTGAAGTTGACGCCACTGGGAAACGCGTCACCACCGGCGGCGACCGTCAGGCTGTTCAACGGAAACCCGTGCGGATGGCCGACATCGACCGGATTGAAGCCGGCGCGGACGGAGTTGATGTGAGTGCGCAGCCGGTTGATGCCGTTTCTTGCCGTCTCAAGCCGCTGCTCGTTATAGCTGATACTGGGCATGGGCACGATGAACTCCTTTCATGGAATGGACGACGACGTACGCCGGAGCAGACGCTCCGCCGACCTCAGGCCCGGAAGGGGCGGCACCGGACGATGCCCGGGCCACCCCTTCCGGACACCTCACTGGTAAAGGCTCGCGCCCTGCTGGTCCGCCTGCCGCATGGTCGCCGCGATGTCCAGCAGCGCCTTGCTCGCGTGGGCCCCGGCCGCAGTGATCTCACCGTGCTTGCTGGCCCACTGAAGCTGCGCCGAGGTGTAGGCCTCGACCGTGGCACCGTTGTTCGCCGCCTGGTAGATCTTCATGGCGTTCTCCAGGGCGGCGTACGCCTGCTCCAGGTTCTGCGGCACCTTCGCGATCTGGGCCGCGGTGGTCTCCATGCGTTCGGGAGTACCGGTGTAACTCATTCCTGTTCCTTTCCCGTTGAAAGCGTTGGGCTCGCTGGCAGAGTTTGCGCGGAGATCAGGCGGAGGCCCAGTTGCCCAGGCCGGCACCCACCGACTGGGCGGCGCTCATGTTCGCGTCCTCAGCGCTGGTGGTGATCTTTCCGGTGGCAAGCACCTTCTGCTCGATCTCGCTGCGCGTGTTCTCGAGCCAGGTGGTCGCGTCATTCAGGGTGGTCAACCCGTTGTTGTACGCCCGGGCGGACTGACCGGTGTAGTCCCCGGCGAGGTCGGACTTGGCGTTCTCGATGGCGGTCCTCGCGGTCATCAGGGCACTACCCATCTCACCGAGAGCGTTCCCCAGGGCCACCCGGGTGTGGTCATCTACGCTGATCCCAGGCTGCGTCACCTTGGTTCTTCCTTTCCTGTCCGGTAAAAAACGGCTCCGGCGGAACCGTCCAACTTTGCGGCTACCGTCCCTGAACGGCCGACTCGAGCAGCGGACCGGTCGGCAGCAGCTCCAGCAGCCGGCGGGGCACGGGGCGGGCTCCGGTCGGGGGGTATCCGAGCTGACCAGCCACCTGGGCGGAGGCCAGCGGAAACTTCACGCCGACGTCGGTCACCAGGTAGAAGCCGGAGCCGGCCGCCTGGTCCTGCCGCCCGGCCAGCACCAGTCCGCCCACCCCCGACTGGGCGGTGATCCGGGCGGCGGTCAGCGACGTGCGGGTCACGCCCGCGCTGTCGGATACCGCGTCCGAGGCGGGAACCGGCTGTCCGGCGGTCACCTCGACCCGGCCGTCCGCCATCGTGTGCCGGACACACCAGGTGCCGTCCGTCGGCAGCGCCGGCAACCGGGGCGGAGACTCCGGCACCCCGGTGGGCAGCACCGCACGGGTGGAGACCGGCAACCGGGCCAGCGCCGCCGGGCTCAGCTCCGACGGCGTCACCGCGCGTCCCCCGTACAGCTTCGTGGTCGCCTCATCGGCGGCGACGATCGTGTACGCGAAGCCGTTCAGCTCCGCCAGGCCGTCGTTGAGCAGCAGGTACCGCCGCTCCTGCGATCCGGCATCACGGGCCACGAACAGCTCGCCGATCCGGGCCTGCCGGCCGTCGATCATCGGCCCCGCCGAGCCTCGCCCGGCTACCGGCACCGGGGTCAGGTCCGGTCCGACCGGCACCAGGTCCAGCCAGCTCGCCTCCACCGGCACCGCACGCTTGTCGTAACCGAACAGCCGGGCCAGCCAGGGCTGCGTCACCCGTAGCCGCCGGCCCTGCCAGATGAGGAAGGTCTGCCCGCCCGCGGTGGCGACGGCCGCCTCGCCAGGGCCGAGCACGGTACCGCCGGCCCCCGCGGGCCCACTGATGCTGAGTGTGGTCCCGGTGGACAGGGCGCCGGCCTGGTCCCGCACGGCGAGCGCGCATGCCGTCCAGACCTGCTCCGCTACTTTGTCGGGGGCCGGCAGTGCGTCCGGAGCACCGACGATGCCGACCGGCTGGCCGTGCGGCACGCCCTTCAGCGAGTTGCGGGAGACCGAGACGACCCGCGGTTCCCCGCCGAAGAGCAACCGGGTCGAGGCGTGGTTGAGCACCGGGTGCAGCGCCCCGCCGGCATAGGCGTAGCGGGTGCCGGTCTCCTTCTCCAGGACCAGGACGCCCGGGGTCCGCCACCTGGTGGCTCCACCGGGGACGAAGTACCCGTAGACGGCGAACCCAACGATGACCAGGGCCGAGACCAGCAAGCCACAGATTGTTCCGACGGTCATCCGCCGGTTCGGATTCTCCAGCCCGTCCGGCTCGGCCGCGACCAGCGCACCAGACAACCGGCCCAGCACGTACGACTGCGCCTGGACTTGATCACGACGGGCCTGCACGGCTCAGCCCGCCAGTGCCCGGGCTGCGCCGTACGCACCCAGCAGGGCGAGCAGGACCGGCAGCATGGCGACGGTGCTGAGCAGCTGCGCGATATCGCCGACCCGGCCCCAGTACGGCATGATCCGGCGGTTCGGCAGCTTGCTGCCGAGCGCGAAGAGCGCCAGCCCGGCGATCGGCAGCGAGCCGGCCGCCACTGCGAGCCTCGACAGCGGCGCCGCGTCGGCGAGGGTGAGCAGCGCCATCAGCGCCAGCCCGAGCACGGCGGGCACGGCCGACGCCAGCCGGTGCCAGGCGCTGGTCATCGGACGCAACGCCAGCAGCCGGACCAGCGCGACCAGCCCGGCGAGCGTCCACGCCGCCCAGCCGTCGGTCAGCACCAACAGGAGCATCGCGATCGCGGTGGCAAGCCCGTTCCCCAGGTAGAGGCCGGTCATGAAGCGGTCGGCCTGGGCCGTCTGCGCGAGCAGCACGTCGCTCGGCTCCGGGTCGATCTCCTCCTGCAGGTGTTCCGGCTCGGTGGGCAGCGGGGCGAGCCGGATCTTCGCCAGCTTGAACGCGATCAGCGGAACCGGCACGGTCAGCACGGTCGCGAGCACCACGACGACCGCCGCCGCGCTACCCGCGGGCTGGTTGACGAACGCGGCCAGTCCGGCGCCGACGGCCCCGTACACCGCCGCGCTGAAGACCCCGACGGTGAGCGGACCGGCCCAGCCGAGGAGGAACCCGGCGAGCAGCGCGATCACCCCGGCGGCGACCGCACCGGTGAAGAGCTGCGCCGAGCCGAGGCTGAGCGCCGCGTCACGCTGCGTGGCGTCCGGTGCGATCAGGCCGGCCAGGAACGCGTAGGCGATCCCGCCGAAGGCCGCGACCAGCCCGAAGCCACGGTCGCCCGCGGCCCGGGTGCAGCTGAACGCGCCGCCCAGGCAGATCAGCGCGATCAGAGCGGCGGCGAACGCCCGGACGATCGGCGGGCCGGGCAGCGCCACGACAACAAGTCCGAGCACGAGGAGCAGAACCAGCACACCCAGCGCGGACCACCGGATCATCTCCGGGCGCCAGAGGCCGGCGCGGCTACGGACTCCGGTGGCGAGTCCGTCCGCGAGGTCGTCGAAGTGCACGGGTGGAATCTGGTCCGAGCGGGGACGCAGATAGACCTGGTCGCCGTCGTGCAGCCCGAGGGAGGCGACGCTGCTCTCCTCGGCCAGGGGTGGTTCGCCCAACCGTTGCAGCACCCAGCCCCCGTGGGCCAGCCCCGCGTCGGCCAACCCGTCTCCCAGATGGGTCAGCAGCACCGGCAGCAGGTCGGCGACCGGCACATCTGCTGGTACGGCAACCTCCAGCTGCCGCTGCGGTCCGTGGACCACGAGGCGGCACATGTCGGTGGCGGCAACAGTCATGACAACCACGACGTGGTCCCCGGGCAGCGGGTTCAAAACGAACCGAACGAAATTCGCCTCACCCCGGCGACACGTTGACCCGATCGTGGGCGGCATCCGTCGTAATGGTCGGACTCGGTACGGCCACCTCGGCGCCAGTCCAGGAGGCGGGTGTTCTCCCGCGGAGCGGAAGGCTATCCCTTTGAGTACGCAGCTGTTCCGACGTCCGGCGCGACGTGTAGGGCCGGAGAGGCCGTCCGGTGACATCACCCTGCAAGAGCCGCCGGAGCTGCCGCAGACGCAGAGCAACGGCATGCGTCACGCGCTGATGGTGCTGCCGATGGCGCTGATGTCCGGCGTGATGATGCTCATGTACATCACCATGTCCCGAGGGCCACTCACCTTCGTGATGTTGGGCCTGATGGCGGTGGCCATGGTCGGCATGCTGCTCGGCCAGGTCCTGGCCGGCGGCATCGAGCGCAAGAGACGCCTCGGCGGTGACCGGCGGGAGTACCTGCGCTACCTGGCTCAGAACCGCAAACGGGTCCGCAAGGACGTTGCCCGCCAACAGGAGGCCAACGACTGGCAACACCCGGATCCGCACTCGCTCTGGTCGCTGGTGATGACCACGCGACGGTGGGAACGCCGCCCCACCCACCCGGACTTCCTCGAACTTCGGGTCGGCACCGGTGAGCAGCGGCTGGCGATGCGGATCACTCCGATGCAGACCAAGCCGATCGAAGATCTGGAGCCGCTGTCGGCGAAATCGTTGCGCCGGTTCATCCGGGCCTACACCACGCTGGCCGACCAGCCCATCGCACTGTTCCTGCGTGGCTTCGCGCAGGTGCGGCTCGCCGGGGAGCAGCAGGAACGGCGGGCGTTCGTCCGCGCGCTGCTGAGTCAGGTGGTCACGTTCCACGCGCCGGAGGAGGTGCGGCTGGGGCTCTGCGTGGCCGACGACGGGGTGGCCACCTGGGAGTGGTCCAAATGGTTGCCGCACCTGCAACACCACAGCGACCATGACGCCGCCGGCGCTGTGCGGGTGGTGGGCGAGAGCGTCGAGGCGGTGGAGCGGCTCTTCGGCGAAGCCTTCGCCACGCGCCCCCGGTGGGAGTCGGGTGCGGTCCCGAGCCGCGACGAGCCGTTCGTGGTGGTGATCCGCGACGGTGGCCGGCTCGGCAGCAACAGCCGGTTCGCGACCGCCGGCTACCGCAACGCAGTCCTGATCGATCTGGACGACCCGACGCCGACCACCGGCAAGGGCGCGATCTGCCTGGCGGTGGAGGGCGACGACCTGCTGATGGTCCGGCGGGACCGGGTCGGGAACGAGGTACGCACCCGGCTGGCCCGCCCGGACCGGCTGAGCGTGCCCCGGGCGACGACGATCGCCCGGCTGCTGTCGCCGTACCGGATCGGTGTCGTCACCGAAACCGCGGCGGACACCCTCGCCTCCGACTTCGACCTCGGCACGATGCTGAACATTCCGGATGTCAAGCGGTTGGACCTGGCGAAGCTGTGGGCGCCCCGCTCGATCTCGGAGCGGCTCCGGGTGCCGATCGGCATCGACGCCGCCGGTCACTCGGTTGAGCTGGACATCAAGGAGTCGGCGCTGGGCGGCATGGGCCCGCACGGGATGCTGATCGGTGCGACCGGCTCGGGCAAAAGCGAACTGCTGCGCACCCTGGTGCTGGCTCTGGCCACCACCCACTCCTCCGAGACCCTGAACTTCGTCCTGGTCGACTTCAAGGGCGGCGCCACCTTCCTCGGCCTGGACCAGCTCCCGCACACGTCGGCGGTCATCACCAACCTGGCCGACGAGGCCGCGCTGGTCGGTCGGATGCACGACGCGCTGCACGGTGAGCTGGTCCGCCGGCAGGAGCTGCTGCGCCAATCGGGCGGGTACAGCTCCGTGCTCGACTACGAACGCGCACGTGCCCAGGGCGCGCCGCTCGACCCGCTGCCCACGCTCTTCGTCGTGGTGGACGAGTTCAGTGAGCTGCTCGCCACGCACCGGGACTTCATGGACCTGTTCGTGATGATCGGCCGCCTCGGCCGGTCGCTCGCGGTGCACCTGCTGCTGGCGAGTCAGCGGGTCGACGACGGCCGGATCGGCCAGCTCGAATCGCACCTGTCGTACCGGATCGGCCTGCGGACCTTCTCCGCCATGGAGTCCCGCTCGGTGATCGGTGTGCCGGACGCGTACGAGCTGCCTTCCTCGCCGGGCAACGGTTACCTGCGCACGGATGTGTCGACGCTGATCCGTTTCAAGGCCGGGTATGTCTCCGGCGCCTACAAGGAATCGGTCGTCCGGGCCCGGCCGGAGGTGGTGCAGCAGCAGGTCGTGCCGTACCGGTTGGAGGCGGTGGCACCGCCGGAACCGGTAGCGGCCGTCGCCGCGGACGGTGACGGCGCGCCGGAGGCGACCGAGGACGACGGCGGCTCCGAGGCCCTGGCCGGGATGTCCGCGATGGAGACGGCGAAGGAGCGCAGCGTGCTCTCCACGGTGGTGGCCCAGTTGGTCGACCACGGGCCGCCGGCGCACCAGGTCTGGTTGCCACCGCTGAGCGACTCACCGACGCTCGACCAGCTGCTGCCGACGCTGGCGCCCGATCCGGACCTCGGTCTCACCGCACTCGACTGGCCCGGCAACGGCCGGCTGGTCGCACCGGTGGGCTTCATCGACAAACCATTCGAGCAGCTACGTGACCTGCTGGTGGTGAACCTGGCCGGCATCGGCGGGCACGTCGGCATCGCGGGCGGGCCGCGCAGCGGCAAGAGCACCCTGCTGCGGACACTGATCAGCGCTCTGGCGCTCACCCACAGTCCCCGGGAGGTGCAGTTCTACTGCCTCGACTTCGGCGGCGGCACACTCAGCGCGATGGCCGAGCTGCCCCACGTCGGTAGTGTCGCCGGCCGCCTCGACACCGAACGGGTGAGCCGTACGATCGCCGAGGTCGCCGGGTTGATCGGCCAGCGGGAACGGCGCTTCGCCGAGCTGGGTGTCGACAGCATGGAGACCTACCGGCAGTGGCGGGCGGAGGGTCGGATCACCGACGACCCGCTGGGTGACGTGTTCCTCGTCGTGGACGGCTGGTTCACGCTGCGTCAGGAGTTCGAACAGCTGGAGATGTCGGTTCGGCAGATCGCCGCGCAGGGATTGAACTTCGGATTCCACCTGCTGCTGACCGCGGCCCGCTGGTCCGAGGTGCACCACGCGATGCGGGACCAGATCGGCACCCGGCTGGAGCTACGCCTTGGCGACCCGGTCGACTCGACCGTCGACCTGCGGATGGCGGCCACCGTGCCGCAGTTGCCCGGACGCGGCCTCACCGCGGACAAGCTGCACTTCCTCGCCGCGCTGCCCCGCATCGACGGCAAAGCCGACCCGGAGAACCTCTCCGACGGGGTACGGACGCTGGTGTCCATGGTGAGCGAGTTCTGGACGGGCGACTCGGCCCCGCCGGTGCGTACCCTGCCGGCGGTGTTGCCGGTCGAGTCGATGCCCGCGCCACACAGTGATCTGCAGGTGCCGTTGGGCCTGGACGAGGCCACGATGCAGCCGATCTGGCACGACTTCGCCGAACTGCCGCACCTGACCTCGCTCGGCGACAGCCAGAGCGGCAAGACCAACCTGCTCCGCCACCTCGCCCGGGCGGTGACGACCCGGTACACCCCGGAAGAGGCCCGGATCCTGATCGTCGACTACCGTCGGCAGCTCTTCGACTCCGTGCCGCAGGAGTACCGGTTGGGGTACTCCGTCTCCGCGGATTCCACCAAGGCGACGGTGGCCGACGCGGTGGCAGGTCTGGCGCCCCGAGTGCCGGGCAGTGACATCACGCCGGAGCAGCTGCGCCGGCGGGACTGGTGGACCGGGCCGCGTCTGTTCGTCCTGGTCGACGACTACGACCTGCTCGCCGGACACGAGAGTCCGCTGCTGCCCTTGCTGCCGTACCTGTCCCAGGGGGCGGACATCGGTTTCCACCTGGTGCTGACCCGGGGTGCGTCGAACGTGATCCGCATGTCGATGGACCCGCTGATCAGGCGGTTGCAGGAGACGAACAGCCCGGACCTGGCGCTCTCCTGCCCCCCGAACGAGGGGCCGCTGCTCGGCAACACCAAGGCCCGGCACCTTCCGCCCGGCCGCGCGCTGCTCTGCACGCGGCGCGGCGCCCGCCTGATCCAGACCCCGTGGATTCCGCCGCAGGAGCAGCCGGTGACCGTCTGAGCCCCGCCCGCGGTGCCCGTCGAATCCGGCGGGCACCGCGCTGGCCTGAGGCCACCCGCCGTCACGCCCGCCAGCGGCGGCGGCGACCCCGGCGGACAGTGACCATCGACAGGTGCGCGATGCCGGCCAGCCCGATCACACCGACGGCCACCACAGCGGCGATCACGTTCCGCGCATCGATCGGGGGGACGGCCGGCAGCACCGGGGTGACCGGCGCCTGGGTGGGCAGTGTCGCCTCCCGCAATTCCACAGCGGTGATGGCCTTGTACAGATCGAGGGTGCCGTACCCGACCGGGGAGACGGGCCAGGTGCCGAGCGGGTGTTCGGCTGCCAACTCCAGCCGGTGCCGGACCTCCGCCTGGGACAGGTTCGGATAGTAGGCGCGCACCAGAGCCGCCGCCCCGGCCGCGTGCGCCGCCGCGACCGCCGGCCCCGTCACCGAATAGTGGCCCGGGCCCTTCGGTGCGAGGCTGACCGCTGCGGCTCCGGGGGCAAGCAGATCGACGCCGGCTTCCGGTGCGACCTGCTCGGTCGGTACGCCCGTGAGGTCGAACCCACCCACCGCCAGGACATCGGGGTCGGAGGCCGGATACCAGGGTGCCGGGCTCTGGGTGCCGGTCGCCTTCTCCGCGGAGATCGAGGCGACCAGGACGATGTCGCGGCTGATCGCCTCCCGTACCGCGCGGCGCAGATCCGCGGTCGGGGTTTCGGTGCCGAAGCCGATCAGGATGACGTCGGCCTTGGCCGCCGTCGCCGCCCGGATGCCGGCGGCCAGTGCCCCGTCGGGTACCTCGCCCTTGTTGTTCACCACCCGGATCGGCACGATCGTCGCGCCGGGGGCGACCCCGACGAAGCCGCTGCCGGTGATCGGTCGCGCCGCCACGATCCCCGCCAGTGCGGTTCCCCGACCGACGCAGTCGCGGTCGGCGCGACCGGAGCTCGTGACGTCGGTGCCGTTGCGCAACGCGCCGCTCAGCCCGGTGGCCCCGGCGCTCACCCCGCTGTCGATCACCGCCACCACCACGCCGTCGCCTCTGGTCAACGGCCAGACCGCCGACGGAACCATCCGACGTACCGCCCATGGCGGGGTTTCGGCCACCGTCGGTGATGGACCCACGCAGCCTTTGGTCACCTTGGGCAACGGCGGCGGTTCGGCGGTCACCCGGGCCGCCAGGACCTGTTCCTCGACCACCCCCGCGGCGCCAGCGTGGGCCGGGTCCGACAGCACGGTGGCGGTGACGCCGGGCAGCAGCACCGCCGCCAGGAGCGCGCACGCGAGCGCGCGGCCGGGCCGGATCATCCGCGGGCGGCGGAGCCGGTCGGGCGTGACCCGGGCGTACCGGTGGCAGCCGCCCGCGCCTGCGCATCGTTCCCGGCCGGGGCTCCGCCGGCGATGATGCCGTCGTCGACAGGGCCCGGCTGAGCGAGGTCGGGTAGCGCGTCCACGTGGTACACACCGCGCACCCGATCGGCGGTGCGGCCCAGGTCCGTATCGATTCCGCCCGGTTTCGTGGCCGAAACCACCGGCCCGGCGGGCGGGTCGGTGGCCGCCGTGTCGCCGGTGGCTTCCGGCCGGGACGGACGCCGGAACAGCAGCGCCGCCCCGGCGAGCCCGGACACCACCAGCAGGGCGACGCTGAGGATCCGCCCGGTCGGCGCGCCACCGCCGTCGCGCGGCGCGGGCTTCGCCTCCGCGGCGAGCGCCGTCGTGACCGCAGCGTTCGCGTTGACCATCCCCCACCCGGTGACCGGATCGGGGTCGGTACGTCCGGCGTGGTCGGCGGTCGCCTTGATGCGGTTGACGACCTGCGCGGCCTTCAGATCGGGGTAGGCGGAGCGGACCAGGGCCGCCGCGCCGGCGACGAACGCGACCGCGTACTGGGAGCCGCTGCCGGAGCGCATCCCCGAGCCGTTGGCCCCGACGGCAGCCACGTCGATCCCCGGTGCGGCCACATCCACCCCACCGGGCTGGTAGCTCGCCGCCGGCTGCCCCTCGGGGCCGAACCCACCGACGCGCAACACCGTGTCCGGTCCGGTGGGGGCGCTCGACGCGTCGGAGGCTGCCGGGGCCGGAGCCACCAGAACGACGTCATGGTCGGACGCCTGGCGGACCGCCGCTACCACCGCGGCGTCGGAGAGGTCCACGAAAGAGCCGAGCGCGATCACCCGGGCGCCCGCGGACACCGCGACCTGAATCGCGGTGGCGGCGTCGGCCGGGCTCGACTGCGGCGTCTCCCCCACCACCCGCAGCGGCAGGATCATCGCCTCGGGCGCGATGCCGATCAGCGGAGTGCCCCGTTCGTCGGTTGTGGGCACACGGGCGCCGATGATGCTCGCCATCGCGGTGCCCGAGCCGAGACAGTCGATGTCGCCGCGACCGCTACCGGCCGGGATGTCCGCCCCCACCGCGACTCGCCCGCCAAGTGCCGGGGTGCGCCCGTCCACGCCCGAGTCGACCACCGCGACCAGCACGCCGTCGCCACGGGTACGACCCCATGCCTGATCGGGCGTCATCCGATCCTGGGCCCACCCCGCGTCCGTCCGCGTCGGCAGGGAGTTGGCGCACGGCCCCGACTTCGGCCCGCTGCGCGGGGGTGCCGGGGGCGGCGGCGGCGAGGGCGTGCCACCGGCGGGCGCTCCGGTGGGGACCTGACCGACCTGTACGCCGTCCCCGATCGCGTCCCACGGCATGATCAGCGACCAGCCGGCGCGCAGCTGCCTCGACTCGGTGAGCGCCTGGCCGTCCGGTTGTGCTCGGCCGACGTTGAGCTGGTAGATCTCCTCAGCCCGGTTGGCGGTGCCGAGGAGCCGTTTGGCGATCGCGGCCAGGGTCTCCGGGCTGTCCTGACCGGTGCCCACCGTGTAGTACTTGACGAACGCGTCGTTCTGCGTCGGCCCGTCGGTCGTGGACGGTGTGGGGGTCGACACCACCGCAACGGGCATCGGGCGGGACGCCGACACCGTCCCGCCGGGCAGCTCGTCCGCTCCGCCCGCCTGCGTCAGGGCAGCCATCAGGGCGACACAGCCCAGCACGCTGGACAAGGCCCGTACCTTCGCCGTCACAGACGGTCTCCTTCGCCTCGCGGTGTGCTCGCAAGGCGACGCTGTGGGTCACGCCGCAGAGTCGCCCTACCCGACGACGCTGCGGTAGGCCCGTTGGTTCAATTCTCACCGCAACCGGCCTCACCCCGGGCGGTCGGCCTCCGGCCGTCCGCGTGGCCGGGGTCAGGGTTGCGGCTCAGTGACCCGAACTGACCAGCGGGTCCGCACCACCTCGCCGACCAGCACCGGTACGACCCGGTGGCCGGTGCGTGCGGCCAGGCCCCGCGCGGTGGTCAACTCCACGCCGCTGAGGCCGCCACTGACGATGATGCCCGGCCCGGGCAGTCGCGCGATGTCGGGCTCGGCGGTCGGGAAGGCGGCAACCTGTCGGAATCCCTGCGGAAGGTCGGCGCCGAACAGGTCGCCGACGACGGTCACCATCAACCCGCCCGCGTGGAGTTGCTCGGCCATCGCGCGTGCCTGCCGGTGCGCGGCCGACGGTGTGCCGGTGATGGTGAGGATGTCGGGGGCGGCGGCGAGGTCGGCGACGAAGCGCCGTCCGCCCTGGCGGCCGAGGGCGAGCGGCAGCGTCGCGGCCGGGAACGGCTCGTCCCGAAGCCACGCGCAGGGTACGCCGGCGGCGAAGCCGGTGGCGACGCCGATCAGGCGTACGTCGAGCCGGTCCGGTGGGGCACCCGTCAACGACTCGAGGTTGACGACGGCGCGCCTCGACTCCCCCATCGCCGACACCGGTTGGGCGGGCACAACAGCTGCGGTGTCAACCTGCCGCACCACGACATCGAGCTGCTTCGGCACGGCATCGACCTGGCTCGGCACGGCATCGACCTGATTCGGCACCGTATCGGCCTGACTCAGCCCGGCATCGACCTGATTCGGCACCGTATCGGCCTGGCTCGTCGCGGTGTCGGCCTGGCTCGTCGCGGTGTCGAGCGGAGCGGCGTCGACCGTCGGGGGCGTGACCGGAGCCGGAGCGGTGGCCGGTCGGGGCGTGCGGGCCCGGCGGCGACTGTGCAGCAGCCACAGCCCCACGGCGAGCCCGACCGCCACCAGGACCGCGGCACCGATGAGATACGGCGTTGCGCTCGTTGCGGCGCTGCCAGCGGTCGGCTCGACCGACCGGGTCGCCGGCGGTGTCGGGAGCGGGCCGACCTGCACCGAAGTGCCCTCCGCGTCGGCCGGCAACTCGAGCACCCAGCCGGGTCGCAGCGCCGCCAGCGGGTCCGTGAGGCGGGCGCCGTCCGGCTGGGGGCGGCCCTGATTGAGCTCGAAGATCTCCCGGTAGCGGTTGCCGTCGCCGAGCGTCTGCACCGCGATCTGGTACAGGTACTCGCGCTGGCCATCCCGGGGCGCTCCGACCACGTAGTACCGCGATGTGCCCGGGGTCGGCGCGACGCTGGCCGCGGCGGCGACGCTGCCGGCCGGCCCGGACACTCCGGGGCTCGGCGGCGCCGCGGCCGACGCCGCCGTCACCATCGGCAGTGGCCCCAGCAGAGCGGCGAGGCCGAGCAGCGGTAGCACCAGGCCGACGCGCAGCCGACTGACACCGGCGCCGACCGGGAGCACCCGCAGGTTCCCGTGTCGACCACGTCGGCTCCCGACTCGCCTGCCCATCGCGCACCATCCCTCGCCGAACATCCACCCGCCGGAACGGGCAAGACCGTACGCGATCCGCCCAGGCTCGACGAACCACGTCACCGCCCGGTCCCACGGCGACATTGGTCCGAAAGCAATTCGTCCGGCCGGTGAACCGTCACGCTCTGCGGGCCGTCGTGCATCCGGAGACTGCCCGCCCGCAGGGAGGAACAACCAGAATGCGATCGATGCCCGGCGCTGGTAGTGGGTCGAAGCTGCGCAGGCTGTTCGTCGACGGGCCCCTGCGCGCTCGACGCCGCCCGGACCCGCTCCCTGCGGGCGGGCGCGGGTTGGCGTGGCTGGACGCCCCGGGGCGGCGGATCGCCACGGCCACCGTGCTGCTGTCGCTGTCCGCGGCGTCGGGGGTGGCGGCGATCTCCGGCTTCGGTTTCGGTGACGACGGGATCCGCACCGGCCGGGCGGTCCCGGCGAGTCAGGTTCAGGCGATCTCCGCGGCCGCGCTCGCCTGCCCGACACTCTCCCCGGCCCGACTCGCCGGGCAGGTGATGGCCGAGTCGGGGTTCGATCCGGCCGCGCGTTCCGAGCGTGGGGGCAAGGGTGTCGCCGGTCTGAGCGACGCGGTGTGGGCCGACTGGAAGCCCGGTGCCGCGGCGCGACGGGAGGACCCGACGGCGAACATCGTGGCGCTCGCCCACTACATGTGTGACCTCTCCGGCCAGGTCCGTCACACGGCGAAGGGTGAGCAGTGGCGGATGGCGCTGGCCGCGTACCACTCGGGGGTGCCGGCCGTACGCGACGCCGACGGGGTACCGGATCACGCCGAGGAGTACGTCGGCACGGTGGCCGGCTACGCCGCCTGGTACGCCCGTCAGCCCGAGTTCCGCCGCACCGACAGGTCGCCGGGCCCGGTGGGCGGTGTCGCGCCGACCGCGGGCACGCCGGCGGTCCCGGTGCCGGACGCGTACCTGCCGGCGATCCTGGCTGCTGGCAAGACCTGCGTGGCGGTGCCCCCGACGCGGATCGCCGCCCAGCTGATGGCCGCCTCGGCGTTCAACCCGAATCTGTTCGGCGCCGACGGGACGCAGGGCATCGCGCAGTTCAACCCCACCGTGTGGGCTGAGTACGCGCCGAATGCCGCGATCACCTCGCCGTGGTATCCGCAGCAGGCCATCGCCGCGCTCGGCGTGGTGATGTGCCGCCTGGTCGAGGAGTTGGATCAGGTGGGCGAGGGCGACCCGTACCAGAAGGCGCTCGCGGCGTTTCAGTGGGGACCCGAGGCGGTGCAGCGTGCCGGCGGCGTCCCGGACTCCCCCGCGGTACGCGATTTCATCGCCCTGACCGAGGCCTACCTCGCCGATTACCAGCGCGACTCGCGGCTGCCGGGCCCCCGACCCACCACTGCGGCGGGCGGTCCGTCGCGTACGCCCGGCGAGGCTGACGCCCCGGCGCAGCAGGCGCCGGAGGGTGTGTTGGCTCAGGGCGGGACGACCTCGGGTGGCGGCACGACCTCCGGTGGCGGCACGACCTCCGGTGGCGGCACGACCTCCGGTGGCGGCACGACCTCCGGTGGCGGCACGACGTCCGGTGGTGGGACGACCTCCGGTGGCGGCACGACCTCGGGCGGTGGCACGACCTCCGGCGGAACCCAGCAGGAGACGAAACCGCCGGTTACCAGTACGACGCCGGCGGGTGCGACGCCGCTGACCGGGGCTGTCCAGATCTACAGCCATGCCAGCGGCAAGTGCATCGACGTGACCGACGGCGCGTACACGAGCAACCCCCAGTTGCAGATCTGGGAGTGCAACGGCGGTCCGAACCAGGCGTGGACGGCCTACAGCGACGGAACGCTGCGGGCGTTCGGCCGGTGCATGACCGTGTCGGGGGGCTCGACCGCGGACGGCGCCAAGATCATCTTGAGTACCTGCAACGGGAGCTCCTCGCAGCGGATCGCGTTGAACAAGGCGCACGACATCGTCAACAAGAAGGCCGACAAGTGCGTGGACGTGAAGGACAAGAAGACCGCTAACGGGACCCGGCTGCAGTTGTGGACGTGCATGGGCACCGACAACCAGAAGTGGAGCCGATGAGGCGCCACCGGGCATGACGACACGACCACCTGGACCAGCGGCGCGTCCGTCACCCAGCCGGTGCCCCGATCACGGATCTGGATGACCCAACCACCGAGACTGCGGGGGGTGGCCCGGCCCGGGGCAGAACCGACCCAGCCGGCGGAACACGCCGGGTCTCAGCGACCTGCCCGGGTAACGACGACGGCCGGTCAGCGGCGGGCCGCCCGGCGGCTCGGTGACGTCGTCGGGCCCCAGCCCCAGCATGACGCTGATCAGCGGGCCCAACTCCTCGCACTCCCGCTGGCAACGACGGCAGTCCAGCAGGTGCGCCTCGAAGTCCACGACGGCATCCGGGGGCAGCTCACCCAGCAGGTATGGCCCGCAGCGGTCACACATGACCTCAAGGCCGTCGTCCGTCATTGGCGTGCCTGATCTGCTTCGTTGACCCAGGCCGGTGTAGGCGGCGCAGGTCCGGGCGAGTTGCTGAACAGCAACACTCTACGTGTCGGGGGCGAGTCAGGTAAGCAGCGGCGCAGGGAAAGTCGGTTACAGACTGTCAGTCGACGGTGGTTCGGCCAATTGCGGCACGCAGTGCTCGCAAGGCGTAGTACGCCCGGGATTTCACAGTTCCCTCCGGTATGCCGAGCCGCCGCGCCGCCTCGCCGGTGGAGCGCCCGCGGTGGTACAGCTCAATGAGCACGGCACGGTGCGCCGGGGTCAACTTCGGCATCGCCCGACGGATCGTCTGTGCGGCCACCACCGAGTCGGTGATGTCGTCGTTGGCGGGCAGGTCGCCGATATCCTGCAAGCCGACCTCGACCGGGCGGGCCTGACGGGCGCGGGCGGCATCGATGGCGATCCGGCGGGCGACGATGAACAGCCAGCGGCGGGTCGACTCCCACGACGTGGGCAGACGATCAAAGTGCCGCCAGGCCTGCAGCATCGTCTCTTGCAGGAGGTCCTCCGCCAGCTGCCGCTCGCCCCAGCTCAGGCGAAGCAGGAAACGGAAGAGCGCGTCGGAATGCTCCGCGTAGACCATACGCATCCGGGCCGTCGCCAGCACTGACTCGTCTGGCTGACCCTCGCCACGAACGTCGCTGTCCAAAGCCCGGCCGGCGTCGCTGAGTTCCAGCAACAACGAACCGCCTCCCCAATTGCCATCATCTGTCGCTCCCACGATGGACCCTCAGGGGGTCGCCGGAAGCTTCGATGCAGCATACGGTCGGGGTGCGGTCGGAAGACGAAAACTTTACACAACCAACACAAACACTGGCGTACGCGGAGGAACTTCGACCCGCGTTCACCCAACGGTTACATCCTCGTCGTGCCGTGTTCGCCACTCGTCACACGTGAGATCCCGGGCAGCTGCCGACATGTGCGGGCTGGGAATGCGGGGCGGTGACGCGCGTCACCCCGTCGTCAGAATCGCGCGTCGAACCGGCGGTCGGCCGTCGTCTGCGGCATCAGGTCGCCCGGGATCTCGGTCAGCTGGAGCACACCCAGCATTGCCGACGGAAGCGCGCGGGCGGCCAGGACGGTCAGATCCCGCAACGGCGTGCCAGCGATGTCGCGATCGCGGGACTTCTCATACAGCTCGGTGAACCGGGTGTCGAATTTCAACTGCCGCTCGACGATCAGGCTGTAGTGGAATCGCAGTTCCTCATAGCTCTGCGGGACTCGCCCGCGAGGGGCCAGTACCGCGCCGATGCCCTGCGTCGCATCGCGGCAATAGGCCTCTCGGTCACGGTCGGTGAGCCGTCGGCCGAACAACTCCTGGGCGCGCATGAGGCTGTACACGACGATGGTGTAGACGGCTGTCGAATGCAGCGGATCCTGCTGGAGAAATGTGGAGGTGGTGCGCTGTTTCCGCCACCCGAACTTTCGTTGGGGCTCCGAGGTTCGCGCGAGCCGCAGCCACTGTTCGTCATCACCGAACACGCCGGCCATGGCCAGTTCGAGCAGCTCTTCGACGGGGTTGGCATGGCGGTCGCCCCGGACGACGCGGGCGATCGACGTGGCGATCGGCTCGTACGCGAAAAGCGTTATCGCCGCTGTCCAGATTCCACCCAGAACCGGCAGTCGTAGGGAGTTCAGCTCCTTGATGACCGGCGACCCGGCCCGGTGGGCACCTGATTCATCCGGATACGGCAACAAGGGCTGCGACTGGCTGCGCAATTTGATCCTCCGGCAGGGAAACTCGACGCCCCTCTCGACGCGACGCAGCTGCGGAAAGTTCACAACAGTCTCGTGTCGCAAAGATCACATGGCAGGTCAACGGCCTGCGGGGCCACCAAGATGCGCCGAAGGTAGCGACGGTCGCCGATGCGGAACCTGCCCAGCGGACGAGACGGCGATGGCCGCCGACCCCGTGGGGTAGGCGGCCATCGCCGTCAGGTAACCGGGCGTATCAGATTCCACCCAGCCGGCTGCCGCACGGCGTCGCCGGCGCCAGGGCGACGTCGTACGTCAGGGTGATCCCGGCCTCGACCGTCCGCCGCTTGGCGACCGAAGTCCAGCCGTCCCTGCTGACCACCGCCTGGTACGTCCCGGCCGGCAGCCAGTGGACGTAGCGTCCCTGGCTGTCCGCCAGCACCGTGTAACCGGTTTTGCCGCCCGTTCCGGCGAGGTTGAGACGGACGCTGGCCGCCAGCGGCAGCCGTTGCCCGGCACAGCTCTCACCGGTGACGGTGCCCTGGATCTTCCCCCAGTCCGCGGGGACGGAGACACCGACGGCGACGTCGACGGCGGGCACCGGGTACGGGGTGTCCGTCAGCAGACCGAACTCGGCCCGGTAGGTGCCGGGTTGGCTGATACCGGCCTCGGGGGCGGCCGTCACGGTGACCGTGATCTTCTTCGACTCCCCCGCCGCCAGGGTGAAGGCCGCCGGCGTCGTCGCCAGCCACGGGGCGTCCACCGTGTCGCAGCCGCCGAATCCGCCCAGGTGCTCGGCGTCGCTGAGCCTCCCGGCGGGCCGGACACCACCGATCTTGTACAGCCCACACGCCATGGCACCACGGAACGCGGCGACCTGCGCGTTGGGCAGCTGCTTCCAGATGCGGGTGCCGGGGTCGTAGGCCACGGTCCGGTTGGTGACGCTGGTCGAGTCGCTGCTGAGCCCACCGGACAGGATCAGTGCTCCGCCCGCGACGGCGGTCTGTGCGCCCCACACCTCGACGGGCAGGTCCGGCAACTGCGTCCAGGCGTCCACGGCCGGGTCGTACCCGTAGGTGCTGCGCAGGGTCTGCCCGTTGGTGCCACCGGCGCAGTAGACACCATTGCCGATGCCACCGCAGGACACGAAGGACACGGTCACCGGGTATCGGGCCCCGCTGCTGAACGTACGGCTGGTCGGGTCGAAGACCAGCACATCGTCCGACTCGGCGCAGTCACTGTCGACGCAGCCGCCGACCAGGACGATCCGGCCGCCGACGACCGCCGTGCCGGCCGCCGCTCGCGGCGCCGGGCTCAACACGCCGACCAGGGTGCTCCAGGTGCCCGCCGTCGGGTCGTAGACGTCCACGGTCGGAATCGGGGCACCCGTGGCGGACCAGCCACCGAGCACGTAGATCTTGCCGTCCACCACCGCCGCTGAGGGCTGGATGCGGCCCCTGGGCATCTCGGCCAGCGCAGTCCAGACGTTGGTGTCGGGGTCGTAGCGCCAGAGCGACCGCTCCGCGCCCTGTCCACCCAGGGAGTAGACCTTGCCACCGAAGGTGACGGCGGCGTTGTCGTAGATCGGCGCCGGGGTGTTCGCGATCCTGCTCCACGCCGGGTCACCGCCCGAGGGCTGGCTGACCGAGGCCATCGACCCGGCGGACACGCCGGTGCGGGAGTTGGTCACACCGGCGACCCGCTGCTCGATCAGCGGCGTCCCCTTCTGCGCGGTGAGCGCGTCGAGTTGACCGGCCCGCTTCAGCACCTCGACGGTGGCGGGGGCGCTGCCGGTGTTCTTGACCGTCACGGTGGTGGACCGTGTGCCGCCGTACGGCTGGTTCATCTCGATGCTGCTCTGGTTGACGGTGACGCGTCCCGCCGTGAGGGCGATGTTCGCCCTGGTCGTCTTGTCCGCGACCACCGTGACGTCCTTGGCCACCGCCTGGTAGGGCCGCTTGGCGGCCTCGAACGCGTGCGTTCCGGTGAGGCTGGTCGTGAGCCAGTAGAACCCGTCGCCGATGCTCGCGTCCTGCGGCGTCGCCTCGGTGACCGCCCGCTGCTGCGGTGCGGCCGGGCTGGCCACGCTCACACCGACGAGCCCACTGCCGGTGTTCTTGTCCGTGACGAAGCCCACCACCAGCCCGGCCGGCGTCGGTACGCAGACCCGGTCGACCACCTCGACGTTGTCCACTCCCCACCACCAGCCGTAGTAGCCCTGGTAGCGGAACCGCAGCGTGACGTTCGCCGCGCCCGCGGCCGCCTCCAGCGGGACCACCTCCTGCCTCGGGCCCGTCCGGTAGTCGTCGCCGTGCCAGACGTTCTGCCAGGTGGTGCCGCCGTCGAGGGAGAGGTCGACGTCGCCCATGTCCTCCGGGCTGGTGGCCAGCAGATCGCTGTTGAACCGCAGGTAGGGGGCGCGCGTGCCGCTGAGGTCGTACGTCCGGGAGACGAGATCGGAATCCTGGGGCTCGCTGCCCTGCCGGAAGCTGTCGGCGACGGCGAAGTTGCCGCTGCCGCCGGTGTTGTTGCCCCGGTGACCGGGGTCGTCGAACGCCCAGGCCGGGGACGTGGTCCGGTCCCGCACCGACCAGCCCGCCGGAACGGTGGCCGCGTCGAAGGTCTCGGTGTCCACCAGCGGCGCGGAGAAGCTTCCCGAGTAGCCCGCGGCGGTGCAGCCGTGATCGACGGGGACCTTGATGTTGAGCGTCTTGGCCTCATCCGTCACCCGTACGGTGCTGAAGACCTTCCGGTAACCGGAGTAGCGCACCGTCGTGCCGACGGCGTACGTGGTGTCGGCCGGCACGGTGAACGAGAACTTGCCGGTGATCGGGTCGGTGAAGACCGGCCCGCCGGGACGACCACCGACCTCGATGCTGGCGTAGAGCGGCCAGCCGTGGCCGGAGCCGTCGGTGACCCTTCCGGAGACCGTGACCACCGGCTGCGGCGCCAACGCGAAGTTCTCGGTGTGCGAGCGGCCGGCGACGGCCGTCACCGTCGCGGTCCGGCTCCCGTAACCGTATTTGAGGGCGGTCACCGAGTACGTGCCGTCCGGCAGTGCGAGCGCGTAGCCGCCGTCGGCACCGGTCGTCGCGTGCACGTCACCGGCAGCGACGGCGACGCCAGCCAGGGGCGCACCGGTAGCGGCGTCGGTGACGGTGCCGCTGACCCGCCCGACAGCGCCCCGGGGTGCCTTCAGCACCGCCTGGTAGGCGTTCAGCCGCCCCTCACCGAAGACGTTGTTGTTGGCGGCCGTGCCACCACACTCGGTCGCGTCGACATCCGTGGCGGTCTCGTTGAGCAGCTTCTCGGTCGCCGCGACGTCACCGCGCAGGCTCGGCGCGGCGGACCAGATCAGCGCCACCGCTCCGGAGACGTGCGGGGTGGCCATCGAGGTGCCGCTGATCGTCTCGTATCCGCTACCGGGCCAGGTGGACCGGACGTTCTCTGCGGGCGCGGAGATGTTCGGTTTGATCCCACCGTCGGCCCCGGAGCTGCCCCGGCTGGAGTACTCGTAGACCTGGTTGGCGGCGTTGTACCCGCCGACGGCGTACGACGTGGGGTAGTCACTCGGTGAGTTGGCGGTGTTGCAGTCCGGGCCCTCGTTGCCCGCGGCGAACGCCGCGAAGATGCCGGCCGCGCGCCACGCGTCGACCACCTGCTGGTACCACAGGTCGCCCTGGCCGCCGCCCCACGAGTTGTTGACCACGTCCGGCCGCAGGTCGGGCCGCGGGTTCTGGCCGTTGCGGTCGGTCGGGGCGAGCATCCACTGACCGGCGAGCATCAAAGAACTGTTGGAGCAGAACGCCCGTTCGCAGGCCTTCGCCGCGATCCATGTCGCGCGCGGCGCGACGCCGACCTGGTTGCCGGCACCGCCGTCACCGACCATGGTGCCCATGGTGTGGGTGCCGTGGCCGGCGGTGTCGCAGGGCGCGTCGCCGCCGCAGACCCCGGACGGGTCGTACCAGTTGTAGTCGTGGGTGAAGGTGCCGTCACCGTTGTTGCCCCGGTACGTGTCGACAAGTGCCGGGTGGTCGTACTGGACCCCGCCGTCGATGTTGGCGACGACGATGCCCTCGCCCCGGTCAGCGAACTCGTCCCAGACGCGGTCCGCCCCGATGTTCGTGACGCCCCATTCGGCCGCGGCCGTGGCGACCTTGGCTTCCGTGCCGGGCGTCGGCTTGACCACCGGGTACTGGCGTACCGGCTCGATCCGCGCCACCTCGGAGCGGGCGGCGATCGCGTCGAGCAGCGCACGATCGCCGGTCACCTGGATGGCGTTCGCGATCCAGTACGGGGTGTACGCGGCCCGCTTCGTGCGCAGCAGGTTGCGCAGGCCCGCCTGGGTGCGATCGGCGGTGTCCCTGAGCTGGTGGTGCACCTCGGTCGCCCGGGCGTCGGCACCGCGTACCTTCGCCGCCTGGTCCAGGTGCGCCCGCTCCTTGAGGTAGACCAGGAACGTGGTGCTGCCCTTGGCCGCCGCCTCCGTGGTCACCTGAGTGTCCACAGTGGCCACCGATGGGGCGGCGTGCGCCGCCGCCGGCTGCGCGACGAGACCGAGCAGGGCGACCGTCGCGAGGACGAGCGCGCGCCGTGTCCTTCGTCTACCGGCTGTCCATCGCATGTGTCGTGTTGACAAGCGTTCCTCCAGTTCGACCGACGCCCCGGGTCGCGGGTTTCGGGGTCCGCGCCGCGGCGCTCCCGGTCGTCCGGGAGTGCCACGTCGCACACGAGTTGCCATCTGCACGTCGATCGCCGGACGTTTTCGGTTCAACCGACGTCCAAATCGTGATCTCGTGGCGGGGAGGAACGCACGGCACGCGGTGGGTGCCGATGGGCCCGGTACGGCCGACTGTCGGGTCGGCCGCACCGGGCGCGACGGTCAGCCGGCCTGGTACGCCCGGATGATCGTCTGATCGATGCCGCTACCGGCGTCGCCCTCCGCCTTCACCCGCAGCGACACGGCCTTGCCGGTCTTCACCGTGGGCAGCTCGACCCGGTAGCTGTCTGCGCTGCGGGTGACCCGGGCCGTCTGCCAGGTGCCACCGTCGTCAGTGGAGGTCCACACCTGGAAGGTGGTCACCTTCTGCGCGGACAGGACGCGGGACTGCCGGACGGTGAACTCCGCCGTGCCACCCGTGGGGTGGTTGGCGAGGTCCAACGGCAGCGCGTAGTCGAGCGCGAGCAGCGGCAGTGCCACGCTTCCGGTTCCCGACGGTCCGGCGGACCGGAACGTCCACGTGGTGCTGGTCCGGGAGGAGACGGGCAGCAGCAGGCTCGCGTCGACGTCGTAGGTCAGCCGGTAGTCGGCCGCCTGCTGCGGCACACCGAAGTCGGCGTACGGGCCGCTGCCCTTGGCGACCAGCTTGCCGTCGCGGTAGAGGGCCAGGTCGCGGGTCACCCCGATCAGCTTGCCCCGGAGGCAGTCGACGCGGTCGTGCTGGTCGATGAACGTGACGAGGTCGACGTGCAGGTTGCCGCGCGTCCGCGACGGAGCGGTCGGGTTGCTCGCGCATCCGTAGCCGGTGCCGGCCGGGTTGTCGGACCAGCCGGGGTGCAGTGGCTGACGCGCCCAGATCTTGGTCTGCTGGCTGCCCGGCAGGTAGGTGCGCGGCGGCTCGTGGGCCGGCGTGCCGCCGTACGTGCCGTGGTCGCGCCAGACGACACCGGGCGAGAGGTAGTCGGTGCGGTTCCCCGTCAGGCCGCCCTCGGAGGTCTGCGCCACCGGGATCCCGTCCTCGGTGTACCCGCCGCGCAGGAGCTGGGTCTCCATCGACTCCAGGTCGACCTGGTGGAACCGCTCGTCGATCCGGGCCAGCTTGGCCCGGTCGGCCGCGGTGACCCGGAACGCCGGGTCGGCCGGCACGCCCTTCGGGTACTCGTGCACGAGGTAGTAGTGGTACGGGGTGGTTACCGCGGCCGGCGACTCCAGGCTGACGGCGGACCAGGCCCGCTGGGAGCCGATGCCGGGCTGCGGCAGCTCCCCCACCGACACCTTCGCCGCGGGGCCGACGCCGTTGACCTGGCTCAGCCACGAGGAACCGTTGGCGGCGGTCCGGAGCATGGTGTAGTCGACCTGGAAGGGGTTGGCGGAGACGCCGTCGACCTTCGCGAGCACGGGCCGGGCCTGTGCCGGGTCGAGGGTCAGGCTACGGGCGCCCGTCACCGTGACGTCGGTGCTGCCGACGACCGCCGCCTGCTGCTCGGTGGTCCAGCCGCCGTAGTACGAGATGTACGCGCCGATGAACGCGTACCGCCCGGCCGGCACCCGCACCGTGAGGGTGTCGCCCGGCGCTCCGGCAACCATGCCGGCGTAGATCAGCGGGTCCTTCAGGTTGGTCACCTCGACGAAGACCGAATTGTCCGCGTCCTCCCGCACCGCGGGGATGGGCTTGGTGTGGATCGTCAGGTCGTAGGTGGGAGGCTCGACGTAGAAGCTCACCGGGGTGGTCGAGACCAGCTTGTGGCCGGGGCCGCGAGCGGTGACAGTGGCCACGTAGTAGCCGGGGTGGTCGGCCAGGGCGGGGCGGTTGAGCCGGAGCCTCACGCCGTCCGGGCCGCCGCGCTTGAGCGCCAGCCGGGACGACGACAGCGACGCCGCGCCGCGCTGCACCGGAGCGCCGTCGTGGGCGGTGACCGTCACGTCGAGATCGAGGTTGACGGTCGCCGGCGTCTTGTCGCCGCTCCAGGTCAGCGTCGTCTCGCTGACGCCGGACTGCGGGTAGGCGAAGGTGCCGAGGTTGACCACCGGCTGGTTGCTGACCGGGCCGTCGAGGGCCCGGAGAGCGTTGAGCCGTCCCGCGCCGACCGCGTACGGGTCGTTGCCGGCCAGCGGGTCGGCGGCGCCGACGAGAGCGGCCTTGAGCTGCGCACCCGTCCAGTCCGGGTGCCGCTGCGCGAGCAGGGCGGCGGCGCCGGCCACGTGCGGGGCGGCCATCGACGTGCCGGTGGAGCCCTCGTAGTACTGGTCGATCGGGTCCTGCAGGTTCGTCCCGGCGGCGCGGGCGGCGATGATGTCGATGCCCGGTGCGACGAGCTCGGGCTTCGCCACGCTCCCGCCGACCAGCGGCCCACGGCTGGAGAAGTAGCCGAGCTTGTCGTCACCGTCGACCGCGCCGACGGTGAGGGCGGTCGCCGCGGAGCCGGGCGAGGAGATGGCGGCGCCGCTGTTGCCGGCGGAGATGACGAACAGCGCGCCGCTGGACCGGCTCAGCGCGTCGACGGCCAGCGACAGCGGGTCGTTGCCGTCGTCACCGTCCTCACCGCCGAGGCTCATGTTGATGACGTCAGCCCGGGAGGCGGCCCACTCCATGCCCGCGATGATGCCGGAGTCGTCGCCGAAGCCGTGGTCGTCGAGAACCTTGCCGATCACCAGCTTGGCGTCCGGTGCCACCCCGCGGCGGTCACCGTTCGCGGCGGCGCCGGTGCCGGCGATTGTCGACGCCACGTGCGTCCCGTGTCCCATGTGGTCGACGGCGTCACCGCCCTCGACCGTGAAGTCGGCCCGGTCGACCACCCGGCCGACCAGGTCGGGGTGGGTGAAGTCGGCGCCGGAGTCGAGGACCGCGACCCGGACGCCCTTGCCGGTGTAGCTGGCCTTCCACGCCTCCGGCGCGGCGATCTGGCCCAGGTTCCGGTCGAGGCCACGACCGGGAGCCGCGCCGTGGCCACCGCCGGTGAGCGCGGTCGCGCGGACCTTGCGGTCGAGCCACACCTTCGTCGCACCGGCGAGCAGCGCGTCGCCGGCCCGCTTCGCGGTGGCGCTCGTCTTCTTGGGTACGTGGCCGGCCACCGCGTTGATGCTCGGCAACGTCAGCGCGTCGTCGAGGCCGGTGACGCGCGCGTTCTGCGTGGCCGACCGCACGATGACGGGCAGCGTGTCGCTGTTCTCGTCGTCGTAGCCGTCGGCGATGAGCGCGCTGACGTCGAACAGGTCGGGGTCCAGGAGACCGCCGACCTTCGCCGCGACCTTCGCGGGGATCACGTGCAGGTGCCCGTCCGGCCCGCAGGTCTGCCGGATCACGGCATCGGGGTCGGCGGGTCGCACCGTGGCCCGCGGGCATCCCGAACCGGTGGTCTGGACCGTCACCACGTCTCCGGTCAGGAGGGTGACGGTGTGGGTGGTCCCGCCGGCGGTGTCGGACGCGCCGGCCAGGGCGGCCTCACCGGGGTCGGCTGTGGCCGGCGCCGGTACGGCGCCGAGCGCCGTCGCCGTGACGGCGATGGCCAGCAGCCATCGCGTTTTCCTGAACATCTTGCTCCCTTGACGATGGTGACGGCGCGCGTTCAGCACGCCGCGGGGCGCGGGTCACACGGGCTGCCGGAGCAGGATCCGGGCCCTGGGAGAGGCCCTCTCCCCTCCGCCGGCGCCACACCGCGCCGCCTGGGCACCCTTGCGGTGCCGCGTTTCTAGATCATTTCCCGAGTGGCACAGCTTCGTGTCGGCGGGTGACCCGCCCGCGCGGGCCGATCGTCTCCGTGCCGTCCGACCATCGACGAAACCCCAGCTCACGACGTGGATGCGGATCGATGCTCGATGACGTCGACTCGTCAGCCGAGGGTTTCGGCCACGTTTCGCGGCGGCGGGAGGCCGGGGTCGCGACCTCGCGGTGCGCCCCTGACGTTCACGTGGTCGCCCCCTTCCCGACACCGGCAGTTCACCGTTTGTTCAGATAAGGCCCCGACGCTCTCCACCGGAAGATCATCGCGTTGCTCCGGCGGTGTCGTGGCGGCGTGGCCACCAGCAGACCGGAGGCGGACGAGAGCGAAAGTCACCCGCTGCTCCGGCCTGATCGCGGCGACAGGTCGGGCGGTCGTCGAGGGCCGAACCCGCGAATGTGGCGCCCGTCGGGTCTTCCCCGCCCGGCCGGCCGCGCCGGGACCCCCTTTCCCAGGAGGCCTTTGACGTGGGTGACGCGCGAGCACGGTGGTACGGGACCACCCTGGTGATCGGGGCGGACGACCGGCTCCCCGGTGACCTGGTGGCAGCCCTGCCCCGCGAGCGAGGTCGGCACATGGTGCTGCTGGCCGGCGACGAACCGATCGCACCCGAACTCGTCGACGAGGTCATCCGCAGCGAGTTGCAGGACCCGACGTCGATCCGGCTCGCATCGACCGGAGGTCGCGCCGGCGCTGTCGCGCAGCGGCTCGCCGATCGGGCCGGAATCGAGGTCGTCGCCCCGGCGGGGCCGACCATGCTGGTCGCGCCGGGCGCGCTGTTCGTCGCCAGCAGATCCGGTCTGGGAGCCTGGCGCATCCACCGGCCGGGAGGCAGGGCCACCAAGGTCCTCGACATGCCCCGCCATCCCACCCCGCCGTGGCGAACCCCGCTGCCCGGCCGGCCGGGCCGGCGACCGGGCCGGCTGTCGGCCCGGATCCTGCCGGCGGGATACTGGGTGACGAGCGCGCGCTGGGCGTCCGTCGCCCGCGACGACCCCGCCTTCGCGATCGAGATCGACAACGACCGGGTCGTGGTCCTCGTCGGCCAGCCGGACCGCCGCCCGCCGTCCGCGCGACGGCTGTACCGGTGGCTGTCCCACCTGCCCGAGAGCACCCTGGGTCAGCTGACTCTCATGCCGTACGGCCCCTGGGACGCCCTGCTCGACGAGGTCGCCACCCACCTCAGCACCGAACTGCACGTCACCGTACGTCGCACCGCCGGGCTTCCGGTGCGGGTCCGCGACACGACGTGCTACGTGCCGGTGAACCGTGCCGGCGGGATCGGGGCGAGGTCCCCGGCGCAGACGATGTCCTATGTCACCAACGACCCGGCACCTCGCGTCGAGTCGTGGATCAGCCCGGTGACACAGCGCGTCGAGACCGGCTCACCGGTCGTGGAGGTCGACGGCCGGTGGATCCTGGAGGTGGTGCGCAGCGGTTACTGGCTGCGCGAGGCCGGCGCCTCCGCCCCGGACGAGGTGCGGCTGCGACCCACGGTCGTGGGCGGCACCGAGTTCGTGGTCTCCGCGTCCGGTGCCGAGTCGCTCGACCTGGCTCACCGGCTCGCCGCACGTCTTCCGGCCGACGTCCGCAGCAACCTGCGCGTCACGCAGATCACTCAGACGGCGTCGCCCCGTTCGTCGTCGCCGCAGAGTGTGGGCCGGCAGACCCCGATCGTCCCGCCGGCTCCCCGTACGCGAACAGCCCCGGCGACACCGGCCGTCGCGGCCGCTGCGCCCCGCCCGTCCCTGCCCGTCGTCGAGCCCCTTCTCGCACCGCACCCCCCGCTGGTCCCCACGGAGCAGCCGGTCCTCTCGGCGCCGACGCCGATCGGACGGACGGAACACGTCAGCGCCCCGCCGACCGCCGCCGAGGCGACCGCTTCCCCCGCAACCGACCACGATCGGACCAAGGATCACCCGTGAGCGCCGTGCCCACCGACAGCGACAGCCAGCCCAACGACGTGCCGGGTGCCATCCCGCGCCCCTACCTCCTGGCGGGGTTGCGCGGCGACTCCGGGATGGCCGTCGTCAGCATGGGCCGCTGGCAGGGGAAAGCCCTCGTCGCTGTCGGCCTGGCCCTGATCCCCGTCATCGCCCTGGCGATCCTGCTCCCCCGTGGCGGCTCGGCCGACGGTGACCCGGTGGCGACGCCGGGAACGTCCGGGGCGGCCGCCCACGGCGGCCTGCCGTTGGGTGCGCCGCCGAACCCGGCGAATCAGGTGGATCTGGCGGGCAACTCCACCTCCAGTCCGTCGCCGGGCGCACCGCTGGGCACGCCGTCGGCGGGCAGCGGATCCCCGCAGGTGCCGATCACGGGCACACCCAACCTGCCACCGGGCGGCACCGCTGTGGCCCCGCCACCGGGCGGTACCACGCAGGCCCCGCCACCGGGCACCCCGGCCCCGCCGCAGGACATCCCTGCTCCGCCGCCGGGCACGCCGGCACAGACACCGTCCCCGGGCAAGACGACCAGCCCTGCGGCGTCGACCGGTCGCCCGATCGCCAGCCACGACTCGGGCAAGTGCCTCCAGGCCGCGGCCAAGGACGGCTCGGCGGTGCGGATCTGGTCCTGTGACGGCTCCGCGGCGCAGCGGTGGAGCGTCGGCTCCGACGGCACGCTCAGGACCGGCGGCTTCTGCCTGGACGCGCCCTGGGGCGCCACCGCCGACGGCACCACCCTCCAGGTCGCGCGCTGCAACGGCGGCTCGGCGCAGAAGTTCGCCCTGAACTCCGCCCACGACATCGTCGGCCGGCAGTCGGGCAGCTGCGTCGACGTCCGCGACTTCAGCACCGCCAACGGCACCGCCGTTCAGCTGTGGAGTTGCACGGGGGCCAACAACCAGAAATGGAGCTGGCGGTAGCCCTCCTGTCGAACCCCACCGCCCCGGGTTGATCCCGCTGCTCGCGCCCAGCCGACCCCATCGTGAACGGCAGTCCAGTTGAACCAGCCCCGTCTCACCGTCTCCGCCACCGGCGAGGACTCCCACCGCACCATCGCGGCAGCGCTGCAGGCGGCACCACCGGACGCCATCATCGACGTGGAGCCCGGCACCTACCCGGAGTCGCTGACCGTCGGCTCGCCCTGCACCATCCGAGCCGCCCAGGGATCAGGGACAGTCGTCGTCTCGGCGTCCGCCGGCAGCGCCGTGGTGTCGCAGGCCGAGGACGTGGTGCTCGACGGCCTGACGCTCACCGGCGTCGACCCGGACCTCGCGGTGCTGGACGTGCCGAGTGGACGGTTGCGCCTCGCGACGTGCGAGATACAGGCGGAGGCGGGTGCCGCGATCTACGCTCGCGCCTCGTCGAACCTGTCCGTGACGGGCTGCCAGATTCGCAACCCCGGCGGCGCGGGGATCATCGCGGTCGACGAGGCTGCCGTCCTGGTACGGGACAGCAGCGTCACCGAGGTCCGCACCTCCGCGGTGGTGGTGCGGGACTCGGCGACGATGGTGCTGCGCAACAGCGTCGTCGCCGACGCCGGAGGGAACGGCGTCTGCGGCACCGACCAGTCCTGGCTCACGGTGGAACGCTGCACCGTCACCCGCATGACGGGCCCGGCGATCGCCGTCGAGGGTGCCTGCAACGCGGTGTTGCGCTCGACCGTCGTGCGGGGCACGTACGACGTCGGGCTCCTGGTGACCGGTGGGGCCCGCCCTGTCGTGGAGGAGTGCCGGATCACCGGCACGGGCGGGGCTGGCATCGTCGTCGACGGCGGTGCCGACCCCCACCTGGTCAACGGCTCGATCGCCGAGGCGGCCACCCACGGCCTCGTGGTCACGGGGAACGCCACCGGCACGTACATGGGCCTCACCATCGCCGACAGCGGCGCGGGCGTGACGGTGCTCAAGGGCGCCGACCCGGTCTTCCAGCGGCTGTCGGTGACCGGCAGCCGCAGCCACGGGATCGCCGTCGACTCCGACGGGCATGGACGGTGGGAGGACTCGACGGTCGACGGTTCGCACAGCGCGAACCTGCACGTCGCCCACGGCGGCGCGCCGGAGCTGGTCCGCACCCGACTGACCAACTCCGGAGACTCGGGGGTGGTCGCCGACGACGGCGCGGTGGCCGTCCTCCGCGGCTGTGACATCGGCGAGTCCGGCCGCGACGGTGTGTCCGTCCTGAGTGGCGGCGAGGTGATGCTGGAGGACTGCACCATCCGCCGCAACGGCGACCTGGGTGTCCGGGTCGACGACGCGGCCACCGCCTGGATCCTGCGCTGCGAGGTGTTCGAGAACACGTCGGACGGCATCCGGATCGACGGCCTCCCGGCCGGCTCGATCGAGGAGGGCTCGGCGCACCACAACGGCGGCCGGGGCCTGCGTCGGGCGGTCGCGGACAGCGGGCTGACGGTGACCGGCCTCGCGACCCACGACAACGCTGAGACCGACCACGACCCGGAGCCGGGCGAACGCCCGGCCGCGCCGCCCCACACGGAACACCCGGTCGCGATCGGACGCGCGGAGGTGACCCCACGCCCGCAGCCGGTCGGGTACGACACGGTCAGTGACGAGCACGACGACGCCCTCGCCGCCCTGGCCGAACAGCCACCGGTGGTCGTCGGCCCGACGCCCGAGGAGCCTCCCGCGCCGACCGATTCCCCGGAGGTGGTCGCGGACGAGGGTGCGGACCTGCCGCCGGACTCCGAGGTCGACGCCGACCCGCCGGGACAGGATGCGCACCCCCAGGGACAGGATGCGTACCCGCCGGAAGCCGGGACGGCCGGGCCGTCGGACGCGGACGACGACGAGTCACCCTCGGTCGTCGAGGTCGAGGAGCGCTCACCGTCGATCCGCGAGTCCGGCCACGCCGCGGCGGCGCCGGCGTTGGCGGGGGTGCTGGCCGAACTCGACGGGCTGGTCGGGCTGAGCGGGGTCAAACAGGAGGTCACCATGCTGGTCGACCTGCACCTGCTGACCGCCCGCCGGGCCGCCGCCGGGCTGCCACCACCACCGATGAGTCGGCATCTCGTCTTCGCCGGCCCGCCCGGCACCGGTAAGACCACTGTGGCGCGCCTGTACGGGCAGATCCTGCGGGCGCTGGGCACCCTGCGCAAGGGCCATGTGGTCGAGGTGGCCCGCGCGGACCTCGTCGCCCAGATCGTCGGCGGCACGGCGATCAAGACGACCGAGAAGTTCCGGGAGGCGTTGGGTGGGCTTCTCTTCATCGATGAGGCGTACGCGCTGACCGACGACAGCCTCGGCAACGGCCCGTCCTTCGGTCAGGAGGCCATCGAGACTCTGGTCAAGCTCATGGAGGACCACCGTGACGACATCGTCGTCGTGGTCGCCGGCTACTCGCCGCAGATGCGGACGTTCCTGTCGTCCAACCCGGGCCTCGCCTCCCGGTTCACCAAGACCATCGAGTTCGAGAGCTACTCCGACGATGAGCTGGTCACGATCGTCGAAGGGTTCTGCCGGCGCCATCGCTACACGCTCGACGGCACCGCGACGGGCGCGCTGCGGGATCTCTTCGCCCACATGCCCCGCGACGCCACGTTCGGCAACGGCCGCACGGCCCGGAAGGTGTTCGAGGACGCCATCGGCCGGCAGGCCCAGCGGCTGTCGCAGCTGGCCGTGATCCCCGCCGGCGAGTTGAGCGCCCTGCGCGCCCAGGACGTCCGACCGCCGGCCGCCGGGCGACTGCGCGTCGACTCCACCCGGGACGCCACACTCGCGCAGCTGCGCGCCAAGCTCACCGGCATGGTCGGCCTGGCGGAGGCCAAACAGGAGATCGACAACAGCGTCAACCTGCTGACCATCGCGCGCCGACGGGCCGAGGCGGGCCTGCCGCTGCCGGCGCTCGCCCGGAACCTGGTCTTCTGCGGTGCCCCGGGCACCGGCAAGACCACCGTCGCCCGTCTCTATGGCCAGGTGCTCGCCGCGCTGAACGTGCTCCCCACCGGGCAACTCGTCGAGGTCAGCCGGGCCGACCTGGTCGCCGAGTACCTGGGTCGTACCGCGCAGCGCATGCGCGAGGTGTTCGAGCGGGCGCGCGGCGGGGTGCTCTTCATCGACGAGGCGTACGCCCTGGCGTCCCCCGATCAGGGGCGTGCGGACGTCGCCCGGGAAGCCCGGGAGCTGCTGGTCAGGATGATCGACGACAGCCGCGACGACGTGGTGGTGATCGCCGCCGGCCAGCACGCGGAGATGACGGCCTTCCTGGAGGCGAGCCCGGCCCTGAGCGCCCGGTTCGCCCGCACGGTCCACTTCGCGGACTACGGCCCGCAGCAGCTGGTCACGATCGTGGAGCAGCACGCCGGCACGGCCGGGTACGAGGTCGACCCGCAGACCCGCACGGCGCTGCTCGGCTACTTCGCCGCGCCGAGCGGGGAGCCGGGGCTGCGCAATGGCCGCCTCGCCGAGCGGGTGCTGGAGAACATGATCCTGCACCAGTCGGGGCGTGTCTGCGGCATTCCCGACCCCAGCCGGGAAGACCTCGTCCGCCTGCTGCCACAGGACCTGACCAGATCCTGATCGGGGTGTGGACGCCCGTCACCGCGCGGCGACTGCTCGCCGTCACCCAGGGCTGCGGCTGTCCAGGTCGACAAGGGTGTCCCGGAGCGCGACCCGCGACGAGATCCCCAGTTTGGGGAAGATCTGGTAGAGGTGGGCGCCCACGGTGCGGTGGGAGATGAACAGTCGCTCGCCGATCTGACGGTTCGTCAGCCCTGAGGCGGCCAGCAGTGCGATCTCCCGCTCCTGTGGTGTCAGCACCGCGTCGGGATGCACGTCGTCCTGGTCCCCGACCCAGCGCGCGGCCCGCAGCTCGACCCGGGTCCGTTCCGCCCACGGCACGGCGCCCAACTCCTCGAACACCTTCAGCGCCTGGATCAACGGCCCCCGTGCCTCGCTCGTGGCGCGGGCACGGCGCAGCCGCTCTCCGTAGGCCAGCCGCACCCGGGCCAGGTCGAAGGGCCACCGGTGGGCGCCGTCCTCGCTCACGGCGCGCTGGTACGACGTCAGCGCCCGCTCATCGTCCGGCTCGACCATCGCGGCGAGCGCCACCATGAGGAATCCGTGCAGCGGAGAGATCCGTGCCACGCCGGCCCGTTGCAGGGTCGCCACGTGTGCGACGGCCTCGGCATGGCGTCCGGTCCGCAGTGCGGCCTCCACCAGGTCGATCGCCGCCCACAGGGAGACCTGCACGTGTGCGGCCAGTTCCCCGGGCTTGCTGATCCGCGAGACGGCGAGGAACGCCTGTTCGTAGTCTCCGCCGCCGAGTTCGGCCAGAGTGCGGGCGTGGTGGCCCCAGCGGACAGCGGTCTGGGCACCGCGGGCGGCGTTCATGCTGATCATCCGTTCGCTGAGCTCGATCGCCGCGGCGGTGTCGCCGCGGCCGGCGGCGAGCAGCGCCTGGATGTACTCGAAGTACCAGGTGAAGAAGGGGCACTGCGACTGCTCGCACACCTGCAGCCCTTCGGCGGCAAGCTCGTCGGCCTCGGCCCACAGGCCCATCTTGAAGTCGTCCCGAGCGAGCTGCAGCAGCGCGCTGAGGTGCAGTCGGGCGGGGCCGCCGTCGCGGCCCTGACGGATGACGTGCCACAGGGCGTCGCGCATGTCGCCGTGGCGGTCCGTGTGCTGGGCGGCGAGACCCAGGCGGAGGATGCGGGATGGATCGGTCTCCTGGTGGACGCCGGCGATCAGGGTGTCCAGGTGCTCGATCATCTCCGTTGAGACGCGTCCCGGGTCGAGGACCGTGGCGCCGGCCACCACCAGCAGGTGTTCGGGTTGCGGCCGGACCATGGCCAGCAGTCGGGCGAAATCCGCCCACCCTTCGGGTCGCCCGCTGAAGAAGCACAGCAGGAGCAGCAGGTGCAGCGCCTCGGTCAGGGCCGGCTCACGCGCGTCGAAGCCGTGGTCACCGGACTCGATCGCGTGCACCAGCAAGCGGTGGGCGGTGTCCAGGTGGCCGCCGTTGTTGATGACCACGAGGGTCGTCGCCGCGGCCGCGTGCAGCGACGGCGTCGCGTGCGGCTGGGCGTGCCGCGCCGACGCCAGCAGCTGCGCGGCGCTGTGGAAATCCCCCGCCGCGTGCGCGTCGAGGTAGGCGGCCTCCGCGAGACGGCGGGCTCGGCCGGCGGCGGGGCTCAGCTCGGCGGCGCGGATCAGCGCGGCCACGGCACCGCGGATGTCGCCGCGGGTCGCCTTCTGCCGCGCGGCGTCCTCCAGCAGGGCGGCGACCGGCTCGTCGGTGCCCACCGTCGCCTGCCCCAGATGCCAGGCTCGACGCTCGGAGTGGTTGGTCGCGGCGGCCAGCGCCGTGTGGGCGCGCCGACGGTCGGTGCTCGTCGAGGCGCGGATGACTCCGGAGCGTGTCAGCGGGTGGCGAAACGTCAGCACGCCACTCGACTCGTCCACCGAGATGAGGAGGTCCGCCTCCGCCGGCACCAGGTCGGCGAGCTCCGGCGGGTCGGCCAACCGCTGTGCCGCCGCCTGCAACACGCCCAGATCGCCGGTGCCCTCCAGCGTCGCCAACAGCAGCAGCTCGCGGGTCGGGCGCGGCAGGTTCGCCACCCGGCGGACGAACAGCACCTCCAACCGATCACCGAGTGGAAGCACTGCGGGCAGGTCGACGTTGCCTTCACGTTGCCCCCGGCTCAGGGCCGAGGGCAACTCCAGCAACGCCAGCGGGTTACCTTTCGCCCCGGCGAGGACCCGGTCGGCCACCGTACGGGTCAGCCCGGGGTGGCGGGCGTCGAGCAGTTGCCGGGCAGCCGTCTCCCGCAGCGGCATCACCACGTGCCGGCGCAGGCCGCTGTTCTCGAACACCCCGCAGCTTCCCGTCCGCATCGCGCCGAGGAAGCGTACGCGGGTGCCGGACAGCCGCCGGGCGACGAACGCGACGACGTCGACGCTGGCCCGGTCCATCCACTGCAGGTCATCCATGAGCAGCAGCAGGGGCTGCTCGGCGGCCCCGCGCTGCAACAGCATCAGCGCCGCGTGCGACGCCAGCAGCCGATCCGGCGCCGGACCCGTTCCGAAACCGAGGGCGACCCGCAGCGCGACGCGGTGCTCGGGGTCGAGGTTGTCCACTTCCCCGGCCAGCGGAAACAACAGTTGGTGCAGGACCGCGTAGGCGACGTCGGCCTCGAACTCGACACCGGAGGCCCGTATCACCCGCATCCCGGCGTCTGTCGCGGTCACGGACGCCGCCGCCATCAGCGCGGTCTTGCCGACCCCTGGCTCACCGAGAAGCACCAGGGAGTTCGTCGCGTCGTCCAGGAGGAAGCCGCGGATCAGAGCGAGGTCGTCGTCGCGCCCCAGCAGATCTGCGTCGACGTCGCGTCGCCCCGCCTCACTCACCCTCGGCCTCTCCCCCGCGCCAACCGTTGTGCACGCGCCGCGACCAGGGGTACGTCTTTTGCATAACGCTCAGACGTCACTTCGGCCCGACGACACGAGGCGGGATCATAGCGTCCGTAGGTGACCGCAATGCGTCACGTGGGTATCGGAGGGCGGCACGACACCCACCGGCGCGGCCATTCCCTGACCCTCTCGCCACCTTGAGCATGGGTCGCGTCTGGGATGGCAAAGCCGTTCGAGCGTGGATCGCCAAGAACCGGCCCGGCCCAGCTGACGGGGATTAATCACCGACGCCCTCGGAACAGTCCAGCCACCGCCTTGACGACGCTGGGCCCATCCTTCGGGTCGGTGTCCCGGACCGCCAACGCCCTGATGATCTTCCGGTGACATTCATGACAGGCCGCCCCTCGCCGTCCAGCAGTACGTGGCACGGCAGCGGGTCGGCGTGGCCGAGCAGACCGACGACGGCCTGGGCGATCGCGGCAGCGACCACCTCGTCCTGGCCCGCGACCGTCGTCTCCGGCCCGGTACCGGCGGGCCGGCCCGCCGGTGTGGTCCAGCCCGCCGCAGCCGGGGCACCGCTTTCCGGCCAGGCCGCGTAGGCCTCGGCGACCCCCCGGTCGGCGGGCAGCTCGGGGTGCAGGAGGATGCGGTCGACCTCCACCGTGACGGCGCACACCTCGACTCCCAGGGGCGTCAGCTCATCGGCGTAGCCGGCCACGATCCGATCGCTCAGCGCACTGAACCCGGAGACCAGCCCGACGTCCGGGCGGCCCGCGGTGGCCGGGCGCAGGTTGACCCAGAGGATCCGGCCGGACCCCTGATCCCGCAGGTGCGGAAGGACGGCACGGTTGACTCGCTGGCCGCTCAGGACGGCCCGGTCGAACATCTGGGTGAGCTGGTAGGCGGTGAAGGACTCGACGGGACCTGTGACAGCGCACTCGGTCACGTGCACCACCGTGTCGATGTGCCCGGCCTGCCGTACCACCGTGGCCACCCCGCCCTCGACCGCGCGCTGATCTCCCAGCGGCAGGTCGACGCCGGTAAGGGACTTTGCATGCTCCCGCGCATACGCGGCGTGCTCGGTCAGGGCCGCCCGGTACCCCTCGCGCTGCGGGTCGACCCCGGCGAACACGCGGTGGCCACCGTCGGCCAGCGTTCGCGCCAGCGTCGCCCCCAGCACACCGCCGGCGTCGGTCACCAGAACAACCTTGGACATGGGTACCCCACCACCACTCACACCGATGACAGTCGAACCGCGAGTATCTGCGGGATCGGCGCGGGCGGCATCAGTCAGATGACTGTCTCCCTGGTGGTGGTGCCCGCCCGGGCGGGTGCGAGCTGCTCCTCGCGTTCGCGTCCCGCCGGGTCGTCGGGTGAGACGCCGCCGTCGGCAGCGGGCAGCCGGGGGTGTGGCGACGACGGCGCTGCTCAATCACGGTCGCAACGGCAGTCATTCGCCCGATGATCCGGCTCACCCGACGGTCACACACTGTCCGCGTCGGTGCCACCGGTCACCCGGCCGTGGCCCGCGTCCGCACCGACGACCAAACGGTTCGCCGTGAACGTCCGCTACCACAAGGAGTGACCCATGCAGGGCTACACCGTTCCCCTGTCGCCGCGCGGCGTCGCCAACCTCGCGCCAACCCCGCCGTGGCACTACGCGGGCACCGTGGTTGCCGTCGAGTTCTTCGCCGACCCGGCCGCCGCCGCGGCGACGCTGCCCGAGGGGCTCGTCCTCGACCCGGACACGCCGGGTCACGGTGTGGCCCTGTTCATCGACTGGCAGTACTCCTCGACCGGTAAGGAGTACCTGGACCCGGCCCGCGCCCAGTATCACGAGTTCTTCGTCACGCTGGACGCCCGGTGGAACGACACCCCGGTGGCGTGGTGCCCGTACATCTACGTCGACAACGACGCCGCGATGGCCCGCGGCTGGGTCCAGGGTTTCCCGAAGAAGCTCGGCAGCGTCCACCAGACGCGCGCCTACCCCATCGGCGAGCCCGCCACCCCGGCCGTCGCGGCCGGTGGGCAGTTCGGCGCCACCGCCTCAGCCTCCGGCCGGCGGATCGCGGAGGCTCGGGTGACGCTGCAGCAGCCGGTGGCCGACCCGAGGGCCCTCGCGTTGCGACCGGTGGTCAACCTCCGCCACTTCCCCCGCCTCGCCAAGGAGCGGCAGGACCAGCCGGCCGTGCACGAACTGGTGCTGGCCGTCCTCGACGACCTCGCCGTCGCCGAGGCCTGGGCCGGCACCGGCGAGTTGTCCTTCCCCGACGCGCCCGGTGAGGAGCTCGCCGACCTCAACATCCAGCGCACGGGTGCCGGCTACCGCTTCCACCTCGCCTACACGGTGACCGACCTGAAGACCCTCATCGACTACACCGCCTGACCCGAACGGCAGGCCCGCCGGACGGCGGACGAGGGCCCCGCGCCCGACCACCGGGCACGGATCCCTCGTCTGCCGGACGTCGCGCGAACCCCTGTGCCGGCCCGGCACCACTTCCGCATTTGCCTCCCTGGCGCTGAGCGACGAAGGACGACATGGCTACCACGACAACATCCACCGACACCACCGACGGCCCGGCATCGACCACACCCCGGTCACGATTCGGCGCCGAGCTACGCGACGCGGTCAGCGCGCGCACCATCCTGCTCGTCGTCGCCGTTCTCGCGGTGCAGATGGGGTTCGTCCTCTCCTACATCGGCGCGTTCCACGCGCCGAAACCGCACCACATTCCCATCGCGGTGGTGGCACCCGCCTCGGTGTCCGACGCTGCCGTCGCGCAGCTCAACCGCCTGCCCGATGAGCCGCTCCTCGCGCGCGGCATCCCCGGCGAGCAGCAGGCACGCGCCCTCATCCTCGACCGGAGCGTCGAGGCGGCCATCGTCGTGGACGCTGGCGGCACCACCGACACCCTGCTGGTCGCGTCCGCCGGTGGCGTCGCGGTCTCCACCACCGTGCAGCAGATCGCGCAGGCGGTGCAGGCCCAGCAGCATCGGCAGCTGCAGGTGGTGGACATCCGGCCGCCCGATGCCGGCGACGGCCGGGGGATGTCCTCGTTCTACCTGGCCCTCGGTTGGATCGTCGGGGGCTATCTCGCCGCGGCCATCCTCGGCATGGCCGCCGGAGCGCGCCCGGCGAACGTCCACCGCACCGTCATCCGGCTCGGCGTCCTCGCGCTCTACGCGCTCGGGTCCGGACTCGGAGGAGCCGTCATCGTCGGCCCGGTCATGAACGCCCTGCCGGGGCACTTCGGTGCGTTGTGGCTGTTCGGCTCACTTGTCGTCTTCGCGGCCGCGGCCACCACCGTCGCACTGCAGAACCTGATGGGCATCATCGGCGTCGGCGTCGCCGTCACCCTCTTCGTCGTCCTGGGCAATCCGAGCGCCGGCGGGGCCTACCCGTACAGCCTGCTGCCACCGTTCTGGAGCGGCATCGGTCCGTGGCTGCCGCCGGGCGCCGCGACGACCGCGGTCCGCAACACCGTCTACTTCGCCGGTCACGCCGTCGCCCACTCGGTCTGGGTGCTCGCCGGATATGCGGTGGTGGGCTCCGTCGCCGCGCTCGTGGCCAGCCGCGGGAAGGCACAGGTCAGCTCGGCGGCGTCGCCGAGCCAGGCGTAGCCGTACCGATCACGATTCCGCACCCGGTCGGCGGGCCTACCCCGCGACGAGTGCTACCGATATCAGGGGGAGAAACCATGGCCAGGACAGTGGCCGACGCCATCATCGCCACGTTGTCAGCATCCGGTGTGCAGCGCGTGTACGGTCTGCCCGGTGATTCGCTGAACGGGTTCACTGACGCCCTACGTCGCAGCGACGTGCAGTGGGCGCACGTGCGTCACGAGGAAGCCGCCGCCTTCGCCGCTGCCGGCGAGGCCGCGGTCACCGGGGAGCTGGCAGTAACGGCCGGCAGTTGCGGGCCGGGAAACCTGCACCTGATCAACGGGCTGTTCGACGCGCAGCGCAGCCGGGTGCCGGTGCTGGCGATCGCGGCGCACATCCCGCGCGAGGAGATCGGCAGCGAGTACTTCCAGGAGACGCATCCGCAGGAACTCTTCCGCGAGTGCAGTGTCTACTGCGAGATGGCGAGCACCGCCGAGCAGGTGCCGCGGCTGTTGCGCATCGCCATGCGCAATGCCCTGGAGCGTCGCGGGGTCGCCGTCGTGGTGATCCCGGGCGAGCTGTTCCTCGCCGATGCCGCGCCCGCGCCGCGGCCCCGCCCGGTGACCGGCACCTCATCGCACGTGGTCCCGGACGATGCCGCCCTCGCCCGCGCCGCCGACGTGCTCAACACCGCGCGGCGGGTGGCCATCCTGGCCGGCGCGGGGTGCCACGACGCGCACGACGAAACGGTCGAGGTCGCGCGGCTGTTGCAGGCCCCGATCGTGCACGCGTTACGTGGCAAGGAGTACCTGGAGTACGACAACCCGTACACCGTCGGGCTCACCGGGCTGATCGGCTACAGCTCCGGTTACCGGGCCATGGAGCACTGCGACGCGCTGCTCATGCTCGGCACTGACTTCCCCTACCGGCAGTTCTACCCGAAACCGCAGGTCCCGGTGGTGCAGGTGGATGTGCGGGGTGAGCACATCGGGCGACGCACGGAGGTCGACGTGCCGCTGGTAGGCACGGTCAAGGACACCGCCCGGGCGCTGCTGCCCCTGCTGCGACCCAAGGTCGACAGCGACTTCCTGGACACCATGACCGGCCACTACCGGCGCGTACGCGCGAATCTGGACCGGCTGGCCGCACCGACACCGCCGGACCGGCCCATGCACCCGCAGTACGTCGCCGCGCGGGTCGACGAGATCGCCGACGTCGACACGGTGTTCACCGCCGACGTCGGCACGCCGACGGTGTGGGCGGCCCGCTACCTGAGCATGAACGGTCGTCGGCGGCTCATCGGCTCGTTCAGCCACGGCAGCATGGCGAACGCCCTCCCCCAGGCCATCGGCGTCCAGGCCGCGCAGCCGGGCCGGCAGGTCGTCGCCCTGTGCGGCGACGGCGGCCTCACCATGCTCCTCGGCGAACTCGTGACGCTGCGTCAGCTGAACCTGCCGGTGAAGGTCGTCGTGTTCAACAACAGCGCGCTCTCGTTCGTGGAGCTGGAGATGAAGGCCTCCGGCATCGTGAACTACGGCACGGAGCTCGACCACGTCGACCTGGCGGCGGTGGCCCGGGGCGCCGGGCTGTTCGGGGCGCGGGTGGACCGCGCGGACCAGCTGGACGAGACCCTGCGCGCCGCGTTCGCGCACGACGGGCCAGCCGTCGTGGACGCCCGCACCGCCCGGCAGGAGCTCTCCATTCCACCGAAGATCACGTACGAGCAGCTCAAGGGCTTCACGCTGTTCGCGACGCGCACGGTGCTGTCCGGCCGGGGTGACGAGATCGTCGAGCTGGTCAAGACCAACCTGCACGAGCTTCCGCTCATCTGACGCGCGGGGCTGCCTCGTCGAGGTCGGCCGGGCGATGCCCGGTCGGCCTCGTCGCACATTGCGGTGAACCGTACCCATTCGTAACCCGTCGTGGTACCCGGACAACACGCAACACTGAAAGGACGACCCGCCGATGCGCTCCGGCCGATCACCCAGCTCCACCCCCGACGGCAGCCCACCTCCCTCGACGGGCGACCGGCCCCGGCGGCGGTGGACGCTCTCGCGCCCGCTTGTCGCGCTGGGCCTCGCGCTGCTCCTCCCCGCCGGCGCGCTGTGCGTGAGCACGGCGACCGCCGCCGCCGCACCGGTCAGTGTCACCGGCGGCACCAGCCTGCCCGGTCGGAGCGCCACCGCGACCGGTCCGGTCGGCGTGACGTTCGGACTGAGTGACGGCACCCGCAACGGTGGCCCGTACAACGGGTACGGCAACACCATCTTCAACCTGCCGATGTATCTCGGCGGCGCGGACCGCACCAAGTTCTGGGACAACTACGTCGAGGAGCTGGTCTCCGCGGGCGTCGACTTCGTCGCCCCCGTCCTGCGGGGCTACACCCCGGGCACCGCGGTGCCGAACGGCGGCGGCGACCCCCGGCTGCTGGCCGAATTGGTGCAGGCGATCAACCGGCGGGGCGTCGCGGACCAGCTCAAGATCGCCGCGTTCGACGACACCCCGGCGTCGATGACGGACCGGAAGAACCTGGCCGTGCACAACCGCGGCGGCTACGACCCGCCCTTCGACCTGGCCGACACCACCGGCACCGGCGAGGGCGGCTACCAGTACATCTGGGACAACAACCTGCGCGCCTTCTTCACCGCCGTACCGGACAACCTGCGCTTCAAGATCGACGGCCGTCCGGTGGTCTACGAGTGGTCGCTGAGCAACACCTTCTTCGTCAACCAGGGCAACGGCAACGCGGCGAAGATGCTGCAGTACGTCCGTGACCGGGCGAAGGCGGAGTTCGGCGCCGACCCGTTCTTCAACCTCGACCAGACCTGGATGCAGCTCGACCCGACGGTGAGCACGGTGGCGGGCGGTATGAACGCCTGGTTCAACATGCCCAACGGCGGACGCTCGCTGGTGACCTTCAACGGTCGCAGCTACGGGGTGGCGGTGCCCGGGTTCCGCATGGTCCGCGACACCACGAACATGGTCATCGAGCCCAACCACGGCCAGACGTTCGCCAACAACCTCAACGCCACCGTGAACGCGGGCGCGGCGGCCACCCTGGTGGAGGGCTTCACCGACTGGGAGGAGAACGCGGCGGTCTGGCGGATGGCGGCCGGCACGTACGCCGAGCGGCTGGTCGACTACCCCAACCAGATGCTCAACGTCCTGCGCCGCTACTCCCGCAACCCGTTCCCGGCCGACCTGCGGGTGGAGGCGGAGACCGCCGACAGTCACCAGGACAGCACGCCCGGCAACCTGTGGAGCGAGTACCGGGCGGGCGACCTGGACGTCCAGACGTCGCTGGACGCGGGCGGGGGCTGGAACGTCGGCTCCGTCACCGACGGTGAGTGGTTGCAGTGGCAGGAGGTGCCGCTGCAGAACACGGTCACGCTGAAGGCGCGCGTCGCCACCCCCAACCCGGACACCCGGTTCCGGTTCGTCGTCGACGGCATCGCCGGGCCCACCATCACCACCCCGAACACCGGCGACTGGCAGACCTACCAGACCGTCGACGCGGGCACGTTCTCCCTGCCCGCCGGCAAGTACCACACCGTGCGGCTGGAGTTCCTCGGCGGTTCGCTGAACGTCAACTACTGGCAGGCGGTCACGACGACGCCGGCCACGCCCACCGCGACCGCGACGCCGAAGCCGACGGCGACCGCCACGCCGACCGCCACGCCGAAGCCGACGGCGACCGCGACGGCGACGGCGACGGCGACGGCGACGGCGACGCCGACCCCAACGGCTTCGGCGTCCCGTACCGGCCAGATCGTCGGGTACGAGGGCAAATGCATCGACATCGCCGGCGCCAAGACGGCGAACGGCACGGCCGTCCAGCTCTACGACTGCAACGGCACGGCCGCCCAGAAGTGGACCGTGGCCAGCGACGGGACCATCCGGGGCCTCGGCAAGTGCATGGATCTCACCAGCGCCGGCACTGCCAACGGCACTCAGGTCCAGCTCTACGACTGCAACGGCACCACCGCGCAGAAGTGGCAGGCGGGAGCGAACAACCGGCTGGTCAACCCGAAGTCGGGGCGCTGCCTCGACGCGACCGGCCCGAGCTCGGCCAACGGCACCCGGCTGCAGATCTGGGACTGCGCGGGCAGCGCCAACCAGCAGTGGATTCTGCCGAGCGCCTGACGCCCGAGCGCGCCGTGGGCCCCCACTCCGGCACCACGGTGCAACACCAGCCGAACCGGCCGCCGGGAGGAGACCCCTCCCGGCGGCCTCGGCACGATCATCGGAAGGATCTTCGTGAAGTTCACCAAGCCGCTGCGTGTGGCGGCGGCCCTCCTGCTCGCGGGAGCGTTGGTCGCCACCGCCCCGCCCCAAGCGGCCCCGGCCGCGGCGACGGACACCGCGTTCAACGCGGCCACCGGCGCCCTCAACGTCGACTACGCGAGCTACCTCGCCAAGCATGACGTCGTCTACAACCGGCCCAACACCAACCCGCTGCACGGCCTGACCGTCGGCAACGGTCGGACCGGCGCGATGGTCTGGAGCGAGAAGGGCCTGTCGATGCAGGTCTCCGGGGTGGACCTGGCCGAGCAGTCCACCTACGCGGCCGGCACCGTCAACCTGTTCAGCAACCCCGGCTTCGACACCGGCTACACCACCTTCCAGCAGCGGCTGTCGCTGTACGACGGAACGCTGACCACGAAGTACGACAGCAACCGCACCGTCACCGTCATGGGTTCGCCGAACTCCGAGGTGATGGGCATCCACGTCGAGGACACCCGCACCGGGGTCAGCAGCATCGGCCTGGACCTGAGTCTCTGGGACCCGAACACGGTCCAGAACATCGCCGACGTGCCCGACCTCAACACCTGGCGCACGTACTCGACCTTCGCCGACGCCTCCGGGGTCGGGATCAGCCGTGGCCAGGCCGACCCGAACCACTTCGGTTACACCCTCGCCGCGACGGTGGAGGGGGCTGCCTTCACCTCACAGGTCGTGGACGGCCGGCGGGTGCGGCTGAACATCACCCCGACGAACAGCTACACCATCTGGTTCACCGCGGCCAGCCGCGTCAACGCTCCCAGCTTCGACTCGGTGAGCCAGGCGCGTAACCAGCTCGCCACGGTCAAGACCACCGGGTACACGACCACCCTGAGCAGCTACCGCACCTGGTGGCACGACTTCTGGGCGAAGTCCTTCGTGCAGTACTCCAACGCCAGCGGTGACGCCGACTACCTGGAGAACGTCTACTACCTGGCGACGTACATGATCGCCGCGGGCGGCTACGGGAACTACCCGTTCCACTTCATCAACGGTGTGTTCCGGGCGACGCAGGATCAGAGCAAGTGGACCAACGCGTACTGGCACTGGAACCAACGCGCCATCTACAACTCGTTCTTCGCCTCGAACCACGCCGACCTGGTGGCGACCTCCAACCGGCTCTGGAGCCGCAACTACGACGCCTTGAAGGCGTACACGACCACCCGGTACGGCAGCGACGGGCTCTGGGTGCCGGAGACGATGGGCTGGGACGGCAACGCCCGGGGCACCATCAACAGCGACTTCGTCAACGACCTCTACTCGACCGGCCCCGAGGTCGCCTACCAGATGTACCTGCAGTACCGGTACACCAACGACGAGACGTACCTGCGCAACACCGCGTACCCGTTCATGCGGGAGGTGGTGAAGTTCTACGAGGACAAGCTCTCCTACGACGCCGCCAAGGACCAGTACTACATGGCGTCCTCGAACGCCCGCGAGACCTACTGGGACGTCCGCAACGCCATCAGTGACCTCGCCGCGGTCCGGATGCTCTTCCCGCTGACCGTCGCGGCCAGCCAGCAGCTCGGCCTCGACTCGGGGCTGCGCTCGAACTGGCAGACGATTGTCAGCAAGCTCGCCCCGTACCAGGTGCAGAACGGCAGCTACCTGCCGCACGACCCGCCGACCTCGCCGATCCGCAACGGCGAGAACGTCGCGCTCGAGGTGCTCTGGCCCAACGACCAGAGCGGCATCGGCTACTCCGACCAGCAGACGATGATCAACACCTGGAACACGCGGCCGCACCCGTACGACAACATCTGGGCCAACGACCAGGTGCACGCCGCCCGGCTGGGCCTGGGCAACGAGGCGTTCCAGGGCATGAAGTACCTGACGCAGCGGTACCAGAACTACCCGAACGGCCTGACCGCCAACGACAACGGTGTCTTCGAGTACCTCGGCAACCACCTGATGGCGATCAACGAGTCGCTGCTGCAGTCGTACAACGACAAGATCCGGGTCTTCCCGGCCGTGCCGACCGACTCCAGCTTCGTCGGGAAGTTCACCCTGCTGGCGAAGGACGGCTTCCAGGTCAGCTCCGAGCGTGAGTCCGGCGATGTCAAGTACATCGGCATCAAGAGCCTGTACGGAAAGCAGGCCAAGGTCGTCAACCCGTGGAGCGGCCAGCAGCTGCGGGTGCGTCGTACCTCGGACAACGCGATCCTGACCACCAGCTCCGCCGCGGAGATCAGCTTCGCCACCGCGGCGAACACGACGTACGTCGTCGAGCGCACCGCCAAGCCGCTCTCCGGCTACACCGCCACCACCCTGCGTGGCACCGCCAACCAGGTGGAGAAGCACCTCGCGGGCACGGCCTCCACGCTCGGCCTCGACGCGAAGAGCTCCATGGTCAACAACACCCTGCTGACGTACGACAGCAACTGGCTCCTCACGAACAAGCGCGGCGTGGGCGACTACAGCGACGACGTCCACTACACCTCCGTGGTCGGCGCGACCGCGTCGTACACCTTCCAGGGCACGGGCGTCGAGTACATCACCGAGCGCAACGGCGACGAGGGCACCGTCGACGTCTACATCGACGACGTGTTCCAGAAGAACATCAACCTGTACGTCAACACGGGCCGGCAGGTCCAGCAGGTGGTGTTCAGCCGCACCGGAATGACGAACGGCACGCACACCATCCGCATCGTCAACAAGGGTCCGTCGGGCATCGGCATGGTGGATGCACTGCGGATCCTCGTCGGCACGACCAGCACCGCGACGCCGACGGCCTCCCCCACGCCGACGCCGACTCCGACGGCCTCGCCCACGCCGACGCCCACGCCCAGCCAGCAGGGGCCGGTCGTGCTGCGCGCGGTCGTCAACAACAAGTACGTCAGCGCCTCGGACGCCGGTGCGGGCCCACTGGTCGCCGCGGCCGGCGCGATCGGCGTCTGGGAACGGCTCGACCTGATCGACCTGGGTAACGGCAACGTCGCCCTCCGCGCCCGGATCAACAACCAGTACGTGTCCGCCGCCGAGAAGGGCACCAAGCCGTTGATCGCCAACAAGGCGGCCATCGGCACGTGGGAGACGTTCGCGTTGATCCGGAACTCGGACGGCACGGTCAGCCTGCGGGCCGCGGTGAACGGCAAGTACGTCACCGCCCCGAACTACGGCGCTGATCCGCTGATCGCCAACCGCGACGCGATCGACACCTGGGAGAAGTTCACCCTTCTCAACGGCTGATCCGGCAGCTGGACGGCCAGGTGTGGCACGACGAATCCGTGCCACACCTGGCCCTGGGCCGCACAACCACGTCACCTACTGAAGGTGAGCAAAGAAGTCCCGGATGTCCTCGGCGAGGAGGTCCGGCACTTCCATCGCGGCGAAGTGGCCGCCGCGGTCGAACTCCGACCAGTGCCGGATGTCGTACAGCCGCTCGGCCAGCGGGCGCACCGACTGCGTGATGTCGTGGGCGAACACCGCCACGCCGAGCGGCACGCGGCACGGCTGCTGGCTCCCCCGCGGGGCGTCGTGGTGGAACCGGCCCGACGAGGCCGCGGTCGCCGTCAGCCAGTACAGCGAGATATCGGTGAGCATCCGATCGTCGCTGACCGGCGTGGCGGGGTCGGTCCACTGCGCGAACCGCTCGGCGATCCAGACCAGTTGCCCGACCGGGGAGTCGGTCAGCGCGTAGCCGATGGTCTGTGGGGTGAGCGCCTGCAGAGCTTGGTACGGCGGACGGTTCGCCATCAGCTGCCGGACCTTGTCCAGTCGGGCCTCATCCGCTTCGGACACCTCGACGTCGGGGTCGGGCCGGGTCGGCAGGTAATTGACGTGGACCCCGACGACCTGCTCGGGTGCCACCGCCCCGAGCGTCGTGGAGATGCCCGCGCCGAAGTCACCGCCCTGCGCGCCATAGCGCTCGTACCCCAGGCGGCGCATCAGCTCGGCCCAGGCTCGCGCGACCCGGACGGTGTCCCAGCCGCGTTCGTGGGTCGGGCCGGAGAACCCGAAGCCGGGGATGGACGGAATCACCAGGTGGAAGTCGCGCGACAGCGGCTCGATCACGTCGAGGAACTCCAGGAACGAGCCGGGCCAGCCGTGGGTGAGGATCAGTGCGAGTGCGTCCGGTTTCGAGGACCGGACGTGGACGAAGTGGATGTTCTGGCCGTCGATGTCGGTCGTGAAGTGCGGAAGCTCGTTGAGTCTGGCCTCGTGCTCGCGCCAGTCGTAACCGGTGCGCCAGTGCTCAGCCAGCGCCTTGAGCCGCCCCAGCGGGAAGCCGTAGTCCCACCCGGCGTCGGCGACCTCGTTGGGCCAACGGGTGCGGGCGAGTCGGTCGGTCAGGTCGTCGAGGTCGGCCTGCGGGATGTCGATGCGGAACGGCTTGATCATGCTCTTGACTCCAGCGCTGTTCATTCGACGTTCAAATGTTCGGGTCGCTAACGTTTACTGCCCGAACGATATCGCAATCATTGGCGCTCCGAACGATTCGTTAGGCTTGTCACATGGAGAACCCACCCGACCAGACGCCCACCACCTGGGAGAACCTGCCCAGCTGGCTGCTCACCCAGACCGCCAGCCATGCGCACCGCCTGGTGGCCGAGGGCTTCTCGTCGGTCGGCGCCCGCGGCTACCACTACCGGCTGCTGGCGACGCTGAAGGAGTTCGGCCCGGCCAGCCAGGCCACGCTCGGCCGCCGCAGCGGCATCCACCTCAGCGACATGGTGGCGGCGATCAACGAACTGGCCGACCAGAAACTGGTCGAACGCGCCCCCGACCCCGCCGACCGGCGGCGCAACATCGTCACCCTGACCGCCGCCGGCAATCGGCAGCTGCGGCGACTCGAGCAGCGGCTGACCGAAACCCAGGACGAACTGCTCGCCCCGCTGTCACCCGAGGAGCGGCAGCGGCTGACCGAGCTGCTGTCCACGCTGTTGAACCACCACAACCGGCGAACCGGCACCCCCGAGTAGCCGTGGCACCGCGACGATGACGGTCGTCGTAGGCTCGGCGGCGGCCGGCCGCCTCTCGTAGGCTCCGAGGGTGCAGAGCGGTCCGGGCCCGATAATGGCCCACATGTTGGATGCGGCGGAGAACGCCTCGCCGGTCGAGGCGGTCGAGGCGGTCACCCGGGAACTCGGCGCGGCGCTGGGAGCACGCAACGTCGCGTTCCTGATCGCGGACCTCAGCGGCCGGGCGTTGGTGCGGCTGGCCCACGTGCCGTTCACGGATGCCGGCGCCGGGCGCCGCGACGGTGAGGAACTTGCCACCGTGCTGCCCTTCGACGGCGGCCCCGCCGAGCAGTCGTTGCGCACCCAGACGGTGCGCGTCATGGCGCAGTCAGACGGGTGGACGGTGTGGGCGCCGGTGACCGACCGCGGTGAGGCGATCGGCCTGCTACAGATGGTCCTGCCGAACGAGCCGGACGCGCGGGAACTCGCGGAGATCGGCCGCACCGCGCACGTGCTGGCGTTCGTGGTGATCGCCAACCGGCGGCACACCGACCTCTTCGAGTGGGGGCAACGCACGACCCCATTCACCCTGTCCGGGGAGATCCAGCGCCGCCTGCTGCCCGGCTCGTTCACCTGTGAGGCCAGCGCGTTCACCTTGTCCGGCTGGCTGGAGCCCGCCGCGAGCGTCGGTGGGGACACCTTCGACTACAGCCTCGCCCGCGACGTGCTGCACTTCAGCGTCACCGACGCGATGGGTCACGGGGTGGCCAGCGCGCTGACGGCCACCCTCGGCGTGGGCAGCCTGCGCAACGGTCGCCGGCGCGGGGTGGGCCTGGTGGAACAGGCCGCGGCCGCGAGTGCCGACCTGGCCGGGCACAGCGCCGTGCCCGGCAGTTTCGTCACCGCGGTGCTGGGCCGCCTCGACCTGCGCAGCGGGGTGTGCGCCCTGCTCAACGCCGGGCACGTCCCGCCGATGCTGGTACGCGACGGGGACACCCAGGCGGTGCCGCTGCCGGGCAACTTTCCCCTGGGCATGTTCGCCGAGGCCGATTACCAGGCCGGCGAGATCACGCTGCGCCCTGGCGACCGCCTGGTGGTGGTCACCGACGGCGTGCGGGAGCGCAACGCCGCCAGCCTGGATCTGCCGACCATGCTGCGGTCGCTCGCCGGTCTGCACCCGCGCGAGGCCGTCCGGGCGTTGGCCGACGCCGTCCTGAAGGTCAGCGGACCGACGCTGGCTGACGACGCCACCCTGTTCATCGTCGACTGGCACGGCGGGCACAGCGAGGACCGCCACACCAGCGCCGGCGCCGACCAGGCACGCGCCAGCACCGCGCTGCCCGACTGACTACCGGCCCGCCGTGTCGGTGGGACGCACATCCGCTTCCGCCGCCGGCACGCTGTCGTAGACGTCGATAGCCCGGTCCACCGACGTGACCGCCAGCACGCTGCGCACAGCGGGCTGCACCGCGGCCAGGCACAACCGCCCCCCGACATCCCGCAGCGCCTTGAACATCGCCACCAGCGTGCCCAGCCCGCTGGAGTCCATGAATCCCACCCCGGCGAAATCCACCACAATGTGCCGGTCGCCGCCGTCGACCAGCCGTTGCAGACCGTCGCGCAGCTGCGGGGACGTCGCCATGTCCAGCTCGCCGCGCACCTCCAGCACGGTGCAACCCCGCCCCGGCCGGACCGACATCAGCAGATCCACGGCATCCTCCCCACCCATGATCCCGCTCAGCCTAGTGCGCGAACAGGTGAACCGCCGTTTGCCGGCGTAGGTCGAACCTCACCGTTTCGTCGGCAACCCAGCCGCGCTCAGTTTCGCCAGCCACTCGGTCAGTTCGCCAGGCGAAATATCCGGCGGCCATCGTTGGTCGTTTCTACAGGTCGCCGGGTGTGCCCGTGGCGGCGAACACCTCGACCGTGTCACGTAGCCGGTCGAGAAATTCCGTCAGATCAGGTGCCACCACGTCGCATCGCGGGTCATCGCCGCGGTAGACGCCAGCGACGGTCTCGCCGACCGCCGGTCCGGCGTGTGATCGCCGCACTCGCTCGGCGCCCCGAGGGCTCGGATCAGCGCGCCGGCTCGGCGGGGAGCCGATGCCGGCGAATCAACCGCTGCCCGATGAAGGTCCGCCAGACCCGGTCCGCGACGGTCGGTTCGACAATCCAGAGCCGACGCTGTGCCTCGGCGAGGGTGAGCGGCGCGCTGAAGAGATCCAGGAACAGCCGGCTGCTGCGGTTGAGGGCGAACACCTGACCGTCGACCCGGCGGAACAGGTGCCGGTCCGCCGGCAGGTCGCCCGGGGTGCCCTCCTGCTCGTCGGACCGGATCCGCCGGTACGCCTCCCAGACCTGCTCGTCGTCGCGGTCCACGAAGGCGCCGTTGGCGAGGAACTCGGTCTGGTCGTCGGTGTCGTGCCGGACCCGGTCGTTGGCGAGAACGCCGCGTACCGCCGTGCCGTACCGGTCGTGGTAGAAGAACGTGTGCGGGGTGTCGGTGCTGCCCAGCCACGGACGGTGGTAGTGCCCGGGGTTCAGGCCAGCCTTGGCCTGGGCGATCTCGGCCTGCGCCGCCTCGGTCACCGGCTCGTCGTAGCGGAGCATCCGGACGATGTCCGACCCTTCCACCGGCCGCACGTTGGTGATGCCGAACCGGTCGGGTTCCTTGGCGACGATGGCGCCCGGGGTGAGCATGAAGTCACCGAGCCCGCCGAGGGTCCACAGGTCCGGGTTGTCGCGCAGGAAGGTGATGCTGTCCAGCGCCTCCTCGCGGGTCTCGGTGGGGAAACCGGTGAAGCCCATCATCTGCACACCGATGTTGGCCTTGGTCATCGCGGTCATGGTGCGGCGTACCTGCTCCGGCTTCGTGCCCTTGTCGATCAGGTCGAGGATGCGCTGGTTGCCGGACTCGAAGCCGACCGAGATGGCCACGCAGCCGCTGCGCCGCAGCAACTCGCAGCGCTCGTCCGACCAGTACTTCTCCAGCCGGATCTCGGCACCCCAGCGGAAGTCCAGCCCTCGCTCGACGACCTGCTCGGCGAAGCGCAGGATGGTCGCGGGAGCGAGCACGTCGACCGAGAAGTAGATGAACTTGGCGAACTTCGACAACTCGGTGACGTCCGCGATCATGGTGCTCACCGTGTCCTGCCGCCATGGGCTGGTGGGACCGTCGGTGTTCAGCCCGTAGTCGCAGAACGTGCACTTGTTCCAGTAGCAGCCCCGGGTCGGCGAGTAGTAGACGAACCGCTCCGGGCTGAGGTAGAGGTCCCAGGGCAGGCCGGAGAAGTCCGGCACCGGCACCTGCGCCAGGCGTTCGTAGCGCAGGGGCAGGTGACGCTGGCGGCCGTACTTGGGGTGCAGCCGGACGTTGGGGTGCCCGGCCGGGAGGGTGCCGGCCGCCACCGCGTCCAGGATCTCCGTGTACGCGCTCTCCCCCTCGCCGACCACGATGGCGTCGAAGTCGGCCAGCACCTGGAAGACGTACTCCGGTTTGCTGGCGCACTTCCAGACGTCGGAGATCTCCGTGCCGCCCGCGATGAGGAAGACGTCCGGGCAGGCCTGCCGGACGAGTCGGGCGATCCAGAGCGCGAACGGCAGCTGCCACTGGTAAGTGGCGCTGATGCCGATCACCTGGTGCCCACCGGCGGCCAGCCGGGGGATCAGCACGTCCTCGTAGTACGGCAGGAAGGGCCGGTTGAGCCGAGCGAGCAGCGCCTCGTCGGTCAGCGCGGCCACCGAGCCGATCGAGATCATCGGCGGCGGGTGGAGCCGGAAGCCGGCGTGGAACTGCCCGGGGAACCCGACCGTGCCGAGCGCGTCCATCCACGAGATCACGCCGTCGACAGCGTCCTGGTAGTGCCGGTAGTCGTAGAACAGTGTCGGGTCCTGCAGGACCGCAACCGACCGACGTAGCCGCTCCGGATCCGGGTCGGGCAGGCCGAGTTGGTTCGCGCGGGCCATCAGCGCGTCCGGGCCGCTGAGGTCGTCGATCGAGAGCCGGGACAGCTCCTTGCGAAGCCAGTCGTACGCCGATGGGGTGTACGAGTGGTGGAACGCCTCGATGTTGGCGTCGATGATCTCCGCCGGCCGGTGTCCCTGGGCCCGGGCGTACGAATCGAGGTAGTTCAGGGAGTGGTATCCCGAGGTGGGATCGGTCAGCGGGGGGTAGATCAGTGCCGCCTTCACCGTGCCGCTCATCGATGCCTCCTCAGCCGACCCGGGCCGCTGAACCGGCCAGGGTGTCCTCCTGCGCTTGCGTGCCCACCGCTGGCAGTCGCGGGGCACCGAACGCCTTGACGTATGCGACCAACGGTTCGGCGGCGTACCGGAACGCCGCGAGGTCGACGAAGCCCCGGTCCCACGCCGCCGCTTCCACCTCGTCGACGGCACAGCCCCACAGCCGGGCGAAGCACGCGTCGACGATCTCGGTGCGGAAGTGCAGCCGACCACCCGGGCGGCGATTCCCCGTCGTACGCGGGACGAGCGTCTCGTTCAGCGACGCCGCCGTCGCCGCGACCTGCCGCGCCGCGGTGAGCATCGCGGGGGTACGCAACGGCGCCGCGACCATCCACAGCGCCAAACTGCGGTACGGCGTGGTGCCGAACGCCCGCACCAGCAGCCGCAGCACCGCCTCGCGGTCGTCGAGACCCCGTTCCCGGTCGGTCAGCCAGTCCCACCCGCTCCGCGGCGCACCGATCAGCCCGCGCCGACGGGCGACCTCGCCGGCGCGCTCCTCGACCATCGGGTCGGCGATGTCGACCTCGGCCAGCCCGGCCAGCACCCCCCGCCGGTGCCAGGTCGCCGACTCGGGATGCAGCAGCATCAGCACCGCGGCGGCCTCCCGGTCGCTGGCCCAGTGCCCGCCGACCGACTCGCCGGCGAACCGCGAGCGCCAGCTGTCGAGGAAGCGGGTGTGCAGGTTGTCGATCGGCTGGTCACCGGCGTGCGCTGGGCACAGCTCCGGAGCGTTGTCCGCCGCCATCGACAGCAGCATCCGCGCGTCGGCGCCCTTGGTGTCGCAGGGGTCCTGCCGGTGCCAGGTCAGGAACCGGTCCACCATGGCTGCCGCCTCGGGTGGTGCGCTGCGCTCCAGCGCCCGGTACGACCGCCGCCGGAACGGCAGGTCCCGGCCGATGGTCAGCAGCAGCGCAGCCTCGGCGTCGCTGAGCGCGCCGGCCGCGACGGCGCGGCGCAGCGCGACCCTGATGTTCACCAGGGGGACGCTCAAGGCGCGGTGGCCTTCCTCGGCGGGCCCGTGCACGACGGCGACCTCGTCGTCGCCCGTGACGACCCCGTCGCGGTAGAGCTGGAACACCTCGCCCACACCACGCATACCGAACGGCCACAGCTCGGCGGCGCGCAGTGCGCCCATGCTGGCGGCCCCGGCCACGGTCACGCCACGGTCCAGCAGGTCGAGGATCTCCCGGTGGCGGACCGGCGGGTGTTGCAGGAAGAACCCGTCGATGACGAGGACCCGGTCGCCGGGGGCGACGTCGAGGCGGAGCAGGTCGCCGTGCGCGACGGGCGGCAGCACCACCGCGTCGGGCAGCAGCCGACCGACCTCGTCGACCGGCAGGCTCGGACCGATGAAGACGACGTCAGTCACGGGGCACTCCCGGTCGGGTACTCAGGGCCCGCTCGTCGAACATCCGCAGGCCGGGGGCGAAAACCTTGCTCACCGGTATGCCGATGTCGTCGTGGGTCAGGTCGACGCTGAACGGCTCGACGCCGGTGACCCGCTGCACCCGCGACGCCAGTTCGCGCAGCACCTGGGTCACGTCCCCGACCGGTGGCGGGTCCCGGCGGACCGGCCGGACGGGCCGGTCGACGGTGGGCGGCGGCACCGGCGGACCGCCGACATCCTGGTACGCGGTGGCGTCGATGTCGTCCCGGGCTCCGGAGACCATGACCAGCCGCGATTGCGCTGCCTCCGCCATGGCGCGACCGACGGCGATCTCCGGGTCCAGGTGGCAGCCGAAGCCGCCGAAGGTGACCGGCAGGTCCTCCGACCAGATCGAGGCGGCGTAGCAGGGTACGTCGACGGCGTTGGTGATGTCGCAGACCTCCACCCAGCAACCGGCCCGCAGCAGTGCGTCGTGCACCGTGCGGGTCATCGCGTTGGTGGCGGTGCCCGGGTCGGCGTAGGTGCGCTCGGCCAGCGGTGCGGTGCAGTACGGGGCGATGCAGTCGCGTTCGACGACCTCCAGCAGAGCGTGCAGGCTGGCCTCGGCGAAGGTGTTCCCGGTGGCCAGCCCGTTGCTGCTGGGGGTGAACAGAGCGCGGTCCCAGCCACGCCGGATGGTGAAATCGAGTTCGATGGTGGCGCGGGGCACCAGGCAACCTGTGCCGGTCACCAGCCCACGGCCAGCCACCCAGTCGAGCTCGACGGCAGGGGTCAGGGGAGACCGTTCCGCCAGGTGCAGCCACCGGACGTCGTAGGGCAGGTCGAGCGCCTCGGCCGGGGACCGGACGACGGTCCCCGGCCGGAGGTTCTCGGCATGCCAGGACTCGATGCTCTCCATGACCGCGCTGACCCGGGCCTGCATCGCCGTGGCGCCGGTGCCGACGCTCACCGCCATGGTGGCTCCCACCGGCCGGTAGGCGACGTGCACCGGTAGGCCGATCTCGTCGAGCCGGGTGATGTCGGCGACCCGGGTGATCCGGAACCGGTCGAGCAGGTGTCCGACCCGCTCCCAGGTCTGCTCCACGGTGGCCGTCCGGTAGGTGCCGGATCGGAAGGCGATGGTCTCGGTCGTGTCAGTCATCGAGGCTCCCGGCGGGGGGTGGGGAACTCAGAGGATGAGGACGGCGATGATGTTGACGTTGTTGTCGGCGATGGGGGCCACGCCGCCGGCGACCGTCTCCAGCTCGGCCTCGGTGAGCTCGTTGAGGTCGACCAGCGGCACCTCGGGCACGTGCAGGATGTGCAGGCCGGGCGTGCCGGCCCAGTCGGCGACGATCTGGTCCTTGGTGTAGAGCGTGGCGGGCTGGGCGCGGTCGACCTCGACCCGGGCTCCGGGGGTGACCGGCAGGCCGGCCGCGGTCGCGTAGCCGGTCGGGTCGGCGAGCAGGCGCTGCAGTTCCTCGTCGCTGCGCCACACTGCGGTGACCAGTTCCGAGTATTTGGTCACGAACCTCGCGCCATATTCCTGTTCGTCGTTGCTCATCGTTCGGTCCTTTCCTCGGGTGGCTGTAAGACGGGGTGTGAGCGCCGTGGCGAGAACGCTACGAAGATCGAGCTTCGACAATCAACGATTTCGGCTGACTGCCATCAGAATCTGCCGCGCCGACCAATGGGCGGCAGACTTCGGTGTCAGGTGCAGCAGCACGGGCAGCAGCAGGCGCAGCTGGGGTCCAGCCCGGCGACGACGCTGTCCAGTTCGTCCTCGGCCAATTCCGCCTGAGCCACCGGCAGCAGCGACGGCACGAAGAGCACGAACGTGCCGGTGCTGCCGGCCTGTTGCCAGGACTCGATCTGCACCTCCAGGTCCGGATCGGCGTCGGTGACGTCCCGGACGACCCGGACCTGCACGTCCTCGGACAGCTGGAGCCCGTAGCCGGCGAGGAAGCCGCGCGGGTCCCGGTCGAGCGCCTGTTCCTTGGCCGGGTCGGCCCAGACGTCGGCGACCAGCCGGCTGTACGCGGCCACGAAGACCGCTCGATCGACAGGTGTCACACCCTGCTCCCTTCGATGGTCGACCGCCCCGGGGCGGCGACAGGCAGCGCGGGAGGTTCCGGGCCGCCGGTTTCGTTTCATCGTGGGTCACCGGTGGATCCGGTCCGCCCGGAGAGCGGGAATTTCATCGAATGTGGCCGCGAAAAGGTCGCGCTGCGGCGAAAGTCGGGTAATTGGGAATCAGCGACTTGCGGCGGATGGTGATCCTAATGATTGTCACCACATTGGACAAGTAGTAATTCCTCGCCTGTTACCCGCCCGGTGCCCAGCCTTACGCTGCGATCGGCGGACCGCCCAGCGTGACAGCGGTTCGACGGGGTTGTCGTGTTCCGTCACCGAGTGCTGCCGGAGGCCACCGTGACCATCGACGAGGTGACGACGACGCCCGGCGGCCCGGTCGGGTACAGCGTGGAGGAGCTCGCCCGCAAGGTGGGGATGTCGCCGCGCAACATCCGAGCCCACCAGGCCCGCCGTTTGCTGCCCCCACCGGTGCGGCACGGTCGGGCCGCGCTCTATGACGACTCCCATGTCCGCCGACTGGACGCGATCCTCGCCCTGCAACGACAGGGCTTCAACCTGGTGTCCATCGAGGCGATGCTCGGGGTCCGGGCCAGTGACGAGGCGCCCGACGGGCTCACCGCGATGCTGCAACGCCTGACCGCCGACCGTCCCGCGCTGGCCCACGCGCTGACCCGGCACGGCGTGATCGGCCGGACCACCGACGGCACCGTCCGCACCGTCCGGCCCCGCCCGCTGCGCGCCGCCCTGGACCTGCATCGGGTCCGAGTGGGTACGGTGCCGGCCCTGCAAACCCTCAGCGAGGTGCTGGACAGCCTCCGGCCGGTCGCCGACGAGCTGGTCGCCGCCGTCACCGCCCGGCTGCTGACCCTCGCCCCGGAGCTGGTACGCAGCGACGCCCGGTCGTCCTGGGCCGATCTCGACCGGGAAACCCTGTTGCTGACCCAGGGCGTGGTCAACGTGCTCACCGAGGCGTTCCGGCTCGCCGTGGAGAACCAGTCGGAGGCGCACATCGCCGAGCTGCTGGAGAACCACCTCGACGCGGACGTGTGCCTGGAGGACAGCACTGTCATCGACATCGGCTGACCGGCTGTCAGCTGGTGGCGGGCTGGCCGTCCGCCCGCTGGTTCTCCGGCACTGTGTCGGACCGTTCCGGTTCGGTGAGCAGTTGCCGCCGCGCCAACCGGTGGAACAGCCCCTCGGGTTGGTTCATCAACTCGTCGAAGGTGCCCCGCTGGACGATCCGCCCGGCGTCCAGGACGACGATGGTGTCCGCCGCACGGACCGTGGACAACCGGTGGGCGATGACCACCCGGGTCGCGGCCAGGGCCGCGGTGCTCCGGCTGACCACCTCCTGGGTCCGGTTGTCCAGGGCGCTCGTCGCCTCGTCGAGGAAGATGATCCGGGGTAGCGGGGCCAGCGCGCGGGCGATCAGCACCCGTTGCCGCTGCCCGACGGAGAGCGTCCCGCCGCCGAACGGCACCATCGTGCTCATCCCCATCGGCAGCGCCTCCAGGTCGTCGGCGAGGCCGGCCATCCGCGCCGCTTCCCAGACCTGGTCGAGGGGGAAGCTGCCGGCGCCGCAGATGTTGTCGCGTACCGAGCCGGCGAAGAGCTGACCGTCCTGCAGGACCACGCCGCACTGCCTGCGGACCGCGTGCACGTCGAGTTCGGAGAGGTCCTGGCCGTCGTAGAGCACGGCGCCCTGCTGCTGGCGTTCAAAGCCGAGCAGCAACCGCAGCAGTGTGGACTTCCCGCAGCCACTCGGTCCGACGATGGCGACGAACTCACCCGGGCGGACGTGCAGGTCGATGTCGGTGAGCACCGGCGGGTCGTCCGGCTGGTAGGCGAAGGTGAGCCGGTGCAGCGCGATCTCGCCGCGCAACTCGCCCGGGTCCACCCGGTCCGGCCGTGCCTCGGGGTCGGCGCGCAGGATCTCCCGCAGGCTGCCCAGTCGGGGCACCGCCGCGATCACCTCGACCCCGGCCGACACCAGCACCAACAGCGCGCCCAGCAGCATCGCGAAACCAACGTTGAGGATGAAGAAGTCGGCCGGCGCGACCCGACCGGCGAGTGGCCCCATCAGCACGGCGAACAGGACCAGTTGACCGGCGATCGGCAGCACGGTGCCGAAGGCGACCAGGCCCGCCTGACTCTGCCGGACCCGTTGCAGCGCCGCTCGGGCCGTCGCGGTCACCTCCGACCAGCGTGCGTGGGCACGGGTTTCGGCGGCCGCTAGTTTGATCTTGACGATGCCGCCGAGCAACTGGTTGGTCATCGCCGCCGCCCGGTGCTCGGCCGGCAACGCGGATCGCTGCTGGCGGACGATGAGCACGGCGAACCCGCCGAAGGTCAGCATCGTGACGGCGACGATCCCCGCTCCCCACAGCCCGAGCACGGGCTCGACCACCAGGAGCATGCCGAGGGTCACCGCGACGGTGGCGGCCGCCGTGACGAGTTGCGGCAGCAGCGCGCTCAACGACTCACCGACGAACGAGATCCCCAACATCGAGTTGGCGATCTCGCCGCTGCTGCGACCGGCGAAGAACCGGGCCGGCAGCCGCATCAACCGGTCCCAGATCGCCAACTGCGCGCCGGACTGCATCCGGCCGTCCAACCGCAGCAGACGCAGGTTCTGCACCACACCCACCAGCCCCGCGACCACCGCGGCGCTGAGCATCAGCGCCAGAAAACCGACAAGACCGGTCACCTCGCCCTGCCGGGCCAGTTGGCCGAGCACCTCGCCGGTGGCCAGCGGCACGCCCAGGCCCAGCAGTGCCACGCAGATGGCGGCGAACACCAGACCACGCACGTCACGGGACGCACCGACCAGCCCGGCCCGCAGCAGGTGGCGCATCCGAGCGGCCGGCGGCAGCGGCGCCTGCACCTCGGTCGCCTCGGCGGCGAACGTGGCGGCCGCTGTCGCGTCGATCGAAGCGTACGCCCGGGTGTCCGGGTCGACCTGGTGGTAGCGGCCCCGGCGGAACATCAGCGGCACCGCGACGGGCCGCTCCGGGTCATCGCCGGCCCGCCACCCCACCAGTGGTCCCAGGTCCCGCCGCCACCATCGCTCCGGAAGCCGCACCTCACGCAGGAACAGGCTGGACGCCCGGGTCACCGCGTGCACCGCCGCCCGGTCGTCGAGCGGGGCGCGGCTGCGGTCGGCCGGCTCGTTGATCGGGCTGCCCATCCCCTCGGTGACCACCCGCACCACCGACGCCGCCCGCCCGTACCTGTCGAATCCGGCCTCGTCATCGGGAACCGGAACCGCACCGCCGGCGCCGATCACCCCGATCGACCGGCGGGCCGCCGCCGCGAGCATCGCCGCGTCGGTCTCCCGGCGCCGCCGCACGGCGCTCAGCAAGGCCGCGTCGGCCTCCTCGATCCGGGTCTCCACCATCCGCAGCAGCCGGGCCACATGCTGGTCGACGGCCGACCGAAGCTGACCGTTGACCAGCAGGTCCCAGCTGCCGTGGCTCTCCACCGCGCACGGCGACTCGGCCACCACCCAGTCCCGCTCGGCGACCAGCAGCAACTCCCGCTCCCCCGACATCTCCGCCGGGCCACCGTCATTGCGTCGCAGTTGCCCACCGGCGCTGCGCAGCCACCACGCCCCGCCGGTGGAGGTGAGGGCACTCCCCTGCGCCAGCGAAATGATCTCGCGTCCGCGGAGGGTGGACGCCTGCCGGGGCGCCTGCCCGCGGCGCAACGCGTCAGCGACGGTGACCAGCACCCGGTCCACCGCTGCGACCAGCTCCACCGCGGCGGCCCGCGCCCGCAGCGACGCCCCCTCGTCCGCCACTCGACCGAGCCGAACATGCCGCTCCAGCACGGACAGGTCGCGCCGGGACAGCCCGCGCAACTCCGTACCGGGCAACGGCACCAGGATCAACTGCCACGCGCCGATCGCGGTGGACGTCGGCACCAGGCCACCCGCCGGCAGCCGGGCCACATGGTGCCGACGCGAGGGGCTGATCCCGGCCCGACGAACCGCGAACAGGTCGGCCTCACCTCCGGTCACCAGCCAGCCGGCCGCCGGGCCGTCCAGACGGCAGACCTGGCGTACGCCGTCCGAGCAGAAGCCGATCAGGCCGCCGGCCGACGGATCCTCCACCGCGCCACCCATCAGCGTCTCCTCGGATCGTCGTGGTCAGTGGTCCCGGACCAGGCGCGCGTACGCCCCGTCCTGAGCGACCAAGTGCTCGTGGGTGCCACGCTCCACCTCCCGACCGCCGTCCAGCACGACGATCAGGTCGCAGTCGCGGACCGTGGACAGGCGGTGGGCCACGATCAGGCAGGTCGCGCCCCGCCGGCGCAGGTGCCTGTCGATCCGGCGTTCGGTCTCGGCGTCCAGCGCGCTGGTGGCCTCGTCCAGCACCAGCACCCGGGGGTTGCGCACGAGCGCTCGGGCGATCTCCAGCCGTTGCCGCTGCCCTCCGGAGAAGTTGCGGGCGTTCTCCCGCACCGGGCTGCCGAGGCCACCTGGGCGGGCCGCGACCTCGTCGTAGAGGCACGCGTCGGTCAGCGCGGCGACGACGTCCTCATCGGCGACCGTGAGGTCCCACATGGTGACGTTGTCCCGCACCGTCCCCTCGAACAGCCGTTGGTCCTGGTCCACCATCGCGACGGTGGCCGCCCAGAGGCCGTCGTCGGCCGCGACCCGCTCAAGGCCGTCCACGGTGACCCGTCCGGTCCAGGGACGGTAGAGCCCGGCGACCAGCCGACCAACCGTCGACTTGCCACTGCCCGACCGCCCGACGAGCGCCACCCGGGCACCCGGCGGCAGGTCCAGGCTGAAGTTCTCCAGCAGCGGACGGCCCAACGGGTTGTAACCGAAGGTGACCTCCTCGATGCGCAGATGCCCCTCCATCGGTGCCACCGGGCGGGCGGATCGGTCCTGGGCCGAGGGCAGTGGGTACCGCTCCACGTCGCGCAGCCGGTTGAGGTCGGCGCTCATGTCCTGCAACCGCGAACCCAGCGCGGTCAGATTGCCCAACGGACGGTTCATGGCGGCCGCCAGGCTCTGCATGCCGACCAGCACGCCGACGCTCATCGCCTCTGCCACGACCTGTCGGCTGCCCAGCCCCAGCAGCACCGCTGTGGTCGCCGAGGCGAGCAGCGCCGGCAGGACCGACAGCACCGCGGTGGGCACCCCCAGCCGCTGCTGCCGGGTGGCGACGGTGGCATGGCGCGCGGCGAACCGGGCCACCGCGCGCTCCTCCTCCCCGCCGGCCTTCACCGTCTCGATCATCTGAACCGTGGTGTAGACGGTCGTCACCAACTTGCTGCGATCTGCCTGAAGGCCGGCGACAGCGGTGGACCGGGTCGACGCGACATAGCGCAGCACGCTGACGTTCAGCCCGGCGAGGACCACCGCGCACAGCCCGAGCAGCAGGTCGTACTGGCAGAGCAGAGCCCCGTACGCCAGCACCAGGCCGGTGTCCACCACAGTGGTGGCCGTCCGGCGGGTGAGCACCTCGGCGACCACCTCGTTGCCCCGGACCCGCTGGCTGAGGTCGGCGGCCTGCCGCTGGTCGAAGAAGGTCGGCGGCAGCCGCAGCAGATGTCGGAAGAACCGGGCGGCGCTGGAGAGGGCGAGCGCCGTCTCCGCGCGTACGGTCAGGCGTTGCTGAAGCAGGCTGGCCAGGAAGGTCAGCACGGTGGCCACCGCCACCGCCGCCACCAGGCCGGCGAACGCGGCCCGATCCTCCTGCAGCAGCACCCGGTCGACGAAGACCTTGGCCATCACCGGGATGGTCAGACCGACCACGGCGATCAGCAGGCCGAGCAGCAACATCTGCGCGATCGCCGAACCCGGGCCGCGCCACCGCTCGGCCAGCGCCCGCACCAGCCGGTAGCGGGTGCCGCCGGGTCGGAACTCGGGGCCGGGCTCCATGGTGAGCACGATGCCGGTGAAGGCGCCGTCGAACTCCTCCCAGCTCACCGCGCGGGGACCGGTGGCCGGATCGTTGATGAAGACCTTACGGCCGAGCCCTTCCAGCACCACGAAGTGCTCGAACCGCCAGAACAGCACCGCCGGCAGCGCCACGGTGGCCAGGCCGGCCAGGTCCATCTGGAAACCCTTGGCCACCATCCCGTACCGGCGGGCACCCTTGAGCACGGTGGCCGCGGTGGAGCCGTCCCGGCTGACGCCGCACACCCGGCGCAGCTCCTCCAGGGGCACGTGCCGACCGTGGTGCGCGAGCAGGATGCCCAACGCGGCGGCACCGCACTCCACCGCCTCCATCTGGATCAGGGTGGGGGTACGGACCCGTCGACGCCGGATCCTGGGCAGCTCCGGCGCTGCGCTGGCGGCGGTCGTCGGCGCGCTCATCGCCGCAGCAACCAGTCGATCGGGTGTTCCCGGTCCACTGTGAACCACGCGGTGACCTCGCTGGCCGAGTTGAGCTGGAACGGCGGCGGGGACTTGGTCCAGCGCAGACCGCCCGGGGCGGCCGGGTCGGGCTCCAGGGCCACCGTCACCCGCACCACGCTGCCCCGGGCGAGCAGCCGCCGGACGTCCGGCCCGGTGCCCAGGAAGGCGCGCAGCGAGGCCTCGGTCTCCGGGAAGGCGCCGACCGTGGTGACCTGGCCGGCCAGGGTGCCGAACACGTTGCGCGGCGCGGCGGCGGCGGCCACCTCGACGGACACGCCGGGTTGCAGCAGTGGGGCGGCGACGGCGGGCGCGTAGACGACGGCCTGCAACGCGTCGCCTGCGGTGTCGAGCCGTTCCAGGTCGGCCAGGTGTGTCCCCGGGGTGACGATCTCACCTTCCGAGACCAGCCAGGCGACGACGTACGCGTCACCCGGCGCGGTCTCCACCCGCACCTTGCCGTCCGTGGTGCGCAGGCTGTAGAGGGGCATGCCCTTCGGCACCCGCTGGTGCGGTGACGCCCACACCTTGGTGACCTGACCGGCGTCGAGCGCGTCGAGCGCGGAGATCCCGTTCGAGTGGATCAGCACCCCGGCCGCCTCGACGGTCCGGGGCACCACCGTACGCACCGACCAGACCCCCGCGGCGACCACGACGATGACCAGCGCGGTGGTGGCCAGCCAGTTCGGCACGGTGGTCAGCCGGACCGCCCGGTCCAGTTGCTCGGGCGCCTCCAACTGGCGCAGCGCCTGCCGTCGGAACTTCATGGCCGGCTCCGCGCCGCGTCCGGGCCGGTGGCTCGGCACGAGCCGAGCAGGAAGTCGGCCACGCTCGGCTCGACCAGCGGGTCGAGCCCGGACAGCTCGGCGAAGGCCTGGGAGTCCCCGGCTCCGAGTGCACACGGTGCCAACCCCATGGCGGTGGCCACAAGGTACATCTGCTGGGTCAGCACACCCGCGTCCTTGAGAATCATGGCGTAGCTCATCCCTTCGTACTTCCACATGAGCCGCTGGACCCGGGCGGTGACCACCAGGACCGTCTGCGGCGGCCGAGGTAGCGCGCCGGACGCCCGGGCGTACGCCAGCAGCCGGTCGGCGGCCGCTCCCCAGGCGGCGACCGGCTCCAGCCGGTGCCCGACCGGGTCGTAGTGGTAGAGCCCCGGATCGAGCCCGGCGCAGCGCGCGACCAGTGGATAAATCTCCAGCTCGTAGACGCCGCCGCCGCCCGGGTAGGGCCGGTGGCCGACCTCCTGCCCGCCGGCCTCGCCGACGGCGGTGGTGTGCTGCGACCGGTAGAGGAATTCCGCCAGCCGGTCCAGGGGCAGCGGCGCCGCGTCGTCGTGGTCGCGCACGCTGCGCCGGTCCGCGACGACCTGGCTGAACGAGGGGTCCGCCTTGGCGATCGGCGCCAGGTCCGGCAGTGGCAGTTCGACCGCCCGGCTCCCGTCGTACGGGCGGCGCAGCGGTTGGGGGGCGAAGCGCTCCCGCATCCGGTAGGTGCCGCCCACCGGCAGCGCGTGCCGGCCGGCGCGGGAGCGGTGGTGCAGCCGCAACTCCTCCGGCGACCAGTAGGCCAGCGGCGCCTCGTCGCACTCCGCCTCGAACTCGGCGTCGGTGACCAGGACCCGGGCGGTGGCCAGCTCGTCGAGCACCCGTCCGGCGACGTCCAGCGGCACGCCGAGGGTGCGGGCCACCGCGTCGGGTCCGACGCCCGGCACGGCGGCGGCCAGCACCGCACCGAGGGCGGCGTCGGCGCACCCGACGACGAGGGTGCTCAGCGGCGACGCGGCCACCAGCATGCCCCGTTCGTGCTGAAGGGTGGCGAAGCGGGAGAGCCGGTAGCGGACCCCGGGGGTGTGCAGGCGAGTCTCCGGCAGACTGCCCCGGCCCAGGCCGGTGGGCACCAGGTCGAGCAGTGGCCGATCGTCGACCTGGACGCGGCGCTCCAGCCAGGAGTGGGCGAGCAGCCGGCGCAGCAGCAACTGCGCGGGCAACACCCGGTTCTCCCCCTCCAGGCCGCTGATCAGCCGACCGACCTCGACGTCGTTGACCCAGTCGGCGGCGAGCCGCAGCAGCAGCGCCCGCCGGCCCATGCCCGGCTGCTCCAGGGTGAGCTGGAAGCGGGTCTGCCGCAGCGTCAGCGCGCCGTCCTCACCGAGCCGCAGCTCCGCGTCACGGCGCAGCCGGTACGACTCCTGAATCGGCGGACCGCCGACGGAGCCGCTCACGACGGTCGCCGACCGGCCGGGTCCACCACGGTGGTCATCCCCCACATCCTTCCCACGGTTCCGGGATCGCCGGCTAGAAGAAGACGTTCAGCGGGTTGGCCGACGTCTCGTCGACGGCCAACGGGCTGCGGCCGAGGTGAGCCGGCACGTCCCACAGCCGGCCGGGACCGAGCCGGCGCCAGAAGTGCCGCAGTCCCGGCACGACGACTTTCACCACCGCCAGGTCGACATCCGGACGGGACTGGTCGACGACGATCACCTCCAGGCCAGCACGCTCCGCCCGACGTACGCATCGACGCACGTCATCCCCGACGTCGCCGGTGGTCAGTGCCGGGTGGTCCGCCACGGTACGTGGCGGCCGGCTGGGATCCGGGGCCAGCCACTGCTGGTCGGCCACCCGCACGGTGCCGAACCAGCGCGCGGTGTCCGGGTCGTCGACGCCGTACCGGTTGCGGGTGGAGGCGGGCCCGGCGACGGCGGGCAGGAACTGATTCACCTCGGTGAGCGCCCGGGTCAGCGCGACCCGCGCGTCCAGGTGCGCGCCGAAGCCGACCAGGACGTCCTCCGGCCCGCCGTCGACCCGACGGGACACCGCGGCGAACGTGGGTACGCCCAGGTCGGCGGTCAGGTCGAGGGCCCACAGTTCGCGGCGCAGCGCGGTGGCGTGGTGGTCGACGCAGGCGGCCATCCACGGGTCGGCGAACGAGGCGAGCTCCACGCCAGGTATCCGGGATCGGTGGTACCACCACAGGGCCACGCTGTCGCGCTCCACGAGTTCGCAGAAGCCTTGCAGGATCGCCTCGGACAGGGTGTTGCCGGCCGCGCAGCCGTTCGAGTCGGCCGAGGACACTGCCAGCCCGGTCAGCTCCGGATGCCCATACCAGCAGTGCGCGGCGGGCAGCTCGCGCGGTGTCTCCCGGGTCAGCGACCAACCCGTGGTCCAGTCCAGCTCCACCTCGTCGGGCAGTGGGTGGGGAATGCGGTGCAGGTGGCCCAGGTCGCGGTTGAGCCGGTCCCGGTCGGCGTACTGGCGTTCCGAGAACAGCAGCAGCTCACGCAGGTGCACCGCGCGCTCCGGGCCCAACTGCTGGTAGGACGCCCGGTGCACCGGGCGGTCGCCACGCCACACCCCGCAGTAGCGCTCCACCGCCTCCCCGACCGCGCTCATCCGGGCCTGCAGGTCGGTCCGGCCCTTGCCGCCGCTCTGCCCGCGCAGATTGCGGCGCAATGCGGCGAGCTGGCGGGGCTGGGCGAAGTTGTGCCCGGCCGAGTAGGTGTGGGTGACCCCGTTGTCGGTCGCCTCCAGGGAGGTCAGCCTGCTCACCACACCCAGGTACCGGCTGACGTGGTGGGCGAGCGCGGCGTACGCCTCGGCGGGTTCCCTGGTGCGGGCGTCCCCGGCCCGACTGGGTTGGGTGCCGCTCGGTGGCAGGTCGATCCGTGGCTCGGCCTTGCGGACGAGGTCCGGGTCGCCGCAGGCGGGGCACTGCGGCTGGCGTACCAGTTGGTGGCTCTCGGTGCTCAGGTCCCGGGTGTCCAGGGCGACCAGCCGCCCGGTGAGTCGGGGCGACGCGCCGCGGACGGCGAGCACGGCGAGCTCGGCGGCGAGCAGCCCGGCGACCATGGTGGCGAGTCCGGGCAGGACCGCGCGGCCGGGCTGGGGCAGCGGAGCGGCCAGGTCCTGCCCGTCGAGGAAGGCGTTCACCTGTTCGTTCTCCTGCCAACGTTGCCGCAGGCAGGCCCAGCAGCCGGTGCGGCCCGGCACGAGGTGGGGGCCGAGGAAGACGACGTTGCCGTGTGGCCGGGCCAGGGTCCACGCGCGACCGGCGGCGAGCTGCCGGTCGTTGATCAGCGCCAGCCGAGGGTCGAGCATCGACGACGGCAGCACCAGCACCTGGGCGGTGGCCGGGCCGGGGTCCGGTGCGTCCGGCCCGACCACTGTCGGGGTGAGCCCGAGGGCGCGCAGCGCGTCGGCGGTCTCGACCACCCGGGGCGCGCCGAGGTCCACGATGGTGACCGGCCCCCCGGCCATCCACCGGCGGCCGGCGTCGGGCGGGACACCCCGGGCGTCCCAGCCTGCGGCTTCGGCTGCCGAGGTGTGCGCCGGGCCGGACACCAGAAGACCGTGGTCGCGCAGCCGGGCGAGGGCCGCGGCGACGGCGGCGACCGGGTGTCGGGTGGCCAGCCGAGCTACCACGTCGGCCAGCGACGCGTCCCCGTCGAGCTGGTCGGCCAGGTCCGCGGCGACCGGGTCGTCGATGAGGAGGCTGCGGGTCTCCCCCAACACCACCAGCGGGCCGTCAGGCAGCCGCACCGGCACGTAGTCCGTTCGGAAGCGCGGACGCCACATGGGTTCCTCCCGAGCCTGGTGGCCGGACCGACGGGTCCCGCCCTGATCACGGCTGCTGCCATCGTCGCGGTCCGGTGCGCCCCGATCCGAGGGATGCCATGGGTTTCTGCCGTCGCCGTGGAAGCTGCGCGGCAGGGGTCAGTCGACGGTGACGGTCAGGGCGGTGTCGTTGAGCCCCAGCACCGATGCGCCGACGGTCTGCGCCGGCACGAGCAGCACGAAGGTCTCCACCCGGGTGACCCGGATCGACTTTCCGGTGGCCGCCGTGCGGTGACCGGTGGCGATCAGGTCCGGGCTCTGTGGCTCCAGTCGGACGGTGGCGGGGCCGCCCGGCGCCGGGCGCAGGGTGTCGGTGGCGTGGATCGTCAGAAAGGTGAGCGTGCCGGTGGGCACCGCGACCGCGCAGTCGGACCATTCCGCCTTGTCCATCGTCCGCTGCACGGCCGCGCCGACACCGGAGAGCTGCTGCCCATAGACCTCCCAACCGCCGGCGAACTGGCCGTCGAGCAGCGGGCTCGACGTGACGAGGGACCGGTTGCCCGTCGTGGACCCGATGCTGCGGGCGAACACCTCGGCGGCAAGGGCACGGCGGCTGGTCTCGTCCAGGGCGGTGCCGCCGGCGGTGGCCGCCTGCCCGTCGATGCTCCTGGCCACCACCAGCGAAGGTTGGGTCACCTGGACGTTGTGGCTGAGCTTCCACTGGCCGTCGGCGCCGCGCACGAACTGGCTGACGTCGGTGGGTGCCAGCTCCGATCCGGTCAGCCGGAGAGTGGCGGTGGCGAGGAAACAGGACGGTTCACCAGGCGGCACCGCGAAGACCGGGTTGATGTGCTGGAAGGACGGCTGTGGACGCTGGTTGTACTCGGCCCGACGGATTGCGGCGATGCTGAGGTCCAGCGAGGGCGAAACCTCCTGGGCCCGCAGCGCCTCGACGTCACCGGCCACCGAGGCGGCCGAGTCGGCCTGGTCGAAGGCGGTGAGCACCAGCGCGGCCCGGTCCCGACCGAACGCGGCCGAACCGTGGGGCGCCGGGGTCGCCGCGTCCACCGGCTCGCCACCGCAGCCAGTCAGCACGAGCAGCGCCAGCGTGGCGGCGGCGAACGGCAGCGCCGGCACCGGCACCGGCACCGGCACCGGCACCGGCACGGCGAGGGTACGCGGGCTCCTGACGGACCTTCTGCGCAGCATCTCGTCCTCCATCCACCACCGGCCCACGGGAATCGCGCCGGATGCAGTCGAGTATGTGAGCGGCTGTCCGGCCAGGACGGTGGCGGCGCGGGCTCGTGCTGCGCGGCCTGTCGGCGTTGCACCGAACGACGCCATCCGGCCTGAATCGTCGTCACCGATCAGTGTCATCGACCCGGGCGACCCAGGCGACCAGACCCGATCGGGAGGCGACGCCCGCTTTACGGTAGATGCGGGTCAGGTGCGCCTCCACCGTGCGAGGGCTGATGTTCAGCTGCCGGCCGATCAGTCGGCTGGTGGCCCCGGTCGCTGCCAGCCGCGCGATGTGCCACTCCCGGTCGGTGAGGGCGGCGACCTCGCGCGGGCCGACCGGACGGGCCAGTCGCAGGCCGACCCGTTCCGTTCCGCACCAGGCGGCCAGTTCCAGCGCCCGGCGGCGGGCCCGCGCCGACACAGCGGTCTGGTCGGCGGCGTCCGCCGCCCGGGCCAGGGAGGCCAGCGCAAGACTGCGCCGCAGCACCATCCCGCTGGCGCGGAACAGGCCGGCCGCCGCCTCCAGGTGCGGCAGCGCTGCCCCGACCTCGCCGCAGGCGAGCAGCACCTCGCCGTACGCCGACTCGGCGAAGCCCCGTTGCCCGGGCAGACCAACCTGATCCGCCTCGGCCATCGCCAGCCGCGCCTGCCGCTCGGCGTCAGCCACATCGCCGGCGGCGAGCGCGGCGGCGCAGAGCAGCTCGTACCACCGGGGCCGCAGGGACGCCTGGAGACGACTGAGTCTGCTGTCCCCGCCAGCGGAGAGCACCAGCTCGGTGCAGGTCGCCGGATCACCCGACAGCAGCGCCCCGGTCGCCAGCGCCGTCGCGGCGGTACGACCGCACCAGGTGGCGAGGTCGGTGGCGATTCCGACGGCGCTGCGGGCCAGCGCCACCGCCCGCTCGTCGTCCCGAAGGCCACCACGCCACGCAGTCGCCTCCGCCTCGAACGCCAGGGCGAAGCTCAGCAGGTGGTGACTGCCGATCCGTCGAGCGACGATGCCCGCCTCGGTCGCCAATCCGATGGCGGTGTTCAGCTGCCCGCACTGGTAGGCCACCTGACTACGACCGAGCAGCAACTGGCACAGTCCGTCGTCGCGGTGCGCGGCGCGGACGAGCGTCAACCCCCGGTCGAGGTGTCGCACGGCGTCGGCCTGCCGTTCGAGGTACAACTCGCTCAGGCCGAGTGCGGTGAGGCAGTCGGGGTGGTCCCGCACGTCCCGGTCGGGCAGCGAGTCGACGATCCGGGCGCCGGCATCGAGCAGACCCCGGGCGTCGTCGAGGACGCCGTCGAGCGCGGCGGCCAGACCGCGGACGGCCAGCAGGCTGGCCCGGTCCGCGTCGGAGCCGCCACGATCTCCGTTGAGGACGTCGGGCAGTTCGGTCACGGGGTGGCCGGCCAGGATGCCGGCGACGCCGATCTCAGTGGCGAGTCGGTAGCCGTCGGCGGGGCCGGCACCGGCTGGCAGGGCGGCCAACTCCCGTCGGCTGATGGCCGCCGCCTCCGCGTAGTTGCCGAGCAGACGTTCCACGCGCGCCCAGAGAGCCACCACCTGCACCCGCCGCCCCTGCGGGTCGGCGGGGAACAGCGGCACGATCTCCTGCAGCAGGGCCCTGCTCTCGGCCAGATCCCCCGCCTCCCCGGTGATCTGCGCCAGCGCGAGCGACACGTCCTGGCGACGTTGCGCCAGCCCGGCTGTGGGCCGCAGCGCACGCAGCGCCAGCCGCAGCCAACGGATGGCCAGGTCCGGCGTCTCACACCGGACCTCCTGCGCGGCCCGGCAGAGCACGTTGACGCAGCGGTCGACCCAGCCGCCGTTCGGCAGGGCGAGCAGGCGCTCCGCGTAGCGGGCCCGATCCGCAGGTGGCGCGCCCAGGTCGACAAGCGCGGTGAGCGCCCGCGCGCACGCCTGCACCTGCCACGCCGGGTCGGTGTCCTGAGCGACCGCCATCCGCAGTACCGGATGCCGGAAGGCGAACCGCCCGGTGCCGGGTACGCGGCGGATCAGGTCAAGCCGGGCCAACCGCCAACCGGCCTCGACCGCCAGTGACACCGGGACCTGCGCGACCTCGGCGAGCAGATCCGCGGTGAAGGGTGCGTCGACGATCGCCCCGGCCCGCAGGCAGGCCAGCTCGACGGGGGGCCGGTCCGCCCATTCGCGGCGCAGCACGGCCACCGCCGCGTCGGACAGCCGGGCGCCGTGTGCCTCACCGGTCGGGTCCGACCCACTCGGGGTAGGTCCGTTCGGCAGCACCGCCAGGTAACCGGGGTTGCCGCCGGTCAGGTCGTACCGGGCGCGCAGCTCCACCTGGTCGGTCTGAGGGTGCAGGAGCGCGACCTCGGCGAGGCTGAGCGGGCGAAGTTCGACCCGGTCGTGTGACGTCGGTTGCGTGTTGGTGTGCCCATCGGGCGGATCCGGTGGCCCGAACGGCATCGGGGTCGCCATCTGCCGCGGGCGGTAGACGAGCACGAGCAGCAGCGGGGCGCGCACCGGGTACCGCAGGAGGTGGGCGATCAGGCCGGTCGAGGAGGCATCCGCCCAGTGCAGGTCGTCGAGGACCAGCACGAGACCGTCCCGGGCCGCCACGCCGATCAGCCGGCGGGCCAACTGGTAGGTCCGAAACCGCCGGGCGTCCGATACCCGCGCCGGCGCCGCTGGTGCCGCGGCGACGGACTCCGCCCAGCTCTTTTCAGTGGGCCGTCCGGCACGCACCACACGCCGGGGTGTCCGCCCCTGCGTGAAGGCGTGTCGAAAGACATGAAAGGGGACTCCTCGCTCATCGGGCGAGCAGGTCCCGAAGGCCCAGGGGACGGTGGGGGCGCACCGCTCCAGGGCCTCGCGGACAAACCAGGTCTTTCCGATGCCGGGCTCCCCGACCACCTCGCACACCATTTGCCAGCCACGGTTCAGCACGGTGGCCTGGGCTCTCCCGATACGGGCCAACTGTTCTCGTCGCCCGACGAAGCGCGGGCTCGATGGTGCTCTTTCCAGCCCAGGTGTCATCACACAGACCAGACGCCTTCCGCCACACTCAAGGGGAATTGGTCGCACTATACCGGAGCGTCGCCAAGTGTCGAAACATACGTTGCGACCAATCCTCATTCAACGATTAGAGCCGAGATGCAGGTTCTTTCCGGCATCGCACCGCAACTCGCAGAAAAGGACCGGCAACCAGAATCGTGGAATGATGCCCATAAATCGGATGCCACCCCCTCGGCCTAGGCAGGCAGCAACAACCTCGAGCCGCTGCCGGGCCTGTCGGGCTACGGCCAGGGACTCGACATTCACCGGAAGGCCGCGCCTAATCTGATATCGCCACGATCATGGCCGCCTGTAGTGAATCACCCGAAGCGGCCATATCAGTACCTCAACCTCCAACTCTGACGCTCATCCCACCTCATCGAGCCGTCGGCGGTCGTTCCCACGGTGACAAATGACTGGAGTAGCACCTCGAATTGGCCGCCCGCCGCCAATCTTCAACATGCCAACAGCAACATGCATGCGACGAGCACATAAGAGGCGACCCGAGAAAGGTCAGCGGCGCATCCAGTTGACGGAAACGGGGGCGACGGAACAGGTAGCCGGCAGCCGTGGCACCTGCTGAGGGTCGGGTCGCGCTCCGGTTGACTCGTAGCCAGGAAAGCGCAACCCTGTGGAAGCGCTCCCATCGGCGAGCTCCTATGTGAAAGGAATGCTCGTGCGTCCCACCACCACAGCTCTACTCCCGGTCGTGCTCGCCACGGCCCTCGGTGGTCTGGCCCTGCCGGAACCCGCCCTGGCCGCGACCGGCCCCGCGCTGGCCGTCGACACCACCGCCGCCCGCCACCAGATCAGCCCGTACGTCTACGGCATGAACTTCGCCGACGAGGCCCTCGCCCGCGACCTGCGGCTGCCCGTGCACCGCTACGGCGGCAACGCCACCACCCGTTACAACTTCCGTGCCGACACCACCAACCGCGCGTCGGACTGGTTCTTCGAGAACATCCCCAACGACAACCCGAACCCGGACGACCTCCCCGAGGGCTCGGAGAGCGACCGGTTCGTGCAGCAGAACAAGGCCACCGGCGCCGCCACGGTCATGACGATGCCAATGCTCGGCTGGATCGCCAAGGACCGGTCGCGGGCGTGTGGCTTCAGCGTCGCCAAGTACGGCCCGCAGCAGTCCACCGACACCTGGGCACCGGACTGCGGCAACGGCGTGAAGCCGGACGGGTCACCGGTCACCGGCAACGATCCGGAGGACACCAGCGTCGCCGTCGGTCCGGAGTACGCCACGGACTTCGTCAACCACCTCAAGGGGCAGTTCGGTGCTGCCGCCGACGGCGGGGTCCAGTTCTACAACCTGGACAACGAGCCGGACCTGTGGCACGCCACCCACCGCGACGTCCGCCCCACCGGGCTGGGCTATGACGAGCTCCGCGACCGCACCTACGAGTACGCCGCCGCGATCAAGGCCGCCGACCCCGGCGCGAAGACGCTCGGTCCGGTCGGCTGGGGCCTCAACTCGATCATCTTCTCGGGCCTCGACCAGGACACCTGCTCGCGCACCGGATGCTGGTCGAACCCGCCGGACAAGGCCGCGCACGGCGGCCAGGACCTCGGCCCGTGGTACCTGGACCGGATGCGCGAGTACGAGCAGCAGCACGGCACCCGCATCCTCGACTACTTCGACGTCCACCTCTACCCGCAGCAGTCCGGCGTGCTCGGCGAAGCGGCCGGCGACGCCGCCACCCAGGCACTGCGACTGCGCTCGACCCGCCAACTGTGGGACCCGACCTACGTGGACGAGAGCTGGATCAACAGCCCGGTCCGGTTCATCCCGCGCATGCGCGAGCTGGTCGACCAGCACTACCCGGGCACGAAGATCGCGATGACCGAGTACAACTGGGGCGGATTCGGGTCGCTCAACGGCGCGCTCGCCCACGCTGACGTGCTCGGCATCTTCGGCCGCGAAGGGCTCGACCTGGCCACCCTCTGGACCGCACCGACGGCCGACCAGCCGGTGGCGAACGCCTTCCGTATCTACCGCAACTACGACGGCCAGGGCGGCGCGTTCGGCGAGACCTCCGTCCAGGCGACCAGCGCCGACCAGGGAAAACTGGCCGTGTACGCCGCTGAGCGGAGCGCCGACAAGGCCCTCACCCTGGTCGTCGTGAACAAGACCGGCGACGACCTGACCAGCCCGATCGCCCTCACCGGCGCTTCCGCCAGCACCGCTCAGGTCTACCGTTACAGCGGTGCGGACCTCACCGGCGTCGTCCGGGAGGCAGACCTTCCGGTGAGCGCCAGCGGCCTCACGACCACCTTCCCAGCCAACTCGATCACCCACCTGGTGCTGCCGCGCGACACCACGCCCGGTGACACCCAGGCGCCGACCGCCCCGGGCAAGCCGACCGCCGGCACGATCACCGGCGACAGCGTCGCGCTGACCTGGACGCCGTCCACCGACGACACCGCCGTCACCGGCTACGACGTGCACCGCGTCGACGCCACCGGCACCGTGAAGGTGGGCAGCGCCACCGGCACCACGTACACCGTGACGGGGTTGACGCCGGACACTCCGTACACCTTCGTGGTGACCGCCCGCGACGCGGCGGGCAACGTCTCGGCGGCCTCGCCCGGCCTGACCGTGCGGACCGCGCCCACCGCCCCGACCGTCGGCTGCACGGTCGGCTACACGGCGAACAGTTGGCCGGGGGGCTTCACCGCGACCGTGACGGTCAAGAACACCGGCACCACCGCGATCGACGGCTGGAAGCTCGCCTTCGACTTCCCCACCGCCGGCCAGAAGGTCGCCCAGGGCTGGTCGGCTACCTGGAAACAGAACGGAACGAGCGTCACCGCGGACAGCATGAGCTGGAACGGCAAACTCACTCCCGGCGCGTCCACCAGCATCGGCTTCAACGGCACGTGGAGCGGCACCAATCCGGCGCCAACGTCCTTCACCCTCAACGGTCAACGCTGCGGGTGACCTGAGTGACCCCTGCTCCGTCCCAGCGGCGGAGCAGCTTCAGGGGTCCGAGGTGCCGCGGCACCCCGGACCCCCCTCGCTCTCGGGCAGAGCACGGGCGTCAGTGGTCCCGGCAGTAGTCGAGGCGATAATCCGCGCGACGCACGGCCCACACGATGACGACCAGCGCGAGCGCCCACAGCGGATAGTTCATCGCGATCTTCGAGAACGTCAGCCAACCGACCTCGTTCTGCGCGTACAACCCGTGCAGCACGACGAACCGGGCCGCGAACACGGCCGCGAGCACGGCGGTGGCGATGTCGTATCGCCGCCGCGACGGACCGTCGTGGCGCCACCACAGGCCGGCGCCCTTCATGGCGCTCCAGATCACGCCGACCAGCGGCCGGCGGACCAGGATCGAGAGGGTCAGGATGATGGCCGCCACGCCATACCACCAGATGTCGGCCAAGAAGAAGTCGCGGGCCTCACCGCTGCGTGCGGCGAGGGTGCCGGCCACCGCCACGCCGACGAAGCCGCCGAACGCCGGACGCCGGACGCAAGGGTTGTCGCCGCACCAGGCGTAGCGCCGTGATGAGCACGCCGGCGGCGACGGCGGCGGCGATCGCGGGGTAGACGCCCCACAGCGAGTTGGAGATCACCAGCACCGTGGGTGGGAGGGACGACTGGATCAACCCGGTCAGGCCACCGGTGCGCTCCCACAGCGTCGTCATCGTGGTCGGCGACCCGGCCCCGGCGGGAGGATCGCTCTCCGCGCTGCCCGGCGGCACAGGCTCTCCGGTCATGACATGATCTCCTCTGCATCGGCCGTAGCGCGGGTCCCCTGCTCAATCGACTGCTTGGCTCGACCCGGGTCGTCGCCGTAGCCGACCAGGAGCCGGTAGGTCATGTCGTCAAGGACGAACCGGGCCTGCTCGCTCGGCAGCAGCTCGGCCACCGTCATGGTGACCAGCCCGTGTCGCATGCTCCACAACTGGGCCGCCCAGACCGGCACCAGAGACTCCCGCGCGGCAGGGAAGCGCCCGGCGGCCACACACCGCTGGATGAGCGCGACCAGCCGCTCGAACGTCTCGGCGCCGAGGTTGTCGTCCTCGGGCGGGCGGTCGATGAACATCGCCTTGTACATGTGTGGGTTTGCCAGGCCACTGTTGAAGAACACCGCGCCGGCCGCGACGAGGTCGGCGACTGGGTCGTCCGAGGCTGCCAGCGCGTCGAGCCGGGCGTTGAGCCGGGCGAAGCCTTCCTCTCGGACCGCCCAGTGGATCTCCGCCATGCTCTGGAACCGACTGAAGACGACCATCGTGGAGGAACCAATCTCGGCGGCGAGCCGGCGACTGGTCAGTGCGGCCGCACCCTCCTCAGCCAACACCCGTGCAGCTGCTTCGACCAGCATCGTCCGCACCCTGGGGTCGGCAGCTCGAGGACTCACCCGGATAACATACCAGCGTTATATATCGGTGGTAAAGAATTCTGCTCGGATCGTCACGCCCCCATGGCACCGCCTCGAACGAGGCGACCATCAGGAGACTCGCCGGCAAGATCCTGCGCGAATCCCGCCGCCCCGCCCACACGTTGGCCGAGGCCGCCTCCGGGATCGCCAACCTCCGCAACACTAGGGACGGGTGACCGCCGTCGCGGCGACCGGGCGCCGGGATCGGCGGACCTGGAGCCCGATGACCAGGCCCAGGATGACGATGGCGATCGGGTCGAACACGAGTGAGATGACGTTCATCTCGGCCCGCATTCCGGCATCGACAGCTGTCAAGGCCAGGAATGTGGTCTTGGTGACGATGGCGGTCGCCGCCGCTGGAACGCGGGCCGGCAGGTAGAAGGCCCCCCAGATGATGGCCGCGCCGAGCGCGGCCTGCAACACGCCCCGATGCTGGAGCAGCGCGATGGTCATGCGATCGGGATTGGTCAAGCCATAGCTGCTTTCCAGCAGCCCTGGGGAGAGCAAGGCGATCGCGGGGGTGGCGGTGATCGCGCCGACGGCGATGAGGACGATGCGCAGCTTCATGCCAGCTCCTAAATTCTCAAGCTCCCTCATCCATCAGCCACCGCGTGCCCACACCCCGTGCCGTACGCAAGAACGCCGCGGTCGGCTGACTTCCGGGAGGGCTGGGTGGGCGCACTGTCAGCGGAGGGCCGCAGGCTGCGCCCGGTGCGGGCACGCGGTGGAACGTGGTGAACGACGTCAGCAGCCGAGCCGCCTGGTCGAGAGAGCGATGTCGTCGATCCAGAGATCGAATTCAGCCGGCGTGGTGCCGCCCTGATAGAGCTGCCAGCCGACCTTCACGGTGTTGACCGTCGGCAGGACGAAGGGCACGTCGTTGCCGCCGTGGTCGGTCGTCGACGCGGTCAGCCCCGGGATCGCCACACCGTCGATCCACACCGCCACACGGTTGTCGGCCGGGTCGAGTTTCCACTCGAAACACTGCCAGGTGTCCTCGGTAACCGGGGCGGTCTCCCGCCAGTTGGTCCAGTCACCGGTCGGGCCACCGTCGGCGCCTACCCCCCAGAAGATTCCGGGGACGGTGGGCGCGTACTGCCCGCCGATCGGACGGACGACCTCCGAACTGCCGGTGCCGGTCGCCTCCACCAGCGTGAAGTGCGCCCAGTCGGGGGCGGTGGGGAACGCATCCACGCGCAGCCGCATCCGACCATAGAAGCGGTTGCCCGGCGCGGCGAAATCGTCGACGCGCAGGAAGGCCCGGCCGTTGTCGACCGTGTGCACGTGCAGCACCTGGTTGCCGTGGCGGGCACGCTCGACGGTCAGCGTGCCGTTGCGGGTGTCGACGCCCCAGTCCAGCGTGCTCGCACCACCCCGCGGCAGACGCTCAAAGTCTTCACAGAAGAGCAGGCCACGGGTGCACGAACCGTGGGAGGCACCCGACGCGCCGGCCGGGACACTACCAACTGTGGTGCCGAGGATCAGGGCGGCGGTGATCACCGCGAGGGAACGGCGCATGGTCATCCTTCATGGCGTTGGGCCCTACCGAGCGGGCTGGGGCCGGATCAGTGCTGTCGTCGTGGAGACGGTTCGGCGGTGCGGCGCGCGTCCGCCGAAGCGGCGCTGTGCCCGCACTACGAGGCTCCCGCGCTGACCGTTCCCAGCGCGGTTGCCCCCGCGCTGCAGCGATGCTCGCCATTCCAGCACACCTGCGACGATCCGACAACATCGAAGGTCATCACAGGAAGGGTTCCTGGCGATGAGGCCACCGGAACCCGGTGGCCTCATCGCGAGGGCCGAGGAGAGCGCAGGAGCTGGAATAGCCACACCCTCCGCTGGCGCGGAGGTTTCCGAGTCGAACGGAAATAGAAGGAAGCGCCTGCATGGCCTCGGCTGTCGCACACCTACTCAGGGATCAGCTCACTGAGCCGATCCAATGTATACGCCTCCGACCCGTCCGGCAGACCCTCGGGCGCCTGAACGCCGATGAACGTGACCGGCTCATCCGGGAGCCGACCGTCCCACATCATCACCTCAGCCCCGGCGCGCCACCGCTCGACCAGGTAGGCGACGGTGAGGTAGCGCCTCTGCATCAGTGCTCGTACGCGGTCCGACGTGGTGAACGTGTTGTCCTCCACGCGGTTGAATGACGGCCTTCCCCGCAGGTACAGGTGCAGCCACACGGCCTGCCAGCCGCTGTCGCTCCTGGCGAACACCATCGGCAGCGCGATCCGCCCCTGACCGCGCAGGTGCGAACGCGCCCGGACCGTCCGTGCGTCGAAGGGGGCACCGAGCTGATCCTGTGTGCGGGTCTGGTAGCCGAACATCGACTCGGCTACCTCGTCGAACGACTCACCCGCGTAGATGTGGACCTGCGGAACGACATAGTGCCCACCGGTCGTCAGGGGCATGTCGATGAACTCGGTCGCACCGTTCGTCGCGTCGGTGACGTCGCCGGAATGCACCACGCCGTTGTGGTGGTAGTTCGTCCACGACACCTGGCCTGCACCATGGAACTCCTCATCGAGCAGCAGTACCGACAGGTCGTAGTCGGTAGAACGACTGGTCTGGCGCCAGTACATGAAGAACCGCACCAGGTCGCCGGACACCGGTGCGCGCGATCCCCGTGGCAGGACCGCGAAGCCGCCCTCTGCCGCCTTGCCGGACAGCGGCAGGGAGACGTCGAGCACCTCCGGATCCACCAGCAGCGGCCGATCCGGCTTCGGCAGTCGCGCGCTGATCTCGGCGTCGAGCAGCGACGACAGCTCGGCCACCAGCTCAGCCGGCAGCGGCGGCCGCCGGTCGGGGCCGATCCACGCGGTGCGTGAACGGCTCGCGTACATCCGGGCTGACGCGGGCGTCAACCGGTTGTCGACATGCTCCCGCAGCGAGAGCAGCACTCGGCCCGACGCCGACGCGAGCGCACCGGTGACTGCGTCGACGACAGCGGTCCGCTCCGACGCCGACGCCAGCCGCAGCAGCCGGTCCGCCGATCGCAGGAGCAGGCCCGGCGCCGCCGACAGTACCGACGCGGCCGGGCCGATGGCGCCGGCACGGATCGCCGCCTCGGCGCGGCCGGCGAGATTGTGTACCCGCCGCTCGCCACGCGCGACCGCGAAGACCTCCTGCGCGTGCGGCCACTGGTCGTACTCGTGCGGATGCAACCGCTCCGCCAGCCGCTTCCACCGCTCCGCGTAGCGCACCACGTCACCGAGCTTGTCCGGACTCGCGCCGACGACGTTGTCCAGGGCGGCAAGCAGCACCCGCCGCTCCGGGCGCCGGAAGGCGCGGAATCGCGTGGGCGTCACGAGTGCGACGTCCCCGCCGGAGGCCTGGCAGGCAACACGCAGCACGTCGGTCGTCGTGTCCACGCCGACCAGGGCCCGACCGAGGACGAGCCGGATCCCGTTGAGCACGGCACGGTTCTCCCGGACCGGGATCTCGGCCGGCTGCACCCCGTCCACGCAGGCGACCGCGAGCTCGCTGAGGATCGCGAGGTCCGCCTCACCGAGTGGCGTCGAGCTACCCGCCAAGGCGACATAGAGCCGCGCTGCCTCCACGTCGACGGTGTCGCCGAGACGCAGCAGGGTCAGCCGGTCACCGGCAGCGGTGATGAGCTCGTCATGCGCGGCCAACAGTTGGGCGTAGGTGTGCTGGTAGGTCCCGTAACCGGGCAGGTCGAGCAGGTTCACCCCACCCGAGGTGACGGCGTCGCGCAACTGTGCGTCAGTGGCCGTGCCCCCACCGGTGAGTACGGCCGCCCGAAGCCGGTCCGTCCAGAACTCGACGGTGTCCGGCACGTCATCCGGGAACCCGATGAAGTAGGCGTTGTGCTGGACGTGATCGCCCACCAGCTCGCGTACCGCCGAGACGACCATGGCGGCCAGGTCCATCGCCGGCGCGGGGGCCAGGCTGCCGATGTGTTCCAGCAGAGCCCGTGACGCCGAGAACCCGACACCGAGCAGGGCCGCATCCAGTTGCCGGGCCACCGACGTGCCATCGCCGACCGCGCCCGTGCTGGCCGGCACACACAGGCTCTTCTGAATGATCAGCTTCTCGAGCACGTCGTTCCTCGTTCCGGTCAACTCCGGCTGTTGCCGCCACGCAACCGCGGCATGGTGGGTCGCCGGGGACTCGAACCCCGAACCCTTCGATCCAACTAGGAGAAGGAAGCGCACCCATCACCGCGCAAGCGGAGAGCGGACGCGCTACTCAGTCGAATGCTCTAGCCAGTTGAGCTAGCGACCCAGAAGTCGATCATCGCACCGACCGGGATGGCGAGGCTATCCGGTTTCGCCCCGGACCGCCGTCGGGCAGGATCCCGGCTCGTACGCCCGGGCCCTGCCCGCCCATCGCTTCGTCTAGGTCATGAGCCGCTACGCAGGATGGGAGTGACTTTAGGATCATCGCGTGATCGATATCGAGGTGACGGTGCGTCGGGCTTCCGATGCGGACGCGCCCGCCCTGGCCGGGCTGCGCTGGAGGCGAGCCATCCAGGAGCGCGGGTACCAGGGCGACAACCTGGACGAGTTTGTCGCGACGCTCGGCGATTGGATGCGCGACCACCCCGAGCACCGGGCGTTCGTGGCCGAGGTCGCCGGCGAGGTGATCGGGATGGCCTGGCTCGCAGTGCTAGACCGTGTGCCCACGGCAAACAAGTACGCCCGGCGGGGCGGCGACGTGCAGTCCGTGTTCGTCGTCCCTGAGCTGCGCGACCGCCGGGTCGGCGCCCTGCTGATGTCGGCCGTGCTGGAAGAGGCCCGTCGCTTGGAGCTAGAGCATGTGACGGTGCACTCCAGCACCCGGGCGGTGCCCTTCTACGAGCGCAACGGCTGGGGTCACGATCCCGAGTGGCTTAGACCGTGTGTCAGTTGGGCTTGTTGCTGGTCAACAGGTTGAGTCGGTCGGCGCGGCGGTAGCAGATGAGAGCGCAGGCCAGGCGCAGGAATCCGAGGTAGTGGGAAGCCTTCCGGTCGTAGCGGCGGACCAGCCGCCGGGACCGGGTGGTCCATTCCAGGCAGCGTTCGATCACGTAGCGGTGCCGGCCGAGCCGCTTCGATGACTCGATGCCCTTGCGGGCGATCCGCGCGGTGATGTTGCGCTCGCGGAGCAGCTCGCGGCATTCGCGGTAGTCGTAGCCCTTGTCGCCGTGCAGCTTGGCCGGTCGTTTCCGGGGCCGGCCGACCGGCTGGCGGATCGGCTGGATGCTGTCGACCATGTCCTCGAGCAGCTTGTGGTCGTTGATGTTGCCGGCAGAGATATCCACATGCAGCGGCAACCCGCCCCGCTCACCGACGACGTGAATTTTGGAGCCGGGCTTGCCCCGGTCGACCGGGCTGGGCCCGGTCAGGTCCCCCTTTTGAGCGCACGAACGTGCATGCTGTCGATACTCGCCCTTGACCAGTCGATCTGCCCGGCGACGCCGAGCACGTCAAGCGTCGCCTGGTGCAGCGCGCTCATCACTCCCGCGGCAACCCATTCGGCGAAGCGGCGGTGAGCGGTACGCCAGTGCACAGGGAACGACCCCGGCAACTTACGCCACGAGCAACCCGACTCCAACACGTACACAATCGCCGCGAGCATCGCCCGGTCATCGGTCCGGCGCCGCCCACCGCCTTGATGCCTTTCCGGGTGCGCTGGCAACAACGGCTGCGCGAGGTGCCACAACGCGTCCGGGCAGTACTTCTCCACGTCACTCACACCAGCTCAACGAATGACCTTGCACCTCAACAACCCCAAACGACACACGGTCTTAGCTGGGCCTCTGAGGCGTAGAGCCGCCTCCAGCGTCGGCCCACCCAATCTGCCGGGTGCATCGTGCCGCCGGTCTGACGCAGGTGCCCAAATGGCTCAATCGTCGTCATGCGCTGGGACGGCTACTCGCCAGCCAGCCCGAGTTGCTGGCTGATCTCCTCGCCGAGCGCCGCTGCTGCTCTTGCCGTCGACGCCAGAAGCTCAGCGTGTTCCGCCTCAGTGACCTGCAACTCCGGTCTCGGGCTCCGGCGCCACGTCGTCCGCGTCATGTCACGGGTGATGCGGGTGGCATCGGCCTTACCGCGCTCGGCCAGGCGCGGGTTAGCGTCAACGGCCAGTAACAGAGCTGCCCGCAACTCGACGTCGACACCGCGACCGCGTAAGAGTCGGTAACCGGCCCGACGCAACTCTGTTCGCTCGTCCCGGAGCAGTTCCCAAGGCAGGTCCGGCGGCAGCGCGCCAGCCACCGGGCGCAGCGCCGCAGTCACCTCCCGCACCACCGCCGGTGACGGATCGCGCACCAATGCCGCCATCTCCCCCGCCACCACCGCGTCCAGGAGCCGCAGACTCCGTACCGCCTGAGCACGGACCCTTGCCCGCTCATGGCTCAGCAGTCGTTGGAGCAGTCGGGCATCCGCTGCGGAGCCGACCTCGGCGAGTCCGGCAATGGCCCCCGAAGCCGGTCGGTCGGTGTCGACGCCGCTCCGATAGTGCTCCCGCACGTCGATACCGAGGCGGCGAGCCGCATCCCGGGCCACCGCCCGCACCAGCGGCGCATCATCGTTCAGGTATCCAACGACGTCGGCGTCTTTGCCGGCGCGGACCAGCCCGGTCAACGCCATAACCCGCACCTCGGCCCGAGCCGACCGAGCCAGACGCTGCAGGACATCAAGCCGACGGGTCCACACCGCCTCACGGCACGCCGCCTGCGCCGCCCGCGTCCGCAGCCGTACATCCGGATCCGACTCGGCAAAGGTCACGAGATCCGACACACGCAGCCAGCCTTGCGCCAGAACGATGTCGAAGACGAACCACCGCTCCCGACGGCCACCCTCGCTGAGCAGAGCACGCCACACCTGCTCCGTCGCCGCCAGCACCGCCGCCTGCACCTGGGTGACCGCGAAGGCAGCACGCTGACGCGCGTCAAGGCGCAGCGCCATCGGCAACACGGCAGACAGGCAGATAGCAGGGTCGTCGGCGAGCAGCACCGCGAGCCCGGCGCGCGCCCGGTCCCGCACCGGCTTGACCCAATCAGCGGTACGCAGCACCAGAAACGGCATCACCTCCCGGCACGGACGACTCACCATCGCAGCGACCGCACGCTCACGAATCCGCCCGTCCCCATGCATGCTCGCCAACACCGTCACTACCGGCCCCGACGACACACCGGAGAACCGTTCCGAGGCCCGCCGCATCGCAGGCTGCTGGTAACGGCCGTGCCACGGCGCCGACCGCGCGTGCCAGTCAAGCCGCACCACCAACCCCGGCGACCCAGCGACCAACGCCAACGCCGACCGCGCCACCACCTCATCGCCGACAGCATCGACCTTGAGCAGCACCTCGACCAGGCTGTTCAACGCCTCCCACCGGCCATCGCGGGCCTCGTGAACCGCGACCCGCACCGCGCCGAGCAACCCACCATCCCCCGCCCCCGAGGGCGGCCGACCGTCGTTGTCGCGTCTGCCCCGGATCATGCTGACATCCTGCCCAACCAACTAACCGAACCGAACCACATTTTTCGAGCCCCGCCCGCGCGCCGGGCTACGGTCGCTGGTGTGGTCATCAGCGCATTGGACGACGTGGTGAACGTGATCGAGTCAGACCCGGAGGCGATGAGAGTCCTTCGGGCCGCCGCCGACCTTGGGTTACCCGACTGGTGGATCGGTGCCGGCTTCGTTCGCAACCGCGTCTGGGACGCGATCAGTAACCTTCCGGTCTCGCCTGAGCGGGACGTGGATGTCGCCTACTTCGATCCGGAGAAGCTGGACCCGCGCGAGGACGCCCGTGCCGAAGCCCGCGCCCGGGTGGTTCTCCCCGGAGTGCCGTGGGAGATCCGCAATCAGGCCCGGATGCATCAGCACAATGGCGACGAGCCTTACACGTCGACCCTGGACGCGATGTCGCGCTGGCCCGAAACGGCGACCTGCGTCGCGGTCACCCTGCGCGGTGACGCTGTCCGCCTGGTGTCCTGCCACGGGCTGGCTGACCTGGTGGGGATGGTGGTCCGCCCCTCTCCAGCATTCAGTGACGCGGCGGGCCGCGCGAAGGTACGGCACCGCGTGGAGGCCAAGGGATGGTGCGACCGATGGGCCGGACTGCGGCTGGAGATCTAGCGCGGACGTCACCTCAGCGGCTCAACTGATCTCAGCAGCCCGTCAGGATAGGGTCTCGACCGTGACAGCGGTACCGGCACCAACAGGCCCATTCCGCTGGGACCTTGTCTCTCCGGCCCAGCTCGGTGCTCTCCTCGACGCCGTCCCCGAGCCCGATCTGTGGTTCCTACCCGAACTGCTCGAGTGTGCCGGCAAGGTCCTTGCCCGCAGCGCCAACGCGGACCTCTACTTCGTCGGCCGCTCCCCCGACAGCATCTTCGACCTGCTCAGCGGCGCGCTGGCCGCGACCACGTGGCGCGACCGCTGCCACCAGGTTCCGCTGTCATTGTGGGCCGATCCGGATGTGCTGACTCCGGCGCAGGTCGCCCAGTTCCGCAGCAACCTCAGTCACCTGGGAATCACCCCGCACGGTCTGGCCCACCGCCGGCAGCCGGTGGCGTTCGTCGACCTCGTCTACGGCGGTCGCACCTACGAGAACCTGTTCCATCTGCTCCGACAATGGATCAGCGAGGAGAGAGCCGCCTGGTCGGTGATCCGTACGAAGGTGCGGTTCATCGGCATCACCGCTCGCACAAAGACCAGCCCGAACACCTGGCGCTGGTACCAGGCCGCCCCATGGGCCACCCAGCTCCCACGCAGAGCCCTGGTCGGGGTGTCCCTGCGCGCAGGGCTATGGGAGTATTTCGGCGACCTACAGCCCAAGATCACCCGCTCGTTCCCCGTCGCACGGTGGCTCGACCAGGACACGCACGTCCCGGCACGCGATCCCAAGGCGTTGGCCGCCCTCGCCGAAGCCGTGGCCATCGTCGCGTACGGTCGCTCGCCCGAGGGGCGAGCCGGGCTCGCCGCCGCGATAACCGGCGAACCCACCATGCGCCAGCCATGGGTACGGTCGCTGGTGACCGAACTGCGCCGGCCGACCACCACCCGTCAGACCTGACCCCTCCCAACCCTGCCCCGAACCAGCACGTCGCGCACATCCCTGGATCGGGTACGCGACCAACCGGGGTCTTGCCTCCCCGGACGTCGCCGGTGAACCTTAATCCACGGCGAGCGGCACGCCAGTCGTCCGGATTTGCGCGGCACAGCCGGGAGGAACGCGGTGCATCCGTTGCGGGCAGGTCACCAGCGGGGCATCTGCTGCGTCGTAGCCACCGGCTATGGCAAGACCACCGCGCTGCACCGGGCGGCCCGTCGAGGCGCAGAGCGCGCCTCGGCGGCCCACCGTCTCAGCCGTTGTCGATCAGGCTGGCGATCTCGTTGTAGATCAGGTGCGCTTTCGCGCCCTGGTTCGACGGACATCCGCCGAGGTGGTGCAGGGCGATCACCCGGTGGCTGGCGTTCAGCACGGGTGAACCCGAGTTGCCGCCGGAGGTGTCGCAGCTGTAGCTGATGTTCCAGGTGTTGTAGTTCGCGTTCCGGACGGCGCAGGTCGCGCCGTTCTGGGTGTCCTCGTAGATCGACAGCCGCTTCGCGCTGCCGTCGCCGTGTCCGGGGATGTAGATCCGGGTGCCGTTGCTGGTGGCGCTCGTTGCCAGGTACAGCGTGCCGAATCCCTGGATGGCGGCGAAGTTGTTGACCGAGAACAGCGCGTAATCCAGTTGGCTGGAGCCGCCGCTGCTCACCCGGTAGAGGGTGGCACCGCTGACCTTGGTGCCGGCGCCGGGGTTCGCGCCGCCACAGGTGGCGCACTGGTAGTTGAACTGCATCTCGCTGCCGCTCACGGCGGACTGCGTCGAGAAGCAGTGCTTGTTCGTCAGCATCCGGTTGGTGTTGCCGACCCGCCAGGTGGTGCACAGTCCACCGCCGCTGATCAGCAGCCGTGCCACCGCCCTGCCGCGGGCGTACTCGGTGGGGTGGCTGTTCTGGTAGCAGACCACGTCCCGGCGGGCGTCGGTGCTGCACACGGACTGGGTGGAGAAGTTGTGCGCGGCGATCTCCGTGCGGTCGTATCCGCGCCAGAACCGGTCAATGGTGGCGGCGCTGCCACCTGCGGGGCGGCTGCTGTGCAGTGTCACCACGGCGGTGTCGCCCTCCACCGACATCGCCCAGAAACCCGGCTGCCCGTCGGTGGTGTAGTCCGACCCGGCCGCCCGGTTCAGGTGGCGGTCGTACCGGTAGCTCTCCCTGCCGTCGCGGCTCGACACCGTGACGTAGTCGCCGTGGGCCAGACGCAGCGAGCTGAAGTGCACCTTGATGTAGGTGGCACCGGGGTGCCGAATGATCTGTGTCCCGCCGTTGGGGGCATAGGACAGAAGGCCGTCGACGGTGCGGAGTTCACCGATCGTGGTCACACCCTCCGCCGAAAACTGGTTCGACTCCGGTGCCCGCTCGGATTGTGGCGTGAGAGGGGCAACCGAGTACGCCTCGGCGGCGGGTACCGACAGTAGGCTCAGCCCGAGTGTGCAGGCAGCGAGCGCGACCGCCCCCGTTCGTAGGTGGCGCAGGGCAGATGTCATCTGTCGCTCCTTCTCAGGAATCAGCACCGAGACGTGCCTTCGGCCTTCCTACCTGAGACCACGCAAGACATGTAATCCCATCTATGTCATAGCTACCTGGCCATGATCGTTCGTACCGCCACCCGTACGCCCACAGACCGGACGGGATCGCCACCGCAAGCCCCACCCGGCAGCCCGGCATGCGACGCTCAAGGTCCACGACCAACGGGCCACACCGCGTGGCCCTCGGACACAACCGCCATAGCCGCACCCCCACCCCACACCCCTTGTGCCCGGAGGAACGCAGACCATGGACCACGCGTCTCAGCTCATCCAGGAGCGGAGTGCCCCGCCGGCCACGCTGGTGATCTTCGGTGCCTCCGGTGACCTGACCCGGCGTAAGCTGCTGCCCGCGGTCGAGAGCCTGGCCCGGCACGAACGGCTCCCGGACCAGTTCGCGCTGGTCGGCGTCGCGCGCACACCGATGACCAACGAGCAGTTCGCCGAGAGCGCCCTCGGCGGACGCGCCCTCGCCAGCAAGCGCCAACTCCAGAACGGCGTGCGGTACGTGGCCGGCGGCTACGACGACCCGCAGACGTACAAGCGGCTCGTGGAGACCCTCGACGAGCTGGACGCACAGCGGGGCACCTCCGGCAACCGGCTCTTCTACCTGTCCACCCCGGCCGGGGCCTTCGAGCCGGTGATCAACGGACTGGCCGGTGTCGGGCTCAACCAGCCACGCGAAGGCTCCTTCTCCCGCCTGGTCATCGAGAAGCCGTACGGGCGCGACCTGGTTACGGCCCGCGAGCTCGACAGCGTCGTGCACAGCGCGTTCGACGAGCACCAGGTCTTCCGCATCGATCACTACCTGGGCAAGGACACCGTCCAGAACGTGCTGGCGCTGCGCTTCGCGAACTCGATCTTCCAGCCCATCTGGGACCGTTCCTGGGTCGACCACGTGCAGATCACCGTCGCCGAGACCCTCGGCGTCGGCAGTCGCGGCGGCTTCTACGAGGACGCCGGCGCGATGCGGGACATCGTGCAGAACCACGTACTCCAGGTCCTCGCGCTGGCACTGATGGAGCCACCGGCCTCATTCGAGGCTGAGGGCCTGCGCAATGAAAAGGTGAAGCTGCTCCAGGCGATCCGGCTCCCCACCGACCGCGACATCGCCGAGGCCGCGGTCCGGGGACAGTACACCCGGGGCGGCACCCGCGAGGAGCTGATGGCCGGCTACCGCGAGGAGGCCGGCGTCGACCCCCTGTCGCGGACCGAGACGTACGCCGCCATGCGGCTGAACGTGGACAACTGGCGCTGGGCCGGGGTGCCGTTCTACGTACGCACCGGCAAGCGCCTGCCGGCCCGGCTCACCGAGGTGGCCCTGCAGTTCCAACGGCCGCCACACCTGCCGATCCCGACCGACCAGCTCACCGGCCTCGACGCTGACGCGCTGATCCTACGGATCCAGCCGAACGAGGGCATCTCGCTGCGCTTCGGCGCGAAAGTGCCCGGCCACTCCTTCCGGGTCCGCACCGCCACGATGGAGTTCTCCTACGACCAGACGTTCGTCGAGGAGTCCCCGGAGGCGTACGAGCGGCTGCTCCTGGACGCGCTGATCGGTGACGCGTCGTTGTTCATCCGCAGCGACGAGGTGCAGCAGTGCTGGCGGATCGTCGACCCGATCATCGAGAACTGGAAGAAGGACAACTCGCCGATCCCCACCTACGAGGCCGCCTCCTGGGGCCCGACCGACGCCGACCGGCTCATCGGCCGAAACGGCCGCAAGTGGCGCAACTCCGCGTGACCCAGCCACAACGAGTGTCGCCACGCCGCTGAGCCACACGTCCGGCGACGCCGGGTCGTTCAGGGCCCGTCCGGGTTGGCGCGTGGGATGACCAGTCCGGTCTCGTAGGCGACGACCACCGCCTGTGTTCTGTCGCGCAGGCCGAGCTTGCTCAGCAGGCGACTGACATGGGTCTTTATGGTTTCGTCGCTGACGACGAGCCGTTTGGCGATTTCGGGGTTGGACAACCCTTCGGCCATGAGCCGCAGCACGTCGGTCTCTCGTGGCGTGAGCGAGCTGAGCGGCACGGGCTGCCGGGGTGGTCGGGGGCGCAGGCGCGTGAATTCGCTGATGAGCCGGCGGGTCACCCGTGGCGCGAGTAGCGCGTCGCCGGCTGCTACGACTCGGACGGCATCGAACAGCCGTTCGGCGCTGACGTCCTTGAGCAGGAAGCCGCTCGCGCCGGCGCCGAGGGCGTCGTAGACGTGTTCGTCCAGGTCGAATGTGGTGAGGATGAGAATCCGGGGGCCGTCGCCGACGGCTAGGTGCCGGGTGGCCTCGATGCCGTTCATGACGGGCATGCGGATGTCCATGAGGACCACGTCGGGTCGGTGCTGGCGGCAGACCCGTATCGCTTCGGCGCCGTCGGCGGCGCTGCCGACGACGGTGAGGTCGGGCTGCGTGTCGAGGAGCATGACGAAGCCGGCGCGGACGACCTCGTCGTCGTCGGCGACGACGACGCGCACGGGACCGCTCATCGGTCCGCCATGGCTTCGCTCGCTCCGGTCAGGTGTGGGGCATGCTGGGGGCCGGTGGTCGTTGCCGGTGCCGCTGACGGGTTCTCGGGGAGGGGCAGCACGGCGTCGACCAGGAAGCCGCCGCCTGGCGCGGGGCCGGTCCGCAGCTCGCCGCCCAGGGTGGCGACCCGCTCGCGCATGCCGAGCTGCCCGTGCCCGGTGCCGGAGGGCCGGCCGGGGATCGGGCCGGGGCCGTTGTCGCGCACACGCACGCGCAGGGCGTCGTTGGTGTACGTCAACTCGACGTCGACCGCGGCGCCGGGGGCGTGGCGGCGCACGTTGGTCAGCGCCTCCTGGACGATCCGGTATGTGGTGAGCTGTACGCCCGGATCGAGCGGGACGATTCGGCCGGATACGAGCAGTCGTACGCCGGCGCCGGTCGAGTCGCGTGCCTCGTCGAGCAGGTCGGTGAGCTGCCGTAGGCCGGGCTGCGGGGTACGGTTCGGGCCGGTCGCGTCGGGCTCTTCGTCGTCGTGGCGCAGCACTCCGAGGAGCCGTCGCATTTCGGTGAGCGCCGCCCGGGCCGTGTCGCCGATCGCGAGGAGGCGCTTCGCTCCGTCCGGCGGCAGGCCTGGCGTGGCCAACCGGGCCGCTTCCGCCTGGACTGCGATCTTCGAGATGTGGTGGGCCACAACGTCATGGAGCTCGCGGGCGATCCGGGCGCGTTCACCTCGTGCCGCATGCGCGAGCAGGGTCTTCGCCATCGCCTCGCGGGACTCGTCGCGGGCCGTGGCCTCCGCGCGGGCACGCGCGGCGGCGCCTGCGCCGGCCGCCGCGACGGTCACCGCCGCGACGACGAGCGCGACGATCCGCCCGTCGCGGCCGCCGTCGGGCGGACCGAGGATCGCGTAGCCGACGAACGGCAGCACGAACCAGCCTGCCACGACGGCCCGGCGACACCGCCCCAGCAGCCAGAGCGCGGCGACCTCGGCGATGAGCGCCGCGATCGGTGGCCGGGGATGCAGCGCGAGCAGGAGCGACGTTGCCGCGGTCGTCATCGTGGTGGCCCATATCGGCTGGGTTGCCAGCAGCGCCACCGGTGCGGTGGCACAGAGGGCGAGGAGCAGCGCGGCCGGCAGCAGCGCGTCGGAGACCACGCCGCTCAGGACGGTTTCTCCCATCGCGGTGAACCCGAGCAGCGCCGCAGCGGCCGCTGGCAGCTCGGGCAGGCCCGTGACGCGTCCGACGAACCGTCTGGCGGCGGCCGGCCAGCGGTGGGCGTCTGCCTCCATGCCGCTATTCTCCCCGGAACGTCCGGTCGCCGCGTCCCCCGGTGGTCGTCCCCCGCGCGGGGGACGGCGTCACCGCGACGTCACCCGAAGCACTGCCCCGAAGACGGTTCCGCAGCGGGACGACTGGGCGTCGCCGGCCGCCTAGCGTCGCTACCATGACCGAATTTTCCCCGCGCGGCGCGGGCGTGGCGATCGAGGTGCGTGGGCTGCGCAAGCGGTACCGGTCGACGGTGGCCGTCGATGACCTGTCGTTCACCGTCGAGCCCGGCATGGTGACCGGTTTCGTCGGGCCGAACGGCGCCGGCAAGTCCACCACGATGCGCATCATCCTCGGGCTCGACGCGGCCGACGGGGGCACCGCGCTGGTTGGCGGCCGGCCGTATCGGGCCCTCGCCCGCCCACTGCGCACGGTCGGCGCGCTCCTCGACGCCTCCGCGGTGCACCCCGGTCGCAGCGCCCGCAACCATCTGCTCTGGCTCGCCCAGTCCAACGCGGTTCCGAGCCGCCGCGTCGACGAGGTCCTCGACCTCGCCGGACTCGCGGCGGTCGGGAAGCGGACGGTCGGTGGGTTCTCGCTCGGCATGCGGCAGCGGCTCGGTATCGCCGCCGCGCTGCTCGGGGACCCAGCGGTGGTCATCTTCGACGAACCGATCAACGGACTGGACATCGACGGCATCCAGTGGATCCGCGGCCTGCTGCGGTCCCTGGCCGACGAGGGCCGGGCGGTTCTGATCTCCAGCCACCTGATGGGCGAACTGGAGGACAGTGCCGATCACCTGCTGGTCATCGGCCGCGGCCGGCTCCTGGCCGACACGAGCGTCCGGGATCTGGTCGCGCGCGCATCCGGGGATCGGGTCGCCGTGCGGACGGGCATGCGCACCGAGGCGATGACGGCCCTTGCCGACACAGGCGCGCTGACCACCATCGCCGACGGCGAGACGGTGACCGTGGCCGGGCTGCCCATCGAGCGCGTCGTCGCGCTGCTCACCCACCATGGGGTGACGTTCAGCGGGGTGTCCGCGCACCGGGCCTCTCTCGAAGAGGCGTACATGGAGCTGACCCGCGACGCGATCGAGTTCGGCGCTGTCGAGCGCGACGAGCGGGCTGCCCGATGACCGCCACCGCGCACCGCGGCGCCGATTCGCTGCTGGAGGGCGGCCGTCCCGGTTTCGGCCGGCTCCTGCTGTCGGAGTGGACGAAGCTGCGTACGGTCCGCCGCTGGGCCATCGCCCTGCTGGCCGCGCCGGTGCTGGTTATCCTCGTCGGCCTCGTGACCGCCGCGAGCAGCCAACCCGGAGCCGTCGACGCACCCGTCGCCGGCCCGGACGGTGTCTGGGTGCAGGACCGGTTCCATTTCGTTCACCGCCCGTTGAGCGGGGACGGCACCGTGACGACCCGGGTCGTCTCGACAAGCCTGGAGGTCAGCCTGCCGCCAGAGGATGACGGCGACGTGCGGGCCACCGACATCGAGCGGAGGGTGTGGTCCAAGGCCGGGCTGATGATCAAGGACGGACTGCGGCCCGGCTCGCCCTACGCCGCGGTGATGCTCACCCCCGGCCACGGCGTCCGGCTGCAGTCGAACTTCACAACCGACATCGCTGGCCCCGCTGCCGCAGCACCGACCTGGCTCAGGCTCACCCGCGCCGGCTCGACGATCAGCGCCTTCCAGTCGGCCGACGGAATCTCCTGGACGCCCGTCGGCACCGTCACCGTCGCGGACCTGCCGCAGACCGTCGAGGTCGGGCCGTTCGTCGCCTCACCGACCGTGGCCCTGCTGGCGCAGCGACAACTCGGCAGCATCCGCGTCGGCCAGTACCCGACCACGACGAGGGCGCTGTTCGAGCGGCCAACGCTGCAGCCGACCGGGACCCCGGGCACCGGGCCCGGCGAGCCGCGCGACGGCTGGCAGGACGACGAGATCGATGACTCGGCCCGTCAGCCCGGCGCACCGCCGACCCCCGACCGGTCGGGCGACAAGAGGTCCCCGTCCCCGCCGCCGGCAGCGGTCTGGGTCGGTGACCGCCTGACGCTGATCGGCGTCGGTGACATCGCGCCGCGAACGCCCGGAGAGGATGTCATCAAACAGAACCTCACCGGCGTGTACGCGGGGCTGATGGCGATCGTCGCGGTAGCGGTCCTGTTCGTCACCACCGAATACCGGCGCGGCATGCTCCGCACGACGTTCGCGGCAAGCCCCGGACGGCGTCGTGTTCTGGCGGCCAAGGCACTGGTCATCGGCGTGGTCACGTTCGTCCTCGGGCTCGTGGCCACCGTCGCCGCGCTGCTCATCACCCGGCCGATCATGCGCGACAACGGCTACCTGCCCCCCGTCTACCCGGACTGGTCGCTGACCGACCCCCCGGTGCTGCGAGCCGTCGTCGGCACCGCCGCCGTGCTGGCCGCGATCGCGGTGTTCAGCCTGGCCCTCGGCACGGTGCTGCGACGCGCCGCGAGCGCGGTCACGATCGTCATCGTGCTCATCGTCCTGCCGCAGCTGCTCGCCAGCGGCCTGCCGCCGGCAGCCGGGCAGTGGCTGATGCGGCTCACCCCGGCCGCCGGGTTCACAATCCAGCAGACGATCCCCACCTACGAGCACGTGCCACGAATCTGCGCGCCCGAGAACGGCTGCGTCTACGACCAGCCGTGGGCCGGGTTCGGGGTCATCTGCGCCTACGCCGTGGTGACGATGGCCGTCGCACTCTGGCTGCTACGCCGTAGGGACGCGTGAACACGATGCACGTCATCCACGCGGAATGGACAAAACTGCGGACCGTCGTCAGCACGCCCTGGCTGCTCTTCGCCGCCGTCGCCGTGACTGTCGGCATCAGCGCGACGGTCACGGCCACCGCCGGCAACCGCCTCTGCCCGACGCCATCCACCTGCCTGGACGACCTGCCGAAGCTCAGCCTCACCGGCGCCCAGTACGGGCAGACTCTCATCGTCGTGCTCGCCGTCCTCGTGATGAGCGAGGAGTACACCACCGGCACGATCGGCGTGTCCCTGGCGGCGGTACCGCGCCGGTGGCAGCTGTACCTGAGCAAGGCGGCCGTCGTCACCGCCATGGTGATCATCGTCGGATCGTTCGGCGCTCTCGGCTCGCTGCTCGCCGCCCGGCGGGTTCTGCCCGGCGCGGCGGTCGGCGCCGCCAACGGCGATCACCGTCTCTCGCTCGCCGACGAGCCGACACTACGCGCCGTGTACGGCACCGTGCTGTACCTCGCCCTGGTGGCACTGTTGAGCTACGGCGTCGCCGCAGTGCTCCGCGACACCGCAGGGTCGATCGCCACGATTCTCCTCCTGCTGTACGTCGCGCCGATCCTGACCTCGTTCATCACCGATCCTCAGTGGCTGAACCGGATCGAACAGCTCTCGCCGATGTTGGCCGGCCTGAAGATCCAAGCGACGACGGCACTGGACACGCTGCCGATCGGACCGTGGCAGGGACTGGGTGTCCTCGCCGTGTGGGCGGCCGGCGCCCTCCTGGCCGGCCTGCTCTCGCTGCACCTGCGCGACGCGTGACCCGGGGCGGTAGCCGTGCGGCCCCGCTCGGGCACCGCGCATGCGTGCGCTGGGCGTGATGAGCGGTGACCTGGACGATGTCCCCCCGGCGGTTGAGCCGGTTACTCGTCGCGACCGGCTGCGAGGCCGGGTGGGGCCGAGCCCCCTTCGGGTGCCTGCCGCTGATTGTTCGTCCCGGGTCGGCCCTCGCCACGTACCTTCCGGGCGGGAGGCCGACGTGACGCGGGGGACATGGTGATGCAGCCGAGCGAGGTGTTCGTTGGCCTGCAGGCGCGTCTGGGCCGGCCGGGAACCGTGCTGCTGGACAGGCTGCGCGGGGTCCAGCGGGAGCGGGGCGGCATCACCGCGGACGTCCTGACGCGGCTCGCGGACGAATTCGGGTTGCCGGTCGCGGCGGTGGCCGGGGCGGCGTCCTTCTACGCGGACTTCACCCAGGGGTGCCGCGGTCGACGGCACGTGCGGGTGTGTGAGGGCACTTCGTGTTTCGCCAGCACCGGTGGGGAGCACGTCCGGGATCTGGAGCGGGTGCTGGGCGTACGCCGGGACACCTGCGCCTCGGACGGGTCGGTGTCGTTGCAGGCGGTGCGTTGCCTGGGGTATTGCTACGACTCACCGGCGGTGCTTGACGGTGACCGGCCGGCCACCGGCCGGGACCTCGGCGGTCTCCTCGACGGGTCGGTCGGCGCCGCAGACGGATCCGCCGCGTCGCTGCGCACCCCGCCGCCGATCCCGTACGAGAGCCGGGTCGACCCGCCGGTTGTTCTCGCCGGGCTGCTCGGCGTCGAGGGCGAGTGGGAGGTATGGCCGGCGGTGGTGACCGGCGGCTCGCCGGAGCGGGTGAACCGTGAGATCGCGGCGTCCGGACTGCGGGGTCGGGGCGGGGCCGGATTCCCGACGGCGAAGAAGTGGGCGATGGCCGCCAGTGAGCCGGGGCCGCGGTATGTGATCGCGAACGGTGACGAGGGCGATCCCGGGTCGTACTGTGACCGGTTGTTGATGGAGCAGGACCCGCACCGGGTCCTGGAAGGGCTCGCGCTCGCGGCCTTCGCGACGGGCGCACACCACGGGCTGGTGCTGGTCCGCTCGGAGTACCCGGCGGCCGTCCACCGGATGCGCGCCGCGGTGGCCGAGGCGCGGGCGGGCGGGCATCTGGGCCGGCGTATCCACGGCTCCGGGTTCGACTTCGACGTGGAGGTGGTCGAGGGCGCCGGGTCGTACGTCGCCGGGGAGGAGACGGCGTTGATGCACGCCGTCTCCGGGCTGCGCGGCGACGCCCGCCCCCGACCCCCGTACCCGACCAGCAAGGGCTTCCTCGGGCGGCCGACGGTGTTGAACAACGTGGAGACGTTGGCCGCCGTCCCCTGGGTGGTGCGCCACGGCGGGGCCGCGTACGCCCGGCTCGGCCACCCCGACGAACCGGGCACGAAACTGGTCTGCCTGAGCCAACTGTTCCGCCGCCCCGGCGTGTACGAAGTCGAGTACGGTGTCCCGCTACGACACCTGGTGCAGGAGCTCGGCGGTGGCCTACGTGACGGGCGCAGCCTGCGGGCGGTGCAGGTCGGCGGACCGCTCGGGGGGTTCCTCACCCCGGAGCAGCTCGACCTGCCGCTGCTGACCAGACCGCTGGCGCAGGCTGGCGTGCCGCTGGGGCACGCCAGTCTGATCGCGTTCGACGCGGCGGTGCCGGCGGCGGCGGTCCTGCGGCACGAGTGGGCGTTCGGCGCGGCGGAGAGCTGCGGTGCGTGCACCCCGTGTCGGGTCGGCACCCGCCGGGGCCTCGAACTTGCCGAGCGGATCGGCGAGCCGGGACAGGCGGCGGTACTGGCACAACAGGAGCCGCTGCTGGAGGTGCTGGACATGGCGAGCCTCTGCGCCTTCGGGCGTGGAGTTGCCGGCGCCGTCCGCAGTGTGACCCGCGCGTACGCCGATGAACTCCCAGGGCCGGCCGCATGATCCGGTTGACGATCGACGGCAACCCCGTCGACATCTGCGACGGCAGCAGTGTGCTGGCCGCCGCGCGAGCGGCCGGGGCGACCCTGCCCGGGTTGTGCTCCGACGACCGGATCTCGCCGCAGGGCTCCTGCCGGGTATGCCTGGTCAGCGTGGACGGCGGTCACCCGGTCACCTCATGCACCACGCCGGTGCGCGAGGGGATGGCGGTGCGCACCGACGACCCGCGGGCGGTCGGGGCGGCGCGGCTGGCGCTGGAACTGCTCGTCTCCGAGCAGCCGGCGCGGGCGTTGCAGATCCCGGCCGACCGCAGCGAACTGGTTCGCGCCTGCGCGCATTTCGGGGTCACCGGGAGCCAGTTCCACGGTGCGGGCCACGCCCGGGGTGTCGATGTGTCGCACCCGTACGTGAAGCTCGACCGTGACCTGTGCATCGCCTGCGGCCGGTGCGTGCGGATGTGCGCGGAGGTGCAGGGCACCTTTGCGTTGTCTCTGGCCGGGCGGGGATTCGACACGGTCGTGGTGGCTGGCGCCGGCGAGTCCTGGCTCGCCTCGCCGTGTGTGGGCTGCGGCGGCTGTGTCGACACCTGCCCGACCGGGGCGCTGGCCGAGCCCGGGCTGCTGGACCCGGCGCCGATTGACCGCACCACCACCACGACCTGCGGCTACTGCGGGGTCGGCTGCTCCTTGCGGGTGCACGTCCGCGACGAACACATCGCCGCGATCACACCGGTCCACGGCGCGCCGGTCAACCGCGGTCACGCCTGCGTCAAGGGCCGCTTCGCGCACGCCTTCACCCGCTCCCGCGACCGGCTCACCACTCCACTGATCCGTACGGCCGGCCGGGACTCGCCGCTGCGACCGGCCACCTGGGACGAGGCACTCGGCGTGGTGGCGGCCCGCCTGAGCGCCATCCGCGACCGGTACGGCGGCGAGGCGATCGGGCTGATCTCGTCGGCGCGGGCCACCAACGAGGAGAACTACCTGGCCCAGAAGTTCGCCCGGACCGTCCTGCGCACGAACAACCTCGACAACTGTTCCCGGCTCTGCCACTCGCCGTCCGCGGCCGGCCTGACCGCCTCGTTCGGCCTGGCCGGCGGAACGAACCCCTTCGACGACCTCGACCGGGCCGACTGCATCCTCGTCGCCGGGGCGAACCCGACCGAGGCGCATCCGGTCGTCGGTGCCCGGATCAAACAGCGCGTCCTCGACGGTGCCCGGCTCATCGTCATCGACCCGCGCCGCACCGACCTGGTCGGCTTCGCCGACGTCCACGTGCAGGCCCATCCCGGATCCAACGTGGCCGTCTTCAACGGCATCGCCTGCGCCCTGATCGACGCCGGTCACGTCGATGAGGGTTTCGTCCGTCACCGGGCCAGCGGATTTCACGAGCTCACCGACGTGCTCCGCGACTATCCTCTCGACCGCGCCGCCCACCTGGCCGGAGTCGACCCGGCGACCCTGGCGGAAGCGGCCCGCCTCTACGGGAGCGCCCGGCGGCCGGCGATCGTCTACGGCCTCGGGATCACCGAACACACCCACGGCACCGACGGTGTCCGTACCCTGGCCAACCTGGCCATCCTCACCGGCGCGGTCGGCACCACCGACGGCTGTGGGGTGCTCACGCTGCGCGGGCAGAACAACGTCCAGGGCGCCTCCGACATGGGTGCCCTACCGGACCTGCTTCCCGGCTACCAATCCGTCACCGACCCGCACATCCGCGATCGTTTCTCCCGCGCCTGGGGCGTCGAGGTGCCCGACCGGCCCGGGCTGCGCATCCTCGACATGTTCGACGCCGCCACCACCGGCCGGCTGCACGCCCTGTACGTCATCGGTGAGGACATCGCCCAGACCGACCCCGACACCCGACGCGTGCAGGCCGCGCTGGCCGCCTGCGACCTCGTCGTCTGCCACGACCTGTTCCTGTCCCGCACCGCCGAACACGCCGACGTGGTCCTGCCCGCCGTCTCCTTTCTGGAGAAGGACGGCACCTTCGTCAACTTCGAACGCCGCGTCCAGCGGGTCCACCCGGCGCTGCCACCACCCGGGCAGGCGAAGACCGACTTCGAGATCCTCCACCTCCTCGCCGCCGCCATGGACGCCGACCTCGGTTGCCCGACCCCGGCCGACGCCATGGCCGAGTGCGCCAGCCTGACCCCGACGTTCGCCGGGATCACCCACGCCCGGCTCGACCGGGACGGGCCCCTGTACTGGCCCTGCCGGGCACCCGACCAGCCCGGGGAGGCGAGGCTCTACCTCGACCGGTTCGCCACTCCGGACGGCCGGGCCGCCCTGGCCGCCCGCCCGTACCTGCCGCCCGGTGAACAACCCGACCGGCGCTTTCCGTTCGTGCTCGTCACCGGCCGCCGGCTGGCGCACTACAACAGCGGATCGATGACCCGCCGTACGCCGAACCTGGACCTGGTTCCCCGCGAGGCCCTGGACGTGCATCCGGACGACGCGGCCCGGCTCGGTCTCGCCGACGGCGATGTGGTCGAGGTGGCCAGCCGGCGTGCCCGGGTCACCTTCCCGGTCAACGTCACCGACAGCGTCGCCCCCGGACAGGTGTTCACCACCTTCGCCTTCCCTGACCAGCCCACCAACGCCCTCACGTCGGACTGCGCCGACACCACCACGGGATGCCCCGAGTACAAGGTCACCGCCGTCGCGTTGCGCCCCGGCTAACCAAGGCTCCGACACGGGTACCGCCACCGAGGGCGCGAAGCGCGTTGAGGATCACGGCCACGTCGATGCCCTCCTGCACGAACGCGCCGGCCACCGGGGGAAGCACCCCGAACGCGGCGACGACCATGGCCACCACCGCCAGCGCCATGCCCGCGCCCGCGCTCTGCACCGCGATCGCCCGCGACCGGCGCGCGATCTCCACCGCGTCGGCCAACCGGTCCAGCCGGTCCACCGACAACACCGCATCCGCCACGTCCGCCGAGGCGCTCGCCCCCGTCGCCCCGAGCGCCACACCCACTCCGGCGGATGCCAGCGCTGGTGCGTCATTGATCCCGTCGCCGACCATCACCGTCACCGCCCGGTCGGACTCGGCCCGCACCCGGGCCACCTTCTCCTGCGGCGAGCAGCGGGCCACCACCTCCTCCACGCCCACCGCCCGCGCCACCCGCTCGGCGACCTCCGGCCGGTCCCCGGTCAGCATGATCAACCGCTGGAAGCCGGCCTGCCGCAACCGCCGTACCGTGTCACCCGCGTCGGGCCGCACCGGGTCGCGGAGGAGCACCGCCCCGGCCAGCACGTCGTCCAGGCTCACCCACACCGTCGACACGCCGTCCGCCTCCGCCTGCTGCCGTTCGCGTACGGCCCAGTCCGGCAGGTCACCCCCGTGCTGTCCCACCCGTACCAGCCGTCCGTCGACCCGGCCACACACCCCGTGGCCCGGCTCCTCCGTCACGTCGGCGGGCACCACCAACCGCATGCCTCGGTCCTTCGCCCCCCGCACGATCGCCGCAGCCAGCACATGGGAGGACAGTTGTTCGACCGAGGCGGCCACCCGCAGCAGCTCGTCGCCGTCACCACCCGGCGCGGTCACCACCGCGGCCAGCTCCGGACGCCCGGCCGTCAACGTCCCGGTCTTGTCGACCAGCAGGGTCCGCGCCCGGCCCAGCAGTTCCAGCGAGCCGCCGTTGCGGACCAGCACGCCGCGCCGTGCCGCCCGGGACAACCCGGCCACGATCGCGATCGGGGTGGCCAGCAGCAACGGGCACGGAGTCGCCACCACCAGCACTGCCACCGCCCGCACGAACTGCCCGGACACCGCCCACGCGACACCGGCCAGGACCAGGGTGAACGGCACGAACGCCGCCGAGTACCGGTCAGCCAGCCGCACCGTCGGCGCCTTCTCCGCGTTCGCTTCCTCCGCCAGCCGGACGATTCCCGCGTAGGTGCTCTCCGCCGCGGCGGCGGCGGCCCGCAATCCGAACGCCGCGCCCGCGTTGACCACCCCGCTGGCCAATCGGTCCCCGGCCCGGCGCTCGACCGCCTGGGACTCGCCGGTCAAGGTGGACTCGTCCACCATCGCCGCGTCTTCGGCGAAGCCGTCCACCGGCACGACCTCACCCGGACCGACCAGCAGGCAGTCGCCGTCGCGGATGTCGCCCACGTCGACGTCCTGGATCCCGCCGTCCGGACCGCGCCGCCGTGCCCGGCGGGGTGCTCGCGCCAGCAGCTCGTGCAGGTCCCGCGTCGCCCGCCCCTGGGCGTAACTTTCCAACGCGTGCCCGCTGGCCAACATCAACGCCACCACCGCGCCGGCCAGGTACTCACCCACCAGCAGGGAGGTGACCAGGGCCAGGGTCGCGATCACATCCACGCCGATCCGACCCCGCCGCAGCGACTGCACCAACCAGCGCAGCGTCACCACCAGCGTGATCGAGGCCGTCGCCGCCCAGCACACGTTCGCGGCCCCGCGCCGGTCGGCGAACCACAACCCCGCACCGACCAGTACCGGCACCGTCAACGCGGCCAGCGGCGCGAAGTCGCGCCACCTGCGCCAGCGTCCCGCCGTAGACCCGCCGCCCACGTTCCCACCCCCGGGTCGAGGCGCAACCTTCACGCTGACCGCCGACACGATGGCGACCGGCCGGGCTCGGCCCCAGACCGCGACGGAGAGCTCGCCCGCCACCGGACGGCGACGGTGCCGTCAACAGGGTCTCAACCACGCGAGGCCGATGCGGTCGAAACTGGCCACAAGACCTGTTCTTTCGTGAGAGACCAACATCCACGCCACGCCAGGAATGCCCACGCTCAGACGTACATCATTGGTTTCTATCCGCGGCCTCCAGCGCGTCGGCCTGGCTGTGCAGCTCTGCCGCACGGTCGTCCCAATCGGGACCGTGCGAGTACAGGCTGTAGGCCGCCTCGCGCATGAGCGCCGGCTGGTTCGGCCGCTGCAGGAGCACGAGCCGGTACGCGAGATTGCGGACCCACACCGGCAGAAGCCCGTCGACCAGGTTCGGGCAGAGTTCCCGAAGCATCGCAAGGATGGCTTCCGCGTCCGCGAAGGTCAGCTCTTCGACAAAGTAGTGCTCATCGCGGTCCAGGGCACACGGCGACGCAGGCCGGTACTCGTCACCGTAGAGGCACCGAGCGTGCTCGGTCAGGCTGCTGTGCATGGCCGCAGAGCCTACGTTCTGTCACCTCACTCTGCGGGGACCGCCGCTTCCAGAGACCCCATCCCCGTGCCTGGTTCAAAGGCGCGCAGCCAGCGTCCCGCAACGCGCCCCGACCTGATCGAGCGCACGGATCCCGGCTTCGTAGGACGCCGTTCCCCGCCTCCCAGGAGCCCCACACATTGTCGAACTTCGATTAATCTCTCTCTATGCCTGGCGGGTCCCCGTGGAGCTGCTCTACGGTCGACACATGGTCACACGTCGATTGGTATTGGGGGCGGTCCCGATTGCGGCCGCTGCCCTCACCACCACCCCAGGTCATCCCCGCTGGCTCGGCCCGTCGTCTACCTCGACGACTACCGACCGCGTACCACCGGACCCGGCCACGACGCAGGCCGCCGCCACCGCGGTTCGCGGCTTCACGGCCGACCTCTACCGCACACTGGCGTCGACCCACGCAGGCGGCAATGTGGTGTGCGCACCGTACTCGGTCGGGCTCGCGCTCGCGATGACCAGAGCGGGCGCCGGCTCGACCACGGCGGACGAGATGGATGCCGTGCTCCACGCACCGCATCCGCGCCCCGGCGCGCTCGACAGCGGGTTCAACACCGTTGATCAGATGCTCGCCGACCAGTACCAGAACGGTGACGGAACCAAACAGCCTCGGCTGACCACGGCCAACGCGCTGTGGACGCGACTCGACCTGTGCCTGCGGCCCAGGTTCCGGAACACCCTGGCCGGCTACTACGGTGCCGCGCCGCACCCGGTCGACTTCGGCAACGCCCCGGAGGCGGCCCGCCAGGAGATCAACACCTGGGTGTCGGATCGGACCAACGCGAAAATCCCGGAGCTGCTGTCGTCCAACGCCGTCAACCCCGACACCCGCCTGATCCTCACCAACGCGATCTATCTCAAGGCAGCTTGGAAATACCCGTTCACCGAGACCGCCACGGCGGTAGGGCCATTCACCCGGGAAGACGGCAGTGTCGTCGACGTCTCGATCATGCGCGGGCCGTTCGACAGGATGGGCTACCTCGAGGGCGACGGTTGGCGCGCAGTCGACGTCCCGTACGCGGGCGACGGACTTGCCATGGCCATTGTCATGCCGACCCGGGACGATCTCGCCGCGGTCGAGGCGAACCTCAACGCAACCTGGCTGGGCGCGCTACTGACCGGGTTCCAGATCACCGATGTCCAACTACGCCTGCCCCGCTGGACGTTCCGCCTACCGGCTGAACTGGCAGCCGCGCTCGGCGGCCTCGGCATGCCCACGGCATTCACCGCACAGGCCAACTTCACCGGCATGAGCACCGAACCGACCCTGCGCATCGACGACGTGGTCCACGAGACGTTCATCGCCGTGGACGAGAAAGGCACCGAAGCCGCCGCCGCGACGGCCGTCATCGTCCGGCCGCCGTCGATCCCACAGGGCCCACAGTTCTTCGTCGACCGGCCATTCCTGTACGTCATCCACGACCGGCTCACCGGCGTACCGCTGTTCATCGGCCGGGTCCACGACCCCCTGGCCACCGGCCCATCCTGACCGCAGTTCAAGCGGGACGCGTTGCGGTCGGGGCCATCAGCCGATCGGATGACCGACGGCGACGATCGGCTATTTCCATGTGCGATGGACACCTTGCGACGCCTACGAAGGAGGCATGACCAACGAGCGGACCGTTCCCCTGCTGCCGTGCGCATCCATTGACGACATCGAAGCCTTCTACGGAGTCCTCGGCTTTCGCACCACCTACAAGCAACGCAAGCCCAACGCCTGTGTGGGAGTACAGCGGGAAGACCTGCATCTGCAGTTCTTCGAGATCGCCGGATTCGACCCGGAGCAGTCCTATGGCTCCTGTCTCGTCATCACCGCGGACATCGAGGGACTACATCGGGCCTTCGCCGCCGGCATGCGCGCCGCGTACGGCAAGGTGCTGGTGTCCGGAACGCCGCGGATGACCCGGCCCAGGGCGCGGAAGAACGCTGACGGGTTGGGCGGATTCAGCGTCATCGACCCGGGCGGCAACTGGATCCGCGTCTTTCGGGACGCCGCCACCGAGCCAATGCCGGCCGCCACGCCTGCCGGGCGGCTGGCCAAGGCCCTGGCGAATGCGGTCGTACAGGCCGATTCCAGGGGAAGCGTCGGACAGGCCGTTCGGATCCTCGACAGCGCGTTGGCCCGCCCGCAAGCCGACGACGACCCGGTCGAGCAGGTAGAAGTCCTGGTCTACCGGGCCGAACTCGCGATGGTGCTGCACGATCCACAGACCGCGGCCGAAATGCTGGCCCGCGCCCAGTCCGTCACGCTCACGGACGACGAATCCGACAGGGCGGCACCCGCGTTCGACAACGCCACCGAACTCGCAGCAGCACTGCGGTGACTCACCATACAAACGCCTCCCTCACCTGCCCAACGTGCGGCGCCGGTACCGCACGTCACTGACCCCAGGGATGGCAGCACCGTTCGAGCCGGGCCAGGCTCCGGGGAGCCCGCTCATCATGAGCGGGCTCCCGAAACGGCTCAACCAGGGCCCTGCCGCTGCCGGTACGGTCAGAAATGAGCCCGGGCCCATCGGAAGCGGGCCACCTGCCTTGTGCACTCGACCGTTCAGCCTCGTCGCCGGTATCGGGCCGGGCCTGATCTCCGTTCGCGCCCGGTCATGAGTGACCGCGCGCGGACCGCCGCGTGATGCAGTCCGGGGCGGGGCCACCGCGCCTCCCGCCCCAGCTCGGGGCCACGGCGGCAGGAGTTGCCGGGGCAGCCCTTCACACGGATTGAATCCAGGTACCGGACCGCCACGCGATCGTGAACCATGATTCTGCTGCTGCGGTCGCAGGAAACGCAGGCGACCGACAGCGGGATGTCGAGGAGTTTGCCGTTGGCATTGATGCGGAACGTGCCGTCGCCGGTGCTGGCGAGGCCGAACGGGCGGTGGACACAGCGGAACGCGAGCAGGGGAAGGTGCGTGCGCCGAAGGGCCCAGGACGAAACGATATGAGGACGCGTAGACATGATCCCTCTGAAGACCTGACGGAAGGCATGGGAAAAAAGCCGACGGCGACGTCGGCGACCGATGCACGGGGAAGGTGTCAGGTTTACAGAGCAGGCGGGGTCACGCGGGGTGAAGTCCTCTCGTGAGCGGTTCGGAGAAGAAGGGTCCGGCTGAAAGGTAGGGCGGGACGGGCTGGCGAGGCCACCCAATTTCGTCGTGGTGCAGAGCACTGAGGGTCAAGGCGGCTACCGACAGCCGCCGTGCACGAAGGGATGCGGCTGTTGGTGTGTCGGTACTCAAGAGTGATCGATAGTCGACTATGGTCGGAGTTGTGAATTTGAAGGGATGGGCGGCGGCGACCGGGATCTCGTACGCGACGGCACGTCGGCGTTATGAGTCCGGGACGCTGCCTGTTCCCACGTACCGGATCGGTCGTCTCATCTTGGTCGGGGAGCCGGTCACTGGCGTGACCGGTGACGCCGGGCAGACCGTGGTGTACACCCGGGTGTCGTCGGCCGATCAGAAGCCGGACCTGGACCGGCAGGTCGCCCGGGTGACTGTGTGGGCCACCGGCCGGCAACTCGGCGTGGACCGTGTGGTGACCGAGGTCGGCTCCGCGTTGAACGGGCACCGCGAGAAGTTCCTCGCTCTGCTGCGTGACCCCAGCGTGTCGACGATCGTGGTCGAGCATCGTGACCGGTTCGCCCGCTTCGGCGCCGAGTATGTCGAGGCCGCGCTGACCGCGCAGGGACGGCGGCTGCTGGTCGTCGACCCGGCCGAGGTCGACGACGACCTGGTCCACGACGTGAGCGAGATCCTGACCTCGCTGTGCGCCCGGTTGTACGGGAGGCGCGCTGCCGCGAACCGTGCCCGCCGGGCGGTCGAGGCTGCCACCGAGGACGGCGCCCCTGAGGACTATCCAGGCGTACCGGTTCGCCCTCGACCTCACCGCCGGGCAGGAACGTGACATGCTCGCGCATGCCGGGGCGGCCCGGGTCGCCCATAACTGGGCGCTCGCGAAGGTCAAGGCGGTTATGGACCAGCGGGCCGCCGAGCGGTCCTACGGCGTGGCCGAGGAACATCTGACGCCGTCATTGTCGTGGTCGCTCGCAGGACTGCGGAAGGCGTGGAACGCGACCAAGCCCGAGGTAGCGCCGTGGTGGCCCGAGGTGTCCAAGGAGGCGTTCAACACCGGCCTTGACGCCCTGGCCCGAGCGTTGAAGAACTGGGCCGACTCCCGCAACGGCAAACGCGCCGGGCGGCCAGTCGGCTTTCCTCGATTCAGGTCGCGCCGCCGCACCACGCCCAGCGTGCGGTTCACCACCGGTGCGATCCGGGTCGAACCGGACCGCATGCACGTCGTGCTTCCGCGGTTGGGCCGCCTGAAGCTGCACGAGTCCGCCCGCAAGCTGGCACGCCGCCTCGACAACGGCACGGCCCGGATCATGTCCGCCACGGTGCGGCTTGACGGCGGGCGCTGGCACGTGTCGTTCACCGTCGAAGTCGATCGCGTCGAACGCACCCCGGCCCACCCCGGCTCGGTGGTCGGGGTCGACGTCGGGATCAAGCACCTCGCCGTGCTGTCCACCGGCGAACTGGTCGACAATCCACGCCATCTGGTGGCCGCGCAGCAGCGGATACGATCGCTTGGCCGGGCTCTGTCGCGCAAGACCGGCCCCGACCGGCGTACCGGCCGCCGCCCCTCGAAACGCTGGGAGCGTGCCGCGACCCGGCTCGCCCGCGCGCACGCCCGGGTGGCGAACCTGCGCCGCGACGGCCTGCACAAACTCACCACCAGGATCGCCACGACACACGGCACGATCGTGGTCGAGGACCTGAACGTGACCGGCATGCTCGCCAACCGCAAGCTCGCACGGCACATCGCTGACGCTGGGTTCGCGGAGATCCGCCGGCAGTTGGCGTACAAGACGGGATGGAACGGTGGGCGGCTGCTAATTGCCGACCGCTGGTATCCATCCTCGAAAACCTGCTCAGGCTGCGGCACGGTGAAAACCAAACTGGCCCTGCACGAGCGCGAATACACCTGCAACGCGTGCGGCCTGGTCACCGACCGCGACCGCAACGCCTCACTCAACCTGGCCGCTCTCGCGGCCAAATTCGACACCGCCGGGAGTGGCCCGGTGCCAGCACGTCGAGCCGACCAGAAGACCCACGTACACGGGCAGGTGGCGACGAAGCGTGAACCCGGCACGACATCAGTCGGTCAGACCGGGACCGTCCCACCGCAAGGCGGGACTACCAAACGTGTGCTAACTGCAGCGCACTGAAAGGTAACGGCTGCACAGCCCAGTAATGGACGGCGACCGACGGCACCGGGCCGACGGCGAGAACCCACTCGTCGCCGAGGTCACCCGTACCGCCGTGGGCAGTTTACGCAGAGCACCGAGCGCCCAGCTCAGCTTCCCGCTGGTGCGGGCCATATGATCCACCTCTATGGCCCGCACCACGCCTCCGCGCCCCCTCGACATCACCGCGATCTTCCCCGAACTGCGGGAACATTCCAGCACCGCTACCCGGCTGCATCCCCGGCCCGGCACTCCGACCGTCACGGACAGTTCGGTCGGCGGACCGCTGCTGTGGCCAGCCGACGAGGCATGGCCGGTCTGCGACGACGCCGGGGCGCACGAGCCATACAACCTGACCACCCCGGCCGCGCTGCGCCGCACGCGGGAGATCCTCGCAACCGCAGGGGCCCGGGAACCGCTGCTTGACGGGGACTTCTTGAGTGCGGAGGAACGAGCCGAGCTCGATGCGGCCGATGCTCTGGAGCTGGACGACCTGATCGAGGATCCCATCCCGTTGGTCCCGGTCGCGCAGCTGTACCGACAAGATATCCCGGACTATGCCGGCCCGGACGGCACTGACCTGCTCCAGGTGCTGTGGTGCCCGGTGGATCACTCGGACCGGCACTACAGCCCTCGCGTCTTCCTGTACTGGCGCGACAGTTCCACCGTTGGCCCGCTACTCGCTGCGCCTCCCTGTCCGCCGGTGATCAGCGACATGTATCTACCGATTCCGTGCGTGGTGCACCCCGAGCAGGTCCGCGAGCACCAATACGCCGACCTGCTCCCCGATGGCCTCCGCGAACGGCTCGACGAGTGGGATGACGACGAAGACGACAGCCGTCCCCACTATCAGACTGACTTGTCGCTCGCGCCGGGGTGGAAGGTCGGCGGGTACGCGAACTGGTCACTGACCGATCCCTACCCAATGGATTGTGGAACCTGCGGCACCACGATGACCTTGATTTTCACCGTCGACTCCGGCGACTGGAACGGTATGAATTGCAGCTGGCGCCCGTCTGAGGAAAACCCGACCGCGTCCCCGGACACCGTCGGCGTGCAGATCGGGCGCGGCTACTCGCTGTACACCTTCCGCTGCCCCGAATCATTCGATCATCCACCGGCGACAGCTATGCAGTGACGCGGCTTTCTCCATGCCTGCCAGCCTCCGAAACGGAGTCGACTCGACATGAGCGGACGCCGCTGACGGCGTCAGCGTCGGCGAGAACTCCCTGCGGAAATTTAACGGCTGGCGAGGAAATCGAGCACCCTCTTGCTGAGCAGGGCGGTGGCTTGGGGGTCATAGGAGGGCAGGCTGGAATCGGCGAAGTAGTGCTGGTCTCCCGGATACAGGAACAGCTCCGCCTGCGGGGCGGACGCGACGATCTCGCGGGCGGCGTCCACGTCACCCTCGTCCATGAAGATCGGGTCGGCGTCCATACCGTGGATCTGCACCGGGACGTCGGCCGGCCATGACGAGCCGAACTCCGACACCGGCACGCAGGAGTAGAACAGCAGTGCCCCCCGTGCTCCGGGACGGGTCTGGGCCAGCTTCTGCGCCGGAAGCACGCCCAGAGAGAAGCCGGCGTAGATCAGGTCGCTGGGCAGCTCGTCGGCCATCCGCGTGCCGCGTTCGATGATGGTGCCGAAGCCGAGTTCCTCAGCGTGGGCGATGCCCTCGTCCAGGGTGTGGAACGTCCGGCCGTCGTACAGGTCCGGGGTGTGGATGGTGTGCCCAGCACGGCGCAGGTCGTCGGCGAACGCGAGGAACCCTGACGTCTGGCCCAGCGCGTGGTGGAACAACAACACCTCAGCCATGCGATCCCCCGATCCTGGGCCCCACCGTGTGCGGCATTCTACGACACTGCGGGTGGGCCATCGACGCCTGAAGCTGCGGCGATCAATGGCCTCGCTCCTGACTGAGGAAGCACGACAGCAGTTGCCGGAACTCGTGCGGGTGCTCGACCGCCGGCACGTGCCCGCAGCGGCCGAACACGTGCAGACGGACATCGGCCAGGTGCTCCAGCAGGGGCGGGGTCGCCATCCCGAGCGGGGTGACGCGGTCCTGGGCGCCGTGAACGAGGAGCACGGGCGCGCGGATCGCTGCCAGCGTCTGCGCCGAGAGGGTGAGGTCCTCGACCCACCGTGCCCTGGGTGGAGGGAACAGCGACGCGAATGCGTCCGCCCCCGCTCGCATCGCGGTGGCACGGGCGTCGACGGCCGCTTCGGTGACGAGCGCTTGGTCGAGGAACAGGCGACTCAGCATGTCTCGTGCCCCGACCGGGCCGGCGGGGGCCGCCCAGAGCGCGTCGAGGTCGGCGGAGAGCGGTGCCCCGGGGGCGCCCATCGTGGCGACCGCCACGACACGGGTGACCTGCCGGGGGCGCGCGGCCGCCAACGCCAGCGCCACGGCACCGCCCATGGAGTGCCCGACCACCGCGTAGTGCTCGATGCCGAGGGCATCCATCAGGCCCGCGGCCTGCTCCGTCCACAGCCGCAGCCCAGCCCTGGAACCGGCCGGGAGCGGTGTACGGCCGAACCCCGCCTGGTCAGGAGCTACCAGGCGCAACGACGCGCCCAGCGCCTGCGCCGTCGTTGCCCAGGCTCCGGACCCGGTCGTGCCGGGTCCGGAGCCGTGCAGCATCAACACCGCAGGCCCGGCGCCGCTGTCCGTAACGTGGACGGGAGAGCCGTCGACGGTGACGGTCCGAAGTGCCGTCACCGGAGCAGGCCGGGTGTGTTCATGCCGAGGCGGAGCTGACGGACTTCGAGAAGAGCTCCATCATCGCCCGGCCGAATTGCGGCATGTCGGGCCATCCCCGGCAGGAGACGAGGTTGCCGTCGACGACGTCGGGAGCGTCGATGACCGTCGCGCCCGCGTTCTCCATGTCACCGGTGATGGGCGGGAAGCACGCCGTTTTCCGGCCCTTCAGGAGCCCGTACACCGCTGGCACCTGCGCGCCGTGGCAGACCAGCGCGATGGGGAGGTTGCGCGCGAAGAAGTGCTCGGTGATGCGCCTGACGTCGGCGTCGACCCGGATCCACTCGGGTGCACGTCCCCCGGGGATGATGAGGGCGTCGTAGCGCTCGACGTCGACCTCGGCCCAGGGCACGTCGACCGGCAGCTTCCGGCCGTTCTTCTCCACATAGGCGTCGGAGTTGGGGTCGAACTCGTGGATGACCAGTTGCACGTCACGCGTCGTCCGCGACGAGACGTCAACGTCCCAGCCGCCCTCCTGGACGCGGTAGTAGGGATACATGGTGTCGAGTTCCTCGGCGGCGTCGCCGGTCAGCAGAAGCGCTCTGGGCACCTGCTTCTCCTCGCATCTGATGGCGGGTGGCGTGGATCCAATCGGATCCGATCGGTGGGGCTAGCATTCCTCGGCCCAAGCCGCCCGTCAAGCCTCTACCGCCATTGCGTCCGCGTCCTTGACCTCGTCGAACAATCGTCGAAAACGCTCACCCGAACGCAGGATGTGTCGACGCATCGCATAGGCGGCGGCGTCCGGGTCCCGCGCGGCGATCGCGGCCACAATGTCCTCGTGCTCGGCCATGGCCAGGTGAGTGACCTGGGTGTCGTGGTGAAGCCGGAAGAGGTGTACGTGGCTGTGCAGGCGAGCGAGCGTTTCACGGATGACCTGGTTCTCGGCGCTCAGGGCGACGAGATCGTGAAAAGCGGCGTCGCGTAAGCCGAAGGCGCCGTAGGCCATCAGCCCATTGCCCCCTTCCAGCTCCGCCATCTCCTCCAGCATCCGCCGCAGACCGGCCACCTGCTCCGGGGACGCGCGTTCGGCGGATCGGCGCGCCGCTGCCGGCTCGAGGAGCAGGCGGACCTCGAGCATGTCCTCGAATCGGTGCCGGGTGATCTGGGGAGGAATGCGGTAGCCAGCATGGGGCACACGCACGACCAGGCCCTCGGCCTCCATGCGGTTGAGGGCGTCTCGGATCGGTGTCTGCGAGACCCCCAGCTCTCGCGCCAGGACGTCGATCGTGACGCGGGAGCCAGGCTCGATCCGGAGCGACATCAGCTGTCCGAGCAGGGTGTCGTACACCTCGTCGGCAAGCCGGCCGCCGGATCTTCCCGGCGACATTCCGCCCGTCCCGGACCTTCGGCCCCGCGCGTTCATCGCTTCGTCGTCCATCGTGACCTGAGGTCCTTTCCTGCGTCTTCGGGAACCTGTTGACATCCGTCACAACGCTGCGACATGCTGACGCCCCCAACCGGATCGTATAGGAAAAGTGTCGGATGCCCGCCATCCGGCACCCCCGCGACAACCCGGCAACACGTCTGAACAACCCAGCACCTGCTCGGCGAAGCACATAGCGAGGCCCTAGAAGTCCCCACCACCAGAAAGCAGGCTTCACGATGCGGCATACCCAGCAAAAAGGACGAACATCCGGTCGAAAGGTGCGGCTGGCGACGGCCGCCATGCTGCTGCTGGCCACGACCGCGGCGGCGTGCGGCGACAGCAAGGACGACGGTGAGAAGGCGAGCGCCCCCAAGGCGCCGGCGACCATCCCGCAGCTCACCAATGACCCGCTGACCCTCAGCTTCATCTGGTTCGAGTGGCCCCCCGCCCAGGCACTGGAAGCCTTCGCGAACGCGGAGTACAAGAAGGTACGGCCGAACGCGACCATCAAGGTCAACACCGTGCCGAACGCGAACTGGCACGACGCGATGTTCACCCAGTTCGCCGCGCACAAGACCGACTTCGACATCGCGATCCTGGACTCGCAGCACATCGGCGAGGCCGTGACGAACGGCAACATCCTCGACATCACCGACTTCGTCAAGAACAACATCGATGTCACGGCCTACAACCCGTACCTCCTGGCGGCGTACGGCCAGTTCCCCCAGGCCGAGACCGGCAAGCGCGACGAGAACGCCAGCCTGTACGGACTTCCGCTGCTCGGCGACACCTGGACGATGATCTACCGCAAGGACCTGATCGGCGACAAGCCGCCGCAGACCTGGGACGAGATGATCTCCACCGCCGAGAAGTGCCAGGCGGACAACCCCGGCGTCAGCGGGTTGGCTTTCCACCAGGCAAACGGCTCCGACGCCGCGGCCGTCACCTACAACACGGTCAACGGCGTCTACGGCGGCAACCTCTGGGACGCCAAGAACCGCAAGATCGAGGGCGTCCTCAACGACGCCGCGGGCCAGGAGGCGATGGACGTCCTGGTCAACAAGATGAAGCCGCTGACCGCCAAGGGCTCCGGCAACTGGTTCATCGACGAGGTGAACGCGGCGGTCGCCCAGGGCAAGGCCTGCATCGCGTTCAACTGGATCGCCGCGAGCGGCGGCCTGCTCGATCCGAAGCAGTCGACGCTCGGCACCTCCCGGGAGCAGATTCTCGACAAACTGGGTTTCGCCACCCTGCCGAGCCAGAAGACGAACCTGGTCCCCCTCGGCGGTATGGGGATGCACGTGTCGGCCTACTCCTCCGCGGCCAACCAGGCCGAGGCGCTGAACTTCATGAAGTGGTTCGAGCAGGCTGACATCCAGAAGAAGTGGGCCGCCGCGGGTGGCGTGCCAGCGCGTACCGACGCCCTCGCGTCGCCCGAGTTCCTCAACGCCGGGCCGTTCAACCAGGTGTACGCCGACTCGGTTCCGCGCATGCGGGACATGTGGAACGTGCCCGAGTACGCGCGCCTCGTCGACATCGAGAACACCAACGTGAACGCGGCCCTCAACGGCGCGAAGAAGCCGAAGGACGCGCTCGACGACATCGCCAAGGAGCAGCAGAGCGTGCTCGACTCAAGCAACCGCAAGGGCGGCGGCGGACTGTGAGCAACCCCGCCCCTCTGACGACCGACCAGCCCGGGCAGGTGGCGTCCGCGACGCCACCTGCACCGGGCCGGTCCCGGCGGTTGAGCGACCGTGGGCTCGCCGTGGTCTTCACCTCCCCCGCGCTGCTGCTGTTGCTCGCCATGTCGGTGTTCCCGTTGCTGTGGGCGTTGTACCTGTCCTTCACCGACTACTCGGCCACCCGTGGTGGGCCCGCGGAGTTCGTCGGATTCGGGAACTACACCGCCATCCTGACGTCGGAACAGGTCCACCTGAGGGCCTTGACGACGTTGATCTACGTGGTCGGCGCGGTCACCCTGCAGACCGTGCTCGGTTTCGGCATCGCGTACCTGATCTCCCGGCGCACGCGCGGGCGGGGAGCGCTGACCACCATGTTCCTGGTCCCGATGATGCTGTCGCCGGTCGTGGTCGGGCTGTTCTGGCGATTCATGCTCGACGCGCAGTTCGGCGTGGTCAACAGCATGCTCGGCTCGCTCGGCCTGGGGCAGGTGGAGTGGCTCACCCGGCAGCGGACGGCCCTGCTCTCCCTGATCGTGGTGGACACCTGGCAATGGACGCCGTTCATCATGCTCATCGCACTCGCGGGCCTCAGCGCGGTGCCGAAGTACCTCTACGAGGCCGCCTCGATCGACCGGGCGTCCGAGTGGTTCCGGTTCCGCACCATCACTCTGCCGCTGGTGTGGCCGCTGCTCCTCATTGCCGTGATGTTCCGGGCCATCGAGGCGTTCCGGCTGTTCGACCTCGTCTACATCCTCACCAACGGAGGCCCCGGCGTCTCCACCGAGACGATGTCGTTCCACATCTACAAGGTCGCGTTCCTGGGCTTCAACACCGGAACCGCGTCGGCGTACGGGATCCTCATGGTCCTCGTCGTCATCGTCCTCACGCAGCTCTACCTGCGCTACCTGAACAAGCTCAAGGAGGGCTGATGGCCGTCTCCGTTGACGAGGCCGTGTCCACAGGTCCTGCCCGCGATCACACGCCCCCCGCGCGCCGCTTCGGCCGCCGAGGTCGCTCCCTGCTGGAGGTCGCGCTGCTGACCGTGCTGGCCGTCGTGATGCTCTTCCCGGTGCTGTGGATGATCATGACGTCGATCAAGGAAAACCGGGACGTCTACGCCATCCCGGCCAAGTTCTTCGGCTTCACGGTCACAATGGACCACTACAGGGACGTGTTCGTCGCCCCCGACGGTGGTCGCTCCGCCTTGTCCGTCTCGTTCCTCAACTCCGTCGTGGTCGCCGGCGTCTCCACGGTGCTGGCCACCGTGCTGGGGGTCCCGGCGGCCTGGGCCTACTCCCGCTTCGGCATGAAGGCCAAGAAGGACCAGCTGTTCTTCATCCTGTCCACCCGCTTCATGCCGCCCGTGGTGGTCGTGATTCCGATCTTCCTCATGTACCGCCAGGTCGGACTCATCGACAACAAGCTCGGCCTGATCCTCATCTACGCCGCGTTCAACGTGCCGTTCACGATCTGGATGATGAAGGGGTTCGTCGACGAGGTGCCCTCCGAGTACGAGGATGCCGCCATGCTCGACGGCTACACCCGGGTGCAGGCGTTCTGGCGATACACCCTCCCCCAGCTCGTGCCCGGCATCGCCGCGACGGCGGTCTTCGCGCTCATCTTCTCGTGGAACGAGTTCGTGTTCGCCATCTTCCTCACCTCCAGCGACAGCGTGCGGACGGCCCCACCCGCCATCGCCGGCCTCATCGGCGGCACCACGACGGACTGGGGTCTCGTGGCAGCCGCCTCCGTGGTGTTCGCCCTACCGGTGCTCGTCTTCGCCTACCTGGTGCGCAAGCACCTCATCGCCGGTGTGACGCTCGGGGCGGTGCGGCGCTGATGGCGGGCATCGAGGTGACCGCGCTGCACAAGCGCTACCCGGACGGCACGGTCGCAGTCGACCAGGTGGACCTGTCCATCGGCCACGGCGAACTGTTCGTGATGCTCGGCCCGTCGGGCTGCGGCAAGACGACCACGCTGCGGGCCATCGCCGGCCTGGAGAGGCAGACGACCGGCGACATCCGCATCGGCGACACGCTGGTCAACGACCTGCCGCCCGCCGAACGCGACATCGCCATGGTGTTCCAGTTCTACGCCCTCTACCCGCACCTGCGCACCCGCGACAACCTGGCGTTCCCCCTGCGGGCCGAGGGACTGCCCAAGCAGGAGGTGCACGCACGGGTCGAGGAGGCCGCCCGGCTGATGCGGCTCGGTTCACTCATGGACCGGCGACCGCGCCAGCTCTCCGGCGGGGAGCAACAACGCGTCGCGCTTGCGCGCGCCCTGGTACGACGACCGCGCGCATTCCTCATGGACGAGCCCCTCACCAATCTGGACGCGGAGCTGAGGGCGGACATGCGCACGGAGATCAAACACCTGCAGGGTGAGCTGGGGGCCACGATGGTCTACGTCACCCACGACCAGGTCGAGGCGATGTCGCTCGGTCACCGCATCGCCATCCTCAACAAGGGTCGCGTCGAGCAGATCGGCACGCCGCTGGAGGTCTACGACCGCCCGGCGAGTCTCTTCTGCGCCGCATTCATCGGCTCCCCGCCGATGAACCTGATCGACGTGGAGCTGACCGACGGCAAGCTGCACGCTCAGGGTGGGCTGGTCCTCACGCCACCGCCGGGCCTGCCGCGCGACCGTCGCCTGATCGCCGGCGTCCGGCCGGAGGCGCTGGAAGTCACCGCACCAGGAGCGGAAGCCTCCATCCCGGCCCGCGTGGTCTCGGCGGAGTGGCTGGGCGACGAAATCATCTACGTGGTCGACCACGGCGGCCAGCGCGACGTGCGGGTTCGGATGCCACCGACTGTGCGTTTCGCCGCTGACGCGAAGGTCGGGCTGCGGCACACCGGCGGAACCCCGGCGGTCTACGACGTGAGCACGGAAGAGCTGGTGGCCTGATGGGAACCGTGGCAGCACACGGGCTGCGCAAGTCCTTCGGCAAGGTCCAGGCCCTGGACGGGGTGACGCTGGACGTGCCCGACGGCTCGTTCTTCGTCGTCCTCGGGCCCTCCGGGGCGGGCAAGACGACAACCCTGCGGGCGATCGCCGGTTTGGAGAAGCTGGACGCCGGGTCGGTGCACCTGGACGGGAGAGACGCGACCGCCGACGCGCCGGCCGCACGCGACCTGGCCATGGTGTTCCAGAACTACGCCCTCTACCCGCGACACACGGCGTACGAGAACATCGCCTCACCGCTGCGGGCCCGCCGTCGCTCGCCGTCCGAGATCACCGCCGCCGTCGAGCAGATGTCGAACCTGCTGCACATCGAACGGCTGCTGCAGCGTCGTCCCGCGCAGTTGTCCGGCGGTGAGATGCAGCGGGTCGCCCTGGCCCGGGCGCTGGTCCGTCGCCCGCGCGCGTTCCTCATGGACGAGCCGCTGACGAACCTCGACCTCAAGCTCCGCGTCGAGATGCGCACCGAACTCACCCGCATCCACCGCAGCCTCGGCGCGACCTTCATCTACGTGACCAACGACCAGGTCGAGGCCCTGTCCATGGCCGACCAGGTCGCGGTCCTCAAGGAGGGAAAGGTGCAACAGGTCGGAACACCGACCGAGGTGTACGAGCGTCCCGCCAACCAGTGGGTGGCGGGGTTCGTCGGGAGCCCGCCGATCAGCCTGCTCCCCTGCCGCGCCGAGGGGGATCGTCTGGTCGGCACGGACGGCTGGACGCTACCGCGCCCCCGCTGGACCACCGCCGAGGACGGCCGTGCGCTGATGCTGGGCGTACGCGCGGAGGACCTGTCCGTCGAGCAGCGCGGGCACGCGTCGTTGTCGGGGGAACTCTACGGGCTTGAACCGCTCGGTGACCGAACGGTGGTCGACGTGCGGGTGGGGACCGAGATCCTCAAGGTCAAGGCACGACCCACCATCACCGGTACGCCCGGCGAACGACTCTCTGTCAGCGTCGACCTGGACCGGGCGCACCTGTTCGACGCGGACACCGGGCTGTCGCTGTCCGAGGCTGGGCGGTAACCGCGCCGGGCGGCCACGGCACCATGCGCCCGCACCGGGCGATGGTGCCGTGGGACGTCGCCCGGCCGACACGGCCACGGCCACGGCCACGGCCCGATTCGACCGCTCGGCAACCTCGCCCCCCGACGAGGGCGGGTCACCCGTCCGGCTACGCGCAGAGCACGCGCGCTGAGGCACGCCGGACAGCACCACGAAGATCACAGGAGGCGACGCAATGAGCGACCCGATGGACGTCCTGGCCCCCGAACACCGGCGGCTCCGGATCGGCGACGCCTGGCGCGACGCCGCAAGCGGAGCCACCTTCGCCGTCGAGGACCCGGCCACCGGCAAGACCATCGCCGAGGTGGCGGACGCCGACGTCGTCGACGGCCTCGCCGCCCTGGACGCGGCGAGCAGGGCAATGGCCCAGTGGGCCGCGACCCCGCCGCGGAAGCGGTCGGAGTTGCTGACCGCGACGTACCGGGCATTGATCGAGCGAACCGAGGAGGTCGCCCGGCTGATCACACTGGAGATGGGCAAGCCGCTCGCCGAGGCTCGGGCGGAGGTGGCCTACGGCGCCGAGTTCTTCCGCTGGTTCGCCGAGGAGGCGGTACGCGTCGAGGGGCGCTACAACACCGCTCCCGCAGGTGGATACCGCGTCCTCACCGTGCCGAAGCCGGTCGGACCGTGCCTCTTCGTCACGCCCTGGAACTTTCCGCTGGCCATGGGCGCCCGCAAGATCGCTCCCGCGCTGGCCGCGGGCTGCACGACCATCACCAAGCCAGCAGGCCAGACGCCACTGACCATGCTGTTCCTGGCCCGCCTCATGGAGGAGGTCGGCGTTCCCCCGGGCGTCGTCAACGTGGTGACCACCAAGCGATCCGGCACGGTGGTCTCCGCGCTGCTGGCCGACAGCCGGATCCGCAAGCTGTCGTTCACCGGGTCGACCGAGATCGGGCGCGTGCTGCTGCGTCAGGCCGCGGACAACGTGCTGCGTACCTCCATGGAACTGGGCGGCAACGCCGCCTTGATCGTGTGCGCTGACGCTGACCTGGACGTCGCGCTCGACGGTGCCATGGTGGCCAAGATGCGCAACATCGGGGAGTCCTGCATCGCGGCCAACCGCATCTACGTGGAGGAGCCGGTGCGCGAGGAGTTCACCGCGCGCTTCGTCGAGCGGATGGGCGCGCTGTCGGTGGGCCATGGTCTCGACGACGGGGTGGACGTCGGGGCGTTGATCGACGAGGCGTCGGTGACCTCGATCGACGACCTCGTCACCGACGCGGTCGATCGCGGCGCGCGGGTCCTGGTGGGCGGCGCGCGCCCGGACGGGCCGGGCCACTTCTACCCACCCACCGTCCTCGTCGACGTGCCCGACGACGCGCGGATGCTGAAGACGGAAATCTTCGGCCCCGTGGCCCCGATCATCTCCTTCACCTCCGACGACGAGGTGATAGCGAAGGCCAACGACACCGAGTACGGCCTGGTCGGATACGTCTTCACCCGCGATCTTCAGCGGGCGCTCCGGTTCACCGAAGGGCTGGACACCGGGATGCTCGGCATCAACCGCGGCCTGATATCCGACCCGTCAGCTCCGTTCGGAGGCGTGAAGCAGTCCGGGATCGGCAAGGAGGGGTCACACGAGGGCATCCTCGAGTACCTCGACCTCACCTACGCGGCGATCGACCTCCCGTGACCGGCCTGCACCTCCAGGCGTACACCCCGCAAACCGCCGCCGCTCCGGAGAGGCACCGACATGCTTGAGACCGTCCGCGCACCACGCCAACTGATAGTGGGCGAAGGGGTCGCGCAGAACATCCCACGGGTGGTGGCCGAGAGCGGCTCACGGGTCCTCATCGTGACCGACCAGGTCCTCCTGGGGCAGCCGGGCGTGGCCGACATCGTGGCCGCCGTACGAGAAAAGGTCGATGTCGTCGCGGTGTTCGCCGACGCGACGCCGGACGTGCCACTCAGCGATGTCGCCCTGGCCGTCTCGGTCGCCGCCGAGGTGGACGCCGACGTGATCCTCGCCATCGGCGGCGGCACGGTGATCGACCTCGCCAAAATCGTCGGCGTCATCCGCCGCCACGGTGGGACGCCGCGCGACTTCTACGGCGAGTCGAAGGTGCCCGGGCCGACGATGCCTCTCATCGCGGTCCCGACGACGTCAGGCACCGGCTCCGAGCTCACCCCCGTCTCGGTGCTGACCGACCCGGACCGTGAGCTGAAAGTGGGCGTGTCCAGCGTTCACATCGTGCCCGACTTCGCCATCGTCGACCCCGAACTCACCTACAGCTGCCCAGCGACCGTCACCGCCCACTCCGGCATCGACGCGTTCTGTCACGCCGTGGAGAGCTACACCGCGCGACCCCGGCCCCACGGACCGCGCGACCCGGTGGAGCAGGTCTTCCTCGGCCGCAACACGATCACCGACCACTACGCGCTCCTGGCCGCGGAGCGGATCGCCCGCAGCCTGCGTCGTGCTGTGCGCGACGGAGGCGACACCGACGCGCGCGCCGACATGTCGTACGGGTCCGTGCTCGCCGGGATCGCCTTCTCCCACGCGGGCAACGCGGCCCCGCACGCCCTCCAGTACCCCATCGGCGCGGCCACGCACACGCCGCACGGCCTGGGCGTCGGGCTGCTCCTGCCCTACGCGCTCGACGCGGCCAGGGACACCATCAGCGACCGGCTGGCCATCCTCGCCAGGGTGTGCGGGCTCGACGTGACCGACGCCTCCGATGCCGAGGCCGCGGACACGTTCCTCACCTGGCTCGACGGGCTCCTTGCCGACATCGGCATCCCACGCACCCTGGCGGACATCGGCGTGGCCCGTGCGGACCTCCCGCGCTTCGCGGAGATGGCCAGTGGCGTCACCCGCCTGATCCAGAACCATCCCGGCCCGACCGACACCGCCAGCCTGACCGCGATCCTCGAAGCGGCCTGGACCGGGGATCGGGCGCGACCCGCCCTGACTCCGAACGGTGACCGGCCTTTCACCTGACGACGAGCGGCATGACGGCCGGCGAGCATGAGCACTTACTGACGGTGGGCGGTGCCAGCCGTTGTGCGACGTGACAATGGCAAGCGTCGATCACGGCGCAGGTTTGCGATCGTTCACGAAGACGCCGTCACCGCGTTCGCTGAATAGTTCCCTCACCAGGTTTTCCGATTCCCCTGCCGCTTCCGGGGGAACGACTTGTAGGAGGGAAGATGCTCAGACGTCGCGTGCTCGGTAACGGGCTCGCCGCACTGCTGGCGGTCTCCAGGTTGCAGCGCACCAGAACCCTGCTGCTGACCATGACCGCTGCGGTCGTGTCCATCGCATCGCTGGGCTTCGCCGCACCAGCGTCCGCCGCAGCTTCCGACGGTCACTACTGTGGGTGGATCTCACCGGACAAGCCACCGGGCTTGGTTGACGCCAGGACCGTCAACTACTCCGCAAGTGTCCAGTGCGACGGCATAGTGCGTCGCGTCGACCTCACCGTTGAGCTGATCTACCACGGACTGGTCAGCGGCCCGGGCCAGACCATCAACGGCCGGACAGAGGTGTGGGAGAACACCAACTACACCGCATTCGGGCTCGGCGTCACCAACCCGGGCACGGCCTGCGAGTCCGGCTACTACTCGGGCCGAGCGACCGCCACCGTCCAGTTCCGGTCGGGCTCTCCGGAATACATCACCAGATCGACGGGGTCTCAGCCGGTATCGCTGTCCTGCAATCCACCGGACATTCCCATACCCCCGCCGACCGGGGGCGTGACGGTCACCAACCCGGGCACCCAGAGCACGCTCAAGCCGGACACCGTGGCGCTGCAGATGCAGGCCACCGGCGGAAGCGGGTCGTACACCTGGTCGGCGACCGGGCTGCCTCCTGGGCTCTCCATCAACTCCTCGACCGGCCGGATCAGCGGCACAGTCACCACCATTGGCAGCTACAACGTCACGGTCACGGCCGTCGGAGGCGGAGAGGGAAGCACCACCTTCACCTGGAGCGTCAGAAAGGACGCCCCCTGCCCACGCTGCTGACCGACAAGGGCATCGACATCACGGCGTGCGCCCCGACCGGGGCGCACGCCGTCCTGCGAGGGTACGTACAGCGTTCAGAACAGGAAGCCGATGGTCTCCACAGTGGACGGCGTGTGAGGTCGTGGCCGGGATCGAGCCGGCGTTCCCGTGACCACCGGGCCCCCTCCATGGCTCCGGCGACTGGACCCGAACCAGTACCTGTACGGATTAACAGTCCGCTGCCCTACCGATCGGGCGACGCCGGAATGGTCGCGCGTGCGGGACTCGAACCCGCTTCACCAGCTTGAAAGGCTAGGGGCCTACCCATGACCGAACGCGCGTACGTGTGCCCCGAGCTGGTGTCGAACCAGCGGCCTTCGGCTTGTCGAGCCGACGCTCTCCCGCTGAGCTACCGGGGCGGGAGCGGGGGCGGGATTCGAACCCGCGATGTCCGGCTTATGAGGCCGGCGAGGACGGCATCGCCGTTCTCCATGGCGCTGACGACGGGACTCGAACCCGCGACCGCCTCGCTGACAACGAGGTGTTCAAGCCGCGAGCTACGCCAGCATGGGACCGGCCAGCAACCGGTGAGTGGAATCGGGCGGAGTCGAACCGTCGGCCTCTGCATTGCGAAAGCAGCGCTCTATCAACTGAGCTACGACCCCATCGCGTGGCCGACCAGGGTTTCCCTCAACGGCTCCCGGGCGGTGGTTCCACTCCGCCATCGGCCTTGCGTACGCTCGGGGGGAGTCGAACCCCCACGCCTTTCGGCACAAGGGTCTGAGCCGTGTGTGTCTACCTGAGTTCCACCACGAGCGCGTGGTGCCGACGCCCGGTGTCGATCCGGGGGCCTTCCGGTTATGGGCCGGATGCTCTGCCGTTGAGCTACGTCGGCTTGGTGCCCTCGGCACGAGTCGAACGTGCAACTACGGCCGCCTCACGACCGCGCAGACCGACGTGTCGCCAAGTTCACCACGACCGCATGGCATATTGCTTGCGTAGGCCGTACGGGGCTCGAACCCGTAACCTCCTGGCTGAGAACCAGGTGAGCTGCCAGCTTGCTCCAACGGCCCCTGAGTCGGCGGGGATCGCGGCCACGTGCCCACGATCGCCGCCAACGTGCTACCACCTTGTGGTCCGGGACCGGGGTGTCGAACCCCGTCTCTCTCGCTCCCAAAGCGAGCGGGTCAGCCGTCTCCCTCGTCCCGGAGGTATTGCCCCCGGGCCGACCCATGCGGGCGTCGGCCGGGGTTTGTGCTCATGCCATCCACTGTGGAGTTGAGAATCTGCAACGCCGCCGGCCGCGGCCGGGACGAGAAGCAGGGGCGGCAGGATTCGAACCTGCGACCTTCGGTTTTGGAGGCCGGTGCTCTACCAGTTGAGCTACGCCCCTATCGAGTTGTTCCAGCAACGAGAAAGCCGCCCTGTCCCTGTCGGGGTGGGCGGCTTCGCAGCTTGCGCTGGCGCTATTCGCGCCGCCACCCCGGCTTCCAGTGCTGCTCACTCGCGCACAGATCGTGAGCTCGTTCAATCGAGGGCAGCACGACACCGCCGCACGGCATGAGCCGCGGGGTTTCGGTGTAGGCGTACTGCAACACGGGGAACTCCTTGGGTTGGTCGGAACGGCCTTGCTCGATCAAAGTAGGCGCTGTGCCGATCGGATGGCAATTGATATTCCGGGATGACGGTGATCTCGCCAATGCGGTGACGTGGGGCAGGTCGTACACCACTTTCGTGGCCGCAACCGCGGGTGCCCGCCCCCTCCTGGGCCTTGTTGCACATGAGTTGCAACAATGCCCTCGTGATCGACAAGACCGAAACGGCAGCAGCTCTCCAGGTTGCGGGAACGACTCCGGCGCTCTCCCGTAGCGCCCGGATCGCCGTGCCCGAACTGGTCATGGCGTGGGGCCGTGGCTGGGCCGTCTCCCGTGGGGTTCCTGATCCCGTCGCAATCGCCGGTGGTTTCCGGGCCGACGTGGGACTGCGCGGCCATCGAGTCCGGTACGTGCTGCACACGTGGGACGCCGACCTGCTGGAGCCCATCGCCCGCCAAGCCGCCGCACCTGGAACCTGGATCAAAACCGCAGGTCGCGCCAGCGATCTGCGTCGCGCCCTGCCAGCTCACTGGGCCATGGACAACTCCGGTTACCTGATGACCACCCGGTTCACCGCAGGCACCGACGATCCCCCATCACCGTACGAGACCCGTATCACGACAGACGGTGATGTCGTCGTGGCGGCCGTCCTCGACGATTCTGGAGAGGTGGCGGCCTCTGGACGCTTGGCGCCTGCCGGGTCATGCGGCGTCATCGACCAGGTGGAAACCGCTCCCGCGCATCGGCGCCGAGGCTTGGGCACCACTGTCATGCGGATGCTGAGCGACCACGCCGTGCGGAACGGGCTCGGTACCGGCATCCTCGTGGCCACCGAAGACGGACGCAGCCTGTACGGCGTTCTCGGTTGGGCGGTGCAATGCGAGATCGCGGTGGCGTACATCCGGGAAGCCTGACATCGCAAACACGAAGCCGGCAGCGCGACAGCGAGAGGTCGTGACAGACCTCGCTACGCCCGATGCCAGTCAGTGGGCTCATTGAGGAGCCAGGTTCTCACCACGGTCGGAGTCCGGCTTGCGCCGCGTCCGCCCGCTTCCAGCCGTGCGTCCAGCCCGTCGAAGTACACGAGTTGTGTGTCGTCGGCCCACCACTCGACGCAGAACCCGCTCGCCATGTCGAGGCGGCGGAGGTGTAGATGGCGGTCCAGCAGTCTTTCCCGGTAGACGTTGGCGTCGGGCGGCACTTCGGCGGGCCGGCGGCTCTGGCGGCGGGCGTGGTGCAGGAGGGCGTCGCATTCAAGGAAGTGGTCCAGCGATGGGAAGGCTGGGACGTCTGTGTCCATGTAGCCGAACCACACTGTGCCGTCCGGGTGCAGAAAGCCACTGCGGCAGCCGTCCGGATCGGTGTCCGAGATGGCGAAGTCGAACCTGATCTGCTTCTCGTCGTGGTCGAGGTCGAACACCGGCGCGAAGACAATCTCACTGTCGCGAAACGCACTGTGGTAGGTCAGCCCGGAGTATCGACGCTGGATGTGTTCCAGCATGGTCAACGCCTGTTCGTCGCAGTATCCGAGGATGGCCTTCATCGCCGCTCTGCACTCGTCGTCGTCCGGACCGGTGTCGACCAGCACGACGCGGGCATGCTCGGCCAAAAAAGCTTGGGCCCGGCTACTGAGCGGAGCCGCTACCTCAAGAACGTGTGCCACCGGTTCAGTCTCCAACATTCGACTGCGCTGGCCGAGCCTGGCTTGCATCAAGCGTTCGTGACGGCCACCGGGTCAGATGGTGACGACGACCTTTCCCGCCGGGTGCCCGTCCCGGAGGTGCCGGATCGCGTCCGCAGCCTGGGCCAAGGGATAGGTGCGGTCGACCGCCGGGGTGAGCGCCCCCGATTCGATCAGGGTCCCCAACTCGCCCAGGTCCTCAGTCCGCTCGACCGCGCTCACGCTGCGCAGCCGTTGACCGACGAACAGGGACAGCAGCGGCACGCGGACCATCTGCCGGTCGTAGCCGCTGAGCACCGGCCCCTTGGTGTACGCACCGCCGACGACCGCCAGCGTCCCCCGTGGGGTGAGGGCGCGGCGCAGGAGAGAGATCGGCCGGTCGCCGCCGGTGTCGATGACCACGTCGTAGATCGGGCCGTCGCGGTCGACCTCCTCGCTGGTGTAGTCGAGGATGTCGTCGGCGCCGAGGGCGCGTACGAACGCGGCTTTGGCCGGCGTGCAGACGGCGGTGACCGTCGCCCCGTACGCCTTGGCGATCTGCACGGCGTGCGACCCGACACCGCCGGACGCGCCGATGACCAGCACGCGGTGCCCCCGGCGCACCGCGCCGCTGTCGCGGACCGCGCGCAGCGCCGTCATCCCGGAGACCGGCGCGGCGGCGGCCTGCGCGAACGACACGTTGGCGGGCTTACGGGCCAGCCGTCGCTGCGGCACGCTCGCGAACTCGGCGTACGAGCCGCTCAGACAGGTGCCGTACACCTCGTCGCCGGGCCGGAACCGGGCCACCCGGGTGCCGACCGCGACCACCACCCCGGCCAGATCCCGGCCGCGAACCGGCACCCGGGGCCGGCGCAGCCCGCTGGCCAGCCGCGCCAGGTAGGGACGGCCGGTCATGAAGATCCACACTCCAGGGTCGACGCCGGCGGCGCGGACCTGGACGAGGACGTCCTCGTCGCCCACGGCCGGCTGGTCGATGTCGCGGAGGTGGAGCACGTCAGCCGAGCCGTAGCTTTCCTGGACGATGGCCTTCATGGTGCCGCCTCCTCGGGGTACTGGAACACGTCGTCGAGCCGAACGCCGAACACGTGGGCGATCTTGAACGCCATCTCCAGCGATGGCGAGTAACGGCTCTGCTCGATGGCGATGACGGTCTGCCGGGTCACGCCGATCCGGTCAGCGAGCTCGGCCTGGGTCATCTCGTCGTGCGCAAAGCGCAGCGCGCGGATGCTGTTCGTGACGCGGGTCGGCTTCACCATTGCGGAACACCCTTGCGGTAGACGATCACCTTGGCCAGGGAGCCGACCGCCGCCGACAGAACGAAGCACAGGTAGATGACGTTGGCGATCCAGAACCAGTCCCACTCGGCCAGCGCCATCAACATCGCCGACACCGCGCCGATGGCCACGAACGCCTGGCCGACGTAATCGCCGAGCCGCCCGATCTCCCGGTCGCGTACGTCGCTGACCCGGGAAGCGCGCGGGTTAACCACGCCCATCACGATCTCGGCCACGATGCTCGCGACGACGCCCCCGCCAACCGTCCACAGAAGAACCCCGGCGTACGGGGTGGCGGTGAGCGGCCCGCCGTCGGTCCGGTTCACGACGACGGCGGCATAGACGGAATACCCCACCACGCTGACCACCAGCATGATCCAGGCGCGTTTCTCCTCGTGCGTCACGACTGCCTCCCTGTAAAGAATTCTTGACACGACCATAGTATTGCCCCTTTGACATCGTGTCTAGAAAGTTTTACACCGACGTTGACCCCTGATCTGGTGGACTTCACGCTCTATCCCCACCTCAATCATCCGGACATGGAGGGCGTTGAACTGTCCGCCATCCACAAGTGGGCGTCCAGGATCCCGGTCCCGACCTACGCCATCGACGACAACACCGCCATCAAGGTGGTCGATGGCAGTGTTGACGTCATCTCCGAGGGCGACTGGAAACTGATCAACCCCTGACCGGGCCCCCGTGCCGGCGCCCGGCGCGGTGCTGTCGGCCACTAATCGATTCCACCCGTTCGACCGGGGCTGGTAGCGTGCGCCGAACATGAAGATCATGGGGGAATTTAGATGAACCGAACTCGACTCGTCCTGACTGGCTTCGCCGTTGCGGCGGCGATCGCGATGTCCGGCTGCGATCCGCAGCCCAAGTCTGAGGGTGCCGCGACCTCGCCGTCCCCGGCGGCCGCGAGCGCCTCCCCGACCGGCGGTGCGGAGACCACCCCGACCAGCGCCGCGGCAAACGACGCGGCCACCGTGAAGGCCTGCACCGACATCAAGAAGGACATCACGGACAACGCCGCGAAGATCACCAAAGCCGAGAAGATCGGCCCGCCAGCCGGACACTTCGCGGTCAGCGCCCAGTGGGCCGCCGGCTCGGTCGCGATCCTGGCGCACGCGATCGGCGCCAACGAGGCAGTTACCGCCGCCTCCGAGAAGATCCAGAACGAGATGATGAGCCTGAGCGACGCGTACAGCAAGGACGCCGACGCCAAGCCCAGCAAGAAGGCCCTGGAAGCCGCCATCAAGGAGCTGGACGCCGCCTGTTCGGCCGCCTGACCGGTTCAACCACGCAATCGGCGGTGACCCTCACCCGGTGGGTCACCGCCGATTCGCATGTCCGTTGGGCTGCGGCACACGACGTCGCCGGTTGCGTTGAAGCCCGACGATATGATCGGCGAACATCAATGAAACGCGTTCGACGTCCCTTACCGGAGGTGTCGTGTCGAACCTGATCGTGGCTCTCCAGCGGCGGATTGACGCCAATGCCCTGCGCGCCGTCAACACCTACCAGCGAGAGGTGCCCGAGTACGCGTCGCCGTCAACGGAGCAGCTCGCACACATGCTCGACTTCGCGCGTTTCATCCGCCGGGTGAGTCTGGAGCGGGTACGGGACGACACGCCGCTCGACGAGGACGACCTCGCGGCCATCGGCGTCGTCGGTCGACGACGAGGCGAGGATCGGCTCTCGCTGGCGTCGCAGCGGCAGGCGCTCAGCACACATACCGCGCTGATGCTGCGCGACGTGGTGGAGACCGCTACTCCGGCGAACACCGAGGATGTGCTCCACATGGCCCACTGGCTCGGGCGGGAGGGCAACCGAGCCCGCGGCGCCTACCTGGACGGGTACCTTGCTGGCGTCGCACAGACCTGGTCGACGTCGGCTCAGGTCCAGTTGCTCGCGCGGTCGCTGCTGGCCGACGATCCACCGCCGATGGGCATCGCTCAAGCGGCCGGCGTACGCCTCGGGCATCGGTGGCTGGTGACGGTTGTACGGTTCGACCCGCCGGACCTGGCCGCCCCGGAGCGCAAGCGCATCGTCGCGACGGCCCTGGCGTCCTGGCGGATCCCGATGTCCTGGCTCGGGCCGGGGGAGTTGGTACTGGTCACACCGGCATCGGTCGACTCCGAGGCGGCCTTGTCGGCATGGCTCGTCGACGGTGGCGTCCACGGTCCGGTGGCGGATCGCACCCTGGACCTGGTCCGCGGCGTCGCCGTGGACGCTGGCCGTGAATGCGCTGCCGGTACGGCCGTCGGAACGGTGGGCCAGCTGGCTGGCGTGCTGGAGCAGGCTCGACAGATCAGCCGACTGACGTCGGCGGAGCGCAGACCGCAGCGCCTCTACTCCGTCGCGGACAGGTTCGTCGAACTCGGAGCCGCCCACTCGCCGCACATGGACAGTTGGCTGCGGGAGCTCATCACCCGACTCGAAGCCGGTCCGGACCTGATCCGCACCCTCGACGCGTACTACCTGCACGACATGTCCCGACCGGCGACGACACGGGCGCTGGGCGTCCACCCCCGCACGCTCGACTATCGCCTGCGACGCGTACATGAGCTGACCGGGCTGCGTCCCGCCTCGACCCGCGGCGTACGGATTCTGACCGCCGCCGTCGCCTGGACGTTCGCCGACCGGCTGCGGGAGGCATGACGAGGCCGGGCGTAGCCGACCGACCGCCGCTGGCCCTGCGGCAGTCGGTCGGCTCATCGGTACGGCAGTCTCAGCAGGCGACCTGCACGATGGGCGACTGCGTGTTGAGCGTCACTGACGGCGGGTAGTACCCGCCGGGAGCAGTGAACGTGTGAATCCCCTTGGTGACGTAGTAGTTCGGCACACCCTGGCAGATCGTGAAGGCGACACCGGTGTACTTCTTGTTCCCAGGACCGGAATTCAGGCTTCCGACCGACACCAGGAAGAAGCCGCTCCCCGGGACGTACTGGTACAGCTCGACCTGAGAACCGATGTAGGGAATGGGCGCGTCACACCACGAATCGGCCTTGCCGTCGATGCTGCCCGGGATGCCGTTGCCGCCGGTCGACGCATGTGGATACTGGGCCCGCGCGTTGCAGGTGATCACATTCTCGGCGGCTGCCGGGGCCGGTCCACGAGTGGTCGGCTTCGGGCTGAACGTGGGTGTTACCGCTGCGGCCCGGTCTCCAGCCAGAGCCTCCGCCGCATCGAGCACCGCCTGGGGGGTCGTCCCGGCAGCCAATTCAGACCCTGCCGCACTGGCTGGAGAAGCGACAGCGGCCCCGGAGACCGCCACCAGGGCGGCAAACCCGATCCCGAGCACGCGACGTCTGAACATCTCTCCTCCTACAAGTCGTTCCCCCGGAAGCGGCAGGGGAATCGGAAACATGGTGAGGAAACTATTCAGCGAACGCGGTTACGGCGTCTTCGTGAACGATCGCAAACTTGCACCTTGATCGGTTCGTGTCATTGTCATGCCGCACAACGGCCACCATCGCCACCAAGATCGGGATCGTGCTGGCCGCTCAAGTGCTGTTCGCGGAACCGGTCACCATCAACTCCAGAGCGCGAGGATTTGGTCAGCTGGCTGCCGCTGGGCAACCTGAGGTGTCGCGGGGAGGCTCAGGACAGGAAGCGGTGCAACGCCGCGGTCAGGTCGTCGGGGTTCTCCTCGGCGACGTGGTGGCCGGACTCGATCGGGTGGCCCCGGAGATCGGGGGCCCACCGGCGCCAGACGGCTAGCGGGTCGCCGTACAGGTCTTCCATGTCGTCCCGGGTCGACCACAGAAAGAGTGTTGGGCAGCGGACAGTACGACCGCCACGCCGGTCGGCTTCCTCGTGCGCCCGGTCGACACCGAGGCCCGCCCGGTAGTCCTCCAACATGGCCCGCACCGTGGCCGCATCGTGGATGGCCTGACGGAACTCCTGGTAGTTCTCGGCTCCCATACTCTCGGGCCGCGCCCTGCTGGCGTACCAGAAATCGGGGTCGGCGGTGATGGCCCGCTCCGGCTTCTCCGGCTGGGCGAAGAAGAACCAGTGGTACCAGTCATGGGCGAACGTCGCATCGCAGCGGGCGAGAGCCTCACTGATGGGAACACCATCGATGACCACCAAGTGATCGACCGCGTCGGGATGGTCCAGTGCCAGGCGCAACGCCACGTACGACCCACGGTCGTGCCCGACCGCCGCGAACGTCGGATGGCCCAGCGTCTCCATCAGCCGGACCAGGTCCGCGGCAACCACCCGCTTGGACTGCTGCGAGTGATCCGGGAGAATCTGCGCCTTGCCGGACTGCCCGTAGCCGCGCATGTCGGGACAGACGACGGTGAACCCGCGATCAACCAGCTGTGGCGCGACCCGATGCCACGTCGACCCCGTGCGCGGATGCCCGTGGATAAGGAGGACCGGAGGCCCGTGCCCCGCATACCGGACCCGGAGCTCCACCTCCCCGACGTCGACCCGCTCGTCCTCGAAACCGTCAAACATGCGCGGAAATTATCCAGGCCCTGGCAAGGGAAACATCCACTGCCCGGCGTACGTGGACGCCGCTCTGCTGCCTCCGAGGGAGGCATGGTCCGTCGCTCGTCACCTTCAGCCAGGCCGGAAAGCGTCGCTGAGACGCAGCCGCGCTGCTATGTGGTCCGTGAACCAGGCGAGGAAGTCGCTGGTCGGACCGAGGCCTACGCGGACCACGTTGCGCCAATCCGGGCGGTCGAGCACCGCGAGGTAACGCTGCACAACGCGGTCCCGCTGCTCGGCAGTGCAGCCACATCGGTTCGGAGGCTTCGCCACCAGATAATTGGCGATCACCGCGGCATCCATGTACCGGTCCGCGGTTGGCGACTGCTGGGCGAGGTGAGCACTATGCGCGGCCAACACGACAGGTGCCGGCGGGTAGTGCTCGAGAGTCACGCCCATGCCACCGCAGTCCGCCATGATCCTCAATAGCCGCCCGGTGTGATCGATCAGCTCATCGTCGACATCGGTGCTGGTGATCGCCTCGGACAGGTGCGCTGTGGTGGCGACCGTGCCAGCGAAGTAGCCGTTGAGGTAGTCGCCGTCGCAGGCATGGCGCAGCAGCCATGCCCGGGTGTTGGCGGCGCCTAGTCGGCACAGCGCCTCAACGACGTAGACCCGGCCCCAGCCAGCGACGCGCTCGGCAAGCCACTGCAACGCTTCTGCACCTCCGCGGCGGCGCTGCAACGCCTCGGCGGCCAACGGCCCGAAATGGTCCGACAGCAGGCCGATGGTTTGGATCAGCGGGATGTCGTCCTCGGCCCAATCAGCGGCCAGCAGCGCGAGTCCGACCGTGGCGGCATTGCGGTCGTTGCTGCGCCGCACCAACCACCGACCGGTCTGCCGCATGCGCTGCCGATCCGCGCGCAGTGCCGCGGCCACGATGTGGTCGTTTCGATGGATCGGGACGTAGACATCGCGGAAGCCGTCAACGAGTTCACTCGCCTGGGCGTCAGGCTGACTGAAGTGCTTGTCGAGGATGACAGCAACATCGGCTCCGTGGAGTCGCCGATCCCGCGCACGTCGAGTGGACGGCCGCGAGCGGTGACGGCCATGATCTGGGTACGGTTCACCGTTGCGAGGCAGAGCACCGTCGGGATGTTGCTGATGGAGACGCAAAGCGTGCTCGAACAGAGTGACCTGGGGTCCGAGCAGTTCTGGCTCGGTCGTCACGCTCACCGGCGGACGGAGGACTCGATTCTTTCGATCATGACCGCGATGATCCCACCCTCGCGCACCGTTCAGCAAGACGGCCAGCTTGTCGAATCGCCGCGTGAACCTGGGATCGGTGTGGGGAGCCGCCAAGAAGGCGACGAGCTGATCGGTGCGGGCGGCCTTCCCGTACGCCGCACCACGGTGGTACAGACAGGCGCTGTTGGTGCCACCGTTCGTGCTGTTGTAGTAGATGACCATCTCGATCACCGGGTTGTTCACCGGGAACTGGTAGCTCCAACTGACCGTCCCCGAGCACGAAACGGCGGCCTGCGACGGCCCTTCGGTGATCCCCTGCACCAAGGCGATCGACGCGACAAGCGCGGCGGCCGACGCCACCTCGGCCGCGCTACTGGCGCTGTGTCTCTGCTGCACCGCCTACTGGCTACACAACTAATCTCGGCCCGGATCGGCAACGACCCGCCGTCCCAGGCCGACGGCCGGTGCAGTATCAGCCGGAGGATACCGATGCCGGGGGTGTCAGCCGCGCCACGGGCGGGAGCGGCGAGGCTTCCGGGTTGGCGTGGAACGCCTGGATGGCGAGCGCGGCGAAGCGCCGGGAAGCGGTGATCTTGCCAGTCGGCGAGGACGCCTGGATACCGCTGTTGGCCATGAGCACGAGGATGACGTCGTCCAGGGCGAAATCGGGGCGCAGACGCCCGGCTTCCTTGGCGCGGCGCGCCAGTTCGGCGATCGACCGGAGAGCGTATTCGCGGCGCGCCTCGAAATCCACGGCATGGGGAAACCGTGAGGTGAGAGCTGCGGTAAAACCCCCATCGCGTGCGTTAAGTTCACACATCTTCTCGATAACGAGACAGAAACCGTGCCACGGATCCGGATCGGCAAGGCCCTCGTCGACAACCGCGCGACAGGCGTACATCTGCGCTGCGAATGCCTCGGTGACCAACATCTCCTTGGTCGGGAATCGGCGGTACAGGGTGGCCGGAGCCACCCCCGCGCGCCGCGCGACCTCCCGCATCGGCACGTCCAGACCTTCGCGGGCGAAGACCGCGCGGGCGGCGTCAAGGATGCGCTCGCGGTTGTCCAGAGCGTCAGCGCGAAGGGTGTGAGGCAAACGGGCGGTCACTGCTCTCACTTTAGCGAGGTGAACGGCAACGGTGCGTAGCGTCCCCGCGTATGAAAGCTCTGCAATTTTCCACGTATGGTCCGGCGAGTGTGCTGGAGGTATCGGAGGCACCGGAACCGCACGCCGGACCGGGACAGGTTCGGGTGACGGTCCGGGCTTCGGGTGTCAATCCGGCCGACACGTACGTCCGCGCTGGCCGATTCCAGGAATGGATTCCGCTCCGCCTGCCGCACGTGCCCGGCGTCGACGCTGCCGGTGTGGTGGATGAGGTCGGTGACGGAGTGACCACGGTACGGGTAGGCGACGAGGTCTTCGGGATCACGGACTACGCCCAGATGGGCGGAGCGAACGCCGAATACGCCGTCCTGGCCGCGTGGGCACCGAAGCCGGCCTCCCTGAGCTGGGAACAGGCCGGTGGCGCGGCCGGCAACATCGAGACGGCAACGCGCGTGCTCGATCTACTGGGCGTCAAGGACGGAACCACGCTGTTGATCGAGGGTGCGGCTGGCGGGGTCGGTACGACGGCGATCCAACTCGCGGTCGCTCGGGGCGCGGCCGTCATCGGCACAGCCAGCGACCGCAACCATAGCTTCGTCGCCTCGCTCGGGGCGGTCCCGACCACCTACGGGTCCGGGCTTGCCGAGCGGGTCGCAGATCTGATGCCCGGCGGAGTGGACGTCGTGCTCGACTGCGCCGGCTCGGGCTCACTACCCGACCTGGTCCGCCTGGTCGCCAGCCCGGAGAGGGTGGTGAGCATCGCCGACATCAACGCCGCGGCGTACGGCGTACACCTGTCGCGCGGCTCTGGTCCCGGCGCGGACGCACCGGCTCTGGAAGGAATCGCCGCGGCCGGCAACCTCGCCGAGCAGGATCGTTTCACGGTGCCGGTCGCCGCCGTGTTCTCCCTGGAAGAGGCGGCCGCTGCCCACGAACTGAGTGAGTCCCGCCACGCACGAGGAAAAATCGTGCTGAAAGCGTAGCGTGCCCGTTTACTTTCGATCGACCCCAGCCGACCGGCCGGTCCGGGGTGCCTGGTGCGCACCGCCGGCCCGACCTGCTGGGCGGGTTGGGCTAGGACCGTACGGTGATCGGCAGGGTCTTGAGCGGCTCCTTGCCGTTGCTCAGGGCCAGCACGCCGACGTAGAGGCGGCCCGGGGTCAGCCCGGACCAGCGCAGCGTGTCGAGCGCGCCCTTCTTGTTGGTGATCTCCACCTGGAACGATCGACGGGTAGTTGAGCTCGTTGGTCGCGATCGCGCCGGTCACGTCACAGCTGTCCGCCGGCACCTGGCCGCCCTTCTCGGCCAACCCGCACAGGTACCTGCGCCAGTCCAGCTCGGTGGAGTCGTAGACCAGACCGGGGTTGAACGCGTCGCCCGGCCGGACCTCACCGGCGCCGTAGTTGAGCGGAGTGGCATCGGCGTCACCCAGCTTGATCCGGTTGCCCCGGCTGTGGTGCCCACCGCGGTCGTCATCGGCGCCGACCGGATCGCCGACGGCGGGTCCACGGCTACCCTCACGCCATGCGAGCCCTCTTGGTTGATCTGCTACCGATGACGCTGTGGCAACCCGGCAACCTCTACGCCGGAGGGCGACTGCACTTCTGCGTCGGTTGGAGTGATGAGCGGACCGTCGAGTGGCAGGGGCGTCAGATTCTGGCTGGGAAGCCCGACGGCGCTGCACGGATCAACGAGCGCTACTTCCAACCCGAGCAAGGTGACTAGGGCGTGCGCCCACGCTCAGCTTGGGAATCGCGTTGATCTACACGGGGCGTGGCGACATGCTGGGGGCAGGCGGCACGCGGCGTGTCTGCCTCGCTGATCGGGCGTCCCGCGCTGCCCCATACTGACCGCCGCATCGGGTGCGCTACGGGCACGGTCATCTGACGTCGAGGAGGATCGTCATGGCGTTGGTCAAGAAGGGCTCTCGGCTGATCACGGTTGACGGGCTCACCTACAGGTGGCGAGTGCGCGGCAGACCGACCTATGCCCAAGGGCTGTGCGAGCGACCGCTCGCCGTCGCTGTGGAACAGGTCGGTCGCAAGGGCAGCGTGTTGCTGGTCAGCATGCCCCAGGAGCATCCCGGTAACTGGATTGGTGGGTCGGCTGTGCCCGTACTCCCGTCGACGGTCGCCGCGATTGTCCGCACGGCATTGGCCGAGGGATGGCAAGCTACCCCGTCCCGCACGGCCTTCCTTATGACTGTGCCCAGGGGCCGATGACACGGCGCTTCGGTGATCGAGCCACGTTCGCGGTGGAGATCGGCGAGGTCGAGCCGCACCAACTCCGCGTCATCGACCTGTGGGAACGCACCGGACGAGTTCGTGGCCACCGTCGAGGCAGCAGCCGAGATGCTGGACGCCGACTTGGTTAACCTCGATCCGCCCCCGGTGCCCGAACCACCACCCCCTACGACATCAACCTCGCCCTGACGACTCGTTCGGGGGCCGGAACGCCTCTTCGCGACGAGACCGTGGTGGTGCTGCCAGCACAGCAACCGGCGACATCGTGGTGTCGACGATGGAAGGTTTCGGTGCTGGGTCGGTGTCCGTGATTGCACGCAAGCCCAGGAGTACTGGCGCGTGGCGCGAACAATGGGGGAATGCTGGAGCAGATGGCGGTAACTGCCGTCGGACCGACGGCACGGCTTGCTGCGTCGATTCTGTGTAGGCGGATGAGGCGTAGGCACCACTACATCGAGACGGTGGTCCGGCTGATGGCGGACGCACGGGACGAACGCGTTTCGACGATGGCCGAGGCGGCCCTCGCCAGGGCTTGGGCCAGTGACCGGGCGGCACCCAACCGCATCTGGGACGCGCTGGTCGGCAGGCCGAAGCCGGCGTTGCGGTTCCTGCTCGCGTCCGCGCCGGAGTGCCGGCACGAGCCGCGGGTGCGGCTGGTCACCGCACCACCGAACGGCGGCCGGGTGCTGCGGACCGCACAGGACTGCCCTGACCCCGACATGCGCGAGGCGATGGCCGACGTGTTGCGCGCCAGCGACCATCCGGTTCTCCTGGGTGACTTCGAGGAGGCCCTACGCGGCGAGGACACGATGCCGCCCCAGGCGGTAGTCGATCTCGCGTTGGACAACCCCTATCTGTGTCTGCCCGCGCCGCTCGGGAGGTACCACACCGGGCTCGCCGTCGTCGCGATCCTCAAGGGACGGCTCGACCTGCTCGACAGCTACGATCCGGCGAACCTGGTGTCGACGCTGGTGCGTCTCGCAGGCGGAACGTTCCCGGCGCCGGTCGCCGCGGTGTGCCGTCAGTGGTTGCGTGAGATGGGACCCGGCCCGGGCCGCGAGCGACTGTGCGTGCTCGCCGTCGAGGGCGACGCTGAGGCACTGGCCGCCGTCAGGGACAGTGGCCAGGAGCCGGGGTCTCCGAGTCTGCTGCCTCTGTTCCTCTTCCGCTTCGAGCAGTGGGACCGGTACGACGCCGTGGACCCCGACGGCACCCTGCTGGACGAGCAGTGCGCGATCCTCGACGACGACGCCCTGATCCAACTGAGGGAAATCGCCCGGCGCAACGGGCGCGAGGAACCGACGCCGACACCACCGACAGCGGCGCTCCTGACCGGCCCCGACCGGGACGTACCCGACAGTCGGAGGAGCAGCATCGAAATCTGGTAAGGGCCGGCCCAGCCCGGCCAGGTCCGAACAGTCCCGCTGGGCGTGCCAGTGACCGCCACCGTCCCGCCCGCAAACGACCATCAACGGGCCACCGGCGGCGGCGATTCCCGGTGGCCGCGCGGACCACCAGGTGGACGGGCTGGCGCCCGGCGGGGACTGTCCACAACTACTCGATAATTGACGAACCCGCAAATCCCACCGTACCGCGCGCCGACACGCCCGATCACGTAACTGCCGTGCCCGATTCATCAGGCTTCCATCGCTGGCGTACCGGTTGCCGACCTGCGCCAAGATAGCCCTTTTGGCCGCGATGAACGCCCACCTCGAAGATCGACTGCGATGACCGGTGCCGATGCCTGAAGGAACCGGGCATCGCGTCCCGGCCAACAAAAATCAACACGCCCGGCGGCACCCGAACGGGTTGACGGCACGGGTCAGATGGGACAGGATTTCTTCTGTCGAAGGCAACGACGAAACCGTCCTGTAATCGCCCACCCTCCGGAAGTCGATTAATCGCCCCCGGTGGACGCGGCCCAATGATTGTGTCTCATACAGTGCCGCACATCCGGTCGACGACCTGCGTCGACCTGGCACCGAACCGACGACGGTGTCGGCCTCAAGACCTCCACCAGTCGCCTCCACCTGAACCTTTTGCTTCTCATTGCCTTTGCGACGGCCGTAGATCGACTCGCCGCAGGCGCCGATTCCGCATGCGCAGAATCGGGGGCTGCGGGGATGGCGTGCGCCTGGACCATTCACGGGGAAGGACCGTCCGGATTGGACATGTCTAACGGGGAAGAAATATTGTTGACGCAGGAGCATGTGGCCGATCAGGCCCAAGGCTGGCATCGCTCCGCATTCGACGATCTCACATCCCGACTCAACGATCCCGACTTTCCCTGCGTTTTCTCGCGGAATGCATTCAAGAAAGGGATCGTCGATTTCATCTTCGTCGACAGCGCCGACAAGAAGGGCATCAGACGCCTTGCCGAAGGGCTCAAGCGCTACGTCGATCTCGCCAGCTGCTGGGACGGCCGCCTCGACACCGCGAGCCCGCTGGTGGTGGCGTTCGCGGCGGATGCGGTGCGGGCGCGCACCGTCGAGGGCTACCACGCCTTCGGCTGGCGGATCCTCAACCACCTCCACGACCTCGACCCCGCCCCCTGGCCTGAGGAGGTGCCGGCGGAGCCCGACTCAGCCGGGTGGTCGATGTGCTTCAACGGCATGCCCCTCTTCTGCAACATGAGCACCCCGGCATACCGGAAGCGGCGCAGTCGCAATCTCGGCGGCCACTTCGTCATCGTCATCAATCCACGTGCGCGATTCGACGTCTTCGCCGGTGACACGCCCAGCGGCCGCAAGGTACGCGCCAACATCCGCGACCGCATCGACCGCTACGACGGCACTCCCCACTCGCCGCACCTGAGTTCCTACGGCAGCGGTGCGCTCGAGTGGCTTCAGTACAGCCTCGCCGAGGACGCCGACGTGCGGGCAGATCGGTGCCCGTTCGCGTCGGGCCGGCACGACACCGCCTCATTCGCCGGCGCCCACGACCATAACCCCGCACGAAAGGATGATTCTTGATGATCGACCTCATCGTCTCCCAGGGACGGGTGGCGGACCGAGCAGCACGAATGATCGAGGGCGCTGCTCGTACCGCGCGGGCCCTGGCGGAGCGCTACGGGCTCTCCGCGCAGTACATCGGAACACCCGCCCCGGCGGTGAACGACGACTGGACTCAGAGCCTGCCCCAGGCCCACCAGACGCTGAAGTCGATGGCGGACGCGGTCAGTGCGAGCCTCGACGGCGGGAACCTTCCGGTGCTGCTGAACAACACGTGCTCTGTCAGTCTCGCCACGCTGCCCGTCGTCGCCCGACGGTATCCGGACGCCGTCGTGCTCTACATCGACGCCCACGGCGATTTCAACACGCCGGACACGACGGGGACCGGTTACCTCGGCGGCATGGTGTTGTCCGGCACGTGTGGCCTGTGGGACAGCGGCCATGGCGCCGGGTTGAAGCCCGAGCAGGCGATCCTGGTCGGCACCCGCGACGTCGACCCGGGCGAGCGAAAGCTCATCGACACCGCTGGGGTGCGTGTCATCCCTCCGAACCAGACGACGGCGGAGAACGTCCTGGCCGCCGTCGCCGAGGCACCGGTATGGGTGCACATCGACTGGGACGTCATGGACCCGGGCGCGGTCCCTGCGGACTACACGGTGGCCGATGGCCTGCTGCCCGCACAGATCCGGGCGATCTTCGACGCCATCCCGAGGGAACGCCTGATCGGCGTGGAGCTGGCCGAGTTCAACGCCCCGACGGACGAGAAGCAGATCGAGCAGGCCCTCGCCGTGATCCTTGACATGGTTTCTCCCGCGTTCGTCGCGGCCTGACGTCGAAGGACGGTTCGCGCAATGCCCCTCTATGACAGCATCCTCGACACGATCGGCCGCACCCCGATCGTCCGGCTCCACCGGATGGCCCCGGCGCACACCACGGTGTACGTGAAGGTCGAGTCGTTCAACCCCGGGGGTTCGGTCAAGGACCGCCTCGCCCTGGGCGTGATCCTCAACGCCGAAGCCAAGGGTCTACTCAAGCCCGGCGACACGATCGTGGAATGCACCTCGGGCAATGTCGGCATCGCCTTCGCGATGGTGGCCGCCGCCCGCGGCTACCGGTTCGTGGCGGTCATGGGCGACACCTACTCCAGGGAGCGGCGCAAGCTCATCCGCGCGTACGGCGGGAAGGTGATCCTCTTCCCCGGTGCCCTCGGCAGCAGCGGCGGCAACCAGATCGCCGACGAACTGGCCGAGAAACACGGCTGGTTCCGGGCCCGGCAGTTCGACAACCCAGCCAATCCGGCATACCACCGGGAGACCACCGCCGCCGAGATCCTCGGCGACTTCGCGGGCAAGCGCCTGGACTACTTCGTCACCGGCTTCGGCACCACCGGCACGCTGACCGGCGTCGGCCAGATGCTGAAGCTGGCGCGCCCCGACGTACGCGTCGTCGTCCTGGAGCCCGAGAACGCCGCCGTCCTGGCCGGCAAGGAATGGAACGTGCACCAGATCCAGGGGCTGGCCCCCAACTTCGTGCCCAGCGTCCTCGACCAGACCGTCATCGACGAACTCGTGACGATGGACGAGGTCGTGGCGCGCGACACCGCACGCCGCCTCGCCGCCGAGGAGGGCATCTTCGTCGGCATATCGGCCGGCGCGACCCTGGCCACGGCGCTGCGGACCGCGCAGACGGCGCCGGAGGGTTCCGTGCTGCTCGCGATGCTTCCCGACACCGGCGAGCGTTATCTGTCCACCTTCCTGTTCGACGGCATGAACGAGGAGTCGGACGACGAGTGGCTCGCCGCCCAGGGCGCCGGCTCCGGCAACTCCTGATCGGGACCGCGGATGAGGGAGTTCATTCCGCCGGCCACGCGCTTCATCACACTGCCCGACGGCTTCACCATGAGGCGTGGCGGTGTGCTCGACGGAGCGCGGGTCGCGTACGAGGCCGTGGGTCGCCTGAACGAGGCGCGCGACAACGTCGTGCTGGTCCTCACCGGTATGTCCCCCGACGCGCACATCACCGCGCACGAGGAGGACGCCACTCCCGGATGGTGGGAGCACATGGTGGGGCCGGGCCGGCCGATCGACACAGACAGGTGGTACGTGATCTGCGTGAACGCCCTGGGCAGCTGCAAGGGCTCCACCGGGCCGGCCTCGGTCGACCCCACCACCGGTGAGCCCTACGGGATGAGGTTCCCGCAGTTGTCCATCGAGGACGTCGCCGACGCGGCCGCGATTCTGGTCCGCGCCCTGGAGGTCGACACTCTCGCCTGCGTCGTTGGGGCGTCCATGGGCGGGATGAGCGCGCTTTCCCTCCTGGTTCGCCATCCCGGCCTGGCGCGCAACCTCATCAACATCTCCGGGGCGGTGCACGCGCTGCCCTACGCGATCGCCGTCCGCTCACTGCAGCGTGAGGCGATTCGCTCCGACCCCCGGTGGTCGCACGGGCGCTACCGCGATGACGCCCTGCACTATCCGCGGTCCGGGATGCGTCTCGCACGCAAGCTCGGCATGATGACCTACCGCTCGGCCCGGGAGTGGGATCAGCGTTTCGGCCGTGCCCGGCTCACCGGGAATCGCCGATCGGAGAACCGCCCCTTCGACCCTGAATTCCGGGTCGAGGGCTATCTCCAGGCACACGCGGACCGCTTCGCACACCACTTCGATCCCAACAGCTACCTCTACCTCAGCAGGTGCATCGACCTGTTCGACCTCGGCGAATCATGCGGTGGCACCCAGGACGCTGCGCTGGCGCGGCTGAGCCTGGACGCCGCACTGGTGATCGGGGTGGAGACCGACACGCTGTTCCCGCTGCACCAACAACGCCAGATCGCGGACGGCCTCCGCAAGGGCGGCACGGAGGTCCAGTTCAAGGCGCTGGAGTCCGACGAGGGGCACGACGCTTTCCTGGTGGACGTCGCCCGCTTCGGCCCACCGATCGCCAAGTTCCTGTCACTGATCTGGTAGTGAGGAGCAACCCTTGTCCCTGATCCCCTCGAAGATAGCGCTCGTCACCGGCGCCAACCGCGGCATCGGCCACGAGATCGCGCGGCAGCTCGCGGAGCACGGCGTCCACACCCTGGTCGCCGGCCGCCGCCGGGAGGCGGTGACGGAAGCCACGGCGAGCCTGCGCAACATGGGTCTCGACGTCGCGCCGCTCGTCCTGGACGTCACCGCGCCGGACACCATCGCCGCGGCCGCCGACCTGGTCGGCGAGAGGTACGGCCGGCTGGACATCCTGGTCAACAACGCGGGCATCCGCGTCGAGGAGTACGGCAAGCTGCCCTCCGTGCAGCCCATGGAGCAGTGGCGTCAAACCTTCGACACCAATCTGTTCGGTGTCGTCGAGGTGACGGTGGCCTTCCTGCCGCTCATCCGTCGATCCTCGGCGGGCCGCATCGTCAACGTTTCCAGTCTGTTGGGGTCGCTGACCAAACAGAGCGACCCGACCTCGTACGTGTACAGCGATGCCTTCAAGTCGCTGCCGGCCTACAGCGCCTCGAAGAGCGCGGTGAACTCCTGGACGGTGCACCTGGCGTACGAGCTGCGTGACACGCCGATCAAGGTCAACTCGGTGCATCCGGGCTACACCAAGACGGACCTGAACGACGGTGCGGGCGACCTGGAGGTCGCCGTCGGCGCGAAGACGAGCGTCGACATGGCCCTGATCGGCGCCGACGGGCCGACCGGCAGCTATGTCCACCTCGGCGAATCACTCCCATGGTGAAGGGGTTCCGACAATGAGCAGACTCGCTCTGGTCACCGATGAGACCAGCCTTCCGATCGACTACGACATGGCTCTGCTGCTTGACGCCTGCCGAGCCGCCGGGCTCGTCGCCGAGGTGTGTGACTGGGAGGATCCGGCCGTCGACTGGTCGGGGTTCGACGCGGTGCTGCTGCGATCCCCATGGTCATACGTGGACCGCCTGCCCGCCTTCCTCACCTGGTGTGAGCGCGTCGCGGCGGTGACGGATCTCCACAACCCGCTGCCGGTGGTGCGGTGGAGCCTCGACAAGCTGTACATGGCCGATCTCGCCGCCCGCGCCGTGCCGGTGGTACCGAGCACGTTCGTCCGGTCGGGGGGTGACCCGTCGGAGGCGGTGCGGCAGTTCCTCGACGGTCATCGCGAGGCCGCGGAGTTCGTCGTCAAGCCCACGGTGGGTGCCTACTCGAAGAACGTCCAGCGTTTCTCGCGCTCCCGCGCGGCCGATGCTGCCGCCCACGTCGCGCAGTTGCACTCCGAGGGCCTGGTCGCGCTGCTCCAGCCGTACCTCGAATCGGTCGACCGTGACGGTGAGACGGACCTGATCTACTTCGGCGGGGTCTACAGCCATGCCATCCGCAAAAGCCCGATGCTCATGCCGGACGGCACGGTCAACGTCCCCACGTTCGAGAGCCGCACGCCCCGGACAGCCGAGGACGACGAACGCGCCGTGGCCTCGGCGGCGCTGGCAGCGGCCGGCGCGCAGCTCGGGCTGGACCGTCCGCTGGTCTACGCCCGGGTCGATGTGATCCGCAGCGCCGACGGTGCGCCTGTCGTGTTGGAGCTGGAGCTGTGCGAGCCGTCGCTGAACCTGCCGTTCAGCGACCACGGGCCGACGCGCTTCGCGGAGGCCATCGCCGATCGACTGGGGATCAGTGCTCGATGAGCAGCGGTGCGAGCCGGCGGATGGCGTCGTCGACGTCGGCGGCCGACGGTGCCGCGACGTAGCTGAGCCGGACATGTCGGAGGCTGTTGCCGGTGGCGGAGAAGTTCGTGCCGGGTGTGATGGCGACGCCCGTGGCGAGAGCGGCGGGGACCAGTTGATGCTCGTCGAGGTGCGCCGGCAGCGACACCCAAAGGTGGTAACCGCCGCGGGGGCGACGGGCGAGCGAGTGGTCGCCGAAGGCCGCCACTACGGCTTCGGTGGCCACGTCGCGACGGTGCGCCAGGGCGACGCTGAGCGCTTTGAGCGCCCGCCTCCAGCCGGGGGCGGTCACCACCTCCAGCGCGGTCAGTTGCAGCGGAGCGGGCACGATCAGCGTGTCGATGACGTGGGCGGAACGCAGTCGGGCCAGGACGGGGCCGCGGGCCGCGATCGCGGCGACGCGCAGATTCGGCGACGTCACCTTGGTCAGCGATCTGATGTGGACGACCGTGCCGTCCGGGTCGTCGGCGACCATCGGCGGCGGCACGGTGGAGGCGTCGACATGCGCCATGTGCCGGGCGAAGTCGTCCTCGATGACGAAAGCGCCGTGACGGCGGGCGATGGCGCGGATCTCCTCCTGCCGGGCCACCGAGACGCTCGCCCCGGTGGGGTTCTGGAACAGCGGCTGGACGATGATGACACGCGCCCGGGTACGAGCGAGGGCGCGGTCGAGATGATCCGCGTGCAGACCGTCGGCGTCCATCGGGACCGGCACCGGCCGCAGGCCCGCCGCATGGGCGGCCGCAATGGCGCCCGGATAGGTCGGCGACTCCAGCAGGACCGGATCTCCCGGCTGAGCGAGCGCGCGCAGCGCGATGGCCAGCGCACTCTGCCCCGCCGCGCACACCAGGATGTCATGACGACCGAGGCCGCCACCGATGTCGGCGGCGAACCAGTCGCGCAGCTCGGCCAGGCCGCCGGCGGGCGGGCGGTCCCACGCCTGCGTACGTCTGGCCGCGCGTGACATCGCCGTGGCCAGGGTGCCCAGCGGCTGTAGCCCGGGATGGAGGTAGCCACCGTTGAGGTCGACGATGTCCGGCCCGGACGTCGACAGCGTCTGCAGCAGCGCAGGCGCCTGGAAGTCGCGCAGGGCACCGATCTCCGTCCCCGCCGCGTCGAGGGCCGCCTCCTGCCAGGACGTGTCCCCGATGGGGGCTACCGGGCGGGCCGCGGTGCGGTACGTCCCGGCGCCGGGACGGGGTGCGATGAGTCCGCGCTGGGCGAGCAGCGCCAGCGCCGCGGAGACGGTGGTGCCGCTCGCGGCGAAGCGCCGCACCAGCTCGCGGTGGGTCGCGATGCGGGTGCCCTCCGGCAGTAGCGCTATCTCCTGGGCGATGGACTCCGCCAGGAGTCGGGAACTGCTACTGTTTGACATGAGTACGGAGAATAGCGCTATCACCCTGGTCCGGATATCACCACTCGCGAGCGGGACGGTGTTCGCCGCGCTCGGCGTGCTGAGCTTCTCGTTCAGCTTCCCGGCGACGCACTGGGCGCTCGACGGGTTCGGGCCGTGGAGCGCCACGGGGGTTCGCGGTGTGCTCGCCGCGGTCATCGCGCTCATCGCTCTCCTCGCCACCCGCGCGCCGTTGCCGGCCACCAGCGACTGGCCAGCCCTCGCCGTGGTGGCAGCCGGCTGCGTGATCGGCTTTCCGCTGCTCACCACGTTCGCTCTGCAGACCTCGACCACGGCCCACTCCGCCGTTGTCATCGGGGCGCTGCCCATGGCCACCGCGACGATCTCCGCGCTGCGCACCGGGCGCCGCCCGTCGAAGCCGTTCTGGGTGGCGGCGTCGATCGGCGCGGCCACGGTCATCGCGTTCACCATCTCGCAGAACCACGGCCGGCCCACGATCGCCGACCTCTACCTGTTCGGCGCGTTGCTGGTCTGCGCCGCGGGCTACGCCGAAGGCGGGCGGCTCTCCGCGCACATGCCCGGCTGGCAGGTCATCGCGTGGGGCGTCGTCCTCGCGGCACCGGTCAGCCTCGCCGTGTGCGCCGTCGCGCTTCCGCACGAACCGGTGCGCCTGACGGCCGAGGCCATCGGCGGTATGGCGTACATCGCGGCCATCTCTCAGTTCGGCGGATTCGTGGTCTGGTATCGCGGCATGGGCCTCATCGGGGTAGCGCGCGCGAGCCAACTCCAACTCGCCCAGCCGCTGCTGACCCTGGTGTGGGCGGTCCTGCTGCTGGGCGAACACCTCAGCGCCATGGTGCCGCTGACCGCGGCCGTCGTTCTCTGCTGCATCGTCGTCACACAACGGGCCAGGACAGCATGAATTCACTCAAGCAGACCAGACCGGAGCTCGTCCACCATCTCGTACCGGATGCGCTGTGGGAGCTGTTCCGGCAGATCGTCCCGGTCACGGTCGTACGCCGGCCGCAGGGTGGCGGCCGGCGCCGCGCGGACGACCGGCAGGTGCTGGCGGCGATCGTCTACGTCGCCCGCACCGACCGTGCGTGGCGGCAGATCCCCGAGAGCTTCGGGGTGTCCTGGCCGACCGTCTATCGGCGGTTCGCGGAATGGCGTCAGGCTCAGGTGTGGACCCGCCTGCTGCAGTTGGTGGCGGAGCGCCACCACGACAACGACGAATTCAACTGGGCGCGGCGGGTGATCGGGGCGGTGTACTCGCGAGCGGCACGGGACGGACGTTGATGCGTGGCTCGGCCCGGAGACGTCTCCACGTGGCTATGGCGCTCATCCCGGACCAGAAGCGGCGACACGGTGGGCGGGCCGGGCATCAGTGCGGGTCTGTCGGCTTGCGCGCGAGGATGAGCCGGCACCGAGGGCTGCCATCGCGGCGCTGTCCCAGAACGGTCAGGGCGGGTGTCGTCACGGTGAAGCCGGCCGCTGTCAGGTCGTCGCGGACGGCGGGCAGCGGGCTGGTGCGGTAGTACATGACGAACGGGGGTCGCCACACGGCGTTGCGGACCCGCATCGCCAGGTCGAATCCGAGCGTGGCCCAGTGCGCGGTCGAGGTCAGCGGCGGCGGCGCACCGATCGGGAAGGCGAAGATCCCGCCGGGCCGCAGCGCGCGGTAGACCCCCTCGAAGAGCGCCGGTCGCTCGGTGGGCAGGAAATGCCCGAGCGCCCCGAAGCTGACCGCCAGGTCGAAGTGTTCGCTGAAGGGCAGGGCCCGAGCGTCGGCCTGGACCCACGTGGCGTCCGGCTGGGCGCTGCGCGCCTGCTCGAGCATGCCAGCGCTGAAGTCCACGCCCGTGATGCCTGCTCGGCACACGGACTTCAGAACCATCAGGCCCGCGCCGGTGCCACAGCACACGTCCAGCCCTCGGTCGAACGGCCCGAGCTCGGACAGCGCGTCGGCGCTCGCGCCGAGGTAGCTGTCCGGCGTCCGGAAGGGCGTGTGGTCGAACTTCGGGGCCAGCAGGTCATAGCCGCGCTCGACCGAAGAGAACGCCTGGACGCAGAGTTCCCGCAGCGACGGACCCTGAGGCGAAAACACCAGCCGAGGGTACCCCCGGCCGGGCCCCGAACGCCGAGCGCGACCCTCGGGTGGATCGGCGGCCACGCCGTGACGCCCGGTCCGGCCTACCGGGGTACGGCGCGAAACCACGCCTCCCGGTCGCCCGGGTCGGGTCCGCGCCGGGGCAACGTCGGCGGGTCCTCGCCGCTCACCGGCGCGTGGTGGTCGAAGCTGGTGGTCAGGACGGCCTCGCCACCGGTGAGGTCGGGAAGGGCGGCGACGACCTGCGGCACCCGCGCGGACGGCAGCGTGCCGCTCACCTCGAGGTACCCGCCGGCGACGGCGGTGGCGTCGACGACCGCGCCGAGCCGCCCCAGCGCCGCCATCACCGTCTCCACCGCGTACGAGGGGAGGTTCACGTCGAACCGCTCGATCGGTTGGCACACCCGAGTGCCGGCCCGGCACAGGGCCGCGGCGACCACGACCGGGGCGAGGTTGCGGAAGTCCGCAGCTACCGTCGAGATGGACTTGTCGAACTTCTGGTGCGGCCTGCTCTGTCGCGGCCAGTACCGGGAGGCGGTCATGGTGACCGTGCAGTCGGTGACCGGCCACCCGTACCGGCCCTGCCGCAGCGCCGCCCGTACCCCCTCCTCCGTGGCGGCGACGAAGGCCGGTGGGAGCCGACCGGGCTCGACGCCGGGGCGGAACTCGACGCCGTGCCCGACCGGGGCGGCATCGATGCGCAGTCCCAGCCCGGCGAGGTAGGGGTTGCCGCGCTCGCGCACCCGCTCCTCGGCGGTTCCGGACCCGGCCACCCGTTCGATGCAGGCCGTCAGCGTGCCGGAGAACCGCACCCGCACGCCGTACCGGTCCTCCATGAGCGCGGCCAGCACCTCCTTCTGCACCTCGCCGTGCAGGCGGACCACCGCCTCAGCCTGCTGCTCGTCGAGGCGCAGATCCACCAACGGGTCCTCGTCGGCCAACTCGGCCAGACCAGCGAACATCGCCAGACGCTGCGTCGGGTCCACCGGCTCGACGACCGCCTGCCTGGTCGGCGGCGGGAACCGGTAGACGTCCCGCCGCGGCGGGTCCCCGACGTGCTCGCCGATCCGGGCCGACAGGCCGCGCACCGCGGCGATCTGCCCGGCGGACACCGACGGACGCACCTGGGCGCCCGCGGGCTCGACGACGGCGATCTGGGTCACCGTCTGAGGGTGGGCGTCGGCGAGGCGCACCCGGTCCCGCACGCTCAGCCGCCCGGACCACAACCGCAGCCAGGCTCGCCGGCCCTGCCCGTCCCGATCAACGGCGAAGACCGTCCCCGAGAGGGCGCCCTCCCGCTGCGGGGAATGCGGCAGCAGGTCGGCGAGCAGGTCGCACAGCTGCCGCACCCCGGCACCGGTGATCGCCGAGCCGCACACGAGCGGGCTGAGTCGGGCGTGGCGTACCGCGTTGCGGAGCGCCCGCCGGGCGTCGCGGGCGCGGACCGGCTCGTCCGCCAGCCACCGCGTCGCCACCGCGTCGTCGACCTCCGCCACCGCCTGCACCACCGATTCGGCGTCGAGGCCCACCGCGCGCACCCGGGCGTCGCGCGTACCCTGGCCGACGACCGTGGTGAGCACGACCGGACGGACCCCGAGCCGGTGGCCCACCTGGGCCACCACCCGGTCGACGTCGGCACCGCGGCGGTCCACCTTGTTGAGAAAGAACACCGTCGGTACGCCGATGCGGCGCAGCGCCCGCCAGATCGCCACGGTCTGCGGCTGCACGCCCTCCACGCTCGACACCACGAGCACGGCGGCATCCAGCACGGCCAGCGACCGCTCGACCTCCGCGATGAAATCGGGGTGGCCGGGGGTGTCCAGCAGGTTGACGGTCAGATCACCGATCGCGATCGACGTGACGGCCGCCCGGATGGTGATGCCGCGCCGACGCTCCAACTCCATCGAATCGGTCCGCGTCGTGCCGGCGTCGACGCTGCCCAACCGGGACACGGCACCAGCCTCGTAGAGGAGGCGTTCGGTCAGGCTGGTCTTTCCGGCATCAACATGGGCGACGATTCCGAGGTTCACCAATGCCACAGCAGAACTCCACGATAGGACGGTCAAGGGTCCGAAGCGTGGAAGCTGCTCGCATTGTCGCTCCTCGTCGTGGTCGCGGCGCCGACGCCGATGACGGACGTGCGGCGGTGAGCCGTCGCCAGGTTCGCACACCCGCCACGACCGCCACCACCGAATTCGGTGTGCCGGGCAGTCAGCGTTCCGATGCCGCCGACCGGAGCCCGGCGCGACGACGCCGGAGAGCGGTCTCGAGCAAGGCCGGGGGCCGGTATTCCTGGTCGAGCGCGGTGACATCGGTGCCCGGCGCGACGATCTCGTCGATCCGGTCGAGGAGGTCGTCGGACAGTTCGACGTGGGCCCCGGCCAGAAGGTCGTCGAGGTGTTCCATGGTGCGCGGGCCGAGGAGCGCGGCGCTGACGCCCGGGTGGGCGGTGGTGAAGGCCATGGCCAGGTGGGTCATGGGCAGGCCGGCCTCCTTCGCGAGCGGGACGAGCTGTTCGACGACGTCGATGCGGCGCTCGTCGGACAGGTGACGGGAGAACTGGACGCGCTTGAGGTCGTTGTCACCGCCCTTGCGCACCCGGCCGGTCAGCAGGCCCTGGCCGAACGGGCCCCACACCATGACCCCCATCCCGTACTCCTGCGCGAGCGGCAGGACCTCCCGCTCGATGCCGCGGTTCAGGATCGAGTACGGCGGCTGCTCGGTGCGCAACCGCTGCAGCCCGGCGCGTTCGGCTACCCACTGGGCCTGGACGATCATCGAGGCGGGTGTGGTCGACGAGCCGATGGCGCGCACCTTGCCGGCCCTGACGAGGTCGGTCAGGACGGACAGGGTCTCCTCCAGGTCGGTGTCCGGGTCGGGCCGTTGGAGCTGGTAGACGTCGATGTGGTCGGTGCCGAGCCGGCGCAGGGAGTTCTCGACGGCGGTGGTGATCCAGCGGCGGGAGGCGCCCTTCTGGTTGGGGCCCTCGCCCATGGGCAGGCCGACCTTGGTGGCCAGGACCACCTCGTCGCGGCGGCCCTTCAGGGCTTTTCCGACGATGTCCTCCGAGTCGGCGTAGCGGTCGGCGGTGTCGATGAGGTTGATCCCGGCGTCGATCGCCTTGTGAATGATCCGGACCGACTCGCCCGGGTCGTTGCCCATCTGGCTGGCGAACATCAGCGTGCCGAGGCCGTAGGGGCTGACCTTGATCCCGGTCCGCCCGAGGTTGCGGTACTTCATGAACGTGCTCCTTCGGCGCTGAGCGGCGGGTGGGCCCCCGCCGGCCACCGGCCCTCGGCCGGTACACCCACCGTTCACGGCTGCGCGGGCATGGACCAGTACCCGCCGCAGCCGGTGGACCCGCAGTACCAGGATCGGACGCGGCCGATCGGCGATACTCGGGAGATGACCGGAGCCACGGGTCTCGGTAGGGCTCTGCACGTCTGGCGGGATCGCACCAAACCGGCCGAGGTCGGCCTGCCGGACGGCGGAGGCCGGCGCGCACCCGGCCTGCGGCGTGAGGAACTCGCGCTGCTCGCCGGCTTGTCCGTCGACTACATCGTGCGGCTCGAACAGGGCAGGTCGACGAATCCGTCCCCGCAGGTCCTGTCCGCGTTGGCTCGGGCGTTGCGGCTGGCAACGGCGGAGCGTGAGCACCTTTTCGTGCTCGCCGGTCAGGCGGTGCCGAGCGCCGGGCAGGTTTCCGATCATGTGCCGGCAGGCGTCCAGCGCCTGCTCGATCGACTGACCAGCACACCGCTGAGTGTGTACGACGCCACCTGGAACCTCATCACGTGGAACCCGTTGTGGGCGGCACTGTTCGGTGACCCGCCACCGTCACGCGGCTTCGGCAGGAATGCGGTGTGGTGGTCCTTCGTCGCACCGCCCGCCGGATACCCTCAGGCGGTGAGCCGGGACACGGGTCACCGCGCGGCCTTCGTGTCCGACCTGCGAGCGGCGTCAGCCCGCTATCCGAAAGACGCTGGGCTGACCGCACTGGTCGATGAACTCCGTACCCGCAGCGCTGACTTCGCGGCCCTGTGGGATTCCGGCGTGGTGGGTGTGCACGAGTCCCTGACGAAAACGGTCCGGCACGCGAGCGTCGGTGAGCTCACCCTCGACTGCGACATCCTCGCCGCGCTCGGCACCGACCTGCGGATCCTGGCCTTCAGCGCGGCGGAGGGCAGCGAAACCGCCGAGCGGCTGCGGCTGCTGGACGTCATCGGCGTCCAGGCGCTGACGGGCGCCGGAACGGACAGGTGACGTCCGCGTCAACACCGACGTCAACCGCACCGACCGGAAGACCGACACGGCGTCACTCAGTCACTCTCGTCGACGAACTTGTAGTAGCTCATCCGGAAGCGCTGCAGCAGAGCCCGCATGAAGTCCGGGCCGGCCTCCGGCGACACGCGCTCCGCGCCGGCCGGAACGCCGTTGTCGTAAAATTTCTGCGCCAGGGCACCCCATTTCGGATCGAAGATGTCCAGCGACACCGGCTGGCCCGGTTGCCAACGGAACTCGGCCACCCGATTGTTGGTGTGCCGGGCGAAGCTGTACAGCGCCACCCGGGTCGGTGCCTGCTCGGTCATGCCTGCCTCCCTTGTCGTACCACGGCGTCCTCGGTCGTCGCGGGCTAACGGAACGCCCGCCACGCCTCGCCGGTGATCATGCCGCGACTGCGGACCTCGTTGAAGCGGTCCATGGCGCCCGCCACCGCCTGGTCGCTCAGCCCGGTGGCGCGCAGCCGGTCGGCCAGCACGGCCGGGTCGGTCGCCTGGATCCGGGCCATCGTCTCCGGGCTGAGCTGCTGGTTCGTCAGCTGCTGGACGAATTCCGAGCGCAGCGGTTCGGCGTTCGACTCGGGGAAAGAATAGCCGTGGTCGATGGCGACCAGACGACCGTCGGGGGCGGTCAGATAGTTACCCTCGTGCCGGTCGGTGTTGCCGCTGATGTAGTCGAGCACCGCCATCTGCTCTTGTTCGGAGACGGTGTAGTCGGTGATGGGAAGGTCCGGTTCAGCGTTGTCCACGAACTCCTGCATCGAGCCGGGCCCGTGCGGGCCGTCCCAGGCGGCGGTCGTGGGCACCAGGTCGAAGCCGAGCTCCTCGTTGAGTCGGGAGGCGGCGACCTCCCGGGCGGCGAGTTCGTTCTCGGGGATCGAAGAGCGCACCTGGACGAACTCGTTCTCCGGCACGTTGGGCTTGTACACGCCGTGCGTGCCGTCGGTGAACGTGACGTCGTAGGCGTCGTTGACGTGCCTACCGGGGTCGAGCTCGACCATGCTCTGCACCTCCCTGCCGAGCAGTCGCAGCTCGGCCTCGCTGGCATGATCGGGCACGCCCGGCTCGGTGTTGGAACCGCCCCCCGGCGCGTCGGAGCCGTCGGGCTCGGCCGGCTCGTCGGCGTGGTGCGCGGGGCCGGTGTCGGGGCTCGGATCCCCCGACGGTCCGCCGTGCGCGGGGCCGCCGGCCGGCACGCCCGGCCCACCCGGCCCACCCGGCTCGCCTGGCCAACCTGGCCCGCCGGGCCCACCCGGCCCGGTGCGCGCCGGTGGCGGCCAGCCGCCACCGGCGGGATCGGGATAACCGCCCGGGCGCGGGGTCGGCGTGGACGGGTCGGGGGTGTCGGCTCCGCCAGGGGTACGCCGCAGGCCGTGCAGCGCCGACCGCAGGGTGTCGAGCAGTTCGCCGAGCTTGGACAGGATGGGTCGCAGCCGCTCGATGCTGCGGGCCAGGGCGAGGAGCAGCTCGCCGATCCTCGTGGCCCACTTGGCGACCAGTGCGGAGACCTGTGTGGCCACCCACGGAGTGGCCAGGCCCAGGGTGAGGCCGGCTTCGGCGAGCCACTCCCAGAGCCGCACGGCGAGGATCGAGACGAAGTCAGCGATCAGGTCCCGCACCAGTTCCCGGACCAGGGCGACCAGCAGGCCCGCGCCCTCGACGACGGTGCCGATGAGGTCGGCGGAGTCCGCCATGCCGGTGAGGTGGCGCAAGTGCTGCTCGCTGTAGCGGCGGTACGCCTCGGACGCGGGACCGGTCCAGGTGGCGAGCTCGGTGCGTACCGCCTCGGACAGGGCGGTGGCCTGAGCGGCGACGTGCCGGGAGACGTTGTGCCAGGTCTGCGCGTACGCGGTGATCTGGTCCGGGTCGCCGGCGAGCCAGTCCAGCGCGTCGGAGAGGGGTTTGACGTGCTCGATGAGCCAGGCGACCCCCCAGGAGACGATCGACCCGATCGGGTCGACGCAGGTCACCAGAACCTCCATCGACGTGCCGACGCCGCCGATGGTCAGGTCGATCCACGACCCGTTCACGATGCCGTTGCGCAGATCGACGATGCTCTCGACGATGCCGATGCCGCTGTACCCGGTGGTGGTGTCCTGTCGGGCCGCGATCAGCGGGTTCGCCGCGTCGGTGCTCACGCGTGCAGCCGATGGAAGGACGCGGACACCTTCGCCTCGGTCCGGTGGTAGGAATCCACCGTGTCCTCGAGCGCTCGGGCGGCGCTGAGCAGCGCCTCCTGCGCGGCGGCCAGCGCCTGCACCGCCGGCTCCTGCAGGAAGTCCAGCAGGAACGGGATCGCCCGGCAGACGGGCAACTGCCCGTACGCGTCGGCCCCCACCTGGACGTGGGCCGCCGCGTCGTGGGCGGTGCCGACTTCGGCGGCGATCCGGCCCACCGAGCGGGCGTGCCCGGTCAACGCCGTCGCGGTGACCTCGAAGCCGCGTGCCTCAGCGCCCACGGCCGCCCCAGCCGGCGTACCCGGGGTCGTCATCCTCGGGCACCTCAGGGAAGCGCGTCGCGTAGCTGCCGACGACGGCTCGGGCGGTCTCGGAGTCGGCGCCGACGGTCTCCGCTGCGGCCTCCGCCACCTGCGCGGCGAGCCGGCCCTGCGCCTGTCGCATCACCGCCAGCACGGTGGCGGCGATCTCGCCCGCCCGCCAGTGCAGCACCCGGTCGTCGAGCACCAGATCGGTCATGGCACCGGTCGAGGCGACGGTCACCCGCACCGCGCCCTGCGCGCCGTCGGCGGTCGCCGACATCGACGCCACCCGCTCCGACAGTGCCTGCGTCCTGGCGGCATGCTCGGAGATGCCCGCCGCCCAGGACGCCACGAACTGCTCGGTGGACGCACCGAATTCACCCAACGGAAACTCTGCCACCAGACCTCCCCCGTGTGATGGCCGCCGACCGCCGCCAGCGAATGTCGCAGGCGGTCGACGGAGCTACCGTACGTCATCGCCGTCCGACGATCGGCCCTGTGTCGTCGGTCAGACACGTCGCGGCGGTGCTTCGCGGCGGCATCCCCGACCCCGCTGGCCCGCCACCAGGTCAACCGATGGCGATGCTGTCCACATCCGGGGCCGGGTCGCCCTCCTGATAGAACGTCAGCTCCGCCGGGCCGGCCGGCAGGTAGGTGGAGAACGAGAAGGTCGCCGGGGTCTCCCAATCGCCGCCGCCGTTGACCCAGCAGACCATCGGGGCGGCGTTGTTCACGCTGATCAACAGGGACCGGCGGCCGTCGCTTTCGTACGTGACGGTGACCGTGCGCAGCCCGGCGACCGGCATCGTCGCGCGTACGACCAACTGGTTGGGTCCGCCGATGTAGCGGACCCGGGCCCCTGCGTCGCACTGCCCGCACGCGACCACCTGGGCACCGCCCCGCAGGGTCGTTGCGGGGATCCTCGGCCTGGATGACGATCGGGGTGAACGGCTGGGGCTGGGCCGGGTGGGTGGAGGTCGACTGAGCAGGGGCCACCACCGCACTGGCGGTGACCGTCGGACGGATCGTGGGCGAGGGGGTGCCGCTCAGCGACGGCGTTGGGGTTGGCGTCGGTGTGGCGCTCGTGCCGGGCGTGGACGAGGCGGAGGACCGCGTGTCGGACGGCACTCCGCCGGGACTCATCATGGCCTCAACCGGCTGATCGACGCCGGACCACGCCGGCGCCCCCTTCGGGTTCCACGGCACGACGGCTCGCGGGCCGACGCCGATGAGCAGCACCAGGGCCGCGCCGAGCAGGCAGGCCAGCAGCAGCCACCGCTCACGCCGTCCCAGCCGGTTCCGCGCCCGTCGGAAGCCACGGTAGCGATCAGGCTCGTGATCGTCCGCGTCGCCCGGGAACGCGTCGGCCGAGAACGGCCTCCTGGGCGGAGGCGGGCCGTTGCCGGACGAGTGTCCCGATCTTCGCCTGGAGCCCGCCCCACCTGTCCTGCGCCAACAGTTCGGTGCCGAGGCGGGCGTCGATCGCAGTCATCGCTGCGGCCGCCTCGTCGAGCGGTCCGGCCGGAACCGGCTTTCCGGTCACGACGGCGGACTGCGCGTCCACCAACGCCACGGTGACCTGGTTGAGAGCTTGCAGATACTCGACGCCGTGCCGTTCGCCCCGGACCAGCACCAGGTCCTCGTCAACGGTCGACCTGGCCTGCAGGAGCAGGACCGCGATCGGCGCCAGCAGCAGGACGGCGAAGAACGGGGGGAGGCTTCTGCTGAACGCCGCCACCCACCGTCGGCGTGGTCGGGAAGCCCGTGTTGTTGTCAATTGCTTATGGGTCGACACTGCGGTTCGATTGTCTCCGGTTCAAGCGGCAATTCGGGTAGCCGATGGTGGGTTTGGGTAAAGGCACGACACCCCGGACTGCACGACGCGCACGTCCTCGCTCCAGTTCAAAAGAAGCCGACCCGTTCCCTGCGCGGGCTGGTCCGTGCCCTCGCCCCGCCGCGGCACCTCGATGCATCGTTGCCCCCGACCGGAGGTGGCGGTGGTGCCGGTGTCGCCGCCACCGGCCGGGTGTCCGGCCGCGGCAGCGCCGCAACCATGGCCGCAGACGTCCCCGACGAGTCACGAGCCATTGATGCTCTTGACACACTCCGAACAGTGACGTTAACATCACCGCAACATTGTTAGCGCTAACAGCCGCTCGATCGCTGACCCCCACTGGACGAACCGGGCCGGGGCACGCGCGCCTTGGATGCTCAACCGGTCGAGGACAAGCTTTCCTCCTTCGTGGCAACCCCGGATGGACGCCTCACACTCAGCAATCAACCTCGCCGGGCCGGTTGCCCCGGAAATCGCACGTTTCCGCCCTTTGTTAGCGCTAACGCTACCCAGACGGAAGGTAGGACCTGATGGTCGTCGAGAGGACCGCCGGCAAACGACGTCGAGGTATAGCGAGTGTTGGCCTTGCGCTCTTGGTAGGAGTGGCAGTGGGCCAACTGACACCGATCGTGGCGGCCTCGGCAGAGAAGGCCCCGCCCCCGCCGCCCCCGGCAGCGCCGGGCGTCGGGCCGCAAACCCCCGCCGCCAAGGTGCCGCTGGCCGGTGTCGACATGACGCAGACCTATGTGAACCCGATCAACCTGCCCGGGATGGCTGTGCGCAACATCGTCGGGACGATGCCGCCGACGGACGCGAACGTCGCCAACACCTCGCAGATCCCGGCCAGCTTGAACCTGGAGACGTGGACGGCAACGTCCGGGCGGACACTCGCGGGCCGATCCACCGTCGGTTTCACCAGGATCTCGGAGAACTCCGCCCGGACCGGGGCGGACTGGTCCGCGCTGAACGTCGACGGGACCATCTATCTCTACGCATCAGGCGCGATGCAGAACGCACCGAACAACAACCGCACCGTCTGGTCGACCACCGACTACCTGACCTGGACGCCGCATGAGATGAACCTGGGCCTGGTCGCACCGACGGTCGTGCAGATCGGCGACACGTTCTACATGGCCGGCAACAACACGCCGGTCTATCAATCGGACTCGCCCACCGGGCCGTGGACCAGCATGGGGAGTTTCCTGCGCCCGACCGGCCAGACCCTGAGCGTCGGCGACGTGCAGTTCTTCCTGGACACCGACGGTCGGCTGTACCTGACGTACAACATCGGCTCACCGATCATGGGCGCCGAACTCGACCCGAACAATCCTCGGCAGCTCATCAGCGACCCGGTCGTGCTCTGGACCTTCGACCCGCGCCAGGAGTGGCAGCACATCGGCGACAACAAGGCGACCTACACGCATGGATACGTGGAGGGTTCGCAACTGTTCAAGGTGAAGGACACGTACTACCTCTCGGTCGCGTCCGGTGGCACGGAGTTCACCACGTACGCGACCGGCGTGATGACGTCGGATAAACCGCTCTCCGGCTTCAAGGTCACCCAGCAGAACCCCATCGGCTACGGCAACAACCACCCGAGCGCGGTCTATCCGAACGCCGGGCACGGCAGTTTCGTCCTCGACAGGTCCGGCAACCTGGTGTTCTTCTACACCTACGTCATCGCGTACGAGGAGTTCTTCGAGCGGCGACTGGGCATGGACATCTGCAGCGTGGTCCCCGCCGGCCCGAAGAAGGGGGCCATCGACTGCGAGTTGTCCAACACGCCACAACTGGCCCCGGGTCAGAAGATCTCAGGCCGGGACGACGTCGGGCTCTACAACGTGGCCACCAACAGCCAGGCCTACTGGACGAGCAGCTACGCCCCCGGGCGCAACCCGTACTACGGCGGGGACCGATCCCTGTCCACCTGGTGGGAGCCGGCTGACAGCGACACCGCGCCCACGTACATCAGGGGCTTCGGGACCGTCTTCCACATCTCCGCCGCGCAGATCCAGTGGAAGGAACTCGGGCGCACGTTCACCAGGGACAACGCGGTGCGGTACACGCTGGAGTACAAGGACATCCCCACCAACACGTGGCGGCCCCTGGTCGACAGGAGCACGAACACCACCGCGTACACGGCCGACTACGTCACCTTCGACCGGGTGCTGACGAACGCCGTGCGGCTGAAGGTCCTGGGTACGACCGAGAACGTCAAGGTCGGCGTCCACGAGCTCAACGTGTTCGGGGAGAACTACAACCTGGCCGTCGAGAAGGGCATGCTCACTCGGTAGTGCCGCTTGCGGGGCCGTAGCGTCAAGAGCGGGCGAGATCACCGGATCTCGCCCGCTCTCTCCTGCGATCAAACGCCTATCGTCGCTTGCGCACCGTCAACGTCTGGTAGTTGGCGGCGTGGGGCCGGTAGGTCGGGTTGCCGGAGTAGGCGACGTGGACCCGGTAGTTCCCGGGTTGCAGGTCGGCGGTCGGCAGGTCGACGACGGCCTTACCGTCGGCCAGTGCCACGACCTGCACGGCACCGCCGAAGGTGACGGTGACCTCGCCGGTCGGGGTTGCCGCGTCGTGCTTGTGCCCACCAGCCGGCCGCACCGTCACGTTCAGTCGGAAGGTGTCCCCCTGGACCACCGACGCCGGCGCGGCCTTGGCGTGCACCTTGACGGCTGCCGAGCCGGAGGGCACCTCGAACGACGCCGTACCGTCCGACGCCTTCAGGTAGTCGAACCCGAGGTACTCGGCCTTCACCGTCCGGGTGCCCGCCGGCAGACCCGCCGGCAGCGTGACCGTGGCCGCGCCGTCGCTCAGGTGGGCGAGCGTCGACCACGAGCCGACGCTGAAGCGCACCTGGCCGCCGGTCTCGAACCCGTCGGCCGCCGTGACCGTGGCGGTGGCCGTGGTCGTCCGGGCCCCGCCCGCGTACGGCTTGACAGCCACCTCGGTGGTGGTCGTGACGTCGCTGTTCGGGATCCCGCGGATGTCGTTCCACTCCCGGACGGTCAGCGGGATCACCGTGCCGTGGCGTGGACGGACCACACCCGCGTTGGTCATCGTGATCGCCTTGGCGTTCCAGGTCGGCGCCTCGATGTTCTCGTGGCACGCGGCCTGGTATCCCCCACCGTTGGTGTACCGGTCGCCCCAGAGATAGAACTGGCCGGGGCAGGAGGTGTCACCGGGGTTGGCCTTGAAGATGACCGGACCCTCGTACCCCTGGTTGGCGACCCACGTCGTACGCCCCAGAGCCGGCGCGACCAACGTCCAGTTGTCGATGTTGCTGTCCAGGAAGTCGGTGTGCTTCTCCGAGAAGATGTCCGAGCCCTGGTTGCCGGCCTCGTTCTTGGTCACGCGGTAGTAGTGGTCACCGACCCGGATCGCGGTCGTGTCGATCCGTGACAGTGGGGCCGGGTTCTGCCAGACCTGGGGAGCGGAGAACGTCTGGAAGTCGCGCGTTGTGGCGTACCACATCTGCGCGTTGCCCTGACCGGTGCGGTTCACCGGGTCGTTCCACAGCGACTGCGCCCAGAACACGACGTAGGCGCCGATCTCCTCGACCCACAGCGACTCGGGCGCGAAGGCGTTGCCCGCGTTGTCGGGCGCGACCTTGACGTGCCGCTGAGGGGTCCAGTGCACCAGGTCGTGCGACTCGAACACCTCGATGTACTGGGTGTCGTTGATGGCGTAGCCGCCCTGGTCGTACCAGTTCAGGTCGGTGGCGATCATGTAGAAGGTGTCGCCGTCGGGTGAACGGACGATGTGCGGGTCCCGGAGCCCCTGGTCGCCCAGCTGGGAGATGAGCGACGGCCGGCCTCCGGTCAGGCCGGTCCAGTCCAGAGCGGTGTTTCCGTTGGACGTGGCGAACATGATCTGCTCGCCGTCGGCGATTCCCTCGCCCTTGAAGTAGCCCATGAAGTACCGCTCGTACTCCTCGGAACGAGGCAGGGCGGTGACGGTCACCGGAAACGACTTCGTCTGCGAGGCGGATCCCTTGGTGATGGTCGCCGTCAGGGTGGCGGCGACATCCGCATGGCCGAAGCCCGGGCGGGTCACCTCACCCGTCGGGGTGACGAGGTCGGTGGTCGACCGCCAGGTGATCGTGGATCCGAACTCGCCGCGGGCCGGGAGGCTGAGGTTTCCGCGTACGTCGTCGGTGGCGTGCAGGATCAGGTCGAAGCTGTCCCGGTCGACGGCCTGGGCGTCGTCGAACTCGGCCTTCACCACGACGGGGATCTCCCGGGTGGTGACCTCCTGGGCGCCCTTGCGCACGGTCGCCGTGAGCGTGGCGGTCGCGTCTGGCTGCCCCTGCGCCGGTCGGGTGATCCTGCCGGTCACCGCAACCTTGCGTGCGCTGGGGAGGGCAGGCGGGGTGTAGACCTCGACGACCGAAGGGTCCGAACTCGTCCATGTGATGGCCGAGCCCGCCACGGAGCCCACCTTGGGCAGGGTGATGTCGCGGACGACCGCACTGGTCAGGCCGAGGTCGATGGCGGCGGCGTCGGCACGAACGCCATCGGCGACGGTCCGCTGTGCCAGGGCGAGGGTCTCGTCGAGGCTCACCGCCCGGTCGTAGACCCGGAAGTCCCGGATCGTGCCGCGGAACGAGTAGTGGCCCGACGTCTGCGAGCGGCCGAGGAAGTTGCAGTTGGTCCCCGCCGCGTTCACCGACGGCGGTGTGGTCAGGTTCGCCGACGTCGCGTGCAGCACGCCGTCGAGGTAGAGCTGACCGGTCCAGCTCGTCCCGTTCGCGTTCAACGACTGGGTGTAGGTGACGTGCGTCCACGCCCCCTCGGTCATCCGCACCCGGTTCTGTTGCAGGTTCACGGAGCCCACCGCGACCCGGAACCGTTGGGTGTTCGACGCGAAGATGGAGCCCTGAGCGCCGCTGTCGACGTCGCACGAGCCGGACTTGCGACCGAAGCCCCACATCTGGTGCTCGCCGACGTTCGCCGGGTCGACCCACACGTCGTAGTCGACAGTGAGGTTGGACATGCCGGCGGTGATGTCGTCCGGCAGTCTCACGTACGCGCCGTCGAGGGCACCCTCGTAGGAGTCGGGATTGAACCTGACCCCCTCGCCGGTCAAGGTCGCCTTTGCGGGATTCACGAGCGTGGCGTTCGCCGCCGCGCCCGCGCTACCCGAGTTGACCAGTGTCGTTCCGCTGGTCTCGTCGAGGGCGAAGTGGTGCACCAGACCCTCGGTGAGCTGCTCATCGGCAGCGTACGAGGGTGTCGCGGCGAAGGAGGCCGAGAGAAGCGCACCCAGTGCCACAACCGCGACACCTCTGCCCTTCCGACTCAGCCTGGGACGGGACCTTCGCTGTCGCAGTCTCAATTGATCCTCCTCGACCGGTGGTGGAACTCCTTCTGAAGTGGACGGTGCTTGTTAACGCTAACTACGGCGTGCAGCAAGGTCAACGCAGTGCGTTGCTGCACGCGAACTTGGAAAAGCTGGTCACCCGAGGCGGGTGTGCTCGCACAACAGCGCGGACTGGCGGACACCCTGCCGACGTCGGCCATCAGGGCAACTGCGGCGTCGTCGCGAGAGAGCATCCTTGGTGGTACGCCGAGAGCACGCGTTCGCCGGGGCCGAAGTCGGGTATCCGGCAGCTCGGGGCCACCACCAGTGACACCACGTCACAGGCGGTCGTGACATGGCGCCACTGACGGGTCGGCGGCGCCCGCGCTGTCATGGGTACATGTCCATCACACCTGTCATCGAAGTCGACCGGCTGAACCTCCCCTACGGCGACTGGCAACCCCGCCGATGTCCACCGCGCACCGTCGGACGAGCGCTGCGCCGTTCGTGAATCCCCCGCTGTCGAATGCTGCGGCGCCGCGCCTGACCCCGCTCCGGGGGCAGGATGTCCGCTGATAGGCGACGCGTCACTGTGTGCCCGCCAGTGAAGCGCTTCGCGCGAACATGTGTCGGTTCTGAATTCAGCAACAGGAGTGAAGAGTGGGAAGCGAGCAGCAAAAGCGCCCGATCGGGGCCGTCCGGGAGGGTGCCAGGTTTGGCGGGCCCCGACGGTTTGCGAGGTCTCTGCGCCCCAGGGTCCCCCTGTTCCCGCTGACGGCTGTCGCGTTCGTGCTCGCGTGGCTCAACCGGAGTCCGTGGTGGGGTTGGGTACTTGTCGTGGGGCTGCTCGTGGCGCTCGGTGCGACCGTGCGCTCGTGGGCCCGAGGACACGCGCTGCTCCGGATAGGTGCGTGGCTGCTCGCCGGGTCGCTCGTTCTCGCGGCGGCGGTGGTCGCCTATCCACCGCCGCAGACCCGCATGGCGGGCGGCGAGGACCGCTCGCCGTCCGGCCCGGTGCAGACGCAGCAGGGCCCGATCACCGGCGTCTACAACGACGAGCGCACAGTCGAGGTCTTCGCGGGCATCCCGTACGCGCAGGCTCCGGTGGGGGATCTGCGTTGGCGTGCGCCTGAGCCGCTGAAGCCGCGCGAGGGCGTGTTCACCGCAGACCGGTTCTCCGCCGTTCCGGTTCAGGGCACCTCCACGTTCTCCACGCGGGCGCTCTCGCAGATCGTGCAGGTGCCTCTGGAAGGCACGCTCCTCAATCCGTATCCCGTGAGCGAGGACAGTCTCTCCCTCAACATCTGGCGGAGCACGACACCCGCCTCGGACGGCCTTCCCGTGCTCGTCTACATCCCGGGCGGCGGCTTCGCGACCGGCTCCGGCGCCCTCCCCCTCTACGATGGCGAGGCGCTCGCCTCCCGGGGCCAGGTGATCACCGTCACCATCAACTACCGGCTCGGGGTGCTCGGCTTCCTCTCCCATCCCGAACTGTCCGCCGAGGCCGCGTACGACGCGTCGGGCAACTACGGGATCCTCGACCAGATCGCCGCCCTGGCGTGGGTGCGCGACAACATCGCGGCATTCGGCGGCGACCCCGACCAGGTCACGATCGCGGGCGAATCCGCCGGGGGCGAGAGCGTCTGCATCCTCGGTGCGACACCGCTCGCCGAAGACCTCGTGGACGGCATCATCGCCGGCAGCGGAGCGTGCATGGGCACCACGGGGAACACTGAGCGCGGTGACCAGACTGACACGCGCGAGGCGGCAGAGGATGCCGGTCGCCGCCTGAGCGAGCGACTGGGAGGGGCGACCATCGAGGAGATGCGCGACATGCCCGTCGAGCGCGTCGTGGACGCGGCGGGCGCGCTCGATGCGCACTGGCAGCCCTCGGTCGACGGCCACGTGCTCGAACGATCGCCGGCGGAGACCTACGCGTCCGGGCAGCAACTGGACGTGCCGACCCTGGTGGGCAGCAACGCGGACGAGGCCTCGCTCGCGCTGGCCAGCCCACCGGACACGGACGTCGACGAGTACCGGTCGTCCGCACGCGAGACATACGGTGCGGATGCGGACCGGTTCCTCGATCTGTATCCAGGGGAGACAACGGAACAGGTTCTCGAGTCGCTCCTGCGAGCCGAGACCGACAGGATCATGACCCGAGCGGTGCGGCGCTGGGCTCAGTTGCAGACGCAGACGGGTGAGTCGGACGCCTACCTCTACTTCTTCGCACACATCCCTCCCGAGAAGGGGCTGGAGAAGTACGGCGCCTACCACGGCGCCGAGGTCGCGTACGCGTACGACAACCTCGGCGCCGACAGCGCCGCCGACTACACGGAGGCCGACTACCGGCTCCGTGACCAGATGAGCGCGTACTGGGTCAACTTCGTCCGCACCGGCGACCCCAACGCACCGGGCCTGCCGGCCTGGCCGACGGTCGAGCAAGCGCCCGACCAGGTCATGGAGTTCGCTGGCGGCAGCGGGATGGCACCCCGCCCACGCCCCGACGCCGTCGACTTCTGGATGGACTACGCCGGGCCGATCCCCTAGACATCTCGTTAGCCCCAAGGTCGACGTCCTGCCCAAAGGACCACACCTGGTCAAACACGAAATCTAGGCGGTCCCGTCTGTAACGGGCTCGTTCGGGTATGCGCGGCTGGCCAGCGCTTCGCTCCGAGAATGTCCCAGCCTGCGAGGTACGAATGCCGGAATCATCGCGCTGCCGTGCGCGGGGTGGGTGCCACCCGCCCTCGCCGGGTGACGTCGTTGAGTTGCGGGTGCACGGCGTGATTGGTGCCAGCGCGGATGACATCCTGGATCGGCCGCACGTGCAGCGGGTCGCCGGCGATAGCAAGGGCGGCTTCTACCGGCCTCGCCGAGGCTATGGTGACTCCCGAGGCGCCTGCGGCGTGGTGCTGGAGACATACCGATGGAGCGATCTGCGGAGCGGAGCCGCCGCAAGGACGCTGTCGCTGGTGTTGCTGTTGCCGTTCATGGCATGCAACGCGGCGGCATGGATGCGGCCGCGGGCGAAGGTCAGCGGGGGTGTGGTCTGGGTAGGCTGCCGGCTGGTCGGCCTGAGCCTCACGGCCCTGTACGTCTTGTCTTTCGTCGGCGTGGCGTTGGACCTGCTCGCCTGCAAGTGCATGTCCCTGGATAGTTGCCTCGGGGGCCGGACGTGGCTGTCCTGGCTCGGCGGTCAACCGGTCGGACTGCGCATTGCGCTGCTGGCGCTGGTGCCCATCGCCGCGATCTGGGTGTTGTGGTTGGTGGGTTCCCGGTGCGGTCGCTGGTACGACAACTTCATACCACCTACGGGTGAGCCGGCCGACACCCCACTGGGCTCGATCGGGACACACAACGCCAAGCCGGGAGTGGTGCGACTTCGCTCCATCCATGTGGCGACCGGTCTCGCTGTGCTCGATCTCAGTCTGATCGCGGCATTGTGGGCTGGGCGTGGACCGAACCTCCTCACCGTCCTGCTCACGTTCTGCGCCGTGCTCACCCTTGTCGCCAGTGTGGTACTGCTGTGCGTACCTTCCGTAATCGACGCCGTCGCCGGCACCCCCGTGGTTGACGGGGTGGTCCATGCCCTGCGATCGACTGCCGTGGTGGTGACGATCGCCGTCATCGGGCGGGTCGCATTCGACCGCAACGAGTGGCCCGCCGAGAACGGACTGCCCGGTCACGACGTCGCGGTCGTCCTGCTCGTCGGGGCGCAGGTCGTCCTGCTCGCGCTGCTCGGGATCGCGGCAATGGTGGGCCGGGAGGGCAGCCTTGGGAGGCTGCGCTGGTCGGGTCCGCCGCTGTTCGCGTGTCTGGCGGTGGGACTGGGGGTCAGCTTCGCCACCGAATTCAACTACCGCGTATCGGACTACCTCGACCGCGACCTACCCACCGCCGATGTGCTGCCCACCAGCCCTGTTCTGGCGTACAAGTGGACGATGTTCGGCTTCTTCGTGTCGGTCATTGGCGCAGCGGTCGCGGGTGCGGTGATGGTGCTGTTCACGCGGAGGCACCGACGGCGGACAGCGGACGGCATCGTCGCGCGCGACTTTCCTGAGGTAGCTGCGAGGACGGCCCGACGGCGGGCACAAGTCCGCGACGCGATCGCACGGGCGCGATTCACGGAGCGACTGTGTCCACTCGCAGTGACCTACTGCTGCCTCGTCGCGCTGAGCCTGGGTTTCACAGCCCTGGCCCTGGACGAACTGCAGCCGAGCGTCGCCGTGGAGGGCCTGGTCAGCCTGCCATCCGATTTTGTCAGTGCGGGCACTCAGTTGGGCAGTTACCTGATGGCGTTGCTGTTCGTCGGTTTGTTCTTCGGAGGGCTGTTCGCCTACCGTATGACCGCTTTTCGTCGCTACATCGGTACGCTCTGGGACCTCGGGATGTTCTGGCCGCGTGCCGCTCACCCTTTCGCCCCACCGTGTTACGCCGAACGCGCCGTGCCCGAACTCGCGTGCCGTATCAGCATGCTGGTCCGGCAGGGGAAGTACGTGTTGGTAGCGGCGCACAGCCACGGGTCGATACTCGCTCTGGCGAGCGTCCTGCAACTAGAGCCGTCTGTGGTCTCGAGGGTTGCCCTGCTGACGCACGGGTCCCCGCTGAGACGCTTCTACAGCACGCTGTTCCCGGCGTACGTGGGCACGCATGTGCTGAGTGAGGCCGGCAGCCGGTTGGGCTGGCGCTGGGTGAACTTGTGGCGAGACACCGATCCCATCGGCAGTTGGATCTTCACGCCGGGACGCAAGGGTGACGACGCGCTGCGGCAGCGGTCCGCGGTGGACCGCCGGCTTCGGGATCCGCAGGATCTCGATGCCCGAGGCCGTGACACGGTCTGGCCCCCGATGTGCGGTCATCAGCCGTGCGTGACGGACGACCGATACGAGGCGGCGGTCTGCGAGCTGTCCGAGCGGCTCCGGACCGGCTGAGCCGGGACAGCCGTCGGCTCCCGCGGCACGGCGGGCCTGCGCGTCCCCACGGGCCGCGCAGACCTGGCCGCCGTGCCCGGTGCCTCCCGTCGACCTGCTTCGTCAGCTCGCCGAGGCGGCGGTGTAGAACGCGCTCGGGTCCCCGGCGAGGGATGCCTTGACGTAGGCGCTCCATTCGTCGGCAATGACCTCGAGTTTGCCGGCCTCGATGCCATCGAGTGCGGCACAGACCACGTCGGCGGGGGCCATCTTGTCGCCGTCGTAGCCGGCCGCCATGTCGGTGTCGGCAGCGCCCAGGTGCAGCCCGGTCACGAGGGTGCCCTGCCCGGCGAGTTCGATGCGGATGCCGTTGGTCAGACTCCACGCGGCTGCCTTCGCCGCGCTGTAGGCGTTGGCCCCGTCGTAGGAGAACCATGAGAGAGCGGACAGGGTGTTGAGAATCCCCCCGCCGCCGTTGCTGGCGAGCACCGGCGCGAACGCCCGAACCATGCCGAGGGTGCCGTAGAAGTGTGTATCCATCTCCAACCGGATCTTGCTCAGGTCGCCGCTGACCAAGTTCGCCCCGGTGGCGAGCCCGGCGTTGTTGATCAGCAGGGTGACGTCGGGGGCGGCGGCCGCCGCGTCCGCGACCGACTGCGGGTCGGTGATGTCCAGGCGCAGCTTCTCAACGCCGGCGATGTCGATCAGTTCCGTATTACGGGCCGTGGCGTACACCTTGGTCGCGCCCCGCGCCAGCAATTGTTGGGTGAAGTGTTTGCCGAGTCCACGGTTGGCGCCGGTGACGAGCGCGACCGAACCAGAAATACGCATGGGTGCCTCCACAGCTCAAGACGTTCCGTTGCCCGGGCTACGCTAGAACCTGACGCTGACGTCAGAGGCAAATGCTGTGTCTGGCATCACCAGCTGAGAGGGAGAAGTCGTGCGGATCGGTGAACTCGCCACCAGGACCGGGGTGTCGGTGCGAGCGCTGCGCTACTACGAGGAACAAGAACTACTGACCAGCACACGCAGCAGCGGCGGTCAGCGTCACTATGCCGACACGGCGGTCGACCGGGTGCACCTGATCCAGATGCTGTACGGCGCGGGCCTGTCCAGCAGAACCATCCTGGACCTCCTGCCCTGCATCGACGCGAAGGTCACCACACCGCAGTCCCAAGCCATGTTGAACAGCGAGCGCGACCGCATCGACGCGCAGATCGCCCAACTCGTCGAAGTCCGGGACCGGCTCAACGCGGTCATTGCGCTCAGCCTGAACCCGGCCAGTGGCTGCACCACAGTGGACAGCGTCACCGCGACGCCATAGCGCAGAAGGTCCTCCCGGCGCCGTTGTCGCCAACCGGTAGTGGCACGGTGTCATCACCGCATGTGACGCGGTGTCACTGGTCGCGGCCCGTTGCTGACGCACACTGGATGGTGAGCGCGGGATCCCCGCGTTTCACCGAGACGACGCGGAGATGGTCGCGCCCGCACAACGTGGCGACGTCCAGCCGCGCGTTGTCCACCAAGTCCTCGGCGCAAGAGGCCGGTGACACCAAGTGACGCATCAACTAGACCGCACCACCGTGGCTTGAGATCCACGGCACGACACCTGGAGGACACATGGCAGTACGAGTGAGTGACGTCCCCGAGGCCAGACGATACGAGGCCCGCGTCGACGGAGAGTCCATGGTCGCGGGCGTCGCGCAGTACATCCGTACCACCGAACTCATCGCGCTCGTACACACCGAGGTCTCACCGGAGTACGAGGGCAAGGGAGTAGGGGCAGCGCTGGCCCGCACCGCCCTCGACGAGGCACGCGCCGCGAACCTGCTGGTCCTGGCCACCTGCCCATTTATCGCGGGGTGGATCGCCAGGCACCCCGAGTACCAGGACCTGGTGTACCAGGCCTACAGCCGGGTCAGTGACTGAACGGCCGAGCACGGCGACGACGGAGGCCGCGATGACCAGCGAAACCAGAAAGAAGACGTACGAGGGCCAGAAGATCACCGTCACATTCGAGGCGGGGCGTTGCTGGCACGCCGCCGAGTGCGTTCGCGGCTTGCCGGAGGTCTTCGACACGGGCCAGCGTCCGTGGATCCGGCCCGACGGCGCCGAGGCCGAACGCCTGGCCGAAGTAGTGCGGCGCTGCCCCTCGGGGGCACTGCAGTACAAACTCGTGGACGGCGGGGCCGACACCCACCACCCTCATCTGGCCGACATCGAGGTGTGACATGCCGTATCTGAGTCCGGTCGTAGTACAGCGCGTCGAGGGCGTCGTCGTCGCGGCTCTCGCCGTCGTCGTGACCGTCACCGCCGGGTACCCGTGGTGGTCGCTGCTTGCCCTCTTCCTCGTCTTCGACCTGTCCATGCTCGGCTACCTGCGCGGGCCACGCCTCGGGGCCTCCTGCTACAACCTGGCGCACTCCTACACGCTGCCGGTGGCGCTGGGCGCGGTGGCCGTGGCCGCGGCCGGGTTCGGCGACCGGATCGATTGGCTCGGAGTGCTGGCCCTCGCCTGGGTGTTCCACATCGCCGTCGATCGCGGCCTCGGCTACGGCCTCAAGACGGCTGAAGGATTCGACCACACCCACCTCGGCTTGATCGGCAAGGCCCGCGCGCGAGTGGGCGGACCACCGGACCGACGGCCCCCAGTCAGCCCGTGAGCCATGCTCCGGGTGCACGCTCTCGTGATGTGGCCCGATGGTGAGTGCTTCGGCCGGTGGGAGGAGCACGTTCGGTCAGTCCGGCTGGCCGACAACGATGCGGTTGGCCTCGAAGCCGAGTAGTCCGCCTACCCAGCGGCCAATGCAGGTGACCAGCACGATCCGGTGGGGCCCGTACTGTCCGAACAGGTCTGGGGCACGGCGTGGCAGGTCGTTCTTCGCCACGGTGTGCACCTCGGTGATGCGATAACGGCGCAGACGTCCGTGCCGGTCGGTGACCTCGATGCGTTCGCCTTGTCCGGCCTGCCACAGTTCGGCGAACGGTCCGACTTGGCCCTGCCAGTTCACATGCCCGGCCAAGACCGCCGCTCCGCGTGCGGCGGGGAGCTCCGATCCCCACCAGGTCACCTCGGTGACCCCGTCGGGTACGGGCAGCGTGCCGTCGGCGCGGATATCTCGGCGGACGAGCCGGGCCGTGCCGCCCCGCGGCAGCCGGACGGATCCCGCCGCCAGCAGGACCGGCTGGGACGGCACGGTGACGGCCGTGCCGGCCGTAGCCACGGCCGTCGGTCCCGGACCGGCCGATGCGGTGGGCGTGACGGACCCGGACGGTGTCGCCGTCGGGTCGATGGGCCTCGGTGTCGGCGGGCTGCCCGCTGTCAGCTGTTGGTGGGACAGCTCGGTGGTAGGCGATGGCGGTGCTTCGGGCGCGGAGACCACCAGGACGGCGGCGGTGACCATGCTGGCCACCGCCGCCGTCAGCAATCCGACACGGCGGATCGTGAACCGTGCGCCCATCAGGGCAGTCGGCGCGGCTCACTCGACGCCGGTTGACGGCGTCGCAGCCGCAGCAGGGCGAGCAGGGAGAGCACGGTCGCCGACGCCGCCAGGGGCGAGGCTGGACCGCTCGCTGCTGGCCGTTCGGCAGGGCTGGCAGCGGTCGTGGCTTCGGCGGGCTGATCGCCGGCGGGAATCTGTGTGGGAACCGTCGGCTGCGGCCAGGGCGGGCAACCCTTGGGAAGTTTGAGTTGGAGCAGCTTGGCCACGCGCAACCGGCCCTCGGGCGGGGCCCAGAGCAGCCGGACGTCGAGGAGGTCGGCGGTGGCCTGGTCGAAGTTGGCGTTGCGTTGCCGGGTCTTCGTCATCGCACTGAGGAAGGCGTTCAGAGTCGGATTCCCGGGAGTAGCAGGGCCGAGGTTGGCGGGAAAGAGCGACCGAAAGTTGGCCAATGGCTTTCCTCCCGGGAACACGTTGCCCGGGTTCGCCGTCAGGCTCTGTCGGCCTTTCGCGTCCCGGGTGTTGAGCAGCGCCAACACCCGGGTGTTATACATCCGCGTCAGTTCCGTACCACTGACCCCCAGCTTCGGCTGCTCCAGCAGCACCTGCCCGTAGTACCCACTGTCGAGGGCCGCGCCGATGTACTCCTCCATCGCACTGATGGCAGGGTCCTGGTGCAGGGTTTCATGCGCCAGAACGCCCCCCAGCAAGCTGAAGTTTTCGAACCGGAACCGCTCGTTGAACAGAATCCGCGGGCCCGGCGGCCGAACCTCGGCAGTGTTATTTCCCGGCAACTTCGCGAAAACAACCTCGGTGTACACACCGGAGCGGATCGTCTCGACGCTGACCTCGGACGGCCCGCCGACCAGTGATGCCAACGCCGCCCGCAGGTTCGGGTCCGGAATGATTTTCTTGATCTTCCGGTCGTCGAAGACAGCGAGACCTCGCGCCACCACCCCTGGATGCCGCTTCGCCCGCGGCGACAACGCCTTGGCCAACTGCACCCGCAACTGCGCCTCGGTGATCCGTCGCGGTGGCGCCGGCACCATCGGCGACGCCTGCGCATAGGTCTCCGGCGTGAACAGGTCCACGTTCGTCGGTGGGAACGGCGGTTGGGCCAGCACCCGCTCGGCAGGACAGGGTTTGCCGCCGCCACGCGGCTTACCGTCAGCGGCCGACACCGGTACAGGTACGCCGGCCGCCACCAGGGCGACCCCGACGGTGATGAGCGTGCTCGCCACTCGGCGCATGATCGAGTCACTCCTCTACGCGTGGAAGGCATCGGCGCCGGACCGCGTGACCGGCCGGCGATCCCTGCTCGGCACGCCGAGCGAAGGCAGTCGCAAGCAGTCAAGCAATGACAGCGGCCCCAAAACTGCACAAACACTCACTAATAACCCGAAAAGGCGAACAGTCGTACACACGTCACGTGCGAGCTGTCGCGCCGAGGCAAGAGCTCGGATCGATGGCGGGGCCTCCCCTGCCGCGCCGAGCCCGTCACACCGGGGACGTTCACGACTGCCGCCTGCCCACCTGCGGCGACCGGCTACCGATCGGGCCACGCTGCGGGCTCTGCCCCAGACCGGCCTTTACCCTGTCGATCATGAACCGACCTGGCCTGACAAGCCGAGCCGGGTCAGAGTGGCGCGCAGCACTCCGCGGGAAACAGGACGCCGCACCTGTCGGCTCCGCCTGAAAACTGGCGGCGTTGACATCGGGTAACTCTCTAGGATCTCGCGGCGGCCACGTCCACGGTGAAAACGCCCGTCAGCCGGCGCCCCCGGAACACCTCGCTGGACCCGTGTACGAGGCGGACCCCCAGCGCCGAGGCGCGTACCAGCGGCTTTGTCAGGTCCCGCATAAATCGGGATCCAACGTAGTTTTAGACATCGAGCGATCATCACCGCGGCACTTGGGCGCTGCACCGGCGCGACGACGGCCGCGTATGTGCTGGCCTCGTGGCAACCGGTGGCGACTTCCCGTGGCCGAACGCTCGTGTCGAGTCCGTCCCTCTCCAGCCTTCAACAACGCGGCCGGCCGCACGAAGGTACGGCGCCGTGTGGATGCCAAGGAATGGCTCGACCGATAGGCCGGACTGTGGCTGGAGATCTAGCGCGGCTCTCAGCTCAGTGATTGAAATCCGCCGCTGACGGTCTCAGTCACCGACCGGATCGAGCGCACGATCCTTTGGAATTCGCCAACCCGCGGGAACCCGATCGTCAGCGATACTCGGATTGGTGGGCGGCAGGTGCCGTTCCTCAATCTGCACTACGTAGCGGTACCACCCCGACTCTGCGTGAAACCTCGCCAACCAGAGATCCCATGCGCCCAGTGGTTGCTCACGATCCCGTCGTGCCCGGCCCCGGAACCAGATGTCCGAGATCCCCGGTGGGAGCACGATGTCATCGACGTGCTCAGCTTCTGCGCCGTCGTAAGAATCGGACAGTCGGTAGAAGTAGTTACCGTCCTGGTAAGCCCGCGCAAATAGGAAGAGGTGCCGCTCATCGGCCGCTTGGGCCAGGAGTTTGTCGACGTTCTCGCAAGCCCATTCCTCCGCGAGCATCTCGGAACACACCTGCGCGAGCTCGTTCAGACGCAGGGGGATCGACCCACTCTCAGCCTGAGGGCGCCCTGCCTTCTTGGCGCGAGCCCAATCAGCCATCAGGCTCGTGGCAGGGGGTGACGTAACCTCAACGACGCCCCGCCGCTCTTGACCATCGCCGTACGCCCAGGAGCCATCAGGCATCTTGTCACCGGTGCCGGCATCCGCGAGCTTGATGTCGACCCCGAGCACCTGCTCCATAGCTAAGAAGGCGATCTCTTCTTCGCGGTTTGCCTTCGTCCCGGTCACGTTGCTCATGGCGCGGAGAGTAGCTGCCCGCAGGCAAGGTAGGCGCGTCGGACCGTTGTCGGCTCCGGACGCGTTTGCGGAGAAGGTCGAGGTTCGCGCGGCCGTACATTTGTCGCTTGATCGTCTTGATGCGGTTGACGTGGCGCTCGACCGGGCCTGAGCTCCAGGGTGGGGTGAGGCCGGCGACGACGGCGTCGCGGTCGCTGGTCAGGCCGGCGGCGAAGCCGCGGATCTCGGGGTATGCGGCATTGCGGGCGCGGTGGATCGAGGTGTCGAGGTGCTGTCCATCGACAGTGCACCCGACGGCCTCAGCTGACCGCTGCGATTTACGGTTGAGCTTCCGCCGCCGCCCGTTCATACAGGCGGGCCGCACGCAGCGGGGATCCGTTCCCGCGATGCAGATCGGCCGCCTCCTTCAGGCGCCCGGCAAGTTCCGCTTCCATGGCGCGTTCGTGCCACGATGCCGCCTCGTCGTCCGGCGAGTGAGCACTGGGGCCCGGCTGGTCCTGGTCCAGCCGCAGATCGTCGAGCAACTGACGCAGGTCATCGTTCGCCGACTGGGGGACCAGTTCCGGCAGCTCGCCCACCCACAACGCCCAGACCGGAATCGCGGTGCCCGGATCGAAGACCCAGCAGCCGCGCGGAGTGAGCACCACTGCGCGACTCTGCCCGGCATGGAACAGCTCGCGACGGGCTGACGGCGGCACCTGGGGGCGCAGCGAACAACCAAGAGGCAGATAGAGCGGGCCGGGCCCGAGGGCATACAGCGGCTGGCCGACCGGGATTCGCACCAGGATGCCGCCCGGCGCGATCAGCAGGTGCCGGTCGCGGCCCAGGAGGATCCGGGCGGTTTCGGCCAGCGGATCGCCCTCAAGTAGCAAACGGATGGTTGACAGCTCGGCATCGTCGACCAGCACGGCGTCCAGAGCCTGGCCCTCGGTGCGGCGCGGGACGATCCGTACCGCTGGCAGTTGCAGGTCTGGCAGCGCGGCCGGCGCTTCCTCCTCGATCAGCGGGTAGTCCTCGCCCAACTGGACCAGGCCGGCGCTGTCGGCGAACTCGCCGAGCGCGTCGAGGCGGCGACAGCCGAACGGCGAGGCGGCCAGGACCCACGTTCCGGCATCGACGAGACCGGCCAGCAGGTGGTCGTCGAGCGGGGCCGCAACGGTGTGTTCGATCAGCAGGTCGTCCTGGCTGCCCGCGATGCGGCAGGTGAGCGCGGCCGGATCCCGGGTCAGGGCGTTGACCAAGGACGGAGGCAGGTTGCCCCGATGCCCGGACACGGCCAGCTCGATCAGGGTTGTGGTGCCAGCCGGGCCGGGGAACAGCGGACTGAGGCGGACTGGCCGGTGGCGCACGTTCAGGCCCAGATCGATGGCGCGCTGGATGATGTGCGCGGCGGCCGCACCGTCGAGCAGGATTCGGAGCCGTTCCACCGGACGGACCGGCACGCGGTGCACCCCCGCGGTCCGGATCAGTGTCACGACGTCGCTGCTCACGAGAGTGTTCCGCGGTACGGCGGACTTCGTTTCGGAGACGCCCACCGGTGGCGGGCCGAAGCCGGGGTCGGGTAGCAGATGATCGCCGGCCGCCACGTACGCGGCAGCCGAGACCATCCGGGCGAGCTGCCGCCCGAGTTGCAGGTCAACCTCGGTGGTCACCCACCATCCGCCGGTCTCACCATCGCTCAGAACGGACAGGTCCGGCGCAGCATTGGTCGCCCGGAGGACGCCGACGAACGCCAGGGCGCCGGCGGCCGCCGGGAAGCAGCAGGCGAACAGGACGTCGTGGCGCTCCGGCGCGACCGGCTCTGGCGCCCGCTCGCTCGGCGACGGGACGCCCGGCTCGGTCGGTACCGGCTCCGGGCTCAAGGGCTCGATGCGTTGCATCGGTCGTGGACCGGTCACTGGCCATTCCCTTCACCGAGTCCGGGCGGGAGCACGAGTTCTTCGCCGTACTCCCGTTTGAACCAGTCGCGCCAGCGCACCACCGCACCGGCGCTCCCCCCGCGCGCCGAGGCCGCGAAGATCAGGGCAGCCTGGTCGGGCCGGCGTAGGGCCGTCGCCACGGCGACCGCCCACTCCTCGATTGGATCGGCGGCGCCATCCGGCCAGGCCTGCAGACGCTGAACGTCACCGAGCACCAGGAGAATGCGTTCGGCGTGTATGTCCTGCGCTGCGTCGCATCGAGCTCGAACCAACTGCCAGCGGATGTCGTCCAACTGCCCGCGCTGCTCGACGAGCGCGCGAGCCGACTGGATGTCGTCGACCCGGTGTGCCAGGAGCCAAGCGGTCCAGAGGAACTGTCCTTCGGACAGGTATGCGTCGGCCGCCTCCCGGTACATCGCCTGCTCGACATAGGCGACGGCGGCACGTATCGGCTCGCCCGCGGCGAGGAAGCAGCGTGCGGCATCCGCGGGGGCGGCGGCCTCCAGGTAGCACTCCGCCGCAGCCAGCATCAGAGCGCGGTCAGCCATTCGGCTCGAAACGTTCGCGGTACGCCGCCACCGTCTCGCGCTGGGCCTGTTGCAGCTGCCCGAGCACCTCCTGCCCAGCGGGATGGTCCCGCTGCACCTCGGTGGTCAGGCGGTGCAGCCGCCGGATCACCTCGCGCCATTCGTCGGCCGTCTGCGCCGATTCCCGCAGCCGCATGATGTGGCGCACGTCGAGGCTGATCTCCGTGATGTCCCGCACCTGACGGCCCCGCTCGAGCACCGACACCTGATGGTCGGCGAGGATGCGCCGGATCGAGACCTCGTCCTGCGGGAGTGTCCACAGGTGCACCAGCTGCCCCAGGTCGGACAGCTCGGCCCGCGGACGGCCGGAGAGCAGCGCCGAGGCGGCGAACGTCTTCATGGCCTTGACCGCGCGGCGGTCCGAGAACACGACGCCCTCGGAGCGGAACGTCCGCAGGATCTCGGCGAAGGTGTCCCGGACGCCGCTGACGTCGACATCGGCCACCGCGTTCTGCAACTGGATGAGCTCGGTCAACGGAAATGTCACCTCGGTACGGGCGGTCACCGGCTCGACTTCGGCCGCCGCCGTGCGGATCCGGTCCCGTTCACCGCGCCAGCCAATGTCGAGCACGTCCTCGATCAGGTCGTCGGCGACGTAGTCGAGGTTGCACCGCAGCAGGAACCGGTCGGAGAAGGCGGCAAGCAGCGGGTCGTCCGGGATCTCGTTGGACGAGGCGAACAGCGAGATCAGGTCGAGCTCGACGGCTTCGCTGCCGTTGTAGAACCGCCGCTCGTTGACGATCGTGAGAAGCGAGTTGAGGATCGCGCTGCTGCCCTGGAAGACCTCGTCCAGGAAGGCGATGTGTGCGGTCGGCAGCATCCCGTCGGTGTTCACCCGGTAGCTTCCGCGCTGGAAGGCCGCCAGATCCAGCGGGCCGAACAACTCGGCCGGCTCGGTGAAGCGGGTCAACAGGTAGGCGAAATAGCGCACGTCGAGCAGCTTCCGCAGGCGGTCGATGACGCTGCTCTTGGCGGTGCCCGGCGGCCCGATCAGCAGGGCATGCTCGCGGCACAGGGTGGCCATGGCGACGATGTCGATGACGTCGTCCCGGTCCACGAACTGAGTTTTCACCTCGGCCAGCCGCGTCGCGTACGTCGCCGCCTTGATCCGGATGTCACGGTCGAGTTGGACCACGGTCACGACGGTTACTCCTCTTCGGGGTCGGTGCTGGGCTCACTCGGCCGGATCACGGGAGCCGATCCGCCAGTCGGAACGGTTTCGATGACGGTCAGTTCGCGCTCGGGCGAGGAACGCCGGGCCGGTCGTCGTAACGGAGTGAGGACGGTGAAGGTTGCCCGCCGCCCCGGTCTGGTGCCCACTACCTCGGGGCTGTCAATTTCGTGTTCCTGTTGGCCGAGCCGGAGGGCGCCGACCAGTTCGCCGAGCCGGCGGGCGTCGGCTCGGCGGCGCGGCTCGCCGACCAGCTCGTCGGCGCGGGCGTCGCGGAAGATCGAGCGGATCTCGTCGCCGTTCATCCGGTCCGTGGCGCGACTGATCCGGTCGAGCAGCCCGTCGGAGACCGGGATGCCGAAGTGCCGGGCGTGCACCTTGGCGATCTCCCGCCGGGCGAGCTCGTCCGGCAGGTCGATCCGGATCGGGCGGAATCGGCTCGGCCGCAGAAGAGCGTCGTCGATGATGTCGATCCGGTTCGTGGTGCCGATGATCAGCACCGGCACTTCGGGACGGAAGCCGTCGAGCTCGGTCAGCAGCTGGGCGACGATCGCGTTGCCGGCCCGGCTGCCGCCGTCGCTACGGCCTGACCGGCGCCCCGCGATGGAGTCGAACTCGTCGAAGACCACCACGGTCGGCGCGTTGCGGCGGGCCTCGGCGAACAGTTCGCGTACCTTGCGCTCGCTCTCACCCACGTACATATCGGTAATCTCCGGCCCGGAGATCACCTGGATAGTGGCGTCCATCTTGTTCGCCACAGCCTTTGCGAACAGCGTCTTACCGGTGCCTGGCGGTCCGTGGAAGATGAACCCGCGCGGCACCAGGTCGTGTCGCAGGTCCTCGGGCAGGTCGACGGCGCCGCTGACGATCTTCAAGGCGCGTTTGAGCTCGTCCTTGACCGTGTCGTACCCGCCGATCTCCTCGAATGTCACCGTCGGCATCTCGAACGAGCTGGACGCCCGGGCCTTGAACACCCGCAACTCCTGTACGAGGTCGGTGAAGCGGGGGCGCTCCGAACCGGCACCAGTCGTCGGCCGGTGCTGGTGGAAGGCGAAGCGCAGCGCATGCCGCAGCCGGACCGCGTTCATGCCGGCGATGTGCTTGTACAGCTCCGGTGCGTCGAACCCGTCGAACAGGTCTGCCTCCTCCCGGGTTACGAGGGCCTGGCCGATCGGGGTCCGGCCTCCGCCGGACGTCGTCACCTCGCGGGGCAGGATGTCGATCGGCATCTGCACGCCGAACCGGTTCGCCAGGACCTCGGGAACCATGAGCGACGGGTCGGTGAAGCCGAGCAGGATGCACTCACTGCGCGAATAGAGCACGTCGGTCAATTCCCGGCCCTCTAGCGTCAGCGCCGCGTCGCTGCCACCGGCCAGCAGGTCGAGATGCGGAACAACGACGACCTGGTGGTCTTTCGCCTCCCTGACCATGCGGGCCAGCGTGGCCAGCAGCGCGGCCCGGCGGCCGGTGCCCATGCTCATCACGTCGCCAACGGCCACGGCGGGCAGCTCGCCGAGCAGCGGCTCGCGCCCTGCCCGCCCCGGCACCTCGCGGACGAGGTGTTCGACCAGCAGTTTGTCACACCGGATGAGCACCGACAGCCCGCTGTTGAGGTACGCAGCCGCTCGGTTGATCTCGACATGGTGGGCGGTGAGCACAGCCTCGCGCTCGCTGACTCGTTCCGGGTTGCCGTTCGGCAGAACACCCAGGGACGGTCCGGCCGCCGGCTGCGCCGAAGCGGAGGGGGCGACCTGCTCCGGTTCCGGCGCCGGTTCGGAGCTCGCGAGCGGCAGCGGGATGCCCGGCGGCAGGTACAGTGCGGCCGCGCCGAGCGGCTCGACGCGCAACGCCAGCGACTTCACCGGCACCTGCAGGTGTTCCTCGTCGAGGGGCTGCAGCCCGAATGCCGGATGCTCCCGCAGCAGGTCGCCAAGAGTGAGGTCCGGTTCGTCCATTCGCGCGATCGAGTACCGGTCGCTGAGGGCCTTGGGGTGAACTGCGGCTAAGGCGAGGGTAAGCATCGGCTGGGTTATCCCTTCGGCAGGAGGCCGAGACGCAGAATCGCGTCGAGGACCGGCCGGTGACCGTCCAGTAGCGGCCGCGACCGGAGCAGGTCGGGCTGGTCGCAGTCGAGCCGGGCGAGCGGGATCCAGAACCGCAGAACGGCGAGCGCATCCGACGGCCGGGCGCGCATTCGGCTCGCCTCGCGGATCGCGATGCGGATCCGCCGGTCCCAGGCCGGCCCGTGCCGCAGCCGGGCTAGAACGTAAAGGTCGAGAAGCCAGCCCGTACGGTTGGTGACCAGCCGGTCCAGCACCAGACTGCGCCATCGCAACGCGTCCGGGTCGGACGACGGTGCGGCCCAGGCGTGCCGGAGGACCCGCTCACCGCCGGGCCTGTCGAGGAGCTGGCCGGCGAGGGCCATCTCCGTCTCGTGGGATTCCGCCGCGAGGGCCTCCAGGGTGGGCCGGTGCAGGACCCGGGACAGCGGCGACACGGCAAGAAAGCTCTCCGCCAGTGGAGCCGCCTGCACCAGCGCGCGTTCGGTGATCGCGTGCCGGGCGAGCGCCGCCGACCAGCCGGCCGGCCCGGTGATCGGCAGCGGCTCGGCCAGACCGACCAGCCGCGTGGCGGCCTCGGCGCGGGCACCGAGCGCCGCGGCGAGCAGCACACCGCCGGTGTCGGCGGGCGTGTCGTCGCCGAACGGTGGTGAGCCGGCGCCAAGCCGGGCGGCGCAGGCAGCGGCCAGCACGGCGAGGCCGTGCCGGGTCTGTTCGCTGGGCGTAGCCAGGTCGCCCGCCGCCGTCAGGTCGCCGCTGGGGATCGGCCCCTCGGCGCGGATCGCCCAGCGCAGCACAGCCCGCGCTGTGGTCTCCGCGGTCACGCGGCCTGCACCTGGTACGGCGCCGAGCCGATGACGCCCTGCTGGTCGGCGTAGAACCGCAGCACGCGCTTGTCTCCGTGCAGGTTGATCAGGCCGGCGATCTGCCAGTGGCGCCGGAAGGTGGAGGCGTGCAGTTCCAGGTCGATCGTGGACAACCCCATCTCGACCGTCGCCGGAAACAGGTGGGTATGGAACCAGCCGACCAGCTTCTCAGACTGACGTCGGGCCGCCACGGTTTCGCTGACCCGGACGAAGCTGTCGCCGGTGAACGTGAAGTGCAACAGCGAGGCGCCGGTCCGTTCGGCCGTGAGCACGGCGGTGATCAGCACGATGTGACGGTCGGGATGCTCGGAGTCGCGGTACGGGCGGCCGACGAGAAACCCCCCCTCTTCCACCTCGCGGGACAATTCCATGTCGTAAAGCAACTGGTCGCGTACCTCTCGGGTGAGAATGACTCCCACCCGCCCGGAGGCGTCATCCTCGGGCGCGCCCAGACTTGCCGCCGTCGCCGAAGGCGGAGGTTCGGCGATCTCCTCGAGGTGGAACACCGGTTGCCGCCGCCGCGCCTGGATTTCGATACTTCCCTCGTTGGCCGGTGTGGGGCGGCTCAGTGACAGCCCGGCCAGGCCGTCCGCGATGATTCCGAAGCCCATTTCGTGCTCCTCAGGAAAGCTCTTGCCGAGCAGCTGCTGCAGCGGGTAGCCGACGATTTCGCGTACCGAGTGCGGGTGCTGGTAGACCACCGTGGCACCGTGCCGGATCCGGACCTGTAGGTACCCGTGGCTGCCGCGCAGGTTGACGAGCGTCGGATTGCCACGCAAGGTGGTTCGGTCCTGGATCGGCAGCAGCGTCAGGTGGAATTCCGCCCCGTCCAGCGGCCGGCCCAGCAGGGCTTCAAAGACCGGTGTCAGCAGGTCGGTCAGCCCGACACTGCCGAACTTGGTGAGCGTGTCGGTCCGGTAGAGCTCCACCGCGGCGTGGGTCATCAGAGAGCCTCGATGACGTTGCGGTAGGCCGTCTTGGCCGGCCTGTCGGGTCGCACCGGGCGGCCGCCCATCGCCACGATGAGGTTCTGGTTGGCCAGCACCCACCGGGCGGCCGCAGCGTCGTAAAAGTCGCCGAGCAGCTCGGGCCGTCCGTCCGGGCCAACGTCTCCGCTGGGCTGGAACACGGCGTAGTTGCGAAAGGCGACCATGTCGATCAGAGTTTCGAGAAGCTTTCCGAAGTGCAGACCCGGTGTGTACGCCTCGGCAAGCTCACCGAGGCAGACCAGTCCGCGCTGGTAGGGGCGTTCTCGGGCGGCGTCGCTGTCATAGTTCGGGTAGATGTTCGGGTGGAAGATCGGCGTCAGCCAGTAGGCGACCGGGGCGATCTCGGGAAAGTCGGGACGCAACCGAATCAGGACGACGTGGTCCGACTGCGGGCGTGGCTCGCCGCCCGCGACATCAGGTGGCCCGAAGCTCGGTTGCTGAAACTCGATCTGGTACTCGGTCGGCAGGGTGATCGGCGCCGCGCCGACGACCATGTCGGGCCGACTCTCGGCGGCCTCCAAGATCTCGTTGCGGGCCCGGCTGAGCGCGTCCTGCCGGATCAGCGGGTTGACCGCACCCGCCGTGGCCTGGAAACCCACCCGCAGGTAACTGCGCTCGCTGACACCGGCGTCGTGCAGGGTCTGCTCCGGATCCAGCCGCCGGCCCTTGCCATCCACCTCGACGTGATCGACGACGGTCGGCCGAGCCCGGTCGGCGAAGCTGATGCCGTACTGGTTGACAACCTCCTGCGCGACGTTGCCGACTGTCTGTTGAGCGGGGGCGTCGACCAGCCGGAACCGGCGGCCGTCTGGCCCGTCCACGAACAGCTCACCGATCAGATAATCGCGGGCCGTCGGCGGCACCACGGTCCAGCCGATGTCCGTACGATCGAGAAGGCGCCGCAGGGCGCTCACTTCGGCCGTGTTGACCCGGAACGACACCGCGTGCGCGGTTGCCCAGACATCCTCTGGATCCAGGCCCAGTTGCTGCAGCGCCTTGGTCGCCTCGGCCCGGTCATCCTCGGAACTGGCCCGCACGATCACGTGGCAGGTGGCCGGCTCAGTCGCGCTCGATGATTCGGGCGCGGTCTCGGCGGGCGCGGAGGTGGCCTCGGAAGCCGCGGGATCAGCCGCCGGCGGCGACGCGGGCTGGCCGCCGGTGGCGATGAGGCCGTAGCGCACGGCGAGGCCGCGGAACACCGGGTTGTACGCGTACACCCGCAGCGCCGCCTCGATCAGCCGCCGGTTCGGGTTGTGCACCACGCCAAGCCGCAGTTGCTGCCCGATCAGGGCCCAGTACTGGTTGGGCGTGTGCGCGGCGAAGTTGGGGCGCTGGGCTCGGGGGAAGCCGATCAGGTTGAGGACGCTTCCGGCACCCGCCTCGTCGCTGAACGCCTCCGCGATCTCCCGCAGAAGATCCTCACGCTCGCCCTCGTTCAGTGGGATCTCCACGCCGCTCTCCGTGGGATCCGGTTGTCCGCCCGGTTCCCTCAGGAACTCAGCCTCATCCACCGGTAATCCCCTTCTGTCGTACGGACGGGCAGAACCTCTGCTGGTGCGATGCCCAGGTCACATAGCCGAGTGTCGCCAGCGGCGTCGAGGATCCGGCTGGTCGTCCGGGGCCGTTCACCGGGCGCGCCGGGCACGATGAACTCCGTCCAGGCCTGTGGTTCCGCGCCTGGCGGCAGCTCAGCGGCGAGTTCGGCCACCGTGGACCGACTGCCCGCCACGACCGGCTCCCGCGTGCCGAGCGGCCGGTGATGCAGGCATCCCGGGTCTCGGGTGACCTCCACCCGCCGGGTCTGCCCCGTGCCGCCGTCGAAGACAATGATTCCTGAATCCGCCGGCCGGCCGACGACCTCGCCCAGCACGGCGAGGCTGAGTTGGGCAGCGATCAGGGCGGTGGTGGCCACCATTGCTGCCGCCGCATGGTCGCCGGTGGCGTCGGCGCAGCTCCACGGCACATCGCTGCGGCCACGCTCGCGGGTTGTCAGTGTGCACGCGTAGCAGCCCTCTACGGTCGTCCGGCGGATTCGCACCTCACCGCCCCAGGACCCGGTGCCACCGTCAACCAGCAGCGCCTCGACCAGCGCGCAACGACTGAGGAGGTCCAGGCGGGCCCGGACACTGTCCAGGCAGCCCACCACCACGTCGGCGTCCGCCAGCTCGCCCAGGCCGATACCGGTGGTCAGGTCGCGGGTACGACCGGTCACCCGGGTTTGCGGAGCGAGCCGGTGCAGCACCTCGGTCGCGACCTGGACCTTGCCCCGGCCGACCGGATCACCAGACGCGGCGCTGAACAGCACGCAGCGGCTGAGGTTGGACGGTGCGACGGTGTCCGGGTCGCAGAGCAGCAGATGGCCCACGCCGGCCAACGCGAGGTTCTTGGCGACCTCGTTACCGAGTGCGCCGACTCCGGCGATGACCACGGTGGCCGCGGCGAGCCGGTCCTGGTCCCAGCCGGGGATCAGACGCTGCCGGGCGTACCGGTCGTCGCCGGTCACGGGCGCACGCCTGCCCGGCGGGCCATGGTGATGGGGCAGGCACCGACAACTCCGTTCGGACGCCACGTCTCCCAGCACGTCAGGCCGGCGGCCGGGTCACGGTGGACGGTCGCGGCGCACTCCGGCCGTTGTGGGCTGCACGGACAGACCACGACGCGCTCGCCGACCCGCAGGGTGTGGGCGCAGACCAGGCAACGGGTGCGCTGCAAGGGCGCCGGTGGGCGGGCAACCCGCCAGTCGCCGGGCGCGAGCCGGAGCACGGTGTGGCCGGCCGGCCAGGCCGTTTCCACTCCATCGGCGAATTCGGCGACGTCGGTGTCCAGCAGTTCGACGGACGCCTCGCCGCCGGCCGGTCTGGGGCACTCGCCAGGCAGGTCGGCGTGGTACGCGGCGCGGGGTGTGACGGACACCTTTACGCGCTCGCCCCGGCGGAAGCTGTGCCCGCAACCATCGCACGACAGGTGGTTCCACCACGAGTGCAGTCCGGTGACGGCCAGTCCGCTGACGTCACCCTGAAGGTATCGCTGTGGGTCGACGGCAGCCGCCACACCGGCCTCGAAGTCCGCTTCCTCATCATGCGAGTTCAGGGCCCACCCCACTCGGTTGTCCGCAACGGTATATGACTTCAAGCCATCGTCGAATGACGGAGGGTGAAACTCATCAACCGTCCGTCCTGTTGAGACTCGTCCTCCTCGGCAGCGCAATCAAGCGGTTCGCCAGCCATCGGCACGACGGCTGGACCGAGGTCATCCGGTCGAGTGCGAGGCCGGCCGCCTCGTGCAGGTCTTTGGCGGTGATCAGCGCGCGATACAGGTGGGCGGTGAACGCCGGCGCGCACCCGTCGGCAAGCTCCCCGGCGAACGCGACCACCCGATCGGCGACGGACAGGAACCGTTGTGCCTGGGCCGCGCCGTCACACGAGGCCAAGTAGATGCCGCGCAGCCGATGCCGGCTGGTCCGCGCATACCCGTCAAGCAGACCGAGGAGGTCGTCGATGGCAACGGGCCGAGGACCGGACGGCCCTTCGAAGATCAGGAACTCGCCGTCGCCGTGGCAGGCGAGGTGCAGCAGGTGGGGCCGCTCGACCCCGAGGACGTCGAGGTCGGTGACGTCGGCGGCGAGACGGTAGGTCACTGAGATCCCAGCGCGCTCGACGGCCCGCACCGCCTCGGCGAGATCCCGGTCCGGCCGCATCGCGGGCAGGCCGTCGGGTGCGGCGCCGACCAGCATGACGCGGCGGATTCCGGTCGATCCGAAGATCGGGCTCGCCGGATACTGCGCCTCGGCGATCTTCAGGATGCGCTCGCTCCCGTTCTCCAGCACACCGGCGGCGATTTCGGCGTTGACGAGCCGCCAGAAGACTGCGGCGGACACGCCGATCATGCTGGGGACATGGGCTCGGGGGAAGCCGGCCCGCTCCAGCAGGACGGTGGCGGGCGGCCCCAGCGGGTAGGCCTCGGCGAGCGCGGCCAGCTCCAGTTCGCTGAATGCCTCGTTCATGCGGCCCTCCGGTGGTGTCGGGTGATCGCGGTTATCGCGGCAACCGCCACGCCGACCCCGAAGGCAAGCGCCGTGAACCGGCCCGGCAGCACCGTGCCGAACGCCTGGCGGGAAATCCAGGCGGCGGCCAGCCACAGCACCGACCCGGACACGAGCGCGAGCGCCGCGTCCGCCAGCCAGGCGCCCGCCGGCAGCACCAGCCGGATCGAGATCGCCGCCAGGTAGAGGGCGAACGCGCCGAGCGACGCGACCAGAGCCGGCTTCGCCGAGTTCGGCATCGGTACGGCGTACTGGAGCGACTGAATCGCGGTCAATCCCATCAGGACGGCACCGATCAGGGCCGCCTGGAGCAGCCCGAAACGTTCCATGCGCCGCCGGCTCGCCTCCTGCCGCTCCTCCAGCCGGCTTGCCAACACGCTGCCGGCCAGGTCGGTGAGCTGCTGCGCCCGGTCCCGGGTGATGGTGAGGTGGATCAGGTCGTCGTCGAGGTGTGCCCGCAGGCTCTCGGCCAAGGCCAGGTCGTCGGCGAACGGCCCAGCCGGCGCAGCACCGTCCAGATGAGCACCGCGGGCCGCCGTCAGGTTCGCGGCGGCCGCCGTCGCGGCCTGCCCGGCGCGGCGGACCCAGGCGAGTGTGTCGACAGTCCCGGCCGATTCCGCCTGGGTGATCACCACCTTCCCCCGTGCGGCCCGCAGTTCCTCTTCCGTCGCGGCCGGGCCCAGCACGTCGAGCAGCCGGTCGATCCCGTTGTCCGCGCGGGCCAGCAGATCGATCGTGCGGCGCTCGTCGCGCCACACACGCGCCAATGCGTGTACCTTCGCCGCGTCGACGAGGTATCGGGTGAGCGGTGCGCGGGCGCCAGCCCCGGGACTGAACAGCCACGCGCTCAGCGTCTCGTCGGTGCCGATCGGTGCCGCCACCACCAGGGTCCGGTCGGCCCGCCCGTCCTCGCCCGCGCCGCTCTCCCACACCAGCCGATGTTTGGCGACCCGTGTCGGCGCCGGCCACCGATGGCATGCCTCCGGCAGGGCCTCCCGCGCTGCGGCCCCGATCGACGACTCGGTCACTCCCAACGGATAAAAACCCACATAAAGTCGCACAGTGCCCAACAGTCCCGCGTCGACGCCGGTCAGGAGGTCGTCCCACACGACGGCCAGATCCGCCCACGGGCTGGCCGGAAACTGCGGCGCGTTCGCCACCGACAGGCATAGAACCCCGGCTTCGCACCCGACAAACGCCTGGATGACCCCCGGTCCAGGGCCAGACGCGGCGGCAAGGGGGCCAGTCACGAGCCGGGGGACCTCCGGCGGCAGACCGGCGGGCAGGCCGAGAGCAGGCTCGGTGATGTCCAACGTGGTGGCGCACCGCTGCCACACCGTGCCCACCTGTCGGTAGGCCTCGGCCGCGTCCGGGCCGTCAAGCGGCGCGAACAGCTGAAGCACTGCTTGCCGTTCAGTCATTTCCATCGGATTCCGATTCGGGCGAGGGAGGAGGCGGTTCGCTACGACGGTGCGCGATCCGAACGATCCGATCACGTATCGGCGGTGGTGGACCTTGTGGCGGCTCCGCGCCGAGCCGGGTGATGCGTCCGGGCCCGGTGGACTCGAGCAACGCGGCCGCGCTCCGCAGAGCGGCCGCGTCGCCGGCCGCCATCGCGCCGGCCACCTCGGCGAGCGCGGCGTCGACGGCCGGCCATCGGTCCGGCGGCAGCTGCCAGGTCTCAACCCTGGAGAGCAGCAGGTCGGTCTCCTCGGCAACCGCCCGGAAGATGATCTCGCGCGCTGTCGTCATCGGGTTTCCAGGGCGAGGGCTGTACAGACGGCGGCGGCGAGCTCGGTCTCGCTGGGCTGATCGCTGAGGTGGGTGTGGAACGGCCGGACGGCCGGATTCGCCGGCGCGTCTCCGGGCAGCTGCGCGGTGATCAGCCGCAACCAGGGCGTGCCGGTGATCGCGTGGTCAGCCACCAGGTGGTGCTGAGTGAGTAGTACCGACGGGCGGTCCGCACGCTGGCAGGACGCAAGCGCCGCGGACACGTCGGCCGGGTCCAGGCTGTAATGGGCCCAGGCGTTGCCCAGGTCCGACGGCTTGTGCACGGTAATCTCGACGGCCGGCTGGTCGAGAAAGACCAGCGTCGGCACCTGGCGCGCCGACCAGAGCGTCGAGACGACCGCGTGCACCACGATACGGAGCACCACGCCGACGGACCCAAACGTCGGCGGGCTGGTGTCCAGCACGATCCGCACCGAGCCGAGCGGCGGTTCGGTCTGCGTTTCGTGCAGCCGATAGAGCAGGCTGCGTTCGGCGAACCGGTGCACCAGCAGCTCCGGCGGCAGCGCCAGCTGCGAAGGAAGCAGGTTGGTGAGCTGCCCGCGCCGGCTGACCCCGGTCATCCCGGGCCCCCGGGCGGTGGACCCGCTCCGGGAGCGGGCCTCGACCGCCGGACGGGCACCGGACCATTCGAGGAGGCTCCGTTGCGGTCCGGTGAGAGCGGGCAGCGCGACCGAGTCCTGCCGCATCCGCAGCGGCAAGGCGGGATCCACCGCGACCGAGCCCGGCCCGACCACCAGCAGGCCGGTGACCGTGCCATCGGTGACGCGACGGCCGGCGTTCAGGATGACGCCGGTGTCCGGTAGCACGGGTTCCAGGTCCGATTCGGGCAGGCTGATGGCGCGGATGAGCGACGACCGCAGTTCGGCCGCCGAGACCGGCGGAGGGACATCGCCGGGATCGGGCGGAGCGTCGGCCCCGAGCAGCGCGGCGAAGCCGACCCGTGCCGCCGGCGGCCAGTTCAATTCGCGGAGCCGCCGGATGTCCGGGAGCGCGTGTACGGCAGCGAGGCGCTCGTCGGGCCGGGATGCGCAGTGGGTGAGCCGCACCACGTCGGCAACGAAGCCGAGCGGAAGGTACACGCCGGACTGCCCGAGCAATACCAGCCCCGACACGACCGCGAAGATGTCGGCGAACTGGTCAGGGCCGCGCGCCACCGAGCCGGCCTGCCGTCGCGCCCACTTCTCGACGGCGTCGCCGCACGTCGCGGCCGTCTCCGCGGGCTCAGCCGGCGCTATCCCCTGGTTCTGAGCGAGGGTTTGCATGACCTGTCGGCGGATGCGCTGGTAGTCGACACCGAGTCGGAGCAGCGCGGGAAGTGCTATGTCGTCGCCGACGTGGGTCACTCCGAGGAGGAGATGCTCGGTGTCGATGTGCTCGACGCCGAGTTGCTGTACCTCGTCCTCGGCAGCGAACAGCGCGTCTTTCGTGCCGGAGTGAAACGGGATGTGCCCGGTCGGCTCGGTGGGGCCGCGGTCGGTGACCTCGTCAATCTGAAGCCGGAAGTTTTCCAGCGTGACGCCCAGGCTGATCAGGCTGCGGGCACCGACGCCTTGGCCCTCGTGGAGCAGGCCGAGCAGCAGGTGTTCCACGCCGATGTGGGTGTGGTGGAGAAGCCGAGCCTCTTCCTGGGCCAGGACGATAACCCGGCGTGCGCCGGCGGTATACCGCTCGAAATGACCGCTCCTGAAGCTCCGCGGACTCGGGATTGTCTCCCGAGCCCCGGTCTCAGCCTCGTCGAGCAGCTGTGATGCCGCCGAACGTGTGGCGTCCCGAGTAACGCCGAAGCGGGTCAGCAGCAGCGCGGCCACGCCCTCTCCCTCGCTGATCAGCCCGGCCAGGATGTGCTGGGTCCCGATATAGGTGTCGCCCAGCTCAAGTGACTCACGCAGGGAGAGCTCGAGCACCTTCTTCGAGCGGGGTGTGAACGGGATATGACCGCTCACCTGACTCTGCCCCCGGCCGATGATCTCCTCGATGTGCATCCGTAGGGACTCCAGGGCGACGTTCTGGCGAACAATCGCGGTGGCCCCGAGGCCTTCGCGCTCACCGATCACGCCAAGGAGGAGATGCTCGGTGCCGATGTAGTCGTGGTTGCGCATCCTGGCCTCTTCCTGGGCCAGGACGATGACCCGCCGCGCTCGGTCGGTGAACCGCTCGAACACGCCACCAGTCGTCACGGACCGCGGCGGGGCGCCCGGCGTCCGCTCGGCGGCCGGAGGCTGCTGAGCAGGCGTGGAACGCTGCTCGCCGGTGCCAGACTCACGCTCGTCGAGAAGCTCGATCACCTCGAGGCGGAGCCGGCGCAGATCGACGCCATGCCGGGCTATGACTTGGACGCCGACGTCCTCCCCATCGCGGATCAGACCCAGTAGGAGGTGTTCGGTGCCGATATAGGAATGTCTCAGATGGAGTGCCTCACGCAGGGCGAGTTCAAGCACCCTTCTGTTACGCGGCGTGAACGGGATGTGCCCGCCTGGTGATACCACACCGATTCCGATCATCTCCTCGATCCACCTACGGGCTGACTCCAGGGACACCCCGCAGCGCGCCAGAGCCATCCCGGCGACGCCTTCGGTATCGTGGAGCAGACCGAGCAGGAGGTGTTCCGTCCCGATGTAGTTGTGGTTGAGCCCTCTGGCCTCTTCCTGGGCCAGGACGACGACCCGCCGCGCTCGGTCGGTGAACCGCTCGAACATCCTGCCGACCTCCGGATCCTCGCGAACATGCTCCGCAGTGGACGCCACCCAAGCCCGTTCCACGGATGGTAGTTGGGTAACGACACCGTGCACTCCTCCGATGGGCCGGTCCCTTCTGAGTGCACAGCCGGGGCCGACATGCCGAATGCACCTGACGACCTACTGGTCACAGCCAGTCGTGTTCGCGGGCGTAGCGGGCCGCTTCATGGCGGGTCCGAGTCTGGGTCTTGCGCATCGCGTTGGAGAGGTAGTTGCGGACGGTGCCCGGCGCGAGGTGCAGGCGCGCGGCGATGTCGGCGACCGAGTAGCCCTCGCCGGTGACCCGCAGGACGTCGGCCTCACGGTCGGTGAGGGGGTTGTCCTCGGTGACGGCGAGCGCGGACACGTCCGGGTCGATCCAGCGTTTGCCCGCGTGCAGGGTGGCGATGACGGACGAGATGTGCGCCGGCTCGGCGGATTTGCTGACGAAGCCCTGAACGCCGAGCTTCAGCGCCTTGCGCAGCACACCGGGACGGGCGTGCCGGGTCAGCATGAGGACCACCTGCTCCGGGCGCGTGCGGCGGATCTCGGCGACCGCGCCGAGACCGTCCACGCCTGGCATCTCCAGGTCGATGACCAGCACGTCGGGCTCGTGCCGCAGGGTGGCCTCGACCGCTGTCGCACCGTCGGACGCCTCGGCGAGAACGGTGACATCGCCCTCCATCGGCAGCAGCGCGGCTAAAGCGGTACGCAGCAGCGCTTCGTCGTCAGCAAGCACGATGGTGGTCATCGGCCGTCACTCCGTTCCGCGCTGGCACGCACGGCGGGGAACGTCGCCGCCGTCCGGAAGCGTCCCTGCTGCTGTTCCACGGTCAGCTCTCCTCCGTCGCCCGCCACCCGTTGCCGGAGTGCCGCCAGTCCCCGTAGCTCGGGCGGCGTGGTGGCGGTGACGCCGTCGTTGACGATGGTGATGCTCGACTCGGAGAGCGTGATGTGCACCTGGGTGGCCTGCGCGTGCCGCAGGATGTTGGTGGTCGTCTCGCGAAGCACCTGACCGAGCAGTTCGTTGGCGCGTGCATCGACCTCGGCCTCCCGGGTCACCCGGACCCGGATGCCGGCGGCCTCGAACAGGTTCTTCGCGTTCTCGATCTCCGCGGTGAGGTTGAGCCGCCGTTGCGCGTAGGCCAGCTCCTTGGTCTGCGCGATGGTGTCGCTGACCAGCGCGTACGTCTCCCGCAGCTCCTTCTCCGCCCGAGCGGTGTCGCGGAGCAGCAGTCGCTGCGCCAGGGCGATCTTCAGCTTCACCACGTGCAGGGTGTGGCCCTGGATGTCGTGCAGGTCGCTGGCGAAGCGGACGCGCTCGCGGATCACGGCCAGTTCCGCCGCACGCTCCCGGGTCTGTTCGAGTTCCCGGATGAGGTCGAAGAACCGCTCGCCCACGATGGTGAAGACCGTCACGACGATGGTGAGGACGGTCGGGATGAGAACGTAGGTGACCAGGACGTGGCCGATGTCGTCCCGCTGCACCAGCAACCGCGCCGCGCCGACGACGGCGACGTAGGTGAAGAGCCCGGCCAGCGCCAGCTTCCGGTGCCGTCGCACCTCGCGCATGGCGAGGGAGCCCACCGCGCAGAACCCCCAGTAGGCGTTGGGGCTGCCGGTCACCAGGACCCCCAGTGGCCACACCACTCCCGCCACGACCAGGCACGGCAGCGCCACCCGAGCCAGGTCGTTGGCCGTCCACCGTTCGAAGGCCACCACGCCCGCCACGGCCCCCGGCGCCAGGACGACAAGGTGCCACCAGGTATCCGCGTCGGTGTAGACCAGGATCACCGCGGCGAACACGACCGGCGGTAAGGACGTGGCGAGGTTGAGCCGGCGCAGCCTTCCCTGCGTCGACTCGGTGAAGCGCGGCGATCTCGCGGTCACCACACCAGTATCGGGCAGTTGGGGATCACGAACAGTGACACCACGTCACATCCGGTGATGACATGGCGCCACTGACGGGTCGGCCGTGTCCGCGCTGTCATTGGTGCATGTCCACCACACCCGTCATCGAAGTCGAACGGCTGAACCTCACCTACGGCGACTTCCACGCCGTGAAGGACCTCTCCTTCGAGGTACGACCCGGAGAGCTCTACGCACTGCTCGGCACCAACGGAGCCGGCAAGACCTCGACCCTGGAAGTCGTCGAGGGCCACCGGCAGCCGACCTCCGGCTCGGTACGCGTCTTCGGGCACAGGCCCGACGACCGGCCGGCGACACGTCCCCGAATGGGCGTCATGCTCCAGGAGAGCGGTTTCTCCCCGGACCTCACCGTCCGTGAGTCCGTCGGCCTGATCGGCCGGCTCACCCGACGCGCCGACGACGTCGACCGGGTGCTCGACCTGGTCGACCTCACCGGCCGGGCCGGACGCAAGGTCTCGCAGCTGTCCGGCGGGGAGAAGCGGCGGCTGGACTTCGCCACCGCGGTCTACGGCACCCCGGAGCTGATCTTCCTGGACGAGCCGACCACCGGCCTCGACATCCAGTCCCGCGACGCCGTCTGGGCAACCGTGGACCGGCTTCGGGAGAACGGCTCGACCATCGTGCTCACCACGCACTACCTGGAGGAGGCGCAACAGCGCGCCGACCGGATCGGCCTCATGCACCAGGGTGTCCTCCACCGCGAGGGCACCGTCTCCGAGCTGACCCGCACCCTCCCCGGCGTGATCCGCTTCTCCCTTGCCGCGCCGGTTCCGCCGCTACCGCTGCAAGCGGCCGTCGACGCCGACGGGAACGTCACTGTCGAATCCTTCGAACTGCAGAAGGACCTGCACCTCCTGCTCGGCTGGGCGCAGGCCCACGCCGTGGAGCTGCGCGACCTGGCGGCCGGGCCGACCCGGCTCGACGACGTGTTCCGCGCCATCAGCAACTGATCCGCGCATCCCAAAGGAGCCTCACCCCGTGTTGTCCATCGCGTCCAGCGAACTGATCCAGATCTTCCGCAACCGGCTGGTGCTGATCACCAGCCTCATCATCCCGGCGGCGGTGTCCGCGTTCTTCGTGCGTCAGCACGAGACCTACGCCGCCCTCGGGAGCCTCGGCTACATCGCCGCGATCGTGCTGTTCACCGTGGCCGCGTTCGGGCTCTACGCCACGGCCGTCACCACCCTGGCCTCCCGGCGGCAGAATCTCTTCCTCAAGCGGCTGCGCTCCACCGCCGAAGGCGACGCCGGCATCCTCGCCGGCCTGCTGCTGCCCGTACTCCTGCTCACCGTGGTGCAGGTGACAGCGATCCTGACCGCCCTGGCCGTGGTCGCCGGCGGGCCGGACAACATCGCCCTGCTGGTGGTGGCGATTCTCGCGACCGTGGCCATGATGATCGGGTTGGCGCTGGCCACGGCCGGGCTGACGAACTCCCCCGAACACGCCCAGGTCACCACCCTGCCCGTTACCCTCGGTGTGATCGCCGTGGCCAGTTGGATCGGCATCTCCGGCACCGAGAACCTCGCCTGGCTCAAGCGGCTGCTGCCCGGCGGAGCGGCCACCGAGTTGACGATGAACGCCTGGAACGGCGGCGTCGCCGTGATCGACTCCCTGCTCCTGCTCGCGCCCACGCTCGCCTGGGTCGCTGTCGCCGTCACCCTCGCTACCCGCCTCTTCCGCTGGGAGCCCCGCCGATGACCACCGAACCGCGGTCGGACGCACCGACCCTCGTCGAGGATCTCCTCCTGCTTCTGTTCCAACCCGCATCCGGGACCATCGCCGGCGAGAACACCCTCTTCTACGTCCTCGGCGGAGCCGTCCTCGCGGACCTCGCCCTCGGCGGCCACCTGACCACGTCGGACCGGGGGCGGGTCAGCAGCGTGGCGGATCACCCGCCGTCGGACGGCCTCCTGCGCCCGGCGTGGGACTACCTCGCCGAGAAACCCCGAGGGGCGCAGACGGCACTGGCCGCGATCGGTCCCCCGCTGCGGGGGCCGGTTCTGGAGCGGCTCATCGCGCGCAGCGACATCGACAAGGAGCCCCGTAAGGTGCTCGGCCTGTTCCGGACGACCGCCCTGCGCGAGGGCAGAACCGAACGGCGGTCCCGCCTGCTCGCCGACGTTCGGCGGGTCCTCGTGGACGGTGCGGAGCCGCAAGCCCGGGTCGCCGCGCTCGCGGCGCTGCTCTCGGCGAGCGGAACACTCCCGCAGTTTCACCGCGAGATCCCGTGGACCTCACCGGTGATCAGCCGAGCCAAGGAACTCGAGCAGGGCAACTGGGGCGCCGACGCCGCGGGGGCAGCCGTGACCCGCACCGTGACGGCCACCGTCGTCAACAGCGCCACCGCGGCCATCACCGTGCTCCCGCGAGGTTAGCCCGGTGGTCGTACCCACAGGACTTTGGTACGAACCGGCACCGTTCGTGCTCATGCTGCGATCGGCCCGCAAGAACCCCGACCGGGCCGACGCCCCGGCCATCCTCACCGAGACCGGGGCCCATCTGCGCGATTTCGGCGACCTCGCCGCCCGCACCACGACGGCCGAGGAACTGTACGCCACGATGCTCGAGAGGTATCCGCGCCGCGTGAACCCGGGATCGCTCTGGGGAGCCGCCAAGAAGACGAAGAGCTGATGCGGGCGGACGCCCATGGATCGCCCGCCCGCACCGGCTGCGGTACCCCGCTCCTAGCGGTCACCGCAGCAGGGGTCAGCAGCCCTGGGTGCCGCTGTTGATCCAGTACGTGGTGCCGTTCCAGTCCATCTCGCCGTACGCCGCCACACAGTAGTTGGCGGTGCCGGTGACACCGCGCGGACCGGCGTAGTACGCGTAGCTCGCGTTGTCAACGGTGGACGACACGGCGGGCGTGCAAGTCTTGTTCTCACCCGACTTCTGGGTGCAGCGGTAAGCCTGAACGGACGTACGTGCGGCCTTCCCGTACGCCGCACCACGGTGGTACAGACAGGCGCTATTGGTGCCACCGTTCGTGCTGTTGTAGTAAATGCGAAGCGTCGAGACCTCACCGGTTGACGGACGCCGTACCCACTCTGAACTGTGGGAATCTGGAGCCGCACCTCATCGGCGGAACGCGACTACAGGGGCCGGGCCAGGTGGGCAACGGCAGGCTTCAGACGTCGCCCCAACAGGTGCAGCGGAGCGCCCGAGACCAAGTCGAACACCAGCAACCATGCCGCCTCCGTGGGCATCGCGGAGGCGGCACGGTCGCCTGGTGTCTCAGCTACGGGTGGACCCGGCGTCCTCTGGCGGCACCAGGATCATCCGGCGACGCCAGGCAGCGAGGATCAACACGCCTCCGGCCGCCAACGCCGTGATGCCGATCCCGCCGAGCAACACGGCCTGCGGTCCGGTGACCGGCAACCCGCCGTCACCGCCACCGCTACCGCCGCCCTTCGCGGCCAGCACCACGGCGAACCCGTCCTGATTGTCACCGGGGTCCACGTCGGCTACCCGGACGGCGACGGCGTTCGCGGGCAGGTCCGTTCGCGCAGGCGTGGAGCGGTTGGTCGTCGCCTGCTCGGCGAGGCCCTGCACCCGCACAGTGCCGCCCCGCAACGTCGCCGGCGCGCTGGCGGATGACGCAGTCGTCACCAGGTTGTACAGCTCGACCGCCGAGTAGATCGTGTCGTTCGGGTCGGTGTCCTCGGCGGCCGGAACGAGTGTGAGGCGCTGGTAGGTGCAGACGGCCGATCTCCCGGCGTCGGAGAGCACACACTGTTCCGGCTGCCTGGTGAAGGTCACACCCTCGGGCAGACGCAGCGTGACCCGCACTCCGCTGACCGTTCTCCGGCCCTGGTTGGCGACGGTGTGCCACACGGCGCCCGTGTCGCCCGGGTGCAGCGTCCCGGTGGGCGTCGGCATGCCGTCGGCACCGACCCGCACGGACTGCTGCACGTCTCGAGCGACCAACGAGAGGTCCGCCTCGGGCTCGTCGACCAGCGTCAGCGGGAAAGACCTGGTGTTGTCGGCCACGTTCGCGTCCTCGTCCGGCCGGATGCTGACCGATGCTTCGAACGTGCCCTCGTAGGGCATCGTCCCATAGACGAGCGCGTCGATGGGAACGTCGACGGTCTCGCCCGGCCCCGGAATCAACTCCGGCGACAGTCGGCAGTAGAACCCGCCGACATCACCGTCGCACTCCCCCACGCCACCCCCGGAATGCCACAGCAGAGAGACCGGCATGAGATCAGGGCCCTGCGGTGGCTGACGGACATTGACCACAACGTCGCTCGGGGTCTCGTCCCCCAGGTTGCTGATCTTCAGATAGACAACCTTCCTTTCGACCCCCAGCGCGATCCGTGTCCCGGACGCGGCCACCGCGAGGTCTGGACCTTTCTTCGCCGCCTCGGCGGGGGCGGCGAAGACAGCCAACCCGGCGACGAGGAACAGCGCGGCGGCAACAGTTCGCAACAGCCGCCGACGATGATCACAGCTCATGCCAGCACCCTTTCAGTAAGCGCGGACAGCGCGGTTGGGAACACTATCGGCAATCGACCCTGACCACTTCGACGCCGCGCATTTTGCCGTGCCGGTGCGGCTGACCTTCACTTGCCAGCCGAATGCGGCAACGGCTTGAGGCGTGCGCCGCAGGCCCCGGGGGCTACCACCGGACGTTCATACCCAGCCCTCGGCTTCCGCCTCCGAAAAGTGCCTCCGATACGACGCACGGCGGCGGTAAGTCCAGGACGGCCAGACGCGCTGTCGTCGGCGAGCTGACTGGTGGGGTCGCTCTTTCTACGGCTGTCACCGACGTCATGTGTGACTCACTCATGGCATGCGTCCCGCCGGTCACCGTGGCAGGTAAGGTCTTCGCTCAGCTGAGACGAGCTGCGACGGTGGCGCTGCACCCTGCCGGCAAGTCGCCTCGTGATCGACGCGGCCCTCCTCTTCGCGCGGGTGCCATACTCGCCGACGTGAGTTCGCCGCTGGAAACCTTCGCCGGGCTGCTCGATCGCTCCATCCGGGAGATCGCCGCCCTCGCCACGGACGCGCGGAGCTTCGACGCGACTCGCATTGGCCGCATCGCCGACATCTGGGACAACAACACTCTGCCTCTGGTGGGCGCCGCATGCGCTCCCTGGCCACTTCGATCCAGACGAGCCAGCAGCGGCCTCCGCTGGATGACTGACCTCGGGGCCGACCGACGCAGGCTGATGGTCGACCTGGACCCGAGCCTGGACCGGGTGCTTCCCACCGCACGGCCGCAACGTTCCGTACACCGGGACTACCAAGGGCGCGTCTTCCCGGGTGCCTTCAGGCTGACCGCGGAAGTTGTCGATGCGCTGGCGAAGGACTATGACCTCGCCAACGGCAGCGTGCGCTCGCTCACGGCACGACCCTCGGATGAGGGATTGCAGATACACCTGATTCTGGCCACTCCACGACGGTTCACACCCAGTACCGGACGAGTCTCGCGGGACGGGTCCGAAATGCCATGGCCAGCCGCGCCGTTAAGGTTCACCTTCAATGGGGTCAGCGACTTGCAGTTCGACGCCGAGGACCGGATTGGGATGGCCGTAATCCGCACTAGCGCCGGTTCGACCGTGGTGATCGGGCGCAGCGGTCGCCTGCAGGCCAACGAGGCTTCAGTCTGGCCTTACGATTCACTATGGCACGAATCGACGGCCGGCCAGGCGGCCGACCTCACCACGCCACACGAAAGGCCGCAACGGCGGAAGCCGATACCGACGCCGACCCTGACCGCATCGCAGCGGGCCGCCGCTCGATCGCTCGTCATGTTGATGAGCCACGCTCGGCTTGTCCATCACTATCCGAACCTGGCCGCCGGCGTCCCGATCCTCGACATCTGCCGTGTCATGGCCGATGCGGGCAGCGCCATTCTCGCCGCGAGCGCGCGCCGTGGAGCGGCGCGCCAGACGGCGTTCGCGGAGCTGGAACAACGGTGGCGTCACGTACCACCCAAGGTGCCGCCCGAGGCGATCCGCTCCGGCCCGGCCATGCTGCGTCACGTCCGGTACGACGAACCCCACGACGACCGCGACGTCCCACACCACGGCAGTGCCGTCCTACTCGCTGCTGCGCCGGGCACACACCCCGCAGCGCCCTGGACTCTCGCCAGCGAGGAGATCACCCAACCCTCGCAGTTCCGAATAACCAACACCGCGTTCGACGACGGTCAGCACATTCACCACGATGGCAGGTTTCTACGCATCGGCGACGTGCTCATCGTTCGTTGAACCGCGAACACCTACGTGAACCTGCGCGCCACTAACGGCTGCACGCAGCCCAGGGCGGACCCACGTATCGCATCGACGCCAGCTACCGACGGGCGTGACGCCGCTGCCGACAGTACGTCCGACCCGAGCGGGCGCCAGCAGTGGACCGTGGGATCGGAGGACCCTGCGATGCGTGAGAGGCGATGGCACCCTTGGTCCCAGCTCTGTGTGCGCCGAAGACCCGGCCGGCGACCCGTCAGGCGGCGGTCAGGCCGCCGTCGATCGCGAGCGCGGCTCCGGTGACGAACGGGGCTTCGTCGCTGAGGAGGAAGGCCGCGAACGCGGCGATCTCCTCGGGCCTTCCGATCCGGCCCACGGGGTGCATGGCACCAGCAGCTCGGAGGGCCTCTTCCGGGTTCGGGCCCATGTTGCCGCGCAGCAGAGGGGTGTCGACACCACCGGTGACGAGGGCGTTGATCCGCACACCCGTCGCGGCCACGTCGAGTGCCGCCGACCGGGTGAGCCCGACAACGCCGTGCTTGGCCGCACTGTAGGCGGCCATGCCCGCCATGCCGGTGACACCGGCGTTGGAGGCGTTGTTCACGATCGAACCGCCGCCGGAGGCCTGCAGTGCGGGAATCTGGTGCTTCAGACCGTGGAAGACGCTGTTGAGGTTGAGTGCCAGTTCGGCACCCCAGGCGTCACCATTGATTTCGGTTACTGGCCCGTACGCGGTGGCCGCGCCGACGTTGTTGAAGGCGCCGTCGAGCCGGCCGTAGTGGTCGACCGCCTGCTGGACCAGCCGCGCCATCTCGACCTCGACCGTCACGTCGGTCGGCACGAAGAGGGCGTCACGCCCGGCGGAACGCAGTTCGGCGGCGAACGCCTCGCCGGCGTCCTTGCTGCGGGCCGCCAGGACGACCTTCGCTCCCTCGGCGGCGACCCGCTGGGCGGTGGCCCTGCCCATGCCAGATGTGGCACCGGTGATCAGAATGACCTTGTCTGCGAATCGGGTGGACACAGTTGATCCTTGTTCCTTGTCAATGGAGTGTTTGAGTGGTTAGTTCAGGTCGGGTGGTCGGTGCGTGGTTCAGAAGGTGAGCACGAGTCGGCCGCGGACACCGCCGGCGGCGAATCGGCGGTGCGCGTCGGGTGCCTCGGCGGCGGTCAGGGTCTTCGCCACCCGCGGAATGAGGACACCCGCCTCGGCGAGCCGACGGATCTCGTCCAGCTTGTCCGTCCGGCCGGCGTAGTCGGGCACGAACGGCGTCAACACCCTGATGTCCCGGGTGCTCTCGGCCTGGTAGCCGCCGGGCTCGTCCGCATGGCGGATCCGGAGCAGGGTGCCACCGTCACGTACGACATCGAACAGCGCCGGTCCGAGCAGCGCCACATCGGCGACGGCGTCCACACCGTCCGGGAAGTGCGCCTGGATACCCTTGACGACCTCGGATCCCCTGGCCACCACGATGGCTGCACCGGACTCCCGGACCAGGGCCTCGTCGGCCGGGGCGGCGTCGGCGACCACGGTCAGCCCGGCGTTGCTGGCCATCTGGACCAGGTAGCTGCCGAGCGCCCCGGCGGCTCCGACCACGGCCAGGGTCGACCCTGGCGCGAGCGCCAGTTGGTCGAGTGCGAGCAGTGCGGTGAGTCCGTTCATCGGCAGCGTCGCCGCCGCCTCATGACTGACGCCGGCGGGCGCGCGCACGACCCAGCTAGCCGGACGCACCACGTACTCCACGTAACCGCCACCGCTGTTCTCCAGGGTGCCTTCGGGAGTCGGGGTCACCGGGAGGAGCATCGCCATCACCTGGTCACCGACGGACAGATCGGTGACCGTACGCGGCCCGATCTCGTCGATGACGCCCGCGACGTCCATTCCGGGCACGTAGGGCCCTGGCACCCCGGCCAGGGCCGACGCGTGCACGCCCGAGCGCAGCAGGGTGTCGGACGGATTCACCGCCGCCGCGTGTACGCGTACCCGAACCTCGCCGGGGCCCGCATGCGGTTCCGGCAGCTCGATGACGCGCAGCACCTCCGGCCCGCCGAATTCATGTAGACCAACTGCTCGCATCACATCTTCCTCTCGTGGTTCATCAGATAGCTGGTGTTCTGGTTCCGCCGGTGCTCCCCACGTTCGGCAGTTCGCACCCGCGCGCGTCGCACCCGGCTTCGTCGCCCGTACCGAGGACTGTCAGCTCCGGTTGGCGTTCAGCCCAGGCCCGCTTCAGGACCTCGGAGAAGGCCTCGACCGACTGGGCGCCGGAGACGCCGTACTTCCGGTCGATCACGAAGAACGGCACGCTGGTGATGCCCAGCTGCGCGGCCTCGTCCTCGTCCCTGCGCACCTCGTCGGCGTACGCCCGCCTGTCGGCTAGCACGGCGCGGATCTCGGCCTCGTCGAGTCCGGCGCGGATGGCGATCTCCACCTGGTGCTCGGAGTCGTAGATGCTCCGTTCCGCGGCGAAGTTGCCCTGATAGAACAGCGTCAGCAGCTCATCGTGCAGACCCCGGGCCGCGGCCAGGTGCAGCAGCCGGTGCAGGTCGAAGGTGTTGCCGTGGTCCCGGAAGTCGACGAGGTAGTCGAGGCCTTCCTCCCTGGCGATGCCCGCGAGGTTCTCCTCTGCCGCCCGGGCCTCGGCCGGAGTCAAGCCGTACTTGTTCGCGTGTTCCGCGCCAGTCGTCGGGCCGGTCTGGGCAAGCTGGGGATCGAGTTCGAAGGAGCGGTGCGTCAGCTCGACGCGGTGCGGAAAGGCGGCAAGCGCCTGATCGAACCGGGCTTTGCCGATGTAGCACCATGGGCAGGATAGGTCGGACCAGATTTCGACATGCATGATCTTCTTCCGTCCGGTGAGGGGCTTGTCTCGATTGGGAGGTTGCCGCTCCGGCTCCGAGGAGTGCGGAGCTACCTCGTGGGCGACGTTTCCGATGATCCTGCTGGGCTGACCTGTGGCCCGGGCCCGTGAAGGGGTGTTCGCCCGGGTGCGCGCAGGCCGTCGAGCAGGATGGTGACGACTCGACGCCATCCGTCGGGTCCCGCGTCGACACCGAGGCAGTGGTCGGTGTCCAGCGGTGCGCGTGAGCAGATCATGATGTCCTGCCAGGTCACGTCGGCACGTAGCTCGCCGGCGGCGTGCGCCCGCTCGGTCAGACGGATGACGGCGTCCTGCAGTGCGGCGGTCCGCTGCGCCAGTTCGGGTGACGGCGGCCGTTCGCACGCTGCGGTGACCTCGGCCAGGCCGCGACTGTCCCGGTGTGCCCCCGCCAACTCCATGACGAACTCGGCCAGCCCGTTCCATGGGTCCGGGCGGTCGATGCAGATCTGTGCGGTCTCGCACAGCTCGTCATAGAGGCCGAGGACCACGGCGTCGAGCAGTGCTTCTTTGGTGCCGAAGCGGCGGTACAGTGTGCCCACTCCCAGGCCCGCGGCCGTGGCGATGTCTAGAGCCGACACGTCGAGTCCACGGGCGGCGATCGCCTCCCGTGTCGCGACGATCAGTTGGCGTCGGTTTCGGCGAGCGTCCGCCCGGACGTCAGACATGGGGCCGAGGCCAGACATGTGGAATCCGGCGCTCGTCACTGCTTCCGATCGCCTCCGACGCGTCCCGCAGACGGAGAGTTTCATTGAATTGACTCACAGAGCCTCCCTGCGCATCCATCACTCAAATCGAGCACCAGTAGGCGGACGAACATCGTCCGCATCTGACTCTAACGCAACAGGACGGACGTCGTCCGCTTCTTAGGCCTGCGGCAACGTGACCCTGGCCACCCTCTCGCCAAGAGCGGCGCTTCGGCTGCGGCGGCCCGACCTCGCCCCCCACTGCCTGCTGCCCCTCGGCCGAAGGTCGCCGCATCAACGACCGGCGACCCGCTCCGGTGCCTCAACCAGGGGTGGCCAGGGTCACCTGGTCGACCGCCAGCAGAAGCGGACGACCGTCGTCCCGTTGAGCTAGGCTCACTGTCAGGCAGAAGCGGACGCATCTCGTCCGTATACAGGTTGTGGCGCAACGCGCGGACTGTCCGGTCTTGGGCCTTCGCCTTACGGAGCACAAGATCCGAGCCGTCCGAGACCGTCACCGAGACGAAAGGAACCACGTCATGAGCAAGCAAGAAGCCCGTCGGGAAGCGACGCTGCTTTTGCGGGTCAGCGCGGCGGCCGCGGCGGCTGCGTTGCTGGTCGGCGGTGGGGTGGGCGCAGCAGCCCTCACCTCCCAGGCGGCGAGCGCGCACGACCACTCGACGAGTGCCTCCTCCACGTCACTGGCTGATCGGGTGCAGCGCTTGGAGGACATCGAGGAAATCCACCAGCTCAAGGCCCGCTACTTCCGCTTTGTGGACGAGAAGAAGCACGATGACCTGGCCGCGCTGTTCACGCCCGATGCCAAGCTCGTGACCGACGGGATCACCTGGAAATCACCGAAGGAGTTCGCCACCACGATCCGCGACCTCACCGGCGCAGCCCCGTCAGCTCACTCGGGAGCTATGCCAGAGATCACGATCACGGGACCGGACACGGCGTCCGGAATCTGGTCGATGGAAGACATCCTTACCTTCCCGGCCGGCCCAAACGCTCCCGAGGGGCACAACGGCTACGGGCAGTACCGCGAGACCTACAAGAAGGTCAACGGTAAGTGGCTTATCGACTCGGTACTGCTGACCCGCTTCTGGATGGATCCGCTGCCCGCCTGGACTCCTCCGGCGACCACGACCCCTTCGGGCCCCAGCACCCAGCCAGCAAACACGAACGGCAGGTGAGACACGTGGCCGTGTCGGGTTGCGTGAGGCGACACGACCCTTCGCCCCGCCGCCGTTGACGCTCGGCGCAACTCTGAAGCTCACGCAAACCTAGCTGCGGTGGTGACCTCTTCGGATCTGCCAAAGAGGTCATCGCAGAGGATCAAGCGGGCGGGACCGCTCGTCGCCTCCGAAGCACTGAGCGCGGCTTGCTTTCAAGCGCGCTCGAAGCTCTAGCGTCGGCGCCATGACTGCGGCGAACAAGACGAAGACATGGATTATCACGGGTGCGAGTTCAGGCCTCGGTCTGGGGCTCGCCGAGGCGGCACTCGAGGCTGGCGAGCAGGTGATCGGGACCGCGCGGCGGGCCGACCGCTTCGACGGGCTCAAGGCGCGGTACGGGGATGGGCTCCTCGCCATCGAGCACGATGTGCGCGACACGGCCGGAGCGGCCGGGGTCGTGCAGCGGGCGCTGGAGGTGTTCGGGCGCGTCGACGTGCTCGTCAACAATGCCGGCGCCGGACAGGTCGGCGCCGCCGAAGAGATCACGGACGCTGCTCTACGGGCCATGCTCGAGCAGCATCTGCTCGGCCCGGCCGCCTATGTGCGTGCCGTGCTGCCCCACCTGCGGGAGCGTCGCTCTGGTGCGATCGTGCAGATGAGCAGCCAAGGCGGGCGGATGTCGTTTCCCGCCGTCGGTAGCTACTCAGCCGGCAAGTTCGCGCTCGAGGGCTGGTCGGAGGCGCTGGCGGGCGAGGTCGCACCGTTCGGCATCCGCGTCCTCATCGTCGAACCCAGTCGCTTCCGCACCGCGTTCAACGCCGCCGACGTGCTCAACACAGCGCGGCAGAGCTCGATCTACGACGAGGTCACCGGTGCCGTGCGCGCGAACATGGTCGAGGCAGACGGCATCCAGGAGGGCGACCCGGCACGCGCCGCCCGGGTGATCCGCGACATGCTCGACACACCCGACGCGCCGCTCCGGCTCCCGCTCGGTGCCGAGGCGGTAGGCAACCTCACCCGCGTCTACCGTGGGGCGCTCGACGACGTCGAGAAGTGGGCGTCGGTGAGCGAGTCGGCGGACTTCCCAGGCATGCCACCCGCGGTTCGCGCGTTCTGATCGCCGTACGCTGATGGCCATGGCCACCGAAGCGCTGATCGAACGCATCCTCGCTGCCAGCGACGGGTCGTCCTCGTCGACGATCGACGCGCTGCACGAGCTGCTCGACGACGCCGCCATCGAGGCCTCGACGGTGCCCAGGGGTGTCGCCGAGGCGGCCCGGCTCGTCGGCCTGTCGACGCACACCCTCCGGTACTACGAGCAGGAGGGACTCGTGCGGCCCGCCCGCAACGCCTCCGGTTACCGCGAGTACTCCGCATCCGACCTGCGCCGCCTCGTCTTCCTCACCCGGATGCGCCTGTCCGGCATGACCATGACCGACCTCAAGCGCTACATCTCGCTTGTCGAGCAGGGCCCGAGCACCGTCACGGAACGCCGACGCATCATGCGCGACCAGCACGACCGGATCACGCGGCAGATCCGTGAGCTCAGCCTGGCGCTGGAGACCACCGAGTACAAGATCCGCGTCTACAACGGGCACCCGGAAGGCTGACGCACCCATGATCAGAGTGGCGGTTGATCTGCGGTCGGGCTGACCTGGTCCGGTAGTTCCGGGCCGGACGCCCGGTCGTCGCCGTCTCGCAGCCGGATGGAATGCCATGCCGCGCGTACGTGGCTGCGCATGACCGACTCCGCCCAGTCGGGGTCGGGCGCGGCCAGGGCCGCCACCAGTTCGTGATGGTGAGCCAGGCTACGGCGCAGCGCGGCCGGGCTGTAGCGGGAGAAGGTACGCCAGACGAGCGGCAGCTGGATCACGGTGGTTTCCCCGCCTGATCCTGGCCCGAACGGTGAAGTCTGGCACCCGCCCCGTCGGGGGAGTCATCCGACATGTCGGTCTGATGGCTGCTTCGGACGCCGCGTGCCCCGGTGGTGGTGATCCCGGTCACCTCCGCCATCAGGCCATTGGCGGTGGCCGAGGTCGGGCGGCAGGGTCGGGGGTCGGCGTCATCTCGCCGACCTCGTCGTTCGAGCAGGTCAGGAGCGTTCGTTGCCCGCCCACCGGCGTCCCCGCCAACCCCGTTCGGCCGCGCTGCCCGTCGCGACCGGAGCCCTCGCCGCCCTGCTGCTCGGTGCGGCGGGCGTCGGTTTCGCGGTGCTCGGCGACGCCGGGACCGATTCCGGCGGGGCGCTGCCGGCGCGGGCCGCCGACAGGCAGGAACGGTGGTCGGCACCGACCACGTCCACGCCGGGGCTTCCGGCGACATCCAGCGCGGACGTCGTCTCCGGCCGGTCTCCCGTCGACATCGCCCCACCGGCCGTTCCGGTGGCCCAGACCGAGTCGCTGCCCCGGTCGAGCACCGACCCTACGACCGCCCACCCCGCGACCGGCGCACCGAAGCCGACAGCCACCCGCCCGACCACCAGGCCACCGACCGCGACACCGACGGTGCGCCCGACGCCCGGAGCCACCGGCACCCCCTCGCCGCCGCCGACCACCACTCCCAGCCCGTCCGGCAGCCCCACCACACCCCCGTCCACACCTGATCCGACCCCGTCGGGCGGCACGCCGGAGCCGAGCAGTCCGACGCCCAGCGGCTCCCCCTCGACCAGGCCGGCGTCGCCACCGGCAAGCCCCACGGACACGCCGACGCCGGACGCCTCCTGACGGTCAGCGCTGGCGGAGCGGGGCCTTCCGTTCGGTGTGGTGGCGCAGCGCGGGAGGTCGCCGGGGAGACAGGCTTCGAGATCGGCCCCGGCCGACGAAAAATTGTGCGGCGAAAATGGTAATCCGATCGCGGAGAAAACGTCGCGGAGATGGCGCAGCGGGGTTTCGGCGACATTCAGCCGACCCGTTCGGCGCGCTCTCTTAAAGAACGATTAAAGGCCTGTCAGGCGCGAGGAAAAAGCACCTAACATACCTGGGCCGTTGCCGTCCGGCCGGCTTTGTCGTGCCTTGCGCTTCCCCTGGGAGAGTTCCGTGTCGTACCCCTCGTCGGGTCAACCCGCCGCGAGCCCGCCGCCGTCACGCCCGGGTCTTCTGGCACGGGCCGTCCGAAGCTGGTGGGGCGTGGCCGCCGGCGCGGCGCTCGCCGTGACGGTCGTCGCGGGCACGGCCGTGTACCTGGCCGACGCTCCCACCGGGCAGCAGGCGACGAACGCCGTGGGCGCGCTCGCCGACGGCGCGCCGCCGACGGCACTGACGGGGCCGGTCGGCTCGCCGGCGGCCACGTCCGCGACGCCGTCACCCGCCGCTTCCCCGTCCGGGAAGCCGTCGACCTCGGCGGGCCCGACCGGTGCCGCGAAGCCGATCGCCAAGGGCGGCTGGATTCCGGTCGACCCGGCGGCCTGGAAGGCGCAGGCCGCCGCGTACAAGGCCATGAAGACCGACCCCGTTCCGGCCGGCGTGGGCAATCTTCCGGAGTTCCGGGCGGACTGCCAGTACAGTCACCGACGGCCGGACGACCCGATCGTCGCCCCCGGCCTGCCGGGGGCATCGCACATGCACTCCTTCGTCGGCAACAAGGGTGTGGACGCGGACACCGTGGCCGAGGATCTGATGATGTTCACGGCCAGCACCTGCAAGCCAGCGCAGGACCACTCCGCCTACTGGGTGCCGACGCTCTACGACAACGCCACCGGCAAGCCGGTGGAGACCACCGGATTCCGGGTCTACTACCGCTCCCTGCGGAACAACTCGAGCGGCCAGATGCCGATGCCCAACGGCATGCGGATGATCAGTGGTGACGCCAAGAAGAAGGCGCCGACGCCGCGGGGCGCGAGCGGCCAGTTCTACTGCGCCCACTACGGGCCCGGTGACCTCGACGGCATCGCCCGCAGCACCAACGGCAACTGGCCGATCTGCGGTGGAAACGCCACGCTGCACTTCATGATGCAGTTTCCGGACTGCTGGGACGGCAAGCACCTGGACAGCCCCAATCACAAAACCCACGTGGCGTACGGCAGCAACGAGGGCTGCCCGTCCAGCCACCCGGTGCGGATCCCGGCGATCACCTTCGACATCCAGTACGGGGTGAAGGGCACCCCGGCGGGCTATTACCTCTCCTCGGACAAGCAGGGGAAGAGCGCGTCGTCGATGCACGGTGACGCCTTCGTGATGTGGGACGTCCGCACGATGAACAAGCAGACCAAGAACTGCATTCTGCAGCGCAAGACCTGCGACAACGACGGCTACGACGGGTAGCCGGAACGGGGGCGCGCCCGGCCGTGTGCCGAGCCCGCCCCGTTCGCCGCGCTGGTTCGGGTGTCCCGCCCCGTCAGCGCTGCGGTGTGAGCAGGCCCGGTCGGCCGCTCCGGTCGACCGACCGCAGGCCACCGGCGCACGTCCATGACTGTGTGGCCAGCCGGAAACGCGGTTCTCCGATTGGCGTTCGATGCGTAGGATCTCCGGCGATCAGGGGGGATGAATGATGGGCGATTTTCATCAGTTCGTGAAGGATGTGACTTCGCGGCTGTCGACGATGTCCAGTGGTGAGTTGTACGCCGTCGGCGACGGTCTCGACCGGGACTCGCTCTGGCTCACCTTCCTCGATTCCTTCCCTGCCGGAACCAATCTGCGGTTCCGTGAGCGATCCCAGTACGACTGCTCGACCTGCCGCGGCTTCATCAAGCACTTCGGCAACGTCGTCGAGATCCACAATGGTCGGGTCCGCACCGTCTGGTCCGGGGTGTCGCCATCCGACCCGGTCTTCTCCGTCGTCGCTGCCGCTCTGGACGAGTTCGTTCTCTCGCTGCCGTTGTCCACCATCTTTCGGTCCACTCAGGCGCAGTACGGGACGAAGACCACCCGAACGCTGCGCGACGGGCAGGTCGAGGTGTGGCAGCACCTGCACGGTCGGGTGGAGGAGCGGCATCGCACCGAGGACGTCGGCGCGGCACAGGGCAGATTTGACGCTGCGGTACAGGTCTTCCAGCGTGGCCTGGCCGAGCTGACCCGGCACGCTCTGGACACCGTCGTCGGCCTCGTCGACGACAATGCCCTCTACCGTGGCGCTGAGCATCGCCAGGCGGTGACCGAGTTCCGCTCGCTGCAGAACCGGTGGACCCAGGCGACCGACCGACGTGCCTTCGTCTTCGCCAACGCCATGAGCCCTGCGGCCCGGTTGCGCAACACGGTGATCGGCACCCTCGTCCAGGATCTCTCCGTGGGCGTCGACCTGGAACAGGCGGTCCGGTCGTTCGAGGCGAAGGTGGCGCCGCAGAATTACCAGCGCCCCACGGCGTTGATCACCCCGGGCATGGTCAAGGCCGCCATGCGGACCATTGCCGACCTGGGCATCGAGGAGTCGTTGCAGCGAAGGTTCGCCCGGCTGTCCGACGTGTCGGTCACCAACGTGCTGTGGGTCGACAACGACGCCCAGGCACGGATGAAGGACGGCATCGAAGGGCTGCTCATGCAGGCGGCCACGACCCGGTCGTCAGGTGCGCTCCTTCGCGACGCCAAGCCGGAGGAGGTTCCCGTGGTCTCCTTCATGAAGGACATCCTGCCCGGTGCCGCCAGCATCGACCTGTGGGTCGCCAACACCCACGAGCCGCACCTCGTCAGCCTCACCACCGGCCGGCACCCGGCTGCTCCGCGCTTGTTCAAGTGGGACAACGACTTCGGCTGGTCGTACGGCGGCAACGTCACCGACTCGATCAGGGAGAAGGTCAAGCGGGCCGGCGGCAACGTCACCGGCAAGCTGCGGGTGAGCCTGTCCTGGTTCAACCACGACGACCTGGACCTGCATGTGTACGAACCCAACGGCGACCACATCTGGTACCAGGAGAAGCGCAACAAGCTGGACGTCGACATGAACGCCGGCGGGACGCTCTCCCGCGAGCCCGTGGAGAACGTCACCTGGACCGACCGTGTCCCCGACGGTGAGTACCGGATCGAGGTGAACCAGTACCGCAAGCGGGACAGCACCCAGGTCGGCTTCGTGATCGAGACCGAGAGCAACGGGAAGATCGAGCATTACAGCCACGAGCGCGCGGTCGGCCACAAGGAGACCGTCGAGGTGGGCCGGATGACGGTTGCCGGCGGGATGATCACCGCTTTCCGGCCGGGTAAGGACGTGCAGCCGGGCAGTGCGGGCAAGGAGTTGTGGGGCATCACCACCGAACAGTTCGTAGCGGTGTCCACCATCATGTACTCGCCGAACTACTTCGACGACAACGAGGTCGGCAACCGGCACTACCTCTTCATGCTGAAGGGGTGCGTGAACGACCAGCCGACGCGGGGAATCTACAACGAGTTCCTCCGCAGCGACCTGCAACCGCACCGCAAGGTGTTCGAGGTTCTCGGCGACCGTACCAAGTGCGAGCCGTCTCCGGATCAGCTCTCCGGCCTCGGCTTCAGCTCCACGGTCCGCAGCTCAGTGGTCGCCAAGGTGACCATGACAGGCGGCCGGCGCCGCCTCATCAGCATTCAGTTCTGATTCCCTGTCCAGCTATCCCAGAGAGGCGACTGTGACCATTTTCGAGAGGGCCACACGGGAGAAGTTCCGCTATCCGTCGGCCAAGGGACTGCTGACCACGGAACAGCTGTGGGAGCTTCCGCTGACCGCCAGGTCCGGCTTCAGCCTCGATGATGTGGCCAAGGCGGTCAACGCCGAACTCAAGGCCGTCGACACTGAGTCGTTCGTGTCCACCGAGGCAAATCCGGCCAAGGCAACCTTGGAGACCAAGCTGGAGGTCGTCAAGCACGTCATAGCCGTCCGCCTCACCGAGGACCAGGCGGCGAAGGCCGCGGCGGCCAAGAAGCTGGAGAAGGAGAAGCTGCTGGCGGTCCTGGGCCGCAAGCAGGACGCGGCCCTGGAAAACCTGACCGAGGCGGACCTGTTGGCCCGAATCAACAACCTGTAGCCAGTCGCCACGCAGGGCCTGTGCGGCCAGGCCGGGGCTCAGCCAGTCGGGAGGCTGGAGACCTCTTCGGGCTCGCCGAAGAGGTCTCCAGCCTGAAGGGCCTCAAGGTCCAGCTCTGCTTCACGCCGACCTACGCGTCCTGGGCCGACCCGATCGAGGCCCACTTCGGGCCGCTACGCACGTTCGTGATCGCCGGATCCGACCACCGAAACCTCGTCACACTTGGCCGTCACCTGCACCGATACCTGCGCTGGCGCAAGGCCAACGCCCGCCACCCCGACGTCCTGGCCGCTCATCGCCGCGAACGCGCACGCGTGCGCAGCGAACGACGACACCGCCGGGGCCACCCCGCAGCCAAGGCCGCCTAACCAACCCGGCGAACGTTTGTGGTCCGGGCACTAGATGGGTCCTGCACCCCTGGGCGGGCGCTCACCGAGCAGCTTGGTTGCCAGCACCGCAGCCTGGGTGCGGCGTTCCAGACCGAGTTTGGCGAGCAGGCTGGACACGTAGTTCTTGACGGTCTTCTCGGCGAGGAACATCCGGCCGGCGATTTCCCGGTTGGTCAGGCCCTCGGCCACGTACTGCAAGATCCGGCGTTCCTGGTCGGTCAGACCGGCGAGTTCGCGCGGCTGCTCGACGCCGTTGCGAATGCGCTCCAGGACTCGCTGGGTGACCGCGGGGTCGAGCAGTGACTGCCCGGCCGCCACCCGGCGTACCGCGTCGACCAGGTCGGTGCCCTTGATCTGCTTGAGCACATATCCTGCGGCGCCAGCCATGATCGCCGCGAACAACGCCTCGTCGTCCTCGTACGAGGTCAGGATCAGCCCTTTGATCGTCGAATCCACAGCCCGCACGTCGCGGCACACGTCGATGCCGTTGCCGTCCGGCAGCCGGGCGTCGAGCACCGCGACGTCGGGCCGCAGCGCTGGGATCCGGCTGGTCGCCTCCTGCGCCAGACCGGACTCGCCGACCACCTCGATGTCACCGGCCGCCTGCAGCAGGTCAACCAGGCCGCGACGGACGACCTCGTGGTCGTCGAGCAGAAAGACACGGATCATGCGTCCTTCCTACCCTGCCGTGCGCCTTGACACCAACGGCGGCGTCCTTCCCCGCCCAGGCCGGGAGACCGCCCGGTAACGCGCCGAGGCGGAAGTCAGCACCTGGTGCGGTGGCCGTCGGTGGGTCACGTCATCGAGCCCTTCCGCGGGCACCGGAAATAGCGTTCGGGATGGGGCCGAGCACCCGGCCGATGCGCTCACCGAGGCGGCCGCCGGAGCGCAACTGGTGGTGGTCGGCAGCCGCGGGCGTGGTGCTCTCCGCGGGATGCTGCTGGGCTCGGTCAGCCAGCACCTGCTGCACCGGTCGCCGTGCACGGTGGCGGTGGTCCGGGAGATTCCGCAGGCCTGAACCGCGGCTGTGAACGCTGGACCGCCTCAGCCGGCCGGGGCGGTCCAGCCGTCTGCATCGATGGCCACCAGTGCGTGTGTGAGCGACAGTGTCGCCGGTGACCGCCGACAGGCCGACGCCACCCAGGTCCGATCCCACGGGCATCGCAGAGAGTTGCGGCCGATACGGCAGAGGCCGTCGACGCAGGACGATGACGCCACCGACGGCCACCCGGTACGGGCGCGGGCCGGTGGTCCCGTCCTCGCGGGCCCATCGGCCGTGCCACTACCGATCGACGGATACCTACGTTCGAGAGGACGGACCGACGGAGGGCAGAAGCATGATCGAGACCTTGGTTGAGAACGGTCTCAAGGCATTGGCCGACTACGACTCCTACGACCAGGAACAGGTCGACGAGATCGTGAAGAAGGCGTCGGTGGCCGCGCTCAGCCGGCACGCCGAGCTCGCGGTGCTGGCGGTCGAGGAGACCGGCCGCGGCGTGTTCGAGGACAAGGCGGTGAAGAACATCTTCGCTTGTGAACACGTCACCAACCACATGGCCGACGTCCGCACCGTCGGGGTGATCGCCCGCGATGACATCACCGGGATCACCCAGATCGCCGAGCCGGTCGGGGTGGTGGCCGCGGTGACACCGGTGACCAACCCGACCTCGACCACCATCTTCAAGGCGCTGCTGGCCCTCAAGACCCGCAACCCGGTGATCTTCGCCTTTCACCCGGCGGCGCAACGCTGCAGCCAGGAGGCCGCCCGCACAGTCCGCGACGCCGCCGTCGCCGCCGGAGCGCCGGAGCACTGCGTCCAGTGGATCGAGCAACCGTCGGTGGCCGCGACGAGCGAACTGATGCAGCATCGCGGTGTCTCGGTGGTCCTGGCGACCGGCGGCAACGCCATGGTCCGGGCCGCCTACTCCACCGGCAAACCGGCGCTCGGCGTCGGCCCCGGCAACGTCCCGGCGTACCTTGAGGCTTCGGCCGACGTGGCCCGCGCGGTCAACGACGTGGTGCTGTCCAAGTCATTCGACAACGGCATGATCTGCGCCTCCGAGCAGGCCGTCATCGTCGACGACGCGATCCGGCCCGCCGCCCTCGCCGAGTTCCAGCGACTACACGCCCACGTCGCGACGCCGGAGGAGAAGTCGCTGCTGGAGACGCTGCTCTTCGGCTCCGGAAAACTCAACCCGGACGTGGTCGGGCAGTCAGCGACCTGGATTGCCCAACACGCCGGTTTCCCGGTCGCCCCGGACACCTCGATCATCCTGGCCCCGGTCGCCCGCGTCGGCCCGGCCGAGCCGCTGACCAGGGAGAAGCTCTGCCCGGTGCTCGCCCTCCTGCCGGCCACCGGTCACGACCAGGCCTTCGCCTACGCCGAGCAGATGGTCGAGTTCGACGGTCTGGGCCACAGCGCCGTCATCCACACGCGGGACGCCGATCTGGCCGAGGCGTACGGTCGTCGGGTCAAGGCCGTCCGGATCATCTGGAACGCGCCGGCCTCGCAGGGCGGCATCGGCGACATGTACAACGCCTTCCTGCCGTCGCTGACGCTGGGCTGCGGCAGCTACGGTCACAACTCGGTGTCGCACAACGTCACCGCCGTCGACCTGATCAACATCAAGCGGGTCGCCCGGCGTACGAACAATCTGCAGTGGTTCAAGGTTCCGCCGAAGATCTACTTCGAGCCGAACGCGATCCGTTACCTCGCCGACATGCCCGACGTGCACCGGGTCACGATGGTCACCGACCACACCATGACCAAGTTGGGGTACGTGGACCGCGTGCTGTCCGTGCTGCACCGCCGCCGCGAGCAGGTGGCTCTGCAGATCATCGACGACGTCGAGCCGGAGCCCAGCGTGGGCACCGTCGACCGTGGCGCCGAATTGATGCGTTCGTTTCGGCCGGACACCATAATCGCCCTCGGCGGGGGTTCGGCGATGGACGCCGCCAAGGTGATGTGGCTGCGCTACGAGCACCCCGAGGTGGTCTTCGCCGATCTACGGGAAAAGTTCTTCGACATCCGCAAACGCGCGTTCAAGTTCCCCACCCTCGGCACGCTGGCCCAACTCGTGTGCATCCCGACCACCTCCGGCACCGGGGCCGAGGTCACCCCGTTCGCCGTCATCACCGACACCGCGTCCGGCAAGAAGTACCCGCTCGCCGACTACGCCCTCACGCCGAGTGTGGCGATCGTCGACCCGGTGCTGGCCGCCGACCTGCCGGCGGTGGTCACCGCGGACAGCGGCTTCGACGCGCTCACCCACGCGATCGAGTCCTACGTGTCCGTCTACGCCAGCGACTTCACCGACGGCCTGGCCCTGCACGCCATCCGGCTCATCTTCGGCAACCTCGCCCGCGCTGTGCGGCACGGCGCTGCGGACCCGCAGGCTCGCGACAAGATGCACAATGCCGGGACGATCGCCGGTATGGCGTTCGGCAGCGCCTTCCTCGGCATCGTGCACGCCATGTCGCGCACCCTGGGCGCCACCTTCCACATCGCACACGGGCGCACCAACGCGATTCTGCTTCCGCACGTCATCCGCTACAACGGGGCCGTGCCGAGCAAACTCACCGGCTGGCCCAGGTACGAGAGCTACCGGGCGCCGCAACGCTTCGCCGACATCGCCCGCACCCTCGGGCTGCCCACGGCGACGGACGCCGAAGCGGTCGAAGCTCTGGCCACGGCGATCGAGAAGCTGCGGGACGAGGTCGGTATCGAACCCTCGTTCGCGGCTGTCGGCGTGGACGAGCGGGCCTTCCTCACGGCGCTGCCGCAGCAGGCGCTCAACGCGTACGAGGACCAGTGCGCGCCCGCGAATCCCCGGATGCCGATGCTCGCCGACATGCAGGAACTGATACGCGCCGCGTACTACCAACCAGCGACCGCCGGCTGACCGAGCCGGCGGAAGGTGCCGCTTTCGCTCAGAGAGGAAACGCCATGACGGCAACAGTGCTCCCACTGCCCGGGCGGTGGCTCACGTGGGGAGCCACCGCAGGCGAGGTGGCGGCCACGCTGCCCGGCGACGATCTCCTCGCCGACCCGGACATCGTCTCCACCCGGGCAGTCACCATCGACGCGCCACCCGACAACGTGCTCGCCCGGTGCGTGGCGGCGGCGACGCTCGCCCCTTCGCTGCACAACAGCCAGCCATGGCGTTTCCGGGTCACCGGCCGGGAAGTGCGGGTGTACGCGGACCACAGCCGCCGACTCGACGCGCTGGACCCGTCCGGTCGCGAACTCCTGATCAGTGTCGGTGCGGCCCTGTTCACCTTGCGGCTGGCTCTGCGGGCGCAGGGATGGCGGACGACCTACCTCCTCTTTCCGGAACCGGACTCGCCCGACCTGGTGGCCCGGGTGCTGCTCGACCGCGAAGCCGCACCGCCGGAAACCGTGACGACGCTGGCCGAAGCGATCGCCCGGCGGCACACCAACCGGTGGCCGTTCGCCGACTCGGCCGTGCCCGCCGACGCGGTCGAGGAGCTGACCCTGGCCGCCCGGGACCAGGGAACGGCACTCACGATCGCCGGTCCGGTCACCCGTAACGCCATCCTGGGACTCGGGCACCAGGCCGAGCGCCGGCTGCGCGCGAGCGGCCGCTACCGCGGCGAGCTGGGCCGCTGGACGAGGCCCGCGCCGGGCCGCCACGACGGCGTCCCCGCGGCCGCCATCGGACCGGGGGACGCCCTCGACCGGATGCCGATCCGGGACTTCGGCCTCGTCCATCCGCAACCCTGGCGGACAAGTGAGCTCTTCGAGGCACACCCGACCATCGCGGTGCTCGCGACGCTCGGTGACGGCCCGAACGACTGGGTCCGCGCCGGTCAGGCGTTGCAGCACGTCCTGCTGGCGGCCACCCGGCTGCGGTTGGCCACCACACCCATCAGCCAACCGCTCGAGGTTCCGTCGGTGCGCGACCTGCTCACCGACACCGCAGCCGGCCGTTGGGCGCAGATGATCATCCGGATCGGATACGGACCGCAGGCCGCGGTGACACCTCGCCGGCCGCTCTCCGAGGTACTGGAGAGGAACGACCAGTGATCTTTTCACGAGCATGGCGCAGCCGGATGTACCCGGGCGGTCGCCCCGGTCGCCTCGCGCGGGTACTCAACCGGATCGCCGCCGCCCAGCACAGCAGCGGATTCCTGGCGCCGTCAACCTGGGTGACTCTGGAAGTGGTCGGCCGCAGGAGCGGGCGGACAGTGGCCTTCCCGTTGGTGATGACCATTCATGACGGGCGGCGCTACCTGGTCTCGATGCTCGGGCGGCGCGCCAACTGGGTAGCCAACGTCCGGGCCGCCGGCGGTGCGGCCACCCTGCGCTGTGGCCGGCGCGAGCCGGTCCGGCTGGTCGAGATCGACGTGGCGCAACGAGCGCCGATCCTGCGCGAATATCTCGCGAAGGCGCCCGGTGCCCGGCCGCATTTCCCGATCGATCGACATTCTTCACTAGCGCAGTTCGCTGCGATAGCGTCGGAGTACCCGATATTCCTGATCACACCGGTGGGGCCCTGAGGTCCCGGAGTTGGGGGCCGGTAGTCCTTTTACGGACGGCTTCCGGCCCTGGGTGGCCGGCCTCGGCTGGGCCTAGCGTAAGTCCGACAAGCCAAGATCTGTGAAAGGAACCACGTGACCGCGGTCGTATCCGAATCCCGTACGCTCGCCGAACTCGACGACACCGAGCTCGCCGGTCTGGACGCGTGGTGGCGGGCGAACAACTACCTGACCATCGGGCAGATCTACCTGCAGGGCAACCCGCTGCTGCGCGAACCCCTGTCGGCTGAGCACATCAAGCCACGCCTGCTCGGTCACTGGGGAACCAGCCCCGGCCTGTCGCTGATCTACGCGCACGTCTCCCGGTTGATCCGGCACACCGGTCAGCAGGCGATCTACCTGGCCGGTCCGGGTCACGGCGGTCCGGCACTGGTGGCCGCCGGTTACCTGGAAGGCACCTACAGCGAGATCTACCCGGACGTCAGCCAGGATGAGGCCGGGATGCTGCGCCTGTTCCGGCAGTTCTCCAGCCCGGGCGGCGTCCCGTCGCACGTGTCGGTGACCACCCCCGGCTCCATCCACGAAGGCGGCGAGCTGGGCTACGTCCTGGTCCACGCGTTCGGCGCGGTCATGGACAACCCGGACCTGCTGGCCATCGCGGTGGTGGGCGACGGTGAGGCCGAGACCGGGCCCCTTGAGGGCTCCTGGAAGGGCGTGTCCTTCCTCAATCCCGAGCGCGACGGCGCGGTTCTGCCGATCCTGCACCTCAACGACGCGAAGATCTCTGGTCCCACCGTGCTGGGGCGCAAGGATCCCGAGGAGGTACGCGCCCTGCTGCGCGGCCACGGCTACGACGTCATCGAGGTCGAGGGCTCCGACCTGCCCGGCATGCACCACCGCTTCGCCGCCGCCCTGGTCACTGCCTGGACGAGGATCCGCGACATCCAGAACGCCGCCCGTGACGGTTCCTGGGACGGCACCCGCCCGGTCTGGCCGCTGATCGTCCTGCGGTCGCCGAAGGGCTGGACCGGGCCGGACTCCGTCGACGGGATCACCGTCACCGGGACGTGGCGGTCACACCAGGTGCCGCTGTCCGGCGTCAAAGACAACCCGGAGCACCTCGCACTGCTCGAGCGCTGGCTCAAGTCGTACCGTCCGGAGGAGCTGTTCGATTCCGCCGGCGCGCCCGTGGCGTTGATCCGGGACCAGGCTCCCGACGGTGACCTACGGATGAGCGCCAGCCCGCACGCCAACGGCGGCGTGCTGACCCGGGATCTGGACCTGCCGGACTTCCGTACCTACGCGGTCGACGTGCCCCGGCCCGCGCAGCAGCGGACCGAGTCGACACGCAAGCTGGGCGAGATGATGCGCGACATCTACACCCGCAACGCCGACCGGTTCCGGTTGTTCTGCCCAGACGAGACCAACAGCAACCGGCTCGGTTCCGTCTTCGAGGTCTCTGACCGCGCCTTCATGGAACGAGTGACGCCAGAAGATGTGGCGATCAGCCGCGACGGCCGCGTCATGGAGGTGCTCAGCGAGCACAACTGCCACGGCTGGCTGGAGGGATACAACCTGACCGGCCGGCACGGCATGTTCGCCACCTACGAGGCATTTGCCATGGTCAGCGCCTCGCAGACCGTGCAGCACGGCAAGTGGTTGCAGGAGGCCAAGCACCTGCCGTGGCGCGAGAAGGTGCCCAGCCTCAATGTGCTGCTCACTTCGACGGCGTGGCGCAACGACCACAACGGCTTCTCCCACCAGGGGCCGGGCCTGATCCAGGTGGTGCTGACCCAACGCGGCGACGTCGCCCGGGTCTACCTGCCGCCGGACGCCAACACCCTGCTGTCGGTGGCCGACCACTGCTTCCGGTCGCGGTCGTACATCAACCTGATCGTGATCGACAAGCAGCCGCAACTGCAGTACCTCTCCATGGACGAGGCGATCGAGCACTGCGCCCGCGGCGCGGGCGTCTGGGACTGGGCCGGCACCGACGACGGCACCAGCGACCCCGACATCGTCCTCGCCTGCGCCGGCGACGTCGTCACCATGGAGACGGTCGCGGCGGCACGGATCCTGCGCGACCGGCTGCCCGGCTTCAAGGTCCGTGTGGTCAACGTGGTCGACCTGATGGCTCTGGCCCGGCCCAAGGACCACCCACACGGCATGGGCGAGACCTTGTTCACCGAACTGTTCACCGACACCGTCGACGTGGTGTTCTCCTTCCACGGCTACCCCGGCGCGATCCACCAGCTCGTGCACGGCCGCCCCGATGCGGACCGGTTCCGCGTCCGCGGCTTTATCGAGCAGGGCACGACCACCACTCCGTTCGACATGACGGTGCGCAACAGGGCGTCGCGGTACCACCTGGTGATGGACGCCATCAACAACGCCAAGCACCTCCCACGCGGCGCTGCGGACCTCAAGGCGTGGTGCCAGAGTCAGCTCGACCGCCACGAGACGTACGTGGTGGAGCACCTGGAGGACATGCCCGAGGTCCGCGACTGGGCCCTCGGCGACTGGGCCGCACGCGGCTGAGCTTCACCGAGACGGTGGCGCCGGCCGGCCGGCGCCACCGTCTCCATCATCGCTTCGGACGACAGCCGATCCGTCACCTCATGTCGCGGCGGCGACCCGGAGCACCGGACTGCTTCCCCACCGGTGCCGGTGGCAGCCGGATTGCGCAGCTCAGAGCCGCAAACCCCGTTACCCGAGCGCGTCCCGCCGCGGCCCGTCGATGCGGGACCTCCGACCCTACGACGAGCTGCGCCGACCGGTCTACAAAGGAGGCGAGGGGAAGGGGTGCCAAGGGCCATGACCAGATACGTGTACGACTTCACGGACGGCAACAAGGACCTCAAGGACCTGCTCGGCGGCAAGGGCGCCAACCTGGCCGAGATGACCCTGATGGGCCTGCCGGTGCCGCCAGGGTTCACCGTCACCACCGAGGCGTGCCGCGCCTACCTGCGCACCGGCACGATGCCCGCGGGCCTGCTCACCGAGGTCGAGCACCACCTACGGCAGATGCAGAATCGGATGGGCAAGACCTTCGGCGACCCCAGAGATCCGCTGTTGCTGTCGGTGCGCTCCGGTGCCAAGTTCTCGATGCCAGGGATGATGGAGACGATCCTCGACATCGGCCTGAACGACGCGAGTGTCGTCGGCCTCGGCCAGCAGAGCGCGGATGAGCGGTTCGCCTGGGACTCGTACCGGCGCTTGATCCAGATGTTCGGTAAGACGGTTTTCGACGTTCCAGGCGAAGCTTTCGAGGAGGAACTGACGGCCGCGCGGTCGATCGCGGGCGTCGGGACGGACCCGGAACTCGACACGGCTCAACTGCAGGACCTGGTACACGCGTACAAAAAGGTGTTCCACGAGCACACCGGTCGAGCCTTTCCGCAGGCACCGCACGAACAGCTGTTCCTGGCGATCGGCGCGGTGTTCCGCTCGTGGAACGCCGAACGCGCCGTCCTGTATCGCCGGCAGGAGCGCATCCCGCAGGACCTGGGCACGGCGGTCAACATCATGGCGATGGTCTTCGGCAACCAGGGGACGAACTCCGGCACCGGGGTCGCCTTCACCCGGGACCCGGCCACCGGCCGGCGCGGCGTCTACGGCGACTATCTGCGCAACGCCCAAGGAGAGGACGTGGTCGCCGGGATCCGCAACACCGTGCCGCTGGCCGAGCTCGCCGCCGTCGATCCAGCCAGCTATCGGCAGCTACTGTTGATCATGCAGCGGCTCGAACAGCGTTACCGCGACCTGTGCGACATCGAGTTCACCATCGAGAATGGCACGTTGTGGATGCTGCAGACCCGGGTCGGCAAGCGCACGCCAGCCGCCGCGTTCATCATCGCCGCCCAGTTGGTCGACGAGGGCTGCATCACCCTGGACGAGGCATTGCAGCGGGTCACCGGCGAGCAACTGGCCCAGCTGATGTTTCCCAACTTCGACACCACCGCCGCTCCCCCGCCCCTGACCACCGGCGTGCCGGCCTCTCCGGGCGCGGCCGTCGGCGCGATCGTCTTCGACTCCGCCTCCGCGGTGGCGGCGACCGAGCCGGTCATCCTGGTGCGCCGGGAGACCACCCCCGACGACCTGCCCGGCATGATCGCTGCTCAGGGCATCCTGACCTCGCGCGGTGGCAAGACGTCGCACGCTGCGGTGGTCGCACGCGGCATGGGCAAGACGTGCGTCTGCGGAGTCGAGGAACTGCGCGTCGACGGCGACTCGGTCACCGTGGCGGGCCGCACCCTGCACGCTGGTGACGTCATCTCGATCGACGGCACCACCGGAAAGGTCTACCCCGGGTCGGTCGCCGTGCGGCCCTCCGCGGTGGTGCGGTACTTCGAGGGCGAACTGACGGCGCACGACGACCCGCTGCTCTCCGCGATGGAGCGGCTGATGATCCACGCGGATCACCAGGCCCGGCTTGAGGTGCACGCCAACGCCGACACCGGCGCCGACGCCGCCCGTGCCCGCCGCTTCGGCGCCACCGGAGTCGGCCTGTGCCGCACCGAGCACATGTTCCTCGGCGAGCGCCGCCGGCTGGTCGAGCGGCTGATCCTGGCCGAGGACGACGCCGCGCGCGCCAGCGCCCTCCAGGCGCTGCTGCCCTTGCAACGGGCCGACTTCGAGGAGTTGTTCGACGCGATGGACGGGCTGCCGGTGACCGTGCGGCTCATCGACCCGCCGCTGCACGAGTTCCTGCCCCCGTTGCAGGAGCTGACCGCCCGGGTGGCCCGCGCGGACGCGCTCGGCGTGGACCCGGGCCATGACGGTGCGCTGCTGACGGCGGTGCGGCGGATGCACGAGCAGAACCCGATGCTCGGGCTGCGCGGCGTACGCCTGGGCCTGGTGATCCCCGGTCTGTTCGCCATGCAGGTCCGCGCGATCGCGCAGGCCGCGGCCGCCCGGGTCGCCGCCGGCGGCGACCCGCGGCCGGAGATCATGGTTCCGCTGGTCGGAGCGGTTCAAGAACTCGAGACGGTACGCGCGGAAGCGGAGTCGGTGCTGGCGAGCGTGCCCGGCGCTCCGCCGATCCGGCTCGGCACCATGATCGAGGTGCCCCGGGCCGCACTGACCGCCGGGCAGATCGCCACCGTCGCCGAGTTCTTCTCGTTCGGCACCAACGACCTGACCCAGATGACGTGGGGCTTCTCCCGCGACGACGTGGAAGGCGCGTTCTTCGGCCGGTACCTCGAGCTGGGCATCTTCTCGATCTCACCCTTCGAGAGCATCGACCGCGACGGCGTGGGCGAGCTGGTCCGCGCCGCCGTCCAGCGGGGCCGAGCCGTCCGGCCCGATCTCACCGTCGGGGTCTGCGGTGAGCACGGTGGCGATCCGGCCTCTGTGCGATTCTTCCACGACGCCGGCTTGGACTACGTCTCCTGCTCGCCGTTCCGGGTACCGATCGCCCGGCTCGAGGCCGGTCGTGCCGCGAGCGCGGTGGCCGGCTCGGACAGCCGCTAGACGACGACGGTGACACCGGTGCGCCGTGGCGATCGGGAGATCGGCGCCTACATCGACGGACGCTTCGTGCCGGCCGTGGATGCCACCACGTAGACCACCCACAGGGCCGACGAGATCGCGCCCACACCCGGAGGTCCCGGACGGTCCCGACCCGTCCGGGACCTCTGGCCCTTAAACCACAGGTTGTCACTCGGCGAGGCTGGAGGAGACGAAGGAGGGACCATGGCCACCACATCCCACGAAGCCTGGCGCGGGTTCCACGGCACCGGCTGGCGCGAGACGATCGACGTCGGCGCGTTCATCCACGACAACTTCGAGCCGTACACCGGCGGGCCGGAGTTCCTGGCCGGGCCGACGCACCGTACCGAGCGGATCTGGCGGCAACTGCGGCACATGTTCGTCGAGGAGTGCCGTCGCGGGGTCTACGACGTGGATGCCCACACCCCATCCACGATCACCGCGCACGAGCCGGGCTACCTCGACCAGGACGATGAGCTCATCGTGGGCCTGCAGACCAGCGCGCCGCTGCGCCGCGCGATCATGCCGAACGGTGGGCTGCGGATGGTGGAGGCCGGTCTCGAGGCGTACGGCTTCACCCTCGACCCGGCCGTGCAAGCGATCTTCAGCCGGTACCGCAAGACGCACAACGACGGGGTCTTCGACGCTTATCCGGCCGACGTGAAGGCCGCCCGCCGCTCGCACATCATCACCGGGCTGCCGGACGCGTACGGCAGGGGCCGGATCATCGGCGACTACCGGCGCGTCGCGCTGTACGGGGTGGACCACCTGATCGCCGAGCGCCAGGCGGTCAAGGCGTCGCTCGACGCTCATCTGTCGTCGGAGGACGTGATCCGCGACCGTGAGGAGCTGGCCGAGCAGATTCGGGCGCTGGAGGAGCTGCGACTCATGGCCAGCCGGTACGGTCGCGACATCTCGGGCCCGGCGAGCACGGGCCGCGAGGCGATCCAGTGGCTGTACTTCGCCTACCTGGCGGCCACCAAGGAGCAGAACGGCGCGGCGATGTCGCTGGGCCGGACCGCCACGTTCGTCGACGTCTACCTGCAGCGCGACATCGTCGAGGGCCGGCTCACCGAGCGGGAGGCGCAGGAGCTGGTCGACGACTTCGTCATCAAGCTGCGGATCATCCGGTTCCTGCGCACGCCCGAGTACGACCAGCTGTTCTCCGGCGACCCGACCTGGGTGACCGAGGCGCTCGGCGGGATCGGCTGCGACGGCCGACCGATGGTCACCCGCACGAGCTTCCGCTACCTGCAGACCCTGTACAACCTGGGTCCGGCCCCGGAGCCGAACCTGACCGTTTTGTGGTCGCCGGCGCTGCCCGAGGGGTTCAAGCGGTTCTGCGCCCAGGTCTCGATCGACACGAGCGCCATCCAGTACGAGAACGACGACCTGATCCGGCCTGCGTACAGCGACGACACCGCCATCGCCTGCTGTGTGTCCGCCATGCGGGTGGGCAAGGACATGCAGTTCTTCGGCGCGCGCGCCAACCTCGCCAAGGCCCTGTTGTACGCGATCAATGGCGGCCGCGACGAGATGACCGGCGAGCGGGTCTTCGTCGCCGAGCCGATCACCGACGACGTGCTCGACTACGACGAGGTCCTGGCCGCGTACGACCGGACTCTGGACTGGCTGGCCGAGACCTACGTCGACGCGCTCAACGTCATCCACTACATGCACGACAAGTACGCCTACGAGCGCATCGAGATGGCCCTGCACGACTACCCGGTGCACCGCTTCCTCGCCACCGGCATCGCGGGCCTGTCGGTCGCCGTGGACAGCCTGAGCGCCATCAGGCACGCCCACGTCAAGGTCCTGCGCGACGAGAACGGTCTGGCCGTCGACTACGCCGTGGACGGCGACTTCCCTGCCTTCGGCAACAACGACGACCGCGTCGACGCGATCGCCGTCGATCTGGTCGAACGATTCATGGCCAAGATCCGGCGCCAGCCCACCTACCGGGGTGCCGAGCCGTCGCTCTCGATTCTCACGATCACCTCGAACGTGGTCTACGGCACGCACACCGGCAACACGCCCGATGGGCGGCGCGCGGGTGAGCCGTTCGCGCCGGGCGCGAACCCGATGAACGGCCGCGACAGGCACGGCATGGTCGCCGCCGCGCTGTCGGTCGCCAAGCTGCCGTACCGCCGCGCGCGCGACGGGATCTCGCTGACGATCACCGTCGCTCCGGACGGCCTCGGCCACGCCCGCGACGAACGGATCACCAACCTCGCCGGAGTGCTCGACGGCTACACCGACAGCGGCGGCTTCCACATGAACGTCAACGTGCTGAACCGGGCGACGCTCGAAGACGCCATGGTCCACCCGGAGAAGTACCCGCAGCTGACCATCCGGGTCTCCGGGTACGCGGTGAACTTCGTCAAGCTCACTCCCGATCAGCAGCGCGACGTCATCTCCCGGACCTTCCACGGATCGCTGTGATGACCACCGTCACGGCGCAGGTGACCGGCTCGCTCCACTCCTTCGACATCTCCACTCGGAGTGGACGGGCCGGGCACCCGGTTCGTCGCGTTCCTGGCCGGCTGCCCGCTGCGCTGCCTCTACTGCCACAGCCCCGACACCCAGTACCGCCGTTTCGGCCGACCCACCTCTGTCAACGACCTGCTCACCGAGATCCGCCGCTACGAACGCTTCCTGAAGGTGGCCCACGGCGGCGTCACCCTCAGCGGCGGCGAACCGCTGCAACAGCCCGCCTTCACCCGCGAGGTGCTGCGCCAGTGCAAAGAGATGCGGCTGCACACCGCCCTGGACACCAGCGGTCTGCTCGGCGACCGCACCGACGACGCACTGCTCGACGCCACCGACCTGGTACTACTCGACATCAAGTCCGGCGACCCGGCCACCTACCGGGCCGTGACCCGCACCGGGAGGCTGACGCCGACCGTGCGGTTCGCGCACCGCCTGGCCGACCGTGGCATGCCGATCTGGGTCCGAGGAAGACCGTCGCGTCGCGACGACGTACCCCCTGACCGTGGCAACCGAGGCAGCGTGCCCGGTTGTCGTCGTTCCCCTCGACCAACGCGAAGGAGACCCGCTATGAACGGTTACCGCGACGCGGACCTGCAAGCGGCCGCCGAGGCCGGCATCCGCGCGCCGTCGATGCACAACAGCCAGCCGTGGCTGTTCCGACTGCGTGACGGCACCATCGAGGTCGTCGCCGACCGGGACCGGCAGCTCGCCGTCGCAGACCGGTCCGGCTGGGCGATCCGCCTGGCATGCGGCGCCGCCACCTACAACGCCCGCCTCGCCCTCGCCATGCGTAGCCGGCCCGCCGAGGTGCACACGCGCCCCCACTCCGTCGAATCCGCCGTGATCGCCCGACTCATCCCCGGCCCGGAAAGGCCACCGACCTACACCGAGCAGGATCTGTACGCTGCCATCGGCCGCCGGCACAGCAACCGGGCGCCGTTTCGGCCCGATCCCGTGCCGGCCGACGCTCGCATCCGCCTCATCGACGCCGCGCGCAGCGAATCCGCGTGGCTCGACCTGCTGGTCGGCATGACCGCCCTGGCCGGCTTCGCTGAGATCGCCGGCAGCGCCGACCGGGTGCTGCGCCGCGACGCCCGGTACCAGGCCGAGCTGATCAGCTGGATCCAGGCCGACGACGCGTCCGACGGCGTTCCGGTAGGCGCTGGCGCACCCCTGCCCGAGCCGCACGACCTGCTGCCGCAACGGGCTTTCGGCAACCGGCGCCGCGCGCCCGGCCGTGAGCACGAACCCGAACCGCTGCTCGGCGTCCTCGGCGTGGCCGGCGACGGGCCGGCGGACCAGATCAACGCCGGCCAGGCCCTGCAGAAGGTCCTGCTCACCGCGACCGACGCCGGCCTGGCCACCTCAATGATCTCCCAACCGATCGAGGTACCGGCCGCCCGCGACCAGCTACGGCGCTCCCTCGGCCGGACCGGATACCCGCAGCTCGCCCTGCGCATCGGCTACGGCACGCCCGGACGACCCACCCCGCGACGGGACGTCGCCGACGTCGTCGTCCGTCAGAGCTGACGGACCGGCGGCGGTATTCGAACGGCACCGGGTCCAGCCCGCAGATTTCGTCGAGCACAGTGCGACTGATGCACCGGCCGCGGTGGACCCTGGGGGTCCCGTTGCAGCGGGAGGACCACCGGCCCCGCCGTAGCCAGCAGCGCGGCACCCCATCGCGGTAACCGGGCGGTGCTCCTCAGCCATCCGAAACAGCGTTCAGACTGTCGCGGCGCGTGCACCGTTCCCCGGACCCTTGGACCCGGTTATGGCGGATGTGTCGATGGCATCGAGCACGCTGCGGACATGCGCCCGCGACGATGTGGCGACCGTGTCCGCGGCAACGCCCATTCGTGGGATCAGGATGGTCGGGCTCGTCCTGCGCAGACCCGCCCGGGCCTCCCGGGCATTGCAGAGGAGCTCGGCGAAGCTGCCGCTCAGCCCGATTCCGGCCACCATGAGGCGACCGCGCCGCAGGGCGCGTCCGACGGCGTACTCCATATCGGAGTCATTGACGACCACGCGTTCGACAGCCACGTCGGGAAAGCGTGCCGTCCAGTCGTCTAACGACTCGGCCAGCGCCTTTTCCGCAGCCGCACGTTCCTCGACGTACGCTCCTGGGCGAACAGCGGGCGGAACTCCGTCTACGGCGCCGGGCCTCGTCCACATGTGCATCGCCACCAGTGGTGCGCCCACCAGGGCGGCCCGCGCGAAGGCGTATCCGAGCGTGGCGTTGCCCTCCGGCCGGGCCGAGACCGCCACCACGACCGGCCCCTGGGACGGGGCCGCGCCGCCGTGGATCATCAGCGGACAAGCGGTGTGGTGTGCCAGGTACGCGGTCGTCGAGCCCCACGTCGGCCGCGCATACGACTCATCTCGGTGCCCGAGCACGAGCAGGCGGGCGGACCAGGACGCCTCGGTCAGCACGAAGGCGGCACCGCCGTCGAAGAGGTAGCTCGTGACCGGTATGTCTGCCCGCAGCAACCGCGCCCGGCGCGCCGACAAGTCGAGCAGCCGTTGCGCGTCGGCCCGTGACGCCACGGCCCCACGTCCGCGATAGGCGCCGGTGTACCGGCCGGGCCAGACATGCACGATGAGCAGCGGGGCTCGGTACAGGGCCGCCTCGGCGGCCGCGAGATCAACCAGAGCCGGCCCGATGCGCGAGCCGTTCACGGCGACCACGACCGGCGGGTTCCGAGGATTCGACACGTCGCTACGCATGACAGCACGGTAGGCCCACGGCACCGGCCGGTGGCACGGTCTCCGGGCACCATCGGCCGGGCTGTTGGTCCCGGTCGGCCGCCGGCCACGTCGCGCTCCACCGTCGATGAATACGCCGCCCGGCGCACAGCAGGACGGGACCTTCGTCCCGTTCACATCAGGTAGATGGGCTCGGGATGCGCGCCCTGAACCGGTGCATTCTCGAGGCACAGACATCGATGAAGGAGGGCACCATGAGGACCATCGGCTGGGGCACCGCCACTCAACTGGAGCACGTCGAGGCCCCCGGCGCCATGCTCCCGAAGACCGCGGCCCGAGCGCTGGCCGTGCTGCGCATCGCCACGGGCTTCGTCTTCCTGTGGGCGTTCTTCGACAAGCTGTTCGGGTGGGGCTTCGCCACCACCACGGAACGGGCCTGGATCAACGGCGGCTCGCCCACCAAGGGCTTCCTGTCCGGCGTCGAGGTCGGCCCCGGCTGGCTGCAGACCTTCTTCCACGGCATCGCCGGCGACGCCTGGGCCAACTGCGCGTTCATGCTCGGCCTGCTCGCCATCGGCCTCGCCTTCACGTTGGGCATCGGCATGCGCCTCGCTGCCGGCGGCGGCGCGCTCATGATGCTGCTCATGTGGGCCGCCGAGTGGCCGCTCGACAAGACCACCAGCGGTGGCGAACCCAGCGGGTCGACCAACCCGATCGTGGATTACCACATCATCTACGGCCTCGCCGGCATCGTCCTGGCGCTGACCTATGCCGGCCAAACCTGGGGACTAGGCAGGTGGTGGGCCTCCTTGCCCATCGTCCAGAAGAACCGCTGGCTCATCTGACGCCAGGCGCAGTTGTGAACGCCACACCACGTCCGGCCACGCCCCCGCGGCCGGACGTGGCCGTCCGGCCGGTTCCGTGGTCCGCGCTAGTCTCAGCGTCATGGTGGACCATCCATCGGCGGAAGACCGGATCGAACGGCCGTCGCTCGGGCTCAGCCCGCTCTCCCGTGTCCGGCTCGACGAACTCTTGCAGGAGATGCTCGACCGGGTCGGCGAGGTGATGACGAGCCGGGAGCGCCTGCGATCGCTGCTCGACGCTGTCGTGGGCATCGGCACGAATCTGGACCTGCGCAGCACCCTGCAGCGCATCGTGGGGGCAGCGTGCGCACTCGCCGGCGCCCGTTACGGCGCGCTCGGCGTACTCGGCGCCGATCGCACCGACCTGAGCGATTTCATCACCCACGGCATCGACCCGGCGGTGCACGCCGGGATCGGTGACCTGCCGCACGGCCGCGGAATCCTCGGCCTGCTGATCACCGACCCACGCCCGGTGCGGCTGCCCGACATCACCAAGCACCCCGACTCGTACGGCTTCCCGCCGCACCACCCCCCGATGCACAGCTTCCTCGGCGTGCCGGTTCGCACCCGCGACCAAATCTTCGGCAACCTCTACCTCGCCGAGAAACAGGGCGCCGACGAGTTCAGCCAGGACGACGAGGAGATCGTCGTCGCGCTGGCCGCGGCAGCCGGAGTGGCCATCGACAACGCCCGGCTCTACGAACTGGCCCAGCGCCGCGAACGCTGGCTCGCCGCCACCGCTGAGATCACCAGCGTGCTCCTCGGCACCGTCCAGCGCACCGAGGCGCTACGGCTGATTGCCCGGCGCGCCCGTGAGGTGTCCGGCTCCCAGCTCGTCATGGTCATGCTCTACGACGAGATCAACGCCAGATACTCAATCGAGGTGGCCGACGGCGCCGATCCGTCGTACGGCCAACTCGCTGGCAAGCTCGTTCCCGTGGAGCCGGCCACCGCCGCAGCGTTCGGGAAGGAGAAGTTCCGGGCCGTGGAAAACCTTCGTGCCGCCATCGAGTGGCCGTGGCCGGTGCCGGACGGTCCGGCAATGGCCGTCCCGCTCGCCGGCCCGGACACCCTGCACGGCGTGCTCATCGTGGCTCAACCACCCGGGCAATCATCCGGCGACGAGGACGCCGCACAGCTGTCGACCTTCGCTGGGCAGGCGGCCCTGGCCCTCGAACGGGTCCGGGCTCAGGAGGAACGTCAGCAGCTCGTGTTACTCGAGGACCGGGAGCGCATCGCCCGGGACCTGCACGACGTGGTCATTCAGCGGCTGTTCGCCACCGGCATGCAGCTACAGGGCGCTGTGCACCAGGCCGTCAGGCCGGAGGTAGCCAAGCGCATCAACGCCGCCGTCGACGACCTCGACGCCACCATCCGGGACATCCGCCGCTCAATCTTCGAACTTCGCACCCCGACCGGCCCGTCCCTGCGCGCCGAAGTGAACGAGGCGGTGGCCACGGCAGCCGAGACGCTCGGATTCCGGCCCGTCCTGGACACCTCCGGACCGGTGGACAGCGCCATTCCCGACGACATCAAGCCCGAACTGATCGCCGTACTCCGCGAAGCCCTGTCGAACATCGCCCGGCACGCCGAAGCCACCAATGCCCGGGTCTCGTTGCGGGCCGCTGACGGCGAAGTCGTCATGTGCATCGAGGACGACGGCAAAGGCTTCGACCCGACCCTCGCCCGCGGCGGTGTCGTCAACATGGGCGAACGAGCCCAAGATCTGGGCGGCAGCTTCGAGGTAAGCGCCGCACGCGAAGGTACCGGGACAACATTGACCTGGCGGGTCCCGACCGGCGGTTGAGAACGGTTACCCCATCCGGGCGATCGCCGGAGGGCGGCACGCAGCCGACGCCGCCTCGTCGGCCGGACCAGCCTCCAGTCCGCCGGCCCGCTGGTGGCTCCGCTGCCGGCCCGCTGGTGGCTCCGCTGCCGGCCGCGGCCGTGGTGACCACGATTCTGGGCGACCTGCCCGACATCGCCGCCCTCAATCAGCTCGTCACACCCACGGCGCGCATCGTGCGGGACGTCATCCTGTGATCCTTCCGGCCGCTTCGGACGCCCCGCACCCGAGGCTCGGCGAACGTCCATTCCAGCCGGTGGCTGATGCGGCCACTCATAAAGCCTTCTCAACTCAGGTCCCCAAGGACACTCCGGCTTGTCCGTGCTGCCCCGGGTCGGTGGTGCCGGGGGCCGACAACAGAAGGATTCGACGACGTCGGGCCGCCCAGCGCCACCAGGTTGCTGTACCGCATACCTATCAAACGCCATCTCGCCGAACGGAGTGCCGCCGTGTCCGGGAACGCGCAACCGCTGCCGTGACACCCTCGCACCTCGGCCGAGCGGTCAGGACTTTGGTCCCGTGCGAGTCGGGTGGTTCGACCCGGGCGGCGAAGCGTCGACCGGAGCAGAGTCAGGGGCGGAAGAAACAATGGAGGAGGAACGATGACCACCATCGACCGTCGCCACGCGGCGCACCTCGAACACGTCGAGGCGCCCGGGGCCATGCTCACCAAGACCGCCGCCCGGGCCCTCGCCGTGCTGCGAATCTCCACCGGGTTCGTCTTCCTGTGGGCGTTCCTGGACAAGACCTTCGGCTTTGGCTACGCGACGCCTGCGGCGAAGTCGTGGGTCAACGGTGGGTCACCGACCAAGGGTTTCCTGGCCAATGTCGAGGTGGGACCGCTGCAGGGCTTCTTCCACAGCATCGCCGGCGACGCCTGGGCCAACTGGGCGTTCATGCTCGGCCTGCTCGGTATCGGCCTCGCGCTCCTCCTCGGCATCGGTATGCGCCTGGCCGCGGCGGCGGCCGGCGTCATGATGGCCATGATGTGGGCAGCTGAATGGCCGCTCGCCCAGCACACCAGCGCAGGCAAGCCGAGCGGCTCCACCAACCCGGTCACCGACTACCACTTCGTCTACGCGATCGGTGCCGTCGTGCTGGCCCTGACCTACGCCGGGCACACCTGGGGCCTGGGTCGGCAGTGGGCCAAGCTGCCCTTCGTGCAGAAGAACCGCTGGCTGATCTGACCGAAGCGATCACAAATGCCCGGCCGGTGCACCGGCCGGGCATGGTCGTGTCCAGGGCTCAGCCGCAGTTGCCCCAGCTGTACCGGCCGGCGATTTGCCAACTGGTGAAGTACATGACCTCGCCGCGGTACATCACGCACTTGTCGACGGCGGAGCGCTGGATGGCGGCGTAGTACTTGTAGTTCCCGGAGTCCTCCACCCAGGAACCGCCCTCCACCCGGATGCCCGCCGCCAGCCCGGTCGTCGAGCCGAGGGCCACCCGCTTGAGGGTGACGACGCAGTTGTAGCCGGTCGCGCCGTTGTACAACAGGTAGACGTCGCCCACCTTCGTGCCGTCGGAGGCGTTGATCGACCGGTGGCCGTCACTCGCGTACGCCCACGAGCCACCGAAGTCGTTGTTGCACGCCTGCGCCGCGGTGAACGGGTTCGTCGCCGCCCGGGCGGGCGAGGCGAGCCCCACCGCCGCGACGGTAGCGGCAACGATCGAGACGGCCAGTCGTCGCGCTGATCCGCGCACCCGTACCTCCAATTGCTCTGGCGCGCGGAGACCGCGCGCACGGGCCGCCATCATCCCACAATGGACGAATCCCAAGATCGCCGGATCCGCACGGCGTCCTGACGACGGCTCGCGCTACGACCCCGCCCCCGCAGTACACGGGACGCCGGCCCGGCATGACACCCGGTCGGCACGGTGCGTGAGGGTCCCGTCGCGGTGACCGCGCCGGACCGGCCACCCGCGACCGGGCCGACAGTGGCTCTGGTCACGATCTTCGGGCCGGAACGTCGTGACAAGCGCTTTCCGCGCCGGGAGGGTTCCGGACGTCCGGTCACGAAGGGCGCAGACCGCGCTAGCTTTGCGCGGTGCGCGGGTATCGGATCGGCATCCTCGGGCGGATCGAGGTGAGCATCGACGGGGTGGCCGTGTCGCTCGCCCCGCTGGAGCGGGCACTCGTCGCGAGCCTGGCGGCCCACCACGGACGCATCGTCTCCGTCGACCGCCTGATCGACGGGCTCTGGCCGTACGATCCGCCCACGGGGGCGCGCAACCGGGTCCAGGCGGTCGTCGCCTCGGTCCGCCGCGGCGCGAAGCCGGAGCTGATCCTCACCCGCTCGCCCGGCTACCAGCTGAACCCCGTGGCGGTCGTCGACTCGGCGGAGTTCGCCGCCGAGGTAGGGGCCGCCGCGGCCACCGCCGATGCCCGCCGCGCCGTGGAGCTGCTCGACCGGGCGCTGGCGCGCTGGCGCGACGACGCGTTCGTCGACGTCGGGTCGCGGCTCGTCGAGTACGAGCGCGATCGGCTTCGTGAGCTGCGCGAGCACGCGACAGAGCTGCGCGCCGAGGCACTGCTCTCGCTCGGCCTGCACCGGGAACTCGTGCCGGAGCTGACCACGCTGGTCCGCGACCGACCCCTGCGGGAGCGGCTGCGCGGCCAGCTGATGGTGGCCCTGCACCGCAGCGGCCGACAGGCGGAGGCGCTCGCCGTGTACCGGGCCGGGGTCCGGGTGCTGGCGGAGGAGCACGGCATCGACCCGGGGCCGGAGCTGCGGCAACTGCACCGGGAGATCCTCGGCAGCGAGCAGGAGACGCCCCCGCGGGGGTGGGTGCGCCCCAACCAGCTTCCCGGAGTCACCGGTGACTTCGTCGGGCGGGACAAGGAGCTGGGGCTGCTGCTGTCGTTGCTGGGGCGCACCCCGACGGTCGCCGGGGTCGCCCAGGTGATCGTCGTGACCGGGCTCGCGGGAACGGGCAAGACCACGCTGGCGCTGCGCGCGGCCCATGAGAGCCGGCACCGCTTCCCCGGGGGGTGCCTCTACGCGGACCTGCGCGGCAACACCCCGGAACCGGCGCAGCCCGGCACGGTGCTCGGCGCGTTCCTGCGCGCCCTCGGCGTGGCCGGCGAGGCCATCCCGGCGGCAGCCGAGGAGCGTGCGGCGCTGTACCGCTCCGTGCTCGCCGACCAGACCTTGCTGGTGATGTTGGACAGCGCGGCGGACGCGGCGCAGGTGCGTCCGCTGCTGCCGCCTGGCGGCAGCGCTGTCGTCACGAGCACGGGGGCGCTGCCGGGGCTGGCGGGCGCCGAGGTCGTCCCGCTCGACGTGCTGCCGATCGACGACGGCCTGGACCTGCTGGCCGGGCTCGCCGGCGGCGAACGAATCGACCGGGAGGCCGGGGCCGCCGCCGACGTCGTGGAGTTGTGCGGTCGCCTGCCGCTGGCGTTGCGAATCGCTGGCGTGCGGCTGGCCGAGCGGGAGGCGATGACCGTGGCGCGGTTGCGCGAGCGGCTGCGCGACGAGCGACGCCGCCTCGACGAACTCTCCCTCGACGGGCTCGACGTGCGCAGCAGCTTCACCGTCGGGTTCGAGCGGTTGCCGCAGCCCGCCGCGCGGCTGCTCGCGGTGCTCAGCCGCACGTCGCTGCGCAGCTTCGGCATGTGGGACGAGACCACGGAGCCGCTGCTGGAGCAGCTGTGCCGGGCCCACCTGCTGACCGACGACGCCAGCGGCCGGGTACGCATGCACGACCTGGTCAGGCTCGTCGCCCGGGAACGCACCGAGGTCCCCGTCGACGAGGTCGTCGCCTGGTACGCACGGCTGCACGCGTACGCCGAGCGGGCCGACGCGTCGCTGCCCTGCGGGGCTCTGCCGGTGGCCGACGCGGGGCCGGCGCTCGACGCCTGGGAGGCCGTCGACTGGTTCGAGGCGGAGCGGGAGAACCTGGTCGCGGCGGTGCAGGACCTGCTGCGGCTGGGCGCCGTCGACCTAGCGGGGCGGTTGGCCTGCACGATGGGCAACTTCGCGACGATGCGCAGCCAACACCTGCCCGAACTGGTCGACTGTCTGCGCGCCGTGCTCGACCACCATGCCGAGCTGCCGTCGGCGACCCGGATGTCGCTGCGGCTGCACCTGGGCACGGCGTACCGGTCGCTGAACCGGCACGCCGAAGCCGTGCCGCTGCTGCGCGCGGCGCAGCGGGCCGGCCGCGGGCGGTGGGTGGTGCACCGCCTCGTCGCCCTGCAGGGCTACTCGCTGTGCTGCCGCCACCTCGGTAGGTTGCGGGAGGCGGACGCCGCACTGCTGGTGATGGTGCGGCTGTGCGCCACGCACTGGCCGGTCGGCCGCGTCGGTGGGCACGTGCTGTTGGCCCTCGGCATGCAGCAGGGGCAGTACCGGCTCACCTCCCCGTTCGCCTTGGAGGCCTGCGCCGCGGCCCTGCGGGTCTTCGTCGACGACGGCGACCTGTGGGGCGAGGCGCTCGCGCGGGAGACCATCGGGCTGCTGCACCGGCACGCCGAGCAGTGGCCGCCAGCCGTGGAGCAGCTTCGGCAGGCGGTGGCCGCCGCGCGCCGGCTCGGCGACCGGATGAGCATGACCACGGCCGAGCAGGCGCTGGCCGCGACGCACCTCGCGGCCGGCGACGGCGAGGCGGCACGGCGGCTGCTGCGGCGTACGGTGCTGGCGTTCCACGAGCTGCGTCACGAGTGGGGCGAGGCGATCTCCCGGCGGCTGCTCGGCAAGGCGCACCTCGAGGAGGGCGACGCGGACCGGGCGGTGGTGGAGTTGGAGAGCTCGGTGGCGATGCTGCGCGGCGTCGGGCAGCCGTTCCCGCTGGCGAACTCGCTGCACCTGCTCGCGCGGGCGCAGGCCACCCTCGGCAGGCACGACCGGGCCGTCGCGCTGGGCGAGGAGGCGCTGCACATCTTCGAGCACTTCGACTCCGCGTACGCCGACGACCTGCGCGAATCGCTGACGCGTTGGCGGAGCGCAGCCGGCGCGCAGTAGGAGCGCAGGGCGCGCGCAGCGGCACCCAGCACAGTGATGGCAGTCACCCACCAAGGAGGTCTGCCATGACCAAGCTCATCAACCGCGTCGGCGACGCGATGCTCAGCAAGGTGCTCGGCCGCGAGGTGGCCGGCGCCTGCGTGCCGGAGCACGGCCAGTCGTGCTGCGCGGTGTCCAACGGCTACTGCTCGGGCGGTTCGTACTTCCGCTACTACCGGCGGAGCACCCTGTCCTGCACCGGCGTGTGCTCGGTCACGACGTCGTCGCCGATCTGCTACACCAAGAAGGTCGGCGCCTGCTGACCTGGCTCATCCTCGGGGGCCGCGCCGTCGGCGCGGCCCCCACCCCCCGCTGACTCGCTGAGGAGTTTCCATGCCGGGTTTCGCCTACGCCGCCATCGCCGTGATCGGCGCTGTCGCCGTGCTCAACCTCGTCCTGACCCTGGCCCTCGCCCGGCGGCTCCGGGAGACGCAGACCGCCACCGCCCACGACGGCGGGGCCGCCCCCGAGGTGCTGCCCGCCCCGGGCCTGGAGGTCACCGGCTTCCCGCACGTCGACCTGACCGCCGGTCGGCGCACGGTGGTCATGCTGACCCCCACCTGTCCACCGTGCCAGACCATCCTGGACACCCTCACCGCGGACGCCCGGCGCTACCGCCACGACACCTTCGTGTTCATGATCGGCATGCCGGAGGACACGGTGGAGATGGCGCCCCGCCTGGCCGACTTCGACACGGCGACCATCAACGAGGACCAGGCCGAGAAGGAGTTCGGGGTCAAGGGCTTCCCCGCCGTGCTGTCGGTCGTCGACGGCGTCGTCGTCACCTCCAGCCACCAGCTACCGGTCCTGGCCTGAGACGTGGCCACGCTGCGAGCCGCCCTGCGACTGGGCTGCGCGGACCGCAGGGCGCTCGCCGCCACGGTCGCCCTCGTCGTCATCGGCGCGGCGCCCCCGATCGGCGTCGCGTGGTTCACCAAGCTGCTGTTTGACGAGGTCGGCGGGGGCCGCTCGGCCGACCCGTCGACCGCCACCTGGTACGCCGTGGCGATCGCCGTCCTGGGCGCGCTGGCGGCGATCGCCAGCCGGGTGTCCGGATACTTCACCACGGCCCTGCAGAACGCGATCACGATCGCCGCCGACGTGCGGCTGTACCGGAAACTGAACACCTTCGTCGGGCTGGGCCCGTTCGAGCAGCCGGCCCTGCGCGACCGGCTGGCGCTGGCCCAGCAGGCCGCCACCCAGGCGCCGTACGTGGTCGTCATGTTCGCGGTCGACGCGGCCCAGAACGTCGTCACCATCGGCGGCTTCGCCGTGATCCTGACGTCCCTCTGGCCGCCGGCCGGTCTGCTCCTGCTCGCCGTGGCGGTGCCCGACTTCCTCATCCAACTGCGACTGTCCCGGCGGACCGCGCGGGCCGTGGAGGAAAGCGCCAGCCTGTTCCGGGCCCGGTTCCTGTTCCAGACCGTGCTGACCGACCTGCGCGCCGCCCGGGAGGTGCGCCTCTACCACCTCGGCCGGTTCTTCCACGACCGGCTCATCCGCGCGGTGCGCTCGGCCGCCGGGATCGAGCTGGCCGCCGCCCGGCACACCACGACGGTGCAGGCGTGCTGGGCGTTGGCCGGCGCCGCGGTGACCCTCACCGCGACGGTGTTCGCGGTGAACGCCACGGTCCGTGGCCGGCTCAGCCTCGGCGACCTCACCCTCCTGCTGGCCGCGTTCGCCGCGGCGCACAGCGGCCTGGCCGGCATCGCCGCCCAGCTCGGCGAGGCCGGCGCCGCCATGCGGCTGTTCCGGCACTACGTCGCCGTCCTCGACAGCCCCACCGACCTGGTCGACGGGACCCTGCCGGCGCCGCCGCTGCGCACCGCGATCAGGTTCGAGGACGTGTGGTTCCGCTACGACGAGGACGGCCCCTGGGTCCTGCGGGGCGTCGACCTCACGATCACCGCCGGGCAGGCCGTCGGGCTCGTCGGACTCAACGGGGCCGGCAAGAGCACCCTGGTCAAGCTGCTCTGCCGGTTCTACGACCCGGACCGCGGCCGGATCACGTGGGACGGGGTGGACCTGCGCGAGCTGCGGATCGAGACGGTGCGCCGGCGGATGGGCGCGGTGTTCCAGGACTTCATGTGCTACGACCTCACCGCCGAGGAGAACGTCGGCATCGGCCGACTGCCGCACACGACCGAGCAGGTCGCCGAGGCCGCCGCGCGCGCCGAGATCCACGACCGCCTCCGCGCCCTCCCCCACGGGTACGCCACGCTGCTCAGCCGCACCTTCGCCGGCCAGGACGGCGAGCCCGGCGTGACGCTCTCCGGCGGGCAGTGGCAGCGGGTCGCGCTCGCCCGGTCCCTGATGCGCGCCGACGCCGACCTGCTCATCCTGGACGAACCCAGCTCCGGGCTCGACGCGGACGCCGAGACCCGCGTGCACGCCTCGCTGACCCGGATCCGCCACGGCCGCACCGGGCTGCTGATCTCCCACCGGCTCAGCACCCTGCGCGACGCGCGGCGCATCGTCGTGCTGGACGCCGGGCGCGTCGTCGAGTCGGGCACGCACGACGAGCTGATGGCGGCCGACGGTGAGTACGCCCGGCTCTTCCGCCTGCAGGCGGACGGCTATCAGCTGGCGGCGACATGACCGGCTGGCTGCGCCGCCGCTGGCGCCTGGTGGTGGTGAGCGGGCAGAGCATGGCGCCGACGCTGCGGGACGGCGACCGGCTCATCGTCCGCGTCGGCCGGGCGCCCGCCGTCGGTGACCTCGTCGTCTTCCGGGCCCGCGACGTCGTCCCCGCCGCGGACCTGACGTGGATGGTCAAACGGGTGCACCGGATCGAACCGGACGGCGCCGTCACGGTACGGGGCGACAACACCCACAGCCAGGACTCGCGGCATTTCGGCGCGGTGCCACCCGAGGCGGTCCTCGGCGTGGTCAGAGGGAGGCGATGACAGATGTACGTCGAGATCGGGTGCCGGGTGCTGCTCGGCACGGTCCTGCTGGCGGCGGCGGTCGGGAAGGTCTCCGGCCGCGACGCCTACCGCGAGTTCACGCGCTCCGTGCGCGACATGGGCTACCGGCCCGCCGGCCCGCTCGCCGCGGCCGTGGTCGCCACCGAGTTCACCGCCGTGGTCCTGCTGGCGGTGTTCCCGCTGGCCGGGTTCCTCGCCTCGGGCGCCCTGCTGCTCACCTTCACCGCCGCCATCGTCGCCAACCTGCGGCGCGGCGGCGGCACCTGCCGCTGCTTCGGCCGCACCACCGCGCCCCTGGGCCGGCACCACGTGTGGCGCAACGCGTTCCTCGTCGCCTGTGCCGTCGCCGGCGCGCTCGCGCCGGCCGGTGCGGTACGCCCCGGGGAGGCGGTCCTGGCCGGTGCCGCCGCGCTGGCCGTCGGCGTGCTGGTCGTCATGCTGGACGAGCTGCGCTACCTGTTCGGCGCCGCCAGCCGCACGTGACCTCGCAGGGGCCTCGGGCGTGGCCGCGGCGCGAGGTGCAGAGTGGCCCAACGGCCTGCTTGCCGAGTTGAAGGCGCGCGGCGCCGCCGGAGTGGGCGGCGCCGCGCACGACTCAGTGCCCGCCGAGGATCTGCTCGATGACCCAGCCCGCGATCGCGCGGGCCGTTCCAGCCGCAAGGCCGCGGACTGCGGCGAGCAGCAGCTGACACCTGGTGCTCGGGGTGTTGCCGGTATTGCTGGGCATGGGTGTCTCCCGTAGTCGGAGGAACAGGGAGCAAGCCGGCCGGCTGGCGTCTTCTGTTCTCCTCTTCGGGAGGTTTTCCGGTTGGGTTCTCTCCGCTACGGTTCACGTATGCGCAGGCCAGGCATGGCGATATTCGATCCAGTCCGGATCCGATCCGGAGCCGGCGCTGATGTTCAGGAACCGGCCGCGTGAAGATCGTCAGGGAGGCGCCGGCCGGGGTCGTCCGGTTCGCCGCGGAACTGCAAGCCCTGTACGACGGTGCCCGGCTACCGGGACGCCAGGTGCTGATCAGAGCGGCGGACGAGCAAGGGATCACGCTCAACGAGAAGACGCTGAGCGACTGGTTCCGCGGCAGGTCGGTGCCCCGCAGTGAGCCTGCCATCAAGTTTCTGATCGAGTACCTGCAGCCGATCGCTGAGCGCAGGGCTCAGCGCCCGCAACGCCTGTGGCCCTGGTGGCGGGAATTGCTTCAGGCCGCCCGGGCGGCGAATCGGCCGCAGGAGGCGGGACGGCCGCGGAGCCAGGTACTGGACACGCCCGTCCGACCGGCTGGCGCTGCGCCCTGGCCGCTGGTGCGTGACCGCACAGCCGTGGACATGGGTGTCCACCCGGCCGTGTTCCTGCCGCCATCGACGTCGCCGCTGACGCTATGGATGCAGGGCCAGCGCGAGCCGCAGCTGCCTCCGACCTATGTCACGCGGGAGCACGACGACGCGTTGCTGGGCACCTTGCGCGCGGCGGTGCAGCGAGAATCGGGTGCGGTCCTCGTGGTGGGGCGGTCGTGCACCGGCAAGTCACGCTCGGCGTGGGAGGCGGTGTCGCGAGAACTAGGCGACTGGTTTCTTGTGGATCTGCGCGACCGACGCCAGATCCAACGACTGAACGACGGGGACGAGCCGACTGGAGACTGCGTCCTATGGCTGGATAATCTGGATCTCACGGACAACCCTCCTCAGCTCGCCGAGACCGCCCTCGCGGTGCTCGACCAGCGCGGAGCGGTCGGACGGCGCATCGTTGTTGTCACCATGTGGCATCAGCCGGAGACCGAGTCGCCCCGGCAACTCCGGGAACTCGCCAGAAGGACTGGCGCTGTGGTGCACGTCAGTGAGGACTGGACCGGGGCGGAACTCGATGAAGCTGCCCGTCTCGCCGCCGCCGACCGGGTGCTGGCCGCCGCACTCCAGCAGACCGGCTTCAGCCCGTCGCAGATACTCGCGGGTGCCAAGTGGGCGCTCGGGCTGTGGCGTAACGCGCATGAGCGGCAGACGAGTGCCGTGCTGACCGCCGCGATCGATCTGGCTCGGCTCGGCATCGGCGTGCCGGGCGGCGCGCCGCTGACCCGTGACCTGCTAACGAGTTGTTCGGCGTGTTACCTCACACGGCCGCCGAGCACCGACGACTGGTTCGAGCCAGCGTTACGGAAGGCGACAACTCCGCTGGAAGACGCCGTGTGGGCGCTGGCGCCGCCGCTGCCCGGCGCTACCGGGTACCGGCTGTTCGATCCACTGCTGGATTACGCCCGCCTCCAGCGGCACTACGAGCCGCTCCCCGCAGGGGTGTGGACCGCGCTGGCAGAGGCCGACTTCGGCCGGGAAGAATTCAGCCGACTGGCGCAAGAGGCCCGCGATCGGCTCCTTTTCCCGCAGGCGTCGGCTTTCGCGCAGCGGGCGAAACAGGCTGAGTCCCGGCTGTCTGTGCCGCCACGCCAACCGCCCCGGGTTCTGCCGCCGCCTCCTCGAACACCTCCGTCGCCGCCAACGCCGACGCTGAAGTTCAACCTCAGCAGCCCGTCCCGGAACCGCGCGGACGCCCTACTCGAAGCCGACGACCTTGAGGGACTGCTGCACCACGCAATCAACTCGAACGACACCTACGTCCGGCGGCGGCTGGCCATGCTCTACGAACGGCGGGGCGATCGACGGGCCCTGCGAGAGTTGGCGACGTTCAGCCGGCGGGGTGCCCGGCACTGGGCGGCAATGCTGGCCCGCGAAGAAGACCCTGCTGAGCTGCTACGAGCGGTGGTGTGCGGCGACGGCTTCGCCCTCCGGGCGTTGCGAGACTGGCCGGTCGCCGGCCTCGACGATACGCAACGCGAAACCATCCTGCGCTTCGGCTTGACCCCGGAAGGCCGCCCGATACAGCGTAGGTAGAACTTTCCTCCTCGGCCAACTCTCGACAGGCGCCCTCAAACAGCGACAGATCCATGCATCGGAATGCTGCGGTGGCGGACGACGCACCCGCACTGCGATCGCGTAGGTTCGCAGGGATGGGAGGCGAGAAGATCACGGTGCGACCGGCAGTTCTGGCCGACGTCGGGTCGCTCGTACGGATGCGTGAGTCAAACGCTGAGGCGCATCTCGTCCTAGATCCGCAGGTCTACCGCATACCGGAGACGGAAGCGGTGGTGCGCCACTTCTCGGCGGTGCTGACCGAGGACACGACACGGCATGCCGTGTTGGTCGCGGAGGTCGCCGGCCGGCTGGTCGGCATGGTCGAGGTGGTACGCAACCCGGACCCGCCGGACCATCAGATCCTGCGGCCTGAGCCCTCGGCGCAGATCCACACGGTGGTAACGGATGAGGCGCGGAACCAAGGGATCGGTTCGATGTTGCTCGAGGCGGCGGAGGATTGGGCTGCGGCCCAAGGGATTGGCTATCTGTCCGCCGGGATCCATCACCGGAACGCTGGCGCCGTGCGGTTCTATGGTCGGCACGGGTATGCGGATTCGGGTCGACTCTTGGGTAGGAGGGTCACTGCATGACGCACCCTCATGGGCATGAGCGGACGTCGTCGGCCTGTGAAGCGGAGCCACGGTTCTGACGCTTCCGGGCACGCCGAAGAGTTCACCAAGCAGGAATCCCTGGTCAGAGGGTTGCAGGTGAGATTCGCCTCTCAGGTAACGGGATCCCGGCCGACGCCAGCACGGCAGGGCCCAGCGTGTCTTCGTGCTCGCCCTGGTCGTTCAGAAATGGTTCAGCCCGCCCGGCCACAACCCACCGCAGCTGGGTCGGCGAGGCGCCTGAACGTACTCCTCGTCGCCACGATCGACACGCAGGCGCCACCCGGGCAGACATCGCAACCACCGTGACCATGGACATCCTCGCCGGCCGTCATCTGCCCACCGCCGCCCACGCCGCCAGCCTGACCACCGTCCTCTCCTGCGAACCGGACACCCTGCGCCACCTCATCAGCGCGACCAGCAGCAGCACCGCCCTCGATGAAGACGAATACGACGAGCATCGCGGGCGGGGCGAGGCCGGCGTCCAAGGTGGATCCAAGGTCCGTTCACGGTCGACTCGGCACGGTGGTCCCAACGCCGAAACCGCCGGTGCTGGCTGCAGAGGCCGACCGGCAACGACGGCACCGACACCGTCGCCACCACGGCGACACGGACCTGGGAGGCTCCATGAAGCTACGGACCGTCCTGATGCCCGCCGCGGCCGTCGCGGCGACCCTCGTCATGGCTACCCCGGCGAGCGCCGCGCCGGCGTACGAGACGAACTACGCCGTACGTGGCACGCCGCCGTCGTCCGGCCTGTCCTGCAAGCCGGTCAGCGGGGTGATGCAGGCCTGCTTCGAGGCCTACGGCGACAAGTGGTGGTTGCGCCGGGACACCAACTCCTACAGCGGCGTGGGCATCGAGTGGGAGAACTACCGCAGCGGCTCGCTGTACCGATACGGCGAGTGCGTCAGCTACCTCCCGGTCGGCACCTGGGGGGTCTGCAACAAGGACTACTACGAGGACAGCAGCCTCTCCTGGTGGCCGTTCGCGGTCTAGCGGCCGGACGCCATCAGCGAGCTGACCTACGCGGCGCCGGTGCCCGGACGGCCTGTCCGTCCGGGCACCGGCGCTACGGTGCCTCGCCGAGCCGGTCGAGGTCGCCTCGGACCTGCTCGACAGCCGGATGGTCGAGCTGCTCCAGCAGGCTCAGCGCCGCCTCCAGGCAGCCCCGGGCGCCGTCGGGATCGCCGGCCGCCTGACGGGTCTCGGCCAGATGGCGCAGGATGTCTGCCTCGTTGAACCCTTCGTGGAACCCGCGGACCAGCTCCAGCGCGCGTTCGTAGCATCGGACGGCCTGCGCGTACTCCCCGAGGTGATGGTGGGCGAAGCCGAGACTGTCCCACGCGCCGGCCTCCGCGTTCGTGTCGCCGATCTCCTGGTGGACCGCAACCGCCTGGGTGCAGAAGGCCAGCGCCCGCCGGTGCTCGCCGAGCATCACGTGTAGCCAGCCGAGGTTGTTCAGCGCCATCGCCTGCCCGGGCCGATGGTCGAGGTGCTGGTAGAGCGTCAGGGCCTGCTGGTTGAAGTCGAGTGCCTCGGCCCAGTGGCCACGCTGGTGGCAGATCCAGCCCAGCCCTCGCGCGATGTCCGCCTGTCTGCCCTCGTCGCCCAGCTCACCGAAGAGCTCGAGCGCGCGCCGCTGATTGTCGTACGCGTCGTCGAGCAGCCCCAGTTGGGTGCCGGCGAGGCCCAGGCTGCGGTGGGCGTGTGCCTGCCGCAGGGGGTCGTGGAGTCGCCGGGCCGCATCCAGTGCCAACCGCTGGGTCTGCGCCCAGTCCCGCCAGTGACCCTGGTAGTCGAGGAAGGTCTCCAGCGTCCACGCCAGCTGCCAGGTGTGCTGGTCGAGCCCCTGCGTGGCGGTGTGCTCCACGGCGGCGAGCAGCATCGGGTGCTCGCGTGCGAACCAGGCCAGCGCCTCGTCCTGGCCGGTGAACTCCTCCGCTGTCTCCTCGGTCGACGCGGGATCCGCGACCACCGGCTCCCGTTGCGGGTCGAGCACCCGCGCGGCCCGCCGCGCGGTGTCCAGGTAGTGCTCGACGAGCCGGCGCAGGGCGGCGGCGAGCAGCTCCGGCGGCTGGTCGCGGTGCGCGCGGTCGGCGGCGTACAGGCGTACCAGGTCGTGGAGGCGGTAACGCTCCGGTCGGTGCTGCTGGACCAGGTGGTGGTCCTGCAACGTCTGCAACAGCAGTCGGGTCCGGGACGGCGACAGATCGGCCAGGCGCGCTGCCGCGGCGAGCCCGATCTCCGGCCCGGGAGCCAGCGCCAGCAGGAGGAACAGCCGGTTCGGTGCGGCGGCGAGGCGGTGCTGGGAAGCGGCGAACACCGCCCGGAGGTCGGCGGTCAGGTCGCCGGCGTTCAGCGCGTCGAGCCGGGTCGCCTCCTCGCGCAGTTCCCTGGTCACCGCGTCGAGCGGCAGGTCCGGCTGCATCACCGCCCGTGCGGCGATGATGCTCAGCGCCAGCGGCAGCCCGCCACAGCGCCGGACGATCTCCCGCAGACTGTCCGCCTCGGCGTCCGTCCGGCCTCGGCTGAGCAGCCGGGCCAGCAGCTCGTGGGCTTCCTCGCCGTCGAGGACGTCCAACCCTAACCACCGCGCGCCGTGGTTGGTGATCAGCCCGCCGAGCCGTACCCGGCTGGTGATCAGCACGACACAGCCGGGACCACCCGGTAGCAGCGGCACCACCTGCTCCATGCCGTGCGCGTTGTCGAGCAGGATCAGCATCTTCCGGCCGGCTACCAGGCTGCGGTAGAGCGCGGCGCGGGCGTCCAGGTCCGCCGGGACCGAGGCGGCCGGCAGCCGCAACCCGTCGAGGAACCCGCGCAGCGCGACCTCGGGGGCCATCGGGCCGGCCGGGTCGAAGCCGCGCAGGTTCACGTACAGCTGGCCGTCCGGGAAGCTGGTCAGGTTGTCGTGGGCCCAACGCAGCGCGAGAGAGGTCTTGCCGACGCCGCCGGGCCCGCCGACGGCGCACATCGCCACCGTCTGGTCGGCACCGTCGCGGACGGACAGCACCCGGGTCAGCTCCGCCAGTTCGCGGGCGCGGCCAGCGAAGTAGGGCGGCGGCGCAGGTAGTTGGCGGGGAACAGTCGCCTCACCGGCCGCGATCGCACCGGCTGGCTCCCGCAGCTCCGTGTCGCCCTTGAGGACGTCCGTGTGCAGCCGTTGCAGCTCCGGCGTCGGGTCGACACCGAGGGAGTCGGCGAGACGCCACCGCAGCCGGTCGTACTGGTCGAGCGCTTCCGCCTGTAGACCGGAGCGGCTCAGCGCGAGCATCAGTTGACCGACGAGCCGCTCGTCGAGTGGGTGATCCTCGACGCGCGCCATCAGATAGGGCGCCAGCGCGGCGTGCTGACCGTGGCGCAGAGCCAGGTCCGTCCGGTCCCGGTCGACGGCGACCCGGTCGCGCTCCCAGGCGGTCCGCAGGCTGTTCGCCCAGGGGGTGTCCAGCGGGGTGAGCGGGTCGCCGCGCCAGAGGTTCAGCGACTCCTCGAAGATTCGTAGGGCCTGACCGGCGTCCGGCGTCGCCCGGGCCAGCCCCGCCAGTTGGTAAAACCGGTGCAGGTCCACCGAGGCGGCGTCGGCGGCGAGGAGGTAGCCACCGGACTGGCGGATGATCTGGATGTCGTCGGCAAGCGTGAGGCAGGTGCGCAGCCTGGACAGGTAGCTGTAGAGCGTGGCCTGGGCCCCCGCCGGGGCGAGCTCGCCCCACACCCGGTTGATGAGTTGTCCGACCTGGACGACCTGGTTGACATCGACGAGCAGCGCGGCCAGAACGCAGCGCTGACGGACGTGCCCCACGTCGAGCGGCTGGCCGTCCACCCGTGCCTGGAGATCACCGAGCAGGCCGAATTCTGTGGGCATCAACACCGTTCCTCACCCGGACGCAGCGTCCGGAGGCCGCGTCAGCCGGAGCGATTCAAGCTTGTTCAAGGATTGTCCAAGGTTGATGAGCTACGCGGCGTCCCCGGTCCACGGCTCGGGACGTGGGTTGACCCCGTCAGGGTGTCTGGTCAGGCCGATGGTCGTGGCGGGACGGGTGAGGTCGGCGGGGGTGGGGCCGGCGCGGAGGATGGCGGTGAGCAGGGTGAGCCGCACCTCGGTTCGGACGGCCCCTGGACCGGCCCGGGCCCACGCGGTACCACGATCGAGGTCGACGTGCGGGGTCACCCGGCAGGCATCGGCCAGGCGCCCTACCGCGACGGAACCGACTTCGTCTCCACCCCCTTCTGTCAGTGACGCTGGGTCAGAGAGAACGCGATGGCCGCATCAGAGTGCGAACCCTGCTGACCTCCTGCGCGAGCAGATCGAGGGCGCGTCGCCGGATGTGTTGCAGGCGATGATCAAGACGTTCGCGTAGGCGGCGATGTCCGCGGAAGCGGACGCGATCTGTGGTGCTGGTTACGGGCAGCGCAGCGAGGAGCGGGTCAACTCCCGCAACGGTTATCGGCCGAGGGAGTGGGATACGAGGGCGGGCACGATCGACCTGGCCATCCCGAAGTTGCGGCACGGCAGCTACTTTCCGGACTGGCTGCTGACGCACCGCCGGCGGGCCGAGCAGGCCTTGGTCTCAGTCGTGGCCACGAGTGACCTGCTCGGGGTGTCGACTTGTCGGGTGGAGAAGTAACCGGCCGCTGGACGCCGCGCATTACCCGTTCGTGTGGATGGACGCGTTGACCATGAAGGTCCGCGAGCATGGGCGGACGGTCAACGTCCACGCGCTCGTCGCGGTCGGGGTCAGCGCCGACGGCCAACGTGAAGTCCTCGGCGTGGATGTCGCCTCGGATGAGGACGGCGCCGGCTGGTTGGGCGATAAAGGCTGGGTCGTGTTCGGCCGCGACCAGTACATCCTCAAGCGGACCTGGAGCTGCAAGCCTTCCTCAAGGCCAAGGTGCACATGTTCCTGTTCCCCGGCGACGCGGCTCGCGACCACATCATCGAGCTCGTGCGGCTGAACCTAGCCCGGATCTGCGCCCTGGCGACAGCCCGCCAGCCGAACGTCTACTGGCTCAGGCGAGGCAGCGTGACAAGCTACGAAGAGCGCCTAGCCGAGATTCACCGCCGCCGCACATAAGGAAACATTCGTTCGAAAGCAGAGCGACGACGACGTGCCCGCGTTCCTGTTGGCCCGACCCGGGCCAAGCTGCTGCTCCGGCAACAGCCGGAGCAGCAGAGCTGAACTATTTCCGTCGGGTGTCGTGCGCGGGCCGGGCCAATTCGCCCCGGCAGTCGCGAGTAAGCATGACTCAGGGGACGGGGATGAGGTCGACAAGGAGCATTTGCACCCGGGCGCGGATCTCATCGCGGATCGGGCGGACGGCATCGACACCCTTGCCGGCGGGGTCGTCGAGCTTCCAGTCCTCGTAGCGCTTGCCAGGGAAGACCGGGCAGGTGTCGCCGCAGCCCATGGTCACGATGACGTCGGAGGACTCCGCGGTCGCGTACTCCAAGAGTTTGGGGGTCTGGTCGGTGATGTCGATGCCGACCTCGCGCATGGCCTGCACGGCGGCGGGGTTGATCGTCTCGGCCGGCGCGGAGCCGGCCGAGCGAACCTCGACGGTGTCGCCGGCGAGGTGGCGCAGCCAGCCGGCGGCCATCTGCGAACGGCCAGCGTTGTGGACGCAAACGAAAAGGACGCTGGGTTTGTCACTCACGGCGGGTGCCTTCCGGGTTACGAGGTTGCGGAGTTCGTGGAGGTGAAGAAGCGATGGCGCGCCCACAGCGAGACGTAGACCAGTCCGACCAGGACGGGCACCTCGATCAACGGGCCGACGACCCCGGCTAGGGCTTGGCCGGAGGTGACTCCGAAGGTGCCGATCGCCACGGCGATGGCGAGTTCGAAGTTGTTCCCGGCAGCGGTGAACGCCAGCGTGGTGGTGCGTTGGTAGCCGAGGCCGATGGCGCGTCCGAGGGCATAGGAGCCGGCCCACATGAGGGCGAAGTACACAAGCAGGGGCAGGGCGATGCGGACGACGTCCAGGGGTCGGCTGGTGATGGCGTCGCCTTGCAGGGCGAACAGGATCACGATCGTGAACAGCAGCCCGTAGAGGGCGGCCGGGCCGATGCGGGGCAGGAAGCGGGCCTCGTACCAGGCGCGGCCCTTGGCGCGTTCGCCGAGGCGGCGGGTGAGGTAGCCGGCGAGCAGTGGGATGCCGAGGAAGATGAGCACGTTCCCGGCGATGTCCCACGCTGACACGTTGAGCTCAGCCCCGGAGAGCCCCAGCCACTGGGGGAGCACGGACAGGTAGAACCAGCCGAGCACGCCGAAGGCGACGACCTGGAAGACCGAGTTGAGGGCGACCAGGACGGCGGCGGCCTCCCGATCACCACAGGCGAGGTCGTTCCAAATGATGACCATGGCGATGCACCGGGCCAGGCCGACGATGATCAGCCCGGTGCGGTAGGCGGGTTGGTCGGCCAGGAAGATCCAGGCCAGGGCGAACATTACGGCGGGGCCGACGAGCCAGTTGAGGACCAGCGAGGAGATCAGCAGCCGGCGGTCGCCGGTGACGGTGTCGAGCCGGTCGTAGCGGACCTTCGCCAACACCGGGTACATCATGATCAGCAGGCCGATCGCGATGGGCAGGGAGATCCCGCCGATCTGCACCGCGTCCAGGGCGCTATTCAGGCCCGGGATGAGGCGGCCCAGGAAGAGTCCGACGATCATGGCCAACCCGATCCACACCGGGAGGAACTGGTCGAGTCGGGACAGGCGGCCGACGACGGCGTTCTCGCCGGGGTCGGTGTGGAGGGTGGTGCGGGTGCTCACGGGCACTCCCGTCGGTTCTCGGTCGCTGGTGGTGTGGGTCGGGTCTGTCATGACGGGCGGGCGACGTGGAGTTGGTCGAGGAGGCGCCGGACGCGGCGTTCGATGTCGTCGCGGATCGGCCGGACGTCGGCGAGGTCGCGCCCGGCGGGGTCGTCGAGGTCCCAGTTCTCGTAGCGGGTGCCGGGGAAGACCGGGCAGGCGTCGCCGCAGCCCATGGTGATGACGACGTCGGCGGCGCGGATGACCTCGTCGGTCCACGGCTTGGGAAACTCCGCGGCGATGTCGATGCCACGCTCAGCCATCGCCGCGATCGCCGCCGGGTTGACCTCGATGCCGGGTTCGCTGCCGCCGGACCAGGCCACCGCCCGCTCTCCGGCGAGGTGGGTGAAGAATCCCAGCGCCATCTGCGAGCGCCCGGCGTTGTGCGTGCAGAGGAACAGGGCGACGGGACGGCCGTCGTGGTGATGTCCCTCGACGCGGGCGAGGGCCTGTAGGCGCTGGCGGGCGAAGCGTTCGGCCAGGAGCGGCAGGAAGTGCGGGATGCTGCCGGTGGTGGCGAACTGGTCGTAGCTGGTGTGCAGGAACCGTTCGATGGTTTCGGCGCCGTAGACGCCGGTGAACTCCTCGGCCAATCGGGTGGCGGCGGTGCGTAGGGCGAGCTGCTGGTCGATCGACATCTGCGGGTGCGGGTGGGCTTGGGTGTCAGTCATGGCGGTCTCCCGAGCTCATGGCGGGGGTGATGACGGGCGCGACGCGCGCGACGCGGGCGGCGAGGTCGGCGAACGCGGCTTCGAACGCGTCGTCGGTGTCCAGGCGCACCGGGTCGGGCACCGACCAATGCAGTCGGGGGCGTACTGGGGCGGTGAGTTCCTCGTGGGCGTTGTCGCAGACCGCGATGACCAGGTCGTCGTCGCGCACTACGTCGGCGACGTGGGACGTGGCGCTTGGGTCCAGCGCCAGCCCGTGTCGGTGGGCCACGGCCACGGCCCGCGGGTGGACCCGGTCGGCGGGGTGCGTCCCGGCCGACGCAGCGCCGGTGTGGGTGCGCTCGGACCAGAGGGCGGCGGCGAGCTGTGAGCGGGCGGAGTTGTGTGTGCACACGAACACCACCCGACCCACTCGGGCCAGCGGTGGCGGGGTCAGGGCCGTGAGGGCCTCAGGCCGCAGACGGAGGTAGGTGCGGCGGCGGTCGCCCTCGGACCGGCCGCGCACGACCAGGCCTGCGTCCGTGAGGACCTTGACGTGGTGGGCGACCAGGTTCGTCGGCATCTGAAGGTCGTGGGCGATCTCTCCGGGGGAGGCGTCGCCGAGAGTGAGCGTGTCCACGATCGCCAGGCGCGCCGGGTCGCCGAGCGCGGCGTGGATTCGGGCGCGCCCCTGCAGGGACACAAGCTCAGTATTCATTGACTCAATGATTACTGAGTGGTCGCGCGACTGTCAAACGGGAGTGAGGGGGGAAACGCCTAGCGGCGCGTGGGACAGTCGGCCGTTGCGCCGACCCGTGCCTCGGGCCGGAACTGTCGGGCAGCCCGGGGGCGGTGGTGCCCTTGATCGACAGCTGGCTGCCGGTGACGGTTGGTCAGTCGGCGGTTGTCCGCCCCTCATTGGGCAGGGGTCGGTTTAGCAGCAGGTCTTGAGGTAGGACTGCAGCTCAGCCAGCGCTGCCTGGGCGCCGTCGCGGTCCGCCCGGTAGTAGACCGTCTTGCCGTCACGCCGCGAGGTCACGACCCGCCCTCGACGTAGCAGGGTCAACTGCTGCGACGCGGTCGCCTGGCTGATCCCGACGCGCTCGGCGACGTGCCCGACGGACAACTCGGCGCCCTGGGCGAACAGCATCATGATCCGCTGGCGGGTGGGACTGCCCAGCGCCTTGAGGAACTCCTGCGTGTCCGGTGCCAGCCCGCTCGGGCCCGCGGGAGTCGCCGTCGCGGGCGGGGTCACCTGCGAGGGCGTGGGCTCATCCATGTCTGCCACCTTGCCGCACGACCTTCATATTGTCATTCAACGAAACGACGATACGATGCAGGTGTGACCATCCCTGGAGTACCCGTGATCATCGTCGGCGGCGGCCAGTCCGGCCTGGCCGCCGCGCGGGCCGTTCTGGCTGCCGGCCTGCGCCCCGTCGTCCTGGAGGCAGGCGCCGAGCCGGTTGGTTCGTGGCCGGACTACTACGACAACCTGACGCTGTTCTCCCCTGCCCGCTTCAGCGCCTTGCCGGACCTGGCGTTCGACGGGGGCGATCCGCAGCGGTACCCGACACGCGACGAGGTCGTCGCCTACCTGCGCCGCTACGCGAGCAGCATCGACGCCGAGATCCGCACCGGCGTCCGTGTCGCCGCCGTGCGTCAACGCCCAGGTAGCGGTTACCTGGTCCGTACCGACGGCGGTGACGAGGTCGCGGCGGCGGGTGTCATCGCGGCCAGCGGTTCGTTCGGAAATCCGCACCTGCCGGCGCTGCCTGGTCTCGGCGACTACACCGGCGAGGTGCGGCACGTCGCGCAGTACCGCAGGCCCGACCCGTACGCCGACAAACGGGTCATCGTGGTCGGCGCCGGGAACTCCGCCGTCCAGGTCGCCCACGAACTGGCGCCGATCGCCCGGGTCACCCTGGCCACCCGGGCGCCGATCCAATTCGTGCCGCAGCGCATCCGAGGCCGGGACCTGCACCACTGGCTGGATGCCACCGGGGCGGACCGCCTCCCGCGCGCGGTACTCACCCGCCTGATCCGTCATGCCGCGGTGCTCGACACCGGCGTCTACCGCGACGCCATCGCCCGCGGCCTGCTCAACCGCCGGGACATGGTCACCGCCTTCACCCCCGAGGGCGTCAGGTGGCCCGACGGCACGTCCGAGCCGGTCGACGCGGTGATCTTCGCGACCGGCTACCGGCCGGACCTCGGATACCTCGCCGCGCTCGGCGCCCTCACGGCTGACGGCATGCCCGCACACGTCGGTGGGATCTCCACCACCCACCCCGCGCTGGCCTACCTGGGGCTGGAGTTCCAACGCTCGTTCTCGTCGAACACCCTGCGCGGCGTCGGCCGCGACGCCACCCACGTCGCCACCGCCCTGGCCGAGCGCCTACCCGGCCCACGTCGCCGGCCAGGCCTCAGGCCACGGCGGCCGGTTCGACGCTGAGCAGCCCGGCGAGCTGACGCAGGACGGCCGGCCGGGCCCGGTAGTACACCCAGGTGCCGCGGCGTTCGGCGTCGACGAGGCCCGCCTCGCGCAGCGTCTTGAGGTGGTGCGAGATCGTCGGACCAGTCAGGTCGAACGCCGGGGTCAGGTCGCAGACGCACGCCTCCCCGCCCTTCGCGGAGGCGATCATCGACATCAACTGCAGCCGCACCGGATCGCCGAGCGCCTTGAACGCCGGCGCGAGCACCGCAGCGGTCTGCGCCGACACCCGGCTCTGCGCCAGCGGCGGGCAGCACGGCGTGTCGGCGGTGAGGTCGATGACGGGAAGCAACCCGGCTTGCTTTGACATGCCTCTAGGTTGACAGGTGTCTAAGCAGCGTGCAACTCTCTGATTCGACAGATATCAAGACAGGCGTCGTGGAAGGGGATTGTCATGTTCGGCACAGCACGACGCACGGCGAAAGCCCAGGCGGGGGCGCGGTTCTGTGACTCCTGCGCGCGGGTGTCCACGGCGGCGCAGCGGGCGCAGCGGCGCTTCGACCAAGTCCGTGACAACGCCTACGCCCTGATCGGCGCCCGGTAACCCCTGATCGAAAGGTTGTGTGATGAGCGAGAACACCCAGACCAGCCCCGCGACGGCGGGCGGATTCGCCGGTGATCCGGGCGCCGCCCTGGCCGTGACCGGCTCCGGTTCCTGCTGTGGCAGCCCCGCGCAGGCGGTCGGCTCGATCCTCCCGCCCGCTGGGCAGTCGCCGACGGCGGGACTGTGCTGCGGCAGCCAGCAGGCCACCGAAGCGGCCGGCTCCTACTGCGGCACCGAGGCGAAGACCGAAGCCGTCACCACGGGTCAGGGGTGCTGCGGATGAGCTCGGAATCGGCCGCCCACCTGCACGCGATCCTGCCCCTGGTGTCAGCCGAGCGGATGTCCGCCACGGTCTCCGCTCTCGCCGCGGATGACTGCACCGGCCGGCGGGTCGGCACGGCCGGCGGTGCCGCCGCCCGCAGTTGGCTCGTCGCGCACCTCTGCGGCCTGGGCGCGGCGGTCGACACTGACGACTTCCCGGTCCGCGCCGTGCCCGAGGTCTACACGACGCCGACCGTCGTCTGGGGCGAGGATGCGACCTCGACGCGGCTGACCTTCGGCCGTGAGGTCGCTGTCCACCCGGCCTCAACCGACACCCTTCAGACCAGGCGCGGCCCGCTGGGCGTGGCCGGCAGCGGCGACCCAAGCGGCCGGTGGCTGGTAGTGCCCACGGGCGTGAACCCTCTCGACGCCGCCCGCGCCGCCCAGGGCGCCGCGGGTCTGCTGGTGAGCCGCGCCGTCGACGCCGACGGCTGGCAGTACACAGTCCTCGCCGGCCCGGACCCGGGACCGCTGCCCATCCTGACCCTCAACGCCAGCACCCACCACGCCATGCTCGTCGCCGCCACCACCGGTGAGGGCTGGTGCAGCGCGAACACCCCGCTGCGCCGCCGCGACGTCACCGGCACCAACATCCACGCGAGGTTCGCGGCGGCGGCGCCGGATGGGATCGAGGTGTTGCTGACTGCCCACTACGACGGCGTCGGCGACCATCCCGGCCTGCGTCAGCCCGGCGCGTCGGACAACGCCAGCGGCGTCGCCGTGATCCTGGAAGCCGCCCGAATCCTGACCGCCGACCGCCCTGCGGGGGTCGGGCTGGCGGTCGCGTTGCTCGACGCCGAGGAGGTCGGCGCGCTCGGCTCGGCCCACCACAGCCAGCAACTGCACGCGGGCGACGTTCGGCCGCTGGTCATCAACGTCGACGGCGCCGGACTGCTCGACCAGGCCGCAACGGTCGAGGCCGGCGGACCGGCCCACGCGCTGCTCGCCCTACTCGATCAGGCCGGGCGGCACACCGGCCTTGCGCTCGCCGCCGGGCCGGTCGCATCCGACAACCGCCGCTACGCCACCGCCGGTCTCGCGGCGGTGGGCATCGGCGCCGGCATGGGCGGCTACCACAGCCCCGCCGACACCCCGGACCGCGTCGACCCGCACACCCTCGACGCGATCGCCCGCCTCGTTGTCGCCACCGTCTGTCTCGCCGCTTCCGCACCCGATACAGTTTCATCGCCTATCGGCGATAAACGATAGAAGGAGGCTGGGTGTGGGCGAGTTGCTCGACCGGAACACCGCGCAGCAGTACGCGTCGTGGTTCCGGGCCCTCGCGGACCCGACCCGGGTCCAGATCGTCGAGTACCTCGCCCGCCACGCCCGACCGATGAGCGTCGGCGAGGTCGTCGCCGCCATCGGCCTGGCCCAGTCCACCGTCTCGCAGCACCTGAAGGTCCTCACCGACGTGCGGTTCGTCCTCGTCGAGGCGGTCGGCACCGCCCGGCACTACCGCATCAACGACGCCTGCGTCGACTGCTTCCCCTCCGCCGCCGACGTCGTCATGGGCCGACCCGCCCCCAATCCGAACGGAGCCTGCTGATGGCCGACATCACCGTTCGCCCCATGACGGCCGGCGACGCCGGACAGGTCCTGGCGATCTACCAGGCGGGTCTCGACAGCGGCGACGCCAGCTTCGAGACCACCGCGCCGACCTGGGCACAGTTTGACGCCGGCAAACTCCCCGCGCACCGCCTCGTCGCTGTCGGCGGCGACGGCACGGTGATCGGTTGGGTCGCCGTCTCGCCCACCTCCGCCCGCGCGGTCTACGCCGGCGTGGTCGAGCACTCCGTCTACGTCGACCCCACCGCCCGAGGCCGCGGCGTCGCCCGCCTCCTGCTGGACGCACTGATCGCCTCCACCGAAGCAGCCGGCGTCTGGACGATTCAGTCAGGTGTCTTCGGCGAGAACACCGCCAGCCTCCGCCTGCACGAGCGGGCCGGTTTCCGGGTCATCGGCGTGCGCGAGCGGGTCGCCCGCCATCACGGCCGGTGGCGTGACGTGATCCTGCTGGAGCGCCGCAGCCCCATCATCACCTGACCGGACCCTCACCCCCGGGCGCATGGCCGCCGTCCACCTGTTTGATTCGACAACTCTCGACACAGAGGAGATATCTGATGAGCACCCTGAACGATTTGCCCGTCGTGGTGGTCGGCGCCGGACCGGTCGGCCTGGCCGCCGCCGCGCACCTGCACGAGCGCGGCCTGCCCTTCACCGTCCTGGAAGCTGGGGACGTCCCCGGCGCCGCCGTGCGGCAGTGGGGGCACGTGCGGGTGTTCTCCCCCTGGCGCTACAACATCGATCCGGCCGCCCGCCGGCTCCTCGACGACGCCGGGTGGGTCGCCCCCGACCTGGAGGCCCTGCCTACCGGCGCGGAGTTGGCCGGCGACTATCTCCAGCCCCTGGCAGAGGTGCCGCAGCTCAAGCCGCACCTGCGCTACGGCGCCCGGGTCGAGGCGATCAGCCGCGTCGGACTGGACCGGCTGCGCACCGCCGGCCGCGACACCACGCCGTTCCTGATCCGCCTCGCCGACGGCCAGGAGGTGCTCGCCCGGGCGGTCATCGACGCCTCCGGCACCTGGGGCACCCCGAACGTCCTCGGCGCTTCCGGGCTGCCCGCCCGAGGTGAGGCCGACGTCGCAGCACACCTCGAGCACGCGCTGCCCGACGTCCTCGGCGTCGACCGGGACCGCTTCGCCGGCCGGCACACCCTCGTCGTCGGAGCTGGCCACTCCGCCGCCAACACCCTGCTCTCCCTCGCCGACCTCGCCGCCGAACATCCGGGCACCGCCGTGACCTGGGCGATCCGCACCACCTCACCGGCGCGCACCTACGGCGGCGGCGACGCCGACGCCCTACCCGCCCGCGGCGCGCTCGGCTCGCGGCTACGCGCGCACGTCGACGCCGGCCGGATCCGGCTGCTCACCGGGTTCTCCGTGCACGCCCTCACCCCCACCGACGGCCGGGTCACCGTGCTCGTGCGCCACGCCGACGGCAGCGAGGAGCAGACCAGTGTGGACCGCATCGTCGCGGCCACCGGGTTCCGCCCCGACCACTCGATCGCCGCGGAGCTGCGCCTGGACCTTGACCCGGTCCTGGGCGCCACCCGCGCCCTGGCCCCGCTGATCGACCCGAACGAGCACTCCTGCGGCACCGTGCCCCCGCACGGCGTGAACGAGCTCACCCACCCCGAGGTCGGCTACTACGCCGTCGGGATGAAGTCCTACGGCCGGGCACCGACGTTCCTCATGGCCACCGGCTACGAGCAGGTCCGCTCCGTCGCCGCCGCCCTCGCCGGCGACTGGGCCGCTGCCCGCGACGTCCAACTCGACCTACCTGAGACCGGGGTGTGCAACAGCAACCCGGACGAGTCCGCCAACGCCGACAGCTGCTGCGGGCCGGCCCCGGCCGTCCAGAGCTCCGGACGGGGTCTGGCCACCGGCATCTCCGGCGGGCTGCTCGCCGCGCCCTTGAGTCTGCTCACCCTCGACGCCGCACCCGCTGACACGCAGACCGGCGGCTGCTGCGCCAGCTGATGCCCACCATCATCACGGTGCCCGCCGACGCAGCCGTCGGCGGGCATCACGGGTGGCGCATGGTCGCCGCCCTCGCCGTCACCTCCACCATCGGCTACGGCACCCTCTACTACGCCTACGCCGTCCTGCTCACCCCGATGGCCGCCACCCTCGGCACCTCCACCACCGCCGTCACCGGCGCCCTCACCGCGAGTGTCCTTGCCGGCGCCCTCGCGGCGCTCCCCGTCGGACGGTGGCTCGACCACCACGGCGGACACGCGCTGATGACCACCGGCTCGATCACCGCCACCGCCCTGCTGATCGCCTGGTCCCAGGTCCACACCATCGAACAGCTCTACGCGGTGATGATCGGCGTCGGGATCACCGGCGCGATGGTCCTCTACGAACCCGCCTTCGCCGTCATCGTCGCCTGGTTCACCCCCGACCGACGCCCCACCGCTCTGTTCGCCGTCACCATCGTCGCCGGGTTCGCCAGCACCATCTTCATGCCCCTGACCGGCCTCCTGGCCGCCCACCTCGGCTGGCGTGACGCACTGCTCGTCCTCGCCGCCATCCACGGTGCGGTCACCGTGCCGCTGCACGCGCTCACCATCCGCCGGCCCCGACTGGCAGCGACGGCGGGACCCACCGGCACCGAACGGTCCGGACACGCCCAGCGGCGGGCGGTCGCCCGGGCCGCGATGCGCGACGCCCGGTTCTGGATCCTCGCCGCGGCCCTGATCGCGCATGGCGCGGCCACCAGCACCATGACCGTGCACCTCATCGGCTACCTCATCAGCCGCGGGCACCCCGGCACCGTCGCCGCCACCATGACCGGGCTGCTCGGCGTCCTGTCCGTCACCGGACGACTCGTCCTCACCGCCGCCCGCCGACACCTGCGCGTCACCACCATCGTCGCCGCAGTCTTCGCCATCCAAGCCTCCGCCGTGCTCGCCATGCCGCTGCTCGCTGGCACCCGCACTGGCGCGGTCATCACCGTCGTCGGCTTCGGACTCGGCTTCGGTATCACCAGCCTCGCTACCCCCGCCCTGCTCACCGACCGGTACGGCACCACCGCCTACGCCACCATCGCCGGCCGACTCACCGCACCCGTCACCATCGCCAAAGCCATCGCACCCCTCGCCACCGCCACCCTCCTGCACACCACCGCCGGCTACACACCCCTGCTCACCGCCGTCGCCGGATGCTGCGCCCTCGCCGCCATCGGCATGCTCATTCGCACCACCAGGTCACCCAGCCCTGTCAGCTAGACGGTGTACGCACGACGCCGGCGCCTTGCCACCAGAGCGAGGATGGGCGAGCTTCGCCGCCACCGTGCTCGGGCGTGTCTCGCTAACGGCACCTCTCTTGTCAACCCGCGGGCAGCAGAGAGGTCTCCGTTAGATCCACAGACCCCAGACAGGCCAAGTGACGTTGGAGTACTAGCCGCCGGCCCGTCCCTGGCTGTGCGCGGTAGGCGTCAACGGTGGGATGGGAGGGGCCACGTTCACATCAGCCACGGCGATCACCGCCGCCGAGCGTCGCATCCGTCAAGGCTGTCGCGAAGATACGATCCGCGTGGTCAAGCAAGCTTGACCACCAGTACGTCAAGTACGGCAGGGATGCTGCAAATCTGTGTCCGAGGAGCGACACGACCCATTGCCTCACCGCCAATGACGCTCATCGCGACGCTGAAGCTCACGCAGGTCTAGCTGCGTTGGCTACTCCCCTGGCACCGCTGAGGAGGTCACCAAGCAAGGGCCTGATCAGGTGCTTGGGGAGCAGCGCGTTCCAGACGTTCGGAATCGCCGCCGACACCAGCACAGCCACCCACCCCCGACGCGCCTACGGTGTCATACCGTGCCGAATCCCCGTCACCTACCAGCTGACGGTGGTCGGCGGTCAGGTCGCGTCTCTGGCCCGGGTCATCGGGAAGGAGGGCTTGGGCAGATCCACGACGGCAAGCCGGTCGGCCCGCTCGCGCAGGTGCCGAGCGCGGGGATTCTTGCGACGGCCGACAGCCGGCCGGCGCGTACCGCGTGGCTCGGTTCGGTGCTGGCCTTCGCGGTACGGCGCACCATGCGACCGCTGGCCGCATGGTCTGCCGGCATCGGCGCGTACTTCCTGCTCCTGGGTTTGATTGCCCAGTCCATGACCACGTTCCTGACCGGCAACCCCCAGTTCGCAGCCATGGCGGCCCAGGCCGGCTTCCCCGCACTCGCCACGGTGGAGGGTTAGCTGCTGTGTCTGGGAGCTGCCGTCCTGGCGCTCGGACGGCCAATGCGCGCGGTCGCGGCGATCGGCGCTCTTCCGGCCGCTGGCGGGTTCATGTGGCAGGTCATCGCCGACACCGTCGACGCGCCCTCCTGGATCCGTACGCTGTCCCCGTTCGCGCTCCTGGCCGCGGTGCCGGCCACCGCACCGGACCGGGCCGCCGCGTCGGTGATGGCCGGCATCGCCGCAGCAGGGGTGGTCGCCGGAATCATCGGCTACCGTCGGCGTGACCTGTGCGCCTGAGCGGGGTCGCCGTCGCGACCGCCGTTCACCCCTTGAGGGGGCACAGCCGGTTGTTGACGTCGTGCACCCCCGGAATGCTCCAGGCGCGGGCGTTGGCCTCCCTGCTCACGTCGGTGCAGGTGACAGTGCCCTGCAGGATGACCACGCCGTTCTGCACCTCGATGCAGATGCGCTCGTGACGCAGCTGGGGATCCCGCTGCATAAGCTCAAGCAGCCGCAGGGCCAGACGGGCATCAATCGATGCCGGCGCGGTTGGAAACAGCGGCGGAGGGTCGTCGGGAAGGAACCAGGGGACGTAGGTCACGGTGTCTGCTCAGAGTCGCTTCGGTGTTTCGGCGGTCACGCGCGGTCGCCGAAACACCGGCCGGTCGGGGGTGGGGGGAGCCGGAAGTCAGCGTCGGGTCGGGGGCACCGGGTACGGCGGAGCGATTCCACTCGCGTTGAAGAACGGCGCATAGCCGTAGTACCAGTACACGTCCTCGTAGTAGCCGATCTCCTCGACAACCTCCGGGTCGTACGTCGGGGCCTGCTCGATCTTCTGCCGGGTCAGGTCGACCCGCACCGTGTCGTCGGTGACGTCGCTGACCGCCTCGACGGGGATGAAGGTGGCGGTGGCGCCGATACCGAGAACTCCCCCGTGCTCGACTCGCAGGAACCGCACCTTGTGCTCCTCGCGATCGATCAGCAGGTCGTCGACCTTGCCCAGGTCGTCACCGTCAGCGTCGAGGACGTGCCGGCCGCGCACGTCCTGCTCGGCAGCCGCGATCGTCTGCCCGGAGTCACCGAGCTTGACCAGAGTCGCCGTGATGTCGTGTGGCGTGAACTGCTCCTTCCGTAGCGTCTGCTCCCTTTGCGCTACCCGTATGACGTCCCGGACTAGACGACGAAACGATGACGGTTCCTGCCCACTTTCGTGACGGCTGACGGGCCCTCCCGCAACTACCGCCGAAAGTGCGGGTAGCGGATCAGGCACTTTCCGCCTAGGACGGACACTCCCGTGGCGCTGATGTCTGGTCGGAAGGCTTCCGAAGACCTAATTGTCGGCGGGAGTCGCGGACGGCGCAGCCGGATCCACTGGTGGTTCGGCCGATGCGCTGCGGGCGGTAGCGGGAGGCCGGCAACCAGCGGTAGCGCTGCCGCTAACCGTCACGCCCATATCTGAACTGACAGTGAGAGGAGGCCGCCGCACTGCGCGCGGCCGCTGAGCAGCCAAGGGAGGCGCGCGTGCCGCACCCGCAGCAACATGACGATCCGGTTTCGGGAACAGCACGGACAAGGTCATGACCGAGTACACCTAGTACTCCAGTGACACTTCGCGATCTAGGTGACTGGTAGCCGGAGTCGTCGCTGGTAGTGGGCTTGCCGTGCGCGGGCTTGGTGGACGCGACGCCAGGTAGACCAATGCAGGGCGTGCCGGACGTTGGGCGCTGCTCTGGCGGTCAGCGTGTTGAGCAGTCGGCGGATCTCGGGCAGGGTAAGCCGGATCGGTGCGCGTGATCGGGCTGGCCGGGTCGGGTCGGCGGGTTCGGCCGGCTGGGTAGTGGCGCAGACCGCGAGGATGGCGAGAGCGAGCATCGCCAGTGCGGTGAAGCGGTGCCAGCCAGTCCAACCACGGACCTGGTAGTGGTCCAGGCCGGCCTCGTTCTTGGCGCTCTGGAAGCATTCCTCGACTGCCCATCGGCTGCCGGCGACCCGGACCAGCGTCGCGAGAGGCACCTGGCGTGGTGACCAGCACAGGTAGAACGCCAGTTCACCAGTTTCTGGGCGTCGGCGGATCAGCAGATGTTCGTTGCCGCAGGTGCCGATGACGACTTGTGCCCAGTCGTAGTCGCGGGGCCCTTTCGCGCCGATCCCGGCGGACATGCGCTGCCAGCAACGGGCGGTGAGCCGGGCGGCCGCCTCGTCGGCGCGGATCCGGGTGCGCCCGTCGTTGACGGTCACCCGCCCGTTGCAGCCGATCGCGAGGACATAGCCCAGGCCGTGGGCGCGGATCCCGGCACGCAATTCCGGGTCGGCGCCGTAGACCTCGTCGCCGGCTACCCAGCCGGCCGGTATCCCGGCCCGGACCGCGGCGTCGATCATGTCCAGGGCGAGGCGAGGTTTGGTCGCGAAGTTGATCTCGTCGGGCACGCCCGCGCTGATGCGCCGCGACGCGTCGGCGCACCACGCCTGTTCGGGCAGGTAGAGACGCCGGTCCAGCAGCGCCCGGCCGCCGGCACCGGTGTAGGCGAGGAACACGGCGACCTGACTGTTCTCGATCCGCCCGGCGGTGCCGGTGTACTGCCGTTGCACACCCACCGACGTGGTGCCCTTCTTGACGAACCCGGTCTCGTCCGGGATCAACACGCCCTGCGGATCGCCGAGCCGCTCCACCAGCAGGCCTTGCACGTCGGAGACGACCCGCTCGGCGTCCCACACCGCAGTGCGCAGCAACCGCTGCAACGGCGCCGGCTGCCGATAACCGGCCTGCTCCGCCAGCTGCCAGCACGTTTTGCGCTCGGCCTGCGACAACAGACCGGTCACGAACGCCCGCGCGGCCAGCCGCGGTTCACGCCGGGTGAACCGGCCCGCGATCCGCTGCACGGCATCCTCGAACACCGCCAGCCACCCACTAACGTCTACGCTATGGCCCGCAGCCACTGCACGATCGTCGGTTGTCTTCACAAACATCGATGATCACGCGGTGGCTGCGCTTCCCTTGCGGCGGCCCACGGGAGACGACGTGGCGAACCAGTTCCAGCACGCCATGCGGTTGATGCGCAGCCGCGACCCGCAAAAGCAGGAAGACGGATTCCACCTGCTGCGACCCCACGCCGCGCAGCACCTCGAAGAGCTGATCACCGAGTTCAACCGCGAACCCAACCACGGCCTACGCTGCTGGATGCTTGAACTCATCGGCGAAGCACGCTCGGAAGACGCGCTGCCCGTCCTCGTTGCCCAACTCCACGGCGCCGATGAGCCGCTACGGTTCTGGGCCGTCAAAGGCCTCGAACAACTTGACACCAAACCAGCACGTCACCAGCTATATCAAGCGCGGTCTGCGGGTCTGATCCGCTGACTTCACCAGGCAAGATCTCGAAGTGTCACTGGAGTACTAGGGCACGGCTGTGATACAGAACGATGCCTGCGTGCCCATCGTCGATCTGCTGAGAGCCGGAGCGACCACATCGCGCCCCGACCCGGCGGCGTGTGTGCCACATGGCTGGCCTCGGTGTACGAGAGCATCAGAGGAGCAGGTGGTGCGGTCACCACCTCGGTCGAGGAACCAACAGTCGGCCGGAACTACTACCGGATCGGTCTGGGGCTCAGTGACGGCACGCCGTTGTGCGTTCTTCTCAACTCCGCCGCCGGCCTGGTCGCTGCAGCTCAACAGCGAGATCCTCATCTGATCACCCTGTTGTTCGCCGACGTCCCAGGCGGCGAGAATTGTCGCCGAGCGGGGTTGCGGGTCGCCACCGCCGCGGAGCTGGAGCAACCGATTGAGGATCGGTCCCTCCGGCTGCCCTCTGCGGCGAAGAGCAGGCTGCTGCGTCTCGCGGACCTCACCGAACCGGGCGGACCGGATCAAGCCGGAGCAACGCCGTGGGTACCCGCCGGCGCGGAACTCCGGATCAAATTGCACTCATCATCGATGAACTCCCATCGGTTAAGACTGGTCTCCACGTTGCGAGTAGCTGCAATGTGACCTGGCAGTCCGACCAGGATCCCGAAGGTCACGCAGCGTGAGGCTCGCCCACATGGGCTGGTCTCGCCACGCATCCGAGCAGGGCAAACCCCTTATTGGAGGCTGCGGCGCCAGGAGGTGTTGCCCTGACCGCTTGTCCAGGGCCTAAGATCAATACATTCGCCCTCATCGACGGCGTCGCCGTGGTGGAGGCGTGGGACCTGCCCGCACTTCGTTCCACCGGAGACGAACGGGGGATTTATGAGAGTCACCGAGAATGAGTCACCTAGGCATACCGCTCTGCGAGCGGTGGAGATCAGCCTGAGTGACAATCGCGAGGAAAATGCGGCGCCTGAGATCCTTGAGGCCGCGGTTCGGGCCTTCGAAGAGTCGGGGTACGAGCGGGCGAGCATCCAACACATCGCGGAGCTGGCCGGCACCTCCAAGTCGTTGGTCACCTATTACTTCCCTACCAAGCAGACGCTGGCGTCTGCTGTGATCAATCTCGCGTACCCGGGGGGCGTCTTCATGGGGTCCCCTCGTGCCGCCAGCGATCCGATCGACGCGATCGTGTGGGTTGCCAAGCACGTGACCACGAACGTGCTCTACAGCCCTCTGGCTCGGGTGGCGATCAAACTCGGTGAGGAGGTTTCCGGCGACAAGGGCTTCGGCGGTCGCTTGTCCGGGTGGTATGTCAGGCTTACCGACTACCTCGAAGAGGCTCGGCAGAAGCGTTTGATCTCGCCGAACGTCGATCCGACTGTGGAAGCAAAATTCCTCCTCTGCGGCATCGTGGGCCTCGTTGCCGTGGCGATGGAGACGGGGTCTCGTCTCTCGCTGATCGATGACGCCGTCCAGATCACTCGCGATCGTCTTGCGTTTCTCCGCACGACGGGCTCTTCCTGAATGAGGGCGTAGCGGTCGGGTGAGTCGGGTCCGCTGCACCGACATGCCGAGGTCGTGGTGGGTGGCGTCGTTGGTGGGTATGTGCCAGCTGGCGACGAGGATGGTGTGGGCGACGGCGACGAGGGGTCTTTTGTAGCCGCGTCGTTGCCGGCCGAACGGTCTTGCGGCCGGGGACGTTGTGCATGTGCCGGGCGTTGAGCACGGCTTCCATCCCGACGATGGTGATGCCCTCGCTCGTCAGCCAGTCCCGCAGCGCCAGCAACGCGTTGGTGGTGGTCACGAATGTGCGTACCTCCTTGCGGCGGCGCTTACCCGCGGTGAGAACCCGAATACATGCCTTCAGGTCGGCCTTGCCGATGTCGATCCCTCCACACCGTTCGTGGATGAGGTCCATCAAGCCCTCCCCCGCAGCCGAGTTCGATCAGGTGGCTGTGCAGGGGAACCAACAGGTCGAAGAGGTCTGACTCTCGTGCTCGGGGCAACAACTTGAAGCACCTGGCACGCGGTTCCCAGCATCATGCTGATCTACAGGCTTGCGGCACCACAGAGGGACGACGTCACCGCACGGCCGGTCTCATTCTCACCCATCTTTGGGCGAGACCGCGAGCGGGATCATGAGGCTGCTGATCTTGGATGATGGGAGCTCTCCAGAGTTCCGTCATCCTCGGGTCAGAGGGCACTCGCAGACGCGATTGGTGCATGCTGACCCGTTAGGGCCGAGGACCACTGAGGCCTATGCCGAACGCCCCGTCCTGGCCGCCCAGGTCCCGCTGAGTGCGACCATGAACACAAGAGCGCCAAGCATCCAGGCGAGCCAGGAAGGACCGTCAGGACGCACCACGGTCCATACCACGACCAAGGACCCGACCAGGGCGACCGCCAGGGCTACCAGATAACCGACGCCGACAGCGCTGGCCGGTATGGGCAGACGAGTTCCCGAGGCTTTCGCCGCGATACGGCTCGTCACTGCCACAAGCAGGGCTGCGACGACGAGAGAGGGGCCCGCGATCGGCTGCGGCAGAAGCGCAAATGCCACGACCGCAACGCCCGCGATTAGTCCGAGTATCGCGTAATACCACCTCGGAACGACAAGCTGGCGGTCAGCCGTATCCGAACTGGCGAACGATCCTTGGTCTCCTGCTGAAGCCGGGCCCATGACCACAAGTCAACACCTCGCTCTATTTTGTGTCAAGATCTACGGGATCCGCACGAGTTGGATGCATCCTGTCCACTGTGGGCGGCTGGCGTCGCAGGTCCTGGTCAAACCTCTCGGTGGGCTGATCGATGAGCAGCAGCCGGGCCCGCACCGGACCGACACATTGACTCCAACCGGATCCTCCTGGATCAACCAGGTCGAACGCTGGTTCGGGTTCCTCACCAACCAGAAGGTCCGCCGCGGCGTCCACAAATCGGTGCGGTCCCTCGAAGCCGACCTCCGGTCGTGGATCGCCGACTGGAGCAGCGATCCACGACCATCCATCTGAACCAAGATCGCCGAGGAGATCCTCGGATCACTCACACCATTTTGTCGGCGAATTTCCGGCGCGACGCGCTAGACCACGCACGAGTCGAGAAGGCTAGCGGCCGCCAGGCCGCTCAATGTGACCCACGCCGCGACGCCGGTCGGAGGGAAGACGAAGAGCGCAACCCCGCCGGCGATCGCCAGGACGCATCCGGTGTTCCACGGGGGATTCTGTGCTGCTCCGCCGCCGTAGGCGAGGTTGTAGGTCGCAAGCAGGTTTCCGTCGAGGTACTTCTGCAGGTAGCTACCGTGACAGTCGGTGGTCGGCCTTCCAGGGCCGATCCAGAAGCTGCTGCCATCGGTTCCGATGCAGTTGTATTCGTACTCCCCGGTCTGGATCGCCAACGGAGCCGAAGGAGCCGGGACCGTGCTGGTGGTTGCCACGTGGCTCGTGGTGATGTTGCCGGCCGGCGCCGCGGCTGCGGCGCTCGAGGCCTGAGGTGCGACGACTCCCGCAGCGACGATCAACGTCGCCAGGACCGTCCTCATAAGCTTCTGCATAGATGCTTCCCCTCGTCGAGTTGCGGCGTTGTTTGCCGCGACCTGCTGAGGACGCTATGCACTGGACGGATGGTCAGGGAATGCCTCACTTTCGCATCGTCCTTCCACAATGGTGCGATCGATGGTCCGCCAAGGACTCGGACTTTGGCCGAGGCCGCCGGCGATGCGACACCGGACCGGATGCAACGGCTGCTCAACAAGTCAGCGTGGGACCCGGACGCTGTTCGCGACGACCTGTTTGCCTACGTCACCGAGCACCTCGGCCATGACGCCGGGGTGCTGATCGTCAATGAGACCGGATTCCTGAAGAAGGGCATCAAGTCGGCGGGGGCGAAGCGTCAGTACTCGGGCACGGCCGGGCGGACGAGAACTGCCAACTCGGGGTGTTCCTGGCCTACACCAGCCCAGCCGGGCGCACGCTGATCGACTGGGAGCTGTATCTGCCCCGCCGCTGGTGCGACGACCCCGCCCGCACCGCGCCGCGAGTAATAGCCTTGACCCCTCCTCCGCGCCCACGGATGTGGTGAGTGGCCGAGTTCAACCCAACCGCTACATCGTTGTCCATCCATGCCGAGGGCTGACCGTAAGCCTCGGTGTGGGAGATCCTGGTGCAGTACACGCCGGACCTCGACGGCCCTGACCTGCTCGGCTGGTGGATACGGCAGCCGCCCCGGCGGGGCCGCCCCCGGACGCGGTACCAGGCAACATCAAAGCCGCTGGGTATCCCGTTCGCGTTCTACGGCCGGATGTCGACGCGGGAGTTCCAGGACCGGTTGTCGTCGGCGCGGTGGCAACGTGACTTCGCCGAGGACGTGATCGACGGCCGGGGCGTAATCGTCGCCGAGTTCTTCGACGTCGGCGAGCGTTCTACGGCAACCAGTTCCGCGACCTCGCGCCGCTGTTCAACCTGTACGGCGTGCAGCTGTGGCTGCCCGAACTCAACGGCCCGGTCGACGCCAGCAACGAGTTCCACCTGTCGCTGCTGGCCCTGCTCGGTGTGCACTCCAAACGAGAGGTCCAGCGCTCCCGGTTTCGGACCAAGGCGGCGATGCGCGCCCAGGTGGTCGAGCAAGGCCGTCATCTCGGTGGCCGACCGCCCTACGGCTACCGGCTGGCCGACGCGGGCCCGCACCCGAACCGGGCACACGCCAAATGGGGACGCATGGCCCACCGGCTGGAACCTGGCCCATCCACTGCACCGCATGTGCAGTGGATGTTCGCCCAGCGCCTCGCCGGCCTCAGCGTCGCCGGAATCGCCCGCGACCTCAACGATCGGCATGTGCCCTGCCCGTCCCGCGTCGATCCGGCCGCAACCCGCACCGCAGCGGCACGGGATGGACGCTACGCACGGTGGCGGCGATCCTCGCCAACCCTCGCTACACAGGCCGGCAGGTCTGGAACCGGCAACACACCGACCGTGGCCCACTCGACGCCGCCGATGATCTCCTCGGTCGATCGGAGGTACGCCGCTGGAGCCTGGTGCAACAGTGGGTGATCTCCCGGGACATAGCGCATCCACCGCTGGTCAGTGAACACGACTTAATCGCCGCCCAGCAGGCCAACGCCCTGCAACGTCTACATCCACGAAACCAAAGCGATCACACAACTCGCCGAATGGGATCGGCATCCCGGCCACCGACCCCCATGCCGTCACAGACGCACTACTCGAGCACGATCTGCACGTCACCTGCGCAATCGGCGGAACACTGACCATCACCGAGATCCCTGCCCGGGTGCCGGCGCACCGGGCATCCGCGGTCCCGCACCAGCGCCGAACAGCGGCAACCCCACCGAAGCGCTTCACTGACCGTGAAGACCACCCGTGGGGGTTAACGTGTCCGACTCGCGCAAGCCTAGCTGTGGTGGCCTTTTCGGGTAAACCGAAGAGGTCAGCAGCCAGAAAGGGCTGGTCGCGTCGATGCCCGTGAGGTGGGCGTCCCGGATAACGGCACGTCGGCTCCCCCGGGGAGTCCAGTCGGGTCGCCTCGAACCGAACCGGTGGCGACCCAGGTGAGCAACAGCCGACCAGTCATCCGACTCCACCGGGTGCGGCTGGAGTACCAAAGGGGTTCAGCACCAGAACGCCTGACCCCCGTGGTCGAGTTGCGGTGATTTCGCGGTCAACCGCGCTGCGCTCGGTCCGCAGGGGCGTCGCGACGCCGAGCTGCACGGCTTGACGGCGCGGGGATGGTGCCGTCAGTACGAGTCGTGGCCGCCGCAGTCGCAGCCGCAGCCTTGGATGTGCGGCGGTGCAGCGTGCGAGTCATGACCAGTACGACCAGCGCTCCGACGATCAGCCCGAGGATCGCGCTGGCCACCGTGTTGACGAGCCAGCCGATGAGCCCGCCGAGGACACCCGTGGCGTCGTGGGCGGCGACCTCCACGTGGTGCACGGCCTCGTACAGGAAGTGCAGGTTCAGCTCGTTCGTGCCTAGCAGCAGGATGTGCCCGCCCACCCACAGCATCGCCGCGGTGCCGACCACCGTCAGCACGGTGAGGACCACCGGCATCGCCCTCACCAGACCGCGGCCGAACGTGGCGACGGCGCCGGAACGTTGCGACAGGCGCAGCCCGGCGTCGTCCATCTTCACGATCAGGGCCACCACGCCGTACACCAGGACGGTTATGAGGACGGCGACGACAGCCAGGATCACCAGGCGGGACCAGAACGCCTCATCGATCACCTCGTTAAGGCTGATGACCATGATCTCCGCCGAGAGGATCAGGTCGGTTCGTACCGCCCCAGACACCAGTGTCGTCTCGTCCTGCACCTTCTCCTCGCCCGCGCCGGGGGCACCGTGATGGGCGATCTTGGCCCACACCTTCTCCGCGCCTTCATAACAGAGGTAGGCGCCGCCGAGCATGAGGATCGGAGTGAGCAGCCAAGGCACGAACTGACTGAGCAGCAGCACCGCCGGCAGGATGATGAAGAACTTGTTGCGCAGCGACCCCACGGCAATGCGCTTGATAATCGGCAACTCGCGCTCGGCCGCCAGGCTCCGCACGTACTGCGGCGTGACGGCAGCATCGTCGACGACGACACCCGCAGCCTTGGCGCCGGCCTTCGCGGCGGCCGCCCCGATGTCATCGATCGACGCGGCAGCGGCCCGGGCCAGCACCGCCACGTCATCCAGCAGGGCTACGAGTCCACCGGCCAAGGGAGAGTCCTTCCAGGGTTGCGGTTCGAACTGGCCCATTCTCGCTCAGGTCTCTGCGCGCGGCACGCCAGCGGGCGCCGCGACCAGCAGGCGGTGCAGGGCCGGTGTGCTTGGCCCACAGAGAGCCGCCCATAGGGTGGTGGTTCCGTGATACTCACCTTCACCACGATCCCTGAGCGGCGGGAGGCCAGCGTTGCCCTCAATCCATGATTTTGCTACTTGGGAGCCGCTGCTGAGGCTTTTGCGGGCGGGTAACGCGGAGGGCCTCGCCATCCCCGGCGGCTACCTTGCGGGACAGATCGGCCACCGTGCGTGGAGTCTGCCGCTGCCGCCGCGGTTCCCGCCGCCCGGTCGAGCCTTCCAGGTCGAGGACATGCAGGACGAGGTCGACGCGGTGGAGCGGGTGCAGAGCGCGCTGGCCGACGTCGGTCTCGACAGCATCTCGTTCGTGGTGGAGATGTCGGCGACCGGGCGGACCGTGCTCTACCTGCTCACTTTCGGCCCCGCCGTAGAGGCAGGCATCGGGCCGTACCCGGGTTCGCTTCTCCTGGTCGAGGGCGCCGTCCCAGAGCCCTGGCGCCGCTCTCCCAACCTGGCGCCCGGGGCGGTGCCGGCCTCGTCAGTGGATCCGGCGTTACTGGAGCAGACGCTCCGCGAGCGGATCCCCGGCGCTACCGGCGCTACCGAGGCGGAGATCGCTGCTGCGGAAGCGCGCCTCGGCGTTGTGTTGCCCGACGAGCTCAAGGCGCTCTACCGGGTGACGAGGGGGCGGTGGCAGGACTGGGGTGACGACTACGCGGCAGCGGAGCGCGTCGCGCGTGCGGTCGGCTGCGAACTCTTCCCGCTCGACGAGCTGTGCATCGTCGATGCGCCATCCCGTCCATGCCCGTGGCGGTTCGCGGCAACGGAGGCGGTCGTCACCCCGCCTGACGCCGCGGTGCAGGGGGTGGTCGGCTCGCCCGGCTGGATCGCTTTCGGCGACAACGGCGGCGGCGACCGGATCGCAGTCGACCTGACACCAGGCCCGCGCGGACACGTGGGACAGATCATCATGGTCGACCACGAGCAGAACATCGGCGCCAGCCTGCTCGCCGACTCCCTCACCGACCTGGTGATGCATCGGCGCAGTAACTGGCACGCCAGCCACCGCGAGGATCAGCCGCCGGCCGTGGCCAGGGTCAACATCCGGAGCCTGACAAGCGTCCAGGCCGCCGCCCATCCCGGGCTGGAGGTCCTGAGCATCGGCGTCTGGGACGGTGAGCCGCTCTGCCTCAGCCCCATCACCGGGCTGCCTCGCCTGCGGACGCTCACCGCCTACCCCGGCACGCTCGCCGACCCGCTGGAGATCGCCAAGCTGAGCGGGCTGGAGTATTTGGAACTCGGGCCGGAGGAGTGGCGCGTTCTCCTCGATGCCGGCGCCGTCCCGCGCAGCCTGTCGGCGGCGGCCATCGAGGCGCACGGCAACCGACATCCACTTCCGATCGTGGCCATCGCTAACGAACTCCTCGCCCTCTGGGACCGCCCCTCGATCACCCAGACCATCCTCGAACGCCAACTCGACCCCGAGGTGTGATCAACGGTAATGGCCGGCGGATACGAGGGCTGAAGGACGCCCGGACCCAAGATGGGTACTCGGACAGCGCGCGCCAGCGGCTCCGCGTATGACGAGTACTGCTTGACAACCGCAGAGCCTTAGACCGTGTGTCGTTTGGGGTTGTTGAGGTGCAAGGTCATTCGTTGAGCTGGTGTGAGTGACGTGGAGAAGTACTGCCCGGACGCGTTGTGGCACCTCGCGCAGCCGTTGTTGCCAGCGCACCCGGAAAGGCATCAAGGCGGTGGGCGGCGCCGGACCGATGACCGGGCGATGCTCGCGGCGATTGTGTACGTGTTGGAGTCGGGTTGCTCGTGGCGTAAGTTGCCGGGGTCGTTCCCTGTGCACTGGCGTACCGCTCACCGCCGCTTCGCCGAATGGGTTGCCGCGGGAGTGATGAGCGCGCTGCACCAGGCGACGCTTGACGTGCTCGGCGTCGCCGGGCAGATCGACTGGTCAAGGGCGAGTATCGACAGCATGCACGTTCGTGCGCTCAAAAGGGGGACCTGACCGGGCCCAGCCCGGTCGACCGGGGCAAGCCCGGCTCCAAAATTCACGTCGTCGGTGAGCGGGGCGGGTTGCCGCTGCATGTGGATATCTCTGCCGGCAACATCAACGACCACAAGCTGCTCGAGGACATGGTCGACAGCATCCAGCCGATCCGCCAGCCGGTCGGCCGGCCCCGGAAACGACCGGCCAAGCTGCACGGCGACAAGGGCTACGACTACCGCGAATGCCGCGAGCTGCTCCGCGAGCGCAACATCACCGCGCGGATCGCCCGCAAGGGCATCGAGTCATCGAAGCGGCTCGGCCGGCACCGCTACGTGATCGAACGCTGCCTGGAATGGACCACCCGGTCCCGGCGGCTGGTCCGCCGCTACGACCGGAAGGCTTCCCACTACCTCGGATTCCTGCGCCTGGCCTGCGCTCTCATCTGCTACCGCCGCGCCGACCGACTCAACCTGTTGACCAGCAACAAGCCCAACTGACACACGGTCTTAACTCCGCCCCACTCAACCAGCGGCTGGTGCCTGACGGCACCGGCCGCTTCTTCATGCCCGCCGGAGCAACCGGCACACGCCCAGCCCTCGGAGGGCCTCTCCCATGACAACCCAGCTATCCGCCACGGCGCGAGCCGCCGGCACATCAAGCTGCAGCGCCACCCGGGCCACTCACGACGCCAGTACCCGCATCTCACACCAGCCCGCCTTCTTTCACATCAGGTTCGGCGAGGCCAAGGAGCGAACGATGCAGGAGTACCGGCCGCTGTCGAGGGCGGGTCAACCACCGGACGGAGGTGCATGATCCTGCCCTTCGATCACCAACATCAGCAACGCAAGGAGCCCGACCCGCCAACGGGCGCGGCACCGGACAAGCGACTTGACCAGCCGAGGCAAGACAACGGTTCATGGATGGTCGGCAACATCGACGGCCGCACAACGACCCACTTCATCAACGTGGAGGCTCCCCGCCAACCGCCCGAGCTGCACCCCGGCGCCGCTGCCGCGCTGCTGAAACTGCTCAGACGGGTCAACGACCATCGCACGGACAACTCGATCGAGGAGGACGGATGACCACCCCTCAACCGACGCCCTTCGCCTTCTACGGTCGCGTGTCGACCTAAGACAACCAGGACCCCGAATCGTCCCGAAGCTGGCAACTCACTCGGGCGACCACAGGGGTCCTGGTGGGTTTCAGTCGACCGGCGCTGACGGCAACCCGTGCCGCTCGCGTTCTTCGGTAGCAAGCGCGCCTGAGCCATCGGAAGTGATCACATTGACCGCCGCGCTGCCAGGGGTCCGAATCATCCGAAAAGTTCGCGGATAACTCCCAATGCTCGTGGCGAGATCGCTTCGTCGGGGTAGAAGTCGGCGCACAGACGTATAGCGTCGTCCACCGTCGTTACCTTGGCCAGCGCCGCCAGGGCGCGAAGGTCGTCCACGTCGCGGGTTCGCGCCGCGAGCGCTTTCATCGCGAAGATGTGCTCCGGAGAGGCAGCCATCACGCGCAGGCCGGGTGGTCGAAGACTCGCCGCTTGCCCGGGTCGTCCTTGCCGGATACATACACGCTGGCCTGCTCGTTGAGCCACCACGGCGGCAGGCCCAGTTCGTCGGCGACTGCACGCGCCTCATCGAGGACGACTCCGTGCGGGACGAACATTGCGTCGACGTCCCTGGTGACCCGTTTCGCGTCGTAGGCGAGCGCCATCGCGGCACCACCGACAATGAAGATGTCAGCGACGACTCCGCGGCGGACAAGCCGGTCGCCCAGGTGAGTGAACGCGCGTTCGAGTTCCGCGCGCCCCATGAGGACGCTGTCTGATCCGCTCACGCCGCGGCCAGGTCGTGAACGGACAGGTACACACCGTGCTTCCGGAATGCAGCCGGGGCCCAGGCCAGGGCGCCGGCCCGGTGGATGGCCAGTTCGGCCGGGAACCATGCCCGGCGCAGAACACGTGCATCGACCCATGCGGGCGGTGCAAGATCTGCCTGCGCTAGCAGGTGCTCCGCGAGCGCGGCAAGCAGCGCGTCCCACCGTGGGTCTGCGGTCAGCCCGGGCTCATCCCTGAGCAGGTCGACCCTGGTTTCGGCGGGTTCCCAGCGGTACTCCTAAGTCCCTGCCGTCACCACGAACGTTCACTGTGTTGAGTCAGTGGCGGGTTGGCCCCGGCGTCGTTGTCGTTCGCTGCGGATGCGGGCTCGTTCTCGGCCTTGGGCGGCCAGGACGTCGGAGTGACGAAGGTTGGCGTTGCGCCAGGGTAGGTATGCCTGCAATCGCCGGGTCAGAACGGGGTGGTTGGGGTGGTTCGAGCCGGCGATGACGAGGGTCCCTTTCGGCCCGAACTGGGCTCGATTGGGTTGGCCCAGGAGGCGTAGGACGGGGTGAAGCAGTTCGCGGGCAGCCGGCGAAAACGCCCTGCCGGTGCCCAACCGGCACCGGCGCCGGCTGGCCGGAGGGCATCCGGTTCCTGGTCCGCTGAGAACGCCCGCACCCCGGCGCCCAACTGTCCTCGACACCATCGAAGGCTGGCGGCATCAGGTCGTCGCCACCGACACCCCACCCGGCGGCGGCAGCATCCAGCACCTGGAGGCCCGACACCGCGCGCACGCCCGCGTCGAAGACCGCATCCGCACCGGCAAGAACACCGGCTTCGGCCGGTTCCCGTCCCGGGTGTTCGCTATCAACCAGGCCTGGCTGCAACTCGCCCTGACCGGTATCGACCTGCTCGCCTGGACCCAGAACCTGCTCCTGGACGGCGAGTTGGCCACAGCCGAGCCCAAGAAGCTGCGTTACCGGCTCCTGCACGTCGCAGCCCGAATCACCCGCACCGCCCGCCGGACACGACTCGCCATCGCCGCCAACTGGCCCTGGACCGACGCCCTGACCAGCGCATTCAACAAGCTCGCCGCACTACCCCGACCCACCGGCTGACTTCGAGACCCACGCCCCAACCAGCAACACGGAGGAACCCGGCCCCGCGCCGGGCCCTCAGCATGCCAACAAAGCGGCAACAGAAACGCAACCAACTTCATCGAACAGCAGCTATGGATTCCCACTCGAGTGAAAGACCGAGGCTAATCCTCGAAGGAGACCTGCGCGCCGCCGCTGGGCTATATCCTCCGGGGCCTGGCACTGGATTTCCTGCCCGACGAAAGTCGCGAGGAGTTGGGGCACCTTGCCTGCGGCCGAGCGGGGGCGCAGGTGGTGAGCGCCACGGATGCGGCCGGCGGGGACCGGGGCGCACCAGCGATTCAAAGCCCGCCGTCGGCTGTCACCGCAGGCGGGTGACCGTCTTGTGCTCGACGTAGCCGGTCAGGCCGACCTTGCCGTACTCGCGACCGAGGCCGCTGGCCTTGTAACCGCCGAACGGGCCGTCGAAGCTGATCGGCGAGCCGTTCACTGTGACGGTGCCAGTACGCAGCCGGCGGGCTATGTCCAGGGCCCGCTCGGGGCTCGTAGTCCAGATTCCACCGGAGAGACCGTAGTCGGAGTCGTTGGCGATCCGCACTGCCTCGTCCTCGTCGTCATAGGCGATCACAGCCAGGACCGGGCCGAAAATCTCCTCCTGCGCGATGCGCATGCTGTTCTTGACATCGGCGAAGACGGTCGGGGTGACGTAGTTGCCCTGCTCCAGGCCCTGGGGCACCTCGGGGCCACCGGTCACCAGGCGGGCGCCTTCCGCGATACCCAGCTTGATGTAGTCGATCACGCGTTGCTGCTGGTCCGGCCGGATCATCGGGCCGACGAAGGTGTCCGGCTCGGACGGATCTCCGACCTTCAGCGACTCCACCATCTCCTTGAGCGCCGCGACGACCTCGTCATAGCGGCTACGCGGAGCCAGGATCCGGGTCTGCAGGATGCAGGCCTCGCCGTTGTTGCCCAGGGAACCGAAGCGCAGCCCCTGCATCACCGCGGGCAGGTCGGCGTCGGCCAGGATGATGGCGGCAGACTTGCCGCCCAACTCCAGGCCAACCCGCTTGAGGTGCTCCCCGGCGATCGAGGCGATACGACGGCCGGCCCGGGTCGACCCAGTGAACGAGATCTTGTCAACGTCCGGGTGCGAGACGAGGTATTCGCTGGTCTCCCGGTCCGCCGGCAGAATGCTGAGCACGCCATCGGGCAGGCCGGCCTCGTGCCAGAGGTCGGCAAGCAACATCATGCTCAGCGAGTTCTCCGGGGAGACCTTCAGTACCACGGTGTTACCGGCCAGCAGCGCGGGCACCAGCTTGGCGGTGGCGGCGGAGAACGGCGAGTTCCACGGGATGACCGCGGCGACCACGCCGATCGCCTCGCGCCGAACGATGGTGTCGAAAGCCACCGTGGGATCGGAGGGCTCGACGACCTCTTCCCAGCCGAACTCCTCGGCCGCCTTCAGGTAGGCGTTGACCTGCCGGGTCAGGAAAGGCTGACCGGCCTTCGTGAACCAGCCGGCCGATCCGTTCTCGGCCGAGATCGCTGCCGCAATATCGTCGGCCCGCGCGGCGCGCAACGCGTCGTAGCGGCGGATGACCTCTTGGCGCTCCTCCGGCATCGTATGCGGCCACGGCCCGTTGTCGAACGCCGCACGGGCGGCGGCGACAGCCGCGTCCACATCGGCGTTGGCGGCCTGGGCCACCTGGCCGAGCACGGACTGGTCGTGCGGGGAGCGGATCTCCAGCAGCTTCGAACTGCTGGGCGTCATCCAGGTACCGCCGATGTAGAGCTTGTCGCGGACAATCATCAGTCACGTCTTTCTAGTGAGGGGAGGGAAATCGGGCATCAGGCGGTGGGGCGTGCGCCCTAGCTGATTGGGAAAGTTGGGGGGCGGACCATCTTGGCGACCGAGGTCTCGGCGAAGTCGCCGAGACCGTCGAGATCCGTGGATTGGCTCACCTCACGCCACGCGGCGTCCTCCGTGGCCCTGGCCTCGGCGATCAGCGGCGCGAGCCAGGCCGCGTCCGAGCCCAGGAGTAGCCGAACCGGCGGCTGCGGCTCCTCCGTGATCCGCAGGATCACACGCGCCATCTTTGCTGGATCGCCGCGCTGTACGTCCTGATTGTCACGGTACGTCCGTACGAAGGCGCCAACTGTCTCGTCGTACTCGTCCTGCATGGGCGGCACGGACATCGGGGCAGCCGCCCACGGCGTCCGAATGCCGCCCGGCTCGACCAGGGTGGCGTGGATGCCGATCGTCTCCACCTCGCGTGCGAGGATCTCCGTGAAACCGCCCAGCGCCCACTTGGCCGCCTGATATGCCGCCAGGCCGGCCTGGGCGCGTCGGCCGCCAATCGTCGAGACGTTCACGATGCTGCCGGAGCGCTGTGGGCGTAACACCGGCAGGGCGGCCCGCACCATGTTGACCGCACCGAAGAAATTGATCTCGACGGTCCGGCGGAACTCGTCCTCCGGCATGTCTTCAATCGAGCCGACGCTGCGGTATCCGGCGCTGTTCACCAGCACGTCGAGGCGGCCGAACTCGCTGACCGCGTACTGGACCGCCGTCCGTGCGTCAGCGCTGGAGGTCACGTCGACGGCGAGTACGCGCAACCGGTCCTGCTGTTGGTCCGGCACCGGCAGGACGTCGGTGGTCAAATCCGTCGCAAGCACGTTGTGCCCGGCCTGCAGCCCGACATCGACCAGGTGCCGACCCAGGCCTCCGCCCGCTCCGGTCACCAAGAGTGTCTTTGTCATTGCGTCTCACCCACACTTTCACGGAATTTCGGGGCACGGCTGCGCCCTCCACACCGAGCCGCGACAAGCGACCTGAGCGCATGCTCGGCCACGAACAGTCCGCAGGTCGCCGGGCTCTGGCGGTCAGGACTTAACCGGGTGGTCCGTGGAACGGCTGACCTCGGCCCACGTCCGGGCCTCCGTGTTGCGCTCCTCGCCCGAGTTCAACGCGATCTCCAGGGCGTCGCTACCGAGCAGCAGTCGGCGCGGGGGCTCCGGCACGTCGAGGATGTCGACGATCGCCTTGGCCATCCGGGCCGGGTCACCAGGCTCGTTGCCGGCGTAGGCCGCGAACCGTTCCAACCACGCGCCGACGGTCTGCTCGTAGCCCTCGCTGAGCTGGCCGGAGGCGGTCGCGGCCCCGGCGGCCCAACCGGTACGGATGCCGCCCGGCTCGACGATCGTCACCTTGATGCCCAGCGGGGCGACCTCGTTCGCCAGCACCTCGGAGAAGCCCTCGACGCCGAATTTCGCCGTCTGGTAGGCGCTGAGGCCTGGGGTGCCGCCGACCCGCCCGCCGATGGACGAGATCTGCACGATGTGTCCGGCGCGCTGGCGGCGCAGGACGGGCAGCGCCGCCCTGGTCACGTTGATGGTTCCGTACAGGTTTGCGTCGACCTGTGCCCGGAACTCATCCTCCGGGAAGTCCTCCACCGAACTGCTGGCGGCGTAACCGGCATTGTTGATCACCACGTCGAGGGAACCGAACTTGTCGACGGTCGCCGCGACCACGTCGCGGCACGCCTCAGGCGAGGTGACGTCCAGCAGCAGGGGCAGGAGTCGCTCCGGGTATTCCCGAGTCAGGTCCGTCAGCGAATGTGGGTTGCGCGAGGTCACCGCGACTCGATCGCCTGCCCCGAGTGCTGCCAGGGTGAGGGCCTTTCCGAGACCCTGGGAACCGCCGGTGATCAGCCATGTGCGTGCCATGGCACCTCCTTCTGTCTAGAACTGAACCCACTCGGATTCAGCCCGCCTGTGCCGCGAGATATGCGTGGTAGATCTTCACCTAACCACGACTTGACTGTAGCACTAACGGACTCGAACAGCTCCTCGGTGAGGAGGATCGTGAGGTTATCTACTACCACTGTTACGCTTGGAGCTATCATGAGAGCTGACGCCGCCCGCAACCTCGCTGCCGTCCTGCGCACCGGGGCCCGCCTGCTGGCGGAGGACCCGAGCACCTCGATCTCCGCCATAGCCAGCGCGGCGGGAGTGGACCGCACCACCGTTCACCGCCGCTTCGCCAATCGCGAAGCCCTGCTCAGCGCCGTCTTCCAGGCCAAGCTCGACTCGGCGGAGCGAGTCCTCGACGACTCGCGGCTTACGGAGGCTCCGGTAGCGGTCGCATTGCACCGCTACGTGGAAGGGATCATTCCGGTCAGCCGTGACTGGCCCGTCGACACGCGCCGCATGATGCGCGCGGATCCCGCCGCCGACAGACGACGTCAGCAGCAGAGTCAGCGACTGAATGACTTCCTCAAACGCGCTTCCGATGAGGGCTACCTTCGCCCCGACACCTCCCCGGCCTGGGCGCGGGCGGTCCTCAACCAACTGGTGGAGACCGCCGCCCATCACTTCCCCGAAACGGCTCCCCCACGGGCGGCCGACCTGGTCGTGGAGACCTTCCTCAACGGCCTCGGCCCGTCGTGACAACCGGGAGCCGCCACCGAAGTTCGGCCTCGGTCCGGGATCCCGCTTCTCCGGCACCAGGGGTCGGCGGTGTCACATTGACGGCTGATCTTGGTTGTTGCGGTGGGCCGCTTCCTCAATCGCCAGCGCCGCACCTGCGGCGGCGACACGACCTGGGATCGCGCCCAAGGCGACGGCGCAGCCGCAGCTCGATGCCCTCACTGTGACCCGCGAGAGCTCCACCGGCCCGGTGCACCGGCTTCGTCGGGAGCGTTTGCGTGTAGTTCGACCCGCGCTTCGGCGAGGTGGGCGGTCCGACCTGGCAGCCTGACAACGACACCAGCAGGTGGATCCGATTCTGCCTAAGCGCTCATCACCAACAAGCCCAACTGGTCCGACAACGCCTCGATCAGGCCGCGCAGCTCTGGGAACTGCTCGACACCTGGGTCCGACGCGCGGCGCTACCCGAGCGGGCGGTCAGCGCCCTCTACCTGGCCGCCACCGGCGGTCGAGTGCGCCGCACTGTCTATCAGCGCGATGAGAGCCTCACCGACGACCAAGCAACCCGCGACCTTCGCGCCCTCGCCCGGGCAGGCATGCTCGAACAACACGGCGAAACCCGAGGCAGGTTCTACCTCACCTCGCCGATACTGCGCGACCTCGCAGCCCCCGCGCTGCGCCCAAAGGAAATCATCGACCCGTACCGACGGTGAGCCGCAACTCCGGCACGCTCACCACCATGAATCTGCGACGTCTGCGCGCCGAAGAGACGCCATTTCCTGTCACCGAATTGGACAGATGCGGCCAATCCTAGCCGGACAGCCGCTTCCAAGATTTACCACATTTGGTTCTAAGTAATCCCAAATAGGACAGCCACCCTGTCCTATTTATCGTGATTTTCCACGAAGTTTGGTGTCCGAGGGGGGATCTGAACACATATTTAGAGCATCCACGCTTAGCGTGGGTGTTCATGCGCTTAACGTACCAGCTCGCGCGCCTGGTTCAAAGACGCGTCCCCATTGAGTGGCGCGTTGAGAAGCATATAGAGGCCGTGGCGATTAGCTTGCCGTCGCCGCCAAGTCGTTAAGGGCAGCGTTAATCACGGGCCAGCACATGCTGACTGTGTCTTGGTCAGGAGCATGGCCAATATTTACTTGCGCGTTGGGGTGAACAAGGTTGCGGTACTCGCGCAGGGTGGTGGCGAAACCGTGGACGTCGGCTTGAATCCACTCGTTGTCGTGGGCGGTCTGAAGGAGGTTGTGCAGATTCCACTTCTTGAGTGGTTCGCTCGAGCCGGGCAGGCGGGCCTTGACGGCGTCGAGCAGAACGCCTTCGAGGAGGCTGCCGAGCATGATGACGGCGCTAGAGTAGGCGCCGTTGCGGTCGCAGACCCGCGCCTCGTTGAGTCGGCTGTCGAGGATGGTGGCGAGGTCGGCGTCGCGGACGAGGTCGGCCATGGTCACGTGGAGCATGACGTCTGGTGACTGTTGCTCTTGGTCGGCTGGCTGTTTACACGGGCGGATGGCGGGTCGCCCCTGGCTATGGGCAACCTCGAACCCTTCTACGACCAGGATGCCGTTGAGCAGGTTGGTAACTTCGGCGGCCGCGAGGGGCTCGTTGCGGTGGATGTACTCGCGTCGGTCGGCGAGGCGGCACACGAGTGCGTCGATGGCACCGGGGGTGTTGCGCCGTTGGAGGAGTTGGCTAGTGAGCCAGTTGCGGCGTTGTTCTCCGTTGTATGGGGCGGCGTTGTCCCAGCCAGCCTGTTGAAGAAGTTTGGGTAGCTCGGCCCCGCGGCGGTAGACGGGGTAGTCGTCGCCGCCGCAGGCGATGCGGGCGATCTCGTCAAGGGTGTTGTCGTCGATGCCTTCGAGCACGCGGGTCTCCTAGAGTTCGTCTTCGTCGTCGGAGAGCGTGGTGGGTCTCCATTGCGGTTGCTGACGGGGTGCTGCGGGCAATGAGCGAGGCTCGATGCCTCGTTGCTTGAGTTGCTGCCACATCGGTTCGAGGGCTGCGTCACGGTCGTAGAGGTACTCGCTGTCGCGGATGCGGATGAACTGCCAGCCGGCGCGCCGTAGTTCTCGTTCGCGGTGTAGTTCCTGCTGGACTTGCTCTGGTTGTCGGGGCCGGGTGGGTGTGTCGCACTCGACGGCGAGTCGTCCGTTGTCGCCGACGATGACGAGGTCGATGGCGCGTTGGTCGACGGGGTGGTGCGGGACGACGGCGTAGCCGCGGCGGCGCAGTTCCAGGAAGACACGTTGCTGCAGGAGGCAGGTGAAGGGTTCGGTGCGGGTGTCGGGGGTGATGTCGTCGAGGTCGGGATCGATGGTGAGGGTCGCTGGGGGGTGGAGCATGTAGCTCAGTAGGGAGTGACGAAGGTCTGTGGGGTTGAGGCTGGTAGCGGGCACGGAGGTGAAGAGCCACAGTTGGTCGCGGGCGCGGCTGGCTGCGACGTTGTAGCGGCGCTGTTCAGTGCGGCTGGTGAGTGCTCTCCTGGCTTTGGTGACGACCATGGACAGCAGGATGATGTCGCGTTCGTCGCCTTGGAAGTCGGGTGGTTGGCCAACTCGGATCCGCCGGCGGCGGATGTCAGCTCGGTCGATGCGGTCGTTGAGTAGTTTCTCGAGGGTGTGTGTTTGTCTGCCGCTCTGCAGGGCGATGATGCCGATGCTCTTGTTGCGGCACATGGGGTCGTCGATGATTTTCTGGACATGGTCGATGATCGTGTTCGCCTCGACCTGATTGCGCAGAGTGGCTTTCTGGCCTTCCTCTGCGGCGCCATCGACGTATACAACCCGGAGCGGATCGAGGCGGTCGGCACCGAACTGGCGGAGCGGTATGAGTCTCTTGTCGTAGAACTGCTCGGAGGACCATCCGATGATTTCAGGCATGCAGCGGAAGTGTTCGGAGAGTCTGACCACGTCGGAGAAGCGGGAGGCTAGGAGTTCGTAGAGGTTGGAGCTCGGGAGGAAGCCGTTGCGGAGGTTCATGGGCATGTCAGCTAGGTGGCGGTCCAGACTCTCTTGAACGGCGTCTGAGTCGTTGTTTCGATAGTTGGCCCCGGGGGCGCATTGTTTTTCGTCACCGACGACGATGACGCGTGGTGCCAGCCATAGCAGGAAGAGGTTGTCGATACTGGCTTGGCTGGCTTCGTCAACGATGACGACGTCGAAGGTGTTGTGCTGCGGTGGGATGGTGTCGGTCACGGCTGACAGCGGCATGACCCAGGCGGGGACGGCCTGCTGGGCGTCCCTCATTGCATCGAACGCTGCCTTGAGGTAGCGGTCCTTGCTTTTGCCCTGTCCTCGGCCGTAGCTGCCCATGTTGGTCTTGTAGGACTGGAGGGCCTGTCGTTGCCGTTCGGTCATGCGTTCCAGGCAATGCCGCAGAGCCTGTTTCCCGGCGAGCTCGGCGGTGATGCGGTTGAGTGCCAGTTCAAGGTCGTCGATCTGTAGTTCGTGGATTTGCTCGGCGTTCGGCTGCCGGACGAGTTGGTAGTAGGTGGCTGCGACGCCCCAGGCCCACGCGGCTTCGATGTCGCCGAGGCGTTGAGCCCAGGTCGGGTCGTCGAGGTTGTCGGTTATCTGTTGAGCAAGCGTCGGGTGAGCGTCGGTCAGGATGCTGAGCAACGCGTCGCAGCGCTGTTGGAGGTCTTTGTCGTTCCTGGCGTGATCGAGGTTTGTGCGGGTGGCGGCGTAGCGGTCGATATCGCTGCTGGCTAGGGCAGCCGCGATGTCGGCGACTTCGGGTGCGACGTCAGGATTGCGGGACCATGCCTGCATGGTGCTGGTGAGTTCAGTCATGACGTCGGTTGCGTGCCGAGCCGCGGCGATGGTCTGTCGGTTGTGGCTGACGCGGACTAAAAGGTCCCAGTGGTCGGGGCTGCGTATCGCGAAGCGGATCTGGTGACGGCGCAACAGTTGCTCGATGGCGTCGCGGGCTGTGGTGAGGGCACGGAGCGCTGATGCGTTGTGCGAGATGTCATTGAGGTGCGCTACTCGTCGGCGTAGCGGCCCGTACACGGTCGGCACGCCGGCCGGTGCCCATGCCTCCAGAACGGCGCTGACAGCTGCCTCTGCCTGAAGGTGGGTGGTTAGCGCGGTCAGCTCTGCCACGGTGGCAGGTGGGGCACCGTCGACCGTGCAGGCTTGTAGCAGGTCGGTGGCTTCGAGTTGAGCTTTGGTCTGCCAGTAGCGTCGTAGGCGACCGCCTCTGGAAAGGTGCTTTCGCAGGCGCTTTGCTTGGCCGGTCAGGCGGGTGAGATTCACTGCGGTCAGGGGCATGGTGCCGAGGTCGATGTCGACACCGTTGAGGGTTCCCAGGGCGCGGACGTGAGGTTCAACGTCGCGTAGCTCGTTGAACAGTGCCTCCCAGTAGGCCGGGCTGCGCCTTGCCAGGAGCGCTTCGGCAGCAGTGCGGCGCCAGTCCGTGCCGTCCCAGTCGTTGATGGTGTCGGATAGGCCGCAGGTGGCGAGCGCATCGGCGGCGCCCTCGATGTGCCGCTGGATCCCCGCCAGCGTGGCGTCGTCGAGGGCTGCCAGTGACCAGGCTGTGGTGGTGCGATCGGGGCCCAGGGTCCGTTCGGCTTCAGTAATGGTCGCGACCATGGTCGCGATGTCGGCGGGGGGCGGAACCATGTCAGGGCCGGGAATCAGCTGTCGGACACGCGTGGAACGGTGTGGCGTGGCCAAGGTGAGTAGCTGCCACAGTTGTCGAGCTTGATCGTTGGACAACGGAGGGTCACCAGGGGCGCCGGCTGGTAGCGGTTCGATCCAGGTGTGCTGTTCGCGGCCTGCGTTGAGTTGCTCAACAATCTGCGCCAGCGTGCCACCGTAGCCGTGGGCAAAGGGGGGGTGCTGCGAGTACTCCTGCTCGCGGACGATCCGCAGGTCACGGATTGCCTGCTGGAGTGCGGTGGTGAGGTCCGAGCGCTGGTCACGAAGCTTGGTGATTTCTCGGCCGAGTTCGTCTGCGGTGACGGTCGAGGATAGTTCCGAGAGCGCGGTGATGCTCCGGTCGAGCTCGTCGGTCTCGGTCCGTTGCATGCCGGTCATGAGCACGCACAGTCGTCTCACCTCCTCGGGTAGCTTCTCGCGGAGCACTCGTAGCGCCTGATCCTTTTGGCTCGTGATCAGCAATCGCTGACCGTCTGCGAGTAGTGCGCAGATGAGGTTGGCAATCGTGTGGGTCTTGCCTGTGCCAGGAGGACCCTGCACGACGACGGTGGTGTCGTCGCTGAGTTTGGCCAGCACCCTGCGTTGCTCTCGGTTGCTGGCAAGCGGGAACAGTGGGTCCGCGCTGTTCACGGGTCGATCATGTTGGGTGTTGGTGAGCCAGGCGCGGCGTTGTGTGGGCTCGATGGGGGCCACGAGCTGCGCGAGCCCGAGGGGCGTGGGAACGCTCGGTTCCTGAAGGCTACCGGCGATGGCGTCGTAGACGCGTTCGAGTCCCTTGCGATTGCGGCGGCGCAGAAAGAGAGCAGGCGCCAGTGTCAGTTGTGCAGCGCCTGGCTCTTCATGAGACGGCGGACCCCACGGATCCTCGGTGAACGGCAGCGCACGATCCCACCGGCGGCGCTTCCACCGCTGCAACCAGTTCACCACCTCCGGCGAGAAGGGGCGTATCTGCACGTCGCCGTCGTACCACGGCGACCCAGATCCATTGGTGCGGTAGCCGTCTCGAGAGGTAAGGAAGTCCTGATCCTCGACCTTCATGCGTTCGTCGAGAGAGACGTGGACTTGCAGAGTGTCGGTGGCAGGATCGCCAACGATCGTCGCGCCCCAGATCAGGACGTGACGGCGGATATCCCAGCGACCGTCAATGCCGGAGCTGACAAGGCCGACGCCGAGGACCAACTCCTCGGTGTCGCCACGCTGCTGTACCTGCCGCTGAAGCCGTTCCAGGTGGGTGTAGGTCGCACGCTGCTCCCCCATGCGGCGTTCGTGCTCGGCCCATTTTGTCCACGCGGCAAGCCACCTCTCGTAGTCGCGTGTCAACTCATCCTGAGTCGCGGAGTCAGCTGGGTCTTCGTCGGCAGGAGCGGGGAGTCGCGGCGGAGGTGCGCTGGCGTTGCTGTAGTCCGTCGTGTCCAGTAATTCTCGGAGCGCCGCCGGGGGCATGGGCGGTTCTGGCGGTGGGGGGTAGGCGACCTGCATGACTACGGGCCCGTTGGACCTCGCCGCTTTCTGAGGTGGCGCGTGAAACCAGAAGGCATTCGAGTCATCGATAGCATCGCGGTCCTGGCGTTCACTGCTCTTGACCTGCGCAAGCAGGTGCGCCACAAGGCCTTGGGTCAGCCGTTTGACGGTCGGACTTGTCGGGGAAACGGGGTCCGGCACTGCGCCTCCTCTGGCTCGCCCAGCCCAACAGGATGCATGCAAACAGTCACAGCACGCAGCCTCGTGACAGATGAACGACACCAGTTAAGCCACCCGGTCCATGCCGCTGGCCTGGCTCACCGGGCGGTGTTCGGATGCTTACCCTTGATCTTGGGTGATGGGATACGGCGGCAATGGCAGGCGTCGTTGGGCGATCATCTTTGTCCCAGGGCTGACGACGCGCTATTGCGCGGGTCGCGCGTCGCTCATCTCGACCGTGATCAACCAGGTACGCTGCGGGCGTGGCTGTCCGGCGTCCCCCATACCTACTCCGGTTGAAGGTAGTCAACTTCCGGAGCCTTCGCGATGTCGAGGTTCACCTGAGGGCGCTGAACGTTCTCGTTGGCCCGAACGGCGCGGGGAAGTCAAACTTCCTCGACGTCATCGCGTTCCTTGGCGATGCCACCCGTGACGACCTGGCACCGGCGCTCGACCGCCGGGCAGGGTTCGATCGGGTGGTGTTTCGGGCTGCGAAGGGGTCTCGGCAGACGATCAGCATCGAAGTTGAGGCTGCGGTCACGAAGAACAGCTCCTTGAAGGCGACCGACACCTACACGCTCGAGTTCTCCTCCGACAAGCTCAAGTCAGGTCGCAGCGAGAGGGAACGGTACTACCTGCGGCGCGCGGAGAGCTTCGCGTTCAAACGGACCGCTGGCCCTGGCCGACGCATCACGGTCAAGGGTGGCCTAATCACGTTCCACAAGCCGGAAGGTGGGGAAGACACCGCGAGTCTGCGGGAAGGATCCCTCGGCTTGTCCACACTGCCGAAGCTCAGCCCCGAGGACGGCGGCGAGCAGGTGGAGGCGCTGGCGAACCTGTTCGCCGGCTTCCGCGTGTTCGACGTTGACGTCGCTGCCGCGCGCCGCCCGTCGCAGGAACGCGCAAGTGAGCGTCTGCACAACGACGCGAGTAACCTCGCCGCGTTCCTCGCGTTCCTTGCCGAGCGACATGCCGACCGGTTCGACGCTCTGCAACGCGACGCCCGTGCGTTCATTCCCGGTCTCGACCGTCTGGAATTCACCGCGATCGGTGGAGCCGGTGAAGGAACGGTCCTCACCCTGGTCGAGCGAGGCCTGTCCGGGGCCACCACGCTGCAAGAGGCCTCCTATGGATCCATCCGCGCCTTGGCGCTGCTCGCGCTGCTCTACGATCCGTCTCCCCCACGACTGACATGCATCGAAGAGATCGACCACGGGTTGCACCCGCACATCCTTGACCGGCTCGTCGAACTGTTGCGCGAAGCGTCCAGCCGCACGCAGTTTCTAATCGCCACTCACTCCCCCGCGCTGGTGAATCGGCTGACGCCGGACGAGCTCATCGTGTGCGAGCGGGGAGATGATGCCGCGTCGAGGATCCCTGCGATCGACCCGGAGGCCGTGAAGGCCATGGAGCAGGAGCTCAACGGCGAGCTTGGACTGGGCGAGCTGTGGTTCTCCGGCGCTCTCGGGGGCTGCCCGGAATGACGGCGAAGCGGGGTGAGCATCGCTCGGTAGTGGTGATCCTCGGCGAAGACGACAACGACCGCAAGACGATTCAGATCTTGGTGGCCGCGCTGCGCACCGACATCCCTCGCGGGTCCCTGAAGCCGCTGCGCAAGCCAATGTCGCTGGTGCGTAACGTCCCCTTGCAGCGGCTGCCGAGCCAATCGAGCAAAGCTGCGGCCCTGCTGCGGGCCGTAGATGTCAACACACCGATCCGCGCGGTCCTCATGCACGAGGACGCCGACGAGGTGGAGCCAGCGCACGAGAAGCTGATCACGAAGATCGAGGACAGCCACCGGTCCTTGCGGTGGCCCGTCCTTGCGGTCGTGCCGGCATGGGAGATGGAGACGTGGTGGTTCCTGTTCCCCGACGCGGTACACGCGATCCGCCCTACCTGGCGCCGCCCGGACCAGTTCGCCGGACGGGACGTCGGCAAGATCCGTAACGCCAAGGAAGAACTCAAGAAGGCAGTCACACCACCGGGCGCGCGGCCATCGTTCCAGACCTACACGGAGGCCGACAGCATCGCGATCGCCGAGAAGATCGTGACCCTCGGTCAGCTGACGGCCCCCTGGTTCGCCCGTAGCGCCAGCTGGGAGACGTTCCTCGACAAGGTCAAGCAGTTGTAGGCAGCGTCGTTCGTCGCCGGTTCGCTTGGCGCGCCGATTACCCGCATCAGACAGCACAGCAACGAGGCGTCGGCTGGCCTCTCTGCCTTCGTCCTGGCGCGTCGACACCTCCTCCGCTTGCCTGGTCGATGAGGGCGGCGTGGGCCTCCGCCGCCTGTCGCGACGACAAGAAGTGGGGCTTCGAGATGGCCCAATGGCTCCAGGGCCCCCTAGGCTCAGTCGCCTACTTGACACTATCGGTGTTGGCGTTTCCACATCTGGTGGTAGATCCTCATTGGATCTCACCAGCATCGCACTCGTTTAGGACACATTCGGGCCATTTGGTTTCAACGCGACGACGTCTTGCCTGGCTGGATTGGGCCGGGCAGCGGAGGTGAAGCCGGCCGCCATAAGGGGCCCTAGCAGGATTTTGAATGTGACGCTCGGCAGAAGGCTGAACGTTGACGGTTGAACGCGCGCTCTTTCGCGGCGCGCCCTTGCAGCGAATGGAGCGGCGTGTACGTCAAGACGTTCCGCGTGAAGAACTTCCGGCGGCTGCGCGACGTCAGGATCGATCTGGACCCCGAGACGACGGTTTTCGTTGGCGCGAACAATAGTGGGAAGACCTCGGCCGCCCAAGTATTCCGACTGTTCCTTGGTGCCGAGAAAGAGCGGTTCCGGCTCTACGACTTCACTGCCGACTGCTGGGCGGAGTTCGACGCGTTCGACGCGGCTTCGGATGATCCCCACGAGCGACTTCCGCGCATCGTTTTGGACATTTGGCTCGACCTGAACGGTGATGATGACAACCTGCACCGCGTGGTCGACTTCCTACCCAATCTGAGTTGGGATTCCGGCCTGGTGGGGATCCGCCTCTCGTACATGCCCAGGAACGCCAAGGCCCTCATCGAGAACTTCGAGGAGTACCGCAACAGGGCGCTGGCCGTCGAACGCCCAGAGGGTTCCAACTACGAACCATGGCCGCGGTCGCTGACTGACTATCTAAGCCGGGAACTGCGGCACGAGTACGAGATCACATACGCGATCTTGGACGCCAGCCACTGCGACGAGCGGCTTGAGCCGATTGCGGGATACGACCCGTACACTGCGCCCGGCAACGCGAGCCGCCTCGGCGTCAAGCTCGACTCGTTGATCAAAGTTGACTTCCTTGACGCTCAGCGTCACCTGGTCGACGGCGACAGCCGGGGTCGAGCCGAAGACCTGTCTCGCAAGTTGAGCGGCTTCTACGCCCGCAATCTCGAACAGCGGGAGAATGATCTCGCGGCCGTCGCGGCAATCGCGGACTCGGAACGCCACCTTAACGAACACTTCGCGAAAGTCTTTGAGTCGACCTTGGACAAGCTTGCCGACCTCGGCTATCCAGGCTTCGCCCATCCGCGGTTGGTCGTGAAGGCTGCCTTCAACGCCCAGAGCGTCCTCAACAGCGGTGCCCGGGTTCACTACGCTCTACCTGCGGCCGACGGCTCGATGGATGCAGCTGAGCGAACGCTGCCCGACCAGTACAACGGACTCGGCTTCAAGAACCTGATCTATATGGTCGTCGAGGTTTTGGACTTTCACCATCGATGGATCGACGCCGAAGGTGAACGGCCCCCAATCCACCTAGTGTTCATCGAGGAACCTGAGGCGCATCTGCACACTCAACTGCAACAAGTGTTCATCCGTAAAATCCGTGAAATCCTTCCCCATGTTGAGCCTGCTTTCGTCACTCAAATGATCGTCACAACACACTCCGCTCACGTCATTTACGAAAAGTCGTTTGAGCCAATTCGATACTTCAAGCGGACCGGCGTCGACGGCAATGTCCATCACACCGACGTGAAGGATCTGATGACATTCCGGGAGACGGCGGAGGTCGATACGAGGCAGTTCCTTCGGCAGTACCTGAAGCTGACTCACTGCGACCTGTTCTTCGCTGACGCTGCGATTCTGGTCGAGGGCAATGTCGAAAGGCTCCTGCTGCCACTGATCATTCAGAAGGCGGCGCCTGAGCTTCAGTCAAGCCACCTCACGATCCTTGAGGTCGGCGGGGCCTATGCCCACAAGTTCCAGGAACTGATCAACTTCCTGGAACTTCCCGCACTGGTCATCACCGACGTCGACAGCGTGCGAGGGCCGAACCCCGCCGCTGCTACGACCGACTCAGCCGACGTGCCTGCAGCTAGGTCGTCGTGTATGACGACGCAGGCGGGCGCGGTTACGAGCAACGAAACCCTGGCCTCATGGATTCCCCGTATGCGGCTGATCGATCAGCTTCTCGATGCGGACGAGGCTACGAAGTCCCCGTTGACCGCTGCCGGCACTCCGGGATGCATCCGGGTCGCATACCAAACCCGCCGGCCGATCACGTGGGGTGAGCACCAGGCAGCCTTAGCTGGTCGCACCTTCGAGGAAGCATTCGCCATGGAGAACCTCGCGTGGTGCCAGGATGAGGCACAGGCCGATCTCCGGCTCCGCGTTGCGGGAGCAGCGGCGATGACGTTGGACTGCATACACGAGGAAATCCACAAGCGCGTCAAGTCGTTCGACAAGACCGACTTCGCCCTCGCACTCATCACCAAGGACCACAAACAATGGACTGCGCCGCAGTACATTGCAGACGGTCTCTACTGGCTACGAGACCGGATAACTGTCGTCGCGCCCGAAACCGCACCCTTGACTTCGATCGAAGCCGAGGTCGGTGAATGACCCGCCGGATCGATGCCCAAGACACGGACGCCGATCGACGGATCCGCGACGTCCTCGGCAGCAAGGGCAAAGCCGGGTTCATCGTTACCGCCGGGGCGGGTTCCGGCAAGACCACCTCACTCGTCAAGGCGCTCGCTCATGTGACAGCAACCCGCCGTGCCCAGCTCCGAGCGCGCACCCAGCGGATAGCCTGCATCACCTACACCGAGGTCGCCGTAGCCGAGATCCACGGCGATGTCCAAGACGACCCTCTGGTCTATGTATCGACGATTCATAGCTTCCTCTGGGAAGCCATCGCACCGTTCCAGTCCGACATCGGTGCCTGGATCAAACGCCAACTCACAGCCAAGCTCGACGAGCTTAGCGGCAAGATCGAGAAGGCGAAGACACCCGCCAAGCGTGACACGATGACCCAAGACTGGACTCGCTACCAACGTCAGCTAGCCGCGCTCCGCTCGGTCCGCAAGTTCACATATAGCGTCGGGCCCGACTACGGCAGGGGGCAGATCGGCCACGCGGATGTCCTCAAGATGGTTCCGCGGATGCTCATCGAGCAACCGCTGCTAGCAAAGGTCATCGCAACGCGCTTCCCGATCGTCTTCGTCGACGAAAGCCAAGATACAGAGGCGAACGTCGTCGCAAGCCTCATCCACACGTACAAAACCGTCAAGAGCGATTTCTGCCTGGGATTCTTCGGCGACCCGATGCAGCAGATCTACCCCACGGGCATCGGCCAGGTACCGGCCGAACCGGATTGGGCACTGATCAACAAGCCCGAAAATTTCCGCTCCTCGCGCCGCGTGCTCGAGGTCGTGAACCGGGTGCGAGCCGGCGCCGACGGGAACAAGCAGACACCGGGCCGACCTGATGCCCTCACCCCAGATGGAGACGCATACTTCATTGTTCTACCTACCGACGCCGACCGTGTCGCCAGCATGGACGCCGTACGCCGCTGGCTCGCGCACCGCACCTCGAACGACGCCTGGGCCGCCGACGGGCCCGACGGTGTGAAGATCCTCGTCGCCATGCATAAGCTCGCGGCCCGGCGACTCGGCTTCGCCGACCTGCACGCGGCGTTCCACCCGAAGAACCCGCCCGCACTGGCCACCGCGTTCATCGAAGGCACAGCCTGGCCCATCACGCCGTTCGCCAACGTGATCCTTCCCCTGTGCGACCCCTCGAACGACCACGCCACGCTCCGTATCCTGCGCAAGCACAGTGCTCTGATCCGCGACGACCTCACCGGAGCCGGTGTCGTGCGGGAGCGACTAACGTCCGCGCGCAAAGCCGTGACTGATCTACGCGACCTCGTCGCCGCCGGCGGCCCCGGCTCTGTCGGGAAGACGCTACGGTTCGCGCACCACACCAAGCTCATCGACCCGGTTCCGCAACTCGCCCGCTACCTGGACCCCGACGGACCCCACGGCGACCAGGTCTTGTCCGAAAAGGCCCGAGAAATCCTCGACGCGTTTATGACCTGCGACGTGCGGGAGCTCCAGGGCTATCTTCGCTATGTCAGCCGTCAGTCGCCTTACTCGACGCAACACGCGACGAAAGGTGCCGAGTTCCCGCGGGTCATCGTCCTGTTGGACGACTCCGAAGGAGTCCTGCCGGCATACTCCTACGACAAACTCCTCGGACTCACTGCACTGTCGCAAACTGACCGCGAGAACAAGGCGAACGGCAAAGACACCACCGTCGAACGAAGCCGGCGCTTGCTGTACGTCTGCGTCTCACGCGCCCGGGAGGAACTCGCCGTCATCGTCTACGCGGACAACGTCGAAGCCGCGATTCTGTCCCTCAAGGTGTCCGGCCTAGCAGACGAACCACTGACTCTGAGCGACCTCGCCAGCGTACGTGGCGCGTATCCCAGCATCCCATAGAGGATGCAGCGCAGACCTGTAGCTGCTGGTCCGCGCCTGTTTCGAAGACTCGTCCCGGTGGGTGGCGCTGGCAGCAAGGCCGAGGATGAACTCGCCGCCGTGGCGGGGTGATCGACCGTTCGTGCCGGGGCTGTGGGGGCGGGGTCACGCGACGCAGCACGCGAACGGAGCGCATACGGCCCGGCACCTGCACCGGTATGTTCCCAACAAGTACGCCGGCCGGGACGTGTCGTAGCCGAGGTCAGCGACGATGAGGGTTTTCGGGGTCACCGACGCTCCACTGTCCCGCCATGAGGAGCCGCCGCACAAGTTGTGCACTACCCGGCGATGACGATGGCCTGAGCCGCTGAACGTCCAACGACGCGGTCCCAAAGCTGCGACCGGGTTTCGAACGCCGTGACGAGCGAGTATGGCCAGCCAGGAACCAACACGTGCTGATCCATAGCGCAGCCGTAGGTGTGGCACAGGATCCGCTCCTCCGAGGTGTGCATGTCCGGCCGAAGCCAGCAGGTGAGGCCCACTGCCAAGACCAGGCGGCCGTCGGTAGCGCGAGGCAGCGGGAGCGGCGCGCCAAGCTCGTGCGGGGCCGCTCGACATCTACCCAGCCCCGCGCCAACTGCCTCGTACAGCGACCGCTTCCTCAGGAAATGCCGCCCGAGTCCTCCAACGCGCTGATTACGATCGCCCCTCGGATCTAAGGAGCAAGCCCCACTCCTTCTCCAAGGCTTGGGTGATTCGATGGTCACGGGCGGTGGCACGCCCTCAGAGGGGACGTTCAAGTCCACCGACTGGATCTGGCCGGAATTCCTGGGTGGCTGATGCAGCGGATTTTAGGGCTTGGGTCAGTTCGCGTAGCTGCGCTTCCAGGTCAGCGAATTGCCCCGGAGTTCCGGCTGCCGCCACTTCGCGACGCAGAGCGGCGAGGTATTGCTGGTGGAGGAGGTGTACTCGGTCGCCGGAGAGTCCCCATGTCCGGGCCACTTCGATAAGGGCCGCCACCTCGGCGTGACTGAGGACATGGTCGGCAAGGGCACGGTCGAGTACGTCGAGGTATGCGTCGGCGCGGGAGTCGCCGGTGGTTGCGGTCTGAACGCGGGCGGCTACGCCGGCAAGACTGATGCGGAGGCCGGGCTTGCACGTACCGTGGCGACGCCAGTCGACGGACGCGCCAGGGTAGCGCCGTCGCCGGTCGGCGCTGTCCAAGTGAGAGGGAGTTCGAGTGGACGGCAGCCGAGTTCGGCGAGGGCGGTGACGCCGGCTTGCCGGGCGCGGTTCAGGTACTTCTTGAGTAGCTGTGCGGTGGCCGTTGCGTCGCCGAGCGCGGAGTGCGCTGCTTGTAAGGGAATGTCTTCGGCAATGCAGAGATCTGCGAGTCGGCGGGTTGCCCCGCCGCCATACCGGTGGGACATGCTGAGGGTGCAGAGTGCGGGCCAGGCCGGGGCGGGGTAGCCGAGCTGGTGGAACTCGGCGTCGAGGAAGCTGAGGTCGTAGCGTGAGTTGTGCGCAACGACGATGGCGCCGCGCAACTGGTTGGCGAGTTCGCCGGCGATGTCACTGAAACGCGGAGCGAGGGCAAGGTCGGCGGCGGTGAGGCCGTGTACGCGGGTGGGTCCTGGGTCTCGGCCGGGGTTGATCAGGGTGGTCCATCGATGTTCGATCTGTCCAGCGGGAGACAGTCGTACGACCGCGACTTCGATGATCCGGTCGCCTCGGTGTGAGGCGAAGCCGGTGGTTTCCAGGTCGACGACCGCGAAGGGTGTCTGTCCGAGCTGAGCCAGCGGCCGTATAACAGGCTGTGCTGCTGATCGGTCAGGTGCGGGGCGGGGTGTGGGCGGTGCGTTGCTGCGATCGTGGTTCATGGTCTCGGTGGCGAGCACAGAGGCTTGCTCGGGGCGGGGCATTGCGGCCATCGACCGCAGCGCGTGCCAGGCTTCTGGTACGTCGAGGGCCCGCGCTGCGTAGGCGATGGTGAGCAGATCGTCCGTCAGGTACTGGTCGTATTTGTCTGACGCCTTGTTCGGCACCGCTGCGGCGAGTACCGGAGGGTCGGGTGGCGTCTCGTCGGCGAGGTGCCTGATGGTTTCCCATAGCCCGGCAGGGTCGGTGCCTCGGATGGTCAGGGCGACGCCGTCGTGGCCGACCTCTAGTCCTTCTCGTGTGAGGGCTACGGCGAGGGTGTTCATGATTTTGTCCCCTCGCCAGGGGAACAGGAGGGTGTCGTTGCCCCAGCCGAGGATCGCGTGGCTGTCCAGCGCGTACCTGTTGAAGGCTGCACGTCCTTCTTGGAGGAGTGTTTGGGCCTGGCGGTCGAGGTAGCGGGGTATCTCGGTTGTTGTGTAGATCGTGCGCATGCGTTGTCGGACGGCGTCGGCGACTTCGCCGCCGCTTCCTGAGAAGCTCGGGGGGCGGCCACCACCGGATCTGACCAGGTCGATAATTTCTGCATTGTGTCGATCGCGACGATCTTCCAGCGTCGGCCGCTGAAGATCAGCAGCATTCCAGGGGTGATCGGGTTGTCGACAGGCAGCGATCCGATGGTGCGGCCGTCCGCGACGAGGCGGAACTCTTCTGGGCTTGTGAAGGCGGTATAGAAGCTGTAGTGGTTGACGAGGCGGTCGCCGACGCCGCCGGGCAGCAGCAGGCCTTGCGAGTCTTGGGTGAGCAGGTCCTGCTTGCCCAAGCAGCGCAGGAGAGCGATGAAGGTGCTCTTGTCGACGCGCGCGAACGGGCCGTGTCCGGACAATGCGTCGTAGAGCTGCTGAGGTTGTGCACCGCCGCGTTGGGCGATGACCGACAGGATCTGTTGGGTGAGGGTCGACAGGTGCATGCTCGCGGTGTCCGGTGGCTCGTACCACTTGGCGAGCAGCAGGTCGACCATCGCGACGCTCTGGACGAGCTGGCTGCGCAGCGTGTCGGCGGGGGGTGTCCGGTCGGTGAGTTCGGGCTTCGAGACGTACATCCGCAGCACGGCGGGCTGGTCGGCTCGGCGTCCGGAGCGGCCGAGCCGCTGCCGCATTCCCGCGACGCTGGCTGGTGCTCCGATCTGGGCCACCGAGTCGACGGAGCCGATGTCGATTCCCATTTCCAGGGTCGACGTGCAGATCGCGGTGACTGGCGTGGTGCGGTCTTTGAGTCGCGCTTCGACGTGCTCACGGAACTCTTTGGAGAGATTGCCGTGATGCGGGAGGAACTCGCTGGGGACGTTGTTGTTCTTGCACCGCCGGTCGAGCATGTCGGTATAGAGCTCGACGGCGCTGCGCGAGTTGGCGAAGACGAGGTTGTCGTTTCCCCGCAGGGTACGGAAGAGGTGGTCGGCGATCCCAGCCTTGTCCCACGATTCATCCTCGTCGTCCGACTCAGCGGTGGCGGTGCCGGATGGAGGTGCGGCGGGCGCCCTACCGGAGGGGGACGGGGCGGCGGCGACGTAGCCCCGAAGCTGCAGTCGTATCTCTCGGGCGTCATCGTCGGATGCGATCACGGTGACGGCGTCGCCGCGGCCCGCGCGCAGGAACTCTGCCGCTGCGGTGAAGTCGCCGAGGGTGGCGGACAAGGCGATCCGCGGGATTCTGCGCCGCAGGACGAGGTCCACCCGATGCAGCAGCGATTGCAGTTGAGCGCCGCGTTCGGTGCCGATGAACGCGTGCAGCTCGTCGATGACGACGTGGCTGATGTCGCCGAGGATGCGAGCGACCTTGTCGCCGTGGTTTACGAACAGTGACTCCAGCGATTCGGGCGTGATCAGCAGAATGCCGTCCGGCTCGCGCAGAACGCGCGACTTGCGCGATCCCGCCACGTCGCCATGCCACCGGTGGACCGGAACGTCGAACCGTTCGCACAGGTGGGCGAGCCGCTCATACTGGTCGTTGATCAGCGCCTTGAGTGGCCCGACGTAGAGCGCGCAGACTCCGGCAACGTCGTCGCTCGCGTCCCGCCGAGCTGCGATGGCTGAGCAGATTGGCAACCAGGCTGCTTCCGTCTTCCCGCTGGCGGTCGCGGCAGCGATGATGACGTCGGTGTCGCCTGCGAGGATCGGTCGAGCGGCGCGTTCCTGCGCGTCCCGCAGCTGGTCCCAGCCTTGATCGTGAATCCACCGCTGCACTTTCGGATGCAGTAGGTGATATGCCGACGATGAGCCGGCAGCGCGTCGCGGCTCGGCTGTTGTCGTGACCTGCTGCTGAGGGTCAGAGGCGGAAGGAGGCAAGTTCGTCGTCATCGGGAGGCAGTTGGCTGGCGGTCACCGTTACGGCTGGTGTGTGAGAGAAGTTGTGCCCTCCCGTGGAAGCGGACAGTTTTTGGTGTTGTTCCTCGGCGGTCTGGCTAGTTGGGTCGCCGGCGTCGTCGAGAGGTTCCAGGTCCGGGTCCGTCTCGGCGGCGATGTGAATCGCGCCGATGAGGGACCTCCAGTCTTGTCCAGGGTTCTGTTCGAGGATCGCAAGCAGATCCAGAAAGCCCTTGATGGTGTTTCGCGGCGTGCGGAAGTAGGCGTCCCCGATGCGGGAAGCGCAGTGGTTCATGTAGGCATGCAAGGCTTCGTCGGGCAGGAGGTAGGCCGCCGGATCGCCGGCGGCGTAGACGTGACGCAGCTTGGCCAGCAGGACGTAGAAGTCCTCAGGTGACAGGTTGGCCAGGCGCAGAACGGGACCGGAGTAGTCGACGAGCCCGGCGGTGGCGTAGGTGTTCTCAGCTAGGCGGGACTGCAGCGCGGCGTAGGAATAGAGGCCGCGGCGGGTGTCGAGCAGGAAATCGGGTGTTCCGCCGAAGAGGAACCCGAGGCCCGACGCGGTTCCTTGCAGGCTGTCGTTGAGGATGCGCAGGATCTGCTCGTAGTTGGCGTTGCGGGCTTGGGAGTTGGCCAGCTTGTACAGGTTGACCATCTCGTCGAGGCAGACGAGCAGGCCGTCGTAGCCGGCCAGGCGGACGAACCGGGACATCAACTTGAGGTGGTCGTAGAAGGACGCGTCGTCGACGATCGTGCGCACGCCGAGGGCATTGCGGGCGTCGGTGCGGGTGGAGAACTCGCCGCGCAGCCACCTGACGGCGTCGATCTTGAGTTGCTCGTTGCCGGTGTCGTGGCCCTGCCAGTACTTGGCGATGACATCGGCGAAGTCGTAGCCGCCCGTCAACTCGCTGAGCGCGTCGAGGCGGACACGAATGACCACCTGTGGATTCTGGCCAGTGTCGCGTGCCTCGGTCAGCGCCTGGGTCACGAACCGTTCGACGACGCTGGCCAGCGCACCACCGTCGGGCTTGGCGCGAGTGGCCATGTTGCGCATCAGTTCGGCGTACAGGCTGCGTGCTTGCCCGCCGGTGGCATGCAGCCGACGGTCGGGCGACAGGTCCGCGTGAACGGTGACCAGACGCTTCTCCAACGCGATGGAGCGAATCAGGTGCAGGAAGAACGTCTTGCCCGAGCCGTACTCCCCGATCACAAAACGACTGCCGGCCCCACCGTCAGCGATGCGGGTGGTGTCGGCAACAAGAGCCTGCACCTCCGCGGCCCGACCGACCTGGACGTGCTGTTGCCCGGCGCGGGGCACCACTCCCGCGCGCAACGACTGGATGATCGCGTCGCGCTCGCGGGGCCTGATACGGGCGCCCTGGCCGGTGGGGGTAGTAACGCTCATCGCAGTAGCTCCTGAAGCGCATAGTTGTTGATCCCAATATCATCGTCGCCCTCGGCGACAGGTTCCCCCGCAGCATCCAGGGCGACCTCGTTGAGCAGGTCCAACGCTCCAGCCGGCATCACGCCGTGCCGCTCGGCAAGGTCCTCATACGCCGAGCGGGTCCACGTCGGCTGCGTCGCCAGGGACCGCAGGAGTTCGCTGTGCACGGCATCCAAACCGGGAATGAGGGCTTGCGTGGTGGGCTGAGCTGCCGGCCCACCATTGGGGGCAGCCGACATCGCGGCCATCTGCGGTGAAGGCGGTTCGTCGTCAGTGAAGATGGTCGACAGCAGCGCCGAGACGGCCGCCGTCTCGGCCAGCTTCACGGCGATGACGTCTTCGTCGAGAACAACGCCGGAAGCCCCTGCTGGTACTCGTTGACCGTTGCCCCAGGCAGATGACCGGCGAGCTGCCGCTGCGGGCGGCAGCGTGTATCCCGCTGGTGCGGGCCCCGCCGCACGCACGACGACGGGCATTGCGGCTGGGGGTTGATTCACCGCGAAAGCCGCGGGACCAGCGACCTGTTGATGGAGGCGACCGTAGATGAGGTCCGGGTCAAGGGCGAGGAGCTTGTAGATCTTCGTGAGGCTCGTGACCTCTTCCGGCGAGATGACTCCGTCGGCCGCGGCTACCGTGATCAGGAAGTCGCCGATGCTCTCACGCTGGTCTGCCCGAAGCAGATCGAGGCGTTTCTTCAGCCCGGTGAGCTTGACGCCGGTGACAGCCAGCCACCGTAGGTGCGCCTGCAGGCGGGTTCTTTCGGGGGCTGTCAGATGCAGCGCGGCTTGGAGGTGGGCTGTCAGGTGCTGCTGTTCCTGGTCGCTGATGGTGCCGTCCGAAGCGCTGACCGCGACCGCCAGGTGCAGCAGGGTGGCAGCGGCGGTGTAGGCGGGCGTTGCGGTATGCGGGGCATCGGCGGAGACGCGGAACATAACGGCAGGTCCGGCCGACAGTGCTGATCCGCCGAGCCGGACGTCTGGCTCCACGCCGACGCCGAAACGCCCAAGGAGTTGAGCGAGGGACACCGCCTCAGCCTTGGTCATCTTCTCGGGCTGAGCAGTCGGCCAGAAGGCAACGAGTTCCGGCGCATCGACGACAACATGGTGCTCGTCTGCGAGACGCGCGTCGCACCAAGCGCGCAGCACGCCGACCTGCCCTGCCTGCTGGTCAAGCAGCTCGGAAGGCAGCACGGCGGCTGCGGCGAGCGACCCACGACCATCTGGGTTGCGGCCAAGCCATCGGCTGTAGGCGTCCAGGTCGTCAGTGACCGCATCGACGAGCTCGGTCAACTTGCGGGCCGGTCCAGCGAGTTCGACGACGTCAGGCAGGTCGAGCTGCACGCTAGCGCTATCGATACCCGCACTGGCCGCCCGGTAGGTCACCCCGATTCGCGCCTTACCCGGCCTGATACGGAAGCCGTCCTTGAACCGTTCCGCGTACCGCCTGGCGAACAGACGGTCGAACTCTTCAGGGCACCGGGTCTGCGGGGTGCGTGGGTAAAGCGACGGCAAGTACCACGCCCAGGCACGGGCCCACTCGGCTGGCACGGGAGTGCCGCTGGCGGCTAACTCACCTAACGCAAGCCGTAGCTGCATCGGGATGGGCCACCGGTCAGGCACGAGCTCAGGTGGTCGTCCTTCGCTGGCGCCGGTTTCAGCCGCGCCGATCAACTCGAGAACCTCGAGAAATTCGCGAGCGTAGGAGCGGAACGAGCCGTTGGCACCATAGATGCCCAGGAGCCGACGGACCTCGGCTGCGATCGCCGGTAACTCTCGACGTAGGGCCCGGTCGTTCGGCATGTCGACCAGAACGCGCCGCTCAAGGCCATAGAAGAAAAGAAAGACGTAACCAATGGGCACGGCGCCGAAGCGACGCCCATCGGCTAGCCACGTCAGGTAGGCAGCCCTACTGTTCGCAGGGAGCGAGCCGTACGACGGCCAGTAGTCCAGCCCCTTCCCGTCCCAGTCGGGCCGATTCCTGTCAATCCGAAGCGTCGGGTCGATGAGCGCAGGCTCGGTCCCGCCATTGGGAGCCGTCAGATGCCTGCCGACATAGATCAAACCTCCCGGAATCGGATATCCGGCGACGGTCGTCGGCTGTCCGGCCGGAACCCAGATCGTCTGCTACAGAGGTTGAAAGGTCGAGGTTCGGGCTATCTCGGTGGTTCGGGTTCGAGGGTCATGCCGGTGCTGGCGAAGAAGCCGGCGAGGAGATCGGTTTGTTGCTGACAAGCGCGTAGTCGGCGTTTGACCAGTTGGGCGAGGTGGTCGACGCCTCGGGCGGCGGTGTTGGTCAGGCCGCGTTTCATCCAGCGCCAGACGCCTTCGGTGGGGTTGAGGTCCGGGGCGTAGGGGGGTAGCCGGATCACGGTCAGCCACGGCCGGGCGGCGATCAGGGTGTGCATGCGGCGGCTGACGTGGGTGTTCAGGTTGTCCCAGATCAGCACTATCGGCGCGTGCAGGCGCTGGTGGGCTTGGTCGAGGAAGGCGATGTAGTCGTCCTCGCTGAAGCTGCCGCGCTCCCCGGCGCGACCGCGGTGCAGCCGGGTTCGCCACATCAGCCGGCCTCGCTGTCCGGGCTTGAGGCAGACCAGGCCGGCGATCGAGATCCGGCCGGAGCCCTTGCCGGAGACCTCGACCACCGGCGTGTGCCCGCGCCGGGCCCACGTCTTGGCCACCGGCGGTCGCATGACCTGCCCTGCCTCGTCCTGGAAGCAGATCCAGGCGCCCTGCGCCGCCGCTAACCTCTTACCGACGGCCACCGCCCACGATGCCAGCCGGCGATCGCTTCCGGATCGCGTTCGATCGCCCGACGAGTGGGAACCTGCTGGCTGTACCCGAGGCGATGCAGCAGGTAGGACACCCCGCGCAGCGTGTAGGAGACGCCGAAACGACGCTCGATCACCTCGGCCACCCGGGTGAGAGTCCAACGGGCATCGGCCCAGCCGTGCACGATCGGACCTTCATCGAGCATCTCGGCCAACTGTTTGCGCTGCTCAACGGAGAGTTTGCAGTCCGAGCCGCCCGGCCCGGCCGACGCCAGAGCCTCCGTTCCGCCAGCAGTCCACTGTCGCCGCCACAGACGCACCGACTTCTCCGAAACCCGCAGCTCAGAAGCGATCTGCGCGGTCGGTACGGACTCCTCGAACATCGCCGCGGCCTGGATCCGGACCTTCTCACGCCGGACCCGGGCTGCCGCGTTCATGCCACCACCAGCCGGATACCTCATACCCCCGGCCTACCAAACCCATCGACATCGGTCACGCCAACACGCCGACGGACGTCAGCCTTTCAACCTCTGTAGCTCGCGGTCCGGACCGGCGGAGCCACCTGTCTAGGTGTCGCCGGCTGGTGCCACGCAGGCGCAGGCTGACCCGCCACCACACGACCGGCCGGGCCGGATCCCTGATCCTGCGCCGCAATACGTCGGAGCCTGTCGAAGATGCCCACACAACCCCCACTCCCCCATGACCAGCGACTCTTGTCGCCGCGCAGGTCTGGTGTCGACCGCCTGACCTGGCCCGCCCGACCTCGCACCTTTCCGCCCGGTCGCGGCGCCCCCGAACAGAGCGGACCAAAGCCTAGGTTGTGACCCTTCGTGGCGAGGACCGTACTTTCGGTCGGAAAGTGGCACTGTTGGATCAGGGATGATCGGCCGACGGCGTAAGCCGGGTACGCCAGGGGGAGCAGCGAACGCATGGCTCACCAGCCAAGCGCGGAAACCACAGTGGCACCTGCGAGACGCAGCTAACGCCCTTCCCGGCGGCGCCCGCCGGCGGGTGCCGCGTTGCTGAACCAGCAAGCATCGTGCCGACGGCTAGCTCCGTTGTCACGCTGCACCGCTTGGCGCTGCCGGTCAGCCGGGTCAGCTAGATCTGATAGATATCACCCAAAAGGATGATTGGTCGGCACGGGTCGTCCGATGCCTCTTACCCTGGATGTGGGAACCAGGACGGGGTAGACGCACCGACCGTGGAGGTCCTATGGCGACGAGGGCGGCGGCAGAACCGGGACGGAGCACTCTTTCGGCCTGGGCCGCCGGGCAGCGCAAGTTACGGCCACAACGGTTCACCCCGTCCGCGGATGGACTGCGCTTTGCGTTCTATGGACGGATGTCCACCGTTGACTTTCAGGATCGGGCGTCCTCGTGTCGGTGGCAGCGTGACTACGCTGACGACCTGATCGCCGACCACGGTCGGATCGTGGTCGAGTTCTTCGACGAGGGCATCTCTCGCCGAGTGGCCTGGTCGGACCGGCCGCAGGCGTCACGGCTGCTCGACGCCGTGACGGACTCGGCACGCGGATTCGACGCGATCGTCGTCGGTGAATACGAACGCGCCTTCCACGGCCAACAGCTTGAACAGTTGACCCCTACCCTCGTTCGGCACGGCGTTCAGCTGTGGCTGCCGGAAACCTATGGGCCGGTGGACTTCGACAACCCGCGGCAGCTGGCGTTGCTGGACCTGCTCGGCGTGCACTCCCAGCGGGAGGTGTCCCGAGCCCGGCATCGCACGACCGCGGCCATGCGCGCTCAGGCAGAGTTGCAGGGCCGACACCTCGGCGGCCGGCCACCCTACGGCTACCGGCTCGCCGACGCCGGCCCCCATCCGAACCGCGCCCACGCCGCCTGGGGACGGCGCCTACACCGCTTGGACCCCGACCCTGCCACCGCACCCCACGTCCGGTGGATCTTCGAGCAGCGGCTCGCCGGCCGGAGCGTGGCCAGCATCGCCCGCGCCCTCAACGACAACGGCGTCCCGTGCCCGTCCGGCGCCGACCCAGCGCGTAACCCCCACCGCACCGGCCGCCAGTGGATGCTCACCACCGTCGCTGCGATCCTGGCCAACCCCCGTTACACCGGCCGGCAGGTCTGGAACCGTCAACGCACCGACCGCGATGCCCTCCCTGACGAGGAGCCCTTCGATCGACACCACGAGATTCAACGGTGGAGCGCCTCCACTGACTGGGTCATCTCCCGCGAGATCGCGCATACTCCGCTGGTCAGCGAAGAACACTTCGTCGCCGTCCAGGCAATCCATACCGCGCCGACCCCAGCCGATGGCATCCCCCGCTGCTACTTGTTGGCCGGAGTGATCTGCTGCGGCGTGTGCGGCCGGATCATGGACTCCCACTGGGTCCACGGCCGACCTGGCTACCGCTGCCGCCATGGACACACGAGCACCCGCGCCAGGACCTCCGCCCAACCGAAGATCCTCTACATCCGGGAAGAACACCTGCTCGACCGCATCCGACACGACCGCGGGCTACACCGTCGCCATCCCGCACTGCGCAGCCCCGACCCGGAAAGGCTTGCCGCCTACTTATTCACCAACAACATGATCATTGTGTGTGACCACCACGCGTGGACCATCGAAGCCGAGACCGCGACCTACCCGCTCACCCCGGCGGGGAGCTTCCTCGCCACGACAGCAAAAATCCCCGCCCAACGGGACGGGGATCACGCAAAACACGAACAACCATCACAGTTCGTGTGGAAATAATGTGTCCGAATCGAACTCTTGTACGCATCACATGTGCACCATTCTGGGGTGCGCATGCTCATAGATTACGGTACGGCTTGGATTGGCTCAAGCCTGTTCCACTATCACCGCTCGTAAGCATAAACAGCAGTTCAGCCACAAGGGCTCGAAGCCTGCCAGCCGGATCGCTCCGTCGTCGACTGACCGAGATGAACATGCAGCCATCAACTTGGAGCTAGCCTTTTATGGCGGCCCTATCTCACGTCGACGAGCCAAGAATAGAGTGGCCTTGCACGCTGGCGACTTCCAGCCGGTTGGCGTTAACGGCAGGCCGTATCGCTCGCGTTCGTCACCGCTGAGCGCACGAAACTCACCACCTTTGGTCAAAGCAGGAGCCGGCGTTAGCTGCCACTCGCACTTTGCGTAGGCAATTCGGATGTTTTGTACATTCGCCGCGCGAACGCAATGGCGGTGCCAGCTCCCCGCCACCCCTTCAGACGTAAATGCTCTTCCCAGTCCACTTCGTCGAGCCGGCCGATACCAATGGTGTAGTGCAGATCGTCTGCCGGAACGACGTGTTCTTCGGTGTAATACCATCCGTCGATTCTCTCGATGATCAGGCGAAGACTGTATCGATGGCCAAGCAGCTCCTGCGATCGGAGTTGCGTGACCTCGATCAGCATCTCGGACAGGCTCTGAACTGACTCCGTCGGATCATTCAGGCCCACTCCGAGGTCGCTGCCCGCATGTCGGACCGCCAAGACAAGCTCTTGGTAGAAGTCCTCTGCTGACGTGCCGTCGTGCCAGCGGTGTGACGAGATCACCTCACCGTCGTCCGTTTCCAGGCGCACTTCTAGCACGGATGGTTTGTCAACTAGGTATCGGTAGTGAAGGCTGGTTTCCCAGACAGGAGATCTCACACCGGCCGAGGTGATCACATAGGATTCGGTCGCGTGCCGCAGGCCGTGCAGCATTGTCTCGCGGGAGGGGACCCGCGTCATGTTGCGGTAGATGTCTAGCTCTGATTCGTGCTCATTGCGCTGCCGGGCTATCAGCGTTTGGCGAACGTCTTCGAGTGATCGCGCGGCATCCTCGGCCGTCTTCTTGGCGAAGTCGGCCGTTACCTGCGCCTGATCGACAGCCTTCTTGACTCGCGCGAAGCTAGATCTTAGCCGCGCGAGGAGATACTCACCTGGGGCAAGCAAAAGAGCCACCACGGCAATGTTGGTGAGCATCGCGCTCCACCATTCGTCTTTATCGCGGAGCATCCAGGAGGCGGTCGCGATAACAAGTCCGATGGTCAGCGTAGCGCCGATGAGGAAGAAGTTCGTTTTGGAGCGGCTCTCTACGTCTCTTTTGCGGGGCACGATTCAGTCTAACCAAGACGCACAACCGGGGGGGTATTAACCGCGACCCCGTCACGCCGATCGAAGCGACGTTGGCCGCAGCTCAGCAACTGCACCTCGAAGGCGTGTTCGGTGAACTGGGCCTCAGTAACGTGAGTGCGGCCGACGTCGCCGAATACGCATCGATCGCGCAAGAACACTCGTGGATCCGTCCAACGGTCTACCAAGGGTTGCACAACGCCCTCAGTCGCGCGGCCCAGATCGAACTGCTGCCCGAACTACGCCGACTCGGCGTCCGGTTCTACGCCTACAACCAGGCTGCCCTGCAGGGGAAACCCATGCGGCCGCCGCGATCATTCGCGGTCGGTCAACTCTGGGCGGCGGGGGCATTGCTCTGTTCAACGCGGCAATCGTGTCGAGGGCAGCGAGCCCCTCATCGCCCAGGGCTCACTCCCGCTAATACCAGGCCGAGGAGTCGGTTCGCGTCGGCGGCGGGATCCGGGTGGTGCTCGGTCGCCAGGGCGATGCCGGTGATCAGCGCGAGCAGATCACTGATTGTCACGTCCGGGGCCACCGCACCGTCCTCGGCGGCGCGACGTACCAGTGGTTCACCTGCCTCGGTGAGCCGCGCCGAGGCGCAGTGCTCGTGCGCCTCGGTGGGTTCGGCCGCGCAGTCGCGGGTCAACGCGATCGCCAGCCCTCGCATGGTGGCGACGTACCCGTTGAGGGCGGTCAGCCACTCCAACAGCGCGGCCCGGGCGTCGGGTGCATCGGACAGGTCGCGGGCGCGGGCGGCCAGGGTCTCGATCAGTCCGTGAAACACCGCGTCGAGCAGCGCGTGGCGGCTGGGGAAATGCCGGCGCACGGTGGCCGAGCCGACTCCGGCGATGCGGCCGATCTGCTCCAGAGAGGCGTCGGCGCCGTGCGCGGCGATCTCCTGCTCGGCCACGGCAAGCAGGCGCGTGTAGTTGCGCCGGGCGTCCGCTCGCTGACTGGGCATGGCGTCACCTCCAAGTTTGCTAAGTGGCGGGGTCCGCCGTATCTTAGCGGGAGCAGAAACGGCGACCCCCGCCGTTTAATGTTGTCCTGCGACAGGAGATGCCTCATGTCCACCGATTCCGCACCCGTCCTGGTCACCGGCGCCACCGGAAGGCAGGGCGGCGCCACCGCTCGCGCCCTGCTCGCAGCCGGCGTTCCCGTCCGGGCGCTGGTCCGCGACCCCGCGACCGAGCGCGCAAGGACGGTCGAGGCGCTCGGCGCCGAGCTGGTCACCGGCGACCTCGCGGATCGCGACTCGCTGATCAGGGCCGCGCAGGGAGCACGAGCTGTCTTCTCGGTGCAGATGCCCGCGATGAACGGCAACACGATCGACTTCGACGGCGAGCTGGCCCAGGCGGTCAACCTGATCGAGAGCGCGCTGGCGGCGGAGGTGCCGCAGTTCGTGCACACGTCGGTGTCCGGCGCCGGGCAGCACACCCAGACCGCCGGGTGGGCGGAGGGCCGCTGGGCGGCAATGGAGCCCTACTACGCCACCAAGGCCGGCATCCAGGACCGCGTACGCGATGCGGGCTTCCCGCACTGGATGCTCATCAAGCCGGGCTTCTTCATGGACAATTTCCTGCTCTCGGTGGCGTACCTGCTCCCCCGTGGCGTCGCCGGCGGCCTGGCGACCGTCCTGAAGCCCCAGACCTCACTCTCCCTCGTCGCGGTCGACGACATCGGCACGGTGGCCGCCGCGGCCATCGCCGAGCCCGATCGGTTCGACCGGGTCGAGTTGGAGCTGGCGAGCGACTACCTGACGATGACGGAAATCGCGAAGATCCTCTCCGACGCTCTGGGCACCGAGCTGAGCGCGCCGGACATGACCGAGGAGGAAGCGGTCGCCGCAGGGATGCCGACATGGGCCGGCATCTCCCACGAGCAGATGAACGTGGCCGGGCAACCTGCCCGCCCAGAGTACGCGCGCGCCCTCGGTATTCCACTCACGAGCTTCGCAGAGTGGACGCGCCAAAATCTGGGCGACTGAGAGGACTGGACGCATCTGTCCCGCAGGGTCGCAGACCGCGTGAACAAGATGCGGGTTGGGTGAGGGTTGCCAGGGCCATTGCGTGTTGGTGTAACTGCTGGTCACCGCGTCGATGAAGTCGTGTGATCGGCGGTCGGAGCGGCGGTTGGCGCGGGCTATGTTGGTGTCGCCGTAGGTGCCTGCCAGCCGATTGCGGTGTTACGCAGGGTCGCCATGACGGCGGGTCCGGTGCCGGTCCGGGCTTGATGCAGGTCTTCACGGAACGTGACATCTCTGACGTTATGGACCTTGTGGCTCCAGGTCGGTGTATCGCAGTCCGGTCAGAAAGAACCGGTGCACAACGGCGTTACGGTGCTCGTACAGCTCGACGACCTCTGCCTTCAACTTCGCGTCGATGAGACCACGCCGCAGGGCTTCGTCGTAGATCGCCTTCTCGGTGAGTGCCCCCGGGCACCTGCTGCACGTACCTGTCGAGATCGTCCGGGTCACCAGCGAGCTGCTTGTCGAGGATGATCGCGGTTAGTGATCAGCCCCGCCAGGGTTCGGCGGGACTGATCACTTCTACTTGATGTGGTGTAGGCGCTGGGCTCACACGGCCGGGGCGGTGCTCTTCTCGTTTGGCTTGTCACCAGCCTCGGCTGCTGCTTCGGCCTCGGCGATGATCCGTCGTTCTTCGTCGCGGTTTGCCCGGTACTGGCGGATGGAGTACGCCAGGGCGGCGGCCCAGACGACGTAGATGACGGCGTAGAAGGTGTAGCGGACGCTGTCGGACGCGTCGATCCAATCGCTGCGGAGCAGGGTGCGGGTGTTGGTGAGGATGATGAGGCCGCCGACGGCCGAGCCGAGGACGCGCGGCGGAATGTGCCGGACCAGCCAGGCGGCGATCGGCGCGGCGATGATGCCACCGATCAGCAGCGCGGCAACCCAGGCGAAATTCACGCCTTCGGAGCCGATACCAATGATGAACCCGATGCTCGCCGCGACGGCGACGAGGAACTCGCTGGTGTCGATCGAGCCAATGGTCTTGCGGGGTTCGAGTCGACCGCTGGCCAGGATCGCGGGGGTGCCGACCGGGCCCCAGCCGCCGCCGCCGGTGGAGTCGACGAAGCCGGCGACCACGCCAAGCGGGGCGAGAAAACGCTTCCGCAGCGGCTTACCGAGGTTGCCCTTGGGCAGGCCCAACGCGGTGAAGCGGATCAGGATGTACAGCCCGAGCGCCAGCAGGATGATTGACATCAGCGGCGCGGCGGTCTCGGTCGACAAGCTCGACAGGAAGGTGGCACCGGCGAAGGCACCGACCGCGCCGGGGATACCGATCTTCCAGACGACGTTCCAGTTAACGTTTCCGAACCGCCAATGCGACGCGCCAGAGACCAGGGTGGTGCCGATCTCGGCGAGGTGAACGGTCGCTGAGGCCGCCGCCGGGTTGGTGCCGATGGCCAGCAGCAACGTTGTCGACGTGACGCCATATGCCATGCCGAGACTTCCATCGACAAGTTGGGCACCCAGGCCCACCAGTGCGAGGAGGAGCAGTTTTCGCATCTCTACCGCAGTCATGAAGGGGGTGGTGGCAGGTCGACCGGACTTCGTTGTCCGACGAGCACATCGGTCAGGGTGGCGCGATCGACCACTTCCGCGATCGCCGCCTCAATGGACCGCCACAACTCGGGCAGGCCAGCGGCGACGCCTTCGTAGGCGACCTGTTGTGACGGCATTCCCCGCACGGTGCTCAGCGAGCCCTGCAACGTGCGGAGGATGTCACCAACGCTGATCTCGCCCGCGGGACGCGCGAGGGCGTAACCGCCCCCGCCACCTCGCTGGCTGAACATCAGACCCGCACGACGCAGGTCCAACAAAATCCCGTGCAGGAAACTCAAGGGAATGTCCTGGTCCTCAGCCAACTTCGCGGCCTTGACAGGCCCGTCGGGGTAGCTGGCAGCGGTAACCATCGCCCGCACGGCGTAGTCGGCACGCGCCGAGATGTGCATCGCAAGGCTCCCCTCCGCACGGCCCGAGGTCGGACCACCGGACCCGACGATCCACGTGATCGCACCTGTCCCATATTTCCTACTGGTTTGGTCGAGAATACGAGTTGGCGTTGTCGGCGACAACCCCCATCCGTCCCGACACTCAGCACAACCGGCCGAGGCTCAGGACGGCGCGTCGGGCGCCGGGGGCATCTAACCTCGGCGGGTTCAGCGCGATCGACCCGCGCTTCGACCAGGGCCTGGTGGACTTGCTCGGAATCCTGACCAGCAACTATCTGATCCGCCACACCGACGTCGGGGTACGCCGCGGCACCCTCGTAAAACCAGACAGAAGCATGCCCTTCGCTGACGTGCTCGGCACGCGGGGACTGACCGGCACTCACCGCAGGCTGACCGAGAGCGACGCCGCGCAGCACTGTCTGCGCTGACTACATCAGACGGTGGGGCATCGGCTTGAACGCATCGAAGTATTTGGCTTGTCTCAGCGGGTAGAACTCCTACTTGACAGGTAGGATTACTGGGATACTGTCGATCGCATGGCCAGCCACCAGACCCCGCTCGATGGCACCGCGCTCGCGGTGTCACGCGGATGTTGCCGCGGCTGGACCGCCTCGTGCGGCTGCTGCCGCTGAGCGCCCAATTTCTGGCCCCTCCCCAATGTGGCTTCGCCGACTCGACGACGATCGGCAGCCTTCTCCGCGTCCCGATCCTTGGCCGCTCGACGCGCGCTGCGCCGACCCCTGCCCGGGTGCCGCTGCACGTCGTTCTCGATCAGGAGGACCGTCATGACTGTCATCGACAAACCGCCCGCACCGGTCGAACCGACCATGTTCCGAGCCCTGCTGCGCCGCCAGGCCGCGTCGGTTGCGGTGATCACCACCGCTGGCGAGCCTCCGGTGGGGTTCACCGCAACCTCGTTCACGTCGGTGTCGCTACGTCCGCCGTTGGTGTCGTTCTGCCTGGCCCGGTCATCGTCGAGTTGGCCGACCATCGAGGGCGCGGAACACGTCGCGGTGCACCTGCTCGGTGAGGACCAGCAGGACGTCGCACGGACCTTCGCGACCAGCGGCATCGACCGGTTCGCCGCGCACTCCGGCTGGCAGTACGGCCCGTATGGCGTGCCGCTGCTGCACGAGCCGGTCGCCTGGCTGCTGTGCCGGGTTACCCAGCGGGTTCTCGCCGGCGATCACGTGATCGTGCTGGCCGAGCCGCTGACCGGGAGCCACGGCGAGGGCGCACCCCTGCTGTACCACATGGGCGAGTACGCCGCCCTGAACCCAACCACGAAGGAGCCGTAGGTGAAGTCGCCAATCATCCTGGACCGACGGGCGTTCCTGACCGCCACGCTGGGCGCGGTCACGCTGGGCGCGACCGCATGCGCCGGGGACGACGCACCTCGGGCGGCGCTGGCCGCGGGCGCGCCGCTGCCGGAGTCGATACCGAAGGGCACCAAGCTCGTCGTGGGCGACAAGGAGCATCAGAAGGCGATCGAGTTCTCCGGCGAGGCCGAGAAGTTCACCTTCGATGTGGAGTGGGCCAACATCAGCGGTGGTCCGCAGACACTGGAGGCGTTCCGGGCCGACGCCCTGGATGTCGGGGCTGTCGCCGACATCCCGCCCATCCACTCGCAGTGGACGAACATCCCCACCAAAATCGTCGCATCGAAGTACCGCCAGGATCCGCTGAACCACGCCATCTACCGGCTTGGCATCGCGCCGGGCGTCTCGGTCGCCACCCTCGCGGACATTCGCGGCAAAAAGGTCGCGTACAGCCCGGGTCAGGCACAGGGCGCTCTGGTACTCCGCGTCCTGAAGCAGGCCGGACTGACCAAGAACGACGTCCGGCTGGTCGAGCTGCCGAGCACCGGCGACGTGTATGCGACCGCGCTCGCCAGCCGCCAGGTCGACGTCGCCCCGATCGGCGGCGTGCAGATCAAACGCTACGAGACGAAGTACGGCCGCGACGGCGCCACCACCATCGCACACAGCTTGCGGGACGACCCCGGACACCTGTACGTGCCGGTCACCGTCCTGGCCGATCCGGCGAAGGCGGCCGCGATCCGTGAGTACGTGCAGGCGTGGGCGCGGGCCTGGCGGTGGCGGGAGGCCAACCCGGACGAGTGGATCGAGCGCTACTACGTCAAGGATCAGGGCCTGACCGCCGACGACGGCAGGTGGCTGGTGGAGAACGGCGGGGTGGCCGACATACCGGCGAGTTGGACCGAGGCCATCGCCCGGCACCAGGAGACCATCGACCTGCTGGCGAAGGAGACCGGGAACAAGCCCCTCAAGGCCGAGGACCTGTATGACCGGCGGTACGAATCCGTCGCCGCGGACGCTCTCGTCGCGGTGGGATCCCGATGACCGCCTCGACGGTCACCCGTTACCGGCCCACGGCGGCCATCCCTGCCGGCCGGCCGAGGCGTCGCCTGAGGCCCGGCCGCCCCATCCCGTTCGGGGCGGCGATCGGTCCCTTCCTACTCTTGACGGTGTGGGCCGTGGGCTCGGCGGCCGGCTGGATTGACCCTCGTACCCTGTCGGCTCCCTGGACCGTGGTGAGCACGGCGGGCGATCTCATCGCCGACGGCCGACTACAGGACAACCTGGCCATCTCAGCTCGACGGGCCGGCCTGGGGCTCGCCATCGGCACCGTCCTCGGCACGGTATTGGCGTTGGTCGCTGGTCTGAGTCGGTGGGGCGAGGCCATCCTCGATGGCCCTATCCAGATCAAGCGGGCCATCCCCGCGCTCGCGCTGCTACCGCTGCTCGTCCTCTGGTTCGGCATCGGCGAACAGATGAAGGTCATCACCATCACGCTGGGCGTGTTCGTCCCCGTCTACATCCACACCCACAACGGCCTGCGCACCATCGACAGCCGGTACGTCGAACTGGGCGAGTCGCTGCGACTACGGAGGGCGGCGTTCATCCGCCGGATCGTGCTGCCCGGCGCGCTGCCCGGCTTTCTGCTCGGCATGCGGTTCGCGGTCGTCGGGGCGTGGCTGTCCCTGGTCGTCGTCGAGCAGATCAACTCGACCAGCGGCATCGGCTACATGATGGAGCTGGCCCGGGAGTACGGCCAGACCGACGTGATCATCGTCGGGCTCGTGCTGTACGGGCTGCTCGGGCTGCTGTCTGACGGCGCCGTCCGGCTCGCACAGAGGAGGGCACTGTCGTGGCGACGCACGCTGGCGGACTGACCACATCCCGCGCCGTACGCGTTCACAGCTTGGCGCGCGGCTTCGGGGATCGGGTGGTTCTCGACGGATTCGACCTGGAGATCGGCACGGGCGAGTTCGTCGCGCTGCTGGGACGCAGCGGCTCGGGCAAGAGCACCCTGCTGCGTGCTCTCGCCGGCCTCGACGGCGACGTCACGGGCTCGGGCCTGGTTGACGTACCGGAGAACTCCTCGGTCGTCTTTCAGGATGCCCGGCTCCTGCCGTGGCAGCGCGTCCTGGACAACGTCGTTCTCGGCCTGCGCGGACCGGACGCCATCGAGCGCGGCCGCGCCGCCCTCGCCGAGGTCGGTTTGGCCGGACGCGAGCGGGCCTGGCCCAATGAGTTGTCCGGTGGTGAACAGCAGCGGGTCGCGCTGGCCCGGGCGCTGGTGTCCGAGCCGGAACTGCTGCTCGCCGACGAGCCGTTCGGCGCGCTGGACGCGCTGACCCGGCTGCGCATGCACGCCCTGCTGCGCGTGCTGCATGCCCGGCACCGGCCCACGGTGCTGCTCGTCACGCACGACGTCGACGAGGCCATCACGCTGGCCGACCGCGTGCTGCTGCTGGACAGCGGCCGGATCGCCGTCGACCTCGCAATCGACCTACCAGCGCCGCGGTCGTACCGGCAGCCGCAGTTCCTCGCGTACCGCGAAACCCTGCTGCGGGCGCTCGGCGTCGACGAGACGGAAGGATGACCATGCTGCACCTCAACGCGTTTCTCATGGGCGTCGGCCACCACGAGGCCGCCTGGCGCCTGCCCGACAGCGACCCGTTCGCGCAGACCGACGTCGAACACTTCAAGCGTCTTGCCCGCATCGCCGAACGCGGCAAGCTCGACTCGCTGTTCCTCGCCGACAGCCCGGTGCTGTGGAACAGCATCGGCCGGCGGCCGGGGGGCACCCTGGAGCCGACCGTGCTGCTCGCCGCCCTGGCTGGCGCGACGAACCACATCGGGCTGATCGCGACGGCGTCGACGACGTACAACGAGCCGTTCAACCTGGCCCGCCGGTTCGCGTCGTTGGACCACGTCAGCGGCGGTCGGGCGGGCTGGAACATCGTCACCACGGCCGGTGAGAAGGCGGCCCGGAACTTCAACCTGGACGACCTGCCAGCCCACCGGGACCGGTACGAGCGGGCGGCCGAGTTCATCGAGGTGTCCCTGAAGCTCTGGGACAGTTGGGACGACGCGGCACCGCTCGGAGACAAGGACGGCGGGCGGTGGGGCGACGACGACCTGCTCTACCCGCCGGAGCACTCCGGACGGCACTTCCGGGTGGCCGGCCCGCTCAACGTCCCCCGCTCCCCGCAGGGCTACCCGCTGCTGGTGCAGGCCGGGTCATCCGAAGACGGCAAGGACCTCGCCGCCCGGTACGCGGAGGCCGTCTTCACCGCCCAGCAGACCCTCGCCGAGGCGCAGGCGTTCTACCGCGACCTCAAGCGGCGTGCCACGCAGGTCGGCCGCGACCCCGCCATCATCAAGATCCTGCCCGGCATCGTGCCGGCGATTGGCGCCACCGAGGCCGAGGCCCGCGCGCTAGAGGAGGAGCTGGACCGGTTGATCAAACCCGAGTACGCCCGGCAGCAGCTCGCCACGACGCTGCGGGTCGCCCCGGAAGACCTCGACCTGGACAAGGAACTGCCCGCGGACCTGCCGAGCGAGGACGAGATCGAGGGTGCGAAGAGCCGGTACACGCTGATCGTCACCCTGGCCCGGCGGGAACGGCTGACCGTCCGCCAACTGATCGGCCGACTCGGCGGCGGGCGCGGGCACCGCACCTTCGCCGGTACGCCGGAGCAGGTCGCCGACGCCATCGAGGAGTGGTACCGCGGCGGCGCCGCGGACGGTTTCAACATCATGCCCCCGGTGCTGCCGTCCGGGCTGGAGACGTTCGTCGACCACGTCGTACCGATCCTGCAACGCCGCGGGCTGTTCCGCACCGAGTACACCGGGACCACCCTGCGCGAGCACTACGGGCTCCCCCGCCCGGCCAACCAGTTCACCCGGCAGCTCGCCGCCGCGAACCGCTAATCCGTAGGGAAGGACAACAGTGGTCAACTACCGGCCCTTCGGGCACACCGGCGTACGCATCAGCTCCCTGACCCTGGGCGCCATGAACTTCGGGCAACGGGGCAACCCGGACCACGAGGACGGCATCCGGATCATCCACCGGGCCCTCGACGAGGGCATCAACGCCATCGACACCGCGGACGTCTACTCCGGCGGCGAGTCGGAGGAGATCGTCGGGAAGGCCCTCGCGGGTGGGCGGCGCGACGACGTCTTCCTGGCCACCAAGTTCCACGGCCAGGTCGGCGACAACCCGCAGCACCGCGGCAATTCGCGTCGTTGGATCGTCCGGGCGGTGGAGGACAGCCTGCGCCGGCTGGGCACCGACTGGATCGACCTGTACCAGGCCCACCGGCCGGAGCCGGACACCGACTTCGACGAGACCTTGGGCGCGCTCTCCGACCTGGTGCGGCAGGGCACGATCCGCTATATCGGCACGTCCACGTTCGACCCGTCGGCGATCGTGGAGGGGCAGTGGATCGCGCAGCGGCGCGGCAGGGAGCGGGTGGTCAGCGAGCAGCCGCCGTACTCGATCCTGGCCCGCGGGATCGAGCGCGAGGTGCTACCGGTGGCCCAGCGGTACGGGCTGGCGGTGATCCCGTGGAGCCCACTGGCCGGCGGGTGGCTGTCCGGTCGCTACCACGGCGGGCTCACGGCGCCGATCTCCGGGCGCGCCGACCGGCTCCCGGCCCGGTTCGATCCGACCCTGCCAGCCAACGCGGCCAAGCTGACCGCCGTCGACGAACTGGCCGCGCTCGCCGACGAGGCCGGGCTGTCGCTCATCCACCTGGCGATCGCTTTCGTCCTGGAGCACCCGGCCGTCACGTCGGCGATCATCGGGCCGCGCACTCTGGCGCACCTGGAGTCGCAGCTCGGCGCCGCCAAGGTGACGCTGTCAGAGGACGTGCTCGCCCGCATCGACGCCATCGTCCCGCCCGGCACCACGCTGAACCCCGCCGACGCCGGCTACCAGCCGCCGTGGCTGGCCGATCCGGCGTACCGCCGTGGCGGCGGGTCATCGGCGCGGCGGATCGGGGTGGCCTCGTGAGCGGTGGGCCCTCGCCGACCCCGGACGTCGTGGTGCTGGTCGGCAACCCTCGCGCCGGGTCGCGTACCCGGGGCGTCGCCGAGGCGGTCGCCGAGGCACTACTGGATCGGTTGGGCAGACCGCCGAGCGCCATCCAGGTGCTGGAACTGGCCGAGATCGTCGGAGTGTCGTTCGGCCCGGAGCCGGCGTACGGGGCGAGGGCCGACCCTGATCCGTTCGCGGCGGTGCGGTCGGCGCGGCTGCTGATCGTCGCGACGCCTGCGTACAAGGGCAGCTACACCGGGCTGTTGAAGGTGTTCCTGGACCAGTTCGGGCACCGGGAGCTGGCCGAGGTGGTAGCGGTGCCAATAGCCGTGGCCGCCTCGCCGGCGCACGCCGACGCAGCCGCGTCGGCCCTGCGCGACGTGCTCGTCGAACTGGGCACACGTGTCCCGGCACCACCGTTGGCCGTGGTCGAGTCGCAGCTGGCGGACGCGCACAAAATCGCGGCGCAGTGGGCCGACCAGCACAGCGCCGCGATCGACGCACCCCGGGCCGGCATGGACTACCTGGAAGGCCGCCACCGATGAGTCCCGAGTTCCTCTGGTACATCCCGAACCAGGTCCAGCCCGGCCACCGCGGCGACGATGTGATCGATAACCACAACAGCCTGGACACCCTCACCAACCACGCCCGGGCTCTCGAGGAGCACGGGTGGGGCGGCGCGCTCCTCGGGACCGGCTGGGGACGGCCCGACACCTTCACGGTCGCCACCGCGCTCGCCGCCCGGACGACCACGTTCCAGCCGCTGATAGCAATCCGGCCCGGCTACTGGCGGCCCGCCAACTTCGCCTCCGCCGCCGCGACGCTCGACCACCTCAGCGAGGGTCGAACGCTGATCAACATCGTCTCGGGCAAGGACGACCTGGCGGCCTACGGCGACGGCGAGGCCAACCCGGCCCACCGCTACGCCCGCACCAGAGAGTTCCTCCAGATCGTCCGTAAGCTGTGGACCGAGGAGAACGTCACCTACCAGGGCGAGCACTTCGCTGTTACCGGCTCCACCCTGGCGCTCCGACCGGTCGTCCGCGGCGAACGCAGACACCCCCGGCTCTACTTCGGCGGCGCCTCCCCCGCCGCCGAAGAGGTGGCCGCCACCGAGGCCGACGTCCAGCTGTTCTGGGGCGAGCCACTCGACGGCGTGGCCGATCGGATCGAACGACTCAAGCAGCTCAGCGAGAAACTGGGACGCGAGCACGCCCCGCTGGAGTTCGGGCTACGAGTCACCACCCTGGTGCGAGAAACCACCGAACAGGCCTGGGTCGATGCCGAAGCCAAAGTCGCCGACATGGCCAAGGGCAAAGGTGTCGCACGCGACCGGAACTGGCAGACCGCCGTCGGTCAGCGCCGGCTGCTCGACCTCGCCGCACGCGGAGAGGTCCTCGACGACAACCTCTACACCACCCCCGGCACATTCGGTGGCGGCGGAGCGGGCACCACCTGGCTGGTCGGCTCCGCTGAGGACGTGGCGAACTCGCTACGCAAATACCAGCGGCTGGGCGTCACCCACTTCGTGCTCTCCGACACGCCCTACCTTCCCGAAATCAGGCGTCAGGGCGACCAACTGCTGCCACTGCTGCGCACCTGAGGCGGTGGGAGGTTTCGTCTGGCAGCGCAGGCCCGGCAGCCGCGACAACCGCCTCGGCTTTGATGTTGGTGGTGGCGGCACCGTTACTGTCGGTGTGTCCGGCGTAGCCCGGCCAGGCTTGGTCAAGGATCAGCCACCGGCTCAACTAGTCGGAGGGCCTGTCAGCGGATGCCCTGGCTGAGGTAGAGAACCGCGAGGGCTGCGGCGAGGCTGCCGAGCAGCAGCCGAAGCGCGCGTTCGGGCAGCCGTGGTTGCAGGCGGGCACCGAGATAGCCGCCGACGAGGCCGCCGGCACCGCAGAGCAGGCCGAGGGCCCAATGCGGTGCGATGTCGCCGTCGGTTCCGAGCGCGAGCAGGCCGTAGGTGGCGGCACCGACGATCGAGGTGAGGAACGTGCAGGCCAACGCGGCAGGGGCAATGGTTGTCATCGGGGTGCCTCGACCGGCGAGGATGGGGCCGAGCAGGGAGCCGCCGCCGATGCCGTAGATGCCGCCGATGGTGCCGACCACTGCGCCAAGGCCGAGGGTGGTGCGGCGGGTGAGCGGTTGCCGATCTGGAATCCCTGGGCGTGCGGCGCGGGCAATCAGCCAGATGCCGAGGGGTAACAGAACCGCGGCGACGACGAGTCGAAAGGCGCGTGGGCCGGGAATGGCGAAGACGCGGACGCAGGCGCCGATGACGACGCCGGGCAGGGTGCCGGCGAGTAAGAGCCGGGTCAGTGGGCCGGCCAGCCCGCCAGCTCGGCGGTAGCGCAGGAGCGCTCCGGGCCCGGCGACGATGTTGAACAGCAGGTTGGTGGGGGTCACAGCCGGGCTCGGGACATGCAGGAGGCTGAGCTGCACCGGAAGCAGAAACACAGCGCCGGACACTCCGACCGGGGAGGTAATCAGAGAAATGAGCAGGCCTGCGGCGAATCCGAGAGCCCCAATTTGCCAGGTCACCAAGATCGCTCAGCTCCTGACCGCGCCTGCGGTGATCCCGGCGGCGATGCTGCCACCGGCAACGACGAGCACCGGCACCAGCCTGAGGGTCGGGGTTCGGCCCCCGCACCCTGGCCGAAGTGATCCGGGTCCTGGCGAGCGTCGATCCGGCAATCGCACAGATTCCGCAGGGCCACTTCCTGGTCGTCGACATCCTCGCGGTGTGGGGCGGCCCCGCGATCCGCACGCGTGTGTTCGCCGACGCGCTCGCCGGACGGCGCATCGGTAGCGCCTTGGCCGAACGCGGCGGACGGCACGCCCAGGACCTCACCACCCGGTTGCGCATGGGCGGCAACGGCGAGCTGCGACTCAACGGTCGCAAGTACTACTGCACAGGTGCGCTGACGGCCGCCTGGGTCGCGGTCAGTGCACTCGACGACGAGGACCGCCTGCGGCTGGCACTCGTGCCCCGAGACGCGGCTGGCTCCGCCGTCGACACGGACTGGAGCGCGATGGGGCAGCGCGCCACGATCAGCGGCACCACCACTCTGGAGGCTGTCGTGGTGGACCCCGAGCTGGTCCTGGATTACGCGACGGCATATTCGGTGCCGCAGCAACTCGGCGCGCGAGCTCAACTGGTACACACCGCGATCGAGACGGGCATCGCTCGCGGCACGGTGGACGACACTCGCGCCTACCTGCGCGAGCGGGCTCGTCCGAGCAGCGAGGCGATCCGGGCGGGCGTGGAGTCGGTGGCCGGTGACCCGCACGTCCTGCACCGGTACGGCCGACTCTCGGTCAGGGTACGGGCCGCGGAAACGTTGCTCGCCGATGCGGCCCAGCTCCTGGAACAGGTCGGGCTCGTTCCGCCTGACGCGACAGCCGCAGCGACCGGGTCGTTGGCTGTCGCCGCGGCGAAGGCCTTCGCCAGTGAGGTCGCCGTAGAGGCAGGCAGTGAGTTGTTCGCTCTCTGCGGCACCAGCGCCACCGACGAGCGCTGGAACCTGCACCGGCACTGGCGCAACGCCCGCACCCACAGCGTCCACGACCCGGTCGACTGGAAATACCACCACCTCGGCGCATACGAGATCGGTGACGTCCTTCCCCCTAACCACGGTCAGCTCTAGGCCTCCCGACCGACGTCGAGTTCCACTCGCCGGGTCAGTCGTTCCACTCCTTGGCGATCAGTTCATAGGAGCTGACCCGGTCGGCGTGTCGGTGAGTGATCGTGGTGACGAGCAGTTCGTCGGCGGCGGTGACGGTGCGGAGCGTGTGCAGCCGCTCAGCGACCGTTCCGGGTGATCCGACGAACTGGGTGTCCACCCGGTCGGCGACGAACTCACGATCATCTTCGGTCCAGGGCAGCTGTGCGGCCTGTTCCGGGGTTGGGAAGGGGATCGCACCCTCGCCACTGCGGATGCTACGCACCCACGGTCCGTACGGTGTGGCGAGCCGGCGTGCCTCGTCGTCGGTGTCGGCGACGACCACGTCGGCGGAGACCACCACGTACGGCTTGGCGAGCGCCGCGGACGGTCGGAACGCCGCCCGGTAGGCGGCCACCGCGTCGAGGACAGACCAGGGGCTGACGTGGTAGTTGGCAGCGAAGGGCAGGCCCAACGCCCCGGCGAGGTGGGCGCTCTCCCCGCCGCTGCTGCCCAACAGCCACAGCTGCAGATCGGTGGCCTCCCCCGGAACGGCGTGCGCGTCCAGGCCGTCGGCGTCGGTGTAGTCACCGCGCAGCAGGGCCAGCACGTCGGCCACCTGTTCGGCGAACGGCGGTGGCTGGGCGCCCGGTTGGTGCAGCAGGGCGCTGCTCAGGGCGAAACGCGGTGAGGCGAGCACCTGGGCGTAGGAGAACGGCGGCGGAATGAGCAGCCCGTCGACCACCCGGGCCTGGACCGGTGGCGGGGTGGGCGCGGCGATCTCCCGGGCGGCTTCGACCCGCCGCTGCCCGGAGCGACCGAGCCCGAGGTCGATGCGGCCGGGGTGCAGCGCGGCGAGGGTGCCGAACTCCTCGACGACCGACAGGGCGGTGCGGTGACCGACCTGGACGGCCCCGGAGCCGACGCGGATGGCGCTGGTGGCCGCGGCGACCTGCCCGATGAGCACGGCCGGCGCGGAGCTGGCCACCCCGGCGGCGAGGTGATGCTCGGCCAGCCAGTAACGGTGGTAGCCGGACTGCTCGGCCCGACGGGCCAGGTCGACCGTGTTCCGGAGGGCATCAGTGACGGTGCCGCCGGCGGGCACCGGAGACAGATCGAGAATGGACAGTGGAGTTGACGGCATGGTGTCCCGTTTCTGGTCAGACCGCCGCGGAGGCGGTCACCGGCGCAAGGAAGGGGCGGCTGGGGATCTCCCGGCGCAGCACCGGCGCCACCTCGGCCTGGAACAGCTCCAGGCTCTCCCGGTGCTGTTTGTCGGTCAGCCCGTCGTGGTCGGCCTGAAGATGGATGACTTCGTGGCCGAACTGCTCGTGATAGCGCAGCACCTTGTCGATGAGCTGCTGCGGGCTGCCGACCAGGATCGAGCTGCGGTCGATGGCGTCCTCCAGGGTGCCGAAGACCGGCTGTACGCCGAGCCGCCGGAACGCGGCAACCCGGGCATCGAAGATCGGCCGATACCGTTCGATCGCCTCCTGGGAGGTGCGGGCCACGTAGAAGCCCGCGGTGCCGGCACCGACGAGGGCGTGGGCCGGGTCGTGCCCGTAGTGGACCCACCGTTCCCGGTAGTGGCGGATGAGTTCGGCGTACGGCTCGATGGGGTTGGTGACGTTGGCGGAGAAGATCGGGTCGCCGTAGCGGGCGGCGAGGTCGACGGAGTCTCGGCTGGTGGCGCTGCCGTGCCAGACCCGGATGGGCTTCTGCAGCGGCCGGGGCCAGGTCTCGGCGTCGGTCAACGACGGCCGGTACGCCCCGGACCAGGTGACCTTCTCCTCCCGCCAGAGCCGGCGGAACAGCTCGTAGCCCTCCCGGTTGCGGTCCCACTGGTCCTCGGCGGTCACATGGAACAGTTGCGCCTGCGCGGCGCCGTTGCCCTTGCCGATGATCAGTTCGAGTCGGCCGCCGGAGAGGTGGTCGAGGGTGGCGTAGTCCTCATAGGCGCGGACGGGATCGAGCAGGCTGAGCGTGGTGACCGCGGTGAACAGCCGGATGGTGGAGGTACGGGCCGCGATGTGGCTCAGCACCACCGGCGGCGACGACGAGATGAACGGGCGCTCGTGCCGTTCACCGACGCCGTACCCGTCGAACCCGAGCTCTTCGGCCAGCACGGCCGTGTCGACCACTTCCCGGAACCGCTCGGTGGTGCTCCTGCGCTGGCCGGTGACCGGATCGGGCAGGTGGGTGATGAGCGTTATCAGCAGGAACTTCACGCGAGGGCCGTCACTTTCGCGGGCAGGGTCAGGGTCGGCCGCACCACCAGGGCGAAGCAGCGGGAGTACGGCAACACGTGGTACGGGGCGAACACCGGGATCGGCCGGTAGCCGGCCCGCTCGTACCGGCGGACCGCGTCGGGTTGGCGGTCACCGGTCTGCAGGACGATCCGCGCCGCGCCGAGCTGACCGGCGGTCTCCCGGATCGCGTCGAGGAGGGCCTGAGCGACACCGCGCCCCCGGTGCGCGGGCAGCACGTACATCCGCTTGAGCTCCAGGTCGGGGCCGTGCCAGCGCAGCGCGGCGTGCCCGACCGGCGTGGCGTCGGCGGTGTACGCCACACCGGTCCAGGCCACCGAGGTCGGGGCGACGGCCTGCGCGTCCGGCAGGTGGATCGGGTCGGCAAGGCGGTCCGCGTACCGCTGGCGCATCTCCCCGGTCATGGCCGCGCGCAGGGCGATGGCGTCCGGGTCGTCCCAGCGGCGGCGGCAGACGGTGACCGGCGTGCTCACATCGCACCGGCCTCGGTGACCGGGCGGGCGGGGCCGAGGCCGAGGTGGTCGCGCAGGGTGGTGCCGGTGTAGTCGGCGCGGAAGACACCGCGTTCCTGCAGCAGCGGAACGACCTGGTCGACGAATTCGTCCAGGCCGCCTGGGGTCAGGTGCGGCACCAGGATGAACCCGTCGGCGGCGTCCGACTGCACGAAGTGGTTCATCCGTTCGGCGACCTGCTGCGCAGTGCCCACGAAGGATTGTCGGCCGGTGACCTCGATGATCAGGTCGCGGATGCCGAGGCCCTTCTCCTCGGCCAGGGCCCGCCACTGCCGAGCGGTGTCGACCGGGTCGGGGTGCATGCCGGCCCGGCCTCGGCTGATGGCGTCGCCGGAGACGTCCGGGTCCTCGGCGGGCAGTGGGCCCTCCGGGTCGTACCCGGACAGGTCCCGGTTCCAGAGCTGTTCGAGCAGCAGGATCGCGGTCTGCGGGCTGACCTGCTGGCGACGGATGTGGTGGGCGCGTTCCTGCGCCTCGGCGTCGGTCTCCCCGAGCACGAAGGTGACCCCGGGAATGATCTTCAAGTCGTCGGGTTGACGGCCGTACCGGGCCAGCCGGGCCTTCACGTCCCGGTAGAACTCCTGACCGGCTTCCAGAGTGCCGTGCCGGGAGAAGATGGCGTCGGCGCTGGACACGGCGAACTCACGCCCGTCCGGAGAATCTCCGGCCTGAAGGATCACCGGGTGCACCTGAGGGCTGCGCGGCACCGTGAAGTGCCCGGCGATGTCGAACTGGTCGCCCCGATGGGCGAAGGCGCCGGGGCTGGCCTCCGCGATGTACCGGCCGCCGTCCCGGTCGCCCACGATCGCCTCCGCCGGCCATGACTCCCACAACTCCCGGGCAGTACGCACGAACTCGGCGGCCCGCTCGTAGCGCAGCGCGCGGTCGAGGTAGCCACCCCGGCGGAAGTTCTCGCCGGTGAACGCGTCCGAGGTGGTGACGACGTTCCAGGCGGCCCGCCCGCCGGAGAGGTGGTCGAGGCTGGCCAACTGCCGGGCCAACTCGTACGGCTCCCGAAAGGTCGTGTTGAGTGTGCCGGCCAGACCCAGGTGAGTGGTGACCGCCGCGAGGGCGGCGAGCACTGTCAACGTGTCCGGGCGGCCGACCACGTCCAGGTCGTGGATGCGGCCCCGCTGCTCGCGCAGACGCAGCCCTTCGGCGAGGAAGAGGAAGTCGAACTTGCCGCGCTCGGCGGTGCGGGCCAGGTGGACGAAGGACGAGAAGTCGATCTGGCTGCCGGACGCCGGGTCACTCCACACGGTGGTGTTGTTCACGCCGGGGAAGTGCGCGGCCAGGATGACCTGCTTGGGCATGATGATCTCCTCAGCTCAGGCGGTCGCCGCGACGGCGTAGCGGCTGGCCGGTCGGGGCAGGCCGAGCAGGTCACGCAGCGTCCCGCCGGGATAGCCGGCACGGAACAGACCCCTGTCGCGCAGCGCGGGCACCACAACTCGGGTGATCGCGGTCAGGTCGTTGGGGAGCACGGCGGGTCGCAGCCGGAAACCGTCCACGCCGGCCCGGTGCCAGTCGGCGAGCAGGTCGGCCAGCTGTCCCGGAGTGCCGGCGAAGGTGGCCGCATCCGACGTGAATTCCTCGCCGTGCAGCTCGTCGAGGCGGGTTCTGCGGCGCCGGGCCAGCGTCGGTGTTTCGTCGAGCAGCACGACCAGGTCGGCGAGGACGCGCAGCGGGGCGTCGGTCCGGCCGACCGTCTCTTCGGCCGCCCGCACCTCGGCCACGATCGCGGCAACGTGTTCAGTGTCGACCGGCGTGACGAAGACGATATCGGCGTGCCGGGCGGCGAACGCGTACGGCACCGACGAGTGGGCCAGCGCGGCGACGACCGGCTGCCCCTGCGGAGACCGGGGCACGATTGTCGGGCCCTTGACGGAGAACCACTGTCCGGTGAAGTCGATGTAGTGCAGCCGCTCCCGGTCGACGAACCGGCCGGTCGGCACGTCCCGGATGACGGCGTCGTCCTGCCAGCTGTCCCAGAGCCGGCGCACCACCTCCACGGCGTCACCGGCCTCGGCGAACAGGTCGCCGACGAGCTGAACGGTTTCCGGCTCGTCGAGCCGGGAAAGGTCCAGCGGCGGGATGTCGCGGCGACCGAAGTGCCCGGCCTCGGCGTGTGTAGCCGAGACCCGAGGCCGCCAACCGGCCCGCCCGCCGCTGACGTGGTCGAGCGTGGCCACCGCACTGGAGACGTGGAACGGCTCGGTGTGGGTGGTGCTGGTGGTCGGGATCAGCCCGATGTGCCGGGTCAGCGGGGCGAGCCGGGCCGCGATCTGCACGGCGTCGAGGCGTCCCCGGACCTGGTCGAGGCGGCCGTCGGGGCCGTCGGGACCCGACGTCTGGAGGCCGAGGCTGTCCTCGATGGTGAGCAGGTCCAGTGCGCCACGTTCCGCCTCACCGGCGAGGGTGTTCCAGTAGCGGGCGGTCAGGAGCGCGGTTGCGTCGGCGCGCGACAGCCGCCAGGCGGCGGGATGCCAGCCCAGACCGTCGAGAGCGACGGCCAGGTGCAGGGTCTTCTCAGTCATGGTTGTTCCTCCTACGGTCGGCCGGCGGTGACGAGCGTTGGCAACGCGTCGAGCAGGGACCGTGTGTAGTCGTGGCGGGGGTAGGTGAAGACGTCGCCGACCGGGCCCTGCTCCACCACCTCCCCGTCGTGCATGACCAGCACCCGGTCGCTGAGGTGGTGCACCACACCCAGGTCATGGGAGATGAAGAGCAGGGCGGTGCCGTCGGCGGCACGCAGCTCGGCCAGCAGGTCGAGGACCTGGGCCTGCACGGAGACATCGAGGGCGGACACCGGCTCGTCGCAAATGATCAAAGCCGGTCGGGGAGCGATCGCGCGGGCGATCGCCACTCGCTGCCGCTGCCCGCCAGAGAGCTCACGAGGATGCCGGTCACACAGGTCGGCACCGAGGCCGACGCGGCGCAGCAGGTCGACGACGTGATCGCGGCGGTCCGATCGCCCGACGTCGAGGTCGAGGTTCTCCGCGACGACCCGACCGACCGTGTAGCGGGGGTCGAAGGAGCTCAGCGGGTCCTGTGAGATCAGCTGCAACTTGCGCCGCAACGGGCGGCGGGCCCGCTCCGGCACCCCGGCCCAGAGCGTCCCCTCGAAGGTGACGATGCCCGCATCGGCGTCGAGCAGACCGGCGACGATCCGGGCCACGGTGCTCTTGCCGGAGCCGGACTCTCCCACCAGGCCGAGCGTCTCACCCCGGGCGATGGAGAACGACACGTTCCGGACAACGGTCTGGTCGCCGTACCTCTTGGTCAGCCCGCCAGCGTCGAGCACCGTGTCGTCGGGGCGGATCTCGGGCCGGGTGGGCAGTGCGGGCCGCACCGGCGGGGCCGCGCCCGGCGACACCTCGGTCACGGCGCTGAGCCGGCGGCCCCGCGACGTCGCCGATGGCACCGCTGCCAGCAACTGCCGGGTGTACGGATGCGTCGGTGCCCGCAGCAGCCGGTCGGTGGGGCCGTGTTCGACGATCCGGCCGTCGCGCATGACCAGGACCCGGTCGGCGACCTGGGAGACGACGGCCAGGTCGTGGCTGATCAGTAGCAGACTCACCCCGGCGGCGCGTCGCTCGGCGAGCAGCCGCAGGATCTGCGCCTGCACGGTGACGTCGAGCGCGGTGGTCGGCTCGTCGGCGATGAGCAGCGCCGGCTCACCGGCGATCGCGGAGGCGATCAGTGCCCGTTGCCGCAGCCCGCCGGAGAGCTGATGCGGATACTGCCGGGCCCGGCGCTCGGGCTCCGGTAGGTGAACCTGGTCGAGCAGGTGGGCGACCCGACCGGCCCGTTCGCGGCGGCTGACGATGCCGTGGGCGGTGAGCACCTCACCGATCTCGGCGCCCACCGTCCGTAGCGGGTCGAGAGAGACCAGCGCGTCCTGCAGGACCAGCCCGGCGAGCCGGCCACGGACCCGCCGCCAGTCCCGTGGCTGGTAGCTCCGCACGTCCTGGTCTGCCAGTTCGAGACGAGTGGCGCGGACCTGCGCAGCCGGGCCGGCGAGACCGACCAGGGTACGTGCGGTGACGCTCTTGCCGGAGCCGGACTCCCCGACGATGGCCACGCACTCGCCGCGCTCGACCGCGAAGCTGATCCCGCGCACCGCCTCCACCCGACCGGTCGGGGTGTCGAAGTCGACGTGCAGGTCCTCGACCGCTACCAGGGTGGCCATCAGCGCCGCCGCCCGTCGAAACGTGCCTGCCAGTGCCGGCCGACGACGGTCAGCGACACCACCGTGGCGGTGACCGCCAGGCCGGGCAGGATGCTGATCCACCAGCCCACCTGGAGGTAGTTGCGCCCCTCGGAGAGCATCGCGCCCCACTCCGGCGACGGTGGCTGTGGACCCATGCCGAGGAAGCTGAGCCCGGCGGCGACCAGGATCGCCTCACCGAGCCCGATCACGGCGAGCACCGGCACCGGGCCGACCACGTTGGGCAGCACGTGCCGCCGAACCAGCCGAGGCCGCGACAGGCCGAAGGTGACGGCCTGTTCGACGTAGGTGGCGCGGCGGACGAGCATCGTCTGACCGCGGACCACCCGGGCGTGGTGCGGCAGGGTGGCGATGCCGATGGCGACGATCAGGCTGACGGTGCCGGGCCCGGCGACGGCGATGAACAGCAGTGCCAACAGCAGAAGGGGAAACGCCGATACCGCGTCGAAGGTGCGGCTGAGCGCCTCGTCGGCGACCCGGTGCGCGAGGCCGGCGAGCAGGCCGAGCAGCACGCCACCGGTCACCGCGATCGCGGTGGCGGCCACGCCGATGGTGAGCGAGTGTCCGGCGCCGTGCACCACCCGCGTCCAGACGTCGCGGCCTAGATGGTCGGTGCCGAACCAGTGCGCCGCGCTCGGCGGCGAGAGCACGCCGAGCGGGTCGGCGGCGAGCGGGTCACCGGGGGCCAGTGCGGCGGGCCAGGCCGCCGCCACCACCAGCAGGATCAGGTACGCCCCGGCGGTGAGCACACCGGGCCGCGGCAGGGACCGTCGACGTGCGGACCGGAGGGCCGGGTTGGCGGGGGTGAGCGTGGGGGCGTCGGCGGAGAGCGGGCTCACTGTGACAGTCATCGGATCAGCTCCTCCTCAGGCGTGGGTCGACCAGCAGGTACGTCAGATCGGCTGCGGTGTTGACCACGACGTAGACGGCTGCGGAGAGGGTGACGACCGCCAGCACCACCGGCATGTCCTTGCTGGTCACCGCGGTCAGGGTGACCTGACCGAGACCGGGTCGGCCGAAGACCTGCTCGACGATGACCGCGCCGCCGAGCAGGATGCCGAAGAGCCAGCCGGCGAGCGTGACGGCGGGCAGCAGCGCGTGTCGCAGGGCGTGCCGCAGCAGGACCGTACGTTCCCGTACCCCTCGGGATCGGGCGGTGAGCACGAACGGCTCGTCGAGCGCCCGGTCGATCCCGTCGCGGAGCACCTGGGCGAGCAGCCCGGCGATGGGCAGCGCGAGGGTGACGGCGGGCAGCACCAGCGCGCCGATGCCCTGGTCGCCGGAGACCGGAAACAGGCCGTACCGGAACGACAGCACGCTGAGCAGCACGATCCCGATCAGGAACGGCGGGGTGGATACCAGCAGCAGTTCGACGCCGGAGCTGGCCCGCCGCAGCCACGGCCGGCGGTCCCCGGCCGTGGCGACCGCGATGAGCAGTGCGAGCAGCACACCTAGGCCGGCGGCGGCGACCGCGAGGGTGAGCGTAGGTGCGATTTGTTCGCCGATCACCTCGGCGACGGGTCGTTGTAGCAGGTAGGAGCGGCCCAGGTCGCCGTTGACGAGCCGCAGTAGGTAGTCGAGGTACTGAACGATGGCGGGCCGGTCCAGGCCCCACTCGGTGATGATCTGGGCACGGATCTGCGGGGTGTCCGCACCGTCGCCGACGATGGTGTCCACGGTGTCACCGGGGGCGGCGAGCAGCGCCAGGTAGGCGGCGGTGGCCGCGACCCAGAGGACGACCAGGCCGGCACCGAGCCGGCGAGCCGCCGCCCGCGTGGCTGTCACTTGCTGATCCAGAGGTCGTACGCGCTGGCGGGGACGCCGGCGGTGGGCTCGAAGCGAACCCCGCCGACGCTGGTGCTGGCCGCGATCTGGTCGGCCGGCGCGTAGAGCGGCAGGACCAGGGCCTGCTCGGCGATGACCTGCTGCTGCAGGTCGGCATAGACGCCGGCGCGCTTCGTCGGGTCGGCGGTGGCCTGACCGGATTCCAGGAGCTGGTCGATGCGCGGGTCGTTGACCCGGGTTCGGTTGATGCCGCCCTTCGAGTGCAGCAGCAGGTTCAGGGCGGCACCAGCGTCCGTGTCGGCGCGGGAGTTGTCGAAGACCTCGTATTCGTTGCGCTCGAAGGCCTCCAGGGCGGTGCCCTGGTCGACCAGGGAGACCTTCAGGTCGATGCCGGCGCTCTGCTTCACCGCGGCTTGTACGGCCTGGGCGAGGACGTCGCGACGGTCGCGGACGAAGGGAGCGGACTGCACGAGCCGTACGGTGAGCCGCTTGCCGTCCTTGACCCGGAAGCCGTCGGCATCGCGCGTGGCCCAGCCGGCCTGGTCGAGCAGGGTGTTGGCCTTGGCGGCATCGCCGCTGTATCCGCCTTCGACGCTCTTGTCGTAGAGCGGGCTGGACGGGCTGATCACGCTCCAGGCGCGGGTGGCGGTGTCCCGGTAGACCGACTTCAGCACGGTGTCGACGTCGACGGCCTCCCGGAACGCCTGCCGGACCCGCAGGTCGTCGAAGGGAGCGTGGGAGGTGTTGAAGTAGTAGGAGTAGGCCGAGCCGGAGTTGAGCTCACGGGTCAGTCGCAGCGCCCGATTGCCGGTGACCAGCGGCTGATCGGTGGCGGGCACCCCCTCGACGAGCTGCACCTGGCCCGACGTGAGGGCGCCGACGCGTACCGCCGACTCCTTGAGGAACCGGTAGGTGATCCCGTCGAGGTAGGCCAGCCCGGTGTGGGTCGCGGTGGGCGGGGCCCAGTCGTAGCCGGCGTTGCGCCGATAGTGCAGTTCCTGCCCGGGGACGTAGCGGTCCAGCACGAACGGTCCAGTGCCGACCACGTCGACACCGCCGGCCTTGAGGTTCTTCGCCTCGCGCAGCGACTTCGGTGAGACCTGGGCACCCTGCGGGGAGGCGAGGAAGTCGAGGATCAGCACGTCCGGCGCGGTGAGGGTGAGCCGTACGGTGCGCGGGTCGACCGCCTCGACGGCCTTGAGGTTACGCAACTGCACGGCGGCGACGCCCGGCGCGTACCCCGGCTCCCGGAGCTTGTCGATGTTGGCCTTGACGGCCGCCGAGTCGAAGGGCGTGCCGTCGGTGAAGGTGACCCCGTCGCGCAACGTCAGGGTGTAGGACAGCCCGTCCGGGGCGGCTTGCCAGCCGGTGGCCAACCAGGGCACCAGCTTGCCCTGCTTGTCGTACGTGAGCAGGGACTCGAAGGTGTTCCAGACCAGCAGGCGCGCCTTGGCCTGGGCGTACTGGTGCGGGTTGAGCGTGATCGGCTCGGTCTCCACCGCCCAGGTGAGGGTGCCGCCCGAGCGGGGCTGGCCGGCCGCCTCGACGGCAGGGGTGGTGCCGGTGGAGCAGCCGGCAATGACGGCGAGCAGTGGGGCTAGTGCGGCGGCAGCCAGAGTTCGCGATCGGTTCGAGGGCATGGTGAAATCTCCTGTCCAGGCAGGCGGAAGCGGGTATGCCGACACCCGGCCCCGCGGCTGGGCGTGGGCCGGTGACGGTGACGGTGCTGTGGTGGCGCGGCGATGCGCCTCACCTCGGCGGGCCATTGCGGCGGGCCGGGTTACGGGCGAGGGTGCCGGGTCAGGCCAGACAGGAACTCGACCACACTCGACCGAAGTCGATGTGGCCGCGGATCGTCAACCGCAGCTCGCTGGACATGAGACGAGTCCACCTCCACGGCGGTGATGGTGTCAACGAATCCTTCGGCGGATGTCAGCTATCGCACGTGGGGACGTCGATTCGTTGACGCATACCCTACTTGGCCGATAGGATTTACCGGGATTCCGCCCCCTGGCCGGTGCACCAGTCAACGCCCGTCCGGCTCAATCGAGATCGAGCAGGACCTTTCCTGCCACCCGACGCTCCCGCAGCGCGTCAGCCGCCGCCCCCAGACGCTGCCACGAGCCGCGCCAACCGATCGGTGCCCGCAGCGCTCCACGCGCCACGAGATCCGCCAGGATCGCGAGATCCGGACCCGCGGCGGTGGCGTCGCCGAAGGACCGCAGCGCCCTTGCCGCACCCGGAGCGAAGGTGGAGTTCACCGGAAAGACGGCCGGCTCACCGGACGCCCAGCCGATGCTGTGCAGCACCCCGCCCGGGGCCAGTAAGCCCCAGGCGGCCACGAGATGAGCGCCACCAACTGTCTCCAGCACCACGTCGACCGGTTCGACGATCGCGTCCAGACCAACCGCCACCTCATCGGCACCGAGGTCCGTCAATCCCGCACCACGAGTCACGGAGCCGACCACCGCGACCACGTACGCGCCACCGTGGCGGGCGAGCTGAACGGCGACCCGGCCCACTCCCCCGGACGCCCCCGTGATCAGCACTCGGCGGCCGAGAAGCGGCCCCGACGTCCGCAAGGTGCGCAGGGCCGTGAGGCCAACCATCGGCAGCGCGGCCATCTCGGCCAGGTCGACGGCGGCGGGCACCACGGCCACACTGTCCACGTCGAACGCCGCCAGGCGAGCCCAGGCACCCGCCCCGAAGGCGACCACCCGGTCACCCTCACGGGGGCCGGAACCGTCGGCGGCACCGCGCACCACGTGACCCGCAGCGTCAAATCCGAGCACCCGCCCGGCCGGCCAGACGTCGAGGTGACGGATCTCGCCGGCATTGACGGCGGCATGCCGCACCTCGACGAGCACCTGCCGGGGGCCTGGAACGGGGTCCGGCAGTTCCGTCAGCCGGAACCCCTCGCCGCTGTCCGGAGCGGCGACGATCGCACGCATGACAACCTCCTCATCGCGGATTGGGCGTGCAACCGCCGGTCAGGCGGCGGGGCGACGGGCTGAGGCTTCCTGGTCGCTGGCCAGCCCGGTGTAGCGCCCCCGGTGGTAGAGCAGCGGCGAGCCGACGTCGGTGTGCCGGAGCACCTCCGGCTCGGCCAGCACCACGGCGTGGTCGCCGACAGTCACCCGGTCGACGACTCGACAGAGCAGCCAAGCAAGCGTGTCGTCGAGGATCGGCACGCCTTCGGGGCCGGTCCGCCACCGGGTGGGGCCAGCGAACCGGTCGATGCCACTGGTCGCGAAGGTCCGGGCCAGCTCCTGCTGGTGGTGGGCGAGCAGATGCACCGCCACATGCCGGGCACGGGACACCGCAGGCCAACTGGACGAGCCGAGGTTCAGGCAGAACGAGACGATCGGTGGCGCCAACGACACCGAGGTGAACGACGTGGCGGTGAAACCGACCGCCGGCGAACCGGGAGCGGTAACAACCGTGACGGTGCTGGCCTGGTGGCGCAGCAACGTCCGCAGCGCGTTCATGTCGGCGTCGATCGGCGCGTCCGTGGACTGGGTCATGGCGATCCTCCCGAGGGGTTGGTCCGGAGGGTTACGAACGGTCGACGGGGTGGTCCGCGAGCCGCTCGTACGGGGTCTTCTCACCGGCCTCGACCGCGACCGGCAGACGGTTCTCCGCCGGGGGCAACGGGCACGTCGCGAAGTCGGTGTACGCGCAGGGCAGGTTGGTGGCTCGGTTGAAGTCCAGCGTTACCCGGCCCTGCTCGTCCGGCGCGCCGACCGTCAGGGACCGGTTGGCCGGATAGGTAGTGACCCCGGACGTGCTGTCGGTGAACAACACCGACAGGCTCCCGGGCGTCGCACCGTTGAACGCGGTCAGACTCAGCGGCACCCCGTCGACGGCGAACTCGATCCGGCCGGGCGCGTCGTAGACGTGCGTGAGCCCTTCCACGGCCGCGCCGACGGTGGTCGGCCTAGGGCTGTCGAACCGCACGAATCGTCCGCTCAGGACCCACCGCGGCTGGGGTGGGTACGTGGGCGTGCCCCGGTAGTGGACGCGCAGCGGGTGTTCCGGGCGCCGGGGGCGAAGGATGTCGTGGCCACCCCGGCGAGCCACCTCCAGCACGGCACCCTCGATGCCCACGGTGACGCCGGCACGCTCGGCGATCGACCCGAACTCGTGCCGGCCCCGAACCTGCTGGCCGTCGATGATGAGCTCCTCGCCATCGCCGAGCGCCACCACCGGCCCGTCCTCGCCGGTGTGCCACTCCCCCGGCACGTCGGGGAACCGCTGGGGCCTCGGGGTGAGCCAGTGCAGACCACTGACGGCGAGGAAGCCGTGCCGGTCGGCCCGAGCCTCCTCGTGGAGTCGGTGCCACTCCTGCCACTCCTCGGTGAACGCGACAGGGGAATCCGTGGCGGTGGACGATACGGCGACGTTGCTCATGACGGGCCCTCTCGATGAAGGGGCACATCCGCACGGGCGGGATGCAGGGAAAACCGGGCGTGACCGAGTGCCAGCCGCGAGGCTGGTGACGGGGGCACTGGGCGGGCGAGGACGACGGCGGCCCATTCAGGCCTGGGTGGGCCCGCCGGGACAGAGCTGCGCGGCGACCCGCATCAGGTCGACGACCCGACGGGAGGTGAACAGCCGAACGGGCAGCATGGGATCGATTTTCCTACCAACAAGGTAGGATTTCAAGCCCTTGAGTCGAGCATCCTCGGAGGCGGACGGTGACCGAAACACCCACACCACGACAACCGGCGCCTCTGCGGAAGCTCGGCTTCCTGACCATCGGCCTGTTCGACGAGGCCGACCCTCGCACCGGCCACGAGGCGACACTCCAGCTCATCGAGCTGGGCGAGCAACTCGGCTTCGACAGCACCTGGGTACGTCACCGCCACCTCCAGTACGGCATCTCCTCGCCGGTCGCCGTCCTGGCGGCGGCCTCACAGCGGACGCGACACATCGAGCTCGGCACGGCGGTCATTCCGCTCGGCTGGGAGAACCCGCTGCGGCTGGCCGAGGACCTGGCCACGGTCGACATCCTCTCCGGCGTGCGACTCAACCCCGGGGTGAGCGTCGGCCCGCCGATGCACTACGACCGGGTGCGGCGCTCGCTCTACCCGGACACCGCAGACGCGGAGGACTTCAGCTACACGCGGGTACGACGACTACTTGACCTCGTTCGTGGCGAGCCGGCCGGCGAGGTCGAGGGCTTCGAGGGCTTCGAGCAGTTCTCCGGTCGGGTACAGCCACACTCTCCCGGCCTGGCGGCCCGGATGTGGTACGGCGCCGGCAGCCTCAGCTCCGCTCGGTGGGCCGGCGAGCAGGGCATGAACCTGCTCACCAGCAGCGTGGTGAAGGCCGAGGAGTCCACCGACTTCGCCGAGATCCAGCTCTCGCACATCCGTGCGTTCCGCGCCCACCACCCGGACGGCGCACGAGCTCGCGTCTCGCAGGGCCTCGTCGTCATCCCCACCGACACGGCCAGCCCGACCCAGCGTGCCCGCTACGAGGAGTACGCCGAACAACGAACGCCTCGGACGGCCTCACCCCAGGGACCGGCTCGGATGATGTTCGCTCCCGACCTCGTCGGCCCGTCGGAGCTGCTCGCCGAACGCCTGCACGAACATGCCGCGTTCCGCGAGGTCGACGAGGTCGCGTTCGCCCTGCCCTTCACCTTCGCGCCGGCTGACTACGCCCAGATCCTCACCGACATGGCGACCCGGCTCGGCCCTGCGCTCGGGTGGCACCCCAGCCATTGACCTGTGCCGTCCCGGTGAGCGGGGTCGGCAATAATTCCCTACTATTCCGGTCTGTGTTGTAGGTCTCTAGTGCTGGATTTTCTCGGCGCGGCTCACCGAACATGGTCCCTGCGGCTGCCAGGCCGCGCGGTGTGGCATCGACCGGCGAACGGTCTCCAGCCACCGGAACGAGCGCCGAGAGGGGTCAGCGTGGGCGGGAAGTGTTGCCGGGAGCGCTGAGCTCCCCGGTCCACCCACCCCCTGCGCCCCGTAAGGAACCAACGTGTCCGCCGACACTCATCTCGCGCCGCCGGCTCCGAGCCGACCACCGAGCCAGGCCCGCAGCACAGGTGCCCGCCACCTCTGGCGCCGTCTGGCCGCCGATCGCTGGGCGCTGGCCGGAGCAGGGGGCGTGGCCTTCTTCCTCGTCGTCGCGGTCGCCGCCCCACTGCTCAGCGCGATCGCCGGTCAGGACCCCTACACGTACGACCTGGACGCCCTCTCCGACTCCGGCACCCCGAAGGGCTTCGGCGGCGGTATCAGTGCCGAGCACTGGTTCGGAGTGGAGCCGATGACCGGACGAGACCTGTTCGCGATCGTGGTCCACGGCGCTCGCACCTCCATCCTCGTCGGCGCCGGGGCGACCGCCGTCTCGGTGCTGCTCGGAGTCGTCGTCGGCCTCACTGCCGGCTTCTACGGCGGCTGGTACGACCGCGTCGTCACGCGGATCATCGACGTCCTGCTCGGCTTCCCGTACCTGATCTTCGTGATCGCGCTCGGCGCGATCGTCCCGACCAGCCTCCCGAAGTCGCTGCTCCTCGTCGGCGTCCTCGCGGTCTTCGGCTGGCCCTCGATCGCGCGGGTGATCCGGGGTCAGACGCTGGAGCTGAAGCGGCGCACCTTCGTGCTCGCCTCGACCGCGCTGGGTGCGGGTGGATGGCACGTGCTCGTGCGGCAACTGCTCCCCAACCTCACCGCCACGATCATCGTCTACTCCACGATCATGATCCCTTCGATGATCGGGGCTGAGGCCGCGCTCTCCTTCCTCGGTGTCGGGGTGCCGCCGCCGACCCCCGCGTGGGGCCGCTCGATCGGCGACGCGATCGGCTGGGTCCAGACCGACCCAATGTTCCTCGTCTTTCCCGGCGGGGCGCTCTTCCTCGCGACGCTCGCCTTCAACCTGCTCGGCGACGGCCTGCGCGACGCATTCGACCCGAAGACGCGAGGGCTGCGGCGATGAAACTTCTCCGTCTGGTTTCCGGACGCCTCCTCAGCATGATCGTCACGCTGCTCGTGATCAGCCTGATCACGTACGTGGTGTTCGTCCTGTTGCCCAGTGACCCGGCGCAGCTCTCCTGCGGACGACCCTGCACACCCGAACGGCTCGCCGACGCCCGCGCCTTCATGGGCTACGACCAACCCTGGGTGCAGCAGTATCTGGCCTTCCTCGGCGGGATCTTCACCGGCCGCACCTTCGGCTCCGGGGCTGCCGCCGTGCACTGCGCGGCGCCCTGCTTCGGCTACTCCTTCCAGCTCAACGAATCGGTCACCCACCTCATCCTGGAACGCATCCCGGTCACCTTCTCCATCGCCATCGGCGCCGCCATGCTCTGGCTGATCATCGGCGTCGGCACCGGAGTCATCTCGGCCGTCCGCAGGGGCACCGCTATCGACCGGGCAGCGATGACGTTCTCCACGATCGGTGTCTCCGCGCCCAGCTACCTGGTCGGCCTGCTCGGCATCCTGCTGTTCGGCTTCACCCTCGACATGGTGCCGGTCAACGGGTACGTGCCACTGACCGAGGATCCGGTGGGTTGGTTGTGGCACCTGGTGTTGCCCTGGTGTGTGCTCGCCCTGATCTCCGCGGCGGTCTACGCCCGACTGACCCGAGGCCAGATGCTCGACGTGCTGGGTGAGGACTACATCCGCACGGCCCGCGCCAAGGGGCTGCGGGAACGGCGGGTCGTCGGCCGGCACGCCCTGCGCAACGTGCTCATCCCGGTGGTCACCGTCTTCGGCATCGACCTCGGGTCGCTGCTCGGCGGCGCGGTCATCACCGAGCGGGTCTTCAGCATGCCGGGGCTGGGCGCCCTGCTGCTGGACGCGGTCGGCAACGTCGACCTGCCGCTGATCATCGGGGTCACTCTCTTCTCCGCGTTTCTCATCATTCTCGCGAACTTCCTCGTGGACCTGGTCTACAGCGTCCTGGATCCGAGGGTGGCGCGCTGATGCGCCGATCAACGAAAGGTAAGGCACTGATGAAAAGACGCAGCGCGCTCGCGCTCGCAGTCGTACTCGCCCTGGCCGGATGCAACGCGAACCCGGACGTCACACCGGACGCCGGCGGATCGACCGGGGGCACCGAGAAGGGCGGGACGCTGACCATCCTCAACGCCGCCAGCGACATCAACTTCGACCCCGCCAAGAGCCAGAACCTGGCAATCACCACCCTGGGCCTGGTCCTACGCCGACTCACTACCTGGGAGGTCCAGCCAGGCAAGGCGGCGCAGGTGGTCCCCGATCTGGCGACGGACACCGGTAAGACCACCGACGGCGGCAAGACCTGGACCTTCACCCTGAAGGACGGTCTCAAGTACGCCGACGGCGCTGCGATCACCGCCGCCGACGTCAAGTACGGCATCGAGCGCTCCTTCGCGCCCGAACTCTCCGGCGGCCTCGGCTACCACAAGAGCCTGCTCGTGGGCGGCGCCGAGTACAAGGGGCCGTACTCGGGAGCGGACCTGGCCTCGGTCGAGACCCCGGACGCGAAGACCATCGTCTTCCACCTCAAGACGGCGTACGGCGACTGGCCGTGGATCGCCTCCATGCCGGCCTTCACCCCCGTCCCGAAGGCGAAGGACGACCCGAAGAAGTACAGCCAGAATCCTGTCGCGTCCGGCCCCTACCAGGTGGAGTCGTACCAGCAGGGTGTCTCGGTGAAACTTTCCCGCAACCCGAACTGGGACACCACCACCGACCAGGTCCGCACGGCCGGACCCGACAACATCGTCTTCCAGCTCGGCCAGGACACCACTGTCCAGTCGCAGCGCCTGATCGCCGACTCCGGTGACGACCGCTCGGCCTTCGGCGCCGGCTTCGTAGCGCCCGCCCAGCTCGCTCAGATCGAGCAGAACGCCAGCGCGAAGCAGCGGCTGGTCACCTCCGACGCCGGCGCGCTGTCGTACCTGGCGATCAACACCCAGCGGGGGCCGCTGAAGGACGTCAAGGTCCGCCAGGCCATCGAGTACGCCGTGGACAAGCGCGCCTACCAGGTCGCCTCCGGAGGTGCCATCGGCGGTGACCTGGCCAGCACGCTGATCACCCCGGGCATCGCCGGGCGGGTCGACTACAACCTCTACCCCGCCGACCCGTCCGGCGATGTCGCCAAGGCCAAGCAATTGCTCACCGAGGCGGGGCAGAGCAGCCTGAAGCTCACGCTGCTGTCGGAGAACGACCAGCCGAGCCTCGCCAAATCCCAGGCCATCCAGCAGGGGCTGCAGCGGGCGGGCATCACGGTGACCATCAAGCCGGTGGACGAGGAGGCCTGGACCGCCGAGGTGAGTGGCGACAAGGGTGACTACGACCTGACCGTCGCCAGCTGGCAGCCGGACTTCCCCAGCGCCAACGGCAACATCCAGCCGCTGTTCGCATCCAGCGAGATCGGCGGCGGTGGCTACAACAGCGCCCGCTACTCGCAGCCCGAGGTCGACGCGCTCATCGAGCAGGCCACGGCGGAGACCGACCCGGCAAAGGCGCAGGCACTGTGGGCGCAGGCCGACAAGCGCATCCTGCAGGACGCCCCCGTGGTGCCGCTGACCTACACGAAGAACTCGTTCCTGCACGGGTCGAAGGTGCAGAACTTCTTCGTGCCCGCCTTCCCGGCGTACCCGAACTATCTGAAGGTATCGCTGAAGCAGGGATGACGGTCTCCCCTACGGAGCCACGCCTCACGAAGGCCACCCGGTCACCGCTGCTCGCGGTGGCCGGGCTGGCCGTGAAGTTCGAGGTGGATGGCGACACGCACACCGCGGTCCGCGACGCTTCCTTCGCGCTGCACCGCGGCCAGGTCCTCGCCCTGGTCGGCGAATCAGGCTCGGGCAAGAGCGTCACCGCGATGGCCGCCCTGGGCCTGCTCCCCGCCACCGCCCGGGTCAGCGGCAGCATCACCCTCGCGGGCACCGAACTGATCGGCGCGGAACCGAGCCTGCTGCGAGACGTCCGCGGCGGCCAAATCGGCACGATCTTCCAGGAGCCGATGACCGCGCTCAACCCGGTCTTCACCATCGGTGACCAGGTCGCCGAGGCGATCCGGGCGCACCGCCCGGTGACACACTCTGCCGCCAACGCCCGGGTTCTGGAGTTGCTCGCCACCGTCGGCCTGGACGACCCCGCGCGAGTGGCGCGGTCGTACCCGCACGAACTGTCCGGCGGCCAACTCCAGCGGGCGATGATCGCGATGGCCATCAGCTGCGACCCGCTCCTGCTGATCGCGGACGAGCCGACCACCGCACTGGACGTGACAGTCCAGGCCGGCATCCTCGACCTGCTCCGCGACCTGCGCACCCGACTCGACATGGCCGTCCTCCTCATCACGCACGACATGGGCGTGGTGGCCGACGTCGCCGACGACGTGGTCGTGCTGCGCGACGGTCAGATCGTCGAGCAGGCGCTCGCCGCCCAACTCTTCGCCGCGCCCCGGCACGAGTACACCAGGGCGTTGCTGCACGCCGTACCCACGTTGCCGGAGCTACGGCTCGACGAGCCGGAACCGGCGACGCCGCCGGCGCACGAGCCGCGACCGCTCGACAACGCCGCAGCCACGACACCCGTCGTGCTCCTCCGCAACGTCGTGGTCGACTATCCGGGGAGGCGGCGCGGCCGGCCGGTCCGGGCGGTGGACGACGTCTCGCTGCACATCGACCAGGGTGAACTGGTGGCGTTGGTCGGCGAATCAGGCTCCGGGAAGTCGACCCTCGGCCGGGCGCTTGCCGGCCTCGTACCGGTGACCGCCGGCACGGTGACCGTCGCCGGCATCGAGGTGGGGAACGCGTCCCGTCGTGAACTGCGCGCGTTCCGCTCTCAGCTCGGCATCGTCTTCCAGGATCCGGCGTCGTCCCTGAACCCCCGCCGGACCGTCGGCGCGAGCATCGCCGAGCCGTTGTCGCTGCACACCGATCTGCGCGGCGACGCGCAGCGCCGACGCGTCGACGAGTTGTTGGACGCAGTCGAACTGCCGTCACGCCTGCGCGACCGCCACCCGTACGAGATGTCGGGCGGGCAGCGGCAGCGGGTGGCCATCGCCCGCGCCATCGCGTTGAACCCGGCCCTGCTGATCGCGGACGAGCCCACCAGTGCCCTGGACGTGTCGGTGCAGGCACGGATCTTGGAACTGCTCCGGTCGCTGCAGAGCCAGTTTGGTTTCTCCTGCCTGTTCATCAGCCATGACCTGGCGGTGGTCGAGCAACTCGCCGACCGGGTGGCGGTGCTTCATCGCGGCCGGGTCGTGGAGGAGGGTCCGGCGAATGATGTGCTGCGCGCGCCCCGGCACCCGTACACCTCGCGGTTGTTGGCGGCTGCGCCGGTTGCCGACCCGGCCCAGCAGGCCCTGCGGCGGGCGGCGTGGCGCCAGCTCACCAGCGCGTCGAGCTGAGGGGACCACCACGGCCCGGAGAAGATGCTGAGCTGGCACGTGCAGAACAAGGCCGCCGGCGGCTTCCCGCTCCGCCGCACGACGAACTTCCGGGCGGTACGGATCCCGGGCCCGCCCCGACCGGGCAGGCGACCACGCCATGTCCCGCAAACCCGCCATCGTGGTCGTCGGCGAGGGCGGGGAAGCTGGCCGCGCTCGCGCTGATGAGCACACCGACCACCGCGTCGCCAGCAGGCGCACCACGTCGCCCGGGCCATCGGCCCGGGCGACGCACACGGTCGGGCGGAGGCCCGATCCGACGGTCTCTTATCCGCCCGCCGGCACGCGGCTCCAGATGTCGTCGCATTCGGCGCACACGGCCTCGGGGATCCATCCGATCCGCATGAGCCCCGCGAAGATCGCGCAGCCCACGCAGAACGCGAAAACGGATTCGAGTGTCGCCGCCACGATCACTGCGCCGAGGACGATGTATGCCGCGAGGTGCTGCCCGAACCCGAGCGCCAGCACAGCGGCGGTCAGGGCCAGCACAGCGCCGATCCCCTGGGCGAACCGCTTGGGCGGCCCGGCGACGAGCTTGGCCCGCACCGGTAGCCGCGGCGTGATCACCCGCGTGACGATCAGGCCGAGCGGGCTGAGTTTGGGGCCGGTGAGCGCCCGCGCGACGAACCCGTACGCGATCAGCGCGCTGATCCAGGGCTGATCCAGCACGATCGTCACCGTGGACAGGATGACCACCCCACCGGCGACGAGTCGGGCGGATACCTCGTTCACGGGGTTGGGGAAACTGAACAGCGCGCTGGCCATGGCGGAATGTTACCGACTATTCCGATAGATTGAGTAGCCTATATCGCTGATCGACCCGACGAACCCGGTCGATCATGGCATTGGCGCGCTGCGCACCGAACCCGGACGCGCGATCGCGCATCACGTCGCTGACCTCGCCCCCGGCGTCCACCTCCCCAAGGCGCTCCACCTGTTCCCATCGACGCAGTGGATGACACCCGCGCCGTCACCGGTAACGGTCGCGATGCGCGGGGACGACCCGCGAGCGCTGGAGATCGTCGGCTCACTCGTAGGCGACATCGGAGGCATCCCTGCCGTACTCGGCGGACTGGACCGGGCACGCCAACTGGAGGAAGTCGCCGGATTGTCGTCGCGCTCGCCGTCGAACCGCAGTCGGCAATCCCTGCGGTTCCGCAGCACACAGCACACCAAACTCCCCAATCTTGAGCCATGACATCCACTCATCGGCCAGAAGCGGATGCGCCACGCCGCTGGTGAGCCCCACAACGCACCGCCGCTGACGCGCTGTGGCCCGAGGGACGTCGGGCACAGTCTTTGCCGGCTGTCGGGAACGGGCATCGCGGGTGGGTTGACGCTTGCTGGAGTGAGAGGCCTTAATCTCTGTAGAGCTTCCTAGGACATTACGACGCGAGCCAGGACGGCTACTCCATCAGGTTCGAGGCACGATGGCGCACTCGCTCACCTGGCCGGTGCTCGCGATCCCTACCATGGTCGCTGGCTCGGCAACGGGACCGCCGCTCAGCGGGTCGCGCTACCCGCTGTCGACCTACAGCGCGTTCCAAGTACGCGATGTTGACCCCGCAGCCGCAGATGCACGGGCCTCTCGACGCCTGCTCCGCATTAGCCCGCGCAGGGCGGTGGCCACCCACACCAAGGACCAATCCCGGCCTCCTCGCCGCCATCCGCCGCGGCCTGCGATCAGCAGCTATCGCTGATCACGGGCGACACCAGTGGACGATGGACCGGCCGGGAAGCTAATGGACCGTCACGACGATCTTGCCCTCTGACGTTCCCGCCTCCAGGTAGCGGTGCGCCTCGATGATCTCGTCCAAGCCGAACACTCGGTCAACCGCGGGCCGCAGCACGCCGGTACGGACGCCGGCAGCCAGGAAAGCCGCGACACGTCTGACGATCTCCGGGTCGGTCATGTCAGCGAAAGCCATGTAGCGGTAAACGGTCAGCGACGGGTTCGCCGGGAACGACGCGGGCCTCGGGTCCAGCCAGCCCACGGTAGCCATGGTGCCGCCGAGCTTGGCGGCCAGGGACAGATCGGCCAGGCCCAGGCCCATGACGGCGTCCAGGACGATGTCGACGCCCTTCCCCCCGGTGTGCAGCCGAGTGGATTCGACCACTTCCTCGCGGTCAGTGGCGATGACCGCAGCGGCACCGGCGGCCAGCAGACTCTCTTGCTTCGCGGTATGCCGGGTGACCGCGATGGGAATAGCACCGATCTGGTTGGCGATCTGGATCGCGGCGCGGCCGACACCGCCCGACGCCGCGGTGATCAGGACGTGGTCGCCGGGTCGCATTCCGGCCTTCTCAACGAGCGCGCCGTACGCGGTGAAGTACGCCACCCAAAGCGCCGCCGCACCGAGGACGTCCAGACCGGTGGGCCGGGGTACCACCCGGCTCGCCACTACCGTGGTGTATTCGGCGTAGGCACCCTTGGTTTCGAAATCGGGGACGGCGCTGAGGATGACCGGATCGCCGACCGCCAGCCCGGTGACACCGGAGCCCAGCGCGTCGACGACGCCGGTCCCCTCGATGCCCAGCCGGGCGTGCGGCAACTGCACGGGCCGCGGGGACTGGCCGGCGCGGACCATCCGGTCGAGCGGGTTGACCGCGAAGGCCTCGATCCGGACGCGCACCTCGCCCGCTGCAGGTTCGACAACCGACTCATCGACGATGCGCAGAACGTCGGGACCGCCGGTCTCGTCGAACACAACTACTCGTGGCATGGATGGCTCCTTCAACTCTCAGTGGGGGGTACGCCCAAGAACGCTACGGAGCCGATAGGAACCCACTGGTAACTTTTGACCTCGTGCACAACGCCCCCGGACAGGTCTTCCTCGCCGACTGCCCCACCCGCCTGGCGGTCGAGATCATCGCCGAGAAATGGGCGGTGATCGTGCTGTTCGCGCTCAGCCTCGAGCCGCAGCGGCCCAGCGACCTGGCCGAGCTCATCGGCGGCATCTCGCGGAAGGTCCTCACCCAGACGCTGCGCCGTCTTCAGGCATACGGCTTGGTCGAACGGCACGCCTACGCCGAAGCGCCCCCGCGCGTCGAGTACAGCCTGACCAAACTCGGAGGCACCCTGGTCGAGCCGATCAAGGTACTCACCGACTGGGCCCGCGACAATGGAGAGGCGATCGTCGACTTTCAGGAGAAGAAGCAGCGCTGAGAGGCCGCTTCGAGAAGGGTGATGCCCCGTCCTCCATCGACGTCGGGGTTCGCGACGGCGTGGCACCACCGGCGAGGCATCGGCCCCGGATAGCACCACCCGGCCATCGCGGGCCTCAATGCCGAACTCGACGCAACCGCCGCCACAGCGCACCGCGTTGGTGACAAGCTCGCTGGCGACAACCGCCGCCGCGTCAAGCCACGCCGCGTCCCGGAAACCCTAGCCATGCAGCACGGCGGTCACCGCGCGCCGTGCCGCTGCAGGCGCATACACACCAAGGGGCATATCGAGGGTAGGCGGTCAGGTCACCCATCGTTGACTGGACCGTCCTCTGGTACGGATAGGCGGCAAGGCGGAGCTACGCAGTCTGGCATGAGTAGGAACAGTGGGCCACCGGACGTAGCCGAGGCTGACCGTGCCGGTCGTGCCATGAACAGCCGGCACGGGGTACGCGATCCAATGTACCCGATACCACCCGAAAGGGTGACATCGATGCGCGAAACGAGCGTTCCTCCTACTCTGGACGTGGGAACCAAGACGGGGTAGGTGTGCCGATCGTGGAGGTCCTTATGGCGACGAGGACGACGGCTGAACCGGGACCGAGCATTCTTTCGTCGTGGGCTGCCGGGCAGCGGAAGCTACGGCCACAACGGTTCACCCCGCCTGCGGGCGGACTGCGCTTCGCGTTCTATGGACGGATGTCCACTCGACTTTCAGGATCGGGCGTCGTCGTGCCGGTGGCAGCGTGGCTACGCCGGCGACTTGGTCGCCGGTCATGGCCGGATCGTGGTGGAGTTCTTCGACGAGGGCGTCTCCCGCCGGGTGCCCTGGCCGGACCGGCCGCGGGCGGCACGGCTGCTCGCCGCGGTGGCGGACGCGGCACGCGGGTTCGACGCGGTCGTCGTCGGTGAATACGAGCGTGCCTTCCACGGCCAGCAGCTTGAACAGTTGACCCCTACCCTCGTTCGGCACGGCGTGCAGTTGTGGCTGCCGGAAACCTATGGGCCGGTGGACTTCGACAACCCGCGGCAGCTGGCGTTGCTGGACCTGCTCGGTGTGCACTCCCAGCGGGAGGTGTCCCGAGCCCGGCATCGCACGACCGCGGCCATGCGCGCTCAGGCAGAGTTGCAGGGCCGACACCTCGGCGGCCGGCCACCCTACGGCTACCGGCTCGCCGACGCCGGCCCCCATCCGAACCGCGCCCACGCCGCCTGGGGACGGCGCCTACACCGCTTGGACCCCGACCCTGCCACCGCACCCCACGTCCGGTGGATCTTCGAGCAGCGGCTCGCCGGCCGGAGCGTGGCCAGCATCGCCCGCGCCCTCAACGACAACGGCGTCCCGTGCCCGTCCGGCGCCGACCCAGCGCGTAACCCCCACCGCAGCGGCCGCCAGTGGATGCTGACCACTGTCGCGGCGATCCTGGCCAACCCCCGTTACACCGGGCGGCAGGTCTGGAACCGTCAACGCACCGACCACGACGACATCGAACCGGACGGCACCATCACCAGACACCACGAGATCCAACGGTGGAGCGCCTCCACCGACTGGGTCATCTCCCGCGAGATCGCGCATACTCCGCTGGTCAGCGAAGAACACTTCGTCGCCGTCCAGGCAATCCATACCGCACCGACCCCAGCCGACGGCATCCCCCGCCGCTATGTGTTGGCCGGAGTCATCTGCTGCGGCGTGTGCGGCCGAATCATGGACTCCCACTGGGTCCACGACCGTGCCAGCTACCGATGCCGACACGGCAACACCAGCACCCGACCCACCTCATCGAGACGACAGAAGACCCTCTACGTCCGAGAGGACCATCTCCTGGACAGGATTCAACACGACAGCTGCCTGCGTCGGCATCACCCGGCGATGCGCGACCAGGATCCAGACAGCGTCGCGGGCTACCTGCGGCTCAACAACATGATCATCGTGTGTGACCACGACGCCTGGACCATCGAAACTGACACGGCGGTCTTCCCGCTCACCGCCCCGACGAGCGTCCTGACCCGCACAGCAAAAATCCCCGCCCAACGGGACGGGGATCGCTCGAAACGCGAAGAGAAATCACGCTTCGTGGGGAAATAACGTGTCCGAGGGATTCGAACTCTTGTACGTATCATCGGTGCTCCATTTCGGGTGCACATGCTCATAGATTACGGCACGTTCAGGGTTGGCTCAACCTCGCGCGCTCATTACCGGGCGTGAGCATTAATCGAAGTTGGGCCGCGTATGGTCCAATCTTGCCAGCCAGCGGGCTCGGTTATCGACAGACCGAAATGAACGTGCAGGCACCAAGCTTGAGCCCCACCGCAGGGGTCCTGGTGAGTTTCGGTCGACCGGCGTTGACGGCAACCCGTGCCGCTCGCATTCTTCGGTAGCGAGCGCACCAGGTTCACCACCTTCGCCGAACTCTGAAATCCACCACAACCGCGCGCAGCGCCAGAGACCCAGCGCCGATCAGCGCGATGTAACGAGGTGTTCCTGCAACGCGCGGATCTGCGCTCGCACCGCCACGGCGAGGGTCTGGATCCGGATGAGTTGCCCGACCGCCGCGGTGTCGGAGCTGGGGTAGACAGTCATGGCGACGTCATAAGCCCCGACGAGCAGGCTGGCATACCAGGCCAGGGCGGGCCTCGAGGCCACCCGCACCTGCTTCGCGCAGAGCATCACTCCACTTGACCCTGCGCACTCTGATCGATACTTTCCGTGCATGACTCAACACGCGTTGCCCCTGAGTAGAGGGGACCTCGATCGGGCCTCGGGCAGCATCCGCTCATGGCTCCCCCGCGCATCAGCCCTGAAGCGTTACAGCGAATGCAGTGGCAAATCCCCTCTGGACGCCGATCGGTGCCAGGAGCGTCCGCCACGGGAGGTCGCTACCCTTGGCCCACTGTGACGCCTGTTGTCTGCGTCTGAAGCTCACGAAGATCAAGACTTTGCCGAAGCATTACGGTGAAGAGACGTACGGCTGGCTCAGCCACGGCGCCCAGAAGGAATGCAATGGCTCGGGAACGACTCGTCACACTGCGGATCGTGATATCCCAAGACAGTGCAGGCGTCCACGCAGCCGTCAGATCTGTCCATCCTGCCGTCGCACGTCCCTGACGCTGAACAGGAACGGCAGATTCCCGAAGCACCTCTCCCCCGACGGCACCAACTGTTCCATGTCCGAGGCGAACAACCGCAGATAGGATTCTGAGCAAGCGCCGCGCATGACGGTCACGTTTCACGCGCTACCGGCGGACAGGTGAGAATCCTGCCCAGAGGCCTGGGCCATCGGAAGTGATCAGGTTGACCACCGTGCCGCATCATCCGAAAAGTTCGCGGATAACTCCCATTGCTCGTGGCGAGATCGCTTCGTCGGGGAAAAAGTCGCTGCACAGACGTATAGCGTCGTCCACCGTCGTTACCTTGGCCAGCGCCGCCAGGGCGCGAAGGTCGTCCACGTCGCGGGTTCGCGCCGCGAGCGCTTTCATCGCGAAGATGTGCTCCGGCGAGGCGGCCATCACGCGCAGGCCAGGATGGTCGAAGACTCGCCGCTTGCCCGGGTCGTCCTTGCCGGAGACATACACGCTGGCCTGCTCGTTGAGCCACCACGGCGGTAGGCCCAGTTCGTCGGCCACTGCACGCGCCTCATCGAGGACGACTCCGTGCGGAACGAACATCGCGTCGACGTCCCTGGTAACCCGTTTCGCGTCGTAGGCGAGCGCCATCGCCGCACCACCCACGATGAAGATGTCAGCGACGACTCCGCGGCGGACAAGCCGGTCGCCCAGGTGAGCGAAAGCGTGTTCGAGTTCCGCGCGCCCCATGAGGACGCCGTCTGATCCGCTCACGCCGCGGCCAGGTCGTGAACGGAGAGGTACACACCGTGCTTCCGGAATGCAGCCGGGGCCCATGCCAGGGCGTCGGCCCGGTGGATGGCCAGTTCGGCCGGGAACCATGCCCGGCGCAGAACACGTGCGTCGACCCATGTGGGCGGGGCAAGATCTGCCTGAGCCAGCAGGTGCTCCGCGAGCGCGGCAAGCAGCGCGTCCCACCGTGGGTCTCCGGTTAGCCCGGGCTCATCTCGTAACAGGTCGACCCTGGTTTCGGCGGGTTCCCAGCGGTACTCCTCCAGAAACTCCCATACGAGTTTCCAGCGAGTCTGGTCGGTGTCCGCGGATGCCAGATGGGTGGCCAACCTGGCCAGACTCATCGGTTCGTAGCTGGTACCCATCGGGCAAGCCTCACCTTCGAGCCGACGGCTTCATCCGTTGCAGACTATCGCGATGCCGCCCGCGAACACCGCAGAGGTGAGATGGCGACGGGTGCCCGATTTTGGGCCGCGACCCTGCTCGGAGCGTTCACTCATACTGCACGCACGGCATCACCCTTGTGATCTTGGTTGTAGGCAGCGCAGCCTGTGACGTTGCCTGTCAACTAACAGGGGGTGCATGCGAGCGTGACTCTCAGTCAGGACGCGATCGAGCAGACGACGAAGTTGGTCGAGTTTCTCGCTGAGGTGACGGCCGCAGTCGAGCGGGACCCAGTGTGCGACATTCTGGAAGACCCGGACGCGCCTGATCCCGTCATCTGGCTCGATGCCCTACCGCGGGGCGTTCAGTGGATGGCTAGCCCTGCCGATGATGTGATCATGCGGCTGCGTCCGTCTCGGCCACCGACGGAGCCGGCGCCGCCGGAGTTGCTGCACGAGTGGATCGACATGGACTCCGTGGGCGGGTTCGCTGGTTCTGCGCCGCGCCTGGGAGTGTGGATATCTAACGGTGTTTCCGGCCTGACCCATCGGGCGTTGTGCCTGGTGAGGGTGCCGTGATGACTGCGACATTGAACGATGCGACCGGACGTAGGAAGCGGCCCGAGCCGTCGGCGGAGGCGAAGGCGTCACCGACGCATCGGCTGCACCTTACGCCGACGGCCGTCGTCGCGGCATCCGGAATTCGCGCGGGCTTCCAGGCGCCGTCGGCACGCCCGCCGCAGCGCTGTCGCCTGCCGGCACCTCTCGGACGACGGGCCGGGAGGTGCCGGCATTCCTGGTCGCGTGGATCGAGGCCGGTCAGCCGTTACTGATCGTGACGACCAGTTGCTGCTCCCTCTGGTGTTGACGGATCGAGTACGTCACGGCGGCCGCCCAGATCGCGCAGATGACCGCGTAACAGCCATAACGGACGGCGGCCGGGGCATTGAACCAGTCACTGCGGAGCAGGGTTCGGCTGTTGGTCAGCACGATCACGCCGCCGACCGCGGAGCCGAGCACCCGGGGCGGAACCATGCGTACGAGCCAGGCCGCCACCGGCGCGGCGACCATCCCGCCGATGAGCAGCGCGGTAACCCAGCCGACGTTGACGTTCTCCGCACCGATACCGACGAGGAAGCCGAGGCTCGCCGCGACAGCGACCAGGAACTCGCTGGTGTCGATCGATCCGATGACCTTGCGTGGTTCGAGTCTGCCGCTGGCCAGGATCGCCGGGGTGCCGATGGGTCCCCAGCCGCCCCCACCGGTGGCGTCGACGAAGCCGGCGAGCAGGCCCAGTGGACCGAGGAATCGCTTGCGCAGCGGCTTGCCCACGTTGCCCTTCGCCAAGCCGAAGGTGGTGAAGCGGACGAGGAGGTAGCTACCGAGGGTGAGCAGGATCAGCGACATGATCGGTGCCGCCGCGTCGGTGGAGAGGCTGGACAGGAAGGTCGCGCCGGCGAAGGCGCCGATCGCACCCGGTATGCCGATCCGCGCGACGACCTTCGCGTCGACGTTGCCGAATCGCCAGTGGGCGGCACCCGAGGCGAGGGTCGTGCCGATCTCGGCAAGGTGCACGGTGGCGGAGGCGGCGGCGGCATGCACGCCGACGGCGAGCAGCAGGGTTGTCGAGGTCACGCCGTAGGCCATGCCGAGACTGCCGTCGACCAGTTGGGCGCCGAGACCGACCAGGGTCAGCAGGAGAATTTTGCGCATGAGGGACCACCAGTTCGTCGGGGGCAGGTGGAAGCGGAAGCAGGTTGCTCAGGTTGGACAGGCCGGTGGGCGGCCCGCCGGCGAGGTCTTGCCGGTCCGGTGATGGCCGACAGGCACCTGGCGGTGCCGCTGCGCACGCGGGCGTGGCGACCCATCGACCCCGAGGGTGTCGAGGAACGGGCGTACGGGGGGATGGCGGGAGCTACCGCCACGAGGGTTCGCGAAGCACGCCGCGCCCGGCGCGATGACAAGGCATTTTATCGATCGATTCCCCTCCCTTCCGGTCGGTATTCGGGCCATTCAACGGGAGCCGGTCCGGACCAATTCCATACTCAGCAGATAGGAATGGTTCCGGCCCAACCAAACCGACCAGATAAGAGTGCTTTTACAAACCGGATCGGCAAGTCCATAGTGATTAGCATCACTTTCTTTGCCAGGTAAGTAACATTTCGGAAGTCAAAGTGTGTCGATAGTTAACACACGCCCTGCGGCTGGAACGAGGCCGTCGGCCGCCCACCCGAGGCCAGGCCCCCTGGCCAGTGGGCGGAAGATGTCCCGCGCCGGTGCGGAAGCACCGAAAGAAACCGCAGGCCAGGGGTCTAGTTAGAGAGAGTTAACTGAGCCGTAACTAAGCTGGCTTAACTTAATCGGAGCCCGAGATCGATAGACGACAATTCGCTGCGGGCAGCAACCCCGGTTGATCATCTTATTCATTCGGTCGCGTCCGAGACCCGGCGCCCAATGAAGTGGGAGTCCGATGAGCCCTGCACCGAACACGCGCGATCTCGTAATCGCGATCAGCGCCGGTAGCCTCCTCGAACCCAGTCCCGGGATCGTGACCGCCGCCCACCACGGCGGAGGTCACGGCGTCCTGGACCTCGCCTCCGGCGACAGCTGGACACTCACCGCACTGGCCCAGGCCGCCGCCGGTTCGAGCGGGCCGATCGGCGTACGTGTGCCGGCCGGCTGCACCGCCACGCCGGCCGACGTGGACCGGGCGGGTCACGGCCAGGTCGACCTCCTGGTCCTACCGCTGGATGCACCCTGGTCACTGGCCGAGGTGGTCGACAGGTACCGAGTACTCGTCGAGGTGACCAGCCTCGACGATGCCCGGTACGCCGCCGCCGCCGGGGCGCACGGGCTCATCGCGCGGGGCATGGAGGGTGGCGGCACAGTCAGCGAGCTCAGCTCGTTCGTCCTGCTCCAGCAACTGGCCGCGGCCGACGACCTCGACCTGCCGATCTGGGTCGCCGGCGGCATCGGCCCCCGCACCGCCGTCGCCTGTGTCATCGGCGGCGCGGCCGGCGTCGTCCTGGACAGCCAACTCACCCTCATGCCGGAGTCGGAGCTCCCGGCGGACGTGCGGGGCGCGATCCGTCGGCTGGACGGGTCCGAGACGGTCCTGGTCGACGGAGTACGTGGGATCCGCCGGGGCGGTCCGCACGACAGCGCCTCACAACTGCTGCCGATCGGCCAGGACGGCTGGCTCGCCGCCGTCTTCGCCCGGCGCTGGCCCGACACCGCCGCCGCCGTACGCGGAATCCGTGCCACCCTCCTGGAAGCGCTCGCCGAATCGTCTGCCGGGGACGCCCTGGCGCCGGGTGCCGCTCTCGCCGACGCCCTCAACGTGCGGATACCGGTGGTACAGGGCCCGATGACCAGGGTCAGCGACGAGGCCCCGTTCGCGGCCGCGGTTGCCGCCGACGGCGCGCTGCCCTTTGTCGCGCTCGCGCTGTCCGGCGCGGAACAGTCCCGCCGGGTGCTCCGGGAGACCGCCGATCGACTGGGCGAGCGGCCCTGGGGCGTCGGGGTGCTCGGCTTCGCGCCCGACGAACTGCGCGCGGCACAACTCGAGGCGATCCGGGAGATCAGACCCGCGTGCGCGGTCATCGCCGGCGGCCGCCCGTCCCAGGCCACGGCCTTGGAGCAGGACGGGATCACCACCTTCCTGCACGTACCGTCACCGGGGTTGCTGCGGCAGTTCCTGCGGGCGGGGGCGCGCAAGTTCGTCTTCGAGGGCGCGGAGTGCGGCGGGCATGTGGGGCCACGGGCCAGCTTTCCCCTGTGGGAGGCACAGCTGCTGGTACTCGAAGAGTTCCTGGCGGAGGCGCCGGACGACGCCGGGCGGCTGCAACTGCTGTTCGCGGGCGGCATCCACGACGCCCGATCGGCCGCGATGGTCGCCGCGATGGCAGCCCCGCTGACCGGCCGCGGAGCGCAGATCGGGCTGCTGATGGGGACCGCCTACCTCTTCACCCGCGAAGCGGTCTCCGAGGGCGCCATCCAGCCCCTGTTCCACCGTACGGCCATCGCCGCCACCAGGACATCGCTGCTGGAGACCGCCCCCGGACACGCGACCCGCTGCCTGCCCAGCCCGTTCGTGGACGACTTCCACAGCGTACGGGAGGAGCTGGAATCGGCCGGGGTGGAGAACCGCCAGGTCTGGGAGCACCTCGAGCTGTTGAACGTCGGTCGGCTGCGGATCGCCAGCAAGGGCGTACGCCGGGAGGACGACGGCCTGGTGGAGGTCGACGAGGCGGTGCAGGCCGTCGAGGGGATGTTCATGGCCGGCCAGGTCGCGGTGCTGCGTCACACACCGACCACGGTCGCGGAGCTGCACGCACAGGTCACCACCGAGGCACGGGAGTTCCTCGCGGTACGGACCGCCGCGCTGCGCGCCGAACTCGTCCCACCGACCGTGCCGGTGGACGAGCCGGCCGCGCCGCTGGACATCGCCATCGTCGGCATGTCCTGCGTCCTGCCCGGCTCCCCCGACCTGCACAGTTTCTGGCAGACCGTACTCAGCGGCACCGATGCGGTCACCGAGGTGCCTTCCGACCGATGGGACGTCGACACGTACTACGCGCCCGAGGTCGACCCGGGTCAGGCCGGTCGGATCAGCGTCTCCCGGTGGGGTGGGTTCATCGAGCCGGTCCCGTTCGACGCGATCCGGTACGGGATACCCCCGGCGGCGCTGAGCAGCATCGACCCGACCCAGTTGCTCGCGCTCGAGGTGGCACACCGGGCGCTCGTCGACGCCGGATACCCGTACGACGCGGCCGGCGCGGACCACCGTCAGACCGGGGTGGTGTTCGGGGCCGAGGCCGGCAGCGACATGGGTCACGCCCAGACGCTGCGGACCATGCTCCCGGCCTACCTCGGGGAGGTGCCTGCGGAGTTGGAGGACCAACTCCCCACGGTCACGGAGGACAGCTTTCCCGGCGTCTTGGCCAACGTCATCGCCGGCCGGATCGCCAACCGTCTCGACCTCGGCGGTCCCAACTACACCATCGACGCCGCCTGCGCCTCGTCGCTCGCCGCGATGGACGCCGCCTGCAAGGAACTCAGCGCCGGCAGCAGCGACCTGATGATCTGCGGCGGCGCCGACCTGCACAACGGCATCAACGACTACCTGATGTTCACCTCCGCGCACGCCCTCTCCCCCACCGGACGGTGCCGCACGTTCGACAGCACCGGCGACGGTATCGCCCTCGGCGAGGGGGTGGCGTGCGTCGTACTGAAGCGGTTGGCCGACGCCGAGCGCGACGGCGACCGGATCTACGCCGTGATCAAGGGCATCGGAAGCTCCAGCGACGGACGTGCGCTAGGGCTCACCGCCCCGAGGGCGAGCGGGCAGCGACGCGCCCTCGACCGGGCCTACCACCGCACCGGGGTCTCGCCCCGACAGGTCGGTCTGGTCGAGGCACACGGCACCGGCACGGTGGTGGGCGACCGTACCGAACTGGAGACCCTGACCCGGTTCTTCGACGAGGCCGGCGCGGAGCCCGGTAGTTGCACGCTGGGCTCGGTGAAGTCGCAGATCGGGCACACCAAGTGCGCCGCCGGCCTGGCCGGCGTGATCAAGGCGAGCCTCGCGCTCTACACTGGAGTCAAGCCACCCACGATCCACCTGACCCGCCCCAATCCGGCCTGGAATCCGGCACGCAGTCCCTTCGCGTTCTACACCGACGTCCGCCCGTGGGTCGCGCCGGCGGCCGAGCGGCTGGCCGGGGTGAGCGCGTTCGGATTCGGCGGGACGAACTTCCACACCGTGCTCAGCGCGTATCCGAACAGCCCGGAGCCACGGCACACCCGGCAGTCCTGGCCGGCGGAACTGTTCTGCTTCTGCGGTGCCGACCGGCCCGCGGCACATCTTCGGGTACGGCGGCTGCTGGAGATGCTGTCGAACCGCGACGAGCTGGGTCGACCGTGGTCGTTGCGTGACCTGGCCGCGTCGCTGGCCGACGAGGCCGACCACCGGGCCGGCCCGGTCCAGATTGCCGTCGTCGCTCGTAACCGGGACGAACTCACCGAGCTGTTGGGCCGTGCCGTCGCCGGCGAGCACGACCCGGCACGCGGGCTGGTCCAACCGCCGGACGACCCGGAGCCGGGCAAGGTGGCCTTCCTCTTCCCCGGTCAGGGCAGCCAGCGGCCGGGTGCGCTCGCCGAACTGTTCGTGGCGTTCCCCGAGCTGCGGCACTACCTGCGCCTCGGCGCCGAGTGGGCGGACCTCCTCTTCCCACCCGCGGCGTTCGACCCGGAGACGGCGCGCGAGCAGGAGGACCGGGTACGCGACACCCGGGTCGCCCAACCCGTCCTGGGCATCGGCGGCCTCGCGGTCGACCACCTGTTACGTCGGCTGGGTGTCCGGCCGGACCTGACCGGCGGACACAGCTACGGGGAGCTCGTCGCGCTCTGCGTAGCCGACGCGTTCGACCCCGAGACCCTGCTCGCGCTGAGCCGGCAACGGGCCGATGCGATCCTCGCCGCCACCGGCGACGATCCGGGCACCATGGCGGCGGTCACCGGCACCGCCGAGCAGGTGAGCCAGGTGCTCACCGCATCGGGACTGGCTGGCGAGGTCGTGCTGGCCAACCGGAACACGCCGACACAGGTCGTGATCTCCGGGCCGACTCCCGCGGTCGGGTCGGCGGTGGCGGCGCTGCGCGAGGGCGGGCTGTCGGCCCGTCAACTCTCCGTCGCGTGCGCGTTCCACAGCCCGGTGGTGGCCGGCGGCACCACCCGTTTCGCCGAGGCGCTGGCGTCCAGCACGGTACGGGAGCCGGCCATCGAGGTCTGGTCGAACCACACGGCCGCCCCGTACGACGGCGACGCCGACCGGGTACGTGAACGGCTCGCCGCGCAGATCGGCGCGCCCGTGCGCTTCGTCGAACAGATCGAGGCGATGTACGCCAGCGGCGCCCGGACCTTCGTGGAGGCCGGCCCCGGTCAGGTCCTCACCAAACTGGTCCGGGCCATCCTCGGCGACCGGCCGCACCTGGCGGTCGCCACCGAGCCCCGCCCCGACGACGGGCTGCGCGGCTTCCTCGTCACTATCGCTCAACTGGCCTGTGCCGGCGTCCCGGTGCGGACCGGTTGGTTGTTCCAGGGCCGCGACACCGCGGACCTCGCGGCGGTCAAGCCGGGCCAGCGTCCGTTCTGGACAGTGGACGGCCAGCTCGTACGGGATCAGTCCGGGAACACCCTGCCCGGCGGAATGACGCCCCCACGACGGATCAAGGAGTTGTCGATGACCGCTTCGAACGGGACCGCCTTCAGTGGTCGGGACAGCCGCGACGAGTTGCTGAGCGAGTTCCTCCGCACCAGCCGGGACATGATCGCCTCGCAGCGGGACGTGATGCTCGCCTACTTCGGCGACGGCGTGGGTGGACGACTCGTGTGGCAGCCCTCGCAGGCGTACCCGCCGGTGGTGCTGCCGGGTCATGGGACCGAGGTCGCCCCGGCCGCGACGACGACGGCGGTGGTGGCCGCTCCCCCGGCCGCACCGACGGGCGGGGGCGAGGTGGCCGCCGTGGCGGTCGCCGCGTCCGGTCCCGACTTCCAGACCGCGATCCTCGACGTGATCAGCGAACGCACCGGCTACCCGGTGGACCTGATCGAACTCGACCTCGACCTCGAAGCCGACCTCAGCATCGACTCCATCAAACGCGCCGAAGTCGCCGGCGAAGTCGCCGCACGGCTCGGCCTCGCCGTCGAGGGCGACGAAGCCGAACTCGAAGACCTCGTCAAGGCCCGCACCGTACGCACCATGGTCGACTGGCTCAACCAGAAGACGCAGGGGGTGACCGCGGCGGCACCGTCGCCGCGTAACGGCACACTGGCCCCGTCGCCCGCGCCACGCGCCCTCACCGCACCGATGGTGGCACCACCCGCAGGAGCGCCCTCGGCGCTGGCCACCAGGAGCCCGGCCGTCGCACCCGCGCCAGTCCCCACCGTGTCGGTCACCGCCCCCGGTAGGGCCGGGATCACACCGAAGCGACTTCTGCCCCTGGCGACGGTGATCGCGGGACCTCCCGGCGCGGACGCCGACGCCCCGCAGGCCGGGCAGCCGGCCGACGTGCTCGCCGGAACACGTTTCCTCATCACCGGCGCAAGCCCGACACTGGCGTACCTCGCCGAACTGCTTCAGGAGCAGGGCGCGGCCGGGCAGACGGGTGTGGTGGACGAGAGGCAGGCCGACCAGCTGGCCGGCTTCGACGGGCTGATCCTGCTGGACGGTCTGGACGGCGCCGGAGCACCCCTGCTGCCCGATATCTTCTCGTTCCTCAAGCAGGCGCTCGCGGCCGGTCCCCGCTGGCTGCTCGCGGCAGGACCGGTCGGCGGGACGGAACGTAGCGACGGCCTGGCCGGCCTGTTCCGTACTATTTCCAGGGAGTACCCACAGGTCGCGGCCCGGTGCGTCCAGGTCGACGGTGCTGCCGATCCGCAGCAGATCGCCCGACACCTGATCGACGAGCTGCTGGTCCCCGGGGAGACCCCGGCCGTCGTGCGGCGCGAGACCGAGCGGACAACCGTCACCCTCACACCGGTGGCGCTGGGTGCGGTGGCGACCAGCGGTGCCGGGCCGGCCGGTGACGGTGCCTCCGAGGCCGCCGCGATCGGCCTCGACCGGGATTCGGTGGTGGTGCTGGTCGGCGGGGCTCGCGGGATCACGCCATGGTTCGCCCGCGCAGTGGCCATGGCGAGCCGCTGCCGGATCGAGCTGGTCGGCCGCACACCGCTGCCGACCGAGCCGGAGGATCCGGACCTGGTGTCGGCGCGGGACAAGGCATCGTTGCGTGCCGCGCTCGCCGGCCGGGGTCTGCGGTCACCGGCGCAGATCGAACACACCGCGCAGGCGATCCTGGCTGCCCGCGAGGTCGAGACGACCCTCGCCGAACTGCGGGAACTGGGCAGCGAGGTGCGCTACCACGCCCTCGACGTGCGGGACGCGTCGGCGATCCGCCGCCTACTGCTGGACACCGAGCATACGCACGGTCGGGTCGACGGCGTGGTGTACGCGGCCGGCGTGATCGAGGACAAGCTGATCGCGCAGAAGGACCCACAATCGTTCGCCCGGGTGTTCGGCACCAAGGTCGATGGTGCCCGTACGGTACTGGCCAGCCTGGACGAGCTGAACTCGCCGCCTCGGTTCGTGGTGCTGTTCGGCAGCATCGCCGCGGCATACGGCAATCGAGGTCAGAGCGACTACGCCGCGGCGAACGACGCTCTCGACGCGATCGGCGCCCGCTGGGCGGCCAGCACCGGCAACCGCTGTCTGACCGTGCACTGGGGCCCGTGGGCACCTGGCACCGGGCACGGCGGGATGGTCAGCGACGAGCTGAGTCGGGAGTACGCGCGCCGCGGCATCGAGCTGATCGACCCCGAAGCGGGTGCCTTCAGCCTGCTGAGCGAGTTGGCCTGGGGCGACCCGAAGATCAACTCCGTGGTCTACACCGCCTCCGGCTGGTGATCGTTCAGCGGATGCGGCGGCACCCGCGCCGTACACCCGGTACGCCCATCGACGGTGGAGCGAGAGGTCGAAGATGAACACGAGTACCGATCGGAGCGACCCGATCGCGATCGTCGGGATGGCGGCGGTGATGCCCGGCGCCGGCAACCTGGAGAGCTACTGGCGCAATCTGGTCGACGGGGTGGACGCGATCACCGACGTGCCGGCGCACCGGTGGGACGAGGAGTTCTACGACCCGGAGCAGGCCCACCGGCCGGACCGGATGTACTGCCGGCGCGGCGGGTTCGTCGACGAGTTCGCGACCTTCGAGCCGCTGCGGTTCGGCATCATGCCCGCCTCGGTGGCGGATATCGAACCGGACCAGCTCATCGCCCTGAACGTGGCCGCCGCCGCGATCGACGACGCCGGCGGCGCGGACCGACTGCCCGGCGGCGACCGGGTCGGTGTGATCCTCGGGCGGGGCGGCATCCTCAGTCCGGCTCAGGCCCGCTACGCCCAACGGGTGCGGATGTCGAGCCAGGTCATCCAGGTGCTGCGGGAGCTGATTCCGGAGCTGGACCAGAGCCGGCTCGACCTGGTACGCGAGAAGTTCGACGAGCGGCTCGGCCCGTACCAGCCGGAGGGGACGATCGGTCTGGTGCCGAACCTGGCCGCGTCCCGGGTGGCCAACCGGCTCAACCTGCGCGGTCCGGCGTACACCCTGGACGCGGCCTGCGCCTCGTCGCTGATCGCGGTCGACCAGGCGATCACCGAGCTGACCAGCGGACGGTTGGACGCCGTCCTGGCCGGTGGTGTGCACCACGTTCACGACATCAGCTTCTGGTCGGTGTTCAACCAGTTGCGGGCGCTGTCCAGGCGCGGCGAGAGCCGGCCGTTCCACCGGGAGTCCGACGGCTTGCTGATCGGCGAGGGCACCGGTGTGGTCGTCCTCAAGCGGTGGTCCGACGCGGTCCGGGACGGCGACCGGGTGTACGCCGTCATCCGGGGCAGCGGGATGTCCAGCGACGGCCGCTCGGCGAGCATGTTCAACCCGGCCTCCTCCGGACAGGTGCTGGCCATCCGGCGGGCGTGGGAATCGGCAGGGCTGGACCCGACCGCGCCGGACGCACTGGGGTTGCTGGAGGCGCACGGCACCGGCACACCCACCGGCGACGCAGCCGAACTGGTCTCGGTGGCCGAGGTCTTCGGACCGCGATCGGGCGACGGGCCACGCCCGGTGATCGGATCGGTCAAGTCGATGATCGGGCACACCATGCCGGCCGCCGGCATCGCCGGTCTGATCAAGGCCACGCTCGCGGTGCACCGGGGGGTTTTGCCGCCCACGCTGCACTGCGACGATCCACGCTCGGAGATGGCCGCGACCCGGTTCGCCCCGATCGCCACCGCCCGCCCGTGGGAGAGCGACGGGCCGCGTCGCGCCGGGGTGAACGCCTTCGGCTTCGGCGGCATCAACGCACACGTCATCATCGAGCAGGCGCCCGAGCCCGCCGGTGTACGGAACCGGCCGACCAGCGGGCCGATGGCGGCGGGTGGAGCGGATGTCGGAGGAGGCGCGGGCTCGACCGTGGCCAGCTCGACGGTTGCGGTGGCCGAGCCGGACCAGGTGCTCTGGCTCGCCGCGCCGGACCCCGTCCGCTTGGCGAGCCTGCTGTCCCGCGACGACCACGAGGTGCGGACCCTCGGCGTCGAACGGGCCCGGAGCAACCGGCCCGCCAACGGGGCCGAAACGTGCCGACTCGGCATCGTCAACCCGACCGACAAGCTGCTGGCCGTCGCCCGCAAGACGGTGGCCCGCGGTCAGGCATGGCGGGGCGGACGGGACATCTGGTTCAGCCCGTCGCCGCTGTTGGCCTCCGGCACCGGGCGCCTCGCCTTCGTCTTCCCCGGCCTGGAGGCGGAGTTCGCGCCCCGTACCGCAGACATCGCCGCGCACCTCGGACTGCCGGATCGGCAGTGGTCCGCCTCGGACCTGGGCCGGCACGGCGCCGGGCTGATCGAGGTCGGCAAACTCCTCGACAAGGCGCTGCACCACATCGGCGTGCAACCGGACGCGGTCGCCGGACACAGCATTGGCGAGTGGACCGCCGCGGCGACCAGTGGGCAGATCAGCACGGCGGCGATGGACGAATTCCTGGAACTGTTCCACGCCGACTCGGTCGAGGTGTCCGGATACGTCTTCGCCGCCGTGGGAGCTGGCGCGGACCGGGTCACCCCGATGCTCGGTGACTTTCCGGGTGTTCTTCTCTCGCACGACAACGCCCCGGCGCAGTCGGTGGTGAACGGCCCCGAACCCCAGGTGGACCGGCTCGTAGAGGCCCTGCGTACGGAGAACGTGCTGTGTCAGAAGCTGCCGTTCCGGTCGGCCTTCCACACTCCCGTGTTCGTCGACGGCCTGCAGTCGATCGGCGCGGCGCTGCGCCGGTGGGAGGTACACCCGACCCGGATACCGGTCTGGTCGGCGACCCTGGCGGCACCGTTCCCCGCCGACGAGGCGCAGGTCAATGCCCTGTTCGTCAGGCACATGATGGAGCCGGTCTGGTTCCGTCAGACCGTGGCGGCGATGTACGACGCCGGGATACGGGTCTTCCTCCAGGTCGGTGCGGGACAGCTCGCCTCGCTGATCAGCGACAACCTGCGCGGGCGCGAGCATCTCGCGATGCCGGTCAACGTGAAGCACCGCAGCGGGCTGGACCAGCTCCGCCGGGTCGCCACCGCGATCTGGGTGGAGGGCGGCAGCCCGAACCTGACCGCGCTCGATCCACCGTTGGCGAAGGCACCCGCGAAGCCGGTACGCCGTGGCCCGTCGATTCCGCTGGACCTCGGTGGCCCACTGGTCCGGCTCGGGGCGGGCGCCGCCGGTCTGCTCGGCGTGTCAGCGGGCGGCACCCCGCCGAGCCACCTATCCGCAGGTCCGCCGAATCACGGTGCGGCCGTTCCGATCGGCGCCTCGCCGACGGTTGGGGCGGGTCGCCAGCCGGAGCCGGCGGGTACCGGCGTCAACCCGGCGGCGGCGCTTGCCGCCCTGCACAGGTTGACCGGGCGGTCCAGCGCGGCCGCGGAACTCGCCGCGCTGTTGCAGGACACGGCTCGGGACGCGGTGAACGTTCTGGACGCGGCCGCCCGACCGGCTCCGCCGGTAGCGCCGCGCCCGGATGTCGGACAACCCCCGGTCGCCCAGCCTGCCGGATCCTCCCGAACCGCCGCCCCCGCGGGCCCTACCATCGGCAACGGCGTTCCTCCGGCCAACGGGGTCGCCACCGGCAAGGCGGTCAGCGGCAGCGCGAGCAACGGCGACCCGGGTACGGTTCGGCGGATCACGTTGCGGGTCTCCGTCGAGAACATGCCGTACCTGAGGGATCACTGCTTCTTCGTCCAGCCACCGGACTGGCCGAAGATGGAGGACCGGTGGCCGGTGGTGCCGGCCACCACCCTGGTCCAGCACATGGTCGACGCGGCGGAGCAGGCCATGCCGGGCATGCGGGCGGTGGGCGTACGCGACGCCCGGTTCAACCGTTGGCTGATAGCCGAGCCCGGTCAGGACGTCGAGATCGCGGTGAAGCCGAGCGGTGACGGCCTGTTCTCGGTCACCTTCGGCCCGTACGCCCGGTCGACCGTGCAACTCGCCGCGGACTATCCGGCGGACCCGCCCGAGGTGTGGCGGCACGATCCCGCGACCGAGCGGCCGCCACGGATCAGCGCCGAGGAGATGTACGCCGAGCGGCTGATGTTCCACGGCCCTCAGTTCCAGGGCATCACCGCCGTACACGCCCTCGGTGACATGCACGTACGGGGGGTGGTCACCGCACCCGTGCCGCCGGGCGCCCTGCTGGACAACGCGCTACAGCTGATCGGCAACTGGCTCATCACCACACAGCCGTTCCGTACCGTCGCGTTGCCCGTGGGCCTGGGCCACATCCGCTACTTCGGTCCCCCGCCGGCACCCGGTACGGACCTGGAGTGTGTCGCCCGGGTGCGCTCGATCGACGACGCACAACTCGTCGCGGACACCCAACTGGTGGTCGACGGCCGGGTGTGGGCACAGATCGAGGGCGCGGTGGACCGGCGCTTCGACAGCCATCCGCAGGCCCGGCCGGCGGAACGGTTCCCCGAGCGGCATCCGATGTCGCTGATCCAACCCGAGGGCTGGACGATGGCCTTCGACTGCTGGACCGACCTGGTCACCCAGGGCATGGCCGCCCGCGGCATCCTGGGCTCGGCCGCGTACGCGGACTATGAACGGCAGCCCGCGCGGTCCCGCAAGCAGTGGCTGTTGGGCCGGATCGCCGTGAAGGACGCCGTCCGGTTCCGGTTGTGGGAGGACGGGCACCGGGACATCTACCCCATCGAGCTGACGGTCGGCAACGATCCGGACGGGCGACCCCGGGTGCACGGACGTCCGGGCCGTGACATGCGCGAGTGCGATGTCTCGCTGGCGCACTGCGCGGAGATCGGCGTCGCGATCGCGAAACCCCGCGGGCCGGCGTCGCCACCCGACGCGCCTGGCGTCGGCATCGACGTCGCCGAGATCACCGACCATCCGGAGAGCACCCTGCGCTTCGCCCTGACCGACGGGGAGACCGCCCTGCTGGACTCGCTCGGTGGCGACGCCGAGGAACGGCGGCACTGGTTCACCCGGTTCTGGGCCGCCAAGGAGGCCGTCGGCAAGGCGGAGGGGACCGGACTCGACGGGCGTCCGCGCCGGTTCGTCGTGACAAGCGCCACGGACACGGTGCTGACCGTCCACGTCGGTGGCCGGAGCTACCCGGTCGAGCACCGCGAGGTCGGAAACCCCGAAGACCTACCGCCCCGACGGTACGTGGTGGCCTGGACCTGGGGCCCGCGGACCGGGACCGATCAGCCGTGACCGGCATCCACTCCCGACCAGTCGAAGGAGTACCTCCCATGGCCGCCTCGCACGCCGACATCCTCGCCGAGCTCACCGAGATCATCCACGCGGTCCTCGGTGACTTCGCCGCCGATGAACCCATCACCATGGACACCACCTTCCGCGACGACCTCGGCATGGAGAGCATCGACGTCGTCTCCCTCGCCGGCCGGCTGCAGGCCCGGTACGGCAACACCGTCAACTTCGCGCACTTCGTCGCCAAACTGGATCTGGAGACCGTGGGCGAGCTGCGGGTCGGGCAACTGGTCGAGCACATCGCACGCTCCCTCGACGCGAGCCCCACGGTCGTCGAGGCGGTCCACTCGTGACGACGATCCGGGCCAACGGGATCGACGTGCACGTCGAACACCTTGAACCACCGGCCGCAGAGCCGGGCGAGGTCGGCGCTGGCCGGAGTGCGCCGCCGGCCACCCTCGTGATGATCCACGGCATGGCCTCCGACAGCCTCGCGAGCTGGTATTTCACGCTGGCCAAACCCTTGGCCGACGCCGGGCTGCGGGTGCTGATGTATGACCTGCGGGGGCACGGCCACAGCGAGCGGCCACCCACCGGCTACGCCCTCGACGACTTCGTCGACGACCTGTCGGCGATGCTGACCACACTCGACGTCACCGGTCCGGTGCACCTGCTCGGCAACTCGTTCGGTGGCACGATCGCATTCGCCTACGCGGCCCGCTACCCCGACCGGGTCGCCTCCGTCGCGGCGATCGAATCCTCGCCGCCGACCCCGGCGTGGATGGCCCGGGTCGCGCGCCGGCTGGATCGGGCCGCGAACCTCCTGCCCCGGCCGGAGGCGCTGGCGCAGATCAGCGCCGGTCGGGGGGAACGGGTGGCCCGGCGGGCCAGAGCAACCGGCGAGATGCTCGTGACGACCACGCTGGCCCGGGACCTACCGGCCAGCGTCCTGCCCAGTTTCGCGCAGATCAGCGCGATCGGCGTACCGGTGCTCTGCGTCTACGGCGCGAACTCCGCGGTGGTCGAGCTGGCACCGGCCGTGGTCCGGCTGCTACCGCAGACGCGGACCGTGGTCCTACCCGGCGAGAAACACACAGTCCTGGTCGACCGGCCGGAGGCGGTCCGCCGGCTCGTCCTGGCCTGGCTCCGCGAGGAGTGCTCCGTCGAGGTGGCCAAGGTGGCCACCGCCCCGTGACAACCCCACGTGCAGGAGGTCCTCGGATGGACACCCCGGTCACCGGCAGGTCGATCATCATCAGCAACGGCCGGTGCGGCTCGACGCTGCTCTCGGACCTGATCGCGGAGCAGCCCGAGACTCTCTCGGCGCAGGAGTTCTTCATGTGCGTCGCACCCTGGGCGCGCAGTTCCGAGGTACTTACCGGGGCCGCGTACTGGGCGGTGCTGAGCAGCCCCAAGGCGGAACTCACCACTCTCTTCCGGATCGCATTGCCGCCGAAGGAGGTGCGCTATCCCACGACCGGCAGGTGGGCCGACCGGATGACCGAGCTGCCGCGAATCCTCGCCATCACCCTGTCGAAGCTGACCCCCGACCCGGACCGCCTCTTCGACCAGCTCGCCGAGCGGGTGCCGGACTTCCCGACGCAGTCGGTTTGCGACCACCACCGGATGTTCCTCGACCTGCTGGCCTCGGTGACCGGCAAGCGGCGCTGGGTCGAGCGTTCCGGCGGGTCCAGCCACGTCGCTCCGTACCTGTTGCGGGCATTTCCCGAGGCGAAGGTGGTGTATCTGACCCGCGACCGGGAGGCGACCGCCCGCTCGATGAGCCAGCACTCGTCGTTCCAGCTGATCCAGCTGCGGGTGGAGTTCCTCGGCCGGTGCGGGCTGGATCCGTTCCGGATCGAGCCCGGCCAGTCGGTGCCCGAGGACCTCAAGCGGTACCTGCCGGACCGGCTCACCGCCGACCTGCTCCGGGATCGGGGCCAGGACCTGCGCCGCTATCTCGGTCTGAGCGCGTTCCTGACCAGCCAGGCCGAGCAGGCGCTCACCGACCTGCCTCCGCGACACCTGCACCGGATGAGCTACGAGGACCTGGTCGCCGACCCGGTCGGGCAGCTCGGTCTGCTGGCCCGGTTCCTGGAGTTCGAGGACTGGGAGGACTGGGCACGGCGGGTCGCCGGACGGGTGGTCAGTCCCGCTCGGTCCCGCGAGGTCGCCGCGGCCTGACCCGCAATCGTGCCCCACCGACCGTCAGGACTCCGTCGAACGAGAGGAACCATTGGTGAAACCACTCCGGATGTCGGGCCGGCGACCGCTCGCCGCGGCCGCCGCGCTGGGACTGCTGTCCGTACTCGCGGCGCCGGCGTCAGCCGCCGCCACCCCGATCGGGACGGATGCGCCGGGTACGGCCGGACATCAGCCGAGATACGAGCGGACGCTGATTGGGAAGGGCACCCCGGACGAGTGCTTCGCCGGTGTCGGTGTGGCCTATCCACCCGGCCCGCCGTGCGCTACCGGCCAGTCGAAGGTGAACCAGTCCTACCTGTGGGGCATGACCCAGACCGCGCAGAGCCTGTGGTTCGGCACCGGAGCGAACGTCAACTGCTTGACCAGCGGGCGCAACCTGCGCAACACGACACCGAACGTGAACGACGACTGGGTGTGCGAGTACGGGGAGAGCCAGATCGCGAAACGCAACCCGACTCTGCCCGCCACCCTGGGCGACCATCGCCCGCCCCGGTTGTACACGTACGACAAACGTTCGGGGCGGTTGACGGAGAAGACCGAAGCGGTGAAGGGCGCCTCCACCACCGACGCCAACCGGCTGAGTACGACCGCCGGAATCCGGGCCGCCGGCACCCATCAGGGGGTCGCGTTCCTGGGCGGACCCGCCCTGGGCGAGAGCATCAACCTGTTCGCCTTCGACACCGGCACCGGCGCCTTCCTCGGCTCGGTCAACCTGCCGGCGTACGGCAACATCCGCCACTTCGTGGTGGCCGACGGCGCGCTCTACGCGGGTGTCGGGGTGGGCGCGAACGGCGGCAACCGGGGGCACGTGCTGCGCTGGACCGGTTCCCGGAGCAACCCGTTCAGTTTCGTCGAGGTCGCGAACCTGCCGGCCCAGGCGGCGGACCTCACCGTGCACGACGGGCGAATCTTCGTGACGACCTGGACGGGTTCCGATGACGACGCCCTGGCAGCGGCCGTGCCCGGCACGACCGACGAGCCGCTGTCCGGGGTCGCCGGGGTCTGGATGAGCCCGAAGCTGTCGCAGGGGGAACGCGGCCTCACGCCGGCCGACGCCGACAACTGGACCCAGGTCTGGTCGGTCGACGGGTACGAGCCCGATCCGGTCGTCGCCCGCACCTACGCCCTGGGTGGGCTCGCCTCCTACAACGGCTACCTCTACTGGGGCACGATGCACGTGCCGATGAAGGCGACCACGGTGCACATCGCGACCTACCCACCGGCGAACGAGGCCGCGCTGCGGGCCTCGGTACGCGGCACGCAGCGGGCGATCAGCATCTTCCGAGGTAAGAGCTTCGGCGACCGCCACCAGCGGGTGGACCTGCTGTACGGCGCAGCCCAGTTGCCCGCCTACGACCCGCAGGGCAACGGCGGGACGGGCCTCTGGGCCGCCGCCTCGACCGGATACACCCCGTTGTACGGCACGTCGGGCATGGGCAACCCGTACAACAACTACACCTGGAAGATGGCGGTGGCCGACGGGAAGCTCTACGTGGGCACCATGGACTGGAGCTACATCTCCAAGGACCTGGGCCAGGACACCGCCCGGCTGTTGGGTGTCACCGGCGCGGCCGCGGTCGAGTTCGGCGACGCCTCGGTGTTGGCCGACGACCCCCCGCCGGCACCGGTCTACGGCGGGGACCTGTTCGTCTTCGACTCGACCAGCAGGCCGGCCACGGTGGTGGACAACAGTGGGCTCGGCAACTACCTGAACTACGGGATCCGCAACATGATCGCCGACGGATCGACCCTCTACCTGGGCATGGCCAATCCGATGAACCTGCGTACCGACCCCGACGACGACGTTCCCGAGGGCGGCTGGGAACTGATCCGGCTCAGTGTGCAGCGCTGTTAGCCGGTCGGCTCCGCTCGGGCGCCACGTCGCGGGAACGAGCGGAGCCATGCACACCCAAACAAGAATCGATGCAGATCCTTACAAATCCTGAACATTGGCATGCCAGGGTATAATTATGGTTGGAATTGGTATTTCTTGGACACGAAGCGTGGGACCGTACCGTCGGCGGCGACACCTGCTCACGGTCCTGTCGCTCGTCGGAGCGCTCACCCTGCTGGCCGGCTGTGGGCTGTTCCGGGACGACCCGGAGCAGCACGAGGTCAAACCGGTGTCCACCGTGCCCACCGGCTCCTCGACGCACACCCTCGTGGTCGACGGGCAGGAGCGCCGCTTCCGCCTCTACCGGCCGACCACCCTCGCCGGGTCGACCCCGGCGCCGCTCGTGGTCATGCTGCACGGCGCGCTCGGCACCGGCAGCCAGGCGGAGGCCTCCTACGGCTGGAACGCCCGGGCCGACCGGGAGGGCTTTGTCGTCGCGTACCCGGACGGGTTGAGCCGCTCCTGGGCGGTCAGCCCGGACTGCTGCGGCCCACCGGCGCGGGACGGCGTGCACGACGTGGCCTTCATCCAGCAACTGGTGGCCACCGTGGCCGACCAACTTCCGGTGGACCGCACCCGGATCTACGCCACCGGGATCTCCAACGGCGGGATGCTCGCATACCGCCTGGCGTGCGACACGACGCTGTTCGCCGCGATCGGGCCGGTGGCGGCGACCCAACTCGGCCCGTGCTCGTCCCCGGCACCGATCTCCGTGATCCACATTCACGGCATGGCGGACCAGACAGTGCCGTTGAAGGGTGGCCCGGGTAAGCGGGACAACGACGGGACCGGGCGCAATCCGGTCAAGATCGACGGCCCGCCCATCCCCGACCTGCTCGGCCAATGGCGTACCACCGACGGATGCGGGGCGCCGGCGACGACCGCCTCGGGCCCGGTCAGGACCTCGGTCGCCACCTGTCCCGGGGGACGGGCGGTCGAGTTGGTCACCGTCGACGACGCCGGCCACCAGTGGCCCGGTGCCGCCGGCCCCGGACCGCAGGCGCAACGCCTGCTCGGCCTGGATCCACCCGCGACCGCGATGGACGCGACCGAGACCATCTGGCGCTTCTTCGACGCACACCCCCGAACCGGCGGCTGACCCGCACCGGCGGCCATTCATCCGACAGCTCACGAGAGGGAGCAGCAGATGCCCAACAGTGGTGGCAGCCCGGCTGCGGTCGAGGTCGCCGACCTCGTCAAACGCTATCCCGGGAGCACGAGCGCAGCCGTGGACGGGCTGTCCTTCACGGTGGCCCCCGGCGAGATCTTCGGGCTGCTGGGACCCAACGGCGCCGGCAAGTCGACCACCATCGGCGTCCTCACCACCCGGCTGCGCGCGTCCGGGGGCCGGGCGTTCGTCGGCGGGATCGACGTGGTCGGCGACCCGGTCGCAGCCCGTGCCCAGCTGGCCGTCGTACCCCAGCACAACAATCTGGACCGGTCGCTGACGCCACGACAGAACCTGCTGTACCACGCCGCGTACCACGGCGTCGGCCGCGCCGCACGAAACGCGCGGGCCGATGCGCTCCTGGACCGTTTCGGCCTGAAGGACCGGGCGGACAAGCGGATCGAGGCGTACTCGGGCGGCATGGTGCAACGGCTGATGATCGCCCGCGCGCTGATCCACGAACCAGCGGTGCTCTTCCTCGACGAGCCCACCAACGCTCTGGACCCGCAGTCCCGCCGGCTGATCTGGAGCCGGATCCGCGAGATGCGCGGGCGCGGTGTGACGGTCGTCCTGACCACTCACCAGATGAACGCGGCCGCCGCTCTGGTCGACCGGGTCGGCATCGTCGACCACGGTCGGCTGCTCACCGCGGACACGCCGGGCAACCTGGTCAGAGGGCTCGCCGGACGATCGATCCTCGACCTGACGGTCACCCCGGCCGCGCTCGACGAACCGGACGAGTTGCTGGGTGCGCTCTCTGATGTCTCCGGCGTACGCAAGGGTGAACGGCTCGCCGCCCCGCCGCCGCCCGGCGCCGCAGCCGCCAAGCTCCGTTCCGGCCTCGACCTCGGCGGCGGCTCGGGGTTCGGCGCGGGCACGCCCGCCGCACTGGCCGCGCTGGCCCGGGAGCGGGGCGTCGCCACGCTCGCCCCCGACCCGGGCGGGCGCACGCGCGTCCGGATCCGGCTGCATCTCGCCGCCGATCCGGCCACCGTGCTCGGGCCGGCACTCACCGTCCTGACCACACGCTCGGCGACCCTCACCGATGTACACATCGCCGAGCCGAACCTCGAAGACGTCTTCATCGGACTGACCGGAAGGGACCCACGGTGACCGACCTCGACGCCCCGCCGGTTGCCGCAATGAGCCCCACGGCGGCACCTGCGCGACCCAGCGCCCACCAGGCGTTCCTGGCCATTCTGCGCCGGGACCTGTTGGTCACCGCCAACGAACTCTGGGTCATCCTGGTCCAGGTCGGCCTCACCCCGCTGTTCATGCTCTTCGTCTTCGTCAAGGTGCTCGGCGGGCAGGGCGTCGTCGCCCGGAACTTCGCTGACCTGTTCCTGCCCGGCATCGTCGCGCTCGCCGCGCTCACCACCGCGCTACAGAGCGTCGCGCTGCCACTGGTCAAGGAGTTCGGCTTCACCCGGGAGATCGAAGACCGGCTGCTCGCCCCGCTGTCGACGAACCTGGTAGCGGTCGGCAAGCTCGTGGTCGCGATGCTGCGCGGGCTCGTCGCCGCAGCCCTCATCTACCCACTGGGCGCACTGATGGTCGGCTCGGCCCCGTGGGAGCCCGGACGGTTACCGATGGTCCTGCTGACGATCCTGCTCGGCGGATGGATCGGCGGCGGCATCGGCATGACGCTGGCGATGATCCTGCCCATCCAACGGATCAACATCACGTTCTCGCTGGTCGTGACCCCGATCATCTGGACCGGTTGCATCCACTACCCGTGGCCGCGACTCTCCTCGATGCCGTGGTTCCAGACGGTCACCGCCCTCAACCCGATGACCTACGTCTCCGAGGGCGTGCGCGGGGCCATGTTGCCCGGCGTCGCGCACCTGCCGGCCTGGGTCTGTCTGCTGGTCCTGAGCGGGGTTGCCGCACTGGTCACGGTCACCAGCGTCCGAAGTTTCAGTCGACGTGCCGTCCAGTGAACGGCACGGTCACCGAGTCTATCGGAGGTGCTCGTCGATGAACGTGCTGGAACCCCCCAGGTCAGCAGCCCCCGCGTCGGATGGCGCGTTCGCCGCCTGGTTGGCCGGTCGGGCCGGCCGGCTGCTGCTGCGCGTCCGCGCGGAGCTCGGTCACCACGACCCGGCCGCGCTGAAGCGCGCGGGTGATCGGGCGTCGCACCAACTACTGCGCGCTGAACTGGCACGGCACAGAAGCGCCGACGCCGTGCTCTCTGAGGAGGACCACGGCGCCCGGCAGGACTGGACGACGGGTACGGCCGGCCCGTCGCCGGAGCGGCTCGGCGCCGACCGGGTGTGGATCGTGGACCCGTTGGATGGGACCCGCGAGTTCTCCGAGCCGGACCGGACGGACTGGGCGGTGCATGTCGCACTCTGGCAACGGAACGCGCCGACGGAGCACCGCCTCGTCGCGGGCGCCATCGCCCTGCCGGCCCAGCTCCGTACCCTCGGCACCGAGACGCCCCCACCCCGGCCGCCGACGGTCAGCGGTCGGACGATCCGGTTGGCGGCGAGTCGGAGTCGGCCGCCGGCGTTCGTGACGGAGGTGGCGGACGAGGTCGGTGCCGAGTTGGTGCCGATGGGGTCGGCCGGGGCGAAGATCGCCGCGGTGATCACCGGTGAGGTCGACGCGTACGTGCACGCGGGTGGTCAGTACGAGTGGGATTCGGCGGCGCCGGTGGCGGTGGCGACGGCCACCGGACTGCACGCTTCCCGCATCGATGGTTCTGCGTTGAGCTACAACGAGGCCGATCCCCGGCTGCCGGACCTGGTGGTCTGCCGCCCGGAGCTGGCCGCCCCACTCCTCGCCGCGCTGCGGCGACACCTGACCCTCGTGCCGGCACCGGCCACGGCAGCCGGTTGATACCGCGATGACGACAATCGACACGACGCCCGCGGCGGCGTACCGGGTGTCGCACCTGGACGCGATCGAGGCAGAAAGCATCTTCGTCATGCGCGAGGTGGTGGCCGAGCTGGAGCGCCCGGTCCTGCTCTTCTCCGGCGGCAAGGATTCGATCGTGATGCTCCGGTTGGCCCAGAAGGCGTTCGCGCCGGCCCGGATCCCGTTCCCGGTGCTGCACGTCGACACCGGGCACAACTTCGACGAGGTGTTGGACTACCGGGATCAGCGGGTCGCCGAACTCGGCCTGCAGTTGGTGGTGGCGAGCGTACCCGAGGCGTTGGAGGCAGGTCTGGTCCGCGAATCCGCCGACGGGACGCGGAACCGGATCCAGACCCCGGTGTTGTTGGCGGCGGTGGAGAAGTACCGGTTCGACGCGTTGTTCGGCGGGGCGCGGCGGGACGAGGAGAAGGCCCGCGCCAAGGAGCGCATGTTCAGCTTCCGGGACGACTTCGGTCAGTGGGATCCGAAGAACCAGCGGCCGGAGCTGTGGTCGTTGTACAACGGTCGGCATCATCCGGGCGAGTCGATCCGAGTGTTCCCGTTGTCGAACTGGACCGAGCTGGACGTCTGGCACTACATCGCCCAGGAACGGCTGTCGTTGCCGTCGATCTACTACGCCCACGAACGTACGGTGATCGAACGCGACGGGATGCTCTACGCGGTGAACGAGTTCATCGCACCCCGAGGCTCGGAGGAGCCGTTCAAGGCGCGGGTGCGGTACCGGACCGTCGGCGATGCCTCGTGCACGGCGGCGGTGCTGTCCGAGGCGGACACGGTGGACCTGGTGATCGAGGAGGTCGCGGCGACCCGGATCACCGAGCGGGGGGCGACCCGGGGTGACGACCGGGTGAGTGAGACCGCGATGGAAGACCGCAAGCGGGAAGGCTACTTCTGATGGGCACGACCGGGGTCGCGGTGGTCGAGGGCGCAGCGTCCGAGGGCCGGGCGATGGACCTGTTGCGGTTCACGACGGCGGGCAGCGTCGACGACGGCAAGTCGACGCTGATCGGTCGGTTGCTCTACGACACCAAGTCCTTGTTCACGGACCAGTTGGCAGCCGTGGAGGCGGCCAGCGCGGCCAAGGGCGACGAGTACACGAATCTGGCGTTGCTGACCGACGGCCTGCGGGCGGAGCGGGAGCAGGGCATCACGATCGACGTGGCGTACCGGTACTTCGCCACGCCCCGGCGCAAGTTCATCGTCGCCGACACCCCGGGGCACATCCAGTACACCCGGAACATGGTCACCGGCGCCTCCACCGCCGACCTGGCGTTGATCCTGGTCGACGCCCGTAAGGGTTTGGTGGAGCAGTCCCGCCGGCACGCGTTCCTGTGTTCGCTGCTGCGGGTGCCGCACCTGGTGTTGTGTGTGAACAAGATGGACCTGGTGGACTGGTCGCAGAAGGCGTTCGAGCGGATCTCGGACGAGTTCACCGCGTTCGCGGCGAAGTTGGAGGTGCCGGACCTCGCCGTCGTCCCGGTCTCGGCGTTGCACGGCGACAACATCGTGGCCCGCTCCGAGCACACCCCGTGGTACGAGGGCCCGGCACTGCTGCACCACCTGGAGCGGGTGCACATCGCCTCCGACCGGAACCTGGTCGACGTCCGGTTCCCGGTGCAATATGTGATCCGGCCGCAGTCGACCACGATCACCGACTACCGGGGTTACGCCGGCCAGGTCGCTTCGGGTGTGCTGAAGCCGGGAGACGAGGTCGTCGTTCTCCCCTCCGGGCTCACCTCCCAGATCGCGGGGATCGAGACCGCGGACGGACCGGTCGCCGAGGCGTATCCGCCGATGTCGGTCACGGTCCGGTTGACCGACGAGATCGACGTCTCCCGGGGCGACCTGATCTGCCGGCCGAACAACGGCCCGGCAGTCGCGCAGGGCATCGAGGCGATGATCTGCTGGATGGACGAGGCCACCCCGCTGCGTCCCGGCGCGACGTACGCCATCAAGCACACCACCCGTACCGCCCGGGCCGTGATCCGCGAGCTGCACTACCGACTCGATGTGAACTCGCTGCATCGTGACGAGGCCGCCACCGAACTCGGGCTCAACGAAATCGGCCGCGTCCGCATGCGTACGACCGTTCCGCTCCTCGCCGACGAATACCGGCGCAACCGTACCACCGGTGGTTTCATCCTGATCGACGAAACCACCAACCGCACCATCGCTGCCGGGATGATCGTCGATACCAATTGACCTACGGCAAGGGCCCTTCCCGCTACCGGAAATCGGAGCGGAAAGGGCCCTTCGTCACGTCTCAGACAGTAAGGGTCCAGGTGTTGATATAGCCGGTGTCACCGGAGAACACGTCTCGCACCCGGAGCAGCCAGGTGCCGTTCGCCGGCTCGGTGGAGAGATTCGCGGTATAGGTGGCGTTCACGTTGTCGGCACCGTCGAAGAAGCTTTGGCTCTTCAGCCGGTAGGCCGTACCGTCCGGTGCCACCAGATCGATGATCAGGTCACCACGGAAGGTGTGCACGATGTCGACCGCCACTGTGGACGCCGAGGAGGCATTACGGTTACAGCCGGTGATGACGATGCCGCTGGTCACCGCCGTATTGCTGTCGGGTATCGCCACATCGGTGCCGTTGGTGCCCGAGCAGCCGCCGCCACCCGAGCCGGTCACTGTCAACGAGTACGTGGCGCTGCGCGTACCCGCAGTGCCGGCACCGGTGACGGTGACGCCGTAGGTGCCGGCAGGAGTGCTCGCCGAGGTGGCGATGGTGAGCGTGGACGAGCCGCCCGAGGTCACCGTGGCTGGGCTGAACGAGGCGGTGGCGCCACTCGGCAGCCCGCTCGCCGACAGGCTCACCGACTGCGCCGAGCCGCTGGTCGTCGCGGTACTCACGGTGGCGCTGACCGAGCCGCCCGGCGCGGTCGAACCGGCCGTCGGTGACACCCCGACGGAGAAGTCGTCGGCTGGTGGAGTGCCGCCGCCGCCCACGTAGAGCAACTGGTTGGGGGTGCCGGTGCCGACGTTGGTCACCACGTTCGGGGTGGAGTTGCCGACCAGGTAGTCGCGGACCTGCTGCGGGGTCCAGGACGGGTTCGCCGACAGCGCCAGCGCCGCCGCGCCGGCGACGTGCGGCGAGGCCATCGAGGTGCCGCTGATCGTGTTGGTCGCGGTGTTGCCGTTGTACCAGGCCGAGGTGATGTTGACGCCCGGCGCCAGGATGTCGACGCAGGTGCCGAAGTTGGAGAAACTCGCGGCCGCGTCGTTGTTCTGCGTCGCACCCACGGTGATCGCGGAGGCCACCCGCGCCGGGGAGTAGTTACAGGCGTTCTGCCGGACGCCCAGGGCGTTGCCGTTGCCGGCCGCGACCGCGTACGTGACACCGGAATTGATCGAGTTGTTGACGGCCGTGTCGAGTGAGCTGTTGGCGCTACCACCGAGGCTCATGTTCGCCACGGCCGGCTTGATCGCGTTCGCGGTGACCCAGTCGATGCCGCCGATCACCCCGGCATTGGTGCCACTGCCCGAGCAGTTCAGCACCCGTACGCCGACCAACTGGACGCCCTTGGCCACGCCGTACGCCGAGCCGCCGACAGTGCCGGCGACGTGCGTGCCGTGCCCGTTGCAGTCGTCGGCCGACCCGCCGTCGACCGCGTCGTAGCCGGAGGTGGCCCGGCCGCCGAAGTCGTTGTGGGCGAAGTTGATACCGGTGTCGACGATGTACGCGCGCACGTTGGTCGCGGTGTTCGGATAGGTGTACGAGCTGTCCAGCGGTAGGTTGCGCTGGTCGACGCGGTCCAGGCCCCAGGACGGGGGGTTCGGCTGTGTCCCGGAGATGTGGACCGTGTGGTTCTGCTCGACGTACGCGACATCGGGGTGCGCGGCGATCCTGGCCGCCGCCTTGGCGCCGGCGGTGATCTCGAAGCCGCGCAGTGCCGTGGAGTAGGTCCGAGCGACCGCTCCGCCGTGCTGGCCAGCCAGTCTGCTGGCCGTGGCACCGACCTGCGCCCGACTCACCGCGCTCTCCTTGAACACCACGATGTAGCTGTCGGTGACAGCCGTGGCACCGCCGGCGCTACGGACGACGCCTTCCGGTTCGGCCGCCACGGCCGGTGCGGCGGCGGTGAGCGCCAGCACCGCGACGGTGCCCACCACAATTGATCTTCTCGGGAGACTCATTCTCCCCTCCCTCCGATTCGGCACTCGCTCGTCCGCTCGCCCACGACGAGGAATCGATGATGGCCGATTGGGAAAGAGATTACTCAATGAAGGCGGCAAAAGACAGATCTAGGGTCCTCCATGCCGCTCGCAAGATGCAGGTCAAGGTATGGCAATTCATTCCAGATCACGGGCCTGGTGGTCATTCCGAGACGTGCTACCGATTTGTCGACAGCCTATGCACAGCGACCTCTGCACTTCAGCGGAAGAGATGCGTGACAGGTGACCAGGACGAGCTATTCCTCCCACCCATCGCAGGGCCCCGGCGCGTCGGTAGGGCGAGCGAGCGGATGTGGTTGCCCGGTCATGGCGGACAGCGCAGTGGCGACGGCGTTCAGGTCGGCCTTGATGTAGGTAGTGGTGGCCGCACCGGTGCTGTCGGTATGTCCGGCATACGCGCGAGCCACCCCGTAGCCGAAGTGGCGTTCCACCCAGGTGAGGGTCGTGTGGCGTAGCCAGTGGGTCGAGATGCCCTGGGCGGCGACCCAGGGCAGCCGTTCTCCAATGCGCTTCCAGCAGGTCTCGAGCGTGGCGATCGCTCGTTCGCTGCGGGTACGGATCTTCGCGTGGGTGCGGCTCACGGCTTCCTGCCTGCGTGACAGCTTCGGTGGTAGCGGGCCGCTTGAACGGGGTGCGCACGCTGCCGCGGGCGCCTTGATATCCCTTGTCCGCGAAGGTCATCACGGCTGCGCTGTTCAGCGCTTCGCTGATGCCGTGGGTTCGGGCTGCGGTCAGGTCGTGGGCCGAGCCCGGCTAAGGCCGTCCCGGCCCTTGATCAAAAATGAGGAAGTGCCCTCTGATCTGGGATGATCTGGCTTGTCGAAGGCCCTGATCGCCCGTCTCGGAAGGCACCACCAGGTGAAGACTACCGGAGCACGTCCGAAGATCGTGGTCAGCGGTGACGGGCGGGAGTGGTCGGGCATGCCGGGTCCGGTTGTTGGCCGATGTCGCTGAGGTCAGCGGGTTGACCTGTGCGTATCAGCGAGGCCTTGTCCGGGTTGCGGCAGCGCAGGGGTGTTCATGAGCCGGGTCAGGTCGCGGTGGCGGTGATGATCGCCGACGGCGGGGAAGCGATTTGCGGACCTGGCTGTGCTGCGTGCTCAGGCGGAACTGTTCGGTCCGGTGGCCTCGGACCCGACCGCCTGGCGTCTCTTGTCGGCTGTGGACGCAGCTGCGCTGGCGGGGCTGCGCGTGGCCAGAGTGCAGGCGCGGGAGGTGGCGTGGGCGCAGACGGCCGAGACCCGTGGTGGTCTGCCCGCCGTGGTGGTGGCCGGGCAGGCGGTGCCCGGGTTGGTCCTGGGCCTGGACGCCTCCATCGTGATCTGCCATTCGGAGAAGGAGTCAGCGACCCGGACGTGGAAGAAGACGTTCGGCTACCACCCGCTGTTCTGCTTCCTGGACAACACCCGTGAAGCCCTGTCGGGGTTACTGCGGGAGGGCCGGGCAGGCTCCAACACCACCGCCGATCACCTCACCGTCCTGGACCAGGCCCTCGTGCAGATCCCGGACGCGCATCGCTACGGCACCGACATCCTCATCCGGTCGGGCTCGGCCGGCTGCACCCATGGGTTCCTGGCCCACATCCGCAGCCTGCGTGAGCACGGCATCAACAACTTCTACAGTGTGGGCGTGGCGATCACCGAACCGATCCGCGAGGCGATGCGCCACGCCACCGGATGGATCCCTGCCGCCGACGCCAACGGCGACCTCCGCGACGACGCCGAGATCTGCGAGATCACCGGCATCGTCCCAGGCAATGGCTACCCAGCCGGGACGCGGTTCGTCGTGCGCCGGGGACGTCCGCATCCCGGCGCGCAACTGACGCTGTTCGACACCGTCGAAGGCTGGCGCCACCAGGTGATGGCCACCGACACCCCACCCGGCGAGGGGTCGATCCAGTACCTGGAGGCCCGCCACCGTGGCCACGCCCGCGTCGAGGACCGCATCCGCACCGGCAAGGACACCGGCCTCGGCCGCTTCCCCTCCCGGGTATTCGCCATCAACGCCGCCTGGCTGGAACTCGCACTCACCGACATCGATCTGTTCGCCTGGACCCAGCACCTCCTCCTCGACGGCGACCTCGCCACCGCCGAACCGAAGAAACTGCGCTACTGGCTGCTACACGTCCCCGCCCGGATCACCCGCTCAGCCCGTCGCACCCGCCTGCGCATCGCCGAAGCCTGGCCCTGGACCGAGCAACTCCTCACCGCGTTCACTCGCCTCACCTCACCGCGCTGCCCCGCCCACTGACCTGAACACGCCCACCCCGACCCAACGAACACCTGGAGGACCCCGGCCCACGCGCAGGACGGGCGCGGTCAGCAGCGAGCCGACGACCGCGTGAAGCGAGAACGCGAGCAGGATGACCGGGATCGCGGGTTATGCAGGCTGCGCAGGGCGAAGTAGACGGCGCCGCCGGCGATGATGCCGGGCCGGGCGAAGGCCAGCACCGAGAAGCCGACCACGGTCAACCACGGGCCGGTACGCAACAGGGTGCGCAACGAGGCGCGGACGCTGCCGCGCTCGCGGACGACCGGCGTGAGCGGCACGCGCTCCTTGAGAAGGCGAAGACGGGGGTTGATCTTCCGGCGAGCGGCATCGATGAATGCCACACAAAGCATTGACGGGGATAAGAAGCACGTCTAATTTTGACGTGGCGACCGATCAGCCGGGCTCGCACTCCGGGACCGAGTCGCCGGCAAGATCAAATCCGGGGGAAATGGGCCACTCACTCGATTAGGAGCCACGCCTGCAATCTATTCGGCGCCGGCGCCGGAACAGGCACGTCCCACATTCTTCCGAGCGTATCCACCGGGACCCACGCCACGGGGCCGGCGCGGGCCATCGCTGCAACCGACGGAGGATAAGTGACCATCGACAACGCTGAGCCCGACATCGAACCGGTCGATCTGCTCTCACAGGAGCTGGCCGAGGATCCGCACGGCGGGTACGCCGCGCTCCGTGAGCGCGCGCCCGTGGTGCCCGCGTCGGTCATGGGTGGGCCTCCGATGTGCCTCGTGACCAGGTATGCCGAGGTCCGGTCCGTGCTGACCGACACACGCTTCCGCAACAACGCGACCTCGGTCAACGAGGGCCAGGACGTGCGGAGCGTCATCATGAACACGCTGAACGTCCCCGCTGACCTCGTCGACTACCTGGCGCAGAACATCCTGAACACCGACGGCGACGAACACGCGCGGCTGCGCAAGCTCATCTCGCGGGCGTTCACCCCGCGCCGGGTCGGCGACATGCGACTGCGGATGGAGGAGATCACCGCGCAGCTGCTTGACGAGCTGGCCGAAGCGGGTGCCAATGGCACTCCGGTCAACATTGTCGAAGGCCTGTGCTATCCGCTGCCGATCACGGTGATTTGCGAGATGATCGGCATTCCCGTCGAGGACCGTCCGCGCTGGCAGGCGTGGGGCCGGACCCTGTCGTCGATGGATGCGCAGGGCCTTCCCACGGCGCTGCGCGAGACCGTCGAGCACGTGTACGAGCTGGTCGGCCGCCGGCGTGCCGAACCGGCGGACGACCTGATCACGGGGCTGATTCAGGTGCAGGAGGACGACGGCGACCGGCTCTCCGACCGAGAGATGGTCACCATGATCATCGCTTTGGTGATCGCGGGTCACGACACCACCGCCCAGCTGCTGGCCAGCTCGGTGGAGGCGCTGCTCGCTCACCCGGACCAGCTCGAGCGTCTCGCCGCGGAGCCCGCGTTCTGGCCGCACGCCGTGCACGAACTGATGCGGATGCGTGGGCCGGTGTTCGGCCAACCGCGCTACCCGAGCGTCGACGTCGAGATCGGCGGTACGACCATCAAGGCCGGCACGCCGGTGCTAGCCGCGCTGCTCGCCGCGAACACCGACCCACGCGAGTTCGACAACCCCGATGAGCTGAATCTCCGCCGCGAGCCCGGGCGCCGGGAGCGCCACATGTCCTTCGGTCAGGGCGCGCACTACTGTCTCGGCGCCGCACTGGTCCGCGACGAGGTGGAGATCGCGTTGCGCGCGTTGTTCACCCGATTTCCACGCCTGGCGCTGGCCGTGCCTAAGGTCGAGCGGACGATGCGCCCCGGCTCCAGCCGCATCCTCGACATGCCGGTGCTGCTGAACGACGCCGCACAGTAGCGGCCGACGGCGACATCAACGTTAGAGGTCGCGCAGATAGGTCAAGATCATGAGCCGCGGGTGGGACAGTCACCCCATCGGCAAAGGGTCCATGCCTGCGGGCCGCGCTACGTTGGGTGATCATGGCGTCGGTAGGTCGGAGAACCACCGATCACGCGTTCCTAGCGTTCGTAGCAGCGTTGGAGCCGGTTGAAGGCCTTGTGCCAGGCTTTCGTCCGCTCGACATGCAGCCTTGCCCCGCCCAGACGGGCGCCTTGTCGGCTTTGTAGGCAATCTCGCCCGTGCAGTTCGCGGCTTCGAGGAGTTCCCGGGTGACCTGCAAGCCGTAGCCGGCGTCCAGGCACACCGCCACCCTCCGGCAGCGGGCCGCACGCGTCCAGCTTGTCGGGAACGAGGCGATTTGCCATCGTGGACGGTAGCGACCCAACGGATGCGACGGATCAACAACCGGCCGCTCACGTAGCAGCGCGGCGAACTGGTCCCGCAAAGGGGGTCATCAGCCGTGATGGAACAACGGGCACGGACACCCGAAACGATCACGAGGCGTAAGCACCCTCATGATCACGGAGGTCCGTGCCCGCCTCGTACCCGGGGCTACCCTCCTGCCCTATTTGCACGAGCTCTTACTGTAGGATCGGACATCGATCGGTGCATGCTGGCCCTCGGTTGTCGGGCGAGCAGCAATGCTATTCACGGAGCCGCCGAAGGACCGTTCATGAGCGCGAGACGCGGGTGGTGCACATTGCGTTCCCGCAGCGAAAGTAGACGTTTATTGCGCGGGCGCCACCCATTTTCCGGTGGCTGGTGCGGCAATTCGGCCGCCACCGCGTGAGGACCCCGGAAGGAAGCTCAGATGATCACAGATCCGACGATCCTGCGGATCGGCGAGGCCGTGCAACTCAACCATGGAGGCGAGCGAGAAACCGCTCGCCGCATGTTCGAGGAAATCTGGGAAGAGATCGGCGGAGAACAGGGCGATCCCCTGCAACGCTGCACGCTCGCGCATGCGATGGCCGATGCGCAGGACGACGTCGAGCAGGAGCTGCTGTGGGATCAGCGGGCGCTGACGGCGGCCGGCCTGATCAGCAAGGAGCGGATCGCGGAGGCCGGGGTGGCCCTCTCGGTCGAGGGTCTCTACCCTTCGCTGCACCTGAACCTGAGCGAGTGCTACCGCAAGCTCGGCGACCTCGATCGGGCTCGTGAGCACCTGAAGCAGGCACAGGCCACCATCGGGGCGCTGGGCGACGACCCGTACGGGCAGTTGATCAGGGACGGTCTCAAGAAGGTGACCGAGCTGTTGCGCTGACTGAGCCCGAGCCGCCGGGTGCGAGGCACCCGGCGGCGAGCGCGGTCACGACGGAACCGAATCGCGGCCGAACAGCCGGATCGCCCAGACGAAGCCGACAACCCCGATGCCGACGCACCAGGCCAGCGCGACGATCGCTGTGGATCCGGCCGGGTTCCCGGCGAGCAGGGCCCGGATGGTCTCGATGATCGGGGTGAGCGGCTGGTGCTCGGCGAGCCACGACACCACCGCCGGCATGGTGTCGGTCGGCACGAACGCGCTGCTGAAGAACGGCAGAAACTGGAAGATGAGGGTGTTGCTGGTGGCCTGCTGGAGCGTGCGCGCCGACAGGGCCAAGGCCACCACCAGCCACGTGAGCGCGAGGCTGAACAGCGAGACCAGCCCCAGGGCGCCGAGCCACCCCACCAGTCCCCCGTCGGAGCGATAGCCCAGCAGCAGGCACACCAGCAGCGTGATGAGGACGCTTATCGTCGTGCGGATCAGGCTCTCCAGGACATGGCCGCCGAGGATCGCCGCCCTGGAGATGGACATGGTGCGGAAACGGCTGACGATGCCCGAGCTCATGTCGCTGAAGACGTTAAACGCCGTGGTGGTGCACCCGAAGTTGACGGTGATCAGCAGGACCGCGGGTGCGGCGAACTCGATGTAGGACGTGCCCGCCGTCGCCTCTGCGAGCGCGTTGCCGTAGACGCCGACGAACATCAGCAGCACGAAGATCGGCTGACCGACGTAAACGATCATCATCACCGGATAGCGCAGCAAATGCTTCAGGTTGCGGCGCAGCATCGTGGCGGCGTCGGGGACGACGTAGGTCAGGGAGCTCATCGCGTCGCCCTCTCGAGAGAGTCGGTGGTGGCCGAGGTCTTCGCTCCGCTCCCGGTGAGGGCGAAGAAGACGTCGTCCAGGTCGGGGGTGTGCATCGACAGCCCGCCGAGCTCGATGCCGGCGCGTTCGAGCCGGTCGAGCACGGACCGTACGTCGTCGGGCCGCCCGTCGCTGGGCAGGCTCAGGGTCAGCGCCTCGTCGTCCGTCGTGGCGCCGTCGAAGTGTGCGGCGGCGCTGGCGAGCGCCTCAGCGTCGGTGAACTGGAGACGGATGTGCCCGCCCGGCACCCGCTGCTTCAGCGCATCCGACGTTCCCTCCGCGACGATGCGACCGCCGTCGAGCACTGCGATCCAGTCGGCCAGTTCGTCGGCCTCCTCGAGGTACTGCGTGGTGAGGAAGATCGTGACCCCGCCGGCCGCCAATGATCGGATGAGTTCCCACATCGTGCGTCTGCTGCGGGGATCCAGGCCGGTCGTCGGCTCGTCGAGGAAGAGGATGCGCGGGTCACCGACAAGCGTCATCGCCAGGTCCAGCCGCCGGCGCATCCCCAGCGAATAGGTCGAAAGCAGTTTGTCGGCCGCGTCGACGAGGTCGAAGTGCTGGAGTAGCTGCTGCACCCGTTCGCGGCCCTCCCTCTTGCGGAGGTGCCGCAGGTCGGCCATCAGCTGGAGGTTCTCCCGGCCGGTGAGGAGATGGTCCACGGCCGAGAGCTGGCCCGTGACGCCGATCGCGGCCCGGGCGGCGTCGCCGGCGGTCGCGACGTCGTGGCCGGCGATCACGACCGTCCCGGCGTCGGCGGTCAGCAGCGTCGTGAGGATGTTCACGACGGTGGTCTTCCCGGCGCCGTTCGGGCCGAGCATCGCGTACACCCTGCCTGCTCCGACGGCCACGTCGATGCCGTCGAGGACGACGTGGTCGCCGAACGCCTTGCGCAGGCCTGAGGCGGCGATCGCCATCTGTGCACGGTCGGTCATGCTGTCTCCTTCGTGGCGAACGCTTCGATCAGATGGCGGGCCGGTAGAAGTACGTCTTCCGGAAGGCGATCTTCCCGTCGCGGACCCGATAGACGTCGATGAACTCCTCGTCCAGGTGCTGCCCGGTGCGGCTCGTCCCGACGAACCTGCCCCAGCAGGTGACCGTGCCCAGGTCGCTGACGATCTGCTCGACCTGGTGCCGGCCCGACGCTATGTTGCGTTCCGTCCGGTAGAACCGGTCGAGCTGCGACAGGCCGACCAGCGGGTCGTACCCGGGACGGCAGTACGTGCATTCCTCGGCGAAGAGCGCGCCGAGTTCATTCCAGCGACGCTCGTCGATGATGTCGAAGAGCTCGGTGACCAGCAGTTCGGCGGAATCCCGCGTGGACGCCGGCCAATGACTCACCCGCTCCATGGCTACTCCCGGGAGATCGAATAGGGATCAAAGGCATCGTGCGGCCGCGTCTCCAGCTCGGCCCGCGACCCGACACCCAGCTCGTCGGCGATCTCGAGCAGCACGTCCAGGGCCAGGTGGTCCTCGAGGGCGAAGCCGGTGGAGTCAAAGACCGTCAGGCGATCACGGTGCGCGACCGCCTGCGAGGTGAACGCGCACAGCTCACCCAGGCTGGGTCCGATCGCCCCTCCTGCGGCGTCGTCGCCGGCCAACTGCTGGCACTCCCCCTCCCGCAGGGCCTGCTCCGGGTGGTCCGGGCAGATGAACGCCTCGCGTAGAAGACGTCGCGGCAGCTCGGTCTTGCCGACCAGGTCCGAGCCGATCGCGTTGATGTGCAGGTGCTCCTGGTGGTCGCCGTACGGCAGCACCGGCGGCTCACCCACACCCGTGGATGTCGCCGTGCTGATGATGTCGGCCCTTGCCAGGATGACGTCCGGCGGCGCAACAGTGATGGGTACGCCCAGGAACGCGGTGCGCGCCGCCAGGCCGGCCGCGTTCTCCTTGCGCACGTCCCACACGAGCACCCGCTCGACGGGAAACGTACGGGTCAGAGCGTGCAACTGGGTGACCGCCTGTGCGCCGGCGCCGATGAGCCCGACGACAGTGCTCTCCGGCCGTGCCAGCAAGGACGACGCCACCGCCGACGTGGCTCCGGTGCGCAGGGCGGTGAGGACGTTGCCGTCCGCCAGCACGAGCAGCCTGCCGGTGTCGCCGTCGTACCGGGCCAGGGTGCTCAGAATCGTCGGCAGCCCGAAGAGCCGCGGGTTCTCCGGGCTGTATGCCACCGTCTTGATGGTGATGCCCTGCCCGGAGTCGTAGTGTGGCATCCACTCCAGGACACCGCGCGTCGGATGCTCCCGCTCGAACCCGCTGCGAGCGGGCGACAGCTCACGGGCGCGCTGGCCGAGCTCAGTCAGGCCCTTGGTGAGTCGTTCGATGATGCGGTCCATGAGCGCGTCACGCCCGACCGTAGTTAGCACACGCTCGATCTCGGCGTGGCCGATCAACAGCGTATCCACGACCTCCCCCTTCACGGCAGGCGCTAGACGACCCGGCGTTGCGGACGTGAGAACGGACACGGTTGCGCGAAGAAGTTGGTGCGCTCCTGCACGTCGCGGAAGTTGGCCTGCGTCACCTTGCCGGTGACAGACAGCAGCAATCCGTCGGACGATTCGGGACCGTCGAGATACTCCACCAGGGGCCCGGCCAGGCTCGTCGGCACCGGCAAGCGCTTGTCGACACGGGCGAGCGGATCGTTCGACGCGGCGTTGTCCCGCATCTTGCGTACGGTTCCGACGGCGTCCCGCGCACCGGTCAGCGACTTCGTCTCCATCCCGCCGAGGTTGTTGCGCGGCAGATGAAGGTGCATGTCGCGCCAGGAGAAGATGAAGACCTGCAAATCCCGCACGTTGCGGTGCAGGCGGCGGGCGAGCGGATCGGCGCCACCCGCGTCGCCGTACTGCCGGATGGCGTCGATCAGCTGCTCGTACAGCTCGGTGAAAAGCTCGAAGCGGATGCTTACCGAGTGGCTGCCGCTGGTCAGGCCGAGGTTCTCCCGGATCTGGTGGTAGTCGCGCGTGCTCAGGTTGTCGACGAGCGGCGGCAGGCACGCCTCGATCGGGTCGAACAGCTCACCGGCGCCGTCCAGGGCGTCCACCGCCGCGACGATCTCGCCCGTCCGAATCCGGCGGATCGCGATCTCGACCCGATCGTTGATCTCCCGGATAAGCAGTTCAGGGATCTGGTGTAGGGCCCGGAACTGGGTGAAATACGTGTCGCCGCGCAACTGGTGCTCGAAGACCGCATGGCGGATCGAGTCGGACACGAGCACGCGGTCCGGCGGCTGCTCCGGCGCGGGATGGGCCGAGGCGCTGAGGTTCGCGCTCCACACCCGGGCGTCGTGGTTGGCGATGCGTGCGCAATGCAGCACGCCGAACCACGCGTCGTCGAGGGACCGGTGCGCGATCACCGCGCCGAGATCGACCTCCGGCCGGTCAGCGAGCGCCGTGAGCTCCCGGTCGAAGCGTCCCAGCGCGCCCCTGAACTCGGCGAAGGCGGGCGTCCCGTCCACCGTCCATCGTGGCACCTCGGCGTCCCAGCCTCCGCTGACCCGGCGGGCCGCCAGGCTCAGCCGAACCAGGACGCGATGGAAGCCACGTACCCAATGAAGTTCGGTCGCCGCCGCCGCGACCTCTCCGTCGCGAAGATGGACGGCGGCGCGGTCGAGGAGCTGGACCAGGTTGTGCAGACCGATCTCCACCGACTGGTAGAGGCCGATCAGCAGCGCCTCGTCGGTGCCCGGGCCGGCCACCATCGCCGCCCGGGCGGCGTCGATGGAGCCGAGGCTTTGCAGGACGTGGTAGTCCTCGGCGATCACACCGCGGTGATTCTCCATCGGCGCACCTGGTGCACGTTGCGTCGTGGGCACGACGTTCACCTCGCCACTTGGCTCGGTCGGTCCGGCGTGCCGTGGCCCGCCTCGTCCATCGCCTTGATCAGGCTCTTCGGGCGCATGTCAGTCCAGTTCTCATCGATGTAGCGCAGCGCATCGGCGCGCTCGGCGTCGCTGAGTACGGTGTCCCAACCGGCCGGCACGTCGACGAAGGCCGGCCAGAGTGAGTGCTGACCCTCGTCGTTGACGAGAACGAGATACCTGCCGTTTGGATCTTCAAAAGGATTGCTCACGTCGATCATTTCCCCTCGTGGGTCGACTGCGTGGACGTGCTTGCCGAACTCGCGTATGCCGCACCGAGTTCGCGGTCCAGGGTGGGTCCGAACTGTGCGAGAGCCTGCGGCTGGAGCATGCGTGCGTGGGTGCTCTCGACGGTGTGGAAGGTGATGTCGCCGGAGGTGTACCGGTCCCACGACTCGCGGGTCAGCGGAGCGCGAGCGGGATTGGACGACTCGGGCAGGTCGTCGAAGATGGTCGAGGCGAACACCAGGATGTCCGCCGCCACCTTCTCGTGCTGGTATTCCGAGCCCAGCCGGACACAGTTGTTCATGATCCGCCGCGACGCCTCGAACAGACCCTCGTCGGCGACGGCCAGCCCGGCCTGCTCCGACCGGAGCAGCGTCACGAACTGCTCGTACGTCAGGTCGGTGTTCACCTCCTCACCGCCGTATGCCTTCAGCACCTCGGCGTAGATCTTGGAAGATTCCATTGAGGTGACCTCCGCGACCACCTCCTCGTCGATCGACGGCGACGGGAACGCGTCGACCATCACCAGCAGGGCGACAACGCGCCCCTGCCGTTCGAGGCGGGCGGTGACGGCGTGTGCGACGATTCCGCCGTACGACCAGCCGAGGAGGTAGTACGGCCCCTCCGGCTGGACCGAGACGATGTGTTCCACGTAGTCGTCGGCCATCTCCTCCAGCGACTGCGGCAGCGGCTCGTCACCGCCCAGACCCCGCGCCTGGATCCCGTAGACCGGCAACTCCGGGCTCAGATACTTGAGAAGCCCGGCATACGACCAGCTCATCCCGCCACTCGGGTGGATGCAGAACAGCGGGGCCCGGCTCCCGCTCCGGCGCAGCGGCATCACCACGCCGCTGACGCTCTGCTGGTCGTCCATGTTCAGCCGCGCGGCCAGCCCGGCCACCGTCGGTGTCTCGAAGATTGCCCGGATCGGCAGGTGGACGCCCAGGACCGTGCGGATGCGGCTGATCAGCCGGGCGCCCAGGAGCGAGTGCCCGCCCCGCTCGAAGAAGCTGTCGTCGACGCCGACGGCCGGCACACCGAGCGCCTCCGCGAACAGGTCGCACAGGATCTCTTCCTGAGGTGTACGCGCCGCGCGACCGCGCTGGGAGACCCCGAGGTCCGGAGCCGGCAGCGCGGCCCGGTCGAGTTTGCCGTTCACGGTGAGCGGCAGCTCGTCCAGCACCACCACCGCGGCCGGCACCATGTAGTCGGGCAGCCACGTCCCGGCGTGCCGGCGCAGCTCGGCCGGGTCGACCCTCCGCGCGGCCGCCGACACCACATAGCCCACCAGCCGCTGGTCGCCGAGGTGGTCGGCGTGCGCCACCACGGCGGCCCGAGCCACGTCCGGATGTCCCGCCAACGCCGCCTCGACCTCACCGGGCTCGACCCGGAACCCTCGGATCTTGACCTGTTCGTCGGCGCGGCCGAGGAACTCAAGCAGGCCGTCCCGGTTCCACCGGACGACGTCGCCGGTGCGGTACATCCGCGACCCCGGCGGCCCCCATGGATCGGCGACGAACCGTTCGGCGGTGAGCCCGGGTCGGTGCGTGTACCCGCGCGCCAGCCCCGTGCCGGCGATGTAGAGCTCACCGGCGGTGCCGGGTGGCATCAGGTCCAGTCGCGTGTCCAGGACGTAGACCCGGTCGTTCGCGATTGGCCGCCCGATCGGCACGACCTGCGGCCAGTCCTCGGCCTCGCCGTCCAGCGACCACTCCGTCGCCATGTGCGTCTCGGCCGGCCCGTACACGTTGTGCGCACGGCGATCCGTCCGGCCACGGCAGAACTTGCGGAACTCGGGACTGATCCGGAACTCCTGGCCGCCCTGGAGGATGTCCGTCAGGGACGGCAGGGCGCTGCCCGCGTCGCCCGCGGCCTGCATGATCGCCTCTAGCGGCAGGAGCGGGCCGTAGATCTCGTTCACCTGGTGGCGATCGATCCAGGCGGCCATGGCCTCGGGGTCCTTACGCGCCTCGTCAGTGGGCACCACCAGGCACTTGCCGTGGATCAGGGTCGCGAGGATCTCCTGGACGGAGAAGTCGAAACTGATCGCCGTGAACTGGGCCGTCCTGGACCCGGGCTCGCCCGGCAGATGGTCGCCATGCCAGGTCAACAGGTTGACCAGAGCGTCGGAGGGCATCAGCACGCCCTTGGGCCGACCGGTGGAACCGGAGGTGAAGGTGAGGTAGGCCGGGTTCTGTCCCCGCAGGGGGTGCGTACGGTCGGCGTCGGCCGGGTTGTCCGCCGGCTGCCGTTCGAGCTCCGCCACGACCTCCGCGTCGTGCGGGTCCAGTACCGGGCCCGGGATCCTGCCGGCCGGCTCGCCGGCCGCCACCACGACCACCGGCTGGGCATCGGCAAGCATCGAGACGATGCGCTCGACCGGATGCTCCGGGTCCATCGTGAGATACGCCGCCCCGGTCTTGAGCACTGCCGTGATCGCCACGATCAGCTCAACCGAACGGGGCACGACCAGGGCCACCACCCGCTCGGGTCCCGCGCCCCGGCCGATCAGCATCCGGGCGAGTTGGTTCGCCCGCGCGTTCAGCTCCGCGTAGGTGAGCGACTCGTTCTCGTAGATCACCGCCGGGGCGTCGGGCGTCTGCCCCACCCGCAGCTCGAAGAGCTCCGGCGCGGTCAGTGCGGGCAGTCGCACCGGGTCGCCGGTGCCGTCGGCGAGCAACCGCGAGCGCTCGTCCTCGGTGAGAATGTCGATCTCGCTCAGACGCCGGCTCGGCTTCGCCGTCGCCAAGCGCAGAAGGCGCGTCCAGCGGCTCAGCAACGCATCGACAGTGTCGTGATCGAACAGGTCCGTGGAGTACTCCACCAACCCGGTGATGCCGTCGGGGCGGCCGTCCGCCGTGTGCGACTCGACGAGGCTGAAGAACAGGTCGAAGCGCGAGGTACCGGTGCCCACGAACTCGGGCTGAACGTCGAGACCGTCCAGGCCGGCCCGGGCGACCGGAACGTTGTGCAGCGTGAGCATCACCTGGAAGAGGGGATGGTGTGCTGCGGTGCGCCGCGGATTGAGCTGCTCGACCAGGTACTCGAAGGGAACGTCCTGGTTGGCGTAGGCGGCCAGGCCGGTCTCCCGGACCCGGGCGACCAGGTCGCTGAACGCCGGGTCGTCCGAGGTGTCCGTCCGCAACACGATCGTGTTGACGAAGAAGCCGACCAGATCATCCAGCGCCTCGTCGGTGCGCCCGGCGATACCGCTGCCCAAGGGGATGTCCTCGCCGGCGCCGAGCCGGGTCAGTAGCGCCGCCATGCTGGCCTGCAACACCATGAACACCGTCGCGCCCATGCGCCGGGCAAGCTCGGTGACCTGACCGTGCAACTCCGCGTCGAGCTGGAACCGCAGGTGGTCGCCCCGGTAGGTCGCCACCCGGGGCCGGGGCCGGTCGGTGGGCAGGCTGAGCTGTTCGGGCAGGCCGGCCAGTTGCCGGGTCCAGTAGTCCACCTGCCGGGCGAACAGACCGTCCGGGTCGTCCTCCTCGCCCAGCAGTTCGCGCTGCCAGAGCGTGTAGTCGGCGTACTGCACCGCGAGCGGCAGCCACTGCGGCGGCTCGCCGCCACGCCGGGCCCGGTAGGCGGTCATCAGGTCGCGTGCCAGCGGGTTCATCGACCAGCCGTCGCAGGCGATGTGGTGCAGCAACACGAGCACCACGCACTCGTCCGGCGCGGTCAGGAACACCCAGCCCCGCACCGGCAGCTCCGCGGCGAGGTCGAACCCGTACCGCGCCGCGCCGGACAGCGACTCACCCAGCTCGTCCTCACGGACCTGGACGACGTCCCACCGCACCTCGGCGTCGCGGGCGTCGATCACCTTCTGATACGACGTGCCGTCCGCGTCCGGATACACAGTGCGCAGCACCTCGTGGCGGGCAACGACGTCGTGGAGCGCCAGTCGCAGCGCCTCCACGTCCACCGGCCCGGACAGCCGCAACGCCAACGGGATGTTGTACGTCGCCGACCGGCCCTCCAGCTGGTGCAGAAACCACAGTCGCTGCTGCGCGAACGACAACGGCACCACCTCGGGCCGGGACCGCGCCCGCAACACCGGCCGTGCCGCCACCGACCCGGCCACCACCTGCCGCGCCAGCCCCGCAACTGTTGGCTCGGCGAAGACCGCCCGGATCGGCAGCTCCACGCCCAGCACCGTCCTGATCCGGCTCACCAGCCGAGTCGCGAGCAGGGAGTGCCCGCCCAGGTCGAAGAAGCTGTCGGCCACACCCACCCGGGCGACACCCAGCACCTCGGCGAAGAGGCCGCACAGGACTTCTTCATGGACCGTACGAGGGGCGCGGCCGGCCGCCACCGCGAACTCCGGCACCGGCAACGCCGCACGATCCAGCTTGCCGTTCACGGTCAACGGCATGGTGCCCACCACCACCACGGCGGCCGGGACCATGTACTCCGGCAACCGCTCGCGCGCGTAGGCGCGCAGCGTCCCGGCCAGTTCACCGGTTCCGCGCAAGCCGGCCGGATCGTTCACCAGCGCCCGCCCGCTCTCCGGCTCGGCGCCGGCGAACCCGCCGGAGACCACCGGCCCGCCCATCGACGCCGGGAACACCACCGCGTCGAAAAACGCCAGGGAACCGGGCGACCACGTCACCACCGCACCGCAACCGCGTCCGGCGGCCCACCTCAGGACCTCGTGCGGATCGAGCTCCGTGCCCCCGGCCGGTGGCGCCATCGACAACGCCCGCGCGACGGCCAGATCCTCGGCCAGCCGAGCATTGGGTATGTCGGTCACCCGCAGAGGCGTACGGGGGTCGAGGCTGTCCAGGTCGTCGAGGTCGCGTCCCCACACCAGCCGCTCGGCATCGTCCAGCGCCACAGCGTCCACCGGGTTCTTGTGCAGCACGACCTCGTACCGGTAGCGGGTCAGCTCGTTGTGCGACCCGCCGGCCTTCAAGCGGATGTCCACGCCGCCGACCAGGTCGTTGCGGGCGGCCAGCACCGTGAAGAACTCCGGATCGACCACCAGCTCCTTCTCGGTCAGCACGGCCTGCTCGACGGCGGCGCGCACCACCGAGGGCGGGGCGTCGGGCCGGGTCGCCCGTTCCACCACCGCGTTGAGCAACCGCAGCGATCCGGGATGGCGCACGTCACCCACCACCACGCGACCGCCCGGCGCCAGCAGCTCCAGGGCCCGCGACAGCACCCGCGAGAGGTAGTCGCCGTCGGGGAAGTACTGCACCACCGAGTTCACGACCACAGTGTCGAAGAACCCCTCCGGCATCCCGGAGAAGTCGTCGGCCGGCTGGCACCGCAGCTCCACCGGCGATCCCAGCCCCGCCCGTCGCACCTGACCGGAGAGACGCTCGATCACCACCGAGGACAGGTCGGTACCCAGAAAGCTCTCGCAGGCAGGCACGATCCGGGACAGCAGCAACCCCGCACCCACACCGATCTCGAGCACCCGCCGGGGGCCGAAGGACAGGATGCGGTCCACCGCGGCGTCACGCCACTCGCGCATCTCCGGCAGCGGGATGGGCTGCCCCGTGTAGGCCGAGTTCCAGCCGGTGAAGTCCTCGCCCAGGGCCACGTCGTCCGGCCGGGCGTACACCGAGTCGTACAGGCCGCGCCACTCCTCCACCTGCTCCGCCGCGCCCGTGCCCGACTCGTCGGCCGCGGGCACCACGTAACCCACCAGCCGCTTGTCCCCGGGCGTGTCCTCGCGAACCAGCACGGCGGCCTGAGCGACCCGGGGATGCTGACCGAGCACCACCTCGACCTCGCCCGGCTCCACCCGGAAGCCGCGAACCTTCACCTGCTCGTCGGCCCGGCCGACGAATTCGAGCTCGCCGTCGCGGCCCCACCGGACCACGTCGCCCGTGCGGTACATCCGCGACCCCGCCGGCCCCCACGGATCGGCGACGAACCGCTCACCCGTCAGACCCGGCCGGCCCAGGTAGCCGCGTGCCAGGCCCGCCCCGGCCACGTATAGCTCGCCCATGACGCCGAACGGCACCAGGTTCAGGTTGCCGTCGAGCACGTAGACGCGCGTGTCACGCACCGGCCGGCCGATCGGCGCCGCGGCGTCGCGGAAGGGGTTGCTCACCGTGGCGCTCGCGGTGCTCTCGGTTGGCCCGTAGGCGTTGACCATGCGTCGTCCGGGCGCCCACCGCGCCACCAGCTCCGGAGAGCACGCCTCGCCGCACACGGCCAGCATCTCCAGTCCGGTCGCACGCTCGGCGAAGTGCTCGGGCACGGTCGCCAGCGCCGACGGCACCACGAGCGCATGGGTCACCGCCGCCAGTTCGCGCCCGAGCTCCTCACCCAGCAGACGCTCGGCGTCCGGCACGACCAGCGTCGCGCCCGACGGGAACGCCAGCACGAGCTCCCAGACGAACGCGTCGAACCCCACCGACGAGAATTGCAGCACCCGGCTGCCTGGGCCTACGCCGCACCGCTCCACGAGCGTTTCGGCCAGGCTGCGCAGGCCCGAGTGGGTGACCGCGACGCCCTTCGGCACGCCGGTCGAACCGGACGTGTACGTGACGTACGCGACGTTCGACGCCGCCACCGGCACCGAGGGAGCGGTGTCGGGGTGACCGCCGAAATCCTGTTCCAGCGTCTCGGCCGGGAGCACCAGCACCGGCGCCGCGTCCGTAAGAATGAAGTCAACGCGCTCGGGCGGGTTGTCGACGTCGATGGGCAGGTAGGCCGCGCCAGCCTTGCCGACCGCCAGGATCGCCACCACGAGCTCCAGCGAGCGGGGAAGCGCCAGGCCCACCAGGCGCTCGGGTCCCGCCCCTTGCCCGATCAGCCAGTGCGCCAGCCGGTTGGCCCAGGCGTCGAGCTCGCCGTAGGACACCTCCCGGTCTGGTATGGACACTGCTACCGCGTCCGGGGTGCGCTCGGCTCGGCCCTCAAACAGTTCCGCCAGGGTCACGGCAGTCACGAAGAAACCTCCTCGGTCACGACCTGCGCGGGAGCGTCCGCCGCACCCCAGGCCAGCAGTTGAGTGCGTTCGCGTTCGGTCAGCAGATCGACCTGGCCGATGCGCTTGCCCGGGTCCGTCACCAGCGAACTCAGCAGTCGTCGCCACCGGTCCGCCAGCGCCTCCGCGGTGTCCGGATCGAACAGGTCGGTGGAGTACTCGAGCATCCCGGAGATGCCGTCCGGCAGGCCGGCGCTGTCGAGCCGCTCGGCCAGGCTGAAGAACAGGTCGAACCGGGAGCGTCTGGTGCTCACGAACTCCCACCGCACGGTGAGCTCCGGCAGTTCGAGTTCGGCCGAGCGGTTGTTCTGAAGGACGATGGCGACCTGGAAGAGAGGGTGGTGAGTGGCGGAACGCTCCGGGTTGATCGCCTCGACCAGATACTCGAACGGCACGTCCTGGTGCGCGTAGGCGGCGAGGCTGGTGTCGCGGACTCGCCGGAGCAGCTCGGTGAAGGACGGGTTGCCTGCGGTGTCGGCGCGCAGCACGAGCGTGTTGACGAAGAAGCCCACCAGGTCGTCCAGCGCCTCGTCGGTGCGGCCGGCGACACCCGACCCGAGCGGGATGTCGGTGCCGGCGCCCATCCGGGTCAGCAACGCCGCGAGTCCCGCCTGCAACACCATGAACACGGTCACCTGGAGCCGCCGTGCCAGGTCCACGATCCGCCGATGCAGGTCAGCGTCCAGCTCGAAGAGCAGGTGACCCCCGCGGTACGAGGCCATCGTGGGCCGGGGCCGGTCGGACGGTAGGACGATCTCGTCGGGCAGCCCGTCGAGGTGATCGGTCCAGTAGGCGACCTGCCGGGAGAGCACGCTCGCCGGGTCGTCCTCGCCGCCCAGCAACTCACGCTGCCAAAGCGTGTAGTCGGCGTACTGCACCGGAAGTTCCGGCCACCGGGGTTCCTCGTTCCGGCGGCGCGCGTCGTACGCCGTCATCAGGTCCGTGACGAGCGGGCGCATCGACCAGCCGTCACCGGCGATGTGATGCAGCAGCACCAGCAGCACGTACTCGCCGGGCCCGGTGTCGAACACCCAGGCCCGGATCGGCAGCTCCGTCGCGAGGTCGAAGCCGTGGCCGGCCGCCGCCAGGAGGGCCGCGTCCAGTTCCTCGCCGGCGGCCCGGCGGACGTCCCAGTCGACGCGGACCTCCTCCGGATCGAGCACACGCTGGTACGGCTGCCCGCCCACGTCGGGGAACACCGTGCGCAGCGCCTCGTGCCGCAGCACCACGTCGCGCAACGCGGACCGGAGCGCATCCAGGCTCACCAACCCGGACAGCCGTAACACCAACGGCACGTTGTACGTCGCGGACGGCCCTTCGAGCTTGTGCAGGAACCACAACCGCTGCTGCGCGAACGACAACGGCATCGTCTCCGGCCGGGGCTGCCGTACCAGCCTCGGCCGGGCCCGCGCGGCGCTGTCCACATGCCGGGCCAGCCCGGCCACCGTCGGGTCGTCGAAGACCGACCGGATCGACAGCTCCACGCCCAGGGCCGAGCGGATTCGGCTCACCAACCGGGTTGCCAGCAGCGAGTGTCCGCCCAGTGCAAAGAACCCGTCGTCGACGCCGACCGTGGACACGCCCAGCACGTCGGCGAACAATCCGCAGAGGATCTCCTCCTGTGGTGTGCGCGGCGCCCGGTGCTTCGCCGCGGCGCCGTAGTCCGGCTCCGGCAGCGCGGCCCGGTCGAGCTTGCCGTTCGCCGTCAACGGCAACCGGTCGAGCACCACGAACCCGGCGGGCACCATGTAGTCCGGCAGCCGCCGGGCGGCGAAGTCCCACAGCCCGTCCGGTTGCGTCCCGTCGGCCGCGACGACGTAGCCCACCAACTGTCGGTCGCCCCGGCGGTCCTCCCTGGCCATCACCGCGACCTGTGCCACCTGCGGATGCTGGGCCAGCACGGCCTCGACCTCGCCGGACTCCACCCGGAACCCGCGGATCTTGATCTGCTGATCGAGCCGGCCGACGAACTCCAGCCGGTCGTCGCGGTTCCAGCGCACGACGTCACCCGTGCGGTACATCCTCGATCCCGGCGGGCCCCACGGGTCGGCGACGAATCGCTCCGCGGTCAGGGCGCCCCGGTGCAGGAAGCCCCGTGCCACGCCGGCCCCGGCAACGTACAGCTCGCCAGCCACGCCCCGCGGGACCATGCCGAGCCCGTCGTTCAGGACGTGGACCCGCATGTTGTCCATGGGTGTGCCGATCGGGATCGGCCGGTCGGCCGCGATCGCGTCCACCACGTGGTGCGTGGAGAACACCGTCGCCTCCGCCGGGCCGTAGCCGTTGACGATCCGCAGACCCGGATGCGCCGCCAGCACCTGAGCGGCGGCGGCCGGGGAAACCACGTCGCCGCCGGTCCAGACCTGCCGGACGCCGGCCAGCGCGTGGACGTGGTGCTCCGCCACAACCGCGAAGACGCCGGCGGTCAGCCACAGCACACTGATCCGCTCCCTGACGATCGCGTCGGCGAGGGCGTCGATGTCGGTGTCGTTGGAGCGGAGCAGCACGACGGTGTCGCCGCGCAGCAGCGGCACGCACATCTCGAAGGTCAGCGCGTCGAACACCGGCGGCGAGTGCCACAACATCCGCTGACGCCCCGGCGTCCAACACCGGTCCGCCACCAGTGCGACGAGATCCGCGTGGGTCAGCACCACGGCCTTGGGGACGCCGGTGGATCCGGACGTGTACATCACGCACGACGCGTTGAACGGGTGGAGCCGCTCGGGCGGAGCGGCGTCCGGATATCGACTGAAGTCACCCGCTAATGCCTCGGCGTTCACGACCAGCACGGGTTTCGCCTCGGCCAGCATGAACTCCAGCCGGCTCGCGGGCTGGTCCAGATCGATCGGGACGTACGCGGCGCCGGCCTTGCCGACCGCGACGACGCCCACGGCCAGCTCCACCGAGCGCGACAGGGCGAGACCCACCACCCGCTCGGGTCCCGCGCCCTGCTCGATCAGCCAGTGCGCGACCTGATTGGCCCGAGCGTCCAGGTCGCGGTACGTGAGCCGGGTGTCGCCGTCGACGATCGCCACCGCGTCGGGTTCGCGGGCCACCTGGTTGGCGAACAGCGCCGGCACGGTCGTGGCCGGCACGTCGACGGCGGCGCCGGTACCGGCGCCGAGCAGCCGCGCGCGCTCGTCCCTGGTCAGGATGTCGGCCCTGCCGATGCGCTGATCCGGATCGGCCACGACGGCCCGCAGCAGGCGTGTCCAGCGGGCCATCAGGTGGCGCACCGTGTGCTCGTCGAACAGGTCGGCGGCGTACTCCACCAGCCCGCCGATCCCGCTGGGCCGTCCGTCGCCGTCATGCCGCTCGGTGAGGCTGACAGCGAGGTCCACCCGGGAGACGTTCATAGTGATCGGTTCGCCACGGACCTGCACACCGGGAAGGTCGAAGTCGGCGGCGGGAGCGTTCTGGAGTGCCAGTATCACCTGGTACAGCGGGTGGTGGGCCGCCGAGCGTCGGGGGTTGGCGGCCTCCACCAGATACTCGAACGGGACGTCCTGATTGGCGTAGGCGGCGAGACTGGTCTCGCGTACCTGTGCCACCAGGTCACTGAAACGGGGATCGCCGCTGGTGTCCGTCCGCAGCACCAGCGTGTTGACGAAGAACCCGATCAGGTCGTCCAGCGCCTCGTCGGTACGGCCGGCGATCGGCGATCCCACCGGGATGTCGGTGCCCGCTCCCAGGCGATTAAGAAGCGCGGCCAGCCCGGCGTGCAACACCATGAAAACTGTGGCGCCGAACCGTCGCCCGAGCTCCGCGATCCGGTGATGCAGCTCGCCGTCGATGTCGAAGGCGAGGTGCTTGCCACGGTACGACGCGACCGTCGGCCGCGCCCGATCGGTCGGCAGGTTGAGTTGCTCGGGAACGCCGGCGAGCCGCTCCGACCAGTAGCCGAGCTGCCGGGCGAAGACGCTGTCCGGATCGGACTCGCTGCCCAGCACCTCGCGCTGCCAGAGCGCGTAGTCGGCGTACTGCGCCGGCAGGGCCTGCCACTGCGGCGCCGCACCCTGACGCCGGGCGTCGTACGCGGTCATCAAATCCCGGGCGAGCGGGCCCATCGACCAGCCGTCACCCACGATGTGGTGCAGCAGGATCAGGAACACGCACTCCGCGGGACCGGTGGTGAACACCCAACCCCGCACGGGCAGCTCGCCGCCGAGGTCGAAGCCGTACCCGGTCGCCGCGGCCAGGGCGTCACCCAGTTCCTCGTCCGGGACCGCGCGCACCTCCCAGGCCACCTCGACCGCGGCGGGATCGACCACCTTCTGGTACGGCTGCCCGCCGTCGTCCGGGAAGACGGTGCGCAGCGCCTCGTGCCGGACCACCACGTCGCGCAGCGCCGACCGCAGCGCGTCGTGGTCGACCTCGCCGGTCAGCCGCAGGGCCAGCGGCATGTTGTAGGTCGCCGATCGCCCTTCGAGCTTGTGCAGGAACCACAACCTCTGCTGGGAAAACGACAGGGGCAGCCGCTGCGGGCGCGGCCGGGCCACCAGCCGCGGCCGGACGGCGCCGCCCATGGCGACATCCACCCGCTCGGCCAGTGCGGCGACCGTGTGCGCCTCGAAGACCGCGCGGACTGGCAGTTCGACGCCAAGGACGGTGCGCAGCCGGCTGGTCAACCGGGTGGCGAGCAGCGAGTGGCCGCCCAGGTCGAAGAAGCTCTCGTCCGTGCCGACGGCGGGCAGCCCCAGCACCTCGGCGAACAGTCCGCACAGCACTTCCTCCTGCGGCGTCCGCGGCGGCTTGCGATGTCCGGACGACCACAGGTGGTCCGGCGCCGGCAGCGCCGCACGGTCCAGCTTCCCGTTCGCGGTCAGCGGCAGCCTGCCCAGGACCACGAAGGCCGACGGCACCATGAACTCCGGCAGGCGCTCACGGAGGTACGCGCGCAGGGAGGCGACCAGGGCACCGCTGCCGCGCAGCCGCGTCGGCTCGTTGATCAGTTCCCGTCCGGTGTCGGGCGGCGGCGAGTAGACCCCGGTCAGCGCCTGTCCGCCGGCGGCGGCCGCGGGCCTGGGAACGATGAGCGCGTCGAAGGCGCCGATCTCCCCCGGCGACCACGTCGTGATCACCGAGAAGGCGTGCTCGGCGCCCCACGCCACGAGATCGGCCGGATCGACGGCCACCGTCCGTACCGCCGAGACGTCCTCCGCCACCCGGGCGTTGGGGATGCCGGCCACCCGCAGCGGAGTGTCCCGGCCGGTCACCGTCGCCGCCAGGTCGTCGAGCGTGTCCACCGCCTGCCCCCAAACGACCTGGGACACGTCGTCGAGGACGAGAACCTCCGCCGGTTCCTTGTGCAGCACCACCTCGTAGCGGTAGCGGGTCAACTCGTTCCGCGACCGGCCGGCCTTCAACCGCAGGTCCAGCGCGGCCCGGCGGGGTCGTGCCCAGCGGGTGAACCACTCCGGGTCGATCACCAACTCCTTCTCCGTCACCAGCGCGCGCTCCACCGCGTCACGCGTCGCGGCCGGCGACGATCCGGGATGCCGGGAGCGCTGGACGGCGGTGTGCAGCGGCCGCAGGGAGCCGGCGTGGCGCACATCCCCGACCACGATGCGGCCGCCCGGCGCCAGCAGATCCCAGAGTTGGTCCAGCACGTGCTCCAGGTAGTTCCCGTCCGGGAAGTACTGCACCACGGAGTTCAGCACCACAGTGTCGAAGAACGCGCGTGGCAGGCCGCTGACGTCCTCCGCCTTCTGCACCCGCAACTCCACCGAGCCGGCGAGTCCCGCACGCCGCACCTGCCGGGTCAGGTTCTCGACGACCACCGGCGAGAAGTCCGTTCCCCAGTAGGCCTCGCACTCCGGTGCGATGCGCGACAGCAGCAGCCCCGTGCCCACGCCGATTTCGAGCACCCGCCGCGGCTCGAACCTGCGAATGTTCCCGACGACGGCATCGCGCCACTCCCGCATCTCGTCCAGCGGGATGGGCTCTCCGGTGTAGCTCGACTCCCAGCCGGAGAAGTCCTCGCCGAAGGCGATCGGACTGGGATCGGAGTACAGCGAGTCGTACAGCTCGCGCCACTCCTCGATCTGGGCCGTGGACTCGCCGCTCGGCTCGTCCGCCGCGACCGGCACCACGTACGCCGCGAGGCGCTTGTCCCCCGGCTCGCCCTCGCTGGACACCACCACCTGGGAGACGCGTGGGTGCCCGGCCAGCACCGCCTCGATCTCGCCGGGCTCGACCCGGAATCCGCGGATCTTGACCTGCTCGTCGGCGCGGCCGACGAACTCCAGGTGACCGGCGCGGTTCCACCGCACGAGGTCACCCGTGCGGTACATCCGCGTCCCGGCCGGCCCCCACGGATCCGCCACGAACCGTTCCGCGGTGAGGCCCGGGCGGCTCAGGTACCCACGGGCCAGCCCCAGGCCGGCGATGTACAACTCCCCCACCACGCCGGCCGGGACCAGGGCGAGCCCGGCGTCCAGGACGTACACCCGCATGCCGTCCATCGGGCCACCGATCGGCACCGTCAGCCGTTTCGCCCCCGGCGCCCGCTCGATCGGGTGGCGGCACGCGAAGGTGGTGGTCTCGGTCGGGCCGTACCCGTCGACGACGGTCAGGTGCGGGTTCGCGGCCAGCACCCGGTCGACGGCAGCCGGCGAGACCACGTCCCCGCCCGTCCACAGCTGGCGCACGCCCGACAACGCCTCCGGCTCGTGCTCGGCGATGAGGGCGAAGACGCCCGCCGTCAGCCACAGCCCGGTGATCCCGTGATCGGCGATGAGCCGGGTCAGCGCGTCGAGGTCGGAGTCCTTCGTTCCCGCGACGACGACGGTGCCGCCGCCGAGCAGCGGCGCCCAGAGCTCGTACGTCGAGGCGTCGAACAGCGGCGACGAATGCAGCAGCACCCGTTCGTGCCCCTGCCGGAAGCACCGGTCCCGCGCCAGGGCGACGACCGCGGCGTGGGACACCGCCACGCCCTTCGGCACGCCGGTGGATCCGGACGTGTACATCAGGTAGGCAAGGTTGTCGCTGGCGACGACGACCGGCGGCGGGGTGTCCGGCTGGTCGCCGAAATCGCGCGCGAAGAGGTCCGCGTCGATGGTCAGTATCGGTGCCTCGGCGGACGGCACGAGATCGAACCGGCGGTCCGGCGAGCCGGCATCGATCGGCACATAGGCGCCGCCGGCCTTGACCACCGCCAGGATCGCCACCACCAGCTCCACCGACCACGGCAGCGCGACGCCCACCAGGCGCTCGGGGCCCACCCCCCGGCCGATCAGCCAGTGGGCCAGCCGGTTCGCGCGGGCGTCCAGCTCCCGGTACGACAACACGGTGTCCCCGCTGATCAGAGCCGTGCCATCCGGGTCGCGCGACACCTGTGCCCGAAACAACTCGGCCAACGTGGCCGAAGGAGCGTCCGTGGCCGCGCCGGTACCGGCCACGAGCAGGCGCGCGCGTTCGTCGCCGGAGAGCAGGTCGACCTGGCCGATACGCAGGCCCGGATCGGCGGCCACCGCCGTCAGGAGCCGCTTCCACCGCGCGACCAACTGCTGCACCGTGTCACGGTCGAACAGGTCGGTGGAGTACTCCGCCATGCCGGTGATGCCGCGGCCAGCCCCGTCCGGCCCGTGCGACTCGGTGAGGCTGAAGAAGAGGTCGAACCGGGACGTGCCGGTACCCACGAACTCCGCGCGCACCGTAAGGCCGGCCAGGTCGAACTCCGCCGCCGGCGCGTTCTGCAACGCGAACATCACCTGGAACAGCGGATGGTACGCCGCGGACCGGTTCGGATTGAGCACCTCGACCAGGTGGTCGAACGGAACGTCCTGGTGGGCGTACGCGGCGAGGCTCGTCGTGCGGACCCGCCCGACCAGTTCGGCGAAGGCCGGGTCGCCGGACGTGTCGGTCCGCAGCACGAGCGAGTTCACGAAGAACCCGATCAGGTCGTCCAGCTCCTCGTCGGTGCGGCCGGCGATGGCCGACCCGAGCGGGATGTCCGTTCCCGCGCCCAACCGGGTCAGCAACGCGGCCAGCCCGGCCTGCAACACCATGAAGAGGGTCGCGTCGGTCTGGCGCGCGAGCGCGCAGAGGCGCTCGTGCAGTTCGGCGTCGAGATCGAAGAGCAGATGGTCGCCCGCGTACGACGCGACAGTGAGCCGGGGCCGGTCGGTCGGCAGGGCGAGCTGGTCGGGAAGGTCCGCGAGCTGCTCGGACCAGTACTTCACCTGCTCGCTGAAGAGACTGCCGGGGTCTTCCGGGTCGCCCAGCAGCTCCCGCTGCCAGAGCGTGTAGTCGACGTACTGGACCGCCAGCTCCGGCCAGCGCGGCTCACGCCCGTGCGACCGTGCGTCGTACGCCGTCATCAGGTCACGCGCGAGCGGCCCGATGGACCAGCCGTCGCAGGCGACGTGGTGCACCAGCACCAACAGCAGACAATCGGTGTCGCTGGTGACGAAGAGCCACGCCCGTACGGGCACCTCGGTCCGGAGGTCGAACGTGGTTGCCGCCGCGTCCGCGACGGCCGGGCCCAGCGTCTCGTCGGCAACGTGCCGGACCTGCCAGGCGATGTCGATCCCGGCGGGGTCGAGCAGCCGCTGGTACGGCTGCCCGTTCACGTCCGGCAGGACGGTGCGCAGGGCCTCGTGCCGGCACACCACGTCGCGCAGGGCGACCCGCAGCGCCTCGTGGTCGACGTGCCCGGTCAGCCGCAGGGCGATGGGAATGTTGTACGTCGCGGACGGCCCCTCCAGGTTGTGCAGGAACCACAGCCGCTGCTGGGCGTACGAAAGCGGAGTCATCGCGAACCTTCCCCCCGTGACATCCGGCGCAATCTCGGCCGCCGGCTCGCCGGCAGCTCCTCGGTTCTCCGGGCGAGGCCGGCCACGGTCGGCGCCTCGAAGATCGCCTGGACCGGCAGGTCCACTTCGAACACGCTGCGGATCCGGCTGATCAGGCGGGTGGCCAGCAGCGAATGCCCGCCGAGGTCGAAGAAGCTGTCGTCGACGCCGACCGTGCGCACGCCGAGCACCTCCGTGAACAGCCCGCACAGCAGCTGCTCCGCGGGGGTACGCGGCGCTCTGTGGGTGTGCGGCCGCGCGTAGTCCGGCGCTGGCAGCTCGGCACGGTCCACCTTGCCGTTGGCCGTCAACGGCAGGCGGTCGAGCAGCACCACCGCGGCCGGCACCAGGTAGCCCGGGAGCCGATCCGCGGCGAAGTCCCGGAGGTCGCCGGGCGGCTCGCCGTCGCCTGCCGGGACCACGTACGCCACCAGCCGCCGGTCGCCGGGGCGGTCCTCGCGGGCGATCACCGACGCCTGGGCGACTCCGGGATGCCGGGTCAGCACCGCCTCGACCTCGCCCGGCTCCACCCGGTGCCCGCGAATCTTGACCTGGTGGTCGACCCGTCCGACGAATTCGATCTTCCCGTCGCGGTTCCACCGCACGACGTCCCCGGTGCGGTACATCCGCGACCCCGGCGGACCCCACGGGTCGGCCACGAACCGCTCCGCGGTGAGGCCGGGTCGGGACACGTAGCCACGGGCCACTCCTGTTCCCGCGATGTACAGCTCCGCCGCCACACCGGGCGGGGCGAGCTCCAGTCGGCCGTCCAGCACGTAGGCCCGTACGTCCTCCATCGGGACGCCGATCGGCACCGTCCGGCCGTCCGGGGCGTCGACGGGGAACTGCGTGGCGAACGTCGTCGTCTCGGTCGGCCCGTAGACGTGCACGAGCGACGTCCGCGGGTTCCGTTCCCGCATCCGCCGCATGGCGGCCGGGCTGACCAGCTCGCCGCCCGTCAGCACCGTGCTGACCCCGGCGAAGCAGTCGACGTGCTCCTCGACCATGAGGTTGAACAGCGCCGTGGTCAGGAACAGCGCGCTCACCCCCGCGCGAATCACCCGGGCGAGCTCCGCGGCGTCCAGCTCGCCGGGCGGGGCGACGACCACGGTGCCGCCGCTGGTCAACGGCGCCCACAGCTCGTAGGTCGACGCGTCGAACATGACCGGCGAGCGGAACAGGACCCGCTGGTGCCCGGTCGCGAAGAGCTCGGACCGCACCAGGCCGACGACATCGGCGTGGCACACCGTCACACCCTTGGGCCCGCCGGTGGATCCGGATGTGTACATCACGTACGCGGCGCCGGGGGGCTGCACCCGGACGGCGGGCGCGGTGTCCGGATACCGGCTGAAATCCCCGGCGAGATCGCCGGCCTCGACGACGACCGCTGGCGCCGCGTCCGCCAGCAGGAACGCGATCCGCTCCGCTGGTTGGCCCGGGTCGATCGGCAGGTACGCCGCACCGGCCTTGACCACGGCGAGGGTCATCGCCACCAGGTCCACCGAGCGCGGCAGGACCAGGCCGACGAGCCGCTCCGGGCCGGCACCTCGCTCGATCAGCCAGTGCGCCATCCGGTTGGCCCGCACATCCAGCTCGCGGTAGGACAGCGAGGTGCCGTCGCTCACGACCGCCGCCGCCCGCGGCGTCCATGCCACCTGCGCCGCGAACAGCTCCTGCACCGTCGTTCGCGGGGCTTTCTGGATGGCGCCGGTCCCCGCGGCCAGCAACCGGGCCCGCTCCTGTGCGGTGAGCAGGTCGATCCGGCTGATCCGCCGGCCCGGTTCAATGGTCGCCGCCCGCAGCAGCCTCGCCCATCGGGCCACCAGATCGTCCACCGTAGCCCGGTCGAACATGTCGGTGGAGTACTCCAGCACCCCGGCGATGCCGTCCGGTCGGCCGGTGCGGTCGAGGCGCTCGCTCAAGCTGAACGCCAGGTCCATCCGGGAGACGTCCATCGCGACCGGCTCGCCGTCGACCTTGAGCCCCGGGAGCCGGAACTCCGGCGTGGGGACGTTCTGCAACACCAGGGCGACCTGGAACAGCGGGTGATGAGCGGCCGAGCGCCGCGGGTTCACCAGCCCGACCAGGTATTCGAACGGCACGTCCTGATGCGCGTAGGCGGCGAGGTTGGTCTCCCGCACCCGGCCGAGCAGCTCGCTGAACGACGGATCTCCCGACGTGTCGGTGCGCAGCACGAGCGTGTTGACGAAGAACCCGACCAGGTGGTCCAGTGCCTCGTCGTGGCGACCGGCGATCGGCGAACCCACCGGGATGTCGGTTCCCCCGCCCAGCCGGGTCAGCAACGCCGCCAGCCCGGCCTGCAACACCATGTAGACAGTGCTGCCGGAGCGCTGGGCGAGGGCGGCGATCCGCCGGTGCAGATCGGCGTCCAGGTGGATTTCCCGGTGCTCACCCCGGTGCGAGGCCACCGGCGGCCGGGCCCGGTCGACCGGCAGCGTCAACTGGTCGGGCAGGTCCCTCAACTGCTCGGTCCAGTAGCGCACCTGCCGGGCGAACACGCTGCCGGCGTCGTCCTCGTCGCCCAGCACCTCGCGCTGCCAGAGGGTGTAGTCGGCGTACTGAACCGGCAGTTGCCGCCACGGCGGCGCATCGCCCGCACGGCGCGCGCGATAGGCGGTCAGCAGGTCCTCGGCGAGCGGCCCCATCGACCAGCCGTCGCCCGCGATGTGATGCAGCAGCACGAGCAGGACGCACTCGGTGCGGTCGGTCCGGAACACCCAGCCTCGTACGGGCAGCTCCCTGGCCAGATCGAAGCCGTGTCCGGCCGCGGCCGACAGCGCCGCGCTCAGCCCGTCCCGGTCCACGTCCCGGATCTCCCAGCCGACCTGGACCGCGTCCGGCGCCACCACCTGCTGATACGGCTCCCCGTCGGTGTCCGGGAACACCGTGCGCAGGGCCTCGTGCCGCTCGACGACGTCCAGCAGCGCCAGGCGCAGCACCTCCACATCGACCTCGCCGGACAGCCGCAGCGCCAGCGGAATGTTGTACGTCCCCGACGACCCCTGGTACTGATGCAGGAACCAGAGCCGCTGCTGCGCGAACGACAGCGGCAGCACCGTCGGCCGGGGCCGGGCACGCAGCGGCGGCCGCGCCTGCGCCGTGCCGCCGTGCAGCAGCCGGGCGAGTCCGGCGACCGTCGGCGCCGCAAAGACCGCCCGGATCGGCAGCTCCGTCCCGAGGACGGTCCGGATCCGGCTCACCAACCGGGTCGCCAGCAGCGAGTGCCCACCGAGGTCGAAGAAGCTGTCGTCGATCCCGATCGCCGGAAGCCCGAGCAACTCGGCGAACAACCCGCACAGGACCTCCTCCTGAGGCGTACGCGGAGCCCGGCCCGCCCCTCCCACTCCGTAGTCCGGCACCGGGAGCGCCGCGCGGTCCAGCTTCCCGCTCACCGTCGACGGCAGCCTGTCCAGCGACACGATCGCCGACGGGACCATGAACTCCGGCAACCGCTCGCCGGCGAACCGGCGCAGCGACGTGACGAGTCCTCCGGCCGCGCGCGCCGCCGCCGGATTGTTGACCAGCTGGCGGCCCGCGACGCCGGACGGCAGATAGACGCCGGTGAAGGCTCGGCCGTCGCCGGCCGACGGGAGAACGACGGCGTCGAAGGAGTCGATCGTCTCCGGCGACCAGGTGACGAGGGCCGTGCAGCCGCTGCGCCGGCACCACGACCGAAGCGCCTCCGGATCGACCCCGGCCGTCTCGCCCACGACGCGCGCGTTGGGAATGCCCACCACCCGCTTGGGGCCGGCCGGGTCCAGCTCGTCGAGGGCGCCGACGTCGCGGCCCCACACCGCGCGCGGTACGTCGTCCACCGCCAGCAGATCGGCTCGTTGCTTGTGCAGCACGACCTCGTATCGGTAGCGGGTCAGCTCGTTGTGCGCGGCGCCGGCCTTCAACCGGACGTCCACGCCGGCACGGCCGTCGGCCCACCGCGTGAACCACTCCGGGTCGACGACCAGCTCCCGCTCCGCGAGCACCGCCCGCTCGACCGCTGCCGTGATTGTCGACGGCGGGGCGTCGGGTCGCTGAGCCCGCTGGATCTCCGTCTGGATCGGCCGCAACGACCCCGGATGGCGGACGTCGCCCACCACCACACGACCACCAGGAACCAGCAGCTCCAGGCATCGCGTCAGCACCCGGGTCAGGTAGTCGCCGTCGGGGAAGTACTGCACCACCGAGTTCAGCACCACAGTGTCGAAGAAGCCCTCCGGCAACCCGGAGAAGTCGTCGGCCGGCTGGCACCGCAGCGCGACGCGGGATTCCAGGCCCGCCTTGCGCACCTGCTCGGCGAGGCCCTCGACCACAACGGACGAGAGATCGGTGCCCCAGTAGCTCTCGCACTCCGGCGCGATCCCGGACAGCAGCAGTCCCGATCCGACACCGACCTCGAGGACCCGGCGCGGCTGGAACGCGAGCACCCGCTCCACCGCGCTGTCGCGCCACTCCCGCATCTCCTCCAGCGGAATGGGCGACCCCGTGTAGACCGAGTTCCACCCCACAAAGTCCTCGCCGAAGGCGCCGGCCGACCCGGAGTACACCGAGTCGTACAACTCTCGCCACTCGGTGATCTGCTCAGCTTCACCGCCCGAGAGCGCGGTGGGCACCACGTAGCCCACCAGGCGTTTGTCGCCGGCCTCGCTCTCCCTCGCCACGACGACCGCCCGGCTCACCCGCGGGTGTTGCGCCAGCACCGCCTCGATCTCACCGGGCTCCACCCGGAACCCGCGGATCTTCACCTGTTCGTCGGCGCGGCCCACGAACTCGAGCGCGCCGTCGCGGCCCCACCGCACCACATCCCCGGTGCGATACATCCGCGATCCTGCCGGCCCCCACGGGTCCGCGACGAACCGCTCGGCCGTCAGGGCCGCACGGCCCAGATAGCCGCGCGCCAGGCCCACGCCCGCCACGTACAACTCGCCCGTCACGCCCCGCGGCACCATGGTGAGCGCACCGTCCAGGACGTAGACCCGGATGTTGTCGATCGGCCGCCCGATCGGGATCTCACGCGCACCGGCCACCGGTGGGCACGCCCAGGAGGTCACGTCCACCGCGGCCTCGGTCGGGCCGTAGAGGTTGTGCAGTTCGACGTCCAGGACCGCGTGGAAGCGCGAGCGCAGATCCTCGGTCAGCGCTTCACCGCTACAGATGACCCGGCGCAGGTGTGTGCATTCGGCAGCCGCGGGCTCGTCGACGAACGCGCGAAGCATCGACGGCACGAAGTGGACGGTGGTGATGCGTTCGGCCTTGATCGTCTCGGCCAGGTACGAGGGATCGCGGTGACCACCCGGCTCGGCCAGGACGAGGGTCGCCCCGGAGATCAGCGGTAGGAAGAACTCCCACACCGAGACGTCGAAGCCGGCGGAGGTTTTCTGCAGGAACCGGTCGTCGGTCCGGAACCCGTACTCGTCCCGCATCCAGAGGAGCCGGTTCACAATGGCCCGGTGCGAGACCAGGACGCCTTTCGGCCGGCCGGTCGAGCCCGACGTGTAGATCATGTAGGCGGCGTTGCCCGGATCCGGTTCCACGGGCCCGGCCGTTGGCCCGGCCGTCTCCGCGTCGTCGGCGCCATCGAGAAGGATCGGCGTGGTCCCTGCGGGCAGAGTCCTCGCCGTGCCGGTCGTCGCCAGGACCACTGCGGGACGGGCGTCGCCGAGCATGAAGGCAATCTGCTGCGCCGGGTAGTCCGGGTCGATCGGGACGTACGCGCCGCCGGCCCTGACCGTCGCCAAGATCGCCACCACCAGATCCACCGAACGAGGCAGCAGCAGGGCCACCAGCCGCTCGGGACCGACGCCGTGCCCGGCCAGCAGACGCGCCAGCCGGTCGGCACGTTCCACGAGCTGCCGGTAGGTGAGCCGGGTTCGGCCGGCGACCAGCGCGACCGCGTCCGGGGTCCGCTCGGCCTGCACGGCGAAGAGCCCGGGCAGGGTCGCGGACGGCAGCTCGCGGGCCGGTCCGGTCCCGTCGGCCACCAGCCGGGCACGCTCGCCCTCGGTGAGCAGGTCGATCCGGCCGATGCGCAGGTCCGGGTCCGCCGCCATCGACCGGAGCAGCCGCACCCACCGGCTCACGAAATCCTGCACCGTGTCGCGGTCGAACAGGTCGGTGGAGTACTCGACCAGGACACCGACACCCTCCGCGTCCGGGTTCTTGACCAGCGAGAGCCACAGGTCGAACCGGGAGGTGCCGGTCTCCACCGCCTCCAGCCGCGCCTCGAGTTCGGGGATGCTGAAGTCGGCCTCCGGCCCGTTCTGCAACGCCAGCATCACCTGGAACAGCGGGTGGTGGCCGGCGGAGCGCCGCGGGTTGAGCAGCTCGACCAGATACTCGAACGGGATGTCCTGGTGCGCGTACGCGGCGAGACTGGTCTCCCGTACCCGGCCGACCAGGTCGGCGGCGGTCGGGTCGCCGGAGGTGTCGGTACGCAGCACCAGTGTGTTGACGAAGAAGCCGACAAGGTCGTCGAGCGCCTCGTCGGAGCGACCGGCGATCGGCGAGCCCACCGGGATGTCGGTGCCGGCGCCCAGGCGCGTCAGCAACGCCGCCAGCCCGGCGTGCAACACCATGAACACGGTCGCGCCCAGCCGGCGCGCGAGGGCGGTGATCGTCGGGTAGAAGTCGGCGTCCAACGGTACGAACAGGTGCTCCCCCTGGTAGGACGCGGTCGGCGGCCGCGGCCGGTCCGCCGGCAGGGTGACCTCGTCGGGCAGCCCCGCCAACTGGCCGGACCAGTAGCCCACCTGCCGGGCCAGCACACTGTCCGGGTCGTGCTGGTCGCCCAGCACGTCCTGTTGCCACAGCGCGTAATCGACGTACTGGGCCGGTAGCTGCGGCCATTCCGGCGCCCGGCCCTGCCGCCGGCCGCTGTACGCCGTCATCAGGTCCCGCGACAGCGGGTCCATCGACCAGCCGTCACCCGCGATGTGGTGCAGCAGCACCAGCAGAACCCGCTCGCCGGTGTCCGCCGCGAACAGCCAGGCCCGGATCGGCAACTCCGCCGCCAGGTCGAAGGCGTACCGGGCCGCTTGCGACAGCGCCGGCCGGAGGCCGTCGTGGGTGACCCGGCGCACCTCCCAGCCGAGCTCGATGTCGCCGGTGCCGACCACTCGTTGGAAGGGCTGGCCGTCGACTTCGGGGAACACCGTGCGCAGTGCCTCGTGCCGGGCGACGACGTCGTGCAACGCCAGACGCAACGCGGCCACGTCCACGTCGCCGGAGAGCCGCAGGGCGAGCGGAATGTTGTAGGTCGCCGACGGCCCCTCGAGCTTGTGCAGGAACCACAACCGGCGCTGGGCGTACGACAACGGCGGCAGACCGGGCCGACGCCGCGTCGCCGGCCGCGGCGGTGCGGACCCCGCGCCGTCCAGGTGCCGGGCCAGCCCGGCCACCGTCGGCGCCTCGAACACCAGCCGGATCGGGAGCTCCACGCCCAGCACGGAGCGGACCCGGCTGGTCAGGCGGGTCGCCAGCAGCGAGTGCCCGCCCAGGTCGAAGAAGCTGTCGTCGATTCCCACGTTCGGTACCTGAAGCACCTCGGCGAACAACCCGCACAGCACCTGCTCCCGCGGGGTCCGCGGCAGGCGGCCAGCGGCCGGCTTCGCATAGTCGGGCGCCGGCAGGGCGGCACGGTCCAGCTTGCCGCTCGCGGTTGTGGGCAGCCGGTCCAGCAGCACGACGGCCGCAGGCACCATGTGCTCCGGCAACCGCCGGCTCGCGAAGTCGCGCAGATCCTCCGGTTCGTCGACAGTGGGCACCACGTACGCCACCAGTCGCTGGTCGCCGGGCTGGTCCTCGCGAACCACCACCACCGCCCGCTCCACGTGCGGATGCGTGGCGAGCGCCGCCTCGATCTCGCCGGGCTCGACCCGCAGCCCACGGATCTTCACCTGCTCGTCGGCGCGGCCGGCGAACTCCAACCGGCCGTCCCGGACCCACCGCGCCAGGTCGCCGGTGCGGTACATCCGCGACCCCGCCGGACCCCAGGGATCGGCCACGAACCGCTCGGCCGTCAGCCCGGCCCGGCCCAGGTACCCGCGAGCCAGCCCGGACCCGGCGACGTACAGCTCGCCTGTGACACCGGGCGGCGCGAGGCCGAGCTCGGCGTCCAGCACGTACACCCGCGCGTTGTGCACCGGGCGGCCCAGCGGTGTGGCAGTGCCGACCACCGCATCGCTCACCGTCGCGCAGACGGTGACCTCGGTCGGCCCGTACGCGTTCACCATCCGCCGGCCGGGCGCCCATCGCGCGGCCAGCTCCGGCGGGCACGCCTCGCCGCCCACGGTCAGACCGCGCAGCCGCTCGCCAAGTCCCTCGGGGACCGTGGCGAGCACGGAGGGGACGACCAGGGCGTGGGTCACCTCGGACAACGCGTGTCCCAACTGCTCACCCACCAGGCGGCCCGGCGGGGGCACCACGAGCGCCGCGCCGGAGGAGAACGCCAGCACGAACTCCCACACCATGGCGTCGAACGCGAGCGACGACAGTTGCAGGACGCGGCTGCCCGCGTCGGCCCCGCACCGCTCGGCCAGGGTGGCGGCCAGGCCGGACACCCCGGCGTGGGTCACCGCCACCCCCTTGGGCGTGCCGGTCGATCCGGAGGTGTACATCACGTACGCGGTGTGGGACGGCGTCACCCGCACCGGCGGCGCGGTCGCGGGGAACTCGGCGAACGGCCCGGCGAGCGCCTCGGCGTCGAGTACCAGCACCGGCGCGGCGTCGGACAGCATGAATGCGACCCGCTCCGCCGGGTACTCGGGGTCGATGGGGAGGACCGCGCCACCGGCCTTGCCGATCGCTAGCACCGCGACGACGAGCTCCACCGACCGCGGCATCGCCAGACCCACCAGCCGCTCGGGCCGCACACCCTGCTCGATCAGCCAGTGCGCCACTCGGTTCGCCCAGGAGTCGACCTCGCCGTAGCGGAACTCCCTTGCGCCTGCCACGACGGCCACGGCGTCCGGGGTGCGGGCCGCGTGCGCGGCGAACATGTCGGTCAGGGTCGCCGGCGTCGCGCCGAGGATCTCGCCGGTCCCGTCGGCGAGCAGCCGAGCGTGCTCGTCGGAGGAGAGAAGGTCGAGCCTGCTCAGGCGGCGGCCCGGGTCGGCCACCGCCGATCGCAGCAGCCTCTTCCACCGGGACATGAGAATCTCGACCGTTTCCCGGTCGAACAGGTCGGTGGAGTATTCGACAGTGCCGGCGATGCCGTCCGGTTGGCCGATCCGGTCACGGCGCTCGGCCACGCTGATCGCCAGGTCGAGGCGGGACACGCCGGTGGACACCGGGTATGTGCTGACGCGCGCGCCGGGTAGCTCGAAGGCCGTCGCGGGAGTGTTCTGCAACACCAGGGCGATCTGAAACAGGGGGTGGTGAGCCGGGGAGCGCTGCGGGTTGAGCAGCTCCACGAGGTACTCGAACGAAACGTCCTGGTTGGCGTACGCGGCCAGACCCGTCTCACGCACCTGGGCGAGCAGATCGGCGAAGGTCGGGTCGCCGGACGTGTCGGTGCGCAGGACCATGGTGTTCACGAAGAACCCGACCAGCTCGTCCAGCGCCTCGTCGGTGCGCCCGGCGATCCCGCTGCCCAGCGGGATGTCCTCGCCCGCACCCAGCCGGGTCAGCAACGCCGCCAGGGCGGCCTGCAGCACCATGAACACGGTCGCGCCCGAGCGCCGGGCCACATCGGTCACCTGCTGGTGCAGGCTCGCGTCGAGGTCGAACTCCAGGTCGGCACCCCGATAGGACGCGACGCGGGGCCGCGGCCGGTCGTGGGGCAGGCTCAGCTGCTCGGGCAGGCCGGCGAGCCGCTCGGTCCAGTAGCCGACCTGCCGCGCGAACACGCTGTCCGGGTCGTCGGAGCTGCCGAGCAGGTCGCGCTGCCAGAACGTGTAGTCGGCGTACTGCACCGGCAGCGGCGTGAACTCCGGCTCGTCGCCGCGATGGCGGGCTCGGTAGGCGGTCATCAGGTCGTGTGCCAGCGGGCCCATCGACCAGCCGTCGCAGGCGATGTGATGCAGCAACACCAGCAGCACACACTCACCGGGCCTGGTCACGAAGACCCGACCGCGCACCGGCGGCTCAACCGCCAGGTCGAAGCCGTACCGGACAGCCGCCGACAACGACTCGTCCAGAGCCCGCTCGTCGACGTGCTCGACTCGCCACGCGACGTCGGCCTCGCCGAGGCCGAGGACCTTCTGCGACGGTGTGCCGGCGTCGTCGGGGAAGATCGTGCGCAGCACCTCGTGCCGCGCCACGACGTCGGTGAGCGCCTGCCGCAACGCGCCGAGATCCACCGGCCCGGACAGGCGCAACGCGAACGGAATGTTGTATGTCGCCGAGCGGCCCTCCAGCCGGTACAGGAACCACAACCGCTGCTGCGCGAACGACAACGGCACCGTCTCGGGCCGCGGCCGCGGCCGCAACGCCGGCCGTGCCCGGGCCGTCCCGGCCGCCAGCTGCCCCGCCAGGCCGGACACCGTCGGTGCCGCAAACACCGCCCGGATCGGCAGCTCCACGCCCAGCACCGTCCTGATCCGGCTCACCAGCCGGGTGGCCAGCAGCGAGTGCCCGCCCAGGTCGAAGAACGAGTCGGCCACGCCGACCGCGGGCAGGCCCAAGACCTCCGCGAAGAGGCCACACAACACTTCTTCGTGGACCGTACGCGGGGCGCGGCCCGTCATCACCGCGTATTCCGGTGCCGGCAGCGCCGCACGGTCCAGCTTGCCGTTGGCGGTGAACGGCAACCGGTTCACCACCATCACGGCCGCCGGCACCATGTACTCCGGCAGACGTTCGCGCACGTGGGCGCGGAGCACACCCGACAGCTCGCCGACCTCACGCGAGACCGCCGGATCGTTCACCAGCTTGCGCCGGCCGTCCCCCGTGCCCACGAATCCGCCGGCCACCGGGGCCGCGGCCGGCGTCGGAAGGACCACCGCGTCGAAGCACTCCACCGACCCCGGCGACCAGGTCACCACCGTGTCCCAGCCGCGTTCGGCGGCCCACTCCGCGACCTGCTGCGGGTCCAGCGCCGCCCGCTCGCCGACCGGCCCGGCGGCCGACAGCGCCCGCGCCACCGCCACGTCGGCGGCCATCCGGGCGTTGGGTACGCCCGTCACGCGCACCGGGGCATCGATCCGCAGGTCTGCCAGATCGTCGATGTCGTGGCCCCACCGCACGGTCCGTACGCTGTCCAGGACGGTCAGGTCGGCCGGTCGCTTGTGCAGGACCGCCTCGTACCGGTACCGGGTCAGCTCATTGTGCGACCGGCCGGCCTTCAACCGGGTGTCCACTCCGGCGATGACATCGTTTCCCGCCGCGAGCACGTCGAAGAATTCCGGGTCGACGACGAGTTCCTTCTCCACCAGCACGGCATGCTCGACGGCGGCACGAACCACCGAGGGTGGGGCATCCGGCCGGGCGGCCCGTTCCACGACGGCGCCGAGCAACCGCAGGGACCCGGGGTGGCGGACGTCGCCCACCACCAACCGGCCGCCCGGTGCCAGCAAGTCCACCAGTCGCGTGAGGACCCGCGCCAGGTACGCGCCGTCGGGGAAGTACTGCACCACCGAGTTCAGCACCACAGTGTCGAAGAACCCGACCGGCAGCCCGGACATGTCATCGGCCGACTGGCAACGCAACCGGACCCGGGACGACAACCCGGACCGCTCGACCTGGCCGGCCAGGTCCTCGACCACCACGGCCGAGAAGTCCGTGCCCCAGTATGCCTCGCACCGCGGCGCGATCTTCGCCAGCAGCAACCCCGACCCGACGCCGACCTCGAGCACCCGCCGCGGCCCGAAGGCGAGGATCCGCTCGACCGTGGCGTCACGCCATTCCCGCATCTCGTCCAGCGGAATGGGCAACCCTGTGTAGGTGGAGTTCCACCCGACGAAGTTCTCGCCGAAAGCCACACCGTCCGACCCGGAATAAAGCGAGTCGTACAGCTCACGCCACTCCCCGACCTGCTCTCCCTCGTGCGAATCGCCGACGGCGGCGGGGACGACGTAGCCGACGAGGCGCTTGTCGCCGGGCGCGTCCTCACGGGCCACCACGACGGCCTGACTCACCCGGGGATGGTGCGCCAGCACCGCTTCGACCTCGGCGGGCTCCACCCGAAACCCGCGAACCTTCACCTGCTCGTCGACACGACCCACGAACTCCAGCACCCCGCCGCGGATCCACCGCACCACATCGCCCGTGCGATACATCCGCGACCCCGCCGGCCCGAACGGATCCGCCACGAACCGCTGCGCCGTCAACCCCGCGCGGCCCACGTACCCCCGCGCCAGGCCCACACCGGCCACATACAACTCGCCGGCCACGCCGGGCGGCACCAACCCGAGACCCGCGTCCAGCACATACACCCGCATGCCGTCCAACGGCCCGCCGATCGGCACGGCCGAACCCAGCCCGCCCCGCGGCACCGCATAACGGCACGCGAACGTCGTCGTCTCCGTCGGCCCGTACCCGTTGACCACCACCAGATCGGCGCTGACCGACATGACCCGCTCAACCGCCGCCGGGGAAACCACGTCCCCACCGGCCCACAGCCGCCGCACACCCGCCAACGCCCCCGCATGACCTGCGGCTACCAAGGCGAACACCGCGGCGCTCAACCACAAACCCGTCACCCGCTGCTCGGCGACCAACTCCACGAGCGCCTCGAGCTCGGCGTCACCAGTGGGCGAGACCACCAACGTCCCGCCGTTGAGCAACGGCACCCAGAACTCGTACGTCGAGGCGTCGAACAACGGCGAGGAATGGAACAACACCCGTTCGGACGCTTCCACCAGCGACCGGTCCCGCGCCAACGCGACCACCGCAGCGTGCGTCACCGCGACGCCCTTGGGCTCGCCGGTCGAACCAGATGTGTACATCACGTAGGCCACGTTGGACGCCGTCACACCGACCGGCGGAGCCTCATCCGGATACTCCCCGAACCCCCCCGACACCGCCTGCGCATCGAGCACGAAGGCCGGCGCCGCATCAGCCAGCACCCACTGCAACCGATACGCCGGCCACTCCACGTCGATCGGCAGATAGGCCCCACCAGCCTTGGCCACAGCCAGCATCGCCACCACCAGGTCGACCGACCGCGGCAACGCCAACCCCACCAGGACCTCGGGACCCACCCCCTTCTCCACCAGCCGATGCGCCAGCCTGTTCGCCCGCCGATCCACCTCGGCATACGTCAGCTCCGCCGGCCCCGCCACCACCGCCACCGCACCGGGATCCGCAGCGACCCGCTCAGCGAACAACCCCACCAACGTCGCGCCCGCATCCACCGCACAGGCGGCACCGGTTCCGGTAGCCAGCATTCCGGCACGCTCGTCGTCGGTGAGGAGGTCGACCGCGCCGATGCGCCGGTGCGGCTCGGCCACCATCGCGCGCAGCAGTCGCACCCACCGCATCGTCAGGCGGACCACCGTCTCCCGGTCGAACAGGTCGGTGGCGTATTCGACAGTGCCGGCGACGCCGCGGCAGGTGCGGTCCGGCGCGTGCGACTCGGTGAGGCTGAAGAACAGGTCGAACCGGGATGCACCGGCGTTGAGGAACCCTGGGCGCACGTGCAGGCCGTCCAGGTCGAAGGCGGCCGGCGCGACGTTCTGGAGCGCGAACATCACCTGGAACAGCGGGTGATGTGCCGCCGAGCGCTGCGGGTTGAGCAGCTCGACCAGGCATTCGAACGGCACATCCTGGTGTGCGTAGGCGGCCAGGCTGGTGTCGCGTACGCGATCGATGAGCTCCGCGAACGACGGGTCGCCGGCGGTGTTCGCGCGCAGCACCAGCGTGTTGACGAAGAACCCGACCAGCCCGTCCAGTGCTTGATCGGTCCGGTTGGCGATCGCGCCGCCCAGCGGGATGTCGGTGCCCGCGCCCAGCCGGGTCAGCAGGGCCGCCATCGCGGCTTGCAGCACCATGAACACGGTCGCGTCCGAGCGGCGCGCGAGCCTGCTGACGCCCTCGTGCAACTCGGGGTCCAGATCGAAACGCACCTGGTCGCCCCGGTAAGAGTTGACCTTCGGCCGGGGCCGGTCGGTGGGCAGGGTCAGCTGCTCGGGCAGGCCGGCCAACTGGTGGGTCCAGTAGGCGACCTGTCGCGCCAGCAGGCTGTCCGGATCCTCGGCGCGGCCCAGCAGTTCGCGCTGCCAGAGCGTGTAGTCGGCGTACTGCACACTCAGCGCCGGCCACTGCGGCGCCTCGCCTCGCCGACGGGCACGGTACGCGGTCACCAGGTCGTCGGCGAGCGGCCGCATCGACCATCCGTCGCCCGCGATGTGATGCAGGAGGACCAGCAGCACGGCTTCCGTAGCGCCGGTCGTGAACAGCCACGCCCGCACCGGCAACTCGGCGGCCAGGTTGAAGCTGTATCGAGCCGCCGACGACAGCGCGCCGTCCAGGGCCGTACGGTCCACCTGCCGCGCCTCCCAGGCCACCTCGACCGCGGCCGGAGCGAGTACCCGCTGGCAGGGCCGCCCGCCCACCTCGGGGAAGACCGTCCGCAGGGCCTCATGTCGCATCACCACGTCCCGCAGGGCCGGTCGCATCGCCTCCGGGTCCACCTCACCGGAGAGGCTCAGGGCCAGCGGAATGTTGTACGTCGGCGCCTCGCCCGAGATCTTCTGCTGGAACCACAGCCGCTGCTGCGCGAACGACAGCGGTAACGTTTCAGTCTGCGGGCGAGCGCCCAGCGCGAGCCGCACGGGAGCGCCGGCGGCACCTGCGATGTAGTCCGCCAGTGCGGACACGGTCGGCGTCGCGAAGACGACCTGGATCGGCAGCTCCACGCCCAGCGCTGCCCGGACCCGGCCGGCCAGGCTGGTGACCATCAGCGAATGCCCGCCGAGATCGAAGAAGCTGTCGTCCACCCCGACCGCGGAAACGTTGAGGACCTCGGCGAACAGCCCGCACAGCATCTCCTCCACGGGCGTACGCGGCGCCTTGTAGTGGCGGGCGGCCGGCGCGTAGTCCGGGGCCGGCAGCCGCACGCGGTCCACCTTGCCGTTGGCCGTCAGCGGCAACCGGTCCAGCGTCAGCACCGCGGCCGGCACCATGAACGCCGGCAACCGCTCGCCGGCGAACCGTCGCAGTTCCGCGGGCTCGATCGTCCGCCCCGGGGCGGGAACGACGTAACCGACCAGGCGTTTGTCTCCGGGCTCGTCCGCACGCGCCACCACCACCGCCTGGCCGACCCGGGGATGCTGAGCCAGCACCGCCTCGACCTCACCCGGTTCCACCCGGAACCCGCGAACCTTCACCTGCTCGTCGACACGGCCCAGGAACTCCAGCGCACCATCGCGACCCCACCGCACCACGTCGCCGGTGCGGTACATCCGCGACCCCGCCGGCCCCCACGGATCGGCCACGAACCGCTCAGCCGTCAGACCAGCACGGCCCATGTACCCCCGCGCGAGGCCCGCCCCGGCCACGTACAACTCGCCCGCAACACCCGGCGGCACCATGCCGAGCCCACCATCGAGCACATAGACCCGCATGCCGTCCAACGGTCCGCCGATCGGCACCGTCGAGCCGAACGCTCCCCGTCCTACCACATACCGGCACGCGAATGTGGTGGTCTCCGTCGGCCCGTAACCGTTGACCACCACCAGATCCGGGTTGACCGCCGACACCCGCTCGACCGCCGCCGGCGAGACCACATCCCCACCGGCCCACAACCGCCGCACGCCCGCCAACATCTCGGCCTTCTGCGCCGCCACCATCGCGAACACCGCGGCGGTCAACCACAGGCTCGTCACGCGCTGATCGGCGACCACCCGGACCAGGGCTCGTAGATCCGCATCATCGACCGGCGACACGACCACCGTGCCGCCACCCAACAACGGCACCCACAACTCGTACGTCGACGCGTCGAACAGCGGCGACGAATGAAACAACACCCGCTCCGACGCCTCCGCCAGGGACCGGTCCCTGGCCAGCGCCACCACCCCGGCATGCGTCACCGCGACGCCCTTGGGCTCACCCGTCGATCCCGAGGTGTACATCACGTACGCCACGTTGGACGCCGTCACCCCGACCGGCGGAGCGGTCTGCGGGAATCCACCGAACTCCCCCGACAGCACCTCGGCATCGATCACCCACGCCGGCGCCGCGTCCGCCAACATGGATTGCCGCCGATGAGCCGGCGCATCGAGGTCTATCGGCAGATAGGCCCCACCCGCCTTGACCACGGCGAGCATCGCCACCACGAAATCCACCGACCGCGGTAACGCCAGCCCCACCAGGACGTCCGGGCCGACCCCCTTCGCCACCAGCCAGTGCGCCAGCCGATTCGCCCGCACATCCACATCCCGGAACGACAACTGGACCGGCCCTGCCACCACCGCCACCGCATCCGGATCCCGCAGCACCCGCGCCCCGAACAAGCCGGGCAACGTCGCATCCGCGTCCACGGCGGCGCCGGTGCCCCAGGTCAGCAACTGCTCGGCGTCGCCGCCCTGCAGCACGTCCCACTGCCCGACCGGCGCAGCCGGATCAAAGTCCTCCAGCACGCGCAGGAACGTCTCGAGATGACCGGCGAGCGCTTCGGTGCTGTAGTGGTCCGGGTTGGCGTCGAAACGGATCCGGGTGCCGTTGCCCTCGGCATGGTCGACGAACACGATCGAGAGGTCGTCGGTGTATCCGGTTGTCAGGTTGTGGCCGATTGCCCGGCTGCCGGCGAAGTCGAAGTCGTACTCGAAGGTCATGAAGTTGACGTGCGGCCCGAGCAGGCGGTGACGCATCCGGACGAGGCCGAGGTCCCGAACGATGTCCTCGCCGCGATAACGCTGATGCCGCCTGGCCTCGCCGATCTCCGCCTCCACCGCGGCCATCAGCTCGCGCACGGTCATGTCCGGCCGGGCCGGGATACGCAGCGGCACCCAGTTGGATGCCATCCCCGGCACGGTCCGCATCTCGGGACCGGTCTGCCCGACGACGGGCAGCGTCAGCACCACCTCGGGCACCCGGGTCGCCCGGCGGAAGAAGAGGGCCACGGCCGCGGCCAGCAACGACGTGTATCGCACGCCCACGTCGCCGGCCATCGTGCGCAGGCGCTCCGCGGTCGCCTCGGGCAAGGTCGCGAGCCGGCGCACGGGGCTCTTCAGGACGTCGGAGACATCGGGGACGAGCCGGGTAGGGGCGGGCTTGTCGGCGAACCGCTCGCGCCAGTACCGCTGGTCGGCCTCGAATTCGGCCGAGGCGCGGTAGGCGGCGTCCGATGACACGAGCAGATCGACCGAGCGGAAGCGGGACGGGCCCGGGTCCGCGGCGCCGGCCGTGTAGATCTCGGCAACTCGCCGGGCCAGCAGTGTCCAGCTGCGACCGTCCATGACGATGTGGTGATTGCTCAGGTACCAGAAGTGCCGATCGGGCGCCAGCTCGAGCAACGCGTACGAGAACAGGCGATCCTGGGCGAGGTCGACCGGCCTGTCCAGGTCCGCACGCATCCATGCCTCGGCGGCCGCGGCTGGGTCGGGCTCGTCGCTGACATCGACGACCGGCAGGGGCCAGTCGCCGACCGGGTGCGTGTACTGCCACAGTTCACCGCCCTGCTCGAAGAACCGCTGGTGCAGCGCGTCGGTCTCGGACACCGCCCGTCGCAATGCCGCCTCGAAGGCGGGCACGTCCAAGGGGCCGACGATTTCGAGATATTCGGCGATGTGGTAAAGCGCGCTGCCCGGATGCTGCTGCTGGGCCAGCCAGATCTCACGCTGAGCCGACGACACTTTCCTTGCATCCGGACGATTCATCAGCACACCCTCGCGCAAAGTCATGTATTCGGCGCAGGCCAATAGGCAGCTGATATCGAGCAGGCGCCGACGCCATCACAAAATGCGGCAATCCATTCTCGCGGTTGCTTGCAGTGCAAGATCCTCTACGGCGAGAGGCGCGGATCCCCGTGATCCTCATCGATACGTATACATCGACGGTGGAGCAAGCCGACTCTAACTCGAACGGGCGAAGCGGGGCAAGATCCTGGAAAAATGTCTGTTTTGTCAGTTAGGTCGGGCTCTCACCTCCCGTCTGAGGCATTGCCGTAAAGGCCGCGCCAGCGGCGTAGAGCGAATGACCGACGGCCTTAATCACAGCCCGTATTATTTGCACCGTCCCGGCCGCGCCCGCCGCGCTCGAATCGCCGAAAGATAGCAGGCAGCCCCGGATGTCCGCGCAATCCGATCATCAACTACTCGTAGTAAGGTCCTGATCGATACTTGCCCCTACCGCAAAGAGCGTGCGATTATGACTCCGATCGATGAGAGATCATCTCGCCATACTCGCTTCAACAAGTCGGGGGACATATGAGTGCGGCATTCGAATATCGCTGTCCGGCTGGGCACTGTCGTCACGATAGGCAGCGGATCCCCCCGCAGCGATGACCAGGCACGAAAGGACCGCCTCCCGATCACTTCGGCCGGCCCGCCGGTGCGTGATCGCCGTGAGGGATCGCATCGATGTCGACCGCCCCGCCACGTCGCCGTCCCGGCGGCCCGCGCGCTGTCATGCGCCGGACGTGCGCACACCAATCCAGGGAGGCGCCGGATGAAGCGCGTCGGCTTCGTCGAGCTGTCAGTCTTCGAACGCATCACACCGCTGGTCTCCGGCTACCTCCAGTCATACGCGATGACGAGACCGGCGGTCGCGGGCGCCTACGAGTTCAGCGTCTACAGCACGAGCATCAAGACCCCATGGGAGGCGGTCGTCCACGAGGTGCTACGGCTGGAGGCCGACGTCTACGCGTTCAGCTGCTACGTCTGGAACATGGGCCTGGTCAACGAGGTCCGGCGGGCGGTTCGCGCGGCACGGCCCGGCGTGCACATCATCCTCGGCGGACCGCAGGTTATGCGGCAGGCCGCCAGATACCTCGAACCCGGCGACGAGCGCACGGTGGTGTGCAACGGCGAGGGCGAGCAGGCCTTCGCGGACTACCTCACGGCGCTCGCGCAGGGCCAGCCGTCCCTCGCCGACATCGCCGGCCTCAGCTTCCGCCGCAATGCGGAGCTCGTCACCACGGCCGACCGGCCACGCCTGGCGGATCTCAACCTGATCCCGTCGCCCTACCTCAGCGGCATCATCGAGCCCGAGTACAGCGTCGCGATCATGGAGACCAACCGGGGCTGCCCGTACCACTGCGGCTTCTGTTTCTGGGGGGCGGCCACGAACGACCGGGTGTACCGGTTCGACGAGGACCGCATCCGGGCGGAGCTGACCTGGCTGTCGGACAACGACGTCATGTTCCTCTACATCGCCGACGCGAACTGGGGCATGCTCTCCCGCGACATCGACTTCACGAAACACCTCGCCGCTGAGGCACGCCGGACCGGGCTGCCGAGTGTCGTCTACTTCTCGGCGGCGAAGAACAAGCCGCACGCCGTCACCGCCATCACGGAAGTCCTTCAGGACGCCGGCCTGATCGCCACCCAGCCAGTGTCCCTGCAAACCCTGGAACCCGCGTCGCTGCGGACGATCGCGCGGTCCAACATCAAGCTCGCCGCCTTCACCGAGTTGCAGGACGATCTCGCCGCCCGGGGCATCAGTTCGTTCATTGAACTGATCTGGCCCCTGCCCGGCGAGACACTTACGTCCTTCAAGGCGGGAATCAACGACCTGTGCATCCGGCACGCGCAGACGATCATCGCGTATTCCCACCTGTTGCTGCACAATACACCGATCTATCAGAGGCGTGCGGAACTGGGGCTCGCCACCCGCCGGGCAGCCGCGGACGTGGCGGAGGCCGAGATCGTCGTGGCGACCGCCGATGTCAGCGTCGACGAATTCGTCGAGGGCATGTGGTTCTTCTACGCGCTGCACGCGCTGCACAACACACGCTCTCTCGCCGGCACTCTGCGGTACCTGGCGGAGCGCGACGGTGACGCCTACGCCCGGACCTTCTCCGACTTCGCGGATTTCTGGCGGAAGGAATGCGCGGACGACGATCCGATCGTCGATTTCACCCGGCGCTCCATCGACGAGGCCCGGTACTACGACATCGGCAACTACGGCGAACTGATCCACCATGTGCTGCACGAACACCGCGCACTGTTCGACCGCACGCTGCAACAGTTCTCCTGCCGGCAGGAGTGGTGGACGGACGAGACGGCCCGCACGTTGTTCGAGCTTGACCTGCTCAACCGGCCGTACATCTACAGCAACACGCCGAGGGATTTCTTCGGCTACCCGTTTACCACGGTCGACGCGCTCACGACGGCACGAGGATACGTCGTGCGCCTGCGTCAGCCGCCCGGTCCGGAACTGCTGCGCCATCTGCGGATCGCCGACGATGCCGACCTGGGATCCGAGATCCTGGTCGACCACCGCCGCCGGCAGTTCGCGCACATGGCCGACCAGCCGATGGAACACAACGCCAACTACTGCCACGGGATGATTGAGAAAGTCGAGAACATTCTGCCGACCTGGCGCCGTCCCGCCGCGTGAGCCCGACCGGAGGAGGTCACATGAACGTACTCGAGGCGGCGGACATCGAAGCCCTGACCGACCACGATACGTACGCGCTCGTGCCGCGGACACAGGGCGATACCGCGTTCGGGCGGACGTTCACCGACACCGTGTTCTCGATGCACTGGTCACCCGGGCGGAAGTGGCACGACGCCCAGCTGTCCAGGCTGGGGCCGCGGCCCATGCACCCCGGGACGGTGGCCCTGCACTACGGGCAAGTGGTCTTCGAAGGATTGAAGGCGTACCGCCTCGCAGACGGCCGGGTCGGCGTGTTCCGCGTGGACGCGCACGCGCAGCGTTTCTGCCGGTCCGCCGAGCGAATCGGGATGCCGCCGGTCCCCACCGAGCTGTTCTGCGCCGCCGTTCGCCGGCTCGTCCGAGCCGACGAGCGACGGGTGCCCGACGACGAGCGCCTGAGCCTGTATCTGCGGCCGCTGCTGTTCGCGCGGGACGAGTCGCTGGCGCTGCGACCGGCGGACGAGTACGAGTTCCTGGTCATGGCGTTCGTCACGGAGGACTTCTTCGGCACCGTCCGGCGCGCCGTCACGGTATGGATCGACGAGCAGTACTCCCGTGCCGCCCCGCGAGGCACCGGCGCGGTGAAGTACGCCGGAAACTATGCCGCGGCCTATCAGGCCGATCGCGCGGCCGCCGAGAACGGCTGCGATCAGGTCGTGTGGCTCGACGCGGTCGAGCGGCGCTGGGTCGAGGAGCTGGGCGCCATGAACATCTTCTTCGTTCGCGGTACGGGGTCCCGAGCCCGCATCGTGACCCCGCCGCTGACCGGGACGATCCTGCCGGGCATCACCCGCGACTGCGTTCTGACCCTCGGGACCCGGCTGGGGTACGTCGTGGAGGAGGCGCCCGTGTCCGTCGAGGAGTGGACGTCGTGCTGCCGGAGTGGCGAGATCACCGAGACCTTCGCCACCGGCACCGCCGCCGGCGTATGCCCGGTGGGTGAGATCCGGTCGTCGCGGGGCGCGGTCACCGTCGGCGACGGCCAGGGCGGTCCCGTCGCGGCCGCCCTGGCTGAGCAACTACGCCGATACCAGCGTGGACTCGCCGACGACCTGCCATGGGTCTCGGTCGTGCCGCGCTCGCTGGGCGGGCGAGCGGCATGACGACCGCCGGCCCGCTCCGCACGTCGTCGCCGTCACCCGCGTGGGCCGACCTGCCCGATCCGGGCCGGGGCACGGTTGTCGCCCGGCTCCGGTCGTGGGCCGAGGAGCAACCCGACGCGCCCGCGGTCCGCTTCGCCGACGACATCCTCAGCTACCGGGAATTGGACGAGCGGGCCACCGAACTCGCCGTTCGCCTGCGCCGCCGTGGGGTCGGCGCCGAGTCGCCGGTCGCCGTCCTGGTGGAACGCGGGCCGGCGCTGACCGTGGCGATCCTCGCGGTCCTGAAGGCCGGCGGGTGCTACGTCCCGGTCCTGCCCGGCTTTCCGCCTGCCACGCTCGCCGGGCTGGTGACTCGGCTCCACCCGCCGGTGATCCTGGTCGACGACCCGGCGCGCGGCGTCGCCCTCCCGCACGGCCCCCACGTCGTCACCGTCGGCGCCGTGGACGACGAGCCCGTGCCCGGCACGGCCGCCGTAGCACCCGCCCCGCCACGGCTGTTCCCCGAGCAGCTGGCCTGTGTGCTCTTCACGTCCGGGTCGACCGGCGAGCCGAAGGGTGTCGCGGTCACACACGGCGACATCGTCGCGCTGGCCGCCGACCCGTCGTGGCGGCCGGCAGCGCTGCGCCGGGTGCTGGTGCACTCGCCGCACGCCTGGGACGCGATGACGCTGGAGGTCTGGGTCCCGCTGCTCAACGGCCGCGAGGTGCTCATCGCCCCGCCCGGTCCGCTGGACATCGACCGCTACGCCGAGTTGCTGGGCGCGGGGCGGGTGAGCGGCCTGTGGATCACCGCGGGGCTGTTCGCGCTCCTGGCGGAGGAGAACCCGGCCTGCTTCGCCGGGCTGGTGGAGGTGTGGACGGGCGGTGACGTCGTATCGCCCAGAGCGGTGGCCCGGGTGGCCGCGCGGTGCCCGCAGGTACGCATCGCCAACGGTTACGGCCCCAGCGAGACCACCGTCTTCGCAACCCGCCACGACATCCGCCCAGGTCATGACTATTCCGGGGTGGTGCCCATCGGCCGGCCGCTCGCCGGCATGAACGCCCATGTGCTCGACGACGCCCTCCGCCCGGTCGCGACCGGGATCGCCGGGGAACTGTACGTGTCCGGTCCGGGTGTGGTCCGCGGCTACCACAGCTCGCCCGGCGAGACCGCCGCTCGCTTCGTGCCCGACCCGTTCGCCGCCGACGGGACCCGCATGTACCGCACGGGCGACATCGTCCGGTGCAACGCCGACGGCGAGTTCGAGTTCGTCGGCCGCGCCGACGACCAGGTGAAGATCCGCGGTCACCGGGTGGAGACAGGCGAGGTCGAGGTCGTCCTCGGCCGGCACCCGGCCGTCGCGCGCTGCGTCGTGGTGGCCCGGGACGACGGCACCGGCGACAAGCGCCTGCTGGCGTACGTGCTCCCAGCTGAGGGCGACGGGACGAGACCGGCGGCGTTGCGTGACCACCTGGCGCGGATGCTTCCCGGCCACATGGTGCCCGACGCCGTGACAACCGTGGCGTCGATCCCGCTGACCCGCAACGGCAAGGTGGACCGTGCCGCGCTGCCGGACATGCCGCGCTCGGCGGGCTCTTCCGCCGGCGCGGGGGCGCAACCGGGCTCTTCCGCCAGCGCGATGGTCGACCGGCTGTGCCAGGTGTTCGCCGAGGCATTGGGCGTGCCCCGGCTTTCTCCCGACGACAACTTCTTCGAGCTCGGCGGTCACTCGCTCATCGCTGTGCGCCTGGTACGCCGGCTTCGCGAGAAGGAGGGCATCGAGCTGACCATCCAGCAGTTCCTCGAGGGCCCCACGGTGGCGGACGTGCTCGCACGGCAGCGGGTGAGCCCGTGAGCTGGTTCCCTCGTCCGGACCCCTCGGCCGAGCACCGGCTGTTCTGCCTGCCGCACGGCGGCGGCAGCGCCTCCGTCTACCGCACCTGGCGGCGGGACCTGGCCCCGGTGATCGACGTGGTGCCGGCCCAACTGCCCGGCCGCGAAACCCGGTACGCCGAACCGGCGATGACCTCGGCCGACGCGCTGGTCACGGCGATGATCGACCCGCTGCTGGCCGGCACGCCCGCGTCGTTCGCCCTCTTCGGGCACAGCATGGGCGCCCTGCTCGCCTACGAGGTGGCGGCTGCCACGGTCGCCCGGGGCAGGCCCCCCGTCAGGCTGTTCGTCTCGGGGCACCACCCGCCGCACTTGCCCAGTCCCACCCGCGAGCTGCACGGCCTGGCGGACGAGGATTTCATCGCCGCGCTGCTCTCGTACGGCGGCATCCCCGAGGAGCTGCTGGAGGACCCCGACATGGTCGCCTACCTCCTGCCGATCTTCAGGGCCGACTTCGCGGTCTGCGAGAGCTACCGGCATCCCCGCCGGCGACCGCTGCCGGTGCCGGTCACCGTGCTGGCCGGCAGGGCCGACCCTGCCGTGGACGTGGCGCAGCTGCCCCGGTGGGCCGAGCTGACGACGGCGGAGACCACCGTACGGCTCTTCGAGGGCGGCCACTTCTACCACCTCGGCGAGGAGTCCGACGCGGTCCTCAAGACAATCGTCACGGATCTCACCGCAACCTCGTGAGTGCCGCACACGATGCGGCTGCTCGACGGGCCCGCTCATGACACACCTCAGCCCTCAGCAGGTGTTGGGGTCAGGCTGCTCGGGTGGCGGGTTGGCCCCATCGTCGTTGGCGTTCGCTACGGATGCGGGCGCGTTCGCGTCGTTGGGCGGCCAGGACGTCGGGGTGGCGGGCGTTGGCGTTGCGCCAGCGCAGGTAGGACTGCAGCCGACGGGCCAGGACGGTGTGGTTGGGGTGGTTCGAGCCGGCGATCACGAAGGTGCTTAGCGGCCCGAACTGGGCCTCGATCGGGTTGGCCCAGGAGACGTAGGTCGGGGTGAAGCAGAGTTCGACCTTGTTCCGGGCTGCCCGGCTTTGCGTAGCTTGGCGGCCGTAAGTCTCTCGTCACGGCATCGCATTTGATACACAGCGCGGGTGCCATCGTGGCGAGTGCCGTACACGTCAATCCCATCCTGGGTGTCCCCCGAGCCCCCATAGATCCTGGCGTCGCGGAGCGCGTCCAGCCGGTCGACGGCCTCCAGCCCGAACCCCTCGAACCCGGTCCCCCCGCGGTCCAGTAACGGCAGATACCTGCCGTTGACGCCGGTGGGCGGCAGCGGAAAAGATGCGGGCGGACGGACGATCTGTTCGCGGGCGATCTCACATCCGGGGGCACCCGGGACAGCATCGCTACGGTGCGCGGCCACCTGCACACTCTAGAGTCGCTCGCGGTGGAACCGATCCCTGGCCCGCCCGGTGCGAGTCAAGCAGCTTGACAAGCGGGTTGCCTTTCCCGACGCCCGTACCGGACACGCGGGCGTGCGCCGCGGTGAGCCTGAGCGTCGAACGGACCCTCGGACAGGACGTCGGGTTCGGACTCCGGCAGCTGACCGACATCGTGGAACGTGCCCTTTCCCCCGGATTCAACGACACCACCACCCGCGGTTCGCAGCGTTCAGGAGATGCACGACCCGCTGCGGCGCCTGGCCGGCCGTCGGGGGCACCGCCTGCTCGTCGACGATCCCGACGGCACACCGTGCGTACGGACGCGGGCGCAGGACTTCGACAGTTTCCTCGCGGTCACGGTCGACGACGTCCGGCGGGCGGGACGTGACCAGCCGCGGATCACCCTTTTCCTCGACGACGTGCTCGCCGACCTGCATTCCGTGGCGCTGCCGGAATACCTGCCCGACATCACCCGCAGGACCGATAGCCGGCAGGCATGAGTCGGCGGTGACAGGGGAGGCGGCCGGCACAGGCCCGCGCCACAGGCGTAGCGACGGGAGTGAGTGCCATGACGGCGTCCAGCGAACCGGCCCGCAGGGCCGGCGCCTCGAACCCCGCCAGCCGAACCGGTACGACGGCCAAGCCCAGCGCAGCCGGAGCGCTCGCACTCGTGTTCTTCGTGGCCGGACTGATCAGCGTGCTCACCGTGATTCTCGCCTGGATCGGCGTGGTCCTCGCCATCGTGGGCATCGTCCTGGGCATCGTGGGACTCAAGATGGCGCTGCGACCGGGAGTGACCGGCCGCAGCGTGGCGATCAGGGCTCTTCGAAGTTGAGCGGGGTTGGCGGGTGACGGCGACCCGGATGTAGAGCGCTCGCAGCTCATCGGTGATCATCTGAGTGTCGAGTTCGGATGGTCACAAGTGAAGAGCTGCGAGCATGGTCAACGATACGACCCGGCTGTTGGGGCTGAACGGCCTGGTGGTCGAGCGGGTTGAGGTGGACGCCACCGGTGTCCCGGTGGTGGACTTGTCCACGGGTTGTGAGCAGGCGCGATGCTGCCCGAAGTGCGGGCAGTCGGCGGCCCGTGTGAAGCAGTGGACGACGACCCGGCCGCGGGATCTGCCGGTCGGCGGGCGGCCGGTGCGGCTGCGCTGGCGTAAACGACGCTGGTACTGCCCGACGCCGGCCTGTCCGCGTAAGTCGTTCACCGAGCAGGGTTGCGCAGGTCCCGGCTCGTGCCCGGTTGACTATGCGGTTGCGGCAGGCGGCGGGGGCGGCGGTCGCCGACGGCGGCCGCACGATCGTGCAGTCGGCCCGCGATCACGGCATCTCCTGGCCGATCGTCGCCGACGCGTTCACCACCCACGCGGACAGCGTGCTGCCGCACGAGCCGGAGCCGGTCGCGGTGCTCGGCATCGACGAGGTCCGGCGAGGAAAGCCGCACTGGATCTGGGACGCCCAGGCCGGCTCCTGGACGGTCACGGCGGATCGCTGGCACGTCGGGTTCTGCGATCTGTCCGGCGGACAGGGGCTGCTCGCCCAGGTCGAAGGACGCACCACCGCCGCGGTCACCGGCTGGCTCGCCGCTCGCCGACCGGCCTGGCGCGAGCAGATCCAAGCGGTGGCGATCGACATGTGCACCGTGTTCAAGGCCGCGATCCGGCAGGTGCTGCCGCACGCGCTGCTGGTCGTCGACCATTTCCACGTCGTGCAGTTGGCCAACCGGGCCGGCACCGAGGTCCGCCACCGGGTCACGCTCACCCAGCGCGGACGTCGTGGCCGCGGCACCGACCCGGAATGGCGGATGCGTAACCGGCTGACCCGCTCAGCTGCGCGGATGCCCGGCAAGCACGTCGACCGCCTGGTCGACACCCTCGAGGCGCTGCCCGCCACGATCGGCGTCCCGATCCTCGCCGCGTGGAACGCCAAGGAAGACCTGCTCGACCTCCTCGCGACCGCCCGCACCCAACCCGACCGGGAACACGTCCACCGACTGCTGCACCGCTTCTACACCCGCTGCGCCGCCACCGACCTGCCCGAGCTGCACCGGCTCGCCACCACCATCGAAACCTGGTGGCCACAGATCCACGCATTCCTGCGCACCGGGATCACCAACGCCGGATCGGAAGGCACCAACCGAGTCATCAAGACCGTCGCCCGCGACGCCTACGGCTTCCGCAACCCCGAAAACCAGCGACTACGTACCCGTACCGCCACCACCCGCCGTCACCGCGGACACCTCAACCCCGCTTAACTTCGAAGAGCCGCGATCAGCTGACTGGTGCTCAGCGTCGTCGCCCTGCTGCTGGGGTTGGCACTCGGCGCGAGCATCACCACGTACCTCAACAACGGCGCGGTGGACCGGCTCCAGCAGCAGGTCGACGACCTGCGTGACCGGCTCGACCGCTAATACTCCACCCGCGCCTGATGGAGTTGGAATCTTCGCTGGTAGTGAACTGTCGCCATCATCGGCACCTTGCGGTCAACTCACGATGCCCGAACACTTCGCTCGGGCACGCTCTGCGACCGGCCTGACCACCACCGCTTCACAGGCTATGTGCCCAACGATCTTCGGTGGTCATACGTAGACACAGCGGAAGCTCGCCTACCCAGCCCTCATCGACAATTGACCGACGGCCAGCGCCGCGAACCTTCTCCGGGCTGCCTGGAGGGAAACACACGAGGCGACACCCGCGCCGGCGGACTGCTTGTCCGACTCGACTGCGAAGATCCTTCGTAGAAATATCGGCGTGTCGAACAACCAGCGTGACGATCTCGAGGATCCCCTGACTCGATGGCTCAACGGGCAGCCGCAGGCCAACCCGCAGCTGCCTACCCAACGGCGGCGTGGTCTGCGGTTTGCGTTCTACGGTCGGATGTCGACGGTCGAGCACCAGGACCGGGTGACCTCCCGGCACTGGCAACGGGACTGCGCCACTGAGCTCGTCGCCGCTCACGGGGTGATCGTCGCCGAGTACTTCGATGTCGGCTGCTCTCGACGCCGCAATTGGCGGCAGCGTCCGCAGGCCGCCGCGCTGCTGGCCGCGCTCGACGATCCAGATCGCGGGTTCGACGCGATCGTGGTCGGCGAGTACGAGCGGGCGTTCTCCGCCAATCAGCTGCAGCACCTGGCTCCCGTGCTTGAACAGCACGCTGTGCAGCTGTGGCTGCCCGAGACGGACGGGCCTGTCGATCACCACAACCCGACCCACCAGGCGCTGATCCTGATGCTGGGCACCCAGTCGAAACGCGAGGTTCAGCGCGCCCGGTTCCGGGTCGTCACGGCGATGCGGGCCCAAGCGCGGGAGCAGGGACGGTATCTCGGAGGCCGGCCGCCCTACGGCTATCGACTCGCGGACGCCGGCCCTCATCCAAACGCCGCCCAAGCGCGATGGGGTCGCCGGCTTCAACGCCTCGAACCGGATCCGGCCACGGCCGGACACGTGCGGTGGATGTTCGCTCAACGCCTGGATGGCCAGAGTCTCGCCAGCCTGGCGCGCGCACTCATCGACGCCGGCATACCGTGCCCGTCTGGCGTCGATCCCGACCGCAATCCACACCGCAGTGGCGACCGGTGGACCCTACGAACGGTCGCGGCGATACTCGCCAACCCTCGCTACACGGGCCGGCAGGTCTGGAACCGGCAACCCGCACACACCGACGCCGACGCTAGCCGCTCGGAGCGAGAACCGATCCGACGGAACCCGACCGTGGACTGGGTGGTCTCCAAGCAACAGGCCCACACCGCACTGGTCAGCGAACAGGACTTCGTCGCCGCCCAAACCATCCGCTCCCACCGCAGCGCCCACGACGGCACCACCCGCCGCTACCTCTTCACCGGCCTACTGCGCTGCGGACCATGCGGCCGAAGATTGGAATCTCACTGGATCAACCGACGCCCCGGCTATCGATGCCGCCACGGCCACACCAGCACCCAACAGCCCATTAATCACCGGCGCAGGATCCTCTACCTCAGGGAGGACCACCTCATCGCAAGACTCGCCGACCATCCCCGCCTCCCCAGCGGGATCCAGACTCCACATGACCTGGTCGCACTCCTGCACAAGAGGAAGATCACCATCGTCTGCGACCAGGAGCATTGCACACCAACCACAGAAAGATCCGCGCAGGCCAACCTGCGCGGATCATGATCAATATGTGGTAATGATGTGTCCGAGGGGGGACTTGAACCCCCACGCCCTATACGGGCACTAGCACCTCAAGCTAGCGCGTCTGCCATTCCGCCACCCGGACCTACACGTTCAGCCTACCTCGCCGACCAGATGATCTTTCCATCCGGGTTCAGCACGGCGGGCCGCACGGGGAGTTACTGTACACGCCGCTGGTGGATCATGCACATCGCCTTCCGGTGCCTCTTCCCCGGCGCTTCCGCCGCTGCTCAAGCCGCCTCAAAACGCCCGCACCGACACACCTTCGGGGCGTGTCCGGGTAGCGTCCGGCGGCCCTCTGCCGGCAGCATTGCCCCGTGTCCCATCCCTCCCCCTTGGCGGCCGCCCAGCACCGAGCCCTCGCCCTGCGCGCCGCGGGCGATCTCAGCGCCGCCCGGCACCTGCTCGCGGGGGCCGTCGAGTCCGCTCCCCCGCCGTACGGCGTCGATCATCCCGAGGTGCTGCACACCGCGCATCTGCTGGCCCGGCTGCACCGGGAGGGGGACGACCCGCTCACCGCCCGCCGGGTGTTGGAGGAGGCGTTCGCGGCGGGTGAGCGGCGCTGGGAGCACTCCGACCCGCTGATGCTCGCGCTCGCCTTCGAGCTGGCCGAGGTGTCGGAGGAGCTCGGTAACCGGCACGAGGCCCGCCGCAACTACACCCGGGTCGCCACGGCTGGGCCCGCCGCGCTCGGGGAGAACCACCCGGCGGTACGCGCCGCCCGCGATTATCTGGGCCCGTCCCCGTCGACTCCGGGCGAGCAACACCCGACGCCCGGTTCGGCCGCGACGACCGAATCGGGTGCCCGGTCGGCGCTCTCCGGTCCCACCCTGTCGCTGGCGACCCTCGCCGCCATGCGACCTTCCGCCAGCGGCCAGCCGCCCGCCGTGTCACCCTGGGCACCGCCGCAACCGCCGGCCCCGCCCCCACCAGACCCTTCGGCGGTACGCGCACCAGCCACACCCCCGTTGCCGAGCAATGCCACTGCCGCACCGGTTCCAGCCCTTCGGGCGACTAGCGTTCCGGCGGCGGCTTCCTCGGTCGCGGCAGCGCAGCCCGGTCCCCAGACGGCCGCACCCGGACCTGTGATGCCGCAGCGCCCGCGCGCCGAAGCGCCACCGTCGACGAATGCGATGTCGCTCGGCTCACGGGTGAGCGGGCTCCCTCCTGCGAGTGCGCGACCGCCGATCCAGCACGCCGACCAGCACCCACCCGAGCGCGCGGTGCCGCCGCGTCAACGCACCAACGCGCAACCGCCTGGACCGGTGCGACCGGGTGTCGACCCGCAATCACACCAAGCCGCGACGCCGCCCGGTCAGCACCCCGCCGAGCAACCGCCCCGGCCGGCGGTCGATCCGATGCCCCGGCCCAGGGCTGAGGGCCCGCCGGCAGGGCAGGGACCCTCGCACCGGCCTCCGTCCGGGCCAGCCGTGGCACCGCGCCAGCGGGCAGGCGACCAGGCGGCCAACGTGCCGCCCCCGCCCTCGGCCCCAACCGCCCCGGCGCCGAGCGCCCCACCGGTAACACCGGCGGCGCCGGCACCTCGTTGGGACAACCCCACCATCCAGGTACGGCAGATCGAGCCGCTGCTCGCCGAGGAGGCCGCCCGAGCCGCCGCCCGGCCATCCACGTCACCCGAATCGCACAATGTGTCCGCCGACGCGGCGACATCATCGGGCAGGCCCACGCTGCCCGGCGAGCGTCCGGGGCCGGCGTACCCGGTGAGCGGACCACCGGCCCAGCCCGTCAACGCACCGCTGGTGACCCCGCATCCGATCTCCGCGCCCCCCAGCGAGCCGTACCCGGTCTCCGGACCACCAGCCCAGCCATACCCGGTCTCCGCACCACCCGGCTACGGCCCACCCGTCTCCGCACCACCCGGCTACGGCCCACCCGTCTCCGCACCACCCGGACACACCTACCCGGTGTCCGCGCCGCCGGGCTACGGCCCACCCGTCTCCGCGCCGCCGGGCTACGGTCCACCCGTCTCCGCACCACCCGGCTACGGTCCACCCGTCTCCGCACCACCCGGACACACCTACCCGGTGTCTGCACCGCCTGGTTTCGGGCCACCGGTCTCCGGGCTGCCCTACGGACCGCCCGTCTCCGCGCCTCCGGTGAGCGCACCACCCGTACCGCCGTGGGGGTTGACCGCACCGCCCTGGAGCAGCAGCGCCCCACCGCAGCCCCTGCCCACTCCGGCTGCCGACCCCACCGACCAGACCACGACGCCGACGCCCACGGAGGGGCAGGCCGTCACCGCCGGGCAGACCACAACGGCTGGGCAGGCCGCAACGGCCGGGCCGACCATGGTGGATGCGGGCGGCACCGGTGCGGGCGGCGACTCCGGGCTGGGCATCCTCGACGTCCCGGTGGTGCCGACCGAGCAGGCGCGTAGCGCGCTGTCCGACCAGACCGTGGTAATCCCGTCCGTGCCGTCGCGGGGCGGCCCGGCCGCAGGTGAGGTCGGTCCGGGCTGGCCCGCCGCCCAGCCCGCCCCGACTGCCGCCCAGGCGAACTCCACGCCGGCGAGCCCCACTGCTGCTCAGGCGAGCGTCACCGCCGTCCAGGCGGACCCGAGCCGCGCTCAGGCAAGCTCCGTGGCGCAGCCGGTCTGGTCACCGGGCGTCGACCCAGCACTCGCCCCACCAGCCGCATCGCCGGCGGTGCAGCAGTACCACCACCAGGCGCCCCACCAGCCGTATCCGGTCCAGGAGCAGCACCCGAACCAGGCGTTGTACCCGGGCCAGCAGTACCACCCGGCACCGGACGCGTACCGGCCGGCGTACGCCGATGATGGTGGGTCGAAGGGCCGCAACCGGGCGGCGGTGATCGGCGCGGTCGCGGCGGCCGGGGTGGCCGTCGTGGCGGTGGTCGGCCTCGGTGCGGTGGTGCTGACCCGCGACGATCCGCCGCCGGCCGGGACCGCGCCGACGGCGGCGGCCCCGGCGTCGACGGCGGCCGGGCCCGCGCCGGGCGACCTGAGGTTGCGCGACGATTCGGCCACGATCACGTTGACCTGGACCGATCCGACCGGCGGTGCGGTGCCGTTCATGGTCGCCGCCGGCCGGGCCGGGCAGGCGCTGGGCGTGATCGCCACGGTGGACCCGGGCCGGACGAGTTACACGGTCAACGGGTTGAACTCCCGGGTTGATCACTGTTTCACCGTGTTGGCGGTCTATTCGACTGACAGCTTTGCGACTTCGGGGCAGGTCTGCACCGCGCGGGAGCGCGGAGGCGCGCCGAGCGGGGAACCGTCGGAGCGACCGTCGCCGCGCTGAAGTCGAGGGGAACCACGCCGGGCGGCGCCGGCAACCGGGGTGAGCTGGGCGTCCACACCGCACACGCTCGGTATCCACAGGGGTGACGGTGCGGGTTCCCCCGTCACCACCAGCACCATATGATGGCACCCGGCTCAGGGGAGGGGTCGCCGCGAGGCGCGCCACCTGCCACGACTCACGGGAGGCAGCCGGCTGTGGCCAGCATCGACGACGCCGTACAGACCGAGGCTCCCCGCTCCCGGTCCCGGCTGCGCGGCGGGTTGGTGACCGTCGGCACGGTGGCCGCGCTGCTGGCCGCCATGGGCCTGACCGTTCTCGGGTTGGGCGCGGCGGACAACGCGGTGGCCAACTACGACGCGAGTTCCTGGTTGTGGAGCGCGGCGCGCAGCGAGTTGGCCCGGGTCAACGGGGTCACCGCGCGGGTGGACACCCGCACCGAGATCCCCGCGGCCCGGCAGCACCCGATGCAGATCACCCAGACCGACCGGCTGCTGCTCCTGCGTGACCTGCAGACCGGGCAGATCAGCTCACTGGACCTGGCCACCCTCCAGCTGAGCGCGACCACCCGGACCACCCCCGGTCTGGGCGTGAGTGTGGCCCTGCACGAGGACGCGGCGTTCGTCGTCGACGCCGTGCAGGGCATCGTGCGGCAGCTCGACCCGCGGTCGTTGACTCCGGTCGGTGAACCGGTGCGCTATCCGCCGGGCATCACCGGCGGCACCTTCGACGGGAAGGGTCGGCTCTGGATCGCGGTGCCCAGTCAGGGCACCGTCTCGGCGATCACCGCGGCCAAGCTGCCGTCCGCGCCGGCGTCGGCCGCGCCCGCGGGTGCCGGGCTCAGCCCGCAGCAGGTCGAGTCGTACGACGTCGCTGACGCCAGCCACGACCTGGCCGTGTCCACCCTGGACGATGGTGTGGTGGTGCTCGACCGGACGGCCGGCAGGTTGGTGCGGGTGCAGGGCGGTGAGGTTCACCCGACGCCGCTGACGCTGTCGGGCACGGCGGCGCTGCCGACGCGCACCAGCGGCTCCCGGGTGCCGGTCACGGTGACCGCCGACCGGCGGGTGCTGGTGGTGGGTGACGGTGGGCAGGAGAGCGCATTCACCGTGCCGGGTGAGGGGGATCGGCTCAGTCCGGCGGTGGCCTGGGCGGACCGGTTCTACTGTGCCGACGAGGCCACCGGCACCATCTACTCCTTCGACGCGGCCGGTCAGCTGGTCGAGACCATCCGCGGGCGGGCCAACGGGCCGCTGGAGCTGGAGGTCCGGGAGAACCACCTGTTCATCAACGCCCCCGACTCGGCGACCGCGCGGGTGGTGGACGACAAGCACCAGGTGCGCGAGGTCAACAAGTACGCCAACGATGTGCTCGGCGGCGACCCGCCGCCGGTTGCCCCGCCGCCGCCTCCGCCGAAGAAGCCCCGGGTGGGTAAGCCGAGCGCCCCGCGCAGCGTCACCGCCGCCGCCGGCAACGCCCAGGCGCGGGTGAGTTGGCGTCCGGCCGCCGCCAACGGCGCCGAGATCATCAAGTACGTGGTGGAGGGCGCCGACCAGCGTCTGGAGGTGGGCGCCAACCAGCGTGCGGTGGAGGTCAAGGGTCTGACCAACGGCGAGACGTACCGGTTCTCGGTGCACGCTGTCAACGCCAAGGGTGACGGTCCGGCGCGCACCAGCAACCCGGTGACGCCGACCGCCGCGGTGCCCGACCCGCCGGCGAGCGTCACCGCGCAGGAACGCCCGGACGGCACGGTGCTGGTGAAGTGGCCGGCCGCGAACGGGCAGGGCAACGCCATCGCGAGGTACGCGGTGACGGCCAGTTCGGCGGGGACGAACGCGCCGGCCGGCGAGTCGACCAAGACGGAGCTGGTGGTGCCCGCCGGTGAGTTGGAGTACGGCACCCAGTACGCGTTCACCGTGGTGGCGGTCAACAGCAAGGGCGCCGGGTCGGCGGCGTCGCCGGTCAGCAACACGGTGGTGCCGTTCGCGGCGCCCGGTCGGCCGCTGGAGTTGCGCGCCGGCACGGTCGCCAACCAGCCGGGTGCGGTGACGGTGCAGTGGGCACCGGCCGAGGCCAACGGTCGGCCGGTGACGAAGTACCTGGTGGACGTGGGTGGGCGGGTCAGCGAGGTGACTGAGACCCGCACGACCGTCACCGGGCTGGGCAACGGCCAGAACGTCACGGTGAAGGTGAAGGCGGTCAACGAGGCGGGGCCGGGCCCGGAGGCCACCGCGACCGCCCGTACGGTCGCCGAGCCCCGGGTCACCGTGACCGGTTCGTCGTCGACGGCGACCGGGGCGACTGTCACGTTCACCGTGGACGCTGGCGGCGGTCAGGCCGCCTGCTCGCTGAGCACGCCGGGTGAGCCGGCGAAGGCCGGGGCGTGCTCCAGCATCACGATGACGGGCCTCACGCCGGGCACCGACTACACGTTCACGGTGACGGCCACCAACGCCGCCGGTAAGGGCACGGCGAAGACGGGCGAGAAGACGCTGCCGCTGTACGGCATCGCGACGTGCCGCAACGGCGCGTCCGGGCCCGAGGCGACCTACTGTGACCGGGACCGGGACGGCCGCAACGGCAACGAGATCTTCTCGGTCGCCCGGCAGGACAACGACAAGCAGGTGGGCTGGGCGAAGCCTGGCAGCCGACTCCAGGCGTACTGCAAGAAGTCTGGTGAAGAGGTCTACGCCTACATCTACAACAACGACAAGCGCAGCACCTGGTGGGTGCAGGTCAACTACGAGGGAAAGAACTACATCCCGTGGGCCTGGCTCAACCTGGAGGGCGGCGACAACATCAACACCCTGCCCACCTGCTGAAACACCAGGCAAGGAGCACCACCGACCGTGAACACCCACGAGCCGCTCACCCAGCCGGAGGTGCAGGGTTTCGCCGCCCTGGCCGCCCGGCTGGCCGAGAACGTCAACGCGGTGGTGCTCGGCAAACCGCAGGTGGTCCGGTTGGCGCTGACCGCGCTGTTCGCCCAGGGGCACGTGCTGCTGGAGGACGTGCCCGGGGTCGGGAAGACGACCCTGGCCCGCGCCATCGCGGCCACGGTGAAGGGTCAGTGGCGGCGCATCCAGTTCACGCCTGACCTGCTCCCCTCGGACGTGTCCGGTGTGACGATCTTCAACCAGGCGAGTCGGGACTTCGAGTTTCACCCGGGGCCGGTCTTCGCCAACATCGTCATCGCCGACGAGATCAACCGGGCGTCGCCGAAGACCCAGTCGGCGCTGCTGGAGGTGATGGAGGAACGCACCGTCACCGTGGACGGGGTCCGGCACCCGGTGCCGTCGCCGTTCCTGGTGGTGGCCACGCAGAACCCGGTGGAGATGGACGGCACCTACCGGCTGCCCGAGGCGCAGTTGGACCGGTTCCTGGTGAAGCTGTCCGTGGGGTACCCGGACGAGGCGGTCGAGGTCGAGGTGCTGCGCGGTGCGACGGTGCGCTCCCCCGAGGCGCTCGCCCCGATCACCGACACCGCCACCGTCGGGGAGATGGTCCGGATGGCCCGCCGGGTGCACATCGCCGAGCCGCTCTACGCGTACGCGGTGCGGCTGGCCGCGGCCACCCGCACCCACCCGCAGGTCCGGGTCGGGGTCAGCCCCCGGGGCGTGATCGCGTTGACCCGCGCGGCGTGCGCGTACGCGCTGATCGACGGGCGGGGCTGGATCATGCCGGAGGACCTGAAGGCGCTCGCCGAGGCGGTGTTCGCGCACCGGCTACTCCTCACCCCGGACGCCCAGGTGCGCGGGGTGACCGCCGCGGAGGTGTTGCGGCAGGCCGTCGCCTCGGTGCCGGTGCCGCTGCCGTCGGGGCAACCCGCTCCGGTGCAGGGCTGACCGGCAGCACCGCGATGGGGATCACCGCCCGGGGAGTCGGGCTGCTCGTCGCCGCCGTCCTGCTGCTGGGGGCGGGTTTCCGGTTCGCGTACCCCGAGTTGACGCTGCTCGGCGCGGCGGCCGGCGCGGCCGTCGGCTACGCCGCGCTGGTCGCCCTCTGGCGGCCCCGGTTGACGGTGACCCGCCGGGCGGACCCGGACCGGGTGGCGCGCGGCGAGCCGGCGAACATGACGTTGACCGTGCGTAACACCGGCCGGTTGCGGTCGGCGAACCTGCTGGCCGAGGACCGGTGCGGCGACCGGAGTGTGCCGGTGCCGGTGCTGCGGTTGCGGCCCGGCCGCGACACCGAGGTCCGCTACGACGTGCCGACCGACCGTCGTGGGGTGGTGCCGGTCGGTCCGCTGCGGGTGACCCGCCGCGACCCGCTGGGGTTGGTGGCGCTGGCCCGCCCGTACGGTGCGGCGGTGCCGGTCTGGGTGCACCCCCGGATCCACCCGTTGACGGCGGTGCCCCGAGGGGCGGGGCGCAGCCTCGACGGCCGGGTGGACGGGGTCCCGCACGGGTCGATCACGTTCGACTCGCTGCGCGAGTACGTGGTCGGCGACGAGCTGCGCCGGGTGCACTGGCGCACCAGCGCCCGGGTGGGTGAGCTGATGGTGCGGGAGAACGTGGACACCAGCCTGCCGCGCCTGGTCGTCCTGTTGGACAACCGCGTGGCCGCGCACCCGGGGCGGGTCGGTGGGGTGGCGGAGTCGTTCGAGTCGGCCTGTGAGGCGGCGGCATCGGTCGTCACCGCCGCGCACCGCGCCGACCTGCCGGTGCTGCTGCTGGTGGCCGCCGTCGAGCCGACCGACGCACCCGACGGTGAGGCCGACGCCGCGCTCGGGCCGTTGGACCGGCTCGCCGCCGCCGACCTGTCCAGCGACGGGGACGCGGTGCGCGCGGCCACCACCCGGCTGCGGCAGGACCGGCTCGGCGACACGCTGATCTTCCTGACCGGGCCGGGTGGCCGCGACGAGTTGGGGCACGTCGGGGCGCTGCGCGGGGCGTACCCGTCGGTGGTGGTCGGGGTGTTCGGCGCGACCGAACCGACCCCGCCGGGCGCCGCCGGCCTGGTGGTCGTCGACGCGGCGGACGGCGCGCAGTTCGCCGCCGAGTGGGACGGGGTACGCCGGTGGTGACGCGCGCCGGGCGGCTGGTGCGGGCGGCGGTCCTTCCGCTGGTGTTGATCGGGCTGACGGCGCTCGCCGGGGTGGCGCTCGGCCGGGTGTACGCCGGTGGCCTGCTGGCCTGGCTGGTCGTCGGGGCGGCGGCGGGCTCGGTGCTGGTCAGCGTGGCCGCCCGGCGGCTGCCGTCGTGGCTGGTGGCGCCGGTGTCGATCGCTGCGATGGCCGGCTGGACACTGTGGTCGCTGCGGCTGGCCGCCACCCGCGCCGAGGTGCCGGGCGGCCTGCTGGAGGTCACCGCGGACGCCGCCCGCAACGGCATCCCCCGGCTGCTCACCGCGATGATCCCGGTGGAGCCCACCCCGGACACGGTGCTGGTCCCCGTCGTCGCCGCCTGGCTGGCCGGGTTGGCCGGCGCGGAGGTGGCGCTGCGCACGGGCCGGGTGCTGCTGGGCTACCTGCCGGCGGCGGGGCTCTACGCCGCCGCCCTCTACGTGGTCGGCCCGAACGCCGCACCGGCGGTCGGGGCGACGGTGGCGTTCGTCGCGGTCGCGGCGCTCGGCCTGGCCGCACCCACGGGCACGGCGACCGGTGGCGGCGACCCGACGGCCGATCTGGCCCCCCGGGTACGCGCGGCGGTGCGGCTGCGGCTGGCCGCCAGCGCGGCGCTCGGGGTGGCCCTGGTGGTCGGGCTGGTCGCGCTGCTCGGCCCGGTCGTCGCGAAGCAGGTCGACGGCCGGCCGGTGGACCCACGCCGGTACGTGGAGCCGCCGCAGGTGCAGACCCTCGACGAGAACCCGCTGATCCGGATCTCCGGCTGGGCGCTGCACCCGGAGCAGAAGCTCCTCGACGTCAGCACGGAACGCCTCAGCGCCGAGGCGGCGGACCCGGCGGCGCAGACCGCCCGCGGTGTGCGGATCCGGTTGGCGGTCCTCAGCGACTACGACGGGGTGACCTGGCGGGTCGGCGCGACGTACCGCAACGCCGGCCGGATCCTGCCGGCCGCGACCGCGCCCCGGGACAGCACGGTGCAGACGGTCCGTCAGCAGATCAGCGTGGCCGAGTTGAGCGGTCGGCTGCTGCCCGCCGTGGCGACACCTCAGGAGGTCAGCGGCGCGCGGGTGGCGTACGACCCGGCCAGCGGCACACTGATCCGGCCGGAGGGGCTCACGCCGGGGCTTCGGTACACGGTGACCTCCGCCGAGGAGCACCCCGATTCGAATCTGTTGGCCACCGCTAACGTGCCCGCCGGTGACGAGGTGGCCCGGGTGCTGCGGGTCGCCGACGGGGTGCCCGACCCGATGCGCCGGCTCGCCGCGCAACTCGCCGAGGAGAACGGCGCGCCGTTCGCGCGGGCGTCGGCGATCGAGCAGTTCCTGGCCGAGCACTACCGGGTGGTGGCGGACGCGCCGAGCGGGCACGCGTACCCGAATCTGGGTTTCTTCCTGTTCGGGCCCCGCAACGGCGGCGGGCAGGAGGGCACCTCGGAGCAGTTCGCGGCGGCGTTCGCGGTCCTCGGCCGGCTCTCCGGGCTGCCGACGCGGGTGGTGGTGGGCTTCCGCAGCAGCGGGCAGGGGCCGGTGCTGGCCGGTGACGCGTACGCCTGGCCGGAGGTGCTCTTCGACGGTCTGGGGTGGGTGTCGTTCGACCCGCTGCCCCGCCCCGACAACGAACCACGGCCGGTGGAGGAGGATTTCCGTCCGACGCCGGAGGACCCGCCGCCGTCGGAGGCGCCGGCACCGACGGTCGAGCCGAGCGCCTCACCGGAGCCGGTGGCCGCCGCCGACGCCCCGCCCGGCAGGGACGGGGTTCCCACCCCGGTGCTGGTGGCCGGCGGCAGCGGCGGTCTGCTGCTGGTGGTGGGGGCACTCCTGCTCACCCTGGTGGCGATGCGCCGTTCCCTCACCCGCAGCCGGCTCGGGCGCGGCGACCCCGGCCAGCGCATCGCCGGCGCCTGGCGGGAGGTCACCGACGCGCTGCGGCTGGCCGGGAGACCAGTCGGGGACGACCTGGCCGCCACGGAGGTCGCCAGGCACGCCCGCCAGGCCCTCGCCGACGCCCGAGCCGATGGCCCCGGCGAGGGCGACACCGTCGACGGGCCGGCCGTCGACGAGTTGGCGACCCTGCTCAACCAGGTGGGCTTCGCTCCCGGCGCCACCACGCCCGAGCAGGCCGCCCGGGCCGCCGAGGTGGCCAGCGCCTATGTGGACACCCTGCGCTCCGCGCGCCCCTGGTGGGGCCGCCTGCTCTGGTCCATCCACCCCTCCCCCCTGCGCCGCGCCCGCCAATCCCCCCGGTGATCAAGAAGTTTGCGTCACCCTGAGGCCCGTTCCTGACGCAAACTTCTTGATCACCGGCGGCAACGCCCCCGGAGGCGGCGGGGCGTTCCGGTGCGGTAGCCGGTCAGGCGGTGAGCCGGCGGATGAGTTTGCGCATGCCGGCCTGCCAGCCGTCCGGGTCCTCGGCGCGGCGGCGCGCGTAGTCGGCGACCTCGGCGTGCGGCAGGATCAGGAACCGTTCCTCGGCCAGGCCGGCGATGGCCGCCTCGGCGACCTGGTCCGGGGTGAGCACCGCCCCGGAGGCGGCCACCACCCGGGCGCCCAAGTGACCCTCGGCGAGGCCGTCGGCGAGCATCGGGGTGTCCACCCCCTGCGGGCAGAGCGCGCTGACCCGGATGCCCCGGTCCCGGTAGGTGATGGCCAGCCACTCGGCGAAACCCACCGAGGCGTGCTTTGTCGCGGTGTACGCCGCGTCGCCCACCGCGGTCAGCACACCCGCCGCCGAGCAGGTGTGCAGCAGGTGCCCGCCACCCCGGGCGAGCATTCCGGGCAGCACCGCGCGGGCCGAGTAGACATGGGCGAGCACGTTGACCCGCCACGCGCGGTCCCAGCCGGCGTCGTCGACCTCCACCCCCCCGCCGGTGGTCACCCCCGCGTTGGCGCAGAACAGGTCGATCCGGCCGTACCGCTGCTCGGTGTCGGCGACCACCGCGCGGACCTGCTCCTCGTCGGTGACGTCGAGGGCGCGGGCGTGCGCGACCGGGCCGATTCCTTCGGCCACCGCGCGGGCCGCGTCGGCGTCCAGGTCGGCGACCACCACGGCCGCGGCGCCCTCGGTGGCGAACCGGCGCGACAATGCCGCGCCGATGCCTCCGGCCCCGCCGGTGACGACCACGATCCGGTCGGTGAGGTTCACGCGGACGCCTCCACCAGGTTGGTGCCCAACCGGGCGATGAGGCTCAGCAGCGCGGTCGCGCCGCCGGCGGTGACCTCGGGGGTGGGCAGCAACGCGATGATCGGCACGTCCACACCGTTGTCGGCGTAGCGGCGTACCTCGGCCCGGCACCGCTGCGGCGAACCGTGCAGCACCAACGCGTCGACCACGTCGTCCGGCACGGCCGCGCTCGCGCCGCGCCGGTCACCGGCGGCCCAGGCCGCCCACATGGGCGCGAGCACCTCGTCGCGGCCGAGCCAGCGGTGGAACTCGGCGTACGCCGGAACGGTGAGGTAGCTGGTGATGAGCCGGCGGCCCAACGCCCGGGCGTAGGTGACGTCCTCGGTGGGGCAGACGAAGATCCGGGCGGCCACCTCGAAGCCGGGGCGGCGCTCACCCACCTCGGTGAGGGCCCGTGGCACGTCGTCGGGGCTGAGCCAGTTGAGGATGACCCCGTCGGCCTCCGCGCCGGCCAGCCGGAGCATCCCCGGGCGCAGGGCGGCGAGCAGCAGCGGCGGCGGCACCGCCGGCGGTCGCTCCAGGGTGAACCGGCGTACGGCGAACGTGTCGTACGCGCCGTCGACCGTCTCACCGCGCAGCGCGGCGCGCAGGAAACGCAGGACGTCGCGGGTGCGGCGGAACGGTTCCTCGAACGGCACCGCGTTCCAGTCCTGGACGAGCACGGGTGAGGACGCGCCGATGCCGAGCGAGAACCGGCCCGGCGCGGCTTCGGCCAGCGCCGCCGCGCTCATCGCCAACAGCCCGGGGCCCCGGGTGAAGACCGGCGTGACCGCGGTGCCGAGCCGCAGCCCGGGCTGCCAGGCCGCGGCGAGCGCCAGCGGGGTGAACGCGTCGGCCCCGGCGACCTCGGACGACCAGACGTCGGTGAACCCGGCCCGCTCGAGGGCCGCGTAGGCCGCGTCGTGGTGCGCCAACGCGATCCCGCCCAATGGCACCGTCATGCCCCATCGATTCGTCACCGATCGATCGTGCCCGTTGACCGGGGTCCGGGCAAGATCCTCGGGTTGGGCATAATCGCCGGTTTCCGGCCGGGCGGCCGGTGGGAAGTGCTACCACTTCGAGGTGGACCGGACCGACGGCGCAGGTCGCTGACCATGGGTTCCAGGGGGGCGGGACACCTGGAGCCGGTCCCTGCGGTGACCACGCCCGGCCGGGCGACGTTCCTGGAGCTCGTCTTCGACCTGGTGTACGTCTTCGCGCTCACCCGCATCTCGGCGCGCGCGTTCGAGGACCTCACCGAGGTCCCGGGTGGGGAGCACGGCTGGGGGACGGTCACCGGCAGCGGCAAGACACTGCTGTTGCTGCTCGCGCTCTGGGCGGTCTGGCAGGGCACCGCGTGGACGACCAGCCGGTACGACCCGTACCGGGTGCCGTTGCAGACGGTGGTGGTCACCGCGTTGGTGTGCAGCATGGTGATGGGGGTGGCGGTCCCCCGGGCGTTCAGCGAGACCGCGCTGATGTTCGCGGTGGCGTACGTGGTCGCGCAGGTGAGCCGGCCGGTGATCCTGTCGATCGCGCTGGGTGCGCACCCGTACCGCCGGCTGAAGGTGCGCATGGCGGTGATCTACGCCGTCAGCGGGGTGTTCTGGATCAGCGGCTCGCTGTTGAGCACGAACGCGCAGGTGGTGTTCTGGGTGGTGGCGCTGACCATCGAGTACGTGGCCGGCCGCTGTGGCTGGCCGGTGCCCGGGTTGGGTCGTTCGACGATCTCCAAGTGGGAGATCGCCGGTGAACACCTGGCCGAGCGGTACCAGCAGTTCTTCCTCGTCGCGCTGGGCGAGACGATCCTGGTGGCGGGGTTCGCCTACAGCCGGGGGCCGTACCGGAGCGGGCACGCCTGGGCGTTCGCGCTGGCGCTCGCCACCTCGGTCATGTTGTGGCGCATCTACGTGCAGCGGGCCGGGCGGATCCTGGGCGAGGCGGTGATGAAGGCCCGCCATCCCGCCTCCATCGGCCGGTCGGCGGCCGACACCCATCTGGTGATGGTGATCGGTCTCGCCGCCACCGCGGTCGGGTACGAGCTGATCATCGATCATCCGCTGGAGCGGATCCCGGGGCCCTGGCTGGCCATGGTCCTCGGCGGCCCCGCCCTGTTCCTGGCCGGGCGGGCCCGCCTGGAGTACGAGGTCTTCTCCCGGGTCTCCCCGTCCCGGTGGATCGCCCTGCTGGTGCTGGTGGCCTCGGCGGTGCCGCTGCTGTTCCTGCCGGGTGTGGTCGCCACCGGGGTCGGGGCGCTGGTGTTGGCCGCGGTCGCGGTGGCCGACGCCCGCCGGGCCCGTGGCGCCCCACCGGAGGCCGCCGCGCCGCCGTTCTGAGCAGCGCGGGCCGATGTCGGGGCGGCGCGGGAGGTTACTCTCGGCCGGTGACTTTCTCGATCGTCGCCCGCTCCGCCGACGGCCGCCTGCACGGCGTTGCCGTCGCCAGCAAGTTCCTCGCCGCCGGGGCCCTGGTGCCGGCCGCCGCCGCCGAGGTGGGCGCGCTGGCCACCCAGGCGCACGCCAACCCCGCCTACCGACCCCAGGGCCTCACCCTGCTGCGCACCGGGGTGGCCGCCGCCGACGTGGTGGCCGGGCTGATCGCCGCCGACCCCGAGCGGGACCACCGCCAGCTCGGCGTCGTGGGGGCCAGCGGCGCGGGTGCCAGCTGGACCGGGCCGGCCTGCCATCCGTGGGCCGGCGGCCGCACCGGCGACGGCTGGGCCGCACAGGGCAACATCCTCACCGGGCCGGAGGTCGTCGACGCCCTCGGTACGGCCTGGCAGGCGGGCACGGCGCTGCCGTTCGCCGAGCGGCTGGTCGCCGCGCTGCGGGCCGGCGACGAGGCCGGCGGCGACCGGCGGGGCCGGCAGAGCGCCGGGCTGCTGGTGGTCGAGCGGGGCGGCGGGTACGGCGGCACCAGCGACGTGGTGGTGGACCTGCGCGTGGACGACCACCCGGACCCGGTCGCCGAGCTGGGTCGCCTGCTCGCGGTGCACACCATGCTGTTCGGCCGGCCCGACCCGGCCACCCTGCTCGACCTGAGCGGCGCGGTCGCCGCCGAGGTGGCGGCGCTGCTCGCCGCGCTGGGCCATCCGGTCCACGAGGGCGGGACGGAAGCGGCGTTGATCTCCTGGGCCGGGATCGAGAACCTGGAGGAGCGGTTGGTGCCGGGGCGGATCGACCCGGTGGTGCTGACGCACCTGCGCGGTGTCGCGCCGCACGTCCCCGCCCCGCGCTCCGCGAGCTGACCCGACCGCGCGCCCGGATCGACTCCGTCGGTCGGCTCAGCCCTTGACCCGGGGCACCAGCCGGTGCACGACTGTCAACACCAGCGCCATCACCACCGCCATCGTGCCGGCGATCCCCGCGGCGCTGCCCGCGTACCCGACGAACAGGGGGCGGCGGGACAGCTCCTGCGGCCCGGTGCCGCGCAGGTCCAGCAACCAGGACAGGGAGAGCCCGCAAGCGACCAGGGCGAGCACACCGCCGACCCCGAGCACCAGCGCCGCGACGCGGTGCGCGTCGCCGGGGGCGATCTCGGCCTGCTCCCGCTGGGTGACCAGCAGGAGCAGCCCGGCCAACGCCGCCCACACACCCACCACGAGGTACGCGGCGACAGCGTCGCTGGGCCGGTGCCAGCCGGCGGAGAGGGTGCTGACTCCGGCGACGGCGGCGTAGGCGGCACCGATGAACGCACCGGCGGCCCGCACCTTGCGGGGCAGCACGAGCATCAGGGCGACCGCCACCGAGGCGGCCACCGTGGCGTGCCCGCTGGGCAGGCTGTTGCCCACCGCGGCGCGTTCCGGGTCGAGACCGTAGTCGGGCCGGTTCAGCCCGTACTTCAGCAGTTGCGTCGTGACGTTCGCGCCGGCGATCAGCAGGGTCGCGGTGATCGCCAGGGCGATCCGCCCCCGGATCAGCGCGATGAACCCGATCATCGCGGTGGCGGCCAGCAGCGAGACCACCGACATCGCGTTGAGGATCCGGTCGACCGGACCGTCGATGGTGTCCTGCCCGATCCGGTTGCCGGTGAGGGCGACGGTGTCCACCCACTGGCCGATCTCGAAGTGCACGGCCACCCGCCATACGGCGAGGAAGGCGGCAGCCTGAACCAGGGCCAGTACGACCAACCAGACCGCGGTCCAACCCCGTGCCGTCGCGCGCATCCGCACACCGTAGCGGCAGGTGTCAGCGGCCCAAGCGGTGGCCCGCCGTCAATCGCCGGTTAGGTTGTGCCGGAGGCGAGGAGGCGGTGGTGAGCGAAACTCCGGAGCGCGACAGCGGCCCGACCGAGCCCGGCGAGGGGCAGCTCAGCGGCACCGACGCGGGGTCGACAGGGCCGGCGCGGGCCGACGCGGACACCGCTGCGGCAGCGCCGGCGCGGGCCGAGTCGCTGACGGATCTGCTGGGCGGGCGACGCGGTGCCATCGATGCCACACTGCCGCCGCTGGCGTTCGCGGTGGGCTGGTTGCTGGGCGGCGAGTCGCTCTGGGGCGGGGTCGGTGCGGCGCTGGCAGTGGGCGCGGTGGTGGCCGGCGTACGCCTGCGTCGGGGCGATCGGCCGCGCTCGGTGCTGATCGGGCTGCTGGCGGTCTGCGTCGCGGCGTTGGTCGCGGTGCGCACCGGCCGGGCGGAGGACTTCTTTCTGATCCAGGTGCTCTCCAACGCCGCGAGCGCTCTGGCGTGGACGGTCAGCATCGTGGTGCGCTGGCCGCTGCTCGGCGTGCTGGTCGGCGCGGTGCTGGGCCAGCGTGCCCGGTGGCGGCGCGACCCGGTGCTGCTGCGCGGGTACGGCCGGGCCAGTTGGGTGTGGGCGGCGACCTACCTGCTGCGCGTGGCCGTGTTCGTGCCGCTGTACCTGGGTGGGCAGGTGCTCGCGTTGGTGGTGGCCCGGGTGGCGCTGACCTGGCCGCTGGTCGCCGCGGCGTTGGCGCTGAGCTGGGTGGTGCTGCGGCGGTCGCTGCCGGCCGGGCACCCGGGGCTGCGTCACCCGGTCGCGCCGCCGCGCTGACCGGGCCGGGCGCGGCCGGATGCGGGGCAAAAAAAGTGGAGAGGCCGCCACGGGGGGAGCGGCCTCTCCGGTGACGTACGTTACTCCGTCACGTGCCTCGGTGTGATCCCGCGACGGCCCGAATTTCTGGGCTTTTTCGCGGCTAGCTTCAGTCCGGGCGGTGGGGCGGGCCGGCCGATCCGCTGCGTCGGCCAGATGGCCGGCCCACCCCGGCCTGACCGTGGGTGTCAGGCCGTCCGCCAGCCCCGGTCCGTCGTTCCCCGGACCGGGGCCGGACCCCGGGGTGGGCGGGGTCCACGCCACCCACCCCGGGTCGTCTCAGCCGTTCGGGAACAGGCTGCCGTAGTCGGCGTACGCCATGGCGACGTCCGCCTGCGCCCAGAACCGGTGGTAGTTGAACTCGGGCTCCGCACCACCGTCCAGGTACGCCTGCACCTTGGGCCAGTCCGGGTCGTTCTTGTAGAAGGACCGGATGTCGAGGAAGCTCTTGCCGGCGGCGATGGCGTCGCCGTTCGGCATCTCCCCGGTCCAGCCCGACGGGACGTAGAGGCCCTGCCCGGTGGACGCGTTGTAGACGTCGTCGAAGCGCCGGTAGTCGCCACGCTTCTCCGTGGTGGAGACGCCCTTGGTGTCGCTGGCGGCCGACAGCGCGTCGAGCAGCCCCTTGGCGGTGTCCTTCGCCGCCACGTTGCCGGACTTGGCCGCGTACGCGATCAGGGTCCGGGCGTAGGCGGCGGTGACGCCGACGTCCTGGCCCTTCACCGTGACCTCGACGTGCAGGTTGGTGTTGGGCTGCGGGTTGGACGGGTTCCAGGTGGTCGGCTGACCGCTCCACGCCATGTCCGACGGGATCGACCAGTTGGTGCCGAGGGTGGTGTTGGCGATCGCCCAGGGCACCCACTTGTCGAGCAGCGCCTTGGCCTTCGCGTTGCCGGTCTGGAGGTACAGCTCGGCGATGCGCTGCATCGACCAGGCCTGCATGCCGAACCACTGGTTCGACGGCGGGTCGTTGTAGACCGGGTCGACGTCGTAGAACATGCCGTAGAAGGTGCTGGTGCCCGACGGCGGCTGGCCGTAGTGGCCGTCCCAGCTGTTGGTGGCACCGCCGGCGATGCCGCCCTCGGCGGACTGCAGCCAGGTGTAGAACTCCAGCTGCCGGTCGAAGCTCTTGGTCCAGTCGGAGACCGCGGTCGACGACTGCGGCTTGAGCTCCGGGGTGTTGGTCAGCGCCCAGGCCGCGAACGGGTTCTGGTAGCCGAAGTGGCTGTGGCTGGAGCCGATGCGCCAGGACCAGTTCTGGCTGGTCTCGTACGCGCCGCCCCAGGCGTAGTACCAGGACAGCAGGTAGTGCGCGGAGTCCCGGCCGCTGCCGGCGGGGCAGGCGCTCGCCCCGACGCAGTTACCGATCTTCTTGAAGTACTTGTCGAACATCGCGTACCGCAGGTAGTCGCCCATCTTGGCGGCCTTGGTGATGGTGGCTGCGACGTCGGCCTGCTTGTTCTGCGCCTTGGCCCAGGTCAGCGCCCAGTACGCGGCCTGCACGGCGCGGGCGTCGGCGTCCGGGGCGTTGGTGTACTTCCACTGCTTGGCGGGGGCACCGGTGTCCTTGACGAACAGGTCGAGGTAGCCGTACTGACCGCCGTGCGCGAAGGTGTCGCAGGACGGCTGCGGGACGGTCTCCCAGACCGATTCCTGGGTGCCCCGCTGGAAGGTGTTGATGTAGGCCGGCTTGGTGGTGCCGTCACCGCAGCGGCCGAAGCCGTAGGTGTTGTCGACGTCGATCAGCCAGTGCATGCCGTAGATGTCGCCGGTGCCGTAGGTGGACTGCAACTCCGAGCGGAGCGGGTCCTGGCCGACCGGGACGTTCGGGTCCAGCGCCGAGGGGTACTGGCTGGGCAGGTTGTACTCCGCGGCGTACTGCGGCGTGCCGGCGGAGCCAGAGGTCGGCTGGTCGGCGTGCGTCGGGATGATGTACTTCTCCATCACCGTCCAGGCGTTGTTGAACGGGGCCCAGTTCTGGGTGACCCGCCCGTAGTTCGCCTCCAGCCAGAGCCAGAAGCTGAACGCCTCGGAGGTCGTCTCGTGACCGTGGTCGGGGGCTTCCACGATCAGCGTCTCGACCGAGTGGTACGGCACGCCCTCGGGGCTGAAGTACCCCGAGTTCTTGATCTTGCCGTACTGCTCGAGGAACTTCGCGATGTAGGCGTTGTCGCCACCCGGGGCGTCGTTGTCGATCTCGGTGGCGGTGACCGCCAGCGAAGCGATACCCGTGGCGGAGGCGGTGATCGTGGCGGCGCCGCCGACGGTGTCGGTGTCCTCCGCCGCGGCGACCGTGACGGTGACCCCGGTGTTCCAGTTGCTCGGGGTCAGCGTGACGGTGCTCGGCGAGACCGTGACGTCGGAGTCACCGCTGCGGGTGAGGGTGACCGGCACGTTGGCCGTCGGCGCGGCGCTGAGCTTCAGGTTGAAGGTGGTGGTGCCACCCTCGTTGACGCTCACCGCGGACGGGGTGGCGATCAGCGTCGGGCCGCTCGCGGTGCCGACGGTGAACGCCTTCTCGTCGACCCCGATGCCGTTGGCGTTGTCGTACGCCTTGGCCTGGACGGTGTAGCTGCCGGCCGGCAGGTCCTCCTGCGTGTAGGCGTACGGCGCGGTGGTGTCGGTGTTGATCAGCAGGCCGTTGCGGTAGAACTCGACCTTGCTGATCGTCCCGTCCGGGTCGCTGGCGGTGGCGGTCAGCGGCACGTCGGCCGGCGCGGTGAACGGACCGGACGGCAGGCCGAGGGAGACCGTCGGCGGCTGGTTGGCCGGGGTGCCGTTGCAGGGGGTGCCGTTGAGGGTGAACGAGGTGGGCTTCGGGTTGCTCCCCGTGTGGGCGCCGTTGAAGCCGATGGTGGTGGAGGCCCCGGTGGCCAGGTTGCCGTTGTACGACTCGTTGGTCGCGGTGACCTCGCTGCCGGACTGGCTGTAGCGGGCCGACCAGCCCTGGGTGACCCGCTGACCGCTGTTCGGGAAGGTCCACTTGAGCGTCCAGTTGTTGATCGGGTCGCCCAGGTTCTTGATGGTGATGTTGGCGGTGAAGCCGGTGTTCCAGTCGTTGGTCGCGTAGACCACGTCGCAGGCGGGCGCGGCCTGTGCGGCGCCAGCGGGCAGGGTCACCCCGCCGATGGCGAGCGCGGCGGCGGCGATGATCGCCACTCGACGGCGTCGTGCCAGTTGTCTCATGTGCGCGGTGTCTCCTCGGACCAGGCCGGGGTGGTCCCCGGCGAGGCGCCTGCCCGCGTGGGTGGTGGTCCGCGGGGATGTCGAGGCGCCGGGAAGGTGGTCTTCCCCGGGCCCGGCCGGGGGTAGGGCGGTGCGGCCCGCACGGGAGGGGGTCCCGCCGGCTGATCGGGTGACCGTGACCGGAGCTGGTGCTGCCGGCTGCCCTCGGTGGACCCGCACTCGCGCGATGTGGCTCCTGTCGCGTCGAATCGACAGTGTGCCATGGAAGCGCTCCCACAACAAGCGCACGGAGCGCCGGATCAGCTCCTTGTTTCGATCTCGTTTTGGGGCTTTCACAAAGGCGTGACGGGCGTTACAGTCGCAACATCGGTCGATGGGAGCGCTTCCATCGACAAGGTTCCAACAAGAAGATCGCTGGGGTCGTCCCGACGGGCCCAGGGAACCAACCGAGGGCCGACGACGGGCCAGCCCGGACGCCGTCGTCAGCCATCGTCCCGCCACAGGGAGGGAGGTGGAACCAGAGCCACTCGCGTGGCCCGGCTCCCGCGCGACACGCACGGCAGGACCCAAATTCCGCCCGTGTGTGTGCAGTTACGGTGGGGACGGGGGTTGCCCTCCCCCGTCCCCACACTAAACCCCCGTAGACGATAGGAAAAGAGGCCGACGGGACAGGCGCGCCGCGCCGCCCGGACGGCCTCGTTCGCTGCTCGGGGCCACACCCGCATCCCATCCGCCAGCGCCGGCCGTCATGACGACCGGCTGACCGGCCGGCAGCGTCTGCCCTATCATGGGAGCGCTCCCGAAACCTTCGGCGGTGGCCCCGTATCCATGAGGAGAATCCATGTCGATACCTATCGGGCCCGCCGGCCCGCTGCGCTTCCCGGAGAACTTCGGCTGGGGCGCGGCCACCTCCGCGTACCAGATCGAGGGCGCCACCAAGGAGGACGGGCGCGGCGAGTCGGTCTGGGACACCTTCAGCCGCGTCCCGGGGCGCACCCGCAACGGCGACACCGGCGACGTGGCCATCGACCACTACCACCGGTACGCCGAGGACCTCGACCTCATGCGCGACCTCGGGTTGCGCAGCTACCGCTTCTCCATCTCCTGGCCCCGGATCCAACCCGACGGCACCGGCACGCCCAACCAGCGCGGCCTCGACTTCTACCGCCGCCTCCTCGACGGTCTGCACGAACGCGGGATCACCCCGATGGCCACCCTGTTCCACTGGGACCTCCCCCAGGCGCTACAGGACACCGGCGGCTGGGAATCACGCGACACCGCCCACCGCTTCGCCGACTACGCCGACGTGGTCTTCCGCGCCCTCGGCGACCGGGTGCCGGCCTGGCTCACCATCAACGAGCCCAAGACCGTGGTGCAGAACGGCTACCTGACCGGCCACCACGCCCCCGGTCGGCAGGACCCGGACGCCGCCTACCTCGTCGCCCACCATCTGCAACTCGCCCACGGCTTCGCCGTCGAGGCGCTGCGCGCCACCGGCAGCGACAGCCGGATCGGCCCCGCGCTCAACCTGCACCCCTGCTACCCCGCGGACGACTCCCCGCAGGCCGCTGCGGCCGCCCACCTCTACGACGGCTATGAGAACCGCCTCTACCTCGACTCCCTGCTCAAGGGCAGCTACCCGGAGGACCTGCTGGCCGACCTGGGCCCGCAGAGCCGGATGGTCCAGGGCATCCGCGACGGCGACCTGAAGATCATCTCTGCGCCCGTCGACCTGCTGGCCGTGCAGTACTACACCCCGATCTACGTCACCGCCGACGGCGGCACCGAGCACCGCTGGGCGACCTCCGAAGCCGACTGGCAGCAGATCTACCCCGAGGGGATGTACGACCTGCTGACCCGGATCACCCGCGACTACGGCCCGATCCCGCTCACCATCACCGAGAACGGGCTACCCACACCGGACACGCTGGACGCGGACGACACCGTCCAGGACACCGGCCGGATCAGCTTCCTGCGCGACCACCTCGCAGCCGCCCACCGGGCCATCACCGACGGAGTGCCGCTGGAGAGCTTCCACGTCTGGTCACTGCTGGACAACTTCGAATGGGACCAGGGGTACGACCAGCGCTGGGGTCTGGTCTACGTGGACTACCCCACCCAGCGGCGGGTGCTCAAGAACAGCGCCACCTGGTACCGCTCCGTCATCGCCGACGGCGGCTTCTGAACTCCCCGCCACCCGGACGTCCGGGCCCGGACGGCTCGGCTCGGGTGAGCCGTCACCGTCCGGGCCTCAGCCGGCTCACTCAGCGGGGCAGCGCCTGCTGCAACTCCGCCCGCAGGGCCGGGGTGAGCATTTCCCCCGCCTGCTTGGCCAGCCGGGCCATCTCGTAGCCCACCACGCCGATGTCCGCGTCACCGGCGGCCAACGTGGCCAGGATCGAACCGTCGCGGATCTGCATCACCAGGAAGTAGCCACGGCCCATCTCCACCACCGTCTGCTTGACGACATCGCCGTCGAACATCTGGGCCGCGCCCGCGGTGATGCTCATCAGCCCGGAGGTCACCGCGGCGAGCTTGTCCGCGTTGTCCCTCGGCAGGTGATCGGAGATCGCCACCAACAGCCCGTCAGAGGAGACCACCACCGCGTGCGCCACACCCGGCACCCGCTCCGCGAACGCGCTCACCAGCCAGCTCAGGTCACGCGCCTCCTGGCTCAACGTCGTCACTGTCGTCGTCCCCCTTCGTCGTGCCCCCCGGACGGTGGCACGGGTATCTCGGTGGTGTCCTCAGCCTCGGCGCGCCGTACTCCGCTGTAGAGCCGCGAGAGCATGCCGCCGACCGCCTCCGGGTCCGGGTCGGTGCGGGTCGGTGCCGACATTGGTTGTGCCGAACGGGTGACAGCGCTCAACTGCGCCATCGGCACCCGCACCGGCAAGCCGCGCTCATTGGTGCCGGCGGTCACCGGGATGCTCGGCGGTGCCGCCGGCGCGGGCACCGCCGGCGCGCTCGGGCCCTGCCGCGAATACCAGCCCCCGCCGCCACCCCGAGCAGCGGCCGGGGTCAACACGTCCTCGGCGCGCAGCGGCACCGGGCGGCCCTGGCGCGGCACGCCGACGCCCGGCGGACGGCCGGCCACCGGCATGTCCCGCACCGCGGCGGCCGGCACCGGGGCAGCCGCCGGACGGACCGCCCCGGGCGGCGCAGCCACCCCCCGCGCCGCGCTCGCCGCCAGCATCCGTGCCGACGGAGGCGCATCCAACTCCACGGTGCCCGCCGGGGCCAGCAACAGCGCGGGCAGGGCGAGCCGGGCGACCAGGCCGTCCTCGCCGCCCTCCAACCGCACGCGTACGCCCAACCGGGCCGCCAGGTGGCTGACCACGAAGAGCCCCATCCGCTCCACCGCCGCGACGTCCGCGGCCGGAGGGCTGGCCAGCACCTCGTTCGCCTGGACCAACGCGGCCGGGCTCATGCCCAGACCACGGTCGACGATCTCGATCAGCGAAGCGCCCTCCTCGACCCGGGCGGTCACCACCACGACGGTGTCCGGACGGGAGAAGGCCGTGGCGTTCTCCAGCAACTCGGCCAGCAGGTGCACCAACTCGCCGACGGCGTGCCCGACCACGTACACGTCGGCCACCGAGTCGATCCGGACCCGCTGGTACTGCTCGATCTCGGCGGCGGCGGCCAGCAGCACCGCACCGAGGCCGACCGGCCGGTTCCACCGGCGGGTGGAGTCGGTGCCGGCGAGCACCAGCAGGCTCTCGTCGTTACGGCGCATACGGGCGGCCAGGTGATCGAGCTTGAACAGATTCTCCAGCTGGTCCGGGTCGCTCTCCTCGCGCTCCAGGTCGTCCAGCAGCTCCAGCTGACGCTCCACCAGCACCTGGCTACGTCGGGCCAGGTTGACGAACATCGCGTTGACGTTGCGCCGCATCATCGCCTGCTCCACGGCGACCGTGACCGCGCTGCGGTGCACCGCCACGAACGCCTCGGCCAACTCACCGAGCTCGTCGAGCGAGCGGACCACCGCCGGCGCGACCTCGATGCGGGGCACCCCGCCGGTGACGCTCTTCAACTGGTCCAGCGTGTCCGGCAACTCGACCTGGGCGATCCGCAACGCCTGGCTCCGCAGCAGCCGCATCGAACGGGCCACCGACCGACCGATGAACAACGAGATCAGCAGGGCGGCCAGCAGGACCGTGACCACCCCGCCGACGACCAGCAGGGTCGTCCGCAGCTGATCGTCGCTGGCCTGCTCGGCCTGCCGTACGGCGTCGTCGAGCACGCCCGCCTCAAGCTGGCGCAGCAACTCCTGGCGCTGCTGACTGGCCGACCACCACTGCTCCGACGGCAGCACCTGCGGCGACCCGCCACCCGAGGACAGGCTGCGCTCCTCCAGACCGGTGGCGACCAGGAACATCGGCGACACCGACGTCTCGTCGTAGCGCTGGATCTGCTCGCTGGTCGCGGCCACCCGGAACGCGCCCAGCGCGGTGAGTTGCTGCCCGCGCAGGTCGGCGAGGACCACCCGGTCCTCGGTGCCGTACGCACCGGCGCGGGCGGCGGCGTAGAGCTGCGCCCGCACCCGGGACGAGAGTTCCTTGACCCGGGCCAGCTGGACGTAGCGCAGCACGGCGTCGTTCAGCGCCGGCTGGTTCTGCCCCGGGGTCGGTTCGGCGAGCAGGTCGAGCAACGCCCCGATCGCCCGGTGGTAGTTGCCCAGGATGGTCTCGCTGCTGACCACCGCCGGCGGAATCGCCGCGCGGATGTCCACCACCTGGTCGTACGCTTCAAGGGCCTCGGAGAAGGCGACCCGCCAGGACGCGTCCGCGTCGGCCAGTGGCTCGGCCGCCCGGCTGAGCTCCACGATGGCCTTGTCGCTGGCCTCCTGCAACGGCTTCAGGTCGTTCGCGGCGGTCTGCCGGTCACCACCCTTACGCAGCTCACCCAGCTCCCCCGCCGAACGGTCACGCTCCTGCTGGAGGTGGTGCACCGCCGCGGTGATCTGCCGGCCGATGCCGACCTGGCTGGAGAAGTCGTTCAACGCCGTCGTCCGCCCCACCAGCGCGCTGGTCTGCACACCGGCGAGCAGCAGGAACGCCATCGACGGCACGACCAGAACGGTGGCGAGCTTCGTGCTCATCCGCCAGTCGCGCAAGCGGAACGCCGACCGCCGTCGATGCGGAACGACGCGAACGTCGAAGCGGCGTCGGCGATGGTTCGACACCGCGCCGTTCGCCGGGTCGGGACCTGCCGCCACCCTGCCTCCTCCGTGCTACCGCGTCCACCGCGGTCCGGGGAGCGCAGTCCATCCAACCAGGCTCCCTACCGCTGTCAACGGCCCGGGCGAGGCCGAGGTTCAGGAAGGATACTGCGGGTGGGAACGTCCTGCCGTGGTCGGCAAAACCAGCTCGTCCGTCCGGCCGATGTCGGCGAGCCCGATCGCGTCACCGAAGCGTCCCAACGCCACCAACGCCGCACCGGTGGCGCCGATCTCCGGATTGCGTTGATGCGACACCGGTCGCGGCGCGAGGGCGGTGGCGAAGGCCTGCCGCCACCACACCGAGGCGGCCACCGCACCGCCGCCCAACACCACGCCGACCGGTTTGTCGATGGTGGACTCCAACACCCCGAGATCCTCCGCGACCAGCTCACACAGCCCCTGCATCAGCCCGGCCAGGATGTCGACCGAGGTGGTGCCGAAGCTCAGGCCGCGCAGCTCACCACTGCCCGCCGGGGCCAGCCCGGGCGCCCGGTCGCCACCGAAGCGGGGGTCGGCCGGTCGGCCACCACCCGGCGGCACCAACGCCAACGCCGCCTCCAGCTCGGCGCCCTGGGGCAACCGCAGCTCCCGGTTCGCCCAGGCGAAAAGATTGCCCCCGTTGGCGTACGCGGCCCCGGTCACCACGTGGTCGTGGTCGACCCGGTAACGCCACAGCCGTTCGGGGAGGCGGGGCATCGCCTCGCCGGCCGGGATCCGCTGCATCAGCCGGACGGCGGCGGAGGTGCCCACGGTGACGGCGGCCCGGCTCGGGTCGACGCAGCCCGAGCCGACGTTCGACGCTCCGCCGTCGCCCACCGGCGGTGACCACCGGGCCTGCGCCAACTGCGGCCACCGGCGCGCCAGGTCGGCCCGCAGCCGGCCGTGCCAGTCCAGCTCCCCCAGCGGCGGCAGGTCCTCCGGGCGCGCCTCGGCAAGTGTCAGCGCCTCCTCGTCCCACCGCAGGGTGCGCAGGTCCAGCAGACCGGTCCCGGAGGCCTGGGAGATCGACATGGGTGCCGTGTCGAGCAGCTCACCCAACACGTACTCGGGCAGACCGACGAACCGGGCGATCGGGGTGCCGGACTGCTCCCGCAACCACGGCAACCGCATCGACCAGTACGACCGGTGCCACCAGCAGCCGGTGCGCTGGTGGAAACCGTCCGGGTCCGTCGGCCCGGCGGTGCCGCCGACCGGGGCGGGCCGGGTGTCCAGCCAGGTGACCACCGGGCCCATCGGGGCGCCGTCGCGGTCCAGCGGGAGCACCGAGTGCCACTGGGCGGAGACCGCCACCAGGTCCACGTCGTGCAGGTGCCCCGACTCGGCCAGCTCGTCCAGGCACTCGACCAGGCTCGCCAGGTAGTCCCGCCCGGACAGCGTGGCGGTGCCGTCGTCGCCGATGGCGAGGTCGACCTTGCGGCGGGCCAGGGCACCGGGCATCGGCTGGGTCTGCGCGTCCAGCACCAGCCCGCGTACCGAGGAGGTCCCCAGGTCGAGCGCGAGAATGTTCATCGCCGGTCAAGTTACCCGGTGACAGCCGGGCGACGGGCGCGTAGGGTCGATCACATGCTCACGCGTCTGACCTGCTGGTGGCCCGCCAACCCGGCGGCCACCTCCCGCGCGTAGCTCCCATCACGCGGCCGCCATCGAGGCGGTCGCCGGATCTCCCGGCCACAGGGCCGCCCGACGGCGCCGCCCAGCCCGACGGAGACTCCGATGACCCACCTGACCGACCTGTTCGCCGCCATCGCTTGCGGCGTCGACCCCGGCCCCTTCGCGCTGCTGCGCCGCGACGGCGCCGACGAACTGGACCTCCTCACCGGCCCGCTCGACACCGCCGAAGAACTCAGCGACCTTCCGCTGCCGCCCGGCCCGCCCAGGGCACGCACGTTGGCCCTGGTGCCGTACCGGCAGATCGCCGAGCGCGGCTTCGCCTGCGTCGACGACGACGCCCCGCTGGAGTTCCTCCAGATCCGCCGGCACCAGCGGATCACCCTGACCGACGCCCTCGCCGCGCTGCCCGACGAACCGGTGCACACCACCGACGCCGGCTTCGACGTCAGCGACGAGGAGTACGCGCAGACCGTGCAGCGGGTGCTGTCCGAGGAGATCGGCCACGGCGAGGGCGCGAACTTCGTCATCCACCGCGCCCTGCACGCCACCGTGCAGGGCCCGCCGCTGAGCGCCGCGCTGGCCGCGCTGCGCCGGCTGCTGATCGCCGAGCGCGGCGCGTACTGGACGTTCGTGGTGCACACCGGCACCCGGACGCTGGTCGGCGCCAGCCCCGAGCGGCACGTCAGCGTCGACGACGGACTGGTGCTGATGAACCCGATCAGCGGCACCTTCCGCTGCCCCGGCGGCGTCGCGGACCGGGCGGCCCTGCTGCGCTTCCTCGCCGACCCGAAGGAGATCGAAGAGCTGTACATGGTGCTCGACGAGGAGCTGAAGATGATGGCCACCGTCGCCGAGCACGGTGGGCAGGTCATCGGGCCGTACCTGAAGGAGATGTCCCACCTGGCGCACACCGAGTACCTGCTCGCCGGGCGGGGCACCCGGGACGTACGGGAGGTGCTGCGCGAGACGATGTTCGCCCCCACCGTGACAGGCAGCCCGATCGAGAACGCCTGCCGGGTGATCGCCCGGCACGAGCGGCGGGGCCGGCGCTACTACGCGGGCGTACTGGCACTGCTCGGCCACGACGAGGCCGGCCGGCAGACGCTCGACGCCCCGATCCTGATCCGCACCGCCGAGATCTCCCCCACCGGCCGACTGCGGGTGCCGGTCGGCGCGACCCTGGTCCGACACTCGACGGCGGCCGGCGAGGTGGCCGAGACGCACGCCAAGGCCGCCGGTGTGCTCGCCGCGCTCGGCCTCGGGCCGGCGGCGTCCGTCGGCGACCGCACGCCGGTCGCGCGGCTGGCCGACGACCCGGCGGTACACGACGCGCTGGCAGCCCGCAACGCACCGCTGGCCCGGTTCTGGCTGGACCAGCGGTCACCGGACGCGCCCGGACTACCCGGGCTGGTCGGCCGCCGGGCGCTGATCGTGGACGCCGAGGACACCTTCACCAGCATGCTGGCCCACCAACTCGGCGCGCTGGGCCTGGCGGTGACCACCCGAGCGTGGCACGTGGGCGGCCCGGTCGACGACTACGACCTGGTGGTCGCCGGGCCCGGACCGGGCGACCCGGGCAGCGCGGACGAGCCGAAGATGGTGGCGCTGCGCGAGTTGCTGGCCGGGCTGCTGGCCACCGGCCGTCCCACCCTGGCGGTCTGCCTCGGCCATCAGGTGCTGGCCGGGCTGCTGGGGCTGGCACTGCACCGCCGCGACGCCCCCTACCAGGGGTTGCAGCGGGACGTGCCGGTGTTCGGCCGGACCCGACGGGTGGGGTTCTACTCGACGTTCACCGCCCGCGCCGAGGCCGACCGGCTGAGCACCGCGTACGGGCCGGTGGAGCTGGCGCGCGACCCGGGCGACGGCGCCGTGCACGCCCTGCGGGGGCGCGGCTTCGCCGGGGTGCAGTTCCACCCGGAGTCGGTGCTCAGCCCGGACGGGCTCGCCGTGCTGAGCGAGCTGGTGACCGACCTGCTGCCCGCGTCGCGCACCGACGAACTCTCCGCGGCGCGCGGTGGCGCATAGTCGTCCGCGCCCGGGGTAGGGCTGCATCGACCGGTGACGCGGACGGGTCCGAGAGCCCCCGCCCGCGTCACCGGTCGCCCAGCCAGCCCCGGCCGGTCAGCCGGACATGCCCGCCTTCAGCGCGGTCCCCAGCAGCACCGCCCGACGGGCGGTGAGCGCGCAGGCCCCCAGCGCCACCGCGTCCGGGGCGATCTCGCCGTTGTTGCTGGTGTGCGAGGGGCCGTACGGGTTGCCGGCGATGAACTGGCTGCTGTCGGTGTAACCGGGGGTGACCACGACCCCGCCCCAGTGGTAGAACACGTTGAAGAGCGAGGTCAACGTGGTCTCCTGCCCGCCGTGCGAGGTCGCCGTCGAGGTGAAGGCGGAGTAGACCTTGTTGGCCAACGCGCCCTGGGCCCAGAGCGGGCCGGTGGTGTCGATGAACTGCTTGAGCTGCGCCGCGATCAGGCCGTACCGGGTGGGCGCGCCGAGGATCACCACGTCGGCCCAGGCCAGGTCGTCGACCATCGCTTCGGGCACATCCTGGGTCTCCAGGCGGTGCGCGTGCCAGCCGGAGTTGGAGCGGATCGCCTCGTCCGGCGCCAACTCGCGCACCTTGCGCAGGCGCACGTCCGCACCGGCGTCCCCGGCGGCCTCACACACGGCCTGCGCCATCTGGTAGGTGATGCCGGTGGCGCTGTAGTAGATCACCGCTACCTTCGTCTGGGCAGCCATCAACGTGTCCCCTTCTCGTCTCGGATCAGCTCCCGCGACTACCCGCTGCGGAGGCGCGCTAACGAGGCCCGGACGTTCCCTACCGGTCCGCCGCCTCAAGTTTTCCGCAACTTCTCGGTCGTTTCGGCCTGTCGTCTCGCGCGGACGACGATCCTGATGCCATCGGTGCCGGCGGGATCGAGCCGCCGCCCCGCACCGGGAACCTGAACGGGGGATCGCGCTCCGCCGGCAGCGGCGCTGGCGTAGCGCGATCAGGGGACCGTTCCCACGGCCCGGCTTGCGCCCCCGCTCAGCGGACCAGGGCCGCCATCAGCCGGTCCAGTTCGGCCGCCGGGTCGACGGTGAGGCCGGTGTGCACCGGCCCCGTCTGGATCATCGTGCTGCGCGGCGCGGCCAGCCAGTGGAACCGCTCACCGAGCCGCATCCGGGTCGCCGGCCCGTCCCCGGAGCAGGTCCGGTCCCACGAGTCGAGCACCGCGGCCACCGCCGGCAGGTCGACGTCGGGTGCCAGCGCGCGAACCCGGTCGGCGTCCAGGTGGGTCCGGGCGGCCAGGAAGTCGCGCTGCTGGCAGTAGAGCAACACCCCGACGTTGATCTGTTCACCGCGCTCGATGCGGGGCACCAGCCGGATCAGCGCGTACTCGAAGGGTTGCCTCATGCCCCGCTCCCCGATGGCAGCCAGTCGGCCGTACGGGCGACCCGGCGGGACAGGTGGTCCAGGTACGCCTCGCGCGCCGCGTCCGCCGTCGCGAAGTCGGCGGCGGTCAACCACTCCCCCGGCACCAGGGCCAACACCTCGGTGAGCAGCTCCGGGGTGACCTGGGGGGCCAGTTCGGCGTCCGCCTCGGCCAGCCGCGACGCGTACGGCGCCAGCACGTGATCCTCCGCGCGGTAGGCCCGGTGCACGGCGGCCTCGGCGCGCGGCCAGTTGTGGTGGAAGTACAGCGAGGCCCCGTGGTCGATCAGCCACAGCTCCCGGTGCCAGACGAGCAGGTTCGGATTGCGCCAACTCCGGTCGACGTTCTCCACGTACGCGTCGAACCAGAGCACCCGGGAGGCCAGCGCCGGGTCGACCGGGTGCGCCACCGGGTCGAAGCCCAACGCCCCGGGCAGGAAGTCCATCCCGAGGTTGGCCCCACCGCTGCTGCGCAGCAGCTCCTGCACCTCCTGGTCGGGCTCGGCCCGCCCGATGACCGGGTCGATGGCGAGGACCACCAGCGGCGGCACCCGCAACCCCAGCCGGCGGGCCAGCTCACCGCAGATCACCTCGGCGATCAGCGCCTTGGGGCCCTGCCCGGCGCCTCGGAACTTCGCCACGTAGGTGCCCAGGTCGTCGGCCTCCACCACGCCCGGCAGCGACCCACCCTCGCGCAGCGGGGTGACGTAGCGGATCGCGGTGACCTGGCGGAGCACGCCGCCCACCCTACTGGGGCCGGCCGCGACGGGTGGCGGGCCGGCCCGGACCGCCGCGCACGCGGATCAGTCGAGCTTGTCGCGCAGCTTGTCGACCTGGGTCTGGAGGCGGTCCACCGCGCCCTCGTTGTTGACGAACGTGGTGATTCCGGCGGCCAGTCCGAGACCGATCAGCACGGCGATGATGCTGAGCACCAGGCCGCCGATCGACACGCCCCGTCCGGTGACCCCGGGTCGAGCCGCCATCTTGAGACCGACGATGCCCAGAATGATCCCGATGATGCCGAGCACCACACCCCACCAGGCGAGGATCGCCGTCAACACGCTGAACAACGCGGCCACGCCGAAGACCAGGGCGAACGTCGCGGCGGCGCTCGTCTTCGCGCGGGCACCACCCCGATGTCCCCGGGACCCGGCCGTTACGCCGGCACCCCGGGCCGGCTCGCTTGCGGCAGTCATGAGAATCCCTTCCGTACGCGCGGCGCGCGTACTTCCGGCGAGCCGCTTTCCCCCGACCACCGCCGTTACGCCTCCCATCAACTAAATGTCGGTGTTCGCCCCTAGGCTGGCCGCCCGGACACGGAGAAGGAGCGCCCGATGACTGTCGACCTCAGCGCGGCCGACGCGCTGGCGCTGCGGATGATGAGTCTGCTGCTGCGCCCCCATCCGAGCACCCGACCCGGCACCGTCGCCGAGGTGGTCGAATGGTTCGGCGCGATGCAGGCACAGGACCTGGCCAGCGGGTTGTGGTCGCTGGGCGCTCGGCTACCCGGCCGCGGCGTCGCCGACGTGCAGGCGGCGTTGGAGCGACGGGAGGCGCTGCGCACCTGGCCGATGCGGGGCACCGTGCACCTCGTCCCGCCCGCCGACGCCCGTTGGATGCTGGAGCTGACCGGCGTGCGATCGCTGGCCGGCGTGGCGACCCGTCGGGCGCAGCTCGGCCTCACCGAGGCCGACGCGGACCGGGCGGTCGACGTCCTCGGCGCGGCCCTGGCCGGCGGCGGTCGGCTCACCCGCGCGCAGTGCCTGGCCACCCTGCGGGCAGCCGGCCTGGGCACCGACGGGCAACGGGGTTACCACCTGCTGTGGTTTGCGAGCGTGCGCGGCGTGACCTGCGTGGCACCGAACATCGGCACCGAGCAGACCTTCGCCCTGCTCGACGAATGGGCACCCGCATCCCACCGGCCGGAACGGGACGAGGCGTTGGCCCTGCTCGCCCACCGCTACGTTCGCGGGCACGGCCCGGTCACCGACCGCGAGTTCGCCGGGTGGAGCGGCCTCACTCTCACCGACGCCCGGCGTGGCCTGGCCGCCGCCGACGACGCGCTGAGCACCGTACGCGTCGACGGCACCCCGATGTACGTCGACGCGGCCCTGGCCGACGCGCCGCGCACCGCACCGGACGACGTGCTGGCGTTGCCCGGCTTCGACGAGTACCTGCTCGGCTTCCGGGACCGCACGTTGATGCTCGACCCCGCTCACCAGGCGGCCGTGGTGCCGGGCAACAACGGCATCTTCCAGGCCACCGTGGTCCGCGCGGGCCGGGTGGTAGGCGTGTGGAAACGCAAAATCGGCCGCACCGCGGTCACCGTGACGATCCAGCCGCTCACGACGCTCGACGTCGCCGCGCGGGCCCGGGTGGAGCAGGCGCTCGGACGCTACGCCGACTTCCTCGGGCTGCCGGCCCGCTTCGACTGGCTGAGCTGACCCGGCGGTGGCGCCGCCTCGGCGGGGCCAGGTCGGGCGGCGTGCGGGCGGGCGGCGTTGAGCAGGTCGACGATCCGGCCCACCCGGGGGTCGGCGCGGATCTGCGCCACGCTGAGCGGCAGCGGCAGCCGCCAGTTCGGATATTCGTCCACCGTGCCCGGCATGTTGGGTTGGCGCACCTCGCCCAGCACGTCGTAGAGAGAGACGCCGAGCAGCCGGGTGGGGCTGGCCGCGAGCGCGGCGTGCATCGCCACCACCACCTCGCTGTCATCGGGTGCCGCGGTCGCATCGGGCCGCGCCGGCTCGACAACCGCCCTTTGCTCTGCACCCGCGGAGGCGACAGCTACGGTCGGTGGCCGCGGTGTCGGCTCGGGCAGGAGGTTCTCGGCGCGCAGCATCGTGAGCAGCCGTTCCCGATCGGCGGCGGCGCGGGCCCGCTCCTGCGCCACGTCGGTGCCGAGCAGTTTCAACTCGTCGCGCACCCGCACGTGCTCACCGGTCAGGAAGCCCGGCGCGGTGGGCAGATCGTGGGTGGAGATCGTGGCGAGGGCGTTGCGCGGCCACCGGGCCGGCGCGACGAAATCACCGGCCTCGTCACGCGCGAACCACAGCACCGTCGAGCCGAGCATGTTGCGCCCCCGCAGCCCCCGGGTCACCGCCGGTTGGACCGTGCCGAGATCCTCACCGACCACCACCGCACCGGCCCGGTGCGCCTCCAACGCGAGAATGCCGAGCATCGCCTCGGCGTCGTACCGCACATAGGTGCCCTCGGCCGCGCCGCCGCCCGGCGGCACCCACCACAGCCGCCACAGGCCGGCGACATGGTCGACGCGCAGACCGCCGGCGTGCCGCAACGCGCGGCGCAGCATGTCCCGGTAGGCGGCGTAGCCGGTGGCGGCGAGCCGGTCCGGCCGCCAGGCGGCGAGCCCCCAGTCCTGGCCGAGCTGGTTGAAGTCGTCCGGCGGCGCGCCGACCCGCACACCCTGGGCCAGCACGTCGGCGAGCTGCCACCCGTCCGCGCCGCCCGGGTCGATGCCGACGGCCAGGTCGTGTACGACGCCGACCGGCATCCCCGCCGACCGGGCCGCCGCCGTGACGGCGTCGAGCTGCTCGTCGCAGAGGTGTTGCAGCCACGCGTGGAAGGCGACCCGGTCGGCGAGCTGCCGACGCTGCTCGGCGACCGCCGGGGCGTCGGGGTGGTGCAGCTCCGCCGGCCAGGCCCGCCAGTCGTTGCCGTGCCGCTCGGCGAGCGCGCACCAGGTGGCGAAACTCGTCAGCGCCGGGTCCGCGGCAGGATCCACCGGCTGGGCGTACGGGTGCAGCAGCTCCAGGGCGTGGCGCTTGGCGGCCCACACCTCGTCGTAGTCGATCAGGGGCCCCCGGTCGGGGCGCAACGCGTCGACCACCGCACGGGTCGCCGGGTCCACCGCCCGGTACGCGGCGGTGTCGCTGACCCGCAGATAGAGCGGGTTGACGAAGCGTCGGCTGGCCGGCGAATACGGTGAGGTGGCCACCGGGTGCGCCGGCCCGACCGCGTGCAGCGGGTTGAGCAGCACCAGCCCTGCCCCGGTGGCACCGGCCCAGCCGGTGAACTCGGCGAGGTCACCGAGGTCGCCCATGCCCCAGGAGCGCTCCGAGGTGAGCGTGTAGAGCTGGAGCATCCACCCCCAGGTCCGCGGCGGCACCGGCAGGCGGCGCGGCACCACCACCAGTGTCACCTCCCGATCGGCGCAGGTCAGCCGGTGCCAACCCAGCGGCAGGTCCGCCGGCAGCTCGCCGTCGACCGCGCGGCGGCCGCCGTCCTCCAGGCTCACCACCCCCGGGCCGGGCAGCGCCCGGCGGCGGCCCTGGGTGAGTACGACCGTCTGCGGCAGCGCGCTCCGGTCGACCGCGCGGGCTGCGGCGAGCGCGTCGGCGATCGCGGTCGGGCTGGTGGCGTCCACGCCGAGCAGCCCCAGCACGCCCACCACCGTCTCCGGTGCGACCTCGACGCGGCGGTGCCGCCAATCCTCGTACCAGGTGGAAACGCCGTGCGCGTTGGCCAGTGCGGCCAATCGTCGGTTCATCCCGCCCCCCGCTTCACGACGCGACCTGCGACCACCTTGCCACGACCGGACACACCGTGCAGGGCACGACGAGGGCCGGCGGGCGAACCCGCCGGCCCCACGGTGGACGGTGTGTCAGTCGGCGAGCGCCCCGGCGGCCCGACCCTCGTGCAGGGTGAGGTTGCGGCCGTTGGACGGGTCGAACAGGTGGATCTTCTCCAGGTTGAACCAGACCCGCCGCGTCTGCCCCTCGGCGACCGGGGACTCGGCGGACAGCCGGGTCACCAGGTTGCCGCCGGCACCGGCGAAGTCGGCGGCGCCCGCGTCGGCGGCCAGCTCCTCCAACTCGGCCGCGCTGGCCTTCTCGCCCTCGACGGTGAAGTAGACGTACTTGTCCGAGCCCATCGACTCGACGATGTCCACCGGCGCCTCGAACTCCATGCCCCGCCGACGGGTGTCGTCGTCGACCAGTTCGGCGTCCTCGAAGTGCTCGGGCCGGATGCCGAGGATCAGCTCGCGGGGCGCGTCCGCGGCCTCCAGCTCCCGGCGAACCCGGTCACCGAGCGGCACCTGACCCAGTGCGGTGTGCAGCTCGCCGTCCTGCACGGCGGCGTGCAGGAAGTTCATCGACGGGGAGCCGATGAACCCGGCCACGAAGAGGTTGCGCGGGTGGTCGTACAGCTCCTGCGGCGGCCCGACCTGCTGCACCGCACCCCCGCGCATGATCACCACGCGGTCGCCGAGGGTCATCGCCTCGGTCTGGTCGTGGGTCACGTAGACGGTGGTGGTGCCGAGCTGCTTTTGCAGGCGGGACACCACAGTGCGCATCTGCACCCGCAGCTTGGCGTCGAGGTTGGACAACGGCTCGTCCATCAGGAACGCCTTCGGCTGGCGGACGATCGCCCGGCCCATCGCCACCCGCTGACGCTGACCACCGGAGAGGTTGGCCGGCTTACGGTCCAGCAGCGAGGTCAGCTCCAGCACCTTCGCCGCCTCGTCGACCTTACGGTCGATGGTCTCCTTGTCGAGCTTGGCCAGGCGCAGCGGGAACGCCATGTTCTCCCGCACCGTCATGTTCGGGTACAGCGCGTACGACTGGAACACCATGGCGATGTCCCGGTCGCGGGGCGCCTTGTCGTTGACCCGCTGCCCGGCGATGCGCAGCTCACCGGAGCTGATGTCCTCCAGCCCGGCGATCATGTTCAGGGTGGTGGACTTACCACAGCCCGAGGGCCCGACCAGGATGACGAATTCGCCGTCGGCGATCTCCAGGTCGACGTCCTGCACGGCGACGGTCCCGTCCGGGAAGCTCTTGCTCACCTTGTCCAGCACGATGTCAGCCATGACTTACTCACCTATCCCTTGACTGCGCCGGAGGTCAGACCGGACACGATGCGACGCTGGAAGAAGAGAACGAACAGGATGATCGGAACAGTGATCACCACGGCGGCGGCGCAGATCGCCCCGGTGGGGTCCTCGAACTGCGACGCGCCGGTGAAGAACGACAACGCGGCCGGCACCGTACGGGACCGCTCGGTGGAGGTCAGCGAGATGGCGAACAGGAAGTCGTTCCAGCAGAAGATGAAGACCAGAATCGCCGTGGTGAACAACCCGGGCGCGGCCAGTGGCGCGATGACCCGCCGGAACGCCTGCCCCTGGGTGGCGCCGTCCATCTTCGCGGCCTTCTCCAGGTCCCAGGGGATCTGCTTGAAGAACGCCGACAGCGTGTAGATCGCCAGCGGCAACGCGAAGGTGATGTACGGCAGGATCAGCCCCGGCCAGGTGTCGAAGATCTTGAGCTGACGCTCGATCTCGAACAGCGGCGACACCAGTGACACCTGCGGGAACATCGCGATCAGCAGCGAGACGCCGACCAGGAGCTTCTTGCCGGGGAAGTCCAACCGGCTGATCGCGTACGCGGCCATCGCGCCGAGCACGACAGCGATGAGCGTGGCGATCAGCGCGATGCCGATCGAGTTGATCAACGCCCGGACGAACTGGTCGGTGTCGAAGATGGTCCGGTAGTTGTCCAGCGTCCACTCCCGGGGGATGAAGTTCCCGTCGGTGAGGGTGGCCGGCGTCTTGAACGACAACGATGCGATCCACAACACCGGGACCAGCGCGAAGACGACCACGAGGACGTCGAGCAGACCCCAGCGCAGCTTTGCCCTGCCAGTGGTTTCGACAGCCATGTCAGCGCCTCTCCCCGTCGTCGCTGCCGGGGGCAGCGGTGCCGAACAGCTTCACGAAGACGAAGGCGATGATCGCCACGGTGATGAAGATCAGCACCGACATCGTCGAGCCGATGCCGAGGTTGAGACCCCGGATCAGGTTGTTGTAGGCGAGCATCGACACCGATGACGTCTCGTTGCCGCCGGCGGTCAACACGAAGATGTTGTCGAAGACCCGGAACGCGTCCAGGGTGCGGAACAGCAACGCGACCAGGATCGCCGGCTTCATCACCGGCAGCATCACCTTGGTGAACTTCTGCCAGGCGGTCGCGCCGTCGGTGGAGGCCGCCTTGAGCAGGTCCTCCGGCACCAGCGCCAGCCCCGCCATCAGCAGCAGCGCCATGAACGGGGTGGTCTTCCAGATCTCCGCCAGCATGATGATCGCCAGGGAACTGGCCCGTTCGGTCAGCGGCGCGCCGTCGCTGAACAGGTCGGCCAGGTAGCCGGTGCCCGGCGTCCAGGCGTACCGCCAGGAGAACGCCGCGACCACGGTGACGATCCCGTACGGGATGAGCGCCGAGGTGCGGACCAGGCCGCGCCCGACCAGGGTGCGGTGCATGATGATCGCCAGACCCATGCCGAGCACCAGCTCGACGGCCACGGTGACCACCGTGATCAGCATGGTCACCCCGAACGCGGTCCACCAGAACTCGTTGGTGAGCACGGTGACGTAGTTCTCCAACCCGATGAACTCACGCTGGTCGGGGAAGCGCAGGTCGAAGCGCTGCAACGACAGCCAGACCGAGTAGATGATCGGGTACGCCGTCACCGCGATCATGACCAGCGCGGCCGGCGCGCAGAGCAGCAGGCCGAGCTTGCGTTCGGCCTTCTTGTTCTCACTCAGCGGCGGCTTATGACGGCCGGCGCGCTGGGTGGGCACGGTGGCACGGTGACCGTCGGTCTGCTGCGACGGTTCCGTGGTGGCGGGCCGGGTCATGGCAGGACCCCCTTCGACTGGAGGGCGTCGGCGATCGCGCCGCGCAGTTCGTCGGCGGTCTGCTGCGGACGGATCCCGGACGGCGGCGACAGGATCGCCGACATGACCGTGGAGATGCTCTGGTAGGCCGGCGTCAGGGGACGGGTTGCCGGTTCCTTCAGCTCCTCCAGGATGGTGTCCTTCATCGGGTACGCCTCGGTCATCTCCGGGTCGTCGAAGACGGCCTCGATGGTCGGCGGCACGCCGTCGTTGATGGCGGAGAACTTCTGGTGCTCGGCGCTACGCAGGCACCGGGCCGCCTCGAAGGACAGCTCCGGGTGCTTGGAGTAGGAGCTGACCGCCAGGTTGACCCCGCCGATGGTGACCTTGCTGGGGGTGCCCTCGTCGATGCCGGGGATCCGGGCCCAGCCGACCTGCTTGGCCAGGTCCGGGTTGGCCTCCTGGAGGGCCGGGTAGACGAACGGCCAGTTCACCTGGAACGCGCCCGCACCGGACTGGAACTCCAACCGGACCGGGTCCTCGGTGGCGTTGCTGAACGACGGCGAGGTCACGCCCGACGTGGCGAACTTCTTCAGCTGCTCCAACGCCCGGACCGTGCCGTCGTCCATCACGGCCTTGGTGCCGTCGTCGTTGAGGATCTTTCCGCCGGCGCTCTCGGCCAGGGTGTTGTAGAGGACGACCAGACCCTCGTACTGGGCGCCCATGGTGAGCACCTGGTACGGCTTGCCCTGCTCCTTGAGCTGCTGGGCCGCGCTGATCATCTGGTCCCAGGTTGTCGGGGGCTGCGGCACCAGGTCCTTGCGGTACCAGAGCAGTTGGACGTTGGTGTTCTTCGGCGCCGCGTACAGCTTGTCCTCGTACCGGGCGGTGTCCAACGGCCCGGCGAGGGTGCCCTGCTCGACCTCGGCCTTGTCCTGGCCGGTCCACTCCCGGATCCAGTCGGCGCTGGCGAACTCCTGGGTCCAGGTGACGTCCAGGCCGAGCACGTCCATGCCGGTGTCCTCGGCGGCGAGCCGGCGCACCATCTGCACCCGCTGGTCGTCGGCCTGCCGGGGCAGCACCCGGTAGGCGATCTTGTACTTACCCTGGGCCTGCGCGTTGCAGTCGTCGACGACCTTCTGCAGGTTCTGCTCGGGCGGGTAGTACAGGTTGATCGTCGGTGGACCGCCGGCATCGCCCGCGCCGCACGCGGCCAGCGGTGCGACGAGTGCGAGCGCGGCTGCCGCCGCCCCCAGCCGCACCACCGGCCGGCGTCGGTGTCGAGCCGTTTCGGGGTCTGTCATCGCCCTCCCCCTCTCTTCGGCGAAGACCGGGGAGGGGCATCCGCGCCCCGGCGCACGGCGAGCCGATTCCGAGCCGGTGAGCTGCGGAAACCCCGGCCCGGACGCTCTGTAGCGGCTACACTGCCCCACCCGTGAAGCCGCGAAACCTGGCTGTCACATCGGTGGTGGTCGCGGAGATCGCCATGGTCCTGGTCGCGCTCGCGGCGGAGTATGACAGGTGTAAGCTGCGCGTATGACAGAGCCTCAGCGCCGCTTCACGATTTCCGTTCCCCCGGACGTGAGTCAGATCCTGGAGAGCCAGGGCAACCGCATGGCCAGTGCCTACGTCACCGAGTCGGTGCGTCGGCGCAAGCGGGTGGAGCAGCACAAGGAGTTGTTGCTCGCCGCTGGCATCCACGTCAGCGAGCAGGGTGTGGCCGAGGCGCGGGCCCGTCGCCTGGGCGTGGAAGCTGAGTGGTCCGCAGAGCGGTTCGAGGCCGAGCGCGCCAAGATCCGCGCGGCCATGGAGTCGGAGTTGAACGGCGACGACGCCGCGCCCCACGCTGACGCCGCATGACCTCGGCGACGACACCACCGGTCCGGCTGATCCTGGACCGGTCAGCTCTGCTGGGATACGCCGTCCTCCGCACGGTGCACGTGGGCGAGCCCGTCCACGAGGTGATTGAGGACGGGGTGCGGTTCGGGGTGCCGGTGGTGGCAGCGACCGAAGCGTTGACCATGGCGACCGGAAAGGACCTGGCGCTGCTGCACAAGCTGCTGGCCCTGACCTCCTGCGCGCTGCTGCCCGAGCGGGCGGAGGACCTGCCGGAGCTGACCTTCTGGCAGCGCAGGACCCGCCGTTTCGACCTGGCCGCGGCAGCCGTGGCAGGCCTGACCCACGACGCCGCAGTGCTCACCGGCGAGGGGCCCGGATACTCCGACGGGGTGCCACTGATCCACTTTCCGGGATGAACGTCGGCGGGCCGAGCGTCAGCCCCGAGCCCTGACCCAGGAGAGGAAGCGCTCGGTCATCCGGGCCGGCGGGTGGTCCGGGTGGGCGGCGGCAGCGACGCCGATGACAGCGTGTGCGGCCGTGGGGCACCCGGTCGCCGGTCGGACCCTCGTGGCAGCATGGTGCGCCATGGATCATCAGGGGCAGCTTCGTCGTGCAGCGCTCGCATCGGGCATCCCGGACGACGAGGTCAGCCGGTTCCTCCAGCACCTCCGTTTGTCGATCCGGTTGAGCGCAGGGTCCAGCGGTGTTCCGGTCGGGCAGTTCGGTGGGTTGCCCCGGCTGCCGGTGGGCATGGACTGGCCGTCCGACGGGGTCAGCCCGTTGCCGTTCATCTTCTCGGTCGACTGCGCGGCGCTGCCGAGAGTCGATGGCTTCGGCCTGCCGGCGGACGGCTCGCTGGTGTTCTTCCTGGACCATGAGCAGGCCGCCGCCACCGGTGAGCAGAGGTACGGGCGAGTCGTGTATGTGCCGGTCGGCACCGATACCGAAGTGGCGGCAGGCCCCACCGACCACCCGTCCGTCGACAAGCAGTACGACGTCGTCGCCACGCTGCGCGCGGAGTTCCCCGACTGGTTCGGGGCGGACGACGAGGACGAGGAGGACGACGAGGACGACGAGGACGACGAGGACGACGACCTGTCGCCCTTCCAGCAGCAGTTGGCCCGTGACCTTGAGCGTGACCTGCCGCACCTGGACGAACTCCGTGCTCTGGCCAGGGACCTCTGGCCGCCTGACAGCGGATACGCCAGCGCGTATCTCGGCGGGTACGCCGACGCGGAGGTGATCAAGAGTTTCGCGGAGCAGACTCTCGCGTGGCGCGAGAAGACCGGCGAGATCGTCATCCCGGTCGCGACATGGTATTCGCAGGTGGAGAGGGAGACGCACCGGCTGACGAGTGAGTGGGTGTCGCTCGCCCACTTCCCGGTGGAAAACGAGCACTACTACCGGAGTGACGCGAGTTTCGTGATCCGTCACGACGACCTGGCCGCTGGTCGGCTGGACGAGGCGCTTTCCATGGCTGAGTTGATCCCATAGAACGCCGGCGGCACCCTGGACGCAGCCACCCGGCCGATTGCGGGGAGCGTCAGCCGCGGGCTCTCGCCCAGGAGAGGAAGCGCTCGGTCATCCGGGCCGGCGGGTGGTCCGGGTGGAGTTGGGTGATGGGGACGTGTGGGACGGGCGGCCGGACCACCACCATCACCGCCACCACACCAACGAGCTCGGCACATCGTCCTCCTGACGGCGGATGAAGGGGCCGCTCCCGCAAGGGGGAGACGGGAGCGACCCCGGAGGCAGAGCCCGCCGCCACTCCGGCCACCAGCGGACCCGCCATTGGTGACAGTGTGGTGATGAGGCGACTACCGTCGATACGTGCTCGCGTCATCCGTGCAGCTCAGCGGTCCAGGTGAGCACCCATGAGGGACGCGCCGAGCCACAGTGAGCGAAGGTTGGGGAATCGATGGGGACAGTCACCGACTACGTGCTGGACGAGCTGCGCCTGTTCCGGGCCGATACGGGGCTCAGCCAGGAGGATTTCGGCCGGGGCATCGGTTATTCGGGCTCACACGTCAGCTCGGTGGAGACCGGCGGGCGACCGCCCACGAAGGAGTACATGCGGGCGGTCGACACCCACCATCAGACCGGCGGGCGTTTCCTGCGCATGCTGGACGGGTTGGCCCGGCTCGACGCCGAGCCGGCCTGGCTGCGCGAGTGGATCGAGTTCGAGCGGGAGGCGACCACGCTGCGCTGGTTCGAATTGGCGTACGTGCCGGGCCTGCTCCAGACCGAGCGGTACGCCCGCGCCACGCTGGCCGGCGGCCGGTTCGACGCCGAGGACGTGGACCGGATCGTCGCCTCCCGAATGGAGCGGCAGGCGATCCTGCACCGCCCGCGCCCACCGCAGCTCATCGCCGTGCTGGACGAGGCGGTGCTGCGCCGGCCGGTGCTCGACCAGCCGGGCCTCATGGTCGAGCAGTGCGAACACCTGGCCCAGTTGGCGGCGGCGGAGCATATCCAGGTGCACATCGTCCCGGTCGATGCTGGGATGTATCTGGGGCTGGCCGGTCAGTTCATCATCGCCGAAATGCCGGACGGCGAGCGGGTGGCTCACGCCGACAACCAGCTCAACGCACAGTTCGTCGACGCGTCGACCGACGTCGCTAAGCTGGCGAAGACGTGGGAGATCGTGCGGAACGAGGCGCTCCCCCGCCGGCAGTCAACCGAGCTGATCAAGGAAGTGGCGAAGTCATGGGCACACTGACCCCCCAGTGGCGCAAGTCGACCCGGTCCGGCGGCAACGGCGGCTCCTGCGTCGAGGTCGCCGACAACCTGCCGAGCGTGGTGCTGGTGCGCGACACCAAGGACCGCGACGGCGGCACCCTGCACGTCGACCCGACGGCCTGGAAGGCGTTCGTCGAGTACGCCAAGCAGCACTGACAGCCGTGCAGAAGGCCCCCGGGTCGGGCCTTCTGCACGGACGGGCCCGGCCCAGCAGTTGGACACCGACGGTCGCGGTCTCAGCCCGCCACCGCCGCTTCCCGCGGCTGGGGCTGCGCCCCCGGACGGGCGAGCAGAACCGCGGCGCCCGCGAGCACAGCCCCGGCGATGGTCAGGGCGAGAATCTGCCAGGTCGGCCCGAACGGGTAGTAGCTGCCGGGCGTGAACGCGCTGTGCACGGTGAAGACCGGGCCGACGTCACCGTGATGGTGGAACGCGCGCATCACGTTGCCGTACAGGGCTGCTGCCGGTAGGGCGAGTGCGATCAGTGCGACGGCCCAGAGTGCGGCGGAGTTGCGCCGCCGTTCGGCCTGCGCCCCCACGATCCGATATGCCAGGGCCGCGGCGATCAGCCATCCGGCGACAAGTCCGATCACGATGCCCAGCACGATCAGTGGCAGAAACAGGGGCTGGCTCTGCGCCCAACCGTTGACATGGACCGCACCGTGCTCGGCGGTGAGGAAGCCCCGCACCTGGACTACCAGCCCGTCCGATGTGGCGCTGAACATCGAGTTTCGCATCGGGAGGTCGGCGAGGGATCTGGTCTCCGGGTCGAAGGCGGCCGCCCGCCCGCCAAGCGGTGCGATGTCGGAGACCGACCACCCTTCAGCGGCGAACCGCTGCCGAGCCTGCTCCACACTCCAGTTGCCATCGACCTCAGTCACCGTCGAGATCGACTCCTCCAGCCACGGCGACGGACTGCGCAGGAGGACAGGATCGCCGGCGGCACCGCTGGCCTGCTGGGCCAGGCGGGCGGCCGCTGCGTCGTCGGGTAGGTCGGTGAACGTCTGCGCACCCGCCCACGACCCGGCGGCCCCGCCGAACGCACCGAGTGTCAGGGCCAGGAGGACCGCCGCGATCACCGCGAGGGGGCGGTGCGCGGGGAGGCGGAGCCGCTGTCGGAGGCCGCTGCCGAGCAGGTGCAGGGCCTCACCGGGGCGGGGGCGACGCTGCCCGGGCGCCGCCATGTCGAGGAGCATGGTGATCATCTCGGGGCCGTACCGCCGCCGGTGCCGGCCCGGGTACGCCAGCAGCAGCGTGCGGTAGTGGCGTTCGAGACTGCGGTCGTCGTTCGACCAGACGGAGGCGGTCACGCGGTCACCGTCCCGAAACTCAGGGCATCACCGAGGCGCCTGCTCAGCTGGGTGTCGGCCGCCGCGGCATGCCGATGCAGTCGCTCGGCCTGGGCTTGCAGGGCCGCTGCTCCCGCGTTGTTGAGCCGGTAGTAGCGACGCAGCCGCCCGTCGACGGCCTCTTCCCGGTCAACCTCGATCAGGCGTTGCTCGACCAGGCGGTCGAGTGCGCCGTAGAGAGTGCCGGGCCGCAGCTTCACGTCGCCCGCTGACAGCTCCTGCACCGACTGGAGGATCCCGTAGCCGTGTAACGGCTGCGCCGCCAGGGCGGTGAGGATGAGAAAGGTGGATTCATGCATGAGCCGATACTACGTGCGGCGTTATATAACGTCCAGGACACCATGTGGTGTCGCGCCGTTCCGGGGCCGTCCGAACGGACATGCCTCGCTCGACCAGGCATGCTGGGACGGTGATCGCACGCTTCAAGGACCTCTGCCTCGATGCCGCCGACCCGATCGCGCTCGGCGGCTTCTGGGCCCGTTTGCTCGACGCCGACATGGCCGACGCCGGTGACGGCGACACCCGGGTCGACCCCCGCGACGCCCGCTCACCAGCCGAGTCGATCTGGGTGAACAAGGTGCCGGAGCCGCGGGTCGGGCGGACCCGCGTACACCTGGATCTGCGGTTGGCCGACTCGGACCCGGCGGCGCTGCTCGCGCAGGGCGCCCAACTGGTTCGCGAGCCGGACAACGACGGCCGGTGGGTGCTGGCCGACCCGGAGGGCAACGAGTTCTGCGCGCTCGCGCCCGACGCGGACAGCCGCCCGGGCCCGTTCCAACTGGTGGTGGACGCGCTCGACCCGGCCGCCCAGGCGACCTGGTGGGCCGGCGCGCTCGGCGGCACCGTCGAGCACGGACCGACGGACACCGCGGTGCTCGGGGCCGCCGGCCTGCCCTGGGAGCGCTGGCTCTTCGACGGGGTACGCGAGCCCAAGACAGTCAAGAACCGCCTGCACTGGGACGTCGAATTGACCGACCCGGAGCCGATGGCGCTGATCGCGGCCGGCGCGACGCTGCTGCGGGAGCCGCTCGACGACGCGCACTGGTGGTGGGTGCTGGCCGACCCCGAGGGCAACGAGTTCTGCGCCTTCGCCCCACGCCCCACCGGGTGAACGACCGACTACCCAGCTCGGACATCGTCGGCTAGCGTTTTCCTAGCGCCGCCGCCGGCGCGTTCGCCGCCGCCGTCGACACGCCTCCGGCCGACCCACGCCTGCCCGATCGGTTGGTAATCGCGGGAATGTCCCACCACCGCTCCCCCGGTTCGGCAGGATCGTCCCAACGAGGAGGTGCCGTCGTGCAGGACACCCGCGCTCTCGCCCTGACATTCGAGGTGAGCGGCCTGCCACCGGTCAAGACCGAAGCGTTGTCCATCTTCGCCGCCGGGCATCGGCAGGCGACGAGGGTCCGCACCCTGCTCCAGGCCGCGCTCGTCGCGGCCCAGCGCACCGGCTGGACGCCGTTGCCCGGGCCGATCGAGGTGGACCTGGTGCTGCGCTGCCCGCCCGGGCACCGTACGTCCGACGCCAGCACCCTGCTCGGCGGAGTCTGTGCGGTGTTGCAGGACAAGAAGCGGGTGTCGACCATCGGCCTCGCCCACCTCGGCGTCCTGGTGGACGTCGCCCTCTACGACGACGACCGGCAGATCCGCCGGTTGTCGTACCACGAGGAGCCGGCCGAGGACTTCTCGTACCAGGTGCGGGTCGCCGCCGTACCGACCGGGGTTTGACCGACGTCCGCGGTGGGGTATCGCGGACGCCGACGAAGGGAGCACCGATGTCGGAGCCACATGTCACGCTCGACCCCCGCGGGCTCGACCCCGTGCAGCAGAAGCTGCGCGGGCCGCTGGAAGAGCAGCTGACGTCGGCGCTTCAGGCGGCCACCGACCGGGTCCGCGCCGGCTACGCCGGCGAACCGGTCGAGCAGGTCTGCCAGCGGCTGTTGGAGGAGACCCGCTCCGGGTTGCATCCCGACATCGCGGCCGGGTTCAACCCCGACATGGACGAGTTCTGCCGGGTGGCGGTGGCCATCGTCCGACGCGAGGCCAGCTGAGCACGATCCGCGGTGACAGCGCCGGGTCAGGACCGGGTCCGCAACTACCCGGCCCTGACCCTCGGCCGTCCGGCTGGGGAGAGGACAGCTCCGGCACCCCGCCGCGCGGGCGTGACACGCCGCCACGCGCCAGAACAGGGCCGGCCCACTCCGCACTCAGCTCCTCGGTGCTCACCCACCGAACGCCGACGCGCCCCCGACTGACCCCGAAGCCGTGAGCGCCGGCCCAGGTTAGGCCGGCCCGACCAGCCGGACAAGCCACCTCGGACGGTCGACGGCAGGACTGATCCCACGGGGGAAATCAGGCATCTCGGCGTAACGCGACCATGATCGCCGACGCTGTTCGGATTCGGGACCGTCAGAAGTGCCTTCGGGACCGTCAGAAGTGCCGCAGCAGGTCACGGAACGCGGCGAGGCGCAGCACCCCGTCGTCGGTCGGGTCCAGTTCGTCGTCCTCCAGCACCCACGTGTTCGCGTTCGGGATGAACACCGCGTTCAACCCGGCCGCCCGCGCCGGCAGGATGTCGGACTTCGGAGAGTTGCCGATCATCCACGCGCCGGACGGCGCGAAGCCGTGCTCCCGCATGAGCCACCGGTACGTGTCGACGTTCTTCTCGACGACGATGTGCGCGGCCCCGAAATGGTGCAACAGGCCGCAGGCGTCCAGTTTGCGCTGCTGCTCCTCCTGGTCGCCCTTGGTGAGCAACAACAGCTCGTGCCGGCCGGCCAGCTCGTCGAGCGCGTCGGCGACCCCGGGCATCAGCTCCACCTGGTGCTCCACCAGGGCCACCGCCAGCCGGTCGATCTCCTGGCGTTCCGAGTCGGTGGCCGGCCGCTCGCGCAGCCGCTCCAGGCACTGCGCCAGGCTGCGCAGGAAGACCTTGCTGCCGTACCCGTGAGCCACCGCGTTGGCCCGCTCGATGTCGTCGAGGACGGCCCGCAACTCGGCCCGGTCCAAAGTGGGGTGGTCCAGCCAACCCAGGAAGTCGTCGATCACCCGCTCGAAGACGACGTTGTTCTCCCACAAGGTGTCGTCCGCATCGAAGATCAACACCTGCGCCTGCCGTCGAGCCGCCACGCCGACCGTCATGCCATCCCCTCCCCCGGCCCACCGTCCGGCAGGCCGAGGGACAGGGTAGGTGGCAGACACCCGGCAGAGCCCATGGTTTTCCGCCCGGCGGCGTGGTCACGGCCACCTCAGCAACCGTTGCGCGATCAACGCTTCGCGTTCCTCCTGCCCCTCAGGTCGCAGTCGGCCACCGCGGGTGAGCATCACCACGCCGTGCAGCAGGCTCCAGCCCACCTCGGCGAGGGTGTCCGGGTCCCGCCCCTCGGCCAGCGGGGTCAGCGCCGCCCGCAGCTCGGCGAAGACCGCCCGCGGCGCGGCCGGCACACCATCCGCGCCGAGGGCCAGGTCGGGGGTGAGCGCCAGCATCGCGTCATAGACCTCCGGATTCGTGTACGCGAAGTCGAGGTACGCGGCAGCAACCGCCGGCCAGACCCCCTCGGGGCTGCCGACGTTCTCCGCGTGCGCCTCGGCGAGATCGGCGGCCAGATCGGCGAAGGCGCACACCGCGACGGCGGCGATCAGCGCCTCCAGATCCGCGAAGTGCCGGTAGATGTCACCCATGTCGATCTCGGTGCGTTCGGCGAGCCGTCGGGTGGTCACCCCCGCCCACCCCTCCGTCTCGGCCAACTCTCGCGCGACCGTGACGATGAGGTCGCGTCGGTCCTGTTCAGCGGCCTTCTCGGCAGGTCCGGACACGTCCACGAGCGTAAAGGCGCACACGTGTCGTAGCTGTCGGGTGACGGATTGGTGACTCTTGTGGTTCGCCAACCTCCGCTGCGCACGTGCCACCACCGCCGGTGGCTCGTTAGGCGAGAGGATGAGAGACGAACGCGGCATGCGGCTGTTGCGCGACGACGCCACCCGCCAGCGGGCGACCTTCCTGGAACTCTTCCTCGACCTGGTCTTCGTCTTCGCCCTCACCCGGATCTCCGCGCGGCTGATCGTCGACTTCACCGAAGACCACCGCGACGTCTACGCGGGAATCGGTCAGGCTCTGCTGCTGTTCCTGGCGCTGTGGGCGGTCTGGTCGGTGACGGTCTGGTCGACCAGTTGGCTGGACCCGGACGCCCGGATCGTGCAGACCGTCATCATCATGACGTTGGTCGGTGCCATGACGATGGCCGTCGCCGTGCCCCACGCCTTCGGCGCACGGGCCTCACTCTTCGCCATCACCCTGGTGACGCTCCAGATCGGCCGAGTGGTCTACTTCCGCATCGCCGGGCACGGCCGACCGGACCCGGAACAGCCCATCCGGATCCTGTTCTGGTTCGTCCTGAGCGCACCGTTCTGGGTCGTCGGCGGCCTGGTCAACGACGGCACGGTCCGCGGGGCACTCTGGACCCTCGCCGTGCTGATCGACTACACCGGGCTGTTTCGCGGCTGGCCGACCCCCCGACTCGGCGCGCGACGACTCGGCGTGGAGACGATCGCGGCCGAGCACCTGGCCGAGCGGTACCAACAGTTCCTCCTCATCGCCCTCGGCGAGGCGATCTTCGTCATCGGGCTCGCCTTCAGCGGCAGCCAGTTCGACCCCGACCAGACGGCGGGGTTCGTGCTGGCGCTGGTGTCCACCGTCCTGCTCTGGCGGATCTACTTCCACCTGGCGGGCGGGGTGCTGGACGGGGCCCTCGACCGCTCCCGCGACGCGGCCCGGCTCGCGACCTACATGGCGTTCGCCCACATGGTCATGATCGCGGGGATCGTGCTGACCGGCGTCGGCTTCGAACTGTTCATCACCGAACCGCTCGGGCACCTCCCGGCGTCCTGGCTCACCGCGATCCTCGGCGGCCCGGCGCTCTTCCTCATCGGACGAACGGCGCTCGAATACCAGGTCTTCGCCCGGGTCTCCCGGTCCCGGGTCGGTGGCCTGCTGGCCCTCGCCCTGCTGGTGCCGGTGACGCCGCACGTCGACCCGCTCACCGCGGGCGCCGCCGTCGCCCTGGTGCTGCTCGGCGTGGCTGGCGCGGACACCCGACGCGCCCGTCGGCACCCACCGGAGACACCGTCGCCGGCGTTCTAGGGCAGGCGCTCAATGCGGGCACGATCGGGACGGCTTCAGCGGCGCAGGATGGTTTCGCGCCGCACGTGCGACAACTTCTCCGGGTTGCGCACGGCGTAGACCCCGCTGATGAGACCGTCGTCGATACGCAGCGCGACGACGGTGTCGAGTGCACCGTCGAGTCGCAGAATCAGCGCCGGGTGACCGTTGACCTCGGCGGGGTGCAGCGCCATGGTCTCGACCCGGACGTGGGTGCTGCACAGCAGGCGAGCCACCTTGTCGGCACCGATGATGGGCCGCAACACCGCCTGCTTGACCCCGCCACCATCGCCGAGGAGCACGGCATCCGGCGCGAGCACGTCGAGCAGGCCCTGCACGTTGCCGGTCTCCAGGGCCACCTGGAACGCCGTGAGCACCCGTCGGCTCTCGTCCGGCGACACCACGCCACGAGGCCGGCGCGCGGCGACGTGCGCCCGCGCCCGGTGGGCGATCTGACGGACGGTGGCCGGACTCTTGTCGACGGCCTGGGCGATCTCGTCGTAGCTGAGGTCGAACACCTCGCGCAGGACGAACACCGCCCGCTCGGTCGGCGCGAGCGTCTCCAGCACCAGCAGCATCGCCATCGAGACGCTCTCGGCGAGTTCGACGTCATCGGCGACGTCGGGTGCGGTCAGCAGCGGTTCCGGTAACCAGGAGCCGACGTACGACTCTCTGCGCCGGTTCACCGCCCGCAGCCGGTTGAGCGACAGTCGGGTGGTGATCCGCACCAGGTAGGCGCGCTGGTCGCGCACCGCCGCGAGATCCGCGTCCGCCCACCGCAGCCAGGTTTCCTGGAGTACGTCCTCCGCGTCGGCGGCCGAGCCGAGCAGCTCGTAGGCGACGGTGAAGAGCAGGTTCCGGTGCGTGACGAAGGCCTGGACGGCGTGGCCCCCACGATCGTCGGCACCCACGGTTGCGCCTCCCGCGCCCATCCGCGTCCCTCCAGTCTGGTCGCTCTCCGCCGCGTCGCCCACCAGACACCGGCCGCGCGCCCGCTGTGACAGCAGCCGCCCGTGCGCCGCGTCACACCGGACGAGCTGTCACAGCTCGCGGCCCGGCGGTGTCTCGTGATCAAACCCGAGACGAAGGGAACCTCATGAACCTGGCACTGTGGATCGCGGCCGGACTGCTGGCCGCGGTCGCTCTGACCGGCGGCATCACCAAGGCATTCGTACCCAAGGAGAAGCTGGCCGCAATCACCGGCGGAGGGTGGACCGACGCTGCCAGCGTCGGCTTCGTCAAGACTCTCGGGGTCCTTGAGCTCCTGGCCTCGGCCGGCCTCATCCTGCCCGCCGTGCTGGACATCGCACCGGTGCTGGTGCCGGTGACCGCCATCTGCTGGGTCCTGCTGATGGTCGGCGCGATGATCACTCACCTGCGCCACGACGAGGCGAAGTTCATCGGGGTGAATCTGGTCTACCTCGCGGTGGCCGCCTTCGTGGCCTGGGGTCGACTCGGACCCGAGTCCTTCCTCGGCTGACCGGAGGCCACTGCCGCAGCGGGTGGACGCACGACCGGATTTCCGCTGAACATCGACACGTTGAGATCAACTGATACCCTCCCTTTTCGCCTTACCCCTCAAGGAGAGACATCGAAGTGAAGAAACTATCGAGTGCCGCGATCGTGCTCGCGCTCTCAGTCGGAATCGCCATCGCCCCGGCGGCCGCTGCCTCCGCGGCCACAAACCGGAGCGGGGCCGTCCGGTTGAACATCCCGAACAGCAGTGCGTGCAAGGCGGGTCGCACGGTCATGCAGGGCATGGTGGCCGGGCCAAGCGCTGCGCTGTACATCGTTTTCACCAAGGCGGCCGGCGCGGAGCCTGTCCTGTCCAGGTGGACGCGCGACGGATCGGCCTGGGACAGCGCCAGCTGGGTCTGCGCCGGGGCGCCCGCCTCCATCCCCACGCTCGGCCACGGCAACGACCTCGCCTACAACGCGAACTACCTGGGCCAGGGCCCGGCCCTGATCGCCACCCAGGGCAGCCAGTCCGCGTACCTGAGCGACAAGGTGACCATCATTCGCCTGAACGCCAACGGAACTATCGGCACCACCAGCCAGGTGCAGCTGCCGATTGGCAACATCAGCGGGCTCTGCTACAGCGCGACGGCTGCCGGCGGCGCCGGCAAATATGCCGCCCGCCGGTTGGGCAGGCTGTGGACCCACCCCGGCTCCGGCGCTCTGACGAGTGGCTGGACGTTGGTGAAGAGCAACCTGACGAGCCACGACAATCGCTCCGACCAGGGCATTGACTGCTCCGAGAACTACATCTGGAACACCAAGTCCATCAACACCTCGACGCCCTCGACCGGATGGAACTGGGTCTACCAGTACAACTGGTCCGGCGGCGATGTGGAGAGCGACATCGGCATTCCCAGCAACAACCTGGTCGACGAGATCGAAGACGTCACCCACGTGGGGAGCGAATTCTTCGTCGGCATCAACCGCAACGACGGGCTCGCCGACACCGTGAAGGTGCTCATCGAATAGGTCGAGCCGACCACGTGGCCGGGGGTCGCTGGGCGTGTCGCCTGGCGACCCCCGACGCGTCGACCCGAAGAGGTCAGCGACGCAGGGTGAGGATCAGGTCGGCGACCAGGGCCGTCCAGCCGGTCTGGTGCCAGGCGCCCAGGCCGGCGCCGTTGTCGCCGTGGAAATACTCGGGGAAGGCGATCAGGTCGCGCCAGTCCGGGTGGGTCTGGAACATCTGCGCGGCACCGTAGATCGGCCGTCGACCCCAGTCGTCCTGGGTGAAGAGTGCGATGAGCCGGGCGGAGAGGTCGTCGGCGATCTCGTCGAGGGTGCGCTTCACCCCGGAGCGGGTCGGGTACTCCACCTGGAGGTCGTCACCGAAGAACGCCGCGTAGTCCCGCAGCGCGCTGATCAGCAGGAAGTTCGTCGGCATCCAGATCGGCCCGCGCCAGTTCGAGTTGCCCCCGAACAGTCCGCTGGTCGACTCGGCCGGCTCGTAGCCGACGGAGAACTCCTGCCCGCCGAGCGTGACCGAGAACGGCTTGTCCAGGTGTGCGCGCGACAGCGTACGGAGGCCGAAGTCGGAGAGGAACTCGTCGGGGTCGAGCATCCGGGCCAGCAGGCGGACCACCTGCTCCGGGCCGACCATGGACAGCAGCCGCTGCTGCCGGCCGTCCGGGCCCAGCCGGCGGGTGCCGATCACCTGGGCGTACTCCGGACGGTTGGTGAGGAACCAGCGCAGCCGGGCGCCCAGCTCCGGTAGGTGGTGCAGGGTCCGGGCCGTGAGCCGGGTGGTGGCGGCCAACGGCAGCAACCCGACGACCGAGCGGACCTTCAGCGGCACCTTCGTGCCGTCGGCGAGGCGCAGCACGTCGTAGAAGAAGGCGTCCTCGTCGTCCCACAGCCCCTGCTCGTACGCGGCGGCGGCGATGTAGGCGAAGTGTTCGAAGAACTTGGTGGCGGTGTCCACCCAGGTCCGGTCGTGCTCGGCGAGCACGATCGCCATGTCCAGCAGGTTGAGCGCGTACATGCCCATCCAGCCGGTGCCGTCGGACTGCTCCAGCACCCCGGCGACCGGCAGCGCCGCCGACCGGTCGAACGGCCCGACGTTGTCCAGCCCGAGGAAGCCGCCCTCGAAGACGTTGTTGCCGCCGGTGTCCTTGCGGTTGACCCACCAGGTGAAGTTGAGCAGCAGCTTGTGCATCACCCGGGCCAGGAACTCGTAGTCCCGGCCGCCGTCGATCTCGAACACCTTCAGCGCCGCCCAGGCGTGCACCGGCGGGTTCACATCACCGAACGCCCACTCGTACGCGGGGATCTGGCCGTTGGGGTGCAGGTACCACTCGCGCAGGAGCAGCAGGAGTTGGTCCTTGGCGAAACTCGGGTCGACCCGGGCGATGCTCACGCAGTGGAAGGCCAGGTCCCAGGCCGCGTACCACGGGTATTCCCACGGGTCGGGCATGGAGATGACGTCGAAGCTGGTCATGTGCCACCAGGCGCTGTTGCGCCCGTGCCGACGCCCGGCCGGCGGTGGCGTCGACCCCGGGTCGCCTTCCAGCCACCGCTTGACGTCGAAGTGGTAGAACTGCTTGCCCCACATCAGCCCGGCGATGGCCTGCCGGGCGACCAGCGCCTCGTCGGCGGTGGCGGCCGGCGGGATCACCCCGGCGAAGAACCGGTTCGCCTCGGCCCGTCGCGCCCACACCACCGCCTCGAAGCCGTCGCTGAGGTCGGCCGGGGGCGGCGGCGGGGCGGCCGGCGGCGACGCGGTCCGGGTGAGCCGCAGCCGGATCTGGCGCTGCCCGCCGGCCGGCACGTCGAGCACGTAGTGCAGTGCGCCCTTGGTGCCCTCCCGGGCCGGGTTGACCGTGGCCGCGCCGTCGACGACGTGGTCGTTGATGCCGTCCTTGGGATATTTCGAGCGGCCGGGCAGGCCCCAGAGCCGCTCGGCGTTGGTGTCGTTGTCGCAGAGCAGCGGCACCGGGCCGCCGTCACCCTCCAGCAGCAGTTGGCCCAACACCCGGTGCTCGCCGACGAGCCGGGTGCCCTGGCCGGTCAGCCGGGGAATCCGGTCGCCGCCCGGCAGGCCCCAGGCCCAGGTGTTGCGGAACCACAGGGTGGGCAGCACGTGCAGGGTCGCCGCCTCATCGCCCCGGTTGGCGACGGTCACCACCATGCACAGGTCGGTCGGGGACGCCTTGGCGTAGTCGACGGTCACCGCCCAGTACCGGTCGTCGTCGAAGATCCCGGTGTCCACCAGCTCGTACTCGGTGTCGTCACGGCCGCGCAACGCGTTCACCGCGACGAGTTCGTCGTACGGGAAGGCGGCCTGCGGGTAGTGGTAGCGCCAGCGCATCCAGGAGTGGGTGGGCGTGGAGTCCTCGTACCACCAGTACTCCTTGGCGTCCTCGCCGTGGTTGCCGCCGTCGCCGCCGAGGCCGAACATCCGCTCCTTGAGGATCGGGTCCTTGCCGTTCCAGAGGGCGAGGGCGAAGGCGAAGGTCTGCCGGTCGTCGCAGACGCCGGCCATCCCGTCCTCGTTCCACCGGTAGGCTCTGGACCGCGCATGGTCGTGCGGAAAGTAGTCCCAGGCCGTACCGTGCTCGCTGTAGTCCTCCCGCACCGTCCCCCACGCCCGTTCGGACAGATAGGGACCCCATGCGCGCCAGTCCTGCTCCCCCGAGTCGGCCTGGGCGAGCCGGAGCCGCTCAGCGTCGGGTGGCGAGGCGTCGGAGGACGATCCGTCAGTGATCACGTGCACATCTTTGACGTCGCCGCGGTACTTGACCACAGCGGCCATTCTCGTCGTGGCGTGTTACACCCCGCCGCCGGTGGAGGAAACTTGATCGACATTCGCTTCGGTCCGCAGATCTGCGGCGATCTGGCGAGCGCGGCCAGCCGGGAGTGGCTGGTCCCCGACGGCCTGGGCGGATACGCGATGGGCACGGTCGCCGGGCTGCGGACGCGCCGCTACCACGGTCTGCTGGTGGTCCCCGGCGAAACGCCGGCGTCCCGCCAGGTGGGACTGGTCAGCCTCGATCCGGCGGTCACCCTGCCGTCCGGCGCGCGGGTACGCCTCGGCGCGCACGAGTGGGCCTCCGGCGACGTGGACCCGCGTGGCTTCGAGTTGTTGGAGCGCTTCGACCTGGTCGACGGGCTGCCCCGGTGGCGGTGGCGGATCGGCGCGGTGGTGATCGAGCGGGAGGTGGCCATGCTGCCCGGCCGCTCCTGCGTCGCCGTGGTGCACCGGCTGATCGCCGGTGGGCCGGTCCGGCTGGAGTTGTCGGCCGCCTGCACCTGGCGCGACGCGCACGGCGAACGGCGGGCCGACGGCCCGACCCCGCAGGTCGAGGCGGTGGCCGACGGTGCGGTGGTCGAGGGCGCGTACCGGCTGGCCGGCCCGGGGTGGACACCCGAGGGGCAGTGGTGGCTGGGCGTGCACCACCGCGAGGAGGCCAACCGGGGCCTGCACCCGGACGAGGACCTCTGGTACGCGGGCCGCTTCTCCGGTGAGCTGCAACGCCCCGGCGACACGGTGTCGGTGCGGGCCTGGGCCGCGCCGCTCGACGAGGAGCCGCCGCCGGCCGAGGAGATCGTGGCGACGGCCCGGCGGCGCAACCGGCAGGTGGTGGCGACCGCGAAGCCGGCCGACGACGTGGCGGGCACCCTGGCGCTGGCCGCCGACGCGTTCGTGGTGCGCACCACCGCGGCGGCGGTGGACGTGGTCGCCGGCTACCCGTGGTTCGGGGCCTGGTCGCGGGACACGATGATCTCCTACGAGGGGTTGTTCCTCTGCACCGGACGCGCCGACGAGGGGCGCGAGCTGCTGCGGGCGTACGCGGCGACGCTGTCGGAGGGGATGCTCGCCAACACGGCCGACACCGGTCGGGTGGAGTACAACACCGTGGACGGCACGCTGTGGTTCCTGCACGCGGTGAGCCGGCACGTCACCGTCACCGGCGACACCGACCTCGGCGACGAGCTGCTGCCCGCCCTGCGCACGGTGATCGACGCCCACGTGGCCGGCACCCGGTACGGGATCCGCGTCGACCCCGCCGACGGTCTGCTCACCCAGGGTGCCGCCGGCACCGCGCTGACCTGGATGGACGCCCGGGTGTACGGGGTTCCGGTCACCCCGCGTACCGGCAAGCCGGTCGAGGTCAACGCGTTGTGGATCAACGGGCTGGCCGGGCTCGCCGAGCTGACCGAGTTGGCCGGGCAGGACGCGCACGAGCTGTGGCGACGGCACGGGCAGGCGACCGCCTCGTTCCGGGAGCGGTTCCCGGCCCCCAGCGGCTGGCTGCACGATGTGCTGGACGCGCCCGCGCCGGCGTACCCGCTCGGTGGCGCGGCCCTGCACGATGACGACGCGTTGCGGCCCAATCAGTTGCTGGCCTGGTCGCTGCCGTACGCGCCGCTGGAGCCGGACGAGGCCACGCTGCGCCGCGTCGCGGACGGGCTGCTCACCCCGCTCGGGCCGCGCAGCCTCGCCCCGGACGCCGCGGAGTTCGTGGGCCGGCACCGGGGTGGCCCGGCCGACCGGGACGGGGGCTACCACCAGGGCACGGTCTGGCCGTGGCTGCTCGGCCCGTACGTGGACGCCGCGCGCCGAGGGAAGATGTCCGTCGATGACGCATTCGTGGGCATTGAGGCCCATTTAATGGAATATGGGATAGGCTCGGTGAGCGAGACGGCCGATGGCCTCGCGCCGCACACCGCTACCGGCTGCCCGTTCCAGGCATGGTCGGTGGCCGAACTGCTGCGGGTGCGGCGAAAGAGCCAGTAGCGCTTTACACGACCGCAACGGTCGTGTCGCCGCTGGTTATCGCGATCCCGGCAGGATTGGCCCCGATCCAGACGCGACGACGGCATCGAATCCGGTGTCGGTCGGCGCGCGCCCGGGGACAACTCAAAGGGGGCCGCATGTCACTCGATGCCCACGTGATCGACATCAACCCCGCCCGACAGTTGCGGGTGCTGATGCTCTCCTGGGAGTACCCGCCGGTGCTCGTCGGCGGTCTCGGCCGACACGTGCACGCCCTCTCCGTCGCCCTCGCCGCCGCCGGCCACGAGGTCACCGTCGTCACCCGCCACGGCGACGGCGCACCCCTGGAGGAGTACGCCGACGGCGTGCGCATCCTGCGCGCTCCCGAGGACCCGGTGACGTTCCCCCTCGCCACCAACTCACTCCTGGCCTGGACCATGGCCTTCAACCACACCCTCACCCGCACCGCCCTGCGCGCCACCCAGGCCGGCGGCTACGACGTCATCCACGCCCACGACTGGCTCGTCGCCCACACCGCGATGACGCTGCGCGACCACCTGGACATCCCGCTGGTCACCACCATCCACGCCACCGAGGCCGGCCGGCACCAGGGCTGGCTGCCCGAGGAGATGAACCGCACCATCCACGGCGTCGAACACTGGCTCAGCAACTCGTCCATTCGGGTGATCACCTGCTCCGGATACATGCGCGACCAGGTGACCCAACTCTTCGACGTACCGGCCGCCCAGGTCGACGTGGTGCCCAACGGAGTCGACGACCGGGCCTGGCGGGCCCGCCCCCGAGCGGTCGCGTCGGCCCGGGCACGCTTCGCCGCCGACGGCCCGCTGGTCGGGTACGCCGGACGGTTGGTCTACGAGAAGGGCGTCCAGCACCTGGTGCACGCCGTACCCCGGCTGCGCGAACGGCACCCGGGGCTGCGCGTGGTGATCGCCGGCGACGGCCCGTACCGCACCGAGCTGGAGGCGGAGGCCCGGCGGCTGGCGCTCAGCTCGACCGTCCGGTTCACCGGCTTCCTCGACGCCACCCAACTGCCGGCGATGCTCGGCGCCACCGACGCGACAGTGGTCCCCAGCCTCTACGAGCCGTTCGGCATGGTGGCGCTGGAGGCCGCAGCCGCCGGCGCACCCCTGGCGGTGGCCCGCACCGGCGGCCTCGCCGAGATCGTCGAGCCCGGCGTGACCGGGGTGACGTTCCCGCACAGCGACCCGGACGCGCTCGCCGGCGCGGTCGGCCAACTGCTCGGCGACGAGGTCTTCGCCCGGCGGCTGGCCCGCAGGGCCCGCACGATGGTCGGCCAACGGTACGGCTGGGCCACCATCGCGGCCCGCACCACCGCCAGCTACGCCACCGCCCGCCGCGAACACGGCCCCGTGCAGGCCCGACGCGCCGCCGCCCGACTGGCCGGCGGACGCCCCCGGATCGCCATCCCGGAGGGGAACCTGTTCGCCACCGCCGACCACGCCGCGAGCTGACCTACGTCAGATGACCTATAGGTGACTTCCGATCCGCTGGTTAGGGTGTAGCCCGGACAGCGGCTGGGGAGGAGCGTGCAGAGGTGCTGATCACGGGTCGGTACCGGCTGCTCGACCTGGTGGGTCGCGGGGGCATGGGTCGGGTCTGGCGCGCCCGCGACGAGATGCTGCACCGCGAGGTAGCGGTCAAGGAGATCGTTCCACCGAGTTGGTTGGCCGAACATGAACGGGCCGAGGTGCGCGCGCGCACCATGCGGGAGGCGCGCGCCGCGGCCCGACTCAACCACCCCGCCGTGGTCCGGCTCTACGACGTCGTCGCGGTCGAGGGCAGCCCATGGATCGTCATGGAGTACGTCCCGTCCCGCACCCTCCAGGACGTGGTGGACGCCGAAGGGCCCCTGGAACCGGCCCGCGCGGCCCGGATCGGCCTGGCCGTGCTCGACGCCCTACAGGCCGCGCACACCGCCGGGGTGCTGCACCGCGACATCAAACCGCAGAACGTACTGGTGGCGCACGACGGACGGGTGATGCTCACCGACTTCGGGCTGGCCACCTTCGACGGCGGCGACGGCGCGACGACCCGCCCCGGCATGGTCCTGGGCTCCCCGCAGTACGTGGCCCCGGAGCGGGCCGCCGAGGGGGTGTCCACGGTGGCCGCCGACCTGTGGTCGCTCGGGGCGACCCTGCACGCCGCCGTGGAGGGGCAGTCCCCGTACGCCCGCAGCACCGCGATGGCCACCCTCAGCGCGCTCGCCGCCAACCCGCCGGACCCGGCCCCCCACGCAGGGGCGCTCGCGCCGGTGCTGGACGGGCTGCTGCGCCGCGACCCGCGCGACCGCCTCGACCACGACACGGCCCGACGGTTGCTCACCACGGCCGCGACCGGCCACACCGACCCGCCGTCGGCCACCGACCAGCCCTCGGCCGACGGGCCGGCGTCGAAGCGGGCCGACCAAACCAGCCCGGCCGACGACCCCGACGACTCCGACCCCACCATTCCGCTGCCCAACCCGGGCGCCGCCGTCAGCGTCTCCCCCACGCCGGCCCCGGATCCGGCCGCCGGGCGTACCGCGCGTCGGGTGGCGGTGGTCGCCGTCGCGCTGCTGGTAGCCGTGGTGGCCGGCGTCGGCACCGCCCTGGTCGTCACCGGGGACGAACCCGGCGACACCACCGGCTGGTCCTCCCCGCAGCCGAACCGTCCGCCCAACGACGGACCGTTCGGCCCCGGTCGGCCACCAGCCGGCCGGAACCTCCCCCCGCCCCCGTTCGCCTGTGTCCGTCCGGAGATCGTCGGGACGCCCGTGCGGGCCGGGGCAGCGCACTCGGGCGAGGAGTTCCGGCCACCGCCCGGCTGGGTCTGGCACGCCGACACCGCCGGCTTCCGGGTCTCCGTCCCGGCGACCTGGGTGACCTCCCGCGACGACAGCGTGACGTGCTTCCAGGACCCGGCGACCGGACGGGCCCTCAGCATCGCCGGGGGCGACGCCGTCGATCCCCTTCAGCGGCTGCGCACCACCCGCGACGCGGCGGCCAAGGCGGGCGCGTTGCCGGGGTACAACGAGATCCGGCTCGCCGCGGGTGACGGCGGAGCCGAGTGGGAGTGCCGCTGGCAGACACCGCACGGGTCGTGGCTGCACGCCCGGCAACAGATCTTCCACGCCAACCGGTGGACGCTGGGTTGGATCACCCGCGACGAGGACTGGGCCATGGCCGCAGCCGACTGGGAACTGGTCCGAGATAGTTTCCGACCACCCCGCTGACCTGCACCGTATGGTCATGATCCGGAGCACCGTCCGGCGTGGATCGAGGCCGCTCAGCGGATGAGAATGCCGGCATTGGTAGCTATCGTGGACCTCGGGGTGACCGAGGGGGAGCGACCGTGCATCAGTTGCTGATCGCGGGTCGGTACCGGCTGCTCGACCTGGTCGGCACCGGCGGAATGGGCCGGGTGTGGCTCGCTCGCGACGAGATGCTGCATCGCGACGTGGCGGTGAAGGAGGTCGTGCCGCCGTCCTGGCTGGCCGAGACCGAGCGCGCGGAATTGCGGCTGCGGACCCTGCGGGAGGCCCGCACCGCCGCCCGGCTCAACCATCCCAACGTGGTCCGCCTCTACGACGTGGTCCACGACCGGGACAGCCCGTGGATCGTGATGGAGTACGTGCCGTCGCGGTCGGTGCAGCAGATCATCACCGCCGAGGGGCCGCTGAGCCCGCAGCGGACCGCCCGGATCGGGCTGGCGGTGCTCGCCGCGCTGCGGGCCGCGCACGCCGCCGGGGTGCTGCACCGCGACGTGAAGCCGCCCAACGTGCTGGTCGCCGACGACGGGCGGGTGGTGCTCACCGACTTCGGGCTGGCCACCTTCGACGGTGGCGACGGTGTGATGACCGGGCCCGGCACGGTGCTCGGCTCACCGCAGTTCGTCGCCCCGGAACGGGCCCGCGAAGGGGTGTCCGACGTGCGGACCGACATGTGGTCGCTGGGCGCGACGCTCTACGCGACGGTTGAGGGGCAGTCACCGTACGCGCGCTCCAGCGCGATGGCGACGCTCAGCGCGCTGGCCACCGAACCACCGGACCCGATGCGTCGGGCCGGTCCGTTGCGTCCCGTCCTCACCGGCCTGTTGCAGCGCGACCCCTGGCGGCGACTGACCGCCGTCGAGGCGGAGCCGTTGCTGCGCCGCGCCGCGGCGAGCCCCGAGGAGCCCTCGGGGTCGGTCCGGTCCTCGGCGGTCGCGGCGGTCCGCAGCGCCGGCCGGGCCATCGCCCCACTCCCGGTCGAACCGGTGACCCCGTCGGGCGACCTGCCGACGCCGCGCCCGCGCCCGCCGCGTCGACCCGGTCGGCGCCGGCGCCTGATCACCCTGGGTGGTGCGGCCACCGCGCTGCTCGTCGCGGGAGGCGTCACGCTGGCGCTGGTCAACCGGCACGACGACCGGACTCCCCCGTCCGGCTCGGGTGGCGGCGCGCCGACCGCCCGGCCGGCGGCGTTCGCCTGCGCGTCATCCCCGCCACCGTCGGCGGCCCCGGTGGTGGCGGTGGCACCGCCGCCAGACGTCAGGTACGGGCTGCCCGAGGGGTGGACCTGGTACGACGACCCGAGCGGGTTTCGGATCGCCGCCCCGGTGGGTTGGGCACGCTGGAGCGAGGGCACGGCGACCTGCTTCCGCAAGTCCGGTGGGTCCCGGGTGCTCAGCGTCGAGGCGGGTCCGGCCCGCGCGGATCCGGTGGCGTACTGGCGGGCCGAGGAGGCTCGGCTGATTGCGATCGAGGCGTTGCCCGACTATCGCCGGGTGGACATCTCGGCGATGAACATCTTCGCGGGTGGTGCCGTGTGGGAGTGCGGCTGGCAGAACGCCCTCGGCGTGTCGGTGCACAGCTTCCGGCTGCTGGCCAACACCTCGGCCGACCGCTCGTACACCGTCTCGTGGTTGACAGAAGAGTTCGACTGGCAGGTCAACGCGGCATACTTGCCGATGATCCGGCAGAGCTTCACCCCCACCCTGTGACCCGGTCCGATGTGGACCCTCCGGGTGATGCCCCTGCGGCGCCGGCGCTGACTACAGTGGCGTAGTTTTGGCGCTCAAGATCCCTGGGGAGGGTGAGCCGAGATGATGGGACCGCAGCACGCGCTGTCCGGCGCGGCGGTATGGTTGGCGGGCTCCTGGGCACTGGAGCAGTTCGCCGACTACCACCAGTCGCCGCTCGCGTTGGCGGTGGGCACCGCGGTGTGCGCCGGCGGCGCGCTCTTTCCCGACCTCGACATGTCAGGCAAGGTGACCAAGAACCAGGGCGGGGCCACCGTGGCCCGCACCTTCGGGGTCTTCTCACTCTTCGCCGCCGAAGTGATGGAGAAGATCTCCCTCGGGGTCTACTACGCCACGAAGCTCAGCAAGGACCCCCGCCGCAACAACGGGCACCGGACGCTGACCCACACGCTGCCGTTCACCGCGCTGATCGGTTGGGGCACCACCGCGCTGTGCGCCGCGTACGGCAAGTGGGCGGTCATCACCATCCTGTTCTTCATGTTCGGCCTGGCGCTACGCGGGCTGTTCGACAAGTGGGCCGAGCGGGCCGGCTGGGTGATCATCACGCTCGCGTCGGCCGGGGCGGCCTGGTTCACCTACGCCAACCTGCCCGGTGGGCGCGGCTATCCGCTGATCGGCACCGCGCTGGGCGTGGGCTGCTTCGTGCACATCCTCGGCGACATGATCACCCGAGCCGGCGTGCCGATCCTCTGGCCGATCCCGATCAAACGGCGCATGTGGATGATGATCGGTCTGCCGAACCGCATCGCCCTGCGCGTCGGCAGCAAGGCCGAGGTGGTCGGGATGCGCATCGCACTGACCGCCGTCTCGGCGCTGGCCACCGTCGGCTTGGTCGCGCCCTCGGTGCTGAGGCGATTCGGCGTCGACGTATGACCGATTCCGCGCCGGTGATCCCGCCGGTCGCGGACGAACGGGTGCCTCAGTTCTGCCGCACGCTGGGGCTGCCCGGTCTCGCCGACGTGCACGTGCACTTCCTGCCGCCGCGACTGCTGCGTCGGGTGTGGGCCTACTTCGACGCCGCCGGGCCGCTGGTCGGCACCGAATGGCCGATCCGCTACCGGTGGAGCGACGCCGACCGGGTCGCGCACCTGCGCCGGCTCGGGGTGCGGGCGTTCAGCGCGTTGGCGTACGCCCACCGGCCCGGCATGGCGGCGGACCTCAACCGCTGGACGCTGGATTTCGCCCGCGACACCCCCGGGTGCCTGGCCTCGGCCACGTTCTACCCGGAGCCGGAAGCCCCCGGGTACGTCGCGGCCGCCCTCGCCGAGGGTGCCCGGCTGTTCAAGGTGCACCTGCAGGTCGGCGGTTTCGCGCCGACCGATCCTGCGCTGGACCAGGTGTGGGGGATGTTGTCGGACGCGGGTGTGCCGGTGGTGGTGCACGCCGGGCACGCGCCGGTGGGGACCGCCCACACCGGCCCGGACCCGTTCGCCGCGCTGCTCGCCCGTCACCCTCGGCTGACCGCCGTGGTGGCGCACCTGGGCGCCCCGGACTATCGGGCGTTCCTGGACCTCGCGGAGACGTACGAGCGGGTCCGACTGGACACCACCATGGCCTTCACGCCCTTTTTCGACCAGTTCATGCCGTTCCCCACGGACGAACTGCCCCGGTTGCGTGAGGTGGGGCTGGCCGGCAAGGTGCTGCTGGGCAGCGACTTCCCGAACCTCCCGTACCCGTACGCCGACCAGATCACCGGGCTGGCCCGGCTGGACCTGGGCGACGACTGGCTGCGCGCGGTCTGCTGGAACAGCGCCGCCGCCCTGTTCGACCTGGCCTGAGCCCGGCCCGCCGAAGGACCACGACGGGCGACCCCGCGACCGGATGCAGGGGTGCCGCGGAACGGCTGAATTTCTTTTCGACATCTGCTATTGACGTCGCCGTAACAGGTGGCCTAGCGTCCTGTCGAACCGCTTCGTCGAAACGCTTCGACGGAGTAACGGAAGTGGTCCCACCCCAGGCCGGAGGAGGTGCGCGGTGGCCACCATGCACGACGTCGCCCGCCTCGCGCAGGTCTCGGTCAGCACCGTCTCGTACGTGCTCACCGGCACCCGGCCGATCTCGCAGGCCACCCGCAACAAGGTGCTGGCCGCGATGGCGCAGCTCGACTACCAGCCCAACGCGATGGCCCGGGGGCTGGCCAGTCGCCGCAGCCGGATCCTCGGCCTGCTGATGCCGATGGACGAGCGCGGCCTCGGCGCCACCGAGACCGCGTTCGTCACCGGCGCCGCCGCGGCGGCCAGCGTCGCCGGCTACCACCTGGTGCTCTCGCCGGTCGGCGGGGGCAACCTCGACGACCTGCGCCGCCTGGCCAGCCAGCGGATGCTCGACGGGGTCGTGCTGATGGAGGTTCAGCTGGACGACGAGCGGGTCACCGTGCTCCAGGAGGCGGGGGTGCCGCTGGTGCTGATCGGGCGCACCGGCGACACCAGCGCGCTCTCCTACGTCGACATCGACTTCGACCAGACCGTCCACGAGGCCGTCGCGCACCTGGTCGCACTCGGCCACCGGCGGATCGTCTACGTCAACCACTCGGCCGCCACCTTGGCCAGCGGTTACGGGCCGGCGCTGCGGACCCGCGACGCCTTCACCGCGGCGATGACCGGGCACGGTCTGGAGCCGTTGATGATCGCCGCCGAGGACAGCGCCGCCGGCGGGCGGGCCGCCCTGGCCGCCGCGTTCGCCAAGGCGCCGGACCTGACCGCGGTGTTGGCCATGAACGAGACGGCGATCTTCGGCATCCTCGGCGAGTTGACCGGCCGCGGGTTGGCGGTGCCCGACGACGTCTCCGTCGTCTCGATGGTCACCTCGCCGCAGGTCGCCGAGCTGGCCACCCCGGCGCTGACCGCGATGACGTCGCCCGGCTCGGCGCTCGGCCGGATCGCCATCGAAGCGCTGACGCGCCACCTGGACGGTCCCGCGGACCTTCGTCACCAGCAACTGCTGCCGTGCACGTTGGAGGTTCGGGGGTCGACCGCCGCACCACGGCGGCTCACCCTGGCTACCGCTGGTCCACCGTCGAAAGACGGCGGCTGACCAGCGAAAACGGCCCGCCATCGCGCTGCAACGCGACGACGGGCCCTGTGAAGTACCGGCTAGTACTCAACGAGGAGGATAGTAATGCAGCGATTCCGCCGGCTCGTCGCCGCGATCGCCCTGGCCGCGACCGCGACGACCACCGTGGCCGCTTGCGGCGGTGGTGACAACGGGGACGACAGCGACGCCAAGGTTCTGAAGCTCTGGCACTACGAGAGCGAGACCAGTGCCATGGGGGTCGGCTGGAACAAGGCCATCGAGATCTTCAAGTCTGAGCACCCGGGTGTCGAGGTGCGCTTCGAACGCAAGGCGTTCGAGCAGATCCAGCAGAACGCTGGCATGATCATCAACTCGTCCGAGGGCCCGGACATCATGGAGTACAACAAGGGCAACGCCACCGCCGGGCTGCTCTCCTCCCAGGGCCTGCTGGCCGACCTGAGCGACGAGGCCGACAAGCGCGGCTGGGCCGACAAGCTCAGCCCCAGCCTGCAGACCACCGCCCGGTACAGCGACAAGGGCGTGATGGGCTCCGGCAACTGGTTCGGTGTGCCGAACTACGGCGAGTACGTCACCGTCTACTACAACAAGGACCTTTTCCAGAGCAACGGCGTCAAGGTCCCGACCACCATGGCCGAGATGACCGCCGCGATGGACACCTTCGTCGGCAAGGGCATCACCCCGCTGGGCATGGCCGGTGCCGAGTACCCCGCCGGGCAGCTCTTCTACCAGCTCGCCCTCTCCAAGGCGGACCGGCAGTTCGTCGACAACTACCAGCTCTACAAGAACCCGGTCGACTTCAAGGCCGACCCGCTCAAGTACGGCGCGGACACCTTCGCCCAGTGGGTCCAGAAGGGCTACGTCGCCAAGAACTCGGCCAGCCTCAAGGCCGAGGACATGGGCACCGCCTTCATCGGCGGCAAGGTTCCGATGATCGTCTCGGGTAGCTGGTGGTACGGCCGGTTCAAGACCGAGATGAAGGCCAACTGGGACACCTTCCTCTTCCCCGGCAACACCCTGCAGGCCGGGTCCTCCGGCAACCTCTGGGTGGTCCCGGAGAACAGCAAGGCCAAGAGCCTGGCGTACGACTTCATCGACATCACCCTGCGTCCGGAGATCCAGGACCTGATCGGCAACAACGGCGGTGTTCCGGTCGCCGCCGACGCGTCGAAGATCACCGACCCGAAGGACCGCAAGCTGATCGAGGACTTCAACACGGTCAGCAAGTCCGACGGCCTCGCCTTCTACCCGGACTGGCCGGTCCCCGGCTACTACGACGTGCTGGTCTCCGGCTTCCAGGGCCTGATCAACGGCTCGAAGTCGCCCGACCAGGTCCTCGACACGATCGCCAAGCCGTACGCCGATGGCGTCAAGGAGATCACCGGCAAGTGACACGGCGAGCGGCGGGCGCGACCGGTACGACCGGCGCGCCCGCCCGCCCCGTCGGGAAGGATCTTCCATGGCAGTCTCCGACACGGTCGCCGCCACACCGCCGGCCGCGACCCCCACCCCGCCCGCGCCCAGCCGCCGACGCCGCGGCCGCACCGCGGCGTACTGGCTCTACCTGCTCCCCGGAGCGGTGCTCTTTCTCCTGGTCATCGGCGCGCCGCTGGTCGGCACCCTCTACCTGTCGCTGACCAAGTGGTCCGGCATCGGCGACCCCCGGTGGGTCGGCCTGGACAACTACCAGCACCTGCTGCACGACGACGTGTTCTGGGCGTCGTTCCGCAACACCATCTGGATGCTCGTCGCGATGGTGGTGGTGCCCACCGTGCTCGGGCTGCTGCTCGCCGCGGTGCTCTTCGACGTCATCGGCCGCCGGTTCAAGCCGCGCACCGCCGCCGCGCTGCGGGCCGCGTTCTACCTCCCGCAGGTGCTGCCCGTCGTGGTGGCCGGCATCGTCTGGGGCTGGATCCTCCGCCCCGACGGCGCGTTCAACAGCCTCCTCGACGCGGTCGGTCTCGGCGCGCTCCGCCACGACTGGCTCGGCGACCCGGGCACCGCCCTGCCGGCCGTGATGGGCGTGATGATCTGGGTGCAGATCGGCTACCCGGTGGTCGTCTTCATGGCGGCGTTGCAGCGGGTCGACCCCGAGCTGTACGAGGCCGCCGAGGTCGACGGCGCGAACTGGCTGCACCGGTTCCGGGCGATCACCCTTCCGCAGATCCGGCCGGAGACCTTCGTGGTGGCCCTGACCTGCACCATCGCCGCGTTGAAGGTGTTCGGGCCGATCTTCGCCCTGACCCGCGGCGGCCCGGACAACGCCACCAACGTGCCGTCCTACTTCGCCTACTACACGTTCTTCAAGAAGCTGCAGGTCGGCTACGGCTCCGCGATCTCCATGGTGCTGACACTGATCATCGTGGTGGTGGCCGGGATCTTCATCTGGATGCAGGCCCGCAGCGAGCGCCGGGACCGGGGGTTCTGACATGGCCGTCACGCTCACACCGAGCACCGCACCGGTGACACCGGCCCGGCCCGTACGCGACCGGCAGCACCGCGGCGTCAGCCGCTGGGTGGTGCTCGCCCTGGTCACCCTCGGCGCGCTGGTCATGCTGGTGCCATTCGCGTTCATGCTGCTCAACGCGTTCAAGTCGCCCGGCGACTACTCCTCGGGCGGCCCGCTGAGCTGGCCGACGGAGTTCTACACCAAGGGTCTGCGCACGTACTGGACCGAGGTGAACTTCCCGCTCAAGTTCTGGAACTCGGCGCTCATCGCCGGTTCCGTGGCCGTGCTCGGCGTCGCCGTCTCACTGCTCAACGCGTACGCCCTGGGCATCGGCCGGGTCCGTGGCCGGCTGTGGATCGTCGGTCTCTTCCTGCTGGCCAACATGCTGCCGCAGGAGGCGCTGATCTACCCGCTGTACTACGTGGCGAAGCAGGTCGGCCTCTACAACACCCAACTCTCGGTGATCATCATCTTCACCGTGATCCAGAGCGCGTTCGGCACCTACCTGCTCGCCTCGGTGATGAGCACGTTCCCGCGCTCGCTGCTGGAGGCCGCCTCGCTCGACGGCGCCGGCAAGTGGACGGTGCTGTGGCGGGTGGTCTTCCCCAACCTGCGGCCCACCCTCGCGGTGCTGCTCATCTTCTTCTTCATCTGGACGTGGAACGAGTTCCTCATCCCGCTGGTCATGCTGATCGACAACCAGACGCAGACCATTCCGGTCGCGCTCGCGTCGTTGCAGGGCGACCGGCTGATGGACGCTCCGACCACCAACGCCGGCGCGCTGATCAGCCTGGTGCCGGCCATCCTCTTCTTCCTCATCTTCCAGCGCACTCTCGCGCGCGGCATCACGGCAGGAGCCGAGAAGTGAAGTTCACCGACGGGTACTGGCAGCTGCGCCCCGGCGTCAGCGTCCTGCGCCCTGGCACCGTGGAGTCGGTCGAGCCGGACAAGCGCGGCTTCACCGTCTTCGCACCGACCGGTCAGATCACCGGACGCGGCGACACCCTCAACCGGCCCCTGGTCACCGTCCGGTTCTTCTCCCCCGCCCCCGGCGTCATCGGGGTGACCATCGCCCACCACACCGGAGGGCTGCCCCGCGAGCCGCACTTCGCGCTGGACACCGACGACACGCACCCGGTCACCGTCGACGTCAGCGGGCTCAGCGCCACGCTGACCACCGGCGAGTTGACCGCGCGGGTCGCGCTCATCGACGGCTGGAAGGTCGAGTTCCTGCACGGCGACCGGCTGGTCACCGCGTCCACCGCGCGCAGCATCGGCGTCGTCACCGACGCCGAGGGCCGCCACCATGTGCACGAACGGCTCGCCCTCGGTGTCGGAGAGACGGTGTACGGGCTGGGCGAGCGCTTCGGCCCGTTCGTCAAGAACGGGCAGACCGTCGACATCTGGAACGCCGACGGCGGCACCGCCAGCGAGCAGGCGTACAAGAACGTGCCGTTCTACCTCAGCAGCGCCGGCTACGGGGTCTTCGTCGACCACCCGGAGCACGTGTCGTTCGAGGTGGGCTCCGAGGTCGTCACGCAGACCCAGTTCAGCGTCGAAGGCCAGTCGCTCACCTACTACGTCATCGACGGGCCCCACCCGAAGGACGTGCTGCGCCGGTACACCGCGCTCACCGGCCGTCCGGCCCGGATCCCCGCCTGGTCGTACGGCCTCTGGCTCTCCACGTCGTTCACCACCTCGTACGACGAGAAGACCGTGACCGAGTTCGTCGACGGGATGGCCGAGCGGGGACTGCCCCTGTCGGTGTTCCACTTCGACTGCTTCTGGATGCGTCAGTTCCACTGGGTCGACTTCGTCTGGGACCCGGCGACCTTCCCCGACCCCGAGGGGATGCTGCGCCGGCTGCACGAGCGCGACCTGAAGGTGTGTGTCTGGATCAACCCGTACATCGCGCAGCGCTCGTACCTCTTCGAGGAGGGCCGCGCGGCCGGCTACCTGGTGCGCAACCCCGACGGCTCGGTCTGGCAGTGGGACAAGTGGCAGGCCGGCATGGCGCTTGTCGACTTCACCAACCCGGACGCGGTCGCGTGGTTCACCGGCAAGCTCAAGGTGCTGCTGGACATGGGCGTCGACTGCTTCAAGACCGACTTCGGCGAGCGCATCCCGACCGACGTGGTGTGGCACGACGGCTCGGACCCGCAGCGGATGCACAACTACTACTCGTACCTCTACAACAAGGCCGTCTTCGAGCTGCTGGAGACCGAGCGCGGCAAGGGCGAGGCGGTGCTCTTCGCCCGCTCGGCCACCACCGGCGGGCAGCAGTTCCCGGTGCACTGGGGCGGCGACTGCGAGTCGACGTTCGTCGCGATGGCCGAGTCGCTGCGCGGCGGGCTGTCCCTGGCGGCGTCCGGCTTCGGCTACTGGAGCCACGACATCGGCGGATTCGAGGGCACTCCCGACCCGGCGGTGTTCAAGCGGTGGGTCGCCTTCGGGCTGCTCTCCTCGCACTCCCGGCTGCACGGCTCCGGCTCCTACCGGGTGCCGTGGGCGTTCGACGAGGAGGCCGTCGACGTGCTGCGGCACTTCACGCACCTCAAGCTGAGCCTGATGCCGTACCTGGCGGCCGCCGCCGAGGAGGCACACCGCGACGGCACCCCGATGATGCGGCCGATGTTCCTGGAGTTCCCGGACGACCCGGCGACGGCACACCTGGACCGGCAGTACATGCTCGGCTCGGACGTGCTGGTCGCGCCGGTGCTCAGCGCCGACGGCGACGTCACGTACTACGTACCCGCCGGCACCTGGACGCACCTGGTCACCGGCGCGCAGGTCACCGGCCCGGCCTGGGTGACCGAGAAGCACGGCTTCGACAGCCTGCCGGTGCTGGCCCGTCCCGGCGCGGTCATCCCGTTCGGCTCCCGCACCGACCGACCGGACTACGAGTGGGCCGACGACGTGCGGCTGCGGGTGTACGCACCGGCCGAGGGGCAGCGGACCCGGGTACGGGTACCGTCACCCGGCAACGGGCCGGGCGCCGAGTTCGACGTGCGCTACGAGGGTGGCACGGCCAGTGCCGAACTGGTCGCCGGCACCTCGACGGGCTACATCTGCGAGATCCAGGGGACGGAACGATGACGCGACACCACTTCCCGGAGAGCTTCGTCTGGGGCTCGGCGACCGCCGCGTACCAGATCGAGGGCGCGGCGACCGAGGACGGCCGCGGGCCGTCCATCTGGGACACCTACAGCCACACGCCCGGTCGGACCCTCAACGGTGACACCGGTGACGTGGCCGCCGACCACTACCACCGGTGGGCCGACGACCTCGGGCACATCGCCGACCTCGGGCTGGGCGCGTACCGGTTCTCCATCGCCTGGCCCCGGGTGCAGCCGGGCGGCTCGGGCCGGTTCAACCAGGCCGGCATCGACTTCTACTCGCGGTTGGTGGACGGGCTGCTGGAGCGGGGTGTCCGCCCGGTGGCCACCATGTACCACTGGGACCTGCCGCAGGAGTTGGAGGACGCCGGCGGGTGGGCGGTGCGGGAGACCGCGTTGCGCTTCCAGGAGTACGCGGCGGGCATCGTCGGTGCGCTCGGCGACCGGGTGCACACCTGGACGACGCTCAACGAGCCGTGGTGCTCCGCGTACCTGGGCTACGCCTCCGGGGTGCACGCGCCGGGTCGGACCGAACCGGCGGCGGCGCTGGCCGCGGTACACCACCTCAACCTCGCGCACGGCCTGGCCGGCCGGGTGGTCCGGGAACTGGCCCCGTCCGCCGAACTGTCGGTGACGCTGAACCTGCACGTCGTGCGGGGCGCCTCCGACTCGGCCGCCGACCAGGACGCGGTCCGGCGGATCGACGCCCTTGCCAACCGGGCGTTCCTCGGCCCGATGCTGGACGGGGCGTACCCGGCCGACCTGCTGGCCGACACCGCCTCCGTCACCGACTGGTCGTTCGTCCGCGAGGGCGACGAGAAGCTGATCGCGGTGCCGCTGGACGTGCTCGGGGTCAACTACTACTCCAGCACCCTGGTCCGGGCCTGGGACGGGGTGTCGGCCCGCTCCGACGCCGACGGGCACGGCGCGTCGACCTCCACCCCGTGGGTCGCCGCCGACGACGTCGACTTCCTGCCGCAGCCCGGCCCGTACACGGCCATGGGGTGGAACATCGACCCGCCGGCGCTGACCGAGCTGCTGCTGCGCCTGCAGCGCGAATACCCGAACCAGCCCATGATGATCACCGAGAACGGTGCGGCGTTCGACGACGTGGTGTCGGCCGACGGCCGCATCCACGACGACCGGCGCATCGACTACCTGCGTCGGCACATCGGCGCGATGGCCGACGCCCGCGCGCAGGGCGCGGACGTGCGCGGCTACTTCGTCTGGTCGTTGCTGGACAACTTCGAGTGGGGCTACGGCTACGACCGTCGCTTCGGCATCATCCGCGTCGACTACGACACCCAGGTCCGCACCTGGAAGGACAGCGCCCACTGGTACCAGCGCCTAGCCGCCACCGGAGAGCTGGACTCGGCGCAGGACTGACGTACCCCGCCACGCCCGCAGCGAGCCTGCGGCCATGTCCTGACGAGCGTGATGCCTGTGAGTCATCTTGATGACTCACAGGCATCAGGAAGCGTGACGCAACGCCTCCTGGACCGTCGGCCGCCTCAGACCCCGACGCGTTGGGGCGGGACGGTGAGGCCGTACAGGTCCATCAGCTCTGGGGTGTCGATCCGGCTGCCGTCGGCCACTGAGTCGCAGGCGATGTCCACGATCTGGTCCTTGTGCGCCAACAGGTATGGCCGGGCGCCCACATCGGCGCTGGCCAGGGTGGCGATGCCGGGCCAGTGCCGGCGACCGAACAGCATCGGGTAGCCGCGCAGCCCGTCGTAGGTGGCGCAGACCAGCACGTCCGGGTACGGCAGCGCGGCCACCCGCCTGACCGCCGTGGCGGTCAGGCCCGGCATGTCGACCGGGACCACCACCACCGCCTCGATCCCGTCGTCGTCCATGGCGGCCAGGCCGGCCCGGATGGACGAGCCGACTCCGGTGCCCCACGCCTTGTTGATCACAACGGTGGCCTTGCCGAGGTCAGCGGTCTCCTGGACCTGCTCGGCGGCGGCACCCAACACGACCACGATCCGCTCGCAGCCCGCCTCGGTCATCGTGTCGATCATCTGATTGACCAGGGGTTTGCCTCCCTGGTGCAGCAGCGCCTCGGGACCACCGATCCGTCGTCCCCCGCCTGCGGCGATGATCATTCCTGCGATCCGGTTCAGCTGCGCCCCCTCCAGCACGGGACGGACCGTGACCGATCCGTCCCCTCCTACGGACACTGCAACGAGGACGGCCAGCCGAGGGTGGCGGGGCGAAAAGGAGAAATAGCACAACCGTTACACGACCGGCATCTCCTGCGGGAACGGAAGGTGCTGGTCGTGACGCGTGATCCGTCGGGCCAGGCCGCGCACGGTCAGCGCGTACAGGATCACCGGAGCGAGGACGAGGAGCGCGGCGATCGCCGCGACCAGGGGCACGTAGCCGGCCGACACCCGCGTGACGATCGCCCCGACGGTGGCGTACCCGGCGGCCAGAACGACCGCGACGAGCGCGGCCAGCCGCACCACCCTGCCGGTCCCCTGCCGCCGACCCACGGCCTCGGCGACGACCACAGCCGGCAGGAAGAGCAACGGGAGCAGAGCCACGCCGAGCACGGCGGCGACCACCGCGAGCAGCGGCCCGGCCAGCGGGCCCCCCAACCCGGACCCGGTAACCAGCGCGTACGCCAGCAGACCGAGGTAGCCCACGATGGCCTCAGCGACGAAGACCAACCAGGCGACGGCCATCCCGGCCAGATGACGGGCGATGACGGCGACCATGGCACTCCCCGTTCCGACGGCTGCGCGACGCTGCGGTCAGGCTAACCGACGCCCGCGCAACCCTACGGATCAGGCCGCGTCGGCGTAGCAGTCCACGATGGACAGATCCAGCGGAAAGCGGACCGGCGTCGCACCGAAGAGCAGCGCCGAGGCGCGCTCGCCGGACCGGTTGACCGCCTCCGCCACCGCGTCCGCCTGCTCGGCGGGCGCGTGCACGACCACCTCGTCGTGCTGGAAGAACACCAACTCGGCGTCGGTGCCGGACAACTCCGTCCGCAGCGTCGCCAACAGCGTGGAGGCCCACTCCGCGGCGGTGGCCTGGATGACGAAGTTGCGGGTGAAACGCCCCCGGGACCGGGCGGCCCGTGCCCGCGGCCCGCGCGGATCGGCCGCCCCCTCCGGGTCGGCGGGCTCGTCGTCGAGACCACCGAAACCGACCGAGCCCGGCGGGCACGTCCGCCCCAACCAGGACCGCACCAACCCGCCCGTCTCACCGGTACGCGCGGCCGCCTCGACGTAACCGAACGCCGTCGGGTAGCTGCGCTTGAGCACCGCCAACGCGGGCAGCGCGGCCCCGCCGGTCTGCCCGTACATCGCACCGAGCAGCGCCACCTTGGCCTTGGCCCGGTCACCGCCGAACGAGTCCCGGGCGAGGGCCGCGTAGAGGTCACCGGCGCCGCCCGCCGCCGCCAACCGCGCGTCGCCGGAGACCGCGGCCAACACCCGAGGCTCCAACTGGCCGGCGTCGGCGACCACCAACCGCCACCCCGGATCGGCCACCACCGCCCGCCGGATCACCTTGGGGATCTGCAACGCGCCACCACCCCGGGTGGCCCACCGCCCGGAGACGACACCACCCGGCACGTACTCCGGTTGGAACCGGCCACCGCGCACCCACTGATCGAGCCAGGACCAGCCGTGCGCCGTCCAGATCCGGTAGAGCTCCTTGTATTCCAACACCAGTGGCACCGCCGGATGGTCCACCCCGCGCAGCACCCAGGCCCGGGTGTTGGGCAGCTCCACCCCGACCCGGGCGAACGCCTTCAGCAACTCCGCCGGGGAGTCGGTGTGCAGACCGCGGACGCCCAGCGCGTCGCCGATCCGGGCCGCCAACTCGGCGAGCCGGCGCGGCGGCCCACCGACCGGGGACGCCTCCCCGAGCAGCTCACGCAGGATCTCGTTGTGCACGTCGGCACGCCAGGGCAGCCCGGCGACGCCCATCTCCACCGCGATCAGCGCGCCGGCCGACTCGGCGGCCACCAGCAACCGGAACCGGCCGGGGTGCTCGGTCGCGCCGACGCGGGCGAGCTGGTCGGCGTACACCCGGGTCAGTGCCTCGATGCCCGGCCCCGGCGGACCGGGCAGGGTGTCGAAGAGCGCGCCCTGCCCGTGCCCGGGTGGCGCGGCGGCGCGCGGCGGCGGGTCGGGCGGCACCGCCGCGCCGGTCAGCCGGGCCCAGGCGGCGGCCAGCGAGCGCGGCTCACCCCAGCGACCCGCGTGCCCGAGCAGCAGCGCCTCGGTCAACTCCACGTCGTGGCACCGGTCGACCCGGACGCCGGCGCGCAGCAGCGGCGGGTAGACCGCCGGCGCGGTCGACCAGACCCAGCGCGGGTGCTCGGCGGCCTCCCGGGCGGCCACCGCGGCCACCAGGTCGGCGACGACCTCGGGCGGGCCGACCGGCCGGCCGGTGGCGTCCAGCGGGCACAACACTCCCCCACCCCGCTCGTCGGACACCACCGCCACCAGCACGAACGTGATTCTGCCTCTTCCCTACGACAGAAACGGAGGCGCACCTCACCATGATCGGGTCGGCGCGGCGCCGGGGCCGATCGGTAGCGTGACCAGGGTGCCTATCCAGATCCCGCATCCCGATCCTGGCACTCCCGACACCCGCGGCCCGATGCGGTACCTGTGGTGGCTGGTCCGCTGTCAGCCCGGGCGGGTGCTGCGCGGCAGCCTGATCGGCACGGCCTGGATGGTCGGGCTCTCGGCCCGGCCCTACCTGATCTCCCGCGCGGTCGACGACGGGCTACGCGAACGCGACACCCGCGCCCTGGCCTTCTGGGTCGTGGTGATCGTCCTCGGGGGTGTGGTGGAGTCCTACCTCGGCATCATGCGGCACCGCACGATGACCTTCATCCGGGAGGACGCGAAGGCCCGCTCGGCGGAGGTCCTGCTGCGTCACCTGTCCCGCATCGGTGCGGTGCTGCCGCGCCGGGTCGGCGCGGGTGAGGTGTCCACCGTCGGCGGCTCCGACATCGACTGGGCTGCGCAGGTGCTGACGCTGACCGGGCCGGGCGTCGGCGCGGTCATGGCGTACGGGGTCATCGCCGTGGTGCTCTGGTCGGTCTCCCCGCTGCTCGCGCTCTGCGTGCTGGTGGGGGTGCCAGTGGTCGGGCTGGTCGTCGGGCCGCTGCTGCGCCGGCTGGAGCGGGCCGAGTCGGTCTACCGGGGGCAGCAGGGCGCGCTCACCGCCCGATCGGGCGACATCGTGGCCGGGCTGCGCGTGCTCGCCGGGGTGGGTGGACGGGACCTGTTCGCCCGACGGTACGCGGCCAGGTCCCAGCAGCTGCGCGCCGAGGGCTACCGGGTCGGCGCGGTCAACAGCTGGATCGAGGCGGCCACGATCGCCATCCCCGGCTTGTTCCTGGCGGCGGTGGTGTGGCTGACGGCCCGGATGGCGGTGACCGGTGACGTCACGATCGGCGAACTGGTCGCCGTATACGGCTACGTGGCGACCCTGATCGTGCCGGTCTGGTTTCTGCTGGAGGGCAGTCACCAGCTCATCCGGGGTCGGGTCGCCGCGCGGCGGATCGCCGACCTGCTGACCGTGACACCGGACGACGTCGGCGGCCCGGGTCGCCGCTGGCCGGGCACCGTGCCGGAGGCGCGCCGACCGGGTGAGCCGGCCGCGCCCGACGGCCCGGCCGACCTGCACGACCCGGTGAGCGGGCTGACCGTACCCGCCGGCCAGCTGATCGGGGTGGCGGCGGACGACCCGGCGGCGGCCGTGGCCCTGGCCGACCGACTCGGCCGCTACGTCCCCAGCGACGTCACCTGGGGCGGCGTGCCGTTGAGTGGGGTCGCCCTGGACGAGGTCCGTGCCCGGGTCCTCGTCGCCGACCACGACTCGTACCTCTTCGCCGGCACCCTGCGCGACATCCTGCGTGCCGGGGCCGACGACAACGACGAGCGGATCGGCGTGGCCCTGCGGGCCGCGTCGGCGCAGGACATCGTCGACACCCTGCCGGCCGGGCTGGACACCCCGATCGACGCCCGCGCCCGCACCCTCTCCGGCGGTCAGCGGCAACGGCTGCGCCTGGCCCGGGCGCTGCACAGCGAACCGGAGGTGCTGATCCTCGTCGACCCGACGTCGGCGGTCGACGCGCACACCGAGGCACGCATCGCCGAGCGGCTGCGGGCGGCGCGGGCCGGACGGACAACCGTCGTGATCGCCACGTCGCCGCTGCTGCTCGGCCGAGCCGACCTGGTCGCGCACCTGGTCGGTGACCGGATCACGGCCACCGGCAGCCACGCCGACCTGCTCGACCGCGACCCGGGCTACCGCCACCTGGTGGCCCGGGGCAGCGACGACCCCGACCTGGACAAACCCGCCGACACCGAGGAGGTGTACCGGTGACCGGGCTGCCGGTGGCCGACCGCCGCACCGTACGCCGGGCCCTGCGGGAGCTGATCAGCCGGCACCGCCGCGCCGTCGGGCTGGTGCTGGCGCTGCACTGCGCCGCCGCGGTCGCCGGGCTCGCCCCGCCGTGGCTGCTGGGCGCCATCGTCGATCGGGTCACCGGGGGCGCGGGGGTGGCCACCGTGGACCGGCTGGCGCTGGCCATCACCGGCTGCGTCGCGGCCAGCGCGGTGCTCACGCGGTACGCCCAGTACGCCGGCCACCGCTTCGGCGAACGGGCCATCGCCGAGCTGCGCGAGGAGTTCGTCTCCCGGACCCTCGGCCTGCCGGTCTCGGTCGTCGAGCGCGCCGGCTCCGGGGACCTGGCCACCCGCAGCTCCGTCGACGTCGCGACGGTCGGCACCACCGTCCGGGAGGTGGTACCGACCATCGTCATCGCCTCGGTGCAGTTGACGTTGCTGTTCGGGGCGGTCTTCCTACTGCACCCGCTGCTTGGGCTGGCCGCGCTGGCCTCGCTCCCGTCGATCCTGGCGGTGACCCGGTGGTACCTGCGCCGGGCCAGCCCCGCGTACCTCGCCGAGGGCGCGGCGTCGGCCGAGTTGACCGAGACGCTGACCACCACCGCCGAGGGCGCCCGCACGGTGGAGGCGCTGCGGCTGACCGACGACCGCGTCCGGCACGGCACCACCCGGGTCGCCGTGCTGTGGCAGGCCCGCCGGGCCACCCTCGCGCTGCGGACCGTGTTCTTCTCGGTCGTCGAGGCCAGCTACCCGCTGCCGGTCGCCACCGTCCTGCTGGTCGGGGGCTTCCTGTTCGCCCGGGACATGGTGTCGCTCGGCGCGGTGGTCGCCGCCGCGCTCTACCTGCAACAGGCGATCGAGCCGCTGGATCGGCTGTTGATCTGGACGGAGCAGGCGCAACGCGGCTTCGCGTCGTACGCCCGGGTGCTCGGCGTCGGCCTGGTCCCACCGGAGCCGCCCGGCACGACCGCGCCGTCCCGCGGTGAGCGGCTCGTGGTCCGGGGGGCGCGGTTCTCCTACTCCGACGACGGGCCGGACGTGCTGCACGGCATCGACCTGGAGGTGCAGCCCGGTGAGCGGCTGGCCGTCGTCGGGCCATCCGGCGCCGGGAAGTCCACCCTGGCCCGGCTGCTGGCCGGGATCGACGCGCCCCGGCACGGTGTGGTCAGCATCGGCGGCTGCCCGGTGACCGACCTCGACCCGGCCGAGCGCCGCCGCCGGATCGCCCTGGTCACCCAGGAACACCACGTCTTCATCGGCTCGGTACGCGACAACCTCTCGTTCGCCGCGCCCGACGCCTCCGACGACCAGATGCGCGCCGCGCTGCTGACCGTGGGCGCCCAGTGGTTCGCGGACCTCCCCGACGACCTGGACACCCAGCTCGGCGACGGGGCCCGTCAGCTCGGCGCGGCCGAGGCCCAGCAGTTGGCGCTGGCCCGGTTGGTGCTCGCCGACCCGCACACGTTGATCCTGGACGAGGCGACCGCCGCGCTCGATCCGACCACCGCCCGACGGACCGAACGCGCGCTGGCCGCCGTGCTGGTCGGGCGGACCGTCATCGCGATCGCGCACCGGCTGAACACCGCGCACGACGCCGACCGGGTCGCCGTGCTCGCGGACGGCCGGATCACCGAGATCGGCAGCCACGACGAGCTGGTCGCGGCCGGTGGCGCGTACGCCGCCCTGTGGCGCTCCTGGCACACCCAGGTCGACGAGCACCCGAGATGACGAAGGGGCACCTCGTTCCCGAGGTGCCCCTTCCTCGTGTTTTGACCGTTCTGTGGGCAGGGTGGTTTGGCGGTGTGGTGGGGGTGTGTTCGTGGTGGTGTGGGTGAGGGCTGTCATTTGCCCTTGTGGACGGCGTTTTTGCGGATGATCGGGTAGCGGGTTCGGCGTTTGCGGCGTTTCCCGGCGGGGCGGCCGGGTCCGGGGTGTCCGGGTTTCGGGTTGCCTGGTGGTTGCCAGGCGTTGCGCAGAGCGGGCGAAACCTGCCGGCGTGTCTGGCCGGGGGTCGGGCTGGTGGTGGTGGCGGGTTCCCAGGGCAGTCGGTGGTGGGTGATGTGGGTGCGGGCGCAGAACAGGTGTAGGTAGGCGTAGGCGTGCAGGCGTAGCCAGGTGGTCAGGGTGCCGGGCTGGCGGGGGTGGAAGTCCGGGGCCTGGGCGGTGCTCTTGAGATATCGGAAGTAGTGCTCGATGTCGAAGCGGGCCAGGTAGGTCATGACCAGGGTGAGTAGGTCGCGGCGGCGGCCGGAGTACCAGAGAGCGAGGTCGCCGGCGCGGCGGCTGGGGCGCAGGTGTTGGACCCGGGCGAGGAGCACGCTGCCCTCGACGATCGGGAGGGTGCCCTGGCCGGTGAAGCCCCGGCTGGCGCGGGTGAGTTTGGGATGGACCTGATGCCAGGCCCGGACGGTGACGGTGCCGTAGATACCGACCGGGCCGCTGACACCGGTATCCGGGGGTAGGCCGGGCTCGCGCAGAGCGAGGCGGAACCCGTGCCGGCGGGGCCGGCCTCCGAGGGGGTGAGCGGCCCGGCGTTCGGGCCGGGTCCACATGGTCTGCGAAGTCGCCAGCCTGACTAGCACGTCCGCGGGAATCCCGCGCTCGCGCAGCAGATGGGTGATCCGGGCCGCGGGATAACCGGAGTCCAGCAGAAACAGTGACGGATCGGCCGGGCGGGCGCCGTCCTGGGCGCAGACTCGGGTGATGTGGTCCACGGTGACCTCCACCAGATCGTCGTCGGAGGCGATCCGGTCGGCCAGCACCGGCACGACCCACGAGTCCGGAGTCAGAGACAGCCGCACGACATGCTGATACCGCCACCCCGTCTTGATCAGCGCCGTGCCGCGGGGCCCGCCGGGGGTGTACTGCGGCTGCCGGTCCGGGCTGGTGGCTGCGGTCGGCCGCGGCCACGCGGTGGTGTCAACGGCATACACCCGCGGCAGACCGGACCGCGTGGCGATCTCGCACGCCGCCCGTAACGCCCGGCCGGTGTCGATCTCGCCGTCACGTAACGCCCGGTACGCCGCAGCGTGCCCGGTGACCGTGCTCAGCGATAGATGCGCCGGGCAACCACACCGGCCCTGATCAGCGGCCAACTCGTCGACCAGCGAGAACAACGTCCGTGACCGGGACGCGAGAACGCCCTCGTACAACTCCCGCCGCCACGCATCCAACAAGATCCGGCCCAGCTCGCTGTCACCGGCACCGGTAGCCGTTACGCTTCTCATCGAGGACCCTGCCCATTGATGATCTTTGTGTGAGAACTCAGATCATGGACAGGGTCCTCCCCATTCCGCTAGACCTCGACCACCACGAATCCCCTCGATGGTCAAAACACGAGGAAGGGGCACCTCGTTCCCGAGGTGCCCCTTCCCGAGGTGCCCCTTCGCGGTACGGATGGTTACTTGCCGACGCCCGCGGTGAGGCCGGACTGCACCTGCCGCTGGAAGATGATGTAGACCACGAGCACCGGGAGCATCGCCATGGTCACCCCGGCGAAGAGGCCCGACCAGTCGGACTTGTAGCCCTGGTTGACCGAGAGTTCGATCAGGCCCTGGGCGATCACCTGGTTCTTCTCCTCCCCCGCGACCGACTGCATGAGCAGGGTCGGCAGGTACCACTGGTTCCACTGGCCCAGCACGTTGAAGATGCCGATGCTGATCAGGCCGGGCTTGGACATCGGCAGCATGACGCTGAAGAAGAGTCGGCTGTGCGATGCGCCGTCCACCATGGCCGCCTCGGCGATGGTGTTGGGCAGCGTGCGGAAGAACGAGTGCATGAAGAAGACCGTGAACGACAGCGACCAGGCGACGTACACCAGGATCAGCATGAGGTGCTTGTTCGGGCCGAGCATCGGGAGGTAGACGCTCGTGTTGTAGACGCCCTTGAACAGCGGCACCGCGGCCAGGTAGACCGGCAGGGTCAGGCCGGAGAGGAACACGTAGTAGATCAGCCGGTTGCCCCGGAACTCGTAGCGGGCCAACGCGTACGCGGCCATCGAACCCAGCAGCATGGTGAGGGTGACACTGCCGGCCAGCACCAGCACGGTGTTGAGGAAGAACGACCCGAGGTGCCCCGCGCCCCAGGCCCGGGCGAAGTTGTCCCAGTTGAGCTTTGCCGGGATCAGGGACAGCGGTTGGCGGATGACCTCCGAGTCGGTCTTCAGCGCCGACATCACCACCCACAGCAGCGGGTAGATCACCATCACGGCCCAGACCAGCAGGAAGACGTGGGAGAAGCCGTTGAAGAACCGGCCGCCCACCGCGGCCGCGGTGGACCCGCCACCGGCACCACGCTTGGATGGCGTGTCCGGGCTCTGGTCGGGACGGGTCAGACCATCGTGAGTCGCTGTGCTCATCGTCCAGCCTCCTCAGTACTCGATACGCTCACGACGGGTGATCCGGAGCTGCGCCGCGGCGAGCAGGATCGTGAAGATCGCCAAGGCGACACCCATCGCGCAGGCGTAACCGAACTGGCCCTTCTGGAACGCGGTGAAGTTCAGCACCGACGCGAAGATCTCACTGGCGTGGTTCGGGCCGCCCTGGCTGGGCGTCATGACGAAGACCAGGGCGTACATGTCCAGTGCGATGAAGCCCAGGTAGACCCAGGCGACCGAGACGGTGTCCCGCAGCAGGGGCAACGTGATCCGGAAGAAGGTGTGGAAGCGGCTGGCCCCGTCCAGGAGCGCCGCCTCGTAGATGTCCTTCGGGATGGACTGCATCGCCGCGCTGAAGAGCACCATGTAGAAGCCCGCGCCGCTCCAGACCGCGATCAGCAGCAGCCACCACAGCACCGCCGGTACGCCGAGGAACGGCTCCGGGTCGGAGGTGAAGGCGATCGGGTTGTCCGCGTCGACCAGACCGATCTTGATCATGAGACCGTTGATCAGACCCTGGCCGTCGCTGCGGTAGATCTGCTGCCACATTACGGCGATGACCACCAGTGACAGCACCTGCGGGAAGAAGAAAATGATCTTGTAGATCCCGGAGCCGAACACCCCGCGGATGCCGGCCCTGTCCTCGCGTCCGCCCACATTGAGCAGGAACGCGAGGAACAGGGCCAGCGCGATGGTGAACAGCGGCACGGTGATCAGGAAAAAGACGTTGTGCCAGAAAGCCTTCCTGATCAACTCATCCGACAGCAGCCGGACGTAGTTGTCCAGACCGACGAAGTTCTGGGTGTCCGAATAACCACCCCAGTCGGTCAACGAGTATCCCGCCGCCTGCACGAAGGGCCACACCACGTAGAAGAGGTACAGCCCAAGCGGCAAGGCCAGGAAACCCGTGACGAAACGCGCAACACCGTGCCGCATGGTCACTCACTTCTCTAGCTGGTCAGGCCTGTCAGGCGGTACGGGTCTGCTTCTTGACCGAGGAGTCCTTCGCGACCTTGTCCGCGGCCGCCTGCATCTTGTCGACAAACTGCTGTGCGGTGAGGCGTCCCGCCATCAGCTCCTCGGCCAGGTTCTGGCTCTCCTTGTCCAGGTCGGCGTAGAAGTCCGGGAACTTGACCGAGATCAGGTCGTCGCTGCCGTTCTTCATCAGCGCGTTGGCCGAGGCCAGGGCGGAATCCTGCACGTTGTCGCCGGAGCCCTTGGTGGAGGCCAGCGACTTGGTCAGCTCGGCGAACTTCGCCGAGCCGGCCTTGGAGAGGATGGCCCGCAGGAACTCCTTCGCGGCCTCCTTGTTCGGGGCCTTGCTCGGCACCACGAAGCCCTCGCCGGAGGAGGCGAAGACGTCCTTGGCGGCCTTGTCCCCGGGCTTGCTCCAGTAGTCCGACAGGGTCATCTCGAAGCCCGGCGGGATGGTCGCCGACATCTCGTTCTTCAGCCAGGTGCCGACCTGGATGAACGCCGCCTTACCGTCGAGCCAGGCCTGCTGCGACTGGGTGTGGTCGAGCTTGCCCGGCAGCAGCAGCTTGTCCTTGACCAGCTTCTCCCACGGCTCCAGCGCCGCGACGATGCCGTCGGCCTTCCAGGCGTTCTCCTTCAGGTTGTCGATGTCGATGATCGGCTGCTTGCCGACGGCCTTCCAGATGCTGGCGAAGAGCGCCCAGCGCGGGTAGTAGCCGTGCGCGGCGTCGTGCACGTACGGCGCCATGCCCTTGGCCTTGATCTTCGGCGCGAGGGCGAAGAACTCGTCCCAGGTGGTCGGCGCGGTCCAGCCCTCACGCTTGAACAGGGCCGCGTTGTACCAGTTGCCCCAGACGGTGTAGGCGACGTTCACCACGTAGAACTTGCCGTTCTGGGTGCCGTCGGTGACGGTGCCGGGCAGCAGGGTGTCGGCGACGGTGCCCTCGCTGTCCCAGGCGGGGGCGGTGAGCAGGTCGTCGAGCGCCTCGATCGCGCCCTCGTTGATCAGCGTGCTGCGGTCCATGATGTCCGCGCCCGAGTTCATCACCAGGTCGCTCGGCTGGGTCGCCATCTTCGGCTGTTCTTCGGTCTTGATCTTCTGGGTGGAGCTCATGTTGACCGTGATGTTCGGGTGCTTGGCGTTGAAGAGGACCTTGTCCTCCTTGGCCCACTGGTCGCCGAGGCCGCCGTTGAAGACGACCACCTTGACCGCGCTGCCGTCCTTGACGCCGAACGGGTTGTCCTTGCTCTTCGCCGCACCGCTGTCGGTGGACTTGGTCGGCTCGCTACCGGCACAGGCACTCAACAGGCCCGCGGCCGGAACGGCGAGCAGACCCGCCGCCGCGGCGCGCTGCAGCAAGGTCCGACGGTTCAGGTCACCGATGTTCTCGGGGGAATCCGACATCTTTGACTCTCCTTGTGGTGTCGGGTCAAGCGGTACGCCGGAGACGCCCGGCGTACCGCGACTCGAGGGCGAGGTTGTGCTCGTCCCCGCCGGGGACGTTGGCGGAGAGGTAGATAGGGGGTACCTCCCCGGCCTGGTGGAACCGTCGTACGACCTCCGCGGTCAGCAACTGCGCCAGCAGTGCCGTGGTGACCGAGGAGACCGCACAGACCGCGCCGCCGCCCTCGAGCGGCAGCAGTGCATCGCCGTACGGCGCGCCGTTGTCCAGCACGACGTCGGCGAGGTCGGCGAGCCGATGCCCCGACGGGTGCCGTGGGGCGACCCGCGCGGTGTGCTCGACCGAGGTGACCGCGATCAACGGGTGACCGCGCTCGGTGACCAGCGCCGCCAGCTCGACCACCGAGCCGTTGATGCCGGACTGGGATGCCACCACGAACACGTCGCGCGGTTGGGGCGCCGCGAGCGCGTAGATCTGGTGGGCGATGGAGGGATCACGTTCCAGCTTCGGGTCGGCGAGCACGTCGCGCGGGGCGTCACCGTGCATCACCAGGTCCCGTACCGAGAGCCGGTTGGTGGGGACCAACCCGCCGGCCCGGGCAACCAGTTCGGCGGCGAACGCCTCCGAGTGCCCGGCGCCGAACGCCTGGAGCACACCGCCGTCGCGCAGGCTGTCGGCGATCAGGTCGGCGGCCCGGGTGATCCCGTCGGCCTCCGAGTCGAGCAGCCGGTCGAGCACCGGGCGGACGGCGTCCGCGTACCCCTGGGCGCTGATCATGAAACGACCCCTTTCGCGGCCTTGTGCCCGTCGACGGCCTGCGCGGTGCGCCGGAAGGCCGCGTGCGCGCGGTCGTGCGTGCGTTGGGCGACGGCGATGTAGAGCAGGTCGAGCACCACCAGCTGGGGGTGCCGGGCGGAGAGCGCGTCCGGCCGGAAGGTGGTCGCCTGGCTGGCCGTGAGCAGCACGATGTCGGCCAGCTCGGCCAACGGTGAACGGGGAAAGCCGGTGAGCGCGAGCGTGGTGGCGCCGCGGCTGCCCGCCTCGGCGAGCATCTCGATGGTCTCCCGGGTCTGCCCGGTGTGCGAGATGCCCAGCGCCACGTCCCCCGATCGCAGCAACGCGGCGCTGGCCAACCCCTCGTGCACGTCGTTCCACGCCCACGCCGCCACGCCGATGCGGTGCAGGCTGAACTGCATCTCCTCGCCGACCAGGGCGCTGCCACTGGCGCCGAAGATGTTCACCCGGCTGGCACCGGCTATCGCCACCGCGGCCCGTTCCACCTCGCCGAGGTCGAGCAGGGTGGCGGTGTCGTGCATGGCCCGGGTGTCGGCGGCCATGATCTGGTCGAGCACGCGGGCGAGCGGGTCGCTGGGCTGGATCTCCCGTCCGATGTCGACGGTCCACCCGGCCGAGCGTGCCCGGCCGGTCTCGGAGGCGATGCCCAGCCGCAGGTCGGCGTACCCCTCGAAGCCCATCGCCCGGCAGAAGCGGGTGATGGTCGCCGGTGAGGTGCCGCTGCGCTCGGCCAGTTCGACGATTGTCGAGCGGGCGGCGGCCTCCGGGTCGCTGAGCACGTGCTCGGCGACCCGGCGCAGCGCGCCGGTCAGCTCACCGAGCCCGTTGCGGACCCGGGCCAACACCCCGTCGGAGGCTGAGCTGCGCCGGTCGATCACGTCGGCGTCGACCACCGCGGTCCCCGCGGCGGTGTCCACCTCGTGATCAACCATGAGTCGCCTCAGCTTTCCGAAAAGACTGTTAACTGTTAGTGGTAAAAGTTCTTACTGAACGACCCTCTATGTCAAGACCGTGGGCGAAGTTTTCAAACTGTTACCTGGCGCACAGCCCTCGAACCCCGCCCCAACTTGCCCCGCACGACCCCGCCGACCAGCATGAACAAGCCAGATCGCCGCCTCGCGCAAGGAGAATCGTGCCGATGTCCGACACCGTCGTGGTGGGTCTCGATGTCGGCGGTACGTCCACCCGGGCGGCCGCGCTCACCCTCACCGGACAACGCGTCGGCACCGGCCGCGCCGGCGGCGGCAACCCCACCAGTCACGGCGCCGAACGCGCCGCGGCCGAACTGCTGACCGCCCTGCGCGAAGCGCTCGCCGACGTCGACCCGACCCGGGTGGCCGCCGGCACCATCGGGCTCGCCGGCGCCGGCCGGCTGCTCGCCGACCCGGCCGGCCGGGCCGCCTTCGACCGGGCCTGGCACGACGCCGGCCTGCGCTGCCCGTACGAAGTGCACGGCGACGCCCTGGTCGCCTACGCCTCCGGCACCGCCGCACCCGACGGGACCATCCTCATCGCCGGCACCGGGGCGATCACCGCGCAGGTCCACGAGCTACGGCTCGACCGCATCGCCGACGGCCACGGCTGGCTCCTCGGCGACGCCGGCTCGGGCTTCTGGCTCGGTCGGGAAGCGGTCCGCCGACTACTCGCCGACCTCGACGCGGGCCGCGCCCCTGGCACGCTGGCCACGACGGTGCTCACCGAACTGCTCGGCAGCGCCGACATCGCGCCCCGCCCCCGGGACACCGTCGACGCCACCATCCAGGCGGTGACCCGTCGACCCCCGATCGAGCTGGCCCGGCTCGCGCCACTCGCCGTCGACGCCGCCACCCACGGCGACCCGGTCGCCACCGCGCTGCTCGCCGAGGCCGCCGCGCACCTGGTCGACAGCGTGGGCCGGATCCGCCCGGACGGGGCGGTGACACCCGTCGTGCTGGGCGGCGGGCTGCTCACCGGGGACACCCCACTGGCCACCGCCGTCCGGGCCGAGGTCGGCCGGCGCTGGCCGGCCGCCCCGCTCCGTACCGCTGGCGACGGGGCCGCCGCCGCGGCCTGGCTGGCCGCCCGCGACCTGGCCGAGGTCACCGACCCCGCCGCCCTGCACGCCCGCCTCTTCCCCACCCCCTGACCCACCACGACCGCAGCTCGGCGTGGCCGCGCCGGGCTGCGAGTGTGATGATCGGGATCGGTCAGCGACGAGTGCTGGCTACTTGAGCTGCCCGGCGGTCAGGCCGGCCTGCACCTGGCGCTGGAACGCCACGTACACGGCGAGCACCGGTAGCACCGCGATGCTCAGCCCGGCGAAGAGCCGCGCGTAGTCACCGGCGTAGCCCTGACTGACCGAGAGCGCGAACAACCCCTGCGCCAACATCCACTTGGACTCGTCGCCCTGCAACAACACCTGCGGTAACAGGAACTGGTTCCAGTGGCTGAGGAAGTTGAAGATCGCCACGCTGATCAATCCCGGACGCGCCATCGGCAGCATCACCCGGAAGAACAGCCGGAAGTGACCGCATCCGTCGACCAGCGCGGCCTCCGCCACCGACGTCGGCAGGGTCCGGAAGAACGCGGTCAGGAAGAACACCGTGAAGGGCAGCGAGTAGGCCGCGTACACCAGGATCAGGCCGAGCCAGGTGTTGAACAGCCCGACGTTGCGGACCACGAAGAAGAGCGGCACCAGGGCCAGGAACACCGGGAACATCAGACCGCCGACGAACAGGTAGTAGACGACCTGGCGGCCCCGGAACTCGTACCGGGCGAAGACGTACGCGGCGGTGGCGCCCATCAGCATGGTGAGGCTGACCGAGCCGGCCACCACCACCAGGCTGTTGAGGAAGTACCGGCCGATGTGCGCGCTGGTCCAGGCCCGCGCCCAGTTGTCCAGGTGCAGCGCGCCGGGCAGCCCCCACGGGTCGGCGAGGATCTCACCGTTGGTCTTGAACGAGCTGATGAACATCCACAGCAACGGCAGGACGGTGAGCAGGCCCCAGAGCAGCAGGAAGCCGTGCGAGAGGGTGTTGGCCACGCCGAGTTCCCGGCGCACCGGGCGGTCGCGGCCGACAACCAGGGGGGCGGTGGGCTTATCCACAGTGGTCACGCGTACTCGATCCGTTCGCGCCGGCCGATGCGCAGCGACAGCACCGCCACCGAGAGGGTCAGGAAGAACATCACCACGCCGATCGCCGAGGCGTAGCCGAACTTGGTCTCACTGCCGAAGGCGGTGTCGTACATCCGTACGCCGATCACGTCGGTGGAGAAGTTCGGGCCGCCGTTGGTCATCAGCTGCACGAGGATGAACCCGTCCAAGGCGAAGATCGCCAGGTAGACCCAGGCGACCTGGACGGTGTCCCAGAGCAGCGGCAGGGTGACCCGGCGCAGGGTGGTGAACCGGGACGCGCCGTCGAGCAGCACCGCCTCGTAGATCTCCCTGGGTACGGCTGACATCGCCGCACCGAACAGCACCACGTAGAAGCCGACGTTGCTCCACACCATCACCGCCAGCACGCACCAGAAGGCGGTCGCCGGGTCGCCGAGCCAGGTCGGCGCGGACAGGCCGAGACCATGCAGAGCGCTGGTGAGCAGCCCCTGGTTGGGGTGGTACACCTCCTTCCAGAGCAGCGCGATGATCACCACGGAGAGCACCTGCGGGAAGAAGTAGACAGTGCGGTAGAGCGCACCACCACGCACGCCGGTCACGCCGGCACTGCCCTTACGCCCGCCCATGGCGAGCATGGTGGCGAAGAAGAGCCCGAGCACGATGGTCAGCACCGGCACCAGAGCCAGCAGGATCACGTTGTTCTTCAGCGCGTTCCACACGTAGTCGTCGTGCCAGAGGGTCTTGAAGTTGGCCAGCCCGACCGGGTTGGCCTCCGCCGAGTAGCCGAGCCAGTCGGTGGTGGAGATCTGGAACGCCTGAAGGTACGGCGAGACGACGAAGAACACGTACAGCAGCACCGGCGGCACCAGGAACGTGCCGATCAGCGGCCACTTGCCATGCTTCACGAGGAGGACCTCTTCCGTGGGGGTACGGCCGGTGGGGGTGGGACCTCTCCCCCACCGGCCCGGGCGGGTCAGGCCGCTCGCTTGTACTTCTTGATCGAGCTGTCCTGGGCGATCGAGTCCGCGCCCTTCTGGCACTGTTCGAGGAACTCCGCGGGGCCGATCCGGCCGCTGAAGAACTCGCCGCACGCGGCGTCGACGAGGTTGCGCTCCAACTTGCGGTAGAAGTTGTTGTAGACCCAGTTGAAGCCGTTGGCGCCGGACGCATCGAGGGCCTTGACCACGGTGCTCAGCCCGTACGGCAGCTCGACGCCCTCGGTGGCGCCGGCGACCACGGTGAGGCTGGCGACCTTCTTCGTGAAGTCCTGGGCGCCCCTCTTGGAGAGCATGGTCCGGAAGTACTCCAGACCACCGGCGACGTTGCGGGCCTTCGCCGGCACCATGAACGGTTCCCCGGCGGTGCCCCGGATCGCCTCGAACGGCAGCATGTCCCCGCTGCCCAAGCTCGGCGTCGGCGCGATGGTCATGTTGAACCCGGCCGGCGTGACGTCCTTCTGCTCGCTCTCCAGCCAGGACCCGCAGGAGATGAAGGCGGCCTTGCCCTGGCACCAGGCGGTCTGCGACTGCTTGTGGTCCAGGCCGGGCGAGCCGTCCAGGATGTACTTGTCCTTGACGATCTGGTACCAGGCGTCGGCGGCGGTCCGCATCGCGTCGGACTTCCAGGCGTTCGGCTCCAGGTTGTCGATGGCGGTCGCCACCGACGGGCCACCGAGCTTGATCGCCGTGGAGATCAGGGGCCAGCTCATGTAGCGCGGGTGCAGACCGGCGTACGTCCAGGGGGCGATGCCGGCGGCCTTGATCTGCTTGCAGAGCGCGATGTGCTCGTCCCAGGTCTTCGCGTACGTCCAGCCCCGGTCGGCGAAGAGCTTGGCGGAGTGCCAGATGCCGTAGGCGGTGTAGGTGTAGTTGAGCACCAGGAACTTGCCGTCGTAGGAGCCGACCTCGACCGCGCCGGGCAGCAGGGTGTCCTTGACCGTCTTGCCGGGGATGTCGAGGCTCGGGGCGGCCAGCAGCTCGTCGAGGCCGGCGAGGGCGTTCTGACTGACCAGGCCGTTGAAGTCGATCTGGCCGGAGCCGGAGTTGTTGACCACGTCCGGTGGGGTGCCGTCGACGAAGCGCGGCTGGAGAGTCTTGCTGATCTCCTGGGTGGACGAGTGCTCGATCTTCGCCTTCGGGTACTTCTCGGTGTACATGGCCTCGTGGGCCTTGGCGTACTCCTCACCGAACCCGCCGCCGAAGATCACCACCTCAAGTGGAGCGTCCTCTTTCACACCGAGCGGATTCTGCGCGCTCTTGGTGCCCTGGTAGGTCTCGGCATCCTTCTTGTCACCGCCACCGCTGGTGGCGCAGCCGGACAGCAGCCCGGCGGCGGGGGTGGCCAGGAGGCCGGCGGCGGCGCTGCGCCGCAGGATGTCACGCCTGTTCATGGGATCTCCTCGGGTCGGGTCGGGCGGATCACCGGTGGGTGGGGGAGGCGTCCGCCGCGCGAGGCGCGGTGATTCTCTTCAGTTCATGCTCTGTTGCTGAAGAATTTCTACGACAGCCGGGCCGGGACTTCAAGTCCTGACGGTCGAACCGTTATCACCACCAGCCGCCCCGGGGCCGCCGCCAGCGCAGAACTGTCAGGACCGGCCGGGCTGCGCGGGTGGCTCGGCCGCTGGCCGCAACGCCTGCGGCGGACCGCTCGCCGCCCGCGCCACCCGGCGCCGGCGCATCGGCAGGTGCAGAGCGGCGGCCACCACCGCGAAGGCCACCCAACCGGCACCCAGCGCCAGGGCCGACGAAACGTCCTGAAGGTAGTGGTACGCGGTGAGGAAACCGACGAGCGCGAGACTGTTGCGGGCGAAGTGCCGACTGAACTCCGCCAACTGCCGGCGGGCCTCGACCGCGACCAGCACCCCCGAGTACGGGAAGGTCACCACCATGCCGCGCAGCACGGCACCGAGCAGCGCGGTGAGGATCGCCCCCACGAAGATCACCACCAGCTTGAGCAACACCGGCAGCCCGTCCGGGCGGGTCTGCCCGACCACGACCACCTCGGCGCGCGGGCCGGTGCTACGACCGGCACGACGGCGCAACCACAGCAGGGCCGCCAACCAGAGCACGAGCGCGCCGGCGAGGGCCGCCTCGAACGGGACCTCGACGGCGAGCAGGCCGGCGCTCAGCGCCACGTACACCACGATCCCCGCCACGTCGGCGAGCAGGATCGGCCAGCGCAACCGCTGGTGCGCGACCGTCACGGTGACGAAGAAGAGATTGAGCCCGAGCACGCCGAGCACCTGCGCACCGGCCACCCGGTGGTCGGTGGCGACCAGGGCGAGCGTCATCGGCAACGGCAGGCTGTAGACCAGCGCGCGGAGCCGGACCGAGCGGATCACACTGACCGCCCAGACCACGGCCGTCACCAGCAGGACCGCGCTCCACGTCATGACCCGCCCGCCCCTGCCCCGGCCGGGCCGTCAGTCCGAGAAGGTCGCGGCGCCCGCGCAGAGGTCGAACACGCGGGTGAGCCGGTCGACGTCCGCCCGGTTGACCGAGAACTGGTTCTCGCCGATCTCACCGTGCGCGGTCATGTGGGCCTCCCAACAGCTCGACCCGTCCCACAGCGTCAGGTTGACGTGCAGGTGCGGACTGACCACACCGAGCGGCAGCAGACCCACCCGCGCCCCGGCCGCACGCTGTCGTTGCACCAGGGCGGACAGCTCATCGCTCAGCGTGGCGTAGACGAAGACCCGGGTGATCTGGACGCCCCGTCGCAGGGCCTCCAGGTTGGCCTCCCAGTAGCGCCGGCCGATCTCGCTGCGCCACCAGCTCAGCTCCCCGCTCACCCGGGGCATCACATTGGTCAACGCATCCAGCCGGTGCACGCAGGTGCGGGTCGCGCCGATCAGATCCTCGTCCTCGTCGCCGCGCCGGATGATCCGACCCTCCGCGAGCTGCTCGGCCTCCACCCGGAACTGCTCGTAGCGTCGCTGCGCCTCCACCGCGACCCGGGTACCCGCATGCTGCTCGGCCGCCGCCCGCACCGCCCCGGCCAACTCCGTGGTGGTACGGACCAGCCAGGGCGGGCCGTCCAACAGGGTGCGCAGGTGAAAGCGACGCTCCGCGCGGGCCAGTGAGTCGACCAGCAGCGAGATGGTGATGCCCATCAGGCCGGCCAACAGCGACTCCACCCCCGAGGCGGCGTTGGTGAGGTCGAGCACGATGCTGAGGGTGATCGACAGCGTGATGCCGACCAACGCCACCGGGTCGGCGTGCGCCACCAGACGAACGAGCCCGCTACCGGACCTGCCGCCCGGTGTCTGTACCCGCTGACGGGCCACGTCACGGATCATCGAGACCCCCAATCAACCGCTCCCGCCAGCGTAAACAGCACCCACAACCGCTGGCCCCACCACAGCGGGCCGGTAGCATCCGGCAGGTGCACAGAGCGGACGCGCCGCCGCCGACCGGAACGGACGACGAGCGGATCACAGCGGAGGTTCGGGCCTGGGTCTGCTCCACCCCGCTGCGCGGCCTGGTCGCCCACTTCGGCGGCACCTGGCCCGACGGCGACCTCACCGAGGTGCTCCGCTTCCTCGACGACTTCTCCGCCCACCACTGGGACTTCCGGGGCGGCCGGGAACGGCCCGACGCCCGCGAACCCGACCTCGACCCGGCCACCGCGACACTGGTGCTCGACGCGGCCGCCGCCCTCGGGCTGATCCGCCCGGTGCCACCCGCCCGGTCGGCGTACGCCCACCTGGTGGTGCTCGGCGGTCTGGCGCACGCCTGCGTACGCCGCGTGGGGTACGCCGCGCACCTGCTCCGCGCCGGCCTACCGGTGCGCGGCGAGGTCGCCGTCCTGGGCAGCTTCCGGCCACTGTCGGACCGGGAACGCCGGACGCTGGCCGACGCGGGCCTGCCGGCCGACGAGACCGAGGTGGACGTACTGGACACGGCCGTCCGCCGAGTGTTCGACGTGACCGCCCCGGCCGAGTGGGACGGCGTGGACACCGACCACCCACACCACTCCTGGTCGTCGCGGACCTACCGGCCCGACGGGCTGCCGCCGATCCGGGTGCTGGCCGCACCATCGAGCGAACCGGACCACCGGCGCGCGCACACCGCCGACACCCAGCGGTTCTGGGCCGGCCACGTTCAACTCGCCCCGGGCGACGACGTCCTGATGATCACCGCGCCGATCTACGTGCCGTTCCAGCACTGCGACGCGCTGCGCACCCTCGCGGTGCCGTACGGGTGCGCCATCGAGACGGTCGGGGTGGACCCGGCCCTGGCCGATCTGGCCGTGCTGCCCGAGCAGACCCTCACTCCGGGGCGCTACCTCCAGGAGATCCGTTCGGCGATCCGCTCGATGCGCGCCCTGCACACCGCCCTGACGCAGCCAACGTGACACCGGCGGCGTGACACCGGCGGCGTGGCTCCTCAGGCGAAGATCAGCAGCGGGTCGGTCTCCGTGCGAACGCCGATGAAGCAGGCAGCCGAGGTACGGCAGCCCGCCCGCACCTCGCGGACGCCGTGCATCCGGCCCGCCTCGAACATCACCAGATCGCCTTTGCCGGGCAGCACGGTGTCCAACGGTGGGCCGACCCGCTCAGGCTCGATTCCGTAGTCGAACGGGTCGGTCTTGAGCGCCACGAACTCCTCCTCGGACAGGGTCCCCCAGAAGTCGATCTCGCCACCCGCGCCGGGCTCCGGCACCTCCAGGTAGATGTTCACCCCCAACCGCCGATGCAGCTGGTACGCGTCGAGCAGCGGGATCTCCCGGCGGTCGATGTGCGGGCGGCCCCGGCCACCGGGCGTCATCCGACGCAGCACACCGGGCAGCATCATGCGGCCGTCGTGCCGCCCGACCGTGGCCCCGTACGGCCACATCTCATCCAGGTCGAGCCGGATCAGGTCGGTGGGTGACTGCTGCTCGGCGAACACGTCGTGCCGGATCAGCCGGGTCGTGTCGGCGGCGGTGTCCAGGTAGCGCTGGACACTGTCGCCGCCGTTCGCCACCTCGCCCATCGACGTGCCGACGCTGGTGAACTCCTTGGTGAGCAGGAAGTTCGCCTCGTCGACCGCGCGGACCACCCGGGGCAACGCGGCGTCGCACAGCTGCGGTGGGTAGTACTCGCGGTGCCAGATCACGTCGATCTCACCGGTCGCCAACTCCCGCAGCGACTCGGCGGTCAGTCGGTCCCGGCGGCGCAGTTGATCGCTCACATCAGCTCCTCGTCAGGCTGGGCTGCGGAACCGGAGCGGGACCTCGACGTCCCGTCCGTCACTCGCCACGAAGCTTCCTGAGGTCGGTCTCGGCCCGGACCGTGTCGGCGTGGTCGTCGCCGAGGATCCGCCGCCGGTCCTTGACCACCCCGGACAGCACCTTCTCCGCCTCGGCGTTGGCGCCGGTGGCGATGAGACACTCCGCCAGGGTGTGCCGGGCGGCGATCATCGCGACGTGTTGGACCTGCCGCTTGGCGCTGTCCGTCGAGAGGATGTCGCGGAGGTCGGCGAGGGCCTCCTCGACCTCACCCTCGCGCAGCCGGCACAGGTCCAGGGTGTGCCGGACCGTCAGGGTCTCGAAGTGGTCCGGTGCCCAGTGCCGCAGGCGGATCTCCAGGATCTCGGCCAGCTCGGCGTGGGCGTCGGCGTACCGTCCCTGGTAGACGATCGCGCGGGCCAGGCTGTGCCGCGCGGTCATGGTGTCCCGGTCCTCGGGGCCACGCACCCGGTACTCGGCCCGGACGATGTCGCGTAACTCTTCCTCGGCGTCGTGCCACCGGCCCTGTTCCAGGATGGTCCGGGCCAGCTTGTGCCGGCTGGCCAGGGTGTTGCGGTGCTCCCGTCCCAGCAGCGCCTCCCGGGCCGGAATGATGGTGCGCAGCTCGTTCTCGGCCCAGCTCAGATGCCCCTGCTCCAACGCCGCCCGGGAACGTTCGTGGCGGAGGCTCAGCGCCGGCCGGTCGTTGAGGTCGACGCCGATGCGGCGGCACCCCTCCAGGCAGAGGTCCAGGAAGATCTCCGCCTGCCCGGGCAGGCCCACGGCCAGGATGTAACGGGCGATCAGCCGGGCCAGATCGAGTGCGACGTCCAGCAGGTCGGGCCGGGTCCGGGGCAGGTCGCCGCTGTCGAGGAAATCCAGCACCGCGCCCATCGTGGGTGGTGCCAACAGGTGCCAGCTCGCCCACTTGTCCGGCTCGTCGGGGTCGAACTCCTCCTCGCGAGGGCGGTCCGGGTCGCGCAGCCGAAGCGCGTCCAGCAGGTCGAGCACCAGTTCGTGATATTCCGCCCGGGCGGCCACCACGTCGGGCAGGCCCCGGATCAGCTCGCGTACCAGCGGGTGCAGGGTGACCACGTGGGCCACCGAGGACTGGGCCGGCAGTGACTCGACCACCCCGAGGTCGACCAGCGCGAAGTCCGCCAGCGAACGCAGGACCTCGCGCAGCCGGTCCTCGCCGATCTCGCCGATCAGCGGCGAGGCCGAAAGCCGGACCGGGTCGAGCAGCACGGCGTAGGGAATCGGCGCGTCACCGAGACAGGCCAGCAGGCGCAGCACCGGCCGGGCCTGATCGAGCCCACGCCTGGCGAGCAGGTCCAGCGACATCTCCCAGGACTGCACCACCGGACGGACAGCCATGTCGAAGCCGCTGGAGCCGGTGCGCCGGATGCCGGTGCCCGTGCGCCGGTCCAGTGCCTCCCGGTAGTCGTCGTAGGTGCGGATCGAAGACCGGGTGGCGCCGACCGGGATGCGGTTGGCCTCCGCCAGGTAGGTGCCGGCGCCGCGCAGCGCCAGCGGGTGCCCCTTGAGCCGGGCGGCGAGCCCGGTCGCCTGCTCCAGCGTGCCGGGGGCCGTGCCGGCGAGGTCGACGAGCACCTGCCCGCCGTCCTCCGGCGACAACTCGTCCACCAGGTACATCGTGGACCATTCGCCCCACGTGTCCCGCCGGCCGTCCCGGGTGGTGACCAGGACCAGCCCATTGGCCGTACGCGGCTGGCGGAGCCAGCCCGTGCCGTCGGCGACCTGCCCGTCGGCGGGGGCCAGCAGAGTCGGTTCGTCGGCATTGTCGAAGATCAGCAACCAGGGCCGGGGAGAGCTGTTCAACAGGTCCCAGACCAGCTCCACCGGACTGCGGGCCTTTCCGGCCCAGGCGAGGTCGAGTTGGTTCTCCGTAGCCTGCAACTGGCCCGCGACCTCGCGCATCCCGGCGCTGACCCGTGCCGAGTCCTTTGCCGAGATCCACCAGACCAGCCGGCCACGTTCCTCGAGCTGGCGGGCCACCTCCTGAGCGGTGAGGCTCTTGCCACAGCCGCCCAGCCCGAAGAGGATCTGCGTGCCCTCCTCCGGAGCACGCACCGTGCCGGCGGGCGGCTCGGCCGCCCGCAGGAGCGTCTCGACCAGCTCGTCGCGCCCGCGCAACGGCAGCCGGTTACGGCGCGGCGGAATGATCGAAAATCCGGTGCCCGGTGCCGGCGCGGTCATCGGCCCGCCTCCGTACGGCCCGGCTCCCTTCGGCGCGTCTCTGGGCTGCCGCGCTCCGGACGGCCCGTCAGGAGGCGGGCCGGCCGGGTCCGGCCGGGCCGGTGAAGGGTGAGGCGACGGTGGGTCATCTGGCCTCCCGGAGGGGCGTGACGGCAGGCTCCACGGTGGTCGGTCCACGCCGAGGGGATGGCTGTCGACCGCGTGATCCGTTACCCAGACACTACCCGCTGGAGCGCACGCGAACACTCTACGCAGCCGCACCGGGATGAAAGATGCAGTCCCGTGGGCGGGACGGCCGGTGGGCGCCGCTGAACGGTGGAGCCGAGGGCGGACTGGGGTACCACGACTACCGTGGACACATGTCGACTGTGGAGACTCTGGCGTGCATTCCGGTCGACTGGGGCATCGACTGGGGCTCGGTCCCGGACTGGTTCGGCGGCCTCGGCACCGTCGGCACACTCCTCTTCGGCGTGCTCAGCCTGCGCCGTGAGTTGCGGGCCCGACGGCGGGAGGACCGGGCCGCGCAGGCCCGACAGGCGCGACTCGTCTCCAGCACCACCCGCACCGAGGGCAAGGGCGTCCTGCGCGTACGGGTCGCCAACGACAGCGACGGGCCGGTCTTCGACCTGGCCGTCACGCCGGTGGCGCACACCGGCGACCCGGGTCCCGGCGGCCGTCAGGTGCCGGTGGCCACGGTGACCGGGCCCGTCGACCGGCTCGACGGCGGGGCCGCCGCGGAGCTGTTCATCAACGTCGACCGCAGCGTCGACCTCAGCGGGTACGCATCGGCGACGGTGCAGCTGCGCTTCACCGACCAGCAGGGCAACCGGTGGCAGCGGGAGGGCACCGGCCAACCGCAGCCCGACCTCGGTGACGAGGCGGCGCCGGCCCGCCGTTCCTGGCTGCGCCGGTGGCCGTCACGATCCCGCTGAACCGGTCCCACCCGGGGCCGGGTCGGGGTCAGCCTGCGGTGTCGGCGACGGCCTGGGCGAAGACCTCGGAACGATGCTCGAAGTTGCGGAACCGGCCGTAACTGGGCGCGGCCGGGGACAGCAGCACCACCCCACCGGGCGGGGTCACCTCGCGGGACAGCCGGACCGCGTCCACCAGGTCGTCGACCAGTTCGGTACGCACCTTCGGCAGGCCGGCGAGCACCTCGACGATGCGGGTGCCGCTGTCCGGAATCCCGATCACGGTCAGCTCCCGCTCAGCCAGGTGCTCGGCCAACGGCGTGTAGTCCAGACCCCGGTCGTTGCCCCCGACGATCACCGTCAACGGTCGCCCGTCGTACGCGTCGATGGCGTGCATGGCCGCGTACGGGCTGGTGGCCAGCGTGTCGTCGACGAAGGTCAGCCCGGACGGGTCGGTGATCTCGGTGAGCCGGTGGGCCAGCCCCTGGAACTCGGCGACCGCGACGGCGAGGTGGTCCTTGCCGGCCACCACGTCCACGCCGAGCGCGTCGAGCACGGCGAGCGCGACGCAGAGGTTGCCCTCGTTGTGCCTGCCGACCAGCGGCAGCACCGCCCGCGGGAAGAGCGGCTGGTCACCGAAGTGGAACCAGGGCGTGCCGTCGACGCCGGTGCCGACGTGGCTGGTGTCGGGGCGACCGGCCCGCACCGCCGGCACCTCACCGAGCTCCGCGGCGAGCCGGGGGTCGCCACCGTTGACCACGATCGTCTGCGGGTCGTGGGCGAGCAGGTTGAGCTTGTCCCGGTAGTACTCCCGTTCCCCACCGTGCGCGTCCAGGTGCTCGGGGAACAGCGCGGTCACCACCGCCACCCGGGGCGAGTCGGTGAGATCGCTGCACTGGTAACTGGACAGCTCCAGGACGTACAGCTCCGCCTCCGGCAGGTCCAGGGTCGGCACCCCGATGTTGCCGCCGAAGACGTTCGGCCGGCCCATCGCGGTGAGCAGGTGGCTGATCAGGCTGGACGTGGTGCTCTTGCCCTTGCTGCCGGTGACCCCGACGGTGCGCGCGGCGTGGTCGGCCATCCACAACGCGGTGCCCTGGGTGACCAGGGTGCCGCGCCGGCGCAGCTCGACCAGCCACGGGTGGGTCTGGGGCACGCCCGGGGAGCGGACCACCACGTCGGCGGCGGCCAGCCGCTCGAAGCCCGCCTCACCGGTGACCAGCGGCGCCGCCTCGGCCAGGGGGCCGTCCCAGGGCAGCGACAGGAAGTTCGCGCTGTCGTCGACGGCAACCAGATCGGCCGGGCCGTGCGCGGCGATGGCGGTCACAGCGGCCCGGCCCTCCCGACCGGTGCCCCAGACGGCGACGGTACGTCCGCGCAGGTCAGAAAGGCGCACGGGGCTCTCCTCGGGGGTCACGGCGGCGGCAGGGCGGGCCCGGTCCGGACACGGCCGGACGAACCAGGGCCTAGTATGGCGTGTGCCCAACGAGCAGCTCCGGCGGATGGACGCCTTCACCTTCCCGTCCTACTCGATCGACTTCGCCACCGGCGAGGTGTTGTTCGACTACGCCCTGACCGGTCCGGCCGGTGAGCAGCGGTTCACCGAGGTGATCACACTTCCGCTGCCGGCGGAGCCGCCGTCGGACGAGACGGTGGCGACCCTCAACCGGGTGCTGGAGGTGCTGCACCTCGTCGCCGGGGTCAGCTACTACAAGGCCGCCGCGCCGCCCCGACTCGTGCTGCCGGCACCGGTGGGCGCGGCCACCGTCGACTACGTCACGGCCGTCTACACCAAGGGCCTCGCGGAGTACGCGTACCGCAACCAGCTGCCGCACGTGCTCGAGCTGCGCCCCGAGGTGCCGGCAGGCTCTCCGGAGACGCCACGGGTGTACGACGACTCCGACCGTCGCCCCCTCTCGGCGGTCGGCGGCGGTAAGGACTCGATCGTCAGCCTGGAGGCGCTGCGCCGCGCCGAACTGGACCCGGTGCCGTTCTCGGTCAACCCGAACCACGTGATCGTCGCCGTCAACGAGGCGTCCGGGCTGGTCCCGCTCGCCGCCCGGCGGCGCATCGACCCGGCGCTGTTCGAGCTGAACGCGGCCGGCGCGCTGAACGGGCACATCCCGGTCACCGCCATCAACTCCCTGATCGCGGTGGCCACCGCCGTCCTGCACGGGCTGGGCCCGGTGGTGATGTCCAACGAGCGGTCGGCGTCCGACCCGAACCTGGTCTGGAACGGCCACGAGATCAACCACCAGTGGTCCAAGGGCGTCGAGGCGGAGGGGCTGCTGCGGGCGTCACTGGCCGAGCACGCCGGCCTGACCGACCCGTACTTCTCCCTGCTGCGGTCGCTGTCCGAGCTGCACATCGCCCGGTTGTTCGCCGAGTTCACCCGGTACGACGACGTGGTGACCAGCTGCAACGCCGCGTTCAAGCTGCACGACGCGAGTGAGCGCTGGTGCCGGGACTGCCCGAAGTGCCGCTTCGTCTTCCTGGCCATGGCCCCGTTCATGCCCCGGGAGCGGATCACCCACATCTTCGGCGGCGACCTGCTCGCCGACGAGTCGCAGATCCCCGGCTACCGCGAGCTGCTGGGCGTGGACGGGCACAAGCCGTTCGAGTGCGTGGGCGAGGTCGAGGAGTCGGTGGTGGCCCTCGGCCTGCTCGCCGAGCAGGACCAGTGGCGCGACGCCCCGGTCATCCAGGCCCTCGTCGCCGCCGTGCCAGAGACGGCCTGGTCCGCAGTGGCCCACTCGGACGTCTTCACCCCCGGCGGCCCCAACCACATCCCCCCCACCTACACCAAAGCCCTAAACGCCCTAGGAGCCTGACCCCCCCCCCCGCCCCCGTCCCCCGGGACTCGCCCCCTCCCCGGGTCGATCATGGAGTTGTGGTGGGCGTTATGTCCGGGATCACGACTTTTGTGAGGCACCACAACTCCTTGATCGACCCGGGAAGGGGTGAGGGCTGGGGTGGGGTCGGGCTGAGGGCGGGGTGGGGGTGTTAGGGGGTGCGGACTGCTTCTAGGGCCAGGAGGGCTACGTGGAGGGACAGGCTGGCCTCCACCGAGTCGAGGTCCACGTCGAGGATGCGGGCGATGCGGGCCAGGCGTTCGTAGAAGGCCGGCCGGGACAGGTGGGCGGCGGCGGCAGCGGCGGACTTGTTGCGCCCCTGCTCCAGGTAGGCGCGCAGGGTGTCGAGCAGCCGCTCCCGGGGGTGCCGGGCGTCGTACTCCAGCAGGGCGCCGAGTTCACGCTCCACGAATGTCTGTAGCCGGGGCTCGTCGCGCAGCAGGTGCAGCAGCCCGGCCAGACCGACGTGCGGTAGCCGGAAGATCGGCAGGTCGCGCCGGTCACGGCGGGCCGCCTCGGCGATCTGCCGCGCCTCGACCAGCGACCGGCGGGCCTCCCGCAGGGTGCCCACCCCGGACCCGGCGGCAATGATCACGGCACCCGGACCAGCGCCCCTCGAACCGTCGACCCCCGCCCGGGCGGCCTCGACCGCGAACCCCGCGCGCGCGGGATCGGCCCCGAGGAGGGAACGGGAGGACTCGGAGCGGGAGGACTCGGAGCGGGCCGGGTCGACGCCGGAAGCAGCCCGAGCTGGTTCGGCACCGGGACCGGTCCGGCCGGTGCCGGCGTCGAGGCGTACCCGACGAAGTGCGCTGGCGAACGCGGACAGCGCGCGGTCCTCGGCGGCCGGGTCGGGTAGGGCCAGCAGCACGCCCACCGAATTGTCGTCGACGGCGCTGGTCAGCGCGGTCAGCTTCGCCTCCCGCAGGGCCTGACCGACGGCTTCGGAGAGGTCCCGCAGCCGGGCCTGGCCGGCCTCGGGGCCGATCTCCCCGGCGGGGTCGTCGGCGCGGTGGCGGACCATCACGCCGACCAGGTGCCGCCGGTCGAGCACCACGCCGAGCGCCTTGGCCCGTAGCCCCACCTCGTCCACCGGGCGGGAGTGGTCGAGCAGCGCGGTGAGCAGGGTGCGGTGGATCTGCCGTTCCAGGCCCTCGGCGTCGCGGCGGATCAGCCGGCCCAGGGCCAGGGTGGACGCGGCCCGCTCGATCAGGATGGTGAGCCGGGTGGGCGAGTCGGCGGTCGGTGGGACGGAGCGGGCGCTGGGCACGTCCCCGCTGGCCGGCCAGCGCAGCAGCAGCCGCCCCCAGTCCTGTCCCCGGGCGCCGACGGTGGTCACCAGCCAGCCGCTGTCCGGGTCGTACGCGGTCCGCCCGGCGGGGCGAATCCGTCGGGAGTGCTGCTCCCAGCCGTCCAGCAGCAGCTCGGCGCTCTCCCCCGCCGGGTCGTACCCGAGCACCTGCCGGGACAGGTTCTCCAGCACCACCGGGCAACCGGACAGCTCGGCGGTCTGTCGGATCACCTCCGCGGCGTCGGCACCCTCGACCGAGAGGTCGTTGAACCGCTGGTGGATCTCCTCGGTGGCGCGCAACTCGGTGAGCTGCGCGTCGACGATCAGCGCGTGCACCGCCTCGGTGATCGGGACGAACGGGGTGGCCCGGCGCAGCTCCACCAGCGGCAGCCCGCGCCGCTCGGCGGCGGCGACCATCACCCGGGGCACCCCGCTGACGTACCGGCGGCCCAGCTCGACGACGAGTCCGGAGACGCCGACGTCGGCGAGATCGCCGATGAACGCGCGCAACCCGGCGTCGTCACCGGGCAGGCCGATGCCGGTGGTGAGCACCAGCTCGCCGCCGCCGAGCAGAGTGGCGATGTCCGGCACCTCGGCGATGTGCACCCAGCGGACGGGTCGGTCCAGCCCGTCGTCGCCGGCCACCACGCGCGGGGCGCCGTGGCGGACGGGGTCCAGGGCCAAAACCTCACGGACGGTAGGGAACACGGCCGCCACGCTACCCTGCGTGACCCCGAATTCGACCATCACGTCCGCCGGCACGCCCGCGCCGCCACCGCCGAAAGCGCCGGCGTCGACAGCCGCCGGACGGTACGACTCGCCCCCACCCAAACGATCTTCTCCAGTAGCGTGCCCTGTGTTCGTGATCAAAACGGAAGGACGGGCATGGACGGGATGAAGGTCAGTCGCAGGGCGTTCGGAAAACTGGTAGGTGCCGCCGGCGCGGGAACTCTGGTAGGTGCCGCCGGCGTCGGGCTGCCGGCCGCCGCCGCCACCTGGACCGCCACCGGGACGGCGGTCACCGCCCTGCGCTCCTTCGACGACACGATGAAGAGCTTCATGCAGGCGCGGGGGATCTCCGCCGGGCAGCTCGCGGTGACCTATCAGGGCCGGCTCGTGCTCGCCCGCGGTTACGGCAACAACTCACCGGAGACGATCCAGCCGACGTCACTGTTCCGGGTGGCCAGCCTGTCGAAGTCGCTGACGGCGGCGGCGGTCGTCCGGCTCGCCCAGGACGGCAAGCTGACCATGGGCGACTCGATCGCCAAGCACATCGATCTCACCCCGCCGGCCGGGCAGGCCGTGGACCCGCGTCTGCCGCAGGTCACGATGTGGCGCCTGCTGCAGCACACCAGCGGTTGGGACCGGACCCAGACGGCGTTCGACCCACTGTTCAAGGATCGGATCATCTCGCAGGCGCTGGGCGTGCCGATGGAGTTGTACCACAAGGACGTCATCCGGTTCATGAACGGACAGCCGCTGATCCACAACCCCGGCTCGACGGTCTCCTACAGCAACTACGGCTACCTGCTGGCCGGCCGGGTCATCGAGGCGGCCAGCGGCCTGCCGTACGAGACGTACGTGAAGCAGAAGCTGCTCGCCCCACTGAAGATCACCCGGATGGCGAGCGGCTGGACCATCGCCCGGCACAGCGGCGAGGTGGGCTACCGCTCGCAGTACAGCGGGCCGACCGTCCTGGACGGCTCGGGCGCGACGGTGCCGGCGCCGTACGGCAGTTTCAGCATGCGCCTGCAGGACGCGAACGGAGGCTGGATCGCGTCCGCCGTCGACCTGGTCCGCTGGGCCTCGGCCTTCGACACCGGCAGCACAGTGCTCAACGCCACCGCGCTCAACCGGGTCTTCGCGGTGCCGACCGTCGGGGTCAACCCCGACGGCTGGTACTACGGCCTGGGCTGGCAGGTCCGGCCGGTCAGCGGTGGCACCGGCCGCAACACCTGGCACACCGGCAGCATGCCCGGCACCTACAGCCTCCTGGTGCGCACCTACCACGGGATGAGCTGGGCGGTGGTCTTCAACCAGCGCGACGACCCGTCCGGGCTCAGCTACGGCGCCATCGACTCGGCACTGTGGACCGCCTCCCGGGCGGTGACCAGCTGGCCGTCGCACAACCTCTGGTCGACGTACTTCGCCTGACCCCCCAGCAGCCGCTGACGTGTCCTACCGGGTCGCGCCGTTCGGGCGCGACCCGGTGCCTGACGGTGTTGCGTTCAGTCGACGCCGAACTCCATCGCGGCGCGGTCGAGGGCCTCGTCCTCCGCCGAGGCGACGCCCCGCGAGGCGATGGCCTCCGCGCCACCCTCGGGCATCGCGCCGATCAGACCGGTCGAGGCGGCCTGCGCGGCCCCGATCATCCGCTGCGGGCTTCCACCACCGACCAGACCGAGGGAGGCGTACTGCTCCAGCTTCGACCGCGAGTCGGCGATGTCCAGGTTGCGCATGGTGAGCTGGCCGATCCGGTCGTTCGGACCGAACGCCGAGTCCTCGGTACGCTCCATCGACAGCTTGTCGGGGTGGTAGCTGAACGACGGGCCGGTGGTGTCGAGGATCGAGTAGTCCTCGCCCCGGCGCAGCCGCAACGTCACCTCGCCGGTGACCGCCGTGCCGACCCACCGCTGCAACGACTCGCGCAGCATCAGCGCCTGCGGGTCCAGCCAGCGGCCCTCGTACATCAGCCGACCGAGGCGGCGACCCTCGTTGTGGTAGTTCGCCAGGGTGTCCTCGTTGTGGATGGCGTTCACCAGCCGTTCGTACGCGGCGTGCAGCAGCGCCATTCCGGGCGCCTCGTAGATGCCGCGACTCTTGGCCTCGATGATCCGGTTCTCGATCTGGTCCGACATGCCCAGGCCGTGCCGGCCGCCGATGGCGTTGGCCTCCAGCACCAGGTCGACGGCGCTGCCGAACTCCTTGCCGTTGATGGTGACCGGGCGGCCCTGGTCGAAGCCGATGGTGACGTCCTCGGTCGGGATCTCCACCGACGGGTCCCAGAACCGGACGCCCATGATCGGGTTGACCGTCTCGATGCCGGTGTCGAGGTGCTCCAGGGTCTTCGCCTCGTGCGTGGCGCCCCAGATGTTGGCGTCGGTCGAGTACGCCTTCTCGGTGCTGTCCCGGTAGGGCAGGCCGCGCTCCAGCAGCCACTCCGACATCTCCTTACGCCCACCCAGCTCGGTGACGAAGGCGGTGTCGAGCCACGGCTTGTAGATGCGCAGCATCGGGTTGGCCAGCAGGCCGTAGCGGTAGAACCGCTCGATGTCGTTGCCCTTGAAGGTCGAGCCGTCGCCCCAGATCTGGACGTCGTCGGCGACCATCGCCCGCACCAGCAGGGTGCCGGTCACGGCGCGGCCCAGCGGGGTGGTGTTGAAGTACGCCCGGCCGCCGGTGCGGATGTGGAAGGCGCCGCAGGTCAGCGCGGCGAGACCCTCCTCGACCAGGGCGGCGCGGCAGTCGACCAGGCGGCCGAGTTCGGCGCCGTAGCTGAGCGCGCGACCGGGCACCGAGGCGATGTCGGGCTCGTCGTACTGGCCGATGTCGGCGGTGTAGGCGCAGGGAATCGCGCCCTTGTCGCGCATCCACGCGACGGCGACGGAGGTGTCGAGGCCGCCGGAGAAGGCGATGCCGACACGTTCGCCGGTGGGCAGGGAGGTGAGAACCTTGGACACGGGGAAAATTATGCAATAGAACGCATGGCCATGCAAGCTGAAGCGATCTACTCGCCACCGAACGGCGGATCGTCGCGGCCCAGCTCCCAGAACGCCACCGCCGCCGCGGCGGCCACGTTCAACGAGTCGACGCCGCGCCGCATCGGAACGACCACCCGAACGTCGCTGGCGGCCTGGGCCGCCGCGGTGAGACCGGGCCCCTCCGCGCCGAGCAGCAACGCCGCCCGCTCGCGCTGCGCCGGGGTCAACCGCTGGATGGGTACGGCGTCCGGCGCGGGCGTCATGGCGAGCACCGTGAAACCGGCCTCCCGCACCTGGTCCAGACCCCCGGGCCAGCGGTCCAGCTTCGCGTACGGCATCGCGAAGACCTCACCCATGCTGACCCGGACACTGCGTCGGTACAGCGGGTCGGCGCAGGTCGGCGAGAGCAGCACCGCGTCGACGCCGAGCGCGGCGGCGCCCCGGAAGATCGCGCCCAGGTTGGTGTGGTTGTTCACGTCCTCCAGCAGCACGACCCGGCGCGCGGTGGCGAGCACCTCGGCCGCCGTCGGCAGCGGCCGGCGGTGGAACGACGCCAGCACCCCCCGGTGTACGTGGAAGCCGGTGGCCCGTTGCAGCACGTCCGGCGTCGCGGCGTAGACCGGCGCGTCGCCGGTGTCCAGGTCGGCGAGCTGGTCGACCCGCTTGGCGTCGACCAGGTACGACCGGGCGGGGTAGCCCGCGCGCAGCGCCCGGCGCAGCACCAGCTCCCCCTCGGCGATGAACAGGCCGTGCGGTGGCTCCCAGCGGGTGCGCAGCTCGACGTCGGTGAGCGCCCGGTAGTCGGCGATCCGGTCGTCGTCAGGGTCGGTGATCTCGTGGACTGGCACCCGACGATTCTGCCGGACGCGCCGCGTCGCGCTCCGACACCCGCTCAGCGAGGTGTTTTGTCCGGAGAAGAACGGGAATGACCGGCCGAGCATCGGACTCGACGGGAAGGACAAGCCAGGTGAGCGCAGACCACACGGCCCCGGACGAAACGGGTGCTCTGCCCCGACGTCCGACCGTCGCCGACCACATCGTGTCGCGACTGTTCAGCTGGGGCGTACACCGCTACTTCGGCTACCCCGGCGACGGCATCAACGGCATGACCTCGGCGCTGCAACGCACCAACGGGCGGGCCCAGTTCATCCAGGTCCGCCACGAGGAGACCGCCGGCTTCGCCGCCTCCGCGCACGTCAAGTACGGCGGCGGCCCGCTGGGCTGCGCGCTGGTCACCAGCGGTCCGGGCGCCATCCACCTGCTCAACGGCCTGTACGACGCGAAGCTCGACCACCAACCGGTGATCGCCCTGGTCGGGCACACCGCGACCACCGCCGAGGGCGGCGGCTACTACCAGGAGGTCGACCTGCTCGCCCTCTACAAGGACGTGGCCGCCGCGTTCCTCGCCCAACTCGACAACCCGGCGCAGGTCCGCCACCTCATCGACCGGGCCTGCCGGACGGCGCTGGCCCGGCGTACCGTCACCGCCCTGGTCCTCCCCCTGGACATCCAGGACGAGCCGGCCGTCCCGAACCCGCCGCACGCCCACGGCTACTACCAGACCAGCAACACGCCGAGCACCACGCCGACGGTGCCCCCGGAGGCGGACGTACGCCGGGCGGCCGAGGTGCTGCGCGGCGGGCAGCGGGTGGCCATGCTGGTCGGGCAGGGCGCGCTCGGCGCGCGCGACGAGGTCCGCGAGATCGCCGACCGGCTCGGGGCCGGCGTGGCCACCGCGCTGCTCGGCTTCACCGCCGTCGACCACCGTGAGCCGTGGGTGACCGGCGCGATCGGACTGCTCGGCACCCGACCCAGCTGGCAGCTGATGAGCGGCTGCGACCGGCTGCTGATCGTGGGCAGCAACATGCCGTACTCGGAGTTCTACCCGCCACCCGGGCAGGCCCGCGCGGTGCAGATCGACCTGGACGGCACCCAGCTCGGGCTGCGCTACCCCACCGAGGTGAACCTGACCGGCGACGCCCGCCCCACGCTGCGCGCGCTGCTGAACGAACTGGGCCCCGGCCCAGGGCCGACCGCCTGGCGGGCGGAGATCGCCGAGGCCACCTCGGCGTGGCGCCGGGTGCAACACGACCTGGCCGAGCAGACCGCCGACCCGGTCAACCCGCAATTGCTCTTCCACACCCTCAACGAGCGGCTACCCGACGACGTGCTGCTCGCCGTCGACTGTGGCACCACCACCGCCTGGTACGCCCGACACATCCAGGTCCGCCCCGGGATGCTGGCCAGCCTCTCCGGCACGCTGCTGTCCATGGGCGGCGCCATGCCGTACGCGCTGAGCGCCAAGTTCGCCCACCCGGACCGACCACTGGTCGCGCTCATCGGCGACGGGGCCATGCAGATGAACGGCGTCAACGAACTGATCACCGTGGCGAAGTACTGGCGCAGCTGGGCCGACCCGCGCTTCGTGGTGCTGGTGCTCAACAACCGCGACCTGGCGTTCGTCAGCTGGGAACAGCGCTCCACCGAAGGAACGCCGATGTTCCCGGACAGCCAGCAGTTGCCGGACATCGGCTACCACCAGTGGGCGGAGGTGCTCGGACTGCACGGCGAGCTGATCGACTCACCGGAGCAGGTACGCGACGTCTGGGACCGGGCGCTCACCGCCGACCGGCCCGTGGTGATCAACGCCCTGGTCGACCCGGCCGAGCTGATGTTGCCACCGCACTTCACCGTCGAACAGGCCCGCAAGACCGCGGCGGCGGTGCTGCGCGGCGACACCGACTGGGCCGGCATCATCCGCCGAGGCATCCCCGCGACCCTGACCAGCTACCGCCCCCGCCGCCGCGACCGCTAACGCCCCGCCCCGCCGGCTCTCCGGCCCGCCCGGCCCTCCGGCCCCGGCCCCACCACCCCTACTCCGTCGATCATGGAGTTGTGGTGGTGGATGAAAGCCCCGCGCAGTCACATAACGGGCACCACAAGTCCATGATCGACGGGGCGGGGGCGGGGCGGGGCGGGGCGGGCGGGGCGGGCGGGGTGGGTGGGGTGGGTGGGGCGGGGTTGGGTTTAGCCTCGGCGGTTTAGCCAGCGGTCCAGGGGCGACTCGGGGTCGTCGTTCTGGTTCTGCGGGACCGTTGGGCGTTCGACCGGGCGGTGCGGGTTGCCGACCAGGTCGTGGCTCGGCGCGACGAACGCCTTCTCCGGCTGGCCCTTCACCGCGGTGGCGATGACCCGGGCGACCGCGTCGATCACCTTGGTCTGCACCGCCGACCCCACCGAGTCGGCCGGGTCGTCCGGGTTGGCGGCGATACCGGCGACCGCGACCTGCGGGGTGAAGCCGACGAACGTCTCGGTGGAGTTCTGCTCCGAGCTACCCGTCTTACCCGCCACCGGCCGGCCGTCGAGGATGTCGTTCACGCCGGTGGCGGTGCCGCCGTTGCACTGCCCGAACGCGGACTGCTGGCCCACCGGGCAGCGCGCCGCGTCGGTCGCGGCACGGGCGACGTCCGGGTCGAGAACCCGCTTGCAGGAGGGCTGCCCGACCGGCACCTTCGTGCCGTCCGCGCCGGTCACCGAGACCACCGGCACCGGAGTGCAGTAGGTGCCCTCGGCGGCCACCGTGGCGTACGCGTTGGCCAGATCGAGGGGGGTGGTGGCGGCCACGCCGAGGGTGAACGAACCCCAGTTCCTGGCGTCGTTCTTGGCGAAGGCGGCGTCCGAGTCGGCGCGGAAGGTGATGCCGAGCCGCTGCGCCATCTCGACCACCTTGTCCTGGCCGACCTGCTCGGCCAACCAGACGAAGTAGGTGTTCACCGAGCGGCCGAAGCCGTCCCACATCATCCGGTACCCGTCCATCCAGTCCGGGTTGGCGTTCGCCGGGCACCAGTGGCCGTCACAGCTACCCGGCCCTTCGGCGGCGTACCGGGTGGGTAGCTTGGCGGGCGCGTCGAAACCGGTGGAGAGGGTACGACCCGACTCCAGCGCGGCGAGCATGGTGAACATTTTGAACGTCGAACCCGCCTGGTACCCGTCGACGCTGGCGCCACCGGAGATCAACGGGTTGACGGTGTTCGGGTAGTTCGCCTGCCCGGCCGGGTTGTCGGCCAGGCTGTAGTGCCGGTTGACCGCCATCGCCAACACCCGCCCGGTGCCCGGCTGCACCGCCGCGATCGGCAGGGCGCGCTTGTTGTCGTACCCGTAGACCTTGGTTGCCTGCTGCTGCGCGGTGGCCTGGATCTTCGGGTCCAGCGAGGTGACCACGGTGTAGCCGCCCGAGCGCAGCGCCTGCTCGCGCTCCGCGACGGTGGCCCCGAACGCCGGCTGGGTCAGCCACCACTGACGCAGGTAGTCACAGAAGTAGCCCCAGTCGTCGTGGCCCTGGGAGACCGCGGTGCAGCCGTTGGGCTGCGGGGTGGGGTGCAGGGCCAGCGGCTCCGCCTTGGCCTGGGCGGCCTGCGCGGCGGTGATCGCGTTGGTGGCGACCATCGAGTCGAGCACGTACGACCGGCGCGCCAGCGCCTCGTCCTTGTCCCCGCTGATCGGGCTGTACGCGTCCGGGGACTGCACCAGACCGGCCAGCAGGGCCGCCTCGCCGAGGGTCAACTGCGCCGGAGGCTTGCCGAAGTACCGCTGACTGGCCGCCGCGATCCCGTACGCGCCGGAGCCGAAGTAGGCGATGTTCAGATAGCGGTCGAGGATCTCGTCCTTGCCGAGGCTCTTGTCCAGCGCGCTCGCGTACCGGATCTCCTGGATCTTGCGGCCCACCGTGGGGTCGGTCGCGGCGGCGCGCTCCTCGGCGGTGCGGGTGGGGTCGGTCTTCAGCACGTTACGGACGTACTGCATGGTCAGCGTCGAGCCGCCCTGCTCGGTGCCGCCGCCCTTGACGTTGGCCACCAGTGCCCGGGCGAGGCCGCGCAGGTCCGCGCCGCCGTGGTCGTAGAAGCGCCGGTCCTCGGCCGCGACGATCGCCTGCCGCATGACCGGGGCGATCTCCGACAACGGGACGTCGGTGCGGTTCACGTCGTAGAACGTGGTGATCAGCGTCTTGCCGTCGTTGGCGTAGAGGTACGAACGCTGCGGCGTCGCGGGAGTCTTCAGCGAGGCGGGCAACGCGGCATACGACCCGAGCGCCGAGCGGGCACTGAGCCCGAGCAGCAGGTTGCCGGGTAGCGCGGCGACAGCCAGGACGAGCCCGGCCAACACGCCGGCGAACAGCACGGTGAACAGCCGCGACAGCGGCGAGCGGGGGGCGGCCATGCAACCCAGGATTGCCACAAAAACCGCCAACCGACCACCCTCAGAGCCCGATTGTCACCAACTTCACGGCCCCCCACCAGCCAACCCCCAGCCCCGCTCCCCGCTCCCCCGCTCCCCCCGCCCCCGCCCCCGCCCCCGCTCCCGCTCCGGTGATCATGGGGTTAGCGGGAGGTTTGATCACGGAATCGCCCGTCAACCTCATGATCACCGGAGCTGGCCGAAGGCCGGGGTGGTTAGGGGTTAGGGGTTAGGGGTTGGGGTGCTGAGGCTGGCGCTGGCGGCGTCTCTGGCGGTTTCGCGGGGCATCAGGCGCCCGGAGCGGTAGCCGATGCCGATGCCGGCGATCAGTACGAAGATCGCACCGAACGTCTGCAACGAGCCGATCAGGGCACCGCCGAGGCCGAGCAGCGGCGCGGCGATGATCAACATGACGCCGTCGCCAAGGCTGAAGGTGCCCGAGCGGGCCACCGCCCACCCGGTGAGGAACCAGCCCGCGCTGTAGAACGTCGCGCCGACCAGGACCAGCGACCGCGCGGTGGCGCCGAAGACCGGCGTCTGCTCCTCGAGCCCGGCGAACGGCAGCATGAGCACGGTGCCGGCGATGCTGACCAGCAGCCCGGCGGCGGCCACCCGGCGACTGCGGGTCGCGGCCAGTAGCCCGGTGAGGGCCAGCAACGCGAGCAGGCCGAGCCAGACCGCGGCCACCCAACCGATCAGGTACACCGCCTGGCCGTCGGCCGGATAGGGGTCGTTGCCCACCCCGCCGTCGCTGGCCATCGCCACCGCGCCGTAGAGGATGGCGTACGCGGGCAGCAGCCAGACCGCCGCCCGCGCGAACCGACGTACCGACCAGGCCCAGCTGGCGTTCGTGGCGGGAGCCCCCGGGGTCGGCTCTCCGACGAAGGGCAGTACGCCGAACCCGCCACCGCTGCGCCGAGTGCCCAGCGGGGCGATCGGGTCGTGCGCGCCGGGCACCGGGGCCGAGGACCACATCCGATTCGCCGGATCCTTCATGCGTCACCTCGCTCGTCGACGAACGGTGCGGGACGCGCCGGGGCGCCCCGATTGCCTGGTCACCACCCGTCCTAGGACCGATCGTGGCAGGCGTCGGAGCGCCCCATGAGTCTTTCTCGCTTTTATCCGGCCGGGCGGCCGGCGTACGGGATCAGCCGCGCTCGCGCTGGTCGGCCGGGTCCTCGACGAGGCTGGTCGGCGACACCGGCTCCGGCGCGGGCAGCCCCTGCGGCTTGTTGCCGCCGGTGGCCTGCGCCTCGGCGACGCGTACCTCGTCGTGGATCTGCTGGGCGGCGTCCGCCGCGGCCTGGGCCGCCTCCGCGGCCTCGCGCTCGACCTGGCTCGCGTGGTCCGCTGCCTCCGGTGCGGGCATGTCCCCCACCATCTGGCTCAGCCCGCCGAGCGCGCCACCCATCCCCTCCAGGGCCTTGGTCAGCTCGGCCGGGACGATCCAGACCTTGTTGGCGCTGCCCTGGGCGATCTGCGGGAGAGCCTGCAGGTACTGGTAGGCGAGCACCTTCTGGCTCGGGTTGGCCTGGTGGATCGCGTCGAAGACCGTCCGGATCGCCTTCGCCTGACCCTCGGCCTGCAGGATACGGGCCTGCCGGTCACCGTCGGCCCGCAGCACCGCCGACTGCTTCTCACCCTCGGCGGTGAGGATCTGCGCCTGCTTGTGCCCCTCGGCGGTCAGGATCGCCGCCCGGCGGTCCCGCTCGGCGCGCATCTGCTTCTCCATCGAGTCGCGGATGCTGGCCGGCGGCTCGATCGCCTTGATCTCGACCCGGGTCACCTTGATGCCCCACCGGCCGGTGGTCTCGTCCAGCACACCCGAGAGGTGCCGGTTGATCTCGTCGCGGCTGGTCAGCGCCCGCTCCAGGTCGAGCGAACCGATCACGTTACGCAATGTGGTGACGGTCAACTGCTCGATGGCCTGGAGGAAGCTGGAGATCTCGTAGGTCGCCCGGACCGAGTCGACCACCTTGAAGTAGAGAACCGTGTCGATCGAGACGACCAGGTTGTCGGAGGTGATCACCGGCTGCGGCGGGAAGCTGACCACCTGCTCCCGCATGTCGACCTTGGTCCGAACCGCGTCGACGAACGGCACCAGCAGGTTGAGGCCGGGGTTCAGGGTGCGCTTGTACTTGCCGAGCCGTTCCACCACGTCCTGGCGCTGCTGCGGCACGATCCGCAGCGCCTTGGCTAGCGTAATCACGGCGATCAACGCCACCGCGATGATCAGCACACCGATGACCGTCATCCGTTCACCCTCTCGCTTCCGGCAACTCGCCGGCGGAAGAAACATCGTCCTGCCACACCAGGGCTGTCGCGCCCCGGACCTTTATCACCCGAACCCGTTGACCGGGCTCGAAAGTCTGCGTCGTGTCGTACGGCCGGGCCGTCCACAACTCACCGTCGATCTTGACCAAACCGTGCTCGGCGTCCACCCGTTCCAACACCAGAGCGGTGGCGCCCTCGAGAGCCTCCACACCGAACGGCTGCTCGCCGCTCTCCAGGGCCGAGCGACTGTGCCGTCGGATGACCGGTCGGACCACCACCAGGCTCAACGCCGACACCACCGCGAAGACCAGCGCCTGCACGGCGACCGGCGCACCCAGCGCGGCCGCACCGGCGGCGGCGAACGCACCGACCCCAAACATGATCAAGAATAGCGTCGTCGTGAAAATCTCGGCGACGGCCAGCAGCACACCCAAAACGATCCACACCACGGCGTCCACGCCACAATCCTGACACGTAAACGCACGCGCGACCGCCCCGCAAGATCAGTAAGCTCGGGCGAGGCCCTGCCCGTCCCGCCAGAACGCCACGAATCGGCGGCCGACCCGAGGAGATCCCGGTGACCCTGCTACCCGAGACCGCCCGACAGATCGACACTCGGGTCGCCCAGGCACAAGCCGACGGTCACGCCCCGTCGCTGGTGCTGGGCGTGGTTCGCGACGGCGCGCTGGCGCACGTGGCCGCCGCCGGCGAGCACCCCCGCCCGGACGTCGACCTGCAGTACCGGGTGGGCTCGATCAGCAAGACGATGACCGCCACCCTGATCATGCAGTTACGCGACGCCGGCCTACTGGCCCTCGACGACCGGCTGGAGCAGCACCTGCCGGGCACCGGCGTGGGCGCGCTCACCCTGCGCCAACTGCTCGGCCACGCCAGCGGCATGCAACGCGAACCCGAGGGCGACTGGTGGGAGCGGGCGGCGGGCGTCGACCTGCCCACCCTGCTCGCCGGGGTCGACGCCAACAAGATCGCCTACCCGCCGCACCGCGCGTACCACTACTCCAACCTGGCGTACGGGCTGCTCGGCGGGCTACTCGAACGGCTCACCGGGAAGCCCTGGGCCGACCTGCTCGACGAACGGATCCTCACCCCGCTGGGCCTGCACCGCACCACCTACGCCGCCACCGAGCCGTACGCCCGTGGCTACGTCGTCCACCCCTGGCACCACACGTTGCGCGAGGAACCCCGTACCGACACCGGCGCGATGGCCCCCGCCGGGCAACTCTGGTCGACGATCGAGGACCTGGGCCGCTGGGCCGCCTTCCTGGCCGACCCCGACCCGTCGGTACTGGCCGCCGAGACGCTCACCGAAATGTGCGCGCCCGTGGTGATCAGTGATCTCGACTCCTGGAGCGAGGGGCACGGCCTGGGACTGGAGCTCTACCGCGACGGCGAACGCGTGTACGTCGGGCACGGCGGCTCGATGCCCGGGTACGTGGCATCCCTCGTGGTGCACCGGCCCACCCGAACCGCGGTGGTCGGCTTCGCCAACTCGTACGGCTTTCCGATCACCCGGCTCAGCCGAAGGCTGCTGACCACCGTGCTGGACGCCGAGCCGGCGTTCCCCCCGCCGTGGCGGCCCGCCACCGCCGCGCCCGCGACCGAACTGGCCGAGCTGACCGGCCGCTGGTGGTGGATGGGCATTCCGCTGGACCTGACCTGGGACGCGGGTGACCTGGTCGCCCACGTACGCGGTGAGCGGGTCAGCCGGTTCACGGCCGAGGGGACGGACCGCTGGCGGGGACACTCGGGCCCGGAGAACGGCGAGATCCTGTCGGTGCTGCGCGACGACAGCGGACGGGCGACGGCGGTCGACATCGCCACGTTCGTCTTCACGCGCAGCCCCGACGAGGCCCCCTGACCCACCGCTGAACCGAGCCGGCCGACCAGGTGGTCAGGCCGGCTCGGTGACGAAGTCGATGAGGCGTTCCATGGCGTTGATCAGGGGCGTCTCCACGTCGGCGAAGCTGTTCACCCGGGACAGGATGTGCCGCCACATGTCGGCCGGCTCGGCCACCCCGAGGGCCGCGCAGACCCCTTCCTTCCACGGCTGCCCCGGCGGCACCACCGGCCACGCCGCGATGCCCAACGCCGCCGGCTTGACCGCCTGCCACACGTCCACGTAGGGGTGCCCGGTCACCAGCACGTGCGGGGAGTTCACCCGGGCCACGATCCGGCTCTCCTTGCTGCCCGGCACCAGGTGGTCGACGAGCACGCCGAGGCGTCGGGTCGGGCCGGGGCCGAAGTCGCGTACCTCGGCGTCGAGCGCGTCGATGCCGTCCAACGGCTCCACCACCACGCCCTCGATACGCAGGTCGTCACCCCAGATCCGCTCGACCAGGGCGGCGTCGTGGATGCCCTCCACCCAGATCCGGCTGGCCTTCGCCACCTGGGCGCGGACGTTGTCCACCGCCACCGAACCCGACGCGGTCCGCCGCCGGGCCGCCGGCACCGGCGCGCGGGTGGGGCGGCGCAGCGTGACCGGGCTGCCGTCGAGGAGGAACGCCGCCGGCAGCAGCGGGAAGTTGCGCCGCTTACCGTGCCGGTCCTCCAGCACCACGGCACCGGCCTCGAAGCTCACCACCGCTCCGCAGAACCCGGAGTCGGCGTCCTCGACCACGAGGTCCGGTTCGGCGTCCACCTCGGGGGTGACCTTGCGCCGCCGCCAGTCGCCCGCCAACACGTCCTCGCCGTATCGCCCCGCCATGTCGATCACGCTAAACCTCGCCCGCCCCCACCCCACCCCCGACACACCGCCCCGCCCCCACCCGCCGCCCGCCCACCGCCCCGCCGCCCGTCGCCCGCCCGCCACCCGCCCGCCACCCGCCACCCGCCCGCAGGCGTCGATCATGCAGTTGTGGTGCGTCACGAAACGGCTCCAATCGGCACCTTTCGCCCACCACGACTCCATGATCGACCAGGGCGGTGGGCGCGGAGACGCCAAGGGACGCCGGACAGGATTGGGGCGAAGGGGGCAGTTGGTGGCAGGTCGGGCGACCGGAGCGGCAGTCGAGACAGGGCCGGTCGTGACCACGTACCCTTTCGGCATGTCCACCCCCGCAACGGGCGCGGTCACGCTCGCGCCGCGCCGGTCCAGCCGGTTCGTTGCCTGGGTGCGCGCGTGGCGTGCCGGGTTGGTGCCGTACGACGAGGTTGCCGACGCCATCGCCGGCGACGAGGAACATCTCGTCGCGGACGCCCCGGGCACCTGGACCGACGTCCCGCTGGGCGCCGCGCTGCCCACCCTGGCCAAGCTCTCCCCGGACGAGATCCGCCTGGTGCTGCCCGCGCCGGGTGACCCCCGGGGTCTACCCGGCCCCGGCGACTTCGCGGGGGCGGCGCTGGTCACGGGCGAGGCGGTGGTCGCCGGCGGGCTCGGGTTGATCCCCGAGGTGCGCTCGCACACCTCCGGCTCCGGGGACTGTTTCGAGACGGTGCTGTGGCGCGTCTACCCACTGCCGGCCAACGCCCCCGCCGCGTCCCTCTCGTTGCCGGGCGCCGCCGAGGCAGAGGCCGAGCTGGCCGCCGCGCTGGCCGAGACGACCGCCGCGCTGACCCGCCTCGACGTGGCCCAGTGGCGGCCCGAGCTGGCCGGCGCGCTGGCCGCGCTACGCCGCCCCGACGGCACCACCGACCTGCCGCCGGGCTTCGACCCGCGCGCCCGGCGGCTCTTCGCCCGGGCCGCGGTGCTCGACCGGGTGCTCGCGTTGGCCGGGCACTCCGCGCCCGGCGGGGCGATCAACAACTACGAGGCGCAGCAACGGGACGCGGCCCTTCGTCCGCTGACCGCCGCCTGCCGGCAGGCCCTGGTGGCCGCCTGCAACGCCCCCCTGCGCCCCTGACCGGAACCTCGCCCGCGATCATCGCCAGCCCGCAGGTACTCCTTGGCATACCGGCCAACCACCGACTCTCCGGCGCGAGAGGGGCAGGTCCGGCCTTGTCGATCAAGGAGTTGTGGTGCCCGCTTTGGCATTCGGCGGGTTTTTTGTCACCCACCACAACTCCATGATCGGCGGGGGCGATCGACGGGGCGAGGCCGGGCTCGGCGAGGCCGGACGGGGCGGGATGACGAACAGCAGCGCCGTCAGATCTCGTCGAGCAGGTCCGCGACCGAGTTGACGATCCGGGACGGCCGGTACGGGTACCGCTCCGCCTCGGTGCGGCTGCTGATCCCGGTGAGCACCAGGATGGTCTCCAACCCGGCCTCCAGGCCGCACAGGATGTCGGTGTCCATCCGGTCACCGATCATCGCGGTGCTCTCCGAGTGCGCGTTGATGGTGTTGAGCGCCGAACGCATCATCATCGGGTTGGGCTTGCCGACGAAGTACGGCTCCACCCCGGTCGCCTTGGAGATCATGGCGGCGACCGAGCCGGCGGCGGGTAGCGCGCCCTCCACGGACGGGCCGGTCACGTCGGGGTTGGTGCAGATGAACCGGGCACCGTCGTTGATCAGCCGGACCGCCTTGGTGATCGCCTCGAAACTGTAGGTGCGGGTCTCGCCGAGCACCACGTAGTCGGGAGCGAAGTCGGTCAGCACGTAGCCGACGGCGTGCAGCGCCGTGGTCAGCCCGGCCTCACCGATGACGTACGCGGTGCCACCCGGCCGCTGGTCGGCGAGGAACTGACCGGTGGCGAGGGCGGAGGACCAGATCGACTCCTCCGGCACGTCCAGCCCCATCCGGCTGAGCCGGGCGGTCAGGTCACGCGGGGTGTAGATCGAGTTGTTGGTCAGCACCAGGAACGGCTTGCCCGAGGCGCGCATCCGGTTGATGAACTCCGGCGCGCCGGGCACCGGCTGGCCCTCGTGCACCAGCACGCCGTCCATGTCGGTCAGCCAACTCTGCACGGGCTTACGGTCATGCATGATGATCCTCAAAGGTCAGGGGCGCCGGGTCGGCACGCACAGGTCAGGGGTGCCGGGTCGGCACGCAACAGGTCAGGGGCGCCGGGTCGGCACGCAACAAACGGTGGGGCAGGTGTCCCACATGGGCAGCTCGCCCAGCCGGCGGCGCAGCTGCGCACCGTCCGGGTCGGTCCGCTCGGTGACCAGCTCACGCACCATGGTCACGAAGCGGGGGTCGGTGCCCGGCGTGCCGGCCCGGACGAAGTCCAGGCCGAGCTGCTTCGCCGTCTCCCGCGCCTCGGTGTCCAGGTCCCACACGACCTCCAGGTGATCGGAGACGAACCCGATCGGGCTGACCACCACCGCGGTGGTGCCACCCTGCGCGAGGGCGGCCAGGTGGTCGTTGATGTCCGGCTCCAACCACGGCACCTGCGGCGGGCCGGAGCGGCTCTGCCAGACCAGGTCGTAGCGCAGGTCGGGTGCGGCGGCCGCGGCGACCAGCCGGGCGGTCTCGTGCAGCTGCGCCTCGTACCGGCCACCGTGCGGGCCGGCGTTGGCCGCCATCGAGCTGGGGATGGAGTGGGCGGTGAAGACCAGCCGGGTGGTGTCCCGCTGGGCCGGGTCGAGCTGGCCCAGGGCGGCCCGGACCGCGTCGACGTGCGGCTCGACGAACCCGGGGTGGTCCCAGAACTGACGCAACTTCTCGATCACCGGCGCGTCCGGGCCGACGGCGGCACGCGCGGCGGCGATGTCCTCCTGGTACTGCCGGCAGGACGAGTAGCCGCCGTACGCGCTGGTGACGAAGGCCAGCGCCCGGGTGATCCCGTCGTCGCGCATCTGGGTCACGGTGTCGGCGAGCATCGGATCCCAGTTGCGGTTGCCCCAGTAGATGGGCAGGTCGACACCGTGCGCGGCGAAGTCGGCGCGGACGGCGGCCAGCAACTCTCGGCACTGCTGGTTGATCGGGGACACCCCACCGAAGTGCTGATAGTGCTCGGCGACCTCGGCCAGCCGCTCGGGCGGCACCCCCCGGCCCCGGGTCACGTTCTGCAGGAACGGCATCACGTCCTCGGGCCGCTCCGGCCCGCCGAAGGACACCAGCACCACCGCGTCGTACGACATGGGGTCATTCTTGCCCCTCGGCCGGGACGTCCCGGCGACGCCCCCTGGCCGGGACGCGTAGATCACGCGGGCGGCGGCCAGGGAGCGTCGCGGCGAAGCGTCAGGAACCGATGGCGTGGTAGCCACCGTCGACGTGGACGATCTCGCCGGTGGTGGCCGGGAACCAGTCGGAGAGCAGCGCCAGGCAGGCCCGCGCGGCCGGCTCCTGGTCGGTGAGGTTCCAGCCCAGCGGGGCACGCTCGGCCCAGGCGTCCTCGAACTGGTCGAAGCCGGGGATCGACTTCGCGGCGATGGTGCGCAGCGGCCCGGCGGCCACCAGGTTGCTGCGGATGCCCTGCTTGCCCAGGTGCAGCGCCAGGTAGCGGGACGCGGACTCCAGGCCGGCCTTGGCCACGCCCATCCAGTCGTAGACCGGCCACGCCTTCGTCGCGTCGAAGGTCAGACCGACCACCGCGCCGCCGGGCGACATCAGCGGCAGCGCCGCCATCGCGAGGGACTTGTACGAGAAGGTGGAGACGTGCAGGGCGGTCGCCACGTCCTCCCAGGGCGCGTCGAGGAAGCCGCCACCCAGGCAGCTCTGCGGGGCGAAGCCGATCGAGTGCACGACACCGTCGAGGCCGTCGACGTGCTCGCGTACCCGGTCGGCGAGGCCGGCCAGGTGCTCGGTGTTGGTGACGTCCACCTCGATCACCGGCGCCGGCTCGGGCAGCCGCTTGGCGATCCGCTCGACCAGGGAGAGCCGGCCGTAGCCGGTGAGCACGACCTGCGCGCCGTTCTCCTGAGCGAGCTTCGCCACCGAGAAGGCGATCGAGGCGTCGGTGATGACACCGGTGACGAGCAGTCGCTTACCGGCGAGCAGTCCGGACATCCGGGGTTTCCTCCGTAGGTAGATAGGGGTCAGTGGCCCATGCCGAGGCCACCGTCGACCGGGATGACGGCGCCGGAGACGTACCCGGCGCTGTCGGAGGCCAGCCAGGTGACCACGGCGGCGACCTCCTCCGGGTTGGCCATCCGGCCAGCCGGGATCGACTTGAGGATCTCCGCCTTGCGGTCGTCGGAGAGACCGGCGGTCATGTCCGTGGCGATGAAGCCGGGCGCCACCACGTTCGCGGTGATGTTGCGGCTGCCCAGCTCCCGGGTGATCGAGCGGGCGACGCCGACGAGACCGGCCTTGCTGGCGGCGTAGTTGACCTGCCCGGCGCCGCCGGCGAGGCCGACCACCGAGGAGATGAAGATCATGCGACCCCACTTGGCGCGCAGCATCTTGCCGGAGGCCCGCTTCGCCACCCGGAACGCGCCGGTGAGGTTGGTGTTCACCACATCGGTGAACTGCTCCTCGGACATGCGCAGCAGCAACGTGTCGGCGGTCATGCCGGCGTTGGCGACCACCACCTCGACCGGCCCCAGCTCGGCCTCGACAGCGGTGAACGCGGCGTCGATCGAGGCGGCGTCGGTGACGTCGGCGCGTACGCCGAACAGCCCGTCGGGCGCCTCGCCGCTGCGGTGGGTGACCGCCACCCGGTCGCCCTGCTTGGCGAAGGCCTGCGCGATGGCGAGGCCGATCCCCCGGTTGCCCCCGGTCACCAGCACGGTACGGGCCACTGTTCCCCCTTGCGAATGGTCAGCACGGACGCGTCGGAGCCTAGGCGTTACCGGCAGGTAAGCGCTAACGGGAGACACGTCACACTGGGGTACGACACCCGGATCAACCCCTGGTGGCACGCCTGGTGGCGGGCTCGGCCCGTAGCCTCCCGGTGGTGAACCGGCAACCGATCGCCGGGGCCCTGCGCGCCCTGCGACAGACCCTGCTGGGCCCGGACCCCCGGCCCGAACGACCGCTGCTGGCCCGCTGGCCCGGCCCGGCCCGCTACGTCACCCCGGTCGGCCTGCTCGCCGCCCTCGGTCTCTTCCTGATCACGCTGACCGTGGAGAGCGACTGGGGCCTGCCGGCGCCAGTCGCGGTGCTGTTCGCGGCGATGACCGTGGCGCCGCTGCTGGCGCTGCCCCGGCGTCCCCTGCTGGCCTGGCGGCTGACCGTGCTGGCCCTGCTGATCTGCACGTTCAACGCGCCAGCCGACCAGGCCTGGCCATGGACCCCACCGTTGGCGCTCGGGTCGATCGTGGTGCTGGCCCTGACCGTCACGCGGGTCGACCGGCCGGTGCTGGCCTGGGTGGTGACGATCAGCACGGTGCCGGTGTTCACCCTGGTGCACCCCGACAACCGGGTCCCGGTCCTGCTGCTGCTCGGCGCGTCGGCGATCGTCGGTGACCTGATCCGACGCAACCGGTTGTCCCGGCGGGAGCTGGCCGCGCAGACCGAGCTGAACGAGCGCGAGCAGGAGCGCCGCGCGGTGCTGGAGGAACGCACCCGGATCGCCCGGGAGCTGCACGACGTGGTGGCCCACCACATGTCGCTGATCGCGGTGCAGGCGGAGACCGCCCCGTACCGGCTGACGGACGTGTCCGCTCCGGCAGCCGCGGAGTTCGTCGCCATCGCCGCGTCGGCCCGCGACGCGCTGACCGACATGCGGCGGCTGCTGGGGGTGCTGCGCAGCGAGACGACCGGGCCGCAGACCGCGCCGCAGCCGGACCTGACCGACCTGGGCGCGATGGTGGACGCGGCCCACCGGGCCGGGCTGCCGGTCACCCTGGACGCCGAGCTGGCGGACGACGACCGGGTGCCCGCGCCGGTCGGGCTGGCCGCGTACCGCATCGTGCAGGAGGGCCTGGCCAACGCGGCCCGCCACGCGGCCGGCGCCGCGGTGCGGGTCACCGTCCGCGCCGGCCGGTCCGGTCTTCGGGTACGCGTAGAGAACGCGCCACCCGCCGAGGCGGGCTCCCGGCCCCGCGAGACGGGCTCCGGGCACGGGCTGACCGGCATGCGGGAGCGGGCCACCTCGCTGGGCGGTACGTTCACCGCCGGGCCGCTGCCCGACGGGGGTTACGCGGTGGCGGCCGAGCTGCCGTACGACGCGGAGGGCGGGACCGAATGATCCGGGTGCTGATCGTCGACGACCAGGCGATGGTCCGGCAGGGTTTCGGCGCGCTGCTCGCCGCCCAACCGGACCTGCTGGTGGTGGGTGACGCCGCCGACGGGGCGCAGGCCGTGACCGCCGCCCGCCACCTCGACCCGGACGTGGTGCTGATGGACGTGCGGATGCCGGTCATGGACGGGTTGGAGGCCACCCGCAAGCTGCTCGGTGACCGGTCCGCGCAGCGACCGAAGGTGCTCATCCTGACCACCTTCGACCTGGACGACTACGTGTACGAGGCGCTGCGCGCCGGGGCCAGCGGATTCCTGCTCAAGGACGCCCCGGCGGCCGACCTGGTGCAGGCGGTGCGGGTGGTCGCGGCCGGGGACGCGCTGCTCGCCCCGACGGTCACCCGCCGGCTGATCGCCGAGTTCGCGGCCCGTCCGGACCGCCGCCGCCCGCGCCCCACCGACCTGGCCGGGCTGACCCCCCGCGAGACCGAGGTGCTGCGGCTGATCGCCCGGGGCCGCAACAACGCGGAGATCGCCGGTGACCTGGTGGTGGCCGAGCAGACCGTGAAGACGCACGTCGGGCGGATCCTGGCCAAGCTGGGTCTGCGCGACCGGGCCCAGGCCGTGGTGCTGGCGTACGAGACCGGTCTGGTGGCCGCCGGCGAGTAGTCCCGTGGAGCCAGCCCGCAGACGGCTCCGCGGTACGACGACCAGGCTCCGCCCCCGGGCGCACTCTCCCTCCGGATGACATTCCGGAGGGAGAACGTGATGCGACGACGAGGTGCCAGCCGGGTGGCGATGGCCGCACTGCTCGGCGTGAACCTGGTCCTGCCGACCAGACCCGGGCCGGCCACGGCGGCGGGGTTCGTCGAGGCGTACCCGGTGACGGCGGCGGCGATGCGCGCGGCCGGCCCCCCGTACGCGGACTGGGCGGCCGACGGACGCCGGTTCCTGCTGTTCGACGGGCGCGGTGACGGCCGCGCGGTCGAGGTCCTCGGTGACCTCGCCCACGCCGACCGGATCGCGGTGCTGGTGCCGGGGGTCGGCAGCACCCTCGCCGACTTCGACCGGGGGTTGGGCGGGGTGGCCCGGCGGGCGCCGGCGGTGCAGGCCGGGCAGCTCTACCGGGAGCTGCGGGCGGCCGACCCGGGGGCGCGGGTCGCGGTGCTGGCCTGGCTCGGCTACGACCCGCCCGACGGGGTGTTGACCGCCGCCGGGCAGGTCAGCGCCCGACGGGGCGCGGCCGCGCTGGGCACCCTGCTGCGGGAGTTGGCCGGGCGGCGTCCGGCGGCCACGATCACGCTGGTCGGGCACAGCTACGGGGCGCTGGTGGTGTCGCTGGCGGCGGCGGACGCCCCGACCCAGGTCACCGATGTGGTCAGCCTCGGCGGCGTGGGCGCCGGGGTGCAGCGCGCCGACGACCTGCCCGGCGGGCGGCGGTTCTGGGCGGCCGAGGCACCTACCGACTGGATCCGTCGGGTACCACCGGTGCGGCTGCCCGGCCTGGGCTTCGGCCGGCGACCCGGCGACCCGGCGTTCGGCGCCCGCCCGCTGCCGGTGGACGGGGTGGCGGGGCACGACGGCTACCTCGCGCCTGGCAGCGGCGCGCTGGTCGCGGTGGCGGCGGTCGTGCGGGGCGGCGTGGCCGCCGACCCGGTCCGGGACGCCCAGTGAGCCGCGACCGCGCCGTCGACGCGCTGCGGGCGTACGCGATCGGCGGGGTGGTGCTGGGGCACTGGCTGGTCACCGGCTTGGTGCTCACCGGCGACGGCGGCCTGCACCAGGCCAGTCCGCTGACCGCGATGCCCGACCTGGCCCCGATGACCTGGGTGTTGCAGACGCTCGGGTTGTTCTTCTTCACCGCCGGGTTCGGCTCGACCCGGTCGCTGGCCCGCCATCCGGGCGACGCGGGCGGGTGGCTGGCCGGTCGGCTGCGTCGGCTGCTGCTGCCCGCGGTGGCGCTGCTCGGGGTGGGGGCCGCCGTTCTGCTCGCCGCCACCGTCGTCGGCACCTCGGACGACACGCTCGGCGTGGCGTTGCGGCTCGCGATCAGCCCGCTGTGGTTCCTGCTGCCGCTGGTGATCCTCGTCGCGGTGACCGGCCCGCTGCGCGCCGCCGTACGCCGGTGGGGGGTGACGCGCTGCGTGGCACCGGCGGTGGCCGTGGTCGCCGCCGCCGACCTGGCCGTCCGCCTGCTGCCGGCCGGCACCGACCTGCCCCCGGTCACCGTGCTGGCGGCCTGGTCGGTGCCGTACCTGCTCGGCGTGGCGCACGCCGACGGGTGGCTGGACGGCCGGCGCGCGGGCGCGACGGTGGCGGCTGGTGGGGCGGTCGCGCTGGCGGCGCTGCTGGCACTGGGCTACCCGGTGAGCGCGGTCGGCGTGCCCGGCGCCGGGGTGTCCAACCTGAACCCGCCGTCGCTGCTGGTCGTGGCGCTGGCGGTCACCCAGGTCGGGCTGGGGCTGCTCGCGCGGCCCGCCCTGCGACGGCTGCTGACCCGGCCGGTGCCGGGCCGCGCGGTGACCGCTGTGAACCGCTCCGCGGTGCGGATCTACCTGTGGCACCAGCCCGTCCTGGTGGCGGTGACCGCGCTCACCGCCCGCGGCGGGCTGACCCTGCCCGGTCTGCACACCGCCCCGGACGACCCGGGCTGGGTGCTCGCGCGCTGCTGCTGGCTGCCGCTGCTCGCGGTGGTGCTGGTCACCGTCGTACGGGTGGGTCGGCCGCGGTCGCGGCGTCAACCGGGCGGTGGAGGGGTCGCCAGCCGGTCGGCCGAGTACGGTCCGTCGACACCGCAGGTGTACGATCATCGACGTTCCGGCCGGCCCGACTTGCAGGAGGTGATCGCTGTGCGAGATAGCGATCCTCCCAGTCGTGGCCGGGCCGATGGTCAGTCCCGCTGAGCCACGACTCAGTCTGGTGAGCTGACCCCGCTCCGCTCCCCACCACGTCGGCACCTGCCGAGGTGAGTGTGCCGCGCCGCCCGATTTCGGGCGGCCGCCGGGAGCCGCCCGGTCACGACTTCGTGTGCGCGTCCCTACCCCTGCGGTCCGCCCCCGCACGCGGACCGTCCAGCCGCCACCCGGAGCCGTCCATGAGCCGCTACGTCGCCCCGCTGGGCTTCACCCTCGCCGCCGTCTGGGTGGCCATCGTCTTCGTGCTCGCCGGCGGCGGTCACTGACCGCCGCCGGCACACCGGTCACACCATCCGCGACGACCACAGCAGGCTGAGCGCGCCCGCGCAGAGCGCCAGCAGCAACGCCACCCCGGCGTACCACTGGGTCACCTCACGCGGCTCGGTGCGGAACCCGATCGAGCTGCCCATGTCCTGATAGACCTGCTTCAGCTCGCTCACCGAAGCCGCCTCGTAGAAGTAACCCTCGGTGGTCTCGGCGAGTTCGGCGAGGGCCATCCGGTCCACCGGCACCCGCTGCAACTGCCCGCCGATGTCCACCTGGCCGGTGTCGGTGCCGAAGGCGATGGTGGAGACCGGAACGTTCGCGGCCTGCGCGGCCGCCGCCGCCTCCTCCACCGCCCGACCCGAGGTCCGGAAACCGTCGGAGAGCAGCACGATCCGCGCCGGCGGAATACCCGCCGCGCCGTCGGCCGGCACCGACCGGATCGCCTCCAGGCAGGTGAACACCGCCTCGCCGGTCGCGGTCGCCTCGGCCAACACCAGCCCGTCGATGGCGCTGGTCACCGCGTCCCGGTCCTTGCCCGGCGGCACCAGCACGTTGGCCGCCTTGGCGAACGACACAAGACCCAGGTTGTAGCTCTCCGGCAGCTCACTGACGAACTGCTTGGCCGCCTCCTGGGCCGCCTCCAGCCGGTTCGGCACCACGTCGTCGGCCTGCATCGACAACGACACGTCGATGGCGAGCATCACGGTGGCCCGCTCCAGCGGCTCCTTGGTGTCCACCGCCGGCCGGGCCAGCGCGGTGGCCAGCACCAACAGGCAGAGCAGGAACGCGGTCGCCGGGACGTGCCGACGCCAGCCCAGGCCCTTCGGCGCCACCGTACGCAACAGGTCCACATTGGTGAACCGCATCGCGTACGCCCGGCGGTGCAACTGCCGCCAGACGTAGAACGCGGCGAGGGCGAACACCGGCAGCACAGCCAGCAGCCACCACGGTTGCAGAAAACGGATCATCGTGTCGTCCCCCGGGTACGCGCGTGCCGCTGCGCGGCAACGAATCGCACCATGTCCAGCAGCCAGTCTCGGTCGGTACGCAGACGCAGGTGGGCCGCCCCGGCGCCGCGCAGGGCGGCGGCGATCGTGGCCCGTTGGGCGGTGGCGGCCTCGGCGTAGCGCTGCCGCAGCCGTGGGTCGGCGGTCTGCACCTCGTGCAGCTCGCCGGTCTCCGGGTCGACCACCGGCAACACGCCGACGTCGGGCAGCTCCAGCTCACGTGGGTCGACCACCTCGATCGCCAGCACGTCGTGGCGGACGCGCAGCTTGCGCATCGGCCGCGCCCACTGCTCGGCCGGCGCGAGGAAGTCCGAGACCACCACGGCCACCCCGCGACGGCGCGGCGGACGGTTGAGCATCTCGATCAGCGCCCCCAGATCACCACGGCCGGGCCGGATGGCGGTGCCGGCGACGGCACGCAGCAGGCCCTGCGCCTCCTTGCGGCCGGAGCGGGCCGGCAGCCGGGTGAGCACCCCGGGCCCGACCGTCGGCGGCCCGCCTCGCCAGCGGCGGGCCGGCGTGGACACCCCGCCACCGGTGCCGATCACGGCGCCGATCCGGTTGCCGCCGCGCACGGTCAGGTGGGTGATGGCGGCCGCCGCGGCCACCACGACCTCCCGCTTGAGCCACTGCCCCGTACCGAAGTCGAGGCTGGCGGAGAGATCCAGCGCGAGCCAGGTCTCCAACTCCCGGTCGGCGGCCGTACGCCGCACGTGCGGCGTGGTGGTCCGTGCCGTGACCGGCCAGTCCATCCGGCGCACGTCGTCGCCGGGTCGGTACTCCCGCGACTCCCCCGCCTCACTGCCCGGGCCGGGCAGCAGCCCGGCGTAGTCGCCCTGGAGGAGGCCGTCGAGTTTGCGGGTGACGAGCAGCTGAAGCCGGGACAGCACGGCCTCACTACGGTCGGCGAGGGGGGCCGGACGAGGGGTGGGTGAGGTCACGGCCGCTGCCCGGGCCAACCAGCGCCCGGCGGCGGCGCGATCGACGGCGGGGTGGCCTGCTGCCGGGGGGCGACCGCCGGGAGCGGAATCGTCGACATCACCCGCTGCACGATGTGGTCGGCGGGCACGTCGTCGGCGAGTGCGTCGTAGCTGAGCACCAACCGGTGCCGCAGGATGTCCGGTGCGATGTCCTGCACGTCCTGCGGCAGCGCGTAGTCGCGCCCGCGCAGCAGCGCCAGGGCGCGGGTCGCCCGGACCAGACCCAACGAGGCCCGCGGGCTGGCCCCGTACTGGATCAGTTGCGCGACGTCGGGCATGCCGTGCTCGGCCGGGGTGCGGGTGGCCAGCACCAACCGGACCGCGTAGTCGACCAGGGCGTTGTGGACGAAGACCTGGTCGGCCTTGCGTTGCAGGGCGATCAGCTCCGGGGTGTCGAAGACCGCTGTCGGTTCGGGCGCGGCCACACCCATCCGGTAGACGATCTCCCGTTCCTCCGCGTCGCTCGGGTAGCCCACCACGATCTTCAGCAGGAACCGGTCCCGTTGCGCCTCCGGCAGCGGATAGACGCCCTCCTGCTCGATCGGGTTCTGGGTCGCCATCACCAGGAACGGGTCGGGCACCCGGTGGCTCTCCCCACCGATGGACACCTGCCGCTCGCTCATCACCTCCAGCAGCGCGGACTGCACCTTCGCCGGCGCCCGGTTGATCTCGTCGGCGAGCAGGAAGTTGACGAAGACCGGGCCCAACTCGACGTCGAACTTCTCGCTCGACTGCCGGTAGATCCGGGTGCCCATGATGTCGGCGGGCACCAGGTCCGGGGTGAACTGCACCCGGGCGAAGGACCCGCCGACGACCTTGGCGAGGGTCTCCACCGCCAGGGTCTTGGCCACCCCGGGCACACCCTCGATCAGGCAGTGACCTCGGGCGAGCAGCGCCACGAACATCCGCTCCACCATCCGGTCCTGCCCGACGATCACACGTTTGATCTCGAACAGCGCCTTCTCCAACAGGGTGGCGTCCTGTGCGGGTGTGGTCACCGGCGCAGGTGCCGCTCCGTTCGGCGTCGGGGCGTCGGGCATGGTCGGCTGGGCCACCGGTCCTCCACAGCGTTTGTCGGTCGTCGCGGCTTGTGCGGTATCAAGACTCCCACGCCTTGCTGAGTGTGGAGGTGGGGAGAAGCCGATTTTGGGCGCGCCGTCCCCAGCAGCCGAATCGCGCATCGCGGGTGTGCACGGACCGGCCCGGCGCGTGTACGATTCACCCGTCGCCGGGCGGCTCCCCCCGTGGTCGCCCGGCGCTCAAGCTCTCCGTCCCGACGCCCTAGACTGGCCGGGATGAGCATCCCCTCCCCCGCTGACGAGGCCCTGGTCTGTTCGGCCCGGGGCTGCCGGTCCGCCGCCGTCTGGGCGCTGGAGTGGAACAATCCCCGCCTGCACGACGCCGATCGGCGCAAGACCTGGTTGGCCTGCGCCGAGCATCGGGGCAGCCTCGGTGACTTCCTGGACGCTCGAGGCTTCCTGCGTGCCGTCACTGCGGTGCCCGCATCGCCTACGCTCGACCTGTGAGCGGCGACCATCCGGCTTCCCCCGGCCCCAGTTCCCCGTCCTGGCCGCCCACCCCGGCCACCGCACCACCGGGCGTCGAGCCGCCGCCCGGCGCGTTCCCGGCACCCGGCACGCTCGGCCCGGAGCCCACCGCGCCGGATGTCTCGACGCCCGCCCCGCTGCCACCGGGCGCGCTGCCACCCGGTCACCGGCCGACCCCCGCCGACCGGCGCGCGCCCGACCTGCCGGCCCCCGGCCTCCTGCCACCCGACCCCGGCACTCCCGGCCCACTGTTGACCGCCGCGCCGGTTGGCCGGGGTCCGCTGGAGCCCTGGCCGGACACGGTCAACTGGCAGCCGATCTCCACCGATCTGATCTGGGTGGGGCTGATCCGGCTGGCGGTCGTGGTCGCCATCGGGCTGGCCGTGACGGCCGTCGCCTGGGCGTTCAGCGGCCACTGGCTGTTCGGGCTCGCCGTCGCCGTCGTGGTGCTGCTCGGCGTGTGGCGGGCCGTCACGATCGTCCGCGCGGTCCGGGCCTGGGGGTACGCCGAGCGGGAGAACGATCTGCTGGTCCGGCACGGGCTGCTGGTCCGCCGACTCTCCATCGTGCCGTATTCGCGGATGCAGTTCGTCGACGTGAGCGCCGGTCCGTTGGAGCGCGCCTTCGACCTGGCCACCGTGCAGCTGCACACGGCGGCGGCGGCGAGCGACGCCCGGGTGCCCGGGCTGCGTCCGGCGGAGGCGTCCCGGCTGCGCGATCGACTCACCGCGCTCGGCGAGGACCGGGCGGAGGGGCTGTGAGCGCCCGCGCGGGCCGTGGCCACCCCCGCCGAGGGCCGCTGCGATGAACGACGGGCCCGCCGAGCCGAGCACCGTGCCACCCACCGGCCCGACGCCGCCGGGGCTGCCCGCTGGCGCGCCGCCCGCCGACGCGGTGCCACCGGGGATGCCCGCACCGTGGCCGGCCCCACCGGGCGGCGGCGAGGGCGAGCCCCGGCAACGACTGCACCCGCTCAGCCCGGTGCTGCACGGCGCCAAGTCCCTGGTCGTGGTGATCGCCGGGTTGTCCTGGTCGACCCTGTCCCGGGTGGGCTTCGGCTGGTTCGCCGCCATGGTGGTGGTGCTGGCGCTCGGCGCGACAGTGCTGTCCGTGGTCAGCTGGTACAACACCGGCTACCACGTCGTGGGCCGGGAGCTACGGGTGTACGAAGGGCTGCTCTGGCGGCGTACCCGGGCCATCCCGTTGGAACGGTTGCAGGCCGTGGAGGTGGTCCGGCCGCTGCTCGCTCAGCTCACCGGCCTGGCCGAACTGCGCCTGGAGGTGGTCGGCGGGGGCAAGACGGAGGCGCCACTGGCGTACCTCGGGGTGGCCGACGCGGCCCTGCTGCGCGAGCGTCTGCTGGCCCTGGCCGGGCGGGTGGCGCAACTGCCCGCGCCCGGCGACGCGGCGACCCCGGTGGCGCCGGGTGCGACGGTGCCGCCGCCGGCCGCCCGACCGGGCCGGCCACTGCACGCGGTCCGCAACCAGAACCTGCTGATCAGCCAACTGCTCACCCCGCAGGCGTTCCTGCTCCCGTTCGGTGTGGCCTTCGTCGTGGTGCAGTTCCTCACCGCCGGCTCGTGGTCGTTCGTCGCGGTGGCGAGCACCCTGACCGCGATGGCGGGTGTCCTGCTGCAACCGATCCGCCGGGTCCTCGACGACTGGAACTTCCGGCTGGCCCGCGACGGCGGCACGCTACGGGTGCACAACGGCCTGCTGGAGACGCGCGCGCAGACCGTGCCGCTGGAGCGGGTGCAGACCGTGGGGGCCACCTGGCCGTTGCTGTGGCGGGTGAACGGCTGGCTGCGACTGCGGCTGGAGGTGGCCGGCTACTCCGCCGCGGAGGGCGACGACCGCAACCGGCCCGACCGACTACTACCGGTCGGCGACCTGCCGACGGCGACAATGATCGTCGCCGAGGTGCTGCCCGGCGTACGTCTCGACGCGCTCCCGCTGAGCCCACCTCCGCGCCGGACCCGTTGGCTGCACCCGCTGGGCCGTACCGCGTTCGGCGCGGGGCTCTTCGAGCAGGTGTTCGCCACCCGCTCCGGGCGGTTCACCCGGCAACTGGTGATCGTGCCGTACGCCCGGATCCAGAGCGTACGGGTGGTGCAGGGGCCCATTCAGCGGCGGATGGGGTTGGCGTCCGTACACGCGGACACCGCCGGCGGTTCCGGCGCCACCGCCCAGGACCGCGACCTGGCCGAGGCCTGGGCCCTGGCCGCCGACCTGACCGCCAGAGCCCACCGAGCCCGCACCCACCGAACCCGCTAACTCCGCCCCACTTCCCCTCCCCGACCCCCGCCAACCCTCGTTGATCATGAAGTTGTTGCCCTCCCACGCGGCGTGGGGCGATAACTTCATGATCAACGGGCCAGGGGCGGGTCAGTGGTCGGCGGGGACCGCGGGGTGGGTGGGGGTGGTGTCTGGTTCGCGGGGGGTTGGCGGGTCGGGCTGGCTGGCGGCGGGGGTGCCGGGCTGCTCCGGTGGGCCGCTCGTGGGGCCGTGCGCCGTGGCTTTCGGGTGGCGGGCACGCCACGCCGCCCAGCCGCGCTCCGCCAGACCGACCACCAGGAAGGTCATCCCCACGTACGCCCAGCCGACCAGCACATCGATCACGTAGTGCTCGCCCGAGTAGACCAGGGTGAAGGTCATCGCCAGCGGGTACGCGAGCAGCAGCGGCCACCAGCGACGACGGGTGGCGGTCAGGAAGAACAGCACCACGAACAACGCCCACGCGGTGTGCAGCGACGGCATCGCGGCGACCGGGTTGGAGGCGATCTGGCCGGCGTTGAGGACATTGCCGGCACCGTGCATGCCGAACGCCTTCCAACCCCGGGTCGAGATCCGGGCCACCTCGGTGAGCAGGCCGTTCTGCGCCGCCCACCACGGTGGGGCGGCCGGGTAGACGAAGTAGGTGACCAGGCCGGCCGCGCAGAGGAAACCCCAGCGCCGCATGTACGCGGCCCAGCGGTGCCGGTTGCGCAGCCAGAGCACCGCGGCGGCGGCGAGCGTCACCACGAAGTGCGAGAAGTACACCCAGCTCGCCGCGACGTCCCACCACTGCACCTGCGGGTGGTAGAGGTGTTGCTGCAACCAGACGGTGGGCACCTCACCACCGGTGGCCCAGCCGAACATGAACCGGTCGGCGACGATCAACTCCATCGCGTGCGGCGTGGCCCCGTTGTCGGCGAACCCCCGCGAGAGGTTGTACACCACGAAGAGCAGCACCACCGGCACCCAGTCCCGGGCGAAGCGCAGGTGACTACGCCACGGGCGGTCACTGTTCCAGGCGATCGTCGCGGCCCAGATCCAGACGAAGGCGTACGCCGGGTCGGTGGGCAGCCCGATGGCCAGCCACGCGGCGACGAAGGCGACCGCCCAGAGGGTCATGGCGATGACGCGCCGACGACCCCCGTCCGGGGACGCGGGTGGGTCGGTCCGGGCGGGGGGCTGGGGGTCAGTCACGACGGCCATCGGGGTCAAGGTTAACGACGGGGGCGGCATCGACCGACGGGGACCACCCGGGGAGGCCGTGCACAGGTGGGAGGGCGGGCGGTGCCGGATCACCGGCCGCGCGCTCGGCGGGCTCGTCGAACACCTAGGCTGACGACCATGCAGGAGCAGCCCGAGCCGGCCTTCGCGCCGGGTCTGACCGCCCAGGTCGAGTTGACCGTCACCGACGCGGACACCGCCCAGGCGGTCGGTTCCGGGGACGTACCGGTGCTGGGCACTCCCCGGGTGCTGGCGCTGGCCGAGGCGGCCACCGTCGCGGCGACGGCGACCGGGATGCCGCCCGGTTCGACGACCGTGGGCACCCGGGTCGAGCTGGAGCACCTGGCGCCGACCGTGATCGGCCGGACGGTCCGGGCGCAGGCGTTGCTGGCGAGCGTCGACGGTCGCCGGCTGTCGTTCGAGGTCACGGTCAGCGATGGTGACCAGACGGTGGCCCGGGGCCGGGTGGACCGGATCCTGGTCGACCGGGGGCGCTTCGTCGAGCGGGCCGGGCGGACGTCGTGAACGCCGGGTTCGTCGAGGTCGCCGACCGGGTGCACGTGCTGGTCGAGCCGCTGCTGCGGGTCAACGTCACGCTGGTCGTCGGCGACGACGAGGCGCTCCTGGTGGACACGCTCTCCTCGGCGGTCCAGGCCACCGCGCTGGCCGCGGCCGTCCGGGCGGTCACCGACCGCCCGTTGACGCTGGTCAACACCCACCACCACTACGACCACTGCTTCGGCAACGCGGTGCTGGCCGGTGACCCACCCCGCCCGGTGTACGCGCACGAACTGGCCGCCACGGCCCTGCGTGAGGAGCCGGAGCGGCTGCGCCGGGAGGCGTACGAGGAGGTGCGCGCGGAGCACCCGGCGCTCGCCGCCGAGCTGGCCGACACCCCACTGCTCGCCCCGACGCACACCGTGCACGTCGAGACGACCCTCGACCTGGGTGGCCGACGGGTGCTGCTGCGACACCCGGGGCGCGGGCACACCGACGCCGACCTGGTGGTGCACGTGCCGGACGCCGACGTGCTGGTCGCCGGGGACCTGGTGGAGCAGAGCGGCCCGCCCGCCTTCGAGGACTCGTACCCCTTGCAGTGGCCGGACGCGGTCGCGGACCTGCTGCGGCTGACCACCGCGCGCACGGTGGTGATCCCGGGCCACGGCGATCCGGTGGACGTCGACTTCGTCCGCGCCCAGCACGCGGAGCTGGCGAAGCTGGCCTGGCTGATCCGGGCGGCGCACACCGGCAGCGCACCTCCGGAGCGGGTGGCCGCCGAGGCCCCCTTCGGCGCCCGCCCCGCCCTGGTCGCCGCCCACCGCGGCTACCTCGAACTGACCGGCACGGCCTGACCGGCTACGCCGACGTGCGTCGCCACTGCTGGTTGGCGCCGAGGGCCACGCCCGACCACAGGTCGGTCACGACGGTCTCGGCGGTGGGTGTCACCCGCCGAAGCGGTCCGTTACGGCGGCGCGGGTGGGCATGGCGGTCGCGCCGCCCCGCGATTCGCAGACCAGACCGGCCACCCGCAACGCGAAGGCCACCCGCTCCACCCAGCCCGACGGGCTCTCCGGTTCGCCGTCGACCAGCAGGTCGGCGATCAGCGCGGCCATCACCGAGTCACCCGCACCGGTGGCATCGATCGCGTTGACCGTGGGGGCCGGCACCCGGACCGGATCGGCGCCGGCGGCGGCCAACACCGCGCCGGCCGCGCCGAGCGTCACCACCACCGTGGCCGCCCCCAGCTCACGCAGGTACGCCGCGACCCCCTCGACCGGCTCACCGGGATAGAGCAGCACGGCGTCGGCGGCGCTCATCTTGACCACGTGCGCGCCGGCGGCGAACTCGGCCACCACCTCCCGCAGCCCGTCCAGCGCGGCCGGCCCGTTCAGCAGTCGGGGACGTACGTTCGGGTCGAAGACCCGCAGGCCGGGGGCGAGCGACCAGGCGCGTCGGGCGGCCGCCAGTGGGCCGGGCTGAAGCAGCACGATCGAACCGCAGTACAGCACGTCGGCGCCCTCCAGCAGCGCCAGATCCAGATCGTCGGGGCCGAGCAGTCCGTAGGAGGCCGGCTCGCCGTAGAAACGGAAATCCGGCTCCGGCCCGGCGTACGTGACCACCGCGAGGGTGGTCGGCGCCGACACCGTGATCGCCCCGGCCACCCCGACGTCGGCTGCGGTGAGGAACCCGCGGATCCGGCCGCCCAGCGCGTCATCACCGAGCGAGCCGACGAACTGTGCCGCACCGCCGAGTCGGGCCACCCCGACCGCGACGTTGAGCGGCCCGCCGCCGATGGCCTGCCGATAGACCCGCTCCCCGTCGAGCTCAGTGTCGAGCAGGTCGACGAGCGCCTCGCCGAGCACCACCGCGTATCCCATGCCGATCCTCTCGTCGTCGCCACCGACCCCCGCTCGCCGCGCCGATCGCCGTGGCACCAGGCTGGCACAGCGCGCGCCCCGATGGGCCCCGAAGGCCGCGCACCGACGTCCGCGCTACCCCGGCTGGTGGATCGGCCCGTCGAGCGCTGCCAGGGGCCGGCCGGTGCCGCCCCACCGGGCCGCGACGATCTGCGCGGCCACACTCACCGCGGTCTCCTCCGGGGTACGACCACCGAGATCCAACCCGATCGGGGAGGCGAGCCGGGCCAGTTGCTCCGGGTTGAGCCCCGCCTCGCTGAGCAGCTTGTGCCGCTCGTCGTGGGTGCGCCGGGAGCCCATCGCACCGACGTACGCCAGCGGGTGGCGCAGCGCCAACTCCAGCAACGGCACGTCGAACCTCGGGTCGTGGGTGAGCACGCACACCACCGTCCGCTCGTCGAGCCGACCGGCCGCCAACTCCGCACCCAGGTAGCGGTGCGGCCACTGCACCACCACCTCGTCCGCGTCGGGAAAGCGCCGCGCGGTGGCGAAGACCGGCCGGGCGTCGCAGACGGTGACCCGGTAGCCGAGGAACCTGCCGAGCCGGGCCACCGCGGCGGCGAAATCGATCGCCCCGAAGACGATCATCCGGGGTCGGCTGGCGTACGCGGTCACGAAGAGGCTGACACCGCTGCCCCGGCGCTGCCCGTGGTACCCGTACCGGAGCATCCCGCTGCGCCCGGCCGCGAGCAGCCCGAGGGCGTCGGCGCAGGCGGCGTCGTCGAGCCGGTCGTCGCCGAGCGACCCGACGGGCCGCTGACCGCTGCGCACCACCAACCGTCGGCCGAGCCGTCGGGCCGGGTCGGCGGGCGGCGCGGTGGCGGCGGCTGGCGGCGCGGTGGCGGCGGCTGGCGGCGCGGTGGCGGCGGCTGGCGGCGCGGTGGCGGCGGGCGGGACGGTGGCGTCGGGTGGGCCGGCGGCGTCGGCCGCCACGCAGGTGACGATGGCCGCCGGGTGGCCGGCGCGGCGGGCGGCGGCGACCGCGTCCAGCGCCGGCCGGGCGCTCGCGTCGACGCGCTCCACGAACACGTCGAGGATCCCGCCGCAGGTCAGGCCCACGGTGTACGCGTCGTCGTCGCTGATCCCGTAGCGGCACAGCTCGGGGTGGCCGGTGTCGAGCACGCGGCGGGCCCGTTCGTAGAGATCCGCCTCGACGCAGCCGCCGGAGACACTGCCGACGACAGTGCCGTCGGGCGCGACCACCATGGCGGCACCGGGTGGCTGTGGGGCGGAGTGCCAGGTGGCCACGACGGTGGCCAGCGCGACCGGTACGCCGTCGCGGCACCGACGGTGCACCTCGTCGAACACGTCCGGCACCGACGGCCGCCTCTCCGTTCCCACTCCCCGTACGCAGGATATGGCGTGCGACGGCGGCCGGCGGGTCTTCTCATGCATCGAGGAACGGCTATTGCGCTCGACCGGTGGGACATGGTGGGATGACGCGTACCGGGGGTGCGAGGGCTGCGGCGCCGCCGGTTGCCGGGTTGGTTAGACGCGAGGGCACCGGTCCAGGACAGGACCGTCGACGGCGCACGTCCACTGGCTGTTGTCCGCCGGGGCACGTCGCCGTGATCGTCGCACCGCTCACGACAGCGGGGCGATCACGCCACATCCCACCCGATGGCGCGGGGCGGCTCAGCAAACGCCCCTCGCGAGTCAGGAGAACCCGTGAACCGTTCCCGTATGGCCGCCTTGCTCACCGCGGCCATGACCCTCGCACTGGGCGCTGTCGCCCTGGCGTCCAGTCCGCAGCCGGCCGCCGCGCACGGCGCGGCGATGACGCCCGGCAGCCGCACCTACCTGTGCTGGCAGGACGGCCTCAGCACGACCGGTGAGATCAGGCCGACCAACCCCGCGTGCTCCGCTGCCGTGGCGCAGAGCGGGGCGAACTCGCTCTACAACTGGTTCAGCGTGCTGCGCTCCGACGCCGGTGGTCGCACCACCGGCTTCATTCCGGACGGGCAGCTGTGCAGCGGCGGCAACTCCGGCTTCCGCGGCTACGACCTGGCCCGCACGGACTGGCCGCTGACCCACCTGACCGCCGGTGCACGGTTGGACTTCCGGTACAGCAACTGGGCGCACCACCCGGGCACCTTCTACTTCTACATCACGAAGAACAGCTGGAGCCCGAACCGGGCGCTGGCCTGGAGTGACCTGGAGGAGCAGCCATTCCTCACGGTGACCAACCCGCCGCAGCGCGGCGCCGTCGGCACCAACGACGGTCACTACTACTTCAGTGGCAACCTGCCGTCGGGCAAGAGCGGCCAGCACATCATCTACTCCCGCTGGGTCCGCTCGGACTCGCAGGAGAACTTCTTCGGCTGCTCCGACGTGGTCTTCGACGGTGGCAACGGTCAGGTGACCGGCATCAAGGGCGGCACGACGTCGCCGACGCCCACGCCGACCGACCCGACGCCCACGCCGACCGACCCGACCCCCGGGCCGACCGACCCGCCGCCGACGACCACCCCGCCGCCGGCCGGCGGTGACTGCATGGCCGCCTACAAGGTGACCAGCGCCTGGCAGGGTGGCTTCCAGGGTGAGGTCACGATCATGAACCACGGCAGTACACCGTTCTCCGGCTGGACCGCCAGCTGGACCTGGCCCAACGGGCAGTCGATCAACCAGATCTGGAGTGCCACCCAGACCTCGTCCGGCTCGACAGTGACAGCGACGAACGTCTCCTACAACGGCACCGTCGCACCAAACGGCAGCACCACGTTCGGCTTCCTGGCCAGCAGCACCGGCACCAACGGGATCCCCACGGTCACCTGCGCCCGCCGCTAACACCAGCACCCCTGACCACCACCACCCCTGAAATGATCAAGAGGTTTGCGTCACCGGAACCGCGCCGGATGACGCAAACCTCTTGATCAACAGGGTGGGGCGAGGTCAGCGGACCATGGAACCGACGACCGGCTTCGTGAGCAGCGCCGACTGGTTGCGCTGGATACCCGGGTCAAGGGTCTTGGCCACGAAGATCGCGTGCCAGATGCAGAAGATCAGCACCGTCCACACCTTGCGGGAGTGGTCGGCCTCCTCCCGCTTGTGCTCGTCGAGCAGCCGCAGCGCGTACGACAGGTCGAGCAGATCACCCGCACCCGAGGTGCTGAGCACGTGCCGGGCCCACTCGTACATCTCACCGCGCAGCCAGACCCGGGTGGGGGTCGGGAAGCCCAGCTTCTTACGGTTGACGATGGCCGGCGGCACGACACCCTGCAACGCCTGACGCATCGCGTACTTGGTGGCGTCGGAGCGCGGCGGCAGCTTCAGGTCGACCGGGATCTTCGCCGCGACGTCGAAGACCTCCCGGTCGAGGAACGGCACCCGCACCTCCAACGAGTGCGACATCGAGATCCGGTCGGCCTTGACCAGGATGTCGCCGCGCAGCCAGGTGTAGAGGTCCACGTACTGCATCTTGGTGACGTCGTCGAGCTCCGTGCACTCCGCGTAGATCGGGGCGGTGACGTCCGTGTAGCGCACCGAGGGGTCGTAGCGGCGCATCAGCTGCTGCTTCTCCTCCTCGGTGAACATCCGGGCGTTGCCGTAGTAGCGCTCCTCGATCGGGGTGGTGCCGCGCTCCAGGAAGCTCTTTCCCTTGACCCCCTGCGGGATCGCCTTGGAGACCGCGCGCAGCCCCTTCTGCACACCGCCGGGCAGGCCGTTCACGGTGCCCAGCGACAGCGGCTCCCGGTAGATCGTGTAGCCGCCGAAGAACTCGTCCGCACCCTCACCGGAGAGCACCACCGTGACGTGCTCGGCGGCCTTCTTGGCCACGAAGTAGAGCGGCACCAACGCCGGGTCGGCCACCGGGTCGTCCAGGTGCCAGACGATCTTCGGCAGGGCGTCGATCATGTCCTGCGGACCGATCTTGGTGGGGATCGTCGTGACGTCCAGGTGCCGGGCCGACTCCTGGGCGACGTCGATCTCCGAGTAACCCGGCACGTCGTAGCCCACGGTGAAGGTGAGGATGTTCGGGTTGAACTCGCGCGCCAGCGCGACCACCGCGGTGGAGTCGATACCGCTGGACAGGAACGAGCCCACCGGCACATCGGAGCGCATGTGCATGCGCACGCTCTCCCGCAGCGTCTCACGGATCTCGTGGTACAGCTTCTGCTCGTCGTCGACGGGCGCCGGCCGGAACACCGGCCGGTACCACCGGCGTACGTCGATCCGCCCGCCCGGGGTCCAGTTCAGGTACTCCCCGGAGCCGATCCGGTTGATGCCCTTGTGCAGGGTGCCGGGCTCGGGCACGTACTGCAGGGTCAGGTAGTGGCTCAGGTTGGCCGTGTCGACGCCCGCATCGCCCTGGTAGTTGCTGTGCGCGAACGGCAGCAGCGCCTTCTTCTCCGAGGCCAGGTAGAGGCCGTCGGCGGTCTCCAGGTAGTGCATCGGCTTGATGCCGAAGTAGTCGCGGGCGCCGAACGCCCGGCGCTCCTGCCGGTCCCAGATGACGAAGGCGAACATGCCCCGCAGCCGGGTGAGCACCTGCTCACCCCAGAAGTGGTAGCCCGCGACGATCACCTCACCGTCACCGGCGGTGGCGAACTGTGCGCCGAAGTTTCTGATCAACTCCTCGCGCAGCTCGATGTAGTTGTAGATCTCGCCGTTGAAGGTCAGCAGGTAACGGCCGTTCGCGTAGGGCAGTGGCTCGTGGCTCGACGCGACGTCGATGATGGCCAGCCGCTTGTGGGCGAACACGCCGTCCGCGTACCGGCCGGAGGCGTCGCCGACCACCTCGACCCCGGTCTCGTCGGGGCCGCGGTGGTGCAGGCATTCCAACGCTCCGGCGATGTGGTCGCGATGCGCCGCGGCGTTGCCGTTCGCGCTGAAGAAGGCCAGAAGTCCGCACATGGTGGCCATCTTTCCACGCGCACTGTCGGCCCTCGCAGCCGTCCGTCGATCCACCCGCCTCCCCGGGGGCGTTACCGCCAACCGGGGGCGCGGTACCGTCGGGACCAGCAACGAAGCGGAGGGAGCGGCGCAATGACCGAGGGACGCACCGACGGTACGCCGACGGACGGTACGGAATCGCACGATCCGGACTTCCCGGAGGCGTTCCTGTCCTTCATGCGGCAGGGCTGGCGCGACACGGCGCTCCCCGTGACGCCCCGCCCAGAGACGCCCAACTACGCCAAGCGGCGGGCGGCCCTCTCGGCGGCCTTCCCCGGCGAGACGCTGGTGATCCCCACCGGCACCGAGAAGGTCCGGGCCAACGACACCGACTACCCGTTCCGACCGGGCAGCGACTTCGCCTACTTGACCGGCGACCACGACGCCGACAGCGTGCTGGTGCTGCGCCCGAACGGCTCCGGGCACGACGCGACGCTGTACATGCGCCCCCGGTCTTCCCGGGAGACCGACGAGTTCTTCCGCAGCCGCAACGGCGAGCTGTGGGTGGGCCGGCGGCACACCCTCAGCGAGAAGTCGACCGAGCTGGGTCTGCCCACCGCCGACCTGACCGGCCTGGAGGCGACGCTCGCCGACCTGGCTCCGGGGCGTACCCGGGTGTTGCGCGGTTTCGACGCCCAGGTGGACGCGGCCGTCCGCCCCTACGACGGGCCCCGCGCCGAGGGCCAGCCGGCCCGCGACCGGGAGCTGGCCAGTGCCATCTCCGAGATGAAGCTGGTCAAGGACGAGTGGGAGATCGGCCAGCTCCAGGACGCGATCGACGCCACCGTACGCGGCTTCGAGGACGTGGCCCGGATCCTGCCGGCCGACCGGGCGGTCTCCGAACGGCTCCTGGAGGGCGTCTTCGCGCTGCGGGCCCGCCACGACGGCAACGACGTCGGGTACGGCTCGATCGTCGGTGCCGGCGAGCACGCCACGATCCTGCACTGGGTGCACAACCACGGCGCCACCCGACCGGGTGACCTGCTGCTGATGGACATGGGTGTCGAGGGCCGCAACCTCTACACCGCCGACGTGACCCGGGTCCTGCCGGTGAACGGCCGGTTCACCGCGCTGCAGCGCCAGGTCTACGACATCGTGTACGCCTCGCAGCAGGCCGGCATCGAGGCCATCCGCCCCGGCGTCAAGTTCAAGGACGTCCACCTGACCTGCATGCGGGTCCTCGCCGAAGGGCTGTCCGACCTGGGTCTGCTGCCGGTCAGCGTGGACGAGGCGATGGACGAGAAGTCGACCGTCTACCGGCGGTGGACGCTGCACGGCTTCGGCCACATGCTCGGCATCGACGTGCACGACTGCTCCAACGCCCGCAAGGAGACGTACCGCGACGGCGCGCTGGGTGAGGGCTACGTGCTCACCGTCGAGCCCGGTCTGTACTTCCAGCCCGAGGACGAGCTGGTCCCCGCCGAGCTGCGCGGTGTCGGCATCCGGATCGAGGACGACGTGCTGGTCACCGCGACCGGCGCGGTCAACCTGTCGGCCGGGTTGCCCCGTACCTCCGACGAGGTGGAGACCTGGCTGGCCGAGCAGCGCGAAGCCGGCCCCCGCCTACCCAGCTAACCCGCCCAGCCCAGCTAAACCGCCAGCCCGGCAGACCCGCCAGCCCGGCAGACCCGCCAGCCCCGCCAGCCCGGCAGACCCGCCAGCCCGGCAGACCCGCCAGCCCAGCTGGCCGCGCCCCAAAGGCCGGGTAGCTCAAGCCCTCGCCCCGTGATCCACTCGGTTTCCTGAAGTCGCGCTATCCCCGTCCCGCGGATGCCACGTCATCAGTGAACCGAGTGGATCACGCTCGGCGGGTCAGCACGTGCGGTATCCGCACTCCCCGACGCCCGAGCGAGACGGCAGCGTACGTCCTCCCCGGCGCGCCGAGCCCCAACGCCATAGGCCACCGCACCGCAGGCCGAGCCCACCACAACGCCACGTCGTCCACTCCCCTCTGTGGCCCCCACCCTCGTTGGCCTCTGACCCCTGCGACCCCCGCCCGCCCGGCCCCGCGCCTCCGGCCCGGCCACCACCCACCCGACCCAACGCCCCCGGCCCGGCCACCACCCACCCGACCCAACGCCCCCGGCCCGGCCACCACCCACCCGACCCAACGCCCCCGGCCCGGCCACCACCCACCCGACCCAACGCCCCCGGCCCGGCCACCACCCACCCGTGGCCGCAAGAGGCCATCCGGCCGTCGCTGCGGGCTAGCAGCCAGGCCGACCCAGCCGTGATCCACTCGGGTTCCTTGAAGTCGCGGCATCCCCGTCGTCCGGACACCGCAATTTCAAGAAACCCGAGTGGATCAGGCCGCGAGGTCGAGCAACGTTCGGCAGCCGAACACCTCCAGGGTGTCGGCTCCGCCTGAAAACTGACCACGTGGTTCCGGGTGAATCGGGACCACCTCCTGAAGCATCGGGAGGTGCTGAGCGTGGAGGACTGGGCGGAGATCCGGCGGCTGCGGCGGTCGGAGGGTATGGCGATTCAGGCCATCGCACGGCGGTTGAGGATGTCTCGCAACACCGTGAAGAAGGCCCTGGCCAGTGATGAGCCGCCGCGGTATCAGCGGGCGGCGAAGGGCTCGATCGTGGACGCGGTCGAGCCGCAGATCAGGGTGTTGTTGGCGGAGTTCCCCGACATGCCCTCGACAGTGATCATGGAACGGGTCGGGTGGACCCGGGGCAAGACGGTGTTCTGCGATCGGGTGCAGCAGCTGCGGCCGTTGTTCCGCCGCCCCGACCCGGCCCAGCGCACTGACTATCTGCCGGGCGAGTTGGCGCAGTGCGACCTGTGGTTCCCGCCGGCGGACGTGACCTTGGGTTTCGGTCAGGTCGGCCGGCCACCGGTGTTGGTGATGGTGTCGGGGTATTCGCGGTGGCTGTCGGCGGTGATGATCCCGTCGCGGCAGTCACCGGATCTGCTGGCGGGGCACTGGACGTTGATCTCAGGCTGGGATCGGACGCCGAAGGCGTTGGTGTGGGACAACGAGTCCGCGGTCGGGCAGTGGCGGGCTGGTCGGCCGCAGCTGACCGAGGCGATGAACGCCTTCCGCGGGACCCTGGGCATCAAGGTGATCCAGTGCCGGCCGGCGGACCCGGAGGCCAAGGGCCTGGTCGAGAGGGCCAACGGCTATCTCGAGACGTCGTTCCTGCCCGGGCGCCGGTTCGGCTCGCCGCAGGACTTCAACGCCCAGCTCACCGAGTGGCTGGTGCGGGCGAACAACCGCCAACACCGGATGTTGGGCTGCCGCCCGGCCGAGCGGTGGGACGCCGACCGGGCCGCGATGCTGTCGCTGCCGCCGGTCGCGCCGGTGGTCGGCTGGCGACAGACCACGCGGTTGCCTCGCGATCATTACGTCCGGTTGGACAGTAACGACTACTCGGTGCACCCGGCGGCGGTGGGAAGACGTGTCGACATCGTCGCTGACGCCGATCGGGTGCAGGTGTTCTGCGACAGCCGCCAGGTCGCCCGACACGACCGCTGCTGGGCCAAGCATCAGAGCATCACCGACCCGGTCCATCGGCAGGCCGCTGCTGACCTGCGTATGGCCGCCCGGCAGGTGCCGGCGCCGGCAGTCACCGCGGAGGTCGAGCACCGGCGGCTCAGCGATTACGACCGGATGTTCGGCCTCGACGTTGAGGTGGCTGCGTGATGGCCGCCAAGACCAGCAACCGCAACGTGTCCTCCGAGATCGCGTTCCTCACCCGCGCCCTGAAAGCGCCCTCCTTGGCTGCGTCGGTGGAACGTCTGGCGGAGCGGGCTCGGGCGGAGTCGTGGACGCATGAGGAGTTCCTCGCCGCCTGCCTGCAACGCGAAGTGGCTGCCCGGGAGGCCCACGGCGGTGAGGGCCGCATCCGAGCCGCGAGGTTCCCGGCCCGCAAGAGTCTCGAGGAGTTCGACTTCGAGCACCAGCGGTCGTTGAAGCGGGAAACGATCGCCCACCTCGGCACCCTCGACTTCGTGGCGTCGAAGGAGAACGTCGTCTTCTTGGGCCCGCCCGGCACTGGCAAGACCCACCTGTCCATCGGCCTCGGGATCCGGGCCTGCCAGGCCGGACACCGGGTCGCGTTCGCCACCGCCGCCCAGTGGGTGTCCCGCCTGGCAGACGCCCACCACGCCGGGCGTCTGCAGGACGAACTGGTCAAGCTCGCTCGGATTCCGCTGCTGATCGTCGACGAGGTTGGCTACATCCCCTTCGAAGCCGAAGCCGCGAACCTGTTCTTCCAACTGGTCTCCAACCGCTACGAACGCGCCAGCCTCATCGTCACCTCGAACAAGCCCTTCGGCAGATGGGGCGAAGTCTTCGGCGATGACGTCGTCGCCGCAGCCATGATCGACCGCCTCGTCCACCACGCCGAAGTCATCTCGATGAAGGGCGACAGCTACCGACTCAAAGACCGCGACCTCGGCCGCGTCCCTGCAGCAAATAAGACCAACGACTAAAGATCAACCAACCGAGGTGGTCCAGTTTCAGCCGGACCACGGTGGTCAGGGTTGGGGATCTGACCCACTTTCCGTGATCGGGATTGACCCGGTCAGCTCAGCAGGACTCGCTTGCGGAGCAGGTCGAGGTTCGCGCGGCCATACATCTGTCGCTTGATCATTTTGATTCGGTTGACGTGTCCTTCGACGACGCCGGAGCTGTAGGGAAGGGTCAGGCCGTTGAGGACGGCGTCGTGGTCACGGCGCAGACCAGCGATGAACGAGTGCAGGTCGGGCTGGTCGTCTGCGGTCACTGCGGTGATCCAGGCATTGAGGCGGTGCCCGTGGCGGCCGGTAAGGATCTCCGCGAACGCGTTGACGTGGTCCGCAACAGCGTTCAGGTGCGGGCAGGCAGCACGGATCGTGGCGAGGCCGACTTGGTCGTCAGGGTGCAGTGCGTCGGGGTGGCGCAGCAACCAGGCGGTGATCCGGCGAACTTTCGGCGGCCGGGGTCGGGCTGGTGGTGGCGTGGCGACAGCTCGTAGGGGTTGCAGGTAGGTGCGCAGGGTGGTGGCACTGCCGCGGTAGCCACGGGCGCGGATCTCGGCGAACAGTTCGGTGGCGTTGGTGATGCCATCGTTGAGGCGTTGGTGCAGGTAGTCGAGGTGGTCGTCGAGGATGCTGGGCCGCCCGGCGCGAGGTTTGGCCAGGAGCTCATCGACACTGCCGGCGCGGGCGAAGCGGCGCACGGTGCCGCGGGCGAGGTCGAGTCGCCTGGTGATCTCCCGGATGCTGTGGCCCTCAGCCCAGAGCGCCTGAACCTGCTCATAACGGCGCCGGGTTCGAGGCACCAACAGTCCCTGCTCTGCCCGTTGGGTAGTGGCATCGACGGCAACCTGGATCAGGTCCTCCGTGGCCGTCAGTGCGGGCTGCGGCGGCGCGGTGGTGAGGCAGCGGTGGTGACGGGCGACGGTCTTCTCGACGTGTTCGGCGAGGTTGTGCCACAGATGCCACCGGTCGGCCACCTGGATAGCCTGGGGCGCACCGGTGCGGGCGCCCTCGGCGTAGGCGCTGGCGCGATCTCGGCAGATAACCTGCACGCTCGGATGCTGCCCCAGCCAGGTGGCGAGGGTGGCCGCTTCACGATCGGGTAGCAGATCGATCGGCCGGCGGGTGTCGACGTCGACCAGCACCGTCGCGTAGCGGTGGCCTCGGCGCAGGGCGAAGTCATCCACGCCCACCGCGGTGAGCCTCCCGACCGGCGGGTCGGGCAGGGCGCGGACCAGCCTCAGGACGCTGCTGCGGCTGGTCACCAGACCGAGGCGGCCGGCCAGCCGGGCACCCGCTCGACCGGCAAGCGCCAGCCCGATCTTCTCCAGCGTCTGGCGAAGCAGCGGACTGCGCCGCCCATACCTGCAGGTCAACCCGCTGACTTGCTCGGCGAACGTGTGGACCGGGCAGCGCACCGTGTCGCAGAAGAACCGGCGGACCCGCAACCGGATCTCCACCGGCTGGCCAGCCACCGCGGCATCGCTGAGTCGACGTTCGTAGCGGCTGTGAACCCGCCGGGCCCGACGCCCACAACCGGTACACGCCGCACGACGGGCTCGCGCTCGCGCCCATATCCGCAGGCCAGCTGACTGCCGATCCACTCGCTCAACCACGACAGGTGCCAGATGAGGCAGGACCGCAACAAGATCAGCCGATCGCACGACGCACCCTACACAGTGGACTTGGTACCCCGAGCCGGGTCAGTCCTGATCACGGAAAGTGGGCCAGATCCAGGGTTGGAGCGGCGTTGACACAGGGGCCACCGGGCAGGCCGCCGGCCGCCAGATGACCCAGACGGCAACCCCCTCACCCCGTCGGTGACCACGGCCTGCCGAGCGGTCTCCGCCCTTTGCTCTGCACCCGCCCGCGCACCACGCACGGTCCGTAACCGGCGCATGGGCGGGTGCAGAGCAAAGGGCGGTGTGCCTTTGGTGCGGTCCTGTCCGCACGAGGGGATGGTGGCGCTCGCACGGGGACGCGTGGCGGGTTGGGCGCCGAGGGCGTTCGGCCTGCCCAGTGACACTGCCCGTCGCTGTTTGTGCTGCTCGCGCCGTTTCTGCCAGCCCGAAACCGGTTGGTCACCCTCTGCGCGGGTGCGTCGAATGTGCGGTTATCTCGGATACGTCCGCATCGCGAAGATGGTTCTCATACCGTGGGGATCAGTGGCTGCAACCCATTTGTAGCTGGTCGTGGCGCCTCGGGCGGTGCGATCCCGTCTGGTAGCAGGAAAGGGCGGAAGGCTCTGATGTCCAACGACGTAACGAGTACCGACGGCGGGGCCTCGACAGCTCCGCCAACACGGCGAAGGCGGGCGCTCTGGGTCGCCGGTGTGGCCGGGCTGACCGGCGTGGTCGGCCTGGCGGCCCTCGGCGGCGTCGCCGCCCGGAACGACAAGCCGCAGTCCGAGCAGGTGTCCGACGCGCAGCCGTCGACCAATCGGCAGAACGTCAGCGACGACGGCGCGAACCGAGACGGCGGCAAGGACGACGGTGGTCAGGACGACGAGTGGAGCGGCGGCGACTGGAGCGGATTCGACGACCAGTCGGGCAAGGACGGCAAGGGGGGCGAGTACGGCAAGGGGGGCGAGTACGGCGAGAAGGACCGCACCCGGCAGGTCCCCTGCGACTCCGACAAGCTGATTCAGGCGATCACGTTCGCCAACAACAAGCACGGCGGCGTGCTGGAGCTGGCCAAGGGGTGCACCTACACCCTGACGCGCAACCAGGAGGGCAACGGCCTCCCGGTGATCACCGAGCACATCACCCTCAAGGGTGAGCACACCACCATCGGCCGCGATGCCACGGCCGACTACTTCCGCATCCTGAACGTCGGCCCCGGCGGGCACCTCACTCTCAAGGGCCTGAGCATCAGGGGTGGCCAGACCCTTCAACCCGTGATGACGGCTGACCCGGCGACGGTCTGGGCGCCGTACTCGGCTGCGGTCCGCTCCACCGTGGCCAAGCCGTCGGCCGCAGCGGCGCCTGGCGCCAAGCCGGCGACAGCAGCAGCGAAGCCCGCTGCGACCGCGAAGCCGGCCGCGAAGGTTGCCACCAAGGCAGCGCCGGCGCCGGCCACCGCGAAAGCCACCACGGCCAAGGCCCCAACGGCAGCCAAAGCCACCAAGGCCACACCGACAGCCACCAAGGCGACGGCCGTCAAGCCGGTAGCCGCAGCGGCGAAGCCGGTCGCTGCCGGGCCGGCGGTGACGCCGCTGGTCGAGCAGCCGGGGTTCACCGACGGTGCCGGGGTGCTGGTGCAGCCCGGTGGTCGCGCGGAGATCCTCGACAGTGAGTTGCTCTACAACCAGTCCGGCGGCAACGGCGGCGGGCTGGCCAACTTTGGCAGCACCCGGCTCAGCAAGACGACGGTCGCGCACAACACCGCCTTCTTCTTCGGCGGTGGCATCTTCAACGCCGGCGTACTCCAGGTCGACGAGTCGAAAATCAAGGACAACACCGGGATCATCGGCGGCGGTGGCGTCGCCAACGGTGCTCCGGAGATCTTCACCGACGACGTCGACGGCGGCTCGGCCTGGATCTACAAGAGCGAGGTCAGCGACAACGAGACGCTGGGCTTCGGCGGCGGCGTCCTGGATGTCGAGGGCACCACGACGTTGCACCAGACGACGGTCAGTGACAACACCGCGGTCCTGGCCGGTGGTGGTATCGCCGTGGCCGACAGCCAGCTCACCCTCAAGGACGCCACGGTGGCGAAGAACAGCACCGCCGGTGTGGGTGGCGGCCTGGCCGTGGCCTTCGACAGCGTCGCGACGATCGAGAACAGCAGGATCAAGGACAACACCGCCGGCTTCTTCGGCGCCGGTCTCTACAACGACGACAGCGTCACCACGCTGCGCGACAGCGAGGTGGTGGGCAACCGCGCGGTCGGCCCGTTCGCTCGCGGCGGCGGCATCTTCAACACCGAGGGGAGCGAGGTCAGGCTCCACCGGACGACGGTGGCGCACAACTTCTCCACCCTCCCGCCGGGGGGCATCTTCAACAGCCTCGGCGGCACCGTGACGCTCGACGACAAGTCTGCGGTCACTGCCAACCGCCCGACCAACTGCTTCAACGTTCCGGACTGCTTCGCCTGATCGGGTGGGGCTGATTTACATAGAGGGCGCGCCCCTCCGAGCCGGTCACGGTTCGGAGGGGCGTACCCATTTGGGCAGGTCACAGGGCTGCGCGACCGGCTTGGGCGGCAGCGCGCCCTTCCGGGCCTCCGAGGGCAACATGAACCGAATGTGGGCTTCTCTCGGATAAGCCCGCGAGGCGAGGAACCTTCTCATACGGTGGTTTTGGGAGCTACAACCGATTTGTAGCAGGGGACGCCCGTCTGACGGCGGCGACCCTGTCTGGTACGAGGAGAGGGCAGAGAGCTCCGATGTCCAACTACCTATCGAACAACGAAGCCTCCGGGCAGGCGACGGCCAAGCGCCGCCGCAAGCTCTGGCTCGCCAGTGGCGTGGCCGGATTGACGGGCGTGATCAGTCTTGCGGCGGTGGGCGTCGCGGGCAGCGCCGGAGCGGTCGGCCTGAACTGGAACACCGCGCAGGTCAGCAAGGACGGCGACCAGCGGGGTGAAGAAGGGCGCGACTGGGACAAGGACAAGGACAAGAACCGGGACGAGGGCCGCGACAAGGACCGGGACAAGGACCACGAGCGCGGGAAGGAGGTGCCCTGCGACACCGACAAGCTGATTCAGGCGATCGTGTTCGCCAACAACAAGCACGGCGGTGTGCTGGAACTGGCCAAGGGCTGCACCTACAACCTGACCCGCAACGACTACGAGGGCAACGGCCTGCCGGTGATCACCGAGCGCATCACCCTGAAGGGTGAGCACACGACGATCGCTCGGGAAGCCACCGCGGACTACTTCCGCATCCTCAACGTCGGCGCGGGTGGTCACCTCACCATCAAGGGCCTGACCATCAAGGGCGGCCAGACCCTCGAACTGTTCAACGGTGTCGAGCCGGCGGCCGTCTGGGCGTCGTACTCCGACTCCGAGGCCATTGCGGCGCAGGTGAAGGCCGGCGTTCCGCTGAACCAGGCGCTCACCGCCCGGCAGGCCAACCCGAAGGCGGGCCTGACGGCCGCTCCGAAGGTCACGGCCAAGGCCGCGCCGACCGCCAAGGCGGGCGTCGTCACGCCGCTCGTCGAGCAGCCGGAGGCGACCGACGGTGCCGGAATCCTGGTCCAACCGGGTGGCACCGCCGAGATCCTGGAGTCCGAGGTCGTCCTGAACCAGTCGGGCGGCAACGGTGGTGGCGTGGCCAACTTCGGCACCACGAAGATCTGGCACAGCACCGTCGCCCGTAACACCGCCTTCTTCTTCGGTGGCGGCGTCTTCAACGCCGGCCTGCTCAAGGTCGAGGAGTCGAAGATCAAGGACAACACCGCCATCATCGGTGGTGGCGGTATCTCCAACGGTGCCGCGGAGATCTTCACCGACGACGTCGACGGCGGAACGGTCGAGCTCAAAAAGGCCGAGATCACCGACAACGAGACGCTGGGCTTCGGCGGCGGCTACCTCGACATCGAGGGCAACACCACGGCGTACGAGACCAAGTTCGTCTCGAACACCGCGGTTCTCGCTGGCGGTGGTATCGCGGCAGCGGACAGCCAGCTGAACCTGCACCACGTCACGGTGGAGAAGAACAGCACCGCCGGTGTCGGTGGTGGTGTGGCCATCGCCTTCGACAGCGTGGCCACGTTCGAGAAGAGCAGCATCAAGGACAACACCGCCGGCTTCTTCGGCGGCGGGCTCTTCAACGCCGGCAGCACCACCACGCTGCGCGACAGCGAGGTTGTCGGCAACCGGGCCCTGGGTCCGATCGGGGTCGGTGGCGGCATCTTCAACATCTTCGGCGACGTCAACCTGCTGAAGACGAAGGTCGCCCACAACTTCTCCACCTTCGAGCCGGGCGGTGTCTTCAGCTTCTTCGGAGACGTGAACGTGGACGACAAGTCTGCGATCACCGCGAACCGTCCGACCAACTGCCTGGCCATCCCGGGCGGCACCATCGAGAACTGCTTCGCCTGATCACCTTCGGGTGACGCAGCGCAGCACCCTCGGGTGACCGCGACGCAGCGCCAGCACAACGGACCGGCCCCCTTCCGCGAGACGCGGAAGGGGGCCGGTTCACCGTCACTTCTGGACGAAGACCGCCACGCTGCGCGCCGGTACGGTGAATGTGCCGGTCGCCCGGTCGAACGAGGCGCTGCGCAGCACCGGGTCGGCCGAGTCGACCAGCACCGGGTGCAGTGCCACATCCGCTCCGCGCAGCCCGGTCACCGTCTGCGTCGCCGCCGACGGGGTGCCGTTGAAGACGACTGTCACCGACTTCCACGGACCGCCCAGCCCGCGGGCATCCAGGGTCATGGTCAGCACACCGGGCGTCTCCTGGGCACCGGCCAGCGGGAACGCGACCCGCTGCTGCACCTGCTCGGCGGTGGCCAGCCCGAACACCGGCGACGACGCCCGGATGCGCAGCAACTCGGCGTACCGCGCGTCGGTGGTGTTGATCGCCGCGCAGTCGGGCACCAGCACCGGGTCGGCCAGCAGCGGCTTGGCGTACGACCACTTGTCCTCGTTGTCGGGCGCGGGGGGCAGACCGGCGCCGAACCCGTTGCCCCGTGCGCAGCCCCAGCGGATCTGGTTGAACCAGTCACCGGAGTTGTACGAGTTGCGGTCGAGCGACTTGGACCGCAGGCGTTCGGTGCCGGCGGTGACGAAACCGGTGCCCTGTCCCAGCACCACCGTGCCCAGTGCCAGCACCTGCATCCGGGAGCGGTCCGCCGCCGTGGTGGCCTGCGGCAGTTTGTACGCCAGCGCGTCGTACAGGATCTCGTTGTCGTGCGCGTCGGCGTAGGTGATGGCCTCCCCCGGCGTGGCGGTGTAGCCGGCCGGGGAGCCGTTGTAGTCCACCTGCGCCCCGGTGACCTGCCGCCCGGCGGTGTCGGTGAACCGGTAGTCGCGCAGGTTGCCGGTGAGGCCCACCTTGAGCAGGTCGTGGGCGTGCAGCAGCCGGGCTTTCTGCTCGGCCGGTGACCCGTTGACCGCATCGCCGTTCGGGTCGGTGTAGAGCCCGGAGGCGAAACCCTGCACCCGTGGGTTGGCGTCGAATGGTCCACCGCCGCGCACCGCGTCGCGGAGCCGGTCGTTGAAGGTGCCGATGCCGGTGCCGGCCATGTTGGCCTGGGTGGCCTGGACGAAACGGGCGTCGTTGGCGACCTCGCCGAAGTTCCAGCCCTCGCCGTAGAGCAGGATCGACCGGCCGTCCACGCCGTCGCGGGCGACGGTCAACCGGTCCAGGGCCGCACGGACGGCCAGGATGTTGGCCTTCGGGTGGTGTCCCATCAGGTCGAAGCGGAAGCCGTCCACCTTGTACTGTCGGGCCCAGGTGACCAGCGAGTCGACCACCAGCTTGCCCATCATGGCGTGCTCCGGAGCGGTGTTGGCGCAGCAGGTGGAGTTGGCCACCGTGCCGTCCTCCAGCAGCCGGTGGTAGTAGCCGGGCACGATCTGGTCGAGCACCGACTTCGCGTCGGCGCCGGCGGCGGAGGTGTGGTTGTAGACGACGTCCATGACCACCCGCAGCCCGGCGTCGTTCACCCCGGCGACCATCCGCCGGAACTCGGTGGTCCGGGCCGCGCCGGCCGGGTCGACGGCGTAACCGCCCTCCGGCACGGTGTAGTGCAGCGGGTCGTACCCCCAGTTGTAGCCGTCGGTCTCGGCGACCGCCGCCACGCATTTCTGCTGCTCCGCCGAGTCTGGCGGGAGCGCCGCCAGGTCGCAGGCGGGCTGGCGCTGGTCGGCCCGCCGCTCGGGGATCGTCGCGAAGTCGAACGCCGGCAGCAGGTGCAGGTGGGTGACCCCGGCGTCGCCGAGCGCCCGCAGGTGGGTCATGCCGGCGGTTCCCGGGTCGGTGAAGGCGAGGAAGGTCCCGCGCCGCTGCGCCGGCACGGTGTCGTCGGCGATGGAGAAGTCCCGTACGGACAGCTCGGTGATCTGCGCCTTCGCGGGCGGCACCGGTGCCGGTTTGCGCAGCGTGCGCCACCCGGGCGGGGCCAGCTTCGGGTCGCTCAGGTCGACCAGTTGGCTGTGCGTGGAGTCCGCGGCGAGGGCCACCGAGTACGGGTCGGTGACCGACGCGGTGACCATCTGCTGCGTCGCCGGCTGCCAGGCCGTCACCTCGTACCGGTAGAACGCGCCGGTCCAGGTGTGGTCGCCGCGTACCGACCAGACGCCGGTGCGATCGTCGCGGCGCATCGGCACGGTCTTCGGCGCGGCGGTGGGTGTGGCGAACAGCTGCAGGCGCACGGTGCGGGCGGTCGGCGCCCACAACGCGAGGCTCGGCGTCCGGCCCACGAACGTGGGCCCGAGGGTGGCGTCGGCCGCCCGGGAGTACACGTCGTCGAGCACACCGGGCAGCTGCACGCCGGTCGCGGCGAGCAGCGCACCCTCGGCGTCGCGCTCGGTGACCAGCACCTGCCCCCGCAGCGCCGCCGGGACCTTGGCCAGGTCCGCGGTGTCCAGGGCGAAGCTACGGTACGACCACAGGTGCGGGAACCTGTCGCGTTGCGCCTCGGTGAGCCCGTTACGCTGCGCCCGCAGCGGCATCGTGGTGTACGTGCCGGTCAGTTCGCCGTCGACCACGCTGACGCCGCCGGTGGGCGCGGCGACCAGCGCGTACGTCTTGCTGTCGGTCGGCGGGGTCTGCCACGCCACGGTGGACCGGTCGATCCAGTGCGCCTTCTGTTTGCTGATGTCGGTGTCCCCGCTGGCGGTGCTGGCCATCGACGGCAGCAGGCGGCCCGGTGTGGCGGCGAGCAGCCACACCTCCCGGCCGGCGCTGGCGAAGTCGAGCCGCTGGTCGTCGGGGAGGTCCTTGGTGTCGCCCTGGTGGATGATGTAGTTCAGACCGGTGGCGCCGGCTGCCAGCGGCACCCGGAACACCGCCCCGAACGCGTCGACGGCGCTCGGCCGCAGCGGGGCGGACCACTCGGTCGGGTTGGCCGCGCCGTCCCACAGGTGCAGGCCCCAGCCGTCGTAGTTGCCGTCGGCCCGCCGGTAGTGCAGCACGGCGGTGCCCTCCTCGACCGGCGGGTCCTGGGCACCGGTGGCCGCCTGTCGGCTCGGGTAGATCGCCGGGTCGCCCTGCTTGAGCCAGATCTCGCCGGTCTGGGTGACGTCGATGCTGCGGTCCTGGGCGACGTCCTTGTTGCCGTCGGAGTCGACCACCAGGAAGCTCACCGACGTCGCGCCGGGCTTGAGTTTCACCCAGGCGAACCGGCCGTAGGAGTCCTCCCCGGCGAACGGCTGCCCCTTCGGCCACTCGGTGACGTACGCCGGGTCGATGTCTCCCCAGGCGTACAACGCCCAGTCGTCGTACCCGCCGGCGGGGCGCTGGTAGTGCACCACCGCCCATTCCCGGGAGCTGCCCTGGGCCGGGGTGCCCACCACGGCGGCGGACCGGGCGGTGGCGGTACGACCCCGACCGTCGCGGACCACCGCCTTGTACTCGACCCGGACACCGCCGGCCAGGCCGGTCAGGTCGTGCTGCACGGTGTACGGGGCGTGGTCGGCGCTGCCCAGCAGCGTCCACCGGCCGCCGGCTACCCGGGCGGCGACGGTGACGGTGGCGAGCGGGTCGCCGGTCACCCGGGCGTTGACCGCCGCGCGGGTGGCGACGGGTGCGCCCGGGTCGGGGCTGGTGATGGTGATGGTCGGCTTGTCGGCCGCCGCAGCGATGGGGGTACCGGCCCGGTACACCACCGCCGACAGCGGCGGCACGGTGAGGGCCAGCTCGCCGTCACCGTTGGCCCGCGCGGTCGTCGGGGCCGGGGGCGCACCGGCGTCGCCGTTCGAGCCGCCGTAGATGCCGGTGAAGGTGGCGCCGGCCGACCAGGTGTCCACGGTGACAGTCTGCGCCGTGTCGGCGTTGTTCACGGCCACCACGTACTCGATGCGGTCGGCCGGGGCGATCCGGGAGGCGGCGAAGACCCCGGGCCCGTCGGCCGCGTACCGGGTGACCTGCACACCGTCGCGCAGCGCGGGGTGCGCCTGGCGCAGCCGGCCCAGGTCGGCGATGGTCCGGTACAGCGGGTGGGTCGGGTCGAACTGGTCGCTGGCGTGGGTGCGGTCGGTGCCGAGCAGGTCGTCGTCGAGGTAGTCGGGCACCTTTGAGGCGAACATGTCCTGGCGGGCGTCCTTGTCGCCGCCCGGGCCGGTGAAGCCCTGTTCGTCGCCGGAGTAGACCACCGGCTGGCCACGGGTCAGGAACATCAACTGGTGGGCGAGTTGGTCGCGGCGCAGGTGACTGGCCGGGTCGGTGCCGCCACCGGCGATGAACGAGCCGATCCGGCCCATGTCGTGGTTGCCGAGGAAGGTGGTCAACCGGCCCGCGTCGGTGTCGCGTGCCGCGTAGAGGTCGTCGCGCGCGTACACGTCGGCGAGCGCCTTCGCCGAGCCGGCGCCGGCGGTGAAGCCCCGCGCGGCCTCCTGGAAGGCGAAGTCGAGGGTGGCCGGCAGACCGCCCCGCCGGACATAGCTGGAGCTGATCTCCGGGTCGGCGCTGTACACCTCGCCGAACATGAAGAAGTCCTTCTTGCCGGCCTTCTCGGCGGCCCGTTCGATGCCCTGGCTGAACTGCGGCCAGAAGTCCATGTTGACGTGTTTCACGGTGTCCAGCCGGAACCCGTCGACGCCGGTCGCGCCGATCCAGTCCCCGTACGCCTTGGTCAGCCCCTGGACCACCTCGGGACGTTCGGTCCACAGGTCGTCGAGGCCGAAGAAGTCGCCGTACTCGCTGTTCTCGCCGGCGAAGGTGGAGTCACCGCGGTTGTGGTACATGGTGGCGTCGTTGAGCCAGGCCGGGACCTTGACGCTGGCGTCCTTCGGCTCGGCGAACGTCGGCGTGTACGGGAAGGACTCCTTGTTGACCGGCGGGAACGGGCGGCTGCCGTCGGCGTGGTTGCGGTCCTCGAACGCACGGCCCTGCGCGTCGGTGTACGGCGAGGTCGCCTTGTCCACGTACGCGTACGTGTTCTCGGCGTACTTGATGACGTCGGCGGTGTGGTTGACGATCACATCGAGGTAGATCTTGATGCCACGCTGGTGGGCGAGCTTGACCAGCCGTTTCATCTCCTCCATGGTGCCGAAGTGCGGGTCCACCTGGGTGAAGTCGGTGATCCAGTACCCGTGGTAGCCGGCCGAGATGTCGTTGCCGGCCCCCTGCACCGGCCGGTTCTTGAAGATCGGGGCGAGCCAGATGGCGGTGGTGCCCATCCCCTGGATGTAGTCCAACTTGTCGATGACGCCCCTGAGGTCGCCGCCGTGGTAGAAGCCTTTGTCGGTGGGGTCGAGGCCGGTCCGCAGCCGGTCGCCGCTGAGGCCGCCCCGGTCGTTGCGGGGGTCACCGTTGGCGAACCGGTCCGGCAGAACGAAGTAGAACTGCTCAGCGCGGGCGGAGTTGTCGCCTGCTTTCAGCAGCGCCTCGGCGGTGGGTTCGGTACGCCACTGGGTCGCACCACCGGCGGCGGGTGGGGTGCCATCGGAGGGTCGGGGGTTCGCGGCGGCGGGGTGCACGGCGACCGGGGCGCCGACGAGCGTGACGGTGAGCAGGGAGGCAAGGGCCAGCAGGGCGGTGCGCGGTATCGGCGGGGGTTTCATCGACGCCTTCCTCTGGTCGCTGATGGCCGCACGCTAACCCTTGCCGAAACATTCTGCAATAGTTTGCAAACAGGGTCGCAACGCAGCAGCAACCTTGCGCAAGTGCCGGTCAGAGCCCGGTGCAGCGCACCCCGTCCACAGTGCACTCCCGGGGCGTGTGGGACGCCCGCTCCAGGTGGAAGCGCAACGACACCGAACCGCCCGGCGACACCTCAACCCCACTGACGTAGGTGAAACCACCATCGAACTGGCGGACCGTCCCCTGCGGCACACCCTCCACCCAGGCGGTCACCAGCCGCCCACCGGAGAAGTCCAACCACACCGTCCAACCACGACTGCGGGCCGACCCGTTGACCATCGACACCTCGCCGATGAAACCCCCGTCGAAGCTCTGCACCACCCGGTACCGCCCGGTCATCGCCGGCTGCCCCGAGGCCGCCCGACTCGGCGACCGCGTCGCCGTCGGCTTCGTGATCGGACCGACCGTCGGGGCCGCCGACGGTGAACCCGACCCGGGCGCGGTGCTCGGCGGCAGCCCGCTCGCCCGCCCGGACAACCCCGGCACCACCGGAGCAGGAGACGGCGCCGACGTGGGCGCGCTCGGCGCCGCCACCGCGGACGGCAGCGGCAACGCCGGCGGCTGCGCGCCGTCCGGCGCAGGGCTACGTCCCCGGTACGCGCCCAGGGCCACGAAGAGCAGAACCACCATCACGACGACACCGGCGCCCACCACGATCCAGGGCGACGTGGCGATCGCGACCGGACCGTTCGGCGGACGCGAAGCACGGCGGATGCCGGACATGTACCTCCCTCAGCGGACCGTCCGCGCAGCGTAGCGATCGGCGGCCCGGGCCGGAAAGCCTGGCGGCGCAACGCTGGCCCGGCCCCAGGTCAACCGATCCGGCAGTCGACCCCGTTGATCGTGCACGTGAGCGGTCGCTGCGCCGACTCGCCCCAGCCGACGCGCAGCCGCACCGTCCGGGAGTCACCCGGATTCAGCGAACGGGTGCCGCGCAACACGAACTCCCCGTTCCCCCGCCCGCGCACCGAGACGCCCGAGTCATCACCCACGCGCAGCGCCCACGTGTCGTCGTCGAACGCCAACTCCACCTGCCAGTCCACCGACCGACTCGACTTGTTGACCACCGACAGCACCGCCGCGTCCCCGTTGTAGCCGTTCGTACCGACCTGGTAGCGGGCGCTGACCGTGTCGTCCGCCGACGCCGTCGTCGGGGCCGTCAGGACGCTCGTCCGCCCCGGTGTCGGCGAGCCGGTCCCGGTGGCCCGCGGCGACGGCGTCCGACCACTGCGCGATGGTCGCGGAGACACCGAGCGCCGCTCCACACCGGCCGGGGTCGGCCCACCGGTGGTCGACGCGCCGGCCGGCACGGTCGGCAGGAACGCCGGAGGCGCGGCCTGCGGCGCGGCGTCCCGCTCCCTGGTCCGAAACGACAACAGCGCAACCACCAGGAGCACCACGAGCAAACCCACACCGAGCAGCACCACGATCCACGGCACCGATGCCAACACCCGCACCGCCCGCGAATCTGCCGCACCGTCCGGCCGCACCGCCATCAGGTCTCCCCTCGTCCCGCACCGACGCGACAGCGTAGCCAGCGCCGCACGGTCCGGAAACCGGGCGGGTACGGATCGAGCCGACCGGCCCCGGTCGGTCAGCCCGTCCGGACGACCGTGCAGATCAGTGGCCCGTCATCCGAGGTGCGCAGCAGATAGCGGTACCGCTCACCCGGCACCGCCTGCCCCCGACTGTCCAGGAACTCCCACTCCACCGCCACCATCGTCAACAGGGCGGACAACGGCTGCACCTCCTCCATCCGGGCGTGGGCGGCGACCAACTCCCGGTCCTGGTAGTCCGGCGCGGCGCCCACGAAGGACAGCGCCACCGCCGCCGCGGACGTGAACGAGAAGCTGTAGGTGTCGGCCACCACCAACCCTGGCAGGGCGTAACAGCCGGCGATGGCCGGCAGGTCGCCGGAGGTCAACGCCACGCCGTACCGGTCGAAGAAGTCGGCCAACGTCTCAAGGTCCGTGGAGGCGGTCACGGCCCCAGCAATTGCCGGTCACCGCTGCGGTCAAACCTCAGCGCGCCGGCACCCGCACCTCGATCTCCGCACCCAACCGCGCATCGGCGGCCAGGCCGAGGTCGTCACCGCTCCAGAACCGCCCCGGGTCATACCAGTTCGGACGCCGGCCCGCCGGCAGTAACCCCATGGCCTCATAGGTCACCGCCACCACCTCGGCGCAGTACGCCGTCTCCAACGCCCGGTCCCGCTCCCCCGCCGATCCGGCCGGGCTGGCGGGCCTGGTGGGTCTGGTGGGGCGCGCCAGCGCGGACAGCCGGCCGGGGCGCGGCAGCGTCGGCACCCGACCCCGCACCCAGCGCCACGCCAACTGCGCGGTCGACGGGAACGGCGTACCGTCCAACCGCGCGATCGTCCGCAGCACCGCCCGCTCCATCTCCCCGTCGGCAGGTGGGTCGAGCTGACGCAGCCAGGCCCGCTGGCCGTACCGGTTGGCCCAGACGCAGACCGCGTCCCGCAGGTCGTGCAGCTGGACACCGCGCTGGTGGGTGCCCGACCACAGGTCCGGCAACGACCTGCCCAACTCCGCGTGCCACATCAACGGCGGCATGTCGTCCAACACCACCGCCATCCCCACGTGGTTCACCGGGCTGTTGGTGGTGAACTGGATCGCCCGGTCCGGCACGCTGCGGCCCCGGAACACCCACACGTCACCGGTGCGGGTCACCTCGACGGCCTCATCCAGGCTGATGCTCATGAGGGTTTAGCCTAGGCCGATGCGGCAACGAATGCGGTGGTGGAAGGTCCTCGGGCTGGCCGGTCTCGCCGGCGTCGCGGCCACCGGCGTGGTCATCGCGCGGGCCGAACGGCGTCGACGCGCGTATACCCCGGAGGAGATCCGGCAGCGGTTGCTGGAGCGGCACGCCCAGTCCGGCGATGCCGCGAAGCCCGCCGACCCGGCCTGAGCACCGTCCCCCGTAGACGGTCAACGGGGCCACCGGGCAGGTCGAAGATCGATATGGTCAGGGCATGACGAGGCCCGTCGCACAGGCCGCTGGTGCTGACCCGCGCCGGTAAGGACATCCCACCGGTGCTGGCCGGCCTCGACGCGTTCCTCCCCGCGGCGACCGCGCAGGGTTGGCCGCTGCGGGTGATCGAGGTGCCGGACGGCCAGCACTCCTTCGACATCCTCGACCACAACCCGCAGTCGGAGGCAACCGTCCGGGCCGCCCGCGACGCCGTCCTGGACCTGCTCGACGCCGGCTGACCACACCCCACCGGCCCTGCGCGCCGAGGCGCAGGCTTCGGCCGCTGCCGCAGCAGATTGGGGATCTCTCACCCCCGACGCTCGCCGTCGTACGACGATCGTCAGAGAGCCGATCGGTGGTGGGGGGGGTGAGAGGTGCGCGGCAGGCGTCGGGGTGCCCGACCGGCGAAGAGTGCCCTGCGCGAGGGCCGGGAGGCCTACGAACGGCTCCGCACGTACCTCATCCTCGCGGTGCAGGCGGGTTTGGCCGCCGGTCTGGCCTGGTTCGTGGCCAGCGACGTGCTGCACAACCCGCAGCCACTGTTCGCGCCCGCCGCCGCCGTCGGCACCATCGCGGCGGCCATCGGTAATCGGGCCCGTCGAACTCTGGAACTTCTCGCCGGGGTCTTCCTGGGGGTGCTGGTCGGAAACGGGATCGTCGGGTTGATCGGGGCGGGCCCGATACAGACCGGCGTGGTCGTGGCGTTGGCCATTTCGGCGGCAGCCGTTTTTCGAGGCACCGGAGCCGTCATGGTGCAGGCGGGAAGCACCGCCGTCCTGCTCGGCACAGTGTCTCCGGACCGGCCCGACCTGGCCGTACCCCGGACGGCGAATGCCCTGGTCGGTGTCGTGGTGGCCATCGTGGTGGCCCTGCTGATTCTGCCGCTCAATCCGGTGCGGATCGTGCACCGCGCCGCTGGTCCGACAGTCGATGCCATCGCCCGTGAAATGACCGCCATCGCTGAGGCGCTGACTCGCCAGGACGCACGGCAGGCCGAGGCCGCCCTACAGCGACTGCGTGCGGCCGAGGCGCAACGACGCAACACCGCCGACGTGGTCGCGGCGGCCTGCGAAGTCGCGATCCTCTCGCCGTGGCGGAGACGACGGCTGGGCATCATGCGTCGGTACGCGCGCGCGGCCGAGCACCTTGAACTCGCCTACACCAGCACCCGCGAGATGGTGCAGTGGGTGGTCTCGGCACTGCACGCCCGGGAGACGCTGCCGGCCGGCCTTGCCGCCGCGATCGAGCACTTCGGCCAGGCGTTCAGGCTCCTGCATCGTGACTTCCTGGCCGGGCGGGAGCCGGACCGCGCGCGGGAGCGAGCGCTACAGGTGATCGCCGACATCGACGAGGCGTGTACCGAGGGTGTCGGGTCCTCCGGTGCGGTCGTCGTCTCGCAGCTGCGCGTTGTCGTCAGTCAACTGCTCCAGATCTCCGGGCTGTCCCAGACAGAGGCGGATCACCAGGCGGGCTTGAAGGCCGAGGTGTGAACGTTCAGGGCCGCGGGCCGTCGGTCTCCGCGGTGCGGCCGAGGCGGTCCCGGATCACCGCGAGCACGGTGTCGGTGGTCCGGTCGAGGTGGCTGCGGCCGTCGGGTAGGCGGGCCTCCGGGGCGATGTAGCTGCGGGGACCGATGTGCGTGGCCGGGTCGAGCCGGTGCACGGTGATCTTGCCGGCGCGGTCGGCCCGGTTCCATCCGCTCCAACGGAACAGCCGCCACCGCTGCGGGAAGATCCAGGTGCCGACGCGCTCGATCCAGTCACCGGCACTGGTGAGCTGGTCGAGGTGCTGAGCATGGGTGATGTCGTTGGCACCGTTGTGAAATCCGCCGAGGGTGATCAGCCAGAGCGGCGTACGCAGTTGGGACCACAGTTCGTTCACCGCACCGCTGGCGACCTGGGCGCCACCGCTGTAGCTGAGCAGGACCACGGGTATACCGCTGTCCGGCCGGTAACCGGCGACCGTGAGCTCGGTGGCGATCTGCGCGCCGACGGCACGGTTGTACAGCGGACGGTATCGGCGGTCGGCGGCGACGAAGATCTGCATCACGTTGTGCAGGAACAGCGCCAGCCCGACGCGGCGGCGCACCCAGGTCCAGACCGGCCGGTCGGCGAGCGGCACGGCGAGCGGCGAGTAGGGCTGCACCTGGCCCAGAACCCGGAGCTCCGGCGCCCGGTTGATCAGGGCCTTGACCAGTCGGCCACCATCGCGGGTGTCGTGGAAACGTCGTTTCCCGATGCCGTCCAGATAGACCAGGTAGGCGTCCGGAGGGCGGTCCGGATCCGCCCCTCGGGCGTAGGACATGCCCTCGGGGCGGGAGATGGTGGGTGTGCGCCAGCCAGCGGCGTAGACCAGCACCTCGTAGCGGGCAAGCAGGGCCTCGGCGATCAGCACCAGTCCGATCACGCCGAGCAGCAGCAGGAACGCCAACCCGATCACGCGACCCGCTCCGGTGCGCGTCTGGTGTTGAGCTTCACGACAAGGCGTCGGACGGCCTCGACGGAGACGCCGAGCCCCACTCCGGCGATCGCGACACAGCCGGCGGCCTCCCACCAGCGAACTCCGGCCAACGTGGCGAGCGCACCGGTGAGGCCGGCCCCCACGCCCACCATGAGCAACAGGTGCAGCAGCGGCCCGAGGAGCGGAAACGCGAGAACCCCGGCGAGCACCAGCGGAACGGCCAGGCCCGGTGTCCAGACCAGCGCGGCCTCGTCGGACGGGGAGGTGGGCAGCACCAGATTGGCGACGGCCCACGCGGACAGCGGCCAGAGCGCGAACACCGCGCCGTCGACGACCGCGCCCGCCAGCAACAGGCTGACCACCCGCACGTGCGACACCCCGGACAGGCGTGCCACCACCGGCAGGAGACGTCCGGCGGCCTCGGAGAGCCCGGCGACCAGCAACAGGATGGCGACGAAAGGAGTCATCGGTCAGCCCCGTGGTGGCAGGTCGGCGGAGCCCGGCTGGCTGACCGAACCGGTCTGCCGCACGAACTGCTCAAGGACGTCGGCGGCACGCGCATAGCCGCCCGCCTCGCGCTGGGCGACCTGCAGGGTGCTCGCGGCGGCCCGGAATCGCGGCTCGTCGAGCAGGCGCTGAGCGAGGGCCCGCACGGCCTCCACCGTGACGTCCTCGGTGCGGATCGACAGGCCGGCATCGAGCTCGACGATGCGGGAGGCCACCAGCAGTTGGTCGGCGCCCTGCGGGACCACCAGCGTCGGGGTGCCCGCGTACAGGGCCTCGTTGACGCTGTTCACCCCGCCGTGGGTGATGAACAGCGCGGCGCGGGCCAGCACCTCCAACTGCGGTACGGAACGGTAGGCGAGCACGTTGTCCGGTAGCGGGCCGAGCGTGGCGGGGTCGGTGTGCCCGGTGGAGATGACCACGGTGCCACCGAGCGGGGCGAGCGCGTCGGCGAAGGTGCGCAGCAACGTCGGAGCGTCGAACACCGTGCCCATCGAGGCGTACATCACCGGATCTTGCAAGCGATCGACCGGGAACGACGAGTCTGCGGGGCGGGCACCGATGCTGGGCCCGACGAACTGGTAGGACTGGTCGAAACTGTCCGCCTCCGGGTGGAACGCCCGCGAGGTGTACACCAGGTTGAGCGGCTGACGGATGTTGGCCAGGTCGATCAGGGGCACCGTGCGGGTGTCGTACCGGCGGCGCAGCTCCCAGCGCGACCTCAGGTACCCCACGGTGGGGCGGGGAAGGGCCGCCGCCGCCCTGAACAGCTCCCAGGAACCGCGGGTAGGGCTGGGCACGCGCCGGTTGAAGGCGAAGGTGGTAAACGATGATGCGGGCGGCACGCCGAGTTCCCGGGCGGCCACCGGCCCCCACGGGCAGAGCGAGTCGTGCACGATCAGGTTGGGCCGGGTGCCCCGCAGATCGGTGAGGACGGCCGGCAGCACGCGTACGGCGGTCCGCGCGAGCTGTTCCATCACCGTGACGGGCGTCGGCGGACCGGACAGCGGTGCATCCTCCCCGTGGTAGAGGAACACCCGTGCCCCGGTGGCCGCGATCTGCTCGGCATGGTTCGGCGTGGTGTGGTACGTGACGGAGTGACCACGGCGCACGAGCTCACCCACAACGGGCAGTGTCGGGTTTATGTGCCCGTGCATGTTTATGTTCAGGAATGCCACGGCGCTCATCGGCCGACCCCGAGTGGGGAAAAAGCCAGAGCTCGGCGGATAGCAGCGTCCATGATCCACCCCTCTCGGTCAGAGCCTAGATGTTGCCCGGAGGCAGCGGGCAGTGGACCAGGTACTCGACTCGTCAGCGGCGGGCGGCGGGCGTGCGTGCGTGCGTGCGTGATCCGCGCGATCCGCGTGATCCACTCGGGTTTCAGGATGTCGGGGTGTTGCGGGCAGTGGGATACCGCGTTTTCCTGAAACGCGAGTCGATCATCCCGCGGTGTCCGCGGCGTCGGGTTTGCCAACCACGTCGGGCGGGTGGTTTGTCGGGTTTGGGGGTGGGTGTCGGGTGGTCGGGGCCACCCCGGCGGCGGAATCGCCGGCCGGGCGGGGTCGTTATACCTGGCAGATCACCGCACCCCTTGCGGGTCGGTGGCGGGCGGGCCCCGCCGGGAACACCCGGCCGGCCGCCCCGGTTACACCCCCGTACGGCCGAGCACCACGACGGCCGACCACCCCCGTACAGCCGAGCACCACGACGGCCGAGCACCGCAACCGGCCGGCCGGTGGGTGGGTGGAATGAGCGGGCACCGCGAGCCGTTACACCGTGTCCCGACGCCGACCCCGTCTCCCGGGTCGCCGGGCAGAACCCCTTCGAACTTCCCCCGCACGGCCCCGCACCCCCCGGACGTCGTGTGGGCATCCCCCGATGCAGAGGAGCACGCCATCATGCGTACCGATCTGATCCGTAAGACCGCCCTGACCGCTGCTGGTCTCGCGTTCACCGGCGGCGCCATCGCCGGCCCCGTCACCGCCGCCTACGCCGCGTCGGACGCCAAGCCGACCACCCAGACCCAGACCGACCGCAAGAGCGGTCATGGTGAGCGGGAGCTGGGCGTGCGCTACGAAGCCCAGCCGAACTTCTACTACTGCGGCCCCGCCGCGACCCGTAACGCCCTGTCCGTGCAGGGCAAGGACATCAACGTTGATGACATGGCCAAGGAGATGGGCACCACCGAGGCCGGCACGAACTCCATCAACGACATCACCCCCGTACTGAACAAGGAAACCGGCAAGGCGGACGCCTACCACTCCGTCGAGATCAGCTCCCCGGACGCCGACGCGAAGCAGACCGACCAACTGCGCACCGACATCGTCCGCACCGTGGACGACGGGCGGGCCGTGGTCGCGAACATCGCCGGCACCAGCACCGACACCAACGGCGTCAACCACTCCTACGAGGGCGGGCACTACATCAGCGTCGTCGGCTACCACGACAACGGCAACACCGTCACCATCGCCGACTCCGCCGACCCCAACCAGGCCGCCTACCAGATCAGCGTCGAACACCTCGCCGACTGGATCGCCACCCGCGGCTACGCCACCAGCTGACAACCGCACCACCACACACCAACCGAAAGGGCCGGACCCCACCACCGGGGCCCGGCCCTTCGGCATACCCAAAAGGTCAGTGCTCGTTGCCCGCAGGGACCGGATCAGCGCCGGGGGCGACCGCAGCGGGCTGACCGCCGGCCGCAGCGGCCGCTTCCCGGTCAGGGGTGCTGTCGGCCGACCCGATGCGCTGCGCGCGTCGGCGTAGCCACCAGGTGCTGCCGAGCCCGGCGAGCACCGCGAGGACCAGCCCGGCCCAGGAGATGTCCTTCAGCCAGTGTTCGGCCGCCCGGCCGACCGAGTAGAGCAGGTACGTCGTGCCGAAGGCCCAGACCAGCCCGCCGGCTGCGTTGGCCAGCAGGAAGCGGCGGTACGGCACGTGCAGCGCTCCGGCGAGCGGCCCGGCCAGGATCCTCAGCAGTGCCACGAACCGGCCGAAGAAGACCGCCCAGACGCCGTGCCGCGCGAAGCTCTGTTCGGCGCGGGCGAGTTGCGCCGGGCCCAGGTGTTTGGGGAACCGTCTGCCCAGTCGGGCGAGCAGCGGACGGCCGCCGCGTCGACCGATGGCGTACCCGACGGAGTCGCCGACGATGGCGCCGAACGCCGCCGCGCCGGCCACCCACTCCGGCTCCACCACGCCGGTGGCGGCGAGCAGGGCGGAGCTGACCAGGACGATCTCCCCGGGCAGGGGGACGCCCATGCTCTCCACGCCGATCACCCCGGCGACGATCAGGTAGATCACGCCCGGAGGCAGCGCCGAGAGCCAGTGTTGAACGTCGATCACTCGGCACCCCTTCGAATCGGCCCCGACCCTACCCCGCCGGTCTGATGACGCGGCGGGGTTGTGGCTGCCCTACCGTGACGCCGGGTTGCGTATATAGCAAGACGGACGTACGGTTTTGTTGGAAGCAGAATCGGCGGGTAAGTGTCACCTAACCTCGGCGACACCCCAACCGGTGCGACAGACTGCTCAGGACTACTCACGGTCGCTGGTGTGAAGGAGTACGACGTGGCGAGCCTCGACACCTTCGGTGCGAAGACCCAGCTACGCGTCGGAGACGCGAGCTACGAGATTTTCAAGATTGACAAGGTGGAGGGCCACGCGCGGCTGCCGTACAGCCTGAAGGTCCTGCTGGAGAACCTGCTGCGGACCGAGGACGGCGCGAACATCACCGCCGACCACATCCGCCAGCTCGGCGCGTGGGACTCCACCGCCGCTCCCAGCGTGGAGATCCAGTTCACCCCGGCGCGGGTGCTGATGCAGGACTTCACCGGCGTGCCGTGCGTGGTCGACCTGGCCACCATGCGTGAGGCTGTGCGCGACCTGGGCGGCGACGCCAGCAAGGTCAACCCCCTCGCCCCGGCCGAGCTGGTCATCGACCACTCGGTCATCGCCGACCTGTTCGGCCGCGAGGACGCGTTCGCCCGCAACGTCGAGCTGGAGTACGAGCGCAACAAGGAGCGCTACCAGTTCCTGCGCTGGGGTCAGACCGCGTTCAACGAGTTCAAGGTCGTCCCGCCGGGCACCGGCATCGTGCACCAGGTCAACATCGAGTACCTGGCCCGCACCATCATGGAGCGCAACGGCCAGGCGTACCCGGACACCGTGGTCGGCACCGACTCGCACACCACCATGGTCAACGGCCTGGGCGTGCTGGGCTGGGGCGTCGGCGGCATCGAGGCCGAGGCCGCGATGCTCGGCCAGCCGGTCAGCATGCTGATCCCGCGGGTGGTGGGCTTCAAGCTCTCCGGTGAGATGCCGGCCGGCACCACCGCCACCGACCTGGTGCTGACCATCACCGAGATGCTGCGCAAGCACGGTGTGGTCGGCAAGTTCGTCGAGTTCTACGGCCCCGGCGTGAGCGCCGTGCCGCTGGCCAACCGGGCCACCATCGGCAACATGTCCCCGGAGTACGGCTCCACCGTGGCGATCTTCCCGATCGACGCGGAGACGATCCGCTACCTGGAGCTGACCGGCCGCGACGCCGCGCAGGTCGCGCTCGTCGAGGCGTACGCCAAGGAGCAGGGCCTCTGGCACGACCCGGACGCCGAGCCGGAGTACTCCGAGCGCCTGGAGCTGGACCTCAGCTCCATCGAGCCGTCGCTCGCCGGCCCGAAGCGCCCGCAGGACCGGGTGCCGCTGGGTGCCGCGAAGACGCTGTTCCGCTCCGCGTTGACCGACTACGTCGCCGACGACTCTGTCGGTGAGCGGGACCTCAAGCCGGGTGTCCCGCGCGAGGAGCTGCCGCGTGGCGCCAACGGCCCGGCCGACGAGGCCAGCGCCGAGTCCTTCCCGGCCAGCGACCCGCCGGCCAACGACTTCAGCGACCCGGCCGACGAGCCGCGTGACCTGGAGACCGCCGCGGTCGGCGCGGGCGGCCGGGCCACGAACCCGATCCGGGTCACCGGCGCCGACGGCGTCGAGTACGAGCTGGACCACGGCGCCGTGGTGATCGCCGCGATCACCTCCTGCACCAACACGTCGAACCCGCAGGTGATGATCGGTGCCGCGCTGCTGGCCCGCAACGCGGTGGAGAAGGGCCTGACCCGCAAGCCGTGGGTGAAGACCACCCTGGCCCCCGGGTCGAAGGTCGTCATGGACTACTACGAGCGGGCCGGCCTCACCCCGTACCTGGACAAGCTCGGCTTCAACCTGGTCGGCTACGGCTGCACCACGTGCATCGGCAACTCGGGTCCACTGCCCGAGGAGGTGTCCGCCGCGGTCAACGAGCACGACCTGTCGGTGGTTTCGGTGCTCTCCGGCAACCGGAACTTCGAGGGCCGGATCAACCCGGACGTCAAGATGAACTACCTGGCGTCGCCGCCGCTGGTGGTCGCCTACGCCCTGGCCGGCACCATGGACATCGACCTGGCCAACGAGCCGATCGGTGAGGACTCCGAGGGCAACCCGGTCTACCTGCGCGAGATCTGGCCGAACAGCGCCGAGATCCAGGACGTCATCGCCCAGGCGATCGGTGCCACCGGTTTCAGCGCCGCGTACGCCGATGTCTTCGCCGGTGACGAGCGGTGGCAGTCGCTGCCGACCCCGACCGGCGACACCTTCGCCTGGGCGAACGACTCCACCTACGTGCGTAAGCCCCCGTACTTCGAGGGCATGCAGCAGGAGCCGGCCCCGGTCGTCGACATCTCCGCCGCCCGGGTGCTGGCCAAGCTGGGTGACTCGGTGACCACCGACCACATCTCGCCGGCCGGCGCGATCAAGGCGGACTCCCCGGCGGGCACGTACCTGGCCGAGCACGGCGTGCCGCGCCACGAGTTCAACTCGTACGGTTCCCGCCGGGGCAACCACGAGGTGATGATCCGGGGCACCTTCGCCAACATCCGGCTGCGCAACCAGCTGGTCCCGGGGGTGGAGGGCGGCTTCACCGTCAACCACCTCACCGGCGAGCAGACCTCGATTTACGACGCCTCGGTCGCCTACCAGGAGGCCGGCATCCCGCTGGTCGTGCTGGCCGGCAAGGAGTACGGCTCGGGGTCGTCGCGGGACTGGGCGGCCAAGGGCACGATGCTGCTGGGCGTCCGGGCGGTCATCGCCGAGTCGTACGAGCGGATCCACCGCTCCAACCTCATCGGCATGGGCGTGCTGCCGTTGCAGTTCCCGGTGGACGTCACCGCCGAGTCGCTCGGCCTGACCGGCACCGAGACGTTCACCATCACCGGGGTGACCGCCCTGAACGACGGCGAGACCCCGCGTACGGTGCACGTCAGCACCGACACCGGCGTGGAGTTCGACGCTGTGGTCCGGATCGACACCCCCGGTGAGGCGGACTACTACCGGCACGGCGGCATCCTGCAGTACGTGCTGCGCCGCATGATCGCCAACTGATCGCGTACGGCTGGTCGAGGGCCGCTCCCGCTTCGGCGGGGGCGGCCTGCGCCGTCCGAGCCGAGGAAGGCGTGCGGTCAGGGCGCGAGGGCAGCGAGCCGTTGCTCTATCGCCGCATCCACCTGCCGCATCTCGTAGCCACGTAGCCGCCGTCGCAGGCTGGCCGCCCGCAGCGCGTCCCGCGCGGCAGCCCGTGACGCGGGGGTGTCGGTAGCCAGAGCCCCGTCGACAGTGGCAAAGAGACTCTCGACCTGACGCATGTCATAACCTCGCAGAGCGAGGTCGAACGGCAATGTCATGCGGCCACCGTATCGGTCCCCGGCTCGTGTCCAACAGGATGCGCGACAGGGTGGACGCTCAGCGCAGCCGCAGCGCGACAGCGCGGGCCTCCTCGTCGGTCAGCGGCAGGAACCAGAGGAAACGGCGGACGATGGCCACCGGATCGGGGCCACCTGGCTGGCCGCGCAGGTCCCGGATCGCCCGTCGGGTGATCCGGGAGAACTCGGGGATCAGGGTCGCGCGGCGGACGGCGTCCGTCGGGGTCGCGCGCAGCGTCGGGCAGGGCCAGTCCTGACCGCAGATGTCGCACGTCCACAGGGGGCCGTCGGCGGTGTGCGCCACCGGTGGGCCGCACCGGGAGCGCCAGCGTGCTTCGGGTACGACGTTCGGCGCGCGACCGGGGCCACGGTACGGGGGGTGCGGTGGCCCGATCCGGCGGGGTACACGCGGCCGGGCCGGTGACGGACCGCCCGTCAGCTTCGGGTGATTCCGGGGCCTGTCGTCGGTCATCCTGCGCTCCCTCCTCGATGCTGTCTCCACAGCACCCTGCCGAGGGTTGCCAACCGACTACACCGCGTAGAAGTATCTCCTTCTGACGTCTGGAACGTTCTGGAGGGTGCGGAGATGAATCGAGCGGTGCAGGTGGCCATGGTCGAGACAGGACACACAGCGGACAGTCTCGCCGCTCAGATTGGTGTCGATCCGAAGACGGCAGCGAAGTGGGCGAGCACGGGACGAATTCCACAGACGCGTCATCGTGCGCGGGTCGCCGAGTTGCTCGGTCGGAACGTCGAGGAGCTGTGGCCGGACGTGTTGAAGCGCCGGACGCCGGCCTGGTTCCGGCCCTGGGCCGAGATCGAACGTGAGGCGCTGTCACTGCGATCGTTCCAGCTCGCGTGGATTCCTGGGCTTCTCCAGACGAAGGCGTACGCGCTGGCGACGCTGGGCGGCGAGGCGTTGACGCCGGCCGAGGCCGACGATCTCGCCGAGGCGCGGTTGAGTCGGCAGGCCGTCCTGCGGCGGGAGCGCCCGCCGCTGCTCGTCGCGGTCCTCGACGAGGCAGTCCTCCAGCGCACCCTCGACGGTGACCGGGCCATGATGCGGGAGCAGTGCGAGCGGCTTGCCGAGCAGGCCGCTCTGCCAAACGTGTCGGTCTTCGTCGTGCCCGCCGACGTCGGCATGTATCCGGGCCTCGGGGGGCCGTTCACCGTGGCCGAGATGCCGGACGGGGCGCGGGTCGCGCACGTCGACAGCCAGGCGCAAGCGCAGCTCATCGACAAGACCGCCGACCTTGCTACGCTCGATCGGCGGTGGGAACGCATTCGTGACGCAGCCCTGTCCCGCGCGCAGTCCCTCAACCTCCTCAGAGAAGCGGCAGCATCATGGACCTGATCGGCGCTCGGTGGCGCAAGAGCAGCAAGAGTGGCAACAACGGCGGCGACTGCGTCGAGGTGGCCGACAACCTCCCCGGCGTCATCGGCGTACGCGACTCCAAGGACCTGGCCGGTCCGGCGCTCGCCTTCGACCCGGCGGCCTGGGCCCGGTTCCTGGTGTTGGTCAAGCGCGGGTGAGTTCGTCGGCCCGGTCGAGCAGCGCGCGGCGCTCGGCGGTCGAGCCGACCGCTGCCGCCGCCTGACGGAACAGGCTGGCGGCGCGCAGCCGGTCCCCCTGCCGGGCCACCAGGTCGGCCTCCACCGCCACGGTGAGCGGGTAGCCGTCCAGCCCTCCCCCGGCGCGCGCCGCGTCGAGCAGGGCCAACCCGGCGGCCGGCCCGTACGCGTAACCGTGCGCGACCGCACGGTTGAGCGCGATCACCGGTGAGGGACGGATGTCGACCAGCGCGTCGTAGGCCCGTGCGATCGTCGGCCAGTCGGTGTCCTCGGCCGAGGCGGCGGTGGCGTGGCGGGCGGCGATCCGGGCCTGCCACGCGTACGGCCCGTCGTGGCGTACCCGATCGAGGGCGGCCAGGCCCTCGGCGATGGCGGCGCGGTCCCACCGGTCGCGGTCCTGCCGCTCCAGGGTGAGCAGGGTGCCAGTGGCGTCGCGGCGGGCGTCCCGGCGGGAGTGCTGCAACAGCACCAGCGCCAACAGCGCGGCGACCTCGGACTGCTCGGGCATCAGCCGGTCGAGCAGCCGGGCCAGCCGGACCGCCTCGTCGGCGAAGGCCGGCTCGCCGTCGGCGACGTAACCCCGGGTGAACAGCAGGTACAGCACGGCGAGGACACCGGGCAGCCGTTCGGTCAGCGCCGGCCCGCTCGGCACCCGGTACGGGATGCCGGCCTGCGCGATGCGGGTACGGGCCCGGGTCAGCCGGCGGGTCATCGTCGACTCGCTGACCAGCAGGAGGCGGGCGATGTCGGCGGTCGGCACGCCGCAGACGGTTCGCAACGTCAACGCCACCCGGGCTTCGATCGCGAGCGCCGGGTGGCAGCAGGTGAAGATGAGCCGCAGCCGGTCGTCCACCACGTCCTGGCTCACGTCCGGCTCCGGCGGCGCGTCCTGCGGCGTGAGCAACGCCAGGTCGTGCAACTTGCGCCGCTCCACGGTGGCCCGGCGCAGCACGTCGATCGCGCGGTTGCGCGCCACCGTCATGAGCCATCCGCCCGGGTTGGTGGGCACACCGTCGGCGGGCCAGCGTTCCAGGGCGACGGTCAACGACTCCTGGGCGCAGTCCTCGGCCAACGCCCAGTCCCCGGTCACCCGGATCAGGGTCGCGACGATCCGGGGGTACGCCTCGACGCCGGCGGCGGCGACGGCCTCCGCCACCGCGCCGGCCGTTGCCCCCGTGCGCATCGGCCGGCGCGGTGAGGTGGACAACCCCGTCAGTCGGGCAGGTCCGCGAACGGGCGCAGCTCCAGTCGCCCTTCGCGGGCCATCGGGTGGGTGCGGGCCACCTCGATCGCCTCGTCCAGATCGGCGCATTCGAGCAGGTCGAAGCCCACGATCACCTCGCTGGTCTCCGCGAACGGCCCCTCGGAGACGAGCAGCTCACCGTCGCGGACCCGGACGGTGGTGGCCGCGCTGGTCGGCCCCAGCTCGTTGCCGCTCAGGCGGCGGCCACGAGAGTCGTTCTCCGCCACCCACTTGTCGATGTCGGGTAGCGGGGTGGGGTCGGTGTCCGGCTCGGTGTCGCTGCAAACGAACATCATGTACTTCATCTGGTCACTCCCTGGTCTCTCGGGACATCGCCAGCATGACGAACGGCCGACCGCGTTCCGGACACCCTCCCCCGAGAAATGTCGGTCAGTCTCCGTTGGCGGCGCGGCGGCGGGCCTCGCGGGTCTTCATGGCGTGCTCCATCAGCGTGACGAGCACCTCCTTGCTGGACTCCCGTTGCCGGGCGTCGCAGAGCAGCACCGGCACACCCGGGTCCAGGTTCAGCGCGGCCTGCACCTCGTCGAGCCGGTACGTCCGAGCGCCCTGGAAGCAGTTCACCGCGACCACGAACGGTGTGCCCCGACCCTCGAAGTAGTCGATCGAGGGGAAGCAGTCGGCGAGCCGGCGGGTGTCGGCCAGCACCACCGCCCCGATCGCGCCCAACGCCAACTCGTCCCAGACGAACCAGAACCGGTCCTGCCCCGGCGTGCCGAACAGGTACAGCACCAGGTCGTCGCTGATGGTGATCCGGCCGAAGTCCATGGCCACGGTGGTGGTGGTCTTGCCCTCCACCCCGGACAGGTCGTCGATGCCGACTCCCGACTCCGTCAGCACCTCCTCGGTGCGCAACGGCCGGGTTTCACTGACCGCGCCGACCATGGTCGTCTTGCCCACGCCGAAGCCGCCCGCGACCAGAATCTTGATCGCGGTGGGCAGTGGCGTCGCTCCCGCCGGCCGGTCAGAGTGCCCGTAGTCCATTGATTACCGCCTCGAAGATGCTGTTGTCGGGAAGACCGGCCGTGGTCTGCGGCTCGCGCACCTGTACCAGGCTGCGGGCCGCCAGATCACCGAGAAGCACCCGGATGGTGCCCACCGGCAGGTCGAGATGGGCGGCGATCTCGGCGACGGACTGTATGCGCTGGCACAGCCCGACGATCGCCAGATGCTCGGGACCGAGACCCACCTCGGGCGTGACCTCGGCTCGGGTCGCCGTGACCAGGGAGATCAGGTCGAAGGTGCCGGTGACCGGGCGGGCCCGACCGCGCGTCACCGCGTACGGACGCACCACCGGACCCGCATGGTCATCCACCCACTGGTGGTCTGCGGACTCCCCCTGGACCGTCATCGCCGTTACCTCTCGCCGACCTGCTGATCACTGCCACGCGAGGGCGACGCGACGTACTTGCCGACGCGGGTGACCAGCATCGCCATCTCGTAGGCGATCAGGCCGACGTCGGCGTCCTCGGTGGCCAGCACCGCCAGGCAGGCGTTACGCCCGGCCGCGGTGACGAACAGGAACGACGACTGCATCTCGATGATGGTCTGCTGCACCTGCCCACCGCCGAAACGCTTACCGGCGCCTCGGGCGAGGCTCTGGATGCCGGCCGCCATCGCCGCGAGGTGCTCGCCGTCGTCCCGGCTCAACCCCTGGGAGGAGGCCATCATGAGGCCGTCGGTGGAGAGCGCGACCGCGTGTTCGGCCTGCTTCACCCGGCCCACCAGGTCATCCAGCAACCACGTCAGGTCGGCGCTCGAAGCCGTCTTCTGGGTCACTTCGTCGTCCTCTTCTCGCCCGGCTGTGCGCCGTGTTCATCTGGGGCTTGACCGTCACACCGCGCGGGAACCCGCGCCTTCGGTGCTCGGTCAGGTCGCTTGTGGATCCTCGTCGGTCGGCTCGGACGGCGTCGCCGCCGGGGCGCCGGAGCCGCCGCCGAGCAGTCGAGCCGCGTCGGTGCGACCACGCCGGGTACCGGTCTGGTAGGAGCTCATCATCCGGCGCACCTGCTCCGGTGGACGCACCACATCCTCGTCGTCGCTCTCCGACACCGCCGGGTCGTCCCGCAACTCGGGAACGATGTTCGCCTGTCGGACCCGGACCGGCAGGCCCGAGTCGGTCCGCTCCGCCTCGGCCCGGGCCGGCATCGGACCACCGTCACCGGTCCCGACCGGCTCGGCGTCGCGGTCCTTCGGTCGGGCGCGGTCAACGGCGGGCAGACCGGTGGGCACGGTCGGGGCCTCCAGGGCTGGCTGACCCGGGCCGCGCCGGGCGCGGGTGGGCAGATCCGGTGTGCCGGCTGTCGGGGTGGTCCGCTGTCGGGTGGGGAGAACGCTGTCCGCCTCCGCCTCCTCGTCCGTGGGTGCGGTGGTGGTGTCGGTCGGCACCGCCGCGGTCACCGGTGCGTCCGGCGCGGTCGCCGTCGGTGCGGCGAGCGCGACCGGTGCGGAGGACGCCGGACGGCTGCTCTCCGTGGCGGGCGCGGACGGCAGCGGGATGGCCGAACCCGCCCGGAACGAGCCGGAGTCCTCCGGGGATGCCTCGGCCTCGGTGACCAGCTCCAGCGGGATCAGCACGACCGCGGTGGTGCCGCCGTACGCGGACTCCTTGAGCCGGACCCGTACGCCGTGCCGTTCGGTCAGCCGGCTCACCACGTACAGCCCGAGGCGGGCGGCGTTGGCGAGGTTCAGCTCGGACTGGTCGACGATCCGGTGGTTCGCCGCGGCCAGGTCCTCCTCGCTCATGCCGAGGCCCCGGTCCTCGATCTCGATGGCGAACCCGTTGGAGACCGACTGGCCGCGGACCTCGACCGTCGTGTGTGGCGGGGAGAACGACAGGCCGTTCTCGATCAGCTCGGCCAGCAGGTGGATGATGTCGCCGACCGCACGGCCGGCGAGCGAGACCGGGCCGAGCGGCAGCACGTTGACCCGGGTGTAGTCCTCCACCTCGGCCACCGCGCCGCGCACCACGTCGACCATCGGGACGTTGCGCCGCCAGGCCCGACCGGGGGTGGAGCCGGAGAGCACGATCAGGTTCTCCGCGTTGCGCCGCATCCGGGTGGCCAGGTGGTCGACCCGGAACAGGTCCTCCAACTCCTCAGCGTCGTGTTCGCGGCGTTCCATCGCGTCGAGCAGGGTGAGCTGCCGGTGGACGAGTGCCTGCGTGCGTCGGGCCAGGCTGAGGAAGACCTCGCGGACGTTGCGACGCAGGTCGGCCTGCTCGACGGCGGTCCGCAGGGCGGTTTCCTGAACGGCGTTGAACGCCTTGCCGACCTGGCCGATCTCGTCGGTGCCGAACTCCAGCGGGGGCGCCTCGGTGGCGACGTCGACCTCCTCGCCGTGCCCGAGCCGCTCCACCACCCGGGGCAGCCGTTCGTCGGCGAGCTGCCAGGCGGCCTCCCGCAGCCGGTCCAGCTGGCGCAGCAGGTTCCGCGCGGTGGTGATCGAGATGACGACCGAGGCGATGACGGCGAGCAGGCCCAGACCGGTGGCGAGCACCAGTCGGACGACGACCATCACGGCGACGCCGGTGGCGCGATCCACGATGCCCTCGCCGCCGGCGGTCACCACATCGTTGACCTCGGCCAACGCGGGTTCCACGGTGCCGCGCCACTGCTCGGCGTCGAGCGGCAGTTGGGTCGACGGGCGGCCCTCGCGGATGATGCTGTCCTGCACGGCGCGCAGTCGGGTGAACTCCTCCCCTTCGACGAGCTGCTGGAAGCGGCGCTCGTCGGCGTCGGCGAGGCGGGTCCGGACCTCGTCGCCGAGGAACCGCTCGGCGGCGACCAGGCTGACGTAGCGGGCGTACTCCGGCCCGCTCATCCGGCCGTTGCCGAAGAGCCCGCTGAGCAGCGCGTCCTCCTGGGAGATCAGCTCCTTCATCCGGTTGAGCTGGATCAGGGCCGCCGCCTCGCCGGCGATCTGCTTGTCGTCCAGGCTGCCCGTCACGTCGTAGATCTGGAAGATCGACTCGATCGCGGTCGTGTACGCCTCGGCGGCGGCAACCCGGTCGATCTTGCGGTCCAGCACCTCGGCGCGGGTCTGCTCCAACGCCTTGACCTGGGCGATCGTCAGACCGAGCTGGGTGTCCAGTGCGGAACTGCCGGCGACGTCGACCTGCCAGTCACGCACCGATTCGGCGAAGTCGGCGGCCAGCCCCGCGCTCTTGGCCTGCTCGGCTTCGAGCGCCGCCCGCTGCGCGGCCTCGGGGTTGCTCAGGTACGCCTGGGTCAACCGCCGCTCCACCTGGAGCTCCTGCAACAACGGCTCGGTCGGCGCGTAGACCTTGCTGTTGATCACCTGGACACCGAGCAGGTTGAAGCCGTCGCGCAGGGTCACCCAGGCCGCGAACATCCAGAGCGCGACCAGAGAGAGCAGCAGGGCGACAACCTTGGTGCGGATACTCGTACCGCGAGAACGCATTGAACCGTCCCAGGCAGGGCGTTGACTCAGCTCATCAACGGGTGATCAGAGGGGGCGACGTCCCACCGCAGCGGGGCATCCGGGGCTGAGGCTCTGCGTACGCTAGCAGTGTCCACACAACCCCTCAAGTTGTTGTTTTTGTTAGCTGGTAGCCGCAATCCACCACCGATCGGTCCACCCCGGAGGCCCGATCGGTGGTCAACCGACAGGCGGCGAGCACCGCGGCGCGCACGATCACTGTCGGACAGTACAGCTCCTTGCCGTACCACAGTGGAGGGTGCTCCCGGTCGACGGATTCGTGCAGGTAGGCGTGCCCACGGGCCACGGCGTCGTCGACCCGTGGCACCGTCGTCGGCACCGTCAGCAGCACCTGGAGGGCGTACGCCGTCTCCTCGGCGGTGCCGCTCCACCGCCCCCACGAGCCGTCCGCGCGCTGACTGTTCAGCACCCAGCCGGCAGCCCGGTCCACCGCCTCGGCGGCGGCCGCACCCCGCCCGAACTCGGCCAGCGCCTGCACACAGCAGACGGTGGCGTAGTACGGCGAGGCGTGCCAGCGGTCCTGCCAGGCGCCGTCGGCACGCTGGCGCCCGGTCAACACCAGGCTCAGCCGCTCGACCGCCCGGCGATAGCGCGGGTCCGCGTCCGGGTGCCGGGCCACGTGCTGGCCGAAGGCGTCCAGCACATGGGCGTTCGTGGTGACCGAGAAGCCGTCCTCCCCCGGCCACGTGCAGAAACCGTCGGCCGTCTCGTACGCCCACAGGCTGGCCGGGTCCGCCGGACGCCCGAGCCGGGCCAACGCGTCGAGGGACACCGCCGTGGTGTCGGCGTCGGTCGGCAGGCCGTCGCCGGTGGCGATGCCCTGGCCGGCGGTGGCGGCGGTCAGGCTCTCCAGGACGGAGGTCGGCGGGTTGATGGTGACTCCGGCGCGACGCAGGCCGCTGAGCACCCACGCCCGCTCGAAGACCGTGATCGGTGCCGGGCAGGGCACCGGGCCGCCCCCGTCGCGGATCAACGCCCGCAGGAAGGCGTGCGCGGCGGGGCCGGCGGAGGGTCCGGCCGCGCTCAGCCAGGCGGCGGTCGCGGCGGGTGAGGCGCCGACCGCGGTGAGCGTGGGGCCGGCGTCGGCGGGGACCGCGTCCAGGATCTCGTAGAAGTGGGCCAGCTTCGGTGGCAGCGCCGCGCCGGCGGCCACCGCGGACCGCACCGCGCGCAGCCGGTCCCGGTTGAGCCCGGGCGGCAGCGGCAACGGCGGGCGGGGCAGCCGGTCGGCGATGGCCCGCTCCAACCCCGCGAGCCGGTCGTTGATCGTGTCGACCAGCGCCGGAACGATGAGGTCCAGCGCGGGGGTGTCCGGCAGCGTCCGCGCGTCGCCGGCCAGCAGCGTGCCGGCGAGCGCGCCGAGGCCACGGGACACCGACGTGAGCAGGTCCGTCCCGCCCCTACCGTCGGCCAGGGCGGCGAGCAGCGCGTCGGTGGCGCTCAACGTCGGCACCAGGGCGTACCCCTCGGGTGGGCCCCACGCCCCGTCCGGACGCTGACTGCGCAGCAGGAACGCGATCCGCTGGTGGTGCCCGGTCAGCCAGGGAGCGACGGCCACCAACCGCCCGGTCTCGTACAGCGACGCGGCGACCTGCCCCCACGGCCGCAGGCACAGGCCGGCGACCAGTTCGCGGGCGGCGTCGGCGATCGGGTCGGTGCTCGCCGCGTCGACGAGAACCCGCACGGCGCGGTCACTCATCGCGCGCACCCCAGAAGTCCGCCAGTTGGTAGAAGCCGCCGGTGAAGGAGATCTGCCGGTTGAGGTACTCCGCCTGGCGGGGGCACCGTTCGGCGAGGGCGGCCAGGTCCCCTCGGGACCGGGCGGTCAGCTCGGCCAGCCGGTCGTGCACCTGCGCCGGGTCGTCGACCAGCGACAGGGCGTTCAGGTCACCCCACTCGGCGTCGCGCCCCTGGGTGGCGAGGTCGTTGACCAGCCGCAGCACCCGCTGCACGCCCCGTCCGGCGTCCAGCAGGTCGGTCAACTGGGCGAGCGTCCGCTCGTCGCCGGTGGCTATCCAGTGGGTGCTGTTGACGAAGGAGCTGCCGGAGTTGTCGGCGTTCTCCAGGTAGCGGTCCAGGTCCGGCAGGCGGCGCCCGGTGGTCGGGTCGGTCGGCAGGTTCTTCCAGTCCCACTCCCGAGCGGCGGCAGCGAGCATCCGGGCCAACTCGTCGCGCCAGATCGGGCGCAGCCGGGCGAACGCCGGCACGGTCGTCAGCTCGTCGCGCAGGTCGGCCAGGAGCCGTGCCAGGTGCCGCCCCGGTGGGGGCGTCGCGCCATCGGCCGCTGCCAGGCAGTCGGTCACCACCTGCCGGACGTCGTCCACGGAACGGGCGAGGTAGTCGATCTGCCAGTCGGCGGCGAAGACCCAGAGCACGGTACGGGTGGTGATCCGCAGTTCGGCGGCGGTGTGCCAGGGCGCGATGAAGGCGACAGTGGTGGCCACCGAGCTGAGCAGCGCCGGGTCGAACGGTGCGGCGTCGAACAGTTCGGGGTGGGCGGCGGTGACAGCCTGGAGGTCGCGGACGCCCCGCACAGCGAGTGCGCACACCCGGCCCTGCTCGGCGACCGCGTCCTGGCCGGCCTGCGCCGGTCGCGGGCTGTCGGTCACGACGCGGCCAGGCGCTCGACCGGGGTGAGGATGAGCTCGGCCCGTTGCTTGGGTTGCAGCGAGGCGCCCATCCGAGGGGTGAGGTCGACCGGTTCGCGCAGCCGGAAACGGTAGCGGCTCAGCACGGTGCTGACGATGAGCTGGGCCTCCAGCAGGAACAGGTACTGCCCGAGGCACTGGTGCGGGCCGCCGCCGAACGGGAAGTAGGAGTAGCGGTAGCGCCGCCGGGGCAGCTCCGGCGCGAACCGCTCCGGGTCGAAGAGCGTCGGGTCGTTCCAGAACGTCGACATCCGCTGGGTCACGTACGGGCTGACCAGCACGCTGCCGCCGGCTTTGATCCGCACCCCGCCCAGCACGTCGTCGCCGACCGCGGTGCGCGGGATCATCCAGCCGGCCGGGTAGAGCCGCAGCATCTCGTCGAGCACCATCCGGCCGTAGCGCAGCTGGGGCAGGTGCTCGCGGCCGACCCGGTCGGCGCCGACGACCTGTTCGATCTCGTCGGTCATCCGCTCGGCCACGTCGGGTCGGGACGCCAGCACCGGCCAGAGCCAGGAGAGCAGCGCGATGGTGGTCTCGGTGGCGGTGGAGAACATCGCGACCACGTCGCCGCGGATCGCGTACTCGTCGGGTTCGCTGCCGTCGGCACGCGGCCGGCAGAGCGTGGAGATGATGTCGTCGCCGTCGGTGGGATGGGCCCGGGCCTCCCGGATGATCGGCAGCACCACCGCGTCGATGGTGCGCACCGCCTCGCGGAAGCGCCGGTCGCCGGGCATCGGCACCGCGTACGGCACGGCGGGCACCAGCAGTCGGGGGAGCATCGCGGTGGTGAGGGTGTCCAGCGCGGCGCTGATCCGCAGGGCATCGGGGACCGAGATCCGGTCGGCGAAGAGCACCCGCATGGTGGTGCGCAGGACGATCCGGGTCAGCTCCGCACCGCCGTCGATCGGGCGACCGGCGAGGGCCGGTTCGAGCCACTCGTCGACCGCTTCGTTGATCGCCTCGGCCATCTTGTCGACGAGCGTCTCGGCCCGCTTGGCGGTGAACAACGGTTGCAGGGCGCCTCGGCTGGACTCCCAGATCGCACCCTCGGCGACCAGGATGGCGTCGCCGACGATCCGACGAACGGGTCGCCACAGCAGTCCGTCGCCGTCCCGGGTGTAGTTGGCAACGTTGTCCCGCAGGACGCGTTGCAGGTGCTCAGGGTGGCTGACCAGATAGGGGCGGAACGAGCCGAGGTTGAGCCGGATGACCTCGCCGTCGGCGTCCTGCGCGAAGTCGACGAGCGCGCCCAGCGGATCGCGGATCAACGCGGGCAGCGCGGTTCGTAACGGAATCATCCGGGGTTCGCTGTTGACGGTGGCGGGGCGCGCCTCGAACACCTGCGACATCGAACCACGTCTCCTCGTCGTCCCGGCGACCGCAGCTGTCCACTGTGGTCGGTCGGGTTGATAAAACATTCACCTTCTGGGCCGACGGAAGCATCTCACCAACGAGGAGCACCTTCTAGACTTGTGTACGGCGCAATTTCCATCTACACCGATACCCGGCCAACCGACGCCGGTCGGTGATCCCGGACGCACCGGTACCCCCGAATCCGGGCGACGCCCGGCACCCTGTGCCAGGCTCTGTGGCATGGACGACAAGACCATCCTGAACCGGATCACCGAGCTGGTCGACGAGGAACACAAGCTGCGCGCCGAGGCCCAGGCCCACGAGTCGGGCACCGAGGGCGAGGCCAGCGAGCGACTGCGCGCCCTGGAAGAGTCCCTCGACCAGTGCTGGGACCTGCTGCGCCGCCGCCGGGCCGCCCGGGACACCCACGGCGACCCGGACGCCCAGGGCGAACGCCCCAAGCCCGAGGTGGAGCGCTACCTGCAGTAGCCGGCGTGCGGGTCGGGCGGTGTGCCCGCCCGACCCGCTCCGATCAGCGGACGCCCGCCTCGCGCAGCAGCTCTCCGGTCAACACGCCGGGATCGACCTGGTCGGCGGGGAGACCCCGGGCCGCGAACCAGGTGCCGACCACCCGCACATCGCGGGCCAGGAACTCCGGCCCCTGTGGGTTCGCCACCACGTCGACCACCTGCGGCAGGTCGATCACGACCAGCCGGCCCTGGTGCACCAGCAGGTTGTACGGCGACAGGTCGCCGTGCGCGTAGCCGGCCCGAGCCAGCACCCGCAGCGCCTCCACCAGCTGGGCCCACAGGTCACGCAGCTCGGCCGGGTCGGGTCGCAGCTGGGCCAGTCGGGGCGCCGCCTCCCCCGACTCGGCGTCACCGACGAACTCCAGCATCAACTCGGTGCCCCGCAACTGCACCGGGTACGGCACGGCGATCCGGTCGTGCCCGGCGCCGATCTCCCAGAGCCGGGTCAGGGCGGCGAACTCGGCGGCGGCCCACTGCCCGGCGATCATCTGCCGGCCGAACGCCGTCCGGCCGGCCATCGCCCGGTTCTCCCGGGACCGGCGCACCCTCCGGCCCTCCAGATAGCCGGCATCGCGGTGGAACAACCGGTGCTCGGGATCGCGGTAGCGTTTCACCGCGAGCAGGCAGGACCGGTCGGTGTCGGGCACCGCCCGGCGGACCAGGTGGACGTCCGCCTCCTTGCCGGTCTTCAGCACACCCAGCTCGGTGTCCTTGGCCGCCAACTCGGTGACCAGCCAGGCCGGATGCGGCTCTGGCCCGTGCACGGCGTCGTCCCAGGACGACCAGTGGTCACCGGTGTCCGGGTCGGGCTCGCTGTCCGGGTCGGCGAGCGGCGCGGTGGGCCGCCCGCGCTTCAGAAACTGCGGTTCGTCGTCGTCGAAGCGGCTCTTGCCGCGGCTCCGGCGCTCCAGCGCCGGAAGGTCGTAATCGCGCACTGTGGTGAAGTTCCCTTGGTCGAGGCTGAGGTAGGCGGCTGGAAGCGACCTGCGAAGACGGCCATGACCGACCCCCTCTCCTCAACCGGGCACACACCCGGGATGCACGATGCGCGGACAATGCTCGTACCGCCACGGCGGCCGGTCAACCGAATTACCGAGCCGTCACCCGACGGCGACGGCCAGCGCGGACAACCCTCAGCGGGCGAGGACTGTGGCGACCGCGGCGATCAACCCGTCCACCGTTCGGCTCGGCGCGAACCGGACGTCCGACCAGGTACGCCCTCGGTGCAGCCAGACGCTGGGCAGCCCCACCGCCGCGGCGCCGCCGATGTCCGCCTCCGGGCTGTCGCCGACCACCCACGCCCCCCGTAGCGGCATCCGGACCCGCTGGGCGGCGAGCGCGAAGATTCTCGGGTTGGGCTTGCTGACGCCGGCCTCCTCGGAGATCACCCAGTCCGCCACGTACTGGTCCAGCCCGGTCCGGCGGATCTTGGCGTCCTCGACGCGTACGGTGCCGTTGCAGACCACCACCGGCACCCAGCCGGCGTCGTCGGCGATCCGCAGCGCGCACGCGGTCAGCGGGTCGAGGCGGGTCTGCTCCACCACCCCGTCGTGCAGCTCTTCCACCAGGTCGATCGAGGGGATGCGCAGCTCGTAGCGGTCCCGGATGGCGTCGGCGAGGTCCCAGCGGTCGGTCAGCCCGTCAGCGTCGATCGAGACGAGCCAGTCGATGTCGGTGGGGGGCGCGCCGATGCTGCCCAGGAAGCGCTCACCCCAGCGGCGGAACGGCCCGGCCCGGTCCAGCAGGGTGTTGTCCAGGTCCAGCAGGAGCAGTGGCACTCGGGCACCCTACGGGACCGACGTGTCCGCCAACAGATGCGACGGGTATCGACCTGACGACGGGGTCAGCCAGCCATCGACATCCGCGGGTCGCCCTGGTCCGACAGTCGATCGACGAGCATCGAGTGGGCCGCCCGGGTGGCCGCGAGCACGGCGGGATCCAGCGTCGCCACGAGCACCGCCGTGCCGTCGTCGTCCCCGCGGGCCAGCACCCGCCCCTCGGGGTCGTAGATGGCCGCGCCGCCGTTGAACCGCCACGGGTCGACGCCGCCGACCGCGTTGGCGAAGACCACGAACATCGTGTTGTCCAGGGCCCGCGCGGCGTAGTAGAGATCCCGGCGGTGCTCGGAGCCGGCCAGGTAACCGCTGGGGCACAGGTAGCCGTGTGCGCCGTCGAGGGCGGCGGCCCGGCCATGCTCGGGGAAACAGCCGTCGTAGCAGATGCCCAACCCGAGCCGCCAGTCGTCGATGAGCAGCGTGGCACCCCGACCGCCGGGGGTGAACAGCTCCCGCTCGCTCCCCCACAACTGCTGCTTGTCGTAGCCGACCCGCACCCCGCCGGCCCGGTCGATCACCAGCGCCGCGATGGTCCGACGGCCGTCCGGGTGCCGCACGGCCGCGCCGACCAGCGCGGTGACGCCGGCCTCGCTGGCGGCGGCGCGCAGCGGGTCGAGCCGCGGATCCGCGACCATCCCGTCCGCATCGGCCGCGACGTCCGTGCCGGCCGGGTCGGCGGCGAGAACCGGCGGGTGGTACGCGCAGAGGAACAACTCTGGCAGGACGGCCACCCGGGCACCCCGCTGGCCGGCCTGGCGGACCAGGTCGGCGGCGGTGACCGCGTTGCCGGCGACGTCACCCGGCGTGGGGGTGGCCTGGACGGTGGCTACGGTCAACGGGGAGCGGGGCAGGCTGCGGGGCTGGGTCACCGGGCGATGGTAGTCGGCAGCATCCCAAGCCGTACGTACGGTTTGCGTGCCACGAGGGGACCTGCGACGATCGACCTGTGCCCAGAGTAAGCCAGGACCAGCTCGACGCGCGCCGGCAGGAGATCCTCGCCGCGGCCCGGGCGTGTTTCGCCCGGCTCGGCTACGAGGGGGCGACCGTCCGCCGCCTCGAAGAGGCCACCGGCCTGTCCCGCGGCGCGATCTTCCACCACTTCCGCGACAAGGACTCGCTCTTCCTGGCTGTCGCCGAGGACGACGCCGCGGCCATGGTCGAGACGGTGGCCCGCAACGGTCTGGTGCAGGTGATGCGCGATCTGCTCGCCCGCGCCGTCTCCCCGGACACCACCGGCTGGCTGGGCAGCCAACTGGAGGTCTCCCGGCGGCTGCGCACCGACCCCGCGTTCGCGCGCCGGTGGGCCGAACGGTCCGCCGCGATCGCGGAGGCGACCCGGGACCGGCTGGCCCGCCAACGCGACGCCGGAGTGCTCCGCGAGGACGTACCGATCGACGTGCTGGCCCAGTTCCTGGAGCTGGCCTACGACGGCCTGGTGCTGCACCTGGCCATGGGCCGACCCGCCGGTGACCTGGGCCCGGTGCTCGATCTGGTCGAGGAGGCGGTCCGCCGCCACTGACCGCCCCGACACCGGCCGATCGACCATGGCGAGGCTGCTCCACAATGGGGCCGCCGATCCCTCCGGTGACAGGAGCAGTCGATGATCGTCCACGCCGCGTCCGGTGACACCTGGGGCATCCCCGGCCCGACCTTCCTGCGGTACTACCTCGCGGCGGCCGTCCTGGTGGTGGTGATTACGGCGTACCACCGGGTCCGTCTCGCCGTCGGATCGACGGCATCCATGACCGCCGACCCACTCGGGCCGCAGCAGGTCGCCTACCTCAACGAGGGTCCTCAGCTGGCCGTACACGCCGCACTCGGCGGGCTGCGTGGCAGCCGTGCGATCGGTGTGCGACCGGACCGCCGGCTGACCACCGCCGGGGCCGCGCCGACCGGGCTCACCCCGCTGGAGCAGGCCATCCACTGGGCCGCGCACCAGCACGCCCGCGCCGGCGACCTGCCGCGCGACGAGCGCGTACGCATCGCGCTGGACCAGATCCGCGACGGCCTGGAGCAGCGGGGGCTGCTCACCAACGACGCACAGCGCGCCCGGGCCCGCTTCTGGGCCACGATCCTCGCCGTCCTGCTGGGCGTCGGTGTGTTCCGACTGGTCTCCGGCCTGTTCAACGATCAGCCGGTCGGTTACCTGCTGCTCACCCTGGTTCCGCTGCTGATCATCACGCTGCTGCTGCGCCGGGCGCCCATGCTCACCCGCGCCGGTCGGGCCGCCCTACGCTCCGTCCGCCGCGCGCACGCCCACCTCGCGCCGGCTTCCGCGCCCGCCTACACCACCTACGGAGCGGCCGGCGCGGCGATGGGCGTCGCCCTCTTTGGCACCGCCGCGCTCTGGGCGCTCGACCCGGGCTTCGCCGCACAGGCCGAGATTCAGCGCCAGGCCGCCGCCAGCAGCGGTTGGTCCGGCGGCTCCGACGGATCGTCCGGTGGCGGAGGCGACAGCTCCGGTGGAGACGGCGGCAGCTCCTGCGGCGGTGGCGGCGGGTGCGGCGGCGGAGGGTGCGGCGGATGACCGGCCCGTCCGGGGTCGGCATCGGCTGGCGACCGGAGATCGCCGGCTTCGTGGCCGAACTGCCCGGCCTGCGCTTCGTCGAGGTGGTGGCCGAGGGGATTCCCGCCTCCGGGCCACTCCCACCCGGCCTGACGCAGCTGCGGGAACGCGCGGTGACGGTCGTCCCGCACGGGGTGCGGCTCTCCCTCGGCGGCGCCGAGCCGGTCGACCCAGCCCGGGTCGCGCACCTGGCCGCGGTCGCGCAACGCCTGGACGCCCCGCTGGTCAGCGAGCACATCGCGTTCGTCCGGGCCGGCGGCCTGGAGGCCGGCCACCTGCTGCCGCTGCCGCGCAGCAGGGAAGCCGTCGACGCGGTCTGCGCCAACGTGGCACGGGCACAGGCCGAGCTTCCGGTGCCGATCGCGCTGGAACCGATCGCCGCGTTGGTCGACTGGCCCGACGACGAGCTGGACGAGGCCGACTTCCTCACCGAGATCCTCGACCGGACCGGGGCCCTGTTGCTGCTGGACGTGGCGAACGTGCACGCCAACGCCCGCAACCGGGGCACCGACCCGCTCGCGTTGCTGGACCGCCTGCCGTTGGAGCGCGTCGCGTACGCCCACGTGGCCGGCGGCGCGGAGCACGCCGGCTACTACCACGACACCCACACCGACCCGGTGCCGACGGCGGTGCTGGATCTGGTCGGCGCGCTCTGCGCCCGGCGGCGACCGCCGGCGCTGCTGCTGGAACGCGACGGCCACTACCCGCCGGCCGCCGAACTCCGCGCCGAACTGGACGCCCTGGCCGCCGCCGCGGGCTTCCCGGCCGTGACATGACGGGCACACCCGACGGCGAGTCCGCGCCCCGCGCCGGGCTCGCCGAGCGGCAGGCCGAACTGGTCGCGGCGCTGGTCGCCGGGGGTACGCCACCGGCGGGGTTCGCGCCGGGCCCGCTGGCCGCCACCCGCGCGGCCCTGCTGCGCAAGCGGGCCGGCGAGGTGGCCCGACACTGGCCACTGCTCGCCGCCGGCCTCGGTGCCGGTTGGTCGAAGACCTTCGCCGACTGGGCCGCCCGGCGACCCACCGCCGGATCACTGCGCGACGGTTGGGACCTGGCCCGTGCCCTGCACGACCAGCAGGCGCTCCCCCCGGTGGCCGCCGAGGAGTTGGCCGTCCGGGAGGCACGCCTGCGCTACGACGGGCGTCGGGCGCCGCGTCCGCGCCGGGCACCGGCGGTGGGCCGCGCCGGCGGCGCCGTCGCGGTGCAGATCGCCGGCCGGGTACGCCTGCTACGCCCCGCCCCACGTAAATCCATCCTTGCTGGCGACCGTGTACCGGATGCGGCAAGATCGGAGTCATGGATCTCGGACTGACCGACCGCGTGTACGTCCTCACCGGCGCCTCCCGCGGCCTGGGTTACGCGACCGCGCAGTGCCTGGTCGCCGACGGCGCGCGGGTGGTGCTCTCGGCCCGCGACGCGGATGCCGTGGCCGCCGCCGCCGAGCAGCTGGGTGGCCCGGAGCACGCCGTCGGGCTGACCGGCGACCTGGCCAACCCGGAGACCCCGGAGCAGCTCGTCGCCGCCGCGCAGGAGCATTTCGGCCGGCTCGACGGCGCGCTGATCTCGGTCGGCGGGCCACCGCCGGGCAACGCCGCAGCGGTCACCGACGAGCAGTGGCGGCTCTCCTTCGAGACCGTCTTCCTGGGCACCATCCGCGCGGTCCGCACGGTCGCCAACGCGCTGCCCGAGGGCGGCGCGATCGGGCTGGTGCTCTCCACCTCGGCCCGTGGCCCGGTGCCCGGTCTCGGCATCTCCAACGGTCTGCGGCCCGGCCTGGTCGGGGCCGCCAAGGACATCGCCGACGACTTCGGCCCGCGCGGGGTCCGGGTGGTCGGCCTGCTGCCCGGCCGGATCATGACCGATCGCAACCGGGAGCTGTTCGGAGCGACCGGCGACCCGGAGCGGGCCCGCGCCGAGGCGGAGTCCACCATCCCGCTGCGCCGCGTCGGCGACCCGGCCGAGTTCGGCCGGGTGGCCGCGTTCGTGCTCTCCCCCGCCGCCAGCTACCTCACCGGGATCACCCTGCCCGTCGACGGTGGCGCGCTGCGCGGGCTGTGACGCCGGGCCCGGCCCGAGATGCCCGTACGGTGACACCCGGGACGGTCCGGCCGACGCGGGCGGACCTGGCGGCTGCCGCCGACCGGACCATCCCCGACGTCCTCGCGCCGGGGCTGGCGGTGCTCTTCGTCGGCATCAACCCGGGCCTGTGGTCGGCCGCGACCGGATGGCACTTCGCCCGGCCCGGCAACCGGTTCTGGCCCGCCCTGCACCGGGGCGGTTTCACCCCCCGCCTGCTGCACCCCAGCGAACAGGACGAGCTACCCGCCCTCGGGCTCGGCATCACCAACATGGCGGCCCGGGCCAGCGCCCGCGCGGACGAGCTGAGCACCGACGAACTGCTCGCCGGCGCGGCGATCCTGACCGACAAGGTGGCCCGGTACCGGCCGCGCTGGGTGGCGGTGGTGGGGGTGACCGCGTACCGGATCGGTTTCCAGCGGCCGAAGGCCGCCTTCGGGCCGCAACCGGAGTCGCTGGCCGACGCCCGGCTCTGGGTGCTACCCAACCCGAGCGGCCTGAACGCGCACTTCACCCCGGTCACCCTTGGGTTGGCGTTCGCCGAGCTGCGGGTCGCGACCGGCCTGCCCGACCGCCGCCAGCCCGCGGAGAGCTGACGATCGGCGGCCGTCGGCGGAACGCCGCCCGCGGTGGACGCGGCGCTCCGCCGACCGGCGGGTCAGGCGGCCAGCGCCGTGCCGAGCCGGCGGGCCTCCCGCACCAACCGGGTCGAGCCGCCGCGCGCCACGACGTCGCCCAGCCCTGGCAGCTCAATGCGTACGCCGGTCGCGCTGGCCGTCTCGGCGGCCAGAGCGAGCAGGTCGGGGGTGCCGCGGGGCGAGGTCGGTCCGGTCAGCAACGGCGGCAGCGCGGCGGCGAGGAGCCGCCACACGCTCAGCCGGGCACCGGCCGCCACCGCGTCCCGCAGCGGTGTCACCGCCCGGGCCAGCGTCACCTGGTTGTCCGCCGCCAACGCGCCCAACCGACCCCCGACGCCCGGGGCGTCCAGCTCACCGGCTGCCGCCAGCATCAGGAGGGCGTCGAGGGCGGCGACCCGGTCCGCCTCGTGTCGGGCGCACAAGCCGTACGCCAGGGCCAGGTCGACGGCCGGACCGCCGACGCCGGTGCACTCGGCGAGCTGCGGCAGCAGCGCGCCGAACCCTTCGGCACCCTCCTGTGCGGCGCTCGCGACGTCGGGCAGCAAGCGGGCAGCGACCAGACCCCGGTGCCCCGGCAGCAGCGCCGGCCACAGGTCGACCCAGTCGGCGGGCCCCTGCCCGACCGGGCGGACCGGCACGGTAAGCAGGCCGAGCGGGTCCGCCTCGCCGTCCGGCGGGGTGGTGGTCACGACGGTACGCCGCTCGGGCAGGTGGTCGTAGCCCGAGTCGAACCCGCGGCGGCGCTCGCGCCGACCGATCGTGACCACCTCCTGCACGGGCGCCGGTAGGGCGCCGCCGCGCAGCCAGCCAGCCAGGTCGTCCCCAGCTGGCGTGCCGAGCGCCGCAGCGCGGGCCGCCAGGGCGTCGTCCACGCCGGCGGGCAGCCGCAGCAGGGCCTGGGTGAGATCCCACCGCCAGACCGGCCGGTCACCGCAGGCGGCCAGCCGTTCGTAGAGCGCCACCGGCTCGACGGCCCCGGTGACGGACGTCGGTGCGGCCAGCAGCCCGGGGTCGTCCGAGCCGTCGAGACGCTGCCCGATCTCGGCGAGCCGGGCGCAGTAGATTCGCGTGAGCGCCGACTGGTCGGCCCACTCGGCGCTCGGCCAGCGGCGCAGGAGCCGCTTCTTAAAGGTCGCCCGCTGGCCCAGGATGCGGGACCACTGCTCGCGCCGACGGTCAGCTCCCGTCGGCGCGGCGGCGGCCAACAAAACGCCGTTCACCTGGGCCCGCAGGTTGAACATCGCCCAGATGCCGTCGTGCCCCCGGATCTCTGCGCGGCGCAGCGCCGGCAGCAGGGCAGCCTCCAGCCGGTCCCGGTCGCGGGTGGTCAGCCGGACCAACCCGTCGAGGACCCGCTCCAACGCTGGCGTCGGCCACTGCCGACCGAGCAGCCCGGCGACCTCCTCCACCAGCTCATCCACGTCCGTGATCGGCGGTGGCGCGGGCGCGGGCGGCACCGGCGGCGGCAGTTCGTCGCCGGCCACCGCCACGGTGGCCGTGGTGACCGGCCGATGGCCGTGCCGCCGCGCCAGCGCCAGCGCGCGGTCGCGCAGGTCGCCGGAGGGCTGCACGACGCCCGACGCGAGGACCTCGGCGATCTCGGCCGTCCGCTGGGGATGCTGCCGGGCCAGTCGATCCAACCAGGACAGCTGCGCCCGCACCAGCGCCTTCTCCGGCCGACCCAGGACGACCCGCGCGGCGTCCAGCACCGCGTCGAGCTCCAGCTCGCCGCCCGCCTCCCGCAGCGTCCGCTGGGCCAGGACCGCCACCGGCCCCGGCGCGTCGGCGAGCAGCCGCAGGTAGGCGCTCGACCGCGCCGCCACCTCGGCGGGTACGGGTGCCAACAGGTCGTGCAGGGCGAGGAACGGACGCAGCGCGCCCGGCCGGTCGCCGCGCAGCAGCCGTCCGAGAACCCCGTCCAGCAACGCCGACCGGTCGATCCGTCCCTCCGCCGCCAGCGCGGCCAACGCCGGGGGCACCCCCTGCCCGGCGCCGTTGAACACCAGGTCGAGGCCGATCCCGTCGACCTCGAACAGCCGGGGCAGCAGCGGGTCCAGGAACGGGTCGGCGCGCAGCCGGTCGAGCAGCGGCCGGGGCCGGCCCTCGTACCGCGCCATCCACAGCGAGTGTGCCCAGCCAGCGACGAACGCGTCCCCGGTCGGCGGCGGTGCCTGCTCCGCCACCAGCAGCCCGGCGACGAAATCCCAACCATCCCACGAGCGACTGCGGGGCAGCCGCTCGGCCAGCCGGTACGCCACGTCGGCCAGCCAGGGCACCCCGCGCTGGCGGGCCGCCGCGATCACCGGCGCGTGGTCCACGCCGCCCAGCTCGACCTCCCGCCGGCCGAGCAGGGCCGCCGTCTTCGGGGCGGTGCTCAACGTGCCCACCGCCAGCACCGCCAGGGCGGTCGCCTCCCGGCCCGACCACCAGTTGCCCCGCCGACTGCGGACATGGGCGACCAACTCGTCGCCGAGCGCCCGCCGGGCCGGCTCGTCCAGCGGGTGCACCAGCGCGGCGACGGCGGAGACGTCGCCGACGGCCAGGCACCGGAAGATCTCCGTCACACCCCCACCTCCGCCGGCGCTGCCACCATGGAGACGGCGAGGGCGTGTTTGCAGGGCCCTCGCTGCCCCCGGTGCTTCGCCCACCACCGGCAGGAGCAGGTGAGGCTGCCGTCGGGCAGCCGGCGCACCCGGTAGTCCTCGTCGCCGCTGCGTACCGTGGCGTGCGCACCGTCCGGGTGGACCGCGCCCTGCTCCACGAGCGTGCGCGCGCCGATCAGGCGAGGATTGTCCCGCTCGGCGCGGCCCGCGTCGTAGGGCATGACGCGGTGAAAGTACGCGGACTCGGCGACGTCGTAACCGACCCGTCCGGCGGTGCCGAGCTGAGCCAACGCGGCGCGGACCCGGTCGTCGGGCAACCCGACGGCGTCGGCCAGCGCGGCGACGTCGATCGTCGGGTCCCAGGAGAGCAGACCGCCGACCAGCTCCGCGTCGTCGATCACCTCGTCGCCGGCGAGCGCGAGCAGCGCGGCCCCCTCACCGGAGAACCCCCGGTACGGCTCGGGCGAGAGCGTCAGGGACAACCGCAGCGAGCCGGTGTCCAGTTCCCACACGCTCGGCAGGGCCGGCGAACCGGCCCGCGCCGCCGGCCCGTACACCCGGAGGGTGTGGGCGTGCCGCAGCAGCCCGCGCAGCGCCGCGAGCCGCCCCGCCCCGGCCAGACAGACGGCACCCGGCACCGGCCTGGAGGTCAGCCGGAGCGTACGACCGGCCGGTAACGCCCAGAGCACCGAGCGGTCGCGCGCCCCGGGCAGCCGGCGCAGGAACGCCGCGGCCTCGGCGGCCGGGATCTCGGCGCGTGGTTCGAACCCGGCGGTGAGCACATGCACCTCCGCGAAGCCCCGCAACCAGCGACCCGGCAGCGGGACCTTCCGCTCCACCACCGCGCCGTCCATGGTGGAGACGGTGAGGTCGTCCGGGCCGACGGCCAGGTGCAGCGGCTCGATCCCACCCACCCGGGCGAGCGCCTCGCGCAGTGGCGGGTTGACGTCGACGTTTGTGGTGCCGTGCCCGACGATCTCGCCGTCGAAGCCGGCCGGGCCCACGTCCATCCGGGCGTACACCCCGCAGCAGCCGGAGAAGGACTCGAAGCGCAGCCGGGCCTGGCTGCCGGTGACCACCGGATCCAGACTCGCGGGGCTGGCCGGCTGGTGGTAGCGGGTGCGGGCCACCTCGGCCACGGCGAGCAGGCCGGCCGCCGCGGCCGCCGGGGTGGTGAGGAACCCGGAGAAGAACCGTGGATTGGCCGTCGGGCCGCCACTGGTCTGCAGGTCGAGACCGGCGGCGCGCAGCGCCGACGGCTGGAGGTATCGGTACGTCTGAACGGCGTTCACGGCGCACACCGTAGAGCAACCGACCGACATCGTGCGATGACCTGCGGGCGGGCCGGAGCCGACCCGTCGCTCAGTTGGCGGCGGCGGGCGGCAGCACCTCGTCGGCGCGGTAGGTGCCCAGCGGCATGACCACCGGCTCGGGGCCGGTCGCGTCGACGAACGGGGTGGGCGAGTCGGCGACCGCGAACTGGGTTCGGTACAGCTCGGCGTAGAGCCCGCCGACGGCCACCAACTCGTCGTGCCGCCCCCGCTCGACGATCCGCCCGCCGTCGAGGACGAGAATCTGGTCGGCGTCGCGCACGGTGGAGAGCCGGTGTGCGATCACCAGGGCGGTACGCCCGGCCAGCGCCACCGACAGCGCCCGCTGCACCGCCGCCTCGCTCTCCGAATCCAGGTGTGCGGTCGCCTCGTCGAGGATCACGATCGACGGGGCCTTGAGCAGGAGTCGGGCGATCGCGATGCGCTGCTTCTCGCCACCGGAGAACCGGTAGCCGCGCTCCCCGACGGTGGTGTCCAGCCCGTCGGGCAGCGACCGGACCAGGTCGGCCACCTGCGCCCCGGCCAGCGCGGCCCAGATCTCGTCGTCGGTGGCGTCCGGCTTGGCGTAGCGAAGGTTTTCCGCGATCGTCTCGTGGAACAGGTGCGAATCCTGAGTGACCACGCCGATCTCGTCCCGCAGCGAGGCCAGGGTCGCGTCCCGCACATCCACCCCGCCGACGAGCACCTGCCCGTCGGTGACGTCGTAGATCCGGGAGATGAGCATCGACAGGGTCGACTTGCCGGCGCCGGACGGGCCGACCAGCGCGACCATCTGCCCTGGCTCGACGCTGAACGAGACCCCCTTGAGCACCGGCTCGTTGACGGTCCGGTCGAGCGTGGCGACCTCCTCCAGGGAGGCGAGGGAGATCTCGGCGGCACTCGGGTAGCGGAACCGCACGTCGCGGAAGTCGACCCGGCCGGTGTTGCGGGGCACCGGCACCGCGTCGGGCTTCTCCACGATGCCCGGCTTGAGGTCGAGCACCTCGAAGACCCGGTCGAAGGAGACCAGCGCGCTCATCACGTCCACCCGCACGTTGGAGAGCGCGGTGAGCGGCCCGTACAGGCGGGTGAGCAGCAGCGCGAGCGTCACCACCGTGCCGGCGCTGACGCCACCGGTCACCGCGAGCCAACCACCGAGACCGTAGGTCAACGCCTGGGCCAGTGAGGCGACCAGCAGCATCGCCACGAAGAAGGTGCGGGAATACATAGCCGACTGGATGCCGATGTCGCGGACCCGCTCGGCCCGGCCGGCGAACCGGCGGGCCTCGATCTCGGGCTGACCGAAGAGCTTCACCAGCAGCGCGCCGGCCACCCCGAACCGCTCGGTCATGGTCGCGTTCATCTTGGCGTCGAGGTTGTACGCCTCGCGGGTGATGTCGGCCAGCCGCCGACCGACCCGGCGCGCCGGAATGATGAAGATCGGCAGCAGCACCAGCGAGAGCGCGGTGATCTGCCAGGAGAGGGTGAACATCACCGCCGCGGTGAGCACCAGCTGGATGACGTTGCTGACCACACCGGACAGGGTGGAGGTGAACGCCCGCTGGGCGCCGAGCACGTCGTTGTTGAGCCGGCTGACCAGGGCGCCCGTCTGGGTACGGGTGAAAAACTGCAACGGCATCCGCTGCACGTGGTCGTAGACCCGGGTGCGCAGGTTGAGGATGATGCCTTCGCCGATGCGGGCGGAATACCACCGTTGGGCCAGCGACAGCAGCGCGTCGGCGACCGCCAGGGCGGCGATGAACAGGGCCAGCCGCACCACGAGCCGGCCGGCCTCGCTGCCACCCTCGTTGATCGCATTGATCACGTCACCGGCGAGCACCGGCGTGGCCACGCCAATGATGGCGGCCAGCACCACGGTCGCCAGGAAGACGACGATGTCGCGCCGGTAGGGCTGGGCAAAGGCGACGATGCGGCGGGCCACCCCGCGCTGGAGCCGGTGGGTGGAGACCTCGTCGCGGTTGCGCATCGACCGGAGCATGCTCCACCCGACCATGCCGCCGCCGGACATCGGGTTGGACATCGCTCACCTCCGGGTTGCCGGGCAGACCGCACCGTCAGGTCAATTCTCCCGACGACTGTGACAACCTCGGTCGTAACCCGGATCTTCCCGTGCGGTCCTTACCTATTCTCCCCTGCCGGCGAGGTCGCGAAGCCGCCGGGTCTGCGCCTCCCGCTCCGCGCGCTGCTGGTCGGCGTGCGACCGCCCCGCGGCACCGGCGAGCAACGCCTTGATCTCCACCACCGCGTCGCGGGCGCCGGAGAGCAGACCGGCGGTCAGGTCCCGCACCGCGCCGTCCAGCTCGGCGGGGGGCACGACCAGGGTGGCCAGCCCGACCCGGTCCGCCTCGGCGGCGTCCAGGCGGCGGCCGGTCGCGCAGATCTCCAACGCCCGTGCGTAGCCAACCAACTCGACGAGGCGTTTCGTGCCGGCCAGGTCGGGCACCAGACCAAGGGTCACCTCGGCCATGGACAGCTTCGCGTCCGTGGACAGCACGCGCAGGTCACAGGCGAGCGCGAGCTGGAAGCCCGCGCCGATCGCGTGGCCCTGCACGGCCGCGACGGAGACGACATCCGGCCGGTGCAACCAGGTGAAACCGGCCTGGAACTCCGCGATGCGCTCGGCGCACTCCTGCTCGGACAGCGTGGCCAACTCCGCGAACGACCCCGGGCCGGAGGCACCCGCCACCGCGAGATCGAGGCCGGCCGAGAAGGCCCGACCCTCGCCACGCACCACCACCACCCGCACGTCGCCGGGCAGGTCACGGGCGAAATCGCTCATCGCCCGCCACATCGCTGGCGTCTGGGCGTTGAGCACGTCGGGCCGGCACAACGTCACCGTGGCGACCGGCCCGTCGCAAGTCAGCCGAACCCCGGTCGCCTCGGCGGTCACCGGACGTCCCGGGGCGCGGCGCTGGTGGACGACGCTGAGGGGCGGGTCACGCCTTCTTGCGGCGCCGGGCACCACCGCGCTGACGCAGCTGCACCCCGGACTCGGTGAGCACTCGGTGGATGAACCCGTAGGAACGGCCGGTCGAGGCCGCCAACGCTCGGATGCTCTCCCCCGAGGTGTACCGCTTTACCAGGTCCTTGGCGAGCGTCTGACGCTCGGCTCCGACGATCCGGCGACCCTTCTCAGTGCTGGTGGCTGTGCCAGTGGCTGCCATGCTGTGTCCTCACGTCCCAGACTGTGCGGTTCGGATACGGTCCCACCTATTAGACCGCCTCGAACGATCATGCGCCAGATATCAACTCTTCGCCAACCGACACGCTATGCAATGTCAGCTTCCCGATAGAGTGATCCTGGCGATGGGGTCCCGCGCGGCGTCCGGACGGCCCACCGCCGAGCGCTGGTCGCTGCCGGCGACCCGTAGCCTCCAACCGTGATCGATCTGCTCGGCACGGCGGCGGGAGCGGCGGTGGTCTTCGCCGCCACCGACATCGACGACATCGTCATCCTGACGCTGTTCTTCGTCGCGGCCCGCAGCACCGGCCGACCCCGGGCGAGGCAGATCGTCGCCGGCCAGTACCTGGGCATCGGCGCGCTCGCGCTGGCGAGCGCGGTGATCGCGGCTGGGCTCCTGGCGGTGCCGGACCCGTGGACGGGGCTGCTCGGTCTGCTGCCGATCGCGCTGGGGGTCCACGCGCTGAGCAGCTCCGACGACGACGAGGCACCCACGGTGGTCACCGGAACGCTCGGCGTGGCCGGGGTGACCATCGCCAACGGCGCCGACAACGTGGCGGTCTACGTACCCGTCTTCCGGGCCCTCGGCGTCGCCGACAGCGCGGTGTTCCTGCTGACCTTCGTGCTGCTCATCGCCCTGTGGTGCGCCGCCGGGGCCTGGCTGGGCGGGCACCGGCGCGTGGTCCGGCTGGTCGAACGCGCCGGCCACTGGCTGGTACCGGCGATCTTCGTCGGCATCGGGGTGGTGATCCTGGTCAGCTCCGGCGTGCTCGGTCGGCTGGTCGACCTGCTCGGTTGAGAGCCGGCCAGCCGTTCCCGGTCAGACCAGCCGTTCCCGGTCAGGCCAGCTCGACCAGTTCGAGCAGGTCGTCGCTCCAGGCGTCCTCGTCACCGTCGGGCAGCAGGATGGCCCGGTCCGGCTTGAGCGCCAGCACGGCACCCGGGTCGTGGGTGACCAGGACGATCGCGCCGGGGTAGTTGGCGATGGCGTCGAGCACCTGCTCCCGACTGACCGGGTCGAGGTTGTTCGTCGGCTCGTCGAGCAGCAGCACGTTGGCGCCGGAACAGACCAGGGTGGACAGGGCCAGCCGGGTCTTCTCACCACCGGAGAGCACCCCGGCGGGCTTGTTCACGTCGTCGCCGGAGAAGAGGAACGCGCCAAGGATCTTGCGTAGGTCGGTGTCGGACTGCTCGACGGCGGCGGCGCGCATGTTCTCCAGCACGGTCCGCTCCACGTCCAGCGTCTCGTGCTCCTGGGCGTAGTAGCCCAGGCGCAGACCGTGCCCGGCGTGCACCTCGCCGGTGTCCGGCGTCAGCAGGCCGCCGAGCATCCGCAGCAGGGTCGTCTTGCCCGCGCCGTTGAGCCCGAGGATGGCCACCCGGGAACCCCGGTCCACGGCGACGTTGACGTCGGTGAAGATCTCCAGCGAGCCGTACGACTTGGAGAGGCCGGTCGCCGTGAGCGGAGTCTTGCCGCACGGCGCGGGGCTGGGGAAACGCACCTTGGCCACCCGGTCGGCGACGCGTACCTCCTCCAGGCCGGAGATCAGCTTCTCGGCGCGGCGGGCCATGTTCTGCGCGGCCACGGTCTTGGTGGCCTTGGCCCGCATCTTGTCGGCCTGCGCCATCAGCGCGCCGGCCTTCTTCTCCGCGTTGGCCCGCTCCCGGCGGCGCCGCCGCTCGTCGGTCTCGCGGGCCTCCAGGTATGCCTTCCAGCCCAGGTTGTAGACGTCGATCACCGATCGGGTGGCGTCGAGGAACCAGACCTTGTTGACCACCGACTCCAGCAGCGCGCCGTCGTGGGAGATCACGATCAGCCCGCCCTTGTGGTTGGCGAGGAAGCCGCGCAACCAGGTGATTGAGTCGGCGTCGAGGTGGTTGGTGGGCTCGTCGAGCAGCAGGATGCCGCCGCCGTTCTCGCCCGCGTCGCGGAACAGGATCCGGGCCAGCTCGATGCGGCGGCGCTGACCACCGGAGAGGGTGCCGATGGTCTGCGCGAGCGCCCGGTCCGGCAGGCCGAGGTTGGCGCAGATCCGCGCGGCCTCGGCCTCGGCCGCGTACCCGCCCAGGGCGGCGAACTGGTCCTCCAGCGCGCCGTACCGACGGACCAGCTTCTCGTCGGCGTCCTCGGCGAGCCGGGCCTCGATCTCCTGCATCTGCGCCATCAGCACGTCCAGCCCGCGGGCGGAGAGCACCCGGTCACGGCCGGTGACCTCCAGGTCGCCGGTGCGCGGGTCCTGTGGCAGGTAGCCGATGGCGCTGCGCTGGTCGATCTGGCCGCCGTACGGCTGACCCTCACCGGCGAGCACCTTCAGGGTGGTGGTCTTGCCGGCGCCGTTGCGACCGACCAGGCCGATCCGATCACCGGGCTGCACGCGCAGGGTGGTGTCGGAGAGCAGGATCCGGGAACCGGCACGCAGTTCCAGGCCGGTGGCAGTGATCATGTTTGCGGGCTCGCTCTCGGGGTTCGGAAGGCTGACTCGGGGCACGCGAAACCGCCGACGGGCTCAAGGGGCCCGACGGCGCGGGGCGGTTCAGCCTTCGCAGCGCAGCACCCGACAAGTGTACCGGGCGTCGCCGAACGGCCCGCCGGATTACCAACCAAGATCATCGGGTACCGGAACGGCTGTCCGGACCCCGTCCGGCACGCACATGACGAACCGACACAAAGAAGACACTCACCGGCATACGGCGATCGGGGTCAGCATGGAACTCAACGAGCGGGCCGAGCTCGACACCTCCCAGGCCAACGACCTGGGTCGAGGCGGCGGGTCGGGCGGCGGCTTCGGCATCCCCATCCCCGGCGGCGGCGGCCGGGGCGGCATCATCGGCATCGTGGTGGCCGTCCTCATCGCCCTGCTCGGCGGCGGGTTCGGCCTCAACGCGATGACCAACGGCGACGGAGGTGGGCCAGCCGGGGGCACCGACCTGGAACAGCTGTGCTCCCGCGACAACCCCGACCGCCTCGACGACGCGCGCTGCCGCAACGTGCTCTACGTCAACAGCATCCAGGCCTACTGGCAGAAGGCGTACCCGGAACTGGGCATGGGACGGTACGAGCCGACCGACACCAACTTCTTCCAGGCGGCGGTCAGCACCGGCTGCGGCCAGGCCGACTCCGGCGTCGGCCCGTTCTACTGCCCCGCCGACAAGCAGGTCTACATCGACCTGAGCTTCTACGACGAGCTGGCGTCACGGTTCGGCGCCAAGGGCGAGTTCGCCCAGCCGTACGTGCTCGCGCACGAATACGGACACCACATCCAGAACCTGCTCGGCACCAACGCGAAGGCCGGACAGGGCGACCAGAGCGGCCCTGGCTCCGCCTCCGTACGACTGGAGTTGCAGGCCGACTGCTACGCCGGCGCGTGGGCCAAGCACGCCACCGAGAGCAAGGACAAGACCGGCCAGGAACCGCTGTTCACGTCCATCACCCAGACCGACATCAGCGAGGCGGTACAGGCCGCCGAGGCGATCGGCGACGACAGCATCCAGGAGCGCTCCGGCGGGCGGGTCAACCCTGACCAGTTCACCCACGGCACGTCCGAACAGCGCAAGCGCTGGTTCCAGCAGGGCTTCGACCGCGGCGACCCGACCAGCTGCGACACCTTCGGCACCGACCAGCTCTGACACGCTCCGAGATCGTGGCAGGCCCGTCGGCGAGCCTGCCACGATCGTTCGGAGCCCTCGGCCATCCACGTGCTGGATGGCCGACGGGCGGGGGTCAGGCGAGCCGCGAGACCTGGTAGTGACCGATGAGCCAGTCGTCGTCGACCCGCCGCACGAGCACGCCGAGGTTGACGGTCAGGGCCGGCCGGTCGGTGAAGCCGAACTCCACCTCCAGGTAACCAAGGACAACGTCGTCGGCGAGACGGCGGATCTCCCGAATTTCGTACGCGGCGGTCAGACCCAGCGGCTGCCCGGCGTAGTACGCGGCGACACCGGCCCGACCGACCGCGTACGGCTGCAATCCCTGGAAGATCGCGTCGTCCGTGAAGCACGCCGCTACCCGATCGGGCTCGTGGGCGTCGACAGCCGATTTCCACCGGTCGAGGACGGTACGCAGAATCTGCGCCTCGGACATCATGTCAACCAGAAACTCCACGCACCCATCCTCCGGCCGCCAGCCGGGCGGCACGCCCGGGAACCCCATTCCGGGTGGCGGCCGTCTCCCCCACCGACGCCGGGGATCGTCGAGTTCAGACGGGGTCGCGTACCAGAATCCGTACCGCACGGGCCGCGCCCACCGCCGCGACCAGCACAGCGTGCCGGGGCTCCGGCACGTCGAGCAGCCGCTCCGCCCGCAACGGCACGAGCGGGGCCAACCGCCGGTCGGCCAGCACCCCGTCCACCGCCCGCCGGTCACCACCGCAGACCAGCGCGGCGAGCGCCGCCGCCTCCGGCAACAGCAGGCGTACGGCCAGGTCCGCCGCGTCGCCCAGCGCCGCCTTCGCCTGGTTGTCGCGCCGGCGGGCGAACCGGTGCTGCGACCATCCCCCCGCAGCGGTGCGCCCCTGCACATACCGGGTGTCCACCTTGGAGACCACGAGGTCGGCGCCCTCGGCCACCCCGAGCGCCACCGCGCCCTTGCGGGCCAGCAGCAGACCGATCCGGCGGGGCGCGCCAGCGGCGGCCACGAACCCGGCCACGTCGACGCTGGCCGGCGACCCGGGTGGGGCGTGCAACTCGGCGGTGGACCCGTCGGGTGCGGCGAGCAGCAGCCCGTACTCCTGTGCCGTGGTGGTGGGCGGGCCGTGCCGGTCGGCGAAGCCCTCGACCCACCGGCCGATGCGGCCCGGGTCCACCTCGACCCACCGGCCGCCTCCCGCTGCGGGTCGACTGGTCACCGCCCGACCGTACGGCACGACAGGCCCGGCCGGGCCGTCGGGCGGTGCCGGCTCAGCCCGGCAGCAGCGCAGCCACCGCCAGCGCGGCGATCAGCGCGCTGGACACCAGGCCGGTGACCAGTCGCCCGCGCGGGCTGCTCAGCGCCCGACCGACCACCGTGCCACCACCGGCGATGAGCAGCTGCCAACTCGCCGACGCCAGGAACACGCCCGCCACGAAGAGCGCCGCCGCGCCCGGGGCCGCGTCGGCGGTGTCCCGACGACCGATCACCAACGCGGCGAAGTAGAGCACCGTCGTCGGGTTCAGCAGGGTCAACCCGAGCAGCGCCACGTAGGCCCGCCCCGGAGTGCCCATGCCCTGACCGGTGCGTGCCGACGGTGGCCGCTGCGAGCGGTGGGCGGACCACGTCCGCCAGAGGCTGTGCCCGGCGAGCCCCAACAGGACCACGGCGGCGACCATCCGCAGCGGCCCGGCGGCCGGTGCGATGACGTCGGCCAGGCCGGCGCCGCCGAGCGCGGCGACCGCCGCGTACAGCCCGTCGGCCGTCGCCACGGCGAGCGCTGCGGCCGCACCGACCCGGAACGAGGTACGGGCACTGAGCCCCAGGATGAGCACCGCGATCGCGCCGACCGGAATGGCGACGCCGTAGCCGGCCACCATGCCGGCGAGGAACGCCCCGGTCACGGTCGTCGGTGGCGGGCCGAGGCTCGTCCGCGAACCGGCCGCTGTCGACGCACGGCAGTCGCCGCACGGACAGGGACCTGCATCGGGTACGCCTCGATCACGGTGCCCATTCTGGACCGGGACGGCCGTCGGCGCCTCCGTATTCGGGCGGGTCCGGCCGCCAGCGGATCGGGCGCCAGATCAGGTCCGGCGCTCGACGAGAACCGCCAGGCCCTTCACGGTCCGGGCCGGAATTCTGTCGTTTTCCGCATAGGCTCCGGTCCGGCTGACGGAAACACTGGCCAGGCGTCGACCCCTACCCCGATGAGGTGAGATGACCGAGAACGGTGTCCAACCCAACGAGACCGTCGTGCCGCTGCTGCACTGCACGTCACCGGAGGAGACCCTGGCATTCTGGCGGGGTCTCGGCTTCGCGGTGACCTGGGAGCAGACCAGGCCGTACCTGTGGCTGGCGTTCCGGTGGAGCGGATTCGAGTTGAACTACCGCGCCGCGCCGGACGGGGTGGACCCCGCGGCGGAGAAGACCGGCGGCTGTCTGGTGATGGTCGACGCGGTCGCCGGGTACCATGCGGCGTTCGCCGAGGCGATGCGCCGCGGGTACGGCAAGGTGCTCGCCAAGGGGCGGCCCCGGATCGGTCGTCTGCGGCCGGGTGCCACCCGCTTCACCATCACCGATCCGTCCGGCAACATCATCGTCTTCATCCAGCGGGACGAACCGGATGTTGAGTATGGCGGCGCGAAGGAACTGGCAGGGCTGGCCCGGGTGCTCGACAACGCCCGGATCCTGCGGGAGTTCAAGAACGACGACCGGGCCGCCTTCCGGGCGCTCGACTCCGGGCTGCGCCGGCGCGGTGAGGCGGCGCCGCCCGTCGAACAGGCGCTGGCGCTCGCCGCGTTGATCGAACTGTCGGTCGCGCTGAGCGAGGACGGACGCGTACCGGACTGGGGTGCCCGACTGCGGGCGCTGCCATTGACCGACTCGGAGCGTGACCAGGTGACGCTGTCCGTCGCCGACCCGACCCTGCTCACACCCTGGCTGCCCAACCAGGATTGAACGTAGACCTGTCGGCGCGCAAGCCCGGTGGACGCGTCGAGCGTGGCACCCGGTCGCGGGTGCCACGCTCGACGGTGCACAGCGTCAGACGTTGAAGCCGAGGGAACGGAGCTGGTCCCGACCCTCGTCGGTGATCTTGTCCGGACCCCACGGCGGGAGCCACACCCAGTTGATCCGGATGTCGCTGACCAGGCCGCCGCCGGGGCCGGTGGTCAGGGCCTGCCGGGTCTGGTCCTCGATGACGTCGGTCAGCGGGCAGGCCGCCGAGGTGAGCGTCATGTCGAGGGTGGCGACGTTCTCGTCGTCAACGTGCACGCCGTACACCAGGCCCAGGTCGACCACGTTGATGCCGAGCTCCGGGTCGACGACGTCCTTCATCGCCTCTTCAATGTCGGCGATCATGGCCTTGCTGACGCCGCCGGCCGGGGTGGCGGCGTCGCCGGCACCCGCCGTCGCGGCACCGTCGGTCGTCACGGCCTCGGTCTGCGGCGCCGCGGTGGCGTCACCGGCCTCCGGCGTGGTCGCCGCGGTAGCGGTGTTCTCGCTGCTCATGCCTTCACCTCCGGGCTCACGCCCACACCGGCGCGTGCCGCGGCGTCCTTGAACGCCATCCACGGCAGCAGCGCGCACTTGACCCGGGCGGGGTAACGGGCCACGCCCGCGAAAGCAACCCCGTCACCGAGCACGTCTTCGTCCGGCGTGATCTGGCCACGTCCGGACATCAACTCCACGAACGCCTCGTGCACCTCGAATGCTTCCCCGGCGCCCCGACCGCGCAACAACTCGTGCAGCACGCTCGCCGAGGCCTGGCTGATCGAGCAGCCCATCCCGTCGTACGAGATGTCGTGCAGCACGGTGCCATCGGTGGCCACCCGGACGGTGACCTCGTCACCGCAGGTGGGGTTGACGTGGTGCGCCTCCGCGACCCGGTCGCCCGAGTCGTCGGCGTCGCGCAGGCCACGCCCGTGCGGGCGCTTGTAGTGGTCCAGGATGATCTCCTGGTAGAGCTGGTCGAGCTGCATCAGTCGAACACCTTCCGCACCTGCTCCAGACCGGCCACCAGAGCGTCGATCTCCTCGGTGGTGGTGTAGAGGTAGAACGAGGCCCGGGTCATGGCCGGGACACCGAACCGGCTGCACACCGGCTTGGCACAGTGGTGACCCACCCGCACCTGCACGCCGAGCGAGTCGAGCACCTGGCCCACGTCGTGCGGGTGCACGTCACCCAGCGCGAACGAGATGGTGCCGCCCCGTCCCACCGGCACGTTCGGGCCGAAGATCCGCAGGTCCGGCACCGAGCCCAGGGCGTCCAGCGCGTACGCCGTCAACTCCTTCTCGTGCCACTGGATGGCCCGCATCCCGACGCCGCTCAGGTAGTCGACCGCCGCACCGAGCGCGACCGCCTCGGCGATCGGCGGGGTGCCCGCCTCGAAGCGGGCCGGCGGCGCGGCGAACGTCGAACGGGCCATGGTGACCGTCTCGATCATCGAGCCACCGCCCATCACCGGCGGCATGGCCGCCAGCAGCTCACCGCGACCCCAGAGCACGCCGATGCCGGTCGGGCCGCACATCTTGTGGCCGGTGAAGACGATGTAGTCGGCGTCCAGGTCGACCACGTCGATGGGCAGGTGCGGCACGGACTGCGAGCAGTCCAGCAGCAGCAGCGCGCCCACCTCGCGGACCCGGGCGGTGATCCGGGAGGTCGCGTTGACCGTGCCGAGGATGTTGGACGTGTGCACCAGCGAGACGATCTTCGTCCGTTCGGTGACCAGGTCCTGAAGGCCCGACTCGTCCAACCGACCCTGGTCGGTGACCGGGAACCAGCGCAGGGTCGCGCCGGTCCGCTCGCAGAGCAACTGCCACGGGACGATGTTCGAGTGGTGCTCCATCTCGGAGATCACCACCTCGTCACCCGGACCGAGCCGGAAACGACTGTCGCCATCCGGACGCAGCGAGGCGTTCGAGAAGGCGTACGCCACGATGTTGATCGCCTCGGTGGAGTTCTTCGTGAACACCACCTCGTCCACGCTCGGCGCGTTGATGAACGCGGCGACCTTCGCCCGCGCCCCCTCGTACGCCTCGGTGGCCTCGGTGCCCAGGGTGTGCACCGAGCGCGACACGTTGGCGTTGTGCCGCGCGTAGTGCTCGTCGAGCACGTCGAGCACCTGGCGGGGTTTGTGCGAGGTGTTGGCGCTGTCGAGGTAGACCAGCGGGTGTCCGTTGACCTCCCGACCGAGGATCGGGAAGTCGGCGCGCACCCGGGCCACGTCGAAACGCGGCACGTCGTCGTACTGCGGCATCCCCTCGGGGATCGCGATGCTGGTCATCTCGGCAGCGCCTCTCCCACTCAGGCCTTGGCCGTGCCGGCCCCGGCGGCGTACCGCTCGTAGCCCTCGGCCTCAAGCTTGTCGGCCAGCTCCGGGCCGCCCTGCTCGACGATCCGGCCGGCCACGAAGACGTGCACGAAGTCCGGCTTGATGTAGCGCAGGATCCGCGTGTAGTGGGTGATCAGCAGCACGCCGGTGTCGCCGGTGTCGCGGACCCGGTTGACGCCCTCGCTGACCACCCGCAGGGCGTCCACGTCGAGACCGGAGTCGGTCTCGTCGAGGATCGCGATCTTGGGCTTGAGCAGCTCCAGCTGGACGATCTCGTGCCGCTTCTTCTCACCACCGGAAAAGCCCTCGTTGACGTTGCGCTGGGCGAACGCCGGGTCCATCTGGAGGCGCTCCATCGCGCCGCGCAGCTCGCCGCCCCAGGTGCGCAGCTTCGGCGCCGCACCGTCGATGGCGGTCTTCGCGGTCCGCAGGAAGTTCGCCACCGAGACGCCGGGCACCTCGACCGGGTACTGCATGGCCAGGAAGAGGCCGGCGCGGGCGCGCTCGTCGACCGTCATGGCCAGCACGTCCTCGCCGTCGAGGGTCACCGTGCCGCCGGTGATCTCGTACTTCGGGTGACCGGCGATCGAGTACGCCAGGGTGGACTTGCCGGAGCCGTTCGGGCCCATGATGGCGTGGGTCTCGCCCGACTTCACGGTCAGGTCGACGCCGGCCAGGATCGGCTTGAGCTCACCCTCGGGCAGCTTGACCGACACCTTCAGGTCGCGGATCTCCAGGGTGCTCATTATCGGGTCACTCCATTACTCGGCGTCAGGCTGAGGTAGATGTCGCCGTCGCGGACTTCGACGGGGTAGACGGGGACGGGTTCGGTGGCGGGCAGGCCGGTGGGCTCACCGGTGCGCAGGTCGAAGCGCGAGCCGTGCAGCCAGCACTCGAGCGTGCAGCCGTCGACCTCACCCTCGGAGAGCGCGACCGCGGCGTGCGAGCACTCGTCGTACGCGGCGTAGAAGTTGCCGTCCTCGCCGTGCACCAGGGCGATCGGCGTGCCGTCGACGTCCGCGCTGATCGCGGTGCCCTTCGGCACGTCCTCGGTGGAGCAGATGCGGATCATCAGGCGCCGGCCTTGGTCAGCCGGGCCTCGATCGCGTCGCCGAGGCTCTCGCGCAGCGACTCCACCGGAATCTTGTTGATCAGCTCGGCGAAGAAGCCACGGACCACCAGCCGGCGGGCCTCGCTCTCCGGAATGCCCCGGGCCATCAGGTAGAACAGCTGCTCGTCGTCGAAACGGCCGGTCGCGCTGGCGTGGCCGGCGCCGGCGATCTCGCCGGTCTCGATCTCCAGATTGGGTACGGAGTCCGCCCGCGCACCGTCGGTGAGCAGCAGGTTCCGGTTGATCTCGTACGTGTCGGTGCCGGTCGCCTCGGCCTGGATGAGCACGTCACCCACCCAGACCGTGTGTGAGCTCTCGCCCTGCAGGGCACCCCGGTAGCCGACGTAGCTGCGGCAGTCCGGCACGTTGTGGTCGACCAGTTGCCGGTGCTCCAGGTGCTGGCCGGCGTCGGCGAAGTAGACCCCGTACAGCTCGGCCTCACCACCGCGACCGGTGTATTCCACGCTGGTGAACTGCCGGACCAGGTCGCCGCCCAGGGACACCTGGATGTGGATGACCTTGGCGTCCCGACCCAGCTTGATCTTCAGGTGCTGGGCCTGGACCGCGTCGTCGGCCCAGTCGGCGACCGTGACCAGCGTCAGCTTCGCGCCGTCGGCCACGGCGACCTCGACGTTGTCGGCCAGGGTGGCCGACCCGACGTGCTCCAGCACCACTGTCGCCTCGGCGAACCGGCCCACCTCGACGAAGGTGTGCCCGAACGCCGGCTGCTCGACACCCTCGCCGATCACCCGCAGACGCACCGTCTCGCCGAGCACCACGTCGGGGGCCACCCGCAGCAGCAGGGCGTCGGCAGCGGCACCGTAGGCCAGCGCGCTGACCCGGTCGACCGGGGTCAGCACACTGCCGATCCGCTCGTCGTCGCGGCCGACCCGGGTGATGGCGACGCCCTCGGGCAGGTCGCCGTACTCGTGTCGGACCGTGCCGGTCGCGGCCGGCACCTCGCCTGTCAGACCGCGGAGGCGCTTGAGCGGGGTGAAGCGCCACTCCTCCTCCAGGCCGGTGAGGGCCGGGAAGTCGGCGACATCGTACGAGCGCAGCGCCTGCGACTTGGTGCTGGGCGGCGGCGCGGAAGCCTGGGTAGTCATTTCTTCCTTGGTCTGTTCTACGACGACGGTGTCAGGTGCTCGGTCCGGCGGGCGGCGTCAGCCGACCGCGCCCTCCATCTGCAGCTCGATCAGACGGTTGAGCTCCAGGGCGTACTCCATCGGGAGTTCCTTGGCGATCGGCTCGATGAAGCCACGCACGATCATGGCCATCGCCTCGTCCTCGCTCAGGCCCCGGCTCATCAGGTAGAAGAGCTGGTCGTCGCTGATCTTGGAGACGGTCGCCTCGTGCCCCATCGACACGTCGTCCTCGCGGATGTCGACGTACGGGTAGGTGTCCGAGCGGGAGATGGTGTCGACCAGCAGCGCGTCGCACTTGACCGTGCTCCGGCTGTGGTGCGAGCCCTCCAGCACCTGCACCAGACCCCGGTACGAGGTGCGGCCGCCGCCACGGGCGATCGACTTGGAGATGATGGACGAGGAGGTGTGCGGCGCGGCGTGCACCATCTTGGCGCCGGCGTCCTGGTGCTGGCCCTCGCCGGCCATCGCCACCGAGAGCACCTCGCCCTTGGCGTGCTCGCCGGTCATGTAGACCGCCGGGTACTTCATGGTCACCTTGGAGCCGATGTTGCCGTCGACCCACTCCATGGTCGCGCCCTCGTGGCAGACGGCGCGCTTGGTGACCAGGTTGTAGACGTTGTTCGACCAGTTCTGGATGGTCGTGTAGCGGCAGCGCGCGTTCTTCTTCACGATGATCTCCACGACCGCGCTGTGCAGCGAGTCGGAGGAGTAGAGCGGCGCGGTGCAGCCCTCGACGTAGTGCACGTACGCACCCTCGTCGACGATGATCAGCGTCCGCTCGAACTGGCCCATGTTCTCCGTGTTGATCCGGAAGTAGGCCTGCAACGGGATCTCGACGTGCACGCCCTTCGGCACGTAGATGAACGAGCCACCGGACCACACCGACGTGTTCAGGGCGGCGAACTTGTTGTCGCCGACCGGGATCACCGTGCCGAAGTACTCCTTGAAGACGTCCTCGTGCTCGCGCAGCGCCGTGTCGGTGTCCAGGAAGAGGACACCCTGCTCCTCAAGGTCCTCACGGATCTTGTGGTAGACGACCTCGGACTCGTACTGCGCCGCGACACCGGCGACCAGCCGCTGCTTCTCCGCCTCCGGGATGCCCAGCCGGTCGTAGGTGTTCTTGATGTCCTCGGGCAGGTCCTCCCAGCTGGTGGCCTGCTTCTCGGTCGAGCGCACGAAGTACTTGATGTTGTCGAAGTCGATGCCGGTGAGGTCCGCGCCCCAGGCCGGCATCGGCTTACGGTCAAACAGCCGCAGGCCCTTCAGCCGCAGGTCGAGCATCCACTCCGGCTCGTTCTTCTTCGCCGAGATGTCCCGCACCACCGCCTCGTTGATGCCGCGCTGGGCAACCGCCCCAGCGGCGTCCGGGTCGGACCAGCCGTACTCGTACCGGCCCAGGGCGGCGAGCTGCTCTTCCTGGGTCAGGGGCTGGACGATCTGCTCGGTCATCTATCTGTCCTCACAGTGGTGACGGGATTACCGGATTGAGCGCGCGCCGGCTGGGTCGGGATGTGCGTGGTGCACACCCCGTCGCCGTGCGCGATGGTGGCCAGACGCTGCACGTGGGTGCCGACCAGACGGGAGATAACCGCGGTCTCGGCCTCGCACAGCTGGGGAAACTCGGCGGCCACGTGCGCCACCGGGCAGTGGTGCTGACAGAGCTGGCCGCCGGAGGCGATCGTGGTCGCATTGGCAGCGTAACCCTCGGCCGTGAGCGCTGCGGCGAGTGCCTCGGCTCGGGCCATCGGGTCGTCGCCGGCGTCCTCCATGGCCGTCCGACAGCGGGATTCGAGAGCCGCCACCTGCTCGGTGGCGAACGCCTCGACCGCCTCCGGACCGCCGCTACGGGCGATCCACCGCAACGCGGCGGTGGCCATGTTGTCGTAGTGGTGTGTGCCACAGCGAACCCGGGCGGCCTCGGTCAGGAGGAACACCTTGGCCGGGCGTCCCCGACCGCGGCTGCCCCGCACGGTCTGCTCGCGGGCGTACACGTCACCGTCCGCGAGCATCGCGTCGAGGTGCCGACGAATCGCCGCCGGGCTGAGCCCGAGCGCCGCGCCAAGCTGAGCGGCGGTGGTCGCACCCTGCTCCAGCAGCAACTGGGTGACCCGATCCCGGGTGGAGATCTCGGCCGCCGACGACCCGGCGAGGCCGGCCGACGTGGCCACGGCAGGCGCGGAGACCGGCACACCGAGGGCCGGAACGGCCGTCGGTTGGTGCCCGGAGAGCCCCGCCGCGTTTTTCACAACGCCAACGTTACGTAATTGCCCGGGAGGTCGCAAACCCGGGCCCCGGTGATCCGAACCACCGAGCCGGCGGAGTCGGACGAGCCTCGATCACTACAGTGCGTAGGATTTGCGCCGTGAACCGATTCGTCCGTCCGGTCTCCGGCACCCTGCTGCGCCGCCTCGCGCTCGCCTCGATCATCGCGAACGTGGGCATCGTCGTCACCGGCGGGGCCGTCCGCTTGACCGCCTCGGGCCTGGGTTGCCCCACCTGGCCCCGGTGCACCGACGCGTCGTACGTCACGACGTCGGAGATGGGCGGGCACGGGGTGATCGAGTTCGGCAACCGGATGCTGACCTTCGCCGTGGGCCTGATCGCGCTGGCCACCCTGCTGGCCGTCCTGGCGCACCGGCCCCGCCGGCCCGGGCTGCTGCCGCTCGCCGTCGCCGTCTTCTTCGGCATTCCCGCCCAGGCCGTGGTCGGCGGCATCACCGTGCTCACCAACCTCAACCCGTGGGTGGTCGGGCTGCACTTCCTCGCCTCGATGGCGGTGATCGCCGCCGCGTACGCCCTCTGGCGGCGCGTCGTCGACCCGGACGGCCCGGTCGTGGGCGTGGTGCCCGAACCGCTGCGCACGCTGGCCCGGATCACCACCGGCGTCAGCGTCGCGGTGCTGGTCATCGGCACCTGGGTCACCGGCAGCGGCCCGCACGCCGGTGACCACGGCGCCGCCCGCAACGGCCTGGACCCGGAATCGATCTCCCAGGTGCACGCCGACGGGGTCTTCCTGCTGATCGGCCTCTCGGTGGCGCTCATCTTCGCGTTCCGCGCCGTCGGCGCGCAGCGCGCCACCCGTGCCGCCATCATCCTGGTCGCCGTGGAGTTGAGTCAGGGCCTGATCGGCTTCGTGCAGTACTTCACCCACGTGCCGGCGCTCCTGGTCGGCGCGCACATGCTCGGCTCCTGCCTGGTGCTGCTGGCCACCCTGGCGGTGCAGTGGTCCACCCGGGAACGCCGTCCGGTCGCCCCGACGCCCCAGCCCGCCTCGACCGACGCCGCCACCCCGGTGCCGGCCACCGCCTGACCGCTGCCCGTCCCGCGCCGGCACACCGCGGCGCGAGGCGGCAAGCGGGTCAGCCGCGGCGGCTCAGGTGGGTGGTGATCGCGGTGGCGAGGCGGTCGGGGGCACCGTCCGCGTACCCGATGAAGAGCGACGGCTCGGTCAGCTCCAACTCGACCAGGACCGGCTCGCCGTCCGGGCCGGGGATCAGGTCGACCCGGGCGTAGAGCAACTGTCGGGTGCCACCGGGCACCGCCGCCAGGGTCCGCTCGGCCACCGCCAACTGCTCGGGGCGGGCGGTGCGGGCGGTGATCTCCTCGGTCTTGTAGAGCCCGTCCGGGCCGAGGTCCGGCCCGGTCAGCATCGGACCCTTGCGGATCGCGTGGCTGAACGCGAGCCCGTCCGGGCCGGCCAGGAAGAGCAGCGCCGTCTCGCCCTCGGTGTCGACGGCCCGCAGGTACGGCTGGACCATGGTCACCCGGCCGGCTGTGGAGAGCCGTCGAACGTGCGCGGCGGCCAGGTCCCGGTGTTCCGGGTCGGCCAGGTCGTACCGGCCGGTGTCCTGGCTGCCGGCGCTCACCGCGGGCTTGAGCACGTACTCGCCGGTCTCGGCGGGCGGCTGCCAGCTCGCCCCCGGCTCGACCCACGACGTCGGCACGGTCGGCACCCCGGCGGCGCTCAACTCGGCGAGGTAGCGCTTGTCGGTGTTCCAGCGGACCACGTCGGCCGGGTTGACCAGCGTCGCGACGGTGGCCGCCCAGGCCACGAACTCGTCGCGGCGTAACGCGTAGTCCCAGGGTGAGCGGAGCACGACCAGGTCGTAGGACGACCAGTCGACGTCGGGGTCGTCCCAGACGACGGCCTGGACGGCGACGCCGCGGGCGGCGAGTGGGGCGAGGACCAGCCGGTCGTCCGGGTCGAGGTCGGCCAGCTCGGCGCAGGTGACGAGAGCGACCCGGGGTTCCCCCCGGGTCGACTGGTGGTGGGTGGTCAATTCAGCTGTCTATTCAGCGGGCCATCGTGCGCCGGGCCATCGACCGCCAGAGGTCGTTGCTCGGACGCATCTGGTCCATCAGTTCACGCTCCCAGGCGTTCTCGACGGTGACTCCCGCCTTGGCGCACGCCTCCCGGGCGGTGACGGTGTCGTCGGCGAACTGGTCGCCCCACTCACCGTCGGAACCCACCAGGACGATCCGTGCGCCACGCTTGCCGACGTACTCGATGACCGCTTTCGCGCCGCCGTGTCCGGCGGCGAACGCCTTGAGGCCCGCGACCAGGCCGTGGGGCGCCTGCTCGCCGGCGGTCTGCTCGGCCGTCAGCGTCGTATCGGAACCATCTGCCATGACGCGAAGCCTAAGCAGAGTTGCACCTTGTCGGGCGAGAACCATGAACCTTTTGTGATGCCAATTACCTACAGGTTTAAGGAGAACCACAGGTTTGCTGTCCGTTTATATGCGGACTTTTGCGCTCAAAACACGTGGGCAAATCGCGTCCGAAGCACCCCAAGTTGAGCCCATCCGGCTCATGCCGAAAGTTACTCTGATGTGACGTTAAACCGGGACAACTCATCCACGTCCATGATTAGTCAGTAGATCACCGGCAGGCAACGAGCGACATGGGGTCGCACCCGGCAGAGCCGCGGCCCGCGAGCCGGCGGCCGACCGGCCGCAGCCGGGACGGACGGAACGGGTCAGATCAACGCGTCGAGCGCGACGGCCACGAAGACGATCGTCAGGTACGTCGTCGACCAGTGGAACAGCCGCATCGGCTTGACCGCCTCGCCGCGCGTCGCCCGCCGGCAGAGCCGGTGCGCCTCGACCACGAAGATGGCACCCACCACCAGGGTCGGCACCCCGTAGATCGCGCTGAGCCCCAGCGGCCAGACGGCCAGGGAGGTGAGCACGGTGAGCCACGCGAAGATCAGGATCTCGGCGTTCACCCGGCGGGTGGAGGCCACCACCGGCAGCATCGGAATGCCGGCCCGGGCGTAGTCGTCCTTGTACTTCATGGCGAGCGGGTAGAAGTGCGGCATCTGCCAGAAGAAGACCACCGCGAAGAGCCCCCACGCGGCCGGCGCCAGCGAGCCGGTCACCGCCGCCCACCCGATCAGCACCGGCGCCGCCCCGCAGGCGCCGCCCCAGAAGGTGTTCGTCGGGGTCGAGCGCTTGAGCCACAGGGTGTAGACGAGGTCGTAGTAGGCGATCGCGGCGAGGGTCAGCCCGGCGGCCAGCAGATTGGTGAACGCCGCCATCAGGGCGACCGACACCGCCGCCAGCACCAGACCGAAGATCAGCGCGCTGCGCGGCGACACGGTGTGCGCCGGCAGCGGCCGGCGCTTGGTCCGCCGCATCAACTGGTCGATGTCGCGGTCGATGTAGCAGTTGAGCACGCTGGCCGCGCCGGCGGCGAGCGAGCCACCGATCAGCACGATGGCCATCAGCCACAGCGACGGCAGCCCACCCTCGGCGAGCATCATCGCCGGGACGGTGGTGACCAGCAGCAACTCGACGATCCGCGGTTTGGTGAGGGCCACGTACGCCGAGAGGACCGCGCGTACGTCCCGCCGGGCCACCGGGCCCTCGGCCGCCCGCGCCGGGTGTGGCCCGGCCGGGTTGCTCGCGGGGCGCTCGGTGATCATGCTCACGGATTGCCACCTTCCGGCATCGGGCACGGGGAGATCGGATCGGCCGGGACCGCGACGGGTCCGCATACCGACCCACACACTACGCGTCGTCGTTTTGGCTGCCCGGCCGACCCGACAACGGTGCGGGGCGTCACACCACCGGGTTGAACCGAGCATCCGGATGGTCACGTAGCGCACACCATGCGCAGATCCCTGGGCGCACGTTTAGGGACGCTCGATAAGGTCATCGGTGAGGGTTCCGCCCATCTGCCGAGGAGCACAACCATCGTGGCTGTTAAACGACCCGAGCACTCCGCACTGAACTGGTCCGACCTCGATCGCCGGGCCGTCGACACCGTCCGCGTGCTGGCCATGGACGCCGTAGAGAAATCCGGCAACGGTCACCCGGGCACCGCCATGAGCCTCGCGCCCGCGGCGTACCTCCTCTTCAACCGCGTCATGCGGCACAACCCGGCCGATCCGAACTGGCCCGGTCGTGACCGGTTCGTCCTCTCCGCCGGGCACTCCAGCCTGACGCTCTACATCCAGCTGTTCCTGTCCGGTTACCCGCTGAGCCTGGACGACCTGAAGTCGCTGCGGCAGTGGGGCTCGCAGACGCCGGGGCACCCCGAGCACGGGCACACGCCGGGCGTGGAGACCACCACCGGCCCGCTCGGGCAGGGCCTGGGCAACGCGGTCGGCATGGCCATGGCGGCCCGTCGCGAGCGCGGCCTGTTCGACCCCGAGGCCGAGCTCGGCGCGTCCGTCTTCGACCACGACATCTGGTGCATCGTCTCCGACGGTGACATCGAAGAGGGCATCAGCCACGAGGCCAGCGCCCTCGCCGGGCACCAGCAGCTGGGCAACCTCACGGTGATCTACGACGACAACGAGATCTCCATCGAGGACGACACCCGGATCGCCAAGAGCGAGGACGTGGCGGCCCGCTACGAGGCGTACGGCTGGCACGTGCAGACCGTCGACTGGCGCAGCGGCGACGCCGACCAGGGCGACTACCACGAGGACGCCGAGGCGCTGCACGCGGCGCTGCTGGCCGCCAAGGCGGAGACCGGCCGCCCCTCCTTCATCGCGCTGCGCACCATCATCGGCTGGCCCGCGCCCAACAAGCAGAACACCGGCAAGATCCACGGCTCGGCGCTCGGCGCCGACGAGGTGAAGGCCACCAAGCGGATCCTCGACTTCGACCCGGAGCAGACCTTCCAGGTCGACGAGGACGTGCTCAGCCACGCCCGCACTGTGATGAGTCGCGGCTCCGACGCCCAGCAGGCGTGGACCACCTCGTTCGACGCCTGGAAGAAGGCCAACCCGGAGCGCGCCGCGCTCTACGAGCGGCTGGCTGGTCGCGTACTCCCCGACGGCTGGACCGACGCGTTGCCGGTCTTCCCCGCGGACGCCAAGGGTGTGGCCACCCGGGCCGCGTCCGGCAAGGTGCTGGAGGCGCTCGCGCCGGTGCTCCCGGAGCTGTGGGGCGGCTCGGCCGACCTGGCCGAGAGCAACAACACCACCATGAAGGGCGAGCCGTCGTTCATCCCGGCCACCCACGCCACCAAGGACTTCCCCGGTCACGAGTACGGCCGCACGCTGCACTTCGGCATCCGTGAGCACGCCATGGGCGCGATTCTCAACGGCATCGCCCTGCACGGTGGCACCCGCCCGTACGGCGGCACGTTCCTGGTCTTCAGCGACTACATGCGTCCGTCGGTGCGACTGGCCGCGCTGATGAAGCTGCCGGTGACCTACGTCTGGACGCACGACTCGATCGGCCTCGGCGAGGACGGCCCGACCCACCAGCCGGTGGAGCACCTGACCGCGCTGCGCGCCATCCCGGGCCTGGACGTGGTCCGCCCGGCGGACGCCAACGAGACCGCCTGGGCCTGGCGGCAGGCGCTGGAGCACACCGACCGGCCGACCGCGCTGGCGCTGAGCCGTCAGCCGCTGCCGACCCTGGACCGCGACGTGCTGGGCAGCGCGGACGGCGTCGCCAAGGGCGGCTACGTGCTGGCCGAGGCGTCCAACGGCAAGCCTCAGGTGATCATCATCGGGACGGGCTCCGAGGTGCAGCTCTGCCTGACCGCCCGGGAGCGGCTGGAGGCCGACGGCACCCCGACCCGGGTCGTCTCGATGCCCTGCCAGGAGTGGTTCCACGAGCAGGACGAGGCGTACCGGGAGTCGGTGCTCCCGCGCGGGGTAAAGGCACGGGTGAGCGTGGAAGCGGGCATCGCGATGTCCTGGCGCGGCATCGTCGGTGACCTCGGCGAGAGCGTGAGCCTGGAGCACTACGGCGCGAGCGCCCCGCACACCGTGCTCTTCGAGCAGTTCGGGTTCACCCCCGACCGGATCGTGGCGGCAGCACACGCCTCGCTGGCCCGGGTGGGCGACATCACCGGTTTCACGACCGGCAACTGAGGGAGCGTGGATGGCATGACGGACAAGTTGAATGAGCTCACCGCCGCGGGTGTGGCGGTCTGGCTCGACGATCTTTCCCGGGTGCGGTTGAGCTCCGGCGGGCTGGACCAGCTGCGCCGCGAGAAGCACGTGGCCGGCGTCACCACCAACCCGACGATCTTCGCGAAGGCGCTGAGCGACGCCGACGAGTACAACTGGCAGCTGCGCGACCTCGCCACCCGTGGCGTGGACGTGGAAGAGGCCGTGCGGATGCTCACCACGTACGACGTACGGTGGGCCTGCGACGTGATGCGCCCGTCGTACGACGGCAGCGCCGGTGTCGACGGCCGGGTCTCCATCGAGGTGGACCCGCGCAGCGCGCACGACGCGGACAAGACGGTCGCCGAGGCCAAGGCGCTGTGGTGGCTCGTCGACCGGCCCAATCTCTTCATCAAGATCCCGGCCACCGAGGCCGGTCTGTCGGCGATCACCGACACCCTGGCCGAGGGGATCAGCGTCAACGTCACGCTGATCTTCGGTCTGGACCGCTACTCGGCGGTCATGGAGGCGTTCCTCGCCGGTCTGGAACAGGCCAAGGCCAACGGCCACGACCTGTCGACGATCGGGTCGGTCGCGTCGTTCTTCGTCTCCCGGGTCGACTCCGAGGTCGACAAGAGGCTCGAAAAGGTCGGCTCCGACCAGGCCAAGGCCCTGAAGGGGCGCGCCGCCGTCGCCAACGCGCAGCTGGCGTACGAGCGCTACACCGAGGTCTTCTCCTCGGACCGCTGGAAGGCGCTCGCCGCCGCTGGCGCGCACCCGCAGCGGCCGCTGTGGGCGTCCACCTCGACGAAGAACCCGGACTACCGGGACGTCATCTACGTCGAGCAGCTGATCGCGCCCGGCACGGTCAACACGATGCCGGAGTCGGTCATCCACGCGTACGCCGATCACGGTGAGACCCTCCCCGACACCGTCACCGGCGCCTACGACGCGGCCCGCAAGGTCTTCGCGGACCTGGAGTCGGCCGGGGTGGACATGGCCGACGTGATCGCCACGCTGGAGCGCGAGGGCGTGGAGAAGTTCGAGGCCAGCTGGCAGGAGCTGCTCGACGGCGTCAGCAAGTCTCTGGACGCCGCCGGCAAGGGCAAGGGCGCTCCGAACAAGGCGGCCAAGGGCAGCGCCAAGGCCGCCGAGAAGGCCGGTGGCGCATGAGCGAGCGCAGCGAGCGAATCAGCAAGCTCAGTGCGAAGGTGCCTCATGACGGCACGCAGCGAAGCGGAGTGCCGGCATGAGCGAGCGCAGCGAGCGAATCAGCAAGCTCAGTGCGAAGGTGCCTCATGACGGCACGCAGCGAAGCGGAGTGACGGCATGAGCGATCTGCTCAAGGGGCCGGTGGAGGGAGCTGCCGGGCTCTCCGTGTACGGCGCCGACGCGGTCGACAAGGCCGCGCCGGCCTCGACCCGGGAGGCGCTGATCAAGGCCGGCGTCCCGGGCAAGCTGGCCGGCAAGGACGCGAGCCTGTGGGGTCCGGACGCCGAAGCCGAGGCGAAGATCCGGCTGGGCTGGGTGGACACCCACCGGCGCAGCCGCGAGCTGCTCGTGCAGTTGGCCGAGCTGACCGCCGAGCTGGGCGACCTGGACCATGTGGTGCTCGCCGGCATGGGCGGCTCGTCGCTGGCCCCCGAGGTGATCACCCGGACGCTGGGTCGCCCGCTGACCGTGCTGGACACCACCGACCCGGGTCAGGTCCGGGCGGCGCTGGGTGACCGGCTGGAGCGCACCGTCGTGGTGGTGGCCAGCAAGTCCGGGTCGACGGTGGAGACCGACAGCCACCGGCGCGCCTACTGGCAGGCGTTCCTGGACGCCGGGATGACCGAGGCGGAGGCCGGCCGGCACTTCGTCATCGTCACCGACCCGGGTTCGCCGTTGGAGACGACCGCGGCCGAGATGGGCGCGTTCACCGTGCTCGCCGACCCGAACGTCGGTGGCCGGTACTCGGCGCTGACCGCGTTCGGTCTGGTGCCCTCGGCGCTGGCCGGGGTCGAGGTCGCGGAACTGCTCGACCAGGCCGACGCGCTGGCCACCTCGCTCGGCGCGGACCAGAACAACCCGGCGCTGGCGTTGGGCGCCGCCCTGGGTGCCGCGGCCACGCTGGCCCGGGACAAGGTCGCCCTGGTCTCCGACGGCACCGGCATCGACGGGCTCGGCGACTGGGCCGAGCAGTTGATCGCCGAGTCGACCGGCAAGGCCGGTGTGGGCATCCTTCCGGTGGTCGTGGAGTCCCCGCAGAGTCCCGGTGCCACCGGCGCGGACGTGCTGACCGTCAGCTACGGCGGCGCGCTGACCGCCGGTGACGTGCCGGGCGGCGGTGGCGCGCCGGACGTGGCCGTCAACGGCCCGCTGGGCGCGCAGTTCCTGGCCTGGGAGTACGCCACCGCGGTGGCCGGGGTGGTGCTCGGCATCGACCCGTTCAACCAGCCGAACGTCACCGAGTCCAAGGAGAACACCAACAAGATCCTGGCCTCGGGCCTGCCGGCGGAGACGCCGTCGTTCACCGAGGGCGCGATCGAGGTGTACGCCCCGCAGGGCGCGCCCGGGGACCTGGCCGGGGTGCTGCGCTGGCTGCTCGACGGGCTGGGCGACGACGGCTACCTCGCGGTGATGGCGTACCTCGACCGGTTCGCCGACGCCGACGCGGCCCGGCTGCGACCGTTGCTGGCCCAGGCGGGCGGGCGGCCGGTCACCTTCGGCTGGGGTCCACGGTTCCTGCACTCGACCGGTCAGTACCACAAGGGTGGTCCGCAGGTCGGCAGCTACCTCCAGGTGACCGGCGCGGTCGCCGAGGACCTGGAGGTGCCGGGCAAGCCGTACACCTTCGGTGAGCTGCAGGCGGCGCAGGCCGCCGGGGACCGGCAGGCGCTCGCCGGTCGGGACCGGCCGGTGCTGCGGTTGCACCTGACCGACCGGGCCGCCGGTGTCGCCCAGCTACTGGACGCGGCCGGTGATCTACGGGCGTGAGGATGGACGACGTGACTGAGGCGGAAGCGAGGAGGCGGCTCGGTGAGCGCGAGGAGTGAGCCGGGGTTGCGAGCCCCCGCAGTCGCGAACGAAGGTGGCCCGGTGAACCCGCTGCGCGACCCGCAGGACCGCCGGTTGCCCCGGATCCCGGAGCCGTGCGCTCTGGTGATCTTCGGGGTGACCGGCGACCTGGCCCGCAAGAAGCTGCTCCCCGCGGTCTACGACCTGGCCAACCGGGGGCTGTTGCCGCCGGGCTTCGTGGTGCTCGGGTTCGCGCGCCGCGACTGGGGTGACGGCGACTTCGAGACGTTGGCCTGCGAGGCGGCCCGCAAGCACGCCCGCACCCCGTGGCGGGACGAGGTGTGGGCGCGGCTGGCCGGAAACATCAAGTTCGTCGGCGGGTCGTTCGACGACGACGACGCCTTCGACTCCCTCGCCTCGACGTTGGACGACCTGCGGCAGACCCACGGCATCACCGGCAACGCGGCGTTCTACTTCTCCATCCCGCCGGCCGCGTTCCCGGTCGTCCTCAAGCAGTTGGCCCGCACCGGAATGGCCGACAACAACAAGTCCGGCGGTTGGCGCCGGGTCGTGGTGGAGAAGCCGTTCGGCAACGACCTGCCGTCGGCGAAGGCGCTCAACGACCTCGTCGACGACGTGTTCACCCGGGAGGACGTCTTCCGGATCGACCACTACCTGGGCAAGGAGACGGTTCAGAACATCCTCGCCCTGCGGTTCGCCAACAACCTGTTCGAGCCGTTGTGGAACTCCAAGTACGTCGACTCGGTGCAGATCACCATGGCGGAGGACGTCGGCATCGGCACCCGCGCCGGCTTCTACGACACCGTCGGCACCGCCCGTGACGTGTTGCAGAACCACCTTCTCCAGCTCCTCGCCCTGGTCGCGATGGAGGAGCCGACCAGCTTCGACGCCGACGAGATCCGGGCCGAGAAGCTGAAGGTCCTCAAGGCCATCACCCTGCCCAAGGACGTCGCCCGGGACACCGTCCGCGGTCAGTACCTGCCCGGCTGGGTCGGCGGCGAACGCGCGGTCGGTTACCTGGACGAGCAGGACGTCCCCGCCGACTCCACCACCGAGACGTACGTGGCGGTGCGGCTGGGCATCCAGAACCGCCGCTGGGCGGAGGTGCCGTTCTACATCCGGGCCGGCAAGCGGCTGCCCCGGCGGGTCACCGAGGTCGCCATCATGTTCAAGAAGGCGCCGCACCTGCCGTTCAACGACGCCGACATGGAGTCGCTGGGCAACAACCAGCTGGTCATCCGGGTGCAGCCGGACGAGGGTGTGGTGCTCAAGTTCGGCTCGAAGGTGCCGGGCACGACCATGGAGGTCCGCGACATCGCGATGGACTTCCAGTACGGCGAGGCGTTCACCGAGTCCAGCCCTGAGGCGTACGAGCGTCTGGTCCTGGACGTGCTGATCGGCGATCGCACCCTGTTCCCCGACGCGGCCGAGGTCGAGCAGAGCTGGCAGGTGATCGACCCGCTGGAGCACGCCTGGGAGGGCACCACGCCGGAGCCGTACCGGGCCGGCGAGTGGGGCCCGCGGGCCTCCGACGAGATGCTGGCCCGCGAGGGTCGCGCCTGGAGGAGAGCATGATCGGGTTGTGGGACACCACCGGCAACGAGGTGGTCAAGGCGCTCGCCGCCGAGCGGCGCAGCGCCGGCGGGGTGGCCAGCGGCATGGCGCTGACCCTGATCGTGGTCGTGGACGAGAAGCGGGTCCGGGAGGCGGAGGCGGCGGCGACGATCGCCGCCGCCGCGCACCCGTGCCGGCTGGTGGTGGTGGTCCGCTCGGAGATCGAGCGGGACCGCAACCGGCTGGACGCGGAGATCGTGGTCGGTGGTCGGCTCGGCCCGTGCGAGGCGGTGGTCACCCGGATGTACGGCCGGTTGGCCCTGCACGCCGAGTCGGTCGTGATGCCGCTGCTCGTTCCCGACGTGCCGGTGGTCACCTGGTGGCACGGTGAGCCGCCGGCGGAGATCGCCACCGACTTCCTCGGGGTGGTGGCCGACCGGAGGATCACCGACTCCGCCCAGGCCGCCGACCCGGTGGAGGCGCTGCGGCAGCGTGCCCGCGACTACGCCCCGGGCGACACCGACCTGGCGTGGACCCGGATCACCCCGTGGCGCACCCTGGTCGCCGGGGCGTTCGACACCACCAACGAGCAGGTCACCGAGGCGACGATCGTCGCGCCGCCCACCGACCCGACGGCGCTGCTGATGGCCGGTTGGCTGTCCAGCCGGCTCGGCATCACCCCGCGCCGGGTGGACAGCAACGATGTCCCCCGCATGCGGGAGGTGCAGCTCAGCTGCGCCAACGGCGATCAGCTGACGCTGACCCGCGAGGACAGCATGGCCGTGTTCCGGCGTACCGGCCAGGATGACCGGGCTCTGCCGCTGGTTCGCCGCCCGCTCGGCGACGAACTGGCCGAGGAGCTGCGCCGGCTGGACGCCGACCAGGTGTACGCGGAGGCGCTGGGCGCGACGGTCGGGCTGCGGGGGTTGGACCAGCGCCCCGCGCAGCGGGTCCACGTCTGGAAGGATCCGGCCACCGCGAAGCGCGCCGAGGCCGGGGTCACCGCGCACGCCAGCACGAGCGGCGAGGGCTGAGCCCCGCCGGGGCCACGACGTCGGGCAGGGCCGGTACACGCCGGCCCTGCCCCGCAATCTCCGGGGTTTCCGCCCCACCACCTCGGGCAACCGCCCCGGGCACGACAGCGACCGCCCCGCGGTCGGGAAACGAAGGCGCAACCATGAGTGAGGCGAGTGTCGCCGTGCACGCCGACGCCGACCTGCTGGCGCAGGCCGTGGCGGCCCGGCTGCTGGTGAAGCTGCTCGACGCCCAGGCCGACCGGGGCGAAGCCTCGGTGGTGCTCACCGGCGGTCGGATCGCCGCAGCCGTGTACCGGGCGGTGGCGACGCTGCCGGCCCGCGACGCGGTGGACTGGTCCCGGGTCGACGTGTGGTGGGGCGACGAGCGGTTCCTGCCCGCCGGTGATCCGGACCGCAACGAGACCCAGGCCCGTGCCGCCCTGCTGGACGTGGTGCCCCTGGACCCGGCCCGGGTGCACGCGATGCCGGCCTCGGACGGCCCGGCCGGCAACGACCCCGAGGCGGCGGCCGCCGCGTACGCGGAGGAGCTGGCCCGCGCCGCCCGGCCCGGGCACGCCACGCTGCCGCACTTCGACGTGCTGATGCTGGGCGTCGGCGAGGACGGCCACGTGGCGTCGGTCTTCCCCGAGCACCCGGTGGGCTACGAGACCCGGCCGGTCAGCGCGGTGCGGGGCAGCCCCAAGCCGCCGCCGACGCGGACCACCCTCACCCTGCCGGCGATCAACACCGCCGAGGAGGTCTGGCTGGTGGCCGGCGGCGCCGACAAGGCCCGCGCGGTGGGCATGGCGTTGGCCGGCGCCGGGCCGGTGCAGTTGCCAGCGGCCGGCGTACGCGGCGTGGACCGCACCCGCTGGCTGCTGGACCGGGCGGCGGCAGCCGACGTGCCCGCCCGACTGCGCAGCCTGCGCTGAGCGCGGCCCGCTACTCGCCGCGTCGGCGCCGCAGAGCGGCGAGCGCCTCGTTCAACAGGGCCTCCCCCTCCTCGGCGGTGCGCCGCTCCTTCACGTACGCCAGGTGGCTCTTGTACGGTTCGGCGCGGACGCGGCCGGGCGGGTTCTGGGCGTCCCGGCCGGCGGGCAGCCCGCAGCGGGGGCAGTCCCACAGGGAAGGCGGCTCGACGTCCGCGCTGATCCGGATGTCGACCCGGTGGTCGTTACGGCACCAGTAGGTGACGTCCTGTCGGGGGGCGGGTTGGTGCCGTTCGTCCGGGCGCATGGGTGCGGACCCGACTCGGGCTCCCCGGATAACGTTGCCACTCGGCACGGCTGCTCGCTCCTGTCGTCGGAGGGGACCCGCCGTCTGAGGGGGTGAGCGGCGGGCGACGCGGTGCAGCGGAGAAAAGCCTGCGCGCGGCCCGTCGAGTGACGGACCGCGCGCAGATTGTACGACTAACTGAGCCTGCTCAGACGCCGCTGTTCATTTGGAGGCGCAGCCAGAGCCCGAGCCCGACGATCGCGGCGAACCAGACGACGCTCACCAGGACGGTGTAGCGGTCCAGGTTCTTCTCCGCGACCGAGGAGCCGGCGAGGCTGGAGCTGACGCCACCGCCGAACATGCTCGACAGACCGCCACCCTTGCCGCGGTGCAGCAGGATCAGCAGGGTGAGCAGAATGCTCGTGATGACCAGCAACACGATCAACGTGTATGCGAACCAGATCGGCATGGCTGGGGTCAGTTCCTCTCGTAGCGATCCTCGCCCGGTCTGATCGGGCACGGCGGCACCGACCGGCGGACGGGCGGTGTCCAGGATACCGAGCGATCAGCGGGCGAGGTGCTCCGGGAACCGGCAGATCTGCGCGAATTCCTCCGCGTCCAGGCTGGCGCCCCCCACCAGGCCCCCGTCCACGTCCGATTGGCCCATGATCGAGGCGATGTTGGACGCCTTGACCGAGCCGCCGTAGAGGACCCGAACCTGGTCGGCCGTCTCCTGGTCGAAACGCTCCGCCAGCCGCTGACGCACCGCCCCACAGACCTCCTGGGCGTCGTCCGGGGTGGCGGTCTTGCCCGTGCCGATCGCCCAGACCGGCTCGTACGCGATCACGACCTGCCGCACCTGCTCCGGGGTGAGCCCGGCGAGGCCCCCGTCGAGCTGGTCGGAGCAGTGCGCCACATGGGTGCCCTGCTCGCGGATGTCCAGCCCCTCCCCCACGCAGAGGATCGGCGTCAAACCGTGCGTCAACGCCGCCTTGACCTTGGCGTTGACCACCGTGTCGTCCTCGTGGTGGTAGGCCCGCCGCTCGGAGTGCCCGACCACCACGTAGGTGCAGCCGAGCTTGGCCAGCATCGGCCCGGAGATGTCCCCGGTGTACGCGCCGGACGCGTGCGGGGAGATGTCCTGCGCGCCGTAGCCGATCAGCAGCTTGTCCCCGTCCACCGCGGTCTGCACGGTGCGCAGGTCGGTGAAGGGCGGCAGCACGACCGTCTCGACGGCCGTGAGCTGCTTCTCGGTGAGGCTCGCCGCCAGCTTCTGCACCAGCAGGTTGGCCTCAAGGTGGTTGAGGTTCATCTTCCAGTTGCCGGCCATCAGCGGCCGGCGGGTGGTGCTCGACATTCAGTTCTCCAGGGCCGCGATGCCGGGGAGGGTCTTGCCCTCGAGGTATTCCAGGGAGGCGCCACCGCCGGTGGAGATGTGCCCGAAGGACGACTCGTCCAGGCCCAGGGCACGGACCGCAGCCGCGGAGTCACCGCCACCGACGACACTGAACGCGTCGGCCTTGGTGATCGCCTCGGCGATCCCCCGGGTGCCGGCCGCGAAGGCCGCCATCTCGAACACGCCCATCGGGCCGTTCCAGAAGATCGTCTTCGCCTGGGACAGCGCGGCGCTGAAGCCAGCCACCGTCTCCGGGCCGACATCCAGGCCGAGCCGGTGACTCGGGATGCCGTCGACCCGGACCGTGTCGTGCGCCGCGTCCGGAGCGAACGCGTCAGCCACCACCACGTCGACCGGAAGCATGATCTTGCCGCCGGACCGCTCCAGCAGGTTGCGGCAGGTCTCGACCATGTCCTTCTCCAGCAGCGACGTGCCCACCTCCAGGCCCTGGGCCTTGAGGAAGGTGAAGCACATCCCACCGCCGATGAGCAGCCGATCGACAGTGGGCAGCAGCGCCTCGATCACGGCGAGCTTGTCGGACACCTTCGACCCACCGAGCACCACCACGTACGGGCGCTCGGGGGCACCGGTGAGCTTGGAGAGCACCTCCACCTCACGCAGCACCAGCCGACCCGCGACGTGCGGCAACCGGGCCGGCACGTCGAAGACGCTGGCGTGCTTGCGGTGCACGGCACCGAACGCGTCGTCCACGTACGCGTCGCCGAACGCGGCGAGCTGGTCGGCGAAGGCGCCCCGCTCGGCGTCGTCCTTACTGGTCTCACCGGCGTTGAAGCGCAGGTTCTCCAGCAGAGCGACCTGGCCGTCGGCCAGATCGGCCACGGTGGAGCTGGCGGAGTCACCGACAGTGTCGGTGGCGAAGCGCACCGGCGCGCCGAGCAGCTCACCGAGCCGCCCGGCGACCGGGCTCAGGCTGAACTGCGGGTCCGGAGCGCCCTTCGGGCGGCCCAGGTGCGAGCAGACGACCACCTTCGCGCCGGCCTCGACCAGCGCGCCGAGGGTCGGCAGCACCGCCCGGATGCGGCCGTCGTCGGTGATGGCACCGGTCTGCTTGTCGAGCGGGACGTTCAGGTCGGCGCGCACCAGCACGCGCCGACCCGACACCCCCTCGGCGAGCAGGTCGTCGAGGGTCCGGATGCTCACAGCGACGAACCGACCAGCTTGACGAGGTCGACCAGGCGGTTGGAGTAGCCCCACTCGTTGTCGTACCAGCCGACGACCTTGACCTGGTTGCCGACGACCTTGGTCAGCGGCGCGTCGAAGATGCACGACGCCGGGTCGGTCACGATGTCGGTGGAGACGATCGGGTCCTCGTTGTAGACCAGGATGCCCTTGAGCGGGCCGTCCGCGGCGGCCTTCAGCGCGGCGTTGACCTCGTCCACGGTGGTCTCGCGGCCCACGTTGACGGTGAGGTCGGTGACCGAGCCGGTCGGGATCGGCACCCGCAGGGCGTAGCCGTCGAGCTTGCCCTTGAGGTCCGGCAGGACCAGGCCGATCGCCTTGGCGGCGCCGGTGGAGGTCGGCACGATGTTCAGCGCGGCGGCCCGGGCCCGACGCAGATCCGAGTGCGGCGCGTCCTGGAGGTTCTGGTCCTGGGTGTACGCGTGGATCGTCGTCATCAGACCGTGCTGGATGCCGAACGTGTCGTGCAGGACCTTCGCCATCGGGGCGAGGCAGTTCGTGGTGCACGAGGCGTTGGAGATGATGGTGTGCTTCGCCGGGTCGTAGGTGTCGTGGTTGACACCCATGACCACGGTGACGTCCTCGTTCTTCGCCGGGGCGGAGATGATGACCTTCTTGGCCCCGCCGTCGACGTGCGCCTTGGCCTTGGTGGCGTCGGTGAAGAAGCCGGTCGACTCGATGACGACGTCAGCGCCGACCTCGCCCCACGGCAGCTTCGACGGGTCCTTCTCGGCGTACGCCTTGATGGTCTTGCCACCGACGGTGATCTCGTCGGCGGTGGCCTTGACCTCGTACGGCAGGCGACCGAGGATGCTGTCGTACTTGAGCAGGTGGGCGAGCGTGCCGTTGTCGGTCAGGTCGTTGACCGCCACGACCTCGATGTCGGCGTCAGACGCCAGCACTGCCCGGAAGAAGTTACGGCCGATTCGGCCAAAGCCGTTGATGCCAACCCGGATGGTCACAGGTCCCATCTCCTCGCGTTCTGGTCCGCCGGCTTCAGACAACGGGCCGGCGGGAATGGTGTGCGCCGACCGTTTGGAGCCGGCCGTCGACGGTTCATCTCGGCCACCCCGCCGCGCGGTCTGAGGACCTGACCGCCCGAGGCGGTGGGCACGACGAGAAGTGCCGGTGTCGGCCCCCTTGCCGTACTCAGCGACCTTATCCGAGCGTGCGAGACCACGCTGCGCCGGGTCGTGCTCCCGGACGCACCGTGCGGCCCCACCGTCCTATCAGACCACGAGCATGTCGGGCGTGACGGCTGCTTCCGTATCCGGGATGCCAAGGTCGCGCGCCCGCTTGTCGGCCAACGCCAGGAGCCGGCGGATCCGCCCCGCGATGGCGTCCTTGGTCAGCGGGGGGTCGGCCAGCGCGCCCAACTCCTCCAGCGACGCCTGCCGGTGCTCCAGGCGCAGCCGCCCGGCGTCGGTCAGGTGGTTGGGCGCCTCGTCGGCGAGGATCTCCAGCGCACGGGTGACCCGTGCGGCGGCGGCGACCGCCGCCCGCGCCGAACGGCGCAGGTTGGCGTCGTCGAAGTTGGCGAGCCGGTTGGCCGTGGCGCGCACCTCACGGCGTACCCGACGCTCCTCCCAGGCCAGCACGCTGGAGTGCGCGCCAATCCGGGTGAGCAGCGCGGCGATCGCGTCACCGTCCTTGACGACCACCCGGTCCACCCCACGCACCTCACGGTTCTTCGCGGTGATGCCGATGCGGCGGGCCGCGCCGACCAGCGCCAACGCCGACTCCGGCCCCGGGCAGGTGATCTCCAACGCGCTGGAGCGGCCCGGCTCGGTGAGCGAGCCGTGGGCCATGAACGCGCCCCGCCACGCGGAGACCGCGCAGCAGACGTTGGCCGCCACCACGTGCGGGGGCAGCCCGCGCACCGGGCGACCCCGCACGTCGAGCAGGCCGGTCTGCCGCGCCAGGGCCTCGCCGTCCTTGACCACCCGCACGATGAAGTGGCTGCCCTTGCGCAGCCCACCGGAGGCCAGCACGTGGATCTCGCTGGGGTAGCCGTAGACCTCGGCGATCTCCCGGCGCAACCGCCGGGCCACCGCCCCGGTGTCCAGTTCAGCCTCCACCACCACGCGGCCGGAGACGATGTGCAGCCCGCCAGCGAAGCGCAGCAGCGCGGCCATCTCCGCCCGCCGGCAGCAGGGCTTGGGCACGTCGACCCGACTCAGCTCGTCCTTGACCGCGGCCGTCATCGCCATTGTGCGTCCCCTCACGGACCTGTTCCGGCGTGTCGCCGGAGATTACGTACGTGTCTAACGATCGGCGCCCAGGACAGGCACCAGCGCGGCGCCCAGGGCAGCCGGATCATGGCGGGGAGTCCCGTCGACAACGGCGACGGGGGCGAGGACCAGGCGGGCACCCAGCGATTCTGCCGCACGTTCGACCGGTTCGGGGTCACCCACCGCCTTGGCGTCGGCGAGCACGAGATCCACCTTGAGCTCGGGAAGGTACCAGTGCAGCGCCGCGAGGTGGTCGGCGACGGAGAGCCCGAGGGTCTCCTTCTCCGCGGCGAGGTTCAACGTGACCAGCCGCCGGGCCGAGCTGGACACGATCGCGTCGGCCAGCTGCGGCACCAGCAGGTGTGGAAGCACACTCGTGTACCAACTGCCCGGCCCGAAGATCAACCAGTCGGCGGCCCGGATCGCCTCGATGGCCTCGGCGCAGGCCGGTGGGGCGCTCGGGGTGAGGCGCAGCGACTCGACCCGCCCGGTGGTCACGGCCACCTGGTGCTGGCCACGCACCGTGCGCACCTCGTCCGGGGCGGCCGCGTCGGCTCCGCGTACCCGCGCCTCGATGCCGACCGGTTGACGGGACATCGGCAACACCCGCCCGACCGCGCCGAGCATCGCGCCGGCGTGCTCCAGCGCGGCCACCGGGTCGCCGAGCAGCTCCATGAGACCGCAGAGCACCAGGTTGCCCACCGCGTGCCCGGTCAGACCGTCGGTGCCGGCCGACACCCCGTCGGTGCCGCGCGCGGGCACGCCGCCCCGCTCCGGGTCGTCGCCCGCCGCCGGGCCCAGGTCGGCCCCGTCGGATCGCGGCACCCCCACCGGTACGGCGGCGAAGCGGTGCTGGAACAGCCCGGCGCTGCGCCGGGTGGCCGGATGATCCCCGGCCAACGCCACCAGCGCCTGGCGCAGATCTCCCGGCGGCAGGCCACCCCGCTCGGCCCGCAGTCGGCCACTGGACCCACCGTCGTCGCCCACCGTGACCACCGCGGTGATGTCGAGGTCGAGTTCGGGGGCGCAGTGGCGCAGCGCACGCAACGAGGCGGAGAGCCCGTGCCCGCCGCCGAACGCGACCACCCGCCGGGTCGTCATTCCCGCCCCAGGTCGCGGTGCTGGGCGTTCGCCGCCAGCCCGGAGTGACGCAGTCGGCTGGCCAACTCCTCGGCGATGGCCACACTGCGGTGCTTGCCACCGGTGCAGCCCACGGCGACCGTGAGGTAGCGCTTGCCCTCCCGCTCGAAGCCGGCCGTGGTGGCGTTGACCAGGTCGGCGTACGAGGCGACGAACGCGTCCGCGCCCTCCTGGCCCAGCACGTACGCGCTGACCGCCTCCTCCCGCCCGGTGTGCTCACGCAGCTCCGGCACCCAGTACGGGTTGGGCAGGAAGCGGGCGTCCAGCACGAAATCGGCGTCCGGCGGCAGGCCGTACTTGAAGCCGAACGACAGCACCGTCACCCGCAGCCGACGGGCGTCCTCGCCGCCGAACAGCTCCTCGATGCGACGTCGGAGCTGGTTGACGTTCAGATGGCTGGTGTCGATGATCACGTCGGCCTGGTCGCGCGCCTCCTCCAGGAGGCCGCGCTCCACGGCGATGCCGTCGGCCAGCCGCCCGTCCCCCTGCAACGGGTGCGACCGCCGAACGCTCTCGAACCGACGGATCAGCACCTCGTCGTCGGCGTCAACGAAGACCACCCGGGGCGAGAACCCGCGCTCCTTGAGCTCCCGGATCGCCCCGGCCAGATCGGTGGAGAAGGCCCGCGACCGCACGTCCAGCACCATCGCGGTACGCCGGGCCGCACCGCCCGCCTTGAAGGCCAGCTCGGCCATGTCCAGCATCAAGGCCTGCGGCAGGTTGTCCACGACGTAGTAGCCGACGTTCTCCAACGCCCGGGCGACCGTGCTGCGGCCACCCCCGGAGACGCCGGTGACCACCACCAGGGTGGTCTCCGACTCGGCCGCCAACTGCTCGTCATCGGCAGCCGTGCCGTCAATCCGGTCACCGGCTGTGCGCGCCTCGCTCACCAGTACCCCCAAGCCGTGGCGCCGCGGCCACCCTCGGCCGCGATTGGTCAATCAGCGACTCTATCCCGCCAACGGCCCGCGGCCGGGCACCCGTGGCCGGGCGGCACCGACGGGCCGTTCGACGGTCGCCCTCCCGACAGCGCACACGCTTGATGACGATCAGTAATCGTCTATACGCTCATTGCGATCACCGCAGGTCAAGGCCAACATATGGGAGGCGCGATGCACGACCTGGCGGACAAGAACAAATACGTTGGCTTCCTGTTCATGCGGATCAGCCCCGAGTACTTCGCCCTCGGCCGCGAAGGCATCCACGAGATCTCCGCCGAGCACGCCCGCGACCTGGGCCGCTTCGCCAAGCAGCTCACCCACGTCGTCTGCACCGGGGTGAACGGCAAGTACGACCAGGTCACCATGGTCGAAGCCGACACCCTCGAGGAGATCAACGCGGCGGCCACCGCCTTCCGGATGGGCAACAAGGCCCGCTACATCGAGATCGTCGACATCGTGGTCGGAATGAAGGCCCCGCCGCGCGGCCTGGCCAACCGGTCCAGCCAGCCCGGCTGACCACCACACCCGTGGGCGCACCCGGACCGGGTGCGCCGCACGGGCGCTGTCGGGGTCGGCTCGTAGACTCCCCGGATGGCTTCTCCCACCGACCTGCGTACCGCCTCCGACGCCCTGGATGTGCTGGGCCGGGTCTTCGGCTACGACGCGTTCCGTGGCTTCCAGCAGGACGTGATCGACCATGTGGTCGCTGGCGGTGACGCGCTGGTGTTGATGCCCACCGGTGGCGGCAAGTCCCTGTGTTACCAGATCCCCGCCCTGGTCCGCGACGGCGTCGCCGTCGTCGTCTCCCCGCTGATCGCGCTCATGCAGGACCAGGTCGACGCCCTCACCGCCGTCGGCGTCCGGGCCGGGTTCCTCAACTCCACCCAGACCCTGGACGCCCGGCGGCGGGTGGAGGCCGCCTTCGTCGCCGGCGAACTGGACCTGCTCTACCTCGCCCCGGAGGCACTCGGCGTCCGGTCCACCCTCGCCCTGCTCGACCGGGGGCGCATCGCCCTGTTCGCGATCGACGAGGCGCACTGCGTGTCCCAGTGGGGGCACGACTTCCGCCCTGACTACCTCGCGCTGTCGATGCTGCACGAACGCTGGCCGCAGGTCCCCCGCATCGCGCTGACCGCCACCGCGACCAGCGCCACCCGCACCGAGATCGCCACCCGGCTCAAGCTCGACGACGCCCGCCACTTCGTGGCCAGCTTCGACCGACCCAACATCCAGTACCGGATCGTGCCCAAACGGGAACCCCGCAAGCAACTGCTGACCCTGCTGCGCGACGAGCACCCCGGCGACGCCGGCATCGTCTACTGCCTGTCCCGGGCCTCGGTCGACAAGACCGCCGAGTTCCTCACCGCCAACGGTGTCGCCGCCCTGCCGTACCACGCTGGGTTGGACGCCGGCACCCGCGCCGCCAACCAACAGCGCTTCCTGCGCGAAGACGGCCTGGTCATGGTCGCCACCATCGCCTTCGGCATGGGCATCGACAAACCCGACGTCCGGTTCGTCGCCCACCTCGACCTACCCAAGTCCGTCGAGGGCTACTACCAGGAGACCGGCCGCGCCGGCCGCGACGGCCTGCCGTCCACCGCCTGGCTGGCGTACGGGCTGCAGGACGTCGTCCAGCAACGCAAGATGATCGAGACGTCCGACGGTGACCTCGCCCACCGCCGCAACCTGGCCGCCCACCTGGACGCGATGCTCGCCCTCTGCGAGACAGTCCGCTGCCGCCGCGTCCAACTGCTCGAATACTTCGGCGAGACGACCACAACCGCCTGCGGCAACTGCGACACCTGCCTCACCCCACCGGAGTCCTGGGACGGCACCGTCGCCGCCCAGAAGCTGCTCTCCACCGTCTACCGCCTCGACCGCGAACGCAACCAGCGCTTCGGCGCCGGGCACTGCATCGACATCCTGCTCGGCAAGCAGACCGACAAAATCGGCCAGTACGGTCACGACTCCCTGACCGTCTTCGGCATCGGCACCGAACTCAGCGAGGCCGAGTGGCGGGGTGTGGTCCGGCAACTGCTCGCCGAAGGGCTCCTCGCCGTGGAGGGCGACTACGGCACGCTGGCGCTGACCGAGGCGAGCGCCGACGTCCTCGGTCGCCGGCGCACGGTCACCATGCGCCGCGAACCGGAGAAGCCGGCGTCGAGCCGCTCATCGAAGCCGCGCGGCTCGTCCACCGTCGTGGCCGAGCTGACCCCGGCCGCCGCGTCACTGTTCGAGCGGCTGCGCGCCTGGCGTGCCACCACCGCCAAGGAACAGGGCGTCCCGGCGTACGTGATCTTCCACGACGCCACCCTGCGACAGATCGCCAGCGACGCGCCCCGCACACTGGCCGACCTGTCCCGGGTCAGCGGGGTCGGCGAGAACAAACTCGCCAAGTACGGCGAACAGATCCTCTCCGTCCTCGCCACCGACTGAGCACACCTTTTGGGTATGCCGAAGGGCCGGGCCCCGGTGGTGGGGTCCGGCCCTTTCGGTTGGTGTGTGGTGGTGCGGTTGTCAGCTGGTGGCGTAGCCGCGGGTGGCGATCCAGTCGGCGAGGTGTTCGACGCTGATCTGGTAGGCGGCCTGGTTGGGGTCGGCGGAGTCGGCGATGGTGACGGTGTTGCCGTTGTCGTGGTAGCCGACGACGCTGATGTAGTGCCCGCCCTCGTAGGAGTGGTTGACGCCGTTGGTGTCGGTGCTGGTCCCGGCGATGTTCGCGACCACGGCCCGCCCGTCGTCCACGGTGCGGACGATGTCGGTGCGCAGTTGGTCGGTCTGCTTCGCGTCGGCGTCCGGGGAGCTGATCTCGACGGAGTGGTAGGCGTCGGCCTTGCCGGTTTCCTTGTTCAGTACGGGGGTGATGTCGTTGATGGAGTTGGTGCCGGCCTCGGTGGTGCCCATCTCCTTGGCCATGTCGTCAACGTTGATGTCCTTGCCCTGCACGGACAGGGCGTTACGGGTCGCGGCGGGGCCGCAGTAGTAGAAGTTCGGCTGGGCTTCGTAGCGCACACCCAGCTCCCGCTCACCATGACCGCCCTTGCGGTCGGTCTGGGTCTGGGTGGTCGGCTTGGCGTCCGACGCGGCGTAGGCGGCGGTGACGGGGCCGGCGATGGCGCCGCCGGTGAACGCGAGACCAGCAGCGGTCAGGGCGGTCTTACGGATCAGATCGGTACGCATGATGGCGTGCTCCTCTGCATCGGGGGATGCCCACACGACGTCCGGGGGGTGCGGGGCCGTGCGGGGGGAAGTTCACGGCAACGCCGGCGATCCGCAGGGACCTGCTCGGGCGTCGCAGGGGGTGTAACCGGGGCGGCCGGCCGGGTGTTCCCGGCGGCTGCCGCACCGGGCCGGGGGCCACGGTGGTCTGCCAGGTATAACGACCCCACCCGGCCGGCGATTCCGCCGCCGGGGTGGCCCCGACCACCCGACACCCACCCCCAAACCCGACAAACCACCCGCCCGACGTGGTTGGCAAACCCGACACCGCGGGCACCGCGGGATGATCGACTCGCGTTTCAGGAAAACGCGGTATCCCACTGCCCGCAACACCCCGACATCCTGAAACCCGAGTCGATCACGCCCACCTGCGCCCGTCCGCGCGGTGGAACCCGAGGAGTCGGGGCAGAACCCGCCGCGCGAAACCGACACGGCCGACGAACGGGCTCACCGGCCCCGACCACCGCGACAGACCGCTCAAACCCGACAAACCACCGGCCCGCCGTGGTTGGCGGACCCGACACGGCGGACACAGCGGCGTGATCGACTCGCGTTTCAGGAAAACGCGGGGTCCCGATGCCAGGGACACCCCGACATCATGAAAACCCGAGTCGATCACGCCCGCCGTTGCGCCGGGACACCCCGACATCACGGGATCAGGTGCTGGGCTTCGCGTCCGGGCCGTCGCCGGCCTTCGTGTCCTTGTCCAGGGCGGTCAGGATCGCCTCGGCGGTGCGCCGGCCCACCCCCGGCACCTCGGTGATCTCTTCGACCGTCGCGGCCGAGAGTCGCTTGAGGGAACCGAAGTGCCGCAGCAGCGCTTTGCGACGCACCTCACCCAGGCCGGGTACGTGGTCCAGCGCCGACTCGGTCATCCGCTTGGAGCGGCGCTGCCGGTGGAAGGTGATGGCGAACCGGTGGGCCTCGTCACGCACCCGTTGCAGCAGGTAGAGCCCTTCCGAGGTGCGCGGAAGGATGACCGGGAACTCGTCGTCGGGGAGCCACACCTCCTCCAGCCGCTTGGCCAGCCCGCACAGGGCCACGTCGTCGATGCCCAGGTCGGCGAGGGCCTGCGCGGCGGCCGCGACCTGTGGGGCACCGCCGTCGACGACCACCAGTTGCGGCGGGTACGCGAATTTGCGTGGCCTGCCGGTGGTCGGATCGATCAGGACGCCGACCTGCGGCTCGACAGCGCCTTGAGCGGTGGCCGCATCGGGAGGGGTGGCCGCGTCGTCGGCCGACTCCACGCCCACCTCGCCGGTCTCGGCTCTGGCGTCCAGGTAGCGGGCGAAGCGGCGCCGGAGCACCTCGGACATCGCGGAGAGGTCGTCGGTGGCGCCCCGGACGATGAACCGCCGGTACTCGCTCTTGCGGGGCAACCCGTCCTCGAAGACCACCATGCTGGCCACCACGTCGGTGCCCTGGATCTGGGAGATGTCGAAACACTCGATGCGCAGCGGCGAGGTGCTCATGCCCAGCGCCTCGCTGATCTCGTCCAGTGCCTTGCCCCGGGTGGTCAGGTCACCGGAGCGCTTCAGCTTGTGCCGGGCCAACGCGTCCTTGGCGTTGCGCTCCACCGTCTCCATCAGGGAGCGCTTGTCGCCGCGCTGCGGCACCCGCAGCGACACCCGACTGCCCCGGTGGTCGGAGAGCCAGTCGGCCAGCGCGTCGGCATCCGCGGGCAGCTCGGGGACCAGCAGCTCCCGGGGGACGTCGGCTTCGCCGTGCTCGCCGCCGTAAACCTGGGTGCAGAAGTGGTGGACCAGGTCTCCGGTGGTCAGGTCCTCGGTCTTCTCCACCACCCAGCCGCGCTGGCCACGGACCCGGCCGTCGCGGACGTGGAAGACCTGCACGGCCGCTTCGAGCGGGTCGTCGGCGAAGGCGACGACGTCGGCGTCGGTGCCGTCGCCGAGCACCACGGTCTGCTTCTCCATGGCTCGGCGCAGTGCGGCCACGTCGTCGCGCAGCCGGGCGGCCCGCTCGAACTCCAACTGCTCGCTCGCCTCGGTCATCTCGCGTTCGATCTTGCGGACCATGGTGTCGGTGCGTCCGGCCATGAAGTCGCAGAACCCGTCGACGATGGCCCGGTGTTCGTCGGCGGAGACGGTGCCGACGCACGGCGCCGAGCACTTACCGATGTAGCCCAGCAGGCAGGGACGCCCGACCTGACCGGCCCGCTTGAACACCCCGGCGGAGCACGTCCGGGCGGGGAACACCCGCAGCAGCAGGTCGAGGGTTTCCCGGATGGCCCAGGCGTGCGAATAGGGGCCGAAGTAGCGCACGCCCTTGCGCTTGGCACCGCGCATCACCTGCAGCCGTGGGTACTCCTCGTCGAGGGTGACGGCGAGATAGGGGTACGACTTGTCGTCGCGGTAGCGGACGTTGAACCGGGGGTCGTACTGCTTGATCCAGGTGAATTCCTGCTGGAGCGCCTCGACCTCGGTGCCGACGGTGATCCAGTCCACCGACTCCGCGGTGGTGACCATCTGGCGGGTGCGCTCGTGCAGGTTCCAGACGTCACCGAAGTAGGAGTTGAGTCGGCTGCGCAGGTTCCGTGCCTTGCCGACGTAGATCACCCGGCCGGTACCGTCGCGGAAGCGGTAGACCCCCGGGAGCTCCGGGATGGTGCCGGGTGCGGGACGGTAGGTCGAGGGGTCAGCCACGCCACCAAGCCTAGTCCGCAGCACCGACAGCCCAGCGCGGGCGCGTGATCCACTCCACGTCCCGGAGGTCGGGGTGTCGGCCCGGCACGGACACCCCGACCTCCGGAAACGCGGCTCGGCCTTGCCGCGGCGGGGCGGACCGGCCCGGTCCGCCGACCCCGCTACGGATCAGGCCAGCGAGATCTGGTCGCCGGTGACCTTGATGTTCTTCGGCGGCAGCGGCTTGGTGGCCGGGCCGGCCTTCACGGAGCCGTCCTCGATCGAGAACCTGCTGCCGTGGCAGGTGCAGTTGATGGTGCCGCCGTCGACGTTCGTCACCGGGCAGTTCTGGTGCGTACAGATCGGGCTGAAGCCCTTGAACTGGCCGGCCGTCGGCTGGGTGATGACCACCCCGGCGGTGGTGAGGACCTTGCCGCCCCCGACCGGGATGTCGGCGGTGGTGGCCACCGACTGGGCATTCTGCCGATCGCCGCCGCCGGCGTCTCCGGTGCTGGGCACGGCGGGGCCACCGCTGGTGGGTGCGGCGCTGCCACCACCGTCGTCGCTACCGCAGGCCGCCAGGACGACGGCCGCGCCGACCGCCCCGGCGCCGGTGAGCAGGGTACGACGTGTCGGCGTACCCGAACCGGTCAACGCCTGATCGTCACTCATGCCTCGCCTCTCTCTAGCCCGCTGCGCCGGTAGATGGCCGACACACTTCTCCACACGGGCAACTGTGCCGGATGGTTCACGGCGGCACTCGTCCGACCCGGCAAATGGGGGTGGGGCGGGTCGTCAACCGACCCGCCCCACCCGAGAAACCACAGACAGAGGTCAGCGCGCGGCAGCCGTCGCCTTCCGGCTGGCCCGGGCCTTGGTCGCGCCGTTGGCCTTGGCGGCCCGGGTGGTGGCGGCAGCGGCGCCCTTGGCCGCACCGTCGAGCTTGAGCACCTGGCGCAGGAACTCGCCGGTGTGGCTCTCGGCCACCTCGGCGACCTCCTCCGGGGTGCCGGTGGCCAGCACGGTGCCGCCCCGGTGGCCGCCCTCGGGACCCATGTCGATCAGCCAGTCCGCGGTCTTGATCACGTCGAGGTTGTGCTCGATGGTGATCACCGTGTTGCCCTTGTCGACCAGCCCTTCCAGCACCATCAGCAGCTTGCGGATGTCCTCGAAGTGCAGACCGGTGGTCGGCTCGTCGAGAACGTAGACCGTCCGCCCGGTGGAGCGCTTCTGCAGCTCGGAGGCGAGCTTGACCCGCTGCGCCTCACCACCGGAGAGGGTCGGCGCGGGCTGCCCGAGGCGGACGTAGCCCAGGCCGACGTCGACCAGCGTCTTCAGGTGCCGGTGGATGGCCGGGATGGCGGAGAAGAACTCGGCGGCCTCCTCGATCGGCATCTCCAGCACGTCCGAGACGGTCTTGCCCTTGTAGTGCACCTCCAGGGTCTCCCGGTTGTACCGGGCGCCCTTGCAGACCTCGCAGGGGACGTACACGTCAGGGAGGAAGTTCATCTCGATCTTGATGGTGCCGTCACCCGAGCACGCCTCGCAGCGACCACCCTTGACGTTGAAGGAGAACCGGCCCGGGCCGTACCCGCGGACCTTCGCCTCGGTGGTCTCCGCGAACAGCTTGCGGACGTGGTCCCAGACACCGGTGTAGGTAGCCGGGTTGGAGCGTGGCGTCCGACCGATCGGCGACTGGTCCACACCGACGACCTTGTCCACGTGCTCCAGACCGGAGACGCGGGTGTGCCGGCCGGGCACCAGCCGGGCGCCGTTGATCTGGTTGGCCAGCACCGCGTACAGGATGTCGTTGACCAGCGTCGACTTGCCCGAGCCGCTGACCCCGGTGACCGCGATCAGCTGCCCCAGCGGGAACGAGACGGTCAGGTTGCGCAGGTTGTGCTCCCGCGCGCCGTGCACCACCAGCTCCCGTGCCGGATCCTGGGGGCGGCGGCCCGTCGGCGTCGGGATCGACCGGCGGCCGGACAGGTACGCCCCGGTGATCGACTCCTTGTTCTTCAGCAGCGCCGGCACCGAGCCGCTGTGCACGATCTTGCCGCCGTGCTCACCCGCGCCGGGACCGATGTCGACGATCCAGTCGGCGGTGCGGATGGTGTCCTCGTCGTGCTCCACCACGATCAGTGTGTTGCCCAGCCCGCGCAGCCGGATCAGGGTCTCGATCAGCCGGTGGTTGTCGCGCTGGTGCAGCCCGATCGACGGCTCGTCGAGCACGTAGAGCACGCCCACCAGACCGGAGCCGATCTGGGTGGCGAGCCGGATGCGCTGGGCCTCACCGCCGGAGAGCGTGCCGGCCGGGCGGTCCAGGGAGAGGTAGTCCAGGCCGACGTCGAGCAGGAACCGCAGCCTGGCGTTGATCTCCTTGAGGACCCGCTCGGCGATCATCTTCTGCCGGTCGGTCAGCTCGATGCCGGCGAGCAGGTCGGCGCACTCCCCCACGGACAGGTTGCAGACCTCGGCGATGCTCTTGCCGGCCAGGGTGACCGCGAGCACCTCGGGCTTGAGTCGGGCACCGCCGCACGCCGCGCACGGCACGTCGCGCATGTAGCCCTCGTACTTGTCGCGCGACCACTCGGACTCGGTGTCGGCGTGCCGGCGCTCGATCCACTGCACCACGCCCTCGAAGCCGGTGTAGTAGGAGCGCTCACGGCCGTACTTGTTGCGGTAGCGCACGTGCACCTGATCGTCGGAGCCGTGCAAGATCGTCTTCTGCGCCCGCGCCGGCAACGCCCGCCACGGGGTGTCGATGTCGAAGTGCTGAGCCTCGCCGAGCGCCTCCAGCAGGCGCAGGAAGTATTCCAGGTTGTGCCCGGTGGACCAGGGCTGGATGGCGCCCTCGCGCAGGCTGCGCTCCGGGTCGGGGATCAGCAGCTCCGGGTCGACCTCCTTCTTGGTGCCCAGGCCGGTGCACTCCGGGCAGGCGCCGTAGGGCGCGTTGAAGGAGAAGACCCGCGGCTCAAGGTCCTCGATGGCCAGCGGGTGGTCGTTGGGGCAGGCCAGGTGCTCGGAGTAGCGGCGCTCGCGGTCCGGGTCGTCCTCGGGAAGATCGACGAAGTCAAGCAGGACCAGCCCACTGGACAGGCCCAGGGCGGCCTCGACCGAGTCGGTGAGCCGCTGCTTGGCGCTGGGCTTGACGGTGAGCCGGTCGATCACCACCTCGATGGTGTGCTTCTCCTGCTTCTTGAGCTTCGGCGGCTCGGTCAGCGGGTGCACCACACCGTCGACCCGGGCCCGGGCGTAACCCTTGGCCTGCAACTCGGCGAAGAGGTCGACATATTCACCCTTACGGCCGCGAACCACCGGGGCGAGCACCATGAACTTGGTGCCCTCGGCCATGGCGAGGACCCGGTCGACGATCTGCTGCGGGCTCTGCCGGGAGATCCGCTCGCCACAGACCGGGCAGTGCGGCTCACCGATGCGGGCGTAGAGCAGGCGCAGGTAGTCGTAGACCTCGGTGATGGTGCCGACGGTCGACCGCGGGTTACGCGAGGTGGACTTCTGGTCGATCGAGACGGCCGGGCTCAGACCCTCGATGAAATCGACGTCCGGCTTGTCCATCTGACCGAGGAACTGCCGGGCGTACGACGAGAGCGACTCGACGTAGCGGCGCTGCCCCTCGGCGAAGATCGTGTCGAAGGCCAGGCTCGACTTGCCCGACCCGGACAGCCCGGTGAACACGATGAGCGCGTCCCGGGGCAGGTCGAGACTGACGTCACGCAGGTTGTGCTCGCGCGCGCCACGGATGATCAGTCGGTCGGCCACGGTGCGTGTACTCCCGGGAGAAGATGAAGCGAAGGATGTGTCCCGCTCTGGGTGGTCTTGAGCGGTCGTGCGGGCGCGGAAAACGCGCCTCGGCAACTCTAGCCCCGAGGTACGACAGTTTCCCTCGCCCGCACATTCCCCCAGCTCAGCGCGGTCGGCCGCGCCGCCGCGCACGCCCCGCCGACGGGCGTCCGATCAGTCGACGAGCACCCGGTCAGCAGCGCCCGGTCAGTAGCCGCCGGGCGTCGGCGGGCGGGTCGTCCGACGCCGGGCCGACCGCCACCCGCCGCGGCGCTCCGCCGCCACCCGGGCCTCCCGCCGTCGGCTCTCGTGGGCCACCTCTCCTTGCAGCCGCCGCCAGCTCTCCCACCGACGGGTGGAGAGCTCCCCGGTGTGCAGCGCCTCCCGGACCGCGCAGGCGGGTTCGCCGTCGTGACCGCAGTCGGCGTACCGGCAGCCCTCGGCCAGCCCGGCGATATCGGCGAACGCCTGGTCGAGCCCGGCCACCCCGTCCAGCAGGCCGACCGCCCGTACGCCCGGGGTGTCGATCACCGCACCGCCGCCGGGGATGGGCACGAGGGCCCGCCAGGTGGTGGTGTGCCGACCCTTGCCGTCGACCCGTCGGATCGCCTGGGTGGGCATCATCACCGCCCCGGCGAGGGCGTTGACCAGGCTCGACTTGCCCGCACCGGACGGGCCGAGCAGACCGAGCGTGCGGCCGTGCGCTACCTCGGCGCGCAGCGCGTCCAGGCCGAGGCCCTGTTCGGCGCTGACCGGCAGCACCGGCACCCCGGGGGCGACCTCGGCCAACTGGCGGGCCAGCGCGGTCGGGTCGGCCGCGAGGTCCGCCTTGGTCAGCACGACCAGCGGCCGGGCACCGGACTCGTGGGCCAGGGAGAGCAGCCGCTCGATCCGGCCCACGTCCGGCTCGGGGTGCACCGGCTCCACCACGGCGGCGGCGTCGAGGTTGGCGGCCAGCACCTGGCCGCTGGCGTCCTTACCGGCGGTACGCCGGATCAGCGCGCCCCGCCGCGGCAGCACCGCCGCCACGGTGACGCGGCGGTCCGGCCAGTGGCTGAGCAGCACCCAGTCCCCGGCGCAGGGCAACGCGGACGGGTCCCGCGCGGCGGCGGTCAGTACCGCCCCGCCCAGGCTGGCCCGGACCGGGCCGACCGCGGTGAGCACCGTGCAGACCCCCCGGTCCACCCGGGCCACCCGACCCGGCTGGTGCTCGCCGCGGCGGGCGGCGTACGCCGCCCGCTCGGCGTTCCAGCCGAGGGCGGTCAAATCGATTGTCATGGCATCCTCATCGGTGTCGAAGCTGGCTGATGGCGGAACACGCGCGTGACGTCCGGCATGATCACCACCTCCGTCCGATGTCCCGGTGCCGCGTCTGCCGCTGACGGTAGGTCCCGCGCCGACGCGCCGAAAGCGATTTCCCCGGCGACGGCGCGCCGGCGGACCGCTAGGGTCGACGGGTGACCACGGATCCGCTGCTGCTGATGGGCGAGGTGGACGCGGCCACCAGCCGACTACTCCGTACCGCCGCGTCTTTCGACGCCGCGGACCTGGCCGCCGCGTCGCTGCTGCCGGGCTGGACGCGCGGCCACGTGCTGGCGCATCTGGCGCGCAACGCCGACGGCTTCGTCAACCTGCTCACCGCGGCCCGCACCGGGGCGGCGCTGCCGATGTACGCCTCGTTGGAGGCCCGCGCGACGGACATCGAAGCTGGTTCGGGCCGACCACCGGCCGCGCACCTGGACGACCTGCGGCGTACGGCCGACCTGTTCGCCGAGGCGGTCGCGGCGATGCCGGTCGAGGCCTGGGCGGCGACGGTGCAGGCGCGGAAGGGCCCCTGGCCGGCCGCGCTGCTCGTCTGGGGTCGCCTGCGCGAGATCGAGGTGCACCACCTCGACCTGGCCGCCGACTACCGGGCTGCGCACTGGTCGAAGACGTTCGCCCACCGACTGTTGCGCGAGGCGGCAAGCCATCACGCGATGACGTCGACGCCGCCGTCGATGGTGCTCCGCCTCGACGGCAGCGAGCATGAGGTGGTAATCGGCGAGCGCGTCGGCGCTCCGGTCGTCGCTGGTCCCGCCCCCGACCTCGCCGCCTGGCTGATCGGCCGCGCCGACGGCGCCCCGCTCTCCGTCACCCCCGACGGTCCCCTACCTACTCCACCGGAATGGATTTAGAAACGTCATGACATACAGCGGAGACGTCACGAACGGCGGCGCACCGGCGGTACGGGAGTTGGACGGGCTGACCATCAGCAAGCTGTCGGTGGGCCCGATGGACAACAACGCCTACCTGCTGCGCTGCACGGGCACCGGTGACCAGGTGCTGATCGACGCCGCCAACGAGGCACCCCGGCTGCTCGAACTGATCGGTGACGGTGGTCTGACCGCCGTGGTGACGACCCACCAGCACATGGATCACTGGGTGGCGTTGGAGGAGGTCGTCGCCAAGACCGGCGCCCGGGCGCTGGTGCACGCCGATGACGCGGCGGGGCTGCCGATCGAGGCGGAGCAGCTGGCCGACGGCGACACCGTGGCGGTCGGCGACTGCACGCTGGAGGTCATCCACATCAAGGGGCACACCCCGGGTTCGATCGCACTGCTCTACCGCGACCCGGCCGGCACCCCGCACCTTTTCACGGGCGACAGTCTCTTCCCCGGTGGGGTGGGCAACACCGACAAGGACCCGGAACGCTTCGCGGCGCTGATCGGCGACGTCGAGCACAAGCTGTTCGACCGGCTCCCGGACGAGACCTGGTTCTACCCGGGCCACGGCAAGGACAGCACCCTGGGCGCAGAACGCCCCGCCCTCCCCCAGTGGAAAGCCCGAGGCTGGTAACCCCCACCCACCCCGACCCACCCAACCCCGAAACCGGATCACCAACCGTCGACCAAGCACCACCAAGCCCAACAACCCCGTCGGCGGGCGGCGGCACGCCCCGCGCGACCCGGACCACGACGGGGCGGGGGCCCGCCGCGCCCGGCGCAGGGATCAAGCCTGACCGCCCGGAGCCGGGCGCGGCGGGCCCCCGCCCCCCACCGCAACCCGGCCCCGACCCCCGCAACAAACCAAACCTCAGCCAACGACAGCGAACAACCGCCGCCGCAAACCCAGCAGCACGCCAGCCGCCAGCACCAGCCCGACTCCCATGGTGACCAGCAGCGGGCTGGGGTGGCCCGGCAGCAGCCCGGCCACCGACCGGGAGGCGGTGCCCAGGACGAGGTAGAGACCGGCCCAGGCGGCCGCGCCGAGGGCCGCGCAGCCGAGAAATCGGCGGTACGACATCCGCAGCCCGCCGGCGGCCAGTGGCAGCAGCGCGTTGAAGACGGGCAGGAACGGGGCGACGACCATCATCCGACCGCCGCCGCGGCGCAGGATTCCCTCCGCCGCTGTCCAGCGGGTCTCGCCGATCCAGCCGCCGACGCGACTGTGCCGCAGTCGGTCGGCGTAGCGACGGCCGACCAGGAAGCTCAGCGACCAGCCGGCCAGGCAGCCGACCAGCACCGCGGTGAAGGTGGCCAGCCCGGTGGTGGGGCGGCCGACCCCGACGGCGGCGAGGATCGCGACGTCGCCGGGGATGAGGACACCCAGCAGGGGTACGGCGTCGAAGAGCATGACGAGCCCGAGCGCACCCATCAGCAGCAGAACCGGTAGTTCTCCGATCTGGGTCAGCCATTGCGTCATGCGTCGACGCTATGGCCGCCACGCCACTTCGGACATCGGGTCGCAGCCCCCAGTGACCCCTGGTATCGGCCTCGGGGTCGCCCCTGAGTCGGGGTTTGGTCTCAGGCGGGGCGCAGCACCTGCACGTGGCGTAGCGACGAGTCGACCGAGGGTTCGGTGGTGGGCACCGGGTAGTCGGCCAGCACGGCCAGCCGGTCCGTCGGTAGGTGTCCCCGGCCGGGGTCGCCGACCAGCACGTCGGCACCGGCGGCGGCGACCCGTTGCAGGTAGGGCAGCATCCGGTCGGCCATCTCGCGGTCGTAGAAGACGTCTCCGGCGAGCACCAGGTCGGCCGTCGCCTCGGTGCTGTCGAGCAGGTCGTTCCCGGTGGCGTCGACGGCGACCTGGTTGGCCCGCGCGTTGAGGGTGACGGCGGCGACGGCGTACGGGTCGATGTCGTTGGCGGTCACCTCCGCCGCACCGGCCAGCGCGGCGGCGATGGCCACCAGTCCGGACCCGGCGGCGAGGTCGAGCACCCGGCGGCCGAGGGCCAACTCCGGGTGGTCGAGCAGGTGGCGGGCCAGGGCCTGCCCTCCGGCCCAGGCGGAGGCCCAGTACGGTGCCGGCAGCGCGTGGCCGGCGGCGGCCTCCATTCTGGCCCACCAGACGATGGCGTCCTCGGCCAGGTGCAGCCGCACCTCGGGGACGAACGGGGTGGGCATCAACCGGAGCCGGTCCAGACCGGAGCCGGGCGCGTCGATTTCGCGTTCCAACTCGGTCAGCGCGTGGGCTGCGGCATCCCTCATCGGCGCAAGCATGCCGCAGCGGCGGTCGGTCGGGGTGGGTTTCGCATGCCGCCGCGCAGAGTTCACTCGAAGACCTACGGCACTTCGGCCAGCGAATCGGGGTTTTGCCCGTTACTGTCGAACAGGTACGGGCGATCATCGGCCAGCGGCCGAGGGTCAGCCGCTTTGAACAGGGAGAGATGCATGGCAACCGGCACGGTTAAGTGGTTCAACTCGGAAAAGGGCTTCGGCTTCATCGAGCAGGACGGTGGAGGGCCGGACGTGTTCGTCCACTACTCCGCCATCGCGACGAGCGGCTACCGGGAGCTCAACGAGGGCCAGAAGGTCGAGTTCGAGGTGACCCAGGGGCAGAAGGGTCCGCAGGCGGACAACGTCCGCCCGATGTAGCTCCGTGCCGGTGACGGCGGCCGGTGTCCGGCCGCCGTCGCAGCGCACTCAAGACGCCGCCGGGGCGGCGGGCAGGTCCCGCCGCCTCCGGATTGGCCCTACCAGCAGAATCACCGGGGTGAGCGCCAGCCAGGCGGTCATCACGACAATTGCCGTCCGGGCGCCGTAATGTGCGCCGATCGCACCGGCCAGCACGGCTGCCGATGGGATCGTGCCGTAGTTGAGCAGCTGCATGCTCACTGTCACCCGGCCCAGCAGGTGGTGCGGTGTGTACGTCTGCCGGAAGGCGCCTTTCACCACGTTGCCGATGGCCACCCCCAGGCCGATCAGCACGCCGCCGAGGGCCGGCCAGGTCAGTCCGGTGCCGGGCGCGGCGAGTGGGATGAGCAGCGCGGGCGGGCCGGTGAGCGCCGCCGCGATCAGCAGCGCCCGCGCGGTGCCGCAGCGCTGGGCCACGGTGGTGGCGAGCAGCGCTCCGATGATCCCGCCGACGCTCATCACCCCGACGAGCCCGCCCACCAGGCCCGGTTCGAGGCGCAGGTCGCGGGTCAGGAAGACCACCAGGACCGCCTGGTAGCCGGTCAGCCCGATGTTGCTGGCCGCGCCGAAGACCGTGAGCACCCGCAGGTACGGGTCCCGGATGACGAAACGCAGCCCTTCGGTGATGTCCTGGCGCAGCGATCGGGTCCGCTCCGACGGGCGTACGCGGGGTTCGCGGGTGCGGATGCGCAGCAGGAACCCGGCGGACAGCAGGAACGTGAGCGCGTCCAGGAGCAGTGCGGCGACAGCGCCGATGAGCTGGGCGATCAGGCCGGCGAGCCCGGGTCCGACGACGTAGCTCACGGTCTGGGTCGCCTGGAGTTTGGCGTTGCCCTCGGGGAGTTGCCCCGGTCGCAGCAGCACCGGCAGGTAGACCTGGTCGGCGGTTTCGAAGAAGACCCGCGCGGTGCCCGCGCTGAGGGCGACCACCAGCAGCTGCGCGACGGTGAGCCGGTCCAGCAGGGCGGCCAGCGGCACGCTGAGGAAGGCCGCCGCGCAGAGCAGGTCGCAGACCACCATCACCGCTCGACGGGGCAGTCGGTCGACCCACGCGCCGGCTGGCAGGCCGATCAGCAACCAGGGCAGCCAGGTCGCGGCGGCGAGCACCGCCACCTGGAAGGTGCCGGCGTCGAGGACGGCGACCGCGACCAGCGGTAGCGCGACGGTGGTGACGTTGCTGCCGATGCTGCTGACCGCTTGACCGGCCCAGAGCAGCCGGAAGTCGCGGTGTCGCAGCAGCCCTGTGGTGGGCCGGGTGTCGGTGGGGTCGTCGCGGGTGGCGGTGGTCACGGTCGGGCCGGTACACCGTGGACGAACACGAAGACCGGCCGACGGTCGGCGTCGTCGTCGGGCACGTCGCGGTCGGCCCAGCGGGTGAGGAGGTCGATCATCTCGCGGCTCAGCTCGGCCAGTTCCTCGGGTGTGAGGTGCAGCCAATGGTCGGTGGAGAACGGCGCGTCGTTCCAACTGGCCTGGGTGGTCTCGGCGGCGGCGTGCCAGGCCCGGGCCAGGGCCACGTGCCGGTCCAGGTTGAGCGAGGTGGCGGCGTCGGCCACCGCCCGGGAGGCCGGGTCGGTTTCGAAGTCGGTGTTGGACCAGCGCAGCCCCCGGGCGACCAGGCGCCACCACCGCTCGCGCCGGTCGCGGGCCAGCTCGGGCGCCTCGGTGACCAGGTCCGCGGCGGCCAGGACCTTGAGGTGGTGACTGACGTTCGCGGGGGCCTGGTCGGTGCGCTCGGCGAGCAGCCCGACGGTGGACGGCCCGTGGACCTTGAGCACGTCCATCAGCCGCCGGCGCAGCGGATGGGACATGGCGGCCAACACCCGGGAGTCGGTGATCTGGCGTACGTGAGGGCTGTCCATGGCAACAGGATGCCTTATGCAAGAAACATTGCGCAAGAGCTGTTGCGAAAGTCGGGCAGGGAGGGGCGGCCGGGCGGCCACCGGCCGCCCCTCGCTCAGGCGGCCAGCCGTCGGGCCAGCTCGTCGGCGACCTGCTTGGCCATGGTGGGTGGAATAGCCGCGGCGATCTTCTCCGGCGTCAGCGAGGCCAGCACGCCCTGGACGATCGCCGGCTCGTCGGTGAAGTCCCGGTTGGACAGCGCGGTCAGCGCCGTCTGCAACGCGGCGACCTGGGCGGAGATCGATTTCAGGGTCGGGTGCGCCGGGGTGTAGTTGGCGACGGTGGCATCCTCACCCATCGCCATCCGGGTGTAGATCTGCCCGACCGGGTTACGGCCATCCAACCTGGTGAGGTTTTTGTGGACGGTCGCCAGCCAGTTGTGTTCTTCGGGGGTCATGTCGTCCTCCAGGAGTCCGATGGAACTGAGGTAGCGGCGGAACAGGGGCCGCTGGTCGCGACCCGCCTTGATGGCGTCGCGGAAGAAGCTGAAGTGGGTGTGCCAGCGGTGTGAGCTGTCGCCGCTGGTGCGCTTGCCGAGGCGATCCCACCGCTTCACCGTGGTGCCGTCGGGGCTGTAGATGATCTCCCGAATGTCCCGGGTGTCGGCCGCGTTCGCGGTGCACTGCGCCACGCACCAGACCGAAAAGCTGCGCAGGGTGTTCGTCCGACCACCGATTCGTACATCGAACTGGCCGACGTCCAGCGCCGCCGCGTCGAGGGTCAGCCCGGCCCGGTCGCGGGGCGACTCCACCACCGAGTAGTCATTGGCGACCACCCGGTCCGATCCGCAGTGGTAGCCGCCCCGGTGGGCGGGGTCGCCGACGATGCCGACCTCGGCCGGGTCCAGGTCGTCTGGCCCCGGGGCGTTGTCGAGGTGATCGAGGAGCAGGCTTCGGACGGCCAGAAGATTAGCCGGGGCCCGGGTCATGGGGTCCCCCTTTCCGAGAGGCGGGGACCGGGCGCGACGTCACACCGTGTGCGCGGTGGTGGGCTGCGGACGAGCCCGGTCTACTGGTGCACGGCGCCGGGCGTTGGCTCAACCATAGCCCGACTTTCCGGCAAACGCCCAGCTCAAGACGGGTCTGTTCAAACTGGAGGTTGCGGCGGGGCAGAGTGGACGATGGGCAGCCGCAGCGCCGAGGGGTACGCCGGGTCATGCAGAACCTGCCGCCAACCGGCACGCAGCGTCACCGCCGCGCCGAGAGGTTCCCCGGTGCCGGGGTTACGGGCCCACCGGGGATGGGCGCCACCGGAGACCTGCACCCGCAGGCGGTGCCCGCCCGCGAACCGGTACGCGATCGGCCAGAGCGGCACCGGCACCCGCAGCACCCCGTACCGGTCGGCCGGGAAGCGTTCGGGCGTGACCCGCACCAGCCCGTCGCACACGTTCCACGAGCGACCCCGACGGTCCACGTCGCACAGCCGAACGAAGACGTCCAGGTACGGCAGGTCACTGCGGACGTAGATCTCGGCGCGGACCGGACCGATCACCTCGACCGGCCCGGTCAGCGGGGCGCTGGTGTAGGTCAGCACGTCCGGGCGGGCCTCGACGGGCCGGTTGTCCACCCGACCGGCCCGCTTGGCGACCAGCAGTGGCCCTCCCAACGACGGGGTGGGGTCGGCGGGGTCGTAGCGGAACCTGTCCGGGCTCGACGCGACCGGGTCCCGCGCCGCCAACTCGCCACCGGGGTGCAGGTGCCAGCTGGTCTCGACCGCCGGTGGCGGCCAGTCCGGCAGGTTCCGCCAGCCGCCGCCGGCACCGCTGACGTACAGCCGGACAGGCGGCCGAGCGGGCGGCAGGGCGGGCGGCAGGGCGGGCTGCTCCTGTGCGCCTGGTCGAGGCGCGGTCGGCAGGTGCTCGTCGAGCCAGGCCAGACCCTCGCGCAGCGCGGCCACGAACAACCCCGGGCTGCCGTGCGTCCACGGGCCGATCACCAGGCGCGGCGGTGTTCCGGCGGCGCGCAGCACGGCGTGATCGTCGAGCTGGGCGGGCAGGAAGATGTCATGCCAACCCGTGACCATGATCACCGGCGCCCGCACCTTCGGGACCTGGTCGGCGAAGACCCGCCTCCGCCAGTACGCGGCCTGCGGGGTGTGGTGGCGCAGCCACTCCTGGAAGAACGGGATGGTCACCCCGGTGGCCACCCGGTCGGCGTCGGCCAGGGGAAGGTGCCGCAGCGCGTCGGCCAGCCGGGGTTGCCCCCGCTTGAGTTCCCACTGCCGGGCCAGCCACGGCACGGTCTGCGCGTGCAGCAGTTCCGCCCAGGTCAGCACGGTGTCCAGGGCGAAGGACTCCCCCGCGTACGTCGAGTCCCGGGTGGCCGACGCGGTCACCACGGCGACCATCGCACGCAGGTCCTCGCCGGCGTCGGCGGCCAGCGCCCACTGCGTGAAGCCCTGGTAGCTGACCCCGAACATGCCGAGTCGTCCGGCCCACCAGGGCTGACGGCGCAGCCAGTCGAGGGTGTCCACGCCATCGTCGCGCTCGTGCACCAGCGGGGCGAACGTTCCACCGGAGCCGCCGGTGCCCCGGCACGACTGGATCACCACGTGTCGACCCCGCGCGGCGAGCAGCCGACCGAGCAGCCGCAGTGGTCCACCGCGCCCGTACGGGGTACGGATCAGCACGGTCGGCGCGTCGCGCCCGCCCGGGGCGTAGTGATCGGTGCGCAGCACCACACCGTCGCGGGTCCGCACCGGCAGGTCACGGGTGACCCGCACCGAGCCGCAGCGGGCCGGTGGCAGGCGCAGCGCGGTGCCGGCCAGGTGGGTGACGAGCCGGTGTGGCACCGGTCAGCCCGACGGGCGACGGGAGGGCTCGGGCCGGGCGGCGCGCACGGCGTCCCGGTGCGCCCGCACCGACTCACTCATCTGCGCCATGAACCGGTGCACCACCTCCAGCTCGTCCTCATCGAAGCGGGCCATCACCGTGTCGGTGCGGGCGCCCAACGGCTGGAAGAACTCCATGGCCAGGGCGGCGCCCTGGTCGGCGTAGTGCAGCAGCACCTTGCGCCGGTCGACGGTGTCCCGGTCCCGGCGGATGTGCCCGGCCCGTTCCAGCCGGTCGATCAGGGCGGTGACCGAGCCGGAGGAGAGGTTCAGCTGCTCACCGAGGCGGCCGGGAGTGATCGGGTCGCCGAGCAGCTCGGCGTCCATCACCGCGATCAACGCCTGCAGGTCGGTCGGGTTGAGGCCGTGCAGGTTGGCGAAGGCGTGGCCGACCTGCTGGGCGTCCACCGCGTACCGCCGCAGGTTGTTGGTGATCTCGGCGACCAGCTGCTCGCGGCGCGTGTCACGCCGTCGGTACATGCCGTGTGTCGCCACCTCGCGCCGCTCTTTCCCATCGTCGGTCCCCCGGGTTGCAGCATAGAACAGCCCTGGATAATCTCGGTTATCAAGATACTCGTTTTCCAAAGGACCATGAGGTCAGCCTGATGTCTGTGTTCACCAGAGTCGCGCGTGGCCGACTGGCCGCCTGGCTCACCGTGGCCGTCGCGATCGTCGTCGGCGCGGCCGTCTTCGCGACGCCCCAGCCGGACAACCCGGCGCCGGTCTCCGCCACCGGCCTGTCCGTGCAGTGGCAGTCGACCCAGGTGCAGCGTCTCCAGGACCAGCTGCCCTCCCGCGACGTGCAGCCGGCCATCGTGGTGATCAACCGAGGCGACGGCGGCGCGCTGAGCGAGGCCGACCGGGCCACCATCGGCGCTCGCGCCGACGACCTGCGCCGCTTCGCGGTGGGCGGGCAGGTCAGCCCGGCCCAGGTCGCCCCGGACGGCACGGTGGCCCTCGTCGCCGTACCCCTGGACAACGGCGGTGGGCAGGAGGCGGTCACCGACACCGTGACCCAACTGCGCACCACCCTGGCGGACCTGCCCAACGGGCTGACCGCCGACGTGACCGGCGCCCCGGCCTTCACCGCCGACCTCGCCTCGGTGTTCGACGGCGCCGACATCACCCTGCTCGCGGTGACCGCAGCCGTGGTCGCGCTGCTCCTGCTGATCACCTACCGCAGCCCGTTCCTGTGGATCGTGCCGCTGCTCGTGGTCGCCGCGACCGAGCAGCTCACCCTGCGCGCGGTGGACGTCATCGTGCCGGGCGTCGGCATCCACCTCCAGCAGGGGCAGGTCACCGGCATCGCCAGCGTGCTGGTGTTCGGCGCCGCCACCGACTACGCGTTGCTGCTCATCGCCCGCTACCGGGAGGAACTGCGCCGCGAGGAGGACCGGTTCCGGGCGATGCGCGCCGCGCTGCGCCGCACCGCGGAGCCCATCCTCGCCAGTGGCGGCACCGTCGTCCTCGGCGTCCTCACCCTGCTGCTCAGTGAGCAGGAGACCAACCGGGCGCTGGCGGTCGCCTGCGCCACCGGTGTGCTCTTCGCCATGCTCTCCGCCCTGTTCGTGCTCCCCGCTGTGCTGGTGCTCTTCGGTCGCGGCCTGTTCTGGCCGTTCGTACCCCGCGTCGGCGGTCCGGTCCGCGAGGGTCGACTCTGGGGCCGACTCGGCGCCGTGGTGCAACGCCGCCCGGTGGTGGTCGCGATCCTCGCCGTCCTGCTGCTCGGCGGCATGGCACTGGGTGGGCTCGGCATCCGCACCGGCCTGTCCGAGACCGAACAGTTCCGCGCCGAACCCGAGGCGGTGACCGGGGCGCAGACCCTCGCGCGGGCCTTCCCCGCCGGCAGCACTCAACCCGTCGCCGTGATCACCACCCCGGCGGCGGTGCGGGCGGTCACCGACGCCGCCACCGCGGTGCCCGGCATCGCCTCGGCGCGCCCCGGCGACGCCGGCGAGGCCGTCGCCCAGGTCGACGTGGTCCTCGACGCCGAACCCGGCACCACCGCCTCGGACCGCGCGATCGAGGCGCTGCGCGCGGCGGTCGCCGCGGTGCCCGGCTCCGCGCCACCGGCCGCCGCCGGCGCCGACGCCCCGTCCGGGGCGATCGTCGGTGGCTCGGTGGCCGCCACGTACGACTCCGACGAGGCCAACGACCGTGACCTGCGACTCATCCTGCCGATCATCCTGCTGCTGGTCGGTGCCGTGCTCGTGCTCCTGCTCCGCGGCCTGCTCGCACCGCTGCTGCTGGTGCTCACCGTGATCGCGTCGTTCTTCGCCAGCCTCGGCGCGGCCTGGCTGCTCTTCGACCACGTGCTGGGCTTCCCCGCCCTGGACAGCGGTGTGCTGCTGCTCGCCTTCGTGTTCCTGGTGGCGCTCGGCGTGGACTACAACATCTTCCTGGTCACCCGTGCCCGGGAGGACGCCCGCAGCGCCGGCACCAGCGCCGGGATGCTCTCCGCCCTGCGGGTCACCGGCGGTGTGATCACCAGCGCCGGGGTGCTGCTCGCCGCGGTCTTCGCCGTGCTCGGCGTGCTGCCGCTGATCACCCTGACGCAGATCGGCATCATCGTCTGCATCGGTGTGCTCCTCGACACCCTGCTGGTCCGCACGGTCCTGGTGCCGGCGTTGGCGTTCGTGCTCGGAAACCGCTTCTGGTGGCCTGGCCGCATCGCCCGCGATCCGGTGGCGGCCACCCCCACGGCACCGGAGCCGGCAACCACGCCCTAGCCGGGCTCGACCGGGCGGCGGTCCACCGGCGACGGCCGCCCGGTCTCATCCACCGGCGGCTGCCGGTCCCCCACCGCCCGGTCCCGGGTCGCCCAGGCCACCATGAACACCACCGTCCAGAGCACCCCGAGCAGCACCGCCGCGGCGGTCCCGCTCGCCGTGTCCAACCCCAGGTAGAGCCGCGCGCCACCGATCCCGAAAACCCCCGCCGCGGCGGCGGTCCAGGCGGCCACGGCCACCGGCCAGCGGGCGCTGCGCGACACCAGCCAGGCCAGAGTGCAGAAACTCGCCGCGACCACGGCGTTCTGCGTCGAGAGCGCGGCCACCTCACCGCCGCCCGGGGCGGTCCCGTTCGGGCCGGTCAGCTCGGCCACCACGGCCAGCACCACCAGCGGCACGAACGCGCCCACCGTGCCGACCACGCTGAGCAGATCCGCCCGCCAGGGCCGGTTGCGCCACGCCAGCACCGCCGCTACCAGCGCCACCAACAGGATCAGCACCGACCCGCGCACCACCGACACCACGACCAGGGTGGCATCTTCGGCGCCCGGGGTACGGCGGGCGGCGAACCACCCGGCGATGGCACCGTCCAGCGCGGCCAGCCCACTGTTGCGAACCGCCACCGACAGCAGACCAGCGATGGCCAACCCGGCGGCGAACAGCAACAGCAGCCCGGCGGCCAGGTTGAGCAGCAACGTCCAGGCCGGGCCGACCCGCATGGCCACCAGGAAGAACAGCACCCCGTAGCGGGCGGTGAGCCACCGCACCGGGGGCAGCGCGCCGGCCCGGGACAGCAGCGCGCGTACCGGGTCCGGGTTACGTCCCAGCCACCGGCCGACGAGCACCACCCCCACCAGGCCGGCCAGCAGCAGGAACGCCACCCCGGAGGCCCGCCCGAGCAGCCGGGAGACCGTGTCGTACGACTCACCGGCCAGGTGACCGAGCAGCACCGAGCCGCCCACCCAGGTCACCACCCCGGCCAGGTTCCACAGGAAGAACCGCCGGTACGGCAGGCCCGCCGCGCCGGCCAGCCGGGGTACCAGCGTGCGGGCGAAAGCCACCCACCGGGCGGCGAACACCCCCCGCCCACCGAGGCGGGCGAGCATGGTGTCGGCGCGGGCCCACCGCTCGGGCCCCACCCGGTGCCCCAGCCCGGCGCGCAGCCGAGGGCCGTAGCGCCGACCGGCGCGAAAGGCCAGCCCATCACCGAGGACCGCCGCGACGATCATCGCGAGCAGCGCCGGCCCGAGCCGCAAGGTACCGTTGTAGGTGAGGAAGCCGACGAGCAGCAGGGTAGCCTCACCCGGCACGAGCAGGCCGAAGATCACCGCGGTCTCGCCCGCCACGATCAGCGCGGCGACCAGGTAGATCCACACGGTGGGCAGACCCTGCACCCAGGTCAGCAGGTCGTGCACTCAGGCCCCCGGGACACGGGAGCCAGCATGCCAGCCGGGGGAACCACCGGCACAGCAGTTTCACCATAGATCAGGGGCACCTGGGGGTGACCCCGACGCAGCCTGCGCGAGCGCAGGCGGAAGGATAGAGGGTATGCAGCTTCGCACCGACCTCCGCAACGTCGCCATCATCGCTCACGTCGACCACGGCAAGACCACCCTGGTCGATGCCATGTTGCGGCAGGCCGGCGCGTACGGCGCACGCGGCGAGAACACCGAGCGGGTGATGGACTCCGGCGACCTGGAGCGGGAAAAGGGCATCACGATCCTGGCCAAGAACACCGGCGTGCGGTACCTGCCGGCGGACGGCTCCGACCCGGTCACCATCAACATCATCGACACCCCCGGCCACGCCGACTTCGGCGGCGAGGTCGAGCGCGGCCTCACCATGGTCGACGGTGTGGTGCTGCTCGTCGACGCCAGCGAGGGCCCGCTGCCGCAGACCCGCTTCGTGCTGCGCAAGGCGCTGCGGGCCCGCATGCCGATCATCCTCGTGATCAACAAGGTGGACCGCCCGGACGCCCGGATCAAGGAGGTCGTGGACGACACCTACGAGCTCTTCCTCGACCTGGACGCCGACGAGGAGCAGATCGACTTCCCGATCGTCTACGCGTGCGCCCGCGACGGCATCGCCTCGCTGACCCAGCCCGCCGACGGCTCCGTCCCGGACGACAGCACCTCCCTGGAGCCGCTGTTCCGCACCCTGCTGGACACCATCCCGGCACCCGCCTTCGAGGACGACGCCCCGCTGCAGGCGCACGTCACCAACCTCGACGCCTCGCCGTTCCTCGGCCGGCTGGCGCTGTGCCGCGTCCGCCAGGGCACCATCAGCAAGGGCCAGACGGTGGCCTGGTGCCGCACCGACGGCAGCACCCAGCGGGTCCGCATCTCCGAGATGCTGATGACCGAGGGCCTGGAGCGTAAGCCGGCCGAGACCGCCGGCCCGGGCGACATCATCGCCGTCGCCGGCATCCCGGAGATCATGATCGGTGAGACCCTCGCCGACGTGGAGAACCCGGTGGCGCTGCCGCTGATCACCGTCGACGAGCCGGCCATCTCGATGACCATCGGCACCAACACCTCGCCGCTGGTCGGCAAGGTCAAGGGCTCCAAGGTCACCGCCCGGATGGTCAAGGACCGCCTCGACAAGGAACTGATCGGCAACGTGTCGCTGCGGGTCCTGCCGACCGAGCGGCCGGACGCCTGGGAGGTGCAGGGCCGCGGTGAGCTGGCGCTGGCCATCCTGGTCGAGCAGATGCGCCGGGAGAGCTACGAGCTGACCGTCGGCAAGCCGCAGGTCGTCACCCGGGAGATCGACGGCAAGACCTGCGAGCCGGTCGAGCGGCTGACCATCGACGCCCCCGAGGAGTACCTCGGCGCGATCACCCAGCTCCTCGCCACCCGCAAGGGCCGGATGGAGCAGCTGGTCAACCACGGCACCGGCTGGATCCGGATGGAGTGGCTGGTCCCGGCGCGCGGCCTGATCGGCTTCCGCACCGAGTTCCTCACCGACACCCGGGGCACCGGCATCCTGCACCACGTCTTCGAGTCGTACGAGCCGTGGTTCGGCGAGCTGCGCACCCGCAACAACGGCTCGCTCGTCGCCGACCGGTCCGGCGTGGTCACCGCCTTCGCGATGATCAACCTGCAGGAGCGCGGCCAGCTCTTCGTCGAGCCCACCACCGAGGTGTACGAGGGCATGATCGTCGGGGAGAACTCCCGCTCCGACGACATGGACGTCAACATCACCAAGGAGAAGAAGCTCACCAACATGCGGGCCTCGACCTCCGACGAGACCGAGAAGCTGATCCCGCCGCGCAAGCTCTCCCTGGAGCAGGCGCTGGAGTTCTGCCGCGAGGACGAGTGCGTCGAGGTCACCCCGACCGCGGTGCGCATCCGCAAGGTCGTGCTCGACCAGCAGCAGCGGGGCCGCGCCGCGGCCCGCCGCAAGCACGCCAACTGACCCACCAGCACCCGACACCGGGCGCGTCGGCCGCTTGCGGCCGACGCGCCCGGCTGCTTTCCCACCACGGGTACCCGAACCCACCCACCCGTGATCCGCTACGGTCACCGGCATGACCTGGGATGATCTCAACGCCCACCTGGACCGGGTGCCCGGCACCGTCTCCGCGTACGTGGGGCGGCTCGACGCGCCCCCGACCTGGACCCGCCACCCGCACGCCGCCCACTACGCCGCGAGCACCATGAAGGTGGCGGTGCTCGCCGCGCTGCACCGCGCCGCCGAGGCCGGCGCCCTGGACCTGGACGCCCCGGTCCCGGTCGTCAACGACTTCGACTCCGCCCAGCCGGGCGCACCCCGCTTCGCCTGCGCGCAGCACTACGACAACGACGACGCCGTGTGGGACCGCCTCGGCGGCACCGCGTCGCTGCGCTGGCTGGCCGACCGGATGATCGTGCGTTCCAGCAACCTCGCGACCAACCTGGTCATCGGCACCGTCGGACTGCCCGCGGTCGCCGAGGTCTGGGCACTCGCCGGGGCCCGCACCAGCGTCACCGGCCGCGGCATCGAGGACTTCGCCGCCCGCGACGCCGGTATCACCAACACCGTCACCGCCGCCGACCTGGCCACCCTGCTCGGCGCGTTGGCCACCGGGGCCACCACCCCCGGCCCGCTCGCCTCGCCAGCCGCCTGCACCACCATGCTGGACGTCCTGCTCGCCCAGGAGCACCGCGACGACCTCGCCGCCGGCCTCCCCGAGGGCACCCGCATCGCCCACAAGAACGGTTGGGTCCGCGGCGTCCGCCACGGCGCCGGCGTGGTCCTGCCCGACGACGCCCCGCCGTACCTGATCGCCGTCTGCACCACCACCGACCTGGACGGCAGCGACGAGGTGGAGGACGACGCCTGTCTGCTGCTCGCGCACATCTCGGCGCAGGTCTGGGCCGCCCGCCACCAACTCTGACGCCACCGCCCGACTAGGGGCCTGGCCCTCCGACTCAGCAAGCCGCTGCCGACCGTCACGGCCAGCGCCGGTGCACCGGTCACTCCAGCAGCTGCGCCCGCAGTGCCCTGAGGTCGGAGTCGGTGAGCCCCAGCCCGTCGCGCAGGTACGCGTCGAACGAGCCGTGCACCCGACGCACCTCGGCGTAACCGGCGTCGAGGTACTCGGGGCGAACCTCCAGCACCGGCAGCACCGCGTCGACGTCCAGCCCGGGACTGCGCCGACGCATCGCCTCGACGATCACCGCCCGCAGGCTGTCGGTCATCTCGTTGTTGCGCAGGTAGTCGGCGCGGATCGCCGCCTCGTCCACCCCGAGCGCCGTCAACAGGATGACGGTCAGCCAACCGGTGCGGTCCTTGCCGGCCGAGCAGTGGTAGAGCAGCGGCAGGTTCTCCGGCTGGGCCGCCAACCGCACCGCCTCGGCGAAACCGACCCGCGCCGACTCACCCGTGACGAACCAACGGTAGATCGCCGCCATCGCCCCCGCCGTGCCCCGCCGGGCCAGCTCCGCGTACGCGTCCAGGTCGTGACCGAGCAGCACCGCCGCCACGTACGTGAAGACCGGGTGCGCCGGGTCGTGCACCGGCAGGCGCACCACCCGTGGCTCACCGGGGAGCCGGTCCTGCGGGGCGACCGTGATCTCCGTGGCGTCGCGCAGATCCAGCACGCACGCCGGCCCCACCTTCGCCAGCACCGGTAGGTCCTCGTCGGTCAACCGGCCCAACGCCGGAGTGCGGATCAACTGCCCGAGGCGTACCCGCCGCCCGTCCGCGCCCACGAGCCCACCCAGGTCACGCGCGTTCGGTGCACCCACCAGCCCCCAGCCCTGCCCGGTCATCCGGTCTCCCCTCCCACGGTGAACCTCCGTATAGGGTGCCCCACATGACGATCTCGGCGGTACGCACCCACCAGGTTTCCGCCCCCTTACACACCCCGTTCGTCACCGCACTGCGCCGTACCACCACAGTGGACACCCTGGTGGTCGAAATCGTCGACAGCGACGGCCGATCCGGCTTCGGCGAGGCGCCTCAGGTCTGGCAGGTCACCGGCGCGTCGGTCGCCGGCGCGCAGGCGTGCGTCCGCGAACTGCTCGGCCCACAGCTGATCGGCCGCGACCCGGACGACCTGGTGGCCCGCTGCGCCGAGGTGCAGCGCGCGGTGGTCGGCAACGAGGCCGCGAAGGCGGCGGTGGACGTCGCCCTGCACGACCTCGCGGCCCGACGGCTGGGCGTACCCCTGGTGCGGTTGCTCGGGGGCACCAGGCTGCGGGTGCCGACGGACGTCACACTCGCGGCGGGCGACGCCGTGGATCTGGCGGCCACGGCACGGCAGCGGCAGGCCGACGGCTTCGGCGTGCTCAAGGTGAAGGTTGGCACCGACGCGGCCGGCGACCTGGACCGGGTGCGCGCGGTACGGGCGGCCGTCGGCCCCGGCACCCGGGTCCGGCTGGACGCCAACCAGGGCTGGACGCCCCGGGAGGCGGTCCGAGTGATCCGGGGCATCGAGGACGCCGGGCTCGACGTGGAGCTGGTCGAACAGCCGGTGGCCCGCTGGGACCTGGACGGGCTGGCCTGGGTCAGCGACCGGGTGTCGGTGCCGATCCTGGCCGACGAGGCGGTCTTCGGGGTCCGCGACCTGGTGGAGGTGATCCGTCGTCGGGCCGCCGACCTGGTCAACGTCAAGCTGGCCAAGTGCGGTGGGCTGCATCCGGCCCGCACCCTCCTCGACCTGGCCACCGCCCACGGGCTCGGCACGGTGGTCGGTTCGATGATGGAGAGCCAGGTCGGCATCGGGGCGGCGGCGAGCCTGGTCGCCGCGTACGGCACCACCGCGGTCGCCGACCTGGACGCCGCCTGGTGGCTGGCCTGGTCACCGGTGCAGGGCGGCATTCGCTACGACGGGGCGACCGTGGTGCTGCCGGATGCCCCTGGCCTGGGCATCTCCGGCCTGACTGAAGCAAAAGTGCAGACCCGCGGTTGATGCTCGTCGGTTTCTTTCATAGGGTTCCGCTGGACAGCCGGCACGATCTGGGGGTTGACGTGGAGCTGCAACCGGGCCGCGAGGCCGTCATCCGGGTCGCCGTGGCGACGCTGTGGACCTCCCCCGAGGCGGTCCGCCCGGTCGACCGCCCAGCGCTGACCGCCGGCGCCGACATCCCCACCTGGGTCTCCGGCCTCGACACCGATCAGCAGGTCGGCGACTGCGTGCTGAGCCAACTCCTGCTCGGCGAACGGGTCCTGGTCAGCGAGCTACGCCCCGACGGCTGGGCCCGGGTCGTCGCCGTCGAACAACCGGCCGCCAAGCTGGACCCCCGCGGCTACCCGGGCTGGCTCCCCGCCGAGCAGTTGGCGGTGCTCGACCCGACCCACACCAGCACCGACGACGCCCTGGTGGTGGACGCCACGGTCACCGGGCTGCACGCCGCCCCGAACGGACCGGTGGTCCTGCCTGGCGTCGTCGTCGGCACCCGCCTCGTCCCGGCCGGTTCCGCGCACGACGGCTGGCGGCCGGTGCACGTCCCCGGTCGGTCCACGCCGCTCTGGCTACCCGACGCCCACCTGGTTTCGGCGTCGGCCGCGTCGCCGAGCGCCGAGCAGGCGCTCGCGGTGGCACAGCGGCTGCTGGACGTCGTCTACATCTGGGGCGGTCTCTCCGCGCACGGCATCGACTGCTCGGGGCTGGTGCATCTGGCCTGGCGCCGGTTCGGGGTGCTGCTCCCCCGCGACGCCGACGACCAGGCCGTGGCCACCACCCCACTGCCGTTGGGCGCGGAACGCCCCGGCGATCTCTACTTCTTCGCCCGACCCGGCCGCAAGATCCACCACATCGGCATCGTCACGGCCACCCCCGGCGACGATGGCGAGCGCCGGATGCTGCACGCCTGCTACCGGCGGCGGCGGGTCATCGAGGAGCCGCTGCCGGACGACCGGACGGCAACCCTGGTGGGTGCCCACCGGGTCGCACCGGCCGGGCGCGCGCCCGCACCCGGCCGGTGACCGGTCAGCGTCGCGCGTCGGCCAACTCGCGACGCCGGTCCCGGGAGGACTTGATCAGGCTGGCGGCCGTGGCGACGCCCAGGGTGCCGATGATGACCAGCAGCGACAGCCAGATCGGGATGTGCGGCGCCCAACCGACGTGCTCGCCACCGTTGATGAACGGCAGGTTGTTGTCGGCCAACGCCTCCAGCACCAACTTGACCCCGATGAAGCCGAGCACGACGGCCAGGCCGTAGCTCAGGTAGATCAGCCGGTCGAGCAGGCCACCGAGCAGGAAGTAGAGCTGACGAAGGCCCATCAGCGCGAAGACGTTCGCGGTGAAGACGAGGTACGGCTCCTGGGTGATGCCGAAGATCGCCGGGATCGAGTCCAGTGCGAAGATCAGGTCCGTGGTGCCGATGGCGATCATCACGATCAGCATCGGGGTGAACAGCCGCCGACCGGCCGCGTGGGTGGTGAGCTTCGCGCCGTCGTAGTCCTTGGAGATCGGCAGCGCCTTGCGGCTCCACCGGATCAGCACGTTCTCGGAGAACTCGTCCTCGTCCGGCTCGCCCTGCCGGGCCAGGTTCACCGCCGTGTAGATCAGGAACGCGCCGAAGATGTAGAAAACCCAGGAGAACTGCGTGATCAGCGCCGCACCCGCGGCGATGAACCCGCCCCGCATCACCAGCGCCAGCACGATGCCGACGAGCAGCACCTTCTGCTGGTACTGCCGAGGCACCCCGAAGCGGGCCATGATGATCACGAAGACGAACAGGTTGTCCACCGAGAGGCTGTACTCGGTGAGCCAGCCGGTGTAGAACTGGCCGGCCGCGCTGGCCCCGGAGGCCAGCCAGACCCCCACGCCGAAGATCAGGGCGAGACCGACGTAGAAGGCGACCCAGAGGCTCGACTCGCGCACACTGGGCTCGTGCGGGCGCCGACCGATGATCAACAGGTCGACGAGCAGGACCACAGTCAGGGCGACGAGCGTCCCCGCCCACACCAATCCGGACACGTCCAACGTTCATTCCTCCGGCAGACACGCGGCGTCGGGCACACCGTACGCCCCCGTGCGGGCCGGTGTGCCGTGTCGCTCACTCTGGTGACTGTCGGAGGTCTCTTCCGCCGTCGCCCCACAGCGGGGCGACGACCTACGGGGCCGGGTCGGGCCGCCGTGGTTCCGGCGATCGACCGTGCTGACGACTCCGTTGCGGGGGAATACTCCCCTCCTCGGTGACCATTGTTGCCCACCACGGCGCGTGATCACACCCCGGGCCGCCGGTGGTGCTGCCCACCCGCTCGGACGTCACACCGCCTAGGGTTTCCTAGGAGGCTAGTGCGGGTCGGGTGCGACGATCGGGTCGGTGAGCGACCAGCCCGCGGCGAGCAGGTCGTCGCAGGCCCGCACCGCCCGGGCCAACCGCTCGGCATGCGAACCTCGCAGCTCCACCACCGGGACCCCGCACCCCGCCAGCTCGGCCCGGAACCGCTCGGTCATCCAGGCCCGCAGGTGCTCACCGTCACGCAGCCCGTCATCGTCGAACGGCACCTCCCGGTGATCCGTCAGCAGATACAGTGCCGGCCGGCGAGCCGCCGCCCGCACCTCCTCCGACGCGCTGCCCAGGTAACGCTCCTCCCACACCGCCGTCGCCCGGGCGTCGGTGTCGCAGAGCAGCAACGGCCCGCTCGTCCGGGCTGCCGCGTCCTCCGCCGCCTGCTGCTCGCGGACCACAGCGCGGAAGTCGTCCCGGTCCCAGGTGACGTCGAAGACGGTCGCCTCCCGGGATCGCTCGCGCAACCGGGCCAGCTTGCGAGCGGTCAACTCCCGGCCGTACTCCGGCACCCAGGACGTGCCGTAGTGCCCGGCGAGCGCCGCCGCCATCGTCGTGGTCCCGGTCGACTCGGCCCCGACCACCACCACCCGCCGGACGAACCACGCCCGCACCGGCGGGCTCAGCCACCGCCAGTGACCCGCCGGGTCCGCGCGCACGGCCGTCCCGGACACCGGCACGGCCCGCCGATCCAGATCCACCGACACGGGTACGGCATCGAAGCGGCGCGCCAGCTCAGCGCCGTACGCCTCGGAGGAGAAGACCGCGTCCACCGGCCTCGCCCCGACCGCCTCGCGGAACACCGCGCAGTGCGCGTCCCAGACGGCCGGATCGGCGTAGTCCACCGGGTGGTCGTCGTACCGGCCGACGAACCGGACCCACGGCGTGTCCGCATGCACCTCCCGCAGCCAGTCGAGGCGCAGCGGGAGAGGGATGGACTCCCGACGCGAGGGCGCCACGACGACCGTCACCTCGGCGCACCGGGCCGCGGCGGCCCCGATCAGCGCGTGGTGCCCGGCGTGCGGTGGATAGAACTTGCCCACCACCATCCCGTGCCCGAACTCCGCGTTCGAGCGCTCCGGTGCGCGGGGCGCCGGCGGACGGCCGGATGTCTCGCCGCTCACGCGGTGACCCGGGCCGGACCGGGCGGGACCACGCTCGACCGGTCAGCCCGGCGCAGGTCGGCCCGCCAGGCCCGCAACCCGAGGACGCAGAGAGCGAGAAAGACCAGGTAGAGGGCGGCGGTCAGGTGCAGCCCCTTGTACGCGTACAACGGGATGTAGATGAGGTCGGCGGCGATCCAGAGCCACCAACTCTCCACCCGCTTGCGGGTCTGCCCGTACGTGGCCAGCAGGGACAACGCCGTGGTCAACGCGTCCGGCAGCGGCACGGTCGAGTCGGTGGCCCGGTCCAGCAGCACCCAGAGCCCGCCGGTGAGCAGCGCCCCGGCGGCGGCCAGCGCCAGCCACTCCCGTCGCCCCGTGCGGCTCACCGTGAGCCGGCTGCGCCGCTCGCCGCCGAACAGCCAGTGCCACCAGCCGTAGCAGCCCAGCGCGACGTAGACGACCTGGAGCCCCGCGTCGGCGTACAGCCCGGCGGTCCAGAACAGCAGCATGAGCAGCAGCACGTTGGCGATGCCGATCGGCCAGTTGGCGATCTTTTGCCGGGCCACCAGCCAGACGTTGAGCACGCCGGTCGCGAACCCCAACAGCTCCGCCCAGGTGGTGCCGGTACCGGCCACCTCGAACGCGGTGCCGGTGAGCCAGTCAATGATCATGAAGCCACCCTAGGTGCCTCGCCGTCGGCGGAACAGGCCCCTCGACACCGACTGCCCGGAACGCCGTGGCAGGCTGTCCGACATGGTGCTTGAAGTCGCGCTGATCGACGTACTACCCGGACACGAGGACGCGTTCGCCGCCGCGTACGCCGAGGGTCACCCGGTGCTCGCCGGCGCGACCGGCTGCCGGTCCGTGCGAATGACCCGAGGGATCGAGTCACCGAGCCGCTTCGTGCTGCTCGTCGAATGGGACTCGGTCGAGGCGCACGAGCAGAACTTCCGCGCCACCGAACGGTTCGAGCAGTGGCGGGCGCTGATCGGCCCCCACTTCGCCGGGCCGCCCGTGGTCGAACACTTCCTCGACGTACCGGCCTGAGCCAAGCTGTCGTACCCCGCGGTTATCGTGCCGTCGCACGCGCCGGCCGCCGGTCCCGACGGGCTCGGGGGCGCCGGGCCCGGTGGCCGCGCGGGCGCGTCACCGTCGGCACCGGTCAACCGTCACTCGCCGACGCGACGGGCCAGCACGGTGACCGTCTCCTCCGGTGACAGCGCCGCGGCCAGCAGCGCCTCGGTCATCCGCTCATAGCGGTCGACGTCGAGCACGGTGGCCAGCCGGACGTCGGTGGTCAACGCTTCAAGCATCACCGTGCGCGGGTCCGCCGGGTCGGGAAAGGCATAACAGGAGTACGGGGTGAGCGGATGCAGCCCGCCACCGGCCGCCCCGCGGGGCAACAGCCGCACCGTGACGTGGGACAGCCCGGTCACGGCGACCAGATGCCGCAGCTGTTCGCGCCAGACCGCCTCCGGCAGGTCACCCCTGTCGCAGACCGCCTCGGCGAGCACGGCGGTGTAGCGCGGCGGGTAGGCCCGCCGCAGCACCTCCTGCCGCAGCGCCCGGGCCCGCACCTCGGCCTCCACGTCGACCTCCGGCGTGAGCTGGGCGCTGGCCGTGACCAGTACCCGGGCGTACGCGGGCGTCTGGAGCAACCCCGGCACCACCGACGGCTGGTACTCGACGATGTCGGCGGCCCCCGCCTCCAACTCGGCGTAGGTGCGCTGCCGTTCGCTCATCTCGCCCAGCGTCTTCCACCAGCCGCGACTGGTCGCCGCGTCCCGGGCGATGACGATCAGCGCCTCCCGGGCGGGCGTGGGCACCTTGTAGACGTCCAGCAGGTCGAGCACGTCGGCGAGGTCCGGACGACTCTGACCCAGCTCGATGCGGGACAGCTTCGACGTCGAGGCCCAACCCAACCGGTCGCAGACCTGCTCCAGGGTCAGCGACTCGCGCCGACGGAGCTGGCGCAGCTCAGCGCCGAGACGTGCACGTCGAATGACAGGACTTGTTGGCAGCGGCATCCCGGCCTCCCCACCGAGGGAGACTACGCAGGACGGTAACCCAGTGCAATAGTTCGCTCGCACACCGCAATCGAGGCATTCGGTGCCGCCACCCGGACGGGCCGGTCGTACGCCTCGTCGTGGCAGGTCAGCGGCGGTTGCCGGCCGGGCAGTCGGGCCTCCCGGCCGGCGCTGCGGGGTATCAGGGTCGGTAGGTGCCGAAGGACCAGACGTTGCCGGCCAGGTCGCGGGCGGCGTAGTCACGGGAACCGTAGTCGGTGTCGAACGGCTCCCGGGTGATCTCGGCACCGGCCGCGCGGGCCTGGGCGCAGTGCGCGTCGACGTCCGCCACGGCCACGTAGACCGACCAGTCGTCGTCGGCCGGGCGAGGTCTGCTGTCGGCCCGAGCACCCAACATGATCATGCCGGTGTCGAGGATCAGCTCCGCGTGCGCGACCGTGCCGTCCGGCGCCTCGTGCACGGCGTGCACCCGGAAACCGAAGGCGGCGCCGAGCCAGTCGATCGCGGCCCGGGGATCGGGATAACGGAAGATCGGATAGATGGTTCGCATGACCCGATTCTGCGGCCGGCGACGCGGATCCGGATTGGACGAATGTGACCTCGGCCGGCTGCCATCGCGACCGCCGGTCAACCGGTCGCCATCGCCACCGCCGGTCAACCGGTCGTCGTCACCGGGCGGCGAGCAGCGCGGCCGGCGTCGCCCCCGCGAACTGGTGGAAGTCCCGGATCAGGTGGGACTGGTCGTAGTAACCGCAGCCCGCCGCCACCGCGGCCCAGTCGACCGCCCGCCCGGTCGCCCCGAACTGGGTCGACACGGCGTGCGCCTGCTGGAAACGCAGCAGCCGGGCGGCCATCTTGGGCGGCAACCCGACCTCCTGCCGGAACCGGGACGCGAGGTGCCGCCGGCTCCAGCCCAACTCGTCGGCGAGCACACCGACGCTTCCCCGCCCGCCGCTGGTCACGAGCCACCGCCACGCCCAGTCGAGTCGCGGGTCCACCGGCGGGGACGCCGCCAGCCGGCCGGCGAGCACCCGGTCGAGCAGGGCGAACCGCTCCGGCCAGCCGGGGGCCTCGGCGAGCTGGCCGCGCAACCGGTCCAACCAGCGACCCGGGAGCTGCCCCACGCCGACGGCCCGGTTGGTCAGCTCGCTCAGTGGCAGGCCGAGGAGCCGGCGCGCGGTCAGGGGGGCGAGCAGCAACTCGACGCCCTCCCCCACACCCAGCGTGCGGGTGGTGCACCAACTGTCGAAGGTGCCGGCCACGAACGAGTCGACAGCGGTGACGCCGCGCTCCGCGCTGCGCGGGTCGGTCACGTCCAGCGGCGCGCCCCAGCCCAGGATCAGCACCACGAAGACGCCCGCCGACTCCCGACGCACCAGAGGCACGTCCGCCCGTTCCCGGTAGCCCACGTACCGGTCGACGAACGGCCGCAGGCTGGCGTCGGGCAGCCCGAGGACGACCTCACCGATCGGCACGACCGCCGTCAACCGGGCCCACCCTTCGGATGCCCCGGCCGGCCGGACCCGAGCGGAACGCTGGGCGTGGCCGACCGGGGAAGGCCGTCACTTCACGCCGGCGGCGTCCATGCCGCGCAGCTCCTTCTTCAGGTCGGAGACCTCGTCGCGGATCCGGGCCGCCAACTCGAACTGCAGCTCGCGGGCGGCGGCCAACATCTGGTCGTTGAGCTCCTGGATGAGCTGGGCGAGGTCGGCGCGGGCCATCCCCTCCCGCGAGGTGGTGGCGGCGGACCGGCTCCGGCTGCGGGTCTCCTTGACCGGCGCCTTACCGCGGGAGAGCTGACGCACCGCCCCCCCGACCCGGGAGTTCTCCGTGTCCTCCGCTTCGCGGTAGATGTCGTCCAAGATGTCGTGGATCTTCTTGCGCAGCGGCTCCGGGCTGATGCCGTGCGCCTCGTTGTGCGCGATCTGCTTGGCCCGACGCCGGTCGGTCTCGTCGATCGCCGCCGCCATCGACGGGGTGATCTTGTCGGCGTACATGTGCACCTGACCGGAGACGTTACGGGCGGCCCGCCCGATGGTCTGGATCAGCGACCGGCCGCTGCGCAGGAAGCCCTCCTTGTCGGCGTCGAGGATCGCCACCAGCGACACCTCGGGCAGGTCCAGACCTTCGCGGAGCAGGTTGATGCCGACGAGCACGTCGTAGTCGCCCTTGCGCAGCTCACGCAGCAGCTCCACCCGGCGCAACGTGTCGACCTCCGAGTGCAGGTAGCGCACCCGGATGCCGTTCTCCAGCAGGTAGTCGGACAGGTCCTCGGCCATCTTCTTGGTCAGCGTGGTGACCAGCACCCGCTCATCCCGGTCGGTCCGCAGCTTGATCTCGTGCATCAGGTCGTCGATCTGGCCCTTGGTCGGCTTGATCACGACCTCCGGGTCGACCAGACCGGTGGGTCGGATCACCTGCTCGACGAACTCGCCCTGAGCCTGCTCCATCTCCCAGGTGCCGGGCGTCGCGGAGAGGAAGACCATCTGGCCGACCCGCTCCAGGAACTCGTCGAAGCGCAACGGCCGGTTGTCGGCCGCGCTGGGCAGCCGGAAGCCGTGGTCGATGAGCATCCGCTTGCGCGACGCGTCGCCCTCGTACATGCCGCCGATCTGCGGAATGGTCACGTGCGACTCGTCGACCACGGTGAGGAAGTCGTCGGGGAAGTAGTCGAGCAGGCAGTGCGGCGGGCTGCCGGGCAACCGCCCGTCCATGTGCATCGAGTAGTTCTCGATGCCGGAGCAGAAGCCCACCTGCCGCATCATCTCGATGTCGTACGTGGTGCGCATCCGCAGCCGCTGCGCCTCCAGCAGCTTGCCCTGCCGCTCCAGCTCGGCGAGCCGCTCGGCCAACTCCACCTCGATGTCGCGGATCGCCCGTTCCATCCGCTCCGGACCCGCCGCGTAGTGCGTGGCCGGGAAGATCACCAGCTGGTCGACCTCGCGGACCACGTCACCGGTCAACGGGTTGAGGTAGTAGAGCTTCTCCACCTCGTCGCCGAAGAGCTCGATGCGGACCGCCAACTCCTCGTACGCCGGGATGATCTCCAGGGTGTCGCCGCGGACCCGGAAGGTGCCGCGCTGGAAGGCCATGTCGTTGCGGCTGTACTGGATATCGACCAGCCGGCGCAGCAGCTGGTCCCGGTCGAGCTCCTGGCCGACCTGCACCTTCACCGCCCGGTCGAGGTATTCCTCCGGGGTGCCGAGACCGTAGATCGCCGAGACGGTCGCCACCACGATCACGTCGCGGCGGGTGAGCAGCGACATCGTCGCCGAATGCCGCAGCCGCTCCACCTCCTCGTTGATCGAGGAATCCTTCTCGATGTAGGTGTCGGTCTGCGGGATGTAGGCCTCAGGCTGGTAGTAGTCGTAGTACGACACGAAGTATTCGACGGCGTTGTGCGGCAGCAGCTCGCTGAACTCCTTGGCCAACTGCGCACAGAGCGTCTTGTTCGGGGCGAGCACCAGGGTGGGGCGTTGCAGCCGCTCGATCAGCCACGCCGTGGTGGCGCTCTTGCCGGTGCCGGTCGCGCCGAGCAGCACGCTGTTGCGGTCGCCGCGCCGAACCCGACGCTCAAGGTCGTCGATCGCGGTCGGTTGGTCGCCAGCCGGCTGGAACTCACTGACGACCTGGAAACGGCTGTCGAGCCGGGGAATGTCGAGCGCCATGCCATCAACGGTACGCCGCAGGTCCGACAGGAACGGCGGTCACGGCGGGTACGTGATCGGCTTCAATATTCCCATTGTGTGGCCCATGTCACCGGGACTACCCTCTTCATGTAGGCCGCTCGCGGCGGCCGACCGGGCCGGTGGCCAGGCCGTCATCACGGCCGGTCGCCCCCGGCACTGCGGTCGCAGCACCCGGCGCGTCCGGCGTGCGCACCCGTGTGGTCGCGCGTGAGGCGCAGACCGGCCGCCGCGAGCGCCCCTGCTCGTCACCCCGGTGCCTCCTCGCCCGTTTCCTCTCGGTGGACACCTCTGCGACCCCGGCGCCCGACACCGCCCGCACCGGCCCGGCCGGCGGCGCCTCGACGGCCAGCCGGCCCACCGGCGCCCGCGAGGCCACCCACGGCGACGACGTCCCGGACACCACCGACACCACCGGCCCGGCCCCGGCCGGCCGCCGTCGGCGTACGGTGCTGCTGTTGCTCGCTCTGACGGCGGTGACGTCCGCGACGGCGCTGGTGCTCGGGTTGTTGAGCTGGGCGCCCGAACCGCCCGAGCCGGCCCGGCCGCTGACCGTGGCAGAGGGCGAGCGGCTGGCCGCCGTACGGGTCACCAACCTGCGCGATCTCCGCGCCGGCGTCCGCGTCACGGCCGGCACCGGCGCGGCCCGCATCGAGCTGGTCGGGTGGGTGGACTGGTCCCGGTCGCTGCTCTACCTCGACGTGGGCGGACCGGGCGCGGGCGCGGAACGCGGGCTGCTGCAGAAGAGCGGTCGGGTGCTGGTGATCCGGCCCGACCCGGCGGCGGTGCCCACTCCCGCCGCACCACCGCTGGTGCCCCCGGCGGACCGCTGGCGGCTGCACCGACTGGCACCCGGGGCACACCTGGCACCGGTACTCGACCTGCTCCTCGATCTCGCCGCCGACCGCCCCGATGCGACCCGCACGGCACCGTCGGACGGCGCGCGGTGGCTCGCCCGGGAGGCCGCGCCGGTCGGCCCACTGGACGTCATAGCGGCACCCCTGCCTACCCGCGCGCCGGCCGCCACCACGGCGTCCGGCGCCCCCAGCGCCGCGACGCCCGCCCCGGACGGGCAGACCCGGTACTGGCTCGACCAGGACGCCCGGCTGCACAAGCTGGTGACCCAGCTACCCGGCACCGGCCCGGTCACGATGATCTTCAACCGGGCGGACCGGCCAACCCTACGACCGGTCGACGCGCTCGGCGGCCGGCCCGGCCTGCCCCGGGCGCTGACCGACGCCGAGCAGCGCCGGTTGGACCGGTTGCCGGCCCGGCTCCGCGCCCAGGGTGGCGCCACGGTGACGCTGACCGCGCCGACGGGCACCGACACGAACCTGCGCGGCGCGGGCTGGGTGAGCTGGACCGCGCGTACCGCGTACCTCGCGGTCGCCGACCTCGGCGTACCTGATCGTCGGGTCCTGCTGCGACGCGACGCCGCCGGCCTGGCCCGGACAGAGCTGCCGGCGGTCGCTGTCGGCGGGAGCACCGCGGAGGCCCCGGCCCGGCCGCCGCTGCCGGCCCCGTCCGGGGGCTGGAGGGTCTCCCGACCCGGCCAGGACGACCTGAGCGTGCTGGTCGACGCCGCGGTAACCGCCGGGTCGGTCGGGCACCGTGGCGCGGCCGTGCGGGTACGCGACGACGTCGCCGCCGGACGGACCGTGGACGTCATCGAGTCGGGTCCGGCCCGAGCGCGGCTGCGCTACTGGATCGACCGGGACGGATTCCTGCGCCGGCTCGAGTTGCGTACCGACGCCGGCGCCTGGGCACACCTGGATCTTCAACCCGCCGTCGTACCCCGACTGGCTGCCAACCCCCGGCCCGCCGCCCCTCGGCCGCCGGCTCCTCGGCCCGGTACCCGCTGACCTCAGGGCTGCCAGTCGGTCTGCGCGGCCCACTGCTCGGCCCGCAGGTACTCCTCGTCGAACCACGGGTTCCGGGCCGTGCCGGACTCGCCGGCCTCCGGTGCCGCGTCGACCAGGTCGCGCTTGAGCAGCAGGTACGCCGCCCGCTGATCCGGGTCGGCACGCAGGTAGTCGCGCACCAGCAGCGCGTAGCGCCAACCCGGCGAGTCCGCCACCCGCACGTGCAGCCGAACCGGGCGGCCCGGGTCCGCGCTGCCGTGCAGCCGCTTCTCCCACCGCCCGCTGCCGGCCGGGCGCGGGTCATCCCACCACTGCCCCGGTACCCGGGGAAAACCGGCGTTCGCCAGCCGATCGGCCAACGGCCCGTCAGCGTCGGCGAGGCTGGAGACCGCCACCTGCACGTCGATGACGTTCTGCGCGGCCAGGCCGGGCACCGCCGTCGAACCGATGTGATCGACCCGTAGGGCGGCCGAGCCGAGCGCGTGCTGGATCCGGGCGGCCAGCCGCGCGTACTGCTGCGGCCAGCTCGGGTCGGCCCCGGCCACCTCGACCGGGCGGGGCGGGACCACCCGCCGCTGGCGCAGGTTGTCCTCGTAGGGCACCAGCCGCTGTTTCCAGAGCGCGTCGACGGCGTCGTGCAGCGTGGCGAGGGTCCCGTCGTTGGTCAGCACCACGTCCGCGGCCGCCCGGCGGCGGGCGTCGTCGGCCTGGGCGGCGATCCTCCGCTCGGCCTCCGCGCGACTCATCCCCCGGTCGCGCGCCAGCCGCTCCAGCCGGGTCGGCACGGCCGTCTGCACCACGACCACCAGGTGGTACGTCGGCGCGAGGCCCACCTCGACCAGCAGCGGCACGTCGTTGACGACGATCGCGTCGGGCGCCGCCGCGGCGGCCAGCTCCGCGGTGCGGGCCCGGACCCGGGGGTGGGTGATCGCCTCCAACCGACGTCGGGCCGTCTCGTCGGCGAACACCACCGCACCCAACGCGGCACGGTCCAGTGCGCCGTCGGCGTCCAGCACCGCGTCGGAGAAGGCGGCGACGACCTCGGCCAGCCCGTCCGTGCCCTGCGCGACCACCTCCCGGGCCACCCGGTCGGCGTCGATGAGCACCGCGCCCCGCTCGACGAGACGCGCGGCCACCGCGCTCTTGCCCGACCCGATCCCGCCGGTCAACCCCACCCTCAGCACCCGGACAGTCAACCGGATCCACAAGCCCGTCGCCAAACCCGGCTCGGGCCTGCGGCTCAGCCCCGGTGTGCGGCGGGTACGGCGAGGGCCCCGCCCCCAACGATCCGGAGATCGCGGGGACGGGGCCCGTCGTCGTTCAGCGGGTCACTTACCGCCGGCGAGCTTCTCCCGCAGTGCGGCGAGCGCCTCGTCGGTGGCCAGGGTGCCGGCCGGCTCCTCGGCCTGCCGGCTCGGGGCCGGGCTGGACGAGGAGGTGGTGCCACCGCCACCGGTGCCGCCAGCGGCCGGAACGGCCGGAGTCGGGTTGGCGGCAGCCTCGGCGTCGGCGGCCCGAGAGGTCTGCACCTGCTTGGTGTGGGCCTCCCAGCGCTGACGAGCCTCGGCGTACTGGTTCTCCCAGGTCTCGCGCTGCTTGTCGTACCCCTCGAGCCACTCGCCCGTCTCCGGGTCGAAGCCCTCGGGGTAGATGTAGTTGCCCTCGGTGTCGTACGTCGCGGCCATGCCGTAGAGGGTCGGGTCGAAGTGCTCCTCGCCCTCGACGAAGCCCTCGTTGGCCTGCTTGAGCGACAGCGAGATCCGGCGGCGCTCCAGGTCGATGTCGATGACCTTGACCATGACCTCGGAACCAACCTGGACGACCTGCTCCGGGATCTCCACGTGGCGCTCGGCCAGCTCGGAGATGTGGACCAGACCCTCGATGCCGTCGTCCACCCGGACGAACGCACCGAACGGCACCAGCTTGGTGACCTTACCCGGAACGATCTGCTGGATCGCGTGGGTGCGGGCGAACTGCCGCCACGGGTCCTCCTGGGTCGCCTTCAGCGACAGCGAGACCCGCTCGCGGTCCAGGTCGACGTCCAGGACCTCGACCTCGACCTCCTGGCCCACCTCGACGACCTCGGACGGGTGGTCGATGTGCTTCCAGGACAGCTCGGAGACGTGCACCAGACCGTCGACGCCGCCCAGGTCCACGAAGGCGCCGAAGTTGACGATCGAGGACACGACGCCCTTGCGGACCTGGCCCTTCTGCAGCTTGTTGAGGAACTCGGTGCGCACCTCGGACTGCGTCTGCTCCAGCCAGGCCCGGCGGGACAGGACCACGTTGTTGCGGTTCTTGTCCAGCTCGATGATCTTGGCCTCGAGCTCCCGCCCGACGTACGGCTGCAGGTCGCGCACACGACGCATCTCGACCAGGGACGCGGGCAGGAAGCCGCGCAGCCCGATGTCGAGGATGAGGCCGCCCTTGACCACCTCGATGACCGAACCGCGGACGACGCCGTCCTCGTCCTTGATCTTCTCGATCGTGCCCCAGGCCCGCTCGTACTGTGCCCGCTTCTTGGAGAGGATCAGACGACCCTCCTTGTCCTCCTTCTGGAGGACAAGGGCCTCGATGTGGTCGCCAACCGTCACAACCTCGGCGGGGTCCACGTCGTGCTTGATCGACAACTCCCGAGAGGGGATGACACCCTCGGTCTTGTAGCCGATGTCGAGCAGGACCTCGTCCCGATCGACCTTGACGACGGTGCCTTCGACAATGTCGCCGTCGTTGAAGTACTTGATGGTCTCGTCGATCGCGGCGAGGAAAGCCTCCTCGGAACCGAGATCGTCGTGGGTGACCCGGGTGGCGCTCGAGGGGGCCTCGATGCTGCTCGTCATGTGGGCGGTTGCTCCGGTCGGTGGGTTGTCACAGCAGGCTGGTGTGTCGCGGTGACCTGTTCGCGCCAGCGGATCCGTCGCCGGGCACACCGAACGATCGCCTAGTGAGATCATGATGTGACTCCGTCGACCGCGCACCTGCTCCCTGCCGAGGCAACACGATCCGCGAGCGCATCGTCTAGCCTACCGTGCGCATTACCACAGCGTGCAAGCCCTCCCGGGTTCTCTCCGTGCGATGACCTGCGAAAGCCGAACAATCGCCCGGAAACCACCCCTGCTGTCTCCTGCGTCACAGCAGCCCCAGCCGTCCCGCCGGCCGGTCACGCAGATCGTGGACGCGTCGCCGTACCCAATGAGGCGGGTGGGGCCTAGCGTGAGCGCGTGGATGACGACAGCCGGGTGACCCGGCGCCGGGTGGGTGACGCCGAGGCCCGGCGCGCCAACCGCGGCTGGTGGGACACCGACGCCGACGACTACCAGGCCGAACACGGCGCGTTCCTCGGCGACGTGGACTTCGTGTGGTGTCCCGAGGGCCTGCGTGAGGCCGACGCCCGACTGCTCGGCGACGTGTCGGGGCAACGGGTGCTGGAGGTGGGCGCCGGCGCCGCGGCCGCCGCCCGCTGGCTCGCCACCCAGGGTGCCCGGCCGGTCGCCTTCGACCTGTCCGCCGGCATGTTGCGGCACGCGGCCGAGGCCGCCGACCGCACCGGGGTACGCGTACCGCTGGTGCAGGCCGACGCGCTCGCCCTACCCTTCGCCGACCGGTCGTTCGACGTCGCCTGCACCGCGTTCGGCGCGATCCCGTTCGTGGACGACTCGGCGGCGCTGCTCGCCGAAGTGCACCGGGTGCTGCGCCCGGGCGGCCGGTGGGTGTTCTCGGTGACCCACCCGATGCGGTGGATCTTCCTCGACGACCCGGGCGAGGGCGGCCTGACCGCGGTGCACTCGTACTTCGACCGCTCCCCCTACGTGGAGCAGGACGAGACCGGCGTGGCCACCTACGTCGAGCAGCACCGCACCCTCGGCGACCGGATCCGCGAGCTGGTCGGCGCCGGGTTCCGGCTGCTGGACCTGGTGGAGCCGGAGTGGCCGGAGGGGCACGAGGGGATCTGGGGGCAGTGGAGCCCACTGCGCGGACGACTCTTCCCCGGCACCGCCATCTTCGTCACCGAGAAGCCCGCCGGGTGAGCGCGTCGCACCCGTGGTCCGACCTGGTAGCCATCGATCGCCGGTAGGCTCGACTCCATGAGCGCCGAGCCCATCCCGACACCACCTGGCCCCTGGTGTCCGGATCCGATGCGGCAGCAGCGTGCCGACTACACGCTGGAGGACCTGCTCACCCTGCCGGACGACGCCCCCCGCGTCGAACTCGTCGACGGAGTTATCCAGGTGACACCCTCCCCCACCCTGGGCCATCAAGACATCTCACTGCTGCTGGCGCACTGGCTGCTGCAACACGTACCGGCCGACCTCCGGGTCGTGCAGGCCGTCGGAGTCGGGCTGAGTCCCAATACGAGCCGGCAGCCGGACGTGCTCCTACGGCGGGCCGGAGTGGCTCCCTCCCAGTCCGTCCTCCGGCCTGCGGACGTGGTGCTCGCCGTGGAGATCGTCTCGCCGGGCACGCGACGGATCGACCGGTTCGCGAAACCCGGTGAGTACGCCGCGGCCGGCATCCCGTTCTACTGGCGGATCGAGCAGGACCCGGTGCACGTCTACGCGTACCGGATCGGCGACCGGGTGGGGCCGGGCGGCGAGCGGCAGTACGAGCTGGTCGCCGACGGTGCCGACGTGATCGAGCTGGCCGAGCCGTTCGACATCAAGCTGCCGGTCGCGGAGATCACCCCGTAGTCGTTTCGCCCCGGCCGGCTCGGGTAGCCGAGCGCCATGAGCAGAAGCGACGATGGCCGCGACACCTACCGGGAGTTCACCGAGGCGGTGAACATGAAACCCGGTGAGCTGTCCACCTGGCTGGAGACCGACGAGTCGAAGCAGGTCGGCTGGCACAAGGGCGGTCGTACGGGTGGTGGCGAGTCCGTCGGGCACGAATCCGGTCGGAAGATCATCAACCTGCTCCGCCGCAAACGCGGTGACCTGTCCGAGGGCGACTACCAGCACATGCGCAAGGTCGTCGGCTACGTACGCCGGCACATGGCGCAGCGCCCCTCCGGCAACGTCCGCGACACCAAGTGGCGCTGGTCCCTCATGAACTGGGGCCACGACCCCCTCAAGTAACCACCACCGAGCCAAACCAGATCACGCCCGCACGCCGTCGGCCGCAACCAGCATGACCGGATCCAACCCTCACTGCGACGGCCGCGACCTGCATGACCAGATCACACCCCCACGGCGACGGCCGCGACCAGATCGACCGGGTCAGGGTTTCCGGGGCAGCCCGACCCGCGCAGGGATCAAGCCTGACCGCCCGAAGCGGGTCGGGCTGCCCCGGAAACCCCCCACCGAAACCAACCAGAAATCAGTGATCAGCGCTGTTCCAGTCCCGGCCCAGACCGACCGACACCTCCAGCGGCACCGACAGCGGGTACGCCCCGCCCATCTCCCGCCGGACCAGCGCCTCCACCGCCTCCCGCTCACCCGGGGCGACCTCGAAGACCAACTCGTCGTGCACCTGCAACAGCATCCGTGAGCGCAGACCGGCCTCGCCGAGCGCGGTGTCGACGTGCAGCATGGCCACCTTGATGATGTCGGCGGCGGAACCCTGGATGGGGGCGTTGAGCGCCATCCGCTCGGCGATGTCACGGCGCTGCCGGTTGTCGCTGACCAGGTCGGGGAGGTAACGCCGGCGACCCAGGATGGTCGAGGTGTAGCCGTCCTGACGGGCCCTTGCGACCACCTGCTGGAGGTAGTCGCGCACCCCGCCGAAGCCGGCGAAGTAGTTCTCCATCAGCCCGCGCGCCTCTTCGGTACTGATGCTGAGCTGCTGGGACAGGCCGAAGGCGCTGAGCCCGTACGCCAGACCGTAGTTCATTGCCTTGATCTTGCGGCGCTGGTCGGGGGTGACCTCGTCGAGTGGCACCCCGAAGACCGACGAGGCGGTGGCGGCGTGGAAGTCCGCGCCGGAGTTGAACGCGTCGATCAGCGCGTCGTCCGAGCTGAGGTGCGCCATGATGCGCATCTCGATCTGGCTGTAGTCGGCGGTGAGCAGGCACTCGTAGCCCTCCCCCACCACGAAGGCCCGCCGGATGCGACGGCCCTCCTCGGTGCGGATCGGGATGTTCTGCAGGTTCGGCTCGGTGGAGGAGAGCCGACCGGTGGCCGCCACCGTCTGGTTGAAGGTGGTGTGGATCCGACCGTCGTCGGAGACCGACTTGAGCAGCCCGTCGACTGTCGACTTGAGCTTGGCCACGTCCCGGTGGCGCAGCAGGTGGGCCAACACCGCATGCGGCTGCTGCGCGTAGAGCCACTGCAGGGCGTCGGCGTCGGTGGTGTAACCCGTCTTGATCTTCTTGGTCTTCGGCAGACCCAGCTCGGTGAAGAGGATCTCCTGCAACTGCTTGGGTGAGCCGAGGTTGAACTCCCGACCCACCGCCTCGTACGCCCCCTGCGCGGCGGCCTTCACCTCGGCGGCGAAGTGGGCCTCCAGCTCGGACAGGTAGTCGGTGTCGGCGGCGATGCCGGTGCTCTCCATGGTGGCCAGCACCCGCATCAACGGCAGCTCCACGCCGGCCATCAGCCGGGCGGACTGCTCGCCGTCGCGGGACAGCTCGGCGTCGATCGCGTCGGCCAGGTCGAGCGTGGCCCGGGCCTGCAGCATCAGGTTCTGCTCGGCCACCCCTTCGTCGCCGAGCCCGTCGAGGGTGAGCTGGCCGGACTCCGGGACGTCGACCCGCAGCTCCCGGTGCAGGTAGCGCAGCGCCAGGTCGGTCAGGTCGTAGGACCGCTGGTCGGGGCGGGCCAGGTACGCGGCGATCTGGGTGTCGCGGACGATTCCGGTCAGCTGCCAGCCGTGCGCCGCGCAGGCCAGCACGGCCGGCTTGCTGTCGTGCAGCACCTTGGGGCGCTGCGCGTCGGCCAACCAGCCGGCCAGGGCGCCCTCGTCGGTCGGGTCGAGCCGCGCCGGGTCGACCCAGGCCGCCGCGCCACCGGCGGTGGCCAGCGCGAGACCGGTGATCGAGGCGGTGTGCCGGCGGTTGGGGCCGGTGTCGAGTTTGACCGCCAGCCCGACCGGGGTGCCGGTCGGGACGTGCGCGCTCAGCCATCCGGCCAACGCGCCGGGCTCGGTGAGCACCTCGCCAGCGAGGTCGAAACCGGACTCGGCCTCCGGCTCGACCGCCTCCAGGTACTGGTAGAGCCGGTCGCGCAGGATGCGGAACTCCAGGGTGTCGAAGACCTGGTGCACCGCCTCCCGGTCCCAGCCCGTCCAGCGGGTGTCCTCCGGGCGCAGCGGCAGCTCCAGGTCGGCGATCAGGCGGTTGATCTCGTAGTTGCGGATCACGTCGGCGAGCCGCTCGCGCAGGCTGTCGCCGGCCTTGCCCTTGATCTCGTCGGCTCGGGCGATCACGCCCTCCACCCCGCCGTACGTGGTGATCCACTTGGCGGCGGTCTTCGGGCCGACGCCCGGGATGCCGGGCAGGTTGTCGCTGGTCTCGCCGACCAGCGCGGCGAGGTCGCGGTACTGCTGGGGCGCGACGCCGTACTTCGCCTCGATCGCGGCCGGGTCCATCCGGGCCAGGTCGGAGACGCCCTTGCGCGGGTAGAGGACGGTGATCTGGTCGTCGACCAGCTGGAACGCGTCGCGGTCACCGCTGCTGATCAGCACCGACATGCCCTGGTCGCGGGCCTGGCAGGCGAGCGTGGCGATCACGTCGTCGGCCTCGAAGCCCTCTTTCTCGACCACCGGGATCTGCAGCGCGGCCAGGACCTCCTTGACCAGGCTGACCTGACCCTTGAAGTCGGTCGGGGTCTCGCTGCGGCCGGCCTTGTACTCCGCGTACTTGTCGGTGCGGAAGGACCGGCGGGAGACGTCGAAGGCCACCACGATGTGGGTGGGCTGCTCGTCGCGCAGCACGTTGATCAGCATCGAGGTGAAGCCGTACACCGCGTTGGTCGGCTGCCCCGTCGTGGTGGAGAAGTTCTCCACCGGCAGGGCGAAGAACGCCCGGTATGCCATGGAGTGTCCGTCGACGAGAAGAAGGCGCGGTGTCGTAGCTGTCACGGCAGCGACTCTAGTCCGTCGCACCGACATCCCCGGCCCTCGGCACGGGGTGCCGCGCGGTCGAGACGACCGCCGCCCCGAACGCCGGCGGCCGGCCACCCCCGCGAGGGGAGGACCGGCCGCCGTCCGGGTGGCTCAGGCCACGCCGAGGTACGCCTCCTTGACCGACGGATCGTGCAGCAGGTCCTGACCGGACCCCTCCTTCACGATCCGACCGGTCTCCAGCACGTAGCCGCGGTGTGCCCGCGACAACGCCTGCTGGGCGTTCTGCTCCACCAGCAGGATCGTGGTGCCCTGCTGGTTGATCTCCGTGATGATGTCGAAGATCTGCCGGATCACCAGCGGGGCCAACCCCATCGACGGCTCGTCGAGCAGCAGCAGCTTCGGTCGGCTCATCAGCGCCCGACCGACCGCGAGCATCTGCTGCTCGCCGCCGGAGAGGGTGCCACCGGCCTGCTTGCGCCGCTCGGCCAGGCGCGGGAAGAGGGTCAGCACCCGGTCCAGGTCGGCGGCGATGCCGGCGGAGTCCCGCCGGGTGTACGCCCCCATGTCCAGGTTCTCCATCACCGTCATACCCGGGAAGATCTGCCGCCCCTCCGGCGACTGACACAGCCCCCGGACCACCCGCAGGTCGGCCCGGAGCTTGCTGATGTCCTCACCGTTGAACGTGATCTTCCCGCCGGACAGCGACCGGGTTCCGGAGATGGCCCGCATGGTGGTGGTCTTCCCGGCGCCGTTCGCGCCGATCAGGGCCACCACCTCACCCTCGTTGACGGTGAGGCTGATCCCGTGCAGCGCCTCGATCCGGCCGTACGCGACGGCCACGTTCTCCATCTCAAGCAGCGTCATCGGCGGGCTCCCCCAGGTACGCGGCGATCACCTTCGGATCGCGGCTGACCTCCGCGGGCGCACCCTCGGCGATCTTGCGGCCGAACTCCAGCACCACGATCCGGTCGGTGACTCCCATGACCAGCCGCATGTCGTGCTCGATGAGCAGGACGGTCAGCCCCATGTCACGGATATTGCGGATCAGGGTGAGGAGCTCCTCCTTCTCCGCCGGGTTGAAGCCGGCGGCCGGCTCGTCCAGGCAGATCAGCTTCGGCTCGGTGGCCAACGCGCGGGCGATCTCCAACCGACGCTGGTAGCCGTACGGCAGGTTGCGCGCCTCGTCGTTGGCCCGGTCGGCGATCCCGACGAAGCGGAGCAGCTCGAGCGCCTTGTTCTCGGCCGCCCGCTCCTCCAGGATGTGCCGGGACAGGCCGAAGATCTTGGCGGCCGAGAGGCGCACCTGCTGCCAGGTCCGGACGATCCCGGACGCGGCGGTGACCTTCGGCAACTCCTCCGGCCTGGGCCGCACCCGGTAGAGCCGGAACAGCGCCCCGGGCACGCTCGTCTTGTGCCGGGAGTCGGTCCCGACCATCACGTTCTCGAGCGCCGTCATCTCCGGGAAGAGCCGGATGTTCTGGAACGTCCGGGAGATGCCCAACTGGCTGATCTGGTGCGGCTTGCGGCCGGTCACCCGCTGGCCGCGGAACCGGACCGCACCGGACGTCGGCTTGTAGACCCCGGTCATCACGTTGAAGCTGGTGGTCTTGCCGGCGCCGTTGGGCCCGATGAGGCCGAGAATCTCGCCCTCGTAGATCTGGAAATTGATCTTATCGAGGGCGACCACGCCGCCGAAGCGGAGCGTGACGTCGTCGACTTCGAGCAGGACCGTCCGCGGGCCCGCCTGAGTCGGGATCTTCGGCGTGCTGGTGCTGGTGGTCTGGTCAGACATGAGCGGGCGCCTCCTCTGCCTCTGCCGCGCGGTCCTTCAACTCGCGGGCACGCCGCCGGCTCGGGACCAGGCCCTGCGGACGCAGGATCATCACCAGCACCATGGCCAGACCGAACACCAGCCAGCGGTAGTCGGCGAAGTCACGGAACCGCTCGGGCAGGTACGCCAGCAACACGGCGCCGAGCGAGACGCCGATCATGTTGCCGGAGCCACCGACCACCACCATGGCCACGAACAGGATGGACAGGTTCGCGTTGAACTGGGTCGGGTCGATGAACGCGTTCCGGCTGCCGAACAGGAAGCCCGACAGGCCACCGAGCGCCGCACCGATGGCGAACGCCCAGAGCTTGAACTTGAACGGGTACACGCCCATCACCGCGGCGGCGTCCTCGTCCTCCCGCACGGCCAACCAGGCCCGGCCGACCCGGCTGTGCTCCAGCCGACGGACCAGGAACACCATGATCAGCACGAACGTGATCGCCAACCAGTACCAGGGCTTCGCGTCGATCAGACCGAAGACCTTGTTGTCCGGCGACGGCGCGCCCTCCGGGCCGGGGATGGCCGAGATGCCGACCGGGCCGTTGGTCAGCCCGGTGGCGTTACGGGCCACGATCCGGATGATCTCGCCGAAGCCCAGCGTCACGATGGCCAGGTAGTCACCGCGCAGGCGCAGCGTCGGCCAACCCAGCAGCACCCCGGAGATCATCGTCAGCACGATCGCGATGAACAGGCAGATCGCCCAGGTCACCGCCCAGGTCGGCGGCAGGTTGAACTCCTGCTGGATCCACTTCACCACCGGCGAGTTCACCGAACCGAACAGCGCCACGCTGTACGCCCCGATGGCGAAGAAGCCGATGTAGCCCAGGTCGAGCAGGCCGGCGAGACCGACCACCACGTTCAGGCCGATCGCGACCAGCACGTAGATGGCACAGACGAAGAGCACACCCGCCCAGTTGTTACCACCCTCGATCGAGTCGGTACGCAACCAGGTCAGACCCGGGATGCCCAGCAACGGCAGGTAATAGAGGATCGCCACGAAGGCGACCAGCCCGAGGGCCTGCTGCCACTTCGTCAGCGCCCGCCAGCGGTCGCCGATGGCGTGCAGCACGCCGACCCGGCGGCTGTCTGCGGAGCGAATCTTGTCGATCATGCGCGGGCCCTCCCGAGCGACTCACCCAACAGGCCGGTGGGCCGGAACATCAGCACCACGATCAGCACCACGAAGGCGATGACGTCCTCCCAGTTGGACGCGAAGAGCGTGGCGCCGTAAACCTCGACGATGCCGAGGAAGAGACCACCCAGCAGCGCGCCGCGCAGGTTGCCGATGCCACCGAGCACGGCGGCGGTGAACGCCTTCAGGCCGAGCACGAAGCCGATGCTGTTCTGGGTGAACCCGAACCGCATGCTCCACAACAGCGCCGCGGCGCCGGCCATGATGCCACCGAGCACGAAGATCAGCATGATCACGCGCTCCTGGTTGACACCCATCAGCGCGGCCGTCTCCGGGTTCTGGGCCACCGCCCGCACACCCCGGCCGTACCGGGTGCGGTTGATGAACCAGTCCAGCACGGCCATCATCGCCACGGCCGCCACAAAGACGATCAACTGGATGTTCGTGATCGCGGTGTTGCCGATGGTGAACAGGGTTTCCTGCTGAATGATCGTCGGCATACCGACGATCTGCCGGGGCCGGCCGAACACATCCGGCAACGCACCACCGAGCAGCTTGGGCAGCACCTGCCCGAAGAGCTCCACGAACACCAGCGACAGACCGATCGCGGTGATCAGGAAGATCAGCGGCGGCGCGTTCTTGCGACGCAACGGCCGGTACGCGACCCGTTCGAGCGCCAGAGCCGTACCGCCCGAGGCGGCCGCCGCGACGACCAGTCCGAGCACCAGGAACAGGATCGCCTGGCCGACCGGCGGGTTATTTTCGACCCCGAGCTGGTTCCAGAGGATCAGCACCGCGAAGGTACCGACCATGAACACCTCGGAGTGGGCGAAGTTGATGAGGCGAAGAACGCCATAGACGAGGGTGTAGCCGAGGGCGATCAGGGCATAGATCGCACCCTTGGACAGGCCGTCGACCGTGTGCTGGCCGAGATGGCCGATCAGTTCATCGAAATGCACCGGGGGTCTCCTTGAATCGAATGCGGCCGGGGTGTGGTACACCCCGGCCGCATTCCATTGCGTGGGGCGTCAGTTGAGCTTGAGCTCCTGCAGCGCTTCGATGGACTCGCCCTTGATCTGGTAGGCCCAGATGACGACCTTGGTCGGGTCGACGTCACCCTTGGAGTCGAACTTGATGTACTTCGACACACCCTGCTTGTCGTACGACTTCACGAACGCGAGGATGTCCGCCCGGGTCTTCTTGCCAGCCTTGAAGGCGTCCAGGTAGATCTGCGCGCCGTCGAAGCCCTCCGCACCGTAGGAGCCCGGCGGGATGTTGTACTCCTTCTGGTAGTCAGCCGAGAAGGTGCCGCCAGCCTTGTCAGCCGGGAGGCAGGGGCAGGTGATGATCGCGCCCTCGGCACCGCCGGAGGCACCCTTCGGGAACGCGGTGTCGTAGAGACCGTCCGGGCCCACGAACTTGGCGGTGACGCCAGCGGCACGCATCTGCTTCACCAGCGGAGCGGCCTCACGGGTGTAACCGCCGTAGAAGACGAAGTCGGCCTGCGCGGACTTGATCTTGGAGATGGTGGCGTCGAACTGCGCCTGCCGCTCCTGGATCTTGTCCTTGTTCACGACCAGCGGGCCGAGCTGCTTGCCCAGCTCCTCGGTGATGCCCGCGCCGTACGCGCTGGCGTCATCGACCATGAAGACCTTCTGCGCGTTCTGGGACTTCATGTAGCTGGCCACGGCACCGGCCTGGGTGCCGTCGTGACCGACCACCCGGTAGAAGGACGTGTTGCCCTTCTGGGTCAGGTCCGTGCGGGTCGCCGACGGGCTGACCATCGCCAGGCCGGCAGCCTGGTAGATCGGCATCGTCGCGTCCGACTCACCGGAGAAGTGACCACCGATGACACCGAGGAACGAGTTGTCCCCCGCGATCTGGTTCGCGAACGGGGTCGCCACCGCAGGGTCACCCTGGGTGTCGAACTCCTGCATGGTGACCTTGCAGTCCGGGTTCGCCGCGTTGAACTGCTTCACGGCCAGCTTCGCGCCGTTGAGCGACGGGATCACCAGACCCGCGTTGTCACCCGTGAACGCACCGAAGATCGCAATCTTGCCACCGCAGTCGCCCGACGCGGTCCCACCATCGCCGCCACCGGAATCCTGGCAACCAGCCGCAACCACCAGGGTCGCGGCGAGCGCTACGGTACCCAGCGCCCGTACATAGCTTCGCCTCACGGCTTCCTGACCTCCTCGAGATACGGACGCGGCTGACCCGACGTGACGGCGACAGCAGCTGACCGCAATTCCACCCACCCCGCAGGGATGCCCCCTGCGTTACGGCTCGTGATGGCGGAGCGTACCGACACGACATACCGTCCCGGAAGGCCTGAAGGCGGGGTCTGCGAAACCGTTACGAAGACGTGGGCAATCATGTCGATGCCCGTAACAGGTGAATCCGCCAGTTGGTCCTTAAACCGTCGCCCAGTCGGAGTCCACCCGCGCCCAGCCGGACCACGCACACCCGTCAAATAGCCGACTGACCTGCGGAAACGTCAGCCGACCACACTGTGGGAAAAGGCATCACCGCGACATCGACGGTCAGGCCCCCGAGCCGGCCGCCCACCACAACCCGGCCCGCGTGCCGTCGTCCGCCGCCAACCACCACCGGTCACCCACCGCCACCAGCGTCACGTCCCGATCAACGCCGGCCGGCACATCCAGTGGCATCGTCGCCTCCCGCCACGACCCACCACGGTCGGTCGACACCCACACCGAATGCCGCGCCCCATCCGTCACCGCGGCGAACAGGCTGCCTTCGGACGACACCAGCGACCCCACCCCCGGCACCCCGCCCCCAGCCCGCCGCCCGAACGTCCCGACGGCGACCCAACCCGCGGCCTCCTGCCGCCACACGCCGAACGTCCCCCCGCGCAGCCCGACCGCCACCGGCACACCATCGGCCAGCACCACCCGCTGCAACTCCTCGTACTCCGAACCGCCGGGCAACACCGTGCGCCGCCACGACCGGCCATCCGGTGACGACCACACCGCCGGGTCACGGTCGATCCGGCCCGCCGGCAGCAAACCACCGACCGCCAGCCACCCCGACGGCGTCGCCACCGCGTCGAACGCCCAGGTCACCCCCACCGCGTCACTGGCCAGCTCGGGCGCACCCTCGACCAGCGCGAACTCCGCCGCGTCCGGTGCCGCCACCCAGGACGCGGCACCCGCCGACCGGTTACCGACGATCAACCAACCCTGCGGACCGGCCGCCAGGCGGGACACGTTCACCGCCGTCGGCCCGCCGTACGTCTCGAACGGCGCCTGCACCTCGACCAACGCGCCGTCGGCCACCTGCCGCCACGTGCTCACCCGCGGATAGCCGTGCGCACCGCCGACCTTCGCGCCGATCAGCGCCACCTGCCCGTCGCGGCAGGCCGCCGACAGGAACACATTCTGCCGCCCGTAGAAGGAATCCGGACGCACCGACAGCACCGTCCACGTCGTACCATCCACGCTGGTCCAGGCCGCCGGACGAGTGCCACCCTCGGCGTCGACGACGCCACCGACCACGAACCACCGGCCCGCGCACGAGGCCGCGTCCCGCACCAGCGGGCGACCCGGGCCGCCCGGCGGCGCCGGCAACGTCAGCGCCTGCCAACCCGGCCGCAGCGGCGCGGCGGCGGTCGTCGACCCCGCACCGCTCTGCGCGCCCGGCCCGTCGCACCCCGCGAGCAGCAGCGCGACGAGGCCGAACACCGCGATCACCCGTCGGACGGACACCCGTCGATGCTAACCACCACACACCACGCAGGATGCCCCGGAACTGGCCGTTGTCACCGGGACCGCTCAGACGGTCGGTTGCTGCGACACCTCGCCACCGGCGGTCTCCGCGAGGATCCGCTCGGCGACCTCCTTCATGGTCATCCGGTGGTCCATCGCGGTGCGCTGGATCCACTTGAACGCCTGCGGCTCGGTCATCCCGTACGTGGTCATCAGCGCGCCCTTGGCGCGCTCCACCGACTTACGGATCTCCAGGCGGTCGGTCAGGCTCGCGACCTCCGCCTCCAGGGCCGCGACCTCCGAGTACCGCGACAGCGCGATCTCCACCGCCGGGACCAGGTCACTCTTCTGGAAGGGCTTCACCAGGTACGCCATCGCGCCCGCCGCCCGCGCCCGCTCCACCAGATCACGCTGGCTGAACGCGGTCAGAATGATCACCGGGGCGATCCGGGCACCGGCGATGCGCTCGGCGGCGGCCAGCCCATCCATGATCGGCATCTTGATGTCGAGGATGACGAGATCGGGCTTCAACTCCTCGGCGAGGCGCACGGCCGTCTCACCGTCACCGGCCTCCCCCACCACCTCGTAACCCTCTTCGACCAGCATCTCGGCGAGGTCCAGCCGGATCAGCGCCTCGTCCTCGGCGATCAGTACGCGCCTGCGCTCGGCATCCGTCGGCATCTCAGCCACCAGCCCTACCCCCACCAGTCATAAGCCGACACCAACCCGACCGGGTGTCGCCGCCCTCAGCGTAGTAGGTAACCTATGGGAGGCCACCAGAGCATTCGGCCAAGCGTCCCCGTATTCCAACCGGCAGAGAAGCGGAGCTCAAACCTCCGACAGTGTGGGTTCGAATCCCACCGGGGGCACCAAAAGTGTCGTACGGCTGTTCCAAAGTCGTCGTGTGCATCCACCTGAATTACGCGTTCGTGCGCGTCAGCAGCACCTCGCCGGCAGTACCGTCGCCGAGGTTGCCAGACGTCTGAGACTTCCGTACGCGACGGTCAGGGGCTGGTGCAAGCACCAGGTCGAGCCGGGAAGGTCCGTCAGCGAGCTTCGGTGCTTTCGCTGCCGGCCCGAGGTCAGGAATCAGACAGATCCGTCTGCATACCTCTACCTGCTCGGTCTCTACCTGGGCGACGGGCATCTCGTCACCTCCGCACGGGTGCCGGTGCTGCGCATCGCTTGCAGCAGTAGGTGGCCGGGCTTGATCGAGGCGTGCGACACCAGCATGCGGCAGGTGCTCGTGGCGAAGGTCCAGCGCGCCCAGCAGCCTGGTTGCGTCAGCGTGCAGAGCTCCGGCAAGCACTGGCCGTGCCTGCTCCCGCAGCACGGTCCCGGCAAGAAACACGAGCGTCCGATCATCCTCGCTGGTTGGCAACGGGACATCGTCGCGACGCATCCGGGTGACTTCCTCCGTGGCTTGTTCCACTCCGACGGCTGCCGGTTCGCCAACCGGGTGACCGTGCGCGGCAAGGTGTACGTCTACCCGCGCTACCTGTTCGTCAACGAGTCGGCCGACATCATGGGGCTCTGTCAGTGGAGCCTCGACCTGCTCGGCGTCACCTGGCGGATGAACCGGCGCAACTCGTTGTCGGTGGCGCGACGCGACGCGGTCGCCACGCTGGACCGGCACGTCGGCCCGAAGTCCTGACCGGTCAGGCGATCGTGTCGAGGGCGTGCGCGAGGTCGGCGCGGAGGTCCTCGGGGTCTTCCAGGCCGACCGAGAGGCGCAGCAGGGCGGCGGCGGGTTTGGCGTCGCCCTCGACCGGCCGGTGGGTGAGTGAGGCGGGGTGCTGGATGAGGGTGTCGACGCCGCCGAGGGAGACCGCGTGGGTGATGAGCCGGCAGGCGCCGGCGACGGTTGTCGCGGCGGGCGCGCCGCCGCGTACCTCGAAGGCGAGCAGGCTGCCGGGTCCGGCCATCTGCCGCCCGACCAGCGCCGCGGGGTCGTGCACCGAGGGGTGGTGCACCCGGTGTACGGCGGGGTGGGCGGTGAGCCAGCCGGCGAGTTTCTCGGCGGTGGCCTGTTGGGCGCGGACCCGCAGCGGCAGGGTTTGCAGGCCGCGGTGCAGCAGGTAGCCGCCGAGGGGGTGCAGGATCGCGCCGGTGACCGCGCGGACCTGGCGTAGGCGTGCGGCCCAGGTGTCGTCGCAGGCGACGACTCCGGCGAGGACGTCGCCGTGCCCGCCGATGCTCTTGGTGGCGCTGTGCAGGACGAGGGCGGCGCCGTGGCGGGCGGGTTGTTGCAGGACGGGGGTGGCGACGGTGTTGTCGACCAGCAGCGGGACGTCGCCGGCCGCGGCGGTGAGGGCGGCGATGTCGACCAGGTCGAGGGTGGGGTTGGCGGGGGTCTCGACGATGACCAGTGCGGTGTCGGGGCGGATGGCGGCGGCGACCTCGTCGGGGCGCGTCCAGGTGACGGTGGTGCCGAGCAGGCCGGTGGCGAGGACGTGGTCGGTGCCGCCGTAGAGGGGTCGCACGGCGACGACGTGCCGGCGGTCGTCGCGGGTGGCGGCGAGGAGGGTGGCGGTGAGGGCGGCCATGCCGCTGGCGAAGGCGACGGCCTGGGTGGTGCCTTCCATCTCGGCGAGGGCGGTTTCGAAGCGGGCGACGGTGGGGTTCCAGAGCCGTTGGTAGACGGCGGTGCCATCGGTGGGGAGGGTGCCGCCGGTGGCGAGGTGTTCGTACGCGGCGCCGCCGTCGTCGACGGAGGGCAGCGGGTTGGTGGTGGACAGGTCGATGGGTGGGACGTGCACGCCGAGGGTGCGGAGGTCGTCGCGACCGGCGTGTACGGCCCGGGTGTCCATCGTTGTCATGGCGGTAGCGTCGAACATCCACCTGCGAATAGGCAACAGATCGGCAGATCATTCTGTGCGGTGGGTTGGTTTACGTGCTGGGTTCGGGCGAGGATGGCGGTATGCCCCCTGAGCCGAATGATCTGCGGCCGTATCCGGCCCTGGACGAGGTGGACCGCGCGATCCTGACCGAGCTGGCCGCGGATGGCCGGCTGCCGAACAACGCCCTCGCCGAGCGGGTGGGCGTGGCGCCGTCGACGTGCCTGACGCGTACCCGGGCGTTGCGCGAGCGCGGTGCGATCCGCGGTTTTCACGCCGAGGTGGATCCGGCGGCGCTCGGCCTGCCGTTGCAGGCGCTGGTGTCGGTGCGGTTGACCGCGCACGAGCGGGCGGCGGTGGACGCGTTCCGGGCCCGTTCGGTGCGACTCCCGGGGGTGGTGTCGGTGTTCCACGTGGCCGGCGCGGAGGACTACGTGCTGCATGTGCGGGCGGCGTCCGGTGACGCGTTGCGGGACTTCGTGCTGGACCACCTGGCGGTCGACCCGGTGGTGCAGCACACGCAGACCAGCCTGATCTTCGAGCAGGCGCGCGGCATGGGGTGAGCGGCGGGTGAGGTAGCTGACGAAAACCCGCATGCTGGAACAAAGCCGGTCGGTGACGGGTTGGCTGACCGTGTGATCACCGTACCGTTGTCTGTTCTTGATCTTGCCCCGGTCGCCAAGGGCACCACCGCCGGCGCGGCCCTACAGGCCACCACCGAGCTGGCCCGCCGCACCGAGGAGCTGGGCTACCACCGGTTCTGGGTGGCCGAGCACCACAACATGCCGGCGATCGCCAGCTCCGCCCCGGCCGTACTGCTGGCGCATCTGGCGGCGAACACGTCGACGATCCGTCTCGGGTCGGGCGGGGTGATGCTGCCCAACCACGCGCCGCTGGTGGTGGCCGAGCAGTTCGGCACCCTGGAGGCGCTGCACCCCGGTCGGATCGACCTGGGCATCGGCCGGGCGCCGGGCACCGACCAGGTGACCGCGCTGGCGTTGCGGCGCACCATGGAGGGCCTGTCGGCGGAGCATTTCCCGCGCGAGCTGACGGACCTGATGAACTACTTCAGCGGGGAGAAGCCCGGTCAGATCATCGCCACCCCGGGTCGCGGCGAGCAGCCGGCGGTGTGGCTGCTGGGTTCCAGCGGGTTCAGCGCTCAGCTCGCCGGTCTGCTCGGTCTGCCGTTCTCGTTCGCGCACCACTTCAGCTCGGCGAACACCCTGCCGGCGTTGGCCCTGTACCGGCAGCACTTCCGGCCCTCGCAGTGGCTGGACAAGCCGTACGCGATGGTGGCCGTCAACGCGGTGTGCGCGGAGACCGACGAGCGGGCCGAATGGTTGGCCGGGCCGAGCGCCCTGTCGTTTCTGAAGCTGCGCTCCGGGCGGCCGGAGCCGCTGTCGACGCCCGACGAGGCGGCGGCGTACCCGTACTCCGAGATCGAACGGGAGTTCGTCCTGGCGCGCCGCGACGGTCAGGCGATGGGCTCGCCGGAGACGGTGCGCCGGCAGCTGACCGAGCTGGTGGAGCGCACCGGCGCGGACGAGCTGATGTTGACCACGCTGGTGTACGACGTGCAGGACCGGGTGCGGTCGTACGAGTTGATCGCCGAGCAGGTGGCCGGGGGTCTGCGCCAGCGGGCGTGAAACACGATCTTCACGTCAGCGTCACCCCGCCGACCCGGACGGTGCCTAATGTTGGTTCCGGTGGTGGTACGGCATTCCCGGTCGGGACGGGTTGGGAATGCCGCGGTGTGGCGCACCGGGCCGGAGCTGAGCGGATTCCGCGGCTGCGGCCCGGTGCCTGCCACCCTAGGCGACCCTCCTCGGGACCGCCAGGGGTCGAATCACCGTAGGTGGATGTCCGGCGCGGGTGGGGTGCCCATTCCGTTGCCGATGAAGAACCCCGGGTGCGGCGGTTGGTTGTAGGCGGTGTTCTGCCACGCGATCGCCACCCGATACTGCGGGTCGTGCATCAGCGTGTAGATCCGGGTGCTGGTCGGGGTGGGTGTGCTGTAGATGCGCAGGGCCCGGCTGTCGGTGGTCCGCCAGATCACCTCCTCGCGCCAGTCGCCGAGGATGTCGCCGGAGAGCGCCGGCGTGGACTTGGTGCCGTTGTTGGACGCCACCCCGCTGCCGTCGAGCAGCCGGGTCTCGCCGCCGGTGCCGTACTTGTCGATTTTCGTGGCGTCGAGCAGTTCCCGTACCGGGTCGCCGTCCCACCAGGCGAGGAAGTTCGCCGACGACGGCTTGCGGCCGACGTTCTGCCCTCTGGTGTTGGCCAGTCCGGCGACCGCTGAGGACCACGACTCCGCGCCGGGGCTGCCCGCCCAGATGTCCGCGGAGACGCCCCGGCCGTTGTCGCCGGACGCTGGCGTGGACCAGAGGACCTGACCGGTGCGGGCGTCGGCGAAGTAGGAGCTGGGCTTGCTGCCGTCCTCGTCGACCTTGAACACCTCCAGGCCGGCGCGGCCCGGGTCCAGGTCACCGACGTGCATGGCGTCGCCGTGGCCGTTGCCGGTCGAGTGGAGCAGCCGACCGTTGTCGTCGATGGTGGCGGCCCCGTACACGATCTCCTGGCGGCCGTCGGCGTCGACGTCGGCCACGGAGAGCTGGTGGTTGCCCTGACCGGCGGCGGCACCGTTGCCGGAGGAGTTCGAGTCGAACGTCCAGCGCTTGGTGAGTGCGCCGTTGCGGAAGTCCCAGGCGGCGATCACCGCGCGGGTGTAGTAACCCCGGGCCATGATCAGCGAGGGGCGCTGCCCGTCCAGGTACGCGGTGCCGGCGAGGAACCGGTCCACCCGGTTGCCGTACGAGTCACCCCAGGACGACACGGTCCCGCGCGGCGGGTCGTAGCTGACGGTGGAGGCGATGGCACCGGTCTGACCGTTGAACATGGTCAGGTACTCCGGGCCGGAGAGCACGTAGCCGCTGGAGTTGCGGTAGTCCGCCGACGACGAGCCGATGAGCTGGCCGGTGCCGGAGCGGGTGCCGTCGGCGGTCTTCATGGCCACCTCGGCGCGGCCGTCGCCGTCGTAGTCGTACACCTGGAACTGGGTGTAGTGGGCGCCGGCCCGGATGTTGCGGCCCAGGTCGATGCGCCACAACCGGGTGCCGGTGAGGGTGTACGCGTCGACGTAGACGTTGCCGGTGTAGCCGGACTGGGAGTTGTCCTTGGCGTTGGACGGGTCCCACTTGAGCACGATCTCGTAGGTGCCGTCGCCGTTGAGGTCACCCACGGAGGCGTCATTGGCGCTGTACGAGTAGCTCTCCCCGCTGGGGGTGGTGCCCCCGGCCGGGACCTGCAACGGCACGTCCAGGTAGCCCGCGCCGAACTGCACCGCCGGTGCCGACGCCGGCTGCTCGGCACCGCCCACCACGGCCCGCACGGTGTACGCGGAGCCGGCCGCCGCGCCGCTGTCGAGGTAGTTGGTGGCGCCGGTGATCGGGTTGGCGTTGACCCTGGTGGATCCCCGGTAGAGGTTGAACGCCACCCCGGAGGTCTCGGTGCCGAGCAGCCGCCAGGAGACCAGGTTGCCGCTGCCGGAGCGGACGCTGATCAGGCCGCGGTCCAGGTTCTCCATCTGCACCGCGCCGGTCGCCGGCGGAGGCGTCGTCGGAGGTGGCGTGGTGGGAGGTGGCGTGGTCGGAGGCGGGGTGGTCGGGGGTGGCGTGGTCGGCTCCTCGGTGGGTGGGGTGCCGGTGCAGGTGGTGCCGTTGAGCGCGAAGCTGCTCGGCACCGGGTTGCTGCCGGTCCACGAACCGTTGAAGCCGAACCCGGCGCTGCCGTTCGTGGCGATGGCGGCGTTGTAGTCGACGTTGCGGGCGGTGACCTGGGCACCGGACTGGGTGACGGTGGCGCTCCACGCCTGGGTGACCTGTTGGCCGGCGGCGTACGACCAGGTGAGAGTCCACCCGTTGACCGGGTCGCCGAGGTTGGTGACGGTGACGTTGGCGCCGAAGCCGCCCTGCCACTGGTTGGTGATCTGATAGTCGACCCGGCAGCCGACGGCGGCGGCCGAGGCGACGACCGTGCCGAGGGTGCCGGCCACGACGGTGGCCGCCGTCGTGGCGGCGAGCAGGATCAGCCGATGTCTGGACGGGTGCATGCACTGCCTCCGGGGATCCGGTGGTGATCGCTGCGGCCACCGGCCCTCTCGGGAAGCGCGGCCCACCGGCCTGCCCGGGAAGCACAGTGGACCGATCTCGCCGCGACGGCGGCGGACGGCGATCTGATCGGGGTGAAACGCCCTGGGAACTCACGGATCCGACTCACCGCGATCGTAGGGCAAGCGCTTTCCGGCGCGCAACATCGATGACCGTCGTCCCTTTTCCGGTCTTGCCTGGACGATCAATGCCTGATCGACTCGTGCGGGTGAGCGCTCACCACATGGACCCCGCCGAATTCCGCCGCGCCGGCCACGCCGTCGTCGACTGGATCGCCGACTACTGGGCGACGGTGGAGCGACGACCGGTCGCCCCGGCCGCGCCCCCGGGCACGGTGGCCGCCGCCCTGCCCAGCGCACCCCCCACCGTCGGCGGGGAGCCGGTCGAGGCGGTCCTCGCCGATCTGGACTCGATCGTCGTACCGGGGCTGACGCACTGGCAGCACCCGGGCTTCTTCGGGTACTTCCCCGGCAACACCTCCGGCCCGAGCGTGCTCGGTGACCTGGTCAGCGCCGGTCTCGGCGTGCAGGGCATGCTCTGGGCCTCCAGCCCGGCCTGCACCGAGCTGGAGACGGTGATGATGGACTGGCTGGCCCATCTGCTGGACCTGCCAGAGCGGTTCCGTTCGACCGGCACCGGCGGCGGAGTCATCCAGGACTCGGCCTCCTCGGCGACGCTGGTGGCCACCCTGGCCGCACTGCACCGGGCCAGCGGCGGCCGCTGGCGGCACACGGGCATCGACCGGCGCTACCGCGCCTACACCTCCATTCACGGGCACTCCTCCATCGAGAAGGCGGTACGGATCGCCGGGCTGGGCAGCGACGGGGTCCGGTCGATCGAGGTGGACCCGGACACCCAGGCGATGCTGCCGGACGCGCTGCGGGCCGCGATCGAAGCCGACCTGGCCAGCGGTGACGTGCCGGCCATCGTGGTGGCGACCATCGGCACCACCTCCACCACCGCCGTCGACCCGCTGCCGGAGATCGGGGCCATCTGCGCCGAGTACGGAATCTGGCTGCACGTCGACGCCGCGTACGCCGGCGCCGCCGCCGTCTGCCCCGAGCTGCGCTGGTCGCACGCCGGCCTGGAGTACGCCGACTCCTACTGCTTCGACCCGCACAAGTGGCTGCTCACCGGCTTCGACTGCGACGCGTTCTGGGTGGCCCACCGCGCCGAGCTGATCGAGGCGCTGACCGTACTGCCGGAGTTCCTGCGCAACGCGGCCTCCGAATCCGGCGCGGTCATCGACTACCGGGACTGGCAGGTGCCGCTGGGCCGGCGCTTCCGGTCTCTCAAGCTGTGGTTCGTGCTGCGCTGGTACGGCGCCGACGGGCTGCGGGCGCACATCCGCTCCGGGGTGGCGCTGGCCGCGCGGTTCGCCGATCGGGTCCGCGCCGACGACCGGTTCGAGGTGGCCGCAGCGCACCCGTTCTCGCTGGTCTGCTTCCGACTGCGCGCCGACGACGACACCAACGCGGCGTTGCTGGCCTCGGCGAACGCCACCGGACGGGTGCACCTGACGCACACCCGCGTCGCCGGCCGCTACACGCTGCGGCTGGCGATCGGCTCACCACAGACCACGGAGGCGCACGTCGACGAGGCCTGGGCCGTGCTCTGCGAGGCGGCGGCCACCCTGCCCACCGCCCAGGGCACCGGTTCCTGAGAGCTGGCCGGCGCTGTCGCGCAAGCTGGCCGCGCGGGCGGGGCGGGTTCAGCGTGGGGTCGGCGTGCCCGTTGCGGCCAGGTCGGCCGGGACCTCGCCGGCGGCGGGCGCGCCGGCAGCGGGCGCAGCGCTCGCGGCCTCGGCGGCGCGGGCGCGGCGGCTACGGCGTAGGGCGCGCACCGCGAACACCAGCGCGGTCAGCCAACCGGCGGCGAGCAGCGCGTACACGGCGGGACCGGTCGGACCGTCCAGTTCGGCGGAGCGGATCAGGGTGCGGGCGTTGGTCAGCACGATCACGCCGCCGACCGCCGCGCCGAGCAGTTGGGCGGGCACGATTCGCACCAGCCAGGCGGCCAGCGGGGCGGCGATGAGCCCGCCGACGAGCAGCGCGGCGACGGTGGGCAGCAGGAATCCCTCCGTGCCCAACCCGATCAGGAAACCGATGCTGGCCGCGCCGGCCACCACGAACTCGGCGGTGTCCACGGAGCCGATCACCTTGCGGGGCTCCATGCGCCCGGAGACCAGCAGCGCCGGGGTGGCCACCGGGCCCCACCCGCCGCCGCCGGTCGCGTCGACGAAGCCGGCCACCAGACCGAGGGGGCCGAGGAAACGACCGCGGAGCCGTCCGCCGACCCGGCCGGTGCGCAGCGGTCGGGCGAAGCGGACCAGCAGGTACGCGCCGAGGGTGAAGAGAATGCCGGCCATCCACGGTGCGGCGGCCTCGGTGGAGATCGAGCTGAGCACTGTGGCGCCGGCGAAGGCGCCGATCGCGCCGGGCAGGGCGATGCGGGTCACCACCCGCCAGTCGACGTTGCCGAACCGCCAGTGGGCGAACCCGGCGGCGAGCGTGGTGCCGATCTCGGCCAGGTGCACCGAGGCGGAGGCGGCGGCCGGGGCGACCCCGGCGAGCAGCAGCAGAGTGGACGAGGTCAGCCCGTATGCCATGCCGAGCGAACCATCGATCAGTTGCGCGACGAGCCCGACCAGAGCGAGGACCAACAGCTTGCGCACGAGCGCCCCCTGACTTTTCGGCATCTCCTATCGACTTGGTCGACAATGCGGGACGGGGCAGCCGGGGTCAAGCCTCCGATCGGTGGATGGGACGCCGCGGCCGGAGCGCGGGATCAGCGGCCAGGTCAGGCCGAGCCAGCGCTCAGATCCAGGCGCGCGGGTCGGCGGCCAGCTCCGTGACGCGCGCGGGCAGGGTGCCCGCGGCCACGTCGGCGACGCTGACCAGCTCCAGGATCTCCCGCTCGCTCGCCCGCAGCGCGATCCAGACCTCCTGGAGGGCGCGGGCCGGGCCGTGGTAGCCGAGCTGCTCGGGGCGCTGCCCGCGGACGTGGGCGAGCGGCCCGTCGATCACCCGGATGACCTCGGCGAGGGAGATCTCCTCGGCGGGGCGGGCCAGCCAGTAGCCGCCCTCCGGGCCACGCTGGGCGTGCACGATGCCGCCCCGGCGCAACTGGAGCAGGATGCTCTCCAGGAACTTCGGGGGGATCTCCTGGGCCCGGGCGATCTGGTCGGCCGTGACCGGCCGGCCGCGCCCGGGGCCGCTGGCCGTCGCGGCAAGCTCGGCGGCCGCACGGAGGGCATAGTCGACCCGGGCGGATAGGCGCATGTCGGCAAGGTTAGTCGCTGGTCAACCGGGCGGGCGGGCGACCCTCGGCCGATCGGCCACGCATCGACAAAAGTGGTGCCGCCGGCGCGCGTGCGGGCCCCCGTTGGAGACCGGCGACGTACGCCATGATCCGCGACATGGTGGCGGCCGAAATGCCGACCCGGAGCGTCCCTATGCTGGGCGGGCGTACGAATGTCCGGCCGTTTGACCGGCCGCCAGCAACATATTGATAAACACCCGGCCGCGCTCGGGGGGAAGGCATCACGATGACCGATATCGCCACCCGCACCTGGGAGGGCATGACCATCCCGGTCGCCGGCACCTATCTTCTCGATCAGTCGCACAAGCGGATCGGTTTTCTCTCCCGGCACATGATGGTGAGCCCGGTACGCGGCGAGTTCGCCGAGGCCACGGCGCAGATCTTCGTGGCGGAGGATCCGCTGCTCTCCTCGGTCACGGCCACCATCATGTCGGCCAGCATCACCACTGGGAGCGTCGACCGGGACACCCATCTCAAGAGTGCCGACTTCCTCGATGTGGAGCGCTTTCCCACCCTCGAATATCGAAGCACCGGCATCAAGTGGCAGGGCAACGAGGACCCCATATTCCAGTGGGCGCGTCTGCGCAACCATCGGTTGGGCGGACGAGGCCGGAGTCACATTGTTCCGCCGCAGTCCGACGGTTTCGCCGGCCGATTCGTGCTCACCGGTGAGTTGGTCGTGAAGGGCATCACCCGGGCCGTCGACCTGGAGGTGAATTTTGGTGGCGCCCGTCGTGATCCGTACGGGCAGAACATCTTCGGATTCAGCGCGACGGCCGACATCAACCGCGAGGACTACGGCCTGCTCTGGAATGTGGTCCTGGAGAGCGGCGGGGTGCTGGTCGGCAAGACGGTGCAGATCGAGATCGCTGGGGAAGCCATCCACCAGGCCTGACCCCGGTCAATCCCCGCCAGTGCCTGGCGGGGACGGGTCGCCGCGTCAGGCACCGACGCGGCGCAGCAGACCCTCCTGGACGGCGCTGGCGATCTGCCGGCCGTCCGTGGTGAACATCCGGCCGGTGGCCAGCCCTCGCGCGCCGGACGCCGACGGGCTCAGGCAGTCGTAGAGGAACCACTCGTCGGCCCGGAACGGCCGGTGGAACCAGAGCGCGTGGTCCAGGCTCGCGCCGACCAACCCGCCCGGCCCCCACACCTCGCCGTGGGCGGAGAGCACCGAGTCCAGCAGGGTGAGGTCCGAGGCGTAGGTGAGCGCGCACGCGTGCAGCAGCGGGTCGTCGGGCAACTTGCCGTCGATGCGCATCCAGACCCGCTGGTGCGGGTCGGCCGGCCGGTCGCCGGGGCGGACCCAGCCGGGCTCGCCCACGTAGCGCACGTCGATCGGTCGCGAGATCTGACCCCAGATGCCCAGCCGTTCCGGGTAGCGGGAGAGCCGGTCGGTCATCGTCGGCACCTCCTGCGGCGGGGGTACGTCCAGCGGGGCCGGGGCCTGGTGATCCAGACCCTCCTCGGCCCGCTGGAACGACGCCGACATGAAGAAGATCGGCTTGCCGTGCTGGAGGGCGACCGAGCGGCGGACCGAGAAGGACCGGCCGTCGCGGATGTTCTCCACCTCGTACGCGATCGGCTCCACCGGGTCGCCGGGGCGGACGAAGTAGCCGTGCAGCGAGTGCACGAACCGCTCCGGGTCGACGGTGCGGCCGGCGGCGACCAGGGCCTGGCCGGCGACCTGGCCGCCGTACACCCGTTGTGGACCGACCGGGGGGCTCATCCCCCGGAAGGTCATCTCCCCGGTCGGGTCGAGGTCCAGCACTTCCAGCAGCTGGTCTACCGCCGCCTGGCCGATCGCGACCCGACCGTCGCTCATTGCAGCGCCCGCGCCGACGCCGCGTCGACCAGCGAACCGAGCTGGTGCACGCGCAGCGTGTTGGTCGAGCCGGGGGTGCCGGGCGGGCTACCCGCCACGATCACCACGTAGTCGCCGGGGTTGGCCCGGTCGAGGCCGAGCAGCGCCTGGTCGACCTGGCGGAACATGTCGTCGGTGTGCTGCACGAACGGCATCAGGAAGGTCTCCACGCCCCAGGTGAGGGCGAGCTGGTCGCGCACCTCGGGGACCGGCGTGAAGGCCAGCAGCGGCAGGTCGCAGTGCAGGCGGGACAGCCGTCGGACGGTGTCACCGGTCTGCGAGAAGGCGACGAGCGCCTTGGCGTTGATGGCCCGGGCGATCGACGAGGCGGCGACGGTCAGGGCGCCACCGTGGGTACGCGGGTCGTGCTGCAACCGCGGCACCCCGATCGAACCCGCCTCGGTGGTCGTCACGATCTTGGCCATGGTGCTGACGGTGAGCACCGGGTACTTGCCGACGCTGGTCTCGCCGGAGAGCATCACCGCGTCCGCGCCGTCGAGCACCGCGTTGGCGACGTCGGACGCCTCCGCACGGGTGGGCCGGGAATTCTCGATCATGGAGTCGAGCATCTGGGTGGCCACGATGACGGGCTTGGCGTTCTCCCGGCACAGCTGCACGGCGCGCTTCTGCACCAGCGGGACCTCGTCCAGCGGCATCTCGACGCCGAGGTCACCACGGGCGACCATGACGCCGTCGAAGGCCAGCACGATGGCCTCCAGGTGCTCCACCGCCTCCGGCTTCTCGACCTTGGCGAGCACCGGCCGGAACACGCCCTCCTCGGCCATGATCCCGTGCACGAGCTTGATGTCCTCCGCCGAGCGGACGAAGGAGAGCGCGACCATGTCGACGCCGAGACCCAGGGAGAACCGCAGGTCCTCGGCGTCCTTCTCCGACATGGCGGGCACGCTGACCGCCACGTTGGGCAGCGACACGCCCTTGTTGTTGGAGACCGGGCCACCCTCGGTGACGAGGCAACGGATGTCGTTGCCGGTGACGTCGCTGACCTCGACGGCGACCCGACCGTCGTCGATCAGCAGCCGGTCACCGGGCTTCACCTCCTGCGGCAGCTTGCGGTAGGTGCAGGAGACGCGCTCCTTGGTGCCGATGATGTCGTCGCCGGTGATGACGACCGAGTCACCGGTGCGCCACTCGTGCGGGCCGTCGGCGAACTTACCGAGCCGGATCTTGGGGCCTTGCAGGTCGGCGAGGACGGCGACCGGCTTACCCGCTGCCGCCGACGCCTCCCGGACCAGTCGATAGACCGCCTCGTGGTCGGCGTGGCTGCCGTGGCTGAAGTTCAGCCTCGCCACGTTCATGCCAGCCTCGACGAGGCCCCGGATGCGCTCCGGGGACGAGGTGGCGGGACCAAGAGTGCAGACGATCTTCGCGCGGCGTGTCACGCCCATCAGGCTAGTCTCTCCTTCAGGTCGGACTCGGGGCCGACCCCTTGCAGGCAGCGGAACAGTTGTCCAACGACGCGCGGTGCGCGTCGGGCCGGCGGGCGGAACCGCACCGGGAACGTTGTGGCGACGGGCATCAGCGACCGCGCGCCGGGAATCGTACGCCTCCGACGGCGCGCACTGTCGGGGTGCTCCCGGCGGCGGCTCACTCCGGGCCCACCGAGGGCGGCAGGGTGGGCACCGCTTCGAGCAGGTCACGGGGGTCGTAACGGCGCTTGGCCCGACGTAGCCGCGCCCAGTTCGGGCCGTAGGCGAGCCGGACCCGGTCGGTCTCCTCCGGCGCGAGCAGGTTGGGGTAACCACCGGGCAGGGCGTGCGCGGCGAGCGCCGTCGAGCTCCGCTCGGCCCACTCGCGGTGCGGGCCGGCCTGGTCGTCGGGCGCCCACACCGCGATGATCTCGGCCATCAGGTGGTCGGCGCGGAGGCCGAACGCCGTGTCGGCGGTGCGGACCCGGGTCGCCGCGCCGTGGAAGTGGTGCACGGCCAGCGCGGAGAACGGCGAGGTGACCTGCCGGGCCGCGTCGACGAGCACGTCCACCGCGCCGTCGGTGAGCCCAGGCAGCCACCGGGTTCGCAGCAGGTAGTGGTTGCCGTCGACCATCCCGCCGTCGAACATCCGCAGCGCGTCCGCGTACGGCATCGGGCCGATCTGGTCGACCAGCGGGGTGCCCAGCGCGCGCAGCCGGTCCATCCACGGCGACCCGGCGTCCAGGTCCGGGCCGCTGTAGAACGGGCAGACGAAGATCACCGGCTCGCCGGCCGGGCCGGGCAGGAAGCCGGCCATCACCGTCAGCTCATCCGGGGCCTCGGCGACCAGCGCGCCGTAGCCGCGCAGCACGGCCGGCGCCTCGGACAGCGCGAACATGATCATGCCGGCCAGCACGCCGGGCAGCCGGTGCGCGCGCAAGCGCAGCTCGGTGACGATGCCGAGGTTCCCACCGCCGCCGCGCAGCGCCCAGTACAGCTCGGCGTCGTGCCGGGCGTCGGCGGTGACCCGGCGGCCGTCGGCGAGAACCACCTCCGCGCCGAGCAGACTGTCCAGGGCCAGACCGAAGCGGCCACACAGCGGGCCGTACCCGCCGGCGAGGGTGAGCCCGGCCATCCCCACGTCGCCGACCGTGCCGGTGGGCACCACCAGGTCGTACGGGCGGGCCGCGGCGATCACCTCGGCCACCGTGGCGCCGCCGCCGATGGTCACCGTGGCCGCGTCCGGGTCGACCCGCACGTCGCGCAACCCGGTCAGGTCGAGCACCAGAGCGCCGTCGCGCAGCGCCCGACCAGCCCAGTCGTGCCCACCGGAGCGGACCGAGAGGGGTAGGTGACACCGGGCGGCGATGCGCACCGCCTCGGCCACCTCGGCGGCGTCCCGACACCGGGCGACCAGCACGGGGGTGCGCACCACCGCGCCGTTCCAGAGCCGGGTGGAGGTGGCGAAGCCGGGATCGCCCGGCTCGTGCAGCCGGTCGCCGAGCAGGGCACGCAGTCGGGCGGTGGCGGACGCGACATCACCGGTGGCGGCGGAGATCATGGCGACTCCTCGACCGGGGCCGACCCACGACACCGGGTACGCCCCGGCGGCGGCCCTCGCTGGGCGCGACCGTAGCACCGGCAGCCGGGCGAGCGCCGTCACCATCACGACAGCCATCGCTGGCCGGCGGCTCAGTTTCCCGCTTTGACCAGCGGGAACTCCAGGGAACCGGCCGGGCAGAGGAAGGTCAGCACCTCCACCCGGTAGAGCCCGGCCTGCACCGCCGGGTCGGCCTCCAGCACGCTGCGGACGTTCTCGACGCTGCCGGTGCGGGCCAGCCCGAAGCCGATCGGCGGATCCGGCTCACGTGCCGGCCCGTCCACCGAGCCGGCGACCAGGATGATGCCGCTTCGCTGCAACGCCTGCATGTGCTCGGTGTGCTCGGCCTGCAACCGCTGCACGGTCTCGGCGGGCAGCGCCCGCCCGGCCGCGCCGGGATAGATCACGATGCACTCATACGTGTCGAGCGCGAAGTTGACCTGCGGCACTCCCATGGGTGCTCCCTCCGCCGTCGCCGGAACGCACCGGCTCCGGCCAGCGTCGCACGGACACCCCGGTCGTACCGGGCGCTTCCCGGCAACTCGGCTCGGCGTGGCCACGGCGTGTCCGCGCCCACACTCGGCCGACCAGCGGAATAGCGGCGACGTTGCGGGGGATGATCTACCGGTGGTGGCTGGGCTTCATCCGCGCTGTCCACGCCCGCCACGACGACACGATTGGGGATCCGGGCAATGGCGACAAATATCAGCGAGCAGCCCGCGAAGGCGTCCGGCACGTACCGGATCGGCGGTGACGTCACCGTCAACCGGCTCGGCTACGGGGCCATGCAGATCACCGGCCCGGGCGTCTGGGGCGACCCGAAGGACCCCGCCGAGGCGGTACGCGTGCTGCGCCGCGCGGTCGAGCTGGGCGTGACGTTCATCGACACCGCCGACTCGTACGGGCCGTTCGTCTCGGAGCTGCTGATCCGGGAGGCTCTGCACCCGTACGCCGATGACCTGGTGATCGCGACGAAGGCCGGGCTGAGCCGCTCCGGCCCCGGCGACTGGCGGCCGCTGGGCCGCCCGGAGTACCTGCGCCAGCAGTGCGAACTGAGCCTGCGCCACCTCGGCCTGGACAGCATCCCGCTGTACCAGCTGCACCGGATCGACCCGAAGGTGCCGCTCGCCGATCAGCTCGGTGAGCTGGCTCTGCTGCGGGAGGAAGGCAAGATCCAGCACATCGGGCTGTCCGAGGTGAGCGTCGCGCAGATCGAGGAGTCCCGGGCGATCACCCCGATCGCGTCCGTGCAGAACCTGTACAACCTCGCCAACCGCAGCGCCGAGGACGTGCTGGAGTACTGCGAGCGCAACGACCTCGCGTTCATCCCGTGGTTCCCGATCGCGACCGGTGAGCTGGCCCGCCCGGGTGGCCCACTGGACGCCATCTCCACCGCGCACGGCGCGTCGCCCGCACAGCTCGCGCTGGCCTGGCTGCTGCGCCGCTCGCCGGTGATGCTGCCGATCCCCGGCACGTCCTCGGTGGCGCACCTGGAGGAGAACGTGGGCGCGGCCGACGTGCGGCTCACCGACGACGAGTTCGAGGCGATCGCCAAGGCGAGCTGACCTGCGCCGGTCCGGACGCCGTCGGGTCAGTCGACGGCGTCCGAACCGGACTCCCGGGCGGCGGGCAGGGCCTCGGTCGCCTGGGCGGCGCGTAGCGCCTCGGTCGCCTGGGCCAGCAGACGGGCCGAGTCGGTCCGCCCGCTCACCTGCAACTCCACCTCGGTGTCCCCGGCCTGGATCCGGATGCTGGCCTCGGTGCGCTGCTGGTCGACCCAGGACTGCAACAGGTTGAACAGCCCCGGCAGCAGCCCCTGGGCCAGCACCGCGATGATCACCGCGTCGCTGAAGCCCGGCCGACCCCCACCGCCGCCGGCCGCCCGGACCACCGGCCGGTACTCCGGGCGACGGTGGATCCAGGTCAGCAGGTCGACCGACGGTGACTGGCGCTGTCGGGGGCTGATGGTCAGCCGGACGGGCAGCCGGGCTGCGGCGGCGGTGTCGGTCACGGTCTCTCTCCTGGTCAGTTGGTGGCGGCGCGGAAGGCGACGCCGTCCCCGTCGGCGGTGGCGACGCCCGCTACCCGGAACGCGTCCTCGTCGGTGAACGGTGAGCTGGTGCCGAAGTAGGTGGTGGTGCCGCTGACCTGCACCCGGCCCTGACTCTCGTACGGGGTGGTGACCTGGGCGCTGGACGGGCCGGTGAGTTCGAGGGCGAGCTTCGGGTACTCCAGGATCTTCCAGGTGACCTTCTGCGCGGACCCACTGTAGGAGCGGAACGGGCAGCCGGGCGGCGCGGCGACCGTCTGCTTCGCGCACTCGTCCAACCACTCGCGGACCCGGGCCTCGACGGCTTCGATCGCCGCTGGCTTGAGCACCGGCGCCAGTTGCAGGGTGGCGGCGCTGTCCCCCGGGCCGACCAGCACCGTCGCGCCCGGCGTCTCGCTGAGCGCGCTGGACGGGCCGGTCGCGGTGTACAGACCGGGCAACAGCACGAGCGGAGTGCCCTCCGAGGCGACCGGCAGCTCGACCCCGTTGAGCCGCACCCCGGGGTCGGCGATCGCGGCGTTGAACGGGGTCGGCCCACCGCTGACCCGCCAGCCGTGGAACAGCCCGGCGGTGGCCTCGTCCTCGCGGCGCAGGCTGAGGGTGGTGGTCTGCCGCGCGTCACCCAACCGGTACGCCACCGTGGCGGTGGCGCTGTCGCCGTCGCGCTCCACCGAGCTGATCTCGACGTCGGTCGGTGGTTCGTAGCCGTCGCCCCGCAGGAGTTGGGCGAGCAGCGCGGTGTCCCTGCCGCCGCCCTGGTCGGTCAGGTAGCCGAGCGCGGCCTCGCTGTCCCGGTCGGCGAGCGCGGAGAAGTATCCGTCGATCGCCGCCTGGGGGCGGAAGAACGCCCACTGCACCACGCCGAGCACGCTGGTGCCGAGGCAGCCGGCCAGCACGAACGCACCGACCACCAGCCAGGTGCGGCGGCTGCCGACCGGACCGGGGTCGTTGAACAGCCGATCGACGGTCACGGGTGCGCCCACTCCGGCGGGCGCAGCGGCCCACGAGGCCCGCTCCAGAGCGTCGAGCCGCAGCTCGTGCGGCGGGTGGGTGGCACAGACCGCCTCGTCCCAGCCGCTGCGGCCGGTCTCGAAGGACAGCCGCCGTTCCAGGATGCGCCGCAGCCCGTCGACGTGCCCGGTGAGCGCCGCGCCGAGGTCGGCCCGGTACTCGGCCGCCCGCACGTCGCGGGCGTGCAACGGCAGCACCACGTACCGCATGGTGAGCAGCACCGGCCAGAAGAAGACGAAGACCACGAAGTTGGTGGCCGGGTGGGGGAACGTCCGCATCAGCCAGGTCGGCAGGGCGTGCGCGAGGGTCAGCGGCAGGCCCACACCCCGGACGAAGGCACTGGTGATCTCGTCCCCGGTACGCCAGTGCACCAGCTCGTGGCTGAGCAACGCCGCCACCTCGTCGTCCGGTTCGGTCAGCACGGCGGTGGTGACCACCACGTGCCGGGCGTACGTGCGGGCGTTGCTCAGGACCGGGTCGTCCTCCATGAGCAGCCGGGGCACGCTGGGCAGGCCGAGCCGTCGGGCGCACTCGTCGAGCACGGGGCGCAGCCGCGCGTACTCGCGGCGGCTGGGTTGGCGCGCACCCGAGATGACCAGCAGGCGCGGTTCGAGCAGCACCCGGTAGAGCGTGTAGAGGACCCCGATCAGCGCCGCCGCGATGACCGTGCCGATCAGGCCGCTGAGCAGCGCCAAGGGCTCGCCGACGACGCCCAGCCAGGGTGCCACCAGCACGCTGAGGAAGCCGACCAGGAAGCCGATGACGAAGCCGGCCACACCGCCGAGGACCCCGCCGGAGCGGGTCAGGAACGCCTCGACCAGGGTGCCGATCACTGGGGCGTCGCGCAGCACGTGGGGCATCTGGTCGTCGATGCCGGCCCCGCCGGCGAAGAGCCCGATGACGGCGAAACCGAGACCGCCCCAGAACGCCATGAGCAGGGCGATCGGCAGGTAGAACCAGGTGGCGACGAACGCGCCGAGCACACCGCGCCAGTCCCGCAGGATTCCGGCGCGCAGCCAGACCAGCGCGCTGGGGTAGCCCGGTGGACGATCGGTGAACCCGCCAGTGGACGGGGTGGCGGCCGACGGCGGTTGGGCGGCCCGGACGTCGAGCTGCGGCACCGTCGGCGGGGTGTTCTCCGGCGGCACGGTCGGCGGCTCGGTCATGAGCGCTGCTCCCCTCGAAGGATGGCGTCCACTGTCGGGATTGGACAGCCGGAGCAGGCTAATCGAGGACATCTGATGTCTGCCACACCGTTGTGCGCAATCGTCGCGCACCCGACACTCACCGTCGCGGGTGCGGCGCGGCGGCCCCTGCGGAACCGCCGCGCCGGATCGGGTCAGAGCGCGAGGCAGTTGGGTCGCACCGGGCCGTCGGCCAGGGCGCCGCGCACGATGGTGTACGCCGTGCCGTCGAGCACCAGACCGAGGTGCCCCACCACCCGCAGCGGGCAGTACGCCTGGATCAGCACGTTCGTCGCACCGTCGTTGACGGCGGCGTTCCCGGTCGGCCGGACCAACTCGTCCTGCAGGGTGCGGATGGTGGTGTAGCGCACCGCGCCCGGGGTGTCGTCGCCGGCGTTGAGGTCGGCGAGGAACGCCGAACCGATGGTCATCTGCTGGCAGGCCACGACACCGGCGCAGGTGCCCAGGCCCAGGAACGCCACGATGTTGGCGACGTACGTGCCGTACTGCGGTGTGCCCAGGCTGACGTACCGGCCGACGATGGCGGTGCCGCCGAGCCGCTTGAGGTAGTACCGGCTGACCAGTCCCCCTTCGGAGTGGGCGACAACGTCCACAATGGCCGCGCCGGTGGCGGCGCGTACCTGGTTGACGTAGGTGGCGAACGCGCGCGCCGAGGTGGGGATGTCACCGAGGCCCAGCCCGGGCAGCTGGTAAATGAAGGTGCGGTAGCCGTCGGCGCGCAGCCGGGCGGCGATCGGCTCGTAGGCGACGGCGATGCCGCTGAGCCCGCCGACGACGATGACGGGGTTGGCCGCGGCCGCGGCGAACGGTCCGGGGGCGTCGGCGGCGGGCGCGGCGGCCGCCGTGGCGGTGGACGCGAGCAGTGCGGCGGTGGCGAGGGCCAGGACGAAGGCGGTCTTTCGGAGCAGCATCGCTGCACCTCCGGGGGGAGGCACCCGGCGAACCGGGCAGGTGGGTGGGGGTGTCCGGTCGACCGTGCGACGATCATCCCCGCAACAATTCAGAAACGTCAATGACTTGTTACGCGCCGGTAACCCGTTGTTCCGGCGGGGGCGTAAACGGTCATACCGCCGGGTTCCAGATCGGACATCGACCGAGCGGCCGACGATCGCGGCCGCGCTCTGCGCGCACCTGCGGATGCCGGCACCTGACGGCGAGCCGCGCGAGACGGAAATCCGGCGCAGCGCGCAGCGGGTGCTGTCGTCAGCGCGGCGCGGCCGGTGGGCGCAGGCCGTCCAGGGCCACGCCGAGCACCCGGTCGCGCTGCTCGACTGACGGGAACTGGGCCATGGTGAGGCCACTGATCAGCCGCACCACGTCGTCGAAGTCGATGTCGTCGCGGACCACGCGGGCGGCCTGGGCACGTCGCACGAGCGGCTCCGCGGCCGCGTAGATCTCCGCCCGGCAGGTCCGGAAGATCTCGGAGTCGCGCAGCAACTGCTCGGCCAGCGCCCGCTTGGTGGCGACGTACGCGACGAACCGGTGCAACCAGGCGACGAGCGCGTCCCACGGTGGCAGCTCGGCCAGGTCCTCGGCGGAGCGACTCAGCGCCCGGACCTCCTCGACGTACACGGCCTCGAAGAGGTGCTGGCGGGTCGGGAAGTTGCGGTAGAGCGTGCCGATGCCCACCCCGGCCCGGCGGGCCACGTCCTCCAGGGAGGCGGCGGCCCCGTTCTCGGCGAACGCCTCGCGCGCCGCAGCGATCAGGGCGTCGTAGTTACGCCGCGCGTCGGCCCGCTTGGGCCGCTGGGCGAAGACCTCGGGCGCCTGCCCCGCGCTGCTCATGACGTGCGTCACCTCACCCTGGTTGCATCCGGAGGCAACCCTCCGCTAGCTTAGTGGAGGCACCCCTCCGGAATCCCGGAGGCCTGCCTCCGGTTAGCTTACCTCGGGACCCGCCCGATCGCCGCCTGGCCACCCCGATCGCCCGGACCCGACAAATCACCCGCCAGAGACGACGGGTTGGAAACCTCCCCTCCGTACCGTAATCAGGAGTCTTCTCTCGTGGCAGTGACCTCCCGACGCAGCTCGCGTCGGCTCACCTTCACCGTGCTCGCGGCCGGCGCCGGGTTCTTCGCGATGCTCCAGTCGCTGATCACCCCGGTGCTACCGACCATCCAGCAGGACCTGCACACCTCCCAGAACACCGTGACCTGGGTGCTGACCGCCTACCTGCTCTCCGCGTCGATCTTCACGCCGATCCTCGGACGGGTCGGCGACATGATCGGCAAGGAACGGATGCTGGTCGCCTCGCTCGCCGCACTCGCCCTCGGTTGCCTGGTGGCCGCCATCGCGCCGAACATCGGCGTCCTCATCGTCGCCCGGGTCGTGCAGGGCATCGGTGGCGCCGTCTTCCCACTCTCGTTCGGCATCATCCGTGACGAGTTCCCGGCCGCGCGGGTCTCCTCCGCCGTCGCCGCCATCTCCGCGATCGTCGCGGCGGGCGGTGGCCTGGGCATCGTGCTGGCCGGCCCGATCGTCACCGCGCTGGACTACCGGTGGCTGTTCTGGATCCCGATGGTCGTGGTGGGGCTGACCGCCGTCGCGGCCCACCTGTTCATCCCCGAGTCACCGGTTCGTACCCCCGGACGCATCGACTGGCGTGCCACAGTGCTGCTCTCCGGCTGGCTGGTGGCGCTGCTGCTGCCGATCAGCCAGGGCGCGGCCTGGGGCTGGACCTCCACCCGGGTGCTCGGCCTCCTGGCGCTCGCCGTGGTGCTGCTGGTCGGTTGGCTGGTTACCGAACTGCGGTCCAGCAACCCGCTGATCGACATGCGGATGATGCGCCTGCCCGGCGTGTGGACCACCAACCTGGTCGCCGTGCTCTACGGCGCGTCGATGTTCTCCGTGTACGCGTTCCTTCCCCAGTTCGTGCAGACCCCGACCGTGGCCGGCTACGGCTTCGGCGCCAGCATCAGCCAGGCCGGTCTGCTCATGCTGCCGATGCTCGTGGCGATGTTCGTCGCCGGCCTCGTCGCCGGTCGCCTCCAGGCCGTCTTCAGCGCCAAGGCGCAGCTCGCCACCGGTGCCGCGTTCAACGTGGTCGCCGCCGCGATGCTGGCCACCCTGCACGACACCCGCTGGGAGGTCGCCGTCGCTGGTGGCCTGGTCGGCCTCGGTATCGGCCTGGCGTTCGCCTCGATGGCCAACCTGATCGTCGCCAGCGTGCCCGCCAGCCAGACCGGCGTGGCGACCGGCATGAACGCCAACATCCGCACCATCGGCGGCGCGATCGGCGCCGCCGTGGTCAGCGGAGTGATCACCGCGCACCCGCAGGCCAACGGCCTGCCCCGGGAGGCCGGCTTCACCATGGGGTTTCTCGTCCTCACGGCGATCGCTCTGGCCGCCGCGCTCGCGGCCCTCGCCGTCCCGTCCGCCCGGCGGCCGTCGACCGGTCGCCGGCCGTCCACCGCGACGATCGTCGAGTCGGAGCTAGCCGGCGAGTTCGCCACCATGCCAGCGACCCGCTGAGGATCCGTGTCGCAGCCCGGGCGGTTCGCCGCCCGGGCTGCGCCATGCCCAGGAGTACGCTGACCGCTCCCCGTCCGACATTCCTCAGGATGCGCCCATGTCCGAGTTGCTGACCGCCGACCGCATCGAAGAGATCGGCTCCCTGGGCCTCAAGAGCCCCGACCCGGCCGCGCTCGTCGCCGAACTGGTGGGTGCCGTCGACGAGGGGCGGGTCGCGGACCCCGCCGACATCGGGTACGCCCTGCTGGTCGCCGTGGACATCCTGGAGAACGCCGGCGACCTGGCCGACGCGCTCGCCCTGGCCAGCCGCGCCATCGCCGAACAGCCGGATGACAACGCGTACGCCCGAGCGGTGCGCGGCGGCCTGCTGCTGCGCCTCGACCGGACCGACGAGGGCCTGGCCGAGCTGACCGCCCTGCGCCCGCTGTTGGAGACCGACCCCGACGCCACGTACCTGGTCGACGAACTGGCCGAATCCGGCCACGCCGAGCTGGCGGTGGAATGGCTCACCGGGGCACTCGACACCATCCTGGACCGGACCCGCACCCAGCAACACGCGTCCGAGGACGCCCAGGACGAGGCCGCCGCCATGATCTACGGCCTGGCTCAGCAACGGCACGACCTGCGCGAAGAGGCGGGCCTACCGCACGACGAGTACGACAACCTCGCCGACCGGCTACGCGCCGCGAGCACTCACGCGCTCGACGCCCTCGACGACGGCCCGGCGACGCTGCTGTTCTGGCCGCAGGCGGAATTCACCGCGCTGCTGCTGCGCTGGCCCACCCTCGTCGACAGCTACCCCGCCACCTGGGACGAGCACCGCGCCCAGATCGAACGCGCCCTCGTCGACGCCTCCGGGATGGGCGGCGCGGACCTGGGCGTGGTCGTCGGCACGGTCGCCGACCTGGCGGCCTTCGCCGAACGCACCGACAGCGACCCCACCAGCGAGGAAACCCTCGACGAGTACGCCGACAGCCTCGACGAGTCGGGCGTGACCGCCTGGCCGCCCGGCCGCAACGACAGCTGCTGGTGCGGCTCCGGCGCCAAGTACAAGAAGTGCTGCCTGCCGCGCTCGCGCGGCTGATCCCCCCGGCCGGCTCGGTCCCTGCGGCCCCGGGAGGCCATGTCCCTGGAGAGCCTGATGCCTGTGAGTCATCACGATGACTCACAGGCATCACGTTCGACCACAACCGCCGGCACCCTCTTGAGCGCAGGCCACCGCATAAGCCCCGCGTATGATCGACACCCCGTTCGACCGTCCGGGCTCGACGATGGAGGCGATGGCGTGACCACACACGAGCAGCACGAGACGGTCGAGGACAGCCCGGTCGGCTGGGTCGCCAGCCACATCCGGCGGTACGTGCAGACCGACGGCGCGGACGGGGGCACCTTCCACGGCGTACCCTCGCTGCTGCTCACCACCCGCGGACGCCGCTCGGGCAAGCTACGCCGCACGGCCCTGATGTACGGGCGCGACGGTGACACCTACCTGCTGGTGGCGTCCAACGGCGGCGCGGCCAAGCACCCCGCCTGGTACCTGAACCTGACCGCCGACCCGGCGGTGGAGATCCAGGTCGGAGCAGAGCGGATCACCGGGCGGGCCCGGACCGCGACCGCCGAGGAGCGCGTCCGACTGTGGCCGGTGATGACGAAGGTCTTCCCGACGTACGCCCGCTACGAGAAGCAGACCGACCGCGAGATCCCGGTCATCGTCATCGAACGGATCGATTGATATCCGTAATTGCCGCACCGGGCTAGGGTGACCGCAGGTAAGCACCCACTCCGGCAAGGAGGACCCTCGTGCGCCGCATCATCACCACCATCGCACTGATCGGGCTGACACTCTCGGTCGCGCTCGCGCCAACGCCAGCGAGCGCGGCAAGCAGCGTCGAAGTCACCGCCGCGACACTTGTCGCACGCGGCGTCGCCGTGGACATCACCCTCACCGTGACCTGCCCAGCCGGCCTGTCCGGCGCGACCGAGCTGATCGTCCGGCAGCGCTCGGGCAACCGGGTCGCCTACGCGGGCGGCTGGGCACCCCTCAACAGCTGCACGGGCGAGCCGCAAGCCGTGACCGGAAGAGCCTGGGTCGAGGGCGGCGGGCTGGCCCTCAACCGGGGTGTCGCGCTGATCAGCGGCGGATTCGAGCTGTGCAACCAGGACTTCTGCGACTACCCGACCTTCGAACAGACGGTCCGCATCACCCGCTGAGCAGGATGGCACTGTCAGCGCCCGTGGTCAGTTTCCCAGCGCTCGGACCTTGGCGATCGTCTCCTGGACGTGCTGCTTGGCCGGGTCGCCACCCTGGGCCGCCCGCGCCAGCGCCTGACGGTACGAATCGATCATGCCGACCAGGGGACCGGCGGCTACGCCTTCCAGGGCACCCGCCACGAGTGCCCGTGCCTCGGCCGCGTCCTGTGCCGCCGCTGCGGTCTTGGCCTTCGCCTCGTCCAGCTTCTGCGACGCCGCCGCCAACCTCGCGATGACCTGTGCTGCGCTCACGCGCACCTCCCCGTGATCGACCACCACCTCCACCGCGGAGACCACATCGGAGCGTACGAGATCGGGGCACCCAACGCGACCACTCGCCCGGGCCGTCGTGTGGGCCCGTCCCGGCAGCCAGCGCGAGAACGGTTCCACGATCCGCTCGACCGCCGCGGCGAAGAACCGCCGCGGCGAAGACCAGCAGGGTGAGCCGAAGATCGACACGGGTTTCCGGATGTCGGGGTATCCCACCGGTCCGGACACCCCGATTTCCGGAAGGCCGAGTGGATCATGCCACTGGCCATCCGGGCCGGGGTCAGCGCAGGCCGCGCACCAGCAGCAGGTAGCAGCAGTAGGCCATCGGCACCAGCAGGAAGCAGATCAGGAACCCGAGCGGCGGATAACGCGGCGGGGTGCCGGCAACCATCGCGGGCCGCCCCCACCGGCCCAGCACCAGGTACCCCCCGAAGAACGCCACCGCCGGCAACCCCGCGCAGATCCACGCGCCGAGGGTGAACCCGTCGACCAGGCCGACCCCGGAGGCGAGCACCAGCATCAGCATCAGCACCCCGCCCGCCGCACCGCAGCCGGCGTAGACGGCCACCGCGCGGGCCAGCGGTGACCACGTCGGCAGCAGCACCGGCCGCTGGGCCAGCAGTTCCGCCTGCTGCCCGTGCCGGTCGGCCTCGTCGGCCATCCGCCGGGCCAGCTCCAACTCCACCGCCGGGTCGGCCGCCGCCGCACGCTGCGCGGGCACCCCACCGCCCGCCGGGCTCACCGCCATCGGCAGCGCCAGCCGCGCCTCCCCCGCCGGCAGCTCGGAATACGCCCCGACCCCCGCCCGCCCCGGCGTGCCGGCTGCGCCGGCAGGTTCGCCGTCTCCGGTTCCGGGCCCGGTGGACGGGCCAACGCCCGCAGCGGACGCCGATCCAGGGCCGGCAGCCGATCCAGGGCCGGTGGTGGATGCCGAACCAGGGCCGGGAGGCGGGCCGGGCCAGGTGGCGGCCGCACCCGACGTCCCCGTCCCCTGTCCCGCCCCGGCCCCCGGGCTAGCAGCAGGGGGTGGCTGGTCGATGCCGATGGCTCGGCCGAGCTGGTCGAGGCGCTGCCCCTGGGCGGTCAGCCGCTGCTGGAGGTAGTCGACGGCGGCGTGCAGGTCACGGCGGCGCGCGGACTCGGCGGCGGCGTGTTGCTCCCCGGCGCGGTGCTGCTCGGAGAGTTGTCGGGCCAGCGCCGCGTACTCCTCGAAGGACACTGTCACCGCTCCCCGTCCGGTTCGTGCCCGTCGCCGACGAACGGGACGATCAGCCGGGTGCGCTGGTCGTGCCGGTCGATGAGCAGCGCCCGGTCGGGGCGGGGCGTGTAGGTCAGGTCGTGCGTACCCAGGTGCAGGGCCAGCTCGGCCCCGGGCACGTTGAGCGCGACCAGGCAGGCGATGTCGTCGCGGTTCTGGGTGCCGCCGAGATCGTCGGCGAGCCGGCGGAGGCCCCGCCACCAGCCGAGCAGGTGCACCCCGTGCCCGGGGCCCTGGCGCAGGACGGTGCGCAGGTCGTCCAGGCCGGAGCGGAAGGTACCCGGGTCGGTGGCCCCGAGGACGGACGCGGCGGCGTCCATGCCGAACACCACCAGGTATTCGCGGCCGGTGGGCTCGGCGGCCAGCGCGGTGATCCGGTCGCGCAGCCCGGCCGCGTCGAGGCGCTGCACCGGGTGGCCGGTGGCCCGCAGCAGCGTTTCGGTGTCGTCCGCGACCGGGTCGGCGGCGGTGACCAGGCAGGCCAGCTGGAACCGGGCGTCGCCGGGGGTGTGCTGGCGGGCCAGGCTGAGCGTCGCGGCGCGCAGCACGTCCGCGCCGGTCGGTGCGGTGCCCACCACGGCGAGGTGCCGGCCGGGGGTGGTGTCCATGAGGAACAGCGCGGTGGTGCCGTGCACGTCGACGGTCCGGCCGACCAGTGCCATCGGACGGCGGCCACCGGGGCGCAACCCGACGAAGGTGGGGTCGTCCTCGATGCGCGCGGCTTCGTACCCCTTGAAGACCGCTGGTGCCCGCGAGCCCTGCGGGCGGGCCTGCCACAGGTCGTGGCGTAACGCGGCGAGGTCCGCGGCGGCGGCGTGCGCGTCGGGGAAGCGCAGCACGGTGTCGGCGCCGACCGCGCCGGCGGCGGTGTTGACCACGGCCGAGCCGACCGGCAGGGCCGCCGCGGCGTCGTTGAGCTGGTCGAGCACCCCACCGCCACCGGGCAGCGCCACCCGCAACGCGAACTGCCCGAAGATCGCCTCGGCCCGCCCGTAGAGGGCTTCGATGCCGGTCATGCTCTGGCTGGCGAGCACCAGGTGGATGCCGTACGAGCGGCCCTTGCGGGCCAACTCCTCCAACAGGTCCACGGACTCGCGGGCCAACGCGTCGTTGCCGGCGAGCAACACATGGAACTCGTCGATGACCGTGACGATGCGCGGCAGCGGATTGTCACGGGGCAGGTCGGCGAGCTTCGTGACGCCGTGGCGTTTGAGTGCGGTGGCCCGACGCTGCGCCTCCCGGCGCAGCTCGCGCAGCACTGCGAGACCGTACTCACGGTCGGATTCGATGCCGACGGCACGGGCGTGCGGCAGCCAGGACGGGTCCCGACCGGTGGGCACGAACTCGGTGAAGCTCACGCCCTCCTTGAAGTCGAGCAGATAGAGCTGCAACTCGGCCGGCGAGTAGCGGGCGGCCAGCCCGTAGAGGACGTCGAGGAGGAAGACGGTCTTACCGGCACCGGTGCGCCCGCCGACCAACCAGTGCGGGGTGGCGTCGTCGAAGGCGAGCGTGATCGCGGTGTCGAAGGCCGCGCCACCGCCGGCCCGGCCGATCACCGTCCGCAGACCGTTGCCGGCGGACTCGGCCCAACGCCGCTCGGGCAGCAGATCGGTGAAGGGCAACGCGTCGGCGCGGCGGGTGGCGGTGCCGAGGTGCTCGGCGAGCGCGCGTACCGAGGCGGGCGGCGGGTCGCCGTCGAGCAGGACGGGTGCGGCGAGCCCGCTGCCGTCGGCACTGAACGGGGTGCCGGGTGGGTCACCGACGTGCGCGTACCCCTGGTGGAGCCGCACCGCGGTGGTGCCGCCCAGCGGCGGGGCGGTCTCGCCGGGCAGCCGCGACGGGTGGCCGGCGAGCAGGACGCACACGGCGGCGGCCGGGCCGGCGTGGGTGAGCGCGGCGAGCCGGGCCAGTTCGCGGGGCGGCGGCGCGGCGGTAGCGACCAGCACCAGGAGGCGGCGGGCGGCGGGCTCACTGTGCTGCGCGGCGCGGGCGTGCTGCTCGGCGGCGTCCAGCAGCGCGGCCACCTCGGCCTCGCCGGTGGCCGGCGGATCGAGCACCCCGGCGTCGAGCAGGGGGCGCAACGGGCCGAAGGTGGCGCCGAGCGCGGCGGTGTCGATGCCGGCGACGCGGACCTGACCGGGTGGCGCGGTGGCGACCAGTCGCAGCACGAGCGCCCGCAGCAGCCCGGCGACCTGCGGGTCCCGGGCGTCGGTGTCGAGCGCCAGGTGGTGGCCGCCGCCGAGCGGGACCAGCACCGGGAAGCCGCCGTCCGACGTGGACGCCTCGCCGATCCGCACCGCGGCCGGCTCGTCCGTCAGCGACGTGACGCCCGGGGCTGGGGTGGCCAGGGCACCGCCGACGCGGGCGAGGCGGGCCACCAGGTCATCGACGCCTCCCGGCGCGGTGACGGTCGGCGTCGCCCCCAGAACGGTGCGGGCGGCGTCCAGATGCGCCCGGGCCGCCCGATGGGAGTTGACCGCCTGCCCGTACGCCGACGCGAGCCTGCCCACCCTCTGCCCCCAACACCGACGGCCGCCTGGTCCCAGGAACCCTAACGGACGTCAGCGGCACCCGGACAGTCCTGCGAGGACGTGTCCCGCCGGGCCGGTCACGCCGGACCGCACTCCGCCGGGCCGGACGCGTCGGCCACCCCGCAGCGGAACACCTCCACCGGCGCGGTCGCCACGTCGGGTACCTGTTCCACCCGCATCAGGGCCAGCCGCTTGTCGACCGGCTCCCCCGAGTCGGGCGTGAACCGGACCAATCCGGCCACCCCCGGGTAGCCCTGACCGGCGTTCTGCCGGAGCACCTCCGCGTGCACGCCCACCGGGTTGACCGAATCCGGCTTCCAGCGTTGCCGGGGGTCGGCGTGGTGCAGCCGGGCGGCGAGACTCTCCACGGCGCGCACCAGCATCATCGCCGCGTCGTAGGCGAGGCTGACCCGCTCGCCGACCTGCTCCTCGGCGCCCGGCCGGCAGCGCGGCGGGTCCAGCAGGTCGTCGGCCTGGATCCAGGACAGGAAGCTGGCCCGCGCGTCGTCGCGTCGGGCCTGGGCGGCCCGCAGCGCGGCGCAGGTGGCCAGCGACGCCTTCGACACGTACGTGACGGGCACGTTGCCGGGCGCGGCGGCGCGCAGCCCCGGGTTGGCCATGTAACGGTTGGCCGAATCGTCGGCGACGATGTGTCGGGGCGGGTTGCCGCCACACTCGCGCAGCGCCCGCAGGAAACCGTCGAACTCGGACCATCGACCGGCGTAGAAGAGCAGCCCGGGGTAGCCGCACTCGTCGGTCAGCCGCCGCCCGGTGCGCCACTCGTCGAGGCGGGTGATCCGGGGGCCGAACTGTTGTCGGAGCCCGTCGACGAGGGTGCCCACGTAGAGGTCCTCGGTGAGCGAACTGCCCTCCAAGGTGGTGTAGAAGACGTGCGCCTCGTTGACCTTCAGCACCTGCTTGGCGTACGCGTCGACCAGCTTCACCTGGTCCTTGTTCGGTGCGGACATCTGCAGGTACAGGCGGGAGTTGGCGTCTATCTTGTCGGCGGAGAGGGTGGGCGCCAGCGCCGGCAGCCCGACCTGGTTCAGCTCGCGCAGCGCGCGGGCGGTGCTGGTCCGGCTCTCCACCAGCCCGACCACCCCGAGCACCGTGGGGTCGTCCCGGGCCAGTTCGGCCAGCATCGCCACCGCCCGATCCGCGTAGATCATCTGCCGGCCGCCGTTGGCCACCACGATCCGCAGCAGCGCGGCGCCGTCGGCGCCCGCCGACTCCTTCAGCAGCGCGTACTGCGCGGTGGCCATGCCTTCGAGCTCCTCCCGCTCGGAGACGTACGACTCCTCGTCCGCGCGGGTCCGGTTGCCGGTCAGGGTGCCGAGGTAGACCAGGGTGAGGAAGGGCCGCCGCCGGTCGCTGCGCTGCCACACCTCCTCGGCGGCACGGTTCTGCGCGAAGATGCGCCGTTGGATGGTGCGCAGCCGGTCCTGGCCGGGGTCGTTGTTGAACACCTGGGTGGCGCTGTCGCTGTAGCCGACACACTCGCCGCTGCCGACCACCTCGACCGAGACCTGGCCGGTGAGCGAGGGGTGACAGCCCGGCCCCCACCGGCTCGCCGCCCAGAGGCCGAGCGTCGCGACCAGCACCAGACACAGCGCCGCCGGCAGGAAGCGCCGCGACCACCACGGCGGGTCGGGAGCGGAGAAGGGCCGCAGTCCGCCACGGGACGGCGGGCCGGTGTCGGTCTCGTCGGGGCGCAACGCCACGAGCCACGTGGCCGGGCGGCGCAGCCGGCGCATCTCCGGCAGCGCCTCGGCCCACTCGTCGTACGCCTCGTCGGCCTCGGTCAGCGGGTGCGGTTCGGGCAGGTCCGGTGGGGGTTGCCCGCCCGACGCGACGACCAGCAGCGGATCGTTGCGGCCAGTCTCGGTGCGGACCTCACCGAGCAGCCGGACCAGCTCCCCGCCCACGTTGCCGGGGGCGACGTGGTCGAGCAGCAGCGCCGGGTACGCGGTGCGCCGCCAGTCCGACGGGCGCCACGGTCGACGCCGGTACGCCTGCCGCAGGTCCTCCAGGAACGCGTGCAGCAGCAGCTTGTTGACCTGGTCGGGTTGCTCCCCGTCACGCCAGCCCGCGGTGAGACGCTCGGCGAAGCCGAGGAAGGTGACCGACTGCCGGGGCGCCAGGTACTGCTGGCGCATGAACCAGTTGTAGTGCCGCCCCAGCACCGGCACCCGCCCGGACACGGCAGCCCGGAAGACCACCCCCGGCACGGCGCGACGGATCAGCCAGAGCAGCACCTGCGAGGCGATGCTGACCGCGTCGCCGCCGGAGGGCAACGCCTCCGGCGTCCGCGGGCCCCGGCGGTCGCGCAGGCGGCGGACCAGGGCCGCGCGGCTGTCGTCGGCGTCGATGCCCGCGCTGATGCTCTGCTGCATCAGCCAGTCGGCGAGCGGATAGTGCCGGAAGCGCAGTCGGGCGGCCCCGAACGCCTCCAGGGACAGCTGCCGGTGCAGTTCGCGCAGCAACGCCGGCACGTCACCGGCAGCGGGCGGCGCGTCGGCGTCCAGCACGGCGTGCGGGACCCGCCGCCGGGGACCCTGACCGAGGAATCGGCGCAGCGGCACCATCAGATCCACGCTGTCGGAGCGGACCAACCACAGCAGCGGCAGCCGGCGGTCACCGCGACGGGGTCGCCGCAGCAGCCGGGCGATCAGCGCGAACAGCTCCAACCCGCCGGGCGGCAGCCGCTCCCGACCGGCGGCTGACTGCCGTTGGCCGATCAACTCCCGCTGGGGCACCTCCGACCGCCGCACGCGTCACCTCCGATCCACACAGTGTGACCGCGCGGGGCAACGTCCGCCAGACGCCGGCGGCCAAGCGCGGGTGCGGCGGGCCGGCGACGTTCACAGTTGTCGATTAGGTTGGCGTGGCGAACACCCGATGGAGGGAGTCCACAGCGTGCGACGAGTCCTCACGGCGGCCACCACCGCCCTGACCCTCACCACCGCCGGCACCATGCTCGCCGGCACCCCCGGCCAGGCCGCCCCGACGGCCTGGGGTCGCCCCGTCGTCTCCGCCGCGCCGCAACCCGGCGCGCCCGGCCTGGGCGACACCTACTTCCCCGACTACGGCAACGGCGGCTACGACGTCGAGCACTACGACGTCCGGCTGCGCTACGAACCGGCCACCGACCTGCTCACCGGCACCACCACCATCCTCGCCACCGCCACCCAGGACCTCTCGACGTTCAATCTGGACTTCCTGCTCGACGTCGAGTCGGTCCGGGTCAACGGCTGGGCGGCGAGCACCAGCACGGCGGGGGTGCACGAACTGGTGGTCACCCCGGCCCGCACGGTGACCCGGGGCCAGCAGCTCACCATCGTGGTGCGCTACTCCGGCGTCCCGTCGGAGGCCCTGGTCGGCGGTTACACCGGCTGGACGCGTACCGACGACGGTGCCCTCGCCGTCAACGAGCCGGAGTCAGCGTGGTGGTGGTTCCCGAGCAACGACCACCCGCTGGACAAGGCCACCTACGACATCTCGGTGTCGGTGCCCACCGGCGTCGAGGTGATCAGCAACGGCGTACAGCCGAGGCCGCCGGCGGCGGAGGCCGGCAACCGCACCCGGTGGATCTGGCGCACCACCTCCCCCACGGCCACGTACCTGGCCTTCCTGGCCATCGGCCAGTACGACATCGTCACCGACACCACCCCGGGCGGCCAGCCGGTGATCAACGCGTACAGCACCTCGCTGGGCGCACTCGGGCCGGCCGCGCGGGCCAGCATCGAGCGGACCGGCGAGATCGTCGACTGGGCGAGCGGGATCTTCGGGCCGTACCCGTTCGAGGCGCAGGGCGGCGTGGCCGGGCCGGTCGACGGCATCGGCTTCGCCCTGGAGACCCAGACCCGACCGGTTTACGGGCCAGGCTTCTGGCGACGTGGCGCCAACACGTACGTGGTGGCGCACGAGAACGCCCACCAGTGGTTCGGCGACTCGGTCTCGGTGGCCGAGTGGCGCAACATCTGGCTCAACGAGGGCTTCGCCTCGTACGCCGAGTGGCTGTGGTCGGAGGAGCAGGGCGAGGGCACCGCGCAGGAGGTCTTCGACTTCGCCTACGCCAGCTACCCGGCCGACGACGAGTTCTGGCAGGTGCTGCCCGGTGACCCGGGCGCCGCTCGGGTCTTCGACAACGCCGTCTACGACCGGGGCGCAATGACCCTGCACCAGCTGCGGTTGGCCGTTGGCGACGACGCGTTCTTCGAGATCCTGCCGGCCTGGGCCGCCGAACACCGGTACGGCAACGGCACCATCGCGCAGTTCCAGGCGCTGGCCGAACAGATCTCCGGGCTGGATCTGGACGACCTGTTCACCACCTGGCTGTTCACCCCCGGCCGGCCCGACGTGGCCAGCGCCGCTCGCAAGGCCACCCCGCCGACCGTGCCGAAGTCCTGGGCCAAGATCCGCGAGGGGCACCACCCACTGCCGTCGCACTAGGACCGTCTGTCGACGCCCAGCCGCGTCGATCATGCAGTTGTGGTGCCCCACAAATCGGGCAGGAGCGAACATTCCACCCACCACAACTCCATGATCGACCGGCGAGGGGGTGGGCCGGGGGTTAGGGGGTTGGGGGTTTTGCTGCTTCTATGGCTCGGATGTGGCGGTAGGCGAACCAGAGCGGCGGGAACGCCCCGACGGCAAAGGACAGGTCGATGAGCGTCCAGAACCAGGGGATGTCCCGGATCGGGCCGCAGATCAGCGCCAACGGAACGATGCCCGCGCAGGCGATCATGCCGACCTGCACCACCCAGACGTTGCGCACCGGGTCGCGCAGCGGCCCCCAGAACGCCACCGCCAGCACCAGATGGGCGAAGGCCAGCCAGTCGGTGCCGTAGAGCAGGAACGGGTAGTCCTCGCCGGCCGTCACGAGCCCGGTGTGCACCCGCTCGATCCAGGCGACCAGCGCCGGAAGTTGGTCGGCGAGCGGATCCAGTACGCGTAGCAGCCAACGCACCTCGATCTCCAGCGGAAACGCGGTGACACCGCTGAGGAAGAGCCCGATCAACACGATCCACAGCCACCGGCGGGTACGCCGTAGCCGCTCCTCGATCTCCATCAGCGCAGCGTAACGATGATCTTCATGGTGGGCTGTCCCGGAAGCGGGCCACCGAGGGTGACAGCTGTCTCAGCGCTTCGCGACCGGCCCGGCGGTCGCCAATTCCCTGAGCCGGACCCCGCCCGAGAGAACGACAACGGCACCATCGCGCAGTTCCAAGCGCTGGCCGAACAGATCTCCGGGCTGGACCTGGACGACCTGTTCACCACCTGGCTGTTCACCCCCGGCCGGCCCGACGTGGCCAGCGCCGCTCACAAGCCGCCCGCCGACCGAGCCGAAGCCCTGGCCCAAGATCCGCGAGAGGCACCACCCGCTGCTGTCGCACTAGGACGGTCCATCGCCGCCCAGCCGCGTCGATCATGCAGTTGTGGTGCCCCACAAATCGGGCAGGAGCGAACCTTCCGCCCACCACAACTCCATGATCGACCGACGAGGGGGTGGGGCGGAGGGTTGGCGGGGCGGAGGGGTGGCGGGGCGGGGGCGGGGCGGGGCGGGGGCCGCCGCGGGTGGCTGTTTTATGTAAAACAATTTGCCAAGCCTTGGAAAATCTTTGGCGTCACCGCGGTCAGTTCAAATAAACCGTGGTGATTCGTGCCATGTTTCGCTGTTCGAGCAGGTCGGATACAAATACACCGGATGCCGGTAGATCAACGGAAGGCGCAGAGGCAGCAGCCCGCAGCGGCTCACCACAACAGACGATTACCGCCGCCCGACTTGGCCGTCAGCCCAAACCAAGTCAACCACCGACCAGATTGGACAGAAGTTTTGTCGATCCAGAAGAGAGTTCTTCGCGCTGTCGCACCCTCCCTCCTCGTGGGAGCGATGGCCTTCGGCGTTCTGCCGGGCGCGGCCGGTTCAGCCTCTGCCGAGCCCACTACCACCCGCGCGACAGCGGTGTACGTCAACGACATCATTCGTCAGAACATCTGGGATTACTACCTGTGCCTGGGCGAGGCGCAGCACCGGAACACGTACACCTACGGAAACCCCAACGGAATCATCAACGGCGACTACTTCTACTGCGCGAAGCGCGACGCGGGCGGCTGGAACCTCTGGTGGCGGCACCGGGCCTGAGAAGGTGTTCCACTGAGCCGCGGTACGACACACCCGGCCAACGATCCAGTACGCGCTATCCGCGGCGGGCCGCCTGGCCGGCCGTGGTCAGCTCCCGGAGCCGGACGGTGACTCCTGACCGGGTCACCCCGGCGTCGGCGGGCGCGATGGCACAGACCGCCCCGGCGGGCCGGACGATGCGGGCGGCCCGGAACGCCGCTCGGCGTACCGGATGGCGAGGCCGGGGTGTGACCAGCGCGAGGGTCTCCGTGCGGCCGCGCTGCCGGTCCAGGGCGACGGCCGCCGCCGCCGTGGCGATCGCCGCGGCGGATCCGGCGAGGACGAGGGTCTGACGCGGTCCGGCGTGTTCGGCGAGCCAGCCGAGCAGCGGGGCACCGACCGCGGCGGACACCGAGCCGGTGACCGCCAGGGCGGCGAGCACCCGGCCGCGCATCGCGGCATCGGTGTCGAGCTGGGCGCGGGTGCCGACGGTGGTGTCGATGACCACCGCGGCGGCGGCGATCGGCAGGATCACGGCGGCGAAGCTCCAGGTGCCCGGCGCGAGGCCGGCGACGATCTGCAACCCGCTGGCGAGCAGACCCGCGACGACCAGGGTCCGGTACCCCAGGGAGCGCCGACGGGCCGCGACGAGCGCACCCACCACCGTGCCGACCGCGAAGACGGTCGACAGGAAGCCGTACCCGGAGGCGCCGGAGTCCAGCGGCCCGTCGCTCATCGCCGCCATGGTCACCTGGTAGTTGCGGCCCAGGCTGCCGAGCACGAACGACAGGGCGAGCGCGAGGAGCAGCACCGGCTGCCCCCGTAGGTAGGCGAACCCGGCGCGGACACCGTCCCGAGTCCGGTCGACGGCCGCCACCGCGAAGCCGGGTACGACGCCCGGGCGGACGGCGAACAGCGCCACCACCACGGCGGCGAAGCTGGCCGCGTTGATGCCGAACAGCAGGGCGGGGCCGACGGCGGCGACCACCACCGCGCCGAGGCTCATCCCGAGGATGCGGCCGGCGGAGTTGGTCAGCGAGCCGAGCGCCAGGGCGTTACCCAGCGTCTCCCGGTCGACGAGGCTGGACACCCAGCGCCCCATCACCGGGCCTTCGATCGCCGAGACGGCACCGGTGGCCAGGGAGATCGCGAAGATCAGCGGCAGGCCGCCGACCCCGGTCAGGGCGACCGCCGCCAGTCCGGCGGCGAGCGTCGCGTGGGCCAGCTGGGCGGTGATCAGCAGCGGGCGGGCCGGCAGGCGGTCGGCCAGCACACCGCCCCAGACGCTGAGCAGCAACGTGGGTGCCGCCTGGAGCAGCACGGCGAAGCCCATGGAGGTGGCCGAGCCGGTCGCCTTCAGCACGTACCAGTTGACTCCGAGGACCTGCATCCAGGTGCCGATGACGGAGACGAAGCCAGCCAGCGCCCAGATCCGGTAGTTGCGGTGGCGCAGTGCGGCGAAGGTGGCACCCATGCCCACGACGAACCTCCAGCGATCGGCAGCATGATCATTCCGGCCGATCGCAAGGCGGTTCGGCAGCCAACAAGTCTTGCCGGCTTAAACCTATTTGCCCATATTTGTGAGTGGACTCACCGGCGGGAATGTCCGGCCGGTGCGGCGGCAACCCGCGCACCGGCCGGACGCCCTCGGCTCAGCGAACGGCCAGCGCCTGCGCGGCCGGACCCACCGGAGCCGGCAACGCGCCGACACCACCCAGGTAGGTGTGGATGGCGGCCGCCACCGCCCGCCCCTCGGCGATGGCCCAGACGATCAGCGAAGCGCCCCGGTGCATGTCACCGGCCACGAACACCCCGTCCGCATCGGTCTGCCAGTCGTCGCGGGCGTCGATGGCACCCCGAGCGTTGCGGGCCACACCGAGTTGGGCCAGCAGCGGCTGCTGCTCGGTGCCCTCGAAGCCGATCGCCAGCAGCACCAGGTCGGCCGGCAGCTCCCGTTCCGATCCCGGTACCACCGTGACGACCCGACGTCCGTCGCGCTTCTCCACCGTCACCTCGGCGATCCGCACCGCCCGCACCTGACCGGTGCCGTCGTCCACGAACTCCTGCACCGCCACGGCGAAGACCCGCTCGCCACCCTCCTCGTGCGCCGGGTAGCTGCGCAGGATCCACGGCCACGTCGGCCACGGGTCCCGTGCCTCGTCGCGCTCCTGCGGCGGCTGCGGGTACAGGTCGAGCTGGTGCACACCCGCGGCGCCCTGGCGGTGGGCGACACCGAGACAGTCGGCCGCCGTGTCACCGCCACCGATGATCACCACGTGCTTGCCGGCCGCGTCGATCGGGCTGCCGTCGGGCAACACCGCCCGCGCCAGCCGGCGCTCGCCGGTGGCCACCACGCCAGCCTGATCGGTGGCCGCGGTGGCGACCGCGCGATTCGCCGCGACCAGGTGCGCCATCGCCTGGTGTACGCCCCGAAGCGCCCGCCCCGGGGTCTCCGGAGTGTCCCGGCCCTGCAACGCCCCGCAGGCCAGCAGCACCGCGTCGTGCTCGGCACGCAACTGCTCGGCGGTGACGTCCACCCCGACGTTCACGCCGGTGCGGAAGCGCACCCCCTCGGCGGTGAGCTGGGCCAACCGGGCGTCGATGTGCCGCTTCTCCAACTTGAAGTCGGGGATGCCGTACCGGAGCAGGCCACCGATGGCGTCGTCGCGCTCGTACACCGTCACCGCGTGACCGGCGCGGGCCAGTTGCTGGGCGGCGGCGAGGCCGGCGGGCCCGGAACCGACCACGGCGACCGACCGGCCGGACGGCGCCGGCACCGGACGCGGGGTGAACCCCCGCGCCGCGGCCGCGTCCGCGATCTCCACCTCGACCTGCTTGATGGTCACCGGTTGGCCGCCGGAGATGCCGAGCACGCAGGCCGCCTCGCAGGGCGCCGGGCAGAGCCGGCCGGTGAACTCCGGGAAGTTGTTGGTGGCGTGCAGCGACTCCACCGCGGCGTCCCAGTTGCCGGTACGCACCAGGTCGTTCCAGTCCGGGATGCGGTTGCCCAGCGGGCAGCCGTCGTGGCAGAACGGGATGCCGCAGTCCATGCATCGGGTGGCCTGCTCACGGATCAGTTCCTCACCGGCCGGCGGGTACACCTCCCGCCAGTCGCTGATCCGCACCGGCACCGGACGACGGGCCGGCAGCCGCCGGTCGTAGCGCAGAAAACCGTTCGGGTCAGGCACGTGCCACCTCCTGGGCAGCCACCCGCGGGGCGGGCGGGGCCGCCGCGGCGGGTGCGCTCAGCGCGCCCATCACCGCGTCGTCGACGTCGCGGCCGGCTGCTTCGGCGGCCCGCATGATCTCCAGCACCCGGCGGTAGTCGCGGGGTACCACAGCGGTGAACTCGGCCACCGCCTCCGGCCAGCGCTTGAGCAACTCCTCGGCGACCGCCGAGCCGGTCTCGGCCACGTGCCGTTGGACCAGCTCGTGCAGGAGCGCCTGCTCCTGCTCGCCGAGCGGCATCAGGTCGACCAGTTCCGGGTTGACCCGGGCGCGGTCCAGGTGGTGCACGAACGCCGTGCCGCCCGACATGCCGGCCGCGAAGTTCCGGCCGGTCGCGCCGAGCACCACCACCGTGCCGCCGGTCATGTACTCGCAGCCGTGGTCGCCGACGCCCTCGACCACGGCGATCGCGCCGGAGTTGCGCACCGCGAACCGTTCCCCCACCCGGCCACGCAGGAAGACCTCGCCCGCCGTGGCCCCGTACAGGATGGTGTTGCCGGCGATGATCTGATCCTCGGCGCGCCGCCCCGGCTCGGCGTCGGGGTCGAGGAACGGCGCGGCGGCGTCCGGACGGACGACGAGCCGCCCACCGGAGAGCCCCTTGCCCACGTAGTCGTTGGCGTCGCCGTGCAGGCGCAGGGTCACCCCGCGCGGCAGGAACGCGCCGAACGACTGCCCCGCCGTGCCGTGCAGCACGAACTCGATGGTGTCCTCGGGAAGACCGGCACCACCGAAGCGACGGGTCACCTCACCGCCGAGCATCGCGCCGACGCTGCGGTGCTCGTTGCGCACCGCGACCTCGACCCGCACCGGCGCCCCGTCCGTCAGAGCCGGACGGGCCAACGCGATCAGCTCGTTGTCGAGTGCCTGCTCCAGGCCGTGATCCTGCGCGCGGACCCCGCGTCGCGCCGCGTCGGCGGGCAGCTCCGGCAGGTGCAGGACGGGCGCCAGGTCCAACCCGTGCGCCTTCCAGTGCGACACCGCCGGGGCCACGTCGAGCAGCTCGGACTGCCCGATCGCCTCCTCGATCGACCGGAAACCCAACTCGGCCAGGTAACCCCGGACCTCCTCGGCGAGGAAGAGGAAGAAGTTCTCCACGAACTCCGGCTTACCGGTGAAGCGTTCCCGCAGCACCGGGTTCTGGGTGGCGATGCCGACCGGGCAGGTGTCCAGGTGGCAGACCCGCATCATCACGCAGCCCTCGACGATCAGCGGCGCGGTCGCGAAGCCGAACTCCTCCGCGCCGAGCAGTGCCGCGATCAGCACGTCCCGGCCGGTCTTGAGCTGACCGTCGACCTGCACGGTGACCCGGTCGCGCAGCTTGTTGAGCAGCAGCGTCTGCTGCGCCTCGGCCAGCCCCAGCTCCCACGGGGTGCCGGCGTGCTTGAGCGAGTTCATCGGGGAGGCACCGGTGCCGCCGTCGTGGCCGGAGATCAGGATGACGTCCGCCTTGAGCTTCGCCACGCCGGCGGCGACGGTGCCGACACCGACCTCGCTGACCAGCTTGACGTGCACCCGGGCCGCCGGGTTGACGCACTTCAGGTCGTGCACCAGCTGGGCGAGGTCCTCGATGGAGTAGATGTCGTGGTGCGGCGGCGGGGAGATCAGACCCACCCCGGGGGTGGCGTGCCGGGTCCGGGCGATCCACGGCCACACCTTGTTGCCGGGCAGCTGACCGCCCTCACCCGGCTTGGCGCCCTGGGCCATCTTGATCTGGAGATCGTCGGCGTTGACCAGGTATTCGCTGGTCACACCGAACCGGCCGCTGGCGATCTGCTTGACCGCCGACCGGCGGGCCGGGTCGTGCAGTCGCTCGACGTCCTCGCCGCCCTCGCCGGTGTTGGACTTCCCGCCGAGCCGGTTCATGGCGATGGCGAGCGTCTCGTGCGCCTCCGCCGAGATCGACCCGTACGACATCGCGCCGGTGGCGAACCGCTTGACGATCTCGGTGGCCGGCTCGACCTCCTCGATCGGCACCGCCGGGCGGACCCCGGTACGCAGGGTGAACAGCCCGCGCAGTGAACCGGCCTGCGCGGCCAGCGCGTCGACCTTCGCCGTGTACTGCCGGAAGACGTCGTACTGCCGGCTGCGGGTGGCGTGCTGGAGCAGGAAGACCGTCTCCGGGTTGAACAGGTGCAGCTCACCCTCGCGCCGCCACTGGTACTCGCCGCCGACCTCCAACCGGGAGGAGCTGACGGTGCCGGCCGGCGGCCAGGCCAGCGCGTGCCGGGCGGCCACCTCGGCGTGTACGCCCGCGAGACCGACCCCGCCGATGCGGCTCGGGGTGCCCCGGAAGTAGCGCTCGACCAGCCGGCTGTCCAGGCCGACCGCCTCGAAGACCTGCGCCCCGCAGTACGACGACACGGTCGAGATGCCCATCTTGGACATGATCTTCAGGACGCCCTTGCCGAGCGCCTTGGCGTAGTTGCGCACCGCGCCGGCCGGTTCCACCCCGACGAGCGCGCCCGTGGAGATCATGTCCTCCACCGACTCGAACGCCAGGTACGGGTTCACCGCCGCCGCGCCGTAGCCGATCAGCACCGCCGCGTGGTGCACCTCCCGGCAGTCGCCGGACTCGACGATCAGCGCCACCTGGGTGCGGGTCTGCTCGCGTACCAGGTGCTGGTGCACGGCCGCGGTGAGCAGCAGCGACGGGATCGGGGCCAGGTCGGCGTTGGAGTCCCGGTCGGAGAGCACCAGGATGCGCACGCCGTCCTCGATCGCCTCGGAGACGTGCCGGCAGATCTCGGTCAGCCGCGCCTTGATCCCGGCGGCACCCTCCCGGATCCGGTACAGCCCGGAGACCCGGACCGCCTTGAAGCCGGGCAGGTCACCGTCCTCGTCGATGGAGAGGATCTTCGCCAGCTCGTCGTTGTCGATGATCGGGTGCGGGAGCACGATCTGCCGGCAGCTCGCCGCGCCCGGATCGAGCAGGTTGCCCTCCGGCCCGATTGTCGACGCCAGGCTGGTCACCAACTCTTCGCGGATGGCGTCCAACGGCGGGTTCGTCACCTGGGCGAAGAGCTGGTGGAAGTAGTCGTAGAGCAGCCGCGGCCGGGTGGACAGCGGGGCGATCGGGGTGTCCGTACCCATCGAGCCGAGCGGCTCGACGCCGGTACGGGCCATCGGCCCGAGCAGGATCTTCAGCTCCTCCTCGGTGTAGCCGAAGGTCTGCTGCCGGCGGCGCACCGAGTCGTGCGTGTAGACGGTGTGCTCACGGGCCGGCAGGTCGTTCAGCTCGATCAGCCCGGCGTGCAGCCACTCGCCGTACGGCTGGGCGGCGGCCAACTCGGACTTGATCTCCTCGTCGTGCACGATCCGCCCGGCGACGGTGTCGACCAGGAACATCCGGCCCGGCTGGAGCCGCCCCTTCGCGACCACGTGCGCCGGGTCGAGGTCGAGGACGCCCGCCTCGGAGCCGAGCACCACGATCCCGTCGTCGGTCTGCCACCAGCGCCCCGGACGCAGCCCGTTGCGGTCCAGCACCGCGCCGACGATCTCGCCGTCGGTGAAGGCCACCGACGCCGGACCGTCCCACGGCTCCATGAGGCTGGCGTGGAAGCGGTAGAAGGCCCGCTTGGCCGGGTCCATCCCCGGGTCGTTCTCCCAGGCCTCGGGGATCATCATGAGCACCGCGTGCGGCAGGCTCCGCCCGGCCAGGTGCAGCAGCTCCAGGACCTCGTCGAAGTTCGCCGAGTCGGAGGCGGCGGGGGTGCAGACCGGGAAGACCCGCCGGATGTTGCCCGGCACGTTCGGCGAGCGCAGCAGCGCCTCGCGGGCCTGCATCCAGTTGCGGTTGCCCCGGATCGTGTTGATCTCTCCGTTGTGGGCGATGAACCGGTACGGGTGCGCCAGCGGCCAGGACGGGAAGGTGTTGGTGGAGAACCGGGAGTGCACCAGCGCGATCGCGCTGTCCATCCGCTCGTCGCGCAGGTCCGGGTAGAACGCCGGCAACTGGTCGGGCGTGAGCATGCCCTTGTAGACCATGGTGCGGCTGGACAGCGACGGGAAGTACGCCGCGACGCCGCGCTCGGCGGTCTCCCGCTCGGCCTGCTTACGCAGACAGAACGCCACCCGGTCCAGATCGATGCCGCGCAGCGGGGAACCGGCCGGCCCGTCCGGCGCGTCGGTGAGGCGGTGCGCGGCCAGGAAGAGCTGCCGGACCCGGGGCATCGCCGCCAGCGCGGTCTCGCCCAGGTCACTCGGGTCGATCGGCACGTCCCGCCATCCGAGCACGTCGGCGCCCTCGACCAGCGCGTACTTCTCGATCACCCGTCGGGCCCGCGCCTCGGCGGCATCGTCGTCGGGAAGGAAGACCAGCCCGGTGGCGTACTCGCCGGCCGGGGGAAGCGCGAGGCCGGTCACCGCGCGCAGGAACGCGTCGGGCACCTGGATCATGATGCCGGCGCCGTCGCCGGTGTTCGGCTCCGCGCCACGAGCGCCTCGGTGGTCCAGTCGACAGAGCGCGCCGAGCCCGTTGGCGACGACCGAGTGGGAACGTCGGCCGTGCAGGTCCGCCACGAAGGCCACACCGCAGGCGTCGTGCTCCTGCGCGGGGTCGTAGAGGCCCTGGGCGGCCGGACGGGGGTGGGGCGTCGGGGACGCCTGCGGGCTGTGCGGATGCGGCTGGGCTGTTTCCGCGTACGGCTGAGCCACCGGGCCTCCTGTCGTCACTCAGGTTGGATCATGGTGGGGACGACGTCGGCCCGTGGGTCTATTGAGTCTACGTTAGGGCCGGGGTCGCACGACCACCTGAGATTGATCACACCGTCCACTGGCTGGGACGTGTAGTCTCGCGCGGTGGATCCGCTACACAAGAACGTCTTCGACCGGTTGGAACGCTTCTACGACGCGGTGCCCCGTGACGTCGCCGCTGCTGAGGAGCATGGCAGCCTGGTGCTGTTCGTCCGCGAAGGTGCCGGCTGGCCGTTCTACGCCCGCCCCCGGATCGACGCCAGCGAGCCGCCGTCGCTGGCCGACGTGGCCTCGGTCCGCGAGCGCCAGCGGAAGCTGGGCCTGCCGGAAGCCTTCGAGTGGGTGCACGAGACGACCCCTGAACTGCTGGCGGTGGCCCGTTCGGCGGGGCTGCACGTGCTGGAGGCACCGCTGATGGTGCTCGACCCGAGCGCGCTGCCCGACCCGGCGACGCTGTCCGACGCGGCGGTACGGGTGCTGAGCGCGGACTCCCCCGACTTCGCCGCCGATGTCGCCGCCCGACGCGCGGTGGCAGCGGTGTCCTTCGCCGCCCCCGGCACCGCGCCCGGCGAGGCCGGTCCGGCCGAACGCGACGCCGCCGTCACCGAACTCGAACTGGCCGCGCTCGACGAGGAGCGCGCCCGCATCGCGGACGGTCGACGGATCTCCGCGCTGGTCGGCACACCGACCGAGGGCGCGCTGGCCAGCGGCATGGCGATGCGGGTGGATGACGTCGCGGAGATCGCCGGGGTGGCCACCCTGCCGTCCGCCCGACGACGCGGGCTGGGCGCCGCGCTCACCGCCACCCTGGCCCGGGAACTGCTGGCGGCCGGCACCGAGTTGGTTTTCCTCTCCGCGGGCAGCGACGAGATCGCGCGGGTCTACCTCCGGGTCGGATTCCGCCGCATCGGCACCGCCTGCATCGCCGAACCCGCCGCCCTCATCCCCTGACCTGCCCCGCGACCGAGGTCAGGTCGGCGGACGCCACTGGGCGGCGGAGGCCGCGGCGCTGGAGAGCAGCCGCGAGTTGATCGTGCCCAGCGCGGCGTCCCGGGCGCGCAGCGCCAACCGGCCCCGGGTCTGGAGCACCGCCGACATCCGCCGGGTCTGCCGGACCACGGTCGCGGCCCGGGGGCGGCGCACCCGGTCGTACGCCTGAACGGCGTCCGGCAACCGGGCCTCCCGCAGCAGCGACGCGAGCGTGGCGGCGTCCTCGAACGCGAGGCAGGCGCCCTGACCGAGGTGCGGCGGCATGGCGTGCGCCGCGTCGCCGAGCAGCACCACCCCGCCGGGCCCGACCGGAAAGCCGTACGCCCGGGGCAACGGGCGCAGCTCGCGAACCTCCTGTTGCACCAGGTCAGCCGGGTCGGTGGCGTCGAGCAGCGCGCCGACCGGGGCGGGCCAGCCCGCGTACCAGCGGCGCAGCAGGGCGAGCTGGGTCTCCGGTGGTTCCGGGCGTGGCGCGCCGGCGGCGGTGGCCACCCAGTAGATGCCACCCCGGGTGGACCCGCCCGAGGAGCCGCGCTCGCCCAGCGACGCGGCCACGAACCGGTAACCCGCGCCGAGGATCTCACCGGCCAGCGGCTGGTCGTCGGGGAGTCGAGGCGCCTGGTACCAGGGGATGACGGCCCGCCAGGCGGCGCACCCGGAGCTGACCACGCGCGACTCGGGCGCGAGCTGGCGGCGGATGCCGCTGTCCGTGCCGTCGGCGGCGACCACCAGATCGGCCTCGATGGTGTGCCGCCCGTCGCTGACTCCCGGTCGCTCACCCGGCTCGACACGGACGTGGCGCACGGTCACCCCGGTACGCAGTTCGACCCGGTCGCCCAGGCCGGCGATCAGCGCGTCGTGCAGATCCTCCCGGTGCACCACCACCGGCATCCGGTCGGCCGGGATGGGTCGGGGCTGCACGAGCCACTGCCCGTCCGGGCGGCGGACCCCGCCATCCGGCAACGGGGTGGCGATGGCGGCCAGGCCGGCACCGAGGCCGAGGGCCTGCAACGCCCGGACACCGTTGGGCCAGAGCACCACGGCGGTCGGCTCGGGGCGGACCCGTTCGGCGCGTTCCAGCAGGGTGACCTGCCAGCCGGAACGGGCCAGCGCGCCGGCCACCGCGAGGCCACCGACCCCTGCGCCGACCACCACCGCGCTTCGCATCGGTGTCGCCCCCGCTCAGCTGTCCCGGTCGGCGGGACGCGCGCCGGTGGCGTCGGCCCGGTCGGTGCGAGCGGTGGACGGGTCGTCCGCCGACTCGTCGTCGCTCGACGTGAGGTCCGCGGCGGCCGCGTCGCCGGACGGCTCGCCGTCATCCGGCCGGGAATCGTCGTCGGTGGCCGGCGGTACGACGCCGGTGTCCTGCCAGGCGGCGTACTGCTCCTCGCTCACCACCCGGTAGCCCTCCGGCGCGGCGGCCCGGGTGGGGGTCTCCCGCGCGGACAGGTCGACCTGGGACAGGTCGGACGTGGGGGGCGGGGTCGTCGCCGCCGGGCCGATCGGGATGAGGTAGTCCCGCGGGCCACGCACCCGGACGAAGTAGATCAGGGCGCCGAGGAAGACCAGGGCGGCGGTCCAGACGTTGAGCCGGACGCCGAGGATCTGGTTGGCCTCGTCGGTGCGCATCAGCTCGATCCAGAACCGGCCGGCGGTGTAACCCATCACGTAGAGCGCGAACGCCCGGCCCCGGCCCAGCTTGAGCCGGCGGTCGAGGAGGAGGACCAGCGCCACGACGCCGAGGTTCCACAGCAACTCGTAGAGGAAGGTCGGCTGGTAGAGACCTGGTTCGAGGATCGGCTGCCCGGCGTCGTCGCGGAGCGCGTGCCCGGGGTTGTCCGGGTCCATCCGATGGATCTCCAGGCCCCACGGCAGGGTGGTCCGGCCACCGAACAGCTCGTTGTTGAACCAGTTGCCGAGCCGGCCGACCGCCTGGGCCAACGGCAGCCCGGGGGCCAGCGCGTCGGCCACCACACTCAACGGGATGCCGAGCTGTCGGGCCGCGATCCACGCACCGACCGCGCCACCGGCGACCGCGCCCCAGATGCCGAGACCGCCCTCCCAGATGGCGAACGCCTTCATCGGGTCCCCGCCGGCGCCGAAGTATTTCTCCGGCGAGGTGACGACGTGGTAGATCCGGGCGCCGATGATGCCCGCGGGCACCGCCCAGACGGCGATGTCGAGCACCGCGCCGGGCGCGACGCCGCGCTGCCGCAGCCGGCGCTCCGTCACCCAACAGGCCAGCACGATGCCGGCGATGATGCAGAGCGCGTAGGCCCGGATCGGCACCGGCCCGAGCTGCCAGACCGCGGTGCTGGGACTGGGCAGGGCCGCCTGGGGGGGGAGCGAGGCGAGGGTCACGGGTGCACACGCTACCGCTGCACACCCCCGCAGCGGCACCCCGGGCCACGGGTGCGGGCATCCCGGTGACTTCTGGTTTGCACCGTCGTAGGCTCTTTGTCCATGAGCGCGCTCACCTGGGCGGTCGCCGCGGTCGTCACCGACGACACCGGTCGGGTGCTGCTCTGCCAGCAGGGCCGGGGGGCGCGCCGCTACGCGTTGCCCGGCGGGCGGCTGCGCCCGGCGGAGGGCCCGGTGCGGGCGGCCCTACGGGACATCCGCGCGGAGACCGGGTGGGACATCGAGCTGATCGACCTGGTCGGCGCCTACCACCTGGCCAACCCGCCGGGCGAGGCGGCGGCCGGGCGCGCCGGGCCGCCGCCGGACGTCCTCGTGCACGTGTTCCGGGCTCGCGCGGCCGGGGTCCGACCCGCCACCGACCCACCGCCGGGCTGCCGGCTGTCCTGGCACTTCCCCGACGCGCTGCCCGAGGTGGTCACCCCGCTCACCCGGGCCGCCGTCACCGACGCGGCCGCCGGTCGTTCCGGCGTGCTCCGTGACGTCCCCTGCGGGCCCGCCGCCGCGCCACCCGCAGCGACCCTCCCCGTTCAGGAGGGTCAACCGGCGGCTGGCCAGGGCGGCCGGCCGGGAGCGGGACAGCCACCGGAGCAACGCGGCGAGGCTGCGGGCAGTTCCATGCGGCCCTGACACTTTCGACAGCATCCCGGGCCGCGAGCATGCCCCCGGCGCGGCGGTCAGCGGGTGGGGTTACGGACGCCCTCGGCCAGTTCGGCGCTGAGCGTGCGCAGCGCCGCCAGCCCGTCGGCCTCGGTGGGCGCGTCGAGCAGGCACCGGATCAACGCGCTGCCCACGATCACCCCGTCGGCGTAACCGGCGACGGTGCCGGCCTGCGCGCCGGTGCCCACACCGAGACCGACGCCGACCGGCAGGTCGGTCACCGCGCGGGCCCGCGACACCAGCGTCGGGGCGGCGTCGGAGGTACGCGCCCGCGCACCGGTCACCCCCATCACGGCGGTCGCGTAGACGAAGCCCCGGCAGTGCCGCACCGTCATCGCCAGCCGGGCGTCAGTGGACGACGGCGAGATCAGGAACGTGCGGTCCAACCCGTGCGCGTCCGAGGCGGCCAGCCACTCGTCGGCCTCGTCGGGGATGAGGTCCGGGGTGATCAGGCCGGTGCCGCCGGCCGAGGCGAGGTCACGGGCGAAGACGTCCACACCGTACCGCTCGACCGGGTTCCAGTAGGTCATGGTGACCACCGGAGCGCCGGTGGCCGCCACCGCCTCGATGATGCGCATCGTGTCCGCGGTGCGGACGCCGCCGGCCAGGGCGATGTCGCTCGCCTTCTGGATCACCGGACCGTCCATCACCGGGTCGGAGTACGGGATCTCCACCTCGATGACGTCGACACCGGCTTCGACCATGGCGGTCATCGCCGCGATGCTGCCCTCGACGGTCGGGAACCCGGCCGGCATGCAGCCGACCAGCAGTGCCCGTCCGTCGGCGCGGGCCTTGTCGAAGGCCACCCCGATCCGGCTCATCTCACCGCTCCTTGTCGAGGATGCCGAAGTAGTCGCCGGCGGTGTGCACGTCCTTGTCGCCCCGCCCGGACAGGTTGACCACGATGGTGGGCTCCCGGCCCAGCTCGGCGGCGAGCTTCGGGGCCAGCGCGACGGTGCCGGCGAGCGCGTGGGCGCTCTCGATCGCCGGGATGATGCCCTCGGTACGGCAGAGCAGCTCGAACGCGGCCATCGCCTCGTCGTCGGTGACCGGCAGGTAGTTCGCCCGACCGGTGTCGTGCAGCCACGCGTGCTCCGGGCCGACACCCGGGTAGTCCAGACCGGCGGAGATCGAGTGTGACGCCAGGGTCTGCCCGTCGGCGTCCTGCAACACGAAGGTGCGGGTGCCGTGCAGCACCCCGGCGGACCCGCCGGTGATGCTCGCCGCGTGCCGGCCGGTGGCCACCCCGTCCCCACCTGCTTCGAAGCCGTACAACCGCACCGCCTCGTCGCCCACGAACGCGTGGAAGATGCCGAGCGCGTTGGAGCCGCCACCGACGCAGGCGGTGACGGCGTCCGGCAGCCCGCCGGTGAGGTCCAGGCACTGCTGGCGGGCCTCGTCACCGATGCCCCGGACGAAGTCGCGCACCATCGCCGGGAACGGGTGCGGGCCGGCGGCGGTGCCGATCAGGTAGTGCGTCTCGTCGACGTTGGCCACCCAGTCGCGCATCGCCTCGTTCATCGCGTCCTTGAGGGTGCGCGAACCGTTGGTGACCGGAACGACTGTCGCGCCGAGCATCCGCATCCGGGCCACGTTGAGCGCCTGCCGCTCGGTGTCGACCTCGCCCATGTAGACCACGCACTCCAGGTCGAACAGGGCGGCGGCGGTCGCGGTGGCGACACCGTGCTGGCCGGCACCGGTCTCCGCGATCACCCGGGTCTTGCCCATCCGCTTGGTGAGCAGCGCCTGGCCGAGCACGTTGCGCACCTTGTGCGCACCCGTGTGGTTGAGGTCCTCCCGCTTGAGCAGCACCCGGGCGCCGACCTTCGCGGAGAACCGCCGGGCCTCGTAGAGCAGCGACGGCGTGCCGGCGTAGTCGCGCAGCAGCGCGCCGAACTCGGCCCGGAAGGACTCGTCCGCCATGGCCGTACGCCACGCCCCGTCGAGCTCGTCCAGCGCGGCCACCAGGGCCTCGGGAACGAACCGACCGCCGAAGCGGCCGAAGTGGCCGGCGGAGTCGGGCTGCGGGCCGGCCACCGGGGCCAGCGCGTCGGCGCTCATCGGGAATCCTCTCGCTGGAACGTCAGACCGGCGCGGGGTCAGCGCACCGGCCGGGGTGTCGCCGGGTGGTTGCCGGCGTTGACCAACTCGGCGACCGCCTCGCGAGGGCTCTTCTGGGTGACCAGGCCCTCGCCCACGAGGACCGCGTCAGCGCCCGCGGAGGCGTACCGGATCAGGTCGTGCGGGCCGCGCACGCCGGATTCCGCGATCTTGACGACGCTGCTGGGCAGGCCGGGCGCGATCCGCTCGAACACCGACCGGTCAACCTCAAGGGTACGCAGGTCACGGGCGTTGACCCCGATCACCTGCGCGCCGGCCTCCAGGGCACGGTCGGCCTCTTCCTCGTCGTGCACCTCGACCAGAGCCGTCATGCCCAGCGACTCGATCCGCTCCAGCAGGCCCATCAGCACGTTCTGCTCAAGTGCGGCGACGATCAGCAGCACCAGGTCGGCGCCGTGCGCACGGGCCTCGTGGATCTGGTAGCTGGAGACCACGAAGTCCTTGCGCAGCACCGGCACGGTGACCGCGGCACGGACGGCTGCCAGGTCGTCCAGCGAACCGCCGAACCAGCGCCCCTCGGTCAGCACGCTGATCGCCCGCGCCCCGCCGGCCGCGTAGTCGACCGCGAGGTCGGCCGGATCGGCGATCTCGGCCAGCCGACCCTTGGACGGCGACGAGCGCTTCACCTCGGCGATCACGGCCACGCCGGGCTTACGCAGCGCCGCGTAGGCGTCCATCGGCGGCGGCGCCGCCGCTGCCAGTTCACGGATCCGCTCCAGCGGAACCTGCTCCTGACGTCGGGCGACGTCTTCACGTACGCCGGCCAGGATCTCGTCGAGCACGCTGACGGACGCTGCCTGGCCGGCCTCGTCCCCTTCCGCGTGCGCATGCTCAGCAGTCACGAACGGACTCCCCTCTCCGGGCGTCATGGGCCGATGCTAGGGGCAGCCGACCGATGACGAATGCCCGGGGGTATGGCGCTGCTCACGAAAAGGGCTGCGGCATAATGGCCGACTTGCCGTGAACGGTTTGTCACGCAGCGCCACCTCCGGTATCGACCACCGTCGCGGAACACGGAGCCTGGTGGCCGCGGTCCGACCCGGGCCGATCCATCGATCATGCCACCAGTCGCCGCTTGGCACCCGACGACAACGATGTCCGTCGATTCTGTGAGCAAGCTCAAGGCCGAACGGACGGTCCCTGGTCACGGCCGAGGCGGGACAGTTGACCGGGCGGTCACCGCGGCGAAACGTCGACGGGCGAGCATCGTCCTCGGGCAGACTCGATGGCGCGCCTGCCCCGGCCGCCACAACTCCTCGTGCGAGGTGACCATGAGCAACTCCGAGCCGCACCCGACCATCGGCCTGACCACGATCTCACGGACGGTGGCGTCGCTCGCCGTCGGAGTCGTGCACACCGTGGAACGGGCCGTGGTGGGCGAGGGACGGATGCGGACGGCACGGGGCAACGCCTGGGAGGCGGTCTGCGCCGACCGGGCCCGCGCCGATCAACGGGCCGAACTGAACCGCCTGGTCGCCGAGTTGACCGCCGCCCGCGCCGCCAGCAGCCGCGCCCAGTGGGAGCGCCAACCCGTCGGCTGAGCGCCGCCGGCCAGCACGTCAGTCGGCCGTCGGGTCCTCGCCGCGGTCCAGCGCGTCCCACGCCTCGGTGGTCCGCCGCCCCGCCAACGGCGTCGGCGGCCCCTCCGGGTCACGCCGCGCCGACTCCGCCTCCGGAGTGGTCCGCGCCGGACGTTCGTACCGGGCGCCCATCGCCGGCCAGTTCCCGCCCCGCACTGCCGTCCACCAGCCACCAGCGGCGGCCAGCAGGCCGCCGAGCAGACACAGCGCCGGCCACTGCCGGCTCACCGGGCCGCCCAGGTCGGCTACCAACCCGTACCCGCCGCCGGCCGCCACGGCCAGACCGAGCACGCCGAGCAGCACACCGAGCACCTGACGCAGGCGGCCCCGGGTGGCCAGCACCGCGCCGCCCCCGGCCAAGCTCACCAGGGCCAACGCCGGCAGCCACGGCAGCAGGCTCGCACCGCTGCGGGTGTCGCGCACCGGCGGCAGCGGCGCCGGACGCACCGTCAACTCGACCGACCAACTGCGCGTGGCCGCCCACAACGCCAGGCCCGCGCCGGCCAGGCAGAGCAGCACCGCGTACGTCAACGCACGCCGGCCCACCCCGGACCGCTCCCCGCCGCCCACGCTCATCGCGCTGGCCGGAGGGTTTCGGCGGCCGCGATCGCGGCCAGCACGGCCGCGGCCTTGTTCCGCGTCTCCTGGTCCTCAGCGGCCGGGTCCGAGTCGGCGACCACCCCCGCCCCGGCCTGGACGTACGCGCGACCGTCGCGCATGAGCGCGGTCCGGATGGCGATCGCCATGTCCAGGTCCCCGCCGAAGCCGAAGTAGCCGACGGTGCCGCCGTAGAGGCCACGACGGACGGGCTCCAACTCCTCGATGATCTCCATGGCGCGCACCTTGGGCGCCCCGGAGAGCGTGCCGGCCGGGAAGGTCGCGGCCAGCGCGTCGAAAGCGGTCTGGTCGTCGCGCAGCGTGCCGGTGACGGTGGAGACGATGTGCATGACGTGGCTGTACCGCTCGATGGTGGCGAACTCGGGCACCTCCACGCTGCCGGGCTGACAGACCCGACCCAGGTCGTTGCGGCCGAGGTCGACCAGCATCACGTGCTCGGCCCGTTCCTTCGGGTCGGCGAGCAGCTCGGCGGCGAGCGCGGCGTCGGCGGCGGGCGTGCCGCCGCGCGGCCGGGTGCCGGCGATCGGGTGCAGCAACGCCCGACGCCGCCCGTCCGCGCCCCCGGTGACCTTCAGGTGCGCCTCCGGGGACGAGCCGACGATGTCGAACCCGTCGAAGCGCAGCAGGTACATGTACGGGCTGGGGTTGCTGGTGCGCAGCACCCGGTAGACGTCCAGCGGGTCGGCGTGGGTCGTCCGCTCGAAGCGCTGGGAGAGCACGATCTGGAAGCACTCGCCGGCCCGGATCGCCTCCTTGGCCGCCTCCACCGCCTTCGGATAGCCGCCGTCGGGCGTACGGCAGAGCACGTCGCCGGCCGGCGGACGCTCGACGGTGGAGATCATCGGCGGGATGGGGCGGGACAGCGCCGTGGTCATCGCGTCCAACCGACCCACCGCGTGGTGGTAGGCGGCGGCGACCTGCGGGGCGCGGTCCGGGGCGTCCACCGGCGGCAGCACCGCGTTGGCGACCAGGATCGCCGAGCCGTCGTAGTGGTCGAGCACCACCAGGTCGGTGGCGAGCATCATGCCCAGCTCCGGGACGCCCAGGTCGTCCTCGGTCAGCTCCGGCAACCGCTCGAAGCGCCGGATCAGGTCGTAGCCGAGGTAGCCGACCATGCCCCCGGTCAACGGCGGCAGACCGTCGGACGGGTCCCCGACCGGGCCGGCCAGCGCCGCCACCGTCTCCCGCAGCATCCGCACCGGGTCACCCTCGGTCGTCAACCCGGCCGGCGGTTGACCGAGCCAGGTCCCCACACCGTCGCGTTCGATCAGGGTCGCGCTGCTGCGGACACCGATGAACGAGTACCGCGACCAGGCCATGCCGGCCGAGCCGACGCCCTGCTCAGCCGATTCCAACAGGAACGTGCCCGGTCCGCCGGCCAGCTTCCGGTAGACCCCGACCGGGGTCTCCGCGTCGGCCAGCAACCGTCGGGTGACCGGCACCACCCGCCAGCCGGCGGCCAACTCGGTGAAGGTGGCCAGGTCCGGGTTGAGGGCGCCGTCGGTCATGACCGGGCCTGCCTTTCGTTCGCGACTGCGGGGCTCCGCTGCGCTGCACTCCTCGCGCTCACCGGGCCTCCGGGGTGGTGACGGGCAGCTCGGTGAAGAAGCAGGTCCGGTGGCCGGTGTGGCAGGCCGCACCGACCTGGTCCACGGTCACCAGGAGCGCGTCCCCGTCGCAGTCCAGGGCGACCGACCGCACGTACTGGTGATGCCCGGAGGTGGCGCCCTTGACCCAGTATTCGCGTCGGCTGCGCGACCAGTAGGTGGCCCGGCCGGTGGTGAGGGTGCGGTGCAACGCCTCGTCGTCCATCCAGGCGACCATCAGCACCTCACCGGAGTCGTGCGCGCGCACCACGGCGGCGACCAAGCCGTCGGCGGTGCGGCGCAGCTGGGCCGCGATGGCCGGATCGAGCCGGGACGGTCGCGCGGGCGCGGGCTGCTCGTTCGGGTCGCTGGGGACGCCGGTCACCGGCGGGTCAGGTACGGGCACAGTCAGCAATTCTCCCGCACGCGGCGCGGGCACCGCCGACCGCTCCCGCCCGGGTGGTGGCGCCGAGGGCCGGGGCGCGGGCCCGGCCGGTCGGGCCAGCTGGGCGACGTAGCGATCCAGCCGGCCGTCGACCAGGGCGGCGGCCAGGTCCGCTCCGGCCGCCTCCGCGATCTCCTCGGCGTACGGGCGGATCAACGGCAGTGTGCCGGCGACCAGCCGCACGGCGGCGGCCCAGAGCTGCCCGGTGGCGCCCGGACGCAGCCCGAGGCAGAGCAGCATGTCCGCCCGGTAGCCGGGTGGGGCCACCGGCAGCTCCAGGGCCGCCGCGAAGGCCTCCCGGCGGGAGTGCACCCGCACGGACGGGTTGGCCGGGCGCAGCACTGAGGGGCAGAGCCGCGCCAGGTCGGCGACAGCGAGCCGGACGCCGAGGCGGTCATTGGCCGCGCGGGCGGCGGCGGCCTTACCCAGCGTGGCGATCATCTCTTCGAGTCGGGGTGGCTCGGCGGGCTGGCAGAGCACCGGCAGGTCGATCCGGGGCCGCCACTGCGGGTCGGCCCAGAGCAGCCGCGCCGGCGCGGTGACCGGCAGCCCGAACGCCCAGTCGGCCGGTTCGCCGAGCCGGTGCACCCAGGACCGGACGTCGCGGGCGGCCACCGAGACGTGGGTGACCTGGCCTGCGGACTCGGCCAGGTAGGCCCGCCGGGCGGCGTACGGGGCGCCGCCAACCAGCACGTCGAGGTCGACGTCGCTGTGCGCGGTGGCGGCACGGCGGGCGTGGCTGCCGCGCAACAGGATGCCGACCACCGGCCGCTCGGCGGCCTGCCGCAACCGCGCGGCCCAATCCTCGAAGAAACCGCTATCCGGTAACGGAGCGTGACCCACCGCGTCATCGTGCCGTACGTCCGATCGGTACGCAATGCCCGTTGGCGGACTTCGTGTCCGGTCCGGAGCCTACTGCCCGTTCTCGCGCTCCGTGCGACGGAGGCCGGTTTGGCGCGTTGCGCTGGACGCAGCATTTCACCTAGCGTTGAGTTCAACAGGTGATGAGTTTTTGTGGAGGTGTGCGATGGACGATGCGATAGCCGTGCGGGACCTGGTCGTCGACCGAGGTGGGCGACCGGTGCTGGACGGCATCAGCTGCCGCGTTCCGCGCGGCGCGGTCACCGGGCTGCTCGGCCCCAGCGGCAGCGGCAAGACCACGTTCATGCGCGCGGTGGTCGGGGTGCAGGTGGTCAAAGGCGGCACGGTCACCGTGCTCGGCCAACCGGCCGGCACCCCCGCGCTGCGGCACCGGGTGGGCTACCTGACCCAGGCGCCGAGCGTCTACGCCGACCTGACCGTCCGGGAGAACGCCCGCTACTTCGCCGCCCTGCACGGGCGTGGGCGCACCGAGGCCGACCGGGCGATCAGCGATGTCGGGCTGGCCGAGGCGGCCGGTCAACTGGTCGGCACCCTGTCCGGCGGTCAACGCAGCCGAGCCTCCCTGGCGTGCGCCCTGGTCGGGGAGCCGGAGCTGGTCATCCTCGACGAGCCGACCGTCGGTCAGGACCCCGTGCTGCGGGCCGACCTGTGGGCTCGGTTCCACGCGATGGCCGCCGCCGGCACCACCCTGCTGGTGTCCAGCCACGTGATGGACGAGGCGGCGCGCTGCGACCGCCTGCTGCTGATCCGCCAGGGGCGGTTGATCGCCGACGACAGCCCGGCCGCGATCCGTGCCGCCGCCGGTGTGGACGACCTCGACGAGGCGTTCCTGCGGCTCATCCGGGCCGGCGAGGCCACCTCCGGCAGCACCGACGCGACCGCCGAACGGGAGACCGCATGAACCCGCGCATCCTCGCCGCCACCACCGGCCGCATCCTGCGGCAGCTCCGGCACGACCGGCGGACCATCGCGCTGCTCGTGGTGGTGCCGGCCGTCCTGCTCACCCTGGTCTACTTCATGTACGCCGACCAGCCCACCCCGCCCGGTCAGCCGACGACCTTCGACCGGGTCGCGCTGGTGATGCTCGGCATCTTCCCCTTCGTGATCATGTTCTTGGTGACCAGCATCGCCATGCTGCGGGAACGCACCTCGGGGACGCTGGAGCGGCTGCTCACCACACCGCTGGGCAAGCTCGATCTGCTCTTCGCGTACGGCATCGCGTTCGGGCTGGCAGCCGCCGTGCAGGCCGCCGTCGCCGCCGCCGTGGCGTACTGGGTCTTCGACCTGGACACCGCCGGCAGCATCGGGCTGGTGCTCGGGATCGCCGTGCTCGACGCCGTGCTCGGCGTCGCCCTCGGGCTGCTGTGCAGTGCCTTCGCGCGCACCGAGTTCCAGGCAGTACAGTTCCTGCCAGTCGTGGTGATCCCCCAACTGCTGCTCTGCGGGCTGTTCGTGGCCCGCGACCAGATGGCCGGCTGGCTCCAGGCGCTCAGTGACGCCTTCCCCCTGTCGTACGCCATCGAGGCGTTGCAGGAGGTCGGCGCCCACGCCGAGCCGACCGGCCGGATGTGGCGGGACGTGGCGGTGGTGTTCGGCGCGGTGGTGCTGGCGCTGGTGCTCGCGGCGGCCACCCTGCGCCGACGCAGCGGTTGACCGCCAGGAGCGGTGACCAGCGCGGCAACTGATCCCGTCGTGGGCCGAGCCGGCTCACGACGGGTCCAGGCGGACGAACGAAGGGCGGCGATGACGCGGCGAACCGGCCGGCGACCCGGCAGACCGGGCACCCGGGAGGCGATTCTCGACGCGGCGCGGACGGCGTTCGCCGAACGTGGCTTCGACGCCGCCTCGATCCGGTCCATCGCCGGCGCGGCGGAGGTCGACCCGGCGCTGGTGCACCACTACTTCGGCAGCAAGGACCAGCTCTTCCTGGCCGCGATGAACTTCCCGATCGACCCTGGTCAGGTCGTGCCGAAGGCGCTCGCCGGTGACCGGGACGCCGTCGGTGAGCGGTTGGTGCGCACCTTCCTCGGCGTCTGGGACTCCCCCGCCGGCAGCGCCGGGGTGGCGCTGATGCGCTCGGCGGTCAGCAACGAGTGGACCGCGCGGTTGCTGCGTGAGTTCGTCACCACCCAGGTGCTGCGCCGGGTGCTCGAAAACCTCGACGTCGATCCGGCCGAGCTGCCGTTGCGGGGCTCCCTGGTGGCCACCCAGATGATCGGGCTGGCCATGATGCGGCACGTGGTACGCCTGGAGCCGGTCGCGTCGGCGGACCTGGAGACCCTGGTGGCCGCGATCGGTCCCACGATCCAGCGCTACCTCACCGGCCCGCTGCCGAGCTGACCCGACGCCGGCGGCCGGCAGCGCGGCCTGCTCAGCGCGGCGGACCGGCGTCGGCGGTGCGGCGCAGCGGTGGCAGCAGCCGCGGCAACTCGGCCGGGTCGGCCACCGGGCCCGGGAAGGCCAGCCGGACCCGACGCCGGGCACCGGGGCGGCCGAGGGCGACCACCAGCCCGTAGCGGTCGATGCGCACCACCCGCGGCGGTCCGTCCGGGGCCTGCTCGGTCAACCCGAGCTGCCGGCGCAGGTACTCCGTGACCTGAGCGCCGTGGCACTCGGCGAGGTCGGCGAGCAGGCGAGCCTCGACCGGGTGCAGCGGGTCCGGCTCGGCCTCGGCGTACTCCACCGGGTCGACCCGGCGCACGACGCCGGCCCGCTCCCAGCGGACCTCGACCACCTCGAAGCGGAACAGCCGGAACCGGGTGCCCACATCGAGCAGGTCGCCGGTCGGCTCCACCGTGGCGAAGTCGACCGCCGCGTGGCGGGCCTCGTCGCCGCGCAGCTCGCCCGCCCAGCCGGACACCCAGGCCCGCCCCAGGCCGGGCGAGCCGGCGGCGGGCGGCAGGTCGAGCACGTCGAGCACCACCGCGACGTCGCTGCCCCCGGCCGCCGGTTGCAGGGCGGCGGCCAGGTGGCTGGCCACCGGCACCAGCAGCAGCACCCGCCCGTCCGAGTCGGTGACGTGCCGGGCGTGGTGCGGGCCTGGCCGGTGGGCCAGATGCACCAGACCGGGCAGGCGGCCGGCGACGAGGGTACGGACGATCTCGGCGGGGTTGGGCCGCATGGGGCGCGACCTCCTTCAGAGGTTAGGCTTACCTAACCCGGAGCCTAGAGCACCCACCCGTCGACGTCCACCACACCACCACACCTCACCGGGTCTGCTCCAGCCACGAGGCGTAGAGCAGGCCGTAGACCGAGTCGGCGTCGCCCACCAGCTCGTCGTGCGGGCCACGCTGGACCACCCGACCCCGGTCCACCACGATCACCTCGTCGGCGGCCTGCGCCGTGGAGAGCCGGTGCGCGATCGCCAGGGTGGTCCGACCACGGGTGACCGCGTCCAGCGTGCGTTGCAACCGCACCTCCGTCGCCGGGTCCACCGCGCTGGTCGCCTCGTCGAGCACCAGCAGATCCGGGTCGGCCACGTACGCGCGGGCCAACGCGACAAGCTGGCGCTCACCGACGCTGAGCGCCTCGCCGCGCTCCCCGACCGGGGTGTCCAGGCCCGCCGGCAGACCCTCCAACCAGTCCGACAGGCCCAGCTCGGTGAACGCGGTGCTCAGCTGCTCGTCGGTCAGCTCCGGGCGGGCGAACCGCACGTTGTCCCCCACCGTCGCATCGAAAAGGAACCCGTCCTGCGGCACCATCACCACCCGGGAACGCAACGAATCGAACCGGACGTCCGTCAACGGCACCCCGGACAGCAGCACCGCCCCGGCCGACGGGTCCATCAGACGCGTCAGCAACTTGGCGAACGTGGTCTTGCCGCTGCCGGTCTCACCGACCACCGCCACCCGGCTCTTCGCCGGAATCTCCAGGTCGATGTCGTGCAGCACCGGCGGACCACCCGGATAGGCGAACCGCACACCGGCGAACCGGATGTCCAACGGCCCGCCCGGCAACTCCCGCCCCTGCTCACCCGGGTCGGCCACATCCGGGGCGACGTCCAGCACGTCCAACACCCGACGCCAGCCGGCGATCGCGTTCTGCGCCTCGTTGAGCACCTCCGTGGCGATCTGCACCGGCTGGATGAAGAGCGTCACCAGGAACAGGAACGCGGTCAGCTGGCCGATCGACAGCGTGCCGTCCACCCCCAACACCACGCCGAGCACCACCACACCGGCCAACGCCAGCCCCGCCGCCAACTCCCCGACCGAACTGCCCACGATGCTGATCCGAATCGCCCGCTGCTGCGCCAGACGCTGCCGGTCGATCGCCTCGTCCAGCCGCCGCTCGGTGCGCCCGGCGATCCCGTACGCCCGGATCACCGGCGCGCCCACCACGCTCTCGCCGATCGCGCCGAGCAGCGTCCCGGTGCGTTGGCGCACCACCGCGTACGCCGTGCCGAGGCGGCGTTGCAACTGCCGGATGACGAACACCGCCGGCAGGAACGCGGCCAGCACCACCAGCGTCAACTGCCAGGAGTACGCCAGCATGACGGCCGTGGTGACCACCAGCTGACCGAGGTTGACCAGCAGGATCACCCCGCCCCACTGGAGGAACTGGGTGATCTGGTCGACGTCGCTGGTCACCCGCGAGACCAGCGACCCCCGCCGCTCCGACTGCTGGTGCAACATCGACAGGTCGTGCACGTGCCGGAACGCCCGCGTCCGGACGTTCGCCAGCGCCGTCTCGCTGACCGTGAACAGCCGGCGCATCATGAGGTAGCCGCAGAGCGTGGTGATCGTCAGGATCGCCGCGGTGATCGCCACCACCGTCCAGATCACGTTCAGATCCAGACCACCGACCAGACCCCGGTCGATGCCCTGCTGCACGGCGACCGGCACGGCGACCCGACCGACCATGTAGACCAACGCCAGCGCCAACGTGCCGGCCAGACCGATCCGCAGCTCCGGCGAGAGCGCCAGCCCCCGCCGCAGGGTCTGCCAGGTCGTCTCGTCCCGCTCAACCCGCTCTTCGGTCTGAACACTCACCGTGCCGGCCTTTCGTTCGCGACTGCGGGGCTCCGCTGCGCTGCACTCCTCGCGCTCACCGGTCCACCTCGATTTCCAGGCCCGACGGCAACGGCGCCACGTCGTCGCTGTAGGTGCTCTCCTGCGCGCGGTCGACCTCGGCCTGCTCGTAGGCGGTGACCAGATCGACGTACCCGGGCACGGTCGCCAACAACTCGCTGTGGGTGCCCCGGGCGACCACCCGTCCCTGCTCCACGTAGATGACCTCGTCGGCGAGCGCGATGGTGGCCCGGCGGTACGCCACCACCAGGATCGACGCGGCCGGTACCCCCGCCTGCGCGGTCGACGACCGCAGCCCTGCCAGGATGGCCGCCTCCACTCGAGGATCGACCGCGCTGGTCGCGTCGTCGAGCACCAGCAGGCGCGGCCGACCGGCCAGCGCGCGGGCCAGGGTGAGCCGCTGCCGCTGACCGCCGGAGAGCGAGGTGCCCCGCTCACCGACCATGGTGTCCAACCCGTCGGGCAGCGCGGCGACGAAGCCGTCCGCCTCGGCCAGCCGCAGCGCCGCCCAGACCACCTCGTCGTCGACACCGGGCCGGTCGAGGGCGATGTTGGCGCGGACCGTGTCGTCGAAGATGAAGGGCACCTGGGCGACCAGCGCCACCGTGCCGGCCAGCGACGCGGAGGTCAGCTCGCGCAGGTCCACCCCGTCCAGGGTGACCGTGCCGGAGTCCGGGTCGACGAGGCGCACCGCCAGCGAGGCGATGGTGGACTTGCCGGCGCCGGTCGGCCCCACCAACGCCACCGTCCGACCGGACGGCACCGTGAAGCCGACCTCGCCGAGGACCTGCGCGCCGGGCGGGTGCGCCTCGGCCGGCGGGTAGGAGTAGTGCACGTCGTGGAAGGCGAGGGTGGCCGGACCGGCGTCGGCCGGGTCGAGCACCCGCTGCCCGTACGGCATCTCGCCGGTGGCGTCGAGCACCCGGCGGACCCGGTCCCAGCCGGCGACGCTGCGCGGCAGCTCGGCCAGCACCCAACCGATGGCCCGCACCGGAAAGGCCAGCACGGTGAAGAGGAAGGCCACGCTGACCAGCTCGGTCACGCTGATCGCGCCCTGGCGCAGCCGGAACGCCCCGACCACCAGGACGGCGAGGGTGCCGAGGCTGGGCAGCGTCTCCAGCAGCGGGTCGAAGATGCCGCGCAGCCGGCCGACCGCGATCAGTGAGTCACGCAGCTCCCCGGCGCGACCCGCGAACCGGGCGGTCTCCTGGGCCTCACGGCCCATCGTCTTGACCACCAGGGCGCCGTCGAAGCTCTCGTGGGCGATCCCGCTGACCTCGGCGCGCAGACGCTGCGCGCGGGCCTGTCGGGGGGCCATCCGGCGGGAGTAGACGACGTTGAGCGCGAACAGCGCGGGGAAGACCGCGAGGCCGACCAGGGCGAGCGCCCAGTCGGTGGCGAAGAGCGACACGATCGCGCCGACCAGCATCACCAACGTGCCGACCGCGAACGGCAGCGGCGCGATGGGGTACCAGGCCGCCTCCACGTCCGAGTTGGCATTGGACAGCAGGGTGCCGGTGGAGTTGCGGTGGTGCCAGGACAGCGGCAGCTCCAGGTACCGCCGGGTGACCCGGCGGCGGTAGGCGGCCTGGAGGCGGTACTGCATGTAGCCGGCGCCGAGCCGGCGTCCGAAGATGCCCGCCACCCGCAGCACGCTGATCCCGAACAACGCTGCCGCGGCCAGCGCCAGGGTGCCGGCGCCCACCTCGCCGCGTTCGATGGCCGGAAGCGCCACCTCACCGATGACCGCCCCGACGACCCGGGCGCTGACGATGATCATCCCGCCGAAGAGCACGCTGCCGACGACCGCGACCGTGAAGATTTTCGGCTGCTCACGGATCGCCTGCCGCAGGACCCCCAGCCCTCGACTGAGAACGTCCCGACTTGTCTTGCTCGCCACGCTCTCCCCCGCCGTAAGCCGCAATTATCTCCCTCATCCTTACCGGTCGGGGCCAGCGCCGCCGACCCGGACGGGATATGTCGACCGTCACGTACCGGACGGCGGCCGGTCGCCGACGCCGGCTGGCGGCCGCTACCGCGCGCCGCCGGGTCACCGGGCCTACGATCGGGCCATGCCGCGGTACGCCCGAGCCGAGCGCGAGGCGCTGGCCGATCTCCTGCTGGCCCTCGGGCCGAGCGCCCCGACGATCAACGAGGGTTGGGCGACCCGTGACCTCGCCGCGCATCTGGTGCTGCGGGAGCGCCGTCCGGACGCGGCGGGTGGGATCGTGCTGCCGCCGCTGCGCGGCTACGCCGAGCGGATCCGTCGGCGACTCGCCGCACGGCCCTACCCCGAGCTGGTGGCGCAGGTACGGCGGCCGCCGCTGTGGAGCCCCGTCAGCAACCCGTTGACCGACGAGGCGGCCAACACGATGGAGTTCTTCATCCATCACGAGGACGTCCGCCGGGCCGCCTCCGGGTGGCAGCCGCGCGAGCTGTCCGTCGGTCTACAGGGCGCGCTCTGGAAACGCGCGACCCCGATGGCCCGGCTGGCGCTGCGCCGCTTTCCGGCGGACCTCTACGTGCAGGCGCCCGGCCATGGTGAGGTCTCCGTCGGTCGCGGCGGTGAACGGCTGCGCCTGGTCGGTGCCCCGGCCGAGCTGGTGCTGTTCTTCTCCGGCCGGCAACGGGTGGCCCGGGTCCAGCTGGACGGCTCGGCGGAGGCGGCTCAGCGGCTGCGAGCCGCCAAGCTGGGAATGTGACTGCGTGTACGTAATCGGTCACCGAACAGCTGTGTGATTCGCCACACCCAGCGAAACACGCAGATGCCTCCTCCCGTACGCTTCACCGCGCCGCTCCGCGCCGGGCGGCACGAAGTGGGGGCGCATTGTGCGAAGTTTCGCGATCTCGGCGCTGCGGGAGCCCCCGTTTCCCACGGGGCGCCACGGCGCCACGGAGCAGGTGGCGGGCGAAAGCGTCGAGTGGGCACGCACGTTCGGGCTGGTCGATTCCAGCCAACGCGTGCACCGGCTGGAACGGGCCGACGCCGCCGGGCTGGCCGGCCGTGCCTGCCCGGACGGCTCGGTGGAGGGGTTGCGGCTGCTCACCGACCTGATCAGCTGGTTGTTCGTGATGGACGACGCCTGCGACGAGGACGGCCTCGGCGCCGACCCGAGCCGACTCGGCCCGGCGATCAGCACCCTGCTCGACGTCCTCGACCGGTGCGGGGACCCGGACATCGCACCGCCCGCCGTCGGGCCGCTGGGTGACGCGCTGCACGACCTCTGCCGCCGGACCCGCCTGCACGACCACGCGGCACTGCTGCTGCGGTTCGTCAGCCAGATGCGGGAGTACCTGCTGGCGCTGCTGTGGGAGGCCGGCAACCGGCAACGTCGGCGGGTACCCGAGGTCGCGGAGTACGTCCAACTGCGCCGGCACATCGGCGGCGTGCACCCCTGCCTCACCCTGACCGACCTGGCGTCGACGCGACCCTCGAAGCCAGCCCAGCGCGCCGACCCGGGGCTGGTCGCCCTGGACCTGCTGACGGTGGACCTGGTCTGCTGGTGCAACGACCTCTTCTCCTACGGCAAGGAGAGTCGGGCCGACCCGGACGCGCACAACCTGGTGACGGTGATCGCCCAGGGCAGCGACGCGGACGAGGTGACCGCGCTGCGCAGCGCGGCGCACCAGTTCAACCAGGGGTTGGCGACGTACCTGGAGGCGGAGGAGGCGCTGCTGGCCGCCGGCGACGACGGCATCCGCGACGCGCTGGCCGCTCGGCGCAACTGGGTCCGGGCCACCTACGACTGGTCAGTGGTGGCTGCCCGGTACGCCTGATCGACCGTACCGGTCGGTGGGATGGGACGGCCGGACGATCACCAGGGCTAGCCGATGCACGGCCGCAGGCAATACTCTTCGGTAACCATCATGACGTGACGACCGTCACGCCACCACCCCCGAAGGCGGCTACAGCGATGGCTCTCGATGTACCGTACCGCTCCATCCCGGACATGTTCCTCAAGCGCGTGGCGGCCACCCCCGACCGGCACGCGTTCGCCTCCCCGAACCCCGACGACTCGGGGCCGGTCTGGCTGACCTGGGCGCAGGTCGGCCAACGCGCCAAGGCGGTCGCCGCCGGCCTGCACGGCCTGGGCGTCGGCCAGGAGGATCCGGTCGCGATCCTCGCCAACACCCGGCTGGAGTGGGTGATCGCCGACCTCGGCATCATGTGCGCCGGCGGCGCGACCACCACCGTCTACCCGACCACCGAGGCGGCGGACGCGACGTACATCATCGCCGACTCCGGGTCGAAGGTGCTGTTCGCGGAGAACCCGGCCCAGGCCGCGAAGATCGCCGGCGCGACGCTGCCGGCGCTCACCCACGTGGTGCTGCTCGACGGCGACGTCGACCCGTCCGCCGCGATCGCGCAGCTGACACTCGCCGAGTTGGAGGAGCGCGGCGCCCAGGCACTGGCCGCCGAGCCGGATCTGATCGACATGCTCGTGGCCGGCATCGGCCCGGACCACCTGGCCACCCTGATCTACACCTCCGGCACCACCGGCCAACCCAAGGGCGTCGAGCTGCTGCACGGCGGCTGGTGCTGGGAGGCCGTGGCGCAGGCGGAGGTCGGGCTGCTGCGCGACGACGACCTCCAGTACCTGTGGCTGCCGCTGGCCCACTCGTTCGGCAAGACCCTGCTCTGCGGCGCCATCCACGTCGGCCTGCCCACCTACGTCGACGGTCGGGTGGACAAGCTGGTCGACCTGCTCTCGGTCATCCGTCCGACGCTGATGTGCGGCGCTCCCCGCGTGTTCGAGAAGGTCTACAACAAGGCCGTGACCACCGCGCAGGGCGCCGGCGGCGCGAAGGCGAAGATCTTCGCCTGGGCCGTCGGCATCGGCAAGCAGAAGGTCACCCTGGAGCAGGCCGGCCAGCCGGTGCCGGCCGGGCTGAAGGTGCGCTACGGGCTGGCCGAGAAGCTGGTGTTCAGCAAGCTCCAGGCCCGCCTGGGCGGCCGGATGCGGGTGCTGGTGTCCGGTGCCGCGCCGCTCAGCCCGGAGATCGCCACCTTCTTCGCCGCCGCGAACCTGCCGATCTCCGAGGGCTACGGCCTGACCGAGACCAGCGCCGGCAACTTCGTCAACCCCCCGTCCGGGCTGCGGATCGGCACGGTGGGCCGGGCGATGGGCGACCTGGAGTGCCGCATCGACACCGACGGGGAGATCCTGGTACGCGGTCGACCGGTGATGCGCGGCTACCACAACCTGCCGGAGGAGACCGCCGCCGCGTTCACCGAGGACGGCTTCTTCCGTACCGGTGACATCGGCACCCTCGACGAGCAGGGCTACCTGCGCATCACCGACCGCAAGAAGGATCTGGTCAAGACCTCGGGCGGCAAGTACATCGCGCCGTCGCACATCGAGGGGATGTTCAAGGCCATCTGCCCGTACACCTCGCAGGCGGTCGTCGTCGGGCAGGCCCGCAACTTCTGCACGATGCTGGTCACGCTGGACCCGGACGCGATCCGGGGCTGGGTCGCCGGCGGCCCGCTGGAGGGGCGCAGCTACTCCGACATCGTCGCCTCGGCGGAGGCCCAGGCGATGGTCGAGGAGTACGTCGGCCAGCTCAACGCCAAGCTCAACCGCTGGGAGACGATCAAGAAGGTGGCCATCCTGCCGCGCGATCTGACGATCGAGAACGGCGAGATCACCCCGTCGTTGAAGATCAAGCGACGTGGTGTGGAGAGCAACTTCGCCGCCGAGATCGACAAGATGTACGCCGGCACCCTCGCCGAGCTCTGACGCGGTGTCGTGGCCCCGTACCCGGTCGGGTGCGGGGCCACCGGCGTTCGGGCACGCTCAGGCGATGACGGCCGGCTCGCGCCACCGCTGGCGGCCGGCCCGGTCCAGGTCGTAGCGGATCGCCGCGAGCCGCTCGACGGCCTCCACCAGGTCCGCCTCGGGCAGGGTGAACGGCAACCGCAGGAAGCGCTCCAGGGTGCCGTCCAGGCCGAACCGGGGGCCGGGAGCCAGCCGTACGCCGACCTCCTCCGCGGCCCGGGCCAACGCGCTGGAGACCGGGCCGTCCAGTTCGGCCCAGAGCGTCACGCCGCCCCGGGGCACGGTGACCCGCCACTCCGGCAGTCGGTGCGCCAGCGCACCGAGCAGGGCGTCACGTTGGACGGCCAACTGGACGCGGCGGTCGGCGACGATGGCCTCGGCGTCAGCGAGCAGGTGCACCGCGACGAGTTGGTCCAGCACTGGGCTGGACATGTCGACTCCGACCCGTACGGCGGCCAGCCGCTGCACCTGCGGCGCGGATGCGCGCACCCAGCCGATACGCAGACCACCCCAGTAGGGCTTGCTCATCCCGCCGATGCTGATCACGCGGCTGTGCCGGTCGTAGGTGGCGACCGGGGGCGGCAGCTCGGTGCCGTCCATCGACAGGTCCACGAAGGACTCGTCGATGATGAGGTCGGTGCCGACCGCGTGGGCCGCGGCCACCACGCGCTCACGCAGCGAGGCGGGCATCAGGTGCCCGGTCGGGTTCTGGAACTCGGGAATCAGGTAGGCCAGCTTGGGCCGGGTCTGCCGGAGACTGCCCAGCAGCAGGTCGGGCTCCCAGCCGGTGTCGGCGGCCAGACCGTGGGTGCTGATCCGGGCCCGCCGGCCGGCCAGCGCGGCGAGGGCGTTGGGGTAGGTCGGTGACTCGACCAGCACGGTGCCGCCCGGGGCCAGGGCGAGCCGCAGCACCAGATCCAGCGCGTGCTGGGTGCCGCTGGTGACCATGATCTGGTCGGCCGAGGTGGGCAGACCCCGCGCGGTGTACGCGTCGGCCACCGCCTCGCGCAGCTCGATGATGCCGGTCGGGTGGTAACCGGCCCCGCTCAGGTAGCGGGGCAGGTCCTCGGTGGCGGCCCGAGCGGCCGACAGCAGCTGCGGCGGGGCGGCCAGTGCCGCCACGCCGAGGTCGAGCATCTCCCGGTCGTCCAGCGGGGTCCACAGGCCGGTGCTGGCCACCCGGTGGTTACCGGGCAGCATCGTCCAGCTGCCGGCGCCGCGACGGCTGGCCAGGTGCCCGGTCTCGCGGAGCTGCCGGTAGGCGGCGGTGACCGTGGTCCGGCTGATCCGCAGCGCCTCGGCCAGCTCCCGTTCGGCCGGCAGGCGGACGCCCAGCGGCAGCCGGCCGTCGGCGAGCAGCCCGCGCACCGCGCCGGCCAGGGCGGCGTAGTCGGGGCTGCGTCGGCGACCCGGCAGGGCGTGCCACTGCCCGAGCAGACGGGCCAATTGGACGCCGCGCACCTGCCCAGTCATAGCCACTCCTCGGATATTGGCTTCTTCCTCGACGAGGATTGGCACCTAGGGTGGCATGCATGGCACTGCTTGGCAATCTGCGACACCGGCCGGCCCGACGGTTGGTCCAGCTCTACCTCGGGCTCGCGCTCTACGGCGTCAGCATGGCCCTGATGATCCGCTCCCACCTGGGCCTCGACCCGTGGGACGTGTTCCACCAGGGGCTCGCCAAGCTGACCGGGCTCTCCTTCGGCACGGTCACCATCGGCGTCGGCGCGCTGGTCCTGCTGCTCTGGATCCCACTGCGGCAGCGACCCGGCCTCGGCACGGTCAGCAACGTGGTGGTGATTGGCCTCGTTGTGGACGCCACCCTGGCCCTGCTGCCCGCGGGTGGCCCGCTCAGCGTTCGGATCGCGATGTTGATCACCGGGATCGTCGCCAACGGCGCCGCCACCGCTCTCTACCTCGGTGCCCGGTTGGGGCCCGGCCCCCGCGACGGCTTGATGACCGGGTACGTGGCCCGCCGGCCCGGCCGGTCCATCCGGCTGGTACGCACCGTCATCGAGGTCACCGTGCTGGCGCTGGGCTGGCTGCTCGACGGCACGGTCGGCGTGGGCACCGTCGCGTACGCGCTGGCCATCGGTCCGTTGGCCCAGTTCTTCATTCCGCTGTTCGCCGTGCCGGAAACCCCGGCACCCGACAGCGCCGTGCCCCCGCCGGGCAGCGTCGCGCCGGCCACCCCCGCCGGCTGAAACCCTCACCGACCGTCCGCGAACCGGTACGTCGTGGTGGTGCTGCACACCGGTTCTGGGGTGGGTGTTCCCTTCCGCGACGCGCGCCGTCATCATCTCTGCATGGGGGAGAACGGTTGGCGCTGGACGGACGCCTGGATCTTCGTGTCGCTCGTCATCGCGAGCGGTGCCGGCCGGCACCGTCGGTCGGCGACAAGTCGACGGCCGGAGGGCGTCCGTCTGACCGACGTGCTCTCCACCGCCGACCACCTCAACCACGCGATCCCACAGCGGCACGAGGTGGAGGCCGCCGTCCAGCGGCTGGTCGGCGCCGGCCTGGTCAGCGTCGCCGACGGCTGGTTCCGGATCACCGCCGAGGGTGAGCAGCTGTGGCGTACCCGTCCGCGCGCGGGGGTGGCGACCATGGTGGACACCGTGCAGGGTGTGTTGACCCGCCGGCACGCGCCCGGCCGTGCCGACTGGATCCTGGACGAGGCCGACCACGCGGCTGCCGTCCAGGAGTACGCGGTCCGTTCGATCCCCACCCCGCGCCGCTCGCCGGAGGGGCACTCAGGCGAGCGCTGAGCGGCTCAGCGCACCGGGTGGCCGCCGTGGCGCAGCGCGTCCTTGACCTCGGCGACGGTCAGCTCACCGAAGTGAAAGACGCTGGCGGCGAGCACCGCGTCCGCGCCGGCGTCGATCGCGGGTGGGAAGTGGGCCACCTCGCCGGCGCCGCCACTGGCCACCACCGGCACGTCCACGACCGCGCGCACCGCGGCGATCAACTCCAGGTCGAAACCCGCCTTGGTGCCGTCGGCGTCCATCGAGTTGAGCAGGATCTCCCCCGCGCCCAGCTCGGCGCCCCGGTGCGCCCACCAGACGGCGTCGATGCCGGTGCCGCGCCGACCGCCGTGCGTGGTGACCTCGAAGCCACTGGGCGTGCCCCCGTCGGGCGACCGACGTACGTCGAGGGAGAGCACGAGGACCTGCCGGCCGAACCGGTCGGCGATCTCGGCGATCAGCTCCGGGCGGGCGATGGCCGCGGTGTTCACGCCGACCTTGTCCGCCCCGGCGCGCAGCAGGGTGTCCACGTCGGCGACCTGGCGGACCCCGCCGCCGACGGTCAGCGGGATGAACACCGATTCGGCGGTGCGGCGCACCACGTCGAGCATGGTGCCCCGGTGGCTGGAGGACGCGGTGACGTCGAGGAAGGTCAACTCGTCCGCGCCGGCCCGGTCGTACGCGGCGGCCAGCTCCACCGGGTCACCGGCGTCGCGCAGGTCGAGGAAGTTGACCCCCTTGACCACCCGCCCGGCGTCCACGTCCAGACAGGGGATCACCCGTACCGCCACCGTCATGCCGCGAGCCTATCGTCCGCACGCGGCCCGGCGGTCGACCCGATCGGGTCGACCGCCGGGAGAGAGGTCTGCGTCACACGCGGACGAGCATCTTGCCGAGGTTGTCGCCGCGCAGCACGCCGAGGAACGCGCTCGGCGCGTTCTCGATGCCGTCCACGACCGTCTCGTCGTAGGACAGCGTGCCCTCGCGGAGCCAGCCGCCGACGTCGCGGAGGAACGCCGCCCGCACGTCGTGGTGATCGTTGACCAGGAAGCCGCGCAGGGTGAGCCGCTTGCCGATGACCAGCGCCAGGTTGCGCGGGGCGGCCGGCGGCTCGGTGGCGTTGTACTGCGCGATCATGCCGCAGATGGCGGCCCGACCGTGCAGGTTCATGGCCGAGATCGCCGCCTCCAGGTGGTCGCCGCCGACGTTGTCGAAGTAGACGTCGACGCCGTCCGGGGCGGCCGCCCGCAGCGACTCGCGGATCCCGTCGTGGTAGTCGAAGGCGGCATCGAAGCCCAGCGCCCGCAGCCGCTCGACCTTCGCCGGGGAGCCGGCACTGCCGATCACCCGGCCGGCGCCCTTGAGCTTGGCGATCTGGCCGACCAGGCTGCCCACCGCGCCGGCCGCCGCCGAGACGAAGACCGTCTCGCCGGGCTTCATCGCGGCCACCTCCAGCAGCCCGGCGTACGCGGTCAGCCCGGTCATGCCCAGCACGCTGAGGTACGCGCTGACCGGGGCGATGCTCGGGTCGACCGGGCGGGCCGCGGCGGCGTCGAGCAGCGAGTACTCCCGCCAGCCCAGCCCGTGCAGGACGGTGGCCCCGACGGCGATGTCCGCCGCCTCGCTGGCCACCACCTCGCCGATCGCGGCGCCGTCGAGCGGCGCGTCGAGCGCGTACGGGGCGACGTACGACTTGACGTCGTTCATCCGTCCGCGCATGTACGGGTCGACGGACATGTACTGGTTGCGGACCACGATCTGGCCTGGTCCGGGCGTCGGGACGTCGGTCTCGACGAGCCGGAAGTTGTCCTCGGTGGGCCAGCCGACAGGGCGGCTGGCCAGGTGGATCTCACGGTTGCTGGTCACGGAGTGGTCGTCCTCTCGTGCGCGGATGGGAGCCTGGAGCCGCGCGGTCAGGCGGCCAGCGTCTCGCGGACGGTCAGCGTGACGTCGATGTTCCCGCGGGTGGCGTTGGAGTACGGGCAGACCTGGTGGGCCTGCTCGACCAGCTGCTCGGCGGTCTCGCGGGGCACGGCGGGCAGGTCGACGACGAGCTGCACGGTGAGCCCGAAGCCGCCGCTGCCGTTCGGGCCGATGCCCACCTCGGCGTCGACCACGGAGCCGGTCACGTCGGCCTTGGCCCGGCGGGCCACCAGCCGCAGCGCGCCGTGGAAGCAGGCCGCGTAGCCGGCGGCGAAGAGCTGCTCGGGGTTGGCCGCGCCGCCCGCGCCACCCATCTCCTTCGGCACGGCCAGGTCGAGCGTGAACGTGCCGTCGGAGGTCTCGACATGGCCGTCCCGGCCGTCGCCGCTGGCGGTCGCGGACGCGGTGTAGAGCACCTGCATGATGGTCACTGCTCCTTCTGTCGGTGGATGGTGTCGGTGACCCGCAGGAGGGTGTCGCGCAGCGCGACAAGCTCATCGAGGCCCAGCCCGGTGGCCTGCGCGATCCGCATCGGGACGTCGCAGAGCTGCTCGCGCAGCGCCCGGCCCTGCTCGGTGAGGCCCACCTCGACCCGCCGCTCGTCGCGGGCCGACCGCCGCCGCACCACCAGGCCCGCCCCCTCCAGCCGCTTGAGCAGCGGGGAGAGCGTGCCGGAGTCCAGCTGCAGCTCGGTGCCCAACTCGGACACCGTGGGGGCGTCGTCGGGACGCTCCCAGAGCACCAGCAGCACCAGGTACTGCGGGTAGGTCAGCCCGACCTCGTCGAGGATCGGCCGGTAGACGTCGGTCAGTGCGCGCGACGCGGCGTAGAGCGCGAAGCACACCTGCCGGCGCAGCACCAGGTCATCGGTCACCAGTGAACAGTAGCCCACAATTAAGTTGTGCACAACTTACCTGGTCGCGGTGCGGCCGGCAGGCCGCCCGAACGCGCCACCGGACGCATACCTCAGCGATCGCCGAGGTACGCCTCCAACTCCACCTCGACCAGGTGCTCCGGGTCCAACAGACCCGCCACCACCACCAGGGTCGCCGCCGGCCGGACCGCGCCGAAGATCGCGTTGTGCGCCCGGCCCACCTCGTCGGCGTGCCGCCGGTCCGTCACGTACATCCTGGTCCGGACCACGTCGCCCGGCTCCGCACCCACCTCAGCGAGCGCGGCCAGACCGATCCGCAGCGCCTGCGCGGTCTGCGCGGCGGGATCACCGACGTGCACCACCCGGCCATCCACCGTCGCCGTGCACCCGGCCGTCCAGGCCAGCTCACCGGCCCGAACCACCCGGGAATACCCGTAGCGCTGCTCCCACGGACCTCCCGAGGAGAGCCGGGTCGTCGTCACACCTCGGCCAACGTCCGCAGCGCCTCGGCCACCGTGAAGGCACCCGCGTAGAGCGCCTTACCGGCGATGACGCCCTCCACCCCGACCGACTCCAGGGTCGCCAACGCCCGCAGGTCGTCCAGGGTGGACACGCCACCCGAGGCGATCACCGGCCGGTCGGTACGGGCACACACCTCCCGCAGCAGTTCCAGGTTCGGCCCACGCATCGTGCCGTCCTTGGTGATGTCGGTGACCACGTACCGGCTCGCGCCCGCCTTGTCCAGCCGCTCCAGCACCTCGTACAGGTCACCGCCGTCACGGGTCCACCCCCGCGCCGACAGCGTCTGACCCCGCACGTCCAGCCCGATGGCCACCCGGTCGCCGTACTCCGCGACCACCCGGTCACACCAGACCGGGTCCTCCAACGCGGCCGTCCCGATGTTCACCCGGGCCGCCCCGGTGCCCAGCGCCGCCCGCAACGACTCGTCGTCACGGATGCCGCCGGAGAGCTCCACCTTCACGTCCAGTTGACGCACCACCTCCGCGAGCAGGTGCGCGTTGGTGCCCCGACCGAACGCCGCGTCCAGGTCGACCAGGTGGATCCAGTCCGCGCCGTCCTGCTGCCAGGCCAGCGCCGCGTCCAACGGGTCGCCGTAGATGCTCTCGCTTCCGACGGCGCCCTGCACGAGCCGGACGGCCCGGCCGTCGGCGACATCCACGGCGGGTAACAGGGTGAGGCTCACGGTCTTCTCCTCGATCAGGTACGACGGTCCAGGGCGATCACCACGATCGCCGGCAGTACGAGCAGCAAGAGCACGATCAGCGCGATACGCAGCGCCAGGTTGTCGACGAGTGTCCAGATCAGGATCACCGCCGCACCGGTGAGCAGCACGATCGCGGCCCGCTCACCCCGAGAGTGCCGGGCCAGCCGCCCGGATCGACCCCGCCGCAACTGCGGCGTCAACCGGCGGAGCACCGCGCGACGACGCTGCCGGCGAGCGACCTGACGCTGCCGGACCGCCCGCTCCCGGGCCTGCTCCGCCTCCCGCTCCGCCCGCCGGCGGGCGCGCTCCCGGCTCACCGCGACGCCCGCCGGCCGGGCACCGCGCGACGACGCTCAGCCACCGCTGGGCAACGTGGCCAGCCAGTTGCGCAGCAGCGCGGCACCGGTGTCGGCGGACTTCTCCGGGTGGAACTGGGCCGCCGACAACGGGCCACGCTCCACCGCCGCGACGAAATCCGTGTCGTGGTGGGCGGTGGTCACCGTGGCACCGGCAGCCGCCAGCGCCGCCGGGTCGCCCATCGCGTACGAGTGGACGAAGTAGAACCGGCTCTGCTCCGGCAACCCGGCGAACAGCACCGACCCCCGGGGCGCCCGAACCGTGTTCCAGCCCATGTGCGGCAGCCGGGTCGCGGCCAGCCGGGTCACCCCGCCCGGCAGCAGCCCCAGCCCCTTCGTCACCACGCCGTGCTCGTCACCGTGCTCGAAGAGCACCTGCATGCCCACGCAGATGCCCAGCACCGGCCGGCCAGCAGCCACCCGCTCGGCGATCACCGGGCCGGCACCCAGCGCCTCGATCCCCGCCATGCACGCCGCGTACGCGCCCACACCCGGCACCACCAGACCATCGGCGGCAGCCGCCGCGGCCAGGTCGTCGGTCACCCGGACGCTCGCCCCGGCCGCGGCCAACGCCCGCTCCGCCGACCGCAGGTTGCCCGAGCCGTAGTCGAGCACCACCACGTCACTCATGTCGTCACCCCGCTCACCCGTTCTCCGGCAGCAGCCGCAGCACGCCGGCGACCGTGGCCAGCACCGCGAGCGCAGCGGTGACCAGCACGGCGGCCTTCGGCGCGCCCTGCCGGTAGAGCGACCAGGTGCCACCCACCAGCACCCCGGCCAGGATCAACAACAACGTCGGCAACGCGGCACCCATCAGAGAGCACCCTTCGTGCTGGGGATCGCCCCGGCGGACCGCGGATCGATCGAGGTGGCCTCGCGCAACGCGCGGGAGACCGCCTTGAACTGCGCCTCCACCACGTGGTGCGCGTCCGGGTGACCGCCCGGCCGGGCCGCCCGCAACACGTCGACGTGCAACGTGACCCGGGCCGCCTGGCCGAAGGACTCCCAGATGTGCCGGGTCATGCTGGTCGCGTACACCGGCCCGATGTAGGGGGCGAGCACCGGCTCGTCGTGCACCACGTACGGCCGACCGGAGAGGTCCACCGCGGCCCGGACCAACACCTCGTCCATCGGCACGGTCGCCGAGCCGTACCGCCGGATGCCGGCCTTGTCGCCCAGCGCCTGGTCGAACGCCGCGCCCAGGGCGAGCGCGGTGTCCTCAATCGTGTGGTGCGCGTCGATCTCCAGGTCACCGACGGTGCGCACGGTCAGGTCGAAGCCGCCGTGCCGGGCGATCTGGTGCAGCATGTGGTCGTAGAAGCCGACGCCGGTGCTGATCTCGGCGGTGCCGGTGCCGTCGAGATCGATCTCGACGAGAACCTTGGTCTCCTTGGTGATCCGCTCCACCCGGGCGGTCCGACTCATTGCTGTGCAACCTTTCGTTCGCGACTGCGGGGCTCGCAACACCGGCTCACTCCTCGCGCTCCCGCCGCACAGTCTCCATTGCGGAAAGGAAGGCGTCGGTCTCGGCGGCGGTGCCGGCGGTCACCCGCAACCAGCCGGGCAGGCCGACGTCGCGGACGAGCACCCCCTGCGCCAGCAGGGCGTTCCAGACGATGGCCTGGTCGCCGCCCACCTCGAAGAGCACGAAGTTGGCGTCGCTGTCGGCGACCCGCAACCCCCGCTCGCGCAGCGTCGCCACGATCCGGTCCCGCTGCGCCATGATGGCGCTCACCGTACCGAGAAGGGCGTCGCGGTGGGCCACCGCCGCGCGCGCGGCGGCCTGGGTGAGCGCGGAGAGATGGTACGGCAGGCGGACGAGCTGCACCGCCTGAACCACCGCCGGGTCGGCGGCCAGGTAACCCAGCCGCCCGCCGGCGAAGCCGAACGCCTTGCTCATCGTCCGGGTGACCACCAGCCGCGGGTGGCCGGGCAGCACCGCGAGGGCGCTGACCGTCCCGGGCCTGGCGAACTCGGCGTACGCCTCGTCGACGACCACCATGCCGGGCGCGACGTCGAGCACGGCGGCGATCACCGCCGGGTCCAGAGCGGTGCCGGTGGGGTTGTTCGGCGAGCAGAGGAAAACCACGTCCGGCTGGTGCTCCCGGACCTGGGCGACCGCCTCCTCGGCGGTCAACCCGAAGTCGACGCCGCGCTCGGCGGGCACCCACCGGGTGCCGGTGCCGAGGGCCAGCAGCGGGTGCATCGAGTACGCCGGAACGAAACCGAGCGCGCTGCGCCCCGGCCCACCGAACGCCTGGAGCAGCTGCTGCTGGATCTCGTTGGAGCCGTTGGCCGCCCACACCTGCTCGACGGTGAGCCCGTGCCCGAGATAGTCGGCCAGGTCGGCGCGGAGCGCCACCGCGTCCCGGTCCGGGTAGCGGTTCAGCTCACGCAGCTCGGCCGCGAGCGCCTTGCCGATCGCCTCGACCACCGGCTCCGGCACCGGGTGGGAATTCTCGTTGGTGTTGAGCCGCACCGGCACGTCCAGCTGCGGCGCCCCGTACGGCGACAGCCCCCGCAGGTCGGCCCGGATCGGCAGATCGTCCAGGCTGGTCACGGGTCTGAGCCAGCTGGTTCGCTCGCTACGCTCGCTCACGCCGCGCCTCCCGGGAACCGGGCCTGGACCGCCTGGCCGTGCGCGGGCAGGTCCTCCACTCCTGCCAGGGTGACCACGTGCGGGGCCACGTCACGCAGCGCCGCCTGCGTGTACTCGATGAGGTGCACACCGCGCAGGAAGGACTGCACGGACAGACCGGAGGAGTGCCGGGCGCAGCCGCCGGTGGGCAGCACGTGGTTGGACCCGGCGCAGTAGTCGCCGAGCGACACCGGCGACCAGGCGCCCACGAAGATCGCCCCGGCGTTGCGGACCCGCAGCGCCCACTGCCGGGCGTCGACCGTCTGGATCTCCAGGTGCTCAGCCGCGTACGCGTCGACCACCCGCAGCCCCGCCTCGAGATCGTCGACCAGGACCACGCCGCTCTGCTCACCGGTCAACGCCGTGGTGACCCGCTCGGCGTGCTTGGTCGCCGGAACCTGCCGGGCCAACTCCGCCTCGACCGCCTCGACCAATGCCACCGACGGAGTGACCAGCACGCTCGCGGCGAGCGGGTCGTGCTCGGCCTGACTGATCAGGTCGGCGGCCACGTGTGCCGGGTCGGCCGTGTCGTCGGCCAGGATGGCGATCTCGGTCGGCCCGGCCTCGGCGTCGATGCCGACCACACCGCGCAGCAGCCGCTTGGCGGCGGTCACCCAGATGTTGCCGGGGCCGGTGATCAGGTCGACGGGGTCACACCGCAGCTCACCCGCCGGGTCCACCGCCGCGCCGTACGCCAGCATCGCCACCGCCTGGGCCCCGCCCACGGCGTACACCTCGTCGACGCCGAGCAACGCGCAGGCGGCGAGCACCCGGGGATCGGGCAGGCCGCCGTTGTCCTTCTGGGGCGGGCTGACCACCACCAGCGAGCGCACCCCGGCCGCCTGGGCGGGCACCACGTTCATCACCACGGTCGACGGGTACATCGCCAGGCCGCCGGGGACGTAGAGGCCGACCCGGTCGACCGGCAGCCACCGCTCGGTGACCGTGCCGCCGGGCACCACCTGGGTGGTGTGGTCGGTGCGCCGCTGGTCGGCGTGCACCCGACGGGCCCGGGCGATGGACTCCAGCAGCGCGGCGCGCACCGCCGGGTCGAGCACGCCCTCCGCCTCGGTGATCGCCTCAACCGGCACCCGCAGCACCTCCGGGGAGATGCCGTCGAACCGAGCGCTGGCCTCCCGGATCGCCGGGTACCCATGCTCACGGACCGCCTCCACCAGGGGCCGGATGCGCTCGACGGCGACGGACACGTCGAGCTGGGCACGGGGCAGCAGACGGCGCGGGTCACCGAGACCGTCGCGCAGGTCGATCCGATTCAGCACCCTTGCGAGTCTAGGCGGCCGGCCCGACGTCCACCCGAGCCGCCCGTACGCCGGGACGGTGAGCCGGGCCACGCCCGGGGGGACGAGATTGGTTAGGCTCGACGATGTGACCGCACGGCTGCCGGTGTTCCCGCTCGCAACGGTGCTCTTTCCCGGGTTGGTGCTGCCGCTGCACATCTTCGAGGAGCGTTACCGGGCCCTGGTCCGACACCTGGTCGACCTGCCCGAGGGTGCCCCGCGCGAGTTCGGCGTGGTGGCCATCCAGGCCGGCTGGGAGGTCGCGTCCACCGGCCCCGGCGGCCGGGCGACGCCGAGCGCCGGCGAGGTCACGCTGCACGAGGTGGGCTGCACCGCCGAGCTGCGCCAGGTGACCGAGCTGGCCGATGGTGGTTTCGACATCGTCACGGTCGGCCGCCGCCGGTTCCGGATCGCCGAGGTCGACGACAGCGCCGAGCCCTACCTGACGGCGGACGTCGAGTGGCTGCCCGACCCGGGCGGCCCGGACGAGGTGGCCGACCTGCTGGCCGCCCGGGTGATCGCGGTGTTCCGGCAGTACCTCGGGCTGATCCGCTCCGACCCGGAGGAGATCTCCGAGCAGCTGCCGGAGGACCCGACGGTGCTGTCGCACCTGGTGGCCGCGACCGCGGCGCTCACCGTCGACGACCGCCAGCGACTGCTGGCGATCGACGACACCGCCGCCCGGCTCCGCGCCGAGCTGCGGTTGCTCAACCGCGAGGCGGCTCTGCTGCGTCAGGTGCGGGCGGTTCCGGTGCCGCTGGCGGAGCTGGCGTCCCCGCCGACACCCAACTGAACTCCCCCGGCTCGGGCTCCGGGCGTAGCCCCGGCCACCGTGACCAGCCGGCCAGCAGGGTGTACATGACCGCGGCCCCGAACGCCGGCAGCAGCAGGTTGCCGTGCGGCACCGGCAACACGCCGAGCAGCCAGTCCACGCCACCGGCGCGCAGGTCGGCGGGTTTGCTGAAGGCCTGCCCGGCCGGGGCGGTAGCCAGCAACCGGTCGAAGGTGGCCAGGCCGATCCGCCGCCCCACCTGCCAGGCCACCGGCGCGGCGAGCAGGGTGCCGAGCACCACGGCGACCAGCCCGACCGGGCCGCGTCGCCGACGCAGCACGAACCACAGGACGAGCGCCACGAGCAGCCCGAAGGCGAGCCCGAGCAGGCTGAACCAGCCGTCGGCGGCGATCGGCTGCTCCGGCTGCGGCTCGGCGTAGATCGCCCCCTCTGCGGTCTTGAGCACCGGGGTGTCCGGCGCGAGCGCGGCCCAGAGCAGCCCGAGCGGAACACCCAGCGCGGCCAACGCGAGCACCGCGCCCAGCACCGTCGCCACGGTACGCAGCGGACGACGCGGCTCGTCGAACCGGAGCTCCAGCACGCTCTGGTATGCCGTCGAGGCCGGCAGCTGGCCCGGGCCGACCGGCGGTGTCGCGGCCGACAGGTCGGCCGGCGGCGGTGTCGCGCCCGGCGTACGGGATGGTTGGTCGGGCTCGTCGACGGGCCGCTCAGGGTCGGGGTTGTCCGGGCTCACCCGATGATCCTCTCAGGCCCGGTGGGAGGCCGGGGCTCCGGTGGTGGCAGTCCAGCTCACCGGGCGAACGGCTCCACCATCATCGCCGCCGCCCGCAGCCACGCCTGCCGGGTCTCCGGCTGGAGCTGGTGGTACTCGATCGACGACCCGGTCTCCAGAGCCGGGTCGTACGGCACCACGGCCACCCCACGGGTACGGGTGGCGAAGTGCCGCTCCAGGTCGTCCTGGAGGGTGGAGCGACCCGGGGTGGGGCAGGAGATGAGGGTGATCGCGTTGTCCGCCAACTCGCCCATGCCCTCCTCGTGCAGCAGGTCGAGCATCCAGTCCGCGCTGAACGCCGCGTCCTCCCGGGGCACGGTGGTCACCACCAGCTGGTCGGCGGCCTGCATCACCGTGCGCCAGTTGGGGCTCTCCACGTTGTTGCCGGTGTCCACGCAGACCACGTCGTGGGTGCGCCGCAGCAGCTCCAGCACCCGACGGACGGTGAACTGGTCCAGTCGCTGGGCGAAGCGCGGGCTCTCCTCGCCGGCCAGCACGTCGTACGAGCCGTCGGAGGCGTGCCGTAGGTAGTCGTCCAGCCGGTCCAGCAGGGTCGCGCCCTCCAGGATCTCGATCTGGGCCAGGTCGCTGATCAGGTGCCGGATCGTCCGTGCGTGTCGGGCACTGCCGGCGCGCAGGCCGAGGGTGCCGCGCAGCTCGTTGTCGTCCCAGGCCAGCACGCCCTTGCCGCGGACGCTGCCGACCGTGGCCGCGGCGAGCACCGTGGCGGTCGTCTTGTGCACCCCGCCCTTGGGGTTGGCGAAGGCGAGCACCCGGGGCGTGCCCAGGTCCCGTTGGAGCACCCCGTTGGCGCGCTCCTGCTCCTGGTCGACGGTCTGCGGCCGCCACTCGATCCGGGCCGGGTAGGCGCGTTCGGCGACCGCCGAGCCGACCGCCGGGACGGGTGGTGGCGCCACGGGAGGGGCGACGGGCGGCGGGGCGACGGGCGGCGGGGCGACCGGTGGGGGCGGTGGCGCGGTCGCCGGGTAGCCGGTCTCCGGCTGGTAGCCGGTCTCCAGCAGCGCGTACCGCGACTCCACCGGCGGGTCACCCGGCCGGTAGCCGTTGTCCAGCAACGCGTAGCGCGACGGGACCGGCTCGGGGCCACGCGACGGCGGCTCGGGCTCGGCCCGGTACGTCGGATCGGCCCGGTAACCCGGCTCGGGCCGGTACCCCGGCTCCGCGCGGTAGCCGGGATCGGCCCGGTAGCCGGGCTCAGCGCGGTAGTCCGGCTGCTCGGTCCGGTACGCCGGCTCGGCGCGGTAGTCCGGCTCGGCCCGGTACGCCGGCTCGGCGCGATAGTCCGGTTCGGCCCGATAGCCCGGCTCGGAGCGGTACGCCGGCTCAGCCCGGTAGGCGGGGTCGACCCGGTAGGTCGCCTCGGCCCGGTAACCAGGCTCCGCGCCGTACGAGAGGTCGGCCGGATGCCCGATGGCGGGTGCCCGCCCGGCGTAACCGTTGGGGGCCGCACGCCGTGGCAGCTGGTCCGGCGGCGGCTCATCGCCGCGCCGTTCCGGCTCGGCCTGCTCCGCGCCGCGACCGCCCAACCGGGCACGGTCCAACAACGCGCGCCACCGCGGCGCTGGTTCGGCCGGCCGGCCCCAGCCGGTCTCACTGCCCTCCACGGCCCGCCCTCCCAGCGCCATCGATCTCCGTCTGACAGGCTACGAACCCAACCCTATTCGGACCACACCTCAGAGCGCACACCAGCCGACGCAGATCACGACGACGACGGCGACGATGCCGGCTCAGCGGCGGTGGCGTCCGGCGAGGTGGTGACGCTCGACGGCACCGGCTCGGTGGGCACCGGGTTGGACGGTTCGAGTGACGGGATCGTCACGGCTGGTGCGGGTTCCGACGATTCGCCCACGGCGGACGACGGCGCCGGTGCGCTGATCGCTGGCGCGGGCCGCTCGCTCTGGGTCGGTGTCGGGCTCGGCCCGGTGTCGGCCGGCGGACGCACCACGTCGTGCTGCTCGGGCAGCGGCGGCGTGAAGACCGTGCGGTCCAGCCGGTACACCTCGGGGGCCGGGTCGACCGCTCGCACATCCGGTCGGGCCGCGACGCCGCGCAGCGCCACCGGCGTCGCCCGAACCACCGCCGCGTAGACGCAGGCACAGCCGGCGCGGTACGCGGCCGCCTCGGCGGCAGCCACCTCCGCGCCGCTGGCGTACTGCTCCCGCAGCTCCCGCTCGCCCACCCCGTCGCCGTCGACCGCCGCGGCCCTGGCCCGGTAGTCGGCGGCCTCGGTCTCCTTACGGGCCGCCACCTGCTCCATCCCGGCGACCACGTCGTCGGGCACCCGCAGCGCGGGAATCTTGACGATCTCGGTCTGCCGGCCGGGCAGCGGAACCCGCCCGAAGACGGTCGAGACCCCGACGCCGCCGAGCACCGTCGCCAGCCGCTGCGGTGGCAGGTACGCGTCGAGCGTGACCAGCGCGTACGTGCCACCCTCGGCGGCCGGGGCGGACGTGGGCAGCGCGGCCAGGTCGGCCGCGGCCGACCGCAGGTAGCCGGGGACCGAGTCACCCTCGGCGACACCGACGCGGGTCACCTCGCCGACCGTCCGGTCACCGACCGGGGTGTCGTCGACGGCCCAGACGGCGGTGCCCAGCACCGCCGCTGCGGAGAGCACGGCGGCCCAGCTGAGCACACCGGACCGCCCCGACCGGTCGGCAAGCCGGGCCACGACCCGGGTCAGCGGCGGCAACAGCCGCTGGTCCAGCTGCCGCAGCAGGTTGCCGGCGCGCACGGGCGAGATCCCCTCTGTGGATCGGTGTCGGGTGGTCGCCGCTCAGTCACGCAGGATCTGGAGCGCACGGTCCAGGTCGTCAGGGTAGTCGCTGACGAACCGGACCTCGTCCCCCGTTCGGGGGTGCAAAAAGCTCAGTTCGCGGGCGTGCAGCCACTGTCGGGCCAGACCGAGACGGGCCGAGAGGGTGGGATCTGCGCCGTAGGTGAGGTCACCCACGCAGGGGTGCCGCAGGGTGGAGAAGTGCACCCGGATCTGGTGGGTCCGACCGGTCTCCAGCCGGACGTCGACCAGACTCGCCGCCGGGAACGCCTCCAGGGTGTCGTAGTGGGTGATGCTCGGCTTGCCGCCGGAGACCACCGCCCACCGGTAGTCGTGGGTGGGATGCCGGTCGATCGGCGCGTCGACGGTGCCCCGCAGCGGGTCCAGGTGACCCTGCACCACCGCGTGGTAGCCCTTGTCGACCTCGCGGTACTTGAAGGCCCGCTTCAACGCCGTGTAAGCCTGCTCGCTCTTGGCCACCACCATGATGCCGGTGGTACCCACGTCGAGCCGGTGCACCACGCCCTGCCGCTCGGCGGCGCCGCTGGTGGAGATGCGGTGCCCGATCGCGGCGAGCGCGCCGATCACCGTCGGCCCGGTCCACCCGGGGCTGGGGTGCGCGGCCACCCCCACCGGCTTGTCGACCACCACGATGTCGTCGTCGGCGTAGACCACCCGCAGACCGGGCACCGCCTGCGGCACCACGGTCGGCGGCGCGACCGGGGCGGGCAGCGTGACATCCAGCCAGGAGCCGGCCTTGACCTTGTGCGAGTTGGGCCGGGCGGAGCCGTCGACCAGCGCGTCCCCGGCGTCGACCAGAGCCGCGGCGGCGGTGCGGGAGAGCCCGAACAGGCGGGACACGGCCTGGTCCAGACGCATGCCGTCGAGGCCGTCCGGGACCGGAAGGGAACGGTGGTCGCCGCCAGCGGCGAACGCGGAGGTCATGCCCGCTCCCGCTGCTCGGCGCCCGGGGTGGCGTCCGTCGTGGCCGGGTCGCCGTCGCGCCCCGCCCGTCGGCCGTCACGCTGGCGGCCGGTCAACTCCAACAGGACGGCCAGCAGCACGCCGCAGACCAGCGAACTGTCCGCCAGGTTGAACACCGGCCAGACCTGACCGTACGGGTCGAACAGGCTGATCATGTCGACCACGTGCCCGTGGAAGGGGGATGGCGCCCGGAAGATCCGGTCGACAAGGTTGCCCAACGCTCCACCCAGCACCAGGCCGAGGGAGATCGCCCAGGGCAGCGAGCGCAGACGCAGGGCCATCCAGACGATCCAGCCGACCACACCGATGGTGATCAGCGGGAAGACCCAGGTGTGGTCCGAGCCGATGCTCCAGGCCGCGCCACTGTTGCGGGTCAGGCTCAGGTAGACGAACCCACCGAGCAGCCGGACCGGTTCCCGGTCGGTCAGCGCGGCCAGCGCGAGGTGCTTGGTGACCAGGTCGGCCAGCAGGGCCACCAGGGCGACTCCGGCGAGAATCGCGACGGCCCGGGGCCGGCGGGTGCCGCCGCCCGGGTCGGTGCGGCCGGGTTCGGCGGACGGTGCTGCGGTCATGCGCTCCCCATCGACAGTCTCGGCGGTGATCGCTCACCGTCTCATCGCCGCCGGGGAACGGACCTCAGCGCCGCTCCTCCAGCTGCTTGCACGTCACACACTGGGTGGCCGACGGGAAGGCGGCGAGGCGCTCGACCGGGATCGGGTTGCCGCACCGCTCGCACCAGCCGTAACCACCCTCGTCGAGGCGCTCCAGAGCGCGCTCCACCTGCGTGATCCGTTCCAGAATGCTGTTGGCGAGAGAGATCTCCTGCTCCCGCTCGAGCGTCTTGGTGCCCGTATCGGCCTGGTCGTCCCCGGCCGAGTCGGTCAGCCGATCGCGCTGCAGCTCGGTGATCTCACTCAGCGTCTGATCGTACTCGGCACGAAGCTCGTCCCGCCGCGCCGCCAGCGCCGCCCGGATCTTCTCGGTCTCCGCCGCGCTGCGGGTGGCCTTGGCCACCGGCTTGCGCCCGGCGGTCCTGGTGTCGGCTGGCTTCGCCATGGGTCGCTCCCTCGGCCGGGGAACCGCGCGGTCCGCGGCGCCTGGTCAGGGGGCGCCGACCAAGGCGTCCCCTATGTACGAAAAGGGGCGCGCGGCGACGATGGCCGCGCACTCCGGAGGTTGGCAAGAATACGGAACGTACAGGCGTCCGACAACGTGCCGCACCGTCGCACCGTCTAAGAGCCCCTAGCCCTACCTAACCGGGGCAAAGGGAACGCTAGCAGATCAATCGACCGCCTCATCCCCGTACTCACCAAACCATCGGGCCAGCCGACCCCGCCGACTGACCGCGCGCAACCGCCGTTCCGCCGCGTCCCGCACCCCGGCGGTCGCCACGATCAACAGACTGTCGCCGGTCTTCAACCGGGTGTCCGGTGCGGGCACGAAACCCACCCCGTCGCGCAGCACCAGGGTCACCGACGCGCCCACCGGGAGACGCAGCTCGTCGACGTGCACCCCGGCCAGTCGCGATCCGGGCGGCACCTCCACCTGGAGCAGGTCCGCCCGCATCCGCTCCAGCGGCGCGGTCTCCACGTGGATCTCCGCGGCCTCGGCCGGAGCGGTCACCCGCAACCGGCGGGCGAACGACCCCAGCGTCCCGGTCTGCACCAGCGTGAAGATCACCACCAGGACGAAGACCACGTCGAAGAGCCGTTCCGCGCCGGGCACCCGCTCGGAGAGCGGAATGGTGGCGAGCACGATCGGCACCGCCCCGCGCAGCCCGGCCCAGGACAGGAACGCCTGTTCTCGAAGGCCGACACGGAACGGCAACGCCGAGACGGCCACCGACAGCGGTCGGGCCAGCAGCACCAGAGCCAGCCCGGCCACCAGCGCGGGCAGCACGGCCGAGCCCAGCCGGCCCGGCGAGGCCAGCAACCCGAGCAGCACGAACAGCCCGATCTGGGCGAGCCAGGCCAGCCCGTCCGCGAAGCCGAGGATCGCCTGCCGGTGCGAGAGCCGGGCGTTGCCGAGCAACACCCCGGCCACATAGACGGCGAGGAAACCCGAGGCGTGCAGGACCGTCCCGACGGCGTACGCCAGCACGGTGAAGCCCACCGCGGCGATCGGGTAGAGCCCGGCGGAGGGCAGCGCCGCCCGGCGCAATGCCCAACTGCCCGCCACCCCCACGCCCACGCCCACCGCCGCGCCGACGCCCAGCTCGTAGCAGACCAGCGCGGCCTCGTACCACCACGGATGCGAGAAGCCCCGGTGGGACAACAGCACCACCAGTAGCACCACCGGGGCGTCGTTCATCCCCGACTCGGCCTCCAACGTCGCGACCAGCCGGGGCGGCAACCGCAGCCGACGCAGGGTGGCGAAGACGGCCGCCGCGTCGGTCGACGAGAGCACCGCGCCGTAGAGCAGCGCCAACCGCCAGTCCAGCCCGAGCAGCAGGTGCACGGCGACGCCGACCACCACGATGCTGACGATCACCCCGATCGTGGAGAGGGCGGAGGCCAGCCCGAGAACCGGGCGCAGCGTGGTCCACCGGGCGGTGAGGCCGCCCTCCGCGATGATCACGATCAGCGCGCAGAAGCCGAGGGTACGGGTCAGCTCGACGTCGTCGAAACGGATGCCCAACCCGCCCTCGCCGATCGCCACACCCAACGCCAGGTACACCAGGAGGCTGGGCACGCCGAGGCGGGTGGAGAGTCGCACCGCGCCGATCGCGACCAGCAGCACGGCCGCACCGAGCAGCAGCGCGAGGTCCAACCCGGGCGTCACGGTTGCCTTGCCTGAGCTGTCCTCACGTGGTGGATCCGTCGCGCAGGCGGCGCAGCACCTCGGACACCTCCGGGGCGGGCCGCTCGACGAGGAAGAGCTTGTCCCGGCTGGCCGCGCCGGTACGCAGCGACACCGCGGCCGGTCGGACCCCCAACGCGCCGGCCAGTGCCCGGCGGGCCGCCTCGGTGGCCCGACCGTCGACAGCCGGGGCGTGGACCGCGATCACGAGGGCGGGACCGTGCGGACCGTCGAAGCGGCCACCCACCCGCTCCCGGGAAGCGCCGGGCTTCACCCGCACCGCCACGGTGAGCGTGTCCTGCGCGGGCACCGACGTCGCTTCAGATCGGCCGGACGTCGGCGAGCAGAGCGGTCGCCGGCGCGCAGCGCGCGCACGGAGTGAAGCCGAGCTCCACGGCCTCGGCGACCGGCAGCGTCTCAGGCTGCCAGCCCACCAGGTGAGGGCAGCTGTCGAGGTGGTAGCGGGGGCGGCCGTCCACGACCTCGACAGCGTCGGGCAGTCGCGCCACCCGGGCCGCCTCGGCGGCCGTGATCTGCTGTGCGGCCGGCTCATCGTCCACCGGGGACGACCCGTCGAACACGTCGTCGGTCGACGTCGCGCTCGGCGACGCCGGGCTGACGGGCCGGGCCCGCGAGGACGGCTCATCGGCCGCGCGCACGGACGGCGACGCGTGATCGAACGGTGTGGCCCCGTCGACCGGCGACACCTGGTCGACCGGCGGCGCGGGTGGTTGCCGCCACCCGGCGCCGCCGGTACCAAATGTCGTGGGCACGTGCTGGACCGGCACCTCCGGCTCGACCAGCGGCGGCCCGTACGCGACACCCGGCGTGGCCTGGCTGGCCGTGCGGGGTGCCGCCTCGGGGTGCCGCCGGTCGGGCCGGCCGGGATCCGCCATGGCGCGAGCGGCGGCTGCCTGGCGGGCGCCCACCACCAACGCCACGGCGGCCAGCAGACTGGCTGCGATGGAGATGACCAACAAGAAGCTGGAGCCACCGGCCAGGCCGAGCACCAGTAGCACCACCGCGACGAGGATGAGCAGCAAGCTTGCGACTATCACGGCTCACCCCCGCCGCGTCGAACCGTCCAGGCGGGGCCGGCGACCGTCAGCATTGGCGGACAGCGATCGCCGGCCGGTGCTCAGCGTCCGGCTTCGAGAGCGCCGGAGCGCCCGCCGCCGCCGTACGAACCGGCGAGACCCGCCGCGGCAAGCCCGTTGCCGCCCGCGACCCGACCGGCTTCGGAGCGGGTCATCTCGGCCTCCAGGCCCTGGCCACGACCATCGAGGTCGCGCAGCTGGCTCTCCAGGTAGGCCTTGAGCCGGGTGCGGTACTCGCGCTCGAACTGCTTGAGCTCCTCGATGTGCTTCTGCAGCGCCGTACGCTTGGCGTCCAGGCCGCCCATGGCCTCCTGGTGCCGCTGGCGGGCGTCCCGCTCCAGGGCGTCGGCCTTCGCGCGCGCCTCCCGGGTCACCTCCTCGGCCTTGCTCCGCGCCTCGGACAGCAGCTGGTCGGCCTCGCGGCGGGCGTCGGACACGTGGTCGTCGGCGGTGCGCTGGGCCATCATCAGCACCCGCAGGGCCTGCTGCTCACCGTCACCGGTGACGCCGCCGGCCGGGCCGCCGGTCGCGCGGACCTGCTCCAGCTCGGCCTGCATCGCGCGGGCGGCCTGCTCGGCCGCCGACTTGTCGCGCTGCACCCGGTCCAGTTGGGCCTTGACGTCGTTGAGCTCCGCCGCCAGTCGGGCGTCGCCGCCGGGGCCCGCGGGGGCACCGCCACGGCCGCCGCGCTCCACCTGGGCGCGCAGCTCGTTGTTCTCCTCGATGAGACGGGCGAGCTCGCGCTCGACCTCATCCAGGAAGGCGTCGACCTCCTCCTCGTCATACCCCCGCTTGCCGATCGGCGGCTTTTTGAAGGCGACGTTGTGGACGTCGGCCGGGGTCAGCGGCATCGAAACTCCTCGGGTCAGTTGCGGCCGCGAAAGCGCGTCGGTCATCAGGCAGATGCCCTGATCGACGGCCCTAACACGAACTCCATCAGCACGAACAGGATAACCAGGAGCACAAGGGAGGCCAGGTCGATGCTCACGGTACCAATTCGCAGCGGAGGGATCACACGCCTCAACGCGTTGAGAGGGGGATCAGTGACGCTCCACACGGATTCCAATCCTGCCGATGCACCACGCCCCGGTTGCCAGCGACGGCCGTACTGCAGGACGGCGCTCAACACGAACCGGGACAGAAGAAGGAGCAGGAAGACATAAAGGATCAGGTACAGCACTTGCAGTAAGATCGACAACACGGTCAGCGACGTCCCTCGGGTCGGGCGGGAATCAACTCAAGCTGAAAAAGCCGCCCTCAGCGATCTTGGCTTTGTCCTCAGCGGTGACCTGGACGTTAGCCGGTGAGAGCAGGAACACCCGATTGGTCACGCGCTCGATCGTACCGCGAAGGCCGAACGCCAGCCCGGCGGCGAAGTCAACCAGACGGCGGGCATCGGCCTCATCCATCTCGGTGAGATTGATGATCACCGGAACCCCGTCGCGGAAGTGCTCACCGATGGTGCGCGCCTCCCGGTAGGTGGTGGGGTGCAACGTGGTGATCTGGTAACGCTGCTCCTCCTCGGGCAGGGCCCGCTCACGCGCCGTGACCTGCGGCGCGAGGGCCAGGTTGTCCCGAGTGTGGTAGGTCAGCGCACCGGAGGTCTCGCCCGCGGACGACCGGGTGATCGACCGTACGCTGGACCGCTCGATCCGTTCCGGACGCTCACCGTCACCGCGCTCGGACTCGCTCAACCGCCCGCTCGGCCGCTCGGAGAGTCGACCCCGCCCGCTGTCGCGCGGCCGGGGAGCCGGCGGCTCCTCGGTGTCGTCCTCGTCGTCGTCGGCGAACTCCTCGGCGTACCGGCTCTGCCGGTACCGCGAGTCGCGGTAGCCACCCTTGTCGTAGCCACCGTCGTCGTAGGCCCGCTCGTCGTCTTCTTCGACCAGACCGAGCCAGACCCCCGCCTTGCGCAGTGCACCCATCCCCGCGCCCTTCCGTCCGCCGTGCGGCACGCGCCCCCGTGCCATGTCGCCCGTCGCGAGTGGACAACCATGCCCATCGGACCGGAACGGCAATCCCCCGGCACGCGATTCGCGTCGCGCGCCACGACCCCCGGCTAGGAGACGCCCGCCCCTGAAACAACACTGATGTAATTTGCTTGTCTCGCGGTCAGGCTACCGCAGCGTGGGACGCATTCCGAGCAACGCGCTACCGACGCGGACATGTGTCGCGCCGTAATGGATCGCGATGTCGAAATCTCCGCTCATGCCGGCGGACAGCGCGGTGGCTCCCGGATGGACAGCCCGAAACGCGTCGGCAACCTCCGCGAGTCGGGCGAACGCCCGGGCCGGCTCCCAGCCCAGCGGAGCGACCGCCATGAGACCGACCAGGCGCAGCCCTGGCGCGTCGGCCACCGCCTCGGCCACCGGCTCCAGACCGGCGTCCGGATCCGCCGAGTCGGGCAGTGCTCCGCCCCGGGCCGCGTCGCCGTCGATGCTCACCTGGATCAGGGCGTCGAGCGGCGCCTGCCTCTCGGCCGTCGCGGTGGCCAACGCCCGGGCCAGCCGGACACTGTCGACCGAGTGCACCACGTCGGCGTAGCGGACCACCGAGCGGGCCTTGTTGCGCTGCAACTGGCCGATGAAGTGCCAGCGCGGACGCACCCCGGCGGCGGCCACCTCGGCGGCCTTGCCGGCCGCCTCCTGGTCGCGGTTCTCCCCCATGTCGGTGACTCCGAGCTCGGCCAGCGCAATCACGTCGCTGGCCGGGTACGTCTTCGTCACCGCGATCATCGTGACCTCGGCGCGGTCCCGGCCGGCCTGCGCGCAGGCGTCATCGACTCGGGACCGAACCTGCGCCAGACCGGCCGCGAGTTCGGCGCGCCGATCCGGTCGTACCGTGGCTGAGCTGTCGGTCATCGGCGGTGCTCAGGACCCGTTCTTGAGGAAGTCGGGAACGTCCACGTCGTCGAAGAGCACGCGACGCGGCGACTGGGCCGGAGCCGGGTTGGTGGCCGGCGGCGGCACCGGAGTGCTCTGCGGTGCCGGCTGGTTGGTGTTGGTCTTGCGGGTCGGCTCGGCCGCCTTGTACGCGGGCGTGCCGCCGTCGAAGCCGGCCGCGATGACCGTCACCCGCACCTCGTCACCGAGCGCGTCGTCGATGACCGCGCCGAAGATGATGTTCGCGTCCGGGTGGGCCGCGTCGGTGACCAGCTGGGCGGCGTCGTTGATCTCGAACAGGCCCAGGTCGGAACCGCCGGCGATGGAGAGCAGCACGCCCCGCGCGCCGTCCATGCTCTGCTCCAGCAGCGGGCTGGAGATGGCCGCCTCGGCGGCCTCGACCGCGCGGTTCTCGCCGCGGGCGCTGCCGATGCCCATCAACGCGCTGCCGGCGCCGCTCATCACGCTCTTGACGTCGGCGAAGTCCAGGTTGATCAGACCCGGGGTGGTGATCAGGTCGGTGATGCCCTGCACACCCGAGAGCAGCACCTGGTCGGCCGTGCGGAACGCGTCCATCATGCTGATGTTGCGGTCGCCCAGGGCCAGCAGCCGGTCGTTCGGGATCACGATCAGCGTGTCGCACTGGTTGCGGAGTTCGTCTATCCCCGACTCGGCCTGCACCTGACGGCGCTTGCCCTCGAAGGAGAACGGCCGCGTCACCACGCCGATGGTCAGCGCGCCGAGCTTGCGGGCGATGTTGGCGACCACGGGCGCGCCGCCGGTGCCGGTGCCGCCGCCCTCGCCGCAGGTCACGAAGACCATGTCGGCGCCCTTGAGTACCTCCTCGATCTCGTCGCGGTGGTCCTCGGCGGCGTTCTTCCCGACGTCCGGGTTGGCCCCGGCCCCCAGGCCACGGGTCAGCTCCCGACCGACGTCGAGCTTGACGTCGGCGTCGCTCATCAGCAGCGCCTGGGCATCGGTGTTGATCGCGATGAACTCGACGCCCTTGAGCCCAACCTCGATCATCCGGTTGACGGCGTTGACGCCGCCACCCCCGATGCCGACGACCTTGATGACCGCCAGGTAGTTGTGCGGAGGTGTCATCTCCGGTCCTTTCCTTCGAGATTGGCTTCGGCCGACCGGGTACGGCGTGGCCAGCCCAGCGGCCGACGACAGCTGGCACCAGCGAGGGTCAGGGGTGAACCCTAACCCTCTACTAGAGGCTTACAGTTATGTCAACCACTGATCCTCTTCGGGGCAACGTAAGCGCCACCGCCCGATGAGCCAAGGACCCGGGCGGCGTGTCGCCGCGCGGAGCGCGACGGGTCACGTCCGGCACGCTCACCGATTCACCGAAAGGTCACCACATCCGGCGCGCTCACGTCGATCCGGTCGGTGTCCTCGTCCAGCAGCGCGGTGGCCACCCGGGCCTTGTCCGTACCTCGGGTCGCGTCGCCCCAGACCACCGTCCGGTCCTCCCGCAACCGCAGGCTGATCCGGGCCAACCCCTCCACGTTCACGTCCACCAACTCCGCGCGCAGCTGCGGCGTCAACGCGACGAGCACCTCCAGCGCGGCCCGGGTGCCCGGGTCGTCAGCGGCCGGACGGGCCACCGTCACCTGCGGCAGACCCGCCGGGCGTCGCTCCACCGTCCGGAACGCCACCCCGCTGCCGTCGATCAGCGCGAACGCGTCGCCCTGCGGCACCACCGCCACCGCGGTCCGCTCGGTCACCCGTACCACCAGCGCGCCGGGCCAGTCCCGGGAGACCGTGGCCCGCTGCACCGCCGGCAACGCGCCGACCCGACGCGCTGCGGCGGCCAGGTCCACCCGGGCCAGCGGCACCCCGTCGGGGATGTCGAGCGCGTCGTGCACCTGCACCGGAGTGACCAGGTCGGCACCCTCCACGCGCACCTCGCGCACACCGAACAACCCGGTGCCGAGCACCGTCCAGGCGACCAGCCCGGCCAGGGCGAGCACCCCGGCGGCCACCGCCCACGGCAGCGCGGCCCGCATGCGACGCTGCCGGGCCCGGGCCATGAACCGGCGGGTCGACGGCGGTACCGCGTCGCGGCCCGCCCGGACCAGCTGCCACCGCCGGGCCGGCCCCCGGCGCGGGGCGCCACCGTCGGCGGCGCTGGTCCGCCCTCGGGCCGGGCCGGGACTCATCCGGCCGTGGGCGCCGAGCCGCCGGGCACGGCGGTGCCACCGAGCGCCGCGCCGTCGCCGCCCGCCGTGGCCCCACCCGGCACCGGATCACCGATCGCCGGGGTGGTGGCCACCGGGTCGACGGTCGCGGTCGGTGCCGAGCCGGCCGTCCGCTCACCCAGAGCGGCCAGCAGCTCGTCGCCCATCAGCGAGATCGGCGGGGCGCCCATGGTGACGACCACGTCCCCCGCGCGGGCCCGGCGGGCCACCTCGACCGGGGCCTGCTCCCACGACTCCACGAAGACCTTGCGGTCGGCGGGCAGGTCCACCGCCGCGATCAGCGCCGCCGAGCCCTCGCCGGGCTGGCGCAACTCGCCCGGCCCGAAGACCTCCAGCAGCACCACCTCGTCGGCGATGGCCAACGCCTCGGCGATCTCGGCCTGGTTGTCGCGAGTGCGGTACAGCCGGTACGGCTGGAAGACGACGATCAGCCGACCGTCCCCGGCGACCTCCCGCAGCGTCTGCATCGCCAACGTCATCGACGTCGGGTGGTACGCGTACTCGTCGTAGACCAGCACGCCGTCCGCCACACCCTTGCGCTCGAAGCGCCGCCGCACCCCGGGGAAGACCGCCAGCGCGGCCTCCGCCGCCTCCAACGGCAACTCCAGCAGGTACGCGGCCAGCACCGCGGCGGCGCTGTTCAGCCCCATGTGCCGTCCCGGCACCGGCAGCCGGAACTCGCCCAGCGACCGGCCGTCGATCGCGGCCAGGTAGCGCACCCCGCGGGCGGAGGAGACCATCTCGGTCAACCGCAGGTCGGCGTCGGCGGCCTCGCCGTAGGTGAACACCCGCCGTCCCTCGGACCGCAGGCTCTCCGCCAGCCGCCGGCCGCCCGGGTCGTCCACGCAGGTGATGATGAACCCGTCCGGGTCGGTGAGGCGGGCGAACTCCACGAACGCCGCCTCCAGCGTCGCGTAGTCGCCGTAGGTGTTCAGGTGGTCCGCCTCGACGTTCGTGATGATCGAGACGTACGGGCGGTAGATGAGGAACGAGCGGTCGCTCTCGTCCGCCTCGACCACGAAGTGCTCGCCGGTGCCGTGGTGGGCGCCCGAGCCGACCTCGGAGATCTCGCCACCGATCACGAAGGACGGGTCCACACCGGCCTGCTGGAGAACCATCGTCACCATCGAGGTGGTGGTGGTCTTGCCGTGCGTACCGGCGACCGCCACCGCCCGACGGCCGGTCATCGCCGCCGCGAGGGCCTCCGAACGGTGCAGCACCCGCAGGCCGCGCCGCCGCGCCTCGACCAACTCCAGGTGGTCCTGCGGAATGGCCGACGAATACACGACCGTGTCCACCCCGTCGAGGTTGCTCGCCTCGTGGCTGAGGTGGATGGTGCCGCCGAGCGCCCGCAGACCGGCCAGCGACGGCCACTCCCGCAGGTCGCTGCCGGACACCCGGATGCCGCGGGTGAGCAGCAGTCGGGCCACGCCGAGCATGCCCACCCCACCCACCCCGATCAGGTGGACGGCGCCCAGGTCCTCGGCGGTGAGCGTGCCGGCCGGGGTGAACTGCGCGGTCATCGGGCCACCGCCGCCAGCACGAAGGAGCGCAGCGCCTCGTCGCCGTCGCGCCGGCCGTACGCCCCGGCGGCGGCGCCCATCGAGTACAGGCGCTGCGGGTCGCGGATGAGCGGGATGACGGTGCGCTCCAGCCAGTCCGGGGTGAGCTCCGCGTCGTCGACCAGCAGCCCGCCGCCGGCCTCCACCACGGGCAGCGCGTTGCGCCGCTGCTCCTGGTTGCTGTGCGGGTACGGCACGTAGATCGTGGGCAGCCCGATCGCGGCCACCTCGGCGACGGTCATCGCCCCGCCCCGGGCCAGCATCAGGTCCGCGGCGGCGTAGCCCAGCTCCATCTCGGACAGGTACGGCAGCGTCACGTACGGCACCGGCAGGTCGGTCGGGATCGGCACCGGCTCGTTGCGGGCGCCCATCACGTGCAGCACCTGCACGCCGTTGCGGGCCAACTCCTTGGCCGCACCGGAGACCGCCAGGTTGATCGAACGGGCGCCGGACGACCCGCCGGACACGAAGAGCACCGGCAGGTCCGGGCGGAGCCCGAAGTGGGCGCGGGCGGCGTTGCGCAGCGCGTACCGGTCCAGGCCGGTGATGGCGCGGCGCAGCGGCACCCCGACCACTGTGGCGTCCCGCAGCGACTCGGCCTGGCTGGGCTGGTTCGGGAAGCCGACGGCGACGTTCTTGGTGAACTTCATGCCCAGCCGGTTGGCCACACCCGGCGGCACGTTCACCTCGTGGATCACCATGGGCAGCTCACGTCGCCACGCGGCCAGGTAGGCCGGCACCGCGACGTACCCGCCGAAGCCGACGACCACGTCGGCGCGTACCTCGTCGATCACCTTGCCCGCGGCGCGCGCCGCGGTCCACATCCGGCCCGGGGTGCGGACCAGGTTCATGTTGACCGACCGGGGCAGCTGGTAGGCCGGGATCTGCCGTAGGTCGTAGCCCTGCGGCGGGATCAGGTCGTTCTCCATGCCCCGGGGTGTGCCGAGGCAGGTGATCCGGACGCCCGGGTCGTGTCGGCGCAGGCAGTCGGCGAAGGCGAGCAGCGGGTAGACGTGCCCCCCGGTGCCACCTCCCGCGAGCACCACCGAACGCAGCGGACCCATCAGCGTCTCCTCTCGCTCGCCGTGCCCCTGCGGCTACGGTCCTGTCGGACCCCGCGCGGCGCGGCCTGGTCGTCATGACGCCGCTCACGGGACCGGGGCACGGACCCTCGGCCAGCGGGCGGCGTCGCCGGTCGGCGACGCCGGCCGGGAAGCGGCGGCAACGGGGCCCAGACTAGTCGGACCCACCGGGCCGGCGGACGGGCATGCAGTGCTCTGGCCGCATCGGGTTCGGCGCGGGCGAAGGACGCCAGCATGCCGATGCCGGCCAACGTCACCACCAGGGCACTTCCGCCGTCGGAGATGAACGGCAGCGGCAGGCCGGTGATCGGCAGCAGCCCGACCACCCCACCGATGTTGATCACGGCCTGGCTGACCAGCCAGGTGGTGACGGCGGTGGCGGCGAGTCGACGGAACGGGTCGTCGACCCGCCGGGCGATCCGGAACCCGGTGTACGCGAGGACCGCGAACAGGCTGAGCACCACCACGCACCCGATCACGCCCAACTCCTCGGCGATGATCGCGAAGATGAAGTCGTTGTGCGCCTCGGGGAGCCAGTCCCACTTCAGGCTGCCCTTGCCCAGCCCGACCCCGAACCAGCCGCCGTGCTCAATGGCCAGCCGCCCCTGGTAGAACTGGAGGCAGCCGTCGAGCTTGCAGGTCTCCGGGTCCGGCGGGTTGAAGAACATGGCCAGCCGGGCGAAGCGGTAGTTCTCCTCGCCGCGCTCACCGGAGCCGGCGCCCAGTGAGGCCACCGCCACGAGCAGGCCGATCCCGACCAGCCCGGCCGTGGCCAGGGCGCCGAAGACGCGCATCCGCACCCCGGCGGCCCAGAGCAGACCCACGACCAGGGCCAGCAGACAGAGCATCGTGCCCGTGTCGTTGTAACCGACCAGGACGAAGAGCAGGCCCACCACCGGGAACAGCGGGGTGGCCAGCTCCCGCCACCAGCCCAGCGCAGCGCCCTTGCGGGCGACGAGGTGCGCACCCCAGAGCACCATCGCGAACTTGGCCAACTCGGAGGGCTGGAGCTGGATGCCGCCGACGAACAGCCAGTTCAGTCGCGCCTCGACCGGCCCGAAACCGGCCGACAGCTGGTGGGTCAGCCGGGCGTACGCGACCAGCAGGTTGAGCACCACCAGGAGGGCGATCGAGGCGAACAGCAACGGCCGGCCCAGTGAGCGGTACGTGCTCGCCGGCAGGCGCTGACAGACCCAGAACGCGCCAATGCCGATCACCGCGAAGATGGCCTGCTTGGTCACCGACGCCGAGGCGTCGCCGTCCTCGGCGTAGTCCTTCACGCTGGTCGCCGAGAAGACCATGGTCAACCCGATCAGCAGCAGCAGACCGGCGCAGGACAGCAGCAGATAGTAGGAAGTCAGCGGCCGGTCCAGCAGGCCGCGCAGCGCGGCGAGCCCGCCGGCCGCGTCGAACCCGCGCAGCGGCGCGGGCACCGCCGGCTCCGCCTCACGCGGCACCGCACCCGGTTCCGGCCCCCGGGCGTCGTCCGCTGGCGCGACCGCCTCCGCGGTACGCCCCGACGCGCCCGGCGATCGCCGGGTGCGTCCGCCAGCCCTGCCCTCAGTGCCGATGTCCTCCCCCACCCCGACATCATCACCGCTAAACACGCCCGACACCCCCAGAACGCCCTCTCGGGCGTGTCGGCCCCGCCGATCAGGTCATGTTGGCGAGGAACTCGCTGTAGAACAGGCCCAGGGCGATGGCCACGCCGATGCCGGCAATGATCCAGAAGCGCACCACGATGTTGACCTCGCTCCAGCCGGCCAGCTCGAAGTGGTGCTGGAGCGGAGACATCCGGAACACCCGTTTACCGGTGGTCTTGAAGGAGATGATCTGGATGACCACCGACATCGTGATGATCACGAAGAGCCCGCCGATGATCGGCAGCAGCAGGATCGTGCGGGTGGACATCGCCATGCCGGCGATCAGACCGCCCAGCCCCAACGCCCCGGTGTCGCCCATGAAGATCCGGGCCGGGGACGTGTTCCACCAGAGGAAACCCACACAGGCCCCGGCCGCCGCCCCGGCTATCAGCGCGATCTCCAACGGGTCGCGGACCTCGTAGCAGTACGGCTGGCTGTAGCTCGGGTCGGCGCACCAGTGCCGGTACTGCCAGAACGCGATCAGCGCGTACGCGGCGAGCACCATCACCGACGCGCCGGTGGCCAGGCCGTCCAGGCCGTCGGTGAGGTTGACGCCGTTCGTCGCGGCCATCACCACGAAGATGAAGATGATCACCGCGCCGACCTTGCTGACCTCCAGGAAGTCGATGTCCCGGATGAAGCTCAGCGTGGTGCTGCCCACCGTCTCGGTGTTGGTCGCCCGGCCCGTACCGTCCGTCATCGTGCTCGGGAACCACAGCGCGACCACGCCGAAGACCGCGCCGACCAGGATCTGGCCGAGCAGCTTTCCCCGCTTGTTCAGCCCTGCGCTGTTGCGCTTGCGCACCTTGAGGAAGTCGTCGAGGAAACCCACCGCGCCGGAGAAGACCATCAGCCCCAGCAGCACCAACGCCGTGATCGTCGGCTCCACCTGCGCGATCTGCTGATCCGGCAGGGTGGTCAGGGCCAGGTGTCCGGCCACGTACGCGATCACCGTGGCCAGGATGAAGACCACGCCACCCATCGTGGGCGTGCCCTTCTTGCCCTGGTGCATGGCCGGGCCGTCGGACCGGATCGGCTGACCGGCCTTGAGCCGGGTGAACACCTTGATCGCGATCGGGGTGCAGAAGAGCGAGACGATGAAGGCCACCCCGACGGCGACGATGACCGCCCTCATTCGGCGCCACCTTCGGTCGCGACCGCGGGGCTCGCAAGCTCGCTCCTCGCGCTCCGGACCGACTCGCCGTCGGCGTCGGCGCGCAGGGCGTCGGCCACCTCCCAGGTCCGGTACCGGGAGCCCTTGACCAGGACGACATCACCCGGTCGTAGTTCGCCCCGCAGCACCTCGACGGCCGCCGCCTGATCGGTGAGCAGCACCGACTCTCCTCCCCAGTTCGCTACCGCTGTCGCGCCTTCGTGGATCGGCGCAGCCGGCTCGCCCACCACGAGCAGCCGGTCGACACCCAGCTCGGCCGCGAGTTGACCGACCTCGGCGTGGCCGTCGTACTCGAACGGGCCCAGCTCGGCCATGTAACCGAGCACCGCGACGGTACGCCGCCCCGCACCCATGCTCGCCAGCGCCCGCACCGCCACCGCCATCGAGGCCGGGTTGGCGTTGTACGAGTCGTCGATCACGGTCACCCCGTCGGGGCGGTCGAAGACGTCCATCCGCCGGGTCGACACCAACCCCAGCTCGCCCAGGGCCACGGCCAGCTCGTCCAGCGGCATGCCCAACTCCCGGGCCACCGCCGCCGCCGCGAGCGTGTTCGAAACCTGGTGGCGGCCGGCGAGTCGGAGCCGCACCGGCGCGCGCCCCTCCGGGGTGACCAGGGTGTACGACGGGTGCCCGCGCTCGTCGAGCGTGACGTCCTCGGCGCGTACGTCGGCGTCGGGCGCCTCGCCGTAGCGGACCACCCGGGCCTGCGTGCGGCTCGCCATCGCGTCCACCCGCGGGTCGTCGGCGTTCAACACGGCCAGCCCGTCCGCCGGCAGCGCCTCCACCAGCTCCCCCTTGGCCAGGGCGATGGTGTCCTGCGAGCCGAACTCACCGATGTGCGAGGTGCCGACGTTGAGCACCACGGAGATCCGGGGCGGCACCAGCTCACACAGGTACCGCACGTGCCCGACCCCGCGCGCACCCTTCTCCATCACCAGGTAGCGGGTGTCCGGGTCGGCCTGCAGGGCGGTGTACGGGTGCCCCAGCTCGTTGTTGAACGAACCGGGGGGCGCCACCGTGGCCCCGAGCCGGGCGGTGAGCTGACCGATCAGGTCCTTCGTGGTGGTCTTGCCGGACGAACCGGTCACACCGATCACGGTGAGCCCGGGCAGCCGGTCCACTGCCGCGCGGGCCAACCGACCCATCGCGGTCAGGGCGTCGTCGACGATCACCATCGGCACCCCGGGCACCTCACGGCTGCCGAGCACCGCCACCGCGCCGGCCTGGAGCGCCGTCTGCGCGTAGTCGTGCCCGTCGACCTTCTCCCCCGGAAAGGCCACGAACAGCGAACCGGACCCCACCTTGCGCGAGTCGAACTCCACCGAACCGGTGACGGTGACGGTCGGGTCGGCGGCCACCAGCCGCCCGTCGACCGCCGCGGCCACCTCGGCCAGGCTCAGCGCGATCACCGCTGACCCGCCAGGTCCCCGAAGCGGGCCCGCAGCGCCTCGGCCAACTCGATGCTGTCGTCGAACGGAAACACCTCGCCCGCCACCTCCTGGCCGCGTTCGTGCCCCTTGCCGAGCAGCGCGATCACGTCACCCGGCTCGGCCAGCCGAACCGCCTCGTCGATCGCGGCCCGGCGGCCCGCCACCTCGATGATCCGAGCGGCCGTACCGGCCCGGTACGCCCCGGCGAGCACCTCGGCGCGAATCTCCGCCGGGTCCTCGGTACGCGGGTTGTCGTCGGTCACCAGCACCACGTCGGCTCCCTCCGCCGCGGCGGCGCCCATCACCGGCCGCTTGCCCCGGTCCCGGTCTCCACCGGCGCCGATCACACAGATGAGACGGCCGGCGCTCAGCTCGCGCAGGGCGGCCAGCGCGGCCACGATCGCGTCCGACTTGTGCGCGTAGTCGACCACCCCGCGCACCGGCGCGGCCACGTCGACCAACTCCAGCCGGCCCGGAACCCCACCGCAGGCGGCCACGCCGGCCGCCGCGGTCGCCGGGTCCACCCCGGCGCCGACCAGCGTGGCGATGGCCAGCAGCGCGTTGGCCACGTTGTGCCGACCGGGCAGCGCGACACCGGCGGACAGGGCCACGCCGTTCGGGCCGTGCGCGGTGAACCGCTGGGCGTACCCCTCGCCGCCCACACCGTCGGCCCACCAGGTCGCGCCCTGGTCACCGGCCGCCGAGTAGGTGACAGTTGTCGGCTTGAGCAGCGACTTCAACGCCGGGTCGTCGTGGTTGAGCACCTCGACCGCGCAGCGCCCGTCGAAGAGCTGGGCCTTGGCGGCGAAGTAGTCGTCGCTGTCGGCGTGGAAGTCCAGGTGGTCGGAGCCGAAGTTGGTGTAGCCCCCGACGGCGAACCGCACCCCACCCACCCGGCCCATGGCCAGCGCGTGGCTGGAGACCTCCATGACCACGGCGGTGACCCCCCGCTCGCGGGCGGTGGCCAGCATGGCGTGCAGGTCCGTCGCCTCGGGGGTGGTACGCACACTGTCGATCACCAGCTCGCCGAGCCGGGTCTCCACCGTGCCGACCAGCCCGGTGGTGTGACCCGCGGCCCGCAGCCCCGACTCGATCAGGTACGCGGTGGACGTCTTACCCGCGGTGCCGGTCACCCCGATCACGGTGAGGTCGGCGGTCGGGTCGCCGTACACCGCCGAGGCCAGCTCACCGAGCACGGCGCGCGGGTCGGGCACCACCAGGGCGGGCAGACCGGTCTGGGCCGCCAGCTCCGCGCCGGCCGGGTCGGTCAACAGGGCCACGGCACCCGCCTCGGCGGCCCCGGCGGCGAACTCCGCGCCGTGCCGACGGGCACCGGGCAACGCCGCGTACAGGTCGCCGGAGCGGACCTCCTGGCTGGCGTGGGTGACCCCGGTGACGACCACCGCGGCGGCGTCCGCCGGGAGGTCGACGGCGAGCCGGACGGCGAGATCACCGAGCCGGATTCCGGTCACGGTATGTGGACGTGGATTGCCGGGCACGGCGTCAGACCCTACCCGGTCGTCCGGTTCCGGCCGCACAGCCGCCCCGGTGGTTCGTCGGCACTCACCGATGATGTCCCGCCATCGCTGCTCAGCGCGGATAGACCACGAACTTGGGCGCGGATCCGTCGACGGACGGCGGCACCCGGTAGTGACGCAGAGTGAACTGCATCATGTCGCGGAACGCCGGCCCGGCGATCGCCGCACCCCCGGAGTCGGGGTCGTACACGAAGACCGCGATCACGTACCGGGGGTTCTCCGCCGGCGCCATCCCGATGAACGAGGACACCTCGCCGGGCTGCTTCTTGCCGTTCACCAGCCGCCACCCGGTGCCGGTCTTGCCGGCGACCCGGTAGCTGGGGACCGCGGCGGCCAGGCCGGTGGCGCGGTCGACGGTGGTGACCGCCTCCAGCATGGTGCGCAGCGCCGCCGCGTTCTGCGGGCTGAGCACCGACCGGGTCACCGGGGCCGGCGCGGGGGTGCGCTTGCCGTCCGGGCCGATCACCTCCTTGACCAGGTGCGGCTGCACGTAGGTGCCGTTGTTGGCGATGGCGGCGTACGCGGCGGCCATCTGCAGCGGGGTGGCGTCGACGCTGTGCCCGATCGGCACCGACCCACGCGACGATCCGCTCCACTCGTCGGCCGGCAACAGTCGCCCGCTGGCTTCCCCGGGCATCCCCTCGCCGGTGGGCTTACCCAGCCCGAACCGCTTCTGGTAGTCGATCAACCGGTCCCGGCCGAGCTTCTCGGCGATCGTGATGGTGCCGACGTTCGACGAGTAGGCGAGCATCCCCGGCACGCTCATCCGCTTGCCGTTGGCCGGATGGGTGTCGGCGAACCAGGTATCGCCCATCTTGATGGCGTTGGCGACGGGGAACGTGGTGTCCGGGGTGATCACCCCCTCCTGCAGCGCCGCGCCATAGGTGATCGCCTTGTGCACCGAGCCCGGGTCGATCACGAAGCTGGTCGCGGCGTCCTCCCGGGCCACCGGGTCGCTGGGGATCGGCTGCGCCGCGTTGTAGGTGGGGTTGCTGGCCTGGGCCAGCACCGCGCCGGAGGGAATCTCCATGATCACGGCTGCGCCGGTGCCGCCGGGCGCCTTGGCCATGCCCGCGCTGAGGATCTGCTGGGCGCGGAACTGGAGGTCACGGACGATGGTGAGGGCCAGCGAGCTGCCCGGCTTGGCGGGCGTGGTCCGGCTGTAACCGCCCGGGATCGGCGCGGCGAGGTCACCGAGGCCGGCCTCGTACACCCGCTTGCCGTCCTGACCGGCGAGCACGTCGTCGAAGCGGGCCTCCAGCCCCTCCAACCCGTCCATGTCCTGGCTGGTGAAGCCGATCAGGTTGGCGGCCAGGTCACCGCCGGGCACCTCACGGCGCTCGTCGCGGTGCACCCCGATGCCGGGCAGCTCCAGCGCCTGCACCCGCTTCGCGGTCGGGATCTCCACCCCCCGCGCCAGGTAGGCGAAGGTGGACTCCTTGCCGTTCTCCAACTTGCGGGGCTTCATCAGCTCGACCAGCTTCGACACCGGGATGCCGAGCAGCGGGGAGAGCGCCTTGGCGACACCGGGCGGGTCCTTCACCTCGGTCGGGTCGGCGTACACGTACCGCGCCTCGACACTGCGGACCAGCGGCGCGCCGGTGCTGTCGTAGATCGCGCCGCGCGGCGCCGGCAGCTCAACGGTGCGGAGTCGGTCGGCGATGCCGCCCCCGGCGTACGCCGGAGCGTCGACCGCCTGGAGGAAGATCAGCCGGATCCCGATGACGGCGAACAGGGCCAGCGCGAGCACGGTGCCCAGCCGCAGCCGCAGCCGCGAGTCGGCCAGCTTCGGCGGGCGTCGTGGTTTGCGCGACGGCCGGCGGGCCGCCGGGCGGTCGGCGCGCCGCGGCGCGCGCGGCGTGGTCCGGCGACGCGGCGGCGGCTCGTCCCCGCCCGGGTTCCGGGGGGTACGCGGCGCGACGGTGCGCACCACCGCACCGCGTCCGGCGGCCGGAGCGTCCCGGCGGCCGGCCCGGGCGGCGGCCCGGCCGCCGTCGAGCACCTGCAACGCCGGCCGGAACGGGTCACCGGAGCGGGTGCTGCGCGGCGTACGCCGCTGCTCGCCCTGGCCGCGCGCCGGCGTGCCGCGCTCCTCGCGGACCGTTCGACCCCTCGGGGTGTACGCCCGCGCGCCGGAGATCCCCCCGATACCCGGCTCGCCGGTGCGCGGCTCACCATCGGCGGGGCCGGCGTCACGTGCAGAACCGCGCCGGGACCCCGTAGGGTCCCGGCGCGGCTCGTCCGACCTTGGTGGCACCGGTCAGCCTCCCGCACCCTGGCTCGTCACCGACGGCCGGTCGCTCGACGGCTGCGGCACCTCAAGGGTCTTGCCGTCCGGCAGCCGGATGTAACCCGGCTCGCCCGCGTCGACCAGGCCCAACTGCCGCGCCTTCGCCGTCAGACTGCCCGGCGCCTCGGCGTCGGCGATCTGCTTGTCCAGTTGCTGCTTCTCCAGGTCCAGTCGAGCCTGCTGCTGCTGCAACCGCTCGAGCCGGAACGCGTTCTCATTGATCTTGGTGTTGACCGCCAGGATGCCCAGCACCCCACCGACCACCAGCACCACGATCAGCGCCGCGAACGGCGCGCGCGGCACCGACATCGGCGGCGGCGGGGCCACCCGCAGCCGGGGCGGGCGGGCGGCAGGCGCACTGCCGGCCTTCTCGACCGGCCGCAGCGCAGCGGTGCCCTGAGTCGGGAACTCGCGCGCCCCCCGGGCGCGAGTCTCCCCCTGCCGGTTCACTCGATCGATGCGTGGCGTACCGTTTCCGAGGCGCGGAGCCCGCTCTGCCGCGATCCGGCCCCCCGATCGCGGTGCGCGCTGCCCGCCGCCGGTCACGTCCCGGCGGTCGCGCTTGTCAATGCTCATGTCCCTCCCCCTCAACATCCGTCCCTCATAGCCGTCCCGGTGCCGCTGACCCCCCACGGATCAGGCGGACCCGGTGCCCGGCTGGTGCATTCCCTTCACCCGTCGGCGAGACCGTTCGCGGTCGGTCCGCCCCTGCTCTGTCGCGTTCGGGTCGAGTCGCTCCGCGGCCCGCAGCCGCACCGAGGCGGCCCGCGGATTCGCGGCGACCTCCGCCTCCCCGGGCAGTTCCGCGCCCCGACTGAGTAGCCGGAACGTCGGACCGGACCCGGGAAGCTCGACCGGGAGGTCAATCGGGCCCTTACTGCGGACCCGGTCCGCGAGGGCCGCCTTGGTGATCCTGTCCTCCAGCGAGTGGTAGGACAGCACCACCATGCGACCGCCCACGGTCAGTGCGTCGAGTGCGGACGGCAGCGCCGTCTCCAGCGCTGCCAGTTCTCTGTTTACCTCGATCCGTAAAGCCTGAAACGTTCTCTTCGCCGGATGTCCGCCCGTTCGTCGGGCTGGTGCCGGAATGGAGTCCCGAATCAGCTCCGCCAGGAGCGCGGACGAGGTGATCCGGGCCCGCTCCCGCTGCCGGATGATCGCCGAGGCGATCCGGCCGGCGAACTTCTCCTCGCCGTAGACCCGCAGCACCCGAGCCAGGTCCGGATGCGTGTACGTGTTGACCACCTCTTCGGCGGTCACCCCACGGGTCTGGTCCATCCGCATGTCCAGCGGCGCGTCCTGGGCGTAGGCGAACCCGCGGTCGGGCGCGTCCAACTGCAACGACGAAACACCCAGATCGAAGAGGATGCCGTCGATGCCCGGATAACCCAGCCGGTCCAGTACGTCCGGCAACTCGTCGTAGACGGCGTGCTCCAGATGCACCCGATCGGCGAACCGGGCCAGTCGGACCCGCGCGTGGGCGAGCGCCTCGGTGTCCCGGTCGAGCCCGATCAGGACCGTCTCCGGATGCGCCTCGAGCACCGCCTCCGCGTGCCCGGCCAGGCCGAGCGTCGCGTCGACGTAGACCGTCCGGCCGCCTCGACCCAGCGCGGGGGCCAGCAGCTCGAGACACCGCTCAAGCAGCACCGGCACGTGCGTGCCGCGCAACTCCCCCATGTTGACCCCCACTGGTTGAAACGTCCGTTCTTCTCGTGCGCCTGTCGTCGGACGGCGCTGCCGTCGTACCGCCAGATCCCCATCCGCTCCCGCCTGACACCGAACCGTCGCCCGATGACTGGATCGTGCGCCTGGCACCGGGGAAGTGATGCCAGGAACTCGAAAGCGGCTGGAGATCTCGCAGTACGTCGGGCGCCGTTCCGCCCTACAGACCGCCGGGCAGCACCCCCTCCTCGATGTCGGCGAAGTCGTCTTCGCTCTCGGCGAGGTAGGTCTCCCAGGCGACCTTGTCCCAGATCTCCACCCGCGTGCTCGCGCCGATCACCACCAGCTCGCGGTCCAGTGCGGCATAGGCCCGCAGGTGGGCCGGAATGGTCACCCGACCCTGCTTGTCCGGAACCTCGTCGTGCGCGCTGGCGAAGAAGACCCGGCTGTAGGCCCGGGCCGCCTTGTGTGTCATCGGCTGCGCGCGCAACTGCTCCGCGATTCGCTGGAACTCAGGGGTTGGGAAGACGTAGAGACAGCGCTCCTGCCCTTTGGTGATCACGACACCCCCCGCCAGCTCATCTCGAAACTTGGCCGGAAGGATCAACCGGCCCTTTTCGTCCAGGCGTGGAGTGTGGGTGCCGAGAAACATCGGCCCAACCCCCTCGCCCTTGAGCGGCGTTCGCGGCGCCGCTGACCCCCCGGGCCGGTGAGCCCTCCCGGCCTCACCATTGGCCCCCACTCTACTCCACTTCCCTCCACCTGCAACCAGAATCGCCCGCGTGGCGCGCCTGACCGGGGGGCAAAACCGCACGTCACAAGGGGTGGAGCGGGGTGGAGGGCTACGGGGCCCCCTCGGCGTGGTCCGCTTTCCGACATAGATCGACTCCGTACGGGGGACGCCGACCCGGCCGCCCGCGCAGCCATCACGGCCGAACGGTTCACCGTCGGCGGCGATCTGGTGGGCCCGGCGGTCCGGTAACCTCGCTCGCGTGACGGACGCGAAAATGCCCCTACGGGCCAAGGTGGCCAGCTCCGTGTCACGGACCGCCGCAGCGCTCTCCCGGGCGGCCGGCCGTGGCGACGGTTCGGTGATCGGCGGGTGGATCGGCCTGAAGATCGACCCGGACCTGCTGGCCCACCTGTCGGCCGGGCGCGCGATCGCGCTCGTCTCCGGCACCAACGGCAAGACCACCACCACCCGGCTGACCTCCGCGGCGGTCGGCGTGCTCGGCCGGGTCGCCACCAACTCCTTCGGCGCCAACATGCCCAGCGGCCACACCTCGGCGCTGGCCAAGGCCGGCAGCACCCCGTACGCGGTGCTGGAGGTCGACGAGCACTACCTGGCCCAGGTGCTGGAGGCGACCGAGCCGCACGTGGTCGCGCTGCTGAACCTCTCCCGCGACCAGCTCGACCGTGCCAAAGAGGTCGCCATGATGGCGCAGCTCTGGCGCGCGGCACTGGTCCGCCACACCGATGTGCGGGTGGTGGCCAACGCCGACGACCCCCTGGTGGTGTGGGCCGCCACCCCGCCGGGTGACCCCGCCCGGGGCATCCACCCGCCGCACGTGACGTGGTTCAGCGCCGGCCAGCGCTGGCACGACGACTCCTGGGTCTGCCCGGAGTGCGGCTCCACCATCCAGCGCTCCGGCGAGCAGTGGTGGTGCACCGGCTGCCCGTTGCGCCGACCGGAGCCGCAGTGGGTCGTCGAGGACGAGGGCGTGCTCGACCCCACCGGCGCGTGGCACAAGGTCTCCCTCCAACTACCCGGCAAGGTCAACCTCGGCAACGCGGCGACCGCGCTGGCGGTGGCCGCCGAGTTCGGTGTCCGCCCGGTCGACGCGGTGTCCCGCCTCGGCATCGTCACCTCGGTGGCCGGCCGCTACGCGCAGGTCGACAAGGACGGGCGCAACATCCGGCTGCTGCTGGCCAAGAACCCGGCCAGTTGGCTGGAGGCGTTCGACATGGCCGACGACGCGCCGACCCTGCTCTCCATCAACGCGCGCGACCCCGACGGTCTGGACACCTCCTGGCTCTACGACGTCGACTTCGCCCCGCTCCGTGGCCGGCAGGTGTTGATCACCGGTGACCGGGCGTACGACCTGGCCGTCCGACTGGACGTCAACGACGTGCCGTTCCAGCACGTCCGCACGTTCGACGACGCGCTCCGGTCAGTCCCACCCGGGCGGCTGGAGGTCATCGCGAACTACACCGCGTTCCAGGACATCCGAGCGGAGTTGGACCGTGTCATCTGAGAGTCTGCGCATCGTCTGGATCTACCCCGACCTGCTCTCCACCTACGGAGACCGGGGCAACGCCCTGATCCTCGCCCGTCGGGCCCGCCAGCGCGGGATGCCGGTCGAGGTGCTGGAGGTCCGCTCCGACGAGCGGCTACCCGCGACCGCCGACATCTACCTGGTCGGTGGCGGCGAGGACGGCCCGCAGGCGCTCGGCGCGCAGCGGCTGCTGGCTGACGGCGGTCTGCACCGCGCGGTCGCCCAGGGCTCGGTCGTGTTCGGCGTCTGCGCCGGCTACCAACTGCTCGGCACCTCGTTCTTCGCCAAGGGCGTGCAGTGCCGAGGGCTGGAGCTGCTCGACCTGCAGTCCGACCGGGCCGACAGACGGGCCGTGGGCGAGCTGGCCGGTGAGATCGACCCTCGGCTGGGCCTGCCCCCGCTGACCGGTTTCGAGAACCACGGCGGTCGCACCCACCTCGGTCCGGAGGTCTCCCCGCTCGCCCGCGTCACCGCCGGGGTGGGCAACGACGGCACCACCGAGGGCGCGTGGCGCGGCAAGCTGCTGGGCACCTATTCGCACGGGCCGGCGTTGGCGCGCAACCCGGCCCTGGCCGACCTGCTGCTGCGCTGGGCCACCGGGGCACACCAGCTCCCGCCGTTGGATGACACCTGGTCGGACCGGCTCCGCAACGAACGCCGCTCCGCAGTGGCCGCCGCCCGGGCATGATCCGTGCTGTCCGGCGGCTGCTCCGGCAGCCGCCGGCCGCCCGGTTCGCCCTGCTCGTCCTGCTGATCGGTGGGTGCGGGTTACTGCTGCTCCTGGTGCCCCGACCGGATCCGGCGCAGCTGCCGCTGGTCGCCGACCGGCTGGGCGACCTCGCCCCGGTGGCGGCGATCCTCGGCGGCGCGCTGCTGCTGGTCGCCCTGGTGCCCCGGACCTTCATCACGCTCGCCGCAGGTGCGATCTTCGGCCCGCTGGAGGGTGCCGCGTACGCCCTGGGCGCCGCGCTGGTGGCCGCGACGATCGGGTTCACCGTCGGCCGGTTCCTCGGTCGGGAGTTCGTCGCCGAGCGGGTCCGCGGTCGGCTGGCCCGCCTCGACGGCTGGTTCGCCCGGCAGAGCGTGCTCGGCGTGGTCACCGTCAGGCTGCTCCCGATCGCCGGTTTCGGGCTGGTCAGCTACGGCTACGGCACGACCGGCGCACGAATGGCACCGTTCCTGGCCGGCAGCGTGCTCGCGTCCGCGCCGACCGCCTTCGGGTACGCGGCGATCGGTGCGGCGGTCAGCTCCCCCGGCCACGTCAACTGGTACGCCGCCGCCCCGGCCAGCCTCGGCCTGATCGCCAGCCTGGTGCTCATCCACCAGTGGTGGCGAGCCGAACGCCGCCGCCGCCGCACCATGCAGACCTGACCGCCCCGCCCCAACCGCCCCCGCCCTGCCGCTGCCGCTGCCGCTGCCGCTGGGTCGATCATGGAGTTGTGGTGGGGGATCAATCGCCCGTTATGGGATGATCCAGGCACCACAACTCCATGATCGACGCGGACGGGGCCGACGCGGACGGGGCCGACGCGGACGGGGCCGACGCGGACCGGGCCGACGCGGACCGGGTGCCGGTGTCAGGCGACGACCGAGACCATCCGTCCCTTGACCACGATGACCTTGCGGGGTTCCTTGCCGCCCAGGCTCGCGGCCACCGCGTCCAGGGCCGCCGCGCGCACGCTCTCCTCGGAGGCGTCGGCGGAGACCTCGATGCGGCCCCGGACCTTGCCGTTGACCTGCACCGGGTAGGTCACCGTCTCGGCCACCAGCAGCGCCGGGTCGGCGGTCGGGAAGTCCGCGTACGTCAGCGAGGTGTCGTGGCCCAGCTTGCGCCACAGCTCCTCGGCCAGGTGCGGGGCGAACGGCGCCACCATCAGCACCAGCGGCTCGGCCACCTCGCGGGGCGTCGCCGACAGCCCGGTCAGCCCGTTGGTCAGCTGGATCAGCTTGGCGATCGCGGTGTTGAACCGGATGCCGTCCATGTCGCCACGGACCCCGTCGATCACCTTGTGCAGCAGCCTGCGGGTCGCCTCGTCGGCCGGGTCCTCGGTGACCCGCAGGGCACCGGTCTGCTCGTCGACGACGGCCCGCCAGACCCGCTGCAGGAACCGGTACGAGCCGACCACCGCCCGGGTCTCCCAGGGGCGGGACACCTCCAGCGGGCCCATCGACATCTCGTACACCCGGAAGGTGTCCGCGCCGTAGGCGGCGCACATCTCGTCGGGGGTCACCACGTTCTTCAGCGACTTGCCCATCTTGCCGTACTCGCGGTTGACCTCCAGGTCGCCCAGGTAGTACGCGCCGTCGCGCTCGAAGACCTCCTCGGCCTGCACGTAGCTGCCGCGCGAGTCGGTGTACGCGTACGCCTGGATCATGCCCTGGTTGAACAGCTTGCGGAACGGCTCGAACGACGACACGTGCCCCAGATCGAACAGCACCTTGTGCCAGAACCGCGCGTACAGCAGGTGCAGCACGGCGTGCTCGGCGCCACCGACGTACAGGTCGGTACCCCCGCAGTCACCGTCGCCGCGCGGGCCCATCCAGTACCGCTCGTTCTCCGCGTCGACGAACCGCCCGCTGTTGGTCGGGTCCAGGTAGCGCAGCTCGTACCAGCAGGAGCCGGCCCACTGCGGCATCACGTTGGTTTCCCGGGTGTAGCGCTTCGGCCCGTCACCCAGGTCCAACTCGACCTCGACCCAGTCGCGCCGCCGCGACAGCGGGGTCTCCGGGTTGCTGTCGGCGTCGTCGGCGTCGAACGTCTTCGGCGAGAAGTCGTCCACCTCCGGCAGCTCGACCGGCAGCATCTCCTCCGGCAGGGCGATGGCCGCGCCGGTCTCGTCGTAGACGATCGGGAACGGCTCGCCCCAGTAACGCTGCCGGGAGAACAGCCAGTCACGCAGCCGGTAGGTCACCGCGCCGGTGCCGTGCCCGTTCGCCTCCAGCCAGGCGATGATCGCCGCCTTCGCGTCGGCTACCCCCAGGCCGTTCAGGTCCAGGCCGCGCTCGGGCGCGGCGCTGTTGATCGCCGGGCCGTCCCCGGTGTACGCCTTGCCGTCGAAGCCCTCCGCCGGCTGCACGGTACGGACGATGGGCAGCTCGAAGACCTCGGCGAACGCCCAGTCCCGCTCGTCCTGCGCCGGCACCGCCATGATCGCGCCGGTGCCGTAGCCGGCCAGCACGTAGTCGGCGATGAAGATCGGGATCTGCCCACCGGTGACCGGGTTCGTGGCGTACGCGCCGATGAAGACGCCGGTCTTCTCCTTGGTGTCGGCCTGCCGCTCGACGTCGGTCTTGGCGGCTGCCGCCTTGCGGTACGCCTCGACGGCCTCCCGGGGGCTGGCGTGCCCGCCGGTCCAGGCTTCCCTTGTCCCGTCCGGCCAGGCGGCCGGCGCCAGCGTGTCGACCAGCTCGTGCTCGGGGGCCAGCACCATGTAGGTGGCGCCGAAGACGGTGTCCGGGCGGGTCGTGAAGACCCGCACCGGCGCTGCGGTGGTCGGGAAGTCGATGTGGGCGCCGGTGGAGCGGCCGATCCAGTTGCGCTGCATCAGCTTGATCGGCTCGGGCCAGTCCAGGCTGTCCAGGTCGTCCAGCAGCCGGTCACCGTACGCGGTGATCCGCATCATCCACTGCTTCAGGTTGCGCTTGAAGACCGGGAAGTTGCCCCGCTCCGAGCGGCCGTCGGCGGTGACCTCCTCGTTGGCCAGCACGGTGCCCAGCCCCGGGCACCAGTTCACCGGCGCCTGCGAGACGTACGCCAGGCGGTGATCGTCGATGATCTGGCGGCGCTCGGCGACGCTCAGCTCGGCCCAGGCCCGGCCGTCCGGGGTGGGCCGGTTACCGCCCTCGAACTCGGCGATCAGCTCGGCGATCGGACGGGCCTTCGCGGCGTCACGGTCGTACCAGGAGTTGAAGATCTGCAGGAAGATCCACTGGGTCCAGCGGTAGAAGTCGGTGTCGATGGTCGCCACCGAGCGGCGCTCGTCGTGGGCCAGCCCCAGCCGGCGCAGCTGCGCCTTGTACCGCTCGATGTTCGCGACAGTGGTCGTCCGGGGGTGGGTGCCGGTCTGCACCGCGTACTGCTCGGCCGGCAGGCCGAACGCGTCGAAGCCCATCGCGTGCAGCACGTTGCGGCCGGCCATCCGCTGGTAGCGGGCGTAGCAGTCGGTGCCGATGTAGCCCAGCGGGTGGCCGACGTGCAGGCCCGCCCCGGAGGGGTACGGGAACATGTCCAGCACGTACAGCTTCTCGGCGCCGGAGCGCGGGTGGGTCGGGTCGGCCAACGGGCCGGTCGGGTTCGGTGCGTGGAAGGTGCCTTCGCGCGCCCAGGTGTCCTGCCAACGAATCTCGATCTCGTCGGCCAGGGCCGCGGTGTACCGGAACGGGGGAATGTCGCCCGCCGGTGCGGCTGCCTCGCTCATCGTCTCTCCTCGCTTCGCTTCGCTTCGTCTCGGCACCACCGGGCCGGGCCGGCGGCGGGCACAAAAAAGCCCCTCGCGCAGGAGGGGCCGCCGTGCTGTCGCTGCGTTCAGCGCATCAGCACGGCCCGGTAAGAAGCAGGAAGACTCCGGCCATGCCCCGCAGTGTACCTCGCCCACGGTTCGTCCTGCCGGCCGCCGGGGCGGGTCGAATCCCTTCCCCCAGGTTGGCGAATATCGGTGCGTAAGCGACGGACTACCTGCGGGGGTCGGCGATAACGACAAACATGGTTAGCCTGATAGACCAGTGAGATTCCTGCGGCAAACGAGGCTCGGCGTCGCGAACCCAACGGCGGGTCCGGGTGCTCTGTACGGAGCTGCCGTGACGGCGACGAGGAGGAGGCCCGTGACACAACAGACCTGGGACGAGGTGGGCGGCCTGTTGCCGCACGACGAGTTCCGCGCCGCCAGCGAAGCCATCGTGGCCAACATCGAGCAGGTCATCGAGGGTAAGACCGCCACCGTGCGGCTCGCCCTGGCCGTCCTGCTCGCCGAGGGTCACCTCCTGATCGAAGACGTCCCCGGCGTCGGCAAGACCAAGCTTGCCAAGGCCCTCGCGCGGTCCATCGACTGCACCGTGCGGCGCATCCAGTTCACCCCCGACCTGCTGCCCAGCGACGTCACCGGGGTCAGCGTCTACAACCAGGAGACGCACGACTTCGAGTTCCGCCCCGGTGCCGTGTTCGCCAACCTGGTGGTCGGCGACGAGATCAACCGGGCCTCACCGAAGACCCAGTCGGCGTTGCTGGAGTGCATGGAGGAACGGCAGGTCACCGTCGACGGGGTGACGTACCAGCTACAGACCCCGTTCATGGTGATCGCCACCCAGAACCCGATCGAGATGGAGGGGACGTACCCGCTGCCGGAGGCGCAGCGCGACCGGTTCACCGCCCGCATCGCGATGGGTTACCCGGACTCCCACGCCGAGCTGGCGATGCTCGACGGGCACGGTGCCACCGACCCGCTGCACGAGCTGCGCCCGGTCTCCGACGCGGCCATCGTCCGGCAGTTGATCGCCACCGTCCGGCAGGTGCACGTCGCGGACGCGGTCAAGCAGTACGCGATCGACCTGGTCACCGCCACCCGCGAGGCCCCCGACCTGCGGCTCGGCGCGTCCCCCCGGGCGACCCTGCAACTGCTGCGCACCGCCCGGGCGGTCGCCGCCCTGGAGGGCCGCGACTACGTCCTCCCCGACGACCTGCAGGTGCTGGCGGTGCCGGTGCTGGCGCACCGGATCATCCCGACCGCCGACGCGCAGCTCGCCCGACGCACCACCGACGCGATCGTCTCCGAGCTGGTGCACCGCCTGCCGCTGCCACACGACCGGCAGCGCAACCCGTACGACACCCGGCCCGCCACCGGCAACGGCCGCGCGCCTTACGAGCCGCGGAGGCCATGACGTGCGTGCCGGGCTACGCGGGCTGACCACCCGCGGGCGGTCCTTCCTCGCCGCCGCGGTCGCGGCCGCCATCTCGGCCGGCATCCTCGGCGAGAAGGACCTGCTCCGGGTGGCCGTGCTGTTGGCCATCCTGCCGCTGTTGGCCGCCACCTACGTCGGGCGGAGCCGCTACAAGCTGGCCTGCAACCGTTCACTGGACCCGCACCGGGTTCCGGTCGGGGCCAACTCCCGGGTGGTGCTGCGCCTGCAGAACCTCTCCCGGTTGCCGACCGGCACCCTGCTCCTGGAAGACCGGCTGCCCTACGCGCTGGGCAGCCGACCCCGGGTGGTGTTGGAACGGCTCGGTGCGCACCAGGCCAGCTCCGTGGCGTACACCGTCCGGGCCGACGTGCGGGGCCGCTACGACGTGGGCCCGCTGGTCGTCCGGATGACCGACCCGTTCGGTCTCTGCGAACTCACCCGGTCCTTCCCCACCACCGACCACCTGACGGTCATCCCGCAGGTCACCCCGCTGCCGTCGGTCCGGCTCCCCGGGGAGTACGCGGGCAGCGGCGACAGCCGGGCCCGCTCGGTGGCGGTGCACGGTGAGGACGACGCGGCGACGCGGGAGTACCGGCGCGGCGACGACCTGCGCCGGGTGCACTGGAAGTCCACGGCCCGCACCGGCGAGCTGATGGTGCGCCGTGAGGAGCAACCGTGGGAGAGCCGGGCCACCGTCGTCCTGGACACCCGGGCGTACGGCCACCGGGGCGAGGGGCCGACGGCCAGTTTCGAGTGGTCGGTCTCGGCCGCCGCGAGCATCGCCGTCCACCTGCGTCAGGCCGGCTACAAGTTGCGCCTGGTCACCGGCTCGGGGGCAGATGTGGACGCCTCGGAGGCCGGCGGCGACGGGGCGTTGCTCGACCACCTCGCCGAGGTACGACTGGATCAGCGGGCCGAGATCACCGACCTGGTGCAGCGGGTCCGCCAACGTTCCGACGGCGGCCTGATCATCGGCCTGTTCGGCACGGTGAGCGTGGCCGAGGCGGAGCTGCTGGCCGGGCTGCGGGGCAACGGCGCCACCTGCGTCGGCTTCCTCCTGAACAGCTCCACCTGGCTCAGCCTGCCGGAGAAGGCCCGGGCCGAGGCGGAGCACGCCCACGCCGCCGCCGTCCTCGCCATGTTGCAGAGCGGCTGGCGGGTGGTCGGCGTCGACCACGGCGGCCGCCTACCGGCGTTGTGGCCGCAGGCCGGCCGGGGCGCCCAGGGGTTCGCCCTGCGGGCCGCGCTGGCCGAGACCGTCGCCGGCGGTGTCCGATGAACGGAAGGCTCCCCTCATGATCAGCAGTCGGAACATCGGCGTGGTGGCGGCCGTGGCCACGCTGCTGGCCTCCGCGCCGCTGTCGGCCATCTTCCGAAGCTGGACGTGGCTGATCGAGTCGATCATCGCGGTCGCCGTGGTGGCCGGGGCGGCCGCGTTGACCCGACTCGTCCGGGCCCCGCTGTGGGGTCAGGTCCTGGGCATGCTGGCCGGCCTGATGCTCGCCCTGACCTGGCTGTTCCCCAGCGGCGACGAGCTGTTCGCGATTCTGCCCACCCCGGGCACGCTCGCGTACTTCGGTGAGCTGCTCGGCGGTTCCATGCAGGACATGCGCTCGTACGGCGTCGAGGTCCCGGACACGAACCCGCTGCTGTTCATCGCCGTGCTCGGCGTCGGCGCGGTCGCCGTGCTGGTGGACGTACTGGCCGTGGGGATGCGCCGGCCCGCGCTGGCAGGGCTGCCGATGCTCGCCATCTACTCGGTGCCGGTCGCCGTCTACGTGGACAGCGTCCCCGCGGTGCCGTTCGTGGTGGGCGCCGCCGGTTACCTCTGGCTGCTGGTCACCGACAACGTCGACCGGGTACGCCGCTTCGGCCGCCGGTTCACCGGTGACGGCCGCGACATAGACGTGTGGGAGGCCTCGCCGCTGGCGTCCGCCGGCCGCCGGCTCGCGGCGGTCGGGGTGGCCCTGGCGGTGGCGCTGCCGCTGGCGGTGCCCGGCATGACCGGCGGGCTGCTCGACTCCCTCAGCCGAGGGCCGGGCAACGGCATGGGCAACGGGAACGGCTCGGGCGGCAACTCGGGTCGGATCGACCTGTTCGCCTCGCTCGCCGGCCAGCTCAACCAGTCCCAGGTGGCCGACCTGGTCAAGGTGAAGACGTCCGAGCCGAACCCGTTCTACCTGCGCTACGCGGTCGCCGACGAGCTACGCCCCAATGGTTTCCAGGCACGCAACCCGAGTGGCCGGTCGGTCAACGAGGGCCTGCCGAACCCGGCCGACCGCGCCGGCCAAGGTGTGCGGCAGACCACCTACCAGGCGACCGTCGAGGTCACCAAGAGCCTGAGCATGTCGCTGATGCCGGTGTACGCCGAGCCGACCCGCACCGACGACCTCAGCGACAACTGGCTCTACGACACCAACCAGCAGGTCGTCTTCTCCAACCGGGAGAACTCCCGGGGTCGGAAGTACTCCTTCGACTACGTCCGCTCGACCTTCACCCCGGAGGCGTTGCGGGCCGCGCGGACACTGCCGGCCGAGCACCCCCTACGCCGACAGCTCACCGCCACCCCCGGGGTGGTGCCCGAGGTGGAGGCGTTGGTCACGGAGCTGATCCAGGGCAAGCGCACGGACTACGACAAGGTGTTGGCGATCTACCGGCACTTCTCGGCGGACAACGGGTTCAGCTACCGGTTGAGCACCGAGAGCGGCAGCAGCGGTCAGGACATCGTCAACTTCCTGACCAACAAGGTCGGTTACTGCCAGCAGTACGCCGCCGCGATGGCCTGGCTGGTTCGCGCCGCCGGCATTCCGGCCCGGGTGGCGTTCGGGTTCACCAACGGCAGCAAGCGCGACGGTGACACCTTCACGCTGACCAACCTCAACCTGCACGCCTGGACCGAGGTCTACTTCGACGGGGCCGGTTGGGTGCCGTTCGACGCCACCCCGGCGTACGGGGTGCCCGGCTCCACGCGGTCGGCCTGGGCGCCGGACACTGACGCGCCGGAGCCGTCGAACCCGGACACCGGCGTCGCGAACACCCCGTCGGATCCGGATGCCTCGGCCGGGCCGGCCGGCCCGGACAACGCCGACCGCGACACCGACAACGGGCTGTCGCTCGGTGGGACGACGCCGAACGAGCAGCCACCGGTCTGGCCCTGGTGGGCGGCGGGCCTGGTGGCCCTGCTGGCGTTGCTCGCCGTACCCGCTCTGCGCCGGGTGGCTCTCCGCCGCCGACGGGGTGGCCGAGCGGTGAGCGGGACGATGGCGTCGGCCCGGGTCGACGGCGACAGCGAGCCGGGGACGCGGCCGGTGGTGGTGCTCGGCGCGGACGCCAACCAGGCCCGCGCGGACGCGCACGCCGCCTGGGCGGAATTGCTGGACACACTGGTGGACTTCCGGCTCCCGGTCGATCCGACCGAGACGCCCCGGGCGACCGCGGACCGGCTCGTCCGGGACGCCCTCGACGACGACCCTGCGGCGGTGGGGTCGGCGCGGCTGCTCGGCCAGGCGGAGGAGCGGGCCCGTTACGCGCGGGATCCGCTGACCGGTGAGCCGTTGCTGCCGGCGCTGCGCACGGTCCGCGGGGTGCTCGCCGCGCGGGCAGACCGGCGGACCCGCCTGCTCGCCGCCCTGTTGCCGCCCTCGGTGCTGCTGCGGTGGCGGACCGGCCTGGCGGACAGGTCCGGCCGCATGGTGGCGCTCACCGCGCGGGCCCGGTACCGGCTGCTGCGGTGGAGCCCTCGACGGCTGCTGGCCGACCGAGCGGCTCGCTGACCGAGCGGCTCGCTGACCGAGACCCACCTCGCCACTCATGATCACTTGATGGCCGCACGTCAGTGATCATGAGTGGCGCAAGGGTTCCCCTCGCCCACGACGCCACGACGCCACGACCCCACGACCCCACGACCTCACGACCTCACGACCCCACGACAGGCAGGATCGTGCACGATCAGGTGGAGAGTGGGCGGCGAAGGAGGGCACGCGGATACGACGGATGTCGCCGGGGCCTGTCCCCGGCGACCGCTCGTCGCGACGTACGGTCCGCCTCAGCGGCGGGACCGGCTCAGCGGTGCCCCTCCGGGCGCTGCCGCCACCTGTCCTCCATCCGGTCCAGGATCGACGACCGGCGACCAGATCGGCCACCGCGCGGACGACGACGACTCGTCGTGCCGCCCACCACGTGCAGGTCGGGTGACTGCGCCCGCCGGTGCGACTGCACCGCGAACGCGGCCGACGCCAGCATGACGACGAAGCCCGCCACCGCCAGTGGTGGAGTCTTGATCACCGCGCCATAGACCAGTAGAGCCAAGCCAGCGATGATGACGCCGGCGGCGACGAGCAGGCGACGCCGCGCATGGAAGCGCGGATCGCTGGCGCGCACGGCCGAGGCGAATTTGGGGTCCTCGGCAAGCGACCGCTCGATCTGCTCGAACAGCCGCTGCTCGTGCTCCGAGAGCGGCACGGCACTCCTCCCCGGTCACGTTGGTCAGGCCCACTCGGGCCGACAGACCGTGGCAGCCAACCGGCTGCTTACCCGCAAGTCTACGAGGGGGGTCGCGCGTCGGAAAGCGGGACGACCTATGGGCGGGGTGGATTTTCGTTTCGACGGGGATCACGGTCGCCCATCAGACTGGCCGGACCTATGACGGACCGCCCGAAACGGGCAGCCGCGGCGTCCGCGGCAGCTTCCGCCTCGCGCCAGCCACGCTCCGGCGCGCCGAGGGTGAGTTGCCGGGGAGCGCCCTGCGCCGGGGCGAGCCCCTCCACCCGGACACCGACGAGTCGGATCCGCTCGCCCGGGTCCAAGGCGGTGTAGAGCGCCCAGACCGTGTCGAACATCTCGCGGGCGGTGTCGGTGGGCACGTCGAGGGTGCGAGATCGACTGACGGTGCGGAAGTCGGCCAGTCGGACCTTGAGCGAGACGGTGCGCCCGACCTGCCCGGAGCCGCGCAACCGGACGCCCACCTTCGCGCTGAGCGCGAGCAACGCCCGGCGGATCTCCACCGGGTCGGCCACGTCCACGTCGAAGGTCACCTCGGCGCCGATCGACTTGTCGACGTGCTCGGGGCTGACCCCGCGCGGGTCGCGCCCCCAGGCCAACTCGTGCAGGTGCGCCGCCGAGGCGGCGCCGACGGCTCGGCGCAGCATGCCCACCGGCGCCTCGGCGAGGTCGCCGACGGTGGCCAGACCGAACCGGCGCAGCGCCTCGGCGGCGCGCTCACCCACTCCCCACAGGGCGTTCACCGGCAACGGGTGCAGGAAGTCGAGCACCTGCCCCGGGGGCACGACCAGCAGGCCGTCCGGTTTGGCCCGGGTGGAACCCAGCTTCGCCACGAACTTGGTCGGCGCCACCCCGACCGAGCAGGTCAACGCCTGTTCGTCGGCGACCCGGCGACGGATCAGCCGGGCGATGGTGGCCGGGGAGCCGAAGAGCCGACGGGCGCCGGTCACGTCGAGGAACGCCTCGTCGAGGGAGAGCGGCTCGACCAGCGGCGTGACGTCCCGGAAGATCTGCATGACCGCGCGGGAGGCGGCCGTGTAGGCGGGGAAATCCGGTGGCAGGTAGACCGCGTGGGGGCAGCGGGCCCGGGCCTGACTGGTCGGCATGGCGCTGCGTACGCCGTATCGGCGGGCCTCGTAACTGGCCGAGCTGACCACCCCGCGCGGGCCGACGCCGCCGACCACCACCGGCCGGCCACGCAGCTCGGGGCGGCGGCGCACCTCGACCGCGGCGAAGAAGGCGTCCATGTCGACGTGCAGGATCGGGCTGGCGGAGTCGTCGGCGTCCGGCCCGAAGCGCGGATCGTCGCCCCGGGGCAACGACTGACTGCGGCCCATCCCGGCAGGTTAACCCGGGGGTACGACACCACCAGCGGCCAGTGGGCCGAACCCGCCCCGGGTCAGCCCCGGATGGCCAGCAGCGGCACGGTCAGCTCGGCGGCGGTGTCCGACCCGTGGTAGGCCACCAACTTCGACGCCATCGGCCGCTCGGTGCGACTGGCCATGACCGCGTACGTGTCGTTGCAGGTCACCACCACGTCGCCGATCCGGCCCAGGTGCTCCTCGGGCACCGGCCCGAACCAGCCGGCGGCCACCATCTCGGCGCGGGTGCGTACCCGGGCCGCACCGCCCAGCACCTCGGACCAGGCGGCCCGCACGTCGTCGACCGCGCCGGGCTCGGCGTGCAGGTAACGCACCCGGGCCTCGCCGGCCACCAGCCGCACGCCGGCCCGCAGCCGCGGGTCGGTGTCCAGGTCGAAGCGGTGCGCGGCGGGGATGTCGAGCTGCCCGTGGTCGGCGGTGACCAGCAGCGCCGCGTCCGGGGGCAGCCCGTCGAGCAGCCGGGCGACCAGGGCGTCCACCTCGGCGGCGGCGACCCGCCAGGGCTCCGAGTCGACGCCGTAGACGTGGCCGTAGCGGTCCAGGTCGGCGTGGTAACCGGAGACCAGGGTCGGCCCGGGGCCGGTGGCCAGCGCGGCCAGCATGGCAGCGGCCACCGCGTCCCCACCGGCGGCGCCCCGGAAGTCGCCACCCCGGTTGGCGGCGACTGTCAACCCGCTGCCGCCGAACTCCGGCCGACTCACGACTGTCGTCGTCACCCCGGCGGCGCGGGCCCGCTCCAACTGGGTGGGCACCGGCTGCCAGTGCAGCGGCGACGGATCGGCGGCCCAGTCCGTATGGGTGAGCACCCGATCGGTGCCGGGCACCCGCACGGTGAAGCCGAGCACCCCGTGCGCGCCCGGCGCGACACCGGTGCCCAGCGACACCAGGCTGGTCGGGGTGGTGGACGGGAAACCGGCGATGAGCGGGCGGGCCACCGTCGCGGCGAGCCCGGCGAGCGTCGGCGCGTACGGTGCCGCGGTCGGCAGCTGGTACCAGCCGAGCCCGTCGACGAGCAGCACGGCGATCCGGCGTACCCCGGCCAACGAGGGCACCAACCCGAGCGGGTCGGCCGCGCCGGGCACCCCCAGCACGGCCAGCGCGCTGGGCAGCACGTCGGCGAGCCGGCCGCCGCCGTGCTGCGGCCCGAGGATCTCCAGCGGCGCCGGCACGCCACCGGCCTCGGCGATCATGCCGGCCGGCGGGCGAACAGGTGCAGCTGGGCGGCCAGGTCCCGGTACGGCGGTTGGGCGGCCAGCGCACGTTCCAGCTCGACCAGGGCGGCGGGCTGCCCGTCGGCGACCGCGGCCGGCAGCAGGTCGGCCAGCACGCGTACCCCGTGGATCTCCTCGACCACGAGCCCGGCGGCGCCGAGCAGCGCGGCGGCGCCGGCGGCGTCGTAGCGTCGGCGCAGTGTGTCGCGCGGCCCCGCGGTGCCGGCCGGATCGGCGGCCAGTGTGGTCGCGACGTCCAGGTGCCCGTTCATCGCCCGGCCCAGCACGGCGGCGGCCCGGCCGGCCACCAGCACACTCGCCGCGCCGCCCGGGCGCAGCGCGGTGGCCAACGCGGCCACCACCGGCGTCGGGTCGTCGACGACCTCCAGCACGGCGTGGCAGAGCACCAGGTCGACGCCGGCCGGCTCGACCAGCCCGGCGAGGGCGTCACCGTCGCCCTGCACGGCGGCGATCCGGTCGGGCACCCCGGCCTCGGCGGCGCGGCGGGTGAGCGCGGCGAGCGCGTCGGGGCTGGCGTCGACGACGGTGACCCGATGCCCGGCGCGGGCCAGTGGGACGGCGAAACCGCCGGTGCCGCCGCCCACGTCCAGCACGGTGAGCTCGGCGTCGCCGCGCCGGTCCAGTTCGGCGCGCAGCACCGACCAGATCACGGCGGTGCGGGGTGTCAGCGGCGGCTCGGCGAACCGGCCTCGGGTCTGCTCCACCCGGTCGAGCCTAGTCACCCGGCCCGGTGATGGTGCGGGCGTGTGGTGGGTGCCCACCACACGCCCATCGGTGCGTGGCGCGGGCTCCGGTCAGGCCTCGGTGCCCTCGGCCTCGTCCTCCGCGCGGGACCGGCGCTCGTTGGCCACCGGACCGTTGGTCACCTCGTACTCGCGGGGGTCGGCGAGGTGCGCCGGCACCCAGCCGGTGCCCAGTCGGGTCCGCCGGGCGTTGGCGATTCCACCTGTGTACGCGTGATTTCCCGTCACTGTCGTTCCCCCTCACGGATCACGGGCCGCTCTGCCCGCTCGGGACGAGTCTCCCGCTCGACGGCTCGGGAAACCGTAATGTGGATCACTGAATCAGCGGAAGTCACGGGAGGCGGGACTCACCGGCGGCTCGATGGCGTCCAGTCGGTCGGCGACCAGATTGGTCACCCCCTCGTGCCGCTGCAACCGCCCCCGGACCACCAGCGCGGCGCTGGTCCGCGCCACCCGCCGGTAGCGCTGCCACAGACCCGGCGAACAGGTGACGTTGAGCATCCCCGTCTCGTCCTCCAGGTTGAGGAAGGTGACCCCGCCCGCGGTCGCCGGGCGTTGCCGGTGGGTGACGATGCCACCGACCCGGATCCGTTGCCCCGGCTCCACCCGGCCGAGCCGGGCGATCGGCACCGCGCCGAGCACGTCGAGCTGACCCCGGATGAACCGGGCCGGATGGCTCTCCGGCGACAACCCGGTGGCCCACACGTCGGCGACCAGCCGGTCCACCGCCTCCATTCCGGGCAGCGTGGGCGCCGCCGCGCCGGTCACTGTGCCCGGCAGCCGACCCGGCCGGTCCTGGGCCGCCGCCCCGGCGGCCCACAGCGCCTGCCGTCGGGTCAGCCCGAAACAGGCGAAGGCGTCCGCGGTGGCCAACGCCTCCAACTGCGCGGCGGTGAGACCGAGCCGCCGGGCCAGATCCGGCATGTCCCGGTACGGCCCACCGGCGACCCGTTCGGCCTCGATCCGTTCGGCCACCTCGGCCCCGAGGGTCCGCACGCTGGACAGGCCGAGCCGGACGGCGGGGCCGCCCAGCCCCCAGGCGTGTGGTGGCTCCCCCGGCCCGCTGCCCCACCGGGTCTCCGGGGTGGACTCCAACACCGCCAACGCCCCACTGGCGTTGATGTCCGGACGACGGACCTCCACCCCGTGCCGGCGGGCGTCGTCGACCAGGGTCTGCGGCGAGTAGAAACCCATCGGCTGGGCGTTGAGCAACGCGGCCAGGAACGGCGCCGGGTGGTAACGCTTGAGCCAGGAGCTGGCATAGACCAGGTAGGCGAAGCTCATCGCGTGGCTCTCCGGGAAGCCGTAGCTGGCGAACGCGGTGAGCTTGCGGTAGACGTCGTCGGCCAGCTCACCGGTGATGCCCCGCTCGGCCATCCCGGCGTAGAGCCGGTCGGCGATCCGGGTCATCCGCTCCACCGACCGTTTGGCGCCCATCGCCCGGCGCAGCTGGTCGGCCTCGGCCGCGTCGAAGCCGGCCAGGTCGATGGCGAGCTGCATCAGCTGCTCCTGAAACAGCGGCACACCCAGGGTCTTCTCCAGCGCGTTGCGCATCAGCGGATGCGCGAAGGTCACCGGCTCCTGGCCGTTCTTGCGCCGGATGAACGGGTGCACCGACCCGCCCTGGATCGGGCCGGGCCGGATCAGCGCCACCTCGATCACCAGGTCGTAGAACTCGCGGGGCTTGAGCCGGGGCAGGGTGGCCATCTGGGCCCGGCTCTCCACCTGAAACACCCCGACCGAGTCGGCCCGGCAGAGCATGTCGTAGACCTCCGGGTCGTCCAGGGTCATGTCGCCCAGGTCGAGCCGGGACCCGATCATGTCGTAGCCGTAGTGCAGGGCGGAGAGCATGCCCAGGCCGAGCAGGTCGAACTTGACCAGGCCCACCGCGGCGCAGTCGTCCTTGTCCCACTGCAGGACGCTGCGTCCGGGCATCCGCCCCCACTCCACCGGGCAAACCTCGATCACCGGCCGGTCGCAGATCACCATGCCACCGGAGTGGATGCCCAGGTGCCGCGGGAACGTCTGCAACTCGTTGGCGTACGCCACCACCTGCTCGGGGATGTTCTCCACATCGACCGTGGCGACCGAGCCCCACCTATCGATCTGCTTGCTCCAGGCGTCCTGCTGCCCCGGCGAGTAGCCGAAGGCCTTGGCCACGTCCCGCACGGCCGACCGGGGCCGGTAGGAGATGACGTTGGCGACCTGGGCGGCGTGCTCCCGGCCGTAGCGGGTGTAGACGTGCTGGATCACCTCCTCCCGGCGGTCGGACTCGATGTCCACGTCGATGTCGGGTGGGCCGTCCCGTTCCGGGGCGAGGAACCGCTCGAAGAGCAGTTGGTGCCGGACCGCGTCCACATTGGTGATCCGCAACGCGTAACAGACCGCCGAGTTCGCCGCCGAACCCCGACCCTGGCAGTAGATGTCCTGGTCACGGCAGAACGTGACGATGTCGTAGACCACCAGGAAGTAACCGGGGAAACCCAGCTCCTCGATCATGTTCAGTTCGTGGTCGAGTTGCGCGTACGCCGCCGGGTGCGCCTGCGGTGGCCCGTAGCGCTCGTGTGCCCCGTCAGCGGTCAGCTTCCGCAGCCAGCTCATCTCGGTGTGCCCCGGCGGCACCGGGTACGCCGGTAGCTGCGGCGCGACGAGCTGAAGGTCGAAGGCCAGCTCGGCGCCGAACTCGGCGGCCCGCGCCACCGCACCCGGGTACGCGGCGAACCGGGCCGCCATCTCCGCGCCGCTGCGCAGGTGGGCGGTGGCCGCCGCGGGCAACCACCCGTCGATCTCGTCCAGGCTGCGGCGGGCCCGGACCGCGGCGACGGTGGTGGCCAGCCGACGCCGCCCAGGGCTGGCGTAATGCACGTTGTTGCTGGCCACCGTCGGCAACCCGGCCGCGGCGGCCAGGTCGGCGAGCGCGTCGTTGCGGTCGGCGTCCACGGGATGACCATGGTCGGTCAGCTCCACCGCCACCGTCTCCGCGCCGAAGAGCGTGGTCAGCCGATCCAACTCGCGGGCCGCCGCGTCCACCCCCTCGGTGAGCAGCGCCCCCGGCACGTGCCCCTTGCGGCAGCCGGTCAGCACCAGCACATGGTCACGCAGCTCGGCGGCGACCTCCTCCAGGTCCCCGTACTCCGGGCGGCCCTTCTCCCCGCCGCGTAGCTGAGCCCGGGCGATGGTGGTAGCCAGCCGGGCGTACCCCTCGTGGCCGTGCGCGAGCACCAACAGGTGCGCGCCGTGCGGGTCAGGCTCGCCGTTCTGCGGACCGGGCAGGCCGAGGGACAGCTCCGCACCGAAGATCGTCGGCAGACCCAGCGTACGAGCCGCCTCGGCGAAGCGGACCACCCCGTAGAAGCCGTCGTGGTCGGTGACGGCGAGCGCGGTGAGCCCCAGCCGGGCCGCCTCCTCCGCCATCTCCTCCGGGTGACTGGCGCCGTCGAGGAAGCTGAAGTTGGTGTGCGCGTGCAGCTCCGCGTAGGGCACCACGCCGTCGGGGCGGGTCAGCTCCGGCGGCTGGTACTGCTCGCGGCGGCGGCTCCAGGCCGGGGAGTCACCGCCGTCGGCGTCCACGGCGAGCGGGTCCACCACGTGCAGGTGCCGCTCACCCCGGCTCCCCCGCTTGTCGCCGGCCCGGCCGGAGAGCACGCGTTCCAGCTCCGACCAGGGCATCTTCGGGTTGTGAAAGCTCATCCGGCCGCTCCGGCCGTGCTGCTCGGCCCGGTACTGCTCGGCCGAGGGACGCTGGGCGACCGGGTCGACGACGAACACGACGGCGGTCGCCCCGCCGACGGCGGGAGGTGCGATGAGCGTGATGACTCACAGGCATCAAGATGTCTGTGAGTCATCACGCTCATCAGGACATCTGCTCCCCGGCCAGCGCGGAGCCAGCCGACGCCGGGCAGGGATCGACCTGACTCAGTCATAGATCGCCTCCACCAACCACTGCCCCGACTCCACGGCCAGCAGCAGGGCAGCACCGTCGGCCAGGCTGACCTGGAACCGGGCCCGGCGGCGGGCCTCGGCCGGCGCCCACCAGCGCTCGTCCACCGGCCACGGGCCGGCCCAGCCCACGATCTCCGCTGGCTGACCGGTGCCGACCACCAGTCGGGCGGGCGCGGCGCTCACCGCCAACCGAGCGCTGATCACCACCGGCTCGCCAGCGGCGTCGTGCACCGTCGCCGCGAGCGGGCTGGGCAGCACCACCGCCGGCGCGGGGGCCGGCAGCCGGCCCGGCCACGGCGGAGCGCCCTCACCTCGGCCGGTGGCCGGATCGGCGCCAGCCGGCGGGCCGGGCCGGGCGGGGAGGCGTTCGTCGCCCCACGGCACCAGTCGCACCTGATCGGCCGGGGAGCGCCCACCACCGAGCACCGCGGTGACCACCGCTTCCGGCCCGAGGATGCCCTGCACCCGGCTCAACGCCCGGTGCGCGCGCTCCCGCTCCTCGCCGGTCTCCCCCCAGAGGCCGGCCTGTAGACCGGCCTGGGCGATCACCCCGTCCGGGATCAGGCGCAACCGGATGATGCCGGCCGTCGGTCGCGTCGGTCGGGCACCGGCACGGCCGTTGCTGCCGGAGAGCCACCCGTCGAGCTGCCAGCGCACCCGGTCGGCGATGGCCGCCGCGGTGAGCAGGCCGTCGTGCCGCCACACCCGGTGCAGCTCCTGCCCGTGCTCGGTGACCGCCTCGATGCCCAGCCGGGTGCAGGCCAGCCCGTGCCCGGCCAGCCGCTCGTGCAGTTGCTCGGCCAGCGCCCGGGCCACGAACGCCGCCGCGTCGACCCGGTCGATCGGCTCGTCGTGCTCCGCCGTCACCGTCAGGTCGGCCGGCGGCTGCCGGACGGCGAGTGGGCGGTGGTCCCGCCCGGCGGCCAGTCGATGGGCCAACGCGCCGTCGAACCCGAACCGGGCCAACACGTCGCCGGCCGGCAGGGCGGCGAAGTCGCCGAGGGTTCGTACCCCCAACCGGCGCAGCAGGTCGGCCAACGCCGACCGGCCGAGCGCCTCGACCGGCAACCCGGCCAGGAACTCCGGTGTCCCGCCCGGTGCCACCACCCGGCCAGCCCGAGCGGCCAACCCGGCCGCGAACACCCCGTCGGCGATGCCGACCTGGCTCTCCACCAGGCACGACTGGGCCACGTGCTCGATGATCCGCTCGGCGGCCGCCTCCTCGCCGCCGAGGTAACGGCCCGGCCCCCGGGCGGCCACCGCGCAGGCGCCCGGACGGACCACCTCGACGCCGGCGACCAACTCCTCCACCGCGGCCACCACCGGCTCGAACGCCCGGGCGTCCCGGCCCGGGTCGTACTCCACGACGGTGAGCTGTGGGCAGCGACCCTGCGCCTCCCGCTTGCGCAGCCCTCGACGCACCCCCTCGGCGCGGGCCCGCTCGGAGCAGGCGACCACCCGGTTGGCGTGCAGCACGGCGACCGGGCCGGTCGCCGGCACCCCGTCGACGATCTCGGCGGCGAGCACCGGCCAGTCCGGGCACCACAGCAGCAGAGTCCGTGCCGGTGTGCCGGTCACTCTCGACCGACCAGGGCGAGTGGCGCGGCCGACCGGCCCACGGGCGACGGCAGCGTACGAGGGATCACCCGGGTCAGCTCGTCGCCCGGGAGCCAGACCTTGATCTCCTTGGGTCGGGCGGCCGCTCCGCGCCCGCGCGCCGAGACGGTGATCTCCCGGCGACGCAACCGCCCCCGGCCCCGCCCGAGCCCCTCCCAGACCCCACGGACCACCTGCAGCGTCACGTCCGCGCCGTCCCACCGCCCGTACGGGACGAGCACGCTGCCGCGCTGCCGGGCCCGGGCGGCCAACCGGGTCGCGACCGAGGCGGAGACCGTCGCCGGCACGGTGGTGACCACGACGTCCACCCCGTCGATCAGCGCGGCGACCACGGTGGCCCACTCGGGGCCGGGATTCGGCACCAGGGCCAGCCGGTCCAGGGCGATGCCCAGCTCAGCGGCGGCGCCCGCGCCGAATGTCGGCACCCCGACCACGGCGCACCACGAGCCGGCCCGGGACGCCTCGGCGAGCAGGGCCAGCATCAGCGAGGTGCCGCCGCTGCGGCGGGGCTGGCCGGCGGCGACAGCGATGGTGCTGCCCCGCCGCAGGCCCCGGTTGGGTAGCAGACCGGTCAGCTCGGGCACCACCGGCAGCACCCGGTGGCCACCGACCGGGTCGGGTGCGCTCGCCGGGCGCACCAGATCGGCCAGCGCGGCGGAACCGACCACCATGCGGCCCGCCATTGGACCAACTCCCCCGTCGTTGCTGTGGATCAGATCAGGACCGGCACGCCGTGCCACCGGCCGCCCGGCTCCCCCCGCGGGGCGGCCGGTGGCACGGCGGGATCAGGCGGCGAGGCCGTCCAGGGCCGGTTGGTGGGCCACGCCGAGCGCGGTCTCCACCACCGTGACGAACTGTTCGGCAGCGCGGAGCAGATCGTCGGCCTCCCGGGCGCTGACCACCCGGGGAATGCCGGCCTCGGCGGCGGCGCGCTTGCCGGCCCCCGCGGCGAAGAACCGGGACCACTCGTCGAGCTCCGGAGCGACGGCGCAGAGCAGGACCCAGACGCTGGTGATCCGGTTGCGACGACTCGGCGCGGGTCGGGCCCGGGCGGCGAGCAGGGCCGCCGCCGCGCGCAGAGCGGCCAGGTGGGCGGCCGCGTAACGCAGGCCGTCAGGTCGGGTCTGGTCGGCCTCGACCAGCCCACGGCGGGCCAACGTGAGGAGCTGGGCGGGGGTGCGGTGCGGCAGCACGTGCGCCGGCACCGTCGGTGCCTGAGCCGGGTTGGTCGGCATGGATGTCTCTCCTCCACGTGGCCGAGACGTCACTGTGGCGGCTGGTGCCGCCGACGAGACGCCGAGGTCGGGTGGTGCGGAGGAAGACGCACCGGGTGTGGCCGGCCGGGTGTGGATGCTTCCCCACACCACACCCGGCCGGCGGACCGGCGGGTGCGTCGCCCGCCGCCCGGGGGTCGTGGGCGGCGGGCGACGCTCCTGCCTGTTGGGACCAGGCTCGCGACTGCCCGGAAACCCAGGTGCGGCCCGCGGAGCCGCACCGGCCGGAGGTGACGCCGCGAAACGTCGCGCTCCGGCTGGTTGGAACGAACGTTCGAGGCAATCGAACACTCGTTCTAACTGCTGCTGACAGTACACCTCCCCTCCGACGAAAATGCAACGTGTGACGCGCTGAGCGTGCCGGCCGGGTGAACCCCCACCGGAAAAACCGGGGAGAATGACGACATGCAGCCACACCCGAACGTACGAGCGGTGCAGGACGCGCTCACCGCCGCCGGCACGCTCGACGGCGCCGGTGAGCCCAGCACGGTCCGTCTGCTGCCCGACGCGGTGCACACCGCTGCGGCGGCCGCCGAGGCGCTCGACGTCGAGGTCGGCCAGATCGCCAACTCCCTGATCTTCGACGCGGACGACACGCCGCTGCTCGTCCTCACCTCCGGCGCGCACCGGGTCGACACCGCCGGCCTGGCGGCATCGATCGGCGTCACCCACCTGCGCCGGGCCACCCCGGAGTTCGTCCGGGCCCACACCGGGCAGCCGATCGGCGGAGTCGCCCCACTCGGGCACCCGCACCCACTACGCACCCTGGTGGACACGGCGCTGGCGGCGTACCCGGAGATCTGGGCCGCGGGGGGCGTACCCCAGGCGGTCTTCCCGACCACCTACGCCGAGCTGCTGCGGGTCACCACCGGCACCCCCGCCGAGGTGGCGTGAGCGAGCGGACCAGCACCGACGCGCCAGCGCCGCCGTCAGACGGAGGCGTGAGCCCGGCGCCGGAACTGGTCACGCTGCACGTGTGGCGGACCTCCCGCGGCGCGCTGCCCCGGGCCCTGACCCGGATGGCGCTGGATCCACGCCGGTTGCGTGCCCTCCCGGGCGCCCGGTTCGGCAAGCTGCTGGGCACCGGGACCGGCACCGACTTCGGGCCAGGGGACGCCGACCTGACCCGGTGGGCGGCGCTGACCGCCTGGGACTCCCCCGCCGCGGCCGCCGATTTCGACGACTCGCCGGTCGGTCGGGCCTGGGCGCGCATCGCCCAGGCCCGGGCCCGGATCGACCTGCGCCCGTTGACCAGCCGGGGCGAGTGGTCCGGCCAGCGGCCGTTCGGCGACCCGTCGGGCGGCCGGGTCACCGGCCCGGTGCTGGCACTGACCCGGGCTCGGCTGCGAGCCCGCCGGGCCGCCACCTTCTGGCGGGCGATCCCGCCGGTGGCCGCCGCCCTGCGCGACGCGCCCGGGCTGCTGGCCCGGTTCGGGATCGGCGAGGCACCGTTGGGCTGGCAGGGCACGGTGAGCGTGTGGCGCGACCCGACGGACCTGGTGGCGTTCGCGTACCGTCACCCGGAGCATCGGGCGGCGATCATGCGAACCCCCACCGCGGGCTGGTACGCCGAGGAACTGTTCGCCCGGTTCGAGGTGCGCGACGTGGTCGGCGACCGGTCGGTGCTCGGGTGGGTCGCCGACGGCGGCCCGGAAACGGTGAAGGGTGGACGGGCATGAGGTTGGTGCGCTGGACGCCGGACGATCTCGTTCGGCGGCTGGACGACGTGGTGGCCGTCTACGGCGAGGCGATGGGATACCGCACCGACCTGCTGGAGGCCCGGCGCGGTTACATCGCCACCCACGTTCGCCGGCCGGGTTTCCGGGCGGTCGCCAGCCTGACCAGCGAGGGTCACCTCGCCGGCTTCGGTTACGGCTACCTGGGCGCCTCCGGTCAGTGGTGGCACGACCAGGTGCACCGCGCGCTGGACGCCCCGACCCGCACGCGCTGGCTCCCCCACTGCTTCGAGGTGGTCGAGCTGCACGTCCGGCCACCGGCGCAGGGGCACGGCCTGGGCACCGGTCAGCTGCGCGCGCTGCTCGGCATGGCCGAGGGCGACACCACGCTGCTGTCCACCCCGGAGGCCGACGAGCAGACCTCGCGGGCCTGGCGGTTGTACCGGCGGTTCGGCTTCGTCGACGTGCTGCGCAACTTCCACTTCCCCGGCGACGAGCGGCCGTTCGGTGTGCTCGGTCGGGATCTGCCGCTCGAGCCACCGACGTCATGACCCGGCGGATCTCCTGGACGCTGCTCGCCGTCCTGGTGCTCGCCCAGATCTGCTACCCACTCACCACCGGCGCCACCCGGGCCGGGCTCACCGTGGCCACCGTCGTCCTCGGCTGGCTGCTCTCCGTCGGCCACGCGCTGCTCAGCCGAGGCCCACGGGTGGCGGCGGCGCTGGTCGCGGTGGCCACCGGCGGCGGGTTCGCGATCGAGGCTATCGGAGTGGCCACCGGAGTGCCGTTCGGCAGCTACGACTACTCCGGAGAGCTGGGTCCCAAGCTGGCCGGCGTACCACTGATCATTCCGCTGGCCTGGACCTGGATGGCCTGGCCGGCCTGGCTGGCGGCGGTCCGACTGACCGGCGGCGACGCCGCGCCGGCCGACGGCAACGGGCGGACAGCCGACGGCAGCGCGTCGACGGTGGGCCGATGGATGGGGCGGATCGCGCTGGCCACCGTGGGGTTGGCCGCCTGGGACCTCTTCCTCGACCCGCAGATGGTGGCCGAGGGCTACTGGGTCTGGCGTGACGCCACCCCGGCCCTGCCCGGCCTGGCCGGCATCCCGGTCAGCAACTACCTGGGCTGGCTGCTCTTCGCGGTGCTGCTGATGAGCGCGCTGCGCCCACTGGCCGGGCCGGCCGCCGAGCGCACCGGTCGGCGGGACCACCCCATGGTCGCGCTCTACCTGTGGACGTACTTCTCCAGCATCCTGGCCCACGCCGTCTTCCTCGACCTGCCCGCCTCCGCGCTCTGGGGCGCCGCCGGCATGTCGGTGACCGCCGTACCCCTGGCGGTGACCCTGCTCCGCGCCCGGCACAACCGCCACCTGCGGCCGGTGAGCCACCAGCCACACCGGCCCGGCGTCGACGCGACCCGATGACCGTCCTGCTCGCCCTGCTGATCGCCGTCGCCGCGTTGACCGGGCACACCTGGCTCAACGCCACCCGGTGGCTGCGTCGGCCCACCGACCGGCCCGACGACGTCGACGAACCGGTCACCGTGCTGCTGCCGCTGCGCGACGAAGCCACCCGGGTCACGCCCTGCCTGCGCGCCCTGCTCGCCCAGCGCGGCGTACCCGGGCTACGCGTCGTGGTCCTCGACGACGGGTCCACCGACGGCACCGCCGACGTGGTCCGCGCGGTGGCCGACGACGACCCCCGGGTCACGCTGCTCACCGGGGTCGCCCCACCGCCGGGCTGGCTGGGCAAGCCGCACGCCTGCTGGCAGCTGGCCACCCGGGCCGACCCGGACGCCACCGCGCTGGTCTTCGTCGACGCCGACGTGGTGCTCGCCCCGCAGGCCGTGGCCGCGGCCGTCACCGAGTTACGCGCCGCCCGGGTGACGCTGCTGTCGCCGTACCCCCGGATCGTGGTGGCGACGGCGGCCGACCGGTTGGTGCAGCCGCTGTTGCAGTGGCTCTGGCTGACCTTCCTGCCGCTGCGTGCGATGGAGCGCTCGCCGCGGCCGTCGCTGGCCGCGGCGGGCGGGCAGTTCCTGGTGGTGGACCGGGCCGGCTACACCGCCGCCGGCGGGCACGCCGCGGTCGCCGACAAGATCCTGGAGGACGTCGAGCTGGCCCGGGCGGTCAAGCGGGCCGGTGGGCGGATCGCCCTGGCCGACGGCTCCCGGCTGGCCACCTGCCGGATGTACGACGACTGGCCGCAACTGCGCGACGGGTACTCGAAGTCGCTCTGGGCGTCGTTCGGCCACCCGGGCGCGGCGGCGGCCGTGGTCGCGGCGCTGCTGCTGCTCTACACCGCCCCACCGCTGATCGCGCTCGCGGGTACGGCGGTGGGCGCGCCGTGGGTGGCCGCCGTCGGCCTGACCGGCTACCTGCTCGGGGTGCTCGGGCGGGTGCTCACCGCCCGCGCGACCGGCGGCCGGTGGTGGCCCGACGCGCTCGCACACCCCGTGTCGGTCGTGGTCCTCGGTTGGCTGACCCTGCGGTCGTACCATCTGCGAAAGCGACGCCGCCTGACCTGGCGGGGCCGCCTGGTCAGCTAGGAGGACGCGGCATGGCGCGGATCGTGGTCGTCGGCGCCGGGGTGGGTGGCCTCGCCACCGCCGCCCGGCTGGCCGCTACCGGGCACCAGGTGACCGTCTTCGAGCGGGCCGACACGGTCGGCGGCAAGCTCGGCCGGTACACGCACGACACCCCGGCCGGGTCGTTCCACTTCGACACCGGGCCGAGTCTGCTCACCCTGCCCGAGGTCTTCCACGACCTGTTCGAGGCGACCGGGGCGAAGCTCGACGAATACCTGGACCTGGTGCCGCTGGACCCGATCGTCCGGCACGTCTTTCCCGGCGGTGGCCCGACCCTGGACTCGTGCGCCGACCCGGTGGAGTTCACCGCCCGGATCGGGGCCGCCCTCGGTGACCGGGCGGCAGCCGACTGGCAGCGGCTGTGGCGGCGGGCGGCGCGGGTGTGGCAGGCGTCCTCGCGGGACATCCTGCGCCGTACCGTCGACTCCCCCCGCGACCTCGCGGCACTGGCCTGGCGCGTCGGCGACCTGGCCGCCATCGCCCCGGGCCGCAGTCTGCGCGGCCTGGGCCGCCGGCACCTGTCCGACCCACGGCTGCGGATGCTGCTGGACCGGTACGCCACCTACACCGGCGCCGACCCACGTCGGGCACCGGCGGCGCTGGTCGCGGTCCCCTACGCCGAGTTGGCCTTCGGCGGCTGGTACCTGCGCGGCGGGCTGGGCACGCTCGCCGACGCGCTGCTGACGCGCTGCCTGGACCTCGGGGTGGTCGTGCAGACCGACGCCACGGTCACCCGGATCGACGCCACCGGCGGCCGGGTGCACGGGGTACGCCTCGCCGGCGTCACCGCCCCGGTGCCCGCCGACGTGGTGGTGGCCAACGTGGACGCACTCACCGTCTACCGTGACCTGCTGCCGCACCCGCGCCGGCTGGCCGGGCTGACCGACCGCAGCCTCGCCGGCTTCGTGCTGCTGCTCGGCGTCGCCGGCAACACCGGGTTGGCCCACCACAACGTCTTCTTCCCCGACGACTACGACGCCGAGTTCGACGCGGTCTTCGGTGACCCCGGGCGCGGCGTACGGGCCCGACCGGCGGCCGACCCGGCGGTGTTCGTCACCGTGGCCGACGACCCGATGGTCCGCCCAGCCGGACACGAGGCGTGGTTCGTGCTGGTCAACGCACCCCGCCACGGCACCGCGGCGGGCGCGGTCGACTGGCGACGTCCGGGGCTGGCCGACGCGTACGCCGACCGGATCCTGGACGTGCTGGCGCGGCGCGGCGTGGACGTACGCGACCGGCTGCTGTTCCACGAGATCCGCACCCCCGCCGACCTGGGTGTGGCGACCGGCGCCCCCGGTGGCTCGATCTACGGCACCGCCGGTGGGCTGCTCCGCCCGGCCAATCGGGGCCCGGCGAACGGACTCTGGTTGGTGGGTGGCTCCACCCACCCGGGCGGCGGATTGCCGATGGTGACCCTCTCCGCGCAGATCGTCGCCGACGAGATCGGCCCCGCCTGGTAGACCGCTCAGCCGGCGTCGAGCCGGCCTGGCTCGGCCCCTCAGCCGGCGTCGAGGAGGGCGCGACGGATGCTGGAGAGCAGTTGGCCCAGGCCGAAGGCGGCCAGCAGCACCCAGACCGAGGTCGCCATGGTGATGGTGCCGGCGGCCAGGTCCGGCTCGATCAACCCGGCCAGCCCGGCGACCAGCAAGCCGGCCAGCGCCACCGAGACCCGGGTGGGGCGTTCGCCCACGGTCACCGCGCCGATCTCCCGCATGCCCGCGGCGACCGCCCGCGCGCGCACGTACTCGTGCAACCAGGACAGCGCGCCACCCGCGACGACCAGCCCACCCGGCGCGCCCACCAGCCAGAACGCCAGCAGCCACGCCACCTCACCGAGCCGATCGGCGACCGAGTCGTAGACGTAGCCGAGCCGGGTGGTGCGGCCGGTGGCGACCGCCACCGCACCGTCCACGCTGTCCGCCACGGCGGCGAGCAGCACGAACAGCGCGCCGAGGAACAGCCCATCCCCCGACCGGCCCACCAGCAACGGTACGCAGAAGCAGAGCAGCACCCCAGCCACGGTGACCGCGGTGGGGCTGACCCGCAGCCGACCCAGCACGTACCCGACGTGGTACGCGAACCGCAGCCAGGCGCGCACCACCGGTGCCGCGACCCGAGGGTCGAACCCGCCGTGCAACCGCGCCCACGCCGTGGCGTACTGATCCCAGTTCAGCTGTGTGCCCACCACGGATCAACCGTCGTGCCGGGCAACAGGTGTCGCAGGCGCAGCGTTCACACGCGGGCGCCGGCCTTCAGGTTCTGCCAGACCTCGCGGGTCGCGGTGGACCGGTTGAGGGTGATGAAGTGGATTCCCGGCACGCCCTCGTCCAGCAGGCGACGGCACATTTCGCTGGCCTGCTCGATGCCGAGCCGGCGGACGGCCTCCGGGTCGTCGGCGACGCGTTCGAAACGGGCCGCCAACGCCGGCGGGAACGGCGCACCGGACAGCTGCACGGACCGTTCGATGGTGCCGATCTGGGTCACCGGCATCACCCCGGCCAGGATCGGGGTGTCACAGCCGGCAGCGGCCACCCGGTCACGTAGTCGCAGGTAGTCGTCGGCGTCGAAGAACATCTGCGTGACCGCGAACTCCGCGCCGGCCCGACACTTGCGGACGAACTGGGCGGTGTCGCTGGCCACGTCGGGCGAGCGGGGGTGCTTGTACGGGAAGGCCGCCACGCCGACGCTGAAGTCGCCGGCGTCGCGCACCAGACGGACCAGGTCCTCGGCGTAGTCGACGCCCTCGGGGTGACGGATCCACTCACCGCCCGGGTTGCCCGGGGGGTCGCCACGAACGGCCAGCACATTGCGCACGCCCACCCCGGCGAGCCGGCCGACCACGTGCCGCAGCTCGGCGACGGAATGGTTGACCGCGGTCAGGTGGGCCATCGGCAGCAGGGTGGTTTCGGTGGCGATCCGCTCGGTCACCGCCACGGTGGTGTCCCGGGTCGAGCCGCCGGCGCCGTACGTGATCGACACGAACGACGGGCGCAGGGACTCCAGCTCGCGGATCGCCTGCCAGAGCAGCTGCTCTCCCGCCGGAGTCTTGGGTGGGAAGAACTCGAACGAGAAGGTCGGTTGGTGCTCACGGATGAGCTCCCCGATCGCCGGCTGCGGATTGGGGAGTGTCGAGGGAAGACCGAGCGCCACGACCCGACTCTAGCGGTCGACGGCACCAGGACCCAGGCCCTTCCCACCCAGCGGCCGGTGCCGCCCGGCCCGGCCGACCCGCCGGGCGGAAAGACGTCGTACCTCCGAGGTAGGAAGAGGCGGTGCGGGAGGGGCGGCGGGGGTGGCCCTCAGGTCCCGTGCGGGGGTCAGCAACCGAGCGGTGACGCCGGTCCCGTCCGGTCGGCGGATGGGTCGTCACCGTGCCGACGCCCGCCAGGAGGACCCATGATCCCGCCCGCATCGCCGCGCCCCACGCAGCTCGGGCCGCTGCTGGCCCGGTGCCGACTGGCCCGTGGCTGGAGCCAGCAGCGAGCCGCCACCGAGCTGTGTGCCGTGGCCGGGGTGCCGACGTTGAGTCGGCACGAGATTTCCCGGTGGGAACGGCAGCGTCGCGTGCCGGGCGGGTTCTGGCTCGGCTGGCTCGCCGTCGTCCTGGACGTACCGCTGGTGGTGCTCGCCGACGCGGCCGCGGCCACCCGACGGGCCGGCTCGACGCGCGCCGCCGGGCCGGGCCACGCACCGGTGGCCCGCGCGCGACCGGCGGGGCGAACGGGTCCCGGCCGCACCGGCGGGACAACGCGTGGCGGTGGAGCACGAGTCACGACGACCGGCTAGCGTCGGAGCGTGACCCACGCTGCTCCCGTGTCCCCCGTCGACCGCGCCGACCTGCGGCAGCGCGTCGACAAGGCGCTCACCGAGTTCCTCGCCGGCCAACGGGTCCGGCTCGCCGCCGTGGACGACGCGCTGGGTCCGGTGGCCGAGGCGATCGAGGCGTTCGTGCTCGGTGGCGGCAAGCGGCTACGTCCGGCGTTCGCGTACTGGGGGTTCCGGGGGGCCGGCGGGGTGGACGGCGACCAGGTGCTCACCGCCCTCGCCGCGCTGGAGTTCGTCCAGGCCAGCGCCCTGATCCACGACGACCTGATGGACCGCTCCGACACCCGTCGCGGTGAGCCTGCGGTACACCGACGGTTCGCCACCCGGCACCGGGAGGCCGGTTGGGGTGGCGACCCGGACGGTTTCGGCGACGCCGCGGCCATCCTGCTCGGTGACCTCTGCCTGGTCTGGTCCGACGAGCTGCTGCACTCCGCGGGCCTGGATCTGTGGTCGTTGGCCCGGGCCCGGCCGGTCTTCGACGAGATGCGCACCGAGGTGACCGTCGGGCAGTATCTCGACGTGTTGACGCAGGTCACCGGCGACACCTCGATGGAACGGGCCAGCAAGGTCGCCCGGTACAAGTCCGCGAAGTACACCGTCGAGCGTCCGATGCTGCTCGGCGCCGCGCTGGCCGACGCGCCGGAGGACGTACGGACGGCCTACTCGGCGTACGGGCTGCCGCTGGGCGAGGCGTTCCAACTCCGCGACGACGTGCTCGGGGTCTTCGGCGACCCGACGCTGACCGGCAAACCGGCCGGGGACGATCTGCGCGAGGGCAAGCGCACCTATCTGGTGGCGGCGGCCGTGGAGGCCACCGACGACGCGGGCCGTGAGCTGCTGCTCGGCCGACTCGGCGACCCGAACCTGGACGAGCAGGGGGTAGCCCAGCTCCGCGAGGTGATCTCGGGAAGTGGGGCGCTGGCCCGCACCGAGCAGCGGATCGTCACCCTCACCGACGCCGCCCTGGCCGCGCTGACCGCCGTCGACCTCGACACCGAGGCCCGCCAAGCCCTGGTCGACCTGGCCATAGCCGCAACCCGCCGAGCCGACTAACCCCCCTCCCCCGCCCCACCCTCCCCCCTCCCCCCGCCTCGCGGCGTTGATCATGGGGTTAGCGACCTTCGCCTCGGCGTGTCGCGCCGCTAACCTCATGATCAATGCGGGCAAGAGGGTGGGGTGGGTGGGTTTAGAAGGCTTGGGCTTGGGCTCGGCGCTTTACCTCGCGGGCCTGGTCGCCGGAGAGGGCGGCGGCGGCGGTGGCACCGGGGAGGGTGTCGTCCGGCTCGTAGAGCCAGCGCAGGATGGCCTCGTCGTCGTAGCCGTTGTCGGAGAGCAGGTTGAGCACGCCGGGCAGGTGCTTGAGCACGGTCTGGTTGGCAACCAGGTCCGCGGGGATCCGGCGGACGCCATCGCGGCGGACGGCCAACAACTCCCGGTCACGGATCATCTGGTGCACCTTGCTGATCGACACGTCGAGGCGTTCGGCGACGTCGGGCAGGGTCAACCAGCCGGCCGGGTCGGTGGGGCCGGCGAGCTCCAGGCCGGGCGCGGCCTGGTCGGGTACGGGTTCGGTCACCCGACCACCCTGCCACGCCGCCGCCGCGACGAGCCACCGGCACCCCGGTCGACCCCGCACCGCCCGCTGCCCCGATCGCCGCTGACCAGCAAAAATGGGGCGCAGAGCGCGGCCGGACGGACCAGTTCGGCGTACGGCTGTAGCATCCTGTTCATCCTTCGCCCCCTGGACGCATAGACTGCCTGCCGATGGACACTCAGGTCGCCGACACGTTGCTGGGCTCGCTGATCGACGGGCGCTACCGCATTCGCGGTCGCGTGGCCCGTGGTGGCATGGCGACCGTGTACACCGCCACCGACGAGCGCCTTGAGCGCACCGTCGCTGTCAAGATCATTCACCCGACCCAGGCAAGTGAGGCACGGGCCCGGATCGCCAACTTCGTGGCGCGGTTCACCGACGAGGCGAAGACCATCGCCCGGCTGACCCACCCGAACGTGGTGGCGGTCTACGACCAGGGCACGCACGCCGGCCTGCCGTACCTGGTGATGGAGTACGTCCGCGGTCGCACGCTGCGCGACGTGCTGGCCGAGCGACGCCGACTCAACCCGGACGAGGCGTTGGCCATCACCGAGCAGATGCTCGCCGCGATCGCCGCCGCGCACCGGGCCGGTCTCGTGCACCGCGACGTCAAACCGGAGAACGTGCTGGTCGCGGAGGCGCCCACCGGCGGCGTCGCCAACCTGGTCGACAGCGTCGTGAAGGTGGCCGACTTCGGGCTGGCCCGGGCGGTCGAGGCGAGCGCCGACGAGGAGCAGGGCAACCAGCTGATGGCCACCGTGGCGTACGTCGCCCCGGAGCTCGTCACCGAGGGCCGCGCCGACCCGCGCACCGACGTCTACTCGGCCGGCATCGTGCTGTTCGAGATGCTCACCGGCCGCGTGCCGTACGACGGGGACCGCCCGGTGGACGTCGCCTGGCAGCACGTCGACCGCGATGTGCCGGCCCCCTCGACGCTGGTGCCGGGCCTGCCGTCGGTCCTCGACACCCTGGTTCAGCGGGCCACTCGGCGTGATCCCGGCGCGCGACCCGCCGACGCCGGCGCATTGTTGGCCGAGGTGCAGGTCGCCCGGGATCGGCTGGGCGACGCCAACAGCCACACCGCCGTGCTCCGCCCGGTCAGCGGCGAGCCGTCGCTCTCCCAGCCGACCATGATGGTCTCGACGGTCCAGCCGCCCCACCGCCCGGCGTGGGCACGACTGCCCGAGGGGGCCAGCAGCCAGGCTCCGGGCCGGCGTCGGGCCGCCCCGGAGCCGGCGGAGGGCCTGGGCGCGCGGCTCGCCGCACTGCGCGGCACGGTGCTGAGCAACCCCAGTGGCCGACTGGCCGTGGCGGCTGTGGTGGTGACGCTGGGCCTGGTGGCCGCGATCGGCGGCTGGTGGTTCGGTGTCGGCCGCTACACGGACGCCCCGCAGCTGGTGAGCCTGAGCAAGGCCGAGGCGCAGGCGCGGGCCGACCGTGCTGGGCTCGTCCTCAAGTACGCTCAGCCGCGTTTCGACGAGAAGGCCCCGAAGGACAGCGTGCTGGGGCAGAGCCCGGCGTCCGCCGCCAAGATCGTCAAGGGTGGCACGATCACCCTGACCCTCTCCCTCGGCCCGGAGCGCTTCCCCGTACCGGACGTGATCGGCAAGGAGTTCGAGCTCGCCGAGGCGGACCTGCTCAACGCGAAGCTGGTGGTGGCCAAGGGCACCGCCCGCTACGACGACACCCTGCCGGCCGGGGTCGTGCTGGACAGCTCCCCCAAGGTGGGCGCCGAGGTCAAACCAGGCACGAAGATCACCCTCATTCTGAGCCGGGGCAGGGCGCCGGTGACGGTGCCGAACCTGGTCGGCAAGAGCCTGACCGAGGCCCGGACGACCCTGGCCCAGCTCAATCTGGAACTGGTGGAGACCTACAAGGACTCCGACAAGCCGAAGGACGAGATCCTCGGCCAGAGCCCGGCCGATGGCGCCGGCGTGGAGAAGGGCGCCCAGGTCAAGCTGGACGTCAGCAAGGGGCCACCGCTGATCGTCATGCCGCGGATGATCGACCTGCCGTGCCAGCAGGCCAAGCAGGCGTTGGAGAGCCAGGGCTTCCCGGTGACGGTGGCGGTCAACCCGAACGCCGTGGTCCGGGTCCAGCTTCCGGGCGAGAACTCGCAGGTGGCTCCGGGCACCCCGGTCATCCTGACGTGCTTCTGATGCCGGCGGTCTCCACGCGTCCGGTGGGCGCGCACACTCCGACCTCGGGTGGGCTGGCGAAGGCCGCCCTGCCGTACGTCGACGCGACCGGCGCGCGGGTGGTGCAGGTCTACGTCTCCAACTCGCGGGGCTGGGCACTGCCCCCCGGCGACCCCGGGCAGGACGCCCTGTTCCGCGACGGTTGCGCCGAGCGGGGCATTCCCGCGTTCATCCACGCCGCGCTGCTGGTCAACCTCGGCTCGCCCACCCCGGCCACAGTCGAGAAGTCGACCCAGACGCTGGCGCACGCGCTACGTCGGGGCGTGGCTATCGGCGCGCGGGGGGTGGTGTTCCACGCGGGCAGTTCGGTGGACGAGGGGCACGCCGAGGCGGCGATGCGGCAGGTCCGCCAGGCGTTGCTGCCGCTGCTCGACTGGGCCGCCGACGCTGGCGGGCCGATGTTGCTGGTCGAGCCGAGCGCGGGCGGAGGCCGGTCCCTCGCCTCCCGGGTGGAGCAGCTGGGGCCCTACCTGGACGCGGTGGACGGGCACCCCATGCTCGGAGTCTGCTTCGACACCTGCCACGCCTGGGCGGCCGGCCACGACCTGGCGGCGGAGGGCGGCATGACGGCGACCCTGGACACCCTGGTGGCCACGGTCGGTGCGGACCGGCTGCGGCTGATCCACGCCAACGACTCGAAGGATCTGTGCGGTTCCACCCGGGATCGGCACGAGAACATCGGCAAGGGCACCATCGGCGAGCCGGCCTTCGCCGAGCTGATGGCCCACCCGGCAACCGCCGGCGTCCCGATCGTCGTGGAGACCCCCAGCGAGAAGCACATCGGCCACGCCGCCGACATCAGCACCCTCACCCGCCTGTCCCACCCCTGACCGGAACCCCACCAGACCCCACCGGGAACCCCACCAGGTTGATCAAGAGGTTTGCGTCACCCGCAGGCCGGAACCTGACGCAAACCTTTTGATCACCGAGGTGGGTGGGGGTCAGGCGTTGGCCAGGATGCGGGGTAGGGCTGCGACGGCGCGGTCGATGTCCGCGTCGCTGACGCCCAGGTGGGTGACCAGGCGGGCGGTGCGGGGGCCGAGCACCGAGATCAGTACGCCCTCGGCCCGCGCCGCGGCGGCCAGGGCCCGTGCGTCCAGGGTGTGCTTGGTGAGGTCCAGCGCGACCAGATTGGTGCGAACCGTGGTGGCCAACACGCCGAACGGCGCGACCGCCTCGGCGAGCCGGGCCGCCTTCGCGTGGTCGTCGGCCAACCGGTCGATGTGCTGGGCGAGCGCGTACCGGCCGGCGGCGGCGAGAATGCCGGCCTGGCGCATGCCACCGCCCATCCGCTTACGGATCACCCGGGCCCGTTCGATCTTGTCAGCGCTGCCCACCACCACCGAACCGACCGGCGCGCCGAGCCCCTTGGAGAGGCACACCGACAGCGTGTCGAAGAGCCGACCGTACTCGATCAGCGGCACCTGGTCGGCGACGTGCGCGTGCCAGATCCGGGCGCCGTCGCAGTGCAGTGCGACGCCCGCCTCGTCGGCGACCCCGCGCAGATCCCGCAGGGTGGCCAACGGAATCACCCCGCCGCCACCGCGATTGTGGGTCTGCTCGACGGCGATCGCGCGGGTGGGGACGGCGAAGTAGCCGTCCGGCCGGATCATCCCGGCCACCATCTCCGGGTCGATGTCCGCGCCCACCGCCGGCCAGGTCCGCGAGGAGATCCCGCCGTACGCGGCCGCGGCACCGATCTCGTACGTGACCACGTGCGCGTCGGCGTCACAGAGCAACTCGTCGCCGGGTGACACCAGCAGTTGCAGAGCGATCTGATTGGCCATGGACCCACTCGGGGCGAACAGCGCCGCCTCGTGCCCGAACAGGGCGGCGACCTCGGCTTCGAGGGCGTTGACGCTCGGATCCTCGCCGTAGACGTCGTCACCGACCTCGGCGCTGGCCATCGCCTCCCGCATCCCGGCGGTCGGCCGGGTCACCGTGTCGGACCGCAGGTCAACAAGATCAGCCACGCAACATCTCCGCTACCAGGAAGGCCAACTCCAGCGACTGCTGAGTGTTCAGTCGCGGGTCGCAGGCGGTTTCGTACCGGTCGGGCAGGTCGAGATCCTCGATGCCCTGGGCGCCGCCGAGGCATTCGGTGACGTCCTCGCCGGTCAACTCGACGTGCAGGCCACCGGGGTGGGTGTCGAGGCCCCGGTGCACCTCGAAGTAGCCCAGCACCTCGTCGACGATGCGGTCGAAGTGCCGGGTCTTGTAGCCGTTGGACGACTCGTGCGTGTTGCCGTGCATCGGGTCGCACTGCCAGACCACCTTGGCCCCCGCGGCGGTGACTTTGGCGACGATCGGCGGCAGGGCGTCGCGTACGCGGTGGTTGCCCATCCGGCTGATCAGGGTGAGTCGGCCGGGGATGTTGTCCGGGTTGAGCTTCTCGCACAGCTCGATCGCCTCGTCGGGGGAGGTGGTCGGGCCGAGCTTCACCCCGATCGGGTTGGCGATGCGGGAGATGAAGTCGATGTGCGCGCCGGTGATCTGCCGGGTGCGCTCACCGATCCAGAGGAAGTGCCCGGAGAGCCCGTACGCCCGACGGTCGGAGACCCGGGTGAGCGCCCGGTCGTACTCCAGGGCGAGGGCCTCGTGGGAGCAGTAGAGCGTGACGGTGCGCAGCGCCTCGTCGTCGGTCATGCCGCAGGCCCGGATGAAGGCCAGCGCCCGGTCGATCTCCCGGGCGATCGCCTCGTAGCGCTCCCCCGCCGGGGAGTTCTTCACGAAGCCCTTGTTCCAGTCGTGCACGGCGTGCAGGTCGGCGAGCCCGCCAGCGAGGTACGCCCGGAGCATGTTCATGGCCGCCGCCGAGTTGGCGTACGCGCGGATCATGCGCTGCGGGTCGGCGACCCGGGCGGCCGGGTCGGCCTCCAGCGAGTTGATCATGTCGCCACGGTACGCGGGTAGCCCGCGAGCGTCAGTCGGCAGCGAGCGGGGCTTGGTGTACTGCCCGGCGACCCGGGCGACCTTGACCACCGGCAGCGACGCGCCGTACGTGAGCACGATCGCCATCTGGAGCAGGGTGCGGGCGTTGGCCAGCAGGTGACTCTCGGTGTTGTCCGCGAACGTCTCGGCGCAGTCGCCGCCCTGCAACAGGAACGCCTTGCCCTCGCAGACCAGGGCGAGCTTCTGCCGCAGCTGGTCGACCTCGTAGGGCGCGACGACCGAGGGCACGGTGTCGAGAACCTTGCAGACCTCGGCCACGGCGGCCGGGTCGGACCACGGCGGGATCTGCTCGCGGGGCAGCTCCCGCCATCGGTCCAGGCCGAGCGCGGCGTCCTCGGCGGAGTCGACGGTCGGTCGGCTGGTCTGCAGGCCGGGGCTGCCCACCCCGGGATGGCTCAGCTGGTGCCACTCATGGCGCATGACAGAAAGCGTACGGCGACGGCCGGGATGCCCGGGCGGCGAGGGGGATGGTTCCGGCAGATGGGAGATCAATCCGCCGGGCGCTGGTCAGGATGCGGGCGAGGGGACGACCGCATCGTTCGGCCTCGGGCTGGCGGTCGAGCCGGCGCCCGGCGCTTCCCCGGCGATGCACCAGTCGCTTCCGTCCCTGGTGACGGTGAAGACCAACGGCCGGGTGACGGTGCGCTTGCCGACCGCGACCGAGACCGAGACGCTGACCTGCTGCCCGAGCGGACCGGGCCGGATGTCGGTGATGGTCGCCTCGGGGACCTTGAAGTGGTCGGCGAAGTCACCGTTGGGGCCGGTGGCACCCAGGTCGAAGCCGTCGTGCAGCAGCGCGCAGAGCTGGCTGCGCCCGGCGGCGACATCCTTGGCCGCCATGGCGTCGAGGTACGCCTGCACCCGCTCACGGGAGCGGGCGGTGGCCTCCTCGGCGGGGGCTCGGGCCGGCCCGGTGGCCGACTCTTTCTCGCCCCCACCACCGATCCCGCAACCGACCAGGGCGACCGGCAGCAACACCAGCCCGGCGGCGGTCGCCGCCAGCGTGCGATGGGTCGGGCGCATGATCACCTCCGTCGACGGTGAGATCGAAACGTGCCGAGCCGCGAGTCTGCCACATCGAGCTGACTGAACCCAACGGCGGCGGCCCGGTCGACGTCGGACGTCGACCGGGCCGCTGCGTCACGGGCGGGAAGGGACGGTGCGGGCCCCTCCCCGCCGTGTGGGTGGTGCGTCGGCCGTCGGCTCAGCCGAGACCGCCCTTGATGGCGCCGATGAGTTCGCCGTTGCTCGTGTCACCGGAGAGCTCCCAGAAGAACGCGCCACCGAGGCCCTGGTTGTTCGCGTACGTCATCTTGCCGTTGATGGTCGACGGGGTGTCGTAGCTCCACCAGTTGCTGCCGCACTTGGCGTACGCGGTGCCGCCGACGGTGCCGGTGGCCGGGCAGGTGTTCTTGAGGACCTTGTAGTCCTCGATGCCCGCCTCGTAGGTGCCGGGTGCCGCGCCGGTGGCGCTGCCGCCCGGAGCGGCCTGGGTGACACCGGTCCACCCGCGACCGTAGAAGCCGATGCCGAGCAGCAGCTTGTTGGCCGGGATGCCCTTGCTCTTGAGCTTCTGGATCGCCGCGTCGGAGTTGAAGCCCTGCTGTGGGATGCCGGTGTACGAGGTGAGCGGGGAGTGCGGTGCCGTCGGACCCTGGGCGGCGAAGGCGCCGAAGTAGTCGTAGGTCATGGGCATCAGCCAGTTGAGGTTGCCGATCGCCCCGGCGTAGTCGGTGGCGTCGATCTTGCCGCCGTTGCTGCCGTCCGCGGTGATGGCGGCGGTGACCAGGGCGCTGGACCCGAACCTCGACCGCAACGCGCTGATCACGTTCTTGAACGCGTTCGGGCCGCTGGTGTCACAGCTCAGACCGCAGGCGTTGGGGTACTCCCAGTCGACGTCGATGCCGTCGAAGACGTCCGCCCAGCGCGGGTCCTCGACCAGGTTGTAGCAGCTCTCGGCGAACGCGGCCGGGTTCTGCGCGGCCTGGGTGAAGCCGCCGGACCAGGTCCAGCCACCGAACGACCAGATCACCTTGAGGTGCGGGTTGAGTTGCTTGAGCTTGCGCAGTTGGTTGAAGCTGCCGCGTAGCGGCTGGTCCCACGTGTCGGCGACGCCGTCCACGCTCTCCGCCGCGGTGTACGCCTTCTCGTAGTCGGCGTAGCTGTCACCGATGGCGCAACGGCCGCCGGTGGTGTTGCCGAAGGCGTACAGGATGTGGGTCAGCTTGGCGGCCGAGCCGCTGGTCTGGATGTTCTTGACGTGGTAGTTGCGCCCGTAGACGCCCCACTCGGCGAAGTAGCCGACGATCTTCTTGCCGCCCGGGTTCGGCGGGTTGGTGGTCGGCGGCGGCGTGGTGGGTGGTGTGGTGGGCGGGGTCGTCGTCGGTGGGGTGGTCGTCGGCGGAGTCGTGGTCGGCGGAGTCGTCCCGCCGCCGCACGCGACACCGTTGATGGTGCAGTTCAGCGGTGCCTTGTAGGCGCCGCTGCCGTTGTAGCCCCAACTGAACGAGGCGCCGGGGGCGAGGCTGCCGGCCCAGCTCTTCTTGACCGCGACGTAGTGGCTGCCGCTGCTGGTGACGTCGGCGTCCCACGCGCTGGTGATGGTGGTGCCCGACGGCAGGTCGAACTCGATGCGCCAGGTGGCGACCGTGGCGCTGGAACCGTTGGTGACGGTCACCTTCGCCTCGTGACCGGTCCCCCAGTCCTGCGCCTTGGTGAAGGTGGTGGTGACCGTGCCGGCGCCGAACGCGGTGGTGACCGGCACCGCTGCGACGGTCAGGGCGACCACGGCACCGGCCCAGAGGGCCCGGCGGAGCGATCTTTTCATGAGGCGTCTCCCGAACTGTTAGGAAACCTTCCAAAAGAGATGGTGAGACCGTACTCACGGCGTCATCAGTTCGTCAAGATGTGCATGTTTCGATTTCTCCTGGTGCACGGAGTGCGTACGCCACGCCCACCCCCGGTCGACGCCCGGCCGGCGCGTAGCCTCGGCCCATGACCGTCTTCGACATCCCGATCGACGCCCTCAACGGCGGCCCCGCCGACCTGGCCCGCCACCGCGGCAAGGCGATGCTGGTCGTCAACGTGGCCTCCCGCTGCGGCCTCACCCCCCAGTACGCCGGCCTCCAGACGCTCGCCGACTCCTACGCCGACCGGGGCCTGGTGGTGCTCGGCGTCCCGTGCAACCAGTTCGCCGGGCAGGAGCCGGGCAGCGCCGCCGAGATCAGTGACTTCTGCCAGGTCAACTACGGGGTCACCTTCCCGCTGACCGAGAAGGTCGACGTCAACGGCCCCGACCGGCACCCGCTCTACGCCGCGCTCGTGGACACCCCGGACGCCGACGGGCACACCGGTGATGTGCGCTGGAACTTCGAGAAGTTCCTGGTGGCCCCGGACGGCTCGGTCGCCGCCCGGTTCGCCCCCACGGTCGAGCCCGACTCCAGCGACCTGCGCGCGGCCATCGAGAAAACCCTCCCGACCCCAGCCTGACCCCACCCGCGTTGCCGCCACCCACCCCACCGCCACCCACGCTGCCCCCACCTGCCTTGATCAAGAGGTTTGCGTCAGCATCGGGCCCGGTGCTGACGCAAACCTCTTGATCAACACGTTCGAGCCGCCGTCGGGTGCGCAGCGCGGGCAGTACGTTGGGCAGGGGTGGCGCAGGAGGCGGGTGACCGGAATAACCCACCAAGCTGGTCGGGAATTCGTCGTGGGTGGACGAAGTTGGGAACGAACATGACAACTGTGGGACTGATCGGCAGTGGCAACATCGGCGGGACCGTGGCCCGGCTGGCCGTCGACGCCGGCTACGACGTGGTGCTGAGCAACTCGCGAGGCCCGGAAACCCTCACCGACCTGGTCGAGACCCTGGGCGAGCACGCCAGCGCCGGCACCACGCAGGACGCGGCGCAGGTCGGTGACCTGGTGGTGGTCAGTGTGCCGCTGAAGGCGTACCGGGCGGTGCCCGTCGAACCGCTGGCCGGCAAGGTCGTCATCGACACCAACAACTACTACCCGCAGCGCGACGGCGCCTTCCCCGAGCTGGACTCGGGCGAGATCACCAGCAGCGAGCTGCTCCAGCGGCACCTGCCAAACTCGCGGGTGGTCAAGGTCTTCAACAACATCTACTTCAAGGGCCTGGCCGCGCTCCCCCGACCATCCGGTGCGGCCGACCGCAGCGCCCTCGCGATCGCCGGTGACGACGCCGCCGCGAAGGCCGAGGTGACCACCTTCCTCGACCGGATCGGCTACGACGCGGTGGATGTCGGCCCGCTGGCCGAGGGGTGGCGCTACCAGCCGGACACCCCGGCGTACGGCACGCTCTACTCCGCCAGCCCGACCGACTGGGAGCACCCGGCCACCGGCGACGCCGCGAAGCTGCGTTCCGCCCTGGCCGCCGCCACCCGCTGACCAACCGCCGCCGCCCTCCCGCGACCGACTACCTGGTCCTCGCGCGGAGGGCGGCGGCGAGCCGCCTAACGGCCGGCCTCCCGCCCACCGCGGAGGGCGGCGGCGAGTTCGTCGTCGTAGCTGGCGATCGGCCGCCCGTCCGCGTCGTACGCGACGAGCCGGCCCTGCGCCATGCTGGCCGAGCGGAACGAGAACGTCCGGCTCCCCGGGTACGCGTCGAGCAGCGGAATGACCCGGGGCGGCCCACCCGGGGCGGAGAAGTACTCCAGCCTGGTCACCTGCGGGGAGACCACCCCGTTGACCCGCACCTTGGTCCTCTCGGCCCGGGTGCCGAAGGTGACCGGCGCGTCCGTGCCGTAGGCGGCGCACTCGACCGGGCCCCGGCAGACGAAGAAGTATCGCGGGTTGACCACGTCGTCGAGGGCGTACGCCTTGAAGGTCGGGTCGGCACCGGCGGGCAACGGTTGTACCGCGAAGAACGCGACAGCCACGGTGGCCGTCACGCCCACCCGCAACCAGCCCCGTCGGCCCGCCGGTCGCCGGTGCGTTCGGGCGGCGGCGACCGCGACGCCACCGAAGCCGACCAGGCACAGCAGGAGCACCCCGATCGCGCGGGCGTTCTCGAAGAGGAACTGCACCCCCGGCCGCGTCGACACCGGGCTGAGCACCGCGCCCAACGAGACGACCATGGCGGCCAGCAGCGCTCCCCCGGCCACCCGCTGGGTGATGCCGGACGCGCCGATCAGCAGCATCGCCGCGAGCACCGGCCACACCTGGTGGTGGGTCCAGGACACCGGGGACGCGGCGACGGTGGCGCAGCCGACGAGCACCGCCGCGTGCCCGCCGCGGCCCTGTCGCGTCAACTGTCGCGCCCGCAGCAGGGCCGCCACGCAGACGAACGCCACCAGGGTGGCCCAGAGCACTGGCAACGCCGCCTCGTCCACGCCGACGCGTAGCAGCATGCCGTGCACGGACTGGTTACCCAGTGACGCCAGATTGCCGATCCGTGAGGTCTGCCGGACCGCCTCGGTCCAGTATGTCCAACTCTCGCCGGGCAGCACGATCCCGGCGAGCCCCGCGCAGGCCAGGAATGTCGCCACGGCGCGGCCCGCGTCGCGGTAGCGGCCGGTGGCGAGGAAGTAGACGACGAACAGCAACGGGGTCAGCTTGATCGCCGAGGCGACCCCGACCAGCACCCCGCGCAGCCGGGGCGGGACCAGGCCCACCCCGTCGAGCAGGGCCATCAGCACGATGAAGATGCTGACCTGGCCGAAGCGCAGATTGCTCTGCACCGGTGCGGAGAGCATCAGCACCGTGGCCGCCACCGCCATCACGAGCGGTCGCCGGGGCTGCCGGGTGGTCAGCGCGACACCGACCGTCCCGGCGATGGCGACGACCGCCGCGCACGTCGCCACCAGCCAGATTCCCTGCAGGATGCCCTCCGGCACGGCGGTGATCGGCCCCAGCACGAGCGCGGCGAACGGCGGATAGGTGAACGGACCGCCGTTGGCCGCCTCGAAGCCGTACAACGGCCGACCGGCGTGCAGGTCGGACAGCGCGCCGTAGTAGATGTGCAGGTCGGAGAGGCGATCCGGACGGCGCAGAACGAGCACACAGGACACCAGCGCGACGACGACGAAGGCCGCCCACGCCAGCGCCACCTGGCGATCCCGCATCGACCGAGAATAGGTGACGACGATGGTCCGCGACGGCCCGTAGCGACAGCCCGCCCTGACGCCGCAGCTGCAAGGGGAAGCGGACCGCCGCCAGCAGAAGTATCGGCCCGTGCGGAAGCGGGTCGTACCAGGGCTTGCCGAACGCAACGCAGAGCAACGCGAAGGCCGGCAGAACCACCACTCCCGCGCAGGCCACCCGGGCCAGCACCCGACTACGGGAGCGCCGGTATCGGATGCCGTCCGCATCGACAACCGCCGTCATTGCGGTTCATTAACCACTGGTGAGCGCACGCAAACGACCGGCCAGCCCCAGGTTCTGCCCTCGGAAGAACGGGTGTCGCGGCTTCGGTGTCGGTTCGTAGCCTCAGCGAATGGGGGCGACGAGGAGCGCCGCGTACGACGCGCACGCGGACTGGTACGAGGGCTTCATCTCGGGCGGCGGCGACTATCTCCGGCGGGTGCACGCGACGGTGGCGGACCTGCTCGGCACGGGCGAGGGGCCCTGTCTCGACATCTGCTGCGGCACCGGTGCGCACGCCTCGGTCCCGGCGGGTCTGGGTTGGACGCCGGTGGGCGTGGACCTGTCCGGTGGGCAGCTGCGGCACGCGAACGGCCGCCTGCCGGTGGCCAGGGGCGACGCGATCGCCCTACCGGTCGGCGACGCGTCGCTGCCGGCGGCGATGTGCGTGCTGGCCAGCACCGACCTGCCCGACTATCCGGCCGTGCTGCGCGAGGTGGCCCGGGTGCTGCGCCCCGGCGGGCGGTTCGTGCACGTGGGCGTGCACCCGTGTTTCGTTGGCGCGTTCGCCGACTGGAGTCAGCATCCGCGCGTGGTCGTCGACGAGCGCTACGCCGAACGGGCGCTGAGCTTCGACAGCTGGAACACGCAGGGCGTCCGGGCGCGGGTCGGCGCCTGGCACGTGCCGCTCGCCGATCTGCTCACCGCGACAGTGGCCGCCGGCCTCCGGCTGGTCCGGGTGGTCGAGGCCGGACCGGGTGGCGTGCCCGACCTGTTCGGCTTCCTCGCCGTCCGGTAGCGGGCGTCGCCCGCCGACAGCAGGAGACAGCACAGCCGGGACGGCACCAAGAAACACCCGCTGTGGCAACTTGCGCCGCAGTCCTGTTCACGGGACCCTGTGTCTCTGGGTTGCCGCCCGCTCACCGAACGTGCTTCCGGAGGCGACATGCACACGCTCCGTACCGCGCCCCGCCGGCTGCTGGCCGGCTCCGGCGTACTCCTGCTCACCGCCGCCCTCGCCGCCGCCTTTCCGGTTCCGGCCACCGCCGCGCCCGGCGCGGACACCGTCGGGTACGTCCGGCTCGCTCACCTCTCCCCGGACACCCCGGCGGTGGACGTCTACCTGGCCGCGCCCGGCTCGGCGAAACCGCAGGTCTTCCCGGGGGTCGGTTACGGCGTGGTCTCCGACTACCTCGAACTCGCTCCGGGCCGGTACGCGGTGGCCATGCGGGAGGCCGGCGCGCCCGCCAGCGATCCCCCGGTGCTCACCACCGAGGTCGCGGTGACCAGCGGCGACGCCTTCACGGTGGCCGGTGTCGGTCGGCACGCCGACCTTGGCCTGCGGGTGCTCACCGACGATCTCAGCGCCCCCACCAACGGCCGCGCCAAGGTGCGGGTCGTGCAGGCGTCGGTGCGGACCCCGGTGCTCGACGTGGCCGCCGCCGACGGCCCGATGATCGCCAACGGGGTGCAGTTCGCCACCACGACCGACTACCAGCAGGTCGAGCCGGGCAGTTGGCGGCTGAAGCTGACGGGTGCCGGTGGCCCGAGCGCCGACGCCGAGGTGCGGCTCACCGGCGGCGCGGTCTACTCGCTGCTGGTGCTCGACGCACGGCAGGGCGGGCTCACCGCCGAGCTGCGCCGCGACGCCGAGGGCGGCACCGTCGTCCCGGCCGGCGGGGTGGACACCGGTGCTGGTGGCATCGCCGGGGCCGGGCTCGACGCGTACCCCCTGGTGGTCGGCGGTCTGGCCGCGGCGGCCGGCGCGGTGGCCCTGCTGCTCTGGCGTCGGCGGCGCACCACCTGGTGAGCACCGGACCGGGCCCGTCGATCCGGCGGCACCGCGACCGCCGGGTACCGCTGGCCGCGCTGGTCGCGGCCGGCGCGGCGGTCTGCCTGGCCGCCGGCACCGGGGTCGGGCTGGCCGCCGGCCCCGGGGTCGGGCTGGCCGCCGGCCCCGGGGGCGGGTTGCTCGCCACCGGCCCGCCACCACCGGTGGCGAGCTGGCACCCCGGCTGCGGCGACGACTGCCCGTCGGTGGCCGCCGCGCCCACGCCACACGGTCCACCCACGCGGGTACGCGTACCGCGCATCGGCGTCGACTCACCGCTCACCGTGCTGGGTCTGGACCGCGCCGGGACGCTGATCCCGCCGGGCGACTTCGACACCGTTGGCTGGTACGGCGGTGGCCCGTCCCCCGGCGACACCGGCCCGGCCGTCTTCGCCGGGCATCTGGACTCACGACGCGGCCCGGCGGTCTTCGCCCGGCTCGGTGAGCTACGGCCCGGCGACCTGGTGGAGGTGTGGCGCGGCGGGCAGCGGTTGTCGTTCCGGGTGACCGGGTCGCTGCGTACCCGCAAGGATCGGTTTCCGACGGCCGTGGTCTACGGGCCGACCCCCGGGGCGGAGCTGCGCCTGGTCACCTGCGGGGGCGACTTCGACCGGCGGCGGGGGCACTACGTCGACAACGTGGTGGTGTTCGCGGTGACCGAGGCCTCCGACCCGGTCCTGCCGTCGTCCGCGGCAGGCTGAGCCCGCGATCTCCTTGATTCACTCGGCTTCACACCCCTTGATCGACTCGGTTTCACGGAAATCGGGGTGTCCCGCGCCCTTGGATACCGCGCCTTTCATGAACCCGAGTCGATCAAGGGGTGAGCGCGCACGAGAGTGCGCGAGACCACTGGCGGCGCGAGACCACGGGCGGCGCGCGGGAGGGCTGCGGGTCAGACGGGGCGGCGGCCGGCGAAGCCGCACTCGGCCCGGTGGTACCAGCGCACGTCGGAGTCGCCCTCCAACCAGCACCAGAGCACGGCGCGGCCGGCCCGCTCGCCAGGGAAGTCGAGCAGCACCGGCGCGATGCCCTTGACCTGGATGTTGTGCTGGTGCAGCTCGTCGACGACGGCGTGCAGCCCAGCCTCCAGCGCCTTCACCTCGGCCAGCCCGCCGAGGGCGCTCACGCCGTGGTCGGCCAGGTCGACGCGCAGCTCGGCCAGGTCGGCCCGAACCCGGATCAGCTCGTCGATGCGCGGCTGCAGAGTGGCCACCAGGTGCCGGGCCTGGGCGAGTGTGAACACCGGGCCAGTATGCGGCACGCACCCCCGCGCGACATGCCCCGAACGCCTCAGCGCAACGCGCCCCGAACGCTTCAGCGCGACGCGCTCGGAACTAAGTCGGCGCAACGCGCCCGGAACGCCTCAGCGCAGCGCGCCGGAACGCTCAGTCCGCCTGGGCTGCCAGCTCGCGGGCGCGGTCCCGGGCGGCTTCCAGCGCGGCGAGCAGCGCCGCGCGTACGCCGTGCTTCTCCAGCTCACGGATCGCGGAGATGGTGGTGCCGGCCGGCGAGGTGACCGCCTCGCGCAGCTTGACCGGGTGCTCGCCGGAGTCGCGCAGCATCACTGCCGACCCGATCGCGGTCTGCACGATCAACTCGTGCGCCACCTGGCGGGGCAGCCCGAGCAGGATTCCCGCGTCGATCATGGCTTCGACCAGCAGGTAGAAGTAGGCCGGGCCGGAGCCGGAGAGCGCGGTGACCGCGTCCTGCTGCGACTCGGGCACGCGGATCGTCTGGCCGAGCGGCTTGAACATCTCCTCGGCCAACGTCAGGTGTGCCCCGGTGGCGTACGCGCCGGCGGAGATCGCGGTCATCGCCTCGTCGACCAGCGCCGGGGTGTTGGTCATCACCCGCACCACCGGGGTGCCGTCGGGCAACCGGCGGTTGAAGAAGCTGGTGGGCAGACCGGCGCAGAGCGAGATGACGAGTTTGTCGGCCGGCACCTTGGGGCCGATCTCGTCGAGCAGGGCGGCAGCGTCCTGCGGCTTCACCGAGACCGCGAGCACCGCTGCCTCGTCCACCGCGGTCAGGTTGTCGACCACCCGTACGCCGTAGCGGGCGGTCAACTCCTCGGCGCGAGCGGGCCGGCGGGCGGTGGCCAGCAGCCGGTCCACCGGCCACCCTGAGCGCAGCAGCCCGGAGAGCATCAGCTCACCGATCTTGCCCGCGCCGATCACCGCGACCGTGTGCACTCCGGCTGACATGTCGGCCCGTACCCCCTCGCATCGGGTCGTGGCGCGGCGGACCCGCAGGCCCGCCGCGCCACCGACGATCGATCAGCTACCGAAGAAGACCTCGGCCTCGGCGTACCGCTCCAGCGGCACGGTCTTCAGCTCGCGGGTGGCCTCGGCGAGGGGCACCCGGACGATGTCGGTGCTCTGCATCGCGACCATCTTGCCCCAGTCGCCGTCGTTGACGGCGTCGATGGCCTGCAGGCCCAGGCGGGTGGCGAGGACCCGGTCGAAGGCGGTCGGGGTGCCACCGCGCTGGATGTGGCCCAGCACCACGGTGCGGGCCTCCTTGCCGGTCTTGGCCTCCAGCTGCTCGGCGAGCCACTGGCCGATGCCGCCGAGGCGGACGTGGCCGAACGAGTCGAGCTCCTGGTTGGCGAGGACCATCTGGCCGTCGAGCGGCTGGGCGCCCTCGGCGACCACGACGATCGGCGCGTACTGGTGCTGGAAGCGCTTCTCGACGTAGCCGGCCACCTGGTCGACGTCGAACTGACGCTCGGGCAGCAGGATCACGTTGGCGCCGCCGGCGAGGCCGGCGTGCAGGGCGATCCAGCCGGCGTGCCGGCCCATCACCTCGACGACCAGGGTGCGGTGGTGGCTCTCCGCGGTGGTGTGCAGCCGGTCGATGGCCTCCATCGCGATGTTGACCGCGGTGTCGAAGCCGAAGGTGTAGTCGGTGGCGCCGAGGTCGTTGTCGATCGTCTTCGGCACGCCGACGACGTTGACGCCCAGCTCGTGCAGCTTGGTGGCCACGCCGAGGGTGTCCTCGCCGCCGATCGCGATCAGCGCGTCCACGCCCTGGGCGGCGAGGTTGTCCTTGATCCGCTCGACGCCGTTCTCGATCTTGAACGGGTTGGTCCGGGACGAGCCGAGGATGGTGCCGCCGCGGGGCAGGATGCCGCGGACGTCGGCGATCCCCAGCGGACGGGACAGACCCTCCAGCGGGCCCTTCCAGCCATCCCGGAAGCCCACGAACTCGTGACCGTAAGTGGCGACGCCCTTGCGGACCACCGCCCGGATGACCGCGTTGAGACCGGGGCAGTCGCCGCCGCCGGTGAGCACGCCGATACGCATGATCCGCTCATCCTCCTGGAGCATCAGGTAAAGCCCGAAATGCCCCAGGGTATGTGTCAGGTCAGACCATCGGCGCCGTTGCCGGCCCGGGGCGGGCCGTCACTGCGCACTGTAGTCGGCCCGCCGGTACGGCGACAGCGCGCCCCGGCCACCCGCCCCCGGTCAGTAGGTCACCTCGTGGTTCTCGCCGGCCTTCGGCGGCCGGCCGGTGACCGCCGCCTTCGCGTAACCGAACAGGTTCACCACGGTGCTGCTCGGCGAGTCCCAGTACTCGGCGGAACTGGTGTGCACCTTGATCAACCTGAGGCCGGGGGTGTCCAGCCCCTCGGGGAACCACGCCGTGAGCAGCGGGTTCCACAGCTGCTCGGCGCGGTCCCGGTCGAACCCCTCGGTGGCGGTGCCGGAGATCGACACCCACGCGTTGTGCCGCTGGTCGGAGAAGGCGACGTTGACCTCCGGGTTCACCCGGATCTGGCGGACCTTGGCCGAGTCGGCGTGGGCGAAGAACCACAGGTCGCCGTCGAACTCGGCCTCCTGCAGCCCCATGGGTCGACTCACCTGCCGCCCGTCCAGAGCGGTCGTGGTGAGCATGCAGATCCGCGCCGTCCGGGCCAACTCGGTGACCCGGGCGCGTGCCTGCGCGGCGCTGGTCGGCTGGTCGCTCATGGCAATCTCCCTCGGCTCGGCTGGTCGAACCGTGCCCGGGACAGAACCGGTCAAACCTGCGGTGGCGTGGCTCCACTCACCGGGCGGTCATCGCCCGCCAGCGGGCCAGGTTGTGCCGCGCGTCGACCAGGGCGTCGTGCCGGGCCGAGTCCGCGTCCGGCAGGGTCGGCCTACCCCGGTCGTCCCAGAGTTGCCGCAGTTCCTTGGTGTAGCGGGGAATCTCGCGGGGCAGCGCCGGCATCGCACCCCAGAGCTGGGCGAGCACCACGTGGTCGTACGCGGCGAACCAGGCCCACAGTTCCAACTGCTCCCCCGGCCGGTCCCGGATCGGCTCGATAAGGAAGTCGTACAGGTCGTCACGGATGCGCTCACGGGAGCGCCAGGCCCGATCCGCCGGGGAGGGCAGCTTGTCCAGCACGTTGCGTCGGACCCAGGGCACGGCGCGGGAGTCGTCGAACTCGGTGGAGACCGCGTAGAACTCGCGGCCGTACTCGTCGACGACACCGATCGAGACGAGGTCGACGGTCGTGCCGTCCTCGATGAACTCGCAGTCGTAGAAGTAGCGGTAGACCATTCCGGGCATCTTCGCCCACCGCCGACCGGCCCCGCCCGGCGGGGCCCACCCCGAGGTGAACCTCGCCGTGGCGACACCTCGTGAACGACGCGTCACAGCTCGTGACGGTCACGGAAGTGCTTCGAGGGGTGTACAGCAAGCGACCGGACCGTCATGATCTGATGTGTACCGCTGCCGGACGCCGAATTGGTGTCAGTTCACCTAGTCGGGGCCCATCAGGTTCGCCCGGTGAGCGAGTTGTGGTCCATGGGGAGGGGTTGGGCCGTGGATGTTCGCCTGCCAGAGCCGGGTGACGCGCTCACGGGTGTCGAGATGTTCGCCGGGTTGGAACCCGAGGTGCGGCAGCGTGTCATCGCTGCCGCCGTTCCGCGTACCTACCGCAAGGGGCAGTTGCTCTTCGTGGAGAACGACCCCGGCGAGTCGCTGATCGTGCTGCGCCGTGGCGCGGTGGCCGTGTTTCGCACCGCACCCACCGGCGAGCGGGCCGTGCTGTCGGTTATCCGTCCACCGGACGTGCTCGGTGAGGTCTCCCTGCTCGACGCGTCCACCCGGTCCGCCTCGGCGGAGGCCATCGAGGACTGCGCGGCGCTCGCGCTCTCGCGGGGAGCGTTCATGGAGTTGGTGCACTCCAACCCGCGCATCCTGGACGCGGTGATGCGCTCGCTGGGCGGTCTGATCCGCCGGCTCACCGAGCAGAACGCCGACCACGTCTTCCTCGACCTGCCCGGTCGGGTGGCCAAGACGCTGGTCCGGTTGGCCGGCGAGAGCCAGGCGCCGATGATCACGATCGAGCTCAATCAGAGCCAACTGGCCGAGATGGCCGGTGGTTCCCGGCAGAGCGTCAACCAGGCGATCGGCTCGTTCGCGAGCCGTGGCTGGCTGCGGACCGAGGGCCGCCGGATCGTGGTGACGGATGTGGCCGCGCTACGCCGCCGCGCCGGCATGAACGACCGCTGACCGTCCGGCCTGCCCCAGCTTCGTCGCCCCTCGGGGGTCCGATCGGGACGCCCGTCGGCCGTCGTCGGCCAACCCTCCCATCCGTACGCACGGCTGCGCCGGCTGCCAGTGGCAGCCGGCGTCACCGTTCTCGCGGTTCAGCGCGTCGTGCTCAGCGGGTCGGGCCGATCCAACGGGTCGGGCCGAGCCAGCGGGCCGCGTCCGACTGGTAGCCGGGACCCACCCAGAAGCCCGGTCCCGCCCAGAATCCCGGCCCAGCCCAGATGCCCGGCCCGGCCCAGCCGCTCGCGGTCGTGGTGGTCGTTGTCGTGGTTGCCATGTCGTCTCCCTGGTCGATGGATCGTGTCTGTCTTGCCGAGGACGCTACGACGTGGAGGGGTGGGACAAAATAGGACAAATCGACATGAATCACTGGCTGAAGGGCGGTTGTTGGCCGCCACACCGCGCTGACAAGGTTGCCGCGCCGACCCCTGTTCCAGGGCCCGTGCCGACATACCCGCAGCAGTGAGGAGCCACCGGTCATGTCATTACTCCGCGGCAATGTCGCATTTCGTCGTTACTGGTCGGCACGCCTGGTGTCGTACGTCGGCGACCAGCTGGCCCGGACAGCGCTGCTGATCGCGGTCTACGACCGGCACGGCGGCGGCGCGGTCGCTCTGCTGCTGCTGGCGTCGACGGTGCCCCGGCTGTTCGGGCCGTTACTCGGCGCCCTGGCCGACCGATTCGACCAGCGTCGACTGATGATCGGTTGTGACTCCGCCCAGGCGTTGATCTACCTCGCCGTCGCGCTGCTCGCGCCACCCCTGCCCGTCCTGTTGGCGCTGATCACCGCGGCCACCACGGCCGCCACCGCGTTCACTCCCGCCGGTCGGAGCCTGCTCCCCCGCCTGGTCGAACGCGAGCAACTGCCGGCGGCGAACGCGCAACTCGCCACGGGTGTCAACATCGGGATCGCCGCCGGACCGGCCGTCGGCGGCCTCCTGCTGGCGAGCATCGGGCTGACCGCCACGCTGCTGGTGGACGCGGCGACCTTCGTGCTCTCCGCGCTGCTGATCGGCGGAGTCCGGACGCTTTCCGCGACCGGGGCCACGCGCCGGCCCGAGCCACTGCACACGGTGCTGCGCGCAGGGCTGCGAGTGGTCCGGGGGCACAGCGTCGTCCGCGCGGTCTCGGTCGGGTTCCTGGTGATGGTGGCGTTCGCCGCGCTCGACAACCTCGCCATCGTCCCCCTCGGACGCGCCGAACTGGGCGCCACCGAGGTCACGATCGGCCTGCTGGGCACCGCCTACGGCGTCGGCATGGTGCTCGGCCCCCTGTGCCTGGCGAGAACCGGCGTACGCATCCGTTTGGACCTGGTCCTCTACGGCGCCTTGCTCGCGCTCGGTGCCGGAACGCTGGTCACCGGCCTCAGCCCGGTGATCGCGCTCGCCATCGCCGGTCAGGCGGTGGCCGGTGTCGGCGCGGGCTGGCACAACGTCGCCGCCGACACCCTCATCCAGCAGAACGTGCCGGCCGACCGGCTCGGCGTGGTGTTCGGCACCGTCTACATGTTCCCGTACGCGGCGGAGGCCCTCGCCTACGCCGTCGGCGCACCGCTGCTGGCGGTGGTCGGGCCACGATGGGTGCTGATCATCTCGGGGTTGGGTGTGCTGGCCACCCTGGCAATCGTCGCTCCCCTGCTCACCCGGGCCCTGGGGCTACGGCTGCCGGCGCCGGGCAGGTTCGCGGCGGTCAACGGGTGAGGCTGCCGATGAGTGCGGCCGGCGGACCGGTGGCCCGCCGGCCGCACTCCGACGATCAGTTCTCCGTGCTGTCGGCCGGCGGCGCACCCGGCCCCGGACCGATCTTCTTCGGGTCGGTCGGCTTACCGGCCGTGGACGTGCTCGACGAGGTGGTCGTGGTCTCCCCCGACCCGCCCGACTGACCCTCAGGCTCTTCCACCATGCCCTGCTCCTCCAGTTCGGCGAGAGTGACCGCATCGACGTCGACCGTGTCGCCCGGCGCCCACAGCGTGCCACCCGGATCGGTCCACGAGGCGGACAGTCGTACCTGCACGACACTCTCCCTGACATGAAACTTCCTGGTACGGAACACTAACCCCGACCGATCGATGACGTTGCCCGCCCGCACGTCGGGTACCCGACTGGGCAGGCCGGACGCGATACTGACCTCTTTCGCCCACGGAGCTGACCATCGACCTCAAGTGTGGACACTGCGCCCGTGCGGCCGGGCCGGACGACCGCTTCTGCGGCGGGTGCGGCCAGCCGCTCGGGATCAACTGTGCGCACTGCGGGCACACCAACAGCACCGAGGTCAACTTCTGCACCAGCTGCGGCCAACCGCTGCGGGACCACGTCGTCGTGGTGCAGGAGGACCGGCGTCAGGTCAGCGTGCTCTTCGTCGACATCGTGGACTTCACCAGGTACGCGGAGCGGGCCGACCCGGAGCAGGCCCGCAGCCTGCAGCAGACGTACTTCGCCACGGTGCGCCGGATCGTGCACCAGTACGGCGGGGTGGTCGAGAAGTACATCGGTGACGCGGCGATGGCGCTGTTCGGCGCGCCGGTGGCCACCGACAACGACGCGTTGCGGTGTGTCCGCGCCGGTCTGGAGCTACAGCGGAGCCTGGCCCGCCAGCCGGCCGGTCCGCAGCCGCCGCTCGGCTTCCGGGTCGGCATCGCGACCGGCGAGGCCCTGGTCGACCTCTCCGCCACCCGCGACGGTGGGCAGGCCTTCGTGACCGGAGATGTGGTCAACACCGCGTCCCGTCTGCAGGCGTTCGCCCCGTCGGGCGGAGTCGTCGTCGACGAGAGCACCTGGTCGGCCACCCGACACGAGATGGAGTACGCCGACCAACCGCCGGTCACCCTGCGCGGCCGCTCCGCGGTGAGCCGGATCTGGCTGGCCGTCCAGGTGCGCCCACACCGCGACCCGCGCGGTGCCGAGCTGACCCCGATGGTGGACCGGGAGCACGAGCGTGGCCTGCTGGTCAACGCGCTGCACCGGATGGTGACCGAGCGGACCTCCCAGTTGGTGACGGTGTTCGGCCCGGCGGGCGTGGGCAAGAGCCGGCTGCTGCGCGAGCTGGCCCGGCACGCCGGCAGCCTGCCCGGCCCACCGATCACCTGGCTCGTCGGGCAGTGCCCGCCGTTCGGCGAGAACGTCACCTGGGCCGCCCTGTCGGACATCGTGAAGACCTGGGTGGGCGTGCCGGAGGTCGACGACCCGGGCGCGCTGCGCGAGCGGCTGCGCACCCGTCTGGCGGAGCTCGCCGACCCGCACGCGATCCGGCTGGCCGAGGCGCTCGGGCCGCTGATCGGCGTACCCGGTGAGCGACTCACCCCCGGCGAGACCGAGGCCGCCTGGCGGCGGTTCCTGCTCGCCCTGGCGGCCACCGGCCCGACCGTGCTGGCCTTCGAGGACATGCACTGGGCGGACCAGGCGATGCTCGCCTTCGTCGAGCAGTTGGGCGCGACAGCGCGCGGCGTACCGCTGCTGGTCGTCGCGACCGCCCGGCCGGAGCTGCGGGAACGGCACCCGGCCTGGACCGGCACGATCAGTGGCGCGATGTCCATCTCGGTGCCACCGATGCACGACACCGACATCGACACGCTCTACTCGCTGCTCCTCGGTCAGTCGACGTTGCCCACCACCTCGCGTACCCCGCTGATCGAGTTCGCCGACGGCAACCCGCTCTACGCCCAGGAGTACGCCCGGATGCTGCTGGACGGCGGCCTGCTCGACGCGGCCAATTCGGCCACCCGCCCGGACCTCGACGGTGGCGCGGAGATGCCCCGCACGGTGCAGGCGGTCATCGCCAACCGGCTCGACCTGCTGGACCCGGCCGACCGGGCGGTGCTCCAGGCCGCGGCGGTGGTCGGCGTGGTGTTCTGGGCCGCGCCGGTGGCGATGGCGCTGGGGCGACCGGTCGAGTGGGTGGAGCGCGCGTTGGACCGCCTGCAACGCCGCGACCTGGTGTACGAGCAGAGCACCTCGACGATGCCCGGCCAGTCCGAGTACCGGTTCCGGCACATCCTGGTGCGCGACGTCTGCTACCAGCGGCTGCCCCGGGCCGAGCGGGTGCTGCGCCACCAACGCACCGCGGACTGGATGGCTCAGCTCGCCGACGGCCGGCAGCACGACCTGGCCGAGGTGCTGGCCAACCACCGCTGGGCGGCACACGAGATCGCCCGGACCGTCGGGCTGGACACCGCCCCCTACGCCCCGGCGGCGCGGGCCGCGCTGCACCGGGCGGCCCGCCGGGCGTACGAGCTGCACGCGCTGGACACCGCCGCCGCGCTGGTCGGCCGGGCACTGGCGCTCGACGTCGGGCCGGACCCGGCGTTGGAACTGTTCGACGCCGAGCTCGCGTTCTATCGGGACGGGGACGCCTTCCTGGTGGCCGGGGGCACGGACACCCTCACCCAGCTGGCCGAGCGGCTCACCGCGAGCGGCGACCGGACGGGGGCGGCGCGCGCGTGGACGCTGCTCGCCACCGCCGCGTGGAGTCGGGCCGACCGGTCGGAGACCCTGCACTACCTGGACCAGGCGATCGGCATCTACAACGACCTACCGGACAGTCAGGAGAAGGCGAGCGCCCTGCTGGAGCTGGCCCGGGTGCACATGCTGAACGCGGAGACCGAGCCGGCGTGCACTGCGGCGCGGGCGGCAGCGTCCCTCGCCGAGCGGCTCCAGCTGCGCGAGGTCCAGGCCAACGCGCGGATCACCCTGGCCGTGGCGCGCTACCTGGCCGGCTCCGCCGCGGCGTTCCCGGAGCTGGCGGAGGTGACCGAGCACTGCCGGGTGGAGCGGCTGACCAGCCGACGCCGGGCGGTGCAGAACCTGGCCTGGGCGTTGCAGGAGGAGGGCGACCTGGCCGGCTCAGCCCGGTTGGTCGACGAGCAACTCACCCTGGACCTCGGCGGCGAGCACAGCCTGGCCACCAGCTTCGCCGACCAGTGGGCCCGGTCGTACTACGCGGGTGACTGGACGGCGGCGCTGGCGATGGCGGCGGAGTCGACCCGCCGGCCGACCGCGGAGTGGGATCTGCACATCGTGGCGGTCTCGGGGTGGATGCGCGGGCTGGCCGGCGCTGCGGAGCCCGACGGAACTGCCGGGCCGGCTGGCACGGGTGGCGATCTGGTCGAGCGGGCGTTGGTCGCGGCGCGGCGCAGCGGATTCCACCGGGTGCTGCGCTCCACGCTGGCGCACGCCGCCCTGTGCCGGGCGGTGCAGGGCCGCCGCGACGAGGCGATGGCGCTGCTCACCGAACTGGACGAGGACTGGCGACGTACCCGGATGATTCCGTTCGCGGAGTGGGTGCCGGCCGTCGGGCACGTCGCGGGGGTGCTCGGCACGGACGCGGCGCGGCTGGTCCGGCAGATGCTCGACCGGGCGCCCCGGATGACCCCGTGGGCTGACGCCGCCGGTCAGGTCGCCGACGCCACGCTGGCCCGGCACGCCGGGGACGCCCCAACCGCGGCGGCCCTGCTGCGCTCGGCGGCGGCCAGCTACGCCCGGATGACCGACGTGACCGACGAGGTCATCACGCTGGCGCTGGCGGTCGGCCCGCTGGCCGAGACCGACCCACCCGCCGCCGCGGCGACCCGCGCCCGCCTGCACGACTTCGCGACCCGTCACCACGCCCCGACCCTGCTCCGCCTGCCCTGACCGCTTCACCTGCCCTGACCGCCGAACCGGGTCGTGGGTGGTCAGGCGGCCAGCGGCGCGGGCACGGGCTGCTTGAGCTTCTGGGCGTAGATGTCGACGTACTCCCGGCCGGAGAGTTCCATCAACTCGTACATGACCTCGTCGGTGACCGCGCGCTCGACGAACCGGTCGCCGGCCAGCCCGGCGTAGCGGGAGAAATTCAGGGGCGCGCCGAAGCGGACCCGCACCTGGCCGATCCGCGGGAGGAGCCTGCCGGGCGGCTGGAGTTCGTCGGCGTTGAGCATCGCGACCGGCACCACCACCGCGCCGCTCTCCAGGGCCAGCCGGGCCACCCCGGTCTTGCCCCGGTAGAGCCGCCCGTCCGGGGAGCGGGTGCCCTCGGGGTAGATGCCGGCCACTCCCTGCGCGCGCAGGACCCGCAACTGGGTGTCCAGGGCGGCGCGGGCGGCCTGACCGCCGGAGCGGTCCACGGGGATCGTGCCGGTACCGACGAAGAACATCTTCATCAACCGACCCTTGATCCCCTTACCGATGAAGTACTCCGCCTTGGCGACGAAGGTGACCCTCCGCGAGACGATCAACGGAATGAAGATCGAGTCGAAGAACGAGAGATGGTTGCTCGCCAGGATCACCGGGCCGGTCGCCGGCACGTTGCGCAGGCCCTCCACCTGCGGGCGGAAGATCAGCTTGAGCAGCGGACCGAGAATGACGTACTTCAGCAGCCAGTAGAGCACCGGCGTCCTTTCCCGTGGTGGGCCCGCGACAGCGCCAGCCGTCGTCGCCGACGAGCCTACGAAGCGAGCGCTCTCACCACAACGGACGGAACCCGCAGCCGACGCATCGACCCCCGCCCACAGGCGCACCAACGTGGCTACTCGCAGCGCCCCTTCTTCCACTGTAGGTATTCGCGGTACCGCTCCTCGTCCCGTCTGCGCATGCGTCGGTGCAGCACCCGGGAGGCGACCAGGAGCACCGCGCCACCGCCCAGCATCAGGAAGCCGAGGGTACGGTCGCCGGGCTGCACCGGGCCCACGCTGAACAGGACCCCCAGGAGGGTCGAGCCCAGGCCCAGGTAGAGCGCGATCCCGGGTGGCGTCTGCCGGTATTCGAGGTGGTGGCGATCGGCGACGCTCTGGAACTGCGGCGGCATGTCCACCTCCTCGTACTCACCATCCGCCACCGGGGCCCCTTCGCTCTCGATCGTTGGCAGGTCCTCGGAGCGCCGCTCGGCGTGTCGCGTCGCCCCGCTGCCAACGATCACCGAGATCGCACGTGTCGCGCAAGAACGGACAAAGGAGCCCCGCCGCGACCTGCGGCAGCAGCCGTGACTTTGGAAGACGCGACACAACGCACTCCCGGAACCATGCCCTGACGTGTCACGATTCAGAGCACGGCGTGCGGACGGACGCCGAGGGGCAGAGGTGGCCGCGCCGGAAGGCGCGTTAAGGGGGATGTCCGGGTGTCAGCGGGTGGGGCCCGCCGGGGACGGCGGGACAACGGGCTCGACGCGAACGAGTACGCCGTCGTCGGCGACGTCGATCCGCGCGTCGGTGAGCACCTGCTCGACGTGCTGGCCGCCGGTGGGATAGCCGCCTACCTCCAGCCCTCCGCCGACCTCAACCCGGTCACCCGCACCACCACCGTGCCGGCCCGGCCGGTCGACCGGCTCTACGTCGACCGCTCGCACCTGACCACCGCCCGGGACTACCTGACCCAGCTCGCCGACGAGACCACTCCGGAACAGCAGCCGCCGCCGCGCGACGAACCGGACATCGACGCCGAGTGGGCACGGATCGTGGCCGGCTTCCACACCACCTCCGCGCCCGGTGACCACCCGTGGCCCGCCTCGGAGGACGTGGACGACCGGGACGCACGGGACGAGCCCACCGCCGGGCCGCTGACCCGCTCCGGCACCGACGAGCCCGGTCCGACCGCCACCGACGTCCGCCGGCTACCGTCCGCGACGGACATCTCCGGGATCTCCGTGGGCCGCGGCGCCCGGCCGGACGAGCCCTCGCTGCTGGACGGGTTGGACACCTTCGGCGCCGACCTGCCCGACGACGAGGACGACGAGGGTTACCACCCGCCGCCGCCACCTCCGCTGCCGCGGTTCAGCAAGTACGCGGTGATCGGCGTGCTCGGGGTGGTCGTCGGGTTCGTGCTGTTCCTCTTCCCGTGGCTGCTGCCGATCGACCGCTCGGCGGTCACGCTGTTCGGGTTCACCGGTATCCTGGCCGGTTTCGTCACGCTGATCTGGCGGCTACGCCCCGGCGACGAGGACGACGACGACCCGGACAACGGCGCCGTCGTCTGAGGCCGGCCCGCATCCCGGGACAGCAGCGCCCCGCCAGGGGCGTAACAGTGGTGTAACTTACTGTCAGTAGGAATACCGCTGTACGTCACTTGCCCCGCTGACTGACCGGTTTTTCCTTGCTCGCGGCGGTCAGCCCTCTGCTGATCGGAATGCCCGAGATGCGACAGAGTTCTCTCGTGGTGGTGGCCAACCGCCTCCCCATCGACGACAATCAGGCGCCCGACGGGGCCTGCGAGTGGCGGCGCAGCCCGGGCGGGCTGGTCAGCGCACTGCACCCGCTTTTGCGGCACACCCCGGCGACCTGGGTCGGCTGGGCCGGCGGCACCGGGCCGGCCCCCTCCCTGCCGGACGTCGACGGCGTACGGATGCACACCGTCGCGCTCAGCCCGGAAGACCTGCGCGACCACTACGAGGGGTTCGCCAACGCCACCCTCTGGCCGCTCTACCACGACTCGGTGGAACAGCCACAGCACCACCGCCGCTGGTGGGAGGCGTACCAGCGGGTCAACCAGCGCTTCGCCGAGGCGACCGCCGAGGTGGCCGAGCCGGGCGCGGTGGTCTGGGTGCAGGATTACCACCTGCAACTGGTCCCCGGTCAGCTGCGCGCGCTCCGACCGGACCTGCGCATCGGGTTCTTCCTGCACGTGCCGTTCCCGCCGCCGGAGCTTTTCATGCAACTGCCCCGCCGGGCCGAACTGCTGCGCGGCATGCTCGGCGCCGACCTGGTCGGCTTCCAGCGGGTGCAGGCGGCGCACAACTTCGCCCAGTTGGTGACGCGGGTGCTGGAGCTGCCGGCCACCGACCGGCGGATCGGCATCGACGACCGGGTCGTCCGCATCGGCGCGTTCCCGGTCTCCATCGACACCGCCGAGATGGCCGCGCTCGCCGGCCGCCCGGACGTGGCCGCCCGGGCCCACCGGCTCCGTCAGGACCTCGGCGACCCCCGGCAGGTCGTCCTCAGCGTGGACCGGATGGACTACACCAAGGGCATCGAGCAGCGCCTCAAGGCGTACAGCGAGTTGCTCGCCAGCGGCGACGTCAAGGTCCGCGACACGGTGCTGGTGCAGGTCGCCATGCCGAGCCGGGAACGCGTCGGCCAGTACCAGATCCTGCGCGAGCGCATCGAACGCGAGGTCGGCCGGATCAACGGCGAATTCGGGCGGGTCGGCGAGCCGGCGATCCACTACCTCACCCAGCCCTTCGACCGCGCCGAGCTGGCCGCGCTCTACCGGGTCGCCGACGTGATGGCGGTGACCCCGTTGCGCGACGGGATGAACCTCGTCGCCAAGGAGTACGTGGCCGCACGGGTCGACGACACGGGCGCGCTGCTGCTCAGCGAGTTCGCCGGCACCGCCGCCGAGCTGTCCCAGGCGTACCTGGTCAACCCGCACGACCTGGAGGGGCTCAAGCAGGGCCTGCGGGCGGCGCTGCGGGCCACCCCGGCCGACACCACCCAGCGGATGCAGGCCATGCGCGCCCACCTGCACCAGCACGACATCCGGGCCTGGGCCCGCTCCTACCTCCGCGCCCTGGACGAGGGCGGCGCGCTGATCAGCCGGCTGACCAGCCCCGACACCGGCACCGACGGCGCGGCTCGGGTGCCCCGGCCGGCCACCCCGACCGGTCCGGCCGTGCACCAGGCCGGCAGCTGACCGCCAGCGGCGTGGCGCTGAGTATCTGACGCTCAGTGCGCCGTGGGCTCCTTCTCCAACCAGTCCAGGATCGCGTCGATCGGCTCCGCCCACCGCGCATCCAACATCAGATCGTGGCCCATCCCCGGAAAGAGCAACGGCGCCGACCCGTACCGACGGGCCACCCGGGTCAACGTCGACGCCGGCACCACCCGGTCGTCCGGGCTGCCCAGCACCAGCACCGGGGGCGCACCCACCGCCGGCTCGGCCTCCGGCTCACCCAGCAGCGACCACTGCGCCCGCCGACCCGCCCGGCCGAGGCGCCCGACGTACCGCCGGGCCTCCTCATCGGGCACCTCGCGGCTGAACAGCTGCCCCCGGCTGAGCCGCAACGGCCCACCGAACACCGCCGGCAACGTTCCTGCCGGGTTACGACGCAACGCCGTGCCCAACACCTTCCAGCCGCCGAAGACCGGCGCCACCAGCACCGCACTGCGCGCCGGGTAGCGGGCCAACGCGTGGGCCACCACCAGGGCACCAGCGCCGTGCCCCACCAGCACCGCCTGCCGGGGCAGGCTCGCGGCCACCTGGACCACATCATGGGCGTACGCCCGCAGCGTCGCCTCCGGCGCCGGCTCACTGGCCCCGTGCCCGCGCAGGCTCAACGCGTACGCCGGGAAACCCCGCGACGCCGCGTGCCCCAACCAGTGCTCGGCGAACGCCCACGCGCCGTGCCCGAACCCGGGAACGAAGAGCAGCGGCGGACGCCCCTCCTCCAGCTCGGGGATCGCGCTGAGCACCTCCCGCCGGGCCGGCCGGACCGGGCGGGACCACTCCCGCCCCCGCATGATCCGCACCTGATCCGCGCTCACTTGCCCTCCAGTTCGATCAGGGCGCGTTGGATGGCGCGCAGGTAGTCGGCGTGCCCGACCTCGAACCAGTGCCGGCTGCTGTCCTTCACCGGCCCGGAGTACCGCTCCCCGGCCCGGTCCCGCACCCGCTTCGCGAACGCCGCCGCCCGGTCCGGCCGGTCCCGACGGGCCCGCAGCAGTCGGGCGAAGAGCACCGTCTGCCAGTGCGACAGGGTGAACAGCCCGGAGTCCGGTTGCAGCAGGCCGGCGACCGCCAACGTCGGATGCCCCGGGGTGAACGCGTTGAGCCACAGCGTGGGCCGACCCGCGCCCGCGCTGTCGGCGAACACCGACGCGTCGAGGAACTCGAAGCGCGGCAGGTAACCGGTGGCGAAGATGACCACCTCGGGGTCGATCTCGCGGCCGTCGGTCAACTCCACGGCGTACGGGTGGAACCGGGCGATGTCCGGCACCGGGCCGATCCCGCCGTGGCCCACGTAGTAGACGAGCTGACTGTTCGCGATCGGGTGCGTCTCGTACACCCGGTGGTCGGGCTTGGGCAGACCGAAGCGGGTCAGGTCGCCGACGGTCAGCCGCAGCGTCCAGTGGTAGAGCCACTGCCGCATCCGCAGCGGCACCCGCAGCGCCAACAGGGTGTCGTTGACCTGGTCGGCGGGGCGACCGAGCACGTACTTCGGCGCGTACCAGTAGCCGCGCCGGGTGGAGTGCCAGCAGCGCGACGCCTGCTGGGCGGCCTCGACGGCGATGTCGCACCCGGTGTTGCCGGCGCCGACCACCAGCACCCGCTTGCCGCGCAACTGGGCGGGGTCCTTGTACGACGAGGCGTGCATGATCTCGCCGCGGAACTCCTCCAGGCCCTCGTAGCGGGGCAGCTTCGGTGACCAGTTGTGGCCGTTGGCGATCACCACGGCGGCGTACCGGGCGGTGCGCTCGGGGCCGTACCCGCCGGTGGAGCGGGTGGTGACGTCCCACCGCTCCCCCTCGGCGGGCTCGACCCGGATCACCTCGGTGCCGAACCAGATGTGCGAGCGCAGGTCGAAGTGGTCGGCGTACCGCTCGAAGTACGACAGCACCTGAGCGTGGTGCGGGTAGTCCGGCCAGGAGTCCGGCATCGGGAAGTCGGGGAACTGGGTGAACGGCTTCGACGAGATCAGGTGGGTGCTGGCGTACACCGGGCTGCGGTCGTGCCGCCAGTTCCAGGCGCCGCCGACGCCGGTCTCCCGCTCGTAGCAGTCCACGCCGAAGCCGTGCTCGCGCAGATTCTTGATGGCCGTCAGGCCACTGGCCCCGGCCCCGATGACGCAGACCGTGTCGCCCCGGTCGGAGACCGGGCGGCCGTCGCCGTGCGCCGCGGGCGAGGTCGCCTCCGGGTCGGGCCGGCCGTGGTCGGTGGAGGTGGGCACCGGGGGCATCTCCTTTTGGTACGGCAGGCGTGCCGGTCGCCGCGAAATCCTCTCCACAACCGGGCCGGATGTCCAGTCCCGAAGCGGACGCGCCGACGGTCGAGCCGGCGCCGCAGGTCAGCCGGCGGTGGGCAGGAGCAGGTCGACCAGGACCGGGAAGTGGTCGCTGGCCCGGCGGGTCTGCGGGGTGTCCACCACGTCGTAGTCGACCACCGTGATCCGTGGGTCGACGAAGACCGCGTCGATGCGTCGGCGGGGGTCGGCGCACGAGTAGGTGAGCCGCTCGGCCCGGTCGGCCGCCACCGCGGCGTCGGTCAACCCGTGCGACACGGTGGCCCAGGCGGGCCCGCCCGGACCCTCGTTGAGGTCCGCCCCGGCCAGCACCGGGCTGGTCGCCGCGGCCAGGCCACGCTTGAACTCGGCGGCCTGGGCGGGCCGCTCAGCCGGATCGGTGGACAGGTGCGAGCCGGCGAGGGTGAAGCGGGCGTCGCCGACCCGGCAGTCGGCGTACGCGGCACCGCGCAGGTGCCGGCCCGGGGTCAGCGGGAAGCGCTGGCAGTGGGTGCCCAGCACCTGGACCCGCAGACTGGTCAGCAGCAGGTTACCCAGGGCGGGCAGCCCGCCGGCGGCCACCACCAGGCCGAACGACTCGGCCAACGTGGCGGACTTCTGCCGCCACCGGAACCGGCGCGGCCCCTCCTGGACGATCACCACGTCCGGCGTCGCGGCCCGGACCACCGCCGCCAGCGCGGCGGTGTCGTCGCGCTGGCTGTGGATGTTGTACGACACCACGCGCAGCGGCACGCCCATCGCCGACCGCCTCAGAGCCGGCGGGCCAGGTCGGCGGCACCGATCACCCCGGCGCTGTTGCCCAGCTGGGCCGGGAGCACCTCGGCCACCGGCAGGCGACCGCGCTGGGCGAGCGCGTCGAGGTACGAGCGGCGGGTGGGGCCGAGCAGCAGGTCACCGGCGTCGATCACCCCGCCGCCGACGACCAGGGTCTGCGGGTCGAGGATCTGGGCCATGTCGGCGAGGCTGGTGCCCAGCCACCGGCCGATCTGGGCGAACGCCTCGGCGGAGACCGGGTCGCCGCCCTGCGCGGCGGCGGTCACCATCGGGCCGGTGATCGCCTCGGCCTCACCGCCGGCCAGTTCCAGCAGTGCGGCGGCCCGGTTGGGCTCCTGCCGGGCGCCGGCCCGCGCGAACCGGACCAGGGCGCTGCCGCTGGCGTACTGCTCGATGCAGCCCAGCCGGCCGCAGCCGCACTGGTGCCCGTCCGGCACGGCCAGCATGTGGCCCAGCTCCGCGGCGATGCCGTGCGCGCCGCGCATCAGCTCACCGCCGAGGACGATGCCGCCGCCCACCCCGGTGCCGATGGTGAACATGATCATCGAGTCGTCGGCGTCGCGGGCCGCGCCGTAGCGGAACTCGGCCCACGCCGCGACGTTCCCGTCGTTCTCCACGATCACCGGCAGACCGACGGCCTCGCTGACGTACTCGCGCAGCGGTTCGTCCCGCCAGGCCAGGTTGGGGGCGAAGAGCACGGTCGACCGGCCGGCGTCGATCCACCCGGCCGCGCCGATGCCGACGGCCTCGATGCTCCGCCCGGCGACCAACTCGCCGACCAACTCGATGATGACGTCGCGGGTCTTGGCGACGTCATCGGCGGGAGTGTCCCGTCGGGCCTGCACGAGGACCGTGCCGGTGTCGTCCACGACACCGCCGGCCACCTTCGTGCCACCGACGTCGACTCCGATGGTCAGCGTCACCGCTGCCGCCCCCCTCTGCTGTGCTGTCCGGCCCATGGCCCGGCCCAGTGCCGGTCCGGGTCGGAAATGTCCCGCGCTCAGGCGCCGTCGCCCGATGCTTCCGCGCTGGCGTCATCGGGCACCCGCGAGGCGGGCACCACGGGACGGGTGGTCGGTGCCGGTACGGTCGCCGCCCCGGCCTCGTCGACGGGTGGTGCGGCGGCCGGGGCGAGTGGGTTCGCCGTCCGGGTGGCGACCGACCAGACATCCCGCTCCGGCGCCGGCTGAGAATCATGCCCGGTGCGGGTGGCATCGCGCCACACGTGGTCGTCGCCGGCCCCGGTGGACGGGGCGCTCGGAGGTGGCTCGGGGAGCAGGTCGTCGGTGCTCGGGGTGGGTGCCGGCGAGGGCGGGGCGGTCGGTGCGGTGGCCGGCTCGGCGGGGTTCGTCGCGGACGTTTCCGCCGGGGAGAACGCGCGGAGCAGGCTGGCGACCCCTGCGGCGAAGTCACCGGCGCCGGTCGCGAGACGTTCGGCGAATTCCGGACTCGGGTCCCGCAACGCGGCGATGCCGCGACAGACCGGGCAGACGCAGCATTCGGCCGAACCGGTGGCGAAAGCACCACCGCCGCCAGCACGTTCGTCCGGGCCCCCGCTGTGACCGAGGACACCGGACAACATCCCGCCCAGCGAGCCGAACGCGCCGCTCGCCGAGCCGGCGGAGGCCAGTCTCGCCCCCGCCAGCAGGGTGGCCACCAGCCGCTCCGCCTCTTCCCGGGCCGAACCCGGATCCGTTCCGCCCACCGTCGGCTCCTCTACCGTGCCACCGGACCGGTCACTGCGCCGCACCGGTTGCTTCTACCCGGCGCTTGAGCTGCTTCAACGCGGTGTCCATGATCATCTTTTCGGCTTTGCGCCGAAACATCCCGAGCATGCCGACCGACAGGTCGACCTCCAGCGTGTAGGTCACCGTGGTGCTGCCGTCCGGGTTACCGACCAGGTCGTACGACCCACGCTGGGCCTTCTGCATCTTCGACGGGGCGACCAGGTGCCACTCGATCCGGGACAGATCCTCGGCGTACTCGTACTCGAGCACGTACTCGTCGGCCATCACCCCGGCGTCGATGGTGAACCGCACCTGACTGGCGTAGCCGTCCTCGTACTCCTCGACGACCTCGACGCGGCGCACCGCGTCGGTCCACTCGGGGTAGCGCGCGAAGTCGCAGATGACCGCCGTCACCTGATCCGGTGCGGCGCCGATGATGATCGACTGGGTGGAGGAGTCCGCCATGGGGGGAGGCTACCCGGCGGGCACCGCGCGCACGCCGCGCCGCCCCAGCCACGCCCGCGCCCAGCACCCCCGGACAACGCTGGGCGTTAACAGAGTGCCCTTGCTCACCGGGTAGGTTTCGACACAGCCGACGCCCACGGCGGCGGCCTGCCCGGCCAGTGCCAGCACGAAGGAGTGCAAGTGCGCGAGTTCTCCGTCCCGCCGATCGTCACCGTTGGCGACGCGGCCAACCTCACCGATCCGGTCTGGGACAACGCCGAGGTCGCGCCCGACGCCGTCCAGTTCGCCCGCCCCGCCCCGAGCGCCGACGGCACCCTCACCGCCTGGACCGAGGTGACCTGCCTCCAGTTCCGCGACGAGGTGGCCGCCGTCGCCCGCGGGCTGATCGCCGCCGGCATCGAGCCAGGTGTCCGGGTCGGGCTGATGAGCCGCACCCGCTACGAGTGGACGCTGCTGGACTACGCCATCTGGGCCGTCGGCGCGGTGACCGTGCCGATCTACGAGACGTCCAGCGCCGAACAGGCCGCGTGGATCCTCGAGGACTCCAACGCCGTCGCCGTCGTGGTCGAGACCGAGGCGCACGCCGCGCTGATCGCCGGTGTCCGGGACCGCCTGCCCGAGCTGGGCCAGGTCTGGCAGATCGACCGCGGCGGGGTCGAGCACCTGGTCACCACCGGCGCGACGGTCGAGCTGGCCGAGGTTGAGCGGCGGCGCAAGGCCGTCCGCGCCGGCGACCTCGCCACGATCATCTACACCAGCGGCACCACCGGCCGACCCAAGGGTTGCGTGCTCACCCACCGCAACATGTACGCCGACATCGCCAACGCGGTGCCGGTGCTGCCGAACCTGTTCAACGCCGGTGCGAGCACCCTGCTCTTCCTCCCACTGGCACACGCCTTCGCCCGGCTCATCCAGATCGGCGTCGTGCAGGCACGGGCCACCATGGCGCACTGCGCCGACACCAGGAACCTGGTCGCCGAGCTACAGGCGTTCCGGCCGACCTTCGTGCTCTCCGTACCCCGGGTGTTCGAGAAGGTCTACAACGCCGCCAAGCAGAAGGCCGAGGCGGACGGCAAGGGCGGCATCTTCGCCCGCGCCGAGCAGGTCGCCATCGCGTACAGCGAGGCCCTGGAGACCCCGGGCGGGCCGGGCCTGGCGCTGCGCGCCCAGCACGCCGTCTTCGACCGGCTGGTCTACCGCAAGCTGCGCGCCGCGCTCGGCGGACGGTGCCGGGACGCGATCTCCGGCGGCGCGCCGCTGGGCGCCCGGCTCGGTCACTTCTTCCGGGGTGTCGGCGTGACGGTCCTGGAGGGCTACGGCCTCACCGAGACCTCGCCCGCCGCTGCGGCGAACCTGCCCACCGGCACCCGGATCGGCACCGTCGGCCGTCCGCTGCCCGGCGTGACCGTGCGGATCGAGGACGACGGCGAGATTCTGATCTCCGGCGAGCTGATCTTCCAGGGCTACTGGCGCAACGAGACCGCGACGGCCGAGACGATCACCGCCGACGGCTGGTTCCGCACCGGCGACCTGGGCCAGCTCGACTCCGACGGCTACCTGAGCATCACCGGCCGCAAGAAGGAGCTGATCGTCACCGCCGGTGGCAAGAACGTCGCCCCGGCGGTGCTGGAGGACCTGGTCCGGGCGCACCCGTTGATCAGCCAGTGTGTCGTGGTCGGCGACGCCAAGCCGTTCATCGCGGCGTTGGTCACCGTCGACGAGGAGGCGCTGCCGACCTGGCTGGAGAGCGCCGGGATGCCGCTCGACACCACCGTCGAGCAGCTGCGCGAGCACGAGGGCCTCCGCAAGGAGATCCAGACCGCGATCGACACCGCGAACCAGGCGGTGTCGAAGGCCGAAGCGATCAAGGTGTTCCGGGTCCTGCCCCGCGACTTCACCGAGGCGACCGGCGAGCTGACCCCGTCGCTCAAGGTCAAGCGCCAGGTTGTCCACAAGACGTACGCGGCGGAGATCGCCGATATCTACCGAAGCTGACTACCATCCGTCACGTGCCCGCATCAACAGCCACCGCACCGCACCCGCATCCCCTCGCCGCGGCCGCCCGCCTGGTGATGCTGGCGCTGATCGCCATCCTGACCCTGTTCGCCACCCGCGACGTCACCCAGCTGTGGTGGATCGCGCTGCTGGCGGTGGCCGGGCTGCCGTCGCTGCTGGCACCGCAGCACCGGCTGGTCGGCCCGCTGAGCCGGGTGGCCGAGGTGGTGGTGCTGGGGCTGGCCGCGAGCCAGGTCGCCGCGGAGGCGTCCATCGGCGGCACCGTCGACGGTCTGGGCGCGTCGGCGGTGCTGCCCTACCTGGCGGTCCCGGTGACCGTCACCGCGCTGCGCCGCCGCTTCGCCGAGGGCGCCGCGCTGCTCGTGGTCACCGCCGTCACCCTGCTGGTCAGCGGCGCGTCGACCCAGGTCGAGGGCGGGGCACAACTCGCCCAGCCGGGTTACCTCGCGGTCTGCGCGCAGTGGCTGATCCTGGCGGCGCTGGGGCTCTACGCCGCCGGCACGCTGCACCAGGTGATGGCGGTCCGCGGTGAGGGCAAACCCCAGCCGTACGCCGAGGCCACCCGACTGCTGACCCAGCTGCGTACGGTGGCCCGGCAACTGCCCGGGGCGACCCTGGATCCGGGCGGCATCTCCGAGCACCTGCTGGAGGAGCTGCGCACGGTGGCCCGCGCCGACCGGGGGGCGGTGCTGTCGGCCAGCGGCGGCGGTCGGCTCGTGGTGCTCGCCCAGGCCGGCGTCGACCGGGTGGACTGGGAGACGACGCTGGACGCGGACTCGGCGATCGCCGACGCCTGGGCCACCCAGCAGGCCACCACCGCCGCCCGGTCGCAGTCCCGCTCGCACCGCGGCGGCGAGGTGTCCGCGCTGATCGTTCCGCTGGTCGCCGGGGTACGCACGGTGGGGCTGGTGGTGCTGGAGGCCGACGCCACGCACGCGTACCCGCCGCCGGTGGTGGCCCGGGTGACCGGGCTGACCCGCCCGGCCGCGCTGCGGCTGGAGGCGGCGCTGCTCTTCGACGAGGTGCGCTCGCTGGCGACCAACGAGGAGCGACAGCGGCTGGCCCGGGAGATCCACGACGGGGTGGCACAGGAACTGGTGATGGTCGGCTACGGCATCGACAACGCCCTGGCCACCGTCTTCGACGACGCCGACGAGACCGCCGAGGCCCTGCGTACGCTGCGCGGCGAGGTGACCCGGGTGATCCAGGAGCTGCGGCTGAGCCTCTTCGAGCTGCGCAGCGAGGTGGACCGGCAGGGTGGGTTGGCCGCGGCGATCGCGGAGTACGCGCGCACCGTCGGCGCGTCCGGCGGGCTGCGGGTGCACCTCTCGCTGGACGAGTCGACCGCCCGGCTGCCGGCCGCCACGGAGGCCGAGTTGCTGCGCATCGCCCAGGAGGCGGTGACCAACGCGCGCAAGCACGCCGGGGCGTCCAATTTGTGGGTCACGTGTGAAGTTGACCCCCCGTACGCGCAAATAGAAGTGTCGGATGACGGTCAGGGGATGGCTGACCAGCGCCCGGACGGGCGGTACGGTCTTGCGATCATGGCCGAGAGGGCGGAACGTATCCGGGGCCGGTTGGAGATCAGGCCGCGGCAACCCAGCGGCACGACCGTGGCGGTGGTTCTCGGCACCTCGGCCCGGCGCGATAACGTGCGCGGCAGCGCAGCACCAGAAGGGGAGTAACCCGAGGATGACCACAAGTCCGATACCGGCAACCCGTACCAAGGTCCTCCTTGTCGACGATCATGACCTGATTCGCAAGGGCCTGCGGCACGCCTTCGAGCGTGACCGCCAGTTCGAGGTCGTCGGTGAGGCGGCCACGGCGGCGGAGGGCGTACGCCAGGCCGGCGCCTTGCAGCCGGACGTGGTGATCATGGATCTGCGGCTGCCCGACGGCAGCGGCCTGGAGGCCACCCGCGCCTTGCGCAAGTCGAGCGCGTCGATGGGCATCGTGGTGTTGACCATGTATGCCGGCGATGACCAGCTCTTCGGCGCGTTGGAGGCCGGCGCGAGCGCCTTCGTGCCGAAGACCGCCCCGGCCGACGAGGTGGTGGCCGCCGCACGGCACGCCGCCTCCTCTCCCAGCGCCTTCACCGCGGCCGACCTGGCCGAGGCGATGAAGCGCCGGCTCGCCCCGTCCGGCCCGCAGTTGTCTCCCCGCGAGGGGCAGGTGCTGCGGCTGCTCGCCGACGGAATGAGCGTGGCGGGCATCGCCAAGCAGCTGTTCGTCAGCGAGTCCACGGCGAAGACGCACATCTCCAAGCTCTACGAGAAGCTCGGCGCGGCCAACCGGGCTCAGGCCCTGATGACCGCGTTGCGGCTCGGCCTGCTCGAGGCACCGGACGCGCCGAAGTTCTGACCTGCCTTCCGCTCGTCGAGCGGGACGCCGCGACCGACGGTCCGCGCCAGCCTCTCCCCGGCGCGGGCCGTCGCGCATCGACCGACATCGACGGGCAACCTCCGGCGCGCTATGGTCTGGCGTGCGTGGCGGGTGGACAATACCCGCGCGGGCGACGACGCTCGCGTCGCGGACTCGAGGGGTGAACGCATGCAGCGGCCGGAATGGGCACCCGACACCATCGACATCGAGCGCCCGAGCGTCGCGCGGATGTACGACTACTACCTCGGTGGCTCGCACAACTTCGCCGCTGACCGGGCCGCAGCGCAGGCGATGGTCGCCGCGGTGCCCGAGGCGCCGCTGATGGCCCAGGCCAACCGGGCGTTCCTGCGCCGGGCCGTGCACCACCTCGCCGAGGCCGGGATCCGGCAGTACCTGGACATCGGCTCGGGCATTCCGACCGTGGGCAACGTGCACGAGATCGCCCAGCAGCTCGACCCTCGGTCACGAGTGGTCTATGTGGACGTCGACCCGGTGGCGGTGGCACACAGCCGCGAGATCCTCGCCGGCAACGAGCAGGCCACAGTGGTGCAGGAGGACCTGCGCCGGCCGGAGGCGATCCTGGCACATCCGGACGTCCGCAAGGTGCTCGATCTGAGCCAACCGGTGGCCGTGATGGTGGTGGCCGTCCTGCACTTCGTCTCCGATGACGACCGACCGGCGGAGCTGCTGCGCACGCTCCGGGACGCGTTGGCGCCCGGCAGTTACCTGGTGCTGTCCCAGGCCAGCGACGACGGGCGCAGTGAGGACGAACGCGCCGAGGCGGAGCGGGTCTACCGGCGTACCGACAGCCCGTTGTGGATACGCAGCCGCGCCGAGCTGACCGCGCTCTTCGACGGGTTCGAGCTGCTCGACCCCGGCGTGGTCTGGGTGCCCCAGTGGCGACCGGACACTCCGGAGAGCGCTGAGGACGCCGAGCGCGCGGTCTTCATGGGCGGTGTCGGGCGGCTCGGTGGCTGAGCCGCCCGGGGTGCCCTCCCACCCGGGCACGTTCGCGCGGGCCTGGGCGAAGGCGGTCTCCGGCACCAGCTACCTCCCGATGACCCAGGCCCAGTTGGAGTCCCTGCTGGACCGACTCACCGGACACCTGGCCACCGCCCTGGTCACCGAGCCGTTCGACCTGCGTGCCGGGCACCGGGTGGGCGCCGAGTTGGTCGCCGCGCACATCGCCTCCGCCGAGGGCCTGGGTCGAACCGTCGAGGTCATCCAGCTCCGGTTGATCCGCGACCTGGGGTTGGTGGCCGAGGACGTCGAGGACCGGATGGCCCGGCTGTTGGCGGCCGTGGCGACCGGTTACGCCCGCGCGTTGCGCGACCGGACGCTCGACGAGCAGGAGTCGATCCGCCGCGCCGCGATGCGGGCCCGCAACCAGGCCGAGCGGGCGCTGCGCGCCAGCGAGGCCCGGTTCCGGCATCAGGCCACCCACGACCCGCTCACCGGCCTGCCCAACCGGACGCTGTTCACCGAACGGCTCACCGCCGCGCTCAACGAGCCGGGCCGGGGCGCGCAACGGGTCGGGGTGTGCTTCCTTGACCTGGACCGCTTCAAGGTCGTCAACGACACCCTGGGGCACCAGATCGGTGACCTGCTGCTGGTCACGGTGGCCGAGCGGCTGCGCAAGGCCATTGGCGAGCACCTGGTGGCCCGGCTCGGCGGCGACGAGTTCGTCATCCTGGTGGAACGGACGGCCGGCACCGACGACATGGTCGCGGTGGCCGAGACCGCGCTCGCCGCGGTCCGCACACCGGCGCTGGTCGACGGGCACGAGCTGCAGATCTCGGCGAGCGTCGGCATCGTCGAACGCCAGGTCGCCGGGGCCAACCCGACGGACCTGATGCGGGCCGCCGACAGCACCCTGCACTGGGCGAAGTCCGCCGGCGGGGCGCGCTGGGCGCTCTACGACGCCGAGCGCAACCAACGTGAGCTGGCCCGCTACGCGCTCTCCGCGGCCATTCCGGCGGCGTTGGAGCGGGGCGAGTTCTACCTCGACTACCAGCCGCTGACCTCACTGCGCGACGGCAGCCTGGTCGGCGTGGAGGCGCTGGTCCGCTGGCGGCACCCCGAGTTGGGGGTGCTGCGCCCGGACAGCTTCATCGGGTTGGCCGAGGAGACCGGCCTGATCGTCCAGTTGGGCGGGTGGGTGCTGGCCGAGGCGTGCCGCGAGGCCGAGGCGTGGTCGGCCGGGGGTGCCGCCGCGCCGTTCGTCAGCGTCAACCTGGCGGTACGGCAGGTCCACCGACCCGGTCTGGTGCAGGAGGTTCGTGCGCTGCTGCGGCAGACCGGCCTGCCGCCGGAGCGACTCCAACTCGAGATCACCGAGAGCACGATGATGAGCACCGCCAAGGAGCCGGTACGCGCCCTGCGGGTCCTGGCCGACCTCGGGGTACGCATCGCCATCGACGACTTCGGCACCGGTTACAGCAATCTGGCGTACCTGCGGGACCTGCCGGTGACCGAGTTGAAGGTGGCCGGTGAGTTCGTGGCCGGCCTGCGGTCGCCCGCCGTCGGCCGCACCGACGAACGGATCCTCGCTTCGCTGGTCTCGTTGGCGCACGCGCTGGACCTGACCGTGACCGCCGAAGGGGTGGAGACGGCCGGGCAGGCCGAGCGGCTCCGCGCGATCGGCTGCGACGCCGCCCAGGGCTGGCACTTCGGCCGTCCCGCCCCGGCCGATCGCATCCTGGCCCGCATCCGCTGACCCACCGGCCCGCCCACGCCCCAACCGTTTCCCGCCCACTCCCCCAACTGCGGCTCACCCCGACGTCACGAAAACCCGCAGTGGAGCAGCTGTGGGGTCGAGCGGACAGCGCGGGGCCGGATACTCCGTTGAGGCTGATGTCTGTGAGTCATCTCGATGACTCACAGACATCAGCCTGATCCCGGAAAGGCGTCGGCAGGTCACCGAGACACGCCTGCTTGAGCCAATCCACCGCCGAGGTAGACAGCGTCTACACCGCCTGGTAGACAGTGTCTATGGACGCGGACGAGACGGGGTTGCGGGCACGGCTGGTGGCCGCCGGGGTGGACCTGGTGCTGCGCGAGGGCCAGTCGGCGGTGTCCCTGCGGGAGATCGCCCGCCGCGCCGGGGTCTCCCACGGCGCGCCGCGCCGCTACTTCCCCACCCACGTCGACCTGCTCTCGGCCATCGCCCGGGAGGGCTTCGCCGACCTCACCGCCCGGGTCGAGCAGACGATGCGCGACGTCGACGCGGACCCGCGTACCCGATTGACCGCACTGGCCCGGACGTACCTCGACTTCGCGGCGGCCCACCGCGGCATGTTCGAGCTGATGTTCCGCCACGACCTGCTGGACAGCGGCCGGCTGCGGCTGCGCGAGACGAGCCTGCCGCTCTTCGCCGTGCTGGCCGACCTGGTGGCCCAGGTGCGCCGGCCCACCGACGCACCGGCGACGGTGCTGGCCGGGGCGCTCTGGGCCAACCTGCACGGCATCGCCCAGCTCTGGGCCTGGGGCAGCCTGCCGCTGGCCACCGGAGCCACCGACGACGACGCCCTGCTGCGCACCGCGCTGGACGCCCACCTCGGCCCCACCCCCGCCTGAACCCGATCCCCGGAGGACCCGTGCCCCTGCTGTACGACCTCATGAAGCTGACCGTCGGCACCACGCTGCGGCTGGCCTGGCGACCACGCGTCGAAGGACTGGAGCACCTACCCCGACACGGCGGCGCGATCCTCGCCGGCAACCACCTCTCCGTCGCCGACGAGCTGTTCCTGGCCAGCGCGACCCCTCGGCACGTCACCTTCTGGGCCAAGGCCGAGTACTTCACCGGGCGCGGTCCCGGCGGCTGGCTCAACCGGCAGATCGTCAACGGCATGGGTGCCATCCGGGTCGACCGCGCCGACGGCCGGGCCGCCCTGCGCGCCCTCGACGCCGCCGTGCCGGTGCTGCGCGCGGGTGGTCTGGTCGCCGTGTACCCCGAGGGCACCCGTTCCCCGGACGGGCGGCTCTACCGGGGCCGCGTCGGGATGACCCGACTGGCCCGCGACGCCGAGGTGCCGATCATCCCGGTCGGTGTGCTCGGCACCGCCGAGGTGCTGCCGGTCGACGCGCGGCTGCCCCGCCGACACCCGGTCACCCTGCGGTTCGGCCCGCCGATCCCGGTCGCCGACCGGATCACCGGGCCCCGCGACATCCGGGCGATCACCGACGAGGTGATGGCGGCGATCCAGCAGCTCACCGGCCAGGAGTACGTGCCACGCTACGCCCCGCCGCGCTCGCCGGCCGCCTGACCGATCAGTGGGCGTACGCCACGTCGTCGATGCGTACCGTGGCGATCCACTCCGGTGGCGGCGGCGCCTCCGCCCCGATCAGCCCCGCGATCAGCCGGACGGACTCCGGTGGCGTCGCGGGCCAGGGTGTGTACCCGTCGGTGAGCACGACGATGATGTGCGGCCGGTGTCGCAACGCCTCGTCGACCCCCACCCGCAGGTCGGTGCCACCGCCGCCGGCGAGCCGCACCGCGCCGACGGTGTGCACGGCGCGCACCACCTGCACGGCGGCGTCGCAGGAGAGCACGGTGACCCGGTTGCCGCCGATGCCGACCGCTTTGAGCACCCCACTCACCTCGGCGAGGGCTGCGGCGAGCCGGCCGTCGGACATCGAGCCCGAGGTGTCCACGACGATCGCCACCCGGGGTAGCGGTCGCCGCAGCCGGGGCAGCACCACCCCGCGTAAGGCCGGGGAGCGCCGGGACGGCCGTTGGTAGGTGTAGTCGACCACGCCACTGGCCCAGGCCGCGGCCTCACGGACCGCGCCGGTCAACGCCCGCCGCCAGTCGACGGTGGGCTCCAGGATCGTGTCCGCCCAACGCCGCCAGCCCGCTGGCACGCTGCCCCGGGATCGGGACGCCTGCCGGATCTGCTGGCTGGTGTCCCGCCGGATCGTCCCCGCCTCCACCTCGCTGATTCCCTCGCCGCCGCCGTCACCGACCTCCCACGGCCGGTCCACCCCGTGCGCGCCCGAACCGCAGTCGTCACCGCCGACCTCCGGAGGCAGCAGGGTCAGGTAGCGCTCGAAGAGCAGCCCGGCCGGCATGCCGTACGTCTGCGGTTCCAACCGGCCCGGCGGCAGCGGCAGGCGGTCCGCGAGCAGATCGTCGTTGATCTCGCAGTCCTGCGCGACGTTCACCCGGTGGTGGTCCCGGCCGTGCTCGGTGGAGAGCCGATCGGCCCGGCCGTGGTGGTCGCGGAGCAGGTGGGCGACCTCGTGGATCCACACCGCGGCGAGCTGCGGCACCGTCAGCCCGGCCACGAAGTCAGGATTGACGTAGCAGCGCCAGCGGCGGTCGACTCCCATCGTCGGAACGCTCCGGGACTCGACGACGGTGACGCTGTACAGCGCCGAGGCCAGGTAGGGCCGGTCGTGCGCGGCCCGGAAGCGGGCTGCGAGCAGCTTCGTCCGGTCCAGGCCGCCGGCCATCAGGTCAGGCGCCCGGACAGGTGCAGCACGTCGGCGAACGCGTCGATCGCCGCGGGCACCGGCCAGGACGGTTGGCGTAGCGCGGCGAGGTCCATCGCCGCGCGGGCCGCCACGTCCGGGACGCCGGCCTGCACCGCCTTCTCCAGCACCACCCAGGCCGCCGCCCAACGCCGCTGGTCGACGCGCCCCTGAACCGCCGATATCACCGCCGTGAGGAAGGCGAGCTGCCGGTCGCCCCGCTCGGGGAGAACGAACGCGTCGGGATCGGCCAGCACCCGCTCCGGGTCCGGTAGGTCGAGATTGTCGAGGTAGGTGACGAACTCCAGACCAGCACCGTCGCCGACCGCACCGACCAGAGCCAGCGACAGGGCCTCGCGGCTGGTGCCACAGCAGTGGTGGAAGGTGAGCAGCCGCAGCGCCATCTCCCAGGTGCGCGGCGACGGCCAGGCGCCACCTCGGGCCTCGGGGTCGCTGGGAAGGTGGTGGGTCAGCCCCGGCCGGGCGGTGAGGAATCCGGCGACGGCACCGCGCGCGCGGGCCAGGGCCGAGGCGGCCCGTGCCGGTTCGACAGTTGGCACGGTCACCGCCGGCCAGGTGCCGGCGAGGCCCCGGGCAACGGTACGCGGGTCGTGCGTCCAGTGCAGGTGGACAAAGCGGTTCGCCAGTGGCGGCGCGAGATGCCAGCCGTCCGCGGCGCTGGTGGGCGGGTTCGCCGCCGCGACGATCCGTACTGCGAGCGGCAGGTCCAGGCTGCCGACCCGGCGTTCCAGCACCACCCGCAGCAGCGCCGCCTGCACGGCCGGCGGCGCGGAGGAGAGCTCGTCGAAGAAGAGCAGCCCGCTGCCGCCCCGGGCCAGCCGGACCGCCCAGTCTGGTGGTGCCATCGGCACACCATCGGTGGCGGGTGAGTCGCCGACGATCGGCAGCCCGGAGAAGTCGGAGGGCTCGTGCACGCTGGCGATGACGGTCTCGAGCGGGGTGTCGAGCCGGTCGGCGAGTTGTTGCAGGGTGGCTGACTTGCCGATCCCCGGCTCACCCCAGAGCAGCACCGGCAGGTTGGCTGCCACCGCGAGGGCGAGCGCCTCCACCTTCGGGTCGCGCACCGGTTCGGAGCGCCAGGCCCGGGTGGCGGCGACCAGTGCGTCGGCGCCGGCGAGCGCGGTGTTCATCGGTTGATCCACTCCTCGACCACCTGGCGGATTTCGAGTGGCCCGCGATGATCGTGGTCGTTCTCGTCGTCCTCGTCTTCGTCGTCGTACATCTCGGCCTTGTGGTCGGCCAGTTCGCCGCTGTCCAGCAGGCGATGGACCAGCGTGGGGTCGTCGAGGGACCGCGCGTGGTGCAGCAGGGTGCCGCCCCGACCGTCGCCCATCCGGGGATCGAGTCCGGCGTCCAGCAGCGCCGCCAACGCGGCCGAACCACCATGCTGGATGCGGAGCAACACCTCACGACGTAGCTCCCGCAAAGGCCGGGGCAGCCGACCCGCCGACCCGCGCCAAGCCGCCACCGCGGTCAGACAGCCGGCGACCTGCCCACCCAGACCGCCCAACAGCTGCTCACGGCGCACCTCCTCCGGCGGGTGCGACAACGCATCGAGCCGGCCGTCACCATGCCGCACCGTGTGCCACTCACCCCGACACCGCACCGACACCTCACGCACCACGTCGATATCGTCACGCAGCGGGCCGGCCCCGGCACCGGGAAACAGCACGGCACGAACCAACGGATGCACCTCCGCCGGGGTGAGCAGACCGTGCCGGACCAGGTCCAGGTCGACCGGCCGGGTATGGACCGGATCGGCGAGTGACCTGAGGTCAGAGTGCTCGACACCGGAGCCGATGAGCCGCGCCGCGACGCCGTGCGACTCGCGGCGGCCCACCTCGGCGATCGACCGCCAGCGTTTGCGCACCGCCACCCGATCGACGCCGTAGCGGTCGTGCAGCCGCTGCATCTCGACGCCGAGCCCGATGGGGACCGTCAGCCCCGTCGTCATGCTCTCGGGGTCCGGACGGTAGCCCTGCGGCCGGGTCGGGTCGAGGTCCACCCCGGCTGCCGCCCAGGCAGCGACCGGGTCGCCGGCGGCGATCAGCCGATCGAAGACCTCCGCCCGGGTCGCCAGATCCGCCGGTTCAACCCGCATCGGGTACGCCTCGAACGGCCGCACCGACCCGTCCACCTCGAAGCCCGGCAACCGCTCCGGCGTACCGCCGTACGCCGCGCGGAGCCCGCCGACGTGATCGGCGCTCCAGAACGTCGGTGGCAGGTCCCGTCGGTCGGGTCCCACGGTCAGGGCGGGGCGCACCTTCAGCTGCAACCGCTGGGAGCCGTCCACCGTGCGCGGCACGCTCACCACCAGGATGACGTCATCCTCGCCGAGACGGCCCTCCCGGGTGGACAGGAGCCACTCCTGATGGGTGGCGAGGCTCGTCCGACCGCCGAGAATCCGGGGCAGGTGCCAGCGCAGCAGGTCCGGCGCGAGCGCGACCAGATCCGCCTCAATCAACTCAGCCTGCCGGGCACCGTGGTTACGGCGTACCTCGGCTAGGTCGACCTCGACGTCGATCCGCCCGGCCGCACAGCCGGCCCGCCAGTCCCCGTCCGCACGGGCCGCAGCGCACGCCTCGATCATCACCGGCGGCACGGCAAACCGGCGAACCCGCTGCCAGATGGAGAGCTCGGGGAGGACGGGCTGACTCACCGGTAGATGCTCGCAATCGCCTGGACGTCCTCGTGCGGCGCGGGAACGGGCCGCTCGGCGAGCAGGTCCGCGGCCCGCCGGCGCTGCTTGCGCGGTACCCCACCGTTGATGCCGAGGTAGCACAGCGTCGGGTGGCCCTCGATGGCCGCGACGAGCCGCCGCGCACCGCGACCGCCGATCTCCGTACGCCGCACGTCGAGCCGCCGTAACCGAGCCGGCGGTAGCGCGTCGGCGAGGGCTTCCGCACCCCCGTCGCCGACCACATTGCCCCGCGCGCCGAGAGCCCGCTCGGACGGCGGTCGGGCCAGGTCGAGCGCCTCCCATCCGGCCAGGTGGCGGGCCAGCGCGGCGACCCCGACCGGGGTGACGCCGTTGCCGCCGAGGCCGAGGGTCATCGGCACCCCGTCGGCGAGCGCGGCCAGCGCGGTGACTCCATCGTCGCCGAGGTGATTGGCGGCCAGGTAGAGCTCGCGCACCCCGGCGGCGTGGACCAGTGTGCCGAGCGCGGGCACCGCCGCCAGGTCGAAGCCGTTGCCGCCGAGGAACAGCCGCTGCACGGGCACCGGCCGGTCGGCCAGCGCCTCGGCCAGTGCGGTCAGCCCACGGACGCTCATCCCCACGTTGACCAGGTCGAGCGTACGCACGGTGGTGTTGACCCGCAGCGCCTCGGCGAGCCGCCGCACACCGTCGTCGCCGACCGGGTTGCGCTTGAGCCAGAGCGCCCGGACCTGGTCGTCGACCGCCAGTCGGTCGGCGAGGGCACCCACGCCGGCGGCGTCGATGAGGTTGCACCCCAGGTAGAGGGTGTGCAGCCGGTGGCCGGGGCGTAGCGCGTTGGCCACTGCCACGGCACCGGTGCCGCCGAGGGCGTTGGTGCCGAGCAGGAGATGCCGGACCAGCGGCGAGTCGACCGCCGCCGCCAGGATCCGGGACGTCTGCGTCGGACCGACGCCCTGCTTGCACAGGTCAAGTCGGCCGTCCGCGCGGACCGTCCCGCGTGGGAACATCTCGGCGTCGACGACCTCAGTGGGTATGGCCAGGCGGCCCAGCAGCGGGTCGAAGTCGGACGGGTCGGCGAGCCCGGCGGTGGGGTCGGCGATGATCGGGCAGCGCACCGGCGTCGGCTCGGTCACCACGGTCCTCAACACGACGGCGCCGGCTGGCTTCGGTCGATCCACTCCTCGATCAGCTGAAGGATCTCGGGTATCCCACGGTGGTCGTCGTAGAAGTCCTCGTCCGCGTTGTACATGAAGGACTTGTAGTCGGCCATGTCGGCGGCGCTGTACTCCCTCACGTCGGGCAGGTGTGGGTCAGCTCCGGCCGTGAGGAGCGTCCGGACCAGCTCCGGGGTGCCTCCGGCGCTGACCGCGACGTGCAAAGCGGTACGCCCGAGCCGGTCCTGGGCCCCGATCGGAACGCCGCCGTCCAGCAGGCGATGGACCAGCGTGGGGTCGTCGAGGGACCGCGCGTGGTGCAGCAGGGTGCCGCCCCGACCGTCGCCCATCCGGGGATCGAGTCCGGCGTCCAGCAGCGCCGCCAACGCGGCCGAACCACCATGCTGGATGCGGAGCAACACCTCACGACGTAGCTCCCGCAAAGGCCGGGGCAGCCGACCCGCCGACCCGCGCCAAGCCGCCACCGCGGTCAGACAGCCGGCGACCTGCCCACCCAGACCGCCCAACAGCTGCTCACGGCGCACCTCCTCCGGCGGGTGCGACAACGCATCGAGCCGGCCGTCACCATGCCGCACCGTGTGCCACTCACCCCGACACCGCACCGACACCTCACGCACCACGTCGACATCGTCACGCAGCGGGCCGACCCCGGCACCGGGAAACAGCACGGCACGAACCAACGGATGCACCTCCGCCGGGGTGAGCAGACCGTGCCGGACCAGGTCCAGGTCGACCGGCCGGGTGTGGATCGGCCCGGCGAGTTCGATGGTGTTGTCGGGCTCGCGGCGGGAGCTGACGAGCCGCGCCGCGACGCCGGATGAATCGCGGCGATGCACCTCGGCGATCATCCACCAGCCGTCGCGGATCAGCGTCTGCTCGACGCCGTAGCGGTCGTGCAGCCGCTGCATCTCGACGCCGAACCCTGCCGGGATCGCGAGCCCTGTCGTCATGCTGTCGAAGGCCGGACGGTCGCCTCGCGGCGGAGTCAGGTCGAGGTCCACGTCGGCCGCCGCCCAGGCAGCAACCGGGTCGCCGGCGGCGATCAGCCGATCGAAGACCTCCGCCCGGGTCGCCAGATCCGCCGGTTCAACCCGCATCGGGTACGCCTCGAACGGCCGCACCGACCCGTCCACCTCGAAGCCCGGCAACCGCTCCGGCGTGCCCCCGTACGCCGCGCGAAGCCCGCCGACGTGGTCGACGCTCCAGAACACCGGCGACAGGTCCGGCCAGTCGGGTTGCGGGGTCCTGGCGGAGTGCACCTCCAGTCGCAACCGCTGCGAGCCGTCCACCGTCCAGGGCACCCGCACCACCAGGATGGCGTCATCGTCGCCGATGCGGCCCTCCCTGGTGGACAGCAGCCAACGTTTACCGGTGGCGAGGCTCGTCCGACCGCCGAGAGTCCGGGGCAGGTGCCAGCGCAGCAGGTCCGGCGCGAGCGCGACCAGATCCGCCTCAATCAACTCAGCCTGCCGGGCACCGTGGTTACGGCGTACCTCGGCGAGGTCGACCTCGACGTCGATCCGCCCGGCCGCACAGCCGGCCCGCCAGTCCCCGTCCGCACGGGCCGCAGCGCACGCCTCGATCATCACCGGCGGCACGGCAAACCGGCGAACCCGCTGCCAGACGGGAAGCTCAGGGAGGACGGGCCGACCCACCGGCGTCGGCTCGGTCACCACGGCACACTCCGGTAGTCCTTGAGGAACTGGCCGCTGACCGGAGCGCCGTTGACCCCTCGTACCACCGGGTCGTAGACGCGGGCGGCCCCGTCGATCACGTCCAGCGGTGGACGGAAGCCGCGCGCACGCTGGCGGGCCTTGCTCGGGTGCGGGCGCTCGTCGGTGACCCAGCCGGTGTCCACGCTGTTCATGTAGATCCCGCTGCGCAGGTAATCGGCGGCAACCGTGCGGACCAGCATGTTGAGCGAGGCCTTGGCCATGTTGGTGTGCGGGTGGCGAACGGTCTTGCCGGCTCGCGAGTAACTGCCCTCCATCGCGGACACCTGCACGACATGGCGTTGGGGGTGCGGACTGGCCTCCATCAGCGGGCGCAGCCGTGAGGTGAGCAGGAACGGCGCGAAGGCGTTGACCACATGAACCTGCAGCCACTCGTGCGGGCTGACCTCCGCGTCCCGCAGCACCCAGGAATTGACGTCCCGCAGGTCGAGCGGCTGCCCCGTCTCGTCCACCCGCCCCGCCGGGAAGTACGCCTCCAGCGGCGCCGGCAGCCCGGACAGCTCGGGCCGGGCAGGCGCGACACCCACGGCGATTCGGGCGCCCGGCCCGACCAGGGGTGTCGCCTCCGCCTCCCGTACCTCCCGGTGGTAGGCCGGTGGTCGCCACAGCGTCTGGGCGGCGTTGTTGACCAGGATGTCCAGCCCGGCGAACCGGCGGCCGACCAGCGCCACGAAGTCCACGGTCGCGGGCAGGTCGAGCAGGTCGAGGCCGTGCACGTAGAGCCGGTCAGCCCAGTCGGCGGCGTCTTGCACCGCGGCGAACCGGCGAGCGGCGTCGCGCGGGAAGCGGGTGGTGACAATGACCCGTGCACCGTCGCGGAGCAGTTTCAGCGCGGTGTGGAAACCGATCTTGACCCGGCCCCCGGTGACCACGGCCGTCCGACCGGTGAGATCGCAGCGAGCATGCCGGTGGACCCGGCTGTCGTCGGCGCACGACAGACACATGCGGTGGTAATCGGCGTCGACCTCGCGGTAGGCGGCCTTGCAGACGTAGCAGCGGCGGCCCTGCCGCAGCGTGCCTACACTGCCGCTGCGGACCTCGCCACCGGCCGTTGGTGGGGCCGGATCCGGGATCTCGGTGTGGAACCGGGTGGCCGCGGCCAGGACCGCGCCGTCGGCCACCCTGGTCGCGGTCAGCCGGCGGGCCTTGGCCCGCTTCTTCACGCCACGAGCGGCCATGGTGACCGCCCGTTCCACCACCTGGCGCGTTTCCTCGTCGAGGTCGGGGTCGTCGAGGCGGGCCAGCATGGCCAGACAGGCCGCCAGCTCATCCCGCCCGACGGACACCCTGCCTCCCTGTTGGATGTGGGGCGAGACCGACCGGATTCGAACCGGCGTCCTCCAGCTTGCGGTTAAGGCGCGTCGACCACTGCGCTACGGCCTCGCCACGCGGCAGCCTAGCCGATCACACCGACAAAGATCACCCGTCCGTGTTCGTCGGCGGCCCGTCCCCCCGCGCCCAGCGGGCAGGCCGGCCGGATTCGAACCGGCGTCCCCCTCCATGGCATGGAGATGCGTCGACCTCTGCGCTACGGCCCGCCCGCAGGGCAGTTTAGGCGGAGAACGGTGAACGGGCCAGGCCCCGGTCGGTGAGCAGCCGGCTGCGGCCCGAAACGCGAGTTTTCCCGCCCGAGCCGTGGGGGTCCACATAGGAGCCGGAGACGCCGTTAAGATACATATTCTCACGTCGATACGGGGGTAAACGTGCGTATTTGGAAGGGCGGCCTGGTGGCCGCGACCGTTCTCACTGTTCTGCTGGCGAGCGCCGGTGTCAGTTCGGCAGCCGCCAACGTCAGCTACAACGTATGGACCTGGAATGTGGCGGGCTGGACGATGCACCGCGGCTCGACCAGCAACGGTCTCATTGACGTGATCTCGAATTCGATCCGCAACCGGTCCTCCCATCTTGCCGCCCTCAATGAGCTGTGCTGGGGGCAGTACAAGGCGATCCAGGCGAACCTCCGGGCGTCCGACTGGGGCGAGGACGAGGAAAACTACTCGCGGTTCGAGAGCACCAACGACACCGGCTGCGGCGGAGAGAAGTCCGGTATCGCCCTCTTCAGCAAGGCCCCGATGGGCACGGCCAACCGCATCCTGTTGCCCGACGACGGCCGGGTGGAGAAGCGCAAGTTGTTGTGCGCCCCACTTGAGGCCCGGCCACACCTCCGGTTCTGCACGACCCACATCACCACGTCGAGCGAGGTCATCGGGGGAAGCCAGATCAACCAGCAGCAACTCGACGCAGTCCGCGCCCACGTGGACGCGTTCAACGCCAACGGCGACACCGTGATCATTGCGGGCGACTTCAACGCCCAGCCCAGCTACAACCGTCTGGACAAGTGGTACGCGCCGTCGGTGAACACGGTGAACAACCCCGACAATGTCGGTGCCCACCGTGAGCTCGACGATCGTGATTCGCGCTGCGTCGGATACGGCGAGAACAGCCAGGACGACGGGACCCCTCCCGGTCCCTGCGGGCCGGGCAAGAAGATCGATCTGATTTTCGTACGGGAAGACAAGATCGTCGGTGCCTATGACGGCGACTCGCTGAGCATCTCCAACAGCTGCGGTGGCGCCTGCTCCGATCACCGAATCGTCATCGGATCGGTGACCGTGACGGTAGCGTCCTGATCCATCAGATCGCAGTCATGGCCTCTAACGGGGGGGCCTCGTCCACGGCGACGAGGGGCCCCCCGTTGCACGACGAGACCCCTCGTGTCCCGCATGGAGTCGGGGGCTACTGCCTTCAGGTAGCCGTCAGCCGGCGAGCAGCGCCGCCATCCGTTGCGCCTGCGCCTCCCAGCGCCACTCCCGCTCCACCCACGCCCGACCGGCCGCACCCAGTTGGCGGGCCAGATCCCGGTCGGCGAGCAGCCGGGCGACCCGATCGGCGAGCTGGGCGACGTCCCGGCCGCGTACGACGTAGCCGGTCTCCCCCTCGCGGACCGCGTCCGGTGCGCCCCCAGAGTCACCGGCCACCACCGGCAGGCCGGTGGCGGAGGCCTCCAGGTAGACGATGCCCAGCCCCTCGACGTCGAGACCGCGGTTGCGGGTGCGGCACGGCATCGCGTAGACGTCACCGGCCGCGTAGTGCGCCGGCAACTCGGCCGACGGCACCGAGCCGGTGAACACCACGTCCCGTTCCACGCCGGTCTGCCGCGCCAGCTTCTCCAGGGTCGCCCGGTACGGCCCGCCGCCGACGATCAGCAGCGCCGCGTCGGGCACCCGGCGGCGGATCTCCGGCAGTGCCCGGATCAACATGTCCTGACCCTTGCGCGGCACCAGCCGGGACACACAGACAACCACCGGCCGGTCGGTCAACCCGAGCCGGGCCCGAACCTGACCACCGTCCACAGTCGGGTGGTAGGTGTCCACGTCGACCCCGGGCGCCAACTGGCGCAGCTCGGTCACCCCGTCCAACACCCGGGCCAACCGGCTACGGGTGTACTCGCCGAGATAGGTGGTCACGTCCACACCCCGACCGATGCGCCGCAGCGCCGGCCGGGCGGCCGGCACCGCCGCCCAACCGACCTCGTGGCCGTGGGTCTGCGCCACCACTCGGCGGATGCCGGCCCGCCGCCGCAGGCCGGCCGCGAGCAGCCCCAATGGGGCGGCCGCCCCGAACCACACCGTGTCGCAGTCGTACGCGCGAGCCAGCCGGGCCGCCCGGCGGGCGATCAACGGGGTCGGCAACAGCACCCGGGTGCGTTCCCGGATCACCTCGAACGGCTGGTCGGCGTCGAACTTCGCGGCATCGCGCCAGCTCGACGCGTAGACCACCACCGAACCGGCCGGTTGACGGAGCGCGAGGTTGTGCACGAAGGACTGGATGCCGCCCGGGCGGGGCGGGAAGTCGTTGGTGATCAGCAGGGTGCGGCTCATCGACCGGCCTCCCGGGCGTACGCGCGGGCAGCGGCCATCCGCTCCACGGTGGACGGATGCGAGGCCGAGTAGAGGTATTCCCAGCGGGGCGGGTCGGGATCGCCGAGGTTGACCGAGCCGAGCCGACGCTGCATCGACTCGAAGGACTCCGGGTCGTTGGTGAGCGCCAGAGCGTGCGCGTCGGCCCGCGCCTCCACCCGTCGGGACATCAGCGCCTGCACCGGCGCGGCGACCAGGCCGGCCACCGTGACCAGGGCGACCAGCAGCGGAAACGCGCGCGGATGGGCCACCGAGTCGACCCCGGCCAGCCGCAGCAGCGGCCCCCACGACCCGAGCAGGTAGAGCGCCACGACGGCTGCGGCGGCACCCAACGCCCCGGTCAGCGTGCCGGCCGCCACGTCGGAGTCCTTCGCGTGCCCCAACTCGTGCGCCACGACGGCGGTCACCTCGGCCGGGGTCGCCTCCCGCAGCAGCGTGTCGTAGACGACCACCCGCCGGGTCGGCCCGAGACCGGAGACGTACGCGTTGACCGCCCTGGTGCGGCGGGAGGCGTCGGCGACCAGCACGTCGCGCACCGGCACCCCGTCACGGGCGGCCATACTCATCAGCTCGGTACGCAACGGGCCCTGCTCCATCGGGGTGAACCGGTTGAACACGGGCTCCACCAGCACCGGCAACACGAACGACAGCAGCACCACCAGCAGGGCCGCGCCGGCGGCACCGAACGCCCACCACCAGCGCGGCGCGAGCCGGATGACCGCGTAGAAGCCGAACAGCGCCACCGCGCCGATCACCGCGCTGACCGCGTACGACTTGAGCAGGTCGACCGCCCAGCCACTCCAGCCGTTGGTGCTCAACCCGTAGCGGGTGAGCACGCTCTGCCGCCAGGCGGCGAACGGGAGCGTCACCAGGTCGGCGACGAGCACCACGGCCAGCCCGCCGAGCACCGCCTGCGCGGCCCAGTGCCCACCGAACGGCCGACCCACCAGCTCGACCAGGCGACTGCCCAGCGGGGTCAACCCGAGCGCGAGGGCGATCAGCAGCCCGACAGCGAGCGCGGCATAACCGCCGGGGCGCAGCGCGGCCCGGAACTCCCGACCCTTGGCCACCTGCTCGGCCGGCAGGTCACGCAGTGCCGCGAGCTGGTCGGCCCGGGGCGCCGGCGGCCGATGCCACGGGATGAGCAGCGCGGCCAGCACGACCAGCGCGACAGTCAGCGCGGCCAGGGTCACCAACGCCCAACCACGTGTGGTCACCGGGCCACCGCCGGCCTCGCCGCACGCCCGACACCGTCGACCCCAGCACGGCCGAATGCAGCGCGGCCGGACACGGCACCGCCGAACACAGCACCGTCGGACGCAGCGCGGCCGAGCCCGCCGTCGTTCCGTCGTACTCCGCTCATCGCGCCGCTCCTCCCGCTGTGACCGCCCATCCTATGGCCCGCGAAAAGCCCACCTCCGGGCACGGTGTCGCGCCTCAGGCGACCCGCCGGGTGGCGCGGCGACGTGCCGTGCCGGGTCGCGGGGGCGCGGCCAGCACCTCCACGTCGAAGCCGGCCCGGGCGAACACCTCGATGGCCTCGACCTCGGCGGCGACCAGCCCGGCCGCCGGGGACGTCTCGTCGAACAGAGCGGTCAGCGGACAGCCGGAACAGCCCTCGGCCCGCTTCGCGCACCCGTCGCAGTCGATGAGCATGACCCCTCCTGATCGGCTCGCGGTGCCCGGTCGACGCCCAGTCGTCGTCGACCGAGCACCGTCGGTCACATCGACGCTAACCACCGGGTACGACAGAAACCCCGCCCGACCGGGCGTTGGAGGGCTAGATCCACTCCGATTCCATGAAATCGGGCTATCCCGCCCGACCGGACACCCCGACTTCAAGAAATCCGTGTCGATCTTGCCTCTCGCGGCAGCCGTGCCGCGCGCACCCCACCCCACCCGGACCTCGCGCAGGCCCGGCCACGCCCAGGCCCGGCCACGCGCAGGCCCGGCCACGCGCAGGCCCGGCCACGCGCAGGCCCGGCCACGCGCAGGCCCGGCCACGCGCAGGCCCGGCCACGCCCAGGCCCGGCCACGCCCAGGCCCGGCCACGCGCAACCCCGGTCAGGAACGGGCGAGCCGCCGCAGCAGGGAGTCCGCGCCCAGCGGGTACGCGCCGTGTCGGCGTACCCCGTCGGCGACCTCGCGGTCGGACGAGACCACGACCACCGGCCGGCCCGCCGGCTCGGCGCGGACCAGCCGCCGGATCAGCTCGTCGGCGGTCTCGCCCTTGCGGGAGAAGAGCACCCGTACACCGCGCGGCGCGGGCGGCAGCCCGTGCATCCGCTCGGCGCCGTCGAAGACCACGGTGACCTCGTCACCGGTCTGCGCGGCGATCCCGCCCAGCCCGGTGATCAGACGCTTGCGCTGCTGCTCCAGGGACATCTCGCCGAAGCCGCGCTTGGTGACGTTGTAGCCGTCCACCACCAGGTGCGCCCGGGGCAGGGCGAGCAGTTGATCGAGGCGGGCCGGGTCGTCGGTGTCGCGGGCGCGGGCGGCCGGGCCGACCGGGGCAGCGCCCGGCTGCTCGGCGAACGCGTCGGCGACGAAGTCGGCGGGGAGCTTGTCCACCGGGTCGAGCGCCAGCTCCCGGCGCAGCCCGACGGCGGCCTGGCCGATGGTCTCCAGCAACAGCCAGAGCCGGGCGTCGTCGACCGAGCGCGCCTCCTTGGCGCTGGCCCGGGCGACCCCGGCGGCGGCCTCCGCCTCCGCCAGCCGGGCGCGGGCGCGACGGAGTTCGGCGTCCACGTCGGCGCTGGCGCGGGCGGCCCGGCCGCGCTCGGTGGCCAGCAGCTCGGTGGCCTTCCGCTCGCGGGCCTGCGTCTCCCGCAGGGTGCGGGCCATCTGCCGCGACTCCTCGCGGAGCTGGCCCAGCTCCTCACGGACGCGGGCCAGCTCGTCACGGAGCTTCTCGGCCTCGACCCGAGCCACCGCCCGGTCGTGCTCGGCTCGGGTGGCCCGCTGCTCGGCCTCCCGGACCAGCTCGGCGACGACGGCGCTGTCCGCCTCGGCGCGGACGGCCGCTCCGCTGGTGTCGATCAGCTCCCGCCAGCCGCGGGGCCGGGCCAGGTAGGCCAGTGCGGCCACCTCGACCGGGTCGGCGGCGGCCGGCGCGGTGCCCTCGACCACGGCCGCGCCGAGGTCACCGGCGTCGGCCAGGACCCGCGCGGTGACCCGCTGCCGGAACAGCGGGTCGGCGGTGAGCTGGGCGGCAATGACCGGCGCACCGAGCCGGGCACGTCGGTTGGGCGCGAACTTGGCCACCCGGCGCAACGGCACCGGGACCTCGTCGGTGGGGAGGGTGGGCAGCACCGCCGCGGTCAGCGTGACGATCCGCTGGCGGACCGGCTCGGGGAGGGTCGGCTCCGGCTCGGCGCCGGGGCCGTCGCCCGTTGTCGGGTCCGCTGCGCCCGGTGGGGGGCTGACTACGTTGTCGTCCGAATTGCCCGCAGCACCGTCGCGCGCGACCGGATCCTCCTGCGGGAGGTGGTCGTCGTACGGCTCGGTGAGGGGCATGTGGCAAGTCTCCCACCGCGACCGGGCCCACCGCCCGGTGAGTGAGCCGATCTCTCATCCTAGCCCCATGGTGACTGGTGGGACGGCTGCGACGGGAGTGTCGGACCGGGACGCTAGCGTGCCGCCGATGGCACAGGCGGAGTACGTCCAGGAGTCACTGGCCGGTCTCGACCCGGCGGTGGGCGGGGTGGACCCGGCGCTGCCGCTCTACGCCACGACGTTCGTGGTGGTCGACCTGGAGACCACCGGCGGCGCACCGGACGGCGGCGGCATCACCGAGATCGGCGCGGTCAAGGTGCGCGGCGGCGAGCAGTTGGGGGTGCTGGCGACCCTGGTCAACCCGGGCCAGCCGATCCCACCCTTCATCACCGTGCTGACCGGCATCACCCAGGCCATGCTGGTGCCGGCGCCACCGATCGAGCAGGTGCTGCCGAGCTTCCTGGAGTTCATCGACGACGCGGTGCTGGTGGCCCACAACGCCCCGTACGACGTGGGCTTCCTCAAGGCCGCCTGCGCGAAGCACGGCTACCGCTGGCCCAACCCCCGGGTGCTGGACACTGCGGCGCTCGCCCGTCGGGTGCTGACCCGCGACGAGGTGCCCAACCGCAAGCTCGGCACCCTGGCCGCCTACTTCCGCACCGCCACCCAGCCCACCCACCGGGCGCTGGACGACGCGAAGGCCACCGTCGACGTGCTGCACGGGCTGATCGGTCGGCTCGGCGGGCACCGGGTGGACACGGTCGGCGACGCCATCGAGTTCGCCCGCGCGGTCACCCCCACCCAGCGCCGTAAGCGGCACCTGGCCGACGGGCTGCCCAAGGTCCCCGGGGTCTACATCTTCCGGGCCGCCGACGACCGACCGCTCTACGTGGGCACCTCGGTCGACATCGCCACCCGGGTGCGCAGCTACTTCACCGCCGGCGAGAAGCGCGCCCGGATCTCCGAGATGTTGGGCGCGGCCGAGCGGGTCGAGGCGGTGGAGTGCGCCCACTCGTTGGAGGCGGAGGTCCGCGAGCTGCGGTTGATCGCCGCACACGCCCCGCCGTACAACCGCCGGTCCAAATACCCGGAACGGATGGTCTGGCTCAAGCTGACCGACGGTCCGTACCCTCGGTTGTCGATCGTCCGCGACCTCTCCCCCACCGACACCGCGTACCTCGGGCCGTTCACCTCCCGGCGGGCCGCCGAGCTGGCCGCCGCCGGTTTCCACGACGCGGTGCCGCTGCGCCAGTGCACGCACCGGCTCTCGCTGCGCACCGTCACGCCGGCCTGCGCGCTGGCCGAGCTGGGTCGCTGCCCGGCACCCTGCGAACACAAGATCACCCCCGAGGAGTACGACGACAGCGCCGCCGCGCCCTTCCGCAGCGCGACGACCAGCGACCCCCAGCCGGTGGTCGACGCGCTCCTCGCGCGGATCGACGTGCTCTCCCGCGACCAGCGCTACGAGGAGGCCGCCGTGGTGCGGTCCCGGCTGGCCGCGGTGCTGCGGGCCACCGTGCGGATGCAGCGGCTGGCCGCGCTGACCGGGATCGTCGAGCTGGCCGCGGCGCGGCCGGCCGCCGGGGGCGGCTGGGAGTTGGCGCTGATCCGGCACGGCCGGCTGGCCGGGGCGGGGGTGTCCCCGCCGGGCGTGCATCCACGGCCCACGTTGACCACGATCCGGGCCACCGCGGAGACGGTGTCGGGCGGGCACGGTCCGGTGCCGGCCGCCACCGCCGAGGAGTCCGAGCGGATATTGTCCTGGTTGGAACGACCGGAGACCCGACTCGTGGAGATGTCCTCCGGTTGGTCATCCCCGGCGAGTGGCGCGGGTCGGTTCCGTGACCTGCTGGCGAAGGCCGAGAGCGGCGCGTCCCACCAACTCTCGACCGAACGCTCATGACCAACTGACCGATCGGACTACGTCGACTCGCTTAGGCTGTTAGAGAAGTGCAGTCCTGCCCGATTCGTGGGCCTGCTCCCCGCCGCCGGTCTCCGGCGATGCGGAGCCGGGGTGAGGAGGTGTCCCTCGTGGACGTCGACGCCGGACGCGGCGCCGCCCTGGGGGGCGCCCTGCCGACGCAGCCGGGTGAGCTGCCGCTCGCCCGCCGGCTGCGGTCGCTGCTCAGCTGGCCCACCACCGACTCCGACCCGGTCACCCAACTGGTCCGCACCCACCGGGGCATCCACGCCGGCACCGACCCCGCGGTGCTGCGCCGGGCCTACACGATCGCGGAGAACATGCACCGCGGGCAGTTCCGCAAGAGTGGGGAACCGTACATCACCCATCCCCTCGCGGTGGCGCAGATCTGCGCCGAGCTGGGGATGGACACCACCACCCTGGTCGCGGCGCTGCTGCACGACACCGTGGAGGACACCCGCTACACCCTCCAGGCACTCTCCGAGGACTTCGGCGGTGAGGTGGCCCACCTGGTCGACGGGGTGACCAAGTTCGACAAGGCCTTCTACGGCAAGGCCGCCGAGGCGGAGACGATCCGCAAGATGATCGTGGCGGCCGCCAAGGACGTCCGGGTGCTGATCATCAAGCTGGCCGACCGGCTGCACAACATGCGCACCCTCGGGGTGCGTTCCGCGTCGTCGCGGGAACGGATCGCCCGCAAGACCCAGGAGGTGCTGGTTCCGCTCTGCGACCGGCTGGGCATCCAGACCCTCAAACGCGAGCTGGACGACGTGGTGCTGCTGCACCTCGAGCCCGACGAGCACGCCCGGCTGGCCCGGCACGTGCACGACCGGCCGGGCTGGGACGCCTACCTCGACTCGGTGGTCAACCGGGCCCGGGTGGCCCTGCGCCGCAGTCGGGTCGACGCCGAGGTGAGCCCCCGCCCCCGGCACCTCTACTCGATCTGGAAGGACACCATCGCCGGCGGCCACACCGCCCCGTACGATCTGCCCCGCATTGTGGTGGTGGTCGACGGCCCGGCCACCGACTGTTACGCCGCGCTGGGCGCGATCCACGGCACCTGGCGACCGGTTCCCGGCCGTTTCAAGGACTTCATCGCCTCACCGAAGAACAACCTCTACCGGTCGCTGCACACCAGCGTCTGCGGCCCTCAGGACCGGACGGTGGAGGTGCTGATCCGCACCGAGGAGATGCACCGCTCGGCCGAGTACGGCATCGCCGCCGACTTCCGGTTCCCCCGCTCGGGCAGCGGCAGCGCCGCGGCCCGAGCCGAACAGTTGGACTGGCTCCGCCGGGTGCTCGACTGGGAGCCGGACGCCGCCGACCCGGCACAGTTCTACGAGTCGCTGCGCTGCGACCTCGCCGAGGGGCAGATCCAGGTCTTCGCCGACGGGCGGCAGATCGTGCTGCCGGCCGGCGCCACACCTGTCGACCTCGCGTACGAGCTGGGCAACGACCGGGGCGACCACTGCCTCGCCGCACGCATCAACGGTCGGCTGGCCCCGCTCAGTTCGGAGCTGGACGAGGGCGACGTGGTGGAGATCTTCACCGAGAACGACGGCGACAACGGCTTCGAGGCCGGTGTGGCGCCGCGCGGCCCCCGCCGGGAGTGGCTGACGTTCGTCAAGTCGCCGCACGCGCAGATGCAGATCAACCGCTGGTTCGCCGAGCACACCGAGCCGGGCATCACGATCAGCGACAAGGTGCGCCTCGGTCGGGCCACCATCGGGCTCGCGCTGCGCCAGCACAACCGGGGCCTCGCCAGTGACCTGCCGCTGTTGCGCCTCTCCGAGGAGCTGGGCTACCCCGACCTGGAGACCCTGCTGGTCGCGGTCTTCGACCGGGTGATCGAACCGGACACCGTGGTCCGCCAGCTCATCGACCTGGTCGACCATCGACAGTGACCCGACGGGCCCCAGGGCGTCCGAAGGACATTCGTGACCACTAGCCTGGAGTCATGATCCCCCGCTCCCGTGCCACCGGTCGGGCCATCTTCTACCAGGCCTTCTACCGGCTGCCGTTGCCGGTGCGCCGACGCCTGGTCCGGCTGGCCGTGCCCAAGTACATCGTCGGCGCGGTGACCCTGGTCCGAGACGCCGAGGCGACGGGCGCGGGTCGGTTGCTCATGCTGCGCCAGCCGCCCGGCAAGGGTTGGTCCCTCCCCGCCGGTCTGCTCGACCGGGGCGAGGCCCCGGTGGTGGGCGCGGCCCGGGAGCTGTTCGAGGAGTCCGGCATCCGGCTTCCACCGTCGCGGCTGCGCCCGGCGGTGCCGAACGCGATCGTGCACGCCAAGGGCTGGGTGGACATGGTCTTCGAGACCGAGGTGCCGGCGTCCAGCACCGAGCTGGCCGTCGACGGCGCGGAGGTCTTCGAGGCCGCCTGGCACCCCCTGGACGACCTGCCGAAGCTGACCTGGCCGACGGCCCGGCTGCTCGCCTACTACGACATCGGGCCGCTGGCCGGGCAGTTCCCGCCACCGGTGCCCGACGACACCCCGTGACCATGGCGGCCGCCGTCCCGGCGCAGCTGTGCGCGGTGGTGCTCGCCGCCGGCGAGGGCACCCGGCTGCGCCCGCTCACCGAACGGGTGCCCAAGGCGCTCTGCCCGGTGGGCAACGTGCCCCTGCTGGACCGGGCGTTGGCGCGGCTGGCCGGTCTGGGCGTGACCGGTCCCGACCGGGTCGCGGTGAACGCCTGCTACCTCGGTGACCAGGTGGTGGCGCACGTCGGTGACCGGGCGCACCTGTCCGTGGAGCCGGGCGACCCGCTGGGTACCGCGGGCGGGGTGGCGAACCTGCGGGACTGGATCGACGGGCGGCCGGTGCTGGTCGGCAACGCCGACGCGTACCTCGCCGACCCGGCTGCCGCGCCGGGCCCGGACGTGGCCGCCCTGCTCGACGGCTGGGACGGGCACACCGTACGCCTGCTCGGCCAGCCCGCCGCGGACCCGGCGGCGCCGGGCACCTTCGCCGGGCACTGCTTCACCGGCTTCTCGCTGCTGCCCTGGCGGCTCGTCCGGGACCTGCCGGTCGTCTTCTCCGACCTGGTGCGCGCCGTGTGGCGGCCGGCCGAGGCGGCGGGCGCCCTGACGGTGGTGCCCTATCGGGGCACGTTCTTCGACACCGGCACCCCGGCCGACTACCTGGCGGCCAACCTGCACGCCGCGGCCGGCGGCACGCTCGTCGACCCGTCCGCCACGGTCACCGGCCACTGCATGGAGTCGGTCGTCGGCGCGGGCGCGCGGGTGGACGGCGAGGTGTCCCGCACGGTGGTGTGGCCGGGCGCGACAGTGCACCACGGCGAGCGGCTACGCGACGCGATCCGGGCCGGGAGCACGCTGACGGTGCCGGTCGACTGACCGGCACCAGCACTGCTGGCCTCGCCTGGGCGGAAAACATCTAGCATGGGCGACGACGCCAACGAACGGAGAATTGCCCCGTGATCACCGCGATCGTGCTGATCGACTGCGCCACCGATGCGATCCCCGAGGTGGCGGAGAACCTGGCCAACCTTCCCGGTGTCAGCGAGGTCTACTCGGTGGCCGGGCACGTCGACCTCATCGCCATCGTCCGGGTCCGCGAGTTCGACCAGATCGCCCAGGTCATCGCGGGCAGCATCTCCAAGGTCCCGGGCGTGCTCAACACCGAGTCGCACATCGCCTTCCGGGCGTACTCCCAGCACGACCTGGAGGAGACGTTCGCGATCGGTCTGGCCAGCGCCGACTGACCCGCCACGCACGGCGGCCGGCCCACCGCGTGGGTGGACCGGCCGTCTGCTGTGGCTACGTCAGCTCTCGCTGGGAGCCGGTACCTCGGTGGTAGTGGTGCCGCCGCCCGGTTCCGGGGACTCGGTGGTGCCACCCGGAGCCGGCGACTCGGTGCCGGTGCCACCCGGGGCCGGCGACTCAGTGCCGGTGCCGCCCGGGCTGGGCGTGCCGCTGGCGCTGGTCTGCGGAACCGGGATGCCCAGCTTGTTGGCGAGCGCCACCAACTCGTCGTAGTGCGTCTGCAGCGTCGGAAGCGCCGTCTGCGCCAACTGGACCACCGACGGCTCGGAGCCCTGCGAGATCTCCGTCTGGGTGGCCTGGATGGCCTGGACGTGGCCGGCCAGCTCACTGGTCACCCAGAGCCGGTCGAACTCCGCGCCGCTGGCGTTGTTCAGCTTGTCGATGACCGCCTGCTGATCGGCGCTGGGCTCGTTCGGCAGTTCCACCCCGAGCTGGGACGCGGTCTGCTGCACCGTCTGGTCCAGCTGGGTGTGGTCGGTCTTCAGCATCGCGCCCAGGTCCTTGACCCCCTGGTCCTTGCCCTTCTGCTGAGCCAGGTCACCAGCGGTGATCTCGAACAGGTTGACCTGGTGTACCGCCTGCAGGTACTGGGTGTCCTGCGTCGACGGCTGTGCCGCGGCCTGCGCGGCCGCAGCCGGCGCGACGCCGACCAGTACCAGCGCGGCCAACAGGCCGAGGCGTTTGATACCCAACATGCTTCCCCCCCTTGAGACGTTGGACCGCACGGATACCCGGCTCACCGGGGTTATTCCTGCGATCGCCCGTCGCGCGGGGTCGACCGGTCCCACCGCGCCCGTCCGACTCCTGGCCAGATACGGCCGGGGTGCGGATACGACGGGGCGCCCGCCGGAATCCGGCGGGCGCCCCGTTTCGGTGCTGTTGGGCGGTCAGCGACGGCTCTCGCCGCTGCTGATCTCCTCGCGCTCGGGTCGGGCCTCGACCGGCGGGTGCCCCGGCGAGACCGGTGCCTCGACCGGCTTCTCGATCGGGTAGAAGAAGCCCCGGATGGCCGGGCCGAGGGCCCCGAGCCGGTTCATCTTCTTCGGCACGACCCAGCCGACGTAGTCCAGCTGGCCGTGGCCGTCCGCGTGCCCGTTCGACGCGCTGAGCGGCTGGTGCACCTCGACGAACCGGCCGTCCGGCAGCCGCCGGATGATGCCGGTCTCCACGCCGTGCGCGAGCACCTCCCGGTCGTGCTGTTGCAGACCCAGGCAGAGCCGGTAGGTGACGTAGTACGCCAGCGGCGGGAGCACCAGCAGGCCGATCCGGCCCGCCCAGGTCATCGCGTTCAGGCTGATCTGGAACTTGTCCGCGATGACGTCGTTGGCGCCGGAGAGCGTCAGCACGACGTAGAACGCGACGGCCATGGCGCCGACAGCGGTCCGGGCGGGCGCGTCCCGGGGACGCTCGAGCAGGTTGTGGCTCCGGTAGTCCTTACGCTGCCGGGCCTCCAGGAACGGGTACATCGTCGACAGACCCACCAGGATGCCGGGCAGCACGACCGTCGGCCAGAACAGCGGCGGGATGACGTACCCGTCGCCGAGCGGGATGTTGATCTCCCAGGCCGGCATGAGTCGGGTCGACCCGTCGAGGAACATGACGTACCAGTCGGGCTGGCTGGCGGCCGAGACCACCCACGCCTCGTACGGGCCGAACAGCCAGATCGGGTTGATCTGGAACAGACCGCCCATCAGCGCGATGACGCCGAAGACGACCATGAAGAAGCCGCCCTGCTTCAACGCGTACCGCGGGAACATCCGCTCGCCGACCACGTTGTTGTTGGTCCGGCCGGGGCCGGGCCACTGGGTGTGCTTCTGCTTGAAGACCAGGCCCAGGTGCACGCTGATCAGCGCGACCAGCAGGCCCGGGATGAGCAGCACGTGGGCGATGAAGAACCGGCTGATGATGATCGTGCCCGGGAACTCGCCGCCGAAGATCGACGAGGTGACCCAGGACCCGATCACCGGGATGGACAGCATGATCGCCGAGGCGATCCGCAGGCCGGTGCCGGACAGGCCGTCGTCCGGCAGCGAGTAGCCGGTGAAGCCGGCCAGGAAGCCGACCCAGAACAACAGCGAACCGATGATCCAGTTGGTCTCGCGCGGCTTGCGGAAGGCACCGGTGAAGAAGACCCGCAGCATGTGCACGACGATCGCGGCCATGAACAGCAGCGCCGCCCAGTGGTGCATCTGCCGCATCACCAGACCGCCCCGGACGTCGAACGAGATGTCCAGGCTGGAGGCGTACGCGGCGGACATCGGCGTGCCCTGCAACGGCGCGTAGCTGCCGTTGTAGACCACCTCGGTCATCGCCGGCTCGAAGAAGAAGGTGAGGAACACACCGGTCAGCAGCAGGACGATGAACGAGAACAGCGCGATCTCGCCGAGCAGGAAGGACCAGTGGTCCGGGAAGACCTTGTTCAGCAGCTTGCGCAGCGGGGTGGCCACCGCGAAGCGGTCGTCCACTCCCACCGCGGCCTTGCCCGGCGTCGCCGCAAGGTCAAACTTTCGACGCTTCATGGCCGCTCCCAGAAATCAGGCCCGACGGTCTCGGTGTAGTCGGACTTCGCCACGAAGAAGCCCTCGGAGTCCACCTCGATCGGCAGCTGCGGCAGCCGCCGGCTGGCGGGGCCGAAGACGGGCCGGGCGTTGTCGGTGATCAGGAACTGGGACTGGTGGCACGGGCAGAGCAGCCGGTTGGTCTGCTGCTCGAACAGGCTGGCCGGGCATCCCGCATGCGTGCAGATCTTGGAGAACGCCGCGTAGTTGCCCCACATGTAGTCGCCGTGGCCGATCCGCTCGTTGGCCCGGCGCGACTCCTGCGCGTCCGAGTCGCGGAGGTGGATCAACAGCGTCGGCGAGTCGGCGTGCTTGTTGCTCACGCCGTGCTCGATGCCGGGGAAGACGGTCAGCTGCCCACCGGTGCTGATGTCCGCCGGGCGGATCGGCCGGCCGTCCTCGCGGACCAGGCGGATCCGCTGGCCGCCCTCGGCGGTGGCGAACCCGGTGGTGAACATCTGGTTGTTCTTGTGCGGCTGCGAGATCAGACCGCCGACCAGCGGCGCCGCGGCGACCGCGGCGACCGGTGCGAGACCGGCCAGCAGCGAGATGCCGAGCAGGGGGCGACGCTTCACTCCCAGCTCGTCGGCCATGTAGAGCATCGTCTGGCCGGTGATCGTGCGGCCTTCCTCGTCCACCTGGCCCTCGTGCCGGTCCTGGATCGAGACCTCCTTGGGCAGCAACTTCTTGCCCCAGGTCAGGATGCCGAAGCCGACGGCGAGCAGCGCCACGCCGAGGGTCAGGCCGAGCAGCGGGGTGTAGAACTTGTCGCCGCCGCGGCCCGCCTCGTACTCCCACGGCCACGCGATGTAGATGACCATGAAGGCGGTCGCGGCCAGGCCGGTGATCAGGAAGAAGCCGGCGACCACCCGGGTCAGCCGACGCTCCGCCTTGGTGCCCGGTTGCACCTGCGGCTCGTAGTGGACGATCTCGATGTCGTCCCGACGCGCGCCCTCACGAACGATGTCGAACCGGGTCAGCTTGGGGTCGTTCACGTCGAGCGGCTCCCGGCCCTGCGGGGCCTGGTGCTCGGTGTGGGTGCTCATGCCGTCACCTCGCTACGGGTGGCGCCGAGCGGCACCACAGCACTGAATCGGATGGCCTGCTCGGTCACGACTTACCCGCAATCCACAGGCTAGCGAAGACGAGCGCCACGATGCCAACCAGGAAGATCGCCAGGCCCTCGGTGGACGGGCCGTACCGCCCGAGGTTGAACCCACCCGGGTCCTGGTCGTGCTTCAGCGTCTCCTGGATGTAGGCGATGATGTCGGCCTTCTGCTCCGGGCGGAGCTGGTTGTCGCCGAACACCGGCATGTTCTGCGGGCCGCTCAACATCGCCGCGTAGATCTGGCGGTCGGTCGCCGGGTGCAGGCTCGGGGCGAACTTGCCCGAGGAGAGCGCGCCGCCGCCGCCACCGAAGGCGTGGCACTGCGAGCAGTTGATCCGGAACAGCTCACCGCCGGCCGCGACGTTGCCGTCCTCGCGGAGGTCGTCGCCCTCGGGGACGACCGGGCCGCCGCCGAGCTCCTGGATGTACTGGGCCAGCTGACGGGTCTGCTCGTCGGTGAAGACCGGGGGCTTGCGGTGCGCCTGGGCCTCCTGGCGGGCCAGCGGCATCCGGCCGGAGCTGACCTGGAACTCGACCGATGCCGCGCCGACGCCGATCAGGCTCGGCCCGCGGCCCTCGACGCCCTGGGCGTTGCGGCCGTGGCAGGTCACGCAGCTCACGTCGAACAGCGCCTTGCCCTCGGCGGCGGCGCCGGTCAGCTGCGGGTTGTCCTGCGCCTGGGCGCCCGGGGCGAAGACGGTGTATGCGCCGCCGGCGAGCATCAGCGCGGCGATCAGCCGGACCGCGGCGCCCAGCCGGCGGCGGCCCCTGCTGCGCGCGGCGGGCCGCTCACGCAACCGCGCGAGCAGACCGCGTCGGCGGTCGTTGTCAGAAGTCATGAGCGGTGTCCTTAACCGGTTGGACCTGTCTCAGGGGACGGAGCAGCAGCGCGGAATGTGACGCGCAAGATCACTGGAGCCAGTAGATCATGGCGTACAGCCCGATCCACACGACGTCGACGAAGTGCCAGTAGTACGACACGACGATCGCCGACGTCGCCTGCGCCGGAGTGAACCGGCCCATGGTCGTACGGACCATGAAGATGATGAAGGCGATCAGACCACCGGTCACGTGCAGGCCGTGGAAGCCGGTGGTCAGGTAGAAGACCGACCCGTACCCGTCTCCGTTGATCTTGACGCCGTCCGCGACCAGGTGCCGGTACTCGTTCAGCTGACCGAGGACGAAGATCAGGCCCATCACGAAGGTGACGGTGAACCAGCGCCGCAGCGCGTGCACGTCACCCTTCTCCGCCGCGAAGACGCCGAGCTGGCACGTCACCGAGGACAGCACCAGGATCACCGTGAAGGTGGTCGCGTACGGGATGTTCAGCGCTTCGGTGTGCTTCTCCCACTGCTCCGGCGCAGCCGCGCGGATGGAGAAGTACATCGCGAACAGCGCCGCGAAGAACATGAGTTCGCTGGAGAGCCACACGATCGTCCCGACGCTGACCATGTTCGGTCGGGTCAGAGAGTGGATCCGGCTCTTGTCAATGGCTGGGGCCGCAGTCACGCCGTCATTATTGCCCCTGACCGGGGCCGGCGATCAGCGGGGTGGCAAACCTGCGCCTTCCGTGGCCCCAGCGTCAGGGTCCGGTTCGCCTGGCCTAGCCTGAAAAGCGTGCTGCACGTCGATCCGATCCTCGCCGCCACCTCGGCCCCGCCGCCGTTCACCGTCGGCACGGTGCTGACCGAGACCCGGCTGGACAGCTGGCTGGCCCTCGGCCTGGTGCTCGCCGCCGGCCTGTACCTCTACGGGGTGTACCGGCTGCGTCTGCGGGGCGACCGCTGGCCGATCATCCGTACCGTCTTCTTCCTCGGCCCCGGCCTGGGCGGCATCGCGCTCGTCACGGTCAGCGGCCTGCACGCGTACGACACCGCGCTGCTGTCCGTGCACATGATCCAGCACATGGTGCTGTCCATGGTGGCGCCGATCTTCCTGGCGCTGGGCGCGCCGATGACCCTGGCCCTGCGGACCCTGCCGGTCCGGCCGCGCAAACGCCTGCTCGCGATCGTGCACAGCCGCGTCGCCCGGGTCTACAGCTTCCCGCTGGTGGCGTTCGCCATCTTCGTGGTCAACCCGTTCGTGCTGTACTTCAGTGACCTGTACCGCTACACCCTGGAACACGCCTGGGCGCACGAGCTGGTGCACGCGCACTTCATCATGACCGGCTGCGTGTTCTTCTGGCCGCTGCTCGGCCTCGACCCGCTGCCCGGCCGCTGGCCGTACCCGGCCCGCGCGCTGCTGATGCTGCTCTCCGTGCCGTTCCACACCGTGCTCGGCCTCACCATCATGCAGAGCAGCACGCTCTTCGGCGGCGACTGGTACCCGTCGCTCAACCTCGGGTGGGTCGACCCCTGGCAGGACCAGGTGGTCGCCGGGGGCATCCTCTGGGCCGGTGGCGAATTCGTCAGTGTGACCATGCTCGCGGTGCTGGTCGTGCAGTGGGTCAAGCAGTCCGAGCGGGAGGCCCGCCGGGTGGACCGCGAGCTGGACCGCCAGGAGGCCCGCGAACGCGCCGCCGACGCCGCGCCCGCCTGAGCTGCCCGGACGGTACGCCCCGACGCGAACGCCGGGCGGGATGTCGGCTACGTCACGCCGACCGGTACGATCTGCGGGCAGCTACGAGGTGGAAGCGGAGTGCCGGCATGAGTGAGCGCAGCGAACGAATCATCGGACTCAGTGCGATGGTGCCTCATGACGGCACGGAGCGAAGCGGAGTGCCGGCATGAGCGATCGTCTTTGCACCGTCTTGCTCTACAGCGACGACCCGCAGGTCCGTGACCGGATGCGGCTGGCCGTCGGCACCCGGCCCGCGCCCGGTCTGCAGATCGAGTTCGTCGACGCGTCGACCTACGCGGAGACCATCCGGCTGGTCGACGACTACGAGATCGACCTGCTGCTGCTCGACGGTGAGGCGAGCCCGGGCGGCGGCATCGGCATCGCCCGGCAGATCAAGGACGACCGGGACGACGCTCCCCCGACCTGCCTGGTGATCGCCCGCGCCGCCGACCGATGGCTCGCCGCGTACGCCGAGGTCGACGCGACGCTGGTGCACCCGCTCGACCCGGTGACCACCGGCGGCACGGTGGCCGAGTTGCTGCGGACGCACGCACCCGCCTGACGTCCCACGCTCCTCCGGCACCCCACGGCGCCGGATCTCCTCGGCGCCGGTTCCAGCCCACCCGCACTTCGCATGCTCGGGAGGCCCGCCATGGGCGATCGGACCTGGCCGCACCTGCTCAACGCGCTGCTGCGCGGTGACGAACTCTCCACCGCCGACACGGCCTGGGCGATGGACGAGATCATGACCGGCTCGGCGACCGCCGCGCAGATCGCCGCGTTCGCCGTGGCGCTGCGCGGCAAGGGGGAGACCCCCGCCGAGGTGGCCGGCCTGGTGGAGGCGATGCTGGGTCGCGCGGTCCCGGTGGTCCTCCCCGAGGAGCTGCGCCGCACCGCGCTCGACGTGGTCGGCACCGGCGGTGACCTCGCCCACACGGTCAACATCTCCACCATGACGGCGCTGGTGGTCGCCGGCGCGGGCGTCCGTGTCGTCAAGCACGGCAACCGGGCGGCGTCCTCCCTGTGTGGCACCGCCGACCTGCTGGAGTTCCTCGGCGTCCCGCTGGATCTCGGCCCCGAGCAGGTCGCCCGCTGTGTCGAGGAGGCCGGCATCGGGTTCTGCTTCGCGGCCCGGTTCCACCCCGGGATGCGACACGCCGGCCCGGTCCGCCGTGAGGTGGGCGTGCCCACCTTCTTCAACTTCCTCGGCCCGCTGACCAACCCGGCCCGCCCCCGGGCCGGCGCGGTCGGCTGCTTCGACCTCCGGATGGCCCCGGTGATGGCCAGCGTGTTCGCGGCCCGTGGCGACTCGGCGATCGTGATGCGCGGCGAGGACGGGCTGGACGAGTTCACCACCGCCGCCCCGACCCGGGTCTGGGCGGCCCAGGGCGGCACCGTACGAGAGGCCGTGCTGGACGCGGCGGACCTGGGGGTACCCCGGGCCACCCTGGCGGACCTGCGCGGCGGTGACGCCGCGTACAACGCGGGTGTGGCCCGCCGGCTGCTGGCCGGTGAGACGGGTCCGGTCCGGGACGCGGTGCTGGTCAACGCGGCGGCGGCGCTGGCCACCCAGGGCCCGCTGGACGGCGACCTGACCGAGGCGCTGCGCGCCGGCCTGGCCCGCGCGGCCGAGGCCATCGACTCCGGCGCGGCCGCCGCGACTCTGGACCGCTGGATCGAGACCGCCACCGCCCAACCCGCCACCGCCTGACCCGTCGGCGCCTGACCCATCGGCGTCTGACCCGTCAGCGTCTGACCCGTCCGTGCCCTCTGCGGGCGGACTCCAGGGCGTGATCGACTCGGGTTCCTGCAATCCGCGGTGTCCCGGCAGCCCGGACACCCCGATTTCAAGGAAGTCGAGTGGATCACACCTGATGACCGACGAGTGGGCGACGGTGCGCGGGGATTTGTCGGACCCGTCTGGGAAACTACAGCTGAGTAGTTCTCTGCCGCCGTCGGTGCGTCGCTGTCGCATCCGGGCGGGCCGGCCTGGTGATCGAGAGGAGACGCCCGTGTCGCACCGCGAGCTCTACTGCGACGTCTGCGAGGGCGTGGCGCTGTTCGAGGCCCCGCCCTGCGTCGACGGCCACGGCACCGACTGTCCAGAACTGATCTGCACCGACTGCGGCGCCGCCGTGGTCATCGGCGCGATCGCCTTCCCGGTCACCCGGCTGCCCGTCCGCCACCGCCAGCCCACCCACCGCCGCGCCGCCTGAGCGCCAGCGCCGCTCGACCGGGGTCAAGCATGACCGAAGGCCCGCTCCCCCACCGGGGAACGGGCCTTCGTCGTGCGGGGTCGGTCGCGTTGGCGACCGGGTGTGGGTCAGTGCTCGGCGGTACGCCGGGTGCCGCTGTAGTACTCGAACAGGAGACCGCAGGCGGCGAAGACAACGGCCACCAGGCCGGCGCCGATCAGCCAGTACTGCCAGAACACCATGCCGAGCGCGGCGATCGCGGCGGCCAGCGCCAGACCGAACGGCCAGTAGCTGCCCGGGCTGAAGAAGCCGACCTCACCAGCGCCGTCGGCGATCTCGGCGTCCGCACGGTCTTCCGGGCGCAGGTCGATACGGCGGGAGACGAACCAGAAGAAGCCACCGCACATCGAGCAGAGCAGGAACGACAGCAGCAGGGCCACGGTGCCGACCCACTCGACGCCGCCCGACTCCCCGTTCGTCCAGGCGCCGTAGAGAATCGTGGCACCGAAGAGGAACCCGGCGATGATCAGGAAGATACGCCACTCGGTCTTCATGCCGCTGCCTCAGCTTCCGGTGCGGGCCGGAACTTTGTCCGGGTTGAAGTTGTCCTGCGTCCGCCGGGTGTCGAACGGCCGCGTGGTCTCCGCGTACGGCTCCTCACCGATCGCGGACAGCGCGTCCTGGGTGGACTTGCCGCTCTGCTTGGCCGCCAGGAACTGGTCGTACTTCTCCGGCGACACCACCCGCAGCTCGAAGTTCATGAACGCGTGGTAGCTGCCGCACAGCTCGGCGCAGCGCCCGACGTAGGCACCCTCGGCATCGAGGCTGGAGACCTCGAACACGTTGCGGATCTTGCCCGGCATGACGTCCCGCTTGAAGAGCAGCTCCGGCACCCAGAACGAGTGGATGACGTCGCGGCTGGTCTCCTCGAACCGGATGGACCGGTTGGTCGGCAGCACCAGCACCGGGATGACCTCGCTGGTGCCGAGCGTCGACGCGGTGGTGCGGGCCTCCGGGCCCTGACCGTCGCGGTAGTTGAACTGCCAGTTCCACTTGAACGCGACGACCTCGACCGTGACGTCCGGGTTCTTCGACAACTTGTCGACGTCGGTCTGCACGATCGCCGTGTAGTAGAAGAGCACGGAGACGATCAGGATCGGCGCGATGGTGTAGAGGAACTCCATCGGCATGTTGTAGCGGGTCTGCACCGGCAGCGCGTTGCCACGCTTGCGGTAGCGCACGACACACCAGAAGATCAGGCCCCACACGAAGACACCGACCGCGAGCGCGGCGATGCAGGAGGCGATCCACAGGTCGTACATCCGCTTGGACTCCGCCGAGATGCCGCCCTGCGGCCAGCCGAAGCCGTCAAAGGCCTGACCCACGTCACAGCCCGTGAGCAGAACCAGCAACGCCACGCCACCGAGACCGAGCCCGGCCAGGCGACCAGCACCGCGCCCCCGGCGTCCACCAACCCCTGGGGAAGCGCTGTGCCGTACGGCCGACGGCCGTACCTCCGAACTCCTTGCGACCACCTGGTCCTGCCTCCCTAGCGCGCCGCGGTGCGTCTTTCCTCAGCACCGGCGGCAAAGGCGTCACCGACGGTCGCAGATTACTCGACCATGACGGACTCGACCGTGGTGGGGTCACTGTCCGCCCCCCATCGGGGGGTTCCCAGCCATACCGCCGCGATAGCGTGTTGGTCTGTGAGCGCGAGGAGTGAGCCGGGGTTGCGAGCCCCGCAGCCGCGAACGAAGGCAGGTCTGTGAGCGCATCCCCGGTCTACCTGGACGCGGCGACCGCCGCGCCGATGCATCCGGTCGCGCGGCAGGCGCTGTTGGCCGCGCTCGACGACGGCTGGGCCGACCCGGGCAAGCTGTACACGCAGGCCCGCAGGGCCCGGCAACTGCTCGACGCCGCCCGCGAGGCCACCGCCGTGACGCTCGGCGTCCGCGCCGATGAGGTGTCCTTCACCCCCAGCGGTACGGCCGCAGCCCACGGCGCGGTGCTCGGCGGCCTGACGGGCCGGCGTCGGGTCGGGTCGACGCTGGTGCACTCGGCGATCGAGCATTCGGCGGTGTTGCACGCGGCGGAGCGGCATGTCGGCGCGGGCGGGACCGCCACCGTGGTGCCGGTGGACCGGTTGGGCCGGCTGGACCTGTCCGCCTGGTCGACAGCTGTTCGGTCCCCGGGGGTCGCGCTGGCCGCGTTGATCACCGCCAGTCACGAGGTGGGTACTGTGCAGCCGGTTGCCGAGGCGGCGGCCGTCTGCGCCGACGTGGGGGTGCCGCTCTACGTGGACGCGGCGCAGTCGGTGGGCCGGGTGCCGCTGCCGGCCGGCTGGTCGGTACTCACGGCGAGCGCCCACAAGTGGGGCGGGCCACCCGGGGTGGGGGTGCTGGCGGTCCGCAAGGGCACCCGCTGGGAGTCACCCTGGCCGGCCGACGAGCGGGAGAGCCGGCGTACCCCAGGGGTGGTGAATTTGCCGGCGGTCGTGGCGGCGGCGGCGAGCCTGCGGGCGGCGGCGGCCGACGCGGCAGCCGAGGCGACCCGGCTGGCCGCCCTGGTGGACCGGGTCCGGGCCCGGGTCGCGGCGGAGGTACCGGACGTGGAGGTGGTCGGCGACCCGGTGCTCCGGCTCCCCCACCTGGTCACCTTCTCCTGCCTGTACGTCGACGGGGAAGCGCTGCTGCACGCCCTGGACCGGCGGGGCTTCGCCGTGTCGTCCGGCTCGTCGTGCACCTCGTCCACGCTGCGTCCGTCGCACGTGCTGGAGGCGATGGGGGTGCTCTCGCACGGCAACGTGCGGGTCAGCCTGCACCGGGAGACGACCGAGGCGGACGTGGAGCGGTTCCTGACCGAGTTGCCGGGGATCGTCGCGGGGCTGCGCGCCGAGGCCGGGGTGGTGGGGCTGTGACAATGCCGGACGAGGTGATCGACTGCCGGGGGCAACGCTGCCCGCTGCCGGTGATCGCGGCGGCGCGTCGGATGCCCGAGGTGCCGGTCGGCACGGTGGTCCGGGTGCTGGCCGACGACCCGGCGGCGGCGGTCGACATTCCCGCCTGGTGCCGGATGCGCGGCCAGGAGTTCCTCGGCTCGGTCAACGGCCCGGACGGCCCCGCCTACGACATCCGCCGAACCCACTAACCCCACCCCGGCCCCACCCTCGGCCCTCGCGCCCCCGAACCCCACGCCCCCGTCCGCGTCGCCCCCGCCCCGTCCGCGTCGATCATGGAGTTGTGGTGGGGGACAAAAGCCGCACACGGCGACCATTCGGCCACCACAACTCCATGATCGACGCGAGCAGAGGCGGGGCGCGGCGGGACGACGCGGGGCGGGCGGGGCGGGGGGTTACGGGAGGAGGTGGGGGCGGACTTCTTCTGCTGCGGTGTCGCCGTAGGACTCGGCCAGCCGCTTCACGAACAGGTCGCGGCGGACGTCGTACTCCTGGGTGCCGACGGTCTCCAGGACCAGCGTGGCCAGCAGCGAGCCGACCTGGGCGGCGCGTTCCAAGCCGAGGCCCCAGGAGAGCGCGGTGAAGAAGCCGGCCCGGAAGCCGTCGCCGACGCCGGTCGGGTCGACCGCCCGGATCTCCCGGGCGATCGGTACGTGGATCGGGTCGATGCCGCGCCCGGCGATCTCCACACCGTGCTTGCCCAGCGTGGTGACCCGCACCTTGACGAGGTCCAGGAGTTGGTCGTCGCTCAGCTGCGCCTTGCTCTGCAGCAGCGACTTCTCGTAGTCGTTGGTCATCAGGTACTCGGCGCCCTCGATCAACGCCACCACGTCCTCGCCGCCCATCCGGGCGAGCTGCTGGGACGGGTCGGCGGCGAAGGCGTACCCCCGGCTGCGGCACTCGGCCGAGTGGCGCAGCATCGCCTCGGGGTCGTTGGCGCCGACGAGCACCAGGTCCAGACCGCCGAGCCGCTCGGCGACCGGGGCCAGCTCGATGTTGCGGGCCTCGCTCATCGCACCGGCGTAGAACGACGCGATCTGGCACATGTCGGTATCGGTGGTGCAGACGAAGCGGGCGGTGTGCGCCACCTCGCTGACGTGCACCGAGTCGCAGTCCACGCCGTGGCGCTCCAGCCAGGAGCGGTAGTCGGCGAAGTCGGCGCCGACCGCGCCGAGCAGGACCGGGCGCAGCCCGAGCTGACCCATCCCGAAGGAGATGTTCGCCGCCACGCCGCCGCGGCGGAGCACCAGGTCGTCGACCAGGAAGGAGAGGGACACCTTGTGCAGCTGATCGGCGATGAGCTGGTCGGCGAAGCGACCGGGGAAGCTCATCAGGTGATCGGTGGCGATCGAGCCGGTGACAGCGATCTTCATGACAACCCTCGGGGTCGGGAGCGGGGCGCGGTCAGCCTACCGGCACGGCAACCCGATGGTCACCGCTCGGTCGGACTACGGCAACCAGCCCGCCACGGCCCCTCCGGGACCGCTCCCAGGCCGGCGCGACCCCCGACCGGTACGACGATGGGGCCGTCCCGGAGAACGGCCCCATCGTCGCTGGTGCGTGTGGTGTGACTCAGTTGAACGAGTCACCGCAGGCGCAGGAGTTGCCCGCGTTCGGGTTGTCGATGGTGAAGCCCTGGGCGTCGATCCGGTCGGCGAAGTCGATCGTCGCGCCGGACAGGTACGGGGCGCTCATCCGGTCGACGACGACCTCGACGCCACCGAAGTCGGTCACGACGTCACCGTCGAGCGAACGCTCGTCGAAGAAGAGCTGGTACCGCAGGCCGGAGCAGCCGCCCGGCTGCACGGCGACGCGGAGCCGCAGGTCGTCGCGGCCCTCCTGCTCGATCAGGGCCTTGACCTTCTGCGCCGCGACGTCGGTGAGGACGACGGAAGTAGGGGCCTGGGCCTCGGTCGACTCGGTCTGCGCTGGCGTGGTCACGTGGAAGTCTCCCTGCGCGGTTTGGGTCCGGACGCACTGGCCAACGCCGCGCGCCGTCCAGTGATTCCCGGTTGTGGTCCTCAACCGATCGTACGCCGCCCCGGCCGGGCTCACCCGCGTGGCGTGACCCCCGCCGCAGGTCGGCCCCGCACCACGGCGGGCGGACGGGCGGCCGCGACGCTCAGCGGCTCCACTGCCGGGCCAGCCGGGCGCCCAGCTCGTGCAGCCCCTCCGCGGGCCGGCTCAGCGCGGCGTCGAGCCCGCCGCCCGGCTCCCCACCGAAGTGCTCAACCAGGCTGTACGCGTCGGTCACCCCGGCCGAGGCGGCCTCCCGCCGACCGGTGCTCACCTGCCCGGCCACCACCACGCAGGGGACGCCCCGGTCGCGGGCCGCACCGGCCACCCCGGCGACGACCTTGCCGCGCAGCGACTGGTGGTCGAACGATCCCTCACCGGTGATCACGAGGTCGGCGGTGTCCAGTGCCGCGTCGAGTCGGGTGGCCCGGGTGACCAGGCCGATCCCCGACTCGCAGCCACCACCCAGGGCGAGCAGCGCCGCGCCGATGCCACCGGCGGCCCCGCCTCCGGGCAGCGCGCCGAGTCCCGCCGGGCAGCCGGCCAGGTCCCGTTCCAGCACCGCCGCGAAACGCTCCAGGGCCGCGTCGAGCAGCAGCACGTCGGCGCGGTCGGCGCCCTTCTGCGGGCCGAACACGTTGCTCGCCCCGTGCAGGCCGAGCAGGGGGTTGTCCACGTCGGTGGCCGCGACCAGCCGGACGCCGCGCAGCCGGGGCGCGCCGTCCAGCGCGTCGACCGCGGCGAGCGCCGCCCCGCCGTACGGGAGCGCGGCGCCGCCCTGGTCGAGCGGGGTCACGCCCAGCGCGGCGAGCATTCCGGCGCCGGCGTCGTTGGTGCCGGAGCCGCCCAGACCGATCACCACCGTGCGGGCGCCGCTCTCCACCGCGGCGGCCACCAGCAGACCCAGCCCGTACGAGGTGGTGGTCTTCGGATCACGTTCGGCCACGGTGAGCAGGTGCAGGCCACACGCCTGCGCGCTCTCCAGGTATGCGGTCGCGCCGTCCGTGGTGAGCAGGATCTCACCGGCCGCCGGCCGGCCCAGCGGATCGACCGTCGACACCGGCACCCGCCGGCCGCCGAGGGCTTCGGCGAGCACCTCCACGAAGCCCGGCCCACCGTCGGCGAGCGGCCGGATCAGCAGATCATCTCCGTCCGTGACGGTGCGCCAACCGTCGGCGACCGCGGCGGCCACCTCCGGTGCGGACAGGGTGCCGGCGAACTTGTCCGGGCAGAGCAGCACGCGCATGCCGAGCAGTGTGGCAGCCCACACCGAGCGAAGCTGCGTCGCGCTCGGGCTGTGGGACCATGGCTACGTGACTTCGACCTGGGTGGAACCCTCCAACACGGCGACGGCTCTGCTGCTGCTCGGCCGGGGCAGCGACCCCGACACCGAGCGCGGCGTCGAGTGTCCGGGCGACCTGCCGGCGCCCAGCGATCCGGATCTGGTGGCCCGCGCCACCGCCGCGAAGGCGAAGCTGGGCAGCAAGGTCTTCGTGCTGGGGCACCACTACCAGCGCGACGAGGTGATCCAGTTCGCGGATGTGACCGGCGACTCGTTCAAGCTGGCCCGGGAGGCCGCGGCCCGCCCGGACGCGGAGTACATCGTCTTCTGCGGCGTGCACTTCATGGCCGAGAGCGCCGACATCCTCACCACCGACACCCAGCGGGTGATCCTGCCTGACCTCGCGGCGGGTTGCTCGATGGCGGACATGGCGGTTCTGGGCCAGGTTGAGGCCGCCTGGGACACGTTGACCGAATTGGGCATCGCCGGCGAGACCGTGCCGGTGACGTACATGAACTCCTCGGCCGACATCAAGGGTTTCGTGGGCCGCAACGGTGGCGTGGTCTGCACCTCGTCCAACGCCAAGCGCGCCCTGGACTGGGCCTTCGAGCAGGGGTCGAAGGTGCTCTTCCTGCCCGATCAGCATCTGGGCCGCAACACCGCGGTGTTGGAGATGGGCCTGTCGCTGGACGACTGCGTGCTCTACGACCCGCACAAGCCGGGCGGCGGGCTCACCCCGGAGCAACTGCGCGACGCCAAGATGATCCTCTGGCGGGGGCACTGCTCGGTGCACGGCCGGTTCACGCTCGACAGCGTCAACGACGTACGGGAGCGGGTGCCCGGGGTCAACGTCCTGGTGCACCCGGAGTGCCGGCACGAGGTGGTCACGGCCGCCGACCACGTCGGGTCCACCGAGTACATCATCAAGACGATCGAGGCGGCTCCGGCCGGCTCGGCGTGGGCGCTCGGCACCGAGCTGAACCTGGTCCGCCGGCTCGCGCTCGCGCACCCGGACAAGCAGATCATGTTCCTGGACAAGGCCGTCTGCTACTGCTCGACGATGAACCGGATCGATCTGCCGCACCTGGTCTGGGCCCTGGAGGAGCTGGTGGCGGGCCGGGTGGTCAACCAGATCACGGTGGATGCCGACACCGCGCACCACGCCCGGGTCGCGCTGGACCAGATGCTCGCGCTGCCCGGCGCCTGATCACGATCTGTAGCGCTCTTGGTACGCAAAAGTGCCGGATCACCGATTAATGCCGCACACGCCGATGTGACCGAGTCCTTTTTCGTCACCGAGGGCTATGCTGCCCAAGCGACGACACACGCGGGCCGTTTCGATATGGCCGCATCCGGGGTAGCGACAACGTTCAGGCGCCCCACCATCAACACGGCAGCACCGACGCGCTGGAGGTTGCGTTGACCGACGACGTCCTGGTTGTGCACGGAGGCACTCCGCTCGAAGGGCGGATCCGCGTGCGCGGCGCGAAGAACCTGGTATCGAAGGCGATGGTCGCCGCGCTGCTCGGCGACAGCCCGAGCCGATTGTTCGACGTGCCGAAGATCCGCGACGTCGAGGTGGTTCGAGGTCTACTCGGCCTGCACGGCGTCAAGGTCACCGACGGCACCGAGGACGGCGAGCTCGTCTTCGACCCGGCGAACGTGGAGAGCGCCAGCACCGACCAGATCAACGTGCACGCCGGTTCCAGCCGGATCCCGATCCTGTTCTGCGGCCCGCTGCTGCACCGCCTCGGGCACGCGTTCATCCCGGATCTGGGCGGCTGCCACATCGGTCCGCGCCCGATCGACTTCCACCTCCAGGCGCTGCGCGAGTTCGGCGCCACGGTCGACAAGCGGCCGGAGGGGTTGCACCTGTCCGCGCCGAACGGGCTGCACGGCACCAAGTTCGCCCTGCCGTACCCGAGCGTCGGCGCCACCGAGCAGGTGCTGCTGACCGCCGTGATGGCCGAGGGCGTCACCGAGCTGCGTAACGCCGCGGTGGAGCCGGAGATCATCGACCTGATCTGCATCCTGCAGAAGATGGGCGCGATCATCAAGGTCCACACCGACCGGGTGATCGAGATTCAGGGCGTGCCCAAGCTCCACGGCTACACCCACCGCCCGATCCCGGACCGGATCGAGGCGGCGAGCTGGGCGGCCGCCGCGCTGGCGACCCGTGGTCACGTCGAGGTGCTGGGCGCGCAGCAGGCCGACATGATGACCTTCCTGAACATCTTCCGCTCGGTCGGCGGCGAGTACGAGGTCACCGACGCCCGCGCACCGAAGCTGGGCGACCCCGGCCAGGAGGGTGGCATCCGCTTCTGGCACCCGGGTGGTGAGCTGAACGCGGTGGCGCTGGAGACCGACGTGCACCCCGGCTTCATGACCGACTGGCAGCAGCCGCTGGTCGTGGCGCTGACCCAGGCTCGCGGCCTGTCGATCGTCCACGAGACGGTCTACGAGCAGCGGCTGGGCTACACCGAGGCGCTCAACTCGATGGGCGCCAACATCCAGGTCTACCGGGACTGCCTCGGCGGCACCCCGTGCCGCTTCGGCCGGCGCAACTTCAAGCACTCCGCGGTGATCGCCGGGCCGAGCAAGCTGCACGCCGCCGACCTGGTCATCCCGGATCTGCGGGCCGGGTTCAGCCACCTGATCGCGGCGCTCGCCGCCGAGGGCACCTCCCGGGTGTACGGCGTGGACCTGATCAACCGGGGCTACGAGGACTTCGAGGCGAAGCTCGCCGACCTGGGCGCGCACGCCGAGCGTCCGTAATCTCGCATACGTTCCGCTACGACACTCCAGCCGCCCGGTGCACCGCGATGTGCACCGGGCGCGGACCGTTGGCTACCCTTGCCGCGTGCCGTCGCTCTTTCGCCGCAAGTCCACCGACCTCGTCGACGAGGCCGTCACCTCGGTGACCCCTGAGGAGACCGCTGAGCGTCCCCGGGGTTACACCCCGGCCAAGGGTCGGGAGACGCCCAAGCGGCCGACCGTCGGTCGCCGCCCGGCCGGCCCCAGCCGCCCCCTCACCAAGGAGGAGGAGCGGGAGCGTCGCCGCCGACTGCGCGCCGAGGCCGCGTCGGAGTTCCGCCGCGAGGGTGGCCCCCGCGACCGTGGCCCGGAGCGACTGCTGGCCCGTAACGTGGTCGACTCCCGGCGTACCGTCGGCACCTGGTTCTTCGGTGGCGCGCTGATCGTGCTGATCGGGTCGAACGCGGCCATGCCGCCGTTGGTCCGGTTGATCTCCAACGTGCTCTGGGGCGCGCTGGCGCTGGGCGTGGTCGTCGACTCGGTGCTGATCTGCCGCAAGATCAGCAAGCTGGTCCGGGAGCGTTTCCCGAAGACCGACCAGCGGATGGGCTCGCTCTTCCTCTACGCGGTCATGCGGTCGATCACCTTCCGGCGCATGCGCGCTCCGGCGCCCCAGGTCAACCTGGGCGACAAGGTCTGACCCACCGGGGCGACCCGCACCCGCGCGACACAGAAGAAACTGCTGCCTCAGACATCTCTGCGGCAGCAGTTTCGGCGTAACTGCGCGGATCGTGCGGTGTGGTCAGCATGCTGAACGGGTCGCCGAACGTTTGACCCACTGGAGCGAAGGCATGCCCTCGGAACCGGCTGCCCCGCTGGCCACCATCGCCGCCGCCCTGCGCCGGGAGCGGGAACGGGTCGGCGTCTCGCTGACCGAGCTGGCCCACCGGGCGGGGGTGGCCGAGTCCACCCTCTCCCACCTGGAGTCGGGCACCGGCAACCCGAGTGTGGAGACGCTCTGGGCGCTGGGCGACGCACTCGGCGTGCCGCTCAGCCGGCTGATGGAGCCCGCCGACGACGGCGTACGGGTCATCCGGGCCGGGGACGGGCCCCGCGTCCGCTCCGAGCAGGCCGACTTCAACGGGACGCTGCTCAGCGCCGGCAGCGCGCACCTGCGTCGGGACGTCTATCTGATCAGGATGGAACCGGGGGCGGTCCGAGCCGGACAGGGACACACCCCCGGCAGCGTCGAGCACGTGGTGGTCGCTGCCGGCCGACTGCGGGTGGGGCCTGAGGCGGCGCCGGTCGAACTCGACCCCGGCGACTACGCCACGTTCCCCGGCGACACCCCGCACTGTTACGAGGCGCTCGCTGCCGGCACGTTCGCCGTCCTCATCATGGAGCATCCCTGAACGAGCGCGCCGATCCCGCCGGGGCCGGTTGGCCGCCGGGTACGGTATCGTCGGTGACCAGATTCGCTTATAGGACCAAATGTCCGAAACCAATGGGATAACGTTTGCGCCGGTGGCCTGCACCACAGTGGCGGTGAGCGAGCCCGCGCCGTTACCCTCCATCCGCAGCCACAGCCTGCCCGAGCGGGCGATCTGACCGGCACATGCGGCCCCAGCGCGACAATTTGCAACGAGGTGACAACGCGTGAGCGAGCGGACGCGAGCCGGCCACCGGGGCGTGGCAGGCGGCGACCGGACGCCCAGCGGTCACCCGAGAGCGACTACGGACAGCTCACCCCCGGCGAGAATCGGCCCGGCGGCCGGGTGTGGCGACGGGCTCGACCGATGAACGGCCGCTACACCGACCGGTGGCCAGACCCGAACGAACCGTCCTGGGTGGTCGAACCGACCACCGAGTGGCACCCCCAGTTCCCCGGCCAGCGCTACCCCGGCGACATCGGCATGCCACAGCAGCCGCCACCGCGCGGTCGGGCGACCGCGACCGGTCGCGCCGAGGTGCCCTCGCTCGCACCCACCCGCCCGGACGGCACCTACCTCGGCCGGTCGTGGTCCGACGAACCACCGGCGGAACAGACGCCCCCCGGCCGGTCCTGGGTGGACGACGAGCCAGGCGACACACCGCTCTACGGCCGGCCCCGAGGCGACGAGCGCTCGGCGGACCCGCCGACCTACGGCCGACCCGACAGCGTCGACTCCCGCCACTACGACCACGAGCCCTACCGTCGTCCGCTGCCCGAGCCACCCCGCCGCGACGAACGCCGCTCCTCCGAGCCGGACCGACGCACCGCCTGGTCCGACCGACGCCCCGCCGACGAGCGGGCACCCGCCCGGGAAGCCGCCTGGCACCGGGACCAGCCCACCCCCGAGCGGTACGACAGCCGCCGTCCCCGGCCGGAGCCCACCGAGCGGGATCGGGGTTACCGGGGTACGCCACCGGTCTCCCCCGCGCCCCGGCCCGAGCCGGGTTGGGTGGCCGAGCCGGACGACGCGCCACGGCGGCGCGGCACACCGGAACGACCGGCCGCCGGTTACGAACGACACCCCGCCGACGGGTACGGCGTCCGACCCGCCCGCGAGCACGACGGCCGGGTCACCGACGGGACCGACCCGTGGGCACCCGTGGACGACCGCGCGCGATACCGCGCCGACGGGTACCCGGACCGGGCCGCCGACGACCTGCGTCGCCCGGAGCAGCGCTACCGCGCGGATGAGGGGATCGGCGCGGCCCCCGCACCCAACAGTGGACGTGGGCGGCGCCCCGACGCGGACCTGCCCGACCAGCCCCGCCTCGACGACGACCGGCGTCGACCCGACACCGACCCGCACTGGCAGCAGCCCCGTGAGGCGGCGGCCCGCGCCGAGGCGTACCCGGATCGGCGGCCTCGCGAGCAGGCCCGCCCGGACGCGTACCGCGAGAACGGGTACCGCGAGGACGCGCCTCGTGAGGACGCGTACCGCCAGCCCCGGCCGCAGCCGGGCCACCGGTCGGACGGCTCTCTGCCCTGGCCACCGCCGGGCCCGGTGCGCCAGGACCGTACGCCGGACCGCACCCGGGAGCCAGGCCACCGCACCGACCCACACCGCGTCCCCGACCCACACCGCACCACGGACCCGTACCGCACCACGGACCCGTACCGCGGGGCCGAGCCGGGCAGCGCGCCGCGGCCGGCGGCCCGGCCCGAGCGCCCGCCGGCCACCCCGACTCGGTACGACGAACGACAGGTACGCCCAGCCGCGACGGCCCCGCCCGCGGCCGGCCGTGCCATGCCGGTCCCACCGCTCTCCCCGGAGCGACCGGTGTCGCCGGCACCCGTCTCCCCCGGTCGGGATCGACCAGTCTCCCCCGCCACCCCGGTCCATCCCGGTCGGGACCGGCCGGTGTCCGCCGCCCCGGTCTCCCCCGCCACCCCGGTCCATCCCGGCCGGGACCGGCCGGTGTCCGCCGCCCCGGTCTCCCCGGCCACCCCGGAACGGCCGGTGTCACCGGCGGCCGTCCCACCCGCCGCCCCTGGTCGGGACCGACCGGTGTCGGCCGCCCCGGTCTCGCCGGCCTCCGACCGGCCCGTCTCGGGACCACCCGCCGCGCGCCTGCGGCTGGAGTACCTGCCCGCGCCGGTGGACCCGCCCGGCGCCGACGAGCGCTCGGATGCCCCGCCCGGATCGGGACGGCGGCCGCTGGCCGAACCGCCACCAGCGTCCGCTTCACGCCCCACCCCGCCGCCGCGTTACACCGGCCCCGGAAACCACCCGGCGGGCCAGCGGCGCGGCGAGGAACCAGGCCCGGACGGCCGTCCGGCCGCCGGCCCGCTGACCGGCACCCCACCCACCGACCGCCGCCCGGTCTCCCCGGACCGCCCGCCCACTGTGGAGCGGCAGTACCCCGCCGACCGACCAGCCACACCGGACCGTCCGGGCGCGCCGCAGCGCCCGTACCCGCCGGAGCGGCCGGTGCCGACGATGGACGCGCGTCCGCCGGTGGCCCCGCCGCCCACCTGGCAGGCGTCAGGGCCACCGGCAACCCGCCCCGCCGCACCCCCGGCCGACCCGACCCCCGCTGCTCCGGCGGCTCCGACGCCCGCGTCCGTCCAGCCGCCGGCCGAGGACGTCGCGCCGGCGCTCCCGCCAGCCCCCGGTACGCCGCGCCGCTACGTACCCCCACCGGCCGCGGAAGAGCCGTTGGCGGCCGTTCACGAGCCGGACGACGTTCCGGGCACCCGCGGGCCGGAGGCGTGGTTCAGCCCCGCTCAGCCCGCCGAGTCCGACCCGGGCGAGCCGGCACCGGAACACCTGTCGTTCGACCCGACCGACGGCGAGTCGACGGCCGGCGACCCCGACCTCTCCGACACACCGGCCGTGGAGACGTCGACGGCCGTCACCCACCCCGACGTGGCCGACGAGCACGCCAGCGCGCCGACACCGGCCGACGCCTTCGCCCCGGTCTCCGCGCCGCCCACGCACCCCGTCTCCGCGCCGCCGACGCACCCGATCTCCGCGCCGCCCACGCACCCCGTCTCCGCGCCGCCCACGCACCCGGTCTCCGGTGCGTCCTGGCTCCCGGTCGACGACCTGGACGACGACCCGCGGCCCGTCGTCGACACCGGACACGTGGACGGCGACCAGCCCGTCTCCGGCGTACCTGTCGGCGCGATGCCCGACCAGCCGGCCGCACCCGACCGCCGCGCCGAGGTCGAGGTCGACCCGCAGCCCTCGACCGCTTCCCTCGTCGAGGACGCCGAGCCGGTCGAGCACGACCCGACGGACGACCTCGCGCCACCCGACGAGCCGGCCGACGAGACGGGCACGGGCCTGCCGCAGGGCTCGCGGGTCGACGAAGGGCCGGGCGATGCCGCCCTGTCGGTCATGTCGTCGGACGAGCCGAACCCACCCATCTCCGCACCGCCGTTGGCGGCGCCAACCGCAGCACCGGTCTCCGCGCCACCAGCGCCCGTCTCCGCGCCACCAGCGCCCGTCTCCGCACCGCCCGCCACGGCCGCAGCGCCCATCTCTGCTCCGCCAGCCCCGGCGCAGCCGTACTCCGCGGCACCGGTCTCCGCGCCACCAGCGCCCGTGTCCGCGCCACCAGCCGCAGCACCCGTGTCTGCGCCACCAGCGCCCGTGTCCGCACCACCAGCCGCAGCACCCGTGTCCGCGCCACCGACGCCCGTCTCCGCACCACCAGTGTCCGCAGTGCCCGTCTCCGCGCCGCCAGGCCCGACACCACCGCCCGCCACGGCACCGGTCTCCGGGCCACCGGCGTCGGTGGTGCCGACGTCCGGGGCACCCGCCCCGGTCGTACCTGGGCCGAGGACCGACCGGGAGAACGTGCCGGTGTCCGCGCCACCCGACGCACCGCCGCCGGTGGCCCGCCCGTCGCTGGCCGACCCGGGTGACCCGGAGCAGGTGCTGGCCGCGTACCGCTGGCGGTTGGACCCCGTCACCCTGCGAGAGGATCTGACGGAGCCGGACGACCTGCGGGCCATCCGGCGACGACTGACCGAGAAGTTGGGTTCGGCGGTCGACAACCGCACCCGGGCCCGACTGCTCAGCCTGCGGGCGGTCGCCTCGCGGATCCTCGGCGACCTGGACGACGCGCTGGCCGACGGGCGACTCGCCCTCACCTACGCCGAAGCCACCGGCGAGCTGCGCCGGACCGCGTTGGCCCAGGCCCGGCTGGCCCACGTGCTGCGTTGGCGCGGCGACTTCGCCGAGGCGGACCAACTCTTCGCCCAGGCCAACTCGGTCGAACTGCCCGACCGGTTGCGGGCCGCGCTGCACGAGCACGCCGGCCGGTCGTGTTACGACCAGGGACGGCTCATGGAGGCCTGCGCACACTTCGAGAAGGCACTCGACCTACGCGGCGCTGGCGACGCCGAACTGTTGGACCGGATCCGGGTGGCCCTCGACGCGGTCACCGTCCGGGCCGAGGCGGGCGGCTTCGGGCCGTACCCCCGGAGTCGGGACGAGGTGCTCGACCGGGACCGGCCCCCGTTGCCGGAGCGGGACGGGCCGCTGTGGGGTTACACCAGCCAGGACGGCGACCTGGTCATCCCCGCCCGGTACGCCGAGGCGCAGCCGTTCCACGACGGGTTGGCCTGGGTGCGCCGACCGGACACCGACCGCTGGTCGCTGATCAACCTGCTGGGTACGACGGTGATCCCGCCGTCATTCCGGACCGCCCGTCCGTTCAGCGACGGCCTGGCCTGGGTGGTCGGCGAGGGCGGGTGGACGGCGATCGACGCGACCGGCGCGGTGCAGGTCGCGCCCAACTTCGCCGAGGTACGACCGTTCCGGCGTGGGCTGGCCGCGGTACGGCGTGAGGGGTGGGGGGCGGTCGACCGGACCGGCCGGATCGTCGTGCCCACCCGCTACCACGGTTTCGTCACCGAGTTGGCCGACGGCCAGCAGGTCGACGGTTTCACCGACGAAGGGCTCGCCGTGGTCGACGTGGCGGGTCGGCGGGGCGTAGTGGACCGCACCGGCACCGTGCTGGTCCCGCCGACACACCCGATGCTGGTCATCCACCCGGTGGCGTTCCTGATCGAGGGCGGCAACGGGCGGTGGGGTGCGCTGGACCGGCGCGGTCTGCCGCTCATCGACCCGGTGCACCGCGATCGCGCCGAGGTGCTGGAGGAGATCGACCGGCTACTCATCGACGCCAACCCGATACTCTGAGCCACCGGTCGCCACTGGTGATCCACTAGAGCTAGGGTCGGTACATGGAATTCCGACACCTGGGCCGCTCCGGCCTGATGGTCAGCGAGATCTCGTACGGCAACTGGATCACCCACGGTTCGCAGGTCGAAGAGGACGCCGCGTTCGCCTGCGTCCGGGCCGCTCTGGACGCGGGGATCACCACCTTCGACACCGCCGACGTGTACGCCGGCACCCGAGCCGAGGACGTGCTCGGCCGGGCGTTGCAGAACGAGCGCCGTGAGGGCCTGGAGATCTTCACCAAGGTCTACTGGCCGACCGGCCCCGGCCGCAACGACCGTGGCCTGTCCCGCAAGCACATCATGGAGTCGATCAACGGCTCGCTGCGCCGGCTGCGCACCGACTACGTGGACCTCTACCAGGCCCACCGCTACGACGGCGCCACCCCGCTGGAGGAGACGATGGAGGCGTTCGCCGACGTCGTCCACTCCGGCAAGGCGCACTACATCGGCGTCTCCGAGTGGACCGCCGCCCAGCTGCGCGCCGCCCACCCGCTCGCCCGGGAGCTGCACATCCCGCTGGTCTCCAACCAGCCGCAGTACTCGATGCTCTGGCGGGTCATCGAGGCCGAGGTCGTGCCGGCCAGCGAGGAGCTGGGCATCGGGCAGATCGTCTGGTCGCCGATGGCGCAGGGCGTGCTCTCCGGCAAGTACCTGCCGGGCCAGCCGCCGCCGGCCGGTTCCCGCGCCACCGACGAGAAGTCGGGCGCGGGCTTCATCTCCCGGTTCATGAACGACGACGTGCTGACCCGGGTCCAGCAGCTCAAGCCCCTCGCCGAGCAGGCCGGGCTCAGCATGGCCCAGCTCGCCGTGGCGTGGGTGCTGCAGAACCCGAACGTCTCGTCGGCGATCATCGGTGCGTCCCGCCCGGAGCAGGTGCACGACAACGTGAAGGCGGCCGGCGTGAAGCTCGACGCCGACCTGCTCAAGGCGATCGACGCCATCATCGACCCGATCGTCGAGCGGGACCCGGCGAAGACCGAGTCCCCCGCGCAGCGTCCCTGACACAGCTCCGGCCCGGTCAGCGCGACGATTCGCGCCGACCGGGCCGGTGTGGTCAGCTCAGCCCGTCTCCAGGCCGGTGTGGTCAGCTCAGCCCTGCCAGAAGCGGACCAGATCCAGGCCGGTGGCGTAGAGCCACGAGGGCAGACCGAGCAGGTCACCGACCGCGAAGACCGCGTCGAAGAACCAGCCGCCGATGCGCGGGTTCCACAGCAGCGCGAAGAGCAGGATGAAGCCGTACGGCGCGAACAGGTCGTACATCTTGCGCCACTGCGGGTTGAGCCACGGCTGGATCATGTTGCCGCCGTCCAGGCCGGGCACCGGCAGCAGGTTCAGCACACTGGCGGTGAGCTGGAGGAAGGCGAGCAACGCCACCCCGGCCCAGAACTCCACGGGACCACCCGACTGGGTGCCCAACCGCACCGCCGCCACCAGCACCACCGTGAACACCACGTTGGTGGCCGGGCCGGCGAGGCTGACCAGGGTGTGCCGCAGTCGACCCGGGATGGAGTGCCGGTCCACCCAGACCGCGCCGCCCGGCAGGCCGATGCCGCCGAGCAGCACCACCACCACCGGCAGCACGATCGACAGCAACGGGTGGGTGTACTTGAACGGGTTGAGCGTCAGGTAGCCGCGATGGGCGATGTCCCGGTCACCGGCCCGGTAGGCCACCACCGCGTGGGCGTACTCGTGCAGGCAGAGCGACACCAGCCAGCCCGACACCACGAAGAGGAAGACGGTGAACCGGACGCTGCCGTACCCGTTCCAGGTCAACACCCCGCTGACCGCGAACAGCGCGACCAGGCCGAGGAAGACCGGGCTGGGCCGGAACGCCGCCTTGGGAACGCCGAGGACCAGCCCGTCGCCGCCCGGCCGGTCGTAGGCCATCACTCGGCCGTGGGCAGCAGACTCATCCGGTACTCCACCCGGTCGTCCTCCACGAGCGCGACCGAGGTGACGCCGGACGCCGCGAGCTCCCGCCAGGTCTGACCGATCCAGGATTCGGCGTCGGCCTGGCTCCCGAACGACTCCGCCGGTCCCTCGACCGTCTGGCCGTCCGTGCCCTCGTACCGCCAGCTCCACGCCATGCCGCGTCTCCCCTCGCCGCTGAAGTCCCCGTGGGACGAACCCTCGCCAGCGTAGTCGGCCCGGCGCGCAACGGCGCTCGCTCGCCCCGGCGGACGCCTCCCCCGGGGTGCATCAACCCGATTGCCCTCGGCCGGTACGGTGGCCCGGTGTTGACACGGGGAGTGCTGCTCGGCGAACGGTACCGGCTGGGCGAGCGGGTGGCGACGGGTGGGATGGGCGCGGTCTGGCGTGGCACGGACGTGCTGCTGGAACGCGAGGTCGCGGTGAAGGTGCTGCTGCCGTCGCTGGTCGCCGACCCGGAGTTCACCGCCCGGTTCCGGGCCGAGGCGCGGATGTTGGCCGCGCTGCGGCACCCGGGCGTGGTCCCGGTGCACGACGTGGGGCAGGCCGCGCTCGACGACGGCAGCCGGGTCGACTACCTGGTGATGGAGTACGTCGAGGGCGAGCCGTTGTCCGCCCGGGTGCGCGCGGTGGGCCGGCTGGATCCGGCCACCACCATGTCGGTGCTGGCCCAGGCCGCGGACGCGCTGCACACCGCCCACCGCGCCGGCATCGTGCACCGGGACGTGAAGCCGGGCAACCTGCTGCTCACCGCCGACGGCCGGGTGGTGCTGGTCGACTTCGGCATCGCCCGCTCCCGCGACATGGCCGGGCTCACCGCCGCGAACATGGTGCTCGGCACCGCCTCGTACATGTCCCCGGAGCAGGCCACCGGGCAGCCGGTCTCGGCCGCCACCGACATCTACGCGCTCGGCGCGGTGGCGTACTTCTGTCTTGCCGGGCAGCCGCCCTTCCACGGTGACAACCCGCTCGCGGTGGCGCTGCGGCACGCCCAGGAGGACCCGGCGGCGCTGCCGGCGGACACTCCGCCGGCGGTCGCCGCCGTGGTGGCCCGGGCGCTGGCGAAGCGCCCGGAGGAGCGTTTCGGCAGCGCCGCCGAGTTGGCCGCTGCCGCCGCCGATGCCCGTGACTCGACCCTGGCGAGCATCCCGGTCTCGGCCCGCCCGCCGTGGGCGTTGGCCGCGCCCACCCCGTCCGCCGGGCCGGTCCCCGCCACGCCCGTCCCCGCCACGCCCGTCCCCGCGACGCCGGTCGCGGTGCCGCCGGTCGCGGTGCCGCCGCCCGCCAGGCCGGTCCCCGCGCCGCCGGTCCCGGCCACGCCGCCCGCCGGGTCGGTGTCGGCGGGGCCCGCCGCTCCGCGCCCGCCGGCGAACGTCGCGGCCGAACCGACGACCGAGCCGAGGCCGACCCGGGAGGACACGCTCCAGAGCGGGCCGGCGGGCCGACTGCGTCCGCTGCTGCTCGGCGCCGGCGCGGTCGTCCTCGTCGCGCTGGTCGTCACGGTGGCCGTGGTGGCGCTGCGACCGCAAGCGGGACCGAGTTCGACCGACCAGCCACCCGTGCTGGCCGGCGAGTCGACGGCGGCCACCGACGGCGCGCTGCCGCCCGCGGGCACGACCGCCGCCGAGCCGCCCAGCGCAACGCCGGGCGTCACCCGGACCGCGACAGCCGACCCGACCGGCTCCCCTGCCGGCGCGACGACCAGCAGCGACCCCACCCGCGGCACGACGCCGGGCGACACACCGACCGGTACGGCCAGCAGCCGACCGACGCCCACCCGTACCCCGTCGAGCCGGCCCAACCCGTACACGGCCGCGCAGGCGTGCGGCAGCGGCTACCAGGTGATCGACTCGGCGACGCTGACCAGTGGTGACGGGCAGCGCAAGGGCCGGGTCTACCTGCTGTACCACGCGGGCACCGGCGCCAACTGCGTCGTCACCCTCAAGGACACCGCGGTCGGCACGAAGACGGCGGCCTCGGCGTACCTGGAGGTGCAGGGTCGGGCGCGCAGCACCGACAGCGGGTCCTTCGACTACTACGCCGGGCCGGTCAAGGCCAACGCCGCCGGGACGTGCGTCAAGTGGGGCGGCTCCACCGGCGGAGTCAGTTACGGCAGCACGTTCGAGCACTGCGACTGAACGACCGTGAGCGCCGGGCCGGCACGCACCACAACCCCGGGCGGCCTTAAGGTACGGGCATGTCCGTAGACGGGTGGAACACGGTCCTGGTGCTCGGCGGTATCCGGTCCGGCAAGTCCGAGTTCGCCGAGTCCCTGGTCACCGACGCGCCGGTGGTCCGCTACGTCGCCACCGCGCCCGAGGGCGACCCGGAGGACACCGAGTGGGCGACCCGGCTGGCGGCGCACCGCGCCCGGCGGCCGGGCAGCTGGACCACCGAGGAGACCGCCGCGGACCCGCGCCGGCTGGCCGACGTGCTCGCCTCCGCCGAGCCCACCGAGACGTTGCTCGTCGACGACCTGGGCGGCTGGGTGACGGTGCTGCTCGACCCTGACCACCAGCCCGCCGACGACGTGGCGACGATCGCCGAGCTGGCCGAGGCGATCCGCGGTTGTGCCGCCCGGGTGGTGCTGGTGAGCCCCGAGGTGGGGTTGTCGCTGGTGCCGACCACGCCGCTGGGCCGGGCGTTCACCGACGCGCTGGGCGCGGCCAACCGCGCGGTCGCCGACGCCTGCGACGCGGTGGTGCTGGTCGTCGCCGGTCAGCCGGTCTGGCTGAAGCCGGCCGCCACCGCGACCGCCAGCGCCACCGCGACCGGACCGGCCGCCCGCGCCACCGCTACCGCACCGGTGGTGGCGAGCCTGGCCGACGCCGAGCCGACCCCCGAGGTGCAGCTGCCTGACGTGCTGACCCACACCCCCGCGGCCACCCCGGCCCCGGAGTCGGGCAACCCGTGGGCCGCACCGACCATGGCGCTGCCGATGGTGGCCACCGGGCTGGTCATCCAGCCCGGCATGGAGCTGCCGATGCCCGACGAGTACGCCGGCCCGCAGGCGGTGGACCGGCTGGCCACACTGGACGTACCGGGTGCCGGGTTGGGCGTGCTGGACCGGGTGGTGGGCTTCGCCGCCGCCACCCAGGGCACCTCCACCCCCACCGCCTGGGGTTCGGTGCGGGTGCTGCTGCTGCACGGCGACCACGCCGGCGGGGCGGCAGCCGGCACGGTCGCCGGCGAGTCGGCGCGCCGCGCCGCGCAGGCCCGCGCCGGTCGGGGCGCGTTGGCACGGTTGGCCGCCGAGAGTGGTGCCAGCCTCCAGGTGGTGGACGCTCCGGCCTCCGCGCCGATCGAGGGCCAGCCGGCCCTCACGCCGGAGCAGGTGGAGTCCGCGCTGCGGTACGGCTGGCGGTTGGCGGAGCAGGCCGCCGACGCCGGCGTTGAGCTGCTGGTGCTCGGGGCGTGCGGCGCCGGCACCGAGGCGGCGGCCGCGGCGGTGCTCGCGGCGACCGCGGGCGCGGAGCCGCCCGCCGTGCTGGGCCGGGTGATCACCGAGTCCGGCGAGATCGACGACGCGGCCTGGATGGTCCGCTGCGCGGCGGTCCGCGACGCGCTGCACCGCACCCGACGCTCGTCGCGCGGGGCCAAGGACATCCTCGCCGAGTTGGGCGGCGGCGACATCGCCGTGGCCACCGGCGTGCTGCTCGGCGCCACCGCCCGCCGGGTGCCGGTGCTGCTCGACGGGCCGGTCGGGCTGGCCGCCGGCATGGTGAGCCGGGACCTGGCCGGGCAGGCCCGGCACTGGTGTCTGCTGGCCGACCACGGTGGGCACCCGGCCGTGCGGCTCGCCGCCGACGTGCTGGGTCTCACCCCGCTGCTCGACCTGCGACTGGATCTCGGCGAGGGCGCGAACGCGCTGGTCGCGCTGCCGCTGCTGCGCTCGGTGCTGGCGCTGTCCGCCGCGCTGCCGGTGCACCCGTCACTGGGCGGTGGGGACGAGACCGACCCGGCGGCCGTCGACGAGCCGGAGTCCACCGACCCGAGCTACGCCGACCCGGAGCTCGGTGAGCCCGAGCCGGACTTCGCCGAGCCGGAGCCGGCCGGGCCGGGCCCGGCCAGCACCGAGGTGGACGAGCAGCCGGCGTCGGGCTGGCGTGCCGGCTGAGCGACGGCTCCTCGCGGGAGCCCGGCTGGCGGTCACCACGTTCACCACGCTGCCGGTGCGGGCCGGACGCATCGATCGTCCGGTCGCCGGCACTGCGATGGCCCTCGCCCCGGTGGTCGGCGCGCTGCTCGGTGCCCTGCTGGCCGGGGTGCTGCTGCTCGCCGGTGCGCTCGCTCCCCCGCTGGTGGCGGCCGGTGTGACAGTCGGCGTCGCCGCGCTGCTCACCCGCGGGCTGCACCTGGACGGGCTGGCCGACACCGTGGACGCGCTCGGGTCGTACCGGCGGGGCCCGGCCGCCCTGGAGATCATGAAGAAGCCGGACGTCGGCCCGTTCGGGGTGGTCGCCCTGGTGGTCGTACTGCTGGTGCAGGCGGCGGCGCTCGCCGACCTGGCGGGCCGGTCCTGGCCGGCGTGTCTCGCGGCGGTCGTGGCGGCGACCGCGGCCGGACGGTTCGGTGTCACGGTGGCCTGCCGGCGGGGGGTCCCGGCCGCCCGGCCCGACGGGCTGGGCGCGCTGGTCGCCGGCACTGTCGGCCCGGTGGCCCTCGCCGCCGGCGCGGTCGCCGTCGTGCTGCTGGCGGTGCCCGCGGTGCCGGGCCGCCCATGGCAGGGGCCACTCGCCGTCGTCGCCGCGATCGCCGTCGCGCTACCGCTGCTCACCCACGTGGTACGCCGGCTCGGCGGGATCACCGGCGACGTCCTCGGCGCGACTGTGGAAGTGGTCACCACGCTGGTCTACCTGGGTCTGGTGCTGTCCGGCTGAACCGGGCGCGGCGGGCCGGGTAGCGTTCGGCTCGACAACACCGGCACGGCCACCGGGGGATCCCACCATGCTCATCACTGACGACTTCCTGCCCGTACCGGTGCCGGAGTCGCTCAGCGCGACCTACCTGGTGCCGATGGCAGGGCTACCGAAGGTCAGTGCGAAGACCGCGGTGGCGGCCCTGACCGGTCGACTGGCCGAGCCGGTGCACGGGCTGGCCCGGCAGATGCTCGACAGCCCGCTGATGAGCGTCGACACCCGCCCGATCGCCGAGTTCCCCGAACTGCCACCGGACCTGCTCACCGCGTTCGGCGCCACCCAGGAGCAGCTGGCCCGGCTGGCGGCGGCGACACATCTGGTGGTCGTACAGGCCGAGTACCGGCCCGGCTGGCCACCCGCACACGAGTGGGCCGCCCGGGCGGTCGCCGCCGCCGTGGCCGAATCCGTCGACAGCGACGTCGTGGACGTCTTCGGTCTGCAGTTCCTCGACCCGGCGACCGCGCTGCGCTCCCTCCCCGACGAGCAGGGCCGCATCCGACTCGTCGACTGGGTGCTGGTGCCGTACTCCTCGGACACCGAGGGCCTGTGGTTCACCACCAAGGGGCTACGCCGCTTCGGCCTGCTGGAGTTGCAGACCCAGGGGGTGCCCGACCACCTCACCCGCGCCTGGGGTGCGGTGATGACCGGGGCGGCCCGCCGGCTGCTGCGCGACTGGACCGACGGGCTCACCGGCGAGGAGGTGCCGGCGTTCGTGCAACTGCCGGTGCTGGCCACCGTCACCGGGCACGACATCGCGGTGGCGTACGGCAATCCGGAGCAGCACGGCGCCACCGCCCCGGTGCTGCTGCGCCTCGAACTGGACCCGGCGACCGACCCGGACGCCGACTCGTTCCTCAGCCTGCGCCCGCCAGCCGGTCACCCCGGCCCGGACGGGCGCTACTACGCCGCCGCCTGCGCGACCCTGTTCTCCGGGATCCAGCCGGACGTGCGCTACGCCCGCTCCAGTGACGCGATGAGCCGTGCCGTCGCCACCGCCCGGGCCGCGCTGGGTGATGCGCGGGCTCGCTTCGTCGCCGGTCAACTCCCCACCGAGTCGCAGCTGGTGGTGAAATACGGGCTACCCGGAGACGACGGCCCGGAGTACGTCTGGGCGGGCGTCACCTCATGGGAGGCCCCGGAACGCATCGTCGGCGTGAGCGCCAGCGACGCCAACACCGACGAGAGCGTCCGGATCGGCTCCCCCGTGGTGGTGGAGACGTCCGACGTGGTCGACTGGGCCGTCCTGGACGCGACAGGCGTCATCGAGGGCGGCTGGACCCAAGCAGTCCTGGACTCAGGCGAACCCCCCACCCCCAAAACCCCCTAACCCCCACCCCACCCCACCCTCCCCGTCCCCACCCACTCCAGCCCCGGTTGATCATGGGGTTAGCGGGCGGTTTGATCTCCCAGAGTCCGGTCAACCTCATGATCAACTCCGGGGGGCCGGGGGGTGGGGGGGCTGGGGGGTGGGTTGGGGGTTACTTCACTGAGGGGGTTACGAAGGGGGGTTTGGTTAGGGTTAGGGGGGCTCGGCGGCCTCGGATGTCGATCTCGACTTCGGCGCCGTCGGCGAGGTTGGCGTCGGTGTTCAGCAGGGCCAGGGCGATGCCCTGCTTGCGCGTCGGGCTGAAGGTGCCGCTGGTCACCGTGCCGACCTGGACGTCGCCCACGTGCAGGGTCATGCCGGGCCGTGGGATGGCCCGGTCGACCGCCACCAGGCCGCGCAGCGTACGGCGAGGGCCGGCGGCCTTCTCGGCCAGCAACGCGTCGCGGCCCCAGAAGGCCGGCTTGTCCCAACCGACCGCCCAGCCGGAGCGGGCCTGCACCGGGGTGATGTCCAGCGACAGGTCCTGCCCGTGCAGCGGGTAGCCCATCTCGGTACGCAGCGTGTCCCGGGCGGCCAACCCGCAGGCCCGCAGGCCGAACGTCGCGCCGACGGTGAAGAGCGCGTCCCAGACGGCCACCGCGTGCTCCGCCGGCACCACCAGCTCGTAGCCCAACTCGCCCGTGTAGCCGGTACGGCAGACGGTCAGCTCCACCCCGGCCAGGTTCGCGGCGGAGAAGCTCATGTAGTCGTGCTCGGTGGGCAGGTCCAGGGCGGCCAGCAGCTCGGCCGAGCGGGGCCCCTGCACGGCCAGCACCGCGTACGCCTCGTGCTCGTCGGTGACGGTCACCTGCGCGGGCGCGGCGGCGCGCAACCGGCGCACCACCTCGGCGGTGTTCGCCGCGTTCGGGATGAGGAAGACGTGGTCGTCGGCGTAGAGGTAGGCGATGATGTCGTCCACCACGCCGCCGGTGGCGTCGTCGCAGCAGAGCGTGTACTGCGCCCGGCCCGGGCCGATCCGGCCCAGGTCGTTGCTGAGGCAGGAGTTGACGAAGTCGGCCGCGCCGGGGCCACTCACCCGGGCCTTGCCCAGGTGCGACACGTCGAAGACCCCGACCGCCGTACGCACCGCGGTGTGCTCCTTGAGCACTCCGCCGCCGGCGTACTCCAGCGGCATCTCCCAGCCCCCGAAGGGGGCGAACTTGGCTCCGGCGGCGATGTGCCGCTCGTGCAGCGGGGAACGACGCAGCCGGGTGGCGGCAGCGTCGGAGGTCACGTCGGTCATGGGTGGCAACTTACCGGGGGTAACGTCGCTGGTTAGCATCGGCGGGAGCCCGTTGGCGCCGTCGGCGGGACAGCCATGACGTCCGGCGGGTAGGTTCCGCCGGAGACCTTCACCGCTGGTACGCGACGCCGCGACCGGCCCGGCCCGCCCGGAGTAGCTTCAGTGACTTCACCCCGCATCACCAACCTGAGCCTGGTCGACACCGACCCGGCCGAGCTCGCCGTCGACGCGATCGTGATCGGCGTGCACAGCCAGACCGGAGAGCAGGGCGCCACCAGCGGCCTCGCCGGCACCCTGCTGCTGGCCAGCGGCGCGGAGAGCATCGCGGCCGCGTTCGACGGCAAGCTGACCGAAACCCTCGCGCTGCTCGGTGCGACCGGCGGACCGGGTGAGGTCATCAAGCTGGCCACCCTGGGCACCGTCACCGCCCCGCTGGTCACCGCGGTCGGGCTCGGCCCGGAGCCGTCGGGTGCCGCTCCGGCCCCGGAGACGCTGCGCCGGGCCGCCGGTGCGGCGATCCGGGCCCTGGCGGGCGCGCCCAAGGTCGCGCTGGCACTGCCGTTGCCGGATGACGCGGACGCGTCGGCGGAGTTGCGCGCGGTCGCCGAGGGCGCGCTGCTGGGTGGGTACCGGTTCGCCGGTTACAAGACCCGGCCCCAGCCGACCCGGCGGGAGCCGGTGGCCGAGGTGCTCATCGCGGTGCCGGACGCCAACGACGCGGGCGCACAGGCCGAGGTCGTCCGGGCGCAGGCGGTGGCGGGTGCGGTCCGACGCAGCCGGGACTGGGTGAACACCGCGCCGAACGAGCTGCGTCCGCCGTCGTTCGCCGACGCGGTCGCCAGCGCGGCGCGCGAGGCGGGCCTCGGCGTCGAGGTGCTGGACGAGGCGGCGCTGGCCGCTGGCGGGTACGGCGGCATCGTCGCGGTCGGGCAGGGCTCGGAGGCCCCGCCGCGGCTGGTGAAGCTGACCTACACCCCGCAGGACGGCGGCAACGGCAAGCGGGTCGCGCTGGTCGGCAAGGGCATCACCTTCGACACCGGCGGTATCTCGATCAAGCCGGCGCAGGGCATGTGGGAGATGAAGTCCGACATGGCGGGCGCCGCGGCGGTGGGCGCGGCCATGCTGGCGATCGCCGCGCTGAAGCCGGCGGTGGCGGTCAGCGCGTACCTGCCGATGGCGGAGAACATGCCGTCGGGCACCAGCTACCGGCCGGGTGACGTGATCACCATGTTCAACGGCAAGCGGGTCGAGGTGCTCAACACCGACGCCGAGGGCCGGATGATCCTGGGCGACGCCATCGCCCGTGCCTGTGCGGACGGCACCGACTACCTGTTCGAGACCTCCACCCTGACCGGCGGCCAGGTCGTCGCGCTGGGCAAGCGGGTGGCCGGCGTGATGGGCACCCCGGAGCTGTGCGACCGGGTGAAGGTCATCGGCGACGCGGTCGGCGAGCCGGCCTGGCCGATGCCGCTGCCGGACGACGTCCGTAAGGGCATGGAGTCGGATGTGGCGGACATCTCGCAGGTCAACGCCGGGATGGACCGGGCCGGTCACATGCTGCAGGGCGGCGTGTTCCTGCGCGAGTTCGTGACCGACGACGTGGCCTGGGCGCACATCGACATCGCCGGGCCGGGTTACCACTCGGGTGAGCCGACCGGCTACTGGACCAAGGGCGGCACCGGTGTCCCGGTCCGCACGCTGGTGCAGCTCGTCGAGGATGTCGCCACCAACGGCTGACGGAACTGACGGCGAAGGGGCCTCCGGTCGAGACCGGGGGCCCCTTCGCGTGTGTCAGTACCGCTCGGGGCGACGTTTGCGGCGCTCGTTGAAGTCGCGCATCCGCTGCGGGTAGCCCATCAGCCGCACGTCGTACACCGGGATGCCCATCCGGTGCGCGAAGCGTCGGGCCCCGTCCGGGCCGTCGATGCGCCGGCGGGTCCACTCTCCGTCGTCGGCGATCAGGATGACCGTGGTCTCCGTCACGGTGGTGCGGGGCTCGATGTACGCCTCGACGCCACGCCGACTCCGGACGAAGTTCTCCAGATGGTCCAGATCGCCACGATCGGCGGGACGGTCATGGCTCGGCACAGCCGCCTGTTTGCGGCGCCGGAACAACCCCACCGGATCTCTCCCCCACGGTCCGTCATCGACAACGGTGCCAAGGGTACGTGTCGATGACGTGTCGTTGGGCACCTCAGTACGCACCCTGTGCCCAGTGGTGACAAGATGACCGAGGTGGGGTGTGTCTGTGTTACATCCCCGTGACCCCCCGATGCAGCGACGCGACCTGGGAGTTGGACGTGAGCGAGCCGAACGAAGCGACCTTCGACATTGTCATTCTCGGAGGTGGCAGCGGCGGCTACGCGACCGCGCTGCGCGCCGTCCAGCTGGGCCTGAAGGTCGCGCTGGTGGAGAAGGGCAAGCTCGGCGGGACCTGCCTGCACAACGGTTGCATCCCGACGAAGGCCCTGCTGCACGCGGCGGAGATCGCCGACCAGGCCCGCGAGTCGGAGCAGTTCGGCGTGAAGGCCGAGCTGATCGGCATCGACATGGCCGGGGTCAACTCGTACAAGGACGGCGTGATCGCCCGCCTGTACAAGGGCCTGCAGGGCATGCTGAAGGGCAACAAGTCGATCACCATCGTCGAGGGCCACGGCAAGCTGGTCGGCAAGAACGTGGTCGAGGTTGACGGCAAGCGCTACACCGGCCGCAACATCGTCCTGGCCTCCGGCTCGTACGCGAAGAGCCTGCCCGGCCTCGAGGTCGACGGCGAGCGGATCATCACCAGCGACCACGCGCTCGTCATGGACCGGGTGCCGTCGTCGGTGATCGTGCTCGGTGGCGGCGTGATCGGCGTCGAGTTCGCCAGTGTGTGGAAGTCCTTCGGTGTGGACGTGACGATCGTCGAGGCACTGCCCCGGCTGGTCGCCGCCGAGGACGAGGAGTCGTCGAAGGCGCTGGAGCGGGCCTTCCGCAAGCGGAAGATCAACTTCAAGGTCGGCAAGCCGTTCGAGAAGGTCGAGAAGACCGAGAGCGGCGTCAAGCTCACCATCCAGGGCGGCGAGACCGTCGAGGCCGAGCTGCTGCTGGTCGCCGTCGGTCGCGGCCCGAACACCGCCGACCTCGGGTACGAGCAGCAGGGCGTCAAGATGGACCGCGGCTACGTGCTGACCGACGAGCGGCTGCGCACCAGCGTGCCGAACGTCTACGCGGTCGGCGACATCGTGCCCGGCCTCCAGCTCGCCCACCGGGGCTTCCAGCAGGGCATCTTCGTGGCCGAGGAGATCGCCGGGCAGACCCCGGCCGTGATCGACGAGGTCGGCATCCCGCGCGTCACCTACTGTGACCCGGAGCTGGCGTCGGTCGGCCTGACCGAGGCGAAGGCCAAGGAGCAGTACGGCGCCGACAAGATCCAGTCGTACAACTACCCGCTCGGCGGCAACGGCAAGAGCCAGATCCTGAAGACCACCGGCTTCGTGAAGCTGGTCCGGGTCAACGACGGCCCGGTGGTCGGCGTCCACATGGTCGGCGCCCGGGTCGGTGAGCTGATCGGTGAGGCGCAGCTCATCTACAACTGGGAGGCGTACCCCGCCGAGGTCGCCCAGCTCGTGCACGCCCACCCGACCCAGAACGAGGCCCTGGGCGAGGCGCACCTGGCCCTCGCCGGCAAGCCGCTGCACGCGCACGCCTGACAATCAAACCGCGGCGTCCGGCGACGGGCGAAGATCCCACCAGGGAATGAAGGAGTCTGGAGAAAATGCCGGTATCGGTCACCATGCCTCGGCTCGGCGAGAGCGTCACCGAGGGCACCGTCACTCGCTGGCTCAAGCAGGAGGGCGACACGGTCGAGGTTGACGAGCCCCTGCTCGAGGTCTCGACCGACAAGGTCGACACCGAGATCCCGTCGCCCGCTGCGGGCGTGCTGAGCCGGATCGTGGTCGGCGAGGACGAGACCGCCGAGGTCGGCAGCGAGCTGGCCGTCATCGCCGGTGAGGGCGAGTCGACCGGTGGTGGCGAGGCCGCCGGGCAGGAGCAGGCTCCGGCCGAGGCTGTCGAGCCGGCCGCCGAGCCGACGGCCGCCGCCGAGGGCACCGCGGACCAGGTGGCCCAGGACGAGGCCCCGTCCGAGGCGCCGGCTCCGGCCGCCGCCTCGTCGGGCGAGGGCACCCCGGTGAAGATGCCGGCCCTGGGCGAGAGCGTCACCGAGGGTACTGTCACCCGCTGGCTCAAGCAGGTCGGCGAGACCATCGAGGTCGACGAGCCGCTGCTGGAGGTCTCCACCGACAAGGTGGACACCGAGATCCCGTCGCCGGTCGCCGGCACGGTGCTGGAGATCAAGGTCGCCGAGGACGAGACCGCTGCGGTCGGCGCCGACCTGGCGATCATCGGTGCCGCCGGCGGAGCCCCCGCCCAGGCCAAGCCGGAGCCGAAGCCCGAGCCGAAGGCGGAGGCCAAGCCGGCGCCGAAGGCCGAGCCGGAGCCGAAGGTCGAGGAGCCGACCCCCGGCATGTCGTACAACGAGCCCGCCGCGGAGACCGAGAGCTCGGCGCAGCCGGCCAGGACCGAGCAGGCCGCGCAGCCGGCCGCTGCCACCTCGACGCCGCCGCGCCCGTCCGCGCCGGCGCCGGGTGCCGGCGAGGAGGCCGCCGGGTACGTGACTCCGCTGGTGCGCAAGCTCGCCAGTGAGCACGGCGTGGACCTGGCCGCGCTGAACGGCACCGGGGTGGGTGGTCGGATCCGCAAGCAGGACGTCCTCGACGCGGCCGAGAAGGCCAAGGCCGCCAAGGCCGCGCCGGCTCCGGCGGCACAGCCGGCCGCCGCACCGTCGGCCGCCAAGCCGCAGGCGGCCGCCAAGCCGCAGCCCAGCGCCAAGCGGGGCACCACGGAGAAGCTGCCGCGGATCCGGGCGACGATCGCCAAGCGCATGCAGCAGTCGCTGCACGAGACGGCGCAGCTGACCACTGTCGTCGAGGTCGACGTCACCAAGGTCGCCAAGCTGCGGGCCCAGGCCAAGGACTCGTTCCTGGCCAAGCACGGCGTGAAGCTGTCCTTCCTGCCGTTCTTCGCCCTCGCCGCCATCGAGGCGCTCCAGACCCACCCGATCATCCAGGCCAGCATGGACCTGGAGGGTGGCACGATCACCTACCCGGCCGCCGAGCACCTCGGCATCGCCGTGGACACCGAGCGCGGGCTGCTCGTGCCGGTCATCCACAACGCCGGTGACCTCAACATGGGCGGCATCGCCAAGCGGATCGCCGACCTGGCCGAGCGCACCCGGAACAACAAGATCACCCCGGACGAGATGGCCGGCGCGACCTTCACGCTGACCAACACGGGCAGCCGGGGCGCGCTCTTCGACACGCCGATCGTGCCGTCGCCGCAGTCGGCGATGCTCGGCACGGGCGCCGTGGTGAAGCGTCCGGTCGTGGTCAACGACCCGGACCTGGGCGAGGTCATCGCGGTCCGGTCGATGGTCTACCTGGCCATGTCGTACGACCACCGCCTGATCGACGGTGCCGACGCGGCCCGCTTCCTGACCGCTGTCAAGGAGCGGCTGGAGGGCGGCAACTTCGAGTCGGAGCTGGGCCTGGCCTGATCCACCTGAACGCCGAAAGGGCGCCCCGGTCGTCGACCGGGGCGTCCTTTGCGTTGTGCTGCTCAGCCCTTGAGCAGTGCTGTCGAGACCTGCCAGAGCCGCTCGGCGGCCTCCGGGTCCAGCGCGTAGTCGGCCACTCCGGTCCGCCCACCCGGCTGGGCGGGGGCAGCCTGCTGACAGTCCTCGAAGTAGCGCCCGCCCACGCCGTCGAGCAGGGGCGACGCGGCGACCAGCACCGAGGTGGCGGCACCCTGCTCGACGGTCTTCCAGGCCGCCGCGTTGCCCGCCCGCACCCGGTTCAGCTCCTCCTCGCTGACGTAGCGCTGGAGGTTGGTCTGGATCGCGCCGGGCATCAGCGAGTTGCTGAGGATGCCGTCGTCGGCCCAGCGCCGGGTCGCCTCCACGGCGAAGAGCACGTTGGCCGTCTTCGACTGCCCGTACGCCTGCCACGGGTCGTACTCCCGTTGGTCGTACTGGATGTCGTCGAAGACCACCGGTGAGCGCAGGTGGGCGGCGGAGCTGACCGAGACGATCCGGGCCCCGTCCCCGGCCGCGAGGGCCGGGCGGAGTCCGTTGGCGAGCGCGAAGTGCCCCAGGTGGTTGGTGGCGAACTGCATCTCCCAGCCCTGCGGGGTCCGGGACAGGGGCGCGGCCATGATCCCGGCGTTGTTGACCAGGATGTGCAGCGGGCCGTCCCAGTTGGCCACGAAGTCGGCGACCGAGCCCTGGTCGGCGAGGTCGAGTGGGGCGACGAGGACGCGGTCGTTTCCGGTGGTGCCGGTGATGTCGTTGGCGGCCTGCTGCCCGGCGTCGGGGTTGCGGACCGCGAGGGTGACCGCCGCGCCGGCGCTGGCCAGGGCCCGGGCGGTCTCCACACCGATCCCGGAGGATCCGCCGGTGACGACCGCCCGTCGCCCGACAAGGTCCACGCCCTTGATCACGTCCATCGCCGTGGAGTGATGGGCGAACGGAGTGCTGATCGGGTTGCTCGTCGTCATTATCCATCCTTGTCCGGTTGGGGCGGACCGGCCGGCCCGCTGCGTGCGGCCGTGGTGCGGGGTGTTTCCCCGACCCGGGCCAGAGGTAACGCCGCGCGCCGTCGCCATCGCCGTTCGGGCCTCCGACCAGCCCGGACGCTGCCAGAGTTGGGGCGTGGGCGGCTACCGGCGGAGTGGACGGCTGGGACCGGCTGTCCCGATCGCTCCCGGCGCCCGGGTGGACAAGTTCGAGGTCTTCTTCGACCTGGTCTTCGTCTTCTCGTTCTTCATCATCACCCGGGCCACCGCCGCGAACATCACCGGTCGGCAGCTGCTGCACGCCGCCCTGGTGCTCGCCGTGCTCTGGTGGATCTGGGTGGTGCACAGCCTGGTCGCCACCCGGGTCCGGCTCGGCGAGGGTTACGTCCCGGTGCTCATGGTGATCGCGATGGTCGCCCTGTTCGCGTTCGCGCTGGCGCTGCCGCAGGCGTTCAGCGATCCGAAGGGGAGCGCCGCCGGCCCGATGCTGGTGGCCATCAGCTACGTCGTGGTCCGGGCCGTACACATGATCCTTTATCAGCATGTGGTGCGGGACAGCCCGCAGGAGCGGCGGCAGCTGCGTCGGTTCGCCCCGGAGCTGGCGGTCAGCATCGTGCTGCTGCTGGCCGCCGCGCTGATCCCAGCGCAGATCACCAACCCCGACCAGGCCGCCATGGTCCGCGACGGGCTGTGGATCACCGTGGTGGTGGTCCAGTACGCCACCGGCTTCATCGTCGGGACCTGGGGCTGGGGGGTGACCAGCGCCGAGCACTGGACGGAGCGCTACGACCTCATCCTGATCATCGCGCTGGGCGAATCGATCATCTCGACCGGGGTGGGCGGCAACCTGCTCGGCAAGCCGGTCACCTGGCCGGCGGTGGCGGCCGCTGCGCTCGGCATCGTGGTCACCGCCGCCCTCTGGTGGGCGCACTTCGACTTCATCGCCCCGGCTGCCCGGATCGCCCTGCACGCGGCGGAGGGTGGCCCCCGGGTGGCGATGGCCCGCGACGCGTACGCGTACCTCTACCTGCTGATGATCGCCGGGGTGATCCTCTTCTCGATCGGCAACGAGGAGATCCTGCACAAGATCACTGACCCGGCCGGTGGGATCGCCGAGCAGGTCGAGGGACCGGCCGTGCCGATGCTCTTCGGCGGGCTGATCTGCTACTTCGCCGTCAACCTGCTGTTCCAGCTGCGCACGCTGCACACCGTGACGTGGACCCGCATCGGCGTCATCGTGGCGCTCACGGTGGCCCTCCCGATCGGTCAGCACCTGCCGGCGTTGGGCGCGCTCACCCTCGCAACCGTGATCTGTGTCGGCCTGGTGGCTGTGGAGGTGCTGGTGTTGTCGCAATCCCGGCACGCCCTGCGGGCGGCCGTCTTCCAGGAGCGGACCACCCACGAGGCCCACGAGGCAGCCTGGCGTGCGCGCTGGCACGACGTCCCGGAGACCGACGAGCCGACCACGCCGTGACCGCGGCGGTTCCGCCGGGCTAGACTCCTGCGCAGCGTCGCGGTGCACCCGGCACGAAGGCCGCCGTGGGCATGGAGGCGCGGGGACAGCATGGGACGAACGTGCACCCAACCGGTTCACCGGCCGGCCGGCTCGCCGCCGTCGGCAATCAGATGATCGAGATTCACCTCTGGCTCAGCGCGGAACTGGCCCGGCTACAGACCGACCTCGACGCCCGCCCCTCCCGGGACCTGCGGGCGCACTGCCTGACCTTCTGCGCCGCGCTCGGCCGACACCACACCGGCGAGGACGCGGGCGCGTTCCGACTGCTCGCCGAGGAAGCCCCCGAGCTACGCCCCGTCATCGAGAATCTGATCACCGATCACGAGGTGGTGGCGGGGATCCTGGAACGGATCGAGGCACTGCTGGGCGGCGACGCCCCCGTGCCCGTCGCCCAGGTGCGCGCCGAGTTGGCCGGCTTGGCCGCCCTGCTGGCGTCGCACTTCCGCTACGAGGAGAAGCGGCTGGTCGCCGCACTGAACGCGCTCACCGGTCGACCCGGGACAGCCGAGGACCTGCTCGGGGTGACCGCGCCGCCGGCTGACCGGTCTCCCGTCTAGTCCCTTCCGCCCTGGTGGGCGGCCCCTTCAGGTCCGAGAGCCTGCGGGAAGGCTGCCGGATTCTGTACGCATCTTCGGCGAACCCGGCTGTCGTGGGTCAAGCCGGTGCCGGAGCGGGCCGACCGATCAGCAGATGGAGCGCGCAGGCGAGCACCGCGAGCGCGGCTGCGGCGAGGCACAGCAGCCGTGCGCCGGCGCCATGCGTGAGAAGCAGGCCGCCGAGCCCTGCTCCGAGTGCCTGCCCCAGGTAGAGCGCGGAGGAGTTGAAGGAGATGACGACGCTGGCCAGGTCCGGTGCCAGTGCGGTGAGGCGGTGGTTGTTGGGTGTGGCCACGGCCCAGGCAGCAGCCCCGTTCAGAGCCATGACCACCGTGGCCATGGCTGTGGAGTACGTGATGGGGAAGGCCGCTAGCGTGAGCGCGAGCATGGCGCTGGCAAGCCAGAGTGTCGGTTCGGCTCCCCAGCGGTCGGCCAGCCATCCGCTGCCGAACGAACCCACCACACCGCCGACACCCCAGACCAGTAGCGCCACCGCCAGGGCGGCACCGGTGGTATGTGCGGTCTGGCCGAGTACCTCGGCGATGTAGGTATAGACCATGATGCTGGAGGCGCTGGCCAACATCATGAACGCGACGATGGTCAGCACACGGCCCCGGGCCATGACCCCGAACCGCGCGGCCAGTGGCACCGTGGGGGGCATGGGTAGCCGTGGCAGCGTGGCCATCAACCCGACAAGCGCGACCACGCCGGTGGCGGCGACGAACACCAGGCTCGCCCGCCACGACACCTGCTGGCCGATCGCGGTGCCGACGGGGACGCCGAGTACCGTTCCGACGGTCAACCCACCCAAGATCACCGCGAGCGCCTGGCCACGCCGGAGCGGTCCGGCGAGCGCTGCCGCGGCGGCCGATGCGTTGGGCGTGAACAGGGCTGCACCGAGTCCGGCCGCGATCCGCGCCGTGAGCAGCAGCGCCAGCGTCGGGGCGATCGCCGAGGCGAGATTGGCCAGGATGAACAAGGTCAGGGCGCAGGCCATTAACGGCTTGCGCGGCAGCCGCGCGGTGAAGGCGGCCAGCAGTGGAGCGGTCAGGCCGTAGACCAGCGCGAACGTGGTGATGACCTGGCCGGCCGCGCCAGCCGAAACGCTCAGGCCGTGCGAGATCTGCGGCAGGATGCCCGCCAGTACGAACGAGTCGGTGCCCATCGCGAACGACCCGACCGCAAGGACTGCGACCGGGCGACCCCACCTGGGCTTCTTGGTGGTGCCCGAGGTGTGGGCAGCGGCGACGTGGCTGCCATGTGATGTGGTCATGTGCTCAGCATGTGTGCGCGCCTTAACCTGGTACAGGTGCGCAGTTATGCTGGTATGAGTGCCACCAGGACGAGCAGCGAAGGCGGGCACTTGTATGGGAGCCGTGACGCAACGCGAACTTCTCGCCGGGTTTCTCCGGTCACGCCGGGAGGCGCTTGCTCCCGAGGAGGTCGGCATCGTGCGCGGGCCCCGTCGTCGCACCCCCGGGCTGCGGCGCGAGGAAGTGGCCCAGCTGTCGGGCGTCAGTGTCACCTGGTACACCTGGCTTGAGCAGGCCAGGGACATCAGCGTCAGCCGCCAGGTTCTGGAGAGCCTGGCGCGCACCCTGCACCTCACCGCCGCGGAACGGCGGCATCTGTTCACCCTCGCGGAGACCGCAGTGCCCGACGAGGCCCCACCGCGGAGGAGCGTCAATCCCACCCTCTGTCAATTGGTCACCGCCCTCCAACCCAACCCCGCCTACGTGATCGACTCGTGCTGGGACGTACTCGCCTACAACCGGGCCTATGAATGCCTCGTCGGGGGCCTGGACGGCCTTCCCGAGGAGGAACGCAACAGCCTCTGGCTGTTGTTCACCCGGTCTGCGATGCGGACTCTGGTTGTCGACTGGCAGCGCGAGGCCAGGCAGATAGTCGGCCAGTTCCGTGCCTCCGCCGGCCGTTATCCCGACGACCCCCGGATCGGCGCCCTCATCAGTGCGCTCAACGAGGCCAGCCCTGCGTTCGTCGCCATCTGGTCCGAACATCCCATTCAGGCATTCGCTTCAGCGACCAAGCGATTCCATCATCCACGAGCAGGTCGTATCGACCTGAACTACACGAAACTCGCTGTGGTCGAGAACCCCACTCAGCACCTGGTGGTCTTCCTGCCTGCCACACCCAGCGACGCTTCGGGCCTGGGGCGGCTCGCCGCAGGCGACGAAGCAGACGCAGCGGGCTGAGACCGGGAGCCAGTTCTGTACGTCTAGGCGACGGAACGGGCGGCTGTCCCGGTCTCCTCCACCTCCGGCACCGGGCCGGGCAGCCGCTCGTAGAAGCGGATCTTCTCCCGGAGGTGGTCGTACTGGCGCTGGAGCAGATCCATCTGCTCCTCGACCCGCGCCGCGTGGTGGCACAGCAGTTCGTGCCGCTCGTCGGTGGTGTGCTCGCCGTCGCGGGCCAGTTGCGCGTAGCGGCGCATCTGCGCGATCGGCATCCCGGTGTCACGCAGGCACCGGAACAGCTCCAGCCAGCCGAGGTCGTCGTCGGTGAAGACCCGCTGCCCACCCGCGGTCCGTTCCACGTCCGCCAGCAGGCCGATCTTCTCGTAGTACCGCAGAGTGTCCAGACTGAAGCCGCTGCGGCGGGCGGCCTCCGAGGGGGCGTAACCGCTCATTCGCGAGATGGTAGTGCTTGACCTGGAGCGCGCTCCAGGTTGGAAGCTGGCGACCATGACGACGACACGGACGTTGGGACGCAGCGGCATCACGGTGAGCGCGATCGGAATGGGATGCTGGGCCATCGGCGGCCCGCTCTGGGGTGACGACGGGCAGCCGTTCGGCTGGGGTGAGGTGGACGACGCCGAGTCCATCCGCACCATCCACCGCGCGCTCGACCTCGGGGTGACCCTGTTCGACACGGCCAGCAACTACGGCGCGGGGCACAGCGAACGGATCCTCGGGCAGGCCCTGGCCGGCCGACGGGACGACGTGGTGATCGCCACCAAGTTCGGCAACGTCAGCGACGAGACCACCCGGCGGGCGCTGGGCACCGACACCAGCCCGGCCTTCGCGGTACGCAGCCTCGACGACTCGCTCCGCCGGCTCGGCACCGACCACGTCGACATCTACCAACTGCACATCAACGCGCTGCCGGTGCCCGCCGCGCTCGATCTGGTCGACACCCTGGAGGCCCTGGTCGACCAGGGCAAGATCCGGGCGTACGGCTGGAGCACCGACGACCCGGCCTCGGCGGAGGCATTCGCGGCCGCCGGCCCGCACTGCGCCGCGATCCAGCACGACGAGTCGGTGCTGCGCGACAACGCGGCGGTGCTGGCGGTCTGCGACAAACACGACCTGGCCAGCCTCAACCGTGGGCCGTTGGCGATGGGGCTGCTCACCGGATCGACCCGGGCGGTCGGAGCGGACGACGTACGTGGACGGGCACCGGAGTGGCTGGAGTGGTTCACCGACGGCCGGCCAACGCCACACTGGGCGGCCCGGGTCGACCAGGTCCGCGCGGCGCTCACCGCCGACGGTCGGACGCTCGCGCAGGGGGCGCTCGGCTGGCTGCTGGCGCGCAGCCCGCGTACCGTCCCGATCCCTGGCCTGCGCACGGTGGCCCAGGCCGAGGAGAACCTGGCCACCCTGGCACTCGGGCCGCTGAGCCCCGAGGCGTACGCCGAGGTGGAGCGGCTCCTGGCCGACCTACGCTCCGCCTGACCCCTGGGGTGCCTCCGGTGGCGGAGGTTTGGACGAAGATGGGGGTATGCGGATCCTCCTGGCCGGCGCGTCCGGCTTCCTTGGCACCCGGCTGGCCGACCTGCTCGTCAGCGACGGGCACGACGTCACCCGGCTGGTCCGCCGGCTGCCAGGCGGGCCGCAGGAGCGGCGGTGGGACCCGGCCGCCAGCCAGCTCGACCCGGCCGTGGTCGCCGAGGCCGACGCCGTGGTCAACCTGGCCGGCGCGGGCGTCGGCGACAAGCGCTGGAACGACGACTACCGCCGGTTGATCCGCACCAGCCGGGTGGACACCACCACCACGTTGGCGACCACCATCGCCGGGCTCCCCGCCTCGGACCGGCCCCGGGTGCTCCTCAACTCGTCGGCCGTGGGCTGGTACGGCAACACCGGCGACCGGGCGGTCGAGGAGGACGCGCCGGCCGGAGAGGGCTTCCTGGCCGACGTCTGCCGGGTCTGGGAGGCCGCGACCCGGCCGGCCGAGGACGCCGGGGTACGCGTGGTCCGGCTACGTACCGGCCTGCCGCTGCACCGCGACGGTGGTCTGCTCAAGCCGCAGCTGCTGCCGTTCAAGCTGGGCATCGCCGGCCGGCTGGGCAGCGGCCGGCAGTGGCTGCCGTGGATCTCGATGGTCGACTGGCTGGACGCCACCCGCTTCCTGCTCGACCGCGACGACATCGCCGGACCGGTCAACGTGGTGGGGCCGAACCCGGTGACCAACGCCGAGTTCACCCGCGAGCTGGCCCGGCAACTGCACCGGCCGGCGATCATCCCGATCCCGGCGCTGGCGCTCAAGGTGGCCCTCGGCGGCTTCTCCCACGAGGCCCTCACCAGCACCAGAGTCCTCCCCGGAGTCCTCACCAGAGCCGCCTACCCCTACCAGCACCCCACCCTCCCCCAAGCCCTAACAGCAGCCCTAACCCCCTAACCCCCCGCCACCATTGGCGTTGATCAAGAGGTTTGCGTCAGATTCCGGCTTCCGGATGACGCAAACCTCTTGATCAACAGGGGCAGGGGGTCTCGCCCCACCCCGGCTGGTTCGGCCCTCGGCAGAAATCTGCGGTCGGTGGGCCGGCATGGGCCCAAGCTGGACCGATGGCGATTTTCTCCCTCCAGGCCACCCCGACCGACGCGGCGAGCTGGGCCGAGCTGGCCCGTCGAGCCGAGGCCGTCGGCTTCGACGCTCTGCTCGCCGCCGACCACCCCGGCGACGTGACGTCACCGTTCGTGGCGCTGGCCGCCGCCGCCCCGTTCACGTCGACGATCGGCCTCGGCTCGTACGTGTCGAACCTCGGCGTACGGGAGCCGATGCTGCTCGCGGTCGACGTGGCCACCCTCGATCTGATCTCCGGCGGACGGGCCCGGCTCGGTGTCGGCGCCGGTCACACCCCGGCGGAGTGGCGCGCGGTGGGCCGGGAACGCCCCGACGTGGCCGGCCGGGTCCGCCGTTGCGTGGCCGTCGCCGAGGCGGTCCGCGCCCTGCTCGACGGTGCCTCGGTCACCGTCGACTCGGCCGAGCTGACGATGCGCGAGGCGGTGCTGCGCGAACCCCGGCCGGTGCAGGACCGGATTCCGCTGACGATGGGTACGGCGAACTCGACGCTGCTGCGCTGGGCGGGCGCGCACGCCGACGTGGTCGGGCTGACCGGGTTCGGACGTACCCTCGCCGACGGCCACCAGCATGAGGCGCGCTGGCGGGCCGACCAGATCGAGGCGCAACTGGCCTGCGTTGCCGCTGGCGCAGCCGGCCGGGCCGACCCGCCGGCGCTGGAGGCTCTGGTGCAGACGGTGGTGGTCACCGACGACGCGGAGGCTGCCGCCGCGGAGCAGGCCCGGCGCATCGGCACGAGCGCCGCCGAACTGCTGGCCACCCCGTTCGTGCTGATCGGCACAGTGGACGAGATCGTCACGGCGGTCGCCGAGCACGAACGGCGCTGGGGGGTGACCCGGTTCGTGGTCCGCAGCAACGCGCTGGGCCCGCTGACGCCGGTCCTGTCCCGCCTGACCTGACCCAGCGCCGACCGCCCTGTTGATCAAGAGGTTTGCGTCAGATTCCGGCTTCCGGATGACGCAAACCTCTTGATCAACGAAAGCAGGCGGGGGCGAATGGGTGGGTGTGGGGGTTAGCAGCCGATTACCCAGTGGTTGGGGGCGGTTTGTTTGAGGGTGCTGGTGTAGAAGGTGTTGTAGAGGCCCATGCGCTGGTTCGAGCCGTTGGCGTAGGCGTAGCCGCCGGACTGGTACGCCCGGCCGGCCACCACGTGCGCGTAGTTGCTGGCCGTCACGCAGGTCGGCGGCACGCTCGGGGTGGGCGTCGGGGTCGGGGTGGCCGTCGGGGTCGGCGTGGGCGTGACGGTCGGGGTCGGGGTCGGGTTGGTGCCGCCACCGTTCAGGCCGAAGAAGAGCGCGTCCCGGTACGTCGAGCAGATGGTGTCCAGGAAGTACGCCCCTGCGGTGCCGCACTGTTCGGCAGCGGAGCCGGGGTCGACCGGGGTGCCGTGGCCCATCCCGGAGATCCGGTAGAGCCGCACGTCGTCGTTGCCGTACACCTCCAGGCTGGTGTTGCCGGGCAGCGACGAGGTGCTGGTCGGGGTCTGCGACACGCCGCGTACGTTGGTCCACTGGTCGCGGGACTCGGTGCCGTTGAGCGGGGTGACAGTGGTGTCCGAGGTGCCGTGCCAGATCGCCACCCGGGGGCGCGGGCCGGTGTAGCCGGAGTACGCGCCCCGCACCAGGTCGCCCCAGGCGGCCGGGGTCTTGTCCGCGCCCGGGTTCATGCAGCTGAACGCGTTGACCATGCTGGTGGCGCAGCGGTACGGGATCCCGGCGATGATCGACCCGGCGGCGAAGACGTCCGGGTAGGTGGCCAGCATGACCGCGCTCATCGCCCCGCCGGCGGAGAGCCCGCTGACGTAGACGCGGGAGCCGTTCACCGCGAAGTTCGTCTTGGCGTGGTCGACCATCTGCTTGATCGACAGCGCCTCGCCCTGCCCCCGGGTGGTGTCCCCCGCCTCGAAGAAGTTGAAGCAGGAGCTGGCGTTGTTGCCGGACGGCTGCTGGGCGACGATCAGGGCGAACTTCCACTGGTCGGCGTACTTCTGCCAGCCGGAGTTGGCGAAGTAACCGGCGGCGTTCTGGGCGCACCCGTGCAGCAGCACGACGGCCGGGGAGTTGGCCGGTAGGCCGTCCGGGCGGTAGGCGTACATGGCGAGGTTGCCGGGGTTGGAGCCGAACCCGGTGACCTGGGTGAGGGTGGCGGCCTGGGCAGGCGCGGCGACCGCGACCGCGCCCGCCACGGCGAGGGCGAGCCCGGCGACCGCACCGAGCAGCCGGGTGAGGGTGGACGAGGAGCGGCGCACGGCGGCCTCCTGGAGCTGCGGACTGTGAACTGGGTCACGGTCGAGTTGCCGAGACGTTACGACGAGATGTCGCCGCTATGACATGGGGCACACTCACACATTCACGTCGGGCGTTGTGTACGCCAGAAGGCGAACACACCACAACCGCCGGTCTGACCGGCCCGTCCAGGTCCGGTTGGTAACGTCCGCTGCGTGCCGTCCTCCCCGTCGCTGGCCACCGGGCCCGCACCCGCGTCATCGCCGCGCACCGTCCGGGACCGCCGGGCCGACCTGATCGTCGTGCTGGTGGCGCTCGCGCTCGCCGTGTGGGTGACCAGTGGGCTGTGGCGGGACCCGAACGCCCGCACCATCACCGTCAACTCCAGCGACCAGGCGCTGTTCGAGTGGTTGCTGGCCTTCGGCGGGCACGCGGTCACCCACGGCGACAACCCGCTCTTCACCTACCTGATCAACGTCCCGGACGGCGTCAACCTCGCGGTCAACACGACGGTCACGGTGTACGCGGTGGTCTTCGCCCCGCTCACGTACCTGATCGGACCACCGGCGACGTTTCTGGTGATCCTCACCCTGAACCTGCTCGCCACCGCGCTGGCCTGGTACTGGCTGCTCTCCCGGCACCTGGTCCCCAGCCGGTTGGCCGCCGGGGTCGGCGCCCTGTTCATCGCCTACTCCCCCGGCATGGTGTCGCACGCCAACGCCCACCTGAACTGGACCGCCGGCTGGCTGGTGCCGCTGCTGATCTGGCGACTGTTCGCGCTGCGTCGCGCCGGGCACTGGCTGCGCGACGGGGTGATCCTCGGCGTACTGGTGGCGGTGGCCTTCTCGATCGCCGCCGAAGGGCTCTTCTTCACCGCACTGGCGCTGGGGGTGTTCGTCGCCATCTGGGCACTGCACCCGGCCAACCGGGTGGAGGCACGCGCCGCGCTGCCCACCTTCCTGCGCGGGCTCGGGGTGACCGCCGTGGTCGCCGGTGTGCTGCTGTCGTACCCGTTGTGGTTGCACTTCGCCGGGCCGCAACGGTTCCACGGCACCGGCTTCGACCCGGTGATCCACTCCGAGGACATCGCGGCGTTCGCCGCCTTCCCGCGCCGCTCGCTGGCCGGCGAGGCCGGGTTGGGCACGTCGCTGGCACCGAACCCGACCGAGGAGAACTCGTTCTTCGGCATCCCGCTGCTGGTGCTCACCGTTGTCTGTTTCGTCGCGCTGTGGCGGCGTGCCGACGCGCACCGCCGGGCCACCCTGTGGGCGCTGGGCGCCGTCGCGGTGATCTTCACGGTGCTCTCCTTCGGGCCGGTCGCCAAGATCGACGGCCGACGCACCGACCTCCCCATGCCGTTCGACGTGGTGGGACAACTGCCGGTGGTGAACGCGGCGCTGCCGGCCCGGCTGGCGCTGGTGGTCGCGCCGGTGATCGGGCTGCTGCTGGCGTACGTCATCGACCAGCTGCGCGCCGCGCCGCCCCGGCACCGCTCCACGGAGCTGGCCTGGCTGGTCGGTTTCGCGGTGGCCCTGGTGCCGCTGCTGCCCACCCCGCTGCTCACCGACGAACGGGAGCCGATCCCGGAGTTCATCACCTCCGGCACCTGGCGGGACTACGTCTCACCCGACGGGGTGCTGACCCCGGTGCCGCTGACCGTGGACATCTACCCGGACGGCCAGCGGTGGCAGGCGTACGCGTTGTCGCACCGGCAGGGCGAGTTCGCGATCCCGGGCGGCTTCTTCCTCGGCCCCGGCGGGCCGGACGGGCGGGGCCGGATCGGCCCGGTGCCGCGCACCCTGAGCGCGTTGATGGACCAGGCTGGTCGGACCGGGATGGTGCCCATCGTCACCGACGGAACGATCCGGGAGGTCCAGTCGGACCTGCGGCACTGGCGCATCGAGACGGTGGTGCTCGCCGACCAGGTGCACGGCGCGAAGTTCGAGGTCGACGAGGAGGCGCTGCGGCGCACCGGCACGGCCCTGTTCGGCGAGCCGCAACGGGTCGACGACGTCTGGCTCTGGCGGATCCCGCCGGCCGATCGCTAGGGCCTCTGTCACAAGAACAGGCCCGAGACCGCGACGCGACCGACCGGGGCATCGTGATCGGCCGCCATCGCTTCTAATGGTCCGATGAGGAAGACCGGCGGGCGCGCCGCCGTGGCCGGGGTCGCGCTGGGGCTCGTCGTGCTCGGCGCGCCGACCGCCACGGCGGCCCACGGCCCGGTCGCCCCGCGCAGCGCCGTCACCGACCGCTCGGCCGGCAGCACGGCCGGCGCGGTACCACGCCAGGTGCACGATCCGTGGCTGTGGCAGGCCACCGTGGGGCAACGCCCGGCCGGCCCGGCGGCGCTGGTGTTCTTCACCGACCGCACCCGCTATTTCGAGTCGACAGGCGTGCTGGTCGCCCGGGACGGCGCGTACCGGCTGATCCCGATCCGCATCGCCGAGGGGCACGGGCTGCTCTCCCCCGACGGGCGGCACTACCTGCGGCCGCAGTCCGGCGAGTTGTTGGACCTCACCACCGGCCGGCAGCGCCGCACCATGAAGCCGGGGCTGGACCCGTTCGCCTGGTCGCCGGACGGGCGGCGGGTGCTCGGCACTCGCAGCAACGACGATCCGGTGATCAGCTTCGGGCCGGACAATCAGCAGCTCAACGACCCGGAGAAGCCCGACGACCTGCTCGTCGTCGACCCGTACCAGGGCACCGAGCAGGTGGTCGCGGCCGGCACCTTCGCCGCCCACCACGCGGCGGCCTGGTCCCCCGCCGGTGACCTGGTGGCGGTGGCTGGTCCACCGGATGTGGCCGCGTCGGTCGCCGAACGGCAGCGGCTGGTGGTCGTCGACCCGGCCGGCGGCAGCCTTCGCTGGCAGGTCGACCTGGGTGAGCGGCGGATACTGGCCGGCCCGGCCGCCTGGCACCCGGACGGCAGCCGGCTCGCGCTGCTCGCGTTCGACGGTTGCGCCGGCCTCGGCTGCACGCCGGAGCAGACGGCGGCACGCACCTGGCGGATCGAGTTCCTGGACGCCGCCTCCGGTCACGCCGTCGGCCAGCCGCTGCCGGTCGCCGCCTCGACCAGCGAGATCGTCGGCTGGCGCGGCGACGACCCGGTGGTGCAGGAGGTGAGCGGGACGGAGCAGGACACCGACCGGCGGGCCGTCCTCGCCGCGCTGTCGCCCGGCGGCACCCGAGAGGTGCTGGTGACCGGACCGGTCGGGTCGACCGACCTGGCGGTGCCGGGCGAGCTGCTGACCCGGGCCGCTTTCGGTGGTCCGGAGCCCCGGCCGTCACCGTTCGCCGCCCCGCTCTGGCTCTACCTGGCGTTGGCCGTGCCGGCGCTGCTCGCCGTCGTCCTCGTCGTCCGCCGCCGACGTCGCCGCCATGGTGCGACCGACGCGGCTCCGGTGTGACGTCGAGCGGCCAGGCGCGGACACCCAACTGGCCGCAGCCCAGCAGCTGCGACGGCAGCAGTGGTGGTGATCTTCCCCGGTGAGGCGGCTCACCAGGGAAGATCGCCGATAGCGGGTCTAGGCTGGATGTCGTGACAACGATGACCCCCGGCCTCACGGCCGTTCGTGCCGGCCTGCTCGACTACCAGGCCGCCTGGGACGAGCAGCGGCGTCTGCACGAGTCGGTCGTGGCCGGCGAGAGTGGCGACACCGTGCTGCTGCTGGAGCACCCGAGCGTCTACACCGCGGGCAAGCGCACCGAACCGTGGGACCGCCCGATGGACGGCACCCCCGTCGTCGACGTGGACCGCGGCGGCAAGATCACCTGGCATGGGCCGGGGCAGCTCGTCGGCTATCCGATCCTGCGCCTGCCCGACCCGGTGGACGTGGTCGCCTACGTGCGCCGGACCGAAGAGCTGCTCATCGACGTGTGCGCCGAGTTCGGGCTGACCGCCGGCCGGGTCGAGGGGCGCAGCGGGGTGTGGGTGCCGGAGGACGACCGGGGGCCGGCCCGCAAGGTGGCCGCCATCGGCATCCGGGTGGCGCGGGGCGTCACCCTGCACGGCTTCTCGATCAACTGCGACTGCGACCTGACGTACTTCGACCGGATCGTGCCCTGCGGCATCCGGGACGCGGGCGTCACCTCGCTCACCGCCGAGCTGGGCCGCCCGATCAGCGTGGCCGATGTGCTGCCGGTGGTCGAGCGCCGCCTCTCCACCCTCGTCACGGTCTGAGACCCGACCGCGCGTCGGGGTGACCGACGGTCGGCCTACCCTCGGTCGGTGCAGATTGATCTCGTCACCGTCGTCGTCACCGAGTACGACCCCGCCATCGCCTTCTTCACCGGCGTGCTCGGCTTCGAGTTGGCCGAGGACACCCCGTCGCTGACCAACGACGGACGGCCGAAGCGCTGGGTGGTGGTCCGTCCACCGGGCGGCGGCACCGGCCTGCTGCTGGCCCGCGCCGACGGCGAGCGGCAGGAAGCTGCGGTGGGCGACCAGACCCACGGCCGCGTCGGGTTCTTCCTCCAGGTCGACGACTTCGACGCCACCTACCGGCGGATGGTCGAGAACAGCGTCGAGTTCGTCAAACCGCCGCGCACCGAGCCGTACGGCCGGGTCGCCGTCTTCCGCGACGTCGCCGGCAACCTCTGGGACCTGCTCGGCCCCGCCTGAGCCCCCCGCCGGCCCACTCCACGATCGAGTGGGCCGGCAGGGTGCCCACCTACGGCGTCAGCCGGTGCAGGTCCCGCGGGAACGCGGTGACCTCGCGGATGTTGGCCGCGCCGACCAGCCGGGCCACGAACCGTTCCAGGCCGATGGCGAAGCCACCGTGCGGCGGCATGCCGTGCCGGAAGGCGTCCAGGTAACCGGCGTACGGCTCGACCGGCTCGCCCCGGGCCGCCAACGCCGCCAGGTAGTCGGCGTGCCGGTGCAGCCGCTGCCCGCCGGTGACCAGCTCCAGACCACGAAAGAGCAGGTCAAAACCGTTGGAGTACGCGGGCCGCGCCGGGTCCGGGTGGGTGTAGAAGGGCCGCTTCGCCATCGGGTAGCCGGTGACGAAGAGGAAGTCCGAGCCGTGTTCGCGCCGGGCCCACTCGCCCAGCGCCCGTTCGTGGGCGGGCGCGAGGTCCGGCTCGTCGGCGGGCGCACCGACGATCGTCAGCGCCTCGGTGAAGTGCACGGCCGGGATCTCCGCCGGCACCCGCGGTGGTGTGACGCCGAGCGTCGCCAGGGCCGCTGCGGCCCGCCCGCTCACCGCGTCCAGCATCCCGGCCACGGTGTCGCGCAGCACGCCCATCACGTCCCGGTGGTCGGCGATGAACCCCAGCTCCGCGTCGAGCGACGTGTACTGCGCGAGGTGCCGGACGGTGTCGTGCGGCTCGGCCCGGAAGACGGGCCCCACCTCGTAGACGCGTTCGAAGACGCCGACCATCAGCTGCTTGTAGAACTGTGGGGACTGGGCCAGGTACGCGGGCCGACCGAACCAGTCCAGCGCGAACACGTTCGCCCCGCTCTCGGTGCTGGAGCTGACCACCTTCGGCGTGTGGATCTCCACGAAATCGTGGGCGTCCAGCGCGGTCCGGAACCCCGCCACCGCGGCCGCCGAGATCCGCAGCGCGGCTGACCGGGTGGGGTGCCGCAGCGCGGTGGGCGCGTGGTCGAGTTGGGTGGGCAGGCTCGCGGTGAGCGCCGGCCGGTACAGGTCGAACGGTGGTGGCACGGCGGGCGGCCCGAGTGGACGTACCGTCGGGTCGGTCAGCTCGACCCCGGCGGGCGCCGTGTCGTTCGCGGTGACCGTCGCGGTGACCTCGATGACCGTCTCCTCGGTGAGTTTCTCCAGCTCGGCGCGGACGGCCGGGTCGGTGACAACCACCTGGGCCAGGCCGGCGGCGTCGCGCACGATCAGGAAGGCCACCGACTTGAGCAGTCGACGGCGGTGTACCCAGCCGGCGATCCGCACGGTCGCGCCGATTCTGGCGGGCAGTTGGTGGGACAGGGTTCGTTGCATGGCGGGTTGCTCCTCGGTCGATCGCCACGCTGTCGCCGCCCCGGGGCGGCGAAGCGTCGCATCAGCCCCAGGGAGGTGTGGGCGAGCGGGAACCTCGCGGTGCCACCACACCTTCGCCCCCGCCGTGGCGGGGACCTCGTTCGTCGCCTGATGACCGGGGCCAGCCGGGCGGGCTCTACTGGGCGTTTCGCCGTTCTGCCCGCAGCTCGGGAGGGTCTTCGCGCGCCGGCACCAGACCGCCTCTCAGCACCGGCGGCTCTCTGCACTGGCGGGTCGGGCGCTACTTGGCTCCGTCATCGCTGTTGGCGGTGACCGTAGCACCCGAAACCCGCTCGTGTGACGCCCATTTTCGACAGGCCGGTGTCCGGCGTCACAAGGTCTGAGGCGTGACGCCGGTCGCCCGACGCACATAGACACCTGCCGTCCGGCGTAGGCTCGTTTTCGTGACGATCGAGCACTCCGCGCCGACGACCGGCCAGGCAGCGCGCACCGCAACGGCGGCCCCCGAGGGGCGGCGTCTGCTGCGAATTGAGGCGCGTAACGCCGAGACGCCGATCGAGCGCAAACCGCCATGGATCAAGGTCAAGGCCAAGATGGGTCCGGAGTACACCCAGCTGCGCGGGCTCGTCTCGCGCGAAGGGTTGCACACCGTCTGCCAGGAGGCCGGCTGCCCCAACATCTACGAGTGTTGGGAAGACCGGGAGGCCACCTTCCTCATCGGCGGTGATCAGTGCACCCGGCGCTGCGACTTCTGCCAGATCGACACCGGTAAGCCGGCCGAGTTCGACGCCGACGAGCCGCGTCGGGTCGCCGAGTCGGTGGTCTCGATGGGGCTGCGCTACGCCACCATCACCGGTGTCGCCCGCGACGACCTGCCCGACGGCGGCGCGTGGCTGTACGCCGAGACCGTCCGGCAGATCCACGCCCTGCAGCCCGGCTGCGGCGTCGAGTTGCTGATCCCGGACTTCAACGCCGTCCCCGAGCAGTTGGCCGAGGTCTTCGGCTCCCGCCCCGAGGTGCTGGCCCACAACGTGGAGACCGTGCCGCGCATCTTCAAGCGCATCCGCCCGGCGTTCCGCTACGACCGCTCCCTGGACGTGATCCGGCAGGCCCGCGCCGACGGCCTGGTCACCAAGAGCAACCTCATCCTGGGCATGGGCGAGGAGCGGGCCGAGGTCTCGCAGGCGCTGCGCGACCTGCACGAGGCCGGCTGTGAGCTGATCACCATCACGCAGTACCTGCGCCCCTCGCCCCGGCACCACCCGGTGACCCGCTGGGTCAAGCCGGAGGAGTTCGTGGAGCTGCGCGAGGAGGCCGAGGAGATCGGCTTCGCCGGGGTGATGAGCGGGCCGCTGGTGCGTTCGTCGTACCGGGCCGGTCGGCTCTACCAGCAGGCCATCGACGCCCGCGCCGCCGCCTCGGTCGCCGCCGCCAACTGACCCGCCGACAGCGCCGCGCGGACCGCGCGGCGCCCGGGTGTCATGATCGTGTGATGACCGCCGGGGTACGCCAGCAGCCGCGCGACGCGGATCAACCGCGTCCGCGGCCCGGTGTGCACCTCGGCCTGGTCGGTTGGCTCACCGGGCTGACCGTGCTCGCCGGGGTGGGTTACCGGCTCTGGCTGTTGCTGCACGCCGCGCCGCCGACGAACAGCGACGAGGCCACCATGGGGCTGGCCGCGCTGCACATCGCCCAGGGGCAGGACTTCCCGGTCTGGTTCTACGGCCAGCAGTACATGGGCACGCTGGAGGCGTACCTGGCCGCGCCGGTGTTCGCCCTGGCGGGTGGGCCGTCGCTGCTCGGTCTGCGGGTGCCCACACTGGCCCTGTACGCGCTGTTCCTGCTGCTGACCTGGCGGTTGACGCTGCGGCTGACCGGGGACCGGTGGTTCGGGCTGCTGGTCGTCGCGCTCCTGGCCCTCGGTTCCGACCGGGTCGTCAAGAACCAGTTGATCGCCGGCGGCGGCTACCCCGAGATGAACGCGGCCGCGGCGGCGCTGGCCGTACTCGCCGTGGATCTGGCCACCGGCCGACCGGGCTGGCGGTTGGCGCGTTGGACGACGTGGGGGTTGCTGGCCGGGCTGATGGTCTGGGTCGACCCGCTCGTCCTGCCGTACGTCGTGGCGACCGGGGCGGTCCTCGTCGGGTTCTGCCGCCGGGAGCTGTGGGGTGCCGCCGGAGCCCTGCTCAGCGCAGCCGCCGTGCTGGGGGCCGCCCCGCTGCTGCTGCACAGTCTGCTGACCGGGCGGAACCCGCTGCACGCCGTGCTCGCGGCCAGCGGCGCGAACGCCAGCGCCGGCTGGCCGGACCGGCTGCACGGCGGCCTGGTGCTCGGCCCCGGGCTGGGCCTGGGCTTCTGCGCTCCCGGCCGGTGCGCCACCTGGCAGCTGTGGTGGGCGTTCGCCCTGCCGCTGCTGCTGGCCATCGTCGTCGTCACCGCGTGGCGGACGGTGCGCACCTCCGACCCTGACCAGACCGTTGTGGGACCCGGCGCGGTGTCGCCTCGGGTGGCGGCGGCCGTCCGGCTGGCGCTGGCGCTGGCCGCGGTGGCCACTCTCGGCGCGTACACCGTGAGCAGTTCCGCCGGGCTCACCCCGGTGGAGAGTTCCCGCTACCTGTCCTGCCTGCTCCTCTCCCTGCCGGCGCTGCTCTGGCCGGTGTGGGCGGTGGCCCGGCACGGGCTGGGTCCGGCGGTGACCAACCGGCGCGGGGTCTCCTCGACGCTGGTCCGGTCGGTCGCGGTGCTGGTGCTCGCCGCCACGCTGGGCACCGCCGCCCACGCCACCTGGCAGGCGGCGCAGACCGCCCCGGCGACCCGGGCCGCCGAGGCCCGGCACACCGAGTTGGTAAGCACCCTGCGGCATCTCGGCGTACGGCAGGTACGCGCCGGCTACTGGACCTGCAACCGGCTCACCTTCGCCAGCGCGGAGCAGGTGGTCTGCGCGGTCGTTGACGACACCCTGCGCCCCGGGTTCGACCGCTACCCCGCGTACCGCCGGGAGGTGGACCGTGCGGCGGCACCGGCCTGGGTCGCGCCGGCCGGTTCGCCGCTGGCGCAGGTGCTCGACGACCGGCAGCGGGCCGTGCCGGGCAGCCTCGACCTGGTCACCATCGAGGGCTGGCGCATCTACCTGCCGCGTTGACCTCACCGGGCTCGACAAGCGTCAGCGCGGCACGGCTCAGCGCGGCACGGCACGGCACGGCACGGCTCAGTGTGGCGCGGTGGCCTCGGTGAGCAGGCCGAGGCGGTGGGCCAGGGCGGCGGCCTCCACCCGGTTGGTCACGCCCAGCTTCGCGATGATCCGGGAGACGTGCACGCTTGCCGTCTTCGGAGAGATGAACAACCGCTCGGCGATCCGGCTGTTGCTGTGCCCCTCGGCGACCAGCCGCAGCACCTCCCGCTCCCGGGCGGTCAGCAGGTCCGTGCCGCCCCCGCCCGTACCGCGCAGGCCGACCCGCCGCGCCAGGGTGGCAGCCGCCTCGACCAGCGGCGTCGCGCCCAGCCGCCGGCCGATCTCGGTGGCCTCGGTGAGCGCCGCCGCCGTCTCCTCGCGTTCTCCGGCGGCGGCGGTCGTCTCGGCCAACGCCAGCAGCGCCCGGCCCAGCGGGTAGGGCTGCCCGTCGGTTCGCCACGCCTCGACCGCCTTGCGCCACGCCGGCAGCGCCTGGTCGCCGACCGCGAGCAGCGCGGTGACCTGGGCGGCGTGTGCCCGGGCCGCCGGGTGCCGCGCCGGCAGGTCGGTGGCGAGCGCCGCGACGGCGGCCGCCAACTCCCGGTCACCGACCCGGGTCGCGGTACGCGCGGCGGCGCTGAGCACCGGCCAACCCTCCCGGGGCAGCTGCGGCAGGCTCTCGTCGGCCACCGCGACGCGGGCCGCCCGTACCGCCTCGATTTTGTCGTCCGCGGCCAGCGCCGCCTCGATCGCCAGCTCGTGCAGGGGCAGGCGGTGGTTCGGCCACAGGTACGGCCGGTTGAGGAAGGTGAGCGCCCGGTCGACCAGCTCGCCGGCGCCCGGATGGGCGCGGGCCAGCCGCAGCCCGGCGCCCAGCTGGAGCCAGTGCAGCCCGGTGACACCGGACAGGTCGATCCGGGCGGCCTCCGCGCAGACCGCCTCGGCCTCGTCCCACCGGCCCAGCGCGATGAGCGCCTCGGCCCGGTTGGAGAGCAGGTACGCCCCGGTGGAGCGGCTGATCCCCACCCGTCGCGCCTCGGCCGCGCCGGCCTCGGCGGACTGCGCGGACTCGGCGTAGCGGCCCAACTCGCAGAGCATGTCCGACTCGAACACCAGGGCGAGCACCAAGGTCTGCGCGTCCCCCGCCGCACGGGCCGCGGCGGCCGCCTGGCCCAGCTCGACCAGCCCTCCGGTCAGGTCCCGCTCGCCGTGGCAGAGCAGCGCGATCCGCGTCGAGAGCAGGGCCACCTTCTCGCCGAGCGCCTCGGCGTCGGTAGCGGCCTCGGCTGCCACCCGGGCCGCCTTCTGCGGGTCGATCTTGACCAGGTGGGTGGCGATGTCGGCGAGCAGCCGGACCCGCTCCACACCGGACGGGCCACCGGCCGCCAACCGGTACGCCTCATCCAACTCCCGGCTGCCGTCGCTCTTGCCGAGCAGGGCCATCAGTCGACCCCGCTGGTCCAGCAGGCGGGCGGCGCGCAGCGGCGCGGCGTCGGCGTCCACCTCGGCCAGCCCGGCCCGGGTCAGGGTGATGGCCCGGCTGAAGTCCCCGGCGGTGATCGCGGCGTCCAGGGTCTGTTCCAGCAACTCCAGGTGGTCCATGCCGAGCAGGTCGGCGGCGTCCGGCACCAGCTCCCACAACTCCAACGCCCGCTCCAACAGTCGGCGCTGCTCGGCGTACGCGTACCGGTCGGCGGCGGCGCAGGCTGCGGCCCGTGCGGCGACGAGGGCGCGCGGGTGGTCGTGTGCGGCGTACCAGTGGTGGGCGATCTCGGCGGGGGCCCGGCCGGCGGGTACGAGGTGCGATTGGGCCTCGATGGCGGCGGCGAAGCGGGCGTGCAGCCGGGCGTGCTCACCGGGCAGCAACTCGTCGTGCACCGCCTCGCGGACCAGCGCGTGCCGGAACTCGTAGTCACCGTCCCGATCGGCCACCACCAACTGGGCGGCGACGGCGGCGCGCAACGCGTCCTCCAGCTCGGCCTCGGGCAGCCCGGCGACCTCGGCGAGCAGGTCGTGGGCGAATCGGGTGCCGCCGGCGGCCGCGATCCGCAGCACCCGCTGGGTCGGCTCGGGGAGTCGGTCCACCCGGGCCAGCAGCAGGTCCCGCAGCGTCTCGGGGAGCGCCGCGCAGCCGATCGGGTCACCTGCGACGGCCAACTCCTCGATGAAGAAGGGGTTGCCCTGGGTGCGGTCGTAGACGTCGTCGACGGCGCGGGCGAGCGGCTCGGCGCCGAGCAGGTCGGCGAGGATCGCACCGGTGTCGTCGCGGTCCAGGCGGCCCAGCTCGACCCGCTGCACACCCCGGGCCCGATCCAGCTCGGCGAGGAACGGGCGCAGCGGGTGCCCGCGCTGCAACTCGTCCGTGCGGTAGCTGCACACCAGCAGGAGCCGGCCCGGCCGCGCCGCCCGGACGAGGAACCCGATGAGGTCGCGGGTGGAGCGGTCGGCCCAGTGCAGGTCCTCGATGATCAGGACCAGCGGGCGGGCGTCGGCCAGCCGCTGGAACAACTCGGCGACCAGGTCGAACAGGTAGCCGCGCGGGGCGTCGCTGAGCGCGACGGCACCCGGTGCGGCCAGCGTCGCGGACGTGCGGCCCAGCTCCGGCAGGAGCGGAGCGAACTCCGCCTCGTACCCGGCGAAGACCTCCGGGCCGTCGGCGCGGAGCACCGCGCGCAACGCGGCGGCGAACGGGGCGAACGGCAGACCCGCCTCGCCCAGCTCCAGGCACTGGCCGACGAGCACCCGCGCCGCGCCGTCGGTGGCCCAGCCGGCGAACTCCTCCAGCAGGCGGGTCTTACCCACGCCGGCCTCGCCGCCGACGAGCACCGTGGCCGGTTCCCCGGCACGCGCTCGGCCCAGCGCGTCGCGCAGTGCTGCGGTCTCGCGGTGCCGCCCGACGAGGACGGAGCTGGCGGCGCGTACGGTCACGTGGTCGAGCATGCCACGGTGGCGCGCCGTGCCGACCCCGCCGGTCGGCCGGTGGCCGGGTGGCGGGGCCGGATCGGATCGCACGGCCGGTACGGCGGGCGTCGTGGCCGTGCCGGCCGTTCTGGGCGTCGTGGCCGTGCCGGCCGCGCTGGGCGTCGTGGCCGTGCCGGCCGCGCTGGGCGTCGTGGCCGTGCCGGCCGCGCTGGGCGTCGTGGCCGTGCCGGCCGCGCTGGGCGTCGTGGCCGTGCCGGCCGCGCTGGGCGCGCTCACCGGCGGGCGTCGCCGGTGCGACCGGGCTGCCGGCGCCGGCCCAACCAACCGCGGCCGGCCGGACGCGACACTGACCGGGCGAGCCGGTCCGCAGCCGCCTCGGCGCGCAGCTCGGCGGCGTGGGTGCGGTGCAGGGTGAGCAGGAAATCTACGTCGTTGCCGAACATGTCGGGCTCCTTCGTGGCGTCATCGTCTTCTGCTGCTGACTCTGCGCGCGAAGGCCCCACCCGGGCATGGGCATGCCGCCTCATCTTCCCGGCTCACCGCCTCCTTACCTGGCCGGTCCGGACGCGTACGGCGACGTAAGGTACTCAGCTGCCCCGGCACCCCGGACGCGGATCAACCGGGCCGGCGGCGACCACTAGACTCTGCGGCATGGCAAAGCCCCAGGAGAAGGTCTCGTTCGGCCAGCGGCTGAAGCAGATCGGGATGGTGTTCCAGTTCACCGCCAAGCAGGACCGGTGGTTCGCGCCGCTGGTCGCCGCGGCGGTGCTGATCCCACTCGCGCTCACCGTGGTCGCGGTGATCTTCTGGGGCTGGATCTGGCTGCCGCTGGGCATCCTGTTCATCCTGCTCGCGGTGCTGATCGTGCTCAACCTGCGGTCCAACAAGGCGATGATGAACGCCGCCGAGGGGCAACCCGGCGCGGCGGCACAGATCATGGAGAACATGCGCGGTGACTGGCGGGTGACCCCGGCGGTCAGCTCGACCACCCAGATGGACATGGTTCACCTGGTGATCGGCCGCCCGGGCGTGATCCTGCTGGCCGAGGGCAACCCGCAGCGGGTGCGCGGCCTGCTCGGCCAGGAGAAGCGGCGGCTGTCCAAGGTGATCGGCTCCGCTCCCCTGCACGACTACGTGATCGGGCAGGAGGAGGGCGAGCTGCCGATCCGCAAGCTGCGCACGACGCTGCTGCGCCTGCCCCGCGCCCTCTCCGGCAAGGACGTCAACTCGCTGGACAAGCGACTCAAGGCGCTCACCGCCCGGCCGCAGATGCCCAAGGGCGCGATCCCGAAGAACATGCGGCCGCCAGGCGCCTTCCGCCAGTCGCGGGGCCGCTGACCCCTCAGGTGTACGCGAAAGAGCCGGGCCCGCACGGGTCCGGCTCTTTCGCGTACACCCGTACAGGTCCAACTCCTTCACGTACACGTTCAGGGGCCCACCCCGGCGCGCCTGCCGCCCGTTCCCGCAGGCCGCCCGACCCTCGCGCCTCGGCCCAGCCCGCCCGGCCCCGCCTCGCCCGCCCGGCCCAGCCCGCCCGGCCCACCCCGCCCGGCCCACCTCGTCGATCATGGAGTTGTGGTGGGTGACAAAGCCCCCGTTAGGCACCAAACCAGGCACCACAACTCCATGATCGACCCGACTCGGCCGCGATCTTGCATTCCACGCTTTCGGCACCCCGAAAGTGCACGAGCGGCGCGGGTGCCGCTACAGCCTGGATCGAGCGCGATCCCGGAGCCGGGGCCCGGCGGCCTTGACGGGGGTTGGCTCAGCCGCGGGGTGCGTCGACGATGACCGAGTCGGCGAGCCGGTCGTGCAGGCCGCGCCGGTGCTCGTCCATGATCAGTGCGGGAACGACGAGGGCCAGCAGCAGGCCACGGATCAGGCCCCGGAGCACGCCGATCCGGCCACCGTCGTGCCAGTTCACACAGCGGATCTTGGTGATGTACATGCCCGGCGTCTGGGCGAACAGGCCGAGGAAGATGCCGTACTCCAGGACCAGCACCAGCACCGGCGCCCAGCCGTCGCGGACCGGGTCGGCGAAGAAGTTGGACACCAGCAGGCACAGCACCCAGTCGATGATCAGCGCGCCGAACCGTTTACCGAGGCTCGGAGCGGCGAAGGTGGGGTCGGTGGCCGGCGCTGCCGGGAGGTGCGGATTGGTCACAGCGGTCAAGGGTATCCGCGCCGGGAGGAGGTCCTGCCGCGTGCCGCCTGCACGGTGTGCCGATTCAGGCCAAAGGCATCAGATGTCATTACACTGGCACAGTCGGTACGACGTTCCTGGCGGGTCGGAGGCGCGGACAGGGGCGTCGCTGGCTCACCACGAGGGACGTAACACGGCAGAAACAACGGAGACACGGCCGGGCAACCCCCCGGCCCTAGCGTCGCCAGAAGCCTAGCCACCCCGTGGACGTGCCAGGAGGATGTGTGTTCGCCAATCCCGAGGAACTGCTGCGATACCTCAAGAACGAGGACGTGAAGTTCGTCGACGTTCGTTTCTGTGACCTGCCCGGCGTGATGCAGCACTTCAACCTGCCGGTCGAGTCCGTCAACGACGACCTCTTCACCGACGGCCTCGCGTTCGACGGCTCGTCGATCCGCGGTTTCCAGGCGATCCACGAGTCGGACATGCTCCTGCTCCCGGACGTCGCCACCGCGTTCATCGACCCCTTCCGCGCGCAGAAGACTCTCGCGCTCAACTTCTTCATCCACGATCCGTTCACCCGCGAGGCCTACACCCGCGACCCGCGCAACGTCGCGAAGAAGGCCGAGGCGTACCTGGCGGCGAGCGGCATCGCCGACACCGCCTACTTCGGCGCCGAGGCGGAGTTCTACATCTTCGACTCGATCCGCCACGAGACCTCGGCGCACCAGTCGTTCTACTACATCGACTCGGTCGAGGGCGCGTGGAACACCGGCCGCGAAGAGCCGGGCGGCAACCGCGGCTACAAGACCGCGTACAAGGGTGGCTACTTCCCGGTGCCGCCGGTCGACCACTACGCCGACCTGCGTGACTCGATCGTGCGTCGCCTCGTCGACACCGGTTTCACCGTGGAGCGTTCGCACCACGAGGTGGGCACCGCCGGCCAGTCCGAGATCAACTACAAGTTCTCGACGCTGCTGCACGCCGGTGACCAGCTCCAGCTCTTCAAGTACATCGTGAAGAACGAGGCCTGGGCCAACGGCAAGACCGCGACGTTCATGCCCAAGCCGCTCTTCGGCGACAACGGCTCCGGCATGCACACCCACCAGAGCCTCTGGCTCAACGGTGAGCCGCTGTTCTACGACGAGACCGGCTACGCGGGCCTGTCCGACACGGCCCGCTGGTACATCGGTGGTCTGCTGCACCACGCGCCGTCGCTGCTGGCCTTCACCAACCCGACGGTCAACTCGTACCGCCGCCTGGTGCCGGGCTTCGAGGCGCCGGTCAACCTGGTCTACTCGCAGCGCAACCGGTCCGCCTGCACCCGCATCCCGGTGACCGGCGCGAACCCGAAGGCCAAGCGCGTCGAGTTCCGCGTCCCGGACCCGTCGGCCAACGTCTACCTGGCCTTCTCGGCCATGATGATGGCCGGCCTGGACGGCATCAAGAGCAAGATCGAGCCGCCGACGCCGATCGACAAGGACCTCTACGACCTCCCGCCGGAGGAGTGGGGCGACGTCAAGCAGGTGCCGGGCTCGCTGCCGGCCGTGCTCGACTCGCTGGAGGCCGACCACGACTACCTGCTCGACGGTGGCGTCTTCACCCCGGACCTGATCTCCACCTGGATCGACTGGAAGCGCGCCAACGAGGTCGACCCGGTGCGCCTGCGCCCGACCCCGCACGAGTTCGCCATGTACTACGACTGCTGAGCCTGATCAAGGCTCTGACCTGCACCAACAGGATCACTACTGATCTTGGGTACAGGTTGGGTACAACCTCACGGACGGCGGTCATGCTCGGCTCACAGCCGGCATGGCCGCCGTTCCGCGTTGACCGAGCGCGCCGTCGATGAGCAGCCGGGTCCGGTCGAGCACGTCCGGCCACTCGTGGACGTAGGTGTTGAGCGTGACGGTCGGCGTGCTGTGCCCAAGCGCGAGCTGGACCGTCTTCACCGATGCGCCCGCGTGGATCAGCACCGTCGCGTAGTAGTGCCGCAGTCCGTGTATCCCCCACCGCGCCGGCAGGCCGACCGCTTCCCGAGCATTCGCCCACGTTCGGGAGAAGGTCGCCGCGTTGACCGGCTCGCCACTGACACCCCGGAACAGCAGGTGTGCGGCCCGGCGGACCGGCCGACGGCGGTCCGTATCGTCGTCGACTTCGACCGCGCCGCACCTGTCGGCCAGGTGCTGACGCAGTGCCACCGACACGACATCGGGTAGCTCGACGGTGCGGGCGCTGGTGCTCGTCTTGACCGGACCGAGGAACGGCTGACGACCCTTGAGCACCTTGAGTTGGCGGCGGACGCGCACCTCCCGTGCGTCGAAGTCGATGTCGTCCACCTCCAGGCCCAGGATCTCGCCCATGCGCAGGCCGCAACCGGCCGCGAGGTAGACCGTGGCGGCCAGCCGGGCCGGCAGCAGATGCGCCAGGTCGTGCACCTGCTGCGCCGTGGGAAGGACCCTGCTCCCCCGGCTGATCGGCGGAAGCCGGATGCCCTTGTCGCACGGGCTGGCCGAGATCAGCCGGTCCCGGACGGCCATGGCGAACATCGAACTGAGGTAGGTGTAGACCACCCGGAGCGTGGTAGGAGCGAGGACCGTCGACCGGTCCCGTACCCATCCCTGGATGTGGCTCGGGCGGACATCCTTGATCTGCTGCGCGCCCAGCCCCGGCAGCACGTGGAGCCGGACAGCGTGCTCCACTCGGACCGTTGTGCTGTCGGTGTGGAGCTGGGCGTCCCGCCACAGCGAGGCGAGGGCCGCGACGGTGATGCGGCCCGCCCGGTCATCGATGTACTGGCCCCGGCTCAGGTCGGCGCGCACGTTGGCGTCGTGGCGGTCGGCATCCACCTTCCGCTCGAACATCTGCGTACGCGTCTCGCCGAGGTTGTCCGTCCAGCGGACCCGCCACCGCTTGCCCCGCCCGTGCCGTTTCGACGGCAGCCGCGAGCCGTCAGCCGCCCGCCCGTTCAGGTACCACAGGTCATCGACAGGCATGTCCTACGCCGCCTGCTCCGCGACCCAGGACCGCACGTCCTGCGGGTCGTACCTCAGGTGCCGTCCGACCTTGGCCGCCGGTGGCCCGAAACGGCGATGCCGCCACTGGTACAGCGTGCCGACGGGAACGCCAAGGAAGGCCGAGACATCCTCCACCGTCCACAGCCGGTCGACAGCGCTTGGCTGCCTCTGTGTGCTCATCGGTCCGTGCTCCATTCCACGAGTGCGACGGCCGACGGTCGGCCGATTCGGTGTCAAGGTGGGCTTGACGCTGGATCGCGCGTCAGGCGACGAGGGTCTGTAGGTACTCGCGTGCCGCGTCCTGGTGCTCTCGGGCCATTGCGGCGGAGGCGTTGGCGAGCATCGCGTCAGCGGTGGTGTGCCAGCCGGCGCCCACGAATTGCAGGAAGTTGACCACCAGCGTCGTCGGCTCGGTGCCGGCCGCGGCTTGCTGTGGTCCGCTGCTCTGGGCACGGCGGAACACGATGCGTTGGTTGCGCAGTAGGGCGAAGGTGATCGAGTAGCGGCGGGACTTAGTGAGGAAGTGGCCGCCGAAGCCGAGCATGTGCGCCCAGCGGCGCAGCCGCCGCCAGTCGCGCGGCGTGCCGAGCATCCAGCACGCGTCGACCAGGCGTTCGGTGTGGGTGCCTACCGGGTCGGCGTAGATGTCGATGGTGTCGCCGGTGAGCCGGTTGGAGGCGTGGCCGGTCACCTCGGTTGACTTGGTCGCGTACTTGGCCAGGTACGCGGCCACCTGGGCGTCGGTCACCTCACCCCGCCCGGCCACGGTGATCACCTTGGTCAGCACCTGCTCGCCCCAGGCGATCGGCCAGCCGCCGGGGTGGGCGGGGTGATCGGCGGTGGTGAAGCCGACGGTGGCGGCGGCGTGGTCGACGGCGGCCACCAGATCGGCCGCGTCGAGCTGCGGCGGGGCCGGCACGATGGCGTCCGGGTCGCCCGCGTCGCGGCCGTCGAGGCGGATGATGGCGTGGAAGTGCACGACGCCGCGTCGTTGCATCTCGGCGGCCTTGCCGAACGACAGCCGCACCGGGGAAACCCACCGGGTCTTACCGGTACGCGGTGAGGTCACGGGGATGTCGGGGATGCCGCGTGCGGTGGCCAGCCGGTGCATGTAGCGGTTGATCGCGATGGTGGTGCGCCGCCACAGCTCCCCGGCGGACAAGTTCCAGACCGCTTGGGCGTCGTGGTCGTAGCAGTCCAGGCACAGCGGCGTGCCCAACCGGGCGTCCGTCTCCTCGTGGCGGGCGAAGCAGACCAGCCGCACCCCGTGCACGCACACGGTCGACTCCCGGCGGGCGTGGCACGGCTCGGGCCGGCAGTCGCACGAGCTGCGGCGGGTGCAGGTGTGCCGCTTGACGTAGCGGGTGTGCACCTCGCCGAAGGACGGGGCGGTGAAGGTGGGGAACACCGCCGGGTGGTGGGCGACCTGCTCCGGTACGCCCTTGCCGCCGACGAGGCCGGCGCGCACGACCTGGTAGGCGTCGCGTTGGTAGAGCTTGGAGCAGGTCGGGCAGACGGCGGCGCGGCGGTTGCCGCACGGCTTGTAGATGACGCCGTCGGGCATGTCGGCCGTTGACCGCTCTGACAGGAGGCGGCCTGTGGCGGCCTCGACGGTGGCCATGGTGCCGACCAGGCGGATCGGGCGGGTGCAGCCGGCGGCCGGGCGGACGTGGCGCAGCCATTCGGCGAGGTCGGGTTGGGTGAGCCGGGCGGCGGCTTGGAGCCGGATGTCGGAGGAGGTGGCGTACCAGGGTGGGGCGGTCGGCTCGGCGCACGGGGCCGTACCCGAAGCGGAAGCTTCGGGTACGACGGTCAGCGTCGAGACGGTCAACGGGTCGCCTTCACGGGGCGTCCGTTGGCGGGCTGGACGGGTCGGTTGCTGGTGTTGGGGTCGAGGTCCAGGACCGCGAGGGCTTGCGTGGCCTCATCCGAGGTCACCTTGAGGCGGACGGCCAGTTGGCCCGGGGTGATCGGCGTGCCGTGCTCGGTGCGGTACTGCTTCGCGACGCGGGTCGCTCGGGCGAGCAGGTCCGGGGCCACGATCGGCGGCGGAAGTTGGGCAGCGTCAGACGCGGTGACAGGAGTGTCGGTGGTGGACGGTGCCAACGTCGGTGCCGGGGTGGCATCGGGCTTGCTCGGACGGGGACGGGCGGGGCGGGCAGTCGCATCGGGCCGGGGCGTCGCCGGTTCCGGGGCCGGGGCCGGTCGCGGTGCGGTGACCCGGGTGGCGACCTGGGCCGGCGTCGGGATCTCGTGCTGAGCCGGCGTCGGTGCCGGTTCGGCGGGTTCGATAGCGGGAACGATGGGCAGCTCGGGCCGGACCGGCGTCAGTGCCGGGACGGCGGGAACGGTGACGGTTGAGGTGGGCGTCTCGGCGGGTGCCGGGGACGTTGGTGCGATGCCAGTGGCAGCGGTCAGGGTTCGGCCGCTTTCCCGGCGGATCAGGGCGCGCATGTGCACGGCCAGGCCGGCGACGGCCGGCGGCAGTGCGCCGACGATCGCGGCCATCGCCACGCGCCAGGTTTCGTTCGTGTTGGCGTTGGTTTGCAGCAGGTGGTACGCCGATTGGGCGGCGATGCCGATGCCGGCAGCACCGTAGGTGTTCTTCTTGGCGAACGCGGCGACCCGTGCGGGCACGGGAGCCATCCACAGCACCAGGGCGACGACCACGTAGCCGTCGACCGCGATGGGCATCAGCCAGGCCAGGGCGAGGCTGACCGAGGTGCCGGGGACTGTGATGCGGGCGGTGAAGCCGGCGAGTTCGGCAAGCGCGATCCAGGTGGAGGCGGACAGGCCGAACGACGCGGCCAGCACCGCCCACGAGGCGATCGACGCCAACCGGGGCTCACCGGCCGCCGGTCGAAGGTTGGTCGGGTTGGTGGTCATGCCGTGGCCCTCCCGTTAGTGAGGCCGAACAAGGTCGGTTCCTCGGCGGGAGGCAGCGGCGTGGGTTGGGCCGCCCTGCGGGTGGCCGTCCGGTTGGTCCGGGCGGTCTTGAGGTTGTGCAGGTCGGCGAGCTGGTCAGGCGTCAGCACGTTGAGCGCCTGCGTGTCCTCGCCGCGCCGCCGGTACAGCAGCGGGCGAACCGTGGCGTTGGTCGGGCAGTCCGTCACCCCGTCGGGGTAGCGGAAGCCGCAGCCCGGACACAGTGATCGTGCCGGGCTACCGGGGTGGTGATCGGCGAACACCTGGGCGAGGGTCGCCACCGTGACGCCGAGGCCGGCGCGGATGAGCCGCTCGTCCAGGGCGATCCGGTCGGCGCGGTCGCCGTAGCGCATCTGCACCGCCTGCCGGGACACGCCCAGCCGGTCGGCGATCTCCGCCCAGGAGTACCGGTACGGAGGCTGACGCAGGCCGGTGACAGCGAGCCGGGTCATGGCGTCCACGTCGGTGGACAGCACCGCGAGCGACCGCAGTGCCTCGATGTCGCCGGCAGCGACCCGACGGGCGTACGCCCGCAGGATGCGCCGTACGAACGCGTCGAACTCGGTGGTTTCCACCGACCGCTTGGCGCGCGTGGTGCGGGTGCGCGTCAAGCCGGGCTTGACGGTGTTCTTGTTCATGCCGCACCACCGTTGGTGCGGTCCCAGGCGTCGGCAGCCGCGTTGAGAACGGCGATGACAGCGTCGGCGGTCTGGCCCTTGGCGTCGTTGAAGTCGTAGGCGTTGTCGAGCCCGTCGTGGTACTGGCCGTTGGAGAACCGGCAGGCCAAGTACCAGTCCAGGTAGGTCAACGCCGCCTCGAAATCGGCGAACTCCGGGGCGTCGAACATCTGCGCCGGGGCGTCGACAGGTCCGCCGTAGCAGACCATGCCGACCGCGCCGACCGTGCAGGCCGGGGGCGTGAACGACCCCGACGTGGCGTCGTAGTAGGCGCCCTGCGTCCAGCCGTGGCGGGACAGGTACAGGGCGGCGTCCCGCAGCGTGCGGGCCGGGGTGGTCACCTGCTCGGCGACCGTGTTTTGGGTAGCGTGCATCGCGGCAGCTCCTCTCTGGGCTGTTGATGGGGCGGGTCGGCGGCGTCCGGGGTGCTTTCCTAGGGCTGATCCCGGTGCTGCCGGCCCGTTCTTATGGCGTTCGGCGCTGAGGGCGGACCATCCGCCGCAGGGCCGCGTCGAACTCGGTGACGATCCGCATCAGGTGCGCCCGGGCGTTCGTGTCGCCCGGTGCGAGGCTGACGCGGGTGCGGATCTCGGCGTGCTGACGGCCGTCGGCGGCCAGCACCCGGGTCAGAACCACCACACCGCGACCGGGAACCCGCAGGGTCACCGGCTGTGCCCGGTGCTCGCCCAGGCCGCAGGCGTGCCCTCGGGCGCACCAGTCCGGGTGCAACAGGCGGTCATCGGTAGCGGTCGGCCAGGTTGGCGACGTGGCTGACCGGGGTCGGATACGGATACTCATGCCGCACGCTCCCCACGGTTGGCCCGCATGCGGGCGGCGTGGATGGCGATGCGAGCGCAGGCCGCGTCATCGAGGTACGCGGCTTTGATCAGTTGCGGGGTGCCGCCCTCGGCGATGAGCAAGCCCACCCCGGGGTTGGTCGGGCTGATCGTGTTCGACGACCAGCCACGGTCCGCCCATCCGTGCCCCAGGACGATGTCCGAGGACACGTTGGTGGTGCACCGGAACGCGCACCGCCAGGCGAACAGGTCCCGCAGGCTCGTCGGGATGATGTCGGACGAGGGGCGTTGCGTCGCCGCCACGACGATGATGCCGACAGCCCTACCTCGGGCTACCAGGTCCCGCAGCAGACCCGCGAAGTCCTCCCGGGTCTTCTTGTCCCCGACGGTGGCCGAGAAGTAGGCGATCTCATCAAGGGCGACGAGGATCGGGCTGAACACGTCATCGCGTTGGGTCTTCCGGCGGCCCGCCACTTCCAGGTAGGCGTACCGGTTGTCCATCACAATCTGCATCCGTCGCAGCGTGGCCAGGGCATGCGTGATGTCCGGGCCGACGAACACGTCGGCGCAGCTCTTCCACTGACCCAACTCGACCTGCTTGCCATCGAGCAGGCACAGCCGGCAGTCGGGCGAGAGAGCGGCGTGAGCCACGATCAGGTTGAGCAGGGTCGACTTACCGCCGCCCGGTTCCCCGCCGATCAACAGGTTGCGGTAGATCAGCGGGACCCGCACCGGGTGGCCGAACTCGTCCACCCCGACATGCACCGGGTCGAAGATCGACACGGGCTCGGCGGGCATGCCACCCGGTACGGCGGAGGCGGTCAGCGTCGACATCAGCGACCTCCGCTCAGGCCGCCGACGCCGGTGCGGCGGTCGACCACGGGTCGTCCGCCGGCGTCTCCGGAGTGAACCCGTCCCCGTTGCGGGTGCGGGTCATCTTCTTCACCGACGCGGTGGCGAACCGCAGCGACGGGCCGACCTCGTCGACGTCCAGGCCGTACGCAGAGCGCTTCTCGCCCTCCTCGTTCTCCCACCGCGACAGCCGCAGCCGACCGGCCACCACCACGCGGGTGCCCTTGGCCAGGGACTCGGCGATGTGCTCGGCCAGGTCCCGCCACGCGGTGCAGGTCAGGAACAACGGGTCACCATCGCGGTACTCACCCGAGGCCCGGTCGAACACCCGAGGCGTGGACGCCACGGTGAACTTCACCAGCGCCACCCCGGCCGGGGTGAACCGCAGTTCCGGGTCGGCGGTCAGGTTGCCGACCACCGTCACGGTCGTGTCGTTTGCCATTGCGATCTCCTTCGAGATTGTTGGAGGTGAACCGCCCTGTTGGCGGTCACCGCACACACCCCGGTCAGGGCGTGTGAGTCTTGGTTCAGCGGCGCGGGTTGCGCTGCTCCGGTGCCGGCTCCGGCACGTCGAGCAGGTCCAGGCCCAGCGGCGGCATAGCCGGTGACACCGGGGCGTCCTCGTCGCGCATCCACGCCACCCAGGCCGACAGCGGCGACGCCACCAGGCCGGTCAGCGGGTCACGACGGGTGATGTCCACCCGCACCAATGCGGCATGCCGGGCCGACGCGCGGACCATCCGCGCCTCCCCCGCCCAGCAGGCCACCGCGAGCTTGTCCGCCTTGCCGTCCAGATCCGTCAGGTCCAGGCCCGGCCGCAGCCACACCCACACCCGCTCACCGGCCGGCGTCGGCCGCGCCCACAAGATCAGCGGCAACCGACCCGGGTGCAGCCGCGACGCAGAGCGGATGAACTCCGCGAAGCACAGCCGCAGCCGGTGCCGCACCACCACGCACCACACCCACGCCGACACCCGCCGACGGACCCGGCCGACGCCGAAAACCACGCCCAGCACCAGGACCAGGAGCACCAGCGGCACCGCCGGATGCGTCGCCCGAGACAGGTACGCCATGCCCACGAACACCGTGACCGCAGCGACTATCTCCAACGCCCACCACCACAGCACCCGCAGCGCCGGCCACACCCGGACCACGCACGCGACCACCAGGCCGCACACGCCGCCGGACAACAAACCGACCACCACCGCGAGCACCAGCGGCAGTGCCACCGACGCGGTAGCGGCCACCACCAGAGCGACCGACGCCGCCACGACGAGGAACGCCACCCGAGCCTTCTGCGCGTACGACCGCGACACCGGCGTCTCCACCAGCGTCACCGCGCCCACCGGGCGCTCCCCGAACATCCTTCCGGCCATGCTTCGACTCCCCTCGGTGGTCCGAATTACTAACCGAGTTAGTAATCTGGACGCTACGACACCGCGCCGTTGATCGCCAGCCCAGCGGGCAAGTGATCTTCGAGCAACGGAACTTGCAGATATGACGATCGCTCAGCTACTCAGCCAACGACAGGTGTCACTGCGGGGTCAGGCCGCTGTCCCCTTCCCTGTCACCCCCCTAGCGGGGCCATACTGGGCTCATGGGAGACACGGGCAGCGCGGGCGAGAGCCGGCCTCTGTGGGCTCGGCGCATCCGAAACGAACGGGCCGCCCGAGGGTGGTCGCAAGCCGAGGCGGTTGAAGCCCTCCGGGCGCACGCCTCGTCCGAGCTGCCGTCGAACGGCAGCCTGCTCCGCAACTGGAAGCGCTGGGAGGCGGGTAACGCCGAGCCGGACGACTTCTACAAGGGCCTCATCGCGGCTACGTTCGGCACGGTCACCGCTGCCTTCTTCCCACGTGGCCGCGATGACGTCGACAAGACCCTGATGGCCGGCACCGGCCTAGACACCCTCGAAATCGTGACCCGCATGCGCGCGTCGGACGTATCCCAAGCGACCCTCGAAGGGCTGAGGATCACCGCCGACAGGCTGTGCAGCGAGTACCCCTACGCCGACTCGGCCGACCTACGCGTCGAGGGACATGCGTGGCTTCGACGCATGACGGCCCTGCTCGACGCTCGCCTCACGCTCGCCCAGCACCGGGAGCTGCTGACCCTGGCGGGAACAGTGGCCCTCCTGGTGGGTTGCGTCGAGTACGACATGGGTCGGCGCACCGAAGCCGAGGCGACCCGCAAAGCTGCGTTGCAGCTCGGGGAAGAATCCGGGGACATGAACGTCGTCGGCTGGGCGCAGGAGATGCGGGCGTGGTACGCGCTGACCGCAGGTGACTTTCGCGGCGTGGTTGCCGCCGCCGAAGCAGGCGAGGCAGCCGCGCCGCACCAGAGCGTGGCAGTTCAACTGGCCGCTCAACGTGCGAAGGCGTGGGCGCGAATGGGAGACCGGCGTCAAGTTGAGCTTGCTCTGGACCAGGGCCGCCGCATCCTTGAAGGGCTGCCTTACCCCGAGAACCTGGATCACCATTTCGTGGTCGACCCGGCCAAGTTCGACTTCTACGCGATGGACTGCTACCGGATCGTCGGGGAGAACGGGCTCGCCGAGGTCTACGCGGACGAGGTGATCCGCTCATCCACGGACAGCAGCGGCATCGTGCGCAAGCCGATGCGGGTGGCGGAAGCGCAGATCACCCTTGGTGTGGTGGCAGCACGAGCAGGCGACTTGGACCGCGCCGTCGACCTCGGCCGCCAAGCGCTCAGTGGCAACCGCCGGTCGCTGCCGTCGCTCGCCATGGTGGCCACGGACCTGTCGTCAGTGCTGGCGAAGCAATACCCGGACGCGCCAGAGACGCGGGACTTCGCGGACGAGCTGCGGGCGATCAAGGCGGCACAGACCGCCTAGCGTTCAGCTTCGTCGCCCGAGTGCGGTTGAACCTCAGCACGCGACCTGCCGCCAACACCGGGTCGCGGTCGCGCCTCATGCCAACTGACGATGTGCGCCGGCCGCCACACGTGAGTTCGCCCAAGGGTCAGATCGGGCGCAGGCATCTGCCCCCGTTTCCGGTACGTCGCCACCGTTCCGACCCGCACCCCGAGGTAGGCGGCGACATCCGAGGTCGTCCACCACTCGGCGTCCGGATCAGGGTTCGTCACGTCCGCCATTCTGCCTGCGTTGGCCGATCAACGCACCTACGCACCGGAACCAGTACTTTGCGCGCTCGCCGCCGTAGTGGTTGCCGCGACGACGACGTGAGGGCTTCCGAGGCCCAAGGGACCTGCTCCGGTCAAGCAACGTAGGTACGTCGGGCCGTTCCCCAAAGCTGACCGCCCGGCCGTACGCTCGGTTCCCTAAGCCGGACCGGCTCCATAGACTCTCGAGCGCTACGGGGACGAACTGGTCCCGTACGGGGAGGAGCGCGAGCGCGCATGTCACGACTGACAGATCTGATTCGGCAGGCCAAGGCAAAGGATCCGGCGCTTGGTGCAGAGCTGGAGGCTGAGTTTCACGTCTTGTCCGAGCGGCGCGTTTTCGGTCTCAACTTCGAGCGTCACCGACCCGAGGCGGTCCAGCTCCCTGCACGCCCAGTGCGCAAGGGTGACAAGGTACAAGTACTGGCACCCCGTGGCACGACGACGCGTGGCGATCACCACCTCTGGCGGGTTACCAGCATCGACACTGTGTGCAGCGCACGCGTCGCCCAGCTTGCGCTGATCGGTTCCGTGAACAGCGTGACCCGGGCGGCACCGATCGAGGACCTGGTGGTCGTCGCGGAGTTTCGAGATCCCATCTACCCGGGTCTCGAGTCGACTGGGCGGGTCGAGCGAGGCGGCGACAAGCCTTTCCATACGGTCATCAACGCCGAGAACTACCACGCACTTCACACGCTGCTCTACACCCACCGGGGCAAGGTCGACGCAATCTACATCGACCCGCCGTACAACTCAGGCGCAAGGGACTGGAAGTACAACAACGATTACGTCGACGGGGAAGATCTGTACCGCCACTCGAAGTGGCTCGCTTTCATGGAGCGGCGACTGCTGCTCGCCAAGGAGTTGCTGAACCCGGACGAGTCGGTGTTGATCGTGACGATCGATGAGAAAGAGTACCTGCGACTGGGATTGCTACTCGAACAGACTTTCCCTGAGGGCAATATCCAGATGGTCTCCTCCGTGATCAACCCTGCTGGGGCGGGACGCGCTGCTGAGTTCTCTCGTACGGATGAGTACATCTTTTTTGTCCGACTCGGCTCGTCGAGGGTGCTGCCAGACCAGCGCAACGAAGAGCGGCGGCCTGTCACCTGGGACACACTTCGGCGCAGTGACATCGCATCGAGGCGGGGTACCGCAAAGGGGGGTAGGTCACAATTCTTCCCGATCTACGTTGACCGATCAACTGGGTTTATCTCGGCGATTGGCGAACCGCTTCCTCATGATATGCCACGCGAGAAAGCGCCGCCAATGCCGGGCTGCGTGTCAGTCTTCCCCGTTCGTCCCGATGGAACGGAGATGAACTGGGGGCTCACTCCAGACCCCGCGCGCAAGCGCCTTGAGCAGGGGTACCTACGAGCTGGCCGCCGCACAGCGAACGCCCCGCAAGAATATGCGATCTCGTATCTAACAGGCGGAATCATCAACGACATCGAAGCGGGAAACGTCGAAGTCACGGGTCGAGCCGAGGACGGTTCAGTCATTGCGTGCTACGTCACGGGCCGGTTGGTCATGCCTACAACCGCATGGAATAAGCCGTCACACGACGCTCAGCGTTACGGAACCGAGGTCCTCAAGAGCCTGATACCCGGTCGCCGTTTCCCATTCCCGAAGGCGGTCTATGCCGTCGAAGACTGCCTTCGCCACTTCTTAGCCGATAAGCCATCCGCTCTGGTGCTCGACTTCTTTGCAGGCTCTGGAACGACAGCGCATGCGGTGTTTCGGTTGAATCGCCAGGATGGCGGTTCCAGACAATCAATTATTGTAACCAACAATGAGGTAGCGGAGAACGAGCAGGCCAACCTGCGCCAGAAAGGTCTGCGCCCCGGTGATGCCGACTGGGAAATTCATGGCATCTGCGACTACATCACTAAGCCTCGCATCAGGGCGGCAGTGACCGGTGAGACGCCTGACGGCGAGCCCGTGAAGGGTGACTACAAGTTCATCGACGAGTTCCCCATGGCCGAGGGATTCGACGAGAACGTCGAGTTCTTCACGCTCACCTACGAGACACCGTGGCGAGTTGCTCGACATCGAGCGTTTGATGCGGTCGCACCCCTGCTCTGGATGCGCGCCGGTTCACGAGGACGGCGTATCGAGAAATTGGTGGACGGTTGGGATGTGGCAGAAACCTACGGCGTGCTGGAGGACTTGGACCAAGCAGCGGCATTCCTCGCACGTATCCGAGAGACCGAGTCGGTGCGAACCGCGTTCATCGTGACCGAAGACGATCGGCGCTTTCAGATGGTCTGCGCCGAACTGCCAGGCCGAGTGGAGCCGATCCGGCTGTACGAGTCGTACCTACGCAACTTCGAAGTCAACTCGGGCAGGGAGTGAAGCCAGCATGCGGTACACGCTGAAGGACTACCAGGCCGACGCGGTCGGTGACGTGCTCACTAACCTTGCCAAGGCCCGCAATATTTACCGCGACTATGGCGACCCGTCTCAGTTCGCACTAACCGCGACAACCGGCGCGGGGAAAACCGTGATGGCCGCGGCAGCGATCGAGGCGCTCTTCTACGGCAACGACTCGCTCGACTTCGAGCCTGACCGGACCGCTGTCGTTCTCTGGTTTTCGGACGACCCCTCATTGAACGAGCAGACGCGCATTCGGCTGGAAGCGGCTTCGGAAAAGCTTGAGTCCGATACGGTCGTAATCCAACACCCGTTCAAACACCCGAAGCTTTCGGCCGGCAAGATCTACTTCCTGAACACACACAAGCTCACCAAGTCCTCTCTGCTCACTCGTGGTCACGAATCCGCGCAAGATGATAATCAGATTGAACTTGTCCGCGCCAGCTCGCTTCCTGATCGGCAGGAGTACACGATCTGGGGAACGCTCGCGAATACGATCAAGGATCCGAACCTGACCCTTTACATGGTCCTTGACGAGGCCCATCGAGGCATGGGCAATCAGTCTGCCGACAAGCCGACCATTGTCAAGCGACTGATCAACGGGCAGGGCGATGTGCCTGCCATGCCTGTTGTCTGGGGTATCTCCGCGACCGTTCAACGGTTCGAGGATGCGATGAAGGCTGCTGAGGTGTCCGCCTCTCGCATCGCCCTACCAAAGGTTCTTGTTGACCCTGAGCGAGTACAGGAATCGGGGCTACTGAAGGACGACATCGTCCTGGACATTCCGGCCGAGTCGGGAGCGTTCGACAGTGTTCTTCTGTCCCGCGCAACCCGGAAGATTGTGGAGTCGACCAAGGCTTGGGCGGCCTACGCAGAAGAGCAAAGTGATGCCGACGCCGTGATTCCGCTCATGGTGCTACAGTCCCCTAACACCCCTGCCTCGGACATGCTTGCCCGAGCACTTGACACCATCTTCGCTAATTGGCCCGACCTGCGGCCAGACTCGGTTGCCCACGTCCTTGGGGATCACTCACCGCAGCAATGGGGCATGTACCACGTGCCTTACATCGCCCCAGAGCGAGTACAAGACGCGAAGCATGTGCGGGTACTGATCGCCAAGGATGCGATCTCAACCGGTTGGGACTGCCCCCGGGCCGAGGTCCTGGTGTCCTTCCGGCCTGCGAAGGACGCAACCCACATCACCCAGCTTCTTGGGCGGATGGTGCGTACTCCTCTTGCACGCCGGATACCTGGAAGCGAGAAGCTCAACAGCGTTGAATGCATCTTGCCCTTCTTCGATCGCAGGACCGCCACGAACGTTGTGAAGATCCTGCTTGGGACGCTGGAGGAATTCCCTGAGTCCACTGGAGGTCGACGAGTCCTGATTGATCCTCAGGAGATGACCCCAAATCCCGCGATTCCTGAGGAGGTCTGGGAGGTTCTCGAGGGGCTACCATCACAGTCCCTTCCAAAGAGGGGGACCAAGCCGGTGAAGCGACTCACCGCCTTGGCACACGCGCTTGCCGCTGATGGGCTGCGACCGGAGGCAGGCAAGGAAGCGCACTCCGTGATGCACGATGTTCTGGACGGGCTTTCGGTTCGTTACAAGGACAAGTTGGCCGAGGCTGTGGCCGAGATCTGGACCGTGCGGGGAGAGACGATCACAGGTAGTGCTGGTGCAGAAGCCCCCGTCTACTCGGCATTCGCCGAGACGGCAGACGACAGGGCCATCCGGGACGCCTTCCGGGCGGCTGGACGTGTTTTGTCCCCCGACCTCGCCGGTACGTACGTCGATCATTTGGCGGGTCCCGACGATCCCGACACTGACGATGACGGGCTACGCGACGCACACGTGAAAGTTGCTGCACTGGCGCTCGTGCCCGAAGTCCGCGAGGATCTCGACCGCGAGGCCGACAAGCTGGCGGCGAAGTGGTTCGACGAGTATCGCGTGGCCGTTAAGAACCTGACCGACGAGCGGCAGGCCGTATACAACGACATTCGCGCCATGTCTATCGAGCCGCAACGACTCTCGATTACGCGCCCCAGGAGCGCCATGGTGGAGACGCAGACGCGGGACGAGGAGGGCAACGCGCGCCCCATGCCGACCCAGCCCTTGCACCTGCTTTCAGACTCGGCAGGCCAGTACCCCGTGGGGCGCCCAGTCTTCAACTCCTGGGAACTGGACGTGATCGACAAGGAGCTGGGCCGACCAGGGGTAATCGCCTGGTACCGCAACCCGCAACGGGCATCGCAGGAATCTCTGGGGGTTGCCTACAAAGACCGTAAGGGAACATGGCGGAGCATGCGGCCGGACTTCGTGTTCTTCAGTCTGACACCAAACGGAGTCAAGGCGAGCATCGTCGATCCGCACTCTGACTACCTCGGGGACGCGCTGCCAAAACTCCGCGGGCTCGCCGCCTTCGCGGCCGAGTTCGGAGACGAGTTCCACCGCATCGAAGCGATCAACAAGGTCGGCAACCAACTCAGAGTGCTGGACTTGAAGGACGAGTCGGTACGTCTAGCCGTCGATACGGCCGACAGCCCGGAGATGCTCTACGAGTCCCGCAATGCCGCCAACTACTGATGTCCGTGCGCTCCAACGGTTCCGCTTGGATCCGCTTGGATTCCGCTTGGATTCGTCGGTGAGAACTTTCCATACGTCTTCAAGGCGGCCCTGCGGGCCGCTGCGTGCCACTCGGGGCACGCCGCGCCTTGCCGCTTCGCTACCGGCGCGGCGACCCCGGCGGCACGCGAACTCCGGCAGGCACGACGAAGCCCGCGTCCACCGAGGTACAGCAGACGCGGGCTTCGGCTTGGTGCTATCAGCCCGCCGATGGCACTCTGCCGAGATGGAAGAACACCCAGGAGGCCCCCTCGCCGATTCCGAAGTGGCAACCATGTTCCGCCTGTTGGCGCGGTTTGCTGAGCACGACCTGGACCAGTGGGACAACTGGCGACTGGAGACGTCCTACGGACCGGTGTACGTCAATCTCAGCCGAGCGCTGGGACCGGGCCGGCAAGACGATGCGTTCACCCCCGTTTGGCCGCTGCCGCCACGGTTCGAGGAGGCCGGGCGGAATGATGCCTCCGGCGGGTAGGGCCTCCGGCCCTACGACCCGGAGATGGCCTCCGGCGGCCGGGGCTACTCGCCCCGGACCCTCGGCGACTCTGGGATGCCTCGGCCGCGACCGGGGACCCGTCGCGCACCAGAGGCCACCAGACCGCGCCGACCTGGTCCAGGTCGTTCGTCCAGTGGGGCGCTCCACCTGGACCAGGTCGGCGCGGCCCGGCAGGGCGGAGCCTGCGCGACGGGATGCCGCACCGGTCACCATCGGAACCGCTCGTACGTAACCCCACCCCATGATCGTTAGGTACACGAGGGGTACAGATGCCGCCTGGAAACAGTGGATAACGATGGAAGTTGATATATGGCGTACGACCTGCTCAGCCGCTTGAACGACGCCACTCCCCCAGGTCAGCCGACATGCGCGGTTAGTTCGCCATGTACTACGACTGCTGAGCAGTCGCTTTAACACCGGCCGGGCCGGCTCCGCTCATCGCGGGGCCGGCCCGGTCCGCGTTTACACCCCCACCCCCACCCCCACCCCCACCCGGCACGATGATCATGAGGTTGACCGGGGGTTCCGTCCGGATTGTCACCCGCCAACCTCATGATCAACGAGGTTGGCGGCGGGCGGCTCGCAGGAGGCGTGCTCGCAGGAGGAGGGCCACGAGCAGGGCGGTCATGGCCAGGGCGCCGGGGGCCTTGGTGAAGCGGGCCAGGTTGGTGCCGTCGGGCAGGACGAGGAAGGCTGCCGCGGCGGCGGGCAGCACGAACCAGGTCGTACCGGTGCCGGTGAGCGCGAGCAGTGCCAGCGGCCAGGTCGCGTACCAGGGGTGGAAGACCGGGGACAGGACGACGACGGCGACCAGCGCCAACGCCGCGCCGTGCAACGCCACCCGGGGCCGCTCGGGCGGGCGGACGTCGAACAGGTCGCGCAGCGTCCGCCACCAGAGCACCACCAGCACTGCGACGAGCAGCACCAGCGCGACCGCCCGGAGCACCGGCACCGCCTGCGGGTCCCGGCCGATCAGCGCGCCGGCGTAGTCGACCACGAAGCCCACGGCGGTGGGTGGTGACGTCCACTGCTCCGAGTCGCCACTGTGGGCGAGCCCGCCCACCCAGCCGAACCCGAGCCCGGACACCGCCGAGGTGACCAGCAGCGCGGCGAGTGACCCGCCGACCAACCAGCCGCCGGCACGCAGCAACGCCGGCACGGTGTACCGGCCCGGCACCCCGGCCAGTACGGCGAACGGCACCACCACCACGGCCGTGGCCTTCACTGTGACCGCCAGTCCGAGCAGCACCCCGGCCAGCAGCAACGCCGTCGGCCGGCCCGGTCGACGGACCACGACCAGCAACCCACCCAGCAGCAGGCCCAGCATCACGGCGTCGTTGTGCGCGCCGGCCACCAGGTGCACGCCGACCAGCGGGCCGGCCAGCGCCAACCAGGCCGCCCGCCGGGCCGGCACCCCGGCCGCCCGCGCCAGAGGGGGCAGGCAGAACGCGGCCAGCAGCAGCCCGGCCACGGCGATCACCCGCAGCGCCACGATCGTGCCGGTGAGCCCACCACCGAGGCCGACGGCGAGGGCCGCGAGCAGGACGAAGACCGGCCCGTACGGCGTCGGGGTGTCCCGCCAGATCGGGGCCACCGTGTCCACCCAGGGGCAGCCCGCCGCCGCCACCCCCACGGCGTACGGGTCGACGCCGTGCGCGTACGTCCAGCCCTGGCAGGCGTACGAGTAGACGTCCCGGCTGCCCAGCGGCGGCGCGACCAGCAGCGGTAGTGCCCACAGCCCGGCGGTGACGTACGCCCATCGGGTCGACGGCGCGCCCTCGCGCAGTGACCACCACGCCCCGACCAGCAGTACGGTGCCGATCAGCCAGCAGGTCAGGGTGGCCGGGCCGTGCGGGGCTCGCCAGATCGACGCGGGTGTCGCGCCGAACGGGGCGTCGGGTAGCGCCCCGCCGAGGTACCCGGCCACGGCGAGCAGGACCGCGCCGGCCAGGCCGGCGTACCGGGAGAAACGCACGCCGGGAGCGGTCACCGGCGCACCTTCCCTCAGTCGGCGGCGACCGGCTGACGGGCCGCCCGAGCCGACCGTACCAACCAGATGACCACCACGATCACCAACAGCGTCATCAGCGGCGCCCCGACCGTCTTGGTGTACCGGGGCAGCCCGGTGCCGTCGGGCAGTACCAGGAACGACGCGACCAGGGCGACCACGACGAACCATCTGGTCCGCTGGGCGGTGGCCGCGAGCACGAACAACGGCCAGGTCCAGTACCAGGGGTGTACGACGGGGGCGAGCGCGACGGTGAGGGCCAGCGCCAGGCCGGCGTAGTAGAGCGGGTCACGGGTGCGGGCGCGCCACCAGAGCCAGACGAGCAGGACGGCCAGGAGGACCACGGCGATCCCGCGGGTCGCCGGCAGCGCGTCGACGTGACCGCCGAACGGGGCCGCGAGGTACCCGATGGTCTGCCCGACGGCGGTCGGCGGTGATGTCCAGGCGATGGCGGCACCGCCCTGGGACAGCCCGCCGACCCAACCGAAGTCCAGCCCACCGGCGACGGTCACGGCGACCACGGCGGCGACCGCGCCACCGACCACCCACCCGCCGTCGCGGATCAGCGTACGGATCCGGTACGGCCCTGCGGTGGCGGCCAGCGCGGCGAACGGCACCACCACCACGGCGGTCACCTTGATCGAAACTGCGACTCCGAGGAGCAACCCGCCGACCAGCAGCATCGCGCGCCGGCCCCGGTGCGACGCCACCACGGCCAGCCCACCGACCAGCGCGGCGAGCATCAGCACGTCGTTGTGGGGGCCACCGATGAGATGCGCGGCGACCAGTGGGCAGCCCAGCGCCAGCCACACCGCCCGCTTCGCCGGCACACCGGCCCGACGGGCCAGCACCGGGAGGGCCCATGCGGTGAGGACCACGCCGAGCAGCGACAGCGCGCGGAACACCACGATGCTGGCGGTCAGCGAACCGGTGGCCTTCACCACGGCGCCCGCGATGAGCACGAACAGCGGCCCGTACGGCGCCGGGGTGTCGCGCCAGATGACCGAGACCGAGTCCAGCCAGGGGCACGGCAGCGCGGAGACGCCCTGCTCGTAGGGGCTGATGCCGCCGACGAAACTGGCGCCCTGGCAGGCGTACGCGTACACGTCCCGACTGCCGAAGGGCGGTGCGATCAGCAGCGGCAGCAACCAGAGCCCCACGGTGACCAGGGCCCACCGCGTCGAGGGTCCCCCGTCGCGCAGCGCCCACCAGGCGTACGCCATCAGGCCGGTGCCGACCACCCAGGCGGCGAGGATCAGCGGACCGTTGGGCCCCTGCCAGATGCTGACCGGGGTGCTGCGCAGGGGTCCGCTGGGGAACGCGCCGCCGAGGAACGCGGTGAGCGCGAGCAGCATCGAGCCGGCCAGGCCGGTCCAGCGCGCGAGGTGGGAAGGCACGCCGGACATGCTGCCAGCACCCGGCTTCCGCGCTGACGGCAGCACCGTCAGCAGTGCCGCTGCGGACGCAGCCCGCTGGAGATCGAGTAGTTCCCGGCGGCGCGGACCCGCACCTCGGTCCACCCGTCCGCGCCTGGTCGCAGGCAGCCGTCCGGGCCGCTCAGCGAGAGCCAGCGCGACCAGCGCACCCGAACCGGCACGTCCCCGGGGGTGGCGGTCAGCCGGACCGCGCCGCGCTCGGCGGCGACGAGGTGACCCGGTGCACCGACCAGCGGGGTCGGATCGACCACGGCGTACATCCGCCAGGTCGGGTCCCGCCAGACCTCCCGCAGGTACGGCAGGCCGCCGCGGATCAGCGCCGCCTCGTCGCGGCCCCACCTGTCGGCCGGTGCGTCCGGGGCGAGCACCACGTAGGTCACCGCCTCGTGCCGCAACCACCGTTCGTACGTCTGGGCGCTCAGGCTGCCGTCGTAGAACAGCGCGTTGCGGTCGCTGTCGACCTGGCGTTCCCAACCCCGGGCCAGGGGCACGGTCGGCGGCAGGTACGCCGACTCCCAGTGGTCGCGCAGCGGCACCACCTCGACCCGCCCGGCCGGTTGCCGCCGGTCGAGTTCGGCGACGAGTGGTTGATAGAAACCCTCGGCGCTCTCCGGGGCCCCGGCCCGGGTCACGTCGCTCACCATCACCGGCGACTGCCACCAGACGGTCGCCGCGAGCAGCCCGGCCAGCCACGGCCCCGGCATCGCGGCGTAACCGGCCAGCACGGGCAGTGCGAACAGCATCGGCAGTCGGAGCGCGTTGGACCCGATCGGGCTGGGCAGGTAGTACGCCCCGACCAGGAGCAGCACGGTCAGCGCCGCGCCGATGCGTAGCACCCGGCGGCGACGCGGCAGCACGACCGCCACCAGCACTGCGAGCGCGACGTTGATGCGCATCGACTCGGCCGAGTACGGCTGGGTGCCGCCGTTGCCGAAGACGAACGCGATCGGGGCGAGGGTGACGGCGGGCGCCACCGCCAGGACGAACCCCTCGGCCAGTGGTCGCTCGGCTCGCCAACCACCGATCAGCGGGCGGCCCGGCCCGTCACCGGTACGCAGGGCGGCCAGCAGCAACGCCGCGCCAGCCAGCCCGGTGAACAGGCCGGCGACCGGGCTGGCCGCCGTGGCCAGGGCGGCGCAGCCGGCGGCGAGCGTCAACCGGAGCCAGCGTGGTGGGTGTTCCGCGCTGACCGCGCAGAGCGCCAGCAGCCCGAACGCCAACCCGACCGCGAAGGTGATCCGACCGCTCGCCAGGTTGCCGACCAGCACCACCGCGCCGAGGACGCCGGCCAGCAGCGGCCGGCGGGCCCGATTGCGGGTGAACAGCCAACCCAGCGCTGCCGCGCCGACCACGGCGGCCACCGCCCCCAGCGGACGCACCCCGATCAGCGCGCCCAACCGGGCCGTGAAGAGGCTGTAGCCGTACTGGTTGACGCCGCCGTACCAGCCGAAGTCGACCGGCGCGGCCCCGTACCGCTCGGTGAACCCGGCGCGGGCCACCTGGGCGGCGAGGTCGGTGCCCATCGGCGGTGCGAGGAGGAAGGCGACGGCGAGCAGCACCGCGACCCCGGTCGCCGCCGCCCAGCCGGTGCCCGCGAAGCGCCACCCGGTCGGGCGCGGCGACGCGTCAGGCATCGAGGACCCGTTCGGCCGCGGCACGGGAGCGACGGCCGGTGCGCAGGTACTCGTCGAGGAACTCCCCCGGGTCGTCGCGGCCGAGCAGCCGGACCACCCCGGCCAACTCCACCCCGTGCCGGGGCAGCTGGTCGCCGGCGCGACCCCGGACCAGCATCAACGCGTTGCGGACCTGCGCGGCCAGGGACCAGCCGGCGGCCATCTCCGCGGCGTCCGCCGGGTCGATCAGGCCGGCCCGCTCGGCCGCCGCGAGGGCATCGAGGGTACGCGTGCCGCGCAGCTCCGGGATCGCCCCGGCGTGCCGCAGCTGGACGAGTTGCACCGCCCATTCCACGTCGGCGAGCCCACCGCGTCCCAGTTTGGTGTGGGTGGCCGGGTCGGCGCCCCGGGGCAGCCGCTCATTCTCCACCCGGGCCTTGATCCGCCGGATCTCGACGACCTGCTCGCGGGTCAACCCGTCGACCGGGTAGCGCACCGGCTCGATCATCGCCTCGAACTCGGCGCCCAGGTCGGCGTCACCGCAGACGAACCGGGCGCGCAGCAGGGCCTGCGCCTCCCACACCCGCGACCAGCGGGCGTAGTACGCCGCGTACGCGGCGAGGCTGCGGACCAGCGGACCCTGGCGGCCTTCGGGCCGCAGGTCGGCGTCGACACCCAGCGGCGGGTCGGGGGCCGGTACGCCGAGCAGTCGGCGCAGCTCCTCGGCGATGGCGTGGGCGGCGGCGCTGGCGGCGCTCTCACTGCTGCCCGGCGGCGGGTCGTAGACGAAGAGCACGTCGGCGTCGGAGAGGTAGTTCGACTCGTACCCGCCGAGGCGGCCCATGCCGATCACCGCGAACCGCAGCCCTTCCGGCGCGGGCTGGCTGGCCTGGGCGGCCCGCAGCGCGGCGGCCAGGGTGGCGTCGGTGACGTCGGCGAGGGCCGTACCGACCGCGGTGATGTCGGACAGCCCGGGGGCCGGCCGGTTCGCGCCGTCCGGCCGGGTGGGGCTGGGCGCGAGCGCGCCCGCCCGGCAGAGCACGTCGGCGCAGGCCACCCGGACCAGTTCCCGACGTCGCAGCGCGCGCACCGCGCTGGTCGCCTCGACCGGGTCGGTGTGCCGGGCCGCCGCCGCCAGGAACCCCTCCCGCAGCACCTCGGGCGAGCGTGGGGCCAGCTCGTTCTCCTCGGCCAGCAGCCGCAGCGCCTCCGGGTCGCGGGCGAGCAGGTCGGCGACGTACCGGGACAGGGCGAGGACCCGGGCCAGCCGACGGGCCACCGGGCCGCCGTCGCGCAGCAGCCGCAGATACCAGGGGGTGCTGCCCAGCTTGTCGGAGACCTTCCGGTAGTTGAGCAGACCCCGGTCCGGCTCCGGCGCGTCGGCGAACTCGCTGAGCAGCACCGGCAGCAACGTGCGCTGGATGGCCGCCGTACGACTCAGCCCGCCGGTGAGCGCCTGGAGGTGGCGCAACGCCCCGGCCGGGTCGGCGAAGCCGAGGATCTCCAGTCGGTTCCGGGCCGCCTCCGGGGTGAGGCGCAACCCGTCGGCCGGGACCCGGGCCACCGACTCCAACAGCGGCCGGTAGAGCAGTTTGGCGTGCAGTCGGCGTACCTCGGTGGCGTGGGTGACCCACTCGGCCCGGAAGCTCTCCACGGCGCTGCGCCCCGGCGCGGCCGTGAAATCCAACGCGGCGGCGAGCCAGCGCAGCGCGCCCGGCTCGGCGGGCACCGTGTGCGTCCGACGCAGGCCCTGAAGTTGCAGCCGGTGCTCGACGGTGCGCAGGAAGCGGTAGCCGCGCAGCAGGGCCTCACCGTCGGCGCGCCCGACGTAGCCGCCGGCGACGAGCGCACGCAGCGCCGGGATGGTGCCGGGCGGGCGCAGCGTCTCGTCGCCGCGACCGTGCACGAGTTGCAGCAACTGAACGGCGAACTCGATGTCGCGCAGCCCGCCGGGACCACGCTTGATCTCGCGCTCCAGCTCCTTCGGCGGGATGTGGTCGATGATCCGCCGGCGCATGGCGCGGACGTCCTCGACGGCCTCGGGCCGCTCGGCCGCCCGCCAGACCAGCGGCGCGAGCTGGTCGATCCACTCCTGGGCCAGCGGCAGGTCACCGGCGGCCGGGCGGGCCTTGAGCAGCGCCTGGAACTCCCAGGTGCGCGCCCACCGCCGGTAGTAGGCCAGGTGGCTGGCGAGGGTCCGCACCAGCGGGCCCCGGCTCCCCTCGGGGCGCAGCGCGGCGTCCACCGGCCAGGCCACCAGCCCGCAGATGTGGATCAGTCGGGTCGCCACCAGGGTCGCCGCGGGCAGGTCGTCGTCCTCGGCGGCGACGAAGATGACGTCCACGTCGGAGACGTAGTTCAGCTCGCCGCCACCGCACTTGCCCATCGCCACGACCGCCAGCCGGGGCCGCCCGGTCCCCTCCGCCAACTCGCCGACCGCGATCTCGTACGCCGCGGACAGCGTCGCGTCGGCCAGCGCCGAGAGCGCGGCCATGGTCTGCTCCAGGCCGCGCCCACCGGTCAGGTCGGCCGCCGCGATCCGCAACAACGCCAACCGGTACGCGGTCCGCAGCGCCGCCACCGGGTTGCCGCCGTCGGTCGGCTCCAGCCGCCCCTCGGCGTTCGGGGCGACCCCGTCCGGGGCGGTCCGCAGCGCCCGGTAGTGCTCGGGGTGGGCCACCAGATGATCGCCGAGCGCCGCCGACGCGCCGAGCACCGCGATCAGCCGCCGCCGCAGCCCGGGGTCGGTGTGCAATTCCGCGAGCAGCGGCGATCCGGCGCTGCCGTCGGTGTCGCGGTCGCTGGCGCTGCCGTTGGTGGTCCGGCTGTCGGCTTCCACGATGCGGTGCAACTGGCGTAGCGCCAGGTCCGGGTCGGCGGCCCGGGACAGCGCGGCCAGCAGCTCCGCGGCGACCTCGTCGACCGGTTCCTGCTCGACCGGCTGCCACAGCCGCAGCCCCTCCGGGCCGAGCAGGTCCGCGGCGCGCGCGCCGCCGTCGCCTTCGGCGACGCCGAAGCCGTACCGGGCGAGCCGCCCCGGTGCCCTGGCCGGCCGGCTCATCAGTGCCCGAGCAGCGGCAGGCCGCGCCGCGTCGTGCTGTCGTCCAACTCGCCGAGGGCCAGCGCGGCGAACCGTGCGGCGAACGGTTGCCAGACCTCCTCGACGTCGGCCAGCACCGACGCGCAGGCCGCGACCACCAGCTCCGGGTCGTAGCCCAGCTCGGCGAGCTGGGTCGAGTCGGTGGCCCAGTCGGCGATCATCGCGGCGTCGCACTCGATGTGGAACTGCAACCCCCAGGCCCGGTCACCCAGGCGGAACGCCTGATGCGGGTAGCGGGTGGACGCCGCCAGCAGGGTCGCGCCCCGGGGCAGCTCGGTGATCTCGTCGGAGTGCCACTGGAGCACGTCCGGGATCAACGGCACGTACCGGAACAACGGGTCGCCCTCGGCGGCGTCGCGTCGACCGACCACGCCGGGGCCGATCTCCGGGCCGGACGGGCTGCGCTCCACCAACCCGGCGTGCGCGGTGGCGAGCAGTTGCGCGCCCAGGCAGACCGCCAGGGTCGGCACCCGGTACCGGACCGCCTTGCGCAGCAGGCCCTCCACCGCCGGGAACCAGGGCGCGCCGGGCGAGCCGTCCGACAACGGGTACGCCTGCTGCTCGCCGCCGAGCACCACCAGCGCCGCGTACCCCTCCAGGTCGGCGGGGAGTTCGTCGCCGGCGTGCGGGCGCACCACCCACAGCTCCAGCCCAGCCTCGGTCAGCCACTCGCCCAGCCGGCGCGCGTCGTCCGTCGGGTCGTTCTCGATCACCAGCGCGGTTGCCACCCGTCGAGGCTAGCCGGTACGCCGCGCCACGCCACGCCCCGGCACGGGCCGCGCGCACGCCGGTGCCGCTGATCTCGACGAATCCCCCGATCTGCACCGCCGGTCCCCGTGCCGGAGCCTGCCGCCGCCCGCGCCGGGGTCCCGGCCGTGCGGGGGTCCCGGCCGTGCGGGGTCGTTAGGCTCTGCGGTTGTGATCAGCGAGGACACCACTGTCGTCCGCCCGCCCGTGCTGCGCCCGGGTGACACGGTGCTGTTGGTGTCACCGTCCGGGCCGACCTCGCCGGAGCGGGTGGCCCGGGGCATGGAGTTGCTCACTGGTTGGGGCCTGCGCCCGGTGCCGGCGCCGAACGCGTACGCCCGCCACGGCTACCTCGCCGGCACCGACGACCTGCGCGCCGCCGACCTGAACGCCGCCTTCGCCGACCCGGCGATCCGCGGGGTGATCTGCACCCGTGGTGGCTACGGCGCCCAACGGATCGTGGACGCCATCGACATGGCCGCCGTGCGCCGTGACCCGAAGGTGGTGGCCGGATTCTCGGACATCACCGCCTTGCAGTTCGCACTCTGGCGGGGTGCCCGCCTGGCCGGGGTGCACGGCCCGGGGGCGGCCTGGCGCGACGAGCGGACACCGCTGCGCTCCGCCGAATCCCTCCACGCGGCGCTGATGACGACCGAACCGGTGTCGATCACCGCGGTCCCCACCGAGGAGACCTTCGGGGTACGCGTCCCCGGCCGCGCCACCGGCACCCTGCTCGGCGGCAACCTGTGCATGATCGCCGCGTCGATCGGCACACCGGACCTGCCCGACCTCACCGGCGCGGTGCTGTTGATCGAGGACGTGCAGGAGCCCCCGTACAAGGTCGACCGGATGCTCACCCACCTGCGTCGGGCCGGCGCGCTGGACGGACTGGCCGGGGTGGCGGTCGGTCAGTTCACCGACTGCGGCGACGGCTGGGACACCACGATCGTCGACGTCCTCACCGAACGCCTCGGCGACCTGGGCGTACCGGTCCTCGGCGGCCTCCCGATCGGCCACGGCCCCAACCAACTGACCATCCCGGTCGGCACGACAACCACCCTCGACACCATCACCGCAACCCTCACCACACTTCCCGCAGTCCGATAACCCCTCCCAACCCCTTCCCCTGCTCCCGCCCCCTCCCCCCGCCCGGTGATCAAGAGGTTTGCGTCAGGTCTGGGGCGGATCCTGACGCAAACCTCTTGATCAACCAGGGGTGGGGTGGGGGTGGGGGTGGGGGTGGGGGTGGGGTGGGGGTGGGGGTGGGGGTGGGGGCCGGTTAGGGGGTTAGGTGGGCTACTGCTCCTATTTCCAGGGCGGCCCAGATGCCGGTTGGGGTACGGGTGATGCCGTGCGGTTCGGCGTTGGGGGTGGGTAGGGCGTGGCCCTCGATCCGTCCCGTGGGATCGATGCGGCCGATCCGGTTGGCGCCCCACTCGGTGAACCACGCGCCGCCGTCCGGATCGGCCACGATCGCGTGCGGGCGGGCCGCCCGGTCCGGCAACGGGATTTCGACGATCTCGCCATCCGGAGAGATCCGCCCGAGCTGACCGGCGGCGATCTCCACGAACCAGATGACGCCGTCGTCGCCGAGGGCGATGCCGACCGGGCCCGCCTGCCCGGTGGGCAACGGGTACAGCTTCACCCCGCCGTCGAGGTCGATCCGGCCGATCGCGTTCGCCTGGTTGAGGGTGAACCAGAGCGCCTGATCCGCGCCAGCAGTGATCATCGAGGCGAATCCGCCGGTCACCGGCAGCGGGAACTCGCTGAGGGAACCGTCGGTCCCCAGCCGGCCGATCGTGTCCGAGGTCATCCCGGCGTACCAGAGCGCGCCATCCGGCCCGGCCGCTATGCCGCACGGCCCGGTTCCGGCCGGCAGGGCGAAGCTGCGCTGCTCGCCGTCGACACTGATCCGGCCGATCTGGTCGTCCCCGGAGCGGGTGAACCAGAGCGCCCCGTCCGGCCCAGCCGTGATGATCAACGGGCGACCACCCGCGGCATCCAGCGGGTAGGTCCGGACCGCGCCGTCGGGCGAGAGCCGGGCGATCCCGCCGGTCTGGGCCAGCGTCAGCCACAACGCGCCGTCCGGGCCGGGCGTGATGCCGTACGGCCCCGCCTCCGGCTCGACGAGTGGAATCTCCCGAATTTCGACGGTCATTCCGTGGTGTCCTTCCGTCGGTTGATCATCCACCCTGACCGCTCCGCCAGTGCTGACACAACCCATTTCGCCCGCCGGCCAGGATTGTCAGCTCGCTGACAGGATCACCACGGCTTCCGCCCAGACTGCCCGGTCACCCTCGGTGATGACAGCGCAGGATGACCGAACCTCTGGAGGACAGCATGTCCCGCACCATCCGTCGGAAGCACCTGCTGGCCGGTCTGGCCACCGTCGGCGTCCTCGGCGTCGGGATCGCGGCCCCGACGCTCGCGTTCGCCGCCGACACCCCGACGCCGAACGCCAGCACCGCCCCGGCGCCCGGCGCGAAGGCCGACCGGCAGGGCGAGTTCGCCGAGGCGCTCGCCAAGGAGCTGGGCGTGCCCACCGACAAGGTGACCGCCGCACTGGAGAAGGTCCGCGAGCAGCACCGGCCGACCGACCGCGCGCACCGGCTGTCCGACCGCGCCCAACGGCCGTCCGCCGAGGAGCGGCAGGCCGCGCTCAAGCAGCGCCTGGACCAGGCGGTCAAGGACGGCAAGCTCACCCAGGAGCAGGCCGACGCCATCACCAAGGCCGTCGAGGCCGGCGTCTTCCCCGGCCCCTTCGGCCACGGCGGTCCGGGCCACCACGGCGCCGGTACGCCCGGCAAGTAAGCCGCCGGACCCGGCCCGGCAGGCACTGCCAGACCGGGGGCCGGCCGTAACACGCCCCCGGCCCCCGGTCCGCCCTGCCGGGCCAAGGCCCGCCCGGCTCGGGGTCGCCCTGCCGGACCGGGCTTGTCGAGCCCGGTTCGGCCGCCTGGGCCCAGTCGCACTCGATTCGGCCGCCTGGGCCAGTCGCACTCGATTCGGCCGGCCCGGCGCTCGCGTCTGTCGGCGTTCGGCCGGGGGCGTCGTACCCCGGCCGTAGCGTGCCGGGTATGAACCGCACGGACCGCCTCTACGCGCTGGTCGAGGAGCTGCGGGCGGTGTCACCACGGCCGCGCAGCGCCCGGTGGTTGGCCGCACGCTTCGAGGTGAGCAGCCGGACCATCGAACGGGACCTCGGCGCGTTGCAGGAGGCCGGGGTGCCGATCTGGGCTGAGCCGGGGCGCACCGGCGGCTACGTCCTGGACCGCACCCGGACTCTCCCGCCGGTGAACCTGACCGCCGCCGAGGCGGTGGCGATGGCCGTGGCGCTGCACCGGCTCGCCGGCTCGCCGTTCGCCGGGCCGGCCGCCACCGCGCTGCGCAAGCTGGTGGCGGTGCTGCCGGCCGCCGACGCCGCCGAGGCACACCGCCTCGCCGGCCGGGTGCACCTGATCGGCGACGGGCCGGCCACGCCCGTCCCGGCCATCGTCGCCGACGCGGTCGCCGCGCGGCGGGTGCTGCGCATCCGGTACGCCGACCGCACGGACGCCGACTCGATCCGTGACGTCGAGCCACTCGGCTACCTCGGCAACACCCGGCACTGGTACCTGGTGGCCTGGTGCCGTCTCCGCGACGAGCTGCGGTGCTTCCGTACCGACCGGATCCTGAGTGTGTGGACGCTGCCCGACGTGGTGCTCCGGGAGTTCCACCCGACGGACCTCGACATCCCGCACGAACGGGTCCGCCCGCTGAGCCTGGTCTGATGCTGCTCTGAGCCACACGGCGGCGCGGGGTGGGCCTCATCGTCGGTGAAAACTCGGCCAGGTGATCCGGAAACACCGACAGGACGCTGTCGCGGACGGCGCCGAAACTGCTCCAGACGACGGCCGAACGGCCGGCGCGAAAATACTGGAGGCAGTAGATGTCCAGGTCCACGACGCCCATCACCTGGTTCGAGATCGGCACCGACCGGCCCGAGGATGCGGAGCGGTTCTACGGAGAGCTGTTCGGCTGGACCTTCGAGGAGCAGGGCTCGACCAACGGCGGGTCCTACCGCGTGACCGGCGCTGGGGGCGACACCGGGATCGGCGGGGCCATCCGGGCGACCGACGGAACGTCGCCGAACTACGCGGTGTTCTACGCCGAGGTCGCCGACGTGGCCGAGACCTGCCGACGGGCCGAAGCGGCCGGAGGCCGGGTGCTGGTGCCGGCGCGTACGGCACCGAGCGGTCTCCGGTTGGCCCACCTGCTCGACCCGGCCGGCAATCACCTGGGTGTATTCACGCCCCCGCCCCGCTGATCGACTCGCGTTTCAGAAAGTCGCGGTGTCCGAGCGCGTCGGACACCGCGACTTCAGGAAAACCGAGTCGATCAACGCCCGGCAGCCCGGACCACGGCCCGCCGCCGCGGCCAGAACGCCTCAGGCGATGCAGGCGCAGACGATCAGCGCGGCCCCGAAGTGGGTGGCGGCGCTGACCCGGGCGGCCGGGTGCGGCTCGGGCGAGCAGATGACCTCGCCGAGCTTGCCGGGGGTGAGCAGGTCGAGCACCACGAAGGCCAGCGCCATGATCGCCAACCCGACCAGCCCGAAGACCACGGTGGAGGCGAGCCCCTTTCCGAAGTCGCTGTAGCTGGTCAGGATCGCGGTGAAGACGATCCCAGCGATGCCGAGCTGGTTGGCGGCGAGCAGCAACCCCGCGTTGGCGTTGCGCTCGATCCAGATCAGGTCTCGTAGCCGACCTGGGGTGAGCAGGTCAACGAGCCCGAACCCGGCGGCCATGAGCCCGACGCCGACGATCCCGAACACGACGCTCTGCCAGGCACCGCTGAGCAGATCCTCCAGCACCGACTTGCCTCCCGACTCTCCGCCCGGAGGGGTACCGGCGCGGTGATCGAGACGATAGCGGCAGCGCGCAATCGCGTCAGCCCCAGTGTCTACAGCGCCAGGTAGCGCTGCCGCTCGTACGGGGTGACCTCGCGGCGGTACTGCTCCCACTCGGCCCGCTTGTTGCGCAGGAAGAAGTCGAAGACGTGCTCGCCGAGCACTTCCGCGACCAGTTCGGAGCCGGCCATCACGTCGATCGCCTCGGCGAGGTTCTCCGGCAGCGCTTCGTAGCCCATGGCGCGCCGCTCCGCGCTGGTCAGCGACCAGACGTCGTCCTCGGCGCCCGGGGGCAGCTCGTAGCCTTCCTCGATGCCCTTCAGGCCGGCGCCGAGCAGCACCGCGAAGGCGAGGTACGGGTTGGTCGCCGAGTCCAGTGAGCGGACCTCGACCCGGGCCGAGTTGGGCTTGCCGTACGCGGGAACCCGGACCAGCGCGGACCGGTTCAGGTGACCCCAGCAGACGTACGCGGGGCTCTCGGTGATGCGGTCGGGCAGGTGCTGCGGGAAGAGCCGCTTGTACGAGTTGACCCACTGGTTGGTGACCGCCGTGTATTCCCGGGCGTGCACCAGCAGGCCGGCGATGAAGGACTTCGCCACCTTGGACAGCTTCATCGGGTCGCCGCCGTCGTGGAAGGCGTTGCGCTCCCCCTCGAACAGCGACAGGTGGGTGTGCATCCCGCTGCCCGGCTGGTCGGTGAACGGCTTCGGCATGAAGCTGGCCTGCACACCGGTGGAGAGCGCGACCTCCTTGACCACGTGCCGGAAGGTCATGATGTTGTCGGCGGTGGTCAGCGCGTCGGCGTACCGCAGGTCGATTTCCTGCTGGCCGGGCGCGACCTCGTGGTGGCTGAACTCCACGGAGATGCCGATCCGTTCCAGCGCCAGCACGCCCTGGCGGCGGAAGTCCCGAGCCACGGCGTGGGTGGTGTGCTCGAAGTAGCCGCCGGTGTCGACCGGGGTGGGCACCGAGCCGTCCTGCGGGCCGTTCTCCAGCAGGAAGAACTCGATCTCGGGGTGGGTGTAGAAGGTGAAGCCCTTCTCGGCCGCCTTGGACAGCGCGCGGCGCAGCACGTGCCGGGGGTCGGCCCAGGACGGGCTGCCGTCGGGCAGCAGGATGTCGCAGAACATCCGGGCGCTCTCGCCGCTGACCCCGCCCTCGAAGGGGAAGACCTGGAAGGTGGTCGGGTCGGGCATGGCCACCATGTCCGATTCGAAGACCCGGGCGAAGCCTTCGATCGCCGAGCCGTCGAAGCCGATGCCCTCCTCGAACGCCGCCTCCAGCTCGGCGGGCGCCACCGAAACGCTCTTGAGCGTGCCCAGAACGTCGGTGAACCACAGCCGGACGAACCGGATGTCCCGCTCTTCCAGCGTGCGGAGGACGAACTCCTGCTGACGGTCCACTTCCCCAACCCCTCGCGACACTCTTCTGTCTGCCTTGGCCGGGCTGCACCCGACCTGATCGCCCAGTGTTCCCGGGCCTGGTTACGCAGACGTTACGCGAACTGCCGCCGGCCGTCCCCTCGTGTCCCGCCCGGCGAGCGCGGGCCCGGGCCGTCGGGGTGCCCGCCCGGTCCACCGTCCGCCGATCCTGCCGCCGTGACGGCCGAGCTCCTGCCGCCGCGGCCTGGCCCGCGCCCGTCGCGGGAGGTGGCGGCAATCTCGTCCGAGGGTACGGAATGTCGCGCGGAGCCTGGGGCAAGATGAAGACATGCCCACCCTGCGTCTCGCCCTTTCCCAGGTCAATCCGAGCGTCGGCGACCTCGCCGGCAACGCCGACCTGGTCCGCAGTTGGACCCGCCAGGCCGCCGACGCCGGTGCCCAGCTGGTGCTCTTCCCGGAGATGATGCTGACCGGGTACCCGGTCGAGGACCTGGTCTTCCGGCGCTCCTTCGTCGCCGCGTCCCGGGCCGCCGTGGAGCGGCTCGCCGCCGACCTGGCCGCCGATGGTCTCGGCGAGTTGCCGGTCGTGGTCGGTTACCTGGACGCCGACGGGCCGCCGCAGGTCAGTGGGGACGCCGAGCCGGGCCGTGGTGCCCGCAACGCCGCCGCGCTGCTGCACCGGGGCACGGTGGCCGCCCGCTACTTCAAGCACCACCTGCCCAACTACGGGGTCTTCGACGAGGACCGGTACTTCGTTCCCGGTGACGCGTTGACAGTGGTGCGGATCGGCGGCGTGGACGTGGCGCTGACCATCTGCGAGGACCTGTGGCAGGCCGGCGGTCCGTTCGCCGCCGCCCGACAGGCCGGCGTCGGCCTGGTCGTCAACATCAACGGGTCGCCGTACGAGCTGAACAAGGACGACATCCGGCTGCCGCTGGTCCGCCGCCGGGCCGCCGAGGCGGGTGCCGCCATCGCGTACGTCAACATGACCGGCGGTCAGGACGAGCTGGTCTTCGAGGGCGACTCGATGATCGTGAGCGCCGACGGTGAGCTGCTCACCCGGGCCCCGCAGTTCGTCGAGCACCTGCTCGTGCACGACGTCGAGCTGCCGGCCGCCGCCACCGCGCCGGGCACCGAGACGGTGGCGGACGGCATGCGGGTCGTGCACCACGTGCTGGACGGCATTCCGCCCGCGCCGGCCGGCCCGGCCGCCACCGGCGGGCTGATCGAGCCGGTGGCCGACGAGGCGGAGGTGTGGCAGGCGCTGGTGTTGGGCCTGCGCGACTACGTCAACAAGAACCGGTTCCCGTCGGTGGTGCTCGGTCTCTCCGGTGGCATCGACTCGGCGGTGGTGGCGGCGCTCGCCGTCGACGCGCTCGGGCCGGACCGGGTGGTCGGGGTGTCGCTGCCCAGCCAGCACTCCTCGGAGCACTCCCGGGAGGACGCCGCCGACCTGGCCAAGCGCACCGGCCTGGACTACCGGGTCGAACCGATCCAGCCGATGGTCGACGGTTTCCTGGCCAACCTGTCGCTGTCCGGCGTGGCCGTGGAGAACCTCCAGGCCCGGGTCCGGGGCGTGATCCTGATGGCGTTGTCGAACCAGGAGGGCCACCTGGTGTTGACCACCGGCAACAAGAGTGAGCTGGCGGTCGGCTACTCCACCCTGTACGGCGACTCGGTGGGCGGCTTCAACCCGGTCAAGGACGTCTGGAAGACGCTGATCTGGCGGCTCGCGAAGTGGCGCAACAGGGACGCGGCCCGGCGCGGTGAGACCGCCCCGATCCCGGAGAACTCGATCGGCAAGCCGCCGAGCGCCGAGCTGAGCCCGGGTCAGCTCGACAGCGACACCCTGCCCGACTACGACGTCCTGGACCCGATCCTGATCGGCTACGTGGACGGCGACCTCGGCCGCGACGGGCTGATCGAGTCCGGTCACGACCCGGCGGTGGTGGACAAGGTGCTGCGGCTGGTGGATACCGCCGAGTACAAGCGACGGCAGTCGGCCCCGGGCACGAAGATCTCCATGAAGGCGTTCGGTCGGGACCGCCGGCTGCCGATCACCAACCGGTGGCGCGAGCACGGCTGAGGCGTACACCTGGGGGTGCCGGGTCGGTGGCGTGGCCCGGCGCCGCCGCGCGGTGCTCTCGCGGCTGCCGGCGGCGGCTTTTCGCTAAGTGACATCTTGCACTGGGCCCTGCCGTCACCCCGTCGCACGGTGCGACGATCGCGACGGAACCCGGGGACCGCGCAGGCGGCCTCGAGGAAGGGAGACAGAGATGGTGGAGTCCACTCCGAACGAGGTGACCGCGTTGTACGGCGGCCCGGCCACCCGACGGGTCCGCACCCGCGACCTGATGGCCGCCAAGGAGCGCGGCGAGCGCTGGCCGATGCTCACCTCGTACGACCAGTACACGGCGTCGATCTTCGACCAGGCCGGTGTTCCGGTGCTGCTGGTCGGCGACTCGGCCGCCAACAACGTGTTCGGCTACGAGACGACCCTGCCGATCACCGTCGACGAGTTGCTTCCGCTGGTACGGGCCGTGGTGCGGGCGACCCGGCAGTCGCTGATCGTCGGTGACCTGCCGTTCGGCTCGTACGAGGAGGGTCCGGCCCAGGCGCTGCGGACCGCCGTCCGGTTCATGAAGGAGGGCGGCTGTCACGCGGTGAAGCTGGAGGGTGGCCGCCGCAACGCCGCGCAGATCGCCGCGATCGTCGGGGCCGGCATTCCGGTGATGGCGCACATCGGTTTCACCCCGCAGAGCGAGCACACCCTGGGCGGTTACCGCGTGCAGGGCCGGGGCGACGCCGCCGACGAGGTGCTTGCCGACGCCCACGCGGTGGCGGAGGCGGGCGCGTTCGCGGTGGTGCTGGAGATGGTGCCCGGCGAGGTGGCCAAGCGGATCACCCACGAGCTGCCGATCCCCACGGTGGGCATCGGCGCGGGCCCGGACACCGACGCGCAGGTGCTGGTCTGGCAGGACATGGCCGGGCTGCGGACCGGCAAGGCCCCCCGCTTCGTCAAGCGGTACGCGGACCTGGCTGGCGCCCTCACCGACGCCACCCGCCGGTTCGCCGACGAGGTGCGCGGCGGCGAGTTCCCCACCGCCGAGCACACCTTCTAGGGCTGCGAGGTCGGGGTGTCCCTGGCGACACTCTGGGACACCCCGACAGCAAGGGTCAGAGGTCGGTGACGCGGATGCCGGCGTGCGCCTTGTAGCGCTTGTTGATGGCGATCAGGTTGGCGGTGAACGCCTCGATCTGGTGGGCGTTGCGCAACCGGCCGGCGTAGATGCCCCGCATACCGGGGATCCGGGCGGCGAGCGCGCCGACGATGCCGACCAGTTCGCGGTCCTCGGTGCAGATCAGCACGTCCAGGTCGATCCGGTCGACCTCGGGGTCGGCCAACAGCGGAGCGCTGACATGGTTGAACGCCGCGCAGACCCGGGAATCCGGCAACAACGCCGCGGCCTGCTGCACGGCGCTGCCTTCGGGCACGGTCAGCGCGTACGGGCCCTGCTTGTCGAAGCCGAGCGGGTTGACGCAGTCGACGACGATCCGGCCGGCGAGCGGCTCGGCGAGGGCGGCGACGGTGGCGGCGTGCCCGTCCCACGGCACCGCGATGATCACCACGTCGCTGCGGCGGGCCACCTCGTCGTTTGCCGCACCGGTGACGCTGCCGCTGGCCGGCACGCCGGGCAGGGCGGCGATCTCGGCGGCGGACTCGGCGGCCCGCTCAGCCGACCGGGACCCGATCAGCACCGTCTGGCCGGCCCGCGCGAACCGGTAGGCGAGGCCCCGCCCCTGGTCGCCGGTGCCGCCGATGATGCCGACCGTCAGCCCGGACACGTCGGGCAGCGTGCTCGCGTCGTATGCCATGGCCTCATCCTCGCAAACCGCCCGGTCCGTCAGCAGCGCTCGGCGCTGTGACAATCCCCGCTGCCGTGCGCGACCGCGCCTGCGGGCACCGGCAGCCTGGTCAGGCCAGTTCGAACAGGACGGTACGGGCTGCCGGGTCGGCGGTGACCAGACGGACCCGGACCCGTTCGCCCAGCGGCAGTTGGCCGAGGCAGCGGGCGCGCACCGGCGGCGCGTCCAGCGCGACGGTGCCACCGGGCGGTCGGGGCCGGGACTTGCCGTTGGGCGGGGCGTCCACGTCGAGGACGGCCGCGTCGAAGGTCTCCCCCACCCGGTGCTCCAGCACCGCCGCCTCCGCCAACTCGACGGCGCCACGGGCAGCGGCCGAGGCGGTCCGGTCGGTGCTCGCCATCACCTCGGGCAGCCGGGGCAGCGCGGCGCGGGCCCAGTCGGGCACCGGCTGACCCGCGTGCAGGGCCAGGCAGACCTCGGTGGCGTACCGGTCGGCCAGTCGCCGCAGCGGCGCCGTCACGTGGGCGTACGCGGCCGCCACGCCGCCATGTTCCGGCCGCTCCGGCAGCTCCCCGTCGAAGGCGGTGTACGCGGCCCCGCGCATCAGCTCGGCCGCCTGGTCGATGAACGCGGCGGCGCGCGGCTGGGCGGCGTCCAGGCCGGCGATGACCTGCCCCGGGCCCACGTCGTCCGGCCAGTGCACGCCCAGCGGCGCGGCGGCGGCCCGGAGCCGCTGCACCGCCTCCGGCTTCGGGGCGGGCATCGTCCGCAGCAGGCCGACCCGGCCGGCCAGCATGATGTCGGCGGCGGCCATCCCGGTCAGCAGGGAGATCTGCGCGTTGTGCTCCTCCATCGGCACCGGCGCGCGCAGCACCAGCTGCCAGCCCTCACCGTCGGGCTCCAGATCCTGCTCGGGCAGCGGCAGGTTGATGGCCCCGCGACGCAACCCACGTGCGGTCAGTCGGTCGCCGATCTCCGGCAGGAGCGCGATCGGGTCGGGTAGCCGCCCGGACTCGGCGGCCGCCTGCACCCCGGCGTAGTCGAGTTTGGCGCGGCTGCGGACGAGGGCGCGTTCCAGCTCGACGGCCACGGTGCCGCCGTCGGCGTCCAGGTCGATGGTCCAGAGCACGGCGGCCCGGTCGTCGTCGGGCAGCAGGCTGGCGGCGCCCTCACTGAGGGTGCGCGGGTGCAGCGGCACGTTCCCGTCGGGCAGATAGATGGTCTGCCCCCGCCGCCAGGTCTCCGCCTCCAGCGCCCCGCCGGGGGTGACGTGCTCGGCGACGTCGGCGATCGCGTACCGCACCCGGTAGCCGCCGCCTGGGCGGCGGGCGAGGTGCATCGCCTGGTCGAGGTCCCGCGAGGTGGCGGGGTCGACGGTGACGAACGGTATGTCGGTGCGGTCGACGGGCGGCTGCGGCGGTGCCGCAGCCGCCTCGTCCGCTTCACGCTGGGCGTCGGCCGGGAACTCCTCGGGCAGGCCGAGCTCGCGGCGCAAGGCGCCGAAGTCGATGCGGGGCGCGAGGACGCGTCGGATGACCACGGGTCAATCCTGACAGCGTCACGGGTGATCCGCTTCCGGTGACCGGCCGAGAAATCCGCCCGGCGAGGGGTGGGCGGCGCTCAGCCGGTCGCCTTCCGGGCGGCGCTGCGGGCACCCCTGGGGGCGGTGGCTCGTGCGGCGACCGGGCGGGCCGGCGACTTACGGGCGGTCACCTTGCGGGCCGGCGCCTTCGCCGCGACGGTCTTCTTCGCCGGGGCCTTCTTCGCCGCCGCCTTGCGGGCGGTGGTCGACGAGGTGCCCGTCACCTTCGCGGCCGGGGCCTTCTTGGCGGGTGCCTTGCGGGCACCACCGCTGGGCCGGGTGGACGCCGTCTTCTTCGCCGCAGCCGTCTTCTTCGCCGCCGTCTTCTTGGCGGCTGTCTTCTTGGCGGCTGCCTTGGTGGCGGCTGTCTTCGTGGCGGCGGACGCCTTGGTCGCGACCTTGCGCGCCGGGGCCTTCGCCGCGGTCGTGGTCTTACGCGCCGGGGCCTTCGCGGCGGCGGTGGTCTTCTTCGCCGCCGAGGCGGTGGTCTTCTTCGCCGCGCTCACCGTCTTCTTCGCCGTACCGGTCGTCTTCTTCGCGGCGGCGGTGGTCTTACGCGCCGTGGACGCCGGGGCCCGCTTGGCGGTGGCGGTCGTCTTGCGGGTGGCGGTCGAGGTCTTCGCGGGGGCCTTCTTGGCCGCGGCGGTGGTCGTGGCGGTGGCCTTGGTGGTGGCCTTCTTCGCGGGGGCCTTCTTCGCCGCCGTGGTGGTCTTCCTGGCCGGGGCGCGGCCCGCCCCGCCGGCGGCCTTGCGGGCCGGTGCCTTCGCGGCACCCGTGGTGGACTTGCGCACGGGGGTGGTCCGGCTCGCCGCCGTGTTCCGCTCCGCCGCGGCGGTCTTCTTCGCGGTGGTGCGTCGGGCGGCCGGGCGCTTGGTGGCCTGCTGTGCTTCGGCCATCGTGGTTCCCTCCTCGGGGGCGTGCTCTCGCGTGCGTCGCGGAGCACGAAATGCCTCGGCGCGGGCCGTCCCGCGCCGCCTATCTGTCCTCCCCGGCCCAACGAGCGTCCTCGGCATCCCACGCCTCGTTTCGCTCCTGCACTCGTTGCAGGGCGTTCTCCGCGTCGGCCGCCGAGTCGTACGGGCCGAGAACGTGCTTCGCCGGACACACGTTGGCGTCCGTCTCGACCCGGTGATGCCGGGTGCACCAGTAGAACTGCCCACCACGTCCGCTGTCGCTCATGGGAATCACTGTGCACCGCGAACCGGCCGGCCGCCACCGGATCGCACAAGTCGCCGACGATCTCCACAGTAGATACGCATTCCGGGCTTCGGGCCGAAACAGCAAAAGAAGGCGAGTTCGAGAGTTTTCAGAACAGGAGTTCTGCTGCGCCCGGGTTCACCGGCGAACCCCCCGGGAATTGACCGCCCCAGTGACAGGGCTCGATGATGGGAGGCGGTCATCCTCCGTCCACCCTGGGCGGGCCACCGGAGACGGAGCCCCGCGATGCCACGCACACGCCGCTTGCCTGCCATGATCATGGCCCTCGTTCTGCCGCTGCTCGTGCTCGTCGGAGCGGCACCAGCTGCCGCCGCCGCCCCCACGCTCAAGGTCACGTCGGTGACCCTGGTCGCCAAAGGAGCCGGTGTGCGCCTGGACGTCGTGGTGACCTGCGACGAGGGCTCCTCCGGGGAGCTGCGCGGCACGATCACCCAGGCCGCGGGGAACCGCATCGCCAACGGGTCCGTGCCGCAGTACCGGATCTGGACCTGCACCGGCCAGTCGCAACCATTGTCCACGCTGATTCCGGCCGATGTCGCCGGTGCGCCGTTCCACACCGGCGAGGCACTGCTGCTGATGGTGGCCTACGCCTGCCCGGGCGCAAACTGCGAAGAAGCCCGCGCCGAACAGGTGGTGCGGATCGTCCGCTGACCCGCGCGACCGCAGTTCGGCAGGGTCGCACGGTTTATGATCATCGAATGGCGATACCGGACTACATCGTGCGGATGCGCAAGCACGTCGGCCACGACCTGCTCTGGCTGCCGAGCGTCAGCGCGGTGATCCGCAACGACGCCGGGGAGCTGTTGCTCGGCCAGCGCGCCGACGACGGGCGCTGGTCGGTGATCAGCGGTTTCGTCGAGCCGGGCGAGCAGCCGGCCACCGCGCTGGTCCGCGAGGTGCGCGAGGAGACGGGTCTGGACGTCGCGCCGGTGCGGATGTCCAGCGCCGTGACGCATCCGCACACCTACCCGAACGGCGACCGCTGCGATTACCTGAACCTGGGGTTCCTGTGCCGGGTGGTGGCCGGCACCGCCCGGGTCAACGACGACGAGTCGCTGGCCGTGCGGTGGTTCCCGTTGGACCGGCTGCCCGCGCTGGACAAGCACGCCCTGCTCGTCATCGCGTACGCGCTGCGCGAGAAGCAGCTGACCGGTTACCTGGAGCCGGGTACGACCTGGGACGACGTACCCGACTGAGGTTTCACACCGGGGTCGGCGCGAGGGTGACCGGCGCGGCGGGCGCGGAGCGGGCCGCCCGGATGGTGTACCCGAGCGCGTACGGCATGCAGGCCAGGTAGAACATCGGCTCCAGCAACAACTGGTCGGTGATCAGGAAGATCTCCCACGACGTGGGGCGGGGTAGGCCGAAGTTCCAGTCGGTCCAGCAGGCGAAGAGCCACAACGGCGCGGAGATCCGGTCGACGCTGTCCGATGTCATCGCGTCGGCCGCGACGGCGCCAGGCCCCGGAATGGTCTGGATCACGAAGAGAATCACGGCCAGGTCGGCGGCGGCGAGCGCGCCGACGAGGCCCACCGTCCAGGCGACGCCGACCCGGCCCCGGGCGGCGAGGCTCGCCGCAGCCCAGAGGGCCAGCGTCAGGCCGGCCAACCAGAGCAGCAGACCGGGTACGAAGCTGCCGACAACACTGCCGTTGAGGACGGACATGAGCCCGAGTGCGGCCACACCGACGGGGAGCACCACGCCGAGCGCGATGCGCAGTGGGCCCTGCAGTGCGGTGTGCCGGGCCGACCGGGACGTGTACCTCGCCAACAGCACCGCGAAGCCGAGGATCAGCGTCGACCAGAGCGGCAACTGCGCCCCGGTCGACCAGCTCACCCGCATCGACAGCCAGTTGTAGACCTGAGTCATGGCCAGCGCGCTGACGACCACGATCCCGGCGCAGGCGAGCGGGGCCAGGAGCAGAGCGGCGGCGGTACGGCGGGCCCGCCGATGCATCATGCTGCGGTCGAGGAGCGGGGCGCCGGCCCGGCTGACGGCGAGGCTCGCGGCGAAGCCGACCATCGTCGTCCAGCGCCCGCTCTCGGCGAGCACGTGCAGCTCAGCGGCCCATTCGCGGCGCAGGTCGTCGCGGACCTCGGCCGGCCAGCGCCGGGCGGCCAGCCCCAGCAGCAGCTCGGCGATCCGGCGGGTCACCATGTCGGCGCTCCGGTGGTTGCTCGCGTTGTCCTCACCCGTTCGCCGTTCGCGTGCCCGGGTGGGGCTTTCCGCTCGGCGGGTACGTCCAGCCCGTGGCGCTGCTGGTCGCCACCAGAGCGGCGGGCGCGGAGCGGGCCGCCCGGATGGTGTAGGCGAGCGCATACGGCATGCAGGCCAGGTAGAGCATGGGTTCCGCCAGCACCCGGTTGGTGATCAGGAAGATCTCCCACTGGATCGGCCGGGGCAGGCCGAAGTTCCAGTCCGTCCAGCAGGCGAAGAGCCACAGCGGTGCGGAGATCGGGTCGACGCGCTCCCGTGCCTCGATCACCGGCCCAGCGCCGATTCCACCCGGGTACGTGTCGACGACGGCGAGGATCACCGCGAGGTCCGCGGCGACGAGCGCGCCGAGGACACCCACCCACCAGGCGATGCGGACGCGCCCCCGGACGGCGAGGCTCGCCGCGGCCCACAGGGCGAGGGTCAGGCCGGCCAACCAGAGCAGCAGACCGGGTACGGCGCCGGCCAGGCTCTCGGGACTGGTGATGCGCACGAACAGGATGACGGCCGCGCCGACGGGGATGACCACGCCGAGCGTTATGCGCAGCGGACCGGCGAGGGCGGTGTGCCGGGCCCAGCGGGCAGCGAACACGGCCAGCAGGACCGCCAGCACGATGACGATCGTCGTCCAGATCGGCTTCTGCGCCCGCTCCGCCCAACTTGCCCGGAACATCAACCAGTTGTAGATCGGGAACATCGCCATCGCGCCGGCGGCCACGATCCCGACGCAGGCGATCGGGGACAGCAGCAGTGCGGCGACTGTGCGGCCGGCTCGACCACGCAGCATGCTGCGATCGACGAGCGGGGTGCCGGCGCGGCTGACGGCGAGGCTCGCCGCAAAGCCGACCATCGTCGTCCAGCGCCCACTCTCGGCGAGCACGTGCAGCTCAGCGGCCCATTCGCGGCGCAGGTCGTCGCGGACCTCGGCCGGCCAGCGGCGCGCGGCCAACTTCAGCAACAGCTCGGCGGCCCGACGGGTCACCACGCCGGTGCCCCGGTGGGCTCGCTGCCGCCCCACGACGGACGACCGTCGGGGATCGCGGCCCGCAGCTCGGCGAGGGCCCGCCTGGCCTGCGCCACACCTTCGGCGGTCAGCCGGTAGTAGCGCCGGGCCGGCCGACCGGCCGCGACCGGGTCGATCGTCTCCCAGTCGGCGGCCAACCAGCCGGCCCCACTCAACCGGTGCAACACCGGGTAGAGGGTGCCGCTGGGCAGGCCGGTCACCCGCATCAGATCCAGCCCGTAGTGCTGCTCGTCGGGCTCGGCGAGCAACGCCGCGAGCACCTTCGCGACCGGAATCGTGATCCGCATCCAACCACTGTATCGGAACTCTACATAGGGGTGGGGAAACGCCGAGATCTTGGACAGTTTCCGTTAGCTCGGCGGGCTCAACCGGTGGTTGCAACACCCTTCGGTGATTGTCGTTGGGGTGGTTATGGCGTCGAGGTTGAGCCCGCTGGAGCGGGAGCAGATTGGGTTGGGTCGGGCTGCGGGTGAGTCGTTGCGGTCGATCGCGCGAAGGTTGGGGCGGTCGGTGTCGACGATCTCGCGGGAGGTGGGTCGGTTCGAGCGCTATGGGCAGCGGTATCAGCCGTTGATGGCGCAGTGGGCGTCGTTTCTGCGGCATAACCGGTCCGGGCGGGTGCCGCGGTTGGCTGTTGACGGGCCGTTGCGTCAGGTGGTGCTGGATATGCTGCGACGACGTCGTTCGCCGCAGCAGATCAGTGCCCGGCTGCGGACGCAGTTCCCGGACACGCCGGAGATGTGGGTGTCGCACGAGACGATTTACCAGGCGATCTACCTGCAGGCGCGGGGCAATCTGCGTGCGGACTTGACGCGGCAGATGGCGTTGCGATCGGGTCGGGCCGCCCGCCGCCGCCGGCCGGCGAGCGCCGGGGCGGTGCGTTCAGCTAGGCCCTGGGTGAACCTGCGCATCGCTGACCGGCCAGCCGAGGTCGCTGACCGGGCGGTGCCGGGGCATTGGGAGGGTGACCTGCTCGAAGGGGTCCGTCGGGGTGGGCGCGGTGGTTCCGCGATCGCCACGTTGGTGGAACGCGCTACCCGGTTCGTGATCCTGGTCGGGCTGCCCGAGGGCAAGGTCTCCGAACACGTCGTGTCCCAGCTGGCCACCGCGATGACCTGGCTCCCACAACGGTTGAGGGCCTCGCTGACCTGGGACCAGGGCGTCGAGATGGCCCGCCACCGTGACTTCACCATCGCCACCGACTGCCCGGTCTACTTCTGCGACCCCCACAGCCCCTGGCAACGCGGCAGCAACGAGAACACCAACGGGCTGCTGCGCCAGTACTTCCCCAAGGGCCAATTCGACTTCACCACCATCGACCAGGCCGGCCTCGACCACGTCGCCGACGAACTCAACGACCGCCCCCGCATGACCCTGGGCTGGGCCACCCCAGGTGAGAAGATGACCCAGCTACTCGGTGTTGCAACCACCGGTTGAGCCCGCCCTCGTAACGGAAACTGTCCAAGATCTCGACGGTGGGCGCTCGACCGGGACGCGGCGACGGCGCTTCGCTGGGTTGTACGCGGACCGTGACGTCCTAGCGGGTCGGTTGTTGCATGATCCAGGTGGGTACGGGCTCCGACAGGATGCCCACCACCTCCCAGCCGGCCCGGCGGTACAGCTCGACGTTGCCCGGGTTGCTGGTCTCCAGGATCGCCGGCAGACCGTCGGCGGCGGCACGATCCAGCCCGGCCCGCATGACGGCCCGACCCCAACCGCGTCCGGCGCGGTCCGGGTGGGTGCCGAGGACGCCGAGGTACCAGAACGGGTACGTCGGCAGGGCGGCGTGCACGGCCTCGTCGTAGCCCTGCACGCGGGCCAGCACGTCAGCGGGGTAAGGAGCTTTCTCCGGCGACCCGTGCGCGGCGGCCGGCGGGTCAGCCGACGGGTCGGCCGGCGGCTCCCAGATGGCCACGGACGCGCCCCCACCGATCGTCCAGATCGACGAGCGGTGGACCCGCTTGTCGAAGAGGTGCCCGAAGAACGCGGCGGCGTGGCGCGGGTAGGTCTCCTCGTCGGGGAACAGGTACCGCAGGACGGGATCCTTGACGAACGCGGCGACCAGCGAGCCGACCACCGCATCCCGGTCGGCTGGGGTGGCGATGGTGATCTCAGGCGTTGTCACAGCAGTCGACACTATCCGGAAAATGCGCCTTGACCCTGACACGGTGGCGGGCCGGAGACTGCTGCCATGGACCTCGATGACTACCGGAGCCACTCCCCCTACAGCGCCCCCGGCCGGCACGGTGGGCTCCTCGACGCCGTGGCGACCGACATCCCCACCGTGGCGGCGACCGTCCGCAACGTGATCGTCCACTACCGGGCCGGCGGCGTGGAGCTGCCCGACGACCGGCTGGAGGAGGTAAATCACCGCTGGGTGGACCGCATCCTCGACACCGACCAGTCCCGATTCCCGCTGGCCCTCACGAGCGCACGTCCGGCCGCCGAACGGGTGGCCGGCTGCTGCCGGGACCACACCCTGCTGTCAATCGCGATCCTCCGTCAGCACCGCATTCCCAGCCGCAGCCGGGTCGGCTTCGCCTCCTACTTCACCCCCGGCTGGCACCACGATCACGTGCTGGTCGAGTACTGGAACGGTCACCGCTGGGTCTGGGCCGACCCGGAGCTCGACCCGGCCGCCGACTGGGGGTTCGACGGGTACGACATCGACCCGACGGCGGGGCTCTTCGACTCGGCGGCGCGGGTGTGGTCGGCGTACCGGGCAGGGGCGATCGACCCCGACGTCTACGGCGTCAGCCCGGAGTTGCCGATCCGCGGCGCGTGGTTCATCCACAACTACGTGCTGCACGAGCTGGCCCATCGGCAGAAGGACGAGCTGCTGCTGTGGGACAGCTTCGGCGCGATGACCGACGACCTCGCGACCGACCACCTGACGACCGCCGACCTCACGCTCGCCGACGAGATCGCCGCTCTGCTGCTCGCAGCCGACAGCGGCGACGAGGCCGCGGAGAAGGCGCTCGCCGACCGGTACGCGACCGACAACCGGCTGCGTCCGGGCGCTCAGGTCCGCAGCTTCTCACCGGTCTCCCCGACCGTCAGCACTGTCGATCTGCGGGTCAGCCGAAGGTGAAGGCGTACGCCTCGACGCCGGGCACGTCGAAGGTGATCTCCAGAGTCCGCTCACCGACCGCGCCATCCTGGCGGACCAGCTGGTAGAGCCGGCCGTCCCGCAGGACGCCGTTGCCGTTCTCGTCGACGTCGACGCCGTGTGACGGGCCGGGTGGCGCGCCGTCGAGCAGCACCCGGAACGGGATCGACTGGGCCGCCCCGGGGGCCAGCACGAGGTGCGCGTCACGGGCGTGGAACCGGAACGCGATACCGCCGCCGGCCTGACCCAATACGACGTTCTCCGACCCGATCGTCCACTCCCCCGCCAGCGCCCACTGGTTGAGGCCCAGGTTCGCCGGCACGTGGTAGGCGCGGCGTTCGTCGAGCGCCGGGCCGTTCGGCGAGGCGAAGTGTTCGCCGCGACTGAAACCGAGGTACGTCTCGGGTGTGCGCAGGTTGTTCCAGTCGGCCTCGGCCTCCGGGCCGAGGCCGTGCACGGGTACGGGGTCCCGCTCGACGCCGAGCAGTTGTTGCAGCACCCGTTCGGACTGCTCGTACTGTCCCTCCCCGAAGTGGTCGTCGCGGATGACGCCGTCGGTGTCGATGAAGTAGAGCGCCGGCCAGTAGTGGTTGTCGAAGGCGCGCCAGATCGCGTAGTCGTTGTCGACCGCCACCGGGTAGTCGATGGACCGGGCCGCGACCGCCCGCCGCACCCACTCGAGGTCGTGCTCGAATCCGAACTCGGGCGTGTGCACCCCGATGACGACCAGCCCGTCGTCGCGGTAGGCCTGCGACCAGGCCCGCACGTACGGCTCCTGACGCAGCCAGTTGATGCAGGTCAGCGTCCAGAAGTTCACCAGGACGACGCGCCCGCCCAGGTCGGCGGGGCCGAGTGGCTCGGTGTTGAGCCACTCGGCCGCCCCGTTCAGCGGGGGCAGGTGCACGGCCATCTAGCGCAGCGACCGGAAGGCGGTGCGAAGCTCTTCGGAGAAGATCTTCGGCTGTTCCCAGGCCGCGAAGTGCCCGCCCACGTCGAGCTTGTTGTAGTAGATGAGGTTGGAGTATGCCTGCTCGGCCCAGCTCTGCGGCGCCTCGTAGAGCTCGTCAGGGAAGACGCTCACCGCGACCGGGATGTTCACGCCCTTGGCGGCGAAGAACGACAGCTTGTTCTCCGCGTACAGCCGGGCCGCGGAGACCGCGGTGTTCGTCAGCCAGTAGAGCGAGATGTTGTCCAGGATGTCGTCGCGCGTCAGGCCCGCTTTCGCCCCGTCGAAGACCTGCGCGATCAGGGCCAGGCTCTTCGCGTCGTGGTCGAGCAGGAAGGACGCCAGACCGACCGGGGAATCCGCCAACCCGGTCAGCGTCTGCGGACGCGTCGCCATCATGAGGGCGTACGCGACGTGCTTCCAGACGTAGTTGGCTTCCTCGGCGGCACGCATCTCGTCGGTGGACAGACCGGATGGCAGTGAGCCCATGGCGTTGTTCGCGCCGGTGGTGTCGCCTTGGAACAACAGGTCGATCTCGGGTGGGATCGCGCCGGGCATGTTGGTGTGGATGGCGAGCAGTTCCGGGGGTGCCTGGAGGCCCATCTGGTCCACGACGACGGCGCCCCAGTCGCCGCCCTGCGCGACGAACCGGTCGTAGCCGAGGCGCTTCATCAGTTCGGTCCAGGCGGTCGCGATTTTCTGCGGGTTCCAGCCTGACGCGGTCGGCTTGCCGGAGAAGCCGTGCCCGGGCAGCGACGGGATCACCAGGTGGAAGGCGTCGGAGGCGCTCCCGCCGTGCGCGGTGGGGTCGGTCAACGGCTCGATGATCTTCATTTGTTCGATGATCGACCCGGGCCACCCGTGGGTGACGATGAGCGGCAGCGCGTCCTCGTGCTTGGAGCGCACGTGGATGAAGTGGATGCCCACCCCGTCGATGGTGGTCAGGAACTGCGGTACGGAGTTCAGCCGCGCCTCGACCTTGCGCCAGTCGTACTCCTTTTCCCAATAGCGGGCGACGGCCTGAATCGTCGCGAGTGGCACGCCCTGCGACTGGTCGTCCACCGTTTCCTTGTCCGGCCAGCGGGTGGCCTTGATGCGCCTCTTCAGGTCATCGAGGTCGGCCTGCGGAATGTCGACCGAGAACGGCCGAATCTCCGTGGTGCCCGGACGGGTCTTGGTTTTGACAGCCATGCGTGGTTCCTCTCCGTCTAGGTTTGCGCCTCGCGAGGAGAAATCGTGGGCCTGTGCGCCATTTCAGAATGGGCACGCCGCCGCCATATCTCGGAGCCTAGAGCGCCGCAGCCGAGGCCCGTGGCGATACGGCGCTCAGTGCGTTCCGGGGGCGGCGACGGCGTGTTCGGCGGCGCGACTGACCTGCTCCCAGGCCGCCCAGGTGTCCATCCGCTGGCGGGCGATGTCGAACGCCAGGTCGTACACCATGCTCCCGAGCAGGAGTCGCAGCGGCGGGTCGTCGCTGTCGACCAGGCGCAGCAGCGCCTCGGCGGCCAGCCGGGGTTCGCTGTCGATTGAACCGTCCGCCCACTGCCGCTCCAGCTCGGCGCGCAGCGGCGCGTAGGCGTCCATCGGGGTGGTGGCGCGCACGCTGGTGTAGAGGTCGGTCCAGTACCCACCCGGCTGCACCATGCTGACCGTGATGTCGAAGGCGGCGGCCTCCATCGCCAGCGCCTCGCTCATGCCTTCCAGGGCGAACTTGCTCGCGCTGTACAGGCCGGTGCTCGGAAAGCCGCCGAGCGCGGCGATGCTGGAGACCTGCACGATGTGTCCGGACCGTTGGGCGCGCAGGTGCGGCAGCACGGCCTGACTGACCCAGAGCGCGCCGAAGAGGTTGACCTCGAACTGGGCTCGGGCTTCAGCCTCGGTGAACTCTTCGATCATGCCCATGGACAGGGTTCCGGCGTTGTTGACGACGATGTCGAGCCGGCCGAAGTGCTCGACGGCGGTGTTCACGGCGGCGATGACCGCCGCCCGGTCGGTCACGTCGAGGGTCAGAGCCAGCAGACGATCGGCGTGCTTCTCGTCGAAGTCGGCCTGGGCGATGGTCCGGGCCGCGGCGACCACCCGGTCACCCCGGTCGAGCGCGGCGTCGGCGAAGGCCCGGCCCAGGCCACGGCTGGCGCCGGTGATGAACCAGGTACGTGGGGCGGCAGTACGCAAGGTGTTCTCCCTCAGTCATTGCGAGACGAGACGGTTCGTCTCGCCGATGCGGTGAACAGTAGGGCGTGTCGTCGCCGCCGTCAAGACGAGACGGTTCGTCTCGTGCTGCTATCGTGGCGTCCCATGACGCCCAACACGGCCCGCCGGAACGAGACGTCGCGGCGCGCCATCCTCACCGCGGCCTTCGACCTGCTTCAGGACGTCGGGTACGCGAAGCTCAGCATCGAGGGCATCGCCGCGCGGGCCGGCGTCGGCAAACAGACCATCTACCGCTGGTGGCCGTCGAAGGGCGCGGTCATCTTCGACGCCTTCCTCCTGCTCAGCGAGGCTGCCGAGGGCGGGCCGCCGACGCTGCCGGACACCGGCGACCTGGCGACGGACCTGACCCTGGTGCTGCGCGCCACCGTCGAGGAGATGAACGACCCCCGGTACGAGCAACCGATGCGCGCGCTGGCCACCGAGATCGCGCTCGATCCCGAGCTGGCGGCCGCGTACGCCCAACGGTTGGACGGGCCGTTACGGGAGGCCAAGCGGCAACGCCTACGCAGCGCCCAGCGGGCCGGCCAGCTCGCCGAGGACGTCGACCTCGACGTGGCGGTGGACATGATCTGGGGGCCCATTCTCAACCGATGGCTGCACCGCAGCGGGCCGCTCACCGCCGAGTACGCCGACCTCGTCGTCAGCACCGCCCTCAACGGACTGCGTCCCCGCCGATCCGGCGAGTGACAATCCGCGGGACGGCTTTGCGCTGCCGCAAGGTGCTGCGGCAACATCAGGCGCCGTGACGGCACCAGGCGCGGCCCCCGACAACGACACCCCGGCGAGCAGCACGCCCCGGTTGAGTCGGCGGGCCCGGCACTGGTTGGCCGGCGTCGGGGTTACCACCCTGGCCGCCGTCCTCGGCATCACCCTCGCCGTCCGCGGCGGTGCCACCCCGGCCTGCGCCGCGCCGCCGACGGGCAACGCCGTCCACAAGGGAAAGGCCAGCTTCTACGACGCGGGCCGCTCCGGCGGCAACTGCTCCTTCCCCGGTCCCCCGGCGGATCGGCTCTACGTGGCCCTCGGCGCATCCCAGTACTCCGGATCGGCGGCCTGCGGCAGCTACCTGGAGGTGAGCGGCCCCAAGGGCAAGGTCCGGGTGATGGTCATGGACCAGTGCGGCGGCTGCGGACCCAACAAGATCGACCTCTCCACCGAGGCGTTCACGAAGATCGCCGACCGGTCACAGGGCATCGCGTCCGTGACGTACCGGGCGGTGGTGAACCCGCCACTCGACGGCGGGCTCACCTTCCGGATCAAGGGCGGCGCCTCGAAATACTGGTTCGCGGTGCAGGTCGGCAACCACGGCAACCCACTCCGCTCGGTCGAGGCGAAGGGGACCAGCGGCGGCTTCCGCAAGGCCGCCCGGCAGAGCGACAACTACTGGACCGTCGAGGGCGGGCTCGGCCCCGGGCCGTACACCATCAAGGTCACCGACGTGTACGGACGCCAGGCCACCGCCGCCAGCATCCGGATGGTCACCAAGCAGGTGCAACGCAGCACGGTTTCCCTGGTCAGCCCCGCCCCCATGCCCAGCAGCTCACCCTCGGCCCCGGCCCTACCGAGCGCTACCGCGTCGCCGTCGCCGACGCCGACCGAGTCGGTAACGCCGACGGCGCCAGTCGAAGCGCTCGCCGGTGGCGCCCCGCTGGCCGCTCCCCGCTGCTGACCTCCCGCCCCCGGCTGACTAGGTGGTCGAGTTCCTGAGGCTGGAGCCGCTGCTGTGCTCCGCCGAGTTCACGTCACGCCGTCACCTGACACCGGAGCCGGCATCAAGATCAGCGAAGCCGCTCTGCCGGGAACGGCCTTCAGCGGAACATGCGCGCGGCGACAGCGAACAGCGCCCAAACAGCCGCAATACGCGGTACAGCGCGTAGAAGATCCGCACGCCGAACAGGCAGGTGGCGGCGATGATCAAGGGGTGGCCGACGGCCCGCTACGCGGTGGTGCGTGCTCTCCCGCATGCGTCCCGGAGCGCCATGATCAAGCCCGTGGTGCGTCATTACTCTTTTCATATGGTGCAGTCCGGCGACTACTCTCTGGGTCGAAATGCGGTGGTCACACACCCGTCCCCCGGACCGGTAGATGTCGCCACAATCGCTATCATCGCCTGCGGGGTCCTTTCCGAAAGCTAATCCTGTCCGTCGTGGTCGCGGGTCGGCGCGCTCCTTACAGACAGTCAGTGCATTGGCAACGCCGGGGTACCGGAGTTAGACGTTCGTCGCTACTGTCGTCGTCGGAAAGCGGGGGCATGCGGGCTACGCGACAACGCGTGTGCCACACCTCCCATGTCTGATGGACAGGAGAGTGCATGAAAGCGTTCCATCGCAACCGAGGCGAACAGCGGAAATCCGGAATGCATTCGGTCCGGAGCGCGAGGTGGCGAAACAGGGGATTCCGGAGGGCGCTCACCTTCGTTGTCTTCGGTGGATTGTTGGCGGCTGTGGCACCGGTCACCAACGCTGCGGCGGATCAGGCTCCCGCCTATGGCGACTATCGGCCGGGTGCGGGCGTCGACGGGGACGTCCCAAAGCCGCTCGACCTCAAGGACGTTCCGGCGACGGCGAAACTGGCCGAGCCGCTTGCGAGCAAGGGTCGTGGATTCACTACGGCGGAACTCAATGTCCAATCCCTCGGTTCGAGACTGCAGTTCAGCAGCAAGGCCCCCGCGCCGAAGGCCCAGAAGTCCACAAACGCGACCGGGGCAGACCGTTCCAACGGCCCGGCGGACGACTTCAACCACTATTACTGCGCTTACTACCCGAACTCGGTGAGCGCAACACCTCCGCCGCCGGCAAGCGGCAGCCAGTACGCGATGGCGAAGGCCTACGACACCCTGTGGGGCTACGCGCAGGCGTTCGACGCGCAGGACGGGCTCTTCCAGAGCCCGCACACGTCCTCGGCGAACATCGCCATGGACCTGAACATCACGGTACCGATCGACTGGCCGCAGCCCTCCCAGATGAATGCATACGTCAATCCCTTCTTCCAGGGCGGGCACTACGTCGAGACGACCATCTCGCCGTTCACGTTCAGTTCCTCACAGGCGAGCACGCGACAGCTGATCCAGTTCGGGTGGTCTCGGGACGCCACGCCCTTCATGCAGACCCTGTGGGACATTCAGACCAGCAAGGGGGACGGAACCAGTGAATTGATCCACTACTACTGGCACGGTCTCGAGGACGGCAACTATTACGTGTTCAACGTCGACTCCACCCCGGCCCACACCTACAAGTTCTCGGCCAGGACGACGACCTCGGCTACGTCGAACCCCGTCTTCGGTGCCGCAGCCACCGCTCAGATCGACTACGGGTCCGGCCAACTTGACGCACCCAGCCTCGGGCCGCTCAACCTCTTCCGGGCATCGATGGACGAATACTACGTGATAGAGTATCTGCTGCCGATGGACTGGGAACTCACCAACTGCTGACGGGTTTCGCCTAGCAACTGGTTTGGTCGGTCACCTGGTGGCCGACCAAACCACTGTTCGCGGGAAGTGGATTTATGCGTCGATGGACAGACGGTGTCATTGCCTTTTTCGGCATCCTTGCCACCCTCCTCGCCTTGGTCGCCGCAGTCACCGGGGTGATCGCCTTTCTCAATGAGGTCGTCGACGGCGATAAGCCGGCGAATCCCGGGGATGGGCAACTCAAATCCGGCTGGCTTTTTCTCGCGGCCGGCGGATTGTTCGTCGGCGCGGCTCTGCTGCGCAGGTGGTCTCGGGTGCGGTCCGGTCGGCCGGACCGGAGTTGATCCTCGGTGCGGCGCGACAGCGCACCCGGGCAACAGGGCGGAAGGGGGCGTCCTCTCCGGGCCGGTTGAGGTCCTGGCAGTCAAGACTGATTAACAGGTCCGCGCCGTTGATCGTCTCTGTCCTGTCGGCCAGGTCCCGGCAGCGGTCAACCGTGGCCCGGATTGTGGAGGTGACGGTGCCCGATCGTCACCAGGGACACGACCAGCACGATGACGCCGAACAACTCGCTGCGCTGCGCCGCCCAGTCATCGCGACCTTGTCCCAGCGGCGGGATAACCCTGCCTGCGGTGCCTCGAACGCGTGACCGGAGGAGTCGATGCTGGGATGACGGCACAGTGAGCGATGCCCACACAGGACGACGTGCTCGGCTACTTCGACCTGCTCTCGGACTCCAGTACGCCTTGTCTCGCCCGTTCAACCCCAGGTGAGGCGGTGGCGCAGGAGGGAGCGTTCGGCCGGGTTGGTGGCGAGGGCGAGGGCCCGTTCGTCGGCGGTGCGTGCCTGGGTGGCGTCGCCGAGGTCGCGGAACAGTTCGGCTCGGGTGGCATGGAACAGGTGGTAGCCGTCCAGTTCACCGGCCAGGACGTCGATGTCCGCGAGCGCGACTGACGATCCGCTGACGTAGCGCAGCGCGATCGCCCGGTGCAGCCGGGTGACCGGTGATGGGGCCAGGCGCAGCAGCAGGTCGTAGAGCACGGTGATCTGGGTCCAGTCGGTCTCCTCCCAGCTGGCTGCCTCGGCATGACAGGCGACGATGGCGGCTTGAAGTTGGTACGGGCCTGGTCGTCTCCGCGCTGCCGCCTGGGCGATCAGCCGACCGGCGGCGGCGATGGCCCGGTGGTCCCAGAGGGATCGGTCCTGGTGCTGGAGCTGGACGATCTCATTGTCCCGGTCGAAGCGGGCGCTGGTCCGGGCTCGGTGCAGCCGGATGAGCGCGAGCAGGCCGGCGACCTCCGGTTCGGTGGGCATGAGTTGGTGCAGCAGAGCGGCGAGGAACTCGGCGTCGTCGGCCAGGTCGCGGGATTGGACCTGGTCGCCGACCGTGGACAGGTACCCCTCGTTGTAAAGCAGATAGATCACGGCAAGGACCTCGCTGAGCCGGGAGCCGAGTTCGTCCGCCGACGGGATCCGGTACGGGATGGCCGCGTCGCTGATTTTTCGTTTGGCCCGGGTGATGCGCTGCCCGACGGTTCCCTCCGGGACGAGGAACGCTCGGGCGATCTGCTCGGTGGTCAGACCGCACACCACCCGCAACGTGAGGGCGACCTGGGCGGCACGGGGCAGAGCCGGATGGCAGCAGGTGAAGATCAGCCGAAGTCGGTCCTCCGGTGGCGGCTCGGCCGGCCACGCCACCAGCGCCAGCTTCCGTCGGTGGCGCTGCTCGCGGCGAATCTGATCCAGACCTCGACGACGGGCCACCGTGTACATCCAGGCATCCGGCCGGTCAGGGATCCCCTCGACCGGCCAGTGCGTCAGCGCGGCCTCGATGGCGTCCTGGACGAGATCCTCGGCGGCGCTGAAATCACCAACCAGATGCACCAGGGACGCGGCGAGCCGGCCCGCGTGATCGCGGACCACGCGAGCCAGCTCGGCGTACGTCGGTTGGCTCATCCGGCGATGGGGCGAATCTCCACCACCGGGCAGGCTGGCCAGGAGCTGGCGACCCGCAGCGCCTCGTCAAGGTTGGCCACCTCGATTTCGGCGTAGCCGCTGACAACCTCTTTGCCTTCCACGAACGGACCATCGGACACCAGCGGCTCGCCTCGGTCCAGCCGCAGGGTGGTGGCGGTGTCCGGTGGCATCAGGTAGGCGTGATGAGTGACCTTGTCGTGGTGGTCGGCGAACCACTGCTGCACGCGGGCGTAGGCCCGGTTCCGTTCGGGCTCATCCATGGCGGCCAGGTCGGCGGCGAACTGTGGCGAGTCGACGAACATCAGCACGTACTTCATCGTTCCTCCAACAACGGTCTACGGCACGAGGCGGGTGATGCGCCTTCACCAACCAGACGACCAGCGAGGGTCCCGATCCGACAACCAGCCGAACCTGGTTCCGGGTACGTGTCAACGACCGTGAGCGACGCAGTGGCCATCGACACCAGCGCGGCGCCCCGTCTCACCCACGACCGCACCATGCCACAGTCCGACCACGGACCGCGACGCCTTCCTCACCCCACTGCGACCCGTGCTCGTCGCCGACTGCCGGACGAGTACGGCCGCCGACGAAAGAGAGAAGGGACACCCTCCAAGGCCCGTTGACAGGTGTTTCCGGCGAGTGACAGCGTTGTCATCGACTCATTTCCTCCATATGAGACGAGGAGCGCATCTTGCTCTATCGGCACTCACCGCGCCGCCGTGCGACCGCCGCCGCCACACTCGGCATTCTCGTCACGGGGCTGGCGCTCGCTCCGTCCGCGCCGGCCCAGGCCGGCCGCGACAAGGCGAAAGACGGGGCCGTTCGGTCGGGCAACGCACGTTTCGAGGTGCTGTCCCCGACCCTGATCCGCACCGAGTACCAGAAGGACGGCACGTTCACCGACGCCGCCACCTTCAACGCCATCGGGCGCGACGACTTCCCCCGTACGCGTTTCACCCAGCACGTCGAGAACGGCTGGCTCACCATCGACACCGGCGCGATGACGCTGCGTTATCAGGTCGGCTCGGGGGCGTTCACCGCCGACAACCTGACCGTGCAGCTCAAGGCCGGCAAGCAGCTCGTTCAGGGCCAGCCCTGGGCCGGCCACACCGCGCCGGCCTGCACGTTCGGCGCGCTCTGCGAGGCCGAGGCGCTACAGCTGAACGGTCCCGGCGTGGCCACCGACCACCAGGGACACACCGGGCGCGGCTTCGCTGCCGGTTTCGCCTCGTCCGGCGACTCGGTCACCTTTGCGCTCGACGCGCCGGAAGCCGGCACGAAGCAGCTCACCGTTCGCTACGCCAACAGCACCGGCGGCGACGGGCAGAACGTGGCCCGCACCCTGACGGTGCAGGTCGACGGCGTCGCCGGCCACACGCTGACGCTGCCGCCCACCGCGAACTGGGACACCTGGGCGCTGGCCGACGTGCCGGTCGACCTCGCCGCGGGCCGCCACGAGATCAGCGTCGTGCGGGGCCCCAACGACTCCGGCAACGTGAACATCGACAGCCTCGCGGTGGTCAACCCGGGTGACGCGTACCCGGCGCCGGCCGCACCCCAGCCGCAGTCACTGCGGTTCGGCACGCTGGGTGAGGCCGAAACCGGCGCGCTCACCGGTGGCGCGAAGCCCGCGAACGACCACAACGGCGCCTCCGGTACGGGATTCCTGGCCGGCCTGGAGAGCACCACGTCCGCTGTCGCGCTCACCGTGACGGATGTTCCGGCCGCAGGTGACTACCAGGTGCAGATCCGGTACGCCAACGGCCAGGCCGGCGCCCAGCCGAGCCAGGCGCGCACCATGTCGGTCACGGCCGGGACGGCGGCGCCGGTCACGGCGACCCTTCCGCCGACCAGCGGGTGGGACTACTGGAACACCGTCTCCGTTCCGGTCCACCTCGACCGTGGCACCAACACGGTGAGCCTGGGCTGCCCCACGGACGCCAGCTGCAACGTCAACATCGACACGGTCGCCGTCACGGGCAAGGACTCCCCGCTGCTTGCCCCGCACGCGCCGCTCGGCGGCTACCGCCGGGGCCTGGACGGCGTGACCGGTGCCGCGCTCACCGCCCCGGGCCTGCTCTACCAGGACGGCTGGTACCTGCTCGACGACTCGGCCTCGGCCCTGAGCAACACCAAGCCCCGGCCCGCCCCCGAACAGGACGGCTACGTCTTCGCGTACGGGCAGGACTTCACCCGCGCCTTGCAGGACCTGTCGACCCTGACCGGGCCGACGAAGCTGCTGCCCGAGTGGGCGTACGGGGTGTGGTACTCCGAGTACTACGACCGCACCGCCACCGAGTTCCAGAACCTGGTCGCCCGGGCCAAGACCGAGGGCATGCCACTGGACGTGCTCGTCCTCGACACCGACGTCAAGTCCCCGGACAAGTGGAACGGCTGGAGCATCGACCCCACCCGGATCCCCGACCCGAAGGCGTTCTTCCAGTGGGCCAAGAAGCAGGGCCTGCACACCGGCATCAACATCCACCCGAGCATCCTCGGCTCGGACCCGAAGTTCGCCAAGGCGCAGGCCACCGCGAAGGGCAAGCTGCAACGCGTCGGCTGCAACGGCGGCCCGGACTGCTACACGTTCGACTTCGGTGACCCGGACCAGCTCAAGGCATACCTGCAGCTGCACGACGAGATGCTGCCCAAGGGCAGCAAGGGCCCGGACCTGTGGTGGCTGGACTGGTGCTGCGACAACACGAAGTCGTCGCTCGCCGGGGTGACCGGGGACGCCTGGATCAACCAGCAGTACGCCGACAAGACCGGCTTCGCGTTCTCCCGGGCGTACGGATCGTTGCAGGCCGGCGGCTACGGCAGCCCGACCCCGGTGGCGACCGGACCGTGGGCCGACAAGCGCACCACGCTGCACTTCACCGGCGACACCACCTCCGACTGGTCGACCCTTCAGATGGAGGTCGGCTACACGCCGGGCGAGTCCGCAGCGACCGGGCTGGCCGCGGTCAGCCACGACATCGGCGGGCACACCGGCGGCCTGCAGGAGCCGGGCACCGAGCCGGGCAGCACGAAGCTGCCCGACGACCTCTACGCCCGGTGGGTGCAGTTCGGCACGTTCCAACCGATCGACCGGCTGCACTCCAACCACAGCGACCGGCTGCCCTGGCAGTACGGCCCGGAGGCGAACGCGTCGGCCAAGAAGTTCCTGAACCTGCGCAAGGAACTGCAGCCATACACCTACGCCGCCGCCAAGGAGGCCACCCGCACGGGTACGCCCATCGTCCGGTCGATGTACCTGGCGTACCCGAATGAGCAGGCCGCGTACGCCACCGCCGGTTCCCAGTACCTCTACGGCCCGGACTACCTGGTGGCACCCGTGACGACGCCCGGCACCACCGCCACCACGTCGGTGTGGTTCCCGCCGGGCAACACCTGGACCGACATCTTCACCGGGAAGACGTACCAGGGCGGCACCACGCAGAACATCACCACCACGCTGGACACCATGCCGGTGTTCAAGAAGCACTGACGGCCGCCGGCCCTGCGGGGCTGGCTTCCACAGATCCGCACCCCGGCCGGGTGGCCCAGCCCTCGGCCGGGGTGCGGATCGGCACAGCGGGCGCAGGCCGCTCAACAGCCGCGCCGGGCGCATCGGCAGGTGCGGGCGAGGACGCGCGGTCATCCGACCCGCACCGGGCGTCGCCGCCTTTTGACCGGCAGGGCCTGCAACCGCACGCCCGCACGCAGCACGTACAACTCGCGCCGCGCCACCGCGTCGCCCGCCGCGTTCAGCTGGTAACCCTCAATCCACACCCACCCGTGGTACGTGTGCCGATCGGGCAACTCGCGGATGACGCGCGCGAAGATCGGGCGCAGGAACTGCACGCTCGCCGCGGCGGTCAGGCAGACCACGTCGCCGGCCGTCATCTTCCCGATCACCGCAACCCCCATGGGTACGCGACAGCGCAGCTCGCGTACGGCAGGCTTGCCGGTTTTGAATTGTGCTTTTCGGGTTTGTCGTCGGGCACGGTCTCCCCCTTTGGTGCCGTTGGGAAGGGCCGCTCCCGTGAGTGCTCGCCCGTCGGGAGCGGCCCCGCTACGAACGCGACCGTCAGATCTCGTGGGCCTGCCAGCCGCGCCGCCTGGTGACACTCTGCTGTGTAGGCCACTACGCTCGGAAGGTGCTCACGGCATCCGGGGTGACCTGGCCTAACAGGGCCGCGACGTGGGGCACCTCGGGTAGTCGATCTCCGATTTGAGGAGCGTTGTATGGCTGACGCGCCGAGTCCTCTCGCGGACTTCATCGTGAGCGAGATCCGCCGCGCTCGCGGAGCGTCCGGGATGACGCAGGAGTCGTTCGGCCGAGCAGCGGGTTTCAGCGCCTCGCACGTCAGCGCCGTGGAGAGCGGCACCCGGGCACTGACGATCGACTTCATCAAGGGCGCTGACCGGGCCTTCAACAACGACGGGTTGTTCGGACGCCTGGTGGTGAAACTCGGCGCGCCGTCGTGGTTTCTGCCGTGGCTGGACGCCGAGCGCGGCGCGCGACAGCTTCGTCTGTTCGAGCCACTACTGATTCCGGGCCTACTCCAGACCGAGAATTACGCCCACGTCGTGATGCGCTTGAACGACCTCATGTCCGCCACGGAGGTCGACCAACAGGTCAGCGCTCGGATGAGCCGACACAAGATCCTGACCGGTGACACGCCACCGCAGGTGGTGGCCGTGCTTGATGAGTCCACGCTTCGCCGGGCCGGTGACGAGCACGCCGGCATCATGGCCGAGCAGGTCGCCCACCTCATCACCGTCGCCGAGCTGCCCCACGTCCACATCCACGTGATCCCAGCCGGTGTCGGTCTGCACATCGGGCTGTCCGGGCCATTCGCACTGGCCCGGGCCGGCGACGGGTCCTGGGTCGGGCACCTCGAAAATCAGCTGGGCGGGATCGTGGTCGATAACGAAGATGAACTACATACTCTTCAGACGAGGTGGGAGAACGTGAGGAACGAAGCACTCCCGCGCCGACAGTCCAACGAGCTGATGAAGGAAGTGCACAGCCATCATGGATCTCACTAACGCCATCTGGCGCAAGTCCCGGCGTAGCGGCTCGTCCGGAGGCAACTGCGTCGAGGTCGCTGACAACCTGCCCGGCGTCGTCGGCGTGCGGGACAGCAAGGACCCTGCCGGCCCGGCCCTGACCTTCGGTCCGGCGGCCTGGCGGGCGTTCGTCGCTCAGATCACCGAGCGGTCATAACCACCGCGCGCTGACCCAATGGCCGGTAGGCAAGTGCCGAGCCGGTCCGGGCGGATCAGCCCATCAGCGCTGGTCAGCATGCGTCCTTCCGACACCCACGGTGACGGTCAAAGCTCTCGCCGGGGCCGCTCCCCTCGTAGTCGACGGATCGCAGACCCGGTCTGATAGTCCGTCACAGATGAATCCGTGAAGGAGCGAGCGTGGATTCGTTGGACGTGGAACTGTTCGCGGACTACCACCAGATCCACCTGAGCGATGAGGGGTCAACGGGCGATCTGAGTGGGGCGTGGACCGATCAGGCGGTTGTCGACCGCCTGGCCGTGGTCGACGACGCGATAGCCATCGGGACGTCGGTAAATGTCACGGTGGCGGTGCGAGTCGACGTGTTGGACGCCCCGCCCGCCGACGACTTCACCGACTACGACCATGTGGTCGAGGGGAGCATGCAGGTTCGGTCGGGCCTCCTCGTGGTCATGGGTTGCACCGACTACGAGCCGGATGCCGTGAGGATCCAGGTGCCGGTGGGGCCCGTTCGTGTCCGGGCAGCGAGCAGCAACCTCGCCGAGGCGGAGCGCTTGGGGATCGACTCCGACGAGGCCCCGCAGACGATGGAGCGGCTGCGCGTGCAGGTCTGGCCGGCCCCGAGTGGGGAGCCCGTCGTGTGGACACGCTGGCAGGGCGAATCTGGGTTGCGTCAGGACCTGTAGCGACCGAGCATCGCCGCGAGAGAGCCGGACGGCCAGCCGCCACGGCCGGTTGGCCCGGAGCATGCCGAGCAGCAACCGCAGGTTGCCGCCGATCACCCCGGCCAGCAGCGCGATGCCGGATGCCTGGGGGTTCACGCCCGCGCCGAGTTCCCGGGCTCGCCGTCCGATGGTCAGGCGCCGACGGCGCGGGCCGGTCCGTACCGGGTCGTCGACCGCGTCGGTATCGCCGAGCAGTGCCGCGACGAGCCGGTCCCCGGCCTCGGCCATCCGCCGGGCCACGGCGACAGGGCCGAGCGCGGGCATGGAAAGGACCGCGACGCCATGGGTGGGGCTGGCGTGCGCGACCACGGGCCGCCGCGCGGTCTCCAACGGCAGGTCCGTCACGCAGAGGACCAGACTCCAGCCCTCGGCCAGCATCCGGCGCCGGGCAGCCTCGATGAGCTGGCCGAGGTCGGCCGGCACGTCAACGAGCCGCGCCACCTGCAAACGTACCGCCCAGTCGACCTCCCGGACCCGATTGCGGAGCCGGTCAGCGAGGTCCGTGGCGGCTTCCCGCGCCAGGTCGGCACCCGCAGCTCAGGGCTGGTACTGGCTGCGGGTGCGGGGTAGCCACTGGGGGTGCTGGTCGCGTAGGTAGCGGATCAGTCCCTCGCGCAGGTCGCAGCGCAGGTCCCAGGCGCTGGCGCCGTCGGCGGCCGAGGCCTGCACCTGGATGACCACGGTCTGTGGGGTGGCGTCGACCATCTGGAGCACCCACCGGTCTCGATCCCACAGCGGTGAGGACTCGACCAGTCGGCGCGCCTCCTGGCGCAGGTCGTTCAGGTCCGCGGTGTGGTCGACATGAATCTGGATCTTGCCGATCACCCGCGACTCGTCGCGGGTCCAGTTCTGAAACGGCCGCTCGGTGAAGTACGTGGTCGGCAGGATGAGTATCCGTTCGTCCCAGAGCCGGATCACCACGTTGGTCAGCTTCACCTCCTCGACCCGGCCCCATTCGCCGTCCACCACCAGCACATCGCCGACGTGTAGGCCGTCGGCGAAGGCGACCTGGATGCCGGCGAACGCGTTACCGAGCGCGGTTCGGGCGGAGAGGCCGATCACCGCGCCGACCACCCCGGCCGAGGTCAGAATCGAGATGCCGAAGAGGCGTACCGGCCGGAAGGTGATCAGGATCAGACCGATCGCGAGGACCGTGACAACAGCCACGGTGAGCCGCCGCACCGGACGGATCTGGGTCCTGGCCCGCCGGACCCGCCGGCTCGTGGCCAAGTCGCCCGGCAGCCGGCTGAACGCGACCGCTTCGGCGACGTGCAGTGCCCTGACCACCAACCACGCACCGACGGCGATCAGGACCAGCAGAATGGCGTGCCGCAGATGACGCGGCCACCCGGCCAGTCCGGGCGGCAGCGCGTAGTACAGCGCCCCGACCAGCAGGACCGTGGCTGCCGGGCGGCGACAGGCGAGCCGCAGCGGCTCCAACAGCCACTTGTAGCGGCCACGGGCCACCCGGCGAACCAGCACGCCGGAGGCCAGGTCCACGACCACGGCCGCCGCCAGCACGGCCAACACGATCAACACGATCAACACGGTACGCATCAGAAACCGTTCACCGTGATCCCGATGCCGCCTCTCCCGGGTTCGCGACCGCACTCCCCGGGTTCAGGGTGCCATCAGACCCGGCGGCAGGCGGCGGATATCCGGAATGCCAACCGGCCGTGACCGACGTCCGGTGGCCGACACGCGCCCTCGTCCTTTCTTCACGATCACCGGGAGACAGGGCGCAGACGCGGTCCAGAGGGATCAGCCCACCAGCGCGGGTCAGCATGCGTCCCTTCCGAGGCTCGCGAACTCCTCGATGGCCACACTCCGCTGCTCCTCGCCGCCGTCCACGATGTCGGTGATCAGCACCGATCCGGGCCGCAGACTTTCCACCTCAGCGAGCCGGAAGGTCATCGAACGCGAGGTGAAGCTGCTGTCACTGGCGACTCCGTACATCCGGAAGACCGCGTTCGGGTCAGGGGCCGGATCGGGTGGGAACCCCTCCAGACGTACCACGGTCGGCGAGGTCGCGGCTCGCGGCACGGCGTACCGTCGTCCCGGCCAGCACGACCATCGCAACGACCGGCACAGCAATGATCCGCCGCGCCTTCATCAGCACCTGAACGGTCATGCCCCGAAGGTCGCAGCGCCGAGTCAATCTGCGACCCCAACCACGTCACAAACTGACGACGGTTAGTGACCATCCCCGCGCCCCAGGGCTATTCGCTGGCCATGCGGGGAGTGCGGGGCGGCTCGGTTGTCAGCCAAAGTACGGCCCGGCGGCGGTGAAGGGCCGACGTCGCATCCCCTGACCAGCCACACCCGCAGTCACCAACCCGACAGACCGTCGTCCCACCGCACCCGCGCCGACCAGCATCAACGGTTGATCACAACGTGGGGAGCACACCGTGACCGACCAGTACCCGCAGCAGCAAGCCGCCCAGCCGTACCCGCAGGCCCCGCCCGCCTACCCGGCGCCGCAGCAGTGGCCCAACCCGCCCGCCGACACGCACGGGCACCCCGGGCAGGAGACACCAACACCGCCGGTTAAGCCGAGCCACACACCGCTGATCGTCGCCGGTGCCGCGGTCATCGCCGTGCTCATCATCGGTGTTGGCGGGTGGGCCGCGTACGACCGGTTCATCAAGGAGGACTCGGGAATCGCCGCGTGCAGGGCGATGGCCGAGGACAAGAACATCGATGGCAGCGCCAAGACGTCCGGTGACGACGACAAGATGACCGAGGCCGAGTATCGGGAAGCCCGCAAGATTTTCGAAGACTCCCGGTACGACAAGATCCGCGAGCATGGGACGGCGTTGATGGACATCGCCTGGCAGGTGGATCAGATGCCGGACGGTGAGAACGGTGGGGCGTTGGCGTTGCTGGGCCCAATGGGCACACACGTGTCCGGGTTGCAGACGGCGTGCGCAGACGAGGGCTACATCGTGAAGATGGGTTGATCACCTGCACCGACTTCCGGCATCACCAGCATGGCGTCCACTGCGCCGGTATCAAGACAATCCCCTGCCGGCGTGGGCCGCGGGCGCGGGCGCGGGCGCGGGCGCGGGCGCGGGCAGCAAAGTGGCGGATCAGCGGTCAGGCCACCGAGTCCGGTGTGAACGGTGTCAGGCAGAACGGATGGCCGGCCGGATCGAGCAGCACTCGCCACCGAGGGTCGGGCTGCTCCGGCAGCGCGGCCCCGAGCGCTACCGCCCGCTCCTCAGCCATCCGGAGATCGTCGGCGGTGAAGTCGAGGTGCACGATCGCCGTTCCCGGCCAGACTGGGGGGACGTAACGGGCGACGTGTTGTGCTACCAGCACAGCCCCGTGCACCTCGATCCCGACGCTGGACTCCTTCGCCCACAACTGGCGGCCTCCAAGCAGTGCCCGGTAGAAGTCGGCAAGCCGCTGCGGGTCGGGACAGTCCAGCGAGATGGCCACCAGCCTCACCGGGCGGAACTCGGTCACAGTGGCACCCTACGACCTCTGTCCCACATGCGTGTCCCACATATGCCGGTCCTGGGAAACCGGGATCTCCCCACGGTCGGCGGGGTGACGGTCGTACCAGTCATGCGGCACCTACAGGACTGGCTTGCCACCGGGTCACCCGGTCACCGGGATGAGGCACGTCAGGAGACACCCAATCTGATCGCGCTCCGCAGCCGTACCCTCGTGGTCGTCGAGGAGGTTGCCCGGTGACCATTTCGTGGAGCGCCACGTCTCCGACGTCAGGGAAGTTCGCTCCGGTGGAGCGGTCGGACGTCGCCGGCCTCATCGAGCGGTTCGACGAACTGCGTGCCCAGGGGCGCGGCTACCTCGAAGTACAGGGCAGCACCGTGTTCCCTGTGCTGACGCTCGGGTTCGCGGGTTCTGCGGCGGTCGTCCATCTGATGACGGACGAGGCCTCCATTTCCCTCCTGGCCGCCAATGAGCCTGCGGAAGCAGATGCGGCAGTAGTGGTGCTGGACGACCTGGTCGACTTCACCGCGGACTTCGTTCTCAACCTCGCCCGCGCCTGGCAGGTTGTCGAAGAGTTCGTCCGCACGGGTGATCTTCGTCGGGCAGGAGAGTGGCACGAGTTGTAGTTCGCCCATGGGCGGATCACCCCCGCACGTTGGCGCAACGGCCAAGCCGGCACGAGGCTTGCTGAGCCGGCACTCAGGGCGCCTCCAGGGCGTCAGGGCGTCGTCAGGGCGTCAGAAAGGATCACGTCGCCCGATCGCCGCCTCAGGTCGAACCTTGGCGGGGTCGACATCCCACCGCAGAACGGCCCCGGACGAGTGGCCATTGGTGATCGTCACCGGGTAGACGTGACCCGCCGCCCGCTCTCCCCGATGGCGCATCGAGTGATCACCCTCGTTCCAACCGATGCCGAGGACGGAGCAGCCACCGACCTCGACCGGGCCGACGTGCAGCGGATGGTTCGCGGCAGACCGACGGAAGTTGTCGTAGTCAGTAGGCGGCTCCGTGGACAGGCCGACCCACGAATCGAGCGCGACAGCGTCGCCTAGGACCATGCCGCACCGGTCGGCCGGTAGGTCGCCGAGCAACCGGTTGGCGCTTTCTCCGCCCAGACGAACCTCAAGCATCGTGATGACGGTCTCGCCGAAGAACGGCGACGGCTGGGTGGCCGCCAGCACGGGAAGGCGACGGTCGGTGTCGACAGGTACGGCAATCGCCTCGAACAGCCATTCGTGGATATGGCCACCACCGGTGGCGGCAACCGCCGCCGCACGATCGGAAAGCCGTTCCCCGATGCTCGGCCAGATGTCGTCGAGGTGCCCAACCATGGCGAGAACCAGGACACCAGATGGGGCAGCGACCGCGCCCAACTCGACGAATTCCACGCGGACGAGTCTGACGTTCAGGTGCGGCACTGTCACGGGCGCGGATCCGAATCGTCAGCCGCAGGCCGAAACAAGCTGTCGATCGCGTTGCGTGTCCGCTCCTCACTGGCCGGCATCAGGTGCGTGTAGACCCGGAGGGTGAACCCCGGGTCGGCGTGGCCGAGTACGACGCAAGTGCCTTGATGCTCTCCCCCGCATCAAGGCACCGCGCTCCGCGCGGTGCGGGGCGGCAAGCCCGGCCGGCGGCAAGCCGCCCCGGCCGCCTACGGCGCCGGGGCGGTAAGCCACCGACAGCCGCCGGGACACCGCCCAGGGTCGGACCTCAGTCCAGAGCCAGTTCGCCCGGGAAGTGCTCACGAAGCGCGGCGATCGCATGGCGCAGGCAGTAGTCAAGGCTGTTGCCGTCGACTCTGATCGACGCACCATCAAGCCCCTCGCCCGAGATCACCACGGTCCAGGGCTTGTGCTCCCGTTCCCCGTCAATCTTGACAAGCCCGACCAGACCCATCTCCCCCAGGTGCGCCAGCAGCTCCGGCAAGCACTCGTCCCACCCCATCCACGGATGGGACCACGAAGGCCGCTACGGAAGCCAGCGGGTCGGCCTGGTCGCGGGGTCGGGGCTTCCGGCTGCCGCGCCAGTCCAACCCCGGGACTGGCTTGCCACCGACCTGTCGTGGGCGCCGTTCTCACTGCCGCCAGTACGCTGACACGCCATGCGATATCCGCCGGCCCGCCATCCCACTGGGTCATCGAGCTCAGAAGCGGCGCCCTCATCAACCTATGGGCGGACGCCTTCAGCGTGGAGAACGGGCACTACCTCTTCGGTGTCCTGGTCGACGCGTCCCCCGAGGAACTCCGCGAGGTTTCGGTGACCGCATGGCCGTCCCCAGCCCCCGGCCGATTCGAGATCCTCGTGGCGAAGATCCCGGAAGCCGAAGTCGCCCGCGTGGAAAGCGCCCCGGCAGGCAAGCTCCCGAGGAGTGTCCGAAGCTCTCCTAGATACGGCAGCACCGAGCCACTGCGAGCCGGCGCTCAGGGCGTCTCCAGGGCGTCAAACGCCGGCCAAAGTTGACCAAGAACGACCATCGACGCCCAGACATAGAACCAGCTCCGAGCCTTGATCAGGTCTCTGAGCTGTCGGGCGACGGACGAGTCGACCTGTACGCCGGATTCTGTGCGCGACGCGTACCCACAAGGGGTTTGCGCCGGCGGCGGCCATCCATCTCGGCCTGCCGTTGCCGACAGGCTCTAGCGGCCTACCCGCAGACATCGGGCGGGCAGCCCTCAAGCGTCTGCGCCGGGTCGTCATCTTGCGGTGACGGCCCTTGCTTGGCCTTGCTCCGGGTGGGGTTTACCGAGCCACCCCGGTCACCCGGGGTGCTGGTGGGCTCTTACCCCACCGTTTCACCCTTACCGTCCCCGTTGGGGTCGGCGGTCTGTTTTCTGTGGCACTGTCCCGCGGGTCGCCCCGGGTTGCCGTTAACAACCACCCTGCCCTGTGGAGTCCGGACGTTCCTCGGCGGCGGGCCGAAGCCCGCCGACGCGGCCGCCCGGTCGACTCGTCCGTCGCGCTTTCATCCTAACGACGGACGCCCCGCCGGTATTGCCGCCCCGCCTGGGCAAGATCGCGCAGCTCATGAGCGGTCCGGCGAATCCTCCTCGCGAGGCGACGGCTAGCCTCGTGGGGCTATGGATCTCTCCCACGCCGCGCTGCTGCTCGCCGCCGGTCTCGCCGCTGGCACGGTCAACGCGGTGGCCGGTGGCGGTTCGCTGATCACTTTTCCGGCGATGATCGCGGTCGGGTTGCCTCCGGTGCCGGCGAATGTCAGCAATTCCGTCGCCGTGTTCCCTGGCTATCTGGCCAGCGTGGCAGGCAGCCGGCAGGACCTGCCACGCCCCCGGGCGCTGGCCACGCTGGTGCCCACCACCATCGTCGGCACGATTCTCGGGGCGTTGCTGCTGTTGGCGACCCCGGCCCGCGCGTTCGAGCTGGTCGTACCGTTTCTGGTCCTCGGGGCGACCGCGGTCCTGGCCTTTCAGGATCCGCTGCGCCGGCTGGTCGGGCACCCCCGGGATATGTCGCCACGCCAGCGGACGGTCGCGGTGCAGACGATGGTCGCGCTGGGGGCGGTGTACGGCGGGTACTTCGGTGCGGCGCTCGGGGTGATGCTGGTGGCCGGGCTGGCCCTGGTGTTGGACGCGACCCTGGCCCGGGTGAGCGCAATCAAGAATCTGCTCTCCGCGGTGGTGGGGTGCACGACGCTGGTGGTGTTCGCCCTGTTCGGCCCGCTGAACTGGGCGGCGGTCGCGGTGGTCGCGCCGGCCACCCTGATTGGGGGGTACGCGGGCGCCCGGCTGGTCCGTCGGCTGCCATCGGTGGTGCTCAAGACGGTGATCGTGGTGTTCGGTACGACGATCGGCCTCTACCTGCTGTGGCGCGCCCTGAACTGAGCCCGCCTGGCGGTCAGTAGGTTTCGCCGACGGGTTCGTGTTCGGTGTCGGCGGCGGCGCGGTTCCAGCGGGACCAGAGGACCCGCTCGCCGTAGCCGGCGGCCATCACGTGCGCGAAGGCCAGGTAGACGAGCACGCCGACGGCGAGCACCCCGAAGCCGACCCAGAACGGCAGGGCCAGCGAGTGTTCGGCGAGCTTGCCGGAGATGATCGGCGCTGGTGCGGCGGCGCCCCAGCGGACCAGATTGAACGCGCCGGTGGCGACGCGCCGGTCGCTGGAGCCGAGGCCGAGTGCCAGGTCGGTGAGGTTGGCGTTGGCCATTCCCATGCAGAGTCCGGCGAGCACCAGCACGATGATCGCTTCGGCGGTGCTGGTGGAGGTGGCGAAGAGGACCATGCAGACCAGCAGCCCGGCGATGGCCACGCCGACGGTCTGCACCGCGCCGATGCGGTGGGCCAGCCGGTGGCCGATCACCAGGATGCCGGTGGCCAGGCCGAGACCCCAGCCGGTGAACGCGAGCCCCAGCGGGATGATGTCCAGCTTGAGGAAGAGCGGGGTGTAGCCGAGCACCACGAAGAACACGAAGTTGTAGGCGGCGGTGACCGCGCAGAGGGCGATGAACGCCGGGCGGCGGTAGGTGGCGAAGATCTGGCCGACGCGTACCGGGGCCTGCCGGTTGGTGGGTTCGCGCAGTTTGCGGGAGGCCACGGCGAGGGCGAGGACCATGAAGACGCCGCAGACGAAGAACGGCAGCCGCCAGCTGATCTCGCCGAGCAGGCCGCCGATCAGTGGTCCGACGGCGAAGCCGAGGCCCAGGGCGGTCTCGAAGAGGCCCACCACCCATTCCCGGTCGACGGCCAGGTTGACCAGCACCACCATGGCGGTGGCGAAGAACATCGCGTTGCCCAGGCCCCAGACGCCGCGCAGCACGGAGAGCTGCACGATGGTGTCGCTGAACGAGGCGAGGATCGCGGCGACGCCGACCACGGAGACGCCGGTGATGAGCACCGGCTTGAAGCCGAACCGGCCGCTGGCGAGGGTCGCCGGGATCATGCCGACGGCCATGACCGCGATGTACGCGGTGAACAGCAGCTCGACCTGCCAGGCGGTGACGCCGATGGCGTCGCCGATGGCGGGCAGGATCGGGTCGACGACGGCGATGCCGGCGATGGCGAGGAAGGCCACCAGGGTGGTGGCGTAGATGGCACTGCGGTTCGGTTCGGAACGCCGGTCCACTCCGACTCCTCAATTAGCTGTATGCTACAGGTACTTATTCTGTATCATACAGCTATGAGCGAGGACCACGACGAGACCACCCTCGGCCGGATCGAGACCGAGGTGGCCCTGCTGATGCGCTTCGGTGAGGCCACCCGGCGGGCCACCGGCACCGCCGAGCACCGGGTGCTGGACCGGGCGGCGTACGTCATCCTGCGTCACCTGGCCGACGCCGGCCCGCAGAACGTCTCGGCGCTCGCCGCCCGGCTCAACCTGGACGGTTCGACAGTCACCCGACAGGTGTCCGCGCTCCAGCGCGACGGACTGATCACCCGTACGCCGGACCCCTCCGACGGCCGCGGCACGGTCATCTCCCCCACCCCGGCCGGCCTACAGCGGATGGCCGCCGTGCAGGCCGCCCGCACCCGGCTCTACGGCGACATGCTGGCCGACTGGACCACCGATGACCGGGAAACCCTGGCCCGGCTACTGACCCGCCTCAACCAGGCCCTGGTAAACCGCAACCGCCCCCGCCCCTGACCGCCAACCCGCCGCGGTCGGCCCGACCCGCACCCGACCCGGCCGCGCCTCAGGAGAACGTCCGCCGCGCCCACGTGCGGAAGTCGGTGGTGGACAGGCCGAGAGCGTGGGCCATCTCCGGACGGGCCGGGCTCCCGTTCTCGTTGATCTGCTCGACCGTCTTGACCATGGCGGGCAGCAGGCCGCGCTCGACGGCCTCCTGCGGGGTGAGCACGGGAGCGGTGACCGCCCGGCCGGTGACCTCACTCAGGATCGCCGCGACCTCGGTCATGGTGAGCAGATCGCCGGCGAGTTCGACGTCCAGGCCGTCGAACTTCCCCGGGTTGGTGAACGCGACCGCCGCCGCTTCGCCGATGTCGTCGACCGCGATCCACGGCATCCGCGTGTCCGCGGCGAAGCCGGTGATGATCGTGCCGCTGGACCAGTCACCGAAGAGGTAGGACCAGCCGAGGAGGTTCTCCATGAAGGTCGAGGGCTTCAGGATGGTCCAGTGCGCGAAGCCACCGGAGCGCACCATCTCGTCGATGGCCGCCTTGCTCTCCCAGTAATGCGTGTCCCACCGACCCTCGGCCCATCCGGGCTGGTTGCGGTGGAAGTCGCCGGCACCCGAGACGCTGCTGTGCACGACGTGTGACACGCCGGCCCGGCGCGCCGCCTCGATGACGTTGCGGCCACGGGTCACCTCGGCGTCGCCCTGCATGTTCGTCACGTCCGGATACGGGATGGAGAAGAGGCCGTCCATCCCCTCCGCCGCGGCGAGCAGCGAGTCGGCGTCGTCCAGGTCGCCCTTGACCAGTTCGGCACCCCGATCCCGCAGAGCCTGGGCGGCGGCGGTGCCGGGATCACGGACCAGGGCGCGAACCGGGACACCACGGTCGAGCAGGGCTCGGGCCGTGGCCCCGCCCTGCTTGCCCGTCGCGCCGATGACGAGAACAGCCATGATGCCTCCCCACGAAATAAGTGGGGTGGCCCCCCACTTTTCGTCGGCTACGATACGGTGGGCCACCCCACTTCTGCAAGGCGGGTCATGAGAGCGGACGCACAACGCAACTACGACCTCATCGTCACGGCAGCCTCCGAGGCGATCGCCCGCGACGGCGCGTACGCCTCACTGGAGGAGATCGCCCGATCCGCCGGGGTGGGCTCGGCTACCCTGCACCGGCGCTTCCCCACCCGGTGGTCGCTGCTCCAAGCGGTCTTTCGCGGCTGCATCCGCAACCTGGCAGGGCGCGCCGGAGATCTGCTCGCCGAGAGAGACGCCCTCGACGCGCTGACGACCTGGCTGCACGAGGTCACCGCCTACGCCACGACGACCCGCGGCCTCGCGGAATCGCTCCTGAACGAGCCCGCTGAGGAGTCCGAGGCCTGCGGCGCGATACTCGTCGCCGCCGGTGAACCACTGCTCCGCCGAGCCATCGACGAAGGTTCGGTACGGCCCGACATCACCATGGCCGACCTGATCATCCTCGCCAACGGCATCTCACTAGCGGCGCAACCGATAGGCGAGGCCAAAGCGGCCCAACTCCTGACCCTCGCCCTCCAGGGCATCGGGTCAGCGGACTGACGCGAACCGGCCCCTCGTCGATCATGGAGTTGTGGTGGGGGACGACTGCCGTAAACAGTCGTCAATCAGGCACCACAACTCCATGATCGACGCGGAAGGGGCCCCCGGGGTTAGGCGACTGGTTCGCGGGCGGAGTCGGCGTCGCGCTCGGTGCCGGGGGTGACGCGGGGGTCGCCCTCGTCGGCGAAGTAGTCGTCCGGCTCGGTGCCGTCGACGCCCTCCTCGACCTTCGCGGCCCGCAGCGCCAGCGTCACCAGCGCCGCCACGGCCAGGTTCACCGCCACCGCCACGATGCCGACGTAGATCGTCTTGGTGGTGTCGAACCCGAACTCCGACAGCGGGAACGCCGAGCCGCCGAAGTGCTTCCGGGTCGGGCTGGCCACCTGGTAGAGCATCCACATGCCCAACCCCATGCCGATCGCCCAGCCGACGATCAGGCCGGTGCGGTGGAACCAGCGGGTGTAGAGACCCAGCGCCACCGCCGGCAGCGTCTGCAGGATGATCACGCCACCGATCAGCTGGAGGTCGATGGAGAACTGCGGGTCGAGGAAGACGATGCAGGCCACCGCGCCGACCTTCACCACCAGCGAGGTGATCTTCGAGACGTTCGCCTCCTGGGCCGGGGAGGCGTCCCGCTTCAGGTACTCCTTGTAGATGTTGCGGGTGAACAGGTTCGCCGCCGCGATCGACATGATCGCCGCGGGCACCAGCGCGCCGATGCCGATCGCCGCGTACGCGACACCGGCGAACCAGTCCGGGAACTGCTGGTCGAACAGCAACGGCACGACGGTGTTGTTGTCCACGCTGCCGGCCGACGCGCCCGGCAGCGGCTTCACACCGGCCGCGATGGCCATGTAGCCGAGCAGGGCGATCAACCCGAGCAGCAGGCTGTACGCGGGCAGCGCCGACATGTTCCGCTTGATCACGTCGCGGTTCTTGCTGGCCAGCACACCGGTGATGCTGTGCGGGTAGAGGAAGAGCGCCAACGCCGAGCCGAACGCCAGCGTCACGTACTGAAGCTGGTTGTTGCCGTTGAGCAGGATGCCGTCGTTCGGATTGGGCGAGGCGTCGAACTTCGCGTCCGCGGCGGCGAAGATGTCACCCCAGCCACCCAACTTGTACGGCAGGTAGACGATCGCCACCAGGATCACGATGTAGATCAGGCTGTCCTTGACGAACGCGATCAGCGCCGGCGCGCGCAACCCGGACTGGTACGTGTAGGCGGCCAGGATGGCGAACGCGATGATGATCGGCAGGTGCCGGGCCAGCGCGTTCTCGCCGGTGACGCCCATCGTCTTGAGCACCGCCTCGATGCCGACCAGCTGCAACGCGATGTACGGCATGGTGGCGACGATGCCGGTGATCGCGATCAGCAGCGCCAGCACCGGCGAGTCGAACCGGTTGCGGACGAAGTCCGCCGGCGTGACGAATCCGTGCCGGTGCGACACCGACCAGAGCCGCACCAACACCAGGAAGACCAGCGGGTAGATGACGATGGTGTACGGCACGGCGAAGAACCCGGCCGCGCCGGCACCGAACATCAACGCCGGCACCGCCACGAAGGTGTACGCGGTGTAGAGGTCACCACCGACCAGGAACCAGGTGATCCAGCCGCCGAAGCTGCGCCCGCCCAACCCCCACTCGTCCAGGTGCGCCATGTCCTTCGGTGCCCGCCACCGGGCGGCCACGAAGCCCATCGCGCTCACCAGCAGGAAGAGGAACGTGAAGACGATGATCTCGGTGAGATGGTCACGCCACATCAGGAACCTCCCCGCTTCTTTGTCATCTGGTAGACCAACGTGGTGGTGCCGACGCCGAGCAGGATGAAGGCCAGTTGCAGCCAGTAGAAGCGGGGGAAGCCGAAGACCCGAGGCGAGTCGCCATTGAAGAAGGCCGGGATCAGCGGCACCACGATCGGGATGAAGAGCAACCAGTTCCAGGGGCTGTGGTCCTTCGCCCTGGCCGGCGCCGTGGTCGGCGCCTCCGGTTCCGGTGCAGCCATCTGACACACCTCCGGTTAGTTCAGGCATTCGCTGTAACGGCCGGAGGCTACGACTCTGTGACGGCGGTCACCTGACCCGCCCGGAGGGTGCTGCGCCGAACGGCCGGCCGGCTGCGCCGAACGGCGCGACCGACCGGCCTGACGGACGGGGTGCGGGGGTTTCAGTCGATGGTGGAGAGGTGGGCGGTGTCGTTGACCGTCCGCACGGCCACGCCGCCGTCGGGCCACATGTCGAGCACCGAGATGCCGGCCGCGTCCAGGAAGAGCCGGTGCAGGAAGCCGTCGCCGGCCGCGAGGGCGTCGCGCAGCATCAGCTTGATCGGCGAGACGTGCGAGACGACCACCACGGTCTCACCGGGGTACGCGGTGAGCAGCCCGGCGATGACGCGGTGCGCGCGTTCGGCGACGTGGGTGAACGACTCCCCACCCGGCGGCGCGATCCGGGGTGAGGCGAGCCAGGCGTCCATCTCCCCCGGCCACTGCTCGCGTACCTCGGCGAAGGTGCGCCCCTCCCACTGACCGAAGTCGCACTCGATCAGGTCGTCCTCGGTGCGGACCGGCACGTCGCCGAGCGCCCCGGCGATCGACGCCGCGGTGGCCGTACACCGGGACAACGGTGAGCTGATCACGGCGGCGACGGACGGGGCCAGCTCGGCCACCCGGGCGGCGGTGGCCCGGACCTGGGCCCGGCCGCGCTCGGAGAGCGGCACATCGCCGCGCCCGGAGTAGCGCCGCTGCTCGGTGTACGGGGTCTCGCCGTGCCGGACCAGGATCAGTCGGGTGGCGGTGAAGGTCGGCCGTGGCTCCCAGGAGGCCGGCGCGGTCGCCGGGTCGCTGCCGGTCGCGGCCGTCGCCGAGGGCTGGCCGGTGGCCGCTGTCGTCGCGGGACGGCCGGTGGCCGCTGCCGTCGTCGCGGGACGGCCGGCGGCGGCGTCCATGGCGGCGTTGGCGAGGGCGTCGGCGTGCCGGTTCTGCTCGCGCGGGATCCAGCTGAACCGGACCGCGGTGAACCGGCCCACCAGCGCGGCGGCCTGGGCGGCGAGCGGCCGCAGGCCGGGGTGCTTGATCTGCCAGCGGCCGCACATCTGCTCGACCACCAGCTTGGAGTCCATCCGGACATCCACCTCGGCCGCGCCCAACTCGGCGGCGGCGGTCAACCCGGCGATCAGGCCCTGGTACTCGGCGACGTTGTTGGTGGCCGTGCCGAGCGACTCGGAGCGCTCGGCGAGCACCTCGCCGGTCTCCGGGTCACGCACCACCGCGCCGTAACCGGCGGGGCCGGGGTTGCCCCGGGACCCACCGTCGGCCTCGACGGAGACCACCCGCGGCGCCACGACCTACAGGCCCGACTCGTTGGTGCGGACCATGATCCGCCGGCAGTCCTCGCAGCGGACCACGTCGTCGGGGGCGGCCTTGCGGATCCGGGCCAGGTCGGCACCGGACAGCTCCAGGCGACACCCGCCGCAGCGGCCCGCGGTCAGCAACGCGGCACCCAGCCCGGTGTCCTCGCGGATCTTGTCGTAGAGGTTGACCAGGTCGCTCGGGAGGTCGGCGGCGAGCGGCTGACGGGCGCCCCGCTTGAACTCCTCCTCCTTGGCGATCTCGGCCAACGCGTCGTCGCGGCGCTGCTCGGTCGCGGCCCGCTTGTCCCGGGTCTCGGCCAGCCGCTGCTCCACGCCGTCCAGGACGCCCTGCGCGGTCTCCCGCTGCTCCATCAGCTCCAGCTCGGCGTCCTCCAGGTCGCCCTGGCGGCGCTTCAGCGAGACCAGCTCATGCTGGAGCGCCTCCAGCTCCCGGGCGGGACCGGTGCCGGCGGCCAGCCGGTTCTCGTCCTTCTCCTTGCGGGCCCGGACCTGCTCGACGTCCTTCTCCAACCGGGCGATGTCCCGGTCCAGGTCGTCGACCGCCACCTGGGCGCGAACCCGCTCGTCCTCCATCGACGACAGCTCCCGGGCCAGCGCCTCCAGCTCGGCCCGCTCGGGCAGCGAGCGCCGACGGTGGGCGAGCTGGGCGAGGTTGGTGTCGATCGCCTGGAGGTCGAGCAGGCGGCGCTGCACCTGAGGGTCAGCCTTCACGGTCGGGCTCCTTGTCGTCCACAACGGGTGCGGCGGCGTGCACGGTCCACGGGTCGGTGTCCAGGTCGGACACCAGCGTCTCGACGTCCAGCGCTTCCCGGAGGAAGGCGGCCAGGTCGTCCAGCCACGGTCGTTCGGTCGCCCAGTGGGCGGCGTCGATCAGAGCGGGACCGTCGGCGGCGAGGTGCTCGCTGGCCGGGTGGTGCCGCAGGTCGGCGGTGAGGAACGCGTCCACCCCGGCGGCGGTCGCGGCGCCGAGGAAGCTGTCCCCCGACCCGCCGCTGACGGCGAGGGTACGAACCATACGCCCGGGATCCCCCGCCGCGCGAACTCCCCAGGACGTGACGGGGAGCACCGCGGCGGCGTGCCGGGTCAGGTCGGCGAGGGTCATCGGCTCAGGCAGCTCGCCGACGCGGCCGAAACCCCGGTCGTCGCCGTGGGCGGGCGAGCCGGGCGCGGGCCGCTGCAACGGGCGCAGACTGGTGAGCCCGAAGCGGGCGGCGAGGGCGTCGGAGACGCCCGGGGAGGCCACGTCGGCGTTGGTGTGCGCCGCGTAGAGCGCCACCCCGGCCCGGATCAACTGGTGGATCATCCGGCCCTTGACGGTCGTCGCGGCGACCGACGACACCCCGCGCAGCAGCAGCGGGTGATGCGCGACGATCATGTCGGCGTCGGCGGCCAGCGCCTCGTCGACCGTCTCGGGCACCACGTCGACCACGCAGAGGACCCGGCGGACCGGGGCGGTCGGCTCGCCGAGCACCAGGCCCACCCGGTCCCACTCCTCCGCCCAGACCGGCGGGAAGCGCCGTTCCAGCTTGGCCACCACGTCGCTCACCGTGGGGGCGGGTCCGCTTGTGCTCACGGCGGGCCAGCTTACCGGCGTGGAGGCCGCCGAGCGGTGACACCCGGCCCGGTCACGTCGGACGGAAGATGTGCCGGGGGCGCTAGGCGGCGCTCCAGGAGACGGTTTGCAGCGCGGCCAACGGCATCGCCCAGGGGAAGGCGTGCAGGTGCTGCTCCCCCGTTCCGGGCGGGTGCAGAGCGATCACATCGTCGCCGAAGAGCACCGTGACACCCCACTCGGCCAGCCGGGCCACCCCGGCCCGAAACGCCGGGTGGCAGGCCATCGCCGCGTTGGTGTACGGCACCGCCACGATGGGGACGCCCTTGCCCTGGGCCTCGACCAGCAACCCGAGCGCCAGCGTGTCGGTGATCCCGGCCGCCCACTTGTTGACCGTGTTGACGGTGGCCGGGCAGACGATCATGGCGTCGGCGGGTGGCAGCACGTCCGGGTCACCGGGATTCTTGTACTGCGTACGCACCGGGTGGCCGGTCTGCCGAATCAGGGCCGACTGGTCGACGAACTTCGCGCCGTCCGGCGTGGCGACCACGCAGACGTCCCAACCGTCCTGTTGGGCGAGGTCGACCAGACGACCGACGTGCCGTGCCAGCGGCGAACCGCAGGCGATGACGTAGAGCACCTCGCGGTGCCCGCTGTTGCGCGTCGCACCGGCCATCAGACCGGCTCCGCGCTCATACCCCTACTCCCATGTGCTCAGCCAACTCCGCTACCGGAGAAGGCGGCGCACCACGTGTGCGACGGAGGATGTCGGACATCACCTCGTGCGCGATCGGCCGGCAGCGGATCTCGGACGGGGCGAGCCGATCACCGAGCAGCAACATCTCGCCGGCGTTCGCCACATCACCGATCTGGGCGTACCCGCGGGCGATGTCGAGCAGGTGGTGGGCGCGGCGCTCGGGCAGCAGCGCGTTGAAGGCAGGCTCCGCAATGCGCAGCTGGTGCACCTCCACGGCGCGCCCCCCGTCGCCCAGCTCCACCGCAGCGGCGGCCCGGTGCAGTTCGACGTTCGTCGGGCCGAACGACGTCCAGTAGTGGTTGTGGTCGCCACCGAGCAGGTTGGCGGCCTCCTGCGCGCAGTTGATCAGATCGTCGACGCTGGCCTGGTCGCCGATGCGGGACGCGGCCATCGCGCCCTGGAGCAGCAGCATCCCGTAGACGGACAGACGGGCCGGGGAGACCGTGTTGCTCCCACCCGGTGCCAGCCGGTTGGCGATCTGGACGTTCAGCTCCAACGCGGGACGGGCCCGCCCCATCGCGACCAGGGCGTTGCACACCCGGGTGGTGGCGATCCCCGCCAGCAGCGGGTCGTCGGCCCGCTGGGCCACCGCCATCGACCGGTCGGCCGCCAACCAGGCGAGCTCGCACTCGCCGAGCTTGCGCAGCACCGAGGAGGCGATCTGGTAGACCTGCCCGAGCAGGTGGGCCGCCTCGGCGGCCTGGTCACCGCCGTACGCGGCGTCGGCGGCCTGGGCGTCACGCAGCAGCTTGGGCAGTGCCCGGGTGAGCATCCCGTAGCGGCCGTACTGGTAGGTGAGCCAGGCGTGGTTGACGGCCTTGCGCATGTCGTCCATCGGCGGCGGGAACGGTGCCGCGTCGAAGTACGCGCTCATCGAGTCGTAGCGTTCCAGCGCCGCCCGGATCTCCTGCACCTCGATCTGGTCGATGCAGTTGAGGGCGTCGGCGCGCCGCTCCGGGTCCTTGCCCAGCAGCAGCTGCACGTCCATCTGGAGGATGTCGGCGATCTCGTAGAGAACGGAGAACTTGTCCAACCGGCGGACGCCGCGTTCGACCTTGTCCACCCAGCTCTTGGACTTGCCCAGCCGGTCCGCGAAGACCTGCTGGGACATCTTGCGACGCCCCCGCCAGTAGGCCACTCGCCGTCCTATGGGTAGCTCGTCCATCTCCCCATCCTCCCCTGCCACCGACGATCGATCGAGTCGGGGCGATGCCCGCGGGTGCGGCGACTGCCGTTCGCATTCAGATTTTCGCTGGTCGCACAGGCTGTACGTCAGCCGTACAGCTAGTCCTCGTAGTTTTCGTGCAAGTTGCACGGGCCGTTCGTCAACCTCAACGATCGTGGGTTACGGCAGTGACGGTGCTCGACATGCGACCTGGCGAACGCCGGGACCGACGAGAGGAGTTGGCATACATGTGGGGGAATGTCGGACCGCGCGTCGCCGAACTGTCGCCGCTGGAACGGGTCCGGCTGCGCCGGGTCGCCATCCGGTACGCCATCCACGGCTGGGAGGTGACGCCGGGCGCCTGTCTGGCCCGCAGCCGCTTCGTCTGCGGCCGGGCCGGCTGTCCCACCGTGGGATGCCATCCCGCTCTGGAAAACTGGGAACTGGCCGCCAGCGCCGACCCGGCCCGGGTGGCGACCTGGTGGCGGAGCCGACCGCACGGGGTGCTGCTGCCCACCGGCCGGGCGTTCGACGTGCTGGAGGTGCCCGCCCACCTCGGCCGGCACGTGCTCGACGCGGTCCAGATCCACCCGGCCGGCACCGGCGTACGCGGGCCGGTGCTGGTCACACCCACTGGGCGGTGGATGTTCCTGGTCCGCCCCGGCGACCCGCTCCGACCCGAGTTGGAGCACTGCTTCCACGTGGTCCGGCACGGGCCGGGCTCGTGGATCCCCGCACCGCCCACCCGGCTGCCGGAGGGCACCGTCCGGTGGGCGGTCGCACCGGAGCAGGCGCGCTGGCAGCTGCCGGATTCGTACCTCGTGCAGAACACGTTGATCGGGGCGCTGCGCGCCGCCGGGGTGAACCTCGCCCACGACCTGCTCCCCGGTCACCTGCCGCTGCCCCGGCGAGGGATGTGACACCGACCCGAGCAACGATTCGATCCGGTGCCGGACAGCGTCGCCGGGACGCCGGTCCTCGTTGACAGGGGAAGAGCGCGAACGCGCGCCACGAACGGGGGAACGATGTCCAGCAACGACAGAGCGCCTCACCCCGGCGGCACCGAACCGCCCCGGCGCAGCCACCCACGGCCCCGCTGGGCCGGCACCCGGCCGTCCGGCTCCCGCCCCGGCCGCCCCCGCCCCACCGGCTCCCGCCCGGCCGGCACCCACCGCCCGATTCGCTAGTCGGCCAGGGGAAGGTCGACGGAGTGGTACTGCCGGGCGTTGTCGGTGATCACCGCGTGGGTGTGGTCGTCCAGGCGGGAGAGCCAGTTGAGACCGGGGGTGCCCATGGCCAGGGCGGCGGTGGCGTACGCGTCGGCCACCCCGAGGTCGGCACCGACCACGGTCACCGAGCGCAACCCACTGGCCGGCGCGCCCCGACGGGGGTCCAACACGTGCCGACCCCGCTCGTACACGCCGGACGTGGCCACGGCCAGGTCGGTTCCGGTGAGCACCAGGCAGGCCGCCATCGCGTCCCACGGGTGTCTGATGCCGATCCGCCACGGCTCCCCCGACGGTGACAGGCCCCGCACCCGCACGTCGCCGCCGGCGTTCACACAGTGGTTGACGGCTCCGGCGGCGACGAGGCGGTCCGAGGCGACCTGGGCAGCCCAGCCTTTGACGAAGCCGGACGGGTCGAAACCACCGGTGGCGTACGCGTCGAAGAACCCGTCGGTGGCGCCCCACAGGTCGGCGCAGGTCTCCAAGACGAACCGCAGGTCCGTGGACGCTTCGGAGAGCAGCACCTCACCCCGGTCGAAGCGGCACACCTCGCTGTCCGGCCGGTAGGTGCTGAACCGGGCGTCCACCTCGTGCATCCAGGCGAAGACCTCGTCCGCCAATCCGCGCAGGGTCGCCGGTGGCAGATCGTCGGCGAGGTCCAGGGTGATGGCCGTACCCATGATCTGTTCGACCCGGCACAGCCCGGGTCGGGTCAGCGTGGCCCGCACGTCAGAACGCCTGCTCGATGGCGGACCGCAGCGACTGCTTGTAGGAGTTGCTGGTCTCGGTGGCCCCGGAGACGGTGTTGAGGTTCGCGTTCTGCTTCTGCACCACCTCGCCGCCGCTGCCGTCGTAGCGGTCGCGGACGTCGCCGCTGTGGATGTCGGATTCACCCCCGCTGGGCAGCGACAGCGCGACGGCCTCGACGATCCGGCTACCGGAGACGACGATCTGCACCTGCACGTACCCGTACTCGTTGTCGAAGCCCTTGCCGGTGACCCGGCGGGTGGTCGGCTGGGGTGCCTTGGTGGTGGTCCGGGGTGCGGCCTTCGTGGTGGTGCGGGTGCCGGACGGTCGGGCGGCGCTCCTGGTCGGCTTGGGTGACGTGGGCGCGTCGGCGGTCGCCGACGGCTCCGGCGCCTCGCCCGACGGGTCGGCGATCGGCTCGACCCCCTGCGGGGTGGGGTTGACCGGCTGGGCGGTCGGCAGGTTCTGGGCGACCGGGGTGGCGCCCGGCGAACCCTTGAACACCACCAGCGCGGTGGTGCTGGCGGCCAGGCCGGTGATCGCGAACAATGCGCGACGCATGGGGATGCCCTTCCTACAGCTCGAACGTGGCCAGGTGGATCTGCCGTCGGGGCACGCCGGCCCGGCGCAGCGCCCGCACCGACTGTTCCACCAACCCGGGCGGCCCGCACAGGTAGACGTCGCGCCGGGCCACGTCGGGCACCAGTCGACGCAGCCCGTCCGGGCTCAACACCTGACGGGGGCCGGGGTCGTCGCGGGAGCCGATGACGTACCAGACGGAGGTGTCGCGCTCCTGGGCCAGCCAGTCCAACTCACGGCTGAGCAGCACCTCGGCCGGTGTGCGGGCCCGGTAGATCAGCGCGGCGCCCGGCGGCAGCTCCTCCAGCATGGCCCGGATCGGCGTGATGCCGCTGCCACCGGCGATCAGCAGCGCCCGTTCGCGGAGCCGGTGCGCGGCGGTGAAGGTGCCCGACGGGCCTGCGGCCCACACCCGGGTGCCCGGGTCCAGGTCACGCAGGTCGGCGGTGTGGGTGCCGACGACCTTGACGGTGATCCGCAACCAGCGGCCGTTGGCGGCGGCGGAGACGGAGAACGGGTGCGACTGCCACCAGCAGCCCCGGGTGAGGAACCGCCAACGGAAGTGCTGGCCGCCGAGCATCGCCAGCCGGCCGAGCCGCTCCCCGGTGAGGTAGATGGAGATGGTGTCGGTGCTCTCGGCGACCACGTCGGCGACCCGCAGCCGGTAGCGCAGGTTGAACGCCAGCGGCGCGATCACGCGGCCCCAGAGCAGGGCGGCGACCACCAGCAGGTAGAGCGCGATCCAGCCGGTGCGCACCGGGCCGGGCTTGTACAGCTGCGCGCCGTGGGTGAACTGGTGGCCGTAGCCGAGCAGCAGGACCAGATAGCTGGACAGGTGCAACAGGTGCCACAGCTCGTACGGCAACGCCCGGCGGATCGCCCGGATGCTGGTGAAACCGACCAGCACCATGATGCCGGTGGCGACGAACGCCGACACCATGTCCTCGTAGTCGCCGAGCAACGTGCCGACCTCGGCGAGGATCGACTGGTTGCGCAGGTCGGCGTAGCCGAGGAGGATCAGCGACATGTGCGCCAGCACGGCGACCAGCAGGGTGGCGCCGATGTCCCGGTGCCAGCGGGCCGTGTGCTCGCCGCCGATCCACCGTTCCAGCACCGGCAGTCGGCTCATCATCAGCACCTGCACGAGCAGCAGGTAGCCGGCGATCAGGCCGGTGATGCGGCCGGCCGCGGTGACGGTGGCCGCGGTGGTCCGCAGCGATCCGGCGGGGGTGCCCAACCACCACGGCAGCACGCTGGCGAGCAGGCCGACCAGGAGCAGCACGCCCAGCAGCCGTCGGCCGCCGGGCCCGCGCCGGGCCGGGATCTGCGGTACGGGTGCAGCCGACCGGCCGCCGTGCCGGGACGAGGTCCCGGTACGACGGCCGGTGGCGTGGGTGTGCGAGTACGTCACGCGTACAGCTTCATCGGGGCGTACTTCTGGCGGGGGAAGATCTTGTCGACCTCCGCGTTGGTGAGGCCGAACCGGCCCTGCGCCACCGCACCGTAGACGTTGAACATGTTGTTGTACTCCGGCACGTCACCGGAGTCCAGCTTGTCCAGGCCGTTCCAGGTGCCGAGCAGCGAACCGGCCAGCTTCTTGCCGGAGAGCAGGGTGACCACGCCGCCGTGCCCGTGGTCGGTGCCGCCGGTGTTGGAGCGGACCCGGCGGCCGAACTCGCTGGACACCATGATCGTCACGTCGGCGGCCTGTGGGCCGAGGTCGGTGAAGAAGGCGGCCATCGCCTTGGCCAGCTCGTTCAGCCGGCGGTACAGCTGGCCGCCCTCACGGGTGCCCTGGTTCTCGTGGGTGTCGTAGCCGCCCATACCGACGGTGGCGACCCGCACGTTGGCCCCGCCCTTGATCAGCTGGGCGAGTTGTTGGAAGGCCCGCCCCACGCCCTCGTACGTGACGCCCTCGGCGGGCTGGTACGGCTTGGCGGCGAGCTTCTGGGCGGTGGCCAGCGCGCCCATGCCCTCCTGCACGGCCTCCTCGACCGGGTGGTTGATCCCGGTGAAGAGCCCCTTGATGGCCTTCTCGGTGGCAGCCCGGAACCGCTGGTCACCGTTGAGCCGCAGCGAACCGACGCTGTTCAGCGAGAGCGCGCCGTTGTTGCCGACCAGCGAGCGGGGCAGGGTGCTGCCGACGCCGACGCTGCGGAACGCCGTGCCCTTGCCCAGGTTGTCGACCAGACCGTCGAGCCAACCCCGGCCGCCGGTCTCGTTCGGCAGCCCGCCCAGGTTGCAGGCGTCCGCGGCCTGGAAGTGGCTGCGCGACAACCGCTCGTCGGAGACGGCCGGGATGAAGCCCAGCTGGCCGGCCGTGAGCCACTTCTCCAACGGCTTGAACGCGCCGGTCAGCTTGAAACCGCGGCTCAGGGCCAGCGAGTCGTTGCCGAGCAGCAGGTCGGGCCGGGCCTTGCTGAGCACCGCGTCGTTGTCCGGAGCGACGAGGCTCAGCCCGTCCAGCCCGCCGTAGAGGAAGACGTGGATCAGGGTGCCGGTCTTGGTCGCCGCGAACGACGCCGAGGTGGTGACGAACTGGGCGGTGGCCAGCGCGGTGGCGGTGGCGGCGGCACCGGCGACGAAGGTCCGCCGGGTCACGCCCCGACCGTCCTGCTGCGCCTCCTCCAGGTTCTCCAGGGTGCGGTACCTGTCGAACTCGGCCGCGTTCTCGGCGGCGACGATGTCCGCCTCGGCACGCAGCAGCGCCTCGGCCGGGTTGTCGGCCAGCCGCCGCACGTCGGGGCATTCGGGGTGCAGGGGGAAAGAGTTGTCCACAGTCTTCTCCATCGGGTGCCTCACCGGAGGTGGTGCTGGGGGGAAGCGAGGATCGCCCGCGCGACGGCGGTGATGGCCCCGTTGAACGTGGCGTCGACCTTGGCGGTCGCCGCCACACCGGCCACGCCGAGGATGAGGTTCCTCTCCCGCGTGCTCAACTTCTGGCCCACCAGCCGCAGGGAGAGCGCGTCCACGTACGCCCCGGCCGTCGCCGGTGGCTTGGCCACCAGCTTCTCCGGCGGGGTGTAGGTGAAGGTGGTGCGGTAACCGGCGAGGATCTCACCCGCCTCGTTCCAGCCGTTGACCATGGTGCCGGCCGAGGTCCAGGCGACGTAGACGTCCGGGTAGCCGTCCGGGGTGGGCTGACCCATCGGGTAGTGGCCCAGCTCGCGCATCTTGTCGTGGATCTGGCGCAGCCCCCGGGCGTACGGGGTGCGCTTGCTGTCGCCGTTGTTGTGCTTCGGCGACGCGTCCGGTGAGACGCCCAGGGTGCGGTACGTGGCGACCAGGTACTCCATCGGCCGGCGCACCTTCTGGCCCACCCCGGCCCAGAACTCCGAGGAGCAGAAGAGCGTCATCAGGACCGGCTTGATCATGCCCTTGTTGGTCGTGTACGTCTTGGCCAGCCGGTCCACCAGGGACTTCGGCGGGGTGTCCGAGACGAACCGGGTGGCCAGGCTCTGCGCCACGTACTTCGCGGTCGACGGGTGCGTCGCGATGTAGGTGATGTACGCGTCGATCGCCGCTTCGGCCTTCTTCGGGTCGGCCGAGTTGTTCGCGTGGGTGAAGCCGAGGATCTTCACCTTGCCGACGTAGTGCTGCTCGGGGCGGAAGACGTACTTGCCGTCCTGGACGCCACGGCCGGTCTGGAGCATGGCGGCCTGCCGGACGTCCGGCTCCTTGTAGCCGCCGTCGACACCGACCGAGTAGAGCTCAAGGTTCTCCCGGGCGAGGTTCTCGTTGATCGCGTCCTTGCGGGAGTCCTTCTGGTTCAGGTAGATCAGCAGCGCCGGGTGCTTGTTCGCGGCGACCAGCATCTCCGGGTAGCTGCCCAGGGCGTGCTTGCGCACGACGTCCTGGTCGAACGAGTTGCGGTACACCTCGCCGCCGTCGAAGTCCGCGGCGACGTGCAGGAAGTCGTTCCAGAAGTCGACCATCACCTCGAAGAGCTGGCGCTTGGACCAGATCTGCCGGGCGATGGTGGCGTCGACCATCTCCCGCTCCGGCTGGGCGCCCTGGTCGTTGAGCTTGTCCCGCTGGTCGCGCAGCTGCTGCGTGGAGAGCTTCTGGGTCGGCAGCTCGGCGAGCTTCAGCTCACCCTTGCTCGGCTCCAGCTTGTCCGGGTCCAGTTGGGCGCGGATCCAGGCGTCCATGCCCTCGCGCTTGATGTCGGCGAGCAGCGCGGGCGTCACGCCGAAGGTGGCGCGCCGGGCCAGGTGCAGGATCGGGTCCTTGGCCAGCACCGTCTTCACGGTCACCTTGGTCGCCGCCGCGGCCGCGGCCGGGCCGGAGTAGGTACGCCCGCCGGCCGGCGCGTTCTTCTTCAGCGCCGCACCGGCGCGGGAGCCCATGTAGCTCTCGTTCTGCTCGGTGTAGGTACGCACCGTGCTGGGCTGCTGGCCGCTGGGCCGCGCCGCGGTGCCGTCGGTCACCGTGCTGCCGGTCGCGTCGCCGGCGGCCGCCTCGCCGCCGAAGAGGCCCCGCAGCTGCGGGGTCATGGCGAGCGCCGCGCCACCGGCGACGACGGCGGCGGTGCCGCCGAGGGCCACCATCGCCTTCCGTCGACCAACCTTGCCACCGGGCTCGTCGTCATCGTCGAGGGCGGGCAGGCCGGTGCCGGCCGGGCGCGCCGGGGTCGGGCGGCCCAGGCCCTCCGGGCCGACCCACTGTGGACCGCGCGGCGCGGGACCGGGCTGCCCGGCGTGCGCGTACCCGTCGGCGTACTGCTCACGCGGGTCGCCCTGCGCGGGGTAGCCGCCCTGGTGGGGGTGGGGCGAGTCGTAGCCGTAGGGCGCGGGCGCGGTGGGGTCGCCGTAGCCGTCGGCGCTGTGGTGCTGGCGTCCGTCCCAACCGCGGTCGTCCCGCGGTCGACGTGGTGGCACATTCTGGTCGGCCATGTACCAATCCCGATTTCTGCTGAGCGCCGAGAGCTGCTACCGGCAGGTGCGGCAGGTGCGGCGACTGTTGCCTGAGGGGGTTGCTACGGCAAAGTAACTAAGGCCTCAGGGCCCTTCAAGGCAGCCGGATCACCCCCGTGAGGGCACTTAAGACACCGCTCAGTACGACCTCGGCGGCGGGCCGCAGGGCGTAGCCGCCCGCAGACCTTCCCAGCAGGGGGTACGTGCGGCAGCCGCGCACGGATCGGACCTTGGCGCCGTAGCCGACACTTTCGGCGTCGTTCACCACCAAAGACAAACTTAAGGCCCGGGTAAGCCGGACCTGAGACGCGCTCGCGTGGAGGAAAAGTAGCAGCACCGGGCGAGCGTGAGCCGCCACCGCAGCGGGTATGCCGCCGAACCGCTGGACGCGTGAGGGGAAGGCAGCGCCATGCTCAGCAAAGAGGATCAGCGCAGATTCGACCAGATCACCCGTCAGCTCCGGGAAAGTGACCCGGCCTTCTTCAAGAAGCTGGACCACCGGGTCCGGGCCCGCAGGGGCCGCTACCTGATGTTGTTGACCATCGTGCTGTGGGCGTCGCTGCCGGCGATAGCCGTGTTCGCCGGTCGACTGACCGGCGCGATCTGCGCGGTGGTCCTGGTGGCCAACGCCGCCGTCATGTGGCGGTTCCGCCGCCGCTGGACGTGACCGCTCAACCGCTCGACGGCACCGCTCACCGGTCGGCCGGGCCGAACGCCCGGTACGCGCGACGCAACCGTTCGAGCAGTCCCGGCCCACCGATGGCCGGGGCCGGCGCGCCGAGCTGGCGCAGCAGCAGGTCGGTGCCGGTCACCAGTCGGGGCGGCCGATCCGGCAGCGGCACCGGCGCGGACCAGAACCGGTCCGCCGCCTCCGCCAACGGCGTCGCCGAAAGCCCGATCAGCGCGCGGGCGGCACCGACCGGCGCGCCGACGTCCACTGTCGACGGCACACCGTCCGGTTCGGACGGCACATCGACCGGCTCGGTCGTCGGGGTGACGCCGGTGGCGGCGGCCCGCCGGGCGCGCAGTGCGTCGAGCAACTCCGCGCGGGACCGACCACGCCAGTGCAGCAGCTCGAACGGGTCCGCGTCGAACGCCTCGGCCAGCAGGTAGAACGTCGCGGCGAGGTGTTTGCACGGCACCGCGAAGTCGGGGCAGTTGCAGCGCTGGGTCAACTCGTCCACGGCGGTCGGGAAGAGCGGCGCGCCGGCGGCGGCGAACAGCTCCTCCAACTCGTCGGGGAGGTCCCCGGCGAGCAGCCGGGCGCTGAAGAACGCCTGCCCGGCCAGCTCGTTCTCGATCCGGGACCAGAGCGCGGCCGGGAACGGTTTCAGCGCGATCGACACCTGGTACGGCTTCGGCCGGGAACCCTGCACCACCGCGCTGACCCGTCCGGGTGCGATGTCGAGCGTGAGCACCTGACCGGCCCGCGCGTACGAACGGCCCCGGGTCAACCGGGTGCCGAGCGCGAACGACTCCAGCACCTCCAGGAAACGCCGCGACCACCAGGACCGGCCGATCGCGCCCCGGGCGCTGCGCGCCCGCAGGCCCCCGTCGACCCGGCGGGGACGCCCGTAGTCGGCGAACCGGTCGGTGCTCCGCTCGCTCACTCCACCACCGCCCCGGCCTCCAGGGCGAACAGGTCCCGCAACTGGCCGGTGGACAACTCGGTGATCCACTGTTCGCCGGTGCCGACCACCCGCTCGGCGAGGCTGCGCTTGTCGGCGATCAACGCGGCCACCTTCTCCTCGACCGTGCCGGCACAGACGAACTTGCGGACCTGCACCCGTCGGCGCTGCCCGATCCGGAACGCCCGGTCGGTGGCCTGGTCCTCGACCGCCGGGTTCCACCACCGGTCCACATGCACCACGTGGTTCGCGGCGGTCAGGGTCAGCCCGGTGCCGCCGGCCTTGAGGGACAGGACGAACAGCGGTGGACCCTCCGCCGACTGGAAGCGCTGCACCAGGGCGTCCCGCTCGGCTTTGCCGAGGCCACCGTGCAGGAACAGCACCTCCCGGCCGAACCGCGCCGAGAGGTGACCGCGCAGCATCGCACCGAACTCGGCGTACTGGGTGAAGAGCAGCGCCTTCTCCCCCGCCGCCAGCACCTCCTCCAGGATCTCGGTGAGCCGGGCCAGTTTGCCGGAGCGGCCCTCCAACGGCGAACCGTCGCGCAGCAACTGGGCGGGGTGGTTGCAGACCTGCTTGAGTCGGGTCATGGTGGCCAGCACCAGGCCGCGCCGTTCGATGCCGTCGCTGGTCTCGATCCGGGCGAGCATGTCGTCGACCACCACCCGGTACAGCGCGGCCTGCTCGGCGGTGAGGTTGCAGAGCACCTCCATCTCCAGCTTCTCGGGCAGGTCGGAGATGATCGACGAGTCGGTCTTGAGTCTGCGCAGCACGAACGGGCCGGTGATCCGGCGTAGCCGCTCGGCGGCCTCGGCGTCGCCGTTGCGCTCGATCGGCTCGGCGAACCGCTTGCGGAACGTCGCGGCCGGCCCGAGCAGGCCCGGGTTGGCGAACTGCATGATCGACCAGAGGTCGGCGAGGCGGTTCTCCACCGGCGTACCGGTCACCGCCACCCGCTGCCGGGCGGGCAGCGCGCGCACCGCCTCGGCCTGCCGGGTCGACGCGTTCTTGATTGCCTGCGCCTCGTCCACCACCACCCGGTGCCAGTCGATGCCGGCCAGGTCGGCGGCGTCGCGGGCCGCCACCGAGTAGGTGGTCAGGACCAGGTCCGCGCCGTGCGCGGCCGCGGTGAACTCCGCCCCCCGGGCCCGCTCGGCACCATGGTGTACGTGCACCCGCAACGTCGGGGTGAACCGCGCCGCCTCCCGCTGCCAGTTGCCGACCAGCGACATCGGACAGACCAGCAGGGTCGGTCCGGCCTCCGGCGGGTCCCCGGCGAGCAGCGCGAGCAGTTGCACCGTCTTGCCCAGCCCCATGTCGTCGGCGAGCACACCGCCCAAGCCGAGTGAGCGCAGGAAGGCCAGCCAGGCCAGCCCACGCTGCTGGTACGGCCGCAGCGTCCCCTGGAAGCTCGGCGGTGGGTCCAGCGGGGTGAGCCGCCGTTCGACCGCGCCGGCGAGCAGGTCACCCAGCGCCCCGTCGGCGGTCACCTCCAGCACCGGCAGCGCGCCGGTGGCGTCGCCGTCGGCCAACCCGAGGCGGAGCAGGTCGGCGACGGTCAACTCGCCCGCGGAGCGGAGCAGGCGCAACCCGGCCGCGAGCCGCCCCGGGTCCAGCTCCACCCACCGGCCACGCAGGCGTACCAATGGGGTCTTCATCTCGGCCAGCGCCGCCAACTCCTCGGCGGACAACGGCTGGTCGCCGAGCGCGATCTCCCACCGGTAATCGACCAGGGCGTCCAGACCGACACCACCCTCGGTGCCACCCACCGTGCCCGGCGCGGTGCGGCTACGCGCCCGCAACCGGGCGCCCAGGCGCGCCGACGGGCGCTGCCACCAGGACGGCAGCAGCACCCCGAAACCGGCCGCGTGCAGCACCGGAGCGCCCTCGCTGAGGAACCGGTGCGCCCCCTCGACGTCGAGTTCCATCGCCTCCGGGGCTGCGGTACGCAGGGCGGCGTCCAGGTCCGGCCAGAGCCGGCTGGCCCGGCCCAGCTCGGCGAGGAGGGTCTCCTGCGGGCTGGTCGTCCGGCCTGCCAGCCCACCGAGCGCCTGCGGGGCCCGCCAGATCTCCCCCGCGTCGACGTGCAGGCCGGGCTCGTCCGCGGCCTGCAACCCGAACTCCAGCCGCCAGCGCCCGCCGCCGGTCGAGTCCACCGGTGGTGGCGCGCTGTCGGCGGGCACCGCCCGGGTGGCCAGGATCGGTTCGGTGACCTCGTCGGGAGCCGGTTCCACCAGGCGGAAACTGGCCCGCACCGGGCCACCGGCCGCGTCGCGCTGCCACGCGTCCAGTTCGGAGGTGAGGGTGGCCAGCCCGGCCGGGTCGATGGTGAAGTCGCGTTGCGGGCCGGCGAGCGCGGCCAACCAAGCCGGCGCCGGACCACCCGGGCGCACCCCCCGGGCCAGCGTGGTGTTCGCCAGCGCGGCCCGCGCGGCGGCGTCGGTCAACGCGTCGAGCGCGTCCGCGACCAGCGCGGCGGCGGTCAGCTCGGGCCCGCCCGCACCAACGGTCGCCGCAGTGTCGGCGGCAGCACTCCCGGCGGACGGCCCGGCGGCGCTCACGGTGGGCGGCCCGACGGCGCTCACGGTAGGCGGCCCGACGGCGCTCACGGTAGGCGGCCCGACGGCGCTCACGGTAGGCGGCCCGACGGCGCTCACGGTGGACGGCGGCAGGGCGGCGGCAGTGGGCGGCATGGCCGCGCGGGCGGCGGGTGGCAGGGCCAGCGCCAGCGATCGCGCCCAGGCGGCGTCGGTGCCGGTCAGCAACGAACGCCAGACCGCCTGCGTGGGCACCTGCTCGGCAGCGCCGGACCTCATCGTCGCGCCGGTGCCGGGTGACTGATCTCCCACCGTCACGCCAGCGCCGGGCGGCTGGTCGCCCATCCTCGTGCGTATGCCGGGGAGGACCCGCCCCCGGGTCACCAGGTCGGCGGCGAAGTCGGCCAGCTCGGCGAAGTGCCGCAGGGTGGCCCCGGGTACCGCCGGGATGTCGTCCAGGGCGTGGAGCAGCGACAGGGCGTCGTCCGGGGCGTACACCAGGGTGGGGACCCGCCACCTGGCCAGGGTGAGCCGGCCGCGGGCCGCAGGTGCGACGGTGGTCCGGATCAGCTCGGGTGAGTCGGTCGGCGCGCCCGCCAGGGTCGGCAGGGTGAGCAGCGCCGTGTCAGGCCGGGTCGGCTCGGCGGCCTCGGCGAGGACGGCGGCCAGATCGCTGTGCCCGGCGGCGAAGGGGTGCGGGCGCTCCCGGGCCGGGCGGCCCGGACGCGGAGCGGGGATCGGCGCGGCGCTGTCCTCGGCCCAAACGGCGAGGCCGCCGGTCGAGCTGGCACCGGTCGGGCTGGCGCAGGGCAACCACAGCCCGTGGATGACCAGCACCTGCTCCCCCTCGTCGTCGCCCGCGACCAGGATAGGCGGCTCCCGCTGAGCGACCACGCGCCCCACCGACCGGCGCCACCGCTGCTACCCCACCGGACGCCCCGGTCGCCCCGGACGCCCCGGTGGCCCCGGCCGCCCCGGTGGCCCCGGCCGCCCCGGCCAACCCGGCGCGCCGGACGCTTCGGACGCCTCGGACGAGGGTTGATCCACTCGCGTTCCTTGAAGTCGCGGTATCCCAGGCCCAGTAACCGGCCGACTTCCTGAAACCCGAGTGGATCATGAAGGACCAAAGGGAGAAAGGCCGCAAAACCGGGCACCACAAATGCATGATCGACGGCCGTGCCGTTGAGCGGGCGGGCGGTGGAGCGGGCGGTGGAGCGGGCGGGCGGTGGAGCGGGCGGTTGAGCGGTCACGTCCAGCGGCGGCTTCGGCCAGCAGGGCAGGGACGGCAGGGACGGCAGGGACGGCAGAGACGGCAGGGCCGGCAGGGCCGGCAGGGCCAGCAGAGACGGCAGAGACGGCAGAGACGGCAGAGACGGCAGCGACTCGGTGCCTCAGACCGCGCCGCACTCGCCGTCGGTCAGCTCGCGCAGGATGTCGGCGTGGCCCGCGTGCCGGGCCGTCTCCTCGATCATGTGCACCAGAATCCACCGCAGCGACACCTCGCCGAGCTGCGGGTGCGGCACCACGTGGTCGAGGTCGAGGCTCGCGGCGACCGCCCGGGATCGGGCGCAGGCCCGCTCGTACGCGTCGACGAGCCCGACGATGGTCTCCTGCTCGCCGAGTGTGAAGCTGGCGACCGCGTCCTCCTCCGAGGTCAGGTAGACGTCGCCGGGCTCGGGAGCCAACAGGGTCGGGAACCAGTTCCGTTCGACCATGGTCAGGTGCTTGATCAGCCCGGCGAGCGTGGTCGCCGAGGGCACCAGCCGGCGGCGGGCGTCGGCGTCGGAGAGGTCGCGCAGTTTGCGCAGCAACACGTTCCGGTGAAAGTCGAGGAATGAGGTCAGGACGGCGCGCTCGTCGCCGGTGCGGGCGAGCACCGGACCGAGCGTGGGATCGATCGTCTGCTCCATCCACCGACCCTAGCCACGGGAGGGGTCCCCCGCTGCCCCGCTATCCGCTGCGGGCAGGCGCTACGACGGGCAGGATGGGCGCATGGCTTCATCCGTGCAGATCCCTCTCGTCGGCGGCACGGCGGACGGGCAGACCATCACCGTCGAACTGGACAGCAACGGTCGTCCGCCGCTGACCCACCATCACCTCGGCTCCGGTGGGCTGGCCGACGCGCAGATCTACGAGTTGGAGAACTTCCGCGAGGACGCCCGCGAGTGGCGTTACCGGTGGACCGGGCCGGCGGTGTGACCGCCCGCTCAGACGCGGGTGAGGTGCTGGCTGCGCAGGCTCTCCAACACACCCCGGGTGACCTCCGAGGTGCCCCGCGCCTGATCGCACGCCTCCGCCACCCGTCGCGCGGTGGCCTCGGCACGCTGGTCCCGCTCGTCCCAGAGTCGGTCGACCTCGGCCAGCAGCGGCCCCTCGACCTCCCGCTCCACGCCGCGTAGCGCCGGCACCCCGAGCCGTTGGGCCAGGTCGAAGACCTTGCCGGCGTACGGCAGGGGCAGGAACGGCGTACCGACCATCGCCGCGAAGATCAGGAAGTGCAGGCGCATGCCGACGACCAGGTCGAAGTGGCGCATCAGCCCCAGCACCTGCTGCGGAGAGTAGGTGCCGTGCAGGATTCGACCGCGCTCGGCGGCGACCATGTGCGACAGCACCCCGTGGGCGTGCCGGATGTCGTCGCGCTCCATCGGCACGAACAGCACGTACGCGTCGATCCGGTGCACCAGGAAGTCACCGATCTGGGCCAGCAGCCGGTGGTACCCATCCACGTCGAGGCGTTCGGCGGCCCGGCCCGGCTCCCGCACGCTGATCCCGACCAGCCGCTTGCCGACCGGCACCCCCTCCTCGGCCAGCAGGTGGGCCGGGAACTCCTCCGGTTCCAGGAGGAACGCCGGGTCCGCGGTGACGGTGATCGGGTTGAGCAGGCCTGCTTCCTCCAACACCATCCGCGACTCCTGGTCCCGGACGGTCACCTGGGTGGCGCTGGAGAGCGTCTCCCGGACCATGCCGGTGTCCACCCCGTCGCTGAGTGGCCCGACCCCCACCGCGTACGTGATCAGCGGCAGGCCTCGCTCCTGGGCGACCCGGACCACCCGCAGGTAACGGCGGGCCTCCCGGTCGTACAGGATGCCGCCTCCACCCAGGATGAGCAGGTCGAGCTGGGCCAGGACCAGGGCCGAGTCGGTACGGCTCACGCCCTCCCACGGCACCGCTTCGACGTCCGGATGCGCTGCCCGGGTGTGCTCCGGGTTCCGGGAGAAGACGATGATCCGGGCGTTTGGTTCCTGCGTCCGCAGATCGGTGAGCAGGCCGGTGAGGATCGCCTCGTCGCCGAGGTTTCGCCCACCGTACGAGCCGAGCACACCGATGGTCAGTCCGGCGCCGTGCGTCATCCGTCGCTCCTCCCCAGGTGCGGTCCGCGCCGGTTTCCCGCTGGGCGGGTGAACAGTCCTGCCGAGGGGACCGTCCCTGGGGCATTGCCAGCTCAGCCCGCCGGGCTGATTCGCTTCGCCATCTGCTGCGAGGTGACCTCGAAGCCCAGACTGCGGTAGAGGCCGATCGCCACGGTGTTCGTCCCGAAGACGTTCAGACCCAGTTCGGGCACACCGAGCTGGGCGAGTTCGGCCTCGATGAGCTGAATCATCCGGCGGGCGTGTCCCCGTCCCCGGTGCTCCTCGTGCACCTCGATGTTGTGGATCCACGCCTGGCGCGCGGCACCGGCCGCCGGCAGGGTCACCCAGATCCAGCCGACCTCGGTGTCACCGACCCGGGCAACTCGCAGCAGCGCCCCCTCGGTGGCCGCGCCGGCCGGCAGTGACTCCCGGATCTGGCTGGCCGACCGTTCGCGGGCCGCCTCCGGGGTCAATCCCCGGTGGGCCACCAGATCCTCGGCGTACCCCTGCTCCAGTGGCCCCTGCAAGCGGGCCAACTCCGCTGCCGTCATCGGTGTCAGCGTCAACTCCACCGTGTCCTCCCCTTCCCTCGCGGCCAGCGGGTAGTGGAACAGAACCGGTCCGGACACGCCAACGTTTTCCCCAGCGGGCGCACGGGACGCCCGGGGGTGCGCGGCTTAGCGACGATGGCACCGTGCGGATCGCCCATGTCAGCGACAGCCACCTCACCAACCCGGAGGGGGTGGCCACCTCGGTCGGCACCACAGTGGCGCTCCTGCGCGCCGCCGGGCACCGGGTCGTGCTGTACCGCCCCGGCCCACTGTCCCGGGTTCGCCGCCGACCCGGCGAGGTGCCCTCGCTGTCGGTACCGACCCGGCCGTACCGGCTGGCGCTGCCCCGACCGCCGGGTGCACCGGTCGACGTGGTGCACGTGCACACCACCGGCCCGCTCGGCGTCGCCGGCCTACGCTGGGCCGCCGCCCGGGGCGTACCGACCGTGCTGACCTGGCACACCGACCTCGTCGCGTACGCGGCGTACTACCCGGAGATCCCCATCGGGGCCGCGTACGCCGGCCTGCGGCTGGGCCTGCGGTGGCGGGTGCGGGACCTGTGGGCGCTCGCCCGCCCCGGACCAGGTCGACAGGCCCGACTGGCGGCCCTCGGGCGAACCCTGCTGGCCCACACCACTGTCCTGATCGCCCCGTCGCCGAAGACCGCGACGATGATGGCGACGATGGCCGGGCGTACCCCGATCGTGGTCCTGCCGACCCCGGCCGCCGCGCCGCACGCGGACGCCGACGACCGGCGGCGGGTACGGGCCCGGCTGGGCATTCCGGCGGACGCGCCGGTGCTGCTCGCGGTGGGCCGGGCCACGCCGGAGAAGAACCCGGAGCTGCTGTTGGCCGCGTTCGCCCAGGTCCGCCGCGTGTTGCCGACCGCCCAGCTGGTGCTGCTCGGGGCCCGACGGCACCGGCTCGCGGTCCGCCGGATGGCCCACCGGTACGGCGTCGGCGGCGGGCTGCACCTGCTCCGTCCGGCGCCTCGCCACCGGGTCGGCGCCTACTACCGGGCGGCGGACGTGCTCGCGTTCACCTCCACCACCGACACGCAGGGCCTGGTGCTCGCCGAAGCCGAGGCGTACCAACTGCCGGTGGCCATGGTGGACACTCTGCTCGCCGAACGGCCCGGCACCGGCACTCCCCGGCCGGTCGCCGAGCCCACCGGAGCGGCGTTCGCGGCGCTGCTCACCCGGCTGCTGACCGAGCCGGAGCTACGCGCGGCAGTGATCCGGGACGGGCTCGCGGCGGCGGCGGACTGGTCCGCCGAGCGTTACCTGACCGAACTGGCCACGCTGTACGCGTCGCTGCCGCCCGTCAGCCCAGCGTCGGAGACCGGGCGCGGGTGGCCGTCGTGACATCCATCGACGCGGCGAAGGTGGCGCTGGTCGACCGGGCCCTGCGGGTGAGCACGGCGGTGGTGGTCGCCGTCGGGCTGGCCCTCGCCGGGGTCGCCGCCCGCGACGAGCCCGTCGAGCTGCTGTTCTACTTCACCGTGCAGGTCAACATTGCCTACCTGGTGGTGTTGCTGGCCGGCTGCGGCGACCGGTTGCGCACCGCGCTCACCGTCTACCTCGTCGGCACCGCCCTGGTCTTCGTCCTCGTGCTGGCCAACCCGTGGAGCGGCTACGCCATGGTGGCGAACCCCGACGCTCGCGGGACGATCTCCGACGCCGGCAATCTGCTGCTGCACGCCGTGGCACCGCCGCTGGCCGCCGCCCAGTGGCTTCACCGCCGACCTCGGGTCGCGCTCCGTCCGGCGTACGCGGTCAGCCTGCTCGGTTACCCGCTGCTGTGGCTGACGGTGATCCTGCTCCGGGGCGCCTTCGGCGAGGCCGAGGACCGCTACCTCTACCCGTTCCTCGACGTACCCCGACTCGGCTACCCCACCGTCGCCCTCAACGCCCTGCTCTTCGGGCTCACGCTGGTCCTGATCGCACTGACCGCCGTCCGCCTGACCCGGCGGCGGTGTGATGGGTTGTCCGGCGGCCCCGCAGGCTGACGTCTGGCGGATCGCGGGTATCGGACCTGGAGGTCCGAACGAGGGGTCCGATGGCCGCCAGACGGCACGGCCCGCCGACCAGATGATCGTTGGCATGACGACGACACTCAACAACAAGGTGGCCCTGGTGACCGGCGGTTCCCGGGGCATCGGAGCCGCCATCGCCCTGCGCCTGGCTCAGGACGGGGCCGACGTGGCGCTGACCTACCGACAGGACACCGAGCAGGCCGCGACCGTGGTGAAGCGGATCGAGGCGCTGGGCCGACGGGCGCTGGCGATTCAGGCCGACGGCGCCGACCCGACCGCCGTCACGGGCGCGGTCGACCGGGCAGCCGCCGAACTGGGCCGGCTGGACATCCTGGTGAACAACGCCGCCGTGTTCCTGGTCGGCGCGGTGGACGAGCTCGGAATGACGGAGGTGGAGCAGACCGTCGCGGTCAACATCCGGGCACCGTACGTCGCCGCGCGGGCGGCGCTGCGGCACCTGGGCGAGGGCGGACGGATCATCAGCATCGGCAGCAACGTCGGTGAACGGGCGGTCTTTCCCGGGCTGACGCTCTACGCGATGAGCAAGACCGCTCTGGTCGGACTGACTCGGGGCCTGGCCCGGGAACTGGGCTCCCGAAACATCACCGTCAACCTGATCAACCCGGGGCCCACGGACACCGACGCCAACCCGGCGGACGGGCCGAACGCGGCGGCCATCGCCGGGTTCACCGCCCTCGGCCGTTACGCTCGCCCCGCCGACATCGCGGCCACCGTCGCGCACCTGGCCAGCCCCGAGGCCGGTTACGTGACCGGTGCGGTGGTCAACGTGGACGGCGGCTTCACCAGCTGAGAACCGCGGGCGCGCCGGTCATTCTCCGGCGCGCCCGTCCTCAACCGTTTACCGCGCCGGAGGCGTCTTCCTCACTGAGGAGGTGGGCATGACCGAGACGTTCCACGAGTTCGTGGTGCACCGTTCGCCTGCCCTGTCCCGGAGCGCGTACCTCCTCACCGGCGATCACCAACTCGCCGAGGACCTGGTCCAGACCGCCCTGGCACGCACGTACCGCCACTGGAGACGCATCCGCGACGGCGACCCCGAGGCCTACGTCCGTCGCGTCATGTACCACCAGCAGGTCTCCTGGTGGCGACGCCGCCGCCTGGCCGAACGACTCGAGGCCGAACCCACCGAACGTGCTGGCGGCGACCACACCGACAGCACCGCGTTGCGACTGAGCCTCACCGCCGCGCTGCGCCACCTCACCCCCCGCCAACGGGCCGTCATCGTGCTGCGCTACTACGAAGATCACACCAAGTCGCAGGTCGCCGACCTGCTCGGCTGCTCTGTCGGCACCGTCAAGCGCCACGCTCACGACGCCCTGCGTCGACTCCGAGCCGTCGCCCCCGACCTGATCGACACCGCCGCGGAGAGGAGCACCCGATGACCGCTCGACTCCGCGACGCGCTGCGGTCCGCCGCCGAGGACGTGCCCACCTACCCCGTGTACGACCGCGCGGTCGCCACCGCCCGTCGTTCCCGCCGCCGCCGACTGGCCGCCGCGGCCGGGGTGGTGGTGCTGCTCGCGCTGACCGGGGTGGTGGTGCCGCTGACCCATATCCCTGCCATCGACCCCGCCGCTGCGGACGCCGCGCTGCCCGACCGGCTCGGCCTGCCGCCCATCGGCACACTGCACGTCTCCGACCGTCCCCGGCTCGGGTCCGCCTCGGTCATCTTCACTGGCCCCGCACCACGGCTGCGTGGCTGGAACAACGCGAGCGTCGTCGGGTTGGTCGGCGCGGACGCCGACCACTATCGGATCATGCGGGTGGGTGGGCAGGTGGCGGCGGGCGAGACCGTCCACCTCTCCCCGGACGGCCAGCACCTCGCCCGACCGGACGGCGACGAGGACGAACCCGGCATCGACGTCGTCGACCTGGCCACCGGCCGGACCCGGCAGCTGAAGTCCAGCGTCACCAACACCGTGGCGAGCACGCCGGTCGGCTGGGCGGCCGACAGCGCGTCGCTGGTCGTCCGGGACGAGGTGCCGGTCGCCTTCGCTGGCGCCACCTACACGTCGGTGCTGAGCATCGTCCCGGTGGACGGCGGGCGCTGGACCGCCTTGGCCTCCGGCGCGCAAGAGGCGCGCTTCGGATCAATTGTCGCCGCCGCCCCGGGTCGACTCGCCTACCAGGCCGGCCGCACCGTCACGGTGGCCGACATGCAGGGTCGGGAACTCTCCTCGTTCCCGCTGCCCGACGGATCCTCGCTGGCCGGCAAGGGTGCGTGGAGCCCCGACGGTGCCACGTTGACGCTGGCCACCCGACAGCCGACCACCGGCGAGTGGACCCTGCACCGGGTCGATCCTCGCACCGGGCGCGACGACGAGTCGCTCCGCCTACCCGCCGTGGCGGGGGCGGTCGCCATCCGGCTGCTCGGCTGGGCACCGGACGGTTCGGCGCTGGTGGCCGCCTACCAGGAGGACCTGGAGGCGCCCGAACGTCCGCTGGAGGAGCAGGCCCAGCCACCCGCGCCGGCCGAGCAGGCGAGCGGCGTACGGGTGCTGGCGCTCACCCCTGGTGCCACCGCACCACGGACCGTGCTGACCGCGCCCGCCCAGGTGAACGCCGTCGATGTCGCCGATCAGGTGATCCGCGGCGGGCGGGTCCGCGACGCGCAGCCGCCGGGCGGGGTGGGTGGACGGTTCTGGCTCTGGACAGGACTGGCGATGATGCTCGTCGCGGGGGCTGTTCTCTACGGCGCTCGCGGACGGGTTCGGCGGTGGCTCGATCGGCGGGATCAGCGCGACGGCGACGGTGTTCTGCACTGATCACTCCGGACCGTCCGGTCAGCTCCGGCGAGAAGTAGAGGCCCTCGACGAAGGCCAGGTGCTTGAGCAGCCTGCCCGAACTGGACGAAACCGTCGGCAGACGGGTGAGTGACAGTCAGGGCAGTTCGTAACCGGCTTCCTCCACGGCGGCACGCACCTCCGCGATGTCGAGAGGTCGGTCGCTCGTCACCGTGGCGGTGTCGCCTTCGACGTCCACCGCCACGGCGGTGACACCGGGAATCCGTTCGATCTCCTCGGTGACGAAGCCCGCGCAGTGCCCGCAGGCCATACCGATCACGCGATAGCTGCTGACGGTCATTGCGACACCTGCCCGCGGTCGCTGGCCCTGGCCGGCACGGAACGGGTGAGCAGGTGCGCCTGACGCATCCGCCCGTCGTCGGCGAACTGCCCGAAGAAGTGGACGTCCACACTGCCGGCCCGCTTCGAGGTGTGGAAGTGCAGTGTGTAGCGGGCGGCGATCCGGTCCCCGTCCGCTATCGCCTCGTGCACCTCCCACCGGGTGCCGGTCTGGTGCTTCCGTGCCGGGCGGGTGTGCGCGATGAGCTTGCTGCGATCCATCAGGTTGCCGTCGGCGAACTGCACGATGTCGGGCGTGTGGTACCGGTCGACGACCACTGCCGGATCCTCGTCGCCGTGAACCAGATCGTTCATGAAGGAGGTGAAGAAGTTGACGATGAACTCTTTCGGATCGCTGCCATCGAGGCCGCCCATGTCACCCGCCGTCAGCTTGTGATTCGATGAAACTAGACAGCTTGTAAAATATCGACCTCCGACAACTTTGGCAAGGTGTAAAAGATGACCGCCTCAGCAGACCGCAACCGCCGTGCCGACGCACGCCGCAACAGCAGCGCGATCCTCGACGCGGCAGTCCGACTGCTCGACGCGCAGCCCGACGCGAGCCTCGACGCCATCGCCAGCACCGCCGGCGTGACCCGGCAGACCGTCTACGCCCACTTCCCGTCCCGCGAGCACCTGATGGCGGCGGTCGTGCGACGGATCACCGACGAGGCCGTCGCCGCGATGGACGCCGCCGACCCCGACAACGGATCGGCCACGGACGCGCTGATCCGCGTCCTCGAGGCCGGTGCCCGGACCGCCGGGCGCCATCCGGTCCTCGTCCAGCAGATCGCGTCGCTTCCGGTGACCCCGCAGGTGGACGAGGAACGCCACGCACCGGTCACCGACCGGATCAACCGCGTGATCCAGCGCGGTCAGGCGAGCGGCGAGTTCGACAACGGGCTCCCGGCCAGCTGGCTGGCCACGATCACCATCAAGCTCGGTCACGCCGCCGGCGAGGAGGTCGACGCCGGCCGAATGTCTCCAGCCGAGGCCGCCAACGCGCTGCGTACCGTCCTGATCAGGATGCTGCACCCTGGATCATGACTGCGTCGACCCACTCGATACGTCGCCAACGCCAGACGGCGCCTCGGCACAGGTGATGTCGGTGGTGGTGAAGGGTGGGCGCGGCAGGTTTCGAACCTGCGACCCCTCGCTTGTAAGGCGAGTGCTCTCCCACTGAGCTACGCGCCCGGATCGCCCGCGGCGGGCCGGTGGCTGGCAAGCTTACCTGCCCACCACCGACCCGGGCGCACGGCGTACCCCGGTCAGCCGGCCGCTTCGGCGATGGCCTTGCGCCAGCCCTGCTGGTCGCGGGCCTCGCCCGGGCCGTTCATCTCGGCGAAGCGGACTACGCCGGTCTTGTCGATGACGAAGGTGCCCCGGTTGGCGAAGCCGGCGACGTCGTTGAAGACCCCGTACGCCTGGGCGACACCGCCGTGCGGCCAGAAGTCGGCCAGCATCGGGAACTGGTAGCCCTCGCGGTCGGCCCAGATCTTGTGGCTGTAGGCCGAGTCGACGCTGACCGTCAGCACCTGGACGTCGTCGTTCACGTACTCGCCGAGGTTGTCGCGCACCTCGCTCAACTCGCCCTGGCAGGTGCCGGTGAAGGCGAGCGGGTAGAAGACCAGCAGCACGGTGCGCCTGCCCCGGAAGTCCGAGAGACGGACCTCCTGGTTGTTCTGGTCCTTGAGCACGAAGTCCGGCGCCTCGGCACCAACCTCGATGGGCATTGGGAACTCTCCTCGCGTCGAGTTGGGAGTACGGCAGCAGCCTGCCACCCGGCGGTGGGCGGACCGTCGGGGCGTGCGGCGGCGCAGGGGTTACTTCTTGGCCTTGGCCCCTCGACGCAGCACCAGACGTGCGCCGCTCCAGTCCCGGCCGGCGTTGACGGTCGAGGTCTGTTGAAGGCCGGCGGTGGGCGCGGACTCCGCGACCTCGCTCGGCTCGACGTGCCCCTCGCGCCCCGCCTTCGGGGTGAGTAGCCACACGACGCCGTTGTCGGCCAGCGGGCCGAGGGCGTCGACGAGCAGCTCGAAGAGGTCACCGTCGCCGTCCCGGTACCAGACCAGCACCGCGTCGACCACCTCGTCGGTGTCCTCGTCGACCAGATCTCCACAGCGGTCGGTCAGGGCGTCTCGGAGATCCTGGTCGACGTCTTCGTCGTACCCCATCTCCATGACGACCATCCCCGGTTCGATTCCGAACCGGTCCGCCAGGCTGCGTACCCCGTCGGCGGCCTGACCAGCGGTCGCGCTCACTGTCGCGTGCCTCCTCATCTCATCCCTGCTCGCGGCGTCGGTGCGACGCCGTCAGGCAAAGTCCACACACTTGTGCGTCCGCGCGCAAGTGGCGCACCGGGTGGAACGGAATTTACCGTGCCAGCAGCGTACGGGCACCGTCGGTAATGGCTTCCGCGGAGACCAGTACGTGACGTGCTGCCGGACCTAATGGTACAAACGAGTCAACTCCCGCCACTCGACGTGCGGCGCCGACATATCCGGCGTCGACCAACGCGGCGATCACGCCCTCGCCGACCCCGCCGGAGCGGCGCGTCTCGTCCACCACCAGCACCCGGCCGGTTGCCGAGGACTCCCGGATGATGTCGGCCACCGGCAGCGGAGCCAACCAGCGCAGATCCACCACGCGGGTGCCCACCCCCTCGTCGGCGAGGACGGCCGCGGCCCGCAGCGACATCCGCACCCCGTTACCGAAGGTGATGATGGTGAGATCGTCCGCCGAGCCGACCCGGTAGACCCGGGCCCGCCCGATCGGCACGTGCCCGGCCACCCAGCCACCCGGCTCCGGATAGCCGGCCAACCACTCCCCGTCGCCCTCCGCGTACAGGTCACGGGTGTGGTAAAGCGCGATCGGCTCCAGGAACACGCAGACGCTGCCGTCCACCGCCGCGCTCGCCAGGCAGGTCCGCAGCATGGGCGCGGCATCGTCCGGCCGCGCCGGCACCGCGATCACCAGACCGGGCACATCCCGCAGTACGGCCACCGAGTTGTCGTTGTGGAAGTGCCCGCCGAACCCTTCCTGGTACGCCAGCCCCGCCACCCGCACCACCATCGGGTTGCGGAACGCCCCCTGCGAGAAGAACCGCATGGTGGCAGCCTCACCGCGCAACTGGTCCTCGGCGTTGTGCAGGTACGCCAGGTACTGGATCTCCGGCACCGGCAGCATCCCGGCCAGCCCGGCACCGAGGCCCAACCCGAGCACCGACGTCTCGTCGAGCAGGGTGTCGAAGACCCGGGCCGCCCCGAACCGGTCGCGCAGCCCCTTCGTCACCCCGTACACGCCGCCCTTGGCGGCCACATCCTCACCGAAGATCGCCATCTGCGGGTGGTCGAGCATCCCGTCGGCGAGCGCGGCGTTGATGCTCTGCGCCAGGGTCATCGGCCCGGCCAGCTCCGGCGGCTTGCCGCCGAACGCCTCCGCCCGCGCGCCCGCGCCCGGCCCGCTGGCCCGCGCCGCGGCGTCGGCCACCGCCCGCGCCACCCGCACCGGACGGCGGGGCGCCAACGCCGACACCACGTCGGCCGCGGAGGCCAGCTTCGGCTCGCCCAGCACCTCCTCGGCCAGCCGGCGTACCTGCCAGCCGGTCTCGTCGTACCGGGCCAGCAGTTCCTCGCCGCTGGCCACGCCGGCGTCGACCAGGAGCCGCGCGGTGGCGGCCAGCGGATCCCGGTTCAGGTCCTCGGCCAGTTCGGCCGGGCTGCGGTACGCCGACTCCGCGTCCGCCCCGGCGTGCCCCATCAGCCGGACGGTACGCAGGTGCAGTACGGCCGGCCGCCGGTTACGGCGCACCCACGCCGCGGCCTCCGCCGCCACCGCGTACGTCTGCACCGGGTCGACCCCGTCCGCGCTGAAGTACCGGATGCCCGGCTTGGCCCGCAGCGTCGCCTCGACCCAGCCCTCCGGCGAACGGACGCTGATGCCCAGTCCGTTGTCCTCGCAGACGAAGAGCACCGGGATCCGCAGCCCGGCGTGGTCGTACCAGCCGGCGGTGTTGAAGGCGGCGGTGGCGCTGGCGTGGTTGACCGACGCGTCACCGAAGGAGCAGACCACGATCGCGTCCGGTGGCCAGGGGGCGTGTGCCGCGCCCGCGCCGCTGCCGACCCGCACCCCCGCCCCGGTACGCCGTCCAGCGCTGTCCAGCCGGCGCAGCCGCTCCACGGCCAGTCCCATCCCGACCGCGCGCGGCAGGTGCGAGGCGATGGTGGAGGTGGTCGGCACGATGGCCAGGTCGGCGCGGCCGAACACCTTGTGCCGGCCGCCGGCGATCGGTTCGAGGCTGGACGCGGCCATCCCCCGCAGCACGTCCCGGGCCGCGTCGGCGTACGCCGCGAAGCCGTTGTCGGCCGAGGTCGGCGGCGGCCCGGGGGGCTCCGATTCGGACACCTGCGCGTCGGTGGTCTGGGCCGTGGTTGGCCCGGTGTCGGTGGCGGCCTGGGCTGCGGTCGGCCCGGGGTCGGTGGCGGTCTTGGCGGCGGTCGGCCCGGGTTGAGTGGTCTCGGCTGCGGTCGGCCCGGTGTCGGTGGCAGCCTGGGCGGTGGCGGCCTGGGCGGCACGAAGGCAGTAGAAGGCGCCCGAACGGTAGTGCAGCAGCGCCGGATCGGTGGGACGCAACGCGGCGGCGACCGCGGCGTTGCCCTCGTGCCCGGCCGAACTGATGGTGTAGAAACCCTCCCCGAAGCTGCGCAACCAGCGGCCGGCCAGGTCGAGCTGCCGGCTGGTCACCTGCGCGTCGAACAGGTCCAGCAGCTGCGCACCGGTCAGTGGGGCGTCGTCGGTGACCGGGTCGGCGGGGTCACGCCGCCGCTCGGCGGCGGGCAGCGCCGCCAGCGTCTCCCGGAAGCGGTCGTCGAGATCTTGCGGGGTGGTCACGTCGGACAGCATTACCGACGGAAGGCCTGCTCGCCCAGTGGGACACGGCCGGCAGGGCTGTGCTCACTCCGGCCCGCAGGACTCCGGACAGCCGCCGTCGGACACCTTCCAGACCAGGTCACGAAGGGTGCTCAGCTCCTCGTCGGTGAGCCCGGACAGGAGTCGGGAGTCGGACATCACCTCGATCACCCGGGCTCGCACGACCCGCCCCTCGCCGGTCACCAGCAGCGTCTTCTGCCGCCGGTCCGTCGGGTCGGTACGGCGCTCGACCAACCCGGCCTGCTCCAGCTTGTCGACCAGCACCGTCACGTTCGACCGGTCGCAACCCAGCTGACCGGCGAGGTCCCGGGCCGGCAGCGGGTGGTCCGGGTCCAACTCCCGCAGCGCCCGGGCCGCCGCCGGGGTGAGGCCCAACTCGGCGAACGCGGAGCCCTGCCGGTGTCGCAGCGCGGCGGTGACGTGCGCCATCCGGCGCACCACGTCGACGGCGAGAGCGGCGCGATCCACCGGTGCGCCCGCCGCGGGACTCACCTGCTGCGTCACTGCCACATCGTACGCAGTGACGGGCATCGTCGGCCCGGCCCGGCCGTCCGGATCCCCGGCCGGGCGGCGACCAGCACGAATCGACTGCGGTCATCGGTGTTCGACTGCCGGCGACGAGCAGGGCCACTCGCTGTCACCTGTCGGCCACCGGGGCTAGCGAGGCTCCCGGAGTCACGAAGATCGGACTCTGGGGAGGATTCGTGTCACTGTCCCGACGTACCATCCTGCTGTCCGGCGCCGCGATCGGCGCCGCGGGCGCGGTCACCGGGCTGCCGGCGGCGGCCGGCGCGGCGGCGGGCCGGCCGCTGGCCTACCCGTTCACCCTCGGGGTGGCCTCCGGCGACCCCGACCACGAGGGGTTCGTGTTGTGGACCCGCCTGGCCCCGCAGCCACTGGCCGAGGACGGCCTCGGCGGCATGCCGGACCGCGACGTGCCGGTGCACTGGGAGTTGGCCGCCGACGAGCGGTTCCGGCACGTGGTGCGCCGCGGGGTCGCGGTCGCCCGCGCCCGCTCGGCGCACAGCGTGCACGTGGAGTTGGCCGGCCTGCTGGCCGGGCGCGAGTACTTCTACCGGTTCCGGGCCGAGCGGCACATCTCGCCGACCGGGCGCACCCGCACCGCCCCGGCACCGTGGACCATGCCCGCCGCCCTCGCGATGGGCTTCGCCTCCTGCTCCCAGTACGAGCACGGCTACTTCACCGCCTACCGGCGGCTGGCCGAGACCGAGCCGGAGCTGATCCTGCACCTGGGCGACTACCAGTACGAGTACGCCCCGGACACCTACAACGTGCCCGGTGGCAACCCCCGTGACCACGAGGGACCGGAGACCCGGACGCTGGCCAACTACCGGCAGCGGCACGCCCAGTACAAGACCGACCCCGACCTGCAGGCCGCGCACGCGGTGGCGCCGTGGGCGGTGGTCTTCGACGACCACGAGGTGGAGAACAACTGGGCCGACGAGGTGCCCGAGGCGCCGGACCCGGAGTTCCCCGCGCGGCGGGCGGCGGCGTTCCAGGCGTACTACGAGAACATGCCGCTGCGGCGCACCACGATCCCCCGCGGCATCGACATGCAGCTCTACCGGCGGGTGCGCTGGGGGCGGCTGGCCACGTTCCACCTGCTCGACACCCGGCAGTACCGCGATGACCAGGCCTGCGGCGACGGCTACCGGGACTGTGCCGCGGCATCCGACCCGGCCCGGTCGATCACCGGGGCCGAGCAGGAGGCGTGGCTGCTGGACGGCTTCCGCCGCTCGGACGCCCAGTGGGACATCCTGGGTCAGCAGGTCTTCTTCGCGCAGCGGGACAACAACTCCGGCCCGCTCACCGTCACCAGCATGGACGCCTGGGACGGCTACGTGGCCTCCCGGGACCGCATCACCCGGGGCTGGCTGGCCGCCGGGGTACGCAACCCGGTGGTGCTGACCGGCGACGTGCACGCCCACTGGGCCAGCGATCTCAAGCTGGACTACGCCGACCCGACCTCACGCACCGTTGGCACCGAGCTGGTCTGCTCCTCGATCACCTCGACCGGTGACGGCGCGGACTCGGCGTCCGGCTCGCACCCGTGGTTCGCGTTCAACCCGCACCTGCGCTTCCAGAACAACCTGCGGGGGTACGTGCGCACCACGATCACCCCGGGGCAGCTCGCCGCCGACTTCGACGTGCTGCCGTACGTCAGCCGGCCGGACGCGCCCGCGTACACCCGGGCGTCGTTCGTGATCGAGGACCGGGTGCCGGGCCTGAACCAGACGGCGGACAACCCGCTGCCGTCGGCGCTGCGGGGCGGCGCGCCGTCCGTCGACCTCGGTCAGCAGACCGTCGACCAGGAGACCGTCCGCCCGTAACCCGCCTGGCGCGTCACGATCCGCCCTCTCCCGCCGAGGGACGGCAGGATGCCGGGTGGATCGTGACGCGGGGCGGCCGGGCGGTCAGCCGGGCAGGAAGGAGAAGCGGACCTGGCGGGTCGGGTTGTCGCCGTTGGTGTCGACCAGGCAGATCGACTGCCAGGTGCCCAGTGCCAGCCGGCCGCCGAGCACCGGCAGTGTGGCGTACGGCGGGATGAACGCCGGCAGCACGTGATCGCGGCCGTGCCCGGGCGAGCCGTGTCGGTGCCGCCAGCGGTCCTCGGTGGGGAGCAGGTCGGCCAGCGCGCTGAGCAGGTCGTCGTCGGAGCCCGCCCCGGTCTCGATGATCGCCAGGCCGGCGGTGGCGTGCGGCACGAAGACGTGCAGCAGGCCGTCGTCCTCGCCCGAGACGAACTGCTGGGCCTCGGCGGTGATGTCCCGGACGGTCGGCCGGGACCCGGTCTGGACGGTGATCACGTCGCTGCGCATACGTCGCATTCTGCCGCAGGGCAGGGCTCAGGAGCCGCCGCCACCGCCGCCAGAGTCCCCACCACCACCACCGCCGGAATCACCACCGCCCCAGTCCCAGCCGCCGGAGTCGCTTCCGTAGTAGGTCGCGGGCATGCTGGTGTCGGCGTGCCTGCGGCGCTGGCCGGGCACGGGCCGCACCCTGGGGGCGGCAGGTTCCCGCAGACCGGTACGCAACTGGGCCGCACCGAAGACGGCGGCGGCCAGACCGAAAATGACGATCGGGAGCGCAGCGGGCTCACCCGACACCAGCACCCAGGTCGCAGGGACCGCCGGGAGCACCCCGACCGCCAGCAGCACACCGCCGACAAGCACTCGTCGTCCGTTCATCCCACCACGGTAGGAAGCCAGAACAAGCGCCAAAAGCGGGTCGTAGCGCTAAGTTACCGGCGAGTACCTGTGTTGAGCATCGCGTCGGGGGCACCTAGACGTGACGACAGGTGCCACCAGGGGGCAGGATGGCGCTAGAGACCTATCCCACACACACCCGAGGGAACGCCTGTGGCTACGGAACGCAAGCGCCCGGTGATCAGCGACGGCCTACCGAGCCAGCTTCCGGACATCGACCCTGAAGAAACCAGCGAATGGGTCGAGTCGCTTGATGGTGTCATCGACGAGCGCGGCGCCAAACGCGCCCGCTACGTCATGCTGCGCCTGCTGGAGCGGGCCCGTGAACGCCAGGTCGGGGTTCCCCCCCTGACCACCACCGACTACATCAACACCATCCCGTCGGAGCGCGAACCCTGGTTCCCGGGTGACGAGCACGTCGAGCGGCGGATCCGGGCGTACGTCCGGTGGAACGCCGCCATGCTGGTGCACCGGGCGCAGCGCCCGGAGATCGGCGTCGGCGGGCACATCTCCACCTTCGCCAGCTCGGCCTCGCTCTACGAGGTGGGCTTCAACCACTTCTTCCGGGGCAAGAACCACCCGGGCGGCGGCGACCAGATCTTCTACCAGGGCCACGCCTCCCCCGGCATGTACGCGCGGGCGTTCCTGGAAGGGCGGCTCAGCGAGCACCAGCTCGACGGGTTCCGTCAGGAGCTGTCGCACCCCGGTGGTGGGCTGCCCTCGTACCCGCACCCTCGGCTCATGCCGGACTTCTGGGAGTTCCCCACCGTCTCGATGGGTCTCGGCGGTCTGAACGCGATCTACCAGGCCCGGTTCAACCGGTACATGCAGCACCGGGGCATCAAGGACACCTCCCAGCAGCACGTCTGGGCGTTCCTCGGCGACGGCGAGATGGACGAGCCGGAGACGCTCGGTGCCATCGGCGTCGCCGCCCGCGAGGAGCTGGACAACCTCACCTTCGTGATCAACTGCAACCTGCAGCGGCTGGACGGCCCGGTCCGGGGCAACGGCAAGGTCATGCAGGAGCTGGAGGCGTTCTTCCGGGGTGCCGGCTGGAACGTGATCAAGGTCGTCTGGGGCCGTGAGTGGGACCCGCTGCTCGCCGCGGACACCGACGGTGCGCTGGTCAACCTGATGAACACCACGACCGACGGCGACTACCAGACCTACAAGGCGGAGTCGGGCGCGTACGTGCGGGAGCACTTCTTCGGCCGTGACGCACGGACCCGCAAGATGGTCGAGCCCCTCAGCGACGACGAGATCTGGAACCTCAAGCGGGGTGGGCACGACTACCGCAAGCTCTACGCGGCCTACAAGGCGGCCACCGAGCACACCGGTCAGCCCACCGTCATCCTGGCGAAGACGATCAAGGGCTGGACGCTCGGCTCGCACTTCGAGGGCCGCAACGCGACCCACCAGATGAAGAAGCTGACGCTGGAGGACTTGAAGACCTTCCGCGACCGGCTCTACCTGGACATCCCGGACTCGGCTCTGGAGGAGAACCCCTACCTCCCGCCGTACTTCCACCCGGGCGAGAAGTCCGACGAGATGGCGTACCTCAAGGAGCGGCGCGAGCAGCTCGGCGGATACCTGCCGTCCCGGCGAACCAGCACCAAGCGGCTGGCCATCCCCGGCCCGGAGCGGTTCGCCGACATCAAGCGCGGCTCGGGCAAGCAGAAGGTGGCCACCACGCAGGCCTTCGTCCGGCTGCTCAAGGACGTGATGAAGGACAAGGAGTTCGGCAAGCGCTGGGTGCCGATCATTCCGGACGAGGCCCGCACCTTCGGTCTCGACTCGATCTTCCCGACCGCGAAGATCTACTCCCCGCACGGCCAGCGCTACACCTCGGTCGACCGCGAGCTGTTCCTGTCGTACAAGGAGTCGACCTCCGGGCAGATCCTGCACGAGGGGATCAACGAGGCCGGTTCGGTGGCCTCGTTCACCGCGGCCGGCTCGGCGTACGCCACGCACGACGAGCCGATGATCCCGATGTACATCTTCTACTCGATGTTCGGGTTCCAGCGGACCGCCGACGGGCTGTGGGCGGCGGCCGACCAGATGGCCCGGGGCTTCCTGCTCGGCGCCACCGCGGGTCGCACCACGCTCAACGGTGAGGGCCTTCAGCACGAGGACGGGCACTCGCTGCTGATCGCCGCCACCAACCCGGCCGTGGTGGCGTACGACCCGGCGTTCGCGTACGAGATCGCGCACATCCTGGAGCAGGGTCTGCACCGGATGTACGGGGACGCGCAGGAGAACGTCTTCTACTACCTGACGGTCTACAACGAGCCGACCCTGCAGCCGGCCGAGCCGGCCGACGTGGACGTGGAGGGCCTGCTCAAGGGCATCTACCGCTACTCGCCGGCACCGCAGGTCGACGGGCCGAAGGCCAACCTGCTCGCCTCGGGCACCGGAATGCAGTGGGCGCTCAAGGCCCAGCAGCTGCTCGCCCAGGACTGGGGGGTGGGCGCCGACGTCTGGTCGGTCACCTCCTGGACGGAGCTGCGCCGCGACGCGGTGGAGACCGAGGAGTACAACCTGCTCAACCCGGGCGCCGAGGCGAAGGTTCCGTACATCCAGCAGAAGCTGGCCGATGCGGACGGGCCGAAGATCGCGGTCAGCGACTTCATGCGCGCGGTACCGGATCTGATCGCCCGCTGGGTACCCGGCGACTACACGTCGCTCGGCACCGACGGTTTCGGCATGTCGGACACCAGGCACGCGCTGCGCCGGCACTTCCACGTCGACGCGGAGTCGATCGTGGTGGCCACGCTGCGGCAGCTCGCCCGCAGCGGCGCGGTGCCGGCCACGGTGCCGGCCGAGGCCGCCAAGAAGTACGCGATCGACGACGTCAACGCCGCCCCAGTGGGCGAAACCGGCGGCGACAGCTGATCCAGCACCGAAAGAAGGGCCCGGCGCATCTGCGCCGGGCCCTTTTCGGTACGACCACCCCTCCACCGCGGGCGGGCGTTGTGAGCGGTGCCGGGTGCGTCGATCATGGAGTTGTGGTGGGGGACGAAGCACTCGAACCATCACTCACCGGGCACCACAACTCCATGATCGACCGCAGCGGGGGGCGGGGGCGGGACGCGGGGGCGGCGGCGGTCCGGGGCCCTGGCGGGGATCCGGACCACCGCCGTCGCGGGTGACGCCGGGAGGATGGGCGCTCGTCAGCCGACGGCGGCCAGGTCGGTGAGCCGGGCCAGCGAGTCCTCCAGGTCGGCGCCGACCCGACGCAGTCCGAGGCGCAGCAGGGCCGCCTTGACCGGGCCGGCCGGCCAGCGGACCACGATGAGGCGCACGATGGTTCCGCCCTCCTCCTCGTCTCCGGTGAGCTGGACGTAGATCTCGGTGCGCGCCTCCGCCCGAGCACCGGCGCCCTTCGCCCGTTCCCGCCAGCCGATCAGCGTCGGCTCCTGGTAGGCGATCACCTCGGCCTCATGCGCCGAGCCGCGCCCCGCCTGGACAAGTTGTCGCCGCCCGAAGCCCTCTCCCGAGAGCACTTCGGCCGCGCGGACCCCGGCCAGCCAGGCCGGCAACTGCTCGGCCCGCTGCACGACATCCCAGACCACTTCAATTGGCGCCGCCACGTGCGCACTGCGTTCCACGAGGATCATTTCCGTCTTTCCTCCGGTGAGGACATCACACGATATCGGCACTCTATGCGCTAAATCGGACTTACCTGGACGGGTTCGGAAAAAGACACGCCGATCAACCATTGCGCATTGCGCCAGGCCGGCCTATGGCGCATTCATCGAGATCGTCCTAAAGTCCCGAGCACGTTTCACGTTGACCGGGAGGGCGCATGTCGACCGCACCGATGCCCCAGTTCCCCACCGGCTTCCGCTGGGGCGTCTCCACATCGGCCCACCAGATCGAAGGCGCCACCACGGCCGACGGCCGAGGTCCGTCCATCTGGGACACCTTTGCGCACTCCCCCGGCCGGATCAGCGACGGCAGCAGCGCGCAGGTGGCCTGCGACCACTACCACCGGCACAGCGAGGACACCGCGCTCCTGGCCGGGCTGGGCGTCTCCGCGTACCGGTTCTCCATCGCCTGGCCCCGGGTCCAGCCCACCGGCACCGGCGCCACCAACGCGGCCGGGCTGGACTTCTACGACCGCCTGGTGGACGAGTTGCTGGCCGCCGACATCGACCCAGTGGCCACCCTCTACCACTGGGACCTGCCGCAACCCCTCGAAGACGCCGGCGGCTGGCTGCACCGCGACACCGCCGCCCGGTTCGCCGAGTACGCCGAGAAGACCGCCGCCCGGCTCGGCGACCGGGTCCGGCTCTGGATCACCCTCAACGAACCGTTCATCCACATGAGCCTCGGCTACGGCATGGGTGTGCACGCCCCCGGCCGGATGCTGCTCTTCGACGCCTTTCCGGTCGCCCACCACCAACTGCTCGGACACGGGCTCGCGGTGCAGGCACTGCGGGCGCACACCACCAACCCGGTGGCGATCGCCAACAACTACTCGCCGGTGCGGGTGCTCGGCGACCGCGACGCCGACCGGGCCGCCGGGGCCGCGTACGAGGCGCTGCACAACCGCCTCTTCACCGACCCGCTGCTCGGCCGCGGCTACCCGGAACTGCCCGGCTTCGACGCGAGCGTCGTGCACCCCGGCGACCTCGACACGATCGCCGCGCCGATCGACGTGCTCGGGGTCAACTACTACAACCCCACCGGGGTACGGGCGGCCGAGGAGGGCTCGCCCCTGCCGTTCGACCTCGTCGCGCTGGACGGCTACCCGCGTACCGCCTTCGACTGGCCGGTGGCCCCCGATGGGCTGCGCGAACTGCTCGGCTGGCTCCACGACACGTACGGCGACGCGCTGCCGCCCATCGAGATCACCGAGAGCGGCTGCGCGTACGACGACGTACCCGACGCCGACGGGCAGGTGGCGGATCCGGAGCGGATCGCGTACCTCGACGGGCACCTGCGCGCGGTCCGGGCCGCCCTCGACGACGGGGTGGACGTACGCGGGTACTTCGTCTGGTCGCTGCTGGACAACTGGGAGTGGGCCGAGGGGTTCACCAAGCGCTTCGGTCTGGTGCACGTCGACTACGCCGCCCAGACCCGTACGCCGAAGTCGTCGTACACCTGGTTGCGGGACGTGATTGCGGCCGGCCGGCCGGGGTCGACGCGGTGACCACCCTCGACCCGACGCCGACGTCGTTGCCGGCGGCGCTCGCCGAGCCGACGGTGCCGGTGCGGCGCGGCTGGATCGGTCTGATCTTCGCGGCCAACCTCGGCGTCTGGATGGCGTTCTTCACGCCCATCCAGGTGCTGCTGCCCCAGCAGATCGAGCAGATCGCGCCCGGCGACAAGGAGAACGTGCTGGCCCTGGTCACCGGCCTCGGCGCGCTGGCGGCGGTACTGGCCAACCCCCTCGCGGGCGCGCTCTCCGACCGGACCTGCCTGCGGATCGCCGGTCGCGAGTTCGGTCGTCGCCACGTCTGGACGGCGGGCGGGGCGGTGCTCGGCGCGGCGGCCCTGGTGCTGCTCGCCCAGCAGCGGACCATCCTCGGGGTCGTCCTCGGTTGGGTCGCCGCGCAGGTCTGCTTCAACGCGATGCTGGCCAGCCTCACCGCGGCCGTCCCGGACCGGGTCCCGGTGCGGCAGCGCGGCGGCGTCTCCGGCTGGGTGGGCATCCCGCAGGCGCTCGGGCTGGTGCTCGGCGCGCTGCTGGTCACCGCCGTGGTCACCGGCAACGCGGCGGGCTACCTGGCCATCGCGGTGGCCGTCCTGCTGTTGTCGTTGCCGTTCGCGCTGCTCACCCCCGACGAACCGCTGCCGCGTACGCACCGGCCGGTGTTCCGGACGCGGGCGCTGCTGGCCTCGATGTGGATCAGCCCCCGCCGGCACCCGGATTTCGCCTGGGCCTGGATCACCCGGTTCCTGGTCCAGTTGGGCAACGCGCTGGGCACCCTCTACCTGCTGTACTTCCTCAGCGACGGGGTGCGTCACCCGGACCCCGAGGGCGGTCTGCTGGTGCTGATCCTGCTCTACACGCTCGGGATGATGCTGACCGCGGTGGTCGCCGGACGCCTCTCCGACCGCTCCGGCCGCCGCAAGATCTACGTGATCACCTCTGGGCTGATCATGGCGGTGGCGGCGCTGCTGCTCGCTGTCGCGCCGGTCTGGCCGATGGCCGTCGTCGCCGCGCTGCTGCTCGGCGCCGGCTACGGCGTCTACCTCTCGGTGGACGCCGCGTTGATCACCCAGGTGCTGCCCCGGGCCACCGACCGGGCCAAGGACCTGGGCGTCATCAACATCGCCAACTCGGCGCCGCAGGTGCTCGGCCCGGCGCTCTCCGCCCCGCTCGTGGTGTACCTGGGCGGCTACCCCACCCTCTACGCGGTGACCGCCGTGGTCACCCTGGTCGGCAGCGTCCTGGTCGTCAAGATCCGTTCAGTCCGGTGAGCCAGGGGGCGGTGGCGGAAAGCGGTCGCGTACCGCCGTAGGCTGTGGGGTGTGACAGTACGTGTGCGCTTCGCCCCTTCCCCGACCGGTATGTTCCACGTCGGCGGTGCCCGCTCGGCGCTGCAGAACTGGATCTACGCCAAGCAGCAGGGCGGCGTGTTCGTGCTGCGCATCGAGGACACCGACGCGGCGCGCAACAAGCCCGAGTGGACCGAGGGCATCCTCTCCGCGCTGGACTGGATCGGGATCTCCCGGGGCAGCTACGAGGGCCCCTACTTCCAGTCGGCGAACGCCGGCGAGCACCGGGCCGCCGCCGCCCGCCTGTACGACTCGGGCCGCGCCTACTACTGCGACTGCACCCGGGAGGACGTGCAGGCCCGCACCGGCTCGCAGCACCAGGGCTACGACGGCTACCACCGCGACCGTGGCCTCGGCCCGGGCCCGGGGCACGCTCTGCGCTTCCGTACGCCGGACGAGGGCTCGACAGTGGTGGTCGACCTGATCCGCGGTGAGCCCACCTTCGAGAACAAGCTCATCGAGGACTTCGTCATCGCCCGCGGTGACGGCTCGCCGGTCTTCCTGCTGGCCAACGTCGTCGACGACATGACCATGGGGATCACCCACGTGATCCGGGCCGAGGAGCACCTGCCCAACACCCCCAAGCAGCAGCTGCTCTGGGAGGCCCTCGGCGTCAAGCCGCCGGTCTGGGCGCACGTGCCGGTGGTGGTCAACGAGAAGCGGCAGAAGCTCTCCAAGCGCCGGGACAAGGTCGCCCTGGAGGCGTACCGCGACGAGGGTTACCTCGCCGGCGCGATGCGCAACTACCTCATGCTGCTCGGCTGGGCCCCCTCCGGCGACCGGGAGATCGTTCCCTGGTCGGTCATCGAGAACGAGTTCCGGCTGGACGAGGTCAATCTGTCCTCGGCCTTCTTCGACGAGAAGAAGCTGCGCGCGTTCAACGGTGAGTACATTCGCGCGCTGCCGGTGGCCGAGTTCATCGACGCCTGCCAGCCGTGGCTGACCGGCACCGAGACCATCGCGCCGCCGCCGTGGCAGCCGGAGGAGTTCGATGCCGACGCGTTCGCCGCCGTCGCGCCGCTGGCTCAGACACGGATCGCGGTGCTCAGCGAGATCGTGCCGAACGTCGACTTCCTCTTCCTGGCCTCGCCGCTGATCGACGAGGCCGCCTGGGCCAAGACGATGAAGGACGGCTCCGCCGAGCTGCTGGACGACGCCGTCGCGGCGTTCGAGGCGCTGGAGTCCTGGGATGCCGAGTCGTTGAAGTCGACGCTGGAGGCGGTCGGCGCGGAGCGCGGCCTCAAGCTCGGCAAGACACAGGCACCGGTACGCGTCGCGGTCACCGGCCGCACCGTGGGCCTGCCGCTGTTCGAGTCGCTGGAGGTGCTCGGTCGCGAGCGCACCCTGACCCGCATCCGCGCCGCCCGCCTACGCCTGGTCTAAGAAGCGCCCCGCGCGCCTGTCCCCGTCGATCATGGAGTTGTGGTGCCTGGTTTGGTGCCTCTCGGGGCTTTTGTCCCCCACCATAACTCCATGATCGACTAGGCGCTGTCGCGGCTGCCGCGGCGGCGGCGGAACGCGAGGCCGGTTCCGAGCGCGGCGAGCAGCACCAGGCCGCCGAGCGCCCAGAGCCACCAGCGACCGCCGGAGTCGGACTGCTCCGACGCGGCCGGCACTGTGGACGCCGTCGCGCCGCCGGCGGAGGGCGACGCCGGGCCGACGGAGGGCGGGACGGCAGCCGAGGGTGATGCGGCGGCCGAGGGTGATGCGGCGGCCGAGGGTGATGCGGCTGCCGAGGGTGAATCGGCCGGGCTGACGGTGGCGGACGGGTCGGCGGCGGTGCCGGTGGTGAGGGTGAACCGCACCTCGCCCTTCACCGGATGTCCGTCGGAGGACGCGAGCTGGTAGCCGACGATGTAGAGCCCCGCGGCGGCCGGCGTGAACGGCACCCGCACCCGGCTGCCGTCGAAGGCGGGTGTCCCGCCGGCGACCACATTGTCCGGTCCGGTTATTGTGATCTTCGTCGTAGCCGGTGACGGCTTGGCGAGGAACCGCAGCTCGACCCGGGCGGGTGCCGTGGCCACGCGCGCGCCGTCGCGCGGGTTGCTGCCGGTCAACTCGTTGTGGGCGGCGGCCGGTGTCGCCGGCAGCAAAACCGACACACCGAGCGCCACGCCGAACACCACTGGCACGACCCGCACCGTACGTGTAACCCTGCCCCCCATGAACCCCTCCGTAAGGGTACGATCCGCCCGCTGATCAAACGGCTCCTCGTTAGTTGAGCAGAGATCGCAGATAGTTCCAATTACTGTTCCGAAAGCTGCAACCCATCGACGTTCTGTTGAGTCTGTAGGGGTGGACACGACCAGCTGGTCGATGCCGCACCAGCAGGTCGGTCCGGACGTCACGACGAAGCCATCCATCGAACGGGGCGAGGAGGCGGGATGGTCCGACACATGAGGCGGTTGGCCGCCGTGTTGGCGGGCACCCTGGCGGCAGCGCTGCTGTCGCTCGGCACCGCCGGCTCGGCCACGGCGGCGCCGAAGCCGGCACCCGCCGGAGTGGACATCACCGGCACCGGGCTGTCCGAGCCGCTGCGGATGCACGCGGACAAGGAGCCCGCCCTCGTCGGCGCGATCATCGACCAGGTCAACTTCCTCGCCCGCACCGGCTCGCCGACCGGTCCGAAGGCAGCCAACCTCGGTCCGAAATACACGGTCGTGGTGCTCGCCGGTGAGACGCCGAAGCAGACGTACGACCTGTACCCCAAGGCGGTCGGCGGTCCCCGCGTCTACCGGCCGGCAAAGCAGCCGGACGGCCGGAAGACCAGCGCCGGCTGGTTCCTGGGTCGGCTCAGCATGTCCGAGACCCTGCGCACCGCCGGGGTGCCGTTGGAGCGTCAGTTCGACACGGTCAGCGGCGGCGCGGGCGGCGGCGAGCGGGTGCTCCCGGAGGACACGCTCGACCCGGCGAAAGACCTCGACGAGGCGCTCGGCGACCTGCAACGCCTCCTGCTGCTCAACGTCGGCGTGATGCTGACCATCACGGTCGGCCTCGCCGGGATCGCCCTGCTGATCCGCCGCCGCACGCGCTGAGCTGGCGCTGACCCCGCCGCCTTTCGGCAGCGGCGGTCAGCACCAACAGCGCGGTCAGCACCAGCGGCGCGGTGGGCGCTCCCGGCGGGTGGCCCGTGGCCGAGGCCGGACCGGGCCGTGTCGGTGCGCCCCGGCCCAGCCGGGAAGTTCGCTGAGGCAACCAGCGGGAACATCGGAGTCGGGCTCGGCGAGGCCGCCGGGCTCGGCGCAGCGCTGACGCGGCAGCACAAGCTCGTCATCGACCCGCGCGACGAGTGGCTCCACCGGGTGTGCTGACGCCCCGCCGACCGCCCGGCGGTGTTTCCCAGCCGCCTGCGGGTCGTGGTGCCCCGGCCGGCAGGGCTCGCCCTGGGCGCAGCCGTGGTCGGCCTCCCCGTGCGCCATCCCCGGTCTCCTCACGCTCGCTCACCCGCGGGTGCTCCCCCCGACGTGCCCCTGTCACCGTACTGGCCGGGGCCGACGGGCCGCGCGCAGCGTACCCGGGCTCAGGACCGGCCGGTTCGCCACGACGGCGGGGAGCACGGGATCCGGTTACGCAGTTCACAGCTTCTTCGCGCACCGTTCACCGTGGGGTGATCCGCCGCGCTGCGCGTACCCCTTTCGGCGCATGGCGGTGCCGTCGAGGTCCTCCCTCGGTCGGAGTTCGGCGGGCGACGGCTGTGGTGGGATCGGGGCATGCGTTCGCCACCGTGGCTCGACTCCGGCACTCTCGGTCGGGACCTCCTGCTGGCCGGCGCGTCGCTCGCCGGTGGTCTGGTCCTGTTCGCCCTGGGTTGGCAGCCGCAGGTCCGTCCGAACGCGCAGCTGCCGTCGGCGCTGTTCCTGCCGCCGCTGGTGGCGGTGTGTGTCGCGGTCGGCCTACGGCGGGTCGCGCCGCGCGCCAGCCTGGCCGTGGGGACCGGCGCGCTGGTCGTCGACACGGCGCTGGGCAGCTCGTTGGGCACGGTCCTGGTCTACACGCAGGTGCTCTACGACGCCTGCGTGTACGGCCCGCCCCGGCTGTGGCGGTGGTTGCTGCGGATCACCGTGGCGTTGAGCGTGGTCGGGGTCGTCGTCGGCGTGCTGTCGTACGGCCAGTGGCGTGGCGCGGCGCTCGGGGTGCTGGTGGTGCTCGCCGGGCTGCTGCCGGTCCTTACCGGTGTCAGTGTGCGGCAGTACCGTGACCAGGCCGCCGCCGAGCGGGCGCGGGCCGAGCAGACCGCCCGGCTGGTGGAGTTGGACCGTCGGCAGGCGGTCAGCGCCGAGCGGGCCCGGATGGCCCGGGAGCTGCACGACGTGGTCGCCAACCACCTCAGCGCGGTGGCCATCCACGCCACCGCCGTGCTCTCGGTGCCCGGGTTGGATCGCGGTCAGGTGGACTCGGCGTTGCGGGTGATCCGGGAGAGCAGCGTGCAGGGGCTGGCGGAGATGCGTCAGATGATCGAGGTGCTGCGTGACCCCGGGACCAGCGGCGGGCCGGGTGCCGCCCCGGTGACACCGGAGGTGGTCACCGCCCGGCTGGCCGAGGCGGACGCACTGGTCGAGCGGGTCCGGGCGGCCGGCCTCGCGGTGCGGGTCCGCACCGATGGCACGCCCGGTGCGCTGCCGGTGGGGGTGGATCTCGCCGCGTACCGGATCGTGCAGGAGTCGCTGACGAACGCGCTCAAGCACGGTACGGGTGAGGCCGAACTGACGATCGCGTACCGGCCGGCCGAGGTGGTGCTGACGGTGGAGAATCCGGTTCGCCGGGGCGCGGGCGGGCTGCCGGGCGCCGGGGCCGGGCTGATCGGCATGCGGGAGCGCGCCACGCTGCTGGCCGGACGGTTCACCGCCGGACCGCGCGACGGCCGTTGGCAGGTGCGGGCCGCCCTGCCCACCGGGGAGGGCGGGTGACCGGGCCGCCGGGCGACCCGGGAGCGGCGACGGTACGGGTGGTGCTCGCCGACGATCAGCCGGCGGTACGGGCCGGACTGGCCCTGATCCTGAACGGCTCACCGGGCGTCGAGGTGGTCGGCGAGGCGGGCGACGGCGACGCCGCGGTGCGGCTGTGCCGGGAGCTGCGCCCGGACGTGGCGGTGCTGGATGTGCGGATGCCGCACCGGGACGGGATCTCCGCGACCCGGGCGATCGTCGCCGACGGGCTCGCCGACGTGCTGGTGCTCACCACCTTCGACCTGGACGAGTACGTCTTCGGGGCGTTGCGGGCCGGGGCGGCCGGGTTCCTGCTCAAGGACACCGACGCCGAGGGCCTGGTCGGCGCGGTGCGGACGGTGGCGCGGGGCGACGGCTTCATCGCGCCCACGGTGACCCGCCGGCTGATCACCGCGTTCGCGGCGACGGCGCCCGGCGCCTCGGCGGACACCCGGGCCGCGTTGGGCACCCTCACTCCGCGCGAGCGTGACGTGCTGGCCTGCCTCGGGTTCGGCCTGTCCAACCAGCAGATCGCCGATCGGCTGGTGCTGGCGGAGAGCACCGCCAAGACCCATGTGAGCCGGATCCTCGCGAAACTGGACCTGCGCAGCCGGGTGCAGGCCGCGATCCTGGCCCAGGAGTTGGGCCTGCCGCCTCCCCCGCAGCCGTGAGCGGGTCCGGCGGGTGGACCGGCGGACCGGTGCCGACGTGGTTGGCCTGCTCACGACGTGTCAGGCTAGGGCGGTGAGCACGCCGGGCGGTGGGGATCTGTCGGCCACGCTGCGCCGGATCGAACGATCGGCGGGGGCGTTGGCCACCTCCAGCGTGGCCCGGATGGACGAGACGCTGCCGTGGTTCCGGGCGCTGCCGGCCGACCAGCGCTCGTGGGTCATGTTGGTCGCCCAGGCGGGCGCGAGGTCGCTGGTGCAGTGGCTGCGTGACGGCGGCGGCACGGCGGACAGCACCCAGGAGGTCTCGGACGACGTCTTCGCCGCCGCCCCGCAGGCGCTGGCCCGGTCGATCACCCTCCAGCAGACCGTGGCGTTGATCAAGGTGACGATCGACGTGGTCGAGGAGCAGGTGTCGCACCTGGCCGCCGAGGGCGAGGAGCAGCAGCTCCGCGAGGCGGTGCTGCGTTTCTCCCGGGAGATCGCGTTCTCCGCCGCCCGGGTGTACGCGCGGGCCGCCGAGTCGCGCGGCGCCTGGGACGCCCGGTTGCAGGCGCTGCTGGTCGACGCGCTGTTGCGCGGTGACTCGCCGGACGTCCTGGCCAGTCGGGCCGCCGCGCTCGGCTGGGCGGACGCGCCGCCGGTGGCGGTGGCGGTTGGTCGATCACCCGGCGGTGAGGTCTCCGCGGTGCTGCATGTGGTCTACCGGCAGGCCCGCCGGATCGGCGTGGAGGTGATCGGTGGCGTCCACGGTGACCGGTTGGTGATCGTGCTGGGCGGCGCACCGGATCCGCTGACCGCCACGGCGAAGCTGCTCAGCGCCTTCGGGGACGGCCCGGTGGTGGTCGGTCCCGCCGTACCGAGCCTGGACGAGGCGACGGAGTCGGCGCGGGCCGCGCTGTCCGGCTTCCGGGCCGCACCGGCGTGGCCCAGCGCGCCCCGGCCGGTGCCGGCCGCGGACCTGCTGCCGGAGCGGGCCCTCGCCGGTGACGCGGAGGCCCGCCGGCGGCTACGGCATGATGTGTACGCGACGCTGGTGCGCGCCGGTGGGGAGTTGCTGGCCACACTGGACGCGTTCCTGGCCGCTGGTGGCACGCTGGAGAGCGCGGCCCGGGCACTGTTCGTGCACCCGAACACGGTGCGTTACCGGTTGCGCCGGATCGCCGAGGTGACCGGGTTCTCGCCACTGTCGCCGCGCGACGCGTTCGCCCTCCAGGTGGCGCTGACCGTGGGTCGGTTGGATCCGGTTGTCCCGCTGGCCTCGTCGGTCCCGAGTCAGACAATGACCCCGGCCAGCCGGAAACCCGCCCAAAACGAGGATGATCCCCGCCGATCTTTGTAGGAAACCTCCAAAGGTCCTAGTACGGTTTGGTCGAAGGCGGCACAGCGTTACCCGCCCTTATCCGGGAGAGTCATAGGCGTGCTCGCCGTACTTAGTCCTGGCCAGGGTTCTCAGAAACCCGGCTTCCTGACCCCCTGGCTCGACCTGACCGGCACTGAGGCGCGACTGCGCGAGTGGTCGGCGTTGGCCGGGGTCGACCTGCTGCACCTGGGCACCGCCGCCGACGCCGACGAGATCAAGGACACCGCACGCACCCAGCCGTTGCTGGTCGCCGCGGCGTTGCTCGCCGCCGAGCACCTGCCGATGGACGACGTCGCGCTCACCGCCGGCCACAGCGTCGGCGAGTTGGGTGCCGCCGCCCTGGCCGGCGTGCTCACGGCCGACGCCGCGATCACCCTGGCCGGCGTCCGTGGCCGGGAGATGGCGGCCGCGTGCGCGCTGGAGCCGACCGGCATGGCCGCGGTGCTCGGCGGCGACCCCGACGAGGTGATCGCCGCGATCGAGGCGAACGGGCTCTACCCGGCCAACCGCAACGGCGCCGGGCAGATCGTCGCCGCGGGCGCGCTGGACGGGCTCGACAAGCTCGCCGCCGCGCCGCCCACCCGGACCCGGATCATCCGACTCCAGGTCGCCGGCGCGTTCCACACCCCGTACATGGCGCCGGCCGAGACCGCGCTCGCCGCGGAGGCCGCCGGAATCACTCCCGCCGACCCGGCCCGGACCCTGCTGTCGAACCTGGACGGCACCGCGGTCGGCGACGGCGCGGCCATGGTGCAGCGCCTCGTCCGTCAGGTCACCGCGCCGGTGCGCTGGGACCTGTGCATGCGCACGCTGGCCGACCTCGGGGTCACCGGCGTGATCGAACTACCCCCGGCCGGCACCCTCGCCGGCCTGGTCAAGCGGGAACTCAAGGGCGACGGCGCCCCGGAGATCGTCACCCTCAACACCCCGGACGACCTGCCGGCCGCACGGGACCTGATCGCCCGTATCGGAGGTCGTTCATGACTGGCAGTCGCATCGTCTCGATGGGGCACTACCAGCCCTCCCGGGTGGTGACCAACGACGACATCGCCAAGCTCGTCGACACCAACGACGAGTGGATCCGCGACCGGGTCGGCATCGTCAGCCGGCGCATCGCCGACACGGAGACGGTGGCCGACATGGCCGCCGCGGCCGCCGGCAAGGCGCTGGCCAACTCGGGCCTGACCGCCGCCGACATCGACCTGGTCGTCGTCGCCACCTGCTCCTCCATCGACCGCAGCCCCAACGTGGCCTGCCGGGTCGCCGCCAAGCTGGGCATCACCGCGCCGGGCGCGTACGACCTGAACACCGCCTGCTCGGGCTTCGCGTACGCGCTGGGCACCGTCGACCACGCCATCCGGGCCGGGGCGTCGCGCAACGCGATCGTCATCGGCGCGGAGAAGCTGTCCGACTTCACCGACTGGACCGACCGCTCGACCTGCATCATCTTCGCCGACGGGGCCGGTGCCGCGGTGGTCTCCGCCAGCGCCGACGACGAGCCGGCCGGGATCGGCCCGGTCGTCTGGGGTTCGGTGCCGGACAAGAGCGACGCGGTCCGCATCGAGGGCTGGCGCCCGTACATCCAGCAGGAGGGGCAGGCGGTGTTCCGCTGGGCCACCACCGCGCTGGCGCCGCTCGCGCTCCAGGCCTGCGAGCGGGCCGGGGTCGACCCGTCGGAGCTGGCCGCGTTCGTGCCGCACCAGGCCAACGCCCGGATCATCGACGGCATCGCCAAGCGGCTCAACATCCCCAACGCGATCATCGTGAAGGACATCGTCGAGTCCGGTAACACCTCCGCGGCGAGCGTGCCGCTGGCCCTGTCCAAGCTGGTCGAGCGCCGGGAGGTGCCCTCGGGCGCGCCGGTGCTGCTGTTCGGCTTCGGCGGCGGCCTGACCTACGCCGGTCAGGTCGTCCGCTGCCCCTGATGACCCCCTCGGGCGCGTACGCGTCCAGGAGTGGCGGTCGGCGACGCCGACCGCCGGAGAACCCCGATGAAAGGAACCAACCGCAATGACCCGTGACGAGATCACCACCGGCCTCGCCGAGATCCTCGAAGAGGTTGCCGGGGTGAACCCGGACGACGTGGCCGAGGGGAAGTCCTTCACCGACGACCTCGATGTCGACTCGCTCTCCATGGTGGAGGTCGTGGTCGCGGCCGAGGAGAAGTTCGGCGTCAAGATCCCGGACAACGAGGTGCAGAACCTCAAGACCGTCGGTGACGCTGTCAGCTACATCGCGGCGCAGTCCTGATCATGAGTCGTCCCGACGTCGTCGTCACCGGGCTCGGCGCGACGACCCCGCTTGGCGGGGACGTCGCGTCGACCTGGGACGCCATGCTCGCCGGCCGCTCCGGGGTGAGTGCCCTCACCCAGGAGTGGGCCGAGCAACTGCCGGTCCGGATCGCCGCCCAGCTGGCCGTCGAGCCGTCCGAGGTGCTGGACCGGGTCCGCCTGCGCCGCCTCGACCGTTCCGAGGCGATCGCGATCATCGCGGCGCAGCAGGCCTGGGCGGACGCCGGCCTGGCCGGTTCCGACCTCGACGGCGAGCGGTTGGCCGTCAGCGTCGGCTCCGGCATCGGCGGTGCCACCACCCTGCTGGCCCAGGACGACATCCTGGAGGCCTCCGGGCCACGGCGGGTCTCCCCGCACACCATCCCGATGCTGATGCCCAACGGTCCGGCCGCCTGGGTCGGGCTGGAGCTGGGCGCCAAGGCCGGTGTGCACTCGGTGGCCAGCGCCTGCGCCACCGGCGCCGAGGCGATCGCCCTGGGTCTGGACATCATCCGCTCCGGCCGGGCCGACGTGGTGGTGGCCGGCGGCACCGAGGCGGTCATCCACCCGCTGCCGATCGCCGGCTTCAGCTCGATGCGGGCCATGTCGACCCGCAACGACGACCCGGAGCGGGCCTCCCGCCCGTGGGACCGGGGCCGGGACGGCTTCGTCCTCGGCGAGGGCGCCGGCATCGTGGTGCTGGAGCGGGCCGAGCACGCCGCAGCCCGGGGCGCCCGGGTGTACGCGCGCCTCGCCGGCGCCGGCATCACCTCCGACGCGTACGACATCGTGCAGCCGCACGCCGAGGGCGAGGGCGCCATCCGGGCCATCGCCAAGGCGATCGCCGACGCGGACATCGCCAAGCGGGACATCGTGCACGTCAACGCGCACGCCACCTCGACCCCGGTCGGGGACATGCTGGAGATCGGCGGGCTGCACAAGGCGCTCGGCGACCACCCGGTGCTGTCCGCGACGAAGTCGATGACCGGTCACCTGCTCGGTGCGGCCGGCGCGCTGGAGTCGATCGCCACCATCCTGGCGATTCGCGACAGCGTCGTCCCGCCGACGATCAACCTCGACGACCCGGAGCCCGGCCTCACCCTGGACGTCGCCGCGCACAAGGCCCGCCAGATGGAGATCCCGGCCGCGTTGAACAACGCGTTCGGCTTCGGCGGCCACAACGTGGCGCTCGTCTTCGCCCGGCCCTGATATCCCGCGAAAGGGCCCCTCCTCGTCGAGGAGGGGCCCTTTCGCCGTTCAGCCCCGGTTGCGGGGATGCTGTTTCGCGGTGCGCTCGTTGCCGTGCCGGTAGTTGCCCGTCCAGCGGGCCATCACCAACTGCGGGTCGTCGTCGACCTCAGCCAGGAACTCTGCGGCCCGAGCGCCACGCAGCGTGCCGGCGACCCGTCCGTGGTGGGTGATCACCACTGTGCCGTCCGCCCGTTGCGTGTGCCGGAATCCCGCTGCCGCTCCCATGGGGAGAGGTTGTCAGACCGGCCGGGGCGGGGCGACCCGATTTCGGTGGCGCGGACACGATGCCGATTGACGCCGGGACAGCGCCCGGCTTAGATGGGCCGACTGAAGATCGACTGACGGGGATCACCACCATGGACACTCGTACCCGCACCCGCGTTGCCGTGTCGGCGCTGCTCGCCGTCGGCCTGCTGGCCGGCTGCGGCGACGACGCCGCCCCCACCGGTGCCACGGCCGGCGATCCTGCGCCGCAGGCCACGGGTGAGCCCTGGTACGACGAGGTGGGCCCGGCGTCGCCCGGCGGTACGACCGGCGGCACGGGTTCGCCCTGCCCGGTACCGGTGTCGTTTCCGCTGGCCGACGGGTGGACGGCGAAGGCCATCGAGCCGCCCAAGGGTGAGCTGGCCGAACTGGTCGGTGAGGCGCTCACCAAGCGCGGCGGCACCACGGTGCGCTGCGAGGTGGACGGCCGCTCGGCCGGTGGCGGGTTCCTGCGGATCTGGGCTGCGGACACGCCGACGATCGCTCCGCGGGCCGCGCTGGAGGGCTTCGCCGCCGGAGGCGGCGAGACGATCAGCGGCCAGCAGGTCCGCGACCTGCGCGCTGGCGGCTTCGACGCTACCGAGATGACCTGGCTCGCCACCAGCGCGTTGGCCGAGGAGGAGTCGCGGAACTGGGCGCTGGCCGTCCAGTCGGCGGGGCAGACGCTGGTCTTCGCGGTCAACGAAGGGCTGATCACCGAGCGGACCGACGTGCTGCCGGCGTACCGGCTGGCGGTGCACGGGCTCACGGCTGCCGGCTGACGTCGGCTCCGGCGGGGTCAGGTGCTGGCGCAGGTCGTCGCGGGTAGTCCGGGGACGACCACCGGCGACCGGCCGCCGGGCCGGGCCTTGCCGGCGAGCACGGCGGCCAGGGCGGTCATCGACGCCCGGCTGGAGGAGTACGTGGCCAGCAGCGTCGGCGACGTGGCCTCGGCCAGCACGTACGGGGTGTCCATGGCCACCGTGACCGCCGCGTCGGCGCGCAGGTCCTTGGCGCCGTCGCCATAGCCCACCAGGTGCACGATCGTGCCGCCGCTGGGCTTGACCGACACTCCGGCGGCGGTCAACGCGGCGGTGAGGGTGGCCCGGGTGCCGTCCCGACCGTCGGACGAGGTGACGGTGATCGGCCCGCGTACCGCTTTGCCGCAGGCGCCGCGCAGCACGGTGACGGCGGCGGCGGCCAGCGCGTCCGCCGCCGCCCGGTGCGCCGGGGTGTTGAGCGTGGACATCTGCGCCGTCGGCAGCTCCGCGAGCTGGAACTTCATGGTCAGCACCCGGGTGACCGCCTCGACCAGGCGGGTCCGGGGCAGCGATCCGCCGCGCAGCGCGGCGAGCAGCCCGTCGTACGCCTGACCGACGTTCGGGGTCATCAGGATGAGGTCGTTACCGGCGTTGAGCGCCCGGACCGCCGCCTCACCGGGGGCCCAGCGCTTCGCGGGAGGCATGTTCATCCCATCGGTGATGACCACGCCCTTGAAGCCGAGTTGGCCGCGCAGCACGTCGGTGAGCAGCTTGTGCGAGAACGTCGCCGGGGTCCCCGGGTCGATCGCGCGGGCGTCCAGGTGACCGGACATCACGGCCATCGCGCCGGCGTCCATCCCGGCGGTGAACGGCGGCCACGCCCCGCTCTGCAACGCGGCGGCGGACTGGGTGAGCACCGGAAGATCCTGGTGCGAGTCGTCGGCGCTGTGGCCGTGCCCGGGGAAGTGTTTCAGGGTCGCCGCGACCCCGACCGCCTGTAGGCCCCGGACCGCGCTGCCCACCTGCGCGGCGGCCCGCTTCGGGTCGGCGCCGTACGACCGGGAGCCGATCACGGTGCTGCGGGTGGCCAGCACGTCGGCCACCGGGGCGAAGTCGATGTTGATGCCCATCGCGGCCAGCTCGGTGCCGGCGGCCCGCCAGGCGGCCTCGGTGAGCTTCGGGTCACCGGCCGCGCCGGCCGCGAGGGCGCTGGGCAGCACGGTGACCCCGTCGGTCACCCGGGTGACGACGCCGTACTCCTGGTCGGTGCCGATCAGCAGCGGCGCGGACCCGGCGGCGAGCCGACCGGCGGCGGTCCGCAGCCCGGTGGTGAGCTCGTGCACCTGCCGGGGGTTGTCGACGTTCGTGGTCTCCTGGTTGCCCTTGGTCGGGTCGTCGGCGCTGAAACCGACCAGGATCAGGCCACCCAGTCGGTACTTGGCGATCATTTCGGCGGGGGTGTCGACCCCGGCGAGGGCCTGGTTACCGGCCGCCGAGCCGGCGGAGACCTTCGTCGCCGAGTCGCCGTACGCGTACGGCATCAGCACCTGGCCGACCAGGTCTTCGTCGGAGAGCGTCGCCACCAGCGCGGCGGCGCGGCCGGCGGGGTCGCTGGCCGGCGGTGCGGCCGGCGCGCTCGGGCCACCGGACGGGGCGGCCGGGCTGGGCGTCGGGGCGGAGCGGGGCGACCCACCCGAGCAGCCGGAGACGAGCAGAGCGGTCAGGGCGGCGACAGCGACACGGGCGCGCCACGGGCGATTCGACACGCCGCCTATCCCACCAGTTCCCCCTTATCGGGGCAACTTGACCTTACCGCCCGCAGGTCGCACCGGCGGCGCACGGGCACGTCGCCGGTGCGCGGGCCACCGGTCAGCCGACCCGCGTGAGCAAGGTCACCGGGGCACCGTCGCCGGCGTACCGGTACGGCTCCAGGTCAGCGTCCCACGCCGTGCCGAGCGCCTTGTCGAGGGCGTGCGCCAACGCCTCCGGGGCCCGGGACGCCGCCATCAGCGCCCGCAGTCGGTCCTCGCCGAGCTGAATGTCGCCGGCCACGCCCATGGTCGCCCGGAACAGGCCACGGGCCGGCACGTACATGAAGCGCTCACCATCGGCACCGGGACTCGGCTCCTCGGTGACCTCGAAACGGATCATGGGCCACTGCCGAAGGGCAGCAGCCAGCTCGGCGCCCGTCCCCGGACGACCGGTCCACCCGCACTCGGCCCGGCGAGCGCCGGGTTCGACGGGCTGAGCCGTCCACTGCAGGTTGACCGGCGCGGCTAGGACGCGCGCGATCGCCCACTCGACGTGCGAGCACACGGCGAGCGGGGTCGAGTGGACGTATACGACGCCACGCGTTGGCACGGTGACCTCCCGGAGAGCGAGGTGCGTCTTCCCCTACGACCTCGTCCACCCGGGTGGCTGCTGCAACACATGATGACTCCTGTGACGGGTGGTGCGCCAGGGAATCGGAAAAAACGCCGGGTGGAATAGCCGGACGGGTGGTCGCCGTTGCCTCTCAGGACACCGCGACGACCAGCATGATGTCGTGGTCCTGTACAGTTCCACCGGCGGCTTATGCCGCGTTACACCTTCGCGGGTCGAGTGTTGTACGACCCGCACACAGCCCCCGGACGTCCAGTCCTCCCGTACGTCTTGCAAGGAGTACCTCCGTGGCGAGCAACACCTCTAAGACCGCGCGCGCGTCCGTCCGGGCCGGCCAGGCTGGCCAGGGTGGCGCCCTCAGCGTGCTGGGCGAGTTCAAGTACCTCATCCCGCTCAACGGCGGCAAGCACGCCTACGTGCGGAACCTGACCAACGGCAAGACCGCGCACCTGCGCACGGACTCCGACGCCTTCGTCGAGGAGATCCGCGTTCTGGCCGCCGCCGGCCACGCCGCCAAGATCCGGGCGGAGATCAACAACCTGGCTGCCACCCACCCGGGTGACGGCTGGGAGGCCACCGAGAAGCGCCTGGTCGCGGCCGGCGTCTTCGAGGGCTGAGCCCTCCCCCACCGCACCAACTGAACCGCCCGCCGGGAATTCCCGGCGGGCGGTTTCGCGTCTCCTGAGATCGGCTTCGTCGATCATGGAGTTGTGGTGCCCGGCTTGGAGTCATCCAGGCCGGTTTGTCACCCACCACAACTCCATGATCGGCGCGGGCGGCGGCGGGACGGTCCTCGGGCCAGGGCAGGTCAGCCTGCATCGAGCAGGGCGACCTCTCCGGTGGCCAGGTCGTAGAGTCCGCCGACCACGGCCACCCGGCCGGCGGCCACCGACCCGGCCAGCAGCTCGTCCTGGCGCAGCATGCGCACCGTGCGCCGCACGTGGCGGCGGATCGCCAGCGGCTGCACCGCCGGATCGTCGATCCCCGCCTCGGTCACCGACGGCGCGATCTCGTCCACCAGGTGCGCCAGCGACCCGCCGGGACGCCGCCCGGTGCGCAGCGCCTCCACCGTGGCCTCCACCGCACCGCACCGCTCGTGGCCGAGGACCATCACCAGCGGTACGCCGAGCTGGCCGACCACGTACTCGATCGAGCCGCAGACCGCGCGATCGAGCACATGCCCCCCGGTACGGATCACACAGATCGCCCCGAACGTCTGGTCGAAGATCGCCTCCAACGGCACCCGGGAGTCGATGCAGCCGAGCACCACGGCGTACGGCTGCTGGTCGCCGGAGGCCGCGGCCGCGGCGGCCGTGACGTCGTGCCCGTGCACCGGCTGGCCGCTGACGAACCGTCGATTTACCGGCGAGCAGATCGGCCAGCGCGGCGCGGGGCGTACCGCCGGCCTGCCGCCCCGGCCCGGACACCGCGCCCATGGGCGCTCCCGACGACCCCATGCCGTTCAGCTTGGCCCGTCACCGCGCGGCATGGGCGAGGTCGGGAATGTTCGCCCCGGCGCGATTGGCGCGCTCTCCTGGCGGGTAGCCGGTGTTACCGCCGGGTATCGGAGGTGCTGATGGTGCTGGGCGGCCCAGGGGAGGTGGCGATGGCGGAGCGGTTCGAGGTCCGTCTGCCGGACGGCGTACGGCTCAACGTCGAGACGACGGGTCAGACGGACGCCCCGGTCACCGCCATCCTGCTGCACGGCTGGACGCTGGACGGACGCGCCTGGCACCGGCAGGTCGACGCGCTCACCGCGGCGCCATTCGGCGGCGCGGTGCGGGTGGTCGCCTACGACGCGCGCGGGCACGGCCGGTCCAGTTGCATGGCGCTGCCCACCGCCACCCTCGCCCAGTTGGGTGACGACCTGGCCGCGGTGATCGACGCCGTGGCGCCGACCGGTCCGGTGGTGCTGGTCGGGCACTCGATGGGCGGCATGACGGTCATGGAGTACGCGCACCGCCACCCCGCGCACTTCGCCGCCCACACCGCCGGCCTGGTCTTCGTCTCGACCACCGCCGAGGGGCACACGCACACCGTCTACGGGCTCTCACCGCGGATCGCCCGGTTGATCCGGCTGGCCGAGACGACCAGCGCCGGCGTACTGGCCCGGTGCGGCTCGTGGCGTGCGCCCCGGGCGCTGCTGACCGCGCTGCGACCGAGCATCCGGTGGATGCTCTTCGGCGACCGCTGCGAACCGGCCGACATCCGCCTGGTGACGTCGGCGGTGGCGCGGGCCTCGCTGCGCTCGATCGGCGGGTTCCGCGCCTCCATCGGCGCCCAGCACCGACTGGACACCCTCGCCGCGCTGGCGCACCTGCCGGCCGCCGCCCTGGTCGGCGACCGGGACCGGCTGACCCCGCCGCCGTGCGCGGAGTCGATCGCGGCGGCTCTGCCGGCCACCGAACTGACCGTCTGCCCCGGGGCCGGGCACATGCTGATGATGGAACGCCCGGACGAGGTCAACGCCGCGCTCACCGGCGTGCTGCGGCGGGTGCTCGCCGAATCGTCGCCGGGCCACCGTGACGCGACCCCCGTCGAGACGGGTGTTTGAGCACGTTCGCGCACCTCGGGCGCGGCGGGTCGGGCTCGGGGCCGTACCCTTCTGCGGTTGGCCCGCGCGGTTCCCACCGCCGGCCGGCGACAGTTGAAGGAGCGTGCGTTGACCGACCAGACCGGCCTGGAGCAGGAGATCGCCGTCGAGCAACGACACCTCGACCGGGTGTACGCCCGACTGGCCGAGCTGCGGCGCTCGGCGGTCCGCGCCGAGCGGGACGGCTACCGGATGGCGCGGGTGGGCACGCACGGCGCACTGGTCGAGCGCGACGCGATGGTCTTCCACGCGGCGCAGCGGCGGCACATCCTGGACGCCGAGCACGAGGGGCTGGTCTTCGGTCGGCTGGACCTGCGCGACCGTCAGGTGCTGCACGTCGGGCGACTGGGGATCCGCGACGAGGACGCCGTCACGCTGGTCGTCGACTGGCGGGCGCCGGCCGCCGCCGCCTTCTACCAGGCCACCCCGGCGCAGCCGCTGGACGTGGTGCGGCGTCGCACGATCCAGTCCCGTGCCGAGCGGGTCACCCGGATCGAGGACGACCTGCTGGACCCGCCCGCCGCCCCGGAGGGGATGACGGTCGTCGGTGACGGCGCGTTGCTGGCCACCCTGTCGAAGGCCACCGGCCGGGGCATGCGGGACATCGTGGCGACCATCCAGCGGGAGCAGGACGAGGCGATCCGCTCGCCCGGCTCCGGAGTGACGATCGTCGCGGGCGGCCCCGGCACCGGAAAGACCGCGGTCGCCCTGCACCGGGCCGCGTTCCTGCTCTACTCCGACCGCAGCCGCTACGCCGGCGGAGGCATCCTGGTGGTCGGCCCGTCGTCGGTCTTCGTCGAGTACATCGGCTCGGTGCTGCCGTCGCTGGGTGAGGACACCGCGACCCTGCACTCGCTGGGCACCCTCTTTCCGGGGATGACCGCCACCCGCACCGACCCGCCCGAGGTGGCGGCGGTGAAGGGCTCGCTGCGGATGCGCCGGGTCCTGGAGCGGGCGGCCCGCGACGCGGTGCCGGGCGGCCCGGGTGAGCTGCGGCTGCTCTACCGGGGGACGCTGCTGCGCCTGGACCGGGCCACGCTGGACCGGATCCGGGATCGCGCGCTGCACCGGGGCGCGCGGCGCAACGAGGTGCGCCGGGCCGGTTTCGACGGGGTGTTCGCCGCGCTCTGGGCGCAGGCCCGTGAGCTGAGCAGCGGTCGCCTGCCGGAACAGCCGGCCTTCGAGGCGGAGATCGCCGAGCGGCCGGAGTTCCGGGAGTTTCTCAAGGCGTGGTGGCCTCGGCTGCACCCCCGGCACGTGCTCGGCTGGCTGGCGCAGTCGGACCGACTGCGCCGGTACGCCGGAGGCATCCTCTCGTCGGCGGAGATCCGGCTGCTCAACGCCGCGTACCGGAATCTGGACTCGGCCGGGTTGACCATCGCCGACGTGGCGCTGCTGGACGAGTTGGACGCGCTGCTCGGTAAACCCGTGCAGCCGGCCCGCGCGCGACGCGATCCGTTCCAGCTCGCCGGTGGCGTCCGGGAGCTGAGCACGTTCGGCGAGCGGCAGCGGGCCGCCCGCGCGGCGGCCCGGGAGCGCCCGGAGGACTACCGGGATTACGCGCACGTGGTGGTCGACGAGGCCCAGGACGTCTCGCCGATGCAGTGGCGGATGATCGGTCGACGCGGCCGGTTGGCCTCCTGGACGGTGGTCGGTGACCCGGCGCAGACCGCGTGGACCGGCGACCCGGAGGAGCTGACCCGAGCCCGCGACCAGGCGCTGGGCCGGCGCAAGCGACACGACTTCACGCTCACCACGAACTACCGCAACTCGGCGGAGATCTTCGCGGTGGCGGCTGCGGAGATCCGTCGGCTCTACCCCGACCTGCCGCTGCCGACCGCCGTCCGCTCCACCGGGGTCGAGCCGGTCGAGCTGGTGGTGCCCGCCACGGGGTTGGAGACCGCGACCGTGGAGGCCGCCAGCGCCCTGTTGGCGGAGGTGGAGGGGACGGTCGGGGTGATCACGCCGGTCCCCCGCCGCGATGAGGTCGCCGGTTGGCTGGGCGCTCTGGGCGGCGCACGGCTACAGGTGGTGACCAGCCTGGAGGCCAAGGGCATGGAGTACGACGGGGTGGTGCTGGTCGCCCCGAGTGAGATCCGCGCGGACCCGGGTGCCGGCGTACGCACCCTGTACGTGGCGCTCTCCCGGGCCACCCAGCGACTCACCACCATCGACCCGAACGGCTGACCTGCGCGGACTGCCACCGGTGCACGGCGCTACGCGTACACTTGCACACATAGCGATGTGCGCATACATTTGACCGGGTCCCGATCGGCGGCGGAAGGTGGATCTCGTGGGCGCAGGTCATGACCACCACCACGGCTCCGTCGCCAATGCCGCACACCAGCACCGGGGTCGACTCTGGGCGGCATTCGGGCTCCTCGCCACCCTGATGGTGGTCGAGGCCGTGGTGGCCCTGCACACCGGTTCACTCGCCCTGCTCTCCGACGCCGGGCACATGTTCACCGACGTGCTCGGCATCGGGATGGCGCTCGCCGCCATCACGGCGACCCGGCGGGCCACCGGCGACCCGCAGCGCACCTTCGGGCTCTACCGACTCGAGGTGCTCGCCGCGCTGGCCAACGCCGTCCTGCTCTCCGGCGTCGCGATCTACGTGGTGATCGAGGCGATCCGCCGTTTCGGCGACCCGCCCGAGGTCATCGCCGGCCCGATGCTCGCGGTGGCTGTGCTCGGTCTGCTCGCGAACATCGCCGCCTTCGCCCTGCTGCGCGCCGGGGCCCGGGAGAGCATCAACCTCCAGGGCGCCTACCTGGAGGTGCTCGGCGACCTGCTCGGCTCGCTCGGCGTCATCGGCGCGGCGCTGCTCATCACCGTCACCGACTGGTGGTGGGCGGACCCCCTGGTCGCGGTCGCCATCGGCGTCTTCATCCTGCCGCGCACCTGGCGGCTGGCCCGCGCCGCCATCCGCATCCTGGTGCAGGCCGCCCCGGAGCACCTCCAGGTGACCGCCGTGCACGACCGACTGGCCGCGGTCCCCGGTGTCGTCGAGGTGCACGACCTGCACGTCTGGACGCTCACCTCGGGCATGGAGGTGGCCTCCGCACACCTGACCATGGCACCCGGCGCGGACGTCGGCGCGGTGCTCGCCGCAGCCCGCACGGCCCTGCACGACGACTTCCGCATCGAGCACGCGACGTTGCAGATCGAGCCCGGCGCCGCCGCCGGGGCGTGTGGCTCCATCGAGTGGTGACGGGATCACGGTAATTTTCCGTGGTAACGCACGCACCGTCCGTCACATCGGCTGCAGTCGCCCCACCTGCACCGGTAGGCTCAGTCCCGGCCTCCACCAGGCGGCGCCCTCCCGGCGCCGGTGGCGGTCGCCGCCTAATCGCCCAGCAGGGCGAACCGGGGAACCACGTTCCTGGGGTGCATCCGCGTCAGCGGTAGGGATCTTCCGTCCCGAACCCGACAGCTAACCCGGTCGGCGGCTGACGGAAGGACATGCGCAGTGGCACCAGCACGACCACCCGCCGCCCGCCTGGCGGCCCTGATCGTCGCGATGTTCGCCCTCGGCGTCGCGCTTCCGGCCGGCACCGCCTCGGCCGCTCCCCCGACCGGCCAACGGGCCGCCGCGCCCAACTCCGACGAGGAGGGCGGCACCCCGGCGTTGCGCGCCCAACTCGAGGCGGCCAGCAAGGGCTACCTGGACGCGAAACGCGCCCTGGACACCTCGGTACAACGGCAGCGGCAGCTCGCCACCCAGCTCAAGACCATCGAGGTCGAGATCGACCAGCGCAACGGCAAGGTCGGCGAGATCGCCGAAGTGGCGTACCGGACCGGCCGGCTCGGCGCGATGTCGGCGCTGCTCAACAGCAACACCCCGGAGGGCTTCATGGACCGGGCGGCCGCGCTGGACGCGGTGGCCGCCAACGAGGACCGGGTGCTGCGCGACCTGCTGGCCAGCAAGGACCGGGCCAACCGCACCCGGACCGCGCTGGACGGCGAGATCAACGAACAGCGCAAGCAGGTGGCGGTGATGGCCAAGCGCAAGGATCAGGCCGAACGGGCCCTGACCGTGGCCACCGCGGCCAAGCCGCAGACCACCACCGACACCGGCTCCAACCGGGGTACCTCCACCGCCAACGCGAAGGCCGCGCCGCGCAACTCCGACGGCTCCTGGCCCTCCGAGTCATGCAGCGTCAACGACCCGACGCCGGCCAGCGGCTGCATCACCCCACGCACGCTGCACGCGCTCAACCAGGCCAAGGCCGCCGGCTTCACCCGGTACGTCTCGTGCCACCGCCCCAGCGGCTCCGGTGAACACCCGAAGGGTCGGGCCTGCGACTTCGCAGCACAGAAGAACGGCTTCGGTGGGGTCGCCACCGGCGGCGACAAGACGTACGGCAACAACCTGGCCGCGTACTTCATCCGCAACGCGGACCGGCTCGCCGTGCTCTACGTGATCTGGTACAAGCAGATCTGGCTGCCCAGCAGCGGGTGGAAGTCGTACAGCGGCGCGCACGGCACCCCGTCCACCGACCACACCAACCACGTGCACCTGTCGGTCTACTGACCCGTCCGAGCAGGGGCATCCGCTCGCTGTCGCCGAGGTCGGGGCATCCGCACGCCGGGATACCCCGACCTCGGTGACGTTACGTCGACCGCGACGGCGCGGGCCTGATGATCATCGCGACCGTGCTCGCCACGGACAAGCCGTGGGGGCGACGGCGCGCCGGTCAGGTGGGGGGCGACGGGTCGGCGCTGCGGTCCAGGGCCGCGCCGAGCCGGGTCGCCAGCGCGAGGTGAGCGGCTCGGGCCTGGCGGAACGCGTAGCGGAACAGCGGCGTCGGCGCGGTCAGGGTGATCTCGACGTCGATGCGGACCAGGCCGTCCGGCTCGGCGCGCAGGCGGGTGTGGTTGCGTACCGTGGTGGCGGGCCACTGGCGGGCCACCGTGACGATCTCGTCGGTCCCGATGATCAGCACGTCCGCGTGGTACGTGGTCCGGAACCGCAGCGGGCCGGCCGCCAACCGGTCGTTGATCGTGTAACTGGCCCGCGCGCCGGGTCGGGGCGGCACCCGGCGGACCCGGACGATCAGCGGATGCAGCTCACCCTGCCGGGTCAGGTCACTGAGCAGTGCTGCCGCCTCGGCGGGTGAGCACCGGGCCTGGACGGTGTAGCTGAAGGTATCGCTGCTGAGCACACCGTCTCCCGCCGTCGTTGGTCGCCCGATCGTCCCGCACCGATGTCTGGCTGGCAACGCCCGACCGCCCCGGGTGCCGCACCGGACCGGGCCGATGCGGCGACCTGGCACCACCTGCCCCATTAAGGTCGATTGGTACGAAGTCTTCCGAGGGTGCCGGAGGCGGCCAGCATGAACAGCGACGACCGATGAGTGGGCACGTGATGGTCTTCGCGCCCACGCCACAGCTGACGGTGACCGTGGACCAGCCCAACGACCACCCCGAGCTGCACCTGCACCCCGGTGGGCAGGGTGTCTGGCAGGCCCGGATGGTGATCTCCCTCGGCGTCGACGTGGTGCTCTGCGCCGCCCTCGGGGGCGAGATCGGCCAGGTGCTGGAGCCACTGCTGGTCAGCGAGGGCGTGGACCTCAAGGTGGTGGTCCGCGACTCCGGCAGCGGCGGGTACGTGCACGATCGCCGGGCGGGCTCCCGGCAGGAGATCGCCGACGTGCCCGGGCAGCCGCTGAGCCGGCACGAGATCGACGAGTTGTACAACCTCGCGCTCGGCGAGGGCCTGCGCGCCTCGGTGAGCATCCTCAGTGGGCCGAACGAACCCTGGCTCGTCCCTGCCGACCTGTACCGACGCTTCGCCGCCGACCTCGGCGCCAACGGCGGCCGGGTGGTGGTCGACCTCTCCGGTGACCACCTCACGTCGGTGCTGGAGAGCGGGGTGTTCTTCCTCAAGGTGAGTCACGAGGAGCTGATCCGCGACGGTCGCGCCCGCAGCGACGACAGCGTGGAGCTGACCCGGGCCATGTACGAGCTGCACGCGGGCGGCGCCGAGACGGTGGTGGTCAGCCGCGCCGATCAGCCGGCGTTGGCGCTCATCGACGGGGAGCTGTTCCAGGTCGAGATGCCCCGGCTGGAGGCGGCCGACCCGCGGGGTGCGGGCGACTCGATGACCGCGGGAGTGGCGGCCGTCGTGGCCAGGGGCGGAGACATCCGGACCGCCATCCGCACCGGTGCCGCCGCTGGCGCGCTGAACGTGACCCGGCACGGCCTGGGCACCGGGCGGTTGGACTCGATCACCGGCCTGGTGGACCGGGTCCGACTGGTGCCGGCGGACAGCCGGCAACAGGAACGGACCACTCCGGACGAGTTGGCCGACCGGGTGATCGAGCGATGACCCTACGGGTGCTCATCACCAATGACGACGGGATCGCGGCACCGGGCATCCAGGCCCTGGCCTGGGCGGCCCGGCAGCGGGGCCTGGACGTGGTGGTCGCCGCGCCGATGGAGGAGGCGAGCGGCACCAGCGCCGCGATGAGCGCCGTGGAACGCGACGGGCGCGTCGTCGTGAACGACCACCCGCTGCCCGAGCTGGTGGGTGTGCCGGCGTACGGAGTCGCCGGGTCCCCCGGCTTCATCACGCTGATCGCCCTGCACGGGGCGTTCGGCCCGCCGCCGTCGGTGGTGCTCTCCGGTGTCAACCGGGGTGCCAACGCCGGTCGGGCGGTGCTGCACTCCGGGACCGTGGGCGCCGCGTTCACCGCCGCCACCAACGGCTGCCGGGCGATGGCGGTCTCCCTCGACGTGCTCTCGGCCGGCGAGGCGACGGCCGCGAGCGGCGGGGCCGCGGTGGACGCCGCCGCTCGGGTACGCGACGCCGAGCGGCACTGGAACACCGCCACGCGCGTCGCCCTGGACCTGCTCCCCCGGTTGACCTCCGCGCCGATGGAGAGCGTGCTCAACGTGAACGTTCCCGACCTGCCGCACGGGGAGCTGCGCGGCGTGCGGCGAGGCACCCTGGCCAGCTTCGGTCAGGTGCAGATGACGGTGGCGGAATCCGGCCACGGCTTCGTGCGTACCTCACTGCAGGAGCCGGGGCAGGCCGCACAGCCCGGCACGGACGTGGCGTTGCTGGCTGCCGGGTACGCGTCGGTGACAGCCATCCGGGCGGTCAGCGAGGCGAGCGACATCGACCTGACCGGCCTGGACGAGTAGCCCGCACGGCTTCGTTCGCGACTGCGGGGCTGCTCACTCCTCGCGCTCACCGACGCGCTCAGGCGCCGGGCAGCACCTCGGGGGTGGCGGCACCGGCGAAGTAGGGCTCCGGGGCGCCGAAGAGGCCGAGCAGGCCGGTCACCCAGAGCTGCCGGTGCACGAATCGGCTCGGCTCGGTCACCACCAGCTTGACGCCGCTGACCTCGGCCGTCTGGAAGCCGGCAACCATGGCGCTGATGCCGACCGAGTCGATGAAGGTGACCAGCCTCATGTTGAGTTCGATGCGGAGCGGGCGGCCCTTGGCCAGCACCTCCGCGATCGCTTCGCGCACCTCGTACGCTGTGTCGACGTCGATCTCGCCCCGTGGGGCGATCTCCACGACACCACCGGACAGAACAGACTTCACGATCGACAGGCTCACGCGAGCACCTCCACCCGCCCGTCCCCCGGGCGCCTCATCAGTACGCGGGCCGCGACCGAGAGTATTCCTCCGATGGCCTCGGTCGCCACCCCTCGGGATGAGCAATTCGCGGATCCGGACCCACAAAGCCACCCATATCCGCACTTTTCAGTATCTGATTACTCAAGACTTTTCGTTATCTGACCATCGACGATCGGTCGGGACCGACGCGCCGCCGAACCAGGGTAGCGGTCCGGACCCGGCACACCCGACAACCGCCCCACCGCGCACTCCCGCCCCGTGTGCCGTCGGCGTGTCGCCCACGTCCGGCCGCCGTGATTCGCGGCCCACCGTTGCCGACGCGCCCTAGCATCGGCCGGGACACCAACCGCAACGGAGAGGATCTTCGATGATCAAGCGACTTGCCGGGTTGGCCGGCGTCGGCGTTCTGCTCGCCCTCGTCCTGGCCTGCGGTTTCGGTGGCGGCGGGGATGACGATGACGACGATGACGACGACTTCGCCCGCGGCGTAGCCGTGTCGGCGGTGCGCTGAGCCGGCGGCGCACCCAGGCATGGTGCGCTGAACCGGCGGCGCACCGAGTCATGGTGCGCCGACCCGCCGTTGCCCCGCGGCGGTCGGGGTTTGCGCCCGGCCGACGTGGGGCACTGCGGGATAGGCGACACCGTGACGCGCTGGGAAGACGCCGACGTCCGAAGTGGCCGGCGCTTCGGCACCCGAGGAGGTAACCACGATGTTCGGAACCAACCTGCTGGACCGCCGCAGCAAGCCGGAGCGGATCGCGGACCAGGCCTGGGAGCACCTGCTCTCGGCCGTCAGTTCCGCTGGAGACAGTGTGCGGGACACCGCCCGCTCGGCCCGTCGCAACAGCAGCGGTCTCGCCGAAGAGGCCGGTGACCTGGTGGGATCCGCCGCCGACGAGGCGCGACGCCGGGCCTCGCTGGCCTTCGATGCGCTCGCCGGCCGCCAGCCGGCACTGCCCTGGACGCTCCTGATCGGCGCCGCGCTTGTCGGCGCGGCGGTCGGTTGGGCCGTCGGCTCCGCCGCGCGGGCCGCCGGCAGCCGGGACGACCGTGCCATGGACGACGTGGAGTTCGTCGACGTCGACCGCCCCAGCTCCCCCGCCGCCTGAACCACAGCACCAGCACGGGCCCCGGCGCGACCCCGGTCGAGCGGGGCCCGTCGCGCGTCACTGCGCCATCGAGCGGGATGGAACCGGTCCGCCGGGTGCCGGACCCCTCAGGCGGCCCGGCGGACCGGTGTTCGGTGGCGACCCGGTCTTCCCGTCACCACGGTGGTGGGGGTGGTGGCGGCCAACACGGACACGAACGCGTCGGTGAGACTTCTCCGCATCTGCGGTTCCTCTCGGGATGGAGCCCCGGGGGACGGGGTCGATCGCCTGGGTGACGCCGTGGCCGGGGGACGAGCACGGCGACGAGGACGGGCGGAGCTGCCCTGGCTCCACCACCCGATGCGACGGCTCCCGCAATCGAGGAACGCGATTTACCGTAACCGAAAGGCGCTCGCTTTGGAAGCGCTCCCATCATAGATGTTCGTCCGTCCTTCCCCGCCGAGCCGCCCAGGTCCGGCGACACCGTCACCCGGTCCGGGCGACGGCGGCTCACCCCGGGCGACGGCAGGATCGCAGCACGGCGGACCGCCGGCCACAGCCACCCGGTCCGCCACCGCAACAGCCGAGGAGGGACAGATGGCCATCGCGCAGATCAGCCGCACCGACCAGGACATCCAGTCCGCCGTGCTCGACGAGCTGACCTGGGAACCGCGGGTGCAGCCGCACGAGATCGGCGTGACCGTCGCCGAGGGCGTCGTCACCCTGACCGGCCGCGTGGACAGCTACGCCAGGAAGTGGGCCGCCGAACGGGCCGCTCACCGGGTCGCCTCGGTCCGGGCGGTCGCCAACGACGTGGCCGTGCAGCTCACCAACAGCACCGAGCGTGCCGACAGCGACCTGGCCGCCGCGGCCAGCCACGCGCTGGAGTGGGACGCGTTCGTACCCATCGAGAAGCTCCAGGTCACCGTCTCCGCCGGCTGGGTGACGCTGCACGGCGACGTCGAGTGGGAGTACCAGCGCCGAGCCGCCGAGAACGCGGTCGCCCGGCTGACCGGCGTACGCGGGGTGAGCAACGGCATCACCGTCCGACCGGCCGCCGCCCCGGACGGGCACGATCTGGCCGACCGGATCGTCGACGCCCTCACCCGGGCCGGCGCGACCGAGGCCGAACGGATCAGCGTCCGGGTGCACGGCGACACCGCGATCCTCGCCGGATTGGTGCACTCGATGCCCGAACGGGCCGAGGTCGAGCAGGTGGCCTGGTCCGCGCCCGGCATCCGGGAGGTGCAGAACCACATCGCGGTCGCCCCGGTGCTGCGCTGAGCAGGCGCCGAACCACCCGGGGTGGGTGAGCCCACCTCACCCACCCCGGGAGCAGGCTGGTGGCATGAGTGATCCGAACGGGCTGATCCAACCGGGACGCACCGCGCCCGATTTCACCCTGCCGGCCACCCCGGACGGTGCTCTGACGGGGCCCCAGCAGTTCCGTGGCCGGCCGGTCGTGCTCGCCTTCTACCCCGCCGACTGGAGCCCGGTCTGCGGGGACCAGATGTCGCTCTACCAGTCGGCGGCACCCGTCTTCGCCCAGTACCAGGCGGTGGTGCTCGGCGTGTCGGTGGACAGCATCTGGTCACACCGGGCGTTCGCGGAGAGCCGGGGCATCGAGTTTCCCCTGCTGGCCGACTTCGAGCCGAAGGGCGAGGTTTCGCGCCGCTACGGGGCGTACCAGCCGCAGCAGGGCGAGGCGGCCCGCGCGCTGGTCGTGCTCGACCCGACGGGGACGGTGACCTGGAGCCACCTGTCGCCGCCGGACGTCAACCCCGGCGCCGACGGCATCTTCGACGCGCTGGACCAACTCGCCGCCGATCGGAAGGTGATGGCCGGATGACCACGCCACTTCAGGTCACCGCCCGACTTCGGGACCCGGTGACCGCCGACGACCACATCCGGGGGCCGGCCGACGCGGCGGTGACCATCGTCGAGTACGGCGACTTCCAGTGCCAGTTCTGCGGTGCCGCGTACCCGAACCTGCACGAGTTGCTGCGACAGCGGGCCGACACCGTACGGCTGGTCTACCGCTACTTCCCGATCGCCAACGTGCACCCGTACGCCGAACGCGCCGCCGAGACGGCCGAGGCCGCCGCCGTCCGGGGCCGGTTCTGGGAGATGCACGACTGGCTCTACGAGCATCAGGACCAACTCGACCCGGTGCACCTCTCGCTCGGTGTCGAGCAGGTCGGGTTGCCGCCGGACGAGTTGAACGCCGAGGTGGAGAACCGGACGCACGCCGACCGGGTACGCCGCGACTTCGTGGGGGGCATCCGCAGCGGGGTGAACGGCACCCCCACCCTGTTCGTCAACGGGGTTCGGCACGACGGCGGGTACGACCTGCCCGACCTGCTGACGGCTGCGGACGCCGCCGCCAACGCCTGACCGCCATCCGCTCAGATCAGCCGCAACTCGCGCGCCCGCCGGACCGCTTCGCGCCGGCGGGTCGCGTCGAGTTTGCGGTAGATGTTGCGGACGTGGGTCTTCACCGTGTTGACCGAGAGGGACAGCTCGCTGGCGATCTCCACGTTGGACAGGATGCTCTGCAGGTACCGCAGGATGGTCAGCTCCCGCTCGGTCAACGGCTCGTCGAGCGTGCCTCTCGGCCCGGCGGCCGGCCCGGCCGTGCTCTGCCCCGCCCCCCGCACCAGATCACTGACCAGCGCGAAGTGGGCGGTGCCCGCGTCCAGGTGCGCGGCCAGCAGGTCCCGCACGGGCGGCTCGGCACGGGTGAAGGCCCGTCGGCAGCCCTGCGGGCCGGCCAGGTCCAACGTCTGCTCCAGGATCCGACCCGCTCGACGCCGGTCCCCGGCGCGCTCGGCCAGCACCGCGTCCAGCAGGCCCGCGTCCAGACGTACCGGTAGCGGCCACGCGCTCGCCGCGGGCGCCAGCCAGTCCGGCAGGGTCCGCTCGGCGGCGGCGTCGCCGGCCAGCAACTGCACCTTCGCCAACGTCACCGCGAGCACCGGGTCGGTCTCCTCGTCGGTGACGCCGTCCAGCAGCTCGCGGGCGGAGTCCAGATCGCCCCGCACGGCGCGCAGTTCGGCTTCGGCGGCGCGCAGCAGATTGGTCAATTCGGCGGCGGACGGCCGGTCGGCCAGCGACTCCCGGGCCTGGACCAGCAGCCGCTGGCCGGCCGCCGGGTCGCCCGAGTCGCGGCACAGCTGCGCCCGACACAGTGCGGCCACCGCCGCCGCCACCGGTTCGCCGCCGGCCGCGACGGGCCAGTCGTCGCCCACCGCCGCGCCGGCCCAGCTCTCCGTCACATCGAACGCCGGACGGGCGAGGGCGAGGTTCGCCGTGGCCTCCTCGGGCTGGTCGCGCAGCAGCGCCACCACTGCGAGAGCCAGGTACGCGTAGCCGCAGTCGAGCCGACCGGACCAGCCCCGACCGGACGGCAGGCCAAGCGCGTCCCGGGCCGCCTGCTCAGCCGCCCGCAACTCGCCGCGCACCGCGAGCAGCAGCGCGGCCCGGCTGGCACCGACCAGTTCGGTACGCGGCCGACCGGCCTCCCGAGCCGCCGCCCGGGCCCGGACGAACCGGGCGGTGGGCAGCGCGCCGTCGGCCAACTCGCCCAGCCCCAGCGCGGTGCCGGTGAACGCCCGCAGGTCCAGGTCGTCGGCCGCGCCGCCACCACCGGTGGTCGGGGCGGAGCCCGTCAACCCGGTCGGGGCGGCGTTCGGCACCCGTGTCGGCGTGGCCTGCGGTGGGCGGGTACGTAGCAGTCGCCCGGCGGCGGCTCGGACCTCTGCGCGGTCGTCGTCGAGCCGGGCCACGGTCAGTTCCAGCGCGGTGACCAACCGCAGGAACCGGTCCCGGCGCGGCACCGGCAGGCCCGCGGCGTACCCGGCGGCGGCGCGCAGGTGACCGACGGCGGCCGTCAGGTCACCGGCGTACGCGCGCTCGGCGGCACAGGCCAACGCCACCTCCGGGTCGGCGCGGATCACCTCCGCTGGCGGCGGCGCGGGTGCCGGCGCGTGCACCGGTTCACGGTCGTAGCGGGCCAGCTCCGGCCAGTGCGCGACGAACAGATCACCGGCCAGATCCCAGCGGCCGGCGGCCAGGGCGTGCCGCAGACCGTCGGCGGGCCGGCCGGCGCCCGCGTACCAGTCGGCGGCCCGTGCGTGCAGCTCGTGCCGCTCGTCGGCGGGCAACCGCGCCAGGTCGGCGCGGAGCAGGTCGGCCAGCAGCGACTCGCACCGGTACCACGGCGGCCGGCTGCCCTCCCGGTGCAGCAGACCACCGGTTCCGGCCAGGTCGGCCAGCGCCTGCCCGGCGTCGGCGCGACCGGTCAGGGCCTCGGCCAGGTCGGCGCAGACGGTGTCGACGAGGGCGGTACGGCGCAGCAGGTCCTCCTCCGCCGGGTCGAGCGTCGCGAGCACCTCCTCGTGCAGGTAGCCGGCGATCTCCGGTTGGTCGCCGCCGAACTGCCCCACCCAGCGTTCCGGGTCGGGCTGTCCGCGTACCGCCAGGGCCGCGATGCGCAGCGCGGCCGGCCAGCCGCCGGTGCGCTCCCGCAGCCGGCGCACGGCGGTCGCCGGCAACGGAGCGGCGTGGGCGGTGAGCAGATCGGCCACCTCGTCGTCGGTGAACGCCAGCTCGTCCGGGCCGATCTCGGTCAGCTCGCCGGCGAGGCGGAGCCGGTGCAGGGGCAGGTGCAGACCGGCCCGCGCGCCGACCACCAGACGCAGCCGCCCCCCGGCGTGGCGCAGCAGGAACTCCAGGCCGGTCAGGGCCGCCGGGTCGGCGGCCCGGTGCAGGTCGTCCAGGATCAGCAGCACCGGCCGGTCGGCGGCGGCGAGCGTGGCGGCCAGCGCCTCCAGCTGGTCGGGGCGCGGCGGCCGGTCGGGCACCGGGCCGTCCTGCGCCAACCCGATCGCCGAGCGCAGAGCCGCGGCGAGGTACGCCCAGAGCCGGTCGGAGTCGTCGCCGGCCTCCACCGACATCCACGCCGTGACCGGCTCGTCAGCCGAGGACACCGACAGGTCGCCGGAGTCGGGCACGGTCGCGCCGGGCTCGACGTCGGGCGGAACACCGCCCAGCCGTACCCAGGAGGCGAGCAGGGTGGTCTTGCCCCAGCCGGCGGGGGCGGCCACCAGGGTGACCGGTCCCCGGCTGCCCTCGTCCAACCGGCGCAGCAGGCGGGGCCGGGCCACCACCGGCTCCGGCGGCACAGCCGGCGTCAGCCGGGACGCCAGCAGCGGCGGCCCCGGCGCCGGCTCGACCCGTACGCGTTCCTGTTCCGCCACCCAGCCCCACCCCCACCACACGTTCCGCCCCCGGTCGGCGAGCGGTTACCCGGCGCGGGCCGGTTCACCCCTTCCGGGCGAGCGCGCTTCACCCGGCCAGCACCGACGATCGGGGGACGTGAACCGGGAGGTCAGGTGGTACCCATGCGACGGCTGGTGCGGGCGGGATTCGCCCTCGGCGGCGCGGCGCTGGCCGGGGCGGCCCGGTTGCTGCGCGTACCCCGTCAGCGGGGCCGGTTCGGCGCGGACGGCGACGCGGCGGGCCGGTGGGAGGTGGTGACCGTCGACCGGCCGCCGGAGCAGGTGCTTCCCGACGGCCGCTGGCCGGAGCCGCTGCGCCGCCTGGGCGGGGCGGTCGAGGTGCGGATGCGCGCGGCGCCCGGCGACCGGGGCACCGAGCTGGCCGCCCGGCCACTGACCGGCGTCACCCCGCCCACCGGGCTGGCCGCGCACCTGGTCGGCGACGACCCGGGTCTGCTGGTCCGCCGGACACTGCGCCAGGTCAAGCAACGGGTGGAGGCCGGCGAGGTGCTCCGCGCGGACCGCTCGGCGCTGGACCGTCCCGAGGTCCACGGGTGAGGGCGCTGTGCTGGGTGGCGGCCGGCGAGGTGGGGGTACGCGAGGTGCCCGACCCGGAGCTGCGCAACGAGCGTGACGTCATCGTCCGGGTTCGGCGCAGCGCCACCTGCGGAGGTGACCTGCCGCTGCTGGCCGGCCCGCACCCGCTGCTGCGCGCCGGCGACGTGCTCGGCGCGGAGTTCCTGGGCGAGGTGGTCGAGGTTGGCCCCGAGGTCCGGCGGCACCGCACCGGCGACCGGGTGGTCGTCGGCGCGGGCGTGGCCTGCGGCGGCTGCTGGTACTGCCGTCAGGGCCTGCACTCCTGCTGCGACAACGCCCATGCCGACCTGCCGAGCGCCGACCCCGACTGGGTCCGCTCGGACGCCGGCTGTTTCGGCCGACCCCGGGCGGCGGGCGGCTTCGCGGGCGGCCACGCCGAGTACGTGCGGGTGCCGTACGCCGACGTGAGCGCGTTCCGGGTGCCGGAGAGCGTCGACGACGACCGGGCGGTGTTCGCGGCGGACGCCGCGCCGACCGGGTGGCTCGCCGCCGAGTTGGGTGCGGTGCGCCCCGGCGACGTGGTGGCGATCTGGGGCGCCGGGGCGGTCGGCCAGTTGACCGCCCGGGCGGCGGTGCTGCGCGGCGCGGCCCGGGTGCTGGTCGTGGACCGGCACGAGGAGCGGTTGCGGATGGCCGAGCGGCACGCGGCAGCCGAGCCGCTGGACTACCGCCGCACCGACGTCGCGGCCGAGCTGCGCGACCGTAGCGGCGGGCGCGGGCCGGACGTGTGCGTGGTGGCGGTCGGCACCCCGCCGGCCCGGTCGCTGGTCGACCGGTTCGCCGGCCCGCACGCCGACCGACCGGACGCGCTGCGGGAGGCCGTGCACGCGTGTCGCAAGGGCGGCGTGGTGGTGGTGCTCGGCGGAACGGACGGGTTCGTCGACGCGTTCCCGCTGGGCGCGGTGACCGAGCGGCGGCTCACCCTGCGCGGGGCCGGGCGGCCGGATCTGCGGGACGTGCCGATGCTGCTGGACCGGATGGCCCGCGACGAGCTGCGGACCGAACACCTGGCCACCCACCGACTGCCGTTGGCGCAGGGCCCCGAGGGGTACGCGCTGTTCCGGGACCGGGCCGACGGCTGCGTACGGGCCGTGTTCACGCCGTGACGAGTGTCGATCGGCGGGGGCGAATGGCAGACTCCGGGGATGGCCGTGGAGCGAACGTACGACGTGGTGCTGTTCGGAGCGACCGGGTTCACCGGCGGCCTGACCGCTGAGTACCTGGCCCGACACGCGCCGGCTGGGCTGCGCTGGGCGCTGGCCGGGCGCAACCCGCAGCGCCTCGCCGCGGTCCGGGATCGGCTCGCCGCGATCGATGCGCGCCTGACCGACCTGCCGCTGCTCAGCGCCGACGTGACCGACGCCGACTCCCTGCGGGCGGTGGCGGACAGCGCCCGGGTGGTGGCCAGCACGGTCGGCCCGTACATCCACCACGGCGAGCCGCTGGTCGCGGCCTGCGCCCGGGCCGGCACCGACTACCTGGACATCACCGGCGAGCCGGAGTTCGTCGACCTCATGTACGTACGCCACCACGCCGAGGCGACCCGCACCGGCGCGCGGCTGGTACACGCCTGCGGCTTCGACTCCATCCCGCACGACCTGGGCGCCTGGTTCACCGTCAAACAGTTGCCCGCCGACGTCCCGATCACCGTGGACGGGTACGTGCGCGCCGGTGGCCGGTTCTCCGCCGGCACCTACCATTCGGCGCTCACCGCGTTCTCCCGTACCGGGCAGGCCAGCCAGGCCGCCCTCGCCCGGCGGGCGGTCGAGCCGCGCCCCACCGACCGTCGGGTCCGGGCGGTGCCCGGCCGGCTCGCCCGCTCGGCGGAGCTGGGCATCTGGACCGTGCCGCTGCCGACCATCGACCCGCAGGTGGTCCGCCGCTCGGCCGCGGCCCGCCCGGAGTACGGCCCGGACTTCCGCTACCGGCACTTCGCCGCAGTGAAACGGCTACCCACCGTCCTGGTCGGCGCGGCCGGGCTCGGCGCGCTGATCGGGCTGGTGAAGCTGCCGCCCAGCCGACGCTGGCTGCTCGGCCGGCTCGCGTCCGGGCAGGGGCCCACCGCACAGCAGCGGGCGTCGTCCTGGTTCCGGGTCCGGTTCGTCGGCACCGGCGGCGGGCAGCGGGTGGTCACCGAGGTCGCCGGCGGTGACCCCGGCTACGACGAGACGGCGAAGATGCTCGGCGAGTCGGCGCTGTGCCTGGCGCTCGACGAGCTGCCGCCGACCGCCGGCCAGCTCACCCCGGTCGCCGCGATGGGTGACGCGCTGCTCGACCGGCTCGTCCGGGCCGGCCTCACCTTCCGGGTGCTGGAACGCTCGGCTTGACCCTCGACCGGGTCGAGGGGGCAGGATGCCCAGCGTGAACGACCTGCACAGCATCGGCGAGCTGGCCCGGGCCAGCGGCCTGACCGTCAGCGCCCTGCGCTTCTACGACTCGGCGGGGGTGCTGACGCCGACCCTGGTCGACCCGGTGACCGGCTACCGCTGGTACACCGAGGAGCAGATCACCCCGGCCCGGCTGGTGGCCGGGCTGCGCCGGATCGGCATGCCGGTTCCGGAGATCGCCGCCGCGGTACGCGCCGAGCCGGCCGTGGTGCACCACCTGCTCGACGCGCACCTGCGCCGACTCGCCGACGGGCTCAGCGACGCCCGCCGGGAGGCCGACCGGCTCCGGGCCCTGGTGGACCCGGCCCCGCCGGCCGCCACCACGCTGCTGCTCTCCCCCGCCGGGTTGGCCGCCGCGCTCGACGCGGTGCGCTTCGCCGTCAGCGTCGACCCGGCCCTGCCGATGCTCGCCGGTGTGCTCTTCGACGTGGAGCCCGACGGCGTCCGGCTCGTCGCCACCGACCGGTACCGGCTCGCGTTGGCTCGGGCCGGGGCCGACGTCGACGGTCCGCCGGTGCGGGTGTTCGTGCCGGTGGCCCTCGTCGACCAGCTCCGGCCGCTGCTCGACACCGCCGACACCTGGCCGGTCCGGTTGACCGTGGCCGGCGCGGACCTGCGGCTGCGGGTGGCCGACCGCACGCTGACCGGCACCGCCCTGCCGTACGACTTCCCGGACTACCACCGGCTGCTGCGTACGTCCGTCGGCGAGCGGCCGACCGCGCGGCGGATCCCGGTGGACGTGGCCACGCTGCGCGCCGCGCTGGTCGACCCGGCGGCCCCCACGGTCGCCCTCGACCACGACGGCACGACCCGGGAGGTCACCGTGCTGGGCGTCGACGACCAGGGCGGGCTGCGGCTGCTCCCCGCCGCCGACCTGGGCACCGACGCGCTGCGGGTCGGGGTGGACGGTGGTTACCTGCTGGACGCGCTGAACGCGGCCGGCGGGCCGCAACTGGTGCTGGAGCTGGATGGGCCGATCGCCCCGCTGGCCGTACGCCGACCGGACGACGCGGACACCTACTCGGTGCTCATGCCGATCCGACTCTAGAACCTCCCCGCCCCGGGCCCAGGGGGCCGCGACGGTAACATCTGGGGGTTCACCAGTGAACCCCGGACGGAGGCGTACGGAGCAGCATGCTCGACATGGAGTTGATCCGGAAGGATCGCGAGGCGGTGGCGACCGCGCTGGCGAAGCGTCTGGATCCCGCCGAGGTCACCCGTGCCCTGGACGAGATCCAGCGGCTCGACCAGGAACGCCGTGCCCTGATCACGGAGATCGACGCCGAGCGGCAGCGCCGCAAGGCCGAGGCCCGGGCGTACGCGCAGGCAAAGCGCGCCGGCGAGGAGCCGCAGGTCGCCGCACCGGAGGCGGAGCGTAAGCAGCTCGCCGAGCTGGAGTCCCAGCTGGACGAGGTGCAGGCCCGGCTGCGCGACGCGATGAGTGAGCTGCCCAACCTGCCCAGCGACGATGTCGTGGCCGGCGGCAAGGAAGCCAACCGGGTCGTGAAGACCTTCGGCGAGCCGCCGGTGATCGAGAAGGTCCGCGACCACGTGGAGCTGAGCCGCGCGCTGGGTCTGGTCGACTACGAGCGCGGCGTGAAGCTCGGCGGGTCCGGTTTCTGGATCTACACGGGGGTCGGCGCCCGGCTGGAGTGGGCGCTGCTCAACTACTTCGTCGACCAGCACATCAAGGCCGGCTACGAGTTCCTGCTCCCGCCGCACCTGCTGCTGGATTCGGCCGGCTTCGCCGCCGGGCAGTTCCCCAAGTTCTACGACGACGTCTACCACCTGGACTCGGCGTCCGCCCCGCGCGGCCAGTTCCTGCTGCCCACGTCGGAGACAGCGATCCTCGGCGCCTACCAGGACGAGATCCTGGAGACCCCGAAGCTGCCGCTGAAGGCGTTCGCGTACACCCCGTGCTACCGGCGGGAGTCGGCCGGCTCGCACTCGGACGAGCGCGGCACGGTGCGGGGGCACCAGTTCAACAAGGTGGAGATCTTCCAGTTCACCCTGCCGGAGCAGGCCGACGCGGCGCTGGAGGAGATGCTCGCCCACGCCGAGAGCCTGGTCGAGGGGCTGGGTCTGCACTACCAGCGCACGCTGCTCTCGGCCGGTGACGCCAGCGCCTCGATGAAGAAGACACTCGACATTGAGGTGTGGATGCCGAGCACCGGCAAGTACAAGGAGGTGTCGTCGGTCTCCTGGGCCGGCGACTACCAGGCTCGTCGGGCCGCCATCCGTTACCGCGAGCCGGGCGGCAAGCAGACCCGCTTCGTGCACACCCTCAACGGGTCGGCGCTGGCCACCAGCCGGCTCTTCCCGGCCATCCTGGAGCAGTACCAGCAGGCCGACGGCAGCGTCCTGATCCCCAAGGTCCTCCAGGACCGCCTGGGCACCGACCGGCTGACCCCCCTGCGCTAGCCAGCTCCCCGAATTGATCGACGGGGGCGGGGCTGATGCGGATCGCATCAGCCCCGCCCCCGTCCATTCGGGCCCCGGGTGTCACACCGTGGTCAATCCCGACGCGGAGCTGTTCCGGCTCCGGCGCGGACAGGCGGTGCCGGTTCAGGCACCGAACACCTCCACGGAGGTCAGTCGGGCGTCACCGGGCTGCCAGTCGGCGACCGCGACCGCCAGGTACCGCGCGGAGGACCCGGTCGAGATGGTGGTCTCGGGTTTCGGCTTCGGCTCCGAGGCGACCGTCCCGTAGCCGAGTCCGTCGGCCGAGGTGGCGACGGTGATCGGCCGCCGCCGACCGGGAGTCCAGGTCAGGCGGACCGATGCCAGTGCCTGGAGCGATCCGAGGTCGATCACCATTCGGCCGTTCGGGCCGGGTTGCCAGGCCGTCCCCGGGTCGCCGTCGACGGCGGCCGACGGGTCGGTCATGCCGGCCGGGAGCGGTGACGTCGGGTAGGTCGTCCGAGACCGGGCCAGGTCGCTGGTCGGCGTCACCGTTTCACCCGCGAACGCGACGTCCTTGCTGTGTCCAGCGGGGACCGTCACCCGCTGTCGGGTGCCGCCGGCCGCGGACTCCACCTGCACCTTCACGATGTGCCCGGCGGGTGCGGTGATGCGGAGGTGGTGCGAGTCGGTGACGTCGAACCGGGTACCGGCGGGAATCTCCTCCTCCGGCTGTGCGGCGGTCACGGTGAACCGGGGCGGCTCGACGCGTGCCGTCGCGGCGGCAAGGTCGACCTGGTAGGTGGTGGTCCCCGACCCGGCGACCTGGCTTCCGTGGTACAGCCGCAGCGTGGTGCCCTGCGACAGCGTGACGGCCGCCGCCGTGATGTCGTCGCCGGACAGGTTGAACAGGCTCAGGTATCCGTCCGCGTCACTCACCCGCAACGCCTCCGGACCACCACTGGGCAGGGTTCGCGACGCCGCGGCGGCCAGGGCCGACCTGCTCGCGCCCGCGTACCCCTCGACGATCATTCGAGTGCTGCCGGTGGCCGGTCCGCTGGACAGGGTGACGGTGGTCGCGGTCACGGTGATCGGATTCTGGGCGTTGTGGACGACCAGACCCGCCCGTCCGTCGACATCCAGCCAGGAGCCGGCGATGGTCGGGCTGTCCGGCACCACCGCCGCGTCGCTCCAGTTGGTGCCGTCGAGCGAGGTCTGGATGACGTAGCGGGTGCCGTACGCGGCCTCCCAGTCCAGGCGTACGCCGCTGATGTCGGTCGGCTCGCCGAGGTCGACGGCGAGCCAACTGTCCGTGCGGCCGCGTTCCTCCCGGGCGACCGCCCAGCGGGTGCCGGAGTTGCCGTCGGTCGCGCGCGCTGCGGGGTAGGCGGGGTCAGCGGACGAGGCCGTGGTGGGCCGGCCGATGGCGCGGTCGACGCCGCCGGCGTCGAGCACGGCGAAGGCGAACAGCGAGTAGCCGTACTGGTTGGCGGGGGATCGGCCGAGCATCCGCACGTGCCGGGCTGAACGAGGCGCGAAGCTGATCTCGTCGGTGCCGCCGTCGCCGACGCCCTGTCCAGCCAGGGTGACGGACCCCTGTTCGCCGGTGAAGGTACGGGTGCCGGTGAGCCCGGGTACACCGGGCATGTCCAGGTTGAACAGGGTGAGCGCGCCCTCATCGGCAGCAATGCCGGTGGTGGCGTACACGACCGTACCGGTGGGCAGCGTGACGTATCCGGCGGTGCCGCCGGCGACGCGGAGAACGGTCGCCGTGGCGTCGACACCGTCCCGGGCCACGGTGTACGCGGCGGAGGTGCGACCGAGGACCGGCGCGGACTGCTTCGGCAGCAGCGAGGCGGCCCGGGTGTCGAACAGCCAGTTGTCGTGGGCGGGGGCCCACTGGAACGAGACGAATCCGGTCTTACTGACCGCTGCGGCGAAGGCGGTCGGGGTTTGCTGGGCGGTCAGCCCAGCTTTCGCCCCGAAGTCCCGGGTGCCCGCCGCCGCCGCGAAGAACGTGGTGCTGGCGACCGGTTCGACCACGCCGCCGTTGGCTGCCCGCCAGGCGTGGAAGAGGTAGCTGATGGCGATTTCGGCCCGGGCTTCGGGCTCGTACTTCGGCTCGCCGCTGAACTTGGTGAGCCGGTTCTCGGGCGGGTAGTTCAGGTAGGGCATGAGCCGGTCGGCGAGGTCCGCCTCGGCCCGGGCGGCGTGCCGGTCGCCCTGGACCTGCGCGAGGAAGGCGAGCGGCAGGGCATCACGGCCGTACAGGTGGTAGCGGTCCGCGACCATCGGCATGAAGGGTTCGCCGGCATCGCTGGCCATCAGCCGCATGGTCCGCCACAACTCGGCGCCGTTGGGCTGCCGGGTGAGTGCCTCGGGGAGCGGTTGGCCGGCGGTCAGGAAGTGCACGGCGGTACGACCGGCGGTGCGCCACAGTTCTTCCTGGTAGTGCGGGCCGAAGGAGTCGTGATTCTCGACGAGGAACGTGTCGTGGATGTTGTGAGCGGTGTTCCAGTCCGCGACCGCCCGCCCCTCGACGACGGCGGGGTTGGCCCGGTCGGCTGCCGGTAGTCCGCTCGCGTTGAGCATCCACGTCAGGAACCGCTCGCGCCACGCCGCGGCTGCGGGGTCGTCCGCCGCCCAGGCCAGGCCGGGCGCGATCGCCTGGGCGTAGACCCCCATCTCCTCGAGCTTGGTGTCACCGCTCCAGCCACCGGTGAGGCCGTTCGGCGTCCAACCGCCACTCAGCGGGTCGTTACCGGTGCCGAGGGAGTGGGCGTACGCGGCCTGCCCACGGGCGATGCGGTCGACGTTGTTGCGGGTCACCTCGTCCAGGTCGGACCAGAGCAGTCGGGCGGCCAGGACGAAGTACAGCTCAAAGGTGCTGTCCCAGAACAGCTGTCGGCCCCACTCGGTGCCGCCGGTGAGCCGGTTGGTGGCCGCGAACCGGCGGATGGTCGCGATGGTACGGGCGTGCAGCGTGTCCCGGTCGACGCCGGCTGCCGCCGCGTCGTACCCGGGCGAGATGAGCAGGACCGCGTTACCGAGGACGACCGCGAACCTGAAGTCCGCGAGGCGGTACGCGTTGATCGCCGGATCCCACTGCTCCTCGGCCCATCGGGTGTGGGCGAGCAGCAGCGCGTGGTAGGTCTTGGCGACCGGGCCGGTGGCCGCAGCCGGTGGCGTGGTGCCGGCTGGCGCGGCCTGGGCGGCGGCCGGTCGGGCGATGGCGAGTCCAGCGCCGATGGCGCCGCCAAGGATGAGGAGCCGTCGCCTGCTCAGCTCGAATTCGGAGATACGCATGGTGGTCCTTCGGTGTGACAACGTTGTCAGACAGACTCCGATGATCGCTTCCCGATGTCAAGAGCAGTGCGTTACCTCAGGTCGGGCGGCGGGCGCGCTTCGCCAGGAGCGCGATTAGGAGCAGGGTGGCCAGGGCGGCCAGCAGCACCGCCGGGCCGACCCGGTCGACGGCGTCGGCCAGGGCTCGCTGGACCTGGGCGGCCACCCGGATGACCGGGTCGTGCAGCGCGTCGCGGCGGCCGGCGGCAAGCCGCAGCTCGTACCAGCCGTACCAGGCGACATAGCCGCCGGCGAGCAGCAGCACCAGGCCACTGAGCCGGGGCACCAACGCACCGGCGACGCGCAGCCGGGCCACCAGGCCGTCGCGCACCAGCGCCACCCCGAGCGCGGCGACCGCGACCACCAGACCCATCCCGAGGGCGTACGCGCCGAACAGCGCCAACCCCTGGCCGGTCGAGCCGGCCTGGAGGCTGGTCACCACGATGGCCAGGAACGGGGCGATGGCGCAGCCGAGCGACGCCAACGCGTACGCCGCGCCGAACAGCGCCATCGACGGCCAGGACCGGGTCAGCCGGGGGGCTCGGGCGGACCAGCCGGGGGCGGGCAGCCGCCGACCGGCCAGCAGCCAGCAGCCGGCCAGCACCAGCAGCACACCGAGCGCCACCGTCAGCCACGGCAGCCGGGGCCGCAGCCACCCGGCCAGCGGCGCGAGCGCCAGGCCGAACGCGCCGAACACCAGCACGTACCCCACTGTCAGCCCGGCCGCCGCGGTGAGCGCGCGGCCGACCGCGCCGCGGGTGTCCGACGTCCCGGCGACCAACAGCGAGAGGTACGCGGGCAGCAACGCGAAGCCGCACGGGTTGACCGCGCCGAGCATGCCGGCGGTCAGCGCGAGCAGCAGGGCGGCGGTCACGCCCCGGCCAGTGCGGCGACCTTGGCGGTGAGCGCCTCACCGTCCAGGAAGCCCTGGTGGACGATTGCGCCGTTCCGGTCGATGACCACGAAGATGCTCTGCTCGGTCACCTTGAACCGCTTCCAGAGCACTCCCTTGCTGTCCTCGATCTGTGGTGTCGCGCCGAGCTCGAACTCGGTGACGAACTCCTTCATGGCCTTGCGCTCGCCGAGCCCGGCGACACCGACGATCGGCACGGTGTCCCGGTACTTCGGTGCGATCTCGGCCACCGTCCAGGCCTGGCTGGCGCAGGTGGCGCACCACGGCGCCCAGAACCACAGCACCACGGGTCTGCCGGCGAGCTGTGCCGCGTCGAACGCCGCCCCGCCGAGGGTGGTCCCGGTGAAGCGCAGAACGTCCGGAACCTGCGCCGGGGCGGCGGGTGGTCCGCCGGTCGCCGCGTCGCTCGGCGGAGACGGTGAGTCGGTCGAGGCCGGGGCCGATCCGGCGGCGGCGGGTCCACCCGGGGCGGTGCCGGTGCAGGCCGCAGCGCCGAACAGGGCCACGACGAGCGCCCCGACGGTGGCGGCCCGGCGCAACTGCCCGGCCGCTGGAACGCGGCGCAGCTGCCCGGCCCTTGTCAACGCCATGCCGATCCGCATCCGCTTCTCCGTTCCGGTCCGGAAGGGACCCTTGCCGGGCCTGACGCTTAACTATTCGGCCTTGGCGAGCCGCAGAGCCAGCTCCGGGCAGACCTTGACCGCCTTCAGCGCGCCCTCCCGCAGCCAGGTCGGCACCGGGGTGGCCGGGAAGGCGGGATATCCGTTCGCGTCGAGCCGGATGAAGTCCGGTACGACGTGCGCGCAGAGGCCGTGCCCGTCACAGCGCGACCAGTCCAGGGTGAGCTTCTGCGGGTTCGCGTCGGGCGCGCCCGGCAGCCCCATCACGCCCTTGACCCGTCGGCCACAACCGTCGCCGGTGCTGTGCAGCCGCAGGTCCTCGCTGAAGACCTCGATCGCGGAGAGCGCGAACCGGGCGGTGCCGTCCGGGTGGCTGCACGCGCCCCGGCCCTTCACCTCGCCGGCCGCGGCGCGCACCACGTCCGCCGGTTGGCTGCCGGCGACGGCCAGGTCCACCGCGCGGGCCAGGTCCGGCAGGCCCATCTTGCACGGGCCGCACTGCCCGGCGGACTCGCCAGCCAGGTAGCGGACCACCTGGGCGGCCTCGCCGAGCGGGCAGGTGTCGACACCGATCGGGACGATGATGCCCGCGCCGAGGGTGCCGCCGACCGCAGCCAGGCCCTTGCGGGAGACCTCGGCCTTCTCCGCCGCCTCCGGGGTGATCCACTTGCCGTGGTAGCCGCCCATCAGGATGCCCTGGACGTCCGGCACCTCGCACAGGTCAAGGACGTCACGCAACGGCATCCCGGCGGTGCACTCCACCACGGCCGGTCGGCCCGCCGCGCCGGTCACGGTGAGCAGCACGGTGCCCGGCTCGTCGTCGGTGCCGAGCGCCGCGTACTCGTACGGGCCCAGTCGGGCGCCGACGGCGAGCTGGGCGTACGTCTCGGCGTTGGACAGCAGGGTGGGCAGACCGCTGACCCCGGAGTCGCTGGAGCGCTTCTTGGTGCCCGGTGGGATGTGCGGCAGCCCGTTGATCCCGTTGACCAGGGCACCCCCCTCGCCGGAGATGAACCGGTGCGGCACGGTGACGATCGTCGTCTGCACCGGCATCCGGCGCTCGTCGAGAGCCTCCATCAGCGAGTCCCGGCCGACCCCGTCGTCGGCCACGCCGATGACGATCTCGTCGGCGTCCAGCGCGTAGGCGGCCAGCGCCGCGCCGTCCAGGATCAGGTGCGGGGCGCGGGTCAGCAGCACCTTGTCCTTCCAGCTGGCCGGCTCCCCCTCGGTGGCGTTGACCACCACCACTGCGGCGAGGTCCTGCCGTTCGCAGGACTCCAGCACCGCGCGCAGCTTGCGGGCGAACGGGAACCCGGCACCACCCTTGCCCTTGAGTTGCATGCCCTCGGCGAGCCGGAGCAGCTGCGCCGGTTCCATCGGGCCGATCGGTCCGTGCACGTCCTCGTGCGCGATCAGGTCGAGCCGGCCGTACTCGGCGAAACCGGCGGTGAGCCGGGGCTCGCCCACGCAGGCGACCGGCGGCACGGCGGTCCGCATCACTTCGCCTCACCCCGCAGCCCGGCCCAGTACGCCCCGTCCACCGCGTCGGCACTGGCCTTGCGGCGCTTGGCGGAGCGGCCCTCGCCGGCGGCCCGCTTGGCGCGGCGGGACGCCAGGTCGACCAGGGTCGGGGTGTCGTCGACGGGCGGCGGCACCTCGTCCGGCACGTACCGGGCCGGCGGGCGCCAGTAGTCCGGCTCTTCGGGCAGGTCGTCCTCGACGCTGTGCCGGCCGCTGCCGCTGCGCGGGGCGGACGAGATCGGCTCGGCGGAGACCGGGCCGGCGGAGATGGGTTCGGCGGCCTGCCACCGGCGTGGGCTGTCCCACGGCTCCTCGGGCTCGTCGAGGGCCGGCAGCGGCGGCGTCGAGTAGCGGCTGCCGTCGTCCTCGCTGCGGGAGCGGCGACGGGACCGTTCGGCGGCCGGCTCGTCGGCACGTCGCCGGCCGGTGGGGACGGCTTCGTCGCGTCGACGGGTATCGGTCTCCTCCACGCTGCGGCGGGCCGGTCGGCGGTTCGTCGGCTCCTCCTCGGCTCGTCGGCCGCGCGAGGACCGTTCGGTGTCGCGGCGGGCGGCCGGCTCCTCCTCCCGGCGGCGTCGGCTGGGCCGGGCCGGCTCGACGAGGGAACCGGGCTCGGGCACCACCGGGACGGTGAACCGTTCCGGGTCGCGCCGCGCGGCCGGGGCGGCCCAGGTGGCGGTCGTGGTGTCCGCCCAGGCGGGACGCTTGTCGGCGGCCTTCGGGCGCCGACCCAACCCGGCCAGCAGCGTTCGGGCGGTCTTCGCCTCCTCGGCCCGACCAACCATCACCGCGTTGCGCACCGCGGCCTGGTGCTGCTCCCGGCTGCGCCGACCGATGGTGACCGAGAACCGGACCAGCAGGGCCAGCACCACCAGCAGGACGCAGCCGAGGTAGCTGAGCACCACCCAGGGCGCTGCGGCCCGGCCGGCGTTGAGGCCGTGCAGGATGGCGAACGGCCAGGCCAGGTACGCGGTGGAGTGCAGCGTGCGCCACAGCCACTTCGGACCGACACCGGCGAAGCGGGCCCGGATGATGCCGGTCCAGATCACGCTGACCATCAGCAGGGCGGCCACCGTGCCGAGCCCGACGTAGAGCCCTCCGCCGCCGACGAACGGCACCAGCGCGTCGGTCGCCGCCGCCCGCCCGGTGCCGATCTTGGTGAGGACGTGGAAGCCGAGCCCGGCCACGCCCAGCACGCCGGTGGCCCGGTGCGCCGACTGCAGCAGCACCCGGTGCGGGATCCGCAGCACCAGCCGGTCGGTGGCGAGCAGGCCGAACATCACGGTGAGGCTCAACGCCACCAGGGAGACCACCCCGGCGAAGAACTCGGTGAAGAAGAAGCCGTACGCGTACGCCGTCTGGCCCGCGCCGGTCAGCATGATCGCCGCCCAGAGCGCGGCGAGGACCGACGCGATCAGCAGGGCGGCCGCCGGCCGCGACTGGGTGCGTACCCCCCGACTGCTGGCGCTGGTCCGGACGGTCGCCGCCTTCTTGTCCTGCTGTGCCCGGGCCATCTGCTCCTCGATCGTCTCGCGGCGGCGCACCACCGGCCGACCCCTGCTCCCCCATCCAGTACGGACCGGCGGGGCGCGCGGATCACCCGCCGCCGAAAAAATTCTGGGCCGACATCGAACCGAGGGGCCCGGCCGTGCGTTGTGGCCGCTCCCCGTCACCGACCCGGACAGCGACGGATGTCCATGCATTGACAGCCCTCGCAACACGCTTGTAACTTTTCAGCAAGGGTTGCAAGATTTCGACAACTCGGCTCCCCCACCGCACCACCACCCCCGCCCCCGTCAGGAGTCCCCATGCACCGACGTCGACGCGGCTCGGCGCTCCTCGCCCTCGGCCTGATCGCCAGCCTGCTCGTCCCCAGCACCGTGACGGCGCCCCCGGCCGTCGCCGCCCCGTCCGGCGGCAAGAAGGTCATCGTCCAGCTCTTCGAGTGGAACTGGCCCTCGGTGGCCAGCGAGTGCCAGAGCACCCTCGGCCCGAAGGGGTACGGCTACGTGCAGGTCTCACCCCCGCAGGAGCACGTGCGGGGCAACCAGTGGTGGCTGGCGTACCAGCCGGTCAGCTATCGGATCGAGTCCCGCAAGGGCACCCGGGCCCAGTTCCAGTCGATGGTGAACACCTGCCACGCCGCCGGGGTCAAGGTCATCGTCGACGCGGTGATCAACCACATGTCCGGTCAGGACAACGGCGGCACCGGCTGGGCCGGCTCGTCCTACTCGCACTACGACTACCCGGGCATCTACCAGACCCAGGACTTCCACCACTGCGGACGCAACGGCGGCGACGACATCGCCAACTACAACGACCGGTACGAGGTGCAGAACTGCGAACTGGTCAACCTCTCCGACCTGAAGACCGAGTCGGACTACGTCCGTACGAAGATCGCCTCGTACCTCAACGACCTGCTCTCGCTCGGCGTGGACGGTTTCCGGCTGGACGCCAGCAAGCACATGCCGGCCGCCGACATCGCCGCGATCAAGGGCAAGTTGTCGCGCTCGGCGTACCTCGTCCAGGAGGTCATCCACGGTGCCGGCGAGCCGATCCAGCCGACCGAGTACACCGGCAACGGCGACGTGCACGAGTTCCGCTACGGCAAGGACCTGGCCCGGGTGTTCCGCTCCGAACGGCTGGCGTACCTGCGCAACTTCGGCGAGGGCTGGGGGCACCTGCCCACCGGCCCGGCGTCGGTGTTCGTCGACAACCACGACACCCAACGCGACTCCGGCGGAGTGTTGACCTACAAGGACCGCGGGATCTACGCCCTGGCGAACGCCTTCATGCTGGCCTGGCCGTACGGCTCCCCCACCGTCATGTCCAGCTACACCTTCAGCAGCCGGGACGCCGGCCCGCCGTCGGACGGTGCCAACAAGACGCTCAACACCACCTGCTACTCCGGCTGGGAATGTGAACACCGCTGGCCGGTGATCGCCAACATGGTCGGCTTCCGCAACGCCACCGAGGGCGCCGGCGTGGCCAACTGGTACGGCAACGGCAACAACCACATCGCGTTCAGTCGCAGCGGCAAGGGCTACCTCACCGTCAACGACGAGGATGCCGCGGTGAACGGCCGCTCCTACTTCAGCGGGCTGCCCGCCGGCCGATACTGCGACGTCATCCACGGCACGTACGCGGGCGGCACGTGCAGCGGACCGGTGATCACGGTGGACGGTAACGGCTGGTTCGCGGCCAACGTACCGGCACATGACGCGGTCGCCATCCACATCGGCGCGCGACTCTAGGGCCTGGCCGGGGCCTCCGGACGGCGGTTTTAGCCGAACCGGGGGCCCCGGAGCATTCGCCACCATAGAGTGGTTTCGTGTCGTTTGACCGAAAGTCTCCGTCTCGTCGCCGCGGGCTCTGGGTGACCGCCGCGATCGGCGTACCCGTGTTGCTGGTGACCGCGCTGCTGGTCGGCCAGGCCCTCACCCCGAGCTCGACGGCCCCCGAGGACCGCACCGTGGTGGTGGCCGACCCGACCCCGAGCAGTGTGGAGCAGAGCCCGGAGGAGTCGATCCCACCGGCCGCGCCCGCCCCGGACGGGCTGCCGGTGGTCGACTACGACCCCGCACCCAAAGGGTTCCCCGCCGATCCGGCCAGCATGGACGTCACGCCGCTGACCGAGGGCGCGCACCCGACCAGACGGATCGCCGCGTACGACGCGCCGGGCGGTCGTCCGCGCGCCTTCCTCGAACCGACGATCCGCGGTGTCGAGCTGACCATGCCGATCGCCCAGCGGCGCGCCGGCTGGACGGCCGTCCTGCTGCCCTCAGCCAACCGACGGCTCGCCTGGCTCCCTCCCGGCGGGTTCGAGACCGTGCCACTGCGCGACCAGATCGTGGTGGAACGCAAGGTCCACCGGCTCACCTGGTACCGGGCCGGCAAGGCGGTGCGCTCCTGGGAGGTCAGCCTCGGCCAGTCCGGCCAGGAGACGCCACTCGGGCGGACCTTCATCCTGGGCCGCACCCCACCGCCGGAGTCGGTCTACGGCGGGGTGGACATCTACGCCCTCGGTTCGGTGCCGGACGACCCGGAGTCGGTGCCCGACGGGCTGCGCGGCGCGCACATCGGCGTGCACACCTGGCACAACGACGACGAGTTGGGCGAGAACACCACCAACGGCTGCATCCGGCTGACCCGCAGCGGTCAGCGGGAACTGCTCGCCGAGGTCCGCCCCGGCAGCAGCGTCGTCGTGGTCGACCAACTGGCCGCCCCGCCACCGACCGCCTGAGCGCCGGAGCGGACGGTCACTCGCCGAGCAGCCAGCCGTTCTGCTCGGCGACCCGGATCGCGTCGGCCCGGTTACGCGCACCGGTCTTGCCGATCGCCGCCGACAGATGGTTGCGTACCGTCCCCTCGGACAGGTGCAGCACCCGGGCCAGGTCGGCGACGGTGCCACCGCCGCGCGCGGTCCGCAGCACCTCGGTCTCCCGCTCGGTCAGCGGGCTGACGCCGACGGCCAGCGTCTCCGCGGCCAGTGTCGGGTCGACCACCCGCAGGCCCGCGTGCACCCGGCGGACCGCGTCGGCGAGCTGCCGGGCCGGGGTGTCCTTGACCACGAAACCGCTCGCACCGGCCTCCATCGCCCGGCGAAGGTAACCGGGTCGACCGAAGGTGGTCACCACCAGCACCCGGCAGGTCGGCAGCGCGGCCCGCAACTGGGCGGTGGCGGCGATCCCGTCCAGGCCGGGCATCTCGACGTCCAGCAGGGCGACGTCGGGGGCGCTGCGTCGAGCCTCGGGCACCACCTCGTCGCCCCGGCCGACCTCGGCGACCACGGTCAGGTCCTCCTCCAGCGAGAGCAGGGCGGCCAGCGCACCCCGGACCAGCGCCTGGTCGTCGGCGAGCAGCAGCCTGATCGGCGCGGGTTCGGCGCTCACCGGGCATCCTCCGGCGCGTGCACCCGCAGCAGAAAACCGTCGCCCTCCGGCCGCTTACCCACGGTCACCGCCGCGTCGAGCCGCCGCGCCCGCTCCCGCAAGCCGACCAGCCCGTGCCCGCTCGGGTCGGGAGTGGACGGGCCACGGCCATCGTCACTGACCTCGACCCGATCCGGGCGCACCCTGATCACGCAGCACCGCGCCCCGCTGTGCCGGACCACGTTGGTCACCCCTTCCCGTACCGCCCAGCCGAACAACTGATCCCACTGCTGCGGCAGCTCCGGCACCTCCGTCGACACGTCCGCCGCGATGCCCGCCGCGGCCAGCGCCGAACGGGCGCCGGCCAACTCCGCGGCGAGACTGACCTCGCGGTACGCCCCGACCGTCTGTCGTACATCGGCCAGCGCGGTCCGCGCCAGCGCCTCCACCTCGGCGATCTCGGCGGCGGCCCGCTCCCGGTCGACGTCGAGCAGGCGCCCGGCCAACTCGGCCTTGATCGCCACCACGGTCAGCGAGTGCCCGAGGATGTCGTGCAGGTCGCGGGCGGCGCGGGCCCGCTCCTCGGCGACCGCGAGCCGACCGATCTCCTGTTGGGCGGCCCGGAGTTCGCTGTTGCGCTGGGCCAACTGGGACACCCCGAACATGGCGAACGAGGCGAGCAGCACCGCGAAGACGATGCCGTGCTCCGCCTCCCACCCCGCCACCAGCTCGGACGTCAGCACGGGGGTCACGGCGCAGAGCACCACGACGGCCAGCGACTCCCCCAGCGGCAGCAGGAACACCGCCGCGGCGGCAACGTAGACCAGAGTGGCCAGCCAGTCCCCGCCGGTGCCCGGCATACTGGCCAGGCCCACCGCGAACAGCAGCAACAGCCCGGCCCGGGCCCGACCGACCGGAATCGGCAGCAGCGACTGACGCAGCTTGCGGGCCCACTGGAACAGCAGCACGTAGCCGACGCTGAACGCGACCAGGGCCGCCACACCGACGAGCCGCCGCCACGGCGCCGGCTGGTGCAGCGCGGTGGCGAGCGGCACGTTGAGGAAGAACAACCAGACGGCGGCCAGCAGCCAGCCGGTGACCCGCCAGTGGCGGCTCACCGGCCGGGGCTGCCCGGTCGAGAGGTCCATCGGGTTCACGCTAGCGGCCCGGCCGGTCAGACCCGCGCGGTGTCCCGGCGGAACAGCCGGGCTGCGCCGACGCCGAAGGCCAGCGCCCAGACGACCACGTTGACCACCGCCGCCATGCTCACCCCGTCACCGGTGAGGGGGGCGCGGGCCAGCACCCCGATGCCGTAGACGGGAGTGAACTTCGCGACCTGCTGGAGCACGTCCGGCAGCACCTCGACCGGGACGAACAACCCGCCGAACATGGCCAGCACCGCCAGGACCGGGCCGATGATCTGCATGACGTTCTCGGCCGGCGCCAGGTAGCCGATGAAGAGACCGAAGGCGGCGAAGACCAGCGAGCCGATCCAGGCGGCGAGCCCGGACAGCAGCCAGACGGACGCCGGGACGCGGACGCCGGCCACGGCACCCACCAGGAACTCGACGACGACCGCGAGCAGACCGAGGCTCATCGCGGTGATCAGCTTCGTCGCCACGTACGCCGCCGGGCGTAGCGGGGTGAGCCGCAGCTGCCGGCTCCAGCCCAGCGCCCGCTCCGTGGCCACCGCGCCACCGACACTGGTCGTCGCCACCATGGCCGCGTACACGGCCAGGCTGATCATGACGTACGCCGTCACCGGCTGACCGTTGTCCAGTGACCGCCCGCGCTGTGGCAGGCCGAAGATGAGGAAGAAGACGCCCGGCATGATCAGCGTGAAGGCCAGGGTGCGGCGGTTACGCAGCACCCGGCGCAGCTCGATGCGCAGGGCTCCCAGGGCGAACCCGCCGAGGGCGGGCAGCCGACGATCCGGCGCGGTGGCGCGGGTGGGGGTGGCGGTGGTCATCTCAGGCTCCGGTCTGCGCGGTGGTCAGGGCGAGGAAGGCGTCCTCGAGGTTGCGGGAGGTGATCTCGACGTCCCGCGCGGCGGTCCGGGTCAGCAGGTACCGGGCGATCGCGTCCGAGTCGCCGGTCCGCACCAGCACGCTGTCGCCGCGCACCTCCACGGCGTCCACGCCGGGCAGCGCGGCGAGCGCGGCCTGGTCGGCCCCGGGCAGGGTGGCCCGCACCGTACGGCCGGCCGCCAGGTTCTTGATCTCGGCGGTGGTGCCGTCGGCGACGACGCGCCCCTGCCGGACCAGCACGATCCGGTCGGCGTAGGCGTCCGCCTCGTCCAGGTAGTGGGTGGCGAAGATGACGGTCCGTCCACCCCGGGCGTCACGGCGGAGCGCCTGCCAGAAGTCCCGCCGACCCTCGACGTCCATGCCGGTGGTCGGCTCGTCGAGCACCATCAGGTCCGGGTCGGGCAGCAGGGCCAACGCGAAGCGCAGTCGCTGCTGCTGACCGCCCGAGCAGCGCCCGACCACCCGGTCGGCGATGTCGGCGATTCCGGCCCGCTCCAGCACCTCCGCAGTCGGGCGGGTGTGCCGGTAGAAGTGGGCGGTCATCTGCACCGTCTCGCCCACGGTGAGGTCCTTGAGCAGCCCACCGGTCTGGAGTACGGCGGCGACCCGGCCCCGGGCCACCGCGTCGTCCGGGGTGCCACCGAGGACGCGGACGGTGCCCGTGTCCGGGCGGGACAACCCGAGCAGCATGTCGATGGTGGTGGTCTTGCCCGCGCCGTTCGGCCCGAGGAACGCCACCACCTCGCCGGGCTGCACCCGCAGGCTCAGCCCGTCGACAGCGGTGACCGCGCCGAAGCTCTTGGTGAGGCCGTCCAACTCGACAGCCGGATGCGTACTGGTCATGCCACTGATGCTCGGTCAGCGCGTACCCCGATGCCCGGAGCGGTCGTCACGCCCCGACCATGACATTTGTCAGGAGACCAGGCGCCACGGAGAGTGACCTCCGCGCGAGCGAACACCGCGACGAGCGTGATGCCTCTGAGTCATCACGATGCCCCTGAGTCATCACGCTCACCGCCACGTCCGCCCCCCGAACACGACAGGCCGAGGCGAGCAACCGGCGGAGGAATTCCCGACGCGGCAGCGGGTAACCGCCGCCCCGGATGCCGCGATACCGGGGGGACGCGATGGGTGCCACGCCGCAGGGGCAGGTCGACACGGTCGTGCTGATTCACGGGCTCTGGATGACGCCGCGCAGCTGGGAGGGGTGGACGCAGCGGTACACCGCGCGCGGCATGCACGTCATCGCCCCCGCCTGGCCCGGAATGGACCGGTCCGTGGAGCAGCTGCGCGACGATCCCACCCCGATCGCCGAGCAGAGCATCGCCACGATCGTGGCGCACTACGACCGGATCATCCGGGCGCTGCCCCGACCACCGATCATCATGGGGCACTCGTTCGGCGGCCTGATCACCCAGCTCCTCGTCGACCGGGGCCTCGGCGCCGCAGCGGTCGGAGTGCACCCCGCGCAGGCGAAAGGGGTGCTCAAGGTGCCGCTGAGTCAGCTGCGCTCGGGCTTCCCGATCCTGCGCAGCCCCGCCAACCGCAACAAGGCCGTCCCGTTCACGAAGGACGACTTCGCCTACACCTTCGGCAACGCGTTGAGCCGGGAGGACTCCGACCGGGCCTGGCAGCGCTACGCCGTCCCCGGCGCCGGTCGGGTCTACTTCGAGGGCGCGTTCGCCAACCTCGACCCGCGCTCGCCGGCCCGGGTCGACTTCGGGCGTGACAACCGGGCACCGCTGCTGCTGATGGCCGGCGAGATCGACCACGTGGTGCCGGCGTCGGTGGTCCGCGCCAACGCCGCGCTCTATCAGAGGTCCCGCGCCCTCACCGCGTACGAGGAGTTCCCCGGCCGGTCACACTTCACCGTCGGTCAGGACGGCTGGGAGAAGATCGCCGACTACGCGCTGGACTGGGCGCTGCGGGCGGCGGCCCTGCCCCGGGAGGCGACAATCGCCAGCGAGACCCCCCGCCGCTGACCCGCCCATCGCCCACCCTGACGAAGGAACTGGTACACCCACTACTGGACGATGACGAATCGTACGGGTTCGTCCAGCACCACGGCAGCGCCCTCCAGGTCGGCCAGGCGCGCGGCCAGCGTGGCTGCGGCCAACCGTTTCGGCAGGGCGGCGCCGAACTTGAGACCGTCCACGGCCTTGTCGTTGACCTCTGGCAGGCACAGTCGGGTGGCGGCGTCCGCGGTGAGTGCCCGCCAGGTCGCAGGAGTGACGTCTTCCCGTAGTCGGATGCTGTTGCCGTCGAACCGCTCCACCGGATCGACAACTTCGCCCAGCGTGGCGGTCAACGTGGCATTCGTCCGGAAACCCGCCCAGGTCCACCAACGCAGGTCACCGCTGCTCTCGCGGGCAATAACAGTGCCACCGGGATGCACCAGGTGCAGTTTCTCCTCGCGCTCCCGCGCCAGGCGAGTCAGCGCACGACGGGTGAGAGCGACGGGAGGCTCCGCTCCCAGCAGCACCTCACGCATCGCCCGGGTGATCTCGTGACTGCGGTACGCCCACCCGGTGCCCGTCCAACGGGCACGTCCGCCGCCGTCGGCGGGCTCGACGAAACACCGTCGACGGCGCCAGTCGATGTAGGTGACGCGCCAACTCCGGCCGCTCAACAGCAGGCGGCGTTCGCCCCGGACCTCCTCGGTGAGCAGGCTGGGATCGATCCGACCCAGCTCGCTACGGCCCAGGAGGACGGTGAACTCGGGCGGCCCGGTGAATACGGCCGTCATCTCCATGAAGTGGCGACGGCCGAACCGCTCCTCAGCGGTGGGACCGATGAAGAGCATGCCCTCGTCCTGCTCCAGATAACCGTGCTCGACGAGGTGTCGAACGATCGGTCGGGCGTTCTTCGCAAAGGGCGGCAGCTCGTTCCAGGCCTGGATCCAGGTTTCCGCACCGATCCGATGCTCCTGAAGGCAGAGCGCGAGCACCTGTTGGGCGACGATGTGCCGAGGTTCCGGCGGCGCGGTGACCGGCTCCACCCAACCTCGCGACCAGAGCAGGAGCAACGCGGCCGCCTCCACGAGCGGCTGGCCACCGAGCGTGAGGAACAGGCAGTTCCGGCTGCTTCCCGGACGGCGACCGGTGCGTCCGAGCCGCTGCAGGAAGGACGCTACGGTAGGTGGCGCGTCGATCTGGATCACGCGGTCCAGATCACCAACGTCGATGCCGAGTTCGAGGGTGCTGGTTGAGACGATGACGCAGTCCCGTGACTCACCAAACGCCTGTTCCGCGCGGCGCCGCTCGTCCACGGACAATGACGCATGTGAGAGGAAGGTGGTAACGCCCTGCTCCCGCAGCAGCTGTCCGAGCTCCTCGACTGTCTGCCGGGATTCGCAGAAGACCAGCCGCTTCTCGCCCGGATGCAGCGCGGCGATCACGGCTGCGGCGTTGGTGAGCGAGCCGACATAGTCCAGCTCGATCTCGCCCGCTGGTGCGTCACCCGCGATATGGACCACCTCGGGTGCGACGACCTGGGCCGGCCGGCTGCCCGCGCCAGAACCCTGGAGCCAGGTGAGCAGGTGGTCGGGGTTGCCGACGGTGGCGGAGAGCCCGATCCGCTGCAGGGGCCGACCAGCTACCCGGGTCAAACGTTCCAAGACGGCGAGCAGGTGCCAACCTCGGTCATCTCCCGCGAAGGCGTGCACCTCGTCAACGACCACCGCTTGGAGGCTGGCGAAGAACTGGCGGTGGTCGACGTTGGCGCTGACCAGCATGGCTTCCAGCGACTCAGGTGTGGTCAACAGGATGTCCGGCCGTTCGAAGAGCACGCCCCGCCGCCGCGAGGCGCCGACATCCCCGTGCCAGAGGGCGACCTGCCGTCCAAGCCAGCCGGCGTACTGCGCTAAGCGAGGCTCCAGGTTGTTGAGTAGCGCCTTCAGCGGGGCGAGGTAGAGCACCGAGGTGCCCGTCCACTGGTGCGTGGCCATCCGGGACAGCAGCGGGAACAGTGCGGCCTCCGTCTTGCCGCCGGCCGTCGGGGCGAGCAGAAGGGCATCCAGGCCGCCCTGCACAGGGGCGATCGCAGCACGCTGCAGTGGACGCAGGTCTCGCCAACCCAGCGTGTTGACCACGTGGTGCACCACGACCGGGTCGAGGTCCGGCACCACGTCAGATCGTCAGTTCGATGTCGTCGGCGCAGGCGGCTGCGTTGCGTTCCACCTCGGTCAGCTCGTCGGCCCGCAGGGTCAGTGCGTAGTGCTGCCGCGGGTCCCAGTCGGCGAACTGGTCCACCCGATCGAAGACGTCCGCGACGAGCTTCTTGAGGTAGACGCGGGGTGCCACCCCGACCCGACCGCCCAGTGCTCCGGTGACGGCCCGGGCCAGGGTCGCGAGGTAGCCGTCGTCTACCCGTGCGTCGACCTGCTCACTGGCGTAGATGTCCCGGACCCTGCTGCCGAGTTCCACCAGGGCGTCGACGGTGAACCCGGGCAGCCGCAGTTGGGTGGCGCGGGGGTTGTCCCAACGCGGGTCGGGGCCGAGGTCGGTGGCGAGTCGTTGCGCGAGTGGCGCGAGCCGTTGGACGCCCTGCGGGCCGTCGAAGAACGCGGGCGTCCCGGTGATTACCAGCAACAGGCCAGGGAAGCGGTCGGCATGGACCTCGTCGATGAGCTGTCGGAGGGCGTTCAGTGCCTTGTCCCGTGCGTCAGAGCGCACCCGTTGCAGCGTTTCGACCTCGTCGAGCACCAGCAGAAGCCCCCGGTGCCCGCTGTCACGCATGACGGTGAGCAGCCCCTGGAGGAAGCTCAGCGCGCCGTAGTGGTCAAGGTCGCCCTTCACTCCGGCCGCGCGCCGGGCGGATGCCGCGACGTGTGGCTGACCGCCGAGCCAGGCGGCCAGTCCGTCGGCGGTGAGGTGGTCACCGCTGGCGCTGGCGGCCCGGTAACCACGCAGGGCGGCGGCGAAGCCCGGCGTGCTCCGGGAAATGTCACCCAGCCGGCGTTCCAGCAGCTCGCCGACTGCTCGATCGAGCGCCTCGGCATCGTCCTCGGCGACCGTACCCCCGGCGAGCACGTCCTCCTCCAACGCGAAGATCCAACCGTCGAGTACGGGTCGGAACGCGCTCGGGGCGAACTGCTCAGTGCTGAGGTGTTCGACCAGCCGCCGGTAGACGGTCTCCATCCGGTGCAGTGGTGTTTCTAGCTCGGAGATCTGCACCTCCGCGGCGGAAAAGCCGCGGCGCTTGGCGCGCTCGGCCAGCCACCGTGTGAAGAACGTCTTGCCGGCCCCGTATTCGCCGCGCACGGCCTTGAAGACGCTCCCGCCGCTGGCGACCCGTTCCAGGTCGTCGTCTAGCGCGGTGGTGAACCGGTCCAGTCCGACCGCGAGTGCGTCGAGTCCGTTACTCGGGACTACCCCGCGCCGCAGCGCATCGACGATGTCCCGGCGGCGGCGGGCCGACAATTCCACGGTCACCGCGGCTCCAGCTCGAACTGCTCGATCAGCAACGCGCGGTTGAGGTGAACGGTGCGACCGTCCGCGTCGACGGTGATCACGGGATAGCCCTCGACCTGAAGGAGCCGACGCAACACGGTGACGGTGCCGTTGATCCTGTGTGCAGGTACGCCGGACCGGGCGGCGAGGGTGTCGAGGGTTGCCCGGTCACCGCCGGCGATCAGCGTGGTCAGCAGCGCGGCGACCCGTTCGTCGGCCAGGGGCAGTCGAGGGTCGCGCCGTTGGGCGTAGCGCTCACTGGAGAGCAGGGCCGTCACCAGGTCAGGCGGAGTGGGGACAGGCCGCAGTGCGGCAGCCGACGCGACGACAGCCGGCGCCAGGTCGAAGAGACCGTCGGTCTGCTGCTCGACGGATTTGCGCGGGCGACGCCGGGTTGCCGGCGCGGGTTCGGCCGGCGGGGGCGTGCTCTCCGTCAACGGTTCCCGCCACCAGTCCGGGCTGGCCACCGGCGCGCCTGCCCAGCCGGGCACGGCAAGGTCGTCACCAGCGGTCAGCACGAGCAGTGGGATGACGGCTTCCGCCGGTGCGGCGCCGCCGTGGTAGCCCGCCTTGCGCGGCCCGTACCGCACCTCCTCCCGCCAGGGCAAAACGACGGACCCGCCGCCCAGCGCCACCCGGCTGCCGGCGACGGCCACTTCGGCGTCGCCGGGCGGGTCGGTCGGCGGTCGCCACCGGTTCTCACCGCTGACGCTGGGCAGGGTGACTGACTCCGGGCCCCGGTCCACGACGTGGCCGTGGTCGGAAACGATGACGACCACCCGGTCCGGGTCGCCCGCAGAGGCCAGCAGGTCACCGACAGCGGTGATGGTGTCGTCGCCCCAGACGGTGGTACCCGGGTCGCTGCGGTCCAGGGCGTCGTCGATCGTGTTGACAACGGCGGCGACCAGGGGGATCGACTTGTCGTCGAGGGCGGCGAGCACGTCCGGGTCCAGGGCTGCTCCGGCTCCGGCGCGCAATGCCGACTTGTGCAGCAGCCGCCCGGCGGCGAAGCGTTGCTCGAACGCCTTCCGCTCGGCCTGCTGGCCGCCGGCAGCGATGCGCCCGCTCAGCAGGCTGCACCGGCTGGCCTCGGTGACGGTGGGCAGGGCCGCCAGCACACCCGTGCGCGGGCCGCCATCGGGGGTGAGTTCCACCCAGGCGCCGCTGCGGGTGACGGACTCGGCCAGCTCGGTCGCGGCGGCGACACCCATGCCGTCCATGACGAGCATCAGCACCCGGCGACCGGTGTCGAGGACCGGCTGGACCACCCGGTCGAGCACGTCTTCGACGCGCAGTAGCGCACCGGGCTGTATCTCGGCGTTGGTACCGGCGGCGAGCAGCGTGGCGAACTGCTGGTCGTGCCGAGAGCGACGGGCGTCGACAGCCCGGTGCAGCAGTCGATACGCCTCGGCGACCTGTGGGTCGGGATCCCCGGCGAAGACGTCGAGCCGGGCCCTGTCGACCCAGCCGTCCTGCCGGACCTGCCGGTGCAGTGCGTCGAGCAGGGTGGCCGGTGGCGGGCCGTCGGTGGTGTGCAGCCAGCGCAGCAGGCGGACGGCCATCCGGGCGGTCTCGACCCGGCGCGGCTCGGCGGCCCGGTGCTCCTCGACCGTGGCGAGGGCCGACTGTGCCCGTGCCACCGCCGCCGAGAGCGCCGACCCACCGGCCGGCACGGCGAGTCGTACGGCGTCGGCGAAGGCCCGCAGTCGCTGAACGAATCCGCTGGGCAGGACGGTCGAGGCGCCGAGCAGTGCGTTGATCTCGACCTCGGCGGCGATCGCCTCGGCCCGGCGCAGCATTCGCATCGCTTCGTCCCGGCCCTTGTCGCCCGACTCGACGGTCCGGTAGACCCACGACTCGGCCGCCTGGTGCAGCTGATCGGCCTGCTGCGGGCTGAGCCGAAGGCCGCCGAACCGGGGCTCCAGTCGGGTACGACCGACGGCTGCCTCCACCTGGACGGCACCACCGGTGCTGGCGGGCCAGAGCAGCCCGGCGAGCAGCCCCAGCGGGATGACGTCGACGCCGTGTCCGGCGCGTACGGCGGCCATCATCGGGACGGCAGCGTGGCCGGCGGTCCCGGTCAGGTACGCGGTGATGCCGTCGGCGACGGCCTCCGGCAGCTGGGTGAAGCGCAGTTGCCGCCGTGCGTCGGTGCTCCACTGCACCAGGCCGCTGTCGTCGAGTTCGGCGGGTGGCAGGTCGAGCAGTTCGGAGGTGAGGCTGCGCAGCGCGTGGTCGCGGGTGAGGATCGCGCCGGGCGGGGCCGGCCAGCCGTCGGCCGGGGCGTGGTCGGTGAGCGCGTTGGCGACCCAGCGTCCGACCCGAACCAGGGTCGGGTCGAGTGCGGCCACTCCGCCGAACATCTGCCGGACCAGGTCCCACGGATCAATCTTGCGCACGGTCTGCTTGCTGAGGTGGGCGAGGACCCCATCGCCCAGTTCGGTGTCGGTCAGCTCGGTCAACAGGACCAACCGTTCGCCGTCGGCCCGGTCGTGCAGGGCGGCGCGGGCGGCCAGCGGAGTGGGACATGGAACGACCCGGACCCGACAGCCGTTGACGCTGAACACCGTTTCGGCCGGCCCGTCGGGGCGGGCGGTCAGCGCGATGGCGTCGGCCGGATCGTCCTCGGCCAGCCACGCCTCGACCTTGCGGCGGATCGCGTCGGGTTGGGCTACGCCGACGGGCACGCTCACGATCCCACCTCAGGACGACCGGCCGCGGATCCCGCCGCGCCGGCTCGGCGGTGTGCGACGCGGCCGACCGCCGAGCCGGTCACCGGATCTCCCAGGTGACCGTGAGCCGCCGCCCGGCAGCGACCTCGGCCGTGATCTCGGCAGCGACCTTCTCCCAGGTGGCCGCATCGGCGACCTCGCGACGCTGATGGGCGACCGCGATCAGCCGATCGCCACCGGCCACCGCGACCGGCCCAGCCCCACCGGTCCCCTCGATCTCAGCCCCACGGCCCGGCCCGCCACCGCCGCCATTCGCGGGCACCTCGACAGGGCCGGACTCGCGGGGCGGCTGCTGCCCCGGCACCGTGACGGTGGGGATGGTCCCCCCGCCGTTCGGCGTACCCCCGGGGTTGTTGACTGTGGGGTCCTGCGGCGGGTTGGTGGCGAGCAGCGCCGCCGACGCGTCGACTGCCGTCTGGAGGGCGTCCACCAGGTCCTGCCCGTGCTGCTGGTGTCGGGCGACCTCCCGGAGCTGCCCGATGATCGCCTGCGCCTGCTCGTCGTGGGCGGCCCGGGCCGAGATCGCCTGGAGCAGGGACCACTGGTGGCCTCGGGCCATGGCGGCAAGGATCGTTCCCGCCTGGCTGAGCAGCTCCCCGACGGCCTGGTCGTCGACGTCGCCCAGGTCGGCCCGAGCAACCGTTTCGACCAGCACCACGTCGTCGCGCTCGGCGGCCAACTCGGTCACGAGTCGAGCCGCTCGGCGTGCGGTGGCGAGCCGGCCCGTTGGGGCTGAGGTGTCCAGGCCCAGCACGTCGGCGTGGGCTTCCAGCGCTTCGACGAGGTCGCGCGCGGCTTTCGTGCGCGTGCTCGCCGCCGTGCGCAGCGTTCCGGCGAGTTCACCGAGGTTGGCCGGCGTCCGCCAGACGGGCAGCACGCCGCCGAAGATCGCCGAACCCCGGCGGACCGCGTCTCTCCAGGCCTGCTCGTCGGGCATCGGTGGGTGGCGCAGCTCCAGCTCGTCGCGCACGAGGGCGAGGTTGCCCACGTCGACCTTGCCGCCGTGCTGGTACCAGGCGAGCTGCTGCTCCAGCCCAAAGACGACGATGATCAGGTTTTGCAGCTCACGGTCGAAGCCGAACGCGGCGGGTTCGTCGATGAGCCGACGCAGCACGTGCACCGGGAAGTGGTCGGTGTAGCCCTCGTTGGCGGCGGCCTGGAGCAGGTGTTGACTCCACCGGCAGGTAGTCGTGTTGAGCACGTAGCGGCCGTCGATCAGCTCACCGAGGCGCAGGTTGTTGCAGACGCGCCGGAGGATGCGCTGGTCGACCGGGTTGGGCACGCTGACGCCGCGAGCGGGGTCGACGGCGGCCAGCCGGGCGTACTCCAGGATCTTGGTCATCTCGCTGCGGGTGACGGGCTTCTCGTCGTCCGGCATTGCCGGCCGGCCCGGGTAGGACCAGGCAAGGAGTTCCCCGGTCAGGTTGTGGAACGCCTCGGCGAGGGTGCCGCCCCGGGGGTCGCCGACGTGCAGGCCTTCGGCGAGGGTGTGGAACACCCCGATGGCATCGTCCTGCACGTCGGAGCCGCGCGATGTGGCCGACCCGTACGCCTGCATCATGGCGCTGATCAGCGTGCCGCGCAGTTGGGTCTGGCGCTGCTGGAGGTAGACCCGGCCCTGCTGCCGGTCGGCGAGGGGCCAGTCGGCGGCCAGCGAGTTGAGCCGGTCGCCGGTGCCGTTGCCCAACAGGTAGTTGATCCTGGCGAGCTGGCCGACCTTGCCCATCAGCTCGTCGGTCAGGAAGTAGGGCAGCCAGAAGACCGTCCGGGAGCCCCGTTCCAGGCGCTCGATCCGGGCGCGGTCCGCGCTGCGCTCGTAACCCTGGGGGTCGAACGGATAGTCGATGATGATGCGCCACGCCTCGCCGGTGGCGATCAGCGCGGAGACCGGCATGGTGTCGGGGTCGCGGACGTTGCCGAACTTGACCTGGACGGTGTGCTTCCGGCCACGCCAGTCGCGGGCGTGCAGCAGCTCACCGAGCTGCCCCTCGGCGCCGGCGATGCCCATCTCGGCGGTGACCAGCTCCCGGATGAGCTGCTGCCGGACGCCGGTGGTGGTGGCCTCGTCCTCGGGGACCAGGTCGAGCAGCTTGTCGTAGTCGACGGTGTGCAGCTTGAGGCTGACCACCGGGTCGGGGGTCTTGGTGAGGTGCAGCTCGCCGGCGCCGTCGGCGACCCGGTTGAGCCGGTTGAGCACGATCTGCCGCTCGTAGCCGGGGATCGGCGAGGTGATCGAGCCGAAGTTCAGCGCGTGCAGCTTGGCGGCGGTGAGGTTGTGCAGGGCCGGCACCTCGGGGACCAGCGCGCCGAGCAGCACCGTCTTGACCAGCTTGTCGTCGAGCTGGAACTGCTGGTGGCCGGCCGCCTGCTCCTCGGTGATGCCGTTGAGGTTGAGCAGGATGGGGCGCAGCTTCTGGGTGTAGAGGGTGCGGGCGGCCTGGAAGAGCTGCTTGAGCTTGGGCCGGTCGGGCAGTTCGCCGTGCAGCACTAGGGGGTCGAAGAGGGCGGCCACCCCGATCAGGTCGTTGACCCGCAGGGTGTCCCGGCGGTCGACGAGCAGCTCGGTCATCACCTTCAACGCGGTGCGTTCCCGCTGCAACGCCTGGGAGAGGGCGACCAGGGTGGCGACCAGGGCGGGCGAGAACGGGTAGAGCTTGCGGAAGGCGGCGGCGTCGGAGCCGATGCCGGCGTCACCGTACTGGGCGCCGAGCAGCAGGGCGTCCCAGACCTCCCGGTTGCCCTTCACGGCGGCGAAGGCGTTGTCGATGACCGCCCGACCCTCGTCGGTGAGCGGCTTGAGCAGCCGCTTCTCGGTGATCTCGGGCAGGTTGGTGTCGGCGAGGACGATCTCGCCGAAGCGGCCCTGGACGCTGCGCATGACGTGCGCGAGGGCCTCACGCTCGGTGCCGCCGACCTGGGGGCCGAGGAAGTCCTCCAGGTTGCGCTGCCGGGCGACGAACGAGATCAGCGGCAGCGGCCGGGTGGCGTCGGCGGACTCGATGAGCTTGTTGAGCTTCGCGCCCTCGGTGTTGACGAAGGTGTGATCGCTGATCTTGGTGGAGAGCCAGAGGATCAGCTCGTCAAGGAAGAGCACCAGCGCGTCGTACCCGAGAGCCTTGGCGTGCCGGGTGATCACGGCGAGGCCGGTGTCCAGGTCGAGGTACTCCCCGCTGCGGACCGCGCCCGTGAAGAACGTGCTGGTCAGCGCGCTGACCAGCCGGTCCCGCTGCTCGGTGCCGGGTACCGCCGCCGCAGCGGCGGCGTAGCTCTGCGGGGTCCAGCCGTCGGCCTGGGCGCGCAGCGCGGCGAGTGAGAGGCCACCACCGGCCGCCGGGGTGCCGCCACCGTCGCGCAGCGCCGCGAAGAAGGCGTCGTCGCCCATCCGCTCGCGCAGCCGCGCGGCGTCGTTCAGCAACGCGTCCGACCGGTGTACGGCGGGGACGGGCGCCTCGGGGTGCAGCCTGGTGATCTGGTTGAGGTACCCCTCCAGGACGGCCTGCTCGACGGAGCGCGCGTCGAGCATGTGGAAGGTGAGGGTGAGCAGCTTCCGGTCGCGCAGCCAGGGGTCGGCGGCGAGGACGGGCTCGGCCAGGCCGCGCACCTCTCGGGCTGCCGGGTTGTGCTGGAGGATCTCCCGCAGCACCGCCATGAAGTGCGATTTGCCGGAGCCGAACGAGCCGTGCAGGAACATCGCCTGGGAGCGGCCGGTGGTGACGGCGTGCCCGATCCGGCGCAGCGCCTCGGCGAAGTTGTCCCGGAGCTGGTCGGTGACCACGTACCGGTGCAGGTCGGCGCCCTCGGCGGCGCGGACGACGAAGTCGCCGTCACCGACCGAGGTCGGAATTTCGATCACGTCCCGTAACAGGGTCATCGCCGCTCCTCGCCCCCACCAGCTCCCCGTGACGCCGGCGTCACCGGCAACCCGCCGATCCTAAGGCGTCACCGCAGCAGGTCCCAGCCCGCCGGCCCGGCGATCAGGAGATGCGTTCGGCCGCGCTCACCGCCGCCGGAACCGCCGGGAACACTCACCCTCGTGGTCAGGCCGGAGCAGACACCGACGGCCGCCCGGCATGAGCCGGTCGCAAAAGACCCAGTGGCGTACGTTCTGGTCGTCTTCGGTCGACACGGTCGTGCCGCCCGGCTCGGTTTGCGGCAGGACGTACGTCCAATGCGCCACCACCCGGGCCAGACGCTGGGCGGAGACCAGGTCGTTCACGACCACCGGCAGGTGGATGACCCAGCGCTCGGTCACCGGTCGGACCCCCGCTCGTTGCGGGCACGGGCCTGCTGGGACTGCCAGCGGCGCAGCGCGTCCTTGACCCGGTCGGTCTCCCGGCGGCTCTGCGCCAGCGCTTCGTAGACGACGGCCAGGTCACTGGCGACCCGGTCGAGGAAGTCGCGCACCTCCTGCGGGTCGAGCCCGCGACGACCGAGCGGGGTAGGCCGGAAGCCCCGCTCGCGCACCTGCCAGGGCCGCAGCGGATGGTAGGCCGCCGAGCGGTAGCAGGTCGGCCCGCTGACCGACCGTTGGCGATTCCGGGCACGCCGGAAGAAGACGCGCATGACAGGACCTGCCTCTCACCGTCGAGATTGACCTGTGGATGGGGTAGGCCCACCGGCCCACCCCGCACCGGCGAACCCACCCCGGCACCTGCCACCGCAGCCTTCAATCAGCAGTACGACAGCAGGGCCTGTCGAGCAGCCAGGAAGGTGAGCGTCTTTCGTCACTCACGCGACCCACGGCCTCACTCATCGTGCAGGTCTGCCGGCAGTTTATGCAACTCCCGATTCGGGAGTGTGTCGTTGCGAAGCAAGTCCGATTACGCCAAACTGACGACTATGACTGGAAGTCCGACCGTCCGACGTCGACGCCTGGCTGCCGCGCTTCGTCGCCTCCGCGAGCAGACCGGCATGACCGCCGACCAGGCCGCCAAGGAGGTGGGCATCTCGAAGTCGGCGATCAGCCGGATCGAGAACGCCCAGGTCTCCGTCATGCCACCGGTCGCCCGCGGCCTCCTGGAGCTGTACGGCGTCGAGGGTGACGAGGTCGACGCACTTGTTCAGGTGGCCCGCGACGCCCGCAAGCGCGGCTGGTGGCAGGCGTACGACGACGTGCTGCCGGACTGGTTCGAGGTCTACGTCGGACTGGAAGCGGAGGCGGCGGAGATCCGCGCCTTCGAGCCGCAACTGATCCCCGGCCTGCTCCAGACAGCCGACTATGCCCGCGCGGTCATCCGTGCCGAGCATCCGGACGCCTCCGGCGACGAGGTGGATCGGCGAGTCGAGCTGCGAATGCGCCGGCAGAACACGGACACTCCCCCGAAGCTCTGGGTGGTGCTGGACGAGGCAGCCCTGCGGCGGCCGGTCGGCGGTGCCGAGGCGTTCCAGGCGCAGTTGCGACGGCTGGTCGAGGAGGCGGATCGACCTGGCCGCACCATCCAGATCCTGACCTTCGGGGCAGGCGAGTACGGGTCGATGGGCAGCGCCTTCAGCGTGCTGACCTTTCCCGAGCCGGCTGATCCGGGGGTCGTCTACGTCGAAACCCGCGCGGGTAGCCTCTACCTTGAAGGCCAACAGGTCAGGGAGTACAGCCGGGTCTTCGAGCATCTGGTCGCTACGGCGGCCAGCGCCCGGGAGTCACGCGACCTGATCCGGGGGGCGATCGACGAGCCATGAGAGGACGGCGCGGGTGGAAGAGGTCAACCAGGCAGCGGTGACCTGGCGCAAGAGCACCCGCAGCAACGGCTCCGGCAACTGCGTCGAGGTCGCCGACAATCTGGCGGGCGAGGTCGGGCTGCGAGACAGCAAGGATCCAGCCGGTGCTGTTCTCACCTTCAACCCGGAGTCATGGTCTCTCTTCCTCCGGGCCGTCACGAATACGACGCTCAGCGACTGAGGCAGGCAGGGGTAGCGGCCACTTAACGCCGCCGACCTTCCAACGCTCACCCACTTCTGTCAGGCAGACCGACTGCGAGCGAACTCCGCAACCTGCCGTCCGCGCAGTTGCTGTGTCTCGTTCCCATTACGGACGTAGAGGTTCTCATCCTCTCCAGATACAACCCAGGCGACCCCGGGGAACCTTCGGACCGTCAACACAACCAGGTCATGCCCGTCCAGCGTGTGCTTGGCGTATTCAACATACTGCGAAACGATGTCAGTCCCGATCTTTTTGCCCAGCAGACTCCCCATGAGCCACCGCTCATACTGATCAAAGCTGTTGCGGCACGTGCTCAAGTCTTCCACCAACCCTCGAGGCCGCCCATCGTCATTAGCGCCAATCACTAGGGTGCCCCCGTCGGTGTTCAAGAATGCCGCAACAGTCTTGACGACTGCATGCTCCATAGCTTCGTCTTTCTTGGCACTTCGAAGGTTCCAGCGCGCAGTGGACTTGAACTCCAAGTGCAGGCTTTCGGTCTGCGACAGCAAGCTGCGGAAATCCCGCCGCTTCTGGATATCGCCAGCGAAGATCGTAGGCCTTCCTGCGAGGCCGTCCAAGGCCACAAGACTCGCCGAACGCTTCAATCCTTTAGGCTCGGCGGGGATCAACAAACCAAGGCGCTGGAGCGCCAGCGCAGAGATCTCCCCGTCAACTCCAATGCTTCGCCACTCATTGATTTCTTCCTCCGTCCCGGCCCGCAACATCTCAGCCATATACGGATGATACGACTCCAGGGTCCGAATGATCTCCCGCCAGTTTCTCCCCGCCTGATCCTTCCATTGCCCGAACGCTGCATCGACATGACCTTTCCTGATTCCTATCGGCGATGAGATCTGCGAATCGTCAAGCAACTCGTCGAGGGCCGCTCTCCTAACCGCCGAAGCCAGGTCACGCACGAAGAAGGGAAAGCCTCCAGTTAGAGAATGCACAGCAGATAGGGAAACTTCGTCCCATTCCAGCATCATCGACGTGCCCAGGTCACGGACAAGGCCCGTGGACTCAGCCATGGAGAACGGTGGGAGGAAGTGAGAATCAACAAACCCGAACAGCGGATTATCAACCTCGTCAACAATCATACTTTGATCAAAGAACGCAGTCGTTAGACCAGTGAAGAAAAGCGAAAGGTTCCTCGTGGCCTGAGCAGCTCTTCGGAGCGACCCAAGGAAAAGGCGCACTCTCTCCGGCGAGACTTGCGAAAGCCTGCGCAGATTCTCGACTTCATCGACGGCAATAACGAAATTAAGCGACGCGTTGCGCTCCGCTACATGGATCAACCGTGCCGACAACTCGCCAAAGGTCCTAGCCTCATGCTCACCTTCAGGGCCCAGCCAGATGTTAGACCGCGCCTCACGCATGCGGCGTAGGACCGTCAATAAATCTTGAGAGATCTGATGCGGAATATCGTCCACACCGTCCGTCGACTCCAAGTCGCTGAGAACAAGGGCGAGCCCTGAAGGCTCCTCCCGTCGTTGCAACTCCCTCAACAAGGAGGTTTTGCCCGAGCGGCGCAGCCCGAAGAGCCCTATTGAACGCCCGTTACGCAATTCGGCAGAGACAGACTGGATAGTATCGAGACGACCAAAGAAGTCCCGCCCGGTTACCGGATTCTTGCCACCGTATAGGTCTCGCGATGCCAATACCGTCGCTATCGACTTCCGAAGATCGGTCGTTATCCCGTCAAGCGTACCGTCCAACATCGGCACCCTGGCAACCAGAGAAGTGGCGCCATCCGCATTCCAGGCCTTCAAATTCTTTGGCAGTGAAGGATCCTTGGAGTAAATGAGCGATATGTGGGAATCAGGGGTGAATCGGACGATGCCGAAGAGGCGGCGCTGAACGTCTGCGATCTCCTGTCTGGCAGCGTCAACCATTTTGTTGAACGATCGACGCTGAAACTCCTCGTGAGGACTGAAGAGGAACAGAACCTCTCCGTTTATGGAGAGAATGTCCTCCATTTCCGGCCCGAGTCGACCGAGCACAATCCACGACTTCTTCAGGTCCGGATCACGCGACTCATGAAAGAAGAACATGGGGTTGCTATTTCTTGCCGTCCGTAGCGCCCTTTCGAGTTGGACAGCTTCTGGGAACTTGCCGAAGAAGGTCTGCCGGAATCCATCGAAGCTCGCAGGCATGAGCGAATGATACGACAGCGGGCAGGATTGGAGAACACCCTGACTTGCGTTGCCGCGACGGTGACTGCGAAATACAAGCTTTTCGCCGCTTTGTCACCATCCGGTCTAGCCAAAGAATGCACTCTAGGCTTTGCTGTGAGGATGGCGTCGCTTGATCCACTATCGGTATTCCGGCTGTTGATCTACCTTCATGCGGCCGATGCGGTCGATCAGGTGCACGCGCGCGTCGGGGCCGCGCTCGGGGGGCGTCAGGTCGAAGGGCTCGACGACACCCGCTTCAACGGATGAATTGGCTCATAAGCAGAAGATCGAGTGGTGCAAGGGCAAGCGCGGGCGGAAACAGGGTAGGACGCATGCCTTGGCGGTTCACGTCCTTTGACTGTCCTCAAAGAACGGCCCGCAGGTCTTGGTTAAAGGATCTAGGCGGCCGGCCCGTGCTGCCCTTCGCCCCGGCGGCCTGGGCCACCTTCGTCCAAGGCTTTAGGGCGTGGACCCTCTGCCACGGACTGTTATCGGGGCAGCCCTCGAACTCTCGGAGCTGCGCCCCGGTATCTGGATCGCCTGGCGCTCTTGGCGCCTCTTGACACCTCGTGACGCTCATCAATAAGGGGTTCACGCGCATGCGCTCCGGGTCGTCCGCGAAGGCGTGGAGTCCCCACTTGCCTCGTCTCGGCGACGAGGTATGTTCCAGCGCCGGCGCGATCGGGGAGTCGCGTGTCCGGGGGCGCGATGACAGGGGGTTGGATGGCACCGAAGCCCAAGATCCAGAACGCGGATGAAGCGATGCGGTGGATCACGGAGGGCCGCACCTATACGTGGATGACGGCCGAGCACGAGCGGAAGTACAACATCCGTATCAGCCCCTCTGGCTGGAGCTATTTCCGGCGCACGCACGGCATGGGTCCCCGGCAGGTCCGCGACGAGGAGCTGATCCCGTGGGGGGTCGAGCCTCGGCACAAACACAAATACCTGCTGGTCCTGCTCCGCGCAGAGGCGCGACGTCGCGCCGGCAAGACACTGGACCAGAACGACAGCTACCGAGTCGACGCCCTCCTGCGCGAGTTGAAGGAGCGGCACGCCGTGGTGCACTACGACCCGGACACGGAGGACGGCTTCCACCTGGTACCGCGGGAGCCGGAGGACGAGGACATCATCCGTCAACCCGCCAAGGTGACGAGGAAGCGCCGGTCTCGGGAATCAACAACTTTTTGAGAGGGCATCGACCGCGGTTGCAGCGAAGTGCAAGGATGCGACCATGATCCGGCTGATCGCGGACGACACCTGGGACGGCTTGGAAAACTATCTGCGGCAGGCGACCCGCAAACGCGCTGCCATCGCCTACGTCGGATCGGCCGCCGCTGACCTGCTCAATCTCGTGTCGGCTGATCTGATCATCATCGACGGTTCCGACGCCGCGCTCGGAGCCGGTCTCGTGGACCCCGCCGTCATCGGGGCCTGGGTCACCGCCGGTGTCGAAGTGCGCTCCCTGTGCGGTCTGCATGCCAAGGTGATGCATCTGGAGGGCAGACGGACGCGCGTCGTGATCGGTTCGGCGAACGCTTCCGCTCACTCTCGCGATCGACTGCGGGAGGCCGCCGTCGTAACGGACGACGACGGGCTGTGCGCGCAGGTCGTCGAGCAGTTGGACGTGTGGCAGGCCGACAGCGATCGGGTTGACGCAGCGTGGCTGACGCACGCACAGCAGGTCTATCGCCCTCCTGTTATCGCATCCCCGCCGCGCGCCAGCCGGCGGCTTTCCCGCCTGTGGGTGGGCATGGCAGTCAACGAGCCGACGACAATCTCAGGAAAGGCTGCGGCGGTGGCAGAGCGGCTGGAGCAGCGCCACGGCCACGGCGCCGTCCTGCCGTGGCGCATGTACCGAGGCGACGAGCGCATGGTCCGTCAGGGTGACGAGGTCGTTCTGGTCGACGTCGGCCCGATCAGGCAGGAACCACGGAAGAATTCCCGAGCCTGGCCACCGGCCCGGGTCGCACGGGTGGTGATCGAGGAGCGACGCCGGCCGGTGGCCTTCCTGGTATGGCCGCACAACACCGGTGGTCTTGGCACCTGCCCGTTCGAGAAGGTGAGTGAGGCTGTCCAGGCAGTTGGCGGTGAGATCGACTGGCGCGAGCCCTTCGAGGCGCAGTCCCCCGAGGCGAAGGCTCTCCGCAAACTCTGGCCAATGCCGGGGGTCACCGGGTGAGCTTCACGGGCGCGCAGACTTTCGTCGATGTCGACAGCCACCGCGCAGCCGTGATGGTCGCCGGCAAGGGCTCTTGGATGATCACGGACATCAACACGTTCACGACAACCTTGTTGGGACGTATGTGCTGGTCGACGTCTCGGGGGCCATCACGGTTCTTCATCGCACCTGGCGGTTGCCACCGCCGGGGCAGCCAGAGCGCCGGGCACCGCAGTGTGGCGTCGCGTCGCCACTGCTCAGCCCGGTCTTCTGCCTCGCGGTGGGCTGCCGCTTCCCGAACGGCGCGTGCCCAGACGAGGTGATCCGGTCAATAGCAGGGCATCGCACGTCAGCGTCCAGCAGGCATAACCCCTCTGATCGCCTCGCCGAGAGTCCGGGCAGGAACGTTTCCGCACGTGGACTCGACGTTCAGAAGATCAAAGGAGCGCTGCACTCGCCCCAACTCTTTGCCGAGTCGCCGGACTGCTTCGTCTCGGACTTCCGGCGGCTCGGCCATGAAGTCGCTGCATAGGGATTCCGCGGTGAGTGCCGAGGTACCGTCCGTCATCTGCCCAACTACCACCGGCGTGAAATAGCCCGCAAGGTAGATCACTAGAATGACAGCCAATGCCGCCTGAGCGAGGCCACCAAGAGAGAACGAGTAGTTTCTATCCCCGATCTGGATCTTAACGTTGCTCTTTGGGCCAGCAATCACACTTCCGGCGCCCACATCACCACCGATGATCATGCCCCCGCGGTCAGCGTGCTGTGTGTTCGTTTTGACCGGACCCATAGTAATGTGGTGAACAAGATCCGAGATCTTGATGTCGAAGGCCGAATCCCGCCCGGCCTCCTGGTTGATCGCCAGCGTCAAAAGCTCGTGCGCCTTGGGGTCATTGGGATAGTCGACGAAAGCCTGGTACGCCTGGGTGCCCCGGAAACGCTCTTGAAGGACACGCCGCAGCTGCACCAACTCGCCTCCCACATAGTTCCCCATAGCTCCAGAAAGAACATCCACAACCAACGTTCCCAAGTCCGTTTCTTCCACGCAACTCAGTATTCCGGGAAGCATGATCATCAACATGGACCGTTCGGGTGTTCGAAATTGAACCAAGGTGTCGAGGACGCGTGAAGAATGACCCCGAGGCGTCCGGCGAACTTGTTGATCAAGTTGAGGGTCTCCTGGCAGTCTCGCCGTGCTACCTTATGCAGAAAACGGGCGAGAGAGTTACGCGTTGATCGGCACGCCTGAAGATCTTGGCTCACGGTTCTTGAGTTTGTGACCCCGCCATGCCGCCGACAATCGGGAAAGGTCACTAGCCTTTGCGGACGGACACTTGACACGCCGGGCGGCGGGCCCCGTCAACTCGGCTGCAACGACCCCACTGGTACTCCATGGCGCGCATACCGGATGAGGCATATGCACAACCCGACTCAGGCAGTGCCGTCTTGCCGAAATTACGGCTCGTGGCGCTGTTGCGGAGGTGGCGCCAGATTCACTCCGCCGAAGATGTCGCGCGCCTGCACCACTGGCCCGGTGATGCGGCCCGAGACCGTGTTGGTCACCGTGTCGGCCCTCAGGGTTGTCTGGTGGAAGATCTCCCAGCGCCGGCGTAGCTCTTGATCAAAGAACGGATCCTGCGCGGCCGCGTCGACCAGCGCTCGCCGTAAAGCAACAGCTCGGTCATCGGATGTCGATGACGTCGGCTCGGCCTCAATCGAGGTCCGTAGGCCAGAGTGGTCCCCGGCCTTGCGGCGAACAAGGCGCACCAACGAGGCAAACGCCGTTTTTCCTGCGTCGGCCATGCCCTCTGCGGCCCGGGTCGACAGGGCCACCGCGATGGCCGCGAGAATCGGATCATCCATCTAGCTCTCCCCGGTTCGCTCCGGCATCAGGCTCTTCCCAGCCGACATCTTTCAGTCGTCGCTGCACGTCCACCGCTACCGGATCGTCGAGTTCCAGCAGCGTCAGAAGGGCATCGGCGAGGGCTTCCCGGGCGGCACGTCGGTCGTGCAGCTTGAGGTGCGCTTCACCCTCGTACGACCGGGCCAGGGCCGCGTGCCGACGGTCGCCCAGCTCTCGAAAGAGTGCCGCTGCCGAGGTCAGCGCGGATAGCGCCTCCTCATGGTCACCTGTGCGGAGCAGCGTCTGACCGCGATGAAACTCAACCAGCCCCTGACTCCATCGGTTGTTCAGACGTTGAAAGACCTGCATCGCTTCGCGGTATGAGGCCAGCGCCTCAGCGAACCGCCCGGCGCCGCGGTGCGCGTTGCCGAGGCTCATGAGCGCCAAGCCCGCGCCTCGTCTTTCTCCCATCCGGCCGAAGGTGTCGAGTGCCTCCTGCGCGTGTCGAGTGGCTGCCTGGAATTCTTCACGGTCCTCGTAGACCAGTCCGCAGCCACGCACGGCGAAGCCGGCAGTCCACAGGTCATCGACGTCCCGCGCCGCCCGCAGGGAATCGGTGTAGCTGCGCAAGGCCTCGTCGAGGTCCCCCCGATCCCACCAGGCGTCACCAAGGCTGAGCAGCAGCCAGCCTTCGGCCAGGCGGTCGCCCAGGTAGCGGGCGCATTGGAGCCCGATGAGGTGGCTGTCCACCCAGGCCCTCCAGTAGGAGCGCAGTTCGAAGAAGGCCATCCCAGCGAGCGCAAGCTGCCACCCGAACTGGTGCTGACCCCACCCGGACGCGGTCCGGATGAGGTCGAGAAGGTTGAGCCGCTCCTTCTCGCACCACCGCAGGGCTTCGTCGAGCGACTGCCTCGGAGGGTCGTCAACCTCAGGCAGGGAGCGACCCTGCGGGAGGATCGCCTGGTAGGCCGCATAGGTGTGGTGCAGATACCAGTCCAGCAGTCTCTCCCGCGCTGTGTGCACGGCGTCGAAGTTTTCGTCGAGGTTCGCCCGCTCCGCGGCGTAGAGCTTCAATAGGTCGTGCAGGCGGTATCGGTTGGGCCCGGTGCGGGCCAACATGTGTAGCCCGACCAGTGATTCCAGGTGGCGGCGCGCGGACTGTGGTGCGAGTCCGGTGAGGCTGGCCGCGGCGTCCAGGGCGATGTCCGCCCCGGGGTGAATGCCGATCAGCCGGAAGACCCGCGCCGTCTCCGCGTTCAGCGCCTTGTACGACCAAGAGAAGACAGTCCGTACGGCCGACAGCTCGTCGTCCTCGACGGTCAGCGCATCAAGCCGGCTCTCCTCAGCCGCAAGTTCCTCGACCAACTCCGTGAGCGGCATTTCGTCGTCGAGGCAGGCTCGGTCGGCGACGATCCGCAGGGCGAGCGGCAGGTAGGAGCAGAGTTCGACCAGCTTAGCTACTGGTACTCGTTCGCGATCCACCCGTTCCGATCCGATCGTCACGCTCAGCAGCCGCGTCGCGTCCTGGCTCGACAACACGTCCAGTACGGCACGGATGGCGCCATCGCGGACAGCCAGGCCGGAGAGCCGACTGCGGCTCGTGATGATCACCATGCAGCTGGGTGAGGCCGGCAGGAGCGGTCGCACCTGCTCGGCGGTGGCGGCGTTGTCGAGGAGGATCAGCATCTTCCGGCCGGTGGTCAACGATCGGTAGAGCGCGGCGCGACCGTGCAGGTCCCGCGGAATCTTCTCGGCGGGTACGTCCATGGCGCGGAGAAACCCGTCCAGGGCCTCGTGCGGAGTCAGCGGCGGCACAGCATCGTATCCGCGCAGATTGATGTAGATGTCGCCGTCGGGGAAACGTTCCCGAACCCGATGGGCCCAGTGCACGGCCAGCGCGGTCTTGCCGACCCCGGCACTGCCGGAGATCGTCGAGATGGTCACGACTGGCAGCTGCGCTTCATCGGTGGTCAGTTCGACCTCGTCGAGCAGGGAGTCGAGCTGCCGGATGTGCACCTCACGGTCGATGAAGCCCTTCGTCGCGGGCGGCAGCTGCCGTGGCGACGGCAGCGGCACCTCCTTAACCGTGCGCAAGTTGACGCTTCCCTGGATGAGGCCAGCCTGGACCACCGCCCCGCTGTGGCCGGAGAAGTCGTTCTCGACCGGGCCCCTGTCGTCAGTCATGGGGCTGTATGTCCGACAGGAATTCACGGCCGATCAGCCCCATGAGCACGACATCGTGGTGGCGACCCGCCAGGTACTCCTGCTCCCTGAGTAGTCCTTCCTGGGTGAATCCCAGACTGTGGTGCAGCCGCAGGGAGGCGGCGTTGTCGGCGTGGATCTCGACGAGGCACTTGTGGTAGCGGCGCTCGGTGAACATGTACGCCAGCAGGATTCGGGCTGCCGCTGTGCCGTGCCCCCGCCTGCGGTGTGCCGCGCTGATCGCGAGGCCGTAGCTGAAGGTGCCGGTGCGCGCGTTCGTGCGATGAGTCGAGATGGCACCGATCATTCCGGTGTCGTCGATTCGCTCGATGGCGAGAGCGAAGCAGTCGTCACTCACTTCGGACAGGCTGAGGCGTTCGACATCTTTGCGCAGTTGTCCCCGCGAACGCGGTGGTTCGGCCATATAGACGGCACGCGCCCCGACGACGTCCGCAGCGAACTCTCGGTAGTAGCCGTCGTCCTCGGGCTCGATGGCGCGGAGCCTCACCAGGCTGCCCGACCATCCAGAGAACACGGAACCGCCGATCAGCTCGCAGCCGTCACGGTCGCGGGAAGCTCCGTGAAGTGGGTGGCTCTCGTCCAAGCCCGGTCCCGCCACTGGCAGTGCATCAACACCTCAGCGGGATCTTCGGTGGTGCTGAAGCCCACGAACCGGTCATCGTCGGTGAAGTGCAGGAAGGCAACGACCTGCGAGTCGAACAGCCAGAAGTCGTACTCCGGCAGCGCCAGCTCTGCCGCGCGTGTGCGGGCAAGGTATCGAATATCCTCACCCACCGCCAGATTGTGCGGCGTCACCGATATCTCGAAACGCAAATAGTCGCTCGGGGGCTCGTCAACGACCCGCACCCGCTCCACCCGCTTGCCCTTCGAGGTCTCCGCTTCCATCAGGTCCAGCCACGACCGAAGCCACTCGATGCCCGGATCTCCCCCGGCGAGGAACGTCTGGAATGGCTCGTCCTCGGACGCGAGGCCGTATGACCGGCGAACCTCCAGCTTGAAGGCCACGTGTTGGAAGTCTTCGAACAGGCGCTGGAAAGCGTCTGGATCAGTGACGAGCAACCCCATCTCAGCCCTTCTGTTCGAACCAGGTCATCAGCTCGCGCGGCACCACGACGAACGTCTCGTTGGGCAGCACGTCGCGCAACTGCGCGAGCGCCTCAGGATCGGTCAACTGGTAGCCCTGCACCACGATGTCGCCCTCGTCAGTCTCGTAGAGGGTGGGGCAGGAGCCAGAGTTGCTCGACGTCGTCAGAAAGCGAAGCTTCATCGTTCCCCCTCCAGAGGTCGGCAACTACGGATAGTAGTTAGGCGCATACACCGAATCAATAGATTCCCACCTCTGAACGACTTCCGGCGAGCCGCCCGCCAGAGTTCACGGCAGCTCGGGCACCCCGCGCAGCAACGCCAACGCCGAACGGTCGGAGCTGAGCTGGGCCAGCTCGGCGTTGATGAAGTCGGTGAAGAACTCGGCGGGCGACCCGGGGAAGCCAGGCTCCTCACCCGAGTGCCACTGGTGTAGCCACGGCTCGATCTCCACCAGCCCGGCAAGCAGCGGTAGCAGCCGGTGCGCCGGCCACGCCTCCTGCGTCTTCCGGTCAAGGTAGACGGTGGCGAGCGCCTGCGCCTGCCTCAAGTGGTCCCACCCGGCCCAACCGAGCAGCTCACTGCCGTCGCTATCCCGCCCCGCCTGCGGGTACGAGATGAACCGCTCCTTCGGCACATCGAGCTTGCCGCGCGCCTTCCAGTACGACGGCCGGGCGAAGTCCGCCGACGTGTACTTCGGCGGCACCTCGATGGTGACCTTCTCCCCCGCGTCCTCCTTGCGCTGCAACGCCCAGGTCCGCTCCCACTGCGCACGCTTGCGCAGCCCGGCTGGCTTGTAACGCTGCGCAGGCAAGTACGGCACGTGCTCGTCGGCGAGCAACTGCCCCAGCGTGCGGGTCAGGTCGTAGCTGTCGTGCCCAACCCACAGGTCCAGCACCGCCCGGAAATCCTGATCGCCACCGACCCGGTCGGCGAGCTGCGCCACCGACAAGGGCTTCGGCTGCCCCGCCCACAGCTCCGCGGACTCCAACCGATCGAGCAGCCACTCCCACAGCGCGGCCGACTGCATCTTCTCCCACCCGTCGGTGGACCAGCGCCGCTTGCACTCCGGCCGCTCGATCAGCCCAATGTGCCGGTTCGCTTCGATGGTGGCGATCCGCCGCTCCACGAGGGACCGGTACTCCGCCGGCCAGTGCGGCTGCGGCCGGTCGATCGGCTTCGACCCGTGCCGGTTGAACCACTCGGTCTGCGCCCCGCTGGTGTGCAGCACAATCTCGAAGGCCCGCTCCCCCAACGCCAACTCCGGTGGGTCGGCGCAGGTCAGGTCCTCATCGATCAGCCCGTAGAGCCGGTAGACCTCCCAGTCCAACTCCTCCTGCAACGCGATCATCCGCGCCCGCACCGAGTGGTACTCCGCCGCAGCCTCCGCGAGCCGCTGCCGGCTAGGCACGCCCGAGGCGGCAACCGCCGCCGGGGTCAAGCTAGCGAGCCGCTGCGCCAGCTGATCAATCTCCCGAGCCCGCCCCAACGGGTACGCCGAAGGCAGCGGAAACTCCTCCAGCTTGGTACCAGTGAACTCCCACCGATCCATCCAAGCCTCGGGCTGAATGCCCCGCCCGATCCCGCTCCCTGCCTTGCTCTGGCTCACCTGCTTCAGCCAGAAGCAGGCGGTCGAGCTGTTCAGCACCCCGAGCAGCCGCAGGTGATCGTCCTCCGTCGCCCCCTCCGGCAACTTAATCACCGGCGCGTGACGGTTAAAGATCTTCCCACCTCGATCAAGGACGAAATGGTTATGGGTAGCCACGAAAACAAAGACGATCGACAAAGGCTCCCGAAGTCTCTGAGCATAATTTTCTAGATGCTCATACCAGTGCCGACCCTTGTCCGCCATCGTCATGCCAAAGATAACCCGGGCCTTCAGGGTAGTGCGCATCGGCCACAAACGAGAAACCAAAGGGTGATCGGGAGGCGCAACCTTCGAATGTTTCTCATCAACGTACGGCGAACGCGCGAAAAGCGGTTCCTCTATCCGAAAGTCACGAACATGCTCACCCGTAGCGAAAACGTCGACAAAGTCGCGCTCCCCAAGCCTTCTAACAGTTGCAAGATCGGGAAGAATCCAGGCATCATCTTCACCAAGCACAGTAGTCCGGCCGATCGAGTCGACCAGGTCAGCAAGTCGCCGCTCCAACTTCAATGACTGCATCAGACTCACCGCGCCACCCCCGGAAAGGCTCCAGGGGTAGCCAGCGAACCTCGAACGTGGAAGATCAACGACGTTGATCCACTCGGATTCAGAATCCGGATAGTCGAATTGCTTGATAATTGACGCCCAAACCAAACCTTCGGCGGGGTTTTCCGGAGTCGAAGGCTCGCCCCGCACGCCGAGGACCGTGCGCAGGGTGGGAGAACGGCGGCGCTTGTTTGCGCGGCCAACAAGGATCACCGTCGGCGTGCCGTGGCCGGGAATGTAGGCGCCGGAGGTATCGATCACCTCAGTCAACTCGACCTCGTGGGCAAAGTACTTCTCGATCAGGTGCTTACCAAACTCGCGCTTCATGAAGGCGTTACCGGTAATTTGGCCAACGTAGCCAGCAGCCTCGCCGTGCTCGTCTGACCAATTAGCCAGATCGAAGAACCGCTTTGCGAAGGGCACGGTCAACGCGTACTGCCGGTGGCAAACAGTCTTATAGATCTCGCGGTAGAGGCTATTGCGGGCGCTGTCGGCGACGGTGATGTAGGGCGGGTTACCGACCACCACCGTGTACTGATTCTCGGCGAGGTAGTCCTTGAGGAGGTCGGCGTCTTCGCTCTCGTACGCGAAAATGTTCTTCTTTGGGGCCTCAGTCTCGTCGTTCTCCTGCGCCTGACTCTCCAAGACCTTGAGCAGGTCACCCTGAGCTCGGGAGTACAACGGGCCCCATGGCAGCAGTGAGTCGCCTGTCGCGACCCGGATCGGCCACTCCGGCGTGCGTTCCAGCTTGTTCAGGCCGCAGACCTTCATCGCCGCGATCAGCAGCCGGAACCGTGCGATCGCCACCGCGAAGCCGTTGATGTCGACGCCGGTGACCTGGCCGAGCGCCCGCTCGGCGAGCACCTTCACGTCGGTGGCCGGCTCCCGGTCCCGCCACTTACCCACCAACCGGTGGAACGCACCGAGCAGGAAGTGGCCGGAGCCGCAGGTCGGGTCGATGACGCTGGTCGCGGCGAGGCCGAACTCCTTGACCGCAGGCTCGAACGTGCGGTCGAGGATGAACTCCTCCACGAACTCCGGCGTCTGCAACAGCGCGTACGTCTTCTTCGCGTGCGTCGACATGTCCTGGTAGAGGTCGCCCAGGAAGCGGGTGTTCAGGTCGTCGCGGCGCAGCGACTCCTGGCCGGCGCCGCGCCGGAAGAAGTCGCTCAGCTCCTCAGCGGCGGGGCCGGAGATGTCGAACCGCCACAGCGGGTTGTGCTTTCTGTCGAAGATCTTGCCGGTGGCCTTCAGCTCCGCCAGATAGCCGAACGCCTCCCGCAGCCAGTGCCGGTCGTTGTGGCGGGGATTGGCGATCAGGTACGCCTGCCGGTGCTGCACGGCCCGTTCGGCCGGCGCGGCCGGGTCGGCGCCGCCGATCCAGAGCTTCTCGACCAGCGCGTTGTCCTCGCAGAATCGGACGAACACGCAGCCGAGCACCCAGGCCACCGCCGCCTGGTCGAGCACGTCGTCGAGCCAGGTCTCGAAGCTGCCGCCGACCCGCTGGGCGGCCTGCGCCGCCGCGTACTCCTGGCGCAGCTCAGCCCGCAGGCCCGGCGCCTCCGCGACCTGCCGACGCAGATCCTCCACCAGGGTCTTGACCTGCGTCTGCAACGCCTTCAGCTCGATCACCGCCAGATTCTAAGGCCGGACGCCCCCACAGCCACTACTCCGAGTCGTCGTCGGCCACGCCTTCGAGATCATCACCCAGTCCAAACCCGATTTCCTCAGCGAAAGCACGCAGCCGGACCTCAAGTTCGCGGGTACGGTCGGCAACGAAGAGGCCGCCGCCGCCCTCTTTGAGTCGAAACCAGGCGGACAAGGGAATGGCGTGGCTTTCCAGAATCCGCCGGGCACCAGCAGATGAGTACGGGCTGGTGGGATCGTGATCGAACAACCCACCTCCGCCAACCGGCAGACCGGTCAATGAATTCTCCACCCCGAGCCCCGCGACAGTAGGGAAGACCAGCTTGTTGGCGGGCCGGGAATCACCGGCGACTACCGAACGATATGCCTGGGTCGCACCTGAGGCGAGCAACCGGACCACGTCGAACTCCTGACCCATTCCATCCAAGCGCTTGGGCAGCTCGTTCGTCTCCCACGCGACATAGGCCAGCGTACGAGCACTGTTGAGGTTGAAGGAGTCGGGCATCGGCTGGACCGCCCCGGTGTCGAGGCTCAGCCTGACCCGCCGCTCGGCGAACTGTTGCATCTCATCAAGAGCCGAACGGAGAACCGTCGAGTTTGCACCCGCGAAGGAGCCAGCCCAGGAGGTGACCCAGAACCAGCGCCGAAGCTCAAACCACTGGTCATCGTTCGGCTTCGGGCAGTGGTGGAAAAACTTGGCCAGCACCACGAGTTGGTGTGCGTACGGTAGGAACCGAGCCAACGGCAGCCCCGCAGAAATCAGGAAAGCGACCGTGCGGTGCACCGCCTGCTCTGCGGCGGGAACGGCATCAACCAGGCGGTTCTGAAGTCGCCGGGCCATCGCCTCCCACCGCGGCGTCATCACGTCCGGCTCGTCGGCGACCGCCAGGACGACGCGGAAAACTGCCAGACGGGGCAGCTCACCGAAGCCAGTAGTGGCGATCGATTCGACGATGTCGTCGACGCGGTTGGCCAGTGTGCGCTGACCCGGCCGGTGAGTGAGCGCTGAGATCACCTGATCGGCGTCCATCCGTACGCCCTTGCGGTTGAGCCTGGTGTAGACCTCTACCGCCTGCTCCAGGTCACCGCCCTTGATCTTGATCAGGCTGAGCTTGTAACCCTTGATTCGCTGAACGACCCGATCCGCCTCGCGCACCAGCCGGTCCGCCCTGTCCCGCCCCACCCGATACTCCAGGTTTCGAGAGAAGTTCAGGAAGTCGAGGGTGCTGGCCACTGAGCGAACGGGGAGGAAGTTGTCCGGAGCGGGAGCGGGCGGACTGCCAGCTGCACGGTGGTGGCGGTAGCGTTCAGTGTCGCTTTTGGGCGACAGGTCACGGTAGATCCGCCACTTCCATTCGCGCTGATCGTCAGGGCGAGGCGGGCGACCGAGGCGACGCAGGACACCGAAGAGTGTGGAAATCCGTTGGTGTCCATCCAGCACATAGGACACCAACTCCCCTACGGGTGGATCATCGACAGCGACGTCCCCAACCTGGTCGAGTGACTCGACCTGCCTGGTGGTTTCCCACAGCAGCAGACTCCCGATCGGGTAGCCGCGCTCGATACTGTCGAACAGGTCGAGCATCTGCTCAGGCCGCCACACGAATGGCCGTTGAAACGCCGGCACCCGCAGCACGCCAGCGGCAACGTCATCCAACACCGCGTCCAAATGGAGTACGGCCGGTTCGAGTCGGCTCTCGCCGCGCTCACTCAGCATGAGCCTAGTGTCCTACAGGATCTCGTGGATCATTGCCAGCACCTGCCGCAGCTCGGCTACCACGTCGGGTCCCAGCTCATGAAAGTCGGCTTCGGACAACATCAGGCCCTCCGGCATCAGTGGCGAAGGCATCTTCCCATCTCTGCCCACGAAGTGAACTTTCAGATGCTTGTATCCGCGCTGCTGCGGGACCATCCCCCGGAGTTCCTTGACCTTGTCCGTGCGGTGCGGGAAGTGCCGGTCCCACACCTGGAAGGGCACATAGTTCTCGACCATCCGCCAGGTGAGCATGTGCACGTGCGGCACGCCGTCGCGCTGCGCCTGCCGAACCTTGGCGTCGTTCGGGCTAGGTTTGGCGGCATCGTCACGGTCGCTGTCGAGCAGCATCGCGACCCGAATGATCAGCGAGAAGTCCCGACACTCGTCGGCTGCCAGAGCCGGCATCTGACCGGTGCCGCCGCTGTGGCAGAACTTCAACCACCGCTTCCGAAGCGCCTGGACCACCCGCTGGTCGTCGAGGGCAGCAGCCATTGCCTGGACGAAGCCGCCGTCGCCGATTCTGTTCTCGACCACCAGCACCGCTGGCTTGCCCAGGTCATCGGCGACCGCCCCGACATTTCCCGTCGTCACCGCGAACCCTCGTCGGCTGCGCGGCCGGGCGGCGGCTGGTACGCCACGGTCCGCTGCCGCCTCCACCGCCTTCGTGGCCCAAAGCTTCAGGTCCGGCCCTTTGATCTTGGCCGCGTAGAGCGTCGCCACGAAGGATGCGGCGCGTACCGCCTCGGGGCCGGTCGGCGACCAATCGTGACGTCCCCGTGCGACCAGCTTGAGGATCTCGATCACCGGAAGATGGTCGTCGCCATCGAAGACCTCAGTGTCGATGTCAAGAAGCATCGTCGAGTCGCTCCATCTGTGCGGCAGCGAGGGCTCGGACCTCGTGGTAGTCCTGCGAGAAGTAGCCGTCGGGCCAGGTGTCGTCGAGGTTGCCTAGTTCGTCGATGTCCACCCGACGAACCACCGAGGCGCCGTCCTGCTGCTCGACGACATACACCCGGACCATGTCAGCCGAGATGTCGTTGGGCTCGGCGATCCTGCGGCGTAGTCGCAGCAGCAACGTCTCGCTGTGCGTCTCGATGAGGAACTGGGTGCTCGTCGCCATGGCGGTGTTGAGGTAGAGGTCCGCCAACTCGGCGTGCGCCGCCGGATGCAGGTGCATCTCCGGCTCCTCGATGATCTGCAAGGGCGCGCGGTCCGTAGCGCCGCGCATCTCGTCGAGGGCACACTGCACCAGGATCGGCAGCACCTGGGCCAGCCCGGTACCCGCGTCGGCCAGGTTGACCCTGACCTCGCTGTCCCGCCGGACCAATACGGTCGACCACAGGGTGCCGTCCGGAATCTCGGCGATCCGCCAGTCTGGCACGATCGCCTCCAATAGTTCGTTGACCCGTGCGACCAAGGCCCCACCTGCTCGCCGGGCATCATCCGCGAGGATCCCCTGCATTCCTTCGCCCTGCACGCCCAGCAGCTTCGGTGCCCCCAGCGGCAGCCGGTGCTGCCGAGCGACCCGTTCCCGATAGGGGCTGAGATATCGGATCGGGCCGGGGCTCAGGTCGAAGTCGAACAGGTCCGTCAGCCCCGGCACGGCGCTCAGGTCCGGCACGAGACCCTTGAAGGCGACCGGCAGGACAATCCGTTCTTGTCCAACCTGCTTGATTTCGTACTCCAGTTGCTCGCCCTGACGAATCTGGGGTAGCGGCGTGACGGCGATCCCGTCGATGTCGGGTGTATCGCGCTGACCGGACGCGACCAACCGTGATGAGACGAGCATCGCCGTGATCTGCGGCGACATGATGTCCAGGCTCGACACGACCGCGCTGTTGATGCTGTCCAAGTACTGGATCTCGGCCTCAAGAGCAAACCTCGATCTGCCCTCGACAACCAGCCCGAGCTTTATCGGGCGTCCCGTCAGATGATCATGGTAGAGCTCTCGGAAGTCGTCGACGGTGTCCGGCCCGAGCCTGTCGAGGTCGAGCGGTGCCGTGCCGCTGGTATTGAACCCCGTGGCGATGACTAGCGGCGCGCGGGTCAGCACACTCTTGCCAGAGTTGTTCTTACCGAGGACCACCGTGACCGGGGCCAACTCGATCTCCTGCCGGTCCCGAAAACAGCGGTAGTTCTCCAACACGATCTTGCGCAGCGGCATTCCTAGATTCTTACCACAGCCAGTAACGACGCAGGTGCCCTCCGGCCGTCTGCTGTGGACCGGTCGCGCTTTATCACCCTCAACGATCAACTCCAGACGTTGGCTTACGGGGCAAAGGTAGGGCGTTCCAGCAGCGTCTGCTATCAAGGGCAGGCCGGACCGGTCGATGCCATCGGCGATGATCGCCCACCTGAGGAGTAGCCATGAGCCGGACTGTCCTTGATGTGGATGACGAGCTATTGGCCGAGGCCGGCAAGATCCTTGGCACCGCGACGACGCGGGCCACCGTCGACGCCGCTCTCAAGGCTGTCGCCGACCGGGAGAAGCGGCGGCAGTTCGCCGACTGGCTCAAGAGCGGAGGGCTACCCGATCTGACAGGTCCCTTCGAGACCCCCGAGAAGCCGTCGCCGCCTACTCCAGCAGGCTTTTGATGTCGGCGGCGGTGAACTGTGCGGAGGCGAACTCGCTGCCGTCCAGGACGCTGCTGAACAGCTCCGCCTTACGCGCCTGCAACGCCATCACCTTCTCCTCGATGGTGTCCTTGGCGACCATCCGATACACCATGACGTTGCGGGTCTGGCCGATGCGGTGCGTCCGGTCGACCGCCTGGTTCTCCGCGGCCGGGTTCCACCACGGGTCGAGCAGCAGGCAGTAGTCGGCCTCGGTGAGGTTGAGGCCGAAACCGCCGGCTTTGAGGCTGATCAGGAAGACCTGGTTGCCGCCGGTCTTGAACCCGTCGATGACGGCAGCCCGGTCCCGGGTGGTCCCGTCCAGGCAGCTGCAGGTGATCCCGGCCGCCTCCAGTCGTTGCCGGGCCGCGCCGAGGAAGCGGGTGAACTGGCTGAACACCAGACTCCGGTGCCCCTCGGCGACCAGGTTGCTGATCCGTTCGGTGAGCACGTCCAGCTTTGTCGCCGGCACGTTCTGGTGCTTCGGATCGACAAGCGCAACGTCCAGGCTCGCCTGCCGGAGCAGCGTCAACGACCGGAAGATCTCGAACCGGTTCTTCTCCAAATTCCCGAGGAGCCCGAGGACCTTCTGCCGCTCCCGCTGCAGGTACGCCTGATAAACCCGGCGGTGCCGGCGGTCCAGCTCGACCTCGATGACCTGTTCCTGCTTGGCCGGTAGGTCGGCCGCCACGTCGGCCTTGCGTCGGCGCAGCATCAGCGGCCGGATCCGGCGGCGCAGTTGGGCGAGCCGCTCCGCGTCCCGCTCCTTCTCGATCGGGTTCCGGTAGTAGTCGGTGAACCGGTCGGCGCGGGGCAGCAACCCGGGTGCGGTGATCGAGCAGAGCGACCAGAGCTCGCCGAGGTGGTTCTCCATCGGCGTACCGGTGATCGCCAACTTGAACGGGGCCGACAGCAGCTTCGCGCAGCGGTACGCCTGAGACTGCGGGTTCTTGACGAACTGCGCCTCGTCGAGGATCAGCCCTGCCCAGTCGAGAGCGCGATAGTCGTCGTACTCCAGCCGGAACAGCGTGTACGAGGTGACCACGATGTCCGCGCCGGCAACCGTCTCGGCCAGCGGGGCGCCGCGCCGCGCCACGGTCTGGGTGACCGCCCGGACGTCCAGCTCCGGCGTGAAGCGGGCCGCCTCACTCGCCCAGTTGGCGACGACACTGGCCGGTGCGACCACCAGGAACGGCGACTCGGCGCGCGCGTGGCAGATCAACGCCAGCGTCTGCAGGGTCTTACCGAGCCCCATGTCGTCGGCGAGAACGCCGCCGAGGCCGTGGTCGTGCAGAATGGCCAACCAACGGAAACCCTCCTGCTGGTACGGGCGCAGCTGCGCCCGTACCCCGGATGGGATCTGCTGCTCGGCGCGGGGTTCCAACTCGCTGACCGCGCGTACCGACCGCTGCCAGGCCGCGGCCTGGCCGGTGACCTCACCCAGGTCGGCCAGTTCGTCCCAGATCCCGGCCTGGAACCGACCGACCCGCAGCACCCCGGGGGGAGCATCCGCGAGTGCGCGCGACTCGGCGATCAGGTCCCGCAACTGCTGGAATTCCGGTCGTTCGAGTGCGAAGTAGGTACCGCTGGGCAGGATCAGGTACTGCTGCTCCTGCGCCAATGCCGCGAAGAGCGCGGCGAAGTCGACCTGTTCTTCGCCGACGGTGACCCGCACCGACAGGTCGAACCAGTCGTTCTCGCCGGGCTCAGCGCCGTCGGGGAAGGTGATGGTGGGCGCGGCGTACGTCTCCTGATAGTCGTCGAGCGCCCCGCCCGATGGAGTGACCAGCTCGACACCGTCCAGCTCGGCCAGTCGCGGCAGGACGTCACTGACGAACCGGATCAGGGCGTCGCCAGCAAGGCTCGCCGAGGCTGCCAGCCGGGGCCCGCTCGACGACGGCTCCAGCAGCTCGGGCGCCGGCTTGGCGACCAGGTCGGCGACCTGCTGCAACAGCTCCGCACGGCGCTCGTCCGCTTCGGCGGCCATCCCTTGTCGCAGCGGCTCGGGGTGTCGCTGGCCACCGACGACCCGATGCCACTCCCAGCCCACCCTCAGACGGTGGTCGGGCTCGGGGCTCACCGTCGCGCTCAGCGTGGCCGGCCCTACCGTCGGAAGCTGAACGGCCGGATCGGCGGCGAACACTTCCACCTGGCGGAGCAGTTCCGGGTAGAAACGGTCGAAGAACTGCTGTTCCTCGGCAGCCGGAATCCGGATCGCCGGCCCGGCAAGCGCCCTTAGCATTCCCGGCTGCAACGTCCCGACCAGCGGCGCCAGCCAGAGCGCCGGTGCGCCGGCTCGGGCGTCCGGCCCGCTCAGCTCCGCCAGCCCGGCGAGGCCGTGCGCTGGCTCGCCGACGAGGAGTACGCGCGAAACGGGGATCGGCGCGCCGCCAGCTGACAATGTCGGGGCCAGCACCAGCTCCCGATCGGCCCGACCGACCTGCACCGAGAGTCGGGCCGGACGGCCCAGCACGACCGGCCCGGCACGTTTGCCAGCCTGCACCAGGCAACCCGGCCTCGTCCGCCTCGGCCAGCAGGTCCCAGATTCTCCGGCTGGAGAACTCGTGCAGCGCGAACGTCCGCCGGTGGCCGTCGTAGTAGTGGTAGGGGTCGGTGTCCGTACTCCCCAGCCGGGCGATCTCGACGAGCAGTCGACGATGCCGCTCGGTCTGCCCCGACCGGCCGAAGTAGGCGTAGCTCAGCGTCGACCAGCTGATCCCGGACCGCACCCAGCCGGTGCGGCCCGGCAGCACCGGCCGCAGCTCGACCTGAAAACCCGCCGCGTCATCCGAGCCCTGGGAGACGACGTCGAACTGCAGGCCGAGACCCGGCGGCTCCGACTCCACCACGGCCTGCGGCGGTGCGATGTCCCGGACCAACGCGAAGACCGCCCGCTCCCAGCTCGCCGCCGACCGCGCCGGGCGAGATTTCCGGGGCGTGGCCGTGGAGAGCGTTGAAAGCACCAGCGCGGTTGGGTGGGCACAGCTGGCGTGCCCGCACGTACAGGTGCCCTTCAACGCCTCGACCGTGCCGTCGGCGGCCAGCTCTACCGTCGCCGCCACCAGCCCGGGTCCGCTGCCGAGCCGACCGTTAGCCTGGCCGGCTTCCGGATCCCACCGCACGTCCAGCAACTCCCCGCGCTCAAGCACCTGGCGCGCGCGCAGGAAAGTCCGGGAGCCGACAAGCTCGTAGAGCGCGGCCTCAGCCGGCGTCAACGCGAGCTTCGCCACGATTCAACTCCTTCGCTGGATCACCGCTCCTGGCACCCCGTACCGGGCGCGGCCAGCCGACCGGCGAGCGGCACCGCTACGGGAGTCTCCCCCGCTCAACCCGTCGCTGATGGCGCCCGGCCCGACGACTCTAGCCAGTCTTCGGCGAGCCACAGCGACTGGCTGGCCGGGGATGTCAGCGGCAACTGCACCCCGTCCAGCACCGCCGGCTCGGGGCGGCGCGCCGGCACCAGCAGCATCCGCGCCGCCGGCCGGGACCGGGTCGGGTCGGCCAGCTCCTGGAGCAGTCCGAGCTGCCCGTACCGGGCCAGTGGTGCCGCCTCGGTGATGAGTACCGGCCCGTCGGCGGCGGCAATCGCCGTGCTGACCGCCGGCACCACCTGGTGCCGGACCAGGTCCACCAGGCTGCGGAAGTCCGCGTCCAGCGCGGAGCCGTTGTCGGCCGCCACGATCGCCTCCCACGGGAAGCCCAGCGCACGCAGCCGGTCCAGCAGGATCGCGGTGACGTCCACCTCGGTCAGCGGCAGCCGGGCCAGCAGCGCCCGCCGGGCTGGCCCGAGCCGGCGCAGCGGCGCCAGCACCGCGAGGAAGGCCCGCCGCTCGATGGCAGCGGTGAGCTTGTCTCCCACCTCGTCGGCTGCGGTGAGCCCGAGCAGCGGTGCGTGGGTGGTGGCCATCCGGGTACCGGTCACCGACGCCGCCGTGGTCGCCGGCCCGTACACCCGGTCGTGCGGGTGCCAGGTCAGCGGAATCTCAGCCGCAGCGAGCATCTCGTTCAGCGCGGGCCGCTTCGGCAGCCGCTCCGCGCTGGGGAAGCGGCTCCGCACCCGGTCGCGGATCTGCTCCTCGCTGAGCCGCTGCCCGATCAGGCTGCCCACCGACAGCCGCAGCGCCCGCTCCGCCGGCATTCCCACCGGGTAGAGCTGCCCCTGCGCGTTGACGTCGACCCGATCGTTGCGGGCGGCTGCCGCGAGCTGCAACAGCCGCAGGTCGGCCACGGCCGGCATCCCGGCCGGCACGGGCAGCCGGCGCAGTTCCTCGACGGCACGTTGCCGGGTCGGCAGCGGATCGGCACCAGCCAGCTCGACGGCCCGGCCGCCCAGCTCCACCACGTACCCGAGGAAGTCGGCGGCGGTGACGTCGGACGCCGGATCGTCCGGTTCCCGGCCGATCAGGACGGTGCCGGAGGTGCGGAGCCGGTGAATGGCCACCCTGGCGTCCCCGCCGGTGCTCAGCTCGGCCTCGACGGCGGCGCGGACGAGCCCGATCGCCTGTGGCAGCCGCTTCGGCTCGGGGGTGTAGGAGCCGCGGGCGGCGATCAGCGCCTGGGCCAACTCCTCGGCGGACATCACCCCGCCGCGAGCGTCGAGCAGCGCCACGATCTCGTTGCGCACCGCCTCCAGTGCCGGCTCCCCCAGCCAGTTCCTGGCCTGGGCAGCGAGAAGCTTGGAGATCTGCGGCTGGCTCCGGCCGGTGGCCCGGGCCGCTTCGCTCTGCGCCGGCCAGCACAGGAACTCACCGTCGTCGGTGGGCGTCTGCCCAAGTAGCACGGCGAGGGTCCGGTGGTTGCGGGAGGTCGCGGCGGGAAGCAGGGTCGCGCAGAGCGCCTCCACGCCCTGCGCCAGCGGTTGCTCCTCGACGGCGGCCGACTCGCTGCCGCCTGGCAGCACGGCGCGCAGCGCCCTCGCCTGGGCGAGGATCTCCTTGCGGGTGGCGTCCGGCACTCCCTTGGCTCGGGTCAACGCCGACGGTTCCGCGTCCAGCAGCTCGCCGACGGTGTGCAGGCCGAGCCGTTCCAACGCCGAGCGGGCCCGGGCGGTCAGCTCGGTGACCTCCAACGGCGACTCACGAGTCAGCCCCACCGCCGCCGGCACCGGGCCGACCGGGGTCACCGCCGGCTGCGGGATCTGCTGGAAGATGGCCCGCCAGGCGTCGGTCATCTCGTCGACCGTGTCGAAGCGCGCCGCCGCGTCCCTCGCCAACGCCCGGCCGAAGAACTCCACCAGCCGATCGGCGACCGCCGGGTCGAACACCGCCGGGTCGAGGGCCACCTCGTCGCTGACCACGGCCGGGTTGGCGTTGTCACCCCACCGGGGCAGCACGCCGGTCGCCATCTCGTAGAGCACGACGGCCGCCGCGAACCGCTCGGCCGCCGCGTCGTAGCGCAGCCGGCGCGGCGGACCGAGGAACGGATCGAGGTAGCCGACGGTGCCCGCGCCGAGCTGGTCGGCGGGGGCGGACGAGAGCGAGAAGTCGAAGACGCACAGGTGCGGCTGCTTGTCCTTCGGCCGGGGCCGGGCCGCCAGGTTCGCCGGCTTCAGGTCACGGTGCCAGATGCCCTGGCCGTCCAGGTAGTTGACGATGTCGAGCAGGTCCCGGCCGTACCGCTCCAGCAGGTCCAGCGCCAGTCGGCCGCCGCGCAGCTCCTCGGCGAGGGTCCGCGATCCGGCGCTCTCCATCAGCAGCGCGGTCCGGCCGCCGACCCGGACCGGACCCTTGACCAGCGCGGCCACCTGGGGGTGCTTCAACCGCGCGAGGGTACGTGCCTCCGCCGTCAGCCGTTCCTCGTGCTGCTCGTCGCGGGCGACCTTCAGCACCAGGTCACGCGACTCCCCGTCGTGAGTGACCAGGAAGGCGACGGCGGTGGCGCCGGAGCCAAGCCGGTCCTTCACCTCCAGGCCGCCGTCGAGCACGTCACCTCGGTGAGCGGAGAGCGGGTCGGCGACCGGCTCGGGCTCAGGCGCGGTCAGCTCCTCCCAGACCTTCTCCAGGTCCTTGTGGAACCGGGAGACGCTGGGCAGCCGTTGCGCCGGATCGCCTCGGGTCGCGTCGTAGACCAGGGTGACCAGCGTGTGCGGCATGCCGTCGACCGCAGCATCGAGGTGCAGGCCGCTGTCGCGTACCGCGTTGACGAGTTCCTCCGGCGTGGCGGCCGGCACCGCCCCGGCGAAGATCCGGTACGCCAGCGCGCCGAGGGAGAACACGTCGAGCTGGTGGCCTGGCAGCCGGGTGGCGTTCTCCGCCTCCGGCGCCTGGTAGCGGCGGACCTCGTCATCGAAGAACAGCTCCAGGCTGGCCGGGTCGCTCGACGGGCCGAGCCGGGTGAACTGGGTAGTGCCAGCCAACCGGCCGCCGGTCTGCCAGTCGGTGACCACCAGCGTCGGGCGCGACCCGTCCGGGTTACCGACGTAGATCGCCCGGGGCGAAAGCGCCCGGTGGGCCAGCCGGCGGGAGTGCGCATAGTCGATGATCTCGGCGAGATCCTGCACCAACTGCAGTCGCTGGGCCAGGGTCAACGCGTCGCCGCGGCGCAGCAGCCACTGGTCGAGGCGTACCCACTCCTCCTGGTGGTCAAAGATGACCGCCGGGCCCCACGAATGCTCGACCAGGTCGTGCGCCCGCGCCACCCCGGGGTGGTGAATGCCCTGCAGCAGGCGGAACTCCCGCTCCGCCGCCCTGCGGATCGCCGGAACCTCATGCTCAGCGGCCCGGCTGGTCAGGTAGAACCGCACCCGACGCACCAGCGAGGTGTCCAGCGCGTGTCCGGCGAGGAAGTCCTGCCAGCCGAGCCCTTCGGCGAACGGCTTCGGGTGCAGCAGCAGTTGACCGACCTTGCGGTCGGCCACGGACGGCCGGATCTTCGCGCCGCGCACCAGCTCGACGATCTCCCGGCCGCGCGCCTCGTCCACCAGATGATCAGGGTTCCGCGGCAGGGCCAGGAGCAGCTTCTTCAGACCGGGCAGACCGGAGTCGTGTTGCTCCAGCCCGTAGATGTGTTGGCTGCCGATCTCATCGAGGTCGGCCCGCATCGCTCTCGCGTGGAGGAATACGGCGGCCCCGACGTAGGGCGTCTCGCGTTGCCGTCCGTGTTGCTTCGCGTAGTACCGGATCAGGCTGGCCAGCCGCTTCGCTTTCCGGTTGGCCAGGATGTAAGGGTTGTCCTCGGGGATGAGCCGGGAGTTCGGGGCTCGGCGCAGCCACTGGGTGCCGTCACCGCGAATCTCGCCCTGCCAGTGCTTCAACTCCAGCACGTAGAGCCCGCTCGGGGTCAACACCAGGGCGTCGACCTCGTTGATCGAGCCGTCGGCGCCGACGAACTCGACGTTCGTCCAGACGTGGTACGGGTCAGCGTCGGGAAGGTAGCCGGCCAGCTCGCGCAGGCCGTCCTGCTCCCAGATGTACGAGCTGGAGTTGATCTGCTCCCAGCGCGGTGAATCCTCCCGCATGCGCCGACCCTTCCGCCCCGGCCGTCATGTTCCGGCTCAGGCTGCGCACTTTACCGTTTCGCCGCTTGATCAGCGGAGACCACCACTCGCGTACGTAGTGCATCTGGCCAAACACGCTGGGTATCAATAGACTTTGCTCGACGTCCTTCCCATCCCCTCGGGAGGTCGGCATGGGCACCTCGACGCGTCTACCAGGTCCAAAGAACGGCAGCTGGACCGCTGCCAAAGGCCGGCTGGGCACCTGGACACCGGACGCCACCAGCCGACCCGATCAACTACTCGAGCATGACCAGCAGCGCGCCGAGGCGATCGCGGCCCAGTACCAGCGAGCGTTGCGAGACGCCCTGAACGCAGATCCGGAGGCGTTCGGCATCCGTGCGGCAGCGGAGCAGGCCGGCGGACGGCTGATCGAGCTGCTCGATGGCCTCGGGCGAGCGGATCTCCCGCTGGTGGGGGACTTGGCCGCGCAGGATGACGCCGACGAGTTCGTCCGGCGGTTCGTCGGGCAGGTCGCCGGCGATGGCCAACTCATCGTGGACGCTGCCGTCCGCCGGGCCGCCCGACGCGTCGCGGAACGCCTCGTGACGCAGGAAGGACCGCTCGCCGATCCTGGCCGTCCAAGACCGATCACCGGCGAGCTGTTCTGCGCGTTGTATCGGGCGTTCTTCGGTGAGGTGGTCGGCGAATTCGTACACATCCTCATCGCGGAGAACATCAAGATCGCCGTACCGGCACTGGCCATCCTCGACCCGACCGATGTGGTGGCTGGTTTCGTTGCCAATCAGGTCGTCAAGGTGCTGCCCAACCCCTGCGCCGAGGCGGTCAAACGTGGGCCGGAGCCGCCACGGCTCGCCGACGTCGCCAGGGACCTGCTGACGACCACGGTGACTCAGGCCCTCGGGCTCGGCGACAGCGGACTGGAGTTGGCGGCGTGAGCCGGGCCAGCTTCGCGTATCACTACGCAGCCCGGGGCGGCGTTTCCACCGATAGGAAGCGGGAGGCCATTGGATGGCCGCTGCTGGAGCACGCCGACGAGCGGTTGCAGAAATTGGCCGAGGTACCCCAGGACCGCCCGGACTGGGCCCAGGACCTGCTGCAGATCGCCCGAGCCGTGTACCTGGCCGACAAGCTGTCGCTGCGCGAGTACGCGGTCGACGGCTGGACCCGAAGGATCGACCTGTCCGTGGAGGTGGTCGACCCCTCCGTCTGGAGCCCGCCGACGCTGCGGCTGCTGTCCCACCTCGCGGAGACGTTAAGCGCGGATCAATGGACGATCAACGTCCGGGTCGGCGGGCAGCGGTGGCCCCAGCAGGGACGGACCATCTACGCCGATGTGGGAGAGGTAGCCCTGTTCTCCGGAGGCCTCGATTCCACCGCGTGGGCGGCAGAGCGTGCCAAGGTCACGGCCGGCCCCCTGCTGCTCGTCTCCTACTTCGAACCTCAGTGGGGCAGCCAGCAGGACCAGACTCTCAACGCGATCGAGAGCTCGGCCCGTCGCGACATCGAGCAACTCAAGGCGTCGCAGCAGGTCCGTCTCACCAGGAAGCTGGAAAAATCTGCGCGTACCCGCGGGCTGCTCTATCTCACCACCGCCATCTACCTCGCCGCCGCCCACGGGGTGCCACAGGTGGTCGTACCGGAGAACGGGCAGCTTGCCGTCAATCCCCCGCTCACACCGGCCCGGGTAGCCGCCTGCTCCACGAAATCTGTACATCCTGGGACACTGCACCCGCTCAACTCGTTGATCGACGCTCTCGGCGGCGGGGTGACCGTCATCAACCCGTACCTGCACCTCACCAAGGGAGAGGTCTGCCAGCAGGCCCTGGACGCCGGTCTGGCCCCGGCGACGCTCACCCATGCCACCATCAGCTGTGGGCGCCCACCACGGGATCGACCGGGTGCCGAGCACTACCACTGCGGGACCTGTTACCCCTGTCTGGTACGCCATTCTGGTCTCCTTACCGCGCTCGGAAGCGACAGCACCCCGTACAAGACGGATGTGTGGATGCTCGGCGACCGGGAGAAGGCTGCCGTCGATCGACGGGCACTGCACCAGTGGTTGTGCCGCCCCATCTCCGTTCGAGACCTGACCACCGACACTCCGCTGCCGGACACCGTCGGCCCTGGTCCCCTGCTCGACGTGGTGGAGCGCGGTCGGACGGAACTTGGGCAGATGTTCGCTTGGCATGGCCGACCGATCACACCGACCGAGACGTCGCCTCGTCGACTGGCATGGGCAGGCTGAGTAGGGGTATGAGCCGGGGATGAGGGCCAGTTTCCGGCTTGGCCGGGTCGCGGGAGTACCGGTCGGCGTCAACTGGAGCGTGCTGGTCATCTTCGCGCTGATCGCGTGGGGGTTGGCCGCCAACCAGTTTCCCCGCTCGTACCCCGACCACTCGCCGGTGGCGTACGCCCTCGCCGGGCTGGCCGCGGCGGTGGTCTTCCTCGTCGGCCTGCTCGCCCACGAGGTGTCGCACGCGGTGGTGGCCAAGCGCAACGGGTTGACGGTCGACGGCATCACGCTGTGGCTGTTCGGCGGCGTCGCCGAGTTGCGCGGCGAGCCGCGTGACCCGGGCGCGGAGTTGCGGATCGCGGGCGTCGGCCCGCTGGTCAGCCTGCTGATCGGGGCGTTCTTCGGTGCCATCGCGGCGCTGCTCGCGCTGACCGGGCAGGGCGGGCTGCTGTTCGGGGCCGTGGCCTGGCTGGCGGGGATCAACGTGCTGCTGGCCATCTTTAACGTGCTGCCGGCCGCGCCCCTGGACGGTGGCCGGTTGCTGCGGGCGGCGGTCTGGAAGGCCACCGGTGACCGGACCAGGGCATCCGTGGTCGCTGCCCGGGCCGGCTGGGTGCTGGGTGTGCTGCTGATCGGCCTGGGGCTGTGGCAGTTCCTGTCCGGGGTCGGCTTCGGCGGGCTCTGGCTGGCGCTGATCGGCTGGTTCCTGATCGGCGCGGCCGGCATGGAGGAGCGGCAGGCCCGCACCGGCACCGCGCTGCGCGGAATCCGGGTCGGTGATGTGATGACCCCGCAGCCGCAGACCGCCTCAGCGGAGATGACGGTCGCGGACTTCGTCGACCACTACCTGTTCGCGTACCGGCATTCGGCGCTGCCGCTGACCGAGGACGGCCGGCCGACCGGCCTGGTCACCGTCGACCGGGTGCGGGGCGTACCGCCCGAGCGGCGGGCATCGACCACCCTGGCCGAGGTGGCCTGCCGTGCCGACGATCTGGTGCTGGCCCAGCCCGGTGAACAGCTCAACGACCTGCTCCCCCGGCTCAGCGAGTGCGCCGACGGCCGCGCCCTGGTGGTGACCGACGACGGCCACCTGACCGGCATCGTCTCCCCCAGCGACATCAGCCGAGCCGTCCAACGCAGCACCCTCGCCCGCTCCCGCTGATCATGAGGTTAGCGGCACCAAAACGGGCGTCTCGCACCGCTAACCTCATGATCAACCGGAGAGGGGGCGGGGGAAGTAGTGGTTCAGCAGGTCGGTGCGGAACTTCCCGGTGGGATCGAGCCGGGTTAGGAGGGTGGTGAAGTCGACGTACTTCGGGTAGCGGGTGGACAGCGCGGCCGGGTCGGTGACGAAGACCTTGCCCCAGTGCGGGCGGGGCGCGAAGGGCGCCAGGCGCTCCTCCACGGCGGCCACCACCGGCAGCACCGCCGCAGTGTCCTCGACCCAGGTGAAGTGCAGCACGAAGCTGTCCCGCCGGTAGTTCGGGCTGAGCCACAGCTCGTCGGCCGCCACGGTCCGCAGCTCCGACACCAGCAGCACCGGGGCGATCAGGTCCGCCAGGTCGTCCAGCGCGGCGAGCGCGTCCGCCGCGGCCGACCGCGCGACGTGGTACTCGGACTGCAACTCGTCGCCGCTGCTCGGGGTGAAGCCGAGCTTGAAGTGCGGTAGCCGCTCGTGCCACGGGCCCGGCTCGCCCAGCTGCGGGGTGCTGTTCTCCGCCGGCATCCCGAGCACCGGGTGCCGGGGCTGGTCGGCGGCGGTGGTGCCCAGCCACTCCGCCGACGGCGGGGCCTGGTCCGCCACCTGCTTACGCCAGACCTCACGCAGCCGGGGGCTACGGAAGTCGGTGAAGACACTGACGCTGTACGCCGAGCCGAGCGCCTCGTCCAGCGCCGCCCGGTCGAGGTCGAGGCGGACGTACTGGCGCACCGCGAAGGTCGGCACGATGTCCAGGGTGACGCGGGTGACCACGCCGAGCGCGCCGAGCCCGACCACCATGCCGGCGAACGTGTCGGTGTCACGGTCGACCCGGAGCAGATCGCCGTCGGCGGTGACCAACTCCAGGCCGGCGACCGCGCTGGCCAGGTTGCCGTGGGTCTGGCCGGAGCCGTGGGTGGCGGTGGCCACCGCGCCGGCCACCGAGATGTGCGGGAGCGAGGCGAGGTTGGCCAGCGCGTACCCCTGGGTGTGCAGCTGTTGGGCGACGTCGCCGTAGCGCAGCGCGCCGCTCACGGTGACCTGCCGCCGCTCGTGGTCCACCTCGACCACCGGGGGCAGCCCGGCGAGGCTGACCAGGTCACCGTCGGTGTCGCCGAACCGGTTGAAGGAGTGCCCGCTGCCCACCGCCCGGATCCGGGGGCTGCCGGCGACGAGCCGGCGCAGGTCGTCGACGGAGGTGGGCCGGTGGAACGCCTTCGCGGCGTACCGCACGTTGCCGGCCCAGTTGCGGCGCGGAACGTCGGCGTTCGACGCGGTGTGCGGTCCCTGCGCGGTCATGTGGCGGTCTCCCGATCGGTGGTCTGCTGGTCGGCCAACGCGGCGACGAGGGCGTCCAGAACCGTATCCGCCTGGAGCGGGTGGTAGCCACGCTGGGCCAGCGGCAGGCCGGCCGCGCTCGCGCGTTCGATCTCCCCCCGGGCCGCCTGCCGGGCCGACGGGTCCCCGGACAGCAGGGCGTCCTGGCCGCGTCGGATCAACCGGTCGACCCGGTCCATCTGGTAGCCGCGCAGGCCGACCGGGAGGTCCGGGGGGTCGAAGGCGGCGCGACGCTGCGCGAGCAGGTCGACGAAGCGGTCTCCGGCGTAGCGGGTGAGCGCGGCCGACACCTGCTCGGGCTGCTCACGGACCTGGTCGAGGACGAGCAACTCGATGGCGGGTCGGCCGTCGAGCGGATGGCGGGCGGTCGCCGGCTCAATCGTCACACCTGGCGCGGGCACCAGCAGCAGTCGCGGCGGCTCCGGATGGCCGTCGCGCCGGGGCGGCTCGTCGAGGACCAGCGCGCCGACCTCGGCCCACCGGATGTCCCGGCGCAGGCCGGGCCGTCGGACGGTGAGCCCGTCGGCGCCGATCCCGAACCGGAACGGACGCAACGCGCTGAGCAGCGCCACCACGCCGAGCGCGATCGCCCCCACCGCGATGATCGTCCGTAGCAGGGCGCCGTCGCTGGGATAAACCAACAAGAGCGCTCCACCGAGTACGCAGACCAGGGCGAGCACCCGGGCGCCCCGACTCCGGCGCAGTTCCACGCTCGATCCCCCGTTCATGACCGTGGCGTCGGTCCCCGCATCTTCCGCCAAACCGGGCACCGAGGACACCGGTCGATCGGGCACGGTTGTTCTCGTCATCGTCGGGGAACCCTACGCCCATGAGCAGCTACCGTGATCCGGCCGCACGAGGTGACGTCTTCCCCTCCGAGGAGGAGCTGGACCCGACCGGCACCGGAATCGAGCAGGCCAGCGCGCCGCCGGCGGGCGGATCGCCGAGCCACCCGTCGCCGACGCCCGGCCCTCGCCCCACCCCGGCACCCGCGCCGGCCCCGACACCGGTGCCGGCGCCCGGCCCGCCACCACGCGCCCCCGGCACACAGTCGATCGTGACCCGCCACCTGGACGGCTCGGTGGAGGTGGTCACCGACCTCGACGGTGACGGTGTCGCCGACGTCGTCCAGATCGACGTGGACGGCGACGGGATCCCGGACATCACCTATGTGGACAGTGACCACGACGGGCGGCTGGACACCGTGCTGGGCGACCCGAACGCGGTCGCGACGGGCGCCCACCGGGCCTGACCGGCGGTGGCGTCCCCGGGCCACCCGGCCGACTCAGAGCTTCGCCATCACCTCGCTGGCGACCAACTCCAGGTGCTCCAGGTCGCTGAGGTCCAACACCTGGAGGTAGAGCCGCTGACTGCCGATCTCCGCGTACCGGCCGATGGTGTCCAGCACCTCGGCGGGCGTGCCGGCCAGGCCGTTGGCCCGCAACTCGTCCGGGTCGCGGCCGATGGCGGCGGCGCGGCGCGCCACCTCGGCGTCGTCGCGCCCGCAGCAGAGCACCAGCGCGTTGGACCAGACCATCTCGGCCGGGTTCCGGTCGATCTCGGCGCAGGCCGCGCGGACCCGGTCGAACTGCGCGGCTGTGTCCGGCACCGAGGCGAACGGTAGGTTGAACTCGTCGGCGTAGCGGGCGGCCAGCCGAGGGGTGCGCTTCGGGCCCGTCCCGCCGAGCAGGATCGGTGGGCGCGGCCGCTGCACCGGCTTGGGCAGGGCGGGCGAGTTCCGGACCGGGTAGTACCGGCCGTCATGGTCGAACCGCTCCCCCGCCGGGGTGGACCACAGCCCGGTGATGACGGCGAGTTGCTCCTCCAGCCGGTCGAACCGCTCGGCGAGCGGCGGGAACGGCATGCCGTACGCGCTGTGCTCCTCGGCGTACCAGCCGGTGCCGATGCCCAGCTCCACCCGGCCGCCGCTCATCTGGTCGACCTGCGCCACGGTGATCGCCAGCGGGCCGGGCAGCCGGAAGGTGGCGGCGGTCATCAGGGTGCCGAGCCGGATCCGACTGGTGTCCCGGGCTAGACCGGCGAGGGTGGTCCACGCGTCGGTGGGGCCCGGTTCGCCGCTCACGTCACCCATCACCAGGTAGTGGTCGGACCGGAAGAACGCGCCGTAGCCAGCGTCTTCGGCGCAGCGGGCGACCGCGAGCAGTTGGTCGTAGCTTGCGCCCTGCTGGGGCTCGGTGAAGATCCGAAGTTCCATGATCCGAGCATAGGGAGCCGATCGGTGTCCCCGCCTCGGGATGGACACCCCAGACACATGCCTTGACAGTCATATGAATAACGAGGCATGTTAGGTTGGTGTCCACCGACGCCTTCGCCGTCCTTGCCGAGCCCACCCGGCGCCGGATCCTCGATCAGCTCCGCGACGCCGAACGCAGCGTGGGCGAGCTGGTCGACGGGCTCGGGGTCAGCCAGCCGGCCGTCTCCAAACACCTACGGGTGCTTCGCGACGCCGGATTCGTCACCTGCCGGACGGCCGCCCGTCAGCGGATCTACCGCCTCGACCCCGGCCCGTTGCGGGACGTCGACGGCTGGCTCGACCCGTACCGGCGACTCTGGGCCCGACACCTGGACGCCCTGGAACGGCACCTCGACAGTCAGGAGCAGTGAATGGACCGCGACGCGTTTCGCCCGAGCCCACCCGCCGACGTGCACGCCGAGCCGGCCGACGCCGGCGCGACGCTGGTCTTCGTCCGCGACCTGCGGCATCCGCCAGCCACCGTCTGGGCGGCCCTGACCGATCCGGCCCAGCTCGCACAGTGGGCGCCGTTCCTCGCCGACCGCGATCTCGGCAACGCCGGTGCCGTCGTGCTCACCCTCGTCGACGGCGAGACCACCCAGGAGGATCCGGCGACGGTACGCCGGGCCGAGCCGCCGCACCTGCTGGAGTACACCTGGGGCGACGACCTGCTGCGCTGGGAGCTGAGCCCGCTGGGCAACGGCACCCGGCTCACCCTGCGGCACACCGTCGCCGACCGGGGCATGCTGCCGATGGTCGCGGCCGGCTGGCACCTCTGCCTCGACGTGGCCGACCGGCTGCTCGACGGCGATCCGGTCGGCCCGATCCGCGGCGCGGAGGCCAAGGACTTCGGCTGGCCCGAGCTGCGCGACGCGTACGCCGAACGGCTCGGCCCGGGCTGACCGGTGCGGTCCCGGCGGCCTCGGAGCCCGAAGCCGCCGGAACCCGGTCAGACGTACGGCCGCTTGGCGTACGCCTCGCGGAGCGCGGTCAACCCGGCCGCCTTCGGCGTCAGGGTGCCCCACCCGGAGTTGAAGTAGTTGGTGCGCACGATCCGTGGTCCACGCTCGGCGTTGAGCTGGGCGATGGCCGCCGGCACGGTGGCGATCCAGGCCGCCTGGTTCGGGATCTCGGCCACCCTGACTCCCCACTCGGCGATGATCACGGGCCGGGACAGCGCCACCGGGCCGAGATCCGCCACCGCCCAGTCCTTGGTACGACGGAACCGGGCCAGCGCGGTGTGGCTGGCGTTGGTGGCGTACGCGTTCCACTGGAGGTAGTCGAGGCGCGACATCAGCGACTCCGGGTGGGTGCGCTGGAAACAGGCTCGGTCGAAGCCGCCCAGCCCCACCGAGAAGGTCGTCCCGGCCGGCAGCGTCCGTGCCTTGAACCACGTCAGGATGTAGTTCATCGCCTGCACCGCCCGAGCGTCCGACTCGGCCCAGCTGTACGCCTTGCCGTCCTCGGTGGTGCCGAACTCGTGGTCCGTGTCCAACTCCGAGGCGAGTTGGATGTTCACCCCGAAGCCGAGCGTGCGGTACTGCGACAGCGCGCGGGCCAGCAACCCGTCGCACTGCCCCTTGAGCACCTGTCCGTATCCGTACGCCCTCGGCCAGGTGGTCCCGGGTCGCTGCTGGATGGTCATGGTCGGTGCGGGCACGGTGTAGGTGGTGCCGTCCACCGCGAAGCTCTGCGTCCCGTAGCTCGACGCACCGTAGTGCTTCAACTCCAGGACCATGTTCATCTGCACCCCGGCCCTGCCCAGGCTGACCAGCCAGGGCCGGTTGTAGCCGGGGAAGACGTAACCGTCGGCGAGGCTGCGGTACTGGGTGAGGGACCGGAAGTTGCCGCCGGCCATGTCGGCGGTCGGGTCGGCGCCCCCGGAGAGGTAGTAGCCGCCGAGCACGGGTTGACCCAGGCTGTAGTCGGCGGCGGCCGTCGTGGTGTTGCCGGCGGCATCACGGACCTGGACGGTGACCCGGGGCATCACGCCACCGACCGATACACGGCCACGGAGCCGTTGTCGGAGACCCGGGTCCAGGTCCGTCCGGAGTTGTCGGTGACGGTCACGGTGAGCGGGTCGATGACCGCCGTGACCTTGACCGGCGCGCTGCTGTTGCCCTGCGCGTCGGTGACCACGATGGTGACGGTCAGCGGTTTGGTGTCGGCATCTGAGTAGGTGACGGTCAGCAGCATCTGGTCACCCGGCGTGAAGACGGATGCGTTCAGGGCTGCGGTCGCGGTGGGAGCGGCCATGTCGGGCCCTTTCTGGCTCGGTCGCCTGGGCTCGGCGCGCGGTCAGACGACGCCGGACCCCGGCGGGGTCCACAGTGCGAAAGGCCGGCGGGGCACGGGGACGACCAGCACGGCCGGCGGACGGCGTTGCCTGACCGTCGGCGGTGCTGACGTCCCTGTCCCGGTGGGCGGAGGCACCCCTGCTGGCGCCCGCAGGGGTGTCGGTGGCAGCCACGGCCTGTCGTACGCGGGATCGGCACGGCAGCTGTGCCGTGACCGCCACGGCTTCGAGGCCGGGCTGGGTGAGGGCGGCACCGGCGCGGACGGTACTGTCCCTACCGGTCCGGAGGATCGGGATGTGGCCCGCCACCCGTCTACCTCCACCTGCCCCAAGAGTGCTCTACCAGGGGCTTTACCGTCTTGTCCGAATTGCGACAACGCCCGGTGAGGCGGCGCGACGCCTACTCAGTCGAGGTGGTCGGCCGGGACGGTCTGGAGCAACCAGGCCAGCGGCATGCGTGCCCGCGCCTCGTAGGTGCCGTCGCCGCTGAGCCGGTGCAGCGTGACTGTCTGCGCGCCGTCCCGATCGACCACCCAGTACTGCGGGATCCCCGCCGACGCGTATTCGCGGACCTTGGTCACCGAGTCCATCGCCTCCGAGCCCGGCGAGACGATCTCCACGACGAGCACGACGTCGGAGACCGCCGCCCAGACGCTGCGCGACGGCGGCTTACGCCAGACACTCAGGTCGGGAATGCGGCCACCGTCACCGTCCGGTCCGGGGATGCGCACACCGACTGCCTGAAGCACCTGCTCGGCGGGCCACCCCGCCACGATCAGCCAGGCGAAGAGGCGACTGGCGATCGTGGCGTGTTCCGAATCGGGCGGCGGCATGACCGAGAGAACCCCCTCGGGGCTGGTCTCGTAGCGGTGACCGTTCGGATCGGCGGCGTTCATCGCCGCCACGTCGTCGAGCGTCACAACGGCGGGCATGTGCATGCCGACAGCCTCAGCGCTCATGAGTCTCATCCTAGGTGACCAGCGGCGTCGATCACTGCACCTGACGGCTCAGCGACGCCGCAGCGCCGGGTCGAGCAGGGCCGGCGGGGTGTCGAACTTCTCGCCTGCGGCGAGGTCGACGCCGGGTGCGACGATCGCGTCGATCGCGTCGAGCACGTCGGCGGGGAGGACGGTGTCCGCGGCGGCGAGTTGGCTGTGCAGGTGGTCCATGGTGCGGGGGCCGATGATGGCGCTGGTCACGGCGGGGTGCGCGGTGACGAAGCCGAGGGCGAGCTGGATCAGGGTGAGCCCCGCCTCGTCGGCGACGGTGACCAGCTGCTCGACGGCGTCGAGCCGGGCCTGATTGGCCGGGATGCTGAGGTCGAAGCGGGCGGGCAGGACCGCCGAACGGCTGGTGGTGATCTCCCGGCCGGCCCGGATCGCGCCGGAGAGCCAGCCCGAGGCGAGCGGGCTCCAGGCGAGCACACCGAGCCCGTACTGCTCGGTCACCGGCAGGACGTGGGCCTCGATCCCCCGTTGCAGGATCGAGTAGCTGGGCTGCTCGGTGACGTACCGGCTCAGGTGGTGCTCCCGGGCGGCCCACTCGGCCTGCACGAGGCGGTACGCGGGGAAGGTCGAGGCGCCGAAGTAGCGGATCTTCCCGGCCCGTTGCAGGTCGGTCAGCGCCGACAGGGTCTCCTCGTCGCTGGTGGTCGGATCCCACCGGTGGATCTGGTAGAGGTCGACGTGGTCGACGTTGAGGCGGCGCAGGCTGTTGTCCAGTTCGGTGACCAGCCAGCGGCGCGAGCTGCCCCGCTGGTGGCGCGCGTCGCCCATCGGCATGCCGGCCTTGGTGGCCAGCACGATGTCGTCGCGGCGGCCGGCGATGGCCTTACCCACCATCTGCTCCGACTCGCCCTGGCTGTACATGTCGGCGGTGTCGATCAGGTTGATTCCGGCGTCGAGCGCGGCGTCGACGATCGCCGTTGCCTCATCCTGGGTGGTGTGCCCCAGTTTGCCGAAGTTCATCGCGCCCAGTGCGAGGGTGCTGACCTGGACGCCGGTGCGCCCCAGAGTGCGGTACTGCATGGCTGTTCCTCCACGGAAGGGTTGAAGTGGCACTGGCCCACCCGCTCTGGCATCCTGAGCAAGTGGAACCATGTTCCGCTAAGAACGATACGGAACAGCGTTCCGTTTGCCAAGTGACGGAGGTAACGGCGCGGTGCCCGACATCGACAGCGGATCAGGACGATCGACCCCGCGGAAGCGGGCCGACGCCCGGCGCAACGAGGCGACGCTGCTGGACGCCGCCGCCTCGACCTTCGTCACCTCCGGCGTGGACGCGCCCGTCCGGGACATCGCCGCCCGGGCCGGTGTCGGCGTCGGCACGATCTACCGCCACTTCCCGACCCGCGCCGACCTCATCGTCGCCGTCTACCGGCACCAGGTCGAGGCGTGCGCCGAGGCTGGCCCGGCACTGCTGGCCGACAGCAGCAGCGCGCACGCCGCCCTCGCCCAGTGGATCGACCTCTTCGTCGACTTCCTGGCCACCAAGCACGGCCTCGCCGAGGCACTACAGTCCGACGACGCCGCCTTCGAGAAGCTGCACGCCTACTTCCTGGACCGCCTCGTCCCGGTGTGCGCCCAACTGCTCGACGCCGCCGCCACGGCAGGCGAGATCCGTCCCGACGTGACCGCCTTCGAGTTGCTGCGCGGGGTCGGCAATCTCTGCATCGGCGCCGGCGATCCCCGGTACGACGCGCGTCGCCTGGTCGGACTCCTCGTCGCCGGGCTGCGCCAACGCCAGAGCGCCGAGCCCCCGATAGCCTGTTGATCATGGCGGACTGGACGATCCGGGCGGCCTCGATGGCGGACGTCGAGGCGGTGGCCGAGCTACGGGCCGTGGTGCTGCGGGCCGATCTGGAGCGGCTCGGGCGGTACGACGACCAACGGGTACGGCAGCGCCTGCGCGACGGCTTCGCGCCGGCGTACACCTGGATCGTCGAGGTGGACGGCGCGTTCGCCGGCTGCGTGGCGCTGCGGCCCGACGGGGACGCCCACTGGCTGGAGCACTTCTACCTGGCCCCGCGCTGTCAGGGCAGCGGCATCGGCACGGCCGTGCTGCGGGAGCTGCTGGAGCGCTGCGACCGCGACGGCACGCTGGTCCGGCTGAACGTGCTGCGGGGCAGCCCGGCCCGGCGGCTGTACGAGCGGCACGGTTTCGCCCTCGACAGCGAGGATCCGGTGGACGTGTTCATGGTCCGCACACCGGCGAGCCGCTGACCAGCGTCACCCACGTACCGGATGGGTGGCCTGGAAGGCGAGCCGGCGGTCCGCGTCGGCGGCGATCCGGTCGAGGATGTCGTCCAGGTCGAGGAAGACCGACCACCGCTCCCGGCCGGTGGCGTCGGCCAGCCGGTCCACGAGCAACTCCTCCAGGTCGGTGACCCGCTTCCCCTTCCACACCTTGTCGGCCACGCTGACCAGCAGGTCGTCGACGCCGATGCCGTCCTGGTGCCAGGACGCGTGGTCCCGCGCGAACCGGGCCGACGACTCGGCGACGCCGTGCTGGAGCAGCAGCTCGTAGCCGGCGGGCTCGTGCGCGGACCCGGGCCCGGACAGCTCCTCCGGGTGCCGGACCTTGCCGATGTCGTGGGTGGCGGCGCCGAAGAGCACCGCCTCCCGGTCGAACGAAAGCTGCGGGAACCGCTCGGCCATCGCGCCGCTGAGCTGCGCGGCGACGTCGTGCACGGCCCGCAGGTGCGCGGCGAGGCGCGGCGGCGCGTGCAGGGCCTCCAGCAGGGCGACGACCTGGTCGGGCAGGGGCCGCAGCGGCGGGTCCGCGGGGGCGGTGAGGGCACGGCGCAGGGGGTCGGGGGTCACCGCAGCAAGGGTACGACCACCCCACGCTCGCGGCCCCTCTCTGCGGGCACCAAAGCTCGATCGCTTTGGCTACGCTCCTCCGCACAGACAAAGGAGTCGCCGGTGAGATACCGCCTACGGCCGGTCGCGATGGTCCTGCTCGGTGCGGTGCTGTTCGGCACGGTCGGCCTGAGCCTCGGCTCCTGGTACGCCGGCCGCGGCACCGCGCCATTCAACGTCGACCAGGCACAGGGCATGGCGGCGGAGCTGCTTCCCGGCACCGAATCAGTCGGGTCGGACGTCGGCCACCACTACCGCTACGGGGTGATGGCTCCCGACGACTTCGGCTCGGCGTACGCGAGATTCCACTACAGCGACACTGCCACCTGCGGGCACTCCGAATCGGTGCAGCGCAACGCCACCGCGCTGGGTTGGCAGGGCAGTGACCGGGTGACGGGCACGCCCTGCGATGGCTGGCGGGCCGAGCGGGACGGGCTGACAGCCACGCTCACCCAGGTGGACAGCATGGCGATCCTGAGCTTCACGCCAGCCGCGCCCGATGGTTATGTCACCGTCACGCTCGCTGCCACCGCCCTGGGCGCCGCGGCTGGAGCGGCGCTGTTCTGGCTGGTGGGACGGCAACGCCCACCCGTACCCCGACTGGTTGGCACGCTGGTGACGATCGTCCTCCTCCCGGGCGTCGTTTACACCTGGCAGGGCCTGATGGCGTACGGATGGGCTGAGCCGACGTGGCCGGTCTGGCGGGGCCTCGCGCCCGTGTTGGTGCCGCTGGCGCTCGTACTGCTGTTGGCCGGGCTGATCTTCTACGTGGGTCGACGGGAGCCGAGCCAGGTTTCCCGCCCGAGTGCGAGCCAGCTCTGAGCCGTTCGCCGTGCGCCTGGATACTGTCTAGTCATGCCGCTCAGTCCGGACGAGGTCGAGCTGTTCGAGCACTCCAGGGGTCGCCTGGAGGCGATCGCCTATCGCCTGCTGGGCTCGGCCAGCGACGCCGAGGACGCCGTCCAGGACACGTTCCTCCGCTGGCAGGCCGCCGACCGGGAGCACGTCGAGACGCCCGAGGCGTGGCTGACGAAGGTCCTCACCAACGTGTGCCTGAACCAGCTGACCTCGGCGCGGGCAAGGCGGGAGACGTACGTGGGCACGTGGCTGCCCGAACCGGTCCTCGCCGGGGACCGGATGCTCGGCCCGCTGGACACCGCCGAGCAGCGCGAATCGGTCTCGATGGCGGTGCTCACCCTGCTGGAGCGGTTGTCGCCGAACGAGCGCGCCGTGTACGTGCTGCGGGAGGCCTTCGGCTACTCGCACGGTGAAATCGCCGAGATCCTCGGTATCACCGAGTCGAACTGCCAGCAGACGTACCGACGTGCCAAGCAGCACGTCACCGCGGAGCGGGCCCGCACGGAGGTGGACCTGGCCGCCGCCCGGAAGGTCGTCGCGGAGTTCCTCACCGCGGCGAACAACGGGGAGATCCAGCGGCTGGTGGAGTTGCTGACCGACAACGCGACGAGCACCGCCGACGGCGGCGGCAAGATCCCGGCCCGGACGGCGCCGATCGTCGGCGCACTGCCGGTGGCGAAGTTCCTGCGTGGCCAGCTGACGCCCGCCGACGTCAAACGGGACCTGCTCGGTGGCAACCCCGCCCTGCACGTCGCCACCGTCAACGGCGCTCCGGCGGTGGTGGTCGTGGTCGACGACCGCGTCGTCGGCGTGATGTCGCTGGAGGTGACGCCCGAAGGCATCACCGCGATCCACAACCAGGTCAACCCCGACAAGCTCGACCGCGCCACCCGGCAGTGGTCCGCCTCCGAGCACGGGGAACCTTTCCACACCTGGTGATCCAGGTCATAGCCAACTCCTGTCAGGAATCGCGTCGCTGCTCGGTTCAGGAAGCGACCACAACCGAGACAGGAGTGCCACCATGAAGCACCGCATCGTCGTCCTCGGAGCCGGCTACGCCGGAGCCATCGCCGCCGGTCGCCTCGCCAAGCGGCTGCACCCTGACGACACCGAGATCACCGTCGTCAACGCCGACGCCGATTTCGTCGAGCGGGTCCGCATGCACCAGGTCGCCACCGGGCAGGACCTCAAGCGGCGTCCGCTGACCGACATCTACGCCGGCACCGGCGTCGACGTTCGACTGGCGCGGGTCACCGCCGTCGACGCCGACCGCAGGACCGTCGCGCTCATCGACGACCACGGCACCGACGAGATCACGTACGACACGCTCGTCTACGCCCTCGGCAGCACCGCCGCGGACCACGTCGTTCCCGGGGTCGCCGAGCACGCGTACGACATCGCCGGCCAGCCGTCGGCGCTGCGGTTGCGCGATCGTCTCGCCCACCTCGCGGCCGGCGGGACCGTGCTCGTCGTCGGCGGGGGCCTCACCGGTCTCGAAGCGGTCACCGAGATCGCGGAGGCCCGGCCGGACCTCGACGTCGCGATCGCCGCCCGCGGTGGTCTCGGTGACTGGCTCACCGGGAAGGCCCAGCAGCACCTGCGCGGCGTCTGCGACCGGCTCGGCATCACCGTCCACGAACACACCGACGTCGCGCGGGTCGACGCGACCAACGTGGTCACCCGCGACGGTCGGGAGATCCCAGCCCAGGTGACGGTCTGGACGACCGGCTTCGCCGTCCACCCCATCGCCGCCGCCACGACCCTGGCGGTCGCGGACACCGGGCAGATCGTCGTCGACGACAGCATGCGGTCGGTCTCGCACCCCGACGTGTACGCGGTGGGCGACGCCGCGATCGCCGAAGGCCCGGGGGGCAAGCCACTGCGGATGTCCTGCGCCTCGGGCATCCCAATGGCCTGGCAGGCCGCCGACGCCATCGCCGCGCGCCTGACCGGCCAGACGAAGTTCCCGAAGGCCCCGCTGCGCTACTTCAACCAGTGCATCAGCCTCGGCCGCCGCGACGGCATCATCCAGTACGTGACCGCCGACGACCGGGCCAAGCCGGCCCGCCTCACCGGGAAGCTGGCGGCCCGCTACAAGGAGTTCGTGTGCGTGGGCGGGGCCTGGAGCATCGCGCACCCGGTGCTGTACCCGGTCCGCCGCCACCGCATCGTCGCGACCCGATCGGAGATCCGCTCGGCCGCCTCCTGAGAGGTGGCCGAGCGGCGCTCTGGTGCTCTGGCGCTCCGGCAGCGAGCCGAGCTGGACGGGCGGCGTCAGTCTCCTCACCCGCTGACCGAGGGCGCGTCCCTCTGGAGATACCGCATCAACGTCCGCCTACCCAACTTCAACGCCGCGCTGGTGACCGCCTGATCACGTTGTTGGGAGAGCTCGGCAAACCGGGCCCGCACATCGGTCAGCGGTTGGTGTGGCGCCCAGATGGTCCGGAAGGCCCTGGCCTGGTCGGCCAGGGCCTGGTTGGCCGCAGCGGAGGTGAACGCCGCTTCGCTGCGGTTGGCGGCCCCGGAGCTGCTGGCTACCGAGGCGAGGCCGGCGGCCACCAGGGCCGCGATCGCAGCTGCCGTGCCCAGCTCAGCGGAGGCCAGCCCGGCCGCCCCCGAAGCGCCGGCGAGGACGGCCGACGAGACAGTGGTCAAGGTGTTCCAGCGTTGCCAGAACGCGGCTTGCCTCCGCTGAAGTGAGGCCCAGGAGTCGTGCCGCTGTTCGAGCAACTCGGCTTCAGCAATGAAGACGGCGCGCTCCCGCTGCTCCCCATCCACGCATCACATTGTGTCAGTCGCCGACATCGCCACGACAGGGTCAGCGCTATGGCTGTTGACCCGCCGGCGGCCCACCGGGCTCAGCCTCGCGCTCGGATAGCCAGATCGCGTGCCCCTTCAGCAGGTACCCCACCCAGTAGACGGTGAACAGGATCAGGAAGCAGGTGAAGAAGACTCCCGAGACGATGCTCGCGATTATGAGGGCTTCCCCGCCGTCGCCCATTCCGTGGGCCGCGAAGCTCACGAGCCCCAGGACGAAGAAGATGACCATGTAGAGCGGCAGTGTCGACGTGTCGGACGGGTGGGATAGGCGAGGTGGCCAGGGAACGCGAGGATCGTTGCTGATCATGTTCTGAGTGTCAGGGACACGCTCGGCGAAAGCCAGCGGCGCGCCTGTGGATGAACGCCGGCGATCGACCCGCTCCGCGCCGGCCGGTGAGGTCGATGCGGAGCGGGACTGTCGGTGGCCTACCAGAAGCCGGTCCATTGCTGGGCCGTGCACTTCCAGGTCTTCCCGTCGTCGTACGAGCGGCAGACCACGGCGACCCGGCCGAGGATCGGAACGTCGAACCACACGATGCGCAGTTTCATCTCCGCGTGCGGGTCGCCGGACTTTCCGCCGAGGTCGGCCAGCGTCCACCCGGGATCCGGTCCGTTCAGCGTCGCCACCCGGCGCAGCGACGGGACGTCCTCGCCGTCGAGGAGCGCCTTGATGTCGTCTTCCGAGGGCTCACCCTCGCCGATCAGCGTCTCCACGCTGTCCGGGCCGTCGATGGCGACGCCATTGGCTTTCTCGAAGGCGGCCTTCGTCTCGCCCAGCGTGGTGCTGCCGGCGAAGTCGAGGGTGAGGATCAGTTCGCCCGTCCGGCGCGACAGTAGGCATTCCCAGATGGACTTGCCCGACGCGACACACATGGTCAGGCACCACTCCCGGCCGTCCGGGGTGGATGAGGCGAAGAGCAGGGAGGTCGCCGTCCCGCCGTCACCCCTGCCGTCGTACGCCCCGTCGGCGAGGTCGGCCATGGTCGTGCCGAGGACGTCCCGGCTGCCCGGAATCGTGCCGACGACCTTGACGCCGTCGACCTCCTTGCCGGCGACGAGCGCGTCGAGCTGCTCGCCGGTGAGGTTCCGTCCGCCGGTGTCGACGGCCAGCACCTTGTCCAGGTCGCCGACGGGCCGGCCGGTCAGGTCCTCGAGTTGTTGAAGCATCGTCCCCGGTGCGCCGGGGTGATCGGTGATCGTCGTCCGGGCCTCCCCCTCGGCGGCCTGCGACGGGGCGTACGACGCGGTCAGCCCGACGATCAAAGCGGTCGTGACGATGGTGGCGCGCCTGGTGATGTCCCGCAGAGTTGTCATGCTGTCCTCATCTCGGTGCTCGGAGTCGGCGGGGTCGAACGGGCTACCAGCGACACGTCACGATGTCGCCCACGTCGTTGGGGGATCCCCAGTCGCAGTGGTCGTCGATCCACTCGCCGATATCGCCGATCTTGTCCACGACCCAGGCGACCGCCGCCTTGATCGCACCCCAGATGCTGAAGTAGACGACTGTCGTTTCCGGGGTGCCGCCCGCCTCGTCGATGAGGTCCTTCGTCGACATGGCGGCGTTCGGCTTGTCGACGATGTCCAGCACCTTTACCCCGGTGTCGTCCTTGCCGGCCAGCAGCGCCTGGATCTGCTCCGGGGTCCGCTCCTTGCCGTCGTCGACCGCCACGATCGCGCGGTCGACGACCACCTCCCGGCTGCCGCTGATGGCTCGGGCGATGCCGGCCATCTCACCCACCGTGAGGTCGTAGCCGAGCGCGGGGCCGGTGAACCGCCGGACCGACACGGCACCGGACGGGTCGAGCTGGATCGCGTCGGCCGTGATCATGTCGTCGGCCCGGAACGGCTCCCAGGCGAACGTCCACTGCCCGCCGACGCAGCGGAACTGACCGTACTCTCGGCCTTCGCGCTCGGTCTCGGTACGGACGACGCCGCCGCGCTCGTCGACGTACTCGACCACGCAGTCGGTGCCCTTGTGCGGCGGCTTGTCGGTCCGGGCCACGGCGGCGGCGGAGGACATGGCCAGTACCGTCGCGCTGACTACCCCGATCACCGCGAGGTGGTGTGCCAAACGACTCATCGGACGCTCCATTCCTGGTGCGGAAGAAACTGATGTCCGAAGAGTGCCGAGCCGCGCTGAAACGGCCCGGAAACGGCGCGGAAAGGGGGGTACGTCAGCGCGACGGCGTGGCGTCGAGTTGTTCGAGGTCGGCGCGGAGCGAGTCGGCGCCGGCGTCGCCGAGTTCGTCGAGGATGGTCAGGGCTCGCCGCCAGGCGGCCCGGGCGGCGGCGAGGTCGCCGAGCGCCCGGTGACTGCCGCCCAGGTTCACGTACGTGCCCGCTTCGGCGTACCGGTCGTTGACCTGGGTGAAGAGTTCGAGGGCGTGCTCGTAGCAGGCGATCGCCCGCCGGTCGTCGCCGAGTTGGTGATGGGCGTGGCCGAGGCTGTCCCAGGTGTCGGCCTGCCCCTGGACGTCGTCCACCTCCTGCAACATCAGCAGCGCCGCACCGCACGACTCAAGGGCACGGTGGTAGTTGCCGAGCAGCCCTTCCTGCCAACCGACCGCGTTGAGGGTGTACCCCTGCCCGGCCCGGTTTCCGGCCCCCTGGAACAGGGCCAGGGCCCGCCGGGAATGGTGCAGCGCCTGCTGGTGCCGCCCCTGCCGCTCCGCCAGTTGACCGAGGTTCAGGCGGGTGTGTGCCCGTCCGGTGTCGTCGCCGACGTCGGTGAACAGGTCGAGCGCCCGCCGCAGGTGGTCGTCGGCCTCCTCGTACCGTCGAAGCCGGGAGCAGGCGAGACCGAGGCTGCGGTGGGCGTGGCCCTGCCCGGCCTGGTCCCCGATGCGGGACGCGGCGGCCAGCGCGATCTGTTGCGTGCCGAGCCAGTCCTGCCAGTGCCCCTGCCGGTGCAGGTAGCCGGCCGACGTCCAGGCGAGCCGCCAGGCGTGTCCCTCGAAACCGGACCGCGCCGCGAGCGGCACCGCGGCGAGCAGGACGGGGACCTCGGCGGCGAACCACGCTGCGGCGGCCGACCGGTTCCGGGGGCGTTCCGGCGTCACGCCCGCCCGGGGTGGCGGGAGGCTGATCGCGCTGAAGTGCGGGTGCAGCGCGAGGTCGGCGGCGTACGCGGTGTGCAGGCAGTGGTCGAGCAGCCGGTGGACGGCGTCGCGACGCTCGGTGGGCGGCTCGGCCTCGTCGGCGAGGCTGCCGGCGTACGCGCGCAGCAGGTCGTGGAACGCGTAGCGCCCGTACGTGTGCTCGGTGAAGAGATTCACCCGGGTCAGCTCGGTGAGCAGAGGGCCGGTGGTTGGCCCGTCGACGCCGGCCAGGCTGGCCACGGCCGGGGCGGAGACGTCCGGGCCCGGGTGCAGGCTCAGCAGCCGGAACAGCCGGGCCGCGGCGGGGCTGAGGGTCCGGCACGACCAGGAGAAGACCGCCCGGACGTCGGTGGCCTCGTCGCCTCCGTGGAAGGCGTCCAGGTCGCCCAGTTCACCGGCGACGGCGGCCAGCGAGAAGTGCCGGTTGGTGGCGGCCCTGGCCGCCACGATGGCCAGGGCGATGGGCAGCCGCGCGCACCGCTGGGCGATGTCGTCGGCGGCCTCGGGTTCGGCGGCGACCTGACGTGCCCCGAGTCGGCCGACCAGCATGGCGCGGGCTTCGCCGGGGCTCAGCAGGTCGAGCGGCACCGGTTGGGCGCTCTCGGTGACGACCAACGGGATGAGCCGGTCGCGGCTGGTAACGATGGCGAGGCAGTCCGGTGAGCCGGGCAGCAGCGGCCGGACCTGTTCCGCGTCGCGCGCGTTGTCGAGCACCACCAGCAGCCGCTTGCCCGCCACCGTCGTGCGGTACAGGCTGGTCATCGTGTCCGGGTCGCTGGGCATCCGGGCTGCCGGAACGCCGAGCGCCTCCAGGAACCCGTGCAGCACCCGCGCCGGTTCGGTCGGGGTGGCCGCCGGGTCGAAGCCGCGCAGGTTGACGTAGAGCTGCCCGTCGGGGAAGTGCGCGGCGGCGTGGTGCGCCCAGTGCACGGCGAGGGTGGTCTTGCCGACGCCGGCGGTCCCGGACACCACCACGGCGCCGCCCCGGTCGACGAGCGCGTCCAGTGCGGCGAGCTCCGCGTCACGTCCGGTGAACGTGGGTACGGGCGGAGGCAGCTGCGCCGCCACCGGCGCCGATGCCGTGGCGGCCGGTGCCGGTGCGGCGATCGCGGTGTCCTGGCGCAGGATGGCGCACTCCAGGTCCCGTAGCCGCGGACCCGGGTCGATGCCGAGGTTCTCCCGCAGGCTGTCGCGCAGCCGCCGGTACGTGGCGACCGCTTCGCTCTGTCGGCCATCGCGGTACAGGGCGAGCATCAGCTGCGCGTGCAGGTGCTCGTCGAACGGGTGCTGCCGGACCAGCTGTTCCAACCCGGGGACGAGCCCGGCGTGCTCGCCGAGGGACAACCGGGCCTGGACGAGCGACCGTTCGGCCTCCAACCGTAGGCGTGCCAGGTGTTCCGCCTGCTCCTCAAGCCACGCGGACCCGGCCACGTCGGCCAACGGCGGACCTCGCCAGAGGGCCACCGCGGCCGTCAGGTGCTTGACCTGCTCGTGCCGGTCCGTCGACCGCCGGGCCAGGTCGATGAGGCGCTCGGCGGCCTGGACATCCGTGGAATCCGGCCCGGTGTCGAGCAGGTAACCGGGCGGGCGCGCCACGATCGATCCCGGCTCGCCGAGCACCCCGCGCAGGTAGGAGACGTGCCGTTGCAAGGTGTTCGCCGCGGTGGCCGGTAGGTGGTCGCCCCAGACCACGTCGATGAGCCGGTCGACACTGACGACTCGGCCCGCGTGCAGTGCCAACGTCGCCAGTACCGCCCTGCGGCGCAACCCGTTGACCGCCTGCGGACTGCCGGCGACGACCACCTCCACCGGCCCGAGCAGCCTCACCCGCACGCCCGCGCCAACCATCGAGATCACCGAATCAGGCTAAATCCGCAGCCCGGCGACCCGGCTCTGTTCGTCGCGGACTGGACACGATCCACGGCCTGGGCTGTTCGCTCTGCCGGCGCCCGCTGATCCACTCGGGTTTCCGGAATCCGGGCTATCACCCGCGTCCGGACACCGCGACTTCCTGAAATGCGAGTCGATCACGCTCTCGGCGCCCCGAGGCGGGTTGCCCAAATACGTTGGCAGGTCGTGACCGTGGTGTGGCAGGGTGTTCGCCATGAGTCAGCCTCGAAAGGTCCATGGCGCGTAGATCTCCCGGGGCGCTGCGCTCCCTGTTTCCGTCGGCCGGGCGGGCCGCCGGCACAACCCGCCGCATTGATGGTCTGTCGAACGGGGCGAACGCGGCGATCGTCAGGCTCGAACGCAGGCATCCGGGCATCTCGGTAGCGACCGCGCTGGATGCGTATCGTCGTACGATTCGGCAGTCAGGGCGGTGGCTGGAGCTGTCCCTGGACTGCTGCTCCTGTCCGGGCTGCGGCGATCCGGTCGAGCAGCGGGACGTCCTCGACGACGCGCTGCGCCGACTGCCAGCGCCCGCCCGCCGCGAGTTGCAGCGTGTCATCGACCCGTTGGACGAGGAGTTCCTCCGCAAGACACTGCCAGACCCCCGAGCTGCCGAGCGGAGTTCCTGGCACGCGCGGGCGTGGTGGCGGCAGCGGCTGAGGGAATGGTGAACGAACATGGAAACCACGTTGCTTCTCGGGCCGGTCGAGGCGGATGGGCTGCCACCACTGGAGCAGGTCGCGTTGACGGTCGCCGGCATCATCGGCGTGGAACTGGTGGAAAGAGCCGGCGACCAGCGGCACTTCTTTGGCGCGGACGACAACTTCGCCGTCTGGCTCGATACCGACCCCGACACGGACGAGCCCTTCCGCAGCCACCCCTTCTGTTTGGACGTGTCGAATCCGAGCGCGACGGCTGAGCTCGGCACGAGGCTCTTCCACCAGCTAGCCGACAGCGGACGGTTTCGAGTCCTGCTGATCCTGAATCACGACTGCGTACGGTCAACGCATTTCCCCTGCGAGGACTGGTGACCGCCGCGCACACAGACGACGAGCGTACGCACACGACCACACATCGACCGCGCCCTGGACAACGTGGGTCTCCGGCAAGGCCGACGAATATAGTTCCGGCTATGACTGAGTCGGCGGGGATGAGGGTGCCCGCGCGCGCCCGCTCGTGGCTTGGGGTCGCGGCGGCCACTGTCATAGCGGGGGCCGCCGTGGCGGGCTTCTGGTGGTTGGCCGTGCCGCGCTTTGACGTCTGCGCGACCGTCCTGCCCGTGCCTGCGGGCTGCCGGATCGCCGATCGGGTGCCCACCGCGACACTCTGGACGGCTGTCGTCGCGGTGCTGTACGTGGCGACCGTCGTCGTCGCCCTCGCCCGCCCGCGTGGTCGCTGGTGGCCGTTGGCAGTAGGGATCGCGGTGCTGATCGTCGCGGCGTTGTGGGGCTACCGGGCGGTGCTGTACCAAACCTGACCGCCGGGTGAGGTGCCGCCGCGCGGTTGACGCCTGCGGGCCGGACGCCTCCGGGGCGTCCGGCCCTCCTGCGGGCGGTGCTAGCAGCCGTAGACGGAGACGCACACCCGAACGTCGTACGGGTAGAAGTCAGCCTGCATCATCGGCCAGGCCGAGACGATGCCGATGGGCTGCCCGTTGACCGTGCCGGAGCCCCAGTTCAATCCGACGAACGTCACATCGTTGGTGAGCGGGCTGTTGGTCACGCGGAAAACCGGGCCGCCGGAGTCGCCTGGCTGGGACGAGTAGGTCCCGAGGTACTGGCAGTTCTGGCCGATATTCGGCATGTCCGCGATGTTGCTGATCCGGACGCAACTCTGAGTAATCGTGCCGGTGGTCATGCCGGAGGTACGGCCGACCGCGCGGATGGCACCGGTGGGCGTTCCAGTAGCCGTGATGCGGTACTTGTCGGAGCCGTTCCAGTTGATGGTGCCGGTGGTCGAGGGCCTGGCGATCCAGCCGGTCGGCGTGGACGTGTAATCGCCGTCGAACGCCCCGAAAGCCGCGTCGCTGAGCCGGCACTGGTAGCCGGACGGGCACGCCAGCGCGTCCGAGCCGTACGGGTTTCCGGTGTACAGCGACGGATCGAGCACCTCGTAGCCGATGCGGTTGGCGGTGTTCCACAAGGCACCCCAGGGGATCTCGGGCTGCCAGTGGTACACGTAGTCGGTCTCGGCGTAATCCGTGGAGCAGTGGGAGTTCGTCAGGTAGCCCGGGACCGCCGGGGAGGTGTTGACGATGCGGGCGGTGACACCCAGGGTGCACGAAGCCGTGTACCAGATGGTGCCGACGTCCCCGATGACCGGAAGCGCGTACGAGATCTGTTGACCGCCGCTCACCGGCCGGTGGTCGTCCCGGAGCGACTGGCGGCCGAAGGTCGCCTCGACGACATTCAGCGCATCGCTGGGAACGCCCGCCTTCTTCGCGTACCGGACGATGTCCGCACGCGCCCCCTGGTCGCTGACGCCGACGGTGACGGTGTTGTTGCGCTCGTCGGCGTCCGTGAAGGTCACCACGCCGTCAGCGAGCAGCGCGTCCATCACGGTCTGCCACTTCTTCAGCTGCGCGAACGTGTACGAGACCTCGACGGTCCGCACGCGGGTGCCCGGCTTTGCGAGCGCCGTGGCGCCCTCGCTGAGAGCCAGCGCTGCGGCCGGCTGCCGGCGGAACGCGTCCTGCACATCGGCGGCGACCTGAGCGCCCTGGCGACCGGATCGAGCGACCGCGATGGTCGTCACCGCCCCCGTCGGGCCGTCGTCGAGCCAGATGCCGGCGAAGTCGGGCACTTCGCTTGTGGCGCGCAGGAGTTGCCCGTCCTCGTCCTCGACGAGCCTCGGCGCGGCACTCCTGCCGACGCTGGCCAACGTCTTCTGCGCCTTGGCGCGTACCTCGTCGCTGGCGACCAGCGCGTCCGCCGGTGTCTCCGACTTCTCCGACGCAGCGGCCACCTGGCCCTGACCTGCGACGATAGTTGTGATCAACATTGCGAGAGCGACTGAAGATCGGACGAACCTTCGTCCAACGTGCATCGATCCTCCCCGTACCACTAGTGGTGGACGGAGCAGATTATATAGCCGCCGATCTATTTAAGGATCAATCGAGTGGCGTGCGTCACCCAATCGCCGGGCGGTTGGCCGGCGGGGCGGGGCGGGTCGCGGTGTCCCATATTCAGTCCCGGGATCACTCCGGGGACCTACCACTGCCCGCCCCCCGTAGCCGCGCTGTCCCGCATGGGGTTGCTCTGACCGGCCAGCTGCGGCTGACCGTAGCAACCGGGTACGACGTCACCCCGGCCCCACAGCCGCTGTGCTGCTGCTACCTGAGGCATCGGTCCTGATCTCGACGCGGTCTGTCCGGGTCGTCGGCAGCGTGGCTGACCTGGGAGAACAGTTGGTGGGCCGGAGGTACCACCATGGCCCGGCGCAGGATCAGGCGATCTGACGGAGATCGCTGCCGTAGTCGAAGATGATCCGCATGCGAGCGCCCAGCGCTCGGGCGTACCGGCTGAGGGTCGCAACCTCGTTGGCCTCCAGGTCGCCATTCTCGATCTGGCTGACCCGGCCCGGCGTGACCCCCATCAACTCGGCCACCTGCCGCTGAGTGAGACCCAGCCGCTTACGCTCCTCGGCGAGGTGGAACGCGCTGACCCACGCCTCGGTACGGGCACGCTCCACATCGAGCGCGTCGTCGTCCCCGTCGTGCAGCTCGGCACGGATGTCGTCCCAGTCATGGAAGTCGCCCATCAGCCCTCCCTCCGCTTCCTCTCAAAGGCAAGCCAGCCCTCGTACGCGACCTCGGCGACCGGAATTGCTTCCTCGTACCATCGAGACCAGTCGCCGGCCTTATTGCCGGCCACCAACAACACCGCCTGCGACCAGGGATCGAAGACGAACAGAACCCGGATGGCGACTTCCCGCCCAGACCTCGGTCGCAGCTCCTTGAGGTTGCTGATGTTCGAACCTTTGAGCGTGTCGACCAGTGGACGCCCCAAACCCGGACCGGCGTCAGCGAGCATGTCGATCGCCACGTTGACCGACCGGTACGTCGCCGGATCGGTAGGGCGGAGCGAGCGCAACCAGTCGCGGACATCGCTGGTCGTTCTGATCGCCCAGCGACGATCGGAACCGTGAGGCATGGAGCTAACTATAGCCCAGGCTATAGTTAGCGACAGCATACGAACCAAGAAGCGCAGTTCGAGACCAGAATGACATCGGTGGGGCGGGCGGGACTCGAACCCGCGACCGAGGGATTATGAGTCCCCTGCTCTAACCGGCTGAGCTACCGCCCCGAACACCGCGCCGGATCTTATCCCGCCCGGTGGATCACGGGCCAGCAGCGTTCCAGCCCCACCTCATCGACCCCGCCGCCGTCGCTGCAGCTTCACGATGGGCAACGCGAGAATAACAGTGAGCAGCCAGAGCACCACGACAGCACCCCAGAGCTGTTCCTCGCCCGGTTCGGTCTCGGTGAGGAGCATGGCGAGGGTCAGCAGCACGCTCAGGGCACCGACCAGGAGGATGCCCATTCCGCTGAGCACCATCACGGGGAGTTCCCACCAGGTGCTGTCGGCGGATTCCGTGTGCTGCCGTACGGCGGTCTGTGGCTGTGGGATCTCGTCTGGGTCGCGGGCCGGCATGGCGATCTGCCGGTCGTCTGGCACCTTGGCGTCGATGGCCGGGATCGTCCCCGGGTTCAGGTTGTACAGGGTGGGCTCGATGTGCAGTGCGATAGCGTCCGAGCCGATGAGCTGGCGGGCGCCGTCCGGCCAGACCAGCATGGCGGCGCAGTCGTCGTACCGGACGGTCAGCGGATTGTCGGTCTGCAGAACGGTCACCCCGTCCACGCCGACGCGCAGCGCGGAGTTCCCTTCCTTCGACGTGTAGGTGGAGCCCTGCAGGATCTCGGTCGAGTGAGTGGGTGCGGCGACGAAGCCGGCCCAGTCGGCGCTGAGTCCGCCGGGCACCATCAGCAGCGCCGACGCGGACATCTCTTTCGCCACCTCGTGCAGGGCGGCGAGGTCGACGGCCTTGAGCTCGACCCGGTGCTCGTCGACGGTGCGGGTCGGTTCTCCGGCCAGGAGGTCGAGGGCGTACGACGGCAGCCGTGCCGCGTCCACCTCGGCGATGCCGAGGATGTCTTCCCGCTTGGCGATGGTGGCGTCGAGATCCGCCTGTTCGATTCGGCCGACTCGCATCTTGGCCAACACGTCGATGAAGCCGCCGAGCACCGCGTCCTGCTTCTCCGGTAGCGCGTCGGCAAGTGCCCGCAGCGTGGCGTAGCCGTCGCCGCGCGGCTCGTACCCCGTGGTGGTGGTGTAGGAGAGGCCGGCGTCCTGGCGCAACGAGCGGTACAGCTCCCGTTCCAGCACGCCGCTGAAGACACTGGCGGCGGCGCTCCGCCGCACCACCGAGTCGAGCACGACGGCCCGGGAGCCGTTCACGAAGTACGCGGGCGTCTGGGGCAGCGCCGACGACGCCGTCGGTACGGGCTGGCGGGTTCCGGTGGGCAGCGCCAACCGCAGGTCGGCGGGCACCCGATCACCGGCGATCCAGAGCACCGCGTTCTCCCGGGTGAGCCACCGGGCGGCCCACTCGCGCAGGTCGTCGGCGGTGAGCGCGCCCAGGCCCCACTCGGGGTAGCTGGTCAGCCCGTAGTCCCGGGCACCGTGTCGCCACAGTGGGATGTTGTCGACTGCGGCGCCGCCCCGACTGCTCCACTCGGTCCGCAGGATCTCCTTCTCGACGTCCAGCCTCGCTAGCGGCAGGTTGGTGAGGTTCCCGCAGACAGCGGTGAGGAAGGCCGCGATGTCCGCGTCGGAGCCCTGGGTGTGGAACGTGGTGAACGCCTGGGCGGTCGCCCCGTTGACGTGGTAGTCGGCCAGGCCGAGCGGCGCGAGCGCGAGGTGCTCGATGAGGTGGGTGATGCCGGAGCTGGCGAGCGTCTCGTCGGCGGTGCCGACCCGGAAGGTCAGCCCGGCGCGCATCGGCCCGCCGGTGGCGGCGAGGAGCGTGGGCACCCCGTCCACGTCCAGGTGTTGGATCATGACTGGCCGCCCTTCGCGTACGCCTTGGCGCGGTACTTCGTGAAGCCTGCGACTCCGTCGACGTAGTCCCAGGGGTAGTCGGTGCCCCGGTTTCCGAGGGCGGTGAACTGGCTGGCGGCGGCGGTCCACTGCTCGGTCAGGCTGAAGATCAGCGCGAACGCCGAGCGAACTGACACCCAGCCGGGCCCGTCGACGAAGTCGGGGTGCAGCACGGACCGCTGCCCGGCCTGCATGACCTCGTCGACCACCGCGGTGTCGCGCAGGTACGCGGCACTCTCCCGTTCGGTGTCGAACTCCAGCCAGCGTTCGAGGTGCGCCTCGGCGATCAGGACCGCGTTGTGCGCCCCGTCCGGGGCGGCCTGGGTGCACTCCCTGGCGAAGCCGAACGCGCGGTCCCAGGTGCCGCTCCACTTCGGGCAGAACTGCTGGAGCAGGCTCGACTGCGCGGGCGCGTGGTGCGGGTGGTGCTGTGCGAGACGGTCGTAGCGGCGGCGCGCTTCGGCCTGTCCCAGTTGGAGGCCACGGTTGTTGGTGATCCGTTGGGTCCAGGCGGCCGCATCGTCCGGGTACCGGGCGGTGACGTCGATGAGCACCCGCTCGGAGCGGCGCAGGTGTTCGTGGAACTGGGCGAACTGGGACCGGCTGACGTGCTGCGCGCGGTAGGAGCTGCGGATCCGCCAGCCGGCGCGAATCAGGTAGGCGCCGAGCAGCAGGCCGGCGTGGGGGTCCTCGGGGTTGTCGTCGTACGCCCGCTGGAGAAACGCCTCGATCCCGGGCCGATCGGCGACGACCCCGGCCAGCATCGTCCGGGCGTCCGGGTCGCGGTCGGCGACCATGGCGCGAACGGCGGGCCAGTCGGCGGCATCGAGGGCCGTGCGCAGATTCTTGACCTCGGGGTACGCGGCACCGGCGTCGAAGGTGGGGGCCGGTAGGGGGGCGGGCATGGCGGGGATCATAGGTGATCATTTACGGCTGCGGTGCCCTCATTTTGCGGCGGGTATCGACCGGTACGCAGCTCGTTCAGCACCGCGCCGGCGGCGCGCCATCCGCTGGTGAGAGCACCCTGGATCGATGGGTTGTCCGGTGGTCACCGGCCACGAACGGGCCCTCCCCCAACGCCACCGGTTTGCGCAGCCGCCCCTGCGGCGGGGCGCGGCGGGGATGGCCGCGGTGGCGCGGTGGTTTCAGCCGGCGGCGCACCGGCCGTACAGCCGGGTCAACTCGGCCCGAATGGTCGGCTCGGGTGGGGCTGACCGGTGACGCGCGACCGTCTCAACCACCGTCGCGCGCCGCCCGCTCACCGTTCGCCCGGGACAACCGGCCCGGCCACCAGACCTTCGGCCCGATGTCGTACGCGAGCGCCGGCACCAGCAGCGACCGGACGATGATCGTGTCGATCAGCACCCCGAGCGCGACCGCCGTACCCAGCTCGACGAGCACCACCAGCGGTAGGACAGCCAGCGCGGAGAAGGTCGCGGCGAGCACGATGCCGGCGGAGGTGATCACCCCGCCGGTGACGGCGAGGCCGCCGAGCACCCCGGCCCGGGTGCCACGCTTGACCGACTCTTCACGGACGCGGCTCATCAGGAAGATGTTGTAGTCGATGCCGAGCGCGACCAGGAAGACGAACGCGAACAGCGGGAACGCCGCGTCCACGCCGGGGAAGTCGAAGACGTACCGGAACAGCAGGGCGCAGAGGCCGAGGGTGGCCGCGAAGCTGAGCAGCACGGTGGCGATCAGCAGCAGCGGGGCGAGCAGCGCGCGCAGCAGCACGGCCAGGATGACCGCGATGACCACCAGCACCACCGGGATGATGACGTTCTGGTCGCGCTTCGCGGCGTCCGAGGTGTCCACGTTGATCGCGGTGAAGCCACCGACCACCGCGTCCGCGTCGGGCACCCGGTGGACGGCCACGCGCAGCTCGCGAATGGTCCGCTCGGCGCCGTCGCTGTCGGGTGGGTCGGACAGGGTCGCCTCCAGCTGCACCCGCCCGTCGACGACCTTCGGGGCGGCGTTCTCCTCGGGTGGGCCGGTCTGCGGGCCGGCCGGTAGGGGGCGGACGTCGGCGACGCCGGGCACGTCCTTCGCCACCTGGGCGACCTGTCGGGCGGTCCGCTCGGCGGTGAAGATGGTGGCCGGGCTGCCGGTGCCGGCCGGATAGTGGCGGGAAATCACCTCCTGGCCGTCGACCGAGTCGGTGCGCTGGGTGAACAGGTCGGACTGGCCGAGGGTGGTCGCGCCGAGCTGGGTGAGGCCGAACGTCAGCAGGGCCAGCACGACGGCGGTGCTCAGCCAGATCGGCCGGGCGTGCCGGGCGACGAAGCCGGCGATGCGGCTCCAGATGCCGTGTTCGGCCCGCGGGTCGGCCTGGTCGGCTCGGGGCCGTCGGGGCCAGAACGCCCACCGCCCGCCGAGCACCAGCAGCGCGGGCAGGAAGGTGAGCATCACCAGCAGGGTGGCGGCGATGCCGATGGCGGCGACCGGGCCGAGCGCCCGGTTGGAGTTGAGGCTGGACAGCAGCAGGCAGAGCAGGCTGACGATGACCGTGCCGCCGGACGCGATGATGGCCGGTGCCGCACCCTTCCAGGCGGTCTTCATGGCGGGCCAGGGGCGGTCGTGCCGGTGCAGCTCCTCCCGGTACCGGGCGATCATCAGCAGCGCGTAGTCGGTGCCGGCGCCGAAGACCAGCACGGTGAGGATGCCCTGGGCCTGCCCGTTGAGCTTGACCACGTCGGCGTCGGCGAGCAGGTAGACGAAGACCGAGGCGAGGGCGTACGACATCCCGGCGGCGAGCAGCGGGAAGATCCAGAGGACCGGGCTGCGGTAGACGACCAGCAGGATGATCAGCACCACGACCAGGGTGACCAGCAGCAGTGGTCCGTCGATGGCAGAGAAGACTTTGATCAGGTCGGCGAGCAGACCGGCCGGGCCGGCGACGTCCACGGTGAGGCCGTCCCGGTCGCCGCCGGTGATGTCGCGGAGCTGGTCGACGATCGCGCCGATCTCCTCACCTTCGGCGTCGTCCACCGGTACGACGACCTGGAGCGCCTGGCCGTCCTGGCTGGGGATGGGTGGGGGTAGGGGGGTGACCACGCCGGGGATCTGGGCGAACCGGGCGGCGTCGGCGCTCACCCGTTGCCGGTCCGCGTCGGTGATCCCGGTGGGCCGGGCGTAGACGACCAGGGCCGGGATGGTCTGCCGGTCGACGAACTCGCCAGCGAGGTCCTGCGCCCGGGTCGCCTCGGCGTCGGTGGGCAGGAAGGCCGCGTTGTCGTTGGTGGCGACCTCGCTGAGACGCCCGGCGTACGGGCCGGCCACGCCCCCGATCACCAACCAGGCCAGCACGACCGCCACGGCGATCAGCGTGGCCCTGCCGCCCCGCCCCGACATCCCCACTCACACCCCCAAAAGGCCGGCCCACACACCGCCCATCCTGCCGCCAAAACATCCACTAAAAGCACAAACCCGGCATCCCCGCCCGCGTCGATCAAGGAGTTGCGGTGCTGCGCGTCCAACACCTCCGCCCGCGTCGATCAAGGAGTTGCGGTGCTGCGCGTCCGACACCTCCGCCCGCGTCGATCAAGGAGTTGTGGTGGTGGACGAAGGTGACAGAACGGCATAACTCCGGCACCACAACTCCATGATCGACCCGGCTCAGGGGCGTGGGTGGGGCCGGGCGGGGCGGGGGGTGGGGTGGGGTGGGTGGGGGGATATGACTAACGCCCGTTGGCCGGGGCCGACGGGCGTTGTGGTGGAGAAGCTCCCCCGATTGGACTCGAACCAATAACCTGCCGGTTAACAGCCGGCTGCTCTGCCAATTGAGCTACAGGGGATCGTGCACCGCTCGGCTTCGGATCTCCCCGACGCCGTGCGACGGGACAAGAGTACAGGACATCCCCCGGTGGTGGTCCAGTGGGTTCCCTCCCCGCCGGCGCATTGACAAACGGGGTAAATCGCCATCCCGGCACAAGCATGCTTGAGCGCAGAGCAGGATGGGTAGTTAGCTGCGGACAGAGGACGCAGGCGCGAACAGGTCGCCTTCCGGCGGGGCAACTCGGCGGGGTGACGGCGCGTCAGGTACGGAAGGAGCCGCCATGCGCGGAAAGATCATGTTTCTTGGCGGGCTGGCTGCGGGATTCGTCCTGGGCGCCCGTGCCGGCCGGGAAAAGTACGAAGAGCTCGTGGTCCGGGGCCGCAAGGTGCTCGACCACCCGACCGTCCAGGAGGCGGCCGGGGTCGCGCAGGCCCAGGCCAACAAGCTCTACAGCGAGGGCAAGGACAAGCTCGGCCAGACCAAACTGGGCGAGAAGCTGGGCACCGGCAACGGCAGCACCGGCAAGCAGGAGTTGACCGCCGCCGACGACGCGTTCGCCGGCACGCCCGCCACCGTGGGCGCCAAGGCGGGCACCAGCACCGTCGGCACGACCTCCGGGTCGCCGACGTCCACCAACCCCCGCACCAAGCCGTCCGGCTCGGGCACGAACGCCAGCACGCTCTGACCAACCGCACGTTCACGGGCCGGTCGCCGTAGGGCGACCGGCCCGTGGTCTGTCCGACGTGGGGTCAGTCCTTGCTGCTGAACGCCGCGTCGAAGGCGGCGCTCGGTGCGTCGAAGGCGAGCCGGCGGACGAACTGCAACGCCTCCGGTGCGCCGACCAGCCGGTCCATCCCGGCGTCCTCCCACTCGACGGAGATCGGGCCGGTGTAGCCGATCGCGTTCAACGCGCGGAAGCAGTCCTCCCAGGGCACGTCGCCGTGGCCGGTGGAGACGAAGTCCCACCCGCGACGCAGGTCGGCCCAGGGCAGGTGCGAGGCGAGCCGGCCACGCCGGCCATCCCCGGTACGCACCTTCGCGTCCTTGCAGTCCACGTGGTAGATCCGGTCGGCGAAGTCGAAGATGAAGTTCACCGGGTCCAGCTCCTGCCAGACGAAGTGCGACGGGTCCCAGTTCAGCCCGAACGCGGGCCGGTTGCCGATCGCTTCCAACGTCCGCTTCGTCGTCCAGTAGTCGTACGCGATCTCGCTCGGGTGCACCTCGTGCGCGAACCGCACCCCCACCTCGTCGAACACGTCGAGGATCGGGTTCCACCGGTCGGCGAAGTCCTGGTAACCGCGCTCGATCATCGACGGCGGCACCGGCGGGAACATCGCCAGGGTGTGCCAGATCGACGAACCGGTGAAGCCGACGACCGTCTTCACCCCGAGCTTCGCCGCCGCCCGCGCGGTGTCCTTGATCTCCTCGGCGGCCCGCTGGCGGACCCCCTCCGGCTCCCCGTCGCCCCAGATGCGGCCGGGCAGGATGTCCTGGTGCCGCTCGTCGATCGGGTGGTCGCAGACCGCCTGACCAACGAGGTGGTTGGAGATCGTGAAGACCTGGAGGTTGTGCTTCGCGAGGGTCTCTTTCTTACGCTCGATGTACGAGTCGTCGGCGAGCGCCTTGTCGACCTCGAAGTGGTCGCCCCAGCAGGCGATCTCCAGACCGTCGTAGCCCCACTCGGAGGCGAGCCGGCAGACCTCCTCGAACGGAAGGTCGGCCCACTGGCCCGTGAAGAGCGTGATGGGTCGCGCCATTGTCCTTCTCCCCTGTTGTGATGGGGATTCCTTGTGCGGACCGGGGCGAGGGTGACCGGACGTACGCGGCGTCGGGCGGTCACCGGTGGGTGCGGAGCACCTGAGCCCGGCGGGTTGCGCCTCCCACCGGGTCACCGGCCACCAGCACGGTCGCCGTCCTCCACCCTATTTCCGCATGACCCCATCGGGGAAGCCCCGCGATCGGCCGATCATTCGGCCATCTCCTCGGGCGCGGGGAGCACGGCTCGTACGGTGAAGCCGCCACCGGCGCGCGGGCCGGCGGAGAACGTGCCGCCCAGCCGCTCGGCGCGCCTGCGTACCCCGGGCAGACCTCGCCCGGCGGCCTGGGTGCCGCCGCCTGACGAAGCGGGACCGGCGCCCTCGTCGCGGACCTCGATGGTGATGCCCGCCGCGTCGTAGCGCAGGCGCACTCCGACCGGAGCGCCGGGCGCGTGGCGGCACGCGTTGAGCAACGCTTCCTCGATGATCCGGTACGCCACGACGTCGACCGGGCCGGGCAGCGGCCGGGGTTGCCCGGCCATGCTCCACCGCACCGGTTGGCCGGCGGTGAAGCCCTCCACCAATGCGTCCAGGCGGTTCAAGCTGGGCGCGGGCGACGGATCGTCCGGCTCGCCGGGCCGGCGCAGCGCATCACCCAGCCGGTGCCCCTGCGCGAGCACCCTCCCGCGCCACTGCGCGAACCGCCCCATGCAGGTCAAGGTACGGCAGTCGGCTGTGAGCCGGTCCGCGGGCGTCCGCGGGGCGGCGGACGAATCAGTGCGAGCGTGATGCCTCTGAGTCATCAAGATGATTCAGAGGCATCACGCTCGTGAGGGACACCGCCTCCCGACCCTTCCGGGATCAGTCGATCAGGGCAGGATCCACTTCTGGTTGGCCGCGTTGAGGCAGGTCCAGAGGTGCACGATGGTGCTGTCGGCGGAGTTGTTGCCGGAGACGTCCAGGCACTTGCCCGACGACGGGTTGCGCAGGGTGCCGTCGGACTGGGCCGCCCAGTTCTGGGCGCCGCTGCCGTTGCAGGTCCAGAGCTGGATCTTGGTGCCGTTGGCGGTGCCGTTGCCGTTGACGTCCAGGCACTTGCCGAGCGCCTTGATCGTCGAATTCGGCGTCACGGTCCAGGTCTGCGCCGCGCTGTTGTTGCAGGTGTAGATCTGGATCTGGGTGCCGTCGGCGGTGCCGCCGCCGCGCACGTCCAGACACTTTCCGGCGAGACCCTTGATCGGGCCGACCCCGTTCGTGCCCCCACCCCCCTTGACCAGGGTGAAGTCGTCCACGTCGAAGAGCCCCGTGCCGCTACCGGTGAAGGTGAGGTAGAGGTTCTGGGTGCCGGACGGGACGTTGGACAGCGCGGTGGTGACGTTGGCGAAGGTCGTCCAGCTGCCCGTGTTGGGCACGGCGACCGAGCCGAGCACCGGGCCGGTGGCCGAGCCGGTGCGCACCTGGATGGTGCCACCCGGGCCGCCGGAGACGACCCGGGACGTGAACGAGGTGACCCCGGTCAGGTCGACCCCGTTGTAACCGGCCCAGTCGCCCGGGTCGATGTAGCCGATGGTCTGCCCGCCGTTGGCACCCGCCTTGGCGAACGCGGAGACGCCGTTGGCCGAGCTGAACGCCTCGGCCTGGATCGTGCCGGTCGGCGGCGGGGTGGTGCCCAACTCCTTGATCCGGATGTTGCGGAAGAGGGCGTCGTCCCCGGTGCCGTGGTTCTGGATGCCGATGTGACCGGCCAGCGAACGGACCGGGTCGGTGTTGGTGAAATCGTTGATCTTCACCCCGTTGAGGAAGATCTGTAGCCGCTCACCCTCGACCAACAGCTCGTAGGTGTTCCACTCCCCCGGCGCGTTCAGCGCCGCGTCGCGAGCGGCGATGTCGGCGGACTTGAACGTGTAGACCGCGCCGGTGGTGCGGTCGGCCGCGTCGGTGGCGTCGATCTGGATCTCGTACCCGTTGTCCACGGCCGACCACGGGTCACTGGACGGCGGGAAACCGATGAAGATGCCGGAGTTGTCGTCGCCGAGCAGCTTCCAGTCCAGCTTCAGCGAGTAGTTGGTGAACTGCTTCGTGTTGTACCAGTACAGCCCCATGCCGCCGACCGAGGTCAGGGTGGCGTCGGAGTTGGTGAAGCTGCCCGGGCCGGCCTGCGACCAGCCGGCCGTCGAGCCGTTGAACAGCGGGGTGTAGCCGGTCTCGGGCCGGCAGTCGGCCTTGCTCCGGCCCGAGGCGTACCGGATGCCGCCGAGCAGGTGGTTGCGGAAGTTCGGCTCCGCGTACGACGCCTGGGTGTGCCCCGCGCCGGTGTAGAAGGAACGTCCACCGCTGTAGCTCTTGCACCAGCTCAGCGGGTGGTCGGCACCCATCCCGCCGCCGGAGTACGACGACTCGTCCAGGGTCGCCAACACGTGGGCGGTCGACCGGGCGTTGGTCCGGTAGTTGTACCACTCGTCGGTGCGGGTCCAGGTCTGCGGCAGGTGCCCGGTGGCCGCGTGGCCCCGGTCCTCCACCTTGATGTTGGCCTGCTGGATTGCCGGGTGCGAGGCGAACCACGCGCCCACCAGGTTGCCGTAGAACGGCCAGTCGTACTCGGTGTCGGCCGCGGCGTGCACCCCCACGTACCCACGGCCGGAGCCGATGTACGACTCGAAGGCGGTCTGCTGGCTGGCGTTGAGCACGTCGCCGGTGGTGTTGAGGAAGACGACCGCCTCGTACTGGGCGAGATTGCTGGTGGTGAACGCGGCGGCGTCCTCGGTCGCGGTGACGGTGAAGTTGTTCGCCGCGCCCAGGTCGCGGATGGTCTGGATACCGACCGGGATCGCGTCGTGCCGGAAACCGGCGGTCTTGGAGAAGACCAGCACGTCGTAGGGGGCGTCGGCGGCGCTGGCCGGGGTGGCCGGGGTGGTGCAGGCGATGACGGCGAGTGCGGCCATGGCCGCACCGAGGACGGGTCGCAGGCGTCTGCGCATATCGCTCTCCTAATCGCGGTTAGGAGGGGCCTCTCACCTCACACTAGGTGTTGTCGGAGAGGCCCCTCCCGCCAGCTCAGGGCAGGGTCCACTTTTGGTTGGCGGCGGCGGTGCAGGTCCAGAGGCGGACCACCGTGCTGTCCGCGGAGTTGCTGCCGGAGACGTCGAGGCACTTGCCCGACGACGGGTTGCGGAGCGTGCCGTCGGCCTGGGCAGCCCAGTTCTGCGCGGCGGTCCCGTTGCAGGTCCAGAGCTGAATCTTGGTGCCGTCGGCGGTGGCACCCCCCGACACGTCCAGGCACTTGCCCAACGCCTTGATCGTCGAGTTGGGCGTGACCGCCCAGGTCTGCGCCGCGGTGCCGTTACAGGTGTAGATCTGAATCTGCGTGCCGTCGGCGGTGGCGGCGCCCCGCACGTCCAGGCACTTGCCGCCGAGGCCCTTGATCGGCCCCGTTCCGCCGGCCGGGGACGTCCCGGTGACGAAGGTGAAGGCGTCCAGGTCGTAGAGCGCCCCGGTGCCCGACCCGGCGAAGGTCAGGTAGAGCGTGGTCGTGCCGGTCGGCGGGTTGGTGATCGTCCCGGTGACCGTGGTGAAGGTTTCCCAGCCGCCGGTCACCGGGACCGTGGCCGAGCCGAGCACCGTCCCGGTGGCCGAGCCGGCCCGCACCTGGAGGGTGCCGCCGGAACCCGCCGAGGAGACCCGGGCGTTGAACGAGGTCACGTTGCCCAGCCGGTACGGCTGGAACGCGATCCAGTCGCCGTTGTGGATGTCGCCGACGGTCTTGCCGCCCTCGGCCGGGGTCTTGCTGAACACGTTGATCCCGGACGAGGTGCCGTAGAACTCGGCCTGGCGGTGCCGTGGCGGCAGCGTGTGCTGGGTGTGCGTGGTCAGCCCACCCGCGTCGGTGTACTCGGCGTCGAAGATCGCGAAGATGTTCGCCGCATCGTCGTGCTCACCGTCGACCGGGATGGTGATCGAGCCCGAGCACCCGGTCTTCGAGGTGATCTGGTGGCCGTGCTGGTCGTGCCCGAGCACGTAGGTCATCTTGACCTTCGTGCAGTCGATGGTGCCGTCCTCCGGGTCGGTCACCGTGATGCTGTACGGCACCGTGTCCCCGAAGCTGAACAGCTGACCGTTGCCCGGGTTGTTGATCGTGACCGTGGGCGCGGTGTTACCGACGTTGATCTGCACGCTGCTGCTGCCGGTGGCGCCCTGCGGGTCCCGCACCGTCAGCGTTGCGGTGTAGGTGCCGTTGGCGGTGTACGTCTTCGTCGGGTTGGCGGCGGTCGAGGTGGTGCCGTCACCGAAGGCCCACGAGTAAGTCAGCGCCCCACCTTCGGGGTCGGACGAGCCGGCCGAGGAGAAGGTGACCGCGAGCGGGGCGGCCCCGGACGTGCGGTTGGCGCTGGCCGCCGCGGTGGGCGCCCGGTTGCCGCCGCCGACGTAGTCGAAGCGGTAGAGCGCCGAGTTGGCGTCGCCGTTGAAGTAGCCGGTGCCGTAGTCGAGCACGTAGTACGCGCCGTCCGGGCCGAACGCCGAGTCCATCACCTGCTTGCCCACCCAGGGGAAGGTGTCGATGGCGCCCCGGGAGCCGTCGGAGTTGACGTGGATCGGCTTGATCCAGCCTCGACCGAACTCAGTGGCGAAGAACTGCCCGTCGAACGACTGCGGGAACTTGGTGGTGGAGGTCGACGAGGCGTTGTACCGGTAGACCGGGCCGCCCATCGGCGACTCGGAGCCCCCGCCGAACTCGGTCGGGGTGCCGGCGTCGCCGGCGTACCGGATCCAGGCCGGCTGGGCGGGCGGCAGGGTGGTCCGGCCGGTGTTGCGGAACGAGTTGTTGGTCGGCCCGCCCGTGCAGTTGTACTTCGCGCCGCTGGAGTTGGTCGCGAAGTCCCACTCGTTGTACGTCTCGCTGGTGGTGTTGGTGCCGGTGCAGTACGGCCAGCCGTAGTTGCCCGGTGCGGCGACCCGGTTGAACTCCACCTGGCCGGACGGCCCTCGGGTGGAGCTGGTGGAGCCGGCGTCCGGCCCGTAGTCACCGACGTAGACCACGCCGGTGGCCTTGTCCACGCTGATCCGGAACGGGTTGCGGAACCCCATCGCGTAGATCTCCGGCCGGGTGCTGGCCGTGCCGGGCGCGAAGAGGTTGCCCGACGGGATGGAGTAGGTGCCGTTGGCGTTCACCTTGATCCGCAGGATCTTGCCGCGCAGGTCGTTGGTGTTGCCGGCGCTGCGCTGCGCGTCGTACGCGGGGTTGCGGTTGGTCCGCTCGTCCAACGGCGAGTAGCCGGACGACTCGAACGGGTTGGTGTCGTCCCCGGTGGAGAGGTAGAGGTTGCCGGCGGCGTCGAAGTCGATGTCCCCACCGACGTGGCAGCAGATGCCCCGGCTGGCCGGGACGTCGAGCACGTCGACCTTGCTGGACTGGTTGAGCGTGAAGTCGGAGTTCAGCGTGAACCGGGAGAGGCGGTTGACGCCGTTCCAAGCCGAGAAGTCGGTGCCGGTGGCAGGTGCGTCGCCGCCGGGGGTGGAGAGCGGCGGGGCGTAGTAGAGGTAGATGTAGCGGTTGCTGGCGAAGCCCGGGTCGACCCCGACGCCCTGCAACCCCTCCTCGTCGTGGGTGTAGACCGACAGGGTGCCGATCACGGTGGTGGTGCCGTTGGCGTCGGTGCGGCGCAGGGTGCCGTTGCGGGCGGTGTGCAGGACCGAGCGGTCCGGCAGCACCGCCAACGACATCGGCTCACCCATGTCGGTCACGCCACGGGCCAGCTCGACCTGCTGGAAGTCGCTGGCGACGATCGTGTGTGCCTGTGCGGGGGCCGAGCCGGCGCCGACGGCGGCCGTGCCGGCGGCGACCGCCAGCAGCAGTGCTGATCCGGCGGAGAACCATCGTCGGGACCGTTGTCGAGGAGCGTCCTTGATAGACATCTGTGCCGTCCCTTCCTGACGTGTGACTGCCAGGCCGGGCGCGCGCCGTCGCGCCGGATGCCGTAGCGGTGGAGGGGTCGATGGGTTACCGCGCCGCCGGTTCACCTCGACGAAACATTGTCGTGTTGGTCACGACACTAAGTCGTACATCTCGATGTGTCCATGCCTTCCGGCGGTTCAGCATCAACTTTCGTCGATTTGATCGAAAGTCGCCGGTCAGGCGCGTCGGTCGATCGCCTGCCCGGCCAGCGCCACCAGGGCCGCGCGGGCCTCGTCGGCCACCACGGCGTTGCGCAGGGCGGAGAGCGCGGCCTCGGTCCGGACCCGGATCATCTGCTCGATCCGCTCCCGCGCGCCGGTCGCCTCGATGATGTCGCGCAGCTCCGCCGCGCCCTCGGCGTCCAACGCCGGGTTGCCGAACAGCTCCCGCAACCGCAGGGTCTGCGGCCGGTCGGCGGCGCTGCGGGCCAGCGCCATCATGACCGTGGGCTTGCCCTCCCGCAGGTCGTCAAGGACCGACTTCCCGGTGACCGCCGGGTCGCCGAACACGCCCAGGACGTCGTCGCGGAGCTGGAACGCGTCACCCAGCGGGTCACCGAACTCGCCCAACGCGGCGATCAGCTCCGGACCCGCCCCGGCCAGGGCCGCGCCGATCTGCAACGGCCGGGTGACCGTGTACCGGGCGGCCTTCATCCGGATCACGGTGAGCGCGCTGGCCACCGAGCCGTCGCCCACCCCGGAGACCAGGTCCAGGTACTCCCCGGCGATCACCTCGGTACGCATCAGCGCGAACACGCCGTACCCCCGGTGCACCTGCTCGGTGCTCAGCCCGCACTCGTGGAACATCTGGTCCGACCAGGCCGCGCAGAGATCCCCGCAGAGCAGCGCGGTGTTGCGCCCGTACGCCTCCGGGTCACCGCGCCACGACGAGCGGGCGTGCAGGTCGGCGAAGAGGCGGTGCACCGACGGCTCGCCCCGGCGGCGGTCGCTGCCGTCCAGGATGTCGTCGTGGATCAGCGCGAACGCGTGGAACAGCTCCAGGGCCGCCGCGGCCACCACGATCGGGGTCCCGTCGGCAGCCCCCGCGCCACGCCAACCCCAGTAGCAGAACAGCGGCCGCAACCGCTTGCCCCCGGCCAGCACGAACCGTTGGAGCGCGGTGAACACGCCGCGCGGCGCGCCGTCCGGCCAGTCCGGGCCCTGCCGGTCGAGGAACCCGGCCAGCTCCGCGTCGAAGCGCGCCCGCAGCTCGCTGGCGTCGGTGGGCGCGACGGTGACGGTCATGTCCCCTCCCCCGACCCGCCGTTACCGCTGGAGCTCAGCCCGGCCAACTCCAGCAGCAACCCCTTGACCTCGGTCGCGGCGATCTTGTCGCGGGCCGCGCTCGGGTCCGAGCAGAGCAGCACCGGGGCGTCCGCCGGGTCGTCCGGCAGCCGCCCGTGCGAGCCGCGTACCGCCCGCGCGCCGGCATCCAGGCCGACGGCGCTCATCAGGTAGCGCATGCCGAGCTTCTTGCGGGCCAGCGCCACCCCGGCGCGTGCCTTCGCGGCACCCGGGTTGGCCGGGTCGAAGAACAATTCGGCCGGGTCGTACCCGGGCTTGCGGTGAATCTCCACGAGTCGGGCGAAGTCCGGGGCCCGGGCGTCGTCCAACCAGTAGTAGTACGTGAACCAGGCGTCCGGCTCGGCAACCAGCACCAGCTCACCGGCGCGCGGATGGTCCAGCCCGTGTGCGGCCTTGCCGTCGGCGTCGAGCACCTCGGCCACCCCGGGCAGGCCGGCGCAGAGCTTCGCCACCGCCGGCACGTCGACCGGATCCTTGACGTAGACGTGCGCGACCTGGTGGTCGGCGACCGCGAACGCCTTCGACGTCCACGGATCGAGGTACTCCATGCCCGCCTGGGTGTGCACCCGCAGCAGCCCTTCGGCGCGCAGCAGCCGGTTGACGTCCACCGGGCGGGACACGTCGCTGATGCCGTACTCCGACAACACCACCACCGTGGCGTCGCGCGCCCGGGCGGCGTCCAGGAGCGGGCCGAGCACCGCGTCCAGCTCGGCTGCGGCGGCAGCGGCCTGGGCCGACGAGGGCCCGAAGCGTTGCAGGTCGTAGTCGAGGTGCGGGACGTAGACCAGTGTCAGATCGGGCGACACGTCGGCGAGGATCTGCTCGGCCGCCTGGCAGATCCACCGCGACGACGGCAGCCCGGCCGTCGGCCCCCAGTAGGTGAAGAGCGGGAAGGTGCCCAGCCGCCCGGTGAGCGCGTCGTGCAGCTCCGGAGGGTCGGTGTAGCAGTCCGGTTCCTTGCGCCCGTCGGCGTAGTAGACCGGGCGGGGCGTCACCGTCCAGTTGACGTCCGCGCCCATGGCGTACCACCAGCAGACGTTGGCCACGGTGTAGCCGGGCTCGGCGCGACGGGCGGCCTGCCAGAGCTTGTCCCCGCCGACCAGCGCGTTGTGCTGCCGCCACAGCAGCACCTCGCCCAACTCCCGGAAATACCACCCGTTGCCGACGATCCCGTGCCCACTCGGCGGTTCGCCGGTGAGGAAGGTGGACTGCACCGAACAGGTCACCGCGGGCAGCACGGTGCCCAGCTCGGCCCGGAAGCCGCCGTCGGCGACCCCCCGCAGCCGGGGCATGTGCGCCAGTAACCGGGGCGTCAACCCCACCACGTCGAGGACCACCAGTCGCCGGCTCATCGCGTCACCCCCATGCTCACGTTGCGTTCCACGGTCAGACCGAGGCCGACCAGTTCGTCTCGGGCGAAGGCCAGCTCCGCGGCGATGCCGGCGGCCAGCTCCGCGTCGGTGCCGGGCCGTCGTGCGGCCGGCAGCACCCCCCAGGTGTACGTCTCGACGTCGAGGTGGTCGCAGCCGGCGTTCGGGCCGTCGAAGAGCGCTCTCAGGGCTGCACGGAGGACCGGCAGGGTCGAGCCGAGCGGTTCCTCGGGTGGGGCGTGCAGGGGCACGTGGTAGTGCACCCGCCACGGGCCGGGCAGCGCCCGCTCCAGCGCCTCGTCCAGGTCGTCGGCCGCGTACGCCGGGTCGGCCGGGTCGGCCAGCGCGGCGCACCCGGCGCCCCGGGTCTGGTGCAGGAAGCGTGGCTCCACCCAGCGGCGCAGCGCCTCGGCCCCACCCTGCGGGTCGGCGGCCTCGACGGCGGCGGAGACCTGCACCTTCACCACCGGCAGCCCGGCCGCCCGCAGTCGGTGCAGCGCCTCGGCCGGTTCCTCCCAGGCGCAGGCCAGGTGGGCCAGGTCGAGACAGACACCCAGCCGTTCGGTGTCCATCCCGGCGAACAGCGCCGCCGCCTGGGCGCTGCTCTCCACCACGCAGCCGGGCTCCGGCTCGAACGCGATGCGCACCTCGCGGCCGGTGTCGCGCTGCACCGTGGCCAAACCGGCGGCCAGCTCGTCCAGCCGGCGGCGGGCCGCGTCGGCCCGGCCGGTGTCCCACGGTTGACGCCACGCCAGCGGCAGGGTGGAGATGGAACCCCGGGCGGCGTCGTCGGGCAGCAGGTCGGCGAGCACCCGGGCCAGGTTCAGGGTGTACGTCAGGCGCTGCCCGGTGGTCCAGTCCGGGTGGTACACGTCCTGCTTGACCACGGGCGCCTGGAAGGCCGCGTACGGGAAGCCGTTGAGGGTGACCACCTCCAGCCCGCGCGCGTCCAGCTCGGCGCGCAACCGGCGGCGCAGCCCGGAGTCGGCGGCCAGTTCGGCGGCGACCGGGGCGGCCAGCCACAGGCCGAGCCCGAGCACGTCACTGCCGAGCGCCGCGCGGACCGGCACCGCGTAGGTGTCCAGTTGACCGAGAATGCCGGCGAGGTCCTCGGCGGGGTGCACGTTGGTGCAGTAGCCAAGGTGGACCGTCTCACCGCCGGCATGTCGCAGCCGCATCAGCTACCGCCGCGCAGGATCGAGTTGCCGGTCTGCGGGTCCACGGCGACGGCCTCGTCCAGTTCGCTGAGGTCGAGCCGCCCCGACTGCCCGTAGAACTCCACCGGGTTGCGCCACAGCACCTTGTCGACGTCGTCGTCGCTGAAGCCGGCCAGCAGCATCGCCTCTGCGGTGGCCCGGGTCAGCAGCGGGTCGGAGCGTCCCCAGTCGGCTGCCGAGTTGACCAGCATCCGTTCCGTGCCGTACTCCCGCAGCAGCTGCACCATCCGCTGCGGGGTCATCTTGGTGTCCGGGTAGATGGAGAAGCCCAACCAGCAGCCGCTGTCGCGGACCAGCTTGACGGTCACCTCGTTGAGGTGGTCGACCACCACCCGACCCGCGTCGATGCCGGATTCGGCGACCACGGCGAGGGTGCGCTCGCAGCCGCGCGCCTTGTCCCGGTGCGGGGTGTGCACCAGCGCCGGCAGGTCGTACGCCACCGCGAGGGCGAGCTGCGCCGCGAACGCCTCGTCCTCCTCGGGCGTCATCGAGTCGTACCCGATCTCGCCGACCGCGACCACCGCGTCCTTGTCCAGGTAACGGGGCAGCAGGTCGAGGACCGGACGGCAGCGCGGGTCGTTGGCCTCCTTGGGGTTCAGCGCGACGGTGGCGAAGTGGCGCACCCCGAACTGCCCGGCCCGGAACGGCTCCCAACCGATCAGCGAGTCGAAGTAGTCGGTGAACGAGGCCGCGCTGGTCCGCGGTTGCCCCAGCCAGAACGCCGGTTCCACCACCGCGCGTACGCCGGCGGCGGCCATCCGTTCGTAGTCGTCGGTGGTGCGTGAGGTCATGTGGATGTGGGGGTCGAAGATGCGCATTCACGCCTCCCGGGGCGATGCGGCGGTGAGCCGGTGGAGCAGGTCGGTGGCGTCGGCGGGCAGGTCCCGGCCGGCGGCGTGTCGTTCGGCGGCCAGCGCGGCCAGCATGGCGGCCAGTTCGCCGTCGGCCCGGGTGTCCAGGTCGGCCACGACGGCCAGGGGGACCCCGCTGAACACGCACTTGAGCACCGCCTGCCGCCAGGCGGCCGGGTCGAGGTGCCGGGCGTAGGGGCCGAGCGCGGCGGCGACCAGTCGGGTGTCGTTGGTCCGGATCGCGTCGTGCAGCAACGGCACCCCGTCGGCGCCGATCGGCAGCAACGGCAGGGCGCGCAGCACGGCTCGTCGTTCGGCCGCGTCACCGTGCTGGTAGAGGCGCTCGGCGTACTCCGCGTGGTCGCCGGGCAGGCTGGTGAGCAGCAGCACCCGGGCCGCGTCGTCGGCGGTCCAGCCGGGGGCCTCGGGGAGCGCGGCCCGACCGCAGCGTCGGCCGACGGCGGGGAAGAGCCGGGTGATCGCGGTGGGCTCGGCGGCGACCCGCCGCAGCGCCGTGTCCAGCCAGTCGGGATCGGGTACGCCTCCCAGCGCGGCCCGTAGTGAATCCGGTGTCATCCCGTCTCCTCCCTCTTGCTGCTCCAGGCGCGCCCCGCCACCCTTTGCTCTGCACCTATATATGCGCCGGGGCCTCTGTCGCGGGTGTCGCAACGGCGGGCGTCGCCTCGGCGGGTCTCGCCTCGGCGGGCGTCGCCTCGGCAGGTGTCGCCTCGGCGGGTGCAGAGCAAAGGGTGTTGGCAGGGTGGTCATTGGTGGCCGTCGCTGCGGCGGCACGCAGGAACTCGATCGACCGCGCGGCCACAGCGGGCGCGGCGTGCGAGTCGCGGGGCAGCTCGACGGCGACCAGGCCGCGGTAACCGGCGTCGCGCAGCGCGGCCAGCACCGGAGGGAAGTCGATCTCGCCGACGCCGAACTCCAGGTGCTCGTGCACGCCCCGGCGCATGTCGTCGATCTGCACGTTGACCAGGTGGTCGGCCACCTCGGCCACGCACTGCGGCACCGGCCAGGGCTCCAGGCACCGGCAGTGGCCGATGTCGAGGGTGATACCGAAGCGGGCCGGGTTGTCGAGCGCCGCGTGCAGTCGACGCCAGTCCGCGATGTCCTGCACCAGCATGCCCGGCTCCGGCTCGAAGCCCAGGGTGACACCGGCGTTGTCGGCCGCGTCGACCACGGTGGCGCAGCCGGCCACCAGCCGGTCCCAGGCGCACTGCGGTGACACCGCCTCGGGTCGGACGCCGGCCCAGAACGACACGGCTTCCGCGCCCAGGTCGGCGCCGATCCGCACGGCCCGGCGCAGGAACTCGACCCGCCGGGTCGGGTCGTCGTGCAGCAACGTCGGTGCGTGCTTCTGCCACGGGTCGAGCAGGTAGCGGGCCCCGGTCTCGATGACCACCGACAGCCCCAGTGACTCCAACCGTCGACCGACCGCGGCGACCCGGCGGGTGAGCCCGGGCGCGAACGGATCCAGGTGGTCGTGGTCCAGGGTGAGCGCCACCCCGTCGTAGCCCAGATCGGCGATGACGGCGAGCGCGTCGTCGAGACGGTGGTTGGCGAAGCCGTTGGTGCCGTACCCGAGGCGCAGCGTCGTGGCGTCGGCGACCGGCGCGCCGGACCGGGGCTCGGGCACGCTCATGTCGGGGAGACCTTCCGGGCCAGCCGTCGACCCAGCGGTGCGGCCGCCGCGACGGCCACCCCGAGCAGGCCGGCCCCACCCCGCGCGGTCAGCGCACCCTGTAGGGCGGGCAGGCCGGTGATCCCGGCGCCGACAGCGGCGCGGACCCGCCCTGCCGACGGATCGCGGACCACCTCGACCTGGGCCGCGCCGTAGCGGGCCGCGTACCAGCCGGCCAACACGGCGGGCAGCACGGCCGCGATCCTGGCCGACCGGGTACGACCGGCGCGCACACCGGCCCCGTCGACCGCCGCAGCCGGGTCGGCGGGGCCGGTGTGGTGCACCGTCCGGTCGGCCGCGCGTCGGGCCCTCGGAACGGCGACGGCGGCACTGGCCGCGACCGCCGCGGTGCCGGCGAGGGTGCGCATCGGCAGGCTGGCGTCCGCGCCGGTGACCTCCCGGCGGGACAAGGCGGTGACCGTCCAGGTGTGCGCGGCGACGGTCGCCGCCGCCGGCAACGCCCGGGTCAGCCGGCCGCCGGACGCGCCGAGCAGCACGTCCAGCCCGCGGCAGGCGGCCATCACGGCCGGGCCGGCGGCGGTGTTCTTGGCCAGCAGGTCGTACCCCCAGATGGTGGCGGCCAACGGCACGGCGAGCGCGGCGGCGCGGCGACCGCCCACGGCGGCGGCCAGGCCCACGCCGGCGGCCGTGAGGCCCGCCGCGAGACCGACCGCGGCGGCCGGGGTGACCCGCCCGCTCGGGATCGGCCGCTCGGGCCGTTCCTCGGCGTCCAGGTGCCGGTCGGACCAGTCGTTGGCGGCCATGCCGGCCCAGTAGAGCAGCACCGACGCGCCGGCCAGGGCAGGGGTACGCGGGCTCAACGCGCCGGCCGCCGCGGCCCCGGCGATCACGTCACCGGGTACCGAGAGCGCGGCCGGCGCCCGAACCAGCTCGGCGAGGTCAGCCAGCGTGGCCATGGGCACCGTCCGCGCCGTCGTGCAGCTGCCGGGCGAAGGTGGTCAGCCGGGCCCACTGCTCGCCCAGCGAATGGGTGGGCGAGCCCAGCGGGTCCTTGAAGAAGAAGCCCAGGTCGACCAGCGGCCCCACCTGCCCGGCGGCGTGCGCGGCGGCGGTGAGTCGGGCCAGGTCGAGCACCAGCGGAGCGGCCAGCGCGGAGTCGCAGCCGTGCCAGGTGAACTCCATCCGCATGCCGGTGCCGAGGAAACCGCTGAAGGTGATCAGATCCCAGGCGGTCTTGAAGTCGCCCAGCTCCTCGACGTACTCGATGCGGGTGCCGCCCTGCGGGACGTAGCCCAGCGTCTCGCCGAGCACCCGCTGTTTGCTCTGCACCTTCGCCGCGTTTGCGGCCGGGTCGGCGAGGGTGGCGCCGTCGCCACCACCGAGCAGGTTCACCCCGGACCAGGAGCCCACGGCCAGGTTGCGCATCGCGAACATCGGCGCGAGCACCGACTTGACCAGGGTCTCCCCCGTCTTGCCGTCGTGCCCGGCGTACGGCAGTCGGGCCTCCTCGGCCAGCGCGGCCAGCGCCGGCAGCCGCAGCCCGGTGGACGGGGTGAAGTCGATGTACGGGCAGCCGGCGAGCACCGCCGCGTACGCGTAGAGGGAGCTGACCGGCAGCACCTCGTCCGGCCCGTCGAGGGCAGCGCGCAGCGCCGCCGGATCGGCGTGCCCGGGGTGCGGTTGCGGGGCCGGCTCGGTGGCGGAGACGTTGACCACCACGACCCGGTCCAGTTCGTGCCGCTCGCGGAAGTCGGTGAGATCGCGGACCACGGCGGCGGCCCGGTCGGCCTGGGTGCCGTCGGCCGGTGCGGTGCGCAGTTCCTGCTCGACCACGCCCAGCTCGTCGCGGAGCGCGGCGACCAGCCGCCAGGGGACGACACCGGCGTCTGCGAGGGCCTCGGCGCGCTTGCACAGCGGGGTGGTGGCCAGGTCGTGTCCGCCGAAGACCAGATCGGCGAAGCCCGGCAGGGCCGGGCCGCGCAGTTCGGGAAGTTCGGTGACGCAGCCGGTGGGCCCGGCCAGGCCGGCTCGCAGCGCGAGCCCTCCGACGATGCTGGTGGTCGCGACGGAACCGCGCGCTCCTACCAGCCAGACACCTGTTCGCATGGTGCTCCTTCCCCGTTCACGAGGAACCGTCGGTACCGCTAAATATAGGAATATCAGAATATGTTTCGGAAAGATACGCCCCGGATGGATGGGCCCCGTCCGCCCGACCCGCACTGGAACAGCACCGGCTTCCGACGTCGGCGTCGGCGGCGACGACGCCGGACCGGATCCCGGCAGGTGCGAGCAGACGGGGCTGGTAGGCAGGGTCGGGTCGGCGTCTCGACCCTGCCTCCCCCGCATCCGGCCGGTCGGGGCGTTGGCATGCCCCGACCGGTGTCATCAAATCCTCTGGATCGTCACCGATGGTGGCGGTCCTCCGGTGCGGCCGGGGAATCCCGGTCCGGTCGCACCGGACGACCGTCCTGCTCGTGCGCCACCGGGCCCTACGGCCCGGCTGCACGCTCCCCGACGCCGACCTCTGTCCCGGCCACGGGGCGCAATCCGTGGCTGGTTCCTCGCCGGTCGGCGTCGGAAAGCTGGTCGGGCGATGGCGGTGCGAGCACCGCCATCGCGGATGGTCAAAGGTCAGACGGACGCCGGGGTCAGCGTCGGTGCCACCTCGGCCCAGGACGAGCCGAGCTCCGCCGAACGGGCCACCGCGTCCAGCACCAGCTGGACCTGCAACGCGTCGGAGAAGGAGGGAGTCGGGTCGACGTCGGTGGCGACCGCCTCGATGAAGTCGCGCATCTCGTGCGTGAACGAGTGCTCGTAGCCGATGATGTGGCCCGGAGGCCACCACGCCGACATGTACGGGTGCTCGCCCTCGGTCACCAGGATGCGGCTGAAGCCCTGCTCCGTGGTGGGCCGGGTGGCGTCGTAGAACTCCAGCTCGTTGAGGCGCTCCAGGTCGAAGACCACGCTGCCCAGCGAGCCGTTGATCTCGACACGCAGCGCGTTCTTCCGGCCGGTCGCGAACCGGCTCGCCTCGTACGTGGCCAGGGCGCCACCGTCGAGCCGCGCCACGAAGACCGCGGCGTCGTCGACGGTGACCTGCCCGGTCGGTGCCGTGCCGCCGTCCGCCGTGGCCGCCAGGCCACTCGACTCGGCCGGCAACGGCCGCTCCTTGACGAAGGTCTCGGTGACCGCGCTCACGCCACTGATCCGCTGGCCCGTGACGAACTGGGTCAGGTCGATGATGTGCGCGCCGATGTCACCGAGCGCGCCGGAGCCCGCCCTGTCCTTCTGCAACCGCCAGACCAGCGGGAACTGCGGATCCACGATCCAGTCCTGCAGGTACGTCGCACGGACGTGTCGAATCACCCCGAGTCGTCCATCGGCGACCAACTGGCGCATCATCGTGACCGCGGGGACCCGGCGGTAGTTGAACCCGCACATCGACCGCACTCCGGCGGCCCGGGCGACATCCGCCGCGGCGGTCATCGCCCGTGCCTCCTCCACCGTGTTGGCCAACGGCTTCTCGCACAGGACGTGCTTGCCTGCGGCCAACGCGGCGAGAGCGATCTCGGCGTGACTGTCGCCCGGGGTGCAGATGTCGACGACGTCGATGTCGTCCCGGTTGATCAGGTCACGCCAGTCGGTGGTGTACGCGTCCCAGCCGAGCCGGTCGGCGGCGTCGGCCACCTTCGCTGTGTCTCGGCCGCAGATCAACGCCATCCGGGCCCGCGCCGGCAGGTCGTACACGCGGTTCACGGTGCGCCACGCCTGTGAGTGCGCGGCGCCCATGAACGCGTAGCCGACCATGCCGACCCGCAGTTCTCTGTCTGTCGTGGACAAGGTGGGTCTCCCCCCGATATGTCAGAACCCGAGCTTGTCGTAGCTGCTCGCGTTCTCCTTGGTGATCGTCTCCGAGGCCAGGGTCACTTCCTTCGGAACCTGCAGCTCCGTCAGGTCGCCCATGCCCCGGCCCTGCGCGATGAGCCGCGCGAGCGAGACCGCCGACGAGGCCATCGACGGGTTGTAGGTGACGGTGGCCTTCAGCACGGTGTTGTCGGCCTTGATCGCGTCGATCGCGAGCTTGGAACCCGCGCCGCCGACCATGAAGAACTCCGACCGGTTGGCCTGCTTGATGGCGGCGAGCACACCGATGCCCTGGTCGTCGTCGTGGTTCCAGACAGCGTCGATCTTCGGCAGCGCCTGGAGCAGCTGCGACGCCTCGCGCTGGCCGCTGTCCGAGGTGAACTCGGCGGAGCGACGGTTGGTCACCTTGAACCCGTAGGTCGCGAGGGCGGCCTTGAAGCCCTCGCTGCGCTCGACGGTCAGCGGGATCTCCAGACCGGCGATCTCACCGATGACCGGGTTGGCGACACCCTTGTCCTTGAGCATCTTGCCGATGAAGTGCCCGGCCGAGACGCCCATGCCGTAGTTGTCGCCCTTGATGACCAGCCGCGAGGCCAGCGCGTCGGGGAAGGCACGGTCCAGGTTCACGATCGGGATGCCCGCCTGCATCGCCTGGAGGGCAACGGCGTTGACCTCCTTGCCGTCGTGCGGCAGCACGACGATGATGTCGGGCTTCTGGGCGATCAGCGTGCCGAGCGTGGACCGCTGGGCCTCCGAGTTCGACCCACCGTCGACCTCCTTGAACTCCACGTCCGAGTAGGCCGCGGCCTGGGCCTTGGCGTTGGCGTGGATCGCGCCCATCCAGCCGTGGTCGGCGGCCGGGGCGGAGAAACCGATGACGACCTTCTTGCCCGGGGCGTTGTTGCCTTCGCTGTTCCCGGCGGCCTTGGTCTGGGTGCTTGCGGCCGGGGTCTCGTTGCTGGTGCAGGCGGTCAGAAGGGTGGCAGCGCCTACTGCGGCTCCACCGAAGAGCAACCGGCGGCGCGACAGGTCGCGACTGTGCTGGGTCATGAACGACCTCCTGGGAGCGGGATATGAGGTAGTGAGGGTGTGCGAGGCCCGGCCACTGTCGAAAGTTTCGACGTCGCCAGGACAACGGTGCGGTGCGTCAGGTTGCGGTGGTGACCCTGTTCCGCGCGAGGAGCCGAGTGACTGACTTGAACTTGAACTGCTGGATCAGGACGGCGGCGACGATGATGCCGCCCTTGACCATGTTCTGTGCCTCGATGGAGAGGCCGTTGATGGCGAAGAGGTTCGTGATCGTGGCGAAGATGATGACGCCGAGCAGCGAGCCGACGATGGTGCCCCGACCGCCGCTGAGCAACGTCCCACCGATGATCGCCGCCGCGATCGCGTCCAACTCGTACAGGTTGGCCATCGCCGCCTGCGCCGAGGTCGCCTGCGAGGTGAGCATGATGGCGGCGATACCGCAGCAGAGACCGGAGAGCGCGTAGAGCAGCATGGTGTGCCGCCGGACGTTGATGCCGGCCAGCCGGGCCGCCTCCGGGTTACCGCCGACGGCGATGGTCCGCCGCCCGAAGGTGGTGCGGTTGAGCACGACCCAACCGGCCAGCACGACCGCGCCGAGGATGTAGACGAGGATCGGGATCCCGATCACCTTGCGCGCCGCGATGTCGTTGATGAACGTGCTGCTCGACACCTGGGTCTGCTTGTTGGAGATCGATGCCGCCAGGCCACGCGCGGCCACCAGCATCGCGAGCGTGGCGATGAAGGGAACCAGCCGCCCGTACGAGATGAGCACACCGTTGACGAGGCCGACGCAGATGCCGACCACGAGAGCGGTGAAGATCATGCCGCCGGCGCCGTAGCTCTGGGTGGCCACCGTGGTGCACCAGACCCCGGCCAGCGCGACGATCGCGCCGACCGACAGGTCGATCCCACCACCGATGATCACGAAGGTCATCCCCACCGTGACCACACCGACGACCGAGGCCAGCTGAAGGATGGCCAGGACGTTGTTCCAGACCCAGTTCGGGTCGCCGTACAGGTCGGGCTTGGTGACCGCGCCGACCACGATGAGCGCGGCCAGCACCCCGATCAGACCGAGGTTGCGCTTGGCCCCGTCGCCACCGTCACCCCGCCACCAGGAGAGCTTGCCCGCGGATGCTGCTTTATCGCTGGCCACCGCCGTCTCCGCCGGATCCACCGGCGGCGACTGCGCCGGAAGCTGCGGGCGCTCCGGTGTCGCGGTGGGTGTGGGAGTCGCGTCGCTCATGCCGGTGCGCCTTCCATCAAGGACCCCGCCATCACGAGGTCAAGCACAGTGTTCTCATCGAGTTCGCCGGCCGCTGCTTCGCGGACGACCCGCCCTTCCCGCATCACCAGCACCCGGTCGGCCAGACCCAGCACCTCGGGCACCTCGCTGGAGACCAACAGCACCCCCACGCCCTGGGCGGCCAACGTCCGGATGACCTGGTAGAGCTCAGCCCGGGCGCCCACGTCCACACCCCGGGTCGGCTCGTCGAGAAGCAGCAACTTGGTGCCGCCGAGCAGCCACCGCCCGACCACCACCTTCTGCTGGTTGCCACCGGAGAGCGTGCGTACCGGCCGGTCGACGTCCCGGGGCCGCAGCTCCAGGGTCTCGGCGATCCGGTCCGCCTCGGCGCGTTCCTTGCCGGCGTTGGTGAAACCGAGCCGCGCGTACCGGCCGAAGGTGGCCAGCGTGACGTTGCGGTAGATCGGCTCACCGAGCAGCAACGCCTGACTCTTGCGCTCCTCCGGGGCCATCCCCATGCCGGCGCGAACCGCCGCGCCGACGCCGGGACGCAGAACCTTCCCGCCCATCCGCACCGTGCCGGCCGCCGCGAGGCGGGCACCGTAGATCGTCTCCAGCAACTCGGAGCGACCGGAGCCGACCAGCCCCGCGATGCCCACGATCTCCCCGGCCCGCACGTTCAGCGAGACGTCGGCGAACTCGCCCTCGCGGGTCAACCCCTCCACCTGGAGCAGGTCGGCACCCGCGGTGTCGTCGGTCGGCCGGTCCGGGAAGACGTACTCGATGGTGCGGCCGGTCATCCGGCTCACCAGGTCGCGGGTCGGGGTGTCGCGCGCCGGCAGGTTCGCCGCCGTGGTCCGGCCGTCCTTGAGTACGGTGACCCGGTCGCCGATTTCGCGGATCTCCTCCATGCGGTGGGAGATGTAGATGACGGCGATGCCCTGCGCGGTCAGCTCCCGGATGATCCGGAACAGGTTGCCGACCTCGTCGTGGGCCAGCACCGCGCTCGGCTCGTCCATGATGATCAGACGCGCCTCGTGCGACAGCGCCCGCGCCATGCTGACGATCTGCTTGCCCGCCGCAGGCAGTGACCGGACCATCCGTCCCGGCGGAATCTCACCGTGGCCGAGCCGGCTGAGGATCTGCCGGGTGTGCCGGGCCATCCGGCCGCGCCGGACGAACCCGAAGCTGCGGTACTCGTGCCCGAGGAAGGCGTTCTCCGCCACCGACAGGTCCTCGACGAGGTCGAGCTCCTGGTAGATCGTGGCGATGCCGGCCTTCATGGCGGCCTGCGGATTGGTGAACGTCGCCGGCTCACCACGCCACTCCACCAGCCCCGAATCCGGTTGGTGCACCCCGGCGAGCACCTTGATGAGGGTCGACTTTCCGGCGCCGTTCTGCCCGAGCAGGCAGTGCACCTCGCCGGCACGCACCTCCAGCTGCACGCCGTCGAGCGCGCGTACGCCGGGGAAGGTCTTGACCACATCGGTGAGGCGCAGGACCACCTCGCCCGCGACGGTGTCGGCGGGAGCCTCGACCAGCGGCGCCTCGGCGACGGCCTCGGCCGACGCGGTGGCGGGGTCATCCTCGGGCAGGGCCACAGTCTCCTCCTCGCTCACGACGGAACCTCGAACAGATTCATGCGGCTTCCCCGAAGGCGACGTCGCTCGCGAGCACCGCCGCGCCGGTGACTCCGGCACGGCCGCCCAGCTCGGACAGGACGACGGGAAGGTTGCCGGTGGCCAGCGGCAGGGACCGGCGGTAGACCACACTGCGGATCTCGGCGAGCAGGATGTGGCCCAGTTGGGCCAGGCCGCCGCCGATCACGATCATCGACGGGTTGGTGAAGCTGACCAGGCCGGCGAGCACCCCGCCGACCCGCCGTCCACCGTCCCGGATCAACTGGATGCAGGTCACGTCGCCCTCGACCGCGCCCTCGGCGACGTCCAGCGCGGTCACCACACCGCGCAGCGCCAGCCGCTCGGCCAGCGCCGGCGATGACCCGCTGCGGGCGGCGGCCGCGGCGTCCTTGGCCAGCGCGGCACCGCTGAACAGCGCCTCCAGGCAGCCGACGTTGCCGCAGGAGCACATCGGGCCGTGCGCGTCGACCTGGATGTGGCCGATGTCGCCGGCGCAGCCGTCGGTGCCCCGGTAGACCTCGCCGGTGAGGTAGATGCCGCACCCGATGCCGGTGCCGATCTTCACGAAGAGGAAGTCGTCCACCGAGTGCGCGACACCACCGTGCCGCTCCCCGATCGCCATGATGTTGACGTCGTTGTCGACCACCGCCGGGCAGCCGTGCTCCCGGCTGAGCAGCTCGCGCACCGGGAACCGGTCCCAGCCCGGCATGATCGGTGGTGAGACCGGAACGCCGTCGCGGAAGCTGACCGGACCGGGTACGCCGATGCCGACCGCGTCCAGTCGCTCGTACGCGCCGTCGACCCGGGCCTTGTGCAGCAGCTCGTTGACCCGTTGCAGGGTCACCTTCGGACCGTTGCGGATGTCGGCCGCCTCGGCGTAGTGGGCCACCGGTTCGAGGCGGCCGTTGACCACCTCGACATCCATCGAGCTGGCACCGAGGTCGACGGCGGCGAAGCGGAGATTCGGGTTCAGCTCGACCAGCGTCGAGCGACGCCCACCCCGGGACGCGGCGAGGCCCGCCTCGGCGACGTAACCCAACGCCACCAACCGATCCAGCTCGGCGAGCATGCGCGGGCGCGGCATCTGGAGTCGGTCGCCCAGCTCGGCCCGGGACACGGCGCCCTCGTCACGGAGCAACCGCAACAGTCGCACGTGCAGGGGGTCGACAGTCCGCACTGAAGCCCCCTCTTCATTGGCAGCGTTCACATCGACGCAACGCCGATGTGTTGTGTCCGACACAGTAGGAGCGCGCCACGCCGCCTGTCCAGAGCTTCAACCGTTCCGAGACCAACTTTTGTCCGAAAGAACAAAAGCTACTAGTCGATCAAGTAAAGGATCACGGAGTGCCCGTGACCCCTCGCCTGCAGTTCCATCGACCATCACGAAAAAACGCCCCGCCAGCCGATCCTCGGTGGCGGGGCGATTGGCGCTGAGCCGGGGTGGGCCCGGCGGTTGGCGCTGAGCCGTCAGCGGCCCGGCGGTTGGCGCTGAGCCGTCAGCGGCGGGCGGCGGAGTTGCGCTTCTTGCGGAGCTTGCGGTCGTCGCGCAGCTCGACGTACGGCTCGTCGTCCACCGCGTGGCCGGCCGAGATCGCGCGGCCACGCTCCAACTCCGCGTCGAACTCCGCCCCCAGCAGGATCGCGATGTTGCTGAGCCAGAGCCAGACCAAGAAAATGATCACCCCGGCCAGCGTCCCGTACGTCTTGTCGTACGACCCGAAGTTGCTCACGTAGAACGCGAACAGACCGGAGATCACCAGCCAGATCACCACGGCCAGCACGCCACCGGGGCTGACCCAGCGGAAGCCGCCGTGCCGCGCGTTCGGCGAGGCCCAGTAGAGGATCGCGAACATCAGGCTGACCAGGATCAGCAGCACCGGCCACTTGGCGACGTCCCACACCGCGACCGCCGTCGAGCCGAGCCCGATCACGTCACCCACCGATTCGGCGAGGCGGCCGGTGAAGACCACGATCACCGCGCTCGCCAGCAACAGCACCCCGATCACCGCTGTCACGCCGAGCCGGATCGGCAGCGTCTTCCAGATCGGCCGCCCCTCCGGCACGTCATAGATGGTGTTGGAGGCGCGCATGAACGCGCCGATGTAACCGGAGGCCGACCAGAACGCCGCCACCAGACCGATGATCGCGGCGAGGCTGGCGAGGCCACCGTTGCGGCCCGCGGCCTCGATCGCATCGGTGATGATCTGCCGGATGCTGCCGTCCGGCACCGCCTGGTTGACCGTGTCGGTGACGCCCTGGGTGGCGCTCTCGCCGAGCAGGCCGAGCAGGGAGATCAGCACCAGCACACCCGGGAAGATGGACAGCACCCCGTAGTAGGTCAGTGCCGCCGCCCAGTCGGTCAGGCTGTCGTCCTGGAATTCGGTGATCGTCCGGCGGAACGCCGCCTTCCAGCCACTGCCGGGCAGGTCGGTGGGGCTGTCCGGGCCCGCGTCGGGCCCAACCGGCGTGGTGGCGGGGTCACGCTCACGCTCACGATGGGCGGAAGACTCGTCCGAGGCCATCGCCCCTCCTCCTGGTCGGCGGTGTCACCTCCGGTCATGCCCCGTCGACGGGTGCGGATAACCCCTACTTGTAGAGCAACCTGGCCATTCGGCGAGAAGCCACCAGCAGGCCGATCGCCACCATCGCCAGCAGGTAGAGCACGTCGAGCAGCCAGAGCCAGCCGCCACTGCCCAGCGTGACCCCGCGGATCAGGTGCACCGAGCGGTACAGCGGGGTGACCTCGACGAGCCAGTGCAGCACCGTCGGATAGGCCTGCGCGGGCACGAACGTGCCGGAGAAGAGGAAGAGCGTGAACTGCGCGGAGCCCATCAGGTCGAAATCCTGCCAGCTGCGCATGAGGGTGGAGATCGCCATGCCGAGCGCCCCGAACGCGAACCCGACCAGCACGGCGGCCGGGAGGGCGGTCAGCGCACGGGACACGCTGGTCAGATCCAGGGCGACCATCACCCCGAGGAATGCCGCCGAGTAGGCGCTGCCCCGCAGCATCGCCCAACCCAACTCGCCCACGGCGATCTCGAACGGCCGTACCGGGGTGGCGATCATCCCGTCGTACAGCTTCATGTACTTCATCTTGCCGAAGAAGTTGAAGGTGGTCTCCGCGAGCGCCCCGGTCATCGCCGAGGAGGCGAGCATCGCCGGGGCCACGAACTCGGCGTACGAGACGAGCCGCCCGTCGGGCAGCGGCAGGTCACCGACGAGCGCGCCCACGCCCACCCCGATGGAGAGCAGGTAGAGCAGCGGCTCCACGAAGCCGGAGAGCAGCAGCAGCCAGTAGACCGACTTCAGCGCCGCGACGTTGCGCCCGACCACCGACGCCGACCGCCGGGACGCGGCGGAGACGTCGACCAGCCGGGGCAGGATCAGCGTGACCACGAGGGCTCCCTAGACGATGAGCTTGCGGCGGAACGCGCGCAGCGCGAGCAACCAGCCGGCCACCGCCCAGGCGGCCAGGTAGAGCAGGTGCCCGGCGATCGACCACTGTGGGGCGACGCCGAGCGTGGCCGCGCGGCACAGGTCCACGGCGTGCCACAACGGCGTCACGTACGCCAGCCACCGCAACGCGTCGGGCAGCGACTCGACCGGAAAGAACACCCCGGCGAAGAGCGTCATCGGAATGATCGCGAACCGGAACAGCATCGCCAGCCAACTGTCGCTCGACACCGACGCGGCGTACGCGAAGGTCGGCGCGGCGACGGCCAGCCCGAGCAACGCCACCACCGGGAGGGTGGCCACCGCCCACGGCGACCGCAGCGCCCCGAACAACCCGGTGACCAGCAGGAACGCCGCGATCGTGGTGAGCACCCGGAACAGCACGAAGGCCAGGTGCCCGGCCACGATGTCAGCCACCCGCAGCGGCGACGCGCCCTGCGCGAAGTAGGTCTTGACCCACTGGAAGTTGCTGAACACCGGCCAGGTGGAGTCACCGACGGTCACCTGGAGCGCGGTCGAGGCGATCAGCCCGGGGACCAGCCAGTCGAGGTAACGCACCCCGCCGACGCCCTGGTCGATGTACGCCCCGACGCCCAGCCCGAAGCCGACGACGGTCAGCACCGGCAACAGGAACGAGGAGAACACCCCGGCCCGCCAGGTGCGTCGCAGACCCACCAGGTAGTGCTCGAACACCGCGTACGCCGGCACCCAGGGGAACCGAGCCGACCCCGTCACACTCACCCGACCACCCCGCCCACCGCGCCGTCCACCACGACCTGTCTACCCCCGGGGTACGACAGACCGCCGGTCACCCTACGACGACCCCGCCGACGTGTCGCCCGGGTTTCGCCGCGCGCCACCCCAGGCCCGCTCGTTGATCAACTCTGCTTGATCGACTCGGCTTGCAGGAAGTCGCGGTGTCAGAGCCGCCCTGATCCCCCGTTTTCCTGAAAGCCGAGTGGATCAACGAGCGGATCGAAGCGGTGTGGCAGCCAGCTACCGGCGGACCGAGTCGGAACCGACGAACGCCCGCCACGCGTCGGGCGGGAAGACCAGCACGGGGCCGCCCGGGTCCTTGGAGTCGCGAACGGCGACCACACCAGGAAGGTTGTCGGCAACCTCCACACAGTTGCCGCCGCTGCCGTTGCTGCGGGTGCTCTTGCGCCACCGGGCGCCGGTCAGCTCCATGTCTCCGCCACTTCCGCGATCAGGTCGAGGGACTGCTGCTGCGATAGTGCCTCACCACGGATCGACTCCCACACCTCGACCATCTGCCGCACGTAGTCGGACCGGTCGATCACCTGACCGTGGCGTTGCCCGTCCAGGTAGACGACATCCTCACCGGTGGCGGTGGTGGCGATCACAAAGGGACCATCGAGCCCAGCGTACGCACCGGCTGACAGCGGCACGACCTGGATTCGGACCCGGGGCAGGGCCGAGCCGAGCTTCACCAGGTGACGCAACTGCTCGCGCATCACGTCCGGCCCGCCGACATGGCGGCGCAGCGCGTACTCGTCAACGACCAGGCTGAGCAGCGGCGGCCGGTCCCGGGTGAGCACGTGCTGCCGGTCCAACCGGGCGGTCACCTGCTGCTCGACCTCGTCCGCCGCGAAGAGCCCGGCACCGGCCAGGATGGCGCGGGCGTAACCCTCGGTCTGCACCAGGCCCGGCACGTAGAGCGGCTCGAACGAGCGCAGTGCTGTGGTCTCCTGCTCGATGCCGGCCCAGTCGCGGAACCACGGCACCACGGCCTCGCGGCTGATCCGCCGCTGGATGCGTTCGAACCGTCCGTCGGCGGCGAACACGGCGTCACACCGACGGGCGAAGTCGAGGCTCGGCCGGCGCTCGGACGTCTCCACCTTGGCGACCAGCGCACCGGAGTAGCTCAACGCCTCGGCCAGCGCCGTCTGCGACATCCCGGTGGCGGCCCGAGCCAGCCGCAACTCCTCGGCGAAGTGCTCCAGCATGGACGAACTCTCCACGGACACCCTCCGTACATTCCCGTACCGTGCCGGGCCGATCGGCGTACGCGCTGGTCGTCGGCGTGCGGAACCTCCCACCGTAGTCGGATCATCAGCAGACTGTCACGCAGCGGAACCGCTCACGGGATCGGACGGCGGGCGGAACCAGGCCGGGATCGCCCCGTGACCCCCGATCCGGGGCGCTCCCACCCAGTCCACACGCCCCGCCCCGCCGGCTGATGAGCATGGGAGACTCCGATGCCCCGCTACCGCCCGCATGTGGCGGCCCGCCCGTCCTGGCGCTGCCGGGTCTGCGGCGCGGCGTGGCCCTGCTCGCCGGCCCGCCTGGCGCTGCTCGGCGAGTACCGCGAGGACCGGATCAGCCTGCTCGTCTACCTCGCCACGGTGCACCACGAGGCGGCCGGGGATCTCGCCGGCCAGGTCGACCACCACCGGCTGTGCGACCGGTTCCTCACCTGGGCCAGAGCCCGCTGAGCGGTGATCCACTCGGGTTTCAGGAAATCGGGCTGTCCGCGGCGCCGCGTCACCCCGACTTCCAGGAAGCCGAGTGGATCTTCGCGAATCGGAGGTCGATACGCCGGTAATGTCGCGGTCGAGTCGCCACCGGCACTCCGCGGCGCGGTCAGTCGACCAGGGTGCGGCCGGTCAGGTGCAGGAAGACGTCCTCCAGGCCGCTGCGCCGGACCAGCACGTTCGCCGGCTGGAGCCCCAGCGCGGCGACCTCGGCGACCGCCGTGTCGCCATCGGGAACGTAGAGCAGGACCCGGTCGGGCAGCACCTCGACCCGCTCCCCCAGCCCGTCGAGCTTGCCGGCGAACGGCTCCTGCGACTCGGCGGCGAAGCGCAGCTCGACCACCTCACGGGTCGAGTGCTGCTCGATCAACGCCCGGGGCGAGCCCTCCGCGACGATCCGACCGCCGTCCATCACCACCAGCCGGTCACAGAGCTGCTCGGCCTCGTCCATGTAGTGGGTGGTGAGCACCAGCGTGACGCCCTGCTGCTTGAGCCGGAACAGCCGCTCCCACACCAGGTGCCGGGCCTGCGGGTCGAGCCCGGTGGTCGGCTCGTCGAGCAGCACGATCTCCGGATCGTTGACCAGCGCGCGGGCGATGGTCAATCGACGCTTCATGCCACCGGAGAGCGGCTCGACCTTGCTGTCGGCGCGCTCGGTGAGCTGGACGAAGTCGAGCAGCTCGGCGGCGCGCTCCCGGGCCGCCCGGCGGGAGATGCCGAAGTAGCGGGCGTAGACGGTCAGGTTTTCCCGGACGGTCAGCTCCGGGTCGAGATTGTCCAGTTGCGGGCACACACCCAGGCGCGCGCGGATCGCCGGCCCGTCGCGGACCGGATCCATGTCGAGGATGCGCAGTTCGCCACCACTGGGTGGGGAGATGCAGCCGACCATCCGCATGGTGGACGACTTGCCCGCGCCGTTGGGCCCGAGGAAGCCGAACGCCTCACCCGAGCGCACCTCGACATCGATGCCGTCCACGGCGGTGAACTCGCCGAACCGCTTCACCAGCCCGCGAGCCTGAATCAGTGGTCGCCCCGAAGTCACCGCCCGACACTAACCGCCAGGTCCGACAGCCCTCCACGCAAATAACCGCTCGCGGCGGCCGGTCACCCCGGTGTCCGTACCGCCGACGGCGAAACGCCGATCGATGCCCCACCCGTCAGCCGATCGACGTGTATCGTCCCCTCGTGTCGCCCATCAGCAAGCCCGATGGTTCGTCTCCACCTGCCCGACCAGCCAACTCTCCCGCCGACGAGACCGCGGCGAGCCCCGGCGGTGGGCCACCCCGACCGCGATCGGAGGCAGCGCCAGCGGAACCCGCCGACGCCCCCTCACCCAACCCCACCACCCCCGCGAGCAGACCCGACCCGAGCGGGCCTGACGTCGCCGAGCGCGCCACGCGGGACCTGGCCGCGCAGTTCGAGGACGAGAAGCCGGGCCGGGTGCTGTCCGGGCCGACCGCCCTGCTCCTCAGCACGGTGGCGCTGGCGGTCGGCGCTCTCGCCCTGTGGCAGGTGTTCCGTCCCCTGTCGCAGGGCAGCAAGTACTACCTGATCATCTTTCTGGCCGGCGTACTCCCGCTGGTCTTCCTCGCCTACCCGGCCGACCTGCGGCTACCGGCCCGGTTCCGCACGCGCCGACAACGCGGCACGAGCGCCGAAAACACCCCAGCCACAACAGCGTCGACGCGACCCACCGTGACGGACTGGGTCCTGGTCGCCCTGGCGGTCGTGGCCTGCCTCTACCCCGTCCTGCCGATCGGGATCGGCAGCGGTGGCGGCGGTTACAACGCGTTCCTCGACCGGCAGGGTCTGCTGGCACCGACGGATCTGGCGCTGGGCACCGTCCTGCTGCTCCTGCTACTCGAAGCCTGTCGGCGTACCACCGGGTGGATCCTGCCGGCGGTCTGCCTGCTGTTCCTCGGCTACGGCTACTACGGCGGGTTACTGCCGCAGTCGTGGCCGGTGGCGCACGCCGGGCTCGACTTCAGTCAACTGGTGGACGCGTTCTACAACTCCGACAGCGGGTTCTACGGCACGCCGCTCGACGTGGCCGCCTCGTACATCGTGCTGTTCACCATCTACGGCGCGGTGCTGGAGCTGTCCGGGGCCGGGCGGTTCTTCGTCGACCTGTCGGCCGCGGCGTTCCGCCGGTCGCGGACCGCCGCCGGCCGGACGGCGGTGGCCTCCGGCTTCCTGCTCGGCACCGTCTCCGGTTCCGGCGCGGCGACGACGGTGAGCATCGGCGCGGTCACCTGGCCGCTGCTGCGCCGCGCCGGCTACCCGCCCGAGCGGGCCGGCGGCATGCTGGCCGCAGCGGGCGTGGGCGCGATCCTCTCCCCGCCGACCCTGGGCGCGGCGGCGTTCATCATCGCCGAGTACCTGGGCGTCTCGTACCTCCAGGTGCTGGGCTGGGCAACGGTGCCGACGGTGCTCTACTACCTCGGCATCCTGCTCTCCGTGGAGATCGACGCCCGCCGGTCCGGCGTGCGGCCCGTGGTGATCGACGTCGGCTCGCCCTGGCGTCTGCTGGCCCGGTTCGGCTACCACTTCGCCTCGCTGATCGCCATCATCGTGTTCCTCGCGGTGGGCATGTCGGCGACGAGGGCGGTCGTGTTCGCCATTGTGCTCACCGTCGCGCTGTCCTTCCTGGCCCCCAGGAACGACCGCGCGTACCGGCTCACCCCGGGCCGGTTGATGACCGCGCTCGTCACCGGCGTACGCGGCGTCCTCGCCGTCACTGCGGTCTGCGCCGCCGCCGGCATCATCACGGCGACCACCACGAAGACCGGTCTCGGGCCGCAGGCGGCGGCGCTGCTGATCGGTGGGGCGCAGGCGGTCACCTCGGATCCGACGCTGGTGCTGGTGCTCACCGCGTTGCTCGCCGCCGTCGCGCTGAGCCTGCTGGGCCTGGCGGTGCCGGTCACCGCGTCGTTCGTGATCGGTTGGGTGATCGTCGGTCCGGCCCTGCTCGATCTGGGCGTCACCGCACCGGCGGCGGCGATGTTCGTCTTCTACTTCGCGGTGCTGTCCGAGGTGTCCCCACCGACCGCGCTCGCCGCGGTGGCCGCCGCCGCGGTCACCGGCGGCCGGCTGGTGCCGACCATGTGGCAGACCCTGCGGTACGCGCTGCCGGCGTACCTGATTCCGGTCGCGTTCGTCATCACGCCGGCCGGGCTCGGTCTGCTCGGCATCGGCGGCGTGCCCCGGATCGCGTTCGCCGCCGTGGTCACCGCGCTCAGCGTGGCGGTGCTCGCCGTCGCCGCCGGTGGCTGGCTGCCCGGTGTGGGCCCGGCCGGCACCCCGGAACGCGTGCTGGGCGCCCTCGCCGGCGTCACCCTGCTCTGGCTCGAACCCGTGCCGGTCACGGTCGGCGCGGTGCTGGCCGCCGTCGCGGCGGCGGGTGTGTTCATCCGCCGCGCCAGCCGGCCAATGTCCGGATCACCAGCCAATCGTGTGGAGGAACAACTGTGAGACGAATCGACGTACGGCTCGTCGCGGGCCTGAGCGTGCTCGCCCTCGTCGCGGTCGGTGCCGCTGGTTGCGGAGGTCAGCAGGGCGGCGCGGCGAAGGACGACGCGGCCAGTGAGGTCACCTGCGAGGTGACGAAGGAGACCCGCGTCGGCATCGCCACCGGCAACGCGACAGGTGTCTACTACGTGGTCGGCAACGCCCTGGCCGGGCAGTTGTCCGGGGCGACCGGCGGCAAGCTCAGCGGCACCGCCGCCGAGACCGGCGCCTCGGTGCAGAACGTCGAGCAGCTGGTCGGTGGCCAGTACGACGTGGCGTTCTCACTGTTCGACACGGCGGTCAACGCGGTCGAGGGCAAGGGCAGCTTCACCGCCCCGCAGCCGGTGCAGGCGCTCGCCCGCATCTACGACAACTACACCCAGGTGGTGGTCCGCAACGACTCCAAGATCACCTCGGTGGCCGACATGCGGGGCAAGCGGATCTCCACCGGCTCACCGAAGTCCGGCACGGAGGTGATCGCCAACCGGCTGTTGGAGGCCGCCGGTCTCGACCCGGCCAAGGACATCCGGGCGCAGCGACTGGACCTGACCAAGACGGTCGAGGGGATCAAGGACGGCAGCGTGGACGGCTTCTTCTGGTCCGGTGGTCTGCCCACCGGGGGCCTCACCGACCTGTTCACCACCGCCGGCGACTCGGTGACGTTCGTCGACCTCGCGCCACTGCTGCCGAAGATGGCCGCGCTGAGCCCCGGCTACCAGGAAGGCACGATCGGGCGGGACGTGTACCGGACGGCGTCCGACACCCCGACCATCGTCGTGCCCAATGTGCTGTTGGTCCGCAAGGACCTGGACGCCAATGTCGCCTGCGCGATCACCCGGACGGTCTTCGACAAGCGCGACGCCCTGGCCCAGGCCAACCCGGCGGCCAAGGGGATCTCGCTGGAGAAAGCCCGCCGGACCCTGCCGGTGCCGCTGCACCGTGGCGCCGAGAAGGCGCTGACCGACCTCGGCGCGAACTGACCGGATCGGTCAGCCGTCGGCCGGCGCGGTGGCGGCGCGGGCCACCCCGACCAGCCGGTCGGTCTCGGCGAGCAGTGCCTCGTCGTCCGCCGGAGTGCCGGGGTCCAGTCGGACCGTCCAGGTCAGACCGTCGACCCCGGCCACCCGCCGGGCCGCGACCCGCGCCGCGCCGCCGGGCACCGGCTGGTGCTCGGTGTACGCGACCGAGCGGGTCACCCGGGCCCGCACCTGGTGCGGCAGGTCTCCCGGGTCGAGCAGCAGGTACGTCTCGGCCGGACCGTCGGCGACCACCGTGTAGCCGTCGCGTTCGACGACGGGCTCGGCGGGGGTGACGGTCAGCTCGCGGCCGGACCAGACCGCCTTGAGGATGGTGTGCCAGCCGAGCCGGTGCCCTCGACCGGGCAGCCACAACCCGAGGTTGCTGGCGACCACCACACCGTCGCCCTCGCCGTTGCCGGCGGCGGCCCAGGCCAGCACCCGCTCGTCGGCGCTCAGCGGCGGCCGGTCGGCCGGCGGCAGCTTCGGCTTACGGCTGAACAGTCCCATCTAGAGGCCTCCCGCAGCCTGCTCGCGCAGCGCCCGGGCGTGCTGCTCCAACGAGAGCAGCTCACCGAAGGCGGCGAAGTACTCGTCCTTGTTGTTGACCGGGTTGATGCGCTGGATGCGGGACTTGAGGTCCCGGACGCGGGCGGTCACCGACCCGAACTGCACCCGGGCCATGGTGATCGACACGTAGCGCGGGTCCGGTTCGCCGTCGATCCGCAGTGGTTCGACGGCCAACTCACCGACCAGCGCCGCGGACGCCAGGTCGTCGCAGGCGTCGCGGACCGATTCGATCCAGACCGCGCCGCCGGTCGCCGACGCGGCACCGCCGGCCGCCGCGATGGCCGTCCGCACCGCCACGTGCACGGGGTGGCGGTACTCCGTCGCCTCGACCGCGTCGAACATCGGCCCGGCCAGGACCGGTTGCTGGAGGGCGAGCTTCAGCGCCTCCCGCTCGACCATCGACTGCGGGCTGTCCACGGCGGGCTCCGGGCGGGCCGAGGTGGGCCGGGTGGCGGGGGTGGCCTCGCGGGTGCCGGGCGGCCCGGTGTTGGCGGCGGCGAGCACCGCCCGCTGCACCGGCTCGATCTCCATCCCGAGGTCCATGGCGAGCTTGCGGACGTACTCTGGACGCTTTTCCCGGTCTTTGAGGCGCGCGACCAGCGGCGCGGCCTGCCGCATCGCCTCGACCCGGCCGTCGACGGTGTCCAGGTCGAAGCGGCCGATCACGTGGCGCAGCGCGAAGTCGACAAGCGGCTCGCGGCGCGCGACCAGGTCGCGCACCGCCAGGTCGCCCTTGGCCAGCCGCAGATCACACGGGTCCATGCTGTCCGGGCTGACCGCGATGAACGTGCGGCCGACGAAACGCTGATCATCTTCGAAGGCGCGCAGCGCGGCCTTCTGCCCGGCGGCGTCACCGTCGAAGGTGAAGATGATCTCGCCGGCCACCTCGTCACTGTCGAACAGGAGCCGACGCAGCACCGAGATGTGGTCCGCGGCGAAGGCGGTGCCGCAGGTCGCCACCGCCGTGGTCACCCCGGCGAGGTGGCAGGCCATCACGTCGGTGTAACCCTCGACGATCACCGCCCGGCCCTGCTTGGCGATCTCCCGTTTGGCCTGGTCGATGCCGTAGAGCACGTGCGACTTCTTGTAGATCGGCGTCTCGGGGGTGTTCAGGTACTTCGGGCCGTCGTCATCGTCGAAGAGTTTGCGGGCACCGAAGCCGATCACGTCGCCCGCGAGGTCGCGGATCGGCCAGAGCAGCCGGCGGCGGAACCGGTCGATCAACGAACCGGAGCGGGCCTCCCGGGACAGCCCGGCCGTGACCAACTCCTGGTGGGTGAAGCCCTGCTGGCGCAGGTGCTTGGTGAGCAGGTCCCAACCCTCCGGCGCGAACCCACAGCCGTAACGCTCGGCGGCGGCCCGGTCGAAGCCCCGTCGGGCGAGGAACTCCCGGGCCGGTCGGGCACCGGCGGTGCTCAGTTGCGCGCGGTAGAACTCGACGGCGGCGGCGTGCGCGGCGACCAGGCGCTGCCGCTGACCCTGCTGCGGGCGGGGGCGCGGAGTGCCCCGGTCGTCCTCGATGTAGCGCAGCTGGATGCCGGCCCGACCGGCCAGCCGCTCGACGGACTCCACGAAGCTCAGGTGGTCGGCGTCCATCAGGAACTTGATCGCGTCACCGCCGGCCCCGCAGCCGAAGCAGTACCAGACATTACGGGCCGGAGAGACGTTGAACGACGGGCTCTTCTCGTCGTGGAACGGGCACAGACCCTTGAGGTTGCCGCCACCGGCGGACTTCAGGGTGACCGTCTCGGAGATCACATCCCCGATCGAGGTGCGTTCCCGGACCAGTGCGATGTCCTCGTCTCGGATCCGCCCAGCCATGCGCCACCCCCTCGCCGTACATCCTGCCCTGCCGGACCGACGACACGCCGGCCGGGGGACGCCGGTGTGGCGACCACCGCTGCCGGCTGGGCGGTTCCGGCCCGCGGGCCGGGCACGCGCGGGGACCATGACCAGATGCGCCGGGTACGGACCCCAACCCTCCGCCTGCCGACCTGGTTGGCCGGCCGGGTCGGGCTACCCGCACAGACCCCGGCGGCGGACGAGGCCGGCCACCGCCACGCCACCTGGCTGGAACTCTTCCTCGACCTCATCTTCGTGTACGCGCTGGCGGCCGTGGTGAACCGGCTGGGCGAGCGGCCGGACCCGTCGCCGCCGGCCGTGCTGGCGGTGATCGGGCTCTTCGTGGTGGTCCAGTGGGCCTGGATGGGGCAGGTCTACTACGACACCCGGTTCGACCCGGACGACGCGCTGCACCGGCTGCTGGTGCTTGTCGCGTTGGTCGGCGCGGGCGCGATGACGCTCGGGGTCGACGAGGTTCCGGAGAGCGTGCTCCTGCCGGTCGGGTACCTGATCGTGCGGGGTGTGCTGCTCCTGCTGTACCTGCGGGCCCGTCCGACCGGCCCGATGGCCCGGCTGGTGACGACGGTCTACCTGATCGGGTTCGGGTCGGGTTGGGCGCTCTGGCTGGTGTCGCTGGCCGTGCCCACCAGGATGCGCCCGGTCCTGTGGATCGTCGCGATGGTGATCGAGCTGGCCACGCCCTGGGTCGGGGTGCGCTGGCTCAACCGCTTTCCGGTGGACAACCGGCACCTGCCGGAACGGATCGGGCAGTTCACCATCATCGTGCTGGGCAGCGCGCTGGCCAGCCTGCTCTTCGCGGTGCCGGACCACCCCCCACCGCACATGATCCTCACCGCCGGGTTGGCCTTCCTGATCCCGGCAGCGGTCTGGTGGGTCTACACCACCTTCGTCACCACCCGGCTGACGCAGAGCCGGCTGCGCGGCGGACAGGCGTACAGCTACCTGCACATTCCGCTCGGCGGTGCGCTGTTGCTGCTCGGCTGGGCGCTCGGGCAGGTGGTCCGGCTGGTCGACGACAACGCGGACCGGCTGCCGCTGGAGCTGCGGCTGTTGCTGGGCGCGTCGATGGTGGTGTGGACGGTCTGCGGGCTCGCCCTCTACTGGCTGTGGACCCGACCGACCACCGCCCGGCTGGCGATAGCCGCCTACGGGGTGACCGCGGTCTGCCTGATCACCACGACGGTGCACGAGCCGAGGTTGATGCTGTCGCTGCTCTCCCTGGCGGTCGTCGTCTACGCCGTACTGCTCAGCCGACGCCTCGCCCGGGCCGGCGAGGAGATGCGTACGCCCGAGGGATGACCGCCGCTCAGGCCGCCGCGGCCGGCTCCGGGACGGCGACCTCCTCGGCCGCCACCTGCTGGTTCCAGTCGGCCTTGGTGGAGCGCCAGCCCTCGTCGTCCATGCCGCGCCGCCAGTAGCCGGAGATGGAGAGCCGGTCGAGGGGTACCCCCCGCTCACCGCGCAGCAACCGGCGCAACTCCCGGACGCAGGCGGCCTCGCCGTGCACGAACGCGTGCACCTGGCCCGCCGGGAACTCCAACGCCCGCACCGCTTCGACCAGCGCCTCGCCCACCGGGCGTTCGCCGCGATGCAACCAGGTCAGCTCGACCTTCCCGGGGCTGAGCAGCGGCTGCTGCTCAGCCGGGTCGGCGATCTCCACGAAGACGTGGGCCGGGGCGCCCACGGGCAGGCGCTCGCACGCGGCGGCGATCGCCGGCAGCGCGCTCTCGTCACCGACCAGCAGGTGCCAGTCCGCGTCCGGGCTCGGGGCGTACGCGCCACCCGGGCCGACGAAGTGCACCGGATCGCCGGGGCCCAGCGCGGCAGCCCACGGGCCGGCCAACCCCTCGTCACCGTGGTACACGACGTCGACGGTCAGCTCCCCGGCCAGCGGATCCCAGCGCCGCACCGTGTACGCGCGCAGCCGAGGCCACTGCTGCCGGGGCAGGTCCCGGCGGATCGCGGCGAGGTCCAACGGCTGCGGGTACGCGACACCCGGCTGCGGGAACACCACCTTGATGTAGTGGTCGGTGAACTCGCCCACCGGCAGGCCGACCAGTTCGTCCCCACCGAGGACGAGCCGGATCAGGTGCGGGGTGGGCCGCTCGGTGCGCAGCACCTGGGCCGAGGTGACGTTCCTGGGACGTTCCGTCATATCAGTTAGGCTAACCTAAGCTGACGCGTGCGCGACCGGCGGTGCACCCCCGCCGACCAGCCGGGTGTGCCAGGTCACCGCCGCCGAGTCGGTGAGCGAAGCCACCTGATCGATCACCACCCGCAGTTTGGCCGCGTCGTCCGGGGCGGCCCGCCACAGCGGGGCGAAGATCGGGTCGAGCCCGTCCGGCGCACGCCGGACCAGCGCGGCAACCACTTCGGCCAGCATCGTCCGCTGCCGCTCGTAACGGCCCCGGAAACCGGTGCGACGCATCACGTACCGCAGCGCGATGCCCTTGAGCAGGGCGCACTGCGCCCGGACCAGTCGAGGCACCACCAGGTCAGCGCCGTAGCGGCGGTGCGGGCCCGGACCGAAGCGCTCCTCCGTGGCAGCCACCGCCGCCGACACGAACAACCCGGTCACCCCGCTGGTGGTGGCCTTCAACGCGACCTGCGCCCGGTGACTGCCGTCATACCCGACCAACGGGGCGAGCAGCGGACCGGCCAGCAGATCGACAAGCACCTCGGCCAGGTCCTCCGCCGACTCCCCGGAGTAGGCGCCGGCCACGTCGGCGCAGAGCGCGGCCCGCTCGTCGGCGTCGGTCAGCAGCGGGTGCAACGTGACGTACCCGCCGTGAATCCCGTCCTCCACGTCGTGCACCGAGTACGCGACATCGTCGGCCCAGTCCATCACCTGGGCCTCCAGGCAACGCCGGTCACCGGGCGCGCCGGCCCGGATCCAGTCGAAGACGGCCAGGTCGTCGGCGTACACCCCGAACTTGCGCTCCCCCGGCCGACGCGGCCACGGATATTTGCCGATCGCGTCCAACGACGCCCGGGTCAGGTTCAGCCCCGCCGACGAACCGTCCGGGGCGAGCACCTTCGCCTCCAGACGGGTCAACACCCGCAGGGTCTGCGCGTTGCCCTCGAAACCGCCGCACGGCGTGGCGAGCAGGTCAAGCGCGGCCTCACCGTTGTGCCCGAACGGCGGGTGCCCGAGGTCGTGCGCGAGCCCCGCCACGTCCACCACATCCGGGTCGCAGCCCAGCCGGGCACCCATCTCCCGGGCGATCTGAGCCACCTCCAGCGAATGCGTCAGCCGCGTACGCAGGAAGTCGTCAGTGCCGGCGGTGTGCACCTGAGTCTTGGTCGCCAGCCGACGAAACGCCGCCGAGTGCAGCACCCGGGCCCGGTCGCGCTCGTACGGCGACCGGCGGTGCCCGGTGTCCTTGGGCGGCTCCTCGACCAACCGCGCGTCCGCCGCGTCACTCCTGCCGAGCATGTAACACGCAGAACTCGTTGCCCTCCGGGTCGGCCAGCACCGTCCACTCGACGTCACCCTGACCGATGTCGACGTGCCGTGCGCCCATGTCGACCAGGCGCTCGACCTCGGCTTCCTGGTCGGCGGGGCGCAGGTCGAGGTGCAGCCGGTTCTTGCGCTCCTTGCCCTCGGCCACCGGGCCGAAGAACAGGGCGGGCACCTGGCCCGGAGACTGGCGGATCTCCACGCCGCTCGGGGTCTCGGTGACGACCTGATAGCCGAGCGCCTCGGCCCACCAACGGGCCAGTCGGGCTGGATCGCGGGCGTCGACAGTCAGGCTCTCCCAGACGCTGGTCATGCAGTCACCTCTTCCCGTTCGACGCGGCGCCCAATCCGCCGTGTGCGAGCGAGCCAAGATTACGCCCGCCAGCACTGCCCGACCGGCCCACGACGCATCGACGAGGGGCACACAACCACCGATCGGCCCCCAGTTGCCAACCGATCGCCGAGGGTTACGGGCTCGCGGCCCGAAGTGGCCGCCGGTAGCGTTCCCAGTGCGGAACGTGACCAGCCGACTGACACGCAGAGCCGACCGGTGAGGGGTAACGCTCGTGGACGCAGACACGGTGATGGGAACGGAGCTACGCGGGCTGCGTCAGCGCCGACCCGACATCGCCGGGACGGTGCTGGCCGGCACCGACGGGCTGCTCATCTCCAGTGACCTGCCCAGCACCGACGCCACCCACCTCGCCGCGCTCGCCGCCGCGAGCTTCGGGCTCGGTCACCGGGTCGCCGACACCGTCCGGCAGGGTGAGTTCCGGGAGTCGGTCGTGTGCACCACCACCGGCTGCGTGGTGACCTACCCGGCCGGGCGCAGCGCCCTGTTGACCCTCGTCACCGTGTCGGCAGTGGGTGACTTGGAGGCGCTGCACGAGGATGCCCGCGCGGTGGCCCGGCGTGCGGGGTCGTACCTGGACGTCCGTGGCGGCGGCATCGGCGCGGCCTCCGTGCCGGACGCACACGCCCCGCTCGCCACGCGTACCCCGATGGCGACCCTGCCGGCGCAGCTGCGCCGCTCGTCCCGACCCACCTGGCGTCGTCCGCCGATCTGAAGGCCGGCGGCGGCCGAACGACCGACCGCCGCCGACGTGCGTCAGCGGCTGTCCGACCCGCCGCTCTCCACGACCGCCCGACCGGCCTCCAGCCGCGCCACCGGCACCCGGAACGGCGAGCAGGACACGTAGTCCAGGCCGACCTCGTGGAAGAAGTGCACCGAATCCGGGTCGCCGCCGTGCTCACCGCAGATGCCGAGCTTCAACCCGGGCCGGGCGGCCCGGCCCTCCTCGGCGGCGATCCGCACGAGCCGGCCGACGCCGTCGCGGTCGATCGACTCGAACGGCGAGATGCCGAAGATGCCCAACTCCAGGTACCGCCAGAAGAACGCGCCCTCGACGTCGTCGCGGGAGAAGCCCCAGCCCATCTGGGTCAGGTCGTTGGTGCCGAAGGAGAAGAACTCGGCGGCCTCGGCGATCTGCCCGGCGGTCAACGCCGCCCGGGGCACCTCGATCATGGTGCCGATCAGCACCTCCACGCCGCTGTCCCCGACCACCTCGGCAATGATCTTCTCGGCCTCGGCACGGACCGTCTCCAACTCCTGCACCGCCCCGACCAGCGGCACCATGATCTCCGGGCAGGCCGTGCCGCCCTCGCGGACAACCGCGACAGCCGCCTCGGCGATCGCGCGCACCTGCATCGCGAACAAGCCGGGGATGACCAGGCCGAGGCGGACACCGCGCAGCCCGAGCATCGGGTTCTCCTCGTGCATCCGCCGGACGGCGGCGAGCAGCGCCTCCTCCTTGGCCACGTCCTCGCCGCGTTCCTGGGCGACCGCCACGTTGACGGCGAGCTGCTCCAACGGCGGCAGGAACTCGTGCAGCGGCGGGTCGATGAGCCGGACAGTGACCGGCAGCCCGTCCATCTCCCGGAAGATCTCCACGAAGTCGGCCCGCTGCAACGGCAGCAGCGCCTCCAGCGCCGCCTCCCGCTCGTCCGCGGCGCGCGCCAGGATCAGCCGCTCGACCAACTCCCGCCGGTCGCCGAGGAACATGTGCTCGGTGCGGCACAGCCCGATGCCCTCGGCGCCGAAGCGCCGGGCCCGGGCGGCGTCCGCGCCGGTGTCGGCGTTCGTGCGGACCGCGAGCCGCCGCTTGCCGTCAGCGTGCGTCATGATCCGGTGTACGGCCCGGACCAGCGCATTGTCGACGTGCTCGGGGTCGAGGCTGCCCTCGAAGTACTGCACGACCTCGGAAGGCATCACCGGCACCTCGCCGAGGTAGACCTTGCCGGTGGTGCCGTCGATCGACACCACGTCGCCCTCGTTGACGGTCTGCCCGGCGACGGTGAACCGCTTCTCCGGCACGTTCACGTCGATCTCGTCGGCGCCGGAGACGCAGGTCTTGCCCATCCCCCGGGCCACCACCGCGGCGTGGCTGGTCTTGCCGCCGCGCGAGGTGAGGATGCCCTTCGCGGCGATCATGCCGTTCAGGTCGTCGGGGTTGGTCTCCCGACGGACCAGGATCACCGACTCGCCCTCGGCGGCCAGCTCGACGGCCCGGGCGGAGGTGAAGACGACTTTGCCGGACGCCGCACCCGGCGATGCGCCGATGCCCTTCGCGACCGGCTGGAACTCGTGGTCGAGCTGGAAGCGGGGGAACATCAGCTGGGCCAACTGCGCGCCGTTGACCCGGTGCAGCGCCTCGTCCAGGTCGATCAGCCCCTCGTCGACGAGCTGCCCGGCGATGACGAACGCGGCGGCGGCGGTGCGCTTGCCGACCCGGGTCTGCAACATCCACAGCTTGCCGCGCTCGATGGTGAACTCGATGTCGCAGAGGTCCTTGTAGTGCTCCTCCAGCCGGGCCATGATGCCGAGCAGTTCGTCGTAGGAGGACTTGTCGAGCTGCTCCAACTCCTGCAAGGGCACGGTGTTGCGGATGCCGGCGACCACGTCCTCGCCCTGGGCGTTGGCCAGGTAGTCACCGTAGATGCCCTGCGCGCCGCTGCCCGGGTCGCGGGTGAACGCGACCCCGGTGCCGGAGTCGGGCCCGAGGTTGCCGAAGACCATGGTCACCACGTTGACCGCGGTGCCGAGGTCGGCCGGGATCCGCTCCTGGCGGCGGTAGAGCACCGCGCGCTCGGCGTTCCACGACTCGAAGACCGCCCGGATGGCCAGGTCAAGCTGTTCGCGTGGCTGCTGCGGGAACTCCCGACCGGTGTGCTTCAAGAAGATCTTCTTGTACGCGTCGACCAGCCCACGCAGGTCGTCGGCGTCCAGATCCAGGTCGTTGTGTGTGCCCTTGGCGTGTTTGACGTCGTCGAGCGCGTGCTCGAACTCCTCGCCCGGCACCTCGCAGACGGTCTTGCCGAACATCTGGATGAGCCGTCGGTAGGAGTCCCAGGCGAACCGGTCGTTCTGTCCGGCCTGGGCGGAGAGCCCGACCACGCTCTGGTCGTTGAGGCCGACGTTGAGGACGGTCTCCATCATGCCGGGCATGGAGAACTTGGCACCGGAGCGGACGGAGACCAGCAGTGGGTCCTGCGGGTCGCCGAGGCGTTTGCCCATCGCACGTTCCAGCGATTCCAGGTGCTCCTCGATCTGACCGGCGAGCCCGTCCGGCTCCCGTCCCGTCGCGAGGTACGCCTGGCACGCCTCGGTGGTGATGGTGAAGCCGGGTGGGACGGGCAGGCCCAGGTTGGTCATCTCCGCGAGGTTTGCCCCCTTGCCGCCGAGCAGGTCCTTGAGGTCCTTGTTGCCTTCGGAGAAGTCGTAGACGTACTTGTGATCGACGGTCTCTTGCGCTGCCACCAGAGCCTCCACAACACACGCGCCGGATAGACACTTAACGAAGGTTCAGTTTCTTCTTCCCCGGGACGGACCGCCGGTAATCCCGGGGTCGCCGCCGATCGGTGGGCGAAGGTTAAGCGAACATCGAGTGACCTGGGACCGTTCGGTGACAATTGGCACAGCCATCACGACTATCCGTGTTCGTACCGGTTTTTGGGAACGCTTCCACGCGCACCATCACGCATCCCGGCTGAGCGTCGTACGCTTGACGGCACGCCAGCCGGTGAACCTCACTTTTGCCATAACCGACGCGAATACACCCCCCGGAGTCGCCGCCGTGCCGACCACCCCCTCCCCCGGTCCGACCGCCGTTCCCGCCCCGCTGTCGGCGGCGGAACCGGACGCGGCAACCCTGGCCCGCACGGCCGAACAGACCGCGAGCGCGTTGCTCGCCCCGTCCGCCCCACACCGGCTGGCCGACGTCGTGCCCGCCCCGCAGCAGGTCCAGCCGGACCCGACCGAAGGCTGGACGCTCCCCGCCGAAGCGGTCATCGTGGCCAGCGCCGAGCCCGCCGCGCTGGCGGTCGCCGAGCAGCTCGCCCAACTCCTGCGCCCGGCCACCGGATACCCCCTGCCGGTCACCGACGCCACCGCGCCGGAGCCCGCCGGCGGCATCGCGCTGGTCCTGGACGAGACCGTCGACCTCGGCGCGGAGGGTTACCGACTCGACATCACCACCGCCGGGGTACGCGTCACCGCCACCACCGCCGCCGGCCTCTTCTACGGCGCACAGACGCTGCGTCAACTCTTCCCAGCGGCGATCGAGAGCCCGCACCCGGTCACCGAACGCTGGGCACTGCCCGGCGGGACGATCACCGACGCACCCCGGTTCCCCTACCGGGGCGCGATGCTCGACGTCGCGCGGCACTTCTTCGCCGTCGAGGACGTGCTACGGGTGGTCGACCACCTGGCCCGCTACAAGCTCAACCACCTGCACCTGCACCTCACCGACGACCAGGGTTGGCGGATCGCCGTCGACTCCTGGCCGAAGCTGACCACCGTCGGCGCGACGACCGAGGTCGGCGGCGGCCCCGGCGGGCACTACACGAAGGCCGACTACACCCGGATCGTCTCCTACGCGGCCGCCCGCCACATCACCGTCGTCCCGGAGATCGACCTCCCGGGGCACACCAACTCGGCGCTGGTCGCCTACCCCGAGCTGGCACCAGACAAGGTCGCACCGCCGCCGTACACGGGCACCGAGGTCGGCTTCAGCTACGTCGACCCGGCCGACGAGCGCACGTACGACTTCATCGCCGACGTGTTGGGTGAGGTGGCCGCACTCACCCCCGGCCCCTGGCTGCACATCGGCGGCGACGAGGCGTTCAAGGTGAAGGGCGAGGTCTACACCGGGTTCGTCGAGCGGGTCCAGCGCATCGTGGCCGACCTCGGCAAGACCGTCGTCGGCTGGCACCAGCTCGCGCCGGCCGCCCACCTCGACGGACGGGTCCTGCAATGGTGGGGCACGAACGGCGAAGACCCCACCACCGCCGACGCCGTACGCCGAGGCGCCCAGCTGATCGTCTCCCCCGGAAACCACGCCTACCTGGACATGAAGTACGCCCCGGACACCCCGATCGGGCACGACTGGGCGGGCCTCATCGACGTGCACAAGGCGTACGACTGGGATCCGGGCACGCACGTGGCTGGCGTACCCACCGAGGCGGTTCTCGGTGTGGAAGCCCCGCTCTGGACCGAATCGGTCACCTCGCTGGCCGACATCGAACTGCTGCTCCTGCCCCGCCTCCCGGCCATCGCCGAACTCGGCTGGTCACCCCGCTCGACCCATGACTGGGCCGGCTTCCGCGACCGCCTGGCCGGCCAGGGCCCGCGCTGGACGACAGCAGGGATCACCTTCCACCGCGCACCCGAGGTCCCCTGGTCGACCGCACCGGCCATCCCGGCACAGCGCAACGCCCCACAAACCGACACCGCGACCCCCTGACCTCCGACTCCGACTCGGATCGGTCCGCCCCGGCGCTCCGGCTCGGATCGGTCCGCCCCGGCGCTCCGGCTCGGATCGGTCCGCCCCGGCGCTCCGATCCGGGCCGGCGCTCCGATCCGGGCCGGCGCTCCGATCCGGGCCAGGCCACTCCACCCGGCACTGCGCCCCGCGTCGCCCGGTCCCGGTGCCCAAACGGCGCAGACCGGCGTGATCCACTCGGCTTTCATGAAGTCGGGGCATCCCGGGCACCGGGACACCGCGGTTTTCAGGAACCTGAGCCGATCACGCCGCCGTGGCCGTGGTGCCGGGCCTGCCAGGCGGGCGGGTTGTCTTGTTTGGGCGGGTGTGTCGGGTGGTCGGGGCCACCTCGACGGCGGAATCGCCGGCTGGGCCGGGTCGTTATACCTGGCACGCCACCGCGACCATCGGGTCGTGGGGCGCGGCCACCGCCGGGAACCACCGGCCAGGCCGCCGGCCCGGGAACACCCGACCGGCCGCCCCGGTTACACCCCTGACACGGCCGAGCACCACAACGGCCAACCCCCCGCGCGGCCCGGGAAGCCACCACGGGCCGACGGGTAGGCGGAATGAGCCGCCACCGCGAACCGTTACACCCCGTCCCGACGCCGGCCCCCTGCGGGTCGCCGGGCACCTGAGCTTCCCCCGCACGGCCACGCACCCCCGTCGAGTGCCGTGCGGTTCCCCCGATGCAGAGGAGCACGCCATCATGCGTACCGATCTGATTCGTAAGACCGCCCTGACCGCCGCCGGCCTCGCGTTCACCGGAGGCGCCATCGCCGGCCCCGTCACCGCCGCCTACGCCGCGTCGGACGCCAAGCCGACCACCCAGACGCAGACCGACCGCAAGGGTCACGGTGAGCGTCAGCTGGGCGTGCGCTACGAGGCGCAGCCGAACTTCTACTACTGCGGCCCCGCCGCGACCCGTAACGCCCTGTCCGTGCAGGGCAAGGAGATCAGCGTGGACGCCATGGCCAAGGAGATGGGCACCACCGAGGCCGGCACCAACTCCATCAACGACATCACCCCGGTGCTGAACAAGGAGACCGGTAAGGCCGACGCCTACCACAGCGTCGAGATCTCCAGCCCGGACGCCGACGCCAAGCAGACCGACCAGCTGCGCGCCGACATCGTCAAGACCGTGGACGACGGCCGGGCCGTGGTCGCCAACATCGCCGGCACCACCACCGACACCGACGGCGGCGTGCACTCCTTCGAGGGCGGGCACTACATCAGCGTCGTCGGCTACCGCGACAACGGCAACATCGTGAAGATCGCCGACTCCGCCGACGCCAACACCGCCTCCTACGAGGTCACCGTCGCCCACCTGGCCGACTGGATCGCCACCCGGGGCTACGCCACCAGCTGACCCCGCCACAGCGCACGACACGAAGGGCCGGACCCCACCACGGGGCCCGGCCCTTCGGCATGACCGGGTCACTGCCCACGCGGCCCACAGTCACGAACCAAGTCGAGCTGACCAGGCCACCTGCCAGCCAGCCACCACACCAAACCGTCCCCGGCAGACCACCCCGCTGCCCACGTCACGGGACCACGTCAAGGGACCACCCCACTGACCCCGTCACAGACCCACCCTCACCGCCCCAGTCACGGGACCACCCCACTGACCAAGCCACAGGATCACCTCGCTGACCGAGCCACGGATCCACCATCACCGGCCTGGTCACGGGTCCTTTGGAGCTGATGTCGTAGACGAATCAAGCCATGGCCGACGAGCGACGAGCCGCGCGGGTGATTCGTTCACGACATCAGCTTCAAAGGGGCCGAACGAAGACGCCGAGGGTCGAGCCCGCGTTCTGCGGGATGGTCGCAAGGGTGCGTCGCGAGGCGTCCCCCGTCGGCCTGCCAAGGGCTCAACCACCACGGGCTCAAGCCATCACAGGGCTCTACCCCACCGCGGGGCTCAGCCACCACGCCACCAGGGGCTCAGCCACCGCAGAACTCCGACCGGCCAGGGGATCAGCCGCCGGAGTCGTCCATTTCGGCGCCCTCGGGGACCGTGTCGTCGTCCCGGTTGGCCAGCCAGCCCTCCGGCAACGCGACCTTGCCCGGCGAGTTGGTACGCCCGCGCGGCTGCCCGAGGGCGGTCACCGGGAACGGCTCGGCTGGGTCGAGCTTGCCGAGCAGGTCGTCGAGCTGGGCCAGGCTTTCGATCATCGCGAGCGAGCGGCGCAGCTCGCCGCCGACCGGGAAGCCCTTGAGGTACCAGGCGACGTGCTTGCGGAAGTCGGTGCAGCCGTCGCGTTCACCTCGGGCCGGGTTGCGGGCCCCGGCGCTGAACTGGTCGACCAGCAGCTCGGCGTGCCGGCGCATGGTCACCGCCACCTCGCCGAGGGTGGGCAGCCGCCGCTCGGGCCGACCGTTGAAGGCGGCCTCCAGGTCGGCGAAGAGCCACGGTCGGCCCAGGCAGCCGCGCCCGATGACCACACCGTCGACGCCGGTGTGGGCCACCATGCGCAGGGCGTCGTCGGCCTCCCAGATGTCGCCGTTGCCGAGCACCGGCACGTCGAGGGCCTGCTTCAGGGTGGCGATCGCGTCCCAGTCGGCGGTGCCCGAGTAGCGCTGCGAGGCCGTCCGCCCGTGCAGGGCCACTGCGGCCACGCCGGCTTCCTGGGCGGCGAGCCCGGCTTCGACGTACGTCAGGTGGTCGTCGTCGATGCCCTTGCGCATCTTCACCGTGACCGGCACCCCGGACGGTGCCGCGGCAGCCACCGCGGCCCGCACCAGTCGCGCGAAGAGCCGGCGCCGCCACGGCAGCGCCGCGCCCCCACCCCGCCGGGTGACCTTGGGGACCGGGCAGCCGAAGTTGAGGTCGATGTGATCGGCCAGGTCACGTTCGACGACGATCCGCACGGCGGCGGCGGTGATCTCCGGGTCGGTGCCGTAGAGCTGGAGGCTGCGGGGCTTCTCGTCATCGCCGAACGTGATCATCCGCAGCGTCTTCGGGTTGCGCTCGACCAGCGCCCGAGTGGTGATCATCTCGCAGACGTAGATGCCGCCGCCCTGCTCGCGGCAGAGCCGGCGGAACCCGACGTTGGTGATCCCGGCCATCGGCGCGAGCACGACCGGCGGCCACACCTGGTGCTGGCCGAGGGTCAGCGGGCGCAGCGTCGGCACGGTCGAGGCAGTCACCGCACAAGTGTACGGGGCCCCGACCGGCGCTCATCGCGTCGGCCGAGGCCCCGTGCGCAGGGTCTCAGCAGCCGGGGAGACGCTCAATCAGGTAGCGCTCGACCTGGTCCAGGGAGACGCGCTCCTGGGCCATGGTGTCCCGGTTGCGCACCGTCACGGCGTTGTCGTCCAGGGTGTCGAAATCGACGGTGACGCAGAACGGGGTGCCGATCTCGTCCTGCCGGCGGTAGCGGCGGCCGATCGCCTGCGAGTCGTCGAACTCCACCACCCAGCGCTTGCGCAGCAGCGCGGCGAGGTCCTTGGCCTTGGGCGACAGCGCCTCGTTACGGGACAGCGGCAGCACCGCCACCTTGACCGGGGCGAGCCGCGGGTCGAACCGCATCACGGTGCGCTTGTCCACGCCACCCTTGGTGTTCGGCGCCTCGTCCTCGTCGTACGCCTCCAGCAGGAAGGCGAGCACCGCGCGGGTCAGACCGGCGGCCGGCTCGATGACGTACGGCATCCAGCGCTCGCTCTTGCTCTGGTCGAAGTACGACAGGTCGACGCCGGAGTGCTTGCTGTGCGTGGAGAGGTCGAAATCGGTGCGGTTGGCGACACCCTCCAGCTCGGCGAACTCGGTGCCGCCGAACTGGAAGCGGTACTCAATGTCCACCGTCCGCTTCGAGTAGTGCGACAGCTTCTCCTTGGGGTGCTCGTACAGGCGCAGATTGTCCGCCGAGAGGCCGAGGTCGAGGTACCAGTCCCAGCGCTGCTGGAGCCAGTACTCGTGCCACTGCTCGTCGGTGCCCGGCTCGACGAAGAACTCCATCTCCATCTGCTCGAACTCGCGGGTCCGGAAGATGAAGTTGCCCGGGGTGATCTCGTTGCGGAACGACTTACCGGTCTGCGCGATGCCGAACGGCGGCTTCTTGCGGGCGACCGTCTCGACGTTCTTGTAGTTGACGAAGATGCCCTGCGCGGTCTCCGGGCGCAGGTAGTGCAGCCCTTCGTCGCTCTCCACCGGGCCCAGGTAGGTCTTCATCAGGCCGTTGAACATCTTCGGCTCGGTGAAGGTGCCCTTGTTGCCGCAGTTGGGGCAGTTCAGCTCGGCCAGTGAGGTCAGCGGCTTGCCGTGCTTCTCGGCGTACGCCTCCTCTAGGTGGTCCGCGCGGAACCGCTTGTGGCAGAACTGGCACTCGGTGAGCGGGTCGACGAACTCGGCGATGTGGCCGGACGCCTCCCACACCTTGCGGGCCAGGATCACGGCGGAGTCCAGGCCGACGACGTCGTCGCGCTGCTGGACCATGGCCTTCCACCACTGCCGGCGGACGTTCTCCTTGAGCTCCACGCCGAGCGGGCCGTAGTCCCACGCCGATCGGGTGCCTCCGTAGATCTCACTGGAGGGGAAGACGAAGCCTCGGCGCTTGGCGAGGCTGACGACGGCGTCGATACGGTCGGCTGGCATGTTTCCTCCTACGCCGGCTGGCGGTCGGCGGGGGCGAGTGTGGATGGAACGGTCGGTTCGGGACAACGGTACGACCACCGCCGCCCCGAGCCCAGCAGAATACCGGGGGCCGGTCAGTTGACCTCGCAGACCTCCACGCCGCCGGTCTGCCCGTCCTGACCGAGGCTGACCTGTTGGCGCTCCCGGTCGCCGCCGGCGAGCGTCACGTCGACCGGAACGGTCAGGTAGGTGGTGTCCACCTCGCCCACCCGGAACGCGGTCACCTGCGGTTCGGCGGCAGCGCGCCGCTCGAACTCCGGCCGGGACTCCCGCCGCTGCGCGTCGTCGCAGAGTTGGTCGTACGCCCGCCCGTAGTTCCGCTCGACCAGCGCCTGGTAGTAGTCGCTGGTCACGGTGCGCGCCTGCTCGCGGATCGCCTGGACTCCACTGACGGCGAAGCCGACGACGGCGGTGCCACCCCCGCCGCAACAGAGCAGCACGGCGAGCGCGCCGACGCCGAGGCCGATCCAGAGCCGGGTCCGGCGGCCCTCGGTGGGGGGCGCGGCGAACGGCGGAGCCACCCCGGGACCGGGTGGCGGGGTGGGTGCGGTCATAGGAGCAGCGTAGTGTCCGCCGGCTCAGCGGTAAGGACCCGCAGCCCGATCACTCTCGGCGACGACCACGGCCCCGCCGGGGGCGGCGGTGGCCAGTGCCTCGTAGGCGGAGGGCTCGTCGACGGACTCGGCGAGCAGCGGCACGGCGCTGATCTTGACCTCGAAGGCGCCGAGCGCCCGCCGGTACGTGCCGACCGACTCCCATTCGGTGACCAGTGCCCAGTGCCGGGGGTCGTCGAGCGCCCGGACCAGTTGGCCGCGCAGGTAGCCGGGCCGGGCGGCCAGCGCGGTGAGGGCGGCGTGCGCCCGTTCGGTGAAGCCGTCGGCGGTATCGACGTCGACCACGAACCGGTTGGTCACCAGCACCGGGGGTTCCTCCTCGTAGAGTCTGTGGGATGCAGCGTACGCAGCGCCCTCTGCTCGCCCGGTTGGCCGGGGCGAACCCTACGTCGGTGTTCCTGCTCACCCTGGTGGTGGTGCTGGTGGCGTTCTTCACGCCCGGGGTGGTCGGCGGGCTGCTGACGCTCGCGCTCGCCGGGGTGCTGATCGCCCTGTTGGCGACGACCTGGGCGGTTCAGGCGCCGCAGACCCGGCTGATCCGACTGGTGATGGTGACCCTGCTGGTGGCGGTGGGCCTCGCGAAGCTCCTCTGACATGCAATCATGCGTTTTTGACAATCATTATCGTTGCCACGGACAGTTGACGACATGACCAACCGCGCCACGTACCGAGTCCTGGCCGCCGCGACCGCCCTCCTCACCCTGGGCGTCGGGGCCGGCTGCTCCACCGGTGGTGCCGCCGGCGCCGACCCTCAGCGAGTCGACGTGGTGGCTGCCTTCTACCCCCTCCAGTTCCTGGCCGAGCGGATCGGCGGCGACGCGGTCCGGGTGACCAACCTGGCCAAGCCCGGCGCCGAGCCGCACGACCTGGAGCTCAGCCCGAGCCAGATCGGTGCGGTCAGCGACGCGGAGCTGATCGTCTACCTCAAGGGGTTCCAGCCGGCGGTGGACGACGCCGTGGCCCAGAACGGTGGCGACCGGGCGTTCGACGTGACCAGCGTGCAGCCGCTGTTGGCCGCGTCCGCGGGCGGGCACGACCACGGGGATGAGGAGGGGCACACCGAGGAGAGCGGCGGCAAGGACCCGCACGTCTGGCTCGACCCGACCCGGTTGGCTGGCATCGGCGACCAGCTCGCCCAGCGACTCGGCAAGGCCGACCCGGGGCACGCCGCCGACTACACCACCCGGGCCGCGGCCCTGCGCGTCGACCTGACGACGCTGGACGGTGAGTTCACGCACGGTCTGGCCACCTGCGAGCGGCGGGAGATCGTGACCAGCCACGCCGCGTTCGGCTACCTCGCCGACCGGTACAAGCTCGACCAGGTCGGCATCACCGGGCTGAGCCCGGACGTCGAGCCCTCCCCGCAGCGCCTCGCGCACGTGATCGAGGAGGCGAAGGAGCACCAGGCCACCACCATCTTCTTCGAGACCCTGGTCAGCCCGAAGGTGGCCGAGACCATCGCCGGTCAGGTCGGCGCGCAGACCGCCGTGCTCGACCCGATCGAAGGGCTCGCCGCCGGCAGCGACGCGGACTACCTTTCGGTGATGCGCACCAACCTGCGGACCCTGCAGACGGCCTTGAGCTGCTCGTGACCTCACCTGTCATCACCGTCGAGCACGGGGTGGTCGGCTACGACGGCCGCCCCGTACTCCGGGACATCTCGCTCACCGTGACCGCCGGCGAGGTCGTCGCGATTCTCGGCGCCAACGGCTCCGGCAAGTCCACCCTGATCCGCTCCGTGCTCGGGCTGGTGCCGATCAGCGCCGGCTCGGTCACCCTCTTCGACCGGCCGTTGCGCCGTTTCCGGCAGTGGGCGCGCATCGGGTACGTCCCGCAGCGCCTGGGCGCCGGCGGCGGCGTACCGGCCACCGTCCGCGAGGTGGTGGCCTCCGGCCGGCTGGCCCGTCGGGGGGTGCTGCGTCCGCCGGGTCGCGCCGACCGGGCGGCCGTCGACGCCGCGCTGCTGTCGGTCGGGCTCGCCGACCGGGCCGGTGACCCGGTGTCCACGCTCTCCGGCGGCCAGCAGCAGCGCACCCTCATCGCCCGCGCCCTGGCCGGCCAGCCGGAGTTGCTGGTTCTCGACGAGCCCACCGCCGGGGTGGACGCGGCCAGCCAGGAGGCGTTCGCCGGCGCGCTGCGCGACTTCGTCGCCGACGGCGGAACGGTGCTGCTCGTCGCCCACGAACTGGGCCCGCTGCGGCCGGTGATCAGCCGGGCTGTCGTCGTCCACCAGGGGCGCATCGCCCACGACGGCGCGGTGCCGGACCCGGCCGGCCATCACGCGGAGCCCGACCACGACCACGTGCACCCGCACTGCTACGACGAGCCCGCCGGGCTGTGGAGCAACTGACCCATGGAACTCTTCCAGTACCCCTACATGCAGCGCGCCCTGATCGGCGCGCTGGTGATCGGCCTGGCCGCGCCGGCGCTCGGCATCTACCTGGTGCAGCGCCGACTGGCGTTGATCGGCGACGGGGTGGGGCACGTGGCGCTGACCGGCGTCGGGGCGGGGCTGCTGCTCAACCGCTCACCGGTGCTGGTCGCGGTGATCGCCGCCACCATCGGCGCGGTCGCCATCGAGCTCGTCCGGGCCCGTGGGCGTACCTCCGGTGACCTGGCCCTGGCCCTGCTCTTCTACGGCGGCATCGCCGGCGGCGTACTCCTGGTCGGCCTCTCCGACGCGACCAGCGCGAACCTCAACGCCTACCTGTTCGGGTCGTTGACCACCATCTCGTCCGCCGACCTGGTCACCATCGCGGTGCTCGGCGCGGCGATCCTGGTCACCATGATCGCGTTGCGGCCGGCGCTCTTCGCGGTCAGTCACGACGAGGAGTACGCCCGGGTCTCCGGTCTCCCGGTCCGCACGCTGAACCTGCTGATCGCGGTCGCCACCGCGGTCACCGTGACCATCGCCATGCGGGCCGTCGGGGTGCTGCTGATCAGCGCGTTGATGGTGGTGCCGGTGGCCACCGCCCAGCAGGTCACCCGGGGCTTCCGCAGCACGATGGCCGCCGCGATGGCGCTCGGGCTCTTCGCCGCCGGTTCGGGTGTCTGGGTGGCGGCCACCGCGGACACCGCGCCGGGCGCCTCGGTGGTGCTGGTGGCGATCGCGTCGTTCCTGGTGGTGGCCGTGGCCGGTGCGGTCTGGCGGGTTGTCCGCCGCCGGGCGACGCCGACCGCCGCGCCGGCACCGGAACCGCACGAGGTCGTGCTGGGTTGAGCCTGATCAGCGGGACATCGGTGGTATTGGTTACCGTTGCAGGATGACCAGCGCGACGGGTTACGACGGGTTCGATGGGGCCAGCGAGTTGCTCCGCGCCCTGTCCGCCCCCATCCGGCTGGCCATCGTCAGTGAGCTGGCCGGCGGCGAACGGTGCGTACACGAACTGGTGGAGAAGCTCGGCGCGGCGCAACCCCTGGTCTCCCAGCACCTGCGGGTGTTGCGCGGAGCGGGCGTGGTGCGCGGCTCCCGCCGGGGCCGGGAGATCGCCTACAGCCTGGTCGACGAGCACGTGGCGCACATCGTGGCGGACGCGGTGAGCCACGCCGGGGAGGGATCATGAGCGAGAGCAGCGCCGCGGTGCGCAACACCCGGCAGCGTTCGGCGGTGAGCGCGCTGCTGGGCGAGATGGAGGGCTTCCACAGCGCCCAGGACCTGCACGCGATGCTGCGGCAGCGCGGCGAGCGGGTCGGCCTGACCACCGTCTACCGCACCCTCCAGGGGTTGGCCGACGCCGGTGAGATCGACGTGATGCGCCCGCCGGGCGGCGAGCACCTCTACCGCCGGTGCAGCGAGGGGCACCACCATCACCTGGTCTGCCGGGCGTGTGGGCGAACGGTCGAGGTGGCCGGCCCGGCCGTGGAGAGCTGGGCCGACCGGGTCGCCGCGCAACATGGTTACGCCGATGTCAGCCACACCCTGGAGATCTTCGGCACCTGCCCGACCTGCCCCCGCTGACCGGTCTCGTGCGGTGATCCGGCGGGTGCCGGTCTTGGCCGGTTCGTGGCACGCTGTCCGCCGTGAAAATCTATGCCGATCGGTTTCCGACCGCCGCCCGTCAGTTGCTCACCGACCTCCTCGTCGTCGCCTGGGTGTACGTGGCGATCCGGGGCGCGCTGTGGCTGCACGACCTGGTGCAGAAGCTCGCCGTACCGGGGCAGAAGTTGGAGGGCGCCGGCAGTGGCCTCGCCGACAACCTGGCCGACGCCGGCGGGAAGGTCCGCCGGGTGCCGCTGGTCGGCGACGAACTCACCGCACCGTTCCAGCGCGCCGCCGACGCCGCCCGATCGCTCGCCGACGCCGGCCGCGACCAGCAGCACCTGGTCGACCAACTCGCGCTCGCGCTGGCCGTCGCGGTGCTGATCTTCCCGCTCGGCCTGGTGCTCTTCGGTTGGCTCCCGCTACGGGTCCGCTGGATGCGCCGGGCCGGCTCAGCGGCGAAGTTGGCCGCCGGGCCGGCCGGCCGGGACCTGCTCGCCCTGCGCGCGCTGGCCACCCAGCCACTGGGCCAACTGACCCGGATCGCGCCGGACGTGGCCGAGGCGTGGCGGCGCGGCGACGACGCGACAGTCGACGCGCTGGCCGCGTTGGAGCTGCGCCAACTGGGGCTACGCGGCCGGGGCCGCTAAAGTCGTCGGGTGTTCTACTTCCTCGTCGTCATCGCCGTCCTGCTGCTCGGCTACGCCGCCGTCCTGGTCTCCTTCGTCCGTCGGGGCAAGAAGATCCCACCCGCGGCGTACCTGGCCCTGGCCGGGCTCAATGGTCTGATCCTGGCGGGCGTGCTGGCCTGGGGAATCTCCCGCTGACCGAGCGCCGGCGGCCCACGCCGGCCCGGTTCACGGCTTCGGGGGGATGCGACGGCGGACGTCCTCGGCGGTGGACGGGCCGGGCGACCAGCGGGCCACCCAGGGCAGCTCGTCGGACGGGGTGAGCACGCCCTCCTCCAGGCCCGCGTACCGGCCGGCGAGGATGCGCCTCGCGGCGGCGGTGTCGACCGAGTCGGTGTTGTCCCACAGTGCGGCGAACAGGGCATCCACCCGTACCCGTGCCTGCCGGCAGAACAGATCGGCCAGCTCGACGTTCTCCGGGCGGCTGTCCCGTTCGGCGGCGGCCCGGACGCAGACCGCGGACATCGCGAACAACTCCGCGCCGATGTCCACCACCCGGCCGAGGAACGCCTGCTTGCGCTCCATCTTTCCCTGCCAGCGCGACATCGCGTAGAACGTCGACCGGGCCAGCTTGCGCGACGACCGCTCCACCTGGCGCAGGTGCGCGGCGAGCCGGCCGAACTCGGCGTACGCCGTGGGGCGCTGCCCCCGGCCCACGGCGAGCGTGGGCAGCCACTTCGCGTAGAAGGCGCCCGCTCGCGCGCCGGCTCGGGCCTTGCGGCCCAACCCCGCGTCCGGGTCGATGATGTCGCCGGCCACCGACAGGTGGGCGTCGACCGCCTCCCGCGCGATCAGCAGGTGCATGATCTCGGTCGAGCCCTCGAAGATCCGGTTGATGCGCAGGTCGCGCATCATCTGTTCGACGGCGGCGGCGCGTTCGCCCCGGGCGGCCAGCGAGTCGGCCGTCTCGTAGCCGCGCCCGCCCCGGATCTGGATCAGCTCGTCGGCGATCTTCCAGGCCATCTCGCTGGCGTACAGCTTGACCAGCGCGGCTTCGATCCGGATGTCGTTGCGGTCGTCGTCGGCGAGCAGGCAGCAGAGGTCGAGCATGGTCTCCATGCCGTACGTGGTGGCGGCGATGAAGGAGAGCTTCTGCGCGACCGCCTCGTGCTCGCCCACCGGTCGTCCCCACTGGACCCGGTCGGCGGCCCACCCGCGGGCCACGTTCAACGCCCACTTGCCGGCGCCCACGCACATCGCCGGTAGCGAGAGCCGGCCGGTGTTCAGCGTGGTCAGGGCGATCTTCAGCCCCTTGCCCTCGCCGCCGATGACGTTCTCGGCGGGGACGAACACGTCGTGGAACCGGGTCAGGCTGTTCTCCAGGCCGCGCAGGCCGATGAACTCGTTGCGCCGTTCGACGGTGATGCCGGCGCTGTCGCCGTCCACCACGAACGCGGTGATCCCGCCGCGACGCCCCTCGCTGGCCGGCACCCGGGCCATCACCACCAGCAGGGTGGCCACGATGCCGTTGGTGGCCCAGAGCTTCACCCCGTTGAGCCGGTAACCCGTGCCGTCCTCGGTCGGCTCGGCGACGGTGCCCAGGCGGGCCGGGTCGGAGCCGACATCCGGCTCGGTGAGCAGGAACGCGGACACCTCACCGGCGGCGAGCCGGGGCAGGAAGCGTTGCTTCTGCTCGGCGGTGCCGAACATCTTCAGTGGCTGCGGCACGCCGATCGACTGGTGGGCCGAGAGCAGCGCGCCGATGGCCGGGCTGACCGAACCGGCCAGCATGAGCGCCCGGCAGTAGTGCAGGTTGCTCAGCCCGAGACCGCCGTACTTCCGGTCGATCTTCATGCCGAACGCGCCGAGGTCGGCCAGGCCGTGGAACACCGAGTCGGGTATGGATGCGTCCCGTTCGATGGCGGCACCGTCCACCTCGGAGGTCAGGAAGGCGCGGAACCGACCAAGGAACTCCTCCGCGCGAGCCACGTCGTCCGGATCGGATCGGGGCCACGGATCGATCAGGTCGAGCCGGAGCCGGCCGAGGAACAACTCCTTGCCGAAGCTGGGCCGGTCCCAGGTGGACTCGCGGGCGGCCTCGGCGACCTGCCGGGCCTCCTTCTCGGAGACCTGCCCGGCGGCCGCGGTGGTGTCGGAGTCGGGGCCGTCCGGTGCCGGTCGGCCGTTCTGCGTCGTGGTCACGGCTGCCCCCTCGAAGCTCGATGCGGCTACCGCCACGCTACCCCCGGTTGTTACCCAGGGGTAGCGCTGCGTGAAGATCAACGCGGTCAGCGTCCGATGGTCGTGTCCGGGTCGTCGTCATCGTCGTCGATGTCGTCCTCACCCCAGTTACGCCGGGCGAACGGCAGGACCACCCAGAAGGCGAGGAACCAGATGCCGGCCAGCGCGCTGAGCACGAACGCGATGGGCCGGTCCAGCACGAAGTCGGTGATCAGCAGTACCGCGCTGACCATCGCGATCAGCATGAAGGCGAGGCCGCCGGTGGCCATCCGGTGCGCGAAGCGGACCAGCTCCGGCTTGCGACCCTGCCGGAACAGCGCCCGGTGGAACGCCACCGGCGAGATGATCAGCGCGGTGGCGGCGGCCGCCGCGAGCAACGCCACGATGTAGACGTCCCGCTGGAACTCGGTGGTCTCGGTGAACCCGTTGCTGAACGGCAGGGTGAGCAGGAAGGCGAAGAGGATCTGCACGCCGGTCTGGGCAACCCGCAACTCTTGCAGCAGGTCAGCGAAGTTGCGCTGCCAGCGCTGCTTCTCGGTCTCCTTGGACACGTGCTACCTCCGGTGAGACGCTACTGCCGGCGGTCCCGGCCGCCGGCAGCAACGCCAATGCCCCACCCGGCCGGGCGCGAAACAGGTTCACGACATCCGCCGTTATCGTGCTGGCGGCGTCAGGCTCCGCGTCGGATGCGGCCCGCGTACCGCGCCTCCAGCTCGTTGTTGTGCGCGTCCCCGTCCGGGATGTTCGCCGACAGGTAGACCGGGGGCCGCTCCCCCGCCGCCAGCAACCGCGCCACCACCTCAACGGTCACCTGCTGAGCCAGCAGCGCCGCGGTGATCGAGGAGACCGCGCCGACCGCGCCACCGCCGGGCAGGGGCAGCGTCGCATCGCCGTACGGCGCGCCGTTGTCGAGCACCACGTCGGCGAGGTCGCTCAGCTTGCGCCCGGACGGGTGCCGGGAGGTCATCCGGCCGGAGTGCTGCGCCGAGGTGATCGCCACCAGCCCGTGACCGCGCTCCTTCACCAGCGTGGCGAACTCCACCATCGCGCCGTTGACCCCGGAGTTCGAGGCGAGCACGAAGACGTCGGTGGGGCGCACCGGGGCCAGCTCGTAGAGGCGGTGCGCGACGGCCGGGTCCCGTTCCAGCAGCGGGCCGAGCCGTTCGGCCGGTTCGCCGCCGAGCAGCACCAGGTCGCGGAGCGCGATCCGGTTGGTCGGCACCAGTCCGCCCGCCCGTCCGGCGATCTCCATCGCGAGGGCCTCCGAGTGCCCGGTGCCGAACGCGTGCACCACGCCGTCGGCTCGGACGGCCTCGGCGATCAGGTCGGCGGCCCGCCCGACCGCCTCCCGCTGAGTGGTGGCCACCCGGCCGATCGTCTCGGTCACCACGGCCAGGTAATCCTCGGCGCTCACCGTCATACGTCCTCCGTCGTTCGGTTGCGGGCCAGCCAGCGAACCGCGAAGTCGACCGCCGCCCGCTGGCGCATCAACCTGCCGGTCCCGGTGCCGACCGGTGCGGTGCGGACCGCCCCGGTGGCCTCCAGGTCCCTGCCCAACGCCGCGAAGTCGTCCGCGTCGAGCCGTACGTCCTGCCACCACACCCACTCCCGACCACCGTCGGCGGTACGCACAGCGGCACCGACCCGTTCCCGGGGCGAGCCGGGGCAGCGGTACTCGGCCAGGTGCAGCGAGGTGCTCACCGAGTGGTCCACACCGAGCAGCAACACGTCGGCGTCCAGGTCGTGGAGGCGGGCCAGCGGGGAGCCCTCGCCGAGCATGTCCGCCCGGGTGTGCCCGGCGACCACCTGCTCGGCGGCGGGGCCGAGCGCGGCGAACGACACCTGCGGATGGGAGCTGCGCAGCGCCCCGGGCCAGCCGCGGACCGTCTCGGCGACCGCCCCCATGAACCGGCTGGGTGTGACCGCCGGGTCGAAGCCTGGCATCTCCGCGCGGATCAGCGGCCACCAACCCGCCGGCACCGGCGGGTTGCTCCACCGCGCGGGGTCGCTGTTGTCGGGTGTGTGGGTGGGCACGACGATCGTGCCGTCCGGGCCGAGCGCGTCGCGCAGGGCGAGCACCACCGCGTGCGGACCGCCGCTGACGAAGCCCAACGGACGCAGCGCGGCGTGCACCAGCAGCGTCGAGCCGGGGCGTACGCCCAGCACGCGCAGCTGCGCGGCGATCGAGCGACGGCTGCCCGGCCCGTTGGCGCCCGTCGTCACCACGACTCTCCCTCGTTGGCCCGCACCGCTCAGGCCGTTCCGCCGGCTTGGGCCGTTCCGCCGGTGCGGGCCAGGATCGCCTCGGCGAGCGGGGCCGGGGCGGTGTCCGGGATCCAGTGACTCACCCCGGCGAGCTGCACGAAGCGGTAGTCACCGGTGACGTTCGCCGCGCACGCCTCAGCGGCGGTCCGGCCGATCGCGACGTCCCGGTCACTCCAGACGTACGTGGTGGGCACCGCGACCGGGCCGACGTTGGCCAGGTCGGCGCGGGACATCGCCCGGTACCAGTTCAGCGCGGCCGTGAGCGCCCCCGGCTCGCGCATCGGGTCGGCGTACCGGTTCACCCGGGAGGAGTCGCCCACCCCGCCGAGCAGCTTGCGAAGCGCCGTCGCGTGCCACGCCAGCAGCACCTTCTCCGCCTTGTCCGGCTTGCGGAACAGCGCCATGTACGACGAGCGGGCCTTCTGTTGCCCATCGCTGGCGAGGGCGTGTGCCATGGCTGCCGGATGCGGTACGGACACCGCGGTCAACGTGTGGACCCGCTCGGGCTGCCGGGCGGCGACCGCCCAGGCCACGACCGCGCCCCAGTCGTGGCCGACCAGGTGGACGGCGTCCAGCCCGAGCGCGTCGAGCACCGCCACCACGTCGGTGACGAGTTCGGGGATCCGGTAGTCGGCCACCGCCGAGGGTCGGGCGCCGGGCGAGTAGCCGCGCTGGTCCAGCGCGTACGTGCGCAGCCCACCCGGGTGCAGCCTCGGCGTCACGTCGTCCCACTCACCGCTGTGTTGCGGGAAACCGTGCAGCAGCAGGACGGGTACGCCGTCCGGTGGACCGTCGACGGTCACGTCGAACGTGAAGCCTCGCGCGTCAACCCGCATGATCGGAAGCGTACCCAGGCTCGGGCCGGACGGCCGCTCCCGCAGGTCAGGCGGTGCCCAGCTGGGCTGGCGACCAGGGTCGGTGTTAGCGTCAGCGAGACAACTTCATATCCGACAGGGGAGCGCACAGCGCTGAGAGTGCGGGCACGCCCGCAGACCCTCGAACCTGATCTGGGTAATGCCAGCGCAGGGAGTTCGGTCGACCTCCAGCCGCGCCGCAGTCCGGTGCCACCGGGCGCGGCGTGCGTCTTCTCCTGGTTCTCTTCCTAGAACTGGGAGCAACCATGGACAACACCACCAATCGTTGGCGCACCATCGACATCGTGGTCGCCTCGGTGATCGCTGTCGCCTTCGGCGTCATCTTCTGGGCCTGGGGCCTGGTCTGGAGCGCCACCGAGGGTGCCTTCGCGTTCTTCCCGCCGGCGCAGACGCTGCTGTACGGCGTCTGGCTGATGCCGGCGGTGATCGGTGGGCTGGTCATCCGTAAGCCTGGCGCCGCGCTCTACTGCGAGACCGTGGCCGCGGTCCTGTCCGCGCTGCTGGGCAGCCAGTGGGCCGGCACGGTGATCCCGCAGGGCATCGTGCAGGGCATCGGCGCCGAGCTGGCCTTCGCCGCCTTCCGGTACCGGTCGTTCCGGCTGCCGACCGCGGTGTTCGCCGGTGCGCTGACCGGCCTCAGCGCCGCGCTGTTCGACTTCTTCGTCTGGAACGTCGACTACGCGCTGACCGACTACCGCATTCCGTACGCGCTGCTCACCATCGTCAGCGCCACCGTGATCGCCGGTTTCGGCGGCTGGCTGCTCACCAAGGCCCTGGCCAACACCGGCGTCCTGGACCGCTTCCCCGCCGGCCGAAACCGAGCCCTGATCTAACCCACCCCCACTCATTGGCGTTGATCAAGAGGTTTGCGTCAGCAAATCGGCTTCCGGTGACGCAAACCTCTTGATCAACGGGGGGCAAGAGGGGCAGGGCGGGGCTGGGAGGGGGTGGGGTCGTGGGCGGGGTACTGCTGCGGGGGTTCGGGTGGCGGCACGCCGGGCGACGGGCCTGGGCGGTGCGCGGGGTGGACCTGCAGATCGAGGCCGGGGAGCGGGTTCTGCTGCTCGGACCGTCCGGGGCGGGTAAGAGCACCCTGCTCAGCGCGCTGGCGGGGCTACTTCCCGAGGACTCCGGCGAGCAGGAGGGCACCGTCGAGATCGACGGGCTCGACCCCCGCAAAGGGCGGGAACGGGTCGGCGTGGTCTTCCAGGACCCGGAGACCCAACTGGTCATGGCGCGCTGCGGCGACGACGTCGCGTTCGGGCTGGAGAACCGGGGCGTGCCGGCCGACGAGATCTGGCCCCGGGTGGACGAGGCGCTGCACCGGGTCGGCTTCCCGTACCCCCGGGACCGCCACACCGCGGCGCTCTCCGGCGGCGAACAGCAACGCCTCGCCCTGGCCGGCGCGCTGGCCCTGCGCCCCGCACTGCTGCTGCTCGACGAGCCGACCGCCAACCTCGACCCGGCCGGGGCGGACCTGGTCCGGCACGCGGTGGCCAGCGCGCTGGACGCCGACACCACGCTGATCCTGGTCGAACACCGGGTCGCCGAGGCACTACCGCTGGTCGACCGGGTGGTCGTCCTGGAACCGGGTGGCGGCGTCCGCGCGGACGGCACCCCCGAGGCGGTCTTCGCCGCCCACGGCGCCGCCCTGGCCGCCGAGGGGGTCTGGGTGCCCGGTCACCCCATCGCGCGCCGGACGGCCACCACCAGCCCCGGGGAGCTGCTGCTCACCGCCGACCGGCTCGGCCTGCCGCCCCGGCTGGGCCACATCGACCTGACGGTACGCGCCGGTGAGGCACTCGCCGTACGCGGACCGAACGGTGCCGGGAAGTCCACCCTGGCGTTGCTGCTCGGCGGTCTGCTGCGGCCGGGCAGCGGGCGGGTCACCGCGTCCCCCGAGCTGGCCGACGCGCACCACCGCACTCCCCCGCACCGGTGGCGGGCCCCCGTGTTGGCCCGGCGGATCGGGTCGGTCTTCCAGGATCCGGAGCACCAGTTCGTCACCAGCACGGTCTTCGACGAGCTGGCGCTCGGCCCGCGCCGCACCGGGCAACCCGAGGCGACCGTCACGGAGACCGTGGCCGGGCTGCTGGACCGGCTGCGGCTGACCCGGCTCGCCGCTGCCAACCCGTACACCCTCTCCGGTGGCGAGGCGCGGCGGCTGAGCGTGGCGACCGCCCTGGCCACCGCGCCACGCCTGCTGATCTGCGACGAACCCACCTTCGGCCAGGACCGACGGACCTGGCGGGAGCTGGTCGACCTCTTCGCCGACCTGCGCGACGCCGGGCACGGCGTGGTCACGGTCACCCACGACGCGGACTTCGTCGCCGCGCTCGCCGACCGTACCGTCACCCTGCGACCCGCCTCGGACCACAACTGATGATCAGCATCGAACCGGTCGCCGCGCCGGACGCGCCGTTGGCCCGCCGCAACCCGGTGGCGAAGGTGGCCGCCGCACTCGCCTTCTCGTTCACCCTGCTGGCGACTCTGGACCCGGTGGCCCCGGCGATCGCCATCGCCATCGAACTGGCCGTCCTGCCGCTGTTCGGCATCCGCTACCGGGTACTGGCCCGGCGGGCCTGGCCACTGCTGCTCAGCGCCGCCGGCATCCTGGTCACCCTGGTGCTGTTCGCCGCCGACCGGTCCGGCCGGGTCCTTCTGGACGCGGGGCCGGTGCTGGTGAGCACCGGCGTGCTGCTCACCGCGCTCGGCCTGGTGCTGCGGGTTTTCGCGGTGGCGCTGCCCGGCGTGATCGTCTTCGCGACCACCGACCCCACCGACCTAGCCGACGCGTTGATCCAGAACGCGAAGGCGCCGGCCCGGTTCGCCATCGGGGCGCTGGCCGCGTTCCGGCTGGTGCCGCTGCTCGGTCAGGAGTGGCAGATGATCAGCATGGCTCGGCGTGCGCGGGGCGTCGACGCGGGACGCAACCCGCTGGCGAAGCTCCGGCTCTTCGCCTCCACCGCGTTCGCGCTGCTGGTGGGGGCGATCCGTCGAGGCACCCGGTTGGCGGTGGCGATGGACGCGCGTGGCTTCGATGCCGGCACCCCCCGTACCGTCGCCCGCAGGCAGCGCTTCACCCGCGCCGACACGCTCCTCATCCTCGGGGCCGTCGTGCTCGCCGCCGCCGCACTGGGCACAAGCGTCGCCCTGGGCACCTTCCGCCCTCTGATCAGCTGAGTCTGCCCGCCGCGCGTCGGCGGAATCCGCACGACGTCAGGGACGCGGTGACCTCCGTCGCCACCGCGTCCCTGCTGTCGTTGTCGTCACCCGGCGGGCGGCCCGATCAGCCCGCGGCCCGATCAGCCAGCGGGCGGCTCGATCAGCCAGCGGGCCCGATCAGCTGCGGCGGAAGGCGTAGCGGCGGGCCTGTCCGGCGTGCTGGCTGCGGCCGCCGCCGGAACGGTTGCCGCCGCCCTGGGGCGGACCGGCCGTCGGTGCCGATCGGCGCACGGCCGACTTCGGCAGCTCCCCCACCGCCGGCGCGTCGGCCACCGCCGGCACGTCGACCGTCGGCGGAACGTCCACCGGCAGCGCCACCTCGTCCGGGACCACCGCCGGCAGGACCGGCTCAGCCAGCACCGCCGGCAGGACCGGCTCGGCCGTGCGGTCGAGGGCGGGGAGGGTGGGTCGGAACGGTCCGTGGCCGGCCGCCGGGTCGACGCCGAGGGGCGTCGCCGACGGGGTACGGAACTTCTTCGGATTGCGCCTGGTAGGCATCCGGGCCTCCTTCAATGCCGACCGGAACGGCCGGTCCCGCGCTGCGGCGGTCGGTCGGATCGGCTGGTGACCGCCGTCGCGCGACGGTCGAGTGGGAAGGGACTGCTCACCGGGGCCAGGCAGGGCCATCGCCGCCGAACGGCGGGGAGGGGATGCGGGACGCCCGGGAGCGCACGGACCGCGACGCGGGACGGCGGGCCGGCTCGGAAAGGGGGCGTCAGTTACGCATGTCCGTACCCTAGGCCACCGCCCGACCGACGCGCATCCGGTTTTGCTGGCACGATCGGCACATGCTGATCGCGTTCTCGATCACCCCGCTCGGCGGTGACGATTCCGTGGGCGATCTGGTCGCCGAGGCGGTACGGGTGGTCCGGGCGTCCGGCCTGCCCAACCGGACCGATGCCATGTTCACCACCGTCGAGGGCGAATGGGACGAGGTGATGGCGGTGGTGAAGCGGGCGGTCGACGTGGTCGCCGCGCAGGCGCCCCGGGTGAGTGTGGTGCTCAAGGCCGACATTCGGCCCGGGGTCACCGACGCGCTCACCGGGAAGATCGCCCGAATCGAAGCCCGTCTCGCCGAAGGCTGACTCCCACCGGGCGCGATGACGACACGTTTCCCTGCGCGGGCCCGTCCACCACCGCCGAAAGCCCGAGCCGCCATCGACAACTGCCAGGTTACGGGCAGTAGCGGGACGCCGATCACTGGTCCGTATCGGCCCACATCACGGTAAGTTTTCAACCGCTGATAGTGGTGTGACGAGAGGTGGCGGCACGAATGGCTGATCAGGCGAGGGCACAAATCGGTGTGACCGGGCTGGCGGTGATGGGTCGCAATGTGGCCCGCAACCTGGCCCGCAACGGCTTCACGGTGGCGATCCACAACCGCTCGCCGGAGCGCACCCGCAGCCTGGTCGCCGAGCACGGCGACGAGGGCACGTTCGTGCCGGGCGAGACGATGGCCGACTTCGTGGCGTCGCTGGAGCGCCCCCGCGCGGTCATCGTCATGGTCAAGGCCGGCGCGCCCACCGACGCGGTGATCGACGAGTTGGTGCCGCTGCTCGACGAGGGCGACATCATCGTCGACTGTGGCAACGCCCACTTCGCCGACACCCGCCGTCGGGAGGAGGCGCTGCGGGCCCAGGGGCTGCACTTCAGCGGCACCGGCGTCTCCGGCGGCGAGGAGGGCGCACTGCGCGGGCCGAGCATCATGCCGGGCGGTTCCGCCGAGTCGTACGCCAAGCTCGGGCCGATGTTCGAGAAGATCGCCGCCCAGGTGGACGGCGTGCCGTGCTGCATGCACGTCGGGCCGGACGGCGCCGGGCACTTCGTCAAGATGGTGCACAACGGCATCGAGTACGCCGACATGCAGCTCATCGCCGAGGCGTACGACCTGCTTCGGGCCGGCCTGGACGCGACGCCGGCCGAGATCGCGGAGATCTTCCGCGACTGGAACAACGGCGAGCTGGAGTCGTTCCTCATCGAGATCACCGCCGACGTGCTCGCGCACACCGACGCGGCGACCGGCCGGTCCTTCGTGGACATCGTGCAGGACCGGGCCGAGCAGAAGGGCACCGGTCGGTGGACCGTGCAGAGCGCACTGGACCTGGGCATTCCGATCACCGGGATCGCCGAGGCGACGTTCGCGCGCTCGCTCTCCGGGCACGTCGACCAGCGCGAGGCGGCCCGTCGGGCATTCCCCGACGCGGGTGAGAAGTGGCAGGTCAGCGACCGGGAGACCTTCGTCGAGGACGTCCGCCGGGCGCTGCTCGCTTCCAAGATCGTCGCGTACGCGCAGGGCTTCGACCACATCCGCGCGGGCAGCCAGGAATACAACTGGGACATCGACCTCGGCGGCACCGCGACGATCTGGCGGGGCGGCTGCATCATCCGGGCCCGCTTCCTCAACCGGATCCGCGAGGCGTACGACGAGCAGCCCGACCTGCCGACGCTGCTGGTGGCGCCGTACTTCGCCGAGGCGGTCAGCGCTGGCGTACCGAGTTGGCGACGGGTGGTGGCCGACGCGACCCGGGCGGGTGTACCGACGCCCGCCTTCTCGTCGTCGCTGGCGTACTTCGACGCGCTGCGCGCGGAGCGGCTGCCCGCCGCGCTGATCCAGGGTCTGCGGGACAACTTCGGCGCGCACACCTACCAGCGGGTGGACCGCGACGGCTCGTTCCACACCACCTGGGCCGCCGACCGCACCGAGTCCCCGGCGTAGCCGGCCCGGCGCCCCCGCGCCCGCACCGGGCTCGATTCTGGCCGTGGTGGCCTCCCACGCAGGGAGGCCACCACGGCCATTTGGCGCAAGATCCCAGAGCGGAGACAGCCCGGCTCCGTCGATCAAGGAGTTGTGGTGCCCGGCTTGGGGCCGGGAGGGCGATTTGTCACCCACCACAACCCCATGATCGACGGGGCGGGGTGGGGCGGGGCGGGGTGGGGCGGGGCGGGTTGGGGCGGGGTGGGGTGGGGCGGGGTGGGGTGGGGCGGGTGGGGGCGGGTCAGGCGACCGTGGCGTGCATCTCCCAGACGAGGATCTCGGCCGGTTCGTCGGCGGTGACCCGCCGGCCACCGGTCATGGTGAGCCGGGCCGCGTCGCCACTGCCGAGCGGGCCGCTGCCCTCCAGGGTCACCGTGCCGTTGGGCACGTAGAGGTGCACGTAGGGCGCGTCGGGGATGGTGACCTCGTCGCCGGGGGCGAGCCGGGCGGCGTGCAGCGTCGCGTACCGGTTGCGGATTCGGATCGCGGACGCCCCGTCGTAGCGCTCCATCCCGGAGGCGACCGGCACCAGACCCCCGCGGAGCAGCTCGTCCTCGATCTCCAACTGCTCGTAGCCGGGGTCGATGCCCTCCTCGTCGGGGAGCACCCACATCTGCACGAAGTGCACCGGGTCGCTGTGCGGCTCCTGGTTGTTGAGCCGCCAGGCGTCGTTCTTCTCCGAGTGCAGAATGCCGGTGCCGGCGCTCATCCGCTGGGCCAGCCCCGGGTAGATCACCCCGGAGTGCCCGGTCGAGTCCTGGTGCACCAGCGAACCGCGCAGCACCCAGGTCACAATTTCCATGTCCTGGTGCGGGTGGGTCTCGAAGCCGGCCCCCGGTCGGACCACGTCGTCGTTGTTGACCAGCAGCAGACCGTGGTGGGTGTTGGCCGGGTCGTAGTGCCGGGAGAACGAGAAGGAGTGCTTGGAGTCCAGCCAGGAGATCCGGGTGGCGAAGCGATCATCGGCCCGACGGATGTCGACAGCGGGTGCGGGCGCGGTCACCAGGCACGCTGCCCGGCGTCGGGGGTCGACGGTGCCCAACTCATTGCCGGCTCACCGATGGCCAGTTCGGCGATCTCGCCGGTGCGCAGCTGCGGTGTGTGGCCGAACTCGGCGCAGTGCTGCTCGGCGATCTCGGCGCAGATCTCGGCCACCTGCTCGCAGATCGGATCGCCCAGATCGGCGGCGTTCAACGCCATGATCATCTTGAATCGGAGATCCCGCATATCTCCCCCAACCGCCGTCGTCCCACCACCTCCGGACCCTACCCGCCGCCCTTGCACAGGACCCCGAAACGACCGCACCCACCCGCGCGTATACCGCCCCCGATCAGGAGCTGCCCCAACCGCGCAGCCCACCCTGCCCATCCGCCCCACCCCTTCGCTCACCCCGCCCCGCCCCGCCCCACCCGTCCGCCACGCCCTAGCCCCGCCCCACCCGTCCGCTCTCACCCGCCCGTTCGCCTCGCCTGTCGCCCTGCCCCGCCCCGCCGTCCTCGCTCCTGACCCACCCCGACCCACCCGACCCCGACTGGGTCGATCATGGAGTTGTGGTGGGGGATGCAAGTCGCAAAAGCACCGAATCTTCCCACCACAACTCCATGATCGACCGGGGCATGGCGGGCGGGGTGAACGGCGAGCGCGGGGGCGGGGGGCGAGGGCGCGAGGGCGCGGGGGCGCGGGGGCGCGGGGGCGCGGGGGCGCGGGTGGGGGTGGGGGCGCGGGTGGGGGCGGGGGCGGGGATGCGGCGACGCCGCCCGCAAGGGGTGCGGGCGGCGTCGGGGACGGGTGGGGGGGATGGTCAGAAGAAGCGGCGGCGCTTGGCCTTCTGCGGACGCATCAGGTCCGCACCCTTGGTCAGCAACCGGGTCGCCCCGGAGGGACCACGCCGGGCCTCCAGGGTATGGCTGAGTCGTCGGGCACCGGCTGCGGCCAACGGCACCGCGACCGCCATCACCGCCCACTGGGCAATGCGCTTCTGGATCATGTGGGTTCACCTCCGTCAGTGGCTTCTGACGTCTCTGATACCCAGAGTGACGTGCGGGTAAGCGCGTGGGCTCAGATAACCGGTGCGACCGGGTTGGGCAGCGCGCCGCCGAAGCGTCGGTCGCGCTGCGCGTACAACTCGCAGGCGTACCAGAGGTGACGGCGGTCAAAGTCGGGCCAGAGCGTGTCCAGGAAGACCAGCTCGGCGTACGCGGTCTGCCAGAGCAGGAAGTTGGAGATCCGCTCCTCCCCGGAGGGGCGCAGGAACAGGTCGACCTCCGGGATCTCCGGGTGGTAGAGGTACTTCGCCACGGTCTTCTCGGTGACCTTCGCCGGATCCAACCGGCCGGCCGCCACATCCCGCGCGATCGCGGCGGCGGCGTCACCGATCTCGGCCTGCCCGCCGTAGTTGACGCAGAACTGCAGGGTCAGCGTCGTGTTGTCGCGGGACATCTCCTCGGCGGTCTGCAACTCGGAGATGACGCTCTTCCACAGCCGACCGGACCGGCCCGACCACACCACCCGGACCCCGAGGTCGACCAGTTGGTCCCGGCGGCGACGGATCACGTCCCGGTTGAAACCCATCAGGAACCGGACCTCGTCGGGCGAGCGCCGCCAGTTCTCGGTGGAGAACGCGTACGCCGACAGGTACGGGATGCCCATCTCGATGGCACCCTCGATGGTGTCGAAGAGGCTGTGCTCCCCCGCCTCGTGCCCCTTGGTGCGGGGCAGCCCGCGGTCCTTGGCCCAGCGGCCGTTGCCGTCCATCACCACCGCCACGTGCTTCGGCACCGCCTCGGTGGGCAGCGCCGGAGGGCGGGCCCCGGACGGGTGTGGTGTGGGCGGGGTCGGCTCGCGTCGGCCGGCCTTCTTCGATCGGATCACTCGGTCACTCCCTGTTCGCGCCGTCCGCCCCGGCCTCGACGCCGTCGTGTGGCCGGAGCACCACCGCCCCGGTGCCTTCCGGCGGCGAGGCGGTGCCGGCCGCCGAGGGACCCCGGTCGACCAGCGGCAGCGAGCGTAGCGCGCGCTCCAGGTGCCACTGCAGGTGCGCGGCGACCAGCCCACTGCATTCCCGACGTACGGCGGTGTCGGTGGCGTCGGCGATCACCCAGTCGCCGGTGGTGAGCGCGGACATCAGATCGATGGTGGCCGGCGCGGGATGAGCCGCACCGGGTGGCCGACAATCCGGGCAGACGGTGCCGCCGGCCGGCACCGAGAACGCCCGGTGTCGCCCGGTCGTGCCGCAGACCGCGCAGGCGACCAGCGCGGGCGCCCAGCCGGCCAGGGACATCCCGCGCAGCAGGTACGCGTCGAGCACCAGGGTGGTGGCGTGCTCGCCCCGGGACAGCGCCTTCAGCGCGCCGACGGTGAGCTGGAACAGCCGCAGCGACGGTTCCCGTTCCACCGGGGTCAGCCGCTCGGCGGTCTCGGCGATCGCGCTGGCCGCCGTGTAGCGCGGGTAGTCACCCAGGAACCGTTTGCCGTACAGGTCGATGCCCTCGACCTGGCTGATGGTGTGCAGGGAGCTGCCGTGATTGCCCTTCGGGTCACCGGCGAGCTGGAGGTCGACGTGGCCGAACGGCTCCAGCCGGGCGCCGAACTTGCTGGTGGTGCGGCGGATCCCGCGGGCCACCGCACGCAGCCGGCCGTGCCGGCGGGTGAGCAGCGTGATGATCCGGTCGGACTCGCCGAGTTTCTGCACACGCAGCACCACCGCGTCGTCGCGGTAGAGCTGTCGGCGGTACCCGGCCATCGGGTCATTCTCCCTCGGGGTGTGAAATCAGGGTTGGTTCGGGGTGCAAGCGCGGTTGAACCCCGATGCGGCCGGCTCGTGCTCGGCCGTAGCGTGCTGGCCATGGCACTGCACCTGACCACCACCCCGCGCCGTCGTCGCGTCGTCACTCCCGTCGCGCTTGGGCTCGCCACCACCCTCATCGTGCTCGCTGGGTGCGACAACCTGTCGTTCCGCCGCCTCGACTACGACAACACCGAGGCGGTCCAGATCACCACGATCCGGCTCTCCGGGAGCTCGGGCGACGTGGTGGTCCGCGGCACCGGCCCGGCGTCCGAGGTGCGGATCAAGCGGGTGGTGCGCTACCAGGGCGGTGAACCGGACAACACCCGGTACGAGATCAAGGGCAGCGAGCTGGTGCTGGACACCGACTGCGGCTCGCGGTGCAGCGTCTCCTACGAGGTGACGGTGCCGGAGGGGGTGTCGGTGCAGGGCGAGACCACCTCCGGCAACGTCGAGCTGACCCGGGTCGGCACCGTGGAGCTTCAGGTGACCTCGGGTGACGTACGGATCTCCGGCGCGTCGGGCGCGCTCGGGGTGGAGACCCGCTCCGGCAACATCGAGGTGAACGAGGCTGCCGCGGCGGTTCGGCTGCGCGCCTCGTCCGGAGATATCACCGCACGCCGGCTGGGCGGCACTGTCGACGCCGAAGCCCGCTCCGGCAATGTCAACGTCGAACTGGACCAGCCCGCCTCGGCCCGGGTCCACGCCTCCAGCGGCGACGTCACGCTGCTGGTGCCGCGGGGCAGCTACCGGGTCCGGTCCAACGCCGACTCCGGTGACGAGACCGTCACCGTCGTGGACAACCCTGCCGCGTCCCTGGTGCTCGACGGTTCGGCCAAGAGCGGCAACCTCACGATCAGCGAGCGTTGATCTCGACGCTGGCCGCTTCCCCGGCCACCCGCTGCGCCGGCACCACCGCTGGTCCGCCGGTCGTCCCGCCTCCGGGGATCAGCTCCGGGCGGCGGCGGGCGGCGACGTCCTCGACCCAGCCGACGGCCAGGGTGACCAGCCCGACCAGGGCGAAGACCAGCAGCACCCGGATGGCCAGGCCCACCGGGTCCTGGTGGGACCAGCCCACCACGTCGACCAGTGGGGTGAGCGCCACCACGAACGGCATGTGCCAGAGGTAGACGGTGAGCGCCCGCCGGTTGAGCACGGTCACCGCCCGGTCGGCCAGTCGGCTCCGGCTCAGCCAGGCGATCCCGGCCGGTGCCCGACCCAGCACGATCAGGATGAACGCGGCCGACCAGAGGGCGTTGCCCAGGTGGTTGTCGTTGAGGTCGTACCCGCGCGGGCCGGGGTGCGCGATGATCCAGGCGCCGCCGGCCACGGCGAGGGCGGCGGCCACGGGGTACAGCAGCCGGTTGGAGAGCCGACGCAGCATCCCGGCGTGGTGGGCGAAGCCGAGCAGCCAGGCTCCGAAGTAGAGCCCGAACTCGCGCAGCACCGACGGCGCCGGGTAGATCCCCACCTCGATCGTCACCAGCAGCAGGTACGGGGCGAGCAGGGTCGGCAGCGGGGCACGCCGGAACAGCCACCACGCGACCGGCGAGGCGAACACGAACCACAGGTAGTCGCGCAAATACCAGATGACGCTCAACGCCAGCGCCCCCCAGTGGTTGGCCGGCGGGTCGGCGACCGGGAACAGCCACAGCAGCACCCGAGGGCTCACCGGCAGCCCGGTGAACAGCATGGCCGGTACGAAGACCACCGCGACCACCCACAGCGACGGCAGCAGCCGCCGCAGCCGACGCCCCACCGCCGCCGGTCCGGCGCGGGTCAGCGACGCGGCCATCAGTGAGCCCGCCAGCGCGAACATCACCGACATGGCAGGGAAGACGAGGGTGAGGGTCGCCCATCCGGTGACGTGGTAGACCACCACTCGAACGATGGCCAGGGAACGGAGAAGATCGAGGTACCTGTTGCGCATCAGCCTGCATCTGGGTCGGGGACGCCGGGTACAACCTACCTACCCGGTGTGGGGCGGCCACCAAACGACCCCGACCTCAACCGACCAAAGGTGGACATACCGCCGGTCGGCACCCCGATGAGCTGGGTCAGAAGCCCAGCTTGCGCAGTTGCCTCGGGTCGCGCTGCCAATCCTTCGCAACCCGCACGTGCAGGTCGAGGTAGACGCGACCCCCGAGCAGTTCCTCGATCTGCTTACGGGCGGTGGTGCCGACCTCCTTGAGCCGACTCGCCTTGTGCCCGAGCACGATGGCCTTCTGGCTGGGCCGCTCCACGTACAGGTCGGCGTAGATCTTCATGACCTGACCCTCGGGGATCATCTCCTCCACCACCACGGCGATGGAGTGCGGCAGTTCGTCGCGGACCCCCTCCAGGGCGGCCTCGCGGATCAGCTCGGCGACCAGCACCTGCTCGGGATCATCGGTGAGCATGTCGTCCGGGTAGAGCTGCGGCGACGGCGGCAGGTAACTGGTCATCACGTCGACGAGCGTGTCCACCTGATGCCCGGCCACCGCGCTCACCGGCACGATCTCGGCGAACTCCCCCATCTTGCTGACCGCGAGCAGTTGCTCAGCCAGTTGGCGCTTGTCCACCAGGTCGGTCTTGGTGACCACCGCCAGCACGGTCGCCTTCAGCCCGGCCAGCTCACCGGTGATGAACTTGTCACCGCGCCCGACCGGCTCGTTCGCGGGGATGCAGAGGCCGATCACGTCGACCTCGGTCCAGGTGGACCGGACCAGGTCGTTGAGGCGTTCGCCTAGCAGCGTCCGGGGGCGGTGCAGACCCGGCGTGTCGACGAGGACCAGCTGCGACTCCGGTCGGTGCAGCACCGCCCGGATGACGTGCCGGGTGGTCTGCGGCTTGTTCGAGGTGATGGCGATCTTGGTGCCGACGATGGCGTTGGTCAACGTCGACTTGCCGGCGTTGGGACGGCCGACGAAGCAGCCGAACCCGGCCCGGTACGGTCGCGCCTGCGGATCCTGCACCGGGCTCACTGGGTCACCGTGCCGAGGACCGTGCCATCCGGAGCGGCCACGTGGACGGGGGCGTCCGCCGCGAGGTCCCGCACCGCCGCGTGCCCGGCACCGTCCAGTGTCGACGCCTCGGTCACCACCACCGCGGCCTCCAGCCGACTCGCCCCGGCCGCCACGGCCGAGGCGACCGCCAACTGCAACGCGGTGAGCGTCAGCGACGGCAGCGCGACATTCGCCGCCGCGTACGTCCGGCCGTCCTGGTCACGGACCGCGGCGCCCTCCACAGCGCCGACGCGCGCGCGGGCTCCCCGGGCCAGGACGACGAGCTTGCCGTCCTCGGCGCTCAACGCGCCCGACGCGGTGGGGGTGGGCCGGGCGGCAGGCGCGGCGGGTGTGTCAGGCATCGGCGGGTTGCCTCTCGTCGTCTCGAAAGTTGTCTGTGTCGTCCCCGGGGCCGGCCTGCTCGCCGCGCCCCGCGGTGTCCTGCTCATGGCCCGGTTCCACCCGGCTGACCAGGACCGTGTCGATCCGGTTGCGTCGGCCGGTGGTGCCCTCGGCGACCAGGCGCAGACCGGCGACCTCGGCCTCGGCGCCCGGGATCGGCACCCGCCCCAGCGACTGCGCGAGCAGGCCGCCGACCGTCTCCACCTCGTCGGTGGGCAGGTCGGTGTCGAACATCTCGCCGAGGTTCTCCACCGGCAGGCGAGCGGTCACCCGCACCGAGGAGTCCGCCAGCCATTCGACCGGCGGGCGCTCGACATCGTACTCGTCGGTGATCTCACCGACGATTTCCTCCAGGATGTCCTCGATGGTGACCAGACCGCCGGTGCCGCCGTACTCGTCGACGACGATGACCAGGTGGTTGCGGGCCGCCTGCATCTCGGACAGCAGGTCGTCGACCGGCTTGGATTCCGGGACGAAGGTCGCCGGGCGCATCAGCTCGGCCACCGGCAACTGCTCGGCCCTCGGGTCCCCGCCACGGGAGCGCCGGATCAGGTCCTTGAGGTAGAGCACACCCAGCACGTCGTCGACGCTCTCGCCGATCACCGGGATGCGGGAGAAACCGGACCGCAGGAAGAGCGCCAGCGCCTGCGCCAGCGTCTTGCCCTCCTCGATCCACACCATCTCCGTACGGGGCACCATCACCTCACGGGCGATGGTGTCGCCGAGCGCGAAGACGGAGTGGATCATCTGGCGCTCGCCGTGCTCGACCACGCCGCGCTGCTCGGCCAGGTCGACCAGCTCCCGCAGCTCCACCTGGCTGGCGAACGGCCCTTCCCGGAAGCCGCGCCCCGGGGTGACCGCGTTGCCGATCAGGATCAGCAACGACGCGAGCGGGTTGAGCGCCCGGCCCAGCCAGCGGACCAGCGGCGCCACCGCACGACCCACGGCGTAGGCGTGCTGCCGGCCGATGGTGCGCGGGGCGACGCCTACCACCACGAAGCTGACGACGGTCATCGCGCCGGCGGTCACCAGCGCGGCCCGCCAACCGGCGCCGAAGCTGTCCACCGCGACGAGCGCCACCAGCGTGGTGGCGGTCAGCTCGGCGAGCAGCCGCAACAGCAGGAGCAGGTTGAGGTGCCGGACGACGTCGCCGGCGACGACCTGGAGGGTACGGGCGCCGCGCACACCGTCGCGGGCGAGCTCGGCGGCCCGGGCCGGTGAGACCGCGGCGAGGGCCGCCTCGGTCATGGCGATCAGGCCGGCCAACACCACCAGGCCGGCCGCGAAGACGATCAGCTGGAAGTCGGGAAGGCCGGCGGTAGGGCCGGCCGCCAGTAACGGAGAAGTGGACATCACTGGGTGCGGGTCGACCGCCAGCTCGCCAACAGTCGAGCCTGAAGGGCGAACATCTCCCGCTCCTCCTCCGGCTCGGCGTGGTCGTAGCCGAGCAGGTGCAGCACGCCGTGCACGGTGAGCAGGTGCAGCTCGTCGGCGGGCGTGTGCCCGGCGGTGGCCGCCTGCTTCGCCGCCACCTCCGGGCAGAGCACGATGTCGCCGAGCAGGGCGGGCTCGCCGCCGGCCGGAGCCGACTCACCCGGGCCGTGGTCGACGCTGCCCTCGTCCATGGGGAAGGCGAGCACGTCGGTCGGGCCGTCGCCACCCATCCAGCGGTGGTTCAGCTCGGTCATGTAGTCGATGTCGACCAGCAGCACGGACAGCTCGGCGAGGGGGTTGACCCCCATCTCGTCGAGGGCGTGGCGGGCGACGGCGAGCACGGCGTCGGTGTCGACGTCGATACCGGACTCGTTGGCGATCTCGATGGACAACTGCTTTCCTCTGCTTTAGCGGCGGCGGCCGGCCCGGCCGCCCTGGGCGGGTCGCCCGGGCACGGCGTGAACGCCCTGCGCCTGCTGATTCTCCCGCTCGGCGTCCCAGCGGGCGTACGCGTCGACGATCTCCCCGACCAGCCGGTGGCGGACCACGTCGGAGCTGGACAACTGGGAGAAGTGCACGTCCTCGACGTTTTCCAGGATCTCCCGGACTACCCGCAGGCCGCTGCTCGTCCCGCCGGGAAGGTCCACCTGGGTGATGTCACCGGTCACGACGATCTTGGAGTTGAAGCCGAGCCGGGTGAGGAACATCTTCATCTGCTCGGGCGTCGTGTTCTGCGCCTCGTCCAGGATGATGAACGCGTCGGAGAGCGTACGGCCCCGCATGTACGCCAGCGGGGCGACCTCGATCGTCCCCTGGGCCATCAGCTTCGGGATGGTCTCCGGGTCGAGCATCTCGTGCAGCGCGTCGTAGAGCGGGCGCAGGTACGGGTCGATCTTCTCGTTGAGCGTGCCGGGCAGGAAGCCCAGTCGCTCACCCGCCTCGACCGCCGGCCGGGTGAGAATGATCCGGTTGACCTGCTTGGCCTGCAACGCCTGGACGGCCTTCGCCATCGCCAGGTAGGTCTTTCCGGTGCCGGCCGGGCCGATGCCGAAGACGATGGTGTGGGTGTCGATCGCGTCGACGTACTTCTTCTGCCCGAGTGTCTTGGGACGGATGGTGCGCCCACGCCGAGAGAGGATGTTGAGTGTCAGGACCTCAGCGGGCCGCTCGGCGCTGCCCTGCTCGAGCATGCCGACGGTACGCCGGACGGCGTCAGTGGTCAGGGTCTCGCCTTTCTCGATGAGTTCGAGGAGCTCGCTGAAGACCCGCTCGGCCAGGGCGTTGTCCGCAGGGTCACCGGTGATGGTGATCTCGTTGCCACGGACGTGCACATCACTGTTGACCGAGCGTTCGACGAGTCGGAGGATCTCGTCGCCTGCGCCGAGCAGATTGACCATGATCTTCGGGTCGGGCACGGTGATCCTGGTCTGCACCCGGGGCGGGCCGGGAGGTGGGGTGCCGGTCATAGGTCGGGCCGAAGGGCCCTGCGCCACCTGCTCTCGATCTCGGCGCCGGCCTGCTGGCCTGGCGTGCGGACGTTACCCCCATCGTATCCGTTCAACGCGGGCCGTATCGCGCCCATTTCCGCTGGCCGCGATCAACTCCCGGCCCGGAAGTCGTACCGGTCGAAGGTCTCCTGGTGACGGGTGAACCGGTACGTCGCCCAGTGCATCCGGACCACCACGCCGGCCTCGTCCCGGGTCAGCCGCAGCAGCTCGCCGGCCTCCCGACCGGAGACCACCCGGAACACGTCCGGCTGGTCCGGCAACGGGGTGAAGATCGCCGGTGGACGTCCGGCCGGGTCACCGGCCCCGCGCGCCCGCAGGGCGCCGTCGTGCCAGGAGAAGACGTACTCGCTGCCCTCGCCCCACCAGCGGCCGAGCACACCCCGCAGGGCCGCCGGCGCGGGTGCGCCGGGTCGCCAGGGCTCGATCTCGGCCGGGTCGTGCTCGACCGCCGCGGCGAGCAGCCGGTGCGGCAGGTCGAGCAGGTCGGACGCGGTGCCGGACGAGCCGAGCACCGCCGCGCCCATCGCGCCGGCCGTGCCGTCACCTCCCCGGCGGCCGTACACCCCGGCGAGGAAGCCGGGCATCGCCCCGTCGTGCCCCACGTGCAGCACCCGCTCCCCCTGCGGGATCAGGATCAGCCCGAGCCCGAAGCCCGCGCCCCAGAGCGTCTCGTCGGTGGTGGTCAGCGGCCAGCGCATCTCGTCCAGAGTGGCCGGGGCGAGGACCGCGCCGGCCGGGTCCAGCGCCGCCGGGTCGGCCAGGAACGCCGCCCACCGGGCCATGTCGGTCGCGGTGCTCCAGAGCTGGGCGGCCGGCCCCACCGCGCCGAAGTCGGTCGGCGGTTCCGGGTGCGCCTCGTCGGAGTACGCGTCGACCAGGAAGCCGGTGGCCGCCGTCGGCCGTGGGGTCACGGTGGTGTCGGTCAGCCCCAGCGGCGTCAGGATCCGCTCGGTGAGCGCCTGCGCCCAGCTCCCGCCCCGCAGCCGGGCGACGAGGTGACCGAGGACGGCCAGCCCGAGGTTGGAGTAGTGGAACCGCCGGCCGGTCGGCAGTACCCGCTCGGCCCGGTCCAGCTCGGCGACCAGTTGGTCGGTGTCCGGTGCGCGCAGGGTGTCCCAGACGTCGCCGAACGGCTCGCGTTGCAGGCCACCGGTGTGTGACAGCAATCGGCGTACGGTCAGCTCGCCGTGCGCCGGCAGGTCCAGGTGCCGGCCCACCGGGTCGTCCAGGTCCAGCAGCCCGTCGTCGCGACACTGCAGGACCAGCACCGCGGTGAACGTCTTGGTCACCGAGCCGATCCGGAACTGGGTGCCCGGCCCCAACGGGCTGTCGGTGCCGGTCTCGCCGACGGTGCAGCTCCAGAGCGGCCGGTCGGCCCGGTGCAGCGCCACCGACACCGCCGGCACCCGGGCTTCAGCCTGCACCCGGCGGACCAACCGGCCCAGGCGCTCATCCACAGCGTCGCCTGCCGTCACGTCAGGTCCCGGGCGAGCATCGGGCCGAGCGGCGCGCCACCGAGCAGGTGGGCGTGCACGTGGAACACCTCCTGCCCGCCGTACGCACCGGTGTTGAACATCAGCCGGAAACCGTCGCCGAGCAGGCCCTCGTCCTCGGCCACGGCGGCGGACGTGGCCAGCACGTCGGCGGCCAGCGCCGGGTCACCCTGGGCGAGCGTGGCGACGTCGGCGTAGTGCTCCTTCGGAATGACCAGGACGTGCACCGGCGCCTTCGGGTCGATGTCGCGGAAGGCGAGCGTGGTCTCGGTCTCCCGGACCACGGTGGCCGGGATCTCCCCGGCGACGATGCGGCAGAACAGGCAGTCGGATCCCATCCGGGCAGTGTAAGGAGGGTGCGTGGCGGCGCGGCGTGCGCGGCCGGCCTGTTCGCACGGAGGACGGCTGAGGCAGGATGGCCGGCATGACGGATCGGGCGGTACTCGTGACCGGGGCCTCGCGTGGGATCGGCCGCGCGGTGGCGGAGGCGTTCGCGGCCAGCGGCGACCGGGTGGCCATCCACCACCGCGACTCGGCCGACGCGGCTGAGCACCTGCGCGCGCAGCTACCCGGCACCGGGCACATGGTGGTCCGCGCCGACCTCACCGATCCGGACGCGGTCCGGGTCATGGTCGACCGGGCCGCCGAACTGCTCGGCGGGTTGGACGTGCTGGTCAACAACGCCGGGACGTACGGCGACCGCGACGACCCGCATCCGATCTTCGGTGCCTCGTACGAGGAGTGGCAGCAGCGCTGGCGGCAGGTGCTGGAGACCAACCTGACCGGTGCCGGCAACGTCATCTGGTGCGCCGCCCAGCACATGCGCGAACGCGGCGGACGGATCGTCAACATCTCGTCCCGCGGCGCGTTCCGCGGCGAGCCGCACCAACCGGCGTACGGCGCCAGCAAGGCCGGGCTGAACGCGCTGGGCCAGTCCCTCGCCGTGGCGCTCGCGCCGTACGGCATCGCGGTCGCCACCGTCGCGCCGGGCTTCGTGGCGACCGACATGGTCACCGAGTACCTGCGCGGCGAGGAGGGCGCGGCGATCCGGGCGCAGAGCCCGTTCGACCGGGTGGGTAAACCGGAGGAGATCGCCGCCGCCGTGCACTGGTTGGCCTCGCCGCAGGCCGAGTGGGCCTCCGGCACGATCGTCGACCTCAACGGCGCCTCGTACCTGCGCAGCTGACCTCGCGACCCAGGCCCGGTGCGGCGTTCACCGACGGTCCGGGCGGTGCGCTGCGCCTCCTGCGGGCGGACGGCGGATACCACGTTGAGCGTGATGCCTGTCAGTCATCTTGATGACTGACAGGCATCACGCTCACAGGCGTGGGCGGCTCCGATCCGCCCGAACCACCGGCCCGCGAGCCGCGCCACAGCGGCCGAAGCGCACGCGGGCCCAGGCTGGCGGCCGAAACGAGCGGCCGGCCAGGCTGGCGGCCGAAGCGAGCAGCGGCCCAGGGTGGCGTCGGGTCGGCGGTGGCCGGCTACCAGCGGCCGAGGCGGGTGGCGAGCACGCTCAGCGCCGCCACCCCGGCGGTCGAGGTGCGCAGCACGGCCGGCCCGAGGCGTACGGGTCGCCCGCCGGCCTCGGCGAAGGCGGTCAGCTCGGCCGGGGCGATCCCGCCCTCCGGGCCGACCACCAGGACGATCTCCCCGGTGGTGGGCAGTTCGGCGGTGGTGAGCCGGTCCTCGGCCTCCTCGTGCAGCACGAACCCGGCGGCGGCACCGGCGATCCGGCGGGCCACCGTGGCGGTGGACTCGTCCGGCGCACCGGCCACCACCGGCAGCCACGGCCGGCGGGCCTGCTTGGCCGCCTCCCGGGCGGTGGCCACCCACTTCTCCCGGGCGCGTACGCCCCGGTCGCCGCGCCACTGGGTCACCGAGCGCGAAGCCGCCCAGGGCACGATCTCGTCGACCCCGACCTCGGTCATCGCCTGCACGGCCAGTTCGCCCCGGTCGCCCTTGGCGATGCCCTGCACGGTCACCAGGCGGGGTACCGGAGCGTCCGCGTACCCCCGGGAGGTGATGGCGGCCTCCAGGCTGCCCCGGCCGACGGCCGTGACCACGGCGGCGGCCGTGCCGCCTCGCCCGTCGGCGAGCAGCAGCTCCTCGCCGACGCGCAGCCGCTGCACGGTGGCGGCGTGGTGCCCCTCCGGGCCGTCCAGGGTCAACGCGTCGCCGGTGGGCAGCGCCTCGACCAGGAACAGCGGTGCGGACACCTCAGGCGTGCCCGTTGAACGCGTCGCGCATCCGGGAGAAGAAGCCGCCCTGCTTGGACAGCTCGGCGACCTCTTCACCACGAGTCTTGGCGAAGTCGCGCAGCATCTTCTCCTGGTCCGGGTCGAGCTTGGTCGGCGTCCGCACGTCCAGGTGCACGTAGAGGTCGCCTCGGCCGGTGCCGCGTAGGTGCGGCACCCCCCGGGCGCGCAGGCGCAGTGTGCTGGCCGGCTGGGTGCCGGCCTTGACGTCGACGGTCTCCTCGCTGTCCAGCGTCTTGATGGTCAACCGGGTGCCCAGCGCCGCGGCCGTCATCGGCACGGTGACCCGGCAGTGCAGGTCGTCGCCCTTGCGGGAGTACACGTCGTGCGGGCGCTCGTGGATCTCCACGTAGAGGTCACCGGCGGTGCCGCCACCGGGGCCCACCTCGCCCTGCTGGGCCAGCCGGATCCGCATGCCGTCCTCGACCCCGGCCGGGATCTTGACGGTCAGCGAGCGGCGGGTACGCACCCGACCGTCACCGGCGCAGGTGGGGCAGGGGTGCGGGATGGTGGTGCCGTAGCCCTGGCACACGGTGCACGGCCGGGCGGAGACCACCTGGCCGAGGAAGGTGCGCTGCACCGACTGCACCTCGCCCCGACCGGCGCACGCCTCGCAGGTCGCCAGGTGCGTGCCGGCGGCCGTGCCGGCCCCGGAGCAGGTGGTGCAGAGCACCGCGGTGTCGACGGTGATCGGCGCCTCGACGCCGAACGCGGTCTCGTGCAGGTCGAGTTCGAGCCGCAGGATCGCGTCGGCGCCCGGCCGGGTACGCGGCCGTGGGCCACGGGCGCCACCGCCGGCGCCGCCGAAGAACGCGTCCATGATGTCCTGGAAACCGACGAACGGGCCGGCGCCGCCAGGACCGCCCGGGCCTCCGGCGCCGCCGCCACCCGGGGCGAGCGGGTCGCCACCCAGGTCGACGATCTGCCGCTTGCGATCGTCCGAGAGGACCTCGTACGCGGCGTTGATGTCCTTGAACTTCTCCTGAGCCTCCGGGTCCGGATTGACGTCCGGGTGGAACTGGCGTGCCAGCTTGCGGTAGGCGCGCTTGATCTCGTCATCGGAGGCTTCCCGGCTCACACCGAGAATGCCGTAGTAGTCCCTGGCCACTGCGTTCCGTGTCCTCATGTTCGTCTCGCGTTGCGCCGATCCGGCAGCCGCCGGCCGTCGGCCCTGACTGGTCAGTTCTGGGCCAGCAACTCGCCCACGTAGCGTGCCACGGCGCGCACCGTGGCGATGTTGCCGGGGTAGTCCATCCGGGTGGGCCCCAGCACCCCCAGACCACCGACGATCGTCGCGCCCGGACCGTAGCCGGTGCTGACCACCGAGGCGGCCCGCAGGTTGTCGAACTCGTTCTCGTCGCCGATCAGCACCCGGGTCGTGCTCGGCTCGGTCTCGCCGATGAGCTTGAGGAGCACGACCTCCTCCTCCAGCGCTTCGAGGATCGGCCGCAGGGAACCCTGGAAGTCGAGCAGGCCACCCCGGGTGAGGTTCGCGGTGCCGGCCAGCGCGATGCGTTCCTCGTGCCGCTCGACGAGCGTCTCCAGGAGCACCGTGGAGAGCATCGTCATCATCGGCCGCAGCTGGGCCGGTGCCTCCTCGACCAGCGCCTGCACCAGTGGCGGTGTGTCGGACAGCCGGGCCCCGGCCAGCTTCTCGTTGACCAGCCGACGCAGGTCGGTGACGTCGTCGGCGGGCACCGGGCCGGGCAGCTCCACCAGCCGCTGCTCCACCCGCCCGGTGTCGGCGATCATGACGAGCATCAGCCGGGTGGTGGAGATCGGCACCAGCTCCAGGTGACGGACCGAGGAGCGGGCCAGCGACGGGTACTGCACGACGGCGACCTGCCGGGTCAGCTGGGCGAGCAGCCGCACTGTGCGGTGCACCACGTCGTCGAGGTCGACCGCGCCGACCAGGAAGCGCTCGATGGCCCGACGCTCGGCCGGGCTGAGCGGCTTGACCCGGGACAACCGGTCGACGAAGAGGCGGTAACCACGGTCGGTGGGCACCCGGCCGGCACTGGTGTGCGGCTGCCGGATGTAGCCCTCCTCCTCCAACACGGCCATGTCGTTGCGGACCGTGGCCGGGGAGACCCCGAGCTGGTGCCGCTCGACCAGCGCCTTGCTGCCGACCGGCTCCTGGGTGGAGACGTAGTCTTCGACGATGGCGCGGAGCACGGCGAGTTTCCGGTCGTCGAGACCCATCCTCCGCACCTCCTGTCGCACGTCGGCCGCCGGCACCCTGGGCCGGTCGAGCCGTCCTGGCACTCGACTGTAGCGAGTGCCAGTCTACGTCGGCGGGCCCGCCGACGCGATGATCAACGGCCACCCGTCGGTGCGGCCCGCGCCACCCCGCTGGGCTGATCGGCCCCCCACGGCCCGGCGGTGTCGCTCTGGTGCGGCGTTGCCCCGGGCCCCTACCGTGACAACCATGACTGAACCTCCTCGCCCTCCCGGCTCGGGCGACCCCGGCAACTACCCGCCGGAGCCCACCTCCCCGGGCCCGTCCCCATCGACCGAGCCGCCCACCGCACCACTGTCCGGGGCACCCGGCCCGGCCGGCTATCCCCCGCCCGGTGGCTATCCGCCGCCCACCGGTGACCAACCGCCGTCAGGTGGCTACCCTCCGGCAGGCGGTTATCCCCCGCCCGGTGGCTACCCCCCGCCCGGCGGCTACCCGCCCGGTGGGGCCTACGGCGGCCCCGGCGGCGGCTACGCCAACAACGACGACAAGACCTGGGCGCTGGTCGCGCACTTCGGCGGCGCCGCCGGCGCACTGATCAGCTTCGGCCCGCTGGGCTTCGTCGCCCCGCTCGTCGCCTACCTGGCCCGCGGCCAGCAGTCGCCGACCGTCCGGGCGCACGCCCTCGCCGCGCTGAACTTCCAGATCCTCTGGTCGATCATCGCGTTCGTGCTGCTCTTCGTGAGCTGGTGCCTGCTCTTCCTGCCCAGCATCGCCGTCGTGGTGATCCAGATCCTGTTCGGGATCATCGCCGGCATCAAGGCCAACGAGGGCACCCCGTACCGCTACCCGATGTCGGCCAACTTCATCAAGTGACCCGGGCCGGCCGCTCCCCCGGCCGGCCCGGTTCACCACCGGCCGCACCGGGGGCGGCGGGTCTCGTCAGGGCAGCAGATCGCGGACGACCGCGTCGGCGAGCAGCCGCCCGCGCAGGGTGAGCACCGCCCGGCCGGCGGCGTACTCGTCGGCGGCCAGCAGGCCGTCGGCCAACGCCCGCTCGGCCCCGGCCCGCCCGGTGGCGTCGAGCACCGCGAGCGGGAGGCCACTGGCCAGCCGGAGCCGGAGCATCACGTCCTCCATGTGCGCCTCGTCGACCGTGAGCACCTCCCGGGCCAGGCCGGGAGACGCGCCGGCAGTCAACCGCTGGGCGTACGCCGAGGGGTGTTTCACGTTCCACCAGCGCACCCCGCCGACGTGGCTGTGCGCCCCCGGCCCGAGCCCCCACCAGTCCGCGCCGGTCCAGTAGAGCAGGTTGTGCCGGCAGCGGGCCTGCTCGGTGCGGGCCCAGTTGGAGACCTCGTACCAGGAGAGCCCGGCCGCGTCGAGCGCGGCCTCCGCGGCCAGGTAGCGGTCCGCGGCCACGTCGTCGCTGGGGTACGCCAGCTCGCCGCGCCGCATCCGGGCGGCGAGCCGGGTGCCGTCCTCGACGATCAGGGCGTACGCGCTGACGTGGTCCACCCCGGCGGCGACGACCTGCTCCAGCGAGGCGGCGAAGTCCTCGGCCCGCTCCCCCGGGGTGCCGTAGATCAGGTCCAGGTTGACGTGCTCGAATCCGGCGTCGCGCGCCTCCAGGGCGGCGGCGGTGGCCCGGCCGGCGCTGTGTTTGCGGTCCAGGATCGCCAGCACCCCCGGGGAGGCCGACTGCATGCCCAGCGAGATCCGGGTGTAGCCGGCGGCCCGCAGCTGCTTCAACGATTCCGGGGTGACCGACTCCGGGTTGGCCTCGGTGGTCACCTCGGCGTCGGCGGCCAGCCCCCAGGTGCGGTCGATGCCGTCGAGGATGCGGGCCAGGTCGTCGGCGGGGAGCAGGGTGGGCGTGCCGCCGCCGACGAAGACGGTGTCGACCCGGGGCGGCGGGTTGTCGCCGAGCACCCGGGCGGCGAGCGTCAGCTCGGCCAGGACGGTGTCGGCGTACCCCTCGCGGCTCGCGCCGCCGCCCAGTTCGGCGGCGGTGTAGGTGTTGAAGTCGCAGTAGCCGCACCGGCTGGCGCAGAACGGCACGTGCACGTACACGCCGAAGCCGCGCGCGCCGACCGTCGCGGTGGCGGTGGCGGGCAACGAACCGTCGACGGGGACGGTCTCACCATCTGGAAGGACGCCGGGCATGGCCACTAGTGTGCCCGGCATGACCTCTCCCGACGTCCTCGTGCGGGTCGCCACGGCCCGTGGGGTGACCACCCTCACCCTGGACAGCCCGCACAACCGCAACGCGCTCTCCACCGGCCTGATGACCCAACTGCTGGCCGGGCTGGCGGACGCGGTCGCCGACGAGGCGGTCCGGGTGATCGTGCTGGACCACACCGGCCCGGTCTTCTGCTCGGGCGCGGACCTGAAGGAGACCGCTGCGGCGTACGCCAGCGGGACGGTGCCGGCCGGCATGCTGGGCGACGTACTGGAGGCGCTCTGGGAGTGCCCGAAGCCAGTGCTGGCCCGGGTCGGCGGGCCGGCGCGCGCCGGTGGGCTGGGCCTGATCGCCGCCGCCGACCTCGCGGTCTGCGCCGATGAGGCCACGTTCGCGTTCACCGAGGTACGGATCGGGGTGATCCCGGCGGTGATCTCGGCGACCGTGCTGCCCCGGCTGCATCCCCGCGCCGCCGCCGAGCTGTACCTGACCGGGGACACGTTCGACGGTCGCCGGGCCGCCGCGATCGGCCTGGTCACCGCCTCGGTCCCGGCGGACGGGCTGGACGACGCGGTACGCGGCTACTGCGACTCGCTGGTGCGCGGCGCGCCCGGGGCGCTGGCCGGCGCGAAGGAGCTGCTGCGCCGACCGGGCACCGCTGAGCTCCGCGCTGACCTGGCGCGGCTCTCCGCCGTCTCGACCGGCTACTTCCTGTCCGACGAGGGGCGCGAGGGGGTCATGGCCTTCCGCGAGCGTCGAGCGGCACGGTGGGTGCCCGCCCTCGACGACTGACGGTCGGGGCGCCGCCGCGGCGGCGCCCCAGGTCGGGTCACCAGGCGGTGGCGCCGCCGTCGACCGGGTAGTTCGCCCCGGTGATGTACGACGCCCGGTCGGACGCGAGGAAGACGACCAGTTCGACGACCTCCTCGGGGCGCGCGAAGCGCTTGAGCAGCGTCTTGGCCGTGATCGCGTCGCGCGCCTCCTGGTTGTCACCGAGGTCACGTTCGCTGGCCGGGGTGAGGGTGGGCCCGGGGCTGACCGCCACCGCGCGGATCCCGTGGGGCGCGCCTTCGAGCGCGAGTTGTCGCGTCATGCCGATGATGCCGGCGTTCGCGGCGGTGTGACCGACCATCGGCGGGACGTGGCCGCCGATCATCCCGGCCATGGAGGCGGCGCTGATGATGACACCGCCACCGCGCCGGACCAGGTGCGGCCAGGCGAACTTCGACACGAAGTATGGAATGTCGAGTTCTCCGGTGATGGTGTAGCGCCAGTCCGCCACGGAGTAGTCGGGCATCGGCCCGAAGCGGAGCGCGGCCGCGTTGTTGTAGACCACGTCGAGCCCGCCGTAGGCGGCGGCAGCGTCGTCGACGAGCCTGCGTACCTGCTCGGGGTCGGTGAGGTCGACCGGGGCGATGCCGGTCATCTCGCCGCCGGCGCGGCGGACGAGTGCGACCGTCTCGTCGTTGCCGGCGACCTGGAGGTCGGCCCCGACGACCTTCGCGCCCTCGCGGGCGAAGGTGAGCGCCGCGACGCGGCCCAGGCCGCCACCGGTGCCGGTGATCAGTACGACCTTGCCATCCAGCGTTCCCATGGAACCCTCCTCCTGAAGCGACCTATGCGCCCGGTATGGGTGGTAGGTCGGATTGATATGTCAACCGCTTCAAGTCCTGGACCGGTCAATCGCTTCCCGCTCCCGGCTACCCGGTGACGTGCACGACAGCGCGGCACCGGGTCGGGTGACAGCACAAAGCGACAGGTGAGATCGCGGCCGAAGCGGGAACGTCGCCAACCGGGACACGACAGCGAAGCCGACCCCGAACCGGCCGGAGTCGGCCCGGCTGGACCCGAACCGCTCGGACGACCCGGAGAGGCTCCGCGGGGACGTACGCTTGGCGGACTGTCGATCTGGGGGTGTGGGTGCGAACTCGGGCAACCGTGGCGGGTGGAGTGGTGCTCATCCTCGTCGCCGTGATCGCGATCTGGCTCGTCGTACGGCAGGTCGGCGACAACCTCACGTTGCCGCTGGTGGCACGGAAGTGCACAGTGCAGGCCGACGGACGGGTCGCGCTGGACGCCGACCAGATGGCCAACGCGGCGACCATCGCGGCGATCGGCGCGAAGCGCGGAATGCCCGAACGGGCCGTGGTCGTCGCGCTCGCCACCGCGTACCAGGAGTCCGGTCTGCGCAACCTCGCCGACGGCGACCGTGACTCGGTCGGCCTGTTCCAGCAGCGGCCGAGCCAGGGCTGGGGCACCCCGGCGCAGATCCGCGACCCGCGCTACGCGGCCAACCGGTTCTACGCCGCCCTCAAGAAGGTGCGCGGCTGGGAGAAGATGCGGGTCACCGACGCCGCCCAGCGGGTGCAGCGCTCGGCGTTCCCCGAGGCGTACCAGAAGTGGGCTGACGACTCCGAGGTGCTCAGCCGGGCCCTGCTCGGCGATGCCAGCGGCGCGGTCGCCTGCACGGTGGGGCGTACCCCGGCGATGCGCGGAGCGGCGGCGGCCGCGCAGCTGACCCGCAACCTGGTGCTGGACTGGGGGCTGAAGGGCACCGACCCGACCGACCCGACCGGCCTGGCGGTGACCCCGGGCGACCAGCGCGACGGCTGGCGGTACGCGCACTGGCTGGTGTCGCACGCCCAGGACCACGGGGTGAAGCGGGTCCGCTTCGGCGACCTGGAGTGGACCGCCCGCGACGGCTCGTGGGGCCGGGTGAACGGCCAGCAGAACCCCGCCGGCCAGGTGGTGGCCGAGGTGTTCAACGAGGGCTGATCGACCCGGATCTCTTAACCGGCAGTCACCGCACAATCGGGCAACGAGCAGCAAATCGCTCTATTGATCACGCAGATCTCACTCTGTGCGTTTCTCTCGCTGCGCGCGGTCCCGCTGCGGCCCAATCCCCACAACACGCCCTCCCGATGCTCGGGCGACCGCGTTACGATCGGCGGCCTGTGCCAGAAAAGGTTTCACCTCATGGGGAGGGGTACGACGCGGTGTTCGATTACGGCGACCGGACCGGTTACGAACCGATCAGCGACACTGACCGCAAGGAGTTCCACGAGCAGGGCTTCCTCCTGCTGCGCAACGTCCTGACGGAGGACCACCGGGCGGCGCTGGAGGCGGCGGTCGACCGCGTCTACGCGGAGGAGCAGGCGAAGGGCACCACCAAGAAGGACGGCACCCTGCACCTGCTGGGCTTCCTGGAGCGCGACGAGCTCTTCGGTGAGCTGCTGACCCACCCGATCGCCTTCCCGTACATGTGGGGGCTGGCCGGCTGGAACATCTACACCCACCACAACCACCTGGACGTCACCCCGCCGGCGCTCGAGCCGGAGAAGCCGTACTGGGGTTGGCACCAGGACGGGTACCGGCAGAACTCCGACCCGGAGACGATGGACCCGAACCTGCCCCGGCCGATGTTCTCGCTCAAGGTCGCGTACGTGCTGTCCGACCTCTCCGAGACCGGCCGCGGCGCCACCAAGGTCATCCCGGGCAGCCACCTGTGGAACTCGCTGGACCGCCCCAAGGACCTCAGCGTGCACAACCCGGACCCGGAGGGCACGGTGGAGATCACCGCCAACCCGGGCGACGCCTTCATCTTCGACCGTCGGCAGTGGCACTCCCGGTCGACGAACCTGTCGACCATCACCCGCAAGATGCTCTTCGTCGGCTACACCTACCGGTGGATCCGTCCGCTGGACGAGCTGCACCCCGACGTGGACGGCGAGTGGTACCGCAACCGCACCCCGGTGCAGCGCCAGCTGATCGGTGAGGGCACCCACACCGCCAACTACTGGGGCATCAACTGGGACGGGTACGTCGACGACGAGATCCCGCTGCGCAAGGAGCTCAAGGAGCGCGGTCTGCTCGACCGCAGCGTCCCCTGGCTCCGCTGACCCATTGCTCGCAGGACGGCCCCCTGTCAACGCTCGGCGATGGCAGGGGGCCGTTGCACGTCCGCCCCTGGGCGAGTGCCCCGGCGTCTCTGCGAGCCGCCGGTCAGCCCTGGCGGGTGAGGCGGCGGCGGACCTTCTCCCGGATCGGCTCCGGCAGGCCCTCGGCGTCGAGCAGCCGAGGCAACAACTCCGGCTCCAGGCTGGTCGCCCGGAACACCTCGCCGATGGTCACTCCGTGCGCCGGCCGGTCCACCACCTCGACCGGGTCGCCCGCGCCGACCTCCCCCTCGCGCAGCACCCGCAGGTACGCCCCGGGCGACGCCCGGACGGTGAACCGCCTGATCAGATCCGGTACGCCCCAGAACCCCGCGAAGGTGGTGCAGGGGGTACGCGGCTTGGTGACCTGGAGCAGGGCCGAACCCACCTGCCACTGCTCGCCGATCACCGCACCCGTCACGTCGACCGCGTACGTGGTCAGGTTCTCGCCGAAGCCGCCGGGCGGTATGGGGCGGCCCAGTTCGGCCACCCACCAGGCGGCGTCCTCCTCCGCGTACGCGTAGACCGCCTGGTCGGGACCGCCGTGGTGGGCCCGCTCGCCGATGAAGTCGCCGGCCAGGCCGCCGGTGAGCACCGACACCGGGCCGTCGACCGGCCGCTTGTCGATGCCGCTGCGACCGCTCGCGTCACCGGCCCATCCCGCCTCGGTCACGATGCCGAGGTTCACCGCTGCCACCCTGCCCGTCATGACCGTCAGCCTAGGGCGTGGCGCGCAGGCGTCGGTCGCGCCCGGTCAACCCTTGACGGCGCCGGCCACCAGGCCGGAGACCATCCGACGCTGCACCAGCAGGAAGAAGATGATCACCGGCAGGGTGAACAGGGTGGACGCGGCCATCACCGGCCCCCAGTTGGTGTCGTCCCGACCGAAGAAGAAGGTCATCGCCACCGGCAGCGTGTAACGGCCCTGGTCGTTGATGAACGTCAACGCGAAGATCAGCTCATTCCACGCGGTGATGAAGGAGAAGATGCTGGTGGCCACCAGGCCGGGCGCGACCAGCGGGAAGAGCACCCGCCGGAAGGTCTGCGCCCGACTGGCTCCGTCGATGGCCGCCGCCTCCTCCAGTTCCTTCGGCACCGCGGCGACGAAACCGCGCAGCATCCACACCGCGAACGGCAACGAGAATCCGAGGTACGTGAGGATCAGGCTGGGCAGGGTGTTGTAGAGCCCCAGTCGCTGGATCATCAGGAACAGCGGGATGACCAGCGCCTCCAGCGGGATCATCTGCACCACCAGCAACATGATCAGAAAGCTGGTCCGCAGCCGGAACCGGAACCGGGCCACCGCGGTCGCGGCGAGCAACGCCACCAGACCGCTGAGCACCACAGTGGAGACAGCGACCAGCGCGCTGTTGAGGAAGAAGTCGAGGAAGCTGACCCCGGGGATCAGGTTGCCGGTCAGGATCTCGCGGTAGTGCGCCAACGTCGGATGGGTCGGCACCGGCTGCGGGGTGGCCGAGAAGATCTCGTTGCTCGGCTTCAGCGACGTGGAGATCATCCAGTAGACCGGGAACGCCGCGAAGAGCGCGACCAGCAGCCCGGCGCCGTTGAGGGCGACCTTCTTCACGACTCGTCCTCCTGCCTGAGCACCATCCGTACGTAGAAGCCGGTGACCACCAACAGGATGAGCGTGAGGATCACCGCGATGGCCGAGCCGAGCCCGTACTTCGGCGGCGGCGAGAAAGCTTCGGCGTACGAGTAGATGGCGAGCATGAACGTCGGCCGGTCCTGGGTGCCGCCAGCCAGCACGAACTGCTGGGTGAAGACCTTGAAGTCCCAGATCGTGGAGAGCACGATCAGGATCCCGAACACCGGGCGCAGCAACGGAAAGGTGATCGTCCAGAAGACCCGCCACGGGCCGGCGCCGTCCACCCGGGCCGCCTCGTGCAGCTCACTCGGCACGCTCTTGAGACCGGCGAGCACACTCACCGCGATGAACGGGAACGAGTGCCAGACCACCACCAGGGTGAGGATGGCGAAGAAGAGCAGGGGCGAGTTGAACCAGCCGTAGCCGGTCCAGTCGCTACGCCCGAACACACTGTTCGAGAGCCCGTCCGGCAACGCGTTGAACAGCCACGTGACCAGGCCGCTCGTGTCGTCGAAGATCCATTTCCAGACGATGGTGCCGGTCAGCGCCGGCGTGGCCCAGGCGAGCATCACGCAGCTCGCCACGAACGTCGCCATCTTGCGACCGAGCCGGTTGAGCAGCAGCCCCACCAGGGTGCCGAGCACCATCGTGAGCAGCACGTTGGCCGCGGCGAACAGGACCGTGTTGCGCAGCACGGTCAGGAAGAACGGGTCGGCGAGGATCTCGGCGTAGTTGCCGAACCCCACCCACGGCCACTCCCGATCGCCGCGCAGTTGCCGGACGCTGTTGAGCCGGTAGAAGGACATCACCACCACCTGGCCGAGCGGCCAGAGCAGCAGCACCCCGATGATCAGCAGGGCGGGCAGGAGCAGCAGGTAGGGCAGGCGGTCCACCCGGCGACGCCGCCGCGCGGGGGTCTCCCGCGCGGCGGCCGCCTCCGGCACCTCGGTCAGCGTGGTCACTTGGCGTTGAGAATGCTTTCCATCTCACTGGCCGCGTCGGCGGTAGCCTTCTCGACCGTCTTCTGACCCTTCATGACCGAGCTGTTCATCGCCTGGGTCACCGTCTTCGTCCGGCTGACCTCCACCCACTTCGGGGTGAGCGGCGTGAGCTTGGTGTTCTGCATGGTGGTGGCGAACGCCGCCATCACCTTGTCGTCCGCGTACGTGCCACCGGAGACCAGGTCCTGGTAGACCGGGAAGAAGCCGAGGCTGCTCGCGAAGCTCTGCGCGTTCTTCTTGTTCAGCAGCACGGTCAGGTAGTCCCAGGCCAGGTCCTGCCGCTGGCTGTCCTTCCAGATCGCCACGTCCGAGCCGCCCGCGAAACCGGGCGCGGCCTTGCCGTCCGGGCCGGGGATCGGGAACGTACCCCAGACCTTCTCGATCTCGGGGTTGTCCTTCTTGATGGCGCCCTGCTGCCAGCTACCGGCGAAGGCCATCGCGGCCTTACCGGTGGCGAACTGGGTACGCGCGTCGATCTCGTTCCACCCGGCCGCCGCTGGCGGAGCCACCTTGTGCACGGTCACCAGGTCGGTCCAGAACTTGACGGCCCGCTGCGCCTCGGGCGTGGTGTAGCCGGACTTCCAGGTGCCGCCCTGGTTGCTGGCGATCTCGCCGCCCGCTCCCCAGAGGAAGGAGTAGAAGGGCAGCTCGGAGTTGCCGGGCAACGCGATGCCGTAGGTGCCCTTCTTCTTCGCCTGCACCGTCTTGGCCACGGTGACCAGCTCGTCCCAGGTCTTCGGGGGCTGCACGCCGGCCTCGGCGAACCAGTCGGTGCGGTAGTAGATCGCGCGCACACCCGCGTACCAGGGCACGCCGTACTGCTTGCCGTCGAGCTGCGCGTTGCGCACCAGGTCGGGCAGCAGGTCCTTGCCGTCGGCCCAGCCGCCCATCCGACCACTCACATCGGCGAGCGCCTCCTGGGCGGCCCAACCCTGAGTCTCGGTGTTGCCCAGCTCGGTGATGTCCGGCCCCTCACCACCGGCGAGCGCGGCCTGGAACTTCTTCGGCGCCTCCAGCCAGGGGATGTACTGCACGACCACATCGGTGTCGGGGTGCTTCTGGCGGAACTCGGCCTCGACACCGTCGAGGAAGGAGTTTTGCGCGTCCCCACCCTCGCCCATCATCCAGACCGTGAGTTTGTCGTCGGCCGCATCGCCGGAGCCTCCACAGCCGGTCAGCACCATCGCGGCCGAGGCCACCACGGCGGTGACCGGGGCCAGCCGCTTCCACCTGTTCACGCCACTTCTCCCCTCGCGCCGCCTGGAACTAACCTTCTCCGCCGCACCCTAGTACGGAGAATTCCTTTACGACAGTGGGTGGGACTGGCCGAAACGTGGCGACCGTACCGCAGCGGCCCGACGACCGAGGTCCGGCACCGGACCAAGTTGGGCAGTTCAACACGAAAGAGCGCCCAGCTCTCGGCCGGGCGCTCTTTCGAGTCGTGCTCTCCTACCAGTGGTGCTGTGTCGCCAGATGATGCCGGGTCGTTATCGGGTGACGCGACGGCGACCACCCACACCGGCCACCAGCGCGACCGCGATCGCGGCCACCACGACCTGCACCAGCAGTTCGCCCCAGTCGACACCGCTCGTCTCGGTCGCGATGCCGATGGCCCGCGCCAGGACCGTGCCCAGCAGCGCCGCGCCGATACCGATCAGCAGGTGCAGCCAGATCGGCATGTTCTGCCGACCCGGGACGACCAGGCGACCGAGCGCGCCGACGATGAGACCGACAACGATCGCAGTGATGATGCCCCACACGGTGAACTCCACGGCCACCCTCCTTCAAAGAATGTCTGACACACGATGCGTGTGCTTCCTGTCGTGACCGTTAATTGCCCGACCCCTCGAAAATCCAAACCGACTGCACGCACCAAACGATCACGATTTGGCCGACAAGACCACGTTCCACCCCGGGCCCACCGGCGGGCATCCCCGGTGGACGGCCGGACGGCCGCCACACGATCAAGATCAACACGAGGTCATTGAATCCGTGGCATCAGAGCCACCGGGACACCTCGACATCACGAAAACCGAGTCGATCACCGCGACGCAGCCGCCGAAGACCACCCGACCGGCACCGGAACCGCTGGCGCGGACGGCCGGCGGAACGCCGATGGGCGCCCGACCTGTCGGCCGGGCGCCCATCCGGAGATGTCGCGGTGGTGCGGGTTGGTGCTGCGGGTTATCGGGTCAAGCGGCGGCGGCCACCCACACCGGCCACCAGCGCGACCGCGATCGCGGCCAGCACGACCTGCACCAGCAGCTCGCCCCAGTCGATGCCGCTCGTCTCGGTCGCGATGCCGATGGCCCGCGCCAGGACGGTGCCCAGCAGGGCCGCGCCGATACCGATCAGCATGTGCAGCCAGATCGGCATGTCCTGCCGGCCCGGGACGACCAGACGGCCGAGCGCCCCGATGATGAGACCAACAACGATCGCAGTGATGATGCCCCACACGGTGAACTCCACGGTCGCCCTCCTTCAAAAGAATGTCTGGCACACGAGGTGTGTGCTTCCTGTCGTGACGGCTAAGTGCCCGACTCACCGAAAGCCCAAACCGATTCACCTGTTGGGAGAACGCAGATTGTCAATGCCTGAGCAGTGCGTCGATTGGTGCAGGCGTACATTCACACAGGTAGGAGCCCGTCTCATCGACCCGCGCCCGCCACCACAGCGGCACAAAACTTCCGCGCCCGACGGTCACCCTCGTTGCACCAGCGGCACAGACTGGCAGCCGAGCGCGCGACACGCCCGGCAACGCAGCGCGCCCGGGCACGTGTGGCACCCGGGCGCGTACGGCGTGGCGACCTACTTCTTGCCGGCGGCCTTGCCGTCGCCGGACTCGGAGGAGAGGGCGGCGATGAAGGCCTCCTGCGGGACCTCGACCCGGCCGACCATCTTCATCCGCTTCTTGCCCTCCTTCTGCTTCTCCAGCAGCTTGCGCTTACGGCTGATGTCACCGCCGTAGCACTTGGCGAGAACGTCCTTGCGGATCGCCCGGATGGTTTCCCGGGCGATGACCCGGCTGCCGATGGCCGCCTGGATCGGCACCTCGAACTGCTGGCGCGGGATCAGGGTACGCAGCTTGGCGGCGATGGTGACGCCGTAGTTGTACGCCTTGTCCTTGTGCACGATGGCACTGAACGCGTCCACCGGCTCGCCGTGCAGCAGGATGTCCACCTTCACCAGGTCGGACGCCTGCTCACCGGAGGGCTCGTAGTCGAGGGAGGCGTAACCCTTGGTACGGCTCTTCAACTGGTCGAAGAAGTCGTAGATGATCTCCGCGAGGGGCAGCGTGTAACGCAGCTCCACCCGGTCAGCGGAGAGGTAGTCCATGCCGAGCAGGGTGCCGCGCCGGCCCTGGCAGAGCTCCATGACCGCGCCCACGTAGTCGTTGGGCGTCAGGACGGTGGCCCGGACCACCGGCTCGTACACCTCGGCGATCTTGCCGGTGGGGTACTCGCTCGGGTTGGTCACGACGATCTCCGCGCCGTCGTCCGTGATCGCCCGGTAGACGACGTTGGGCGCGGTGGAGATCAGGTCGAGGTTGTACTCGCGCTCCAGCCGCTCCCGGATGATCTCCAGGTGGAGCAGGCCGAGGAAGCCGCAGCGGAAGCCGAAGCCGAGCGCACCAGAGGTCTCCGGCTCGTAGTCCAGGGCGGCGTCGTTGAGCTTGAGCTTGTCCAACGCCTCGCGCAGGTTCGGGTAGTCGGACCCGTCGATCGGGTAGAGACCGGAGTAGACCATCGGCTTCGGGTCCTTGTAGCCGCCCAACGGCTCGGCCGCCGGCCGGCTGTTGATGGTGACCGTGTCACCGACCCGGGACTGCCGGACGTCCTTCACACCGGTGATGAGGTAGCCGACCTCGCCGACGCCGAGCGCCTCGGCCTTGACCATCTCGGGGGAGATGACGCCGATCTCCAGCAGCTCGTGCACCGCCCCGGTGGACATCATCTTGATCCGCTCGCGGGCGCTGATCCGGCCGTCGATGACCCGGACGTACGTGACGACGCCACGGTAGACGTCGTACACCGAATCGAAGATCATCGCCCGGGCGGGCGCCTCGGCGTCGCCGACCGGTGGGATGAACTGCCGGACGATCTCGTCGAGCAGGTGCGGGACGCCCTCGCCGGTCTTGCCGGAGACCCGGATGCAGTCGGCGGGGTCGCCGCCGATGAGGTGCGCCAACTCCTCGGCGTACTTCTCCGGCTGCGCGGCCGGCAGGTCGATCTTGTTGAGCACCGGGATGATGCGCAGGTCGTTCTCGAGCGCCAGGTAGAGGTTGGCCAGGGTCTGCGCCTCGATGCCCTGCGCGGCGTCGACCAGCAGCACGGCACCCTCGCAGGCGGCCAGCGACCGGGACACCTCGTAGGTGAAGTCCACGTGCCCCGGGGTGTCGATCATGTTGAGGACGGCGTGCTCACCGGCCCGCTCACCCTCACGGATCGTCCACGGCATGCGGACGGCCTGGCTCTTGATGGTGATGCCGCGCTCGCGCTCGATGTCCATCCGGTCCAGGTACTGCGCGCGCATCTGCCGGGGGTCGACCACGCCGGTGAGCTGCAACATCCGGTCGGCCAGGGTCGACTTCCCGTGGTCGATGTGGGCGATGATGCCGAAGTTCCGGATGCGACCGGGGTCGGTGGCACCAGGGGCGTTCGCGCCGGGATCGAGCTTCGGTGGCACAGCGGTCCGTTCTGGTCGGCTGACGTGAACAGGCCGGCGCGCCGCCGACCCCCTCTATGTTCCCACGCCGCCGGGGCGCGCCCGATGCGCGGGCGATGGATCGGCCCGAGGACCCCTCACTCCATCGGCGGCTCGACGAAGAGCGCGGCCAGCCGGGGCAGCCGGCGACGCGCCTCGTCCTCGTCGTCGAAGTCCCAGAAGTCGTTCAGGTCCGGCGTCCGCACCGGGTCGCGGTCCGCCGGCAGCTCGGTCGCGGTGGCCTTGCGGTACGCGTCCCAGGGCACCGAGAGCATCTGCTCGGCGGCGAACTCCTCGCCGCTGAGCGAGGCCGCCCGCACCTGAGGCAATTCGGCCAGCGAGTCCGGTTCGGCGACCGCGCGGGCGAAGACGGCCCGCCCCTGGGTCATCAACCAACCCCGGAAGTGTTCGAAGCCGTCGGCCGAGGCGCCACCGTTGATCAGGTACGCCGCACCCCACAGATCCGCCTTGTGCGAGGCGGCCAGCACCCGCATCTGGTGCCGCGCGTACCCGATGATGTCCTCCGGATCGCGCTCGGCGAGCAGCGCGACGGCCCGCGCGGCGACCGGGCCGGGCTCACCACCACCGCCGGCCCGCGCCTCGTCGATCAGCTTCCAGAAGTCCTCGGTCCTCATGGCTTGGCAGTCTGGCAGTGTCGCCGTGCGTCGCGCACGTACCCCGGGGCAGCATGGTGGGGTGTCCGCTCCCCTGCTGCCGCCGGTGCCGTACCACGCGAGTGCCCTGCGCCCGTCGTGGCCGGAGTTGCCGGCGGCGCTGCGGGCCGCAGTCGCGGACCGGCTCGGCGCGCCGGTGGTCACCGCCCGGGTCGCGGGCGCGGGCTTCACCCGGGGGTTCGCCGCCGTGCTCGGCACCGCCGACGGTGGTCGGGCCTTCGTCAAGGCCGCACCCGCCGCCGAGCAACCGCATCTGGTCGACTGGTACGCCCGAGAGGCCGCGATCCTCGACCGGCTGCCGGCGGACCTGCCGGCGCCCCGCCCCCGCTGGACCCTCGCCGCGGCCGGCTGGTTCGTGCTCTGCACCGACGCCGTCGACGGACACACCCCGCGCCTGCCCTGGGTGCCCGCCGAACTGGACGCCACCCTCGCCGGGTACGCGCAGGTCGCCGCCGCCCTGGCCGACCCACCGGCCGAGCTGACCGCGCTCGGCCTGCCGCGCCTGGCCGACCTGGCCCGGTCGGACATCCTCTGGTGGGAGGAGGTCGCCGCCGGTCGCGAGCCGACCCCACCCCTGCCCGCGCGGTTTCAGGGCCGACTGCCCGAGTTGGTGGAGTTGGAGTCCCTCCTCCCCCGGTACGCCGCCGGGGCGACCGGACTGATCCACGGTGACCTACGGGTCGACAACGTACTGATCGGCCCGGACGGCCGAGCCTGGTTCTGCGACTGGACCTGGGTCTGCTCCGGCCCGGCCTGGTTCGACCTGGCCGGCCTCCTGCTCACCGCGTACGCCAGCGGGCTGGACGCCGACCGGCTCTTCGCCACCCACCCGGCCGCTGCCGGTGCGCCCCCGGACGCGCTGGACGCGACCCTGGCCGCCCTGGCCGGCTACCACCTGACCGGCGCTGCCGCCGCACCGCCGACGGCCTCGCCGCACCTCCCCGCCCACCAGCGCTGGAGCGGCGAACAGTCGCTCGACTGGCTGGCCCGCCGCCAGGGCTGGCGATGACGGCGGCGGCGCGGCCCGGCGGCGGCGCGGCCCGGCGGCGGCGCGGCCCGGCGGCGGCGCGGCCCGGCGGCGGCGCTTGATCGACTCGGGTTTCTTGAAATCGGGCCTTCTGACGTGGTCGGATGCCCCGATTTTCAGGAAGCCGAGTGGATCAAGCGTCGAAACGTCCGAGTGAGCCCCGGCCACCCGGGAGAACGCCGTTCGGACCGAGCCGTTTTGGCTCGTCCGGGGCGACCTGGTAACCTGGCTCTTCGCGTGGCGATGACGCATGTTCGGCATCACGCGCAATAAGCTGACCAACCCGAGCTATCAAGACGAGGCTGTCGCGTGGCGAACATCAAGTCCCAGATCAAGCGCAACCGGCAGAACGAGAAGGCCCGGCTGCGCAACAAGTCGGTCAAGTCGTCGCTGAAGACCGCCGTCCGGAAGTTCCACGAGGCTGCCGAGGCCGGTGACGTCGAGAAGGCGACCGCGCTCATGCTGGACGCCTCCCGCAAGCTGGACAAGGCCGTCAGCAAGGGCGTGATCCACTCCAACCAGGCCGCGAACCGCAAGTCCGCGATCGCAAAGCGCGTGGTGGCGCTCTCCGCCTGACGACTTCACCGTCAGACTGATTCGGAAAGCCCCGGGCTCAGGCCCGGGGCTTCCGTGTGTCCAGAGGCCGGCCGTTCGGTTTCTCCGGGCCGGCCGTTCGGTGCGTGGCCCCGCCGGGGGTCGGCGCTCAGTCTGACGGGTTGGCCTGCCGGGGAGGTGGCACCGGGTCGGCGGTGATCACCACGCCGGGAACGCTGTGCGAAACCCACTCCACCCGGGCTCGGCCGACCACCGGTTCCATCTGCCGGCGAAATCGGTCCCGTTCCTGCTCAGGCACGAGCGCGGCGGAGCGGACCACGACCGCGGCCACCATGTCGTTGAGCTTGACCATGACCGCCACCACGATCGGCAGCACCAGCACCGCCCACCAGCTGACCAACTCGGCGAGGGCGAGCAGCACCGCCAACGCGATGGCGCCCTCGAAGAAGAGGAAGCACAGCACGCCGCCGGGGTTGACGAACCGCAGGCCGAGCAGCCGGGCGTAGAGCGGTCGGTAACGCTCCTCGTCCACGGAAATGGTGGCCCACGCGGGGCGGTTCACCCTTGTCACCTGGTGCTGCCCTGCCGGGCCGCCGCGACTGAGAAGACCGCACGTTCCAGGGCGTACGCCCGGTCGTCGGAGCCGCCCTTGACGGCCGCGTTGCACTCGGCGGCGGCCTGCATGGCCCGCACCAGGCCCTCCGGCGTCCAACCCCGCCCCTGCCGCTGTGCCCGCTCGATCTTCCAGGCGGGCATTCCGAGGCTGCTGGCCAGCTGGTACGGGCTACCCCGCCCGGCCGATGCCACCCGCGCCACGGTGCGCACCCCGTCGGCGAGGGCATCGGCGATGGGCACCGGGTCGACCCCGACGTGCAGGGCCCAGCGCAGCGCCTCAAGCGCCGCCGGCACGTCGCCGACCATGGTGGCGTCGGCCACCGTGAAGCCGGTCACCTCGACCCGACCCCGGTAGTAACGGGAGACCGTCTCGGCGCTGATCCGCCCATCGGTGTCGGCGATCAGTTGAGAACAGGCAGCGGCCAACTCGCGCAGGTCGTTGCCGACCGCGGCGATGAGCGCCTCGGCGGCGTCATCGGTGCACTTTCCGCCAGCTCGGCGGATCTCGTCGCGGACGAAGGTCACCCGGTCGCGGTGCCCCTTGAGCTTGGCGGCCGGGACCACCGTCGCGCCGGCCGCCCGCAGGCCGTCGGCGAACGCCTTGCCCTTGGCACCTCCGAGGTGCAGCACCAGCAGTTGGACGTCCGGGTCGGGATTCTTCGCGTACGCCAACAACGCGGCGACCAGGTCCTTGCGGGCATCCTGGCCGGAGCGCAGGATCAGCAGCCGCCGCCCGCCGAACAGCGAGGGGCTGAGCATCTCGGCGATCTCGCCGACGGTAAGCGCACTGGCCTGGTATTCCCGGACGTCCACCTCGGGGTCGACGGAGCGGACCTTCGCGACAGCTTCGGTGACCGCGCGCGTGGCGAGCAACTCCTCATCACCGAGGACGAGCAGAATGGGGGCGAGGCTGGCGGGGGTCACGCCGCCCATATTCGCACGGCCTGCGGCGGGATCGTGCCTGCTCATTCACTGCTTGGTCGGCGCAGCCCGCACTCAGTGCAAATCCAGACATCTGCCTCAATTCCCCATTTAATCCTCAATTCGTGTAGACAATGGGGTCGCTTCTTGATCCACACGGGATCAAGGAAGTCGCGGTGTTAGACCGCCGGTGACACCGCGACGTCAAGAATCCCGAGTCGATCAAGGGCCCGGACGGCGAGCGGGAGTCCGATTGCCGGCCCGCGAGTCAGGACTGCCGACCTGCGGCGCAACGCCACGACCCGGCAAGGCCGCAGGCCCGGCAAGGCCACGGACCCGCAAGCCGCAGACCCGGCAAGGCCACGGACCCGACAGGGCCGCAGGCCCGGCAAGGCCACGGACCCGACAGGGCCGCAGACCCGGCTCAGGGCTGTCGGCCTGCGGGCACGCCTCGCCGGGCCACCGCCAGACCGGCGCCCATTCGGACCGCCGCCACGTCGCCGTCCGTGTCGGTACGCAGCACCCGCACGCCGCCCCTGCCCAGCCGGGCGAGCAGCCCCGGACTTGGGTGCCCGTAGGTGTTGCCCGTGCCCACCGGCACGAGCGCCACCGTCGGCCGCACCGCGTCGAGGAAGCCCGGGTCCTGGTACGCCGAGCCGTGGTGCGCGACCTTCAGCACGTCCGCCCGGAGCTGGCCGGGTGCCGCCCGCGCCACCATCGCGTGCTGCTCCTCGGTCTCCGCGTCACCGGCCAGCAGGATCCGCACCCCGGCCACGGTGGCCCGCAGCACCAGCGAGTTGTTGTTCGGGTCGGATCTCGTCCCGGCCAGCGGGTACGGCGGGCCGAGCACCAACAGGTCGACTCCACCCACCGGATGGCGAGCGCCGGCCACGGTGGTCAGCAGCGCGGCCCGCCCGCCAGCGGCCGCGGCCCGAACCAGGTCCCGGCCGCCCTCCGGGTCGGTAGACGATGGCGTCAGCACGGCACCCACCCGCCTCCCTCGGAACACCCCGGCCACCCCGCCCACATGATCCGCGTGAAAGTGACTGATCACCAGCAGGGGGACCTCCCGTACGCCGAGCCGACGCAGGCAACCGTCCACCGCCCCTGGTTCCGGCCCGGCGTCCACCACCACCGCCCGACCGGGGGCGACCGGAAGCACCAGGGCGTCGCCCTGACCCACCGCGCACGCCACCACCACCCAACCGGCCGGCGGCCAGCCGGCGGCTACCAGCCGAACCGGCAGGGCACCCACCACGGCGGCGACCCCGACCACCGCCACCAGTCGGCGGACGAGTGGCCGGCGCACCGCGATCAGCAGCGCAACGGTCAGGCCGGTCAGCAGCAGGGCACCGGGCACCCCGCCCGGCCACGGCAGGGTGCCGCCCGGCAGTCGAGCGCCCTGCCGGGCGATGACCACCAACCACCAGGCCGGCCAACTCGCCAGCCACGCGACGAACTCGGCACCGGCCGGCCAGAGCGGCGACACCATGGCCGCCAGGACGCCCAGTACGGTCGCTGGCGCGATGGCCGGCACCGCCAGGAGGTTGGCCGGCACCGCCACCAAGCTCACCGTGCCGGAGATCCCGGCGACGACCGGGCCGCAGGCGAGTTGGGCGGCCGCCGGCACGGCCAGCGCCTCGGCCAACCCGGGCGGTACGCCCCGCCGACGCAGCCCGTCCCGCCAGCGCGGTGCGAGCAGCAGCAGGCCACCGGTGGCCAGCACGGAGAGCGCGAACCCGGGGTCGCCGGCCAACTCGGGATCGACGAGCACCAGCACGGTCACGGCGGTGGCCAACGCGGGCAGCGCCGCGCGCGGACGACCGGCGGCGAGGGCAGCGAGCCCGATCGCTCCCATCGTGGCGGCCCGTACGACGCTCGGCGACGGGCGGACCAGAATGACGAACCCCACCAGCGCCACCCCACACAGCGTGGCGGCGAGCCACGGACCGGCCCTCGACCACCGGGCCAGCAACAACACCGCACCCACCACGATCGCCACGTTGGAGCCGGAAACCGCGTTGAGATGAGTCATTCCGGTGGCCCGAAAGTCCTCCTCGACGGCGGGTGGCAATCGGCTGGTGTCGCCCACCACCAGACCGGGCAGCAGCCCGCCGGGGTCGTCGGGCAGCGGAGCGCAGGCGCGTTGCAGGCCGGTACGCAGCGTCCCGGCGGCCCGCTGCGCCCAGGACGGCGCGCCGTGCCGCTCCGGTGGGTCGTTGGTGCTGAGCACTGCCGCGGTGAGGTCGCCACCGCGCGGAACGCCGAGCCGGCCGTCGGCGGTGAGGCGCTGCCCGGGCAGCAAGCCCCGCCACGCCGGGTCGGTCGCCAGGACGAGCAGTCGCACCGAGGCGTGGACCCGCCCGCCGTCCGGGCCGGTGAGCCGCACCAGCTCGGTCGACACCAGCACCATGCCCGGCCGACCGGCGCTCCGGATCGGACGCGGATCGTCCCGGACGACCAGGTCGGCGGTGACCGGAGCGCGTTGCTCGGCCAGGGCGCGGATCGCCGGCGCGTCGCGCACGGCGAGCCGGGCGGCGGTGGCCGCACCACCGCAGAGCACGCCGAGGCCGACCGCCACGACAACCCACCCGTAGCGCCGCACCACGGCTCGGGGACGGCCGAGGCGGCCGAGCAGGTGCATTGCACCAACCCCGACCAGACCGGCCGCCGCGCCGGCCACCAGCAGGACGGCCCGGCTCCCGAGGTGCAGGCCGGCGAGCGCGGTGAGCCAGGCCGCCACGGCGAGCCCGGCCAGTCGCAGATCCGGTGGCTGGGACGGAGCCCCGCCGGCCGTCGACACGGCCTGAGCCGGCTCGGCCCGGGGCCGGCGCTGGGCGATGCGCGGCGGCGGTGGACCAGTGGCGGACCCGCTCACACCGTCACCAGGTCCTTGAGCTGCTCGTAGCGGGCATCACCGATCCCGTCGACCTGGCGTAGGTCGCCAACGGATGTGAACCCGCCGTGCTGATCGCGATGGGTGAGGATGCGTTGGGCGAGCACCGGCCCGACCCCGGGCAGCGCATCGAGCTGCGCCAGGGTGGCGGTGTTGAGATTCAGCGGCCCGCCGGCGGGCGCCACACCGCCCGCCGCAGGCCCGGCCGCACCGCCCGGCACCGGCGGTGGCGTCACCCCGACCACGATCAACTCGCCGTCGGTGACCTTGCGGGCGGGGTTGAGCAGCGCCACGTCGACTCCGGGCAACGCGCCGCCGGCCGCCTGAACCGCGTCGGCGAGACGGGAGCCGGCCGGCAGGCGTACCAAACCTGGTTTTCGAACCTTGCCCGCGACCGCCACCACCAATTCGCCGGAGCCGGGCGCGCTGGGCTCACCCGCCGGCGTGGCCGACACGGCGTCGCTGAGCAGCGGGGTGACCGGCTCCGACCGGGGTCGAGCCTGCCAGGCCCAACCTGCCGCACCCAGGACCACCACCACGGCCACCACTGCCAGGGCCCGCACGCCCCGCCGCCCGGGGTCGAACGCCCCCGGCCCGGGCAACCGCGACTCGGGCGGAGCCGCAAGGCCGTCCGACGCCGGCTCGACGACCGGCGCGGCGGACCGGGAGGTCAGCGCGTCCGTGAGTGGCGCGCCGACCACGGACGACGGGGGTACGCCCGGGATCGGCGCTGCTGGCCGGGGAAGCGGTGCGACACCCGTCTCCGTCAGCCGGCGCAGGCGCTGGCGTACCTCTGTCTCCTCGTCGTGCGACACAGCGCGACGCTATGGCGGCGGCCGGGGCGGTGGAGGGTGAACGCCTCGCCCTGTGGACAGTCGTCACCACTGTGGACAACGCCCTGATCATGCTCGAATCTGCTAGGCGCGGAGCCGAGCGCGATGTGACCTGGGAAAACCGGCATATCCGAATCCTGCGTGGACCCGCCCGGGCACGCCTGACCGTCCGCCGGGCAACCCCGTCAGCCCACGAACACCGCGAGCCTGCCGTTTGACGGCGCTTCCCCAGGTGGGCTGCGGGTCGGTGGCATAGGGCTGGCCGACCGGCTGCGGGGTGTCATCCTCGGGCCGGGGCCGCCCGGCCAGCATGCAGAGCACGGCGAGAACGACGAAGACGACCGGCAGGAGGGCGAAGTTGCCCGGACCGGTGGCGACCTCCTCGGGCGAGCGCGGGTCGACCAGGCCCTCAGGGTCCCGCACCACGACGACGCGTTGCCCCACCGTGCCTTCCGGGTTGTTCGACGCGCCGATGCTGCTCCCCGGCCACATTCCCAGTTCACCGGGAATGCGCCGGTCGTACTGGTCGGCGAGTGTGTAGTAGAGGTGACGACCCTCCTCGCTGCCGTCCCGCACATCGATCACGGTCGCCACGACCCGTTCACCGCGAAGCGTGAGCACTGCCGCCCACAGCGACCCGGCGGCCACGAACATGAGGAGGGAGCTGAGCAGCCAGGCCACCGACAGCATGATCATCCGGGGTGGCGGCGAGGCCACCAGACCAGCCACCACCAGGGCGGCGCACCACACCACGGTGCCCGGCACGACCACCTCGTCGGCGCGGATCCGGGTTGTTGCGGCCAGGGCACCGATCGCACCGGTGAGGGTGAACACCAGCAGATACCACGCGCCCAGTCGGTTGATGAAACGACGACGACCACGGGTCCTCATGGCGGCAGGGTAGGACCGGCAGGCAACGGCCGGACCGTGTCGGCTCCGGCGGACACACCACCAGAGCCGACACCGTCCTGGACGAGCAGCTACAGGTACGGCCGGGTGATGATCTCGATGGCGTGGCCGGCGGGGTCGAAGAAGTAGAAACCCCGTCCACCGTGCTCGGTGTTGGTCTCCCCCTCCCGCTGGAGCTGGGGATCGGCCCAGTACGTGATGCCACGCCGCTGCACGAACGCCAGGCACCGTACGAACAACTCGTCGTCGACGAGGAACGCGTAGTGCTGCATCTGGATATCCACCGGCGGCTCGGCGAACTGGAGCAGCACGCCCTCGTCCAACTGGACGTTGACGAACGGCCCCCACGCAGGCGCCTCCGGCAGCTCGAACAGTTCCCGGTAGAACGCCGCCGAGGCGCTCTTGTCCTTGCTGGCGATGATGGTGTGGTTGAACGTGACTGTCATGCGTACCGTCGTCTTCCCGGTCGATCCGAAGACCCGGCCGGAGGCCACAGTGCTCACCCAGCCACCCAGATGACGAAGCCCCGAAGGCACCGACGCCCCCGGATCCCGCCCGAGAGACGCGTGAGTCGCATCGATCTCGGCGTAGTGGCTGAAGTAGCCAGAACCTCCGGGGGGGTAGGCCCATCTGGGGCGCGCACGGAGGCTAACACAGCCGACCGAGCCGCTTGTTCACCGTTTTTGAAGCATGACGGATGCGACTTCTGCCAGAAGCGCCAACGCCCAGTCGAGCTGTCGAGCTGTCGACAGTCGTCGTGTCCCCGGCACTCCAGGCACCCGCCCGCCCGCCACGGCCGGTCGAGCGCCCGGGTCCAGTGAACATCGAGTACGCGGTTAGCTATGAACAGTTCGGTCGCCGCGGATACCGGTTCATCGATTGGCATGTTCCACGCCTCCACGCGATCCGAGGTAGCCCGCCCTGGGGGTCGAAGCCTTGTGACGAACTCCCTCAGGGCGGGCGGACCGGATACCTCAGGAGTGCTGAAGTCCGGGAGCACCCGGTCACTATCTCACTGTATCCACTGTCTCAGTGTAGTCAAGTTCTCACTGTCTCCACTTTGCTGCGTTGTCACCTTGTCTCGACCACGTCCGGGCTGGAAACATGATCTCCGCTGAAGTCCGGGAGAGCCGCTCATGCCGACGAGACCACCGCACTACCGCCGCGTGGCGGATGACATCGAGCAGAAGATCCGCTCGGGCGAATACTCGCCTGGCCAACAATTGCCGTCGGTGTCCGAGATAGGCGAGCTGTACAACGTGGCGCGCTCCACGGCCTATCGGGCCGTCAAGGAGCTGCACGAGCGGAACCTGATTTACGGTCAACAGGGCCAGGGCGTCTTCGTCGCCGACAGCTGAGATCCGGGGCTCGGAGAACGGTCAGCGGGCCTCGGGGTCGAGGCCGAGCACGGCCCGTCCGCCGTCCACCGGCAACGTCACTCCGTTGACGAAGCTCGCCGCGGGCGACAGCAGGTACGCGACCGCCTCGGCCACCTCGTCGACCCGCCCGATCCGGCCCACCGGGTGTAGCCGGGTCAGCTCGGCGTCGATCCACTGCGCCTGGCTGGGCTCCTGCGTGGCGAGGAAGTCGGTGTGCCGCTCGGTGGCAATCGAGCCGAGCGCGACCGCGTTGGCGCGGATGCCGTACCTGCCGTACTCGACGGCCAGCGCCCGGGTCAGCCCTTCCACGGCGGCCTTCGCTGTCGCGTACGGCAGGGCACCGGACACCGGCCGACGGGCCTGGTGCGACGAGACGTTGACGATTGCGCCACCGGCGGCGCGGGCCAGGAAGCGGCGGACGGCGACCGCCGCGCCCACCACGGCTGGGCGCAGATTCAGCCCGATCAGGTCCAGCACCGTGTCGGCCGACGTGGAGTGCAGCGCGGCATCGCGGAACACCGCTGCGTTGTTCACCCAGCCGCTCAACGGCGCGGCGCGATCCGCCAACTCCGCGGCGCGCTCCGCCACCTGCTCGTCGGCGGCGTCGCCGACCACCGCGACGAGCCGATCGGCGGCCGGGTGGCCCGCCAACCAGTCGACCGCGTCGGCGTCGCGTTCCAGGACGACGATGGTGGCGCCCGTCGCCAGCAGTCGTTCCACCACCGCACGGCCGACACCGCGACCGCCTCCGGTCACCACGCACGACGTGGGCACGGCTCAGCCCTCCGGTCGGCGGTGAACGACCACGCAGGCCAGGCCCGGTCCCGCGTGCGCGGCGACGACGGCGCCCGCCTCGGAGACGTACGTGTCGTGCAGCCGGTCGCCGAACCGCTCGGTCAGCGCGGCGCGCAACGCCTCGGCCCGTTGTGGTGCGGCCAGGTGGTGCACCCCGAGATCCACGTCGTCGTCGCCGGCCGCCTCCACGGCCAGCTCCACGAGACGGGCCACTCCCCTACTGGCGGTGCGGACCTTCTCGCGCAGCACGATCGTCCCGCCCGGCATGTGCATGATCGGCTTGACGGACAGCGCGGTGCCGACCAACGCCTCGGCCGCGTTGATCCGGCCGCCCCGGCGGAGGAACTCCAGCGTGTCGACGTAGAACCAGACGGTGGTGCGGTCGATGGCGGCGAGCGCCGCGCCGCGTACCCCGACAAGGTCGGCACCGGCTTCAGCGGCGGTGGCGGCGGCGATGGCCGGGAAGCCCAGCCCCATCCCCGCGGAGCGGCTGTCCACGACCTCGACCCGGCCGTCCAGGTCGGCGGCGGCGAGCCGGGCGGCCTCCACGGTGCCGGACAGCGCGGCGGAGATGTGCACCGAGACGATCCCGTCGGCGCCGGCGTCGAGCAGTCGGCGGTACGTCCGGGCGAACTGCTCGGGCGCCGGGCGGGAGGTGGTCGCCGTGACCCGGCGGGCGCTCAGTGCCAGGGTCGCGTCGGCCGGCTGGGTCTCCACCCCCTCCAGCCCTTCCGCGCCGTTGAGCACGACGGTCAACGGCACGACGGTCAGCCGGTGCGCCTGCACCAGGTCAGGCGGAAGGTAGGCGGTGGAGTCGATGACAACCGCGACGGGCATGCCCGGCACGCTAGCCGATTGAGGCCGTGAACGCCGAGGCGCGAGTGCTCAGACCGCGTCGACGGCGACCGGGGCGGTGATCAGGCCGACGTTGTGCGCCCGCAACTGCCAGCCACTGACGTCCTGCGGACGCCCGATGGCCGGCGCACGGTCGTCGTGCCGTAGCTCACTCCAGTGGCAGTTGGCCAGCGAGCCGACGGAGCGCAGCACGCCGGTGTCCCAGCCCAGCAGATGGCCCATGCCCTGTCGGGAGGCGCCACCGTGAGTGGCGATCACCACCGTGCCGCCGGCTGCGGCCTCGGCCGCCTCCCGCAGCGCGGCACCGACCCGCTCGCCGAGGTCGTGCAGGGGCTCCACATCCGCGCCCGGGTTGGGGTCGCCGGCCCGCCAGCGCGCGTACTCATCGGGAAATCGCTCGGCGACCTCGGTGAGGTGCAGACCCTGCCACTGGCCGAAGCGCCGCTCGCGCAGCCGGGCGTCGGTGCGGACCGGCAGGCCCGTCAGCGCGGCGAGCGCAGCGGCGGTCTCCGCGGCGCGGCTCAGGTCGCTGGCCACGATGGCGTCGGGCCGCAGCGCCGCGAGCAGCGGCGCGGCGGCGCGAGCCTGGTCGCGACCACGCTCGTTGAGGGGTACGTCGAGCTGCCCCTGGACGCGGTTGGCGGCGTTCCAGTCGGTGTTGCCGTGCCGCCAGACGATCAGTCGGGTCATTCGGCTGCGGCGGACCCGCTGGCGTCGGCCTCGACCAGGTCGCGATCGACGAACGGGATGGTGGGGCAGTCCTTCCAGAGGCGGTCGAGCCCGTAGAACTCGCGCTCCTCGGTGTGCTGGACGTGCACCACGATGTCGACGTAGTCGAGCAGCACCCAACGGCCACCACGCTCGCCCTCGCGCCGCACCGGCTTCGCCTTCTCCGGCAGCTCCAGCAGGCTCTCCTCGATGGCGTCGACGATGGCCAGCACCTGACGCTCGTTGGGGGCAGCGGCGAGCACGAACGCGTCGGTGATGGCGAGCTGGTCGCCGACGTCGATGATCGCGATGTCCTGCGCCTTCTTGTCGGCGGCGGCCTGGGCAGCCGCGATGGCCAGCTCGTGAGCGCGTTCGGAAACTGTCACCGTTCTCCTTCGATCAAGCGTGCGATCCTCCAAGCGTCTCATACCCGGCGGCACCCCGATCGTCCAGTTCTGCTCGGTTAGAGGCATAAACCTGGGCATAACGGATGCATTCAGCGTTGATAGAGGCTCCGCTTGGCGATGTACTGCACCACACCGTCCGGCACCAGATACCAGACCGGCTCCCCTCGGGCGACCCGGGCGCGACAGTCGGTCGACGAGATGGACATCGCGGGCACCTGGATCAGGCTGACGGTGTCCGCCGGAAGGTGCTTGTCAGTCAGCGGGAAACCGGGCCGGGTCACGCCGATGAAGTGGGCCAACTCGAAGATCTCGTCCAGGTCCTTCCACGACAGGATGCGTTGCAGGGCGTCCGCGCCGGTGATGAAGAACAACTGCACCTTCGGGCCGTACTCAGCCTGAAGGTCGCGCAGGGTGTCGACCGTGTACGTCGGCCCCGTACGGTCGATGTCGACCCGGCTGACCTGGAAACGAGGGTTGGAGGCGGTGGCGATCACGGTCATCAGGTACCGGTCCTCGGCCGGGCTGACCGGCTCGTCAGCCTTCTGCCACGGCTGCCCGGTGGGGACGAAGACCACCTCGTCCAGACCGAACCGGTCCGCCACCTCGCTGGCCGCGACGAGGTGCCCGTGGTGGATCGGGTCGAAGGTGCCACCCATGATCCCGATCCGCCGGATATCTTCCTCCACCCCGTGATCGTAGGCCGAGCGTCCTGGCCGACCGCCGTGGCCCGGCACCGCCGTCCTGCCCGGCCCGACGCGGTCGTCGAGTCGACCTCTTGCGGCGGGCCGGGGTGATCGACTCGGCTTCCTGAAAACCGGCCCATCCCGGAGACCAGGACACCCCGATTTCCTGAAACCCGAGTCGATCACCGGGCCCGACGCGCACGGCGCGGCACGTCACGCGGGCGGCAGAGGAGGCGATAGGGGTCGCGATACCCTCGCCCGTCGGCGTATATTCGTCGACGAGTAACCGTCAACGAGCGGAGGGGGCATCGTGCCGAAGCGGCGCAAGGTCGGCAACCTGTTGGCGCTGGCTGTGTTGTCCGCACTGGTCCAACGGCCGATGCACCCGTACGAGATCGCCACCGCACTGCATGCCTGGGGCAAGGACCAGGACATGGAGTTCAAGTGGGGGTCCTTCTACACAGTTATCGGCAACCTGGACAAACACCACCTGATCGAGGCGGTGCAGAGCATGCGCGAGGGCCGACGGCCGGAACGCACCGTCTACCGGATCACCGACGCGGGGCGGGCGGAGCTGGTCGACTGGGCTCGCGAGCTGGTCTCCACGCCGATGGCGGAGCACCCCCGTTTCCGGGCCGGGTTGTCGGTGCTCGCCGCACTGCACCCGGACGAGGCCACCGATCTGTTGCGGCAACGGCTCGACCTGCTGGAGGGCGCGATCCGCCGGGACCGCGAAACCCTCGACGCGCACCTGCGGGAGATTCCGCGACTGTTCCTGGTGGAGTCGGAGTACGACCTCGCCATCCGGGACGCGGAGGCGGCCTGGCTACGGGCGCTGCTCGCGGAGCTGACGTCGGGGAGCTACCCCGGCTTGGACACCTGGCGGGCGTTCCACGAGACCGGCGAGATGCCGGCCGAGTTGACCGAGTTGGCCGCGAGAACCAGCACCCCGAAGGCCGGCGCCGACACCACAAGCGACCGGAGGGCTGACACCACCGGCTGAAGAGCGGCCCCGGCGAGGTGCGCCAACACCTCACCGGGGCCTTGACCCCGAACCGACGCCTGGGAAGGCACCCGGCCCGAAGCGGCAAGCACGAGGATAACCGGGCTTCCTCCCAGGTCCGCGCGACCGCGCACCGACCACACCAGGTCCGCGCCGCCGCGCACCGACCACACCCAGGGAGAGAGCATGACCACGGTACGAACCGCGATCGTCATCGGCGGTGGCATCGCCGGGCCGGTGACAGCGCTCGCGCTGCGCCGCGCCGGCATCACCGCAACCGTCTACGAGGCGTACCCCAGCACGGCCAACGGCATCGGCGGCACCCTCGCCCTCGCGCCCAACGGTGTGGCGGCTCTGCGTACGGTCGGCGTCCACCAGGCGGTGACGGCGATCGCGACACCGATCGACCGCAACGCCCTGGCCGTCGGCCGCCGCCGCATCGACCTGCCCACGCTGACCGGGGTGCCGCCGCTGCACGTGGTGCACCGGGCCGCGCTGCACCGGGTGCTGCACGACCAGGCATCCGCTGTGGGAGTGCCGTACGTGTACGGCAAGCGGCTGGTCGACGTCGAGGAGACCGGCGACGGCGTGCTGGCACGTTTCGAGGACGGGAGCACCGCGACCGCTGACATCCTCGTCGGCGCGGACGGGATCCGCTCCACGGTGCGGGGTCTCATCGACCCGGCCGCGCCCGGCCCCCGGTTCACCGGGCTCCTCGGCTTCGAGGCGGTGGCCCGGCACGAGGTGGACGCCGAGCCGGGAACGATGACGTTCGCGTTCGGGCGACGCGGCTACTACCTGTACTGGCCGGAGCCCGGTGGCGGCACCCGGTGGGGGGCCAACCTGCCACAGCAGCGGCCGATGAGCCTCGTCGAGGCCCGGGCGGTGCCGGCGGAGCAGTGGCTGGACACGCTGCGCGCCAGCTACGGCGACGACGACCCGGGTCGGGAGCTGATCCTGACCAGCACCGCCGACGACCTCCAGGTGGTCGGGTCGTTGCAGATCATGCCGCCCGTGCCGCACTGGTACCGGGGCCGGATGGTGCTGGTCGGCGATGCGGCGCACGCGCCGTCGAACAGTTCGGGGCAGGGCGCGTCACTGGCGATCGAGAGCGCGGTGCAGCTCGCCCGGTGTCTGCGCGACCTGCCGGACGTCCAGACGGCGTTCGCCGCGTACGTGCGGTTACGTCGTACCCGGGTGGAGAAGGTGGCGGCCCGCGCGGCCCGGATCAACCACGCCAAGGCGCCCGGTGCGGTCGCGCGGACGCTGATGCCGTTGCTGATGCCGCTGATGGTGCGCACGGTGCTGGACCCGGAGAAGACCGTCGCGCACGAGCAGCGCTACGTCATCGACTGGGACGAGCCGGTCACGGCGGAACCCGCCCTGCGCTGAGCTGTGGTCGCGGGGTGGCCGGTCAGCCACCCCGCGACGGGTCACCCGCGTGCCGGCCACCCCGCGTCGGTCAACCCGCGCCGGTGGCCGGCGCGTCGGCCGGTGTTCAGACCGAGGCGGCGGCCACCGCCGTCCGGGCGATCAGCGCGCGACGCAGGTCGTCGTCGGCGTCGGTCACCACCCGACGCAGGCCGGGAGTCAGGTCGTCGCGGGCCAGCAGCGCCGCGGCCGCCTCCCGGGTGGGTTGCGCCACGGCGTAGCGGGGGAACGCCAGGGCCGCCACCCGGTCAGCCGTCCAGGGGGTACGCCGCTGCGCGGCGGCCGGCATCTCCGCGAAGTACCGATCGACGTAGGCGGCGGTCAGGTCGGCCTGTTCGGGTTGCCAGAAACCCTCGGCCGCCGCCTCCAGGAGCCGACTGGACAGCTCGGTGTCCCGCACGATGATGTCCCAGGTCGCCTGCTTCGCCGCCGGGTCGGGCAGGGCCGCCCGGCAGTAGGCGGCTCGTTCCGCGCCCGTGGAGCTGTTGTCGGCGGCGGCCTCAAGGGCGATCTCTGCCGCACCGGCGGCGCCCAGCACCACCAGCCGGCGCAGCACCGCCCAGCGCAACTCCGCGTCGACCTGCAGACCGGCCGGCACGTCCCGGCCGGCGAGCCAACCGACGAGCAGATCCGCGTCGGTGGTCGCGGCGATCCAACCCCGTGCGGCGGCGAGCTGCAACGAACCTCCGGCCGGCGCGCCGTCGAGCAGCCGCCGACACGCCTGCGCGACTCTGGCCAGCGCCGTGGACCGGGTCGGCGGGTCGAGGTAGCGGTCGACCAGGGACCGGCTGAGCGTCAACACGTCCTCCGCGATGATCACCTCGGTCTCGGCGGGCAGCGCGGCGACCAGCAGGTCGATCAGGCCGGTGACCGGCCGCTCCCCGTCGGTCGCCGTGTCCAACGCCTCGCGCCAGAGCACCGCCCTCGCCAGCGGGTCGGTCAGCTTGGGCAGCACCAGTGGGACGGCGTCCGCCGACACCGGGTCGAGGCGTACCTTCGCGAAGGTGAGGTCACCGTCGTTGAGCAGGAGCAGCTGGGCCGCCGGCTCGCCCGCCAGCGCACCGAGCACGGTCCGGCCGCCGTCGGCGCTCGGGTCGAGGTCCACCTCGTCGCGCCGCCCGGTGCCGTCCGTCGAGTAGCGACCCACGCCGATCCGGTGCGGGCGCAGCACCGGGTGCGACTCGGGCGCGGTCTGCACCACGGCCACCTCGGTGTAGCGCCCGTCGGCGTCCACGGTGACCTCGGCCCGCAGCGTGTTGACCTGCGGGCGGCGCAACCACAGCTCGGCCCAGTCGGACAGGTCCCGTCCGCTGCTGGTGGAGAGGCTGCCCAGCAGGTCGGCGAGGGTGGCGTTGCCGAAGCGGTGTGCGGCGAAGTGCGCGTTCAGACCGGCGAGGAATGCCTCGTCGCCGAGCCACGCGACCAGCTGCCGCAGCACGCTGGCCCCCTTGGCGTACGAGATGCCGTCGAAGTTGAGCAGGCCCTCCTCGGCGTCGGCGACCTCCCGCGGGGCGATCGGGTGGGTGGAGGGCCGCTGGTCGGCGGCGTACCCCCAAGCCTTGCGGCGCATGGCGAAGGTGGTCCAGGCCTGGTCGAACCGGGTCGCCTCGGCGGAGACGCGGGTGCCGAGGTATTCCGCGAAGGACTCGTTCAACCACAGGTCGTCCCACCAGCGCATGGTGACCAGGTCACCGAACCACATGTGGGCCATCTCGTGGGCGATGGTGCCGGCCCGCTGCTCGCGCTGCGTGTCGGTGACCGCCGACCGGAACACGAAGTCGTCACGGAAGGTGACCAGGCCCGGGTTCTCCATCGCGCCGGCGTTGAACTCGGGCACGAACGCCTGGTCGTACTTGCCGAACGGGTAGCGCTCGGTGAAGAGCTGGTGGAACCGGTCCAGGCACTGCCGGGTGATGGTGAAGATCTCTTCGGCGTCGGCGTCCAGGTGCGCGGCGAGCGACCGGCGGCAGTAGATGCCCAGCGGTATGCCGTCGTGCTCGGCTCGCCGAACGTGGTACGGCCCGGCGATCAGCGAGAAGAAGTACGTGGCCAGGGGCTCGCTCGGGGCGAACTCCCAGCGCCCGGGGGCCGGGTTGGCGGCCAGTGCGGCGTTGCCGGCGACGATCCACTGCGGCGGGGCGGTGACCGAGAGGGTGAACGGGGCCTTGAGGTCGGGTTGGTCGAACGCGGCGAAGATGCGCTGCGCGTTGTCGAGGAACGACTCGGCGTAGAGGTAGGTCTCGCCGTCGGTCGGGTCGACGAAGCGGTGCATCCCCTCGCCGGTGTTGGAGTACGCCATCTCGGCCTCGACGACGAGCGTGTTCTCCGCGGCCAGGTCGTCGAGTGGCAGCCGGTTGTCGGTGCGCAGGTCGGGATCGAGGTCGCGGTCGTTGAGGCGTACGCCGAGCAGTTTGGCGGGCTTGACCTCGACGAAGGTCGCGGCGCCGGCGGTGGCCCGGAAGCGGATCTCGACGCGGGAGCGGAACAGGTCGCCGTCACCGGTCAGGTCGAGATCCACTTCATAGGACTCGACAGTAATCGCCGCGCCACGCGCGGTCGCCTCTACACGGGTCAGGCTTGGCATCCGCTTATCCTGCCCGATGGGGATCGGCACTCGGTCACCATATGACCCTCGGCACTGGAGGAAAGAACCATGGCGCAGCACCCCAAGGGCGACTTCGACCTCTCTCGGGCGGTCTGGCAGCGGGCCGAGGGGGACACCTCCGACAGCGCCGTCGAGGTCGCCTTCGTCGACGACCTGATCGGGATGCGCAACTCGGCCGAGCCGGAAGGGCCGGTGCTGGTCTTCACCCAGGCCGAGTGGGACGCGTTCGTGGCCGGCGCGCAGGACGGCGAGTTCGACCTGGACTGATCGCGCCCGCCGACCCGTCGGCGCTGGATCGCCGTGCCGGTGCTCACGGTCGGGACACCGGCACGGCCATCCGGACGGGCCGGCCGGAGCACTCCCGGATCGACCACCCGGGGCTGGCGGTCAGCCATCGCCGTCGCCCCAGCCAAGGCCACCGGGGCCAGGGGCGTGGTGAAAGCCCGGGTGGTCGGCCACGTCGACGCAGCGCTCCCCATCCGGGCCGACCGCGCCGCAGAACAGCCGCTCGGCCCGCTGCCAGGCGTCCGCCGGTGACAGGGCCGCCGCCCCGAGCGCCACCTCCGAACGGAGCAGGCTCAGCGCCTCCGCGTACGCCACGGCCAGCTCGCGCGCCTCGACCGGGCCGGGCGCGGTGAAGCCCAGGTGCACGGTGAAGAACCGGTGCGGACGGGTGGGCCGCCGCGGCGGCCCGATCAGTGAGCCCCCGTCGCGGCCTCCACCCAGTGCCCCGACCGCTCGCCGCTGCCGCCAGTGCGGCGCTCTGTTGTCGCGCATCCGCCCTCCCCGTGCTCGTCCCACCAGCAGCAAACCAGGTTCCGCCGCCCCTGGGAGGGGCCAGCCGGCGGGGGATTCAGCGGCGTCGACGGGGGTAAGCGCGGTGGTCGACGGTGACCAGCCGCACCCGCGCGTGAGGAGATTCGATGGCGAGCATGCCGGCGGACCGCAGCCCGGACAGCACGCTCGCGCTGCTCCGCGCCGGCTACCGGTTCATCGGCGAGCGGTGTGAGCGGTACGGCAGCGACGTCTTCCGGACCCGGATCCTGCTCGCCCCGACCATCTGCCTGCGCGGCCGGCCGGCGGCGGAGCTGTTCTACGACACCGACCGCTTCCAACGGGCCACCGCGATGCCGCTGCGGGTGCAGCGGACCCTGACCGGTCGGGGCGGGGTGCAGGGGCTGGACGGGCGGGAGCACTCCGACCGCAAGGCCATGTTCATGTCGATCATGACGCCGGCCGCGATCCGGCGGCTCGGTCAGCTCTTCGACGACGAGTGGCAGAGCCGGATCACCGCCTGGGAGGGCGCCGGCCCGGTGTCGCTCTACGACGAGCTGGGGCGGTCGCTGACCCGGGTGGTCTGCGCGTGGGCCGGGGTGCCGCTGCCCGCGTCGCAGGTCGAGCGACGCGCCGTCGAACTGCACGCCATGATCGAGGCACCGGCGGTGATCGGCCGTCGGCACTGGCGGGGCCGGCTGGCCCGGTACCGCGCCGAACGCTGGCTCGCCGACCTCGTCGAACGGACCCGGGTCGGTTTCGCTCCAGCGCCGGACGGCAGCGCCCTGGCCGTGATCGCCGAACACCGCGACCGGCGCGGCGACCTCCTCCCCCGGCGGATCGCGGCGGTGGAGTTGCTCAACGTGTTGCGCCCGGTGGTCGCCGTCGACCAGTACATCGCCTTCGCCGCGCTCGCTCTGCACGACCACCCGGCCTGGCGGGAACGGGTCCGCGCGGACGACGAGGCCACCGAGCACTTCGTCCAGGAGGTACGCCGCTACTACCCGTTCTTTCCGATCGCGGCGGCCCGGGTCCGCCGGGCCTTCGACTGGCAGGGCCACCACTTTCCGAAGGGGTGGCGGGTGCTGCTCGACCTCTACGGCACCAACCACCACCCGACGCTGTGGCCGCAACCGGAGCTGTTTCGCCCGGAGCGGTTCGCCGACCGCCAGGTGGACCCCTTCGAGCTGGTCCCGCAGGGCGGCGGCGAGCACTGGGCCGGGCACCGCTGCGCCGGCGAGTGGATCACCATCGACCTGATGAAGCGGGCGGTCACCAATCTGACCACCACCATGCGCTACGACGTGCCGGTCCAGAACCTGGCCCTGGACCTGCACCGGATGCCCGCGCTGCCGCCCCTGCGTCTGACCCTCACCAACGTCCGCCGCACCGCCTGACCCGTCCCGCCACGGAGTTGTCATGTCCTCTCTCCGCCCTACCGGCGACGTCCGGCGCGCCACCCGCTGGCCGGACGCCGAAGACGAGGGCGCCGGCACGTCGCCGATCCGCCTACCGATGACGTACGTGCTGCCACTGCGGTGGCACTCCGACGCCGGCCTGGTCGAGCTGACCGACTACCTGCGTGGGCTTGCTGACCGGGTCGAGGTGCTCGTGGTCGACGGCTCGCCTACGGACCTCTTCGCACGGCACGCGCAGACGTGGCGCGGGTTGGCGCGGCACCTCCCCCCGGACCCGGGTGAGCCCGGGCTCAACGGCAAGGTGCGTGGGGTACACACCGGCGTCCGCGCGGCCGGCCACGAGCAGGTGGTGATCGCCGACGACGACGTCCGGTACGACGAGGCCGCACTGATCGCGGTACACCGCCTGCTGGGCCGGGCCGACCTGGTACGACCGCAGAACTACTTCGACCCGTTGCCCTGGCACGCCTGGTGGGACACCGGTCGCACGCTGCTCAACCGGGCGTTCGGGGCGGACTACCCGGGCACCCTCGCCGTCCGGCGCAGCACCTTCCTCGCCATGGGCGGGTACGACCCGGACGTGCTCTTCGAGAACCTGGAGCTGATCCGCACCGTACGCCGACACCACGGCACCGAGGCCGCCCCGGCCTGGCTGTACGTCCGCCGGCTACCTCCGGAGGCCGCGCACTTCCGCGGTCAAAGGGTCCGTCAGGCGTACGACGACCTGGCTCAGCCGGCGCGCCTGGTGACCGCACTCGCGGTGCTGCCGGGGCTGGCGGCGGCGGTCGCGTCGCGCCGGCCCGGGCTGCTGCTCGGCGCGGCGGCCGGGGTCGTCGTCCTGGCCGAGGCGGGTCGCCGCCGCGCACACGGAGGTCGCGTGTTCCCACCGAGCACGGCCCTGGCCGCCCCGCTCTGGCTGCTGGAACGGGGCATCTGCAGCTGGCTGGCGGTCGGCCGACGGTTCCTGCTGGGCGGCGTCCGCTACAACGGCACCCGAATCCGTCACGCGGCGACCCCTGCCCCGCAGACCCGCGCGATCCTGCGCACCATCGCGGGGATGGGCCAGGGATAGGAGCGCGACAGCTCGCGGGCACCGGGGTGGTGGCCGCGAGCTGTCGCGCTGCTGTGCGGGGTGGGGTCAGGAAGTGGCGTGGTGCTTCGCCTGGTCCTTGACGTCGTGGGCGGCGGACCTGGTGTCGTCCTTGACCGCGTGCACGGCGTCCTGAGCGGTGGACTTCACCGAATCGGCGGCGTGCTGGGCCGGCTCGCGCAGCTCACTGGCCACCTCGCCCAACTTCTCCTTCACCACCCCGCTGTGCTCGCTGACCTTGGCCTTCACCTGGCTGGCGGCCTGCTGCTCGCGGCGGGAGGCCGGGATCAGCGACGAGGCCAACCAGCCGACCCCGAACGCGATGAGCCCGGCGGCGAGCGGGTTGCCCTGGGACTTCTGCCGGATCACCTGCGGTGCGCTGTGCGCCGCGTCGCTGACAGTGGTCGCCGCCGTGTGCGCGGCGTCGCTGACGCTGGAGGCCGCCGACGAGGCGCGGTCACCCACCGAGTGAGCGGCCTGGCCGGTGCCGTGGCCGAGGTCAGACGCGGTTCCCATGACCTTGTCCCTCACCTTCTGCAGAGCGGAACGGGCCCGCTGCTTGCGGTCGTTGACGATCCGGCTGGGGCTGACCTTGTACGCCAGCGCATCCACGTCGGAGCTGAGGCTGTTACGGGTGGCTTCGATCTCCCGGCGGATCTGATCGGGATCGGTGCTCATCGGGTGACTCCCTCCGGATGCGGCTTGAGCGCGTCAGGGATCCGCTGCACGCTGTCGTTGGTCTGCTTGAGCCCGCGTACGTGCTGGGCGTTCTTCTTGGCCATCGAGTAGAGGACGGCGGCGACCGCAGCCCAGATCACGGCCACGATCAACGCGGCCAGGCCGGAATCCATGACGTTGTCCAGGAACTGCCACACGGCGATGGACACGAAGAGCGCCACCATGTAGCCGCCGAAGCCGGCACCGCCGAAGAGGCCCGCGGCCTTGCCGGCCTTCTTCCCCTCCTGGCGGATCTCGGCCTTGGCCAGCTCGACCTCCTGACGCATCAGCGTCGACAGGTCGGTGGTGACCTGACGCATCAGGTCACCCAGCGAACTGCCCTTCACCTCCGCCGCCGTGTGCGGGGCACCCGCGTCGGGGTGGTAGTCGGAGCCCAGTCCGGACCCCTGCGTCGGCATGTTCATGCCGTCGTCTCCCTTCGGATGAAACGGCGGCTCACGGGCGAGGGTTGCCGCTGGACGGCACGCCCGGCAGGGGGTCGGTCTGGGTCACCGGCGGCAGCGGCTGACCGGTGCCGGAGTGCTCCGGGTTGTCGCCCCGGCTGGGCTCGGCGAAACCGCCAGAGGCCGGGTCGGCGTAGGCGCCGGGGGTCGGGTCGAGGTAGCCGGCCGACGGGACGGCGTCCGGCACCGCGCGGGGCGCCGGCGGGGGCGTCGGGATCACGGCGGTCTGCTCCGGGTCGTACGCCCCGGCACCCCGGTAGGTCGAGGAACCGTTGCCGGAGTCGTCACCACCGGCCGAGATGCCACGGGTCAACCGGCCGGCCAGCACACCGAGGACCGCCGCGCCGACCAGGAAGGTGCCCGGGTTACGCCGCGCGTAGTCGCGTACCTCGGTGATCAGGTCGCCAGGCTCGCGCTGCTCAAGCCAACCAGCGACGCCGTGCACCCGGTCGGCGGCCTGGCGGGCCAGCTCGGTCACCGGGCCGGCCTGGCCACCCTGCTCGGCCATCGAACGCATCTCGTCGGCCAGCGAACGCAGCCCACCGGCGGCCCGGCGCTGCTGCTCACCGGTCTGGCTGGCGAGCTGGCTGCGGGCCTCGCCGTACAGGTTGCGGGCCTGCCGGGCCGCCTCACGGCCGACCTCGCTGCCCTGCTCCTTGGCGGTCTGGGCGACCGCGCCACCAGCCTGCGCGGCCTCCGACCCGACCTGACGCGCCTGGTCGCGAACGCCACCGCCGTTGGTCGACTGCTGCCCGTACGTGGAGGAGGTAGCTGAAAGATCGTAAGTCATGATTTCCCTTCCGCTCAGAAAGTCGTCGCGGTTGTGCTGGGGGGATGCGGTCGCGTCGCCGCAGCCGCTGACCATTCACCTACCCTGCGTTCTGCCGTCCATACCTCTTCGTGCATTTCTCTGCGCGGCCCCCCGGATGGACTTCAAAATGGAGGATCGTCGGGCTGCGTCAGGTCGCCGCTGCGGACAGTGCGGCTGACAGATCCACGGAGGGGGCAGCGATGGCACGAGACGCGCGGGGTGGCCGACCGGCCGGGCACCGACCCCGGGTCCAGCTGGCCGCGTTGGTCGTGGCCGGCGTCTTCCTGTTGATCGGCGTCCTCGGCTTCATCCCCGGCATCACCACCGACTACGGCGAGCTGCGCTTCGGCGGGCACCATTCGGAAGCGCTGTTGCTCGGGCTGTTCCAGGTGTCGATCCTGCACAACGCGGTGCACCTCCTCTTCGGCCTGGTCGGCCTGGTGATGGCCCGCACTGTCGCCGGCGCCCGGGTGTTCCTGGCCGCCGGCGGCGCGATCTACCTCGCTCTCTGGCTGTACGGCCTGGTGATCGAGGCGGTCAACCCCGACGGCGGGGCGAACATCCTGCCGGTCAACGACGCCGACAACTGGCTGCACCTGGCGCTCGGCTTCGGGATGCTCGCGCTGGGACTGCTGCTGTCGAACGAGGCGGGCACCGGCGGACGCCTGGACAACCCCGCCAAAAGGCACTGAGCTGGAGCTTTCGGGGTTTCGCGGTCGTGCCCGCAGGGGTAATCGACAGGCGAAGGAGGTACCCCATGCCTCGTTGGCTACGCAACAACGCCCTGGCCATCGCCATGCTCGGCGCGTTCCTGGTCTTCCTCGTGTTGCAGAGCGTCTTCGGTTGGCAGACCCACAACGAGGAGCTGACCGAGTTCGGGGCCGCGCCGCTGAGCTGGCCGGCGTACCTGACCAGTGGGCACTTCGTCGAGGCGGTCTTCGAGAACTGGGAGTCGGAGTTCCTCCAGATGGGCGGGTACGTGCTGCTCACCGCGTACCTGGTGCAGCGGGGCTCGGCCGAGTCGAAACCGGCGGACCAGACCGACCGGCCCGAGGACGACGAGCGGCGGGCCACCCCGCGGTCACCCTGGCCGGTACGCACCGGCGGCCTGCCGTTGGTGATCTACCGGAACAGCCTCTCCCTCGCGCTGCTGCTGATCTTCGCCGGCTCGTTCGTCGGCCACCTGCTCGGCGGCACCGCCGCGTACAACCAGGAGCAGGCGCTACAGAGCGGCGCTCCGCCGATCGGGGTGTGGGACTTCCTCGGCACCAGCGACTTCTGGTTCCAGTCCATGCAGAACTGGCAGAGCGAGTTCCTCGCGGTCGGCGCGCTGATCCTGCTGAGCATCGTCCTGCGCCAACACGGCTCGCCGGAGTCGAAGCCGGTGACCCTGGCGCACGCCAGCACCGGCGCCTGAGACGGCGGTACGGCAGCGGCGACGACCGTCAGGCCGCGACCGGCAGACGCCTGGCGAAACAGACGCTGTACGGGTTGTCCACGTACTCGCCGTAGACCGGGATCCGCTCATAGCCGCACGAGGTGTAGAGGGCGATCGCGGCCGGCAGGTAGCTGCCCGTCTCCAGACAGACCACCGAGTAGCCCTGCCGGAACGCGCACTCCTCCAGCGCGGCGAGCAGCTGACGACCGATCCCCCGCCCCCGGTACGCGGGCCGGACGTACATCTGCTTGATCTCACCGGTGTCGGCATCGAGCGCCCGGAGCCCGCCGCAGGCGACCGCCCGACCGTTCACCACCACCGCCAGGTAGCGGACGTCGCCCAAACCACCATCGGCCTCGCGCAGCTCACGCTGCTGCGCGGTGACCAGGGCGGCGATCTCCGGATCGATGACAGGCCGGGACTCGATCAGCATCAGCCCACGCTAAGAGGCGTACCTTTCGCGAAGGTTGACGGCAATCAACCCCGTCGCGGAGCGCACCGAACTACTCGGCGTCGTCCTCGTCGGCGATGTCGTCGTCGAGGTCGTCGGACGCGTCCGCGCCCACCTCGTCCGCCGACCGCACCCGGCGGGCCTTCCGGGCGGCGAGCCGATCCGCGGCGGAGGCCCGGTTCGACTTCTCCTCCAGGCGGACGTCGGTGCCCCGGTTGCCGGGGACGAATTCCACGCCGGCGTAGAGCGTCGGCTGCCAGTCGAACTCGCGCACACCGATCCGGACCAGGTCACCGGGCTGCGCGCCGGCCTTGGCCAGCTTGTCCTCCACCCCGAGCCGGGCCAGCCGGTCAGCCAGGAAGCCGACCGCCTCGTCGTTGTCGAAGTTGGTCTGCTTGACCCAGCGCTCCGGCCGGACACCCTTGACGGTGAACGAGCCGTCCGCCTCGGCCGTGATGGTGAAACCGGCGTCGTCCACCGCCGTCGGGCGGATGACGATCCGGGTCGGCTCGGCGGGCGGGGCGGCCTTACGCTCCGCCTCGACCAGCTCGGCCATCGCGTAGGTCAGCTCTTTGAGCCCTTCCCGGGTGGCCGCGGAAACCTCGAACACCCGGTAACCGCGCTCCTCCAGGTCAGGGCGCACGATCTCGGCGAGGTCACGGCCGTCCGGCACGTCAACCTTGTTGACGGCGACCAGCCGTGGCCGCTCGGCCAGACCGCCGTACTGGCTCAGCTCGGCCTCGATGGCGTCGATGTCGGCCACCGGGTCACGGCCCGGCTCCAGGGTCGCCGAGTCGATGACATGCACCAGCACCGCGCAGCGCTCGATGTGCCGCAGGAACTCCAGGCCCAGCCCCTTGCCGGTGGCCGCGCCGGGGATCAGGCCCGGCACGTCCGCGACGGTGAAGGTGTGGTTGTCCAGCCGGACCACACCGAGGTTGGGCACCAGGGTGGTGAACGGGTAGTCGGCGATCTTCGGCTTCGCGGCGGAGATCACCGAGATCAGCGACGACTTGCCGGCGGACGGGAAGCCCACCAGGCCCACATCGGCGACGCTCTTCAGCTCCAGCACGATGTCCAGCTGGTCGCCGGGCTCCCCCAGCTCGGCGAAGCCGGGCGCCTTGCGCTTGGCGTTGGCCAGCGAGGCGTTACCGCGCCCGCCACGCCCGCCACGGGCGACCTCGAAGGTGGTGCCGGCACCGACCATGTCGGCCAGCACGGTGCCGTCGGTGGTCTGCACCACGGTGCCGTTGGGCACCTTGAGCACCAGGTTGTGGCCGTTGGCCCCGTCCCGGTTCGAGCCGGCGCCGCCCTTGCCGTTGTCGGCCTTGACGTGCGGGTGGAAGTGGAAGTCGAGCAGCGTGGTGACCTGCGGGTCGACCACCAGGGACACGCTGCCCCCATGCCCGCCGTTGCCGCCGTCCGGCCCACCGAAGGGCTTGAACTTCTCGCGGTGGATCGAGACACAACCGTGCCCGCCATCGCCGGCCTGCAGATGCAGAACGACCCGGTCAACGAACGTTGCCACGGCGTCAATCCTTCCAGCGAGGTTCGACCTCGCACTTCGAAAAAGCCTAAGCGGGCCGGGACCCTGAGGTCCGCGGCCCGCTTGAGCGAAGAGAACTACTGCTGCGGAACGATGCTGACGGTCTTGCGACCGCGCTTGGTGCCGAACAGGACCGCACCGGCGGACAGCGCGAACAGCGTGTCGTCGCCGCCACGGCCGACCAGGTCACCGGGGTGGAACTTGGTGCCACGCTGCCGGATGATGATCTCACCGGCGCTGACGACCTGACCACCGAAGCGCTTCACGCCGAGTCGCTGGGCCGCGGAGTCACGACCGTTACGCGAGCTAGACGCACCCTTTTTGTGAGCCATTGGAGGACGACCTACTTCCCGCTGGAGATGCCGGTCACCTTGACCTGGGTCAACGGCTGGCGGTGACCCTGGCGCTTGTGGTAGCCGGTCTTGTTCTTGAACTTGTGGATCCGGATCTTCGGGCCCTTGGTGTGCGCGGCGATTTCGCCGGACACCGCGACCTCGGCAAGCTTCGCTGCGTCGGTCACCAGGTCGTCACCGTCGACGAGGAGCACCGCGGTGAGCTTCACCGCGTCACCGGGGGCACCGGTGAGCTTCTCGACCTCGATCACGTCGCCTTCGGCGACCTTGTACTGCTTGCCGCCGGTCTTGACGATCGCGTACATCGGAGGCGGACTCCCTGTCGTTGAGGCTGCTGGCGGTCGTCCCCGCGGCGGCTCGCCGGGTAGCAGTGCACGGCGGCGCGGGCACACGGGAACTCGGCACACCAAAGGTGGGCCGCAGGCAAGAGTACGCCATTGCCTGCCCGGACCCCAAACCGGCCCGCCCTGGTCAGCGCGCGCAGAGCTGGTCGAGGCGCTGCTGCGGCGTCTTGAGCTGCGGATCGTTGGTCCGCCCCGACTGCTCCCGCAGCACGGGTCCGCCAGCCGGCCAGCGCCGCCTCGGCCCGCCCAGCGGCCCCGCAGAGGACCGGGGCACAACGGCGAGGTCCCTCTCCCGGCAGGGTTGCGGGAGAGGGACCTCGTCAAACAGCTAACTGGTCAGGCTCAGGGGCGGGTCCGCCGACGGGTGCCACCCCGACGCGACCGGCGACGACCGCCACCGCCCTCGGTGGTCTCCTCGTCGCCCTCACCATCACCGAGCGCGTCCGGGTCATCCGCCGCGGCCAGTCGAGCCGACTCACCCTGTTGGGCGTCGGAGATCGCCGGCGCGGCGGCGGTGTCCGACTCGTAGCGGGACAGGTCGTAACCCATGGTGTCCTGGTAGTCGTCGTCCGGTTCGGCCTTGGTGTCGGTGTCGACGACCTCGACCACGGTCCGCTCGGCCGCGGCCGGGGCGTTCTTGCGCGCCCGGCGGCGGGACGACGTGGTGCCCGCCTCGGCCGCCGGAGCGGGCGCCGTCGACGAGGCGACCGCCTTGACCTTCTCCCCCGCACCGGCGGCGCGCGGCTTCTCCGGCACCGGCTCGGTGTGGATGATGACGCCCCGACCCTTGCAGCACTCGCAGGTCTCGCTGAACGCCTCCAGCAGGCCCGCGCCGATCCGCTTCCGCGTCATCTGCACCAGGCCGAGCGACGTGATCTCAGTGACCTGGTGCTTGGTGCGGTCCCGGCCCAGGCACTCGGTGAGCCGGCGCAGCACCAGCTCACGGTTCGACTCCAGCACCATGTCGATGAAGTCGATCACCACGATGCCGCCGATGTCCCGCAACCGGAGCTGACGGACGATCTCCTCCGCCGCCTCCAGGTTGTTGCGGGTGACGGTCTCCTCCAGGTTGCCCCCGGAGCCGGTGTACTTGCCGGTGTTGACGTCGACGACGGTCATCGCCTCGGTCCGGTCGATCACCAGCGAGCCACCGGAGGGCAGGAAGACCTTGCGGTCCAGGCCCTTGATGATCTGCTCGTCGATCCGGTACTCGGCGAAGACGTCGGTCGTGCCGACATGCCGGCGCACCCGGTCGACCAGGTCCGGGGAGACATGCGACAGGTACGACTCGACCATGTCGTACGACTGCTCGCCCTCGATCACCAGCTCGCGGAAGTCCTCGTTGAACAGGTCCCGGACCACCCGGATGACCAGGTCCGGCTCGCCGTAGAGCAGCACCGGAGCGCCACCCTCGGCGGCCTTGGCCTGGATGTCCTCCCACTGCGCCTGGAGCCGCTTGACGTCACGGGCCAGCTCATCCTCGGTGGCACCCTCGGCGGCCGTCCGGACGATCACGCCCGCGCCGTCCGGGACCAGCTTCTTGAGCACGTCCCGCAGCCGCTTGCGCTCGTTGTCCGGCAGCTTGCGGCTGATCCCGGAGGCGTTGCCGTTGGGTACGTAGACCAGGTGCCGGCCCGAGAGCGCGATGTGGCTGGTCAGCCGTGCGCCCTTGTGCCCGATCGGGTCCTTGGTGACCTGGACCAGCACCGAGTCGCCGGAGCGCAGCGCCTGCTCGATCGAACGGGCCCGCCCCTCCAGCCCGGAGGTGTCCCAGTTGACCTCACCGGCGTACAGCACCGCGTTGCGGCCCCGGCCGACGTCGACGAACGCGGCCTCCATGCTCGGCAGCACGTTCTGCACCTTGCCCAGGTACACGTTGCCGGCCATCGTCCCGGACGAGTTGCGGGTGACGTAGTGCTCGACCAGCACGCCGTCCTCCAGAACGGCGATCTGGGTGCGGTCACCGCGCTGGCGAACCGCCATCACCCGGTCGACAGCCTCCCGGCGCGCCAGGAACTCCGACTCGCTCAGGATCGGCGGGCGGGTACGGCGCTGCTCCCGACCATCCCGGCGGCGCTGGCGCTTGGCCTCCAGCCGGGTCGAGCCGGACACACCCTGCACCTCGTCGACGCTCCGACGCGGCTCGCGGATCTTCACCACGGTCGGTACGCCGTCGTCGGCCGCGCCCTCGGTGTCACCGGCGCCACGACGGCGGCGACGACGACGGCGACGGGTCAGGCCGTCTCCGCCCTCGGACTCCTCGTCCTCGTCGCCCTCGGCCTCAGCCTCGGCGGTCTCCTCCTCATCGGCCTGCGCCGCCTCCTCGGACTCCTCGTCCTCGGCGTCGTCGGCCCCGCCCTTGCCCCGGCCCCGGCCCCGGCGACCACGCCGGCGACGGCGGCGCGCGGCGGCGCTGTCCTCGTCGTCCTCATCCGCCTCGGTGGCCTCGTCGACCTCCTCGGTCGGCGCCTCTTCGGCCTCGATCGCCTCGACGGGCTCCACCGGCTCGACCTCGCGGCGACCACGCCGACGTCGGCGGGACGGCTCGGCGGCCTCCTCGACGGCCGGCTCCTCGGTCACCGCGGCGGGCTCGACCGGTCGGGTCACCGGCACAGCGTCCGGCTGGGGTGCCATGAACAGCACGGTGGGCGCGGAGAGCGCAGCCCGCCGACGACGGGTACGCGGCTGCTCCGGCTCGATCTCGGCCGGCTCGTTCGGCTCATCCGTCACACCGGGAACGGCGACACCCGGCGACACCTCGCCGGCGCGCTCCGGCCCGCCACTGCTCCACGGCAGCGCGGCGACGGACGTGCTCGGGAGGGTCTCGGCCTCGTTCAACTCGGCCTCGGCCTCGCGCAGGTCGGACTCCGCCGGCTCCTCGACCACCGGCTCCTCGACGGCGGGCACCTCGTCGACGGCGGCCGGCTGCTCGGTGGCGGCCGGCTCCTCCACGGCAGCCGGCGTGGCCTTCTTGCGCCGGGTACGGGTCACCTTGACCGGCGGCACCACCTCGGTCGAGGCCGCCTCCGCGGAGGCGGCGGCCAGCGGCTCCTCAGCGGTCGTCTCGACGGGGGTGGCCTTGCGGCGACGCCGGGGGGTCTTCGGGGCGACATCCAGATCGCCGGAGACCGGCGCGAAGACCTCCGCCTGCGGCGATTCGGCGCTGCCGGTCCCACCGGTGGACGCCTCGGCCGGAGCCTCGGTCTGTTCTGGCTGGTTGAGCGGGGCGGCCCGACGACGGGTCGCCCGGGTGCGCCGCACCGGCGCGGCCGGTTCGGCGGCCTCCGCACTGGGAGCGCTCTCCGCGCTGGCCGGTTCCAATGGCGCGGAACCGACCGCGGTGGTGGGGGGCGCGACGGCGGCGCTGTCGGCCGTGCTGCTCTGGTCGGCGGTCTCGCCGGCCGGCTGTGAACCGGTCCGTTCGCCGCCCTCGGGCTCGTTCTCGAGCATGGACGTTCTCCAGTTCTGGCTACCCCGGGCGCGGGTGAGCGCTGCCACGCAGGGTCGCCGCAAAAGTGTTTCCGCCGGGCGCGCGTGGTGCGCGACCGCCGAAGTCTGCCTGCCAGAGCACGGACCGTCGGTCAGTGCCCAACGATGGCTGCCCCGTCGCGGTCCGCATCCAACGGATCCACGATCGCACCCTGCGCGGTCAACGTGCCCTGAGCCAGCCGGGTCACCCTCGGCGGAACCGGCGGCTCCAGGTCGGCCACCACGCGGAGGCCGGAAAGGACGTCATCGGGCCGTACGGACGGGGTGACCTGCCGCACGACCAGTTCGAGTATCGCACACGGTACGCCCGGTGCCCCGGAAGGCGTCGGCGTCGACGGTTTGACATCGATGGATATCACGGCGGCGCGGGCGTCGAAAGTGCGTCGGCCCTGCTTGGTCATCCGCTCGACCAGCACCTCGTCGGCCGCGACGAACGCGTCCACCGCTGCGCGCAGCACCGCCGGATCAACCTCGGGCAACTCGATGTGCCAGTGCGACGCCTCGATCCGGTCCGGCAGGTTGCCCCCCTCGGCGATCACCGCGTCCAGGACGTCCAGCCCCGGCGAGAGCGCAGCGTCCAACGCGGCGCGCAGCGCCTCCGGGTCGACCGCGGCCTGAAGGGCGATCTCCAGGTACTCCGCCTCGCTCGCCACGCCGGTGGGCGCGGCGCTGGCGTAGGAGATCTTCGGGTGCGGGTGGAAACCCTGGGAGAAGGCGACCGGCACAGCGGCCCGGCGTAGCGCGCGCTCGAACGCCCGGGCGAAGTCCCGGTGCGAGGTGAATCGCAGCGGCCCGCGCTTGGCGTACCGGATGCGGACGCGCTGGACGACCGGTGCCTGGCCGCCCTCGGGTTGAGGCTTTCTGGCGATCGTGGGCTCCTCGGGTGTACCTGCGTGTCCTCCCATCCTGGCGCAGGCCTCGTGACGGTACGCAGCCGGGGCGGTCGACTCGCCCGACAGACGGGTACGAACCGGTCGCCAGGGCGCTGAACACCCTCCGCGAAAGCCGATGGCCGGCCGGTGACGCGGAGGTCACCGGCCGGCCACCAACGATCGGGACGGGCTACCGCTCGCGCGGCGGAGCGGGCGGCGAACCGCCCGGCGGACCGTAGCCGGGAGGCGGACCGTAACCGGACGGCGGGCCGTAACCGGACGGCGGACCGTAACCGGACGGCGGGCCGTAACCGGGAGGCGGGCCGCCGGGGGGCGGGCCGTAACCCGACGGTGGGCCGTAGTTGGGTGGTGGCGGGTAGCCGGACGGCGGGGCGTAATCCGCCCCCGGCGGCGGGTACCCGCCGGGGGGCGCCCGGTCGAGCACCTCGTCCGGGATGTCGCCGGCCCGAGCCGCCTCGCGCCGGTACCGGCGGCGGTTCCAGATGAGGAACACCACCAGCCCCAGCAGCAACACCAGCACCACGGCGATGCCGATTCCCACCACCATGACCTGCTGGTCGGTCGGACCACCGCGATCACCGTGCTGGGTGACGTCGAACTCCTCGTCCGCGCCCCCGGTGCGGGCCGGGCCCGGCTCGGTCGCCGCGGCCGGGTCGAGCAGCGGGTTGGCGGTGACCGCCGGCACGTTCGCGGTCAGCGCCTTCATCGGGTCGATCACCCCGAACCCGTACTGCGGGTCCCGTCCGGCCGGGCCGGCGTCCCGCGCGGTCCGGATGATCCGGTTGATCACGCTCGGCGCGTTGAGCTCCGGGTACTTCGCTCGGATCAACGCGGCCAGAGCGGAGACGATCGCACTGGAGTCGGAGGTTCCGTCGCCCCAGCCGTAGCCCTCCTCGTTGGTGACGTTGTAGACGCTGTCGCCGGGAGCCGCGACCACCGCCTCCGGCCCCTGGACGGAGCCGGACCAGAACCTGCCGCCCTTGGTCGTACCGGTCACGGCGATCACACCGGGCGTGTTGGCCGGGTTTCCGACCGCGACGTGGCCCTTGGCGGTGTTACCGGCACCGGCGACCACCACGACGTCATGGTCCAACGCGTACTTGATTGCGCTCTGCTCCGCCGGGCTGGCGAAGCCCGGGGCACCAATGGACAAGTTGATGACCTTGGCGCCACCGTCGACGGCCATCCGGATGCCGGCGGCCACCGCCGCCGCGCTGTTCGTCCCGGTGCCCTTGCGCAGCTTGATGGGCAGGATCTTCGCGCCGGGGGCGATGCCGTCCACGCCGTCCCGGCCACCGCTCTTGGCCGCGATGATGCCGGCCATGTGTGTGCCGTGCCCGTCCTCGTCGGCCCGACCGTCGCCGGAGGCGCCGTAGCTGCGGCCACCGGCAAGCACCTGACCGCGTAGGTCCGGATGGGTGGCCTCGACACCACTGTCGACCACGGCCACGACCACGCCCCGCCCGGTCGAGATCTTGTGCACCTGGTCAATGCGGAGCTCGTCCAGATACCACTGCTCGGCCCGCCGGGGCGCGGCGGCCGCCGGTTGGGCGGCCCCCACCACCAGGAACCCCGCCAGCAGGCAGGCGACCACCGGCCGGAGGCTTCCGACGTTCACCCTCATCCGTCCATCCTCACCGAAGGACACCCGGGGACGCCCCGTCACCGGGACCCCACGGATCGTCGTCCTCAGTCAACCACGACGAGTGCTCGGTGCCGCTGCCACCGCCATGCCCGGCGCCGCCCGCGCCGCCCATCATGCCGCCGCCCATCATCCCGGCGCCGCCGACGCCCGCACCACGCGCGCCGCCCGCCATCCCGGCGCCGCCCGCGCCGGCGGCGGTGCGCAGCGCGTTCGCCGCGCTGGTCATCGGCGGGACCTTGCCGTTGCCGCCGCCCACCATCCCCGGGATGCCGCCAACGCCGATCCCGGCACCCGCGCCCAGGCCACCGCCGGCACCGATGCCACCGGCCGCGCCGACCCCGGCGCCGCCGCCGAGCCCGCCGCCGACGCCACCGAGACCGCCGCTACCGATCCCGCCGCCGCCCAGGCCGCCGCCCAGACCACCGACAGTGCTCGGGGCAGCGCCCGCCAGACCGCTGGTGTAGTCCTGGTCGCTGCCCGGATAGCCGGAACCGGTCGGTGGGGTGGTGAGTTGGCCGGTGCCGCCGGTGGGTGAGCCATCGCCGAGCCCGCCGGGCTTGGTCGGCGAGAACTGGTCGACACTGGACGTCGGGTTGCCCACGTCGCCGATGCCCGGCGGCCGACTGCCGATCGAGCGGTCGCCACCACCGATATCGGGCTTTCCGCCGATCTCGCCGCTGATATCGGGTCGGCCCGTCGGCGGGATTCGGGTGTCGCGACGAACCTCGTCGATACCGCCCGTCTCCGGACCGATCACGGTGAGCTTGGGACGCTCGGTGTAGACCGCCTTGGGCAGCGGGGCCATCGCGCTGTTCGCGGCCTGCTGGTTGTCGCGGTACCAGTTGTCCAGGTGGGACTTGGTGTCCCACCAGCCGCCCCGCTTCTGGTCACCGGCCTGACCGTCGACCTTCATGGTGGCTTCCAGGTCGTCGGCCTTGTCCCGGAACGCGCCGTCGGCGTACGAGGCCGGGTTGTTCTGATAGTCCTGACGCAGGGCGGCGAGGAACCCCGACGCGCTCTCGCCGTCGCGGGCATCGTCGAGCTCGGTGCCGTTGGGCAGGCTCCACTCGTTCCAGCCGAAGTCGTCCATCAGCGGGATCGGGATCGTGGCGACCGACTTGCGGATGTCGCCCTCGATCCGCGTCAACGCGCCACTGACGTTGGTCGCGTCGGTGATCAGATCCTCGATCTGCTTGCCGATCTTGCCCAGGTGCTCGCGGTACGCATCACCACCGCTGCCCTTCCATCCGGCGAGCATGCCGGGCAGCCCGCCGACGTTCGGGCGCTCCTGACCCGTCGCCACCGGGCCGACGAACGATCGACCGACGAGCGCGTCGCGCAACTGTTGCAGGCCGCTGGAGAGATTGCTCCAGCCCGCTCCGACCGATCCAACCGTCTCCGGGTCCGCGGAGAGCGTCACCTCGCGGACGCACCGCTCCCAGGTTCCTCCAGCCATGACGTCCCCCTCAGGCCGTGTACGGGTAGGTGGGTGCGCCGCTGGCGGTGGGCGGCGGTGCCGCCGACTCCAGCAGCCGCTCGATCTCCTTGCCATTGGCGCCGTTTCGCGCCTCGGCGTCCCGGAACGCCTTGGCGATCTCCTCGGTGCCTTCCTTGAGCGCGGCGAGCTTCTGGGAGAGCGTCGTGAGGTGCGCTTCCATGTTCGCCGTGGACGTCTCCAGTGCCCGCCACTGCATGACGGCGTCCTCGTACGCGCCGAACGGGGTGCCGTTCGGGACGGTCTGGGCGTTGTTGCTGTCGCCCTTCATCCGCGTCTTGATGCGTTCCATCTCGTAGCTGATCGTGTCGTCGACGTACTGCTTCAGCCGCTCGACGTACGCCGCGGCGGCGTCCAGGTCCTCGACGCTGACCTGCAGATCGCCGGTGTTCGGCGGCGGGATGCTGCTCATGTGCTTCCTCCCCCGTTCCCGACCCGCCGGGGTCGGTCCATGTCAGACGCAGCGTATCGAGTCTGACCTAGTCGGGGCAGCCCCCGTCACCACCACGTGGTACAGATAGTGGTCGATATTGAGGAGAAGTCGGCGCGACCCAGGCCGAACAGCGCCAACGGGCCCGCGAGAGGCGGGCCCGTTGGGCGACATATCGGATTGTGGAGGGTGGTGGGGCCGCACCGCCGGTGCGGCCCGCCACCGTCCGGTCAGTGGTGCGAGTGGCCCGACGGGACCTTCATGCCGTTGCCGCCCAGCGGGGTGAGCGGCAGCAGCTTCTTGCCGGTGGGGCCGATCTGGATCTCGGTGTCCATCGACGGGCAGACGCCGCAGTCGAAGCAGGGCGTCCACCGGCAGTCGTCCTGCTCGAACTCGTTGACGGAGTCCTGCCAGTCCTGCCAGAGCCAGTCCTTGTCCAGGCCCGAGTCGAGGTGGTCCCAGGGAAGGACCTCCAACTCGTCGCGCTGACGGGTGGTGAACCAGTCGAGGTCGACCCCGAACGCGGGCAGCGTCTCGGCCGCCGCGTCCACCCAGCGCTGGTACGAGAAGTGCTCGCTCCACCCGTCGAACCGGCCGCCGTTCTCCCAGACCTTGCGGATCACCGAGCCGACCCGACGGTCACCCCGGGAGAGCAGCCCTTCGATGAGCGACGGCTCACCGTCGTGGTAGCGGTAGCCGATGGCGCGGCCCAGCGAACGGTCCGCGTTGATGGCCTGCTTGAGGATCTTGAGCCGGTGGTCGATGACCTCCGGACGATCCATCGCGGCCCACTGGAACGGGGTGTGCGGCTTCGGCACGAACCCGCCGATGGAGACCGTGCACCGGATGTCCTTGGAGCCGGTGGCGGCCCGGCCGGCCCGGATCACCTCGTGGGCCATCTCCGCGATCTCGAGGACGTCCTCGTCGGTCTCGGTGGGCAGGCCGCACATGAAGTAGAGCTTCACCTGCCGCCAGCCGTTGGTGTACGCGGTGACGACCGTACGGATCAGGTCTTCCTTCGACACCATCTTGTTGATGACCTTGCGGATCCGCTCCGACCCGCCCTCCGGGGCGAAGGTCAGGCCGGTCCGCCGCCCGTTGCGGGACAGCTCCTGCGCGAGGTCGATGTTGAAGGCGTCCACCCGGGTCGACGGCAGCGACAGCGAGACGTTCGTGCCCTCGTACTGCTGGGCGAGGCCCGAGCACATGTCACCGATCTCGGAGTGGTCCGCCGAGGAGAGGGACAGCAGGCCGACCTCGGAGAAGCCGGAGAACTCCAGGCCCTCGCGGACCATCTGCCCGACCGTGGTGATCGACCGCTCCCGCACCGGGCGGGTGATCATGCCGGCCTGGCAGAACCGGCAACCGCGCGTGCAGCCCCGGAAGATCTCCACCGCGTACCGCTCGTGCACCGTCTCGGCCAGTGGCACGAGGGGCTTCTTCGGGTACGGCCAGGCGTCCAGGTCCATCGTCGTGCGCTTGTGCACCCGGAACGGCACGTCCGCCCGGTTCGGCACGACCCGCTGGATCCGGCCGTCCGGCAGGTAGTCGACGTCGTAGAAGCGCGGCACGTAGACGCTCTCGGTGCGAGCCAGCCGCAACAGCAGCTCGTCGCGGCCGCCCGGCGAGCCCTCGGCCTTCCACTCCCGGACGATCGCGGTGATCTCCAGGACCGCCTCCTCGCCGTCGCCGAGCACCGCGGCGTCGATGAAGTCGGCGATCGGCTCCGGGTTGAACGCGGCGTGCCCGCCGGCCACGATCACCGGGTCGGCGTCGGTGCGGTCGGCGGCCAGCATCGGGATGCCGGCCAGGTCGATCGCGGTGAGCATGTTGGTGTAACCCAGCTCGGTGGAGAAGGAGATGCCGAACACATCGAATCCGCGCACCGACCGGTGCGCGTCGACGGTGAACTGCGGCACGCCGTGCGTGCGCATCAGCGACTCCAGGTCCGGCCAGACCGCGTACGTCCGCTCGGCGAGGGTGTCAGGCAGCTCGTTGAGCACCTCGTAGAGGATCTGCACGCCCTGGTTGGGCAGGCCCACCTCGTACGCGTCGGGATACATCAGCGCCCAGCGCACGGTCGCCGCGTCCCAGTCCTTCGTCACCGCACCCAACTCGCCCCCGACGTACTGGATGGGCTTGGAGACCTGGGGTAGCAGCGGCTCGAGCTGGGACCACACGGAATTGGTCGCGGCCGCGCGCGGCGTCGTGGACGGGGCACTCATGATGCCCAAGGGTACGCGTTCACCCGGCGGCGATCGCGCGCACGCCCGGTCGGCGGTGGTGGCGGCGCGGTACTAACCTCGGATCGGCGCGAGAGGAGATTGCCGCGATGCCGGAGCCCCAGCCGGGAGCACGGCCGGCCGACGGGAACACCCCGGGCGCGGAGCCGGAGCGGGACCGGGCGGTCGCCGACGAGCCGACCTCCCCACCCGTACCCCCGGACCAGCCGGACCCCTCGGACCAGCCGAGCCCCCCGGATCAGCCGGACGCCGCAGGCCAGCCGGACGCCGCAGGCCAGCCGAGTCCTCCGGGCCAGCCGGAGCCGGCCGCCACCGCGGAGGTCCCGGCGCCGAGGTGGAGCGGCTCGGCGTCGGTGCCGCCGCCGCTGCCACGGCGACCCGCGTGGGGCGAGTCGGCCGAGCCGACCCCTCTCCCACCGGTGCCCGCCGGGCCGCCGGAGCACCAGACGCCGGTCGACCCGTGGGCCGGCGTGGACACCGGCGGCTGGGATCTGCCCTCCGCCGAGCTGCCCCCGCTGCCGCCGACCGTGTCGTACCCGACGCCGCCCGACACCCGGCAGTGGTCCGGGCGGCCCGTCTCGCCGGCCGGGTCGCACCCGGTGCCACCGTCGGCCCCGCCGAGCACACCGCGGGTCGTCGGGCCCATGGTGCCGGCCCGACCGATGTCACCGCCCCCGCCGCCGCCGGCCCGACCGATGTCACCGCCCCCGCCGCCGGCGCCGCCGAAGCAGCGCCGGGGCCGGCGATCCACCGCACCGCCGATGCCGCCGCCCGGTTGGCAGGCCCCCAAGGGGTACGTGCCGGTCCCGGTCCGCCGGCGTCGCCGCTGGCCGTGGCTGCTGCTGCTCACGCTGGCCTGCTGCTGTGGCTGCCCGGCCTACTACGGGTTCCCGATCTCGGCTCAGTACCCGGCGCGCGCGGCGCTGCCCGTCCAGGTCAACGACCTCAGCCTGCGGCAGGACAACCGCAGCACGGCGGTGGCCCGGACGTTGGAGAACGAGGTACGCACGGAGCACTGGCTGGCCGAGGACACGTTCGCCGGCGTCTACACCACGACGAACGGGAAGCTGGTCACCGTCTTCGGCGGCACCGGTTTCCGGCTGAGCCCGGAGTCCGACGCGGAAGCCGAGATCAGCCGGCTCACCGAACGGTACGCGCTGGGCACCCCGGAGACCGTGGACACCGGGGTGCGGAGCCGGCACGAACGGTGCGCGGTGGGGAGCGCCGACGGCAGTGCCGTGGTGGTCTGCACGTCGGTCGACCACGGCAGCATCGCCACCGGCGTGTTCACCCGACTCTCCGTCGCTGACAGCGCCGACCTGCTGGCCACCCTGCGCGCCCAGATCGTCCAGCCCAAGCGGGGCTGAGCCGCGCTGTCGCCGCCCGGGTCGCCTACGTCCCCGGCACCGGCCGAGGACGGCTCAGGCGTCGCGGGTCGGAGCCGGGTGGGCGCGCGGCGGGGCGTAGCGGGGCACGTACTCCTGGCCGGTGAGCTTCTGGATCTCACTCATCAGCTCGTCGGTCATCTGCCGCAGCGAGGTGCGGTCGTCCGACCGGCCGGTGAAGTCCAGCGGCTTGCCGAATCGAACCGTGATCTTGGCAGTGCCGGGCCGGGGCACCCGGGCGCCGATCGGCTGCGCCTTGTCCGTGCCGATCATGCCGACCGGAATGATCGGCACGCCGGCCGAGATCGCCAGCCGGGCCGCGCCGGTCCGCCCCCGGTAGAGCTTGCCGTCGGGCGAGCGGGTGCCCTCCGGGTAGACCACCACCAGGTCACCGCCCTTGAGCGCCGGGATCGCCGCGTCGAACGCCGACAACGCCGCCCGGCCACCGGCCCGCTCGACCGGGATCGCGCCCAGACCGGTGAGGACGAACTTGGAGATCGCACCCTTCACGCCGGTGCCCTTGAAATACTCCGACTTGGCCCAGAACGCCAGGTGCCGGGGCACGACCGTGCCGAGGAACAGCTCGTCGGCCACCGAGAGGTGGTTGCCGGCGAAGACCGCGCCACCGATCTCCGGCACGTGTTCCAGCCCCTCCACGGTCGGGCGGAACGCCAACCGCAGCGTGGGCGCCACGGTGAGCTTGCCGATGGTGTAGAGCAGGGGCACTGGTCCTCCGGCAGATCAGGTGCGAACAGGCGGTGTCACGGTAGCGGACGCCTCCACACCTCCCGGACGGAGGTGGTGAGGCGCCCGCACCCTGGCGACGATCCGTTATACCCGGCGGACGACCACCGTTACCCGCTCACCTTCGCCGACCTCACCAGCGAAGCCCTCCAGCCCTTCAGCGGCGGAGCCGCCCGGACCCTCGGCGAAGTCCACCGAGTCGGCCAGCACCTCCGCGGCGACGAAGTCGACGTACGCGGCCACCGCGGCGCGTACCTCGTCGGACGCCGACACCGACACCACGATCCGGTCCGACACGTCCAGGTCGGCGTCCCGGCGGGCCTGCTGCACCACCCGCACCACGTCGCGGGCCAGCCCCTCGGCGGCCAACTCCGGGGTGACGTCGGTGTCCAGCACCACCACGCCCTCACCGCCGGGCAGCGGCGCGGAGTGCTCGGCGTCGGCGGCGATCAGGCGCAGCTCGTACTCGCCCTCGGCGAGGGTGACACCGGCGGCCACCGGGGCGCCGTCGACCAGCTCCCACTCACCCGCCTTGACCGCCTTGATCACCTGCTGGACCTGCTTGCCCACCCGCGGGCCGAGCGCCCGGGGCACCACCGTCAACACCTGCTCGCAGTACGCGGACAGCTCCGCGCTGAACTCCACCGTCTTCACGTTGACCTCGTCCGCGACCAGGTCGGCGAACGGCCGCAGCTGCTCCGCGACCGGCGAGGCCACGGTCAACCGGGACAGCGGCAGTCGCACCCGCAGCCCCTTGGCCTTGCGCAGCGACAGCGCCGCCGAGGCGACCGCCCGGACGTTGTCCATCGCGGCGACCAGGTCGTGGTCGGCCGGGAACTCGCTCGCCTCCGGCCAGTCGGTCAGGTGCACCGAACGCTCCCCGGTCAGGCCGCGCCAGATCTCCTCCGCGGTCAGCGGCGCGAGCGGCGCCACCACCCGGCAGAGCGTCTCCAGCACCGTCGACAGGGTGTCGAACGCGTCGGCGTCACCGGACCAGAACCGGTCCCGCGACCGGCGCACGTACCAGTTGGTCAGCGCGTCCAGGTAGGACCGGACGGTGCCGCAGGCACCGGAGATGTCGTACGCGTCCATCTGCGCGCTGACCGTCGACACCAGCTCGTTCGTCTTCGCCAGCACGTACCGGTCGAGCAGGTGGGTGGAGTCGGTGCGTCGCCGCGCCTGATACCCGTCGGCGTTGGCGTAGAGCGTGAAGAAGTACCACACGTTCCACAGCGGCAGCAGCACCTGCCGGACGGCGTCGCGGATGCCCGCCTCGGTGACCGCCATGTCCCCGCCGCGCAGCACCGGCGAGGACATCAGCATCCAGCGCATCGCGTCCGAGCCGTACGAGTCGAAGACGTGGTAGACGTCCGGGTAGTTGCGCAGGCTCTTGGACATCTTGCGCCCGTCCGAGCCGAGCAGGATGCCGTGGCTCAGGCAGTTGCGGAACGCCGGCCGGTCGAACAGCGCGGTGGCCAGCACGTGCATGGTGTAGAACCAGCCGCGGGTCTGCCCGATGTACTCGACAATGAAGTCACCCGGGTAGTGGTGCTCGAACCAGTCCGCGTTCTCGAACGGGTAGTGCACCTGGGCGAACGGCATCGACCCGGACTCGAACCAGCAGTCCAGCACCTCCGGCACCCGGCGCATCATCGACCGCCCGGTCGGGTCGTCCGGGTTGGGGCGGACCAGGTCGTCGACCGCCGGCCGATGCAGGTCGCTCAGACGTACTCCGAAGTCGCGCTCGATGTCGGCCAGCGAGCCGTAGACGTCCAGGCGCGGGTAGTTCGGGTCGTCGGACTTCCACACCGGGATCGGCGAACCCCAGAACCGGTTCCGGCTGATCGACCAGTCCCGGGCGTTGGCCAGCCACTTGCCGAACGAGCCGTCCTTGATGTGACCGGGCGTCCAGTTGATCTCCTGGTTGAGCTCGACCATCCGGTCCCGGAACTTCGTCACGGCGACGAACCACGACGACACGGCCTTGTAGACCAGCGGGGTGTCGCAGCGCCAGCAGTGCGGGTACGAGTGGGTGTAGGTGTCCTGCTTGAGCACCACCCCCCGGTCCTTCAGCTCCCGGATCACCGGCTTGTTGACGTCGAAGACCTGCTCACCCTGGTACGGCGGGACCAGCGCGGTGAAGCGGGTGTGGTCGTCCACCGTGACGATGGTGGGGATGCCGGCAGCGTTGCAGACGTTCTGGTCGTCCTCACCGAACGCCGGGGCCAGGTGGACGATCCCGGTGCCGTCCTCGGTGGTGACGAACTCCGCGCCGAGCACCTGGTAGGCGTTCTCGCCGGCCTGCTCGACGAGGAAGTCGAACAGCGGCGTGTAGCGGCGTCCGACCAGGTCCCGGCCGTACACCGTGCCGACCTGCTCGTAGGACTCCAGTTCCTTGGCGTACGCCCCGAGCCGCGCGGCAGCCACCACGAAGCGGTCGCCGTCGCGTTCCAGCACCGCGTACTCGATGTCGGGGCCGACGGCGAGCGCCAGGTTCGACGGCAGGGTCCACGGCGTGGTGGTCCAGACGCCCAGCTTGACCGGACCGCGCACCAGCTCCGGGGCGCTCTCGTCAGCGGTCAGCCCGAACCACACCGACAGGGTCGGGTCGTGCCGGTCCCGGTAGACGTCGTCCATCCGGGTCTCGGTGTTCGACAGCGGCGTCTCGCAGCGCCAGCAGTACGCCAGGACCCGGAAGCCCTCGTAGATCAGACCCTTGTCGTGCAGGGTCTTGAAGGCCCACATGACGCTTTCCATGTAGTCCAGGTCGAGGGTCTTGTAGTCGTTGGCGAAGTCGACCCAGCGGGCCTGCCGGTTGATGTACCGCTCCCAGTCCTGGGTGAACTCCAGCACCGAGGTCCGGCAGGCCTCGTTGAACCGGGCCACGCCCAGGTCGATGATCTCCGCCTTGCTGGTGATGCCGAGCTGCTTCTCGGCCACCACCTCGGCGGGCAGGCCGTGGCAGTCCCAGCCGAAGCGCCGCTCGACGTGCCGGCCGCGCATGGTCTGGTAGCGCGGCACCACGTCCTTGACGTAGCCGGTGAAGAGGTGACCGTAGTGCGGCAGGCCGTTGGCGAACGGCGGGCCGTCGTAGAAGACGTACTCGTTCTTGCCGTCGTCGCCGGCCGGGCGGGCCTCCACCGACGCTTCGAAGGTCTTGTCGGCCGTCCAGTGCTCCAGCACCCGGCGCTCGACCGCGGGCAGGTCCGGGCTCGCCGGCACACCGGCGGCGGTCGGGTCGTGCAACGGATAGGCCATCGGGGGTCGCTCTCCTCGCAGCTCACTCTGTGGTGGGTCTGCGAGGACGAACCTTCCGGGGTACGCCTGAAACGGCGCTCCCGGGTGGCCCGCGGTACCACCCCGCTTGGCGGTCTCGATCGACCGCCCGCTCATTACCGGCTGTGACGGGCCGCACCCGTCCGGTTCTACTGGGCCGGTTGCCCGGCTGTTCTTCCGGAGGCTCACCGGTGATGGCCGGGTCATCGCCTTTCGGTGCTCAACGATACTCGACCCGCCCACCGCCCCGCCTCCGAGTAGCACCGAACCCGAGCGGGGGCGGGGGCGGCGAGTTGACGCGCTGTGTGCCGCTCCGCAGAATTCACCGGGTGGCCGCGATCAGTTACGCCGAATACCGCGCAATGCGCCGATTCCCCGCCCTCGACGGGCTCCGTGCGATCGCCGCGGTGATCGTCGTGGCCTTCCACTTCGGGGGGCCGAAATGGGACTGGGTGTCCGGGTGGGTCGGCGTCCAACTGTTCTTCGTGCTCTCCGGCTTCCTGATCACCACGCTGATGCTGCGTGAGGAGGAGTCGCGGGGACGGGTGTCGTTGCGGTCCTTCTACATCCGGCGCATCTTCCGCATCCTGCCGGTCTACCTGGTGGTGCTCGCCGCGACGTACGCCCTCGCGCACCTCAACGGCGGCGGCGGGAGAGTCCGCGAGTCGATGCCGTACTACCTGCTCATGGTCAATGAGTTCGCGCCGAACAGTGCCTTCCTGCACTCCTGGACGATCGCCATCGAGTGGAAGTTCTACCTGGTCTGGCCGCTGCTCGCCTTCGCGCTCGTCCGCACGGCGTTCCTGCGCCGGATCGCGGTGACGCTGCTGGTCATCGCCGGCCTGGTCGCGCTGATCCCGTTCGAGAAGGACTGGCCCTACTGGCCGATCCACTACGTGTCGATCCTGGTGGGCTGCCTCCTGGCGATCGTCATGCACCACCCGAAGGGGTACGCGCTGTTCCGGCCGTTGACCCGTCCCGTGGTGTCCCTCGCCGTGCTCGTCGGGTTCGTCGCCGTGCACCTGTCGTTGCAGTACTGGCCGCCCGCCGCGGACGGCCACTCGGAGTTGAGGGTCGCGGTGTACGCGGTGGCGGTGGCGTTCCTGCTCCCCGCCATGCTGACCCCTGGCATCCCGACGAAGGTGCTCTCCTGGCGACCGCTGGTGTTCGTGGGTGAGCGCTCCTACTCGCTCTACCTGGTGCAGTACCTCGCCATGACGACGGTGATCGCGCTGGTCCCGTCGTACGCCGGGCACAGCACCCGGTTGTTCGTCGGCACCACCGTGGTCGGCCTCCTCGCCGCCGACCTGCTCTACCGCTGGGTGGAGCAGCCGATGATCGGGGTGGGACGCCACCTCTCCGGTCACGGAAAAGCAGCCCCCACCCCCACCCCCACCACCCCCACCCCCACCCCCACCCCCGACCTCCCGGTCCTCACCCCCTCCGGCGACCGCCGTTGATCATGAGGTTGACGGGGCGGTGGATCTCCCAGCCGCCCGTCAACCTCATGATCAACGATGCTCGACCCGCCCGCCCGCCGGCCACCGCCTAGGCTGGCAGTGTGATCCGGATCGAGCTGGACGAGCCGACGCTGACGCGCACCCGGATCGCGACCAGCCCGCTCTGGGAGGCCAAATGCAGCCTCTACCTGCTCGACCGGTACCCGGACGAGGCGCCCTGGCCGTACACGAGCTGGGCCCGGCACGCCCGCCGCGCGCTCGCCGAGCTACCTGACCCGGCCCCGCTGAAGCTCTACTCGGCCACCGGCCCGTGGTACCCGGACTTCCTCGGCCCCGTACCGCCCACCGCGAGCCCGACCATCGCCGAGGAGTTGGCCGTGCTCCGGGCCACGCCGGCCTCGGTGATCGCCGAGCAGATCCCCCGCTACCACCGTCCCGACGACCTGCCGGGTTGGTTGCGGCCGTTCGTCAGCGACCGTCAGGCGGCCCTGGCCCGGCTCGCCGACGGCCTTCAGGCGTATTGGGACGCGGCGATCGCGCCCTGGTGGCCGGCCATGCGGGCGGCGCTGGACGAGGAGGTGCTGCACCGGGCACGGGCGCTCGCCGCGCACGGCCCGGACGCGCTGCTGGCCGACCTCCACGAGCGGGTGCGCTGGGAACGGCCGGTGCTGACCCTGGTCAAGCCGTCCGAGGCCCAGTTCACCGCGGTCGACCAGCGATTGCTGCTGATCCCGTTGATCTTCTCCCGGGGCGCGCTCACCCATTCCACCGATCACCCGGAGATACTCGCGGTCTCGTACCAGGCCCGCGGCTCGGTGCTGCTGGCCGATCGGCCCGACGCCGACAAGCCCGCGGCGGCCCCGGCCACCGACCGGCTGGCGGTGCTGGTCGGGCGCGGGCGTGCCCAGGTGTTGCGGGCACTGACCCGACCGGCGACCACCGCCGGCCTCGCCGCGACCCTGGGGCTGGCCCCGAGCACCGTCTCGGAGCAGCTCTCCGCCCTGCTCACCGCCGGTGTGGTGCACCGCCGCCGGGTGGGCCGGCGGGTGCTCTACGGCCTGGAACCGGCCGGCCTGGCCCTGGTGCAGTTGATCGGCGACGAGCCGGCGACCGCCTCGGCCTGAACATTCGGCCCGTTCCGAATTCGTTTCCCGCCCGCCCCGGCCACTCCTAGCCTCCGGGCATGAGCGAACACGCGATCGAGGCGGTCGGGCTGCGCCGCACGTACCGCAGCCGCACCGGATGGTTACGACCACAGCGCCGGGAGGTGGAAGCGGTCCGCGGCGTCGACCTGACGGTCGGTAACGGTGAGCTGTTCGGCCTGCTCGGACCGAACGGCGCTGGCAAGACCACCACGATCAAGCTGCTGAACACGTTGCTCATCCCGACGTCCGGGGAGGCCCGGATCTGCGGCTTCGACGTGGTCCGGCAGACCCGGGAGGTACGTCGGCGGATCGGGTACGTCTTCGGCGGCGACCGAGGCCTGTACGACCGGCTCTCGGCCCGCGACAACCTGCGGTACTTCGCCGAGTTGTACGGCGTGCCCGGACGGGAGCAGAAGCGGCGGATCGCCGAACTGTTCGAGCTGGTCCGGCTGACCGGCCGGGAGAACGACCGCGTGGAGGGCTACTCCCGGGGCATGCGGCAGCGGCTGCACATCGCCCGGGGCCTGCTGCACCGGCCTCGGGTGCTCTTCCTCGACGAGCCGTCGATCGGGGTGGACCCGGTGGCCGCCCGGGAGCTGCGGCAGACCGTGGCGGATCTCGCCGCCACCGGCACGACCGTGCTGCTCACCACGCACTACATGGCCGAGGCCGACGAGCTGTGCGGTCGGATCGCGGTGATCGCGAACGGCAGCATTCAGGCCCTCGGCACCCCGGCCGAGCTGCGGCACCACGCCGACGGCCGGCAGGTGCTGGAGGTGGAGGCGTACGGGGTGGCCGACGCCCAGCTCGCCCTGATCCACGCCCTGCCCGGGGTACGCGAGGCGAGCGTCGTCGTCACGGGTGCGGCGCAGGTGCTGACGGTGCAGTCCGACGCGGGGGTGGACGTGCAGGCCGACGTGTTGCGCACTCTGGACGGGGTCCGGCTGGGGCGGGTCACCGCCCGACAGCCCACCCTGGAGGACGCGTACGTGGCGATCGTGAACCGGGTCGACGCGCAGATTCGGCCGGTCGAGGCGGTGCCGGCGTGAGGACGTTGCGGATGATCGTGGTCGGGGCGCTGCTGCACGCCAAGCAGCTCAGCCGGTCGCCGTTCGAGATCGCCACCGCGCTGATCGTGCCGGTGGTGCAGGCGACCCTGGCCGTCCACCTGTTCCGGGCCGGCGGCGACCCGGGCCGGCTGCTGGAGGCCTCGGTCGGGGCCGGGCTGATGGGCATCTGGTCGTCGGTGCTGTTCGGCTCGGGTGGCGCCATCCAGAACCAGCGCTGGCAGGGCACCCTGGAAATGATCATGTTGGCGCCCCGACCACCGGCCCTCGTGGTGCTGCCGATCACGCTGGCCACCGCCCTCACCGGCACGTACGCCATGGTCGCCACGCTGGCCTGGGGCCGGTTGCTGTACGGCATTCCACTGGCCTTCGCCCACCCGCTGGCGTTCGCGGTCGCGGTACCGGGCTGCATCATCGCGCTCGGCATGTTCGGCCTGCTGCTCGCCTCCACGTTCGTGCTGCTGCGCAACGCCAACGCGCTCACCAACACGCTGGAGTACCCGATCTGGCTGGTGTCCGGGATGCTCGTGCCGGTCACCGCGCTGCCCGGCTGGACCGGTCCGATCGCCGCCGTGCTGCCGACCACCTGGGGAGCACGGGCGGTCCGCGAGGCGGCCACCGGCAGCGGGCCGGTCTGGCCGTCGCTCGGCGCCTGCCTGGCGATCAGCCTGGCCTGCCTGGCGCTTGGCGCGATCATGATGACCCACGTCGAGCGGCGGGCCCGCGCGGCGGCCACCCTCGCCCTGGCCTGAGGAGGCGATGATGCCCGCACTGTTCCGCCTGATCGGCGTCGGTGGCGTGATCGCCTACCGTGCCCTGTTCAACTGGACCACCCCGGCGATGTTCGTCGGCACGCTGCTCGTCGGCCCGCTGTTCCAGCTGCTGTTCTTCGCCTACCTGGGCCGGCAGCTCGGCGTCGCCGACGACGGCTTCTACATCACCGGCAACGCCGTGCTGGCGGCCTCGGTTGCCTGCGTGTTCGGCGGGACGATGGCGGTGTCCAACGAGCGGCGCTTCGGCACGCTCGGGCACGTGCTGCTGTCGCCGCGCAGCCGCACGGCGGTCTTCCTCGGCCGGGTCCTGCCGTACGCCGCCAACGGCCTGCTGATCGCCGTGACCACCATGACCGCTGCGTCCCTGCTGCTCGGCCTGCGGGTGCCGGTCGACGCGCTGCCGGGGCTGCTGCTGGCCCTCGCTGTCGCGGCGTTGGCCTGCGGCTTCTTCGGCCTGACGCTGGGCGCGATCGGGCTGCGGTTCCGCGATGTCTGGCTGGTCTCCAACGTCGCGGTGGCGCTGCTGATCCTGCTCACCGGGGTGAACGTGCCCGCCGCCGGGCTGCCGACCTGGATGCGGGTCACCGGCGAGCTGCTACCGATCACCCACGCCGCCGAGGCGGCACGCCGTCTGGTCGCCGGTGACGGCTTTCACGCCGCCGCGCCCCAGCTCGCCGCCGAACTTGCCATCGCCATCGGCTACGCGACCCTCGCCGCCACCCTGCTGAAGCTCTTCGAAGTCGAATCCCGCCGCCGAGCCTCCCTGGACACCCTCTGACCCGCCCCCCATCCCGGCCTTTGCTCTGCACCCGCGGACGCGACACCCGGCGGGTCGATCATGGGGTTGGCGGGTCCGTGGATCTCCGATCCGCCCGCCAACCCCATGATCAACTGTGTCGAGAGACGGCATGACCGGGGTCACAGCCCCGGTTGTCACGGCGCGCCCCCGCTGATCCGTCGTACGGATATCGGACCGATCAGGAGGTAGTCGTGCAACGGATGAACCCGACCGAGGTCGTACCGCAGGCGTACAAGGCGGTCATGGGGTTGGAGAAGTACGTCCAGACGAACGTCGACCGCACGGTGCTGGAGCTGGTGAAGCTGCGGGCGTCGATGATCAACGGATGCGCGTACTGCGTGGACCTGCACAGCCGGGACGCGCTCGCCGGCGGCGAGTCGAGCCGGCGGCTGTTCGCCGTCGCCACCTGGCGGGAGGCGCCCTTCTTCGACGAGCGGGAGCGGGCCGCGCTGGCCCTGACCGACGCGGTCACCCGGCTCGGTGAGCACGGGGTGCCGGACGAAGTGTGGGATGACGCCGCCAAGGTCTGGTCGGAGAAGGAACTGGCCGACCTGGTCATCGCGATTGCCACAATCAACGTGTGGAATCGGATCGGGGTAACGATGCAGCTGGAGCCCCCGGCCCAGGTGTGACCACCGAGGCAGCAGCAGAGGCGGCCGGTGCGCTCGAGGCGCACCGGCCGATGCTGCTTGGGCTCGCGTACCGCCTGCTCGGCAGCCGCCACGACGCGGAGGACGTGCTCCAGGAGGCGTACCTGCGCTGGCTGGGAGTGGACCGGGCACGGGTCGGCGAGCCACGCCGGTACCTGTCCCGGGTGGTCACCCGGTTGGCCCTGGACCGGCTGCGCGCCCGGCAGGCGGCCCGCGAGACCTACGTCGGGACGTGGCTGCCCGAGCCGGTGCCGACCGCACCCTCGCCGTTCGGGCCGTTGGACCGGGCGGAGCTACGCGACTCGCTCTCCACCGCGTTGCTGCACGTTCTGGAGCGGCTCACCCCGCCGGAGCGGGCGGTGTACGTCCTGCACACGGCCTTCGACCTGCCGTACGCGGAGATCGCCGAGATCCTGGACCGGTCAACCGCCGACTGTCGACAGCTGTACCACCGGGCAACCGCGCGGGTGCACCAGGAGCAGCGCCGGTTCACCGCCAGCCGCCCCGAACGGGAGCGGCTGCTGGACGCGTTCCTCGCCGCCGCCCGCGACGGCGACCTGGCGACGCTCACCGACCTGGTGGCCGCCGACGCCATCGCGTGGAACGACGGTGGCGGTCGGGTACGCGCCGCCCTCAACCCGGTCACCGGCGCAGACCGGATCGCCCGGTTCTACGCCGGGGTCTACGGCCCGCGCCACCGCACGACAATGGATCCGGTCGAGCTCAACGGGGAACCCGCGATGCTGATCACCCGCGCGGACGGCAGTCGGTACACGCTGACCATCGCCGCGGCCGACGGACGGATCACCGGCATCTACGTTGTCGGCAACCCGGCGAAGGTGCCGGCAATCGACTGAACCGGGTGTTGTCGGTCGGCCCCCGGCCGGACGTCAGCCCAGCTCGGGGAACCAGAGCGCGATCTCGCGCTTGGCGCTGTCGGTCGAGTCGGAGGCGTGCACCAGGTTCTCCCGGTTGGACAGCGACAGGTCACCCCGAATGGTGCCGGCGGCGGCCTTGCGGCCGTCGGTGGCGCCGACCAGCCCGCGAACCACGTCGATGACCTGGTCGCCGGAGAGCACCAGGGCGACCAGCGGGCCGCCGGTCATGAAGTCCTTCAGCGGCGGGTAGAACGCCTTGTCCACGTGCTCGGCGTAGTGCTCGTCGGCGAGCGCGGCGTCCATCGTCCGGTGCGCCATCGCGTCGATCCGCAGCCCCTTGCGCTCGAAGCGGGAGAGGACCTCGCCGACCAGGCCGCGGCGGACCGCGTCGGGCTTGATCAGAACGAGGCTGCGCTCATCCGGGCTGTTGCTGGACACGCTGGGTTCCTCCTGTACGCACTGAACGCTTGGGATCGGTACCGTCAGCCTAGCGACCCGGTCCCGGCGCCGGCGCGGCGGCCGGTCTTTCCCCCGGTGGCCGATCCGGCCTAGCCTGGCCCTGACCCCCGGGAGGTCCACTGTGGCGAATGGCGGGAACCGACCCATCGCGCCGGTACGCAAGTTGATCGGCACGGTGCTGGGCACCGTGGCCACGTTCGTCGTCCTGTTCGGGCTGGGCATGACCAGTTGGGCCATCGTGGCTCTCGGGGTCGCCCTGCTGGTGCTGGCGATCGCACTGGCGACCGTACGCGGCGGCGGCCGCACCTGGGTCGTCGGTGTCGGGCACGTGCACAGCGCCTCCGAACCACCCACCCAGTACGCGTTCGGTCGCTGCGAACTGCAACTGGTGATCGACGCCCCTGGTCTGCCACCGCGATCGAAGAAAATCATTGAGCCGAGGGTGCCGGTCTCCAAGTGGCCGTCGCTGGGCCAGACCCTGCCGATCCGGGTCGCGTTGGACGACCAGCGGCACGTCAAGGTCCTCTGGGACGAGGTGCCGACCCATGCCGAGACCGCCGCTGCCGTCGCCGACCTCCCGCCGGAGTTCGCCGATGCGGACGCGGTGGACGAGGTGCTGATCCAGCAGGACGCGCCGCCGTGGGCCGACCGCACGCCCGACGACGATTTCCGCGACGACTTCCGGGACCCGGTCGGTGACCCGTTCCGGGACCCGCTCGGGGACCCGCTGCGCACCGACCCCCTGCGCACCGACCCGTCGCGGGCCGAGCCCCGGCGCGACGACCTCCGGCGCGACGACCTCCGGCGCGACGACCCGGGCCTCGTGCCCGAGGAGCGCGAGCCCGTGGTGATGCACCAGAGCCGCCCGGGTGGCCCGGTGGTGTTGGAGGGCGTTGTCGTCGAACCGCAGGCCGCTGGGCTGCCCCGACGGGCCACCCCGGCACCGCGCCCGCCCGCCGAGGAACGCTTCGACGATCCCGCCGACGACTCCGTCGAGGAGGCCAGCGCGCAGCCGGCCGACCCGCCGGCCGCACCGCGCGTCGACCCGCCGCCCGCACAGCGCTCCGGCCCCGGCCCGGCCGACCCGCTGGACCCGCTCGACCTTCCGCTGGACGATCCCGCCACGGCCGGTGCCGGCCACGCGAGCGTGACCGACGAGGAACTCGACCAGGCGATCTTCGGCTTCGACGCCGGCTCGGCCACGGACCCGTCCGCGCCGATCAGCGGAGTGGGCCTCACCCTGCTGGTCACCGACCTGACCCGGTCACTCGGCTTCTACCGCGACGTGCTCGGCTTCAGCGAGGTCGACCAGGGTGCCCACAACGCCGTCCTCGCCTCCGGGGCGACCCGGATCGTCCTGCGCGAGGTGACCGGGGCAGCTCCCATCAGCCGTCGACTGGTGCACGTCAACCTTGAGGTCAACGACATCGAGGCGGCGTACGAGCGGTTGCGCGAGTCAGGCGTCCGCTTCACGTACGCGCCCCGGGTGGTCAACCGCGGCACCAAGCTGGAGGGGTGGGCGGCGGCCTTCCGCGACCCGGACGGCCACGGCGTGGCGCTCACCCAGTGGCGCGAACGCGCCGACGCCTGACCCGGCCCGCTCCGGCCCTCGGCGCCGCCGACTCCTCCGGCGTCAGCCGAGAATGACGCGGCGAACGTGCAACGCGTACGCCCACACCAGGGCGAAGATGATGCCCAGCCCGAGCAGCGACCAGTGCAGCAGACCGCCCAGCAACAGCAGGCCCTGCAGCACCGTGCCGGCGTTCCAGGCCCAGGAGCGGCGCATCATGCCGGCGAGCACCACGGCGGCCACCGCCAGGGCCACCACCGCGCCGATCGCGGCACCCCCGAGATCACCGCCGACCACCCGGATCGGCTGGATCGCCAGCAGGAGCACCAGCGCCTCCAGGCTGAGCGTGCCCGCGCCGAGACCGCGTACCGCCCGCTCCGGGTTGCGCAATCCGGAGCGCCGCGGCTGCCCGGTCGTGTGCTGCTCCCCCACCGGCTGCTCGACCGGCCGGTCGGTCGAGTCGTCCGTGGTGTGCGGGTCCCGCTCCGGGTCGGTCATCGCTTCAGCAACCGACGCGCGTCGGCGACCGTCACCACGGAACCCGTGACCAGCACCCCGACCCCGCTCAGCTCACCCGGGACGTCCTCCTCGGCCAACGCCACCGCCAACTCGATGGCGTCCGGCATCTCCTCGGCCGACTCCACCCGGTCCTCGCCGAAGATCTCGGCGGCCAGCGCGGCGAGTTCCCCCGTCGGCATCGCCCGTGGCGAGCTGTTCTGGGTGACCACCACCCGGTCGACCACCGGCTCCAGCAGCTCCAGCAACCCCTCGGCGTCCTTGTCGGCGAGTACGCCGACCACCGCCACCAGCTTGCTGAACGCGAACTCCTCCTGCAGCGCGGTGACGGTGGCCTTCATGCCGTGCGGGTTGTGCGCACCGTCGAGCAGGACGGTCGGGGCGCTGCGGACCCGCTCCAGCCGGCCCGGGGAGCTGGCCGTGGCGAAGCCCTCCCGGACCGCCTCGATGTCCAGCTGACGTCGAGCCCCCGCCCCCAGGAACGCCTCCACGGCGGCGAGCGCCACCGCGGCGTTCTGCGCCTGGTGGGCGCCGTGCAGCGGGATGAACACGTCGTCGTACACCCCGCCGAGGCCCTGGATGCTGAGCACCTGACCGCCGACCGCGACCGCCCGACTCAGTACGCCGAACTCGCCGCCCTCCCGGGCGATGGTGGCCCCGACCTCGGCGCAGCGTTCGAGCAGCGGGCCGGCGGCCTCCTCCTCCTCCTGGGCCGCCGCGATCACGGTGGCCCCCGGGTGGATGATGCCGGCCTTGGCCAGCGCGATGTCCTGAAGCGTGTCGCCGAGCCACTCGGTGTGGTCCAGCCCGATCGGGGTGATCACACAGACCCCGGCCTGGAGAACGTTCGTGGCGTCCTCGGCGCCGCCGAGGCCGACCTCGACCACCGCGATGTCGACCGGCGCGTCGGCGAAGGTGGCGAACGCCAGCGCGGTGGTCATGTCGAAGTACGTCAGCGGTTCGTCCGACCGGGCGTCGACCAGCTCGGCCAACGGCTTGATCTCCTGGTACACCGCCGCGAACCGCTCCTCGCTGACCGGCTCCCCGTCCAGGCTGATCCGCTCCCGGACGGTCTCCAGGTGCGGGCTGGTGTACCGCCCGGTGTGCAGCCCGAACGCCCGCAGCAGCGAGTCGATCATCCGCGCCGTGGAGGTCTTGCCGTTGGTGCCGGTGAGGTGGATCGCGGGGTACGCCCGCTGTGGGCTGCCGAGCAGGTCGAGCAGCGACTCGATCCGGTCCAGCTCGAAGACCATGCGGGTGAACCCGCGGGCGTTCAGCTCGGCTTCCACAGCGGCGAAATCGGTACGGTCGGTCACGAGGGCAGTGTCTCCAGAGCAGCGTCGATCCGGACCAGGTCGGCCTCGGCGGTGGCGAGCCGGTCGCGGATCTTCGCGACCACCGGCTCGGGGGCCTTGCCGATGAAGGCGGGGTTGTCGAGCTTCGCCCGGGCCTGCGCGACCTCCTTCTCGGCCGCCGCGCGGTCCTTCGTGAGCCGAGCCCGCTCGGCGGCCACGTCGATCGACCCCCGGGTGTCCAACGCGACACCGACCGCTCCGGGCATGGCCAGCGTGGCGCTGGCCTGGAAGTCGTCACCGGCCGGATCCAACCGGACCAGCGAACGGATCAGCGGCTCGTGGTCGGCGATACCCGCGCCGGACAGCCCGTCCAGGCGGGCAGCGACCCGCTGCGTCGGACGCAGCCCCTGGTCGGAACGGAACCGGCGGATCTCGGTGACCACCCGCTGCACAGCGGCCAGCTCGGCCTCGGCGGCGTCGTCGACCAGCGACCGGTCGGCCACCGGCCAGGCGGCGGCCTGCACCGTCTCGCCGCCGGTCAGCGCGAGCCACAACTCCTCGGTGACGAACGGGATGACCGGGTGCAGCAGCCGCAGCAGCTGGTCGAGGACGTGCCCGAGCACCCGGCGACTGACCTCCGCGCGCTCACCGCCCTCGGCGAGCACCGGCTTGCTCAGCTCGACGTACCAGTCACAGACGTCGTCCCAGGCGAAGTGGTACAGCAGGTCGCACACCTTGGCGAACTCGTACGCCTCGAACTGCTCGTCGACCTCGGCGGTGACGTGCGCCAACCGGGACAGGATCCACCGGTCGACGGTGGAGAGCTGCTCGGTGGGGGGCAGGTCGCCCGTGGTGTGCGCGCCGTTCATCAGGGCGAACCGGGTGGCGTTCCAGAGCTTGTTGCAGAAGTTGCGCGAGCCCTGGCACCACTCCTCGCTGACCGGCACGTCCTGGCCGGGGTTCGCGCCCCGGGCCAGGGTGAACCGGGTGGCGTCGGCGCCGTACCGGTCGATCCAGTCCAGTGGGTCGACCACGTTGCCGAACGACTTCGACATCTTCTTGCCGAACTGGTCGCGCACCATGCCGTGCAGCGCGACCACGTCGAAGGGTGGCCGGCCGTCCATCGCGTAGAGGCCGAACATCATCATCCGGGCCACCCAGAAGAACAGGATGTCGTACCCGGTGACCAGCACGCTGGTCGGGTAGAACTTCGCCAGGTCCGGGGTCTGCTCCGGCCAGCCCAGGGTGGAGAACGGCCACAGGCCGCTGGAGAACCAGGTGTCCAGGACGTCCTCGTCCTGGTGCCAGCCCTCGCCGGTCGGTGGCGTCTCGTCGGGGCCGACGCAGACGATCTCGCCCGCCGGGCCGTACCAGACCGGGATGCGGTGCCCCCACCACAGCTGGCGGGAGATGCACCAGTCGTGCATGTTGTCGACCCAGGCGAAGTAGCGCTTGGCCAGCTCGGCCGGCTCGATGCGGACCCGGCCGTCGCGCACCGCGTCACCCGCGGCCTTGGCCAGCGGGGCGGTGTTGACGAACCACTGCAGCGACAGCCGCGGCTCGACGGTGGTCTTGCAACGCGAACAGTGCCCGACCGCGTGCACGTACGGGCGCTTCTCGGCGACGATCCGGCCCTGCTCCCGCAGCGCGGCCACGATCGCCGGCCGCGCCTCGAACCGGTCCAGCCCCTCGAACGGGCCGGGCACGGTGATCACGCCGCGCTCGTCCATCACGGTCAGCGCGGGCAGGTCGTGCCGCTGGCCGATCTCGAAGTCGTTCGGGTCGTGGGCAGGCGTCACCTTCACCATGCCGGTGCCGAACGACGGGTCGACGTGCGCGTCGGCGACGATCGGGATCCGTCGGCCGGTCAGCGGCAGCTCGACCTCGGTGCCGATCAGGTGCTGGTAGCGCTCGTCGTCGGGGTGCACCGCCACGGCCGTGTCGCCGAGCATCGTCTCGGCCCGGGTGGTGGCCACCACGACCTCGTCGCTGTAGCGGATCGAGATCAGCTCGCCGTCGTCGTCGGTGTGCTCGACCTCGATGTCGGAGAGCGCCGTGAGGCAGCGCGGACACCAGTTGATGATTCGGTTGGCGCGGTAGATCAGGCCGTCGTCGAACAGCTTCTTGAAGATCGTCTGGACGGCGCGGGTCAGGCCGGCGTCCATGGTGAAGCGCTCACGGTCCCAGTCGACGGAGTCGCCCAGGCGGCGCATCTGGCCGAGGATGGCGCCACCGGACTCGGCCTTCCACTGCCAGACCCGCTCGACGAACTTCTCCCGGCCGAGATCGTGCCGGGAAAGGCCCTCGGCGGCGAGCTGGCGCTCGACCAGGTTCTGGGTGGCGATGCCGGCGTGGTCCATGCCCGGCAGCCACAGCGCCTCGAAGCCCTGCATCCGCTTCCGGCGGGTCAACGCGTCCATCAGGGTGTGCTCGAACGCGTGGCCCATGTGCAGCGAGCCGGTGACGTTCGGCGGCGGGATGACGATGGTGAAGGGAGGCTTGTCGCTGTCGGCGGACGCCCGGAAGTGCCCGCCGGCTACCCACTGCTCGTACCGTCGCTGCTCTACCTCACCGGGCTGGTACTGGCCGGCAAGGGTCGGGGCGTCGGGGCGTTGGGCATCCAGTCTCTCGGTCACCGGACAAGTCTACGGAGGGCTTTCGCGGACCCGACGTGCGCCACCTGCCGTTCGCGTACGGTGTCGGCTATGTCCGACGCACATCTCACCGAGCGGTCGCTCGGCGGCGACCGCGAGCCGGTCGAGCTGACCGAAGAGCCGATCCAGCTGAGCACCCGGGACCCCGGAGGCGACCCCGACGAGCGGCCCGCCGGCTGGTCACGCCGCCGCAAGATTGGCTGGACGGTCGCACTGGTGGTCGGCCTGGCCGGCGCCGGGGTGCTCGGTGTCGGTGGGTGGCGGGTGATGCAGCAGAAGGACACCCAACTGACCTCACCCGATCGGGTGGCGGGTCTGACCCGCGACGACAGCGAACGGGCGAAGAGCACGGCCGACTACCTGCGCAGCGGTCTGGCGGCGAACATCGATCTGGACCGGAGTTTCGGCACGGTCTACCGCGACCCGGCCGACGAGAAGCGCTCGGTCCTCGTCTTCGGGGGCACCACCCTGCTCTGGCAGCCGGAGCGGGACCTGGACAGCCTCTTCCGGCTGATGTCGGACGAGACCGGTGCGGTGAACGGGCTGCGCGAACTTCCCGCAGGCGATCTCGGCGGGGTGTTGAAGTGTGGCAGCACCAGCGGCGAGGGTGGGGACTTCGCGGTGTGCGGCTGGGCCGACCATGGCAGCGTGGTCATGGCCATGTTCCCCGGCCGGTCGGTCGGCGACGCCGGCGGCCTGCTGCGCAATCTCCGCGGCAGCATGCAGACCCGGGGCTGACCCGTGCAGCCCCCGCCCGGGGCACTGATCGACCCCGGTTTCGGTGACGTCGGGCCGATCAACCCGGGTCGCCTGGGAACGCAGGAAAGGCCACCCCATATGGGGTGGCCTTTCCTGGAAGATTGTCCGGCGGCGTCCTACTCTCCCACACCCTCACGAGTGCAGTACCATCGGCGCTGGAGGGCTTAGCTTCCGGGTTCGGAATGTAACCGGGCGTTTCCCCTCCGCCATGACCGCCGTAACTCTATGAACATATCAAACAACCCCGGGCACACATCACGTGGGTGTTCGCTCGTTCAGAGTTGCACAGTGGACGCGTAGCAGCTTAGTAGTCAAGTCCTCGGCCTATTAGTACCGGTCAACTGAACCCGTTACCGGGCTTACATTTCCGGCCTATCAACCCAGTCGTCTAGCTGGGGGCCTTACCCCACCAAGGTGGGTGGGATACCTCATCTTGAAGCAGGCTTCCCGCTTAGATGCTTTCAGCGGTTATCCCTTCCGAACGTAGCTAACCAGCCGTGCCCTTGGCAGGACAACTGGCACACCAGAGGTTCGTCCGTCCCGGTCCTCTCGTACTAGGGACAGCCCTTCTCAAGTATCCTACGCGCACGGCGGATAGGGACCGAACTGTCTCACGACGTTCTAAACCCAGCTCGCGTACCGCTTTAATGGGCGAACAGCCCAACCCTTGGGACCTGCTACAGCCCCAGGATGCGACGAGCCGACATCGAGGTGCCAAACCATCCCGTCGATATGGACTCTTGGGGAAGATCAGCCTGTTATCCCCGGGGTACCTTTTATCCGTTGAGCGACACCGCTTCCACTCGCAAGTGCCGGATCACTAGTCCCGACTTTCGTCCCTGCTCGACCTGTCAGTCTCACAGTCAAGCTCCCTTGTGTACTTGCACTCAACACCTGATTGCCAACCAGGCTGAGGGAACCTTTGGGCGCCTCCGTTACCTTTTAGGAGGCAACCGCCCCAGTTAAACTACCCACCAGACACTGTCCCTGAACCGGATAACGGTCCGAAGTTAGATACCCAAATCAACCAGAGTGGTATTTCAAGATTGCCTCCACCCATACTGGCGTATGGACTTCACCGGCTCCCACCTATCCTACACAAGCTAATTCGAGTACCAATGTCAAGCTATAGTAAAGGTCCCGGGGTCTTTCCGTCCTGCCGCGCGTAACGAGCATCTTTACTCGTACTGCAATTTCGCCGGGCCTGTGGTTGAGACAGTGGGGAAGTCGTTACGCCATTCGTGCAGGTCGGAACTTACCCGACAAGGAATTTCGCTACCTTAGGATGGTTATAGTTACCACCGCCGTTTACTGGCGCTTAAGTTCTCCGCTTCGCCCCGAAGAGCTAACAGGTCCCCTTAACGTTCCAGCACCGGGCAGGCGTCAGTCCATATACATCGAATTACTTCTTCGCATGGACCTGTGTTTTTAGTAAACAGTCGCTTCCCCCTGCTCTCTGCGGCCATACAACGCTCCACCCGCGCGGGGCTTCACGTCTCCGGCCCCCCTTCTCCCTAAGTTACGGGGGCAATTTGCCGAGTTCCTTAACCACAGTTCGCCCGATCGCCTCGGTATTCTCTACCTGACCACCTGTGTCGGTTTGGGGTACGGGCCGCTAAGAACTCGCTAGAGGCTTTTCTCGGCAGCATAGGATCACTGACTTCACCTGAATCGGCTCGGCATCACGTCTCAGCCTTCATGTGGTGCGGATTTGCCTACACCACGGCCTACACGCTTACCCCGGCACAACCACCGGCCGGGCTCAGCTACCTTCCTGCGTCACCCCATCGCTTGACTACTACCCGCCAGGTTCCCACGCTCCCCACCCTCAACCCGAAGGTCTTGGATGGTTTGGGTGGTTAGCACAACGAGGTTCATCAGGGACGCTCTTTCGCGGGTACGGGAATATCAACCCGTTGTCCATCGACTACGCCTCTCGGCCTCGCCTTAGGTCCCGACTCACCCAGGGCGGATTAGCCTGGCCCTGGAACCCTTGGTCATCCGGCGGAAGGGTTTCTCACCCTTCTTTCGCTACTCATGCCTGCATTCTCACTCGTGCCGCGTCCACAACTGGGTCACCCCGCTGCTTCACTCGCGGCACGACGCTCCCCTACCCATCCACACACCTGCACAAGGAATCACGTCCAAGCGAGGATAAAATGTGAATGCCACAGCTTCGGCGGTGTGCTTGAGCCCCGCTACATTGTCGGCGCGGAACCACTTGACCAGTGAGCTATTACGCACTCTTTAAAGGGTGGCTGCTTCTAAGCCAACCTCCTGGTTGTCTATGCGACCCCACATCCTTTTCCACTTAGCACACGCTTAGGGGCCTTAGCTGGTGATCTGGGCTGTTTCCCTCTCGACTACGAAGCTTATCCCCCGCAGTCTCACTGCCGCGCTCTCACTTACCGGCATTCGGAGTTTGGCTGATTTCGGTAAGCTTGTGGGCCCCCTAGACCATCCAGTGCTCTACCTCCGGCAAGAAACACGCGACGCTGCACCTAAATGCATTTCGGGGAGAACCAGCTATCACGGAGTTTGATTGGCCTTTCACCCCTAACCACAGGTCATCCCCCAATTTTTCAACATTGGTGGGTTCGGCCCTCCACGCGGTCTTACCCGCGCTTCAGCCTGCCCATGGCTAGATCACTCCGCTTCGGGTCTAGGACACGCGACTGAATCGCCCTATTCAGACTCGCTTTCGCTACGGCTCCCCCACACGGGTTAACCTCGCCACATGCCACTAACTCGCAGGCTCATTCTTCAAAAGGCACGCCGTCACCCCGCAAGGCTCCGACGGATTGTAGGCGAACGGTTTCAGGTACTATTTCACTCCCCTCCCGGGGTACTTTTCACCATTCCCTCACGGTACTCGTCCGCTATCGGTCACCAGGAAGTATTTAGGCTTACCAGGTGGTCCTGGCAGATTCACGGCAGATTTCAGGGGTCCGCCGCTACTCGGGAACACCCACAGAAGGTCAGCAACTTTCACCTACCGGACTCTCACCGTCTACGGTCAGCCATTCCAGACTGTTCGACTAGCCACTGACTTTGTAACTTCTCGAGTGCATGTCAGTACACTCAGCAGGGTCCCACAACCCCGACCACGCAACCCCTGACAGGTATCACACGCAGCCGGTTTAGCCTCAATCCGCTTTCGCTCGCCACTACTCACGGAATCACTAAATTGTTTTCTCTTCCTACGGGTACTGAGATGTTTCACTTCCCCGCGTTCCCTCCACACACCCTATGTGTTCAGGTGTGGGTGACACCACATGACTGGTGCCAGGTTTCCCCATTCGGACACCCTGGGATCACAGCTTGGTTGACAGCTCCCCCAGGCCTATCGCGGCCTCCCACGTCCTTCATCGGCTCCTGGTGCCAAGGCATCCACCGTTCGCCCTTGACAACTTGACCACAAAGATGCTCGCGTCCACTGTGCAATTCTCAACAAACGACCAACCCACAACCCCAACAGCCCCACACCAAAACCCGGCCCTCTCAGACCAGCGGTATGTGGAGCCAGGCCATGCCTGGCAACCTCACGAACCCACAGGCTCGCTACGGCTCCGAAAGAAACAACCACTGGTTGTTCTTTCAGGACCCAACAGGGTGCTTACATTCTTTCTCAGCCGCACCAGAACCGATCCGTTCCCACCACCCCAAGGGGCGGCTGTACTAAGCGATCCCGGCCGTTGCCGAGGAAAAACTTGCCAGTGTCTCCGCCATCTGAGCACCCCACCACCACATTCGGGCAGCGCGGGCTCCTTACCGACTTTCGTCGGAAGGTGCTCCTTAGAAAGGAGGTGATCCAGCCGCACCTTCCGGTACGGCTACCTTGTTACGACTTCGTCCCAATCGCCAGCCCCACCTTCGACGGCTCCCTCCACAAGGGTTGGGCCACCGGCTTCGGGTGTTGCCGACTTTCGTGACGTGACGGGCGGTGTGTACAAGGCCCGGGAACGTATTCACCGCAGCGTTGCTGATCTGCGATTACTAGCGACTCCGACTTCACGGGGTCGAGTTGCAGACCCCGATCCGAACTGAGACCGGCTTTTTGGGATTCGCTCCACCTCACGGCATCGCAGCCCATTGTACCGGCCATTGTAGCATGCGTGAAGCCCTGGACATAAGGGGCATGATGACTTGACGTCATCCCCACCTTCCTCCGAGTTGACCCCGGCAGTCTTCGATGAGTCCCCGCCATAACGCGCTGGCAACATCGAACGAGGGTTGCGCTCGTTGCGGGACTTAACCCAACATCTCACGACACGAGCTGACGACAGCCATGCACCACCTGTGACCGCCCCCGAAGGACCCCCCATCTCTGGAGGTTTTGCGGCCATGTCAAACCCAGGTAAGGTTCTTCGCGTTGCATCGAATTAATCCGCATGCTCCGCCGCTTGTGCGGGCCCCCGTCAATTCCTTTGAGTTTTAGCCTTGCGGCCGTACTCCCCAGGCGGGGCGCTTAATGCGTTAGCTGCGGCACAGGGAACCGGAGAGGCCCCCCACACCTAGCGCCCAACGTTTACAGCGTGGACTACCAGGGTATCTAATCCTGTTCGCTCCCCACGCTTTCGCTCCTCAGCGTCAGTATCGGCCCAGAGACCCGCCTTCGCCACCGGTGTTCCTCCTGATATCTGCGCATTTCACCGCTACACCAGGAATTCCAGTCTCCCCTACCGAACTCTAGCCTGCCCGTATCGACCGCAGGCTTGGGGTTGAGCCCCAAGTTTTCACGGTCGACGCGACAAGCCGCCTACGAGCTCTTTACGCCCAATAAATCCGGACAACGCTCGCACCCTACGTCTTACCGCGGCTGCTGGCACGTAGTTGGCCGGTGCTTCTTCTGCAGGTACCGTCACTCTCGCTTCGTCCCTGCTGAAAGAGGTTTACAACCCGAAGGCCGTCATCCCTCACGCGGCGTCGCTGCATCAGGCTTCCGCCCATTGTGCAATATTCCCCACTGCTGCCTCCCGTAGGAGTCTGGGCCGTGTCTCAGTCCCAGTGTGGCCGGTCGCCCTCTCAGGCCGGCTACCCGTCGTCGCCTTGGTAGGCCATCACCCCACCAACAAGCTGATAGGCCGCGAGCCCATCCCAAGCCGAAAAACTTTCCACCACCAGCCATGCGACCAGCAGTAATATTCGGTATTAGCCCCCGTTTCCGAGGGTTATCCCAAAGCTTGGGGCAGGTTGCTCACGTGTTACTCACCCGTTCGCCGCTCGAGTACCCCGAAGGGCCTTTCCGCTCGACTTGCATGTGTTAAGCACGCCGCCAGCGTTCGTCCTGAGCCAGGATCAAACTCTCCAACAAAAAATTGGAAAACAATCCTGACAACAAACAAATTGTTGCCAAAGGAATCCCAACCAGCCAAACCGAAGCCTGACCAGTCCGGGGTATAAATCATAATTGGCACTGGCTTTACAAGCACCCTGTTGAGTTCTCAAAGAACAACCACACACCGATCAAAGCACCACACACAGCGGCACCCATCCCGGGGCTTTACCGAACCGCGCCCCCGGCGCTTTCAGCGCCAGGCACTTTTACTACGTTACCCGCTCGTTTCCGCCGTGTCAAACCGGTATTTCGCGGTTCGCCATGCTTCACCCGATAATGCGGATAGTGTTGCTTGCTTGAGTCCACGATGACGCACGTCGCTGTCGACGTTCGTTTCTGTCGTGGGAAGCCGCAGACCGGCCGATCACCGCTTCGCGGCTCTCCGCCCGGCTCCTGCCGGCTTCAGAACTCTACCCGGTCGGCTTCGCGTTCGCAACCCCGTTTCCGGAGTGTTCCGCACCGCCCGATCCTCAGTCTCGCTCGGCGTTCCCGCCACGAGCCTGGCGCCCGTTCTCGGCCGGTTTGTCCGGCCTCCCCCGTGCAGAGAGAAAGTTACGCGGACGGCCCCGAGAAGGCAAATCAGGGTTCATCACTGGTTTCGACGGACCGCCCACCAGCGTCCTCGGTGCAGCCGAGGACGCGGACCACCTAGACGTGCCAGAGTGTCAGGCATGGATGAGTCCGGGCACGGTGCCAGGGTGTTCGCCGAGCAGGCGCTGCTCGGTCTCATCGGGCCGTTCTGGCAGGTGGTGATCGGTGCGGTCGTGCTGGTCGTACTCGTGCTGTCGGTGGGACGGTTGGCCCGACGCGGCAGGTCCCGGATGACCACGGCGCTGCTGGTGACCGCAGCGGCGATCGCCGGATTCGCGGTGATCGGCGTGCTGCTGGAGGGGTGAGGCTCAGAGCCGGCGGTTGGCCAGGCTGGGCAGCTCGGCGCGGATCGCGTCGAGCCGGTCGAGGTCCAGGTCGACGACGGAGACCCCCGGGCCGTCCGGCACCTGGCCGATGACCGTCCCCCACGGGTCGACGACCATGCTGCGCCCGAAGCAGGTGCGACCCGGCTCGTGGTCACCCGTCTGGCCAGCCGCCGCCACAAAGCACTGATTCTCGATCGCCCTGGCCCGCAACAGAACCTCCCAGTGGTCCCGCCCGGTGTGCATCATGAACGCGGCCGGGACGACCAGCAGCTGCGCGCCACCATCGGACGCGAGCAGCCGGTACAGCTCCGGGAAACGCAGGTCGTAGCAGATCGACAGGCCGACCCGCAGCCCCTCGACGTCAACCACCACCGGTTGGACCCCGGGCGCGACACTCGCCGACTCCCGGTAGGAGACCCGACCGGGGATCTCCACGTCGTACAGGTGGATCTTGCGGTAGCTCGCGGCCAGCTGGCCGGAACGGTCGAAGACCAGCGAAGTGTTCCAGGTGTGGTCCGGGTCCGGGCCGGCCTCGTGGAACGACCCGGCCACCAGCCAGATCCCGAGCCGCCGGGCGACCCCGGCGAAGAAGCTGCCCACCTCGCCGTCGACCGGCTCCGGCTCGGGAAGCCCGGCGGCAGGACCCAGATAGTCGACGTACTCCGGAAGGACGGCGAGATCCGCGCCGCCGGCGGCGGCGCGCTCCAACAGCGCCTCCGCGGCCGCCAGATTGGCCTTACGGTCGTCCCGGGCATTCAGCTGGCAGACGGCGACACGCATGAGCAAAGGGTACGGCTGGAGGCCGCTCACGGACAGCGGCAGAGCCTGGCCGGCGCGGATGGGTCACGGGCGGACGCCACCGAACACGATCACGCCGGCCGCAGCGGAGCTGAACGGCCGGCGTGACGTGGGGAGGGTCAGGCGGACTTCTCTTCGCGGTCGCGGCGGGCCCGACGCCCGGTGAACTCCCGCGGCACGATCGTTGGGTTGACGTTCTCCAGGACGACCTCGCGGGTGATCAGCACCCGGGCGGCGTCGGGGTTGCTCGGCACCTCGTACATCGCGGAGAGCAGGACCTCCTCGATGATGGCCCGCAGACCACGGGCGCCGGTGCCCCGCAGCATCGCCTGGTCGGCGATGGCCTCCAGCGCCGCCTCGTCGAACTCGAGCTCGACACCGTCGAGCTCGAACAGGCGCTGGTATTGCCGGACCAGGGCGTTGCGCGGCTCGGTGAGGATCCGGACCAGGGCGCTGCGGTCCAGGCTGCGCACGTTGGTGATCACCGGCAGCCGGCCGACGAACTCGGGGATCAGGCCGAACTTGAGCATGTCTTCCGGCATGACCTGGCTGAAGATGTCGTCGGTCGACCGCTCGGAGACCGACCGGAGCCGGGCACCGAAGCCGGTGCCGCCCTGCCCGGTGCGGGACTCGATGATCTGGTCGAGGCCGGCGAACGCGCCACCACAGATGAACAGCACGTTGGTGGTGTCGATCTGGATGAACTCCTGGTGGGGGTGCTTGCGGCCACCCTGCGGCGGCACGTTGGCCACCGTGCCCTCGAGCATCTTGAGCAGGGCCTGCTGCACACCCTCACCGGAGACGTCCCGGGTGATCGACGGATTTTCCGACTTGCGGGCGATCTTGTCGACCTCGTCGATGTAGATGATGCCGGTCTCAGCGCGCTTGATGTCGTAGTCGGCGGCCTGGATCAGCTTGAGGAGGATGTTCTCCACGTCCTCGCCCACGTAGCCCGCCTCGGTCAGCGCGGTGGCGTCGGCGATGGCGAACGGGACGTTCAACATCCGGGCGAGGGTCTGCGCCAGGTGGGTCTTGCCGCAGCCCGTCGGGCCGAGCAGCAGGATGTTGGACTTGGCCAGCTCGACGGCGTCACTGCCGGAGCCGGGCGCGCCGGCCGCCTCGGCCTGGATCCGCTTGTAGTGGTTGTAGACCGCGACCGCGAGCGCCTTCTTGGCCTGATCCTGACCCACGACGTAGGTGTCGAGGAACTGGCAGATCTCCATCGGCTTGGGAAGCTCTTCCCACTTCACCTCGCCGGACTCGGCCAACTCCTCTTCGATGATCTCGTTGCAGAGATCGATGCACTCGTCGCAGATGTAGACCCCTGGGCCCGCGATGAGCTTCTTGACCTGCTTCTGCGACTTGCCGCAGAAGGAGCATTTCAGTAGGTCGCCGCCGTCACCGATCCGTGCCACCTACGTTCTCCCTGCACTCATCGGCCGGAGCCCCGGCCCTGACCTGCGGACGTTGCGCGCCGCCCGGCTTAGTTCGCGCCGCCGGCCCAACCGGCGAAGCGGTACGGACCCGACGTTACCCGCTGGCGGGGCATTCTCCGACCCCCAAAACGGGTGTGTCAGAGGTCGGCCGGGTACGGGGCCCCGGCCAACCTCTGACCCGATACTGCTCAGCGGGCGGCGTTGGCCGCCAGCAGACCCTTCTTGCGGCTGGTCAGGATCGTGTCGACCAGCCCGTACTCCTTGGACTCCTCGGCCGTCATGATCTTGTCACGGTCGATGTCCTTGCGAACCTGCTCGATCGGACGGTTGCAGTGGCGGGACAGCATGTCCTCCAGCTGCGTACGCATCCGCAGGATCTCCCGGGCCTGGATCTCGATGTCCGAGCCCTGCCCGTAGCCGCCCTCGGTGGCCGGCTGGTGAATGATGATCCGCGAGTTCGGCAGGGCCATCCGCTTACCCGGAGTGCCCGCCGAGAGCAGCACCGCCGCCGCGCTCGCCGCCTGCCCGAGGCAGACCGTCGAGATGTCCGGACGGACGTACTGCATGGTGTCGTAGATCGCCGTCATGGCGGTGAACGACCCACCCGGCGAGTTGATGTACATGATGATGTCGCGGTCCGGGTCGGTGCCCTCGAGCGTCAGCAGCTGGGCCATCACGTCGTTGGCCGACGCGTCGTCCACCTGGACGCCGAGGAAGATGATCCGGTCCTCGAAGAGCTTGTTGTACGGGTTCGACTCCTTGACCCCGTACGACGTGCGCTCGACGAACGACGGCAGCACGTAGCGGTTGTGCACGGCCGCGAACTGGGGCGGCAGGCTCAGATCGGTCATCGTCAGCTCCTCAGCTCAGGGTCCCGGCGCCATCGGGGACCTGTGCGGCCCCGATGATCACCTTGTCGATGAAGCCGTAGTCCATGGCCTCCTGGGCGGTGAACCAACGGTCCCGGTCCGAGTCGGCCTCGATCTGCGACTGGCTCTGGCCGGTGTGGTGCGCGACCCGCTCCTGGAACATCCGCTTCGTGTAGAGCATCTGCTCCGCCTGGATGGCGATGTCGGACGCCGTGCCGCCCAGACCACCGGACGGCTGGTGCATCATGATCCGTGCGTGGGGCAGGGCGTACCGCTTGCCCTTGGTGCCCGCGCAGAGCAGCAGCTGACCCATCGAGGCAGCCATGCCCATCGCCACGGTCGACACGTCGTTGTCGATGAACTGCATGGTGTCGTAGATCGCCATGCCGGAGTAGACCGAGCCACCCGGCGAGTTGATCCACAGGTTGATGTCGCGGTCCGGGTCCTCCGCGGCGAGCAGCAGCAGCTGCGCGCAGATGCGGTTGGCGACCTGGTCGGTCACCTCACTGCCCAGGAAGATGATGCGTTCCTTGAGCAACCGGTTGTAGACCGAGTCGTCGAGGTTGCCAATGGAGTCGCCACCGCGCGCGTCAATCGCCCGGAGCGACTTCTTGGGGATGTGCATGTCGGTCATGGCAGCCCTTCGCTCTCCGTACCGTCTTTCCCGACACTAACCGCTGTGCGGGGCGGCAGAGTCCCGGTCGGGGCAGTGTTCGCTCTCAGCGCAGCTGTCGGGCGTACCCGGAAAAAGGATGCGGCCGCCGTCCGCCGCTGAGCGGCGGACGGCGGCCGCATCCGATGATCAGTGCTGGTGGTTGTGCTCGGCCTCGTTGGCGGCGCGCAGGGCGTCGAGGGTGATCCCGTTGCCGGCCGCGTCCTTGATCGTGATCCGCTCCATGACGGCCGCGAGCGCCTTGCCCCGCCGCACGTCGCCGAAGACGGCGGCGGCCGCGCCGGAGCGCACCAGCTGGTCGTAGTACTGCTGCGGGGCCATCCCGGCGCGCTGGGCCCGGTGCACGATCTCGTGGCCGAACTCGTCGTCGGAGACCTGCACGTCCTCAGCGTCGGCGAGCGTGTCCAGCAGGAGCTGGACCTTGACGCCCTCGGTCGCCGCCTCGGTCAGCTCGGCGTCGATCTGCTCCTCGGTCTTGTCCTCGGCCGCGAGGTACTCCTCCATCGAGGCGCCGATCCGCTCCAGCTGGTCGACCATCGCCTGCTTGCGGCTCTCGACCTCCTCGCGGACGACACCCTCCGGGGCCGGGATCTCGGCGGCCTCGACCAGCTGGGCCAGGGCCTTGTCCCGAGCGGCGTAGATCTGCTCGACCTGCTTGCCCTGGGTGACCCGGGCCCGCAGGTCGCCGCGCAGCTCCTCGATCGTGTCGAACTCGCTCGCCATCTGGGCGAACTCGTCGTTCAGCTCGGGCAGCTCCTTCTCCTTGACCGTGCGCACGGTCACCGCCACCTCGGCGTCGCGACCGGCGAAGTCGCCGCCGACCAGCTGGGTGGTGAAGGTGGTGTCCTCGCCTGCGGCGAGGCCGACCACGGCCTCGTCCAGGCCCGGCAGGAGCTGCTTGCTGCCCACCTCGTGGGAGATGTTGCTCGCCTGGCCGCCCGGCACGTCCTCGCCGTCGACGGTGGCGTTCAGGTCGATCTGGACGTAGTCGCCCTCGGCGGCGGCCCGCTCGACGGTCTTGAGGGTCGCGAAACGCTCCCGCAGGTTCTTCACCTGCTCGTCGATCTCGCTCTCGTCGATCTGCAGCTCGTCGACGACCACCTCGATGGTGCTCGCGTCCGGGATGGTGATCTCCGGGCGGACGTCGACCTCGGCGGTGAAGTTCAGCGAGTCACCGTCGTTGAACTCGGTGATCTCGACCTCCGGGCGCCCCAGCGTCTTGAGGTCGTGCTCGCGTACCGCGGCGAGGATGTTCTCCGGGATGGCCTCCTGGACCGCCTCGTTGAGGACGGTGCCCCGGCCCACCCGCTGGTCGATCACCGCGGTCGGCACCTTGCCCCGGCGGAAGCCCGGAACCTGGACCTGCGAACCGATCTCCCGGTACGCCTTTTTGAGGCTCGGCTCGAGCTCGACGAACGGCACCTCGATGGCGAGCCGCACGCGCGTCGGGCTCAGAGTCTCGACGGTGCTCTTCACAGGCGTACTCCTTGACGGATCTCAGTTGAGTCTGGGCGTGATTCAGCCCATCGAGTGTAGGCGAGCCGGCCTGACGCTCCGGCATCGCCCGGGGACCGCACTGGGCGGCACCCGGGGCGGCCCGGCCGCGGACGACAGTCGGGGTGGCGGGATTTGAACCCACGGCCCCTCGCTCCCAAAGCGAGTGCGCTACCAAGCTGCGCCACACCCCGTGGCGACGTGCAGTCTATGCCGTCGCCACGCCTCAGTCGGTGCCGGGGCATCAGCCACCCGGACAAAACCCCCGAAAGGCCCGAACCGTTCACCTCGCTTTGCGCGCCGAGCCGCCCCCGGCCGCCCGGAGAGGGGGCGCCGGGACGACCCGGCGTCGTGGGCGGTGGCGTGGCTACGCGCCGGGCGATGGCATTGGGTACGCTGTCGGCGCGGCCTGCTCAGGTGGGCGCACGCGGGCGTAGCTCAATGGTAGAGCTTCAGTCTTCCAAACTGACTACGCGGGTTCGATTCCCGTCGCCCGCTCCACACACGAAGGCCCAGGTAAGCCGCATGATCGCGGCACCTGGGCCGTTCGCTTCTCCCCCGTCTTGGATCTTGCGTGCCGAGTCACGGTGTCTTCTGCGCGATGGCGAGCCGGGTCCGGTACTGCTTGGTGATTTCTCCGCTGTAGACGTCGTTGATCAGGTGGGTGATGCAGGCGAACAGGCCCTTGCGTGCCTGGGGTGCCATGGCTCGGTGGCCGGAGTAGGTCATGAGCAGGTTCAGGTACTCGTGGGCCGTGTAGGTCTGTTGCCACTCGTAGCGCCGGAATTCGACCGGCCCGAAGCGTGCCGATCGATCGAACTCCGCTGCCTCCTCGGCGGTCTCGTCATCGGTCGTCAGGCGCAGGTCGGGCGGTGTTGTGGGGTCGAAACGTTCGTAGCATCGTTGTGCGTCGGCGAAGAAGGCGTTCGTTCCGCCGGCGATGTGGTGGGTCGAGACGATGCCGAGGGCTCCGCCGGGACGCAGCATGTCCGCTGCCCTGATCATGCGTACCTCGGGGTCAAGCCAGTGGAACGCGGTCGCGGAGAGAACCGCGTCGAAGGTGCCGTCCGAGGGCTGCCAGTCCTCGAACGCCGAGACGACGACGGTGACGTTCGGGAACTGGGCGAGATTGCGTCGGGCGATGGCGACCATGTCGGGGCTGAGGTCCATCGCGACGACGGTGCATCCCAGTTGCGCCAGGGGCAGGGTCGCTTGGCCGGTGCCGCATCCGATCTCCAGCACCCGAGCGTGCGGGCCGAGACCGGCGAGCGTGGCGAGATCGGTGAACAGCGCGGGTGGATAGCTGGGACGGCATCGGTCGTAGAGTTCGGCGTCCTGGCCGAACGTGGTGCGCAGCATTTCTCGGTTGGTGTCGGTCATGGTGGCTGGTTGTCCCTTCAAGCCGCGCAGGCTGGGATGCTCGGACGCCTCGGGCAGGAACGGGCGCACCCGCGACGCCCAGTCGTGGTCAGGCGCCCTTACGGCGGAGATGGCTCGGAATCCGGGGCAGCGTGGTGTCTGCCCTTCGGGTCGGGGATGATCTGGCACGCCTGAGCGATCTCTCCTTCGCGGACAAGTCCGTCGACCGCTTCGATCATCGCGGTGATGCCTGGGCGGGGCGTGATGACCAGGTCCGTGGACCAGAAGTACCTTCCGCCAGCGGCTTCCCCGGTCTGTGTCCACCGGCGGAGTGCCGCATCGATCGCTTGGAGGGTCATGACGGTCGCGTAATAGGTAGGGCCGCCGGTGACGGTTACATAGATGTCTTGGTCCTGAAGTTGCTCCAGATCACTGCTCGGGTCGGCAGGAAAGCGTGCAACGAACCGCTCACGCTCAACGACGAGGAAGGGGCCGTCCTGGGTAACTCTCATGGTGTGCCTCGCTCGGTGCATCGATGTGGCAGACCCGCTCCACCAGCCTCCGACCCGGGTCAGAGGCGATTGCCCGGGGCACCGGCGAGGCGGCTCCTGTGCAGACGACGGCTGATGGCCGAGACTGTAGCGATGTCACCCGATGGTGCGGGCGCCCCGCGCGGGCAGGTCGTCACCGCCGCCCTCCTCGTCGTCGCCGGCGTGCTCGTTCTCTTCGTCCCGGCGGGCAACGAGGGCACAGTTCTCGCGCCCATCAGCGAGGGGCACGGGCTGTCCGCCGTGGACGCGGTCGGCGCCGCGCTGCTGACGGTGGGCGGCACCTGGCTGGAGGTGCTGGTGGTACGTCGCCTGCCGTACCTCGCCCTGCCCCCACGGGCCCTGTTCGGGCTCGGCCTGCTGGCCGGTCTCGGCGTGGGGCTCCTGATCGCCTCGGTCTTCTCGGGATTCTTCTGGTGGTGGGCTGTCGGTGCCGCCCTGCTCGGCATCGCCACCGTCGTCCTCGTCCCTCTCACGGCACGTCGCTGAGGAGGACGCCCCGCAGGAGCGACGGGCTTTGCCACACACGGCGCGGTCCAGGTGCACCGCGAGGTGGCGGCACCTGGACCTACTCGGCGCGGCCGAGTCGCCGTGTCACTTCAGGTGGAACCGCTCGTCGAGCGCGAGTGCCGCCAGCTGCGGCACGGTGAACGGCAGCGTCGTCAACGCCGGCCGGCTCTCATCGAGCCGCACGCCCTGCGCCACGAAGACCACCATGCCGTCCGGGTGCCGGTACGCCGACCACTGGTCGAGCCGGTCGTCGCTGCCCGGTCGGACCACCACGCCGACCCGCGCCGAGCCGACGGTCTCGACCTGACATTCGCCCCGCATGCCCCAGAAAGCCTGGGCCAGGTCGCACGGCTCGGTCGGCAGCGAACTGCCGGCGTCGTGCACCTCGACGATCACGCGCCCGGTGCCGTTGTTCTGCGCCACGGCGACCGAGGAGGAGTAGCTCCACACGTCGACACCGCTCACCCGGTCCTCGAACTGCGCCTGGTGGGTTCGCAGCGTCCGCTGCTCGGCGGGCTGGCCGGGCGGGTCCTCCGGCGTGGTGAAGCCCGCCGGTACGACGGAGACGGCCGCATTGAGCAGCTGGACTCCCTGGTCGTATTTGGTTCCGGCCCGCGCGGTGCGGTCCTCCTGCGGTTGACCGTCCGGCCCGGTGGGCCACGGCTCCTTGGTGTCCCCCGACGTGCCCGCCTGGCCCAGTGGCCCCTGACCCGCCGGTTCGTAGACATGGCCGTCCGGACTGGTGACGGCCGCGAAGCCGGCGACCGCCAGCACGACAGCCGTCGACGCGAGAACCGCCCACACCGCACGTCGACGGAACCGCCCCCGCCGGGCCGCGCCGAGCGTGGCCCCCGTACTCAATGGTGCTGGCGGGGTGAGGCCCGCCATCTCGCTGCGCAGCCCCGCGCGCAACTCTTCCTCGTTCATCGCTCCCCCATCTCGATCCCGCTGTAGGTGGGGCTCAGGAGGCCGCGCAAGGTGTCCAGCCCGCGTGCCGCCTGGCTCTTCACCGTCCCTGGCGAGCACTCCAGCAGCGCCGCGACGTCCTCGATCGGCAGATCCTCCCAGTACCGCAGCACCAGCACGGCCCGCTGACGTGGCGCCACCCGGGCCAGCGCCTGGAGCAACACCAGTCGGCTCTCCGGCGAGTCGGGCGGCGCCACCTGCTCGGCGTCGTCGCCACCCACCCGTTCCCGCCGCCACCAGCCGCGGCGGCGCTCGTCGAGGAAGGTCCGGATCAGGATCTGACGCACGTAGCTGTCGAGCACCTCGTGCCGGGAGATCCGGTTCCAGACCCGGTAGAGCTTGACGAACGTGGTCTGGACCAGGTCCTCGGCCCGGTGCCAGTCGCCGCACAGCAGGTACGCGGTGCCGCGCATGGCACCGGACCGTGCCGCGAAGTACTCGGCGAACGCCTCGTCGCGATCGCTCATTCAGGCCTCCGATCCCCATGTCGAGTAAGTCACGCGGGGTGCGGTCCCGGGGGTTGCTTCGGAACTCGCGGACGTGTCAGGGGATCAACGCCGAAGTGGCGCGGAGGATGCACCCCATGCCTTGGCAGGTGTCGATCTATGCACTGGTGTAAGGACCAAGCACATCGACGTCCGTCACAGGAGGGCACATGATCGTCCGACGACGGTGGACAGCTGCCGCCACCACAGTGATCCTGTTCAGCGCGGTGTTGTCCCATCCCACCTCCGGCGCGGCGGCCCCCGCCGAGCCGGCCGCCCCGATCACGCTGAGCGCCACCGAAACCGCAGTGGTCCGCGTCCAGCTGCGCGATCAGGCCCAGCTGGACCAGCTCGTCGCGACCGGCGCGGACCTGGCCAACCGGCCCCGCGCACGGGACGGCCGGATCCTCGCCGACCTGGTGCTCAACGGCGCGCAACTCACCGAACTGACCGCGCAGGGTGCCACCGCCGTGCAGATCGTGCAGCACGCCGGAGACGGGAACCGGCACTACGCCGACAGCGTCCGCGCGGCCCAGGCGCGCACCGCCGCCGGACTGCGTACGCCGGCCGCTGGCCAGCGGTCCACCGCCGCCGCCGCCGTGGACACCCTCCAGGTGCAGCAGGCGTACTGGTGGACCACGACCGGGCAGACCTTCCTCCAGGCCCAGGTGGCCACCACCGCCACCGACGACCCGGACGTGGAGATCACCGTCAGTTGGCGGACGGCGGACGGCGCCACCGGCTCGTTCCCGCTGTACCGGTTCGAGGACTCGGGCGAGTACCAGTACCACTACAACCTTCCCCAGCCGGTGCCGAACAGGCCGGTGCAGTTGACCGCCACCTCCAGCCTCGGCGGGGTCAGCCGGGCCGTCACGCCGACGCTCTGGCCGAACGCCACCCCGCCGCCGCTGCCGAGCGGCTACCAGAAGGACTTCATCGACGCGTACCTGACGCCGGTGGACATCCAGGCGCGGATCAAGCGGCTGGCCCGCCAGTACCGGGACCTCGTCGAGGTGATCGACCTGCCGAACAAGACCCAGGGATACCGGCGTACCGCCGCCGCGTACCTGGGTGACCCGGCGGTGGCCGCCCTGGTGGTCGAGTCGGTGCGCTTCGGCGATCAGAACATGAACGGCGTACAGGTGCGGACGGTCGACCCGGGCCGGGCGAACCGGCCGCTGACCGTCCGCTACCGCGACCGCGTCCTCACCGTGTCACTGGCCACCGACACCGCCGGCAGGACGGTGAGCACCACCGACGAGGTCGCGGCGGCGATCAACGCCCGCCAACCGGACCGGTTCCGGGCCATTGTCGAGGACGGCTCGGCCGGGCTGCCGATGCCCGTCGCCGGCCCGGCCCGGCTCGACGACGGCCTCCAGGGCACCGAGGTGCCGGCGAAGCCGTGGACGGTGCAGGCGCTGCGCCTCGGCGTGCACCGGGACGGCTCCCGGGTCGGGGTGCTCGCGTACTCCCAGGAACACGCCCGGGAGTGGGCCACCCCGCTGGTGACGTTGGAGTTCGCCGAGCGAATGTTGGCCAACGCCCGGACCGACCCGGCCACCCGGGAACTGCTGGAGCAGGTCGACATCTTCGTCATCCCGACGGTCAACCCGGACGGGGCGAACTACTCGTTCAACGACTTCAACTTTCAGCGCAAGAATCTCGTCAACCACTGCACCGGGGCGGCCCGCGATCCGAAGAACCGCACCTCGTGGGGCGTCGACGTCAACCGCAACTACACCGTCGGGTCGTACTTCGACGGCTACGTGGGGGCCAGCGCCAACTGCCTGTCCGGCAACTTCGCGGGCACGTCGGAGCTGTCCGAGGCGGAGAGCCGCAACGTGATCGCGCTCGCCCAGGACCACCCGAACATCAAGTTCGCGATGAACGTGCACTCCTACGGCGGGTACTTCATGTGGCCGCCGGGGGCGTACCGGGCCGACGGCAGGGTCACCCTGCCGCGACCGTCGATCGACGAGTCGACGCTGTTCCTCAGCAGCGCCCGACGAATCGTCGGCGCCATCGCCCAGGAGCGCGGCACCGTCACCTGGCCGTCGCAGACCGGCCCGGTCGCCGACGTGCTCTACTCGGCCGCCGGCAACTCGGCCGACCAGCTCTATTACGAGTTGGGCATCTTCGCGTGGGACTTCGAGGTCGGCAACGACCGGTGGAACCCGGCGACCAACCAGTGGGAGGGCGTCGGCTTCCAGCCGCCGTTCGACGAGGCGCACGGCGAATCCCAGGAGTACGCCAGCGGGCTGGTGGAGCTGGTCCGGGTGGCCCGCGACTACGCCGCGGCCGAGGCGGCCGCCGGCTGAGCCGCGGGTCTCGTACCGCCGCCGGCCCGCAGCCGGCGGCGGTACGGGATGCCGGCCCGTCCGGGGCCGGCATCGACCGAGAGCGGTGACGGACGGGAAGCCGATGGTGATCACAGACGTAGACGTGTTTTCATGTCAACACGCCTGCGCCAACCCGGGACATCGATGACTGAGCAACCCGCACCTGATCACCTCGTCGTGGTCGACGTGTTGACGCAGGGCCTGAGCCACCTGCTACGCGACGAGGATCCGGAACTGGCCCGATGGATCGAGGAACTGGTCGCGACCCTGAAGCATCCCCGGCAGACGACGCTGACCGGCTGGAACAGCTTCCTCGACCCCGGCGCCGACTCCACCTGACCCGGTCGGAGTTCACCCGACTGGCCGACGGCCGGGCAGGCCCGGCTTCCATCCACGGACTGCGGCGCGCACAACGCAACCGCACGATGCTCGTCCTCAAGGGCCTCGCCGACCGCGACGACGCCCTGGCCGCGTCGGCGCACCTGCTCGGCCACGCCCACCAGCTCGACCCCGCCGCCGCGGACATGCTGGTCGATCATCCGTGGCTGACAGTCTGGGCGATCGACCGAGTCCGGCACGGCCGTACCGGCCGACCCGACTACCTCCCGTTCGCGGCGCTCGCGGCGGCCGTCCTCAGCGGTCGGACGGACGCGGCGGTGCCGGTCACGCCGTACGCGGGTCGGGTGCCCGTGCCGGGCCTCGGGGTGCTGCGCCGGGGCGGCGGCAGCACGACGGTGACGCCCGCCGACCTCAGCGGCAGACAGTGGACGCCCACCCGCTGGTGGCGCTTCACCGACCAGTCGGCCACCCTCGACCTCCGCGTCGACGACCTGGACCCCTACCGGGACTGCTTCGGGCTACCGGTCGCCGGCCGGCTCTCCCCGGCCCGGGCCGCGGAACTGGAACGGTCCGTCGGGCACGCCTGGCACCTGCTCGTCGGGTACGCCCCGACGTACGCCGCCGAGGTGGCGGCCGGGATCACCACGTTCGTGCCGCTGGCTGGCGGCACCGAGCGCGGGCACAGCGTCACGCACGCCGACGCGTTCGGGGCGTTCGCCGCCGACGCCGACCTCGACCCGGTGGACCTCGCCGTGACGATGGTGCACGAGCTGCAACACAGCACACTCAACGCCATCCTCGGCCTGGTCCAGCTCTACGAACCGGCCGACCCGCTGCGGTACTTCGCCCCCTGGCGTCCCGACCCGCGTCCGATCGGCGGGCTGCTGCACGGCACGTACGCGTTCACCGCCGTCGCCGAGGTGTGGGCCGCGCTGCGCGCCCACCCGGAGCTGGCGGCCCAGGCCACCGAACGGTTCGCGGTGGTACGGGCACAACTGGAGCGCGCCGTGGTCGAGCTCGCCCGGGCCGGAAGTCTCACCTCGGCCGGGCGGCTCTGGGCCGAGCGCCTGACCGAACGGATCGGTCAGCTGGCCGCGGTGCCGGTCCCCGCGTCCGCCGACGCCGCCGGGCGGCGCGCGGTGGCGGAGGCCGAACGCGCCCGTCGACCGAGCATCACCACCGGCTGAGCACACGGCTCGCGCACCGGCCGCCGGGACGTCAGGTCAACCCGACGGTTTCGATGTCGCACTCGATGCGCCGCTGACCCCGCGCGGCGTCCACCTCCGGGTGGTCCGGACCGAACAACGCCTCCAGCGCCGCGGCAGCCTCATCGAGCAGCTCCCGGCCGCGGGCCTCCTGGCCGACCTCGATCAGATCGACCGCCGCGTTGACCGCGCAGTAGAACGTGTAGGGGTGCGCGGGCCCGCGCAGCCGACGCGAGTCCTCGAGGATCGCCTCGGAGAGCACCTGCGCCTGCTCCAACCGGTGCGACCGGACCAGGTTGATCGCCTGCGCGGAGCGCGCGCTGAGCAGGTATGGATGGGTGGGCGGCAGCGCCTCACCCATCGCCTCCAGGGTGGCCGCACCCAACTCCCGCGCCTCCCGGTCGAAGTTGCGGGCCCGCAGGATCACACCGAGGTTGACCGCGGCGCAGAGGGTGACCGGGTGCCGCTCCCCGAAGACCGCTCGGAAGGTGGCGTGCCCCTGGGCGGCCAGGGCGTACGCCTGGGTCGCGTCACCCGCGGCGCGCATGGCGTTGGCGCAGGTCATGCCCGCCTCCGCGGCCAGCACGTGGTCGGCTCCGAAGCGGCGGGTCACCAACCGGTAGTTGGCCGCGCCCTCGCTCACGGCGGCGTCGAGCCGACCGGTCTTGCGCAGGCAGGCGATGTGGATGCAGGTGGCGCGCAGCACGGTGAGGTGCTCCGCGCCCAGCAGCGACCGCTGCACCGGCAGGGAGCTGTCCAGCAACTCCAGCGCGTCGGCGTACCGGCCCAGCAGGTAGAGATCGCGCGCCTGGGCCTCCTGGGCCAGCACCAGTGGATAGGTGCCGTCCTCGGCGGCCGCGCCGGCGTGCCGCGCCACTTCGAGGTTGAGCTCGTACGCCCCCTCGAAGTCGCCCGTCAGGCGAAGGTCGATCGCCATCGAGTTCATCACCCGCAGCGTGCTCGGATGCCCGTCACCGAGCACCCGACGGTGCACCTCCAGGTTGCGCCGGTCCAGGTCGGCGGCGGCCGCGAAGTCACCGATCCGCCGCAGGTCCGCGCCGACGCTGTTCGCCGCCCCCAGGGTGTACTCGTGTTCCTCACCGAGGCTGGTCCGCATCCGCTCCAGCGCCTCGAGACCGAACTGTGCCGCGCGCGGGTCGGCGAGCAGCCGCAGGGCGTCCGCGTACCGTCTCATCGCCAGCAGGGTCAGCGGATCGCCGCTGCGCTCGCCGTCTGGGCCGGGCTGGTCCCAGGCGGCCAGGATCTCCTCGGCGAAGTCCCGGCAGCCTTCGAAGTCGCCCAGGTTGTAGATGTAGCGCAGTTGGTCCATCGCCGTCCGCCGCGCGTCGAGGTCCCCGTGGATCAGACCGGCGACGCGGACGTGCGGCGCGATGTCGGCATGCCGCGGCCAGGTGCTCCGGTCGTCGGGGAAGCCCGGGTTGGCGGCGGCCAGCAACCGGCGGGCGTTCGTCAGCGCGCTCTCGTCGCCCTGCTCGGCGAGCCCTTCCCGCAGGACCGCCTGCACCAGTCGGTGCACCTGTACGTGTCGAGCGGCGTTGTCCGCCTTCGCGAGCCCCAGCGACGCCAGTTGCCGGATGGCCCGGGCGATGTCGTTGCGCTCTTGCAGGCTGGTGCGCAACGGTTCGTCCAACTCGGCGCGCCGGCCCTCCCACAGCAGGCGCATCGGGACCGGGTCGGGGCTGAGGAAGGAGAGCAGCTGGATCAGCTGCGCGGCGGCGGGATTCTGCTCGCGCACCGCGGCGAGCGCCATCGACACCACCGTCAACACGGTGCCCCGGTACTGCCGGGGCTGCCCCTCACCCAACAACTCCCGGGCGTGCTCCTTGAGGTCGACGAGGTATTCGTCGACCGACGACAGCATGGTGAGCAGCCAACTGGCGGCCTGTTCCAGGGCGAGCGGCAGATCTCCGAGCTCCGCGGCGAGGCGGCGGGCATCGTCAGGGGTGGTCGCCGGACGCCGCTTGAGCAGCAACTCCACGCTCTCGGCCCGGGTGAACACGTCGACGTCCAAGGTCATTGCGCTCGCCGACCAGGCCATGTTCCGCGACGTGACGAGGACGTGGCCGCGCTCGCCGACGAGGTTGGAGGAGGGCATGAGCGGAGCCAGCTCGTGCGGGTCGTCGGCGTTGTCGTACACCAGCAGCCAACTGAGCGAACTCGTCGACAGCGAGTCGAGCACCGTGCGCACGGTCTGCTCCAGGCTGGCGCTCGCCGGCAAGCCGAGCCGCTCGCCGAGGGCCGCGATCGAGGTACGCAGCGCGCTGAGATCCTCGGCGGCCATCCACCAGATCAGCTGGTAACGGTCCGCGTAGCGGTAGGCGAACTCCACCGCGAGCTGCGTCTTGCCGACCCCACCGACACCGCGCAGCGCCGCTTCCGGCAGCACCGAGGCCCGGTGCTGTGCGGAGAGCAGTTCGTCGAGTTCGACGAGCTGCTTCTCCCGGCCGGTGAAGTATCGGTTGCGCGGTGGGACGCCACCCCGGATGAGAGTTCGGGATCGCTGGGGCGTCGTCTCCTCGATGATGATCGTCCTGCGCATGTCGGAATCAGGGTCCTCTCCACCGGCCTCAACCGGTGCCGCCTGGTGCGGGGATCGTAGCGACGTCCAGTGCGCCTTCGCAGCCACCCGCAGATCGTCGAGGTCGGCGGTGCTGAGCTGCAGGGCCACTGCCGCATCCCGCAACCACTGCTCCAGCGGCCTCGCGTCCGCCTCGAGGCCGGCCAGGACCAGGCCCACCAGCGCCACGGTGGCGGGGACCCGCCAGTCACCCACCGGTTGCCAACCGACGGCCTCCACCACGGTGGGCAGGTCCGCCGACGCCAACGGGCGATCCGCGACCGCCGCCACGGCCCCGGTCACCACCTCGGTCGGAACGTCCGTGAGCAGCTGCGCGAGGAGCCAGGAGAGGTAGATCTGCTGGGCGAGGGTGACCGCGGCGGCGCCCGGGTGGAAGTTGGCGATGACCTGCAACAGGATCGACATGCCCCGAGGCTCCTGCGAACAGGCGCGCACGATGCGGTAGACGTCGTACCGGACCTCGGAGTGCCGGGACACCGACAGCCGCTTGCGCAGCTCCCCCTCGACCTCGTCGAGGTAGAGCGAACGGGTGCTCCCGTCGTTGATCGAACTCATCGACAGCAGGGCATCGCAGATGGCTTGCACCTGGGCGGTCGGCATGCGCGGCGTCGTCACCGATTGTCCTCCGTACCCGTCAACAGACCGAGGCTCTCGGCAAGGTCACGAAAGGCCCGTAGCGGTGTACTCGCCGACCCTTCCGTCAACAGCAGAACGCGATAGAGAGCCGCGATCCCGTCCTCGTATTCTAAGGCCGTCCGAATCAGGCCGAACATGTCGAGACCCAATGGTCCGAATGGTTTCACCATCCGACTGATGTGCGGCGGCAGCGACTGAATGACCAATTGACGGCTGTCGGGGTGCCGGAGTACGGGGATTTCCTCCAACAGGCGGGCCAGCGCCATCTTCTGCGCGAATGAGAGCGGCGCGGTTGGGGGCCGGGGCGTCGCTCGGGCACTGACCGCCGACAGGGTCGGTGGCAGCAGCGCCGGCGGCAGCAGCGCGGGCCACTGCCCGACCGGCAGCATCCAGGCGACCAACTGCTGGCCGACGCTCGTACGGGCCAGCACCATGCCCACCACGGCGCCATCCGAGGCGTACACCCCGGAACCACTGAAGCCCCGGTCGATGCCCGCCGTGGCGGAGGAGATCCGATCGAGTTGACGCCACCCGGTGCTCGGGTCGACGGGACCGACGGTCCGTGCCAGCACCAGCACGGACGCCGGGGTGTTGGCCGGATAACCCACGATCCGCACGTCGAACTCGTCGTCCCCACGATCGGCCAGGGTGGCCGGGGCGGACGGCAGCGGCGTGGCGCAGCGCAGGACCGCCAGGTCACCCTCGCCCGCTGGACCGACCGCCCGCGACCAGGTCACCTCGGCGGCGACCCGGGTGCCGGGGTGGCTCGGTGTGTCGACGAGCCACCCGCGCTGGTCCGCCCCCGTGCCGTCGTCGATGACATGCCAGCAGGTCAGCACCAGGTCAGCGGTCAACTGGATGCCCGCGCCGACGACCGACGAGGAGTGACCGCCGAGTATCCGTACCCGGCCGGCGAGCGACCGGGTACCGGTCATTCGTGCGCCGCCGACCACTCGGCCCGGACGGTCGTCCGCCGGCGGTCGGCGCGGCGGTCAGTCATCCGCGGCGTTCCCCGGCGCGCCGGCGCCGTCCTCATCCTGCGACGGCAGGGCGGTGACGGGCGAGGTCCAGATCAGCTTGACCTTGAGGTGGCCCTGCGCGCTGGTGCGGGCGACGACGGCGCCGGCTTCCGCGGTGAGCGTGACGCCGATCTCGACCTCCACCTGATCGGGGCGCACCGCCACCCCCCGGACCACGCCCAGCGCCCCGTCGAGCGCGGGCTTGATGTGGGCCAGTGCCGTTTCCAGCGTCTGCCGAGCGGGGCGGACCCGATCGAGCAGACCGACCCGTTCCAGATCGGTGCCAGCGTGTTCCTCGACGAGGAGGACGCCCTGATCAGTCTCGAAACGAAGGAGATCCGCCACGTGACAAATTCTCGCTGAAAGATCGTTCGGAATCGGTGTCAGATCACTGACAGGAGTCATTGCGTGCACCCCGCGCTGACACGACGTGCTTCTGCTTGCCATCACCACTGCCGCCTGTCAGCCTGGCGGAATGCAGGACACGGCAACCTTCGAGGATCTGATCCACGAAGGCGCTAACGCATCCGTGGACGGTTGGGACTTTTCCTGGTTCCACGGTCGCGCAACAGAACAGCGGCCGTCCTGGGGATATCTGAAACTCATGGCAGCCGAGATGAGGGTGGCCCGCGCCGCGCTGGACATCCAGACGGGCGGCGGCGAGGTGCTCTCCGAGGTGCCCGCATTTCCGCCGCTCACCGTCGCCACCGAACACTGGCCGCCCAACCTCCAGCTGGCCCGGCGCGCCCTGGAACCGCGCGGCGTACGGGTGGTCGACGTCGCCGAGGACGCACCGTTCCCGTTTTCCGACGAGACGTTCGACCTGGTGGTGAGCCGGCACCCCAACGTCGTGCTCTGGGACGAGATCGCGCGGGTGCTCAGCCCCGGCGGGCGGTACCTGGCCCAGCAGATCGGGCCCGGCTCGAACCGGGAGCTGGCCCAGTTCCTCACCGGCCCTCGAGAGATCGGCGACGAACGCAGCCCGGCCCGCGCCGCCGCCGACGCGCAGGCCGCCGGCCTGGTCATCGACGAGCTACGACACGAAGCGCTGCCGACCACCTTCAACGACGTCGCCGCGGTGGTGCACTTCCTCCGCAAGGTGATCTGGACGGTGCCGGACTTCACCGTGGACCGCTACCGGGCCCGCCTCGCCGACCTGCACGAGCACATCCGTCGGCACGGTCCGTTCGTGGCCCACGCCCAGCGCATCCTGGTCCGGGCGCACAAACCCGCGCGCTGACACCGCGCCGACGCCACCGTGCGGCGCAGGCCCCCGAACGGGTATCAGTCGAACCGGCCGGCCACGGATGAACCGCGGCCGGCCGGGTAAGCGGCAACCTTGCCTGGTGGGGACACGACCGGTGTCGCGGCGCGCCGCGACCGGGCGCACGGGCGGGCGGCGCAGGCCGGCCCGCCCGTGCACACCCGGATCAGTTCGAGGAGATCCAGTTCCAGGCCGACACGACCCACTCGGTCTGCTGGAGCCACGCCACACCGAGCCCGGCGAGGAACACCGCCGTCGCCAGATGCGCACCGCGGGCGCTGCGCCGGACCCGACCCAGCTGCCGCTCCAGCACCACCCGACCGACCAGCCGGAACAGGGCGAACAGGCCGACCGCCACCAGCAGGCTCAGCACCAGCACCAACAGCGGGCCGCTCAGGTCACCCTGGCCGGACAACGCCCAGATCCCCCAGCAGACGAACGCGAAGAGGCCGCCCGCCGCGCTCCACTCACCGCCGAGCCGCAGCTGCGCCATTCGGGAGCTCAGCGAGCGGCGTGGCGCCGGCCCGCCCGGCCAGCCGGTGCCGGTCGGCTCCTGCTCGACCACCGCGAACGGCTCCGTCCGCGGGGTGCGCGGCTGACCCACCGGAGCGACCCCCCGGCGGAACCCGTCGCGCTGCTGCGGCACCTCGACGCCGGCCTGCGGTGGCACCTCCACGGTCCGCTCCGCCCACGGCTGCGTCTGGTCTGCCATCTCGTCCTCCCCCTGACCGACGGCAACAGCACCGCCTGGATTCGAGGGTAGCCAGCCGGCAAATCGGTCGCCGACCCCGGCCGGAACGCAAAGCCGCGCGACACTGCCGGAGCAAACCCGGGCACGGTACGGTCGGCTGATGGGTGACCCCGACCGACGACGGCGACGGCTGCGCCACCACGCCGACACCGAGACGGCCCGACCGGGTGCCGACGGCCCGACGGCCAGCACCGCGGGCGTGCACGACGGTGACGACCCGCCGCCGCGACGCAGGAGTGCGGGCGGCGACGAGCGCGACGGCGAGCGGGGGCTGCGCGGGTTGGTCGGTTCCGGCTCGTCCCAGGTGGGGCTGAGCGCGGCGCTACGGGCCCGGGACGCGGCCCGCCCCACCGACGACGACCTGGCCGAGGCGGAGGCCCGGGTGGTGGTCGTCCGCCGCAACTGGGTGCCCCGCGAGGAACTGCCCCGCTCGCCGCGCTGAACGCCGCACGGTCAGGGCAGGTCGGGCAGCTTGCGGGTGCGCTCGTACTCGGCCACCTGGGCGATCCGACGGGCGTGCCGGTCGTTGCCGGAGAACGGCGTGTTCAGGAACGCCTCGACGATGCCGGTCGCCTCGTCCAACGTGTGCTGCCGGGCACCGATGGCGACCACGTTCGCGTCGTTGTGCTGGCGGGCCAACTGAGCGGTCTCGACACTCCAGGCCAGCGCGGCGCGGACGCCGGCGACCTTGTTGGCGGCGATCTGCTCACCGTTGCCGGAGCCACCGATGACCACGCCGAGGCCCGTCTCGTCGGCCACCACCTGGTCGCCGGTGTGCAGGCAGAACGTGGGGTAGTCGTCGTCCGGGTCGTAGCCGTGCGGGCCGACGTCGACCACGTCGTACCCCTGCATGGCCAGGTGGTTGGCCAGGTGCACCTTCAACTCGAAACCGGCGTGATCGGATCCCAGGTAGACGCGCATACCGGGCAGTCTGTCAGGCCGGGCTCGGGGACGTCACAGCGGCGGCGTCCCCGAGCCGGGTTCGTCACACGGTCGTGGAGGAAGCGCTTAGCGCGGCAGCTCGGCGACGACCAGACCGCCGCGCGCCTTCGGGGTGAACCAGGTGCTCTTGCGCGGCATCTTTTCCCTGGCCAGGTTGACCGCGACGAAATCCGCCACGGTCACCGGCGCGATCAGGATGGCCAGCTCGGCCCGCCCGGCGTCGACCTCACCGGTGAGCCAGCTCGCCGGGTAGTCACCGCCGACGTAGGTGATCCGCTTGTCGCCCGGGTCCAGACCGAGAGCGTCACGCAGCACCAGCCGCTCGACCAGGGCGTGGTCCAGGTTGTCCAGGCGGGCGGCGCCGGTGGCGGGCAGGCGCACCGCGTACCCCTGGCCGTCGAGGCGCAGGTGCACGGTGCCGCCGGCCGCCGGAACCTCGACCGGGCCGTCGATCGGCGCGACCTCGGCGCCCGCGGCCCGCAGCCGGTCGAGCAGCTCGGCCGGGGTGGTGGTCAGCTCGCTGACCAGCCGGTTGTACGGCTGGATGGCCACCGACGCGGGGGTGGTGATCACCGCCAGGAAGCGCGGCAGCCCTCCGGTCTGCGCGGCCAGGCTGCGGTGGTTGCCATCCGCGACGACCAGGTCGCCGCCACCGGCGAGCGCGGTCAGCGCGGTCTGCTCCGGGCCGGGGCCGAGTAGCCAGATGGCGTGCGTGCGCCCCGCCTGGTCGGTGTCCGTCGCGGCGGGCGCGCCGGCCGTGTCGGTCGCCGCCGCGAGCGCGGTGTGCAGCTCGTCGCCACGCCCGGTCTGGAGCAGGAGTACGGGTGAGAGCAGGTGACCCAGCGCCTCGGCCAGCGCCACCCGCTCGCGAACCTTGGCGATGAAGACGTCCTCGTTGCGGATGACCAGGCCCGGCTCGTCGGCCCGGGTGGAGATCTGGTCGGTGTCCACCATCGCGAACAGCCCGTACGCCGGCTCCTCGCCGGGCGCGCTGATCCGGTAGAGCACCACCACCTGCTCGGCGGGGGTGTAACTGCCGTCAGCCTTGGCCTCGGCGAGGCGGGCCACCGCGTCCGGCAGCGCGTCGAGGAACGACTTGCCCAAGCTCTGCGGGGCCCGGTGCGGCATCTCGATGCCGAGAGCGCTGTGGGGGTTCGACTCGATGATCGCGGTGATCTCCGCGTCGTCGGCGAACTCGTCGTAGTTTTGCGCCCCGGTGCCGCCAGTGGTGACCCAGGCCCGGGTGATCGGATGCACGACCGTCATGCCCACTGACGCTACCGGCGACGGGGTCGCCGCCGACGGGGGACCCGCGGGCCGTCCACCAGATGAAAGCGCCGGGTCAGGCCCGGGTGGTCAGCTGGCGCGGTCGGAGGTGCCCCGGCGGTGCCGCCCGGCGCTCACCGGCCCGCCGTTGCCGCGTCGAACCGTCCCGATCGGCCCGGTGTTCAGAGCGCGGCGGGGCGACGCGGGCGGCCCCGGCACGGGACGGTCCGGCGGTGGCGACGGAACGGGCCGCGGGTTCAGCGGCGGCGTGGGCACCGGGCGCGGAGGAGCCGGCGGAGGTGCCGGCTCGGCAGGGGCCGCTCCCGCCGGCACCAGCGCCGGCGCATCGCTCGGCACGGCGTCGACGGGCGACAGCAGCGGGTCGACCGCCACCGGCGGGGTGAGCCGGGAGGTCACCGGGACCCGCGCCACGCCCACCACGATCGGCGGCGCGAGCAGATCCACCAGGTGGGCGGGCAGGTCCGGGCGGACCGTCGGCCACCGGGAGTCGTCAACGGACCAGTAGTCCGCGCCGGGAGTCTCGATCACCCCCTGCCGGGTCAACTGATCGTCACCGGACGCACGGTGCTTGGCCATCGGGATTGCCTCCACGAACTGCGGCGTGCGGCCCTGCGGGCCGCTGCGGCGGACACCGAGGGAAACGACGTCGCCCGCCTCCCGGTGACGCGTCGACCGCCCGCCGACCTCGACGCCGCACTCGGCGGCTGACCGAAATGCCCCCGTCCGCGCACCTGACGACGCGCGGACGGGGGCACGGTACTCGGGGCTCAGTCGAAGATCGGGCCCTGCTCGCGGGTGCGCTTGAGCTCGTAGAAGCCCGGGGTGCCGGCGACCAGCAGCACACCGTCCCAGAGTCGGCCGGCAGCCTCGCCCTTGGGCGCTGGCGTGATCACCGGGCCGAAGAACGCGACCGGGGCGCCGTCCGGGCCGGGCGCGTGGACGACCGGGGTGCCCACGTCCTGCCCGACCGGGCGCATGCCCGCCTCATGGCTGGCCCGCAGCGCCTCGTCGTAGTCGGTGCTGTCGGCGGCTGCGGCCAGCGCCGGGTCGAGGCCGGCATCGGTGAGCGCGGCGACGTACAACTCCGGCCCCCGCTCCTGCTTCTGCAGGTGGATCCGGTTGCCGAACGCGGTGTAGAGCGAGCGCAGCACGTCACCGCCGTAGCGCTGCTCGGCGGCGATGCAGATCCGCACCGGGCCCCACGCGGTCTTCAGGAACTCCTTGTACTCCTCCGGCAGCTCGTCCCGGCCGTCGTTGAGCACGGCCAGGCTCATCACGTGGAAGCGGATGTCCACATCCCGGACCTGCTCGACCTCAAGCAGCCAGCGGGAGGTGATCCAAGCCCAGGGGCAGGCCGGGTCGAACCACATGTCGGCAGTGACACGCTCGGTCACGGTGAGATCCCTTCACGACGGGCGGCGCCGGCAGTCGGCGTCTCAGGAGAATCTTCACCCCGCGGCCCATCGACCGGCACCCGAATGAGAGCGTGACCTCGGCCACCGCGGGCTGCCCGTACATGGAAGACTCGAATCGGGCCGGCCGTCACGAGCGGTAGGCGAACGGGCGCCGCCGGGCGTACGGCGACATGTGGGATGGAGACGAACAGTGCCGGGAGTGCGCAACCTGACGCAGGTCGAGGCAACCGAGCGGGCACGCCTGCTCAATGTGACGGGGTATGACATCAGTCTGGACCTGTCCACGGCCGTGCTGGCGGCCGACGGCCGCACGTTCAGGTCGACGACCGAGGTCCGGTTCCGCTGCTCCGAACCGGGTGCGAGCACCTTCATCGAGTTGGCCGCCGAGTCGGTGCGGTCCGCGACGCTGAACGGCACGCCCGTCGACCTCGCCGACTGGTCCGCCGAGAAGGGCCTGACCCTGTCCGGGTTGGACAGCGACAACGTCCTGGTTGTCGACGCCGACTTCGGTTACTCCAACAGCGGTCAGGGTCTGCACCGGACGGTCGACCCGGTCGACGGCGAGACGTACCTCTACAGCCAGTTCGAGACGGCCGACGCGCAGCGGGTGTTCGCCTGCTTCGACCAACCCGACCTGAAGAGCGTCTACACCTGGCACGTCACGGTGCCGGCGCACTGGCGGGCGGTGTCCAACATGCCGGTGCAGCGCGAGGAGCCGGCAGGTGAGGCGCTCAAGACGCTGCACTTCACCGAGTCGCCCCGGATGAGCACCTACATCACGGCGATGTGCGCCGGCCCGTACCACGAGGTGCGCGACGCCCACGACGGCATCGACCTGGGTGTGTTCTGCCGGGCGTCGATGGCGCAGTACCTCGACTCGGACGACCTGTTCCTGATCACCAAGCAGGGCTTCGACTTCTTCCACGAGAAGTTCGGCGTGCGCTACCCGCTGCCGAAGTACGACCAGCTCTGGGTGCCCGACTTCAACGCCGGTGCGATGGAGAACTTCGGCTGCGTGACGCACGCCGAGTCGCACTACCTGTTCCGCTCGCAGGTCACCGACTTCGAGTACGAGCAGCGGGCCAACACGATCCTGCATGAGCTGGCCCACATGTGGTTCGGTGACCTGGTCACCATGCGCTGGTGGAACGACCTGTGGCTGAACGAGTCGTTTGCCGAGTGGGCCAGCCACTGGTGCAACACCAACGCGACCCGGTTCACCGAGGCGTGGACGACCTTCCTGTCCATCCGGAAGAACTGGGGCTACCGGCAGGACCAGCTCTCCTCCACCCACCCGGTCTACACCGAGATGCCGGACATGGAGGCCGTGGAGGTCAACTTCGACGGCATCACCTACGCCAAGGGCGCGAGCGTGCTCAAGCAGCTCGTCGCGTACGTGGGTGAGGAGCCGTTCGTGGCCGGGCTGCGGGCCTACTTCGGCAAGCACGCCTGGGGCAATGCCACCTTCGACGACCTGCTCACCGAGTTGGAGGCCGCCTCCGGGCGGGAGCTGCGCAAGTTCGCCGCGCAGTGGTTGGAGACCGCACAGGTCAACACGCTGCGGCCGGAGGTGACCATCGGGGCGGACGGCACGTACGAGCAGGTGCTGGTGCGGCAGGAGGCGCCGGCGGCGTACCCGACGCTGCGGACGCACCGCATCGGCGTGGGCCTGTACGACCTGGCCGACGGGCGGCTGGTCCGTCGGGAGCGGTACGAGGTCGACGTGACCGGTGAGCACACCGATCTCGCCCCGCTGCGTGGCGTCCGGGCGGCCGACGTGCTGCTGCTCAACGACGACGACCTCAGCTACACCAAGCTGCGCCTCGACGACCGCTCGATGGCGACCGTGGTGCAGCACATCGGCGGCTTCGACTCGTCGCTGGCCCGCGCGCTCTGCTGGACCGCCGCGTGGGACATGATCCGCGACGCCGAGCTGTCCGCCCGCGACTACGTGGCGCTCACGCTGAGCGGGCTGCCCGCGGAGACCGACATCAACCTGGTCACCGCCACCCTGCGGCAGGCGACCACCGCGCTCACCCTGTACGCCGACCCGGCCTGGGCGCCGACCGGCTGGGCCGACCTGGCCCGTACCGCCCGTGACGCGCTCGCCGCCGCCGAGCCGGGCAGCGGGTTCCAGTTGGCCTGGGCCCGTGCGTTCACCTCGGCGGTGCGCTCCGAGGAGGACCTGGCGACGCTGCGCGGTTGGCTGGACGGCACCGGCGTGCCGGCCGGGCTGACCGTGGACACCGAGCTGCGCTGGTCGGTGCTCGCCGCGCTGGTGGCCAACGGTGCCGCCGGCACCGCCGAGATCGAGGCGGAGCTGAGCAGCGACCGCACGGCCAGCGGTGAGCGGGAGGCCGCGTACGCGCACGCGTTGATGCCGACGGCCGAGAACAAGGCAGCCGTGTGGGCCCTGCTCACCGGCCCGGACTCGCTGCCCAACTGGCGGAACCGGGCGCTGTTGCAGGGCTTCTCCCACCCGGCGCAGGTGGAGCTGGTCGCCCCGTACCGGGAGCGCTACTTCGCGGCGGTCGGGCAGGTGTGGGCCACCCGGGACAGCGAGCCGGCGCAGGAGTTCGCCCAGCTGGCGTACCCGACCTACCTGGTGGAGGACGACACGGTGGCGGCCACCGACGCGTGGCTGGCCGGCGAGGGGCACCCCGCCCCGCTGCGTCGGCTGGTGGCCGAGGGCCGCGACGGTGTGGTGCGGGCGCTGAAGGCCCGTGCGAAGGACGCCCAGAGCGCCTGAGCAGCGGTTGTCCGGCCCGGGGCCGGCGTGGGTGTACGCCCGCGCCGGCCCCGGCCGTTATCGTGACGTGAGGAGGTGAACGTGATGGCGCACCCGACCTACGAGTGGCGACCCCCGGAGCGGGGCTGGCGCGAGCAGGACCTGTCCGACCTGCCTGAGGACGGGAACCGCTACGAGATCATCGACGGGAGCCTGCACGTGACCCCTCCAGCCGGTCCCGAGCATCACGAGCTGGCGGACGAGATCCGGATGGCGCTCCGCCAGGCGGCTCCCGCCGGGTGGCGGGTAATCCGGGAGATCGGGGTACGGGTGCCCGGCGGCAATCTCATTTCGGATCTGACGGCGCTGCGCCCAAGCGCGCCGCGCCAACGGATGTGGGCCGAACCGGTGGACATCGCGCTCGTCCTGGAGGTCGAGTCGACGGGAAGCCGTCGTCATGATCGCTTCACCAAGCCCGCCCTCTACGCCGAGGCGGGCATCCCGCACTACTGGCGGGTGGAACGGGGCAACTTCGGCCCGGAGATCTACCGCTATCGGCTTGACGAGGGCGAGCACTACGAATTGTTGGGCACCCTGGGCCCGGACGACCCCGTGGACGTCGACGAGCCGTGGCCGATGAAGCTGGACCCGTCGGCCTGGCCTCGCTGAGACACTGAAGCCCGGCCCGCGTTCGGCGGGCCGGGCTTCGTCGTACGAGGGAGGGCTCAGCCCTTGCCGGCGTGGCTGGCGAGCTGGTCGAGGCCGTTGATGATGCCGCCGGCCAGGTCACCGCCGCTGAACGCGCCGACCATGGAGAGCGCGGCCAGCTTGGCGTACGTGTCGGGGATACGCTTGCGCGCGTACCGACCGGTGACGATCTCCAGCTGGCGCTGGTTGGGCGACACGGCGATCAGCACCGACTTGTCCGGCTCAGCGAGCTGACGGTGCAGCCGCTGGGCGTGCTCGCGGATCGGCTCGTCGAGGCCACCGACGAAGACCGAGAAGACCAGGCCGGTGCCCTGGTCGGCCAGGCGCAACGCCTCGTCGATGCGCAGCAGCTGACGGGTCGAGAACGGCCCGTCGAGCACCTCGGGCGGATTTTCCGACCCGGCCTGCTTCTCACCAACGGTCACTTGCGCCTCCGGTTCCACCGGCCGGCGCCTCGACGCTGGCCTGCTCAAGCTTGTGGCTGGTCAGCGCGGGCGCCTGCGCCCCCGCCGTCAGCGCGGTGCCGGCCGAGTCGGCCAGCTGCTCCGGGCGGCCCAGGAACCAGACCGGAGTGAAGTCGAAGGGCCGGCCCGGACGGTAGCGCTTGGCACCACCGCCACCGCCGGTGGCACCACCGCGGCTACCGGCGTACGACAGGCCGGCGATGACCAGCACCGCAGCCACCGGGATGCCGACGAAGACCAGCAACGTCTCGGTAACAGACAATCCCAACGCCCCCAGGCGGAAGAAGGACGACCTCGAACAACCGGGTCGGATGGACGATCATGCTGCCGACCGCCCGACTCCGTCGCCATTCACGTTAGCGGAGTCAGCGGCCCGCCAGATTGCGGGGTGCCGATCCCATCCGTCACTGGAGTTCTCCAGTTGCGCAGCGGTAGCGATTAGCCGCGCGTCGTCTCCGTACCGGCCGGTGAGCAGCACCCCGACGGGCAGGCCGTCGGTCGTGGTGCCCACCGGCAGGGAGACGGAGGGATCGCCGGTGACGTTGAAGATGGCGCAGTAGGGCGAGAAGCGGCGTTGCCGGTCGAAGTCGGCGGCCGGGTCCGCGTCGGCGGTGAACCAGCCGACGGGTGCCTGCGGGGCGGCCAGGGTGGGGCAGAGGAGCAGGTCGCAGCCGGCGGTGCGACGGGCACCGAGGCGGACCTGCGCCTGCAACTCGCCGAGAGCGGCGGCCAGGGTGCCGGCGGAAACCTCGGCGCCCCGGGCCCGCAGGAGCCGGGTCAGCGGCAGCAGCTCCCCTTCGAGCTGCGGGGGCACCGGGGTGAGCGCCAGCACGTACCAGAGGATCTCGAAGAGCGGCCACGCCGCCGGCCCGAGCGGCGGTGGCACCTCGACCACCTCGTGGCCGGCCGCGGTGAGCAGCGCGGCGGCCCGATCCACGGCGGCCACGCAGTCGGGGTGCACCGGTTCGTCGGCGAGCATCGGCGCGGTGAACCGGCCGATCCGCAGCGGGCCGGGCTCGGCCCGGCGCGCGACGGCCAGGTAGCCGCCGGATGGCGCGACCGGCGGCAGGTAGGGCTCGCCGGGGACCGGGACGGCCATCACGTCGAGCAGCGCGGCGACGTCGGTGACCGTCCGCCCGAGCGGACCACTGGTGGGCAGGCCGAACGCGCCGGAGCCGACCGGCCCGCCGGAGACGAGGCCCCGACTGGGTTTGTAGCCGATCAGGCCGCAGAGCGACGCGGGGATGCGCAGCGACCCGCCGCCGTCGGACCCCTGGGCGACGGGGACCAGCCCGGCCGCGACCGCCGCCGCCGCGCCGCCGCTGGACCCACCGGCGGTGTACGCCAGCTGCCACGGGTTGCGGGCCGGCGGCGCGACCCGGCCCTCGGAGTAGAGCGAACAGCCCAGCTCGGAGGTGGTCGTCTTGCCCAGACTGACCAGACCGGCGGCCTTGATGAACCGGACCACGTCGGCGTCGACCGGCGGAACGAAGTCGATGAAGGCGGCCGAACCGAAGGTGGTGCGGACCCCGGCGGTGAGCGTCAGATCCTTGATCGCGGTCGGCACCCCGTGCAGCGGGCCGCGCTCCTCGACCGGCACCGCGTCGGCGGCCCGTGCGGCCTGCCGGGCGAGGTCCGGGGTGACGGTGACGAACGCGCCCACCGTGTCGCCGAGCGCCGCCACCCGACGCAGGGAGTGCTCGACCAGTTCGACGCTGGACAGCTCGCCGCGGGTCAGCGCGGCGGCCTGCTCCAACGCGGTCAGGTCGTGCGGCTCGGCCATGTCGTCATCCTGCCGCCCGTCAGCCGTTGGCGCACTCGACACGCGCTGGCGACTGGAAAGGGACCAACCGGACTTTGCGCCAGCTCAGCGCCGCACCTGCCCGCAGATCTTGGACACTTTCCGTCACGTGCGAACGAAAAGTGTCCAAGATCTGCGCATGCCAGTGACGAAAGCCCGCTCAGCCGTGCAGGAAGCGCAGCGCGTTGGTGGACAGGAGCTTGGTGCGCTGGTCGTCGGTGAGGAAGTCGGCGGCGCGGACCACCGCGCCGGCCGGTCGTTCACCCAGCGGGTACGGGTAGTCGCTGCCGACCAGCACCCGGTCCTCCCCCAACGTGTCGACAAGCAGCCGCAGCGCCGGCGGCGCGAAGACCACCGAGTCGACGCTGAACCGGTCGAGGTAGCTGCTGGGCGGGCCGGCGGACGTGCCCCGGACCAGGTCACCACGGCGGTGCCAGGCGTTGTCGGCGCGGCCGAGCCAGAACGGGAAGCTGCCACCGCCGTGCGCGAAGCAGATCCGCAGCGACTCGGGCACCCGGTCGAAGACCCCGCCCAGGATCATCGCCAGCACCGACAGGTGCGTCTCGGCGGGCATCCCGGTGAGCCAACGGGCCATCCACCGGTTCAGCCGTGGACCGTCCGGCATGTCCCACGGGTGGACGAAGACGGGTGCGCCCACCTCGGCACAGTGCTGGAGGAAGGTGACCACGCCGGCGTCGTCCAGGTCCCGGTCGCCGACGTGGTTGCCGATCTCCACGCCCACGTGCCCGGCGGCGAGGCTGCGATCCAGCTCGGCGCAGGCGGCGTCCGGGTCCTGGAGCGGCACCTGGCAGAACGGCACCAGTCGGTCACCTCCGGCCGCGGTGACCTCCAGGGTCAGGTCGTTGAAGATCCGCGCGACCTTCACCGCCTGGTCGGCCGGGCGGTCGTAGCTGAAGAAGACCGGGGTGGGTGAGACCACCTGCACGGCCACGCCGTCGGCGTCCATGTCGGCCAGTCGGCGCGACGCGTCCCAGCACTCGGCGCCGACCGGACGGAACTCCGTCTCCCCCACCATGATCATCGCGGCGCGCTCGGAGTCGACCCGCAACCACGGCCAGCCGGACCCACCGCACGCCGCGCCGAGGTCCGGCCAACCCTTCGGTACGACGTGCGTGTGCACGTCGATGACGCCTGCCGGCATCAGCCCTTGCCCGGGTGCAGGGTGCCGCAGTTGGCGCAGGTGCGCGCCGCCTCGTCGGCGTAGAACGCCTGGAACACCGGGGGCAGGTCGGCGGCGATGTCGCGGACCTGCAACTCGACCTCGTGCACCTTGTCACCGCACTCGGGGCAGTACCACTGGAACGTCTCCAGGGTGCCCTCCTCGCGGACCCGTTCGACGACCATGCCGATCGAACCGGCCTCCGGCCGCTGCGGCGAGTGCGGGGTGTTGCGCGGCAGCATCCACATCTGACCTTCGCGCACGTGCACCGTACGCGGCCCCTCCGGGGTGATCAGGTTGATGTGCATGTTGCCCTTGACCTGGTAGAAGAACTCCTCGTACGGGTCCACGTGGAAGTCTGTGCGCTGGTTGGGCCCGCCCACCACCATCACGATGAAGTCGTCCCCGCCGGGGAACATCTCCTTGTTGCCCACCGGGGGCTTCAACAGGTGCTGGTTGTCCGCGATCCAGCCCGGAAAGCTGAACGGCTCGGCGATCTCACTCACGACTGACCTCCCGAGGGAAGAAGGGCAACGGCCTGGATTTCGATCAGCAGGTGCGGGTGTGGCAGCTGGTGCACCGCCACCGTCGTACGGGTCGGACCGGAGGCGTCGAAGAACTCGGCCCACACCTCGTTGTAGCCACCGAAGTCATTCATGTTGACCAGGTATGACGTCACCTGGACAAGGTCGTCGAGGTCCGCACCGACCGACCGCAGCAGATCCCGCACGTTCTCGATGACGGCTCGCGTCTGCTCCCGGATGTCCAGGTTGGTCGTGCCGAACTCGTCCACCTGCACACCGGCGAAGCTGTTGTCCGGCCGACGGGACGACGTACCGGAGACGAAGACGAACCCGCCCGCCACCTTGACGTGCGGAAACGCCCCCCGCGGCACAGCCTTCCCGGCAACGACCCGCGCACCGTCGACACTCATGACCCACCACCAACCGGCACCGACGCACGGGCCACGACCAGGTCAGGGGTTCCGGGCAGCCCGACCGGCGCAGGGATCAAGCCTGACCGCCCGGAGCCGGTCGGGCTGCCCGGAACCCCCACCACGCCGCTCACGACGCAGCCCGCAGCGAAGCCGTGCCGAGCTTCTCGACGACGGCACGGACCTGGGCGCCGGGACGCAGCGGCACGGCGGCGGTGGCGGCACCGGCCAGGAAGACCCACCCGGACTCCAGCCGCACCCCGTGCCGACCCGCCAGCCGGATGCCCTCGTCGAGCGCCCGGCGCGGGTCACCGAGGATCGCCGCCGTCGAGCCGACCTGCGCCACCCGCCCGTCGACCTCCAGCAGCACGCCCAGGTTGTCCAGCCCGGCCGGCACCGGCGACCACGGACCGACCACGAAAGCGGCGGCCGAGGTGTTGTCCGCGATCACGTCGGGCAGCGAGAAACGGAAGTCCGCGTACCGGGAGTCGATCAACTCGATGGCCGGGGCGACCGCGCGGACGGCCGTGGCGAAGTCACCGACCGGCTCGCCCGGCTCGGGCAGCCGGTCCAGCAGGAACGCCACCTCCGGCTCGACCCGGGGGTGGATGTACGCGGCCGGGTCCACCACGCCACCGTCGGGCACCCGCATCGCGTTGGTGAGCCGCCCCCAGATCACCTCGTCCACGCCGACCTGGGCCATCTTCGCCCTGCTGGTCAGCCCCATCTTCAACCCGACCAGCCGCTCACCGGCCTTCAGCCGGCGTTGCAGCAGTGCGGCCTGCACGGCGTACGCGGTGTCCACGTCGAGGCCGGTCTCGGCGGCGAGCTGCGGGATGGCGGTGGCCGTGTCGGCCGCCGCGCCCAACTGCTCGGCGATCCCCGCGACGTCCGGTCCGATCATGCTGCGTCATCCTCCGTCCGCGACCGCGGGTCACGCGAACGCTCCGTGCCGGCCAGGTCGAGTGCCACGTCCACGATCATGTCCTCCTGGCCGCCGACCATCCGGCGGCGGCCCAGCTCGACCAGGATCGACCGGACGTCCACTCCGTACTTCGTGGAGGCCCGTTCGGCGTGCCGCAGGAAGCTGGAGTAGACCCCGGCGTACCCCAGGGAGAGTGTTTCCCGGTCCACCTGCACCGGCCGGTCCTGAAGCGGGCGGACCAGGTCGTCGGCGGCGTCCATCAGCGCGAACACGTCGCAGCCGTGCTTCCAGCCGTGCAACTCGGCGACTGCGACGAAGACCTCCAGCGGGGCGTTCCCGGCACCCGCGCCCATGCCGGCGAGGGAGGCGTCGACGCGGACGGTCCGGCCGTGGACCGCGTCGGGACCGGCCGGCGCGGACCCGCTGACCCGGCCGTGCTCGACGGCGAGCACGCTGTTGGCCACCCCGAGCGACAGGTTGTGGTGGGCGTGGATGCCGATCTGCGTCTCCGGGGCGAGGACCTGCCGGTACGCGTCGACCCGCTGCGCCACGTCGGACATCAGCAGCCGGCCGCCGGAGTCGGTGACGTAGACGCAGTGCGCCCCGTACGACTCCATCAGCTTGGCCTGCCCGGCGAGCCCGACCGGGTCAAACATGTGCGACATCATCAGGAACCCGGCCACGTCCATGCCGTTCTCCCGGGCCCAGGAGATGTGCTGGGCGGAGATGTCCGCCTCCGTGCAGTGGGTGGCGATCCGGACGCTGGTCACCCCGAGCGCCTTCGCGGCCTTCAGGTCGGCGATCGTGCCGATGCCCGGCAGCAGCAGGGTGGTCAGTTTGGCCGTGGTCAGCACCTCGGCCGCCGCGGAGATCCACTCGGCGTCGCTGGCGGCGCCGTGGCCGTAGTTGACGCTGGAGCCGGCGAGGCCGTCACCGTGCGCCACCTCGATGGCGGCCACCCCGGCGGCGTCCAACGCGGCGGCGATGGAGCGTACGTGGTCGACGGTGTACTGGTGGGCGATGGCGTGCATGCCGTCGCGCAGCGTCACGTCCTGGATGTACAGGTCGGTCATGGCGCGACCACCTCCGAGGAGCGCAGGGCGACCAGCCGCTCCGCGGTGCGCAGCGCGGCGGAGGTCATGATGTCCAGGTTGCCGGCGTACGCGGGCAGGTAGTGCCCGGCGCCGGAGACCTCCAGGAAGACCGACACCTGAAGGGCGGTGAGCGGCCGCCCGAGCGTCGGCAGGTACGCCTGCACCCGGTCGAACTGCACGTCCTGCTTGAGCCGGTAGCCGGGGACGTACTCCTGCACGGCGGCCACCATCCGGGTGACGGAGTCGGCAATGGCGTCGGTGTCGGCGTCGGCGTCCGGGCAGAGGCAGTAGACGGTGTCCCGCATCAGCAGCGGCGGGTCCGCCGGGTTCAGCACGATGATCGCCTTGCCCCGCTCGGCCCCACCGACCACCTCGATGGCGCGGGCGGTGGTCTCGGTGAACTCGTCGATATTGGCCCGGGTGCCCGGCCCGGCGGACTTCGACGCGATCGACGCGACGATCTCCCCGTACGCCACCGGGGTGACCCGGCGGACCGCGGCGACGATCGGCACGGTGGCCTGCCCGCCGCAGGTCACCATGTTCACGTTCGACTCGTGCAGGTGCTCGTCGAGGTTGACCGGCGGCACCACGTACGGGCCGAGCGCGGCGGGGGTCAGGTCGATCACCGTGCGGCCGTGCGCGCGCAGCACCTCGTCGTGGCGGCGGTGTGCGCCGGCCGAGGTGGCGTCGAACACCAGCTCGACGTCGGCGAACTCGGGCAGCGCGACCAGCCCGTCCACGCCGTCGGCGGTGGTGGCGACGCCGAGCCGGCGGGCACGCGCCAGGCCGTCGGAGGCCGGGTCGATGCCGGCCATCGCCACCATCCGCAGGCTGTCACTCAACCGCAAAACCTTGATCATCAGGTCCGTGCCGATATTGCCGGACCCGAGCACCGCCACACCGGTCACTTGTTGCCTCCAGCACTGAAACTCGTGCGCACCGAGCCGAGGCCGGAGATCCGGGCCTCGTACGCGGCCCCCGGGGTGACCGGGACCATCGGACCGAGCGCCCCGGAGAGCACCACGTCCCCGGCGCGCAGCGGGTCGCCGGCGCGGGCCAGGGTGCCGGCCAGCCACTGCAGGGCGTGCAGCGGGTTGCCCAGGCAGGCCGCGCCCGCGCCCACCGACACCGGCTCGCCGGCGCTCTCCAGCACCATTCCGCACAGTCGCAGGTCGACGTCGGCGAGCCGACGCGGCGTGGTGCCGAGCACGAAGAGCCCGCTGGAGGCGTTGTCGGCGACGGTGTCCACGATGGAGATGTCCCAGGCGGCGATCCGTGAGTCGACGATCTCGATCGCCGGCAGCACGTGATCGACAGCGCGGATCAGGTCGACGGTGGTGAGCTGCGGGTTCGGCAGGTCCTTGTCGAGCACGAAGGCGACCTCCGCCTCCACGCGGGGCTGGAGCAGCCGGTCGATGGGCACCTCCACCCCGTCGCCGACCGCCATGGCGTCGGTCAGCATGCCGAAGTCCGGCTGGAACACCCCGAAGGTCTCCTGCACGGCCCGGGAGGTCAGCCCGATCTTCGCGCCGACCCGGCGTTCACCGCGGCCCTGCCAGGCCCGCGCCTGGAGCTGCTGCACACGGTACGCGGACTCCACGTCGCCCTCCGGCAGCAGCCGGCCCCGCAGCGGCGGGCACGGCTTGCCGGTGCTGCGGGCGTCGGCCAACTCCCGGTTGGCGGCCTCGATGTCAGCTTCCATGCCTGCTCCCTCGCTACGGCTCACCACAGGTCCACGGCTCACGACAGGTCCACGCAGACGTTGGTGAGTTCGGAGTAGAAGTTCAGCGAGTGCACGCCGCCCTCGCGACCGATGCCGGACGCCTTCACCCCGCCGAACGGGGTGCGCAGGTCCCGCAGGAACCACGTGTTGACCCAGACGATGCCGGCGTCGAGCCGGGCACCGGCCCGGTGCGCGACGCCCACGTCCCGGGTCCACACGGTCGCCGCCAGGCCGTACTCGGTGCCGTTGGCGAGGGCGTACGCCTCGTCCTCGGTGTCGAACGGGGCGACGTGCACCACCGGGCCGAAGATCTCCTCCCGGTTGGTACGGGCGTCCGGGGGAAGCCCGGTGAGCACGGTCGGCTGCACGTACGACCCGCCGTCGCGGGCGTCACCGAAGGTGGGTGTGCCGCCGCCGCTGAGCACCTCGGCGCTCTCGGACCGGGCCAGCTCGTACGCGCCGAGCACCTTCGCCCGGTGCTGGTGGGAGATGAGCGGCATGGTGGCGGTGGCCTCGTCGGTCGGCCAGCCGTACGCCAGTTCCCCGGCCCGCTTCGCCAGCCGGGCGGTGAACTCCTCGAAGACCGGGCGTTGCACGTAGATGCGCTCGGTGCAGAGGCACACCTGCCCGCCGTTGGTGAAGCTGGACCGCACCGAGCCGGCCACCGCGGCGTCCAGGTCGGCGTCGGCGAAGACCAGGCCGGCGTTCTTGCCGCCCAACTCGAAGCTGACCGCCTTCACCCCGTCGGCGGCGGCTCGCATGATCGCGCCGCCGGTGGCCGACTCGCCGGTGAAGGTGATCGCGTCGACGCCCGGGTGGCGGGTGAGGAACTCGCCCGCCGAGTCCGGCCCGAAGCCGTGCACCAGGTTGAACACCCCGGCCGGCACGCCAGCGGCGGCCATCACCTCGGCGAGCAGCGTCGCCGAGGCGGGAGTCTCCTCGCTGGGCTTGACCACGACGGCGTTTCCGCAGGCCAGCGCCGGAGCGACCTTCCAGGTGAGCAGCAGCAGCGGCAGGTTCCACGGCACGATGACCGCGACCACACCGACCGGCTTGCGCAGCGCGTAGTTGAGCGCCCGGCCGCCGGTCGGGGTGACCGTGGTGAACGACTCGGTGGGGGCGGTCGCCACGATCTCGGCGAACGCCCGGAAGTTCGCCGCGCCGCGCGGGATGTCCAGCGTGCGGGCCTGGGCGATGGACTTGCCGGTGTCGGCGACCTCGGCGGTGACCAGGTCGTCGAAGCGGCGTTCCAACTCGTCGGCGACGCGGCGCAGCACCTCGGCGCGCTCACGTTCCCCCATCCGGCCCCACGGCCCCCGCAGCGCGGCACGGGCGGCGGCCACCGCGTCGTCCACCGTGGACTGCGACGCCTCGTCCACCTCGAAGACCTGATCCCCGGTGACCGGGCTGGCCTTGGCGAACGTCGTCGCGCCGTCGACGAACTCGCCGTTGACGAAGTTGCGCAACCGGTGCGGCCCACCCGGTGCGTGGCCGCCCATCAGTCGCGGATCCCAGGTGCCGGTCATGCGCGCCTCCCTCGGCTCAGTGCCGCGCCGATCGCGCCGACCAGCAGCAGCGCGGCCCCGCCGACGACCGCCCCGAGCACCCGGTGCTGTCGGCGCACCCGGCGTCGCACCTCCGCGTACCCGGTGGTGGAGAACGACACCAGTTCGTACTGGGAAACGTACCGGCCGGGCAGGGCCCGTTCCAGTGCGTGCTCCACCCGCCGCCGGGTCTGGAAGACCGGGGAGGCGACCTTGTCCCGCATCTCCACGAAGTTGGTCAGCGCCATCGTCGCGATGGCCTCCGCGTTCTCCTGCCGCCGCCGCTGGAACAGGGGCAGCGCCGCCGACCAGTCGTCGGCGCACTCGTCCAGGCAGCGGTCCAGCTCCACCACGTCCTCGAAGGCGCAGTTGGCGCCCTGGCCGTAGAACGGCACGATGGCGTGGGCGGCGTCGCCGAGCAGGCCGACCTTTCCGTTGACCTGCCAGGGGGTGCAGCGCACCGTGCCCAGCACGCCCACCGGGTTGTGCTGGTAGTCGTCGACCAGGTTCGGGGCCAGCGGGACCACGTCCGGGTACTGCTCGGTGAAGTGCCGTTCGATCTCCGCCGGGCTGGTCAGCGAGGCGAAACTGCCGGCACCCTCGTTGGGCCAGAACAGCGTGCAGGTGAAGGAGCGATCGGGGTTCGGCAGCGCGATCATCATCGAGGTGCCCCGCGGCCAGATGTGCAACGCGTCCTCATCCAGGGCGAAGTCCCCGCCCAACGGCGGAATCGTCAGCTCCTTGTAGCCGTAGTCGAGGAAGTCCACACGCTCGTCCAGCAGCCCGTACGCCAGCAGTTGCCCGCGCACCGCGGAGCCGGCGCCGTCGGCGCCCAGCACGACCGACGCCTTCGCCGCGACCGTGCCCTGCGGGGTCTCGAAGCTCAACGCGCCGTCGGTCGGGTCGAGCCCGACCAGCCGGTGGTCGAAGACGACCCGAACCCCGGGCAGCGCGGCGGCCTCGTCCAGCAGGGCGTTGTTCAGCGCACCCCGGCTGATCGAGTTGATCGCCCGGTCGCCGGCCGCGCTGTACGACTGGAACTGCTGCTCGCCCTCGACCGGGTGGATCATCCGGCCGCGCATCGGCAGCGCGTCGGTCATCACCTGCTCGGCCAGCCCGATCCGGCGCAACGCGTCCAGGCCACGCTCGGAGAGCGCCAGGTTGATCGAGCGGCCCCGCTCGACGGTGCCGGCCCGCGGGTCGGAGCGACGCTCGTAGAGGGCCACCGGGTAGCCACGCCGGGCCAGGAAGCAGGCCGCCAGACAACCGGCCAGCCCGGCACCGATGATCGCGATCTCGTCGCGCCGCGCCGTCACGGGTTCACCTGCCCCACCGTCGCCGCCAGCGCCGCCGCGGCCCGCCAACAGTCGAGGTAGGTGGAGTAGAGCGGCACCGGGGCGAACCGGACGACGTCCGGTTCACGGGCGTCGGCGATCACGCCGTGTTCGTACCGGAGGCGTTTGGTCAGCTCGGCGGCGCTGCCGGAACCGATGCGCACGGAGAGCTGGCAGCCCCGCCGGTCCGGGTCGCGCGGGGTGACCACCCGCAGTGGCCGCCCGACGGTCACCTCGTCGAACAGCGACTCCAGCCAGCCGGTGAGGCGCTGGCTGCGCGCACGCAGCGCGGTCATCCCCACCGCGTCGAACAGCTCCAGCGAGGTACGCACCGGACCCATCGCGAAGATCGGCGGGTTGGAGATCTGCCATGCCTCCACGGTGGCCGGCGGCCGGGACACCGGCGTCATCTCGAACCGGGTGGCCGCCGCGGTGCTCCACCACCCCTCGAAGCGGGGCAGGCTCTCGTCGCCGAGGTGCCGTTCGTGCACGAAGACACCCGCCAGGGCACCCGGGCCGGAGTTCAGGTACTTGTAGGAGCACCACGCGGCGAAGTCGACATCCCAGTCGTGCAGGGCCAGCGGCACGTTGCCGACCGCGTGGGCCAGGTCCCAGCCGACCACCGCGCCGGCGGCCCGGCCGGCGGCCGTGATCGCCGGGATGTCCAGCAGCTCGCCGGTGAGGTAGTTGACCCCGCCGAGCAGCAGCAGGGCCACCCGGTCCCCCTCGGCGGCCAGGTAGTCGGTCACGTCCTCGGTGCGCAGGGCGTCCTCACCCGCGCGCGGACGCAGCCGGACCACCGCGTCGTCCGGGTCCAGGCCGTGGAACCGCGCCTGGCTGCGCACGGCGTAGCTGTCCGAAGGGAAGGCGGCGTCCTCGATGACGATGCGGGTACGCGCGCCGGCCGGCCGGTAGAAGCTCACCATCAGCAGGTGCAGGTTGACCGTGAGCGAGTTCATCACCACGGCCTCGGTGGGACGGGCGCCGACCAGTCGCGCGGCCGGCCCGGTCAACAGCTCGTGGTACGGCAGCCACGCGCGCTCCGCCTCCAGGTGCCCCTCCACGCCGAGCCGCCCCCACGCGTCCAGGTCGGCCAGGAGTTCGTCGCGGGTGGCCCGGGGTTGCAGGCCGAGCGAGTTGCCGGCCAGGTACGCCGACTCGGGGTGCTCACCGCCGTCGGCCGGCGGCACGTGGAACAGGTGCCGGTGGCCGGGGTCGGCCTCGTCGCGTCGATGCGCTTCTTCTTGAGGGGTGTGCATGTCTCGCTCTCCGGTCACATCGCGGTGCGGGCCGACCACAGCTCCGGGAAGACCACCCGGGCCATGCTGCGCTGCAACCACGCCAGGCCGGCGGAGCCGCCGCTGCCGACTTTGGCGCCCATCGTCCGCTGCACCGCCTTGACGTGGTTCCAGCGCCAGTCACCGAACTCCTCGGCGACCGCGCTGAGCGCCTCGCCGAGCAGTCGCAGGTGGTTGTCCGGGCTGGCATCGTCGTAGATCCTCACCCAGGCCGCCTCGACCGCCGGCTGCGGGTCGTGCTCGACGGAAACGTCCCGGTCGAGCAGGTCGGCGGGGAGGTCGAAGCCGCGCCGGGCGAGCAGCGCGAGCACGTCGTCCCAGAGGCTCGGGGCGGCCAGCGCGGCGCTCAGCGCGGCGTGCACCTCGGCCTGCCGGCGGAACGGACGGATCAGCGTCGGGTCGCGCAGCCCGAGCAGGAACTCCAACTGCCGGTACATCGCCGACTGGAAGCCGGAGGCTTCGCCGAGCAGATTGCGGAACCGGTTGAAGTCGGCCGGGCTCATCCAGCGCAGGCCCTGCCAGGCGGCGTTGAGCCCTTCCAGGTGCAGCTTGGCTCGGCCCAACGGGGCCAGCGCCTCCCAGATCTGGTCGGTGCGGATCAGCCGCTGGGTCTCCCGCAGCTCGTGGCAGGTCAGCCCGAAGTACAACTCCATGATCTGGCTGACCATCAGGAAGGACATCTCGCCCGGGTCGCTGCTGAGCGGGTGCTGCATCTTGTGCAGGGCGCTGGCCTGCACGTACGCGTCGTACGGCACCATGTCGGCGAACTCCAACGTCGGTTCGCCGCCGGTGCGCTCCGCCTGCGCGGCGCGCTGCCCGGGGGTCACCGGTCGCACCGTGGCACGGCGGTTCGGCGCCCGCCGCTCCGTCTGATCCACCATCTCGTTTCCCTCCCCGGACTGGTCGACGTCATGATCTCGCGGTCGGATCGGCCTGCGGAATGCCGAATCAACGGCTCTCGCCGCCTTCTCCTGGCAAACCAAAGGCAACTAGGCGAAGTGAGTTCACGAAAGTAAGGTCTGGGCGTGGACGACATGGACTGGGCGCTGCTCCGCGAGTTGCAGGCCGACGCGCGGCTCTCCTTCAGCGAGTTGTCCCGGCGGGTGCACCTGTCACCACCGTCCGTCGCGGAGCGGGTCCGTCGGCTGGAGGAGGCCGGGGTCATCACCGGCTACCACGCTCATGTCGACCTGAGCCGCGCCGGCCGCACCGTGGTCGCGCTGATCCGGATGTCCTGTTACGGCGCGCGCTGCATCCTGCACGACCCGGCGGTGGCCGGCTGGCCGGAGATCCTCGAGATCCACCGGATCACCGGCGACGCGTGCAGCGTGCTGAAGGTGGCGGCCGGCTCGATCGGCGCGTTCGAGGGGGTCATCGACCGGCTCGCCCCGTACGGCCAACCGTCGAGCACGATGGTCCTCTCCTCCCCGTTGAACTGGCAGCCCATCACCCCCCTCCCCGCCGCCGGGCCCGTCCCCCGCCCGCGCTGACCCCTCCTGGCCCGTCGGCCTGCGGTTTGCCCCCGCGCCAGCGGGAAAGCAGCGCCCGTGCCCAGGGGAGGGTTCCGGCGGTCGTCGCCGGTTGGGGGGAAATCATGCAGGGAATCCGCACGATCAACCGCGCGCTCTCGTCCGTACTGACACTGGTGGGGCTGGTCGGGGCGTTCGTCCTGTTGTCGGTCGCGCCGGCACGAGCCGGTGAGAACGTCTTCGTCGAGGTGACACCGAACAGCGTTCAGGCCGGCAGCCGGGTCAGCATCAAGGCGAGCTGCGACAACGACAACAACAACCGGCAGTCCAGCGTCCACTCCGACGCGTTCGGGCAGGTGCGGCTCAGACCGGACAAGGGCTTCCTGACCGGCCAGGCGACGATTCCGCGCGACAAGCCGGCCGGTGACTACGCGGTCGACCTGCGCTGCGAGAACGGCGAGACGTCGTCGACCACGTTGACCGTGCTGAACATGGCCTCACCCAGCAAGGGGCCGGCGACCGGTGGTGGTGGCATGGCCGGCGGTCGCGGCACCGGCTCGCTGCTCGTCATCGGTGGCGTGGCGTTGGTGGGCACCGCGATCGTGCTCGGGATGGCCGGCGGCCGACGTCGATCGGGGGCCGGCTCCTGAGCCGGAGCACCCATGACCCGCAGATCCGCGCGTGCGCGGTCGGATCGCCGCGCCCGCTTCCGGGCCGGGCCGGCGCTGCGCGCGTCCGGCCGGCTGGTGGTCCGCGTCTCCGGACGGCTGCGCCGGGTCGCCGGGCAGGCCGTGTCGGCGAGCGTCACCACCACCGATCCGACCGCCCGCCCGCTGCCGCCGCGACGTCCGGCCGGGCCACCGTCGGCCCGCCACCGTTTCGGTACGAGCCCCGGGTTGCCGGTGCTGGCCATCGCCGCGCTGATGGTGCTGATCGTGGCGATGCTCGGCGTCGAGCAGGTGACCGGAATGAGCCTGCTGCCGGACCGGCTCAGCGCCGGCCTACGACCACCGCCGAAGAAGTTCCCGGTGTTGCCGGCCAGCCCTCCGACCAGCCTCACCATCGAAAAGATCGACGTGCGGGCGCCCGTACACGACGTGGGCATCGCCTCGGACGGCACGATCGCCGTACCGGACGCGGCCCGCGCGCAGGAGGCCGGCTGGTACGACCAGGGGCCCACCCCGGGCCAGTACGGCCCAGCCGTGATCGTCGGGCACGTCGACACCACCAGCGGGCCGGCGGTCTTCCACAAACTCCGCGAACTGCGCTCCGGTGACGAGATCGAGGTGACCCGTACCGACCAGCGCGTGGCGGTCTTCGAGGTGAACTCGGTGGAGAAGTTCGACAAGGGCCGACTGCCGGTGGACGAGGTGTACGGCGACTTCAGCCGCCCGAGCCTCCGACTGATCACCTGCGGCGGCCAGTGGGTCGGCGGCGAGACCGGCTACGCGGACAACGTCGTGGTCTTCGCCTCGCTGGTCAAGGCGCGTGGTGGCGGCTGAATGGCGTCGAGGTAATCGGCGAGCCGGGCGGCACCGGTGAGCATGGCCCGGCCCCGCTCGGTGAGCCGTTGCCGCCACTGGCGCAGCGACGCCGCCAGCGGCTCCGCACCGCCGGCGTCGCGCACTCGACGCAGCACGTCGGCGATGTGGCCGAGCTGGTACCCGCCACGGCGCAACAGGTGGGCGAGTTCGGCGTCCCGCACGTCGTCGGGCCGGTAGAGCCGGTAGTGGGTCACCGGATCACGGACCGGCCGCAGCACCCCGGCCCGCTCCCACTTGCGCAGCGTGGCCGGCTGTAACCCGAGCCGGTGCGCCAGCACGCTGATCGGCACGGCCTTCTGGCTCTGCGGCGGCGGTCGCGTTCCGGTGAGCGTCGCCACCGCCGCCTCGACCGCGTCCAGGGTTTCCCGATCGCGCTGGAGCAGAGCATGACCCTGGTCGATGGTGCGCAACGCCGCGCCGATTTCGCCCCGGTTGACGGCCCGCATGATCTCGCCGCTGGCCGCGTAGCCGTGGCCCGTGATCAACGCGAGGTAGGCCCGCAACGCCGTGGCGTGCAGCTCGGTGAACTGGCGGTAGCCGCTCGGGGTGCGCCGGACCGGAGGCAGGACGCCGTCTCGTTCGTAGTTGCGTACGGCCTGCGCGGAGAGGCCGTGCGCACGCGCGAGATCGACCGGTCGGCGTACCCCCGGGTTTGAAGGTTTTGTGGCTGTCACCGCGCTGCACCGCTCGTGAGTCTCAACCGCTGGTTCAACGATACGGTTTATGGAATGCCACCTTTTCTCGACCTGCTGACGGTGTCTCCCGACCTGCTCGCCCTCGGTGAACCGACGCACGGTGAATCCGCCTTCCTCCAACTCCGCAACGACGCCTTCCTGGCCCTCGCGGAGCACGGATACCGGTCGATCGCGCTGGAGAGCGACCGGGCCGCCGGGCTGATCGCGGACGAGTTCGTGCAGGGCGGCGACGTGCCGCTCGACCAGGCGCTCACCGAAGGGTTCAGCCACGGCTTCGGCGCGGCCCCGGCCAACCGCGACCTCCTGCTGCGGATGCGGGAGTGGAACACCGGACGGCCGGCCGCCGAGCGCCTGACGTTCCACGGTTTCGACGCCCCGGTGGAGATGGAGAGCGCCCCGAGCCCGCGCCACCACCTCGACCAGGTCTGCCACTTCCTCGACCTGGACCGGTCTGCCGAGATCGACGACCTGATCGGGGACGAGGCGCGGTGGCGTGACCCGGCCGCCATCTGGGAGCCGGGACGGTCGGTTGGGCGCTCGACCGAAGCCCAGCGACTGCGGGTGATCGCCGACGAGATGCTGACCGAATTGTACCTGCGGGCGCCGTGGAAGTCAGCGGGCTGGCCGGCGGCGTTCGTGCACGCCACGGCCGCCGTCGCGCTGCTGCGCTACCACGCCGCGGCCGCCGCACCACTGGCCCAGGACGAACGCTTCGCCCGGTTGGCTGGTGTCCGGGACGCGCTGATGGCCGAGAACCTGCTCGCGATCCGCGCGGCCGAGGCACACCGCGGACCCACGCTGGTCTTCGCGCACAACACACACCTCCAGCGTCATCCGAGCACGATGACGCTGGCCGGCACGGAGATGACCTGGGCCGGTGCCGGCGCGATCGTCGCGTCGCTGCTCGGTGACCGGTACGCGGTGATCGTCGGCAGCCTCGGCGCGAGCCCGGCGCTCGGCATCGAGCCGCCCGCCGCGTCGACCTACGAGGGCAGACTCCAGCAGGAGACCGACCTCCCCCGGTACCTGCCGGCGTCCGACATCGGCGCGGCCGAGCAGCGGACGCACGACTACCGCTACTTCCCGCTGGACCGGGCCACCATCGAACACGCCGACGCGGTCCTGCACATCCCGACCGGTGTCGACGCGGCCGTGCTCGCCGACCGGATCGTCGCACTGCCCGGCGTCGAGCAGGTCGTGGCGAGCGAGGAGGACGGGTCACCCGAGGCGGCCTGGGGCGACCGCTTCTTCTTCGTCGGCCCGGACCGCCGCCAGCCGTTCGCCACCATCGTCGAGCGGGACGTGCCCGGCTTCGACGAGGCATCCCAACTGGACCGCCCCGGCGTCTTCCGGCTCAACCTGGACCTGGGCCGGGCCGAGTTCGAGCGGCTGTTCGGCTTCCCGCCCAAGGCGTTCGAGGAGCACCGGCACGAGTTCGACTTCGCCCGACTGGACACCGTGTCGCCGCACCCGGGCTACGCGCTGTACGGCTTCGCCAGCATCGTGATGCCCGGCCCGCAGCTGCTGCCCGAGATCGACCGGCTACTGGCGATCGCACACGGCCGGGCCGCCGACCGCGACGATCGCGCGGCGCGTCGGGCGACGCACCCGCAATCGGGAGCCTGACCGCGTCCGTTGGAATCAGGCGGCGGCTTCGGGCTCCCGCAGATCCAACCAGTCGGCCCAGCGGGGGTCGGGTGCGCGGTGCCCGAGCACCCGCCAGGCGGTGCCTTTCGGTGCCGCCGGCAGCGCGTGTAACCGCCACCCCATCTCCGCCGGGGTCTTGTCGCCCTTGGTGTGGTTGCACCGGGCGCACGCGGCCACCACGTTCTCCCAGGCGTGCCGGCCACCCCGACTGCGCGGAAAGACGTGGTCAATGGTCTCGGCCGGGCCCCGGCAGTAGGCACACCGCCACCCGTCCCTCGCGAAGATCGCCCGTCGGGAAAGCCCGACATGCGTTCGGTACGGCACCCGGACGAAGCGCGTCAACCGGACCACGGAGGGCACCGGGAGCGCGTCCCGGGCGCTGTGCAGAATGCCGTCGCCATCGGCGACGCAGACCGCCTTGGCGGAGAGGACGAGGATCGCGGCGCGACGCACCGACACGACACACAGCGGCTCGTAGGTGGCGTTGAGGACCAACGCGCCAGAGCCCACCGTGGGTCGTATGTCAGGCATCGCGCTCACCCTCCCGGTTCAGCGGCTGCTGGGGACCGGGGCCGACCGAAACCGGGCACAAGGGCCCACACGGTCGACGCCGGGCCGATCACCGACGTCCGTTGCGCCAATAGTCCCTGATCGGACCCCGGATTGCACGTACTAATCTCTCTTCTGGTAAGCGGATCACCCGCCCCGGGACGGATAGCTGCTCACCGGGCACCTCGGTTCAGGACGCTTCGGTGCTCAGCCTCGACCGATCGGCCAGCGGGTCCAGTAGCCATCGGCACCTATCGTCACCGGCATGATCGAGAAGCTGTCCGCCGCCACCGTGCGCCACCGGCACGTGGTGCTGACCCTCGGGCTTCTCCTGGTCGGCGTGAACACCGCGGCCCCGCCGTCCGCGTCCGCCGTCGGGCAGCGCCTGTTGTTCCTCCTCTCCCTGACGGCTCTGGTTCTGGCGGCCGTCGTCATGGGGGTCCGTCCGGCCTCCTTCGTGGTGCAGCCGCAGATTCCGGCCTTCGCCACACCCGGGCCCGCCTGGACGGTGTTCTTCGCCCTGGGCTACCTCGGGCCCGCGTCCGCCCACATCGGCGCACTGCTGCGCGCGACCAGGCAGGGCACCCTGTCGACGTTCGACGTGGTTCTCGGTGTTCTCTGGGTGGTGCTGGCCGCGCTGATGGTGACGTGGGCGTGGCGGGGCCACGGGGTACGGCTGGAGCCCTTCGGGGTACGGCAGACCTGGGCGCTGGGCTCGCTCACCGTGCCGTGGGCGGCCCTCCTGGCCCCGCAGGTCCCCTCGGCTGCCGACCGCCGCCGGTCGCTGCCGATGCGGATCACGGAACCCCACCTGGTTCGGCGTCGTGGCATTCCGCGCGGCCGGGGGGCGTTGCGGACGGACATCGTCGACGCGGGATTCCTCGCCGCGGCCATCGGGTACTACGTCGCCCACCCCGAACACCGGGCGGCGATCGGTGGTCAGGCCGAGTACGACCGGCTCCGCGCCGCGTTGTCGGGCGGGGAGGCCGCGTTGCCCGGCCGGGAGTGAGCACCGACCGGCAGCGAGAGTCGCGCCCTCGGCGGTAGGTCAGCCGGCCGGTGGGTCGGCGGCGGGCGCTCGGGCCCCCTACGGTACGAAGACAGAGTGAGTGCCGCCAACGTGACGCCCCTGGCCCTGCCCGCCACCGAATCGGTGAGCTGCCAGGGCAGCACCTCCTGTGAATTTCTCTACCGGATCACCAATTCCGCCTGGTTCGCCGAGGGAAGTTACTGGATCCTGCTCAAACCGCTCCGGGTGCTGCTGATCCTGGCGCTGGCGATGGTGGCCCGCTGGGCGCTGCACCGGACCATCAACCGGTTGGTGCGGACGACCACCGACGGTGCGGTGCCGACGATGCTGCGACCGCTGCGCGAGCGGGTGCCGTCCGCAGCGGCCAACCCGGCCGAGTTCGTGCCCGAGCGGCGACGGCAGCGGGCCGAGGCGATCGGGTCGGTGCTGCGCAGCCTGACCACCGCGTTCGTCTTCGGCATCGCGCTGCTGATGATCCTGCGGGAGTTCAGCTTCGATCTGGCGCCGCTGCTGGCCAGCGCGGGGATCGCCGGTGTCGCGCTGGGCTTCGGCGCGCAGAGCCTGGTCAAGGACCTGATCGCCGGCCTCTTCATGCTGATCGAGGACCAGTACGGGGTCGGCGACAACGTCGACCTGGGCGAGGCGATGGGCGTGGTCGAGTCGGTTGGCCTGCGGGTCACCACCGTGCGCGACGGCCGTGGCGTGCTCTGGTACATCCGCAACGGCGAGATCATCCGGGTGGGCAACAAGAGCCAGGGCTGGGCCCTCGTGGTGGTGGATCTGCCGATCGGGTTCAGCAGCACCGAGGAGGCCACGGCGGTTCTCCGGACCGCGGCGGCCTCCGTCGCGGTGGACCCGAAGCTGTCGCCGGAGATCGTGGAGGCGCCCGAGGTGCTCGGCGTCGAGCAGGTGACGGTGGACGGTGCGGTGCTCCGTACCGTGGTGAAGACGACCGCGGACGGGCAGTTCGCGGTGGGCCGGGAGTTGCGTCGGCGTCTCGCGGAGGCACTGGAGAACTCGGGGATCACCGCGCAGATCGCCGCCGCTCGCATTTATCCCGGTCTGTCGGCCCCGCCGTTGGGCGATGGTGAGACTGGTCAGGGCGGTGCGACCTGACCCCCCGCAGACTGTCCTGCAATTCAGGGGTCGCGAGCCGGCCGGCCCCTCGGGTATCGTCCGTTCGTTCAGTCGGGGAGGCGACGAACGACCCGTTCGACCTAGCCAGTTGTCAGACGATCGGGCAGAATCCGGAGCACGCGTTCCCACCAAAGCGTGATCACATCCTCGCTGATCCGTAGATCTGACGAGCGCTTCCGGTCGAGCTGCCACGAGCGGCCGAGCCGGGGCCGATGGAGGCGACGGTGCCTGACGAGCGACCTTCCACGGAAGGCCCCGCCACGTTTCGTGAAGTGTTCGGCCAGCGCGAGTTCCGGGCTGTGTTCGTGGCCGGCGCCCTCTCCTGGGTCGGCGACTATGTCGCGAAGGCCGCCGTCACCCTGCTCGTCTACCAGCAGACCAAGTCCGTCGCGCTCTCGGCCGCCGCCTTCGCGGTCAGCTTCCTGCCCTGGCTGCTCGGCGGTCCCGTGCTCGCCGCACTCGCCGAGCGGTACCCGTACCGGCGGGTGATGGTGGCGTGCGACCTCATCCGGATGGCGCTGATGCTGGTCATCGCCATTCCCAGCCTGCCGTACCAGGCGGTCCTGGTGCTCATCTTCGCCGCCACGTTGGCCAACCCACCGAGCCAGGCGGCGAAGTCCGCGTTGATCCCGCAGTTGCTCACCGGGGACCGGCTGGTGCTGGGGCTGTCGCTGAACAGCAGCATCGGGCAGGCCGCTCAGGTCGTGGGGTACGTCTTCGGCGCCGGTGTCGCCGCGATCGACCCGGCGGTGGCGCTGCTGTTCAACGCGGCGACGTTCGGCCTCTCGGCGCTGCTGGTGCGCCTCGGTGTGCGGGACCGTCCGGCGGTGATGAACCCGGCGCACCGCAGCCACCTGCTGCGGGAGACCCGCGAGGGGTTCGGCATCGTGTTCCGCACACCGGTGCTGCGAGCCATCGCGGTGCTGGTGTTCAGTGCGATGCTCTTCTCGATCGTTCCCGAAGGGCTGGCTGCGGCCTGGGCCAACGAGGAGACCCGCGGCGCCGTCAGCGCGGGCACCGCACAAGCGGCGATCATGGTGGCGAACCCGGTCGGCTTCATCCTCGGCGGATTGCTGGTGAGTCGCCTGTTCGGGCCGGCGCGCCGGCTGAAGCTGATGCGGCCGCTCGCGGTGCTCGCCCCGCTGGTGCTCGTGCCGGTGCTGCTCGACCCGCCACCGTTGGTGGTCGCGTTGCTCGCCGCGCTCTGCGGGTTCGCGGTCGCCGGCATGTTGCCGATGGCCAACGGGTTGTTCGTGCAAGCGCTGCCGAACGGGTTCCGGGCCCGCGCCTTCGGCGTGATGGCCACCGGGGTCCAGGTCATCCAGGGTTTCGCGGTGCTGGTCACCGGTGTACTCGCCGAACGACTCCCCATCCCCATCGTGGTGGGGGTGTGGAGCGCGGCCGGCGTGGTGCTGATGGCGGTGGCCGCGCTGCGCTGGCCGGACCGGCAGACGGTGGACGACGCGATCACCGCCGCCTCGGTGGCCAACGCCGAGCCGCCACCCGACGGCCCGGCCGGCGACGACACGGTGGGAGACACGGCCGACCCGCATACCAGTGACGGCCACCGCCGGCACGCGGTCACCTGACCCGTCGGGCCGGCCGCGACCGAGCGGGTCCGGTGCCCCGGCATTCGGGGCTGTCGACCTGGCGTGATCCGACGCACGCCGTGCGGGTCGGGTCGGCGCGGGACGCACCTGGCAGGATGGAACGGTGACTTCCGCAGGTGAATCCGACCGTCCCGGTGCGTCGATGACCCTCTTCGAAGCGGTCGGCGGCGAGCCCACCTTCCGCAAGCTGGTCGACGAGTTCTACGCCGGTGTGGCCACCGATCCTCTGCTGCGGCCCATGTATCCGGAGGAGGACCTGGGCCCGGCCGCGGACCGGATGACCCTGTTCCTGATGCAGTACTGGGGCGGGCCGAACACGTACTCCGCCCAGCGCGGGCACCCGCGGCTGCGGATGCGGCACGCGCCGTTCCGGATCGGCGCGGCCGAACGGGACGCCTGGCTGCGCAACATGCGCCGCGCCGTGGACCGGCTCGAACTGGAGCCGGAGATCGCCGCCACTCTCTGGGACTACCTGGAGCGGGCCGCGTACTTCATGGTCAACGTCGAGGACGACCCGGCCGCCGGTCACTGACCGGCCCGACCCGGAGCGGCGTCAGAGCAGGGCGCCCTCGTCGTGCAGCCAGTCCACAAAGCTGGTGGCGACCGCCGCGCCGCAGTCGAGCATCTCGACCAGGAGCGCGTCGTGGGTGCCGGCACCGAGCGGCACCTGAAGCTCGGCGTAGATCGGTAGCTGACCGCGCTCGGTCGGGTCACCGATGTACGCCTTGCAGAACCGGCGGGTGTGGTTCCACTCGTTGACCACCCGGTAGGCCCGGTCGGCCCAGTCCGGCGGGACCGTGGCGTGCGGACGTGCCCGCATCACCAGGATCTCGTCCTCCGGGCCTTCGAGGGTGACCAGCACGGCGTGCCGCTCCCACATGGCCAGCAGGTTGCCGTCGCCATCGGCCAGGTAGCGCACGTCGAGCAGGTCGAGTGCGTCGCAGACCCGTCCCAGACTCACCGGCCCGACGGTGGCAGGCATCTCGGTCAGCACGGGCCGCTCATTGGACGGGCAGTCGTCCCCCGGCTGGCGAGGGCTGGGCGGCCCGATCCGGACCGCGCTATCGACTGTGATCCCGCTTCGGGTTTCCGGATCGCCGCCGTCGGCGGGACCGGGGCGCCATGACCACCACGGCATCGCTCGCGCACCTCACTCCCCAGCGGATCCAGCCGCCTACGGTGCGTTGGATCCGAGGATGGACGGTACCCGGACAGCCGGGTTGAAGCACCCCCCCAACGACCGCCCCTGACCAGAATGATGACCCGGGGTCATCCGTTCGGACGAGTACTGAGGGGCGTCACGGCAAGATCCGTGGCCTTCTGCAACCATGCCGCTCCGTGCGGTCCCACCAGGCCGACCCAACGACCGGCCACCCGCACCTGAACGGCGCTCTCCTCGCCAGCCCCCGAACCGTCGGCGGAGCCGAGGAAGCCCATCCGGACCACCCCCTGCACCAGCCGCTGCGGCACCTCCACCGGCGCGGCGGGCGCCCCGTCCGGGGTGACCAGCACCGCCACGTGGTCGAGCAACGCGTCCCGCAAGGCCCGCTGGCCCACGGCCCGGCCGGCGACACCCTGCTCGCTCGCCGTCCGCAGGGTGCCCGCCGCCGCGTCCGCGATCCGGCGCAGCTCGGCAACGGGCAGCGCCTCCACCTGGTGGCTCCGCGTCGGCGGCAACGGCCACCGCCACTGGGCGTCCCGTCGGGCCGGCCGGGCCGTCCCGCCCCGCTCCAACTCGGCGAGCAGTTGCGCGGCCGCCACCGTGACGTCCTCGGCGGCACCGTCGGCCGGCCCACCGGCCACCGTGCGGACCACCAGAACCTGCCACGGCAGCCGGGCCCACAGGGCGACCCGGCCCGGTACGCCGGCCGGCCGCAGCCGGACCGGCGCACCCGGATCCAGTCGGACCAGCCGGGCCAGGAAGGCGCCCGCGTCCGCCACCCCGGTGACACCGTGGGTGGACGCCGACGCCGCCACCCGGCCCGGCTCGGCGGTGCCCGGCTGGGTCACCCCACACCACCCTGCGCCGCGTACGTGAGCAGGAAATCCCGCTCCTCGGTGGTGATCCGCCGGGGCACCTGGCGGGTCAGGTCGAACGGCACCAGCACCGAACGGGCCCGACTGGCGAGCACCTCGCCGTCGTACAGCTCGTAGGCGACGGTGAACCGGGAGGCCCGAATCTCCTCCACCCACAGCTCGATCCGCACGGTGGGCGCGGCCTCCGCGGTGGCCCGACCGAGCGCGTAGTCGACCGGGCGCAGGTAGTCGACCTCGTGGCGGCGGATCACCACCCCGTCGGCGAACGAGCCGACTCCCCAGGCCCGGCCGCCGGCGAACATCAACGCCACCCGCGCCTCCTCGTACAGGGTGAGGAAGCGCGAGTTGTTGACGTGGCCGTACGCGTCCAGGTCGGACCAGCGCAGGGTGCAGTGGTAGATGAAACGGTCAGACACGTCTCGGCCGGTCAGTCGCGGGTCAGCTTGCGGTAGGTCACCCGGTGCGGCCGGGCGGCTTCCGCGCCGAGGCGGTCGATCTTGTTCTTCTCGTACGCCTCGAAGTTGCCCTCGAACCAGAACCACTTGGACGGGTCCTGGTCGTCGCCCTCCCAGGCCAGGATGTGCGTGGCGACGCGGTCCAGGAACATCCGGTCGTGCGAGATGACCACGGCGCAGCCGGGGAACTCCAGCAGCGCGTTCTCCAGGCTGGACAGCGTCTCCACGTCCAGGTCGTTCGTCGGCTCGTCGAGCAGGATGACGTTGCCGCCGATCTTCAGGGTCAGCGCCAGGTTGAGCCGGTTGCGCTCACCGCCGGAGAGCACCTTCGTCGGCTTCTGCTGGTCCGGGCCCTTGAAACCGAACGCGGCGATGTACGCCCGCGACGGCATCTCGACCTTGCCCACCATCAGGTAGTCCAGTCCGTCGGAGACGACCTCCCAGACGGTCTTGTCGCCGTTGAGGCCCTCCCGGTTCTGGTCGACGTACGACAGCGAGACCGTCTCGCCGACCCGGACCGACCCGCTGGTCGGCTGCTCCAGCCCGACGATGGTCTTGAACAGCGTGGTCTTGCCGACGCCGTTGGGGCCGATGATGCCGACGATGCCGTTGCGCGGCAGCGAGAACGACAGGTTGTCGATCAGCAGCCGGTCACCGAAGCCCTTGCTGAGGTTCTGTGCCTCGATCACCGTGCTGCCCAGGCGCGGGCCCGGCGGGATCTGGATCTCCTCGAAGTCCAGTTTGCGGGTCTTCTCCGCCTCGCTGGCCATCTCGTCGTACCGGTCCAGGCGGGCCTTGGACTTGGTCTGCCGGGCCTTGGCGTTGGAGCGGACCCAGTCCAACTCCTCGGTGAGGCGCTTCTTCATCTTGGCGTCGCGGCGGCCCTCGACGGCCAGCCGGGCGGCCTTCTTCTCCAGGTAGGTGGAGTAGTTGCCCTCGTACCCGATGGCCCGGCCGCGGTCCAGCTCCAGGATCCAGCCGGCCACGTTGTCGAGGAAGTACCGGTCGTGGGTGATCGCCATGACGGTGCCGGCGTACTTCGCCAGGTGCTGCTCCAGCCAGGAGACGCTCTCCGCGTCCAGGTGGTTGGTGGGCTCGTCGAGCAGCAGCAGGTCGGGTGCCTCCAGCAGCAGCTTGCACAGCGCGACCCGGCGACGCTCACCACCGGAGAGCTGGGTCACGTCGGCGTCCGGCGGCGGGCAGCGCAGCGCGTCCATGGCCAGTTCGAGCTTGGAGTCGACGTCCCAGGCGTCGAGGTGGTCAAGCTCCTCCTGGAGCTTGCCCATCTCCTCCATCAGCTCGTCGGAGTAGTCGGTCGCCATCTGCTCGGCGATCTTGTTGAACCGCTCCAGCTTGGCCTTCGTCTCGGCGACCGCCTCCTCGACGTTGCCGAGCACGGTCTTGGCCTCGTTGAGCGGGGGCTCCTGGGCGAGCATGCCGACGGTGTAGCCGGGCATGAGTCGGGCCTCGCCATTGCTCGGCTTGTCCAGCCCTGCCATGATCTTGAGGAGGCTGGACTTACCGGCGCCGTTCGGACCGAGCACACCGATCTTGGCCCCCGGCAGGAAGCTCAGCGTGACGTTGTCGAGCACGACCTTGTCGCCGTGCGCCTTGCGCGCCTTTTCCAGGACGTAGATGTACTGGGCCACGGTGCGGGCTACCTCCGTCGGTTGCTGTCGCTTGATCGGCGGCGCGGCGCGGGCTGCGAGGACCGCCCGCCGCCGCCGGCCGGGAGCCGGCCGCGCGCACGCCACCGTCAATCCTGACAGGTACGGCGCGCTTCGCCCACATCACCCCGCCCCGGGAGTACGCGGGGCGCGCCGCGCCGCCCCGCCGGGCGCCGCCATCGGCCCTCGACCGACACGGCTGTAGACAAGATCACCTTTAGGATTCGGCCAGACCGAGGCGGGTAGGAGACTCCGGCACGGGGCACCAGACGCCGCAGCTACGCTCAGTACGCTCATCGCGGTGGACCCGTCAGCACCCGGAGGTGGCCGATCGTGACCGTCCGTAGCTCCTTTGTCGTAGTGGCGAACCGTCTGCCGGTCGACGAGGTGAGCACACCCGAGGGCCGGCAGTGGCGGCGCAGCCCCGGCGGGCTGGTCACCGCGCTGCACCCGGTCCTCGCCGAGCATCAGGGCACCTGGGTCGGCTGGGCCGGTGGCACCGGCGCGGCCCCCGAACCGTTCGACCTGGAGGGCATCCGGCTGCACCCGGTCCCGCTCAGCGCCGAGGAGTTGGAGCGCTACTACGAGGGCCAGTCCAACGCGACGATCTGGCCGCTCTACCACGACGCGGTGGAGACACCGGCCTACAAGCGCCGCTGGCGTGAGGCGTACCGCCTCGTCAACGCCCGGTTCGCGGAGGCGGCGGCCGACGTGGCGGCCGAGGGCGCGACGGTCTGGGTGCAGGACTACCAGCTCCAGTTGGTGCCGGCGATGCTCCGTGAGCTCCGCCCGGACCTGCGGATCGGGTTCTTCCTGCACATCCCGTTCCCGCCGATCGAGCTGTTCATGCAGATGCCGTTCCGCACCGAGATCCTGCGCGGTCTGCTCGGCGCCGACCTGGTCGGTTTCCAGCAGCGGCTGGCGGCGCAGAACTTCGTCCGGCTGGCCCGGCACCTGCTCGGGCTGCGCTACGAGGGGCAGATGATCCAGGTCGACGGTCGGCAGGTGAAGGCGGGCGCCTTCCCCATCTCGATCGACACCCAGGAGATGGAACGGATGGCCGCCGACCCGGCGATCCAGGCCCGGGCCAAGCAGATTCGCGCCGAGCTGGGCGACCCGAAGACGATAATCCTGGGCGTGGACCGGCTGGATTACACCAAGGGCATCGAGTTGCGGCTCAAGGCCTTCCGGGAGCTGCTGGCTGACGGAAAGTTGACAGTTCCCGACGCGGTCATGGTTCAGGTCGCCACACCCAGCCGCGAGCGCGTGGAGCACTACCAGGCACTACGGGTCAAGGTGGAGCGTGAGGTCGGCCGGATCAACGGCGAGTTCGGCAGGGTCGGCGTGCCGGCGGTCCATTACCTGCATCAGTCGTACAGTCGCAGTGAGCTGGCGGCGATGTACGTTGCTGCCGACGTGATGATGGTGACCCCGCTGCGAGACGGAATGAACCTCGTGGCAAAGGAATACGTAGCATCACGTGCCGACCAGGGTGGCGCACTCGTACTCAGTGAGTTCGCCGGTGCCGCCACCGAGCTTCGCCAGGCATTTTTGTGTAACCCGCACGACCCGGACGCGGTCAAGGACGCCCTCCTCCGGGCCGTGCACGTGGAGAAAACCGAGGCGCGCCGCCGGATGCGGACAATGCAACGTCACCTGCGTACCCACGACGTGGGCCACTGGGCCAAGTCTTTCCTCTCGGAGCTCGGAGTTCCCGAGGCGGAGGCCGAGTGAACACGTCCGTCAACGATGGGGCGGCGATCGCCACCGGGGTCATGGACCCTGAGTTGCGCGCCGCCATCGGCCGAATCGCCCGGGTCCCCCAGCTCCTGGTCGCCTGCGACTACGACGGCACGCTGGCGCCGATCGTGGAGGACCCGAGCACGGCCGTCCCGCTGCCCGAGTCAGTAGCCGCGGTCCGCGCGCTCGCCGCGCTGCCGCAGACCACCGTGGCGGTGGTCTCCGGTCGGGCGCTGCGCGACCTGGCCGCCCTCTCCCGGCTGCCCAGCGAGGTGCACCTCGTCGGCAGCCACGGCTCCGAATTCGACATCGGCTTCGTCGAGCGGCTCTCCCCCGAGCTGGTCGCCGTACGCACCCAGGTCCGCAACGCGCTGCGCGAGATCGCCGCCGAGCACCAGGGCGTCCGGCTGGAACGCAAACCGGCCAGCGTCGCGATGCACACCCGAGGGATCGACCCGCAGGTCGCCGCCGCCGCCATCGAGGCGGTGCTCAACGGCCCGGCCACCTTCGACGGCGTCACGGTGACCCAGGGCAAGGAGGTCATCGAGCTGTCCGTCGTGGCCACCCACAAGGGCACGGCGGTCGACCAGCTCCGGACCCAGCTCGCCGCCAGCGCGGTGCTGTTCATCGGTGACGACATCACCGACGAGAACGCGTTCGGCAACCTGCACGGTCCCGACCTCGGCATCAAGATCGGCCCCGGTGACACCCAGGCCGGCTACCGGGTGGCCGACCCGCTGGAGGCCGCGCGGGCACTGGGGTTGCTGCTGGAGACCCGCCGGCACTGGCTGTTCGGCGAGCGGGCGGTGCCGATCGAACGGCACTCGATGCTGGCCAACGGTCGTACCGTCGCTCTGCTCACCCCCGAGGCCAAGGTGAGCTGGCTCTGCCACCCCAAGCCGGACTCGGCGGCGATCTTCGCCGACCTGGTCGGCGGCAGCCCGGCCGGCCACTTCAGCATCACCCCGGAACGCGGCGGCATCCCGCTGGGTCAGCGCTACCGCTCCGGCACGATGACCGTGGAGACCCGCTGGTCCGGGCTCACCGTCACCGACTGGCTGGACAAGCCGGCCAAGGAGACCACCCCGGACGGCCCGGTCGTCGTCACCGGCGACTCGACCCTGGTCCGGGTGCTCACCGGCAGCGGCAAGGCCAAGGTGGAGTTCGCGCCGAGGCCGGAGTTCGGCCAGGTGGCCGTCCAGTTGCAGCCACTCGGCGACGGCCTGCTGGTGCTCGGTTCCAACGAGCCGGTCGCGCTCTACTCCCCCGGCGTGCAGTGGGAGGTCGGCAACGACGGCGGGTACGAGACCGCGAAGGCGGTCGTCGACCTCTCCGCCGCCGGCGGGCAGGTCGTGCTGGAGCTGCGCTTCGGGACGCACAGCCTGGAGCACCACCGGGTGCCGATCCACGAGCGGCAGGCCGCCGCCGAGCAGCCGTGGAAGGACTGGGTGGCCTCGCTGCGGCTGCCGTCCACCGCCCGTGACCTGGTCGCGCGCAGCGCCCTCACCCTGCGCGGGCTCTGCCACGAAGCAACCGGCTCGATCCTGGCCGCGGCGACCACCTCGCTCCCCGAGGAGCTGGGCGGCGTCCGCAACTGGGACTACCGCTACTGCTGGCTGCGCGACGCCGCGCTGACCGCCCGCGCGCTCGTCGACCTGGGCTCCGTCGAGGAGGCCGAGGCGCTGTTGCGCTGGGTGGACGGCTGCATCGAACGCACCGGCGGGCACCCGGAGCGACTGCACCCGCTCTACACCATCGACGGCTACGAGCTGGGCGCCGAGGCGGTCATCGACACGCTGCCCGGGTACGCCGGTTCCCGTCCGGTCCGGGTCGGCAACCTCGCCAACCACCAGTTGCAGCTGGACGTCTTCGGCCCGATCGCCGACCTGATCGCGGCCGTCGCCGACGCCCGGGGTTCGGTCCGCGACGACGAGTGGCGGGTCCTGGAGAACATGGTCGAGGCGGTCCGTCGCCGCTGGCACGAGCCCGACCACGGCATCTGGGAGGCCCGGCTGCCACCCCGGCACCACGTCTTCTCCAAGGTGATGTGCTGGATGACAGTCGACCGGGCGCTGCACGTGATGCGCGAACACGGCGGCGAGGACCGGCCCGAGTGGAAGGACCTGCGGGACCGGATCGGCGCCAACGTGCTGGAGCACGGCTGGCACTCCGACGTCGAGGCGTACAGCGTCGCGTACGGAGACGAGGACATGGACGCCTCGTCACTCTGGATCGGGCTCTCCGGCCTGCTCCCGGGCGACGACCCGCGCTTCCTGTCCACCGTCCTTCGGATCGAGGCGGACCTGCGCAGCGGCCCGGTCGTCTACCGCTACCACTGGGACGACGGTCTGCCCGGCCGTGAGGGCGGCTTCCACATCTGCACGGCGTGGCTGATCGAGGCGTACCTGCGCACCGGCCGCCGCACCGACGCCGAGGAACTGTTCGCGCAGATGGTGCTGACCGCCGGCCCGACCGGCCTGCTCCCCGAGCAGTACGACCCGCTCGCCGAGCGCGGTCTGGGCAACCACCCGCAGGCGTACAGCCACCTCGGGTTGATCCGCTGCGCCCTGCTGCTGGACAACATGCTCAAGCAGTAGTCGACAGCACGTACGACAGGGCCGGAGCGCTTGCGCTCCGGCCCTGTCGTCGCTCAGGCTCGGGTGCCTGACGCCGCTTCCCGGTCACCACGGCTACCGGGACAACGCGGCCGTGTGTGGGACGGCAAATCCGTGCGAGCCTGGATCGCCGAGAACCGCCCCAGCCCAGCCGACGAGGACTGACCGGCAGCCACCAGGCCCCGCCGAATGGCAGGCGGACCGGGATGTTCTTAGCCGGTTCTTACCCCGCCGCAGCTGGCAATCTTGGACACTTTCCGTTAGCGCGTAACGGAAGTGTCCAAGATCTACCCCGCCAGCGCCCTCCCATGCCCGATCGGGTCGCCAGCACGGTCGGAACAGACCCACTAGTCGATGACTCTTCACCCAGACTGACGGCACGTCACGGCAAAGACCTCAATGAGACTCGGGTCCACCGCCGGACGAGTCGCCGCCGTGTTCGGTCGCCGATCAGCTGTCCAGGGCATTCACCACGTCTCCCAGCACCACGACGGCGGGTGGGCGCAGGTCGGCGGTGAGCAGGTCGGCGGCGACCTCGCCGAGCGTGGAGCGCAGCACCCGCTGGGTGCCGGTGGTGGCCTCCTGGACCACCGCGGCCGGGGTCTGCGGTGAGCGGCCGTGGGCGATGAGGGTGGCCGTGATGGCGGCGAGGTTCTTCAGACCCATCAGGATCACCAGCGTGCCGCGCAGACCGGCGAGGGCGTCCCAGCGCACCAGCGAGGCCGGCGCGTCGGGTGCCAGGTGCCCGGAGACCACTGTGAACTCGTGCGCCACCCCCCGGTGGGTCACCGGGATGCGGGCCGCCGCCGGCGCGGCGATCGAGCTGGTCACCCCGGGCACCACGGTCACCGGCACACCGGCCGCCGCGCAGGCCAGCAACTCCTCGCCACCGCGCCCGAAGACGTACGGGTCGCCGCCCTTGAGCCGCACCACGAACGCACCGGCGAGCGCGCGGTCGACCAGGATCTGGTTGATCTCCTCCTGAGCCCGGGACGGGCCATAGGGGATCTTCGAGGCGTCCACCAACTCGACGTCCGGACGCAACTCGTCGAGGAGCAACCCGGGCACCAGCCGATCGGCGACCACCACGTCGGCCTCGGTGAGCAGCCGCCACCCCTTCACGGTGATCAACTCCGGGTCTCCCGGCCCCGCCCCGACCAGCGCCACCCGCCCGGTCCGCCGCCCGCCAGTCCCGGTCGACCCGGCAGCCCCGGTCTTCCGCGCAGTCCCGATCGGAACGGTCGTGCCAGGCATCGCGGCATTGCCGGTTGAGGCGTCCGGCCGGCGGTGCGTCGACGCGGTCCCGTCGGCGGCCAGGCGGACCGCGAGGAGGTCGCGGATCGCGTCACGGACGGTCATCGCCCGTCGGGGGTCACCGCCGCCGAGCACCGCCACGGTGACCGGGCCGTGCCGGGTCACCGCCGGGGTCCAGGCGGTGGCGGCGGTCCGGTCGTCGGCCCGGACGCAGAAGATCCGCCGCTCGGCGGCGACGGCGCTCACCGACGCCGCCGCTATCGGGTCGTCGATCGCCACCTGGACCAGCCACGCGCCGTCCAGGTCCGCTGGCTCGAACCGGCGGGCAACCCAGTGCAGCCGGCCCGCGTCGACCCGGGCACGCAGCGCCGGGGTCAGCTCCGGGGCCACCAGCAGGACGTCCGCACCGGCGTCCAGCAGCGCGGGTACCCGCCGGGTGGCCACCGCGCCGCCACCCACGACGACCACTCGCCGCCCGTCGAGCCGCAGACCCAGGGGGTACGGATTGGAGGTCATGCCGCACCACCGAGGCGGACGGCCGGTTCATTGCCGGTGGTCACTTCTCGGCCACCCCGGCGGAGTCGAAGGTGGCCACCTCGTGCAGCACCCGGACCGCGCCGGTGACCACGGGCAACGCCAGCAGCGCGCCGGTGCCCTCACCGAGGCGCAGCCCCAGGTCGATCAGCGGGTCGAGGCCGAGGTGGCGCAGTGCCACCGTGGCACCGGGCTCGGCCGAGCGGTGACCGGCGACCATGGCGTCGACCGCCGCCGGGGCGAACGCGGCGGCGGCGAGCGCCGCCGAGACCGCGATCACGCCGTCCAGCAGCACCGGCGTGCGGCGGGCCGCGGCCCCCAGGATCAGCCCGGCCAGCGCGGCGTGCTCCAGGCCACCGACGGCGGCCAGCACCCCCAACGGGTCGGCCGGGTCGGGGGTGTGCCGGGCCAGCGCGGCCCGCACCACCGCCACCTTGTGCGCGTACGTCGGGTCGTCGACCCCGGTGCCCCGGCCGGTGGCGTCGAGCGGGTCGGCGCCGGTGAACGCGGCGATCAGCACCGCCGCCGGGGTGGTGTTGCCGATGCCCATGTCCCCGGTGAGCAGGATGCCGGCGCCGGCGTCGATCAGCTCGTCGGCGATCCGGATGCCCGTCCGCACCGCCGCCAGCGCCTCGTCCCGGGTGAGCGCGGCGGTCACCGTGAGGTCGCGGGTGCCCCGGCGGACGGACGCGACAACCAGTCGGGGCACAGCCGGGTCGAGCACAGCCGCGTCGGACACAGCCACGTCGGACACAGCAGCGTCGGACACAGCCACGTCGGACACAGCAGCGTCGGACACAGCAGCGTCGGACACGGCTGGGTCGGTGGGCAGCGGGGTGGCCACGCCGACGTCGACCACGGTGACCGAGGCACCGGCCTGCCGGGCGAACGCGTTGACCACCGCTCCGCCGGCCAGGAAGTTGCCGATCATCTGCGCGGTGACCTCCTGCGGCCAGGGGCTCACCCCCTGGGCGTGCACCCCGTGGTCGCCGGCGAAGATCGCCACAGCGGCCGGCTCAGGCAACGGTGGCGGGCAGGCCCCGGCCAGGCCGGCGAGGCGTACCGACAGCTCCTCCAGCGCACCCAGCGAGCCCGCCGGCTTGGTCAGCCGGCCGTGCAGCTCGCGGGCGGCGGCCATGGCCGCTTCGTCCGCCGGGCGGATCGCCGCGATCGTGGTCTCCAGCATCATGCCTCCATGGTCTCGCGCAGCACGTCGATGAACGCGTCGGTGGTGTTTCGGTCGCGTACCGCCACCCGCAGCCAGTCCGGGCCGAGGCCGGGGAACGTGTCGCCGCGGCGCACCGCCCACCCGCGCTCGCGCAGGGCGGCCCGGATGGCTGTCGCGCCCGGCAGGTGCAGCAGGACGAAGGCGCTGGCGGGGCGGCCGACGACGCGTACCCCGGGAAGGTCGCTGAGGCGCGCGACCAGGTGGTCGCGATCGGCGGCGAGATCGGCGGCGATCGCGCGTTCGGCCTGGACGGCGACGGCGCTGGCGCAGGCCGAGGCGGCGGCCAACGCGGGCGTGGAGACGGCCCAGAGCGGCTGGACGGCGGCCAGCCGGGACAGCAGCTCGGGGGCGCCGAGCAGGTAGCCGATCCGCAGTCCGGCCAGACCCCACGTCTTGGTGAGGCTGCGCACCACGACCAGGCCGGGCAGGTCGCGGCGTCCGGCCAGCGACTCCGGTTCGCCGGGGTGCCCGGCGGCGATTGTGGTGTCGGCGAACGCCTCGTCGACCACCAGCACCCGGCCAGGGCGGGCCAGCGCGGCCACCGTCTCGGCGGGGTGCAGCACCGAGGTCGGGTTCGTCGGGTTGCCGATCATCACCAGGTCGGCGTCGGCGGGCACCCGGGACGGGTCGAGCCGGAAGTCGTCGGCCGGGTCCAGCAGCACCCGATCGACGGTGTGCCCGGCGGCCCGCAGTGCCGCCTCCGGCTCGGTGAACTGGGGGTGCACCACCACCGGACGGCGTACGCCGCGCAGCGCCTGGGCGATCAGCACGAAGCCCTCGGCGGCGCCGGCGGTGAGCAGCACCTCGTTCGGGTGACGGCGGTGTCGGCCGGCGACCGCCGCCCGGGCCGGGGTCGGGTCGGGGTAGCGGGCCAGGTCGGTCAGGGTCGCGGCGATCGGGTCGGCCAGCCAGGCGGGAGGCCGCGCCCGGCGGACGTTGACGGCGAGGTCGATCAGACCGGCGGTGGCCTCCGCGTCGCCGTGGTGGGCGAGGTCCGGCTCGGCCCCGGTGAGTGGGGCTTCCGTGCTCGGCTGATCGGGCATGTCCGCGATCCTGCCGGGAAGGTGGCCGGTGGGACAGCCGATCTCGGCGTAAGCCGCGTCACCACTCGCCGGTTTAAGAGTTCTTCTCATGTACGAATCGGAAATGTCATAACTTGACCACGTGAGCAACCGACCCCTTACTGCCGTTGGTCGACTCGTCCCTCTCCTCCGCGCCGGGCTGATCGCCGGAATCGTGATCGCCGCCGCCGCGTACCCACTGGTCGCCCTCACCGGGCTCGGCGCGAAGGCCACCGCGCACGCCGTCGACCAGAAGACCAGGGTGTTGAGAACCGCCCTGCCCGCCGAGACGTCGTACCTCTACGCCCCCGACGGCAAGACCGTGCTGACCATGTTCTACGAGGAGTACCGGCAGTACACGAAGCTGTCGGACATGTCGCCGAACATCCAGCAGGCGATCGTGGCCGCCGAGGACTCCCGCTTCTACCAGCACCACGGCGTCGACCCGAAGGGCGTCGCCCGCGCCTTCGTCTCCAACGCCCGCTCCAGCGGAGTCTCCCAGGGCGCATCGACGCTGACCATGCAGTACGTCCGGATGGCCCTGCGGGACAGCGCGACCACGCCCAAGGAGGTCCAGGAAGCCACCCAGCAGACCAGCCTGCGCAAGGTCAAGGAGATGCGGATGGCGCTGGACCTGGAGAAGGAGCTGAGCAAGGAAGAGATCATGGAGCGTTACCTGAACTCGGCGTACTTCGGGCACCGGGCGTACGGCATCTACGCGGCCAGCGAGATCTTCTTCTCCAAGACCCCGAAGGACCTCACCCCGGTCGAGGCCGCCACCCTCGCCGGCCTGGTCAAGTCCCCGTCCGAGTACGACCCGGCCGACTCCGACCAGAAGGAGGCCACCGGGCGGCGCAACTACGTGCTGGACCGGATGAGCCAACTCGGCTACCTCTCCCCCGACTCGGCCGCCGCCGCCAAGTCCGAGCCGATCCGACTCAAGCTGACCACCCCGCCGCACGACTGCGCCGCGGTGACGGAGAAGTACAACAGTTGGGGCTTCGCCTGCGACTACCTGAAGAACTGGTGGAGCGCGCAGCCCGCGTTCGGGGCGAACCGGCTGGAGCGGATGGACAAGTTGCGCCGTGGCGGCTACCGGATCGTGCTCAGCCTCGACCCGAAGATCCAGGCGGCGGCGGAGAAGAGCGTCGGCGCCAAGGACGCCACCGGCAGCCCGTTCGCCAACGGCATCGTGGTCTCCGAACCGGGCACCGGGCGGGTGAAGGCGATGGCGGTGAACCGGACGTACTCGCTGGACCTGGACGAGAACCCGCCCAGCTCCAACCCCGAGGCCGGCCCGAAGGTGAAGGCGAACTACCCGAACACCGTGGCACCGCTGCTCGGTGGCGGTGACCTGGCCGGCTACCAGGCCGGTTCGACGTTCAAGATGTTCCCGATGTTGGCCGCGCTGGACTCCGGGATGACCCTCTCCACCTCCTTCAACGCGCCCTACCGCTACAAGTCGTCGGTGTACGACGGCTGGGCGCCCTCCAACGCCAGCGGGGCCATGACCGGCCAGCAGACCATGTGGTCCGGCTTCGGCAAATCGGTCAACACGTACTTCGTGTGGCTGGAGGAGCAGGTCGGCGCGGACCGGGCGGTCCGGTTGGCCGAGCAACTCGGGCTGCGGTGGCGCACCGACGTCGACCGGGAACAGGCGTCCCCAGCCAAGGCGAAGAAGTGGGGTGCGTTCACCCTGGGCGTCTCCGACGCCACCCCGCTGGAAATGGCGAACGCGTACGCCGCCATCGCCGCCGACGGCCGCTACTGCGAGGCCATCCCGGTGCAAGCGATCATGAACCGGGACGGCACGCCCGCCACGTACGCCACCCCGGGCGGACTGCACCGCGAGGTGGCCAAGCCGCGCTGCCGGCAGGTGGTCAGCGCGGACGCCGCACGGGCGGCCACCGACGCGGCCCGCTGCCCCACCGGAGACACCCCGGCGCGCGGCAGTTGCGGCGGCTGGTCCACCGCGGACAGCGTGCGCGGCACCGTCGGACGCCCGGTGGCCGGCAAGACCGGTACGACCGACAGCACCCGGTCCGCCTGGTTCGTGGGCTACACCCCGGAGTTGGCCGCGGCGAGCTTCATCTCCGACCCGGACAATCCGTTCAACGCGGTCGGTGACGGGCAGTCCCAGATTCCGATCGCAGCGGTTTCAGAGACCCTGCGCGACGGCCTGAAGGGCACGCCGACCCGCCAGTTCACCCCACCGTCAGACGCCATCGTCGGCTGACCGGCGAAAGAGCCGGCACAGCTCAGCGCAGGTCGGCGGCGACGAACGACCAGAGCTCCAGATCCACCCGGCCGCCGCTGACGAACCCGGCGTTACGCAGCAGACCCTCGTAGCTGAAGCCGGCCTTCTCGGCGACCCGGCGCGAGGCCAGGTTGCCGGGCGCCACCCGCAGCTCGACCCGCTGGAAGCCGTGCTCCAGGATCAGCGCGATGGCCACCGCGTCGACCGCCTCGGCGGCGAGGCCGAAGCCCCGCGCGGATGCCGCCATCGCGTAGGAGATCTCGGTGAGGCGGGCGCCCCAGTCGGTGCGCCGGGTCCACAGCGAGCCCACCACCTGGTCGTCCTCCCGCCGGAGCACCGCGTAGTGGTCGCCGTCGCCGCTGTCGCGCCGCTGCCGGGCCAGATCCGTGCACCAGGCCAGCCCGTCGATCGGGCCGGAGTCATCGGGCAGCGGCAGCCAACGCCGGGTCAGCTTGTCGGCGAAGATCTCCCCGGCCGCCGCCGCGTCGGCCGCCGTGAGCTGACGCACCTCGGTACGCGGGGTGGAGACGGTCAACGCCGGGAACCGGCGCACCGCCACCTGACCGATCACACCGACACCTCGCCGGGCTGGGCGGGCACCACCTCGCTCGTCGGGTCGGCCGCCGCCGCAGCGACCAACCGGGCGGCCGTCGTCGGGTGGCTGGCCCAGTGCAGGGTGAGCTGCGAGGCGTGCACGTTGCGCCAGACGAAGCCCTCCGGCGCGCCGCCGTCCCAACTCCAGGCCGGGCGCTGACCAGCGCGGGGGGTGAGCACCGCACGGTGCGCCTTGTGCCCGACGAGCACCGTGCCGGTGGCGGCGACCACGCTGTCGGTCTGGGCGGTCGCCTCCCGGTAGCCGGCCACCACCCCGTCCCGGCTGACGCCGACCGCGTCCAGGACCCCGCACATCGGCAGCCCGTCCAACTCCCGGGCCAACCAGAGCAGCCCAGCACCCTCGGCGATCACCGGACGCCCGGTCCGCGCCAACTCGGCCACCGCGATGCAGAGTCGCCGGTTGGCCGACAACTGCTCGGCGTACGCCTCGGGCAGCGCGCCGCCGACGACCAGCGCGCGGGTGCCGACCGGCAGCGCCTCGTCGCGCAGTGGGTCGACGACGACGACCTCGGCGCCGGCGGCCCGGAGCAGTTCGGTGGTCTCCGGGTGGCTGAAGCTGCCACCCGGCCCACCGGCCACCGCCACCAACGGGGGGTTCGCCGGGCGGGTGAACGCGCCGAGGGCCTCCTCGGGAGACCACGCCGGTGCCGGCAGCGGCGGGGCGGAGCGGGCCAGGCCGAGCAGTCGTTCCAGGTCGACCGTGGCGGCGACAGCTTCGCCGAGCCGGCGCACCGCGCGGACGGCGTCGGCCGAGCCGTCGACCACCGGTGCCACACCGTGCCGCCGCGACGGCAGCACCGCCGGCAGGTCCTGGCGACGCAGCGCGCCGTAGACCGGCACACCCACGTCGTCCAACGCCTCGCGCAGCATCGCCTCGTGCCGCGACGACGCCACCCGGTTGAGGATCACCCCGCCGAGCCACAACTGCTCGTCGTACGAGCGGAAACCGTGCACCAGGGCCGCCACCGACTGACCCATCGCGGCCACGTCGACGACGAGCACCACCGGGCTGCGCAGCGCGGCGGCCGCGGCGGCCGTGGACTCCTGCTCGGGACGGGCGCCGACCGAGTCGTACAGGCCCATGCTGCCCTGCACCAGGGCGAGCCCGGCACCGGCGGCCCCGTGCGCCACCAGCGGGGCGAGCCGGTCGACGCCGACCAGCCGGGGGTCGATCACCCGACCCGGCCGACCGGAGGCGAGGCCGAGGTAGGCGGCGTCGACGTGGTCCGGCCCGAGCTTGAACCCGGCGACATCGACCCCGCGTTCGGCCAGGGCGGCGAGCAGCCCGATCGCCAGCGCGTTCTTCCCGTGCCCGGAGGACGGCGCGCTGAGCACCAGGCGCGGCACGACGGTCATCATCGACTCCTCGCGAGCGGGGGCGGGTACGCGACGGGACGACCAATGCCGATCCGTCGGCGTGACGATACCCGCCCGGCTGGAGGCGCGAGCACCGCCAACCGGGGCGGGCGGCCCGGCCAGGGCCGGGCCGCCGGACGTCGGTTCCGGCCCGCTCCGGCCCGGTCCAGGTCAGTGGCGCCGGTCATACGAGTAACCTCGGTGCCGTGTACCGGTTCCTGCTGAGCCCACGCTGGCTGGGCGCTCTCGCGCTGACCCTGGTCGCGGCCGCCGTCATGGTGTTCCTCGGCAACTGGCAGCTGGACCGTTACCGGGGGCGCACCGAGGTCAACGAGCGGATCGACGCGGGCCAGCGGATGACCCCCGCACCGCTCGCCGACGCGCTGCGCGCTCCCACCGGCGGGGCGGGGACGACCGGTCCGGCCCCCGCCGAGGACAAGGTCTGGACCCGGGTCACCGTCACCGGCCGGTACGACCCCACGAACACCGTGCTGGTCCGTGGCCGGACGGTGGACAGCCGGGTCGGCTTCGAGGTGCTCACCCCGCTGGTGCTGACCGACGGCACGGCGCTGCTGGTGGACCGGGGCTGGATTCCGCCGGCACCCGGTGGGGCGACCGCCCAGCCGTCGGTGCCCGCCGTACCGACCGGCGACGTGACAGTGATCGGTCGGGTGCACGAGACCGAGAGCGGCGCGGGTGCGGCAACCCGACGTGACGGGGTGCTGGAGATCCGGCGGATCGGGGTGTCGCGGCTGGCCGCCGAGCTGCCCTACCCGGTCTACGGCGCGTACCTGCTGCTCGACGAGCAGACCCCGGCGGCCGATCCGCTGTTCAAGGCGGTGCCGGTGGGGCACACCAACAACTGGCAGAACTTCGGCTACGTCGTGCAGTGGTGGCTCTTCGCGGTGATGGCGCTGTTCGGTTACGGCTGGGTGGCACGCCGGGAGGCGCGCCGGGCCGCCGGCATCGGCACCACCGAGGCTCCCCTGGACCGGGCCGCCGAGCCGACGCCGACCGCGTCCGCCTGACCCCGCCCCGTCAGCCGCCGCTCACCCGGCCGGCGTGGATGGCACGGACCGCGTCGATGGTGTCCGCCTCGGCGGCGGACTTGTCATCGCGATAGCGCACCACCCGGGCGAACCGCAGCGCCACCCCGCCGGGGTAGCGCGAACTCGTCTGCACCCCGTCGAAGGCGATCTCCACCACCTGCTCGGGTCGGACCCGGACCACCCAGTCGCCGCGCTCCACGGCGAGGTCGAGGAACCGTTCGGTCTGCCAGCGCAGCAGCTCGTCGGTGAGCCCCTTGAACGTCTTGCCGAGCATGACGAACTCGCCGGTGCGCTCGTCACGGGCGCCCAGGTGCAGGTTGGACAACCAGCCCTTGCGTCGGCCACTGCCCCACTCGACGGCGAGCACCACCAGGTCGAGGGTGTGCCGGGGTTTGACCTTGACCCAGGCGGCACCGCGCCGACCGGCGTCGTAGGGGGCGTCCGGTGCCTTGACCACCACGCCCTCCTGCCCGGCGTCGAGCGCGGCGGCGAACGCGGCGGCGGCCTGCTCGGGATCGTCGACCTCCATCCGCCCGACCAGCAGTGACGAATCCACCGAACCGGCGAGGGCGGCCCACCGGTCCCGGCCGGGCAGGTCGATCAGATCCTGGCCGTCGAGGTGCAGCAGGTCGAAGAAGTACGGGGTGAGCACCGTCGCGCCCGTGGTGGCGGCGGCCGCGAGCACCGCCGGGGCGACCGGTGTGCGCCCGGTGGTGCTGGGGGTGGTGCGTCGGGCCGCCCGGCTCGACGTCTGCTGGAACGGCAGGGGACGGCCGGTCTCGTCCAGGCCGATCGCCTCGCCGTCGAGCACCATCTCCCGGCCCGGTAGGGCGCGGACCGCGGCGACCACCTCCGGCACCCGGGTGGTGATCTCGTCGAGGCTGCGGGTGAAGACGGCGATGTCGGCGCCGGAGCGGTGCACCTGGATGCGGATGCCGTCGAGCTTCACGTCGACCACCGCCGGCGTGCCGGTCGCGACGAGCGCCTCGTCGACCGAGGGGGCGCTCTGGGCGAGCATCGGCGCCAGCGGCCGGCCGACCTGGAGACCGAACCCGGCCAGCTCGGCGGCACCGCCGGCCAGCGCGGCCACCGCCACGGCCCGGAGGTCACCGGCGAGCAGCAGCGCCCGGCGAACCGCCGCCACCGGCACGTCGGCGGCCCGGGCCACCGCGTCGGCGAGGAGCCCGGCCTGGGCGCCCTGCCGTAGCTCGCCGGTGAACAGACCGGTGAGCAGGCGCTGCTCGTCGATGGTCGCCGCCGCGTAGAGGGCACCGAGCAGCGCCCGACGCCGGGCCTGCGAGCCCGAGCCGTGCACCGCCGCGATCTCGCCGATGGCCGCGTCCACGGCGGCCACGGTCAACGACGGCTCGGTGGCTGGTGGCGGCAGATCACGCAGGCCCGCGTAACCGACCCCGGTCTGCCGTTGACGCAGCTCACCGGCGAGATAACCGGCGCCGGGCTCCACCTCGTCGGGGTCGAGCCGGCGCAACGCGTCAGCGAGCAGCTCCACCTTGGCCCGCCGGCCGCTGGTGGCGCCGACGGCCGCCGAGGTGGCTGCCAGATCGATGAACCGCACGCAGCTCATCCTGCCAGTCACCGCCGACACCGCCCGGGCATTGCCGTGCTCGGGCGGTGTCGGCGGGGTGCCGCCCGCTGACGCGGACGACGGGTTCAGGCGGAGACGGGCTCCTCGATGCGCAACCCTCGGGCGCGGACCTCGCCGGCGACCCGGGAGAGCACCGAGTCGAGGGCGACCAGTGCGGCAGAGAGCTCACCGAGCTGTTCGTTGAGCGTGTCCTCGGACCACGCGGAGACGTCGACGTCTCCCAGCGCGCTGACAGCGGCCCCCAACCGGGCCATCACCTCGTTCGTACTCATGTACGAAAGGCTATAACAAGCAGCCGTCCGACACGCCGTGAACTCCCAGATCAGACCCAAAGTTGCCGGTTTGATGTCTAACTGCCGGCGGCCGCCACCTTGCTCAGCAGGAGCGCCTCGGCGAGGCAGACCCGGGCGAACTCCCCCAGGTGCAGACTCTCGTTCGGGCCGTGCGCACGGGCGTGCGGGTCCTCCACACCGGTCACCAGGATCGCCGCCTTCGGGAACATCTCCTGGAAGGTGGCGATGAACGGGATCGAACCGCCGACGCCGATGTCCACCGGGTCGGTGCCGTCCCAGGCGGCCCGGAAGGCCGCGCGGGCGGCGTCGAACATCGGCCCGGACGCGTCGATCACACACGGGTCACCGTCGTGTTCGAAGGTGACCGTCACCTGCGCGCCCCACGGCGCGTGCCGCTCCAGGTGCGCGCGCAGCGCCGCGTACGCCCGCTTGGGGTCGTCGCCCGGGGCGAGGCGGATGCTGAGCTTCGCCTTCGCGGCCGGGACCAGGGCGTTCGGCGCCTCACCGGTGGACGGCGCGTCGATGCCGAGGATGGCCAACGCCGGCTTCGTCCAGAGCCGGTCGGTGATCCGGCCGGTGCCGATGAACTGCACGCCCTCGGCGAGCCCGGCCTCGGCCCGGACCCGGTCCTCCGGGTAGTCGACGGTCGCGCCCTCCCGGCCGACCAGCCCCTCCACGGTCACGTCGCCGGCGTCGTCGTGCAACGTCGCCAACAACCGGACCAGCGCCGTGAGCGCGTCCGGCACGGCCCCGCCGAACATGCCGCTGTGCACCGCGTGGTCCAGCGTGCGCACCTCGACGAAACAGTTGACGATGCCCCGCAACGAGGTGGTCAACGCCGGTACGCCGATGTCCCAGTTGCCGGAGTCGGCGATCACGATGACGTCGGAGGCGATGGTTTCGCGGTGCTCGGCGAGCAACTGCTCCAGCGAGTCGGAGCCGTACTCCTCCTCACCCTCGATGAAGAGGACCACGCCGACCGGCAGCGCGTCCCCGTACGCGCGCAGCGCCGCGATGTGAGCCATGATGCCGGCCTTGTCGTCGGCGGCACCGCGAGCGTAGAGCCGCCCGTCGCGTTCCACCGGCTCGAACGGGTCGGACTCCCACAGCGACAGGTCGCCGACCGGCTGGACGTCGTGGTGGGCGTAGAGCAGCACGGTGGGAGCGCCGGGCGGGGCGGCCCGACGGCCGATCACCGCCGGCTGGCCGCCGGATCGCACGATGTCGACGTCCAGCCCACAGCCGCGCAGCAGTTCGGCGACCGCCTCGGCGGAGCGTTCCACGTGCGAATGGTCGAAGCCCTCGAAGGCGATGCCAGGGATACGGACGAGGCGTTCCAGGTCGGCCCGGACGCCGGGCATCTCCCGTTCGACGGCGGCCCGCACCTCGGACTCGGACATGATCGGTGAGGTCATGACCGGCATCGTATGCCGGCCTTACCGGGGTGTGCCGGCGGAGCCCGTACCGTCACCGCTGTCCGTGGGGCCGGCGCCGGCCCGCGCGCCGGGGGCGGCCCGTCCGGCGCGGTGCGCGCGGCCCGCCGCCTCGGTGGCCGCGCCCATCCAGGAACGGGCCCGACCGGCGGTGCCGCCCACCCACTCGCCGACGTCGCTCGCTCCGTCGCCCAGCCGGCGCAGCAACCCGACCAGTGGGTCGGTGGACCGGCTGAACTCCTCGCGGTACGACTCGGCAGCCGCCTTGATCTCCTCCGAGACGCTGGTCGAGCTGTCGTCCTCGCGGCGCGGATAGTCCCCGGCCAGCACCCGCCCGTACGCCCCGGAGTCGATCCACTGGCGCAGCTGCGCGGCCCGCGCCACCGGCGTCGGATGGGTGCTCCACGCGGTCATCCTGATCTTGTGCAGGCTGTCGCGCAGATCGCCGCCGCCGGCGTACTCGGCGGCCTGCTCCAAAAAGGCCGTGGTGTCGACCTGGGACAGGTCACCGCCACCGGCCAGCTTCATCAACAGGCGCAGCGCAGCCGCCGGGTCCTGCCCGGCGAGCAGGCCGGCCCGGTCGGCGGAGAGCTCCGCCTTGCGCCACCACTCCAGCATCGCGGCGATGATGGCCCGCAGCGCGATCGCGCCGACCGGCAACCAGCTCAGGTTGGCCGCCCACCGGGTGAGGATCATGAGCATGGTCTTGTAGACCGCGTGTCCGCTGCCCACGTGCCCCAACTCGTGGCCGAGCAGACAGCGCAGCTCGTCCTCGTCGAGTTGCTGCACACACGCGGAGTTCAGCACGATGAACGGCCGCTCCAGCCCGACCGCCTCGGCGCCCAACCAGGGCGACTGGGTCACGTACAGCTCGGGCAGCTCGGCCACGTCGAGCGCCGCCGCAGCCTCGGTGTAGCGCTGCCACACCGCCGGGTACTGCCGGTGGTCGACCCGGATGCCGGAGGCGAGCACGGACAGCCGGAAACCCCGCTCGTTCCACATCCCGAAGAACGCACGTACGACGTCGTCGAAACCACGCAGCTCCCGCAACGCGACCAGGGCACCCCGGTCGGCCGGATGTTCCCAGGCCCGCGAGCTGATGCCGGTGAGGGTGATCCTGCGCCGCGCTGGTGCGTCCGCTGCCGTCATGGTGGCTCCCCGTTCGCCGTAGCTCCCCGCATCGTGCCGCAGTCGGTGGCCGACGTCCATGCCTCGGCGCAGACGTCCGTGCCCCCGCTCAGACGTTCATGCCCCCGGCTCAGCGCAGGCGCACGTAGTACCGGTCCGCGTCGTGTGGCAGCGTCGGCGCGCCATCCACCACCAGGTCGGTGTGGGTCGCGGTCTCGTCGACGGCGAAGTGCGCCCGCTCCCCGTCATGCCAGCGACGCAGCTCGGGCAGGATCTCCAGCCCGTCCCGGGCGACCGCGCGGGCCAGCCGCAGCGGCGCGGGCGCGGTGACGAACACGGCAAGCGTCACCTCCGGCCGGACGACCGCGCGGGCGGCACTGACCCCCTCGACCACCAGCACCGGTGCCACCGGCACCGGCACCGGCCGGGGCAGGAAACGTTGGTGAACCCAGCTGTACCGCCGGTAGGCGCCCGGTTCCCCGTTGCGCAACGGGGCGAACACCTCCTTGTCGAGCCGGGGCCAGAAGGTGACCTGGTCGTCCCACCCGTCGAGCAGGTCATCGGTGTGCACCACCGGCGGTCGGCCGCCGAGCGGCCCCGCCAGGGCATCCGCGAGGTGCGCGGCGAACCGGCTCTTACCCGCGCCGCTCGGCCCGTCGACAGCCACCAGCCGGGTCCGCCCCAACCGCGCCGGGCCCGCGAGCACCCGATGCGCCAGTTCGGCGTACGCCTCGACGACCGCGACGGTCGGCCGGCCAGTTTCCGGGTTCAGCACAGCCTCCCGTGGCGCATGACCGAAGTATGCCGTCACGTCCGGGGGAATTGGGGCGGCGACGGGTGATGCGCGGCCCGTTCGCCGCCCGGGGTGCCACCGAATCGGGATGATCTGGTGGTGCTCCGAGACGTGATGAGCCCCGGCATTGACGCCCTCCTCGAACAGGCCCGCGCCGGGCTGCACCGACTGACTCCGCAGCAGACCGTCGAGGCGGTCCGCGGCGGTGCGTTGCTGGTCGACACGCGTACCGAACTGCAACGCCGCGAACAGGGCGACCTGCCCGGCGCGATCGTCATCGACCGGACCGTACTGGAATGGCGCCTCGATCCGGCCAGCGCCTGGCGGATCCCGGAAGCCACCGGGTACGACCGGGAGATCGTGCTGGTGTGCCGGCAGGGTTACAGCTCCAGCCTGGCCGCCGCCAGCCTGCAGACCCTCGGATTACGTCGGGCCACCGACATGATCGGCGGCGTGGACGCCTGGCTCGCCGCCGGCCTACCCACCACCGACCGCCCCGCCGACATCCGCCCCTAGCCTGCCCTGATCCGCCCCTGATCTGCCACCCACCGTGCCCCCATGCCCACCGTGCCCCACCCCCGCGCTGCACCCCCTGCCGCGCCACCCCCGCCGCGCCACCCCCCGCCGCGCCACGCCACGCCCCGCCGCGCCACCCCCGCCGCGTCGATCATGGACTTGTGGTGGGGGGCGAAAGGCACGGTTCGGGGCATGACGGGCACCACAAGTCCATGATCGACCAGGGGTAGCGGGCGACACGGGGGCAGCAGGCGACCGGGGGACAGCGGGCGACCAGGGGGCAGCAGGCGACCGGGGGACAGCGGGCGACCAGGGGTGACGGGGCGGCGGTGGCGGGCGGTTAGTGCCGGGGCTGGGTGGTGGCCGGCGGGGGGCCGGGTGGGATGAAGGGCAGGTTCGCGGGTGGGCCGGCTTCGATGAGACGCCAGAGGGCGTCGGTGTCCAGGTGTTCCTCGACCAGATCACCGAGCAGGTCCAGTGAGCGTTCCCGCGCGGCGGCGAAGCTGGTGGCTGGTGCGACCCGGAACCCGCTGCGGCCGGCCAGGCGAGCCGCCTCGGTGAGGAACCACCGGCGGAACCCGTCGGACTCGAACGCCCCATGCCAGTGCGTTCCGTGCACCGCGCCGAGCACGGCTCCCTCTCCGACACCGTCCTCGCCGGCCAGCAGCGGGGTCAGGCCGGGGTCGGCCTGTGACACGTACCCGTGGTGGATTTCGTAACCGCGCACCGGGACGCCACCGTGGCCGGTGCCCGCCGACTGCCGGACGGTCTTGCGCGGATCGAAGGTGATGTCGATGGGCAGCAGACCGAGCCCTGGCACGCTGCCCTGCCGGCTCTCCACCGGGTCGTGGATGGCGCGGCCGAGCATCTGGAAACCGCCGCAGATGCCGAGCAGCGGCTTGCCGGCCGCCACATGGGTGGCCACCGCGTCCGCGAGACCGGTGTCGCGCAGCCACCGGAGGTCGGCGACAGTGGACTTGGACCCGGGCAGGACGACCAGGTCGGCGGCGGCCAACTCGGCCGGTTCGATGGTGAGGCGGACGCGGACGCCCGGCTCGGTGGCGAGCGCCTCCACGTCGGTGGCGTTGCTGATCCGGGGTAGGCGCACGACTGCCACGTCCAGCCATTCGCTGCCGTGCGGGGCGGCCGGTCGGCCGAGCACCCGCCCGTAGGCGAGTGAGTCCTCCGCGTCGAGCCACAGGTCCAGTGCCCAGGGCAGCACCCCGTACGTGGGACGGCCGGTGACCTGACCCAGCATGTCCAGGCCCGGCTGGAGCAGCCCGCGATCGCCCCGGAACTTGTTGATCACGAACCCGGCGATCAGCGCCTGATCGGCCGGGTCGAGCAGGGCCACGGTGCCGAACATCGAGGCGAACACCCCGCCCCGGTCGATGTCACCCACCACGATGGTGGGCAGGTTGGCATGCCGGGCCAACCCCATGTTGACGTAGTCACCGGCCCGCAGGTTGATCTCCGCAGGGCTGCCGGCACCCTCGCAGATCACCACGTCGTACGCCTCGCGCAGCTCGGCCAGCGCGGCGTACGCGGTCTCGGCGAGCCGGGGGCGGAGCTGCCGGAAGGTGCCGGCGGTGATCGTGTCGACCGCCTCGCCCAGCAGCACCACCTGACTGGCCAGGTCGCTACCCGGCTTGAGCAGCACCGGGTTGAACCGCAGGTCGGGTGCGAGCCCGCAGGCTGCGGCCTGCATGGCCTGGGCGCGCCCGATCTCGCCGCCGCGCCCATCCGGCCCGACGACCACCGCCGAGTTGTTGGACATGTTCTGCGCCTTGTACGGCGCCACCTTCACGCCCTGCCGGTGCAGCCAGCGGCAGATGCCGGCGGTGAGCACACTCTTGCCGGCGTCGGACGTCGTGCCGGCCACGAGCAGCCCGCCGCTCACCGCCCGCTCCCCTGCCGCGCCCCGACACCCCCGTGCACTCCGACAGCCCACGAGCCGGCCAGCCCACGCCTTCCCGCGGCGTCCGCCGGCCCGCGCTTTCCCGCTGCGGCAACCAGGCCTCGCCGGGCACCGGTCAGCACACGCCTGTGCGCCGCGCCAACCAGTCGGCCGAGGGTCACCGGGTACGCGGCGGCCAGCCCGACCGCGGCCAGCCCGACCGCGCCGGAGATCCGGGCGGCCCGCTTCAGGTGCCGTGCCTCCGGGCGGGGACCGTCGCCGAGGAACGGTCGCACTTCGGAGCGCCCGAAGTAGACGTTGCGGCCGCCGAGGCGGACCCCGAGCGCGCCGGCCATCGCCGCCTCGCACTGACCGGCGTTGGGGCTCGGGTGGTCGTTGCGGTCCCGCCGCCACACCTGCCAGGCGCGCTGCCGATCCCCGTGCGCGACCGGCGCGACGGCGATGGTGAGCAGCCCGGTCAGCCGGGACGGCACCAGGTTGAGCGCGTCGTCCAGCCGAGCGGCCGGGGCGCCGAACCGCGCGTAGCGGGCCGACCGGTGCCCGACCATCGCGTCGAGGGTGTTCGCCGCGCGGTAGCCCAGCAACCCGGGCAGGCCGGCGACCGCACCCCAGAGCAGCGGGGCGACGACCGCGTCGGAGGTGTTCTCCGCGACCGACTCGACGGTGGCACGGGCCAACTCCGATTCGCCCAGCGTTGACGGGTCCCGCCCGCAGAGGTGACCGAGGCGTCGCCGGGCGGCCGGCAGGTCACCGTCGCTCAGCGTCCGACCCATGACGGTCGCCTCGTGGCGTAGCGTGCGGCCGCCCAGCACGGCCCACGTGCCGGCGGCCACAAGCACCGCCCGGGTCACCGGCCGGTGCCGGGTGACCGCTGCGGCGACCGCCCCGAGCAGCACCGGCCCTCCGACGGCCAGCGCGGTGAATGCCGTACCCGCCGTCCGGTCCGGGCGGTAGAGGCGGCGCTCCAGCGCGCCAGCGGCCTGCCCGAAGCCGGCCACCGGGTGCCACCGGCGGGGGTCGCCGAGCATCCTGTCCAGCGCGTACCCGGCCAGCAGCCCCACCGCGTTCGCCATCGGCGCTGTCCGTCGCACCCGCACCACCTCCGGCCGGCCAGCCTAGACGAGCGCCCCGTGAGCCAGCCCAGCCCACGGTGCCGCACCGGCGGCGAGAACCACTGGAGCGCACTGACAGGGCAGCCCGCCGGGGCCCGTCACGCGGGGTGACGACGCTGGTCGCGCCGCCACCCCGCCCCCGTCGTGCCGTACCACCCGGTCCCGTCGTGCCGTACCACCCGGCCCCGTCGTGCCGTACCACCCGGCCTGGAACCCGGCCCGCTCGACGGCCGCCCAACCCGCGACGGTGGAGCCGATCGGTCAGGCTGGCTGCGGGACCCGGCCCCGGCCACGCCGCCCTCGACCGGGCTGCTCCGGCTGCCCCTCGTCCGGCGGCGGCCCCAACTCGATGTCCAGGTCACCGTCGGCGTTGTCGTCGTCCGCCTCGGGCGCAGGGGCCAACTCGTCGTCGAGGCCCGGCGGGGCGGTGGCCGGCCCGCCGCTCGGGGAGCTGTCGTCGTCCGCTGGGACATCGCCGAACGGGCTGGTGCGCAACTCGGCGTAGTCGGGCAGCTCGAAGTCGTCGTCCAGCGGACGGTCGTCGGGAAGCACGGGCGCCTGCCCGGCGGGCACCGGCTCGGTGGGCTCGCCGCGCACCCGGCTCTCGGCCTCGGCGTCCTCCACGGTGCTGGTCGTCGTGCTCGGCCGGTTACGCAGGAACCGGGCCCGACCCCGGGACAGGTCGTGGCCGACGGCGACCGCCTCCAACTCGTAGAGCGTGCGGTGGTTACCGGCGTCGTCGGTCCAGTCGCGGGTGTAGAGCCGCCCGCAGACCACCACCGGGTCGCCGACCATGACGGAAGCCGCCACCCCCTCGGCCAGCTTGCGCCAGCAGTTGACGCGGACACGAAGCGAATTGCCGTCAACCCACCGGCCGCTGTCCCGGTCGAGTCGGCGGGCGGTGGAGGCGACCTTGAAGTTGGCCACCAGGGTGCTGCTCTGGGTGGTACGCCGCCACGCGGGCGTTGTCAGCACATTGCCGACGATTGTCACGTAAGTATCGAACATCGTCCCTCCAGGGGGATCGGGGCTTGCCAGCGCGAGTCGACTCGACACCGAGCATCGGCACCGAGAGCGCCCCTCGCCAGCGCCCCTCCCCCGGCCTGTGGATGACGAACCCACCTGTGGACAACGCCCTGATCACGCCCCGATGTGCTACGCGCAGCCCCGCCCGCCCTGATCCAACCCCGCCCGACTCCACCGACCCCACCGACTCGCCGTCAACGGTTTCCCCGGCCCCCCAAGCTGGGTAAGGACTTGATCAACGCACCACCGACAGCTCCACGTCGACGAGAGGTCAGCGCCATGACGATCACTACCTTCGGTTCCGCGAACGCCTCCGAGGCGCGGCGATGAGCGCCGTGGCGAACCCGGCCACCGTGGCTGAGTGCCTGCGGGTGGGCGCCGGGTTCTCGCAGGGCGACCGCAACTGGATCGCCGAGCAGTTCGCCACCCTCGACGCCCGGCTCGCCAGCTTCCACGCCGACGCCACCGAGCTGGAGGTGTCGGTGAAGGACCGGGAGTCGCGCGGCCAGAAGGTCACCCTGGAGTGCTGGATCGCCGGCCGGCAGAAGATCGTCACCACCTCCACCGAGGAGGATCTGCACGCCGCGCTCAACGACGTTCGTGACGACCTGCGCCGCCGGCTCAACGACGCCAAGACCCGGCAGGAGCCCCGGCACAACAAGCACCTGCGCGACCTCCCGCACCCGCAGAGCGAGCTGAACCCGGCCGACGACCAGGAGCAGATCCCCGCCGCCGACCCCAGCCGGGCCGACGCGGAACTGTCCTGACCCTCACCCCTCCCTGTGGATCATGGAGTTGTGGTGGGCACTAGATGCGCAATCGCCCTTTTTGCGAACCACCACAACTTCATGATCGACCGGGGAGGGCAGGGAGGGCCGGACCGGGGAGGGCCGGGAGGGCAGGGGCGGGAGGGCAGGGGCGGGAGGGCAGGGCGGCCAGGACGCGGGCTACCGCTGAGTAGGTTGGCGGCGTAGCGTCGCGGTCGTGGAACCGGACGTGTTGGGGCCGCCGTACGAGCGGCAGACGATCGACCTGGGCACCGACGACGAGGGCCCCGTTGTCGCGACCCTGGTCCGGCGGCGGGCCGAGCGCCCCACCGGGCGGGCCGTGCTCTACGTGCACGGCTTCGTCGACTACTTCTTCCAGACCCACCTGGCCGACTTCTTCGCCGAGCGAGGTTGGGATTTCTACGCGCTCGACCTGCGCAAATACGGTCGCAGCCTGCTCCCGGCCCAGACCCCGAACTTCTGCCTCGACATCAGCGACTACTTCCCCGAACTGGACGCCGCCGCCGAGATCATCCGCAAGGACGACGGGCACGACACTCTGCTGGCGATGGGCCACTCCACCGGCGGCCTGATCCTCTCGCTCTGGGCGGACGCCCGCCGCGACACCGGCACCATCGACGGCCTGGTGCTCAACAGCCCCTTCTTCGACCTGAACGCCCCCTGGGCGGTGCGCCGACCCCTCGCGGCCGCCGCGTCCCGGCTGGGCCGCAGGGCGCCGCACCGCATCCTCCCGTTCGGGCTGGGCACGGTGTACGGCGAGAGCATCCACTCCGACCACCGCGGCGAGTGGACCTACGACCTGGCGTGGAAGCCGCTGGCCGGGTTCCCGGTCCGGGCCGGCTGGCTGAACGCGATCCGCACCGGGCAACGTCGGCTCCGCGCCGGACTGGACATCCAGGTGCCGGTGCTGCTGGCCTGCTCGACCCGGTCGTTCCGGGGCACCAAGTGGCACGACAACGCGACCCTGGCCGACGCCGTACTGGACGTCGAGCACATGGTCCGCTACGCGCCCCGCCTCGGCCGCCACGTCACCCTGGCCCGCTTCGACGGCGGGCTGCACGACCTCACGCTCTCCGGCCCCGCCGTACGCAAGAAGGTCTTCGACGAGGTGGGCCGCTGGGCCGAGGCGTTCCTCGCCGCCGGCCCCACCGCCCCGGCCGACGCGGCACCTGCCCACGCGGCACCTGCCGACGTGCACGCGGTCAGCACACAGCCGGCGGATTCGGCGGGGGTGCCGACGCCCGGCAGCTGACCAGGCCGGCCGACGCGGTTCAGAGGTCGCCGGGCGTCGCCGGCAGGACGGCGCGGATCCGGTCAAAGGTCGCCACCGGGTGCGCGCCGACGCCGGGCAACACCAGACCCAGGCAGTACGGGGACACCTCACCACCGGCATCAGCCTGGACGATGAAGACCGGCGCGCCGACGTACCCCGGAGGCAGCTCCGTGGTGATCAGCACGGCGTCCCCGTCGCGGACCACCCGCTCGATCGCGACCTCCAGCGGGCGCGACCCGTCCTCGCGTACGCCATGGGCCAGCACGAAAGCGGAACTGCCGTCGGCGTCGAGGCGGGCGACCACCTCGGGCCCGGCGGCGATCCCCGCCGGCACCGGCTGGACGCGCCACCGCCAGCCGCCGTCGCCCGCATACCGGTGCAGGCCAGCGGTCGGCAACACCGCGACCCCGTCACCCGGGAAGCGGGCCCAACCGGGCACGATCTCAGCCTCAGACAGGACGGCCGGTGCCACCCCCGCCGGCTCCGTGACGCTCGCCCGCAAGCTCAACTCACCCACCGAACCGCCCACCAGGTCGGCCGCCGTCAGCAGCGACTCCCCCACCGGGTCGTCGCCGCCCTGGAAGAAGAACGCGGTACCGAAGACGCCAGATGACCGGTACGGCAGGATGGCACGACCGACGACCTGGCACAGCTCGTAGGCGACGTCGCTCTCGGCGTCGGAATCCAGCAGCACCAGCCAAAGGTACGGCCCGACGCCCGGCCGTCCCCCGGGAACCCGGATGCCTGCTACACGGTGGACGTGAGACCCTGCTCGGCGACGCGGACGCGGGCACCCTTTTCGCCGCCGGGCAACGGGACGGCGGTACCCTCTGGGCGCGACATCCACGCCACACGCGCCCGTAGCTCAGCGGATAGAGCAGGGGACTTCTAATCCCAAGGCCGCAGGTTCGAATCCTGCCGGGCGCACCCTCACCGCCGCAGGTCAGCGGCACCCCGCTGCCGGTCGAGACGATCACCACGGCCCCCGTACAGCCATTCATACAGCCAAGTCAGCCGAAGAGGTGCTTCGCGCAGGCGTGCATCGGCCGGGCGGGCCGGCCACGCTTGTGGAGGACCAGTCCCCTCAGGCCGTCACCGGCGTACGCGCAGCGAGGTAAGCCCGAAACTGCGCCTCCTGGTCCTCACCCAGGCCGTCCTTCGGCACAGACATGGCGTGTCGGGAACCGTAGAAGAGCAGCCAACCGGTGTCGGTTTCTACGACACGGATGATTGCCGACCAGAGGACCTCGCTCCGGACCGCCGGATACTCCTCGGTGATGCCCTCCTCGGTCACGATGAGGAGCGCCTCCTGCTGACATGTCGCGGGGAGGTCCGACACTGCACGCCGAAGGTTTTGGCTTACGCCAAGGGCGATGTGGATGCCGAAGAGCGCTATCGCCAGCTGGACAAGCACCAGACCGCTCATGCCGGAGGTGGCCAGGAGTAGACCCCCAAGGCCAGCACCAACGGCCACGACGGCAATTCCGAAGACCCGTGTGGAGCGCAGCGTGTCAGCGTAGATGAACCTCAGGTCAGCCAACACACGGGCGGCATCGAACGGCTTGGTGATCAGGAGCTCCACCGCTGTCCCCCTCAATCGCGGCTGGAAGATCAGCCGACTGTCCAGCATGCGAAGGGGATCTTCGCACCAAAGACATGGCCGTACAGCCACCCGTACAGCCAAGACTGCCTGCAAGCCCCGACACGAGACGACGACGAATGGCGTGACCACGCGAAGCACAACTGACCAGCCACCCGTGTTGGCTGCACCAGCCAAGGCGGCCTGAGATCATCGCGGCATGGAGCAGGAACGAGCCGAGGTGCTGTCGCGGTCCGGCAACTACGCCGTCGTCCACTTGCTCGGCCGGGCATTTCCCGGCCTTCACGTCCAGGGCGACACCCTGGCGACGCTCCGGACGCAGCTCGCCGGAGCAGCCCGAGCGCTGCGCGAACGGCAGCGCGACGCCGAAGTCCTCGATGAGCTGGACGCCGCGGTTGAGGACATTGACGCCCTGCTGGGCTTCTACGCAGAGACCCTGTCCCGGCACGGCATCAAGCTGCCCTACTGATCGCACGCACGTCGCGACACGGATCGCGCACCTATCAGGGGGACGGGGGCAGTGCGGCGACGCCGCTCGCGCCGTCCGTCATGGCGGCGGTGCAACAGGCGATGGCGCGCTCAAGCCCCTCGACCCAGGGATCGTCCGGCTCGTTATCCGGTGTACGCAACTGGACGAGCGCCGGAGTCAGGCGCGGGTCGGCAAGTTCGGCGGCGGCGCGCAGCCACAACGATCCGGGGTCCGGCCTGGTCAACCGATCGGCGATAGCGGCGAGCGCCGAGGGGTCCCCGCGGCGAGCCAGGCCAAGGGCGGCTTCCGCCGCCGGGTACGCCTCATCGGTGTCCGATTCGCCAAGCAGGCTCCGCAGCCCAGCACGGATCTGCGGTGAGTCGACATCAAGCTGGCTGCCGAGCGCAAACGCCGCCCAGTCACGCACCGTCGCGTCGCCGTCCGCGAGCCGCCCGATCAGTGCCATGACCGCGGGATCATCGGCTGCTGGTTCATCCAGCGTGATGGGGCGGCCGCCGATCGCGATCCGACGCACCACGACCTCGGCGTCGTCGAGTAGCCGCAGCAGGAACGGCACACACCGCTGCTCGCTGCTCTGGTTGCCCAGCGCTTGGGCCACCGTTGCCCGAACACACGCATCGCGATCGGCGCAGCCCGCGTCAGCGTGATCGAGCAACGCATCGAGCGCCGGTGGATAGTTCAACGCCACCGCTCCGAGCGCCGTGAACCCAACGTCACGTACGTCAGGTTCGTCGCTTCGTATCCACTCCTGCGCGTACGCCAGAGCCTGCTCACGGCCCACCGTCTCAGCGAATCGCCAGACGTCGTCGTCTGTGCCGGCTACCAGTTCCGTCAGCGGTGGATCCTCGTCAGCCACCATCATCGACCTCCGGAGCGAGGAGATCCGCTCTACCACTGCCGCTCCATCGCTGTTGCAACTTCTGCCGGTTAGCCGGCGGCCAGGCAAGTAGCGCCCGAAGCTGCCCTATTGCGTCCAGCACCTCGGCGCGGTGCCTGCCGTCCTTGATCCACGCTGGCAAGCGCTCAACCAGGGTCTGGCTGCCCATGTGCTGGCCGCGTTCCCGCAACCGAGCGGACACGTACGCCTCCAGCAGGTCCAGGTGCTCAGCGTTGTACGCCCAGAGCACACGCCCACGGCACCCGGTCGACAACCAGAGGGGCAGGCCGAAGTAGGGGTCATTCGGGCCCGAGAAGCCAGGGAAGGCGCGCGCGTTGTTTGCGAGGCGCGAAGCTGCCCAGAGGTCCGCATATGCGCACCCGAGACAACTGAGCCGACGGCGCAGCCAGACATCACGCCGCGTACCGACGGCCAGATCCTCGGGACGGGGAAGGACCGAGGCACGTTCTGCACAGCGTGGGCAGCGGACGAGGATTTCGCCGGCAGCCAAGCCGCGCAGCCAGTGCCTCGGATCGCGGAAGCGCCCAGTGTTCCCGCTCTCAGCCGCCGCCATAGATCAACTGTACGGCCATCGGTACAGCCAAGACCGCCGCCAAGCGCCGACACCAACGGACGACGACGACCAAGCTGACCAGGGACGCACCCACGCCACCAGCCATCTGAGATTCACTCCCAAGGCAGGGGGATGGCTTGGTTGGGAAGAGGGCCGTCAGCCGATCTACCTGTACACGTGTGCGGACGACAGCGTGGTTTCGCTGACCTGGTTCGAAGGTGGCATCGACATCAAGGGTCACTTCAGCAGTGACCCCTACCGGGAGTTCGGATCCCTCGCCGAGAACTTCGGTGCCACGATCCACGGTGATGATGGTGAGCGCTACACGGCCGACGGAGTCCTTCCGCCCAGCCATTAGCGGCAGAGCGCTGCGAGCCTGATGGTCACCAGCAGCACGCACAGCGGGATTTCACGACGCTGATACCGTCGGGCTGTGTCGATGTTCCGCACTCCTCAGGTGATCCTCTTCAGCGAGGACGTCACCCGCGCCGCCGAGTTCTACACCGGTCTGGGCTTCACGGAGACCTTCCGGGTGCCGACCGAGGGCGAGCCCATCCACATCGATGTCGCGCTCGACGGCTACAAGATCGGCATCGCCTCGGTGGCCTCCACCCGCGATGACCACGGGCTCGACCCCGTACCCGAGGGCCAGCGGGCCGCGGTGATCCTCTGGACCGACGACACCGCCCACGCGTACGCAGAACTCACGGCGAACGGCGCCCCGGCCCTGGCGGCACCGCATCGGTGGCTCGATCGCCTGCTGATCGCTTGGACGGCCGACCCGGATGGCAGTCCGATCCAGATCGTCCAGCGGCTCTGACCTCACCGAAGGGCAGACTGCGGCGGTCGAGCGGTGGCGAACTGGCATGCCTCTCCTCGACCACGATGCCCGCACGCTGGACGTACACCTCTCGCTTGTCGGTTGCCCTGCCCTTCGCGTCGAGGACATAGCCCGTCAACCACACCCAGCCGTGGTACGGGTCGAGGCTGCCGACTGAGACGAGCCGGATGCGAAGCGCCCGTTCACCGCTGAACTGCATCGAACACGCCGACCCGATCAGCACCACATCGCCGGAGTTGAACCCGGTCACGGCATCCAGCCGAGGAAGCGGCGCTGGAGGGCGTCCGGTGGAGCCCAGCTCATGTCCGTCTTGGCGGACGTCAGGCACGCGCCCATGTGGAGGGCCAGCGAGATCGGAGAGGCGGCATAGTCGCTCAGCAGCTCAAGGCGGCGCGCGGCACACGGCCAGGGTCGGCCGCACGTCTCACACAGCCAGAGCGGCAGGATCGGTCCGTGCTTCGTCATTGGTGCTCACCGGGCCACTGCGGCTGATTCCAGGGGATGCGGTGGCGGGACCGGCAGGGCAGCTCGGCACCACAGCGGCACACGTAGCGCCGACCCAGGCAACTCCAGGTCGGACGGTGAAGCCACGCCAGGGTCATCACCGCCGACAACAGACAGTCATGAAAGCGGACCGCTCGCATTCGGCCTCCTACGGTGCGTCACTCTCTCCGCATTGACCGTAATCCTGTACGTCCTTGTACGTCTATAGACGTACCGACGACCTGGACGTCTATAGACGTGCCCTAGGTTGCCTTCATGATCGATCCGCTGGCTCCGACACCGATCTACGTTCAGCTCGCGGACGTGATCGCCAAACGGATTGAGACCGGGGAGCTGGCGCCCAGGCGCCCGATTCCGAGTGAATCCACGCTTCAGCAGGAGTACGGCGTCGCTCGCGGCACGGTTCGCGCGGCAGTGCGCCTACTGCGAGAGCGTGGACTGGTGATGACCGTGCCGCAGCGGGGCACCTACGTCAGCGACAAGTAGTCGCATCACGAGATCGATTCGAGCCTGCCGCGCATGAAGTGCCCGCCAGGTGTCTACGGGCCGGCCGCTTCATGGCGTTAATAGTGCGTGACGTTCGAGGAGTACGCGTTCGCTCGCACTTCGGCGCTGGTGCGGCTCGCCCGGTTGCTGACCGGTGACGAGCACCGGGCCGAGGACCTGGTTCAGGAGGTCCTGGCGCAGGCGTACGCCCGGTGGGGGCGGATCTCCCGGACGGATCGTCCGGACGCCTATGTCCACCGCATGCTCGTCAACGCTCACCACTCGTGGTGGCGACAGCGAAGCAGCCGGGAGGTCTCGGTCGCCGCGGTGACTGATCGGGCCGGCACCACGGACGAAGCCGCCGGGGTCGCCGAGCGCGACGCGCTGTGGCGGCTGGTCTGTGCTCTGCCGACGCGTCAGCGGACCGTGATCGTTCTGCGCTACTACGAGGATCTCGACGACACGTCGATCGCCGACATCCTCGCCTGTTCGACCGGCACGGTTCGCACACATGCGAAGCGCGCCCTGGCGGCGCTGCGTCAACGACAGGTAGCGGCAACCCACGCACGGGCAGGAGAGCTCTGATGTTCAGTGATCTCGATGAGCAGCTCGCCACCACGCTCAAGCATCAGGCTGGCGGCGACATCGATCCGACGCCGATCGTGCAACAGGCCCGGCATCGCGGCCGGCGGTTGCGGCTGCGTCGACGGGGACTGATCGTCGGCGGCCTGGCAGCGACATGTGTCGCTCTCACCTCGGTGGTGCTGGCGATCCCGGGCGTTCGGAGCACCGATGACCCGATCATGCCGGCCGCAGCGCTGATGCTGCCGGAGGCGCAGAGCGATGGGACCGTACGCCCCGAGGAGGTCGGTGCCGACGCCGCGACGGTGCACTTCTCGACCGACGCGCTGGTCAACGATGCCACCTTCGCGTCGTGGCGCACCGGACGGGGCATCGAGAGCGTCGAGTTTCGGGGCCCGAGTGGTCATGCTCGTTTCGTGTTGGCGCGCACCGAAGTGTTGCTGGACGGACTCCAGCAGACGTTGTCCTCGCAGGGGCGACCGCAGGGACGGACCGAGGTACGGGTCGGTGACCGCTCGGGGGTCGCCTGGTTCGATCCGTCCGGGGACCGGAAGCTATGGTTCGTCCGCTGGCAACCCGCGAACGAACTCTGGGCTCAGTTGGACATCTACGCGACCACCCGCGACGAGGCGGTCGGTACGGCGAGCCGGGTCCGGTTCGACGGTGCCCACCGCTGCGTCGTGCCGTTCCGGCTGGAGTCGCTGCCGCCCGATGGACGGTTGCTGGAGTGCTCGGTCACGCTCGGCCGGTCGGCTCGGGACTCCTTCGTCGAGGGCTCCCTGGTGGTCGGTGACGCATCCGGCCGTTGGCTGACCGTTCGGGCGCAACTCGCTCCGATCAGCGACGACGCCCGGCGCGGAGATCTTGTCGCCGGCCCCTACCGGGCCCGCCGGCAAGGCAGGGATGTGCTGGAGATGGTGGTCAAGCCCTGCTACGTCGAGGCGTTCCGCAAGGGTCGGGGGAACGGTTACACCGAGGCGGAGGGCTTGGCGATCCTCGGCGGGTACCGGCCGGCCCGGGACCTCGAGCGCCCGGAGAGCTGGTGACGCCGCGCTCAGGCTGAGGCCGTCTAGACGGGCCCGAGCAGGGCGGCCAGTGCCTCGTCGCCCTGCCCGAGCTGTGCCTCGCCCGTCGCTGGCGCGACCAGGAACCGTCGGCAGCCGTCGAGTTCCACGTACCGGTCGGGGCCCGCCCCGTCGAGCGGGCGCAGCACCGCGAAGCGGGACGCCGGGGTGTCGCAGTCGACCACCGCCCGACGGTTGGACAGCGCCCGGAGCACGCCCGCCTGACGTTCGGTCGGCAGCGGCCCGCCGTACACGAAATCACCTGGCGGTTTCTCGCCGCCCTGGATCGACGTGGGCACCTCGTAGACGCAGAGGCGCAGCGGCCCGGAAACCGCCGCCCCGGGCGGGCCGGGGCGGCCGTTTCTGGTCTCCACCCACACCATGTCCGTCCACTGCTGGGCGCACCCGGCGGCTTCGGCCGTCGCGGTTTCGACCTGCCGGATGGTACGGGTGTCCACGGTGGTCCACTGCGGCCCGGCGAGCGCGGCGGTCACCTCGGGGCGCGGTTTGCCGCAGGAGTCCGTCGGCAGGTACGGCCGCAGCCAGCGCCCCCGGTCGTCCAGCAGGGCCAACCACGGTGGGATGACCATGTCGAGGGTGCAGGCGGTGTCTCCGTCGGCCTGCTCGTTGGGCAGGCGTAGCGCGGCGAGCAGCGGGGCGATCTCGTCGGCGCGTCGTTCGGTGGCGATCTGCTCGTGGCCGCCGTTGCGGCCCGGCCGGACCTCCCGTCCGCAGGTCAAGGCCGCGACCGGGGTGAACGCGGGGTCGATGCGACCGATCGTCGGCTCGTTCGCCGTCGGCGGCGACGGTATCGGGATGATGTCGCCGGCCCGTGGCGCGTCCTTGGCGCAGGACGTCCACCCGTCGACGATCTGCGCCGGAGCGGGCTGGTCGGCCCCGCCGGGCCCGATCTCCGTGCCACCGCAGCCGCCCAACGCCAGGCCGAGCAGTGTCACCGCCAGTACCGTCCGGGACGCGCGCATCCGGCTCACCACCTTCCACCCGGGGATGAGACGGGCGACGGGCGCTGCCGGTTCCGGCAGGAACAGTCCGTGCACACAGCGGCGCAGAGTGACACATCAGCGACACTCCGCGCAGAATGGGGTTATCACTTGTCGTCGGCCATGTTATTGTCCGATGTCGATCTATACCGTGTGGACCCGGACCGGGTCGTTGTCGGAAGGGCACTTCCCGATGCCGGCCGTTGCCACCCCCACCATGCCGCCTCCCACGTTGGACAATCCGGCCGGCGGAGCCCTGGGCTTCATCTTCACCACGCTGCCAGCGTTGCTGCGGCTGACCTGCGGGCTGTTCGCCGCGGGGGTGGCCGTGTCGGTGCAGACCCCGCCGGTCGAGCAGGCGGTGTTGCTGCCCGCTGTGGCCGTCCTGACCGGCTGGTCCCTCTGGTACGCGCACCGCGCGTTACGCCACGGCATCGGTCCCGTCCTCGTCGCCGGCGACGTGGCGGTCACCGCGCTGACCTGCCTCCTCATCCCGGTGCTGGTGGCGCCCGAGGTGCTGCCCGGGGAGGGCAGCTGGATCGCCGTGCTGGCCAGCACCACGGTGATCAACACCCAGGCCACCGCCCCGGCGCGCTGGTCGATTCCGGCCGGCCTGCTCGTGATCGCCACGTACGTGACCGGGGCGCAGGCGGCCGGCAACCCCACCGAAGCGCGGGCGCACGCGGCCACGCTGCTGGCGCAGACCGCCTGCACGGCGATGATGGCGGCGGTCATGCGCCGGCGCATCGGCCGGGCGGACCGCGCCTTCGTCGAGCACCAGCGGCTGACCCGGGAGGCGTTGGTCGCCCGCGCCGCCCGCGAGGCCGAACGCCAACAGAACCGCGACCTGCACGACACCGTGCTCGGGACGCTGACCATGGTGGGTCTGGGCGCGGTCGCCGGGCCCTCGACCGCCTTCCGGGACCGGTGCGCGGCGGACCTGCGTACCCTCGTCGCGCTCACCGACATCCACCCGGTCGCCGGAGACGGCCCGGTGCCGCTCGACGGCCGGTTGCGGTCGGTGGTCGGCCGGCTGCCCGAGCTTGCGGTCCGACTGGACCTGGCACCCTGCGCGGTCCCCGTCGGGGTGGCCGACGCGATCGGCGAGAGCACCTACGCGGCGCTGTCCAACGTGGTCCGCCACGCCCCCGGCGCCAGCGCCACGCTGCGACTGACCCGGGACGCGATCGGCGTCGTGGTCGAGGTCGTCGACGACGGCCCCGGCTTCGACCTGGCCACCGTCCCACCGCACCGGTACGGGTTGCGCGAGTCGATCCGCGGCCGGATGGCAACCGTCGGTGGGCGGGCCGAGGTGCGGTCGACGGTCGGCGTCGGCACCCGGATTCGACTGGAGTGGCCCGGTGTCGGCTGACCTGAACACCCCGGTGCACCCCACCGACACTGCCGAGGCACCGCACCGGACGGCAGTTCCGACACCTCGGGAGCCGGCCTCCAGCGCGACGCTCGCCGCGCCGGCCGCCGTCGCGCACGCCTCCGACCGGGGTGCCCGGATCGCCGCCGTCGCCATCGCGTTGGCCTGGCACGTCGCGATCGCGCTGCCGGCGGTGCTGGGCGCCCGCGCGGAGTTCGCCGCGCCAACGGTGGTGCTCGGCGCGTGGATCCTGGTCGCCGTGACCGGCGCGGTGGCCGGGGTGCGGCTGCTGCAGGGCTCACCGCTGCCGCCGTGGCCGCTGGCCGGGCTGCTGCTGGTCGTCGACGCGGCCGTCTTCGCCGCGGCCGGCGAGCGACAGTTGTTCACCGCCGCCAACTGGGTGTGGGGCACCCTCGGCTGGTTCTTCGTGCTGGCGGTGTGGGGTCGACGCGTCGCGGGGCTGATCGCGCTGTTGAGCACGCACGCGCTGATCGCGCTGGTCGCCGTGCTCAGGCATGGCCCCGACCCGGCCGACGTGGCCCGCTACGTGATGTACGTCTACGGCACGTTCTCGCTGCCGGTGGCGGTCTTCGTGGGCAGCACTGTCATCGTCGGCCTGGCCCGGGAGCGGGCCGCCGTCTCAGCCGCCGGTCACGCGATGGCCGCGGAGCGGGACGCCGCCGAGCATGGCCTGCGGGAGCGCCGGGACCGGCTCGCGCTGGCCAGTTCGGCGGCCGGGCGGGTCCTCGGTGACCTGGCCGCCGGCGAGGCCGACCCGGACGACCCGGAGGTGCAGCGCCGCTGCATGCTGGCCGCCGCCCGGCTGCGCCGCCTGATCGCCGAGTCCGACGATGTGCCCGACCCGCTGTTGCACGAGTTGCGCGCCGCCGCCGACCTGGCGGAACGCAACGGCCTACCGATCGACCTGGTCACCATCGGCACCCCACCACCGCTGCCGGTGCAGGTCCGCCGACGGTTGGCCGACCCGCTCACCGGCACCCTCGCCGACGCCCGGGGATGGGCGCGCCTGACCGTGGTCTCCGGCCCGGACGAGGTGGTGGTCAGCCTGGTCACGCCGGACCGGGAGGGGCCGGAGGCGACCGGCCCGCCACCTGCGGAAGACGACGACGGGCCAGTGGAGTACCTCTACGAACGGGACGGGAACATCAGATGGGCGCAGACCCGGTGGCGGCGGTGACCGGCGATCGGCCGGTCGGGGTGGCGATCGTCGACGATCACCCGGTGGTGGTCGAGGGGGTCCGCGCCTGGCTCGCGACCGAGCCGCGCCTCACGGTGCTCGCCACCGGCGACGACCCGGACGAGGTGCTGCGGGCGGCGCCGGACGCCGACGTCGTCCTGCTCGACCTGCGGCTGCACGGGCGAATGGCGTTGGACAAGTTGGGCGAGCTGAGCGCCGCCGGGCGGCGGGTGGTGGTCTACTCGGAGCACACCGACCCACAGACGATGCTCGCCGCGCTGGACGCCGGGGCGGTGGCGTTCCTGGCCAAGCACGAGGGCCGCGAACACTGCGTGGAGACGGTGCTGGCCGCCGCGAGCGACCGCCCGTACGTGCCGCCGGCGCTGGCCGGTGCGATGGTCGGCGACCCACGGCCGGACCGGCCGATGCTGTCCGACAAGGAACGTGAGGCACTGCTGCTGTGGTTCCAGTCGATGTCCAAGGCGTCGGTGGCTCGGCGGATGCAGATCAGCGAGCACACCGTGAAGCAGTACGTCGACCGGGCGCGGATCAAGTACACCCGGGCGGGGCGGCCAGCCGCCACAAAGGCGGCTCTCCTCGCCCGTGCGATCGAGGACGGTCTCGTCCGCCCGGAGGATATCGGCATCTACCGGTCACAGGCGACACCTGACCGGCCGACCCCCTAACAGGCGTCATGACAGCGGCCCTCCGGTCCGCCAGGCTTCAGTACACAGCCAGCTGACCGGAAGGTCGTGACGATGCACGCCGACGCGTCCCCCTTCTTCATCGGTCCCCACCGGTTCGACGCCGAAGACGACGGCGTGGGCCCACCCCTGGACCGCGACTACAACCTTCGACCGAGGCCTGGCGAACGGGTGCTCGGGCGACACCGGCTGCTGGTCGCGGGCTACCTGCTCGGGCCCAGCGAGATGCGATGCCGCTGGCAACTGCCCGAGCCGGTCGCGGTGACCGTCACCGACCAACGGATCTGCTGGGTGGGCAGCGGCGCGCAGCTGTCGCTGGTCGCCGACGGCACCCACCGGGCCCGGCCGCCGGCCCGGCTCAACGGCCTGATGAGCGGCCAGATCCGCTGGCAGTGGCCGTCCCGGTTGGAGCTGCCGGCGGCCGAGCCGGACGCGCCGGCGCAGCTGCTGATCGTCTGCGACGCGCTGCGCACCATTCAGCAGCCGGCGCTGGCGTTGCGCGGAGCGGCCGCCGAGGTGGTGGCGCTGGCCCGGCAGGTCCGCCGGGCGGTGGCCATGTTCCGGCTCACCCGTCCCCAACTGGTCGACCTCTCCGCCCAGGAGCGCGACGTGCTGCTGCTGCGGGCCGGCCCCGGCCTGCTCGCCGGCGACACCCGGGTCACGCTGCCCGGCTCGTTGCCGGTGGAGTTCCACTCCCGCGACGACTACTACCGTTCGAGACCGGATCCGACCTCGTGGGGCGGGCTCGCAGGCGGCGCAGCATCCGGGCATCGGTGAACCCGACGGCCCGCGCGGCGGCCTCCACGGTCGTGCCGTGCCCGATCAGATGCTCGGCCCGTTCCACCCGGAGCAGCTGCTGATAGCCGAGCGGGGTGAGGCCGGTGCTCGCCCGGAACAGCCGGGTCAGCGTTCGTTCGGCGACGCCACCGGCGGCGGCCAGCTCGGCCAGCGGCAGCGGCTCGGCGTACCGGCTGTCGATCAGATCCTGCACCCGGTGCACCGAGTCGGAGAGATGTGAGCGGTGCCGCATCAGCGCGCTGGCCTGCGGCTCGTGCCCGTTGCGGCGGGCGTAGACGACCAGCGTGCGGGCGATCTTCGCGGCGGTCGCCGGGCCGTGCCGGGTCGCCACCAGGTGCAGTGCCACGTCGATGCCACTGGCGATGCCCGCCGAGGTGACCACCCGGTCGTCCACCACGTACAGCACATCGCGGACGACCTGGGCCGCCGGATGCCGGCGGGCCAGGTCGTCCTGCACCTCGTGGTGGGTGGTGCAGCGCCGGCCGTCGAGCAGCCCGGCCCGCCCGAGCGCGTACGCCCCGGCGCAGACGCTGGCCACCGTGCCGCCAGCCGCGTGGTGCTCGGCGAGCCGCCGCAGGTCAGCGGGCGACACCGGCCCCTGCGGTCCGTGCGCCGCCGGCCGCCAGCCGGGCACGATCACCAGGTCGTCCGGGGCCAGCTCGGGCCACCGGGTGTCGGCGACCAGCGGTACGCCCTGCACGGTGGGCACCTGCTCGCGTTCCGCGACGTAGTGCAGCTGATAGTCGTACCCGAGGTCAGCGGCGCTGGAGAAGACCTGGGCCGGCCCGGCGAGGTCCAGCAGGTGCAGCTGGGGGACCAGCAGGAAGACGACCCGGGTCACGACGTCAGCCCCGACTGCCGGCGAGGGTCGCGCCGGTCAGCTCGGCCACGGTCCGGATGGTCGCGAAGCGGCCCGCCAGCGCGTACTCGGTGCGGGTCACGATCTCCTCGTTCGTCAGGGTGCGCGGGTCGGCGAGGATCTCCGCGACCGTCGCCGACTCGGGCAGGTCCCAGTGCGGGATGGGGAAGGTCAGCGTGGCGTCGGTGACGAACGTCATCCGGTAACCGAGGTCCGCGCCGACCCGGGTGGTGGTCTCCACGCACTGCTCGGTGCGGATGCCGCAGACGGCGATGTCGGTGATGCCCGCCTGGGTCAGCAACTGCTGAAGGTTCGTGGTGGTGAACGCGTTGTGCGCGGTCTTGACCAGCGTCGGCTCACCCTCGGCGGGAACCAGCCCGTCGATCAGCCGCACGTACCCGAGGGCGGGGTCGAACAACCCGCCCGTGCCCGGCTCCGAGTGCAGGACCCAGACCACCAGGTCGCCGCGCTGCCGGGCGGCAGCCACCAGCCGGTCGACCTGGCGGACGATGTCGGGGTTGGACCCGTACGCCCAGATCGGGCGTTGCCGGAAGGACTCCTGCACGTCGATCACGACGAGTGCTGCTCTGTTCATGACGTAGATCCTGGCCGGACGGCGTTCGCGCCGGCAGACACCATTCTGCCCGGGTGCGGAACGATCCGGCCAACCCGGCGTCAGGCGCTGGGGCTGTGCTGCTCGGCGGCGGCGTCCAGGGCGGCGGCCTCCTCCGGGGTGGGCGCGCTGCCGCCCAGGTGCGCGGGCTGCCACCAGGTGTCGTCCGGGCCAGCCGGAGTGTCCGGATAATCCCGCTGCGCCCGGTCGACCAGGGCGCTGAGCCGGGTGGTCAGCTCGGCGGCCAGCACGTTCGGGTCCGGGAAGTCCGCCGGGTTGATCGGCTCACCGATCAGGATGGTGATCGGCGTGTGCCGGCGGGTCAGGGTGCGCGGGCGGCCCTTGGTCCAGAGGCGCTGGGTGCCCCACAACGCGACCGGCAGCACCGGCACCTTCGCCGACCGGGCCATCCGGACCGTGCCGCTCTTGAGCTCCTTGACGGTGAACGACCGGCTGATCGTCGCCTCGGGGAAGACGCCGACGACCTCGCCCTTCTTCAACGCGGCCACGGCGGCCCGGAACGAGCCCGCGCCGGCCTGCCGGTCCACCGGAATGTGCCGCATCCCGCGCATCAGCGGGCCGGAGATCCGGTGCGTGAACACCGATTCCTTGGCCATGAAGCGGACCAGCCGCCCCGACGCGTTCGCGCCCAGACCGGCGAAGATGAAGTCGAGGTAGCTGACGTGGTTGCTGGCCAACACCGCCCCGCCAGTACGGGGTACGTGGTGGGCGCCCTCGATGGTGATCTTCAGGTCGAGGAGACGGAACATCGTCTTGGCGGTGGCGATAACGGGCGGGTACACGAGCTCCGGCATCCGCAGAATCTACCCCGACGGGCTGGGGTTCGCCTCGGCGGCGAACCGGCGGGGACGCGGGTGGCGCGCCACCGCCGGTTCGACCCTCGCCTCGGTCAGTCGGCGAGGTTGTCCAGGTCCATTCGTCCCCGGGCGAACGCGTCCACCCGACCCCAGCGCCCCGGGATGTCCAGCACCTCGATACGGCCCATCCCCACCGGCAGCCGCGGCTCGACCGCCAGGTGACCCTCGTGCGGCTCCAGACCGAGCATGGTGCGCAACAGCAGCAGCGGCGCGCCCGTCGACCAGGCCTGCGGGCTGCACGCCGTCGGGTACTCCACCGGGAACTTGGTCAGCTCCCGCGGGTAGCCGCCGAACGCCTCCGGCAACCGGCCGTCGAAGTACGTGGCGGCGTCCAGGATGCCGTTGGCGATGATCGCGGCCTCCTCGGCGAAGCCGTAGCGGCGCAGGCCCCAGGCGATGAACGAGTTGTCGAACGGCCAGATCGTGCCGTTGTGGTAGCCGATGGGGTTGTACCGCGTCTCCCCCTCGGCGAGCGTGCGCACCCCCCAGCCGGAGAAGAGCCGCGGCCCGACCAGGTGCGCGGCGAGCTTCTCCGCCCGCTCGGGTTCGACGATCCCGCTCCACAGCAGGTGGCCGATGTTGGAGCTGAGGATGTCGCACTGGCGGCCGTCCGGGTCCAGGGCCAGGGCGTAGAACTCGCCGTCGGCCACCCACCAGTCCCGGTTGAACCGCTCCTTCAGCTCCGCCGCCTCCCGCTCCAACCGGTCGGCGAACTCCGGGTCACCCCAGAACTCGCGGGCCAGTCGGGCGGCGCGGACCTTCGCGTCGTACGCGTACCCCTGCACCTCGCAGGTGGCTCTCGGGAACGGCGGCAACGTGCCGTCGGAGTAGGAGATCGAGTCCCAGGAGTCCTTCCAGCACTGGTTCTCCAGGCCGGTCTCGGTGTTGCGCCGCTCGTACCAGATGTAGCCGTTACCGACCAGGTCAGCGTAGTTGTCGATCCACCTCAACGCGGCCCGGGACTCCTGCTCCAACTCCTTGACCAGCGCGACGTCCCCGGTCCACCGCTCGTACTCGTCGAGCAGCACGAGGAACAGCGGCGTCGCGTCCACCGAGCCGTAGTACGGCGAGTGCGGCTGCTCCTCGAACGCGGCGGTTTCGCCGTACCGCATCTCGTGCAGGATGCGCCCCGGGTCCTCGTCCCGGAAGTCGTCGAACCGGCTGCCCTGCAGCGACGCCAGGATGCGCAGCGTCGTCTTCGACAGCTGCGGGGTGAACGGCAACGTCTGCAGGCAGGTGAGGATGCTGTCCCGGCCGAACATGGTCATGAACCAGGGCAGGCCGGCGGCGGGCAGCGAGGCGCCGCCGAGCGACAGCGGTGAGAAGCGCAGCGCCGCCAGGTCGATCAGGCTGCGCCGGTACGTGCTGGCGACCCGACCGTGCTCACTGTTGACCTTCGGGGCGTCGGCGATCCACTGCTCCAGGTCGTGTTGGAGGGCGAGCCGCTCGGTGCCGTGCACCCGTACGCCCATCCGCAGATCCCGGCCCCCGGGCCCGAGGGCGTGGGTCTGCACGTCGATGGCGGTGTCCCACTGCTCGTTGGGTTCCAGATGGACGGTGTACGCGAAACCCCTGCTGTCGTAGCGGGCCTCCGTCGACGAGGAGATGACCGTCTCGCGCCGGAAATTGCCCCGGCGGTAGCCCAGCCGCAGCTTGTCCGGCTCGACCTCGGCGTAGTTCTCGCCCTTCTTGTTGAGGATCTCGTCCTTGACCTGGAACAGGTCGGCGAAGTCCGACGCCGCCTCCATCCGGATCTCCAGGTCGACCGGCTTCTCGTCGTGGTTGAGGATGGTGAGCTGCTCCCGGAAGCTGCCGCCCACCGCGCGCTCCCGGATGATCGACAGCTTCGCGTCCACGTAGTGCGTGGCCATCCCCGGGACCAGGAAGAACCGCGACTCGAAGTACTGCAGGTCGTCGAAGGAGAGGGAGTTGAGGCGTTCACCGTTGACGGTCAGCACCCAGGTCGACAGGAACCGGGTGTCGAGAGAGAAGAGCCCGGTGGGCTCGCTCGGCGTTGCCTCGATGTCACCGGTGTCCTCGCAGACGACGAAGGTGTTGCCGTCCAGGATCCGGATCGTGTTGCTCTGCCCCATCAGTGCACCTCCTGGGTGAAGCGCCGACGCGGCCCACGGGCGTCCGGGGAACCCGGGAAGATTCGTTCCACCTGCACCACCAGCCGGGCGTCACCGGAGACAGTCATGTCCCCGCGCAGCAGGGCGGCCAGCCCGTGGTCGCGGCCACTGGCGATTTCCTCGAAGAGGGTCGGGCTCGCCCAGATGACGGTGTCGGCCTCCCGGTCCTCCTGACTCACCTCCAGGCGGCCATGGTCGATGGCCAGCAGCCAGTGCCGGGTCTGCGTGCCCTCGTGCAGGTCGATGCGCAGCGTCCCGGAGGCCTTCGCCAGCAGGGGTTCGTACCCCCGCCGGTCCAGGTCCTCGAAGAACCTCGTGGTCGCGTCCACCATCGGGTCCACTCCTCCCCCAGTTCGCCGGGCCCGGGTCCCACCCGGCGCGCTCGCGTCACGGGTACGGCCGGCTCGGCACGTCCCCGCACGGGTCCCCGCCGCTGCCCCGGCCAACCTCGCCCGGATCGGGTGAGCGGCGCGCCCGGCCCGCCGGCACCACGCCGGGCCTGGACGACCGACGCCGGCCCTCCCGCGAGGGGAGGGCCGGCGCGTCCGCGGCGGACGATCAGTTGTTCGGGTCGTCGGCGCTGATGTCGGCCAGCACCGACTGCGGTTCGCGCTCGACCGCAAGGTCACCCATGGAAACCAGGCCGATCAGGCGCCCGTCGTCGATCACCGGGAGTCGGCGTACCGCGTACGTCCGCATCAGGTCCGCGGCGGCCACGGCATCGTCGTACTGACTCACCGTGATCACGTCGCGGGTGGTGATCTGGTTCAACCGGGTCGAGCCCGGGTCCATGTTCTCTGCGACACCTCGGACCGTGATGTCCCGGTCCGTGACGATGCCGACCACACTGTCGCCGTCGGTCACCACCACATCCCCAATCGCGCTGTCGCGCATCTCCTGCGCGGCCGCGATGAGCGTGTCGTTGCCGTCCATCGTCACCAACCGGGTCGTCATGAACTCTCCGACCGTTGTCATGGTGCTCCCCTCTCGGTGTCGGCACGGCACGTCTACCCGCCGCTCGGCAGGGGGTAACGCCGACCTGGGGGCGGCTACCGTGTGATCGAGCCGGGGTGATCGCCTGGGGTCAGCCCCGGGGCGGCATGCCGTAGAGCCGCTCGACGTGCAGGCGGAGCACGATCCGCCCCTCGTCGACCATGGCCTGGCGGTACTCGTCCCAGTCGGGGTGTTCCCCGCTCAGCCCTCGGTAGAGCGCCACCAACTCCTCGACCGTCTCGTCGCCAGGCTCGGCGGACGGCGGGGTCAGCTCGGCACGTCCCTCGACCACCGCGTACGCCCAGCCGTCCTCGCTGCTGACGTGGAAGCTGGCGCGCGGGTCGCGGCGCAGGTTGGCGGTCTTGGCGCGGTCGTCGGTGACCGAGACCCGGATCAGACCCGCCTCCCGGTCGAAGGAGTAGAGCACCGTGGACAACTGCGGACGCCCGTCCCGCTTGATGGTGGCGAGCACGCCCATCGAGCGGCCGGCCACGAGATCGGTCAACGCCTGCTGGGTGCGGTCATCCGGCATGGGTCTCCTCCAGGTTGGACGATCGTCTCCGACCCATCCAAGCACGGTCTGCCGGCCGTCGCGGGCGACCGCCGCAACGACACCGAGCCCCCGCCGACGGACGGCGAGGGCTCGGTGTTCGACGAGAGCTGGGTGTGGCGGCGACCGCGCCGGTCAGCGGCGCTCGGCGGCGACCAGCTCGGCGAGCTGCACCGCGTTGAGCGCGGCACCCTTGCGCAGGTTGTCGTTGGAGCAGAACAGGGCCAGCCCGTACTCGACGGTCTCGTCGGCGCGGATCCGACCCACGTAGGTCGGGTCCTGACCGGCGGCCTGCAACGGCGTCGGTACGGCGGTCAGCGCGACCCCGGGTGCGTCGGCGAGCAGCTCGTGGGCCCGCTGCGGGGTGAGCGGCCGGGCGAAGCGGGCGTTGATCTGGAGCGAGTGGCCGGTGAAGACGGGCACCCGGACGCAGGTGCCGGAGACCTTGAGGTCGGGGATCTCCAGGATCTTGCGGCTCTCGTTGCGGAGCTTCTGCTCCTCGTCGGTCTCGAACGAGCCGTCGTCGACGATCGAGCCGGCCAGCGGGAGCACGTTGAAGGCGATCGGCTCGGCGAACGAACGCGGCGCGGGGAACTCCACGGCCGCACCGTCGAAGGCCAGCCCGGTGGCGTGCTCGGCGACCTTGCGGACCTGCTCGTCGAGCTCGGCGACGCCGGCCAGCCCGGCACCGGACACCGCCTGGTACGTCGACACGACCAGGCCGACCAGGCCGGCTTCGGCGTGCAGCGGGCGCAGCACCGGCATCGCGGCCATCGTGGTGCAGTTGGGGTTGGCGATGATGCCCTTCGGCCGGTCGGCGGCGGCGTGCGGGTTGACCTCGGCGACCACCAGCGGCACCAGTGGGTCCATCCGGTACGCCGACGAGTTGTCGATCACCACGGCGCCGGCTTCGGCGACCCGGGGCGCCAACTCCCGGGCGGTGCCCTTACCGGCCGAGAAGAGCACGATGTCCAGCCCGGAGTAGTCCGCGGTCGCGGCGTCCTCGACGATCACCTCACCGTCGCGCCACGGCAGCGCACGCCCGGCGGACCGCGCCGAGGCGAACAACCGCACCTGCTCCGCCGGGAACTCCCGCTCCGCCAGCACCTGCCGCATCACGCCACCGACCTGGCCGGTGGCCCCCACAATGCCGATCCTCATGCCCGCGAGGCTACCGACCCCACCCCCGAAACCGGGACCCCTTTCCCACCCCCCGGGTCCCACCTCACACCCCCTGCCTCCCGTACCCCTCCCCCTCACACCCGCCCCTTCTCCCGTCGATCATGAAGTTATTGCCACGACATGCCGCGCCGCGCGACAACAACTTCATGATCAACGGGGTGAGACCGAAGGGCTTCAGGGGAGGAGAGTTGCTAGGCCGGTGGCCTCCAGGTCGTCGCGGATCACTGCGGCGTCGCCCTCGATGACCAGGGTGAGGGCTTCCGGGTGCAGGTGGGTGGCGGCTGCGGCGGAGACCTGGGCCACGTCGGCGGAGAGCAGCGACTCGCGCAAGCGCGCGTGGTAGTCGTCCGGCAGGTCGTGCACCACCAGGGTGGTCAGCGCGGAGGCGATCGCCCGGGGGCTCTGCAACTCGACCGAGAGCTGCCCGGCCCGCCAGGAGCGGGCCACCGCCAGCTCCTCCTCGGTCACCCCACCCACCTGGGTACGGGTGATCTCGCCCACCGCCTCGACCAGGGCCAGCGCGGTGACGGCGGTCTGTACGCCGGAGCTGACCGCGAACCGACCGAACCGCCGCGACGCCGCGAAGTCACCCCGGATGCCGTAGGTGTAGCCGTGCACCTCCCGCAGCAGGTGGTTGAGACGGGAGGTGAACGCCCCGCCGAGCACCGTGCCGGCCAGCGTCATCGGCACGTGGTCGGGGTGCGCCCGGTGTGGTGACGGGTGGCCCAGCCGCAGCGTGGACTGCACCGAGCCGGGCCGGTCCACCAGGATGATCCGCCGTTCGCTGTGCAGCGGCACCTCGACCGGGCCGGGCCGTTCGGCGGGGCCGCCACCGGTGCCGGCGAACGCGGCGGCGGCAAGCGCGTCCAGGTCGATCCGGTCCAGGTCACCGGCGACGATCAGGGTGCCGGGACGCAGGAACCACTCGGAGTGGAAGACCGTCACGTCCTCCACGTCCAACCCGGCGACCGACTCCGGGTCGCCGTGCATCGGCCGTCCCCAGCGGTTCTGCGCCCCGAACAGGTCGGCGCGCAGCGCGGCGTCGGCGCGCGGGCCGGGGTTGGCCCAGTCCATCCGGAGCGCGGTCGCCTCGTCGTCGCGGACCCGGCGTACATCGGCGGGGTCGAGCCTGGGCGTCCGGACCGCCTCGGCCAGCAGCTCCACGGCCGCACTCAGCCGGTCCACCGGGATCACCACGCTGGCTTGGAACGAGTCCCAGTCCAGACCGGTCGACAACGCGGTGCCGAGCCCTTCGACGGCGAGCGCGTACGCGGCGGCGTCCCGCTGCGCGGTGCCCTCCTCCAACGCCTTGGCCAGCACACCGGACAGGCCCTCCTTGCCGATTGGCTCCTGCCCAGCGCCCACGTCGAGCAGCAGCAGGGCCACGGCGAGGTTCTGCCCCGGCAGGTGCGCGGCGACGACCTGACCACCGGCGACGGCGCGGCGGACCACCGGCGGGAACCGGTACGGGCGGGCCGCGCCCGGGCCGGGACGGTCGGCGATCAGCGTCATGAGGTCTCCTCGGGCAGGTAGGTCAGGGTCACCCGGTCGGTGGTGAGCACGTCGGCGGCGGCCTCGGCGATCTGCTCGGCGGTGACCGCGAGCAGTGCCGGCAACTGGTCGGCGAGGCGGGCCGGGTCACCGAACTGTGTGGCGTACCGACCGAGCAGGTCCGCGCGGCCGTCGACGGTGGACAGCTGCCGCCACCACCCGGTGCTGAGCAACGCCTTGGCCCGATCCAGCTCGGCGGCGGTGACCGGCACGGTGGCCAACTCGTCGACGACCTCGGCCAGCCCCTCGGCCAGCCGCTCGGCGGTCACTCCGGGACGGGCGGTGGCGGTGGCGATCAGTGGCGCCGGGGCGTGGGCGAGGTCCACCCCGTACGCCCCGACCAGGTCCGGCTGCGCGATCCGCTCGCCGTCGGCGAGGCGCTGGTAGAGCCTGCTGCCCCGACCACTGCCGAGGACGGTGGCGAGCACGGTGATCACGTTGTACGTCGGGCTGCCGAACGGGTAGCTGCGGTGGGCGATGTACACCCGCGGCGCCGGCACGTCGGCGCTCACCGACTCCACGGCCGTCCGCCCGGTGGCGGGGACGACGCGGCCGTCCGGTGCCGGCGGGATGTCGTCGCGGGCGGGCAGCGCGCCGAAGTACTTGTCGGCGAGCGCGAACACATCGGAGGCGGTGGCGTCGCCGACCACGGTGAGCACCGCGTTGTTCGGCGCGTAGTAGGTCTGGTGGAACGCCTGGAAGGTGGCGAGGTCGGCGGCGTTCAGGTCGGCCATCGAGCCGATGGTCGGGTGGTGGTACGGGTGCCCCGGTGGGTAGAGCAGCGGCAGCAACCGCAGCCAGGCGTCACCGTACGGAACGTTCTCGTAGCGCTGCCGGCGCTCGTTCTTCACCACGTCCCGCTGGTTGTCCAGCGTCTCCTGGGTGAGGGCGGGGACCAGGCCGCCCATCCGGTCGGCTTCCAACCACAGCGCCAGCTCCAGGTGCTCGGCCGGGACCGTCTCGAAGTAGTTGGTCCGGTCCGGGTTGGTGGTGGCGTTGAGCGAGCCACCGGAACCCTGGATCAGCTTCATGTGCTCGGTCTTCGCCACGTTCACCGAACCCTCGAACATCAGGTGCTCGAAGAGGTGCGCGAAACCGGTCTGCCCGGCCGGCTCGTGCCGGGAGCCGACGTCGTACCAGAGGTTGACGGCCACGGCGGGCGCGGTGCGATCCTCACTCACCACCACACGCAGGCCGTTGTCCAGTCGGGACGTCTGAATGGGCCAGGGGTAACCACTGTCGGGCATGCCCCGACGCTATCCGATCTCGGGGGCGGAAAGGTGACGTGCGGTCGGTCGGCGAGCCGAGCCGGCCGCATCGGAGCCGCCGCTCGGGGTATCGGAGCGGAATGACCCTCACCAGGCCTCCGTCCCGGGCCGCCACCGCCGTCGAACGCGCCAGCACCGCACTCGGCAGGCTGCGCCGCGGCCGGCTGCTGCATCCGGCCGGTCGCTCCTTCGTCGGCGAGACGGTGATCTGGGGTACGCCCGGACCGCCCACCGGGGTCGCCCTGCTGGACCAGCCCGGCCGGTACCGGACCACCGTCCGGCTCTCCAAGGGAACGCCAACGCCCGGCAGCTGGCCCGACGTCCTGGGCCTCGCGCTGCGCCTGCACCGCGACGCCGGCCGACCGTTCGACCTGTTGGTCAGCTCCAGCGGCGCGGCCCCGGTGCTGCGGAGCCTGCCGCTGCCCCGACGCCGCTTCACCGGCACGTACAGCACGATCACCTGCTACCGCGCGGGACGACGTCGGCTGTGGCTGGCCGCGTTGGCCGACCCCGACTCGGCCGACCTCGGGCGCAGCCTGGCGGCGGCGGCCGCTGCGACCCGGCGGGACACTCCGCGCCTGGTGCTCGCGGTCGCGTCAGCCGTGGGGCCGTGGCGGCTGGTCGGGGAGGTCAGCCTCGGCAGCCAGCTCAGCGCCGAGCAGGACGCGGCGCTCGCGTTCGACCCGACGCACAACCTGCCACCCGAGCTGCGGATGGCAGGTCCGCTGGGCTGGCTGCGCGACCACACCTACCGGGGGTCGCGCCGGGCCCGCGGGGCGACCGCTCAGTCCGGCGGTTCGACCGCGGCCACGGTCTGATCCGAGGTACGACGTTCCAGCACCGTGTCCGGCGCGGCGTTCTGGTCCGCCGCCCGGATGTCCGATTCGGCGAGGATGGCCTCCGCCTGCGCCTCCGGATCGTCGCTGCCCACCGCTTCCTCCTCGGGCAGGAGGTGGTGCGCACGGGACTCCATCCGCTCCTGATCGCTCTGCTCATCTGTCATGGCACCCCTGTTACCCCGACCGCAGCCCCGGCACGCGATCTTCGCCCCGCATCTTGGGACGACCGGCCGGGCGACCGCGTCCGGTCGGGTACGCTGGTCCGGTGACGCGTTCCTATCGATGGTTTAGGCAGCCGGCTCGCACGCCGGTGACTTCACCATGAACTGACGTCACCACGGACCGAGCCGGCTGGGCAGGAGCTGTCGTTCCTGCCCTTTTGCGTACGAGCAGCCGGCTCGTCCCGGGCACCGGCCCCGGGCACGGTCGGCGGAAGGATGCCCACCGTGACGACCCCGGAGACCGATCGGGTCAGCGATCAGCGGATCGACCGTGTCGTGCCGCTGACCACACCCGCCCTGCTGCACCACGAGTTGCCCTTGGACGCCCCGCTCGCGTCGGCCGTGCTGACCGGCCGCCGCGCGGTCGGGCGCGTCCTGGACCGCGAGGACGACCGCCTGCTGGTGGTTGTCGGCCCCTGCTCGGTGCATGATCCGGCCGCCGCCCTCGACTACGCGCAGCGGCTGCGGACGGCGGCCGACCGGCTCGCCGACGACCTGTTGATCGTCATGCGGGTCTACTTCGAGAAGCCCCGCTCCACGGTCGGATGGAAGGGCCTGATCAACGATCCGGGCCTGGACGGCAGCGGGGACGTCAACACCGGCCTGCGGCTGGCTCGGGCGCTCCTGCTCGACGTGCTACGTCTCGGCCTGCCGGTGGGTTGCGAGTTCCTCGATCCGATCACCCCGCAGTACATCGCGGACACGGTGGCCTGGGGCGCGATCGGCGCCCGCACCGTGGAGAGCCAGGTGCACCGCCAGCTCGCCTCCGGCCTGTCCATGCCGATCGGGATGAAGAACCGCCCGGACGGCAGCATCGGCACGGCCGTGGACGCGATCCGCGCCGCCGGCGTGCCGCACGTCTTCCCCGGCATCGACTTCTCCGGCACGCCGGCGATCATGCACACCCGCGGCAACACCGACGGGCACCTGGTGCTGCGCGGCGGGGGCGGCCGGCCCAACTACGACGCCGAGTCGGTGGCCGGGGCGCTCGACCTGCTCCGCGCGGCCGACCTGCCGGAGCGGCTGGTGATCGATGCCAGTCACGCCAACAGCGGCAAGGACCACCGCAACCAGCCGCTGGTCGCCGCGGACGTGGCCGCCCAGCTGGCCGCCGGCCAGCGTGGGATCACCGGCGTGATGCTGGAGTCGTTCCTGCTGCCCGGTCGGCAGGAACTCGACCCGACCCGGAAGTTGGAGTACGGCCGGTCCGTCACCGACGCCTGCCTCGGCTGGGACGACACCGCCGAGGTGCTCGACCACCTCGCCTCGGCGGTGCGGGCCCGCCGGGCCACCCTGCCGACGACGGTGTGACCGCCGACACGGCGGCACTCGGAACACGAGTGGGGGTCGGCTCGTTGACTGGGGTGTCGGTGTGTCCAGTGTCCCCGGGCCTCACCTAAATAGCCTTCGCGGAATACCGTCCGGCTGGAGCCGCGTAGCGCCACTCGCCGAGAGGCGACCTACACACCGACACCAGCGCCGCCCCCGGCCCACAAGGCCGGGGGCGGCGCTGTCTGTAGCCCTTCGAACCCCGGCCCGGCCCGACTGACCGTGCCCCTCCCCTCCGTCCTATCCCCCCTTTGCTCTGCACCCGCCGATGCGCCGCCTTGCTCTCCACCTGCCCATGGCGCCGCTTTGCTCTGCACCCGCCGACGCGCCGCGCACGGTCCGTAAAGGCGCACACGTTCCGTAACTGGCGCACGGACGGGTGCAGAGCAAAGGCAAATCGCATGGCGGATGGCCGGAGGCGGCGGCCGGCCCTGTGGCGTGACGTTTGACCGATTCTGCCCCGGGTAGCTGATCGACGTGACCGATGACGCATCCGTGGCCGGCGAGCCGGACACGCGAGCCCTCGACGACCTGCTCGACGACATCTATCGGGCGCAGGAGCGGGTCACTCAGGCGGAGATCTATCGCCAGGCTGTGGCCGCCGAACTGCCGCCGGACCTGCTCGCCCGCATTGACGCGCTTCCCGAGGGCGAATACGCGGTGGACGAGGCCAGCGACCTGCTGGGCGGTTCCATCGGGTGAGCGACCGCAGAAGGGACACCGACATGACGCACCACGAGGACCACGACGAGAAGGTGCCGGCGCTGGGTCAGCCCCCGAAGGGGCGGGACACCACGCCCGAGCCGGATTTCGCCAACGAGCACGACAAGACGGCGGTGGATCGGGACATCATCACCGGGGCGGACGAGGACGAACGGGAGCCGGAGTCGCCGCACGGTTGGTCCGGTATGCAGCGCTGAGGCGTACGAGGAAGGGGGCCGGCCCGCGCCGGCCCCCTTTCTCGGCTTTCAGTCGTCGTGCCCACCCTCGGCGGCCTGCTGCGCCGTCGCGTACGCCATCTGGAGGAAGTCGGACGCGGCGACCGCCGTCAGCGCGGTGGCCACCAGGCGGGTGAGCCGGGGCGCGAGCACCAGGCCTCCGGTCAGCCCGGTGGCCACCCAGACCGCCAGACAGAACGGGCAGCTCAGCAGCTCGCCGATGGCGTGCCGGGTGGGGCTGCCCGAGTCGCGGACCTGCTCCATCACCTCGCCGCTGCCGATCGGGCGGTCGTAGCGGGTGAACGGCGCCCGCAGCGGGCTGGTCACCGCGTCCTTGGACAGCAACCGGCTCAGCTTGTGCGTGGCGATGGAGAGCAGCACCACGTCGGACGGGGCTGGCCGCTCCGGCACCGGCCGACCGGTCGCCTTGACCAGGCTGGCGAGCGCCCCGGTCACCCCGGCGTAGGCGCCCATCGCCACCAGGTAGCCGCCGAGCGGCCGGTGTTCGTGCGGCGCGTACGCCCGGCGCAGCCGGGCGGCCTTATGCCGCAGGCCAGTGTCGCTCACCCGATCTCCTCACATGTCGTGGTGGTGCGGAGCGGCGTACCGCTGTCTGGGTTCAGCCGGCCTGAAGGTTGTCGGCGACCTCGCGGGCCAGGTTGGTGAGTGCCTCGTCGGCCAGCTGGTCCGGCCCGGCCCCGCCCGACCCGTCGGCCAGGTCGAGCTGGATCCGGGCACCGCCGGAATCCGCCGGCTCGACCCGGATCTCGGCGGACCAGTCGTCGGCGTCGCCTCGGCCCCAGCGGGCACGCAGCTCCTCGCCGCTGATCTCGGTGGGAGGGCTGCCGTCGCCCCGTAGCGGCTCCGGCAGCCAGGCCGAGGCACGGTCGGGGTCGGTGGCCGTGCTGAAGACCACCTCGGGTGGCGCGGACATGCCGCGCACCGCGCGCGCCGCCATCAGGCGTCCCGCAGGCGGCTGGGATCGACCTCACGACCCGGGTGGCGGGCCAGGTACTCGGTCTCCAGCTCCGCCGTGCGTCGCAGGTGGTTGGCGAGCGCGGAGTCCGCCGCGTGCCGCAGGGTGTCCAGGCGGGTGCGGTGCAGGCTGTGCATCTCGCGGATCAGGTCCTCGTCGGTCAGCTCCGTCGGGTCGATCCCGAGCAGGTCGCCGTCGAGGCCGGGAACGCCGGCGGGGTCGACGCGCTCATCGCCGTCCCACTCGGGCACCCGCTGTTCCGGGCTCATATCCGCGCTGCCGCTGGACGCAAAGCCGTCCTCACGTACCGATCCGGTCATGATCGCCCCCCTTGATCTCGTTTGGGCTGGCGTCTAGACGATTGCCCAGGCGTGGTGCTGCCAAACCACGCCGGCACGGCGGCAACTACGACACGGTGTCGGAGAGCGGCGACGTCCCCGGTACCCTCGATGCCATGAGGCGGCTCTGGACCCCGGCGTGGATCGTGCGCCATGTGGCCATGGTCGTGCTGGTCGTGGGTTTCCTCGGGCTGGGCTGGTGGCAGGTCAGCCGGGCCGCCGCCGGCAACAGCCTGAGCTGGGGGTACGCGGTCGAGTGGCCGATCTTCGCTGGCTTCGTGGTCTACATCTGGTGGCGTGAGGTGAAGCTCGCCCGCCGCCGGGCGGCGGAGGCCGACGCGCCGCCCGAGGAGACGGTCGTCGAGCCGGCGTCGGAGGTCACCACCGGGTCCCGACCGGCGGTACGCCGACCGGTGCGGGTGTCCCGGGTGCCGGCCACCGGTGATGTCGTCGAGGACACCGACCTGGCCGCCTACAACCACTACCTGTCATGGTTGAACGCCAACCCGGGCGCTCGGCCCGGCGACTATCCCGGCTGAGCCGGGCTCGGAAGGACGGACGAAGGTGGGCGCTGCCCTTACCCGGTACCGCGTGATCGCCTGGATCGTGGGCGTGGTGCTGATCCTGCTGGTCGTGATCGGCATGCCGCTGAAGTACGCGTTCGACAACCCCGTCGTCGTGGAGACGATCGGCCCGGCGCACGGCTTCCTCTACATGATCTATCTGGTGGCCGCGTTCGACCTGAGCCGCCGAGCCGACTGGCCGCTGAAGCGGATGCTGCTGGTGATGCTGGCCGGCACGGTGCCCTTCGTCTCCTTCTACGCCGAGCGCCGGGTCAGCGGGTGGCTGGCCCGACCGGCGGAGCGCACCCCGGAGACCGTCGCCAGCCACCCGGCCTGACCTGTCGCGCCGTCGGTCTCGAATTTCGGCGTGCCCTCAGGCCCAGTTGTCCTTGTCCTTCAGCACCACGAACAGCAGACCGGCCCCGATAACGGTCAGCACCAGACCGATCGGAATCAGCGTCCAGGACATCAGGAACGACAGTGAACCGCTGGTGTGCCCGTTCTCGGCTACGAACCGTTCCGGATCGGCGGGGTCGACGCGGATCGCCACCCGCGGTCCCGGCGTGCGGTGACAACCCGTCAGGCCGGCGCACGGAATCCACTTCTCGTACTGCACCCCGTCGTACAGATAAGTGATCTCGATACGGTCGACTCCGCTGCCTCGGCCGCCGCCACCGGAGCGGTCGACGATGGTGGCCGTGGTCGGCACGCCATCGCTCCGCAACCGGTCAGCCTCGGCCGAGACGTGCCATCGATAACCGAGCGAGCCACCGAGCAGGGCAATGCCTGCCAGCAGGAGGGCACCGGCCATCAGGCCGACCTTGAATCGGACGCGCCCGGCACCGCTGCCACGCGCACCAACGCCAACCCTCGGCTTTCCCAACCACGCCTCCCCGTCGAGGGCCCCACCGTAGTTCGCCGGGGCCAGCACGACCCAGACTGGTCAGTCAGTCAGGGATCGCCTGGGCTGGTCACCGGTTGGGTCGCCACGGGTCCGCTGAGGCGAGCGGGTCGACCCAACTGCCGTAGCGGTTGACCTCCCTGGCCCTCAGCAGTGACCGGGTGACCTGGCCGAACTGCCGTTCGTCGTCGGCGCTGAACAGCAGCACCTCCGTTCCCTGGTACCACCCCCACAGCTCGTGGGGCGGTGGCCGCCAGCGATCTCCGATCAGGGCGAGGGCGGCGGGGAGCAGGAACACCGCGCCGAGGATCAGGTACGCCCCGGCGGTGAGGTGTTGCAGACCGCCGGTGAAGCCGAGGAGCACCCCCACACCGCCGAGCATGCTGGCGGTGATGACCACGGCCCGGACGGCGATCCGGTCGTGCGGGCCTCGGGTGGTACGCAGATGGGTCAGGTCGGCGACCCGGTAACTGTTCCGGCCGACGGTGAACCTGTCGACGGTGACGATGATGCCGGGCCGCGCGTACAGCAGGGTCGACCGGGCACCCGGCACCGTTCGCGGCGGTCGCGTCTTTGCGCCTTCACGATTCACGGTTCCTCCCGCGGGGGACGGTTGGCCGAGCGGACCGTCGGCGACAGTCATCGCTGCCTGTCGACGGGATTCCCGGCTCCGAACTTCATTGTGTTGCGGCAATGCCAGTCGACCTGGGCATTTGCGAACTCCCGACAGCTCCCCACCGGGTGACATCGTCGAGAAACAGCATCCATTTCAGGTTTTATCGGTTATGGGGGCTAGGAATCCGGCGGCATATGCCCGGAACGACGAACGTCGTATATCCGTCAGAACTCCCGAATAGGGCACCGCCTCCCGCACACGCCGAGCGTCATCAGTCACGATGGCGACACCCAGCCCAGGGGCACGAGCTGCAACTCTCCCAACTTTCGCCCCTGCTTCAACTGCGAGCGACATCCGTCCCGGGTTAGGTTGGGCGAGCCGGTCCGGCCCAAGTGCCGTCCGCCCGGGTGGCCCCGGCCGGTGTCGTCGAGGGCGTCAGCAGCCCCGGCGGCCGTGGGAGAGGGGCCTTCCGCTCTTGTCATCCCTGAGAAATCTGCTGCGCACCGTGGCGCTGGTCGGCATGTCGGCCGCGCTGATCGCCCCGACGGCGGCGGCCCAGGCCGAGCCGTCCCCCGCCGACCTGACCCGCCGGATCGAGACGTCCTCGACCGAGTTGGAGCGGGTCGTCGAGTCGTACAACAAGCTGCGTGAGGAGATCAAGACAAACGAGGCCGCCGTGGCCCGATTACAGACCCGCATCGGCCCGCTCGAACAGCAGGTCGAGCAGAGCCGGGCCGACGTGGCCGAGCTCGCCTCCACCGCGTACAAGAGTGGCGGCCTGCGCACCGCGGACGCCCTGTTGCGTCCCGGCGGCTCGGCCGCCCTGCTGGACCGGCTCGGCGCGATCGAGCAGCTGACCCGCCAACGGCAGGAGCGCATCTCCGGCTTCACCACTGACCAGCAGCGGCTGCTCGACGAGAAGGCGCGCCTCAACGCCACCCTGACCCGGCAGGCCGCACAGGCCCGCCAGCTCGCCGCTGCGAAGAAGCAGATCGAACACGACCTGGCCAAACTGTACGAGCTGCGCCGGCAGGCGTACGGGGCCGCCACCGAGCGACCCGAGCCGACGGCGGGGAACGGGGCCAAGAACGTGCCGGCCGTGTCCGGTGCTGCCGGTACGGCGGTGCGCTACGCGTTCGGCGCGATCGGCAAGCCGTACGTCTGGGCGGGCGACGGGCCGAACGGTTACGACTGTTCCGGGTTGACCTCGGCGGCCTGGCGGGCGGCGGGGAAGTCCCTGCCGCACAACACCCGGATGCAGTGGAGTGCGGTCACCCGCATCGGGCGGGGCGACCTACGCCCCGGCGACCTGGTCTTCTACAGCGGGCTCGGGCACGTCGCGCTCTACGTGGGCGACGGTCAGGTGATCGACGCCCCCAGCGCCGGTCGCAACGTGCTCAAGCGCGGCATGAACATGATGTCCATCCAGGGTTACGGCAGGGTTCGCTGACCCTGATCGACAACGGCGAACGGCCGGCGTCCCCCTATCGGACGCCGGCCGTTCGCCGTCATTACTACCAGGTCAGGCTGCCTGTAGCCCCTCCGCCCGGGCCAGCTCACGGAGCCGGCCGAGGGCCTGGATCTCCAGCTGCCGGATCCGCTCGCGGGACAGCGAGAACCGGGACGCCACCTCGGTGAGCGAGTGCTCCCGGCCGTCCTCCAGCCCGTAGCGGGCCCGCATGATGCCGGCGGACCGGTCGTCGAGGTGGTTGAGCAGCCCCTCGATGCGCTGCCGCTCCAGGCCGCTGAGGACGATGTCCTCCGGCGACGGCGCGTCACTGTCGGCGACCAGGTCACCGAGGTTCGTGTCGCCGTCGTCGCCCACCGGGGTGTCCAGCGAAACGGTGTCCTGCGACCAGCGGCGCAGCTCGTTCACCCGCTCGACGGTGACGCCGAGGGCGGTGGCGATCTGCTCGGGCTCCGGGTCGCTGCCCAACTCACGGGTCAGCTGCCGCGCCACGTTGCGCATCCGGTTGACGTCCTCCACCAGGTGCACCGGGAGCCGGACGGTGCGCTCCTGCTGGGCGATCGCCCGGCTGATCGCCTGTCGGATCCACCAGGTGGCGTAGGTGGAGAACTTGTAGCCGCGCTCGTAGTCGAACTTCTCGACCGCCCGGACGAGGCCGGTGTTGCCCTCCTGGATCAGATCCAGCATGGGCATCCCCGAGCGCACGTAGCGTCGGGCGATCGACACGACCAGTCGGAGGTTGGCGCGGATGAAGAGGTCCTTCGCCCGCTCCCCCTCGACGACCAGCCATTCCAGGTCGGCCCGGTCGACACCGGCGGGGACGGCTTCCTCACCGAGCAGGTGCTCGGCGTAGAGGCCGGCCTCGATCGCCTTGGAGAGGTCGACCTCCTTGGCGGCGTCCAGCAGTGGCGTCCGGGAGATCTCGTGCAGGTAGACGCCGACCAGGTCGCGCTCCTCGGCAACCTCGTCGGTTCGCATGCCGATGTTCTTGTCCACGTTGCCCACGGTCCCCTCGCTCGCGCCGGTTGCCCGGTTCCTTGCCATTCCCCACACCTGTCAGCCCCTGGTAACTTCTGCTGTGCCCATCGGTGCTGACACCTACACAACAGATGAGACGTGTCGGGGATTCCTCGTCGTGAGTCGAAAGTGTCACGAATGCCTGAGTAGTAGCTGAGAGCACGGTCCATGTTTGCTGTCAGCACCCCATCGGGTGGCTCGCCACTGGGCACCACGTACGGGTTACCGCACCATGGCAACACCGCCCGCCGTGGGGGCACAGCGACCCGGGTCACCACCGCGATGCGATCCTGGTCACTGGCAGATACGCACCGGCGGACCGGTCGGTTCATCCACGGGGGTGTTATTACCCCCCGGCCAGATGAACAATCCGAAGCCCCGTTCGCTTCCCGGGGCGGGCGGCGCTAGGAGGCGAGCAGGGCGAGGGCGCCGCGCACCTGGTCGGCCGAGCGGGCCAGGGCGGCCCGGGCGGCGTCGATCTCGGCGCCAGAGACGAGGGCGACGAGCGCCGTCTTCAGGTCGCCGTCGGCCTGGGTGAGGGCCTGCCGGGAGAGCTCCTCCGAGCAGCCGGTGGCCTCGACCAGAATCGAGATCATTCGGCCGCGGAGTTTCGCGTTGGTGGCCACCATGTCGATCATGAGGTTCGAGTAGACCCGCCCCAGGCGCACCATGACGGCGGTGGAGAACGTGTTGAGCACCAACTTCTGCGCGGTGCCCGCCTTCATCCGGGTCGACCCGGTGACCACCTCGGGTCCGGTGTCCACCCCGATGAACACGTCGACCGACCGGGCGGCCTCCGCCTCCGGATTGGCGCAGAGCAGCACTGTCGACGCGCCCTTGGCGCGGGCTGCGGCAAGCGCCCCGAGGACGTACGGCGTGCGTCCGCTGGCCGCCAGACCAACCACCAGGTCCCCGGCACGTACACAACTGGCCGCTTCGACCGCGCCGCCCCGGTCATCGTCCTCGGCGTCCTCCACGGCCCGCCACATGGCGTCCGGGCCGCCTGCGAGGTGCGCGCAGAACCAGTGTCGGGGCGAGTTGAAGGTGGGTGCCAGTTCGGCCGCGTCGAGCACGCCGAGTCGGCCGGAGGTGCCGGCCCCGAAGTAGTGCACCCGGTGGCCGCCGCGAAGCGCCGCTACCGCCAGGTCGACGGTGGTGGCGATCTCGTCGAGCACCGCGGCGACCGCCGCCGGCACCCGGCGGTCCGCCTCGTTGATGACGGTGAGCACGTCCCGGGTCGACATCAGGTCCAGGTCGACGCTGAGGGGGTTGCGTCGTTCGGTGGGGGCACCCACCCGGACGGTCGGCCGGGTGGACGGTGCGGGCATCTCCGCACCGGCTGTCATGCCCGCCTCCGGTTGGCACCCACCCGGTGCGACTGGACCGCCTCGGCGGTCGCCTCGAGTGCCTTGCGGGCCCGGGCCCGGTTACGGGCGGCGACACCGACGAAGAGGCAGTCGACCACGGTGAGTTGGGCCAGCCGGCTGGCCGTCGCGCCGGAGCGGTAGGTGGTCTCCCGGGCCGCCGTGGTCAGCACGAAGTCCGCCACGTCGGTGATCGGCGAGCGCGGGAAGTTGGTCAACGCCACGGTCGCGGCACCGCGGGTACGGGCCTGCTCCAGCACCTCGATCACGTCGGAGGTGGTGCCGGTGTGCGAGATGCCGATCGCCACGTCCCCCCGGCCGAGCAGGGCGGCCGAGGTCAGTGCGGTGTGCACGTCCGGGAAGTAGAAGGCGATCCGGCCGATGCGGTGCAGCTTCTGCTGAAAGTCCGAGGCGACGAACCCACTGGCGCCGGCGCCGTAGATGTCGATCCGGCCGGCGCCGCTGATCGCCTCGACGACCTGCTCGCAGACGGCCGGGTCGAGTTGCTCGGCAGTCTCCTCGACGGCGCGGGCGTCGTTGAACGCGATGGTGGCGATGATCTGGGCGAGGTCGGCGCCGGGCGGGATGTCACCGCCGACCACGCGGGCGTCCGGTGGCTCGATCCGGCGGGCGGCCTCGGCCGCGAGGCGAATGCGCAGCTGGGGGTAACCGTCCATGCCCACCGAACGGCAGAACCGGATGACGGTCGCCTCTGACGTCTCGGCGGCGGTGGCGAGGTCGGTGATTGTCCGCCGGGCGGCGGCCGCCGGGTCGGAGACGACCAACCGGGCGACCCGCTGCTCGGCGGGCGACAGCGATGGCAACAGCCCGCTGATGTGGACGATCAGACCACCGGGCTCGTGACTCGCAGAAATCTTCGGACTCTTCGCCACGGATGAAACTTACTTTCACCTGGCGTGAGCGTCAACTATGACTGTCCGAGGTGGGGGAAACTTCGATCAGCCGGGATCACCGGTCCCGCACAGCCTGCCACCTCCGCAGGATCGCCGCCTCATCCGCCGGGTCGAGTCCACCCTGCCGGACGGCCGCCGGGTGTGCGGCCATCCAGGACGCGGTCGCCCGAACGGTGTCGACCAACGGACGGACCGTCAGCCCGGCGTCGAGGGCCGGACGAACGTCCCGTCCATCAGGTCAGTGCTCTCCGGCAGGAGCGCCCAGAGCGGCAGCGCCCGCTCCCCCGACCACTCGCGTACGTCGTGGGAGACCAGGAACTCCTGATCGAATAAACGTCATGATCGACGGGAGGGGGCGGAGGTGGGGTGGGGACTAGCGTGAGAGGTATGGCTGAGGGCAGCGTGTTGGTGACCGGGGGGTTCGGCGGGCTTGGCGGGGCGGTGGTCACCGCGTTCGTCGAGGCGGGCTGGCGGGTGGTCGTACCGGAGCGGACAGCCCGGCCCGGGTCGGAGCCGGCGGCGGCCGGACCGGTCCGGGTCGTCGCGGACCTGGGCGACCCGGCGGGCGCGGCGCAGGCGGTCGAGGCCGCGACCGCGGAGCCGGCGGCGCCGCTGCGCGCGGTGGTCAACCTCGTCGGCGGGTACGCCAGCGGCGGGCTGGTGCACGAGACCCCGGTCGAGGAGTTCGAGCGGATGCTCACCGTCAACCTGCGGCCGACCTACCTGGTCACCCAGGCCGCGCTGCCGCACCTGGTGGCGGCCGGCGGCGGCGCGGTGGTCTGCGTCTCGGCCCGCGCGGCGGTCGCCCCGTTCCGTGGCGCCGCCGGTTACTCGACCGCCAAGGCGGCGGTGCTGGCCTTCGCCAACGCGGTCGCGGTGGAGTACCGGTCGCAGAACGTACGCTGCAACACCGTGCTGCCCAGTGTCATCGACACCCCGGCGAACCGGGCCGCCCAGCCCGACGCCGACCATTCCCGGTGGGTGACCCCGGCCGAGATCGCGCCGGTGATCCGGTTCCTCGCGTCGGCCGAATCCGCCCCGACCAGTGGGGCCACCGTTCCGGTCTACGGGCGGGCCTGAGCCGCCACCGGGCCGCGCTCGTCCCCGGCCGGCCCGGACGGCGGCAGCCAGGTCTCCAGGTGCGCCTGAATCTGCTCGCTGACCTCCTCAGCCGGGCGACCCGCGTCCACCAGCACGAAGCTGGGGTATTCGGGCAGTGCCCGGTAGGCGGTGTCGGCGGCGGTCAGCCAGCCCATCGTCTCGTGGTCGGTGCCGCGTTCCTCGATGCGCCGGTACGCCTCCGCCGGGTCGACGGCGAGGAGGAAGGTCACCTGCGGTGTCGGGAACAGCCGGTAACCGGCCCGGGCGAGCCGCTCCCAGCGCTGCCCGCCGTGCGCGCGGATGCTCGCGTACTGGCAGGCCGCGTAGCGGTCCATCACCGCTGTCCGGCCGGTGAGCAGACAGCTGAGCAGGGCCATGGCGATGGCGAGCCAGCGCAGCACCGACTCCACGGCCAGCACACCGTCGCGCCCGACGAGCCGTTGCGCGTCCGGTCGGCCGAGCCGGCGGGCGAGCCGGCCGAGCCAGCGTCGACCGCTGGCGTTGCGGCGGTAGGTGGCGGGGCGGCCGGCGGCGGTCAGCGCGTCAGCCAGCCGGTGTGCCTGAGTGGTCTTGCCCGAACCGTCGATGCCGATCAGGGCGACGGTGCGCAATCGGGCCTTGCGTCGTCGCACCCCCGATGGTCTGGCCACCTTCCATAGATTATCCGACCCCCGCATCTGGTCCGCGAGGTTTGTGGTGCTTCACCCCTGTTGTCACCCAACCGCGACACCGGCAGGTGTGGCCGACCGGAATGCCGGGTACCGGAGTTCGAAATCCAACCGCCGGTCCACCAACACGACGACGGAGGAAATTAGATGGCTGAGCGCGGGGACGAAAGTCTTGTGCACACCCTCAAGAAGGTCGCCGCCGTGCTCAAGCAGTCCGAGATTCCGTTCGCTCTGGGCGGCAGCTTCGCCGTCTACGCCCACGGCGGCCACTCCAGTGACCACGACGTCGACTTCCTGATCCGGGAGGCCGACGTCGACCAGGCGCTGGAGGCGCTGGTGGCCGCCGGCTTCGTCGCCGAGCGTCCACCGGAGGACTGGCTGGTCAAGGTCTTCGACGACGGCCGGATGGTGGACCTGATCCACCGGCCGATCGAGACACCGGTGACCGAAGAGACGTTCGCCGACACCGTCATCCGGCCGGTCGACGCGATTCACATGCCGGTGCTGTCCGCCACCCAGCTGATGGTGCACAAACTGCTCAGCTTCTCCCAGCACTACTGCGACTTCGCCCGCGGCCTGCCGCTGGCCCGCTCGCTGCGGGAGCAGATCGACTGGGAACGGGTACGTAAGGAAACGCAGCACTCGCCGTACGCCGAGGCGTTCCTGGTGCTGCTGGACCGGCTGGAGGTGGTGCCGGCCGCCGGCACCCAGCCAGGAGAGGGGACATCGTGACCCAGCATCGCGACATCGACATCGGCACCGGGCCACCGGACGAGTACATCGAAGCCGAGATCCAGCGGCTGCTCGCCGAGGACCCCGCCGTGGCCGAACAGGGAATCACCGTGGTCCGCCGGGAACGCGCCCTCGTGCTCGACGGCGAGGTGGAGAGCACCCACCGGCGCGACGAGATCCTGCGTCGGGTGTCCGAGCGCTTCCCGGACGTGCCGATCACCAGCGACATCGGGGTGATCCGCACCCAGGCGCCCACGGAGATCGAGCAACTGCCCTGAGGGAGGTTCCATGGTGATCCGGATCGCCGCCGTGGGCGACGTGCATCTGGACGAGGACGTGGTCGGCCGGTTCCGACCGGCGTTGGAGGAGTTGCCGGAGTGCGCCGATGTGCTGCTGCTGGCCGGGGACCTGACCCGGCACGGCACCGAGGCCGAGGCGCGCTGCGTGGCCCAGGAGTTCGGTGGGTTGGCTGTACCGGTGGTGACCGTGCTGGGCAACCACGACCACCAGTGTGACCAGGTGCCACAGGTGGTCAAGGTGCTGGAGGACGCGGGCATCACCGTGCTGGAGGGCAACGGCGTCGTGCTGGACTGCGCGGGTGGGCGGCTCGGCATCGCCGGCGTGAAGGGTTTCGGCGGCGGGTTCGCCGGGCGGTGCGCGAGTGACTTCGGCGAGCCGGAGATGAAGGCCTTCGTGCGGACCACCACCGACAGTGCGGACCAGCTCGGTGCGGCGCTGCGCTCGCTGGACTGCGACATGCTGGTCGCGCTCACCCACTACTCACCGGTGCCGGACACGCTGGCCGGCGAACCGTTGGAGATCTACCCGTTCCTCGGGTCGTACCAGTTGGGACAGGCGATCGACTCGGCGCCCACGGCGCTGGCCGTGCACGGGCACGCGCACGCCGGCACCGAGCGCGGCACGACCCCGGGCGGGGTACGCGTCCGCAACGTCGCGCACCCGGTGATCAAGCAGGCGTACAGCGTCTTCCACGTTGGCGATCAACTCGACACCGACCAGGTTTCCCCAATCGGCCAGTCGGGTAGTCAGAGGTCATGGAGCTGATTCTCTGGATTCTCGCAGTCGTACTCGTGGTCGCCGGCATTCTCGCGCTGTTCCGCCGGCAGATCCTGTGGGGCATCGTCCTCATCATCGTCGGGCTGTTGGTCGGCCCTGGTGGCGTCAGCATCTTCAATTAACGTTCGTCAGCCGTAACACCGGGACCCGCCGGGGTCGCCGCGATCGGAGCTTCGTCCTCCCGACAGGAGCACCGGTCGACGGCGGTCCCGGCGCTTTGCGTCCGGGTTTGAGTCGTGCGCGGGCGGAAACATCTTGAGCATGGAGATATCTCGGAACGCGTCGGCGAGATCCGGGCGGCGAACGTGGTGGGCCCTGGCCGGCTTCGCCGCGGCGGTCGTCGTCGCGGCCGCGATCGGCGGGCTGGGCGTGCAGGGCACCACCGACGAGTACGCGAGCCTGCGGCAGCCCGGCTGGGCACCGCCCTCGTGGCTCTTCGGCCCGGTCTGGTCGGTGCTCTACGCACTGATCGCGGTGGCCGGTTGGCTGGTGTGGCGGCGGGTCGGCTTCTCCACCGCCCTCTGGGCGTGGACCGCCCAACTGGTGCTCAACGCGATCTGGACTCCGCTGTTCTTCGGCGCGGGGCGGTACGGCCTGGCGTTCGCCGAGATCGTGCTGATGTGGCTGGCCATCGGCCTGACCGTGGTGCTCTTCGCCCGGGTGTCCCGGGTGGCGGCATCGCTGTTGCTGCCGTACTGGGCCTGGGTCACCTTCGCCGCCGCGCTGAACCTGTCGATCTGGCAGCTGAACAACTGACCGGGCGGTCCCCGACGGGCAGCACCCGTCGGGGCGCTGTCGTTCCCTGGTCAGCAGCGGGGGACGTTGGGGATGTAGCCGTCGTGACCGGTGTAGACGTACGCGTCCGCGATGAAGCGGCCGGAGCCGATCCGGTCCCAGATCGAACTGGTGCCGTACGTGCCGGTGACGGTGGTGCCACTGGTCTGGCAGGCGATGGTCACCCGGGTGCCGTCGGCGACGGTGCCGACCGAGGCGTACCCGGTGCCGGGCCCGGAGCGGACGGTCAGCGGGGTGCCGCTGGTGTTGACAGTGCCGTTGCCGCTGCCCGAGGCGCACCCGTTGCCACTGGTGTAGTTCCTGGTGCCCCAGTAGAGCGCGAGGCTGCCGTTGAAGCGGACCTGGATGTCGGCGCCGTTGAGGCGCTGCTCGTAGTGCAGGTGTGGGCCGGTCGATCCCCCGGTGCTGCCGACCCAGCCGATCACCTTGCCGTACCCGACCGTCTGCCCGACCGAGACGTTGAAGCCGCTGAGGTGCGCGTAGTAGGTGCTGTAACCGCCCCCGTGGTTGATTCGGACGTATTTGCCGTAGCTGGTGCCGCCGAGGTCGGTGACCCGGTCGACGGTGCCGGGTGCGCTGGCGACCACCGGGTCGCCGGAGTCGTTGGTGCGGTTGAAGTCGATGGCGTACGCCGGACTGTGGCCCGACCGGGTCTGCCCGGACCAGGTCTGCCCGCACGGGAACGGCACCCGGAAGGTTGGCGCGGCCAGCGCAGGCGTCGCCGGAGCCAGCGCGCCCCCGACCAAGAGACCCGTCACCAGCAGGCTGATCCATCGCTTTCGCATACAGCTCCTCCTATGTTGAAAACCTTCGATCTGTTGCGTTCAGCCTGACAGATATCGCCAATCTTCGAAAGAGCCCTCGGCATGCCCCGCCAGCGCGCCCACCAGGCAGCCTGCAGGTTTCCGGATTGTTACTCGCTCGTGTCTGACAGGGGGTGGACCGCGCCGGATGCAAGCGCTTACATGTGTGCACGCCCAATCGGACCGGCGACGGGTCACCAGCACGACCGCGCCGGCTAGGAAGGAGGACGGCATGGCGGTCTTTACCAGACCACGCCAGGCCTTCGTGATCGCCGGTGTACTCGGGCTGGCGCTCAGCGCCACCGCCTGCGGTACCGGCGACGACAAGAAGAGCAGCAAAGCGGGCTCCGCGGAGTGCGCCGCATACGACAAGTACGAGGGCCACGACGGCAAGAAGGTCTCGATCTACGCGTCCATCCGTGACGCCGAGGCCGACCTGCTGGAGCGCTCCTGGTCGCAGTTCACCGACTGCACCGGCATCGAGATCGACTACGAGGGCAGCGGCGAGTTCGAGGCGCAACTCCCCGTGCGGGTCGACGGCGGCAACGCCCCCGACATCGCCTTCGTGCCCCAGCCGGGCCTGGTGAAGCGGTTCGCCGACGCCGGCAAGCTGAAGTCCCTCAGCGCCGACACCAAGGCCCTGGCCGAGCAGAACATGCCGGCCGACTGGCTGAAGTACGGCACCGTCAACGGGACGCTCTACGGCGTGCCGCTCGGCGCCAACGTGAAGTCCTTCGTCTGGTACTCGCCGAAGACGTTCAAGGAGAAGGGCTGGGAGGTTCCGACCACCTGGGACCAGCTCATCGCCCTGAGCGACAAGATCGCGGCGAGCGGCATGAAGCCGTGGTGCGTGGGCGTCGAGTCCGGTGACGCCACCGGCTGGCCGGCCACCGACTGGATCGAGGACGTGATCCTGCGTACGCAGGGCCCCGAGGTCTACGACCAGTGGACCACGCACGCCATCCCGTTCAACGACCCGAAGATCGTCGACGCGGTTGACCGCGCCGGCAGCATCCTCAAGAACGAGAAGTACGTCAACGGCGGCTTCGGCGGCGTCAAGAGCATCACCACCACCTCCTTCCAGGAGGCGGGCGTGCCGGTGACCAACGGCAAGTGCGCGATGCACCGGCAGGCGTCGTTCTACGCCAACCAGTTCCCCGAGGGCACCAAGGTCGCCGAGGACGGCGACGCGTTCGCCTTCTACTTCCCGGCGATCGACCCGGCCAAGGGCAAGCCGGTCCTGGGCGCGGGCGAGTTCGTCGTCGCGTACGCGGACCGTCCCGAGGTTCAGGCGGTGCAGACCTACCTCGCCTCCGCCGAGTACGTCAACAGCCGCGCGAAGCTCGGCAACTGGGTCACGGCGAACAACAAGCTGGACATCGCCAACGTGGCCAGCCCGATCGACAAGCTCTCCGTCCAGATCCTCCAGGACAAGACCGGCACCTTCCGCTTCGACGGATCCGACCTGATGCCGGCCGCCGTCGGCGCGGGAACGTTCTGGAAGGGCATGGTCGACTGGCTGAACGGTAAGCAGACCGCCCCGGTGCTCCAGGGCATCGAGAGCAGCTGGCCGAAGTGATCCCGGCGGTGGCCCGGTCCGCGCACGCGGGCCGGGCCACCGGCCGAGGCGGACCCGATAGGGAGGGTTGATGGAGTTCGACTTCGCCGATCAGCAGCCGAAGCTCCTCATGCTGATGTACGGGCTGATCGCCTTCGTGTTGGTGGTGGGCGGTCTGCTCCTCCTGCTCGACGTCGTGCCGGCCTGGTTCGCCCGCCGGCGGGAGGCGCAGCTCGTTGCCGCCTCCGCGAGCGGAGCCCCGCTGTCCCGACGGCCCAAGCAACGGGAGGGCCTGTTCGCCCTCTTCTTCCTGTTGCCGACGCTGCTGCTGCTCACCATCGGCCTGGTCGTGCCGGCCATCCGCACCGTGCTGCTGTCCCTGATGGACCGGACCAGCACCAACTGGGTGGGGTTGCGCAACTACAGTTGGATGTTCTCCGAAGACTCGATCGTCCGGGTCCTGGCCAACAGCCTGATCTGGGTGCTCCTGGTCCCGCTGGTGGCGACCGCGTTCGGTCTGATCTACGCCATCATGGTGGACAAGGTCCGGTTCGAGGCCGTGGCCAAGTCGCTGATCTTCCTGCCCATGGCGATCTCCTTCGTCGGGGCCAGCATCATCTGGAAGTTCGTCTACGCCTACCGCGGCGAAGGCGACCAGATCGGCCTGCTCAACCAGATCGTGGTCAGCCTCGGCGGTGAGCCGAAGCAGTGGCTGCTGGAATCACCGATGAACACGCTGCTGCTGATCGTCATCATGATCTGGATCCAGGCCGGTTTCGCCATGGTGGTGCTCTCCGCCGCGATCAAGGCGATCCCCGCCGACATCGTGGAAGCCGCCCGACTCGACGGCGTCAACCCGTGGCAGATGTACTGGCAGATCACCATGCCGACCATCCGCCCGGCGCTGATCGTCGTGGTGGTGACCCTGTCGATCGCCACGCTCAAGGTCTTCGACATCGTCCGGACCGCGACCAACGGCAACTACGACACCAGCGTGATCGCCAACGAGATGTACAACCAGGCCTTCCGGTACGGCGAGAGCGGCCAGGGCTCCGCGCTGGCGGTCTTCCTCTTCATCCTGGTCATTCCCATCGTGATCTACCAGATCCGCAACCTCCGTCAACAGCGGGAGGGCTGAGATGACGACCGCAACGCCCACCGTTGCCACGGGCACCCAGCAGACCAGTGGCACCCCCTCCACCACCGCCGGGCGGGTCCGCAAGCGGTTGACCAGCCGTACCGCGACGCTCGTGTCGATCGTCATCGCGGTGGTCTGGACCATCCCGACCTTCGGCCTCTTCGTCTCGTCGTTCCGGCCGGAGGACGAGATCAAGACCACCGGCTGGTGGACGTTCTTCACCAACCCGCAGTTCACTCTGGAGAACTACCAGCAGGTCCTGTTCGGGCGGTCGTCGTCCTCCGGGCAGCTCGCCGGTTCCTTCATCAACTCCCTGGCGATCACCATCCCGTCGGTGCTCTTCCCGCTCGCGTTCGCGTGTCTGGCCGCGTACGCGCTGGCCTGGATCAACTTCCGCGGCCGGGACTGGCTCTACATCGCGATCTTCGCGTTGCAGATCGTGCCGTTGCAGATGGCCTTGGTGCCGCTGCTGAAGTTCTTCTCCACCGGTGTCACCCTCGGCGGCATCACCCTGATGCCGGCCTGGGATCTGGTCGACGAACAGAAGTTCGCCCAGGTGTGGTTCGCCCACACCTGCTTCGCGCTCCCGTTCGCCGTCTACCTGCTGCACAACTTCATCTCGCAACTACCCGGAGATCTGATGGAGGCGGCCCGGGTCGACGGGGCCACCCACCCGAAGATCTTCCGCACCATCGTGCTGCCGCTGATCACCCCGGCGCTGGCCGCGATCGGCATCTTCCAGTTCCTCTGGGTCTGGAACGACCTGCTGGTCGCACTGATCTTCGCCGGTGGCGGCGACGAGACCGCCCCGCTCACCGTGAAGCTGGCCGAGATGGCCGGCACGCGGGGCAACGAGTGGCAACGGCTGACGGCCGGAGCATTCGTGTCCATCGTCGTACCGCTCATCGTGTTCCTGTCCCTGCAGCGCTACTTCGTGCGAGGTCTGCTCGCCGGCAGCGTCAAGGGCTGACCCGCTCGCCCGCCGCCGCCTGGCCCCTCGGGCGGCGGCGGGCGAGTCGGGCACCGAGCGGGAGAAACCGTGACGAAGATCGATGATGTGGCCCGGTTGGCCGGGGTGTCCACGGCCACCGTCTCGCGGGCCCTGCGCGGGCTGCCGACGGTCTCGGCGGCCACCCGACGCCGGGTACTCGCCGCCGCCGAACAGCTCGACTACGAGGTCTCACCGAGCGCATCCCGGCTCGCCGGTGGCCGGACCGGCACGGTCGCGGTGGTGGTCCCCCGGATCAACCGATGGTTCTTCAGCACCGTCGTCGAGGCGGTCGAGGAGTACCTCCACGAGTCCGGCTACGACCTGCTGCTCTACAACCTGGGCGGCCGGGAGCAGATCCGCCAGCGGGTCCTGCGGACGGCCAACCTGCACAAGCGGGTGGACGCCCTCATGCTGGTCGCCACGCCCCTGCGGCCGGCCGACCTGACCGCGCTGGCCGCGCTTGAACTGCCCGGGGTGACCATCAGCTCGGGCAGCAGGGTGCCCAACTGGCCGTGCGTACGCATCGACGACGTGGCCGCCGCCCGGGCCGCCACCCGACACCTGATCGACCTCGGCCACCGGCGGATCGCACACATCTCCGGTGACGGGGATGACGAGTTGGCGTTCACCACCCACCTCGACCGCCGCCGGGGCTACCAGGCGGAGTTGCGGGCCGCGGGTCTGCGAACCGACCCGAGCCTGGACGTCGAGTCCACCTTCACCATCGAAGGCGGCAGCCGGGCCACCGTCGAGTTGCTGGCCCGCGGCGAACCACCGACCGCGATCGTCGCCGCCTGCGACGAGATGGCGATGGGCGCGATGACCACGCTGCGCGACGCCGGACTACGGGTGCCGCAGGACGTCAGCGTCATCGGCATCGACGACCACGACCTGGCCGGCATCCTCGGGCTCAGCACCATCGCCCAGCCCGCCGCCGAGCAGGGCCGACTAGCCGCCCGGATGCTGCTCGACCCCCTCGAAGCCCGACCTCCGGGCCCCATTGCCGGGCACCAGAGCACCGACTGCGACACGCCGGTGATCCTGCCCACTCGCCTGGTGGTGCGGGAGTCGACCGCACCACCCCGGGCACACTGAAAGCCTAACCACAGCGCAACACGGGAGAAGACCCTGAACACCGATCCGACGCAGCAGACCCCCTCCGGTCAGCCGATCACCGGCTGGTGGACCGAGGCCGCCATCTACCAGATCTACCCCCGCTCGTTCGCCGACTCGGACGGGGACGGGATCGGTGACCTGCCCGGCATCACCGCCCGCCTCGACCACCTGGTTGAGCTGGGCGTGGACGCGGTCTGGCTCTCTCCCTTCTACCCCTCGCCGCAGGCCGACGCCGGCTACGACGTGGCCGACTACCGGGACGTCGACCCGCTGTTCGGCACCCTCGCCGACGCCGACAAGCTGATCGCCGAGGCCCGGTCCCGCAACCTGCGGGTGATCGTCGACCTGGTTCCGAACCACACGTCCTCGGCGCACCGCTGGTTCCAGGCCGCGCTGCCGGCCGCGCCCGGCAGCCCGGAACGGTCCCGGTACATCTTCCGGGACGGCCGCGGACCGGCCGGCGACCAGCCGCCGAACGACTGGCAGAGCGTCTTCGGTGGCCCCGCCTGGACCCGGACCGCCGACGCCGACGGGCAGCCCGGCCAGTGGTACCTGCACCTGTTCGACACCGGCCAGCCGGACCTCAACTGGGACAACCCCGAGGTGCACGCCGAGTTCCTGGACGTGTTGCGGTTCTGGTTGGACCGTGGGGTGGACGGCTTCCGGGTCGACGTGGCACACGGCCTGGTCAAGCAGGCCGACCTGGCCGACTGGCAGGAGCCGCAGGAGATCCTCTCCGGCAACGAGATCGACAAGCCTCGCCCACCGATGTGGGACCAGGACGGTGTGCACGAGATCTACCGGCAGTGGCGGCAGGTTCTGGACAGCTACCCGGGTGAGCGGGTGCTGGTCGCCGAGGCCTGGGTGGAGCCGGCCGAGCGGCTGGCCCGCTACGTCCGCCCGGACGAGATGCACCAGGCGTTCAACTTCGAGTACCTGCTCGCCGCGTGGACCGCACCGGCCCAGTACGCGGTGATCACCCGCTCGTTGGAGGCGACCGACTCGGTCGGCGCGCCGACCACCTGGGTGCTGTCCAACCACGACGTGGTCCGGCACGCCTCCCGGCTCGGCCTGCCGGTCGGCACCGTACGGCCCAACGGCATCGGCATCGGCGACCCGCAGCCGGACGCCGCGCTCGGCCTGCGCCGGGCCCGGGCGGCCACCCTGCTGATGCTCGCCCTGCCCGGCTCGGCGTACCTCTACCAGGGCGAGGAGCTGGGGCTGCCCGAGCACACCACGCTGCCCGACGAGGCCCGGCAGGACCCGACCTGGGTCCGCACCGGGCACACCCAGCGCGGCCGGGACGGCTGCCGGGTGCCGATCCCGTGGGAGGCCGACGCCCCGTCGTACGGCTTCGGGCCCAGCGACGCGAGCTGGCTGCCGCAGCCCGCGCTCTGGGCGGAGTACGCGCTGGACCGCCAGCGCGACGTGCCCGGCTCGACGTACGAGCTGTACCGCACCGCGCTGCGGTTGCGTCGTGCGCACGGGCTGGGCCGCGGCACCCTGGAGTGGTTGTCCTCCGGCGACGAGGTGCTGAGCTTCCGCAATGGTGAGCTGACCGTGCTGACCAACTTCGGTGCCGCCCCGGTGCCGGTGCCGGCCGATGCCGAGGTCCTCGCCGCCAGCGCGGCCCTGGACGAGGACGGTGCGGTCCCGACCGACGTGACCGTCTGGCTGCGCGGCTGATCTCGCGTCGACCGGCCCGTCCACACCGACCGGCCCGTCCCGCCGAGCGATACTCGCGGGCGGGCTGGTCGGTGTGGACCGGCCCGCTGTGGAGCTGATGTCGTAAACGATTCACCCCCGCGCCCCGCGCCGACGGAGCATCCGCGTCGGATGCTCCCGCGCGTGCCACCCGCCCAGCCTCGTCGATCATGGAGTTGTGGTGGGTGACAAAACCCCCACGAGTCACCGAACCGGGCACCACAAGTCCATGATCGACCGGATAGGCTGGGGGTGGCCCCCGGGCAGGCGGGGGCGCGGGGCGGGCGCGCGGGGGCGCGGTCAGAGGTGGTCGGCTCGGTCGTGCAGCAGGTCGTGCACGTTGTCGATGTCCGCCGGTGAGGTGCGCGAGGCGAGCCAGTACATGACACCGGTAGGTATGAAGAAGAGCTGGAACGCGGCCAGCCCGACGGCGAAGTTCAGCGGCGGCGGGAACGCCGTTCGCAGTGCCTGGAAGGCCACCCCGACCAATCCGTTGCCGGCCGCGCGACCGACCCCGTTCACCAGGTTGCCCAGGCTGTAGACCGTGCCCCGGTGCTCCGGTGGGTTGACGTCGGCGATCAGCGCGAACCAGTTCGGCGAGTTGGCCGAGGTCAACGCGAGCGCCACGATCGCGGTGAGCAGGCTCAGCCCGACCGACGGCTCGGTGAACACACTCGCCAGCACCGCACCGACCACCGCGCCGCCGGTCGCGCCGTCCGGCACGTCGATGGTCACCGGGACGAAGAACAGCACCAGGTAGAACGGCAGCGCGGCGAGGATGCCGACCGAGGCGACGAGTGCCCGCCCCCGCGGCGTACGCCGTTGCACCGCGTCGCCGATCAACCCACCCACGATGGACAGCACCCCACCGAGCTGGAACAGGGTGGCGAAAACGCTGCCCACCACCACCGCCGTCGACGTCGAGTAACCCTGGGCCTCGGCCCGCTCGGCGAAGAGCACCGGCAGCCAGACCAGGGAGCCGAACGCGGCCTGCGCGGTCAGACCCTGCAGGATCAGCCACCGGTTGGTCCGCCGGGCCAGAATGCGCGGCAGGTCGGCGCGGCTGATCCGGTAGTCGTACTCGGCGCCCGCGTCGAGCCGGCTGGCCAGCTCCGGCTCGCTCTGCCCACGCCGAATGTCGTACGTGAACAGGTAGGCCAGGGTGGCGGCCAGGCCGACACCGGTCAGCAGCAGGAACGGCCGCCGCCAGTCGGCCGCCCCGAGCAGCCCGCCGACGAGGGTGCCCGCGAGGGTGCCGACTCCCTGGGAGAGTCCCCAGAAGCTCATCACCAGCCCACGTCGGGTCGGTGAGATCAGGTCGGTGACCACCGAGAAACCCACCGAGCCGACCGCGCCGAGGCCGACCGCAGCGACCAACTGCGCGGCCAGGAACATCAGGTAGCCGTCGGCAAGCGCGCTACCACCGGTGCCCGTCGCCCAGAGGAGCGTGCCCACCATGAGCAGCGGCTTGCGGTTGGTCCGGTCCCCGACGTACGCCCAGCCCACCGCCGCGACAGCGCTCACCAGGAAGCTGACCGCGGTGACCACCCCGAGCAGCCGCCCCGACACGTCGAACGCGTCGGAGATCGGGCCGTACAGCGGGGGGACCAGCCCGATCGCCACGTTGTCCAGTGAGGCGAGCAGCACGAACACCACGACGCTGTACAACCGGTGCGCCGGCCCACCGCCCCGGCCGTGCGGGCGCGGGCCGGGGCCGCCACTGGTCACCGTCATGACCGGCAGCCAATCAGACTCCGTGCCGGAGGTCGTCACGCGGGTGGGTGTGGGTCACCGTTGACCCACACCCACCCGTGTCGATCCCGACGCTCAGCGCCGGTCGAGCACCAGACCACGTGCCGCGGCGTACTGGTCGCGGACGGCGGGGACGGCTGCCGCCGCGTACTCCTCGGTGCCCTCCACGGCCCAGGCCGGCGGCGCGTCGCCACCGAGGGCGACCCAGGCGGCCTGCCGGGCGGCGCCGTCGGCGACGTATTCCCCGGCTGGTGGGACGACGACCGGGCAGCCGAAGACCTGCGGGGCGATCTGACGCACCGCGGCCGACCGGGCCCCGCCGCCGACCAGGATGACCCGGCGGACGGTGGCACCCTGCGCGGTCAACGCGTCCAGGCCGTCGGCGAGCGCGCAGAGCATGCCCTCCACGGCGGCCCGGGCCAGGTGCGCGGGGGTCGACGTGCGCAGGGTCAGACCGTGCACCGCGCCGGTGGCGAGCGGTCGGTTCGGCGTCCGCTCACCCTCCAGGTAAGGCACCATGACCAGCCCGTCCGCCCCAGCCGGCGCGGAGAGCGCCAGCTCTGCCAGCTCGTCCAGGTTGACGCCGAGCATCGCGGCGGCGGCGTCCAGCACCCGGGCCGCGTTGAGCGTGCAGACCAGGGGCAGGAAACGGCCGGACGCGTCGGCGAAGCCCGCGACGGCGCCGCTCTGGTCGGCGGCCGGCACGTCGGCGATGCTGAACACGGTGCCGGAGGTGCCGATCGACACGACCACGTCACCCGGGCCGGCACCGACACCCAGCGCGGCGGCAGCGTTGTCCCCGGTGCCCGCGCCGAGCAGCGCACCACCCGGCCCGCCCAGCCCGTCGGCGAGCTTCCCCGCCGACTCGGCCGGACCGAGCACCTCAGGCACCACCAGGCGCCGACCGAAGCCCCGCTCCAGCAGGTCCAGTCGGTACTCGCCGGTCGCCGGTGACCAGTAACCCGTGCCGCTGGCGTCGCCCCGGTCGGTACGCAGCGCGCCCAACCCGGGTGCGCCGGCCAGCCGCCAGGTCAGCCAGTCGTGGGGCAGGCAGACGGCGGCCACCCGGGCGGCCAGCTCCGGCTCGTGCCGGGCCAGCCACCGCAGTTTGGTGATGGTGAAGCTGGCCACCGGAACGCTGCCGGTGGCGTCGGCCCAGAACCGGCTCCCGACCGAGCCGCCGCCGGCCTCCTCGATGAGGTCGGCGGCGGCGTCGGCGGATCGGGTGTCGTTCCACAGCAGCGCCGGGCGGACCACCCGGCCGTCCTCGTCGAGACACACCATGCCGTGCTGCTGGCCGGCGACGGAGATCGCCGCCACGTCGGCCAGCCCGCCGGCCTGGTCGGCGGCGCTGCGCAGCGCCTGCCACCAGGCTTCCGGGTCGACCTCCGTGCCGTCCGGGTGCGGTGCCCGGCCCTGCCGCAGCAGAGCGCCGGTCTCCGCGTCCCGGATCACCACCTTGCAGGACTGCGTGGACGAGTCAACGCCTGCGACCAACGGCATGGCGGGGCCTCAGCGCGCGCCGAGCAGGTGCTCGACGGCGAGCTGGTTGAGCCGGACGAAGGCGAAGCCCCGGGCGGCCACCGCGTCGACGTCGACATCCTCGAACGCGGACCGGTCGGCCAGGAACTCCTCGTAGCCCTCGCCATCGCCGAGCGTCGGCGTGCTCAGCTCGCCGACCTTGCTGGCGGCCAGCGCCTCGATCACCTCGGGGTCGGCGCGGAACGCCGCCGCGCGCTCCTTGAGCAGCAGGTAGGTGCTCATGTTGGCCGCCGCGGAGGCCCACACCCCGTCCATGTCCTCAGTGCGCGACGGCTTGTAGTCGAAGTGCCGCGGCCCGTCGTAGGTCGGCCCGCCGTTGGGGCCACCGTTCTCGAGGAGATCCACCAGGGCGAACGCGTTCATCAGGTCACCGTGGCCGAAGACCAGGTCCTGGTCGTACTTGATGCCGCGCTGACCGTTGAGGTCCAGGTGGAACAGCTTGCCCTGCCAGAGCGCCTGGGCGATGCCGTGGGCGTAGTTGAGCCCGGCCATCTGCTCGTGCCCGACCTCCGGGTTGAGGCCGACCATCTCCGGGTGCTCGAGCTGGGAGATGAAGCCGAGCGCGTGCCCGATGGTCGGCAGCAGGATGTCGCCGCGCGGCTCGTTGGGCTTGGGCTCCAGGGCGAACCGCAGGTTGTAGCCCTTGTCGATGGCGTACTGGGTGAGCAGGTTGACCGCCTCGCGGTAGCGGTCCAGGGCGGCCTGGACGTCCTTGGCGAGGTCGTACTCGGAGCCCTCGCGGCCACCCCACATCACGAAGGTGCTCGCGCCCAGCTCGGCGGCCAGGTCGACCTGGCGCAGCACCTTGCGCAGGGCGAAGCGGCGGACGTCGCGGTCGTTGCTGGTGAAGCCGCCGTCCTTGAAGATCGGGTGGGTGAAGAGGTTGGTGGTGACCATCGGCACCACGAGCCCGGTCTCGTCGAGGGCCTTGCGGAACCGGGCGATGTGCTGGTCCCGGGTGGCGGCGTCGGCCCCGAACGGGATCAGGTCGTCGTCGTGGAAGGTGATGCCGTACGCGCCCAGCTCGGCGAGCCGGTGCACCGCCTCGACCGCGTCGAGCTCGGGGCGGGTGGCGTCACCGAACGGGTCACGGGCCTGCCAGCCGACGGTCCAGAGCCCGAAGGAGAACTTGTCGGCGGGGGTGGGACGGGGTGCCATGAGCGACCTCCGGGGTGGTGTTGTCCGCTATTTGTTCAGCGATTGAATTATTTGCCCACCCTATGGCACTGTCAAGGGGTGAGCCTCACCCACGCCCCGGCCGGCGCAGCCCGTCAGGGCAGTCTGCGCGAGCTCAACCTCGCCCTGGTCCTCGGCCGGATCGCCGCAGCCGACCGACCTCCCTCCCGGGCCGACCTGGCGACCGCCACCGGCCTGACCAGAGCCACCGTATCCGCGGTGGTCGAGGACCTGCTCGCCGGACAACTGGTCAGCGAGTCCGACCCGGCACCCCGCTCGGGTGCCGGCCGCCCGGCGCGCGGGCTGGTCCTGGCCGATCAGGGGCCCGCCGGGCTCGGCCTCGAGGTCAACGTCGACTACCTGGCGGTCTGCGTGGTGGATCTCGCCGGCCAGGTCCGGCACCGCACGGTGCACCGGGCCGACCTACGCCCGGTGGCCCCCGCCGACGCCCTGGCCCGCCTGGTCGAGATGGCCGGCGCGGCCCGCGACGACGCCGCCCGAGACGGCCTCACCCTGGCCGGCGCCGCGCTCGCGGTGCCCGGTCTGGTGGACGACGCCGGGGTGGTCCGGCTCGCGCCGAACCTCGGCTGGCACGACGTGCCGGTGCCCGCGCTGCTCGCCGAACACCCTCCGCTGATCGAGCAGGTGCCCGGCGTGCCCGCGTTGATGGTGGACAACGAGGCCAACCTCGCCGCGCTCGGTGAGCTGCACTCCCAGCCACCCGGCCCGACCAGCTTTCTGCACATCTCCGGTGAGGTGGGCATCGGTGCCGGCATCGTGCTGGACGGCGCGCTGTTTCGCGGCGTACGCGGGTGGAGCGGCGAGATCGGGCACCTCCCGGTGCACCCCGAGGGCCGTCCGTGCCGCTGCGGAGGGCAGGGTTGCCTGGAGCAGTACGCCGGCCAGGAGGCAATCGTGTCCGCCGCCGGGCTGGCCCGGGCGGAGCTTCCCGCGGACACCGCGACGGCCCGGCTGGCCGAGTTGGCCGAGGCCGGCGACGCCGACGCGCTGCGGGCGTTGCACGACGCCGGAACGGCACTCGGCGTGGCGGTGGCCGGTGTCGTCAACCTGCTCGACCTGGACACCGTGGTGCTCGGTGGCGGTTACGCGGCGCTCGCACCCTGGCTGTGCCCCCCGGTCCTCGCCGAGATCAGCGCCCGGGTGCTCACCGCGGCCTGGTCGCCGGTCACGGTCCGGCCCTCGACCCTCGGCGCGGAGGCCGCCGCGGTGGGCGCCGCCGGTTCGGTGGCCCGCCGGATCGTCGCCCAGCCCGCCGGCTGGTTGGCGCGCTCCAGCTGATCGCCACCGGCGTCGGCGCCTGCTGTCGGGGCGGATCGGTACCCTTGCTGCCAGGCAACGATCCCCGGTGAGGAGTCGAGAGTCAGCATGTGCACACGTCGTCAGACGCGAGCCGGCGTCGGGCGGTGACCGTGACCCGCCAGCCCGGCACCCCGCGCCACTGCTGGTCACCGCCGACGGCACGGTCACCCCGGTCCCGGTCGGTGGCATGCCGGTGGGGGCGCTGACCGCCGCACGGTTCGCCGAGACCCGGGTGCACCCCGATCCGGGCGACCTGCTGCTCGCGTACACCGATGGGGTGACCGGGGCGCGCGGCCCGCGCGACGCGGCGATGTTCGGTGAGGCGCGGCTGCGTGCCGCGTTGGTGGCGGCGGCCGGGCAACCGCCGGCGGCGCTGATCGACCGGGTGCTCCGGGCGGTCGACGACTGGCTGGACGGGCAGGCCCACGACGACATCGCGATGCTGGCCGTGGGCGCGTCGGCACCGCCCTGACCGGCGGGCGGAGGCCCGGCCGGCGTGATCAGGCGGTACGCGCCACCGGCGGGTCGCCGGCCGGCCATTCCCGGGTGGTGCCGACCGATCGCTCCGGGCCGCCCGACGCACCCGTCCACACCGCTCGGGTCTGCCGGCCCGACTCGACCGACCAGTCCCCCGACTCTCCGCCGGGCCGGTCCGGACCGTCCGGCCAGTGCCCCGGGCCCGTCGACTCGCCCGGCGTCGACGCGTTGCGCGCCTGCTGGCGGCGGGCGGTCTCGTCGAACTCCCGCATCCCGCCCAGCAGCGCGTCGCGGCCCTCCGGGCTCATCCCGGCCAGCACGGCGGCGAGTTGGGCCTGGCGGTCGGCCCGCAGGTCGGCGAGGAGCCGGCGGGCCTCCGGGGTGAGGTGCAGCGAGATCTCCCGGCGGTCGAAGCGGCCCGGCTCGCGCTCCAACATGCCGGCGGCGACCAGCCGGTCGCAGAGGCGGCTGGCGGAGCTGAGCAGCATGTCGAGTCGGGTGGCGAGCCGACGCAGGTTGATCCCGTCGGACTGCTCCACCACCATCACCGCCCGCAACTGTGCGCCGGAGACCCGGTTGGCGGTCCCCTCCCGGGCAGACTCCCAGATGCCCAGCAGGGCAGCGGCTGCCGCGTCCAGCGTGGCAGCCATACTCGTCTCAGGGTCCGTCGGACCGTTCAGTTCGGCCATGGTGGCCCGAGACTACTCCGAACCCACTGGTGGTCGAGCTTTGCGCGAGGAGCGAGGATGAGCGAACCGGTCAATCAGGCACGACGCGCCCTGAACGAGGCACCAGCTGACCGGCTCGTCGGTGGTGTCGGGGAGGTGCTCGCCCGGTCGTACGGCATCACCGACGTCGAGCTATACCAGGTCGACTATCGGCTCGCGGAGCTGCTGCCCCTCACCGAGGGTGATTCGATCACGAACCCCGGGCACCCGGCCTGGCGCGCCTTCGACCACCAGTCGCCGATACTGATCGATGGGGCCGCCTGGATCCCGGTCACCATGCGTGGCGAACGCCGAGGGGTGCTGCGCCTGTCTCCCGTGCCGGACGACCGGGAGGCTCTCACCGCGCTGGCTGAGGTCGCCACCGCGCTCGCCCACGAGGTGGCGGCGGTCTCCGCTGGCACCGACGTCTATCGGGCGGCCCGGCGCAGCCAACGTCTCACCCTGGCCGCCGAGATGCAGTGGGACCTGCTCCCCGGGCGCAGCCGGATCCGTCCGTCGTTCAGCCTGGCCGGGCAGTTGGAGCCGGCGTACGCGGTGCGCGGCGACAGCTTCGACTGGTCCGACGACGGGGAACGGCTCTGGTTGTCCACCATCAACGGCACCGGTGAGGGCGTGGCCGCCTCCCTGCTCACCTCGCTGGGCACCCACGCGCTGCGCAACGCGCGTCGGGCCGGGCTGGGCCTGGCCGACCAGGCCGCCCTCGCCGATCAGGCAATCTACGACCTGTACCGGGGCGAGCAGCACCTCTCCGCGTTGCTGATGGAGTTGGACCTGCGCTCCGGGATGATGACCGTGGTGGACGCCGGGTCGCCCCGGCTGGTTCTGCTTCGCGACGGGGAGGTCACCGAGCAGCCCCTGGAGGCGCAGTTCCCGCTGGGCATGTTCGAGGCGACCGACTACCACGAGCAGAGGTTCCCGCTGGAGCGCGGCGACCGCGTCTTCGTGGTCAGCGACGGGGTGGTGGACGCCACCAGCCAGCAGGCGCGCTACGGCGAGACGGCGCTGGACCGGTTCCTGCGGCGGACCGGGCCGATGGCACCCCTGGACGCCGTCCGGTCGCTGATCGGTGATCTGCGCGCGTTCGTGGCCGGTGACCTGGTCGACGACGCGGTGGTTGTCTGCCTGGACTGGACCGGCCCGCAACCGTGACCGGCGGTCAGTACGCTCCGCGACCGTTCAGCACCGCGCCGAAGGTCTTCCACAGAATGGTGAGGTCGGCGGCGAGGGACCAGTTCTCCACGTAGTAGAGGTCGAGCCGGATGCCGTCCTCCCAGCTCAGGTCAGAGCGGCCACTGACCTGCCACAGGCCGGTCATACCCGGCTTGACCAGTAGCCGCCGGGCCACGTCGCCGTCGTAGCGGGCCACCTCCGACGGCAGCGGCGGGCGCGGCCCGACCAGGCTCATCTGACCCAGCAGGACGTTCACCAGCTGCGGCAGCTCATCCAGGGACCATTTGCGCAGGAGCCGGCCGACGCGGGTCACCCGCGGGTCCTGGCGCATCTTGAACATCAGGCCGTCGGTCTCGTTACGCGCGGCCAACTCGGCGAGCAGCGCGTCCGCGTTCACCACCATGGTGCGGAACTTGAACACGCCGAACTCCTGCCCGCCCCGGCCGACCCGGACCTGCCGGAACAGCACCGGGCCTCGGCTGTCCAGTTTGATGGCCAGGGCGATGATGGCGATCAGCGGCAGCAGCATCGCCAGCGCCAGCGACGAGACGGACCTGTCGACGAGACCTTTGACCAGCTTGCGGGCTCCGCGGAACTCGGGTGCCTCGACGTGGATCAGCGGCAGGCCGGCGACCGGGCGGGTGTGGATCCGCGGGCCGGCGACGTCGGTCAGCGCGGGTGCGACGACCAGGTCGACGCCGGTCCCCTCCAACTGCCAGCCGAGGCGGCGCAGCCGGGTCGCGGTCAGCTCGCCGGAGGCGGTCACCGCGACCGTGTCCGCGCCGATCGCGGTGGCGGCCTCCGGGATGCCCCGGAACGAGCCCACCACCGGCACGTCGCCCAGCCGCTGTGCCACCGGCGCGAGCAGCGCGTCCGGGATGCAGGCGCCCACCACCTGGTAGCCGGCGTACGGCTCGCGCCGCAGTGTGTGGACCAACTCCAGCACGTGGGCGGTGTCGCCGACCACCAGCACCTTGCGGGACCAGCCGGCGCCGAGCGAGCGGGCCCGGTGCAGCCGCTTGCGGGCGGCGAAACGGGCCACCTCCAGCCCGACGGTGCCCACCGCGAAGGAGATGCCCAGGAAACCCCGGGAGACGCCGACGTCGGCGATGTAACCGATGATGGCGATCGCCCCGGCCAACCGCAGGCTGGCCGAGCTGACCCGCCGGTACTCGTCCGCGCCGTAGCCGATCACCCGGTCGTCGTAGCAGCCGAGCGCCTTGAGCGAGATCAGCCAGGCCAGCACCAGGCCCGGGGCGACGAGCACGTACGGGATCTCCGAGCCGGTCGGCTCACCTTCACCGAAACGGGCGACGTACCCGATCAGCAGCGCGATGATGAGGATGCTGGTGTCCAGCACGACCAGGACCCGGACGTAGGACCGTTCGTCGGCGCGCGCCACCAGCCCGGTGCGTCGACCGTCCGGCTCCGCCGACGTGGCGGGGGTCAAGAGTGTCGCCACGCTCACCGGCCCTCCCCCTCTGTACAGGATGGCCCCGGCCGACGGGTCGGACCGTAGGCGGACCGACCATGCCGGAACAGTCGACATCCTGCCTTGACAACTATGACCGCCGATTGCTTCCGACGTATTGCCGTCACTTTTCTTCAACAACTCGGTGGCCGCAAAGGGGCCTGCCACACCGAATCGACGGTCGGGCAGACCCCTCGACGTTTGAGCGTCGGGTCAGCGGGGCGCTGGGGGGCGTCGCGCGATGGCGCTGAGGAAGATGCTGCCGATCTCGCTCGGGTCCTTGGTGACGAAGACGTCCCCACCGGTCACCTTGGTGATCGACTCCAGCTCCGCCTTGCTGACGCCCTCACCGATACCGATCATGATGACCTGGACCGGCCGCTCCGGGTCGGCGAGCTGCTTGAGCTTGCCGAGCAGCTGCTGCTGGGTGAGGCCGTTGTCGTCCTCGTTCTTGCCGTCGGTGAACAGCACGATCGAGTTGACCCGGCCGGGCTGCCAGTTTTCCTGCACCGCCTGGTACGCGGCCAGCGTGGTGTCGTAGAGGCCGGTGTCGCCGCTGGAGGGCTTGATGGTGGCGAGCGCGCCCTCCAACTGGCCTCGCTGACTGGACAGCGGGCCGATGGGCACCAGCTCCCGGTAGTCCCGGCTGCCGACCAGCTTGGTGGAGAAGGTCCACAGACCGATCGACCAGGAGTCGTCGAAGAGGCCGAGGCCGCGGCGGGCCGCGTCGACGGTGACCTCCTCCCGACTGCGGTTGTTGGCGCTCGGCACCTCGTCCTTCATCGAGCCGGAGACGTCGATGACGGCCAGCATCCGACCGGACTGGGTGGCGATGGACCAACTGGAGACGACCCGCTGGATGGCGGCCGGGTCCAGGCCACCCGCCGCGGTGCCGCCGTTCGCCGGCGCGGTGGGCGCGCCACCGGACGGGCTCGGCGCACCCTGCGGCGCTTTGAAGCCCTCACCCCAGTTGCCGTCTGGCGCACGCAGCGACTGCGCGGCGAGCCGGTCCCGGAAGGAAGGGCTGGTGAGCAGCTCGAACAGCACCCGGGCCGCCGACGCCTTGCTCGGCTCGATGCCGGGCAGCACCGCGTACGGGTAGTCCAGCGGCATCGGCGCCGGCTCCATGTAGAGCGCGGCGAGCGGCACCGGCGGCTTCTTGCTGTTGAAGGCGATCACGTCTTCTTCGGACAGGGCCGCCGCACCGAGAGCACTGGCGATGGAGGTCGCGTCGTTGGCTGTCGGGAAGCGGGCCAGCAGGTCGTTGCGGAGCGAGGAGCGCCCGGTGGCCAGTGCGCGCAGCGCGCCGACGGTGTTGCGCTGGGCGTTGCCACCAGCGCCGTTGGCGGCTGCGGTCAACGAGAGCAGTCCGGAGAGACCGGCCGCGTCGCGAGTCGGCTCGACGATCCCGGTCCGCAGCGGCGTGCCCGGGTTGTTGACCAGCTTGAGCAGGTCGGTCCAGTTGAACTTCTTGTCCGGCCAACCCAGCCGGAGGGCGGTCGGCTCGGGCATCGCGACGACGATCGGGCTACGTGCGATGGACGCCCCGTTGGTCGGGGCGAACGCGGTCGCGTCCTTCTTCAACCGCAGCAGCCAGGTCGAGGAGTCGGGCACCCAGACGTCCGGGCTGACGGCGGTGCCACTGGCCTGCCCCACACCGGCCAGCACCGCGCCGTGCTTGGCCGCCACCACGGCCGCCACGTCGACCGGGTCGGACGCGGAGACGTCGACCCGGATGCAGGTCGGGCCTACCGCCGCGCCGTCCTTGACCCACTGGGACGCGGCGGCGTCCACTGCCGGCGCGAGTTCGGAGGCGACCGCCACGGCAAGGCGGATCTCCCCCGAGCAGCTGGGTTGGATCAACTCCCGATAGCCGAACCACGCGCCGGTCGTGACGACGAGCACCCCGGCCGTTGCGGCGGCGGCGGCTAGGTGGAGTTTCGAACGCATGCGATGGCGGCCTGCTGACACGGTGACCATCTTGCGTACTAGGTGCGGTCTCTGCCACATCCGTTCGGCCTAAAGTTACGGAGGAGAAACAGTTGCCCCCCTTTTTACAACACAGAGTGACGGAGCAGCCTCGTGGCGTCGTCAAACGAGGGTCAACCTCATGTCCGCACTGTGGAGTTCAGGGCAGCACGCACGTCGGGCTCGGCACCGGCACCGGCTCGCCGACCGCGTCCAGGACGCCGGTGTCGGCGTCGCGCCGGAACACCCGCACCATGTCCGCCCGCTCGTCGGCGACGTAGAGGTGCGCCCCGATCAGGGCGAAGTGCCGGGGCCACTCGCCGCCGGTGTCCACTTCGGTCACCAGTTCCGGCAACGCCCCGGCCAGGGTGAAGACCGCCACGGTCCCCACCCCACGGTTGGCGACGTAGAGGAACCGGCCGTCCGGGGCGACCGCGACCTCCGAGGGTTGGACGTGACCGGTCCGCCCGCTCGCCTCGACCCGCCCGCGTTGGTGCAACGCGCCGTCGTCGGTCAGGTCATAGGCGGTGACCGAGGCGTCCAGCTCACCGACGAGGTAGCAGCGCCGTCCGTCCGGGTGTCGGGCCAGGTGCCGGGGGCCGGTGCCGGGCGTGGTACGAATCCGCGGCGCACGCGGCACCAGTCGTCCGGTCGCGTCGTCCAGGTCGTAGCGGTAGACCGAGTCGGTGCCGAGATCCACGGCGAAGACCGGCCCCCGACCCGCTCCCGGCGAGACCATGTGCGCGTGGGCGTGGTCCTGGCGTTCCGGGTCGGGCCCGTGCCCCTCGTGCACCACCAGGTCGGTGCGCTCGCCGGGCACCCCCCGCGGGTCGAGCGGAAAGACCGCGATGCTGCCGCTGCCGTAGTTGGCCGCCAGCAGGTGACCGCCGCCGGGCAGCACCGCCAGGTGGCAGGGCTCCGCGCCGCCGGTCGGTTGGCTGCCGAGCGGGTCCAACGCGCCGTCCGCCCCGACCTGCCAGGCGCTGACCTCCCCGTCCGTCAGCTCGTTGACCGCGTAGAGCACCGGCTCGCTGGGGTGCCGCGCCAGGAAGGAGGGGGACGGCGTGGCCGCCACCGTGCCGAGCGGGGTCAGCGCCCCGGTCCGCGGGTCGCGGTGCGCCGCGACGATGCCGCTGCCCCGTCCACCGCTCTGCGCGGTGTAGCCCCCGATGTGGACGACCTCGCCCTGACCGCTCACGTCCAACTCCTCCGCCGGCATCCTCCGTTGATCCAACCAGAGGCTGCCCGCGTTGCCGGCCCGTTAACCAGCTTTTCGGCCCGGTTCTCAGGCCGCCGGCACCGGCTCGCCGCGCTGCCGGGCGACGTGCTCCACCAGAGAGATCAACACCATCTTCCCGGACTGCCGGTCCCGGGCGTCGCAGAGCACCATCGGCACGTCCGGGTCCAGGTCGAGCGCTCGACGTACGGTCTCCAGGTTGAACCGGCGGGAGTCGTCGAAACAGTTCACGCCCACCACGAACGGGATGCCGCGCTGCTCGAAGTAGTCGATGGAGGGGAAGCAGTCGGCCAGTCGCCGGGTGTCGGCGAGCACCACCGCACCGAGCGCGCCGAAGGCCAGCTCGTCCCAGAGGAACCAGAACCGGTCCTGACCCGGTGTGCCGAACAGGTAGACCTGCAGGTCGTCGTTGATGGTGATCCGGCCGAAGTCCATCGCCACCGTGGTGGTGGACTTGCCCTCCACGCCGGAGATGTCGTCGGTGCCGATCCCGGCACCGGTCAACACCTCCTCGGTCTGCAACGGACGAACCTCACTCAGGGCGCTCACCAACGTCGTCTTGCCAGCCCCGAAGCCTCCCGCGATGAGGATCTTCAGGGCCAGCGGGATGGTGGTGCTGGTGCGCACCTGGTCATAGCGCACGGAGTCCACTGACCACCGCCTTGAGGATGTCGTCGTCGGGAAGGATGCCGGCGGTCGGCGGCTCGTGCACCGTGACCAGTCCCTCGGCGAGGAGATCACCGAGCAGGACCCGGACCACGCCGACCGCGAGGTCCAGCTCGGCGGCCAGTTCGGCCACCGACACCGGCTGACGGGCCAACGCGACCAGCCGTCGGTGCTCCGGCAGCACGTGCGGATGGCTTGCCGCATCGCCGGCGGCGGCCAACACGAATGCGACCAGGTTGAAACCGTCGACGGCGGAGCGTACCCGGCCGCCGGTGAGCGTGTACGGGCGCATCACCGGGCCGGCGTCACCGTCGAGCCACTCATGCTGCGGCCCGGGCGGCTCAGTCCGCATCTCCGGCACCCGCTGCCGATCGGGCCGGCGCGGCGAGGCTCTCCCCCACCCGGATCACCAGCATGGCCATCTCGTACGCGACCAGCCCGATGTCCGCGTCGGCGTCGCTCACCACGGCCAGGCTGGCGCCCTGCCCGGCGGCGGTGACGAAGAGGTACGCCGACTCCATCTCCACCACGGTCTGCCGGACCGGGCCGCCGTCCACATGCTGGCTGGCCCCTCGGGCGAGGCTGGAGAAGCCGGCGGCGAGCGCACAGAGGTGTTCGGCGTCGGAGCGCTCCAGCTCGGTCGAACGGCCGAGCAGCAGGCCGTCGGCGGAGAGCACCACCGCCTGCCGGGCGGCCGGTACCCGTTGCACCAGTTCGTCGAGCAACCAGTCGAGGCCGGCGCTCTGCTTCGTCGAATGCCGCACTAGGCGTCCCTCTCAGTCGCGGTCGGGGGTTCGGGGGTCGGCGGCGGGTCGGTGGTGGCCGGCGGGGCCGCCGGACCGGTCGGCGCGGTCGGCGCTTTCGGGGTGATGGCGGTGGCGCGTCCGCGCGCCGTGCCGGCCTGTAGCGCCGCCATCACCTGACGGACCTCCTCCGGCGAGCGGGGCGACGGCGTGTCGGTGGCGGTCGAGCGGGGTTGGGCGGCGGGGGTACGACGTCGCACCCGCTGGGGCAGGCCATCCAGCTCGTCGTCCGGCTCGTCGGGGGTCGCCGCCCCGCCGTCGCGCCCCACGGCAGGCGGGGTGGCCGAGGTCGGCGCTCCGGCGGGTGGGGCGGGCGGGGCGGTGCTGGCGGAGGGGGCCGTCGGCGGGCGGGTACGCGGGCGGGTGACCGCGCCCCGACGCGCCGTCCGCGCCAGCCGCCGGCTCGGGTCCGCCGACGCGGCACCGAGCGTGGCAGGGTCCGGGCCGGCCGGTGGTTCGGTGGTGACCAGGTCACTGGGGACCAGCACCACGGCGGTCACGCCGCCCTCCCCGGCGGAACGCAACCGCACCCGTACGCCGTGCCGGGCCGCCAACCGGGCCACCACGAACAGTCCGAGTCGGGCGCTCTGCGCCGGGTCGAACTCGGGCGAGCTGGCCAGCCGGGTGTTGGCGGTCTCCAGCGCCGTCTCGGACATGCCCAGCCCCTGGTCGGTGATCTCCAGGGCGTACCCGTTGGCCACCTGCGCCCCGGTGACGGTGACCCGGGTGTCCGGCGGGGAGAAGGCGGTGGCGTTTTCGACCAGCTCGGCGAGCAGGTGGATGACGTCGCCGACCGCCCGCCCCAGCACGCCGGCCGGTTGCACGGTGGTGATGTCCACCCGTTCGTACGCCTCGACCTCGGAGATCGCGCCGCGGATCAGGTCGACCATCGCGACCGGGTTCCGCCAACCCCGGCCCGGCGCGGAGCCGGCGAGGATGACCAGGTCCTCGGCGTGCCGGCGGAGCCGGGTGGCCAGGTGGTCGACCTGGAACAGCTCGGCCAGTTCGTCCGGGTCCTCGCTGCGGCGTTCCATCCGGTCCAGCAGGTGCAGCTGACGATGCACCAGGCTCTGGCTCCGCCGGGCGATGTTGAGGAAGACCTCGTTGAGCCCGCGGCGCAGGGTGACCTCGTCCACCGCGGCCTGGACGGCGGTGCGCTGCACCTCGGTGAAGGCGCGCCCGACCTCGCCGATCTCGTCGTGGCCGTACTCCAGCGGCGGCGCTTCCCGGGCGACGTCGACCTGCTCGCCCCGGCGCAGCCGGGTCACCACGTCGGGCAGCCGGTGCTCGGCCAGTTCCAGCGCGGCGGTGCGGACGCTGCTGAGCCGTCGGGCCAGGGTACGGCCGACCCGCAGCGCCACCAGCACCGAGACGACAACGGCGACGAGCCCGAGCACGCCGGCGGCGGCGAGCCGCACCAGGATGCGGACCGCCATCGGCACCGAGCGGTCGGTGAGAGCGTCGGCCTCGGACAGCTCGAAGTCCCGCAACTGCTGCTGCACCGCGTCCTGGCTGGCCTGCCAGGACGCCGCGTCGACCGCCGGCCGACCGGACCGGTCGGGTACGACGAGCGCGTCCTGCATCCGACTCAGCCGGGTGAACGCCTCGCCCTCGGTCAACCGTTGGTACGCGAGCCGACTGCTCTCGGGCAGGTCCGCCACGGCGTTCTCGGTGAGCCACCGTTGGTTGCCGATGGCCTGGACGAGCTGGGTGTGTTCCCCTTCGGCGAACCGTCCGGCGGTCAGCGCGCCGGCCAGCAGCGCGTCGGCCTGACCGAGCAGTTCCCGGGAGCGGCCCAGCGCGGTGAGCGCCAGCGCCTGCCGGTTGAGGTCCGGGTCGGTCAGGGTGGCCATTCCGGCGAACGCCTGGAAGGCGGCGGAGACCATGCCGCTGTAGAGGCCGATCGCGCCGGCCCGGTCCACCTTGCGGTCGTCGATGAACGTCCGTCCGCTGGGTAGCGCCGCCAGGGCGGTGATCAGCTGGTCGATCCGGGTTTCCAGCAGGTCGTCAGCGGCGTCGCGCAAGGCTTCGGAGTCCACCCGGCGGCGCAGTTCGGCGATCGCCCGATCGGTGCGCCCGCGCTGTTCGGCGAGGGCGGGCAGCTCGGTGCTGCCGGCGAGCTGCACCACCGAGAGCCGGCGCTCCCGTTGCAGCTCGGTGACGACCGTCTCGCCGGGCCGACCCAGGTCGTACAGGAGGGTGCGGGCGGAGAGCAGGTTCAGGGCCGGACCGAAGGTCAGTGTGGTCGCGAAGATCCACAGTGCCAGCAGCGCGGTCACTGGTGCGACGACCAACGCGGTCAGCTTCGAGCGGATCGGCCAGTCGCGGGTTTTCATCAGACCTCGCCCGTACAGGGTGGCAGGAGGGGCGCCGGCACCGCCGGGCAACGCGCCGGCCGGCTGCGCGCCCGGCCGTTCGCCGGGCACCGGCGCGGGCGCCTTGGGCAGGATACGTAATCGTCGGCGGTTGCACTACCGCCCGTCGCGCCCACATCGACGCTCCGGGATGTGCGGAGGGTGGGAATGGCGAATGCCCCGGCGGGGCGTTCGTGGGCGGCGAGGATCACGAGTGGTCGGCGATGCCGAGGCCTTCGGCGACCCGCCGACCGTAGCCGTCGTCGCACTGGCTGAAGTGCCAGACCATCTTCTCCTGGATCTGCTTGTCGCACTGGCCCAACAGGTTGACCAGGTTCTTCACCAGGTCGTCGCGTTCCCACTGGGGCATGGTGCGGAAACGCTCACCGGCCTGGGCGTAGTTGTTCTGCCGGTCGATCGGGGCTCGGATGACCTGACCGGAGACGAACGGCCGGTACTCCCGGTACGACTCGTCGGCCTGGTCGAGACCGGCCACCGAGGACGGCTCGAAGGTGATGTGCGGGTTGCCGGCCCGGTTGTCCACCCGGTAGGACATCGGGCCACCGTCCTGGTTGGTGTTGACCGGGACGTCCTCACGCGGCGCGTTGATCGGCAGTTGGAGGTAGTTCGGGCCGACCCGGTAGCGCTGGGTGTCCGAGTAGGAGAACGTCCGCCCGACCAGCATCTTGTCGTCGGAGAAGTCCAGCCCGTCGACGAGCACGCCGGCGCCGAAGGCGATCTGCTCGTTCTCGTTGTGGACGTTGCTCACGTTGCGGTTGAGCGTCATCATGCCGACCGGGCGCAGCGGGAACGCGTCCTGCGGCCAGGTCTTGGTGTCGTCCAGGGGGTCGAAGTCCAGTTCCGGGTGCTCGTCGTCGCCCATGATCTGGACGCACAGCTCCCACCGGGGGCACTCGCCGCGCTGGATGGCCTCGTAGAGGTCCTTGGAGGCGTGCCCCAACTCGGTCGCCTGGATGGCCGCGGCCTGCTCCTCGGTCAACGACTCGACGCCCTGCTGCGACACCCAGTGGTACTTGACCAGCACGCCCTCGCCGGCGGCGTTGACCATCCGGTAGGTGTTCACGCCGAAGCCGTCCTGCGTCCGGTAGTTGGCCGGGATGCCGCGTGGGCTGAACAGCCAGGTCAGCATGTGCATCGACTCGGGGGTGTTGGACATGAAGTCGAAGATCCGGTTCGGCTCCTGACGGAAGGTCACCGGGTCCGGCTTCAGCGCGTGGATGACGTCCGGGAACTTGATCGCGTCCCGGATGAAGAAGACCGGCAGGTTGTTGCCGACCAGGTCCCAGTTGCCGTCCTCGGTGCGGAACTTCACCGCGAAGCCACGCGGGTCGCGGGTGGCCTCGGAGGAGTCCCGACCACCGATGACGGTGGAGAAACGTACGCTCAGCGGCGTCTTTGCGCCCTTGACCTGGAACAGCTTGGCCCGGGTGTACGTCGCGGCCGGCTCGTCGCCGATGGTCCCGTACGCCTCGAACTCGCCGTGGGCGACGAAACCCCGCGCATGCACCACACGCTCCGGGATCCGCTCCCGGTCGAAGTGACTGATCTTCTCCAGGAAGTGGTAGTTCTCCAGCGTGGCCGGGCCGCGCGAGCCAACCGTCCGCTGCTGCTGGTTGTTGTGCACGGGGTGACCCTGCCGGGTGGTGAGGATCGACTTACCGGTCTGTGGGTGCATCACCCCACCCAATCGCCCTGTCTGGAATGAGTCAAGTTTCGGCGGGCCCACAAGTGCGGCCGGTCAGGAAAGTGCCTCGGATCGGGATTGGCGATCACTGCGCGGAGGGAATAGCAGATGACGAAGGAGGAGCCCATGTCGCCCACGCAGATCATCGTCATCGTGCTCGTCGTGCTGGTGATTGCCGCGGCGCTGGCCGTGGCCGCCCGCTCACTCAACAACCGTCGCGCGCTGCGCAACCGGTTCGGCCCGGAGTACGACCGGGTGGTGGCGGAACAGGACAGCAGGTCCGCCGCGGAGCGCGAACTGCGCGACCGGGAACGCCGGCACGCCGAGCTGACGCTCACCCCGTTGAGCCCGGAGTCCCGGGCCCGCTACACCGCCGCCTGGGAGGAACTCCAGGTCCGTTTCATCGACTCCCCCGGCGAGACCGTGGGCGACGCGGACGAACTGGTCACCCGACTCATCGAGGAGCAGGGCTACCCGACCGGTGACTTCTCCGACCAGATCGCCCACCTCTCCGTCGAGCACGCCCGCACGTTGACCAACTACCGGGACGCGCACGAGATCCACCTGCGCAACTCCCGGGGCGAGGCCGACACCGAGGAGCTGCGGCAGGCGGTCGTGCACTACCGCGCGCTCTTCGCCGATCTGCTCGGCGAGGAGCCGGTCGGCCACCGCACACCCGAACAGCGCCATCACCCGGACCACGACGCCACGAGCCGCTGAGGAGGCCACCGATGCGCCAGGAAGAGCAGCAGGTGAGCAACGACCACCCGGAGGCAGTTCGGTCCGCGCCCGTGCCGGTACCTCCGGCCAGCGACCGGGCCGGCCGCTCCGACGTCCCGGAGGACGCCCTCGACGAGCGGGGCACCTTCGACGAGCAGGCCGCCGACGACTCCGACCCGCGCCACCGGCGCGACGACCGGTCCACCGACGAGGGCGATTTCCACGAGCCGGGGCCGTTGCCCACGACGTTCGGCGCCACCACGGTGGCCGACGCGGTGGCCGCCTCGGCGCTGGCCAGCCCACGCCCACAGGACCAGCCCGACCCCCGGGCCGAGCGGACCGCTCAGCCGGGCGACGGCGCCGAGGACGGCGAGCGGGAAGGTCTGCGCGCCGACCCCACCGCCGAACTGCACCGCCGCGACACGGACCTCGACGACGACAGCGCCGACCTCGACGACCGCACCGACGCGGACACGTCGGCACGGACCGTCGTCGCGCCGGGCAGCACGGACGGCGGCCCCGAGCGGCGCAGCGATCTGAGCGGCGATCGGGACGCCGCCACCGCGGGCGCGGCGGGCTACGGCAGCGCGACGCCGGAGATGGTCGACCCGGACGCGGACGGCGAACCGGTCGCCGGCGACGACACCAGCCCCACGTTGGAGTCCGCCGGAACACACCGACCCGCCGGGTCGACCGTCGCCGCCGAGCCGGCCACGCTCCTCGACCCGGACACCGCGCAGGGCTTCCGGGACCGCTGGCGGGACGTGCAGCTGCGCTTCGTCGACGACCCGCAGGCGGCGGCCGGTGAAGCGCAGTCGCTGGTGGAGGAGGCCATCCAGGCCCTCTCCTCGGCGCTGGCGGCGCAGAAGACCACGCTGGGCGGGTGGCAGGACGCCGGCTCGGCCGACACCGAGCAACTGCGGATGGCGGTCCGCAACTACCGGGACTTCCTGGACCGCGTACTCGGTCGCTGAGTCACCGATCAGAAAAGGCGCCCCGGCCACACGGCCGGGGCGCCTTTTCGCAGGAGTGAAACCGTGCGTACGGGGTAATAGGGCGCGCGCACGCCAACCAGTGCGAACGTCGACGAGAGGTGACGGGATGGACGGCGAGGGCCTTCGGCTCAACATGAATGGCCTGGACTACCTGATCCTGGCGCTGTACTTCGTCACCGTCCTCGGGGTCGGCTTCGCCGCGCGCCGCGCGATCCGGACCAGCGTCGACTTCTTCCTCTCCGGCCGATCCCTGCCCGCCTGGGTGACCGGTCTCGCCTTCGTCTCGGCGAACCTGGGCGCGTTGGAAATCATCGGAATGGCCGCGAACGGGGCCCAGTACGGCGTCATGACGGTCCACTACTACTGGATCGGCGCGGTCCCGGCGATGGTCTTCCTGGGCATCGTGATGATGCCCTTCTACTACGGCTCCAAGGTCCGCAGCGTGCCGGAATACCTGCGGCTGCGGTTCAACCGCCCCACCCACCTGCTCAACGCGCTCAGCTTCGCCGTCGCCCAGGTGCTGATCGCCGGGGTGAACCTCTACGCGCTGGCCCTCGTCATGCAGGCGCTGCTCGGTTGGCCGCTGTGGACGGCGATCGTGGTCGGTGCGGCGATCGTGCTGGCGTACATCACCATCGGCGGCCTGTCCGGGGCCATCTACAACGAGGTGCTCCAGTTCTTCGTCATCCTCGCCGGCCTCATCCCGGTCACCGTGATCGGCCTGGTGAAGGTCGGCGGGTGGAACGGTCTGATGGACGCCGTCCGCGACTCCAAGCTCGGTGAGGCGGGCCTGCACGCGTGGCAGGACACCGGCAGCACGGCGAACCCGCTGGGCGCGCACTGGATCGGCATCGTCTTCGGCCTGGGCTTCGTGCTGTCGTTCGGCTACTGGACGACGAACTTCGCCGAGGTGCAGCGCGCCCTCTCCGCGAAGAACATGAGCGCCGCCCGACGTACGCCGATCATCGCCGCGTACCCGAAGCTGTTCATCCCCCTGGTCACGGTCATCCCCGGCCTGGTCGCCCTGGTCACGGTGAAGGGGCTCGGCGCGGAGAGCGGCGACCTGCAGTACAACAACGCCATTCCGCTGCTGATGCGCGACCTGCTCCCCAACGGCGTGCTCGGGGTGGCGGTCACCGGTCTGCTCGCCTCGTTCATGGCCGGCATGGCGGCCAACGTGAGCGGTTTCAACACCGTCTTCACCTACGACATCTGGCAGGCGTACGTCCGGCGGGACCGGTCGGACGAGTACTACCTGCGGGTCGGTCGGTGGGCGACGGTCGCGGCCGTGGTGGTCGGCATCGGCACCGCGTTCATCGCAGCCGGCTTCAGCAACATCATGAACTACATCCAGGCGCTCTTCTCCGTCTTCAACGCGCCGCTGTTCGCCACGTTCATCGTCGGCATGTTCTGGAAGCGGATGACCGCCCTGGCCGGCTTCTGGTCGCTGCTGCTGGGGACCCTGGTGTCGCTGAGCCTCTACCTGCTCTACAAGGGCGGCGTGGTCGACTTCAACTCCGACCTGGAGGAGAGCTTCTGGGGTGCCGGTCTCGCGTTCGTCACGGCGGTGGTGGTCGCCGCGATCATCACCCCGCTCACCGCCCCCAAGCGGGACGAGGAGCTGCGCGGACTGGTGTACGGCATGGGCGGCGTCGACCTGAAGGGCGACGTGCTCGCCGGGGACGCCGCCTGGTACCGCTCCCCGGTGCTGCTCGGTCTGATCGCGGTCGCGCTGGCCGCCCTCTTCTACATCCCGGTCTTCTGAGGAAAGGAGTCGGCAGATGAGCAACGACGGCCAGCCGGCACAGGACCCACTGATCGACGAGACGCAGGAGGCGCAGCGGCGCTCCGCCGCGGCCCGGCTGTTCGACATCCGCCGGGTGATCGGTGGCCTCTTCGTCGCGTACGGGATCATCGTGACGCTGATCGGCATCTTCGACAGCCGGGCCGAGATCGACAAGGCCGAAGGCGTCCGGATCAACCTCTGGGCCGGGCTGGTGATGCTCGTGTTCGGCCTGCTCATGCTGCTCTGGCAGTGGCTGCGCCCGGCGGAACCGCCGGCCCCCAACGAGCAGCAGCCCGACAGCTGACCGTCCGACTCGACGAGCAGGTCCTGTGCACGGCCCGGTGGTTGACCGCCGGGCCGTGCGGCATGAGCGCGGCACAAGGGGGTACGCGAGGGACAGCAGGCACCGTGTCGGACCCAGGAGGCAGCACCATGACCGATCGCGAACGCCAGCCGCCGTTGGAGGAGAGCCCCGAGGTGGCGTCGGCGGTGGATGATGACGCCACCGTGCCGCAGCTGCGGACCGGGGGCGGCCCCGACCGGGACACGCCGGGCTTCGCCGAGCCCCGCGGCCGACCCGCCGACCTGGCACCGGACACCGACGAGCTGATCGGCGATCCGTACGCCGCCGGCACCGGGGCGACCGGGACGGGCACCGGCGCGGGTGGGGACAACATCCGCACCGGCGGCGAACAGCCCTGGGAACCGGAGGACCTGGTGATGGCCCGCGGTCAGGACCTGACCCCGGAGAACCTGGACAAGGCCCGCCGTGACCTGGCCGAGCAGGGTCGGGCCGCGATCGAACGCACGGTGCCCTGATCGGGCCCCGAAAGGGGGGTCCCCGACCCGACCTGTGACGGTCGGGCCGGGGACCCGGGGGAACCTGCCGCCGGCAGTGCCTCACCTACTGCCGGTGGCGGGTAAGCGCGGAAGCGTTCCGGTCAGAGCGCCGGGTACGCGTTACGCATGAGCTCCTGGAACTGGGCGGAGAACCACGCACCGGAGATCGGCGCGTTGTCCAGCGCCCCGGACGGGTTGTTGCCGTTGCGGGCGTTACCGCCGTACGTCGGGTCGCACATCCGGTCGAAGCCCTTGCCCTCGTTGTTCGGGATCTCCTTGCTGGAGCCGTCCGACTCACCCGGCGGCTTCACCCAGACGTAGGCGTCAATGCCCGTCTCCGGGTTGGCCCGGGGCCGCTCGCCGAGGCCTGCGCCGGCCTGGTTGCACCAGTTGCCGAGGTGGGCCCGGCGGTCGATCCGACCCCCGTTGACGTACGTGTCGACGCTGGTCGTGGCACCCGGCCCGGTGGGCCGTGCGGAGCCACCCCAGCCGTTGCGGGAGGTGTCGATCAGCATGCCGATGTTGGAGTTGAAGCCGACCGAGACCAGCTGATTGCGGAACGCCTGGGCGAACGACAGCTCGTCGACGTAGAAGTTCCAGTCGACCCACTTGGACTGCCGCACCGACTGACCGTTGACGTTGTCGGTGATCTTGAAGTACGGCTCACGCAGCGCCGAGTAGTTCGCGGTGTTGGTGATGAAGCCGTGCACGTTGTTGACCGTGCTGCCCGAGGCGACCGCGGCGGTCTTCAGGATGTTGGCGGTCGGGACGAAGTTGGAGTCCCAGCCGAGCCAGCCGTGGTGACCCGCGTCGATGTAGTTGTAGACGTTGCCGATCGCGCCGAGCTTGGCGAGGGCGTAGCCGACACCGTTGACGTATGCGCCGTTGGCCTTGACCGTGTCGCACATGACCGTGCCGCCGGCCTGATCGGACGTGTTGGTGACCAGGTTCGGCAGCGAGTCGATCTCGATGATGTTGATGATCCGCAGGCTGCTGTACTTCGATTCACCCTGGATCGCGGCGATCGGGTCGATGTACTCGGCCTTGTACTTGGGCAGCTCGTCCGGGCCCAGCTCACCGTTGGAGGCGAGCGCGGAGCAGTCGCGGCCGGGCAGGTTGTAGATCACGAACTGGATGTAACCGGCGCCCTGGCGCAGCGCCTCGTCCAGGTGGTCACGCACCCCGAAGGCTCCGTTGGAGCTGCTGTCCGGGGTGCCGTTGATCGCGGCGATCCGGTCCAGCCAGACGGCGGTGGGGTTGTTGGAGATCCGGCTACCGCCGGTCTCGGCGTCCGCCTTGGCCTTCCACTCCGGGTTCACGTAGCCGGGCACCCCGGAGTACGGGTTGTCGACCTTGGCGCCGGGCGGGTTGGTGGTCGGCGGGTCGGTCGGCGGATCCGTCGGGGGGTCGGTCGGCGGATCGGTCGGCGGATCGGTCGGCGGGGTCGTGGTGCCACCGTTGCAGACCACACCGTTCAGGGTGAACGAGGTCGGCTTGGGGTTGCTGCCGCTCCACGCGCCGTTGAAGCCGATGCTCGTCGACGCACCGGTGGCCAGGGTGCCGTTGTAGGACATGCTCCGGGCGGTGACCTGGCTGCCGGACTGGGTGTACGTGGCCGACCAGCCCTGCTGCACCCGCTGGCCGGAGTTGGGGAAGGTCCAGCCCAGCGTCCAGCCGTTCAGCGGGTCGCCGACGTTCTTGATGGTGATGTTCGCGGTGAAACCGCCGGGCCAGTCATTGCTCGTGTACGCGATGTCGCACTGCGTCGCGGCGTGCGCCGCGGTAACCGGAATCGTGACGAGCCCACCCGCGACCAGGGCACCCGCGCCGGCGAGCGCGAGGGCCCGGCGTGGGCCGGATAGCCTTCTCCACACATTCATGCCACTGATCTCCTTGGGCGAGACCGGGCCCAGGTGCGGCCCGGCGGGACGGCCCGGTAGGCGTCCTACACGGACGGCCGCCGGCGCCAACGGGATTCTTGGGGGGCGCCCGACCCGGACGGGCGATGGTGGTGGTGCCCAGCCGAAGCGTCGGCCGGTCGATCGGCGGCGGGATGTCGCCCCGGTGAAACCGGGTGCCCTCGACCCCCTGCCTGCACGGTGTGGCTCTCTGAACCGCGTTCGCCGATTCTTGCATGGGAGCGCTTCCATGGCAATGGCTCGATGCGTTGCCCGAGCCGTTTCGGACGATACCCCCGAGCCCGCCCGAGCGACCACGGGCGTCCCGGAGCAGCCGCTACCGGATGACCGGGGCGGGCGGGAACGCCGGGCACCGAACGCCGCAGCCCGCCCAGAAGACCGGCGGACGCCGAAGACGGCACCCCGGGCGGCGAAAGCCACGTAGCACCCCTTCACCTCTTACTTGGATCAAAGGTCAAAACGCGAATCTTTCACTTCATAAGTCATGAAACGGTCTAACGTCGGTCTTAGCTCGGTTGTCGCCGAGCTCAGGACAACAGGGGATGGAGTGACGCAGGTCATGGCTAAGAAGATGCTCGGGAAGGTCGTTGCGGGCGCCGCGCTCGGCGGCGCGTCGCTCCTGGTGTTCGCACCGGGAATCGCGGCGGCCGACGGCCACGACGATGGCAAGGTCTACGCCAAGCCGCACGTCGTGAAGGCCGGCGACGAGGTCAAGCTCCTCGAGATCTGCCCGGATCGGCAGGAGCACGCGTTCGTGTGGTCCAAGGTCACCGGCAAGGTCAAGCTCAAGCCGGCGCATGAAGACCGGGGTGAGGACCGCGAGTGGCGCGAGGAGGACTCCTCCGACCACGACAAGGGCAAGGACGAGCACGGCAAGGACGACAAGGGCAAGGACCACGAGGGCAAGGACGACAAGGGCAAGGACGACAAGGGCAAGGACGAGCACGGCAAGGACGACAAGGGCAAGGACGACAAGGGCAAGGACGAGTACAAGGGCGGCCAGGGTGGCGGCGCTGCCGCCGACGCCTACGGCGACGAGGACCGCAAGGACTGGAAGGGCGAGGAGCACGGCCAGGACGCCGAAGAAGGCCGTGACAAGAAGGACTGGGAGTCCAAGGACGAGCACGGCTCGGACTACGGCTCGGACAAGGGCTGGGAGAGCAAGGACGAGCACGGCTCCGAGTACGGCTCCGACAAGGGCTGGGAGTCCAAGGACGAGCACGGCTCCGACTACGGCTCCGACAAGGGCTGGGAGTCCAAGGACGAGCACGGCTCCGAGTACGGCTCCGACAAGGGCTGGGAGTCCAAGGACGAGCACGGCTCCGACTACGGCTCCGACAAGGGCTGGGACAGCAAGGACGAGCACGGCTCGGACAAGCGCGACTGGGACAAGGAGCGCGAGTTCGTCTACTACGGCGAAGCCAAGGTCGACAAGGACGCCAAGCCGGGCCGCTACGAGCTCAAGGGCTCCTGCGGCGAGGGCGAGCTCGTCGTGCTGCCGCACGGCGGTGTCGACGGTGGTGACGGCGGCGTCAGCACCAGCACCGACCGGGGCATGGCTGCCGGCGGGGCGGGCCTGCTCGGCGCTGCCGCGCTCGGCGGGATCGTGCTGATGCGTCGTCGGCGGACCGATGGTTCGCTCGTCTGACGTGACGACGACACCGGCCGGCGGCCGCCGCGGGAGACCGTGGCGTGCCGCCGGCACGGCCGTCGTCGTCACCATGGCCATGATCGGCGCCGGCATGATCGGCGCCTCCCTGAAGACCACGCCCACTCCCCGACCGCCGCAGCCGCTGGCCCAGGCCGGCCCCGACGTCACGGGGCCGGCGAGTATCGCCGACGACGCCCCAGCCGTCGACGGGCAGCCGGTCGGTCCGGGAGACGCCCCGGCCGGGTTGGCCCGCTCTGCGCCGACCAGTATCGAGATCCCCCGGATCGGCGTCGACGCGACGATCATGTCGCTGGGCACCAACCCGGACGGCACCGTCCAGGTCCCTCCACTGGACCAGGCCGACCAGGCCGGGTGGTACGAGCCCGGTGCCAGCCCAGGTGAGACGGGCAACGCGGTCATCGTCGGGCACGTGGATTCGGCGGTGCTCGGCCCGGCCGTCTTCTTCGACCTCGGCGCGCTCACCCCCGGCGACACCATCACCGTGCGCCGCGCCGACGGAGTCCCGGCCACCTTCACGGTCGACTCGGTCAAGGCGTACCCGAAGACGGCCTTCCCCACCGAGTTGGTGTACGGACCGAGCGACCGACCCAGCCTGCGGGTGGTCACCTGCGGCGGTCAGTTCGACGAGGCCGCGAAGAGCTACCCGGACAACATCGTCGTCTTCGCCACCTTGGCGGCGTGACCACGACGAACGAACCGCGGTCCGGCCGGTCGGGTCACCCCGACCGGCCGGACCGCGTCCGGCGCACTGACTCAGGCGGCGGCGGAGGTCCGCACCAGGGTGCGGATCTGGCGCAGCAGCACCGACAGGGCGGCGAGATCCGCCCGCGACTCGTCGAACTCCCCCATCGCCCGGCGGGCGCGGTGGATGGAGGTGGCGTTCGACTGCTCCCACTGCTGCACCCGCTCGTGCGGCGGCAGGTCACCCGGGGTGGAGTCGAGCACCTCCGCGGTGAGCGCGGCCAGCGCGGCGTACAGGTCGTAGCGCAGCGCCATCCGTGCGAGGGTCTGCCAGCGGTCCTCCCGCGGCAGCAGGGAGATCTTCGACAGCAGCGAGTCCACCCGGAACAGGTCGGACAGCACGAAGTAGACCGAGGCCACCTCGCTGACGTCCCGCCCGCTGGCGTTCGCGGTCTCCACCACGTCCATCAGGCCGAAGCTGTACATCAGCCGGGTCGCCCGCTCGGCCAGGTCGCGGGGCAGCCCACGCTCGGTCATCGAGTCCATGTGCGCGGCGATGCCCTGGCGCTCGTTGCCGTAGAACAGCTCCTCCAGCCCCGGCAGCAGCCGGGTCACCCCGTCCCGCAGGCGGGCGATCTCGGCCGGCACGTCGATCGGCGAGCGCCGGTTGGAGACCAGCCACCGCACCGCCCGGTCGAGCAGCCGGCGGGTGTCCAGGTAGACGCTGGTCTGTAGCTCCGGCGCCACCTTGTTGTCCAGCGCCTCGACCGCGTCCCACAGGTCGCGCAGGCCGAACACCTCGCTGACCACCACGTACGCCCGGATCACGTCCGCCGCGCTGGCCGCCGTCTCCTCGACCACCCGGAAGATGAACGAGATGCCACCGCGGTTGATCGCTTCGTTGACCAGCACGGTGGTGACGATGTCCCGGCGCAGCCGGTGCCGGCCCATCCGGTCGGCGAAGCGCTCGCGCATCGGCGTCGGGAAGTAGTTGACCAGGACGTCGGTCGTCCACTCCTCGTCGGCCAACCCGTCGGTGAGGATCTCCCGCTCCAGGACGATCTTCACGTACGCGAGCAGCACCGCGAACTCCGGCGCGGTCAGGCCGGATTCGCTCCGGACCGCCAGCTCCTCGTCCGGCGGCAGCGCCTCCAGCGCCCGGTCCAACCCGCCCGAACGCTCCAGCTCGTTGATCATCCGGCGGTGCACCGGCAGCAGCGAGGCGGCCTGGGCCTGAGCGTTGTTGATCGCCCGAGCCTGGTCGTAGTTGTCCCGCAGCACCAGCTCGGCGACCTCGTCGGTCATCCCGGCCAGCAGCTCGTCCCGCTCGGCCATGCTCAGCTCGCCGTCGGCCACCGCCGTGTTGAGCAGGATCTTGATGTTCACCTCGTGGTCGGAGGTGTCCACCCCGGCCGCGTTGTCGATGAAGTCCGTGTAGATCCGGCCACCGGTCAACGCGTACTCGATCCGGCCGAGCTGGGTCCAGCCCAGGTTGCCGCCCTCGCCCGCCACCCGGCAGCGCAGGTTGCGCCCGTCCACCCGGATCGCGTCGTTGGACTTGTCGCCCACCTCGGCGTTGGTCTGGCTGGAGGCCTTGACGTAGGTGCCGATGCCGCCGTTCCAGAACAGGTCCACCGGAGCGGTGACGATCGCCTTCATCAGGTCCTGCGGCGACATCTGCGTGACGTCGTCGTCCAGGCCGATCGCCGCCCGGACCTGCGGCGTGATCGGGATGGACTTCGCGGTCCGCGGGAAGATGCCCCCACCTGCCGAGATCAGCTCCGGGTTGTAGTCCTCCCAGGAGGACCGGGGCAGGTCGAACAGCCGCCGGCGCTCCGCGTACGAGGTGGCGGCGTCCGGCTCCGGGTCGAGGAAGATGTGCCGGTGGTCGAAGGCGGCCACCAGCCGGATGTGCTCGGAGAGCAGCATCCCGTTGCCGAACACGTCGCCGGACATGTCACCGACGCCGACCACTGTGAAGTCCTGGGTCTGGGTGTCGTGGCCCAGCTCCCGGAAGTGGCGCTTGACCGACTCCCAGGCACCCCGGGCGGTGATGCCCATCTTCTTGTGGTCGTAGCCGGCGGATCCGCCGGACGCGAACGCGTCGCCCATCCAGAAGTTGTGCGCCTTGGAGATCTCGTTGGCGATGTCGGAGAAGGTCGCGGTGCCCTTGTCGGCCGCCACCACCAGGTACGGGTCGTCGCCGTCGTGCCGGACCACGTCCTCGGGCGGCACGATCTGCCCGCTGACGATGTTGTCGGTGACGTCCAGCATCGCGCCGACGAACTCCTGGTAACAGGCGACCGCCTCGTCCCGGTCACCCGGCTTCTGCTTCAGCACGAAGCCGCCCTTGGCGCCGACCGGCACGATCACGGTGTTCTTCACCATCTGCGCCTTGACCAGGCCCAGCACCTCGGTACGGAAGTCCTCCCGACGGTCGGACCACCGCAACCCGCCCCGGGCCACCGGCCCGAACCGCAGGTGCACACCCTCGAACCGGGGCGAGTAGACGAAGATCTCGAACTTCGGTCGCGGCGCGGGCAGGTCCGGAATGGCCTGCGGGTCGAGCTTGAACGCGACGTACGCCTTCGGCCGCCCGTCGGCGCGCTTCTGGTAGAAGCTCGTCCGCAGGGTCGCCTCGATCAACGTCAGGTACGACCGCAGGATCCGATCCTGGTCGAGGCTCGCCACATCGTCCAGCGCGCCCCGGATCGTCTCCACCAGCTCACCGCTGCGCTGCTGCCTCTGCTCGGCGCTCAACTCACCCGGAGCGAACCGGGTCTCGAAGAGCTCCACCAGCAACGCGGCGAGCTTCGGGTACGCGATGAAGGTCTGTTCCATGTAGTCCTGGGAGAAGACCGTGCCGGCCTGCCGCAGGTACTTCGCGTACGCCCGCAGCACCACCACCTGCCGCCAGGTCAACCCGCCGCGCAGCACCAGCTCGTTGAACCGGTCCACCTCGGCCTCGCCGCGCCAGGCCGCCGCGAACGCGTTCTCCACGTGCGGGCGCACCTCGGCCAACTCCTGATGCCCCTCGGGCAGCATGAGGCCGAAGTCGTACAGGTAGACCCGACCGTCGATCCGGTCCACCTCGTACGGGTGCTCGTCGACCACCCGTACGCCGAGGGAGTGCAGCACCGGCAGCACGGCGGAGAGCATCATCGGTTCGCCGTACCGGTAGACCTTGAACCGGACGTCCATCGCCTCGGCCAGGTCGGCGCCCGGCACCCGGGTGCCCGGTCGGGGCGCCAACTGCTTGCGGAACAGGTGCATCTCCAGCTGGCCGGGCTCCTCCAGCAGCTCCAGCTTCGCCAGGTCCTTCATCGCCTCGTACGGCGTGTGCCCGTCCTTGTAGCCCTCCGGGAACGCGTCGGCGTACCGGGTGAACAGGTGCTTGGCCTGCTCGTCGCCGAGCTTGCGCTCCAGCACCAACCGGTAGTCGTCGTCCCACAGCCGGGTGGCGTCGGCCAACTCCTCGGCCAGCAGGTCGGCGTCGATGTCGCCGGGCGGCCGGGTCGGGTCGGTACGCACGATGAAGTGCACCCGGGCGAGCATCGACTCGGTGACGCGGGTGGTGTAGTCCACCCCGACACCGTTCAGCTCACGCAGCAGGATGTCCTGCATGCGCAGGCGGTTCTGCGTGGTGAACCGGTCCCGGGGCAGGTAGATCAGGCAGGAGATGAACCGCCCGTAGGCGTCCCGACGCAGGAAGACCCGCAGTTGCCGGCGGCCGGCCATCCGCAGCACGCCGATCACCGCGTGGTACAGGTCGTCGGTCTTGATCTGGAACAGCTCGTCGCGCGGGTAGGTCTCCAGGATCTGGATCAGATCCTTGCCGGAGTGGCTGCGCTGGCTCAGGCCGGAGCGGTCCAGCACTTCGGCCACCTTGCGGCGTACCACCGGGAGCTCGCGGACGCTGGTCCGGTAGGCGGCCGTCGAGAAGAGGCCCAGGAAGCGCCGCTCACCGATCACCTCACCGGCGGAGTTGAAGATCTTGAAGCCGATGTAGTCCAGGTACGCCGAGCGGTGCACGGTGGCCCGGGAGTTGGCCTTGGTGATGATGAGCAGGCGCTTCTCCAGCACCTTCTCGTGCGCCTCCGGCGTCATCGACGACAGCGACCGCGCTTCCGGCGAATCGGAGCGCAGGATGCCCAGCCCGGTGCCGAGCACCGCTTCGAGGGCCTTGCCGTCGACCGGGTCGGTCGCGTCGCCCCCGGGGGCGTCGACCAGCCGGTACTCCCGGTAGCCGAGGAAGGTGAAGTGGTCGTGGGCGAGCCACCGCAGCAGCTCCACCGAGTCGGTGATGTCCTTCTCCGGCACCGGTGGGCGGTTGTCGGACGTACGGGCGGACGCCAGCTCGTCGGCGAGCGCGAGGGCCCGCTGCCGCATCTTCGGCCAGTCCTCCACCGCCTCGCGCACGTCGGTGAGCACCCGCTGCAACTCGCGGCGCAGCCGATCCCGTTCGGCCGCGTCCCGGACCGGGTCGATCTCGATCCGCATCCAGCTCTCGATGATGTCGCCGGAGATCGCGTCGTCCGGCTCCACATCCGCGGAGACCTCGGTGAGTCGGCCCAGCGGCTCACGCCGCACCACCACCAGCGGGTGCACCAGCAGGTGCACGTCGAGGTGGTACGAGTTGAGCAGCGCCGTCACCGAGTCGACCAGGAACGGCATGTCGTCCGTGACGATCTCGACGACCGTGTGGTGCTGGTCCGCGTGCGGTTCGTGGATCCGCAGCTTCAACTCGCCCGGCACCCGCTGCTGGGCCAGGTCCCGGTGTGCCCGGGCCGCGTCGAGCATCTCCTCCGCCGTGAAGCCGACCAGCTCCTCGTCCGGGGCGAACCGCCAGAAACGGCCGACAAGGGTCGCCGCGTCGTGGTCGTCCCCCGCGAGCGCGACGGCCTGGGCCACCAGGCGCTCCGCGTTGGGAACTGGTTCGTCGAGGTCGGCATCGTCCACGTCGTCGGCCAACGCCTCGGTCGGCAGGCCCAGTTCGTAGATGGTGTCGATGCTCGACCCGGTCAGCCCGGTGACGCCCGTGTCGAGTCGGCCGTAGCCGTCCCCGTCGGTCGCCGAATCGAAGCTGTCGTCGTCCCGGCCGGAGTCATCCGGCCGGAGGTCGGGTTCCGGTTTGATCGCCGGACGCCGGTCCATCGGTGCCACTCCCCTCGACCCACCGCGTTGTGGGTCACTCTGCCGCCCAGCCTAGGCCCTGCCGTTCTGCGCCTTCGTCGGCGGACCACTGACCAGACGTCCGGATCGGGACTTTGTCCTTTCACCCGTTGCGGGTCCGAGGTTGGCCGGCTGCGGGATACCCCGCCACGCGATGTTCATCACACGGGTAGCCCGCGTCTTTGAGCGCGGCTGAGCACCTGGGGACGTTGGGGACGCTCTTCGCGTACTACCGTGCGGGGGCAGTCAAAGATCGGAAGGACCAGCTTCATGGCCTTGTCGTACCCCCGGCCCCATCGGCCGAACCCCGCCCGCCGCCTGGCCGCCGCCGCCACCACGGCGCTGCTCGCGGCGGGCGTCCTGGTCGGTTGCTCGGGTGACGACGGGCCGCAACGCACCCTCGACGCCTTCCTCGCGGGTTGGCGCAGCGGTGACCTCCAGGCGGTCGGCATGATCGACCCGCTCGGCGCGAAACTGCCGTCAGCCGACGTGGCTCGCGAGATCAAGGACCTCTCCGGTGAGCTGGCCGCCACCCCGCCCACGCTGACCCGTCGCGGCGAGCCGAAGATCACCAAGGACATCGCGACCACGACGGTCCAGGTGGAGTGGACCCTGCCCGGTCAGACCCGCTGGGCGTACGACCGGGAGGTGCGGCTCGCCCACGGCGACGACGACCAGTGGCAGGTGATCTGGGAGCCGACGGTGGTGCACGAGCAGCTCACCAAGGGTGACCGGTTGGCGCTGCGCCGCGACGTCGGGGCCCGCGCCGCGGTGTTGGACAACGCGGGGAAGCCGCTCGTGACCCCGCGCCCGGTGGTGCGGGTGGGTGTGCAGCCCAACGGCGTCGCCGACCTCAAGAAGCTCGTCAAGGACCTCGACGCGGCGTTCAAGGCCATTCGCCCGGCGCTGGTCCCCGGCGTCGACCTGGCCGACCTGCCCGAGCGGGTGGCCAAGGCCGAGCCGGGCGCCTTCGTCGAGGTGGTGTCGTTGCGCGAGGAGGCGTACCGGCAGATCAAACCCCGGATCTACGACCTGCCCGGCACCAAGTTCATCTCCGACAAGATCGATCTGGCGCCCACCCGTGAGTTCGCCCGGGCGGTGCTCGGCACCGTCGACCCGGCGCAGGCCGACGACCTCGCCGCACACCCCGACCGGTACGTCGTCGGCGACCTGGTCGGGCACGGCGGGCTCCAGGGTCGCTACGACGAACGGCTGCGCGGCGGCCCCGGGCTGACCGTGGTGGTCGAGCGCCCGGCCGAGGACGGCAAACTCGAACCCACCGGCACCGAACTGTTCCGTCGGGAGCCGCAGCCCGGGCAGCCGCTGAAGACCACGCTGGACGTCGCCGTCCAGAACGCGGCCGACGGGGCGCTGCGCGGCGAGTCGCGCCGATCCGCCCTGGTGGCGCTCCGGATCAGCGACGGCACCGTGCTCGCCGCGGCGAACGGCCCCGGCCCGGCCGGGGAGAATCTGGCCTTCAACGCCCAGGTGCCCCCGGGCTCCACGTTCAAGATGGTCAGCGCGCTGGGCCTGCTGGACCGGGGCGCGGTCACCCTGGACGGGCCGGTGGACTGCAAGAAGACCTTCACCGTGGACGGCCGGTCCTTCAAGAACTCGGACAACTTCGAGCTCGGCTCGGTGCCGTTCCGCACCGACTTCGCCAAGTCCTGCAACACCGCGTTCGCCGCGCTGGCGCCGAAGCTCGGCGGCGACGGGCTGGCCGCCGCCGGCCGCTCGCTGGGCCTGGAGGGTCAGTGGGACCTCGGCACGGACGCCTTCACCGGCAAGGTGTCGACCGGCGGCAGCCCGGCCGAGCAGGCCGCGGCGTCGTTCGGGCAGGGCACCACGCTGGTCAGCCCGCTCGCCATGGCCGGCGCCACCGCCGCCGTCGCCCGCGGCCACTTCGAGCAGCCGAAGCTGCTGATCGACCCGGCACCGGCCACCCCGGCCCCGGCTGGTGAACAACTCAAGCCAGCATCCGTCGAAGCGCTGCGCACCATGATGCGCGAGGTGATCACCACCGGCACCGGCAGCGCGCTCAAGGATGTTCCAGGCGAGGTGTACGGCAAGACCGGCACCGCCGAGTACGACAACAACCCGGCCCACACCCACGCCTGGTTCGTCGGCTGGCGGGGTGACGTGGCGTTCGCCGTCTTCGTCGAGAGGGGCGGAGCCAGCACGGCCTCCGCCGTGCCGATCGCCGAGCGCTTCCTCCGCGCCCTCCCGACCACCTGACCTCGACCTCCCCGGCCGCCGCCCAGCCTCCGCCCGGCCTCCGCCCGGCTTGATCCACCCGCGCAACGCCGCCCACCGCTCGGCCTTGATCCACTCGGGCCGCCACTCGGTCGGCGCCCGGCCTTGATCCACTCAGCTTTCCGGAAACCGCGGTATCCAAGCCACCCGGACACCGCGGTTTCCTTGATATCGAGTCGATCAAGGCCGGGCGGCCGGGGGCTGCGTGACCGAAGGCCGGACCGCCAAGGGACTGGGCGGCCGGGTCCGGGTCAGGCAGTGTCGGCTTTGCGCCTTTTGAACGGGATCTACGCCGGCGGAGACGTACGTCGGAGCAGACCTGGACCGGCCGACGCGGGTGGGCCGACCGGTTCGCGGTCGACCAGGGGCGCGACGCCCGACGGCTCGGTGTGGGCCCGCCCGCCAGTGTCGGGTGACTCCGCCTCGGCCGCCGTCGCGGCGCTGCTCGGTGGCTCAGGCAGGACCGATTGGGCCGCGACGTCGTGCGGCACCGCGCTCACCGACGGACCGAGACCAGACGCGCCGACGCCAGAAGCGCCGACGCCAGCAGGCCCGACACCGGCAGAACCGAGAGCACCAGACCCGAGAGCGCCAGAGCCGACACTGTCGGAGTCGACGTCAGCGACCCCGTCAAGCCCCGCAACCCGCTCCGCGCCGTCAAGCCCCACAACCCCCGCAACCCGATCGAGCCCGTCGAGCCCAGCCAGCCCAGCGAGCCGCTCGGGACGCTCAGTGGCGGTGGCGCTCCGGCCGCTGGCGCGCCGAGGGCTGGGCGTGGGCCGGGCCGACAGCAGCCGGGGCGGCACGGCCTCCGGGGCGGTCACCGGTGCCAGACCGGCGACCACGGTGTTGACGATTTCGGCCGCGTACGAGCCGTCCGGGTCGTAGTCGGGGTCGAAGACGGTCAGCTCCACGCCGAGGCAGTGCGGGGTGTCGACCAGGCCGGCGAGCAGGATCTCCAGCTCGGCGAAGGCGATCCCACCTGGGTCGGGGGCGTCGACGGCGGGCATCACCGCAGGGTCGAGCACGTCCACGTCGATGTGCACCCAGTAGCCGGCGCAGTCGGCGAGTTGCTCGTGCGCCCACTGGGCCGTCCGCGCGGCACCTTCGGCACGTAGCGCCGGCACCGGCCGGGTGGTGATTCCGGCGGCTTGGAGGTCGAGCCGGTATTCGTCCTGTGCGCGGATGCCGAGCACCACCACGTCGATGTCACGGAAGTAGGGCCGACGGCCCTCCAGCGCGGCCAGGTCGGCCTGCCCTCGCCCGGTGACCAGGGCCAGGTCCTCACCGGCCGCCGCGCCGACGTAGGAGGCGTTGCCGGGGTGCCGGAAGTCGGAGTGCCCGTCGACGAAGACCAGGCCGATGCGCCCGCCGACGGCCTCGCCCAGTCGGTGCATGGCCAGGGCGGAGCCGAGGAGCACGGAGCAGTCGCCCCCGAGCACCACCGGGAACTCACCCCGGTCGATGATCGAGCCGATGCGTTCGGCGAGGGCCAGGGAGTAGTCGGCGATCTCCCGGGCGTGGCACACCCCGTCGCCGGGCCGCCAGTCGCCCGGGTCGTACCGGGCGGGGGTGACGCAGCCGGCGTCGCGGGCCCGGAGCCGGGCCAGCAGGTCGTGGTCGCGCAGCGCCCCGGGTGCCTTGGCGCAACCCGGGACGGACGTGGGTGTCGGCGGCCGTAGACCGAGATTTGTCGGCGCGTCGAGGACGGCGATCCGGCGCATCATGAGCTCCCGTCCTCGGTGGTCGGGCGGGCCGGCCGGAACGCCGGCCCGCGCTGGCGTGCTACGAACTCAGAACAGGGCGCTGGCCAGGGCCCGACGCGCCGAGGCGACGGCCGGGTCGTCCGGGCCGGCGATGGAGAACAGCGAGACCAGGTGTTGGCGAGCCGTCTCGCGGTCTTCGCCGGCGGTGCGCCGGACCAGACCGACGAGCCGCGCGTACGCCTGCTCGGCCAGGCCGCTGAGCACCTCGATGTCGGCGGCCAGCAGTTGGGCGGCGACGTCGTCGGGGGCGCTCTCGGCGGCGGCCAGCGCGGTCGACGGGTCGGCGCCGGCCACCCGTCGGGCGACCCCGACCTGAGCCAGCCCCGCGGTGGCCGCGGCGTCCGCCGGGGCGTCGGCCAGGATCTTCCGGTACGCCTGCTCGGCGGCGTCCAGATCGCCGCTCATCAGCGCGTCATCCGCCTCGTCGAGGCGGGGGTCCTCCGGCTCGGCGACGGTCACGCCGCCGGCCTTGAGTACGGCCTGAATCCACTGCCGCAGCTGCGCCTCGGGCACCACTCCGGAGAAGGCGTCGACCGGCTGGCCGCCGACGACCGCGTAGACCATGGGAATGCCCTGGACCCGGAACATCTGGGCGATTCGGGGGTTTTCCTGCACGTCGACCCGGGCCAGCACCCAGGTGCCGCCGCCCTCGGCGTTCAGCCGCTCCAGGACCGGGGCGAACTCGTCGCTCTCCGGGAAGCCGGCCGCACCGAAGAACACCACGACGGGCATGGCCATCGAGCGTTCGAGCACGTCGGACTGGATGGTCGCCTCGGTGACGTCCACGATGGCGGTCTCACCGCCGGGGGTGGGCGCGCCGGTGGCACCGTTGGACGGGCCGGCCTGCGGGGGTGTGCCGGGGCGGGTACTGGCTGGTGCGGGGCCACGCAGCGTGCTGAGGTCGACCGCGCCGCGGGTGAAGATCGACGAGGTGATCCGTGGGTCGCTCATGGTTACCTAGTCTCGCACGTGAGCCCCCGATCTCAGCTCACCCGCAACCCCGACGTTGCAACTCTCACCTCGGCCCTCGACCCCCGCGATCGTGCGCGTTCTGTCACCGATACGCCGCATTTATGCCTTGCGTCGCCGCCAGACCCGCACGATCGACGGGGGTGAGGGTGGGGTGGGGGGTCAGAAGCGGGCCGGCTCCCGGTAGGTGCCCCATTCGGCCCGTAGGGCGTCGCAGATCTCGCCCAGCGTGGCCTCGGCGCGGACGGCGTCGAGCATGGCGGGGATCATGTTCTCGTCGGTACGGCTCGCCTCGATCATCCGGGTCAGCGCCGCACGGACCGCCGCGGAGTCCCGCGCGCTCTTGCGCTCGGCGAGCACCCGGCGCTGTTCCACCTCCACCTCGTGCGAGATGCGCAGGATCTCCAGCTCCTTGGCGACCGTGCCGGTGTGGCAGTTGACCCCGACGATCTTTTTGTCGCCCTTCTCGAGGGCCTGCTGGTAGACGAAGGCCGACTCGGCGATGTGCCCGGTGAACCAGCCGTCCTCGATGCCACGCAGGATGCCCGAGGTCATCGGGCCGATCTGATGCGGCCCGTCGCCCCCGAGCTGCCGGATTCGGGCGAAGATCTCCTCCGCCTCGGCCTCGATCTTGTCGGTCAGCGCCTCGACGTACCAGGAGCCACCGAGCGGGTCGGCCACGTTGACCACACCGGTCTCCTCCATCAGCACCTGCTGGGTACGCAGGGCGATCTCGGCCGACTCGTCGGTGGGCAGCGCCAGCGTCTCGTCCAACGCGTTGGTGTGCAGCGAGTTCGTTCCGCCGAGCACCGCCGCGAGCGCCTCGACGGCGGTCCGTACGACATTGTTGACCGGCTGCTGCGCGGTCAGCGACACCCCGGCGGTCTGCGTGTGGAACCGCAGCCACAGGGCCTTCTCGCTGGTCGCGCCGTAGACGTCGCGCAGCCAGCGGGCCCAGATCCGGCGGGCGGCACGGAACTTGGCGATCTCCTCGAAGAAGTCGAGGTGCGAGTCGAAGAAGAAGCTCAGCCCCGGCGCGAAGACGTTCACGTCCAGCCCGCGCGAGAGACCCAGCTCGACGTAGCCGAAGCCGTCCGCCAGGGTGTACGCCAACTCCTGCGCGGCGGTCGAGCCGGCCTCGCGGATGTGGTAACCGGAGACCGACAGCGGCTTGTAGCGCGGAATCTCGGCGGCGCAGTACTCCATCAGGTCGCCGATCAGGCGCAGGTGCGGCTCCGGGTCGAAGAGCCACTCCTTCTGCGCGATGTACTCCTTGAAGATGTCGGTCTGCAGGGTGCCGTCCAGCTTGGACAGATCGGCGCCCTGCCGCTCGGCGGCGACCAGGTACATGCAGAACACCGGCACCGCCGGACCGGAGATGGTCATCGAGGTGGTGACGCCGGCCAGGTCGATGCCGTCGAAGAGCACCTGCATGTCGGTGGCGGTGTCGATGGCCACCCCGCAGTGCCCGACCTCGCCGAGCGCCTGCGGGTCGTCCGAGTCGCGGCCCATCAGCGTCGGCATGTCGAACGCGACCGAGAGGCCGCCGCCACCGGCGCCGAGGATCATCTTGTAACGCTCGTTGGTCTGCTGGGCGTTGCCGAAGCCGGCGAACTGCCGGATCGTCCAGGTCCGCCCGCGGTAGCCGGTCGGATACAAACCCCTGGTGTACGGATACTCGCCCGGCCAGCCGATCCGTTCGAAGCCCGGGTAACTGACGCCCTCCGGCGGCCCGTACACCGGCTCGACCGGCATCCCGGAGAGCGTGGTGAAGTCCGCATCCCGCTTGCGCGCGGCGTCGTACCGGGCCTGCCAGCGCGCCCGTCCGGCGTCGATCTCGTCGGCGTCCATGAGCAGGGCTCCTCCTCGGTTCCTCGACTAGCACGTCGAGTGTAGAGCCCATACCTGAACGATCGCTAAGTCACTGCCTACCGACGGGTAACGGCCGAACCGCGTCGATCATGGAGTTGTGGTGGTGCACAAATCCCGCCGCCGGGGCCAAACCGGCCACCACAACTCCATGATCGACGCAGAAAAAAAGGCGGCGCGGGACCCGTCTTGTATCTCTCAGGCCGGGGTTGTGGTCGCGGGGTCACCGATCGTCACGTCGTCGACACGGATGTTGACCTCGTCGACCCGCAACCCGTACGCCTCGACCGCCTCCGTCACCTGGGCGCGCACCTCGCCGGTGATCTCCGGCACCGGGCGACCGGCCTCGGTCACCAGCACCAGGTTGATCACGGCGGCGTCCCCGGTCACGTAGGCCGAGCAGCCCCGGCGGGCGTCGCCCAGCTGGTCCAGCCCGACCCGGTCGAAAACCGCGTTGAAGAACCGGGCGACGTCCCCGCCCAGCTCGACCACCCCGGGCACCGCCCTGGCCGCCGCGACGGCGATCTTCTCGACCACCTCGTCGGCGACCTTCGTCGTTCCGCCGGCCGGCACCGACGTCGCGGCCAACTCCTGCGTCATCTCGTGGTCCACAGCCGCTCCCCTACTGCTCGCGTCACCGCGTCGACGCCTCAGGCGCCGGCTGCCCCGGGCTGGTTCAGTTCGATGTCGTCCACCGTGATGTTGACCTGGGTGACCGTCAGGCCGTACTTCTCCACGGCCTCGATCACCGCGACCCGCACCGCCTCGGTCACGTCGGACACGACCCGACCGGCGTCGATCACCAGAACGACATTGATGACCGCCGAGGTGCCCTTCACGTCAGCCGAGATGCCTCGACGGGCGTCGCCCGCCTCGTCCAGACCGACCTTGTCCAGGATGCTGTTGAAGAACCGGGCCACATCACCGCCGAGATCGGCGACGCCGGGCACCGAACGAGCGGCGGCACCGGCGATCTTCTCCACGACCTCATCGGAGACCAACGTGCCACCCCGGGCGTCGCCCGTCGCGGGCGGCACCGTACCGGCGTTCTCCACCGCGTCCGTCATGATCACATCTCCCCTGGTCCGGCACATTGTGGACCGATCGTGTCGTCAGCCCGCCGCGGGCCAGCCTCGCTCCCCGGCCACGCGCCGCGAGCCTACTAAAACCGGAGCGACCTTCGCTTCCGGGCACGCGACGCGCCGCCGGTGCGGGGGCGAGGCCGCCGGAAAGTACGTCCAGTTTGGCGGGTCAGCCGGAGCACCCTGTGGACCGGCCGCCGGGACCACTGCACGTGGACTCACCTGACGCGCGGCCGTCGCCGCTCACCGGCGGCGGTCCCGCCGGCAGTCCCCGGATCAGCGAGCGAGCTGGGCGAGCAGTTCGTCGGCCGCCGTGTACGGGTCGATCGCGCCCTCGGCGACCTTCGTGGCCAGCGTGGACAACTCCGTACCGTCGCGTAGTGAGCCGATCCGGGCGCGCAGGGTGCCGAGCGCGATCGCCTCGATCTCGGCGGCGGCCCGCGCCTCCTGGCGGCGGCGCAGCTCGCCGTGCTCGACCAGCCAACCCCGGTGCTTGTCGATGGCGGCGGCGATGTCGTCGATGCCCTCGCCGCGCGCGGCGACCGACCGGACCACCTGCGGCCGCCACTGCCCCGGCCCGCGCTCACCGAGAGCGATCATGCCCTGGATGTCCCGGACGGTGGCGTCGGCGCCGTCCCGGTCGGCCTTGTTCACGACGAACACGTCGGCGATCTCCAGGATGCCGGCCTTGACCGCCTGGATCGCGTCGCCCATTCCGGGCGCGAGCAGCACCAGCGTCGTGTCGGCCAGCGAGGCGACCTCCACCTCGGCCTGCCCGACGCCGACGGTCTCCACCAGCACCACGTCGCAGCCGGCGCCCTCCAGCACCCGGACCGCCTGCGGCGTCGCCGCGGCCAGCCCGCCGAGGTGCCCCCGGCTGGACATCGACCGGATGTAGACGCCCGGATCGGTGGCGTGGTCCTGCATCCGCACCCGGTCACCCAGGATCGCGCCGCCGGTGAACGGGCTGGACGGGTCGACCGCCAGCACACCGACCCGGTGCCCGTGCGCCCGCAGCGCGCGGACCAACTCGTTCGTGGTGGTCGACTTTCCCACCCCCGGTGAACCGGTCAACCCGACGACCTGCGCCTGCCCGGCGTACGGCGCCAGCGCCGCAGCGATCGCCGGCAACAGCGCGTCGCCGTTCTCCACCAGCGTGATCAGGCGGGCCACCGCGCGGGGGTCACCCGCGCGGGCCCGTTCGACCAGCAGGGGTACGTCCCGGCTGCGGCGCACCGACGTGGTGCCCGCTGCCGGAACCTGCTCGGCCGCTCCGCTCACTGGCCCGGCACGTGGATGATCAGCGCGTCACCCTGGCCACCGCCGCCGCAGAGCGCCGCCGCGCCGGTGCCGCCACCGCGCCGCTTCAACTCCAGGGCGAGGGTGAGGACGAGACGGGCGCCGGACATGCCGATCGGGTGGCCCAGCGCGATCGCGCCGCCGTTGACGTTGACCTTGTCCGGGCTGATCCCGAGGTCCCTGGTGGACTGGATGCCGACCTGCGCGAACGCCTCGTTGATTTCGATGAGGTCCAGGTCCGCCACGCTCAGGCCGCCCTTCTTCAGGGCGTGGTTGATCGCGTTGGACGGCTGCGAGTGCAGGGAGTTGTCCGGGCCCGCCACGTTGCCGTGCGCACCGATCTCGGCCAGCCAGGTCAACCCCAGCTCCCTCGCCTTGGCCTTGCTCATCACCAGCACCGCGGCGGCGCCGTCGGAGATCGGCGAGGAGCTGCCGGCGGTGATGGTGCCGTCCTTGGCGAAGGCGGGGCGCAACTTGGCCAGCGATTCGACGGTGGTGTCCGGGCGGATGCCCTCGTCCTCGCTGATCACCAGGGGGTCGCCCTTGCGCTGCGGGATGACCACCGGGGCGATCTCGTCGGCGAAATGGCCGTTCTTCTGGGCGGCGGCAGCCCGCTGGTGGCTGGCGGCGGCGAAGGCGTCCTGCTCCATACGCGTGATGTTGTGCTTGACGCCGAGCCGCTCAGTCGACTCACCCATCGAGCAGCAGTCCCAGGCGTCGCTGAGCCCGTCGTGTGCCATGTGGTCCTTGACCACCACGTCGCCGTACTTGTAGCCGGTGCGCTGGCCCATCAGCAGGTGCGGGGCGTTGGTCATCGACTCCATGCCGCCGGCCACCACGATGTCGAACTCGCCGGCGCGGATCAGCTGGTCGGCCAGGGCGATCGCGTCCAGGCCGGAGAGGCAGACCTTGTTGATGGTCAGTGCCGGCACGGACATCGGTACGCCGGCCTCGACCGCTGCCTGCCGAGCCGGGATCTGACCGGCGCCGGCCTGCAACACCTGACCCATGATCACGTACTGGACCTGGTCCGGGCTGACGCCGGCCCGCTCCAGAGCCGCCTTGATGGCGATCCCGCCGAGCTTCGTGGCCGGGAGGTCCTTGAGGTTGCCCAGCAGCCGGCCCATGGGGGTCCGCGCGCCGCTGACGATCACCGAAGCCATGCCTGCCTCCGAGGGGGGTGCCGAGCTGTACGCCTTAACGATTGTTCGGCCAGACTAGCGCCATGGCAGAGAACTCCCCCGTCGAGCCCGGTGCGGACTACGTCACAGACATCGGGCTTCGCAAGATTGACCACGTTGGGATCGCCGTGGCCGACCTGGACGCCGCGATCGACTTCTACCAGCGGACGTTCGGGATGCGCTGCGTACACGTGGAAACCAACGCCGAGCAGGGCGTTCGGGAAGCGATGCTGGCCGTCGGACCGACCACCGAGGGCGGCTGCGTGCAGTTGCTCGCGCCGCTCAGCCCGGAGTCGACGATCGCGAAGTTCCTGGACCGCAACGGGCCGGGCGTCCAGCAGGTCGCGTACACCGTGGTGGACATCGACGCCGCCTGCGCGGCCCTGCGCGAGCGCGGGATGCGCCTGCTCTACGACGCTCCCCGCCGCGGCACCGCGGACAGCCGGATCAACTTCGTCCACCCGAAGGACGCCGGTGGCGTCCTCGTCGAACTGGTCCAGCCCGCCCCCGCCAACCACTGACCGACTGCCCCCAACCCACTGACCGCCGCCCCCACCGCCCTGCCGCCCCTGTTGATCAAGAGGTTTGCGTCATCCTGCGCCTCGTAGGTGACCGAAAGCTCTTGATCAACAGGGGGTGGCGGAGTGCGCGCGCACGTCAGTGCGCGGTTGGCGGGGTGGTCGGGCAGCTTCACGCATCGGCGGATGCAGTTTTTCACAGAGGACTTCCCGGCCTAGCTACCGTTCAGTAACGTCCGGCCCCACAGGAGCGCGACCGGTGCCGGATGTGTCGAATGCCGACATGGCGGTCGTGCCCACCGGCGCCGACGATGGCAGCACCCGGGCCCGTACGGGTGCGGATGAACCGGAGGTCACCGTGCAGGACATCCTCGAAGCGATCATGGCGGCGGAGGAATCGAACGATCCGGACCGCGAACTCGCCGGTGTCGCCGGGCTGCCCGTACCGGAGAGCTACCGAGGCGTGGTGGTCCGCGCCGAGGAGGCCCGGATGTTCGACGGCATGGCCACCCGGGACAAGGACCCGCGCAAGGCGCTGCACGTGCAGGAGGTGCCGACCCCGGAGCTGGCGCCGGGTGAGGCGCTGATCGCGGTGATGGCCAGCGCGATCAACTACAACACGGTGTGGACCAGCATCTTCGAGCCGCTGCCCACCTTCCGGTTCCTGGAACGCTACGGCCGGGTCTCCGAGCTGACCCGCCGACACGACCTGCCGTACCACGTGGTCGGCTCGGACGCGGCGGGCGTGGTGTTGCGCACCGGCCCCGGGGTGACCCGCTGGGCGCCCGGCGACGAGGTGGTCGCGCACTGCCTCTCCGTCGAGCTGGAGGACGCGGCCGGGCACGACGACACCATGCTCGACCCGCAGCAGCGGATCTGGGGCTTCGAGACCAACTTCGGCGGGCTGGCCGAGATGGCGGTGGTCAAGGCCAACCAGCTGATGCCCAAGCCGCGGCACCTGAGCTGGGAGGAGGCGGCCAGCCCGGGGCTGGTCAACTCCACCGCGTACCGGCAGCTCGTCTCGCACCACGGCGCCAACATGAAGCAGGGTGACGTGGTGCTGATCTGGGGCGCGTCCGGCGGCCTCGGCGGGTACGCCACGCAGATGGCGCTCAACGGCGGCGCGATCCCGGTCTGCGTGGTGTCCTCACCGGAGAAGGCCGAGCTGTGCCGCAAGATGGGTGCCGAGCTGGTCATCGACCGGGCCGCGGAGGGCTTCCGCTTCTGGAAGGACGAGGAGACCCAGGACCCGGACGAGTGGCGGCGCTTCGGCGAACGGATCCGCGAGCTGACCAGCGGCGAGGACCCGGACATCGTGTTCGAGCACCCGGGTCGGGAGACGTTCGGGGCCAGCGTCTACGTGGCCCGGCGTGGCGGGACCATCGTCACCTGCGCCTCCACCAGCGGCTTCAACCACCAGTACGACAACCGCTACCTGTGGATGCACCTCAAGCGGATCGTCGGCAGTCACTTCGCCAACTACCACGAGGCGTGGCAGGCCAACCGCCTGGTCGCGCTCGGCAAGGTGCACCCGACGGTGTCCCGCAGCTATCCGTTGGAGCAGACCGGTCAGGCCGCGTACGAGGTGCACCGCAACGCCCACCAGGGCAAGGTCGGGGTGCGCTGCCTCGCCCCCCGCGACGGACTGGGCGTACGCGACGGAGAGTTGCGGGCCCAGCACGAGGACGCGATCAACCGGTTCCGGGGTCACTGACCGGCGCCGCCGGCCCCGGGGTCACTGACCGGCGTCGTCGGTACCGGCCGGACGGTGGAACGCCGGATGACCATTGCGCCGATCGCTCATTGTTCTTCCGCCCCCATTAGCGGATAGCCCACCCGGATCGAACAAAGGGCCTCGGGGTAACCCCGGGGCCCTTTTCCGCGTCACGCTGCGTGGTGTCCGACCCGCCGGGACCTGCCAAGATCGCGGATTGGTCCAACCTCGTCGATCGGGGGAGTTGACCATGTAAAGAGGGCATGAAAGCTGCGCACCGCTCTTGCGAAGCACCCTGGGGCGTCTGCCAGTATGTCCCAATGCCCCAGCAGCAGTCCTCCCCTCTCGCGTTCTTCGATAACGCGAACTCGCAGCCAGATTTCACCGTTGGCCTGCGCGGATACAACACCCATCAGGTCGATGACTTCCTCGGCCGGATGACCGCCGCGCTGACCCAGTCCGACCAGGCCCGTGCCGAGGCCGAGCAGCGGATGAACGACGCCCAGCGTCGGCTCCGCCAGGCCGAGCAGCGCATGAGTGCGCTGGAGCAGAAGCTCACCGACACGAACAAGCAGCTCGAAGAGAACAGCCGGCCCACCCTCTCCGGGCTCGGCACCCGCGTTGAGCAGATCCTCCGGCTCGCCGAGGAGCAGGCCAACGACCACCGCAACGAGGCCAAGCGCGAGTCGGAGGGCATCCTCTCCGCCGCCCGCCTCGAAGCCCGTGAGATCACCGACAAGGCCCGCGCCGAGGCCGCCGCCATGAAGGCGAGCGCCGAGCGCGAGGCGGGCAACCTGCGTACGGCCGCCGAGCGCGAGGCCGCCGAGGTCCGGGTGCAGGCCCGCCGCGAGGCTGACACGCTGCGCGCCGACGCCGACCGGGAGACCAAGCAGCTGCGTACGGTCACCGCCCACGAGGTGGCCGAGCTGAAGTCGACCGTCGAGCGGGAGGTGGCCACCCTCCGGGCCACCGCCGAGCGGGAGATCACCCAGCAGCGGGCGAAGGCGGCCCGCGAGGCTGAGGAGAAGCGCGCCGAGGCGACCAAGCTGCTCACCGACGCGCGGGACAAGCGCGACAAGGACCTCCAGGCCCTGGAGCTGCAGCTGGCCGAGCGTCGGGAGAAGGCCGAGCGCGAGGAGTCCGAGCGCCACGCCGCCCAGGTCGCGCAGACCCAGAAGATGGTCAGCGAGGCCGAGCAGCGTGCCCGGGCCGCACAGGAGCGGGCCAAGGAGATCGAGCAGCGGGCCGAGGCGCGGCGGGTCGAGTCTGAGCGCAACGCCGCCGAGACGATCGACAAGGCCAAGGCGCACGCGGACAAGACCCTCAACGAGGCGAAGGCCGAGTCGCAGCGTCTGCTCACCGAGGCTCGCACCGAGGCCGAGCTGACCACGCAGGCCGCCCGCCGCGAGGTCGAGGACCTCACCCGGCAGAAGGACGCGGTCACCTCGCAGCTGGGTCAGATGCTCTCCGGGCTCGCCGGCATCGTCCCGGGGATGCCGGCGCAGGGCGCTGCGGCTGCCAAGCCGGACGCCAAGAAGACCGATGGCGGTCAGGAGCGGGTGCCCGCGGAGACCGCCGGCTGACCCGAGGCGTCGGGTCGGGGCATCGACGGCGCGAGGTGACACCGGGTAACCGGTGCCACCTCGCGCCGTATGCGTTTCCCAGCCGGTGGTATCCGCCGGCGGAAACTGAGTGAAGTAGCTCCCACAAGGCGCGTCCGTATCGCCCCAGCAGGGCCCGTTGCGTGTGAGGATGGGGGCATGTCGCACGGCGAGGAACTGTTCGCTCTCGGCGGGGACGTGACGACGGAGCCCAGCTTCGAGTCCGCTCTGCGGGGGTACGAGAAGAAACAGGTCGACCGTTATGTCGCACGTGCTGAGCACGAGATCGCGACCCTCGCTGCCGAACGGGAACAGGCGTACACACAGATCCACAAGCTCGCCGGCCAGGTCGAGGTTCTCCAGCGCGACCTGACCCAGGTGCGCAAGCAGATGAACGTGGTCGACCGGGCCTCGTTCCGGCACCTCGGCCCGCGCGTCGAGTCGATCCTCACTCTCGCCGAGGAGCAGGCGGAACAGATCCTCGCCGACGCGAACGGGGAGATCGAGGCCCGCCGTGCCGCCGCCGAGCACATCATCGAAGAGGCCCGTGAGCAGGCCGCGCGGGCTCTGAAGGACTTTGAGATCGCCCTCGCCGCCCGGCGCGCGGAGGAGGAGCGGCACAGCTCCGCCCGGCGGGCCGAGGCCGACGCGACCCTACGGGCGGCGAAGGACGAGTCGGCGCAGTTGCGCAAAACGGCGCAGGACGCGCTCGCGAAGGCCCAGCAGGAGGCCACCCAACTGCGGGACTCCGCCAAGGAGATTCACACCCGGGCCCAGCAGGAAGCCACCAAGCTGCGCGAGACGGCCCGCGAGACGCTGGCCAACGCCCGGCAGGAAGCCAGCGAGCTGCGCGATGCGGCCAAGGAGGTGCACGCCAAGGCCCTCCAGGAGGCCAAGCGGCTCACCGACACGGCGACCGAGGCCGGGCGGGCCACCCACGCCAAGGCGCAGCAGGAGGCCAAGCAGATCATCGACGACGCGTCGATGGCCGGGCGGGCCACCCGCGCGAAGGCGCAGCAGGAGGCCGAGCGGCTGACGACGCAGGCCACCGAGTCGGCGAAGCGCAGCCGCGCCGAGACTGAGGCGTACGTGCAGCGGATGCGCGCCGAGACCGAAGCGTACGTGCAGCAGACCCGGGCGCAGACCCAGCAGGAGTTGGGCGCGTGGCGGGCCGGGGTGGAGCAGGAGGTCAACTCCCGTCGGGAGGCGGCCGACCGGGAGCTGGCGCAGCGACGGTCCACTGCGGAGCAGGAGTTCGCCAAGCGCCGCGATGAGCTGGACAAGCAGCACACGTCGCGCCAGCAGGAGCTGGAGGCCGCGTTCACCAGCCGTCAGCAGGAGCTGGAGAGCGGGTTCACCACTCGCCGGGACGAGCTGGAGACGGAGTACTCGACCCACAAGAACGAGTTGGAGACCGATTACACCGCCCGCAAGAACGAGATCGAGCAGGGCGCGGCGGCTGTCCGTGAGGCCGCCGAGCAGGACGCGGCGTCGCTGCGTCAGCGGTCCGAGGCGGAGGCCGCCGAGCTGCTGAGCCGGGCCGAGACCGAGGCCAGCGAGAAGCGCCGCGCGGCCGACGAGCATGTCGCGGCGTCGCGGCGGCAGTTCGAGGAGTACGCGGCCACCACGCAGCAGCACCTGGCCACCACCCAGCAGCACCTGGCGGCGACCCAGCAGGAGGCGGCGGCGGGCCGGCAGCAGTTGGCCCAGGTGATGCTGGAGATCGCCCAGGCCCAGCAGCAGCTGGCGGATCTGCGGCAGGAGACCTGGAAGGCGCGGCAGGAGTCCGACGAGCTTCAGCGTCAGATGTCCGAGCTGCGGTTGCAGAGCGTCGCCGGCCCCATCGACGGCCCGACCGCGGAGGACGGCGCGAGTGGGGGCGTACCCGATGGTGGTGACGACGGCGTGAGCGTTACCGCCGGCGCGACCGTCGGGTCGGGTCCGGCCACCGGTCTGAAGGCCGAGGCCGCCGACACCAGGCAGCCGGTGAACGCGGGTGCGGAGGAGTCCGGGCAGCCCACGACACGGCCGGTGGCCGAGCCGGTGACCACGGTGGATGGTGGGACGGCGAGCGCCGGGGTGGACGGCGAGCCGACCGTGGCCGCCGTTCCGGGTGAGGGTGGCCGGGGCGCCAAGCCCACCAAGATCACTAGCACCGGTGAGAACGGCAAGCGGCCCACCAAGCCGACCACCGACGAGCGCAGCGCCAAGCCCAGCAAGGTCACCATCGAAAAGGATTGACGGGTACGCGAACCCGCACGAGCTCCAAGATCTTGGACACTTTCCGTCAGCGGATGACGGAAAGTGTCCAAGGTTCACTTATGTGGGGGACGGCGCGGGGGTGGGTGTCCAGCCGGCCGCGATCAGCGCGCGGCGGACGGTGTCGGCGACCTCGTCCGGGCGGGCACGGACCAGCCAGGCGGGGAAGCGCAGGATCCGGTCGCCACTGGTCCACACATCGTTCTGCCGGCGCATGTCCGCCGCCCACTGTTTGGCGTCCATGTGGTGCGCTCCGTCGATCTCCACCTGCACCCGCCACTTCCGCCAGTACGCGTCCAGCCAGCGGTGTCGACCCGCCGCGTCGACCCGATGCTCCTGAAGATCAGGCATGGGCAGTCGGTGTCGTCGGCACAGTCGCAGAAAATCGATCTCTGAGAGCGCCTGGGCGCCGCCCGCGATGTCGCCGACCGTCTGCGCGATCAGGCGCCGGCGCGGTGCCCGGGGCAGCACGTCGAGGACCGCCTGCAACTCCTCGGGCAGCACCCGACGCTGCTGGCAGGCGGCGGCCAGCACCCCTTGCGCCTCGTCCACACCGACCGCCCACCCGGCCGCGTCGACGCAGGCCCTGGCCGTTGTGGTGCGCGGCGGGCGGGCGAGTTGCCGGTGCGACTCCGGCAGCACCGACGTGCGGTGCACCAGCACCGCCGGCATGTCGATCGGCAGGCGGCGCAGCGAGGTCCGGGCGGCCCGGCGGGTGGCCGGCACCAGCACGCGCAGCGGTTCACGCCGCAGCCCTCGTACCCCGGCCTCCGCGGCGGCGGTCACCCCGGCCAGCAGCGCCCCTGGCCCGGCGGCCAGCACCGCCACCCAGAGCTGTTGGTCGCGGGTCAGGCGGCCGTTGCCGGTCAGCACGATTCCCCGACAGATCGACCGCCACCGGCCGGAGCGGATCCGCCCTCGCACCGCCCCGTCGCTGAGCAGCGCGGACACCTGCGCGGTCCTGAGGACACCCGCCTGTTCGAAGGCGAGCCATTCGAGTGCGTCGGCGTCATCGGCGGGCAGCAGCCGGACAGCCTTCACCGCCTGGAAGCCACCGCACCACCAGGTCTTGGACAGTTTCCGTCAGCGCGTAACGGAAACTGTCCAAGATCTACCCGCTGGCCGGGGTGAGACGACATCGGGTGGCGGGTCGATCATCGGGTGGCGGGTCGATCATCGGGTGACCGAGCGGGCGGTCGACGGGTTTGACGGTGAGTTTGAGTTAGTCGACGACGGCCAACCGAGCTGGTTGCGCGGGAGGTCCGGACCCTTCACGCCTGCGCGCAGCGCGGACGGTGGTTGGGTCGGCAATCTCGAAACCCAGCTTGCCCGCGTCGTGGTTGACCAAGGTGGTCACATAGCTACGCTGCTCTCACGATGGGAGACGGTTCGGAACGAAGCGCTTTCTCATCGGCACTCGACAGACCTGATGAAGGAAGCAGCGAATTCATGCACCTGAGCGGCGCAGTTCGGCGCACCTCCACTCGCAGCGGGAACGGTGAGTGCGTCGAGGTGGCGGACAATCTGCCCGGGATGGTGGGGGTACGGGACAGCAAGGACCCGACCGGCCCGGTGTTGGTGTTCGCGCCGGACGCGTGGCGGGCGTTCGTGGCCGTCACCCGTCGTTCCACCACCTGAGCCGGGGGGTTCCTGGTGCCGCAGCACAATCCGCAGCACAATCCGCAGCACGACCCGTCCGGCGAAACGCCACCGCCGGCCGAGACACCGACGGCAGCCGAGACGCCACCGCCGGTGCCGGTTCCCGTCCCGGGGGTCGACCCGGACGAATTGCCGGCGGTCCCGTCCGGGAAGTTCGGCACACCCGGGCGGCCCCTGCGCCGCAGCAGCTTCCTGATCGGCTTCACCGGCGCGCTGGGCGTGCTGCTGGCGTACACCCTCTATCTGGGGATTCGCAACGCCGGCGGCATCCTGGTGCTGGTGGTGATCGCGCTCTTCCTCGCGGTCGGCCTCAACCCGGCGGTGGTCCGGCTACGCCGCTGGGGTGTGCCGCACGGCCTGGCGGTGGCGGCGGTCGCGTTGACGGTGGTGCTGCTGCTCTGCGGGGGTGTGGTGGCGCTGGTCCCGCCGATCGTCACCCAGTCGGGGCAGTTCATCGACCAGATCCCGAGCCTGCTCGACGAGTTGCGCCGCAACCCGACGGTCAACGACCTGGTGGAGCGGTACGACGTGGTGCAGCGGGTGCAGGGCGCGGCCAACGCGCAGACGGTCGGGCGGGCGCTCGGCGGGGTGCTGGGTGGCGCACAACTGATCTTCGGCACGGTCTTCCGGACGCTGACCGTGCTGGTCTTGACGATCTACTTCCTGGCCTACTTCGACCGGCTGCGGTCGCTGGGTTACTCGTTGGTGCCCCGGTCCCGGCGGCAGCGGGTGCAGTTGATCGGCGACGAGATTCTGGCGAAGGTCGGCTCGTACATGGTGGGCGCGTTGAGTATCGCGGTGCTGGCCGGCGCGACCACCTTCGTCTTCGCGCTGATCGTCGACCTGCCGTACCCGTTCGCGCTGGCCGTGGTGGTCGCGGTGACCGACCTGATCCCGCAGATCGGTGCCACCCTGGGCGCGGTGATCGTGAGCCTGGTCGGCTTCGCCGTCGACCTGCCCACCGGCATCGCCTGCGCGGTCTTCTTCCTCATCTACCAGCAGGTGGAGAACTACCTCATCTACCCGAAGGTGATGCGGCGTTCGGTGGAGGTCAACGAGGTGGCCGCCCTGCTGGCCGCGCTGCTCGGGGTGTCGCTGCTGGGTGTGGTGGGCGCGCTGATCGCCATCCCCACGGTGGCCGCGCTGCAACTGATCCTGCGCGAGGTGGTGCTGCCCCGCCAGGAGCGCCGCTGACCGGCCAGACCAGCCGGCCGGGGCGTCAGCCGCCCTGAGCAGCGGCCGGGGCGTCAGCCGGCCTGGCCGGCGGCGGGGCCGGGGACGGGCGTTTCGGCGAAGGCGGCCACCGTCCGGTCGGCGTACGCGCTGACGTCGCCGGCCTCCATCGGGCCGTCCCAGGTCGTCGGCAGTGGCACCTCGACGGCCGGGTTGACCCGTCGGACGATCTCGTCGAGCACTGTCTCCGCGTCGCCCACCCAGAGGTGCTTGGCACCCGACACCCCGACCACCTCGGCCTGCGGCACGGCGGCGAACCGCTCCCGTGCCTCGGTGGGGCGCAGGTAGTCGTCGAACTCCGGCACCAGCGCCACCAGCGGGTGACCCGAGCTGGCCCAGGTGGCCAGGTCGTCGGGGGCGGAGAAGCGCAGCGGTGGAGAGAGCAGGATCGCTCCGGCGATCGTCGGGTCGCAGCCGTACTTCAGCGCCAGGTCGGTGCCGAACGACCAGCCGACCAGCCAGATGTTGGGCAGCTCGGCGAACTCCGCGTACTCGATGGCGGCGGCCACGTCGTACCGCTCCCCCACCGCGGCGTCGAACGCGCCTTCGCTGGTGCCGCGCACGCTGCTGGTGCCGCGGGTGTTGAACCGCAGCACGGCCAGGTCGGCCAGGGCGGGCAGCCGCCAGGCCGCCTTGCGGAACACGTGGCTGTCCATCATTCCGCCGTGGGTGGGCAGCGGGTGCAGGCAGACCAGGGTGGCCACCGGCGGGCGGTCGGCCGGCAGGGCCAGCTCACCCACCAGCTGCAGACCGTCTGCGGTGTGCAGCTCGATGTCCTCCCGGCGGCCGGGCAGGATCGACGACGCGCGGATCGCTGTGCTCACCGCCCCAGTCTGGCGCGAAGTCGCCGTCACCGCCCGCCCAGGCGCGAACAGCGTGATCCAGGTCGCTCAACGGGGATCGGTCAGTAGCGCGGGGTGCCCCGACCGCGCTGCACCGCCGGGCCGCGCCGGTCCCGGGCGCGCCAGCAGCCGCTGTGCCAGTGCCGCCGGTCGGTCAGATCACCCAGGCCGTCCGCCGGCCAGGCCACCAGGTGTGCCACCCCGGGCCGGATCTCCTGGTCACAACCGGGACAACGGTACGTCTTGACCGACGCACCCGCGCCGATCCCCCGCACCTGCCAGGCGCCGTCGGTCCACTGCTGCACCGAGGCGACGCCCTGCCGGACCCGGTCGGCGTCCAGGTTGGCGTTGTCGTCCCGGCGAGGGCGATTGCGACGGGGGCTCACAGTCACCAAGCGTACGTCCGGCGGGCGAGGCCGCCCGGGGCGGTCACCAGGTCCCGGGCTGATCCAGGTGCTCGGCGACCCGCGCCCCGCCCAGCACGGTCTCCGCCTGGGCCTCGCTGAGGGACCGCTCGTAATTGAAGGTGGCGAACAGTTGGGCCCGAGGGATGTCCAGAAGCTCCAGCCGTGCACCACCGGGGTCGAGGTGGGCGGGCCTGCCGTCGATCGTCCGGTTCGCCGGTGGCTTGTCCGTCACGGTGGTGCCCGCGTACTGCAACTCGACGGTGATCCCCATGTCCCGGTCGTCGTCAATGACCGCCAGCATCACCGCGTACGCAGCCGGGAAGGTGCCGACGACCGTCGAACATCTGGTGAGCTGCGCACCGGCCGGCAGTGCGGTCAACCGCAGTGGGCCGGTGCACCCGTACGCCTGATCGAGCCGGAGCGCCTCGGCCGCGTCGTACAAGGGGGCTTCGTCCGGGCCGGGCACGCTGGCTCCGGCGTACACGCCGGGGGCCGGCTGCCAGTAGCGCCGCCAGATCGGCACACCGTCCGGCCCGTCGGCGTGGACCACCGAGCCGTCGTAGCGGTTGCCGCCAGGGCCGTCCAGCGGCGGCATGTTCCAGGCGCCGGTGAGTCGCAGCACGTCGATCGAGGTCAGCTCGACGGTGACCGTACGGCCGCCGACGTCGAGCTTCGCGGTCTCCTTGCCGCCAGCGACGGCCCACTCCAGGTAGCGGGGGCCGCCCGGGGCGAGGCCGATGTGCAGCAGGGTCGGATCCTTGCCGATCTGGTCGGGCCGGGCCGCCGCGCCGGGAGCGCCGTCGACCCGCGGTGGGATGAGGGGCACCGCGGCCTCGGTCAGCCCGGGGGTGATCGCCGGCCCCAGGCGGGGCAGCCGGTCCATCGGAGCGGCGACCGCGCCGAACCCGAGCAGGGCGGCCACACCGACGGCGACCCCGGTGCCGGCCGCGCGCCGCCGACGCACCCGGCTCCGCCCCCGGAGCACCGCGTGGACCAACAGTCGGTCGGCGTCGACCGGACCTTCCGCGTGTTCGCGCAGCGTCTGATCGATGCGCTGGTCAAGGTCGGTCACGGTCGGCTCCCGTTGGTGGCCGGGGCACCGCAGCGCTCCCGGAGGTTGGCGAGCGCCCGCATCGCGTGGGTGCGGACGGTGACCGGCGAGCAGTCCAGGATCTGGGCGATGGTCGCGTCGTCGAGGTCCTCGTAGTAGCGCAGCACCAGGACCGCCCGCTGACGGTCGGGCAGGCCGAGGATCAGCCGCCACATCTCGTCCCGGTCGGCCGCTTCACCGCCGAGGTCGCCACGGTGTGCCCGCTCGGCGAAGGTGTCGACCGCCAGCTCCCGATTGGACCGGCGGCGCCACCAGGAGATGTTGGCGTTGACCAGCATGCGGCGCACGTACACGTCGGGCCGGTCGGCGCGCGCGATCCTGCGCCACCGCACGTACGCCTGGGACAGCACGTCCTGGGTGAGGTCCTCGGCCCGGTGTTCGTCACCGGTCAGTAGCCGGGCGAGCCGGACCAGCGCCGGACCCCGGCTGCTGACGTACTCCTCGAAGGTCACACTCTGCAGACGCGGTGAGCACCCGCAGGCGTTGACCGGTCAGCGGTGGGAGTGGTCGCGGAAGCCGCGGCGGGTCTTGCGACCCAGGTAGCCGGCGGTGACCAGGTGCTCCAGCAGCGGTGCGGGCGCGAAGCCCGGCTCGCGTAGTTCCAGGTACAGCTCACGCTGGATCGCCAGGGAGACGTCCAGCCCGACCACGTCGAGCAGCTCGAACGGGCCCATCGGGTAGCCGCAGCCCAGCTTCATGGCGTGGTCGATGTCGTCGGCCGTCGAGTAGCTGGCCTCCAGCATCTTCACCGCGTCGTTGAGGTACGGGAAGAGCAGCGCGTTGACGATGAAGCCGGACCGGTCGCCGCAGACCACACCGGTCTTGCCGAGCGCGGCGCAGACGGCGCGAGCGGTGGCGGTGGCCTCCGGTGAGGTGCGGATGGTGCGGACGACCTCGACCAGCGGCATCACCGGCGCCGGGTTGAAGAAGTGCAGCCCCACCACGTCGGCCGGCCGCTGGGTGGCCATCGCCACGTCGATCACCGGCAGCGACGAGGTGGTGGTGGCCAGCACCACGCCCGGCTTGCAGATCTCGTCGAGGCTCGCGAAGAGGGCCTTCTTGACGCTCAGCTCCTCGACGACCGCCTCGACCACCAGGTCGACGTCGGCGAGGTGGTCGAGCGTCGCCGACCAGCTGATCCGGCCCAGGGCGGCGTCCCGATCGGCTTCGGCGAGCTTGCCCCGCACCACGCCCTTGTTCAGCGAGGTCTTCACCGCCTCGCAGACCTTCGCGGACTTCTCCATGCCGCGGGTCACCGAGATGACCTCGTAGCCGGCCTTCGCGAAGACCTCGATGATCCCGGTGGCCATCGTCCCGGAACCCACCACACCAACCTTGGCGATGGCGCGGGCCCCGTCGGCGAACGCGGCCTCCGTGGCCAGCGGCGTCGCCTCATCCGGTACGACCACCGGGGAGCCGGGCCGCTCGTAGGTGTAGAAGCCCCGGCCCGACTTCCGGCCGAGCAGCCCCGCCGTCACCATCTGCTTGAGCAGCGGCACCGGTGCGTGCCGGCGGTCCCGCCCGCCACGCCGGTACATGGTGTCCAGGATCTCGTACGCGGTGTCCAGGCCGATCAGGTCCATCAGGGCCAGTGGGCCCATCGGCAGGCCGCAGCCGAGCTTCATCGCGGCGTCGATGTCCTCCCGGGTCGCGTAGTGCGACTCGAACATGCCGACGGCGTGGTTGAGGTAGCCGAAGAGCAGGGCGTTGGCGATGAATCCGGCCCGGTCGTTGATGGTGACGTCGACCTTGCCGAGGCGGGTGCAGAGCGCCTCGACGTCGGCGACCACCTCGGGTGCGGTGACGACGGTGCGGACCACCTCGACCAGCTTCATGACCGGGGCCGGGTTGAAGAAGTGGATGCCGATCACCTGGTTGGGTCGGCTGGTGGCGACCGAGATCTCGGTGACGCTCAGCGACGAGGTGTTGGTGGCGAGGATCGCCTCCGGTCGGCAGACCCGGTCCAGCTCCGCGAAGATCCGCTGCTTGAGGTCGAGGTGTTCGGGCACCGCCTCGATGACCAGGTCGACGGAGTGCAGTGCCTCCAGCCCGACCGCGAAGTGCACCCGCTCGTGCAGGGCGTCGCGGTCGGCCTCGGCGAGCTTGCCCTTGGCGACCGCCCGATCGGTGGAGCCGGTGAGGGTGGCCCGGCCGCGCTCCAGCGCCGGCGCGGAGATCTCCACGGCCACCACGTCGATGCCGTTGCGGGCGAAGACCTCGACGATGCCGGCACCCATGGTGCCCAGCCCCACCACGCCAACGGTGCTGAACTCGCGCGCCACGACCGGCCTCCCCAGAGACTCCGCACGGCCGCTGAACGGCCGCTAAGGTTATGCGCGCGAGTCTGCCACGTGCCGGTGAGTTGTCGAGACGCCGTGGCATATTTCACCCACGGCACGGCGCTGCTTCCCGGCCGACCGCCGGGGGCGTCGGTCAGACGGTCGACCGGCTGGTCAGGGCCAGCAACTCGGTGACGAACTCCGCCGGGCGCTCCAGGTGCGGGCTGTGCCCGCAGCCGGGGAGCACCACCTCGTGGTACGCGCCGCCGGCCGCCGCGTACCGATCGAGCACCGCCCGGGTCTGCCCGACCATCGGCTGGGGTGGGCAGGCGTCCGCGCCGGGCCAGCCGGGCACGAGATCCAGCGAACCCAGGTACGCCAGGTCGAACAGCGACGTGTCCGAGACGATGACGTCGGCGTCCCCGCGTACCCAGGTGACCGGAGGTTTGTCGGCGACGGCCACCAGCTCGTCGGCGAGCCGGAACCAGGTCGGCGCGAGCGCGTTGAGCACCCCGCGCTCCCCCGGCGCGGTACCCGGCCAATTCGCCGACGGCATCGACGTACCCGGGTAGTTGTCGTCCCCGGTGGCGGTGGAGAGCACCGTGTCCAGCAGCAGGTCCTCGTCCGCGCCGAGCGAGGCGGGATCGGCCACATAGGTGGCTCGCAGCACGGCGCGTGGGCTGGCCGGGGCGTCCGCGCTGCGGTCGCCGGCCGCGAGGCGGGCGACGAAGTCCGGGTTGGCCGTGCCGGCGCCGGTGCCGGCGAAGTCGGGGGTGGTCGGCGTGCCCGTCAGGTCACGGGTGCCACCGAAGCCGTACGGGGAGACCGGCGCGGCGAGCAGCAACGCCGCCACCCGGTGCGGGTGGTCGACGAGCAGGCGCATCGCCACTCCACCGCCGAGGGAGTGCCCGACCACCACGGGGCGCGCGTCGGCGCCGAAGAGCGTCGGGTCGTCCAGCAGGGCGGCCACGTCGTCGGCGAAGTCCCGCAGGCCCCGGGTGGCGTCCACCGGGGCGGTCGCGGAGTCGCCGTACCCGCGCAGGTCGGGGGCGACCACCCGCAGCGTCGGTGGCAGCCGCCGAACCAGCGGCTCCCAGAACAGCGCGGATGAGCAGTTGCCGTGGATCAGCAGCACCGGCGTGCCGTCCGGCGGGCCGGCCACCCGTACCGCCTGGGTGATGCCGTTCGCCGTCACGGTCCGCTGCTCGGTGTCCATCCGCGGCATGCTGCCACGCGGGTTTCCGCCGGTCCAGGTGGCCGGCCACCACCCGGCGGGGCAGCCCGGTGTGGTCGGACGCCAGGGATCAGCGACGGGTGCCGGGCGGCACGGCCAGCGGCAGCGGCAGCGTCGGTCGGACGTCGCGCCGGGACGGGCCGAAGCTCAGCCCCACCGGATCGGTGAGCGCCACCCCGGGGTCGAACAGGCGCAGTTCGGTGCGGCCCAGCCGGATGACGTCCCCGTCGGAGAGTCGTTCCACCTCGGTGATCCGCCGGTCGTTGAGCCAGGTGCCGTTGGTGGAGCCCAGGTCCCGCAGGGAGGGGCCCTCGGGAGCCAGCCACACCTCGGCGTGGCGCCGGCTCAGGTGCGGGTCGTTGATGACCACCTGGCCGGTCGGTGCTCGGCCGATCACCTGCGGCTCGGTTCGCATGCGAAAACTCGCGCCGCGCATCGGTCCACCGGCGACCGTCAACAGCGGCAACAGTTCCGGATGTTCCTCCATGGACAGTCAGCCCTCCACCCCACACCGTCACTCCGCGCGTCAGCTTGCCATCAGACGGTAGTCGTCAATACCGACCGGCCGGCTAGCCTCTCGTCACCTCCCGGCCACCTGCCGTTCAACGATTCGGGCGGGCCGCACCCGTCACCAACACCCTGACCTGCACTGATCAACGACCGGTCGGGTCGGTGCGACGCCGATCCCCGCACCCCAAATCCGGCACCCTACCGGTGAGTAATCTTCGGGTCTAGACTTCCGCCATGACGGCAGTGCATATCCCGGGCGTTCCGGTCATCGAGGCGGGCCGGCTGATCTCCACCAACCCGGCGACCGGTGTCGAGGCCGGTCGGCTGCCGGTCGCCACCGACGCCGACGTGCGGCAGGCCGTCGGCCGCGCCCGCGTCGCCGGCGCGTGGTGGGCCGGTCTGGGCTTCACCGGCCGCCGCGAACGGATGCTGCGGTGGCGCGCCCTGCTCGCCAAGCGGATCGAGCAGGTGGCCGAGTTGGTGCACGTCGAGGGCGGCAAGCCGGTCGCCGACGCCATCGTCGAGATCGTCACCGCGATCGAGCACATCGACTGGGCTGCCCGCAACGCCGGCCGGGTCCTCGGCCCACGCCGGGTGCGGTCCCGACTCATCCTCGCCGAGTTCTCCGGGCACCTCGAATACCAGCCCCACGGGGTGGTCGGCGTGATCGGGCCGTGGAACTATCCGGTCTTCACGCCGATCGGCTCTGCCGCGTACGCCCTCGCCGCCGGGAACGCCGTGGTGCTCAAGCCGAGCGAATACACGCCCGCCGTCGGCCAGTGGCTGGTGGACAGCTTCGCCGAGGTGGTGCCCGAGCAGCCGGTGTTCACCGCCGTGCACGGGCTGGGCGACGTCGGCGCGGCGCTGTGCCGCTCCGGGGTCGACAAGCTGGCCTTCACCGGCTCCACCGCCACCGCCCGCAAGGTGATGGCCGCCTGCGCCGAGACGCTGACGCCGGTGCTCATCGAGGGCGGCGGCAAGGACGCCATGATCGTGGACAGCGACGCCGACCTGGACGCGGCCGCCGAGGCGTGCGTCTGGGGTGGCATGACCAACGCGGGCCAGACCTGCATCGGCATCGAGCGGGTGTACGCCGTCGACGCCGTCTTCGACGCCTTCGTCGACAAGGTGGTGGCCCGCGCCGGTCGACTGACGGTCGGGCCGGAGGGCACCGACATCGGCCCGATCACCATGCCCCAGCAGATCGACGTGATCCGTCGGCACATCGACGCCGCCATCACGTCCGGCGGGCGCGCCGTGCTCGGCGGCCCGAGCGCCGTACAGCCGCCGTACGTCCACCCCACCGTGCTGGTGGACGTCCCGGAGGAGTCGGCCGCGATCCGCGAGGAGACCTTCGGCCCCACGCTGACCATCAGCCGGGTCCGCGACGCCGACGAGGCCGTCAGCCGTGCCAACGCGCTGTCGTACGGCCTCGGGGGTTCGGTCTTCGGCCGGCGGCGCGCGGTGGCCGTCGCCCGGCGGTTGCGCTCCGGGATGGCCTCGATCAACTCGACGCTGACCTTCGCCGGCATGTCCACCCTGCCGTTCGGCGGTGTCGGCGACTCCGGCTTCGGTCGGATCCACGGGGAGGACGGCCTGCGTGAGTTCGGCCGGGCCAAGGCGGTCACCCGACGTCGCGCCCGGTCGCTGCTGCCGTCGATGACCTTCGACCGCACCCCCACCGACGTGGCCCGACTCGTCAAGGCCATCAAGGTCATGTACGGAAGGTAAGTGTCGGATAACCGATCACCCACAAAGTATCGGCGCATCCACATGTTTACACGTGTGGTCGCGGCGGTACATTGCGTTAAATGGGCCCCAATCGATTGCGCTACCGCCTTGTCGACAGTGACCAGTCGTGGAGCGCCCGACGGCGTCAGCACCGGTCGGACTGGTTGGCGCGCACCTTCCCGGACATCGGCGACATGCACGTGGTCGACCTCGGCGGTCGGCTCGGCACCTGGCACCGCGCCACCGTCCGGCCGGCCCGCGTGACAGTCGTCAACCTGGAGAAGCCGCCCACCATCGTTCCGGAGTGGGCCCACGTCGAGCAGGCCGACGCCTGCGACCTGCCCCCGCACCTCACCAAGGGCGGCTACGACCTGGTCTTCTCCAACTCGGTGCTGGAGCATGTGGGCGGGCACGAACGCCGGATCCGGTTTGCCGCCGCCGCCCGTTCCCTGGCCGACCGGCACTGGGTGCAGACGCCCTACCGCTACTTCCCCATCGAGCCACACTGGATCGCGCCGGGAATGCAGTTCCTGCCGGTACGACTGCGCACCGCGCTGGCCCGACGCTGGCCGCTGGGGCACAAGCCCACCCGCAGCCACGACGCCGCCATCCACCAGGTGCTCTGGACCGAGCTGTTGGACCGCTCGCAGATGCGCCACTACTTCCCGGACTCGACCATCCTGGTGGAGCGGGTGTTCGGCCTGCCGAAGTCACTGATCGCGGTGCGCACCGGGTAGGGCGCCGGTCAGAAGAGCGTCAGCTCGTCCTTCACGATGCCGCGCAGCTTGTCGTAGTCCACGACCACACACCGGATACCCCGGTCGGTGGCGAGGACCCGGGCCTGCGGCTTGATTTCCTGAGCGGCGAAGACCCCGGTGACCGGGCTGAGCAGCGGGTCGCGGTTCATCAACTCGAGGTAGCGGGTCAACTGCTCCACCCCGTCGATGTCGCCACGCCGCTTGACCTCGACGGCGACCGAGGCGGAGTTGGCGTCGCGGCACAGCAGGTCGACCGGGCCGATCGCCGTCATGTACTCACGGCGGACCAGCGTGAACCCCTCACCGAGGGTGCCCGGGTTGGCGGCCAGCAACTCCTGCAGGTGCGCCTCCACCCCGTCCTTGCGCAGGCCCGGATCCACCCCCAGCTCGTACGAGGTGTCCTGGAAGATCTCCTCCAGGGTGATCCGCAGCTCCTCGCCGGCCTTGTTGACGACCCGCCACACACCGGGGGCCTCCTCCAGCCGACACGGCGGGCTCATCCAGTTCAACGGCTTGTACGCCCGGTCGTCGGCGTGGATGGACACCGACCCGTCCGCCTTCACCATCAGCAACCGGGTGGCCAGCGGCAGGTGAGCCGAGAGCCGTCCGACGTAGTCCACCGAGCACTTCGCAATGACCAACCGCACCTGACGAGGGTAGCCGAGCCCCCGCCGGTCGCCAGCGAGCGGCACTGGCGCGTCGATGCGATGCTGAGACCGTGTTCGAAGTCCTCACCGGCACCGGTCTCGCCGCCTCGGCGGGCCTGAACGCCTACATACCCCTGCTCATCCTCGGCCTGCTCAGCCGCTACAGCGACCTGATCGACCTGCCCAGCGGCTGGACCTGGCTCGGCAACGGCTGGGTCATCGCCATCATGGCCGCGCTGCTCGCCGTGGAGATGGTGGCGGACAAGGTGCCCGTGGTCGACCACATCAACGACGTGGTGCAGACAGTGGTCCGGCCCACCGCCGGTGGCCTGGCCTTCGGCGCGGGCTCCTCGTCGGAGACGGTGACGGTCAGCGACCCGGGGAGCTTCTTCTCGTCCCACCAGTGGGTGCCGGTCGTCGCCGGCGTCCTGCTGGCGTTGGGCATGCACCTGCTCAAGTCCGCGGCCCGCCCGGTGATCAACGCGACCACCGCCGGGTTCGGCGCCCCGGTCGCCAGCACCGCCGAGGACGCCACCAGTGTGGTGGTCTCCCTGGCGGCGATCCTCCTGCCGGTGCTGGTGCTCGTCTTCCTGGTCGGCCTGGTCGTCTTCACCTTCTGGTTCGTCCGCCGCCGCTCCGAGCGACGCCGGGAACGAGCGGCCGCCCGGGCCGCCGGCTTCCGCGTCTGAGGCGTGCTCGACTCGGGTGCCCGGGTTTACGTCGATCAGCCGTGCGCCCCGTCCGCAGGTCGCCATATCGCGGTTCCGCCGACCGACATATGCCTACGATCGGGGCAGGAGCCTAGAGGAGGTCGGCATGACCGCAGCGTTGGAGATGCCCCGAGTCCAGGAATGTGTGGTCGCCGCGTGCGCGTACAACCAGTCGGGTGACTGCCACGCCTTCGCGATCACCATCGGCAGCATGGATCACGCACACTGCCACACCTTCGTCGAGTCGCCGGTCCAGGGCGGCGTGGAGAGCCTGATCGCGCAGGTGGGTGCCTGCCAACGATCCGACTGCCGGCACAACGAGCAGTTGGAGTGCCACGCGACGTCCATCCGGGTCGGCCCGGACAACGACATGGCCGACTGCATGACCTACGCCGGCCGCTGACCCGGGCCGAACCGGTCAGGGCAGGTCGTTGGCGCGACGGATGACCGTCACCAGGTCGTCGATGATGCCGGTGAGGGCGAAGTCCTTCGGGGTGAAGACCCGGGCGACCCCGGCCGCCCGGAGGGTGTCCGCGTCGCTGGCCGGGATGATGCCGCCGACGACCACCGGCAGGTCCGCCCGGCCAGCGGCGCGCAGCCCGTCGAGCACCGCGGGCACGGCGGCCAGGTGCGATCCGGAGAGCACGGAGAGCCCGACCAGGTCGACGTCCTCCTGCACGGCAGCGGTGACGATCTGCCCCGCGGTCAACCGGATGCCCTGGTAGACGACCTCGAAGCCGGCGTCGCGGGCGCGTACCGCGATCTGTTCCGCGCCGTTGGAGTGCCCGTCCAGGCCGGGTTTGCCGACCAGCAGCCGCAGCCGGCCACTGCCCAACTCCCGGGCGGTGGCGGCGACCCGCTCGCGGACCGCCGCGAGGCCCTGCTCACCGCCGCCGCCGGTGCCGCCGGCGAGGCCGGTCGGCGCCCGGTACTCGCCGAAGACCTGGCGCAGCGCGCCGGCCCACTCGCCGGTGGTCACCCCGGCCCGCACGCACTCCAGCGTCGCCGGCATCAGGTTGGTGGTGGTCGCGGCGTCCGCGCGCAGCCGGGCCAGCGCCGCGTCGACCACGGCCGCGTCCCGCGCGGCCCGCCACCGGTGTACGCCGTTCACGGCCGCCGCCTCGACCGCCGGATCGACCTGCTCGACGGTCGCCGCGCCGGCGGCGGTCAGCGGGGAGGGTTCGGTCTCGGTGTACCGGTTGACCCCGACCACCACGTCGGCACCGGACTCCATCCGCCGGCGGCGTTCGGCCAGCGACGCGACCAGCGCGCTCTTGAGGTAGCCGGTCTCCACGGCGGCGACGACGCCGCCCAACTCGAGCACCTTGTCCAACTCGACCCGCGCCCCGGTGACCACCTCGTCGACCAGCGCGGTCATCACGTGCGAGCCGGCGAAGAGGTCGGGGTATTCGAGCAGGTCCGACTCGTACGCCAGGACCTGCTGCATCCGCAGCGACCACTGCTGGTCCCACGGGCGGGGCAGGCCGAGGGCCTCGTTCCAGGCGGGCAGTTGGACCGCCCGGGCGCGCGCGTCGCGGGACATCGTCACGCCGAGCATCTCCAGCACGATGCGCTGGATGTTGTTCTCCGGCTGCGCCTCGGTGAGGCCGAGCGAGTTGACCTGCACGCCGTAACGGAATCGCCGTTGCCGGGCGTCGGTGACCCCGTACCGGTCCCGGGTGATCTCGTCCCAGAGCACGCCGAACGCGCGCATCTTGGCGATCTCCTCGACGAAGCGCACCCCGGCGTTGACGAAGAACGAGATCCGCTGGACCACGTCGCCCATCCGCTCGGCCGGCACCTGGCCGGAGTCACGGACAGCGTCGAGCACGGCGACGGCGGTGGCCAGCGCGAAGCCGACCTCCTGCACGGGCGTGGCGCCGGCCTCCTGGAGGTGGTACGAGCAGATGTTGACCGGGTTCCACCGGGGCATCTCGCGCAGCGTGTACGCCACCACGTCGGCGGTGAGCCGCAGCGACGCCGCCGGCGGGAAGATGTAGGTGCCCCGGGACAGGTACTCCTTGATGATGTCGTTCTGGGTGGTGCCGGCGCACCGGGCCAGGTCGGCGCCCTGCTCCAGCCCGACGGTGCCGTACAGGGCGAGCAGCCACATCGCCGGGGCGTTGATGGTCATCGAGGTGTTCGTGTCGGCGAGCGGGAGACCGTCGAAGAGCGCCCGCATGTCACCGAGGTGGGCCACCGGCACACCGACCCGGCCGACCTCACCGGTGGCGAGTTCGTGGTCCGGGTCGTACCCGGTCTGGGTGGGCAGGTCGAAGGCGACCGAGAGCCCGGTCTGCCCCTTCGCCAGGTTGCGGCGGAAGAGAGCGTTGGTCGCCGCGGCCGACGAGTGGCCGGCGTAGGTGCGCATCACCCACGGGCGGTCCCGCTCGGGCAGCCGCCCCGGGAATGCCGTCTCATCCATGGCCGGAGTCTAAGTTACCGTTCAGTAAAAAGGGCTGTGGAAAACCACACAGGTCCATGTCGGGGACGTCCGGGTGCCAAGCGCCCGCAGTGGCGCGGACCGCCACACCCCGGGCACCACCCAGGCCAGGCCAGGACGCACACTGGACAGCATGGATGACGAGCTGGCCATCTCCGTCCGAGGGCTGCGCAAGGCGTACGGCGACAACGTGGCCGTGGCGGGCGTGGATCTCGACGTCCACCGTGGCGAGGTGTTCGCGTTGCTCGGCCCCAACGGCGCTGGCAAGACCACCACGGTGGAGATCCTGGAGGGCTACCGGCGTCGCGACTCGGGCGAGGTGACGGTGCTCGGCACGGACCCGGCCCAGGCCGATCCGGACTGGCGGTCCCGCGTGGGCATCGTGCTGCAGGGCACCGGGGAGTTCGACGAGCTGACAGTGGCCGAGGTGGTCCGGCACTTCTCCGGCTTCTATGCCGACGCCGACGACCCGGACAAGGTGATCGAGCGGGTCGGGTTGACCGACAAGGCGAAGGCTCGTACGCACACCCTCTCCGGCGGCCAGAAGCGCCGCCTGGACGTGGCGCTGGGCATCATCGGCCGACCGGAGCTGCTCTTCCTCGACGAGCCGACCACCGGTTTCGACCCCGAGGCCCGCCGCGAGTTCTGGGAGCTGATCCGCGACCTCGCCGCAGCCGGCACCACCATTCTGCTCACCACCCACTACCTGGACGAGGCCGAGGCCCTCGCCGACCGGGTCGGCGTGATCGCCGGCGGTCGGCTGGTCGAGGTGGCCGCCCCGAACCGGCTGGGCAATCGGCAGGAGGCCCTCGCGACGGTCTCCTGGCGTACCCCGGAAGGGACCTTGGACAGCGCGCAGACCGCGACGCCGACGGCCTTCGTGGCCGACCTCGCCGCGCGCCACGACGGCGAGGTCCCCGGGCTCACGGTGACCCGGCCGACCCTGGAGGACGTCTACCTCACCATGATCGGACACGCGCGATGACGACCACGACGAAGCCGGCGACGCCGATCACCGCGACCCGCGGCCGGCGGCCGGGTGCCGCTGCGCTCGCCCTGCGCCAGGGCCGGCTGGAGACCACCCAGTTCCTGCGCAGCCGGGAGTCGGTGGTCTTCACGATGGGCTTCCCCATCATCATGATCCTGATCTTCGCGTCGATCTTCCATGGGACGATCGGCGGCGGGGTGAAGTTCACGCAGTACTTCATCACCGGCATGATCGCGACCGGTCTGATGACCGTGAGCTTCCAGAACCTGGGCATCTGGATCCCGGTCGAGCGGGACCGAGGGGTGCTCAAGCGCTACCGGGGCACGCCGATGCCGAAGTGGGTCTGGTTCGCCGGCAAAGTGATCATGGTGGTGGTGATCGGAATCGCCGAGACGGCGCTGCTGCTGGCCGTCGCGGTGGCGCTGTTCGACCTCGACCTGCCCGGCACCGCCGAGAAGTGGTTCACCTTCGGCTGGGTAGCCGTACTCGGGGTGACCGCGTGCACCCTGTCCGGCATCGCGATCTCGTCGCTGGCCCGCAGCGCCCGCAGCGGCTCGGCGGTGGTCACCCCGGTCGCCCTGGTCCTCCAGTTCATCTCCGGGGTGTTCTTCGTCTTCACCGACCTGCCCACCTGGATGCAGCAGGTGGCGGCGCTGTTCCCGCTCAAGTGGATGTGCCAGGGCCTGCGGTCGGTGTTCCTGCCGGAGAGCTTCGGCGCCCAGGAACCGGGCGGCTCGTTCGAGCTGGGCCGGGTGGCGATGGTGCTGGCCCTGTGGTGCGTGATCGGCCTGGTGGTCTGCCTGACCACCTTCCGCTGGACCACCAAGCGCGACGGCTGAGCCCTTCCGGGGCCCACGATCCGCCCCGGAGCTGCCAGACTTCGACGATGACCGTTCGACCGACCCGGCGTGGGCTGCTCCTCGCGGGGGCAGGAGCGACGGCGCTGACGGTGGGGGTCGGCTGGGCAGCCCGTGACCTGATCCGCCCCTCGCCGGCACGGCCCGATCCCCCGGACGCGCCGGCCGGCGACGAGCGACTGACCAGCCGCCCGTCCGCCGCACGTGGCCGCTCGGTCGACTTCTACACCGCCGTCCCGGCCGGGCACGGCGACGGTCAGGGGTTGCCCGTCTGCCTCGTGCTGCACGGCGCGTCCACCACCGCACGGGACTTCCCCGGGCTCGGCCTGGGCCGATTCCTGACCGATGCGGTACGTCGGGGCGCACCGCCGTTCGTGCTCGCCGGAGCGACCGGCGACCGCCTCTCCTGGCGGCCCGCCGGCCGGGACGACCCGCAACGGATGGTGCGGGAGGAACTGCCGGCCTGGTGTGCCGAGCAGGGCTTCGACGCTGGCCGGCTGGCGGCCTGGGGCTGGTCCATGGGTGGCTTCGGCTCGCTGTTGCTCGCCGAGACCTGGCCGGGGCTACTCCGGGCGGTGGCGGCCTTCTCCCCCGCCGTCGCGCCCGGCGACGCCGTCTTCGCCGGTGTCGATCGGCTGCGCGGCGCTCCACTGGGCCTCTGGTGCGGTCGCCAGGACGACCTTCTCGACGACGTGCAGGCGCTGGAACGGGCCCTTCCCGAGCCGGCCGCCCGAGCCGAGTACGCCGACGGCCGGCACGACTTCCGGTACTGGGGCTCGGTCATACCCGACGCCCTCGACTTCGTCGCGGCGGCGCTGACCGCGCCGCCCGGCCCGAACTGAGCCGACCGCGGGGCCTACCTGCGGGCCCCGCGGCTGCCGGTCTCAGTAGGTGTAGAAGCCCTTGCCGGTCTTGCGACCCAGGTCACCGGCGGTGACCATCCGCTGGAGCAGCTCCGGCGGGAAGAACTTCTCGTCGGCGGTGTCGGTGTAGATGTTCTTCGAGGCGTGCAGCAGCACGTCCACGCCGGTCAGGTCGGTGGTGGCCAGGGGGCCCATCGCGTGCCCGAAGCCCAGCCGGCAGGCGGTGTCCAGGTCCTCCGCGGACACCACCCCGGACTCGACCAGCTTGACCGCCTCCATCACCAGCGCGGAGATCAGCCGGGTCGTGACGAAGCCGGCGATGTCCCGGTTGACCACGACGACCGTCTTGCCGATCTCCTCGGCGAAGGCCCGCGCGGTGTCCAGCGTGGCGTCGCTGGTCTTGTAGCCGCGAACCAGCTCGCAGAGCTGCATCATCGGCACCGGGGAGAAGAAGTGCGTGCCGACGACCGCCTCGGGCCGCTCGGTCACCGCGGCGATCTGGGTGACCGGGATGGCCGAGGTGTTGGTGGCCAGCACCGCGTCCGACTTGCAGATCTTGTCCAGGGCACGGAACACCTCGTGCTTGATCTCCAGCCGCTCGAAGACCGCCTCGACCACGATGTCCGCGTCGGCCGCCGCCTCCAGGTCGGTGGTCGGGGTGATCCGAGCCAGCGTCGCCTCGACCTCGGACGCCTCGATCTTGCCCTTCTCGGCGAACTTCTCCAGTGACTTCCGAATGCCGCCGAGACCCCGGGTGGTGGCCGCGTCGTCCAGGTCGCGCAGCGTCACCTGCCAGCCCGCCTGCGCCGCCACCTGGGCGATGCCGGACCCCATCAACCCGGCCCCGACGACCGCGAGTCGACCCGCCATCTACTTCTCCCTCGCTGCGATTGAGTGCCTGCCTGCACCCTAGTCGGCGAGCCTGAACGATGGCTAAGTGGCGGTGGGGCTGGATCTGCCGGGGCCCGATCTCAGATCTCCAGTGCCGGCTCCTCCGGTGTGGTGCCCCGCTCGACCGCCACCCCGAGCGCCCGCAGGTCGGCCACGAAGTCCGGGTAGCCCCGATCGACGTGGTGCACGTGCGAGACCTCGGTGACCCCGTCCGCGCAGAGCCCGGCGATGATCAGCCCCGCGCCGGCGCGGATGTCGGTGGCCCGCACCGGGGCACCGGAGAGCCGGTCCCGGCCCCGGACCACCGCGTGATGCCCGTCGGTCTTGATGTCCGCGCCGAGCCGCATCATCTCGTTGGCGAACATGAACCGGCCGTCGAAGATGTTCTCGGTGATCAGGGAGGCCCCGTCGCTGACGGCCGCCAGCCCGATCGCCATCGGCAGCAGGTCAGTGGCGAAACCGGGGTACGGCAGCGTCACCACGTCCACCGCCCGGGGCCGCTCGTCCATCCGGACGCGGAAACCGTTCCCCCGGGTCTCCACCAGCCCGCCGGCGGCCACCACCTTGTCCAGGGCGACCTCCAGAAAGGCCGGGTCCAGCCCGGTCACCGTCACGTCGCCCCGGGTCATCGCCGCGCCGAACGCCCAGGTGCCGGCGACGATCCGGTCCCCCACCGTGGCGTGGCGGACCGGACGCAGACCGGGCACACCGGTGATCCGCAGCATCGACGTACCCGCACCGGCGATGCACGCGCCCATCTGGTTCAGCATCGTGCAGATGTCGACGATCTCCGGCTCCCGGGCCGCGTTGTCGATCACCGTGGTGCCCTGGGCCAGCACCGCGGCCATCACCAGGTTCTCGGTCGCGCCGACGCTGGGGAAGTCCAGCATGATGTCCGCGCCACGCAGCCCGTGCGGGGCGGAGGCGATGACGAACCCGTGCTCACCGGAGATCTCCGCGCCCATCCGGGTCAACCCGGAGATGTGCATGTCCAGGCCCCGCGACCCGATCGCGTCGCCGCCGGGATGGGCCACCCGCACGTACCCGCGGCGGGCCAGCAGGGGGCCGAGCACGCAGATCGAGGCGCGCAACCGTCGGACCAGGTCGTAGTCGGCCTCCGCGCCCGGCTGCTCGGGTACGTCGATCGTCACCGACCGGGACCGGGCCACGCCACCACGGGCGACCATCGGGTCGACCGGGTCGTCCGCGTCGAACTGGACGTCGCAGCCCAGCCGACGCAGCACCTCCCCCATGATCGCGATGTCGGTGATCCGTGGGACGTTGGTGATCACGCTGCGGCCGGGTGCGAGCAACGCGGCGGCCATCAGCTTCAACGCCGAGTTCTTGGCACCGACCACGTGCACGGTGCCGGCCAGCCGGGCGTCACCGCGGACCCGGATGACGTCGACATCGTTGACCGCCGGATCGCCGGCGTCGCCGGGACCGACCACCACCGGCCACCCGGCGGTGCTGTCCGGCCGCGCCGGGATGGTCAGGTCGGGAATCCGTAGGCTGTGCGTCATGGCCGTCCACCTCACGCGCATCTACACCAAGGCCGGCGACGCCGGCATGACCAGGCTGAGCAACAACGAGCAGGTGCCGAAGACCGATCCACGGATCGCCGCGTACGCGGATGTCGACGAGTGCAACGCGGCGATCGGCGTCGCCCTCGCGCTGGGAAACCTCGACGAGGAACTTCGCGGCGTGCTGGGGTCGGTGCAGAACGACCTGTTCGACGTCGGCGCCGACCTGTCCACCCCGGTGGAGCCGGAACCGAAGTACCCGCCGCTGCGGGTGACCGAGGAGTACGTCGAGCGCCTGGAGGGCTGGTGCGACGAGTACAACGCACGCCTGAGCAAGCTCGACTCCTTCATCCTCCCCGGCGGCACCGCAGGCGCGGCGCTGCTGCACGTGGCGCGGACCATCGCCCGGCGTGCCGAACGGGCAGCGTGGGCCCTGGTCAGCCACGATCCGGAACGAACCAGCACGCTCCCGGCAAAGTATCTCAACCGGCTCTCCGATCTGCTCTTTATCCTGTCAAGAACGGCAAATCCGGCAGGAGATGTGCTATGGGTGCCGGGCGGCAAGCGCTGAACGTCGGGCGCTCCGCACCACGTCGAAGTCTGGGTTCCCACTCTGCCTGCCACCACGCATAGTGCGGGCTTGATCCACTCGGAATCACGAAAATCGGGGCATCCCCATCAGCAGGACACCCCGGATCCAAGAAAATCGAGTCGATCAACCCGATAAGGCGAGACCCACCCACACCGGTAACGGCAAGTGATCAAAGCCCGCGCCAGAACGGCGGGCAGTGCCCAACGAAGGGTTTCCGGGGGAGCCCGCCCGGTGCAGGGATCAAGCCTGACCGCCCGGAGCCGGGCGGGCTCCCCCGGAAACCCAGAAGAGCAACCACAGAAGAGCCGATCAGGCAGCCGGCCAGTCCTGGGAGGCCATACGCGGCGAGACCGCCCCCGGAGGGGCGGCCTCAAGCCACGAGAGAAAACCGGTCACGGTCGATCGCGCCATGGCGATCTCCACCGGTGCGTGGTGACTGGTACAGCGGAGAATCACCCAGTCGGCCGGCATGGAGAACCGTTCCTGACCTTCGGGCAACCGACGGCGCTCCACGGCCAACCCCTTGCGGGAGAGCACTCGCTTGGGCCGGATCGCGAAGCTGAACATCCGGTACCAGCGCAGCTCGTCACCGGCGAACCGGCCGAAGCCGGGCGACCAGCCGCGGCCGTCGAGCATGGTGGAGACCCGGACGCTGAGCCGGATGATGCCACCGCTGCGGGTGACCAGAGCTCGCCGGACGAAGAGGATCAGCAGCGCGCCGAGGATGACGACAACGCCGATTCCGAATCCTTCGACGATCTCCATCCCCGGTGTGGCTCAGCGGCTCTGCGCGGAAACCGGGGTTGCGCTCTCGGCCAGCACGGTGACACCGTCGGCGCTCACCGAGAGGAAGCCGCCGGCCACCTCGTAGGCGACCTGCTCACCGCCGGCGAGCTTGATGCGCACCTGGCCGGGCTCGGCGAGCTGGCCGAGCAGCGGCGCGTGCCCCGGCAGGACACCGAGCTCGCCCTCGGTCGTCCGGGCGACGACCATTTCGGCGTCACCGGACCAGACCTTCTCCTCGACGGCGACGAGCTCGACGTGAAGCTGCTGTGCCACGCTGTCTCCTTGCTGCGGCTACGGATTGCCGAAAGTCTAGCCTGACGAAGCGGCGCGCCCAACGCGGGTGGGGACAACACCGCCCTGGCTACTTGGTCTTGTTGACGAATTCCGGGTGCTCCAGCAGGAACGGGTCGAGTTGCTCGTTGTGCAGTGCGGCGAAGAAGTCCTCGACCCCGTCCTGGAACTGCTCGCCCAGGTATTTCTTACCGTTGAAGACCCCGCCACCGGGCAGCTTGATCATCTCGATCGTGTTCGGGCGGATGTCCTTCAGGGCGAGCCCGAAGTCGACGACACTGTTGCCCCGACCGTTGAAGATCAGCGACTGGCCGGCGGCCCGGAGCACCTTGTCCAGCTTGATCGGGTTGGACACCACGTCGGCACTGAACGCCTGGCCGACCATGGCCTTCACGAACTGCTGCTGGTGGCGCTGCCGGCCGTAGTCCGAATCCGGGACGCCGTTCTTCGGGTAGCGCTGCCGGACGTAGTCCAACGCCTGCCACCCACTCAGATGCTGGTTGCCCTTCTTGTAGACCGCCTGCGGGCCGATGTAGCCCTCGCCACGGGGGTTGCCCGGCCGTGCCGTGCCGTCCGGCTGCTTGTGCTCCGATTTCACGTCACGCTCGACGTACATGTCGACACCACCCATGGCGTCGACGATCTTCTGGAAGCCGGTGAAGTTGATGATCGCGCCAGCGTCGAAGCGCTTGATGCCGGTCACCTTCTGCACCGTGGTGGCCAACAACTCGAAGCCGCGTGCCGCGTCGGGGTTCGCTCCGGGCACCCTGCTGCCGTACGACATGGCGGCGTTGATCTTCGTGGTCTCACCCGGGAACTGGGCCTTCTTGAACTCCGGGATGTGCACGTAGAGGTCACGCGGCACCGAGAACAGGTAGGCCCGGTCCATGGATGCCGGCACGTGCAGCACCATGATCGAGTCGGCCAGCGGCGCGGCCGTCGGCGTACGCGGGTCGATGCCGACGAGCAGGATGTTGAGCGGGCCCTTGATGTCGCTCTTCTTCGCCTGCGCACCCGCCGCCTGGTCGCCGAAGAGGTCGGCCTTGCCGACGGAGCCCTCGTAGCGGGCCATCAGCACCTCGGTGCCGACCAGCACCGCGCCGCTGAGCACGGTCAGCACGGCGCCGAACACCGTGCAGATTCTGGCCCACCGCGGCACACCTCGCCAGATGGATGGCTTGCGGCCACTCTTGCCGGCCTTACCCACGAGAATCTCCGTTCGTTACGCCCACGACGAGAAAGACGGGCGCACGTCGTCGAAAGGTTGCAAAGATCAACGCTCGTTCAGGTGAGCGCGGATCGAACCGTAGCTCGGGAGTCGCGGAAGTGACGACCCTGAGTAACGGACCGCGACGATGGTAAGACGCGAACATGAACAAAAGACTGCCCCGGCGTTGCCGGGGCAGTCTTTTGGTTACGGATCGAATGTCGGGCTGGATCAGCCCTTCATCAGCTCCTCAGCCTTCTTCTCCAGGTCGTCGAGGCCGCCGCACATGAAGAACGCCTGCTCGGGGAAGTGATCGTACTCACCCTCGCTGATCTTCCGGAACGCCTCGATGGTCTCCTTGATCGGGACCGTCGAGCCCGGCACGCCGGTGAACTGCTCCGCCGCGTAGGTGTTCTGCGAGAGGAAGCGCTCGATCCGCCGGGCCCGAGCCACGGTGATCTTGTCTTCCTCGGAGAGCTCCTCGATACCGAGGATGGCGATGATGTCCTGCAGGTCCTTGTAACGCTGCAGGATCCGCTTCACCTCGGTGGCGACCTGGAAGTGCTCCTGGCCGACGAACTCCGGGGCGAGGATCCGGGACGAGGACGCCAGCGGGTCCACGGCCGGGTAGATGCCCTTGTCGGAGATCGACCGCTCCAGGTTGGTGGTCGCGTCCAGGTGGGCGAACGTGGTGGCCGGGGCGGGGTCGGTGTAGTCGTCCGCCGGCACGTAGATCGCCTGCATCGAGGTGATGGCCTGGCCCCGGACGGAGGTGATCCGCTCCTGGAGCTCGCCCATCTCGTCGGCCAGGGTCGGCTGGTAACCCACCGCGCTCGGCATACGGCCGAGCAGGGTGGAGACCTCCGAACCCGCCTGGGTGAAGCGGAAGATGTTGTCGATGAAGAGCAGCACCTCCTGCTTCTTCACGTCCCGGAAGTACTCCGCCATGGTCAGCGCGGAGAGCGCCACCCGCAGCCGGGTGCCCGGCGGCTCGTCCATCTGGCCGTAGACCAGCGCGGTCTTGTCGATGACGCCGGACTCGGTCATCTCAGCGATGAGGTCGTTGCCCTCACGGGTGCGCTCACCCACGCCGGCGAAGACCGAGGTACCACCGAAGTTGCGGGCAACACGGGTGATCATCTCCTGGATGAGCACCGTCTTACCCACGCCCGCGCCGCCGAACAGGCCGATCTTGCCGCCCTTGACGTACGGGGCGAGCAGGTCGATGACCTTGATGCCGGTCTCCAGCATCTCGGTCTTCGGCTCCAGGTCCGCGAAGGCCGGGGCCTTGCGGTGGATACCCCAGTGGTCGTCCGGGGTGAGGGTCTCGCCCTCCTTGAGGTTGAGCACCTCGCCGATCGCGTTGAACACGTGGCCCTTGACCGCGTCGCCCACCGGAACGGTGATCGGCTCGCCGCGGTCACGAACCTCCGCGCCGCGGACCAGGCCGTCCGTCGGCTGCATCGAGATGGCACGGACCAGGTTGTCACCCAGGTGCTGGGCGACCTCCAGGGTCAGCGTCTTCTCACCGCCGGACAGGTCCACGGTGACGTTCAGGGCGTTGAACAGGGCAGGCATGGCGTCGCGCGGGAACTCGGCGTCGACGACCGGGCCGATGACCCGGACCACGCGACCCGTGGCCGTCTTGGTCTCTACTGGGGCAGTCATCACACTTCACTTCCCGACGCGGCCAGCGCGTTGGCGCCGCCGACGATCTCGCTGATCTCCTGGGTGATCCCAGCCTGGCGGGCCGAGTTCATCTCACGCGTGTACTTCTCGATCATCTCTTCGGCGTTGTCGGTGGCGCTCTTCATCGCCCGCCGCCTCGCCGCCGACTCACTCGCCGCCGACTCGATCAACGCCGCGTAGATCCGCGTGTTGATGTACCTCGGCAGGAGCGCGTCGAGCAGCGCCTCCGCCTCCGGCTCGAACTCGTACGCCGGCAGCAGCCCCTCGGAGCGCGGCCGGTCCTCCACCTGCATCGGACCAATGATCTTGGTAACCGGGTTCTGCGTCATCAGCGAGTGGAACTCGGTGTAGACGATGTGCAACTCGTCGACGCCGAGCACCCCGTCCGCTCCGGCACCGCCGTCGACGTCGTCCGCACCGGCGGTGAACGCCTTGATCAGCGTCTCACCCACGGCGCGGGCGTCCTCGAACGACGGCTGCTCGCTGAACCCGGTCCAGTTCGCCTCGATCGGCCGGTCGCGGAACCGGTAGAACCCGACACCCTTACGCCCGATGACGTAGAGCACCGGCTCCTTGCCGTCCGCCTTGAGGCGTGCGATCAGCGACTCCGCCATCCTGATCGCGTTGGAGCTGTAACCACCGGCCAGGCCACGGTCGCTGGTGACCAACAGGACGCCGGCCCGCCGCACCCGCTCACGCGGGGTGAGCAGCGGGTGGTCGATCCGCGCGTTGGACGCCAGCGCCGTGAGCACACCGGTGATGGCCTGGGCGTACGGCAGGGACGCCTGCACCCGGGCCTGAGCCTTGGCGATACGGCTCGTCGCCACGAGCTCCATCGCCTTGGTGATCTTCTTCATCGACTTCGCCGAGCGGATCCGTTGACGAAGAACGCGTACCTGGGCCGCCATCAGATCAGCTCTCGGCCGGGCGGTCGGTCGCGCTGTCGCGGAAGCGGGTCACCGTCTCACGGTTTTCGTCGCCCTCGAGCGGCTGGGCCGGCGCGTCGTTGACCTTGCGCTCGTCGTCCTTGTTGAGGAAGACCTGCTTGAACTCGGTGATCGCCGTGTCCAGCGAGCTGACGATGTCGTCGCCCCACTGGTTGTCGGCGATCCCGGCCAGCACACCCTCGTGCTTGTGCCGCAGGTACTGGAGGAACTCGGCCTCGAAGCGCCGGATGTCACCCACCGGGATGTCGTCCAGCTTGCCCTCGGTGCCGGCCCAGACCGAGACGACCTCTTCCTGCACCGGGTACGGCGAGTAGTTCGGCTGCTTGAGCAGCTCGACCAGCCGGACACCGCGGTCCAGCTGGGCCCGGGAGGCCCGGTCCAGGTCGGAGGCGAAGGCGGCGAACGCCTCCAGCTCGCGGTACTGGGCCAGGTTGAGCCGCAGCGAGCCGGCGACCTTGCGCATCGGCTTCACCTGAGCGGCGCCGCCGACCCGGGAGACCGAGGTGCCGACGTTGATCGCCGGACGAACGCCCTGGTTGAACAGGTCGGTCTCCAGGAAGATCTGGCCGTCGGTGATCGAGATGACGTTGGTCGGGATGAAGGCCGAGATGTCGTTGGCCTTCGTCTCGATGATCGGCAGACCGGTCATCGAGCCGCCACCCAGCTCGTCGGAGAGCTTCGCGCAGCGCTCCAGCAGGCGCGAGTGCAGGTAGAAGACGTCACCCGGGTACGCCTCGCGGCCCGGCGGGCGACGCAGCAGCAGCGACACGGCCCGGTACGCCTCGGCCTGCTTGCTCAGGTCGTCGAAGACGATCAGGACGTGCTTGCCGCCGTACATCCAGTGCTGTCCGATGGACGAGCCGGTGTAGGGGGCCAGGTACTTGAAGCCGGCCGGGTCGGACGCCGGCGAGGCGACGATGGTGGTGTACTCCATCGCGCCCGCCTCCTCCAGCTGCCCCTTGATCGAGGCGATGGTGGAGGCCTTCTGGCCGATGGCGACGTAGATGCAGCGAACCTGCTTCTTCGGGTCGCCGGTGCGCCAGTTGTCGCGCTGGTTGAGGATGGCGTCCAGGGCGACGGTGGTCTTGCCCGTCTTCCGGTCACCGATGATCAGCTGCCGCTGGCCCCGACCGATCGGGGTCATCGCGTCGATCGCCTTGATGCCGGTCTGCAGCGGCTCGAACACCGACTGCCGGGACATCACGTTCGGAGCCTGCAGCTCCAGCTCGCGGTAGCCCTCGTCGGCGATGTCGCCGAGCCCGTCGATCGGCTGGCCGAGCGCGTTGACCACGCGGCCGAGGAAGGCGTCACCGACCGGAACCGAGAGGACCCGGTTGGTGCGCTTGACCCGCTGCCCCTCCTCGAGCTTGGCGGAGTCACCGAGGACGACGACGCCGATCTCCCGCACGTCGAGGTTCAACGCCACGCCGAGCGTGCCGTCCTCGAACTCCAGGAGCTCGTTGGTCTTGGTCGAGGGCAGGCCCTCGACGTGGGCGATGCCGTCACCGGTGTCGGCGACGGTGCCGACCTCCTCGCGGGAGACGTCGGACGAGTAGGAGGAGACGTAGCGCTCCAGGGCGCCGCGGATCTCCTCCGTCGAGATGGTCAGCTCGGCCATCCTCTGCTTCCTTAAAATTCAGGGGCCCGGGATACCTAGTACCAACCGGTCCGAATGGCGTCTGTCAATCCGGGCGCTGGGCGGCCGAACCACCCCAACGCTGGGCGGCGAAACCGCTCAGCGTTTGGGCGGCGAAACCGCTCAATCTCTGGGCGGTGAAGCCGATCAGCGCTTCGCGAGCGCGTTACGGGTCTCGTTGAGGCGGCGCAGGATGGTGCCGTCGTACAGGTCGGAACCGACCCGGACGCTCACGCCACCGAGAACGGCGGGGTCAACCGTCTGCTTGACGGACACCTCTCGACCGTATATCGCGGTGAGGCTCGCACCCAGCCGGCGCTCGTCCTCGTCACTCAACGGGGCCGCGACGGTCACGTACGCCACCTGCCGGTCACGCCGGTCGGCGGCGAGTTCGACCAGCCGGGTGAGCGCCCCCGTGAAGGAACGTCCCCCGAACCCGCCGAGCGCCGCCTCGACGAGGCGGACGGTGACCGGGCGGGCCTTGTCGGCGAGCAGCTCGCGGGCCAGGGTGGCCCGCTGCTCGACCGGAGCGACCGGGTCGGCGAGCGCGTTGCTCAGCGCCGACTGACCGGCCACGACCTGGCCGAAGCGGAACAGCTCGTCCTCGACCTCGCCCAGCTCGCCGGCCTTGTCGGCGCTGGCGAGCAGTGCCTCCACGCCCAGTCGCTCGGTGCCGTCGAGCAACTCCGACGGTGCCGACCAACGGCCGGCGACCAGCGAGACGAGCAGGTCGAGCGCGTCGGCGCCGATCCGCCCGCCCAGCATGTCGCCGAGCAGCGCCCCACGGTCCTCACCGGAGCGGGCCGGCTCGGAGAGCGCCCGGCGCAGCCGCGGCTCACGCCGCAGCAGGGTCGCCACGGAGAGGATGGCGTCGGCGGTGGAGGTCACCGCCGACGGCTCCGCGCCGCGGACGTACGCGTCGAGGCGCTCGGCCGCGACCTTGTACGACTCCCGGCTGGCGGCCTGCATCAGCGGGCCCCCGTGCTCTCGAGACCGCTCAGGAACCGGTCGACGGTGCCCTTGCGGCGCGCCTCGTCGGCCAGCGACTCGCCAACGATCTTGCTGGCCAGGTCCACCGCGATCGTGCCGACCTCCGCGCGCAGCTCGCGCACGATGGTGGCCCGCTCGGCGGCGAGCGCGTCCTTGCCAGCCTGGATGACCCGGTCGGACTCTTCCCGCGCCTTGGCGAGGATGTCCTGCCGGATGCCCTCAGCGTCGGCCCGCGCGTCGTCACGGATCTTGGCGGCGTCGGTCCGGGCCTCAGCGAGCTGGGCACGGTACTGCTCGAGCAGCTGGTTCGCCTCGGCCTGGGCGGCCTCGGCGCGCTTGATGCCGCCCTCGATCGCGTCGACCCGAGCCTGGAACGTCTGCTCCATGCGCGGGAAGACGAACTTCATCAGCACGAAGCAGAGCACGGCGAAGGCCACCGAACCGACCACGATCTCCTGCCAGAGCGGGATGATCGGGTTGTGGGCGGACTCACCACCCTCAGCGGCGAGGAAGTACATGGAAGACCTCCCGGTCGAAAAGGGCTGGATCAGGCGGCGGAGCCGGCCCAGATGAAGCCGAAGGCGATGCCCAGCAGCGCCAGCGCCTCGATGACGGCGAAGCCGATCCAGACGTACGGCAGGGTCATCCGGGACGACTCCGGCTGGCGGGCGGTCGACTGGATGTAGGCAGCGAAGACCAGGCCAACGCCGATGCCCGGGCCGATGGCGGCGAGACCGTAGCCGATGGCAGCGGTGCTACCGGTGACCTCGGCGAGAACGCTAGCGTCCATTGGTGTGGTTCCTCCTGGTTATCACACGTGACTCTCACGCGGGACGACAACGGTTGGTGCGGTGGATCAGTGCTCTTCGGCGAGCGCGCCCTGCACGTAGCTGGCGGTGAGGACGGTGAAGACGTATGCCTGCAGGCAGATCACCAGGAACTCAAGGAAGGTGAGCGCGATGGTCATCACCCAGGAGAGCACCGAGACCGGGGCCAGCCAGGCGTTGGCGCTCAGCATCGCGAAGCCGCCGAGCGTGAAGACCAGCAGGAGCATGTGACCGGCGAACATGTTCGCGAAGAGACGAACCGCGAGCGAGAACGGCCGGACGATGAAGGTCGAGAAGAGCTCGATCGGAATCAGCAGCGGCAGGATGTACCAGGGTGCCGGCGGGACCAACGAGTTCTTGAAGTACTTGACGAAGCCGTGCTGCTTGATGCCGATGTAGTTGAACAGCACGTAGCTGATGATCGCGAGGATCGCCGGGAAGGCGATGTGCGAGTTCGGCGAGATCTGGAAGAACGGGATGATCGCGAACGCGTTCGTCAGCAGCACGAAGCAGAACAGCGTGGTGAAGTAGGGGGCGAACCGCACACCGGCGTGCCCGATCATGTCGACGGCGATGTTGTTACGCACGAAGCCGTAGATCGACTCGGCGAACCACTGCTTCTTGGTCGGCACCAACTGCGGGTTCCGGTAGCTCGCCAGGAAGAAGATGATCAGGACGCCGACCGCGATCCAGACCATCGCCGTGATCTTGGTGAACCAGTAGGAGTTCTCCACACCCCAGGGCAGGATGCTGGGCAGGTAGAAGTCGTCCACGCTGGGTGGGAATCCCGCCTGGCCCGCTGCCAGAACGTTCGCCTGTCCGAACACCGCGTCCCTTCCTAAGTAGGCGTGCCGAGTCGGCGGACGACCAGGATGATGCCCCCAGCCATACCGAGCACGACGCCGATCCCGGTGGCGACGCCGCCGGTGTCGAGCCACTGGTCAACCAGCCAACCGATGAAACCCCACACGAGCATGCCTCCGACGAGGTAGCTGAGCGCGGTCCAACCCTGACCGGCGCCGGACGGATAATCGTCCGGTTCACCGGCGGGACGGGGGGTTTGGTCACCAGCCATGACGGGGCGAACGATATCAGCCGGGAAGACGAGGCTGTGCCTCACCCCCCGCACAACCGTCGTTGTGTGGGCTTCTCGTGGGCGCCGTCGTCTGTGGGCACGCTACTCCCCTTCCGCCCGTCGGAAAATGACCGGAGGCCGACACATTGCCGCGCGTCCGAAAGGTGGGACGGCCGTCGGGTCAGCTGTGCGCCCGACGCGCGTGCACCGTGGTCAGCCACCAGATGTGCACCGCCGTCCACACTGCCACCCCGGCGACGATGCCGAGGCAGAGCGGGACCAAACCGCCCCAACCGGTCGACGCCACCGCCACCAGCACCGCACCCAACAGGCTGAACTTCAGCACGTACAGGCCCAGGCCGAGCGGCAGCAGCAACTGCGGGTTGACCTGGTCGGCCCGGGCCAGCACCACCGTGGTCAACGTGTAGCTGAACACCGTGACGCCCACACCCGCCGCCGCGCCGAGCGCCGCCGTCGCGCCGCCGGTCACCGCACCCAGCACCGCCGCGACCGCGGCGAGCGCCGCCGACGTTCCCAACAACACCGGCAGGTGCCGCAGCCGCCACCGCCGGTCGGCGTCCGGCTCGACCACCCCGGGCTCAGCCACGGGGGTACGCCGGAAACGCCGCGACCAGCTCGGCCACCTCGGCACCGAGCCGGGTCAACTGGTCGGCCCCGCCGGGAGCCTCGGGATCGGTCCGCACCGCACGGGCGATCAACGTGGCCACCTGGCGCAGCTCCCCCTCGCGCATCCCCTGCGTCGTGACGCTCGGGGTGCCCACCCGGATGCCGGAGGCCACCATCGGGGGCTGCGGGTCGTACGGAATGGCGTTCTTGTTCAGGGTGATCGACGCGGCGTCACAGCGCCGCTCGGCCTCGGTGCCGGTCACCCCCAGCTCCCGCAGGTCCATCAGCGCGAGGTGGGTGTCGGTGCCACCGGACACCGGCCGCATCCCCTCGTCGGCCAGACCGGCGGCGAGCGCCTGGGCGTTGCTGACCACCTGCCGGGCGTACGTCTGGAACTCCGGCTGGGCGGCCTCACGCAGCGCGACCGCCTTGGCCGCCACCGCGTGCATCAGCGGACCGCCCTGGGTGAACGGGAAGACTGCCTTGTCGATCCGCTGGGCCAGCGACTCGCGGCACAGGATCATGCCGCCGCGCGGCCCGCGCAGCACCTTGTGGGTGGTGGCGCAGACGACGTCGGCGTACGGCACCGGAGACGGAATCGCCCGACCGGCGACCAGGCCGATGAAGTGCGCGGCGTCCACCATCAGGTACGCGCCGACCTCGTCGGCGATCTCCCGGAACCGGGCGAAGTCGATCAGCCGGGGGTACGCGGTGGCCCCGCAGATGATCAGCTTGGGCCGGTGCGTTCGCGCCAGGTCCCGGACCTCGTCGTAGTCGATCAGCTCGGTGTCCGGCCGGACCGGGTAGCCGACCGGGTGGAACCACTTGCCGGAGAAGTTCACCCGGCTGCCGTGGGTGAGGTGCCCACCGTGTGGCAGGTCCATCGCCAGCACCGTGTCCCCCGGCTGCACCAGCGCCGCGTACGCGGCCAGATTGGCGCTCGCCCCGGAGTGCGGCTGAAGGTTGGCGTGCTCGGCACCGAACAGCTCCTTGGCCCGGGCGATACCGATCTCCTCCGCCCGGTCCACCTCGGCGCAGCCGCCGTAGTAGCGCCGGCCGGGGTAACCCTCGGCGTACTTGTTGGTCAGCGTCGAACCGAGCGCCGCCAGCACCGCCGGCGAGGTCAGATTCTCGCTGGCGATGAGCTGCAAGCCGCCCCGCAACCGGTCCAACTCACCGAGGACCACCCCGGCAATCTCCGGATCGGTGGCCCTGAGCTGCGCGAAATCCGGCCCCCAGAAGGTGCTCGTCTCGGTCTCCACAGCGAACGAGTCTAGGCGGCCGCACACTGGGACCCGTGAGATGCCTCGTCACCGGAGCGACCGGCTACATCGGCGGGCGGCTGACGCCGCTGCTGCTCGCCGACGGGCACACCGTGCGTTGCCTCGCCCGCAAGGCGGTGCGGCTACGTGACGTGCCCTGGGCGTCAGCGGCGGACATCGTCGAGGGGGACCTGAGCCGCCCGGAGACACTGGCCGCCGCGTTCGCCGACGTGGACGTCGCGTACTTCCTGGTGCACTCGCTGGGCCGGTCCGACTTCGAGGCGACCGACCGGACGGCGGCCACCAACTTCGCGGCGGCGGCGCGCGCTGCCGGCGTACGCCGCATCGTCTACCTGGGCGGCCCGGAGCCGGCGTCCGACGAGGAGGTGCCCTCCCCGCACCTGCGGTCCCGCGCCGAGGTGGGCCGGATCCTGCTGGCCAGCGGGGTACCCACGGCGGTGCTCCGCGCCGCGGTGATCATCGGGTCCGGCTCGGCGTCGTTCGAGATGCTGCGCTACCTGACCGAACGGCTGCCCGCCATGGTCACCCCACGCTGGGTCGACAACCGCATCCAACCGATCGCGGTCCGCGACGTCCTGCGGTACCTGGCCGGCTGCGCCGACCTGCCGGCAGAGGTCAACCGGGGCTTCGACGTCGGCGGGCCCGACGTGCTGACCTTCCGCGAAATGATGCAGCGCTACGCGCGGGTGGCCGGGCTGCGACGGCGGATTATCGTGCCGGTCCGCCCGCTCACCCCGTCGCTCTCCTCGCACTGGGTCGGCCTGATCACCCCGGTGCCGAACAAGATCGCCCGCCCGCTGGTGGAGAGCCTGATCCACGAGGCGGTCGTCCACGAACACGACATCGCCCGCCACGTACCGGACCCGCCCGAAGGGCTGACCGGCTTCGACGAGGCGGTGGCGCTGGCACTGGCCAAGGTGCGCGACGCCCAGGTGGAGACCCGCTGGTCCACCGCGAGCATCCCGGACGCGCCCGCCGAGCCGCTGCCCAGCGACCCGGACTGGTCCGGCGGCACCGCCTACACCGACCTGCGGGAGCGGACGGTGGACGCGCCACCCGCCGCGCTCTGGCGGGTCGTCGAAGGCGTCGGCGGCGAACACGGCTGGTACTCCTTCCCCCTGGCCTGGTCCATCCGGGGCTGGCTGGACCGGCTGGTCGGCGGGGTCGGGCTGCGGCGAGGACGACGCGACCCGCACCGCCTCCAGGTCGGTGAGGCACTGGACTTCTGGCGGGTCGAGGAGATCATCCCGGGCGAGTTGCTGCGCCTGCGCGCCGAGATGCGGCTACCCGGCCGGGCCTGGCTGGAGATGCGCGTCCTACCCGCCGACGGCGGCCGCAGCCGCTACCAGCAGCGCGCGGTCTTCCTACCGCGCGGCCTGGCCGGACACGCCTACTGGGGCTCGGTGGCGCCCTTCCACGCGGTGGTCTTCGGCGGAATGGCCCGCAACATCGCCCGCAACGCCGAACACCCCCGCTGACGTGGTCGGTCAGTTGCCGGCTTGGGGTTGGGGGTGGAAGGCGGTTCGTTCGCTGGGCGGGACGAAGTCGCGGACCGGTTGGTCGCGCAGGGCGGACGCCAGCACCGCGCCGACCGCGTTCACCATCTGGGCCTGCACGGCCTGACCGACCGCGTCCCGGGGATCGTCCGGGTTCGCGGCCATCGAGGCGACCGCGAGCTGCGGCGTGAACGCCACCACCGTCTCCGTCTCGTACCGTTCCGAACTGCCGGTCTTGCCCGCCACCGGACGGCCGAGCTTCGCCCGCAGCCCGGGTGCGGTGGCGCCGTCGCAGCGCCCGTACATCGACTGGTCGCCGACCGGGCAGCGGGCCGCGTCGGTGGCCGCCCGCGCCACGTCGGCGTCGAGCGCCTGCCGACAGTCCGGCTTCGCGGCGTCGACCGGTCGGCCGCCCGAGTCGGTGATCGAGACCACCGGAAGCGGCGCGCACCAGGTCCCCTCGGCCGCCACCGTGGCGTACGCGGTGGCCAGGTCCAACGGGGTGGTCGCTGCCACGCCCAGCGTGAACGGACCCCAGTCCTTCGCGCCGTAGCGGGCCATCTTGGCGTCGGACTCGGCCCGCAGCACGATGCCGAGCCGCTCGGCCATCTCCACCACCCGGTCGGCGCCCACCTTCTCGGTGAGCCAGGCGAAGTACGTGTTCACCGAGCGACCGAACGCGCTCCACATGGTGCGGGGGCCGTCCATCGACGACGGGCTGGCGTTCGCCGGGCACCACCGTCCGTCGCAACTCGCCTGCCCGGTCACCGGGAAGCGGGTGAGCAACTGGGTCGGCGCCACGAATTCGGTCGACAGGGGCAGGCCGGACTCCAGCGCGGCCAGCAGGGTGAAGAGTTTGAACGTCGAACCGCCCTGGTACCCCTCGATCGCGCCGCCGCCGGCGACCAACTGGTTGACGGTGTTCGGGTGGTTCTTCTGCCCGACCGGGTTGTCCGCCACGCTGTAGGCCCGGTTCACCGACATCGCCAGCACCCGCCCGGTGCCCGGTTGCACCACCGCGGTGGGCAGCGCCTCGGCCCTGGTCCTGGGGTAGATCTTCAACACCTGCTCGGTGGTGGCCCGCTGCACCCCCGGGTCCAGCGACGACACGATGGAGAAGCCACCCCGGCGCAGCGCGCGCTGCCGTTCGTCGGCGGTCGCCCCGAACGCGGACTGGTTGCTCCACCAACGGGTGAACCAGTCGCAGAAGAAACCCCAGTCGTTGTGCGCGTCGGGCACGCCGGTGCAGTCGTTCGGGGTCTCGCTGGGCCGCAACTGCAACGGTTCGGCGCGCGCCGCCGCCGCCGCGTCCGCCGGCACCTGCCCCGACTCCACCAGCCGCTCCAACACGTACGACCGCCGCTCGAACGCGCTGTCGGCGTCGCCGTTGATCGGATCGTCGCTGTCCGGCGAACGCACCAGCCCGGCGAGCATGGCCGCCTGGGCCAGGGTCAGATCGGCCGGCGACCGGGAGAAGTACCGCTTGCTGGCCGCCGCGATGCCGTACGCGCCGGCACCGAAGTAGGCGATGTTGAGGTAGCGGGTCAGGATCTCGTCCTTGTCGAGTTCCCGCTCCAACGCCAGCGCGTACCGCATCTCCTGGAGCTTGCGGACGGTGGTGAGTTCGGTGGCGGCCTTCCGCTGCGCCTCGGTCAGTCGGGGGTCGTTGCTAAGCACGTTACGGACGTACTGCATGGTCAGCGTGGACGCGCCCTGCCGGGTCTGGCCGTCGCGCCTGTTGACGGTGAACGCGCGCACCACGCCGCGCAGGTCGACCCCGCTGTGCTGGTAGAACCGGACGTCCTCGGCGGCGATGATCGCTTGGCGCATCACCGGGGCCACCTCGTGCAGCGGCACGTCCACCCGGTCCTCCTGGTAGAAGGAGGTGATCAGGGTGGTGCCGTCGTTGGCGTAGAGGTTGGAGCGCTGCGCGGTGGGCGGCGTGCGGAGCGTGTTCGGCAGCTCCGAGTACGGCGTCGACAGGGCGCTGAAGCCGATCCCGAAGACCAGGGCCGCGGGCAGCGCGGCGGCGGCCAGCACCAACCCGGCCAGCACGCCGGCGATCACCACGGTCAGCAGTTTGTCGAGTTGGGCCCGGATCATCAGCTCTCCCCGCAGGAGCCGGTCACGCTAGGACCCGTTCAGAATGACCCGGAACACCCCGTTAGCCCCGGGTTTTCCACAAACCCGGAGGAAACTCGCACCACGCTCAGGGCAGCAGCGCGCCGGCCAACGGGTGGACCGTCTCCTCGATCTCGTCGGCGACCCGGCTGAAGCACTGGTCACCGCGGCCCCACGGGTCATCGAGATCATCGGTGGGCAGCGCCGAAGCGCCCAGCCGCGCGTCGTGCGCCGCCGCCACCAGGGCCACCCCGCGCGCGTACACGGCCTCCGGGGTGGCGTCGCCCGACGGCAGCGCGGCGGCGTCCACCGCGGCCAGCAGCCGCCCGAACTCGCCCAGCACGAAGGTGCGGGCCGCCGCGTCCGGACGGAGCGCCACCACGTACTCCTGCTGGTCGGCGGTGGCGGTCAGGACCAGGTCGGCGGCGTCGATGTGGTCCGAGCGCAGCTTGCGCGCCGCGAACCCCTCCACGTCCCCACCTCGGCCGGTGACCTGCCGCGCCGCCGGAGGGTTCATCTCCTCACCCGCGTGCCAGCCACCCGTGCCGGCGCTGTGGCTGTGCACCAACTCCTCGGCCCGCGCCGGGTCCTCCGAACGCCGGACCAGCCGCTCCCGCACCGCCAGGGCGAGCAGCCGCTCCGCCATCGGTGAGCGGCAGATGTTGCCCATGCAGACGTGCAGAACCGTGAACGGGGGCACTCAGACCGCCCGACCGTCGACGAGGTCCGGAACCACGTCGCGCAGCTTCTCCAGGGGGATCGCCCCGGCCCGCAGCAACTGCGGCACCTCACCGGTCAGATCCACGATCGTGCTGGGCACCGGGTCCGGGCAGGGCCCGGCCTCCAGGTACGCCCGCACCGAGTAGCTGAGCTGGTCACGCGCCTCATCGGCGGTGACCGCGGCCGGCTGGCCGGTCTTGTTGGCCGACGAGACCGCCATCGGGCCGGTCTCGCGCAGCACCTCCAACGCCACCGGGTGCAGCGGCATCCGCACCGCCACCGTGCCGGTCTTGTCGCCCAGGTCCCACTGCAGGCTCGGCGAGTGCTCGACCACGATCGTCAGCGCACCCGGCCAGAACGCCTCCACCAGGTCCCGAGCGGCGGTGGGCAGCGAGAAGACCAACCCGTCCAGGGTGTGCCGCGAGCCGATCAGCACCGGCGGCGGCATCTGCCGACCCCGGCCCTTGGCATCCAGCAGCGCCTTCACCGCGTACGGGGTGAACGCGTCCGCGCCGATCCCATAGACGGTGTCCGTCGGAAGAACAACCAGCTCACCGTTCTTGACCGCCTCGATCGCCGCAGCGATGCCGCGGTCCCGATCGGCGGGCGACCGGCAGTCGTAGAGCATCACGAGGAGTCAGTCTGCCACGCCGCCCCGATCGGGGCGTGCTGGCCGTCCGCCCGTCGGGACGCGGTCGCGTAGCGGGGACGCCCGGTGAGGTCCCGGTGCTCCGCGACAGCGGTGAAGCCACCGGCCTCGGCGAGCAGCCCGGGCACCGCCGTGCCGTGGGTGTCATCGTGCTCGACGCCGAACACGCCCCCCGGGCGCAACAGCACCGCCGCCCGTGCTACGACCGGCCGGATCACCACCAGACCGTCCGCACCGCCGAAGACCGCCTCCGCCGGATCGTGCCCGGCCACCTCCGGCGGGACCACCACGTCGTCCGGCACGTACGGCGGGTTGCAGAGCAGCACGTCCACCCGGCCCACCAGCTCCGCCAGCAGGTCCGGGGCGGTCACGTCGGCCTCGACCACCTCGATCGGCCGGTCCCCCGCCGCCGCCCGCTCCGCCGCGTTGCGCCGCAGCCAGGCCAGCGCCTCCGGGGACCGCTCCACCGCGATCACCCGCGCCGCCGGCAGCTCCTGAGCCACCGCCAGCGCGATCGCGCCCGAACCGCTGCACAGGTCCACCACCACCGGGTCGGGCCGCCCCTGGGCCTCCTCGACGCCCCAGCCGGCCAGGAGTTCGGTCTCCGGGCGGGGCACGAAGACCCCCGGGCCGACCGACAGCTCCAGGTGCCGGAAGCCGGCCCGACCGGTCAGGTACTGCAACGGCTCACGCGCGGCGCGACGACGCGTCAGCTCGTCGAGCCGGACCAGCTCGTCGTAGCCGAGGTCGTCGGCGAGCGCCAGCCGACCCCGGGGAACCCCCAGCACGTACGCCGCCAGCAACTCGGCCTCCACCCGGGCGGAGCCGATCCCGGCGGCGGCGAGCGCGCGGGCCGCTCGGGCCACCGCGGCGGACGGCCGGACGGCTCCTGTCCCTTCGGGGGGGTGTTGCGGCAAAGTACTCACGACATAATCATGAAGCGTCGCGAGCGACGTGACGAACAGGTGCGCCCCGGCGCGCACGACAGGAGGTTGGCGGGTGGGCTGGCTCGACCGGGTCGATGACCAGGTTGACGCCCTCACGCACGCCCGGGCGTTGCAGGAAGCAAGCCGCTCCGCGGAGGCGTACGTCCTCCTGGAGCGTGTGATCCGCACCACTCACGACCCGGCGGCCCGAGCGGACGCGATGGTGCAGCGCCTCTCCGCGCTGATCAATCTCGGTCGGACCGCGGAGTTCACCAGGGCCATCGAGGAGGCGTCAGCGGCGGTCCGCGACCTCACCGAGCCCTACCTGCACGGGCACCTCAACGCCCTCGCCGCGCTCGCCGCGCACCACCAGGGCGCACTGGACCGCTGCGTCATGCACCTCGTCCGGGCGGCCCGGGCGCTGGGCGCCGTCACCGATCCGGACCGGGACACCGCCTGGGGCTGGCACGACCTGGCCATGGCCTACAGCTACCTCAGCTTCCACGGGTACGCCCTGGGCGCCATCGAGCGGGCCCGGCAGCTCGGGCTGACCGCCGGAATCCCGGAGGAGACGTTCGCCGCGCCGGGCATCCGGCTGCGCAACGCCGTGGCCCTGGACCACAACGGCGACAGCGACGGCTGCCTGCGGGTGCTCCGGGACGTGGCCGCCGACCTGGCCCGCTTCGTCCACAGCGGGCGGGCCGACCAGCTACGCCCGAGCAGCCTCGCCGCGTACGGCTACGCGGCGGCCCGACAGGCCGCGCTCGGCGACCAGGTCTCGACCGAAGGCACCCCGCCGGCCCGGTTGATCAGCCACGGCGGGGACAGCGCCCGCGCCCGCGACCTGCGCCAACTCGGGCAGGTGTGCCTCGCCGTCGCCGATGGGCGGCCAATCGAAGCGGTCGCCAGACTGGACACCGTCCAGGTGTCCAACGAGACGCTCGGCGCGGCCGAACCAGCCCGGTTACGCAGCATCGCGCTGACCCGCGCCGGGGACCACCTGGCGGCACACCGGGCCGACCGGTTGGCGTTCCGGCTCGCCGCGCAGCGCAACGACCGGCTACGCGACGTCTACATCGACGGCATAGCCGCGCGCATCGACCACGAGGAGATGCGCCGCGAGGCGGCGCGCTTCGAGGGCGAGGCGTTGACCGACCCGCTCACCGGCCTACCCAACCGCCGTCGGCTGGAGCGATACATCACCGCCGTGGTCACCCGCGGCGAACGGGTGGTGATCGGGGTCTGCGACCTGGACGGCTTCAAAGCGGTCAACACCCGGCACGGGCACCACTCCGGCGACCTGGTGCTCCAACGCATCGCCGGCGTGATCAACCGGGTGATGCGCCGGGGCGACTTCGTGGCCCGCTACGGCGGTGACGAATTCGTGGTGGTGCTGCCGGACACCGGCATGACCGAGGCCGCCGAGGTGGCCCGCCGGATCGAGGCGGCGGTCCGCCTGGAGGACTGGGAATCGCTGGTGCCGGGCACCCCGGTCGGGGTGACCATCGGCTTCGCCGAGGTCTCCGGTGGCAGTGGGCTACGCGACGCGCTCAGCGTGGCGTTCGAGCAGGCCGACCGCGCCATGCTCCGCGCCAAGACCCGCCCCCGCGCAAGCTGATCAACCGGGCTGCCGGCGCCCAACCAAGGGCTGGCGTCAACCGAGGGCCGGCGTCACCGAGGGCCGGGTCGATCAAGGAGTTGTGGTGCCCCACCAAACGCCCACCACACGACAAACGGCCCACCACAACTCCATGATCGAGGGGGCGTGGCGGGGCGTGGGAGGGCGGGAGGGGGTGGGGCGGGCGGTGTGGTTAGCGGCGGGTTAGCTCGGTGTCGCCGGCGAGCCGGGCGGCCCGGTCGGCCTCGGTGAGGGCGTCCAGCACCCCGTCCAGTTCCCCGCCGAGCGCCAGATCAAGGTTGTACGCGGTGTAGCCGATCCGATGATCGGTGATCCGGTTCTGCGGGAAGTTGTAGGTGCGGATCCGCTCCGAGCGGTCCACGGTGCGCACCTGGGCCTTGCGCGCGTCCGAGGCGGCGGCGTCGGCCTGCTCCTGCGCGGCGGCGAGCAGCCTGGCCCGCAGGATCCGCATCGCCTGCTCCCGGTTCTGCAACTGGGACTTCTCGTTCTGGCAGGAGACGACGATGCCGGTCGGCAGGTGGGTGATCCGCACCGCCGAGTCGGTGGTGTTCACCGACTGGCCACCCGGGCCGGATGAGCGGAACACGTCGATGCGCAGGTCGTTCTGGTCGATCGTGACGTCGACGTCCTCGGCCTCCGGCAGCACCAACACCCCGGCGGCGCTGGTGTGGATCCGGCCCTGCGACTCGGTCACCGGGACGCGCTGCACCCGGTGCACGCCGCCCTCCCACTTGAGCCGCGACCAGACGCCGTTGCCGCCCTCCGGCACACCCTTGGTCTTGATCGCCAGGGAGACGTCCTTGACCCCGCCGAGGTCGGAATCCTGGGCGTCGATCACCTCGGTGACCCAGCCGTGCCGCTCGGCGTAGCGCGTGTACATGCGCAGCAGGTCGCCGGCGAACAGCGCCGACTCCTCGCCACCCTCACCCGCCTTGATCTCGACGATCACGTCCTTGGCATCGTGCGGGTCACGCGGAATGAGCAGCTCGGCGAGGCGCTCCTCCAGCACCGGCAGGGACCCGGCGATGGAGTCCGCCTCAGCGGCGAAGGACGGGTCCTCGGCGGCCAGTTCGCGCGCCGCGGCCAGATCGGCGCGGGCCTGCTCCAACTCGTCGGCGGCCTTGTGCAGCGGCACCAGTTCGGCGTACCGACGGCCGACCCGGCGCGCGGTGGCCTGGTCGGCGTGGATGGCCGGATCGGCCAACCGCTTCTCCAGCTCCGCGTACTCGTCGAGAAGGCCGGCCAGACGCTCGCTGCTCATGCTGCGGATGCTCCTTCGACGGTGCGCGACGAACGGGCCGGGCCGGGGGGCCAGCGGCCGGGTGGAGACGGAGGGAAATGCGGACGGCGCCCGCGTCCGGCGGAAAACCGGACGCGGGCGCCGAACGAGGAGTTACTTGGCCTTCTTGGCCTGAACCTTGGCGTACTTCTGCTGGAACTTCGCGACCCGGCCGGCGGTGTCGAGAACGCGCTGCTTACCGGTGTAGAACGGGTGGCAGGCGCTGCAGGTCTCGGCGTGGATCGCCCCGCCCTTGGCGGTGCTGCGGGTCGTGAACGTGTTGCCACAGGAGCAGGTGACCTCGGTGGTCACGTACTCCGGGTGGATGTTTGCCTTCATCTCGCCTCGGTCCTCTCGTTGGTGGTCGCCGGGTCGCCGTCATCGCTCGTCGCGCCGTACGCGACGGGCTCGGGCGTGAACCGGAACCGGTGGCCGATTGACCAGTGTGCCATGGGCCTGAACCGACCCGGTAATCGGGCCGCACACCTCGTCCGGCATCGTCAACACGTGCCTACCCGTCCGCATTCCCACCGCCCGACAGGGCATTCGCGCAACCGGCGGACCGCCGCCAGGTACCCCGCCCGGGGTACGCCCGCCGAGCCGGAGGCCCGTCGATGACCCGCCTGATCGCCACCCGGGGACTACCCGCCTCGGGAAAGACAACGTTCGCCCGTACGCTCCAGCCGTCCGTCTCGCGGGTGAACCGGGACGACCTGCGCCGGATGTTGCACGGCGAGCGGCTGTTCACCCAGTGGGCCGAGGCGCAGGTGACCGCCGTACAGCAGGCTCAGGTCGAGGCGCTGCTGCGGGCCCGCGCGGACGTCTGCGTGGACGACACCAACCTGCGGGCGCGGACCCTGCGGGGCTGGGCCGACCTGGCCGCCCGCCACGGCGCGGATTTCGAGGTGCACGACTTCACCGACGTGCCGCTGGACGAGTGCCTGCGCCGCGACGCCACCCGCCCGGTCGACGACCAGGTCGGCGCGGACGCGATCCGCCGGCTGCACGAGCGGTACCTCGAGGGGCGGACCCTGCCGTTGCCGGTGCCAGCGGCCCGCACCGGACGCTCCGCCGTGGTGCACCCGCCGTCGACCGAGCCACCGGAGATCGTTCTGGTGGACATCGACGGCACCGTCGCGCTGGCCGTCTCCCGCAGCCCATACGACATGACCCGGGTGGGCCAGGACCAGCCGAACACGGCGGTGATCGCGGCGGTCCGGGCGATGCACGCCGCCGGGTACGGGGTGGTCTTCTGCTCGGGGCGGGACGCCTCCGCCCGCGCGGCCACCGAGGCGTGGCTGGCCCGGCATGTCCGAGTGCCCTACCTGGGCCTGCACCTGCGCGCCGTCGGCGACTCCCGGAAGGACTCGATCGTCAAGCGGGAGATCTACGACCGGGAGATCCGGGACCGTTACCGGGTGGCCGGTGTCTTCGACGACCGCGTCCAGGTGGTCCAGATGTGGCGTGCCCTCGGCCTCACCGTCTTCCAGGTGGCCGACGGCGACTTCTGAGGGCTCCGGGGCCACTGGACATGGCGAAGGGGCACGGCCGCGATGGCCGTGCCCCTTCGTCGTTACCCGGGAATGGTTACTCCCCCGGCGTCGACTTCGCGATCTGCATCAGGAACTCGATGTTCGTGCGGGACTGCTTGAGCCGGTCCAGCAGGAGATCCATCGCGGCCTGCGAGTCCAGCGAGTGCAGCACCTTCCGGAGCTTGTGGATGATGGCCAGCTCCTCCGGTGCGAGCAGGACCTCTTCCTTGCGCGTACCGGACGGGTTGATGTCGATGGCCGGGAAGGTCCGCTTGTCGGCGATCTTCCGGTCCAACTTCAACTCGGCGTTGCCGGTGCCCTTGAACTCCTCGAAGATGACCGTGTCCGCCATGGACCCGGTCTCCACCAGCGCCGTGGCGATAATGGTCAGCGACCCGCCGTTCTCGATGTTGCGGGCCGCGCCGAGGAAACGCTTCGGCGGGTAGAGCGCGGTGGAGTCGATACCACCCGACATGATCCGGCCGCTGGCCGGTGCCGCCAGGTTGTACGACCGGCCGAGCCGGGTCACCGAGTCGAGCAGCACGACGACGTCGTGTCCAAGCTCGACCAGGCGCTTGGCCCGCTCGATGGCCAGCTCCGCCACCGTGGTGTGGTCCTGCGGCGGACGGTCGAACGTGGCCGCGATGACCTCGCCCTTGATCGACCGCTGCATGTCGGTGACCTCTTCAGGCCGCTCGTCCACCAGCACCACCATCAGGTGGCACTCCGGGTTGTTGCGGGTGATCGCGTTCGCGATCGCCTGCAACACCATCGTCTTACCCGCCTTCGGCGGAGACTGGATGAGTGCCCGCTGACCCTTGCCGATCGGCATGACCAGGTCGATGACCCGGGTGGTCAGGATGTGCGGCTCGGTCTCCAGGCGCAGGCGCTCCTGCGGGTAGAGCGGAGTGAGCTTGTAGAACTCCGGACGACGCCGCGCCTCCTCCGGCTCCATCCCGTTGATCGTGTCCAGCCGCATCAGCGGGTTGTACTTGTCGCGCCGCTGGTCACCGCTGTTGCCGCCCTCACGGGCCGCCCGCACCGCACCGGTGATCGCGTCACCGCGGCGCAGGCCGTACTTCTTGATCTGGGACATCGAGACGTACACGTCGTTCGGGCCGGCCAGGTAGCCGGTCGTCCGCACGAAGGCGTAGTTGTCGAGCACGTCGATGATGCCGGCCACCGGGACGAGCACGTCGTCCTCACTGACCTGCGGTTCGCGACCGCCGGTGTCGGCGCCGGTCTCGCCGCGCTCGCCGCGCCCGCGACGACGGTCCCGGAAGCGGCTGCGCCGGCCGCGCCGGCCGCCACCCTCGCCGTCGTCGTCGTCGCTGTCCCGCTCGGTCCGTTCGGCCCGCTGACCACGATCATTACGGTCGTTGCGGTCACCCCGGTCCGAACGCTCGGCACGCTCACCGCGCTCGGCACGCTCACCGCGCTCGGCACGCTCAGCCCGCTCGCCCCGCTCAGCCCGGTCACCGCGCTCGGCCCGCTCGCCCCGCTCGGCGCGGTCACCGCGCTCGGCCCGGTCACCGCGCTCGGCCCGCTCGCCCCGCTCGGCGCGGTCACCACGCTCGGCCCGCTCGCCACGCTCGGCGCGGTCGCCACGCTCGGCACGCTCCGGACGCTCGGCCCGGTCGCGGCGGGTCTCGCCACGGTCGGCCCGCTCGCCGGCTTCCGCCTCGTCGGTGCGCGTCTCGGTTGCACGCGCCTCAGCGGGGCGCGCCTCGGTGGCACGGGCCTCCGCCGTTGCGGAGCGGCTGCGCCGGGTCCGGGTACGGCCCTCGGTCTCGGCGGCCGGCTCGGCTGGCGCCTGCTCGGCACCGCGCCCTTCGGCCGCCGGCCGGTCGGCGGTCTCCCGCACCTCGGCGCGCACCCCCTCACGGGTCGGGGCGGCCGCGGCCGCGACCTCGGCCCGTGGTCGAGGGGTCCCGGCGGCGTTGCCGCCCTGCCGCTCGGAAATCGCGGCGATCAGCTCGCCCTTGCGCATGCGAGCCGTGCCGGAGATGCCGAGCGACGCAGCCAGGCTCTGCAGCTCTGGCAGCAGCATCGCCGACAGACCGGTGCCGCTACGCCGACGACGGGCGGGAGCGGCGGCGGTGGCATCGCCAGCGACGTTGGAAACATCCGACGTCACGTCGGTGGTGTCGCTCAATGGATTCCTTCCCTCGATAGGCCGGGGCTGCCCGGAGTCGGAACTCAGGTGGCCGGGCGGCCTCGGTGCACCCGCCTCGCAAGGACGCGTCGCGGGAGTCTGTGACACAGCAGCCGGTCGGTATCCCGACTCACCAACGTCGGTGAGCAGGTCTCGCCGTCTGCGGCGACCTGTGGAAACTGCGGTGCGGCGTGGGCCTTGGCAGGGGTAGACGGGCTGACCGCCGAGAGCTTCGGGGGTGCGCCGCCCCGCAGGAGATCGCGTGCTTCGCGGCTGTGCTAGGTCTAGAGCGTAATCAACTCTTCCGACCTGCGGCAACAGGGTCCCGCTCGGCGTGTCCAAGTCTACCCCGTGCGACCCGTGCGCCGCTGACGTCTATCGGCAACTGCCAGATCTCCCAGTCTGTTCCCACTGGGAAGCCCGCTGGCGGCTCGCTGAGCGCCAGCACAGTCGGCCCCGCCCCACTGACCACAGCTGCCACACCGGCCGCGCGCAACGCGCTGACCAGGGAAAATGTCTCCGGCATGCCGGCTGCTCGGTAATCCTGGTGGAGCCGGTCAACGGTTGCCGGCAGCAACAAGGTCGGGGCCGTGGTGAGCGCGTGCACCAGCAGCGCCGCCCGTCCCGCGGTCAACGCGGCGTCGCCATGCGGGACGGTGGCCGGCAGAGCCGCCCGCGCGGTCGCGGTCAATCCGCGTTCCGCCGGGACGAAAACGGTGGGCCGCACCTCGTCGGCGACCGGCAGGGACACCGCCCGGGCGCCGCCCGGCTCGGACCAGGCCACCGTGAAGCCGCCGAGCAGGCACGGCGCCACGTTGTCGGGGTGGCCCTCGATCTCGGCGGCCAACCGGAGCGCGCCGGCGTCGTCGAGGCGGCGCTCCCCATCGACGACGAGGGCGCGGGCCAACAGCACCCCGGCGACGATCGCGGCGGACGAGGAGCCCAGCCCCCGCGCCTGGGGGATCCGGTTGACGCACTCCACGCTCAGCCCGTCGGGATGGGCGCCCAGCACGTCGAACGTGGCGCGCATGGCTCGCACGACCAGGTGTCGGTCGTCGTCGGGCAACTCACCGGCGCCCTGCCCGGTCACCGTCACCCGGACACCGCTCGACGCGACCTCGGCGGCCACGTCGTCATAGAGCCCGAGGGCGAGACCCAACGCATCGAAGCCCGGGCCCAGGTTGGCGCTGGTCGCGGGAGTCCGGACCCGGACCGGCCCGGCGGTGAAATTCGTCGGCACGCGCTCATGCTAGGGCTCGACACCGACCAACCCGGCGACGCGCCCGCTGCCTGGGACCGCCGACGTCAGCCGGCCGGGTCCGGGACCGGCTCGGCGGCTGGATCGGTGAGCGAGAGCCGGCGGGTGGCGATCCGCCAGCCGACCGCGTACACGATGGTGATCAGACCGCAACCGGCGAGCACCACCCGTTCGTCGACCGCGTCCACCACCAGGGCCACCGCCAGTTGGCTCACCGAGATCGCCAGCGTCGCCAGCATCATGTCGGTGGCGAAGACCCGACCCCGCAACCGATCCGGGACCTCGCCCTGCAAGGCGAAGTTCGACATCACCCAGTTGCTGCCACCGGCGAAGTGCGCCACGAAGACCAGCAGCAGCACCAGCGGAAACCATCGCACCACCGAGGTGCCCAGGTAGGACAGGCCGTACAGCGACATGGACAACGCGAGCCCGGGCAGCAGCCAGGCCCGGTTGGTCAACACCCGGCGCATGAGGATCGGCCCCACCAACGCCCCCGCGCCACGCACCGCGAAGAGCAGGCCGGCGCCGAGCGGGCCGACACCGTAAACCCCGGCCAGCAGCGGGAACACGGTCAGCACGCCGTTGCCCAGACCCACCGCCGACTTCACCGTGACGAGCGCGAGCACCCGGGGGCGGTGGCCGATGTAGCCGAGCGCCTCGCGGACCGCCGACCAGGTCCGCTGGGCCGGTTGGTCAGCGTCGCGGGGTGCCTGCAACGGCCGGCGGATCCGCGTGGCGATGCCCGCGGCCCCCGCCAGGCCCACCGCCGCCAGCCAGAAGCAGGCGTACGGGCCGGCGGCGGTGCTGAGCACTCCGCCGAGCGAGGCGCCGACCACGGTCATGGTGCCCCAGGCCGAGCCGGCGACGGCGTTGCCAGCGGCGAGTTCGTGCGGCTCCAGCACGTTGGGCAGCGCGGCCTGGGCGGCCGGCGAGTAGAACGCCTTGGCGACCGCCACCACGCCGATCGAGACCAGGGCCAGCCACGCCGTTCCGGCACTCCGTACGCCGAGCAGCAGCAGCACGCCCGCGAGCGCGGCCACGTTCGCCGCGATCATGATCTTCCGGCGGTCGAAGCGGTCGGCGATCGTGCCGGTGTACGGCAGCAGCAACGCCACGATGCCGGTGTCCACCGCCAACACCAGCGCACCCCAGACGCCGCTGCCGGTCAGGTGCGGCAGCAGCACCAGCAGCGGCACCATGACGAACCAGTCGGCGCCGAAGACCACCAACTCGGCGAGGAAGAGATTGCGAAAGCTCCGATTGCCGGTCAGAACCGAGAGGGTGGACGCCACGGAGCGCGACCCTACCTGGTCGGTGTCGGAGCCACACCCGCTCCCAGCAGCGCGGAGACCGTGACGAAGGTGTAACCGCGCGACCGTAGCCCCTTGATCATGTCGGTCAGACCGCGCAGTGCGACCAGCCGCCGGTGCGCCCCCACATCGTGACCGAGCACGATCGTTCCCGGTTGGACGTCGGCCACGATCCGCTGGGCGTGACCGGCCGGATCGCCGGGGAACTCGCGCTCCACCATCTGCAACGACCAGAGCACCAGCCGATAGTCGAGTCGGGCCGCCGCGTGCAGCACCGCCCCGCCCAGGTGGCCGTACGGCGGGCGCAGGAGCGCCGGCGGCGTGCCGGTGAGCTCGGCGATCGCGTCGTGGCTGCGGCGCAGGTCGTCGTACGCCTCGGCGGCGTCCAACTCGGCCAGGTCCCGGTGTTCCCAGCTGTGGTTGCCCACCTCGTGCCCGGCGAGCCGGTCGCGGACGACGTCGGCGTGCCGGCGGACCTGGGCTCCGACCATGAAGAAGGTGGCCGGGACCCGGTGCTGGGCCAGGGTGTCCAGCACCATCGGTGTCCACTGTGGTGCGGGGCCGTCGTCGAAGGTGAGGGCCACCAGTCGCTGGCTGGTCCGACCCGACCAGACGACGTCGAGCGCGCCGGAGCCGACATCCTGCTGGCCGTTACCGAGGGTGGCGCTGGCGGGGCCGCCGGCGATCGGCAGCCGGCGATGGGTGATCGACCACGCCTCGGATGTCCCCGCGCCGATGACCACACCGCCCGCCACCAGCAGGCCACGGCACAGCAGGTCGCGTCGCCCCCACCCGCGCACACCGTCGGCCATCCGCCCGCCCCGCTCCACCCACACCCCCACCCGTCTACGAGGAGTATGCAAGAGGTTACCCAAAGTGCAGGGCGGTCGGGTCGGAGTGTTTCGGCCGGATGAACCTGGAACGCCCCCGGCAGAGATCTGCCGGGGGCGTTCCGAACCGCGCGTCGACCTACTCGGTCGGCTCCACCTACTCGGTCGGGTCCGTCGGAGGCAGCGGTGAGGTACGGCTACGGGGCAGCCGCAGCACCTCGAACTGGTCCGTACCCTCCACCAACGCGGCCGACGGCGCGGGACGCCCCGCCGGCTTCGCGCCGGCGGCCGCAGCCGGGGCGGGCGCGCCACTCGGCACCGCGACCTGGTTCGGGGCTGGCGCCTCGTCCGGCTCCACCGTGGTCACCGTCGACCCCCCGGAGCGCCGCTGTGCGCGCCGGTCGCGCAGCGACTCCTTGGTGTGCTCCACCATGCTGTACAGCGTCGGCACCAGGATCAGCGTGAGCAGCGTCGAGCTGAGCAGACCACCGATCACGACCACCGCCAGCGGCTGGGAGATGAAGCCGCCCTCACCGGTCAACCCGAACGCCATCGGCAGCAGGGCGAAGATGGTCGCCACCGCCGTCATCAGGATGGGGCGCAGCCGACGCCGGCCACCCTCGACCACCGCCTCGTGGACCCCCATGCCCTGCGCCCGGTACTGGTTGATCAGGTCGAGCAACACGATCGCGTTGGTCACCACGATGCCGACCAGCATCAGCACACCGATCAGCGCCGGCACACCGAGCGGCGTGCCGGTGACCAACAGCAGGCCGATCGCACCGGTCGCCGCGAACGGGATCGAAATCAGCAGGATCAGCGCCTGGGTGAGGCTGCGGAACGTGGCCACCATGATCAGGAAGACGATCGCGATCGCGGCCAGCACCGCCAGGCCCAGGTCCGCGAAGGCATCCGCCTGGTCCGCGCTGACACCACCAATGGTGAAGCTCGCACCCGGCACGTCGATGGCGTCCAGCCGCTTCTGCAACTCCTGGCTGGTCGCGCCCAGGTTCGAGCCGGTCGCCGCGCCGGTCACCGACACGCTGCGCTCGCCGTCGATCCGGGTGACCTGCTGCGGACCCTCACCCTGGGTGACGTCCGCGATGTCGTCCAGCTTGACCGGACCCACCGGCAGCGCCCGCAGCTCCTCCACGGTCATCGGCGGCTGCGTACCCAACCGCAGCACCACGTTCTGCTGCTGCCCGTCGAGCGCCACCTGACCCAGCGGCGCTCCCCGGAACGCCTGCGACACCAACTGTCCCACGGCGGCCTCGGTGAGCCCGGCCCGACCGGCGGCGACCCGGTCGACAGTCACGTCGACGCGCGGCACCCGCGCCGCCAGGCTGGTGGAGACGTCCTCGACGTCCGGAACGCCGGCCATCGCGGCCCGCGCCTCCTCGGCCGCCCGGGTCAGCACCTCCGGGTCGCTGGCCTGGACGATCACCTCCAGCTGGCTGGTGGACGCCTCCTGCCCGCCGCCGAAGCTGACCTCACCCACGCCGGCGCCGAGCTTGTCGAACTCCTTGCGCAGCACCTCACGCATCTGCTTGGCGTCGGTGTCACCGCCGAGCGCCAGCGACCAGTTGGCGACGTTGTTGCCGCCACCGCCCGCCCACGGGTTGTCCCCACCGCCCGCGGTCACCTGGTACGTCTCGACGCCCTCGGTGCGGGACAGCACCGACTCCACCTGCTTGGCCGCCGCGTCGGTGGCCGCCAGACCACTGCCGGCCGGCAGCTCCTGGCTCATGTTGAGGGTGTCCTGGCCGGAGTCGTCCAGGAAGTTGGTCTCCAACTTCTGCGCCAGGCCGAAGGTGCCGAAGAGCAGCAGCAGGCCGAGCCCGACGGTGATCCAGCGGGTCGACCGCTTGCCGGTGGCGAACCCGATCACCGGCAGGTACGCCCGCTGCAACGGGCTGCGCAGCTCCTTCTCCTCCGCGGCGCGGCGCACCGCCTCGTCGTCCGGGGTGCCGCCGGGCGGCTTGAGGAACCAGTACGCGAGGACCGGGATCACGGTCAGCGACACCAGCAGCGACGCGAGCAGCGCCACCGTCACGGTGATCGCGAACGGCGCGAAGAGCTGACCCACGAAGCCGCCGACCAGCGCGATCGGCGCGAACACCGCCACCGTGGTGAGGGTGGACGCGGTCACCGCACCGGCCACCTCGCGGACGCCGGTGACGATGGCGTGCCGCTTCTGCTCGCCGTACTCCAGGTGTCGTTTGATGTTCTCCAACACCACGATCGAGTCGTCCACCACCCGACCGACCGCGATGGTCAACGCGCCGAGGGTGAGCAGGTTGAGCGAGTAGTCACCGATCCACAGGGCGATCAGCGCCACCAGCACGGAGAGCGGGATGGAGACCGCGGTGACCACCGTCGAGCGCACCGACAGCAGGAAGACCAGGATGACGATGACCGCCATCACCAGGCCCAGCAGGCCCTCAGTGGTCAACGACTCGATCGACTTCTCGACGAACGGCGCCTGGTCGAAGACCACGGTCAGCTCCGCGCCGGAGGCGTCCTTCAGGTCGTCGAGCCGGTCGCGGATCTCGTGCGAGATCTGCACGGCGTTGCCGTCCGGAGCGGCGGTGATCGCGATACCGAGGCTGTCCTTGCCGTTGGTCCGGGTGATCGCCGTGGCCGGGGCGAGCTGCTGCTCGACCGTCGCCACGTCACCGAGGCGGACGGGTGCCGCGCCCGGGGCGACCACGATGCCGCGCAGGTCCTCCAGGGTGGCGATCGGCGTGCCGACCTGCACCGGGAGGGCCAGCGCGCCGTCGGTCACCGCGCCGGCCGGAACCGCCACGCCGTTGGTCTTCAGCGCCGCGCCGATCGCCGTCGGTTGGATCTTCGCGGCGGCCAGCTTCGCCAGGTTCGGGGTGACCACCACCACGTCGTCGCGGGTGCCGGTCACCTCGACGGTGCGTACCCCTTCGATGCCCTCCAGCTCCGGCACGACCGTGGAGCGCAGCTTCTCGGCGAGCGCCCGCTCGTCCGTCGCCCCGGCCGCGGCCAGCACCACCGCCGGAAGGTCGTCGGTGCTGCCCGCGATGACCTGCGGGTCGACGTTCTCCGGCAGTTGGGCGTCGATCCGGCTCAGCGCGGTCTGCATCTTGTTGACCACGTCGTCGAGGTCGGTGCCGAACTCGTACGTCACCTGGACGGTCGCCGCCCCCTCACGGGACGTGGAGGTGACCTTGTCCAACCCGGGGATGCCCTGGAGGGCGTTCTCGATCGGCTCGGTCACCTGCGACTCGACGATCTCGGGCCCGGCGCCGGGGTAGGGGGCCACGATGAACGCGGCCGGGAACTCGAGCGACGGCAGCAGTTGCTGCTTCAGCGACGGCACGGCGAACGCTCCGAACACCGTGGTCACCACCGCGATGAGGGCAATCAGCCCTCGATTGGCGAGGCTGAATCTAGCGAGCAGCGACATCGGCCTGGCTCACTCCTGAACGAGAAGGCGGGTGGGGATACCCGAAAGTGTGCCGGACTCGCATACCCCAGCCCTCGCCGCCCCCGGGCCGTTCCGCGCTCCGCTCACCCGCCGTCGGTCACCACCCGGACGGCGGCGCGGTCAGGCCAGGTCGAGGGCGCGGGCCGCGGCCAGCACGTCGTTCGCGATGGTCAACGGCGCCGGCGCGGTGGAGATCGCCCACTCCGGGTCCTTCAACCCGTGACCGGTCACCGTGCAGACCACCGTGGAACCGGGCGGCACCGCGCCCGCCGCGGCCTGCTGGAGCAGGCCGGCCACGCTGGCCGCGCTGCCCAACTCGACGAAGACCCCCACCTCGCGGGCGAGCAGGCGGTACGCGGAGAGGATCTCCCGGTCGGTCACCGCCGTGATCAGGCCACCGGAGGCGTCCCGGGCGTCCAACGCCTTGGTCCAGCTCGCCGGGTTGCCGATCCGGATCGCGGTGGCGATCGTCGACGGCTCCGGCACCACCTGGCCGGTCACGATCGGGGCGGCCCCGGCGGCCTGGAAGCCGTACATCTTCGGCGTCCGGGTGGTGGTGCCAGCGATCATCTCCTCCGCATAGCCCATCCAGTACGCGGAGATGTTGCCGGCGTTGCCGACCGGCAGGCAGTGGATGTCGGGCGCGTCACCGAGCGCCTCGACGATCTCGAACGCGGCGGTCTTCTGGCCGTGCAGTCGGTCGATGTTGACCGAGTTGACCAACGCGACCGGGTAGTCCTGGGCGAGCTTGGCGGCCGTCGCGAGGCAGTCGTCGAAGTTGCCACTCACCTGGAGCAGCTTCGCTCCGTGCACCAGCGCCTGGGCCAGCTTGCCCAACGCGATCTTGCCCTGCGGCACCAGCACGGCGCAGGTCAACCCGGCCCGAGCGGCGTACGCCGCGGCGGAGGCGCTGGTGTTGCCGGTGGAGGCGCAGATGATCGCCTTGTTGCCGGCCTCGACCGCCTTGGACACCGCGAGGGTCATCCCCCGGTCCTTGAAGGAGCCGGTCGGGTTGGCGCCCTCCACCTTGAGGTGCACGTCGCAGCCGAGCCGGGCGGAGAGCACGGGCGCCGGCAACAGCGGGGTGTTCCCCTCGTGCAGCGTGACGACCGGCGTGGCCGCGGTGACCGGCAGCCGATCCCGGTACGCCTCGATCAGACCCCGCCACATGTCGCTCTCCTCGCCTCTACCGCCGCGCCCAGCCACGCATCAGGGCCACCTTGGACCAGCCTGCCGGACCGATCAATGGCACACCCCGGCTTACCCATCTGGCGGGACGGGCGAGCCGCCCCGTCGATGATGTAACGAGTCAGGCGTCGCCCTCGACCCGCAGCACACTCGTCACCGACCGGACAATCTCCAGCCCGCGCAGCTCGCCGACGGTCGCGGCGAGCGCGGCATCCGGTGCCACATGCGTGACGATGACCAACTCGGCGTCGCCGTCGCGGCCCGCCGGCCCGGCCGCCGAGCCCTGCCGCACCGTCGCGATCGACACGTCGTGCCGGGCGAACACGCCCGCCACCGACGCCAGCACACCTGGACGGTCGGCCACGTCGAGGCTCACGTGGTAGCGGGTCAGCGCCTCGCCCATCGGCCGGACCGCGAGGTCCGCGTACGCGCTCTCGCTGGCCGCCCGCACCCCGGCGAGCCGGTTGCGGGACACCGCGACCACGTCGCCGAGCACCGCGCTGGCGGTGGGCGCGCCCCCGGCGCCCCGGCCGTAGAACATCAGCTGCCCGGCTGCGTCCGCCTCCACGAAGACCGCGTTGAACGCGTCGCCGACGCTGGCCAGCGGGTGGCTGCGCGGGATCATCGCCGGGTGCACCCGGACGCTGACCGTCTCCCGGCCGGTCTGGTCGACGCCCCGGGCCGCGATGCAGAGCAGTTTGATCGTGCAGCCCATCGCCTGGGCGCTGGCCATGTCCGCGGCGGTCACCTCGGTGATGCCCTCGCGGTGCACGTCGGCGGCGCCGACCCGGGTGTGGAACGCCAGCGAGGCGAGGATCGCCGCCTTCGCCGCCGCGTCGAAGCCCTCCACGTCGGCGGTCGGGTCGGCCTCCGCGTACCCCAGGGCGGTGGCCTCTTCCAGGGCCTCGGCGAAGCCGGCGCCGGTCGCGTCCATCGCGGAGAGGATGAAGTTGGTGGTGCCGTTGACGATGCCGGTGACCCGGTTGATCCGATCGCCGTGCAGCGACTCCCGCAGTGGGCGCAGCAGCGGGATGGCCCCGGCCACGGACGCCTCGTAGTAGAGGTCGCCGCCGCCCTCGGCCGCCGCCTCGTGCAGGGCCACGCCGTCCTCGGCGAGCAGCGCCTTGTTGGCGGTGACCACGCTCTTGCCGGCGCGCAACGCCTCGACCAGCCAACTGCGGGCCGGCTCGATGCCACCGACCACCTCGACGACCACGTCCACGTCGTCGCGCTTGATCAGGCCGAGCGCGTCGGTGGTGAACAGGTCGTCGGCGACCGGCAGGTCACCCCGCTCGCGGCCGAGCCGACGGACGGCGATGCCGGCGATCTCCAGCGGAGCGCCGATCCGTGCGGCCAGGTCGGCCGCCTGCTCGTGCAGCAGCCGGACCACCTCCTGGCCGACCGTGCCGCAGCCGAGCAGAGCCAAGCGCACAGGTGACGTCATCCCACATCCAAAGCGAGCAGGTCCTCTTCGGTTTCCCGCCGGACGATCAGACGCGCCTGGCCGTCACGCACCGCGACCACCGGTGGCCGGGGCACATGGTTGTAGTTGCTGGCCATGCTTCGGCAGTACGCACCGGTGCCGGGCACTGCGACAAGATCTCCGGGCTGCACGTCGGCGGGCAGGAATTCATCCTTCACCACGATGTCCCCGGACTCACAGTGCTTTCCCACCACGCGGGCGAGCAACGGCTGCGCGTCGGAGGCCCGCGAGGCCAGCGTGGCCGAGTAGGACGCGTCGTACAGGGCGGTGCGGATGTTGTCGCTCATCCCGCCGTCGACGCTGACGTACGTCCGGATGCCGTCGAGGTCCTTGACCGTGCCCACCTCGTAGAGGGTGAACACGGCCGGTCCGACGATGGCCCGGCCCGGCTCGATCGACAGGTGCGGCACGGCCAGGTTCTCCGCCGCGCACTCCGAATCGACGATCTTGCGGAGCCGCTTGGCCAGATCCTGCGGTGTCGCCGGGTCGTCCTGGGTGGTGTACGCGATACCGAAGCCACCACCAAGGTCCAGCTCGGGCAGCTCCACCCCGCGCGCGTCGCGGATCTGCGCCTGTAGGGCGAGCACCCGACGGGCCGACACCTCGAAGCCGCTGGCGTCGAAGATCTGCGAGCCGATGTGCGAGTGCAGACCGCGCAGCTCCAGCACACCCTCGTCGAGGATCTTGAACGCGGCGTTCGCCGCCGCGCCGCCGGCCAGCGAGAAGCCGAACTTCTGGTCCTCGTGGGCGGTGGCGATGAACTCATGGGTGTGCGCCTCGACGCCCACCGTGACCCGGACCAGCACCCGCGGCCGGACCCCGCGCTCACGGGCCAGCGCGGTGAGCCGGTCGATCTCGGTGAACGAGTCGACGATGATCCGACCCACCCCGGCGTCCAACGCCCGACCCAGCTCAGCGACCGACTTGTTGTTGCCGTGGAAGCCGATCCGCTCCGGCGGCATCCCGGCCGACAGCGCGGTGGCCAACTCGCCGCCGGTGCAGACGTCCAGGTACAGCCCCTCCTCGGCGATCATCCGAACCACCGCTCGGCAGAGGAACGCCTTGCCCGCGTAGTAGACGTCCTCGGTCGGGAAGGCCGCCCGGAAGTCGCGGCAGCGCGACCGCAGGTCGGCCTCGTCGAGGACGTACACGGGGGTGCCGAACTCGGCCGCGATGTCGCGGACGCTCAGGCCCGCGACGGCGACCGCGCCGTCGGCCCCGCGCGTCACCGACCGCGGCCACAGCGCCGGCACGAGGGCGTTGACGTCGGCCGGGGTACGCAGCCAGGCCGGCCCCTGGTTGCTGATGTCCGCGTGCAGCGCACCAGCCTCATGAGCCCGCATGTCACATCCTCTCGGGTGCGGAGACGCCGAGCAGGAAAAGGCCGTTGGCGATCACCGTGCGGGTGGCGTTGTTGAGCCAGAGCCGCGCGCGGTGCAGGTCGGTGACCTTCTCGTCGCCCAGCGGCAGCACCCGGCAGTTGTCGTAGAACCGGTGGTATGAGGCCGCGACGCTCTCCTCCAGGTAGCGGGCCACCCGGTGCGGCTCGCGCAGCTCGGCGGCGGTGGCGACCACCGCCGGGAACTCGGCGAGCGCCTTGAGCAGCTCGTTCTCCTTCTCGTGGTCGAGCAGCTCGGGGCGGAACGCCTCGGCGTCGCCCGGAACCAGCCCCACCTCGGCGGCGTTGCGGGCCACGCCCGCCGTCCGGGCCGCGACGTACTGCACGTAGTAGACCGGGTTGTCGCGGGTCGCCCGGGTCCACAGCTCGATGTCGATGTCGATCGGGGAGTCGCTGGAGTAGCGGGCCAACGCGTACCGGGAGGCGTCCACCCCGATCGCCTCGACCAGGTCCTCCAGGGTGATCACGGTGCCGGCCCGCTTGCTCATCCGCATCGGGGCGCCGTCGCGCAGCAGGTTCACCAGCTGCCCGATGAGGATCTCCAGGTTGCGGTCCGGGTCGTCGCCGAAGCAGGCGGCCATCGCCTTCATCCGGCCGATGTAGCCGTGGTGGTCGGCGCCCAGCATGATCACGACCCGCTCGAAGCCGCGCTCACGCTTGTCCAGGTAGTAGGCGCAGTCCGCGGCGAAGTACGTCCACTCGCCGTTGGACTTGCGCAGCACCCGGTCCTTGTCGTCGCCGAAGTCGGTGGTGCGCAGCCAGGTGGCGCCGTCGGACTCGTAGAGGTGCCCCTGCTCACGCAGCCGGTTCAACGCCAGGTCCAGCTCGCCGCGGTCGTGCAGGTCCTTCTCGTTGAAGTAGGTGTCGAACTCCACCCCGAAGTCGCGCAGCGAGGAGCGGATCTCGTCGAACATCAACGCGACGCCCTCGACCCGGAAGACCTCCTGGGCGGCGTCGTCGTCGAGCGAGCGCACCTCCGGCCGGCGGGCCTGCACCTCGGTGGCGATCTCGGCGATGTACGCCCCGCCGTAACCGTCCTCCGGCGCCGGCTCACCCTTCGCGGCGGCGAGCAGCGACCGGGCGAACCGGTCGATCTGCGAACCCGCGTCGTTGAAGTAGTACTCCGTGCCGACGTCGGCGCCGGTGGCCCGCAGCAGCCGGCTCAGCGCGTCACCCACCGCCGCCCAGCGAACCCCGCCGATGTGCACCGGCCCGGTCGGGTTGGCCGAGACGAACTCCAGGTTGATCTTCTCGCCGGCGAGCCGGTCACTGCGGCCGTACTCCGTGCCGGCCTCGACGATCACCCGCGCGAGCTGACCGGCGGCGGCCGCGTCGAGCCGGATGTTCAGGAAGCCCGGCCCGGCGATTTCCACCGATTTCACACCCGCTGCCCGGCTCAACTCGTCGGCCAGGGCCGTCGCCAGCTCCCGGGGCGGAACGCCCACCTTCTTGCTCAACTGCAGCGCGAGCGTCGAGGCGTAGTCGCCGTGCTCGGGGTTGCGCGGTCGCTCCACCACCGTGCTCGCCGGCAACGCGGCGCGGTCAAACCCACGCTGCTCGAAGACGGCGTGGGCGGCGGCAAGGACGACCGAGGCTAGTTCTGCAGGAGTCACCCAACCATGTTATCGGGGGTAGACTCGGGCACTCGGCGGCTCCCCTGCGCGTCATCCGGCCCGCCACTCCCCTGACCGACCGACTTGACGAGGCACGATGAGCATCAGCACCCCGGGTGGCCCTGAGCGCCGCCCGACCGTGGTCAGCACCGGCAAGAAGCCGGCCGCGGGCCGGCCGGCGGCCGGCGCCAAGGCCGGTTCCGGCAAGTCGACGGGCTCCCCCCGCACCGGTGGCAAGGGCCCGCGCAAGCCAGTCGCCCCGGTCAAGGTGAGCCAGGGCCGCGCCTGGGGTCCGATCGCGCTCTTCGTCGCGGTGGGCGTCCTCGCCGCCGGCATCATCGGGTACGGCGCCTGGGCGTCGTTCCAGGGCTCCAAGCCGTGGGACAAGCGCGCCGACGCCATCGAGGGCATCGTCAACATCCGCAAGTCCGACCCGGACAGCCTGAAGTACGAGTCGCACAAGTCGGGCCCGCTGACCTGGAACTACTCCCCGCCGGTGGGTGGGGTGCACAACGCCGCCTGGCAGAACTGCATGGGCGACGTGTACGACGCCCCGATCGCCAACGAGCACGCGGTGCACAGCCTGGAGCACGGCGCGGTGTGGATCACCTACCGCCCCGACCTGCCCAAGGACCAGGTCGACAAGCTCGCCGGCAAGGTGCGCGGCGTCGAGAAGACCTTCATGAGCCCGTACGAGGGCCTGGACAAGCCGATCTCGCTCCAGGCCTGGGGCTACCAGCTCAAGGTCGACAACGCCGACGACTCGCGGATCGACGAGTTCATCAAGGACCTGCGGGTGAACGCCTCCGTCGAGGGCCCCACGGCGCTCTGCAACACCGGCATCACCGCCACCGGCACCACGCCGCGTGAGCTCCAGCAGCAGCCCACCCAGTAAGGACCGCAATGACCGCTCCGGCAACCACCGACAGCGAGTACGACGAGATCCCGGCCGCCCCCGACGAGGGCGGCCGGGCCCCGGCGTCGCGCTACGGCGTGCTGGCGCTCGCCATCATGCTGGTGGTGGGGCTCCTCCTCGGCTACGCGGGCGGTCTGCTCACCCCGCGGCTCACCCGCCCCGGTGACGCCTCGGTCGAGGCGGGCTTCGCCCGGGACATGACGACCCACCACGCGCAGGCCGTGGAGATGAGCCTGATCGCGTACCGGTCGGCGACCCTCCCCGAGGTGCGGCAGATCGCCGTCGACATCGCCACCGGGCAGCAGGGCGAGATCGGCGCCATGCAGACCTGGCTGCGCGAATGGGATCTCAGCCCGACCGGGTCGAAGCCACCGATGTCCTGGATGTCCGACGGGGCTTCCGTCAAGGACGGCCTCATGCCAGGCATGGCCACGCCACAACAGATGACCGCCCTGCGCGACGCCCAGGGCATCGAGGTCGACCGGCAGTTCCTGGCTCTGATGTACGACCACCACCTGGGCGGCATCCACATGATCGACGCGGCGCTCGGGGCCACCGACAACGCCGAGGTCCTGCGCGTGGCGAAGACCATGAAGGCCACCCAGCAGACCGAGCTGAACAACCTCCGGCAGCTTCAGGAGCAGGCAGCCAAGAGCTGACCCACCGGACGGGCGCACCCGGCCCGCGTCCCCGCCAACCTGTGGCGGGGACGCGGGCCGCGTCATATCGCCGAGACGCACCCCGTCCCGCAGCCCGCCCCGCCCTGGCCCCGGCCCGGCCCACCCCGACCCTCAGCCCTCAGCCCTCAGCCGTCGGCCCTCAGCCCTCAGCCGTCGGCCGTCGGCCGTCAGCCCTCAGCCGTCGGCCGTCGGCGGTGATCGACTCGGTTTGCAGGAAATCGGGCTGTCCGCGTGGTCGGGACACCCCGACTTGCAGAAACCCGAGTCGATCAAGGCGAGGCGGCCTGCCACTTTGAGGACTAACGCCCCATTTCGTCCCCTGTGACCGTTTTGCACGACACAGGCGATTACGTTGCTTAGAGAGTTTTCTCCGCACATATCGTGACCAGTTGCGATTCGGGCTCGTTGCCCAAGACGTGGGGGTTGCACTCAGAGACGCACGGCGTTCGGTCACCAGCTGGTGCCGACGCCACACCATCGGTGGTGACGGGGCGGTGGCAGCCGTCCGTCGCGGACAGCGGCAGGGCGAGCCGGGAATGCTCAGCCGCGAACAGGAACTCGAGTTGATCGACACGCTGCGGGGCGTACACCCCGACGAGTTCGGCCTGGACGAGGAGCTGTGGACGCGGCAGAGCCTCACGACGCTCATCCAGCGGCGTTTCGACCTGCCGTTGGACGCTGGAGCGGTCGGGGCGTACCTGCGGGCCTGGGGGTTGGGTCCGCGGGAACCGCGCGAGCGGGCCTGTGGGCTCTGCGTGAGCGCGGTCGAGCGTTGGGTCCGCAGCGAGTACCCGGCGATCACCCGGGCCGCCCAGGAACACCTCGCGGAGGTCTACTGGATCGGGCGGGTCCGGCTGCGCGGCACGATGCCGGCCGCCGACGTGATCTCCGCTGTCTCGTCGCGCGGGCGGGTGCGCTTCATGATCACCACGCCGACGGTGGACCCGCCGCTCCCCCGCGACTTCGTGCTGCGGCTCAGCGGCGAGGAGCAGCGCACCGTCCACCTGATCGTCGACGGCTCCTGGCCGCGCAACGAGTGGCCGCGGCGGCTCCCTCGGCGGATCGTCCTGCACCCGCTGCCCAGCTGCGGGCGGGCGCTAGCCGCCTGAGCACCGGGTGGGCCGGTCCGACACGATCGGCTCACCCGATACCGATTCGGCGTACGCAGGGGAGGTTTGCTAGTCTTCTCCAGTCGCTGAGCCCCCGTAGCTCAGGGGATAGAGCACCGCCCTCCGGAGGCGGGGGCGCAGGTTCGAATCCTGCCGGGGGCACCAGGCTTGGCCACCACACAAAGGCTCCTGACCAGAAAATCGGTCGGGAGCCTTGATCGTGTGCCGGGTACGCAGCCCACCCGCAGCCGGCGAACGCGGTTGATCAAGAATGTCGCCATGCTCTTTCTCCTGCTGCTCCTCGCCGCGCTGGGTGCGGCCGCGCTCGCGACCGTCCTCGCCGTCCGTGGCGTCCGGACGGCGGCGCGGAGGAGCGGACCGCCGGGTTGGCTGCGGGCGGTGGCGCTCCTCGCCGGTGCCGGCGCCGTCGCCATGTACGCCTGGGGCCTGCTCCACCTCGGGTACGCGGTGATGCGGGCGGAGGACGGCGGGGCCGGCTCCGCCCCCGCCGGACCCTGCCGGGAGGGCGGGTCGCAACTGGCGAGCATGGTCGACGGGTACGGCGTCGACTTCCTGCCGCTCCGCTTCGAGTGCCACCTCAGCGGCGGCGGCACGTACGTCACCTCGTCGGTGCCCGGGTACGTCAACCAGGCCGCCGCCGCCCTCGGGCTGATCACCGCCGGCTGCGCAGTGCTCACGAGGACGACGGCGGGGCGCTCCCGACCGGTCGGGTGACCGGGGACCGTCAGCCGGCGACGTACGCGGCCAGGTGCTCGCCGGTGAGGGTGGAGCGGGCGGCGACAAGGTCAGCGGGGGTGCCCTCGAAGACGATCCGACCGCCGTCGTGGCCGGCACCGGGACCGATGTCGATGATCCAGTCCGCGTGCGCCATGACCGCCTGGTGATGCTCGATGACGATCACTGACTTGCCGGCGTCGACCAGGCGGTCGAGCAGGCCGAGCAGTTGCTCGACGTCGGCCAGGTGCAGGCCGGTGGTCGGCTCGTCGAGAACGTAGACGCCGCCCTTCTCGCCCATGTGCGTCGCCAGCTTCAGCCGCTGCCGCTCGCCGCCGGACAGGGTCGTGAGCGGCTGACCGAGGCTCAGGTAGCCGAGCCCGACGTCGGCGAGCCGGTCGAGGATGGCGTGGGCTGCCGGCGTACGGGCCTCGCCGGCACCGAAGAACTTCTCGGCCTCGGTCACCGACATCGCGAGCACCTCGCTGATGTCCCGACCGCCGAAGCGGTATTCCAGCACCGACGCCTGGAACCGCTTACCTTCGCAGTCCTCGCATCCGGCCGCGACGCCCGCCATCATTCCCAGGTCGGTGTAGATGACGCCAGCGCCGTTGCAGCTGGGGCAGGCACCCTCGGAGTTGGCGCTGAACAGCGCCGGCTTCACGCCGTTGGCCTTCGCGAACGCCTTGCGGATCGGGTCGAGCAACCCGGTGTACGTGGCCGGGTTGCTGCGCCGTGAGCCGCGGATCGCGCCCTGGTCGATCGACACCACACCCGCGCCGGCCGGGATCGAGCCGTGGACGAGCGAACTCTTGCCGGAGCCGGCGACGCCGGTCACCACGACGAGCACACCGAGGGGTACGTCGACGTTCACGTCCTGGAGGTTGTTGGCGGTGGCGCCCCGGATCTCCAGTTTGCGGGTGGGCGTTCGTACCGTCTCCTTGAGCGCCGCCCGGTCGTCGAAGTGCCGGCCGGTGATGGTGCCGCTGGCCCGCAGGCCCGCCACGGTGCCCTCGTAGCAGACCGTACCGCCGTCGGTGCCGGCGCCGGGCCCGAGGTCGACGACGTGGTCGGCGATGACGATCGCCTCCGGCTTGTGCTCAACGACCAGTACGGTGTTGCCCTTGTCGCGCAGTTGGAGCAGCAGCTCGTTCATGCGTTGGATGTCGTGCGGGTGCAGCCCGATCGTCGGCTCGTCGAAGACGTAGGTGACGTCGGTGAGCGAGGAGCCGAGGTGGCGGATCATCTTGGTGCGCTGCGCCTCGCCGCCGGAGAGGGTGCCCGCCGGCCGGTCGAGCGACAGGTACCCCAGCCCGATCTCCTCGAACGAGTCGAGGAGGTGTTGCAGGCCGGCCAGCAACGGCGCCACCGACGGCTCTTCGATGCCGCGCACCCAGGCGGCCAGGTCGCTGATCTGCATCGCGCACGCGTCGGCGATGTTCAACCCCTTGATCTTCGACGACCGGGCCTCCGCGCTGAGCCGCGTGCCGGCGCATTCGGGGCAGGTCGTGAAGGTCACCGCCCGCTCCACGAAGGCCCGGATGTGCGGCTGCAACGCGTCGATGTCCTTGGCGAGGAAGGACTTCTGGATCGACGGGATCAGACCCGCGTACGTCAGGTTGATCCCGTCGACCTTGATCTTGGTTGGCTCCCGGTGGAGCAGGTCGTGCAGCTCCCGCTTGTTGAACTTGGCGATCGGCTTGTCCGGGTCGAAGTAGCCACAGCCACGGAAGATTCGGCCGTACCAGCCCTCCATGCTGTAACCCGGGATCGTGATCGCGCCCTCGTTGAGCGAGAGGGTGTCGTCGTAGAGCGCCGACAGGTCGATGTCGGTCACCGCGCCCATGCCCTCGCAGCGCGGGCACATGCCGCCGAGACGGTTGAAGGTGGCCTTCTCGGTCTTCGTCTTGCCGGCGCCACGCTCGACGGTGATCGCACCGGTCGCCTTCACCGACGGAACGTTGAAGGAGTACGCGTTGGGCGGGCCGATGTGTGGCTGCCCGAGCCGGCTGAACAGGATGCGCAGCATCGCGTTGGCGTCGGTGGCGGTGCCGACGGTGGAGCGGGAGTTGGCGCCCATCCGCTCCTGGTCGACGATGATCGCCGTGGTCAGGCCATCCAGCAGGTCGACCTCGGGCCGCGCCAGCGTCGGCATGAAGCCCTGCACGAAGGCGCTGTAGGTCTCGTTGATCAACCGCTGCGACTCGGCCGCGATGGTGCCGAACACCAGCGAGCTCTTGCCGGAGCCGGAGACACCGGTGAACACGGTCAGCCGCCGCTTCGGGATGTCAACGCTGACGTCCTTGAGGTTGTTGACCCGCGCGCCCTGCACTCGGATCAGGTCGTGGCTGTCGGCGACGTGCGGCGCGGACGGCTGGCTGGCCGTGCTCATCGTGTCTCCATCTGTCGGGCGGTCGGGACTCAGCGCGCTTGCTGGATGCGGACCATATTGCCGGCGGGATCGCGGAAGGCACAGTCGCGCACGCCGTACGGATGCTCGGTCGGTTCCTGGACGACCTCGGCGTCGCTCGCCTCCAGCTTGGCGAAGGTGGCGTCGAGGTCGTCGGTGGCCAGGTTGACGCCGAAGTAGCTGCCCTTGGCTATCAGCTCAAGGATGGTCTGCCGTTCGTCGTCGGTGATGCCCGGGTTGGCGGTCGGCGGGTGCAGGACGATGGACGTGCTGGGCTGGCCGACCGGCCCGAGCGTGATCCACCGCATCCCCTCGTAGCCGACGTCGAGGCGAACCTCGAAGCCGAGGAGGTCGCGGTAGAAGACCAGGGAGGCCTCCGGATCGGTGTGCGGAAGGAAGCTCGAGTGAATGGTGATATTCATGCGAGTCACGCTAGGTGCGGCTGGGTGACCTGCGCTTCTCGATTCCTGACCGGTCTGGTCACCTGCTTCGCCACGCACGACGGCATCCCCGCCGTCGCCTGCGCCGCCTGCCGGCGGTAGACGCTGGGCGGCACGCCGACCAGCTCGGTGAAACGGGTGCTGAAGGTGCCCAACGACGAGCAGCCGACCGCGAAACAGACGTCGGTGACGCTCATGTCGCCACAGCGCAGCAGGGCCATCGCCCGCTCGATCCGCCGGGTCATGAGGTAGCTGTACGGAGATTCGCCGTAGGCGAGCCGGAACTCGCGGCTGAGGTGCCCGGCCGACATGTGCGCGCCACGGGCGAGCGCCTCGACGTCCAGCGGAGACGCGTACTCCCGGTCGATCCGGTCGCGGACCCGGCGCAGCCGCGCGAGGTCGCTGAATCGCTGGGTCGCGTCGGATTTGCTGCTCACCTGGACGATCGTGCCACAGCCCGCCGACACATCGACCGCTCGCCGCACCCGGGCGGGCCGACGAGCCGGTCAGCCGGTCTCGCGGCGGGCGCGGGCGCGGCGCTTGCCCTCGTGCATGGCCTGCACCCGGGCCACCGGGATGGTCCGCCCCTCGGCGACCAGGTCGGCGGGGAGCGACTGCGGGGCCGGCATCAGCGCGGCCCACGGGTCGTCGTCGGCGAGCAGCGACGGTGCGGTGCGGATGGTGAAGTCGGCGGGGGTCACCTCGGTCAGGTCGGCCCAGTCGACCGGGAAGGAGACCGGCATCCCGGGGCGCAGCCGGGGGCTGTACGCGGCGGCCACCGTCGCCCCGCCGGCCCGGGTGGCGTCCACGAAGACCCGGCCACCCCGGTCCTCCTTGATGTACGCCGTGGTGGCCAGCGCCGGGTCGAGCCGCTCGGCGCGGACGGCGAGCGCCCGGGTGGCGGCGGCCAACTCCTCGGCCGTGGGCGCGTCGGTCACCGGAACGAAGACGTGCACCCCCTTGGCGCCGCTGGTCTTGACGGCGCCGGCCAGGCCGGCGTCGGCGAGCGCCTGACGGACCAGCAGGGCCGCGTCGACCGCCGCGCGGAACCCGTCGCCGTTCGGCGGGTCCAGGTCGAGGACCAGGTGGGTGGGCCGGTGCAGATCCGCCACGGTGGCCAGCGTCGGGTGGTACTCCACCGCCCGCTGGTTGGCGAACCAGAGCAGGGTGCGGCGGTCGTCGCAGAGGGCGTACGAGATCTCCCGGTGTGACGCCTCCGCCCAGACCGGCGCCCGGCGGACCCAGTCCGGGGTGTACCGGGGCGGGTTCTTCTGCATGAACGGCGGCTGGCCGGGACGGACCCTGATCACCGACAGCGGGCGGCCCCGCAGGTGCGGGAGGATCCGCTCACTGACCGCGTCGAGGTAGTCCACCAGGTCGCGTTTGGTCGCGTCGTCGCGGTCGGACAGCGGCTGGTCCAGGTTGGTCAGGGCCACGCCGTCCCGGGTCTCGTCAGCCTCACTCACCCGACCACCCTCCCGGCCCCGCTGCCGTCGGTCAACCGGACGCGGCGCGACACGCTCCACGAGACCCCTCCTTAATGCACGATTTGTTACCTAGGTCATCGTCTGTGACCATGAACCGGAGCGGAAGGAGGCACAGTGATGTCCCAGCGGAACAGCGATGTGTCCGCGCAGGTCGAGGCCGAGTCCACCTGCGCGGCCGACGACGTGCCGTTCACCCCGGGTCAGGCGCGGGCCTGCACCGTCCGCGAGGTGCTCGACCGGGTCGGCGGCAAGTGGAGCATCGGCATCCTGGTGGCCGCCTCGAACGGGCCGGTGCGCTTCACCGAGCTGGAGCGGCACATCGAGGGCATCAGCCGCCGGATGCTCACGCTGACGCTGCGCCAACTGGAGCGCGACGGGCTGCTGCACCGCACGGTCTACCCGACCGTGCCGCCCAAGGTCGAGTACACCGCCACCCCGATGGCGCTGGAGCTCTACGAGTCACTGGTCGCGCTGACCAGCTGGGCCGAGCGGCACCGCCGGGCGATCGCCGAGGCGCGGACCAGGTACGACGCCCAGCACGCCGGATAAAACCCACCCCGGGTGTGGTGAACGCCACCGCTTCAGTCTGACCGATCGGTCAGGGTCTGACCGATCGGTCAGGCATGCTGGTTCGCGGGAGGTGGACCGGCCATGGTCAGAGCGACACCCGACACGCACGGCGAGATCCTCGCCGCGGCGGCGCGGCGGTTCACGGTGACCGGATACCGGGGCACCTCGTTACAGGACATCGCCCGCGAGGTCGGCTGCTCCAAGGCCACCGTGCTCTACCACTTCGCCAACAAGGAAGCCCTGCTCGCCGAACTGATGGCCCCCGCCATCGACGTGCTCCGCGGCCTCGACGACCAGCTCAACGGCCTGACCGGAGCGGCCGCCCAGGAGGTCGCCGCACAGGGCTTCGTCGACCTCGCGGTCCGGTTCCGGCAGGAGATCGCGGTGCTGCGCGGCGAGTTCCCGGAACTGCTGTCCCAGCCAGCCTTCGCGCACATCCAGCAGATCTCCGACCGGCTGCGGGGCGCGTTGGCCGGGCACTCCGACCGGCCGGGCGCCCGGATCGCCGCCCTGGTGCTGCTCGCCGGCATCTCCGAGGCGTGCGCCGAGTTCGTCGACATCCCCGACGACGAACTGCGCCCCGCCCTGCTCACCCTCGCCCGGCGGGCCGTCGAGCCCGTCGACACTCCCCTGCCCCATCCACCCACGACCGAGGACAAGGACTCCTGATGGCCACCCTGCTCTACCGGCTCGGCCGGGGCGCGTTGCGCCGGCGACGGCTCGTCGTCGCGCTCTGGCTCGTCGTACTCGTCGTCGCCGGCCTGGCCGCGGCGACCCTGCGCGGCCCGACGGCGAGCAACTTCACCATGCCCGGCACCGAGAGCCAGCGCGCGCTCGACCTGCTGGCCGACCAGTTCCCCGCAGCCAGCGGCGCCACCGGCACCATCACGGTCAAGGCGCCCGCCGACGGGCAACTGGGCACCCCGCAGGGTCAGGCCGTGGTCCAGGAACTCGTCCAGCAGGCCTCGGCACTGCCCGGCGTGGTCGGCGCGGTCAACCCGTTCCAGGTCGGCGCGGTCTCGCCCAACGGCCGGTACGCGCTGGTCCAGGTCCAGTTCGCCACCGGCGGGGACGAGGTGACCGACGCGCAGCGCACCGCGTACGAGCAGGTCGGCGCGGCGGCCAGGGCGCAGGGTTGGCAGGTCGCCCCCGGCGGTGAGGTGCTCGGCGGCGAACCGGAGATCGGTTCCACCGAGGCGCTCGGCGTCCTGGTCGCCGCCATCGTTCTGATCATCACGTTCGGGTCACTGGTCGCCGCCGGCATGACCATGCTCAACGCGCTGATCGGCGTGGGCGCTGGCATGGCCGGGCTGTTCGCGCTGAGCGGCGCCGTCCAGCTCACCAGCACCGCACCGATCCTGGCGCTGATGCTCGGTCTCGCGGTCGGCATCGACTACTCACTCTTCATCACCTCCCGGCACCGGCAGAACCTGCTCGACGGCCTGTCCCCGGAGGAGGCGGTCGGCCGCGCCGTAGGCACCGCCGGGTCGGCCGTGGTCTTCGCCGGCGCCACCGTGGTCATCGCCCTGGCCGGGCTCGCCGTGGTGGACATTCCGTTCCTCACCGTGATGGGTCTCGCCGCCGCCGGCACGGTCACCGTCGCCGTCCTCGTCGCCATCACCCTCCAGCCGGCGCTGCTCGGCTTCGCCGGTCGCCGGGTGCTCCCCCGCCGGCTGCGCACCGTCCCCACCGAGGCCGCCGAGGACGACACGGACGTCACCGACCGGCCGACGGTGGAGACGACCACACCCGAGGACCGCAACCGGTTCGGCTTCCGCTGGGCGCGACTGGTCACCCGGTTCCGCGTACCGGTCATCCTGGTGGGCCTGCTCGGCCTGGGGCTGCTCGCGCTGCCCACGCCGGACATGCGCCTGGCTCTGCCCGGCGCCGCGACGGCCGCCGTCGGCTCCCCCGCCCGGGTGGCGAACGACCTGACCGTCGAGGGCTTCGGCGCGGGCTTCACCGGCCGCCTCGCGGTGGTGGTCGCCGGCGACACGCCGCAGGCCACCTCGGCCGCCGTGCCGCAGGTGACCGCCCTGCTCCAGCGCACCGAGAACGTCCTCGCGGTGGCCCCACCCCAGCTCAGCCCGGACGGCCGGACCGCGCTGCTGGGCGTGGTGCCGAAGACCGGCCCGACCGACGAGGCCACCGAGACCCTGGTCCACGACATCCGTGCCTCGGTACGCGGGATCCCCGACGCGGACGTGCTGCTCACCGGCGTCACCGCAATCGGCATCGACGTCTCCGAGAAGCTGTCCGACGCGCTACCGATCTACCTGCTGCTGGTGGTCGGGCTCTCGGTGCTGCTGCTGATGCTGGTGTTCCGCTCGCTGCTGGTGCCGATCAAGGCGGCGCTGGGCTTCCTGCTCACCGTCGCCGCCACGTTCGGCATCACGGTCGCCGTCTTCCAGCAGGGGCACCTCGCCGACCTCGTCGGCCTGGACACCCCCGGCCCGCTGATCAGCTTCCTGCCGATCCTGCTGATCGGCATCCTGTTCGGGCTCGCCATGGACTACGAGGTGTTCCTGGTCTCCCGGATGCGGGAGGACTTCGTGCACGGTGAGACCGCCCGACAGGCCACCATCAGCGGCATGGGGCACGGCGCACGGGTGGTCACGGCCGCCGCGCTGATCATGATCTCGGTCTTCGGGGGCTTCGTCTTCCTGGAGGATCCGGTGATCAAGTCGATGGGCTTCGCGCTCGCCATTGGCGTCGCCATCGACGCGTTCGTGGTCCGGATGACCATCGTCCCGGCGGTGATGTCGCTCCTCGGCGACCGCGCCTGGTGGCTGCCCCGCTGGCTCGACCGCGCCCTGCCAAACGTGGACATCGAAGGCGAAGGCCTCCGCACCCACCTCGAAGACCGCACCCCGACGCACGTCTAGCCCCCACCCCCACCCCGGTCGATCATGGAGTTGTGGTGCCCGTCATGCCCCGATCAGAGGCATTTGTCCGGCACCACAACTCCATGATCGACGCGATCGGGGCGCCCGGTTCACACCCCCGCCGGGTAGGTCTCCATCTCACCGGGGGCCGCCGGCACCGGTAGCGGGTGCAGAGCTGTGGTGTCGTCGCACCAGATGAAGGCGTCGTAGCGGTCGCCGAGGCGGGTGGGCACGTAATTGCCCCAGGACTCGAACGACGGGTCGTAGACGACCCCGATCGCCCGGTGGTCCGCGGTGTCGGTGACCCAGCCCGGCTGGTCGTCGCCGCCGAAGATCAGCACCGCCCGATCCGGCATCAGCTCGTGCAGCCGCCGCTCGATCGAGCCCTCCCGGGCCGGCGGCACCACCATCGCCTCGGGCGGCGAACCCCACCGGGGCGCGGCGATCACCGTGCCCCGGTAATTGCCGAAGCCGATCAGGGCCACCGCGTCCTCGCCGTGCCGTTCTCGGGCCAACTGACCGATGTTGATCATCCCGTCGGCGGACATGTCCGTGGCCCGGGCGTCCCCCACGTGCGTGTTGTGCGCCCAGACGATGCCCCGGGCGTCCGGGCCGTACCGGTCCAGCAGCCGGTCCAGGGTGTCCTGCATGTGGGTGTCGCGGATGTTCCACGAGTCCGGCCCGCCGGCCACCATCGCCCGGTAGTAGCGCTCCGCGCCCGCCACCACCTCGGCGTTCTGCCAGGCCGAGAAACGGTCCGGGCCGTCGGAGAGGGCGTGCTCGCGGGTCCGGGCGAGCAACCGGACGACCTCCTCCTCGCAGCGCGCGGAGACGAACCGGCTGGCCGCGCCGTACTCCTCGACCCTCTTGCCGTACGGCTCGAAACACCGGTACGCGTCCTGCGCCGCCTCCAGCGACTTCGGGTCCTCCTCCCCCAGGTAGTCGAAGATCGCCTGCATCGACTCCCAGAGGCTGTACACGTCGAGCCCGTGGAACCCGGCCCGCTGCCCCTCCGGCCGCTCCACGTTCCAGGCCCGCAGCCAGCTGGTGAACCGTGCCACCTCGGCGTTCGCCCACATCCAGGTCGGCCACCGCTCGAACTGATCGAGCGCGAGCTGCGGTTCGAGCGCGCCGCCGGGCGCTGCCGTCACCGAACGGTGCACCCGATCGCAGTCGGGCCAGTCACCCTCGACGGCGACGAACGAGAAGCCGCACTCCGCGATCAACCGGCGGGTGAGCTGCTCCCGCAACCGGTAGTAGTCGTAACTGCCGTGGGTGGACTCACCGATCATCACCACCCGGGCGTCGCGAACGCGCTCCAGCAACGGGTCGAAGTCGCTCGGCGCGCCGAGCCGCTGAACCAGCATGCCAGCGGCTACCCGGCGGCCGCTGCGGCAAACCGTCGGCGCGGCGTGGGCCGACACGCCGGCCGCCGGGCCGTCGGAGGTGCCGACCAGACCGGTGTACGACCCACCGCGAGCGGGTAGCCGGCCGACATGACCGTCACCGGGGTGCAGTTGCAGGAGTACCTGGCCGGGCTCGACTACCCGGTCTCACGGGAGGATCTGGTCCGCTGGGGGCAGGAGAACGGGGCCAGCACAGAGATGTTGCAGATGTTGCAGGCGCTACCCCCGGAGCAGTTCAACTCCCCCGACGAGCTGAGCGCCGCCCTACCCACCCCCACCTAACCAACCACCCCACCCCACCCAGCCCAACCCAACCCACCCCACCCCACCCCACCCAGCCCAGCCCAGCCCTGGTGATCATGAGGTTATTGTCCTCTGCCACGGCGTGTCGCGCCGCTAACTTCATGATCACCGGGCGCGGTGGGGGTGAGGGTCAGGCCGGGATGGTGACGGTGCGGGACTCGGCTCGGGCGGTTTCGGCGGCGGCGAGGATGGCGACGACCTCACGGCCGAAGCGGACGTCGCAGCGGTGGTCCCGGGTGCCGGCCTGCACCTGCTCGACGAGCTGGTCGATGGCGACGCCGAACGCGGTGGCGGGGTCGTTCTCGCCGGACGGGACGTTCTCGATGCCGTTCTCGCCGTAGAAGACGAACTCCCGGGCCATCGACTCGGTCGGGGCGTCCAGGGAGAGCGAGGCGCTGCTGGTGGCACCGCCCTCGTGGGTGAGCAGCAGGTGCACCATCCCGCTCGGCCCGTCCATCGCCGCCACCTGCGTCACCCGGCCCAGCACGGGCAGGAGGATCGAGAGGGCGTGCGGGGCGATGTCCCAGAGCGCTCCGTGCTCCCGACGCCACAGCGAGCCGCCGTACGGGCTGCCCTCCTGGAAGATCGAGGCGAACGCGGTGGTCCGGCCGTGCTGCCAGCCCCCGGCGGCGGCGGTGGCGGCGAGGAACGCGGTCACGTTCGGCTGGAACCGCTGGGTGAAGAAGACGACCGAGGCGACCCCGGACTCCTCGGCGGCGGCCACCACACGGTCGGCGTCGGCCACACTGAGCGCCAGCGGCTTGTCCAGCAGCAGGTGCCGGCCGGCGCGGGCCGCCCGGACCGCGATGTCGGCCTGGATGTCCGGCGGCAGGGCGACGGCGATCGCCTCGCACTGCTCGATCAGCGCGTCGACGTCGGCGTAGGCGGGCACCCCGTACCGCTCGGCCAGCGCGGAGGCCCGCTCCGGGTTACGACCCCACACCCCCACCAGCTCCGCGTCGGGATGTGCGTGCAGCGCCTTCCCGTGCGTCTCGATCGCCCAGTGACCGGTGCCGAACAAACCGAACCGCAGCACGTGTACCTCCGCTGTTTCCCCACCCCGCGGCAACGCCACGGCCGTGATCCACGCTAGTCGCCTCACCCCGGGCACCGGCGGCGGGTCGACCAACCGGGGCAGCTCACGCCCCGTGCCGCCGGGTCGGGCGCGGTCTGGTCGATGCGCGTCGCGCTGCCCCGGAGGTGGGGCGGGCCTCCCGCGCCGGGAGGGCGGCGAGGCGGCGGCGCCTGCTTACTACGACGGTTAGTAGGCTGTGGCGGTGACCGAGGCAACGACCGGATGGCGCCGGTGACCAGCGTGGGCGTCGACTCGCCGGTGGATGGGTTCGTCGCGACCGTGCCGATCGTGCTGTCGCTGCTCGTCGCGGTGTGGGCGCTGGTGGCGGCGGTACGCCACCGGCCGCCGGACCGGGTGCAGTTCGTCGGTCTGGCCGTACTCGAAGTGGCATTGCTGGTGTTGTGCGTGCTGGCGCTCGTCGCGGTCGGCGGCGGGGATCGACCCGGCGAGCCCGGTGCCTTCTTCGGCTACCTGGTGACGTTGGTGTGCCTGCCGCCGCTGGCCTGGGTGCTGGCCCGGATGGAACCGACCCGCTGGGGCTCGGCGATCGTGTGCGCGGTGTGCCTGGTGACCCCGGTGGTGGTGGTCCGGTTGCAGCAGACCTGGGAGGTGCTCGGTGGTTGAGACCGGGCCGGCCCCGCGGCGGACGAACTCCGGCCCGGGTCGACTGCTGATCGCGGTCTACCTGCTCTTCGCCATCGCGGCGACCAGTCGGGCGGGCCTGCAGATCGCCACCAAGCTCGACGAGGCGCCGGTGGCGTACCTGCTCTCCGGGGTGGCCGCGCTCATCTACATCGTGGCGGCGGTGGGGTTGGCCCGGGCCGGGCACGCCGGGCGACGGATCGCGCTGGCCTGCTGCTCCGTGGAGCTGGTCGGGGTCGTCGCGGTCGGCGTCCTGAGCGTGGTCGACAAGGAGCTGTTCCCGGACGAGACGGTCTGGTCGGGGTTCGGCAGCGGGTACGGCTACATCCCGCTGGTGCTGCCGGTGCTCGGCCTGATCTGGCTCTGGCGCACCCGCCGCGCACCCGCCTGACCCCGACCCGCACCTCGTTCACCTGGCACAGGCCCGGCAATGGCCCGGCGACGAGGGCGCCGGCTCACCTGCCGGAGCGCCCCCGTCGGGGGTACGCGTCAGTCCCGGGGGCCACCCGCGACGTAGATGACCTGACCGGAGACGAAGCCGGCGCCCTCGCTCGCGAGGAACGAGATGGTGTGCGCGACGTCCTCCGGCCGACCGGGGCGACGCACCGGGATCTCGGCGGCGGCGTGCTTCTGGAAGTCGTCGAAGTCGACCTTCATCCGGGCGGCGGTGGCGGCGGTCATGTCGGTGACGATGAAGCCGGGAGCGACCGCGTTCACGGTCACCCCGAACGGCCCCAGCTCGATGGCGAGCGTCTTGGTGAAGCCCTGCAGACCGGCCTTGGCGGCGGCGTAGTTCGCCTGCCCCCGGTTGCCCAGCGCGGAGGTGCTGGAGAGGTTGACGATCCGCCCCCACTTGCGGTCCACCATGTGCTTCTGTGCGGCCTGGCTGAACAGGAACGCGCCGCGCAGGTGCACGCCCATCACCGTGTCCCAGTCGGCGTTGGTCATCTTGAACAGCAGGTTGTCGCGGAGCACCCCGGCGTTGTTGACGAGCACGGTGGGCGCGCCCAGTTCGGCGGCGATCCGGGCCACCGCCGCCTCGACCTGATCCCGGTCGGAGACGTCGGCGCCCACTCCGAGCGCCCGGCCGCCGGCGGCGGCGATGGCGTCCACCGTCTCCTTGGTGGCCGTCTCCTCGATGTCGACCACGGCGACGGCCATTCCGTCGGCGGCCAGCCGCCGGGCGGTGGCCGCACCGATACCGCGTGCGGCTCCGGTGACGATGGCGACGCGGGGCTCCTCCGACATGATTACCTCCGGGTAACTTGGGGTCGATCGAAGGAGCCTAACCCGCTCACCGACAGTAACGCAGCGATGACTTTCACTTTACAGAAATAATGATCTTCCGCGCGTACCGTGCCGATCGCTGTCACCCCGTCAGCACCGACACGACGAGGCAAGGAACGACATCCACTTGAAGTTTTCGCGTACCCGCAGGGCCTGGCTCGCCGCCGCGGCCGCTGCGGCCCTCGCGGCGACCGGCGGAACACCCGCCCTGGCCGCCACCTCCGCGACGCCGGCCGACCCCGGCACCGCCCCCGTGACCGACCTGCCCACCCCACCCGGCACCCACTCGGTCACCCTGATCACCGGCGACACGGTCACCACCCGACAGAGCGCCAACGGCAGCACCGTCGACGTACGACGTCCCGACGGCGCCCCGACACCGGTACGGGTGATGGAGGCCGGCGACGACCTCTACGTCTACCCCCAGTCGGTGCTGCCCTACGTGACCGCGAAGACGCTGGACAAGCGACTGTTCAACGTCACCCAGCTGATCGCCGACGGGTACGACGACGCCCGGATGGACCGTCTGCCGCTGATCGTGTCGTACGCCGACACGGCCGGCCTGCGGGCCGGCGGCACCCCCGCCGGTGCGACCCGCACCCGCACCCTCAGCAGCATCGGCAGTGCCGCGCTGAGCGAGGACCGCGACCAGGCCGACGAGTTCTGGGCCGCGATCACCGCCCCCACCGCGAAGGCGGCCACCGCGACCGGCGGTGCGGGACGCTTCTCCGGCGGGATCGCCAAGATCTGGTTGGACGGAAAGGTGCACGCCGACCTGGCCGACACCACCGCCCAGATCGGTGCCCCCGCCGTCTGGGCCAACGGCGACACCGGCACCGGCGTACGAGTCGCCGTCCTGGACACCGGCGTCGACCCGACCCACCCGGACCTGGTCGGCCAGATCGGCGCGTCCGCCGTGTTCGTGCCCGGCGAGGAGATCACCGACCGGGCGGGGCACGGCACCCACGTCGCGTCCACCGTGGCCGGCACCGGCGCCGCCTCGGACGGCCTGGAGAAGGGTGTCGCCCCCGGTGCCCAACTCGCCATCGGCAAGGTGCTCAGCGACAACGGCAACGGGCAGGAATCCTGGATTCTCGCCGGCATGGAGTGGGCGGCCCGGGAGGCCGCCGCCACCGTCATCAACATGAGCCTGGGCTCCAGCCAGCCCAGCGACGGCACCGACCCGCTGAGCCAGGCGGTCAACCGGCTCAGCGCGGAGACCGGCGCCCTCTTCATCACCACCGCCGGCAACGGCGGCCCCGGCGTGAGCGCCCCCGGCGCGGCGGACGCCGGCCTGACTGTCGGCGCGGTCGACAGCGACGACACCCTCGCCTACTTCTCCAACCGCGGCCCGCGGATCAGCGACGAGGCGATCAAACCCGATCTGACCGCGCCCGGCGTCGGTGTGCTCGCCGCCCGCTCGCAGTACTCACCCGGCGAGGGTTGGTACAAGGGCATGGACGGCACCTCGATGGCCGCGCCGCACGTCGCCGGTGCCGCCGCCCTGCTCGCCGCGAAGCACCCGGACTGGACCGGCCAGCAACTGAAGGACGCGCTGGTCAGCACGACCAAGGCCACGCCGGCGTTCGACGCCTTCCAGGCCGGCAACGGCCGGCTCGACGTCGCCGCCGCCGTCCGCGCGCCGATCGTCGCCACCGGCACCGTCTCCACCACCGCGCACTACGAGACCGCGAACCCGGGTCGCGTCACGCACCCGGTGACGTACACCAACACCACCGGGCAGCCGATCACGCTGAGCCTGTCGGTGGACGCCCCGAACGCACCGGCCGGGCTGTTCAGCCTCTCCGCCGCGCAGGTGAGCGTGCCCGCGAGCGGCACCGCCACGGTCACCCTGACCACTGACACCTCCCGGTCCAGCGCCGGCAGCCGGTACACCGGCCAGGTCGTCGCCACCGGGGCGGACCGGGCCGTGCTGGCCCGTACCGCGATCTCCGTGGGCACCTTCACCCCGCACCACAAGCTTCGGCTTGAGCTGACCGACCGGGACGGCAAGCCGGCCCCCGGGACGATCGAGCTGGGCCAGCCGGGCAGCTACGAGGCCGACTTCCTCTCGACCAACCCGGACGGCACGCTGCTGCTCAACCTGCCCGAGGGCGTCTACTCGGCGATGAGCTTCCTGAACGTCACCGGCAGCCACGGGCCGAACTCGCTCGGCCTGGCGCTGCTCGGCGACCCCGACATCGACCTGCGTCAGGACACCACGGTTCGGCTGGACGGTAAGGCGGCCCGCCGGGTCGAGTCGACGGTGCCGGAGCAGACCGCCGACACCTTCACCCGGCTGGACTACTTCCGGTCGCAGGGCGAGGGCCGCTGGCGCTCGTTCATCGCCGGCGGCGTCTTCTACGACAGCTTCTGGGCGCAGCCCACCAGCAAGGACGTGCGGCACGGCGACTTCTACCTCGGCGCCCGGTGGCGTAAGGAGCAGCCGGTGCTGAGCGTCGGCACCAAGAAGGTGAACTTCGACGACGTGGTCCGCCAGCAGGGCACCACCCAACTGCCGGAGGGCAGCTCGACGCTGCCGGTGGTCTACGCCGGCAACGGCGCGCCGAGCGACTACGCCAAGCTGGACGCCCGGGGCAAGGCGGTAGTGGTCCGGCACAACCTGGATGTCGGTGACGCCGAGCAGGCCGCCGCGGCGACCGCCGCCGGGGCGAAGCTGATGCTGGTGGTCAACGACTGGCCGTGGCGTGAGGTGCGCGACTACTCGATCGACTTCGTCACCCCGACCCCGATCGAGGTGGCGCTGCTCAGCATGGACGAGGGCGAGGCGCTGATCCAGCAGATCCAGCGCGAGTCGACGAAGGTCGAGGTTGCCTCGCAGCCCATCGCCGACTACGTGTACGACCTCGTTCAGGGTTACCACAACAAGATCCCGAGCAACATGAGCCGGGCCGAGACCAAGAAGACGCTGGCCCGGATCGACGTCAATTTCACCTTCCCCGACCGGCAGACCCGCGGTGGCGAGTTCCGCTACGACTGGCCGTCGTACAACAACTGGGGCATCGGCGAGAGCAGCAACCGGCCGCTCGCTCCGGTCCGCACCGACTGGGTCTCCATCAACGACCTGTACACCTGGGGTCAGGAGGCGTACATCGACGGCGGCACCTACCAGATCGATCCCCGGACCAGCTACCGCGCCGGCAGCAAGAACGAGGAGCGGTTCTTCGAGCCGATCGAACGGCCGCACCTGAACAACAACTTCACGCTGCCCACCCGCTCCGGCGACTCCCTCAAGTTCGACGTGCCGGGTTGGGGCGGGGCCGACCACGTCGGCATGGCCATGAACGGCGCCGGGCAGACCAACCAGCTCTACCAGGGCCGGACGCTGCTCGCCGAGAGCAGCAGCACCTGGATCAGCGGCACCGCGCCGAAGGCGGGCGACCTGCCGTACCGGTTGGTGGTGGGAACCACCCAGGACCCGACCGGCGGTCCGTACTCCACCAGCACCACCACCGAGTGGACGTTCCGCTCCAAGGCGCCGGCTGCCGGGGTGGAGTCGGCGGTGCTCCCGCTGCTCCAGCTCGACTACGCGGTCGACACCGACACCGCCGGCACCGCGAAGGCCCACACCGATCTGACCGTGTCCGCCAACCACCTGCCCGGCGTCACCGGGTGCGGCACCGTCGGGTCGGTCACCCTGGAGATCTCGTACGACGACGGGGCGCACTGGCAGAAGCAGTCCCTGGACCGAGCGAAGGACGGTTCGTGGTCGACGAAGCTGAGCGCGCCGAAGGGCGCCACGTTCGTGTCGCTGCGCGCCAGCGCCGCGGACAGCTCAGGCAACTCGATCAACCAGACCGTGCTGCGCGCGTTCGGCGTGCGCTGATCGTCCGGCCCTGACCGCGTGACGTCCGGCCGGCGCCGACCGGCCGGACGTCACGCGTGATCGGGAAACCGCCGCGCGTCAGAAGCCCCGGCCCCGGCAGAGGCGGATCCAGCGGTATCCGTGGCCGGAGACCTTCACCGCGCCGAGCTTGCCCAACTCGCCGTAGCCACGGTCGGCGAGCACGTCGATCGGCAGGTCGGCCTCGGGCTCAAGGCTGCTGAGGTCCACCTCGACGTCGTCGGTGCCCAGGTTGTGCACGAAGACCATCGTCCCCGTCGGCCCGTCGGCGCGGTGCGCGAGCACGCCGGGCGGCATCGCCACGTCAATGTGGGTCGTCGACCCGGACCCGATCTCCGGCGCCTCCCGCAGCGTACGGATCATGCGCTCGAACCAGGCGAGCAGCGACTTGACGTCGCCCCGCTGGGCGGTGACGTTGACGTTCTGGTAGCCGAACTCACCCTTGTCGATCACCGGGCGGACCAGCTTCTCCTCCTCCGCCGTGGAGAAGCCGGCATTCGGCTGGTACGACCACTGCATCGGGGTACGGATCGACTCCCGTCCGGGCAGTGACAGGTCCTCGCCCATCCCGATCTCCTCGCCGTAGCGCAGCACCGGCGTGCCGCGCATCGAGAACTGCAGGGCGTACGCCAGCTCGATGCGCCGCCGGTCGTTGCCGAGCATCGGGGCGAGCCGGCGACGGATGCCCCGGTCGTAGATGCGCATGTTCTCGTCCGGGCCGAACTGCGCGTACACCTGGTTGCGCTGTTCGGTGGTCAGCCGGGACAGGTCGATCTCGTCGTGGTTGCGCAGGAAGGTGGCCCACTGCCCGCCGACCGGCAGCTTCGGGGTGTCGTGCAAGGCGTCGATCAGCGGCTCGGGGTCCTCGCGGGCCAGGGCGAGCATGAGTCGCCCGTTGAGCATGAAGTCGAAGAGCATGTGGATCCGGTTGCCGGAACCGCTGGCGTCACCGAAGAACGTCGCCAGCTCGTCCGGTTCGACGTTCGCCTCGGCCAGCAGGACGGCGTCGCCACGCCGCCACTGGACGTGCTGGCGCAGCTCGGTGAGGAACTCGAAGTCCTTCGGGGAGTTCGGGTTGCCCGGCTCGGTCAGCTCGATGATGAACGGCACGGCGTCCATCCGGAAACCGGAGACACCGAGCTGGAGCCAGAACGACATGATCTTCTTGACCTCGGCCCGGACCTGCGGGTTGGCGAAGTTGAGGTCCGGCTGGAACTTGTAGAACCGGTGGTAAAACCACGCCTTGGCGGTGCGGTCGTAGCTCCACGTCTCCTTCTGCTCGCCGGGGAAGACCATGCCCTGATGCCGGTCGTCCGGCTCGGTGTCGGACCAGACGAACCAGTCGCGGTACGGCGAGTCCGGCGCGGAACGGGCGGACTGGAACCACGGGTGCTCGTCGGAGGTGTGGTTGACCACCAGGTCGATGATCACGCGGATGCCCCGGTTCTGCGCCTGGTGCAGCAGCTCGGCGAAGTCGCCCAGGGTGCCGAAGCGCGGGTCCACGTTGTAGAAGTCGGTGACGTCGTAGCCGTCGTCGCGGTTGGGCGACGGGTGGATCGGGTGCAACCACAGACAGGTCACACCGAGCCGGGCCAGGTAGTCCAGTCTCCCGATCAACCCACGGATGTCACCGACCCCGTCGCCGTCCGAGTCGGCGTACGTGTCGATGTCGAGGCAGTAGACGACGGCTTCGGAATACCAACGGTCACCCATGCCGGAGGAACATCTCCGTTCGATCATCGCGGCAAACCCTTGGTTATCGTGCCTGTCATGGGAAACGACCTGGTACCGCCGAGTGAGCCGTTGGACTGGTCCCGGGGCAGTTGGCTGCACCCACCGGTACGCGTCGAGGAGGGCCCGGCCGGTGAGCTGGTCGTCGAGCCGGCGGCGGAGAGCGACTTCTGGCGGCGGACCAGCTACGGCTTCGTCCACGACAACGGCCCGGCCCTGCTGGCACCGCTGCCGACCGGCACCGCCATGGAGGTGAGCTTCCGGCTCGACTTCTCGGCGCAGTTCGACCAGGCCGGTGCGTTCGTCCGCGTCGACGAACGCACCTGGACCAAGGCCGGTGTCGAGGTCAGCGACGGCGAGGTGCAGCTCGGCGCGGTGGTGACCCGGGAGTTCTCCGACTGGTCGGTCGGGCCGGTGCCGGAGTGGGCGGGCCGGGAGGTGACCGTCCGGGTCAGCCGGGCCGGCGACGCGCTGGCCGTCCGCGCCCGGGTCGACGACGAGCCGTGGCGTCTGGTCCGGCTCGCCCCGCTGGACCCGACGGCCGAGGTGCTGGCCGGGCCGTTCTGCTGCGCGCCATCCCGCGCTGGCCTGACTGTGGTGTTCACCGGCTGGCGGCAGGGCCCGGCGGACACCGCGCTGCATCCGGAGGTGTAACGACCGCTCCGGTGGGTATGACCGTACGATCCCGAGCACCGACGCGGAAGGACGACAATGGCGTACGCCCAGGCTGGCGACCCGTCCGAGTTCACCGGGTTGACCGGTTGGGTGGCCTCGGTGATCGAGGTGATGGGTCCGGTCGGAGTGGCGCTGCTGGTGGCGTTGGAGAGCATCGTTCCTCCGATCCCCAGCGAGATCGTGCTGGCGCTCGCCGGTTTCCTGGCGCACGAGGGCGAGTTCAACGTCCTCCTCGTGGTGCTCGCCGCGACGGTCGGTTCGCTGGTCGGCGCGTTGGTGCTCTACTGGCTCGGCGCGGCGCTCGGCGAGGACCGGCTCAAGCGCTGGTTGGACCACATCCCCTTGGTGGACAGCGACGACCTGGAGAAGGCCGACAGGTGGTTCGAGCGGCACGGTCGGTGGGCGGTGCTGATCGGCCGGGTGGTGCCGGTGGTCCGCAGCCTGGTCTCCGTACCGGCCGGGGCCAACCGGATGCCGCTGGGCGAGTTCATCCTGCTCACCACCATCGGCAGCGGCGTGTGGAACGGTCTCATCGTGGGTGCCGGTTACGCGCTCGGGAGCCGTTGGCAGGACGTCGCGCGCTACAGCGACTGGTTCAACTACGCGATCGGCGCGATCTTCGTCGTCATGGTGGTCAGTTGGGTGATCCGTAAGGTCCGCAAGCGTCGGGACCGCGACGACCGGCGGTCGGTGACCGCCGGCCGCTGATCCGCGGTGGCGCCTACCGCCGGCGCCCAGGACGGCTGTCCAGCGAGCCCGACGGAACCGCCGACGGGCGGCGAAGCACCGCCTGCTCGATGGCGGACCACCCGCTCGTGGTCACCAGGTAGATCACCGCGGCGAGCGGCAGCACCAGCGCCACCAGCACGGTGGTGAAGGGCAGCAGGGGTAGCAGCCGCCCGAGCGTGGCCGCTCCCGGCCCCTCGGTGGGCGTACCGGCCACCGTGCCCACCGCCGCCGACGCACGGCGGGCCCGCCGCGACGACCACCAGGCGATCAGCAACACCACCAGCAGTACGCCGAAGAGCGGTCCGGCCGCACCCGCCAGCCCGTCGCCGAGATGGTGACCCAGCGGTACGCCGGCCAACCGCTCGTCCAGCAGCCCGGTGCCGCCCTCGCGTGTGCTGAACAACCGGTACAGCACCAGCAGGAACGGCGCTTGGAGGAGCAACGGCAGGCAACCGGCGATCGGGTTCGCGCCGGCCTCCCGGTACAGCGTGAACACCTCGCGCTGAAGCGTCGCCGGGTCGTCGGCGTACCGCCGCTGAAGGTCGCGCACCTGTGGGGCGAGCGCCGCGCGACGCCGCTCCCCGCGGACCTGCGCGACGGTCAGCGGCGAGATCAGCAGACGGACGGCGATGGTGAACAGCACGATGGCGGCGGCGGTGGCCGCCCCACCGGCCAGTGGTTCGAGCAGTTCGGTGAGCCAGGACAGTGCACTGCCGGCAGCGCCGACAGCGTCGTGCAGTGGTGCGAAGGCAAGCATGGGGAACCCCTCGGTCCGACTCCGGTGGGGCCCTCCCCCGGGCGGCATCCGCTCAGCAGGGGGGCCGGTGACGACGGGATCGGCCGCGCGGCGGCGAGGCGCTACGCGACCGAGGGGTGCCCCGGAGCCCGGGGACGAGGCCGACCGGCGGCGTCCGGGTCGATCTGGCGGGGCATTCGGCGACTTCGGGAGCGGGCCCGCAGGCCGGCCCACCGTGGCCCGGCACCAAACGTGCCCGCCCAGCCGTGCACCCGGGCCGCGAGCACCACCGCGAGCAACACCAGCGCGGTCAACGCGGCACCCGCGAGCAGATCGGCCGGGCGACCGGCGAGCAGGGTGAGCTGGGCGAACGCGGACATCCACGCGACCCCGAGATAACCCAGCAGCACCGGCACGGGCCCAGCATAGGACCCGCTGTCACCCCACCCGGCCGAATCCGGGTCCGCCCGCGCCCGACCGGCCGCCGCCACGTTTCCCGACATCGCCACGTTGGGTAACCAACGGTGGACCGACGCGGACGGCCCGCGAACGGTAGGAACGGACGGGTGATGTCGATGACCGGTCAGGTGGCGGAGGCGCCCAGCGACATGGCTGCGGCGACCGGGTTGCTCACCGTGGGTGTCGAGGAGGAGTTCCTGCTCGTCGACCCGCACACCGGGGCCGCGGTTCCGGCCGTGGACCTGGTCATGGAGCAGGTGCCGGCCGAGCTCCGCGGGCAGGTGGAGCGGGAGTTCCAGACCAGTCAGATCGAGATCGGCAGCCCGCCAGGCCTGGAGCTCTCGTCGATCCGGCACTCCCTCGGCGTCCTGCGTCGGGCGCTCTCCGACGCCGCCGAGCGGGCCGGCGTACGCCTGCTCGCCATCGGCACCGGCCCGGTCGACGGCCCGGTGCCACCGGTGGTGGACAAGCCCCGCTTCGACCGGATGATCGAACGGTTCCGGCTGCTCGTTCCCGGCCCCGGCAACAACGGTATGCACGTACACGTGGGGGTGCCTGACCCGGACACCGGCGTGCAGGTGCTCAACCACGTACGGCCGTGGCTGCCGATGCTGCACGCGGTCACCACCAACTCGCCCTTCGCCGGCGGTGCGGACACCGGCTACGCCAGTTGGCGCTCGGTGGAGTGGGAGCGCTGGCCGTCGGTGGCCCCGACGCCGTTTTTGGAGTCGCACGAGCACTACCAGCGGCTGATCCGCCAGTTGATCTCCAGTGGGGTGATGCTCGACGAGGGGATGCTCTATTGGTACGCCCGCCTGTCGGCGAAGTACCCGACGGTGGAGCTGCGGATCGGCGACGTCTGCCCGTCGGTCGACGACGCGGTGCTGGTCGCCGCGCTGGTCCGGGCGCTGGTGGCCACCGCCATGGCGGACGTCGAGGCCGACCGGCCGGCGTTGCGCACCGACCACCACCTGCTGGTCGGCGCGCACTGGCGGGCCGCCCATGACGGCCTCGAAGGCGAGGCCGTGGACGTCACCACCGGTGAGCTGCGCCCGGCCTGGGAGTTGTTGGACCGGTTCGTGGAACGGATGCGGCCGGCGTTGGAGCAGCACGGCGACTGGGCCGAGGTGACCGACCTGCTGGGTGGTCTGCGTCGGCACGGCAGCGGCGCGGCACGGCAGCGGGCGGTGTTCGAGCGCACCGGCCGACTCACCGACGTGGTGCGGGACGTCGCGCGACAGACCCGCGGCTGATCAGTGCGTGACAGGATGAACCCGTGGCGCAACGGCTGATCGTCATCGGCGGGGACGCCGCCGGCATGTCGGCGGCGTCCCAGGCCCGACGCCGCCGCGACCGTGGCGACCTGGAGATCGTGGTCTTCGAGCGGGGCCACTTCACCTCCTACGCGGCGTGCGGCATCCCCTACTGGATCAGCGGCCTGGTGCCCGGTCCCGAGACGTTGATCGCCCGCACCCCGGAGACGTTCCGCACGGAGTACGCCATGGACGTACGTCTGCGTCACGAGGTCACGACAATCGACCTGGAACGCCGCGAGGTCGTCGCCCAGGACCTGAACGGCGGCGGCGAGGTCCGCGAACGCTTCGACGACCTGGTGTACGCCACCGGCGCGGTGCCGGTGAAGCCGCCGTGGGCCGTCACCGACGTGGACGGCGTGTTCGGCGTGCAGACCCTCGACGACGGTGCCGCGCTCCGCGACTGGCTGGACGCCGAGCCACAGCCGCGCCGGGCCGTGGTGGTCGGCGGTGGGTACATCGGCGTCGAGATGGCCGAGGCCCTGATCCAACGCGGCCTCTCGGTGACCCTGGTGGAGGCGGGCGAGCAGCCCATGGCGACCGTCGACCCCGACATGGCCGAGTTGGTCACCGAAGCCATGCGCAGCCTCGGCATCACCATCCGCACCAGCCTGCCCGTCAGTGGCCTGGAACAGCGCGACGGCCGGGTCTCCGCCGTGGTCACCGCCGAGGGGCCGATCCCGACCGACGTCGTGGTCCTGGGCCTCGGCGTACGCCCCAACACCGCGCTCGCCAAGGCGGCCGGGCTGCCCCTCGGGCCGACCGGGGCGATCCGGGTCGACCGCCGGATGCGGGTGCCCGGGCTCCCCGGAGTCTGGGCGGCCGGCGACTGCGTGGAGTCCCTGCACCGGGTCAGCGGGTTGCCGGTGCACGTGCCGCTCGGCACGCACGCCAACAAACATGGGCGGGTCGCCGGGACCAACATCGGCGGCGGGTACGCCACCTTCACGGGCGTGATCGGCACGGCCGTGACCAAGGTCTGCGACCTGGAGGTGGGCCGGACCGGCCTGCGCGAGCGGGAGGCCGCCGCCGCCGGGTTCGAGTTCGTCTCGGTGATCGCCGAGTCGACCAACCGGGCCGGCTACTACCCCGGCTCCCGGCCGATGACGGTCAAGCTGATCGCCGAGCGTCCCAGCGGCCGGTTGCTCGGCGCACAGATCGTCGGTTGGTCCGAGGCGGCCAAACGGATCGACACACTGGCCGTCGCGTTGTGGAACGGCATGACGGTGGACGATATGACACAGCTGGACCTGGGTTACGCTCCGCCATACGCGCCGGTGTGGGATCCGGTGCTGATCGCCGCCCGAAAAGCGGTCGACGCGCTCGCCGCGCTCAACCATTGACCCGCGCCCGCCGTGGAGGACCACCCCGTGACCCAGACCCCGACCCGGCCGACCGCGCGTCGGCGTCCCACGATGGTCGACGTGGCCCGACGGGCCGACGTCAGTTTGAAGACGGTCTCCCGGGTCGTCAACGACGAGCCGGTGGGGCAGGAGTTGGTCGGCCGGGTGCTGGCCGCAATCGCCGAGCTGGGCTTCCGGCGCAACGACATCGCCCGGAACCTGCGCTCCCGGCAGCTCAACGCCACCGTCGGGCTGCTGATCGAGGAGATCGCCAACCCGTTCTACGCGACCATCGCCAGCGTCGCCGCCGAGATCGCCGCCGCCCACGGCACCATGCTGATCACCGCGTCGTCCGAGGAGGACCCGGAGCGGGAACGCGCCCTGCTCCAGGATTTCACCCAGCGCCGGGTCGACGGCCTGCTGGTGGTGCCGGCCGGCCTCGACCACTCGTTCCTCCGTCGTGAGGTCGAGCTGGGCATGCCGGTGGTGTTCCTGGACCGGCCGCCGCAGGGGCTGCAAGCCGACGCCGTGCTGCTGGACAACCGGGGCGGCAGCCATGCCGCGGTGAGCGCGCTGCTCGACCAGGGGCACCGACGGGTGGGGCTGCTGCTCGGCGCGCCGAGCGTGCCCACCATGCGGGAGCGGCTGGCCGGAGCGCGGGCGGCACTGGACGCCGCCGGGGTCGAGCCGGACGGGTCGCTGGTCCGTGAGCGGCTCATCGCCCCCGAGGAGGCCGGGCGGGCGGTCGCCGCGCTGCTCGACCTTCCGGAGCCGCCCACCGCGTTCTTCTGCGCCAACAACCGGCTCACCGTCGGCGCCCTCCAGGAGCTGCACCGGCGGGGCAGCGACGCCGCGCTGGTCGGCTTCGACGACTTCGAACTGTCCCACCTGATGCCCCGACCGCTGACCGTCGTCGCGTACGACACCCGGGAGTTGGCGAGGGTGGCCACCGAGCGACTGTTCCAACGCGTCGCCGGCGACGACACCCCGCCGTCCACAACGATCCTCCCCACCAGGCTCGTCGAACGCGGCCTGACCTGACGCGCCCGGCACGCCCGCCCGCGCCCGCGCGAGCCCCACGCACGCCCGCGCACGCCCGCGCACGCCCGCGCCCGCACGCCCGCGCACGCCCGCCCGCGCCCGCACGCGTCGATCATGGACTTGTGGTGCCTCGCGTATGCCGCAAAGAGGGGTTAACCGCCCACCACAAGTCCATGATCGACCCGCGACGGAGCACAAGTCCATGATCGACCCGTGCCGGTGTGGGTTCAGGTCGCGGTGGTCAGCAGGGCTTCGACCTCGGTGCGGGTCGGGGGGTTGGCGCCTCGGCGGGCGCAGGTCAACGCGGCCACCGTGGCCGCCTGCCGGAGCACCACACCCCACTGCGACCCGGTCACCGCGGCGAGCCGGTCGGCTGGCCGGTCACCGAGCGCGTCGAGGTCGGCCAGCGCCGCCAGCAGACCGCCGGTGAACGAGTCGCCGGCACCGACCGTGTCGACCACGGTGGTGCGGACCGCCGGCTCCTCGTGCAGCGAGCCGTCCGGGGCGAGCAGCCAGGCGCCCTCCCCGCCGCGGGTCACCACGGCACACGACACGCCGGCCGCACGCCATCCGGTCATCACCTCGGCCACCGAACGCTCCGGGTAGAGCCAGGCCAGGTCCTCGTCGCTGGCCTTGACCAGGTGCGCGAGGCGAATCTGCCGGCGTACCCGCGCCTGCTCCGCCGCCCGGTCGGTGACGATGCTCGGCCGCAGGTTGAGGTCGATGGAGACGGTCAGTCCGTCCCGCTGACGTTCCCGGGCGAGCAGGCCCTCCAGCGCCTCTGCGCCGGGGGCCAACGCGAGCGCGAGCGATCCGGTGTGCAGCGCGATCGCCGGCGACCCGGCCAGTTCGGGCAGCTCCTGCGGCGTCCACTGCCAGTCGGCCGCACCGGCCAACCGGAACTCGTAGCTGGCCTGCCCGGCGGCGTTCAGGGTGGCCACCGCCACCGAGGTGGGCTCCGCGGCGCGAACCGCCCAGTCCAGGTCCACACCGTTGGCGCTCAGATGCGCGACGAGTTGCCGACCGTATTCGTCGCTGGCGAGCCGGGCCAGCAGCCGTACCGGCTGATCGAGCCGGGCCAGGGTGACCGCCACGTTGGCCGGGGAGCCGCCGGGCACGGCCCGCTGCCCCTCGGCGGTGACGACCAGATCGATCAGCGCTTCACCCGCGACGACGATCACGCGGTCACCTCCGCCGGTGCGCGCGGGCCGGGGCCACCGAGCCCGTCGGCCGCGCGGGACAGCAGTACCGCCTGGTACGCGTGGTAGACGTCCGGCCGGCCGTGCCAGACCGTGTCGGCGGGCAGGTTCTGTACGTCCAACTCGTGCCGCCATCCGGTCTGATCGATGAGGTTACGGCGGGCGTACGCCCAGAAGACCTGGTACCAGTCGCGGTAGACCGCGTCGCCGGTGCGGCGGTGCAGGGTGATCGCCGCTCCGATGGCCTCGGCGAGAACCCAGTGCATCCGGGAGCGCACCACCGGCCGGTCGTCCCAGTCGATGGTGTAGACGAAGCCGTCCGCGCCGTCGACCGCCCAGCCACGACGCACGGCGGCGGCGAACAGGGCACGGGCGTCGGCGAGCAGCCAACGGGGTGGCTGCGGCAGCACCGCCTCCAACTCCAGCAGCAGCCGGGCCCACTCCAGCCAGTGCCCGATGGTCGAGCCGTACGGCCGGAACGGGTCGGCGGGCTGGTCCCGGTTGTAGTCGGGCAGCGGCGTCCAGTCGGTGGTGAAGTGCTCGGGCAGCCGCCAGTCGTGCCGGGCCGCCTCACCGTGCACGAGGTGGGTGGCGATCCGCAGGGCCCGGTCGGCCCAGCTCGCGTCGCCGGTGGCGGCGGCAGCGGCGAGGAACGCCTCGACCATGTGCATGCTGCTGTTGGCGCCCCGGTAGTCCTCGGTGACGGTCCAGTCCCGGTTCCACGATTCGCGGACCGCGCCGGCGTCGTCGTCCCAGAATCGGTCCCGGACGACCGCCAGCACGTCGGCGAGCAGCTGCTCCGCGCCGGGACGTCCGGCGCGCGCGGCGCTGGAGGCGGCGAGCAGGACGAACGCGTGGTCGTAGCCGGCCTTGCGATCGTTGACGGGCACCCCCTGCTGGTCCACCGCGCTGAACCAGCCGCCGTAGCGGTCGTCGCGCAGCAGCGTGCTGAGCGCGGCGATCCCGTGGTCGACCAGGGCGGCGGCGTCCGGGTCGCCGTTGCGATGGGCGAGGGCGGCCACGTGGGTCATCCGACAGGTGATCCAGGCGTGGATCGGTTCGCCACGATCCGGGGTGCGGTCGTCGGTCAACCACCAGAAGCCGCCCTCGGACCGGACCGAGCGGCGGGCGGTGTCGAGCAGCGTCCGGGTCTGGTCGACGAGGAACTCGTCCAGATCGGGCAGGTCTGGTGACCCCGGCGGAGCGGGTGTCGTTTCGGCGTCGGATCGGGGCACGTCGGTCATCTCAGCTGGTCACCGTCGGGTAGGAATGGGACATACGGCCAGGATCGGCGGACGGACCGGGTCCGCGCCGGAGAACGTCAACAGGACACCGCGCACGGGGTGCGGCCGGAAGTGGACCATCGTACGATCCCTTCCTTTTTGTCCGTTGACATCGTTGTCACCACCCAACCCTGCTCCGACAGTCGGCCGACTGTCAATTCCGTCTGCGTCACACCATCGCGCCGCAGCTCCGCTCAGTAGTAGTCGTCGATCGGCTGGCGCGCCTCGTCGAACAACGCCGGCCCCTCGTACCGAACCGGAGGCAGCGCCGGGGTGGCCGGCTTGACCTGCTCGAACTGCTCCGTGGACAGGGCGTACACCACCCGACCCAGGCCGGAACGGTCGATCGCGGTCGCGCACATCGCGCAGGGCTGGCAGCTGGTGAACATCGTGGTGCCGGCGGCCACCTCCAGAGAAAGCTCCCGCGCCGCCCAGCGGGCCAACTTCAACTCCGGATGGGCGGTGATGTCCGCGTCGGACACCACAGTGTTGTGGTCCTCGATCAGGACGACACCCTCCGCATTGACCAGCAACGACCCGAACGGCCGTTCACCGGAGGCCCCGGCCCGCCTGGCGATCTCCACGGCGTGCCGGAGAAACTTCTCGTCGTCCGGGGTCATCGATCCTCCTGGGACTTGTGATGCTCGGCCACGTCCGGGGTCACCGCCGCACGTCGGGCTCGGCGCCCGAAGCGACGTTCGGTACGTTCACGCCCATCCGCACCCGTCCACGCTAGCCACTGTGGACCAGCGTGGGAACGCCCCTCACCCACCGACGCGCACGACCGCACGGCTCAGGAGGGCCAGATGGATCTACCCGTTGGGCTCGACTGGGTACGCGGAACACCCGCCGGCCGGGCCTGGCTGGCCGTGCTCCCCACCTGGCTGACGGAGTGCGCCGAACGGTGGTCGCTGCGGCTCGGCCCGCCCTTCCCGTACGCGTACGCCTCACTGGCGCTCCCCGCCGACCTGCCCGACGGCACGGCGGCGGTGTTGAAGCTCCAGTACCCCGACGAGGAGAGCCGGCACGAGGCCGACGCGTTGGCCCACTGGGACGGCGACGGGGCGGTCCGACTGCTCGCCCACGACCCCGAGCGGCGTGCCCTGCTGCTCGAACGCTGCCAGCCCGGCACCGCACTGCACGAACTCCCACCGGAGCAGGCACTGGACGCGATGATCGGGCTCCTCCCCCGGCTCTGGCGACCGGCCGGCGCGCCGTTCACCCCGCTGGCCGACGAGGCCGCCGGCTGGATCGACCGGATGCCCCGTGCCTGGCAACGGGCCGACCAGCCGTACGAGCGGCGGTTGCTGGACGCGGCACTGACCCTGCTCGGCGAGCTGGCGTCGAGTCAGGGCGAGCAGGTGCTGGTCAACCAGGACCTGCACGCCGGCAACGTGCTCGCCGCCGATTCGCTCGCCGCCGATCGGGGGCCGTGGCTGGCGATCGACCCGAAGCCGCTGACCGGGGAGCGCGAGTTCTCCGTCGTGCCGATGGTGCGCGGCGCCGAGTTGGGCCACTCACCGGCCGCCGTCCGACACCGGCTGGACCGGCTCAGCACCGAGCTGGGACTGGACCGGGAACGGGTCCGAGGTTGGACGATCGGACACACGCTGGCCTGGAGCGTCGCCGACGGCACTGTCTTTCCGCAGAAGGTCGAAGTGGTCCGCTGGTTGCTCAACGGCGACTGAGGCACAAGGCGCGGTGGGCGCCGGGGCGACGACCGGCTCAACCGCCCTGGCAGGTACGACACCAGTACAGGTTGCGGCCGGCCAACTCGCCCCGGCTGACCTCGGTGCCACAGACGTGGCAGGGTGCCCCCGGACGACGGTAGACGTACACCTCGCCACCGTGCCGGTCCACCCGCGCCGGTCGGCCCATCGCCTCCGGCAGGTGCGCGTCGCGGACCGTGTCGATCCGCCCGTGCTCGACCGCGAGTCGCATCAACCCGACGAGATCAGCCCAGAGCACGTCCCAGATGGCTCTGGTCACCTGTCGACCCGGCATGGTCGGCGGCAGGCCGGCCCGGAACAGCGCCTCAGTCACGAAGATCAACCCCGTGCCGGCCACCACCGACTGGTCCAGCAGCAACGCGGCGAGGGGCGTGGAACTGCGCGAAATCCGGGCGTACGCCCGCTCCGGGTCGGCGTCAGCGCGCAACGGATCCGGCCCGAGGCGACCCCGCAGCGCAGCCACCTCGGGCGGGGTGAGCAGCTCACAGGCCGTTGGCCCGCGCAGGTCGAGCCAGTGCCGGTCGCTGGCCAGCCGCAGCCGCACCTGACCGACCGGCTCCGGTGGCTCCCCCGCCCCGTCGGTGAACTTGCCGTACAACCCAAGGTGAACGTGCAGCGTCAGCTCGCCGGCGTGGTGGTGCAGCAGGTGCTTCCCGTACGCCTCGGTGCCCTCCAGCACGGTCCCGGACAGCCGGGCGGACCCCTCGGCGAAACGACCCTGCGGGCTCGCGGCGTGCAGCTTGTCCCCGGCGAACAGCTCGGCGTGCCGGGCCGCCAGGCGATGGATCGTGTGTCCCTCTGGCACGGGTGCCAAGGATAGCCAGCCCTCCCCCGCCAAGCCCCGCACGGACCAACATGGGTCCCGCCGCGCCGATCACCGCAGGCCCTCACCGCGCGTTGATCGACTCGGACCTCGCCCCGCCGAACGCCGCAGGCCCTCACCGCGCGTTGATCGACTCGGGTTTCAGGAAACCGGGGTGTCCACGTGGGCGGGACACCGCGTTTTGCAGGAACCCGAGTCGATCAAGCCCACGGCATGACAGGGCGGGGCAGGCCCCACCAAGGCGACTCTCGGCGGCCGTACCCAGGATTGGTGTCAGGAAACACCCAGGTGGGTACTCAAGAGACGACACCGCGTGGGTGCCACCCTTTTCGTCGGCCACCACGCATTCATCAGGAGGTGTGTAGTGGTCAGGATTCCTTCGCTGTCCCGCCGGTCCGAGCCGGCACCGCCGCGGGACGAGAACCTCGACGGCCGCGTGGACGGCCGCGACACCCCGGTCACCGGGACTGGCCCGACCGGCGACAACGGCGGCCGCCCGGTGGTCACCGACCGCGATGGCGACCAGACGACGTACGCCAGCGCCGGCGCGACCGACGGCCAGCCCAGCGAGGCCGAGCGGCGGGCCAACGAGCGGGCGGCGGTGGCGCGGGCCGCCACCAAGCGACCGGCGGAGGCCGAGCCGCGGACCGGCACCGCCCGCCCGGTCGCGCCCGAGCCGTCGAACGGCACCACCCGCCCCGTCGCACCCGAGCCCGTGACCGGCACGACCCGCCCGGTCGCGCCCGAGCCGCGCACCGCCCAGACCGACGCCCGGCCCGCCGTCGCCCCGACCACGGCGCGCACCGCCGAGCGCGACGCCGACCTCGACAGCACTTCCACCCGGCGGCCCGACGCCACCGACCGGGTCGGCACGGGCCGCTCCGTCGACCGGACCCCGGGCGTGACCGCGCCCGAGCCGCCGGTGACGCGTGACCCGAAGCCGCGGGCCAGCCTGCTCGCCACGCTCGGCCTGATCGTGTCCGTGGCCGGTGCGCTCTTCGTGCTGACCGGGACCCTGGCCGGGTACGGCATCGGGCTCGGCGCGTTCGGTGCGGTGCTCGCGGTGCTCGGCCTGATGGCCACCCGCCGTCGGCACGTCGCCGGCAAGACCGACGCGCTCTTCGGGGTGCTCATCGGGCTGGCCGCGGTCGTGATCGGAGTGCTCGCGATGACCGGCCAGTTCGACTGGCCCACCACCGACGGCGACTGGGTGCAGCGGTTCCGCGAGTGGCTTGACTCACAGTTTGTCGATCGTTTCTAGCGGGCACTGTTCCGCTCGCCGGTGATGCACCGGCGAACAGCCGGCGGTTCGCCGGCAGCCCGACCAGTCCGGTGGTTCACCGGCCGGGCGACACCCTTTCAGGGGCGGCGGTTCGCCGCCCCTGAAGTGTTTTCGGGCTTCGCCAGTCCCCTCGGGATGGCTCGCCGGCACAAACGAACAGAAACCCTGCGGACAGCGACGGCCCAACCGCGGTGCCTGCCCCCTTTGCTCTGCACCCCCCCCCCCCCCCCCCCCCCCCCCCCCCCCCATGCGCCACTCACACGCCCAGCGCCCGGGCGTCCGGGCGGGCACCCGTGCGTCCGGGCGGGCACGGCGGTGGGCGCGCGGGCGCACAGACAGGCGGGTGCGCGGGCGCACAGACAGGTGGGTGCGCGGGCGCACAGACAGGTGGGTGGCGCGTATTAGGCAGCAGAGCAAAGGCTCTGCGAAAGCCCCACGGCAGGTGGCCGGAAACACGAAGCCCGACCCGCACAACCCGCAGCACAACGTTTCGTAGCCAAAAGCCGTCCAGACGCAACGAATCTTCGGTCTGCGCAACTCTCAGTGGTGGATCCTGCCGCTGACGCCGCATAACGTTGAGCCACGGCGCCAGCCCGTGGGCCACGGTGGCCGGGCGCGCCCGACCCCTGGGAGCAGGACAATGACGATGGACGCCACCAGCCAGCGCCTGTTGATGTGCCGGCCGACGTACTTCGCCGTCGACTACGCCATCAACCCCTGGATGGACCCGAGCGCGCCGGTCGACGCCGCGCTGGCCATCCGGCAGTGGGAGCAGCTGCGCCAGACGTACCGCGACCTGGGCCACACCGTCGAGGAGATCACTCCGGTGCCCGGTCTGCCCGACATGGTCTTCGCTGCCAACGGCGGCACGGTGATCGACGGCAAGGCGATGGCCGTGCAGTTCCGTGACCCGCAGCGCGCCGACGAGGCGCCCGCGTACCGGGCCTGGTTCGAGGCCGCCGGCTTCGAGATGTACGACCCGAAGCACGTCAACGAGGGCGAGGGCGACGTCCTGTTGGCCGGTGACCACCTGCTGGCCGGCACCGGCTTCCGTACGGCGCACGCCGCGCACGCCCAGTTGCAGGAGGTCTTCGGCTACCCGGTGATCACCATGCAGTTGGTCGACCCGCGCTTCTACCACCTGGACACCGCGTTGACCGTGCTCGACGAGCGGACCGTGGCGTACCTGCCGGAGGCGTTCTCCCCCGGCAGCCAGGCCGTGCTGCGGCGGCTCTTCCCCGACGCGGTGCACGCCACCATGGCCGACGCCGAGGTGCTGGGACTGAACGCGGTCAGCGACGGGCGGCACGTGGTGCTGCCCGCGCAGGCCACCGACCTGGCCGCCGCGTTGCGCGACCGGGGCTACGAAACCATCGGGGTCGACCTGTCCGAGCTACGTAAGGCCGGCGGCGGACCGAAGTGCTGCACGCTGCGACTCCGTCAGGGAAAGGCAAGCAAGTGATCGTGGATGACAAGCTGCGTACGCCGGGAGCGGTCCGGGACGCCGAACGCTGGACCGCGCACAACTACCACCCGCTGCCGGTGGTGATCTCGTCCGCCGAGGGTGCCTGGCTCACCGATGTGGACGGCCGCCGCTACCTGGACTGCCTGGCCGGCTACTCCGCGCTGAACTTCGGTCACCGGCACCCGCAGCTGATCGCCGCCGCGCACGCCCAACTGGACCGGCTCACGCTGACCAGCCGGGCGTTCATCCACGACCAGTTCGCCGACTTCTGTCGGGAGTTGGCCGAGCTGTGCGGCAAGGACCTCGTGCTGCCGATGAACACCGGCGCGGAGGCGGTGGAGACCGGGATCAAGGTGGCCCGCAAGTGGGGCTACCAGGTCAAGGGTGTGCCCGCCGGGCAGGCCAACATCGTGGTCGCGGAGGGCAACTTCCACGGTCGGACCACCACCATCGTGAGCTTCTCCACCGACGAGGACGCCCGCGCCGACTTCGGGCCGTACACCCCGGGGTTCACGGTCGTGCCGTACGGCGACCTGGACGCGCTGACCGCCGCGATCAACGAGAACACCGTGGCCGTGCTGCTGGAGCCGATCCAGGGTGAGCAGGGTGTGGTGGTGCCGCCGGAGGGCTACCTGCCGGGCGTACGCCAGGTCTGCACCGAGCGCAACGTGCTGTTCATCGCCGACGAGATCCAGTCGGGCCTGGGGCGTACCGGCGCGACCTTCGCCTGTGACCACGAGGGCGTGGTGCCCGACATGTACCTGCTCGGCAAGGCGCTCGGCGGCGGCATCGTGCCGGTGTCCGCGGTGGCCGCGAACGCCGACGTGCTCGGCGTGCTCAAGCCCGGCCAGCACGGCTCCACCTTCGGCGGTAACCCGCTCGCCTGCGCGGTGGCGATCGAGGTGGTCCGGCTGCTGTCCACCGGCGAGTTCCAGCGCCGTTCAGCCCAGCTGGGCGAGCGGCTGCGGGCCGGCCTGGAAGGGCTGGTCGGCAAGGGTCTCGTCGGGGTACGCGTCCGTGGCCTGTGGGCGGGTCTGGACATCGACCCGGCGCTGATGACCGGTCGGGAGGCGTGTGAGCGGCTCGCCGCCCGGGGTGTGCTCGCCAAGGACACCCACGGTTCCACCATCCGGCTCGCCCCGCCGCTGGTGATCACCGAGGAGGAGATCGACCTGGCGGTGACCCAGCTGGCCGAGGTGCTGGCCGGCTGAACCAGGAATGTGGTGGAAGGCGGGCGTCGGCGTTCCGACGCCCGCCTTCCGCGTCAGGGCCGGGGCAGACGCATGGCCATCGTCGGGGCCTCGGCCATCACCGAGGTCGGGGTGAACGGGGCACCGGTGGGCAGTTCCTCGGCCCGACCGATCTGCACCCCCGGGTACAACTCCACCATGTCGTTCTCGCCCAGCACCCGGGACTGCTGCGGTGCCAGCGGGATCCGGTCCGACTCGGTCATCGAACCGGCCGGGCGGATGCCGGAGCCGTTGGTGCTGACGTCGGTCACGATGACCTCGCCGACGCGCAGCTCGAAGCGGACGTGACCACGGCTGATCCAACGTCGGGCCTCGTCGTTGAGCCACTGCCCGAGCATGATCCCGCCGTCCTGCTCCGGCGCCCGGCCAGCCACCACCGGCTTTTCGTCGGTGAGCACGAACCGCCGCCGGACCAGACCGCCGATGCGCACCGCGAGCACCTCCGTACGCGGACGCGGGCCGGCGTCACCGAGCCGTGCCCCGTGCCGGGGGCAGGTCGGCACCCCGTTGCGCAGTGCGGGCGGCGGCTGCGCGGCGGGGCTGCGGTCGGCACCCCCGGCCAGGTCGGCGAACGCGCCACCCCCACCGCCGCCGCCGAACAGGGCGCAGCCGGATTCCGGGCAGCGCCAGTGGCGGGCCAGCAGTTTGACGCCGGTCGGTGACCGTTTGCCGGCCACCGGCGAGTGACCGCCTCCGACGTGTGCGATGAACACCGGCCCGCCGGCGCCGGGCACCGGGGCGACCACCCGACCGGGCTGCTCGACCAGCCACGGGAACCGACCGCGCAGCCCGTCGAAGCGGACCCGGCTGAGCACCGGCAGCCCGAGCAGGTCGGCGACCTCCAACATCCGGTCACCCGGGTTGTCGAGCACCTCGACGAGCCCGTCGTCGGCCCAGCGGCGGACGACCATCCGCTCGTTCGAGGTGAGGTCGGCGTCGGAGAGCAACGCCCGGTGCACCACCGCGTAGACCTGGACGCTGTCTTCCTCCAGCTCCCGGGAGAGCGCGTCGATGACCATGCCGAGGCGCAGCAGGCTGGCCGGCCGACCACCGTCGATGTCCTGGTAGCGGATCACCTCGGCCAGGTCGACCACGGCTCGGGCCAGCCCCGGGTCGGTGCAGACCCGACCCTCGATGGCGTCCAGCACCTTGCTGATCTCGAATCTCATGCCGCACTCCGGACGATGTCGCCAATTCGCCGGGTCGGGGACCAGCCCGTCAGCCCGCCCAGCTCATCTCGCACCGCTCCCGCGGTGAGCAGGTCTGCCATGCGCCCGACCCTACCGGGGACGACGGCCGGCACGGACCAGCGGTAGCGGGGTGTCGATCGGCCCGATACGCGCAGGCGGGGACGGTGCCGTCCGGCACCGTCCCCGCCCTCCCCCTGGTGTGTTCAGCCGCGCAGCGGCCGCCCCACCTCGTGCAGATGACCGAGTGCCTGCCGGTACGACTCGACCAGCCCGGTCTCGGCGTACGGGATGCCCTGCTCGACGCAGTAGGCACGGACGATCGGCTGGGCCCGGCGCAGGTTGGCGCGCGGCATGTTCGGGAAGAGGTGGTGCTCGATCTGGTAGTTGAGACCGCCGAGTGCGGTGTCCACCAATCGGCTGCCCCGCACGTTACGGGAGGTCAGCACCTGCTTACGCAGGAAGTCCAACTCGTCCTCGGCGGTCGGCATCGGCATGCCCTTGTGGTTCGGCGCGAACGCGCAACCCATGTAGAGGCCCCACAGCGCCTGGTGCACGACGGCGAAGAGCAGCGCCTTGACCGGCGACATGACCGCCAACAGCAGTGCCACGTAACCGATGGTGTGCGCGACGAGCAGCGCCGCCTCGACCGTCCGGTGCCGCATCGGAACGCTGTACCCGCCGTTCGGCTCCCGACCGACGATCGCCCGGATGCTCGCCACGTGCAGGTTCAGACCTTCCAGCAGGAGCATCGGGAAGAAGAGGTACGCCTGCCGCTTCGCCAGCCAGCGACCGACCCCACGGGTCTCCAACGCCTGCTCGCGCGTCCACACCAGGGCGCCCGCGCCGACGTCCGGGTCCTCGTCCTCGTGGTTCGGGTTGGCGTGGTGCCGGTTGTGCTTGTCGACCCACCAGCCGTAGCTGATCCCCACCGCCACGTTGCCGGCGAACAACCCCACCACCTCGCTGGGGCCACGCCGACGGAACATCTGGCGGTGCCCGGCGTCGTGGCCGAGGAACGCGACCTGGGTGGTGGCCACCGCCATCAGGGCCGCGAGTGGAAGCTGCCACCACGAGTCGCCGAGCAGGAACACGGCCACCCAGCCGGCCACGAAGGCACCGAGGGTGAACACGATGCGGGTGACATACCAGCCGGGACGCCGCTCCAGCAGGCCCGCCTGGCTGATCCGTCGGGACAACTGTGCGTAGTCACTGCCTCGCCGTCGTACCGGCGGTTCCGCCACCGCTCCGAGCGCCATCGCTGCTCCCGTTCCGCTTGCGCCCGTACCGGGGTGGTTCGGGCTTAATGTCAAGTCTCCCGGTCGCGGTAGCGCTGAGTAACCCCGACAGCCCCCGAATGGGGGGTAGGGCAGGCCCTACCCCTACGGGTTCCGGTTCAGCCGAGTCGGCCCACGGCGGCGCGCAGTCGAGCCAGGTCACGGCGCCGCCGCTCGTAGGTGGCGGCGAGCCCGACCAGCACCAACCCGCCGACCCCCAGATAGATCCAGCGGGGCAGCAGATCCCACCCCCGGGCCAGCTCGTGCAGCGCCAGCAGGGTCAACACCCCACCGCCGAGCAGCACCGGCGCCTGCCATCGGCGGGTCGCCCCGGCCAGGACGACGCCGAGCGCCGCCGCGCCGAGGAGCAGCCGCCGCCACGGCTGCGGGTCCGACCCGGCCAGCACCGACATGAGGCTGGGCAGCAACGCCGCGACCACCCCCGGGCCGAGGGCCGGCCAGCTGGTCAGCCCCGGCCGGGTGCGCAGCGCCAGCAGACCCGCGCCGACGGCGAGCGCCGCGGCCGGCAGGGTGTACGCCTCCAGCACCGTCACCCCACCGGCGGCCAGCAGCACCCAGGCCCCGAGCAACTCGCTGCCGGCGGCGATCCCGGCGAACGTCCACCGCCGACCGGCCGGTTCACCCCGGCGCAGCAGTCGCAGCGCGACGGCGACACCCCAGAGCACGCAGACGGTGGCGAGGTGCCGTGCCACCTCGACGGTGAGCACCGCAGCCACCAGCGCGACGGCCTGCGCGGTGGCGTCCAGGACGCGGCCCAGCCGGACCCGCGCCGGGGTGAGCGCTGCGGCGGCCAGCACCAACGCGGCAACCGCCAGCAGTGGGTACGCGGCGGCCCGCAGCGGCAGCCCACCGGCGAGCGGAGCGGTCACCGCCAGCGCGGTCGCCGCGCCCACGGCGGCGAGACAGCCGACGACCCGTACCTCGAACTGGCGCGCTCCGACGGCGACCGCGACCGCCGCCACCAGCAGCACCCCCTCGGCCGCCAACGTCCCGGCCCGGGTGGCCAGCAGACCGAGCACACCGGAGGCCACCAGCACCACGCCCACCGGTACGGCGATCGGTGCGAGCGCCGGGCGGGGCGCGGCCAGCGCGGTGAACAGCAGCGCGGCCAGGCCGACGAGCAGGACGGCGGCCGGCAGCACCGGCCACGGCGCGCCGACCGCGACGAGCAGCACCGGCAGCGCCGCCGCGACGAACGGCAGCACGGGCGGCAGCGGCAGGCCGACCCGCCGACCGGCCAGCGCGGCGGCCACCGCCAGCACGACCAGCGCGAACCCGACCGGCAGCACCGTCGGGTCGGCGACGACCGAGGGCACCCCGGACCACACCCGGTCCCGGCCGCCGGAAGGCGACACGAGCGCGTCCAGCACCGTCGGCAGGGCCGCCAGGACGCCCACCACCGCCAGCGTTGCGCCCGCCGCCAGCGTCAGCGCCGACCGGGCCGGTACGCGCTCGTCGGCCGTCGGCGGGTCGTCGAGGGCGACGAACGCGACACCCAGCGCGGCGAGCGCGGCGTACAGCGCAAGCGGCTCGTCACCCGCCCCGACCAGCGGCACGAGGCCGGGCAGGGCCACCGCGACGACGGCACCGGTCAGCGCGTACCCGGTCAGCTCGGCCCGGTGGCGACGCGCCGCGAGCGCCGCGCCCAGCGACAGCCCGGCGGCGGCCAGCGCGAGCCGGGCCTGCCACCAGGGCGGCGCGCCCGTGGCGAACAGCGCCACCGCCGCGACCCCGGGCAGCGCGAGCTGCGCGACGAGCAGACCGGCGCCGGCCACCTCCCGGTACGCTCCGGCCCCCCGTCGTACGGCCAGCGCCAGCCCGACCACCGTGAGAGCGCCGAGCGCCACCAGGGCACCGGTCGGGGCGGCCAGGGCGACCAGTAACCCGTGCCCGAGCAGGACGGCACCACCGAGCACACGGGTGAACAGGGGCACCGGTGGAGTCGTCGGGCGGGCCAGCACGGCGAGCAGCAGCGCGACCCCGCCGACCAGGTCGACGGCCACCACCTGCGGCCAGGAGGCTGTCCAGCCGGCGGGCACGGCGAACAGCACCACCGTCGCGCCAATCGTGGCGAGCACATCCCGCACCGTGCGGGGCAGCAGGAGCACCATCGCGCCGACCGTCAGCGCCACGGCGGGGGCCAACTGCCAACCCCAGCGCAGGTCCGGCCCCATCCCGGCCCCGTCCCAGGCGGGCAGCGACCGGCCGACCGCGGCACCCGCCAGCCCAAGGGTGATCAGCACGGTGACCTGCGCCGTGCCCGCCGCGACGAAGAGCGCACCAGCACGCGGCCCGGTCCGCCAACCGTCACCTGCCGCCGCCCCGACCGACGCAGGCAGCAGCCGCACGGCGGCCGCCAGCCCGAGCGCCCCCGTCGCCGCCGCGAGCAGCAGCAGGGACGGCCGCAGCTCGGCCACCGGACGCAGCAGGGCGGCGGCGAACACCGGCACCAGCAGCCCGGCCGCCGCCGCCCGCAGCGCCCGCCCTCCGACGAGCCAGGCCGCGCCCAGGCCGGTCAGCGCGACCAGCAACAACGGCAACCCGGCCAGCAGTGGCGATCCCCCCGCCCGCCCACTGAGCAGCGGCACCACCGCACATCCGGTCGCGCCCACCAGCGCGCCGACGTGGGCGACCCCGGCCAGCACCCGGCCGACGAGCTGCGCAGCCCCCTCCCGGCCACGCAACGCGGCGAACACCGCCAGGTTCAGCAGCGCCACCCCGAGCAGGACCAGCGCCCACCCGGCCGCCCCCAGCCCGGCCTCCGCGGCGAGCAACGGCAACACCGGCTGGGCGGCTATCAGGGCGGCGAACCAGGGCCCCGTCAACCTGCTCCACCTGCCGTACGCCACGGCGACCGCCGCGCTGGCCCCCCCGACCAGCGCGGCGTACCGGCTGCCCGGCCAGTTGGCCACCCCGGCCAGGTCCACCGACCAGGCCGCGTAACCGTCCAGCACCACCAGCAGCAACCCGACCGCGGCGAACGTCTCCGCCGTACCGCGCAGTCCACGGCGGACCGCCAGCAGCGGTACGCCCAGAGCGAGCGCCGTGAACGCCGCCAGGATCAACGCCCGCCCACCAACCCCGACCGCCGCCCAGGCCACCGCGGTGAACACCACCGCAGCGGTACCCAGCAGGAGTCCACCGAGGACGAACAGCAGACCCTGCACGGTCCGGGTCGAGGTCTCCGCCGCACCCGGCCGCGCATCTCCCGCGCCCCCGGGCCCCCGGCCAATCGACGGCATCGGCGCGACCGGAGACATCGGGCGCGCCACCACCGGGGCGGCCAACCCGGCCCGGACGGCCGCCGCCAGTTCGGCCCGCCGCCGCGACACGGCCGACAGACGTCCGGCCAACTCGGTGTACGTGCGACGGGCCCGCTCCACCTCCGGCTCAAGCTCGGCGACCTCCCGGCTCAGCCGAACCACCTCAGCGGCGATCGGGTCGGGCGCGCGCCGGCAGCCGGAACAACCGGCGCTCAGATCGGCCGGCGCACCGCAGGCGGGGCAGGGGTAACGGGTGTCGTCCACCCGGCCATCATCGACACCCGACCCGGCTTCCACCCAGAGTGCGCGTACTCAGGATCGCGTGTGCTCGTACACCCACATCGCGTAGTCGGGGTTGCCGCTCTCCACCCTGGACACCAGAATCTCCGGCACCTCGTACGGATGGCTGACCCGGATCTGGTCCAGCAGCGCGGCGAGCCGATCCGGTGCGGTCTTGAACTGTACCGACCACTCGGTGCTCGTCTCCATCCCGGACCGCCACCAGTACGTGCTGTCCACCTGACCACCCACCTGGGCGCAGGCGGCGAGCCTGCCGGCGACGGCCGCGGCCGCCAGCACGTCGGCGACCGAACGCGCGTCCACCACCGTCGTCACCACGCAGATCTCGTCCACGCCCGCACCCTACGCGGCCATACGCCGCTGAGCCCGCCTTTCGCTCGCGACCCTTACGCTCCGCATCGTCACGCTCACCGGAACCCGCCTTTCGCTCACCGGTTACCGGCGATCCAGGAGTCAATCTGCGCCCACCAGTCGAAGAGCCAGTCGATGCGCTGCTGCCGCCCGGTCGGAACGTCCTCCGGTGGCACCGACCAGAACCGCATCACGATCCGTTTGTCCATCGGCAGTTCCCGCCACACGTCGGCGACGGTGAGCATCCGGTCCAGACCGGTGTGGGCGACGAAGATGACCCCGGCGTCCGGTGCGGCGTCCAGCGCGGCGAGCATCCCGCCGGGCTGCGGGGCGAGCACGTGCCGCATCCGCTCGGCGCGCAGGGCCATCCGTTCCAGGCCGAGGGAGCGCAGTCGGGCGATGGCGCGCAGTCGTCGCCTGGGGGTGAAGTTGCCGCCCTCGGGGAAGATCACGAACGCGTCGTTGTCGTCCAGGCCGGTGGCGAGGTGCCCGACCTGGCGTACCGTCTCCTCGCCTCGCTCCGGGGTCGGCGCGATGAACCGGTTGGGCAGCCGGTTGAGCAGCACGTCGATCGCCGGATCCCACTGGAGGCTGTCCTTCAGGACGATCCGCGGCTCCCGGTGGAACCAGTTGACCAGACCGTGGATCAGGATGAACGAGTCGCCGGGCCCGGCGTGTCGGCAGAGCACCAGCTCGGGTCGGCCGGGCAGGGCGGTGTCCGGGTCGGTGCCGACCACGTCGATGCGCAACCGCAGTGTCCACCGCGCCTGCCAGAACAGCGCCCGCAGGAACCAGCCGGCCAACACGTAGTGGGCACGCTGGAAGGCCGGCGACCGGGTCCGCCAGCCGAAACCGGAGACCACCCAGAGCACGAAGAGGGCGAGCAGCGCGGCGGCGTCCCAGACCAGGTAGAAGCAGCCGATCCAGAGCAGTCGCAGCGGGCGTAATCGGCCCGGGACCAGCGGGGACGCGGCCGCCGCGAGCAGCGCCCAGACCGGCAACGTGGTGACCACGAGGAAGGCGAGCAGCACGACGGCGGGGGCGAACAACAGCCGACGTAGCCACCGGGGAGGCAGCGGCATCACCGCTCCAGGTGGGTGGCGAGGTAGCGCCGGGAAGCGGTGTACGCGCGGCTGATCCGCCGCCCCACCGCCGCCATGTCCCGGTACGCCCACGGTGTGTCGTCGCGCGGGTTGAGCCCGCCGGTCGGCAGGACGTGCACCTCCACCCCCTCGGGCAGCGCCGCCATCTCGCGGAAGAAGCGGTGCCGGCGGGAGATCTCGAACGCGACCTGCGCGATCTCCCACGGCCGGCGGGGTGGGGTCAGCTCCCGTTCGATGCGTCCCACCTGAAGGACGTAGATCCGGCGGGCGCCGACGGCCACCGCCTCGCCGATCGGGATGGAGTTGACGATCCCGCCGTCCACGTAGTGCGCGCCGTCGATCTGCATCGGTGGAAGCAGGCCCGGCACCGAGGCCGACGCCATGACCGCCGGCACCACCGGACCGCTGTCGAACCAGTGCTCGGCGGCCCGCTCGATGTGGGCGGCGCAGCAACGGAACGGCACCCGCAGGTCGGCGAAGGTGGTGTCCACCCCCAGTTCGGTTTCGAGCAGGCGGCGCAGCGGCCGGGGTGAGTGCAGGTGGGTGCGGGCGGCGAAGCGGCGCAGCTGCCGGGCGACGGAGTCGCCGTACACCTCGCTCGCCTCCGGTGAGGCCCAGAGCCGGACCAGCCGGTCGGTCACCGCCTCCGACGGGTCGGCGGCGACCAGCGCACCGTTCACCGCGCCGATCGAGGTGCCGAGCACCATGTCGGGTTGGATGCCGGCGCGGAACAGCGCCCGCAACATGCCGACCTCGACCGCGCCGAGCACTCCCCCGCCGCCGAGCACGAACGCCACCGGTCCCCCCACCATGTCTCTCATCCTGGCACGGGCCCGCCGCCGGCCGATGGGCCGCCGTCAACCGGCGATCAGCGCACGGCTGCTGCCGCCTGTCGACGGCCGTTGGCGTTGACAGGCAGGAGACATTCGCGCAACCTGATACCGCTCCCACCCCTGAGGCAGGTGCGATCCGTGAAGGCAGCGCTGCATCCGGGCCGATTGCTGGCTCGCAGATACCGACTTCTGGACCAGATCGGCGCCGGCGGCATGTCGGTCATCTGGCGTGCCCGGGACGAGGTTCTGGACCGGGCGGTCGCGCTCAAGGTGCTCGCCCCGTCACTCGCCGCCGACGCGCGGTTTCGGGGCATGGTGCGCGACGAGGCGCGGGCCGCCGCCCAGCTGGTGCACCCGCATCTGACCTCCGTGCACGACTACGGCGAGACGGTCGACCCGGACGGCTCGATCACCTCGTTCGTGGTGATGGAGCTGCTCACCGGCGAGGAGTTGAAGCTACGGCTCACCGAGGGGCCGTTGCCGTGGACCGAGGCGGTCCAGGTGGGCGCGCAGGTCGCGGACGCGCTGGCCGCCGCGCACCGGCTCGGCATCGTGCACCGGGACATCACCCCGGCCAATGTGATGATGACCGGGACGGGCGTCAAGGTGCTCGACTTCGGCATCGCCACCCGGATCGGCGCGCCCGACGAGGACGAGGACGGCGAGACCTTCGGCACCCCGGCGTACGTCGCCCCGGAACGCCTCGACGGCGCGCCGGCCCAGCCGTCCACCGACGTCTACTCGCTCGGCGTTCTGCTGTACGAGGCGCTCACCGGCCGGGTCCCGTATCCGGCGGACACCTGGGAGCAGCTCAGCGCCGCGTTGGCCACTGGTCCCCCGCCGACGCTGGCCGACCTACCGGACCTGCCCCCGGCGGTGGCCCAGACCTGCCTGCGCAGCCTCGCCCGTAACCCCGCCGATCGGCCGACCGCCCGGCAGGTCGCCACCGCGCTCCGCGACCACTCGCTGCCCGCCGAGCCGTCGACCGCGACCGTCCGGGTGCCCACGCCGCCCCTGCCACCGCAGTCACCCGCCGTCGCGACGGAGGCGCCCGCGGCACCGGACGGCGGGACCTCCTTCGCTGTCAGCGAGCCGACGAGCGAGTCGGGCTGGTCACGTCGACGGTTGGCGCTGGCGCTGGGGCTGGTGCTGGCCGTCGGGCTGACCCTGGCCGGGGTGGCCCTGCTGCCCGACCAGCAGCCGACCCACCGGGCGCAGCCCTCCGCTGGTCCGGTGGAGACCCCGTCGACCGATCCGCCGACCCCCGAGCCGTCCGCGCCGAGCGCGCCGACCGCGACACCGTCGACGACCCCGACCACCGGTGCGCCCACCTCGAACCCGGGCACCCTGACCGAGGCCGCGAACCGGGTCGACGGGCTGATCAGCGCCGGGCTGAGCGCCGGGGAGATCCGCGACGATGTGGCCCTCGACCTACGCAACGAGCTGCGCAACCTGACCGTGGCCGTCGGCTCCGGCCGCGAGGACCTGGCACCGCCGGTGGCCCGGCTGCGCGAGAAGGTCACCGTCCGCCTCGGTGAGGGCGGCATCAGTCCGGCGTACGCGTCTCGGCTCGACGCCGCCATCACCGAGCTGGGTGCGACCCGGGTCTGACCCGGCCCGAGCCGGGCGGATGTGGTGGGTCAGTTCGCCGGCACCCGGGCCGATTCCCGTACCTCGCGCCGGCCGAGGGCGAAGCGCTGGTAGACCTCCGCGTAGCCGCTCGCCATCCGCTCGACCGAGAAGTTCTGCGCGACGTGCGCCACGCAGTCCTCCGGGTCGAGTCGCTGCGCCGCGAGCAACGCCGCGGGCAGCTCCTCCGACCGTTCCACGACGAGCCCGGTCGACCCCGGTCGAACCAGCTCCGGCACCGCACCCCGGTTGAGCGCGACCACCGGGGTGCCGGTCGCCATCGCCTCCAGCATCACCATCCCGAACGGCTCGTCCCACTGGATCGGCATAATCAGGCAGCGGGCGTCGACCAGCATCCGCAGCGTCGTCGCGCGGTCCGCGTTGAGCACGACGGTCACGTCCTCGTCGACCATCGGCGCGACGACCTGCTCGTAGTAGCGACGCTCGGCCGGCTCGTTGCACTTGCCGGCCAGCAGCAGGGGCAACCCGGCCGCCCGGCACGCCCGGATGGCGGTGTCCGGGCCCTTGTCCGGGCTGAACCGGGCCAGCCACAGCACCGGCCCGGCGCCGGGTGCGTGCTTACGCGGAAAGCCGCGGATGTCCAGGGCGTTGTGCACCGTGCCGGCCCACGGCAGATCCTGGTTCAGCCGGCGCTGGGCGTGCGAGATCGCCACCAGGGCGACGCCCGAGTCGATGTCGCTCAGCACGTCGCCGTACTCCCCCACCGGGTTCCCGTGCACTGTCGCGACCGTCGGCACCGCCCGGCGGCCGGCGACCAGCGGACCGATCGTGGTGTGGTCGTGGATCACGTCGAAGTCGGCCGCGCTGATCAGCCGATTCACCCGGGCCAGGTGCGCCAGCTCGGGCAGGGATTCGCCGAGCCGCTCGTACTGGACCTCGGCGACGGTCGAGACGAAGCCGTCGGCAGCGGTGCCGTGGTCCCCGCCGGCACCGAACAGGGTCACCGTGTGCCCCTGCCCACAGAGCGCGTCCACCAGCGCGGCGACGACCTGCTCAAGGCCGCCGTAGCCGGGCGGCGGTACGGACAACCACGGTGGAACCACCATCGCGATGCGCAGCGACCGCTCGTCGGGGCGGCCCGGAGGCGGGTGGTTCACGGCCACGCATCCTCCCCGTTGATCCGCGCTGCGACGGCGCCGCCGGTCGAACCGGTCGGCGGCGGTTTCCCCGTACCGTCCCAGGTAAACCGGACACGGCGGACGCTCACCCGCCCACCAGGAGCTGGTCGTGGACCATCCGCACCCCGGGCGCGGACCACGCCACCCGCTCGACCTGGTCGCGTTCCCACCAGGAACGGACCACCCCGGCGAGGACCAACGTGTCGCCGTCCACCTCGACGGTCACCCGCTCGCCGCCGAGCGTGCGCAGCAGCGCCCGCTGGACGTCGTGACGCAGCTGCTCGGCGGCCGGTGGGGCCGCGGGTCGTACCTCGATCAGGTTGGTGATGCCCCGTACGCCGTCGAGTCGACGCAGCTCGCCCTCGGCGGCACGCCGTTGCCACCCGAACTCGACCTCACCGCGCAGCATCAGCCAGCCGTTGGCCACTGTCACGTCCAGCCGTTCGGCCGGCACGAAGCTGTCCCACTCCAGGGCCCGGGTGGCGGCGGTGGCGACCTCGGCGTCGGTACGCCCCGGAGTGCCGGGCAGCCGCACCTCCATCTCGTCGGCGACCGCCCGTACGCCACGGACCCGCTGTGCGCACCGCGTCGCGGCCCACCCCCGCGCGGCACCGTCCACGATGCCGGTCAGGGTGACCACGCCCTGGTCGACGGTGACCCCGATCTCGTTCGGTTGCAGCTGGGCATCCCAGGCCAGCTGGGCCAGGACGTCGCGTTGGATCCGCTGGTCGTCGCGGACAGCCACCACCTCGGTCATGGCACCCCACCCCCGGTTCCGGTCGCCGACACTCGTCCACCGAACCTGCCCGGCAGACGGGTGACGGCGGTTCACCCGGGTCGGGTGAACCGCCGTCGGGCGGAAAAAAGCGGCGGGTGACGGAGCCGACCCCCTCGGCCCCGCCACCCGCCGCCGGAGGGAGGAAGCAGGAACAGATCGTTGGTCAGGACGTCTCGGCGAGCGTCACGGTCACCGACTTCTCGACACCGTTGCGCTTGAACTGCACCTCGACGCGGTCGCCGACCTTGCCGGCCTGCACCGCGCCGACCAGGTCGTCCGAGTCGTTGACCGGCTTGTCGCCGAACCGGGTGACGACGTCGCCGCGCTGCAGGCCGGCCTTCTCCGCCGGGCTGCCCGGGGTGACCGACGCGACGAGGGCGCCGCCGCCCTCGGCCTGGTTGACGCCGACCCCGAGCGACGGGTGGCTGACCTTCTCGCCACGCTGGAGCTTCCCCGCGACGTCCTTGGCCTTGTTGCTGGGGATGGCGAACCCGACGCCGATGTTGCCGGTGCTCTGCCCGGAGGTCGCGATGGCGGTGTTGATGCCGATCACCTCACCCCGGGTGTTGACCAGCGCGCCGCCCGAGTTGCCGGGGTTGATCGGCGCGTCGGTCTGGAGCAGGCCGGAGATCGAGCTGACGGTCTGGCTCTGCTGCTGGCGCGGGTCCTGCGGCTGGCCCTCGCCGGCCCGGATGGTGCGGTCCCGGGCGCTGAGGATGCCCGAGGTCACCGAACCCTGGAGGCCGAGCGGGCTGCCCAGGGCGAGCACCTGGTCGCCGACCTGCATGGCGTCGCTGTCACCGAACTTCGCCGGCTTGAGGTCGCTCACCCCGTTGGCCTTCACCACGGCGAGGTCGGTCTTCGGGTCGGTGCCGATGATCTTCGCGTCGGCGGTCTTGCCGTCGGCGAAGACCACCCGCACGGCGTCGCCCGCGGCGGACGCCACCACGTGGTTGTTGGTCAGCACGTACCCGTCGGCGCTGAGCACCACCCCGGAACCCTCACCGCTGTCGGTGGTGATCGAGACGACGCTGTCCTGCACCGACGCGGCGATCTTCGGCAGGTCCGCGCCGTTGATCACCGGAGCCGCGGAGTAGGTACGGGTGATGCCGCCGCCGTCACCGTCGAGGGCGAGGGCGAGGGCGCCGCCCGCCACACCGGAACCGAGCATCAGGGCGAACACCGCGACGCCAGCACCGGCGAACTTGGCGATCCGGCCCGGTCGAGGGCCACTGCCGGGCGGCGCGACCTGCGGGCCCCACGGCGGGACCGGCTGGCCCGGGTGCTGGGGGTGCTGCCCCAGGTGCTGCGGGTGCTGCCCCGGGTGCTGGGCGTGCTGGCCCGGGTGCTGCTGGTGCTGAGGGTGCTGGGCGTACGCCATGCCCGGCTGGCCCCCGCCGGCCCAGCCGGACTGCTGGCCCGCGTACCAGGGGGCACCGGGGTAGTGACCGGCGGCCGGCTGTGGGTAGCCGGGCTGGCCGGGTGTCGGGTGGCCGGACACCGGGTACGGCGGCGCAGACGGAGTGGCCGAGGGCTGGTAGCCGGTCGGCGGCTCGTACCCGGTGGGCTGCGCGGCGGCCGGCTGCTCGGCGGGCGCGGTGGCCGGGGTGACGGCGGTGGTCTCGGCGTCACCGGCGGTCGAGACGACCGTCGGGTCATCGGCGGTCGAGACGGCCGGTACGGGAGTGGTCGGGGAGTCGGACTGCACGCGCTCGTCGCGCGGCAGCTCGGCGGTGGGGTGCGACGGCTCGGCGTCGGTGGGGGCCGGCCGGCGCTGCGGGTCGGACTCGAACTCGGTCATGGCACTACCTTCTCCCCCAGCACTGCAATCAAGCTGGAACCGTCCTGGAAGTTGGCTGAAAGTCACTCGCCCGCTCCGTCGACCTGGGCGAGCAGCGGCAGCCGGACCCGGAAGGTGGCCCCACCCCCGGGTGTCTCGGCCACCTCGACCGAGCCGTGGTGAGCGGCGACCAGCGCCGCCACGATGGCCAGGCCGAGGCCGGTGCCGGTGTTGCCGTCGGCCCGCCGGGTACGCGCCGCGTCGGCCCGGTAGAACCGCTCGAAGACCCGTTCCGCCTGTTCCGCCGTGAGACCCGGGCCGGTGTCGGCCACCTCCACGACCGCGAAGCCGCCCGGTTCGGCACGCAGCCGTACCCGGATCTCGGCCTCTGGTGGGGTGTGGGTCAGCGCGTTGGTGACCAGGTTGCCGATCACCTGACGCAGCCGGGCGTCGTCGGCGGAGACGACGAGCGGGCCCGAGTCGGGCTCGATCTCCAGCTCGATCCGCCGATCCGGGGCCATCGCCCGAGCGGCCTGTACGGCGTCGGAGGCGAGCACCGGCAGCTCCACCGGGGTCAGCGCGAGTGGTCGTTCCCGGTCCAACCGGGCGAGCAGCAGCAGGTCCTCAACCAGCAGCCCCATCCGGGCCGCCTCGTCCTCGATCCGGCGCAGCAGACCAGCGGTCTGTTCCGGTTCGCGGGCCGCACCCTGCCGGTACAGCTCGGCGAAGCCACGGATGGTGGTCAGCGGAGTCCGCAGCTCGTGCGAGGCGTCGGCGACGAAGCGCCGCATCCGCTCCTCGGAGCGGATCGCTCGCGCCTCGGACGCCTGGGCGGCGGCGGCGGCGTCCCGGGCGGCGCTCTCCGCCCACCGCGCCGAGGTCTCCGAGGCCGCTCGGGCGGTGAACGCCGCCTCGATCTGGGTGAGCATCGCGTTCAGCGCACGGGAGAGCCGGCCCAACTCCGAGGTGGGCTCGGCCTGGCCCTCCTCCGGGTCGGGCACGCGGCGGGAGAGGTCACCGCCGGCGATGGCGGCGGCGGTGCGTTCGATCTCCACCAGCGGTTTGAGGCTGGTCCGGACGACCGCCGCGCCGACCGAGGCCAGCATGATCAGCACCGCGCCGCCGACCAGCAGGTCGATCCAGGCCAGCCGCTTGACGGCGAGGTCGACATCCGTCAGGTGCTGGCCGATCGCGGCTATCTGGCCGCTGGGCAGCTCGGTGTAGAGCATCCGCCAGCGCACCGAACTGTCCCGAGCCCGGACGGTGAACGGCGCACCGTTGCGGGCCTCTTCCTCGGCCCGGAAACCGTCCGCGTCGGTCGGCCACGGCGGCAGATCGTCCATCCGGAAGGTGCTGGTGTCGAAGACCGGGGCCCGCGCCTTGCCGGTTATCGGGTCGGTCAGCACGACCACGTAGTCGGTCGGCAGCAGGACGCGGTTCGACGACGCCGTGATGTTCTGGATCCGCTTGGCGGAGTCGTGCAACTCCTGGTCGATCTGGTCAACCAGGTAGTTGTGCAGGAAGTACGCGGTCGAGACGCTGATCACCAGGAGCGCGACGGCGACCAGCGCCAGCACCGAGGTGACCAGCTTGACCCGCAGCGGAACACCGCGGACCCGGCCCTTCGCCTGTTCGACCGCGTTCACGCCGCCGGCTTGCGCAGCACGTATCCGACGCCGCGGAGGGTGTGGATCAGCCGGGGTTGGGTGGTGTCGACCTTGCGCCGCAGGTACGAGATGTAGGACTCGACGATGTTGTCGTCGCCCCGGAAGTCGTAGTTCCAGACGTGGTCGAGGATCTGCGCCTTGGACAGCACCCGGTTGGCGTTGAGCATCAGGTACCGCAGCAGCTTGAACTCGGTCGGCGAGAGCTGCACCCGCTGGCCGGCCCGGTGCACCTCGTGGGTTTCCTCGTCCAACTCCAGGTCGGCGAAGGTGAGCCGGGACGGGGCCTGCTCGCCGGTCGTGGTGCGACGCAGCACGGCCCGGATCCGGGCGGTCAACTCCTCCAGGCTGAACGGCTTCGTGACGTAGTCGTCGCCGCCCAGGGTCAGCCCACGGATCTTGTCGTCGGTGGCGTCCCGCGCGGTCAGGAACACCACCGGGGTACGCGTGCCGCCCTCGCGGAGCATCCGGATGACCTCGAAGCCGTCGAGGTCGGGGAGCATCACGTCGAGCACCACCAGGTCGGGCCGGTGGTCCTTGGCGGCGCTGAGGGCCGCGCTGCCACTTGTCGCTGTCGCCACGTCGAAGCCCGCGAACCGCAGGCTCGCGGAGAGCAGTTCGAGGATGTTGGGGTCGTCCTCGACGACAAGCAGTCGCGCCTCGGTCTGGGTAGCGGGCATGCGCCCATCATCGGTGACGTCACTGCACCGGCGCTGGACGCTTCCTGCAAAAATGCTGTGAGTCGCTGACCGTTCGACGGCGTCGGTCAGCGCAGCAGGCGGCGCAGCCCGTCGAGGGCGCCGTCGATCAGCCGGATCGCGGTGCGCAGCTGGGTGTCGTTGAACTGTCGGGCGCGCACCAGTCGGCCCACCTCGGCGGTGAAGCCGGCCAGCCGCTGGTCGAGTTCGTCGAGCAGCTCGCCGTGCGGCCCGGCGGTCGACGCCGGCCGGGGCGGCGGCGCGGGGGCCTCCCACCGGGGGGCCCGCCGGGTCTGCCGGGTGGCCTCGCTCAGCTCTCGCTTGAGGTCGCGCACCGATCCGCGTACCTCGCTGCGGATCTCCCCGGCCAGGCTGGAGAGGTCGGCCACCGCGGCCGCGATGTCCGTCTCCAGCGCGGTCAACTCGTCGGCCCGCTGGCGTAGCTCCGCGCGGCCGGCGTCGGTGATGTCGTACGTCTTGCGGCCACCGGCGGCGGTGTGGCTGACCAGCCCCTCGACCTCCAACCGTTGCAGGCGGGGGTAGATGGTGCCGGCGCTGGGCGCGTACAGCCCGAGGAACCGGTCCTCCAGCAGGCGGATCAGCTCATAGCCGTGCTTCGGGCCGTCGTCGAGGAGCTTGAGCAGGTAGAGCCGGAGCCGCCCGTGGCTGAACACGGAGGTCACGGCAGCTCCTCCCCGTCGTGGTCGACCGCTCGGGCGAGCAGGGCGATGCTCCCCGAGGTCGCGGAAGCCCAGAGTTTACCTTCGCCGGCACCGAGCACCCCCTCGCTGCTGGGCAGTGGGAACGTCGAGGTGCGCAGCTGCGGAAAGCCGCTGGTGATGCGGCCGGAGGCGGTGTTCAGCCGGACGGCGAGGTCGCTGTCCTCGCGGACCCGGACGGTGATGCTGCCCGAGATGGTGGTCAACCGGATGTCGCTGCGCCGGGGGTTGTCCAGGTCGCAGGTGATGGCGCCGGACACGGTCTGCGCCTGCACCCGCTCGGCGGCGCTGTCGGCGAGGATCACCTCCCCGGAGACCGTCTCCAGGGTGAGGTCGCCGCGCACGCCGAGCGCCTCCACCGGCCCTGAGGTGAGCTTCGCGGAGGTGCTGCCGCGCAGCCCCATCAGGGTGATCTGCCCGGCGACGACGGTGGCGGTGGTCTGTCGGCGCAGGCCGGAGGCGACCAGCGAGCCGGCGACCAGGTCGAGATCGGCGAGGACGTCGGCGGGCACGGCGACGGAGACGTCCACCCGGGGGTAGCGGTGGATCATTCGGAACCACCGCAGGACGTCCGACCAGCCCCGACCGCGCTCCTGGCGGATAGTGAGCCGACCGTCGCTGTGGTCGATCAGCACCGGCCGGCGGCCGACCTGGGTGACGTCGATCCGGGTCGGCCCGTCGGTGGCGACCACGTTGAGCCGCCCACTGATCAGTCGGACGTCCAGCCGGGCGACCGGAGCGTCCAGGGTGAGCCGCTGCGGGCTCTCGATCGTCCATCCGGCCATGGCGTCTCCCCTCTCGACGACGCGCGGACGCGCGCCGAACACGAGAAGACTGTAACGCGATACATCGCGATAGAACAAGACCGACCGGCTTGTCGTCGCTCCCCTCAGGCCGCCAGGTCCAGCTCCCGATCAACGGCCGGCGTCGGCACGGAAACCGCCGGGGGCACCGTGGGCACCGGCCGCAGCCGGGCCCGCGCCACGGCACCCGCCGCCGGCAACAGGTGTACGGCCGACTCGGCGGCCCGGGCCAGCAGCCGCCGATCGGCGTCACCGGCCGGGTGCAGCGCGGCGGCGACCGTCACCGAGAGCACCAGTTCCCGTGCCGCGACCACCCGTGCCACCGAGCGCAGCAGGGTGTCCGCGCCAAGGAAGGCGGCCACCGTGGTGCTCGACCCGGTCACCGCGTAGCGATAGGTGAGCCGCAGCGGCACCACCGGGCTGCCCGTGTCGATGGCCGCCTGGAACGTCGCGGGCCGGAAACCACCACCGGGCCGGCAGTCGGTGGCCCCACTCGCGGCACACCACGTCGTACCCTCGGGAAAGACCGCCACCGACCGCCCGGCGCGCAGCGCGTCGGCGACCCGGTCGACGGTGCCCGGCAGCGCCAGCGGCCGGGAACGGTCCACGAAGACCGTGCCCGCCGCAGCGGCCAGCAGGCCGACCACCGGCCAGGAGCGGATCTCCCGCTTCGCGACCATCCGGGTGGGCGCGACCGCCAGCACCGCGAGAATGTCCAGCCAGGACATGTGGTTGGCGACCAGCAGCGCGCGTCGGCGGGGCAGCCGACCCCGGACCACGAGGCGGACGCCGAAGGCCCGCACGGTGGCCCGCGCCCACCCGCTGAGCAGCGCCTGCCGTTCCCGGGTGGGAAGCACCGGCAGCAGCACCACCACCGCGACCCCGGCCAGTAGCATGCCGAGCGCGGCGACCAACCGCAGCACCCGGCGGCCCATCGGCACCGTCGGCACCTCGCCGGCCGCCGGCAGGCAGCCGTCGTCGCAGCCCGAGGCGGGCCGCCACAGGTCGCGCGCGGTCACCGCTGCTCCCCGCCCAGGAAGTGCCGCAGGTAGCGCGGGTTCATCCGGTCCAGCGAGAAGAGCACGTAGAAGTCCGCGCACCCGAAATCGCTGTCGTACGACGGCTCGCCGCAGATCCACGCGCCGAGCCGGAGGTAGCCGCGCAGGAGCGGCGGAATCGCGACCGGCCGGCCCGGGGCAGCGGCGGCCGGGCTGGCGGCGGCAGCGGGCTCGGCGAACCAGGGCCGCAGGGGGCGGACCCGCAGTGGCGGCGGCGACAGGTGCCGGGCCTGGGCCTGGGACCACACCTCGGCCACCATCCGCCCGCCGTCGGTCACCGGCACCGACGCGCAGCCGCCGAGCCAGCGGGAGCCGCGCAGGTGCAGGTAACGGGTCAGCCCGGCCCACATCAGGTTGATCACCGCGCCGGAGCGGTGATCCGGGTGCACACAGGACCGGCCCGTCTCGACCAGGTCGTCGCGGAGCGGGTCGAGCGCCGTGAGGTCGAACTCGCCCTCGGCGTACCGGCGACTGGTCCGCCCCGGCGGCAACAGCCGGTACGTGCCGACCACCGCACCGGTGCTGTCCTCGCGGACGATCAGGTGGTCGCAGTACGCGTCGAAGGAGTCCACGTCCAGCCCGGGCTCGCCGGGGCGGAGGGTGGCGCCGAGCTCGGTGGCGAACACCTCGTGGCGCAGGCGTTGCGCGGCCGCGACCTGGGTCGGGTCGTCGGCGATCAGCAGGGTGTATCCGGTGGTCGTCAAGGGGGCGCCAGCGGCATGCAGAACGGCCATGGGATCTGTGTAAGGGCCCCGGTTGCCATCCACGGGGACCACTGGTGTCGGCCGGATGAACGCCGGCCGGCGGATGGTTCCCCGCGCGAGCGTGCGAGGCTGCGGGACAGGCCGGCGACGACGCCGGCACGCCCCCACCGGAGGTCGACGATGCGCATCGAAGCCCACTACAACGGGCCCGCCGGCTCCGGCAACGGCGGCTGGAGCGCGGGGATCTTCGCCGCCGAGGCAGGCGGCGGGCCGGTCGAGGTGACGCTGCGCCGGCCACCACCACTGGAGACCGAGCTGACCCTGATCGACGGCGAGGTCCGGGACCCGGGCGGCGACCTGGTGGCCGAGGTACGCCCGGCCGGGGCGATCGACGCGGTCGTACCCCCGGTCGACCTGGAGACGGCGACGGCCGCCGCGGCCCGCTACCCCGGCCCGGTCGAGCATCCGTTCCCCAGCTGTTACGTCTGCGGGCCGCAGCGGGCCGACGGGCTGCGGATCTTCCCCGGCCGGCTGCCGGACGGCCGGACGGCCGCGCCGTTCCGCGCGCCCGCTCAGGTCAGCGGGGCCACGGTCTGGGCGGCGCTGGACTGCCCCGGCGGTTGGGCGGTGCTCGCGCCGGGCCGGCCGTACCTGCTGGGCCGGATCGCCGCCGTGGTCGCGGCGCTGCCCCGGCCGGGAGACGAGTGCGTGGTGACCGGGGCGTTGCTCGGCGTCGATGGCCGCAAGGCGCTCGTGCACACCAGCCTGTACGGCCCGGACGGCGCGTTGCTCGGCGCGGCGCGGGCCACCTGGATCGCCCGGTGAACCCGCCTGTCGTTCGCAAGGAGGAGCCTCCTCCGTCCCACGACGGACGCGAACGTACTGACCGCGCCTGATTGACCTTGTTGCCCCGGGCCGTCACGCTGTGCCACGGCGTACTCGACGCCACACGGGAGGAGAACGATGACTGACGGGCAGCGAAGCCCCACCAGCGACGGTCAGATCGTGGTGTCCGGTCTGACGAAGCAGTACAAGAACGTCCGGGCGGTGAACAACCTGTCCTTCACCGTGGCGCCGGGGCGGGTGACCGGCTTCCTCGGCCCGAACGGCGCCGGTAAGACCACCACGCTGCGCATGCTGCTGAACCTGGTCACGCCGACCGCCGGCACGGCCACCATCAGCGGCCAGCGGTACGTCGACCTCGCCGACCCGCTGCGGCACGTCGGCGCGGTGCTGGAGGCGTCCAGCGCGCACAAGGGCCGCACCGGCATCAACCACCTGCGGGTCATCTGCGCGGCGGCCGGGCTGCCGAAGCAGCGGGCCGACGAGGCGCTGGCCCTGGTCGGGCTGACCCCGGCGGCGACGCGCAAGTTCAAGGGCTACTCGTTGGGCATGAAGCAGCGGCTCGGTATCGCCGCCGCGATGCTCGGTGACCCCCGCGTGCTGATCCTCGACGAGCCGGCCAACGGGCTCGACCCGGAGGGCATCCGGTGGATGCGCGGGTTCCTCAAGAACCTCGCCCAGGAAGGCCGCACGGTCCTGGTCTCCAGCCACCTGCTGTCGGAGATGCAGCTGCTCGCCGACGACGTGGTGATCATCGCGGCCGGGCAGCTGGTCCGGCAGGGTCCGGTCGAGCAGGTGCTCGGCTCGATGGCGCAGAGCGCGCGGGTCCGGGTCCGCACCCCGCAGGTCGAGGCGCTGACCGCCGCCCTCACGGCGCAGTCGGCGACCGTCGACATCGACGAGCAGGGCGTCCTGCTGGTCGGCGGGGTGGACGCCCCGACGATCGGCCGGTCCGCCCTCGCCGCCGGGGTCGAGCTGCACGAACTGACCACCGAACGGCCCGATCTGGAACGGGTCTTCCTGGAGCTGACGGCCGGAAAGGCGGGCATCCGATGAACCTGGTCCGATCCGAGCTACTCAAGATCCGCACTACCAGCACCTGGTGGTGGCTGGCTCTCGGCGCGTTCCTGTCGATCGCCATGGCGTTCGCGTTCAACGCCTGGTACGCCGTGACCGTCCTCGGCGGCGACGGCGCGGAGTTCGGCGCCAGCCCGGAGCAGTCGACGCCGGCGGCGCAGGCGGCGAACCTCTACACCTCGGGCCAGTACCTCGGCCTGATGTTCGTGATGCTCATCGGCATCCTGATGGTCACCAACGAGTTCTTCCACCAGACCGCGACCACGACGTTCCTGACGACTCCCCGGCGAACCTCGGTGATCGTCAGCAAGCTCGTCGCGGCCAGCGTGCTCGGCTTCTTCTTCTGGCTGGCGACCACGCTGATCGACTTGGCGGCCGGCGCGATCTTCCTGTCGGCGAACGACTACGGGGCGCAACTCGGTGAGTGGCCGGTGCAGCGGGCGCTGCTGTTCAACCTGCTGGCGTACGCCATCTGGACGATCCTCGGGGTGGGCATCGGCACGCTGATCAACAACCAGCTCGGCGCGGTCATCACGGCGGCGGTGCTCTATCTGATCGGCACCCAGGTGGTGGGTCTGCTCTTCCTGCTCCTGTCGAACCTCCTCGACAGCCAGGCGGTGCTCAAGTGGCAGGTGATCTGGCCCGCGGTGGCCTCCCAGGTCATGATCGCGGAAGGTACCTCGGAGTTCACTCCGTCCTGGTGGGTCGGCGCCCTGGTGCTGATCGGCTACGCGCTGGTCAGTGGCGTTGTCGGCGTCCTGCTCACCCGGCGGCGCGACATCGCCTGACGGCGGCTGCGACCCCGGGGCGATGACGACAAGCTCGCCGCCCCGGGGTCGGGCCACCGCCGTCGACGACCGGCGGCGGCCCGGCCGGGCGGCGTTGTCGGCGTCCTGCTCACCCGGCGGCGCGACATCGCCTGACGGCGGCTGCGACCCCGGGGCGATGACGACAAGCTCGCCGCCCCGGGGTCGGGCCACCGCCGTCGACGACCGGCGGCGGCCCGGCCGGGCGGGTGCTACCAGCTGGACCCGGTACGCGCAGGTGTTGCTGAACTTCTGGCATCTTCTGTGAAACCGACCACGGGACCGAGGCGGAAATGCCTGCGGGATCGGTACGGCGTAGCCTGGGAGCCGTCCACTCCGCGCTCCTAATCGGGCGCGGCGGGACACACCGCGTGCCACACAACCCGCGTGAAAGAGGCGATTACCGGCCGTGTCGACCCAGCAGACTTCGCAGGAGAACCCACTGGCGGGTTTCGGCCCGAATGAGTGGATCGTCGAGGAGATGTACCAGCGTTATCTCGCTGACCCATCGAGCGTCGATTCGGCCTGGCACGACTTCTTCGCCGACTACCGGCCGGCACCGGGCGCAGGCACCGGGCGCGGCACCGAATCGTCGGACAAGCCGGCCGCCGCTCCCGAGCCGGACGGCCAGCCGGAGGCTGCCGCCACGGTCACCCAACCGAGCGCCCCGGCCAAGCCGGCCGCCCCGAGCAAGCCGGCCGCCGCCCAGCCGGCAGCGGCCAAGCCCACCGCTGCGGCCAAGCCCGCTGCTCCGGCCACGTCCAAGGAGACGCCGGAGAAGGCCGCCGCGGCCAAGCCGGCCGCCAAGGCCGCCGCGCCGACCGCCGACGGTCCGCAGACCACGCCGTTGCGGGGCGTCGCCGCGAAGATCGTCCAGAACATGGACGCCTCGCTGAGCGTGCCCACCGCGACCAGCGTGCGCGCGGTCCCGGCCAAGCTGCTCGTCGACAACCGCATCGTGATCAACAACCACCTCGCCCGGGGGCGGGGTGGCAAGGTCAGCTTCACCCACCTGGTCGGCTACGCCATGGTGCGCGCGCTGGTGCAGCACCCCGAGATGAACAACTCCTTCGCCGAGGCCAACGGCAAGCCGGCGGTGGTCCGCCCGGCACACGTCAACCTCGGCATCGCGATCGACCTGGCCAAGCCGGACGGCAGCCGCAACCTGGTGGTCCCCTCCATCAAGGGCTGCGAGCAGATGGACTTCCGGCAGTTCTGGCAGGCGTACGAGGACGTGGTCCGTCGGGCGCGGCGCAACGAGCTGACCATGGAGGACTACTCCGGCACCACGATCTCGCTGACCAACCCGGGTGGCATCGGCACCGTGCACTCGATGCCGCGGCTGATGCAGGGGCAGAGCGCGATCATCGGTGTGGGCGCGATGGAGTACCCGGCCCCCTACCAGGGGATGTCCGAGGCCACCCTGGCCGAGCTGGCGGTCAGCAAGATCATCACGCTGACCAGCACGTACGACCACCGGATCATCCAGGGCGCCCAGTCCGGCGAGTTCCTCAAGGCGATGCACGAGCTGATCCTGGGTGAGCACGGCTTCTACGACCAGATCTTCACCGCGCTGCGCATCCCGTACGAGCCGGTGCGCTGGATGCGCGACGTCGCGGTCAACTCCGAGGGTCAGATCAACAAGACCGCCCGGGTGCACGAGCTGATCCACGCGTACCGGGTGCGCGGTCACCTGATGGCCGACACCGACCCGCTGGAATTCAAGATCCGTAAGCACCCCGACCTGGACGTCCTCCAGCACGGGCTCACCCTGTGGGACCTGGACCGCGAGTTCCCGGTCAACGGCTTCGCCGGCCGGCAGCGGATGAAGCTGCGCGAGATCCTCGGCGTGCTGCGCGACTCGTACTGCCGCCGCGTCGGCATCGAGTACATGCACATCCAGGACCCGGAGGAGCGGCGCTGGGTCCAGGAACGGATCGAGCGCAAGTACGAGAAGCCGTCCGCCGACGAGCAGAAGCACGTGCTCAACCGGCTCAACGCCGCCGAGGCGTTCGAGACCTTCCTCCAGACGAAGTACGTCGGCCAGAAGCGCTTCTCGCTGGAGGGCGGCGAGTCGCTGATCCCGCTCCTCGGTGAGGTGCTGGAATCCTCCGCCGAGAACGGGCTGGACGAGGTCGTCATCGGCATGGCCCACCGGGGTCGGCTCAACGTGCTGGCCAACATCGTCGGCAAGCCGTACGAGAAGATCTTCTCGGAGTTCGAGGGTCACCTGGACCCGCGCTCGACGCAGGGCTCCGGCGACGTGAAGTACCACCTGGGCCAGAACGGCAAGTTCACCACCCCCGACGGCGAGCACGCGGTCAAGGTGTCGGTGGTGGCCAACCCGTCGCACCTGGAGGCCGTCGACCCGGTGCTGGAGGGCATCGTCCGGGCCAAGCAGGACCGGATCGACCTCAAGCTGGAGGGCTACACCGTGCTGCCGCTGGCGGTGCACGGTGACGCCGCCTTCGCCGGGCAGGGCGTGGTCGCCGAGACGCTCAACCTGTCGCAGCTGCGGGGCTACCGCACCGGCGGCACCGTGCACGTGGTGGTCAACAACCAGGTCGGCTTCACCACCGCCCCGGAGTACAGCCGGTCCAGCCTCTACAGCACCGACGTGGCCCGGATGATCCAGGCGCCGATCTTCCACGTGAACGGCGACGACCCGGAGGCGGTCGTCCGGGTGGCCCGGCTGGCGTTCGAGTACCGGCAGACGTTCAACAAGGACGTCGTGATCGACATGGTCTGCTACCGCCGGCGTGGGCACAACGAGGGCGACGACCCGTCGATGTCCAACCCCCAGATGTACAAGATCATTGACTCGAAGCGCTCGGTCCGCAAGCTCTACACCGAGGAGCTGATCGGGCGCGGCGACATCACCGTGGAGGACGCGGAGGAGCTGCTGCGCGACTACCAGGCGCAGCTGGAGAAGGTCTTCAAGGCCACCCGGGACGCGGCCTCGGCACCCCGCCAGCTCAACCGGCCGCGCCGCGAGGAGGAGCCGGAGCCGCAGGTCGACACCGCCACCGACGCCTCCGTGATCAAGGCCATCGGCGAGGCGCACATCAACCTGCCCGAGGGCTTCACCCCGCACAAGCGGATCCAGCAGTTGCTCGACCGGCGGGCCAAGATGTCCACCGAGGGCAACATCGACTGGGGCTACGGCGAGATCATCGCGTTCGGGGCCCTGCTGCACGACGGGGTCACCGTCCGGCTCGCCGGGCAGGACTCGCGTCGCGGCACGTTCGTCCAGCGGCACGCCTCGGTGGTCGACTCCCGCACCGGGGACGACTACCTGCCGCTGAAGTCGCTCACCGGCGACGGCGAGCGCTCCCGGTTCTTCGTGCACGACTCGCTGCTCAGCGAGTACGCGGCGATGGGCTTCGAGTACGGCTACTCGGTGGAGAACATCAACGCCCTCGTCGCCTGGGAGGCCCAGTTCGGCGACTTCGTCAACGGCGCCCAGTCGGTGATCGACGAGTTCATCTCGTCCGGTGAGGTGAAGTGGGGCCAGCGCTCCGCCATCACCCTGCTGCTGCCGCACGGCCACGAGGGTCAGGGCCCGGACCACACCTCCGGCCGGCCGGAGCGGTTCCTGCAGATGTGCGCCGAGGACAACATGCGGGTGTCCATTCCGACCACCCCGGCGAACTACTTCCACCTGCTGCGCCGCCAGGCCCTGTCGCCCAAGCGCAAGCCGCTGGTGGTGTTCACACCGAAGTCGCTGCTGCGGCACAAGCTCTGCGTCTCGTCGGTGGAGGACTTCACCACCGGCACCTTCCAGCCGGTGCTGCGCGACACGGCCGCCCCGGCACCGGAGTCGGTGAAGCGGGTGCTGCTCTGCTCCGGCAAGGTCTACTACGACCTGTTCCAGGCCCGGCAGGAGCGCGGCGTCACCGACACCGCGATCATCCGGATCGAGCAGCTGTACCCGCTGCCGGTGGAGGAGATCCGGGCCGCCCTGGCGCAGTTCCCGAACGCGGAGGACTTCGCCTGGGTGCAGGAGGAGCCGGCCAACCAGGGTGCCTGGTCGTTCGTCGCGCTCAACCTGCTGGAGCACCTCACGGACGTGCGGCTGCGGCGGATCTCCCGCCCGGCCGCGGCCGCCCCGGCGGTCGGCTCGGCCAAGACCCACGAGGTCGAGCAGAACGCGCTGATCGAAGCGGCTCTCCCCCGCCCGTGACCTGACCTGACCTGAGCACGGAAGCCGGGGCAGGGCCGTTTCACCACGGTCCTGCCCCGGCTCTCGTAGGTCCCGCCGGCCAGGTCTCACCACCCACCTACCCGCCCGGTCCGCACCGGGCCGAGCACGAGGACGTGCCCATGTACTTCACCGACCGTGGCATCGAGGAGTTGGTCGAACGCCGGGGCGACGACCAGGTGACCCTGGAGTGGCTGGGCGAGCGCCTGCGCGATTTCGTCGACCTCAACCCCGAGTTCGAGACCCCCATCGAACGCCTGGCCACCTACCTGGCCCGCCTGGACGACCCCGACGACGACGCCTAACAGCCTGTTTCACCCCCGGTGATCAAGAGCTTTCGGTCACCATTGGGGGCCGGCGTGACGCAAACTTCTTGATCACCGGGCAAGGGGGTGGGACGTGGCACGGAGTGTTTACCTCACCAGCGTGGGGTCCGGCGGGGGCAAGTCGGCCGTCGCGCTCGGGTTGGCGGAGTTGTTGTCCCGGCAGGTCGGGCGGATCGGCGTGTTTCGGCCGCTGGTGGCTGACGGCGGCGGTCCGGACCCGATCCTCGCCCTGCTGAGCGAGCGGTACCGGGTCGAGGTGCCGCTCGCCGAGCTGGCCGGGGCGAGCTACGCCGAGGCTGCGGCGCTGGTCGCCGACGGCCGGCGAGAGGAGCTGATCTCCGCGATCGTCGAGCGCTACCGGGCGGTGGAGCGGCAGTGCCCCGCGGTGGTCGTGGTGGGCAGCGACTTCGACGACCCGGGTGATCCGGCCCGCCCCCGGGAGTTGGCCTTCAACGCCCGGTTGGCCACCGAGTTCGGCAGCGTGGTGGTGCCGGTGGTGGACGGCTTCGGGCAGGAGCCGGCAGCGGTCGCGTCGGCCGTACGGGGGGCGTACCACGATCTGGCCGACCTGGGCGCGACGGTGCTCGCGGTCATCGCCAACCGGGTGGCCGCGCCGATGACGTTGCCCGACCTGCCGGTCCCCGCGTACGCCATCCCGGAGGTGCCGAGCGTGTCGGCGCCGACGGTGGCCGAGGTGGCGGCGGCGCTCGACGCCACCCTGCTGGCCGGGGACGACGCCGCGCTCGGGCGCGACGTGCTGGATTTCGTGGTCGGCGCGGCGCACGTGCCGACCCTGCTGGGCCACCTCACCGAAGGCGCCCTGGTGATCACCCCTGGGGACCGGGCCGACCTGCTCGTCGCGGCGAGCGCCGCGCACGTGGCCGGGCAGGTGTCGGTGGCCGGGTTGGTGCTCACCCTGGGCGTTCAGCCCGACCCGAGGGCCATGCGGCTGGTGGAGGGGCTGAACACCGGGCTGGCGGTGCTTTCGGTACGCAGCGACAGCTACGACACGGTGGCCGCGTCCAGCCGTATCGAGGGCCGGCCCAGCGCGGCCAATCCCCGCAAGGTGGAGGCCGCGCTCGGCGCGTTCGAGCGCTGTGTGGACACCGACGACCTGGCCCGTCGGCTGCGGGTCAGCCGGTCGGCACGGGTCACCCCGCTGATGTTCGAGAACGAGCTGATCGACCGGGCCCGCTCAAAGCCCCGGCACCTGGTGCTGCCGGAAGGCACCGACGAGCGGATCCTGCGCGCGGCGGAGATCCTGCTGCGCCGGGGAGTGGCCGAGCTGACGGTGCTCGGCCGGCCCGACGAGATCGCCCGGCGCACCCGCGAGCTGGGCATCGACCTCGGCGACGCGCACGTGGTCGACCCGGGCACCAGCGGGTGGCGCGACGACTTCGCCGCCGAGTACGCCCGGCTGCGCGCCCACCGGGGGGTCACCGCCGAGTTGGCGTACGACATCGTGGCGCAGCCCAACTACTTCGGCACGCTGATGGTGGCGACCGGCCGAGCCGACGGCATGGTCTCCGGTGCGACGCACACCACCGCCGCCACCATCCGGCCGGCGTTCGAGATCATCCGTACGCTGCCGGACGTCTCGGTGGCGTCCAGCGTCTTCTTCATGCTGCTCGCCGACCGGGTGCTGGTCTACGGCGACTGCGCGGTCAACCGTGACCCGGACGCGGCCCAGCTCGCCGACATCGCGATCTCGTCGGCCGACACGGCCGCCCGGTTCGGCATCGAACCCCGGGTGGCCATGCTGTCGTACTCCACCGGCAGTTCCGGCGCTGGCGCGGACGTGGAGAAGGTCGCCGCGGCCACCGCGCTGGTCCGGGAACGCCGGCCCGACCTGCTGGTCGAGGGGCCCATCCAGTACGACGCGGCGATCGACCCGACGGTGGCGGCGACGAAGCTGCCGGACAGCCCGGTCGCGGGCCACGCCACGGTCTTCATCTTCCCGGACCTGAACACCGGCAACAACACGTACAAGGCGGTGCAACGCTCCGCCGGGGCGGTCGCCGTCGGCCCGGTCATGCAGGGCCTGCGCCGACCGGTGAACGACCTGTCCCGGGGCGCGTTGGTGACGGACATCGTCAACACGGTGGCGATCACCGCCATCCAGGCCGCCACCGAGGAGGCGTCGTGAGTCAGGTGCTGGTGCTCAACTGCGGGTCGTCGTCGGTGAAGTGGCGCCGCTACGACGGTGACCGGGCCCTCGACCACGGCACCATCGAGCGGATCGGTGAGCCCGGCGGCGGCCCGGCTGACCACACCGGTGCGGTCCGGCAGATCCTGGACGGGCTGGACCTGACCGGGCTGGCGGCGGTCGGGCACCGGGTGGTGCACGGCGGCCGGACGTTCAGCGCGCCGGTGCTGGTCGACGACGCGGTGCTGGCCGCGATCAAGGACCTGGTGCCGCTCGCCCCGCTGCACAACCCGGCCAACCTGGCCGGCATCGAGGTGGCCCGGGCGGCACTGCCGGACGTCCCGCAGGTCGCCGTCTTCGACACCGCGTTCCACCACACCCTGCCCGAGGCCGCCGCGACGTACGCGATCGACCGGGACACCGCCGAGCGGTACGACATCCGCCGGTACGGCTTCCACGGCACCTCACACGCGTACGTGTCCCGGCGCACCGCCGAACTGCTGGGCCGCCCGTACGAGCAGATCAACACGATCACCCTGCACCTGGGCAACGGGGCCAGCGCCTGCGCGGTGGCGAACGGCCGCAGCGTCGCCACCTCGATGGGCATGTCCCCGTTGCAGGGGCTGGTGATGGGGACTCGCAGCGGCGACATCGACCCCACCGTGATCTTCCACCTGCGCCGGGAGGGCGGGCTGTCGGTGGACGACATCGACGACCTGCTGAACCACCGCAGTGGCCTGCTCGGGCTGACCGGCGTCAACGACATGCGCGAGGTGCTCGAACGCCGGGCGGGCGGCGACCAGGCGGCGGCGTTGGCCTTCGACGTGTACTGCCGGCGCATCACCGGCTACGTCGGGGCGTATTACGCGCTGCTCGGCCGGGTCGACGCGATCGCCTTCACCGCCGGGGTCGGCGAGCACGCCGCGCCGGTGCGGGCCGCCGCGCTGGCCGGGCTGGGCCGGCTCGGCATCACCGTGGACGACGCCCGCAACGACGGCGGCGACGGCGACCGGTTGATCTCGCCTGACGGTGCCGAGGTGAGCGTCTGCGTCATCCGCACCGACGAGGAGCGGGAGATCGCCCGGCAGACCCGCGACGTGGTCGGGGCCGCCTGACCCACCGATCAGCCGGTCGCGAGCCAGGCGACGAGTGCCACCACCACGACGACGACCACTGCCGCACCGATGATGAGCGGCAGGCGGGACGGGGCCTCCGCCGGTGCCGTGGCCTCCGGCGTCTGGGTGAAGGCGCGGAACGCCTCGGTGTTGCCGCTGGGGTCTGTGTAGTTCTCAGGCATGCCGGTGACCCTAGCGAAGCTGGTCACGTGGCACCGTCCCCGGCCCACGGCGTCCCAGGGGTGGGGCCCGGCCGGTGGAGGTGACCGGACCGGGTGGCGGGTGCACCCGAGCCGGACGGTGGGGCCACCACGCCCGTGCGGGCACCTACCGTGAAGCGATGGGGGCGGGTCGGCTGGTGGCCGTACTGGTGACGGCGCTGCTGGCCGGTTGCGCGCCGACCACGGCGGTGGCTGGCGGCGGCACCGGGCCAGCCTCGGCGCGTCGTGCGCCCGAGGGGTCGTACGCCGTCGGCGTGCGTACGCTCACCCTCGATCCGCACTCGGCGCGCCCGCTGCCGGTGACGATCTGGTACCCGGCGTCGACCGCTCAGGTGGCGGCCGGGCGGTTCCCGGTGGTGATCTACAGCCATGGGCTGGGCAGCCTTCCCGAGTTGCACGCCAACCTGACCGCCCGCTGGGCGGCGGCCGGTTTCGTGGTGGCCGCACCCGCGTACCCGCACACCCGACGGGGTGCCGCGCACTTCACCCGGGCCGACGTACGCCACCAGCCGGCCGACGCCTGGCGGCTGATCCGGCACCTGGCCGGCCTCGACCGGAGCCGGGTCGACCCGCTCGCCGGGCACCTCGACCTGACGTCGGTCGCCGCCGCCGGGCACTCGGCGGGCGGCTTCACCACCTCCGGCATGTTCAGCGAGGGCCACCCGACCCGGCTGCGCGCCGGGATCGTGATCGCCGGGGGCGGGTTGCCGGGCAGCTTCGCCGGGCCGGCCGCGCCGGTGCTCTTCGTGCACGGCACGGCCGACCCGGTGGTGCCGGTGACGGTCGGCCGGGCCGCGTACGCGCGCACCCCCGGGCCGGCCGCGTTCCTCAGCCTGCTCGGCCAGGACCACGGCGCGTACCTCACGCCGGGCCACCCGGGTTTCGCCCCGGTCGTCGCCACCACCACGGACTTCCTGCGCTGGACCCTCTACGGCGATCAGGCCGCCGGTGCCCGCCTGCCCGCCGTCGCCCGCTCCCCCCTGACCCGCTACGAGTCCCGCCCGGCCCACTGACCTCGGTTGAGCAGGCGTGCGCTTGGTGAGCGGGCGGGCACACCGGGTCGAAGTCCATCGGGCAGGTCTGCGGGGCAAGGCACAATCGGATTCATGTCGCGACGCGTCACCCCCGCACTGATGGCCAGCGCCCTCCTCATGGCCGGTCTGGTCGGCTGCTCGGCGGACGCCAGGAAGACCGAGGGCCAGCAGGTGGCCGTCGAACCACCGCCCGCCGCCACACCCACACCGCAGGTTCCCGCCGGGAAGGCCCCGCAGCGCACCTTCGCGGTCGGCGTACGCCAGCTGAAGCTGAACCGGGACGGCCGGGCGCTGCCGACGACGCTCTGGTACCCGGCGGCCGGGCAGTCCGGCGGCTCGGCCAGGCGGTCGGCGACGGCGGCGGAAGGCCGGTTCCCGGTGGTGATGTTCAGTCACGGCCTGGGTGGGCGGCCGGACGACTACGCCACCTTGCTGACCCGCTGGGCGGCGGCCGGTTTCGTGGTGGCCGCGCCGGCGTTCCCGCACACCTCCCGAGGTGCTGACAACAACGTCCTCGACGTGCTCAACCAGCCGGCCGACGTGTCGTACGCGTTGGATCAGGTGTTGGCGTTGGACGGCAGGGCCGGCGACGCGTTGCGCGGCCGGTTGGACGGCGAGCGGGTGGCCGCCGCCGGGCACTCGGCGGGCGGGGTGACCACCATCGGCCTGTTCACCGCGAGCCGGGACGAACGGCTGGACGCGGGGGTGGTGTTCGCCGGCACGGCGCTCGGTGTGGGCACCGCGTTCGCCGGTGCGGCCGCGCCGCAGTTGTTCGTGCACGGCGAGCTGGACGAGGTCGTCGAGTACGCGGCGGGCAAGGCCGCCTACGACAAGGTGCCCTGGCCGAAGGCCATGCTGAGCCTGCCCAAGGGCGACCATGGGCGGGCGCTGCTCAGCGACGGCGCGACGCTGCGGGTCGTGTCGGACACGTCGGTGGAGTTCCTGCGCTGGTCGCTGTACGGCGACCCGGATGCCAAGAAGCGCATCTCCACCGACGCGACGCGCGGCGACATCGCCACCTTCGACGACCACCTCTGAGGTCCCCGGTCGGTCGACCGGGGACCGCGAAGGCCGGGCGCGTCAGGCGGTGTGGTCGACGACGACCTTTCCGAAGGCGTCACCGGAGTGCATTCGGGCGAAGGCGTCCTCGACCCGGCTGAACGGGATGACGCTGTCCACCACCGGGCGCACCTCGTTGTCGGAGCAGAACGCCAGCAGCTCGTACAGCTCGCCGGGGGTGCCCATCGAGGTGCCCAGGATCTCCAACTGCATGGCGAAGACCCGGCGCAGGTTGACCGACGGCTCGTGCCCAGCGGTCGCCCCGGAGACCACGATCCGGGCCATCGGCGCGGCGGACTTCAGCGAGTGGTCGAAGGTGGCCGCGCCGACCGTCTCGATCACCACGTCCACCCGCTCCGGCAGCCGGGCGCCGGGCTCGACGGCGGTGGCGCCGAGGGCCGAGATCCGGTCCCGTTTGCCGGCGTCGCGGCTGGTCGCGTACACCCGCTTGCCCATCGCGACGGCGAGCGCGACGGCCGCGGTGGCCACGCCGCCGCCCGCGCCCTGCACCAGCACGCTGTCGGCGTCCGCGACGCGGCCCTTGGTGGTCAACATCCGCCACGCGGTCAGCCAGGCCGTGGGCAGGCACGCCGCGTCGGTCGCCGCCATCCCGTCGGGCAGGGGGATCAGGTTCGACCGGGGTACGACCACCCGCTCGGCGAACGTCCCGTTGAAGTGCTCGGAGAGGATGGAGACCCCCCGCGGGTCACCCGGGGTGACGACCACCGGGTACACGACCACCGGCCGCCCGTGCGGGTCCAGTCCGACCGCGTCGCAGCCGAGGATCATCGGCAGCTGTGCCTCGGTGAGACCCACCCCGCGCAGCGACCAGAGGTCGTGGTGGTTGAGCGAGGTGGCCCGCACCTGCACGGTCACCCAGTCGTCGTCCGGCGGGGTCGGCTCGGGCCGCTCGCCGACGGTGAGCGCGGCGAGCGGATCGGCGTCGTCGAAACGGGAGGCAAAGGCAGCACGCATGATCGGCACGGTAACAAGCTGAGCGCCCGTTAAGAAGGCGTGCGCGCGGGCCGCCCGGGGCGCACCCCGGCCCATGCCTACGCACGAGCCGGGGGCGCGTACCGGCTAGCGGCGGGCGACGCCGTCGCGGCGGGCGGCTTCGGCGACCGCCTCGGCCACGGCCGGCGCGACGCGCGGGTCGAGCGGGGACGGAACGATCGCGTCGGCGGTCAGCGACTCGGCCACCACCCCGGCGATGGCGTCCGCGGCGGCGACCTTCATCGCCTCGGTGATCCGGGTGGCACCGGCGTCCAGCGCGCCCCGGAACACCCCGGGGAAGGCAAGCACGTTGTTGATCTGGTTGGGGTAGTCACTGCGCCCGGTGGCGACCACCGCGACGTGTCGCGCGGCCACCTCGGGGTGCACCTCGGGGGTGGGGTTCGCCAGCGCGAACACGATCCCGCCGGGTGCCATCTGCGCCACCGCCGCCTCGGGGATCTGCCCGCCGGAGACCCCGACCAGCACGTCCGCGTCGCGCAGCGCCTCGGTGATGTCGCCGTGGCGGCCGTCGGTGTTGGTGCTCTCCGCCAGCTCGGCCTTGGTGCCGGTCAGCTCGGTGCGGTGCCGGCCGATGATCCCCTTGGAGTCGCAGACCACCACCTGGTCCGGGTTGACGCCCCCGGCGATCAGCATCTTCGTCACGGCCACGCCGGCCGCGCCCGCGCCGCTCACCGCCACCCTCAGGTCACCGAGCTTGCGGTCGAGCAACGTCGCGGCGTTGCGCAACGCGGCGAGCACCACGATCGCGGTGCCGTGCTGGTCGTCGTGGAAGACCGGGATGTCCAGCGCCTCGTCGAGCCGACGCTCGATCTCGAAGCAACGCGGCGCGCTGATGTCCTCCAGGTTGATCCCACCGAACGAGGGCGCCAGCGCCCGCACCACCGCGACGATCTCGTCCACGTCCTGGGTGTCCAGGCACACCGGCACCGCGTCCACCCCGGCGAACTGCTTGAACAGCACCGCTTTACCCTCCATCACCGGCAACGCGGCCCGGGGGCCGATGTTGCCCAGCCCGAGCACCGCCGAACCGTCGGTGACCACCGCGACCGTGTGCGACACCCAGGTGTAGTCGTCCACCAGGGCAGGGTCGGCGGCGATCGCCTCACACACCCGGGCCACCCCCGGGGTGTACGCCAGGGAGAGGTCCTCCCGGCTGGTGAGCGGCACGGTCGAGGTGACGGCCATCTTGCCGCCACGGTGCAGCAGGAACACGGGATCAGCGGGGTCCACGGTGGACGAAGACATGGTGGTGACTCCAGGATCTGTCGAGCAGATGTGAGGCGGCCGGCCCCGCCGCGAGGTGGGCGGCGAGCGGTGGCACGCGGTGCGGGGGGTCACCCGGGCACTTTCCGAGCATAGTGTCGGCACCACCCCCCGGATGTGAGCAGGGTCATAACTGGCGGCGAGGTACCCGCCCCGGACGCGGCCAGTAGCGGGCCAGTACCCGTCCGCGCACGTCGGCCACCCCGTACGCCCGGGAGTCGTCGGTGATCAGGTCGTTGTCGCCGCGTAGCCACCAGCCACCGTCGTGCGGCCGGACCGCACGCTTCACCACCAGCAGATCGGGGCGGGTCCGAAAGACCGCGACCACCACGTCGCCGGCCCGGATCGGGCGGCCACCGGGGCGAACCAGCACCGCGTCGCCGTGCCGCAGCGTCGGGGCCATGGACGGGCCGGTCACCAGAACGGCGGTCAGCGGCCCGCGCAGCCGGGGCACCTCAGCCGGGTGATCGGCGGCCACTGGTTTCACCTCCACCCCGTTCGGGGAGCATCCCCAGGAGTAATGTCGCCTTTGATCATCGCAAACTTCCCATGGAGGATCCCGATGCGACTTCCGCGCATCCTTGCGCCCCGCGTCACCGCGAGCGCTCACTGCGACCTACCGTGCGGTGTCTACGACCCGGCTCAGGCCCGGATCGAGGCCGAGTCGGTCAAAATGATCTGCGAGAAGTACCAGGCGAACACCGACCCGGAGTTCCGCACCCGCGCCGTCATCATCAAGGAGCAGCGCGCCGAGCTGGTCAAGCACCACCTCTGGGTGCTGTGGACCGACTACTTCAAGCCGCCGCACTTCGAGAAGTACCCGAACCTGCACAGCCTGTTCAACGAGGCCACCAAGCTCGCTGGCGCCGGTGGCGTCAAGGGCAGCCTCGACCCGGCCACCGCCGACAAGCTGCTCGCGAAGATCGACGAGATCTCGAAGATCTTCTGGGAGACCAAGAAGGCGTGACCTCCCCGGTCAACCCAACGGTCCGGCCGGCACGTCCCGAGGACGTGCCGGCCGTCGTCGCCATGGTGCACGAGCTGGCCGAGTACGAACGCGCCCCGGAGCAGTGCCACCTCACCACCGAGCAGCTGACCTCGGCCCTGTTCGCGACTGCTCCAGGTCGCGGCGTGGCGTCAGACGCGCCGAACTGGAGCGGTCGTACGACGGCTCCGGCGCTCTTCGGTCACGTCGCGGTCAACGAGTACGACGAGCCGGTCGGCTTCGCGCTGTGGTTCCTCAACTTCTCCACCTGGGCCGGTGTGCACGGCATCTACCTGGAGGATCTCTACGTCCGCCCGGCGGCCCGGGGCACCGGCGCCGGTCGACTGCTGCTGGCCACGCTGGCCGACCTCTGCGTACGGCGGGGCTACCAGCGGCTGGAGTGGTGGATGATCGACTGGAACCCGGCCGCCGGTTTCTACGCCTCGATCGGCGCGAAGCCGATGAGCGAGTGGGTTCCCTATCGGCTCAGCGGCGACGCGCTCCACGAGTTGGCCGAGCACGCCACCACCGCCGGCACGCGTACGGGCGACTGACCGGGTAGAGTCCCCGACCGGGGGGATGAGGCGTGACTCAACTGACTGGCCAGCCAGCGACTGACGATGACGTGGTGCACCTCACGGTGCCCGCCGACGGCAGTTACCTCGGCGTGCTTCGTACCGCCACCGCCGGTCTCGCGGCCCGGTTGCAGTTCGCGCTCGACGAGATCGAGGATCTGCGCATCGCGGTCGACGAGGCGTGCGCCATGCTGCTCGCCATCGCCACCCGGGACGCCGAGTTGGAGTGCCGCTTCGCGGTCACCGAGGACGCGCTGACCGTCGAGGTGACAGTGCCGACCGTGCGCGGTGCCACCCTGCCCGCCGAGTCGTCGTTCGCCTGGAAGGTGCTCACCGCGCTGACCACCTCGGCGTCCGCCTCCTCCGCCGACGGTCGGGCCACGATCGCGCTGCTCACCCGCCGCTCCGGCGGTTACTGACCGGTCCGGCACACCGGCGCGGTCACTCGAAGCCGAGGGCGCGGGTCGTCGGTGGGCAGACCAGCAGCCAGCCCACGCCGAGGCCGAGCGCCATCAGCGGTACGCCCAGCCAGCCCAACCCGGCCTGGATCATGAACCACCCGATCGGCAGCAGCATCAACTGGAGCACGATCGCGGGGGCGCGTGCGCCCGCCTGACGGCGCAGCAGCGCCCGGCCCAGTGCCCAGAGCGCGACGGCCGCTCCGACGGCGAACGCGGTCACCAGCAACGCGGCCAGCAGGTCGGTGCGGGTGGCCGTGAGGTCGGCCCAGACCAGCCAGACGGCGATCAGCCCGACGACGGCCGCCTCCGCCCACAGCAGCCGGACCGCCCAGCGGAGCGTGACGGGGATCGGGTCCGAGTCGATGGTCACGCGCGCCACGATACCCGGGCCGCCGGAAGGTACAGTGCCGCCCATGCGGGCCGTCCTGGTGGTCAATCCGAAGGCCACCACCACCAGCGAACGCAGCCGGGACGTGCTCGTCCGGGCGCTGCGCAGCGAAGTCGATCTCAGCGTGCGCTACACCCGTCGGCGCGGGCACGCCGTCGCGCTGGCCCGGGAGGCAGCCGCGGAGGGGGTCGACGTGGTCGTCACCCTGGGTGGCGATGGCACCGTCAACGAGGTGGTGAACGGCCTGATGACGGCCGAACCGCCGACGCGCGTCGGCGCTACGCCGATGGCCGAGCGGCTGCCCGCGCTGGCGACCGTCCCGGGTGGTTCGACGAACGTGTTCGCCCGCGCGGTGGGGCTGCCCCGGGAATGGCCGGAGGCGACCAGCATGATCCTGGAAGGGCTGCGGCTGGGCCGGAGCCGGACGGTGGGGCTGGGCCTCGCCGACGACCGCTACTTCACCTTCTGCGCCGGGTTCGGCCTGGACGCCGCGGTGATCCACCGGGTGGAGCAGGCCCGGCGGAAGGGACGGGTGTCCACGCCGTCGCTCTACCTACGGTCGATCATGAACCAGTACTTCCTCGCCTCGGACCGGCGGCACCCGGCGATCGTCCTGGAGCGTCCGGGCGAGCCGGCGGAGGCCGAGCTGGCCACCGTCATCATTCAGAACACGGCGCCCTGGACGTACCTGGGCGACCGGGAGGTCAACCCGAATCCGGCCGCGTCGTTCGACCTCGGGCTGGATGTGCTGGCGTTGCGTCAGCTCCGGGTGGCTAGCACAACACGGACAGTGACGCAGTTCCTGTCCCGGCAGCCGAATCCTCGCGGCCGGCAGGTGTTACGTCTCCATGACACAGCGGAGTTCACGCTGGTCTCCAGTCGCCCGCAGGCGTTTCAGCTGGACGGGGACTACCTCGGCGAGCGGGAGAAAGTCAGATTCACCTCCGTTCCCGCCGCACTGAGAGTAATCTGCTAGGTCTCGGGTACTGCCCTTGGTTGACCCGGCGGCCACAGCCGATCGACTGGTCGCCGCCACACCGAGGGACGGGTGCCGGAAATGTCAGCAATGTCACGCGGACTGTACTATATTGATCCTCGACTGTGGCACGGCGGGTAACCAGGAAAGCACTGGAACCTGGACAAATGGGTTGTGGGCTTGCTCACCGCCTGGAGTTTTTCCGAGCGTCACCCTTGACATCACGACTGTTCGTGAAAGTATTCACAAGCGAACTTGAGTTACCGGGACATCGCCTGGATATGCTCGACAGGTTGAGCTGTTCCAGCAGGTCCCCGGCGCTAACCGCCTGCTCACGCACTGCCGAATGGACGAACGCTAACGGTCACCTCGGCACTGCGGATGCATATAGGAAAAGCACGACAAGCAATATTTGCCACCCATCCAGAATGAGGAGTGTTGCCGCCATGGACTGGCGTCACCATGCTGTCTGCCGCGACGAGGACCCGGAGCTGTTCTTCCCGATTGGGACGTCCGGACCGGCTCTCCTGCAGGTCGAGCAGGCCAAGGCCGTCTGCCGGCGCTGCTCCGTGACCGACCAGTGCCTGCAGTGGGCACTCGAGTCTGGTCAGGACGCCGGCGTCTGGGGCGGAATGAGCGAGGAGGAGCGGCGCGCTGTCAAGCGGCGCGGCGGTCTCCGGGTGCTGCGCGCTCACACCGCCTGATCCCCAACGACACAGCTGTACGCCCCGGTGGGTTCACCCGCCGGGGCGTTCCGCTGTCCGGCACCGGATCGCCGTGCCGGGCGGGCACGGGCAGGGGCGCGGCGTCACCCCGTCGACGCCAGCACCGGCCGATCGTCGACCCGACGCAGCACCAACTCGGCCAACTCCGGCGCGTCGGTCAGCGGCGCGGCAACCGCCACCGCGCCCGCCGCGCGGGCAGCCTCCGCCACCGCGTCATGGAACAGCCCCGGTGCCAGGAAGTACGCGGAGACCGCGACCCGGTGCGCGCCGGCAGCCCGCAGCCGGGACACCGCCACGCCGGCCGCGGGTGGCGCCGCCGACGCGTACGCCACCCGGCAGGGCACCCCGAACTCCACGCCCAGGGCATCGGCGACCCGACCCACCGAGCGGCGCGCCCGCGCGTCCCGGGTGCCCGCCGCCGCCAGCACCAACGCGTCGAAGCGCCCCGGACTCGTCTCACCCAGCCGGCGGCACAGCCCGGCCAGCAGCCTCGGATCGGGCGTGCCGTCCGACGGCCCCAGCACATCGGTGACCCGTACCGCCAGCGGCGGCCCGGTCCGCACCGCCGCGGCGACCGCCGCCGGGATGTCCACCCGATGGTGGTACGCGGCGGTCAGCAGCAGCGGCACCAGCACGGCCCGGCGGTGACCGGCCCGGGCCAGGTCGCGCAGCACCTCGGTCGGTCCGGGCTCGGTGTGGTCCAGCCAACTCGCCCACACTGACGTGCCCGGCCGGGCCGCCGACACCGCCCGAGCCAACGCCCGGGTGGCATCGGCCGCCCGTGGATCACGGCTGCCATGCGCGACCAGCACCACCGGGTCCGCCCCGCCGGCCGCGCCGGGGCCGGTCAGGGTCGTCGCCGGGGAGGTCAGACGTGCAGCCCGCACTCGGTCTTCTCGAACATGGCCCACCGCCCGGCCCGCGCGTCCTCGCCGGCCTTCGTACGGCGGGTGCACGGCCAGCAGCCGATCGACCCGTACCCCTGCTTGAACAGCTCGTTGACCGGCACGTTGAAGCGGGCGATGTAGGCGTCCACCTCCCGCTGCGTCCACGCCGCGATCGGGTTGACCTTGACCTTGCCGCGGCGCGCGTCGAAGGTCACCACCGGCGTGTTGGCCCGGGTCGGCGACTCGTCCCGACGCAGACCGGCGGCCCAGGCGTCGTACCCGGTCAGCGCCCGCTCCAGCGGCTCCACCTTGCGCAGCTGACAGCAGTCGTCCGGCGACTTGTTGAACAGTCGGGGGCCGTACTGGCCGTCCTGCTGCCCGACCGTGAGCCGGGGCCGGATCGACCGGACGTTCACCGGCAGCGTCCGGGCGACCTCGTCGCGCACCCGCAGCGTCTCGGGGAAGTGCAGGCCGGTGTCGAGGAAGACCACGTCCACCCCTGGAGCCACCCGGGACACCAGGTGCGCCAACACGGCATCGGCCATCGAGCTGGTGACGCAGAACCGCTCACCGAAGGTCTGCGCCGCCCAGCGGGCGATCTCCAGCGCCGGGGCGCCCTCCAGGTCCCGAGCGGCCTGCTCGGCCAGCGCCCGCAGCTCGTCCGGGCTGCGCCGGGTCGGGTCGGCCGGTGTCGCGCCGCCCGGGCCCACCAGGCGCAGGCTGGCGGCCGAGACGAGGCTCATGACGTCACCGCCCGGCTGAGCAGCCCGGTGAACTTCACCGAGAAGACCCGGGTGCAGGCGTGGCACTCCCAGGCGCCGTGCCCCGCCTCGTGCGGCCGCAGGTCCTCCTCGCCGCAGTACGGGCAGTACAGAGGTGCCGCTCGGTTCTCGCTGCTCACCGCAGTTCCTCCTCGTCGACTCTGATCACCCAGTTGGCGAACGTCTCGCCCTCGCTCCGACCAGCCAGGTAGCGACGGGCCAGCCGTTCCACGTACTCCGGAAGCTCCTCGGCGGTGGTCTTCAGACCCCGCAGCTTGCGGCCGAAACCGGCGGTCTGCCCCTGGGCCATGCCCAGCCCGCCGCCCAGGTGCACCTGGAAACCCTCGACCTGCCGGCCGTCCGGGCCGACCACCAGTTGGCCCTTGAGCCCGATGTCGGCCACCTGGGTACGCGCGCACGCGTTCGGGCAGCCGTTGATGTGGATCGAGATGTCCGCGTCGAAGTCGCGCAGCCGCTGCTCCAGCCGGGCCACCAACTCCTCGCCGCGGGCCTTCGTCTCGACGATCGCCAACTTGCAGTACTCGATGCCGGTGCACGCCATCGTGCCGCGTCGCCAGGCCGACGGCCGGGCCTCCAGACCGATCCCGCGCAGGGCGTCGACCAGCGACTCCGTCCGCTCCGCCGGCACGTCGAGCACCAGCAGCTTCTGGTACGGGGTGAGCCGCACCCGGTCGCTGCCGTGCGCCTCGACCACGTCGGCGAGCTGGCTGAGCTGTGCGCCGGAGACCCGCCCGACCACCGGGGCGGCACCCACGTAGTGCCGCCCGTCGGCCTGCTCGTGCACGCCCACGTGGTCGACCGGCTTCGACGGCAGGATCGGGGCCGGGCCGTCGAGCAGCGTACGGCCGAGGTAGTCCTTCTCCAGCACCTCGCGGAAGCGCTCCACGCCCCAGTCGGCCACCAGGAACTTCAACCGGGCCCGGTTGCGCAGCCGGCGGTAGCCGTAGTCGCGGAAGATCCCCACCACCCCGGCCCACACGTCCGGTACCTCGGCCAGCGGCACCCAGACACCGAGCCGCTTGGCGAGCATCGGGTTGGTGGAGAGGCCCCCACCGACCCAGACGTCGAAGCCGGGCCCGTGCTCGGGGTGGTCGACGCCGAGGAACGCGATGTCGTTCGACTCGTACGGGGTGTCCACCAACCAGGAGATCGAGGTCTTGAACTTGCGGGGCAGGTTGGAGAACTGCTTGTCGCCGACGTACCGGGAGACGATCTCGTCGATCGCCGGGGTCGGGTCGAGCAGCTCGTCGCGGGCCACCCCGGCGACCGGGCTGCCCAGCACGATCCGCGGGCAGTCGCCGCACGCCTCGGTGGTCTGCAGGCCGACCGACTCCAACCGACGCCAGATCTCCGGCATGTCCTCGACCCGGATCCAGTGGTACTGGATGTTCTGCCGGTCGGTGATGTCGGCGGTGTCCCGGGCGAACTCCCGGGAGATGTCCGCGATAACCCGCAGCTGGGCCAGGCTGAGCTGACCGCCGTCGATGCGGACCCGGAGCATGAAGAACTCGTCCTCCAGCTCGTGCGGCTCCAGCACGGCGGTGCGCCCGCCGTCGATGCCCGCCTTGCGCTGGGTGTAGAGGCCCCACCAGCGGAACCGGCCGCGCAGGTCCTGCGGGTCGATGGAGGCGAAGCCGCGGTGCGCGTAGATGTTCTCGATGCGGGCCCGGACGTTGAGTGGGTCGTCGTCCTTCTTGATCCGCTCGTTGGGGTTGAGCGGCTCACGGTGGCCGAGCGCCCACTGACCCTCACCCCGTGGCCGGCGCGGCGCGCGGGTCGGACGAGCCGTCGGGTCCTCGGAACGGGCCGGGATGCTGCTGACCGCCATCGCGGCGTCCTCCGTTGTCTGCTGTGCCTCGGGGTACGCGGGGCGCGGCGGCCGGCCCGGCGAAGCGGGCGGGACAACGGTGTCGGTGACAGCCGGCGCGGAGCGCGCCCGAGACGGATTGGTCGGGCGTCGTCAGTCGGCCGGACAGATCGCGCTGCGCACGCGGCCGTAATCGACGTGGCGACGGGCCACGAAGCGGCGAACGACTGCGGCGGTCATGGGGCCATGCTGCCACACCCCGAGGGGGCCGGCCAATGTCCGCGTGTGGGATCCCACATCACGGGCCAGCGGTCAACCGACCAGCTGGTCACCGAGGATAGTTCGGGCATAACGCACGACCCGTCCCTGTCGCACACCGGCGATCAGGCCGTTGTCCCGCAGGGTGGTGAGGTGGTGCGACGCGGTCGCCGGCGCGAGCCCCAACATCGCGGCCAGCTCGCCGGTGCTCAGCGGCGTGTCGAGCAGGGTCAGCGCCGCCGCCCGCGTACCACCGAGCAGAGCGCCCAGCGCGGCGCTGGGCGGCGGCGAATCCCATAGCCCGCCCAACCCGGCCGGCGGATAGCAGAGGGCGGGCCCGGCGTCACCTTCCAGGATCGCGTGCACAGTCGGCCCGGAGAACGCGGTGGGCAGCAGCGTCCACGGGCGTCCGTCCCGGTCGGCCGGCAGGGTCGCGCCGACGGCGACCCGCAGCGCCGCGCCGTCCCACCGGATCAACGGGTGCACCTCGTGCAGCAGGGTGCGCCCGCCCTGCTCAGCGGCGAGCAGCGTCCGCCGCCGGACGTCGGCCAGCGCCAGTGCCCGCAGCCGGGGCCAGTCCGGCGCGATCAGCAGGGTGAAGTACCTGTGGAGCTGCGCGACCAGCTCGGCCGTGGACAACCGGGGCGCTCCGGCGCGTTCCAGTTGCCGTCGCACCACTGTCGGGTCGGTGCCGGCGACCGCCCGCAGTTCGGCCGCCAGGTTCGGTGCCACTCCGATCGGGGTGAGGAAGTCCGGCACGTAGCCGTTGGACGACCTGAGCACCGCCAACAACGGCTCCAGGCCGGCGTCCGGCAGCAGCCGCTCGGCACGCTCCCGCCACGGACGGTGCATCCAGTACTTCGCCGGCTTGCGCAGCGCCCAGGAACTGGCCACCAGCTCGGCCAGGGGCGAGTGCACGAACCGGACCCGACTCAGGTCGTCCGGTGAGAACCGAACCTCGATCACGGACGGATTCGACCACGTTCGAACGCTTCGGCGACAGCTCGGAGCGACCCGAGGATCCTCATATGGAGTACAGGCAACTGGGCCGTTCGGGCCTGCGCGTCAGCGCGGTCGCGTACGGCAACTGGGTCACTCACGGCAACCAACTCGACGACGACGCGGCGGCCGCCTGCGTGGCCGCCGCCCTGGACGCGGGCATCACCACCTTCGACACCGCCGACCGGTACGCCCAGGGTCGGGCCGAGGAGGCGCTGGGCAAGGCGCTGAGCGGCGTCCGGCGCAGCTCGATCGAGCTGTGCACGAAGGTGTGCCTGCCGGTCGGGCCGGGGGCCAACGACGCCGGGCTGTCCCGCAAGCACATCATCGAGGGCTGCCACGCCTCGCTGAACCGGCTGGGCACCGACTATGTCGACCTCTACCAGGCCCACCGGTACGACGACACGGTGCCGCTGGAGGAGACGATGCTCGCCTTCGCGGACCTGGTCCGCCACGGCAAGGTGCTCTACGTCGGTGCCTCCGAATGGACCGCGCCGCAACTGCGAGCGGGGGTACGGCTCGCCGCCGAGCTGCACATCCCGTTCATCGCCAACCAGCCGCAGTACTCGATGCTGTGGCGGGTGGTGGAGGCCGAGGTGGTGCCCACTTGTGCCGAGTTCGGGCTCGGTCAGCTGGCCTGGGCGCCGCTGGCGATGGGCGTACTGACCGGTCGCTACCAGCCCGGCCAACGCCCGCCCGCCGGCTCCCGGGCGACCGACGGCTTCGGCGGGTCGTTCATCGCCCGTTACTCGTCGGCCCTGCTGCTCTCCCGGGTACGCGAACTCCGGTCGATCGCCGAGGACGCCGGCTGCACGATGGCCCAGTTGGCGGTGGCGTGGGTGCTGAACCGGCCGACGGTGGCCGGGGCCATCGTCGGTGCGTCCCGGCCCGAGCAACTCGCCGAGACGGCCGCGGCCTCGGCGGTACGGCTGGACGACGAGCTGACGGCACGGATCGACGCCGTGCTCGGTGACCTCGTCGAGCGTGATCCGGCGAAGACCGCCCGCCCGAACGACGTGATGCCCGCCTGGCGGCAGCCGGCTGCCGCCAGCTGACACCCACGGGCGGCAGGGCCGTGGCAGGCTCGAACCGTGGGCGGATTGTCCGGAAAGTCGATCGGGGCGGCGTGGGACCACCTACGCCGCCTGCCGGTCTGGCTCCCTCCGGCGCTGCTGACCCTGGCGGTGACAGTGACCGGGCTGAACTCCGCCCAGCTCTGGCGTGACGAACTGGCGACGTGGAGCGCGGCCACCCGGTCGCCCAGAGACCTGGCCCGCCTGGCCGACACGATCGACGCCGCCACCGGCCCGTACTACCTGCTGATGCACGTCTGGACCAGGATCGTCGGCGACTCCACGGTCGCCCTGCGCGCGCCGGCAGTGCTGGCGATGACAGTGGCCGCCGGGTTGCTCGCCGTGCTCGGCGCACGGCTCGTCGACCGGCGCGCCGGTCTCTTCGCCGGCCTGCTGTTCGCGGTGCTTCCCGGCACGTCGCGTTACGGCCAGGAGGCCCGCCCGTACGCGCTGGCCACCGTGCTCGCGGTGCTCGCCACCCTGCTGCTGGTGACCGCGCTGCGTCGACCGAGCTGGGCCCGGTGGGCCGGTTACGCGGCCGCCGTCGCCGCGCTCGGGCTCATCCACCTGATCGCGCTCACCCTGCTCGCCGCCCACGCGCTGGTCGTCGCGCTCGTCTGGTGGCGCGGTACCGTCCCCTCGGGCATCCCGGCACCGGGCTCCACCACGCCCAGCACCACCGCGCCGGCCGATCGCGACGGTGCCCCGGATCGGCGGGTGTGGCGGTGGCTGGTCGCCGTGCTACCGGTCGCACTGCTGGCCGGTCCGCTGCTGCTCAAGGCCCGTACCCAGCAGTCCCGGCAGTTGAACTGGGTGCACCTGGTCCGGCTGGACGACCTGACCGCGCTGCCCGGCGGCGTCACCCAGAGCAGTGTGGTCGGTGGTCTGCTGGTCGGGGTCGCCGCGCTGGGCGCGGCCCGGCTCGGACGGCGCGCCCTGCTGCCGGTCACGGCGGTGCTGCTGCCGGTCCTGCTGCTCTTCGCCGCCGGCACTGTCGTACCGCTGTGGGTGCCCCGGTACCTGGTCTTCGTGGTGCCCTTCGCGTGCCTGCTGGCGGGCGCGGCGCTGGCCGCCGTGGCCGCACCGGCCGCGCTCGTCGTGGTGGTCCTGGCCGGGCTGCTCGGCCTACCCGACCAGGCCGCGCTGCGACGGACCCACGAGTGGCCGCGCAGCGCGCCGGTGGACTACGCCGGGGCGGCCAGGGTGATCGCCGACGGTCAACGACCGGGGGACGCGGTGGTCTACTCACCCCGGCACAGCTGGCTCTTCCTCGACCTCGGCATCGAGTACCACCTCAGCGACCCGCCGCGCGACGTGCTGGTCACCGAGGACGAGGTGCGCCGCGGCGACCTGTGGGCCGCCGAGTGCCCCCAGCCCGCACCGTGCCTGGCCGGTACGGCACGGGTGTGGCTCGTCGTCTCCGGCCGGCACGCCGAGCCGCTGGCCGCCGTGCCCGGTGCCAAGGGCGACACGCTCCGCAGGGACTTCACGGTCGCCCAGGTCTGGCAGCGCCCCGGTCTCACCGTCGCCCTGCTGACCAGCCGCCCCGACCGCTGACCGGACGCCGGCCGGCGACCGGGCCCGCCCACCCCGATGCGCCTGATGCCGGTGAATCATCCTGATGACTGAGCGGCATCACGCCCATCCTGAGGTCCGCTCCCGCCGCAGACCCCGCGACACCGGAGGCGGGAGGGCGGGTCAGGCCTGCGAGCGGCCGTCGGTGCTACGGGCCAGCGGAACGACCAGCACCGCCTCGGTGCCACCGTTGGCGCCGGCGCGCAGTTCGATGGTGCCGCGCAGCTCACCGGTGATCAGGGCGCGGACGATCTGGAGGCCGAGCCGGCTGCCGGCTTCGGCGTCGAAGTCCGGGGGTAGGCCGCGCCCGTTGTCGGTCACCGAGACGTGCAGCATCTTGCGGAACCGGTGCGCCGAGACCACCACCTCGGGTCGCAGCGACGGGTCGACCTCGGGGGCGGCGACCGGCACCATGCCCGACGCGGCGGGCACCGGGACCTCGTCCGCCTCGTCGGCAGGTGGGAAGCCGTGCTCGACGGCGTTGAGCAGCAACTCGTTGAGGACCATCACCAGCGAGGTGGCGATCTCCGCCGGCAGTACGCCGAAGCTGCCCCGCCGCCGCATGCCGACGCTCACCTCGGTCGCCGCTACCTCGGTCGCGGCGCTGGCCACCCGGTCAACGATGCCGTCGAACTCCACCGCCTCGTCGCTGGACATCGAGAGCGTCTCGTGCACCAGGGCGATCGAGGCGACCCGGCGGACCGACTCCTCCAACGCGACCCGGGCTTCCGGCATCGCCACCCGGCGGGCCTGCAACCGCAGCAGCGCGGCCACCGTCTGAAGGTTGTTCTTCACCCGATGGTGGATCTCCCGGATCGTGGCGTCCTTGGTGATCAGCGCCCGGTCCCGGCGGCGGACCTCGGTGATGTCCCGGACCAGCACCAACGCGCCGATCGGCACGCCGGCCGGCATCAGCGGCAGCGCCCGGGTGAGCATGGTGGCACCTCGTGCGTCGATCTCCCGGCGGGGAGGCGCCTCACCGCGCAGCGCGGCCAGGATGCCGTTCGACGCCTCGGTGCCGTCCAGCGGGTCACCGGCCAGCCGGCGGTGCAACGCGGCCAGGTCCTCCCCCACCAGGTGGGAGGCGTAGCCCAGTCGGCGGTACGCGGACTGCGCGTTCGGGCTGGCGTAGGTGACCTTCCCTCCGGCATCGAGCCGGACCAGGCCGTCGCCGACCCGGGGCGCCGAGGTGGTCTCGCCCGGATGCCGCGGCGGCGGGAAGGTGCCGTCCGCGATCATCTGCGCCAGGTCGTCGGCCGTGGTGAGGTAGTTGAGCTCCAGCTGGCTGGGCGTACGCGCGGTGGAGAGGTTGGTGTCCCGCCCCACCACGGCGATCACCTCGCCGGCCTCCCCCTCGGCGGTACGCAGCCGAACCGGGATCGCCTCGTGCCGGGCCGGCACGTCGCCGTACCAGACCGGGTCGCCCTCACGCCAGATCCGACCCTGGGAGTAGGCCACCCCCAGGTGGGCCACCTCCGGCCCGCCGACGATCCGACCCACCTGGTCGTCCTGGTAGGCGGTCGGCGCGGTGGTCGGACGCACCTGGGCGACACAGAGGAACGTCCCGTCGGCGTCGACCGGCACCCAGAGCAGCAGGTCAGCGAAGGACAGATCGGAGAGCAGCTGCCAATCGCCGGCGATCCGGTGCAGGTGGTCGATGTCTGCCGGACGGAGATGGGTGTGCTCCTCGGCGAGGTCGCGCAGCGTGGACACGGTGACCAGGGTGCCATGCCGCGCCTCACATCGTCGCGGTCACCTTCTTCAACCCGCGTGGCGCATCCGGGTCCTCGCCCCGGGTGAGCGCCAGGGCCAGCGCCAACCGCTGCATCGGCAGGATGTCCAGCAGGGGGGCGTACCGCTCGTCGACCTCGGGAACGGCCAGCCGGGTGGCGCCCGGCACGTCGGCGGAGCCGACCACCACGACGTCGGCGCGGCGCTCGCCGAGGCGGGGCAGCACCTCACCCATGGAGCGACCACCGGGGCCGGAGCCGACCACGGCGAGCACCGGAACCTCCGGGTCGGTCATCGCGAGCGGGCCGTGCAGCAGGTCGGCACCGGAGAAGGCGAGCGCCGGCAGGTACGAGGTCTCCATCAGCTTCAGCGCGGCCTCCCGGGCGGTCGGGTAGGCGTACCCCCGGCCGGTGGTGACCAGTTGGCGGGCGAACCGGTAGCGCGGGGCGAGCTGGGCCGGGGTCCCGTCGGCCAGGGTGCGGGCGGCCAGCTCGGGCAGCGTGTCGAGCGCCTCCCGTTCGGCCTTGGGCAGCACGCCGTCGCCGGCCCGGATCCCCTCCACCAGCATCAGCAGGGCGAGCAGCTCGGCGGTGTACGTCTTGGTGGCGGCCACCGCCCGCTCGTGTCCGGCGGCGATGTCGACGCTCAGCTCGGCCACGCCGACCAGCGGCGAGTCGGGGGCGTTGGTGACCGCGAGGGTCAGCGCCCCGGAGGCCCGGGCGGCGCGCAGCACCTCGGCCAGGTCGGGTGAGCCGCCGCTCTGGCTGACCCCGACGACCAGCGCCTCGGACAGGTCGGGCCGGGCCCCGAACAGGGTGACGACGCTGGGCGAGGCGAGCCCGGCGGGCAGGCCGAGCCGGATCTCGGTCAGGTAGGCCCCGTAGAGCGCCGCGTGGTCGGAGGTGCCCCGCGCGGTGAAGACCACGTGCCGTGGCCGACGCTCGGCGATGACCGCCGCCACCCGGGCGATCTCGGCGGCGTTGGCAGCGGAGAGCAGGCGCGCGTAGCCAGCCGGCTGCTCGTCGATGTCGGCGGCCATGCCAGCCCCTGCACGTGTCACGGAAACCCCTCCCTCTGCGCGGTTGCCGCGCACTTCTTGCTCAGTCTTGCACTTTTGAGCGTATACCAGCAATTTAACGAGCAGGACTGCGCAGATGATCACCAGTTGATCTCAATATCAACTAAGCTTTACCCGCTACATCCGGTCTCACTGCCACGAGAGGACGACGTGCCCGAGGGAACGGACGATCCCGCGCTCTCCGTGACGGAAGAGCTGGCGCTGGCCCGGCTGGCGCTCGACGAGGGCGACCTGCACCACGCCGCCGGCCACCTCGCCGGCGCGTTGGCACAGGCCCCCACCCTCCCGGAGGTGCACGAGACGCTGGCCCGACTCGCCGCGACGAGCGGCGGTGGCCTCGACCTCTTCCCGATCAACCACCACACCTTCGTCGGTGCGGTCGTCGCCCGCGCCCACCTCCTCGCCACCGCCGGCCGCCCCGCCGAAGGGCTGGAACTGCTGGCCGCCGCGACGGCGTACGCGCCCGGCACCGAGTGGGCTGGCGTGCCCTGGGTCACCGCCCCCGAGCTGGCCGAACGACTGGATCCGGAGCACATCGCCCGCGTCCTCATGCAGATCTGCGCCGCGCTGCCCGACCCGGTGCCACGGATCGGCCGGGCCCCGCTGACCCCGTACCTCACGCTCGCCCGCAACGCGGCCACCGTGCACCCCGACCACGGCCTGCTGCTGGGCGCGGCGTCCGCGCTGGCCCGGCGACTCGGCGAGGTCGAGCTGGCGGTCCGGTGGGCCACCCGAGGGGTACGCGCACAACCGTCGAAGATGGGCGAGGTGTGGCTCGGGTACGCGTACCGCAGCTCGGGCCGGACCCGCGACGGCCTCGCGGCCCTCGGTCGGGCCGTCGAGCTGGACCCCGACGACCTGGCGATCTACGCGGACATCGCCGGCACCCTGGCCGAGATCGGCCGGCTGGACGAGGCGCTGGAGTGGACCGAGCGGGCGCTGGCGCGCGATCCGTCGTTCGACTGCGCGGTGCACACCGCCCACCGCCTGCGGCACCTGCGCGACGGTGACCTCGCCCATCTGGTCGCGCTCGCCGACTTCGTGCGCGACCACCCGGACGACAGCCACGAGCACGGCGATTTGGCCCAGTGCTGCCGGGGCCGGCCCTGGCTCGGCCAACTCACGCCGGCCGGCGGTCCCCTGCTCGACGCGGTACGCCAGGCGGTGGCCGATGACGACAACGGCCTCGGCGGCGCGGTGCGCCTACCCGCCGCCGCCCCGCCCAGCGCGATCGGGACGGCGATCTCCACCGCCCCCGGGCTGCGGATCGAGGTCGTCGGCGTGGCGGAGCCCGACCCGCGCGAGCCGCGAAGGGCGTCCGCTCAGCGGTTGTGGCACTACGCGGACGTCGTCCCCACGCCCGCGCTGGCAGCACCCTCGGCGACGGCGATCGAACGGATCGGGCAGATCGCCCACCCGGCGTGGGCGCACCCACCGGCGGCGTACGACGCGGCGGTGAGCCTGGCCGGCCTCGACCTGACCGACCTGCTCGGTCTGCTGGTGCACCCGCCGGCCGCGCCGGCCAACGGGGTGGGTCGACTGCTGGCGGCCCACGACCCGTCGGTCTGGGTCCGTGGCGTGCAGGTCTGGGCCTGCCTGGGGTTGCTGCACCACCGCACCGACGAGCCGTGGGAGGGCTCGACCCGACGTCGGGTGCTGCTCGACCTGGTCTGGGGCGTCGAGGACTGGGTCACCGAGGCGGCGCTGTTCGCCCTGATCACCGCCGCCTGGGTGGACCCTGCGGTACGGCCGGACGTGGCCCGGGTGGTGGCGGAGCGGCTGGCCGACGTCGCGGAGGTGGCGCGGAGTCGACCGGTCCCGATCGCCGCCTCGCTGGCTCACCTGGCCCTCGCCGCCCCGCAGTTGGACCCGGCGACGGCGGCACTGGCGACCGAACTCCTGGGCAGCCAGGCCCCGCAGCTGCCCCGCCCCCGCAACCCCCTGCGTCGCCTCTGGCAACGCCTGAGCAGGGGCGCGCCGCGCCGACCGTGACGGTCGACGCGGCGCGTTCGGGGGTCGGGTCAGGCGACCGGGGCGGCCTTGCCGAGGGCGACCTCGGCGTCCTCTTCCGGGGTGGCCTGCGGCGGTGCCTCGTTCGCGGTGCGCAGCGGGATCTCCTTGATGAACCAGGCGAGCACCGGGATCACGATGGTGAACAGCACCGCCCAGAGGAAGACGTGCGAGATGGCGTCGGAGAGACCGCCGAGCACCGCCTCGCGCGCCTGGGCGGGAAGCTCCTTGAGCTTCGCCAGGTCCATTCCGGCACCGGCCTCGCCGCCACCGAAGGCCCGGCCGCCCTCGGAGCTGGCCAGCCGGTTGGCGAAGATCGCGCCGAACAGCGAGATGCCGAACGAGCCACCGATCGACCGGAAGAAGGTGGCCGCGCCGCTGGCCGCACCGAGGTCCTTCTGCTCCACGCTGTTCTGGGCGATCAGCATCGAGGTCTGCATGAGGAAGCCCATGCCGACGCCGAGCACGATCATGTACAGCGAGGACATCAGCTTGCTGGTGTCGGTGTCGAGCATGGACAGCAGCGCCATGCCCCCGGTCATCACCACGCCACCGATGATCGGGTACGCGCGGTACCGGCCATTGCGGGTGATCGCCCGACCGATGACCAGCGAGACGACCAGCATGCCGAACATCAGCGGCAGCAGCAGCAGACCGCTGTTGGTCGCCGACGCTCCCTGCACGGTCTGCTGGTAGAGCGGCAGGAAGTTCATCGCGCCGAACATCGCGAAGCCGAGCAGGAAGCCGATCACCGAGATCAGCGCGAAGTTGCGGTTGGCGAAGAGCGCCAGCGGCAGGATCGGCTCCTGGACACGGCGTTCCACCAGGGCGAACACCACCAACGCGAGCACGGCCAGCACGGCCAGGCCGAGGATCTGCGGCGACGTCCAGTCGTACTCGTTGCCACCCCAGGTGGTGATGAGCACGATCGCGGTGATGCCGACCGAGAGCAGCCCGGCGCCGAGCCAGTCGATCCGGTGCTCGGTGCGGTACTTCGGCAGGTGCATCGTGGTGATCAGCACGAGCAGCGCGATACCGCCCAGCGGCAGGTTCACGTAGAACGCCCAGCGCCACGAGAGGTGGTCGGTGATGAAGCCACCGGCCAGCGGGCCGGCCACCATGGCGATGGCCATGATGCCGGCGATCATGCCCTGGTAGCGCCCGCGCTCGCGGGGCGGGACCAGGTCACCGATGATCGCCATCACGCCGACCATGAGGCCGCCGGCGCCGAGGCCCTGCACGGCCCGGAAGGCGATGAGCTGGACCATGCCGTCCTGCGGACCGCCGAACATGCCGGAGCCGGCCATTCCGCAGAGGGCGGAGCCGACGAGGAAGACGACGACCGAGGTCAGGAAGACCGACTTGCGGCCGTAGAGGTCACCGAGCTTGCCCCAGATCGGGGTGGAGACGGTGGTGCCCAGCACGTACGCGGTGACCACCCAGGTGAAGTGGTTGAGGCCGCCGAACTCGCCGACGATCCGCGGTAGCGCGGTGCTGACGATCATGTTGTCGAGCATCGCGAGCATCATCGCGATCATCAGCCCGAACAGCACCACCCGTATGTTGTTGGGTCGTGTGCCGGCCTGTGTTGCCTGAGTCATGGGTAAGCTCCCCCCGAGAATTGCTAACTTACTTGCCGCCCGGCTAGTCACCTTACTAGCCGCACGGTAAGTTGGGGGCGAGCGACCGGTCAAGGTATTTGGAGGGTGTGGGTGAGCGAGAGCACAGGCGGCGGAACGCGGGAACGGATCAAGGCCGTCGCGCTCGAGCTCTTCACCGAGCAGGGGTACGAGAAGACCTCGCTCCGGGAGATCGCCGAGCGCCTCAACGTCACCAAGGCCGCGCTCTACTACCACTTCAAGAGCAAGGACGACATCGTCGCCAGCTTCGTCGAGGACCGGCTGGAGCGGATGGACGCGCTGGTCGCCTGGGCCGAGTCGCAACCGTCGACCCTGGCCACCCGCCGCGAGCTGATCTCCCGCTACGCCGACACGATGTTCAGCGGCGAGCAGCCGTCGGTGATGCGCTTCTTCGAACAGAACCAGACCGCGCTCAAGAGCCTGGCCGCCGGTCAGAAGATGCGCGGCCGGATGATGGAGCTGGCCAACGCGCTCTGCCGGGGCGACGACTCCCCCGCCGCCCAACTGCGCGCCGCGCTGTCCCTGTTCGCGGTGCACACCAGCTGGTTCGCGGTCCGCGCCCCGCACATCAGCGACGACGAACGCCGCAAGCTCGCCCTGGAGGTGGCCGACGAGCTACTGGCCGCCATCGGCACGCAACCCGACGCCTGACCCGGGCGCGATCGTCACACTCCGGGCTCGCCGGGTCGGCGGCTCAGCCGCCGGTCGTCGGTAAGCGGGTCAGCCGCGGGTCAGCTCCAGGCGCAGGCCGAGCAGGTCCACGCCCGGCGCCGGTGACCAGTCCTTCTCCGGGAAGCGGACGAACCCGCGCCGCGAGTAGAGCCGGTGCGCCGGATCGGCCATCCCGGCCCGGACGCAGATCACCACCGCCGTGCAACCCAACTCGGTCGCCCGGCCGACACACGCCTCGACCAGCGCGGCACCGACGCCCCGCCCCTGGGCACCCGGGTCGACCGCGAGCATCCGGAACTCCGCCTCGCCCGGCCCGGACAGCTCGGCGAACCGGGTGCCCGGCAGCACGAACGTGACCGAGCCGAGCACCGCACCGGTCACCTCGTCGACCGCGACCAGCACCTCGCCGCTGTCGGCCCGGGTCGGCACATCGGCCAGCACCTCGCCGTACCCGTGCTCGCCCTTGAGCTGGCCGTCCGCCTCGTACGCGGCCACGGTCAGTCGGGCCACCGCCGGAAAGTCGGCCGGCTCGGCCGGACGGACCCGCAACCCGGTCAAGCGATCACCGCGATCAGGTCACCGTCCTGCACGACGTCGCCCTCGTGCACGGCGAGCTGCTGAAGCACACCGTCAGACTCGGCGATGACCGGGATCTCCATCTTCATCGACTCGAGGATCACCAGGGTGTCACCCTCGGCCACCGTGTCACCCGCGGTGGCGACGACCTTCCAGACGTTGGCCACCATCTCGGCGCGGATCTCCTCGGCCATGTCCAGGCCCTCCCTCTTCGCGACGTGCCTGCCGACGTATCCAATCATGCGTCGACCGGCGGTGGGCGCGCAGCGGCACAGCCGGGATGACCCGCCCGCCCTGGGGAAGGCGGCGGGTGTCGACCGCACTACCATCAGCGGGTCGGACCCGACGCCGGACCTCCGGTGGCTGCATCGGCGCCGAGGTCGTGCGCAGGACGGATCCGACCCATCACGAGGAGGTCAGCATGGCGAAGAAGTCCCGGAAGAAGAAGGCTCGTAAGAAGAGCGCCGCGAACCACGGCAAGCGTCCCAACTCCTGAACGGGTCGACGGGCCGGTTGCCCGTCGCCGCTCAGCCCGACCCGGCCGAGGCCGGGTACACCGGTGGCCCGGGTCGACATCGACCCGGGCCACCGGTCTTGCCAGCTGGTGCCGACGCTCAGTCGGCCAGCTCACGCGAGTCGCTGGTCTCGAAGACCACCAGCTCGGTGAGCTTGACCCGCAACCGCTCACGCAGCTCGTCCGGCGCGGTCTCGTTGCCACAGCACCGCGCCACCAGCGCGCGCACCTCCTGCTCCAACCCGTACTCGCGCAGGCAGGGCCCGCACTCGTCCAGGTGGTGCCGGATCAGCGAGCGGCGCTCATCGGCGCACTCCAGGTCCAGGTAGAGATACACCTCCGCGAGCACTTCGCGGCAGTCCGTCTCGTGCGGCTCCCCACAGCTCACGTCACACCTCCCGGCCGGCAGCAGCGGCGGTCGAGCCCTTCGCCGAGCGGGCGGCACTGAAGCCCCGCTCCCCGGCGTAGCGCTCGAGCAGCTTGCGCAGATTACGACGGCCCCGGTGCAGACGCGACATCACGGTGCCGATCGGCGTGCCCATGATGTCCGCGACCTCCTTGTAGGAGAAGCCCTCGACATCAGTGAGGTAGACCGCCAGGCGGAACTCCTCCGGCAACTGCTGGAGGGCCTCCTTGACGTCACTGTCCGGCAGCCGGTCCAGTGCCTCCGTCTCGGCGGAGCGCAGGCCGCTGGAGGTGTGCGACTCGGCCTCAGCGAGCTGCCAGTCGGTGATCTCCTCGGTGGGCGCCTGGATCGGTTGGCGCTGCCGCTTGCGGTAGGAGTTGATGTAGGTGTTGGTCAGGATCCGGTAGAGCCAGGCCTTCAGGTTCGTGCCCTGCTCAAACTGGTGGAAGGCCGCGTACGCCTTCAGGTAGGTCTCCTGAACCAGGTCCTCGGCATCCGCCGGGTTGCGTGTCATCCGCAGCCCAGCAGCGTAGAGCTGATCGACGAATGGCATCGCGTCCCGCTCGAATCGGGCCCTGCGCTCGTCCGTCTTCTCGGTGGTCAACCGCACATCCCCTCGCGTCGGATGCTTTCCCGCCGAGGATACGCGCACGGACCTGCCCGCAGATTCACTTCCGGCGGGTGTGCTCGTGCTCACCGCACCGACCCCGCCCGGTCCCGCCGTCGCCGGCCACTCCGGGCCATCCAGCAGTTGCTTCAACTGCCGGGCGTCCCGTTCGTCCCGTTGCAGGCTTCGTGTCTCGGTTGGCACCGGTCACCCCCCTCGCAGAAAAGTCGTCCGGGGTTAGTAACGCGAGATGACCACTGGGGCATTCCGGCCGGCCCTCCCGTTCCTGGTCCCGGCCCCGACGGCGGCCGGCGCTGGGACCAGGAAGGGCCTGGGAGGACTGGTGTCGACGGCCCTGATCGGGGCCGCCGGCACCATCGGATGCAACGACCCGTGCCCGGCCCCGGAAACGGTCGCCCCGGCGAGCCGGCCGCGACGGCTCAGCCGGCCGCCCAGCCCTGGGCGGACAGCCAGGCGCGCACGGCGGCGGCGGTGCCGGGTGGATCCCGGCGTAGATCGTGCGTCTCACCCGGACGGCTCACCACCTGCACGGTCGGCCCCGGCTCCGGCGTCCCGAACGGGTCCCGGTCGCCGTTCACGACCAACGTCGGCAGGCCGGTGTCCAGTTCGGTGGCCCGCGAGCGTTCCGGTCGGCCGGGCGGGTGCAGCGGAAAGGCCAACGCGACCACGCCGACCGCACCCACCGCACGGGCCGTCCGGCAGGCCACCCGGGCACCACTGGAACGCCCACCGACCACCGTCGGCACGTCGGCGTGCCGGTCCCGCAGCACGGCGAGCACCGCCGCCCAGGCTTCGTCGAGGTGACCTGCCGGTGCCGGCGCGCGTCGACCGGCGACCCGGTAGGGCTGGGTCACCCGAACCACCGCCACGCCGGCCTCGACCGACGCGTCCCGGACCGCGAGCAGGTCGGGCGCGTCGACGCTGCCGCCCGCGCCGTGCCCGAGGACGAGCAGGGCGGTGGCCGGACGGCGGGGCAGGTCGGTGTCGATCCGCGCCGGACCGCGCGGGGTCTCGATCTCGTTGCTGGGTGGCACCGGCCTATTCTGCGCCGCCGCACCAACCACAGGTGCGAACCCGCCCGCCGATTCAGCTCAGCGGGACCAGGGCGAGCAGACGATCGCGCACCGGTGGGCCGGCGTCGTCGATGGCGCCCAGGTCAGGCTCGACCTCGCCGCGCCAGGCGACCAACATCGCTCGTCGCTCCCGGGGCGTCGTGCCGCCCCAGACACCGTGGCAGTCACCGACGTCGAGGGCCCAGGCCAGGCAGGAGCCCTGCACGTCACAACTGCGGCACAGCGCGACGGCAGCGTCCGCCGGTTCGTTCGGTGCCGGAAAGAATGTCTCCGGATCGACGCTCTGGCAGGTTCCTCTGGTGCGCCACGCGTCGTCCTGTCGCCGTTCCTGCACGGCCCGCAGCAGTCGCGGATCTCGCCGCGCCGCCGCCACCTCGTGCGGGCGCGGCATACGTGCCCGTGTCATCCACCCACCTCCCCCGTGGGACCGGCAAGATCGATGGACGTCGTCCGCCCCGTGCGAATCGACGGCCACTACCGGCGCTGTGTTCTATCGCACTTATCGACACCGGGACAAGGGTCTGCCGGGAACATGACTGAACAGCCAGGAGACGAATCACGCGGAACCCTGGCAAATCGGCGGCCGACGATGCGCGCCGGTGTCAGAACAGGGTCAACTCCTGCGGTGTCACACTCGGCGCCACGGCCACCCGGGCGGTCAGCTGCGGCCCGTCGTTGCGAACGTCCCCCACCGCCGCACCCACCGGTCGGATCTCCAACCCCGCCAACTGCTCCGTCGACGCCGCCGTGAGCAACCGCTCCGGCTCGTCGGTCGACGCGAGCCACGACGACCAACGCTCGGGCGGCAGCAGCACCGGCATCCGGTCGTGCACCTCGACCAGGTCGCCGAGCGCCGCGGTGGTCAGCACGCTGAAGGTGAGTCGGCGCTCGGCGTCGGACTCCCAGACCGACCAGATGCCGGCCAGCGCCAGCACCGAGCCGTCCCGGGGGGTCATGAAGTACGCCTGCCGGCCGCCGTCGGGGAGCCGGACCCACTCGTACCAGCCATCGGCCGGGACCAGGCAGCGGCGGCGGGCGAACGAGCCGGCGTACGCCCGGCTGGTGGCCACCGTCTCCGCCCGCGCGTTGATCATGCGGGCGGCGCCCGAGGCGGAGCGGGACCAGTGCGGCAGCAGACCCCAGCGGCCGACACAGAGGCTGCGGTGCCCCTCCGGGGTGACCCGGACCAGCGGCACCGGGTCGGTCGGTGCGACGTTGTGATCCGGCCGGACCCCGCCCTCGGTGTCGTCGGACGACTCGAACAGCGCGCTCAGCTCACCGGAGCTTCGGGTCGTCGCGTACCTGCCACACATGGCACACACGCTAATGCGTCGGACGCCCGGTTGGCTGTCCCGACAACCGGGAGTACGACCGCCGGTTCCCACCGTCCACCGGCCGACACGGCAGAATGTAACCGTGGGGAATCTGACCGCGACCCGGCCGCCGCAGCCGTGGACCGCACCGACCGCGTCCGACCCGGTGGCGGCGACGCTGCGTCTGCCCGGCTCCAAATCGATGACCGCCCGCGCCCTGGTGCTCAGCGCGCTCGCCGCCGGCCCGTCGACGCTGGCCGGGCCGCTGCGCGCCCGCGACACCGAGTTGATGGCCGCCGGCCTGCGGGCGATGGGCGCGCACGTGTCGATCAGCGACGACGAGCGCTGGCTGGTCCGGCCGCACCCGCTGGTCGGCCCCGCGCACGTCGACGTCGGGCTGGCCGGCACCGTGATGCGGTTCGTGCCGCCGGTGGCGGGCCTGGCCGACGGGCAGGTCACCTTCGACGGCGACCCGTACGCCCGCACCCGGCCCCTCGGCCCGCTCGTCGGCGCGCTGCGCTCGCTGGGCGTCCGGATCGACGTCACCGGCGCGGGCAGCCTGCCGCTGACCGTGCTCGGCACCGGCCGGGTCGCCGGGGGCGACGTGGTGATCGACGCGTCCGCGTCCAGCCAACTCGTCTCCGGCCTGCTGCTGGCCGCCCCGCGCTTCGACCGCGGGGTCGTGGTGCGCCACGTCGGCCCGCCGGTGCCCTCCGCGCCGCACCTGCGGATGACGGTGCAGATGCTGCGGGCCGCCGGCGCGGCGGTCGACGACAGCACCCCCGACGTGTGGGCCGTCGAGCCCGGCCCGCTCACCGGGCGCGGCTGGGACATCGAACCGGACCTCTCCGGCGCCGTGCCGTTCTTCGCCGCCGCCCTGGTCACCGGGGGTGAGGTGACCCTCCAGGGCTGGCCGCACAACAGCGCCCAGCCGGTCGAGCAGCTCCGCTCGCTGCTCCAGCGGATGGGCGGCGAGGTCACCCTCTCCACCAACGGGCTGACCGTCCGCGGCACGGGCGTGGTGCACGGTCTGACCGCCGACCTGTCCGACGTCGGCGAGCTGACCCTCGTGCTGACCGCGCTGGCCATGCTGGCCGACTCGCCGTCGGTCTTCACCGGCGTCGGGCACATCCGGGGCCACGAGACCGACCGGCTCGCCGCGCTCGCGCGGGAGTTCGGCGGGCTCGGGGCGGACATCACCGAGACCGCCGACGGGCTGGAGATCCGGCCGCGCCCGCTGCGCGGTGGAGTCTTCCGCACCTACCACGACCACCGGATGGCACACGCCGCCGCGGTGGCCGGGCTCGCCGTTCCCGGCATCGAGGTGGACGACGTGGGGTGTACCTCCAAGACCATGCCCGAGTTCCCGGAGCTATGGTCAGCGATGGTGACCGGCAAGAGCTGACGCGAGAAGAGGACAGGTCCTGGCGACCAAACGGCGGGAGTACGACGAGGACGACGTACGGGTCCGGCCCGGAAAGTCCTCGCGCCCGCGTACGCGTACCCGCCCACGGCACGCCGACGCGGTCGACGGGTTCGTCATCGCCGTCGACCGGGGCCGCTACACGTGCGTGCTGTCCGGAGCCGAACGCGGGGTGGTCGGCGCCGAGCTGCCCACGGTCACCGCGATGCGGGCCCGTGAGCTGGGCCGCAAGTCGGTGGTGGTGGGTGACCGGGTCAGCCTGGTCGGTGACACGTCGGGCGCGGAGGGCGCTCTCGCTCGCATCGTCCGGATCGCCGAGCGCCGCTCGGTGTTGCGCCGCACCGCCGACGACGACGAGACCACCGCCGAGGGTCGGCTGGAACGGGTGGTGGTGGCCAACGCCGACCAGCTGGTGATCGTCAGCGCCCTGGCCGATCCGCCGCCGCGCACCGGGTTCATCGACCGCTGCCTGGTGGCCGCGTACGACGCGGACGTCGAGCCGCTGCTCTGCCTCACCAAGGCCGATCTGGCCGGGCCGGAGGAGGTGTTGGGCTACTACACGGAGTTGGAACTGCCGTACGTGCTCAACCGCCCCGACGGCGACCTCGACGCGCTCCGGGCGCTGCTGAGTGGCAAGGTGTCGGTCCTGGTCGGGCACTCCGGGGTGGGCAAGTCGACGCTGGTCAACCGCCTCGTCCCGGACGCCGCCCGGGCGGTCGGCGTGGTGAGCGCGATCGGCCGGGGTCGGCACACCTCCACCAGCGCGGTGGCGCTGCGGCTGCCACCGGTGCCGGGCGTCGACAGCGACCCGGGCTGGATCATCGACACCCCCGGGATCCGCAGCTTCGGGTTGGCGCACGTCTCGGCCGACAGCCTGCTGCACGGCTTCCCGGACCTGGTCGAGGGCACCGTCGACTGCCCGCCGAACTGCCCGCACACCGCCGACGAGGCGGAGTGTGGGCTGGACGCCTGGGTGGCCGCCGGTAAGGCCGACCCGCGTCGGTTGGCCTCGTACCGTCGGTTGCTCGCCTCCCGGGCCGGCGAGGGTGACCCACGCGGCGACAGCGACCAGCGCGGGCCCGGTGAGGGTGACCGTCGCGGGCCGGACGAGTGACCCGACCGGCGTGGGCTAGGTTGCCGGCATGACCGGGTACGCCGACGATCTCGCCCTAGCCCACCTGCTCGCCGACCGGGCCGACGCCATCGCCACGGCCCGGTTCCGCGCGCTCGACCTGCACGTCGAGGCGAAGCCCGACCTGACGCCGGTCTCCGACGCGGACACCGCCGTGGAGCGGGAGATCCGCGCCCTGCTGGCCGAGCACCGGCCGGCCGACGGACTCATCGGTGAGGAGTACGGCGCGCAGCCGTCCGCCGACCCGAACGGCCGCCGGTGGATCATCGACCCGATCGACGGCACCAAGAACTTCGTCCGTGGTGTGCCGATCTGGGCCACCCTGATCGCCCTCTACGACGGCGACCGGCCGGCCGTCGGCGTGGTGTCCGCACCAGCGCTCGGACGACGCTGGTGGGCCAGCGCCGGCGCGGGCGCGTACGCCGGACCGGGCCCTGCGGCCGGCGAACGGATCGGCGTCTCCGCGGTGCGCGGGATCGCCGATGCCAGCTTCTGTTACTCCTCGCTGGAGGGGTGGGAGAAGGGCGGGCGGCTCGACGCGGTGCTCGACCTGATGCGCGGCAGCTGGCGCAACCGGGCGTACGGCGACTTCTACGGTTACATGCTGCTGGCCGAGGGTGCACTCGACGTGATGGCCGAGCCGGAGTTGTCCCTGTGGGACGTGGCGGCGCTGGTGCCGATCATCACGGAGGCGGGTGGCACGGTCACGGATCTGGCCGGTCGACCGTCGCCCACCGGCCCTGCGGGCACCGACAGCAGCGTGGTGGCCACCAACGGTGTGCTGCACGCCGACATCCTCGCCCGGCTGAATCGACCAGCCGCGCGCTGACCCTCGGCAACCTCTATCCTCGCCAGGTGGTCTCCTCCGGCTGGTGCTTCCTCGCGGCGATGATCGTCGCGTACGGCTTCGCCAACCTGCTCCAGTCGGTGGCGGCTGCCCGCACCACGGTCCACCACACCTTCGATCCGGGCCTGCTGCTGCGCCTCGCCGGGCACCGGACGTACCTGGTCGGCCTGGGCTGTCAGATCGGCGGTTTCGTGCTCGCCTTCCTGGCCCGGCGGGATCTGCCGCTGTTCCTCGTGCAGGCCAGCGTGGCCGCCGGGCTCGGGGTGACCGCCATCCTCGGGGTGCTGGTGCTGAAGTGGCGGCTGCCGGCGGCGGAGGTGGTGCTGCTGGCGCTGCTCTTCGCGGGGATCACCGCGCTGGTGCTGTCCGCCCGGCCGGCGCCGTCGAAGCAGCTCGGCACCGCCGGCTCGGTCGCCCTGCTGGCGGCGCTCGGCGCCATCGCGGTGCTCGGTGTCTTCGCCGTCCGGCTGCACGGCGCGCCGGGTTCGGTGGCCCTCGGCTCACTGGCCGGGCTGGCGTTCAGCTCTGCCGCGGTCGCCGCCCGGCCACTGGCATCCGCGCCGTCCGCCGAGGCGTTCCTCGCCGACCCGCTGCTCTACCTGCTGATCGCCCACTCGATCGTCGGTCAGCTGCTGCTCGGTCTGGCCATGCAACGCGGCTCGACGACCGCTGCGGTCGCCGCGATGGACGCCGCCGGCGCGGTGCCGGCCGCGATCGTCGGCCTGCTGCTGCTCAACGACAAGATCTGGCCGGGGCGGGAGTGGCTGGCCGCGGCCGGCTTCCTGGTCACCCTGGCCGCGGTGATCGGCCTGACCCGGTACGCCGAACCGCAGCAGCACCGCTCGGTGGCACCCCGGCGGGACCCCGCCATGGTCGCTGCCGGCCGGACCGGCTGACCGGCCGGGGCGGGCTGGCCGACACCACGCACGCGGGTGTCGCGGCACCGCCCCCGCTCAGGCTTCGACGGGCTTGCGTCGGCTCACCACCCGCTCGTAGAGACGCTCCAACGCCCCGGCGGTGCGCTCCCAGGTGTAGCTGCTGCGCACCCGGTCCACGGCGGCGTGCCCGTACGCGAACCGGCCGGCGTTGTCGGCGAGCAGCCGGCGCAGCGAGACGCCGAGTGCCCGTACGTCACCGGGGGGCACCAGGCGACCGGTGACCTCGTCGACGACGGCGTCGGCCAGGCCACCCATCGCGTAGCCGATCACCGGCACCCCGCAGGCCATCGCCTCCAGCGAGACGCGCCCGGCCGAGGAGTAGTGCGGCGTGCAGGCGACCACGTCCGCCGACCGGTACCAGGTGGCCATCTGGTCGTGCGGCACCGCCCCGACGAGCCGTACCTGGTCGACGACGCCGATCTGTTCAGCGAGCGCGCGCAGCCGTCGCGCCTCGGCGTGGTTGGCCAACTGGTCGGCCGGCGGCCCACCGGCGATGACCAGCTCGGCGTCACCGACCAGCCGCATCGCCCGGATCAGGTCCTCCTGGCCGTGCCCGGCGGCGAGCGAGCCCACCGAGAGGATGCGGGGCCGCTGTTCGCGCGGTGCGGCCTCGCCGTCGGGATGGAACTGCTCGATGTCGACGCCGGCCGGCACCAACGCGACCGAGCTGCGTTGCAGACCCATCCGGGTCAGCTCGTCGACCTCGTCGTTGGACTGCGCCACGGCGATGTCGACAGCCCGGGTCAACGCGCGCTCCAGCGTGATCCGCTGTCCCGGCCCGTCGTAGTGGCCGCCCAGGTGGCGCAGCTGCTCGATGCCGAGCGAGTGGAACGTCTGCACCACCGGAATGTCGGTCTCCCGAACGGCGTGCGCGGCGGCCAGGCCACCGACCCAGTAGTGCCCGTGCACCACCTCGGGCCGCCAGGCACCCGACCACTCCTCGGCCAGCCAGCGGCCGACCTCCGTCACGTACGGGATCAGCTCGGCGGTGGGTAGTGGGGTGGGTGGGCCGGCGGGCACCTGGTGCACCTGGTAGCCGTCGATGGTCATCGTCGCCGGCAGCGCCGGGTCGTCCCGACGGTCGTAGAGGCGGACGTCGTGGCCTCGCTCGGCCAGCTCGGCGGCGACCCGCGCGATGTGCTGTCGGGTCCCGACCGGCGGGCCGGCGGCGTGGCGGTACGAACTGGCGTGCGCGCAGACGAGGCCGACGCGCATGGGTCACCTCCCTGCGATCTTTCCTCGGCGGTGGTCCTCCCGGTCAGAGCGTCCCATTAACCCCGCGATGCTGAGCCGAAACCTGGCAGATCAGGAAGAGTCCCGCGAGTGCCACCGACACTTGCGCCCCGGCAAGCACATCCGACACGTCGGCACGGTTCGACGATGATCCACCCGCCGTCGCCGGTGTGACCAGGTCCGGCGGCGGGTACCGCTGAGGAATGCCGCTCACCCGCAGCCTCGCCGATTCGACCGTGGTGATCACCGGCGCGTCCAGCGGCATCGGCACGGCGACCGCGTACGCGTTGGCCCGTCGGGGTGCCGCCGTCGTGTTGGCCGCCCGCAGCGAACCCGCCCTGCGGCAGGTCGCGCAGCGCTGCCGGCAGGTGGGCGGTCAGGCGCTGGTCGTACCGACCGACGTGACCGAACTGGAGTCGGTGCGGCGGCTGGCCGATCAGGCGGCGGCCGAGTTCGGCCGGATCGACGCCTGGGTGAACAACGCCGCGGTCAGCGCGGTGGGTCTGTTCGACGAGATCCCGGTCGCCGAGTTCCGCCGGGTGCTGGAGGTCAACCTGCTCGGGGCCGTGCACGGCTTCAAGGCGGCCCTGCCGTACCTGGACGCCGCCGGTGGCGGTGTGCTGATCAACAACGCCTCGGTGCTGGCCGAGGTGGCCATGCCCTACCAGTCGGCGTACAACGCCACGAAGCACGGCATCCGGGGGCTGGCCGACACCGTCCGACAGGAGCTGCGGGTCACCGGTCGGGGTCAGATCTCCGTGTGCACCGTGCTGCCGGCCAGCATCGACACCCCGTTCTTCCGGCACAGCGGCAACCACAGCGGCCGGGAGTTGGTGCCACCTCCGCCGATCTACCCGCCGGAGGTGGTGGCCGAGACCATCGTCCGGCTGCTGCGCCGACCCCGCCGCGAGGCGTACGCCGGTGGCGCGGCCCGGCTGCTCGGCTTGCAGTGGCGGCTCGCGCCCGCGCTGATGGAGCGCACCCTCGGCTGGTACGCCCACCGCACCCAGTTCGGCCCCGGCGCCCGCTTCGACAGCAGCGGCAACGTGTTCCAACCCGACGCCAACGCCCGGCAGGACGGGGGTTGGCATGGTCGACGGCGGCAGTTGGTGCGGATGACCGCCGCGTTCGGTCTGGCCGCCGCCGGCACCGCTGTCGGCACCCTGGCGGCCATCAGCCGCCGCTCCCGAGCGGACCGCTGATGGCCGATGTCGAGCGCCCGAATGCGCTGACCGTCACTGGGGCGCAGAATAGGCCGATCATGTCGAGCTGTCTCGTGGAAGTCGTCGAATCGTCGGCGGTGGTCCGGCTGACCGGGGTGCTCGACGCGGGCGCAGCGGAGGCGGTACGCGCCGCGCTGCTGACCCGCCTCGTGGACCGGCCCGGTCCGGTGGTGGCCGACCTGACCGGCCTGCGGGTCGTCGACCCGGCCGGGCGGCGCGTCTTCGCCGATGTGCGCCGGGAGGTCGCCGACTGGCCCGCCGCGGATCTGCTGCTGTGTGACCCGACGGTCGGCGGGGCCGCCCACCCGGACGCCGCGCCAGTCGAGCCGATCCTGGTGGCCGGTGTACCGACCTGGCCGACGGTGGAGGGCGCGCTGGCCGCGGTCGCGGCGCTACCACTGGCGGCGGTGCTCACCGTCGACCTGGCCCCGGTGGTGGGTGCCGCCCGCCAGGCGCGGGAGCTGGTCACCACGGGGTGCGAGCGCTGGGGGATGCCAACGCTCGCCGACCCGGCGTGCATCGCGGTCACCGAGATGGTCAACAACGTGGTGGCGCACGCCCGGACCCCGATGACGGTTCGGCTGGCCCCCCACGAGACCACCCTGCGCCTGGCGGTTCGCGACCACTCCCCGCGTCGGCCGACGTTCGTCGGGATGTCCCCGCCGACCCGGGCCGGCGGCCGGGGCCTGCTGTTGATCAACACGATGAGCCGCCGTCGGGGCAGCAGTGTCGTACCCGACGGCAAGGTCGTCTGGTGCGTGCTGCACCCCGACGACGAGGCCACCTGACGGGTCTTTTCGCCGTCGACGCCCGGTTCGGCGCCGTACCGCCGAAGGTCGCCCGGTTATGGCGGGAGGGCAGCGGGTAGTGATCAGACATGCGCGACAACGAGTACCCGACCCCCGTGTCCGACACCGAGGCGCAAGGGCTGCCCGACACCGCCGACGACGACTCGACCGCCAACGACGACGTCCTCACCGGGCGCGAGGCGGACGGCCCGGACCCGGCCCAACTGCCCGGCGACCGGACGCCGGTGGCGGTGGACCGGTTCGGCACGACCGCCGACGAGCAGCTCGACGGTGAGTCGTTGGACTACAAGCTCGACCGCGAGGTCTACGAGCGCCCGGCGGACGACCCGCTGGCCGGCACCATCGACCCGAAGATCGCCTTCGAGGCGGACAACCTGGAAGCCGCGGCGGAGGCGCAACTGGACGCCGACGTGATGGATCCCGGGCCGACCTCGGACCCGAACTCGCCGGTCTCCCTCTACGACCACGGTCAGCTCGGCACGGTGGCCGACGCGACGGTGGGGCGGTTGGTGCAGCCGGACGAAGGGTCGCACACCGACCAGGAGACCGACTCGGTGGCGTACGACGCCGGATCGGCCGGGGGCGGAGCGACCGCCGAGGAACTGGCCATCCACGAGACGGAACCACCGCGCTCGGTCTGAGGTCCGCTCAGCCTGAGGTCCGCTCAGTCGTCCAGGCCGCGTTCGATGGCGTACCGGGTCAGCTCGACCCGGTTGTGCAGTTGCAGCTTGCCCAGGGTGTTCTGCACGTGGTTCTGCACCGTGCGGTGCGACAGGCCGAGCCGCTGGGCGATCTGCTTGTACGACATCCCCTTCGCCACCAGCCGCAGCACCTCGGTCTCCCGTTCGGTGAGCTGGGGCGTCGCGGGTTCGACGGCGCCGGCCGTGCCGCTCCCCCGCCCCGGTCCGGCGGCCAGCCGGCGGTACTCGCCGAGAACCAGCCCGGCCAGGCCCGGGGTGAAGACCGCGTCGCCGGCGGCGGTGCGGTGGACCGCCTCCAGGAACTCGGCGGGCGCTGTCGACTTCACCAGGTAACCGGTGGCCCCGGCCTTGACCGCGTCCAGGACGCTCTGCTGTTCGCCGCTGGCGCTGAGCATCAGCACCCGCACCGAGGGCAGCGCCGCGCGCAGACCCAGGATCACCTCGACGCCGGAGATGTCCGGTAGTTGCAGGTCGAGGACGACGACGTCGGGCCGGGCGGCGGCGGCCACCCGGATGGCCTGCCGCCCCTCACCGCTGGTCGCCACCACCAGGAAACCGGCCTCGGTCAGGTCGCGGGCCACCCCCTCCCGCCACATCGGATGGTCGTCCACCACCATCACCCGGATCGGGTTCACCGCGCTGACCTCGGCACGCTCAGCTCGATCTCGGTGCCCACCTCGGGCGCGGACACGATCCGCACCGTCCCACCCACGTCGGTCACCCGCCCCCGGATCGACTGGGTCACACCGAGCCGACCCTGCGCGGCCGCCTCGGCCAACCGGCCGTCCGGGATGCCCGGCCCCTCGTCACGGATCGACACGGTCACCGTCGCCCCCTCGTCCTCGATCAGCACCCAGGCCCGCCCACCGGCGTGCCGCCCCACGTTGTCCAGGGCCGCGCCGGTGGCGGCGGCCAACTCGCCGGCCACCCGTCGCGGCAGCGGCACGGGGGTGGCCGGGGCGGAGAGCGCCACCGTCGCCGAGGCGTACCGGCCGAGCAGGGTTCGCAGGTCCACCGCCTCGCCGCCGTCCGGGAGGCCGGCGTCGGTCGGGCTGCCACCGGCGATCAGCGCCCGCAGCGCAGCCTCCTGCTCGCCGGCCAGCCGGGCCAACTCGCCGGCCTCCCCGGGCAGGTCAGCGCCGCGTCGTTGGACCAGCGCCAGCACCTGGAGAACCGAGTCGTGAATGCCCCGGGCCAGCCGCTCCCGCTCCCGGGTGGCGGCCTCCAACTCCACCGCCCGTTGCAGCCGCTCCTCGGCGGTCGCCGCGAGCCGGGCCACGTGCCCGACCACCACCCCGGCGAGCAGCATCAGGATCACCCCGGTGAACGAGGACTGGCCGATCCGCTCCCGGGTGGCGAGGTCCGCGCCGGCGACCAGCAGCGCGGCGACCGTGCCCCGCCGCCGGCCACCGGAGACGGCCCAGGCCAGCACCGGGCCGGCCATCCAGGCCACCCCCAGGGTGGGTACGCCGTGGCTGAGCGCGGTCCGCCCGACCACCCACGGGGTGGACAGCACGATGGCCACCACCACCCCGAGGTCGGCCAGCAGCAGCGGCCACCGCCGCCAGGCCGGCCGGGCGTACCCGATCGCGGTCGCCCCGGTCCAGGCGATCATCAGCAGGATCAGGGCACCGACGGCGTACGGGTGGGCGTACCGGTCGGCGTCGCGCACCGCGAGCGCGCAGACGTACGCCAGGGAGGCCAGTCTGAACACGGTGAGCGCACGCCACAGCGGCACCTCGAATCCCCGCGGCGGCGACGGCATGGCGGTCAGGATGCCACAGCCCGGCCACGCCGCCCGGTGAGCAGCGAGTGCGATTCGAGAAACCCTGACGTACGGTGGAAAAGCCGCGAAATACTCCGAGATCCGCCGCCGGGACGGGCCCATGACGAACGCCGAGCCGCACGCACCGCGTACGGTTGTGCCCATCGAACCTGCCCTCCTGATCACCGAAGCCTTCGACCAGGCCCAGGTGACCGAGATTCGACACTCGGTCACCTCCTGCGCGCATGCCTCGGGCCTCACCGGCCAGGGGCTCGACGACTTCGTGCTCGCGATCAACGAACTGATCACCAACGCGGTGCGGCACGGCGGCGGGCGGGGCTGGCTGCGGCTCTGGCAGGAGTCGGGTGCGCTGGTCTGCGAGGTCTCCGACCACGGGCACGGGATCAGCCCGCAACGGCTGGGCGACCGCAGCCGGCCGGCCCCGGACACCGCCGGTGGCTGGGGCCTCTGGCTGGCCCGCGAACTGAGCGACGCGATGGAGGTCGTCACCGGCACCGCCGGCACCACCGTCCGCATCACCACCAGCCTCACCGCCCCCAACCACACCCCGCGCTGACCCACCCCACCCCGCCGCGCCCACCCGCCCGCCCCCGCTCCGCCCGCCCCCGCTCCGCCCGCGCCGCCCGCCGCGCCCACCCGCCCGCGCCGTCCGCCCTCCCCCACCCGGTCGATCATGGAGTTGTGGTGGGGGACAAAGTCCTTGCATGGCACCAAAACAGGCACCATAAGTCCATGATCGACCGGGTGGAGCGGGCGGGGGCGGGCGGAGGCGGGGCGGGTGGAGCGGGCGGAGCGGGCGGAGCGGGCGGAGCGGGCGGAGCGGGGGCGGGCGGGGTTAGGAGAACAGCGCGGAGACGGACTCCCCGTTGTGGATCCGGCGCATCGCCTCGGCCAGGGCGGGGGCCACCGACAGGACCTGCAGCTTGGGGACCCGCTTGCCGGCCGGAATGGGCACCGTGTTGGTGCAGACGATCTCCAGGACGCCTTCCTGGTTGCTGAGCCGCCGCAACGCGTCACTGGAGAAGAGGCCGTGCGTGCAGGCGAGCCGGATCGACCGGACCTTCAGGCCACGCAGATGCTCCATCAACTCGATCACCGTGCTGCCCTTGGCGATCTCGTCGTCCAACACGATGACGTCCCGGTCGGTCACGTCGCCGATCACCGCGCTGATCTTGACCAGGTCGTCGCTGAACCGCTGCTTCGCCCCGGCCGCGACCGGTGTGCCGAGCAGCCGGGCGAAAGCGGCGGCCTCCTTGGCGTTGCCCAGGTCGGGCGAGACCACAACGGTGTTGCTGAGGTCGTAGCGCCGGAAGTGCGTGGCCAACTCCCGCAGCGCGTGCAGGTGATCCACCGGGACGCTGAAGAAGCCGTGCACCTGCGGCGAGTGCAGGGTCATCGCGAGCACCCGGTCGGCCCCGGCCGAGGTGAGCAGATCGGCGACGAGCCGGGCACCGATCGAGATCCGCGGCGCGTCCTTCTTGTCCGATCGGGCGTACGCGTAGTGCGGCAGCACCACCGTGATCCGACCGGCGGAAGCCCCCCGGGCGGCGTCGATCATCAGGAGCAGCTCGACCAGGTGCTCCTGCACCGGCGGCACCAGCGGCTGGATCAGGAAGACGTCCCGCTCGCGGCAGTTGGCCTGCAACTGGACTTCCAGACAGTCGTTCGCGAACCGGGAGACCCGCACCGGGTGCAGCGGCACCCCCAGGTGGGCGCAGATTTCGGCAGCCAGGTCGGGATGGGCAGTTCCACTGAATACGGCGATGTCGCGCACGTTCGCACATCGTAGGCGAAGCGGACGCCCGCGCCCGGTGGTGGGCCGGAACCCAGCGTGACGCCGGTCGCACCGCGCCGCCCGTCCGGGTACGGTGCTGCGGGTGACCCCCCAGTACGTCGCCGCCATCGACCAGGGCACCACCTCCTCGCGGTGCATCGTCTTCGACCAGGCCGGGGACATCGTCGCCGTGGCCCAGCGCGAGCACCGGCAGATCTTCCCCCGACCGGGTTGGGTCGAGCACGACGCCGAGGAGATCTGGAACAACGTTCAGCAGGTGGTCGCCGAGGCGCTACGGGCCGCCGGCACCGACGCGTCCGGGTTGGCCGCCGTCGGCATCACCAACCAGCGGGAGACCACTGTCGTCTGGGACCGGGCCACCGGCCGCCCGGTGGCCAACGCCATCGTCTGGCAGGACACCCGGACCGGGCCGCTGCTGCGCGAGCTGGCCTCGGCGTACGGCGAGGAGCGGTTCCGGGCCCGTACGGGCCTGCCGCTGGCCACCTACTTCGCCGGCCCGAAGCTGCGCTGGCTGCTCGACGAGGTCGACGGCCTGCGCGAGCGCGCCGAGCGCGGCGAGGTGCTCTTCGGCACCATGGACAGCTGGCTGATCTGGAAGCTGACCGGCGAACACGTCACCGACGTGACCAACGCCAGCCGGACCATGCTGATGGACCTCACGACCCTGGACTGGGCACCGGAGCTGCTGGACGCGATGGGCGTGCCGGCCGCGATGCTGCCGGAGATCCGTTGCTCCGCCGAGGTGTACGGCACCGCCGGCGGGGTGCTCGCCGGGGTGCCGGTGGCCAGTGCGCTCGGTGACCAGCAGGCCGCCCTGTTCGGGCAGACCTGCTTCCAGCCGGGCGAGGCGAAGTGCACCTACGGCACCGGCAGTTTCCTGCTGCTCAACACCGGTGCCAGCCCGGTGCCGTCGACGCACGGCCTGCTCACCACGGTCGCCTACCGGATCAAGGACCAACCACCGGCGTACGCCCTGGAGGGCGCCATCGCGGTCACCGGTTCACTGGTGCAGTGGCTGCGGGACAACCTCGGGTTGATCTCCACGGCCGCCGAGGTGGAGGAGTTGGCCCGCACCGTGGACGACAACGGCGGCTGCTACGTGGTGCCGGCGTTCTCCGGCCTGTTCGCTCCGCACTGGCGTAGCGACGCCCGTGGGGTGATCGCCGGTCTGACCGGCTACATCACCAAGGGGCACCTGGCCCGTGCGGTCCTGGAGGCGTCGGCGTGGCAGACCCGCGAGGTGGTCGACGCGATGAACGCCGACTCCGACGTGGCGCTGCGTCGACTCCGGGTTGACGGCGGCATGACCGCCAACGGTCTGCTGATGCAGTTCCTCGCCGACGTGCTCGACGTGCCGGTGGTCCGTTCCCGGATCACCGAGACCACCTGCCTGGGTGCTGCGTACGCCGCCGGTCTGGCGGTCGGCTTCTGGCCGGACCTGGCCACCCTGCGGGCACAGTGGCGCTCCGACGCGCAGTGGGAGCCGACCATGGCCCCCGAGCTGCGCGAGCAGGAGCTGCGCCAGTGGCACAAGGCCGTCCAGCGCACCCTGGACTGGGTGGACTGAGCGTTACTCCCAGCGGTTGCCGGTGAGCTTCTCGTAGACGTCGACGTAGCGGGCCCGGGTCGCCTCGACCACCTCGGCCGGCACGTCCGGGGCGGGGGGCTGCTTGTCCCAGCCGCTGCCGGTGGCCCAGTCCCGCACGTACTGCTTGTCGTAGGAGAACTGCACCCGCCCCGGCTGGTACGACTCGGCGGGCCAGAACCGCGACGAGTCGGAGGTGAGCAGCTCGTCGGCGAGGACCAGGGTGCCGTCCGGCGCCCAACCCAGCTCGATCTTGGTGTCGGCGATCAGGATGCCCCGGTCGGCGGCCAACTCGGCCCCGCGCCGGTAGATGTCGAGGGTGATCTGCCGCAGCCGCTCAGCGGTGGCCTGGCCCAGCTTGTCCACCACGTCGTCGTACGTGATGGGCTCGTCGTGCTCGCCCGCCGGCGCCTTGCTCGACGGCGTGAAGATCGGCTCGGGCAGGATCGACGCCTCGCCCAGCCCTCGCGGCAGTGGTACGCCGGAGACCGCGCCGGTGCGCTCGTACTCCCGCAGGCCGCCGCCGGTCAGGTAACCGCGGGCGACGCACTCGACCGGGATGATGTCCAGCCGCTGGCAGCGGATGGCCCGCCCGGCGAACTCCGCGGGCACGTCGGTGGCCGAGATGACGTGGTTGGGCAGCAGGTCGGCGAGCTGCTCGAACCACCAGAGCGACAGCGCGGTGAGCAGGCGACCCTTGTCCGGGATCGGCGTCGGCAGCGGCACGTCGTAGATCGAGATGCGGTCCGAGGCCACCAGGATCAGGTCGTCGCCGTCGGCGTAGACGTCCCGGACCTTGCCCGAGTGCAGAAGTTCCACGCGCCCTAGTACACCACGCGTCTCGGGGGCGGCCTGATTCGACCACCCAGCCGAGGGTGACCGGACGGACGTTGACACCCTCGTGCGCTGCCTGCGTGAATGGTCCGACCGCCACCACCGTAGCTCCAGGAGAGCCCCGTGCCCGTTGTTCGACCCCCGCTCGACCGCCTCGGCGCCGACCCGGGCCGACGCCGCCTGCTCAGCGCGCTGCTCGGCGTACCTCTGCTCGCGTCGGGCGGGCTGGCGGGGTGCAGCGACGACGCGGCCTCCTCGTCCCAGGACGGGCCTGTCGAGCTGTCGGTCTTCTGGTGGGGCAGCGCGAAACGGGCCGAGCTCACCGAGAAGGCGCTGCGGCTCTACTCGGATCGCAACCCGCGGGTCACCTTCCGGGTCACCTGGCAGGGTGCCGACGGCTACTACGACCGGCTGGCCACCCAGGCGGGCGGTGGGAACGTTCCGGACCTGATCCAGATCGACGACGCCATGCTGACCGAGTACACCCAACGTCAGGTCATCCTCGATCTCACCGACCACCACGTGGATCTCCGGGGCCTGCCGGAGGGTCTGATCCGTTACGGCACGGTGGACGGGCGGACGATGGCGGTCGCCGCCGGGCAGACCCACGCCGCCGTGGTGTTCAACCGGGACCTGCTGCGGGACCTGCACATGCCGGAGCCCCGCGCCGGGATGACCTGGCCGGACTACCTGTCCTGGGCCGCGCAGGTCACCGAGGCCAGCGACGGACGGGTGGCGGGCACCATGGACGGGTCGGGCGACTACCGGGCGCTCTGGCTCTGGCTACGGTCACAGGGCGGTGAGTTCTACCGGGGCAACCAGCTCGGCTTCGGTGCGGACGAGCTGATCGCCTGGTTCGAGCTGTGGCAGCGGGCCCGCCGGTCCCGCGCCACGCCGAGCGCGGCCCTGGTTGAGCAGGCTGACAGCGGCGAGCCGGCCCGGCAACTGGTGGTGAACGGGGTGACCGCCGCGTCCTTCGCCTGGTCGCACCAACTGCCGGAGCTGCAACGACTGACCGAGTCCGAGTTGGGCATCGTCGGCGTCCCCGGCCCGGCGGGGGCTCAGTGGGCGCGGGCGTCGATGTACTGGGCGGCGTTCCGGGGCACCCGCCACCCGGAGGCGGTCGCCGACGTGATCAACTTTCTGACCACCAATGGTGAGGTTGGTGCCGTCCTCGGTCACGAGCGTGGGTTGAACGCCAGTGTCTCGGTGCGCCGCTACGCCGAGGGCAGCATCACCGACCCGGCCCAGCGGCGTGCCGCCGTGTTCGGCGCCAGCATCGCCGACCAGCTCGGGCCGGCACCGGCGCCGCCGCCCAGGGGGCACGCCAAGGTGCGCACCCTGCTGGTGACCGCCGCCGAGCGCATCCGCGTCAAGCGTGACGGCACCCGGGAGGCCACCGCGCGCTTCCTGTCGCAGGCCATCGCGGCCCTGACGGTGTGAGCACCGGCGGCCGGCCCGCGGCCGGTCGCCGGTGACCCGTCGGTGCCGTCGGCCCGGGTCAGCGCGGCGGGCCACCCCGGCGGTTGCGGGTCAGACGCAGCACCAGGAACACAATGATCGCGACCACCACCAGGCAGCAGAGCAGCGAGAGAAACCCGAAGCCGCCGCGGCCGCGCCGCCGGGCGGCCTCCACCACGATTTCGCCGGTGCCCGTGGACGCCCAGGCCGCGACCGGCACGAAGACCGCCAGTACGACCGCACCGAAGACCGCGCTCAGACGGCCCCACCACTTACCGAATGAAGACATGTGCCCATCCTCGCCGAGGGACGCAACCTCGGCACGTCGGTCCACGCCGAATCACGGGACCGAGATCCGCCGGAGGACTCCAGCCGACACGCAACAGCTTCGAAACATCCCGGCCACGAAGATGATCTTTACATGAATCCTGGGCCATGATCGGATCCAGTTCATGGTCAACTTCGCACACCCGCCATGGATCTCTCGTACCCGGAGATCTGCGGCGGCAGCGGTCGGCGTCACCCTCGTCGCCGCTCTCCTGAGCACCCCCACGGCGGCCCACGGCGCCACCACACCTCCCGCGCCACCGCCATCGTCACCGCCCCGGACAGGCAGCGCGGACCGCACCCCCGTGACGGTCACGCTGATCACCGGCGACCGGGTGACGGTGACCCCGGGCACCGGGGGCACCACCACCCCCACGGTGGACGTCACGCGCGCGCCCGGCGCCACCGGCTCGGTGCGGATCTCCACCCAGCGCGGGGACACCTACGTGTACCCGGACGAGGCGATGCCGTACCTCGCCACCGGTCGACTCGACAAGCAGCTCTTCAACGTCACCCAGCTCATCGCGCAGGGCTTCGACGACACGCGGACCGCCGAACTCCCCCTGATCGTCACCCGCGCGGCGGGTTCGGCGAAGCTCCGGGCCGGCTCCACGCTGCCGGGCGCGCAGACCACGATGGAGCTCTCCTCCGTCCATGGTGAGGCGATCCGCACCCGCCGGTCGGAGGCCGCGCACTTCTGGTCGGGCCTCACCGGCGGTGCCGGGTCGGCGACCAGCCGCAGCGCCGCCACCGCGGCACCCTCCTTCACGGCCGGTGTCGACACGGTCTGGCTCGACGGCAAGGCGAAGGCCACCCTCGCCGACACCACCGCGCAGATCGGCGCCCCCGCAGCCTGGGCTGCGGGCGGCACCGGCAAGGGTGTCCGGGTCGCCGTCCTGGACGGCGGCGTGGACGCCGAACACCCCGATTTCGCGAACCAGATCGTGGCGTCACGGAGCTTCATCCCCGGCCAGGACGCCTCCGACCACAACGGGCACGGCACCCACACCGCCTCCACCGTCGCCGGGACGGGCGCCGCCTCCGGCGGCAAGGAGCGGGGCGTCGCCCCCGAGGCCGATCTGGTGATCGGCAAAGTCCTCGACGAGAACGGCAACGGGTCGATCTCGGGAATCGTCGCGGGCATGGAGTGGGCAGCCCGGACCGAACACGCCAAGGTGATCAACATGAGCCTGGGTGTGAGCGCGTGGCACACCCAGAACGACCCACTGAGCCAGGCCGTGAACAAGCTGACCGCTGAGACGGGCGCGCTCTTCGTCGTCGCCGCCGGCAACAACGGCAACGACCCGTCCACCCTCGGCGCACCGGGCACCGCGGACGCCGCGCTCACCGTCGGCGCGGTGGACGCCGCCGATCACCTGGCCATCTTCTCCAGCGGCGGGCCGCGGCTGAACGACGAGGGCCTCAAGCCCGACCTGACCGCTCCCGGCGTCAACGTGCTGGCGGCCCGCTCCCAGTACGACCCCTTCAGCACGGGTTACTACGTCGAGAACAGTGGCACCTCGATGGCGGCCCCGCACGTCGCCGGGGCAGCCGCCCTGCTGGTGCAGAAGCACCCGACCTGGACCCCGCAGCAGATCAAGGACGCGCTGATGAGCACCAGCGTCCGCACCCCCGACTACAACGCCTACCAGGCCGGCAGTGGTCGGTTGGACGTCGCCGCCGCGTACGACCAGGATCAGATCATCGCGACGGGGTCGGTCGACGCCGGGCTCGTCAAGTGGGCGGCGGGCACGACTCCGCAGCCGATCAAGCGGAAGATCACCTACACCAACACCACCGCCAAGCCGGTCACCCTGGAGATCTCGGTCGACCGCGGTGCCTACCCCGCACAGACGTTCACGGCGGGCGCCAACCGCGTCACCGTGCCCGCGCGCGGAACCTCGACGGTCGACGTCGTGGTGGACCCGAAGGGCCTCACGCAGGGCCAGCACTCCGCACAGGTCAAGGCGCGCTCGGCGGCCGGTGAGGTGCACACCGCCGTCGGGGTCTCCGTCGAGCCCAGGAAGTACGCACTCTCCCTCCGCCTGAAGGACCGTGCCGGCCGACCCGCGAACGGCGAGGTCGAGATCCTCAGCGCCGATGGTGGCTTCCAGTACATGTGGACTCTGAACGGCGAGCTCGACGCCCGGCTGGTTCCCGGCACGTACAGCCTGGTCACCACGGTGGACGTGGAGGGGCGCAACGGTCCGCACTCGCTCGGCCTGGCGATGCTGAGCGCTCCTGAGGTGGAGTTGACGGCCGACCGGGTCGTCACCCTCGACGCGTCGAAGGCCCGCGAGGTGAAGGTGGCGACCGCCCAGGCGACCACGATCGCCAACAGCAGGATCGACGTCCACCGCTCCTTCACCTCGACCGAACCGTCGCCCAGCGACTCGACCGCCCTGCTCACCAGGACCTTCCCCAGCGCCGCCTACGACAGCCTCTGGGCGCTACCCACCGAGAAGGTGAAGAAGGGCAGCTTCATCTTCGCCACCCGGATCCGGGCCAAGCAGACTCCGCTGGAGATCAGCTACGACGGCCGCCGCCTCAGTGAACCACTGCTCCAGCCGGGAACCCCGGCCCTGCCGGACGGCACCACGCGGCTGGACGCTGTCTTCGCCGGCAACGGCGCGAAGGGTGACTACGCCCAACTGTCCGCACGGGGCAAGGCGGTGGTCGTCCGCAGCAACGACTCGGTGGCCCCCACGGATCAGGCTGCCGCGGCACACGCCGCCGGCGCGGCGATGCTCCTCGTGGTCAGTGCAGGAAACGGCCGCACGAACGACTGGTACGGCAACCCTGACGTGGTGACGACCGGCCCGATCCCGGTCGCCAGCCTCCTCTCGGACGAGGGCGAGCGGCTGATTCAGAAGGTCGCCGCCGCCGGTCGCAAGTCGGTACGGCTGGCCGTGGAGGCCCACCCCGCGCCGCGGTACCTCTACGACCTTCTCGACCAGCACCGGGGCCGGGTGCCCAACGATCCCTCCGCCAAGACCGACCCCCGCGACCTCGCCCGAATCGACCTGACCTTCTCCCCGCCTGCGGGGCAGAAGGCAGAGGAGAAGCGGCTGGACTTCCCGCCGTACGCCTACGCGGCCGCGCCCGCGTTCCCGGCCGAGCCGGTCTCCCCGGGACCCCGTACCGACTGGGTAACCGCCAGCAGCGACATCAAGTGGCAGCAGCGGGTCGACATCGAACTCATGCTGGCCTCGTACACCGAGGTGATGTCCTACCAGCCGGGCAGCGTCCAGAAGGATCGCTGGTTCGGGCCTGTGATCCGCCCCCGCCTGCTCAAGAACGACAGCCTGGTCCGGGGTGACGTCTGGATGAGCGCCACCATCGGGGGGTACAGCGACGGGGGTGCCGCGCACGGCGGCGCCACCGCTCAGCCGCCGCAGAGCGTCCTCTACCAGGGCAACAAGGAGATCGCCCGGAGCAGTGGATTCTTCCCCTGGCTGGATGCGAGCGGTCTGGCCGCGGAGACGCTGCCGTACCGACTGGTCGTCGACACCTCGGGCCTTCCGGAGCTCGGCCCGTACTCGACCGCCACGCGCACCGAGTGGAGCTTCACCTCCAAGGCTGGCCCTGAGATTCAGGCCATTCCGCTGGTCCAGCTGGACTACGAGACGGAGGTGGACCTCGCCGGTCAGGCGAAGCGCCACAGCGAGTTCTCCATCATTCCCGTGGTGACGGGCAGCACCGCTGCTCAGGACGCGGTCTCCTCGGTGAAGATGGAGGTCTCCTACGACGACGGCGCGACCTGGCAGCGGCAGGACGTGAAGGAGAAGAAGGGCGCCTGGCGGGCGTCTCTGAACGCGCCGAACCGGGCGGACTTCGTGTCCATCCGGGTCACCGCCACGCAGCGCAACGGCGGCAGCGTCACCCAGACCGTCACCCGGGCCTTCGGCCTGAAGTAGCAGCAGCGATGGGGCCGGTGCCGTTACGGCACCGGCCCCGTCGTGGCCCTTCACCCGGCACGGGCAGCAAAAAGTCCGGCCCCCACATCGTGGGGGCCGGACTCATATCACTTTCAGTTGTAGCGGGGACAGGATTTGAACCTGCGACCTCTGGGTTATGAGCCCAGCGAGCTACCGAGCTGCTCCACCCCGCGTCGACTGTTAAAGACTAACCCAGCCGTCCTGGGCGATGATCACCGGGGTCGGCAACCGCTGCGGGCGCCCCGAGCCGGCGATGCCGAAGAATGCCGAAAGCCCGCCCCCGGAGATCCGGGGACGGGCTTTCTCTCGTAGCGGGGACAGGATTTGAACCTGCGACCTCTGGGTTATGAGCCCAGCGAGCTACCGAGCTGCTCCACCCCGCGTCGGCTCGATAACCGTAGCGCACCGACCCGGGGCACCGCAAAGCGACGCCGATACCGCACTCACCAACGCCCCTGACCTGGGCCGCTGTCAGTCGAGCCACTTCTCGATCGCCGCCACCGCCCGTCGGCTGTCCGCGTCGACCTGGGACCGAACGGCCGCCGTGTGCTCCCAACCCTGCTCCCAGAGCACCGTCACCACATCGCCGATCCGGACCACCCGGACCAGCCGAACCTCGTCCGTGCCCGGTTCGCCCATCCCGTCCGGCATCGGCGCCCGCATCTCGAACAGCACCGACTCGTCCCCGTACCCCCCGGACGTCAACAGCCGCTGTCGCCACGTCCTGCTGTCGTCGGGCAGTTCCTGGTCGGGGCAGCCGCGCACCGCCCGCCGCAGCTCCCGCAACGCGTCGTCGGCGCGGCCCGACCGGTAGATGGTGATGGTGTGCCGGTAGCTGCCATCCGGCACGTTCCCCGTCGGCGTCTCCGGGAACTTGTACGCCAGGTACCGGCCACGGCGCTGAACCGTCGCCGAGTCGCTGGGCAGACGCGTTCCGCAGAGCGTCGGCAGCGCCGGGCCCTCCATCCGGGACTCCAACCCGGTCCGGTTCGGGGCGGCCAGCACGAAGAACGCGCGGTCCGGGATCGAGGTGGGCGGCTGAGGTGCCGTCGCGCCGGTGGCCGACCGCGACGACGTACCGCTCGGGGTGGTATTCGGCGGCGGGGTCGAAGGCGTCGACGCCGGGGGTGGGGTGGGTGACGGCAGGGCAGGCGACCCGGTCGGCACCGGGCCAGGGGTGTCGGCGGGCGGCGGCAGCGGCGCGGAGCCGTCCGCCGGATACGCCAGTCGGGCACCGACGGCCACCCCGCCCACGACCAGCGCCACCGCGAGCGTCGAGCCGACGACCCGGGCTCGGGCCCGCCGGTCGGCGAACCGACGAAGCGACTCGGGGTGCGCCAGCTCATGGCCGTCCGCGACAGTGCTGAGCGACCGGTACAGGTCAGAGAGTTCAACTGACATCGTTCGCCTCCAACTCCACGACGCAGAGGTCGGGCAGCAGCGCGGCCAGCCGGGACCGACCTCGGGACAGCCAGGACTTCACGGTGCCGACCGGAACGTCGGTCTCCCGGGCGATCTCCTCGACGGACATGTCGAAGAGGTAGTGCAGGGCCAGCGCCTGCCGGTGCGTGGCGGGCAACTGCCGGAGCGCTCCGACCAGGAGCACCCCGTCCTCGCTCGGCGGGGGTGCGACCGCCGGCGGTCCGGTACGGCTGAGCACCGCCCGCCAACGGTGCAGACGTCGCCAACGGTCGGTCGCCAACCGGGCCACCACGAGCCGCAACCACGCCTCGGGTGCGGGATGCGACGACAGCCGCCCCCACTGCCGCCAGGCCCGGGTGTACGCCTCCTGCACCAGGTCCTGCGCCTCGCTGTGGTCGCCAGCGACCGCATAGCCGTACCGCACCATCCGTCGCGCGGTACTGCGGTAGAAGTCATCGAAGCTCTGCGCGTCCCGCACGGTCGCCACCCCCTCGTTCCCACCCCGTCGCAATGAGGACGGCGGAGCGTCGTCGCAGGTTGCGGGGTTGGTGGCTGCTGTCGGTGAGGTGACAGACGCGCACAGATCAGGACACGGCCGAGCCCCCGTCGTACGGACCTGACGCGGTCCGGACGACGGGGGCTCGGTGCGGGAACTCCGTGCGGTGTCGGGTCAGCCGCCAGCGCTCGGGCTGGCACCCGACCCACCGGCGGCCTGCTGCGCCTGCTGGAACGCCGTGAGCGCCTCGTCCAACGCCTTCAGCGCACGCCCGTACCGCTCGAAGTCGCCCGACGTCTGCGCGGCCCGGACCTCGGTGATCGCGGTCTGCACCCGGTCCGCGGCGGCAGCCAGGTCACCAGCCGGCGGTGGGGTGCCGGCGCTCGGGGTCGCCGTCGGCGTCGGCGTCCCCGACGGCGTCGGCGTCGGCGTCGTCGGGTTACCCCCGGTCGTCGGGGGCGGCGACGTGCCCTGCCCGGCCTTCTTGCCCTGCTCGACCAACTGCTTGATGCCGTCGTTGATGTTGTCGGCGAGCGCCACGAAGGAGCCACCGTCACCGTACGAGAGCAGCACCTTCTGCAACAGCGGGTACGCGTCCTGCTGGTTGCTCTTCACGTAGACCGGCTCGACGTAGAGCATGCCGTCGGCGAAGGGCAACGAGAGCAGGTTGCCGTACTGCACCTGCGCCTGGTTGCTGGAGAGCAGGTTGAGCTGCTGGCGGATGTTGGCGTTGTTGGTCATCTGCTGGTGCACCTGCACCGGGCCGGAGATCCGCGTCTGATCCGGCAACTCCAGCACCTCCAGCCGGGGCTGCCCGTCGATGTACGACCCGGAGATCAGCGCAGCGAGGTTCTGCCGGCCGTTCGGGGTGACCGCCGAGGTGAGCTGGAAGCGCGGGCTGTCCTGCCCCGGGAACTGGGTGAACAGGTAGTACGGCGGCTGCTTCTGACCGCTGTCCGGGGCGTCCGGCACGTTGGGCACCTGCCAGAAGTCCTGCGCGGAGTAGAAGTCGCCCGGGTTGGTCACGTGGAACTTGGTGAGCAGGTTGCGCTGCACCTTGAACATGTCCGCCGGGTAGCGCAGGTGCTCGCTCAACTCGACCGGGATCTCCGCCTTCGGCAGCACCAGGTCACCGCCGAACGCCTTGTTCCACGCCTTGAGCACCGGGTCGGTGTCGTCGTACTCGTAGAGCTTCACCGTGCCGTCGTACGCGTCGACGGTGGCCTTCACCGAGTTGCGCATGTAGTTGACGTCCTCGCGGGCCAGCTGGAAGGTGCCCCGGTTGGTCAACTCGTCGGTGGTCTCGGTCTGCAGATTGACCTTCTCGGCGTACGGGTAGGAAGCCGCCGTGGTGTAGCCGTCCACGATCCACTGCACCCGACCGTCGACAACCGCCGGGTACGGGTCGCCGTCCAGGGTGAGGAACGGCGCCACCTTCTCCACCCGGTCGCGCGGGTTGCGGACGTAGAGCAGCTTGGAGTCCTTGTTGACCGCCTCGGAGAGCAGGAAGTTCGACTCCTGCTCCTTGATGGCGTACAGCAGTCGCCGGGTGAAGGAGCCGATCTCCACACCGCCCTCACCGGTGTAGGTGTAGGACTCGCCGCCGCCGTCACCGACCGGCCGGTCGAACTCGGCCTTCTTGTTCGGGTCGGACTGCCCGACGATGGCGTAGTCGTCGGCCGCCATCCGCTCGCCGTAGTAGATGCGCGGCTGCTTCGCCGGGATCTGCTCGGTCTGCGAGGAGCACGCCTCCTGGGTCTTCTCGCCGAGGAAGCCGGAGACGAAGAACGGCTGCCCACCGCAGACCACCTGGTTGGCCGGGGCGGCCACCAGCCCGTACCCGTGGGTGTAGACGGTGTGCCGGTTGATCCAGGTGTTCTGCTGATCGGTCAACTCGCCGTAGTTGATCTCCCGGACGCCGACCACGTAGTCGGAGACCTTGCCGTTCACCCCGTACCGGTCGATGTCCAGCTTCGGGCCGAAGTCGTAGAAGCCACGCACCTGCTGAAGCTGGGTGTACGTCTCGCTGACCAACTGCGGGTCGAGCAGCCGCACGTTCGACACCACCGAGGTGTCGGTGGCCAGGTTCCCCGGTGGGGTGAGGTTGTTCGCCGCGTACGGGGTCGTCTTGGTGGCCGCCAACCCGAACGCCGCCCGCGTCGCGTCGATGCTGCGCTGGATGTACGGCGCTTCCTTGTCCTTGGCGCTCGGCTTGACCTCGAAGGTCTGCACCGCCCACGGGTAGATGCCGCCGATGGCGACCGCGGACACGCCGAGCAACGCCAGCGAGATCCCCGGCCAGACCAGGTTCCGCATCCAGGCGTTGGAGAACACGATGATCGCGATCGCCACCACGATCGAGATGTAGGCGAGGATCTCCTTCGCCGGCAGCAACGCGTTCACGTCGGCGTAGCCGGCGCCGTACAACTTGGCGCCCTCGTTGTACTCCAGCAGCATCGCCCGCCGGTCCAACACGTACGCGATCGCCTTCAACAGCACGAAGACGGCGACCAGGGTGCTCAGGTGCGCGCGGGCCGCGTTGCTCATCCGGTCGCCGACGCCCTGTAGGCGAACCCCACCGAAGAGGTAGTGCACCGCCAGCGCGCCGATCACGGCCAGCACCACCGCGGTGAACGCGACCCCGAGCAGGTACCGCCAGAACGGCAGTTGGAAGACGTAGAAGCCGATGTCGACGCCGAACTCCGGGTCCTTGATGCCGAAGTCACCGCCGTTGCGGAAGAGCAGCCACTGGTTCCACCGGTTCTGCGCGGAGAGACCGGCGAAGAGCCCGACCACCGCGGCGGTCAGCGCGATCCAGGTGCCGAGGCGCGGGCTGAGCACCATCCGGTAGCGCTCCAGGGTCGCCTGCTCCACCGAGTGCGGACGCAGTCGCGGGCGCAACCGGTACGCCAGCCACAGGTTGCCACCGACGACCACCGCCATGCCGAGGCCGACGGCGAGGAAGAGCACCAGCCGGGTGAGCAGGACACCGGTGAAGACCTCGGTGTAGCGGACCTCCTCGAACCAGAGCCAGTCGGTCCACGCCTGGACACCCCAGCCGAGCAGGGTGAAGAGCACGAACACCCCGACCAGGACAGCGATGGTGACGCGCCCGCGCCGGCTCATTCTCGGGAGGGGGCTGCTGCTACGCATGACCACTGTTAGCTCCGCACGCTCGATATGATCGGCTCCGACCAGGCACCCAGAGTACGGGGTGTTCCTGAGCGTGTCGGGACACGGTCACACCGGTCAGCAACGAGTCGGCTGACCGCCCGCGCGCAACGTCTCCAGAGCGGTCATCGCCTCGTCCAACGAACCCACCCGCAACAGCGGCAGGTCGGGCTGCGGATTGCGGACCGCCTCGGCGCAGTTGTCCGCCGGGACCAGGAAGACCTTCGCCCCGGCGCGCTTGGCGCCGACCAGCTTCTGGGCGATCCCGCCGATCGGGCCGACGACGCCCTCGTCGTCGATCGTGCCGGTGCCGGCGATGACCTGGCCGCCGGTGAGGTCCGCCGGCGTCAACTTGTCCACGATCCCCAGGGCGAACATCAGACCGGCGCTCGGCCCACCGATGTCCCCCAGGTCGATGCCGAGCGTGAACGGGTGCGGCTGCTGCTGGTCGATCTCGACACCGATCCGCGGCCGGCCGTCGCGCTCCTGACTGGTCACCGTCGCGGTGGCCGGCACGCCGTCGCGGGTGTAGCCGATGGTCAACGCCGTGCCGGCGGGCTTGGCCCGCACCAGCTCGGTGACCTTCGCGGCCACCGGCACCGGCTGGCCGTCGACCGAGGTGATCAGATCACCGGCCTTCAGCGCCCCGACCGCCGGGCCGTCCCCGGCCACCGTCTTGATCACCACCTGCACCGGAAAGCCCAACTTCCGCAGCGCGGCGGTCTCCGCGCTGGTCTGCGACGCCTTGAAGTCCTCGGCATTGCGCTGCTCGACCTGCTCCGTCGACTCCCCCGGCGGGTAGACCAGTTCGCGCGGCACCACCGCCTCGTCGTCGGAGAACCAGCCCGCGATCGCTCCTCGCAACCGCACCGTGGGCTGCACCCCCACCGTGGTCAACCGCAGCTGACCGGCCGAGGTCGAGGTCTCCCGACCGGTGACCTGGATGACCTCCTTACCGTCGGCCGTACCGAGGGTGTTGACCGTCGGACCAGGGCCCAGCACCACGTACGGAATCGGCACCCGGAGCACCCCGATGCTCAGCAGGGCGGTGAACAGGGCACCGAGCAGGACCGTCAGGCCGCGACGTCTCATGCCGCAGAGCGTACCGACCGGGTCCGGATCACCCGCCGGATGCGCCACGCGACTTCGCCCTCAGCGCAACGCCAGCGGCGGCGACCTGGGGCGCGGTCCGCGTACCGTAGGTGTCGTGCCTGATATTCCGTTCGGTTTCGCGCTCCCGGGTGGGCAGCCACCAGACCCCAACGATCCCGCGCAGATGCAGCAGTTCATGTCGCAGTTGCAGCACCTGCTCTCCGCGCCGGGCAGCGGGCCGGTCAACTGGGACCTGGCCCGGCAGGTAGCCGCCAGCCAACTCGCGGCCGCCGGTGACCCGGCGGTGTCGATGTACGAACGCAACGCGGTCGAAGAGGCGCTGCGCCTGGCCGACCTGTGGTTGGAGCCCGCCTCGGCGTGGCCGTCCGGCATCCAGAACCCGGTTGCCTGGAACCGCAACGAGTGGATCTTCAAGACGCTGGACGTGTGGCGCAAGCTGTGCGACCCGGTCGCCAGCCGGATGGTCGGCGCGATGGGCGACCTGGTGCCACCGGAGGCCCGCGCCCAGCTCGGCCCGATGCAGTCGATGGTGGCCTCCCTCGGTGGTGCGCTCTTCGGCGGCCAACTGGGCCAGGCCCTCGGTTCGCTCGCCGCGGAGGTGCTCTCCGCCGGCGACATCGGGCTCCCGCTCGGCCCGGCCGGCACCGCCGCGCTGATCCCGGCCAACATCCGGGCGTACGGCGAGGGCCTGGAGCTGCCCGAGGACGAGGTCCGCCTCTACGTGGCGCTGCGCGAGGCCGCCCACCAGCGGCTGTTCCAACACGTCCCGTGGCTGCGTGGGCACGTGCTCAGCGCGGTCGAGATGTACGCCTCGGGCATCCGGGTCAACCGGGAGGCGATCGAGGAGGCGATGGGCCGGGTCGACCCGACCGACCCCGAGTCGATGCAGGCGATCGCACTGGAGGGCATCTTCACGCCGGAGGACACCCCGGCGCAGAAGGCCTCCCTGGCCCGGCTGGAGACCGCGCTCGCCCTGGTCGAAGGCTGGGTGTGCCACGTCGTGGACAGCGCCGCCAGCGACCGGCTGCCCAACGTCGTCCGGCTGGGCGAGGCGTTCCGCCGTCGCCGGGCCGCCGGCGGTCCCGCCGAGCAGACCTTCGCCGCGCTGGTCGGCCTGGAACTGCGCCCCCGCAGACTGCGCGAGGCCGCTGCGCTCTGGGCCGCGCTCAGCGAGCACCGTGGCATCGAGGGCCGCGACGCGGTCTGGGGCCACCCGGACCTGCTCCCGTCCGACGACGACTTCGCCGACCCGGTCGCCTTCGCGATGAACGACATGGACCTCAGCGAGCTGGACAGCTTCGACTTCACCGCCCCCGGCGGGGTGGAGGAGAAGGCCCCCGGCGAGCCCGGTCAGTCGGGTCAGTCGGGCGAGGCCGACGGCGAGGGCGACGCCAGGTCCTGACGCCCGCACATCGACGGCCTGCGCCCCGGGTGCCCGCATGATCGACGGCGGGCACCCGGGCGCGTTCGGCAGTACCGACGGCTCAGGCCGGGCCGCGTCGACGGCTCAGGCCGGGCCGGGTCGACGGCTCAGGCCGGGCGGGCCGATCCGGAGAGAAGGGCGCGGGTCGCTTCCCAACCCTCGAAGGCTGGGTCCAGCGTGGCCAGGTCGGCCGGACCGCGCAGCCGTCGCCAGCCGGCGGTGACCGCCACGTCACCCGGTCGTGGGGCGTTGGCACGGGCCTCAGCCGGCGTCGCCGTGTCCAGCTCCAGCCTCGGTAGCCAGTTCGGCGCGGGCAGACGTACCGCGACCCCGAGCAGACCCGGGCCGCCGCCCTCGACCGGGGCCACCGCGACCGGGCGGGTGGTGAGTGGACGCAGCAGCTTGCCGACGGTCAGTGCGGGCAGGTCAGGCACGTCACTGACCAGTACGGCCGCTTGGTCGTACCCCTCCAGCGCGGCGAACACGGCGTTCGGCGTCGGCTCGGCCACCTCGTACACGGCGGTGCCGGGCCAGACCAGCGCATCGGCCAGATCCCGGTCGGCCGGGGTCACCGCGACCGCGACCTCCACCTCGTTGAGCGTGGCCAGCAGGTCGATGACGTCTTCCGCGAGCGCCGCTCGCCATTGCGCCAGGTCAACGCCGGGCGGCGACCAGTGCACCGGCCCGAGCAACGCCACCACCACTCGTCGCGCCATCCCCTGACCCTAGCGCCCCACCCGACGCGCCCACCCCGGCCGCCCCGCCCACCGACCTGAGCCGACTCAGCCCGACCCGGGACGGCCCGGCAGGGCTTGGCGACGTGATCGACTCGAATTTATGAAAGTCGCGGTGTCCGGGAGCCGCCGATAGCGCGGTATTCAGAAAACCGAGTTGATCAAGACCTTTCGCCGGTCAGCCCACGCTCGACCCGACGCCCCGATCAGGTGGGGAGCGGTGCGCAGGAGGCGGCGGCGACCCCTTCGAGGTAGCCGCGGGCGCGTTCCGACTTGGGGTAGCGACCGACCAACGCCCAGAACCGGGCGTTGTGGCTGGGCACGATGAGGTGCGTCAACTCGTGGAGCAGCACGTAGTCGATCACCCATTCGGGCATCTCCTGGACGCGGTGCGAGATGCGGATGCTGCGGTCCGCCGGGGTGCAGGAGCCCCACCGGCCGTTCTGGTTGGTGACCCATCGGACGCTGGCCGGCACCGCCTTCGTGGCGTACTCGGTGAGGTAGAGGTCGATGAGCCGGTTGGCGCGGGCCACCAGTTCGTCGTCGGAGCGGGCAAGGCGCCCCTCGCGGGCGGCGAGTCGCGCGAGCATCCGGTCAACCCACTCGCTCTCCTCGGCGCGGGAGAACTGGTCGGGGATGAGGACGACCACTCGCTCACCGTCACGGTACGCGGACACCGTACGTCGTCGGCGCTGACTGCGCCGCACCTCGACGACCGGCTTACGCGTCCCCGCCATCACTGGCCCGCGCAGCCTCGGCTACGTGTCACGAGGGAAAGCTAATGCCCATTGACCAGGGGTCCGCAAGAGTCAACCGCGCGACACGCGCCCAGAAAATGGTGATTGGTCGCCAGGCGTCCCGAAAATTTCTTGACCGCAGCGCCATCACGCCATCTCGTCACCCTTCGTGAACGACGATGATGCGCGTCCCCCACCGTAGGTGATCACCGTCCCGAACGCCGCCGCGGGGGCACTCGCACGGGTGGCTGTCAGGGTTTGGTCGGCGTGTCCCCGCCAAACTGACTTATCCGACCTATTTCGCCATGCACACTCTCGACGTCGACTTGCTCACAGTGTCGATGCACAGCTGACATGGAACTGCCCAGACCTGGGTAGGGTCCGCGAACCAGCGGTCACGAAGGTGGCCGTGGAGTGAGACCCAGCGCCGGCGCCCCGTGTGGCCCGCCGCCGGGCAACCCGCCGGGACGGCATTGACCGGCGGACGAGACGAGGAGGGCACCGTGGCCGACCAGGCCCAGACGACCTACAACGGTTACTGCGTGAAGTGCAAGGAGAAGCGGGACTTCGAGGGGCACGTCGAGGTCTCGAAGACCGGGATGAACATGGCCAAGGGCAAGTGTCCGGTATGCGGAACAACAGTGAACCGCATCCTGGGCAAGGCCAAGGTCTGACCTGAACGAGTGAACAGGGGTGGGGTGGCCATCGGCCACCCCACCCCCGTTGCTGATTGGGTGGTGGCGTCGGTAGCCCTGTCGGGTGGCTGACAACAGGGACGGCGGGCTGTGGAAAACCCGTCAAATCCTGTGGATAGCGCTGGACAGCGGCTTGACCACCTGTGGACAACGATCGACCGAACGCGAGGGTACGGTCACGATTCGTGGCCATGAGCCGTACCGTCCTGCCCCGCCCCACCCTGCTGCCCGGCCTCAACCGGCTCTGGCGGGACCGGCACACCCTCCAGCTCGGCGTCGGCCCCGGGCCGGCCGTCCTCCTGGAGTTGGCCAACCCGCGCGCCGCCCAGCTGCTCGACCTGCTCGACGGCACCCGCAGCGAGCGCACCGTGCTGGCCCAGGCGGCGACCGCCCAGGTCAGCGCCGACGACGCGCGTACCCTGCTCGACACCCTGCGGGCCGCCGGCCTGTTGGTGCCCGCGCACAGCCTGCTCCCCCGCGACCTGACCGGCCCGGCCCGTGCCCGGCTCGCGGCGGAGGCCGGCGCGCTGGCCCTGGCCGCCGCTCGCCTGACCGGCACCCCGGCGCAGGTCCTGCGTCGCCGCAGGGCGGCCCGCGTCCTGCTCACCGGCGCCGGGGCGCTCGGCGGGCCGCTGACGGTGGCGTTGGCCCAGTCCGGCGTGGGCCAGGTCGTTCCCCAGCTCACCGGTACGGTGCGCCCCGTCGACCTGATCGGCACGGGCATTCCCGCCACCGAACTGGGTCGCCCGCTGGCGCCGGCAGTGCGGGCTGCGGTCAACCGCGTCGCACCGGGCACCGGCACCCACCCGAGCCGCGCCGGGCGGATCGACCTGGTGATCCAGCTCGGCACGGACCGGCCTCCCGCGCTGCTCGCCGCCGGTCTCGCCCAGCGCCGGCAGCCGCACCTGCTGGTCACGCTGCGCGAGGGCGTACCGGTGATCGGGCCGTTGGTTCGCCCGCCCGCCGGGCCCTGTCTGCACTGCGTCGAGCTGCACCGGGCCGACCGCGACCCGGACTGGCCGCGGCTCGCCGCTCAACTCGCCGCCGCCGAGCCGGTGGCCGCCGGTACGACCGGCACGCTGCTCGCCGCCTGCGGGTACGCGCTGACCGAAGCCCTGACGCACCTGGACGGCGGACAGCCGGAGACGCTGGGCGGTGCCATGGAGATCACCGGTGCCGGCCGTTTCCGTCGTCGGGGATGGCCGCCACACCCGGCATGTGGGTGCTCGCCGGGGCGAGTGTCCGCACCAGCCCGGCCGCAGAGCAGCAGCGGAGCCCTTCGGTCGGTAACAATGACCGAGTGACCGACATCCCGCGCCGCGCCGTGTCCCGCACCGCCAAGCTCGCCGCCCTGCCGCTCGGCTTCGCCGGCCGGACCGTTCTCGGGATGGGAAAGCGCGTCACCGGGCTCGCTTCCGACGTGATCTCCGCGGAGATTCAGCAGCGCACCGCCGAACAGCTGTTCAGCGTCCTGGGCCAGCTCAAGGGCGGGGCGATGAAGTTCGGCCAGGCGCTGTCGGTCTTCGAGGCGGCGTTGCCGGAGGAGATCGCCGCGCCGTACCGGCAGGCGCTGACGAAGTTGCAGGAGGCGGCGCCACCGCTGCCGGTCGCCAGCGTGCACAAGGTGCTGACCGAGCAGCTCGGCCCCGACTGGCGGGAGCTGTTCGTCGAGTTCAACGACGTCCCGGCCGCCGCCGCGAGCATCGGCCAGGTGCACCGGGCGCGCTGGCGCGAGCCGGGGTTCGACGAGACGGGCGCACCGAACAGCCGGGACGTCGCGGTCAAGATCCAATATCCGGGGGCCGGTGACGCGCTGCTCGCCGACCTCAAGCAGCTCTCCCGACTGGGCGGGATGTTCCGGGCCATCCAGCCCGGTCTGGACGTCAAGCCGCTCCTGACCGAGTTGCGCGAACGGATCACCGAGGAGTTGGACTACGAGTTGGAGGCCGAGTCGCAGCGCGCGTTCGCGGCCGCGTACGCCGACGACCCGGAGATCTACATCCCGCAGGTGGTTGATGCGTCGCCCCGGGTGCTGGTCACCGAGTGGGTGACGGGCACCCCGCTGGCCGACATCATTCGCGAGGGCACCGAGGAGGAGCGGGACGAGGCGGGCCGGTTGATGGCCACCCTGCACCTCTCCGCGCCGCAGCGCGCTGGGCTGCTGCACGCCGACCCGCACCCGGGCAACTTCCGACTGCTGCCCGACGGTCGGCTCGGGGTGATCGACTTCGGTGCGGTGGCCCGGATGCCGGAGGGCACTCCGGAGCCGATCGGTCGGATCGCCGCGACAGCTCTGCGCGGCGACGCCGACGAGGTCGTGGCGGGGCTGCGGTCGGAGGGGTTCATCGGCTCGGCCGACGAGATCGACGCCGAGGGGGTGCTCGACTTCATCCGCCCCATGCTGGAGCCGATCGCGGCGGACGGCTTCCGGTTCACCCGCGCCTGGCTCCGGGCGGAGGCGGGTCGACTGGCCAGCCCTCGCTCTCCCACGTACCAGCTGAGCAGGCAGCTCAACCTGCCACCGTCGTACCTGCTGATCCACCGGGTGACGCTCGGGTCGATCGGGGTGCTCTGCCAGTTGGAGGCGAAGGCCCCCTACCGGAGCATCCTGGAACGCTGGCTGCCCGGCTTCGCCCCGGTCGCCTGACCACGTCGAAGAGCCTGACCACGTTGACGCCTGACCACGTCGACGCCTGACGACATGGCGAAGGGCGGGTGCCGTCGGCACCCGCCCTTCTCAGTGGGGTGGTACTAGAGAACGCCCAGGTCGCGAGCCGCCTGGTTGCGGCCGGTCATGGCGACGGTACGGGCGGATCGGGTTGCCTCAGTGCTCGTGGTGGTACGACCGGCCTGAGGCCGGCGCATTCGAGCCCGGGTCAACGCTTCGTGGAGTAGTTGCATCTCGAAGGCACCACTCGGAATGTTCAACATCGTTTTCTCACTCACTGCCGGCGTAGTACCGGTGTAGTTGGGACGGGTCGGGAACATGTCAGGCTGCCAGTCGGACCGCGCCACGCACCTCGGACAGCCCAGTGGCCGCCAGGCGCGCCTCGGCCTCGACCCGAAGCGCGGCGTCACGGGCGACGTCCTCCTTACGCGGACGGCCACGGGGCCGCTTACGCGGGACAACCGCGCCACGCTCGAAGATCTCGCCGCCCCAGACGCCCCACGGCTCCGCTCGCTCAACGGCTCCGGCCAGGCACTCGACGCGCAGCGGGCAGTCCCCGCAGAGCGACTTGGCCAGCTCGAGCTCGGTGGGCGAGTCGGAGAACCACAGGTCGGGGTCGAACTTCCGGCAGGGCAGGTTCGCCTCCATCTCGACGCTCACGTCGAGGGGGGCCAACGCCAGACTCATCTCCCGGTCACCTCTCTCTCACTTCGATCTCGTGGATCGCATTCCGACGTACTTACGGCGGGGCAAAAAAACTGAGGCCGCGGATCCCGGTAAGCGGGTTCCGCGGCCTCGAGGTGAGCCGGAGTCTGATGGTCAGACCGGTCTACCTCGAGGTGGAACGCCGCGGACATCCATGCGCTTCTTGACGTCATTGATGCCCATGCCCGTGGTGCCACTGGTCCCCTCGACTCCGACGGGCGCGACGGTCAGGGTCAGCTCGGCCTGAACCTGGTGCACCTGCGGAACCGACGGTCGTGCAGCCGTGAGGGCCACCCGGACAGCCGACAGCGGAGCGCAGACAGACGGCATCGCCGTCAGACGCTCATAGGTGAAGATCTTCACGGTGGCCACCTCCCTCACGTTCCTCGAATCGACTGGACCGACCCCGTGAGCAGCCGGAATGGCGCCGCTCGCGTGGTGTGTCCTGAGGCTATTCCTCGCGCCGGGGCGAGGGCAAACGAATTTACGACGAGATTTCGAAAGTTTTCTCCGGGCAGACGTCGTCCACCCCGGCACCGGCCACGAGGGCCAGCACGGACTCCCCGTAGAGGCCCAGCTTGCGGGGGCCGATACCGGCGATGGCGATCAGCTCCTCGGACCGGGCCGGTCGCCGCTCAGCCAACGCGATCAGGGTCGCGTCGGTGAAGACCACGTACGCCGGGACCTTCTGCGCACCGGCCACCCGCTGCCGCCACTCGCGCAGCCGTTCGTGCAGCTCATCGTCGATGTCGGACGGGCAGGTGGGGCAGCGTCCGAGCTTGCGGTCCGGGCCGGCGAGCAGGGTGGCGCCGCAGATCCGACAGGAGACGATCTGGGTTCGCCGCCGCTCGGGACGGCGGGTCGGACCGGTGCCGCCGGTCGCCCGTTCAGTGCCGCCGGAACGGTCCAGTTGGGGAAGGAACCGCGACGGCCGCCGGGCCCGTCCGCCCGGCGAGCGCGCGGCGGCGTACGACAGCCAGAGCCACTCCCGGGCCCGGGTGATCCCGACGTAGAGCAGCCGACGCTCCTCCTCGACCTGCTCGACGGTCTTGGCGTACGTGGTGGGCAGGGTGCCCTCGGCGAGGCCGACCAGGAAGACCGCGTCCCACTCCAGCCCCTTGGCCGAGTGCAGGGACGCCAGTGTCACGCCGTCCACCGTCGGCACATGCTGCTGGGCGGCCCGGCGTGCCAACTCCTCGGTGAAGTCGGAGAGGGTGACCGGGCGCTCCACCGAGGCGGCCTCGCCGATCGGCACGACCTCGGGGGTGGCCGCGTACTCCTCGGCGAGCTGGACCAGCGCGGACAGCGCTTCCCACCGCTCGCGGGCGGCGCCACCGGCCGGGGGCGCGTCCGGGGCCCAACCGACGGCGGTGAGCGCCTCGACGACGGCGGCCGGCAGCGGTGTCTCGCCGGGGATCGACCGGGTGGCACCGCGTAGCGCGACCATCGCCTGGCGCACCTCGGCCCGTTCGAAGAACCGCTCCGCGCCCTGCACGACGTACGGCACGCCGGCCTCGGTGAGCGCCTTCTCGTACGCCTCGGACTGCGCGTTGACCCGGAACAGCACGGCGATCTCCTTCGCCGGGGTGCCCGCGTCGATCAGTGTCCGGCAGCGGGCGGCCACCGCGTTCGCCTCCGCCGGCTCGTCGGTGAAGATCCGCAGGTCCGGCTCGGGGCCGGGTGGGCGCTGCCCGCTCAACTCCAGTCGCAGGCGCGCCTCGGTGCCCCGGGCCTGGGAGATCACCGCGTTGGCCAGCCCGACCACCTGCGGCGTGGAGCGGTAGTCACGGACCAGCCGGACCACGGTGGCGCGGCGGTGTCGGCGGGGGAAGTCGACCAGGTACGCGGAGGTCGCCCCGGTGAACGAGTAGATCGTCTGGCTGGCGTCGCCGACCACGGTCAGGTCGTCCCGGCCGCCCAGCCAGGCGTCCAGCAACCGCTGCTGGAGCGGGTTGACGTCCTGGTACTCGTCGACCACGAAGTGCCGGTACTGGCCACGGACCTGCTCACCGACGTCCGGGTGCTCCTCGATGCCCCACACCGCGGCCCGCAGCATGTCCTCGAAGTCGATCACACCGTTCGCGCGCTTGAGCTGCTCGTACGCGGTGAACACGTCGGCGACCTTCGCCGGCTCGTGGGGTGTGTCGCGCAGGGCCCGGGCGGCGGCCACCACGTAGTCCGTCGGCTCGACCAGCGACGACTTCGCCCACTCGATCTCACCGGCCAGGTCGCGGGCGGCGGCCCGGTCGGTCCGCAGGCCGACCCGGGCAGCGGCGAGGGTGACCAGGCGCACCTTGCTGTCCAGCAGTTCGGGCATGGCGCGGCCGGCCAGCAACCGGGGCGCGAAGTACCGCACCTGGCGCAGCGCGGCGGCGTGGAAGGTCCGCGCCTGGACACCGTGCGCCCCGAGCACGGTGAGACGGTGTCGCATCTCGGCGGCGGCGCGGGCGGTGAAGGTGACCGCGAGCACGTGTCGGGGGGAGATCTCCCCGGAGAGCGCCCGGTGGGCGATTCGGGAGGTGATCGCCCGGGTCTTTCCGGTGCCGGCGCCGGCCAGGATGCAGACTGGGCCGGCAGGTGCGGTCACGGCGGAGCGTTGCTCCGGGTCCAGCCCGGCGAGCACCTGTTCCGACGCTGAGTGAACCACCACAACCAGGAATCATCTCAGCTCCCCCCGGCGTTACAGCGAACAGCCTCGGCTTGATCGGCAAGCCGCGGCCGGAGGAGTTGGAGGATCCGACGATGCTGACGATGTATTCCACCCCCTGGTGCGGCTACTGCCACCGGCTGAAGTCGCAGCTCGACCGGGAAGGCATCGGGTACGAGGTGGTCGACATCGAGCAGGACCCGAAGGCCGCGGACTTCGTGATGAGTGTCAACGGCGGCAACCAGACGGTGCCGACGCTGCGCTTCGCCGACGGCAGCGCCCTGACGAATCCCTCGATCACCCAGGTCAAGCAGCACCTGGAGAGCCTGAACGCCTGATCTGCCGGTTCATTCTCGACGAGCGGCCGCCCCACCCGGGGCGGCCGCTCGTCGTGTCCGGGGGACGGTCACCGCGACGACGGTCGGTGGGCCGGAAGCCCGGGTCGCTCGGCGTCCTCGACCGGTCGGCGGGGCGCCGGGAGGGTCGGGCGGGTGGGCGGCGTCGGCGGCCGGGCCCCGGTCGGCGCGCTCAGGTGCCGGCCCCGCCACAGGTAGCTGCCGGCGGCCAGGGTGGCCACCCCGACCAGCGCGAACAGCAACCGGTAGTCCAGGAACCCGACCAGCAGGGCACCCGCCCCGATGGAGAACGCCTGCGGCCCGCTGACCACCGCCTGGGTGGCGGCGGCGACCCGGCCGACCAGCGGGGGCGGGGTCAGCCGCTGGATCAGCGTGTGCAACCCCACCATCGTCAGCGGGAGCGAGACGCCGGCCAGCAGCACCGCCGCGAACCCCAGCCGCAGATCGGGGTACGCGAGGGCGAGCGCGGCCGGCGAGAAGAAGGCGACCCCGGCGGCCAGCGTGCCGACCTCACCGAGCCGGCGGACCAGCGTCGGTGAGCAGAGCCCACCGAGCAACCCACCCACGCCCTGCACGGTGACCAGCACGCCCACGAACGCGGCGTCCCGGTTCAGCCCCTGGTCGACGTAGGCGAAGATGAGCGACTCACTGAAGCCCATCACCAGTGACCCGAGCCCGTAGCCGAGCAGGGCCCGCCGCAGGGCCGGTTCGCCGGCCAGGTGCCGCAGGCCGGCACCCAGTTCGGTCGGCCACCGCAGCCGTACGGCCGGCGGCACCTGTTGCGGGGTGGGCAGCGCGGTAACCACCGCCGCCGCGGTCAGAAATCCGACCATGCCGATCCCGGCCAGCGCCCACCCGCCGAGTGCCGCGTACAGCGCCGCACCCACCAGCGGGCCGACCAGTCGAATTCCCTGGCGTACGGTCTGGAGCACGCCGTTCGCGTCGGCGAGCAGCTCGACCGGCACCAACTCGCGGATGAGCCCGCTGAGCGCCGCGCCGAGCGTGATGGACGAGAGCCCGTACAGGGCGGCCACCAGATAGACGACCCAGACGTCGCCCGCGTCGCGGACGCTGAACAACGGGGCGAGCAGGACCGCCGTCACCACGTTCGCGGCCACGAAGAACGGCCGGCGCGGGTAACGGTCGACGACCCAGCCGACCAGCGGTGCCAGCGTCATCGGCGCGATGACCGCGAAGATCGTGGCGCCGGCCAACCCGTTCGAACCAGTCAGATCCTTGACCCAGATCGCGAGTGCGAGCAGCAGGATCGACTCGGCGGTCATGCTGGCCAGTAGGCCGCCGAAGAGCAGACGGAAGTCGGGTCGGCGCAGGATCGTGCGCATGGGTCCCTCCGGCGGGATGGCGTGCCCAGGTGGGCGGGGTCGACGGGCCGCTGACCGCGGGTCCGTCGTGATCCGGCATTCCCGTGGTCCGATTTTCGCAAGACACGCCCTCGCCGGAACCTCCGACACCGGCCGCGCCGTCCATACTGACCGTGGGGGGCGAATTTCATACAGTTACCGTCGCGTCTGCGGCGGTCGACGGGAAAGAGGACACTGTGCCTCCTGCCGCACCCAGCCCGATCCTGCGTCGTCGCCGGTTGGGCATCGAACTGCGCCGCCTGCGTGAGGCCGCGGGCCTCACCGGCGATCAGGTCATCGAGCGTATCGGTTGGGCCTCCGCGTCCAAACTGTCCCGCTTGGAGAACGGCCGCAGCCGACCGGACCCGCAGGACGTCAGCGACCTGCTCGACCTCTACGGCGCCGACCAGGCGCTGCACGACGAACTGCTGGGCATCACCAACGAGGCCGGCGACATGCGCGGCTGGTTGAAGAACTTTCCGGTGATGACGCAGCAACAGCGCGGCTGGGCCGAGTTGGAGGCCGGCTGCGCGGAGATCTCCGAGTACAACCCGGTGCTGGTGCCGGGGCTGTTGCAGACCCCCGGGTACGCCCAGCTCCGGATCGTGTCGGCCCGGCAGGTGAGCGCCGGCGCGGGTGAGCCGGAGCCCGGCGACGAGCCGGAGACCGAGGTGCAGGCGCGGCTGGCCCGCCAGTCGCTGTTGACCCGGGAGCCGCACGCTCCCCGCTACACCGCGGTGTTGGAGGAGGCGGCCCTCGGCCGCCGGGCTGGGCCGCCGGAGGTGTTGCACGAGCAGTTGCTTCAGCTCTGCGAGTTGGCGCTGCTGCCCAACGTGGCCCTGCACGTGCTGCTCCGGGACACCCAGATCGGCGATTGGTACCTTCCGCCGACCGCTTTCTCCGTCTATCGGTTCGCCGATCCCCTCGATCCGGAGACGTTGGCGATCGAAGGTGGCTTCACCGACGTCATGTCGACCGAGGCAATCACGCTAAATCGCTATAAAGTGGTGTTCGAGTGGCTATGCACGGCGGCACTTAGCGCCTCGGACACCCTCTCCTGGCTGATCGAGGCGACGGGACGGCTGACCGAGGCGACGCCTCCATCCACAGTGGCGTTCGGGCCGGCAACGGCGCCGCCCCAACGCCGCCGGGAGTCGGGGCGACTGACGGACCGGTGATCCACGGGGGACTCTCCGTCGGGACGTGCAGCACCACTCGTCCCATTGGATCGCTGCACAGGAGCAGAACCATGAACGACATCCGCAACACGCCGTCCGTCTCCGCCCACTCGTTGGCGGACGCCCCGTGGCGTACCAGCACCCGCAGCCAGACCTCCAACTGCGTGGAGGTCGCCCCGCTCGCCGCCGGCCCGTCGGCGGTCGCCCTGCGCGACAGCAAGGACCGGGGCGGCCCGGTCCTGCTGTTCAACCGCGCCGGGTGGCTCGGTTTCATCAGCGGAGCCAAGAAGGGCCAGTTCGATCTGAACTGATTCGCTGACCGGGTACGGGGCCGTCGGCGCACTGCCGGCGGTCCCGTCGCGTTGCGCCCCGACAGCCCCGCCGACCCTGCTGAGCAGCCATCCGCCGATCGGACGAGGCTCGAAACCGATAGGCGCGTTTCAGTTGCTGGGACGAACACGGGGCGTAACATGGCCCTCGAGAGCGTGGAACTTCCACACTGGCTCATCCGTCGCGGTTCATCCGGAGACCCACATGCGGTTCCTGATCGTTCGCACCGACATCCGCGCCGTCGCTGACGGGGACATCGCCGCCGCCTGGGCGGACGGCCACCGACTGCGCGACGAGACGACCACGCCCGAGCCGCGACGGCAGATCGTGCACGCCGAGGACCGGGACGCCGCACTCCTGCTGGCCCGCGCCCTGGCCACCGTCGGCGCGGTCCGCGCCGGCAAGCAGCGGGTCAAGGTCCTCCCCCTGATCGAACCGCGACCCGCCTTCCGACACAGACCGGGCCGCGCCGGCACCTGAATCCCCAGGTCGTCCGTCGTGGTCGGACCGGCTCCCCCGCCGCGTATCCCGCACCCACCGACCACGACGGCCCGTGTTCCCGGCCCGTGACCGCCGCGGCAACGGCGGCCACGGGCCGGGACCGTGCTCAGCGGTCGGCGTCCACCCAGCCATCCAGCCAGCGGTGAATGAGGAACAACGCGATCGACGACGGAGGCGGCAGGATCAGCCGGGCCCCGTCGCCCACGTCCACCGTCTGCCCGGCCAATGCCCCCCCGATCTCCCGCCGGGAGAACCACCGGGCGTACGCGATCTCGGACGGATCGACCCGCACCGGCTCGGTCGGGTTCGCGATGGCCAGGAAGCCCAGCATCAGCGAGCCGGGGAACGGCCAGGCCTGGCTGCCCACGTACCCGATGTGCTCGACCCCGATGCCCACCTCCTCGCGGACCTCACGCAGCACGGCCGCCTCCGCCGACTCGCCCGGCTCCACATAGCCGGCCAGGCAGGAGTAGCGACGACCACCCGGCGTGCCCTGCCAGCTGGCGTTGTTGCCGAGCAGGCACCGGCCGTCCGGACCGTCCACCCCGTCGTGGACGAGCACGATCATCGCCGGGTCGGTACGCGGCCAGATCCGCCCACCGTTGCGGTCCACCCGGGACCAACCGGCCTCGTCCATCGCGGTCGGCGCCCCGGTGCTCGTCGAGTAACCGTGGCGGGTGTGCCAGTTGACCAGTGCCAGCGCGGTGGTGAAGATGCCGGCCTCCCGGTCGGCGAGCAGGTGGCCCACCTCGCGGAGGTGGACCGCACGGGTCCCCGGGATGGTCGGCAGCGGCGCGTCGACCGCGAAGACCGGCACCCCGTCCGGCTCGACACCCAGGAACATCGCCATCGACTCGGACCCGGCGGGCACGTCGCCTGCCCGGAACAGCACCAACGTCGGAGGCGACGTCTCGGTGCGGGCCAGCGTCCGACCCTCGTCGGTCGAATCGATCAGCAACACCCGGGCCCGCAACCATGCCTCGGTCAACCACTGGGAGTCACCCCGCCGGTGTGCCGCCCGGTCCAGCGTCGACCGCGCCAATGGCGGCGCCGCCTCCCCACTCACGCTGGTGACTCGGTGTGCACCGTGGTCAACGCGGCCAGGCCCGGGGCGACCCGCTCCGCGTCGCCCAGCACCACCATCGCCGCCCGGGCCGGTGCCAGGTACCGGGCCGCAGCCTGCGCGACATCGTCGACACTCGCCTTCGCCAACCTCGCCGCGTACTCGGCGAGGAAGTCCAGGCGCAGACCGTTGCCCGCGTACGCGCTGGTCAACGCCGCCAGCCCGGCCTGGGTGGACATGCCGAGCTGGAGGGTGCCCAGGGCGTACTGGCGGGCCTGCTCCAACTCCTCGGGCTTCGGTGGCAGCGACGCCAACCGACCCAGCTCGTACGTCGTCTCCAGCAGCGCCGGACCGGTGACCTCGGTGGCCACCTCGGCGGCGGCGACCAACACCGAGCCGGCGACGGAATGCTCGATCACCGAGTGCGGGCCGTACGTGTAGCCCTTGTCCTCGCGGATGTTCTCCACCCACCGGGAGGAGAAGTAGCCACCGAAGATCAGGTTGGCGAGTTGCAGCGGGGCGTGGTCCGGGTCGGTGCGGGACACCGCCGGCAGCGCGATCCGCAGCGACGACTGCACCGAGCCCGGCCGGTCGACCAGCAGCAGCGGCCCCGGCTCCAACGGCGGGGTCGCCGGCAACTCGGCCGTCCGCCCCGCACCGGACCAGCCGCCGAGCGCCCGCTCGGCCGCGTCCAGTGCCTTCTCCGGCTGCACGTCGCCCACCAGCACCAACTGCGCGCCGGTCGGGTGGACCCGCTCCGCGTGCAGGGCCCGCAGCGCCGCCGGTCGGACGGCGCGGATCTGCCCCGGCTCCGGCGTCTGCGTCGCGTACGGGTGCCGGCCGTAGATCCGCTTCAGCAGCGCCTCGCGGGCCAGATGCGCCGGTTGGCTCTGTGCCACCTGGATCCGGTCGACCAGCCGGTCCCGCTCGTTGGCCACCTCGTCGCTGGGGTAGCTGGCACCGGTCAGCACCTCGGCCAACAACTCCAGCATCCGGTCAAGACCGGTGACCAGGCCGGCGCCGGAGACCATCAACCGGTCCGGGTCGACGCCCGCGGAGAGCCCGCCGCCGACCTTCTGCAACTCGGCGGCAATCTGCACGCTGGTCATCGACCCGGTGCCGGAGAGCATGGTCTGCGAGAGCATCGCGCCACGGGCCAGGTGCACCCGGCCGAACGGCACCCAGAGCCGCAGCTCGACCAGGGGCACGGCCGGCCGACGTACGGCGATCACGGTGAGACCGTTGCGCAGCGTCCGCTCCGCCTGCTTGGGCACCTTGAGCTTGCGGGTCGGACCCAACGGGGGAAGCGTGCGCGGCGCGGCCGCCACAGTCCCGGTCATCGGGCACCTCCCGGGATGACCTCGATGGCCGCCCGACGCTCCGGGCGCAGGGTGGCCGCGGCGGCCCGGACCTGCTCATCGGTGACCTCCCCGACCAGCCGGGGCAACTCGTTGAGCAGGCCCGGTTCGCCGCGCTGCTGCTCCAGCACGGCCATCCGCAGCGCCCGACCGAGCACCGCGTCGGTGTCGCGCAGCAGGTGGGTCGCCATCCGGGCCTGGGTGCGGGCCAGCTCACCGTCGGTCAGCCCGTCGGTGGCCAGCCGATCCAACTCCTCGTCGATGGTGCGCAGCACCTTGTCCACATCACCCCCGGGCGGCAGGTGCGCCTGCAACAGCAGCGCGGTGGGATCGCGGACGTCGAACGGGTCGCCCATGAAACCGAGGTATCCGCCGAGGGTGGTCACCATGCGGTCCCGCTGTACCAGTCGCTCGACCAGCCGCGACGCGTCGCCGTCGGTGAGGACCTCGGCGAGCACCACGTACGGCAGGTAGCCGGCGAAGTCGGTGACCGGGTCGGGCACGCGCCAGGCGCCGGCCACCGCCGGCAGCGGCGCCAGGGCATCGGTGTACGAGGTACGCCGCTCGGCGCTCAGGTCGGGCTCGGTGAAGTCGGGCCGTTGCGGTGCCGGCCGGCTCGGCACGTCGCCGAAGTGCCGGTTGACCAGCTCGGTCGCCTCGGCCACGTCGATGTCCCCGCTGACGGCCAGGACCGCGTTGCCGCTGGCGTAGTAGCGGCGGAAGAAGTCCGCGGCGTCGGCCACGGTCGCCGACTCCAGGTCGTCGAAGGAGCCGTAGCCGTCGTGCGCGTTCGGGAACGTGTCGAACATGACCGGCGGCAGGGTCAGCCAGGGGAAACCGCCGTACGGCCGGTTGAGGACGTTGACCCGGATCTCTTCCTTGACCACGTCGACCTGGTTGCGCAGGTTCTCCTCGGTCAGCCGGGGGCCGCGCATCCGGTCCGCCTCCAGGAACAGCGCGCGTTCCAGCGCGTTGCTCGGCAGCGTCTCGAAGTAGTCGGTGTAGTCCAGGTGAGTGGAGCCGTTGAAGGTGCCGCCCGCACCCTGCACGTGCCGGAAGTGAGCCAGCTTCTCCAGGTTCTCCGAGCCCTGGAACATCAGGTGCTCGAAGAGGTGGGCGAAGCCGGTGCGCCCCTCCGGCTCGGAACGGATGCCGACGTCGTAGACCACCGCCACCCCGATCACCGGGGCGCTGCGGTCGGGGGTGAGCACCACCCGCAGGCCGTTGTCGAGGGTGAACTGCTCGACCGGATACTTCGTCGCTGGAATTCTGGATCTCCGCGCCGCCACGGAGTTGACCCTAGCGCGTCGGCAGGGCGGCCACCCGCGACCTTCCCGGAGCCACCGCCACCGGGGCCGCCACCACGGGCAGCACCTCGGTGCCGACCCGCCTCTCTGCCGGTCAGCGAATGCCGGCTCCCCTAGCAAGCTGGTAGGAAATACCGACATAACTGAGACGTGCCATCCCGCCATGTGGATGGGCCTTGACGCTGGCGGCAGCCTGACCCAGTCTTCCTACCAACTAAGTAGGAATACTGCGGATTGGATGGACGATGAGACGGCTCCCCCTGCGCCGGTTGGTCACCCTGGCCACCCTCGCCGCCCTCGGCGCGGCGACCCTGGGCAGCACCGCCGCGTGCGGCGACGACAGCGACGGCACTGGCGGCAGCTCCGGCCCGGTGACGCTGCGCCTCGGCTACTTCCCCAACATCACCCACGCGCCGGCGGTCGTCGGTGTGGAGAAGGGCATCTTCGCGGAGAAGCTCGGCAGCGACGTCAAGCTGGACCCGAAGACCTTCAACGCCGGCCCGGCCGCCATCGAGGCCATCTTCTCCGGCGCGCTGGACGCCACCTACATCGGCCCGAACCCGACCGTCAACGCCTTCTCCAAGTCCAAGGGGGAGGCCGTCCGGGTCATCTCCGGCGCGGCCTCCGGCGGCGTGGCACTGGTCGTCAAGCCCGGCATCACTGATGCGCAGAGCCTGAAGGGCAAGAAGATCTCCACCCCGCAGTTGGGCAACACCCAGGACGTGGCGATCCGGTACTGGCTCAAGCAGCAGGGCCTCACCACCACCAAGGAGGGCGGCGGCGACGTCAAGATCGTGCCGCAGGAGAACGCCCAGACGGTGGAGACGTTCACCAGCGGCGCGATCGACGGCGCCTGGGTGCCCGAGCCGTTCGTCTCCCGCCTGATCAACGCCGGCGGCAAGGTGCTGGTCGACGAGCGCGACCTGTGGCCGGACAAGAAGTTCGTCATCACCAACCTGCTGGTCAGCACGAAGTTCCTCAAGGCGCACCCGGACGTGGTGCAGAAGCTGGTCGACGCTCAGGTGGCCGCCAACGAGTTCGTCAACACCAAGCCGGACGAGGCGCAGCAGGCCATCTCCGACGCGCTCGGCAAGATCACCGGCAAGCCGCTGGACCTGAAGCTGATCAAGCAGGCGTGGCCGACGTTGGAGTTCACCAACGACCCGATCCCGTCCTCCCTGAAGGCCGGGCTCGACCACGCCGTCGACGTCGGCCTGACCGAGCCGGTGGACCTCAACGGCCTGTACGACCTGAAGTACCTCAACAACTCACTCAAGGCCGCCGGCAAGCCCGAGGTCGTCCAGCCATGACGTCGACCACGACGACGCCGCAGAGCGCGACCACCGCGGTCGCGCTCTCCGGCGTGACCAAGGTGTACGGACGTGGCGCGAGCGCAGTCCTGGCCCTGGACGGCGTGTCGCTGGACGTCGCACCCGGCGAGTTCGTCTGTCTGGTCGGCGCGTCCGGCTGCGGCAAGAGCACGCTGCTCAACCTGGTGGCCGGGCTGGACCGGGTCAGCGGTGGGCAGATCACCCTGGCCGGCGACGCCAACCCGGGCCTGATGTTCCAGGAGCCGGCGCTCTTTCCGTGGCTGACCGTCGACGCCAACGTGGAGGTTCCCCTCAAGCTGCGCGGGCTCCCCCGGACCCGACGCCGCGAACGGGTGGCCGAGCTGCTGCGGACGGTGCACCTGGCCGACTTCGGCCGCAAGCGCCCGCACGAGCTCTCCGGTGGCATGCGGCAGCGCGTCGCGCTGGCCCGCACGCTGGCCCTGGACACTCCGGTGCTGCTGATGGACGAACCGTTCGGCGCTCTGGACGCGATGACCCGGGACATCCTGCACGACGAGCTGGAACGGATCTGGTCCGAGCGCAACCTCTCGGTGCTCTTCGTGACGCACAACGTCCGCGAGGCGGCCCGGCTGGCCGACCGGATCATCCTGCTCTCCAGCCGACCCGGCCGGATCATCTACTCCACCGAGGTGAACATCCCGCGCCCGCGGCGGATCGACTCCCCCGAGGTCGCCGCCATCGCCGCCGAGGTCACCGAGCGGCTCCGTACGGAGGTGGGCCGCCATGGCCAGTGACACCCTCACCAGTTCGGCGCGTACCGACGCGGAGATCACCGGCCTCGACGCGCTGGAGATCGCCGGCCGGGACAAGGAGGTCTCCCGGGGCGCCCGCCTCTGGGCGGCCACCTGGCCCAAGGTCGCCGCGCTGACCATCGCCATCGCCGCCTGGCAGATCGTGGTCTGGACGGGCTGGAAGCCGCCGTACTCGCTGCCCGGGCCGCTGGAGGTCGGCCGCGAGCTGATCACCCAGGCGCAGGGCCCACAGCTCTGGGACGGCCTGCTCACCACGCTGCAACGGGCCGCCGTCGGGTACGTGTTCTCGGTCGCCGTCGGCCTGCTGCTGGGCCTCGCGGTGGCCCGGTCCACGGTGCTACGCGCCGCCATCGGCTCGATGATCACCGCGTTGCAGACGATGCCGTCGATCGCCTGGTTCCCGCTGGCCATCCTGCTCTTCGAGTTGAGCGAGAAGGCGATCTTCTTCGTGGTGGTGCTCGGTGCGGCACCGTCCATCGCCAACGGGGTGATCTCCGGGGTGGACTATGTGCCGCCGCTGCTGCTGCGCGCCGGCCGCAACCTGGGCGCCCGCGGGCTCAACCTCTACCGGTACGTCATCGCACCGGCCGCCCTGCCGGCGATCGTGGCCGGGCTCAAGCAGGGCTGGGCGTTCTCCTGGCGCAGCCTGATGGCCGGTGAGCTGCTCGTGGTCGGCATCTCGCAGACCTCGCTCGGTGCCCAGCTCACCTACTCCCGCGAGTTGTCCGACGCACCCTGGCTGCTCTCCACGATGATCGTCATCCTGGTCGTCGGCCTGGTCGTGGACGCCGCGTTCGGCGCGGCCGACACGGCGATCCGACGCCGCTGGGGCGTACTGGACCAGGCTGGTCAGTGACGTGTTCGTCTCCGCGCGCAGCGACTACGCGCTCCGGGCGATGCTCGCCGTCGCCGCCGCCGGTGGTGGCGGCGACGGCGACCAGGCCGGCGAATTGGTGAAGGCGGCCAGCCTGGCCGAGGTGCAGGACATTCCGCTCAGCTTCCTGCAGGGCATCCTGCTCGACCTGCGCCGGGCCGGTCTGCTGCACAGCCATCGCGGAGCCGACGGCGGCTACGCGTTGACCCGCCCAGCCGACGAGATCACCGTCGGAGACGTGCTGCGCGCGGTCGGCGGATCGCTCACGACGGTTCGGGGTCTGCCGGCCGAGCGGGCCGGCTACCACGGGGTGGCCGCGGGGCTCACCGACGTCTGGCTGGCGGTGCACGGGGCGATCGCCACGGTGGTCGACAGCACCACGCTGGCCGACCTGCTCACCCACGCCCCCACCAGCTCGTGAGGTCCGGGCAGCGCCAGCGCGCCGCCCAGGTGGGAGTGTCGCAACGCGGAGGCGATGTGGTCGGGTCGGTGCCCCGCCGACCCGACCACACCTCGTACCGATCCTGACCGGGCCTGCCCCTCCGCCGGCACCGGTAGGCCGGTCGCTGCTCAGCCCACGTGTGCGGTCGCCGGGCCGAAGCCCGGGTCGCCAGGACTGTGCAGCTCCACCAGGCCGGCGGGAGCGTTACCCACCGGGGTGGCGTGCCAGGGCGCGAAGGCCGCAACCATGGCGAGCAGCAGCCCGGCGAGCGCGACCGCGACCACCAGGATCAGTTCACGCAGTGCGCCCGAGCCGGCTTCGCCCGCCATGGTCACCCCTCCCGTGTCGGGCCCCCCGCCCGACATCCCCCGTCGGTCAGCCTCGACCACGACCAGCCGGAGCGCAGTCGGCCAGCCGACCCAGCCGAGGCTGATTACCGACTCAGCAGACTGGACCGCGCAGCGCGACCGGCTGACCGGTCGGGCCGCACGGACCGCCGACCGGCCAGGAAGAACCGCGCAGACACAACCGACCCGCCCCGCCGAAGCGGGACGGGTCGGTCGACGCACAGAAGAATCAGACGGTACGCGGGCGACGCGGGCGGCGGGACCGGCCCGACGCGCGGTGCGCCGACCGGGCGCCACCCTCGGTGGACGCGCCCCCGGTCGCACGACCCCGGGAAGCGGGCGCCGGCGGAGCGACGATGGTCACCGGCACACCGGACGGCTCGCGGGCACCGGTCACCCGGGCCAACGCCCCGTCACCCGGACGCACCTGGACCGACTCGGGCCGGATGCCGGCGGTGGCCATCAACCGGGACACGTCCCGGCGCTGCTCCGGCAGGACCAGGGTGACCACCGAACCGGACTCACCGGCCCGGGCGGTACGGCCGCCCCGGTGCAGGTAGTCCTTCGCCTCGGTCGGCGGGTCCACGTTGACCACCATGTCCAGGCCATCCACGTGGATGCCACGGGCCGCCACATCGGTGGCGACCAGGGCGGTCACCTGACCGTTGCGGAACTGCTCCAGGATCCGGGTGCGCTGCGGCTGGGACTTGCCGCCGTGCAGCGCGGCCGCGCGTACGCCCTTGGAGAGCAGCTGACGGGCCAGCCGGTCGGCGCGGTGCTTGGTGCCCATGAACAGGATGGTGCGGCCCTCACGGGCGGCGATCCGGGTCAGCGCGTCGGGCTTGTCCGCGGCGTCGACGTGCAGCACGTGGTGGGTCATCGCGGTGACCGTCGCGGTGCCCGGGTCCACCGAGTGGGTGACCGGGTTGCTCAGGAAGCGGCGGACCAGCCGGTCCACGCCGCCGTCCAGGGTCGCCGAGAAGAGCATCCGCTGCCCCTGCGGCGCGACCTGCTCCAGCAGCTTGGTGACCTGCGGAAGGAAACCCATGTCGGCCATCTGGTCGGCCTCGTCGAGCACGGTGATCTCGACCTGGTCGAGCCGGGCATCGCCACGGTTGATCAGGTCGTGCAGCCGGCCGGGGGTGGCCACGACCACCTCGGCGCCGGCGCGCAGGGCGTCCGCCTGCCGCTGCAACGACAACCCGCCGACGACGGTGGCGCAGCGCAGCCCGACGGCGCGGGCGTACGGGGCCAGTGCGGTGGTGACCTGCTGAGCCAGCTCGCGGGTCGGCACCAGCACCAGGGCCAGCGGGCGACCCGGCCGCGCCTTACGGCCGGCGGTGCGGGACAGCAGCGGAAGCCCGAAGGCGAGGGTCTTGCCAGAGCCGGTACGACCCCGGCCCAACACGTCCCGGCCGGCGAGCGAGTCGGGCAGCGTCGCCGACTGGATCGGGAACGGCTCGGTGATGCCCTGCGCGGTCAGCGCGGTGAGCAGCGCCGGCGCCAGACCGGTATGAGCGAACGAAGGAATAACTGTGGTCATGCGAAAGCCTTCCTCGACGCGGCACGTGTCGAGGGAGGGCGCCGACGTCGGCGCTGTCACCAGCGGATGAGGCCGCCAGGACTCACAAGCACGAACCGAAGGGAGTACAGGCCGGCCCGCCGCCGGGCCGCCGCCTACCTCAGCAGGCGGCAGCGGGGCGGGCCGGTCCCGTCACCGTCACACCCGGAGGGCGCGACAGGTAATGCTGACCGATCCGAAGATCAGAGCGGGCGGATGTTCTCCGCCTGCGGGCCCTTCTGGCCCTGGGTAACCTCGAACTCGACCCGCTGGTTCTCGTCCAGGCTCCGGTAGCCGGAGGACTGGATCGCCGAGAAGTGAGCGAAAACGTCGGCGCCGCCGCCGTCCGGGGTGATGAAGCCGAAGCCCTTGTCAGCGTTGAACCACTTCACGGTGCCAATTGCCATGTGTTTCGTCTCCTTGACGGAACGTCGGACACGCACGTGTTGCGTGCCCGAAGAGGAGCGCTCCGCGCGGGGATGCGCGAATCGCCTGTCGCTTCTGGTCGCCCCGCCCGGAGAACTCCGGACACAACAAAGAGCGCCTGGGGCCACAATCCCGCCAGGCGCACACAGAGTCTCTGGTAACCAAAACTGCAACCCGGTCAACCTACCACGGTTTTCCCCGCAGTGGTCAATGATGGGCAGAATCCTCGGGCAACTGGGTGATCATGGCGGTGAGCCCGGTCACATCCAGCAGGTCGGCCGGGCGGACGGTCACCCCGTGGCGGACGTAGTGGAACGCCGCGCCCACCCGGTCGACCGGCACGCCGGCCAGCTCCGCCCAGGCCAGCCGGTACACGGCCAGCTGCACGGCGGCCACCTCGGCCGCCGGCCCGGTCGGCTGCGCGCCGGTCTTCCAGTCGACCACGTCGAACCGACCACCCGGCCGGGCGAAGACCGCGTCCATCCGACCCCGCACCACCACTGAAGCGATCACCGTGGCGAACGGCACCTCCACCTCCACCGGCGACCGGTCGGCCCACTCGCTGGCCAGGAACCGCTCCTGAAGCTCGACCAGAGCCTCGTCCGGTGCCGCATCGGCGTCGGCCGCGCCCGGCAGCTCGTCCAGGTCCAGCAGCCGGTCGGCACCGAAGCGCTGCTCCAGCCAGGCGTGGAAGGCGGTGCCGCGACGGGCGTACGGGTTGGGTTCCGCCGGCACCGGGCGACGCAGCGTACGGGCCAGCGCCGCCGGATCTCGCCGCAGCGCGACCAACTGGGTGACGCTCAACTGCCCGGGCAGAGCCACCTCGACCGCACCGGAGAGCCGAGTCAGCTCGGCGCGCTCGGCCAACAGCAGGTCCGCCTCGCGTTGCCAGCGCGCCACCTCCGGATCCACCTCCGGCTCGACCGGCCCGACCGTCGAACCGACCGGCGGCACCGGCCCGACCGGCCCCGGGAGCGCCGACGCCGGCCCGTCGGCCATCAGGCGACGTACCAGCGCGGCCGCCTCGGCCAACGCCGGCCGGCGACCGCCCAGCGGGTCCGCCGGCCACTCCGCGCGGAGCACCACCTCGGCCGTCGGGTTCGTCGCGTCCGGCGTCGGCTCCGGTGCCCACGCGTCGATCAGGTGCCCCGGCCCGCCGTCGAGGCAGGCGTCGTACACCTCCCGCAGGAAGACCGACGGACCTCGCGGCCGCTTCGTGCCCTCCCCCCACCAGTAACCGGAGCAGAGCAGCAGGCGGCGCGGCCGGGTCACCGCCACGTACGTCAGCCGGCGCTCCTCCCGCTCGTCGTGAGCCCGCCACGCGTCGGTGAAGTCGGTCACCGCCCGCGCCACGGCCCGCTGGTCCCCCGCCTCGTCGAGCGCCAACTCGGGCAGCCCGTCGGCGTCGCCACGCAGCGGGAACGGCAGCACACCCAGCCCGCCCAGCCAGTGGTCGGAGTTGCGGACCGGCCCCGGCCACAGCCCACGACTGAGCCCGGCCACCGCCACCACGTCCCACTCCAGGCCCTTGGCCGCGTGCGCGGTGACCACCTGCACCGCGCCCTCCACCACCTCGACCTCGCCCGGAGCCAGGCCACGCTCCTCGTCCTCCGCGGCGGCCAGGTAGGACAGGAAGCCGGACAGGGTCGCGCCGGGCGTCTCCCCGCTGAACCGGGCCGCCACGTCACCGAGCGCGTCCAGATGCCCCCGGGCCAGGCCCGCGTCGCCAGCGCCGTCCCGGCCGGCCCGCACCGCGACCTCCACGTCCAGGCCGATGGTCCGCTCGATGTCCGCGATCAGGTCCGGCAACGCCTGGTCCAGTCGGTAACGCAGCAGCGCCAACTCCCGGCCGTACGCGCGCAGCCGCGCGAACCCCTCCGCCGAGTACGCCTGCGCCGGCCCGAGGTCGGCCAACGCCTCCACCAGGGTCGCCTCGTCCAGCAGATCCGGGCTGATCTCCGCAGCCTCGTCGGCCGCCACCTGTCGCCGGGCGTTCGCGATGCCCCGAGCCCGTCGGTGCAACGCCACCAGGTCACGCGGCCCGATCCGCCAACGGGCACCGGTGAGCAACCGCAGCAGCGCCGCACCGTCGGTCGGGTCGGCCAGCACCCGCAGCGTGCAGACCACGTCGCGCACCTCGGGAGTGTCCAGCAGGCCACCCAGCCCGACCACCTCGACCGGCAGGCCACGCTCCCGCAGCGCCGACTCGATCGCCGGGATCTGACTGCGGACCCGGACCAGCACGGCGGTCGTCGGGCGCTGCGCCACCGGGATGTGCTCCGGGGCAGCGCCCGGCATCCCGGCCGCCCCGCGCCAGGCGGCGAGCACGCTGTCGGCGATCCAGTCGGCCTCGTCGGCGTACGTGGGCAGCAGGGCGCAGTGCACCGTGCCGCCGGCCGCGCCACTCGGGCTGCGGTGCGGGATCGGATCCCGGACGGTCAGCGCGGAACGCAGCTCCGGCACCCGGGCACCCGCCGCCCGCAGCGGCGTGGAGAGCGCGTTCGCCACCCGGAGGATCTCCGGACGGTTGCGCCAACTCGTGGTCAGCCCCAGCGCCCGTGCTGGCTCACCATCGGCGCGGGCGAACTCGGAGGGGAACCGGTCCAGCGTGCCCGCGCTGGCCCCCCGCCAGCCGTAGATGGACTGGCACGGGTCGCCCACCGCGGTCACCGGATGCCCACCACCGAACAGCGCGTTCAGCAACACCACCTGGGCATGGCTGGTGTCCTGGTACTCGTCGAGCAGCACCACCCGGAAGCGGTCCCGCTCGATCACGCCGACCGCGGGGTGATCCCGGGCCACCCGGGCCGCCCGGGCGAGCTGGTCGGCGAAGTCCATCGCCTCGAAATCCTCCTTGCGCCGCGCGTACGCCCGCACCAGCGGCAGCAGACGCAACCGGGTCTGCTGGAGGGTGAGCGCCTTCCGCACGTCGGCGTAGACCCGACCCGGCCGGGACTGCACCTCGGCGAAGAACCGACCGGTCCACGCCGCCAACTCGTCCGGCGCGACCAGATGCTCGTCCAACTCCCCGGCGAGCGCCAGCACCGCGTCGGTGATGGTGCTCGGCATCCGGTCCACCTCGGACATGTCACCGTCGTAGTTGCGCACCAGCAGGTCGACCAACTGCCAGCGGGACGCCTCGGTGAGCAGCCGGGTGGACGGCTCGTAGCCGGCCCGCAGCCCGTGCTCGGTGACGATCCGCCCGGCGTACGAGTGGTAGGTGGAGACGGTGGGCTCACCCGCGAGCGGATCGTCCAACGGGTCCCGCCCCTGCCGGCCGACGCGGCGGATCAGCTGGTCCAGCCGGGTCCGTACCCGATGGGCCAGCTCGCCGGCCGCCTTCCGGGTGAAGGTCAGGCCGAGGATCTGCTCCGGCCGCACGTACGAGTTGGCCACCAACCAGACCACCCGCGCGGCCATCGTCTCGGTCTTTCCCGACCCGGCGCCCGCGACCACCAGCAGCGGCTCCACCGGGGCGGCGATGATCGCCGCCTGCTCCCGGGTCGGTGCCGGCAACCGCAGCAGCTTGGCCAGCTCCACCGGGGTGTACCGGGGGCCGGAGTCCGCGCGCCGGGGCGTCGGCGCGGGACCCGAACCGAACAGGGTGGGCTGGCTCACGGTGTCGTCACAGGCTGCAACACCGGCTCACTCCTCGCCCTCACGGGTGCGTCGGACGGTGGGCGGCTCGACGACCTGGCGCCCCTGCCCGGAGACCGGGCAGCTGGTGCGCACCGGACAGACCCGGCACTTCGAGTTGGCCACCGCGGCGAACGTGGCGGCTGCCATCGTATCGGCGGTCCGTCGGACCAGCGCGGTCGCCCAGCCGGCCGCCGGCCCCTCGCTGGCCGCCGGCTGATTCTGCTCCCTGGCGTCCTTGGCGGACGTCCCGAGCTGCACCAGCGCGGCACCCCCGGACTCGTCACCGAACTCGGCGAACGCCCCCGCCTCCACCGCCGCCTGGTAGGCGCCGAGCTGGGGGTGCTCGGCCAGGTCGGTGCCGGTGACAGCGGTGGACTTGCCGGTCTTCAGGTCGATCACCACGAGTCGCCCGGCCTCGTCGACCTCCAACCGGTCGACCCGACCGGTCAGGTCTACGGGTCGGTTCGGGTCGTCCAGGCGGACGGCGAACTCGTGCTCGATGGCGAGCAACCGACGCGGATTGGTGGCCAGCCAGCGCAGCAACTTGTCGACCATCGCCTCGGCGCGTGCCCGCTCCGGCCCTGCCATCCACCGGGCCGCCAACTCGATCGCGTCGAACCGGGCGGCCACGTAGTCGAGCAGCGCGCCCCGGTCCGCGCTGGCGTCCTCGGCGAGCATCGCGGCGGCGTGGACCAGGTTGCCCACCCCCTGCGCCGTGCTGGTCGGGCCGCTGCCGCCGTGGCGTTCCAGCAGCCAGCGCAGGCTGCACCGCAGCGCGCTCTCCATGGCGGACGGGGTGACCCGCACCGGTTCTCCGTCGTCGACGAGCGGTCGGTCGTCGGAGAGCACCCGCAACCCCCACCAGTCGTCGGGGTGCGCACCGGGCACCCCGGCGGCGGCGAGCCGGGCCAGTTCGGCCGCCGCCGCGCGCCGCCGGGCCGGCGCGGCGGCCGGGTCGGTGATGGCGGTACGCAGTTCGGCGACCAACGCCGGCAGGGTGAGCGCCCGGGGTGGCCGGGTCACCGGCAGCGCCCCGGGGCGGTCCGGCTCCTCGTCGTCGGACTCACCCGACGCAGCGCTCCCGGTGCCGCCGCCGGCGGACGGCTCGGTGCGTGGGCCGGGCGGCGGACCAGGCGCTGCCGGCGGGGTGCTCGACGGCGGCGTGCTCGGGCCCAACTCGTGCAGGAACCGGCTGGGCTGCTCCTCGTGATCGTCGCCGCCGACAGCGGCCGATGCCACGGCGCTGACCAGCAGCCGGTGTCGGGCCCGACTGATGGCGACGTGGAAGAGTCGCCGCTCCTCGTCCAGCAACGCCGAGGTCTGACCCACCACGTTCGCCGCGGTCGCGCCGTCGACCGACCGGCCGGCCAGCACGTCGACCAGCCGCTCGGAGCCGAGCAGGCTGCCGCGCAGCCGCAGGTCCGGCCAGATGCCCTCCTGTACGCCGGCCACCGCGACCAGGTCCCATTCCAGGCCCTTCGCCGCATGTGCGGTGAGCAGGCGTACCGCCGCACCCCGGTCGGCGGTCGGCGCGATGGTGTCGGCCGGCAGATCCTGGGCGAGCACGTGGTCGAGGAAGACCTCGGTGCGGGCGCCGGGCAGCCGGTCGGTGAACCGGGCCGCCGCGTCGAAGAGGACGAGCACGGCGTCCAGGTCGCGGTCGGCCGCCTCGGCCCGCCGACGCCGGGCCAGGTCACCCTCGCCGGCCTCCGGACGCCCCTGGTTGATCGCGCCGGCCCACCGCTCGGCGAGACCACTGGCGTGCCAGACGGCCCAGAGCACGTCCTCGGCGGTCGAACCCGGGCGGGCTGCGGCTTCCCGTGCGATGGCCAGCAGCCCGGCCACCGCCTGCGCCGGCTCCGCCCAGCGCCGCTCGATGCCAGCCAGCTCCTCCGGGTCGCGCAGCGCCTCGACGATCAGCTCCCCGGAGGGGCGCCGGTCACCGGCGGCCAACGCAAGCGCACGCAGGCCCTGCCGCAGCCGCCGCTCGGCCAGCGGGTCGGCCCCGCCCAGCGGCGAGTGCAGCAGCGCGACGGCCGCCTCCTCGTCGAGTCGTTCCGGCTCCAGCGCGCAGCGCAGCAGGAGCAGCAGCGGCGCGACCGCCGGTTGCAGGTGCAGAGGCAGGTCCTCCCCGTGCACCACGGTGGGTACGCCGGCAGCGTGCAGCGCCCTGCGCAGGGTGGGCAGCTGCAACGCGGTGGACCGCACCAGCACCGCCATGCGGGACCAGGGCACGCCGTCGAGCAGGTGGGCGGAGCGCAGCGCGTGGGCCAGCCAGGCAGCCTCGCTGGTCGCCGAGCGGAACGTGTGCACCTCGACCACGCCGGGCGGCGCGTCCGGCAGTGGGTGCAGCCGACGGTGCGCGGCCGGGCCCCGCAGCCGGCGACCCAGCCGGGCGATCGCCGCGAGCAGACCCGGCCCGGCCCGGTACGACGTGTTCAACAGCACCTGCGCGGCCGGCGCTCCGGACGCCGTCCGGAAGCGGTGCGGGAACGTGGTCACCCCGGCCGGGTCGGCGCCCCGGAAGGCGTACGTGGAGGAGTCCGGGTCGGCGAACGCGACCAGCGACTTGCCCCCGCCCGCGATGACCGAGAGCAACTCCAGCTGGGCGGGGTCGGTGTCGGCCAGCTCGTCGAGGTAGACGTGGGCGAGCCGGCGGCGCTCGGCGGCCAGCAGCTCCTCGTCGTCTCTCAGCAGCCCGGTGGCCGCCCGGACCAGCTCCGCCGGGTCGTACGCGATGGAGCCCCGGTTGCTGACGTCGCGCAGCGCGAGCACGGCGACGTACTCCCGGAGGAAGCGGGCGGCGGCCGGCCAGTCGGCGCGGCCGAGCTTCTCGCCCAGCCGGGCCAGGTCAACCGGGCCCACGCCGCGTTCGGCGGCGCGCATGAGCAGGTCACGCAGCTGACCGGCGAAAGCCCGGGTCCGCAGGGCGGGGCGCAGGTCGGTCGGCCAGCCGACCGGGTCGTCCTCGGGCTCCTCGCCCACCACATCCAGCAGCTCACGGATGATCAGATCCTGCTCGGGACCGGTGAGCAGCCGGGGCGACGGTTCGCCCCGCTCGGCGGCGGCACGGCGGAGCAGCCCGAAGGCGTACGCCGGGAAGGTGCGCACCAACGGCTCACGCAGCACCCGGTGGCCGTCCTGCGCGATCCGGGCCTCGATGCGCTGCCGTAGCGCGGTGGCGCCGCGGCGGCCGAAGGTCAGCACGAGGATCCGTTCGGGGTCGACCCCCTCGGCCACCCGGGCGGCGACCGCCTCGACCAACGTGCTGGTCTTGCCGGTGCCCGGACCGCCGAGCACGAGCATCGGCCCGTCGGTGTGGCCGACCACCTCGGCCTGCACCGGGTCGGCCCGCCAAGCGGGCGATGCGGTCGCCCCGTGGGCCCGCTCGGCCGAGCCACTGCCGATGACGTCACCGGCCGCCGGGGCGCTGGGGGCGGAGGGCACGGTGCCACGGGCGACCAGGGTGCCGCCGCCCGGCACGCTCCCGTCTCCCCGCGCCGGCCCGTCGGGCCGCCGCACCAACCGGTACGCCTGCATCAGCTCATCCCATCACGCCAATACGACACCAACCCCCCACCCCCAACCCCCACCCCGCCCACTCCGTTGATCATGAGGTTAGCGGCGCGACACGCCGATGACCGCGCCGCTAACCTCATGATCAACACGAGGTGTGGGGGGTGGGGGTGGGGGTGGGGGTGGGGGGTGGGGGGTGGGGTCAGGTTAGGTGGGATTCCAGGACGTCCAGGGCCTCGGTGACGGTGGTGGTCACTGTCAGGAGGTCGCGGCCGGCGGGCTTCAGGAAGGTCTGGTCGGCCAGCGCGTCGAGCCAGTCCAGCAACGGGCGGTAGAACCCGTCGGTGTCGATCAGCACCATCGGCTTGGTGTGCAGGGCGAGGGTGGCGGTGGTCCAGACCTCGAACAACTCGTCCAGGGTGCCCAGCCCACCGGGCAGGGTGAGGAAGGCGTCCGACTTGTCGATCATCAACGTCTTGCGGCTGGCCATCGAGTCGGTCACCAGCAGCTCGTCCGAGGCCAGGTCGGCGACCTCCAGATCAACCAGCGACTGCGGGATCACGCCCACGGTGCGCCCGCCGACGGATCGGGCACCGTCCGCCACCGCGCCCATCATTCCAACGCACCCACCACCGCTGACCAGCGTGTGCCCGCGCCGGGCCAGCTCCGCGCCGGTCTCGGCGGCCAGGTCCAACCAGCGCTGATCGAGGGTACGAGAGGAGGCGCAGAAGACGCAGATCGCCGCCATCAGTTGTCGTCCCGGGATTGCTCGGCGGTCTGGTCGGCAGCGGCCTGCTGGTCTGCCCGGGTGCGGGCGACGGCCTCCTCGCGGACCGCCTCCTGCTCGGCGGAGAGCGCGGCCTCCGCCGCGACGATGTACCGGACCGCCTCGTTGACGTCGTCGGTGAGACAGATCAGGTCCAGGTCGACCGGCCCGATCTTGCCGGTCGCGGCCATCGTGTCGCGCAGCCAGTCCAGCAGACCCTGCCAGTAGGCGACGCCCATGAGCACCACCGGGAACCGGGTGACCTTGCCGGTCTGCACCAGGGTGAGCGCCTCGAACAGCTCGTCCATGGTGCCGAACCCGCCGGGCAGCACGACGAACGCCTGGGCGTACTTGACGAACATCGTCTTGCGGGCGAAGAAGTAGCGGAAGTCGATGGCGAGGTCGACCCAGTCGTTGATGCCCTGCTCGAACGGGAGCTCGATGCCGAGCCCCACGGAGAGCCCACCGGCTTCGCTGGCACCGCGGTTGGCGGCCTCCATCACCCCGGGCCCACCACCGGTGATCACCGCGTAGCCGGCGCGGGCGAGCGCACCGCCCAACCGCTCGGCCAGCTGGCACTCGGCGCTGTCCGGCCCGCTGCGGGCGGAGCCGAAGACGCTGACCGCCGACGGTACGTCGGCGAGGGTGTCGAAACCCTCGACGAACTCGGAGAGGATGCGCAGCGCACGCCAGGCGTCCTTGGTCTTCCAGTCCTCCCGCCCCCGCGAATCCAACAACCGCTGGTCCGCCGTGCTGCTCGGGATCGCCCCCCGACGCAGGGTGACCGCACCGCGATGCCGCTCCCGGCCCGGACCGCGACCGGCCTCCCGCCCGTTGCTCTGGCTCATGGGGCAACCGTAGTGGAGCAGCACGGGTCAGGTGCGCGTGGCGGGGACGCCGAGAAATTGTTCGGGATCATGGGCAACTATTCGGCCTTCCCGTACGTCTTACTATTCACATACCGGGTATGCCCCGGCGCGCGCCTTCGGGGGAGGAGACAGCGTGATCAGTAACAGCGAGATGATCCGGATCCGTCGGCAGATGCAGCGACGGATCCGAGACGTGGTGGCCGAACGCCGCCGCACCCGCCAGCAGAACCTGACCCCCACCTCCCCTGCCCCGGCCGGAGCCGATCAAGAGGTTTGCGTCGCCGATAACGGGCCCGGCTGACGCAAACCTCTTGATCACCGGTGGGTTGACGGCCGGTCAGGCCGGGGCCAGCCAGCGGCCGGTCAGGCCGGGGCCAGCCAGCGGTGCAGGGTCGCCGCGCCGTCGCGGATCTTGCTGATCTCGACGTGCTCGTCCTTGTGGTGGGCCAGGTTCGGGTCGCCGGGGCCGAAGTTCAGCGCCGGGATCCCCATCGCCGCGAACCGGGCCACGTCCGTCCAGCCCAGCTTGCCGATCGGCGCGGCGCCGACCGCCGCCAGGAACTCCTTCGCGGGGGCCGCCTCCAGCCCGGGGGTCGCGCCCGCCGCCGCGTCGGTCACAGCCAGGTCGAATCCCGCGAAGACCTCCCGCAGGTGCGCCTCCGCCGCCGCCGGGTCGCGATCCGGGGCGTACCGGTAGTTGACCTCGATCTCGCAGTGGTCCGGGATCACGTTCCCCGCGACGCCGCCCGTGATGCGGACCGCGTTCAGCCCCTCGCGGAAGTCGCACCCCTCGATGGTGACCCGGCGCGCCTCGTACGCCTGGAGCCGTCGCAGCACCTCACCGGCGCCGTGGATGGCGTTCACCCCGTGCCAGGAGCGCGCCGCGTGCGCCCGCTCACCCGTGGTCGTCACGATGGCCCGCATGGTGCCCTGGCAGCCCGCCTCGACGATGCCGTACGTCGGCTCCAGCAGCACCGCGAAGTCCGCCTCCAGCCACTCCGGGAACGCCTGGGCGACGAGGTTGAGGCCGTTGTACCGGGACTCGATCTCCTCGGCCTCGTAGAAGAAGTACGTCACGTCGTAGCGCGGCTCGGGCAGCGTCACCGCCAGGTGCAGCGCGTACGCGGTGCCGGACTTCATGTCGGAGGTGCCGCAGCCGTACATCAGGTCGCCGCGCATGGTCGACGGGAAGTTGTTGTTCAACGGCACCGTGTCGAGGTGCCCGGCCAGCACAACGCGCTGCGACCGGCCGAGGTCGGTGCGCGCCATCACCGTGTTGCCGTGCCGGTGGGTGGTCAGGTGTGGTACGCCCCGCAGCACCTCCTCGACACAGTCGGCGATCGCCTTCTCGTTCAGGGACACGGACTCTATGTCGACCAGAGCGCGGGTCAGCTGCACCGGATCGGCGAGGACCTCGGGGGTCAGCGGGTTCTCCATGGTTCGCACGGTACCTTCAGGTCTGTCAGCGCGAGGAGCGAGCCGAGGTCAGCCCGGCCGTGACCGAGAGGTGTAACAGTGACGTCCGCAGATTCCGCCTGGGGCATCGGCCTGGCTACGGTCACCGCAGACGAGCAGGTGCTCGATACCTGGTACCCGACCGGCAAGTTGGGCCTGGGCGAGCTGCCGCTGGTCGCCGGCGAGGACGAGGCGGACGTGCTCGACCTGCCGCCGACGGCGCTCGGCGACCGGTCCCTGCCCGGTCTGCGTACGGTGCAGGTGGTCACCGTGATCGGCTCGCTGGACGACCCGATCAAGGACGCGTCCGACGCGTACCTCCGGTTGCACCTGCTCTCGCACCGCCTGGTCCGACCCAACCAGCTCAACCTGGACGGCATCTTCGGCAAGCTGGCCAACGTGGCCTGGACGTCCGCCGGGCCGTGCCCCCCGGAGCGGGTGGACGAGCTGCGGGTGATCGAGCGGGCCGCCGGTCGGCACCTGGCGGTGTACGGGGTGGACAAGTTCCCCCGGATGACCGACTACGTGGTGCCTTCCGGTGTGCGGATCGCCGACGCCGACCGGGTGCGCCTCGGCGCGCACCTGGCCGCCGGCACCACCGTGATGCACGAGGGCTTCGTGAACTTCAACGCCGGCACCGTGGGCACCTCGATGGTCGAGGGGCGGATCGTGCAGGGTGTGCTGGTCGGCGACGGCTCCGACATCGGCGGCGGCGCCTCCATCATGGGCACCCTCTCCGGCGGCGGCACCGACAAGATCAGCATCGGTGAGCGGAACCTGGTCGGCGCGAACGCCGGCGTCGGGATCTCGCTCGGCGACGACTGTGTGGTCGAGGCCGGGTGCTACATCACCGCCGCCTCGAAGATCACGCTCCCGGACGGCCGGGTGGTCAAGGCCCGGGAGCTGTCCGGCGTCGACGGCCTGTTGTTCTGGCGCAACTCGGTCACCGGCGGGCTGGAGGCCCGGCCGCGCACCGGCCGGGGCATCGAGCTGAACGCCGCCCTGCACGCCAACGACTGACGGCCCCGCCGGGTCCGCGGCGGTCGGCCGCGGACCCGGACGGGTACGCCTCAGCGCAACCGGTACGCCTGGATGATCCGCTGGGTCACCGTGTTGCCGGCGGCGTCCCGAGCGGTGGCCCGCAGCGACGCGTAACCGGGCCCGGCGGGGTGTCGGACCGTGGCCGTCCACCCGTGCCCGCCCTTGCGCACCTGCGCGGTCTGCCAGGTCTTGCCACCGTTGTAGGAGACGTCCACGGTCAGCGTGGTCACCCGCGACCCGACCGCGCCGGGCTGCCTCGGCACCTGCACCGGGACCTCGAAGCTCCGCCCGGCCGGAGCGCTGCCGTCGAGGCTCAGCGGCGGCGTGAAGCGCACCGCCATCAGCGGCAGGTGGGCCGGCGTGTCACCGGCGACGTGCCGGGAACGGAAGGTCCAGCTGGACTCCACCTCGGTGCTCAGGTCGGTGAAGCTGCGCTTCGCCGACGTGACGAGCCGGTAGTTCGCTGCGCCCGGGGGCACGGTGAACTTTCCGTTGCCGCCGTACTCGCTCTCGCCGACCAGTTTGCCGCCGCGCCAGAGCCTGGTCTGCTCGCTGTCGTTCAGCGAACCGCCCGGGTGCCCGGCCGCGTCGCTGAACATGGGCATGTCGACCATGATGGTGTCGCCGACCCGGGTGACGCTCTGGTGCGGCCAGCGCGCGTTCGGGAAGGACGGCCCGTACGGGGCCTGGTTCCAGATCTCCTGCACCGTCCGCCCGGCCCGGTACGCGGTGGGCGTGGAGAGGAGCACGGCCTTCGCGTTCAACCAGCCGTCCTCGTCCAGCTCTCCGAAGAGGATCTGGGATTCCCACTTCACGCCCCTGGTGTTGTAGTACTCGACCCGCTGGCCGGGCACCGTGGTGGGCAGGATCAGGGCGGCGGCGCCGACGTTGTACTCCAGCACGGGGTACACGATCCGCTCGGCCGCCAGGCCCGCGTAGCCACCGCCGAAGCGGTGCACGACGGTGGCCAGGTCCCGTCGGGCGTAGTCGCGGACCATCCCGGTGGGCATCCGGCCGGGGACCGCTTCGGCCAGCGCGTACAGGTACGGGCTGTCGGCCTCGCCCGGCTTGGTCCACTGGCTGCTGACGGTGGCGACGAACTGGTCGGCGGAGACCCGCTTGCCGAGCGGGCCGCTGGTCAGGCCGGTGAACGTCTCCGCCCAGAGTCCGACGGTGTATCCGCTGCCGTCGTCGGCGTTGAAGTTGCCGCTGATGTCGATCAACTCCGGGACGGCGTTCCGGTCCGGAACGGTGGTCCGCACCGGCTTGGTCCGGCGGGCGTCCACCACGATCCGGGTGTCCTCCTCCATGGTCAGTACGGGCTGCGCCAACATGGACATCCCACGCTGCTCATCCTCCGGTCCGGGCTCGAAGACGAGGCTGCTCAGGCCGTACTGCCCCTTGGGCAGCCGCGCGGTGGCCACCCCGTCGGAACTGACCAGGTCCCACGAACTGAAGGTGTCCATCCCGAGCAGGAGGGTCCAGTGGTCCGCGGTACGCGCGCCGGCGCGGTTCAGGTGCTCCACGGTCAGCGTGTAGCTCTCCACCTCGCGGTGCACGGCCAGCGGGGTGACCGCGACGGTCGACCCGGAGCGGGCCACGATCCGCCCGGTCCAGTAACCGTCGGCGTCGCCGAGTCGGGTGTTCGTGGTGACGGTCGTGGCGGCCGTGCTGCCCGCCGGCACGGTGAGCTGGTTGGCGCCCAACTCGAACAGGCCGGCCGGCAACGCCCGGCCGCCGGGGCCGGCGCCCTCGATACTCAGGTCCACGGTGACCGGGGCCGGACCATCGTTTCGCCAGGTCACCGTGCGGGTGATCGGGGCATCGTCACCGTGCGGCCAGAGCGTACGCCCGAATGAGACGCTCACCGGGTCGGTGGTGAGCTGCTGGGTGATCGCATGCGCGACGTCCACCCGCCCGGCGCCCTGCTGGTAGGCGGTCTGCTCCGGATGCGGCTTGGCGGCTGCCATCAGGGTGGCCTTGAGCTGGTCGGCCCGCCAGCCCGGGTGCTGCTGGGCCAGCAGCGCGGCCGACCCGGCCACGTGTGGCGTGGCCATCGAGGTGCCGGACATCGAGACGTAGCGGTCCCCCACCGGATCGCCGATGAAGCCGGTGGCGGACCGTGCGGCCACGATGTCGACGCCGGGCGCGGTGATGTCCGGCTTCAGCGCGTCGTCGCCGACCCGGGGGCCGCGGCTGGAGAACTCGGCCAACTCGTCGTCGCGGTCCACCGCGCCCACGGCGAGCCCGGCGTCGGCGCTGGCCGGGGAGCCGACCGAGCCGTCGAGGCCGTCGTTGCCGGCGGCGAGGACGAAGAGCGTGCCGGTCTGCGCGGTCAACGTCTGCACCGCCTCCTCCAGCGGGTCCACCTCGGGGGTGTCCCAGCCGCCGAGGCTCATGTTGACCACGGCGGCCTTCTTCTCCACCGCGGCCCACTGCATGCCGGCGAGGATCGCCGAGTCGGTGCAGCCGGTGTCCTCACAGACCTTGCCGTCGAGCAGTGTCGCGTCCGGAGCCACGCCCCGGTACTTCCCGTCGGAGGCCGCGCCGGAACCGGCGATGGTCGAGGCCACGTGGGTGCCGTGGCCGACCATGTCCCGACCGTCGGTCACCTCGGTGAAGTTGCGTGCCTCGGCCACCTTGCCAGCCAGGTCCGGGTGCGTCGCGTCGATGCCGGTGTCCAGCACCGCGACGGACACACCGGCGCCGGTGAACCCGGCGGCCCAGGCGGTGGGCGCGCCGATCTGCGGCACGCTGTGGTCGAGGGTCACCCGTCGACGGCCGTCCAGCCAGATCCGCTCGACGCCCCCCGCCGCGTCGAGCCGGGCCGCGCTGGAGCCGGTGGTGACCGTCGCCCAGACCGAGCCCAGGGAGGATTTGCCGGCGGCCAGGGCGGCACCGCCAATCACCGGCAGGTCGCGGGTCACCCGCGTGCCGGGAAGCGCGGCCTGGGCCCGCCGGGCGGTCCCCGTCGAGCCGTACGCCACCAGCAGCGGCAAGGTGTTCCGGTGGGCGTCGTCGTAACCTGCCTCGATCAGCCCGGTGATGTCGAAGAGTCGCCGGTCCACCCGGCCCGAGCGCAGCAACGGCAGCGCGTCCGTCGGCGTCACCGAGAGTCGTCCGCGCTCACGCTGGACCAGGAACCGCACGTCCTCGCGGCCGGCGCCGGGCTGCGCCGAGGCACCGGAAGCGGTGACGGTGACCCGGTCACCGGTGATCAACGTGACGGTGGTCGAGCGGTTGGCGGTGGACCCACCCGGAGCACTCTGGTGGTCGGTGCCGCCCGGCGGCGCGGGTGCGGCGGTCGCGGCTGAGGCGGGGGTCGGCGCGGAGAACGCCAGCGCTAACACGAGGCCGAGGGCGGCCAATCTTCTTCCCTGGTGCAACGGATCCTCCTGGTCAATCGTCTTGATATATAGGAGTCGCATTGACAACCCAGAATTGCATACTGAGTATGCAAAAAGAAGTCCAAAAGATGACGGACTTGCCACGGGACGTCGACCCGCGCCGGCATGATCGGGCGGTGACCTCCATGAAGGACAGAATGCTCGCCGGTGAGCCATACATCGCCGACGATCCCGAGATCATCGCCGACCTGGACCGGGCCGCCCGGCTGATGGAACGCTTCAACACCAGTCCCGCGGCCGACCCCCCGGCCCGAATCGCGGCACTGCGCGAACTCCTCGGCGAACTGGGCGAGGACACCTGGATCCGCCCACCGTTCCACTGCGACTACGGCTGGCAGATCCGGATCGGCCCGCGCAGCTTCATCAACTACAACGCGGTCTTCCTCGACGTCGCTCGGATCACCCTCGGCGCGGACGTCCAGGTCGGCCCGAACGTACAACTGCTCACCCCGACGCATCCGGTCGAGCCCGGCCCGCGACGGGACAAGTGGGAGGCGGCCAAGCCGATCACCATCGGCGACAACGTGTGGCTCGGCGGCGGCGCGATCGTGCTGGCCGGCGTCACGATCGGCGCGAACACCGTCGTCGGCGCGGGCGCGGTGGTCACCCGGGACCTGCCCGCCAACGTGGTGGCGGTCGGCAACCCGGCCCGGCCGGTCCGCGAACTCGACTAGGGTGGCGGGGGCTCCGACAGGCGAACCACCAGGTCAGCCCGCTCGGCGCTCGGGGCGATCACTGCGGCGTTCGACTCGTCGCTGCCCAGCGCCCACGCCCGCGCCTGCTCCGGCGACCGACCGAACGCCTCGTGCCGGGCGGTCAGCCGGCGGTGCCGCACCTCGGCGTCCAGGTCGAGAAACCACGCCTCGTGCAGCAGCGCCCGAATCTCCTGCCAGGGGAAATCCGGCAACAGCAGGTAGTTGCCCTCGGTCACCACCAGCCGAACCGACGGCTGCACCTCGATCGCGCCGGCCACCGGCTCCTCCAACTCCCGGCGGAACTCCGGCGCGTACACCGACGTCGGCTCCAACCGGCGCAACCGGCGCAGCAGCGAGACATAGCCATTGGCGTCGAAGGTGTCCACCGCGCCCTTGCGGTCGGCGCGACCCAGCCGGACCAGCTGCGCCTGCGCCAGGTGAAAACCGTCCATCGGCACCAGGCAGGCGGCCGAACCCACCTCGGCGACGATCTGCTCCGCCAGGGTGGACTTCCCGGCGCCCGGCGCACCGGCGATGCCGAGCAGTTGTCGCGGGCCAGCCTCGGCAAGCGCCCTCGCGCGCGCCACCAACTCGTCGGCGGACACCACCCGGGCCGGCGGCATCAGCCCAGAACCGGGTCGCTGATGGTGAACCGCGCCTGCACCGCCGCCTGCACAGGCTGCGGCTGCGGGTCCAGCTCAAGCTCCGGTGCAGCACCGCCCGCGCCCCCACCGACGAAGGCCGCACGGGCGAACATCGGCCGGTCGGCAGGACCCGCGTCCGCCAACTCGATCAACGAGGTGACCCGCGCGCCCAGCGCCTCCGCGTACTCCCGGGCCCGCAGCAGCGCGTCGCTGATCGCGTCGTGCCGGGCCGCACGATGGGCGGGGCTGTCCGGGCGAAGCTCCCACCACGGGCCGGCCACCTCGACCTGGTCCTGGTCGGCGAGCCGCAACATCAGCTCAGCCAGCGCGGTGAAGTCGGTGACGGTGACCGTGGTGGTGACACTGCCGTGCCAGGCGACCACCCGCTCACCCGAGCGTCGGGTCTCCGGTCGCACCCGCAGATCACCGGTCTCCCGCCGGGCCACCGCCGGCCCGGAGCCGTCCAACAGCACCCGAACCGCGGCGGCCCGCTCGGCCAACCGGGTCAGCGTCGTCTCCCGGTCCCGGTCGCGGGCTGTCGCGGTGACCGCGAACCGGGCCAGCTCGGGCGGCACCTCCCGGTACGCCTCACCGCGCACCTGCACCACCGGACTGTCCACCGCCATGCCCTCAGCCTAGTCAGCCACGGGCCGGCGCGCCGCGTAGGAGACCGTGTCCGCCCCGACGTGCAGGCCGGTCAGGTGACCCCCGGCCACCCCCAGCTCACGCAGCCAGGACACCTCGGCGGCGTGGTCACCGCCGGTCGGGAACTCGCGGTCGTACGCATCGAAACGCCGGTCGCGCAGCGCCGCGCGGGCGGCCCGCGCCTCGGCGTACCGCGCGGTGAGCGCCGCAGCGTCGTCGGTGCGCAGCGCGGCGGCCAGGTCGTCCAGGAACGCGGTGACCTCGGCCAGCTCACCCAGCACCCGGTCCCGGTTGCCGAGCAGCATGTTGGCGGTCCGCTCGGCCGGGGTTCCGGCGACCCGGGTGCCGTCGGAGAAGCTGCCGGCGGCGAGCGCGAGTATCGCGTCACGCAGCGATGCGCGCTGCACCGCCCCGGCCAGCGCGCCGGCCAGCAGGTGCGGCACGTGCGAGGCGAGCGCGGCAGCCGAGTCGTGCTCCGTGGCGGACATCGGCACCACCCGGGCCTCGAAGAGCCGCACCAACAGCTCGGCCAACCAGCGGAACGCGCTGGTGGCCGGCCCGGGCGCCGGACAGAGCACCCACGCCGCACCAACGAGCAGGTCCGACCGCGCGGCCGTCAAGCCAGCCCGGTCGGTGCCCGCCATCGGGTGCCCGGGCACGAACCGATGGGTCAGCCCCTGCGCGGCGGCGAACGCCGCCACCTGCTCCTTGGTGCTACCGACGTCGGTCAACACGCAGTGCTCACCGGTCATCGCCGCCACCTCGACCAACGTCGCCGGCAGGGTGGGCAACGGCCCGCACAGGAAGACCACGTCCCGGTCGGCCACCGCGTCGACCAGCCGGTCCGGCGCGGGCACGCCCACTTGGCGGGTCTCCCGCCGGGTCGCCGGGTCGGGGTCCCACCCGATCACGTCGACGCCGGCGGCGTACATCCGGAGCAGCACCGAGCCACCGATCAGGCCGGTGCCGACCACCGCCGCCCGCACCCGCGCGCCCGGTTCGTCCACCATCCGCACACCTCGACGTTCCTGCTGGGGTACGGGACCGCACGGCCCCGACCAGGTCCGGGCCGAGGATATCGTTCGGGCCCGCCGGCCCCCGCCCGCTGCATCGATCGGGCTGACCGTAGATCTTGACGAGGCCGACCCGAAAGGGGTTGTCCACTTCAGAACCGACGTCGTACGGTCCGCACCGCCGCCCGCCGCTCCGATGCGGGCACACAGCGGAGGGAAACGAAATGTCCGCGACATACCGGGCGCTCGCCTCGGTGGTCATGTTGATCGGCTTCTACGTCGTCGCGCTCCTCCAGCTCGCCGCCGTCGCCGCGCTCGGGGTCTGGCTGTTCAGTCACACCAACGGCCTCGTCACCGGCAAGGTGCTGCTGCCCCTGGTCGTCGCGCTGGGCGCGGTGGCCGTCGGGCTCTGGCGGGCGATGCGCGCGAAGAACGAGCCGGCCCCGGGCCTGATCCTCACCGAACGGGAAGCCCCGGGCCTGTGGGCTGCCGTCCGCGAGCTGGCAACCGCCGTCGACACCCGCGCCCCGGACGAGATCCGGCTGGTGCCCGAGGTGAACGCCGCGGTCGCCGAGCAGAGCCAACTGCTCGGCCTGATTGGTGGACGACGCACCCTGTACGTCGGCCTGCCGCTGCTCCAGGCGTTGCGGATGGACCAGTTACGCTCGGTGCTGGCACACGAGCTGGGCCACTACTCCGGCAAGCACACCCGCCTCGGCGCGGTGGCGTACCGGGGTCGGCTGGCAATCGCGGAGACGCTGAACCGGATCAGCCCCCGCAACCCGATCGGCTGGGTCTTCAAGGGTTACGCCCGGCTCTACCTGATCGTGGACAACGCCGCGTCCCGCCGGCAGGAGCTGGAGGCCGACCGGTCCTCCGTACTGCTGGCCGGGCCGGACGCCGCGGCCTCCGCGCTGCGTGCCCTGCCGGCGCTCGACGCGGCCTGGGGCTTCTTCATGCGCCGGTACGTCGAGCCGGGCTGGTCCGCCGAGCTGGCGCCGGACGACCTCTTCGGCGGCTTCGGCCACCTGCTGCGCGGCCGGCAGGACGAGATCGACCAGCTGCGGGAGAACACCCCCGACCGGAAGCCGTCACGGTGGGACACCCACCCGCCGATCGGCGTCCGGGTGGCCGCGATGGCGGGTCTGCCGGCGGGAGCGGCCACGTCCGACGACCGGCCCGCCGCGCTGCTGCTCGCCGACATCGACACCGCCGGTCGGCAGTTGCAGGGCATCGTGGTCGACCACGGCCACCGTCAGCTGCTGCCCTGGCCGCAGTTCATCGCCGCGGCGATCGCGGCCGGGGTGCAACAGCAGGCGGACAGCGTCTACCGGGCGGTGGGGCGTTTCGCCGGCGTCAGCGGGCCGGGCCTCACGACGGTGCTGGACCTGGTGCGCTCCGGTCGGTTGGGCGAGTTCGCCGAACAGTTCTTCGGCGACGCCACCGGCGAGGAGGCCGCCGCCCGGTTCGCCGGAACGATGGAGATGCTGCTCGACAACGCAGCCGTCCGCTCCGGTCGGGCCCACTGGCAGCTCTCCTGGTCCGGTCCGGCCCAGTTCGTCGGGCCGGAGGGGCAACCGTGGGACCTCGCCGAGATCGCCAAGCTGGCCGTCGCGCCGCAGACCCTGGACGTGGCGCTGGCCCGCCTCACCGAGTTGGGCATCGACCCCGCCGGCGCGACGGTGGTGGAGGACCGGGTCTCCGGGCGGGACGCCGACCTGATCGGCGCGCTGGCCAACATCAAGATCGACGGTACGGAGCACGACGTCCTCGTCCTCGACCGAGGGCTGGTCCTGGTCGCCGACCCCGGCAAGGCCAGTCAGGGCGAGAAGCGGCTCGGCGAGTTGGTCACCTCGGTGCCGATCGCGGAGCTGGCCGCCCGGCACACGTTCCTGCCGTACGAGGAGATCGTCTCCGTGGACGTCACGCGGGAGATACCGCTGAAGGCGGAGCTGACCATGCACGACGGCCGGGTGCTCGCCATCCAGGAGCTGTACTCCAGCGAACTGCTGGAGAAGCAGAGCCGGAAGACCCTGCTGCGGGTCTTCGGCCAGATCGGCGACTGACGCGTGCGGGCGGTCGACCTACCGGATCGACCGCCCGGACCGCGATCAGGCGAGGCGGGCGGCGACGCTGGCGATGTGCTCGTCAGACTCGGTCAGCGCGACCCGGACGTACTTCCCGGCCGTCGGGCCGTAGAAGACGCCAGCGGCGACCAGGATGCCCCGACGGGCCAGCCAGTCGACCGTCTGCCAGCAGTCCTCACCCCTGGTCAGCCAGAGGTAGAGACCCGCCTCGGAGTGCTCGACGGTGAACCCGGCACCGGTGAACGCCGCGGTGAGCACCTCCCGCCGGGCGCGGTAACGCTCCCGCTGCTCCTCGGCGTGCCGCTCGTCCTGCAACGCGGCCACCATGGCCGCCTGCACCGGAGCGGGCACGATCATGCCCGCGTGCTTGCGAACCTTGAGCAGCTCGGCGACGAGCGCCGGGTCGCCGGCCACGAAACCGGCCCGGTAACCGGCGAGGTTGGACCGCTTGGAGAGTGAGTGCAGAGCCAGCACACCGGCATAGCTGCCCCCGCTGACCTGCGGCGACAGCACCGAAACCGGCTCCGCCGACCAGCCCAACGGCAGGTAGCACTCGTCACTCGCGACCACCGCGCCACGTTCGCGGGCCCAGTCGACCACCTTGCGCAGGTGCGCCGCGGGCAGCACCCGGCCGGTCGGGTTGCCGGGCGAGTTCACCCAGACCAACCGAACCCGCGAGGTCGGCCCGACCGACGTCAGCGAATCGGTACGGACGACGGTGGCGCCGGCCAGCCGGGCACCGTCCTCGTAGGTGGGGTACGCGATCGACGGCACCACCACCACGTCACCCGGGCCGATGCCGAGCAGCGTCGGCAACCAGGCCACCAGCTCCTTCGAACCGATGGTCGGCAGCACACCGAGACCGTCGACGCCTGCGCCGCAGGCTCGGGACACCCACGCCGCGATCGCGGCCCGCAACGCCGGGGTGCCGGCGGTCAGCGGGTAACCGGGAGCATCGGACGCGTCAGCCAACGCCCGCCGGATCACCTCGGGCACCGGGTCGACCGGCGTACCCATGGAGAGGTTGATCAGGCCCTCGGGATGCGCCGCGGCCAGCGTGGCCGCGGCGTCCAGGGTGTCCCAGGTGAACTCGGGCAGCCGCGACGAGACCGGCGCGGGCCGGTTCAGTGCCCCTCGCCGCGTGGCGGCTGCGCGGCGACGAAGGTGGCGTCCTTCTCCACCTTGCCGATCTTCGAGGCGCCACCGGGCGAGCCCAGGTCCTCGAAGAACTCGTAGTTCGCGCCGGTGTAGTCCTTCCACTGCTCCGGGACGTCGTCCTCGTAGAAGATCGCCTCCACGGGGCAGACGGGCTCACAGGCACCACAGTCGACGCACTCGTCGGGGTGGATGTAGAGCATCCGATTGCCCTCGTAAATGCAGTCGACCGGGCACTCCTCGATGCATGCCTTGTCGAGCACATCCACGCACGGCTCGGCGATGATGTAGGTCACCGGTCTTCTCCTCCGCAAGACTCGCCGCGATCTCCCGCGACGGTAAGAGCCTAGTATCTCGCCGGGGAGGGGGTCGATCGTGCTCCGACAGCAGGATGTGGGACACCGAATCGTGGTCCGCCGTATTGTGGGGATTCGCGAAGGCCGGCCACAATTTTCCGATGCCCTCGGCGAGCTGGTCGAGCTGAGCGAGACTCATCTCACGCTGGCCACCGCGCAGGGGCAGTTACGGGTCCCGGTGGCGCAGGTCCACCGCGCCAAACGCGTACCACCCACCCGTCGGCCCACCGCCGCCGCCGTCGTGGCCCTGGAGCGGGCCGCCGACGAGGCCTGGCCGGCACCGACACGGGGCCGACTCGGGGACTGGCTGCTCCGGTCGGCCGAGGGATGGACCGGGCGCGCCAACTCGGCACTGCCGATCGGCGACCCGGACCGACCGCTGGCCGCCGCCGTCGACGCGGTGGAACGCTGGTACGCCGAGCTGGGCCAACCCGCGTTGATCAACACGCCGCTGCCGCTCGCCGCACCGGTCGGCGCCGAACTGGACGCCCGCGGCTGGGGCACCCGCCCACCAGTACTGGTGCAGACCGCGCCGCTACCCGTGCTGACGTCAACCTCGGCCGGCGGGTTGGCCGGCGGGCGGGGTAACGGGCGCGGCGACGGAGTGGCCGGCGCGGCGGCCGACGAGCAGGGCGGCGGGGTGGTCGGCGGGCAGGGCGGCGCGGCGGCCGACGAGCAGGGCGGCGCGGCGGCCGACGAGCAGGGCGGCGCGGCGGCCGACGGGCAGGCCGGCGCGACGGGCGACGGGCAGGGCGGCGCGACGGGCGACGGGCAGGGCGGCGCGATCGTCGAGCTGGCCACCGCGCCGAGCGACGAGTGGCTGGCCATCGCCGCCGGCCGCAAGGGCGGCCTGCCGGACGCCGCCTGGCACGTCCTCACCGCGGTGGACCAGGTCCGCTTCGCCCACGTGTACGCCGACGGCACCCTGGCGGCCATCGGCCGCGGCACGGTGACCGGCCAGGGGCGCTGGCTGGGCCTCAGCCTGATCGAAGTCCTACCGGCGGCCCGCCGACAAGGGTTCGCCGGCCGGGTGATCCACGAACTGGCGACCTGGGGCGCCTCCGCTGGCGCGACGCACGCGTTCCTCCAGGTCGAGCAGCGCAACACGGCAGCGGTCACGCTCTACCAGAGTCTTGGCCTCGTCACCCATCACACCTACCTGACTCGGGTCGCCCCAACCTGACCCCGGCCCGGCGCGGCCCTGCTCTGCGCGGCCCTGCCCGGCGCGGCCCGGCCCGGCGCGGCCCGGCCCGGCCCGGCGCGGCCCGGCGCGGCCCGGCGCGGCCCGGCGCGGCGCGGCCCGGCGCGGCGCGGCCCTGCGCGGCGCGGCGCTACTCCGGCCGGTCCGGCCCTGGCCGGGGCGGCCTCGTCGCCGTGATCGACTCGGTTTTCAGGAAGTCGCGGTATCCCGGCGCCCAGGACACCCCGACTTCAAGAAAACCGAGTCGATCAAGCACGAGCACCGGGCTGAAGCGCCGAACATGCGCGACCCCGCCAACACACCCGACCGCACTCACGAACATGGCCCGAAGCCTTGATCGACTCGGCTTTCAGGAGGTCGCGGTATCCCCGCGCCCAGGACACCCCGACTTCAAGAAAACCGAGTCGATCAAGGGGCGTTCACAGTCGACCGCACGTAAGGCCCGGACGACGGGCCACACCTACGGCCCGGACGGACGACGGGCCACACCTACGGCCCGGACAGACCGGGGGGCCACACCTACGGCCCGGCCGAGGGCTCAGCGGGTGGTCAGCGGCGGACGACTCGGCGGGGCTTGGCGGCCTTGGCCTCGGCGAACCGCTTGAGCTGCTGGGAGCGGTAGTCGCGGCCGAGCGCGGTGAGCACCAGGTAGCCGATCAGCAGCCCAGCACCGGTGGCGAGCAGGTAGAGCCAGATCTGGGCGAAGAACGTCGCCGCACCGCCGGCGAACGGGTTGTGACCGACCAGCAAGGGCCCGACCAGTACGGTCAGCAGCATCGCCACCGGCACCACGAGCGCCATGTCGGCGGCCCAGTCCGCCAGTGGCCGGCGACGACCCCAGCGGAAGGCGACCACGGCGAGGGTCACCCCGATCACCGTGAACATCACCAGTGATACCCGGTCAGCGGCGGTGTCGTCCGTGTCGAAGCCGAACCGGGTGATCAGTCGGGCGAGCACGTTGACCGCGAACAGCGCTGCTACGAGTACCCCGATGTCACGCCACCGCTTGTCCATCGTCGGACCCTCCTGCCGTACGCCCCGTCGAAGGGGTTCGTATTCCTGGCAGGAATATTTACCACCCCTACCTGGGAGGCGTCATCAGCCGGACATAACCGGGAAGCGACCCGGGGTCAGCCGCCGAGCATGGGCGACTGCGGGGCGAGGATCTGCCGGAAGCCCATCACCGCGAAGGTCATCGCACCGGCCACGATCATGGCCAGCCCCACCCAGTTGTCGCCGGCCAGCAACAGGTCGCCCTCGCTGGTGCGGATGGCGGCGACCGCCATCAGCGCGAACCACGGCACCGCCGGTAGCGCCACCGCCCAGCGGCGGCCGACCGCCTCGTACGCGAACCAGCTCAACACGATGTTGGCACCGATGGCGAAGAGCACCGACACGCCGATCAGTTGCCCGCCGACGCGGGCTGTGGCGAGCAGCAGCTCCAGCACGCCGGTCACCACTCCGGCGACGACCACGACGACCGCGCCGACCAGCCGGATGCCCAGGTCCAGCAGGCGCGGTGGTGGCCCCGCCGGCGGCGGAGCTTCCTGATCGTCGAGGACCGTCATCGGTGTGGCCGGCAGGGTCACCGCAGACCCGCCGCCGCGACCGGGGAACGGTCCGGGGCGGTCTCCGGGGGGAGGCCGGCGAAGAGGTCGTCCTCCCAGCCGTACGGCCCGACGCCCGGCCCCTTCTCGCCGACCGCGAGGGTGAAGAACTCCACGCCCATGAACTCGCCGCCGAAGTTGCCCGCGATCGAGTAGAGCCAGGAGTTGGCCGGGATCTGGGTGGCGTGCGCCCGCATGGCGGCCTCCTTGGCCGAGTGCTGGTCGGTGCCGTCGATCCGGGCGGCGATCTGGTCGTCCGGGGTGCCGAAGGGCAGGTCGGCGATGTCCTCGATGCCGGCGAACGGGTTGTCGGAGGACTCGGCGAAGTGCGTCATGCCGGCCTCCAGGACGCTCAGCGGCAGGGCCGTCCAGTAGACCTTGAGTGGGGCGCAGCCCTCGGCGGCGGCCAGCTCGACGGCGCGCATGGCCACCCGGTGCGCCTGGATGTGGTCGGGGTGACCGTAGAAGCCGTTCGGGTCGTACGTGATGAGCACCTGCGGGCGTACCTCTCGCATGATCTCCACGAGATGCCCGGCGGCCTCGTCGAGGTCGGCCTGCCAGAAGGCCCGGGGGTGCTCGTTGGTCGCGAGCCCCATCATCCCGGAGTCGCGGTAGCGCCCGGCGCCGCCGAGGAAGCGGTGGTCGCTGACGCCGAGCGCGGCGCACGCGGCGGCCAGTTCGGCCACCCGGTACCCGCCGAGCTGGTCGGCTTCGGCGGCGGCGAGCTGGGCCAGCGCGGGCACATGGATCTCGCCCTCCTCGCCGAGCGTGCAGGTCACCAGCGTGACGTGCGCCCCGGCGGCGGCGTAGTGGGCCATCGTCGAGCCGGTGCCGATCGACTCGTCGTCGGGGTGCGCGTGGACCAGCAGCAGGCGGCGGTCGGGCAGCATCGTCACGACGGTCACTCTAACTGGCGGTTCGGCCCGGCCAACGCTGACGCGTCCGCCCAGGTCGGCCACATCACCTCCGCTCCCGCTCTACGATTTGGCGTGTGGACTTTCCGGAGCTGGCCGCCCGCACCCGCCGGTTCAGCCACGGCGCGCCACGCGATGTCTCGGTGGCTGAGGACGGCTCCCGGGTGATCTTCCTGCGCTCCGCCGGCCCCGAGGATCCGGCGGACGCGCTCTGGTTACTGGACGTGGGCACCGGCGAGGAGCGGCTGGTCGCCGACCCGGCGACCCTGCTGGGCGAGGGCGGCGACGTCCGGTCCCTCACCCCCGGTGAACGCGCGCTGCGCGAACGGCTGCGGCTCAGTGCCGCCGGCATCGGCTCGTACGCGTTGGACTCGGCCGGTCGGGTTGCGGTGTTCGCGCTGGCCGGGCGGTTGTTCCGGGCTGACCTGGTGCACGGTGACGTGGTGGAGGTGGCGGCGGTCGGCCCGGTGCTGGACCCTCGTCCGGACCCGAGCGGGCAGCGGCTGGCGTACGTGACGGACGCGGCCGACGGTGTGCGTCGGGGCGAGCTGCGGGTGATCGACCCGGACGGCACCGACACCCTGTTGGCCGGCGAGGACGCCGGGGTGAGCTGGGGGTTGGCCGAGCACATCGCGGCGGAGGAGTTCGGCCGGTTCCGGGGGTACTGGTGGGCGCCGGACGGTCGGTCGGTGCTCGCCGCCCGGGTCGACGAGTCGCGCCTGGAGCGCTGGCACCTGCACGACCCGGCGGAGCCGGCGAGCCCGCCGACGGCCGTCGCGTACCCCCGGGCTGGTGGGCCGAACGCGGAGGTCAGCCTGCATCTGCTGGACCTGGACGACGGCTGGGTCGACGTGCACTGGGACCGGGAGACGTACCCGTACCTGACCGGGGTCAGCTGGGGTGAGGGCAGCCCGTTGATCACGGTGCTGCGCCGCTCACAGCAGCACGGGCTGGTGCTGGCGGTGGACCCACGGACGGGTGAGACGCAGGTGCACGCCGAACTGGCCGACCCGCGGTGGGTCGAGCCGATCGCCGGCACTCCCGCGCACCTGCCGGACGGCCGGGTACTGGTCGGCGGGGAGTTGGCCCACGACGGGTACGACGCCCGCTGCCTGTTCGCCGACGGCACCCTGCTCACCCCGCCGTCGCTGTACGTGCGGCGGGTGGTCGGTCGGCTGCCGGCGGTCGCGGGCCCGGCCGACCTGCTGGTGGAGGCGAGCGACGGCGAGCCGAGCGAGCGGCACCTGTTCCGGGTCCGCACCACCATCGGCGGTGGGGTGGACGCGCGCCGGCTCACCACCGATTCCGGGTGGTACACGGCGGCGGTCGGCGGGGACGTCCTCGCCGTCGGCGTCGCCTCTCTCGATCATGCCGGGGTGCACTGGACGGTTCGTCGCGGCGATCAGGAGATCGCCGAGCTGCGGTCGTTCGCCGCCACCCCGCCGTACTCTCCGCTGCCGCTGCTGGAACGGGTGACCGATCGGCGGCTGCCGGCGGCGGTGCTCTACCCGGACAACCACGTGACGGGGCGGCGGCTGCCGGTGCTGCTGGACATCTACGGCGGCCCGGGGCACCAGGAGGTCGTGGCGGCGCGGGCCGCGTGGTTGGAGCGGCAGTGGTGGGCCGACGCCGGGTTCGCGGTGGTCACCATCGACAACCGGGGTACGCCGGGCGTGGCGCCGTCGTTCGAGAAGGCGATCCACCGGCGGGTCGCCGACGTGATCCTCGCCGACCAGATCGACGCGCTGACCGCGCTCGCCGGCAAGCACCCCGATCTGGACCTGGAACGGGTGGCGGTGCGCGGCTGGTCGTTCGGGGGGTGGCTGGCCGGGTTGGCCGTGCTCCGCCACCCGGAGCTGTTCAAGTGCGGCATCGCGGGCGCACCGGTGAGCGACTGGGCGTTGTACGACACCGCGTACACCGAGCGTTATCTGGGGTTGCCGGAAGACGGCCTGGACCTTTACGCGCACCACTCGCTGGTCGAGTTGGCCGCCGAGCCGGTCACCGGGCCGGACCAGGCCCGCCCGTTGCTGCTGGTGCACGGGCTGGCCGACGACAACGTGGTGGCCGCGCACACGCTGCGGTTGTCGGCGGCGCTGCTGAGCTCGGGCCGCCCGCACGCCGTGCTGCCGCTGACCGGGGCCACCCACATGGCCGCGAACGGCACCGCCGAGCGGCTACTCCCCCTGGAGCTCGAATTCCTCCGTACCCATCTGCGGTGAACCCCGCAGTCACCACCGTTCCACGAGGTGTTCCCGGCCCGGCGGCGGCTCGTACGGCTCGGGCCAGTAGTCAACGATTTTGCTGATCAGCCCATCTTCGGAGAGCTCCAGCCAGACGCACGCGTCCTGGTGCTCGACGCCCACCCGACCGTCGAGCAACAGGGCGGCGAGGCGGCCATCGGCGATCACCCGTATCGGGTGGAGGTGCCAGTCGCCCGGGTACTCGGTGTTGAACCGCAGGAAGGCGTCCTTGCCACGGATGCGCTCCCGGGTCTGCGGCATCTCGTAGACCACATCATCGGTGAGCAGGGCGGCCAACCCGGACCAGTCGCGGCGCTCCAGAAGATCGACGTAGGCGTGCGCGGCCTGCCGGGCCATCGAGGTGTCATCCACGGCCCGGACCCTAGCCCTCACCACCGACACCTCGGGGTGCTCGTCGCTGGCGCGCGCTGCTTTCGTGAATCTTGGACACTTTCCGTTAGCGGGGCCCGCCTCCAGTCACGCCGGCATGGTGTCAGGACACCGACGGCGGCCAGCGGTGCGTACGCCACTGGTTCCATGTCGCGAAACCGGCCGGTGGGTCGTCAATGGGTTCGGTGCCGGCGAGTTCGCCTGGCGTCGGGACGTCGATGATGGCAGCCCACTCGGCGAGTTCCTCGTCGGACATGGGCCACGTCGTGTGTGGCGCTTCGGCCTGGCGTTGATCGAGCCGTCGGCGCTGCTCGGCAGGGGTGAGTTCGAAGTAGCGCAGCTCTACCGTCGCACCGAGGTCGGCTGCCGCCTGCCGCAGCGCGGAGCGCTCGTCTCGACTCCACAGGCCGTAGTCGATCACCACGTTGTTGCCGAGTTCGAGGGCCCGCAGGCCGATCTCGATGAGCCGCCCTTCGATGACGCCCTGAGCCGATGGCGGATTCTCGTGCCCGTAGAGGGCTGACAGCTGCCGGCGTGTCGGTCGTCAGTTGTGCTCACTGGTCGGCATGGTTGGCGTCGTGCCCACCTACCGGATCGGCCGCCTGGTCATGGTCGGAGATCCGGTCACTGGAACGGCGGCCGAGGCCGGGCGGACCGTGGTGTATGCCCGGGTGTCGTCGGCCGATCAGAAGGCGGATCTGGACCGTCAGGTCGCCCGGGTGTCCGTGTGGGTCACCGGCCAGAAGCTCGGCGTGGCCTCGCTGTGCGCCCGCCTGTCCGGTCGTCGCGCCGCCGCGAACCGCGCCCGCCGCGTAGTCGAAGCCGCCGCCGAGGCTCGGGTGTGAAGACGATCCAGGCGTACCGGTTCGCCCTCGACCTCACCCCGGGCCAGGAACGTGACGTGCTCGCGCATGCTGGGGCGGCTCGGGTCGCGTTTAACTGGGCGCTCGTGAAGGTCAAGGCGGTCATGGACCAGCGGACCGCCGAGCGATCCTACGGCGTGCCGGACGAGGCGTTGACGCCGTCGCTGTCATGGTCCCTCGCTGGTCTACGCAAGGCGTGGAACGCCGCTAAGCCCGGGGTTGCGCCGTGGTGGGGTGAGGTGTCGAAGGAGGCGTTCAACACCGGCTTGGAAGCCCTCGCGCGCGGCGTGAAGAATTGGGCCGACTCCCGCAGGGGCGCACGGGCCGGGCGACCGGTCAGGTTTCCCCGGTTCAAGTCCCGCCGCCGCACTGCACCATCCGTGCGGTTCACCACCGGGGCGATCCGGGTCGAACCCGACCGCATGCACGTGGTGCTGCCGAGGCTGGGTCGGTTGAAGCTGCACGAGTCGGCCCGCAAACTCGCCCGGCGTTTGGACAACGGCACCGCCCGGATCATGTCCGCGACCGTGCGGCGCGGCGGCGGACGCTGGCACGTGTCGTTCACCGTCGAGGTCGAACGGGCCGAGGGCGCCCCTGCCCGGCCGCGGTCGGTCGTTGGCGTGGACGTCGGGATCACGCACCTTGCGGTGTTGTCCACTGGCGAGTTGGTCGACAACCCGCGCCACCTAGCCGCCGCGCAGCGACGCATGCGCTCGTTGGGCCGGGCGCTGTCACGCAAGACCGGCCCGGACCGGCGTACCGCAAGACGGCCGTCGAAGCGGTGGGAGCGGGCAGCTGCGCGGCTCGGTCGTGCGCACGCCCGGGTCGCTCATCTGCGCCGCGACGGGCTGCACAAGCTCACCACCCGGCTCGCGCGTGAGCACGCCACCATCGTGGTCGAAGACCTCAACGTGGCCGGGATGCTGGCCAACCGCAAGCTGGCCCGGTGCGTCGCCGACGCCGGGTTCGCGGAGATCCGTCGCCAACTGGCGTACAAGACCGGGTGGAACGGCGGCCGGCTGCTGCTGGCCGACCGCTGGTATCCGTCCTCCAAGACCTGCTCGGGTTGCGGCACGGTGAAAACCAAGCTGGCCCTGTCCGAGCGCGAATACACCTGCCAGGCGTGCGGTCTGGTCATCGACCGGGACCGCAACGCCTCCTTGAACCTGGCCGCCCTCGCGGCCGAGTTCGACACCGCCGGGAGTGGCCCGGTGGCAGCACGTGGAGCCGACCAGAAGACCCGCGTACGCGGGCAGGTGGCGACGAAGCGTGAACCCGGCACGGCATCCGCCGGTCAGACCGGGACCGTCCCGCCGCAAGGCAGGACTACCAACCGTGTGCTCGCTAAAGCGCACTGAGAGGTAACGGCCTTCACCCATTCGTCCTTCGTCAGACGCAGGGCATTGTGCTCGGCTTCGATACGGCGAGCGGCTGTGGTCTTGCCGGTGCACGGCAGGCCCACGGTCAGGAACAGCGTTGGTCGCGTCACCATTCCCTGCCTCCGGGAGATCAAAACGGGTGCCCCGGTCATGCCTGTCCACCGTTAGCATCCACGGCATGGCAACGAGGCTGGTTCAGATCAACATGAAGGCTCGGGACGACGCCGCGCTCGGCGGTTTCTGGGCGCAGGTGCTCGGCTGGGAGCTCTCCAGCGAGGGGCCGAGCGTGACCAACCTCGAACCCGAGGGCTTCGTCTACCCCGACCCCGCCGCCGTCTGCATCGACCTCGTCGCCTCCCCGGAATCCAAGACCGTCAAGAACCGTGTGCACGTCGACCTCGCCACCACCTCGGCGGCCCATCACGCGGAGCTGGTCACGCGCCTGAAGGGTCTCGGCGCGACCCTCGCCGATGTGGGCCAGGGCGACGTTCCGTGGACGGTCATGGCCGACCCGGAGGGCAACGAGTTCTGCGTGCTGGACTGGCAGGAGCCGATCCGCGACACCGGACCGATCGCCAGGGTGGTGGTCGACTGCGCGGATCCGCGCGCCATGGCCCGTTTCTGGAGCGAGGCCACTGACTGGACCCTGCACCGGGTGACCGACCACGACGCGGTGCTGCGCTCCGCCAAGGACGTCGGCCCCTATCTGCATTTCGTCCGCACGCCCGATGTGAAGACCGTGTGGAACCGCGTCCACCTCGACGTGCGTCCGTACCCGGGCGACGACCTGAAGGCGGAGGCGGCCAGGCTGGAGTCTCTCGGCGCCACCGTCATCGACCTGGGCGGCGCTGTGCATTGGACGGTTCTCGCCGACCCGGAGGGCAACGAGTTCTGCCTGCTCACTCCAGCCTGACCACAGGATCACCGGGCGGGTACGCCCGGGTCCGTCACGCTGGCTCGATGGGCAGCCACAGTTCGCAGGTCGCGGTGCTGAAGTCCTCCGCCCGGTCGAGGATGGCAACCAGCGAGGGGCCCGGCCGCAGTCGCCACGGGTTGGACGGGAACCACTCGGTCGCGGTCGCCGCCCAGGTCTTCTGCAGGGCCTGCGGGTGAGGCCCGGCGGTGCGGAACACCGCCCACTGGCCGGCCGGCACCTCGATGGCGTCGAGGTCGTCGGGGACCGGCGTGTCTCGGGACACCGCGACCCCGTGCAGGTAGGTCAGCTCGCTGCCCTCGGTGGCCTCGGCGTCGACGTCGTCGCTGACCTGTAGCAGCCCGGCGGGCTCGGTGTCGCTGAGAGCCTTCAGCCGGAGGTGCTCCTGCGGTGGCAGTCCGGTGATGTGCTGCTGGATGTGCGGGTTGATGCCGTGGTGGACGAGTGGAACCCGGGCCGCGTGTCCGACCAGCCGGAACGTGGGGCGGTCGACGATGCGGGTGTCCATGGGGATACTCCCTTCGACGGTCAGGCGGAACCTGAGCTGCGGTTGTGTGCGAAGGGGGCCTCCGTCGCGGCGTACGTCACCGGGGCTGGCACCGTGGACCGCCCGGAAGGCACGCCCGAACGCCTCGGTCGAGCCGTATCCGTGTCGGACGGCGATGCTCAGCAGATCGTCCTCGCCTCGAACGATGTCGGCGGCGGCGACGGTCATGCGGCGTCGGCGCACGTACTCGGACAGCGGCATGCCGGCCAACGACGAGAACATCCGGCGCAGGTGGTACTCGGTGGTGCCGAGGGCCCTGGCCACTTCGTCGACGTCGAACTCCTCGGTGAGGTGCTCTTCGAGTAGGTCGACCAGCCGGTTGAGTGCCGCGATCATGAGGCCTCCTTTCGACGTCAAGCCTGGCCGAGGGGCCCTACCGCGCGCCCGACCGTAGCGGTCCGATCCGATCAGGTGTCCGGACTCCCGAACGGTTCAGTCAGCGCGCTGTTCCCCGAGGACGGTTTCGCGGAACGATGCCACCACGGGCCGAAGGTCGACCCGGTGCCAAGCGGCCCACAGCTGCACGGACCCGCCGTACCAGGGAATTTCCCGCACCATGATGCCCTCGGTCGTGCCACGCACCATGCTCCGCTGCACGAGCGCGAGGCCGAGACCGGAGGCGACCAGGCCCAACGCGGTGAGCGGATCGGCCGCGTTGAGGCCGATGTCCGGCGTGAAGCCGGCGGCCACGCACGACGCGACGAACGCGTCCCGCCAGGCCGGGTCCTGTGAGTCACCCACCGCGATCCACGGCTGCCCGTTCAGGTCATCGGGCGTCAACTCCTCCTGCTCGGCGAGGGGATGAGTCGCCGGCAGCACCAGCAGCAGCGGGTCCTGAAGCAGCGGGGCCGCCAACAGATCCGGGTCGCCCTCGGGCGGCGGTGTGCGGACCAGCGCGATGTCCAGGCTGCGCTGACGCAGTCCTTCGAACTGCTCAGCGGACTCCTGGTCGTACAGCGCGACATGGATGCCGGGGCGCTCCTCACGTAGGGCGCGAAGGGCAGTGGGCAGGACGCCGGTGTGCATGGCGTTGGCCACGTACCCGATGCACAGGCCGCCCTCCTCGCCGCGACCGAGCCGGCGGCCGAGGTTCTCCAGCCGGGCCGCGTGGCGCAGCAGAGCGCGGGCCTCGGTCAGGAAGACACGGCCGTCGGAGGTCAGCCGGATGCGCTGCTGGCTGCGCTCGAAGAGGGTGAGGCCCAGGTTCTTCTCGAGCTGGGCGATCTGCCGGCTGAGCGGCGACTGGGAGATGTGCAGCTGTTCGGCAGCACGTCCGACGTGCTCGGCCTCGGCGACGGCCACGAAGTACCGGAGTTGTCGCAGGTCAAGCATGTCGGACCTGGGAGGACTCAACTGAGTCCAAGTAAGTCTTGGACAGTCTCATGACTGGATCCTAACGTTGACCACGCAAGACCGGTCAATCGCACATTCGTTCTCATTCGGCATAGCAAACATCAAGAGGGTTATTTCATGACGATCAAGTCTCTTCTTCCCAGCCCGCTCGGGTTCGGCACCGCACCGCTCGGCAACATGTTCCGCGCCATCCCCGACGAGGAGGCGGCGGCCACTGTCCAGGCCGCGTGGGACCAGGGCATCCGCTACTTCGACACCGCACCCTTCTACGGCGCGGGTCTCTCCGAGATCCGCCTCGGCGACGTGCTGTCCCAGCACCCGCGCGACGAGTACGTCCTCAGCACCAAGGTCGGCCGCGTCATCCTCGACGACATCGAGGACACCACCGCCCGCGACCTCGGCGAGAAGGGTGGCCTCTTCGAGCACGGCCGCCCGAACAAGATGATCAATGATTACACCGCCGAGGCCACCCTGCGCTCGATCGAGGACAGCCTCAAGCGCCTCAACACCGACCGCCTCGACATCGTGTGGGTGCACGACGTCGCTCAGGACTTCTACGGTGACGAATGGCTGGCCGCCTACGAGGCGGCCCGCACGGGCGCCTTCCGCGTCCTGCAGAAGCTGCGCGACGAGGGCGTCATCAAGGCCTGGGGCCTGGGCGTCAACCGCGTCGAGCCGCTGGAACTCACCCTCGATCTCGACGAGCCGATACCCGACGCCTTCCTCCTCGCCGGCCGTTACACGCTCCTCGACCACGACCGGGCCCTGCAGCGCCTGCTGCCGTCCGCCTCGGCGCAGAACGTGGACATCGTCGTCGGTGGCCCGTACAGCTCGGGGATCCTCGCTGGCGGCACGCACTTCGAATACCAGAAGGCACCCGCGGCCATCATCGACAAGGTGGAGCGGATCAAGGCAATCGCCGCGCGACACGGGGTCAGCATCAAGGCCGCCGCGCTGCAGTTCTCCCTCGCCCACCCGGCCACGGTCGCCGCGATCCCCGGCGCCACGAAGCCCAGCCGCATCGCGGAAGACGTGGCCGCCCTCAGCGAAACGGTGCCGGCCGCCTTCTGGACGGCCCTGCGCGAGCAGAAGTTGATCGCCGACACCGCGCCCATCCCTGCCGCCTGACGTTCTGAGGAGGATCCCGTGGCCACCGCCACCGAGTTCATCGACATCCCCGTTACGCCCGAACGCACCTGGCAGCTCATCGGCGGCTTCGACTCGCTCCCCGACTGGCTGCCGTACATCCCCAGCAGCGAACTCAGCGAGGGTGGACGCGTGCGCACCCTCAAGAATGAGGAGGGCGGCGTCATCGTCGAGCGCCTCGAAGCCTTCGACAACGGGGCCCGCAGCTACAGCTACTCGATCCTCCAGGCGCCATTCCCCATCACCGACTACCTCTCCACCATCACCGTGCACGAGGTGCCCGGAGAGGACGGGGCTCGCGTGCAGTGGTCCGGCACCTTCACGCCGGTTGGCGTCAGCGACGAAGAGGCCACCACCCTGTTCCGCGGCATCTACCGGGATGGCCTGGCAGCACTGCACCAGACCCTCACCACGGCTGCCGCCTGACCGGCGAGGGATCTCGTCGAGATGCCCCGCAGGAACAGAAGGGTCCCCTCCCGACGACGTTGTCGGTTGGGGACCCTTCTGGTCTGCGGTGTGATCCGCACCCACCTGGGGTGGGCTACACGATCCCGAGGTTGACGGCGAGCTGGGTGATCGTCGCTGGAGCGTCCGGGTCGCGGGCGACCTGGGCGACCACCTCCCGTGCGGCTGGCCGGTGGCGAACCTCGGCGGGTGCGGTGCGTTCAGCCCGCAACAGGACCCGTGCCGCGTTGGCGGGGTCGTTCGTCTGCAGGTAGGCGCGCGCCGCGTCGATCAGATGCGCGGCTCGGTACTCGACCGGCAGCCACCGCCACCCGTCCCGCCCGACCGCCTCCTCGTGCCAGGCGACCGCCCGAGGCCCGTCACCCAGCTCCACAGCGGCGGTGACCCGCGCCAGCTCAACGGCGGACGGCCCGAACGTCGTCCGGTGATGGTCATGCCCGTCGCCCACCCGAGCGGCCAGCTCGGCTGCCTCATCCAGCAGGTTTCCGGCCGCCCGGTCATCACCCGCCCTCGCCGCGATCAGGGCGGCCTGCACGAGCAGGGAACCGCACAGAGACAACTCCTCCGGCGATCGCCCGGTGTCAGTTGGGCCGATCTGGTGCGCGGCGGCCAGCATCACCGCCCCTGCCCGCCACGATCCCCGCAGCACCTGGCCGAGCTGCACCGCCGCGCAGGCCAGCAACACCCGGTCACCGGCGGCAGCGGACATCGCCCGGTCAGCGGCCAACCATGCGAGGCTCCCCTCCCCCAGCTTGACCAAGAGAGCCGCCGTCACCCGATACGCCTCCACCAGCGCGGCTCGTCCGGCCTCCGGGTCCTGCGCGTAGGCGCGGTGAACCTCAGTCACCAACGCGGGTAGCAGCTCGACCAGACGCGGGTACCGCGCGTGTTGGTAGGTCATCCACACCTGCCGCACCTCCCGAGCCAACCGATCGGGCGACATCACCTCCCGGCCCGTCGGGCGACCAAGAACCATCGGGTACGCCGACAGCGCAGCTCGAATCCGCGCGACACCCTCACGCCGCTCGACCACCCCAGCAGGCTGGACGTCCCGGCCAAGCAGGGCTGCGGGATCGACCCGAAGCACCGCCGCGATCTCCCGGATGGTCGACACCCGCTCCAGGGAACGAACACCACGCTCGACCTTGTCCACCCAGCTCTTCGACTTCCCCAACCGATCCGCGAACGACTGCTGCGACAACCTCCGCCGCACCCGCAGATAAGCCACCCGCCGACCTATCGGTACCGGATCACGGCTCACCACGCCACCGCCGATCAGGCACCGCCCGAGTCGTCTCGTCCGCCGGTATCCGCTCCGCCTCGGCCTGCGCGAGCAACCGGCGTTTGGCTTCCTCCCGTTCGGCGGCGTCGATCTGCTCGCCTCTGCTGACCGGCTCATCGTCAGAACTAGGCATCATCACCTCCGCTACGGGGGCGCTTCGGCAGGATCAGCCGTCGCGTGAGGTCCACAATGCCGCCGAGCTGTCGTCAGGCGCGACGGCACAGAGTACGACATCACGGGCACACAACAGGCGACATTAAGGCGACACACAGCTATTGTGGCGAACATGAATGCCCCGAACACCGCCCTACGCGCGGTCCGCACCGGGATGCGCATGAGCCAGGACGACTTCGCCCGCGCGCTCCAAGCCGCCGGCCTCCGAGTCGGCGAGCCCAACGACGCCAACAAGAGACTCGTCCAACGGTGGGAGTCAGGCGCGATCGCCGCACCACGGCCCGTGTACGCCCGCGCGTTGGAGGTCGTCACCGGTCTGCCAATCTCGCTGCTCGGCTTCGCCGCGATACCCGAGGGCCAAGCCGTCGACGACCAACGCGGCGGCCACGACCTGACCTCGCCCCTATCCAGCCTCGCCACGCCAACGCCCAAGCCCCTTGCAGTTCACGGGTCGCACGAGGGCGTCTGGCTCAGCCGCTACCAATACCACTCCAGCGGCCGAGGAGATTCCTTCGCCGGTCAGCACTTCGTGGTAGTACTCCAGCACGGCGACCGGCTAACCGTGCGGAGCCTGCCCGGCTCGGCGGCATCGTCGCTGTCATTGGATCTCACCGTGGACGGTGCCGTGGTCACCGGTACCTGGGTCGAGCAAACCGATCCCATTGGCTACTACCGGGGAGCCCGGTACCACGGTGCGATCCAACTACTGGTGGAGCCCACTGGCCGACGGATGGCCGGGAAATGGGTCGGGTTCGGCAAGGACATGGACGTCAACACCGGCCCGTGGGAGCTGACCTTCCGGGACGCTTCCACGTCCAAGGCGACGCTCGACCAGTACAACAGGTTGCCCGAATAGGACACTTCGCCAATTCGCCCACGGGCCGCTGCGCGGCAGCCTCACGTCAATCAAGGCTGCTCCAATGTGCTGCCGGCCGGCAGCGGGCTAGGACGCCAGTCGCACGCTCATGATTCATGTTGAATCAGTTTCTACGGGAGCTACACGGGCTATTGTCCGTGGTCGAGCATTGGAACTCCTTCGGGCCAGTCGGGCCCTTAAGTAAGCGGGTAGATTCGCTAAGGTCATTTAAGAGTGACGAGATGACACAGAGAACATGTGAGGGCTTCTTGAGCGAATTTGAGGCGGAATCCGGAAGGATCTACCACTATGACGAATCCGACCGTGTCGGAGACCCCGGCAGCTACGGAACGGTCTACCGCGGCACGACCGACGACACAAGGAGCGTTGCCGTCAAGGTCGTCAAATTCCGCGCCGGATCTCCTGCGGACAGGGCACTAGCCGAGCGCGAGGTCGAGGTCTGGCGGCAGCTTCCGACGGAGTCGGACGGTCATCTAGTTCCGCTCCTCGACTTGGCGAGGGGCACAAACGAATTAATCTTCGTAATGCCGCTCGCTCGCCGGAACCTTGCTGAGCTGATAGGACAGCGGGCCCCGCTCGCAACACCCGAAGCAATCGACATCCTGAGACATCTTGCCAAGGGCATGCGAGAACTTGCCGCAGCTGGCGTCGTCCATCGTGACATCAAGCCACCAAACATCCTAGAAATCGACGGTCGCTGGCATCTGGCCGACTTCGGAATCTCGCGGGCCATGGCTGCGGCGACCGCTTCCCACACCTTTCGAGGCGGAGGCACCTTGGAGTACCGCGCGCCGGAACTATTCTCAATCGGCACGGTGGAGCGCGTGGCGAGCGACCTCTATGCTCTCGGTTGCGTCGGCTACGAGCTTGTGACCGGAGAAAAGGCGTTTCCAGGGCCTGATTTTCGGCATCAGCACTTGACGGTCGCCCCAACTCTCCCGGCCTCAGTTGACGCTTCACTCCGTGCCCTAATTCTCGATTTGCTCTCCAAGGAGCCGGCCTCTCGGCCACCGGATGCCCGGCGAGTAGTGGACGCTCTAACCCCTCGGCCAATGACCGCCGATTGGCAGATTGGCGTGCAGCGCATGCGCGCCTTCGGAGCAGAGCTCCGGATGGAGAACGAGACTCGGATCAACGCCATCAGAGTTCATCATGAACAACAACAACATGCCCGCCAGGCTTTACAGTATCTATGGAATTCTGTTGTCAGCACGCTGACGGATTTCGACCCGGAGGTAACTACTGGCGAGGAAGGGTCGCGCGGCTACCCCTACTTCATCGTCGGTGACTTCCGCCTTATGCTGACGCTGGAGGAGCCCAAATCGCCGCTCACGCCACTTCTCCTGGTGGGAAGCCTTGTTGCCATGCGAGAAGGGGATTTCGGGGCAGGAGTTAGTCCGGCAAACCTGGTATGCGTCTGGCAGGACGATGCACCACGGTGGATAATCGTCAGGTTCGCGACTGTCCATACCTCGATGAGTCGCATGGGCGGGGTGGGGGCACCTCCGTCGTCAATCAGTTGGGACGGCAGTAACTTCACGGCACCCGACAGGTTTCAGATCATGAAAGAGGTAGCGACTCCTGATCTGATCCTCGACATGTTCAATGCGGCAATCGGCCTCTAATACGTGTCCCGCACGCTCCACGCACGCCGAAAGCGGATATCCGGAGGACGCAGTCGAAGGATATCGGTTGGTTCGCTGTCATTCAACATGATCTTATACATGTCAGCAACAAAGTCGTCCGGCTTGACGAACAAGACCTTCGCCTCGCTCAGGCTTATGGATTGAAGATTGGCACTTGCCGGGACGCATCGCCCGGCGAAACAGAAGGGTCCCCTCCCGACGACGTTGTCGGTTGGGGACCCTTCTGGTCTGCGGTGTGATTTACGGCTTGACGTGCGCGTTCACGAACGACGGGTAGCCGAAGACGCTGGAGATGAAGACCCCGCCGGCCTTGGAGCCGTGCACGTTGTAGGCCACGTCGACGTAGAGCGGCACCACCGGCGCGTACTCCTTCATGATCCGCTCGTCGAGCTTGGCCCACTCCGGGCCCTGCTCGGCCGGGGCCAGCGCCAGGATGCGGTCCATCTCGGCGTTGATCGTCGGGTCGTTGAAGTAGGACTGGTTGCTGTTGCCCTCGGCCTTGATGGTGCGACCGTCGTAGAGCACCGGCAGGATCGAGGCCCCGCTCGGCCAGTCCGCCGCCCAGTTACCGATGTACAGGTCCCAGGGGTTGTCCTTCTTCTTGATCTCGTCGAGCTTGGCGTCGTCCGAGATGTTCCGCAGCGTGATCTTGAAGCCGGCACGCTCCAGATTGGCCTTGAGCTGGGCGCCCTGCTGCTGCTCGGTCGAGTTGTCGGCGACACCGAGGACCAGCTCGGGCGTCTGACCGCCGAGCAGTTCCTTGGCCTTGGCGACGTCACCGTTCGGTCCGGCCGGGTACGCCTCGTACGCCTTGTAGCCGATGGTGGCCGGCGGCATGAGCGTGGTCAGCGGCGCGGCGACGGTCTGACCACCGAGCGCCTTGATCATGCCTTCGCGGTCGATGGCGTAGTTGAGCGCCTGGCGGACCTTCAGGTCCTTGACCCGCTGGTTGTTGATGACGAGTTGGTTGGCGCTCGGCGTCGGCGACAGGATGCTGCGCGACTTCAGCGTGGCGTCACCGACCACCTTGGCGACCAGCGAGGCGGGCACGGCGTTGAAGGCGAGCGCGCTCTGGTCGGCGCCGTTGTCGGCGATCACCCGGTTGTTGGCCGCGTCCGCGGTGGGGCCGAAGGTCCAGACGAACTGGTCCGGGTACTGGTGCCGCACCGGGTCGGTGGCCGGGTCCCAGTTGGGGTTGCGGTCCAGGGTCAGCTGCACACCGACCTGGTTCTTGGCGATCTTGTACGGACCCGACGAGAACGGCTGCTTGTCCAGGTCGACGCCGGTGTCCTTGTCGGCGGGCAGCGGCGCGGTGGTCGGCAGCGAGACCGCGAACGGCAGGTCACAGCGGGGCTTCGCGAACTCGAAGCGCAGCGTCTTCGCGTCCGGCGTGCTCAGGCCGGGCGGCAGCGACGTCTTGTTCTTCTTGAAGTCCCACTTGGTGTCGAACTGCGGGCTGTCGGCCAGCCACTCCTGGACGTAGGTCGGGCCGCCGGAGATGTCCGGGTCGAAGGAGCGGGCGATGCCGTACGCGATCTCCTTGGAGGTGATCGGGCGGCCGTCCTCGAACTTCACCCCGTCCTTGATCGTGAATTCCCAGACCTTGCAGTCGTTGTTGACGTTCTTGCCCGGCGTCTCCGCCAGGTCGCCCACCAGGACCAGGCCGCCCTTGCCGTCGTCCTTCCAGGTGGTCAGGTAGCGGGCGAAGAGCGGGCTGGCCATCAGACCGGCGAACGAGTACGTCCGCTGCGGGTCCAGGTGGGAGATCGGCGACTCCCGGATGATGGTGAAGGTGCCGCCCTTCACCGCGCCGCTCACCTCGGCCGCCGGGCCCTGCGAGTCCTTGGGGTCGGTCGCGATGACCCCGGTCTGCTGCCGGTCGGTGTTCACCGTGGTGCCCTCGCCCGTGTTCTTCGAGCACGCACCCAATGCCACAACCAGAGCGATCGCGCCGCCTGCGGCAACCGCCACGCGTGGTCGCATGAAGTACCCCCTTCACCCATGTGCCGTGCGGTTTCGTCGGGGCGAGAACCACCGACGTCCCGAGGATCGTAAGGAAGAAAACCTACGATTTATGTAACAGTTGTCGATAAATTTCGCCAGCAACCGTGCCCTGGTCACCGACGGCTCAACGCAGCCGCACCCGTGGGTCGATGGCCGCGTAGAGCAGGTCCACCAGCACGTTCGCCAGCACCACGAAGACCGCGGCGATCAGCACGGTGGCCATGATGGTGGGCAGGTCACCCGAGCGCACCGCGTCCACCGCCGTACGCCCCAGCCCTTGAATGCCGAACGTCGTCTCGGTGATCACCGTCCCGCCCAGCGCCCCGCCCACGTCCAACCCGGCGATCGTCACCACCGGAGTGATCGCCGCGCGCAGCGCGTGCCGCCCGTACACCTTGGGTTTGGCCAGGCCCTTGGCCCGCGCGGTCCGGACGAAGTCCTCCGACAACGTCTCCAACATCTGCGCCCGGGACAACCGGGCGTAGATGGCCGAGAAGAGGAAGGCCAACGCCACCCAGGCGAGCACCAACCCACTGGCCCACTTCGCCGGGTTGTCGAATATCGAGGTGTAGCTCGGCACCGGCAGCAGCCGCAGGTTGTAGACGAACACCAGCAGCAGCACCGCGCCCACGAAGTACAGCTGCAACGACGCGCCGGTCAACGAGAAACCGATGGCCAGCCGGTCCAGCCAGGTGCCCCGACGCAGCGCGGACACCATGCCGAGCCCCACCCCGAGCAGCAACCAGAGGACGGCCGCCGGGATCACGATGCTCAGCGTCACCGGCAGCACCCGGGCGATGGTGTCCGAGACGGCCTCGTTGGTGACGTACGACCAGCCCAGGCAGGGCGCGTCGCACCGGCCACCCTGGGCGCTGCCCAGGTCCCGACCGGTCACGATGCCCTTCATGTAACCGGCGTACTGGCTGATCAGCGGGTCGTTCAGGCCCAGGTCGTCGCGGACCCGCTCCAGCCGCTCCGGGTTGCAGTTCTTCGAGCAGATGCTGCTGACCGGGTCGCGCGGCAGCGCGAAGAACATCAGGAAGGTCAACACGCTCACCGCGAAGAGGGTCAGCGTGGCGGAGAAAAGTCGCTTGAGCAGAAATCGCGCCATGATTTGACCCCTACCGGGACGACTTCGGGTCGAGCGCGTCCCGCAACGCGTCGCCGAAGAGGTTGAAGGCGAACACCAGCGCGAAGATCGTGATGCCCGGGAAGAACACGTACGCCGGGTCGGTCTGGAGGAAGTCCAGACTGCGGTAGATCATTCGGCCGAAGCTCGGCGTCTCGTCGCTGAGGCCGACGCCGATGAACGACAGCGCCGCCTCGCTGGTGATGAACTGCGGCACCGCCAGGGAGAACGACACCAGGATCGGTGCCCAGATGTTCGGCAGCAACTGCCGGAAGAGCATGTGCCCCAGCCCGGCACCGCTGGCCTTGGCCGCCTCCACGAACTCCCGCTCGCGCAGCGCGATCACCTGCCCGCGGACCAGCCGGGCGGTGCTGGTCCAGCCGAAGATGGCGAAGACGGCGATCAGCACCCCCACCCCGAAGGCGGACGACACCTGCCCCCGCTCGCCGTAGAAGCGCAGCGTGATGGTGGGCGTGAGGGCCAGCGCGATGATGAGGAACGGCATGGCCAGGGTCAGGTCGGTGATCCAGTTGATCACCGCGTCGAGCCAGCCGCCCAGGTAACCGGCGAGCGCGCCCAGCACAACCCCGATCGTCGCCGTGATCAGGGCCGCCGCGAACGCGATGAACAGCGAGGTCCGCAGCCCGTAGATCAGCCGGATGAAGATGTCCCGACCCAACCCCGGCTCCAGACCGAACCAGTGCTCGCCGGTGACCCCGCCGGCGTAGCCCAGCGGCATGCCGAAGCCGTCCAGCAGGTTCTGGAACTGCTCCCGCGGGCCGATCCCGTAGACCATCTCGATCAGCGGGGCGGCCAACCCCAACACCATGAAGAAGACCAGGAGTACGCCGCTGACCATCGCCGTCCGGTCGCGGCGCAGCCGCAACCAGGCCAGCTGACCGGGCGAGCGGCCGACGACGCCCTTCGCGGCCGGTCCGCCCGCGTCCGTGCCGGACTCGATCTCGGCCAGCGCCACGCCCTCCACCGGGGACAGGCTCACGACGACACCTCCTCGAAGACCTGGGTGGCCGACTCCGCAGACTCGGGGAAGTGACACGCGGTGGCCTGGTTGCCGCCGTCGCGCGGAACCAGCGCGGGCTCCTCGGTGGCGCAGATGTCCTGCGCCTTCCAGCACCGGGTGCGGAACCGGCAACCCGACGGCGGGTCGAGCGGAGTGGGCACGTCACCGGTCAGCCGGATCCGACCCGCCGGGCCGAGCTGGGTGACGTCCGGGATCGCCGAGAGCAACGCCCTGGTGTACGGGTGCTGCGGGCGCTCGTAGATGTCCTCCCGGTCGCCGATCTCCACGATCCGACCCAGGTACATGACGGCGACCCGCTGGCAGAAGTGCCGCACCACGGCCAGGTCGTGCGCGATGAACACGAACGCCAGGCCGAGCTCACGTTGCAGGTCACGCAGCAGGTTGACGACCTGCGCCTGGATCGACACGTCCAGCGCGCTCACCGGCTCGTCCGCGACGATCAGCTTCGGCCGCAGGGCCAACGCGCGGGCGATGCCGATGCGCTGACGTTGCCCGCCGGAGAACTCGTGCGGGTACCGGTTGTAGTGCTCCGGGTTCAGCCCGACCAGCTCCAGCAACTCCTGCACCCGGGCCTTGATCCCGCCCGGCGGCTTGATCCCGTTGACCTGCAGCGGCATCGCCACGATCCGGCCCACGGTGTGCCGAGGGTTCAGCGAGGCGTACGGGTCCTGGAAGATGATCTGAAGTTCCTGGCGCAGCGGGCGCAGCTCGCGGCGGCCGGCGTGCGTGATGTCCCGCCCGTCGAACTCGATGCTGCCGCTCGTCGGCTCCAGCAGCCGCACCAGCATCCGGCCGGTGGTGGTCTTGCCGCAGCCCGACTCCCCCACCAGGCCGAGCGTCTCGCCCGGGCGCACGTCGAAGTCGAGCCCGTCGACCGCCCGCACCAGACCGGTGGCGCGCAGCCCCTGACGTACCGGGAAGTGCTTGCTCAGCCCGCGTACCCGCAGCAGTGGTTCGTCCGTCACAGGGCCACCCCCACTCGTGCGATGTCCTCGGCGTAGAACGTGGCACGGTCCGCCGCGCTGAGGTGACAGGCGACCAGGTGGCCGTCCGCGCCGGCCGGGCGCAGCTCGGGGACCTCGGTGGCGGACCGGTCGCCGGCACGGTCCGCGTACCGGCAGCGCGGGTGGAAGGCGCAGCCGGACGGCAGATTGATCAGGCTGGGTGGGTTGCCGGGGATGGGCACCAGGTCCGCGTCGGCGTCGCCGTGCAGCGACGGCACGCTGGAGAGCAACCCCCAGGTGTACGGATGCTGCGGCGCACGGAGCACCTGCTCGACGCTGCCCCGCTCGACGGCGCGCCCGCCGTACATGACCAGCACGTCGTCGGCGACCTGGCCGACCACGCCGAGGTCGTGGGTGATCAGGATGATCGCGGAGTGGAACTCGGACTGGAGGTCGGCGAGCAGGTCCAGGATCTGCGCCTGGACGGTGACGTCCAGCGCGGTGGTCGGCTCGTCGGCGATCAGCAGCGCCGGGTCGTTGACCAGGGACATCGCGATCATCGCCCGCTGGCGCATGCCGCCGGAGAACTCGTGCGGGTACTGGTCGAAGCGGCGTGCCGGCTGCGGAATGCCGACCCGGTCCAACATGTCGATCGCCCGCTGACGGGCCGCGCGCCGGCTGACCTTGGGGTGATGCACCCGGTACGCCTCGGCGATCTGCCGGCCCACCGTGTAGTACGGGTGCAGCGCCGACAGCGGGTCCTGGAAGATCATCGCCATGTCGCGGCCGCGCAGCCGGCGTACCTCATCGTCTCCGAGACCGACCACCTGCCGGCCGCCCACCGAGATCTCCCCGGTGATGGTGGTCCGTTTCGGGTCGTGCAGGCCGAGGATGGCCAGCGAGGTGACGCTCTTGCCGGAGCCGGACTCACCGACGATGCCGAGGGTGCGGCCCCGCTCGACGGCGAACGACACCCCGTCGACCGCGCGCACCACGCCGTCCTCGGTGTCGAACCGGACCCGCAGGTCACGTACCCGCAGGTAGGCGTCCTGGTCGGAGCGCTGGGCCGGCACGACGGGACGGTCGTCCGGTTCGCCGGACGCCGAGGATTCCGAGCTGTCCACGGCCACCTCCCTCAGTGACGAAGAGAACTTACAGGAAAGTCCCGAGGGTGAAAGTAAGCTACAAAGTCGGCACGTGTCAGCGGGCCCGAGCGTAACGAGTCAGCATCGGCCCCGCACCCCCGCCACCTCGCCATCCACGCCCGTTCATGGCTCTGATCGCACGTCAAGTGCGATCATTGGACGAGCAATCAGCAGAGGATGCCCGGGGCCCGAGGTGGAGGTGACCCATGACCGCGGCGGTGTTCGATCACGAAGGTCCGTGGACCGAAGAGGAGTTCCTCGCCCTCGGCGAGACGCAGGATCGCGTCGAACTCTTCGACTGGAGCCTCCACGTGACCCCAGGACCCACCCCACGGCATCAACGAATCTCCCGCAAGCTCGGCAATATCCTGGAAAGAGCTGCGGAGGCAGCCAACCTTGAGCTGTTGGAGGCGGTGAACGTCCGTCTCCGGCCAGGTCGAATACCGATTCCTGATCTCGTCGTAACCACCGCAATCGATCTCGATCAGCCCAACATCGAGTCGGCTGATGTGCGACTGGTCTGCGAGATCATCTCGCCGAGCAACGCCTCCACCGACAAGGTCCTCAAGATGCATTACTACGCCGCAGCGGGCATTGAGTGGTATCTGCTGGTGGAGCAGGGGACGGGTGCCATGCGCCTTTACCAGCGGCAGGGTGGTCACTACGTGGAGAGAGCAACGACGAAGCGCGGTGAGGTTCTGGAACTGACCGAGCCGGTGCGGGCCACTATCCGGCCGGAGGACCTCGTCCCCTGACGGGTGTCGGTCGGCTGGCCTAGGGTCGGTCCATGACCGAGTTCGACGCGGCCACCGCCGCCGTCCAGGCCGCCCTCGACGCGGGCGCCCGGTACGCCGACGCCCGGGTGATGCACCGCCGCTACGAGTCGATGACCGCCCGCAACGGTGACGTGGAGGAGCTGACCCAGGACGAGAGCATCGGGCTCGGTGTCCGAGCACTGGTCGGGGCGAGTTGGGGCTTCCACGCCGTACCCGATCTGTCCGACGCCGCAGCCCGCGACGCCGGCCGGCGCGCGACCCGGACCGCCATGGCGAGCGCGCGGGTGCCGGGTCCTCCGGTCGACCTGGTGCCGGTCCAGGCGGTCACCGCGAGCTGGGCCTCCGGCTGCCAGGTCGACCCGCTCGGGGTGCCCCTGTCCGACAAGGGCGATCTGCTGGTCGACGCGACCCGCACGATGACCAAGCACGGCGCCGACCTGGCCGAGGGCCTGTACCAGATCTGGGACACCGCGAAGTGGTTCGTCTCCAGCGAGGGCCACCGCATCGACCAGCGCATCCGCGAGTGCGGCGGCGGCATCTCGGCCACCTCCATCGGTGACGGCGAGACGCAGCGCCGGTCCTGGCCCAGCTACCGCGGGCAGTACGGCACCACCGGGTGGGAGCTGGTCGAGTCGCTGGATCTGGCCGCGCACGCCGCGCAGATCGCCGAGGAGTCCCGGGCGCTGCTCACCGCGCCGCAGTGCCCGGCCGGCGAGACGGATCTGATTCTCGGCGGCGAGCAGTTGGCCCTGCAGATCCACGAGTCGGTGGGGCACGCCATCGAACTGGACCGGATCCTCGGCTGGGAGGCGGCGTTCGCCGGCACGTCCTGGCTGGACCTGGCCCAGCTCGGCTCGCTGCGCTACGGGTCCGAGCTGATGAACATCACCATCGACCCGACGATCCCGGGTGCGCTGGGCAGCTTCGGGTTCGACGACGAGGGCTCCCCGGCGGTCAAGCGGGACGCAGTTCGCGACGGCCGCTGGGTGGGTGTGCTCGCCGGCCGGGATTCCGCCGCCATGGCCAGCCTCGACTACGGCGGCAGCGTACGGGCCGACGGGTGGGCCCGGCTGCCGATGGTGCGGATGACGAACGTCGGCCTGGAACCCGGCCCGCACACGCTGGACGAGATCATCGCGGCCACCGACGACGGCGTGCTGATGGACCTCAACCGATCCTGGTCGATCGACGACAAGCGGCTGAACTTCCAGTTCGGTTGTGAGGTCGGCTGGGAGATCAAGAAGGGGCGGCGGGGGCGGATGCTGCGTAACCCCACGTACACCGGGATCGGCCCACTGTTCTGGCGCTCGATGGACATGCTCTCCAACGAGACGATCTCCTGGGGGACGCCCAACTGCGGCAAGGGCCAACCCGGCCAGATCGGGCACACCGGCCACCCGGCAGCGCCGGCCCGGTTCCGCAACGTCCGGGTGGGAGTGTCGGCATGACGGAACTGGAGTTGGCGGGGCAGGTTGTCGAGCTGGTGCGCCGGCTTGGCGGGCCGGGCGCGCAGGCCGAGGCGGTGGTGACGCGGGCGGACCTGGCGCTGACCCGGTTCGCCAACTCGGGCATCCACCAGAACGTCTCCGAGTCGACCGTCGGGGTTCGCCTGCGGGTGAACGTGGACGGTCGGACGGCCACTGGCGGCGGCAGCGTGGTCACCGCCGACGGGTTGGTCGCCCTGGTGGAGCGCACCCTGACCGCGGCGCGGCTCTGCCCGCCCGACCCGGGTTGGCCAGGGCTGACCCCGCCCACGCCCACGCCGGACGCGCCGCCGGTCGACGAGGCCACCGCGCACGCCGAGCCGGATCAGCGGGCCGACCGGGTGGGGGCGTTCGTGGCCGCCGCCGGGGGTCTGAGCACCGCCGGTTACTGCCGCACCGCGCACCGCTCGTCGGCGTTCGCCAACTCGGCCGGGCACTCGGCGTACGGCCGCTCGGTGGAGGCGGCGATGGACGGCATCGCGCGCCGCGACGGCGCGGACGGGGTGGCCCGGCGCAGCGCTGACCGGCTGTCCGACCTCGACGGCGCCGAGTTGGGCGCGCAGGCGGCCGCGAAGGCGCAGGCGGCGGCGGACCCGGTCGAGTTGCCGCCGGGGCACTACGAGGTGGTGTTCGAGCCGGCCGCCGTGGCGGACCTCCTGCAGAACCTGTCCTGGTACGGCTTCAACGGCAAGCGGTACGCCGAGCGGCAGTCGTTCGCCGAGCCGGGCGCGGCACAGTTCGACCGGGCGGTGACCCTGGTGGACGACCCGCTGGGCGGGTCCGGGTTGCCGTTCGACGCGGAGGGCACCGGTCGGCGGGCGCTGACATTGGTCGAGGCGGGCACCACCCGGGCGGTGGCGCACGATCGGCGGACGGCCGCCGAGGCGGGCACGGAGTCCACCGGGCACGCGGTCGCGGGCGGTGCCACCTGGGGTCCGATGGCCCGCAATCTGCGGCTGTCCGGCGCGGCGGCGGGCCCGGCCAGTGCGACGGGCCGGAGCACCACGGGCGCGGCGGCGGGGGCGGTCGTCGACGTGGACACCGCCGCGTTGGTGGCCGGCGTACGCCGAGGGCTGCTGGTCACCGACCTCTGGTACACGCGGGTGCTCGACCCGAAGAGCCTGGTCGTCACCGGGCTGACCCGCAACGGCGTCTGGCTGATCGAGGACGGCACCGTCGTCCGGGCGGTCCGTGACCTGCGGTTCACCGAGTCGTACCCGCGGGCGCTCGGGCCGGGGGCCGTGCTCGGGTTGGGCGCGCGGGCGGTACGCCAACCGGAGCGGGTGGACGGTGCCTGGTGGGCGGCCCCCTCGCTGCGGTTGGCCTCGTGGCACTTCACCGGAGGCGCCTCCGGCTGACGATCCCGACGACGTGGCCCCCCGACCGGCGTGTCGGGGGCTTTTCCGCAGGCCAGACACACGGGACGGTCCCTTGCGCGGACGGCTCGCAGAGATCGGCGTAACGTGTGTCACTTAGCTGCGTCGGTCGATCCGGCGTGGTCGTTGGTGTGCGCATGACGTGGCAGCGGGTGCGGGTTCGCCGGTCCGCGTGCCGACCGGGAAGAGACCAGCCCGCCCGTACGGGCCCGTCGAGGAGACGACTCGAATGACTTCAACGGCAACGAGGCCGAGGGGGGCGCGGGCGCGCGCCGCCATCGCGGCGAAGACGTTGCGTACCGACCGATGGTGGCTCGCCCCGCTGATCACGGTGATCGGGCTCGGCGCCTGGGTGGTGTACGCGACGGTCCGGGTCTTCCAGCATGACAACTACTGGGTGGACGCGTACCACTACCTGACGCCGTTCTACTCCCCGTGTGTGACCGACCGGTGCGTCGAGGCGGCCTCGCACTTCGGCCGGTTCCTGCCCGGCTGGTGGATCATCCCGGACGCCGCGCTGACCCTGCCGTTCCTGCTGCTGTTCCGGCTCACCTGCTACTACTACCGCAAGGCGTACTACCGGTCGTTCTGGCTGTCGCCGCCGGCCTGCGCCGTCCCGGACGGGCACAAGGAGTACGGCGGTGAGACCCGCTTCCCGCTGCTGGGCCAGAACCTGCACCGCTACTTCTTCTACGCCGCCGCGATCATCTCGCTGATCAACACCTGGGACGCGATTCTCGCCTTCCACTCGCCGAAGGGCTTCGGCTTCGGGCTGGGCAACATCATCCTGGTGGTCAACGTGGTGATGCTGTGGGCGTACACCATCTCCTGCCACTCCTGCCGGCACATCATCGGCGGCCGGCTCAAGCACTTCTCCAAGCACCCGGTGCGGTACCGGGCGTGGACGTTCGTCTCCGCGTTGAACGTCCGGCACATGCAGCTCGCCTGGATCACCCTCGGCACCCTGGCGCTGGCCGACTTCTACATCATGGCGCTCGCGGCCGGGTGGTTCTCCGACCTGCGGTTCATCAACTAAAGGGCCCCTGACATGACCACAACCACTCGCATCGAACGACACCACTACGACGTCGTCGTCATCGGGGCCGGCGGCGCCGGTCTGCGCGCGGCGATCGAGGCCCGGTTGGCCGGCAAGAAGACCGCGATCATCTCCAAGTCGCTGTTCGGCAAGGCGCACACGGTGATGGCCGAGGGTGGCGCGGCCGCCGCGATGGGCAACGTGAACAGCCGGGACAGCTGGCAGGTGCACTTCCGCGACACCATGCGCGGCGGCAAGTTCCTGAACAACTTCCGGATGGCCGAGCTGCACGCGAAGGAGTCGCCGCAACGGATCTGGGAGCTGGAGACGTACGGTGCGCTCTTCGACCGCACCAAGGACGGCAAGATCTCGCAGCGCAACTTCGGTGGCCACGAGTACCCGCGGCTGGCGCACGTGGGCGACCGGACCGGTCTGGAGCTGATCCGCACCCTCCAGCAGAAGATCGTCTCGCTTCAGCAGGAGGACCAGCGGGAGTTCGGCTCGTACGACGCCCGGATCCGGGTGTTCTCCGAGACCACCATCACCGAGCTGCTGCTCGACGGTGACCGGGTGGCCGGCGCGTTCGGCTACTACCGCGAGTCGGGCGAGTTCATCCTCTTCGAGGCGCCGGCGGTCGTGCTGGCCACCGGCGGTGTCGGACGCTCCTACAAGGTCACCTCGAATTCCTGGGAGTACACCGGGGACGGGCACGCGTTGGCGCTGCGCGCCGGGGCGACGCTGATCAACATGGAGTTCCTCCAGTTCCACCCGACCGGCATGGTCTGGCCGCCGTCGGTGAAGGGCATCCTGGTCACCGAGTCGGTGCGCGGTGACGGCGGCGTCCTGAAGAACTCCGACGGCAAGCGGTTCATGTTCGACTACGTCCCCGACGTCTTCCGCAAGCAGTACGCGGAGACCGAGGAGGAGGCGGACCGCTGGTACACCGACCCGGACAACAACCGGCGTCCGCCGGAGCTGCTGCCCCGCGACGAGGTGGCCCGCGCGATCAACAGCGAGGTCAAGGCCGGCCGGGGCTCCCCCGCCGGTGGTGTCTTCCTGGACATCGCGAGCCGGCGGTCGTCCGACGAGATCCGCCGGCGGCTGCCGTCGATGTACCACCAGTTCAAGGAACTGGCCGACGTCGACATCACGAGCGAGCCGATGGAGGTCGGTCCGACCTGCCACTACGTGATGGGCGGCGTCGAGGTGGACCCCGACTCGGGTGCCGCCTTCGGCCACGTACGCGGGCTGTTCGCCGCCGGTGAGGTCTCCGGCGGCATGCACGGCTCCAACCGACTCGGCGGAAACTCCCTGTCCGACCTGCTGGTCTTCGGTAAGCGGGCGGGTGGGCACGCGGCCAGCTACGCCGACGGCCTGGACGCCCGGCCGAAGGTGGCCGTGGACGCGGTCGAAGCCGCCGTGGAGACGGCCCTCGCCCCGCTGCAACGGGACACCGGCGAGAGCCCGTACACCCTTCAGCAGGATCTCCAGTCGGTGATGGGGGATCTGGTGGGCATCATCCGCCGGGAGGGTGAGCTGGCCGACGCGTTGGTCCGGCTCGCCGAGCTGCGCGAACGGGTGGCGAAGGTGAGCGCGGCCGGCGGCCGACGCTACAACCCGGGCTGGCACCTGGCCTTGGACCTGCGCAACATGCTGGTGGTCTCGGAGTGCACCGCGAAGGCGGCGCTGGAGCGGCAGGAGTCGCGCGGCGGGCACACCCGGGAGGACTACCCGGCGATGGAGCCGAAGTGGCGGCAGGTGAACCTGGTCTGCTCCCTGGACGGCGACACCGTACGGCTGACCCGTAAGCCGCTGCCGAAGATGCGGCCGGAACTGATCGGCCTCTTCGACCGGGCCGAGTTGGCCAAGTACCTCACCGACGAGGAGCTCGCCGACTTCGACGCCCTCGTCGCCGACGCTGGAGAGGCGGACAACCGATGAGCGCGAAGCGTCAGTTCCGGATCTGGCGGGGCGACGAGACCGGCGGTGACCTCCAGGACTACATGGTGGAGGTGAACGAGGGCGAGGTCGTCCTCGACGTCATCCACCGTCTGCAGGCCACCGACGCGCCCGACCTGGCCTGCCGGTGGAACTGCAAGGCCGGCAAGTGCGGCTCCTGCTCCATGGAGATCAACGGCAAGCCGCGGCTGGGGTGCATGACGCGGATGTCGACGTTCAGCGAGGACGAGACCGTCACGGTCACCCCGCTGCGTACGTTCCCGGTCATCCGGGACCTGGTCACCGACGTCTCGTTCAACTACGAGAAGGCCCGGGAGACCCCGGCGTTCGCCCCTCCGGCGGACGTGGCCCCGGGCGACTACCGGATGCAGCAGGTCGACGTCGAGCGCTCGCAGGAGTTCCGCAAGTGCATCGAGTGCTTCCTGTGCCAGACGGTCTGCCACGTGATCCGTGACCACGACGAGAACAAGCAGGCGTTCTCCGGGCCGCGGTACTTCATCCGGGCGGCCGAGCTGGACATGCACCCGCTGGACGCCCGGACCGACCGCAAGGAGTACGCACAGGCCGAACAGGGCCTCGGTTTCTGCAACATCACCAAGTGCTGCACCGAGGTCTGCCCCGAACACATCAAGATCACAGACAACGGGATCATCCCCATGAAGGAACGGGTCGTCGACCGCAGGTACGATCCCCTTGTGTGGCTTGGTAGCAAGATCTTCCGTCGGGGCGAGACGCCCCAGACCAGCGTGACCACCGCCCGTCAGGGCTCGGCGACGTCGGGCTCCGCCCGGGGTGGGTTGCACTCGCACGCGGGTGGCTCCCACGATTCGCGGGCCGAGGTGCAGGCGCAGAGCGGCGTCAACTGGGACCGGGAGGTGCCGCACCCGACCGCTCCGGCGGTCGACGACCGGGGCAAGCTGCCGCTGACCGAGCTCACCTTCGACCGGGCCGCCGCGCCGTCGCCGTTCGGTGACGACGTGACCTTCCCGCTGCCTCCGGAGCACCTCAACTTCGCTCACCCGGATCAGGACAAGCACTAACCACCCGAACAACAACGGGGGCCGTGGCAATAGCCACGGCCCCCGCCCCCATTCCAGCGTTGATCATGAGGTTGGCGGGTGATTTCGCGCGCCATGAGCCCGTCAACCTCATGATCAACCGGGCGGTGGCATCCGGGGATCCTTGAGGAGGGGGCGGAGGGCGGCCACGATGGGGGCGTCGGCCGGGAGCCAGGTGACCGAGTCCAGCTCGTCGGCGCTGAGCCAGCGGAGCGCCTCGTGCTCCAGCGCCTGCGGCTGGTCGCCGCCGAGCAGGCGGGCCGCGTACACCTTGAGCACCGAGCGGCCGTGCGCCATCCGTACGTTGCGGCCGACCCGGTCGCCGATCTCGACGCGTACGGCCAACTCCTCGGCGCACTCCCGGACCAACGCGTCGGTCTCGGCCTCCCCCGGCTCGACCTTTCCGCCCGGAAACTCCCACATGCCCGCTACCTCGGGTGGGGCGGAACGCGCGCAGGCGAGCACCTTCCCATCCCGGATGATCGCCGCGCCGACGATCACCTTCAGATCCCGTCGTTCGACCTGCCCGCCACCATTCGCCCGTTCGGTCCGCACGGGCGTCCAGGGTGCCAGATCAATCGGCGGTTTGGGTACCGTAGCCGTCCGCTAGGCCAGTAAGACACGGAAGTGTGGGCGTGGACACCCCCTCCGAGCAGCGAGAGACTAGGGGACACCGACAAGACACGGGATGGCGACGACTTGGCCACAAGCCGGCAACGGCGCTTGGGGGGTGCGGTGATGCGCGTGCTGTTCAACAGCAGGGCCAAGCACGACTACCTTTCCGACGCGTTGACCTTGCTATCTGGTTGGACGCGCGAGGGCGAGCAGATCCGACGGACGCTCGTGATCGACGATACCCAACACGCCGCACTGACCGAGCGGGTCAAGGTCGTCGCGGACGCGCTGCATCTGCGACCCGAGATCAGCCGCCGGGCCGACAGCACCCAGATCCGGGTCGGGCACGGCAGCGGCGAGCCCCTGACCGAGGGCGAGGTCCTGTTGGCCGCCCGCATCGAGGACGCGTACCGGGCGGTCACCGAGGACTGACGATCGAATCCGACCCAACGTCCTGCGGGTACCAGCGCAGCTCCACCGAGTTGCCGTCCGGGTCCCGCACGTAGATCGAGGTCGCCGAACCGCGGGCGCCGAACCGGCTGACCGGCCCGGTCAGCACCGTGAAGACTCCCGACTCGATCACCTGCGCCCAGTCCAGTGGTGCCACGACCAGGCAGAAGTGGTCCACGTTCGTGCCCTGCGACTCGCCTCGGACGAGGTCGATGATGCTGCCGGGGCTGATCCGCACGGACGGGAACGGGACGGTTCCCGCACGCCACTCGTCGACCCGTACCGGCGCCAGCCCGAGCCGGCCGCAGTAGAACTCCAAGGACCGTTCCACGTCGGCGACGGTCAGCACCAGGTGGTCGAAACCCGTGACGCGTACCGTGCTCACGCCGCCTCCAGGTTCGCCGCCGCACGCAGCCAGCCGCTGAACAGCGCCGGGTCGACGTCAGCGACCTCGCGCAACGTCACCGCCGCCATCGCCCGCGCGCCGGGCACGAGCCGCCCCGACGGGTCGGCGATCTCCTGCCCCCGCCACAGCCCGAAGGTGACGTACGACCCGTACCCCTTGATCAGGCAGACCGGGCGCTGGCCGGGCCGGGCGCCCAGGCTCCAGACGGGGTGCCCGTGCCACATCGCGCCGGTCGCCCCGGGCAGGGCCGCCGCGATGATCGGCGTCAGCTTCTCGCCAATCTCGCGCAGTGGGCCGGGCAGGCCAGCCAGGTAGTCGTCAATGCTCACGTCAGGGCCTTTCGCTCGATGTTTCCTGCCGGTTCACGATCCCCGGACGAGGGACGCCGACCAAGACCTGATGCCGCTACGATCGTTGCCCACAGGTCAACGATGGGAACAACGTGCTGGAGCGGTACGAGGTCGAGACGTTCCTGACGCTCGCGGAGGAACTGCACTTCGGGCGTACCGCCGAGCGGTTGACCGTGAGCACCGGGCGGGTCAGCCACATCGTGAAGAAGCTGGAGCGCCGGATCGGCGCACCGCTGTTCGCACGTACCAGCCGGGTCGTCCGGCTCACCCCGATCGGCCGGCAGCTCGCCGACGAGCTCGCCCCGCTGGTCGCCGGGATGGACGAGGCCGTCCGCCGGGCGATCGACGCCGCCCGGGGCGTGACCGGGACGCTACGGGTGGCGTTCCTCGGCGAGTGGACCGCGCCGGTGCTGCTGCGGGCGGTGGCCCTGTTCGGTGAACGGCATCCCGACTGCCGGGTGGAGGTGCACGAGGCACAGTTGTCCACCACCCGTTCCGGGCTGCTCGACGGCTCCACGGACGTGTTGATCGCCTCGTACCCGTTCGACGGGATGGCCACCGGCCCGGCGCTGCTCTCCGAGGATCGGATGCTGGCGGTGCCGGCGGGTCACCCGCTCAGCCGGGAACGGTCGGTGTCACTGGAGGTGCTCGCCGACCACCCGGTGGTGCAGTACCCGACCGTGACCTCGGCCGAGTTCAAACGGGACCGCACCCCGGAGCGCACCCCGGCCGGTCGACCGGTGCCGAAGGGACCCGCCGGGAACACCTTCTCCGAGATGCTGTCCCTGGTCGCGCTGGGCCGGGGCGTCCTTCCGGTGGGCGAGCACACGCGGCGCTACTACCCGCGCCCCGACGTGGCGTACGTGCCCATCCACGACGCGCCGCCCATCGAACGAGGGCCGGTCTGGCTGCCCAGCAACACCACGACCCGGGTACGCGAGTTCGTCCGCGCCGCGACCGACGCGAACCCCCGATGAGACACGCCGAGTTTCGTCACCACCGCCCGGACGACCTTTGCCGGGTGGGCACGGTGGCACCGGTTTTCTAGCCTGGGTCGCATGGCGAACATCGCGTACGACCGCAAAGAGCAGGTCCAGCAGATCGAGAGTGGCCTCCTCGAAGGCGAGCAGATCATCGCCGTCTACGACGCTGTCGGCACCGGCACCGGGTTCATCGGGCTGACCGACCGCCGCGTGATCATCCAGGACCGCTCCTTCGTCGGGAAGCGGTTCGCGATCACCAGCATCCCGTACTCGAAGATCACCAGCGTGAGCGTGGTCAGCAACAAGTCGTGGGGTGGGTCGTTCTTCTCCACCGGCGCCATCGCCATCCACGTCGGCACGCACACCTACGAGGTGGAGTTCCGTGGCGCGCAGAAGAGCCACCACGTACACAACGTGATCCTGCACCACATCTCCTGACGGCACGTCCCGTCGTGGGCCCGGCTGGCGTAATTGCCTTGCCGGGCCCGCGGCGTCTCTGGTGTCCTCGGTCGACAGCCGCGCGAAGGGAGCAGCCACCATGCCCAACACGACGAGGTCCCCCGAACCCACCGTCATCCGACCTGAGGAATCGAGACTTCGTGAGCAGGACTGTTCCCCTGGCGCTTCGCGCCACTGATCCCCACCGCGGAGGCCGCTGATGTCGGTCTTCGACGATCCCGGCCTCTTCGGCCGGCTCTGGGCCGCCGACTACGACGGCCCGGGAAACCCCGACCCGGCCCCCGCCGTGGACTTTCTGGCCGACCTGGCCGACGGCGGCCCGGTTCTTGAACTGGCGATCGGCACCGGCCGGGTCGCGCTTCCGCTGGCCGAACGCGGCCTCGCCGTGCACGGTGTCGAAGCGTCCGAGGAGATGCTCGCGCAGCTGCGGGCGAAACCCGGTGGCGACCGGATCCCGGTGGTCGTCGCCGACATGGCGGACGTACCGGTGCCGGGCGAGTTCCGGCTCGCGTACCTGGTCTTCAACACCCTGTTCAACCTGGTGGATGCCGAGCGGCAGGCGGACTGTTTCCGCAACGTCGCCCGGCGGCTGTCGCCCGGCGGCGCGTTCGTCATCGAGACGTTCGTACCCGACCCGCGCGACTTCGACCGCCACGAGCAGGTGCAGGTACATGCCGTGACCGAGGACTCCGCGACGATCCGGCTGCACAAGTACGACCGGCCGGCGCAGCGGTTCATCCGGCAGACGATCACGTTCGACGCGGACGGTGTGCACCTGAAGCCGTTCGCCATGCGGTACGCCTGGCCGCACCAGATCGACGAGATGGCGCAGCAGGCCGGGCTCCGGCTCACCCAGCGGTACGCCGACTGGCACCGCCGACCGTTCCAGGCCGACAGCCCGTCGCACATCTCCGTCTACCGAACGGAGTAGCGGTTTGATCGACTCGGGTTCCGGAAAGTCGAGGTGTCATCGCCCCGACTTCAAGGAACCCGAGCCGATCTCCCGCCGCTGGAAAGGTGAGACGCCGCCATGGGCAGACGAGCCATCCCAGCTAGTCCTGGCCCTGTCGGTCATCCGGATCTGCGTCCCCGTGCCGGTGGGATCAGGTCGAAGGTGACGAGCAGCGACTGCCCTTTCGTTGCGTGTCGCAGTTTCGTCGTACCCGGGGTGCACGATGCGCACATGTCTGAGTCATCGCCGCAGCGGCACCACGCCATCGACTACATCGAGTTCACGGTGACCGACCTCGCCGTGGCCAAGCGCTTCTACGCGGACGCGTTCGGTTGGCAGTTCAACGACTACGGGCCGGGGTACGCCGGCATCCGCAACCCGCACGGCGACTCCGCGCCCGAGGTCGGCGGCCTCCGTCTGGACCGGGAAGTCCGCGCGGGCGGCCCGCTGGTGCTGCTCTACTCCAGCGATCTGGACCGGTCCGTGCAGGCCGTGAAGGAAGCCGGCGGCCAGGTGGTGAACGGTCCGTACGAGTTCCCCGGCGGTCGGCGGTTCCACTTCACCGACCCCAGCGGCAACGAGCTGGGCGCCTGGGCCGAGCAGTAGGACCCGCTGATTTATCGGAGGTCGTCGCCACTCAGAACGAGACAGCCGAACATCTCCATGAGGACGGCCCGCTGGTGGTCGGTCAAGGGGTTCGCGAAGATGGCAACGCCCACCCCGCGCCGCCGGCAGTCGTCGGCGACTTCGCGGGCCCTACCAGGGCTGAGCAACGTCCGCCGCGAGAACGGGTCGCCCATCCTGCCTGCGCCACCGGATGAGACACCCCGCCGCTGCACCTGCCGGCTCACCACCTGGCCGCCGTGGGCTTCCACCAGACTGGCCAGCAGGTTGAGCTTGCTGACAAACTCCTTGTCCTTTGCCGAGAACAGGCCCACCAACGCCACCTCGGCACCTGCCAGCAGGGCGTTCAACGCCCCGACGCGATGTCGGCTCACCGGGTCGCTGACCGATCAGCGCCGGCGGGCGCGCAGCACGCCGGTCAGCATCGGCAGGGTGAACTCGCCGTGCGCGGTTTCGGACCTGCTCCCGAGGAAGTCGCGGATCCGGCCGAGGGTGTCCGCTCGCTCCTCTTGCGGCATGACCAGCATCCCGGCCCGCGTCGCGAGCGTCGCGACGAGCGAGTCGGCGGTACGGCGCTGCCCGTGCGGGAACTCGACCTGCTCCGCCGACCCGAACCGGGCAACGAGGCCGGTGCTCGACACGAGCATGTCCGCCGTCGCGGCACGCCAACTGCTCAACGTGTCACGGGGGCCGATGGCCGCACTTCCACTGACCCGTTCGAGCCCGGCAACCCAGTCGATCCGGTCGTCCATGATGTTCCACAGACCGGCCAGGACACCACCGGGTGCGAGGACCCGGGCGATCTCCGCCCCCGCGACCGCCATGTCGAACCAGTGCAGGGCGTTGCCAGCGAGTACGGCATCGACGGACCCGTCCGGCAACGGGATCGCCTCGGCGCTGCCCGGCAGGGCACGGACGGTCGGCACCGCACGGCGCAGCTCGGCGAGCATCGCCGGGTCAGGCTCGACAGCCACGACCTCCGCGCCCACCGCGACCAGCGTCGCCGACAGCTTGCCGGTACCGGCGCCCAGATCGAGCACGCGTAGACCCGGCGCGGGCTCCAGCGCCCACCGCACCGCGGCCTGCGCGTAATCCGGGCGGTGTTCCGCGTACGCGGTCGCCGCCGCGCCGAACGACGATCGGAGCAACTGTTCCGTCATGCGGTCAACGTACCGCCACTCGTCGACATCGACTGCCACCATCGCCACCGCGCAGATCCTGCGAAGCTGGTGGCGCGTCCGCTACCCGTCTACGCGCTCGGCCTTCTGCCTGGCGGCCGGCAGCGCGGTGCAGATCTGGGTCGGTGACGAACGCCGTCCAGGTGATGGACATCGCCGATTGGCAGCTGTCGCTGATCGTCCTGGGCACCGGCCGTCGGCTCACAGGCTCACGATTGGGGGCGGGCCCTCGCCCTGCCCAGGCCAACCAACTGAAAGCGCTTGAACCGATCCCCCTGCCGGAACGGCGCTGGCGAACCAGGCCGGGCATCGGGCAGCACATGCGGATCGATTGCGGCCAGGGACATGAGGCCGCGATCGGCGCGCATCAATTCAACGGTCTTTCTGGCAACAACCTTGTAGCTGTCGTGAAGCCTGACAGGCACGTCAAGTCCATCCGCTCCTTCCGTGATGGGAAGTACGGCATCCACTTCGGAGACGAACCTCGACATGAGGTCGCAGCATTCACGAGCGGAGTCTCGGACAGGCGCGGAGGCCGAAAGCTCCAGTTCCGCCATGATGCCCACGGCTTTTACGCTGGCATCGTAGAGTTCATCCGTATCCACCATGAACAGATGACCCTCTCCGGCCTCGATCATCTGCCTGACGTCAGCCGCTTTTCGACCCCAGTTCCAGATGGTCTGCATGAACTGTTTGTAGGTCTCTTCGCGGGACTCGCGGTGCCGAAGCTCATCCTCTCGCTGCCACTGCGCCGCTCGGTCTTGGCGCTCCCGCTCCCAGCGTTCCTGCTCTCGTTCGCGCTCCAGGTTCCACCGACGGTCCTCGCGGCGAGTGGTAAGGAACTGGGTCGAAATAGCGGCCCCGAGGGTACCGGTAACACCAAGCGCGGCGACGAGAAGAACCGGCCAGATCTGGTTCATGCCGAGAGTATCCAGCCTCGATGCAGCCATAACGGCGCGCCCCGCCGTCTCGTCCGCCGATGACCCGCCCTACTGCGCGCCCGCCTTGTGAACCGAGGCGGGCGCGCAAGGGCACAACGATCAGCAGCAGCTCGATGCGGCCCCACTGGTGGCCGGGTCCTTGTCGGCGGCCGGGGTGCAGCAGCCGCTCTCGGTCGCCTTGTCCAACTGCGGGGAGTCGGCCTTGACGGTGTAGACCTCCCATGGCTCGTTGCCGGGGCCGTGCACCCACACCTTGTCCTGGAGGGCGTAGCAGCACTCGGTGTTGTTCTCTTCCAGCGTGATGAGACCGGAGTCGGTGAGGCGCTCGGTGGCGGCGTTGACGTCGGCGGTGCTGGCGACCTCGACGCCGAGGTGGTCCATCACGGTGGGCTGGCCGGCCTCACCCTCCAGGAGCACGAGCTTGAGCGGCGGATTCTCAACGGCGAAGTTGGCGTAGCCGGGGCGGCGTTTGGCCGGCTCGACGCCGAACAACTTGGCGTAGAAGGCCACGGAGCCTTCGAGGTCGGATACGCGCAGAGCGAGCTGGACACGGGACACGGCCATCTCCTTGTCTAGATGCTTATCGAAGCAAGACTTACTTACATTGCACCCTGCTTCGATTCCGGTCAAGGTAGATGCATGTCGAAACAAGAGCTGCCGGTAGTGGACCTCGTGGCGGTCGCCTGCTGCCCCCCGCTCGCGGTCCGCCCCATGGACGCCGCGCAGGCCGCGATGGTCGCACCGCTGTTCAAGGCCCTCGGGGATCCGATCCGGCTACGACTGATGTCGATGATCGCCTCGGTGCCGGAGATGTGCGTCTGCGACCTGACCCCGGCGTTCGACCTGTCCGGGCCGACCATCTCCCACCACCTCAAGGTTCTGCGCGAGGCGGGCCTGGTCGACTCGGAACGGCGCGGCACCTGGGTCTGGTACCGGGTGAAGCCAGAAGCGTTCCGACAACTCGGCGCGCTCCTGGACATCTCCGCCGCCCCGGCCGCCACCAGTACCGCGTGAGCCTTGCCCTGCCCCGGCGAGCCTCGGCGGAGTTCGCTGGCACCGCCCTGCTGGTCGCCGCCGTCGTCGGCTCCGGGATCGCCGCCGCCCGGCTCTCCCCCACCGACGTCGGTCTCCAACTCCTGGAAAACGCGATCGCCACCGCCCTGGCCTCGGCGCGCTGATCCTGACCTTCGGCCCGGTGTCCGGCACACACTTCAACCCGGTCGTCTCAGCCGTCGACTGGTGGCTCGGCCGCCGCTCCGGCACCGGCCTGACCGGGCGGGACCTCGCCGCCTACACCGCCGACGCCGTCGTCGTGCCCCGACCGACCTGCGGGAACGGGCCGAATTCAGACGTTGAAGCGGAACTCCACCACGTCGCCGTCCTGCATGACGTACTCCTTGCCCTCGATGCGGACCTTGCCCGCCGCCTTGGCCGCCGCCATCGAACCGTGCTCGACCAGGTCTTGGAAGGAGACCACCTCGGCCTTGATGAAGCCGCGCTGGAAGTCGCTGTGGATGACGCCCGCGGCCTCCGGCGCGGTGGCGCCGATCGGGACGGTCCAGGCGCGCGCTTCCTTCGGGCCGGCCGTGAGGTACGTCTGGAGGCCGAGGGTACGGAAGCCGACCCGGACGAGCTGGTTGAGGCCGGGCTCGTTCTGCCCGATCGACTCCAGCAGCTCGCGGGCCTCCTCCTCGGGCAGGTCCACCAGCTCAGATTCGATCTTGGCGTCCATGAAGATGGCCTCGGCGGGGGCGACCAGGGCGCGCAGTTCGTCGAGGAACGTCTCGTTGGCCAGCTCGGCCTCGTCGACGTTGAAGACGTACAGGAAGGGCTTGGTGGTGAGCAGGTGCAGCTCGCGCAGGTGCTCCAGCTCGATCTTGGCGGCGGCGGCCCCGGAGTAGAGGGTGGTGCCGCCGTCGAGCACCTCGATCGCGGCCTTCGCGGCGGCGACCGCGGCCAGGCGGTCCTTGCGGAGCTTGGCCTCTTTCTCCAGCCGGGGCAGCGCCTTGTCCAGGGTCTGCAGGTCGGCGAGGATCAGCTCGGTGTTGATCGTCTCGATGTCGTCGGCCGGGGAGACCTTGCCGTCGACGTGCACCACGTTCGGGTCGGAGAAGGCCCGGACGACCTGGCAGATCGCCGAGGCGTCCCGGATGTTGGCCAGGAAGGCGTTGCCCCGTCCCTGCCCCTTCGACGCACCTCGGACCAGGCCGGCGATGTCGACGAATGACACCGGCGCGGGCAGCACCTTCTGCGAGGAGAAGATCTCGGCCAGCTTGTCCAACCGGTCGTCGGGCAGCCCGACCACGCCGACGTTGGGCTCGATGGTGGCGAACGGGTAGTTCGCCGCCAGCACGTCGTTCTTGGTCAACGCGTTGAAAAGCGTGCTCTTGCCGACGTTGGGCAGGCCGACGATGCCGATGGTGAGACTCACGACGGGCCAGCTTACGCCGGTCCCGGTCGGGCCGGTCCAGCCGGCTCCGATTCCACGCCGAGCAGGTGACCGGCCGTCGCGCACAGCCCGTTCGGTGCGACCGGCTCCGGCGTTGATCTCCGCAGCTACTGGATGGGGTTGACGGCGGTCGAGGAGGGGTGAGGCTCAGCCGAGCAGGCGAGGAGCGATGACCGCCTCCCGGACGCTGCCGTCCGCGCCCCGGCTGACCTCGTACGCCGAGACGCCCTCGCGGTCCGCGATTGCCTCGACCAGGCGGGTGCCCCGGTAGACCAGGCCGACGCCGTCGTCGGTGCAGTGGCTGGTGGGCAGTGTTCCGTCGCCGACCAGCTCGTGCATGAGCGGGCGGCGCTGGCCCTCGCTGTCGTAGTGCACCCCGTTGCCGTACGGCAGCCATGCGAGGCCGTCGGTGAAGCCGCGCAGCCGGGGGCCGAAGCTGTCGGTGGCGCCGCCGACATGCCAGCAGATCGAGCCGGCGGACACGCCGGCCAGCACCACGCCGGCCTGCCAGCACTCGTGCAGGATCTCGTCGAGCCCGTGCACCCGCCACACCGCGACCAGGTTGGCCACGCTGCCGCCGCCGACCCAGATCACGTCCTGGGCGAGCAGGTGCGCACGGACGTCCTCGACGTTCGGCATCGGGAACAGGGCGAGGTGGGACAGCCGGAACCGGGTGTCGGCGAACGCGCCGTAGACGGCGGTCAGTGACGTGGGCTGGTCACCGACGGCCTGCCCGAGGTAGCAGACCCGCGGCTGCGAGCCGGCGTCGGCCAACTCGGCGGCCAGCTCGAAGACCGGGCTGGGGCGCAGGTCGTAGGGGCCACGGTCGCCCCGGAAGAAGCCCATGCTGGTGGCGATGATGGTCGGTTCGCTGGCGGGCATCGGGACGTCCTTCCGTTGGGCGGTGCGGCGTCCATCCTGCCGCAGTCGGTCACCCGCCCGCTCGGTGCGGGGCCGCTTCGCCATTCGTGGGCGGCGGACAGACCGCCCGCCAGCCTCCATGATCAACGAGATTGGTCGGGGCGCCGTTGGCGGGGCACCACGACCTCGGGCCAATCCCCCAGGGCCGGACGGTCGGCCGCCGGCAGCTGCGCCGCGGCTGCACGGGGCAGGGTGAACCGGTCGGCGGCGGCCGGGCCCGCCGAGAGTGACTCACGCAGCATCCAGCGAACCTCGTCGGCCGTCCAGCCCAGCCCTGGCCGCGCGGCGATCTCGCGGATCAACCGCCGGCCCACCCGAGTGTCGTCGTCGTAGAAGCGCATGCACCAGTGGTGCGTCCACATCCCGAGCGCCCGCAGGCCCGCGTCGTCGAGTGAGCCGGCCAACCGCCCACAGGCGGTGTCGGGGAAGCTCTGCGCGGGATCGCCTGCCCGGTCCCGTTCGATGGCACCGCCAGCCGCCGGCGCGACGGCCCGCATCCGGCGGTAGAAAGACTGCGCCACCGCGCGCGGCAACGGCGGAAACGCACCCGGTGTCGACGCCGCCACCCAACCCGCCACGCTCGTCATTCGCCGCACCCCTTCTTCAGTTGGTGGCCGGACGCTACCCGGCACGACCGACACTTTCGGGCCGAAAAACCCCACCGATCGTGGATAGCGACGATGGCCTGGGGCGTCTGTATCAGTGACAACGAAACGGGGGTGGTGGGTGGACGAGGACGAACGCGCACGGCTGGCCGAGTTCGTCGGCAGCCGGACACCGGCGCTGATGCGGGTCGCGTACCTGTTGACCGGGGACCGCAACGCCGCCGAGGACCTGTTCCAGTCGGCGTTGGCGCGGACCATCCCGAAGTGGGGAACCATTCGGCACGCCGATCCCGAGGGCTATCTGCGGGCGGTGATGTACCGCGAGCAGATCAGCTGGTGGCGGCGACTTCGCCGATGGCGGGAGACACCGCTCAAGCCGGCGGACGAACCGGTCGGCGGCGACCCGAGCGGCTGCACCGACGTACGGCTGGCGATGCGTGCCGCGCTCCGTCACCTGCCACCGACGCAGCGGGCGGTGGTGGTCCTTCGCTACTACGAGGACCTGCCCGAAGCCCGGGTGGCCGAGTTGCTGGGCTGCTCGGTCGGCACCGTACGCAGCCGTACCCACCGAGCGGTACGGCGACTGCGCGACCTGCTGCCGGACATCGACATGCTGGAGGTACGGCGATGACCGAGCCCTTCGAGCACCTCATCCGCTCCACCCTCACCGACCTGGCCGAGGAGGCACCGATCGTGCATGACCAGTTGAGCCGCGCGGAACGCCGGGTCCGCAACAGACGCCGCGCCACGGTGGCGGTGGGTGCGGCGAGCACCCTGGCGGCGATCCTGATCGCCACTCCGCTCGCGCTGGCCGCGACCGGCTCGGACGGGCTGCCACCGGCCGTGCCCAGTCCGGCCGGACCGGCGGCCGTGCCCAGCCCGTCGGCACCCGTCCCGTCCGAGCCCACGGCGTCGCCCGCGGTCGTGCCCAGCCCCGGTGGTGGACGGGCGAACCCGGGCGATCCGCTGGGCCCGCCCGGCGTACCAGGCCGGCCGACTGTTTCGCCGAGCCCGTTGACTCCGGTGGGCCCGCCCGGCACACCAGGCCGGCCGACGGTCTCGCCGAGCCCGTTGCGGTGAGTTAGGACCGGTCCGGTCGGCGCTTTCCTCGCGCCGACCGGACCGACCGTCCCACTGTCACCGCCGGTCCCGTGCGTCACAGCGGGCAGGGCCCCACCGGTCCGCCAGATTTGTCGAGGCCGGCCTGCCCGCTCATTCTTGGGCCATGACCGACTCCGGACACCCGAGGTACGAGCTGCGGGGGCAACGATGAGCCCGGCCCTGGCCCGGGTGCCCGACTCGCTCCGGGGGCAGCTCGTCACACCCGGCGACCGCCGGTACGCGCACCTGCGCTCGACGTACACCAGATCGGCGTCGCCGGCCGCCGTCCTGCTGCCGAAGACCACCGCGCAGGTGGTCGACGCGCTCCGCTACGCGCGGGAGCAGCGGCTGCCCATCGCGGTCCGCAGCGGCGGGCACGGCTTCTCCGGGGCCTCGTCCAACAACGGCGGGGTGGTCATCGACCTGTCCATGCTCAACCGGGTTCAGGTGATCAACGAGCGGGCCGGGCTGGTCCGGGTCGAGGCCGGCGCCCGCTGGGCGAACGTCGCCAAGGCGTTGGCCCCGTACGGCCTGGTGATCAGCTCGGGTGACTACGGCGGCGTCGGCGTCGGCGGCCTGGCCACCGGCGGCGGCGTCGGCTGGTTGGTCCGGGCCCACGGCCTCACCATCGACCGCGTCCGCGCCGTCGAGGTGGTGCTGGCGGACGGGACCCTGGTACGCGCCGACGCCGACCACGAGCCGGAGCTGTTCTGGCTGGTCCGAGGGGCTGGGGCCGGCGCGGGGATCGTGGTGGCCTTCGAGATCGAGGCGGTCGAGCAGCGCAACGTCGCTGTCGCGCAACTGGTCGTCGAGGCGCACCCGGACGGTCGCACCATCCGAGAGTGGACGAGCTACCTCGCGCAGGCGCCACGGGAGTTGTCCGCGGCCGCCGTGGTGTTCGCGGAGGGCCGGTCGGTGCTCATGTCCATCACCGCCGTGGTCGCCGCCGAGAGCCTGCGCCGGGCCCGACCGGCGGTCGAGCCGCTGCTCGCCATCGGCAAGGTGCTCGAACACCGGACCGACCTGCTCCCGTACCCGACGTTGGTGCCGACCGCGCACCTCAACCCCAACGTCGGGCAGCAGCGCGGCACGACCACCAACGGCCTGTTCACGGGGCTGGACGACGCCAGGGCGCGGGCCGTGACGCGAGCGGTGACCGGGCCGGGGCGCGCGGTGATCCAACTCCGCTCGTTGGGTGGGGCGGTCAACGACGTCGCTTCCGACGCGACCGCGTACCCGCATCGTCACCAGGACACCCTGATCGTGGCCTCGGTGTTTCCGCCGCAGGCCGACGCCGCGTTGAACGCCGCGTGGCGGGCCATCGGCGCGCGGGCCGACGGCGCGTACGTCAACTTCGAGAGCCGGCCGGACCCGGCCGCGTTCGCCCGGATCTACCCGGGCGAGACCGGGGCCCGGGTCCGACGGCTGTGGAAGCGGTACGACCCGGACGGCGTGTTCCGGTCGGCCCTGCTGACCGGTCAGCCGAACCGCGCCGCCCAACCGCACCGCACCACCCAACCCAACCGCACCACCCAGCCGAACCGCGCTGCCCAGCCGAACCGCGCCGGCCAGCCCACCGGATCTGGTCAGCCGCACCGGCGTCGACGCCGCCCCCGGTGACCGGGCCTCTGCGCGCCGGCACACCCAGGTCCGATTCCCGCCAGCCGATGACCCGTCGAGCGGGGCATCATCGGTGACATGGAGCTGGACTTCGAGCGGTGTTACCGGGCCGTGGACAGCCGTGACCAGCGGTTCGACGGCTGGTTCTACACCGGCGTGACGTCCACCGGCATCTACTGCCGGCCGTCCTGCCCGGCGATCACACCCAAGCGGAAGAACGTCCGGTTCTTCCCATCCGCCGCCGCCGCGCAGGGCGCTGGGCTGCGCGCCTGCCGCCGCTGCCGGCCGGACGCCGCGCCCGGCTCCCCGCTCTGGGACGTCCGGGCGGACGTGGTCGGTCGCGCGATGCGGCTGATCGCCGACGGGGTCGTGGACCGGGACGGCGTACCGGGGCTGGCCTCCCGGCTGGGTTACACCGAGCGGCACCTGCACCGGATGCTGAGCGCCGAGATGGGCGCGGGGCCGCTCGCGCTGGCACGGGCCCAGCGCGCCCAGACCGCCCGGATCCTGATCGAGACGACCGACCTCGCGATGGCCGAGATCGCGTTCGCCGCCGGCTTCGGCAGCGTGCGGCAGTTCAACGACACGCTTCGCGAGGTGTACGCGAGCGCCCCGTCTGACCTGCGCACGGCCGCTGGCCGCCGGCAGGCACCGGCCGGGGCGGGGACCATCGCGCTCCGGCTGGCGTACCGCCCGCCGCTGCACGCCCGGGCGCTGCTGGACTTCCTCGCGGTGCGGGCGTTGCCCGGCGTGGAGGAGGTCCGCGACGGGACGTACCGCCGGGGTCTGCGGTTGCCGCACGGCACCAGCCAGGTGGCGCTGACCCCGGCGGACGGGCACGTGGCGGCGACGTTGCGGCTCGCCGACCTGCGCGACCTGGCGCCCGCGGTGGCCCGCTGTCGCCGGTTGCTCGACCTGGACGCGGACCCGGCGGCGATCGACGGCACGCTCGCCGCCGACCCGGCGTTGGCCCCGGCGGTCACCGCCGAACCCGGCATCCGCGTCCCCCGCGCGGTCGACGGCTTCGAGCAGGCCGTCCGCGCCATCATCAACCAACAGGTCTCCATAACCTCCGCCAGAACAACCCTCGCCCGCCTCCTCGCCCACCGAGTTGATCATGAGGTTGACCAGGTCGACGGAGATCAAACCCCAGGCCAACTCCATGATCAACGGAATGGGGCAGGGAATGAGGCAGGGGGTGGGGGTGGGCTGCGGGGGTTTTTGGGGGCGGAGGAGCTCCTGGGGGTGCCGGATTCGGGGTTTGGGATGCCGGCTGGGCGGCGGGAGGCCTTGCGGGGGTTGGCTCGGGCCGTGGTGGACGGGTCTGTCGATCTTGCCCCTGGGGTGGATCGGAGGGAGGCCGTTCGGCAACTGCTCGCGCTGCCCGGCGTCGGCCCCTGGACCGCCAACTACCTGGCCATGCGCGCCTTCGGCGACCCGGACGTGCTGCTCAGCTCCGACCTCGCGGTCCGGCGCGGCGCCGCCGCGCTCGGCCTGCCCCACACCCCCCAAACCCTCGACCGGTACGCCGAACGTTGGCGTCCCTGGCGGTCCTACGCCACGATGCGACTCTGGAGAGCGGCATGAACATCGACAGCACCGTCCTGACCACACCGGCCGGCCCGTTGAGCATCCTCGCCGGCCCCGACGGTGAGGTCCGGGCGGCCGGCTTCACCCCGGACCCGGCGGCGCTGCTGCCCCTGGTCCACCCCGCCCTGCGGGCGCCGCTGCGGGAGCGGGCCGACCTCGGCCCGGCCAGCGCGGCCGTCCGCTCCTACCTGGACGGTGACCTCGCCGCCATCGACGACGTGCCGGTCCGTCAGCACACCGGCGGAGAGTTCATGGCGCACGCCTGGCAGGTGCTGCGCGAGGTGCCGGCGGGAAGCCCGGTCACCTACACCGGGTACGCCGCGCTGGCCGGTCGGCCACCGGCGGTGCGGGCCGCCGCAGCGGCCTGCGCCCGGAACGCGGCGGCCCTTTTCGTACCCTGCCACCGGGTGCTCCGCACCGACGGCACCCTCGGCGGCTACCGCTGGGGGCTGGAGGTGAAGACGTGGCTTCTCGGTCATGAGCGGCGCGTGACAGCAAGCTGACAGAAGCATCGACACGCATTGACGCTACCGTCTGGTAGTGCCTGTGGAGAGCGACGGCGACCCGGCCGCCCGGGCCGCCGCGGGCACCCGTCCCGTGCACAACCTCTGGCGGCTCCGCCGATACCTGCGCCCGTACGCCGCCGAATTCGTCTGGCTGCTCGTCGCCGGGCTGGCCGGCACCGCGGCCGGGATCGCCGTACCGCTGGTGGTGCAGCGGGTCGTGGACGGGCCGGTGGCCCGACACGAACCGGGCGGGCTGCTCCAGCTCGGCGGCCTGGCGCTGCTGCTCGGTGTCGTCGAGGCGGTGCTCATCTTCATCCGCCGGTGGGTGCAGTCGTCCTCGGCGGTGGGCATGGAGGCGGCGTTGCGCGCCGACGTCTACGCCCACCTGCAACGGTTGCCGACGAGCTTCCACGACCGCTGGCAGTCCGGCCAGCTGCTCTCCCGGATCACCAGCGACCTGTCGGTGATCCGCCGGTTCCTCTCCTTCGGCGTGTTCTTCCTGGTGCTCAACCTGACCACGTACGTGGTCGTGGTGCTGCTGCTGATCAACCTGCACCCGGCGCTCGGGGTGCTGGTCGCGGCGAGCGCGGTGCCGCTGCTGCTGATCAGTCGCCGGTTCGGGCGGCACTACCACGCGGCGTCGCGCCGGATGCAGGATCAGCAGGGCGACGTGGCGACGCTGGTCGAGGAGACCGCGCAGGGCCTGCGCACCATGAAGGCGTACGGGCGGGGCCCCGAACTGGCCGCCCGCTTCGCCGGTGCGGCCCGGCGACTGCACGACACCGGCGTCGGCAAGGGACGGCTGCTCGCCGACACCTCGGCGCTGCTCGACCTGGTGCCCAACGTGACCCTGGGCGTGGTGCTGGTGGCGGGGGCGACCGCCGTCGCGCAGGGCGCGCTCACCATCGGCGAGCTGGTCGCGTTCGTCAGCCTCCAACTGATGCTCATCTGGCCGGTGCAGTCGCTGGGTTGGATCATCGCCAACGGCCAGGAGGCGGCCACCGCCGCCGACCGGATCCAGGAGGTGCTGGACACCCCACCGGAGATCGTGGACTCCCCCGGCGCGGTCGCGTTGCCCCGCGACGCGGTGCGCGGCCGACTGCGCTTCGAGCGGGTCGCGTTCCGCTACCCACGTGCCAACGGCGCCGTGCTGCGCGAGATCGACCTGACCATCGAGCCGGGCGAGACGCTGGCCCTGGTCGGTGCCACCGGCTCCGGTAAGAGCACGATGCTCTCCCTGGTGCCCCGGCTGCACGAGGTGAGCGCCGGCCGCATCACCCTGGACGGGCACGACCTCCGCGAGATTCGGTTGGCCTCGCTGCGCCGGCTGGTCGGAGTGGCGTTCGAGGAGCCCACGCTCTTCTCCATGTCGGTGCGGGAGAACCTCACCCTGGGTCGCCCGGACGCCGGTGACGACGAGATCCGCGCGGCCCTCGCGCTGGCCCAGGCCGACTTCGCGTACGACCTGCCGTGGGGGTTGGCCACCCGGGTCGGCGAGCAGGGGTTGTCCCTCTCCGGTGGGCAACGGCAACGGCTCGCGTTGGCGCGGGCCGTGCTCGGCCGACCGGCGGTGCTGGTGCTGGACGACCCGCTCTCCGCCCTCGACGTGCACACCGAGGCCCTGGTCGAAGCGGCGCTTCGCCGGGTCCTGCGCGACAGCACCGCGCTGCTGGTGGTGCACCGGCCGTCGACGATCGCGCTGGCCGACCGGGTCGCCCTGCTGGAGGACGGACGGATCACCGCGACCGGCCGGCACTCCGACCTGCTGGCCACCGTCCCGGCGTACCGGGCGCTGCTCGCCGCCGAACCGCCCACCGGGCATCCACCGCCGGCCGGCGCCACCGGGCCCAGCCCGTCCCCTTCGGACGGGTGGGGGCTGGTGCGCTCGTGAGCGTGCCGAAGCAGGCCGACCCACCTCCCGAAGAGGAGCCCGAGCTCACCCGCTGGCGCGGAACCGCCACCGACCCGGAGGCCGACCGCAGTCGAGCTGAGGACACCAGCCCTGAGGCGGTGGCCCGGCTGCGCCGGCTCAGCCGTACCCTGCTGGGCGACCTGCTCCGGTCGCACCGGGGGCGACTCGCCGCGGCGGTCACCCTGCTGCTGGCCCAGAACGGCGCCGCGATGGCCGGCCCGTACCTGGTCATGGTCGGCATCGACCGGGCCATCGCGCCGTTGCGCGCCGGAGACGCCGGCCCGCTGATCACCGTCGCCGGGGCGTTCGCGGTGGCCTCGGTGACCGAGTACGCGGCCCGCCGCGGCTTCCTCACCCTCTCCGCCCGGATCGGCCAGGCCGTCCTGCTCGACCTGCGGCAGCGGGTGTTCGGGCACTTCCTGCGGCTGTCGGTGGGCTTCCACGAGCGGTACACGTCCGGCCGGATGGTCTCCCGGCTCACCAGCGACCTGGACTCGATCGCCGAGCTGGTCGACGGGGGGATCGACAGCCTGGTGCTGGCCGGGCTCTCGATCCTGTCGGTGGCGGCCATCCTGCTCTGGTTGGACCTGCCGCTGGCCGCCGTGACGCTGTTCGCCTTCCCCTTCCTGCTCTGGCTCTCCCGCTGGTTCGCCCGGTCGTCGGCCAGCGCGTACCGGCGGACCCGGGACGCGGTCGCGCTGGTCATCGTGCACTTCGTCGAGTCGATGCGGGGCATCCGTGCGGTGCAGGCGTTCCGCCGGGAACCCCGTAACCAACGGATCTTCGTGGCGCTCGGCGACGACTACCGACGAAGCAGCCTGCACGCGTTCCGGCTGATCGCCAGGTACTCGCCGGCGATCAAGCTGATCGGCAACGTCACCGTGGCGGTGGTGCTCTGCTACGGCGGTTGGCGGGTGCTCGGCGGGCAGACCGAGATCGGTGTGCTCGCCGCGTTCCTGCTCTACCTGCGCCGCTTCTTCGAGCCGATGCAGGAGCTGAGCCAGTTCTACAACTCGTTGCAGTCGGCCACCGCCGCGCTGGAGAAGCTGGCCGGGGTGCTCGACGAACGACCGGGTGTCGCCGAACCGGCCCGGCCCACCCCGCTGCCGACCGGGCCCGGCCGTGGTGAGCTGCTGTTCCGGTCGGTCAGCTTCGGCTACCGGGCCGACACCCCGATCCTCTGCGGGCTGGAGTTGACCGTGCCGGCCGGGCAGACCGTGGCGTTGATCGGGCCCACCGGGGCGGGCAAGTCGACGATCGCCAAGCTGGTCGCCCGGTTCCACGACCCCGACACCGGCACCGTCCGGTTGGACGGGGTCGACCTGCGCGACGTCCGCGACGCCGACCTGCGCCGCGCGGTGGTGCTGGTGACACAGGAGAACCACCTGTTCAGCGGGACCGTCGCGGAGAACATCCGGTTCGGCCGCCCGGGGGCCGACGACGCCGCCGTCCAGGCCGCCGCGCGGGCGATCGGCGCGCACGACTTCATCGCCGCCCTACCCGAGGGGTACGCCACCCAGGTGCACCGACGCGGCGGCCGGCTCTCCGCCGGGCAGCGGCAGCTGGTCGCGTTCGCCCGCGCGTTCCTCGCCGACCCGACCGTGCTCATCCTGGACGAGGCGACGTCGTCGCTGGACGTGCCGACGGAACGTCTGGTGCAGCGGGCGCTCGGCACCATCCTGCGCGACCGGACCGCCCTGGTGATCGCCCATCGACTGTCCACCGTGGAGACCGCCGACCGGGTGCTCGTCCTCGACGGCGGAACGGTCGTCGAGGACGGCCCACCGGCCGTGCTGGCCGAGGCCGACGGCCGGTACGCCGCCCTGCACCGCCAGTGGCGCGACTCGCTGATCTAGCAGGGCCGCCGCCCCGGGCGGTGCCGGTGTGTTCGGCCGCAACTACGTCGCCCCGCACCCGGGAGGTGCCTACGATCACAGGATGACCGATACGGCGAGGACGGCCCGCGCCGGCGTTCCCGAGCGTCCCACCCTGGACGGGCTCGAGGAGAGCTGGGCACGCCGCTGGCAGGAGGAAGGCACGTACGCGTTCGACCGCTCGAAGCAGCGCGGCGACGTGTTCTCGATCGACACCCCGCCGCCGACCGTATCGGGCGAGTTGCACATGGGGCACGTCTTCTCGTACACCCACACCGACACCACCGCGCGGTACCAGCGGATGCGCGGCAAGGCCGTCTTCTATCCGATGGGCTGGGACGACAACGGTCTGCCCACCGAGCGTCGGGCGCAGAACGTGTACGGGGTGCGCTGCGATCCGGCACTGCCGTACGACCCGGTGTGGCGGCCACCGGCGGCGCCGGTCGACGACGCGGCCCGCCGCGACCCCACCCCGATCTCCCGGCGCAACTTCATTGAACTGTGCGAACGGTTGACGGTCACCGACGAGCAGGCTTTCGAGGCGCTGTGGCGTCGGCTCGGGCTGTCGGTGGACTGGTCCCTGACGTACACGACGATCGGCCGGATCGCCCGGACCGCCAGCCAGCGGGCGTTCGTCCGCAACCTGCGCCGCGGCGAGGCGTACCAGTCGGAGGCGCCGACGCTCTGGGACGTCGGCTTCGCCACCGCGGTCGCCCAGGCGGAGTTGGAGGACCGGGAGCGCCCCGGCGCCTACCACCGGTTGCGGTTCACCGCACCCGGTGGGCGTGAGGTGCTCATCGACACCACCCGACCCGAGCTGTTACCGGCCTGCGTGGCGCTGGTCTGCCACCCCGACGACGAGCGGTACGCCGACCTGGTCGGTGGCACCGTGCGTAGCCCGCTGTTCGACGTCGAGGTGCCGGTGTACGCCCATTCGCTCGCCGACCCGGGCAAGGGCACCGGCGTCGCGATGGTCTGCACGTTCGGTGACCTGACCGATGTGACCTGGTGGCGTGAGCTGGGCCTGGACACCCGGGTGGTGATCGGCCGGGACGGCCGGCTGCTCCCCGAGCCGCCGCACGGGGTGCCGGCGCAGCCGTACGCGGCGCTGGCCGGGCAGACCGTCAACGGCGCCCGCCGGGAGATCGTCGGGATGCTGGCCGACGCCGGTGACCTGATCGGCGAGCCACGCCCGATCACCCACCCGGTCAAGTTCTACGAGCGGGGCGACCGGCCACTGGAGATCGTCTCGACTCGACAGTGGTATCTGCGCAACGGCGGCCGGGACGAGGCGCTGCGCGCCACCCTGTTGAGGCGGGGCGAGCAACTGCACTGGGTGCCGGCGCACATGAAGCACCGCTACGACAACTGGGTGGGCGGCCTGAACGGGGACTGGCTGGTCAGCCGTCAACGCTTCTTCGGGGTGCCGGTGCCGGTGTGGTACCGGCTCGACGACACTGGCGAGCCGGACTGGTCCCACCCTCTCACGCCGGACGAGTCCGCGCTGCCGGTTGATCCATCCAGCGACCCGGCACCCGGTTACGAGGAGCCGCAGCGCGGCCGACCGGGCGGCTTCATCGGCGACCCCGACGTGCTGGACACCTGGGCCACGTCCTCGGTGACCCCGCACATCGTCGGCGGCTGGGAGACCGACCCGGACCTGTTCGCCCGGGTCTTCCCGATGGACCTCCGCCCCCAGGGGCAGGAGATCATCCGCACCTGGCTCTTCGACAGCGTGGTCCGTTCGCACTTCGAACACGGGGTGCTGCCCTGGCGGGACACCGTGCTGTCGGGCTGGATCCTCGACCCGGACCACAAGAAGATGGCGAAGTCCAAGGGGAACGTGGTCACCCCGCTGGCCCTGTTGGAGCAGCACGGCTCGGACGCGGTGCGCTACTGGGCGGCCAGTGGGAAACCCGGCATGGACCTGGCCTTCGACCCGGCGCAGATCAAGGTCGGCCGGCGACTGGCCACCAAACTGCTCAACGCGTCCAAGTTCGCTCTCGGGCTGGGCGCGGCGGACGCCCTGCGCTCCCCGGCGACCGCTCCCCTCGACCGGGCCATGCTCGCCGAGCTGGCCACCGTGGTCACAGCGGCGAGCACCGCCTTCGACTCGTACGACCACACGGCGGCGTTGCAGGCGACCGAGGCGTTCTTCTGGCGGTTCTGCGACGACTACATCGAGCTGGTCAAGGAGCGCGCCTACGGCACCGGCGCGGCGGCGGACTCCGCACGGGCGGCGCTGGCCTCGGCGCTGTCGGTGCAGCTGCGGTTGTTCGCCCCGGTGCTGCCGTACGTGACCGAGGAGGTCTGGTCGTGGTGGCGGTACGGTTCGGTGCACCGGGCCCCGTGGCCGACCACGTACGAGGTGGCCCGGACGATCGAGGGGTCGGGTGAGCCGGCGCTGCTGCGGCTCGCCGGTGACGCGTTGAGCCAGGTGCGACGGGCCAAGTCGGAGCGGAAGCTGTCGATGAAGGCGGAGGTGCCCCTGGCGGAGGCGCTCGGCCCGGCGGCGCTGCTGGAGCAGCTCACCCTGGTCGCCGACGACCTACGGGCGGCGGGCCGGATCGGCAAGCTCGACCTGCTCCCGGACCGCACCCCGGAGTTGGTCATCGCCTGCGCCTTCTGACCGGCGTCCGCCGCCGCCCGCTCGGGCGGCGGCGGGCCGGCAGGTCACCAGCCGCGCAGGAAGCGCAGCCCGAGCAGGAACGCGATCACGGCCGGCCCCACCAGCAGGGTGATCGCCTGGAGGCGGTACGGCATCCGGTGTCGGGTCAGCTCCCCCGCGTTGCCCAGCACGATGGCCCCGGCCAGCATCAGGAACGCCCCCCACCAGCCGGTCTCCAGGTGGATGAGATCCACCCGGATCAGCTGCAGGGTCAGGCCGAGCAGCGCGCCGGTGAGCGCGAGCAGGGCCACCGCCCGGTGCAGACCACGGGCCAGCGGGTGGGCCGCCCTCCAGCCGTAGGTGCCGGCGACCGCCAGGCAGGGCAGCACCACCATGAGCGGCCATCCTCGCCCCATCACGCCGAACATCAGCAGCGCGCCGACCGCGAAGGCCATCGTGCCGACGCAGGCGAGCATGTACCCGGCGAACGCCCGGCCACCGCCGCGGGCCAGCAGCGGCCCACCACTGGCCGCGATCAACGCGGCCGGGATGAGGATGAACACCGCCCACCAGTGGAACTGGCCGCTGCCCTGGGCCGCAGTGGCGACCGTGGCGCAGGCCAGCCCGGCGACGGCCAGGCTGGTCAGCCACGGTCGGCTGCTGCGGGAGTATGGCTCAGCCAACGACGTCCGCTCCGCTTCGACGCTCACGCCCGTCAGCCTGACCCGGGGTGGCCCGACCGGTCCATCCGGCCAGCCCTACCGCCGGGCGGGGGCTGGCCGGAACAGGGCTCCGCACCGCCGTCAGCTCGTCTCGCCAGCCACACTGAACGAGCGCAGGCGGTCGATGGCGAGCACCGTGAACCCGACACTGACCAGCGCGGTCATCGCCGACGCCAGCGGCGCCGACACGCTCGTCTCCAGCAGCCCGGTGGGGGCGATCCGGTCGGTGAGGGCGATGACGTACTGCTGGATGGAGAGCACCTTGGTGCCGCTGACGAAATTGCCCAGCAAGCCCTCCCAGATCAGCACGTAGACCAGGCCGAGCAGCACCGGCCGCCGGGTGACGAGGCTGAGCGCGAGGAACAACGCCGAGTACGCCAGCGCGCCGAGCGCCGCCGCGGCGGCCAGCGCCAGACCGAGGCGTACCGAATGGGCGAGCACGCCCGCGACGTAGAGCGGCACCGCGACGGTGGCCGCGGTGACCACGGCGGCCACCGCGAGCTTCGGCAGCACGATCTGCCAGCGCGGCAGCGGTTTGGTCAGGATGTGCACCACCGTGCCGTCGTCGATCTCGGCACCCAACACGCCCGTCCCGATGATCAGCGCAACCACCGGCAGCACGACGGCCAGCCCGAGGCCGACCAGCACCGGCGGCGCCCACTGGCGCGGGTCCACCCCCAGCGACCGGCAGAGCACGGCCAACCCGAGCAGCACCAGTGGCAGCGGTAGCAGCAGCAGGAACCGACGTCGGCCGAACAACCCGCGCGCGGTGATCCAGGTAATGGTCGACATCTAGGCCTCCACCAGGTAGGAGAAGACGCTCTCCAGGGACTCGTCGGACGGCACCAGCTGGCGCACCCGGATGCCTTTGTTCAGCGCGATCCGGGGTAGTGCCCGGGTGAACGCGCCGTAGTCGCCGGCCCGCACGGTCAGGCCGGTCGGGTCCAACTCGACCCCGCTCACCGACGCCTCGGCGATCAGCGCGACGGCCAGCGCCCGGTCGTCCGTGGAGCGCACCGCGAAGACGTGCGGCCGGTTGGTCATCAACCGGCGGATGGTCCGGAAGTCGCCGGAGGCGGCCAGCCGGCCGGCCACCATCACCTGCACCGTGCCGGAGACCTGTTCGACCTCCTCCAGGATGTGCGAGCTGAACAGGATCGTCCGGCCGGCGTCGCCCAGGGTGTGCAGCAGCTCCATCATGTGCAGCCGCTGGCGCGGGTCCATCCCGTTGAACGGCTCGTCGAGCAGCAGCACCTGCGGGTCGTGCACCAACGCGGCGGCCACCCGGGCGCGCTGGCGCATGCCTTTGGAGTACGTGCTGATCCGGCGGTCCTGTGCCGACTCCAGCTCCACCAGGTCGATGGCCCGTCGGGCCGCGGCGGCGGGATCGGACAGCCGGTGCAGCTTCGCGCTGGCCAGCACGAACTCGTACGCGGTGAGGTAGCCCTGCACCGCCTCCCGTTCGCTGACCAGCCCCAGCCGCCGGTAGACGTCAGGGTTGCGCCAGGTCGGCTCGTCGTCGAGGGTGACCGTGCCACGCGACGGGGCGAGGAACCCGGCCATCATGTGCAGCAGGGTGGTCTTGCCGGCGCCGTTCGGGCCGAGCAGACCGGTCACCCCCGACCCCAGGGCCATGCTGATGTCGTTGACCGCGACCACGTTGCCGTACCACCGGGACACCCCGGTCAGGTTCAAGGTGCTCATCAGGAGGCGACCTTCCGGTAGCGGGCCAGCAGGAGGGCGGTCGCGCCGGTGATCAGCAGCACCGCGGCCAGGGCGTAGACCGGGCCGAACCCGCCGATCATCATCTCGCCCGGGTCACCCTCGACGAGCAGGTCACCCAGCGACCAGATGCCCACCCCCTGCACGAGCGTGGAAGGGGAGGCGAGCCCGGCCAACTCGTTGGCGGTGTGCGACGGCAGGATGCTCAGCACGCCCACGATCGGGGTGGTCATCAGGAAGACGGCGACGACGCCACCGGCGGCGAAGGCACGCTTGCCGGTCAGCGACGCGACCAGCAGGCCGACCGAGGCGAAGACAACCGCCCACAACCCGGCGTAGAGCAACCCGGGCAGCAGGTCGAGCAGTTCGTTCCACACCCCGCGCATGCCCTGCTTGGTGGTGAACGCGGCACCCAGGAACATCAGCAGTTGTGGCCCGCCGAGCAGCAGCCAGAGCGCGGTGACCAGCGCCAGCAGCTTGGCCAACGCGTAGTCGGAGCGGGGCAGCGGACGGGAGAAGTACAGCGGCAGCACACCGCTGCGCAGGTCCCGGGAGACCAACTCCGGGGCGACGACCGCGACGAAGAAGATGACCAACCAGCTCATCGCGTCGGCGAACTGGGCGTACGTGGCGACCGGCTCGCCGATCTGGCTGCGGATGGCGGCCAGGGCCACCGCCACCAGTGCGACGATGCCGACCACCAGCCACGGGAAGATCTTGGCCTTGGCGCTACGCCCGAACCCGAACGCGGTACGCAGACCGTGCAGGTAGAGCGCGCCGAAGACGTGTCGGCGGCCCAGCCGCACACCCTCGTAGCGCTGGTAGCCGATGTCGTGGATGACGCCGGCCGGCGTCTGCCGCACGGCGGCGGTGGACTGCTCAGGCATGAGTGAGCTCCCTCGTGGCGAAGAGTTCGGCCACCCGGTGCCGGCGCTGGTCCAGTCGGTGCAGTGGCAGGTCCAGTTCGGCGACCGCACCGAGGATCAGGTCGTAGGTGCCGTCGTCGGCGAGCGGCACGAGGAGCAGTCGCCCGTCCCGGGCGACCGGTAGTTGCAGTTCGGCGAGTCGGGCGGCGAGTTCCTCGGTGCCCTCGCTGACCTCCACGGCGAGCACGTCGGTGGCCGAGGTCATCGCGGAGATGTTGTCGGCGCGCAGCAGCCGGCCGCCGTCGATGGCGACCAGCGTGTCGCAGATCCGCTCGACCTCGCCGAGCAGGTGCGAGCAGACCAGCACGGAGATGCCGAACTCGGTGCCGATGCGGTGCACCAGGGCCAGCATGGCGTCCCGGCCGGCTGGGTCCAGGCCGTTGGTCGGCTCGTCCAGCAGCAGCAGGTCGGGGTCGTGCACCAGCGCCTGGGCCAGCTTGACGCGCTGCTTCATGCCGGTCGAGTAGCCGCCGACCGGGCGGTAGCGCTCCTCGTAGAGCCCCACGTGCCGCAGCGCCTCCGAGGCCCGCTCGCGGGCCGCGGTGCGGGGCAGGCCGCTCATCCGGCCGAGGTGGGTGACCAGCTCGGCGGCGGAGAGGTCCGGCGGGAGGCAGTCGTGTTCCGGCATGTAGCCGACCCGGTTGCGGACGGCCGCCGGGTCGGCGGTCGGGTCGATGCCGAGCACCGAGACCTGCCCGCTGGTTGGTGCGATCAGGCCGAGCAGGATCTTGATCAACGTGGATTTACCGGCGCCGTTCGCGCCCACCAGGCCGATGATCCCGGGCTCGACGGCGACGGTGAGGTCGGCCAGCGCGGTGACCCGACCTCCGTACGTCTTGGTGAGCGACTGGGTCGCGATCAGTGTCACGCGCCCAGCGTAGGGAGTCGATGCCCAGCATGGGCTCCGGCACGCCCCCGGCGCTCCCCTGATCCTTCCCCGTCCGAACCCCTAAGGTCCGCACCCGGGGCGCGTGCGCGACGTTTCCGCCGGTCCCGCGTTCGCCGCAACCCCGCAGTGGAAAAGAGCCACCCAAGGTGACACCATTCACCTCCCGTTCACCGGACATCGATCCGCCCGGTGGTCGACCGACGACGTGGGAGGGATCGATAGCCGCGATGGGTGTCCCCAAGGTGAGCGTCGTGGTGCCGGCGTACAACTGCGGCCCGCACATCGAGAAGCTCGTCGCCTCGCTGTTGCGCCAGTCCCTGCCGGCGGACGAGTTCGAGGTGATCTTCGTCGACGACGGCTCCACCGACGACACGGCCAAGCGACTGGACCGGCTGGCCGACGCGCACCCACACATCAAGGTGCTGCACATCGAGAACTCCGGCTGGCCGTCGCGTCCGCGCAACCTCGGCATCGAGGAGGCCCGCGGCGAGTACGTCTTCTTCTCCGACGACGACGACTGGTTCGCCACCGAGGCGCTGGAGCGGCTCTACGCCTGCGCGAAGGCGAACGACGCCGACATCGTGATCGGCAAGATGGCCGGGTACGGACGTCCCGTACCGCGGGAGCTGTTCCGGAAGAACCGCTTCGACGCCACCCTGGCGAACTCCCCACTGATCGACAGTCTGACCTGCCACAAACTGTTCCGGCGGTCGTTCCTCAACGAGCACGATCTGCGCTTCCCGGAGGGCGGCAAGCGTCGGCTGGAGGACCACTCGCTGGTCGTTCGGGCCTACTTCCTGTCCCGGCGCACCTCCGTGCTGTCCGACTACACCTGCTACCACCACATCCAGCGGCGCGACGGGCGCAACGTCACCGCCGCCCAGTTGGACCCGTCGAGCTACTTCGCCAGCGTGCGGGAGGCGCTGGACGTGGTGGACGCCAACACCGAGCCGGGCCCGCTGCGGGACCGCCTGCACCGGCGCTGGATGCGCAACGAGATGCTGAGCCAACTCCGGGGCAAGCGGCTGCTGAACGCCCCCGAGGCATGGCTGGAACAGGTCGCGCTGGAGGTCCAGAAGATCATCCAGGAGCGCTTCGCCCCGGGCGTCGCCGGCGGGCTACCACCCCTGCTGCGGGCCGTGGCGTACCTGGCGGAGCGGGGCCGCGTCGCGGACCTGCGCCGGCTCGCCCTCTGGGAGGCGGGCATCGCCGCACACGGCACGGTCGACGAACTCCGGCGCGCCGAGCACGCCGTCACGGTGACCATCGCCGCCGAGCTGCGCTCCGCGAACGAGCCGGTCGGCTTCCGCGACGACGATGGCCGCGACGTGCTGATGCTCCCGATGGAGGAGATCGCCCCCGAGGTGCTGGACGCCACCGCGCAGGTGCGCAAGGCCCGCCTGGACCTGGTGGCCCGGCACCGGGAGACCGGCATCGAGGTCTTCCTTCCGTTGAACTTCCAGACCGAGCGGATCACCGGTACGACCGGACCGGGCACCGTCCACCTCGTACACCGGGCCACCGCCACGATCGACTTCGCCGCCCTCAACGGCGGCCGGACCCGAGGCAGTTGGATGCTCAAGGCCCGGATCACCAACGTGGGCTGGACCGAGGACGCGCGACTGCCGTTGGTGTTCCTCTGCCGGGCGGACGGCTCGCGACCCCGGATCCGCGACGAGCGGAAGGTGTGGAACCGGCTGCGGTCGGCGGTAGGCCGGCGGGTCAAGCGCTGATCCGTCCGCCGGGGTCCTGGAGTGGCGCCCTCGACCGATCGGCGGTCGGCTGCGAAACTGTGTGCCGGTCAGCGAGTGGGGGGTGTGGATGAGCAACGGCTGGGTGCTGCCCGACGAGGTGCTGCGGGACGCACCGGCGTACACGCCACGTCCCGGTGAGCTCGCGGATCTGGAGCTGCTGCTGACCGGCGCGTACGCCCCTCTGACCGGCTTCATGACCCGCGCCGACCTGGTCTCGGTCAGCCGACGCGGCCGGCTGGCCGACGGCACACCGTGGCAGGTGGCGGTCGTTCTCCAGGTGCCGGCGACGCTGGCGCAGACCCTGGATCCGCGCGACCCGGCCCGCCGGGCGCTCGTGCTGACCGACGGGGAGGGCGCCCCGGCGGCCGCCCTGGACGTGGCCGACGTCTGGCCGGTGCGCGAGGGCGTGGCGGGGGTGGGCGGCCAGGTCCGGCGGCTGGGCGACGGTGGACACGGTCCGTTCCAGCGACTGCGTCGTAACCCGGAGGAGGTCCGTGCGCTGCTGCCTCCGGGCCGGGTGCTCGGGGTGATCGCCGACCGGCCGCTGCACCGTCCGCAACTCGCCCAGATCGCCCATGCCGCGCGTACCCTGGCCGCTCATCTGCTCGTGATGATCCCGGTCGGTGAGGGTGGCGTCGACGGGCTCCCGCCGGAGGCGCTGGTCCGTACGATCTTCGCCGCACGGGACCGGATGCCGCCCGCCACCCTGGTCGCGGTGCCGCTGTCGCACCGACGCGAGGAGATCAGCGACGCGTTGCTACGGGCCCGGGTCTCCGCCGCGTACGGGGTCACCCACCTGCTCTCCACCGGGGAGATGCTCTCCGGTGCCGGGCTGCGGGTGCTGGTGCCGCGCGAACTCGCCTACGACAACCGGGACGGGCAGTGGCGTTGGCGGGAGGACATCCCACCGCGCAACCGCCGGCTCGCGCTGACCCAGTCGGAGATCGACGACCTGCTCGACCGGGGTTTCCCGCTGCCGGAGTGGCACACCCCGCCCGCCGTGGCGCGGGAGTTGGCCCGCGCCCGGCCGCCGCGTCGGCAGCGCGGGCTGGTGGTCTTCCTGACCGGCCTCTCCGGCTCGGGTAAGTCGACGATCGCCCGGGGGCTGGCGGACGCGTTGCGGGAGAGCGGCGACCGCACGGTGACCCTGCTCGACGGGGACGTGGTGCGCCGGGAGCTCTCCGCCGGACTGGGCTTCAGCAAGGCCGACCGGGATCTCAACGTCCGGCGGATCGGTTGGGTGGCCGCCGAGATCGCCCGGCACCACGGTGTGGGCATCTGCTGCCCGATCGCCCCGTACGCGGCGGCGCGCGCCACCGCCCGGGAGATGGCCCTCGCCGCCGGGGCGGGTTTCGTGCTGGTGCACGTGGCCACCCCGCTGGAGGTGTGCGAGCGGCGCGACCGCAAGGGCCTGTACGCGCGAGCGCGGGCCGGCCTGCTCACCGGGATGACCGGGATCGACGACCCGTACGAGGAGCCGACCGACGCCGATCTGGTGCTCGACACCACCGACGTCAGCGTGGCGGACGCGGTGCAGGCCGTGCTGCACCATCTGACCGAGACCGGCTGGGTGGAGCTGAAGATCACGTCCGCCTGAGGCGCCGCGGGACCCGTTCCTTCCACCGTTGACCCGTACGCGCTAGTGTTCATCTTTGTTGGAACACGTTTGACCGCGTGAGGGTACGTGGACCCCCGGGGAGGCACGGCGGATGCTCGCTCAGCAGCGGCAGGCGGCCATCCTGGAGCGGGTCCGCTCGACCGGCGGCGTCCGGGTCAGCGAGTTGGCAGGCGAGTTGGGCGTGTCCGACATGACCATCCGGCGTGACCTGGACGCGCTGCACGAACGCGGCCTACTGGCCAAGGTGCACGGCGGCGCCACCCTCACCGGGCCGAGCTCAACCGACGAGCCGGGCTTCCACGCCAAGTCGGTCCGCCAACTGCCGGAGAAGGCGGCCATCGCCGACCGGGCAGCTCAGCTGGTCCGCCCGGGAGCGGCGGTCGCGCTCTCCGCGGGGACCACCACGGCCGAACTGGCCCGCCGACTGGTGGACGTGCCCGAGCTGACCGTGGTGACCAACTCGCTGCCGGTGGCCGAGATCATGCACGCCGGGGGCCGCCCGGACCAGACGGTGGTGCTCACCGGCGGCGTCCGCACACCGTCGGACGCGCTGGTCGGCCCGCTCGCGGTCGGGGCCGTCCGGTCGCTGCACCTGGATCTGCTCTTCCTGGGCGTGCACGGCATCACCGAGCGGGCCGGCTTCACCACCCCGAACCTCATGGAGGCGGAGATCGACCGGGCGCTGGTGGCGGCGGCCGACCACCTGGTGGTGCTCGCCGACCACACCAAGTGGGGCACGGTGGGCATCTCGTCGATCGTCGAGTTGGCGGCGGCCCACGTACTGGTCAGCGACGACCGGTTGCCCGAGCCGGCGCGACGGGTACTCGGCGAACGGGTGGGCGAACTGATCATGGTGAAGGCGACAGGGGCGGGCCGCGTGACGCGCACGCCGACAAGTGAGGGGACGGCGCCGTGAAGCGCACCGCGATCGACCTGGCCGACGGCCGGGAGCTGATCTACTTCGACGAGCGCGACGACGCGGTCCGCGACCAGCCCGACCGCCGGGACCTGCCGCCGCCTCCCCCCGCGTCGCAGCTGCGCTACGACCCGCTGACCGACGAGTGGGTGGCGGTCGCCGTGCACCGGCAGACCCGCACCTTCCTCCCGCCGGCGAACGAGTGCCCCCTCGACCCGTCGGTGGGCGACCACCTGACCGAGATCCCGGCCCCCGACTACGACGTGGTGGTCTTCGAGAACCGGTTCCCGTCGCTGAGCGGCCGGGTGGCCGAGGAACCCGGGGAGATCACTCCGTTCACCCCGGTCCGGCCGGGCCTCGGCCGGTGCGAGGTGGTCTGCTTCACCTCCGACCACAACGCCTCCTTCGCCAGCCTGCCGCCACGCCGGGTACGCACCGTGCTGGACGCGCTCGCCGACCGCACCGAGGCGCTCGGTGACCTGCCCGGGGTGGAGCAGATCTTCTGCTTCGAGAACCGGGGGGTCGAGATCGGCGTCACGCTGCATCACCCGCACGGGCAGATCTACGCGTACCCCTTCGTGACGCCACGCACCCGCGCGCTGCTGGCCGCGGCGCGCCGCCACGCCGAGCGGACCGGCGGGAGCAACCTGTACGCGGATGTGCTGGCCGCCGAGCGCGCCACCGGTGACCGGGTGGTCGCCGAGAACGAACACTGGACGGCGTTCGTCCCGGCGGCCGCCCGCTGGCCGTTCGAGGTGCACGTCGCGCCGCACCGCCCGGTGCCGGACATCCCGGCGCTCAGCGACAGCGAGCGGGACGCCTTCGGGCCGCTCTACCTGGATCTGCTGCGCCGCTTCGACGGCCTGTTCGACATGCCGATGCCGTACATCTCGGCCTGGCACCAGGCGCCGGTACGGATCGACCGTGAGCTGGGCCACCTGCACCTGCAGCTGTTCAGCATCCGGCGGGCCGAGGACAAGCTGAAGTTCCTGGCGGGCTCCGAGTCCGGGATGGGTGTCTTCATCAACGACATCTCCCCGGAACGCGCCGCCGACCTGCTGCGCGCCGCCTGAGCAGCCCCGCGCCCTTGCGGGGAACAGGGCGCGGGGGGCCCGGGACAGGGCCCCCCGCAGGGAAGGGACGGCTGGCTGTGCACGGCACAGCCGGGAAGGCTGGCTGATCGGCGCACGGGTGCCGCTGGTCGACCGTGGTCAACCTTCCTGGACTCGACTGGCATCTCGTCCATCCTGGTCAACGAGGCGCGCCGGGGGCAGTGACGCCGACCGGCGCGGCGTCGCCGGACACGCCGAAGCCCGCCGGCAGCGTGCCGGCGGGCTCCGATGACGTACGCCTGGATCAGGCAGCGATCTTGCGGGCCAGGTTCTCGTCGAGCGCGTTCATGAACTCGTCGGTGGTCAGCCACGGGGCGTCGCGCGAGATGAGCAGCGCGAGGTCCTTGGTCATCTGGCCGCCCTCGACGGTGTCGACGATGACCTGCTCCAGGGTGTTGGCGAACTCGGTGACCGCCGGGGTGCCGTCCAGCTTGCCCCGGTGGGCCAGGCCCCGGGTCCAGGCGTAGATCGACGCGATCGGGTTGGTCGAGGTCTTCTCACCCTTCTGGTACTGCCGGTAGTGCCGGGTGACCGTGCCGTGCGCGGCCTCGGCCTCGACGGTACGGCCATCCGGGGAGAGCAGCACCGAGGTCATCAGGCCCAGCGAGCCGAAGCCCTGCGCGACGGTGTCGGACTGCACGTCACCGTCGTAGTTCTTGCAGGCCCAGACGTAGCCGCCCTCCCACTTGAGCGCGGCGGCGACCATGTCGTCGATGAGCCGGTGCTCGTAGGTGATGCCGGCGGCGGCGAACTCGTCCTTGAACTCGGCCTCGAACACCTCGGCGAAGATGTCCTTGAACCGGCCGTCGTACGCCTTGAGGATGGTGTTCTTGGTGGACAGGTAGACCGGGTAGTTGCGGTCCAGCCCGTACCGGAACGACGCCCGGGCGAAGTCCCGGATCGACTCGTCGTAGTTGTACATGCCCATGGCGATGCCGCCGCCGGGGAAGTTGGCGACCTCCATCTCCATCGGCGCGCCGCCGTCGGCCGGGGTGTAGGTGATGGTCACGGTGCCCGGGCCGGGGACGACGAAGTCGGTGGCCTTGTACTGGTCACCGTGGGCGTGCCGGCCGATGATGATCGGCTTCGTCCAGCCGGGGACCAGCCGCGGCACGTTGGACATGATGATCGGCTCACGGAAGACGACGCCGCCGAGGATGTTGCGGATCGTGCCGTTCGGCGACCGCCACATCTTCTTCAGGCCGAACTCCTCGACCCGGGCCTCGTCCGGGGTGATGGTCGCGCACTTGACGCCGACGCCGTGCTCCTTGATGGCGTTGGCGGCGTCGATCGTGACCTGGTCGTCGGTCTCGTCGCGGTGCTGGATCGACAGGTCGTAGTAGTGCAGGTCGACGTCGAGGTAGGGCAGGATCAGCTGCTCCCGGATCTGCTTCCAGATAATCCGGGTCATCTCGTCGCCGTCGAGTTCTACGACCGGGTTGTTTACCTTGATCTTCGCCATCGGCCGGCGCTCCTCTCGGGGGACACGTGCTCAAGCAGTACGAGCGTACTGCAATAGGGCCGGCAGCCCCCAGCCGGCCTCGACCGGCCGGCGAAAGCCGGGCTGCGCGGATCAGGAACTCCCTGGATCATGACGCGATGCCACTGAGCCGCACCCTCGGGTCTATCACGGTCACCGCCCTCACCGACGGTGAGGGTGCCTTCTTCCAACCCCGCGCGGAGGCGTTTCCGCACGCCACGGCGGCCCACTGGGCGGAGGCCGACCGGCGCGACCCCCTGATCGGTTGATCATGGGGTTGACGGGGTTTTCGATCTCCACGCGTGCCGCTAACCCCATGATCAACCGGGTGGGGTGGGGTGGGGTGGGGGTGGGGGTGGGGTGGGGTGGGGTGGGGGAAGGGCGCGTCGGCGGAGCCGGCGCGCCCTTCGGGTGGTTCGGGGAACTACATGCTGGAGATGTCGCTCTGCTTCGCGCGGACGGCCTCGGCCGCCTCCAGGAGGCTGGCGCGCTCGTCGGCGTCCAGGTCGGTCTCGACGACCCGCTTGACGCCCTCGGCGCCGATCTCGGCCTCGACACCGAGGTAGACACCGGAGATGCCGTACTCGCCGTCGACCCAGGCGCAGACCGGCATGACCTCGCCGGAGTCCTCCGCGACGGCCTTCGCCATCCGGGCGGCGGCGGCGGACGGGGCGTAGTAGGCCGACCCGGTCTTGAGCAGCGCGACCACCTCGGCGCCACCGTTGCGGGTCTTGACGACCAGCTCCTCGATCTGCTCGGCCGGCATCGCGTCGCGCAGCGGCTTGCCGTTGACGGTGCTCTGCGACGGAACCGGGACCATGGTGTCGCCGTGCGAGCCCAGGGTCAGCGTGCGTACGGAGGCCACCGGCACGTTCAGCGCCTCGGCGACGAAGTTGCTGAACCGGGCGGTGTCGAGCATGCCGGCCTGACCGAGCACCCGGTTCTTCGGGAACTGGGTGGCGATCTGGGCCAGCGCGGTCATCTCGTCCAGCGGGTTGGAGACCACGATGACGACGGCGTTCGGGGCGTACTTGGCGACATTCTCGGCGACCTGGCGGACGATCTTGGCGTTGGTCTCCAGCAGGTCCATCCGGCTCATGCCGGGCTTGCGCGGCAGACCAGCGGTGATCACGACGACGTCGGAGCCCTCGATGCTCTCGTAGCCCTCACCGTTGGGGCCGGTGGTCACGCCGACGACCTTGGTCTCGAAGCCCTCGATGGCCCGGGACTGGTTGAGGTCGAGCGCGAGGCCCGCGGGCTTGCCCTCCACGATGTCGGTGATCACTACGGTGTCGAAGACGTCGTACTCGGCCAGGCGCTGTGCGGTGGTAGAGCCGTAGAAGCCAGCCCCGACGACAGTGACCTTCTTACCCATGGTCGTCCCACTCCCTGATACCAGTCGGTTTTCCGGACCGTATCAGTCATCCTGGCACCGATCAGGCCAGGGGCGGCGGGCATCGCCGGGATGGGGCGAACGTCACCGGAGTCGCCGGCGCACGGTTCAGTCGCGCTCCGCGCGCTCCACCACGTTGGTGAGCAGCATGGCCCGGGTCATCGGCCCGACACCGCCGGGCATGGGGACCAGCGCGCCGGCCGTCTCGGCCACCTCCGGGTCCACGTCGCCGGTGTATCGGCCCTTGCCGTCCGCGCCGATCACACGCGTGATGCCGACATCCACCACCACCGCGCCCGGGTTGATCATCTCGGCGGTGAGCAGACCCGGTACGCCGGCCGCGACGATGACGATGTCGGCGGCGCGGGTGTGCGCGGCGAGGTCGAGGGTGCCGGTGTGGCAGAGGGTGACGGTGGCGTTCTCGCTGCGCCGAGTGAGCAGCAGACCGAGCGGCCGGCCGACGGTGTTACCCCGACCGACCACCGCGACGGTCGCGCCGCGCAGCGCCACGTCGTGCCGGCGGAGCAGCTCGACGATGCCGCGCGGGGTGCACGGCAGCGGGCCGTCGTAACCGAGCACGAGCCGACCCAAATTGACCGGATGCAGGCCGTCGGCGTCCTTGTCCGGGTCGATCAACTCCAGCACCCGCTGGGTGTCGAGGTGGGCCGGCAGCGGCAACTGGACGATGTAGCCGTGGCACGCCGGGTCGGCGTTCAGCTCGGCCAGTACGTCGTCGACCTGCTGCTGGGTGGCGTCGGCCGGCAGTTCGCGGCGGATCGAGGCGATGCCCACCTCGGCGCAGTCGCGGTGCTTGCCGTTGACGTACGCCTGGCTGCCCGGGTCCGCCCCGACCAGGACGGTGCCGAGCCCGGGGATGATGCCGCGTTCCGCGAGCGCCTTCACCCGTATGCGCAGCTCGTCCTTGATTTCCGCTGCGGTTGCCTTGCCGTCCAGAAGCGTCGCCGTCACGACCAGATCGTCTCACGACCACCACCCGCGATTCAGACGACCTCGCTCGGGTCGTTGCGCCGGCACCGGGATGTGCTGGCCGGCGGGCGGCGGGCCGGCTTGGGGACGAGTCACCAGCGGAGTAACGGTGTGTGACGTGTTGCTAGTCACTCTCGGTCACATTTTGTGGATGTGATCACAGTCGAACCAGACAGAACGGGCCTGGGCCCCGGAGACCGGACGGCCCACCCGGAAAGCGTCGAGCTGGCCGAGTCACGCCCAATCAACCAACCATCCGCCCTGATATCCGCAGGTGGTGGTCGATAAGACCGGTTTGGGGTAGCAGCTCCGACCGCTTCCGACAAGGAAGGCGAGCCCGGACCGTTACCCACCCGCAACCGCTCCGTTGTCGAAGGCTCATCGCCGACCTACCGTTACCGCTTGTTGCGCAGCGTAAACCCAGCGTCGGGCCTGACTGCGCAGCGTGAGGAGATGAGGAGGCTCAATGCGAGTTCGTAGACTCGCCGCCTGGACCGCCCTCCCGCTCGCGGTGACGCTGGGCCTCGCGGCCTGCGGCAGCGGCGGAGACGGTGGATCCGGCGGCAGCGACAGTTCGGTGGTCAGCATCCAGATCGCCGAGCCGAAGCACCTGGTTCCCACCAACACCACCGAGACGTCGGGTTCGCAGGTGATCTCCGGCCTGTTCAGCCCGCTGGTGGACTACGACGCCCAGAACAAGCCGTACGAGGTCGCCGCGCAGTCGATCACCTCGTCCGACAACAAGGTCTGGACGATCAAGATCAAGGACGGCTTCACCTTCCACAACGGTGAGAAGGTCACGTCCCAGAACTACATCAACGCGTGGAACTACGGCGCGTACGGCCCCAACGGCCAGGACACCAACCCCTTCTTCGAGAAGATCGCTGGTTACGCCGACCTGCAGGGCAAGGCGCCGAAGGCCAAGGAGATGTCCGGCCTGAAGAAGGTCGACGACCTCACCTTCACCGTGACTCTCTCCGAGCCGTACATCGACTTCAAGACCACGCTGGGCTACAACGCGTACTTCCCGATGCCGGACGCCGCGTTCTCGGCTCCGGGCGTGCTCAAGGACTCCTACGAGCAGGCCCCGATCGGGCAGGGTCCCTTCAAGATGAAGGGCACCTGGCAGCACGACAGCAAGATCGACGTCGAGCGGTACGACGCGTTCCCGGGCGAGAAGCCCAAGGTCAAGAACATCGAGTTCCGGATCTACCAGCAGCTCACCGCGGCCTACGCGGACGTCCTGGCGGACAACCTGGACGTGCTGCCCACGATCCCGACCGAGAGCCTGAGCACCGCGCCGAGCGACCTGGGCGACCGGTACAAGACCAGCCCGATGTCGTCGTTCCAGTTCCTCGCGTTCCCGACGTTCGACAAGGACTACAGCAGCCCGGACGTCCGTAAGGCCATCTCGATGGCGATCGACCGTGACGAGATCACCAAGTCGGTCTTCAAGGGTTCGCAGACGCCGGCGCGCTCCTTCGTCGCGCCGATCCTGCCGGGTTACCGGGAGGACACCGCGGGCAAGGCCGCCCAGTTCGACCCGACCGAGGCCAAGAAGCTCTACCAGGCCGCCGGTGGTCCGTCGAAGATCGTCATCTCGTACAACGGCGACGGCGGTCACAAGGACTGGGTCGACGCCACGGTCAACCAGCTCAAGGCCAACCTGGGCGTCGACGCCGTCGGCGTGGCCGAGCCGAAGTTCGCCGACCTGCTGACCAAGGTCGAGAAGAAGACGCCGGTGGGTGCCTTCCGGATGGGTTGGGTCATGGACTACCCGACCATGGAGGACTACCTCGGCCCGCTGTACAGCACGAACGGCGCGTCGAACTACTACGGCTACAGCAACCCGGAGTTCGACCGGCTGGTCAAGGAAGGTTCCTCCGCCAAGACGCAGGACGAGGCGATCGCCAAGTACCAGCAGGCGGAGGACATCCTGGCCAAGGACATGCCGGTGATCCCGCTCCGGTTCGGCCAGAACGTGTTCGGCCACTCGTCCAAGGTCAAGAACGTCGAGATGGACCTGTTCCAGCGGGTCAACCTCGTCAAGATCGAAGCAGCCAACTGAGCTGACCATGGTGCGGGCCACCCGGGCGACGTAGCCCGGGTGGCCCGGACCGCACCACCGGAGCCGGGCCGCCACAGCGGGCCCGGCGTCGGTGGTGCCGGCTCCCCCGGGCCGGACGGCACGTCTCGGATATTTCGGGTACGACCAGAGATGCCGTCCTGCGACCCTTTCGCACATTTCCGGAGAGACTGCTAAGCATGTTCCGCTACATCCTGCGGCGCCTACTGCAGATGGTCCTGGCGTTCTTCGGGACCACCCTGATCGTCTACGCGCTGACATTCGCCGGGCAGGGCGACCCGATCCAGGCGCTCGCCGGCGAACGGCCGGTCACGCCAGCGCAACGCGCCTACCTGACCGAGAAGTACCACCTGGACGCCACCGGGGTCGGCGGCTTCTTCTACCGCTACTTCGACTACGTGAAGAACCTGCTCCAGGGCAACCTGGGCGAGTCGCTCACGGGTCGCAGCATCGGTGACATCCTCCAGCAGGCCTGGCCAGTGACCGTGCGGCTCGCGCTCATCGCGCTCGCTGTGGCGATCATCTTCGGTGTCACCGCCGGGGTGCTCGCCGGCATCCGCCGGGCCAGCATCTTCGACAACTCGACGCTGGTGCTGACCCTCCTGGTGCTGGGCATCCCGACCATCGTGCTGGCGCCGCTGGCGCAGTATTTCCTGGGCGTCAAGTGGCAGCTCTTCCCACCCACCGCCGGCTCCGACCCGACGTTCTACGCGCTCCTGCTGCCGGGCATCGTGCTCGGGTCGCTGTCGCTGGCCACCGCCCTACGCCTCACCCGGGCCTCGGTGGCGGAGAACCTGCGCGCGGACTACGTCCGGACCGCCCGGTCCAAGGGCCTGGTCAAGCGGCGCATCGTCATCGTCCACGTACTGCGCAACTCACTGATCCCGGTGGTCACCTTCCTCGGTGTGGAACTGGGCAACCTGATGAGCGGCGCGATCATCACCGAGGGTGTCTTCAACATCCCCGGCGTGGGCTTCAACCTCTTCCGCGGCATCCGCACCGAGGACGGCCCCCTGGTGGTGGGCATCGTCAGCGTGCTCGTCGTGGTCTACCTGGTCTCGAACCTGGTGGTGGACGTCCTGTACGCCGTACTCGACCCGAGGATCCGCTATGAGTGAGCAGGCATGAGCGACTTTGAGACTGTGGCGGCCTCCGAGAACCAGGCCGCGCGACGGGGCCCCTCGGGGGAGCCGGGCGCACCCAACCAGGTCGGCGCAGCGCAGAAGCCGCGCAGCCTGGCCGGCGACGCCTGGCGCGACCTGCGCCGCAACCCGATCTTCTGGATCTCGCTGGCGTTGGTCGTCATCCTCACCCTGATGGCGCTGTTCCCCGGGGTGTTCACCGCCAACGACCCGAACAACTGCGTGCTCTCCCGGCAGCACGCCGGGCCGTCCGGCGGGGCGATCTTCGGGTACGACTTCCAGGGCTGCGACACGTACGCGCGGGCGGTCTACGGCACCCGGGCGTCGCTGCTGGTCGGCGCGCTCGCCGCGCTCGGCACCGGGATCATCGCCCTGGTGATCGGCATGTTGGCCGGTTACTTCGGCCGCTGGGTCGACGCGGTGCTCTCCCGGGTGATCGACGTGGTGCTCGGCATCCCGCTGCTGCTGGCCGCGATCGTGCTGCTCAAGCGGGTGTCCAGTGACAACCAGTGGGCTCGGATCGGCGCGGTCGTCTTCGTGCTGGCGCTGCTCGGCTGGACCACCGCCGCCCGCGTCGTCCGGTCCTCGGTGATCACCGCGAAGGAGCAGGACTACGTCGCGGCGGCCCGGATGCTCGGCGCCGGCAACGGTCGGATCATGTGGCGGCACATCCTGCCCAACTCGCTGGCCCCGGCCATCGTCGTGCTGACCATCGCACTCGGCTCGTTCATCGCGGCCGAGGCGACGCTCTCCTTCCTGGGCATCGGCCTGAAGGCGCCCACCATCTCGTGGGGGCAGGACATCGACACCGGCCGTATCCACATGCGGGAGGCGGCCACCCCGTTGATCGTCCCGTCGACCTTCCTGGCCCTGACCGTGCTGGCGTTCATCATGCTCGGCGACGCGATCCGGGACGCCTTCGACCCGAAGCTGCGGTGAGAACCCCCATGCGAGCGCGAGGAACAAGCGAAGCGAGTCCCGCAGTCGCGAGCGAAAGGCAGGCACAGTCATGACCGTTCAACCCACGCCCGCCTCCGCCACACCCGAGGGCGGCCACCTGCTGGAACTGCGGGACCTGCACGTCGAGTTCCGCACCAACGAGGGCGTCGCCCGCGTGATCAACGGCGTCTCGTACCACCTGGACGCCGGCGAGACCCTCGCGGTGCTCGGCGAGTCCGGCTCGGGTAAGTCGGTCACCGCCCAGGCGATCATGGGCATTCTCGACACCCCGCCCGCGTTCGTCCGCTCCGGCCAGATCCTCTACCAGGGTGCGGACCTGCTCACCCAGTCCGAGGAGCAGCGCCGGCAGGTACGCGGCAAGGAGATCGCGATGATCTTCCAGGACGCGCTCTCCGCCCTCAACCCGGTCTTCCCGGTCGGTTGGCAGATCGGCGAGACGCTGCGCCAGCGCGCCGGCATGTCCCGAGCCGACGCCCGGCGTCGCGCCATCGAACTGATGGATCTGGTCAAGATCCCGGGTGCCGCCAAGCGGATCGGCGACTACCCGCACCAGTTCTCCGGCGGCATGCGGCAGCGCGTCATGATCGCCATGGCGTTGGCGCTGGATCCGAAGGTGCTGATCGCCGACGAGCCCACCACGGCGCTCGACGTGACCGTGCAGGCCCAGATCATGGACCTGCTGGCCGACCTGCGGCGGGAACTCAACATGGCGATGATCCTGATCACCCACGATCTGGGTGTGGTCGCCGGTGTCGCCGACCGGATCGCCGTGATGTACGCCGGTCGGATCGTGGAGCACGCCGACGTCCGCTCGCTGTACCGGGCGCCCGCCCACCCGTACACCAAGGGGTTGTTGGAGTCGATCCCGCGCCTGGACGTCCGCGGCCAGGAACTGTCGACGATCAAGGGGTTGCCGCCGAACCTGATGCGCATCCCGTCCGGCTGCCCGTTCCACCCCCGGTGCCCGTACGCGCAGCAGGTCTGCGTGGACGAGTTTCCGCACGACCTGGTCCTCGGCGACGGCCGGACCAGCGCTTGCCACTTCGCGCAGGAGGTCCGTGATGACAGCGTCGCCCGCTAACCCGACAAAGGTCCGCGGCGAGACCATCCTCTCCGTCGACAATCTGGTGAAGCACTTCCCGATCACCCAGGGGGTGCTGTTCCAGCGGCAGATTGGAGCGGTGAAGGCCGTCGACGGGGTGAGCTTCGAGCTGCGTCGGGGCGAGACGCTCGGTGTGGTCGGCGAGTCCGGCTGCGGCAAGTCCACCCTCGCCCGGCTGCTGATGCGGCTGGAGACGCCCACCTCCGGGCGGGCCACCCTGGAGGGCAAGGACCTGTTCAAGGCCTCCGGGGGCGAGCTGCGCCGGTTGCGCCGCAACATGCAGATGGTGATGCAGGACCCGTACACCTCGCTGAACCCGCGGATGACCGTCGGCGACATCATCGGCGAGCCGTTCGAGATCCACCCGGATGCCGCACCGAAGGGCAGCAAGGAGAAGCGGGTCCAGGAACTGTTGGATCTGGTCGGGCTCAACCCGGAGCACATCAACCGGTACCCGCACCAGTTCTCCGGCGGGCAGCGTCAGCGCATCGGCATCGCCCGCGCGCTCGCGCTCAAGCCTGAGGTGATCGTCTGCGACGAGCCGGTGTCGGCGCTGGACGTCTCCATCCAGGCCCAGGTGATCAACCTGCTCAAGCAGCTCCAGGACGAGCTGGGGCTCTCGTACATCTTCATCGCACACGACCTGTCCGTGGTGCGGCACATCGCCGACCGCGTCGCGGTGATGTACCTCGGCCGGATCGTGGAGATCGGCACCGAGGACGAGATCTACGAGCGGGCCACCCACCCGTACACCCAGGCTCTGCTCTCCGCCGTGCCGGTGCCGGACCCGGAGGCCCGCGACCAGCGCAACATGATCCGGCTCGTCGGCGACGTGCCCAGCCCGGCCGACCCGCCGAGCGGGTGCCACTTCCGCACCCGCTGCTGGAAGGCTCAGGACATCTGCGCCACCCAGGACCCCCAAACGGTCCCCAGGGCAGCCGACCCCCACCCGTCCGCCTGCCACTTCGCCGAACTCCGCCCCACCCCAGCCTGACCCCGCCCCTGACCCCGCCCCTGACCCCGACCCGCGCCGACCCGCCGACCCACCCCGTCGATCATGGAGTTGTGGTGGGCGATTTATCAGCCGGTACCCCTTTTGCGGGGCACCACAACTCCATGATCGACGCGGGCGGGGCGGGGCAGCGGGGGCGGGGCGGGGGGTGGGTTAGTGGAAGAAGTGGCGGGTTCCGGTTAGGTACATCGTTACGTTGGCCTTTTTGGCTGCTTCGATGACCTCTTCGTCGCGGATGGAGCCGCCGGGCTGCACGATGGCGCGGACGCCAGCGTCGATCAGGATCTGCGGCCCGTCAGCGAACGGGAAGAACGCGTCCGAGGCGGCGACCGATCCGCGGGCCCGGTCGGCACCGGCGCGGGAGACCGCGAGCTGCGCCGAGTCGACCCGGTTGACCTGACCCATGCCCACCCCGACGGTGGCACCGTCCTTGGCGAGCAGGATCGCGTTGCTCTTCACCGCGCGGACCGCCCGCCAGGCGAACGCGAGGTCACGCAGCAGCTCCTCGTCGGCGGCCTCGCCGGTCGCCAACTGCCAGGTTGCCGGGTCGTCGCCAGGGGCGTTCACCCGGTCGGCGACCTGCGCCAGCAGGCCACCGGTCACCTGCCGCAGCTCCACCAGCGCCGGCGTCCAGGCCGGGGCCCGCAGCAGCCGGATGTTCTTCTTGGCCTGCAACACCTCGGCCGCGCCCTCGTCGAAGCCGGGGGCGACCACCACCTCGGTGAAGATGTCGGCCACCTGCCGGGCCATCTCGACCGAGACCGGGCGGTTGACCGCGATCACCCCGCCGTACGCCGACACCGGGTCGCAGGCGTGTGCCCTGCGGTGCGCCTCGGCGACGTCCGCCCCGACCGCGATGCCGCAGGGGTTGGCGTGCTTGATGATCGCCACCGCCGGCTGGTCGGCGAAGTCGTTCGCGGCCCGCCAGGCGGCGTCGGCGTCGACGTAGTTGTTGTACGACATCTCCTTGCCGTGCAGCTGCTCGGCCTGGGCCAGCCCCGCCGGGGCGTCCGGGTCGGTGTAGAGCGCGGCGGGCTGGTGCGGGTTCTCGCCGTAGCGCAGCGCGGTCGACTTGCGCAGCGCCAGCCCCGCGAACTGCGGCCAAGAGTCGTCGGCGGGTGCCAGCTCCTGGGCGCACCACTGGGCCACCGCGACGTCGTACTCGGCGATGTCGGCGAACGCCCGGGCGGCCAGCGCGCGACGCTGGGCCAGGGTGAAGCCACCCTCGCTGAGCGCGCCGATCAGCGCCGGGTAGCCGGTCGGGTCGGTGAGCACGGCGACCGAGGCGTGGTTCTTGGCGGCGGCGCGCACCATCGCCGGACCGCCGATGTCGATCTGCTCCACGCACTCCTCGACATCGGCGCCGGAGGCGACGGTCGCCTGGAAGGGGTAGAGGTTGGAGACCAGCAGGTCGAAGGCCGCCACGCCCAGTTCGTCGAGCTGCGCGACGTGGGTGTCCTTGCGCAGGTCGGCGAGGAGACCCGCGTGCACCTTCGGGTGCAGGGTCTTCACCCGGCCGTCGAGCACCTCGGGGAACCCGGTCACCGTCTCCACCGGCGTCACCGGCACCCCGGCGGCGGCGATCGTCCCCGCCGTGCTGCCGGTGGAGACGATCTCCACACCGGCGGCGTGCAGGGCCTGAGCCAGCTCGACCAGCCCGGTCTTGTCGTAGACGCTGACCAGCGCCCGCCTGATCGGGCGGCGCCCGTCCTGAGTGGGACTCACGGAACCGTGACCTTCCTTCCGGTGATGGTCCAGCCTTCGCGGACCAGGCGACCGACCTGCTCGACGAGCTGGCGTCGCTCGGCTTCCTTGATGCGCTCGGTGAGCGTGTCCACGTCGTCGTCGTCCAGAACCGGCACCGCGACCTGCGCGACGATCGGCCCGGTGTCCATGCCGGCGTCGACGAAGAAGAGGGTGGCTCCGGTGAGCTTCACGCCGTAGGCGAGGGCGTCACGCGGGCCGTGGATGCCGGGGAACGCCGGCAGCAGCGTGTTGTGCGTGTTCAGGTAGCGGTCGCCGAAGGCGGCGAGGAAGTGCGGACCGACCAGCTTGAGGAAACCGGCGGAGATGACCAGGTCCGGTTGGTGCTTCGCGACGTGCGCGGTGAGGGCGCGGTCCCAGTCCTCCCGGGTGTCGTGGTCGCGGACCCGCTCGACGAAGGTCGGCACCCCTGCCGCTTCGGCCCGGTCCAGGCCCGCGATGCCGTCGCGGTCCGCGCCGACCGCGACGACCTGTGCGCCGTACGCGGGGTCGGCGGCGGCCTCCAGCAGCGACTGAAGGTTGCTCCCGGAGCCGGAGATGAGGACGACGATGCGGGCGACAGGCGCGGGCTCGGTCACCGGGCCACCCTATCGGGCAGGTCAGGGGCACCCTTCGGCCGGGCGGCACGCCGATGGTGACAGTGCGGATGTGCATCGACCCGGTACGCTGCCGCTCGCTCGGGCCGAACGCCGCGCCGGCCCACACACCGCCACTGATCCGGCACAAGAAGCGGGTCGACAAGGGCTTGTTTGCGCGCTTTGGGAGATATGTCGTCCTGTTGCTGTACTGGGCTTTGGGAGGACTGACCGCGATCATGGATGGAAACAAGAGCACCAACTGACGGAACCAACCAAGGAGCTTCTCGAATGCAGCCCGGTAACCCCGGTCAGGACCCGTACGGCCAGCAGCCCAACCAGGACCCGACCGCTCCTCAGCCGCCGGCCGCCCCGTACGGCCAGCAGCCCCACGATCCGTACGCCGCGCCGCAGGCCCCGTACGGTCAGCAGCCCACCTCGGGCCAGCCGTACGGCCAGCAGCAGCCGTACCAGGACCCGTACGCCCAGCAGCAGCAGCCCCCGTACGGCGCCGGCCCGACCTACCCGAACGCCGGGTACCCGCAGGCGCAGGGGCAGAACAACACCCTCGGCCTGGTGTCGATGATCCTCGGTATCGCGTCGATCCCGCTGGTCTGCTGCCTGTACCTGGGCATCCCGGTCGGCATCGCCGGCATCGTGACCGGCTACCTCGCCAAGCAGAAGGTGGCCCAGGGCCAGGCCAACAACGCCGGCCAGGCCAAGGCCGGTCTGATCTGCGGCGCGGTCGGCGTCGGGCTGGGCATCCTGCTGCTCATCCTGAGCGTCGTGGCGCAGGTCAACCTGCCCACCCAGCCCTGACGGGCTCGGATTCGACGGGGCGCTCCGGGCTTGCCCGGGGCGCCCCGCGCTCGTCTACTGCGCGGGCCGGCGGGTCAGCACCCGGGTGGCGGCGGCACCGAGGAGCGCGCCGGCCGCGATGACACCGGCCGCCACCGCACCGACCTGCCAGCTCACCGGCCCGACCTGGGCCAGCCGACCGGCACCGAGCGGCCCACTGGAGACCGCGGCGGCTGCGCCGAGCACCATCCCGGCCACCGGACCGGCCAGCGCCGCCGGGGCCAGCAAGTCGGCCCAACGCGGCGCGGCCCGCTCCGGCCCGGCCCGCTCCGGCCCGGCGAGTCGAGCCACCCGACGGGCGAGCAGCCAGCCGGCCACCATCCCGGCCAGCACCGGCACCGCGAGCAGCAGCGTGCCGAAGCCGTCCACCGGACCGCGCGGTAGGCCCGCGAGCAGCGGCACGGCCGGCAGCGCGCCGACCGACACCTCGCTGGTGCGGACCGCGGTGTCGGTCCCGACGGCGAAGCCCGGCCCGAGCAGGTAACTGGCCGACCAGACGGCCGCGTTGGGCGCGTACGCCACGCTGATCAGGGTGATGCCGGCCTGCCCGGCGACCCCGGTCCGGTACGCCCCGATCATGTCGGCCGCGTCGCCGCCGCCGGTGGCCACCGCCAGGCCAGCCGCGCCCGCGCCCGCGCCGAGCAGGAGCAGCCCGGCCACCAGACCGGTCCGGACGCCGTCGCGCACCGCGCCCGGCAGCCGGGTGACGATCAGCCGGGTCACGGCGGTGATCCGGACCGCGCCGACCAGCGCGGCGAGTGCGCCGACCACCGCGAACGTGGCACCCGCCCGGGTCAGGGACACCTCCGGCCCGCCGCTGCCGACCAGCACCGCGGCGAGCACGCCGAGCAGCGCGTACGCGATGCCGACCGCGCCCGCGGCGAGCAGCGCCCGGCGCGGTGAGCGGGTGTCGCGGGCGCCGATCGCGCGGCTGACGTGCACGCCGGCGCGGGTCAGCCGCCAGAGCGCGAGCACGGTCAGCGCGAGCGGGGCGAGCCCGAGCGGGCCGGACTCGGTCTGGATCGGTACGCGGTGCCCGAGCAGCCAGCCGGCCAGCGCGGTGCGCAGGGTGCCGGTCAGGGTGGTGGAGTCCGTGCCGAGCTGCACCAGGCCGAGCACGATGGCGACGGGCAGGTAGGAGGTGAGGGCTGCCCAGCAGGCGGCCACCCCGGCGGCGACGGGCAGCGGCGCACGCCCGCGCGGAGACCCACCAGCGCGAGGCGCGGGCACCCGCCGGGCCGGCGCGGCACGATCGACCGGCCGGTCGTCGGCGCTCACACCACCGGGACGGCTGGGACGGTCAGGGGTGACGGGGGACATCGGCTCTACTCTGGCACGTCGCGCGGGCGGTGGCAGTCCGTTAACACCTCCTGAGTGCGGCGAGTTCACCGAACCGGCGTCCCGCCCACCCGGGCCGGTCTAGCCTCGGGCCAGAGGGGGCGCGTGTAGCCGCCACCCGGGGCGGGCCCGCCGGTAGCGATCCGGGTCGGCACATCGCCCACGAACCACCCGGAGGACGCCGTGACGACCCCATACCCGCCTCCCCCACCGCCACCGGCCCGGGGACGCGACCGGACCACCCTCTGGGGCGTGCTGGGCATCGTGCTGGGGCTGATCTGCTGCGGCGTCTTCGGCATCGTCTTCGGCTACCTGTCCATCCGCGACGCCCGGCGGTACGGGCAGTCGCCGCTGCTCGGTTACCTCGCCGTGGCGTTCGGCGTGATCAACATCATCGGTGGGGCGATCCTGCGGGTGACCGGCAACTACCCGTTCTGGAACGACTGACCAGCGACGGGCGCAGGTACGCCGAAGGGGGTCGACCGTTGCGGTCGACCCCCTTCGTCTCGCCTGACCGGCTCAGCTGCCGGACATGATCTCCCGCATCAGCTTCGCGGTCTCGGTCGGCGTCTTGCCGACCTTGACGCCGACGGCCTCCAGCGCCGCCTGCTTCGCCTCGGCGGTGCCGGCCGAGCCGGAGATGATCGCCCCGGCGTGACCCATGGTCTTGCCGGGAGGGGCGGTGAAGCCGGCGATGTAGCCGACCACCGGCTTGGTGACGTTCGCCTTGATGAACTCGGCGGCCCGCTCCTCGGCGTCGCCACCGATCTCACCGATCATGACGATCGCGTCGGTCTCCGGGTCGGCCTCGAACGCCGCGAGGGCGTCGATGTGGGTGGTCCCGATGATCGGGTCACCGCCGATGCCGACGCAGGTGGAGAAGCCGATGTCGCGCAGCTCGTACATCATCTGGTAGGTCAGCGTGCCGCTCTTGCTGACCAGGCCGATCCGGCCGGAGCCGGTGATGTCGGCCGGGATGATGCCGGCGTTGGACGCGCCCGGCGAGGCGATGCCCGGGCAGTTCGGCCCGATGATCCGGGTCCGCTCGCCCTGCGCCACGTTGTACGCCCAGAACGACGCGGTGTCGTGCACCGGGACGCCCTCGGTGATCACCACGGCCAGGTCGATCCCGGCGTCGATCGCCTCGACCACGGCGGCCTTGGTGAACTGCGGCGGCACGAAGATGACGGTGACGTCGGCCCCGGTCTCGGCCATCGCGTCCGCCACGGACGCGAAGACCGGCAGCTCGGTGCCGTCGAAGTCGACAGTCTGGCCCGCCTTGCGCGGGTTGACGCCACCCACCACGTTGGTGCCGGCGGCCAGCATCCGCCGGGTGTGCTTGGAACCCTCGGAACCGGTCATCCCCTGGACGATGACCTTCGAGTCCTTGGTCAGCCAGATAGCCATGATCAGACCCCCGCAGCTGCCAGCTCGGCGGCCCGCTCGGCCGCACCGTCCATGGTGTCCACCCGCTGCACGAGCGGGTTGTTCGCGCTGTCCAGGATCGCCCGGCCAGCCTCGGCGTTGTTGCCGTCGAGCCGGACGACGAGCGGCTTGGTGACCTGCTCGCCGCGCTGCTCCAACAGGGCCAGCGCCTGGATGATGCCGTTGGCGACCTCGTCGCAGGCGGTGATGCCGCCGAAGACGTTGACGAAGACGCTCTTCACGGCCGGGTCGGAGAGCACGATCTCCAGCCCGTTCGCCATCACCGCGGCGCTCGCGCCGCCGCCGATGTCGAGGAAGTTGGCCGGCTTGACGTTGCCATGCCGCTCACCGGCGTAGGCGACCACGTCGAGGGTCGACATGACCAGACCCGCGCCGTTGCCGATGATGCCGACCTCGCCGTCGAGCTTGACGTAGTTGAGGTCCTTGGCCTTGGCGGCCTGCTCCAGCGGGTCCACCGCGGCCTGGTCGACCAGGGCCTCGTGGTCCGGGTGCCGGAACGCGGCGTTCTCGTCCAGGCTGATCTTCGCGTCGAGCAGCAGCAGCCGGCCGTCGCCGTTCTTGGCGAGCGGGTTGACCTCGACCAGGGTGGCGTCCTCGGCGACGAACGCCTGCCACAGGCCGACGGCGATCTCGACCACCTGGTCGGCGACCTCGGCCGGGAAGCCGGCCGCGGTCACGATCTCGCGGGCCTTGGCCTCGTCCACGCCCTTCACGGCGTCGATCGGGGCCTTCACGACCTTGTCGGGGGTCTCGGCGGCGACCTGCTCGATGTCCATGCCACCGGCGACGCTGGCAATGCAGAGGAAGGTGCGGTTCGCCCGGTCGAGCAGGTACGAGAAGTAGTACTCCTCGACCACGTCGGCGGTCACCGTGATCATGACCTTGTGGACGGTGTGACCCTTGATGTCCATGCCGAGGATGTCGGTGGCCCGGGCCACCGCCTCATCCGGGCCCTCGGCCAGCTTGACGCCGCCGGCCTTACCTCGGCCGCCGACCTTTACCTGCGCCTTGACGACCACACGGCCGCCGAGGCGTTCGGCGATCGCGCGGGCCTCTTCCGGGGTAGTGGCGACGCCGCCGGCGAGCACGGGCAAACCGTGCCGCTCGAACAGGTCCCGCCCCTGGTACTCGTACAGGTCCACGATTGCGCGTCCCGTCCCGTCTCCGCGGCGCGCCGTCGCGCCGCCACCAGCGTTCAGAAAACAGTTTGACGCCTGTCATCACTTGAAACAGGCCATTGGCCGCAGCCTAGCGAGGTCGACACCACCGGCAACCGAGCGGGTGCGCGGTGTGCGGTAATGCACAACCGGGCATCACGGGTGGCCGGTTTCCGGCCAGGACTCCGGCGGCATCCACCGTCCGGGCGATGTTGTCCGGCTTGCGTAACCCTGCCGTGGGGGCGTCGTTGAGTCAGATGTCGGAGCGCTGAACAGCGCAATGACGGGAGACGGCCGATGCCCTGTCGGTCGAGGGGTGGCGGCGGGGCATCGTGCATAGAGGGGCCGGACGTGTGAGGGGTGCGTCCGGCCCCTCCCCCGTGCCCAGATCAGGTCGCGCCAGGTCAGGAGACCGGCTGCGCGACGTTCTCGCGGACCCACTCGACGATCGCCTGGGTGGTGGCGCCCGGCGTGAAGATCTTCGCGACGCCCAGCTTCTCCAGCTCGGGAATGTCGCCGTTCGGAATGATGCCGCCGCCGAACACGACGATGTCGCGGGCATCCCGCTCAGCGAGCAGTTCCAGCACCCGCCGGAAGAGCGTCATGTGCGCGCCGGAGAGCACGGACAGGCCGACCGCGTCGGCGTCCTCCTGGATGGCGGCTTCCACGATCTGCTCGGGTGTCTGGTGCAGGCCGGTGTAGACGACCTCCATCCCAGCATCCCGCAGGGCGCGCGCGACCACCTTCGCGCCCCGGTCGTGGCCGTCCAGGCCGGGCTTCGCGACGACGACCCGAATACGAGAGCTCATCAGCGCACACCTTTCACCGGCTTGACAGCCTTCACCTTAACGAACGGTAACCCGGTGCACCCGGCCCGGGAAATCCGGGCCCGGTCACCGGCCGTTACCCGGTGCGCCCATCCGACAACCCGCAGTGGTCCCGCCGATCCCGGCCCAGTACGCCCCTGACGTCGACGCCGACACCAGCCCGATGCCGTTCGGAGTCAAGCCGGACGAGTCCGCCGGAACGGTCACGCTCGGCGACGAACGGGCAGCGACGGGGGCACCGTTCGGCGGCGCGATGCGTGACAATAATGGACGCAAACGGACAGATCGACACGCCAATTTTCCGCTCTAGCTTGTGACTCGCCTGACGGTTGGCTAACGTGTCCACGGTTGTCATCAGGTCCATGGACGGGTGACGACGCGGTCAGCGGAGGTTCACTGGAGCTTCAGGGAACGTCCACCGGCCGCTTCGGAACCCCGACAACGGAGGGTGTGCGTGCGCCAGCGCCTGTCGTCTGAGCCCGATCGATATCGCGGTCGCCGCCGCGTACCCACCCCACCCCGCAGCCGCTACGCCGCTGTCGTGACCACCGCGTTCGTCGGGGCCGGCATCGTGGCTCTCGGCGCGAGCGCCCTGCCGGACGCCAAGGACGTCAGCCCGACGGTCCTCGACGAGCTCAAGCAGGCGTCGGTCACCAGTCAGGACGCCGCGGCCCGTGCCGACAACGCCGACCGCGCCTCCCGGGACAGCCGCGCCAAGGACAACGCCGAGCCCGAGGTCTGGCTGCTGCCGCTGCAGGGTTACGACTTCAACTCCCCGTACGGGATGCGCTGGGGCAAGCTGCACACCGGCGTGGACCTGGTCGCCCCCGAGGGCACGCCCTACGTGGCGATCCACGACGGCCTGGTCACCAAGGCCGGCTGGTTCGGCGGCTACGGCAACGCGGTGATCGTCCAGCACGCCGACGGCAGCGAGGCCATCTACGGCCACTCCTCCGCGGTGAGCGTCAAGGAAGGCCAGCAGGTCAAGGCGGGCGACCAGCTCGGCCTGGTGGGGCAGACCGGCCACGCGTACGGCACGCACCTGCACCTGGAGATCCATGTCAAGGGGCAGCCGACCGACCCGGTGCCCTACCTCCAGGAGCGCGGAGTGGACATCAAGCTGCAAGTCGAGGCAATCTACAGCGAGGTAGCCGCCTCCTGACGTTGCGTCACGACCGTTGGCCGCCCGGATCTGTCGATCCGGGCGGTTTTTCGTTAGGCGGTCCGGGCGGATGTATCCCGGGTCACAGCAGCGACTGTGGCCGGCGACACTCCCCAACATGATCACTTTTCCGGATGTAGCACCCCACAGGCGGTCATATCCGGGCATCCGGTCTTCCGCTCTCCGCCCGATCGGGCGGTCCCCGCGCCTGCCACCACTCGGCCGGACACCAGTATTTCGAGGTCAAGTGCCCCTCGACTGTGAAGGTCCGCCGTGCAGGAAGACAGCCCCGTCCAGAACGAGAACACCCCCGACACCAGCCAGACCGTGCCGCCGCAGCGCACCGGCCGACGGAACCGCCTCATCGTGCTCGGGGCCGCCGCACTGGTAGCCCTCGGCCTCGGCGGCGTCGCCGTCGCCACGAACGGCACCGACCATTCGGCACCCGCCGCCGTCTCCCTCGACACCCAGTCCCGGGCCGAGGCCGCAGGCCGCGCCGACCGCTCGATACGCGAGTCGAGCACACCGGTCATTCCCTCGCTCAGCCCGACACCGAGCCCGCCGGCGGTCAGCGTCAGCCCGACCTCCGCCAAGACGGCCAAGCCGAAGCCGAAGAAGACGACCAAGCCCACGCCCGCCTGGGTCGACCCGATGCCGGGCGCGACTGTCACCTCCTGCTACGGGCAGCGCTGGGGCACCCTGCACGCCGGTATCGATCTGGCGCTGCCCTCCGGTACGCCGATCCGCGCCGCCGCCGCCGGTACCGTGACCAAGGCTGGCGACGCCTCCGACGGGTACGGCAACTCCGTCTTCATCGACCACGGCAACGGTTACCTGACCCACTACGCCCACCAGAGCCGCATCGCCGTCACGGTCGGCCAGGCGGTCAAGGCCGGCCAGGTCATCGGCTACGAGGGCGCCACCGGCGATGCCACCGGCCCGCACCTGCACTTCGAGGTGCACCAGGGCATGTGGAACCAGATCGACCCCGCCCCGTTCATGCGGGCGCGCGGCGTCGACCTGGGCTGCTGAGGCAGTCCCCGCGCGCACCATCACGAAGAGTGGCCTCAGCGGGGCTGAGGCCACTCTTCGTGATGTGGTGTGACGGGGTCAGAGCTTGTCGACCGGGGCGTGCCGGAGCACCAGCCACATGGTCTGGTCGCCGAAGTCGATCTGCGCGCGCGCACCCGGGCCGTGCCCCTCGACGGCGAGCACCCGACCCAACCCGTACCGCTGATGATTGACCCGGTCGCCGGCGGACACCTTCGGCCCCTGCGGCAGCTCGCTGGCCGTGGTGAGCCGGCTGGCGTCCACGCCGAGCCGCTGGGCCAGCTGTGCCGCCTTCGGTGTGCCACCGGTGAAGGTGCCACGGCCGCCGGGCGCGCGGTCCGCACGACCGCCCACGCCGCCGCCCCCGCCAGCCCACGAGGTGTACGACCCTTCCGTGCGCTCCCAGTGCACCAACTCGGTCGGCAGCTCCTCCAGGAAGCGCGACGGCGGGTTGTAGGACGGCTGCCCCCAGGCCGAGCGGGTCACCGCCCGGGAGAGGTAGAGACGCTGTCGGGCGCGGGTGATGCCGACGTACGCCAGCCGGCGCTCCTCCTCCAGCTCGCGGGTGTCGCCGAGCGAGCGTAGGTGCGGGAAGACGCCGTCCTCCAAGCCGGTCAGGAAGACCACCGGGAATTCCAGGCCCTTGGCGGTGTGCAGGGTCATCAGGGTGACCACGCCCTGGTGAGGTGCGGCGTCGTCTGCCTCGTCGCCGTCCGGCGACGAGCCGGGTTGCGCAGGGATCTGGTCGGCGTCAGCGACCAGCGCCACCTGCTCCAGGAAGCCGGCCAGGGTGGCCCGCTCCCCGTCGGCGCCCAGCGCCTCGATCCGCTCGGTGTACTCGCGGGCCACACTGACCAGTTCCTGGAGGTTGTCCACCCGACCGGCGTCCTGCGGGTCCAGGCTCTCCTCCAGCTCGGTGAGGTAACCGGAGCGGGTCAGCAGCGCCTCCAGCACTTCCTCCGGGGTGCCGGTCTCGGCCAGCTCGCGGGCGCCGTCGAGCAGCGCCACGAAGTCGGCGATGCCGTTCGCCGCCCGGCTGGAGATGCCCGGCGCCTCCCGGGCCCGGCGCAGGGCCGCGCCGAAGGAGATCCGGTCGCGGCTGGAGAGCGCCTCGACGCACGCCTCGGCGCGGTCGCCGATCCCCCGGCGCGGGGTGTTGAGCACCCGCCGCAGGCTCACCGTGTCGTCGTCGTTGACCACCGAACGCAGGTACGCGAGGGCGTCGCGGACCTCCTTGCGCTCGTAGAAGCGCACCCCGCCGACCACCTTGTAGGGCAGGCCGACGCGGATGAACACCTCCTCGAAGACGCGGGACTGGGCATTGGTGCGGTAGAAGACCGCGACGTCGCCGGGGCGGGTCTCGTCGGCGTCCACCAGCCGGTCGATCTCCCGGGCCACCCAGTCGGCCTCGGCGTGCTCGGTGTCGGCCACATAGCCGACGATCTGCTCACCGGCGCCGGCCTCGCTCCACAGCCGCTTGGGTTTCCGGGAGGTGTTGCGGTCGATCACCGCGTTGGCCGCGTTGAGAATGGTCTGGGTGGAGCGGTAGTTCTGCTCCAGCAGGATCGTCCGGGCGTCGGTGAAGTCCCGTTCGAACTCCAGGATGTTGCGGATCGTCGCGCCCCGGAACGCGTAGATCGACTGGTCGGCGTCGCCGACGACGCACAGCTCGGCGGGCTCCAGCCCGTCGGTGCCGGAGACCAGCTCCTTGATCAGGACGTACTGGGCGTGGTTGGTGTCCTGGTATTCGTCCACCAGCACGTGCCGGAACCGCCGGCGGTAGCTCTCCGCGACGTGCGGGTGGGACTGGAGCAGGTGCACCGTGGTCATGATCAGGTCGTCGAAGTCCAGTGCGTGGGCCTCCCGCAGCCGACGCTGGTAGAGCGTGTACGCCTCGGCGAGGGCCCGCTCGTTGGGCCCGGTGGCCCGCGCCGCGAACTGCTCCGGATCGACCAGCTCGTTCTTCAGGTTGGAGACCTGGGCCGCCAACCCCCGCGCCGGGTAGCGCTTCGGGTCGAGATCCAGCTCGCGGGTCACCAACTGCATCAGCCGGCGGGAGTCGTCCGCGTCGTAGATCGAGAACGTCGACTTGAGGCCGGCGTGCTCGTGCTCGGCACGCAGGATCCGTACACAGGCCGAGTGGAACGTCGACACCCACATGAGGCGGGCCCGGGGACCGACCAGCGCGGCGACGCGTTCCTTCATCTCGCCGGCGGCCTTGTTGGTGAAGGTGATCGCGATGATCTCACCAGGGTGCACGTCCCGAGCGGCGAGCAGGTAGGCGATCCGGTGCGTGAGCACCCTGGTCTTGCCGGACCCGGCGCCGGCCACGATCAGCAACGGTGAGCCGGCATGGCTGACGGCGTCGCGCTGCGGCCCGTTCAGCCCGTCGAGCAGCTGCTGCGGATCGAGGCGCGCGGTGGCCGCCCCGGGTCGGTACGGGCGGGCCGGCGCGGACTCCGGCGCAGGCGGGGACGCGGGGATGTCGAAGAGAGGATGCATCGCCCGACAAGTCTATGCCGCCGGTCGGACACTGCGCCGCTGGCGCTCAGCAGCTCGTGCCCGACGGCGTGCACCACCGCGTACGCCCACCGGTGAGAAAGCTGCCCTCCGCGACGCGGAATGCTTGCGCACCCGGCAGCGACGTGGGCATACTCGACGGCGTGATCGCTGCGCGCTACTACTTTTACTATGGCACCGGGAGTCCGGCTGCCGTAGGTCGCGCCTGATCGATTCAGACCTGCTAAAGCCCCGGGCTCCTGGAGTCCGGGGCTTTTTCCGTCCCAGGTTCCGGGCACCGGGCACCACAGTGCGAGAGGTACCCGATGATGACAGACGTGATGGAGCAGAGCGGCAGCCCGATCCGACCGGGGCAGTCCGCGGCGCAGGAGGCCGAGGCGGCGGAGGCCACGACGCCGGCAGGTGTCGACGCCGAGCCGGCCGAGCAGCAGACCGGCACCGCGGAGCCGGTCGCCGCCGCGCGGATCGTGCAGATCAGGGAACGGATCGATGAGATCGACCACGCGTTGATCACGCTCTGGCAGGAGCGGGCCGCGTTGTCCCAGGAGGTCGGGGCGACCCGGATGGCGTCCGGCGGAACCCGTTTAGTGCTCTCCCGCGAACGGGAGATCCTGGAGCGGTTCCGGGTCGCGCTCGGCGCCGACGGCACCCAACTGGCCCTGCTGCTGCTCCGCGCGGGCCGCGGCCCGCTGTGAGCCGCACCGGCCCGCAGGTGACTCACCCGGCCCGCTGAGACACGGCGTGCGCTCCTGCGCGTCGCAGGCGGCCGATCCGGTCCCGGACAACGAAAACCGCCTGCCGCCGTCGTGCTGACGGCGGCAGGCGGTTTCGGTGACTCACGCCTCGTGGGTGGCGACGATCTCGCGCTTCTCCGCGAAGTGGCAGGCGCTCGGGTGGTCCGAGCCCTGCCGGATCTCCAGCAACGGCATCTGCTCGGCGCAGACGTCCTGTGCCTTCCAGCACCGGGTCCGGAACCGGCAACCCGAGGGCGGGCTGATCGGCGACGGCACGTCACCCGTGAGCCGGATGATCGCCTTGTTGTTCCGCTGCGTCGGGTCCGGCACCGGCACCGCGGACAGCAGAGCCTGGGTGTACGGGTGGGTCGGCCGCTCGTAGATCTCGTCCTCGGTGCCGATCTCGACGATCTTGCCGAGGTACATCACCGCGACGCGGTCCGAGAGGTGGCGAACCACCGACAGGTCGTGCGCGATGAAGACGTACGAGAGCCCGAACTCGCCCTGCAACTGCTCCAGCAGGTTCATGACCTGGGCCTGGATGGAGACGTCCAGCGCCGACACCGGCTCGTCACAGACGATGATCTCGGGCCGCAGCGCGAGCGCGCGGGCGATGCCGATGCGCTGACGCTGACCGCCGGAGAACTGGTGCGGGTACCGGTTGATGTGCTCCGGGTTGAGCCCGACCAGGTCGAGCAGCTCCCTGACCTTGGCCCGGCGGCTGCCCTTCGGCGCGACCTCCGGGTGGATCTCGAACGGCTCACCGAGCAGGTCACCCACGGTCATTCGCGGGTTCAGCGAGGTGTACGGGTCCTGCATGACCAGCTGGATCTGCCGGCGCAGGCGACGCAGCGCCCCACCGGACAGCTTGGAGATGTCCTGACCCTTGTAGACGACGCTGCCTTCGGTCGGCTTCTCCAGGTTCATCAGCACCCGGGCGAGGGTCGACTTGCCGCAGCCGGACTCGCCGACCACGCCGAGCGTCTCACCGGCACGCAGATCGAACGAGACCCCGTCGACCGCCTTGACCTGACCGACGGTCTTCTTGAACACCACACCCTGCGTCACGGGGTAGTGCTTGACCAGGTCACGGACCTCGAGGATGTTCTCAGACACGGTTCACCAGCTCCTCGGCGAAGTGGCAGGCGCTGGCCCGGGCAGTGCCCACCTGCAGCAGCGGCGGGAGCTTCTCCCGACACACCGGCTGAGCCATGGGGCAGCGCGGGTTGAACGGGCAGCCCGTCGGAATGTTCATCAGGTTCGGCGGGAGGCCCTTGATCGTCCGGAGCTGCTGCCCCTTCTCGTCCATCCGCGGGATCGAGTCGATCAGACCCAACGTGTACGGGTGCGCCGGCTTGGCGTACAGGTCGTACACGTTCGCTTCCTCGACGATCCGACCCGCGTACATGACCGCGATCCGGTCCGCGACGTCGGCGACCACACCGAGGTCGTGGGTGATCAGGATCATGCCCATCTGCCGCTCGCGCTGAAGCTCGGCCAGCAGATCCATGATCTGGGCCTGCACGGTCACGTCGAGGGCGGTGGTCGGCTCGTCCGCGATCAGCACCTCCGGGTCGAGCGCCAGCGACATCGCGATCATCGCGCGCTGCCGCATACCGCCGGAGAACTGGTGCGGGTAGTTGTTGAACCGACCCTTGGCGTTCGGGATCTTGACCTGGTCGAGCATGTCGATCGCGCGCTTCTTGGCCTCCGCGCGGCCCATGCCCCGCCGGACCCGGAACTGCTCGGCAATCTGGAACCCGACGGTGAAGACGGGGTTCAGCGCGGAGAGCGCGTCCTGGAAGATCATCGCGATGCCCTCGCCGCGGATGCGGCGGCGCTCCTCGTCGGACATGCGCAGCATGTCCTTGCCGTGGAAGCGGACCTGCCCACCGGTGACGAAGCCGGGCGGCGTGTCGAGGATGCCCATGATGGTCTGCGCCGTGACGCTCTTACCGGAGCCGGACTCGCCGAGCACGGCGAGGGTCTCCCCCGCGTCGACGTGGTACGTGACCCCGTTGATGACCTTTGCGACGCCGTCCCGGGTACGGAACTCCACCCGCAGGTCGTCGACCTCGAGCAGCCGGCCGGAGGGACGCCCGGACCCGCCGGATCCCGGCGCAGACTGCTCGGACACGAGAATGTCGGACACTGGATCTCCCCTAGCGGAGTTTCGGATCGAGGGCCTCGCGGACCGACTCACCGAGCATCACGAAGCTCAGCACTGCGGTGACGAGGAACGCGGCGGGGAAGAACACCAGCCCTGGCGCGACCCGGACGAAATTCTGCCCATCACTGATCATGATGCCCCAGGACACCACCGGCGACTTCAGGCCGACGCCCAGGAAGGACAGGGTGGCCTCGGCGCCGATGAACGAGCCGACCATGATCGTGCCGTAGACCAGCAGCGGGGCCAGGCAGTTCGGCAGCAGGTGCTTGAGGACGATCCGGCCGGTGCCGGCACCCAGCGCGCGGGCCGCCACGATGTAGTCGGCCTCCTTGGTGGCGAGCACCGAGGAGCGCATCAGCCGCATCACGACCGGCCAGCTCAGCACGATCAGTGACGCGATCACCAGGCCCATGATCTGGGCCTTGCTGTTGCCGGAGCCCGACCCGTTGAAGGTGGTCAGGATGACGATCGCGCCGAGCACGAACGGCAGACCGAAGAAGACGTCGGCGATTCGGCTGAGCAGCGCGTCCACCCAACCACCGCGGTAGCCGGCGATGATGCCCATGGTTCCGCCGATGAGCAGCGTGCCCACCACGGAGAGCACGGCGACCACGATAGAGGCCCGTGCGCCGTAGATGACCCGGGCGTAGACGTCGCGGCCCTGCACGTCGTAGCCGAACCAGCCATTGGCGGACGGCTTATCGAGACTGCGGGACAGCGAGCCGTTGACCGCGTCGCCCGGGGCGAACAGCGTCGGGAAGGCCGCCATCAGCAGGAAAATCATGATCAGCGTGGCCGAGATCCAGAACAGCGGCTTGCGCCGCAGGTCCCGCCAGGCGTCGCCGAGCAGACCGCGCGGCTTCTCGTTGCTCTGCGGCTGGCCCGCGGTGGCGGGGGCGGCGGAGTCGGTCGGTTGTGCGCCAGGGGTGCTGACGATTGATGCGGTACTCGGGTCACTCATAACGGATCCTCGGGTCCAGGGCGGCGTAGAGCAGGTCAACCAGCAGGTTCATCACGAGATAGACCAGCACCAGGACGACCACGATGCCTACCACCGTGGCGCTTTCCTTGGTGATGATCGCCCGGAAGACCTGGCGGCCGATTCCGTTGATGCCGAAGATTCCCTCGGTGACGATGGCGCCGCCCATCAGGGCACCGAGGTCGGTGCCGAGCAGGGTCACCACCGGGATGAGCGAGTTGCGCAGCAGGTGCACACCCACCACGCGGCGCATCGGCAGGCCCTTGGCGATCGCCGTGCGTACGTAGTCCGCGCGACGGTTCTCGGCGATGCTCGTTCGTGCCACCCGGGCGATGTACGCCACTGACGCGCTGCCCAGCACGAAGCCCGGCACGATCAGCTCGGACCACCGCATCTCGGAGGAGACGGTCGGCTTGATGATGCCCCACTGCACACCCAGCAGCCACTGCAGCACGAAGCCGACCACGAAGACCGGCAGCGCGATCAGGAAGAGGGTGGAGACCAGGACCAGGTTGTCGATGAAGCCGTTACGCCGCAGACCGCTCAGCACGCCGGCGCCGAGGCCGATGATCGCCTCGATGGCGAGCGCCACGACGGCCAGCTTGATCGTGTTCGGGTACGCGGTCGCGATGATGTCGCTGATCTCGCGTTGCTGGAACGTCTGACCGAAGTCGCCCTGGAGCAGGTTCTTCATGTAGTTGGCGTACTGCACGAAGACGTTCTGGTCGAGGTGGTACTTCTCGGTCATGAAGGCGATGTACTGGTCCGGGCAGCGACGCTCACCGCACTTGCCGGCGAACGGATCGCCCGGGACGGCCCAGACGAGCCAGTAGATCAGGAACGTCGTACCGATGAAGACCGGCACGAGTTGGAGCAGCCGTCTCAACAGATAACGGCCCATGGGGTGGTCCTCCAGACAGGGGGCGCGTCGGACGGCCGACACGGTGGTGACAACGTGCGAGTGGAGTGTTGTAACACCCAATCGCGGAACGGCCCCGGGTCGGGCTCACCGGATGTGGCGAGCCCGACCCGGGGTCAGACCGTTCGGATCAGAGCTCGACCGAGGTGATGTCGATCTCGCCGACGTTGTTCAGCTCGAGCTTCTTGATCTTCTCCGAGTGGCCGGACTGCTGGCCGTAGAAGTAGACCGGGATGCTCGGAACGTCCTGGTCGACCTTCTCGACGGCCTTGGCGAACGCCTCGTGCGAGGCCTCCAGGCTCGGCGCACCGCTGGCCTGCTTGGCCAGGGCGTCGACCTCGGGGTTGCTGTACAGACCGTCGTTCGAGGAACCGTTCGTGACGAACAGCGGGTTCACCCAGTTCTCGACGTCCGGGTAGTCCTGCTGCCAGGCAGCCCGGTACGGGCCGGTCATCTTGTACGCGTTGACGTTCTGGCGGAACACCGCGAAGGTCGGCACACCCTCGGCCCGGGCGTTGATGCCGAGGTTGGTCTTGACCTGCTGGGCGACGGCGTCCATCCAGTCCTTGTGGGCGGAGTCCGCGTTGTAGTAGAAGACCATCTCACCGGTGAAGCCACCGGCCTCGGCGAGCAGCGTCTTGGCCGTCTCCGGGTCGAACTTGCAGGCGGTGCAGTTGCCCGGCTTGGCGCCCGGGGTCAGCGGGTTCGCCCAGCTGTCGGCCGGCTTGCGGGTACCGAAGAAGATCTTGTCGGAGATCTCCTGCCGGTTGATCGACAGCGACACGGCACGACGCAGCTTCGGGTCCTTGAAGCGCTTGTCGTAGATCGGGAACGCGATGAACGCGGTCGACGGCGTGACGGTCGAGCGGCCCCGGTCACCGAGGTCGGTCTTCCACTTGTCACCGGCGAGCGCCGAGGTGGGAACAACCTCCATGAAGTCGAGGTTGTTGGCCAGCAGGTCGGCGTAGGCGGCGTTGTCGTCCTGGTAGAGCTTGACGTCGACGTCCTTGATCTTCATCTTGTCGCGAAGATTGTAGTCGTCGAAGCGGGTCAGCTTGATCAGGTCGTTGTCGGCCCACGACACGAACTTCACCGGGCCGTTACCGATCGGCTTGCGACCGAACTCCTCGGGCTTCTGGGTGAAGAACGCGTCCGGCAGCGGCATGAAGGCGCTGTAGCCGAGCTTGGTCGGGAAGACCGCGGTCGGCGCCGCCAGGGTGACCTCGAAGGTCTGCTCGTCGATGACCTTCAGGCCGGACAGCTTCTCGGCCGACGGCGGCGGGGCCTTCTTCGGGCCGTCCGGGCCGTCCGGGTCCGAGGTGTAGGTCTTGTCGAAGCCCTCGATGTCCGAGAAGAAGGTGCCGTTCTGCGCGCCGTTCGGCGAGTAGGCGGCCCAGTTCCAGGCGTCGACGAAGTTCTTCGACTTCACCTCGGTACCGTCGTGGAACTTGGTACCGGCCTTGATCTTGATCGTGAAGACCTTGGAGTCCGTGGTGTTGATGGACTCCGCCAGCGCGTTACGCGGGGCCCCACCGTCGTTCGGGTACTCGACCAGGCCGGTCCACAACCAGTCGACGATCTTGCCGCCACCGGTCTCCGTGGTGTTCGACGGGACCAGCGGGTTCTCCGGCTGGACACCGTGAACGACGATCGAGCCATCCGCGCTGTCGGCAGTATCGCCGTCACCGCCGCTCGAGCAACCGCTCGCGACAAGCGCGGCAGCCGCGCTGAGCGCGATCGCGCTCGTCGCCCGCTTCGAGACTCTCATTCCGAGGGGCCTCCTCTTTCTGACCAGGTTCCGTCGTGGGTTTCACGCACGTTTGGGGGTGACACCGCCCGACCACCCCGGGGCGCGGGTCGCCGGGACCACAGGGAAGTTGGAGACACCCCTGATGTTCCGATCCGCCGGGCTCCCCCGCCAACGAGGCGCGACACGACGCAACCGACACCGCCACGGACCGCCGTGATCGGCAGAAACGTGGTGGTGGGCGTACGGAGTGCCACACACCGATGGTGAGGTGCTGCCACTGTGACACCCACTGGCCGCTTCCGTGAAGGTGCCGTTATCAAGCCGTTAGTTGCCCGCCACGTTGCCGATACTTGAAAAATGATCATAAAACGGTCGACGCGGGCAGCATTGAGCAGGAAATACGTTGCACCGCCCGAAGACCCAGCCTCGGCCCGTGCGCAAGCGCCGGGGGCACCCCACCTCGGTGCGACGCGCGTCACCACTCATGTTTCGACCCATCCGGATGAGGGCGGCTGGGCCAACCCGGGCACGATCACCGGCTGGGCGTACGAGGGCGCGCGGGACAGTTTTCTGATCTCGCCGGCGGTGACCCCGTCACACGAGCCGGCGGTCCGCCGCCCAACGGGAGAGTTCGTAGCGGTTGGACATCTGAAGCTTGCGCAGCACGTTCGACACGTGCGTCTCCACCGTCTTGATGGAGATGAACAGCTCCTTGGCGATCTCCTTGTACGCGTACCCCCGGGCCAGCAGCCGCAACACCTCCCGCTCACGGTTGGTGAGCTGGTCCAGCTCCGGGTCGGCCACCGGCGCGTCCGGTCGGGCCGCGAAGGCGTCCAGCACGAACCCGGCCAGCCGTGGGCTGAACACCGCGTCCCCGTCGGCCACCCGACGGATCGCGGCAGCCAACTCGTCCGGCGAGATGGTCTTGGTGACGTACCCCCGGGCACCGGCACGGATCAGCCCGATCACGTCCTCCGCCGCGTCGGAGACGCTCAACGCCAGGAACTTGACCTGTGGGTGCGTACGCCGCATCGCCTCCAGCACCGCACGACCGCCGCCGTCGGGCATGTGCACGTCGAGCAGCACCACGTCCGGGCCGACAGCGGCGATCCGGGTGACCGCCTCGGCCACCGTGCTCGCCTCGCCCACCACCTCGACGTGAGCGCCCAACTCCGCACGCACCCCGGCCCGGAACATGGCGTGGTCGTCCACCAGGAACACCCGCAGCCGCTCGGGGCGGGCATCCGCCGGGTCGAGGCGCTCGGTCGACTGCTCGGCCATGGTCATCTGTTCCTCTCCGCTGCGGACGAGTCCCGGGAGATCGGCAGGATCAACCGGACCTCGGTCCCCTCCCCCGGGCCGGACCGGATTTCGGCCCGTCCGCCGTGCCGCTTCATGCGCCCGATGATCGAGCCGCGTACGCCGTGCCGGTGGTCCTCCACCGTATCGGGATCGAAGCCCTTTCCCCGGTCCCGGACGAAGACGCTGACCTGATCCGGTTCCACCTCGGCGTAGAGCGACACGGTCTGCACGCCAGCGTGCCGGGCCGCGTTCACCAACGCCTCCCGCGCGGCCGCGACCAGGGCGCCGACCTTCTCGTCGGTCTCGCGGTCTCCCACCACCACCGTCTCCACGCTGATGGCGAAGGTGTCCTCGACCTCGGCCGCGGCCTGCTCCAGCGCGGCCGCGAAGCGCTCA